>PCBI01000020.1 GCA_002730875.1 Spirochaetaceae bacterium | reverse complement strand
GTCTTTAAGCGAAGTTGCGCGCCTTTTGTGGCGCGCAATTTGGTTTGAGCGGCGCTTGCAGCCGCGCATTCTAAAATCCCCAAAATGCGCGGCTGCAACGAGGCCAGGCCGTACAGAAAATGGGGAGAGCATGGATTGTCGCTTCAGCGGCCGTCGGCCGAGAGCGCGAAAAACCGAGGACCGAGCGAAGCGAGGCCGCAGCGCTTAAAGTGCAGTTATGCGCCGTAGAAGCGAATTCTAGAAGATTTGGCTCCAGAGATCGGGGACATTGATGGCATTCTTTGCTATTTGGGAGATGGCAAAAGTGTCAGTGACTTCTAACTGATAATTCTGGAATTGAAGATATGCGGACCTAATTGTCAGGTCAATGGCAGTCCCGGGAAAATTAGAAGACAGTGCGAGCTTTGGAGATGCCCTATAGTCCATGAAGAGATGTTTCAATGGCTGACCCGCAAGTCGGGAGAAGGATGGGCCACTGCTTCGGTGGCTCTTTGGATGTGATTCTGATTTTGGAGAGACCTGAATACCGATAGCATCCGTTGATAAATCTAGATGGATCGCCAGGAGATTGTCGATTTCTTGGAATTCCAGTTGGATTCCCAAGGGCTCAGCATCTTTCAGCTCCTGGGCTGGTCCGTAATCCAGATTAATGCCTCTGACGATCCTATTCTGGAACTGAACGAGATGATCGAAGTGTTTATTCATGCTCTCTGTCAGATATAGCCCTTGCTTCTATGGCGCCTAACGTACGTCTTTAAGCGAAGTTGCGCGCCTTTTGTGGCGCGCAATTTGGTTTGAGCGGCGCTTGCGGCCGCGCATTCTAATATCCCCAAAATGCGCGGCTGCAACGAGGCCAGGCCGTACAGGCATTGGGGAGAGCCGAGATTTTCGCTTTAGCGGCCGTCGGCCGAGAGCGCGAAAACCCGAGGAGCGAGCGCAGCGAGCCCGCAGCGCTTAAAGTGCAGTTAGGCGGCGTCGCCACGATTACTTGGGTACCAATCTCACTGCCGTCCCATAGGCGACGACTTCAGATGAGCCCTGGGCAGTGCTGTTGCTGTCGAAGATCAGACGGACGATGCCGTTAGCTCCCTTGCGAGCTGCGGAGGCAAGAATTCTGTCCAGTGCCGCTTGCCGTGTGTCGATTGCAAGTTTCGTATAAGAGCTAATTTCGCCGCCAAATAGTTGATCAAAAGATGCAATGAGATCGAAGACGGCATTTCGGGCGCGAGCACTGACTCCCCAAACAAGTCCAAGGTGTTCAACGATACGGTAGCCCTGGATTTCATCAGTTGTTGAAATCAGGATTCTGTTGGGGGAGCTTGTTCTGACAGTTCTCCGGATGGTGGTCTCTGCTCTGAGTGATGCGCTAGGTTTTGCGGCGGATTGCACTTTCGGTTTGAGCTTGTTTAGAGCAGTCAGCAGGAGTTCAAGTGGCAGCCAGGAGTCTTGCTCAGCCGGTCTCACCTGAATTACTGATTCGCGAGGAATATCTAGCAAAGGAAGGGGACCAATATCATTGCCTTTTTGATTTTGACCGACCCAGAGGGATCCTGCCTCATACGCCTTAATGTATTCGGCAAGTAGAGCGTAGACAGTAGTCGCCTCAAGCTCATCCACAATTCCATCTTTGTTGTAGTCGAAACCATGGAGTAGCTCGGGGTTCTGGTTAATCCATTTCTTTATCTTTTTGTTATTCATCTCTTGAGTTTTGCGCCGCATTCTGGACAATACTGCGGTTCCATCATCTCTGATTCAATGATATACTCACATGACGGGCATTTAGTTTTCTTTCGAGAGGACAGAGTAACCACAAGGCCGACCGTGACGGTTACGAGCACTGCTGCCAGTATTATTAAATAGAGAATTATCATAACTATGGCGATGCCGCCTAACGTCTATTACTCGTCCGAAACCCACAGAGTTCCGAATAAATCCCGCACGCTCTATTATGCGAACCATTGGTTCGCATAAAATCTTGTCCAGACTTTATGTGGAACGCGCACCCTCTGAAGTTCGTATAGAAAGTTCGACTGCGCGTCCGAGGCTTGCTTTAACCCGAACCTGCCCCCCGAATGGGTTCGGGTTATGACATGCGGGTAATTTCCAGACAGGTACGTCTTTAAGCGAAGTTGCCAGGCCGCACAGAGATTGGGCAGGGAAGGGATTTCAGCTCTAGCGGGCTTCGGCCGAATACCCTCCGGGCACAAGCGCGAAAACCCGAGGAGCGAGCGAACCGAGCTCGCAGCGCTTACAGTGCAGTTATGCGCCATTGAGCGCTCTATTTATGACTCGGGATTACTCACAATAACTCGAGAGTTGCGCTTTAGAGAAAAGAGAGCCCAAATACCGAAGGGTATGCCCAAAACCAGACCCGGTGAGGTGCCCGGGATTAAGGACCAAATTGCGGATCGCCTCAGGTGTTTGACACTTCCATTCCTGAGGAATGCCACGAGCGAAATGGTATGGAGCAGCTGAATGAGGCATAGGAGCAATTCAGTGGCTAAATAGAGTCGTTGCCCATGACGATATTCACTGGCCGCTCGTTCGACTATAAGAGTACATGTTTCAACGGCTCCCGGTCCGTTTTCACCTCTCTTTCTGCATTCCTGCATTAGTTCCGCTTTACCAAAGGAGTCGGTGCTCGAAAAAAACTGAGTATGGATCGTATCAGCAGATGCTATTCCGAAAATTATCAAACCCAGTAGCGAAATGATTAGAAGTATAGACGCTGGTGTTTTCATTTTTTGACTTCCTCCTTTTAGATTAGCTCCCCGAAGAATTCTTCCTGAGGGTTTCGGAGAGAGCAGCGAGATGGCGCATAAGTACGTCTTTAATTGCCCGGGGCGGAGCGCTATGTAGGCTATTCATGAAGCCTGTCGCATCAATTCCAGCGGACTCTTGATGCTGCTTAGTTTACCGGTAGAGACATGAGCGTAAACCTGGGTCGTTCTGGCCGATGCATGACCCAGGAGTTGCTGGATATAGCGCAGGTCTATTCCTTGTTCGAGAAGGTGAGTGGCAAAGGCATGCCGTAACCCATGAATGGAGATATTCTTCTGAATATTGGCGCGCTTCAGAGCTACCTGGAAAATCTTTTCCAGCGATCTGATGTGCATTGGGCCGGCTTCCTGACCTTCAAAGAGCCATCGTCCGGGGCGGTAGACCTTCATGTACTCCAGGGCCAGCTGCTGGGCCGACTCAGGAAACAGGCTGATTCGGTCCTTTTTCCCTTTTCCGGATCGGACATTTACTACTCCACGCTGGAAGTCCAGGTCATGGACCCGCAAATTGGACGTTTCGCCTACGCGTAGACCGGCGGAGTAGACCAGGGTCAGAATTGTTTTGTGCTTCAGGTTCGCGGTGGAACCCAGTATCCGTTGAACTTCACTGAGACTCAGAACGCCCGGTAGCTTGCGGCCTCGTTTTCCGTGACCGATCTTATAGATCGCTCGCTTGCCCAGCACCTTGCCGTGGTAGAATCGAATGGCAGACAGGGCGAGCCCATAGGTGGAGTCTGAGAGCTCTGCCGCTTCGGCCCACTCAACCAGGAATCGCCTGACATCGGCGGCCTCGATATCTCTGGGACGCTTCCCTGTGAAGATAATTAGCCGTCGGTTGATCCACTCATAGGACAATGCCGTCTGATTGCTGTATCTCCTTAGCTTGAGCTCCTGCTTGAGGTCTAATAGGGCAAGTTTACCGGAATGGATGATCCTGAGATCGAAGGAACGCTGAAGCTGCTTTAGTGGTTCCACATCTGCTTTCACTGCCCAGCATCTATGCTCTCTCGAGTAGTATGCTCCTGGTATCTGCCGAAGCTGGGCTTGGATTTCTTCGTTGTAAGAAAATCGAAGCGCCAGCTTGCCGGGGGAGAAGGAATCCACACGGATAGTGATCGGATTTCTCTGCATACCAACAATTGTGCCCATTTGCGCAATTGTTGCGCATTTTTTGTCGCTCGTACACAGCTCCGCCCGGTGAGTCCCAACAATTCGAAAAGAAGCTGGGATTTTTGCAATTCTGTTTTTCTAAACTACTGAGTACGGAGCCGATTTTGGGATTTTGGAGTCGTCATTTTCCGGACTTTGCAGCCAGAGATTCATTGGACCAGGTCCGGGGCTTAGACGCCTGGCCGGCTCCGTGGTTCCATTTTTTTTGCAACCGGACGCAGCTATTGGAGCTAACGGGGAATTTCTGTAATATTCTTCAGTGAGCGGTTAAAAGGTCTGGGAGCCATCTTGAGGTAGAATTGATTCTGGAGACCGGCGCACTGCGGATGGTGGCCTCTTACCGCTCCGCCCGTAAGGGGAAGGCCCGGACTACCTTGCCCAGCCGGGTTCTGAGGAAGTGATTCGTCGTCCGTTTTGCGCGGTTGATACCCTGCGGTGAGACAACGGCCCCGTCATGCGGGCCGAGTGTCCCCCTCCTATTGCGGCCTGGATCATTGCGGTGGCGCGGGCAGGGAAATACCGAATCGCTCCAGCATTCGCCCCATGAGCACCTTGAAGTCCTCGGCAATGAAATACAGGCAGGGTACCAGAACCAGTGTAATGAAAGTGGCAAAGATCAATCCGTAGCCAAAAGACAGGGCCAGCGGCGCCACAAAGGCGTCCTCTCCGCCGATTCCGTACACAGTGGGGATCAAACCCAGAACAGTGGTTAGCGATGTCAGCAATACCGGACGGAAGCGCATGGAGCCAGCTCGTACAATGGCGGTTTGCAGATCTGATTCTTCTTTTCTTCTATTAATGATGAACTGAACCAGAACCAGGGTATTGGAGACCACAACGCCGGCCAGTGAGACTACCCCCAGCAAAGACATGAATGATAGCGGCTCGTTGTGCGCCAGCAGCGCAAGTATCACCCCCACAAGACCAAAAGGTATGGCGCTCATTACCACCACCGGCAGAATGAGCGACCGGAAGAAACTGGCCAGGATCATATAAATGGTGAGCATTGCAAAGCCAAATAGCACCGCCAGGTTGCCCAGGGATTCATTTCGGTCTTCTTCTTCGCCCCCGTAGTTTATGGTGTATCCCGGGTATCGTTTTTCAATGTCTGCGAACTTCGTTATTAGTTTTGCATTTACTTCAGCAGATGTGATGGTGTCTTTTTCTACGTTTGCCTGTACTTTGCCTACACGTCGAAAGTTGAGGCGATTGATCATGCTGTAGCCGGGCGTAGGCTCGCCCCAGTCGGTGACAGCGCTCAGCGGAACCAGACCGCCTTTGTTGTTGGAAACGTAGACTTCGCGAAGGTTCTCTTCCCCCTTTCGGGCTCGGTCCGGAAATCTGACGCGGACCTCGATTTCGTCTTCGCCTTCATTGACCGTGGTGGCGATGGCTCCGTCGAAAGCGGCTCGAATGGTTGTTGCGATGTTGGCCACGTTTAGCTCGGAGCGGGCTGCCTTTACTTCATTTACATCGAATCGATACTCCAGCTTCCCGGGCTCGAGATCGGTGGATACATCGAATACTCCGTTTATGGTTCTCAAATAGGCCATGTATTCGTCGGCAATCTTTCGTAACGTTTCTATATCGTCCCCGCGAATCTCTACGTTCACCGGCATGCCCACAGGGGGCCCGCCTTCCTGTACTCGAAAGTCCAGCGTTAGATCGGGATGGACCGTGCCTTCTTTGCGACCTTTCTCGGCTGCCTTTCGCAGGGCCGCCAGCATATCTCCGGCTTCCTTTTCCCGCTCGCCCACCGGCGTTAGGTTCAGAATCAACGTGCCCCGGTGCGTGGCTTCCGAAGGCGCCGGGTCCGTGGGATTGGCCAGTTCCACGCCCACTCGAGTTTGCATCGATTCCAGATCTTCCGGAGGCAGAGTCTCCAGGGCCAATCGTTCCAGGGGTTTGAGGGCTTCCAGATTGGTTTGCAGATTCGTTCCCTGGGGCATTCTTGTGCGAACCAGTATTCCTTCGCCTCCGCCGCCCGGAAAGAAGACGAATCCCAGAGCTACACCGGCCAGCACAAGAGATAGAAAGAAAACGCCGATCAATGATCCCACAGCCAGATACCTTCGTTCCAGACAGAAGTTCAGAAAGCCGGCGTACCTATCGGTGAGTTTACCGAAAAAGCCGCCATCGGATCCACCGCCATTGGCCGTTGTTTGTAAGCTGTTGTCGCCGCCGTTAAGCGCAGGATTTGCTCTGGATTGCGAAGTGCCTTCCAGTCGATCCGCATCGTCTACCCTTGCGAATGTTTCCAGGTGACTGGGCAAGATAAACATGGCGGCCAGCCAGCTGGCGCAAAGACACAGGATGATCACCATGGGAATGGACCAGACGAATTTGCCCACAATGCCGGTCATGTAGAGCAGGGGAAAGAAAGCGGCAGTAATGCAGAGTAGAGTGGTAGTTACCGGCCAGAATACTTCCGCGGTGCCCATTTCCACAGCTTCCACCCGATCGTATCCCTCTTCCATGTAGCGAAAGCCATTCTCCGCCACTACAATCGAGAAATCCACGATCATACCCAGAACCATTACCAGGGCAAACATGGATATAACGTTCAGAGTGATCCCTACCACGGACATGCCCATAAAGGCAACCATGAAGGCCACCGGAATGGACATACCTACAATGAAGCTCATCCGCACTCCAAGGATAAGGATCAATGTGATGGCAAGAAGGGCGAAACCGATGCCGCCGTTGATTAGCAGGCTGGAAAGCCTTGTTCGCACAAAGCGGCTCTGGTCATTGAAGGATTGGAGCTTTACTCCTTCCGGGAGCTGCGTTTTCCTGTAATCGTTTAGCTGCCCTTTTAAAGCGTCTGCCAGAATGAGCATATCCGCTTCTTGCTTTTTCCAGACCTTCATGATGATGGCCGGCTGGGCCCCGAAGCGCTCCAGTAAATCCGGCTCTTCGTAGGTGTCAATCACCCGGGCAAGATCAGCGACTCGAAGGACGCCGCCGCCAATGTTTGCCTGCACCACCGTGCGAGCGATTTCATCGGCATTCTTGTATTGCTCCTTTGTGCGAAGGAGATATTCGTTTGGTCCTTTTCGGATGACTCCGCCCGGCAGGTTCAGGTTTCGATTGGCTATGGACTGGATTACGTCATTGAAGCCGATCCGGTCCCTTCGCAGGGCTTCGGGCTGGACCTCTACCAGGTATTCTCGGTCCCGGTAACCGTAAAGCTCGACCTCGGCCACGCCGTCGATGTCGTATAGATAGTCTTCCAGATGCTGCGCGGTTTGCCTGAGCTTGCGGTAGTCTTCCAGGTCCCCGTCGCCGCCAAAAAGGGCCACATCGATCACCGGTTGAGTATCGAATGTAATCTCTTCTACAATGGGAAGCTCAGCATTGGCGGGCAAATCGTCCACCGTGGCATCCACTCCGTCTTTGATATCGTCGATGATTTTCTTCTTGTCCGAGGCATCCGGGTCAATCTCAAGCACGAATACCGAAATGTTTTCCAGGTTGTAGGAGTTTACCTTGTCCAGCCCGCTGATCGATCGCAGCTCTTTTTCGATGGGAATACTGACCAGTTGTTCGATTTCATCCGGGGACGCTCCGGGATAAATCGTGGTAATGGATACCCGGTCAAAGTTTACGTTCGGGAAAGCCTCCCTATTCATATTGAGTATGGTTCGGGTTCCTGCCAGAAGTATCATCACAACCAGCAGATTGATAAAAAGTCTCTGTCTTACGAAGAAATGGATAATTCGAATCATTTAATGTGCCGCCAGTGGGTCCTGCGTGTTTCGTTCCCGTTTGCCAGACCCTGCCTTGCCGTTAGAAGGTTCACCGCCACCGGAAATAACGGTTACGATGGAGGCTTTTGGTCCGCTCCGAATGCTTGATCCGGCAAGCGATTGTCGCAATTTCGCGCCCGTACCTTTGCGCCGGTCAGTGAAGTAAAGCAACCAGGACCGGAAGCATTGGTCAATTGAGTAACTATCGTTTTAGCAGTTTTTTTTATCTGTGATCCTAACGAAAGTAAAAAGCTAATAGAACACATGAAGAACTTTTCCTGATCCATCCCCGGGGCTCGGATGCTGAATCTGTGAAACCCGGAATCTGGCGCTCCCCCTGCAGCCGAATAAAACAAGCTTCATTGCGATTACTCCAGGTATGGAATGGTCTGCGCATTAACTACTGTGGGCTCGGCATTGGTTTGTACATCGATGACCGGGGGTATGGATTGGTTGGCGAATCGATGCTTCGGCGAAGGCCGAATGCGAAACTGATGTAACCGATGATCCGGAAGGAAAGAACCACTTTCGTGGAGTTCCGTTCTTATAGAAAAACCTTTTAGTGGAGCGCCAGCAGTCTGGTGAATGCTGCCCGTACCATCAGCGCCAGCCGTTTCGTGAAAGCCAAAACGCCATGAAAGCCAACACTACCATGAACTCTGAGAATGTCGGTTTTTTCCTTCAGTATACCGGTCGGGCCCGGGGCTCTAGACATTTTAGCCGGCGCCTGATCCGATTTCTGCTCCTTTCGGCCGGGAGCGCATTTCTCGCACTTTGTTCCGGAAACAATAACGGTACTGCCGCAAATCCTCTGGAGCGGAAAACTTCCATCGACCAGCACGGCCCGGTGGTTCTGGAGCTCTTTACTTCCCAGGGATGTTCCAGTTGTCCGCCGGCGGATGCCCTTCTTGCCAGGTTACGAAAGGAGGGACAGATCGATGGACGAGAGGTTATTGTGCTTTCGCATCATGTCGATTACTGGAATCGACTGGGCTGGAAAGATCCTTACTCCAGCAAAACGGCCAGCGAACGCCAGGAATTCTATGCCGAACGATTGGGCTTGCGGGGTATCTACACCCCCCAAATGGTAATCGATGGTCGATTCGAAACAGTCGGTCATTCCGAAGCAAGGATCCGCAATTATATCCGTCAGCCATCGGATCCGCGCCAGCAGTCAGGGCAGTCCGAAATCAATATTCAGATCGAATTGAACCGGAAAATGCCCCTGGTTGTTGTAACCCTGAATGAGCCATTAACAAGCGAGGAGTCTCTGCAGCTGGCTCTGGTTCAGGACGGACTGAGCAATTCGGTGCCCCGGGGCGAAAATGCCAACCGTAGATTGTCGCACGACGGGGTAGTTCATGACTTCTGGCATTTAGACACGGCGGAGACTGTTGAGCCAACGGCGACCGGGGCGCCGCCGCAGACTGCGGATGTTTCGGTGCGCTATACAAAACGTCTCGAGCCTGACTACGGAACCGGCAACTTTAGACTGGTGGTTCTGCGGCAGCAAAGCGACGGAGCAATCGTCGCCGCAAGGCAGATAGACTTTAAGCCTCTGAAGTTACGCTGAGGTTCCCCATCGTTTATCCTTGCCAGAGGGCGCAAATCACCGAAGGCCGGTGCGATCCAATTGGTAGTGTCCGATTTCGTCCGTTGGGTTAACGTAACTTCCGAGTCGCACAATCTTTAGCATAGCAGGGATCTACCAGGTTACGGTCTGGTAGTAGCAGGGGCGGATATAGTTTGGATTGTCCTTGATGTGACCAATAGTGACGGCCAGATTATTCAGTCGCGCTCGCATCTGTAGATAGAATGCGCGAAAGGCCGGATGGTTGTGGGACTGTGGATTGCTCATAAAGATCCAGCCCAGGTTGTATTCGGGATACCACTGCATGGTTCCGCCCATGCCGTACCAGAGCGCGGCGTGGTTCACAAGGAGCGGCTTTCCGCGTGCCGACCAGATGCGCCAGGCCACTCCGCGATACTCCACAAATTCGCAGTTGGGCCGTGCGGCTGGAGTGCCAAACATCTGGTTGTAGCTGCTTTCTTTGATGATGGATTTACCTTCGAAGGAACCTCTGGCCAGATGCATGATCAGGAACTTTCGCAAATCTGTGGTGGAGGTCCACATTCCGGCGGCGCCATCGGTTTTGTATCCGCTATCTGTATGCTTCATGTTCATGGGTCGAACTATGAACTCCTGGAAATACCGATGCACCGGTAATCCGGACACCGCCAGAACGACCCGTCCCAGGAGACGGTAGCCGTTGTTGGAGTATGCGAACATGGTTCCGGGCGGAGCGATGCGGGCTCCGCCTTCTGTAACTCCGGATGTATGGGTTAGTAGATGCCGTACGGTTACCTGATCCCAGCGGGGATGATAGTAAACGGAATTGGGCACGTATGTGTTTACCGGCGCATCCAGATCCAGTCGGCGTCTTTCCGCCAGTTGCAGTATGGCCACAGCCGTGAAGGGTTTCGTAAAGGAAACTACCGGATACTTGCGATGCAGATTCGCATGCACGCCTCGCTGATAGAGAACGTTTTGATCGTTTACGATGGCCACGGTTACGGTGGAGATTCCATAAATTCGGGCGGTGCGCTCCATCCAGTTGTCGAACTGCATTAGCTGATTGTGAATCTCCTGGATCTCTTCCGGTTCATGGGAATGGGCCAGCGCCACTTTTAGCTTTTCTTTGTCATAATAGACTCCCGTGCGATCGCCTTCGGGGTCCTCATCGGGATACAGACTCAGGCTGGCCGGACGAACCAGGTCGGAGCGATCTTTCTTTCCGCCTCCTGCGCAATGGGAGCCCTGAAGCAGAATGCCCGAAAGCACGAGTAGCAAAGTGAGCCGAGAGATCAGCGGATGGACAGAAATAATCAGACCGGGATTCATTAGACCAGACGTCCTTGCCAGGGCCACTGTTTAAAGCCTGTAGCCGGGAAGAGCCCAGTCTATGTACCCTGGGCTGCCTCCGTCTACCTGAAAATGATTCTTTTTCAGCAGCATCCAGGACAACGATCTGCCCGAATCCGATCGTTCGCGGTTGAAAACTCCATGACACAATGATCCAGAGCCAACCCGGTGCATTCTATGAGTGCCCGTAGCGATATTCGAAACCAACGAGAATCCGAGATTTTGTCTCATTTTGCCGCGGCAATTAGCGAACTTGGCCTGGAGGGCGCCTCCATAGCAAAAGTGGCGGCTCGGATGGACTGCCCGCCCAGTCTGATCATGCACTATTACAAAACAAAGGACGATCTAATCGAAGCGTTGTTTCGCGCCATGGTCGAAGAGATCAAAGAACAGGTTCTTGAAAAGGACCTTCGCTTACCTTCGCCGGGGAAACGATTCAAGAGCTTTCAGGACCTATTGTTTAACCCGATGCGCCTCTGGGATCAGAAATTGGGGAATCCCTCCATCTGGTTTCAATTCCTGGCCATGACTTCCAGAAATGATCGAATTCATTCGCTGTTTTTGGATTATCTCGAATTCTATCGCAGCGTGGTACGTCAGCAGCTTGAGGATTTCATGCAACTGGGTATGGTTCGAAAGACGGATCCCGAAGCGCTTACGGACCTGGTCATTTGTTTCGCCGACGGCCTTACTCATAGACTTTTCTTGAAACCGGAGATTTCAGTCACCAGGCTCCGCAAAGAACTCCTGGGGATACTTAAGCCTTGAGACGGAGATCGTCTGTGCCCCTCTTTGCTACTGACCTGGATCTCCGGAAGCGAGTTGACAGCGCTATAGGCAGATGGACGGGATCTGTCTATTCGCGCAGGATCTGTCTATTCGCGCAGGATCTGCAGCCGGTAGGGGCGCAACCCCGGGAATGTGTCAAAAACATGAAACACGGAACCCGGCACCGGGTTTCGAATGGATTGACTGAATATTCATTCAACAATAGGATGGCTGCGGGACTCATGGACATTTCTATATTTTATTGGATGAACTATGCGGGAGCCATCGTTTTGACCTTGGCTGTCTTTTTCCGGGGTCAGCGGAAGCAACAGGGCAGGGATCCCAATATAATCTCTGTTTTTCTGCTCGGTTCGCTACTCGGCGCCTTCTGGGAATTTCCGTTCAATGCGTGGGCAGCTTATGATTCGCATTCCATCGTGGTCTATTTGAACGAGCCTCCGCTAGCGTGGTGGCTCTGCGCGGGCTTTCACTCTCTGTGGGACGGCGGAATATTTCTGGCCGGATGGTTCCTGGTTCGAGTCTTTCGCCAGGAAGCGTTCCAGCGATTTTCCTGGTGGGATCTCGGCATACTCCTGGCCTGGGGGCAGATCCAGGAATTCGGCGTGGAAATGCTCAGTCTCTCCATGGGGGCCTGGGAATGGAGGTCCACCTGGTGGAGTCCCGTCATTGTCGAAGTAGGAGGCATGGAGCTGACTTTGCTCCCTCAGATGATCTGGCTTCTGGCGCCCATCGTCTTCTATTTTGTATTGCTCTTTCGCAGTCATGCGAGAAAGACCGAATTCACAGCGAATTCTCTGAAACGGAGCGCCCTGTGAAATCCTGCGGCTGTGGCGGGGTAGCTACGTTTGCGTGGGCTCGTCCTGGATTTCGGATCTCTGCAGCGATCAAGGACGGGCTTCACTAAGGAATCGGCAATAACCTGAGGGCAGGGCAGAGTTCCAATCCGACGACACCCAACAATGAAAAAGACGGATCCCGCTTTTCGAACCCGTCTGTAAGTCATGACTCCCCGGATTCGCCGGAGGCCTACTCTAGCGGAAATGTCGCACAATTAGAAGTAAAGGAAAAGAGGCGGCCTGAAAAGCCGCCTTACTGTGCCCAGGAGAGGACTTGAACCTCCACAGGATTACTCCCACTAGTACCTGAAACTAGCGCGTCTACCAGTTCCGCCACCTGGGCAAGGTCGGTTCGGACAGAGTCCGAAGGACGCTCAGGCTGACAATCAAAATAATGCTTTGACGGACTGCCGGCCCTGGATTACTGTGCGATCAGGTTCGTGAGAGCCCTCTTGCATATGATTGTTTGATTCTCGCATCTTCCCGAAAAAACACTGCCCCAGCAGCCGGAGAAGGTGTGTCCACAGGCCGAAAGGCATGGGCGTAAAGCCCGGGAATCAAACCAATGGAAACAAATTCAGAAATTCAATGCATCGTCACCGCACACTACGGTAGCGAATATGGTATAGTCTCGCTTACCGAAGCAGATGGCTCCGGGCGGCTGCGCGAAAGACCTGACCCGGGTCCGGAGCTCAGGGCTCTTTTGCCCGGTCGGTTTCAAATGTTGCCTGCGCTGGATCCGGCGGATCTCATGGAAGGCGGGGATGTTCTACCGGCGGTGGGCGACATGATACGTTGTCGGCCCATTGACCGGGATCAGGTTCTTGTGGAATCGGTCTTTCCTCGTCGTAGCCTGCTGCATAGAAAGCAGGCCGGCGGTAGCGATTCGCAAATCATGGCCGCCAATGTCGATCTTGTATGGATTGTAATGCCAGCGGACCGCCCGTTGTCCGACGGAGGCTGCCTGCGCTACTTGAACGTAGCCGGCGGCGTGCCCGTGCGAATTGCCATTACCAAGTGCGATTTGATTCCGAATGAGCGGGAACTCCAGGATATCGTGGATCGATTGAGCCGCCTGGTTTCGGCCGCAAACATCCATTTGCTTTCCATGACCGATCCTGACTCGATTCAGTCTGTCCGTTCCATTCTCCGGACCCTGGAGACTACGGGCCAGGCGGGACCTCCGGTGGCATTAACCTGTTTTCTGGGCCCGTCCGGCGCCGGAAAGTCCACTCTGGTAAATGCGCTTCTGGGACGGCAGACGCAGGACGTATCCCACGTAAGTGAAAGCACCGGAAAGGGCCGGCACACCACTACACGGCGGGATTGGATTCTGCATCCAGACGGATATGGAATCCTGGATACTCCCGGAATGCGCGAACTGGGACTGGATGCCCTGCCCGAGGAGGGACCCTTTGGTTACATTCAGGAACTGGCCACTAATTGCCGGTTCCGGGACTGTAAACACGAACAGGAGCAGGGTTGCGCCGTGCAGGAGGCTGTTCGGAATGGCGATCTGAATCCGTCCCTTCTGGAGAGCTACAAAGCCATGCATGCAGAGGTACAGAGGCTACAGGAGTTTCGGAAGAAACGAAAAAAGCCCGTGGCCGATGAAGGCAAGGCCGCTCAGCGGGATGCCAAAGAGAAATGGCACAAAGAAATAACCATGAAGATTCGCAAGGGACCCAAAAAAAGGAACTGAGCGCGGGCCCGCTTTAGAACGGTCGCATGGAAAGCCGATGTTTAGATTGGTACCAGTGCGTCCGTTCGGCGGGCCATCTTAGTAGCAGGAGCCTGGCTTGAGAGTAGCAGAGAAGAAAAGAGAGACATCCGAAACAAAAATCCAGATGAAGATCGATCTGGATGGATCTGGCAAGGCCAGTCTGAATACGGAGATTCCATTTTTCGATCATATGCTTTCGCATATTACCAGGCAGAGCCTGATCGACATAGATCTGCTGCTTCGCGGCGATATCGGCATCGATTGTCATCATTCCGTCGAAGATACGGCCATCGTATTCGGCGGACTGCTCTATGAAGCTCTGGGCGACAAGAAAGGGATTCATCGGTACGGCCATTTTACCCTTACCATGGACGAGGTGCTCTGCACCGTGGCGCTGGATCTCAGCGGCCGGTTTAATTTTACCTACAAAGGTCCGGACAGTATAAAGGAAGGCAAGTTTGGCATTTACGATGCCGAGCTCTCTCTGGAGTTTCTGCAGAAATTTGCCATGAATGCTCGCATGAATCTGCACGTACTTGTGCATTACGGCGATAATCGTCACCATATCCATGAAGCTGTTTTCAAAGCTCTGGGGCATGCGCTACGCATGGGCATAGCTGTAGATGAGCGCCGCCAGGGCCAGATTGCTTCAACAAAAGGCGTTCTGGAATAAGCTGCCCGGGAACCTGGCATCCGGTTACTCCTAAACAGTTCGCATAGCGTACGTCTTTAACCGAAGTAGCGCGCCTTCTGGGGCGCAACCTGGTTTCGGCGACGTAGGGCCACGGCGTATTGGCGTCGGTTCGCCTTAAAGAGTTCGCATAACGCCGTGGCGCCGCGTTTAACTCGCACCCGGCTGGCGCTCTGGCGACCGTTCGCCTTAAAGAGTTCGTAAAACGCCGGGGCTCTGCCTTTATCTCGCACCCGGCTGGCGTATTGGCGGCGGTTCGCCTTAAAAAGTTCGCATAACGCCGGGGCGCCGCGTTTTACTCGCCCCCGACCGGCGTATTGGCGGCGGTTCGCCTTAAAGAGTTCGCATAACGCCCGGGCTCTGCCTTTATCTCGCACCCGGCTGGCGTATTGGCGTCGGTTCGCCTTAAAGAGTTCGCATAACGCCCGGGCGCCGCGTTTAACTCGCACCCGGCTGGGCTCCTCCAGGGTGCCTGGCCGCGGCTCGGGCCAGGTCGGATGGCCGGACCAAGTCTTTATGAAGCTAAATAATCCCGTCAAAGGTTAGGGCAAAACCCTGGAAAAAATCCTGTCCGATTGGCCTCATTGGGCTTTTTTTGCAACCTGTTCAGTTGAGCTGGATCTCATTATTCGTGGAATCGCTGAAAAACTACAAATTTGGTTTTGTCATACCCTTTCTGATCCTGCACCTGATGTGCCTCGGGGTGTTCTTCTTTCCGTTCAAGTGGGAGTACGTAGCCCTGCTTGCCGTGAATTATACCGTGGGGATGTTTTTCGTCACCGCCTCTTACCACAGGTATTTCTCCCATCGCAGCTATGAATTAAATCGATTCTGGCAGTTCATATTTGCCTTCATGGCACAGATGAGTATGCAGAAAGGCGTGCTCTGGTGGGCTGCCAATCATCGAGACCATCATCGCTACTCGGACACTGAAAAGGACATTCATTCGCCGGTGCAGAAGGGATTCTTCTATTCGCACATTGGTTGGATCCTGACCAACGAGCACGACGAATACGATTCCAATCGTATAAAGGACTTCTTCAAGTTCCCCGAGCTACGATTTCTGGATAGGTACCACTGGATTCCGACCACGGTTCTGGCCGTTTCGCTGTATCTTATTGGCGGCTGGGCCTACTTCTTCTGGGGCTGGGTTCTTTCCGTTATCGTTCTGGCCCATTGTACATTCACCATCAACTCGCTTGCGCATGTCTGGGGTTCGCGTAGATTCCGCACTTCAGACGATAGTCGTAACAACTTCTTTCTGGCAATTTTGACGCTGGGAGAGGGCTGGCATAACAATCACCATTACTGCATGTATAGTTGTCGCCAGGGCATTCGCTGGTACGAAGTGGACATCACTTACTATGTGCTTCGACTGCTCAGCTTTGTTGGTATCGTCAAGGGGATCCGGCCTTTCCGCTATGGAAAAGACTGGACCGGAGAGCCGGGCCCGGAACGTATAGAAGCTGCGGCCTGATTCTTCCCGGGTCGGTTTGCGTATGGCCGACAAAAAAATCGTAGTACTGGATTATGGAATGGGTAATATTCATTCCATCGTGAAAGCCTTGAGACTCTACAGTTCCCGGGTTGAGTTTACATCCCGGGCGGAGGCCATAGACGATTGCGATGCCCTGGTTCTTCCTGGCGACGGAGCCTTCCAGGCCGCCATGGAAAACTTGAAAGGGGAAAAAGAGAATCATCTCCGACGTTATCTGGATTCTGGCCGACCGCTTCTGGGCATTTGTATAGGATTTCAGGTTCTCTTCCACGACTCCTCCGAGGTGCACAATGCGGACGGTTCCATGGGTGAAGGCCTGGTTTCCGGGCTCGCTCTAATTCCCGGCCTGATTCGCCGCTTCCCCCCGGGACAGGGCCGAGTGCCTCATATGGGCTGGAACACACTCCAGGGATGCGCGCCCAATTCGGGTCTGCAAGAGGGGGACTGGATGTATTTCATTCACTCCTACCATGCAGCAGAAGTGCCCGAGTCCGTGGTAGCGGCTTACACCGAGTATGCGGGCATTCGCTTTCCCGCCGCGGTAAGGAAAGACAATATCGTTGCCACGCAGTTCCACCCGGAAAAATCTGATCGCTCCGGGCTTTCCTTTCTGGAGGGCTGGGTGAAATCGATTTAATGAGCTGGATTTACGGCAAGACCCAGGTCAAAGAAATCGCGCTCCGCAAAAGTATTAAAATATATGAATAGAACCAGAATTATACCGGCCATCGATTTGCTGGGAGGTCGCGTGGTGCGGCTTCATCAGGGCAATTATTCCGAATCCACAGTCTACGAAGAGCGTCCTACTACTCCGGTGGAGCGATTCCTCCAAAGCGGCGTACGAAGAATTCATGTTGTGGATCTTGATGCGGCCCGATCCGGCGATCGATCGGTGAACCGGGCCGCTCGCGAGGAAATCGTCCAGGCCGCCAAAGAGGCGGCGGAGCTTCAACTGGGCGGTGGTATTCGTGATCTAAACACCGTGCGCGAAGTCCTGGAGTCCGGATTCGATCGCGCCATCCTGGGCACTGCTGCCGTAAAGGACCCGGCCTTCCTGGAGCAGGCCTTGCGCGACTTTTCCGAACGCATCATTGTGGGTGTGGATGCCAAAGATGGCATCGTGCGGCTTTCGGGATGGGAGGAAGCCAGCCAGTTCAAAGCCATGGATTACTTCGCCACTCTTGAACAGATGCGCGTAAATGAAGTGATTTATACGAACATCGCCACGGACGGAACGCTGTCCGGTCCGCCCATGGACGAGATCCAGGCGATTCTGACCAATTTCAGGTTCCGGCTAATTGCATCCGGCGGCATCTCCTCGCTGCAGGATATCAAAGACTTGCTGGCCCTGAATCAAAGCAGGCTTTCGGGCATTATTACCGGCAAAGCTGTGTATGAAGGTAAACTGGATCTTGCTAGCGCTGTGGCGCTCACCGGTAGCTGAGCCTTCTATCTTTTAGCTGGCTGGATGTTTCGAATATCCCTGGAATAGAGAAATGGAGTGGTTTTCTGGGCCAGCCATTCCGGTAGTACTTCCTTGATCTGCTGAATCACCACTTCCTGTCTGTATCGCGGCGAAAAGTGAATCAGAAACAGATGCTCCACATCTTTGAAGGCTTCCGCATGCTCGGCGATTTCAAATAGATGAATGTGTCCCCACTCTCTGGCTCTTTCTACTGGTCTCTTTTCATCCACGTAGGTGCATTCCAGAAAGAGAATCTTTGAGCGCCGAACCAGTTCATTTTGCAGCACAAACTCGATCTGAGTATCGCCGGAAAAGGTGATGATCGGATTTTCGTGATCGTAGAACAGGTCGTCCCTTTTCTGTTTAAGCGAGGCGATCTCATGACCCGGCAAATCCTGGAACTCTTCTTTTAGCTTTCGAGTCTTTTCCAGGATCGTATATCCGTTGGACGGAACACGGTGAATGCTGCGAATGGCCTTGAAGTATACGTTTCCCTGAAGCTTGTAATAGTCATCGTAGTTGACCGGATGAAGCTTGTAGCCCGCCTCGAAGCCTTCGATTTCGGCCCAGATATCGAAAATCCTTTTGAGAGGGTCCGCCAGTTCCGGCGGACAGTAGATATCGGGGGGCTCCAGTCTTCGAAGCGCTCGTTGCGACACATAGTAAGCCAGACCGCTGCTATGATCCAGATGGCCATGGGTGAGAAGCAATCGCTGAAAATCCGTCAGACGCGTATGACCCACGCCTACATCGAACATCAATTTGTACTGGGGCAGGGCCATGGCTGTATGGACTCCGCCTTCGGAGCAGCCCAGGAATTTATAATTTCTGTATTTGTATTCGGATAATCGCATTATGCTTCCAGGATTGAATTCAAGAATCGTGGTTTCCTTGCCGTAGCTTGCCTTGCTGGAACCTCCATGCTATTGCCCAGGTCGGCATTCCCCTTGGAACAGGAATACCGACCTGGACCTGATCAGCGCCCTGCTATTGAAGGGCTGCTACCATCGGCTCCCGGATCGGAGTCAAACTCAGTTTGACTCCGCCTTTACAGTGATTACCGGAGCGATGTTCCTCAAGTCTCGGGCCAGGGATTCCGGACCAACGACCACAATGAACAGATCGTCCCTGTTCAGGTTTGCTTTGAAGGCGGACTTGATTTCAGCCGGGCTTACTTCCTTCAGGCGTGCGGGGAACTGATTCAGATAATCCTCGGGCATCTTATCGATTTGAAATCGAATATGATCTGAGAGTATCTCCGAAGGATTGTCGTAGAGAAAAACCAGGGAATTCAGAATCGCAGTGCGGGCCCGGTTTACATCGCCACTGTCCACATCGTTTTTCATTGTTTCAATGGTACTTAGAATGAGCTTCAAGGTTTCGCCAGCTCGATCCGAGCGCGTTGCGCTGACGGCAGCCAGATATCCGTCCGAAGCATTGGAGCGATTGAAGCTATAGGCATAATAAGCGAGTCCCCGCTTCACCCGTATTTCCTGCATTAGCCTGGATGTGAACGATCCCCCACCCAGGATATGATTGCCCAACTGCATTGTGTAGAAGGATTTTTCGTTGTGGGCTACTGTGGGACTGGCAACGATTAGAAGCGATTGCGAAAATTCCCCGGTAACATGCACAATCTTGCCGCGGTAGGGATTCTTCCCTTCCGGGATCCGGAATCCATTGTCCGGAAGAACGGTTAAAGGCTTCCCGGGTACCGGTAACTTGCGCAGCAAATCCACCAGTCGCTTTTCGATTCCCAGTCCCTGAAAATCGCCATCGAGAGCAATATGGTAGCGAGCATTCTGCAGTCTATCCTGCAGCGTTCGCCTGGTAGATTCCAGGGTGATCGCCGCCACATCATTTTCCTGGATGGCATAACCCCGTCGTGTGTCCGGGTACATGATTTCGCTTAGCTTCAAAAAACCGATGGTATCCGGCGAATCCGTTCGGCTACGAATGGAGCTGATCATCTGGTTCTTTATTGTATCCAGGCTGGACTGGTCAAAATCGGGCTCGGTAAGAAGCAGCTCCAGAAGCTTGAGCGCTTCCGGGAAATCTTCGCGCATGGCGCTTAACTGAATCTCCCAGGCCTGGTCCGAAACCGAAGTGCTGATACTTGCGCCCAGCAGAGCCAGATTCGCCGCCATTTCTTCGGCAGAAAGCTTGCCGGCGCCGGAGCTGGAAAGCAACGCCGCCATGGCATCCAGGTTTCCGGCCTCCGTAACCGGTTCCAGATCTTCGCCGCCTTCGATTACAATTCGCAGACGGACCACAGGGAGGGTATCGTTATGCAATCGATAGAGTGTTGCATGAGCGGCCAGTTGTCTGGTATCCACCGGCGGCGGCGTGAAGTCCAACTCCGGGATCTGAATATTGGAAAGCACGGAACTGTCGGCGCTGCGGGCAAAGGAAGCGGCGGGCACAACCGCCAGAACCAGTAAAGCGAGCAGTAGAGCGGCCGGGATCTGTAACGCTACCCTCCCGTCCGATCTGTAGTCCTCTCGATGTTTCCTGGATTGTTTTCGCTGCTTATGTGTGTATTCCATCTATATACCTTTTTATGGTTTTATATGCCTTTCCGATGCTAGCTGCTTCCTGGTTTGCTTGCTGTTTTCCTATCCCGATGCCATCCTTAATCTGTGGGTATCGGTATATTGCTTTGAATTCTGATCCCCGGGTTTTCGCTTCGAGTCCTGATCTTCGCATTTTTTTCGGGAATCCTGATCCGGGGCCAATGGTAACTGAGTTCAATGCAATTCCCATTAGAAGCCGATATCTGCTCAGTGCGCATCAGAATCTGATTTCTGTTTTGTGCGCATCAGAATCCGATTTCTGGCGGGGCTTTGCTTCCATGGATCTTCTTTTTCGTTCCATCAAATCGACTTAATCCTCGCCAATCAGTCTTGCCTTCATGATCCATTCCGGCTTCAAATACTGCCGGGCAGCCTCTTGAACTTCGGCAACCTGGATGTTTTCCAGCTGCTCGTAGCTTCTAAAGAGCGTGCGATAATCCCCGGTCATGATCTGGTAGTAGGAAAGCAGATCCGCCAGTTTGGCCGGACTGCGCAGCCCAAAAGCAAAATCGGAAAGCGCTTTCTTCTGAACTTTCTTGAGATGCTTTTCGCTTATTCCCTTATGTTTAACGTTTTCAATTTCTTCGAGTATAGCCGTCTCCAGCGTATCGTATTTCACATCCGGGGCGGGAACCGCGCTTATAAAAAACAGATTCGTGAAACGCTCCCCTGGAAATCCGGTGTAGATACGAATGGATGTAGCGAGCTTTTTTTCCCTTATCAGTTTCTGGACCAGGATAGATTCCTGACCATCGGCCAAAATACTTCCCAGCACTTCCAGCTTGAGGCTATCCGGATGTAGAAGCGCCGGCTTAAACCAGGCCATGTACATCACTGGCGAACCCTTTTCTTTCAGCTCAATGCTCACTTTTCGCCTGGCCGGCTCCTCAGGATCAGGTCTTTCGATCACAGGTCCGGACTTCCAGGAACCAAAGTGCTTCTCGATTACCTGCATGGCGAATTCTGGATCAAAGTCGCCCGTAACGGCGATAACTGCATTGTTCGGGGAGTAGTATTTCTTATAAAAGTCTACCGCATCTTCTTTGTTGAAGTATTCGATGGATTTCATCGGACCTATCAGCGGCTTTCCGTAAGGATGATCGCCGTAGATTTCTATCAGAAAATTCTCCATCAGTTTGCTGGAGGCCACGTTCTCTACACGCATACGACGCTCTTCAGTGACCACATCGCGTTCGGTATAGAATTCGCGGAATACAGAGTTCTTCAGTCGATCGGATTCAATGGCCGCCCAGACTTCGATTCGATTGGAAGGCAGCTGGATCTGATAATTGGTAAGATCTCTTGAGGTGTAGGCATTATAGCCTCTTTGTCCATGTTTGGAATAGAGCAGGGAGTCTTCTTCGGGGATGCGAAACCGGGCGGCTTCTTTCATAGCAAGCTGAAGTCTAAATTTCCACAGGTTGACTTTGCTTTCTGCTTCTTTAATGGCGCTGGCATCCTGCGCCTCCCGGGCTTTTTCCAGTTCCATTCTCCAGTGGTCCAGATCCCTGGACCAGATCTGAATCAATTCCAGGTATTTCTTTTCTGCTTCGTAATTGCGAGTCCCTATCTTCTCGGTGCCTTTGAAAAGCATATGTTCCAGCATATGAGCGATGCCGGCGGTGCGCTGCGTTTCATCCGCTCCACCGGCCAGGATCTTGATGTAGAGTGCGGAAACCGGAGCCAGTTCCTGGTCCAGCATGATCACTTCCAGACCATTGGACAATTTCTGAAGTTTTATTTTATTCTCTATTTGCTTGAACAAATCCTGGGGCGCCTCTGAGGGCGTACCCGTGTCCAGGGCTGCCTGAAGTCCGGGCAATGGAGCTCCCGAAAGGGAGGCGCTCGCGAAAAGGCAGGTCAGGAAAAGGGCTTGCGGCAGTTGGCAAATTCGTGTCAAAGGCATGGTGCAGGCTGTTCGGGGCGCATCTTGCATACAAGAAGAAAGAAATATGGGATCGGAAAAACAGGCAAGCGGTGTTCTGGTAGTTGAGGACAATCCAGTGAATGCCATGGTGAATCGGCTTATGCTTCAGAAGTTGGGGCTTGAGGTTACCGTCGCTGAGAACGGGCTTGCGGCTCTGGAACACCTGAGAAATCGCCGGTTTCGGCTGGTCTTGATGGATATTTCCATGCCGGAAATGGACGGAGTGGAAGCGACTCGGGCGATTCGTTCCGGAAAAGATCCGGACATTGATTCGAATGTGGCTATTGTAGGCCTCAGCGCCCATTCATTGCAGGGCGATGAGGACGAGTCTCTGGAGGCCGGAATGAATGCCTATCTGACAAAGCCCGTTACCCTGGAGCAATTGGAAGAAATTGTGAAGCGATTTCTGGCCAGTTAAAGTTCACTTTTTTCCGGGCAGCGAAAAAGCTAGTCCCGCAAAGGGGAACCGAGAACGGTTTCTGTCAGCTACCGATCATTTGTGGCGGATTCCGGATCAATAACGGCAGGCGCTGGTTCAGTCTGGAACCTGCACGCACATGAGCCGGTTTACCTTTCCGCCTCCAGGGCCGCCATTATTCTCGCAGGGCGCGGCGCTGTTATGGGCCAGGAAGGCCGAATTCAAGCTGGTGGATCTGCCAGTGAGTCCCTGTCCGGCGCCGCCATCGGTCCAGTCCGAACAATTACTGGGATTCTTGGTCCAGTCCGGGGACACCCCGGTCCAGAAACTGGCGGAAGCCATTCCGTACCGAAGCGAGTTCTGAAGCTCCAATGGATTATCCGGATCAAAAATAGGATTGGCGCCAGTGACAAAGATCGTGGCTCCCCCCTCATCCTTGTAGTTTCCGTAGGAGTCCAGTACCCAGCTGGACTGGTTCGTACATCCTGCGCCGCAATCCGGGGAATCTGTGGCTATACGGCTACCACCGGCCAGAAAGGCCTTGAACGTCGAGTTCATGGGATCCGGATTATTGGAGTCCAGCATACAGTAGCAGTCGGCCCGGGTTATGGGATTGCCGGAAACCATGTCGCAGATGGGCTCGCCGCCGTACTGCATATCTCCGTCGGGCTGCGCGGTGGTTAGATATACCAGATAGTCGCGATACGTGGGGGGCAGAATATTGGGGTCCGCCGGGTCCTTTCCAGCCGGGTTTTCGGAGGACGAAAGCAATGCGAGCACAAGCGCCGATTCCTCGGTGCCTGAGGACCCCGAGCCACCCAGCAAAGCAGCGTAGAATGGGGAGCATTGCATGGTCATGGCCAGTGCAAGGATTAGAATGTAGCGCGCTGGTTCCATGGCGGGATAACAATTCAATAACGAACGGACCCTTCCTTATTTGCACGCATTTTTCTTGATTACCACTATAGATAGGAGAAAAACTAGAGTCTATCAAAGAGTAATGATGTTGCAGAAATGCCCTGATAGATCCATCTGGATGCGAGAACACTGTGCGAAATAGTCCTATTGGAATACTCTGTCTGATTTCTACTGTAACGTTCGGTATTTTGACTAACTGTAGCGCCACCCGGCCAGCAATACTTGTGGACCTGGACGAAATTGCCCGGAGTCATGTTTGCGACGAGCCACAGTCTTATCGCGCTTACTGGTGGCTTTACGGGAGCCTTCCCCTATCGATGCCCGAAGCTTACGCCGTGTCAGAGGAGCCTTCCACGCTAAATGTTATTCAAGTCAAACGAACTACTCTTGACTACACGATGACGATATTTCTAGGTACACTGTTCTCTATCACTACAGCAGAAATCGAGGTTCGTCGTTGCGTTGCTACTGGCGAAAACAGTCTGAAGGCAGTTCAGGAGCAGAGGGATGCGGCCCTGGAACAAGAACGACGGCGAAAAGAGGCGGAGATACGCGCGGAGAAGCAGCGACTAAAGAAGGAGAACCATTGAAGCGGCTATTTATACTCATTACACTGGCGGCCTTATCGTATTTTCCTGGCGGTGCCGGTCTGGTTTCCGAGGATCCTGACTTTCGTTGTGTGGAGGGCGACTGCCGAAACGGCGCAGGCCGATTGGCGATGGGGCCCGCGGCGTACTCCGGAACCTTTAAGGATGACCTTCCTCAGGGACAGGGCTCCCTGTACTATCGGGGCCAGCAGGTGTACACCGGATCATTCGTAAGAGGCGCTTTCCATGGTAGGGGGAAGTATCGCTTTAAAGACGGAAGCGTTTACAGCGGCGATTTTCGAAACGGAGAGTTTGACGGCCAGGGGTACCTGGATCTGGCATCGGGAAACAGCTACAGTGGCGCATTCAGAAACGGTCGGTATCATGGCCAGGGTACCTTTGTTTTTCTGGACGGATCCCGGTTCTCGGGTCAATTCAAGGACGGAAGGCCTCTGGGCGAAGGCCGCTTTGAGTCCGCCCGTGGGGCCCTGCTAAAGGGAGGCTTCGATGGGCCGCGACTGGAAGGCGAAGCCACTGTAGAGTTGCCTGGCGAACCGGTCTTCACCGGCCGTTTTAAGCACGGACAATTGCAGGAGATTCGTTAAATGCGCTGGAAGCCTCGACTTTCTCTGCAAATCGGCCTGTTGTATACGGCGCTGGCCACGATAAACATTTCCTTTTTCGTTTTCATGATTCTGGAGAATCAGACGGATCTGCTTCAGAGCACATTCAAATACCATTCCAATGCCTTGATCCAGGAAGTGATTAGTAAACAGAGTAATCTGGATGCGCAAGAGGACCGAGAGGCTTACTACGAACAGATTGGAGCGGTGCTCCAGCAATATGATATCGGCTTCGCAACAATGCTGGATGCGGACGGACAAATCCTTCATAGCTGGGACGGAAGCGAATCGGCTCCGCAAACGGTTTCCGATGCGAAGCGCGAGAAGATGAGCGAGCTTTCCGGTAGAGGGCTGGTTTTCAGAGAACGCTTTCTACTGGAACTGAATGAGCAGGACTGGACTGCCGACGCTTTGATACTTTTAAACGAAAGCGGCTCGACGGAGTTTCTGGATTTGAGGATTCGCATCGCCGCTATCGAAGAGCGAATGGATGGAATACGGTGGCATATTGTGCTGGCAATAGTCTGGGGGGTCCTCTTTCACGTACTCTTTGGAATCTTTGTCTACAAGATGATCTTCAGGCGACTCGGTCTCCTGCAAGATGCCAGCGCCGCCATGGAGCGTGGAGACCTGGCGGCCCGAGCCCGATGGCAGGAACGTGGCGATGAACTGGACGACCTTGGGAAATCCTTCAACAGTATGGCCAATACCATCGAAGAGAAAGTCTCTACGATTGAAAGCCAGTTGACCACCATTTCGCGCCTTAACCTGGAGATGCAGAACGAACTGGATATCGGTCGGGACGTGCAGCGGGCATTCTTTCCGGATTTTCGCGCATTTCATGATTACAATCCGGCTTTCGTTTTTCTTCCTCTGCGTGATGTGAGCGGGGACATGTGTAGCATGTTTCGATTCTCCAACAACGAAGTGGGAGTCTTTCTGGGCGATGCCGCCGGGCACGGGGTATCGGGCGCCCTGATTACGGCGCTGGTCACTTCAGCTATGGATGCCACCATTCAAACGACACGGGAACCCAGGGATTTGCTGGAATCCTTAAATGCGGAACTCTGTGGCCGCCTCACGTCTACCTTCTACGCCACCGGAATCTACGTTCTTCTCGGGCCCAACAGGATTCTTTATACCGGGGCCGGACATGTGGACTGTCTACTGTACAGGAAAGAGAAGCGGCAATTCGTTTCGCTGGAAAGCCAGGGCACACCCATGGGCCTGTTTGCGGACATGCAGTATCCCCAGCTGGAAGCCGAATACAGCCCTGGAGACAGACTGATACTGTTTTCGGATGGCATCACCGAGGCGCGTTCCGGTTCCGGGGAGTTCGGCATGGACGGAGTTCGCGCACTGATTGAGTCTACGCTACACTTACACGGAAAAGACCTTTCCGGCGCCATTGAGTCTTCGATTAACGATTACAGGGCGGTGGAGTCGGATGATGTAACCGTTCTTGTTCTGGATCTGTAATGCGATTCCCGCGAATCCATACTTCGCTGAATCTTATTTCGCTTTTAACAACAGCGATCATGATTCTGTTTCTGTTTCATTCCATGGCCGGAATTCTGGACCTGAAGATGATCCAGTTGCAGCAATCCGTAGAGCGAGAAAGGATCATGAACCTGGAGCTATCCTCCCGGGCCCTCCAGACCCGGATGAGCGGAATGCGAAAGGGGGATGGCGCCCTGTCGCTGGAACTGAATCGGAATATGCTGGAATCCCGGGTTCTGAATCCGGAAGATCCCCAGTCCGAATTGGGCCGGGAACTGCCTCTTGCCTCCCTGGTTGTGACAAACGGCGTACGGCTGTTAACATTCAAAGAGCCGCTGCAACTGGAAACGGACCATCAGAAGTTGATGGCCTTGAAGCTGGCTTTCTATTTCGAAAGGAGTCGAAGATACCGCGAGGCCCTCAGGATCTATAGCCGATTGAATGCATCGGATTTCCCGGAGCCCTTCCCGGCCTTCTTGAAGTTGCATACCGGCTATTGCTATCTGGCTCAGGGGCGATGGCAGGAGGCGAGGTTCCGATTGCAATCCGTTCTGGAAGATCATCCGGCCACGCACTTTGAGCGGGCTGCGCGCCATCTGCTTGAGCTTATGGACTCCCTTGATAGCGCACAGGCAAGGAGCATCAAGGAACCCGCCTTAAGAGCGGATCAATTCTTCGAAATGGGAAACTGCCCGCAGGCGATTTCGGCATTTCGTGAATCGGCTGATCGAGGGCCGCTTTCCCCGCGGCAGAAGTTCCGATTGGCTCTCTGTCTGGAAGAGACCGGCCAGAGGGAGCCGGCCACGGAGATACTGAGTAACCTGGCTCGCGGTGGCGGCGCCTTTTCCACAGAGGCGAATCGAAGACTACTCATGATAGGTCATTTCTACGGCGGCCGATCCGAGGTGCTCCAGGAAGCACAGATTCGCGCCCGGTTGCAGGGGGATGGATTTCTGGGCGAAATCCAATCCATGGCTACCAAAACGCGAAAGCCCCGGGTAGTGGAGGAAATCCAGCAGTGGCAGAAGGAGTCGCCCGAGCCAGGAATGCTAATCGAAGTGTTGTCGGATCCCGATCCCGAGCTTCGCAGGGAACTCAAGTCGCTGGACATTCAGCCTTTGAGCTTCACTTCTGAAAACAGTCTGCCTGCTTTTGGAAACCCGCCGGATGGTGCCAATGATTCCCGCTCTCCCGAAACAGCCGAGCCCGATCAGACGGATCCGAGCGCCGAAAACGACGATGTTGCTTCCGAAGGCGATATCCCCGGCCATCAAACAGAAAAGCCGCAAGCAGTGGCTGATCCCGGAGTTACCGAAGGCGAAGACGATAAATCCCATAACCCACCCCGGGACTCGGCAGAGGGAGAGAAGCTTGCCATTCTGGAGCGATTGATGAGCGGTCCTGCTCGCGAAAACACAGCCCGCTACGAGATCAGTCGTCCATCCGTGCAGCGCTGGCCGCTCACGCTTCGGGCCGACGGCGAATCCGTCCAGGCGCTGCTTCTAACGCAGAAGACCCGGGGAAGATTTGAAACTCCGGACGGAAAGGAATTTGCATTGGATCGCTGGGAAATAGCGGCGCATCCCCGGGGACGGGTGCTACTGCGACTCCGGGATAACCGCAATTTCCTGGTGAAGTCTATTCAGATCCAGGGTAATCGGATTGTGGCGGATGGCCTCACCATTCCGGCGGATCTGGTGTATCAGATCGCGGCCTATTAGGCAGCTCCTGGCGTATTCAGTATGCCCGGTAGCCGGGGGCAATGACTGTTAGTTCGAGCCGCCACGTCCCACAATTGCACAATCCGCCATAGTCAGGGCTTCATGCCAGTGGTCCGGCCGGAACCTCCGCCGCCAGGCGGTGTATTTTGAATGGCAGCCTTTGACTTAGTGGTCGGCGCCACGAATGGCTTCGGTCTTTTCGTCCCCGTTTTCTGCGTTGTCGGGCTCAGTGGTCCTTTCGCTCTTTTCATAGTGAGCTCGGGCCGCTCCGTGCTCATACACCAGCTTTCCGCCCTTATGGGCCGCATCCAGAAGTAGAAACACCAGAACCACCTGGGATAGAACGGTGAGCCAGCGGGCCGCTTGCCGGCCCTTCCAGGGTTTGATACCGGCCAGGCCAATCAGGAAAGGAACCCAGCTGAAATAGAAGAAATACTGGGCTGCATGTTCGTGTTCTTCGATGATTTCATGAGGAACCACCTTTTCCACCAGCTCTTCATCCTGTTCGCCGGTGAACAGAGCGCCGTAGCTCAGAAGAATTAAAACCAATGCCAGCGAGGGAACCAGAACAAAGGTTTTCTGTCGATCGGGATGCGATCCCATCCATAGAATCAAAGCTGGATATACGAATAAGAAGAAAATCGTAAGCGCCACGGGAAAGTGGACTATCACCGGATGCAGGGGCAGTTCCATGGAAGCACAGGTAATTATTCCCGAATCTCTGTAAATCAAATTGACTGGAAATCCCCGGCATTCATACTGTGGGGTATGTCAGCAAGAATTCTAACTGCAATTACAATGATTCTATTCTCCGGTAGCCTTATTGCTGCTGAAGGGGAGCGGCCCTGCGATAGCGGACTGAGTTCCTCTATTGCTTCCGAGCAGATCAACGGCGCCCGCTGCGCCGCCGAAAAGGGAGCCAACGATTACTCCGCCGAGCTTCTCAATCTGGTAAGCTCCGAGAATCCAGACGATGTGAAGCTGGAAGCGGCCTATGCCCTGGCCACCATCGATGACTCAGACAAGAAAGAAGCCGTAATCTCCGCTCTGGTCGAGGTTGCCGGTAGTTCCTCCGAGTCTCCGGTAATTCGGTATGCTTCCGCCCTGACCCTGCATGCGCTGGTAGAGAAAGGCGATGATCGAGGCCAGGAAGTAACGGACCTTCTAACCGAGCTTTCGGAAGAAAGAGACGATCTTCTGCAGGATCTCAGCGCCAAGCTGGCCGAAGCTCGCAGCAAGTAATTCCCGCTCAGATGCTGGAATCCGGCGAGCTTAGCCGATACTCCCGAAACATACTTCTTTCGGGAGTAGGGCGGTCCGGACAGGAAAAGCTTAAAGCCGCCCGGGTGGTGGTGATTGGAGCCGGCGGACTGGGTTCGCCGGTTTTGCTTTATCTGGCGGCGGCCGGAGTAGGCCACATCCGTTTCCTGGAAGCGGATACTCTGGACCTCACGAATCTACAACGGCAGATACTCTACCGAACCTCTGATGTCGGGCATCCCAAAGGTCGGCGGGCTCTGACGGCTCTCAAGGATCTGAATCCTTCCATTGAGATTGATTACTGGCCGGATCGTTTCCAGACATCCAATGCCCTGAAGGCGCTGGATGGTATAGACTTGCTTCTGGAAACCACCGATTCCATTCCGGCAAAGTTTCTGGCAAACGATGCTGCCTTCTTCTCCGGAACTCCCTGCCTTATCGGAGGTATTCTCAGGTTTCATGGAACCATCATTGCGCCCGGTACCGATCCATCCCGGAAAGTGGCGGGCCGTCCCTGCTATCGCTGCCTTTTTCCCGGCGCTCCCGCCGAGGATGCGGTACCTACCTGTGCGGATGCCGGTGTTCTGGGAGCCATGGCCGGGATGGTAGGTTCGGCTATGGCCGCCGAAGCGCTGAAGATTCTGCTGGGGCAGGGAACCCTGCTGCGAGGGCGACTGATTTCCTTTGATATGCTTGCCTCCAGCTTCCGAGCCATTCCTTTCGCCGCCGACCGCAGTTGTCCGCTCTGCGGCGATACGCCCACCATACATGAGATTCGGGAAGAGTCCCGGTCGCTGTCCGCAGGCGATTTCCTGGACCGTTTGCCATCCAGAAGCGATCTGGACAACCTGGGATAAGAACGACTCCAAAGTAAGGGCTGCTCATTGAGAGGCCTACCGTAGCATCGCGAATCATGTCCCGCCCGGGTTAAGGCGCATGGCACCCGCCCTGCCTTGAAGTGGTCTCGGAGCGGTTACTTCTCGGTAAATGTCTGGCACAGGTCCTCCGGCGCTCTTTTCGTTGGGAGCGAATCGTGGACTTCTGAGCTTCGAAATTCCTGGCTCCTTCCAGGTCCACTGCGGAGCGTATTTCAAGAAATCGGGTCGCCCGTTTTTTTCGTTGTAGCCATAGGAAGCGTTTCAAATTTGGACGCCGATATGATGGATGAAGAATTCGACCAGGAAATGGACGATTGGGATGCGGAAGAACGGGAAGACCTGGATATTGTAAGCTTTGTTTGCGAAGATTGCGATTACCGGTGGGAAGAACCGGCTGCAGAAGAGGTGGACACAGACGTAATGGTATGCCCAATGTGCGGTAGCGTTAACGTAACGCAGCTATAAGCCGCATGCCTGTCCGATTTACACTTATACTGGCCGCTTTCCTGGTGCTTTTTTTGCTCATTCTGGGCAACCCGAATGCGGTGACTCTTCAGTTCCTTTTCTGGAAAGCTCAGCTACGGCTATATGAAGTGATTATTGGGGCGGTGGTTTTCGGGATCATTTTTACCTACATCTACCTGGGCCACTGGAAGTATTTGCGCAAAGTCCGGGACAAGAGGTGGGATTGAAGGCAATCCGAATATCCATCGGTGGCGGCGAATTCAAGGGCAAGAGTATTCCCCTTCCTCCGGCAGTTGCCGGTCACAGACATTTTACACCTTCCCTTCTGAAAGAGGCCGCTTTTCAGATTCTGGCCAATACGGTTCCGTCGGGGCCGTTCTGGGATCTGTGCTCCGGTTCCGGTCAGATGGCTCTGGAAGCGCTGAGTCGGGGGTATGAGCCAGTTCATCTTGTGGAGCTGGATCGGCAGCGATTCCAGTGGCTCAAGAATCGGGTTTGTCCGGGCTACAAAGTAACCCTGCACAACAAGGACTTTGTCCGTGTGGCGCCTTTGATTCTTACAGAGCCGCGAAGCGCAGTGTGTTTCATAGATCTTCCTTATAGTTTCTGGAACCGCGACGGTAGTTGCGAGCGTCTGGAAGGCTTCTTTGAATCGATCCGGAAACACAGTCCGGGAGGTTCAGTGCCCTGTATACTGGTACAGGCGCCGGATCGCTGGAAGATCCTTTCCCCGGAGCTGGGGGCCTGGATCGAAAACACCTACATTGCCGAAAGCAGAGACTACCGGGGGCAGTGGCTTCATTTGTTTCAGCCGGCTCACTAGCTGACGCTACAAATCATTAGTCAGCTGAGTGATTGGCAACGGGCTTCAACATCCGCCCTATCTGCAATGCAATCAGCGAGCATCGCAGGATACATTCGGAAATCAGGCATCTGAATAAATCTATCGTCTGAAGGACCATAGTTTGAAGAAGTTGACCCTGTAGGGGCCTCCTGCGAAGTGGTCACAACCGGCAGGCCCGTTATGGATACAATCGCTGTTTTAATCATCATTATATACTCATTCGATATTCTGGCGCTCTTTGTTTTTGGAGTTCATGCATATCTGATGGTCTTTCTCTATAAGAAGAATCATGAGTATTGTCTTTCCAATGTAGAGCATGAGCCTATCGATCTTAAGAAAACTCCTGCTCGAGATCTTCCCAAAGTTACCATCCAGTTGCCCATCTACAATGAATTCTACGTTGTGGATCGACTGATTGAAGCTACTACCAGACTGCAATGGCCCAAAAGCAAGCTTGAGATCCAGGTTCTGGACGACTCTACAGACGAAACCAAGGAAAAAGCCGAAAGTCTGGTGCAGTCCTACAAGAGAGAAGGATTTAACATCCACCATATCCATCGAGTAAACCGCCAGGGACACAAGGCTGGCGCCTTGCGCGAAGGACTGGAAAAAACGAACGCGGACTATATTGCCATCTTTGACGCTGACTTCCTGCCCGCGCCCGACTTTCTGATCAAAACTATGCCCTATTTTGTGGATCCCGAAATCGGAATGATCCAGACTCGCTGGGGACACATTAACGATAACTATTCGCTTCTAACCATGGCTCAGTCCTTTGGAATCGATGGTCACTTTGTTATTGAGCAGGTAGCGCGAAACGCCACCAAACTCTGGATGAACTTCAATGGTACTGGCGGAATCTGGCGCCGGCAATGTATCATGGATGCAGGCAACTGGCAGGCCGATACGCTAACCGAAGACTTTGACCTTTCCTATCGCGCCGAACTGGCTGGCTGGCAATTTCGCTACTTCAGAGATGTAGTGAATCCCGCCGAACTGCCCGCTACCATATCTGCTTTCAAATCGCAGCAATTTCGCTGGTGCAAGGGTAGCATTCAGACTGCTCTCAAGCTCATCCCGCGAATCTGGCGAGCGGATTTCAGCTGGAAGATCAAGGCCGAAGCCATCATTCACCTTCTGAGCTACTCGGTACATCCTTTGATGATCCTCAACATCCTGCTGGCCATGCCGCTTCTGCTCATGGATCAGTGGACCGGTTTCAGTATCTACGACGTTTCTATATCGGTGCTCTTTGGCGCCGCCACTTTCCTGAGTATTTCTACCTTTGGACCAACGTTCTTTTATATCTACTCGCAACGCGAGCTCTATCTGAACTGGAAAACGCGAATCATCTGGATTCCTTTTCTGATCATGATAGGAACCGGTATTGCCATTAATAATACCCGGGCTTTCTTCGAAGCTTTGATTGGAATCAAATCCGGTTTCAAGCGCACTCCAAAATACAGAATCGAATCCGCTTCCGATCGATTGCTACAACGAATGAAGTATCGCATTCCCATGGATCCTGCCGTATTGCTGGAACTGGCCATGGGAATCTACTGTATTGTTTGTATCTATTTCTCGGTGCTGGTTGAAAAACCCTTCTTGATTCCTTTCATGGCAATCTATGCGGCGGGGTTTCTTTACATCTCCTTCAATGCTATCCTGGAGCATTTCGATATGCCCATCCGTCTCCCGGTGAACTACGAAAAAAGACTCCAGGCGCTTACGCACCAGACTCAGGAAACCTGACCCTTTGTTCTTGGGGCGGCGGTAGCCTGGCATGGTAGCCTGCCATAAGTCTACTCGTTTCGCATCGAAAGACCTACTGCCCCGCCTGCCTGAGGCGGGCAGGGCTGGCTCGCCTGGCGCCGCTATGGTCGGCTAGACTGACGCGGCCACGGTTGGCCCGCCCGGCGCGCATCGGCTCGCGGGCCAGAGGATCGCTCCACAACGCTCCCTTTTAGCTCTCTGAAAGCCCCCTCTAAAAAGATCCATAAACCGGAAGCTCTGGTATGATTCGATTCGAAAACCCCGGGCGGGTTTTGAGATCGTTTTTGCGCGGGGCAGGGGATTGCTTTTGACAATCATGGAACCTGCCGTTCTCTGGTTGCATGAGTGGAGGGTCATTCTTCAACGAATCGTTGCATTTCCGGGATCCGGCGCAGCAGAAAAGAAAGAAGGCAAGGGCTCAAATTCAGGCCGAGGCCGAGTTCAGCTTAAAGGGCTCTCCCTCCTACCAGAGTTGCCAGCTGGTGGATATTGGAATTGGCGGACTATCGTTCACCAGTCGGTCCACCCTTTATCAAGGGGATCGGGTTCATATTCGGTTCCGCTTGATGGAACGCTCGGTAGAGTTTGACGGGGAAGTTAGCCGAGTATCCGGTAAGTATGTAGGGCTGGCCTTTCTGGACCCTTCCGAGGATCACCTGGAGCTGATTCAGAAATATATTCATTCGAACTTTTTCGATAAGGATAAGAAGAAGCCTTGACTCCGAACAGCCTTTTCCAATGATGGCCTTTCAACCTCCAGAATTGGAAATCAGGGAGTCATTATGTCCACTGGCGAAAAAGTCTACTGCGCCAATTGTGCCCACTGCATTGTAGTAAGGCAGTACGAGGCCGAACAAGATAAATACATTCTTCGAGTACGTTGCAACAAGAAGAAATGGTCCAAGCGTTCCGGCGAAGAAAAGCTATACAAGTATTTCACAGTAGCTCGTCGTATGATGCCCAACTGCGAACACTACAAAGAGATGGGCGATCTGCTTCCTTACATTAAGAACCTGAAAAAGGAACTTCCGATCAAAGACGAAATCTACACCGTCAAGAAACCCGCCCATAGAAGCTAAGGTTTGCAAGCCCCATTTCCGATGAGGAGGCCGATGGCCTCCTTCAGGCTAAAAGGGCCGGGAAACCATGGAATTACAGGAACTATTAACCTCAGAAAGTGTCTATCGCTACACCGACCACGGCGAAGACAAATTGGAATTCCTGAAGGATATGCTGAGTCGCACACTTGCTGTTCGCGGCCATGATAGCAATCTTGAAAAGGTATGGGAAGCCCTTCGCGAGCGGGAGGTGTCCATGTCCACCGGCATTGGGCTGGGTGTGGCGATTCCGCATTGCTCGTCCGAGTGGGTGGATGAAGTGCTGGTTTCGCTGGCCGTGCTCACCGATCCCCTGGAATTCCAGGCTGTGGATGACGAGCCTGTTCAGATAGTGGTTCTACTGTTAATGCCCCGGAATCGTTTTGACAAGCATATCAAAACCCTGGCTTCCATTGCCCGAATGTTTAATGACGAATCCTTCCGCCAGAAAATCCTGAAGGCATCCAGCGAGCAGGAGATTTTCGAACTCATTCAGTCCTTCGAAGATCCTGCCAGAGATCAGCAGTAACTACCGAGGCCCGATTCTTGACCGGGGATTCCTGCCCCGGGGTTGCTACGGCCCTTTGACTCTTTTTCGCCGCCACGCCCAGCGTTCCGAGGCAGCGTTATCGAGCTTCCTTTGCCGCCACAACGGAGCGCCGATCTCTCGATCCCTGGAATCGCGAAACCGGCGTCCATCAATCAGGTAGGAAAACTCTCCATAACAGAATCGATGATTCCGTATTCCATGGCTTCTTGCGAAGTCAGGTAGAAGTCACGGTCCGTATCCTTTTCGACTTGCTCCATGGGTTTGCCGGTGGTCTCGGCTATGATTCGGTTGATCTCTTCGCGGGTCTTTCGGATTTCCTCTGCATGGATCTTAATGTCGATGGCAGGGGCCACAATTTGTCCACTGATGAGGGGCTGGTGTATCATGATTCGCGCATGAGGCCAGGCCATTCTTTTTCCTTTTGTACCCACAGTTAGCAGAACGGCGCCCATGCTGGCAGCCAGGCCCATACAAACAGTAGATACATCCGAGCTAATCATATGCATTGTATCTACTACTGCCATGCCGGACGTGATAACCCCGCCTGGACTATTGATGAAAAGGGTAATATCCTTTCCCGGGTCCATCGCTTCCAGATAGAGTAGCCGATCGATGAGGTATCGGGCCGAATCGTCGTCCACCCCGCCCCAGAGATAAATCTGTCTCTTCTCCAGAAACTTGCGTTCAATCTCGGAATGTACGGGATTGAATTGATCCAGCAGGTCATTTTGTTTGCTCATTTCTTCCTCTCAGATAAAATCCGGGCTTTGCTTACTTCTTCTTATAAGGAGTGCCTGAATCCCGACCAGCCCTCAAGTCAGGATTCACTCTCTGTATGGGATTGTGGCTCTTCCTGTAAATGAATTTCCCTGTCTTTCTCTGGCGTCCCTTCGATTGCCTGCGAAATACGCTTCTGATAGGAGAAAGTCAATGCCAGAGCAATGAGTGCGCCAAACAGAACGGCAAACCAGTAGAGTACGCGGATCTGGTTCAAACCGGTGATGTGCAATTCCGATTCCGGCTCGCTCTTGCGCTCTTCTTTATCGAATTTCAGGATAATAGCTTTCTGATCGGTCTTCTGCTCTTTTTTCTGATCGCCGCTTCTCATCAGAAAATAGTTCTCTCGCAAAAGTCGATTTTCCGTTTCCAGTTCCTCGATCTCCTGCTTCAACATAGCCAGCCGGTTCTCCAGGTCTTTACGGTGGTAGTAGCCGGCCTCGCCCAGCAGAAGTACATACATCAGCCCGGAAACGCCGAGCCAGATCAGAAGTACTTTGAAGGGTAAGCTCTTGAACATGAAATCTGGAATCCGGGCAGTCCAGGGAAGCCGTATAAACCCATCCAACAGGATCTACGCGGGCTTCCCCGAACGAACCGGGCGCTTTCTACTTCAGGTTGAAGAAAGCCTCCTCACCAGGATATACAGCCTCAACCCCCAGATCCTCCTCGATTCGCAGAAGCTCGTTGTATTTGGCCACGCGGTCGGTTCGGGACAGGGAGCCGGTCTTGATCTGACCTGCACCGGTTGCCACGGCAATATGGGAAATGGTAACATCTTCGGTTTCCCCGGAACGGTGACTGATTACCGAGGTGTATCGGGCCCTGGTAGCCATTTCGATTGCCTGCAGGGTCTCGGTCAGGGATCCGATCTGGTTTACCTTGATCAGAATCGAGTTTGCGATCTGGCTTTCAATGGCCTTGCTCAGTCGCCTGGTATTGGTTACCAGTAGATCATCGCCCACCAGTTGCACTTTTTTTCCCAGCGCCGTTGTTAGCTTTTTCCAGCCATCCCAGTCATCCTGATCCAGACCGTCTTCGATGGAGCGAATAGGGAATCGATTCACCAGGTTTTCGAGAACGCCGACCATTTCATCGGGACTGCGCTGCCCGCCTTCATAGTTATACTTTCCGCTGGCCTTGTCGTAGAACTCGGAGCTTGCGCAGTCCAGGCCGATGAAGATCTGCTCGCCCGGCTTGTAGCCAGCGTTTTCGATGGCTTTGAGGATCACTTCGATCGCTTCTTCGCTGGACTTCAGGTTGGGAGCAAAACCGCCTTCGTCGCCCACAGCTGTCCCCAGGCCTCGATCATGGAGCACCTTTTTGAGGCTATGAAAAATCTCTGCCCCGGCTCGTAGAGCTTCTCGGAAAGTGTCGAAGCGCACCGGCATGATCATGAATTCCTGGAAATCCACGCCATTGTCCGCATGGGCCCCACCATTGATGATATTCATCATGGGAACGGGCAGAGTACATGCATTGGGGCCCCCCAGGTATCGATAGAGTGGCAAACCAAGGGCCGATGAGGCCGCTCGGGCCATAGCCAGACTTACGCCCAGTATGGCGTTGGCTCCTATGGTGCCTTTGTTTTCGGTGCCGTCCACTTCCAGCATCAGAAGATCATTTTCTTTCTGCCTGAAAACATTGCGGTCCAGCAGGTGGGGAGTAAGCTTCTCTTCCACGTTTTCGACGGCCTTCTGAACGCCTTTGCCCAGATATCGATCCGCCTGTCCATCTCTCAATTCCACAGCTTCAAAATCTCCGGTGCTGGCTCCGGAAGGCACCGCGGCCCGTCCTATGGTCCCATCTTCCAGAAGCACATCCACTTCAACAGTCGGGTTTCCCCTGGAATCCAGGATCTCCCGCGCGCGGATGTCGGCGATGGTTAGTTCTTCAGTATATGGCATGTTTTCCTCCGATTTGCAAAAATTCAATGTCGCAAGTGCCGGTAAAGCAACTTCGATAGCTGGTTTTTTGTAGGCCGGGCGCAATTAAGGTTGAAATTTTAAAGGGAGGCCACCATCCTATATTTAGCGCCTATGACCGCCCAGGATATTACGCGATTTCAGACAGTGGAAGCCAGCATCGAATCCTGGATGGATTTTGTGGAGTACGCGCTTGCCTCCGATTTCTACAAAGAAGCCCTGGATAAGCTGGGGGATGCCAACCGTGCCAGTAGAATCACCTTGCTCTGGACTTATCTGAACACCTTCTCAGAGAAGGATCGCACCCGGGCCGAGGACGATCCGGAGTTCTTCTTCTTTTATGCCAGGGGATTTATCGATGAACTGGCAACCTGTCGCTATCGCAAGGATGGGTATTACGATAAAGGCACAAGATCGCTTTTTCTGGGAAAAATCAAGGCCGTCTTGCGAGCGCAAACTGAAGACGGAAAGGTAGTTCGCCCTGTGCGCTATCTATTCTTAACTCATGTTGTTCGATTCTGCTCCAACCTTTCCTTCATTATCGAAAGTTACGACATGTACAAAGATTACTTGTTTCGACTTAGATCCAGAGTGGAACGTCCCCGGGGTCTTTAGAAACCAGGGCCTGCCTCGGGCCCCTTTGACGTTTTGACGCTCTGCCATTTCCACACTGACTTTAACTGCTTTGCCTCGGAATGCTCTGATAGGCACTCCTTGGCTTTCAGCCTGCTGATAGAGGCTATTCTCAACCTTCCATGGCTTCCTGCCATGGAAGGGAAATCGAGCAGGGAGGCGATCTCCGAGAAGCCCTGTCGGTAAGGGTCTAGCGCAACGCGGCCAGAGCCAGATGCATTCCCTGCACCAGAGCGATGACCAGGATCAAACTCACCGGATACACTGCCGAATAGGCCACTACCGGTTTTTCCGAGCTGTCCACCTGGCGTATCACGTCCAGACCCGGAGTAAAAGTCATTCCACCACAAATCACGCCAAAGCATTCGCTAATTGATATCTTCAGGATGTAATGTCCGAACGCCAGGCTGGCGGCCATGGGGACTACAGCCAGAAGCACGGCATAAAATGCATAGTAGAGTACCTCGGGGCCCAGATTGTCGATGAAGCTCTGGCCTGTGTCAAATCCTACCTGCACAAAGAAGAGCGCCAATCCCAGATCCTTGAGCACTGCCGTGGCATTGGGAGGAAAGCGTCCTATGAAGTTTCCGATCCTTCCAAAGTGACCGAACAACAGACCGCTAACCAGAGCGCCGCCCGCCAGACCCAGGGAAAAAGGCCCCATCCCGGGAATCGGTATAATGATGCCGCCAATGAAGAAAGCCAGAAACAATGTGGCAGCCATGGAAGCAATGTCCACCCGCGGAATCACCGAGTGGGCCGTGCTTCCCAGAAACATCTTGAGCTGTTCCAGTTGATAGGGGCTACCCACTGCATGTACTACATCGCCATATTCTAACTGTAGATCCTGGGAAGGAAACATCTCGATATCCGCGCGTACTATCTTTGCGATGGATGCGTTAAAGCGAAGACGGATTCCAAGTTCCTTGATCGAGCGATTGATTATGCTCATATTCTCCACTACAATACTGCTTGTAGTTAGCTCGCCGTCCAGGGCTATCTCCTGGTCTACGGAAGTCCCCATTTGTTCGCCCACCAGAGTGACGTTTTCTTCGCTTCCTTCCAGACGCAGCAGGTCGCCGGAAACCAGGTTGGTCTTCCCGCTGGCAGCAATCAGGCTACCATCCCGTAGAATACCCGTGACTACGACCTGATTATCGTGGAACAGATCCAGGTTTTTCAAGAGCTGGCCGTCCATCGCTTCGTTTTCCAGGCGATAAACGGCGGTGTGGATCTGACTCTGGCCGGCCAGTTCGCGGTCCATACGGGGACGCAAGAACTTCATAGTTACGTTAATGAATACAATGACTCCCAGGAGCCCGAAAGGGTAGGCGATTCCATAGCCAAAGATAACCTCCCGCTCCGGATTGAATTGCATGGCGCTAATCAAAGCCGGCGAAGAGGTAAAGGATCCCGCAAATAATCCCAGGCCTACACCGCTACTTACGTTTCCAATCCAAAGAAGTAATACAGTGAATACTCCGGCGAATGCCAGTAGAGCCAGCACATTTGTGACGAAGTAGCGACCATGCTTCTTAAAGGCTCGAAAGAAGCCTGGCCCGGCTTCCAGTCCCACGCATAGAAGGAAAAGAACAATGCCCAGATCTTGCAGGATCGGGATAGGCTCAAACTGGAAGAAATAACCTCCCATCATTGCCACCACCAGAGTGCCCGAACTGGCGAAACCCACTCCTTTGATTTGCAGCCTGCCAAAAAGCAGCCCCAAAAGCGTGATTCCAAAGGTGATCAATAAATCGGTGCTTTGAAAAAAGATCTGAAACTCTACAAGGTTCTCGCCTTCCATTTTTTCATTATTTCAGATAGCTCTGAGAAATCAAGGAAAGGTAAATGGCACCAGGGAACCTTAAGCAGTCAATGATATGGAAGGGACAGAATTACATCAGAATCAAAACGGAAATCTGTAGTACACTTCGCTGGTTCGCCAGGTTACTCGATTCATCGCTGGATTCGAAGCGCCGAGTAAGCACTGGCCAGGCGGCGTTCAAATGCTATTCGCTATAGCCAAAACGTTGGAAGTAATCCGGTAATTCGGGCAACTCATTGTCGGTCCAGGTGTAATTGCCCACCACGGAAACGATAGGACCATCGCCGTTCAGGATTCGTTCCAGTCCGCGGGTAAGATCGGATCGTTCGGTGCGACGATAATCCTCGGAAAAACGGGCGCCCAGAGCTTCTTCTTCCCTTTTAGAAGCGTATTGTAGAAAGAAATCCAGGAATCGCAGGCCGGACTGGTCGAACTCCGCTTTCATTTTCAGTAACTCCGAATTCCTGGTAGTCTTCATCAGGCGTTGTAATAGCAGCGAAATTCCGCGCACGCTTTTGGAATAGAACGTTCCTCCGCGAACCAGCGCGCGGCTTTCGGGTCGGGCTAAACACCACTGCTCCATTGCCTTCTTGATATAGCCCAGGGCGCCGTAGAAAGCCAGGGTATGGGGGAGCCAGTACATAGCGCTGTAGCCCACAGTCAGCCCCGGTTGCAGCGCTCTTTCCAACTCGAGCATTGGATAAAATGAGAACTGTGCGGCCTGCTCGAATTGTTCTTCGGTGGTATCCTGAATGGGAAATCCTGGTTCGCCCATGGCCGGCGTATAGACCAGTAGATCAAGCGAGTCCAGTGCCGGCGTTCCGGAATCGCGAATTTGATCTACCAGATTTGGATCAATGCTGATGCCAGAAAGTGTATCGTCTGACCCTTCGATGGACTGTTCGCCACGAGTGGTGGCCATTATTCGGGCCGCGGGCGAACGGCTACGAATTGCCTCAATAGCGCTCTGGCCGGCTTCGCCGCTGGCTCCGATGATCAGGGCAGTTCGGATCTCCGGTCTTGAAAAGGTCATAGTAAAGTATGGTCCGGTCCCACAAAACGTAAAGCGTTTTGTGCAGATAGGATATCTGCAAGCGGCGCAGCCGCGCACGATTCTTAACGGGAGATATGTTGCAGGAGGCAACATATCGAGCGTACCTCTACGAGAAAGCGTTTTGTGCAGATAGGATATCTGCAAGCGGCGTAGGCGCGCACGATTCTTAACGGGAGATATGTTGCAAGGGGCAACATATCGAGCGTACCTCTACGAGAAAGCGTTTTGTGCAGATAGGATATCTGCAAGCGGCGTAGCCGCGCACGATTCTTAACGGGAGATATGTTGCAGGAGGGCCAACTGTGAAGGCGGCAGTAGGTTAGTGGAATCTGCTTAGCAGATTCACCGATCCAGATCGCGGAGCGTATGATGTCCGCACTCGGCTCGGTGGAGCAAGCAAAGCGTCTGTGCTTAGATTACTCCACTGGCCACATCCTGTGGCCGGCTCGCCGAGCACGGACATCTCAAGGGAAGGGCGGCCATAAGGCGTTGGATCGTACCTTTCAAACACGAAGTCTACGAGCGGTGCAGCCGAGCCTACCTGCAAAACCCGGAGGGTTT
>PCBI01000019.1 GCA_002730875.1 Spirochaetaceae bacterium | reverse complement strand
AGCCGAAAGCAGCCGAAAGCAGCCGAAAGCAGCCGAAAGCAGCCGAAAGCAGCCGAAAGCAGCCGAAAGCATCAGAGGCCCGACAGCTGCTCACAGCTTGAAGAATTGAGTCTCTTTTATCAATCCATCCGCTTCTTGCGAAAGCTCTTCCGAGATGTCCCGAAGGTTTTGAGATACAGCGGTGATGGACTCGGTTCGCTTTGTTATTTGATCCAGGTTTTTGCTCATCTCCTGGAAGGCCTGGGTCTGCTCCGACGTGGCTTCTTCTACGAAGCTCGAGTTTCGCAGGACGGACTGAAAGGCATCGCTCAGCTGGTCGCCGGCCTTTCGCTGGGATGCCGCCTGCTCCCCCAGTTTGCGAAACAGCGAGAATTTGGACGAAATCTCATCGATGTACTGAATCATTGTATGCGAAGCGTCGCTGACCTGCTTGAGGCCGCTGCGAATGGTTTCCGATGATCCGGCGCTTAACTCCTGAATATTATCCAGATATTGCCTGGTCCTATCGGCCAGACGCGATATTTCACTGGCCACCACGGCGAATCCACGGCCATATTCGCCGGCCCGGGCTGCCTCGATACTGGCATTCAGAGCCAGAAGCCCTACCTGATCGGCAATCTCAGCAATACTGTCCCCGGCTTCGATGATATTACCGGTGGCCTTCTCTACATCCTGCATGGATTGGATGGATCGTGCCATCATCTGCTGACCTTCTTTGGCCTTGCCCTGGGTTCCCTCCACTTCCTGCGAAACGAGCTCCGTTTCCTGAACAGTGGCTTCCAACTCGCGGTGCAGCGTTTCGAGAATCTTTTCTACCTCTTTTGCAGAGGTGCTTTGTTCCCGGGCATTTCCTGCAATAGATTCGGCCACGCTTCCGGTTTCTTCAATAGAAGCGGAGATCTCCTGAACGGCGGCGGCGTTTTCCTGGGATTCCCGCGACAGAGTTTCCCCGGATTGAGTCAGTGTTTCCGATCGACGGTCCAAATCCTTTGCTGTAATCGTTAGCGACGTGGCGGTGGTATGCAGAGTACGAGCCAGCCGGCTTATGGACTGTGCCATCTCTCCGAGTTCATCCGAGCCTACGGTGGGAATCGAACCACGAAGATCGCCGGTACTCAGAGTTTCCAGAGAACCGATGACGGCGCGTACATTGTTTCCCATGCTACTGGCATAACTACCGGCTGTAGCCGCGCCGCAGATCAGAAGTATCAATGACAAAACGCCCACGTGGAGTTCAGGATTCTCGCTGTTTAGCTGTCCGGTGGAAAATGCGAAAGCGATGGAGCCCAGAATCATCAAGAAAGCCAGGCCGATGCTTACCTGCGTGAGTTGAGTTCGCCACCAGATAGGGAAGCGAACAATCTGCTTTCTTTCCAGCGGGATGGAAGCCAGTTCAGGTCGCGCCAGGTAGCTGGCAAAATACTTCTCGGCAAAGAAGTAGTACAAACAAGCCGAGATCGGAAAACAGGCCAGAAATACTACGGCCACGGAAAACCAGATCCAGGGCCGAAAGCCTGTCATAAGGGTCAGAACTGCAGCAACGGTGATAACTCCAATCAACCAGCGCAGCGAAATATTCAAAGCTTCTTTAGAAGGGGCCCGGAGTAGCAAAAGCTTGAGACTCTTGCGCGATTCTTCATTCAGGGAGTTGGCCTTCAGGGCTGTTGAAAGCGGACGCACTAAATGGAAATAGCGGGCGATATTTCCCAGAACCAGGGTGGCAACCACGGCGGCGGGCAATGCGGCCGCAAGGAATGCCTTCAGTTCTTCATCGCTAAAGCCCGCAAAGAAAAACAGAAAGTACGCCGCCAGGGTTACCGGCAGCGAATAAACGATTAAATCCAGTCGAATGATTAGCTGTAGTTGCATAAAGAGAATCGTGAAGACAGGACTCTTCCAGACCGGTACCGAAAGAACCTGTCAATAGATTATCGGCAAGGTAGCAAAATGCATTCAGGGAATGGATCCGCTGCTTGCCACACCGCAGCTCAGAACTTCTCATAGATTAGATTCGGCTCCACGGAAATCACGGATTCCGACGAACTCAATGCCCGCTTTACGGAATCTGGGCCGGGATCCGGCTCAAACGTCAACTTGTAGAACCGGGATTGGGCCGAGATCAGTCGGATCGACTTGAGGCCCAATCCAGAAAGCCTTTCTCGGAAAAAAGCTTCTACCTGGTCTGGCGGCATGGCTTTGATTTGCACAATATATTCGCCGGGCACTCTGCGGGGCGGCATTTGCTTATCTCCAGGGCCGTTCGCAGGAATGGGCGCCGAGGGGGATGCCCCTCCACAACAAGGTAGAAGAAGCATCCCGACAAGGAAAAACCGGATGACTCTCATTGGAGAGTAGCCGTCACTCCGGTGACTTGATCCAGATCCCGCATGGAGTTGTCCGCATTGATAGATACTCCATATTTGGTGGTGGAAGAAATGTCCGTACTGGATTCTCCCCCATCAATGATTTTCTGAATCGTATCGGCGGCGCTATAGTCCGGATTGTAGGCCCGTAGCAAGGCAGCCAGACCGGCCACATGCGGCGCAGCCATGGAAGTACCATCCAGGTAGGAGTACGCCGTGTTGCTCGGCGCCCAGGTGGTAAGAGTTATGTCCGTTACGAAGGCCCCGGGATGATTCGAGTAGGAATCGCTATAAACCTGATAGCCCACGGTGCAATTTGTGCTGCCAACACAATCTTCCAGGTAGTGGCTGGAGGAAGCCAGAAACGGAGTGTCCTCATCCTCACAAAAATGGGTTGTGTACTGACCTCGATTGTAGTCGGGAAGCTGAAGGAAGGTGCCTCCAGAAATGGGATCGCCCATTGAGTCCGAGTAAGCTGCCCGGGTGTAATCCCAGCAGTAAGGGGCGGTGAATCTGTCTTCGCCGTAGGCAAACACGGTATGAAACAGACTAACGTGGGTTGCGCTGGAACTGATACTGAAATTTCTGTAGGTTCGCCGATCGGTGCTAGAGGGCATAGTAGTCACGGTGGACCCATCATCGAAAACCACTTCGTACAGCGTACAATCCGGCACTGTGAGCATCTCCTGCGACTCTGCTCCGTCCCCACAGGTGCTGGACAACCAGTTGGCGGCGGCGCCGGTTCCGGCTGTGAGCCAGCTGGTATAGGCGCCACTTCCAGAAAGGACCGTTTCGTTGCCGTAGGCGCTCATGATATTTGTGCCTGGCGCTCCCAGATCCACAGACCTGGAAGATTGGCTCGATGTATCGTAGTTGGAGAAGCTTGCTCGCTCAAAGTCCTGATCCAGGGCAGCCACACATAGTATATTGCTATTTGTGAGCTCGCAAGGATAGATGTTGTTGGAGGCCAGGTCAAGATTGGAGTTTCCTGCCGCAATAATCACCACCACGTCATTGGACTCTGCGTAATCAATGGCATCCTCCATCAAGGAACTGGTGGATCCTCCGCCCAGGCTCAGATTGATTACTTTGGCGCCATTCCTGACAGCAAATTGAATCCCCTGGGCAATATCGTCCAGAGCAGCCCCTTCGTGGCCTATAACGCGCACTGCCATGATATCCGCCGTCTGGCAAACCCCGGAAATCCCCTTGTTATTGTTTCCTACGGCGCCGATGGTTGCCGCTACATGGGAGCCATGCCCCTCTTCATCCGTGGGATCGTTGTCATCGTCCACATAGTCCCAGCCATGATTCGGGCATCCTCCGGAAACAGTCGTTCCGTTCTCATCCACACAGCCTGTGCCATCCCACATATTCGCCGAAAGATCCTCATGGGAATAGTTTACCCCGGTGTCGATGACCGCCACTGTGGTTGCGCTACAATCGCTGGTTACATCCCAGGCATTGAGTATATCAATGTCCTTTCCGGATGTTCCGGGGTTATTGGTTGTGTAAGAGGGACTGCTCAAGAACTGCCCTGTGTTTTCCAACCCCCATAGCTTGCCCCAGTGGGTATCGTTGGGCGCCGGCGCAAACTTCTGATACAGATAATTTGGCTCGGCATATTCTACCATGGGATCTTTCCGAAGACGTTCCACAGCTTCTTCCACTGTTTCTCCGGTCAGAATTCGGGCTTTGACTGCCTTTAGCCGAGAGATCTGCAATGAAGATTGTAGCCCCAGACCGTTGGTACGGGCCACTTGCGCATTGTCAGTCAATCCGGGCTTGTATTTTACGATGACCTCGCCCGGAACATACCTTTGCTGAGACTTTGCCTGCTCCAACGAGGAGTAACGCTTCAGGGAGTCTGGATCCACCGGACGGTTATCCCGCGCCGGTTGCGGCCTGGCCACCAGGGTTGTAGCGAACAAACTGGCAAGAGTCAGGCCAAGGACAGCCCCCAACTGCCGTTGCTTAAATATCTTCTTCTGTTTTTTACTAATCATAATATCACCTCTTATTGTGGTACCGCCACGGATTGCTGCGCGGAAGGAGGTCCGCCATCAGGAGTGAAACCTGCAAATGCATAGACCTTTATGTACCAGGTACCATGGTAATTCACCGAAATGACCTTCGAAGTCGGCGTATCCCCGGCGCCGGGCCAGGAAACCAGCTCGCAGAATATGGAAGAACCATCCACATCGGCCGGATCGAATCCTGACGTTTGGCTGTAGCAGACTGCATATCCGCCACCGGTATCGCTTACGCCTTTTTCTATGGATTGGTCCCACTCAACCAGGATGTCCCGGCCGGAATGTCCGGTTCCGCTCAGATTTAAAGAAACCGAGGAAGCCGAGCCGTCGTCTCCGTCATCGCTTTCGATGGTAAGATTTGCGGACTTCGCGCCAACGGTATCGGGTTCAAATGTAACGTTTACCGTGATCGATCCTCCGGGAGCGATTGTCGTACCGGGCAGAGCCGTGCGAACGAACTGCGATGAATCGCTACCGCCAACCGATACGCTTAAACCGGTAAGGGTTTCGGTGCCGATGTTTCGTATGATTACACCTTTCGAGGTACTGACATCGCCTGGCCACACTGTGCCAAATGTGGGAATAGAACCGCCGCTTGTGTAATCGGTACTATTGTGCTCTATTTGGATCATGGGCTGCGGTTCCGGTGTTGAGGTTCCCACCAGATCGATTTCGTATGCCGGATGATCGGGATCATTGGTTTCCAGAGTAAGGGTGGCCGATTTCGAACCGTCGACAGTAGGCTGAAAGGTTACAGTGAAATCCCGAGAGTCCCCCGGTGTAAGGTTAGCATTCGACGGCTGGCCAACGGAAAACTCGGTATGATTCGTCCCCGCCTTGGATATTGCGGGACTGTTGGTGAAAGTCAGATTCTGGCTTCCGGTGTTTGAAATCGTAAACGTTCGGGCTGCGCCGCTATCGTTCTCCTGCACACTGCCCATATTGATCTCGGAATTGTGCTCATATTGAGTGGAGCCTTCAGTAATTGCCATTCTGGGCGCGCTGCCGGAGCCAGTGCCCTCCAGGCTCAGACCGTATTTGGGCGTTCCGTCATCGTTGCTGGCTATTTCCAGCTCTGCCTCTCGGGCGCCATCAGCTCCCGGTACAAATGTGATGGTAAAGGTTACATTACCACCTCCGGGAATCGTGTTCTGAGCCGGTTGCGAGATTGTAAAATCGGAATTGTTCGTTCCGGAAACCTCCACTGCCGGGCTACCGGTCAATTGAAGAGACTCGTCTCCGTCGTTATGAATGGTTATGGAGTAGGTTTTCCCCGTACTGGCGTTGGTTATCTCTGAACCAAAATTTAGCGTGGTTCCGCTACCGTAATCACTCCCTTCGTAGGTCAGCCGCATGGACGGCGCCTCTCGAACGGGCGGTTCGCCGCCCAGAGCTAGAAATGCGAGGGCATTGTTTCCCCCACCTCCAGAAGGACAGTGCAGTGAAAAAAAGGCCACTGCGATTACGGAAAGCCGTGTTCCGTATTTGCGTATCATTGATCATCTCCCAATATTTATATTTTTCCTCAGGAATCCTGACGGGAGGTAATGCAAAGGCCTTAGCTCCCGCTCTATATGTTTCTAGGTATACACCTTTTGGGGGTATAAACAGGGCGCCGTTCATTTTTTTGTTCATTTTTTCGTATAATCGTATATTTTTAAGATACTCTGATTTGCTTATAGGAGTTTGGGTCAATAATAGGTACAGAGAATGCGTGGCTTCACTCCTATATCGAGGCATCCGGGGAGCAGAGCTTCCGATCCCGTACACGGGGGGATCTACGGGCTGATCCAGCCGTGGAAGGGGAAATGCGAGACGAAAAGGGAATCTAAAAAGTTGGGAGGCCGACCTCACAGGCATTTTGAATCGGCCAGCGAACCACGGAGGCCCTGGCTGCTAGAAACTGCCATGGCCGCTGAGAGTGCCGTTAAACGTCAGTTACAAAAAAAGGCCCGGATTCCCGGGCCTTCTGATTGAGCACGCCGCCAGAAGCGACGTGGCGCTAGTTGATTCCAATCAGGAATTGCTTCTCTGAACGCGACGGTAGGCGTTCAGGAATCCGGCCAGCGGATATACCTGACGGGTTTGAATCCACACCTTACCGTTGCCCGAGAATCGACAGACCAGACCTTCACCGGACAGAAACAGGGATTTGTACCCGCCCACCTTGGTGATGTTGTAGTCCAGACCCTCGGTAAAAGCTACGATGCAGCCTGTGTCCACCACGTACTGATCTTTGACGTCGATCTCAATGATAGCTCCGTAGGAGTTGAACCATAGATCGCCGGTGCCCACGCACTTGATCAGAAACAGGGATTCACCAGAAAAGAAACCCTTGGCCAGGCCCTGCCATTTGGTCTGCACTTCTACGCCCATGGTCGATGCCACAAAGGCCGAGTTCTGCAGATACATGGTTTCGTTGTTCAAGCGAACGTGAAACAGATCCCCGGGAGGGCCGGGAGAAACCGATACCGTACCGTTGCCGCCTTCGGCGGTGAATTCGTTGATAAACAGAGATTCTCCGGTGAGGAATCGAGAGAATCCACCCCTGAACTTTGTTTTCATCTTGATGTTGGTGTCCATCGCTGCCATGGCGCTGGCTTCCACTTTCAGGGTCTCCCCTGCAGGAACCTCGATTACGGCCATGGAGAAGTCCGGACGACCTTCCATTTTAAAATTCCAGCTTTGTCCTTCCATATATTACTCCTTGCGCTTGCTTGCTCAGCCTCTTCGTGGCCGCAGATGCGGGGTCATGGCCGATCCGAAAGCGGATGGGTTATGGGACTGACAATAGAGCTTTCCTTTGCCAGAGAATCGACAAACCAGGCCTTCGCCGCCCAGAAAGGAACTGATCCAGCTCTTTCCGGCTTTGGAGATCTTGAAGCTCAGAGTCTCCTGAAAGGCCACAATATGCCCTGTATCTACGATGAAGTCCCCGTCCACATCCACGGAATAGATGGTTCCGAAGGAGTTCATTAGAAGCTTTCCGGACCCTTTCATGCTGATCCAGAACAGGCTTTCGCCGGAAAACATGGACTGAAAACCCTGCCAGTTCATATCCATATCAATGGAAGGCTCGGCAGCGAGAAAGGACCCTCCCTGAACAATCAAAGTTTCCTGATTCAATGTCACTTCTTCGATATCGCCGGAAAGTGTCGGAGCCACCCATACGTGGCCGCCGTTGGCGCCGGCTGTGTAGTGGTTCAGAAAAAGGGATTCGCCAGTAAGCAGTCGCTTGAGCGATTTTAGTATACTTCCCTTTCCTTTCTTATGAGTGGTGGTTTCGATTTGCATGTCGCCGCTCATGGCGATCATAGCTCCACCCTCTGCAGTAAACGATTCCCCTGGAGCAAGATCAACGCGGGCGGCCGAATTTCCAGGTCTGTAGTGTATTTCTGTATTCATATTACGTTCTACTCCTGTTCATCAGCCCCAGAAGAATGGATTAATCCATCCGGCCATGCCGCTCAGACTTCGGGTTTGAAGCACCACTCGGCCTTTTCCTTCGAGGCGGGTCACCAGTCCTTCTCCGCCAAAAAAGCTGGAGAAGATTCCGCCGGCCAATTGCATCTTGAGCTTGATGCCGGGATCGTACGCAACCAGATGCGAAGTATCTACGATATACTCGCCATCCAGCTCTTTGTCCACGAATGCACCGTAAGCGCCGTAGTAGAGCTTGCCGGTGCCGCTGACTTCCAGCTTGAACAGTCCTTCGCGACCGATAAAGGATGCGAAACCTGCCCACGCCAATCCCAGTTTTAATCCCGGGGTAGAGGCAATGTAGGCGCCAGGCTGCAGACAGAACGTTTCATTGTTCAATTCGATCTCTCGTATATCGCCGGGAGTGGCCTGCACGAGCGAGCATCTGGCTGGCTTGTCTGAGTTATTTGTGAACTCGTTCACAAAAAAGGACTCTCCCCCGAGAAACTTCTTGAGGGGAGCACGGAAAAATCCACCGTTAAGCTTGGCTTTCATATCCAGGTCCGCTTCCATGGAGGCCATGGCTCCGGACTCTGCGATAATGGTTTCGCCTGGCTCTAACTCTACGTGGATGGACGCGAATGCGGGAGCACCAGTGATTTCACTTTTCATAGGCTATTCTGGGAGGCTGATCCTCCGCTGAATTTTCTGAATGTCCAGCGGAATTTTTTGAAATTCTCGATCCGGGGGTAATTCGTTGATTTTTTCCTGGATAAAATCGATTCTTTCTTCGGTGGCCGGATGGGTTCCCATGATGGCCATGGCGCTTTGCTCGGTTTCCGACATCTGCTCCTCCTGGATCTCTTTGATGCGTCGAAAAAAGCTTAGCATCCCCCGGGGATCGATGTTTGCGTCCACAAGAAGCTTGAAGCCGGTTTCGTCGGCCTGCCGCTCAAAATCCCGGCTAAACTTTTGAGAAAGCAGAAAACCGCCCTGATCAGCCAGAGCCGCTATCAGCCCCTGAGTATCGCCAAACATAGCGCCCACCAGAACATACAGACCTATGCGACGGACCAATAGCTGGGTGCCGTGGCGATGAATCACATGGGCCATTTCGTGGGCCAGAACGCCGGCCACTTCTTCGGCCGAATCCGCTTTTTCGATCAACGCCGAGTGGATAAAGATTGAACCCCCAGGAATGGCAAAGGCGTTCACATCCTGATGATACACTACCTGGAACTTGAAAGGAAACGGCGACTCCGCTACTTCCAGCAGTGGCCGGGTAATGGTTTTGATACCTTCGTTTACCACCGGGTCCTTCACCACGGACATGGTACTCATCAGATTCTTTTCCACCAGTTCGCCTAGCTTAACTTCCGCTTCCGGAGGTATCTGATCGATGGCCGCTTCGAAAACCCAGCCGCGACCCAGCCAGGCGCCTACAATGAGCGCCACACTTACCGCTGCCAGAGTCCAGTAACCGGTCTTGACCCTGCGATGCCCGCCAACGATTTTCTTGATCGCCGGCAGCAACTCCGGCTTTTGCAGGGCGCTTTCTTTTAGTATGTTGCGATCAGTAGTATAGAACGAAATACCGGCCCGGGAGGGACTCTTGAAATAAATCAATCGATTCTGATTTCCCCCCGCGGTAATCTCCAGCTGCTGCACCGGCAACCGAATGGAATTCTCCCCGTCGTTGGGCTTGAATTCCACGCTTCCTTCGAATACGTGGAGGGTGCCGGCTTTTCGGCTTCCGTCTTCTATGAAAGCCGCTCCTTCATACGAGTTTGATGTTTGCCCGCTACGGGCCGTCAGATCTTCCATATATTCCTGGATAATACATGGATTGCGCTGACAGCCAAGCAAAATTACTCTGACTGGATGAAATCATTTATTATCTACGGCGCCAGCGGATACACCGGCGAGCTAATTGCGGAAAAGTGCAAGGAGCTGGACTACCCGGCCATTCTGGCCGGCCGAAATCCAGACAGGATTCGACCTCTGGCGGAGAAGCTGGATCTACCCTTTCGTGTATTTGATCTCGATGACTCGAGCAAAATTCAGTCCTCCATAAAGGATTGCTTCGCCGTTCTTCATTGCGCCGGACCGTTCGTGCACACGGCCGAGCCCATGGCCCGGGCCTGCATCGCCGCTGGCGTTCACTACATGGACATCACTGGCGAGATCCCGGTTTTCCAGACGATCCACAGTCTGGATGGAGAGGCGAAAAAAGCCGGCGTTGCGTTGATGCCGGGCACCGGATTCGACGTGGTGCCCACCGACTGCGCCGCAAATATGGTTACCGCAAGATGTAAGAATGCCACGGATCTCGACATTGCCTTTTTCTCTCTTGGTCAGATGTCGCGGGGAACCATGAAAAGCGCGCTATTGCAAATGCCGAACGGAAACAGAATACGGCGAAACGGCAAAGTTGAAAGCGGAGCGCTACTCAAGTTAAAGAAAACAGTGCGATTGGCCGGCAAGGATCGCACCGGGTTCAGCATCCCCTGGGGCGATGTATTCACCGCTGGTATATCCACGGGGATTGGAAACGTCACAGTGTATTCTATGGTTCCAGGGCTGCCAGTGTTCATGGCGCCGCTGATTCGCCCGTTCACCGGCTTATTAAAAAATGCCGGAGTGCAATCTTTTCTGCGCAATCGCATCGATTCGGGAAGCGCCGGACCGGACGAAAAGACCAGAAATTCCGATCGCAGCTACGTTTATGCGCGCGCCTGGAATAGCGCAAACGAAAGCGAATTCGCCGAGGTGGAAATAGAAACCATGGAGGGCTATCGATTCACCGTCGAGTCTTCCATCAAGGTGTTGGAGAAGCTGGAAAAGGCGAAGGGACTGTCCGGTTTTCTTACTCCATCCATGGCCTTTGGCTCGGATCTCGTCCTGGAGTTGCCAGATACAAAGATTTTGAGGCAGCTACCGAATTAGCCCTTGCGAAGCCAGGGATACAGGGGATGGGCGGCGACAGGCCTGAATGGTCCGAAAGGTCGGAAAGGACCCGCCGGCAACCCGAAGGAGTTGGAACCCGTTGGTGGACGATTCCGGAAATTGTCGCACCCTTAAGATATACTGTCCGTAAAAAGAAGGCTTGCCGACTCCGCCTCAGAGGGCGGCCGCCCCGGAAACCAGGATGCCCAGGCGCCATTCCAACTCCGGTGGCGCCATTGCCGAATGCCATGAGCGAGATCCTGCGAAGCCGGAGAATGCGTAATGAAAACTCAGTATTATACAGCATCTACTCTTGATGGATTCATCGCTACAGAAGATCATAGTCTGGAATGGCTGTTTCCGCTAGGAGACATTGCAGAGACCGGCTATGCTGATTTCTTCGCCGAAGTCGGCGCCCTGGCCATGGGTTCGTCCACGTTTCAATGGATGATGGACCATCATCTGCGCCCGGGTAGTCCGGACGAGCAGCCCTGGCCCTACGAAAAGCCGGTCTGGCTATTCAGTTCCCGACATCTGGAGTTACCGCCCGGGGCAGACATTCGGCTGGTCCGTGGGGATGTGCGTCCGGTTCATGCAGAAATGGCGGAAGCGGCTGCCGGCCAAAACCTGTGGGTGGTGGGCGGCGGCGATCTGGCCGGGCAATTCTACGATGCTGGTCTGCTGGACGAATTGATTATTCAGGTCGGTTCCACGACGCTGGGAAAAGGCATGCCCCTCTTTCCGCGGATTACGCCACCCGGCCGCCTAAAGCTAGTGTCTGCCACACAGATGGGACCCGGCTTCGCGGAACTTCGGTACTCCGTCGAATACTGACGGGCTTTGCCAAAGACTTTTGAATAGAGAATTGGCACTCTCTTAGGCGGATGCGACGGTACCGGACTACATGACGGGAATGGCAGAGGCGGTATTGCCATGCCGGCCGATTCCCCGTCGAATAGCGCAGAGACCATGGATACGGGGGCCCGCTCAAAACAACGTAGCCGAAAGATCCACCTTTCGCACGGGAACAGCCACCTTGATTCCGACTCGCCGCAAGGCTCCGTGCATTGCGATTAAGCCTTCATGCTTTGCGTCAAAGTAGCCCTGCTGACCGGGATAGTCGATCCAGTAGCGCGCAATCGCCTTCATACCGTATTCGCCGGCTTCATCCAGAAGCACGCTGAATTCTGTCTCGGGCTTTCGCAGCTGTAATGTCTCCAGCGCTGCCTTCATCACCGAAGTGGCCTTTTGCAGATCGCATTCGAAAGGGAGCATCACCGGCAAATCAATGCGACGAATACCGGTTCGACTGAAGTTCTTGAGCGGCTGGCGGTATACTTCGCCATTGGGGATCACCACAACCTGACCCTGCGGAGTCCGCAGATCTGCTGCGCCCAGACCTATCCTGGTTATCGACCCAAAATGCCCGCGAATCTCCACGATATCGCCTACAACGAAGGGCTTTTGAAAGGCGAGAATGATTCCGCTAAGATAATTGGAAGCGACGTCCCGAAAGGCAAAGCCCAGAGCCAGACCAAGAATGCCAGCCCCGGCCAGTAGGCTGGACACCGCTCGGTCCAGCTTGAGAACGCCCAGGGCCACGAACAGCCCAATACCCATCACGGTAATCTGTGCGATACCGCCCAGGATATGCACCATATTCGCATTGCGCGAGAAGCGGTCCAGAACGCGTTGAGTGGCCCTCCGGGCCAGTTTGGCCAGGATAAAGAAAATGATAATTACGACTATGGCTGCAATAGCATTGGGCAGGCTGATTACCAGGGCATCCAGCCAGCCCATTAATTTCTGCTCCAGAAGAGTATAGATTCGCTGCAAACTCATTGAGTTCATATTAGGGCAATCAAATCAGAAGTCCAGGGGTTTTGTGCAACGCGGTCAGCATGTTTGCGGCATTATAATGTTGCACCCCATGCAATTGAATCTTCCAGGTCATCCGACAGGGGCCTTAAAAATACTCTCGGTCTTCTGGAATGACTTCGATTAGCCTGTCTGCGCCGAAATTGCGGGCCAATATAGTCAAAATGAATGCGGCGGCAATGGCCTCGCCTGTGGCCTCATGGCCTCTACCCTTCTTCGCGAATGAGTTGCACCGGCGATGTGTGAAAGACTTCTCGGCTAATCCATAGTCCGATCAGAATATTCAGGGCTACTGTTCCGCCAAACAGAAGCGATAAAGCGCCGTAGGGCACCGCCGCATCGCTTTCGAAGAAGTAGGAGAGCACCGGACGACTGACAACTTCGGCCAGAAGCCAGCCCACAACGCATCCCAGAAAGCTAAGAATTCCATATTCGTAAGTTAGAATCTTGCGAATGTCTTTTGCATGAGCGCCCAGTACTTTGAGCAGCATGCTCTCCTTGAGTCGCTGAAAACGTCCGGCCGCAACCGCGCCCACAAGGATTACGATTCCATTGATCAGCGTCAGATACGATAAGAACTGAATCACCCCGCTCACCCGCTGCATGATGTAGCTGGCATTTCGCACGGCCTCGGAGATATCGATTATTGTTAGATTGGGGAATCGCTCGACCATGCCCTTCTGGAACTCTACAATGTCCGACTCCAGGCGAAAGCTGGCAATGGTCATGCCGGGCGCGTTTTCGAGCATACCCGGCGAAAATACGAAATATGAATTCGGTTTGATGGCCTGCCATTCCACTTCCCGTAAACTGGTTACGGCGGCGTCTAAGGGAAGGCCCTGGATATCCATGGTAATGGTATCGCCCACTTCAATACCCAGCCTTTCCGCCAGATCTTCATCTATGGACACTTGCTGATCGGACGGTACCCCTTCCCAGAATTCCCCTTCGGTCACTTCCTCCGAAGAGATGGTTCGATCGCGATAGGTGACCCGGTATTCCCGGGTCAACAGGCGGTCTTCCCAGCTACGATTCACGGAATCCGGATCCACCGCTGACTTATCCAGGCGATTACCATTTATAGCCTGGAGCCTGGCCGGAATCATGGGCGCCATGGAGATATCGTTGGCGCCCCGGCTTTCAATGAATTCTTTGAAATCGCTTACCTGCTCCTTTTGAAGATCGATCACAAAGACATTGGGTAAGTCTTCGCGAGTTTCGACGTTAATCTCTTCCTGAATGGAATTTTCCAGGATGTAGACCGCGCTAAGGAGAAGGATGCCCAGGCCAATACTGGTAAGCACACTGGCTGTCTGGTTTCCCGGTCTATACAGACTGGCAATACCATAGGAGGCGTGGATGGAACGAGCCGGAATAAACCTCGCCAGCCGCATAACACCCATGGCAAACAGATAAAGAAGGGCAATACATCCAGCTATCGCGGCGGCGAAACCGGCGGAGGCGCCGGCGGAATCGGTTTGCCAGTACACCACGGCCACCATGGATACCAGGGATAGGGCCGCCACCCCGAGAACTACTATGATGCGACTGCGTTCGGAGCCTTCTTCCACGCTTTTTCGAATCACCCGCAAGGGAGAAACGTTGCGCATGCGAAAAACCGGGATCAGAACAAACAAAGCGCAGGCCACGGTTCCTACCAGCACAGATTGGAAGAGTGTTAACCAGGAAAACTCAAGATGGATTTGTACGGGCAGAAGATCGCTACCCAGCGCCGACTTGAGCCATTCGAAAGCCAGCGGAGGCAAAAGGCTACCAGGAATGGCGCCCATCAAAGAACCCAGGATTCCCGGGATCATGGAAAGGAAAAAGTAGATGGCAAATACCTGCGCGGGGGTCGCTCCCAGGCTCCGCAGAATGGCGCCGTGTTGGATTCTATCTTTGAGAAAGACACTTATCCCCGAACCTATGCCCAACCCGCCCAGGATCAACGTCACGATGCCAACAATGCTCAAAAAGTCCGCCACAATGCGAAGAAAGCGGCGCAAACTGTCCGCCCCTTCTTTTGAAGTACTCACTTCCAGGTTTTCCTCGCGCAAGGCGGCGGAAAAGTATTCAGCCTTCACTTCTTCGGCAGACAGGGTTTCGGGCAGCTTGAACAGTTCGTGGTATCGCACCCTACTCCCACGCTGCAGCAGATTGGTGGCAACGGCGAAGTCCGCGCCAATGTACAGGGTCTTTGCATAACCGAATCCTGAAGCCACCGTGCCGGGTTCGGGCACAAAAACGCCCAGCATTCTGAATTCCTGATCGCCTAACTTTAACTTTTGTCCAGGCTTGAGCTCCATACTGCGAGCAAGATCCGGGTCCAGGATGGCGCCGGGCAAATTGTCCGGACCCGTTTTCTGGAGGCTGGACCAGACGTCGGCCGGTTCAGTGCGTACTCTTCCATAGAAAGGGAACCCGGAGCCAACGGCGCGAATCCTGGCAAGAGCCGTGGACTGAACTTCATCGTCCGGCCCGCGTTTCTGGGCCATGGTATTGAATTCGATTAATCGGGCCGAGTCGGATCCGTTGTCCAGAAGCCCCTGCCGGATTTCCGTGGCTTTAGGGCCATCCAGATCCCTGGTGGACTCCAGAATTAAATCCGCGCCCACCAATCGGCGAGTCTGGGATTCGATGCTCTGTTCCACTCCGTTGACAGTGGTCTGGATGAGCGCGATAGCCGCGGTGCCCAGCGCTATTGATAGAAAGCAAAAGGCCAGCTTACCCCGAGAGTTTCGAGTTTCTTTCCAGGCCAGCTCCAATCCATAAGAAAGCTTCATTTCGCAGCCTTCTTCTTGCCGCTTCGAGCGGGCCTCTGACCGCCGCCTTTTCCGGTGGCGGCCTTTCGAGTACTGGATCGGGTGGCGTTACCCTTCTTTGGCGCGGGTTTACTCTTCGCCCGGGGACTGGCGGTGGCCGCTACCTTCTTTTTTGCCCCCGTTCGGGAGGCTTTGCGATGAGTAACGATTTGTTCGACTTTGCCGTCGCGCAGGCGAATCTCGCGGTCAGCCAGACTGGCAAGCTCCGGATTGTGCGTAACCAGCACCAGGGTACAGTGCTTACGGGACTCCATCAGCAAGTCGATTACTCGGTCGCCGCTTCCCGAGTCCAGGTTTCCGGTGGGTTCATCGGCGAATAGAATAGAAGGAGCAATCACCGAAGCCCGGGCTATGGCTACCCGCTGCATCTCTCCGCCGGATAACTGAGTGGGATAATGGTTCAAACGGTCTGCCAGACCGACTCGGTTGAGCATTTGCCGGGCTTTTTCGTCGGCGCCCACCGCATCCTGAAGACGTAGCGGAAGACTAACGTTTTCCAGCGCGGTCAGTGTGGGAACTAGCTGAAAATTCTGAAACACAAAGCCGATCCGGCTTCCGCGAAAACGGGAAAGGCTGGTTTCATCCAGATCGTTAAGATTTTGACCTTCCAGCCAGACGCTTCCCCGGGTAGGGCGGTCCAGTCCGGCCAGAAGCCCCAGCAGAGTGGACTTGCCGCTACCGGAGGGTCCGGTAATCGAAACAAACTCCCCGCTTTGAACAATAAAGCTAACATCATCCAGCACAGTGAGCGCTCTTTCGCCTCGTATATAGTCTCGGCCCAGGGTTTTTGTTTCGATCATGTTCTGAGAAAGAAAGGGACGGATACTCTACCGGTCAAGTAGGGAAAAATTGAAACCGTATCTCATTTTCATATATAATTCGCCCATAAACGGCAACCAAAAAGAAAGAAACTTGCTCACAGTATCGTCCGTTATAACACAGACAGGAATCTCCGGGCCATTTCATACCATCACCCCTGGTATTATCGAGTTGCGATACAGAGATAGGGAAGAACCCGAACGCAGCTCGATTCAGAATGGTTGGATGCGATAGCAGTTCGAAAACCGGACCGCCACCCGTCATCGGAGGTTCACACCTGACTCCCAAGAGGACCCAATATGCAGGAACAGACCAACACTGCCGGCCCGGCGCCGGATTACGATAACCAGATCGTTCGCTGGTGGGTGCTCAGCACTATATTCTATGGTGTTGCAGCCATGCTCATGGGCGTAATTGCGGCATTCCAGATGGTTTATCCATCCTGGAACCTGACGCACATTTTGCCTCACCTGAGCTTCGGACGAATCCGACCCGTTCACACAAACGGGATAATCTTCGGATTTACTTTGAGTATTATTTTCGCGACGATGTATTATTCCATCCCGCGACTACTGAAAACATCCATCTGGTCTCGGACTCTGTCTCGAGTGCATTTCTGGATGTATCAGGTTACCCTTCTGGGAGCTGTAGTTACTCTGCTTATGGGTTTCACTCAGAGCAAAGAGTACGCAGAACTGGAGTGGCCCCTGGACTTGATCATCGCCGTATGGTGGGTCATCATGTCTCTGAACTTCTTTATGACGATTAAGAATCGTCAGGAGAAGCATCTGTACGTGGCTATCTGGTTCTATATCGCTACCTGGGTGACCATTCCCATTCTGTTCATTGTAAACAACCTGGCCATCCCCTCCGGACTGTTTAAATCCTATTCCATTTTCAGTGGAACCACGGATGCAAACATCCAGTGGTGGTATGGACACAATGCTGTGGCTTTCGTACTCACTACCCCTATTCTGGGGATGATGTACTACTATCTGCCCAAGCATGCCCGGGTTCCCATCTTCAGTCACAGAATTTCCATCATTCACTTCTGGTCGCTGATCTTTATCTACATCTGGGCCGGACCGCACCACCTGCTGTATTCTCCGATTCCGGATTGGGCGCAGACGCTGGGTATGGTGTTCTCCGTAGCCTTGATTGCGCCGTCCTGGGGAGGTATGCTTAACGGCTTTCTAACCCTGACACAGTCCAAAGAGAAGATCCGAACCGATGCGGTGATCAAATTCATGCTGGTAGCGCTGACGTTCTACGGTATGTCCACCTTCGAAGGCCCCATGATGTCTGTGCGTGCGGTAAACACCATTTCGCACAATACTGACTGGACGATTGGACACGTGCATGGCGGAGCCCTGGGATGGGTGGCCGGCATGGCTTTCGTTGCCATCTACTACCTGGTGCCCCGACTGTGGAACACGAATCTGCATAGCGAAAGACTGGCAGAGGTTCACTTCTGGATGGCATTCGGCGGGATCATCCTGTACGTAGTTTCCATGTGGGTATCCGGAGTAACCGAAGGCCTGATGTGGAGAGCTGTGGATGCTACCGGCGCCCTGCAATACGATAAATGGATTGAGATTGTAGAGATCTTGCAGCCCTATCGATTGATTCGCGCTCTGGGCGGAACATTGTTCCTGGCAGGATTCTTCCTTCTGATCTACAATGTCTGGATGACTATACGAAACGCTGGTTCCGGCTTCGTAGCTGTGGATCTGCGAGAAAAGGCTTAAGCTGAGCCAGGAGAAGTAAAATGTCAGAAGAAAATAGCAGAATACCAAAGGAATTAACCTGGTACGAAAAGCTCAGCGCTAAAGTAGAATCCCATGGATTGAAACTTACCATCTGGACCACCATCGCCATTTTGATCGGTGGCCTGGTGGAAATCCCTCCTTTCTTCATGATGGGAGAGGTTAAGAAAATCGAATCCGTTACTCCTTTCAGCGCCCCTGAACTGGCCGGTCGCGATGTGTACCAAGCGGAAGGTTGCTTCTATTGTCACACTCAGATGATTCGACCATTCCGATGGGAGACCCAGCGTTGGGACCCGAACCTGGCCTACGGCGAGGCTCCTTATTCCAAAGCGGGAGAGTTCGTTTACGATCATCCATTCCTATGGGGATCCAAGCGAACCGGTCCGGACCTTTCGCATGAATCCAGCATTCAGCCCAGCGCTGCCTGGCATGCGGAGCACTTGATCAACCCTCGCGATGCAGTGGATAACTCGCCCATGCCGGCCTATCCTCATCTGTTTCTGGAGCCGGTGGATGCAGAGCAGACAATCGCGAACATGCGAGCGCTGCAGACCATTGGCGTACCTTACAAAGCTGGAGACTTCCAGGCCGCCAAAAACATGCTCATGAAATCTTGCTCCGAGCAGGATCGAAAGAACACTACTCGAGCCATGGTAATCATGGGCTATGATGAAGCGGAAATCGAAGCCAGCCTTTGTAAACTGGGCGAAGCTGTGCCCATGACCAAAGGAGACGCTCTGGTGAGCTATCTTCTCAAGCTGGGCCGAGACACCACGGCTGTGGCCATGGAAGAAGCTGCGGAGCGTAAAGAAGCCGATGTTGCCAACGCTTCTGAAGAGCCGGAGGCCCAGGATGGAAAATGAGATCTGGATGGGGATCTATAAAGGCTTACGCCTTCCCCTTCTGGGTATGATACTTCTCTTCATTGCCTGGTACGTGTATCGTCCAGGCAAAAAGAAGGAACTGGAAGCGGCCAAGTATGATATGCTGGACGACGATATCGATCCCAGCCTGTCCGAAGAATACCGCAGCCAGGATAAGGAGGCAGTATAATGGCAGATTTTCAAGAAGTAAGAGATGATGAAGAGATATACGAGGGGCGGGGCTGGCTACCTACCTGGTGGACCCTGATGCTCATCGCCGGGATCGTGTTTGGCGTAGTATACGTTCTCTGGACCCACGGCCTGGAAGGCTGGGACCAGGAAAAGGGCTACGAACAAGAGGTGGCCGACTACCAGAAACAGTTCCCGGATGCGATGAACCTGAACAAGATCTCCTTGACCGAAGAGGGAGTGAATCCTCTTCGCGGGGATGCCGAGGCCATCGCTGCCGGCGAAGGCCACTTCCAGGCCAAATGCGCCGCCTGTCACGGTAACGATGCAAAAGGACGCGTTGGTCCCGACTTGACCGATACCACGTGGTTGCATGGAAACTCTGACGAAGTAGTATACGGCCTGGTGATGAACGGGATTCAGGGCGAGCAGAAGAAACTGGATACCGGCGGAAACATGCCCGCGCACAATCGAAGCCTGGGAAGCACAAAGGTGCTACAGGTAATGGCCTGGATGGCCAAAATGAATCCAAGTCTCAAAAGCAAATAGATTTTTAAGACTTAGTTTCCATTCAAAAGAAAGATACCTTAATTAATAAGCGGAGGCCCGGCCTCCGCTTCCTTTGGGAAGAGTAACAGACCCCACCTGGAGGGACCCCATGGTCATCGCACGGCCTATAGAAGGCAAGCATCGCACAATCAAGAATCGCATTAATATTGCGCTATTCGCATTATTCCTGGTTCTTCCGTTTATCCGTATAAACGGAAATCCATTTCTTCTTCTGGATATTCCAAACAGAACCTTTCACGTTTTTGGCCTCACTATCTGGCCTCAAGAGTTATATTTTCTGCATGTCATCCTGTTAACCCTGGGCTTCATGCTTCTCTTTTTTACGGCGCTCTTTGGGCGAATCTGGTGCGGGTATGCCTGTCCGCAGACAATATTCACCGAAGCCTATAACTGGGTGGGCAAACTGGTAGGCGGTAGCTCCTACGGCAAACCTACAATGAAGAAGTCCCACTGGGCACGGGTCATTCCGGCCTGGGTTGTTCTTTCCCTGTTTTTCTCCTTCGTCTTCGTGGCCTACTTCGTGCGCTATGAAGACATGCTCGCTAACCTGGTGACCGGAAAGATCTTCGCCTTTGCGGATACCTACAGACCCGCCGCCTGGTTTATCTTTCTGACGGCATCCACCGGCGCCGCTTTCTTCAATATGGTGTATTTCCGAGAAAACCTCTGCAAGTACGCCTGCCCCTATGGCCGTTTTCAGGCAGCGCTCATCGACCGGCACAGCCCCATCGTAATGTATGATGTGGAACGCGGCGAGCAGCGCCGGCAGAAAGGTCAGAAAGTGGGAGAGCATGCCGGGGATTGCATCGACTGCCATCTATGCGTTCAGGTTTGCCCTACCGGCATCGACATTCGCGACGGACTTCAGATAGGATGTCTTTCTTGCGGGTTATGTGTAGATGCCTGTAACAGCGTTCTACAGAAGTTCGATAAGCCGACGCTCATCGACTATAGCACAATCGCCGAATCCGAATCCCATAAAGTGGACAAGAAGAATCGTCCCTACTTCCGACCTCGAACCGCCGTTTACGGCGCCGTGGTGGGGGCTCTGATTGTAGTTTTCACCACCTTGCTCGTTCTTCGAACGCCCATCTATGCAAGCATTCAGCGAGATGCGCAACTGCGAAACATCAATGCCGGCGACAGCTATCAGAACGGTTACGAACTGCACCTGGGCAACATGTCCTACGGCGATCTAAGCGTTAATGTTTCAGTAGCAGGCGATGGAGATTTTGAAATTGTTTCCCGGCCAGGAACCATTGACCTGGCGGCCTCGGAACACAAGGAACTTCGATTGATCGTAGCTTACAAAGCCGATAAGGCTCCGCTGCGTCCCAAAGAGATCCAGTTCACAATTACCAGCGCCGACGATCCGTCCATGAAGCAGGTAGTGGATAGTAAGTTTACCTTCCCGATCGAGTAGCAAAGATGCGAAGAATCAGGAAGCATAGATTAGTATTGAGGTAAACATGTCAGAATCCATGAAAACAGCCTTCTGGCTCATCGGCATCTTCTTCGCGTTGCTGACGACAGGCCTGGGCTACACCTTGAAGTTGGCTCTGGACAACGCGGAGCCTATCCTGGACGAAACCTACTACGAAAAGGGCCTGGATTACCAGGCCCACATCGATGCCAGGGAAAAAGCCGAAGCCCTGGGCTTCAAAATTGAGGGCGATGTCTTTCAGGCCGATACCCTGGCTCGCGGCAAACAGACTCTGGACTGGACCCTGACCATACCGGAAGGGCAATCCCTGAAACCGGAAGACGTTAGCTTCACCCTGAAGCTGGACCAGCCCGCCACCAGTCGATACAGACAGAGTGTAGAGATAACAGCCGCAGACATAAAATCCGAAAATGGCAGGCTGATGTTCAGCAAAGAGATCACCATTCCACGACCGGGCTACTGGGACGTTATTGTGGATGGAAAGGCCGGCGAACTTCGCTTCCATCGTAGTCAGCGAGTGGGAGTGGAATAGATGGCCGGACTTCTGATTACGCTACCCATTGCTGCAATCATCGCTCTGGCATTCCTGGCTTTCTTTCTCTGGAGCGTCAAGAACGAGGACTACGAAGACTCCGAAATGATCAAGTATCGTATGCTTATGGACGAACAGGATCAGGCGGACCGAAGCATTGTTGCTGGCGATTCTGGGCGCAAAGGCTCTGGGGCAAAAACTCCGGATATACATGCGGATGCAAATGTGACTGCAAAAGGGGTCCAAAGCGAAAGTCTTTCTGCTGAATCAGAAAAAACCGTTGCCGGTAGCTGATGCAGCCGGCATTTTTCCGATCTTCTTCGATCTTGAACAAACCTGTCTATAATCTATGAACGGAATGGAAAGCGCCGGATTCTGGAGCGCGGTATCAATAGCCTTCATGCAGGGATTCGTAGGATCGCTGCATTGTATAGGCATGTGTGGCCCCTTCGTCCATCTATTGAATGGTCGAAGAGCCCCTGCGCCGGAAAGCACCGCTGACGCAACGACGCCCGGAGAATCCAGGTTCGAAGCCTCCCTGTCTGACGCTGATGCCAACGTATCGGGCTCAGACACGGACCAGAAACGGGAACTGAATCCGGACAGACCAGAATCGAAAAAGATTCAGGGTTCGGGCATAGCGATTTCCTCGCAGGCAGCATCCTCTAAAAAGCCCGGAAGCTCGCGATGGACCATCAACACAATGTACAATTTGATGCGATCCCTGTCTTACATGTCAGTGGGATTCTTCCTTGGGCTGGCCGGGAAAACCATCAACCTTTACGTAGTGAACTCCATTGCGGCCATTCTGGGAGCGGCGCTACTGCTTTACTTTGGACTTAGCTTCATCTTCCCTTCCATTCCCGGATTCCACGGCATTCGCATGCCAGCCTGGTTTAACCGAAGCATTGGTCAGCTTCTCAGGGGGCGCACCAATCCGGTGGAAAATGCCGCTTTAATGGGTATGGTTTCCGGACTGCTTCCCTGCGGCCTGCTCTACCCGGCTTACGGGCTGGCTCTGGGCACCGGCGAACCACTGGCCGGCGCATTCATCATGTTTGTATTTAGCCTGGGAACCTACCCGGCCCTGTTCCTGGTGGGGCTGGCCAGTTCCAAACTGTGGGATTTCTTGCGTGCCCGATGGCCAGGCAAAATCCTGGGCATTATCATGATTGCTTATGCCATTTTCATTGTTGTGAAACGCTGGAGCCATGCAGGATCTTTCTAATTCCTGACTCGCATTAGTAAGGCTGACTGCTACCAGTATTAGACCAATGCAAGAAACTGCCCAATCCTCCTTGCTCTGCTACCATTGCGGACTGCCCGTAGAAGATCGTCCCATAGAGAGAAATGAGCATCGGTTCTGTTGTCAGGGCTGTGCCGGCGCCTATGAACTGATCGCGGGTTCCGGAATGCTGGATTACTACGAGTTTCGCACCGAGTATGCTCCGCGCCCCGAGGAAAGAAGTAGCGATGAAATCTGGGATCTGATAGAAAACCAGTCCAGGAAAGCCGAGCGGGTGACCAGCGGCTCGGCGGAGAGCCAGCCCGCGGACCATCGTGCACAGACCGAACAATCCGGCAAGCACCGGCGCAATCCGGCCACGGAAAACAACAAAGCGCAAAACAACGCGGACGGAGAAAATCAATCCGCCCAGGGGTCAGGAAATAACGTCGGGGCCACCGCCAGAGCCGAATCTCATTTCTTAATAGAAGGAATTCATTGCAGCTCCTGCATCTGGCTAAACGAAACCATGCTCAGATCGCTTCCGGGAGTCCTGGAAGCGTCGGGCAATCTGGCCACCAACCGGTTGCATCTTGTGTGGGATCCGGACAGCATATCGCTGAAAGAGCTGGCGCACCGAATCGAAAAGCTGGGCTACCGATTATTGCCATTGCGTAAGAGCGATTCCTCCGAGGCTCAGAAGAACTATGCCCGCAGTCTGCTCAAGAAAATGGTAGTGGCCGGTTTCTTCGCCGGTAACATCATGCTTGTGAGCGTTTCGCTATATGCCGGCTACTTCGGCACCATGGATCGGTTCACGAAGAATTTCTTTCATCTGGTCAGCTTCGCATTTGCGACGCCGGTATTGTTCTATAGCGCCGCCATCTTCTTTCGCACCGCCTTTGCTTCCTTGCGTCACGGCGTTCTTTCCATGGATCTGCTCACATCGGCAGGACTTTCCATCGCTTACTTCTACAGCGTCTATGCCGCCTTTTTTGAAGCGGGGGAAGTGTACTTCGATTCAGTTTGTTTTGTTACCTTTGCCGTTCTGGCGGGCAGATATCTGGAAAGCCGGCTGAAGCTACGAAGCCTGTATCTGGTAGACAACCTGCAACAGGCCGAATCGCCCTTCGCTCGAATCCTGGATAACGAGGGAAACGCCAGGATCATCCCTTCCGAGGATCTAAAAAAGGGCGATACAATTTTGCTTAAACCCGGCGAATCCCTGCCCTGCGACTCCGTTCTTCTGGAGGCCTCCGCTGAAGTGGAGCAGTCACTGCTTACCGGCGAATTCGAACCGGTCACCCGTAAGAAAGGCGATCTTCTGCTGTCCGGACTGAAAGCCATTGGCGAAATGAAACTTCGGGTAGAACGAGCCGGCGATCAGAGCGCTTTAAGACAGATTCAGGCCATGGCCGCCGAAAGCCTGAATGATTCTCCGCGGAGCCAGAAGTTCGCGGAGATGGCCGGCCGGTACTTCGTGGGCTTTGTTCTTCTGGCCAGCATAGCCGCCTTCTACTATCATTATCAGAAATCGGGACTCGCCGAAGCAATCATCATAACGGTCACTCTGCTAATTGTGGCCTGTCCCTGCGCATTGAATCTGGCCATCCCCACAGCCTTTATTGCAGGCATCCAGCGATCCTATAGCTCCGGCATTCTGTTTCGTAACGGGCAGCACCTGGAGACCATCGCCCGGGCAAAGCAGATCATTTTTGACAAGACCGGGACGTTGACCACCGGACGGATGGAGATTACCGAGGAATGGTTTCGCGAAGATTTCGTCCCTCCAAATGCGGGGCCCGGGAACCGGAAGGATAACGCCCGCCCTTCCGCAGACCTGCTTCGTTCATTGGCCCGTTCCATGGAGTCCCGCTCCGGCATCCAGCATCCGGTGGTTCGTGCTTTTCAAAGTCGGTACGGGGCCCTGCCCGATCTGGAACTGGATCGAAGCCATTTACGATACCATCCCGGCCTCGGACTATCGATAGAGGAAAGCGCAAGCCCTTTGATTTTGGATTCCCGGGGGATGTCCGTGATTGAGACGATGTCCCGCAGTGCCGCAGTTGATGGCGCCGCCGCAGCAACGGATGAACTTAAGGCCAATGCCGCTTCCGAGCATAGCGCCGAATCCACAAACCGTAAACATGAATTGCGCTACGAATACTTCCTGGGCTCGTTTCGCTGGATGAATGAGCTTGCTTCGGATGCCGGGGGATCGGACAACTCGCGCTTGATCCGCGTTCAACCGAAGAGCCAGCCGCCGTCTGGCCCCGACTCTTCGCGAAGCCATTGGGAAATCGATAACGACCGAACGGAAGAATCGATTCAGGACAGGGCCGCCCTCCCTGATATTGAAAAGCTTTGTTCGGAGCGTCGAAGCACCGCTGTGGTTCTGGCGCGAAGAGCCCTGACCGAGACCGAATCATACCCAGAACTCCAGTACCTGGCAGTGTTCTTTCTGCACGATGCCCTTCGCAACGATGCAAAACCCATCGTAAGCCGATTGGCAAAGCAATACCATCTTACCATACTGAGCGGCGATTCCCGGCAACATGTGGCCGGCCTGGCCGAACAGCTGGGAATAGCGGATTTTCAGGCCCAACAAAGCCCGGAACAAAAACGGGATTTTGTGAAGCAAGCCACCGAAAGATCGGAAACCCTGATGATAGGCGATGGGATAAACGATAGCGCCGCCCTGGCCGCCGCCGATGCCGGAATCAGCTTTGCCGGAGGCGCCGGCCTGGCCCTGCTAAGCTCGGACATTCTTCTATTGAACAATCGTCTTCAAGATCTCTGGAAAATGGTACTCATTGCAAGATCCACAAGAGCGAAGATTATTCAGAATCTACTTCTGGCCTTTGGCTACAACATACTGCTTCTTCCCATCGCATTCGCCGGCTTTATCAGTCCCTTTCTGGGAGCGGTTTTCATGAGCCTATCTTCTATCACGGTGATCGTTAATTCGGTTTTTGCCGGCAAGGTTAAGTCTTTGAACGTTTGAGTTGGCCTGGGCGGTAAATCGAAGTTGCCTGCCTGATTATGCAAATACCACGACATTGCCGTATTGCCCGGGGCGGCAATGCTTGAAACCGATTGCTGGCATCATTGACATTTCCGACTACGGCAAATGGCCGCTGATCATTGCCTTGAGCTCCAGAAAATCCCGGGCACAAATATCGGCCAGGTCACGAAATGGGAATTCACCGGTGGGGTCCATATATACGGTGCCGGTACCTGCTGCTCGACCCGCCTCCAGATCGTAACGAAAATCCCCAACCATCATTGTATTTTCCGGTCGCTCGTTGTGACGTTCCAGTATTAGATGAATCCCTTCCGGGTCCGGTTTGGGCGCCGCCATTTCCCGGTCCACAATCCAGTCCTCCTGAAAGAATTCGCTGAGGCCCGCCCGCTTCAAGGTCTCCAGTGCAATGTCGTGACGATTCCGGGTAAGAATCCCCAGACGCACGTTCCCCTCCTTCAGACCTAACAGGAATTCATGTATCCCGGCCGCCGGTCGGGCCAGAGCCGCAAGCTCCCATTCGATTTCATTCAACCGATGGTTCATCTGGCGGGCCTTATCCGGTTCTGCATTCCGGATGGAATCCAGGATGGGATCCTCGGGTCCGAGCCCCAGCTCCCTTCGGATAAGCTGAAAATCGTGCACTGCCTCGGTGAGAGTGCCATCCATATCAAAGATCCAGGTGGATGGATTGGGCATTCTGCCACAGTCCCGGGCAAAATTCTTAGATCCACGAAAAATTCTTTACCTGCCCGGGATATTTGTTTGGGTTCAACTATGTCCTCGCAAGATTTGGAACGGGCGTTACGACAGAAAGAGCAAGAGATCGAACGCCTGAAAACGTTGTTGGGCGCCTACGAAAAGGTTACGGACCTCTCCAGGAAGGAACTGGTAGAGGCGGACCAGACCATTCAGGCCCAGGAAGTTGCCCAGGAGCTATCCCGTGCAGAAATTATGGGTCTACAAAACCAGGTGAAGGAATTGGAGTCCGGACATGCAGACCTGGTGGATTTGATCCGTCAGATCCTGGACGAGGACCCTCTAAGTGAGGACCGGATACTACGAAAGTTCGAGGAACTACGGGATAACTCCAACAGCGAATTCTACGTGGATCTATTTCGCGTCCTATTGCATCACCGTTTTGAGCCTGGCGTCGCGCAGGACCATTGGAAGGAGATTCTGCAGCATTCCCGAGAGCTGGAACGAAGGCTGGAGCGTCCCATTGGCTTTCGGGTGGCCATGCTGGATTATTTCATCAACCTGAACAAGATTCTTAGAAATCCAATCATTATCGAAATCTCGGTCGTAGACGAGATGATGAAAAACTCCATGACCGATGAGCTAACGATGCTCTACAATCGCCGATACTTCGACCGGTGTCTGCGCAGGGAAATGAAACGAGCCGAAAGACACCAGGTTCCAGTAAGCTTGCTCATTCTGGACCTGGACAACTTCAAGTCAATCAATGACACCTACGGTCATTCTTCCGGGGACATGATCATGCGCCGGGTGGGTCATCTGCTGAAGTTAATACTTCGTCAGGAAGACTATCCCTGTCGATTCGGCGGCGAGGAATTTGCCGTGGTACTGCCCCACACATCCACCGAACAGGCGATGAAAGTAGCCGATAGATTCCGGGTGGCTGTTGAGAAAGAGGATTTTGATGGCATAACGGTGACCTGTAGCGGGGGGCTGGCCAGCTATCCGGACCATGGAAACAGCGGATCCCAGATTTTTGAAGGCGCGGACCGGGCTCTGTACGAGGCTAAAAAGACCGGAAAAAATCGTATCCTTGTGGCCCCTTGACGCGGATTTTCTACATTGAACCACAGGGATGAAATTCAAGAAAGGAAAAGTCTACGAAGCGCTCTTTCTGTCCGATGTGCACTATCTGGTGTACAAGAAAATAAAGAATCACCATCACCAGGATCTATTTCGCGCCCTTAACTCGCTCAGAAAGCGGGGCGTTCAATTCCGATCGCTCTATCTGGTAGGAGACATTCTGGAGAACTGGTACTTCGACTCAAATGCTCGTCTCAAAACCAGCCAGAAGAAGTTTAACAAGTTATTCGATCGATTAGATGCAGTATGCATGCCGGGTGCGCTCAAGTATTTCATTGTTGGAAACCACGACACAACCAGCTTCAGCATGAAGCTTTCGCCGGACATCGCTCGCTTTCTGGAAGAGAGGAACTATCGCATAGTCGAGAGATTCGAAAGCTCGGAAATGGTAGTAATCCATGGACACCAGGGCCAGTACAATCAGCTCACCTGGGCGCTGGATATACTCGTCGTCAGAGCCTTCTACTGGATAGCTTCCGTGATCCCTGACTTCTTCAAAAAAGCGGAAAGCTTTTATAATCGTCACCTGAATGGCCGCGACCCCACGAACTACGAAGAGCGTCTCAAATATTACGGCAGACTCAATCGAATCACAAATCAGCAAGACAGGGTCCTAATTTCGGGTCATACTCATCAATTTCTGCATATGCCAGAAATCGGAGTAATCAACACCGGCGATTGGGTACACAGTCGCACGCTACTCATCCAGAATGGCCGCAACTTGATCGGGCTTAGAATGAAAACCCGAAAGAAATGGAAAAAGGAATTTGTGCATCCGCTCAGCCGCCAGTAGAGCCGCACGACGATCGAATCTGTAGAACAGCACGACGATCGAATCTGTGGGGTCGCACGGCTATGAGATCTGTAGGGCCCGGTTCTTCCGGCAGACGCCCTGTCATCCAATCAAACACTCTGCTGAGGGCTACCGGAAACGGTCGAAGATACGGCGAAAGCCTTTCGCCGGCAGATATCTACAATATGATGGCCGCTTTTTATGCAGATTTCCGTAACCTGAGCGAAGCCATTACGAACCTGTACCCGTCTATGAGCGATCCAGCCTTCAAAATCCAGCTTTCACGACCCCAGGTTGCTTCCGTTGGATGGAAAGAACTGAAACCCACGTTTCTTTCGATTATTGCTTCCATGTTCCTGTTTTCAACCGTGCTGGTTGTGACCACCTGCGCCGATCCTTCCGACGCAAGACAACCCGAACTGGAAAAAGGAAGCTTTCCCGTGGAGAAAAGCGCCGAGGAATGGAAAGCGCTTCTGGGAGCGGACCGATATCAGGTCATGCGACTCCATGGAACAGAACGGGCCTTTACCGGCGAATACAACAACCACAAAGAAAATGGTGTCTATCTCTGCGCTGCCTGCGGGCAGGAACTATTTGCATCGTCCACCAAGTACGATTCCGGCACCGGCTGGCCCAGTTTCTACCAACCCATAACCCGAAAAGCGGTGGGCGAAACGCGAGACGAGTCCTACGGAATGGTACGCACCGAGGTGCATTGCTCCCGATGCGGCGGGCACCTGGGTCACGTTTTCCCGGACGGTCCCCGACCCACGGGCCTGCGGTACTGCATAAACTCCATCTCTCTGAAATTCAGACCCGGCGGCTGAACCGTGAATATCACAGAGTCCCCTGTACACGGCGGGGCTTTGTCTTTGGCTGTTTGGCTGTTTGGCTGATGTATTCGACAATGTTGCTTTCGGCAATGCATTGCAAGGCCGTCGCGTAAACGGACTCAAATCGGAGGGATCATCGATCATCAACGATCTTGAAGTAATTCCCCTGGGGCAAAGTCTCATACTTTGCGAAGTCCAATTTGCGCCCCCGGGGTAGATAGGGACCGTATCCGGGTTTCTTCAGATCCAATCCAGCAAAGAGGGAATAGATGCCCACTGCCAGACTGATTGCTACTTCTTCTCTTTGATCGATTACCATTCGGCGATCCCGCCAGACATTCAAATGACCCACTTCCAGAAAAGCTACAATGGCATTTGCATAGGTGGGCAAAGTGTAGGTGCTCACAAATGGATCTAGAATAGGTCCCAGTTTATTTGAAGGTCGCTTTTCAGGAACCTGCATGCGAACCCCGTACTGGATAAATCGCATCAGTTCATTGGAAGCCAGATGGTTATCGCCACCATAGTTGATGCCGCTGCCGGATACCGCGGCCTCCCTGCGCCAGTATTCCGCTTTGCTCTGCTCGCGCTCCCAGAATCGTCCTTCCGGTCTCCATTTACTGTAGATCATGCTGTACGGCCCGGTGGACTTGCGTTCCTTGAGCGCTGTCTTCTCCCAGCCGGGAGGATCCGCGTATCTCCATTGAAAAAGGTTATGGCGGAAACCACGAGGCTTTTTGTACCAGGGGGCGGTACCGCTTTTGTTGCTCCAGTAGCCATTCATATAGACCCAGGCATCGGCGCGGGCCGCCTGAAGTTTATTCCAGCCAGGTTCGGTACCCAGCCAGTGATCCGCCCACGGGGAGGCATAGAAAGCGCTGGCCGGCTTTTGTTTGAGCGAAATCTGCCTGAGCATATTAAAGGTTTTCCATCCTGGAGCCAGCACCGCTGCCATCCCGCCGGAATGACCGGGAGGAGCCGGGTTCAGATGCAAAGAAAGTACAAGGTATGGCTCGCGATCATTGATTCTGGAAATGCGCCCTTTCTGAATCTTGCCGGTTTTGCGATCCGGATAATCGTACAATCGGTAAGGCGCATTCACATCCGGATGGTCCTTCGATAGATTGCGGTCGTTCCAGCCGTCTTTACGGCTAAGATGGGAATTGAACTTTATTCGGACAAAATTCTTTTGATCGGAAAACTTGCGCAGATAGCCTTCGAACTGCTTCCAGCCAGCATCGGTTTGCGTAAGCTGCAAATAATGATGTACCCTTTTGGACAACTGAAGCATTAACTCATGCTCGGTGTACTTTGTATACATGGTCCCCGGCAAGAAGGAGGTCAGGTATTTGCGACTTATCGGGTCCCAGCGATCGTCGGCTCGGCGAACGATGGCCCCTCCATGCCCCGCATCCACTACCACGGAGTACTCCGGAATGGGCGCTGTATTCGCCGAGACGGGTTTTTCGGACTCCGCGATCGCCGATGAAAGGCCGAGAAGCAAAGTCAGTATGGCCAACCCGGAAATGAAAGTCCCCCGCGATCTAAGGGACAGGCATTCTTTGATACCAGCGATCTGCGAAATTGTTCGCCGTATTACTCGCGGAGATTCGCGCCGGACGGATCTAAACCACGCCCGAAAGGCAACGGCCGGTTCAGATTGAACGTATTTGTTATAGCGAAAGCTGGGAGGGCTGTGCAGATCTTTCATATTGGTTGGGCATAATAAGCTATACGGATAGCCCTGTCGTCAAGTATGAAGCGCAAATCCGGAAAGACCCTGGCAAGAAGTGTCCTACTATTGGTGGTCCCGGACTCAATCCAGGGGATTGGTATGGTCCCGAGGCCGCGGCAGGCTATTGTCAGGATCGCAAGGCTTCTGTAGGCAAAGTAAGCAAGCGCGGGTAGCTGTGGGCGATTCGAACCAGGAAAGAGCCAACGCAAATGGATCAAAAACGAGTATATAAGAAGACTTTCGAGGTAACGATTGACGGAATTATTGCAGCAACCAGCGAGCCAGGCTTTCTTCCAGGGACTTCCGGCTAATGGGCTTGGCCAGGTGATCGCTCATGCCCGCTTCCAGGGCCATTTCCCGGTCCTCCTTGTACGCATTGGCCGTCAGCGCAATCACCGGTTTTACGTAGCCCAGTTCCCGAATCTTTCGCGTAGCCGTATATCCGTCCATCTCGGGCATCTGAATATCCATCAGTATTAGATCGAAGTCGCCGCTCTGGACCTTCTCCACCGCTTCCAACCCGTTCTTCGCATTCTCATACTCCAGGTTCATCTTCTTGAAGAAGCGATCAAAAAGCAGCCGATTGTCGGGATTGTCCTCGGCCAGAAGTACTCGTTTCCCCTGGAAACAGTATCCTGTTTCCAGCCTGCTAGGCGATGGTCCGGCGTCGGCGGCAGCAAGCGGCAGGGTTACCACAAATCGGCTCCCGGGCCCCCCTGGATTCCGACCAGCTACGGGCGACGGCGCCTCCGTCAACGACGGAAGCCCCACCGGACTCTGAACCTCCACAGTACCATGCATTAGATCCACGAGGGACTTAACGATGGTAAGACCCAGGCCAGTTCCTCCGTATTTTCGCGCGCTGGATTCATCCTCCTGGGCAAAGCTCTCGAATATGTCCGTTTGTTTATCCGGACTGATGCCCAAACCGGTATCCTCCACCAGGAATTGTATTCCAGCTTCCACTGGTCGAACATCCACCGTTATTCTCCCCCGCTCGGTGAACTTCACAGCGTTGCTAATCAGGTTATGCAATACCTGTTTTAATCGATTGGAATCGCTTTGAACATAGGCAGGCAGGTCCGGATCCAGGGAGTACTCCAGATCCAGTTGCTTCTGGGCCGCCACGGCCAGGAAAGGTCCAATGGCCTCCTTTAAGACCGATTGCAGCGAAACAGATTCGTTCTGAAATTGCACCTTTCCCGCTTCTATGCGAGCGAAGTCCAGAATGTCGTTTAGCAAATAGAGTAACGTGTCCCCGGAATTTCGAATAATCTCCAAATGCAGCCTCTGATCGGCCGAAATATCTGTGTCCAACAGGTATTCGGTAAACCCCAGCAAGCTGACGAGAGGCGTGCGAATATCGTGACTCATATGGGCCAGAAATCGGCTCTTGGCCCGGGAGGCCTCCTCCGCCACTTCCAGGGCCGCCGCCAATTCCAGCTCTTTATCCCGGGCCACGGCGGCTTTTCGAGCTAAAAGCTTTTCCCTTTGCACGGCATGGCTTACGTCCTCCACCTGAATCAGGCAGAACATCCGGTCCCTGCTTCGCAAAGGAATAATGTTCAATGTTTGATGTAACCGTTCGGTGGATCGATCCCCTCCTGCGTACAATGGTAGGGGATGGGGGTTCAGGGACTGCGAAAGAAATCCTGGTTGTCCGGCAATCAGGGCCTGATCAATGGCAAATGAAAGCCTGGAGTTCGTCAATTCCGGTAACGTTTGCAACAGATCTCGGTTCAGAAGCAATTCTTCGCGATTCAGCTCCGGAGGAAAACGAGAAAGCAACCACTCATTTATGCCCAGAACTCGTTTGTTATCGTCCAGAACCAGAAGACCCATGGGCAGCTGCGCAAAGATCTGCTCCGAAAGAAACGGAACCAGATCTCCGAGCTGCGAAAGCAGAGTCACAGAGGCTCCTCGCTGGAGAGATCCTTCAGCAGCATATTCAGACCGTCGGTTTGTAGAAACACTGCAAGATATCCCTGTAGCGAAGATTCGCTCAGCGAAAAATCAATCATTATCAGAAGCATGGGTCCCGAAGACTCGTCCGCGCCGGCGCCTCCCAGGGAATGACCGGACAACCTGGCCCAGTTGTCTCTTCTAAACTCGGGTAAAGAAACCTGGAATCCCTGTCTGGCGATTTCTGCGAAGGAACCAATCAGCGAATTGAGGATGATGTTTCCCACTTCTTTCATGGCATCCTGTTCCAATTCGGGCATGGTCTCCAGGGGCACATCCTCACCGAGAAGGATTCGCACCAATTCATAGCTTCGATCCTGCGGAAACATCAGAAGGGATGTTGCCTGACCAAAATCGCCGCGAAACGATTGGCTTACAGCCGCCAGGGAAACCGCCTCCGGAATATGCCCGGGATGCTCTCTAGAACGTACAATTTCAATGGAAGGAATGGAAAGCGCCACTTCTTGATGAGCCATCTGACTCAAGGTAGCCGCCGCCCGACCCATGCCAATATTGAAGGCCTCCAGAAGTATGTCTTTTTGTAGTTCCGAAAGCTCCATCGCACTAAAGGCCTAGCTTCGCAAGGCTTGCTTTCATCTTTTCCAGGTTCACTGGCTTCTCCAGAAAATGCAGACCCATGGACCCGGCCCGGTCTTGAATGGATTTCTGCACGTTGGCGGAAATCACAAGTATGGGGATGCCGGGCCGGGATTTCTGAATCTCTTCGGCCAGGGTTAATCCATCCTTCCCAGGCATGTTCACATCCAGCGTAATCAGCAAAAGATCTGTGGTTCCGGATAATTGGCCCAGGACCTCTTCCCCGCTGGCGGCCTGAAGGAACTCGGGGGCCTCTCTTCCCGCTGCGGCGAAATACTCCTGTATGAGCTTTTGAATGGTAAGCCGGGCCGTAATGCTATCGTCGGTGATGATGATACGGCTCATAGTAGTCCCAGCCTCCGGCCAATATCCGATTGAAACATGTTTTTGGGGTCGTATTTCTTCTTAACTTTCTTCCATGCGTCCAGCTCCGGATACATGGCCGCAAAGGATTGGGCATCCAACGTCGCATCCTTGCCGGCATAGATGCGACCGCCCGCATCCAGAACCAGGGCATCCAATCGCTTCAAGAACGGAAATAGCTTTTTCGAAATTGGGAAGTCGATGGCAAAGGTATAACCTGGCATAGGAAAAGACAGATAGTTTGTACCTTTGCCGAACTTCTTGAGAACGTTCAGGAAAGGCTTACAACCGCCGGCGGCGATTTCTTCCATGATGCGCCGAATGGACTTTCGCGCGCCTTCCACAGGAACAACAAACTGGTACTGGGTGAAGCCTCGCTTACCGTAACCACGATTCCAGTTGTTGATGGCATCCAGAGGATAGAAGAAGGAATCATAATGACTGAACTGCCCGGCATGGGATTGAACATAGTCAATGGCGCCATTCAGGATTCGCAGAGTCAGAGCGTTCAGGGCAAATCCGGGCATGAAAAAAGGAACGCTCAATCCTGGCATGCCTCCTACTTTCAACGGCTCCCTGGCCAGCTTCGCCGGCAGCTCATCCAGCCTGGCATGGTCACCGGCAGTGAGTATACCTTTACCCAGTGATTTGCCCCGGGCCAGCGGATTCACCCAGGCCACGGAATAAGGAAACTCCCGGTCCTTTTCGTCGATCAAGTCCAGCATTTCATCCAGGTTTCGAGCACGAAATGAGCTCTGGCGAAAGTAAGTGGTTTCAATCTTTCGCAATCGGATGCGAGCCCGCAGTATGAGCCCCAGCAGACCCAGACCACCAAAGTTGGCATGAAACAGCTCCGAGTGCTTTTTGCGATTGGCCGTGATTACCTTGCCGCTGGCCAATAAAATATCAAAACTCTCGACGCAGTTCTTGAAGCTTCCGTCAACATGGTGGGCCTTTCCGTGCACATCGTTGGCAATGGCCCCTCCCACGGTGACGAACTTGGTGCCAGGGGTGATCATGGGAAAGAATCCCCGGGGCCCCAGAACCCGGATAATTTCGAATAAGGACAGACCGGCTTCGCATTCCAGATGACCGGTGCGCTCATCGAAAGCCAGGAATCTTTGACGGTCAATATAGGGCAGTACGTAGCCAGTGGAGTTAATGGCCTGGTCCGCATAGCTTCGGCCCAAACCCCGTACTGTAACATCGGAGTACAGAGGTAACTCGGTTTCTACATTCTTGCCGGTGAGAACCGTATTGTTGACTGCCGGGTACAGTCCCCAGCCCGAAAGCTTCTCTTCATGTTCGATCATAGGAGGTAGAGTCAGAAAATATTGCAGAATTTATGGCGCAAAACCTTTTCGCTCTATGCCCAGGGGATCCCTTCTGCCAGAAAAAGTGAAAGCGGCCGTATTCGATATGGATGGATTGCTCATTGATTCGGAGCCCATCTGGCAGGATTCGGAAATCCTGATATTTGGAAATCATGGTCTGGCGCTGCAACGGGAAGATTGTATGCAAACCATGGGATTGCGCATCGACGAAGTAGTAAGCTACTGGAAAGAAAGGCGACCCGATGCTCTGGGAAATGCCGACGATGACACGCTGGTTGAAGAAATCCTGACCGAAGTGAAAGACCGAATCCGGCGCGATGGGACGCCCATGCCTGGCGCCCTGAACGCTGTGCGAGCGCTTTCGGAAAGCATGCCTGTAGGGCTGGCCTCTTCATCCTTTACATCGGTCATTCAAACCGCGCTGAAAAAACTGGAGATCGCCCATTATTTTCAAGTGATTCACTCCGCGCAGGAAGAAAGAAAAGGAAAACCGGCCCCGGATGTCTACTTGAGCGCCTGCAAGCTACTGGGAGTTCCCCCGCCTGATTGCCTGGCTCTGGAAGATAGTCCCGGTGGAGTGGAGTCGGCTCTGGCCGCCGGGATGCAGGTAATCGCAGTTCCGCATCCGGACCACCGCAATCATCCGTCGATTCAAAAAGCGCATCTAATTCTGGATTCGCTGGAGAGCTTTGGCTGGCCACCTGCCTGATTTGCGATTCCGATTCAATAATGGACTTGCTGAACCCTGCTGCTGACCCGGCCCCTTTCGCTTAATCTTGCATGAGTCCTTCATGAGTCTTGCCGGCGTCTTTCATGAATCGCCGGACCATCCCCTCTCACCGGGAAATGCAGGCCTGCGGGCCCGTTGCAACGAACCGGGCCCTGCGCCGGAGCGAACCGGATAGCCTCCCGGGAAAACACTTTGCGCTGCAGGCCCTTCCTTGTTCCTTTGTCTCTATGAACGTGGGGCCCGTACATCAGAAGCCAGCATCCCCTGGAATCGAAGAAGGACCGGAGAACTCGGTGCATATTCTTTATAGAGTTGAACCGGAAACCACCTTCGAACAGGCCGCCAGCCAAACATTCGACCTGGTGCTAAGAGCCCAGCAGGATTTTCCGGGATATGCCCGGGTGCTGTATCTGGAAATCGAAGGGCATACCGGGACACAGTTTGGTTTTGACGGAGACTTCTTTGAATTTCAGCAGGAGTATCTGCAGGGATTTCTGGGGCCGTTCTTGAGCGCCCTGGATATGCCCTTGCTTTCTGTATTTAATCCCCGGCCCCAGAGAAATGATCTGCCGGACAAAGTGGAAATCGACGGTCCGGCGACTCCAACACCCGGCGGTTTTCCGTTTCCGTTGAATCAGACGAATCAGACAAAGTGAGTGACCAGAAGGAAAGGAAGCGACCCAAACCCGCTTGAGTTCGCGCAATAGCTCCTCTAGAAAAATCGTTACAATAGCTCCTTCCGAAAGAATCCTTCTACTAAGGAAGACCGCATTCGCCGACCGAAACCTGGCCCGTATTGCCACCTACGAGATCCGCCATGTATTATTTCTTTCGAAATGGCCCTGAAAGCCAGGCCCAGAAACGTCTCTTCTCTTTCTGCATCTTTTCGAAGGCGTTTCGCCCCGCTTCCAGCCCCATATCCACCACCTGATTTAGAACCTGCTCATTCGTTGTTACGATCTTCATGGGCAAACTCATGGGTGGATCCACAATGCGAATCTTAACTCCCGACGGAGGATGGTTGATCACTTCCTTGGCACGATTGTACTTCAGATGATACTCGTGACGCACGAATTTGGCCATGGAGCGATTATACGGAAAGGAAAGAAAACTCAAGAATCGTCCGGTTCGGCCGGTGATGTAGCTTCTGGGATGGTTCAGCACAACGGTTATATCTGTATAACCGGCTTCAATCACAGCTTCAACGGGAATGGGATCGGTAACGGCCCCATCGGTATAGACTTCGTCGCCCAGGTAGCTTCTGCCCTTTGTAGCTATGGGCAGGGCGGTAGCGGCCTTCAATAGCGGTAATGCGTTTTCGGCGGTGGCCTTGATGTATTCCGGTTTGCCAGAGGCAAGATTGCTGACCACTACATACAGCGGAGTTGTCTTCGGATGATCCAGCCGCTCCCGCTTCAACGGATACCGACTACCGAATAGCTCATCCACCAGGTAGCTCTGGTCCATAACGGTTTTCTTGCCGATTAGCCGACGCCGGGAAAGAAACTTCCGACCGGTTAATTCGTAGCGCCATACGTTTAAATTCTTTAGAGTAGCTTCCAGATCATTGGGAGTCTCCGTAACGTAGTAGGCCGCCGAGCAACTGCCGGCCGAAACGCCCACCACTATATCGAACCTCCTGGACGGATACCATCGGTTCATGGCTGCCAGTACGCCGCCGGCAAAGGCGCCACGCATTCCCCCTCCTTCCACGATCAGTGCGCGGTTTTTCCGTTTCCGGGCCCGGGGCAGGCCCGATGTCTGTCCAAATTGTTCTTGCGACTTTCGCTTTCTACGGGGCATGGTCTTGCCCAGCTATATGAAACGAATCGCTGTAAACAACGCTTTTTCCCGTCTGCTCGTTACAATCCTGATAGGCAGCTTCATTCTTCACTGCTCGGAGGCAAAAAAGAAGCAGGAGCCGCATTCGGCGGCGGTCATTGATTCCATTCTGGAAACCAGGCAGCAACTGGAAGAACAGCACTGCAGTAACGGATGCATCTATTTGGCCTTCTGGGACTTCGACGGCACCATTCTGAAAGGAGACTGCTCCGAAGGGTTGCGAGAAGATGGCAAGCTGATCTTCCGGGGACTGGTAGAGCTAACCATTGAGCAGGGCTTTTCTTCCCGGTTCCGTAGAAATGAAGCGGCGGATTTTGAAGCGGAATACAGGCGACGAGATGAAGAACTGGGTCATCGGAATGCCTATACCTTCCTGACTACCCAGTACGGAGGAGCCAACCCCGATGAGATACTTGCCTTTGCGAAACGACGCTTCTCTGAGGTCTACAGCCATCATTACTTCGAGAGCTCCATGCATATCTGGAAGTCGATGGAGAAGTACGGAATTCAAAACCACATAATTTCGGCCAGTCCGCATTTCTTTGTGCAGGGCGCCGCGGAGAGTCTATCCATCGCGCCGGACCGGATTAACGGAGTGCGCCTGCAGATCAAAGACGGGAAACTACTGCCCATTCTGGAGCCTCCCCTCACATACGCGGAGGGTAAGACGCAAACCCTTGAGAACGTTGTTTCGCGGATCCAGAAGGAAAACCCGGGAAAAACCGTATTCGTGCTGGCCGGCTTCGGAAACAGCTACCATACGGACGGTCACTTTTTGCGAAGCATCAAGAATCGGAATCTTCCAGGAGGAAAGACTTACGCCATAATGATTAATGGTGGCCCGGCGCCGGAGGAATTCAAGGATCTGTTCTGGACTGTGGAGCAATCATTTACGGTGGGCGCCGAATAAGGCGCTTTTCGCCTCTACCCGGGTCAATCTGACGGCGTTAGATGGGGTTCGGAGCGCACTTTCTGGCCCTGGACAAAAAATCGCTTGAAACGTTTCGGGAAATAGGCTTACTCTGGAAGTGCGACGGAGGCGAAAATGATACAGGGAGACGAAGAGCCAGACCAACTGGATGCGAGAACGGAAGTAGAATTATACACTGAAGTAATTTCAAACAGCGTTCTGGGGTGGTCCATATTTGTAGATACAGCCATTGAGAGTAATATCTACAGGGTGGCCCGAGAAACCTACGGGGCCCAGAAAGCGGCCCGCATTGCGCTATTCAGACTCTACCTGGAAAGCTTCACTCTGCAAGAGCGGAAGGAGTTACTCGAAAACCCGGACTACTTTCTGCAGTATGCCTTCGGGGTGGTGCGTGAACTCTACCCGCCCCATCCAAAGAACCGAAAAACCATCGTCCATAACCGACTGATCTTCTTCATTTCCATACGTCAGTTTCTGGAAGCCGAGCGTCGAATTTCACGCCATCGGTTCGAGGAAGCCGTGCAGATTCTTCGCGCCGCCAGCCAGATGTCCCGTTCGGTGGAGGATATTGTGCGGGCCCGGGATCTATATCGTGAGTTTCAGTTCCGCGTCGCGGCTCAAAGAAACCTGGATTGGATCGATTCCTTCGACGTTTTGCCCCTGGAGGTAGAGAACGCGGGGGATAGAAACAAACCAGCTCTTTAATCTGCCCGAACCCACGGAGGGCACCATTGGGGCTGAATTCGGCTCCGGTTCTGGTAGATGCCAGGTCTCTTTGCCGGATCCCTCCAAAAAAACGGGCGTTTTTAACCGGGGCTTACCATGATTTTGGATCTTCCGTCGTCCTATTCCATGATAACCGAATGGCCATGGAACAACTACTGAGTGTAATTCCCACCGGATTCGTGCGGGTGAACCTGAAGGGCGAGATCACCTTTGCCAACGAGATGGCCTGCCAGATTTTGCATCTGAGCTTGAATGAGTTAACCCATACCTATTTTCAGAGTACCGATTTCGGCCAGATCGGCCTGGACGGCAAGCCCATGGATCCGGCGGCGCTGCCCCTGGCCATTGCCATGACCGAGTTACGTCCGGTGAAGGATGTGGTTCATGGAATTACCGATCCTCATACGAGGGAGCTCAAGTGGCTATCCGTAAGCGCGGCGCCGGAACTGGACGAGCAGGGAAACCTCAAAAGCGCCGTTGCCAGCTTTTCCGATATCACAGATCGAATCAAGAAAGACCAGATATACCGCAAGATCATAGAGAACTCCACCGATATGATTTGCTTTCATCGACCTGATGGAGCCTACGAATATGTGAATCCAGCGGCGCGAAGAATGCTTGGGTACGAAGCCCATGAGCTAATTGGAAGAAGTCCTTACGATCTATTTCATCCCCAGGATGCGAAGCGAATCCGAGAGATGAGCCATATCCCTGTTCAGGAAGGGCGAGTAGAAACCGGGATCAGATATCGCATTCGGCGAAAGGATGGACATTATATCTGGCTACAGACCACCTCTTATCCGATTACAGATCCAGCGGGTAATATTACCGGTATTCAAACCATATCCAGGGATGTGGGTCAGGATGTGCAGCGAGAACAGGAAATACTGCGAGCCCGTTTGCTGGCCGAGAAAGCCAGCCAGGCAAAAAGCGAATTCATAGCCAACATGAGCCATGATATCCGCACTCCCATCCACGGAATCCTGGGACTCACCGAAGTTCTTCTGGATGGATGCGACGATTCCCAGCGGGAAATGCTGGAGATGGTAGACCGATCCGCCCATAACCTGCTGAATATCATAAATGATCTTCTGGATGTCTCCAGACTGGAAGCGGGCCAGGTTCAACTCAGGTACCGCTGGTTTTCCCTGGCAAGTATGGCTCATTCGCTTAAATCGCTGTATTATCCGGAAGCAAAGACCAAAGGGTTGCGCTTTAGCCTGGATGTTTCCGGCCAATGCCAGGGCTACTATCTGGGAGATGAGTCCAGGCTGATGCAAATCATCGGTAACCTGATTTCCAACGCCATACGGTACACCGGCGAAGGATCCGTTCATGTGGAAATCCACTCCAGTCCTTCTGGAAGCAACCACCGGGTCATCACGGTGCTGGTGGAAGATAGCGGACCAGGCGTACCGGTAGCCGAACAGAAGCGCATCTTCGACCGATTCGTTCATCTGGACATGGGTCCGGAACGGAGCAAAGGAGCAGGCCTGGGTCTTTCCATAGCTCAGCTACTTCTAAAAGAGATGGATGGAGAAATCTTTCTGGAAAGCGAACCGGGAAACGGTTCGCAATTCAAGATTCAGGTCGTCCTTGAGCACCGGGAATCGCTACCAGAAAGCGAAGGCTCCAGCGAAGATCCCCTGGGCCACATTTCCTCCGTTCCTTTAAGGCTGCTTCTGGCCGAAGACGCCCCGGAGAATCGAATTCTCCTCAATCGCTTCCTGGAACGCACAAGCTGGGAGCTACAATTTGCCGAAGATGGTCTCCAGGCGCTGGACAAGGTTCAATCCAACGATTACGACGTTATACTGCTCGATATTTCTATGCCCGAGTTAGACGGGATCCAGGTGGCCCAGGAACTGCGCCGACGGTTTAGTCTGTCCGAAAGGAAACTACCGCCTTTAATCGCGCTAACGGCTTACGGAACGGACGAAGACTTTCAGCGAACCCGAGATGCCGGATTTTCATTGCATCTAACCAAACCATTCAGCAAGAACAAGCTCATTCGGGCTATAGCTTCTGTTCTCGAAGGTAGCGGAAGCGAAGTCTACAGCCGGACGACCAGTAGCTGATAGAAGGCAAGACTCTTTCAATGATTGGATACTCTGGCGAGCGTCCGCCCAGCCTGATCAGACAAACATCGCGCAACAAGCTTCGCACAACAGGCTGCGCAGATCAGACGCCGTCACAAAGAAAGGCAAGAATCCGGCAGCCCGCCGGGGCTACCGGATTGGAGGAAAGATGCGTCGCCTCAGTCATCCAGCTTAAAGGCTGGAATCCATTTGCTACCGTTATGGAAAAATCCCTGCTCCCCCTGCAGAGGAACAGCCAGGAATTCATTTTTTGAAGAATGCTTCAGAATAATGTACTTTGCATCGCGCCTGGCTTCCTGGTAGACCTCTTTGCCCGTCAAAGGAGTCTCCAGTATCCAGTTCTGCCCTTCCTTGTAGATTCTGGTCTGAATTACGGCTTTGTACTCGTCGCTACCAATAATGTCCGGCGCATCCGTATCTTCCGTTTTTGCGAATGGAGCAATGGCCGTAAGGAAACTATCCTCGTTTCTGCCGATGCCCCCATCCTTGATGATTTTCCCCGAAGGGTCCGCCACTTTCATGGTTGGGTAGCCGCTGAACTGGAATTTGCTTTTATCGCTATTGGTATCCAGGATTCGCAGAGCCACAAAGCCTGAATTCAGAGCCTGGGCCACCGAGCTCTTGGCGAATACGTCCCTTTCCAGGTAGCGGCAGTACCCGCACCAGTCCGGCGCTGTAATAACCACAAATACGTTCTTTCCGGAGGCGCGGGCCTTCTGAAAAGCTTGATCGTAGGAGGTCACCCAATCAATACTTGAAGTGGAGCGAAAGTTCACACTGACTTTGTCTCCGGTAACTTTGATTCGGAGCAGTTTCTTGAATTCCTGCGGCCGGTAGCACACATTGGTGGCCGAATTGCACATCTGGGTCTTTATAAGCAGCGGAACCGCATAGGTGCGATTTCCCGGACTGCGCCCTTTTTGTTCAAATACAGTCAGCCTGTATGTTCCGGAGATCTTATCCCTGCCCTTACCCCGCAAAATGTAGTCGGTTTCATATTTCTCGCCTTCAGGGGCCTTCTGCACTTCCACGCCGAAGCCCTGATCCTCCGGAATGCTAAATGACGTAACAATATTGAAACTCATGGAAGAAGCATGTCGCAAGTAAATATGATGCTTATCCGGAAGCTTCAGGTTCAGCGACACCTCGGCGGAGCCTCCTGGCGCCATTTCCAGGGAGCTATTCGGCAATTCAAAGTCGCCAGGCAATTGCTGCGCATTCAATCCAACGGCCGCGAAAAGCAACCCGGAGCAAATCAGTCGTTTTAACATATCACATCTCCTTTCCATCATATTCAGTTACCGATAATCATCTTGTGTCACTGGCCAAATCGTAGAGTCGCCGCTCCGTTTCGCGAGCAACCAGATCGATTTCGGATTGCACACCGGAACTCATGGGCCCGTATTCTGGATAATCCATGCATCATCAGAGCAACCCACCATTGGACGAAATTATTTCACAAAGGTTGCGTTCTCATCCTCATTTGAGAGGCTCTCATCTATGGAAGGCGGGATGGAAATGGGCTCGCCCAGAAATCTTGGATTTGTTCCCAGAAGAAATAGATCCACAAGCACCAGAGCCCGGGCTGGAATCTCGCGCACGTAGGGCTTCCAGCCCTGACCCGCATAAACGTCCCTGGCATTGTAGCCCACCATGTCGATACCGTTATGCAGCCCAATCAGCACCGCCCTTTCATTATGAAACCGCTGCGAAATCACGGTGAGCGAACTCTGACCAAAAACCTGGCGGGCGCGCACTACCGAATCCAGCGTTCGAAAACCCGCGAAATCCATGATCACGCGATGGGAAGGAACGCCTCGCTCCATCAGAGCCTCTTTCATCGCCCTGGGTTCATTATAGCTTTCCGTGCTGTTATCCCCACTGACAAGAATGTAGTCGATTTTCCCTCGCCTGTACAATTCGCTGGCCGCTTCCATTCGATAGATGAAGAAAAGATTTCGCTGGCCGCCCCTCACATATCTGGATGTGCCCAGAACCAGTCCTACACGATTCACCGGTAACTCTGCCCAGGAATCAAAAATTCTGCTTCTGACCGAGTAGGAAACCCAGAAGTAGCTTGCGTACAGACCTGCGCCCAACAACAACATAGACAATGCTAACCACCAGATGTACACCCTCTTGCGTAGCGACACAGAACATTGTTTAATCCCATGGAGTTAATCCGCAAACTAAAAAGCGATTCGGATACGGGTACGCTCCGCATGGCCTCCCGCTTCGGTTTCCTCTTTCCCTTTGTCCTGGTTTTCCTTTTTTCCTGCAGCCGGGCCACTCCGGACATTCCTGTAGTAGATGGCGAAGCTACGCTCAAGCGCCTTACTTTGCAGAATTCGGGTCCCCTGACTCTGCACGGCTTCTGGGATTTCGTGCCCCATGCAGCCCCATCTTCCGAAGCCTACCAGGATGCTCGCACCATTTCCGTTCCCGGCACCTGGTCTGAAGAGTTGTTCAGTAGCCAGAAGGACTCTGTTCACAGGAAAGGGCTGTATCAACTCAAGCTCCAGCTGAATAGCCTTGATCCTTTTGCTTTGAGATTCACCGAAGTGATGACCGAATCGTGCATCTATCTGGAGGGCAGAAAGGTCCAGTGTCAGGGTCGAACCGGCAAAACCGAAAAAGATTCAGTACCGAACACTACGCCATTCACTGTAGTCTTGATTCCCGAAAGGCTGGACCCGGTACTACACATTGAAGTCTCAAATTTCCATCACAGGAAGGGCGGTATTTTTGGCAGTGTAATGGTGGGAACGCCAGCCCAGATCCAGACTCTAGATCGGAACCGAATGAGTCGCTATTTGCTGGTCGCCGGCGGGCTGTTGCTGACGGCGCTTTATTTCGCGGTGGTAGGACTGTTCGAAGGTCGGGCGGGAACCAACCTTAGCCTGGCTCTTTTCTGCTTCATTGCCCTGGTACGCATTATGACGGCAGGCGAAAAACCGGTGGCCTCATTCTTTCCGGGACTCCCCTATGGAGTCTATCTGAGATTACAGTACATCACCTACTTTTTGAGCATCGCGGCGGCCCTTCATTACCTTTATACCATGTTTCCCGCAGACGTACATCGCACGATGGTGCGCGTTGTCTACGCCATCGCAGTGCTCTTTTCGGGGTTCGCCGTGGCCGCAAACACGACGCTTCTGTCTTATTCCCTGGACTACTATGCGGTGGTGTTCTTTGGAGTAACCTTCTATTGTATTTACGTAATTTCCCGGGCCAGCTACTATCGTCGCACAGGCTCCTATTTTATCTTCGCGGGGATGATGGCCCTATTTTTGGCCGTAGTTGTGGACTTCCTGCGAGTCTACGAAGTGGCTCTTATTGAATATCTGGTGGGAGATGCCATACTTGTTCTAATTCTTTGCCAGGCAGTGGCCACCAGCTTGCAGAATAGAAACGTGCATCTGAAAATGGGGCAACTGCAAACAGAAAAGGATCTGGCCGATGCCGCCGCCAGGAATAACCGTGAGTTCCTTTCGCGCATGAGCCATGAACTACGAACCCCGCTCCACTCCATAGTCCACATAGGCCACTTGCTGAAAGATGAAAAGGATCCGGCAAGGACCGCCGACTATGTAGAGACACTTCAATCCGCATCCGATCATCTATTAACTCTGGTAAACGACGTTCTGGATTTCAATCGCATGGTTCAGGGAAAACTGCGCTATCAGGAGGGCTCCTTTTCTCTGGGATTGTTGCTCAATCGAGTTGTCGTGATACACAGGGAAAGAGCATCGGGCAAAGGTTTGGACCTGAAACTGGAGATTGATAAATCGCTGCCGGATCGGTATCTGGGCGATTCACACAGAATTGCTCAGGTTATGCACAATCTAATCGGTAATGCGATCAAGTTCACCTACAAAGGCGAAATCAAGGTAAACGTGGAACCGGAGATTAAGGAAAGCCCGGGGAATGGACTGATTATATCGGTAAGCGATACCGGCATAGGAATGAGTCCCGATCAAATACCGCAAATATTCGAAAGCTACTTCCAGGGCAGCTTTCAGACCGATCGAAAGCATGAGGGCACAGGCCTGGGTCTGGCCATTTCCCGGGAATTGGTCCGACTTATGGGCGGCGAACTCAAAGTCCAGAGCGAACCCGGCCAGGGTTCCACTTTCTCCTTTACGCTTCCGGTAATACCGGACCCCGACCGCTATCGCACTCCAGAAGTAGAAGAAATCTCAGAAGCCTTCGCCGCCGCAGGCAATGAAGTAAACGATTCCAGAGCCTTTCGCCAGGAACTGGTGCTTATCGTAGACGACAACCCGGACAATCGCAAATTGACCGGACGTTTTCTGGAAAAGTGGAATCTAAGGTATCTGGAGGCCTCCAGCGGCACCGAGTCTCTGCGAATTCTGGAAGGTTACTATCCGCACCTCATTCTTCTGGATTTGCATATGCCGGAGATGGATGGGTTCGCCACTCTTGCCGCCTTACGCGACAAAGGATACACTGGCCCCATTATTGCCGCTACTGCCGATGTGAGCAATGAAACCAGGCTTCGCCTGGATGCAGCGGGCTTCGATGGATTCATTGGAAAGCCCTTTTCGCCGGCCAAGTTTCATCAGATACTGTCCGGCTATCTGAACTCCCGCCACCTGCGAAACCCGGCATCGGAAAGCGGGGCTCCTGACGAGTAATTTCGCAGAAATCTTGCCTCAGGCCGGCGACGCTATTGTGCAACTTCAAAGTGCTGGGCAGGTCCGGAACGTTGTTCCGCGCTTTGCATCTCAGTGTTTCACGTACCAGCGGAGCATTTGCGAGATTCCTTGCAATCGGTAGAGAATTTTGATAGCAAAAACCGGCCACATCCCGTCTAAATGTACCGGCGTCAGAACTGAATTTGCTCATTAGGACTAGTATGATACCCTGGAATGGAACTCAAAAAGCACTGAGAATATTGATTTTGGCCGCCATCGTTACCGGCCTTACTTCTTCCGCCACCTGCGATAATTCCCCCGGACAAGCCCGGGAGCTGGATTTCAGCGAATCCGCCCTTGCGGATTCGCGCCAGCAATGGCAGAAAACCGAGAATGAACTGAACGGAAGCTATACATATATCCGGGTACAGGGCAGTATGACCGGCGAAACCTATGTAACGCTGGCTCGATTCGAAAAAGGAGAACTCACCGCCCGAGTCTACAAGCGACTGAAGGTAGGAGTCAAAGATGGCAAACGCGCGGTGGAGGTTCGAGAAGCCTGGATGGCAACAAACGGAATGAAACGTTTATTCAGCGGAGAAGGCGGCTTTCCGGGTCTTTCCATGGCCGAGCTATACGAATACTGCGAAAAAGAAATACTGCACCGGGATCCCGAGAAAAATCACGTGGCCCTGGCGGCGGATGAACGGGGCGTCTTGAAGCGATGCTACTATTCGCCCAAACTCTGTGCGGATGATTGTGGAAAAAGCTACGACGTGAGCCATTTCTACGATAAAGCCGTAACCGACGAAGTTCTCAAAGAATACTCGGAGAATCAGGCCATTACTCTGGAAGAACAGAAGTAAAACCCTGAATCAAGGCTGGACCGGCGGTTGCCTTGTCCGAATCCGGAAACTGTTTTTTACTGGAATTCCAAATTAGACGTCTTATTCATAGAGAATACCGGAGTGCACCCATGAAAGAGTTTGGAGAAAACATAGCAAAGATTACCCTGGCCATCCTATTGAGCCTGGGACTGGGACTACAGTTCAACTGTAGCGCCGAGGAACTGGCCGCCCTGCAGGGCGAAGAAGAGGAAGAAGTAGATCTTCTGGACCAGTTGATCCAGGAATGGATACTCTTCGAGCTTTTTGACGCGGGGGGCGGAGCCTGTAATATTCAGCAGGGACTACTTCTGGAAACACTGTTTCAGAGATATATTGAAGAAGGGGGGACGCTACCCGCACCGGATGCGCCTTCTGGCGATGCAGCCGCCAATCCGCATTACGATCCCATCGGCGATCAGCCCCTGGAGGGTCTGGGCGAAGAAAAGCTAATGTATCTGCCCACCAAATACGGCGTTCAACCGATCACTGTAAATGAGTATCATGGAAACTATGTTTCGGAAAGCGACATCATCTTTGCACCGGATCAGCTTTTTGAATATCCTGACACAGCGGAGAACTATTACTTCAGCGTCGGCATTGACGGAAGCGATAGCGGGCGGTGGCCTGTCTCCAATGGCTTTGTTCAAGTTCCGTATCAGATTAATCCGGCTCTACCCGGCGAAACAGTAAACGAGATCAACCAGGCCATCGCCCATTGGCAGGAGCGTAGCCGCTTTCGTTTCGTTGTAAGGTCTTCGCAATCCGACTATATCTATTTTACGGATAACGACACTGGCTGCAATTCCTACGTGGGCCGGATCTCGTCTCAGCCCCAGCATATCAACCTGGCGCCCAACTGTGGCTTTGGAGCGGCTGTGCATGAAATCGGTCATGCAATGGGGCTCTGGCATGAACAAACAAGGCTGGACCGGGATGAATACGTAAATGTTTACCTGGATCGTACGACCAATTCAAGTCAGTATACGAAGAAAGTTGCCGGGGACGCTTACGACATTGGCGCTTATGACTTCGAGTCCATCATGCATTACGGTTCCTTCTATTTTGCCAGCGGGGATCAGCCTGTAATGACCAAGAAGGACGGTAGCATTATCGAGCCCAACCGCCGGGCTCTCACGGACTGCGACGTCTACGGCGCTGAAGAACTGCACTTCAATTCTTCGGCTTACAACTAGGGTCGCCTTTGGTTTCTTGCAACCGGATCAGCACGGCCAGGGCAATGTGGGCCGCAATGATAGATCGATTAAGATCCATTGCGGCCCTTGCGCCCATCGCCGTTCTGGCGTTGGCTCTGGTCAACTGTCAGAAGGAAAGCAACAATGATGCAGATTTAATCGCCGTGGCCTTTCTGCTCTCCCAGGGCCCGGAATGCATCAAATATTCCGCCACTTACGACAAGCCTTACTCGGGCTTAAGCCTGCCAGACTCCAGTATAGCCGAAGCGGACACAGCTGAAGGCGAGACGGTTCAGGCCTACGCAGATATAAACGGCTCCTGGCAATGGATGACACTGGTCAAAACGGAAGACCACTACGTCCTGGGCGACATGGTCTTTGAGCCTCATCGAGTCATTGAGTGGAATAGTGATTCGGTTGCCCCCGATCAATTCCGCGCCGACGGTGAATTCAGCGCATACAGCCTGGCCTTCAACAGCGATAGTATTCGCTGGCCCATGAGCGGCGGCTTTATTCGTGTTCCTTACGTCATTGATGCCGGTGTGCCGGCAGCGACGCAGACCGAAATTGAAAACGCCATACAGCACTGGGAAACCTATAGCATTGTGCGTTTCCATGCGAGAACATCGGAGGCCGGCTACATTCTATTTCAAGATCCCAACGACGGTAGCTGCAAGGCGAACGTAGGCTATTCAGACTCCGTCAGGAATGTCTGGCTGGACGATGCCTGCGGCACCGGCAACGCTGTTCATGAAATCGGGCATTCGCTGGGTCTGATGCACACCCATCAACGGAACGATAGAGATAGTCATATCATATACTACCCGTCCCGCACTACGTTACCATCTCAGTACGAAAAACTGGGGAGCGCGGGTCTGGACATAGGCAGGTATGACATTAGATCCATCATGCATTACGGGTCCTATTTCTTTCCCAATAGTAGCGACCCGGTGATCACAACTAAAACCGGCGCCCTTATAGAAGCGAACCGATCGGCCCTCACCACCTGCGATACCTATACGGTTGAACAGATTCATACAAATCCGGCCTATAATAACAAGCTCTAGGCGCATTGCCCGTAGTTGAACCGGAGCATTCACCACTACGCCCTGGCCTCACCCTCATAGCTGAAAAAACCCGACGCCCAGCCTGGAGGAATTCAAGCTTCAATTCCAGCTGATTCCGTCGGGCGCCCGGGGGCAGATTGGCACTGCCATCGGCCGAACGGCAAACGGCTGACGAAACGGTCTGTCTGACAGCGCTCTCCTTACAACCCCTCTTTGATGATTACGTAGACATACCGGTCACCAGCCCGACTTTCGCTGCCTTCATCGCAACTGCGCAGATTACGATAAAGCACCTCCGCTCTGGACTCATCTACCCCGAGCTGTTTTAGCTGTCGCAACGCATAGTCCGCCCTTTCCTGCATTAATCGTTGATTCTCTTCGGCGCTGCCTTCGCAGTCTGCGCTAACCGCTATCAGGAAACGGGCATCCGGCTGGCTCAGGATTCGTTGTTTGAGTCCCTCCATGGAAGCGTCGGACCTGGCCTGATCCCCCACTCCGGTTTCAAAGTGAAATCTAAATACAGCCAGCTGCTGGTTACCTTCCAGTGTGGCGCCCGACTTCATGATGCTATTCTCGGCCGCAGCCAGGTTGCCGCATTCGGCGATGACCACGCTATCTGTAATCACGCCAAAAAGGAAACCGAGAGCAGTGTAGCCAATATCGGACCAGCGCATGGCCCGGTATTTGATCAATATGGAGTCGCCATCGGATGCGGTGGCATTTAACGGTGGATCGTTAAGAGGAAGAACAAAGGGAAAATGCACCACATGTCTCTGGTCTACGATCTGACAATTCTCAAAAGTACCTTTGTAGCTCGAAAGAGATCTTTCCAGGGGAACTGGAACGTCTGTTACATAGGGCGCTGAGCCGGCAGGATCCGGCATTGTGGAGCAGTGATTGAAAGACATTAACAGAACCAGAGCTCCCAGAGCATAACGGACAGAAAAAAAACTGGACCGGGGTACAATAAACTTTTCCATGCTTTTTATTACAATTCCTCAACAGATACAGAATGTTAGAAGTTAAGAGCAATTCCATGGGCACAAGATCAAGAACTATTCAAACAATACGAACAGCCGCCGCCATCGTGGTCCTGGCAGTTCCCTTTCTCAGTGCCTGTATTGCCTTTCTGCCTTCGGCCACAAGCAAGTCGGAGGAAGAGCGCAAATGGTTTCTGCTCAATCTTATAGACTCACCCGAGCAAAACGCTCTAATCTCCAGCCCGCCTACGGTAAGCGCAGAAGGCTATGACCCGGCTCTGTTCACGGTAAACAGGGAACCGGAAGCGGAAGCGATGGCGGTTCCGATCTACGGAAAGCATTTTGTTTCGGTTGGCCAGATCTATGACATCGATGTAGACACATCTAAGATTCCCGGCGCGCCCGAAGAGTATCAGAGTGTCTTTATGCCACCCGGCCAATTTGCTGAAATCACCTACCAATATGATGAACGACTCCTTCGAGAAAGAGGACTGATCGAGGAATTCCAGGTCTACTACTACGACAAAGGTAGCGGCCGATGGTTTCCTGTTTCCGATGTAGAAGTGGATCTGGAACGAAATACGGTTACGGCAAGAACCAATCATTTCACCCCCTTTGTACTCACCGCGTTGCCACAACCAGCAGACGATGGTGTTTTTCCCCCTCCGCAGTGCATTGTAGATGCCCTGGATGATCCGGCTGGCTCCTTAACCGGTCCTGTATGGAGTCGACTGGATGCAGGATTCAAGTATTACCTGGATCGCGGCTATACGATTGTTCGCAATGATGACTTCTACAACCTTCGCTTGAACGAGGCGCTGGGCATTGCCACCTGTAACGGCGGAACCCATTCCTCCTCGAACACCTACTGCGGACCACAGGGACAGCATAAGTTTAACAGCGATCCGGATTACCTGGACTTTGCCGTGCCATTCGATGCAAAGGTCTACGTTCTCTATGACTCCAGGGGCACCGTTCGCGCGAATTGGCTGGCCGACATGGGCTTTACGCAGGTGGCCAATACCTATGTCGAGACCACCGACGAAGCTCAATTCTACGAGGTATATGAAACAAATTATGCGGCCGGCTCCCAGGTGACATTACCCGGAAATCATTACAACATCAACAATCCGAATCAGATTCGCACGAATTATTTTGTCGCCGTTCTTCCTGAAGGCGACTGGGCAACCCAGGCCGGCATTGACTGTTCCGGTCAGCCCTTGCGTCCTCCACAGCCAGAAGGAATTCGACTCATTCCCGGGTCCGACCAGATATCCATTGTATTTGATCAAACCATCGAACGTGATGTCACAGGGCTCATCGTGCGACGAAGACTCCAGGAACCTGCCATGTCGCCCGCCACTGGCGAAGCAGTGGGACTGGCCATTGAGGAACCTGGTTACATTATTGATATCGGCCTTACGGAAGGAACCAACTACCATTATAGCTTTTTTGCGGTTACGGACGACGGGCTTTATTCAGCCCCGCTAATCCTGGATGCTCAGACCGGTCCCGATAATGATGGCGATGGCCTGGCCGATTACTATGAAAACCATCCATCGATAGTATATTATGGCGGAAATGGCACCGATTCAAACATGGAAGATACTGACTCGGACGGCATCGACGACCTCACCGAAGTAATCAACCTGACCGATCCCACAAACAGCGATCATACGGCTCCGGTGATTACGGCTTTCGAGGACGATGGGACAGTGAGCACAACTCCCGTTGCTCGATTCAATATAGAGGTGGATGATACATCAGCAATCACCGGCTGGTATCTTTCAACGGGAACGGAGCCGCCGCCAAATGACTCCACGGACTGGCTTACCGATGAACCCTCGACCTGGGCTGTGGAGGAAATAGGTGAGCTGACTCTCAACCTGTGGGTGCGGGATGCCGCAGGAAATGTAAGCGATATGGCAAGTCTGGTGCTGGATTTTCCGAACCTCGCCTATAGCAATCAGATGATCGTGTATACTCCTCAGGAAGCGATAACCAACCTCACGAAAATCGATCGCAATGACCTGAATATAATCAGCATAGACCAGCCAGGGATATTCCAAGTTCCGCAACTGGTTAGTATTGGGAGGAACGTAATCGTCACTACCACGTATGACGCAACGGGGATCGAATGGTCCACCTTAGGAAGTCATCCTTCGTCCAGCCCACAATTCAATGACACTGTCTTCCCTGCCGGGGCTATGGTTAATGGGTTGCAATATAGTCCCGGAGGTGACTTCTGGCTTCTGACTTTTCACGGTCGCAACGGAGTCAACGCAACGGCAGAATGCCCAATGACTTCGGATTATCTATGCCTTACGACTTTCAGATTGAATAGCGATAACACAGGCATGGAAGTAATCGATCGAGACTATATCTACGCCAGATATGGAGCTACAGGGTTTGGTTATACGAATCTCGGTTTGTCTGTAGATGGGAAACGCTTTACCCTGCTCTATATTGGCACGGGCTATATATTAACCGGCTCCATGGAAAACGGAATTATCAAAAGGTTGTTTGCTTCCAATCATTTACCTCTGGCGCAAGCGAGCGGCAACGAGGATATCAACCTTGCACATAACCCATCGCACAACATGGTAGCAATTCCGGCCGATCCCTATTATGCCGGCGTACATGGTATTCAGATGATGCGCTTTAATCCACAGGCGCAAGTGGGCTACAATTCACAACTCGGGCCGGAATGGGACTACATCGGCATCATGGTCCGCGGCCAACCCTACTTTGATCTGGCCTTTGTCGGTGAAGATCGGCTACTCGCACTTAGACCGGATGCATTGGTCCTATTTGCTGTGGATACGGTAAATGGATCCCTCACCCCCATACGGACGGTCTGGAGTACACCCAGTCCCGGAACAAGAGAAAGCATGTCGCTGTTAGTTGACAGAAAAGGTTCCGTAGTTATCATTAGAGAAGACAATGATTTCAATTACTTAATTATGAACAGCGATACTGGACAGGTCATAGCCTCCACGACTGTCTCAACAAATTCCTGGAACACATGGAGTCGCGTAGCCTTTAATTTGAGATCCGAGGGCAATCAGCCGCCGCGCCTGGGATTTGCACTGGACCGTGGAACTCGTGTGCTCACTCCTCAGGGCTGGACCTATCCCTTCTCGGGCATTTATATTCCGGGAAGGACCTGCGCGGATACGATTATTGGAATCCTACCAACCTACTCCAATAATTCAGCTGCACGCTGGGGCATGGCGCGCATCACTTATTCAGATCCCGATGCCAACAAGTGCGGAGTTTCCAACCTACCGGTCAACCTGACCGCCCCTAGCACCACTTCGCCTTCTCCTGGGGCGCTAGAGACCGCAATGACCCTCTACAACAATATCGTTATCGAGGCCGATTCCCCTACCGAAATGTTAATTCCCATGCAGACTCTTCTCGGCCCTGTAGGAAAACAGGTGTGCCCAAACGCATTGTTGATGGATGGAACTGCCCACAGCGCTGTTCCTTTCACTCCGAAAGAACCTGGAGATTATTCTGTCACTGTTGAAGCCCAGGATTCGGCAGGTTCATGCGAGGGGCCCGATCAGACTGCCAGAGCGACCCTCCACCTCAAAGCCAGAAATCAACATGTGGACGGGCGACAATTCTTCGTTGATCTCGACGAATACCCGCAAGGAATTAGCCCTTTGCGAAAACTGAACTTGAAGCCGGCTGAACGGTCTTTTTACCGAGGTGTTCCAGGGCGATTTGAAAAGATTACCTGCACAACTCACATGCTTGCATGTGGCTGGATCGGTCGCGAATACGGAAGCCCGTTTTGCATTAACGAGATAGAAGCAACACCGGAAATGATCGTCGATGCGCAATATGCTTCCTGCGGGTCTCAAGCCCCTCGAATCCCCTACTGGCATGCCAATGCAACATATCAGTATGATGGGTTCGACTTCGGCATGCGCCGGACTTACTACAAATCTGTAAAGCCAGCCATTCCGCTACCGGCAGGCGCGTTCAAGAAAGGTGGTCTGGGATTCATTTTTCTGAAACAGGACGAAAAACGTACCTTTGGGCAACAGCTCTACGGCGGCAACTGGATCGGCTACGAAGACCTCTAGCTCTCATCGGCGAGGCATCCTGTAGTCGCCACTACCCCCCATAACCCACTTGCACTGTGCTCCGGGCCCGTAACACTGGGCCCATGAGCAATGCATCGGAAACCGTTTTCCAGGGCACAGATCAGTACTACCTTTCACCGGAACTGGGCGCCATCGTCAACATGGCCATGGCCATGGAAAAGCCACTGCTACTTACCGGAGAGCCCGGCACAGGAAAGACTCAGCTGGCATTCGAGATTTCCCGTAGCCTTGGTATGGAACTGGAAGTGCTACGGGCCAAATCTACGATCCGGGGCGAGGAAGCCTGTTACGTGCAGGATACTGTGCTTCGCCTGAACGATGCCCGCTTTGGCACGGAAGCCAGCGGCAGAGATGTGAACCAATTCTACGATTACGTCATCTGGGGTCCCATCGGCCGGGCCTTTCGCGCCGAAAAACGCTGTGTTCTGCTGCTGGATGAAATCGATAAAACCGAGTCCGATGTACAGGATAACCTTCTGGACGTTCTCGAAGATATGGAATTCACCATCCGCGAAGTGAACGAAACAATCAAAGCCAGACAGAGACCAGTAATCATCATCACATCCAACGCCAAGCGAGAGCTCAGCGATCCATTTCTGCGCCGATGCTTTGCTCATCACATTGCCTTTCCGGACGAGGCTGAAATGCGCGAAATCCTGGATCTACACTTTGATACTCTGGACGAAAAACTGGTAGAAGTAGCGCTGAAAATCTTCTACGATCTACGTAGCCGGGGGCTGGAAAAGGCTCCGGCCACCAGCGAACTCATCCACTGGATTGAAGCTTTGCAGCGCTCCGGGAAAATGCCAGAAAGCCTGACGGATCTTCCGTTTCCTGGTATCTTGATGAAACGGGCGGCGGATCTGCAGAATTACAGGGCGGGTCGGATTTAGGACCTCGTTGGGCGAGAAAGGTTAGACGCACCAAAGGTGGCCCGTGCCTGGAATAGCTGATGACAAAACCGCGGGAAAACATAGTCGCCTGGAATTCGGCTGGCCTCCAGAAGCGAGCAAACATGGTCGCGGGAAAGACGGCTCATGAGAGGCGCGCAAACCGGATCTACGGACGAATTCCCGGCCGAAAGGAATACAGCTAAGATGATTTTCGGGCGAAATATCCATGAATAGCGAAAAGATTCATACATACGATGTCTTTCTATCTTTCGCCTACGAATTGCGAAGAGCGGACATCCCGGTATCGCCGGATCAGCTGATTGAACTTCTTCGAGCTATGAAGAAGGGGCTGGTGCAGAACATGGACGATTTGTATCTTATGGCCCGCCTTTGCTTCGTCAAAGAAGTAAAGTATTTCGACATCTACGATCGCACCTTTCTGTACTTCTTCGAAGGCCTGGAACTTCCTCCCGTGGCAGAAGGCGATCTGGATCTTCTGGAAACAAAGCAATTTCAACAATGGCTCCGCCAGGCCTGGATCAAGGGAGAACTGCCCCGGCATCCCTACTCCATGTCTCCGCAGGAATTAATGGAGCTTTTCTGGCAACGCCTAAGGGAACAGACCGAGGCGCACCACGGCGGGAATAAATGGATTGGCACCGGGGGAACATCCCCGTTCGGGCATTCAGGGTTTTCGGAGAATGGCTTTCGAGTCATGGGCCAGGCGAATCGTTTTAGCGCCAAAAAGGTGATGGGACAACGTCGCTATGTGGATTACTCGGAAAGCGGCCGGCTCAACCGAAAGAACTTCCACGATGCTCTGGAACATCTGAAGCACCTTAAGCCGGCGGGTGCCCCGGACCAGCTTAACATTCCCGAAAGCATTCGAAAGACGGCAAAGAATGCCGGTGAAATTGAACTCATTTTCGAAAAAGACAAGCGCGACCGCCTTGAAGTGATTTTGATGATGGATAACGGCGGAAGCTCCATGGCTCCCTATGTTCATCTCACTGCGGACCTGTTCCAGAGAATGCATAAGCAGCTCAAGAAACTGGATAGCTACTACTTCCATAATACGATCTATTCCTATGTGTATTCGGATCCACAGAGAAGCAAACCGGTAGCTCTGCGCGACATACTACGTAGAAACCGGGATTGCAGGATCTTCATCGTAGGCGATGCTTCCATGGCGCCAGAAGAATTGGTGGCACCCTACGGAAACATTAACTTTGGCGAGGAAGAATACGACCCGTCTATAGAGCAGCTTAAGCGACTGCGCGAACGGTTTCCGGCCATTGTGTGGCTGAACCCCATTCCGGCGGAGTTCTGGGCTAACGGTTCGTTCACTCTTAAGAAAATCGCTTCGGTGCTACCCATGGAGGAGATGACCCTGGGCGGACTGGATCGAGCCGTAAAACGCATGAACGAGATCAAACATGAAGTACAGTAAACTTCTAATCGCTATCCCGGCCTTTACCGGTCCAATGAGAAAAGACATTCGAACGCGACAGAAAAAAGAAGCGCAAGGCCGGACAACTTTCTCTGTCATCCTCCTGAGGTCATGCCTGTTTCTTTTAGTCGTATCGATAGCCACCGGTCCCCAGCAGGCCGAGGCGCCGTCCAGAGATCCCGGGACAACACGAGACAACGACTCAAAGCCTGAGAAAGCGCTTACAAACACGGAAAAAGCCCGGGCAGCGCTGGACGAGCAGCTCAAAGAAATGCAAGACTCCGTGGATTTTCCGGTGGGTCAGAACAATCGACTGCTTACCGAAAACAGAGAGGCCTACGACCGTCGCGATCTCAAAGCCCTGGCGAAGGCCCTGCTAAGCGAGACGCAGCTTTATGGAATCGTTATCTGGAAAAGCAGGCATAAACTTGCCGTGTTTGACCAGCGAGGTGTGGAACTGCTTTCTTTCGATGCGGGAATCGGCGGCGACAGCGAAGGCGGACAGAAGCCCAAACAATACGAATACGATGGGCGCACTCCGGAAGGAATCTACCGCATCTTTCGTTTCTACACCCTGGATGCGCTGAAAGAGTCCGAATCGTATAAGGAATTGGCAAAGCTAAATGGTTTCTATCTGACTGCGAAGCTGGGCTACAGTCTGTACGGAAAGCCGGGCAAAGATGCGGGCAAGAATGTCTTTGGCCCCCGATTCTATGGCATAGACTACCCTGCCGCCTCCGATATCTGGAGATACAGGCAGGCGCTAAAGGCAGGCGATGTGCCGGAGGACAAGAAACGAAAACTACCGATGCGAATCGGCTCGGGCATAGCCATCCACGGTACAAACGATCCGGCCAGTGTGGGAAAGACCTTTGGTAGCGGCTGCATTCGATTACTTAACGAAGACATCATTAAGCTGGATCCGTTTATGAATCCCGGTATGCCTGTAATCATTTTTCCGTGAACGCTTTCTGCCGGGTCTTCCGGCTGCCCCATTTCTCATTGGGAGCTTCCTGCTTCTTCATGTTTTTGTTCTTTTTCATGGTTACTATCTTCTTTCGCAATCCATCGCTTGCTGTCATTCGGAAGAATTGAATCGGAGCGATGCGGTAAAGGCTCCATCCCGGCTCCTTCTATTGCCCCGGTGGCCCGCATGGAAGATCTCCTTGAACTATAATTCAAAGAATCCACTGGAGGTTATCCCCGCGGCTCGTAAACTCGTTCGAATTACGTATAGAAGGCCTTGACATACACTCTGTCCTTCGCCCTACTAATTACCCGGTTGAAGGAAGAAGCAGGAATGGCAAATCAGATAAAACGTTTTAGCTCTAGAAAAAGTAGATTTGGGGCCTGGGTTTATGTCCTGTTGATTTGCATTCTGGAAACGCAGTGCTTCACGCCGATGCTATTTAGTCCGTACGAGCCCGAGAGTCGTGAACCGGGGTCCGCTTCGGCGAATGATGGATATATTTTCGTTTCCGTTTATATGGACTCGCTGGATACTCCCGTGGGTGTCGCGGGCATCCATATTGGAGTGGCCTGGGAAAATGAGTTCACGGGACAACCGATAAAGTTTCATATATTGCCCGATACGGTACTCGGCACTTACGCACTACAAGTTCCGCCGGGGGTCTACAAACCGGCGTATAGTTTCTCAAATATTACTGATAAACTATCAGGGGAAGAAAGAAGATCTTTCCCGGGCCGCTCTGAGATGCCAGCAAAGCTGTCCGTAGGCCCCGGACAGGTGGTTTACGGTGGCCATTACGAGGCCCGTATAAGGGTGGAGCATGGAATCAATGAAATGTCAACCTACGGTAGCCTGAAGGACGCTTCCTATAGCCGAGAAAACTTCGAGAAGGCAAGGGCCAATCTGATCATGCTCTATCCCGCCTTCAATGGTATGGAGTTCAGGTATGAAAACTAGGCAATTTATTACAATTCTCCTTGCTACCGGGATGACCTTTAGCCTGAACGGTTGCATTCTATTGAATGAAGTGAAAGAAGTGGACCGAACCTTTAATGGTCTGCCTCCCATCGAGTTTCGCGTTGCGTCTCAATCCGCTCTCACTGTTTCCACTCGAGAAATGACAAGCGAAAGGGTTTCTGATGCCATTTCAAAGTCCTTATTGGAAAAAGGCGTACCGGTGGGCCCCGGCGGTTTACAATTGTTTGTTCAGGTGCGACAGGTAACCCCCAGAGATGTTAGCTTCATTCAGGGAGTGTCTGTGTGGGGCTTTTTCTTAACTGCCGGGATCATCCCAATGAAAACCATGACCGTTGAAAATCAGGTCTACGTCGTAGTGGGAAAATCCGGTCGCGCTATTCGTAGCTTTCAGTACGACTTTGAGACCTGGGGTCTAACAGGAACTTTATTGATTTGCGCTTTGCAGTTTGATTCGTACCCGGACAAAGCGTCCGAAGCGCTGGCTCTTCTGTTTGGTCACATTCTCAAGGACATGGAAGAAGGAGGCCTATTCGAGCAATCCATTGCCCCGGCCAGTCGATACGATCGATTGGTCGTATTGAAGGACGGGCGGAGTTTTCTCCATGTTCAGACGCGCGACAGTGGGGACACCACCACCGTTGCTTTCAACGAGGACAAGTCCATCTCGGTGCCCACAGCCGCGGTGGTCCGTAATGAGGTTGCGCCTATGCCCGGTTTCTGAAAATACCGGTTAGCCCCAGGCTCTATTGCGGATTCCTATTGGATTCCTTTCTGGGCAACGGTGAAGCATTGGCACTCTAATCAATTTGGAAGAAGCAAACTGCGCTTTAGCGAATCACGTGAGGCAATACCGGAGTAATCCAGATCACCCGCACCAGATAAAGGAGTAGAACACCCAGCGAAACTACATGAAATGGCAGATCCAGGATATTGTGATCCCGGGACTTCAACAGTAGAACCAGAGCCACGGTCATAGTAAACATGCGCGAGATATTGTCGTAAACAGACCAGAAATAATAATGATCCGCCACAAATACCATCGCAAGAGAAAGAAACAGTCCCAATCGCATGGCAAATCCTTTCCGATGCCTACCCGTTAGCAGAGCAACCAGTCCTGCAAGCCACAGGAACAGAAGCGGCATACGACTGAGTGTGCGGGCAATGTCTTTCAGGCTACTATCCGGATTCTGGATCGAAAGCATCACCTCCTTCAGGTATTCCTGCATGCCCTGCATCGGCTGAATAAAGACACCCAGGCGCGTAGGAGTCCATTCAGGCAGGGTGAACCGGAGATAGGTATGCCACCCCACCGGAATAATGAGAGTTGCCAGGATTACCGCCGCCTTACGAAAATCCAGACGAATCAACTCGTAGAGTCCCAGGGGAAACAGCAGAAACAATGCGGGCTCTTTTGTGATAATGGCCAGGCTTGCCAGACCCCAGAAAAGGAGCAGTCGCTCTCTCTGATAAGCCCAGTAAGCGATGACAACAGTGGACACCATCACCGCATCGCTTACCAGCAGGTGATAGCTGCCCAGGGCAAAGGGAGATAGAAGATAGAAGATGGCCAGTGGGCTGTTTGTACCCAGTATCTGGCGAAGGCAAAGATAAGCCAGAGACATGAGTCCCAGGTTCCAGAAGAACATCCCAAAAAGCGCCGCATTCGGTCCCAGGAAGCCAAACAGCCCAATGAGAAACGGATAGCCTATCCGGGGGGCCCTGTAACTGGCATCAATCTGACCGTCTTTATCCACTCCTTCGCTGGAAGGATAATCCAGCCCTTCGCTTATTGAGCGACTATAGAAATAGAATATCTGCCCATCATAGCCGGCTCCCAGGTCGCCGTCCTGACTCTTGTAGAAAACGGCGTCCGGTGGAACATGATCCGGATTGGACTCCGCAAACTCCAGTCCAAAGCGAACCATGGAGGAGAAGTTCATATCATACTTCTGAACGTGGAAATAGGTGACGGCGCCGTAAATCAGAAAGAACAGCCCCAGCGCCAGATAAGGTTTATCCAGATGTTTCAGCGGTGAGTATATTGCTTGCTGCCACCGCACCAGCCTGCCGGGCTCATGAGGTTCTTCCATATGCAGCTTCTTTCTGTAGAGGTGACGAGCGAACACCATGGCCTGAAGAAGCACTTTGCGATTAAATGAGGACGTGGAGAACTTATAAGTGATGGGAACTTCTTTGAAGCTGGCGCCGTTTCTGACGGCCAGATACAAAGACTCCATATGGAAATCAAAAGCGCGAGATTCCAGTTCAGCGCCGGCTATGATGGAATAAATCTTTTTGCTGTATCGGCGGTACCCCGAGGTGCAGTCCTGTATACCGGGTCCCTTCAGATCGAAAAGCCCATCGGAAAGACAATAGTTCATGACCCGGGCGGCCTTCCAGGAAATTAACTTCCTGTAGAGTGGAACGTTCTCCGTCTGATGACGCCTTCCAATGACCAGATCCTGATCGCCGGCATCCAGAAACAAAGGAAGGTCCGACGGAAGATGGGACATCCCGGCATCCATTGTGATTACATAGTCGTAATCCTGCTCCCAGGCGTAACGCATCCCATCTTGAATACCGCCAGGAATGTGCGTATTGCTTTCGTGGCGTATGATGTGTAGAGTACCTGTCTTTCTTCCCTGGAACTCCGATTTCAAGTTCGCCAGAATTTCCGGCGTTCGGTCCTTCGAAGCGTCATCCACGACACAAACGTCGCAGTATTCGGAAGCGCCTCGCACCACCTCTTCGATGGTGCTTTCTTCGTTGTAGGCTGGAATAATGATCAGGGTTCTCAAGCCTTGACCTCAAATACCTTCCTGTTTTCTTCTACCCAGCGAATCAGCTTTTCGACGCCTTCGCGAGGTTTGATTTTGGGGTCGAAACCGAACTTCCGCGCTTGCGAAATATCGCAAATGAAGTAACGCATATCGCCTGGACGTTCCGCTTCAATACTAACTTCGATCTTTTTGCCCAGAATTTCCCCGATCATGGCAATGCATTCCACCAGGGAGATCTTGTGCTCGGGACCGCCACCAATGTTATACACTCCGGGCTGTGGATCCTTGAAGAACTTCAGATAGCTGTCCGCGCCGTCGGCAGCATAAAGTATATCTCGCGCCTGCTTTCCGGTTCCAAAGATGCGAATGGGCAGGCCAAAGACAGCTCGAATCACAAAGTTGGCCACCCAACCATGGTCCTCCCCTCCAAACTGCCGGGGGCCGTAAATGCCAGTAAAGCGAAAGCTGGCCGATTTCAGATCATACATATCATGAAAAGATCGCACATAATGCTCGGCGCTCATTTTGGATGCATGTAAGGGACTGATTTCCCCCACCATTACGGGCTGGGTTTCCGGAATCGACACAGGGTCTCGTTCGTAGCTGGTATCGGATTCGGTTAGAGAGTCGTTTATGGAGTTTCCGTATACGTGAATCGAACTGGTATTTACAACCGGAATATTATGAGCCCGGGCGGCCTGCATTACATTGAAGGTTCCGGTGACGTTCGTCGTAAAATCATGCTCCGGATCCTCCCAGGAAATGGTCATGGCAGGTTGAGCGGCTGTATGAACGATGTAGTCCGTTCCGGTGCTACGGTCCATTAGATGCTCCAGATTGCGGATATCGCCCTTCACCATTTCGACGCCCAGGCCCTTCAGATAATCCCAGTTGAAGTCTCGAGTGGCCTCGGTACCATAGCCGGTCCGCTTGAGCTCGTATTTGGTCATGTTATCGAAGCTGACCACTTCCCAGCCTTCCTTTCTAAAATGCTCACAAACATGGGATCCCAGAAATCCACATCCGCCGGTAACCAGTACTTTCATTTCTTCCTCTTTCTTTTGCAGTCTGCCAGACGGGCATGCCCCGGCATGCAGGTCGGCATAGCCTTCTTTTTTTGCGCCATTTCTGGTCGCAATGGAACAGCCCATGAAACCGCCCGGTTCATAGCCCTGGCGGATACGGCACTGTAACGTATGTATTACGATTGATGGTTCGGTGCTTTCTACGTCAAGCTCAGTGAATCTTGCCAAACTTCTTTTTCAGAAGCATTCCGGACAACCGGAATAGATCGCCGATGCTACGGATGTCGCCGGCCGCCTGATCCTTCACGGGCTTAAAAAAGGTTACGGGCACTTCAATGCATCGGTACAGGGACCGTACGATCTCGGTCATCATTTCGGCGATGTACAATGACCCGTCTTCGTGTAGTCTGGGTCGGATTTTCATGAAGGTATCCTTCCACAGACAGAAATAACGACAGCTCGCATCGGTGAACCTGGGTTCCATACCCCAGTAGAATAGCTCAATCATCTTGCCGCCAAACAGATTGAGGATCCTTCGCATGGGCTTTAAATTTGCCCCCTGCTCGATCATCTGCCGGGTGGTGCGGGTCCCGATGGCCATGTCGCAGTCCTTCATGTATTCAAGAAGCTTCGGCAGGTCTTTGCTCCTGAATGTGCCATCCGCCGACGCTACTACGCAGATATCGCCGCGGGCGGCTTCCAGACCCGCCATTACCATGGCGCCCTCTTTCTCTCGCGGGCCGGCAAACGCTACCACTGTGGCTCCATGGCTTCGAGCTATTTCGCGGGTGCGGTCTTCGGAGCCCGCATCCACGACAATAATCTGATCCACGGAATCCTTGAAGTCGTTCAAGACATCATCGATGGATTGCTCCCGATTGGCGGCCGGTATAATCAGCGTTTTCTTGAATCGATCAAAATCTTCGTTTCGAATTTCGTACACCGCATGATGGTAATCCTGCAGCGAGTTAATGTTGAAGTAACCGCATCTAACCATGGTCGCATAAACAGCTCCGGTTTCACGAGCCATGCGATCTATGACTTCCGTAATCTCGATGACGCCAGTGCGCTCCGAAGGCGGAGTGGTCCGAAAGGTTTCGAAATACTGCTCGGTGAAGAGGTAGGTCCCCAATCCCAGAAGTCGATTCGCCGGATTCTCGGGCTTTTCCACCAGTCGGAGCACGCGCTCCTTTTCCAGTTCCACCGAGTAATTCTTTTTGATGTGCGAAACGAGTGGAGTCTCTTTAACGGCCACGCTGGCGGTTAGACCTGGATGCTTCTTCAGGGTAGCCAGGATCTTTTGATGATCCGAGTTATGGTAGAGCTCATCTCCCAGAATTGTAACAAAGGGGCCCTGGAATTTGCCTTCCAGGGAAGCTACATCGCTGGCCAGGCCCTTGCGAGTCCAGAAGCTGGTTTCTATACTCACCCCTGGATATAGGGGTCGGATCCGGTCCACCTCGGCCATGACCTGCTCGGCAAGATGACCAACGATGACAAAGATCTGCTTCACCTTGATCTTCTTCACCAGCAATTCAATGTTCTTCTCCAGAATACTTTTTCCGTCAATACGGAACAGTGGCTTGGGAATAAACGTAGTTCGGGGGTAGGATCTTGTGCCTTTACCAGCCGCCGCAATTACACCTGTAGAAATCTGTTTCAAGACGCCTGATAGACTTCAGGCGGTGCCAATCAGGTCAATACAATTCGCCGAAGCCTGACCGGAAACAGGTCTGGAAATCTGGCCGCCTTTTCAAGCGGGTACCCATTGGAGTGTCCGACGCCAGGCTGGTTGAATGCTCTGCGCCACACGCAGTCGGCTATATCGCTCTTAGGAGCCCGGTAAGTACCGTTCCAAGGCCTTCTCGAAGGTTAGCCTGCTAACAGGTTTCTTCAATCGACCAGTGAAACCCGCCCGCATCAATTCCAGAATGAAGTCCTGGCCTGAATGCGCGCTCATCGCCACTACCGGCGGTAGGGGCAACCCGGCCTGGTTCAGAGTCTTCTGGATTCGAGGAAGCAAATCAAAACCGGTGGTTTCCTCGAGCTCAATGTCCAGCAAGACCAGATCGAAAGGCTCCTCTCGCAAGGCGTTCAACGCCTCCTCCATATTTCGCGCCGAAAGGAGCTCATACTCCGTGCGTTTACTATATACTTCCAGGAGCTGATGAATGGGTTCGCTATCGTCGATTAGAAGGATCTTCTTTGATTTCATGCACAAATCCAGATTACCCCTGACCGCGGGGCGCCTGCAGCACTCTCTAAACGATCAGCTACCAGACTTCCGATCCAGCGCAACTCCCGCTTTACCGAAACGGCCGGTTCAACCGGGCCCATGAATGCGAGGTTCTCCCATTTCCAGGACCGGTCCCATTGCAACAGCAGGCGCCGGTTTTAGCCAAGCTTCCCGGCAAGAGCCCGGATCGCTTCCTGCAGTTCCGTGTGGTCCATGGTAATCGCCACCGATGGATCGTCCAGGGTAAAGATATCTACGGGGCTCTCTTTTCCGGCCGCCCGATAGCTGCCCACTTTTCGCACTCGCCAACCGCTGCCAGGATTTCGTCTCAGAGCCTCCAGGGTTCCCGATTCGAATATGAGCGACTTGCCGGCTTTTCGAGTAATCCCTTCCAGGCGGGCCGCCGAATTCACAGTATCCCCGAGTACTGTGTAGTCCATAAAGACAGATGAACCGATGTTTCCCTCCAGAACTCTACCAGTGCTAATGCCCACACCGGCATGGAGCAAGCGAAGCGGATTATCGGCTTCCGGAGATCTATCGCGCAGCTCCTTGAATTCCCACAGCATCTCCCGGGCTGCACCGAGGGCGGATGAAACCAACTCCTGGGTCCAGTACGCCATGATTCCGTCGCCGGTGAGCTTCGATACAACGCCACCGTGCGTTTGAATGGCTTTTAGCGCTGTATCATAAAAGCGATGAAGAACCATGGTCGCCGCTTCAACGGACCAGCTTTCAAAGATACTGGTAGAGCGAAACAGATCAACAAACATTACGCAGCGATTCTGGTAAGACGAAGGAATGTCTTCCGGAGCTCCACCGCCCTGGATTTCCCGAAGCACTCGCTGCGGGGTGTATTTCTCCAGGGTTCTATGAGTGTGGGCCAGTGTAGCCAGCAGGTGACGAATGGGACGCATCAATGGGTCGCTACTTTCGTCCAGGATTACAGGCTTCATCTCCCATTCGGCATATTTCCTACGCTCAATATCGCTTTCAACTTCCAGTATGAAGACTTTACTGTGGCGGTCATCCTTTTCAATACGAGCAAAACAACGGTCCACTGCCTCCTCATCGCCTTCCAGGATTTGATAGAATATGTTTCGGAAGCAAAATAGAGCGCCCGTAAGGCCGTCCCGCTTATTGTTTCGAATGGATACTTCGCTAATCGCATCCAGATCATCCAGGCTAAGAGGACGGCTAAAATTGGAAATGTATGTGATTCGTTTCATTGTCGTGGTGGCCATTTTCGGACACAGGGGGTTACCAGTCAACAGACGGGAACACTACTGAAGTCCTGGAGCCGGCTCCCCACACCTGGTTTTTGCAATGCTGGACTGGTCTCGATACCTGATCTCGACCCAGGATTTCGAATCGCAGGAATGAACGACAATACTCAGTTTTCAGGCGTTCAGGAATCCATGAACTGAATCCAGTTTTTCGTAGGACCAGAAGGCGTTAACCTGTTGCCGCAACAGAAGTCGCTCCATTTGGGCGCCGCCATTACTGTCTCTCACTCCATCGCTCTGACTGCTCTCCGTCGTCTCCCGGCTCTGTACCCGGGCTTTTAGGGGCGCTTCTTCGGCCGCAAAGATTAGCAGATAGAAGATACTATTTCCCCGAATTACCTCCTCTTTCCAATCCGCACGCACAGTTTCCCTTGCATACTGGCGCTCAAGAAGAGTATCGCCGTCGAAATAGCGAATGCGCACGGTTCTATCAATGCTTATCGCCAGAAGATGATACCAGCATTGTTTCTTCCGGTAACGGTAATTTACATACGTCACCACAGCGAACATCAGAGCCACAAAGAGATAGAAGTAGACTTCAAAGATCAGCGCAAAAGTGCCCAGAATTATAGACAGCACAGCTGTAATGCCCAGGGCAAACGCGAAGCCTCCCGAAAAAATGCGCTTCATTAAAGATGGCCGGTGATCAGTGGAAAAATGAGCCCTGACAGCATTTCGCGTATCTGAATCGAGAGCATTTCCCACACCCGAGTGCATCGGATTTCCCATTTCTGAGGTCAACGCAGCGCGCATCTTTGAATGCTCTCGGCTGGTTTCGTCTGCTCCACCGGCAGGAGCTGGCCAACTCAGATAGGACGCAGCTAAAAAGAACAGAATCCAGTGCGGTGCAAACATACGCTCGTAGGAGCATGCATCGGCCCCTGCCACAGGAATGCCCAGGGCAGCGAGCAACAGGTTATGCAGGATAAGGTTGGCCACTGCAAAGACGAGCGTCCCAATCAAAATGTATCGGAGGGGGGCCGGTCCTGTCTGCTTCAGATATTTAAGAGAGTTCGCGCGAATGGCGGGAGGAGCGTTTCGCAGTCGATGCTGAAAAAGCAGAAAAGCGATCACAAAAGCGAACACCGAAAGGACATGCAATACGCCGCCGAAAGATCCAGGGGAGTCCGCTTCTTGCGGCAATGGACGCGCCAGGTATTGGCTCAGGCAAAGGGCATAGACAATCAGCGACAGGGTCGCGCCGATTAGCCCCGTGCCGAATGCAATTCTTCGCAGTAGCCCCACCAGGACTCATTCTGGTTCGCACAATATGACAGCCAGCAGAAAAGCGCAGGAATAAAAAGAAAAAGGCGCGACTTTCGCCGCGCCTCGTAGGGATTCCGCCGGATTTCTTATTCACTTCGCCGCTTTCCCGGTCCGGCTCGCGTATCGAGGTCCGAACGATTGGATGGCGAGGGTGAAACCTTGAATCCAGCGGCGGATGGGAGAAATCTTACATCATTCCGCCCATTCCACCCATGTCGGGCATTCCTGCTTCTTTTTCTTTCTTGGGCAGATCAGTGATGCTCACTTCGGTAGTGAGGATCATTCCGCCGATGGAAGCTGCGTTCTGAAGAGCGCTTCTTACCACTTTGGCCGGATCCAGGATGCCTTCTTTGGCCAGGTCCTGCCATTCCAGAGAAGCTGCGTTAAAGCCAATTCCCTCTTTTTGCTCCAGAGCTTTTTGAACAATCACAGTTCCTTCCAGACCTGCGTTGTTAGCAATGGTGCGAAGAGGAGCCTCTACAGCGCGATAGATGATGCTTGCGCCGGTGGCCTCATCGCCTTCCAGCTTCAGGCCATCGATTACGCTTCGAGCACGCAGCAGAGTGGATCCGCCGCCAGGAACGATTCCTTCTTCTACAGCGGATCGAGTAGCGGACAGTGCGTCTTCTACACGGGCTTTCTTTTCTTTCATCTCTACTTCAGTAGGAGCGCCCACATAGATTACCGCAACGCCACCGCTCAGCTTGGCCAGTCGCTCTTGCAGTTTTTCGCGATCGTAATCGCTGGTCGTTTCTTCGATTTGCTTTTTCAGCTGGCTGATTCGGCCTTTGATGTCTGCGTCTTTTCCGGCGCCTTCGATAATTGTAGTGTTTTCTTTGTCTACAGATACCTTTTGCGCTTCGCCCAGGTGCGTTACATCGGCATTTTCCAGCTTCATGCCCAGGTCTTCAGAGATTACCTGTCCGCCTGTTAGAATGGCGATGTCTTCCAGCATAGCTTTTCTGCGATCGCCAAAGCCAGGAGCTTTAACAGCGCAAACCTTGATGGTCTTTCGCAGATTGTTTACTACCAGAGTTGCCAGAGCTTCGCCTTCTACTTCTTCCGAGATAATCAGAAGAGGACGGCTGGCCTGAGCTACTTTTTCCAGAACGGGCAGCAGCTCGCGCATATTGCCGACCTTCTTTTCGTGGATCAGGATGTAGGGGTTTTCCAGGGTAGCTACCATGGTTTCAGGATCAGTCACGAAATAAGGAGACTGATAACCACGGTCGAACTGCATACCTTCTACAACGTCCATGTAGGTGTCGATGCCTTTGGCTTCTTCTACGGTGATTACGCCGTCTTTACCAACTTTCTCCATTGCATCTGCAATGAGAGTTCCGATTTCTTTGTCGTTGTTGGCAGAGATAGAAGCTACAGCGGCGATATCGTTCTTGCTGGAGCCCACTTCTTTGGACTGCTTTCCGATTTCTTCAACTACAGCTTCTACAGCTTTGTCGATTCCTCGTTTCAGGCTCATGGGATTCGCGCCGGCAGTAACGTTTTTCAGACCTTCTTTAACGATTGCTTGAGCCAGAACGGTTGCAGTAGTAGTTCCGTCACCAGCTACATCGTTGGTCTTGGTCGCTACTTCGCGAGCCATGGAAGCTCCCATATTTTCATACGGATCTTCCAGTTCTACTTCTTTGGCTACGGTTACGCCGTCTTTAGTAACGGTGGGAGCGCCAAATTTCTTATCGATCACCACGTTTCGGCCACGAGGGCCCAGGGTAGCTTTTACAGCGTTTGCCAGTTTATCCACACCGCGGGCAAGATTCCTGCGGGCTTCTTCATTGAATTCTAGTTGCTTTGCCATTTTAATCCTCCGGATCAGGAGATGACCGCGAGAATGTCGCTTTCTCGAACGATCAGATACTCTTTACCGTCTTGTTTGATTTCCGTGCCGGCATATTTGCCGTACAGTACGCGATCCCCTACTTTTACCTCGGGAGCGATGAGCTTGCCATCTTCGGTTTTACCGGCTCCAACAGCCTCAACCGTTCCTTCCTGAGGTTTTTCTTTTGCCGTATCCGGCACATAGAGAGATCCGACTTTCTCTTCACTTGCCTCTTGGGGTTTGATCAGTACTCGATCTCCCAGTGGTTTGATTGCCATAGTCGTTTTCCTCCTGAAAAACCATTAGCAGTTGATGAAATAGTCTGCTAATCGATTCGCTAAATAAAGGCAACTAAGCTGGCTGACAAGCATTTTTCGCAAAATTTTAGCAGAAGGCGCTATCGACTGCCAGAAAAGAGATCCGAAGTGCGTGATAGCTCGCCCATACGGGGCATTGGCGTGGATTATGTCTCATGCAGGCGGCCGGGATGCCGATAGGGAGCGGATTGTGTCACATACGGCCGGCAAGGTGGCGACAACGAGGCAGATTATGTCATATATTGGCGCCAGGCGACCTTGCTACGGATTATGTCTCATATAGGCGCACAGCGGGCCAGAATTTGCCAGAGCAGAACGGACAGGTCTGATCCTACGTCACATCCCGGAGAGCGGACGGGTGTCCTGCCAGATTTTGGGTGCCGGCAGCTGGCCCGGGTTAAGTTGGCGGAAGCTGCGTTGAGAACTGACGCTCCATAAACCATTGTAGAGAAGGATCCCAGGACTGATTCACTGCCCTCCGGTCGCGTTGCGCAGACCGCCCTGCTTCACCTGGAAAAGGGCCATTCTACGGAGAAAAACACCGTCTGCCCTGTGACATCGTCGCCAGAAAAATGCCCCCGCTATAAGGAAAAAGGATTCCACCGCCGGGGGCCGGCCCGATTTCCAACAAATGAGAACCGGCTTTCTTCTAATAGCAGGCTGTATGAGTCTATGGTCCAGCGTGCTATGCTCCGAGCTTCCATGCCGGGCGGAAGACCCACTTTGCGGCCCGAAGGCAGGACTTGTCCTGATCGCTTCTCTTCCGGTCGCTCGATTCGGTTTTTCCGACTCCGGCCAGACTCTCTGCTACGATACGGCAGGCGCGACCATTTCCTGCACGGATACAGGCTGGCCCCGGCAGGATGGCTCGCTTATCAGTCCCCGATCCAGGGATTTTCTTGGGCCCCTGACACGGGCTGACTTCCCTGCCGATCACTACACGGTGGATCGAAACACCCGACTGGTCTGGAGGACCTGCGCTCAGGGCCAATCGGGTGCCGGTTGCGCCACGGGGTCGGCCTTATCTTTTACGAATGACGACGGAGTAGGAAGCGCGACGGATCAATGCCAGAGTTTAAATTTGGCCAACGCAGGTCTGGGATACGCCGGCCGCCAGAATTGGAGACTTCCTACCATCAACGAATTAATCAGCATCAACGACTACGGCCGGGCCAGTCCTTCCCTGGACCCCGGGCACTTTCCTGCCTCTACATCGGGATTCTACTGGAGCAGCACCGACGATGTAAACTATCCGGGCTTCCGATTCACCCTCCAGTTGATCGGAGGCTTTGCCGACAGCGTGTTGCAGACCAATCCGAATGAAGTGCGATGCGTTTCCGGTGACGCTCAGGCGACTCCGCTTCGTGTAGTGAATACCGATGGCACGGTTACCGACTGGACGAATGGATTGGTCTGGCAACGTTGCGTCAGTGGAAAAAACAACGACGCGAACTGCTCCGGGGCCCATAGTACGCACGGCTGGCAGGCCGCTCTTCAGTATTGTAGTAATCTTAACCTCGCGGGATTTACTGACTGGAGACTTCCATCCGTTGTTGAACTGAACTCTATTCCAGACCGGAGCCTGGCCACTGGCATTGACAGTTATCTGTTTCCGGGCAGCCCCGCCCTACCCTTCTGGACATCCACAAGCGTAACGAGCACAACCAACAATGCCTGGCGAGTGGAGTTCCCGGACGCGGTTGTATCCTCCGATTACGATAAGACAGACAGCTATCCCGTGCGATGCGTGCGATCACTGTGATCGTGGCTCATCGCCGCAGTCGCAGACATCCACGGTATGCTCGATGGCTTCCAGCATTTCGCGAAAAATCCGGATCCATTCCTGCCCATCGATTTCATAATAAACCCACCGTTCCTTCTTGGTTCTGCGCAGCAGTCCGGCCTGGTGCAGAGCTTTGAGGTGCCGGGAAATCACAGTGGTATGCTGCGGTAGTAGATCGGACAAAGTCTTAACATCTGCCCGGCCGAGGATGGCCAGTTCCTTGAGTAGATCCAACCGGGCCTTCTCTGCCAGCACGGCAAGCACCGGAGAATCAAAGACCCGGTCCAGTTCATCCAGCGCATTCTTTCGAGGATCTTGACGATTAGGCATAAACTGATTTCTTCCGGGAAACCGTGCAGGACAAGAATTCTTCTTGCCCCGGGCACCATTATTTGCATATCTGTGCATATATGCACACTTTAAGTCTCACGCCAACTTCGAAAAGTGGCAAAGCTAACATTCTGATTATCGATGGCCATCCCAACCAGGAGAGCTTTAGCAGGGCCATTGCCGAGACCCTCCATGAATCCCTGCCTCCGCACAGCGCGCGAATCATCAGCCTGCGCGATCTGCAATTTGATCCAATCTTAAAAACCGGCTACCAGGAGCCCATGTCCCTGGAGCCAGACCTGGTGGAGTTGCAAGAGCTGATTCAATCGGCGAATCATCTGGTCCTGATCTCCCCGGTCTGGTGGGGAAGCGTCACCGCCCTGATGAAAGGATTCCTGGATCGAGTCCTGCTACCAGGCTTCGCATTCAAATACAGGAAAGGCTCTCCGTTTTGGGATCGCCTTCTGGCCGGAAGGTCTGCTTCGGTCTATTTGACCATGGATTCGCCCTACTGGTGGTTTCGCTTCGTTTATGGAAATCCGGCTGTGAAGATGCTCAAACATGCGGTCCTGAAATTCTGTGGGTATTCGCCGGTGCGCTTTCGCATCTTTGACCAGTTTCGATTTAGCGACGAAAAGAAACGTCGGAATTGGCTGGAACTCGTGAGAAGGGACGCCTTGAGGCCAATTCGGAACGGAAAAGACCAGTTCATGGGGCCGATTCAATAGAAGGCTCGGCAATAGGGCCACCGGGGCCGGCTTCTTGTCCGGGAGAATGCGGTGCGATGCTCATCAAGATCCGTGAAATCCCTTGAGAACAGCGTCATGTAGCCTCGGTGCGACGAGGTCCTATTCCCCTCAAATACCGCGCCTGCAGTGACTTTGCCTTCCCTTTCATGAGAATCTCAAATGGCGCGCTGGCCAGAAATCTATCCGGCGCTTTTTTATAGAAAGCTTCCGAGACCAGGATACGTCCAGGGGTACATATAGATTCCAGGCGGCTTGCAGTGTTAACGGCATCCCCCATGACAGTGAATTCCTTTCGGAGGGTTCCCCCGACGCTCCCCCGAACCCCGACACCAGTATGAAGACCGATCCTAAAGTCCATGGCCTCACGACCGTCCTTCCGCCGTTTTTCCCCGATGGTCCTGAATCGCTGAATACAAAGTAGCGCGGCTTTGCCGGCCTCCCGGGCGTCGTCGAATATAGCCAGAAAACCGTCCCCCATAAATCGTTCGATATCTCCGTTACGCCCGTGTATGATTGAGACCGCCGCTTCAAAGTATTCATTCACAGTAGAGATCACTTCTTCTGGTTCCGCTACTTCCGAATAGGCGGTAAACCCACTCATATCGCAGAAGAAGTAGGTCATTTCTTTTCTTTCGCCGCGTAGATCAACGTGCCCGGCCTCAATCGCCGTGCCGGCGTGCCGCCATACTGTTTGGGGCAAGTACTGCTGAATTATCCTATGAAGATTCCTGTTCTTTTCGAGTTGCTCGGCGATTGCCCGGTTGCTGTCCGAGATTTCAGAGACGAGTTTCTTGATTTGCCGGTCCCCGTTCCGCCGCATAATGGCCGCCCCCATTACGTTGGCGAGGTTCTTCAAAAATGTTTCTTCGAATTCATTGCGAATATGTCCATGGGAAATATAGAAAACGATTACGCCAATCAAGCGTCCGGCAAGGATGATTGGAATGTTATAGTGCCCATGTGGAGCCATTCCGGGAGGTCTGGTGGTATGCCTTTCGTCTACGCAATCGGCAAAGACCAATTCGCGTTTCTGAGCCGCCAGTCCGCAGAGACATTGTCCGAACTCCACTCGGGCGCACATGGAGTGCAACATATCGCTAAAATTGATTGAATGAACCAGACTTAGCGAGTCCTCTCCCGAAGTCTTGAGAAATAGACCGCCCTTCTGTTCTAGCGCAAGCCAGGGGTTAGCGAAACAGGCTCGGATTGCTCGATCATAGAACTCTTCATCGTCTTCGATTTCGATAGAGTGCTGAATGATATCAAAAAGGATAGCATTCATTTTCTCGTTCTCTTTTCGATTCATCTCATCGGTCATCTCGACGCGGACCGATTCATACGAACTTGTGCCTTCCGGATCCTCAAAAGGATAGATCCAACTCTTCACCCAGTAGTGATCGCCCGATTTGGTGCGATTCTTGATCATTCCGGTCCAGAGTCGTCCCTCTTTGAGATGCCCCCAGAGCTCTCTGAATGTTTCTCTAGGGGAATCCGGGTGCCTTACAAGGCTATGCCGCTGGCCAATAAGCTCATCGCGTTCATAGCCGCTCACCGCGCAAAAAGCATCATTCGCATATGTAATTCGTCCTTTCTCATCGGTTCTGGAAACGAGAAAAGTCTGGAGAGTCATTTGTTCCGTATTCAAATCTGCAACTCCGAGGCCCGCAACTGATGAATCGATTAGTTCGCCTGGCCCGCATTTCTTGATGATTGGAATATGACGAGCAAAGTGCCTCTTTCATGGTCAATATGCCATTATTTTTGTCAAAACCTGTTAACTCTTACAGGTGTAACTTACCTTACTTGGAGTTAAGTTCCGTTCTGAAGATACTCAACGCCCGACCACCGGAAGATTCGGTTTTCTTTCTGCGCACGGCGACACGGCATTCAACACTGGTTCTTTGGCTGCAAACATGGAGGTAACGACGACCAGCGTTCAATGGACCCGGAGGTGGCATTGGAGTTTGGCCGGGAAATGAATTGTAGGCAATATATAGGACAACGTTAGGCCGGCAGATGAAAAAAGCTTTGTGGTGGCAGATGCCCCATGGACTGGCGCTACAATGTTGCAGATGTATGTGGATCGGGACCAATTTGCAGCCCTACAGATTCTTGACTTCGCCAACTTCCAGGACAGCTTGAAACTCTTTCCGGAATCAGTTCAAACCGCCCAGGTCCAGGATTTTTCGCACCTCTTCTTTCGAGATTCCTTCCTTTCCTTTGAGGTTGATGCCCCGGGACTCCCACCATTCCTTCTTTTCGTTTCGAGCATTTCTCTCTTTACCAAATCGACTCCATAGTTCCGGGGGCAACTTATCGCTTATAAGATCTGCGTCCCGTTCCAGGAACTCGAGATAGTCGCCCAGTATTTCCAGCACCAGGGTGTGGTGATGATGAAAGAAGGCGAATATCTCGGACAAATGCCGGTTACCGGCTTCGCGACTGTAAAAAGCGGCTACACCAAAACAACGGGATGGAACGTGAGACTTCCACTCCAGCCCGCCGCCTCCCCTGGCTCTTTCAAAGGCGATTCCTACGGTAAGGTGCTCGCCGTTGATCCTGGAGACGGTCACAATGGGGGCGTTCTGTCCAAGGTAGGGATCATGTTTTCGAATGGTGCTGTCCAATTCGTCCAAATCCTCGAATAGTAGAGCCTCTATTTGCTGTTGGTACTGAAGATCCATATGCCGGGCAAGCATGCCGGATAGATAAACAGTATACTGCGATTCAAGAGTGGATTTCCTACCGAGCAGGAAACGCTCCAGTAGCATGAGATGAGCTCTGTAAACAGACTTCCAGGCCGAATTGGATTCCATAAAACCTCCTCGGGCCCTGCGGTTACCGGAAGCACCGCAGTGCCTTGCCGATACGCCGATCCTGCGGCTAAGCGTCCGAAACCGGGTTCCGGGCGCCTGATATATCATCGAACCTATAGAAGAAAAATCAAGGAAAAACGCTGCCGTAGGTTTGTAATCGGCCACCGTCCCGCAACAGTAAAGAGAGACCCATGCTTGCGATTTTGATTGGAATCAGGATGAGAAGCAACACATTGACCGACATGGACGGCCCCTGTATACATTGCACGGATCCTTCGGCCTATGAAGTAATTCAGGATCCCGGCCAGGGAGTGCTGTTCTGTCGGTGTCCGGCGTGCAACCGAACCTACGTTCTGGCGGAATTGAACCTGGACGGGATGTGCATTGAATCTATTGAGCAGCTCATCTGGAAGGAGCTGGACCGACTACCGGAGTCGGGCGATATTCTGGGTTTCGTCCTGGAGAACAAACCCTACTTCGCCTCATCCAGGGGCGGCGCCTTCTATCCGGTGGAGAAGCGCTAGCGGTGCACGCAGGTGCAAGCACCGCCAGAGCGATTGTCCCGAGAGGGATCAGTATTTAACCACGCGAGGTAGCTTCTTGGCCTGGCTAATCCAGCCTTCTATTTTGGACAGGCCTGGCATTTGCCGTACCAGTTTCTTCTTTTCATTTGTTTTTGCCATCGATTCGTGCAGATTGGCTGCTTTTCGCTGGGCCAGCTCTACTACCGTGTCCACGCCGGCTTCTTCCAGAAGATCTGCGTACTCTTCGCCCACGCCTTTGATTCTCATCAGATCGGAATGGTTCACCCACTCCAGAATCAGTTTAGGGGAAAGACCGGAATCCTTTGCGATAGTCTTGCGGCCCTCCGGAGTGGAGCCTTTCTGAAGCAGATCGCCAATCGATCGAACACCGGCTTTTCGCAATGTGGCTGCGTATTTGGGGCCGATGCCTTCGATTTCTTCTAATTTTGCCATGTTTTCAAACCTCGGGAAATCAAATTTGGTGTCATAGACTGTTGGATTCTTCAAAACTCAAACAGCTTTCGCTGATTGGACGAAAAATTGCCGGTTTTCGCATAGCTTCGCGGGCATTTTCGCAAATGCCGCCCAGTAAATGTGTATTTTCCTGGGTTAGACAAAATAAACTTTGACATTTTTAATACCGAGAATTCTTCTCTGGCCTATGAATGCATTCCTCAAATGGACCGGCGTTACGTTGGGCGGCCTGATTGCCCTGTTCCTGATTGTGGGTCTAATCTTACCGTCAAAGTATGCCGCTTCTAGAAGCATTACAATCAACGCGGCCCCTTCCACGGTCTTTCCGCTGGTTAACAGTCTGAAAGAACAGCAGAAGTGGTCTCCCTGGCGCGAAACGGACCCGGCGATGCGGATTGATTGGACGGATACAACCACGGGAGAAGGCGCCAAATACAGTTGGAACGGGCCGGTGGCTGGTCAGGGTTCCATGGAGATCGTGAAAAGCGTTGAGAATCGCTCGATCCGCACCGCCCTTGATTTTGCCGAACAAGGACAGGCCATGGCCGAATGGACTTTCGAACCGGTCTCGGAAAGTTCCGTGAAGGTAACCTGGGCCTTTAGCGGCGATTCCGGCTGGAATCTGATGGGCCGCTACTTTGGACTGTTTATGGACTCCTTCATTGGGCCCGACTTCGAACGGGGGCTGGCCAATTTGAAGAAACTGGCGGAAACCGGTGAGGCCACAAATCAAGTGGAGTAGCTCCGTTCGGTCCCCAAAACCGGTCGCGTCCGCTCCTCCCAAAGGATTTCGCAGCCTTCCGCTCCTTCCAGGGTGAAAACGATCTAAACTGAAGATTCCGCTCCCTGCGGAATCTTCTATCCTGCCCGGTCATTCAATAAGAACTGGTCGCTTCCTCATTCTGAGGAAGCTCTTACTGTACTGCCGCCTTCCAGTTGGCGCCTTTTAAAATATAGTAGAGGACCGGGAAGACGATGAGGGTCAAAATGGAAGACAGCGCCAAACCAAAGAAAATGGCGAATGCCAGACCGGCCCAAACCGGATCCGAAGCGATGGTCAATGAACCCAGCATGGTCGTCACCGTAGTGAGCATAATCGGTCGGAAACGTGTGGATCCGGCTTCCACCAGGGCCTCTTCCAGTCCCATGCCGGAACGCTTCAAATCGTTCAGATATTCGAGCAGGATAATGGAGTTGTTCACCGCAATACCCGCCAGCGCAATAACGCCAATCATTGACGTGGCCGTGAAGTATATGCCGGCTGTCCAGTCCAGGATCATGAACCCCGGTAGTACTCCGATCAAAGAAAGCGGAATGGTGGACATGATAATCATGGGTTCCCGATAGCTTCCGAATTGAGCAACGAGCACGACGTAAACAAGAAAGATGGCCACGCCCATTGCGATTCCCAGATCCCGGAATACTTCCAGGGTTAGCTCCCATTCGCCGCCCATATTTATCTTAATGATCCTTCCGTCCGGCATACGATAGTCCGCCCCGAAAAGATTAAATGACTCCAGTTTAGCCCCCGGAGCGGGCTCGAGGTCCGCCAGAATAAAGAGTATGTCGATGGCCGCATAGGTGATGGAACGATCCCCCATATCGCCCAGGATATAGTAGGAATCCAGTCGATTCTCCCTTTCCATAGGGATGACCGTGGGTTCTTCCACGACGCGCACCATATCCGACAGAGGAACCCGAATTCCCAGATCGTTGAACAAAGAAATGCTCATAATATCTGGAATGGAATCCCGATAGCTGCGATCCATGCGCAATACGATGTATTCCTGCTCGATGTTATTTGAGTTATGATAGATCCCGAGTACTGTGCCGGAATAGGCGGTGTTTAGCGCTTCAACAATCTGCGCCGGACCAATCCTTCGCCGTGTGGCGGCTGCATGATCCACTTTGAGCGACACTGTCATTTGCTCTTCAGGTATGGACACATCCGTATCAACCACTTCGTCCACTTCCTTGATTTTCGGATACAGGGCTTTCGTAACCTGGGCCAGCAATTCTTCATCGTAGCCCTGTATGCGAACCAGCAAAGTAGAACGCACGGGCGGTCCTGGAGGATCCTCTACAAACTTCAGCTTCACCGGCGTATCCGGAATCAGCGAAGGAACATCCTTAAGAACCTCCGGGCGCATCTTGAGAACTATCTGCTCCGACTTCACATTTCTGGATTCGGGTTCGGTAAGCCCCACTCGAATAGTGCTCTGCCATGCCCGATTCCTGGCCTCCACTCCGCGAAAGAGGCCGTTGAAGTCCAGGATGGGCGGGCGGCCAATGTAGCTCTGGAGTTCGATAACCTCCGGATGCTCCATCAGTCGTTTTTCCAGAATTCTGGTCACCTCATTGGTTCTTTCCAGGGATGTACCGGCGGGCAGGTCTACGTAAAGAAAGAACTGCTCCCGGTCTGCCTTGGGCAGCATTCGGAATTTGACGAGAGTTACGGCCGGCAAAGCCAGGGAAGCGAGCAAAGCCAGTCCAATGACTGTCAGGCTTATCCTGCGTGCCCTTCTATCGATCAATAGTCTGTGCAGGTAGGCTTGATAGCTCCGAAAGAGGCCCTTTCCCAAATCAATACCGGCCAGGATAACATCGGAAAGTCTTCCTGGAAGACGCTCGATCAAAGAAGGTCCGGATTTTTTGTTTGCGCCTCTAAGTATCAGAGAGGCCATCCACGGATTAAGCGAATAGGCAAGCATCAGCGCAATAATGATAGCGGCCGGCACAAAGAACGGAATCGGTCCCATATAAGGGCCCATCATGCCTGTTACGAAGGCCATGGGAATAAAAGCGAGCACCGTGGTTACGGTAGCCATAAATAGTCCCGGACCAACCTCGGCGACAGAATCTATAATGCTTTCTTTCCGTTCTCTGACAGTGAGGCCCTGACCTCCTTCGGATTCAGGCTCGGCTGCTCGCAGTCTTCGCACAATGTTTTCTATAACCACGGTGGCATTATCCACCAGTAGACCCAGCGAAAGGATGAGCGCAAACAGAGTGATGCGGTTGATGGTAAGCCCGGAGAATTGTGCCACACCGAACACGGAAGCCAGAGTCAACGGAATAGATATGGCCACCAGTAATGCGGCCCGCACATCTAAAAACAGTAGAAGAACAACAACGACGATTACTACCGCAGTCACGAGGTTAGAGACAAGACCTTGAATCTCCTTTTTTGCCGTCTTACCTTCGTTTACTACAACGCTTGTTTTAATAGTGTCGGGTATAAAAGTAGCATGAAGCCTCTGCAAATCGGCCCGAATTGCTGCCGTTACATCGGTAATGTTAGCATCCTCAAGCTTGGCAATACTGATGATAACTCCGGCATCCTCGGTGAGAGTCTTCCCATCCGCTGCCTTGCGCGACAAACGCACATGGGAGTCCACTTCCTCTACGGTTTCGACCACCGTGGCCACATCTTTAAGTCGGGTCTGACCAAAGTCGCCGGTAACCACCACGATATTCTCCAGTTCTTCCGGCTTGCTGACGATGCTTGTGACCTCCAGTGGGATGTATTCATTGGCCGTTTTGATTTCTCCCGAAGGCAAATACACATTGGAGCGTTGCAACGCTTGCTTGATTTGTCCGATACCAACGTTTTCCTTTCGCAGTCGGACCGGATCGAAACGAATGGCCAGTTCGCGTTTGCGACCTCCAACAACTTCAATGTTTCGAGCGCCCTCCACGGTGGTCAGTCGTTCCGCCAGTCTGTACGCAAATTTGCGCATCTCCACCGGACCCACCTCGGCCGATTTGAGTGCGATCTGGATAACAGGAACATCGTCGGGGTCAATGGAACGGATGAAGGGGCCTTTTACGCCCAGCGGCGATAGGTCCATGTTACTCTGGAGGCGATCGTTGAGTGTGATCTTGGCGGCGTTAGCGTCCTCGCCGACGAAAAAGTTGACGTTTACTACGGATCGTCCGCCGGGCATGGATACCGAGTAAACATCCTCCACTCCCGGTATATCCAGCACCGTGTTTTCCAGGGGACGTGTAACCTGTTCCACCACCTCGGCACGGTTGGCGCCCGGAAAATCTACAACGATCTGAAATGCAGGCGCTACAATCCGTGGATTGTATTGTCGGGGGGTGGAGAAGTAGGAAATCCCGCCCCAGATAAAGAGTGTGAATAGAATAAGTAAGGAGAGCCTTCCGTTATTTACGAAGATTGAGGCAAGCCTGCCAGTCCAGTTACGTTCCATGATACCAGAAACCTGAATACTTACCAGAAGTAAAGCACTTTATACCCCCAGGGGGTATAAAGTGGGATTTTTTCCTGATCCGGATGTGGCCTTCTCGGGGAACTGGCGATATCCTGCGGATTTGCTGCCTGGGCCGATTGACGTAGAATTGCCAAAAGCGGAAAGGAAGAAAAGGAAAATCCCCGTCTCCTTTTAGACTGTGAACAATCCCGTCCTCCTCAGGCGAATAGGCCTTTCATGGCTCACTCTAAGTCTTCTTATCTTCCTGAACTGTACCTCTTATCAGCGCAGTATTTATCTGTATGGAGATGCAGAACCGGACCAGGAAATTCGAGCCCTCTGGATTGTTAGAGATCAGATAAAGAGCCGCGAGTCCATTCGCCAGGTCATCCGGGCGATGCAGGCAAATGGACTGAATACGGCCGTTGTGCAGGTTCGCGGAAGGGGGGATGCCTTCTACAATTCCAGCTTTGTACCGAGGGCGGACGGCCTGGAGCCGGGCCTGGACCCGCTAAAGGAATTTCTTTCGTTGGCGCGCCCGGCAGGTATTCAGGTGCATGCATGGGTTAATGTATTTCTGGCCGCCGACACAAAGACCATAGCCTGGAACCATCCCGCCCATCTGATCAAAAACAGGCCCGAATGGTTTTTGAAAGACAGAAAGGGAAAGTCCATGCTGGATTATGATGGCAAGGAGCGAAAGGCTGCCAATGTGGAAGGGGCCTTTCTCGACCCCGCCAGGCCGGATGTTCGAGCGTACAACGTAAGAGTGGTGCGAGAACTACTGCAAAACTATGAATTTGACGGGCTTCACCTGGACTATATCCGGTATCCATGGTCCCGATCGGATTCGCAATACGACTTCGGAGTTTTCCCGGCACTGTCGGAAGGATCGATGCTCACCCGGGAAGAGCAGGATACTCTGGACCAACAAAGAAGGGACAACGTCACTGCAATGGTTCGAGAAATTCGTGAGGCCATAGTCGATTCTCGCCCAGGAATCATACTGAGCGCCGCAGTCTGGCCCAGCGATAGCAAAATCCGTAAACATGTATTTCAGGACTTTCCGGCCTGGATCAAGGAAGGGCTCATAGATTACGCCTTTTTGATGGCCTACTACAATCGAATAGACATTCATGACAGCCGAATGGAGCAATTCTTCGATCCGGAAATCAACAAAAGGCTGGTGATTGGGATCGGGGTGTTCTTGAACCCTTCCACAGAAGTGATTGAACACCAACTACGTTCGTCTCGCGCCATATCCGCGGCGGGTATCTGCTTTTTTGAGGCCACCCATTTCATGGATCCCAGGTTAGATTCGAAAGAGAAGCCGTTCACGCAAAAAGCCTTCCGAAAACAGGTTGAACCAGGGATGACTACAAATCACCGACCTCTCCCTTGACAGAAGTGCCGAAACGCCATTTCCGGGCTGTTAATCTCGGCCTGAACTACGATTCAGGGCCCTGGTCCAATCGCGGCAGAAAAAATGATTCACCGGATGCCGATTTGAACGTCCAATGCCTATCATCAGACCTGTCGAGGGATTCAATGGACAGCATAGAAAAGAAGCCAGGATTTCGGCGCTTTCCTTCATTTCAGATACAGGCGATTACGCTTATTCTATTGGCGGGATTCGTGCCAGCAAAACTAGCCGCCGCAGAGTACGAAATTACGCCGTCGAACTACCAGCAGGTTCTGCCCAACAGGACCATTGTGGCCTACATGGGCCTGAACTGCGATATGGGCAGCTATGCGGCCAGCCTGTTCAAGCAATCCATGTACGACCTGAAAGGGCCGGACCTGGGTACCATTAACATCAACCAGTCCTCCTTCTTGCGTTCCGAACTACCCATCGACCTGGGAAGCATAATAATTATTAAGAACGGCGAAGTCATCGCTTCCAGCGAAGAGGTCAAGAATTGGCTCGATATAGCCGGCTACACCGGAAAGCGCCGTTGGGTATCCAGCACCCTCCAAAAGCATGGCATAACATTCTCCGGTCTAACTTTGGATGGGCCGGACCGCATGCAACCGGATGCAGGCCCGGCGGGAGGGGTAGATCTGATCAGCGGCCTGTTAGCACTGTACCGTTTCAACGGAGACCTGAAAGAGGAAACCGGCAAGAATATCCACCTGAGGATTGACAGTCCGGTGTTTCAGATCATGGACGACGCACTCCATGGAAACGGCGAATATGATATGAAGAGCAATGCAACAGCATATTTGCACAAGCCGAACCTGCCGGGAAAGAAGGGCTTTACCGTTGCCTTCAACTTCCGGCTAGAGCCCCACGAAGGAAAGCCCTGCCTCAATGAAGCGTTCTTTTCTGTAGATGGCGGCCGGATGGATCTGGCCTGCCATGACGGAACACTATGGCTGAAACTGGAAGGCTACGAAGACATGACCATCGGGGACGATCGATACTGGATAGATATCTATACCCTGGACCAGGCCAAATTCCGCTCCAATCAGTGGCATACGATTGTAGTCAGCCTGGATTTAAGCGCGCGAAGAGGAAGAATCGCTTTTGATGGGAAGCGACTTCGGGATTTCAGGCTGGACAGGAATTATCTTGAACTAACCCAGAAATCGGGAGACTACGACACATTCAAATTTACCCAGTTTCGCACTGGCTCGGTACTCAAAGGTTTCGTGGATGACTTTGCTATCTGGAACCGCCCCTTAACGGGCCAGGAGCTATTGGCCTATCATCGGCAGTACGCGCGCTCCGGCAATACCACGGTCGTAGACAACAAGCCAGACCGCGAAGAGCTAAACCTGGCGCTCCTCAAGGCGGCCTATAAAGGCGATGCGACAGCGGTATCCAACGCTCTGGATCAGGGCGCTCAGGTAGATGTAAACTTTCAGGGATGGACTTCTTTGATGTATGCTGCCCACTTTGGGCACGCCGATGTTGTAGAAGTTCTTATCGAAAAAGGGGCGGACGCTCTAATTGAATTAAACGGAAACCATGCCGGGCATATCGCTTCCAATCAAGGACATACGCAGATTGCGCAGATGATTGAGGACTATATGAATACAGAGAGATTCTATTTCGAAAGAAGCCTCAAGGAGCCGACCGTTCGCCATCGGTCGATTCCAAAAGCGCCCAGGTAGTTACGCAGCGATAAACTGCATCATTTATCTGAAGTGATCCCGAGAGGTCCTGTCCGAAGCGATAGAGGCCGGTGAACCGTGGTCCGCCCTGTCAGTCGGGCCTCTCTGTTCGAAGCGAGGTGGCTCTTCGCGTGGAGGGCTGCCGGGCTGCCGCCAGGAGAATTCCTGATAAGGCCCACAGCGTAGCCCAGACCACCCGTGGAAAATACCAGGTAGGCCAGGAGTACCAGTAGATTATCAACAAGTATACCAGGTGGAAGAAGCTTGTCTTTCACCCGTTGCTACCACCGCCAGTTTAGCATAAGCGCGGCATTGAAAGACCGAATTGTGTAGTCATAGCCACCCTGGGAGAATCGGGGGCCGGACCACTGCAATCGAAAGGTTAGAAATAACCAGTGGTATTCCAGGTAAATCATAGGACTGAATAGTAGCGGACTACGCACCTTGAGCTTCTCGCGATTCAACTGAGTCAACGCTATGAATTCAAGCAGGTTGTATTGCGAATCCAGTCCGGCATATCGGTAAAAGACAAAGTCTTCCGGACTGAACTGAATGGGACCGCGAAGTAGGTAATACTGACCCAATCTCTCCAGACTGCCGGGTTGATTTATCTGAAGAATGAAGTAATCTCGGATGGGCTGCCCGCGAAACAGGCTTCCGGAGTTAATCAACCACAGCCGCGTCAATTCCAGGGCCTCCGATCTAGTGGCGTTGTTGTAGAAAAAAGGCAGTCCCAGTCGAAAGAACTCGGATTCCCCGGAAAAACGGGTCTGGGCCGGGCCCAATCCTACACCCAGCCTTACAAAGAACGGGGCCTCAACATAGAAAGTGCCATGCATTGAATAGTACTCGCCCTCGATTCCCTTTGAAGCCGGGTACTCGAAATCAGAACCACCGCTTCCGGACTCGGCCTGGAAGCTGCCCAGCGGTATTGACTGCGTTTTCATTTCGAATCGCTCCGCATGAAGCCAGACGTTAAACCCGGACCAGGAATTGAATTTCCAGTCCCTGGTGGATAAATCCAGAAAAGGCCAAACGGCACGGTCCGCCCTCAGCTGAGTGGACTGTCCGGAACCATCTCGTACCTTGATAGAAAGATTGCTAACTCCGATACCCGGACGAATACTGAGATATCTCGCTTCTATGGGTTTGCCGTCAGGTTCTTCCGGCGATCCGGGTGAGAGGATTTCGGGCTGCAACACATCTTCAGCCCCCAGAGGAAAACTGGTTCCGGCGCATAGCAGAGTGAAAAGCCATAGCCGGCTCCCGGAGCAGAAAGAACGCAAGGCCCTTCGGTACATGCGAGCATCCTGGATCGGGCCAGCAACGGTTGTCTATTGAATTAAAGCACTTCTTCAAGAACGTAGAAGTAGTTCTGGTCGGTGCCAAACATCATTTGATTTCCGGAAATGATCGGAGCGGACAGGATCGCTCCGTCTACGTCCATTTCCCATAGAATGGAGCCATCGGTTGCGGAAAGACAGACCAGCCGCGGCGGATCGCTCAATTCGCCGGATTCGGTCATTACGCGGGAACCCTGCACGCCAATATATACCCGGTTACCGGCAATGGTAGGCGCCGATGAAGTGGGATAGGTAAATTCCCGTTCCCAGGCTTCATCCCCATCGTCCTTATAAAAAGCCCGGACCTTTGTATCGCCGGCGGTGTAAATGACCAGATCTTTGTAGATGGCCGGGGCCATGTAATCCAGAAGATCCACGTGATCCAGAAATCGGGTATAGCGGTTGGGCGGCACCTTACGACCGATGTCCATTTCATCGCTTACCTGCCAGAGCTTGCGACCGGTCTTGCGGTCCATGGCATAGAAGTTAAGCTCCGATTCCATACCTTTGAAAAAGTTGGAAGCAAAGTACACCGTGGTTTCGTCCACGGCGGGAAAGGAATACCAGAGCGCATAAGGCACATCCACATTGTAAAGCCAGAGAAACTCGCGCTTTTCTATGTCGTAGGCGCCAAAATTGCGACCTTTCGGGGCCCAGTACACAACCCCATCATAGACCTGGAATGTATGGTGGGACCACACCGGGTTGGGTAGCGAAAATTCCTGTTCACCGTCCGGAGTCAAAAAGTAGGTGGCTCCCGTATCGCTTGTAAAAATTACATGATCCCCGTATCGCAGAACCAGGGATTGCACTGTTCGACCAGTATTGAATCTCCACTTTTCGTCCCCGGTTTCCATGTCCACGGCATAGACGTTACCATCGTTTGCGCCAAAATAGATTGTGTCTTCGTCGGCGAAGGGCACCGAGTTAATGGCCCCGGATGGCTCTTTGAAGATCCATTTCATGTAACCGGTGGCCACGTCCAGGGCATAGAAGTTTCCATCCGTGGAACCAAAGTACAGAACATCGTCTATGAAGAGCGGCGGGTTAAAAGCCTTGGCTCGCTCGGTGTTTTCCTGAAGCTTGAGTTTCCAACGCAAGCCCAGCGGCGGATACATGGCATTGCTTGTATGCCCCTGGCCGTGTTCGCCGCGATACTCTATCCAGTTCACCTGGTCGGTACAACCGAAGAATAAAATCGCGCTCAGAGCCAGTGAAAGCAGACGCGATGACCAAACGCTAATTGAAGTCTTCGCAGGTTTCAATATCTAAATCCCCTCAGCGTGAAGACTCGTTTGAGCCAGCTCCAGAAGCCCGGTTTTCGGGAGGCTCGGATGGCCTCTTTGTATTCGGCCCGTAGTTGATCAAAGGCCGTCTTCTTTTCTGAATCGTTCATGCTTTCCTTGAAACGGAGCATGGTGTAGGTACCCGCAAATGGAGCCGTAAATCGATTACGCGACGCGTATTCCAGTGGAGTTTCGCTAAGCTTTCTCAGCGGTTGAGAATGCTCGGCCAATCTTAGATAGAAAAGCGTTAGCATATGATCCAGCCCTTTACGGTTATTCTTGCGGGCCATAAAGCCGTGATAGGCAAGTCGCAGAAATCTAAAGGCATACAATGTAGCCACGACGACGGCCGCCAGAGCGCCCAGAACCCGTCCTACAAAGGCCCAGGGGATCTCAAATCCTTTCTTTTCCTGGACGTTCTTCTCTTCCTCAATGTCCGGGATAATCACATCCATGGCGTTGGGATCGTTTTCCGGAGTAGGCGGAATGGCAAAGGAGGTAGTTTCGATGTCCACCCAACCATATCCAGGCATGAAAATCTGCACCCAGGCGTGCTTATGCGATGTTGTGACCAGAAAGAGCTGCTCCAGGGGCCACTTCTTGAGTGGAGGTATCTTGCTGCGCAATTCTTTCAGTCCGCCCACGTGAGCCGGCGTTTGAAGATCTTTGCTGGCCAGATATCCGGTAACCACGCGCGCCGGAAGACCGGCAACCCGGGCAAGAAGCGCAGTGGCATGCGCAAATTCGGTACAATCCCCTTCCCTGGTTTCGAACAGGAATTTATTTACAGCCGCTACAGATGTATCTTCACTATAGCCCATTTTATAACGGTAATCTTTGTAGCCCTGTAAAATGGCGTTCAACCGGGCAAAGTACCCGCCTTCCTGACCCAGCCTGGAATTCACCCATGCTTCCAGGCGTTTTTGCTGCGCTTCGGGCAGATTGACTTTGAGGTAATTCTCGTATTGCGAAAGCTCCGCCGGTGTAGGTTCCGGAATATCCACCCATTGTTCGGGACCGGACATGGAAATGGCGGAAGTGGCCGTATAAGAAAGGTCGAATGGATGATACTTTTTCTGTAGAACGGTGGGCTCTACCGAGAAGGGACGATAGGCCAGCACCCGTTGCGGAATACTGGAAAGATAGAAAACATCTACCGGAAGTCGCCGAGGATGTCGTTCGGGCTGAGGGTCCTGCCAGGTTTCCAGTAGTCTCCGGTCTCTGAGTCTATTCAGCAATTCGTCCGGATCGTATACGAAGCCTTTCTGCGGATCGAACTCACTGAGATACTCTCCAGCGGCATAAACGGGCTGACTGTCGGTGGCGATAATCATTACCGCACTTTGCTTTCCTTTTCCCTGGCCGGATTCCTGAAACTGATTCCATTTGTCCGAGGGCACTTTGTAGAGCTCATTATCGTATTGGCGTCCGCCCTGACCTTGATTCTGGCCCTGGCCCTGTCCGCCGTCGGGACGTCCCTGACCCTGGCCGCCTTCGCCATCCGGTTGACCCTGCCCCTGGCCTCCTTCACCGTCCGGGCGGCCCTGACCCTGGCCGCCTTCGCCATCCGGTTGGCCCTGGTTTCCTTCGCCCTGGTTTTGTCCCTGTCCTTCGCCTTTTTGTTGTAGCTCGGACGGGAACTTCTCATTTCGATCGCCCAGGGGTTTGCCGTTCTGATTGCTGCCACCCTGAGGTCGCCCGCCCTGACCTTCGCCGCCGTCTTCCAGGTTACCCTGGCCTCCTCTAATCGGCGGCTCCTCCTCCAGGGTCTTCCAGCTAATGTCGTGCTTCACGAAATCCGGAGGTATCACTACAGAAAGGATCACGACCAGCGCCAGCGCGATCATGGAAAAGACTGCGATTTCCTTGCGCTTCTTGATTCGATTCTGCTGCAGTTTCTGATCTTCCGAGGCCCGATCCGGAGTCTTGCGCGAAAAGGCCGCAAAGTATAAGACGAGAACGTGAATTAGAAACAGAGCTGCGGCCAGTCCAATCAGAAATGGAGTCTTCCATCCCGCCTCCCGGGCGATTTCTTCCGAGGACCGGGCAAAAGTAAGAATGCGATAATACAGGCTGCCGAGAATGAAGGTTTCCAGGGCTGCGAATACAGGAAAGCGGCCCTGGCCGTGAAAAACAATGAAGGTCCAGACGTAGGATAGTAATCCCGCGATTAGAATCCACCAGGCCCCTTCTTCCAGGCCAGAAACCACCAGTACCGAAAGCGCAATCAAACCCGCTGCAGACAGAAGCCCCCATTTGAGAGCAATGCGCGGAGCTCGCATATAGAATGCGATAAGCATCTCCCCGGGGATCAGCACAAAGGCGATCCAGCGGGTTACCGCATCATAGGGCACTACCACCCCGGGATGAAACATGGGAATACTGAAGGCGGTGAGATAGAGCGCCATCCGTGTATAGAACAGGATCTGCATAATTAAACCAACCTCAGGCGGAGCTTTTCTTCCACCAGATTTCCGCCGGCCGGCGCAGGTAACGTGGCCGCCGCTTTCTGTCGTCTGAACATCCAGAAGCCCGGAAGACAGCTCAAATCCCAGTCCGGCAGGAACCTGACCTCCCGGCCGGGGCCACGCACGGTGCCAAAAATGTTTAGTCTTTCCGCGGAGTGCTCCTGAACAAAGGAGTTTAAACGGCTATCGTATGCTGTGGTGAAAACGAACCGTTCCCCGGTTCGGGGAGCATCCGGATCTCCTGTTTCCTGACCCGGCAGGAAGTATTGCAATAAAGCCAGTTCCCGGGAGAATCTGTCCAGGTCGTCGCCGGTTTCCAGGATTTGTGAACCCAGGGGCGTTCGCACGCGAAAACGGTAATCCGGATGATCGCGATGCACCACTCGCAGAAAAGACAGAAACCAGCTTTTTAGATAATTCAAATGCAAAATGGCTTCCGGGGCATCCATTCCATCGTCGTTAAAGGCACGAAAGTCCAGGTGCAGCAGATGGGATTGCTCCGGACTAATGGGCGATATCTTGGTTACAAGTTCCTGTATTCGAATAGAGGATTTCCAGTTGATGTCCTTTAAACGATCGCCGGGGATGTACTCCCGCATATAGTATTTCTCTTCCTCGGACGTTAGCATCTTCCGGCTGCTTTCCATACTGGAGGCTGCCTGGAAGTGCACCGGCGTTTTCTCCGGAAATAATGGAGCCTCAACGGTAATGTCCACCGTTTCATCCTCGCCCAGATAGAAGCGAACCAATCCGAATACATCTCTCAATAGTAGCGAGCCCTGAAAGCTGCCTCGACCGCTGTAGGGAAAGTTCAAGGGCACCAATATCAGTGAGCCGTCCGGACTGGAGCCTTCGGCGCGAAAGGAGAAGTTAGCATGACGTCCGGCTGCGAAAGGGCCCCGAATCAAGAAATGGAATCTATAGAAGTAATGGCATTTCTGGTCCCCCAGATGCACAGCCTGCGCCTGCCCTGAAAGCCTGGCGAACACCGAATGATGAGTGTCAAGAACGGGCGTGGCATGGCGAAATCTAAACTTCTGTATGTAGCCATCGGCGACCAGAAAGATCAACGCCAGAAAACCTGTGACCGAGAAAATGAAAGCATAGAGATTTCCGGTACCGCCCGCCACTCCGAGAAGATAAGTGGACGCGACCAGTAGCAGAGTACCCGTGGCCGTGAGCGGGTAGCCCCGGTATATAGATTTTGCCAGTTGCTTCAAGTTGGTTCCTGTCGGTTCCTCTGCGAGCGAAGAGCCCAACCCGAATAATTGGGAAGGATTGGGCGTCGCTCGATATGTTTTATTTGCTGGTTTTGACTTCGTTCAGGATCTGCTTGATCACATCCCCGGGAGCTACCCTGGGATCTTCCAGTTCCAGGCGATGGGAAAGCACCGGAACCGCCAATTCCTTCACAGTATCGATGGAAACGTAGTCGTCGCCTCGCATCAAGGACAGAGACCGGGCAATCCGGGAAAGCTTGATGCCCGCTCTGGGCGAGCAATCGGTGATTACGCCCGGAAATGTACGTGTCTTGCGAATCAAAGCTACGATATAATCCACCACTTCGCGATGAATACTCACTTGATCCACCAGCCTTTGCCAGGCCAGAAGCTCCCCCACGTCGATGACCGGGCCAAAGCCTTTCCAGGAGTCCTCTTTGCCGTGCTGCTCGATGATATCCCCTTCACTTTGTTCGTCTGGATACCCCAGTGAAATCTGCAGCATAAACCGGTCCAACTGCGGCGCAGGCAGCGGAAACAGATGCGAACCCTTCAGGTTCATGGTAGATATGATAAAAAATGGGTCCGGAAGATCGTAGGTCTTACCTTCAATGGAAACCGCCTGCTCCTCCATGGCCTGGAAGAAACTACCCTGCGTCTTGGGAGTGAGCAGATTGATTTCATCGCAAAGTATGAAGTGAGCAAAAATAGGACCCCGGTTAAAGGTATTCTGGGAAGTCTTCATATCAAAGCGATTGTAACCCAGGATGTCCTGCGGCAGCAAATCCACCGTGCACTGGATTCGACTGAAGTGCTCGATATCTACTCCTTCCTTGTTCTGGTCCACAGCCCCCCACTGGATCGAGCCAGCCAGCGCCCGGGCCAGGGAAGTCTTGCCCACGCCGTGGGAATCTGCCAGCATTACATGACCGCCTGCTATCTTGCTTGCGATTAGATATTCCAGCTTCCGCGTATCAATGTAGATCACGGTCTTGATGTTTGCCATGAGTCGGAGGATGCCTTCTTTGGCGGCTCCGAAGTAAGATGAGGGAACGCTTTCCGTTTGCATGTATGGGCCTATTTAGCGAATATCCGGCTGTGAGGGCAAGGATTATCCGTTGGAGCATTGGACGAAAGTGGGTGATCCGGGGTTCCCTGATAGAATCTGAGATCCTCCGTGTAAAGAAGGTAGGACAGATAAACGATGAGCGAGAGGCCACCATAGGCATAGCCGGCCGTCGCGGCCCCTCTACTCACGGCTGCCCCGGCCAGCCATACATCCATCAATAAGCCCAGAGTGATCTCATAAAAGCCCACATATTTCCCGGAACCTCCGCTGCTGTGAACCGCCGCATTCATGGTGATGCAAGAAGATAGAGTTAAACAGCCAACTAGAGATAAAATCAGAATAGTCCGTCGTATCATGGTATCCTAGAAGATCAAGTACCGAGGGTACCGGGATTCTTTGTCGCACTCAGTAAGCTGTATCTGGTAGTATACACAGAGGCTGAGCGTAAGATTCGAAAAGCTGCTTTCCTCCGATTCCTCCGGAGTTCGAAGAGCAAGATACATTGAGCAGTACTGGTCGCGCTGAGACCGAGCCCCTTCTTCCAGAAATCCGTCCCCATCCTTGCAAATATCCCTCCTGGATACTCCCGGCCCCATATGACCCAAATTACACACGGAGATGTGAAATGAAAGAATGAGAATCAAGAGCGGAAGGACTTTCCGCCACCCCGGATTTTTTTCTCGTCCGTTCATGAACGCAACGCCTTTCGATCCTTAGATTTCGACATTGTAGTTCCTTACCTCATATCGATAGACATGGTTGTCATCGTCAGCAATTATCGTAACGCTGTTTTTGCCTTTCAGAGCTCGGTATTCGTAGCCGCCAGGATTTCGAATGAATGGCTCACCCTGGAAACCAATCCTTTCGATCGCTCGATCATCAAGAGGAATCGAATCCTGCGGCCTGAAGAATATCATGATCGCCGTGTCACCCAGATAGATGATTCGAAGGTTTCCGTCTGAATATTTGCACTCGGGACCTGTAATAGCCTCCGCACATACCATCGGTTTTCCATGAACTGCTTCAATGGAGTCCCGGGACTGACCGGCAATCCGGGAAAGATCAATCAACACTTCTACGGGCTGCTTTTTACAGCCAATGCAAAACAATGCTCCGGCCACGAACAGCAGGATAGCGGTCTGGCCACACCTGCGTCCTACTTGCTGCGATTTGCGACGGGACAATGCTTTCATTTGCATAGATTCCTAGCTGTCCATATCTCGGATCAATCGTCCACAAAAAAGCAGACTACTCCCGGGAAATCTCTTCGCATCTTCGCAGCTTTCATGGCGACCTTTTTAACTTGACCCGCCTACGAAACAGAGAGCACTTATTATGATGCGACCTTTCAGGGTGACGTTCCTTTTTCTCCTCGGATTTGCTCTCTATTGCTCTGGAGGGGACTCTCAGCCTTGCGACACAATGGTTGCGCAAATGGGACTGGAAAAGAAATGGGTACGGGTGGTGACTGGCGGATCCCGATCAAGGAGTGTGGGACTTGAATGCGCCATTAATTCGACTCAGTGGGCTGAAAATGGGGAAGCGTTCCAGGTATATAGCTTTGTGACACCTGAAGATGCGCATTCATTGCTGGAATCCCTGCACGACACGGAAGAAGGCCAGACTGAGAAATTTGAAGAGAATGGACGAGACTACTTCATTTCCACCGAGCCGAGCCAATTTTCGACATTATGCACCTACTCTGGAGTCAAAGAGACGTCATTGTTGTTTCTTCAATGGGTGCCGACTGGAAATAGCTGTCGACGCGACGAAATCCCGTCAGATAGAGAGCAAATCATACAACGGTTTTATTGATCCCGTTCCATTGCACAGGGTAAGGAGCAAACATCATTGAAACGGTATCCCGGGCACCTGAGCGCAGCAATCGCCACCGCCTTCTCCCGGAACTCCCCGAGAGTATCGGGTCTACAACCTTGATCCGTTTCGATAGAGGATAGATTATGGCAATAAATAGTAGAAAAAGACCAATAGACAGCGCCGTGCTCTGGAGATGCATAGCCTTACTGACAAATCTTCTAGTGCTAACCTGTGCGAGTTACCCTACCGTAGAAGCCCCACTCCCGCCGAAGTCGCTGGCCGCCATGGGAACCGTTTTCGTGGCTCACATAGAAGAAACCAGCAATCCTGGTGTGCACGCGGCTCCATACAAACCCATGGCCGAGCGGATACTCGAGCAGGCGGGCTTCCGAGTTGTCCAAGAAGACAGGGCGGAATTCCATTTGATCATTCGCACGAGAACGGAGGCATTGAAAATCCGATACATCACTCGGGACCGAGAGATGTTTTACTCGTATAAGGGCGTGCGAAGCGCGGGAACCCTGGAGGTGATTACAACCGCCCGAGAACCCATGTTTGTACACTTTTCATCGGAAAAAGATCCGCCAATCTTTGCGAAAAAATGGGACGATGAAGAACCGGATCCGGCCCTGGCGCCCTACGGTGACGCCTTCGAATTGCCGGGAGGGTTCTACGATGCAATGAACGCTTTGCTTCTCGAGCAAATATCGCAGGACAGATTCCTGCGCATGGTCAATCTGCCCTTTAAAGATTTTAACGGACTGGACTATAAGGGCAGTCTGATTCGCTCCCTTCACGAGAGAGGTATTACTGCAGCAAGTCCGCAATTGATGCGATTGCTCAGCGATAACGAATTTTCCTGTGGGACAATCTGTCCTATTCTGACTGAATGGAAGTACGAACCGGTTCTCGATTATGCCATTGCCATTCTGGGAAGCGAGAAAAAGCCTTACGACCTTGAACCAGTTTTCGAAACACATGTCCAATTCAGGCAACGCCGATCGATCCCATCCCTCATCGCATTTCTCCGCACTGTCAGTAACCCCAAATCAGATCGTGACTCGAAGCATCGGAAGTTAGCACTTCGGGCATTGCGTGAGATTTCCGGGCAGGACCTGGGAGAAGAGCCATCCGCCTGGGCTGAATGGTTCAAAGCTCAGCATTAAAGGTTCGAAGATACGCTCTCTCACCCGGTTCTCAACCCGTTGGATGCTTCTACCGAATTTCAGGGCTCTTTTTTTCTTTCCCGGTAGGCATTGTCCAGTTTGGTAATCCGTACGCCGTCGGTGTCCAGATATTTCAATAGCGACGCCGCATACCGATCTTTATACATCCCACAGAACTGGCGAGTAACGTAGGAATAACCGTCCCCGCCTTCGTAAAGAATAACAGCAAGGGAAATCGTATCCGGCACACTATCGACCCCGGCTCTCCCTTTGAGCCCCTGTATCGCGGCGTCAGCCTCGGTGAAATCCAATTTGATACTCACCCTGCAGGCCGATTTCCCATTCGGCAACACGGCAGTGCATGCGTTTGAACCGAGTTGCGGCCTGGCACTGCCGAAGAAATGGTTACCGAGAAAGCGGGCCATATCTTCACCAGCCGAGCCCTCCGTAATGACTTGCAGGCAACGAAAATTACCCGGCCTACCGGGTTCTGTCTTGTTGTCTGAGAAAACGATCGGGGATTCGATATCGCCCGGTGTTAGATCCAACGCGTCACCTTTGCAACTGAAAGCGGCGCAAAGAAGCAACAGTGGAATCGCGGAGAGTATTAGGGTTCTTTTCATTCTGATTACCAGCTACAGAGTTGCATCAGGAGCAATTTTTGTCCAATCCTTTCGTTAGAGGTACGCTCGAAGTTGCGACCGGTGGAATCTGCTTTGCAGATTCCCGATACTACTGCCGCCTTTCAGTTGGCCCTCCTGACCACCTTCTCCCGTGAGGTGTCTGCGGTCCTACGGACCTCGCAAACCTCGTGTTTGCCCAAAGTGCTCCGCACTTTAGAGGTACGCTCGGAGTTCCAATTCGGGGAAATCTGCTCCGCAGATTTCCGATAATACTGCCGCCTTCCAGCTGGTCCTCCTGACCACCTTCTCCCGTGAGGTGTCTGCGGTCCTACGGACCTCGCAAACCTCGTGTTTGCGGAAAAGCTACGCTTTTCCGTGGAGGTACGCTCGAAGTTCCTGCGCTCCTACCGGCCTCGGACTTCCATTCGACGGCGGCGGGCCTCTCGCCGTTCATCCTCTCTGCGGAACTGTTGCATCTCCTGGCGGAATTCCTCCAGGGCTTTTTCAAACTCCAGCAGTCCAAGGTTTCGGCTGCCCGGATTTAAATCGGGATCGGAGCCGGGGCTCTTCAAGCTTTCCAGCTCCGTGATCATCATCTCTTTGTACCGTCTGGATGTATTGGATAGTATTAGCTTTCGGATGGCATCGGTGGACTGCACCAGAACATGGGCCACTACGTTCATTCTGCAGCGAGCAATCAGGCGGTGTAGATCTGCATTGGGCCAGGATAGTAGATCGTCAATGGCCGGAAGCGCATCCCCTTCCGGGCGAGACCCCAGCAGCGATTCATAGATGGAGTAGCCCTTACCGGAGGGAGGCTGAGCTGATCGTAGAAAGGCTACCGGATCCTTTTGTCTGGCGGCCCGGCAGAGTTCTACTTCTGAAATGGGCAAAAGGCCCTGCACTTTGTCCTGTCGCTTCACCAGGAACGGCTCGGTAAAAAGTAGGATGCTGAAGCCTTCCGCATCCAATCGAAATAGGCCGGTATGGTTCTTATGCAGACTCCATTTGGCGGACTTTTCAACAAGTCCCGACTCGGATTTCCGGGTAATCAAAAAGGCGTTTAGTTTGGATTGGATCGAAGAGATTAGATCTTCGATGTTGGAGCGAATCTGCTGATCGGACGGAGGCGGCGGAGCCTTCTTCTTTCTACGAACCTTTGCAAATAATCTCTGGAAAAAGCCGGCCATTCTTTATTGATTTTTGGCTTCTTCGATACATTCCTTGAGCGTAGATTCTATTTCCAGTAGCTGATCTACGCCGGTTAGTTCAAAAACTTCCAGAATTCGCTGATTGGCGCCGAAAATCCAGAAACTGCCTCGAGAGCTATTCAAACGCAGCTTCAGATTGACCAATATGCCGATTGCCGCGCTGGAAATATGCTCCAGACGGGTAAAATCCATGATGAAGTAAGGCTCGTCCAGGGACTCAATGAGACTTTCCAGCTCTTCACCGAAGTGAACGGCATCTTCCAGTGCAAATCGGCCTTTGATTTTGAGTACAGGAATCCCCTCCTTACGAGAGGATTCCAATTGAAGCTGGCTCATGTTGTCTAGTGGGCTGATAGAGCTTACTTGAGTTTGTATTTTTTCTTGAAACGATCAACACGACCGGCAGAGTCCACAACTCTCTGCTGCCCGGTATAGAACGGGTGGCAGTTGGAACAGATCTCCACGGAGGTATCGCCCTTGGTAGAGCGGGTCTTGTAGGTAGCCCCACAGGCACATTTAATGGTCGCTTCTTTGTATTCTGGATGGATTCCGGTTTTCATCCTTGCCTCCCGATCCCGCCACAATCTGGACGGGGACCGTAAGCGTCAAGTAAAGCGTAGAATCGAGCATTCGCCCACTAAAATGCAATCCCGGAGTTAATTCTGTACTCCGGGCCAAAAAGCATCCAGGGCCCTGGATCCAACGCCAGGGCAGCGGTGTATCGGGGTATGGCAGATGCGGTACGGGGAGGCTGGAGCATTCCTGGAAAATCCTGCTGCTGAAAGGCAACGGATCCGGCCCATGCATCCAGACGGCATGGGCTCTGGAAGATTAGAAATAGCTGGACTGAGCAAGCCGGTGCCTCTCCTTCTGGCGGCATGGTGTAATTCTCAGACATCGCGATTGCGAAATTGTCGGAGGTAGATAACCGTAGGTTTCCATCCGATAATCTAAGAAATATACAGAAATGAGTGCAGTGGGACGGTCTTGCATTCGTCCTCCTTAAAAGTCATGCGATTGCAGATTCTATCCTTTGCTCTGCTGTTAAGCCTGAGCTGTCAGCCCAACCAGACCCTGGTAGCCGACTCCAGTTCCGAAGCCCCGGGCAGCCGGGCCAACGGGCCGGTGGTTCTGGCAGTGGTTCCGTTCGATACCGACGACGGGCCTTCCGAACTCAAACGCTTCTCCATGGGCCTGGCCGCTCTCACCCGATCCTTTTTGATGGGTTATGAACGAATCCAGCTAGTGGATCCCCTGGGCATTCATCAGGTTCCGGATAACGAAGCGTACCGGCGAAAACTTCAGCAACTGGGCGCGCGATTCCTGCTTACCGGGGAAATGGAATATGAGGATGGAAGATACGAAATCACCGTAAAACTCATCGACCTGGTACGAAACCGGGAAGAGGAATCCGAGGAAATCACCGCGCCGGCCAGCGTTCTGGGAACGCTTCCTTTTGATATCACCATGCGCATGGATGAACTGGCGCTCGCCATAGGGGCCCGTCTGGAGAGCCAGCCCTGGATTTCGAGACGGGAGAGCGACCTGGCGCAGCGAAGGTTCAAGCCATCCATCGATGCCTTCCGGGATTTTTCCCAGGGAGCTTATCGCGAGCTTTTCAGCGAAACCCATGCCGTACATTATTATAATCGGGCGCTGGCCATCGAACCGTACTTTCGCGAAGCCAGGGATAAGGTATTCAGGCTACAGAATCTGTCGCGCTACTCCAGTCAGGCCGGCTTCCGGGCCGCCACCGGACAGGCGCTGGTTCTCATGCGAAGAAATCAGGTAGATCCCATGATGGTGGCGCTGAGCTACCAGGACTTTGGCCGGCGCACCATGAGTCGGGATCGCGCTCTGGCTCGCCAATGGTTGGAGGAATCGAACCGCTGGTTGTATCTGGAAGGACGTTACAAGTCTTCCTATTATGCGGACAACCAGAATACCATTGGCAGCGCTCTTATATATCTAAACAAAGTCGATGAGGCCTACACTCGCTTTCAAAGCGCTTACCAGCTCTTGCGCGATCAGGGTTTGGAGCGTTCCCTGTCAGGCCTGGAGAGCCACATGAACCTGGCCTCGGCCTTTGCGGCCCGGGGAAACACGCCAAAATCGGTTCAGCATTTTGCGGCGGCGGAGCGTCTGGCCGAAGAATTGGATCCAGGACCGGCGGTGCTTGCCATTTTGCATTACAATAAAGGCGTAAGCTATTACGTCCGTGGTATCTATGAACAAGCCATAAAGAGCTCTCGGAAGGCGCGAAGCCTGCTCATCGAAGCGGATATGGCCAACAGTACCTTGAATATGGCAGTACTTCTGAACATCAACGCTTCGCTACTGCATCTTCGAAGATACGACGATGCGCTCCAGATCTCGGATGCCATCGCGGTGCGCGGACGGTCCATTGGCGAAACCAGCTACGCGCCCTATAAGTACGCATTGCATAACTCGGCTTTTGCTCTAGAAAAGCTGGGTCGCTCCCTGGAGTCAGCCAGAGCTCGCCGACAGGTATCGTACAGCGGCTACGGGCCCGGGCGTCCCCTGTACGAAACCTTTCTTTCGCTTCATGAGATTCCGCAAGGCTCGGCCCTCTTTCACACAGCGTCAGAACAAAGCCAGGTGGCTTCCTATACTGGCGCCTTTAACATGGCATACCATCGACAGAGCGTGCGATCGAGGACCTACCCGGGACGTCAGGACGATACAAACATTCTAATCCGAGACATCCTGTATTCCGGCAAGCGTGGCCCGGGTCTGGAGTATCTCCGCAAGCACTGGCTCCAGGGAATTGGCGATATTGAAGGAAGCGGCATACTCTTTATCGATGTAGGCCCGGGACTGGCCAACGTGCAGTACCCGGCGGTAACCACCCGATCCATGGCCAGGGATTTTCGCAAGATGGATGTGATTGCTCTGGATTTGCCGGAGCAGGTTAGACTATTTCAGTATCAAGTCCCTTCGCATAAGCGACGGGAATTACTGGCCTCCCAGAATCTTCGGGTGGTCGGCGCCGACGGCCGAGAATCCTTGAAGAAGATCTTTGGCGATGCGAACCGATGGCCCATTCCAGACCGGGGTCCGGTGGATCTGGACTCGGGACGACCGGTGGCAATTCGCATGGCCAACTCCATCGACATCTACTTGAAATGGCATGAAATCGAGGATGTATTGGAGCAACTGGGCCGAGATCTGGAGCGCAGCCCGGTACTCATTTGCTTCAACCGGAGCATCCTTCTCAAGAAAGCCAATTCCCGGATTTATGAAATCGTAGGTTACGTCTCCATCCGCGGTTTTCACCATAATCTGGAACTTCTGGACCGGGGCGGCGAACCGCCCTATACATTGATCGATAATTCGTCGCTGGATTTCCTGGATTAGGCAGTCGGCCCAGGGCAAGGCTACTTTCGTTGGAAAAGGGGCCTGTACTTTTCCCTGTTCACATAAGCCAGAATCAAGTTTACCGCCAGCAGAAATAGCGCTACAGGCAGCCCCTCTTCGAATACGAAAAGATGATACAGGGTAATGTTCAGCGTAATCGGAAAAATTATGACAGAGGCCAGAGCTACATAGAAACCAGATACCAGCAGAATGCCGCAAATCAATTCCGTTACCTTAATCAATGGCAGCAAATATCCGGTGGCCTGCATGCCATCCTGAAACTTCTGAACGTTTTCCGGCATATCCGTGGGAGGCTCCACAAGGCCAAAAAGGACAACCACTGCGGATGCAATAAAGATAAGTCCCATGATAGTCCGAAGCACAATGACTACGATTTTCCAGGGTTTGCTTAGATTTTCCATAGATTACTCCTCCTTTCGAATTTCGTTAGCTACAATATTATGCGAAACAGCCTTCCGTATGCGAAACAGCCTTCCGTATGCGAAACTGTCTTCACTATGCGAAACTGTCTTTGCGCCGGTCCGGTCCTTCCATACATTGATTATCTTTCGCTATGGTACATCTTTAAAGCGATAGGAGCGAAAACCAGAGTCAATCCTACGCTGTAGCCGATGACCCCTAGAATGGCTTGCAGTGCGGGTTCGCCATGCATCAGAGCCCGGGACGCGGTGGCCAGATAGGTCACCGGATTGTATCCGACAGCGATTTGAATCCATTCCGGCATTGTTGACAGCTCTACAAAGATGTTACTGGCAAAGGTTAGCGGCATCAGGAAGATAAAACTGACCGTCATCACCGATTCCGGCGTATGGACTTTCATCCCAAAGATCATCCAGATCCAGGAAAGGGAGGATGCGAACAGTATCACAAGGATCAAGGCCGCCAGAACTCCCGGCAACCCGCCTTCCGGTCGAAACCCCAGAATAAACCCTATGGTAAGAATCACAAGAGAGGCCACCGAGTAACGCACCAGGTCTCCTACAAGGGCGCCGACAACCGGTGAAGGCTGCCACATGGGCAACGAACGGAACCGGTCAAACAAACCTTTCTGGATATCTGTGTTCAAACCTACCCCTGTATACACCGTAATGAATACGATGGTCTGTACCAGAATGCCCGGCAGCAGAAACTGAATGTACTGCTCCGGAGTGCCGGCCAGGGCCCCGCCAAAGATAAATGTAAACAGCAGAGTAAACATCACCGGCATAATGGTAACGTCAAACATCTGAAATGGTACATGCTTGATCTTCAGCATGGCCCGCCAGGCCAGCGTAAGAGTTGCCGAAATCCCGGAAACCCGGGCCGGCCTGGGGCTCGGATTAAAAACTCCGCGAAGATTGGCCCGTTCTCCTTCCGTCGTCGAAACGGGACGGTTCCCTTCGGCCACACTGGCGACCGCTCTGCTTCTGGCGGACTGGCCTTCCCGTGAATTTGCGCGGGTCGATTTTTTTGCGCCCGGTTTCTTCACGGTCGATTTTTTAACGCGATTGCCTTTTGCGGAGGATTTCCTGACGCTCATGATAATTCTCCTGCTGCTTTTTCGCCGTCTTCTGCCGGAGCGTGCCCGGTCAGGGCGAAGAAGACCTCATCCATACTGGGCTGCGCCACAGAAAACTCGGACATCTTCAGACCTCGCTTGCTCAAAGCATGAAAGATTCGCGAGATCTGTTCATCCTTTTCTATGGAAGTCGTCAGACTAAAGGCATCGCCACCAGGGTGTACTTCCAATTTGAGTCGCATTAACTCCGCAGTTGCTCGCTTCGCATCCGCGGCGGTGTATAGCCGGACATGCAAAGCCATCGCTCCCACCCTTGCCTTTAGTTCGCGCCCGGTACCTTCGGCAATCACCCGGCCATGATCGATGACAGCAAGACGATGAGCCAGGCGATCCGCCTCTTCCATATATTGCGTGGTAAGGAGCACCGTGGCGCCCTGATGAGCAATCGCACGAATAATGTCCCAGACCTGATTTCTGCTTCTTGGATCCAGTCCGGTGGTGGGCTCGTCCAGAAAGATAACGTCGGAATGCACAACCAGCCCTGCGGCCACGTCCAGCCTGCGGCGCATACCTCCGGAATAGGTTCGCACAAGCTTACCGCTTACACGGGCCAGGTCGAAGGCCTCTAGAAGCTCTTCTGCTCTGGAACGGGCGCCTTTCCAGCTATAGCCGTACAGACGACCAATCAGTATAAGGTTTTCGATACCCGTGAGGTCTTCATCCACCGATGCATACTGACCGGTGAGGGAGATTCGCTTTCGCACTTCCTGGGCCCGGGCCACAACGTCAAAGCCCAGCACTCGCGCCATTCCGGTGTCCGGCTTGAGAAGCGTGGTCAGGATTCCTACAGTAGTGGTCTTGCCGGCGCCATTAGGCCCCAGGAGACCATATACCGAGCCTTCTTCGATAGAAAGATCGACGCCTCTCAGGGCGCGGTGGGCGCCGTAGCTCTTGGTCAATTGTTCGGTTTCAATGGCAAGGGGCATATAGATAACTCTTCGGGGACGTTCTGAAATAGATAGTAGAAGTCAAACGTTTCGAGGCGTGAACGGATGGGGGGAGCCGTTGACTTCTGCAAAGGACAGAAATGCCATACTCAGGGATGTGGATCGGTTAAGCGCCACGAATTACCGAAAGGCCTCCTCCAGAGGCAAGAAGGTCTCGCGCTTCTCTTTTTTGGGGAGAATGAACTGAATGGTCTCCATGTTTTCTGGATCGCCGTAAACTTCAATTCCCACTGCCGGCTGGAAACCCTGCTCCTCCATGATGCGCTGAATCTCCGGGTACACCTTCATGGGTCCCAGCATAAACGAAAACATATTGCGATAAGGAAACTGGCTGGAAAGGACTTCCATTTTCGGTATTTCAAAGACCGGGAATTGTTCAGAAAGCTTTGCATGATCCTCCTGGGAAAGACTTCCGATTTCGCAACCCAGGATTGATCTTAAATCCTGGGGCGGGGTATCCGGTGCATCCAGATATATTGCCAGGCTATGGCAAGTAGTCAAACCGGCAGACTGCCACTGTTTCTGAAACCGCTCCCAGCTCGCGCCCAGATCTTCGTAAGGTCCCCTGTGAGTGCTATAGATTAGCCGGGCGGGACCGTAGCTGGTCTCCACAACATGGACTGAATGAAACACTCCCATGTATGTGGCAAAACCCAGAAGCATTGCGACCAGGACTCCCAGGGAAATGAATACCCATTTTGTAATCGATGATTTGGATTGAGCCACAGAAAACTCCTGAGCGAAATCGGTGCATTCACGAGCGCACCCGCATTACAGTACCCCGGTACGCTCTGCCTCCTGGGTGGCAACTCCTAAAGTTACGGTCATCTAAAAAAAGACCAGGACCGTAGAACGCTGAGGCCAGAAAGGCAGACGCACAGCCAGAAAGCCGCGCCCCTGCAACCCAAAGCCCTGAACGAACCCAAAACGCGAGGCACAAGCCGGTGTGGAGGATTGTCAGGCTTCTAACCTGAGCGATTTGTTCCCCTATCAAGGCCCGCCGGGGCTTCCGTTCGTGGGTTCCCCGGAAGCCGGCTGGCCATTCAGTAAGACTTCCGGCGCATCCGAGCTCCCCTGATGAAGCTCGATAACAATACGCTTTTCCGTGGCAGGGGATTCCAGATTGCAATGAACAATGCTTCGCACCGGATTATGAAGCTTCCAGAAAGACGCCCGGCACAACGGCTGCCTGCGCGCCGGTCGCTCGTTTTCCTTTGCTGCGCTCAGCGTTTCAGGGGGCTCCAGGTAAAGGTGCATGGCCAGAAACTCATCGTCTTCGACGAAGCTGTCTCTCCACCAGGTAGAAGGCAATCGCCGTTGCCGAAAAAGTCGAATAAAGATCGAAGCCTCTGCCGACGGTAGCGAGAAAGAATGCTGAATCTGGTTACGAAACCTGCCATCGGCAAGAAAAAGGGGCCGTCCGCCGGCCGGATTCTCCTCTGCATCAAAGAAAGGCCCGAGAATGGAAGCGGAGATTACATCGGTGCGATCGTATCCAATGATGCGAGCCCGCCAGGCCAAAAATTCGTTTGAGTAGCTCGCGCCACCAGAGTTTCGGATTACTAGCTGCAATCGAGAGCTCTTTACGTCCAGAAGCTCCGGATGACGAGCTACCATGTAAAAGGACGGCGGTCTTGTACTGCATTGCAAACTCAAGATCGCGGCGAAGAGGAGCAGAGTGTATCCCAATTTCATCATTCAGCGTTTATCCTGGTTGCCGGCCTAATCTTCAAATTTCCACAGTACTTCGTTATCATTTGGGCATCCTGGTCTGGTCTCCAGACCGAAAGCCGGTTGGGATTCCGACCTACCGAGGTCCATCCAGGTTCTGGAATGGCGAACCATGTCCGTTTCCTCGGCGGTGGCGGTCCGGGTGGCGACCTCCAGGGAGTCAAAAAAATCCGGATCGATGGATTGCTCGTAAACAAACCGTCGATCATTGGCAAAGGTAAGCTTCGGCGAATCGCCCGGCCCGGACTCAACCTTCAGTAGCAGACCCGGTTCCGTATGCGGATAGCTCCATACCGGCTCCCGAAGCTCCTTACCCAGCAGTATCAAAACAAAATCCCCGTACCGCACCGGAAGGCGGATGGTCCCGGTCTCTGGAAGAGGTGCAAGGCCGGAAAAGCCAGGGGTATGAGAAAAAAGAGGCTCGCCCAAATCGAGCCCGGTACGCCCCAAACTGAAAAATAACAACTCAACCGAACCCGCCGTTTCGAAATCCGGCAATGGTCGGTCTTCGTAGAGAGCAAACTGCAACCAGTATGCGCCGTTCGTCTTAAAGCAAATCTCAAGTTCGAGGTCCCGGGTACGATGCTCCGACGCCGCACGGCATCCTGAAAACAGGGATATGACTGCAAGCGCCAAAAGCGCGCACTTTCCCGGGTAACCGGAGCCCTTCCCGGAATGCTGTTTGGAGAAACCCGGAACCATGAGCCCAGAACATCACACTGGAGTACCGGGGCAAGAGTTTCCCCGGAGGCGTACATCGTTCACCTTAGGCTTCTTCGGGAAGTTGGTCGGGGCTACACCCCTTACACTACCTAATTGTTGGTATTTATCGAAATTCTAAAGAAACAATACAAGTTTATGATTGATTCGATATCCGCTTCGTCTAATGATCCAGTGGGACAAAACCATGGTCCAGCCAGGAGCAGACATAGAAACCATCGCCGATTTCTTCAGGGACCTTTGCCGGCATTGCGAAAAAGAAGGTAAGCAGGCAGCCCATGAAGTAATCAGGAGCCGGATAACCGAAAGGCATTTGCAGGAAGGTTTATGCCTGGCGGCCGACGGAAACCACCCCAGTATCGTCGGTCGGTATCTGCGGGAAACCCTTCCCCATAACTGGCACCCGGACCTGGTACAGCGCCTCGCCTCTGCTGTAGAAATCTGGCAGTCCGGCGGTCCGCTCCATGAAGTCCTGGGCTGCTTTTCCGTTCCGGTGAGCGATCGCTGAAGATTACCCGGGACTATGCAGGCGTGGCCAGAGAATGCCAGTCCTTATCCGCTCAGACGCTCAAACGCTCTATCCCTGGACAAAAAACTGCTTCCGCATAATCCCAGCCGCCTGCCCGATTCGTGCGCAACCAGTCAGCCTTATTTGATATGATAATCGCCTCCTGGCAACCACCTCCGGGAGTCTACCGAATCTACCACAGCTTGCCTGACTCGGATCCAACTGCAGCAGACATGCTTTAAAACACAAATCTACGTATAGTCAATGAAAATGAATCCAAAGGTCTTTTACGCTTGCCTGGCAAGAAAGAAAGACGCAATGCTGTTCATAAGTGAACTCCAGGCCTCCAGGTATGCTTGCAATTCGTCGGAAGATGCATTTTTTCCTGGGAGCGACAGCGATTGCTGGCTCTCTGCTGCTTTTTCTTTCGCAGCAAACAGAAAGTGAAAGCGACAGGGCGCCGGCCGGGCAGTCGACCACGGATGTTCAGGTGGAGCCCATTACTGCGCGAAAGGGCGGGATCAAGATTTACAGCAAGAATATCCTGGTGCATCCATACCAGGATTTCTGGAAGAACCATCCGCCGGCTATGGATGAATTTGAACCAATGGAGCCTTTGCCAGTCAGCTCTTTCAAGAGCACCAGCGGATTCTGGGTCAGATACGATTTTGCCGTTCCGGATCCAGGTCAGACCTACTACCTGGACACCCGGTATTACTACAGGGAGTCTTATTCCGGTTTCCTGACTTGTTACGATGATTTCCAGAACCGTCCTCCGGTTCGCCGAATCGATCCCATTATCGAAGCCACGCCTTCCTATAAAATTGAAACCGTCGCAAGCAACTGCAGCCTGATCATCCCATCCCGCCTTCCCTACTACCAGACCTCGGGCGCCAGGTTAACAGAGGAGGCATCCTACTACGAAGGCATGCAAGAACTCTATAGATTCTACTCGGCCACTTTTGCGATCTTGATTCTAATTTCGATTTATGCCCTGGGGCTGGCTGTATACTCGCGAAATCACATCGCAATGCTCTATTTATTATCCTTACCGGGTTACATCCTCTATCAGGGAGGAGTTACAGGATACATTGTATCATTGGGTTGGACACCGGAGGCGGCACATTTTTCCATTCATGGGGTATTGTTCTGGCAGATCTTCTTCTTGTTATTTGTTACCGAGCTGTATGAATCGGTGAAGCCCAATCGATTGATTCGATATTCTGCCCGATCCCTGGCCATGGCTAGCGCCCTATTGCTTATACCGATGGCGATTGTCCATCCGAACATCGGCTTTGTAATAATCGAGCATCATTTCTATGTTTTTCTGGTATCGGTTCTATTATTGACGCTTTTTGGGCTCTTCTTTCGCGGGATGCTTGGCGTCGCTGTATTCCTGTCTTTTCTATGGGTCACCGCCGGAATCCTGATTTTCGCACTCACCAATGTGGCGGTTCTGCCGCTGAACATATGGACCAAACACGCCCCGCTTCTTGGGACCACCATTGAGATGGTCTTTCTTTCCGTTTTCCTGGGGCTTCGCATGCGACAAATCCAGAGTAGTCGTTTTCGTTCAGATCTATCCGTGCAGGCCGGTGCAGCCGTAGAAAGGAAGGCACGTGGCTACCAGAACGACCTCGAAAACCATCTTCTAGGAAGAAGCGCCCGGGAAATCGAAACAGCCCTGGGATCAGTGCTCAGAAATTGCCGTTCCGTATTCGGCGATGATTCTCCGGCCGCAAAGACCCTGGCCCGCATACGGCAGCAAAACGGCCTGTTTCAGGATGCAAGCACCTATGGTCCGCCCGGATTACCCCACTACGAAAGGGAAGTCGTTCTGGCCCTGGCGCTGGAAGAAATAATGGCCGGACTGCCTACTATGCAGGATCGCCGCGGACTCCGGTATCACAACCATGTCCCGCCCGACCTAATCACCCATCTTGATTCTTCGGTCCGTGGGAAGCTTTCCCTCCTGATGGACTCGCTGCTGGATGCGCTGGCCCCGTGGGAACCGAAAGTCCTTACCCTGCAGGGCCACCTGGCGCCCCGGGGGATCCAGGTGGAGATTACAGTCCGGACTCGAAGAGAAGCCAGGGGCAAACCATTTGATCCGGAAGCTTTCAAACCCGAACTGGAGGCGCTGCAGGAGAAGAGTGCGAATCTGGCGGTACATGACAGCAGCGCGTGCCTGTCCCTCTCATTTGACCACCATCCGCCCGGCGAAACGGGAGGCAGTTTCTCCGCGGCGAAACAGTCAGAGATAGAAGGCCACCCTCTGCTAACCCTCCTTTCTAACGATCCAGTGATTACGGCATGGCTACCCCGAATGGCAATGGACGGTCTTCGATGGGACATCCGATCATCGCTGCAAATCGTACCCGAATCATCTGTTTTTTGCATTGATCTTTCCGGCAGTTCGGCACGGCCCATCGGGGATTTGCTGGAGGATGCCCGTGAACTTCTTGATTCACTGACCAATGAACAGACAAGTATTCTGCTTTTGCCCGAAGCGCCACCACTGGAAGCCATGCAGGAACTCCTGGATCCGGTTTTGGATCGCATAATCGTCCGTCCCTGCACGGAACAAGACCTGAGAGAATCCCTGTGGGCCGCATTGCAACTGGGGGCAAAGCTAAAACGCCAGCGCTCTAGATACCTCCAGAACCAGAGCCATTCGGAACAGATTGTTCTGAGTCGGCTTCAGAATTCGGTGGGCCAACAACTGCATGACTTGCGAAGCAAGATTAATCTGAACCCTTCCCGCCGAACGCTTGAGGAATTAAGCACCGGCATTGATGAGGCCAGCGATGCTCTGCGGCAACTTCTGGCTCAAATGCAGAAACGCCAACAGAGGAAGCAGGATCCATAGCCGGCTCTGCCCGGCAACGGAGTGGGAAACCGCTTCGAGGATCTGGACAGGGAGAAAGAGAGGCGCGCCTCTGCCACGGGCAAGGCAGGCAGCCCGGGGGGCAATAGCCAGGGGCGACGGACTCCGGATGCAAGTATAGGGAAAGGCGAGCGGCTCGGCTATTTCAGAGCAGTCTGAATCTCCTTGTACAGCTGCCTGAAGGCCTGATTGGGGATTTTTCCTTCCTCGTCTTCGCATAGCTCGGGACGAATACGGTTCAGAAAATACATATCCATTTCGCCCTTGTTCTTGGCCGCCACCTTACCCCGATATTCGCATGCGAAGAAATCCTTCACCAGTTCGTAGGTAGCCCCGGAGATGTTGATTCGGTTAGGATCGCTACTGGATTCCATGCGACTGGCAATGTTTACCGCATCGCCCCAGATATCGTAGGCGAACTTCGCTTTTCCGATTACTCCTGCAGTAACGGGACCGGTATGCACGCCAATGCGAAGCCGCCAGAAATTATGGCCCATCTGATCTTTGATCTGCTGCAAACCCTCCATAAATGCCAGCAACTCAAGTGCGGTGAGACAGGCATCCACCGGATGAGTGTTGTTGAGGACCGGCAGTCCGCCAGCGGCCATATAGGCGTCGCCTATGGTCTTTAGCTTTTCCAGACCATTGCGACGACAGATTTCGTCGAACTGGGAAAAGCAGCCGTCAAGCTCCCGAATCAGTTCCCAGGGCGACATCTGCTCGGCAATGCCGGTAAAGCCAACAAAATCCGTAAAGAGCACGGACACCGCTCCAATGCTGGCCGGGGTTACCGACCCTTTTTGCTTGAGCTCCGTGGCCACCTGCTCCGGCAGGATGCTCAGTAACAGACTTTCCGCTCGGGCCCGCTCCTGCTTTACCTGTTCGTAGAGCGAAGAGTTGTACACGGCTCCGGCAATCTGGTTGCAGAATCGACCGATGGAATCCAGTTCTTCTCGCGAAAGCTGCATCCGTTTTCGCACGCTGGTGAAGCAGGCGATTCCGATGGCTTCCCCCCGAATAATCAAAGGGACCATGAGGAAGGCTTTCAGGTCCAGGGCCTCATAGAAGAGGCGGTCAACGTTTGCGGTTATCTCCTTCTCCGGAATTCGAGAAAGATACAGTCTTCGCTTCTCTGCATACACTTTCCAGAGGGTTCCTGCATCCGGCGATAACGGCGTTCGGAGGGATTTCAGACTTTCCAGGTGCTCGCCCATGACCTGCTGCAAACTCTCGGAAAGATGCGAAACCACAAACTCGCCCTGATCAAAATTAGCCAGGATCAGCATGGTTCCATCGATATCAAAGTTCTCGTCGATGAATCCGAAGACCTCTCGGACGATTTCGTCCAGTTCCGAAAGCGCGTTGATCTTTAACGTGAATTCGTTGAGCTTCTGGATTTCCTGCCTGGACTCTTCCAGGTCTCTCGTTCGCTCCTCTACACGGACCTCCAGAAAGTCCCTGGCTTTTTTTAGTTCATCAAAGGCCCGGGCATTCACCAGGGAGATTCCGGCCAGGGAAGCAAAAGCGCCCAGTAACTGCACGTCCGTCTCCGCAAAACGGTCCCCGTCCAGTTTGTTTAGAACCTGAATCGTTCCGATGATTTCCCCGGCCTGATCGTGGATGGGCATACACAATATAGATCTTGTGCGATAACCGGTCTTTAAATCGTAGTCGCGACTGAATCGGGCGTCCTGGTAGGCATCCTCAATGTTCACCGTTTCGCCTGTGGTAGCCACGTGACCGGAGATGCCTTCGGAAAGCTTAATTCTAATCTCTTCGCTGCCCTGGGCTACCGTGGACCACAGCTCTTCCTTTTCACGGTCTATCAAGAACAGCGTCGATCGATCCGCATGCATAACCTCGGTTACGGTGTTCATGATAACGCCCAGCAACGCATCCAGGTCGAGCTCGGCCATGATGCTCTGAGTGGCCCCCACAAGCCTGGACAGATTGGAGCTTTCCGACACCAGCTGCTGTAGTACCGACGATCGTATGGTAAGGCGACCGCTGGCATCCTTTTTCAGTAACTGCGGTAACGCTGCTTGATTACTAACTGACTTCTCTAACATGGGCCCCGTCCGGACACAAAATCCGGCTTCCTTACCCTGTTAATATCGACAGTGATGCAGGGCTTAAATAGGCCCTTTCTTCCCTGGTTATCTTTGCTACAATGAAGAGTAGCCAGGGAAGCGGACCTGCGTATTGGGCTGGTCGGCGGAGCCATTGTGCGTTCCACTGGTTCCATGAAAGCGTTCCGGGGCTTCCTGATCCTTTCCATTCTCTGGTCTACCGGTTGCCGAAGTACCGAAGGCGATCCGTTCCAACCGGCGCCTCGATCCTATTCGCATGCTGTAGTGTACATCATAGGAGATAGCTGGGCCGAGCAGCCGCTAAGGGTGAACTCGGAGCCCGACCGGGCTTTGCATTTCGGAGCCTATCATGTACTGCAGCTGTCTCCGGGCCGTCACCGAATAACCGTAGGGGATTCTCGATGGTCTCTGGACGTAGAAGCCGGGGGACAATACATACTCAAGGTAACCCATGGAAGCTTACGCACGGGAACGTTTGAGCATCTGTCCATGGCAAGAAAGGGAGCCGAAATGGGGACGGCAGACAGTCCACTGGATGCGCAAGGGGAAAAATATGCCGCCCTGGACGAAGAAATCATACTCGATTCCACCGATGTACGCGACAGTTACAATATCTGGAAGGCAGAAAGAAGACGAGCACGGGGCGGACCGACTGCCCTTCCTGCCGGGGCGGAGCGGGAAGCGGATCTAGAGAATCACAGGTATAGAGAGTTACTGTTCGGGGTTAGCGGTTCCTATCAGAACCTGCTGGCCGGGCCCCGACCGGGATCCTCCTTCCGAACCATCGATGGAGCTCGAGGAACGGAGTCTGTATCCAATCTGGGCTACTCTTTCTTCATGAAGACCACTCCGAGCGCCTTGTCATCGCATACCTTCTATGACTATTACTTCAACATGTCCCAACTCGAATCCCAGAACAGGGGCAAATATCTTCAGGCGCGCATTGCTGAACTGGGGGCGGGCCTGTATGTGTCGTCCGGCGATCTGTACCGTGGAGATGTAAATTTTTATGCCGGGGTACTGTTGGGCGCCCGCAGCACCTATCTGGAAGGTAACTTCAACTTTGGCCGGGGATCTCTGTACCAGGCGTATCTGCTCGACACCCGGAATCCGTTTACGGCCAGCGGCGTTAGCGGGTTGGATCACATTGACGTACTCAACCTTTCCAGACGCAGATCGGGGACTCTGGATGACGAACGCAGGCTACGCTACCTGTTATTCAAAGCCGGCAGTATTTCCAGGGAGGATTACATCATTTCCGATATTGCCCTGAGTCCGAGGATTGCCCCCGAATTCCTTACCCTGCTCTGGGCCTCCGGCCTGAGTCTGAATGAAATACACCGGCTTTATGGCGGTTATCTGGAGTCTTCGGAGAAAAGCGATCTCTACCACGGTCTTTCCCTGGACCTGGAATTAGGCTACATGGGCGACCACTATCTGATTCGATATCGAGCCTCCCTGCCGGCTCCGTATAAATCAAAAAACGGCCAGTTGTTCATAGAAAGCCATAATCTGATGGTGGGCGTATTCTGGAGATTCTAGAATTTCGCCGATCCATTTTCGGCCCTGGTTCGTCGAATGAAATAACCAGTAGTGGAAATGCGTATCTGGCCCGTCTCAGATATCGCTTCAGATTCGGAGTCACAAAATGCAGTTCAGAAATCCCATCGTTCATTTGAGCATTGCCCTGGCGGCATTCTTTGCAAACCATTCTCTGTCCGCGGATATTATGATAGGCGCCACCGGTTCCTACACAGCCTTAACCGCCAGCCAGGAGTACGGCGGTTATACCAGAGGGCTGAGCGGTTTCGATGACGCTGTAACCGTTCATGCAGGCTCGGGTTCTTTATTCCTTCAGTCCACGCCCAATCCCATTATTCCGCATATCTACTTTGCGCCCTATTTTGACCTATCCACCTTACAAATAGACACCTCCGAAGCTTTTCTACGAGCCAACACAGCGGAAGCCGGCATGGGTCTTTACTTTGCCACCGGCAATCTGTACCGCGGGGATGTGGGTTTCTTCCTTGGGCTGGTGGCCGGAGCCAGGATCGCTCGCCTGGAAGGAGAATTCAACTTTGGGCGAAGCACACTCTATGAAGCCTATCTAAACTTTGGCGAACCAGGGGGACTGGACCACATTGATGTGCTGAGCTATTCCAGACTTCAGAACGGAAACATGAGCGATGAAAGACGGACACGCTATTTGCTGCTCAAATCGGGCGCCATATCCAGGGCGGATTACATCGTGGCCGACATCATACTGGCGCGAAAAGTGGATCTGAAGCAGTTGCAGCTTCTGGCGCTTCTGGGAAACGATCTAAACAACATCCACAAGTACTATATGCTGGATAATGAAGCCACCGAAAAGACCGATGTATTCTATGGCGAAGCGCCGATCATCGAAATCGGTTACATGCGAAACAATATACTAATTAAGTATAAGGCCGGACTACCGGTGATCTACAAACCGGGCAAGAACTCCATGTCGATAGAGACTCATAGTCTAACGCTGGGCGTTTATTTTACTATCTAGAAATTTCTCCTTCTGGCTGAGGCCGGGCCTCCGGTGAATAGCTCCGGCAAAACGGAGCTATTCACAATTCGACAGAAAACCGTTCCCGTTCGAATCTGCCTCATCGAAACGAGACGGAGCGCTGCAATGGCTGAAGCAAGGCGAACCCGGAACTAACCACAATTGGGTATTGCTGCGCAGAACAATGCAGGGTATGATCTGTACCTCTGCCAAGCCTGGGATCAATGAATATTGGAATTGTAGAAAACGACGAACAGTTTGGAGTCTTTCTCAAAGAGAGGTTGGAGTCCTGGAAAGAGGTATCCTCGGTGCACATCTGGCCCACCGGCGAGATGATGTGGAGGGACTCAAAGCTCCCAGGATTGGATCTGGCGTTGTTGGACATCCACTTACCTGGTCTGTCGGGAGTGGAGCTGGCAGGAATGCTAAGCGAAAAGTATCCTGATCTGAAAAAGATCATGCTTACCAGTCTGCAATCCGACGAGATCGTATTTCAGGCTTTAAAGGCTGGCGCAGTTGCCTACGTGTTAAAGTCCGAAATGGACGACATCCAGGAAGTGATCCGCATTGTGCTCAATGGCGGCGCGGTCATAACCCCCACTGTGGCCCTTCGAGTCATGCGTCACTTCCAGAGGGACAAAAGCACGATTCAGGATTTGAGTCAACTAACCGTAAGGGAAAAGCAGATTCTGGAAGAGCTCTCTTCCGGCGCTTCGCCCAGAGAAATGGCGGAAACCCTGCATCTCAGTATACATACGGTGCGGCAACATATAAAGAATATCTACTCCAAGCTGCAGGTCTCCAGCCGAGCCGAACTCGGAAAAAGACTCAAACAAATGGGCATCGATTAGCCGGAACCCGGGCCACCCGGTCATTGGGCAGTCATTGGGCAATCATTATTACACCGAACCACGGAGCTTTGCCGGAGAAAACGACAGAGCCCTTTGTGCGGCATTGTGTATCCAAACATACGTGAATCATCTATTATTTTATATATGGAGCGATTAAGTATAACCGGCCCAGTGATATTCTACCTTGACATTGATCCTGCCTGATATCAGGCTCTGATCCGCGTGAATAGAATGCAAGATTCGAAGCGGCCGTACAGCATCCTCTTTCTGATATTGGCCTTACTCCCCGTAACCGGCGTGGACGCAGAGCCAATAGAGCTATTGCCAGAAGAGTCCGGGAGTTCCACGGTTTACCAAATACCCGCCGGAATAAGAACCCCATTTATCCTCGAAGTTGCGGCCAAGCGACTACCCGAACCGGCGACATTGGAGTGCGAAGATATGACCGCTCCAAAAACGCTAAGGCCGGACCCTTTCGCCAGGATTACCTTCCGTCTGACCGGTCCTCCGCCTTGCAAATTGATTCTATCCGGGTTGAAATCGCCTCTAAAGGTACAGCTCTGGCAACCGGCGGACCACTTTCCGTTGAGCAATGTTCGTTCCCAGTATCTCGGAGCATCATTTCTCATTCTGGCGGTACTTTCGCTCTATCTTCTATCTCTGATGATCGCGCTTCGCCATCCTGTATATCTTTATCTGGTTGTGTTTTCGCTCAGCTTTCTGTTATTCGAGTTGCTACATTCCGGTTTTCATCGCGAGCTGGGAGTATTCCCCGGTTCTCTGGACCAGAAGATGCTGCAGTTCTCGGGATTGCTTTGGCCGGCCGCCATTCTACTATTTACCATGGAGTTTGCGCGAAACAAGACCAATCGACCCTTTCATGCAATCCTAATGGCTCTCGCCGGATTTGCATTGATTCTCTCATTGCAGACAGTCTGGTTGCAGCTCCCGGAAACTCTGCTAAATGGAATGCAGTTGCTCTTCGCGGGACTGGCCCTCACCCTTCCCCTGTCAAGGATCCGGATCACCGAAAACCGGATTCTTGTTCTGGCCATATTGATTTTGATTACCGGTGTTGTGCTTTCCTTCCTTTCGCTGGAAAGCTCGGCCCCGGCCGCCGCGCTACAGATGATGCTTATTTCTGGTATCCTCGTTTACCGCATACATGCGCTTCAGAAGCGGGAAGCTGGCGCCCGAAGCAGATCGGAAAAGACCTGGGCCATGGCAGTATCCAGTCTCCGGGAAGCAGAGCAAACCCGGGACCGCTTCTTGCGAAATACCGCAAAACAACTGCAGAAGCCATTGTCGGAAATCATCGATGCAGCCAGGGACTATGCGGGTAAGGGAGCCCCGGGATCGGCGCAACAGATCCGAGAAATCATGGAGGATGCCAGTCGCTTGCTGGATCTATTTTCCGACTTCTCAGCCCCGGGGGCGGCGGGCACTGTGAGCCTGGCCCAATTGTCGGAAGATGCACTGATTCATGCCCGGCTTTTTTCTGCTTCAAGAAACACGCAGCTCATCAATCGCATATCGACCGATCTTTTTGTTCATTCCAACCCCGCTGACTTTCGCCGGCTTCTGAACCGATTACTGGACAATTATTGCATCCTGTATACGCCAACCTCTTTGACTTTGTCGGCCACGCGGAAGAAGAATCGGATCATACTGCGAGCGCAGGCAGCTGCCGGTCAGAAGCCCTCAAACATCCAGAACCGCAAGGTTTCCATCGCCAGATTGGTCCTGGACCACATCGCAGGAGACAGCCCGGACTCTGAATGCAAAGATCTGAAGTTTTCCTTTAATGATTCTGGATTCTCCGTGGATTTACCTTCAGCCCCGGCGCCGAATCCACCTACCGAAGTCCCGGAAACAGATAAGCCGTCCGAGAACCTGGATGCAATATTTATGTACTCCGAAGACATCCTTTATGGCCACCGATTAAAGGAAAGACTGGCGCAGCGCTTTCAATGTCTGGACCTTGACTCCCTTCCAGTGGCAGAAAACGACGAGCTCCCTGACGCTTTTCGGAATATGCGGGCCCTGGTACTGGATCTTCTGGAAACACCGGGCCATAGATTAAGCGAGCTTCTAAGCCGACTCGAGCAAGCCTTCGCTGAGCCTCCACCGGTGCTGCTTCTTTCTCGCTGCGAAGAACTCCCGAAATTTTTGCATCCCAACAGGTTTACCCTGGTCGACCGGCTCATCAAACCCGTTTCCATGGATTTGATTCAGTTGCGTCTTATTACCCTTATCGCCATGGACCGGCGTTTGAAGGATCAAAAGACGGAGCTGGCGGCCCTGGCCGATGCAAATCAAATGAAAGTGCGTCAAAGCCTGCATGATTCGCTTGGAGCTCAGCTTACGGATCTAAGACTTCTTGCGGACAGACTATCACTAACCGATGAGGAAAGTGCGCTTGAGATGCAAGAGCTGAAAGAGGAAATTGATCGAACCATTGCCATGATTATGGACTCTCTAGATGAAATGGGCGAATCGCAACAGTTTGCGGGCAATCTAAATGAAGGACTGGAAGCGAACCTTGTGCGAAGATATACCAGGGCCGGCAGACGTGTATACCGCGATTTCCGCGACGAACCCATAGAACTGGCTCCTTCGCTGGCGGATGAACTTTTTAAGATCGTCCAGGAATTGGTGACCAATGATTTGAAATATGGTAAGGGGCCATCGCGCTGGAAGCTACAAAAGAGCGGAGACGTCGTCCGAATAGAAATGCATTCCGCCTCGGATTATAGCAACTCCGGACATTCCCCGGGTTTGGGCACGGAAGGCATCCAGAAACGAATTCGGGAACTCGGCGGCGAAATCCTGGCGCAACTTCAAGAAGGGAATTTTCAGGCCCGGATAGAGATACCTCTCTCTTCCGATCAAATAGTGCGCGAATAGCCGGCGGCGCCGACGCTTCGCTTGAGGTGAGCGTCAAAGCACATGGCAATATTGCGAATCAGAAATCGACCCATGGGCAGGATTTCCAGACTCTCCGGATTCCTCCGCACCAGACCATCCTTTTCCATGGAAGCCAGACTATCGGGCCCCGAAGAAGCCAGTTCCGGGGCAAAGTAGTCTTTGAAACGATGGCCCGTAAGCTCTTCAAATTTTCGGAATTCCAGATGAAAGTGACACATTATCTCGGTAATGACGTGCCTACGAATAAGATCGTCCTCGGTGAGTTCGTAGCCCTTCAGAGTCGGCAGCCTGCCGGCATCCAGCGCTTCGAAGTATTCCTTTTCGGTCTTTAAATTCTGACTGTAGGTTCGGCCCACCTGACTGATCCCGGTGATTCCATGAGCCACTACATCCAGGCCTTTCCTGGTGCTGTAGCCCTGAAAATTGCGGTATAGATCCCCTCGGTCCTGCGCCAGAGCCAGCTCATCGCCTTCTTTGGCAAAATGATCCATACCGATGAAGCGATACCCACGAGTACAAATCCGTTGGACTGAACGAACCAATATCTCCAGCTTATCTGCCGGACCGGGCATCTCTTCCGAAATAATCACTTTGTGGTGCTTGAACATTTTGGGAAGATAGGCAAAGTTAAACAGAGCAATTCGATCCGGATCCATTTCCAGAACCTGCTCCAGTGTGGCGGCAAAGCTACCGGGGGTTTGTCGCGGTAATCCATAAATAAGATCGATGTTAATGCTTTTGAATCCCAGTTCGCGAGCCTGCTTGACGATTCCAGCGGTAAGCTCCAGGGATTGTATGCGGTTCACAGCCTTCTGAACCTGCGGATTTAAATCCTGCAACCCCAGACTGATTCGATTGAAGCCCGATTCATGGAGAGCCTCCAGATGCTCCCGGGTAAGCTCCCTGGGATCTATTTCGCAACTGGCTTCGAAATCATCGGCGAAATCGTAGTTACTGGCTATGGCTTTTCCCAGGGTTCGAATCTCCTCCGGATTCAAATGAGTGGGGGTGCCCCCTCCCCAGTGCAACTGCTCCAGCTTTCGGTTGTCGGCGATATGACTGCGGTTCAGCCCTATCTCGCGGATCAAGTATTGCAAATAATGGTTAATGCGACTTCGATTGTTGGAAACAATCATGTTACAACCGCAGAAGTAACAAAGCGTATCGCAGAAAGGAATGTGAAAATATAACGAAAGGTTTCGATTTGTGCCGCCGAACGGTAACGGTTTGTTTCCTGTCAGAGCCTGCCGGAAATCCTCGGACTGGAAGCCTTCGTGAAAAGCAGGAGCTGTAGGATAGCTGGTGTATCGGGGGCCGGCCCTGTCGTACTTCTTGAGAAGCTCGACATCCAGCTCGGGTATGGTCGAAAAGCTGGCCATGGTACTACAATATAACGCCTGCTACAAGTTCAAGCCATTACTTATACCGGGCTACACGGACAGACAATACTGATAACAATTCTCAAGGAAACAAAGACGGAGGCAGAACCCATGCCCTGCCCAATCACCGAGGATTACTTACTGCCCCTGATGGCCCCGGGGACGGCAACACGATTGTCGGGACGCCACGGTGGGCCCACGGTGGGGCCCACCGTCGGGCCTCATCTAACAACGCCGGGGCTGCCGGTCTGCGCTCTCTTCAGAGCGCAAACAGACAGCCGGGACGCTTTCCTGGTCGAACAATCAGGGAGTATTCATGCTGGCCAGGAAGTCTTCGTTTGTCTTGGCCGACCGCATCTTGTCCAAAAGCAATTCCATAGCTTCGGTAGTGGACATGGGACTGAGGGCTTTCCTGAGCACAAATACCTTGTTCAGAGTTTCCGGCTCCAGCAGAAGCTCCTCTTTTCGCGTTCCGGACTTGTTGATGTCGATGGCCGGGAAGATTCGCTTATCGGCCAGACGTCGATCCAGGTGGATTTCCATGTTACCGGTTCCCTTGAACTCCTCGAAAATCACTTCGTCCATCTTGGAGCCGGTTTCAATCAATGCAGTGGCAATGATAGTCAGCGAGCCGCCATGTTCGATGTTTCGAGCCGCGCCAAAGAACCGCTTGGGTTTGTGCAGAGCGTTGGAATCCACACCACCGGATAGAATCTTCCCTGACGTCGGAATCACCTGGTTGTAGGCGCGAGCCAGTCGGGTAATGGAGTCGAGCAGGATGACCACGTCGCGACCGTGCTCTACCTGACGCTTGGCCTTCTCGATCACCATTTCGGCCACCTGAACGTGCCGACTGGCGGGCTCATCGAAGGTAGAGCTTACCACTTCGCCGTCCACGTTTCGTGCCATGTCCGTAACCTCTTCCGGACGTTCGTCGATAAGAAGCACGATCAGAACCACTTCCGGGTTATTGCTTGTAATGGCATTGGCCACGTTCTGCATAAGGATCGTCTTACCAACCCGGGGCGGAGCGACAATCAGACCGCGCTGCCCTTTTCCAATGGGAGTAAATAGGTCGATGATTCGGGTATCCAACTGTCCGGGATTCCATTCCATCACCAGCCTTTCGTTGGGATAGAGCGGAGTCAGGTTGTCGAAGAGAATGCGACGTCCCACCTGATCCGGGGTCTCGCCGTTTACAGTATCCACCCGCAACATGGCAAAGAATCTTTCGCTGTCTTTGGGAGGACGGATCTGGCCGGTAATGGTATCGCCGGTGCGCAAACCCAGATGACGAATCTGGGAAGGGCTTACATAGATATCGTCCGGACCGGAAAGGTAGTTGTAGTCCGGGCTTCTCAAGAAGCCATAGCCGCCTTCCTGCATTCTTTCCAGGGTGCCGGAGGCATATACGATGCCATTCCGTTCGGCCTGTTTCTGTAGAATTCCGAAAATCAGATTTTGCTTTTTTAGACCGGCTGTGGTCTCGACGCCCATTTCCTCCGCGATACGCGAAAGATCTTCAATAGGCATGGCCTTTATCTCGCTTAGATCGATAGGGGGAGGTGGCGGTTCGTTGGATTTCTTCCTGGAACTCTTACGACCGTTGCGGCCTTCGTCCTCTTCGGCGGCTCCGTTTTCGGCATCCAGCAGAGCTTCCTGTTCCAGAATTTCCTCGGTATCCGAAGGGGAAGATTTCTTTCGCCCGTTTTCACTGGATCGGGCTGATTTTTTGCGTGAAGTTTTTCTCACGGCAGGCATATGAACTCCTGTGGGATTCTGTCAGGGACATAATCGATGGTAGGTTTGGGTATAACGCTGGAATAGAACGGAAAGCATCCGGCAACTCGCCCTGCGGCGTGGTTTCGATCAATCCTATGGATTCCGTTCAATCTCGGGGATAGATTCGACTGAACGTTTGGCTTTTCCGCGAAGCACAAGCCAGCGGTGCCTATATATTACAAAGACCCTGCTACGGGTCAAGAAATTAATGTAAATCGAATACGGGGAATTGGGCGGTCCCCACTCCCGGTTTGGCGCTAGAATTTGATGTAGCGTCGCGGATCTACGGTCTGCCCGTTTCGAATCACTTCGAAATGCAGGTGCGGACCGGTACTCATTCCGGTGCTTCCGGAAACCCCGATCTTCTGTCCGCCATTCACGGACTGCCCCACGCGAACATGAATGCTGCTCAAATGCGCATACAGAGTCTTTAGCCCATTGTCATGCTTGATAATGATTGCTTTGCCGTAAGAGCCCATCCAGCCGGCATATGTAACCACACCTTTTCGGGCGGAGCGAATATGGGTATACCTGGCCGCAATATCGATACCGCCATGGAATTGACGATATCTATAGATGGGATGGATTCTCCAGCCGTAACCGCTGGTAGTGCGTCCCCATACGGGCTTAAACCAGGTGGGCGGAGGCTCCGGTACTTTGGCGTTGGGTAGGAAGATGGTATCCCCGGGCTGCAGAAGATCCAAACTGGCCACATCGGGGTTATCCTTTCGGATATCATCCAGCTTAACGCTGTAGTATTCGGCCACTTTTGCAATGCGATCGTTCTTTTTGATCTTGTATGTAATGCCGGGCCGATTCGGGATTGTGAGCTTCTGGCCAGGACGGAGAACCGAGTGCACGCGCATATCGTTCGACCGGGCGATAAGCTTCATGGGCACCTTGAATTTGGACGAGATTTGGCTCAGTGTGTCCCCGTTTCTCACGGTATACTTGATTACTTTGCCATCTTCCCCTTCAGGTTGATCCTCGGTGAGCAACTTTTCCTTGAGTTCGTCGGACTTCTTCTCCAACTCTATAGGAGAAAGCTTCCCTTCCATTTTCTTGAGTTCTTCTACTTCGGTAAGATCTTGAGTGGTGGTGGCGGTTCCAGAATTGGAAAGCAGACTAAACACGCCAAAGAATAGAACAGAAAGGGCCATAACCCCCAGAGCCTGGTTACGGATCTTACCCAGAGCCAGATCCACTCGCCCGATAATGGGTCGCGTTTTTCCCGGGAAGGAATAGAGAAAGCTACCACCGCCAAGATGAATCAGGGAGAAACGCCCCTGGAGTTCAAATCGGTGCTTGCTATGCCTATTTTTGAATCGGCGGTGGTGCATGCTATAGGATCAATCGGCCAAACAACAAAATCCGGGTATTATTTTTCCGGAGTTTTGGTGGATCCGTAGGCCTCCTCTACGATCTTCTTCACGTCTTTCTTCTGGCCGCCGGTGATATTCACGCGGCCCTGTGCGATGGTTCCCGGTGAAATATGCAATATGGGAGAGTCTATGTCTCCCATAAGCTTTCCGGTTTTTTCCAGACGCACTTCTTCTTCGGCTTTAATGTTGCCTATCATTGTGCCGGACATGGTCACATTTCGGGCATTGATGTTGGTCTTCACCTTACCGGTTTCCCCAACATGCAGTTCATCCTCGGTTTTGATCTCACCTTCGAATTTTCCGTCAATTCGTAGAGAGCCGGAGATATAGAATTTTCCTTCGAAAATCGATCCCGGGCCGATTACACTGTTCAATTGATCATTTCTGGTGGCCATACCTGCTCAGAGTCCAGAAACCGGGCAATTTCGGCAATCAGATTTCAGATTTCAGGCCATTTCGGCAAAATTTTGAACGGATTTTGCGTGTTTTGCGTCCGGTCATGCCCCACCCCGCTCCGAACCAGGCGCAGAATTCCTGTTCAGCCCGGGCCGGGCAAACAAGCAGGCGCTGTTGGCAGATCCCGTCGGCCCTGAATCAGCTTTTACCCGGGCCCCCGGCGCCGAAAAGCAGAACCTGGCGGCCATACCCGCTCTTGCGGATGCTGCCGGGCATTTGCTTTCCTTACGGGGATTCTGAGTTGGGGCCGGCCTTATGCACCACTCGCAAATAATAGGAAAGAGCGACAAAGTCATAGAGTCCGTGTACCAGAATGGCCACAAGCAGGTTGTCTGTCAGCAGCATGGTGGCGCTCAATAGAGCACCCATTAGCCCGGCCAGAAGTGCATACATCGGAGTGATCCAGTGAACCAAACCGAACAAAATGGCTGTAAGCGCCACGGCCACCGGCATACCGAACCAGTCCTCCATCCAAAGGTGAAAGAAGCCGCGAAACAGTAGCTCTTCCCCCACTCCTGCAAGTATAGAAAGCCAGAACACATCACTTAGATACAGACCTTTAAACAGCGGTAAAATGACCTGATCCATTTTCGCCCGGATTAATTCCAGGGAAGGAAATCGCAAGCTGGTCAGACCTAGAAAGAGCAAGAACATGGGAAGCACAGCCAAAAGGCCTGCACCATCCAGCCAGCCCAGAGAGTCCACGCGAACTTCCGCCAGCGGATTGTAGCCGGTGAAATAGCCAAGGGCGATGGCAAGTAATCCCATCCCGCCTTCTACAAAGACAGCCATGCGAAGCAGACTGCCCTGATCTTGCACTGTGTTTTCCGGTTCCAGAGAAGCCTCCGCCAGTGGAATCTCGCCGGGAAGCGAGAAACCCGGTTCCGGAGCCGCCGTCAAAGAAAAGCCAGCTTCAGAATCCGGTGGTCAGGATGCTCACCGGGTTGCTCCCGGCAAAGTAAATTCAGAAGGCGGCGAGGTCGCCCGTGATCTAACTCAGAATCTGCAATAGCGGCCACCAGGGTCGGGACTCATCGGTACAGACATTCACCCACTATGTAGAACCTGCCAGGATCCCCAAAGACTTTTGCCGCTTCTTGCTGCAATTGCTTACTCATAGACATTACGAATGGATCGCCGCCACAGCTATAGCGTGTAGCTTCCCGAATGCAGCGGGAGTCCGGCTCCGAGCCAGAACACTGTGTAATGATCATCTGCTGACCGTTAATGTAGGCCTTCCGCTGCTGCAAGGTAGGACCACAGGCGGCAGCAAGCAGAAGAAAAAGAACAGAGGAATAAACGATGAAATACTTATTCATCAATAATTTCATTCATAATCAGGACTCCTGTCAAACAGGATTCCGCACAGAGCCAATACCGGTTCCAACCAACTACCATCGAGCCGGCAGTTCCGGCCGCCGTAGTATCCCATCTTCCAGAGTTCGGTTAACCAGAATGATGTTTTTGCGCGCTCTCGAGGCGGCCCGGCTTTCGGCTCGGCCCAGCATTTCATTATACAGAGCGATGGCCGCATCGAATTCATGATCCTGAAGATGAAGAAAGGCCCTTCTTTCGAGCACAGTGCCAATGTCCATGGACTCCAGTCTCGTCCGAGCTTCGGACAGCCTTTCGTCAACATCGGGCTGCTGAATGTAGAGTAGCCGGTAATACTGACGTCGAACGTCGGGATCGTCCGATGTTCGCAACTCTTGCTTCAGCGTTAGTATTTGCTCCTTGAGATCGGTCTGCTCCTGCAGGATTCTATCCCTTTGCCCTTCAACTTCAAAGTAGATGTTTCTGGCCGCATCCAACTCGGTCTTTTCGGCGGCGGTCTTTCGAATCTTTCGATTTAGCCCCGCTAGATGTTCGCGAATACGAAAACGAAGCCTCTGGCGTTCCATTTCCAGCCGAAAATCGTCCTGGGGCTGATTCGGAAGGGCATTGAGCACCTGGTCATACAGCTCCATGCTACGTCGATGCTTGCCCGTGTGTTTATAATAGAGTTCTGCTAGATGAAACCTGGCCTGCTGGTTTCGCGACAGAATACCTCGAGTCTCCTGATCCGCGGTAACGGCGTTCAAAAGTTGCTCATAGATTTCAATGGCTTTGAGATATCTTCGCTCATCCGTATAGAGACCTGCCAGGTTGTTCATGCGCTGGTTGATTCGTTCCTGATCCACAGATCCGGGGTTGGCCTGGTTTCTCCTGGAAGCCAATTCCAGAAATCGCTTCTCGAATTCAATAGCATACCCGGTCTTGCGGCTCCGGGAATACTCCTCTGATAGAGCCTCCAGAAACTTGAGCCGGTCCGGGTCAATGCGGTGGGCCAGTTCCAGAAGAATGCCGTAGCCTACGAAATTGGAGAATTCGGTTCTCTCGGGTACGGTGGGCGAATCGCCGTAGAACTGCGACTTCTGAGTCAATCGCTGATGCTGCTTGTTTTCCTTTTCGATTTCCTTTGTGATCTCGGCCATACGAAATACAAGATCGCCACTGGTAAGCTCCAGGTTCTCTTTGTAGGCGGCGAAGCTTCCGGTGCGAATCGCCTCCATCTGGTTTACGATGGTCTGCATCTGGTTCTGCATCGCCTCCAGACGCCGCTGTTCGGCTGCCGGATCCGCCTGACCTCCGCGCAAGAGAACGGACCGGGCTACGGCAGGCTGCTTTCGTTGCTGTTCCAGATCCTTTTTTAGTTCTGTGTACCGCTCCATGAGCTCTCGAAACCGGCGGGCTTCCTGCGCCCACTGGTTATTGCTTTCCTGGGCAATTCGATCCGGATTGGCGAACCCATCCAGCATGGAAAGATAGATCTTCTCCCGCTGTTCATCGCTCAACTGGTTGCCATTGATGGGCGCATCCGCCGGTAGCAGAGCGCTATAGGGAATCTCCACCGGGTTGTAACGAAAGGCCTGGTTATATTCGGAAAGCGCCCGCCTCAGATCTCCCTGACGCTCATAGCATTGCCCCAATAAAACGTGCAGTCTGTATAAATAAGGCGAATACCCCAGGAAATATCGGGCGCCAGGCTCCTTGTTTCGGGCCAATCGCACCAGTCGAACCAGGTTCACATCCCAGTGCTTCTTGCCTTCAGGAATCTGCTGGCGCTCCACCTGAATGCGCTTCTCGGCGGAAAACTGGGACGTATACCGGGCGATCTGTCGCTCCACTTCTTCGGCCAGGGCATCCAGGGGCTGACCGGATTCCAGCCTTTGCTCCAGAGCACGGATAGTCACCTGGTCATAGATGTCCTGGGGTTTCTGGTAGAGCGAGGCCGGCTCCTCCGCCGCAACGGAACCTGCCAGGCACGCTACAAGCAGCAAAAGAGGCATTGAAAGGCCTCGATACACGTATTTCCGTTCTGGCCTGGACATCCAAGGTCTCCTTGTTTCGATTCGGTCTTTTGCCCCCGCACTTTAAAGAAATAAATGCCCCCCGGAAGCACGACAAAGAAAGGTGGTAGTCTACAAATGGGCCGATGATATTGGAATATGGTGCAAATCCGCTACGAAAATGCAAAATCCGTGGAGGCGAGTACGGGAGATACAATCCTGGAAACCTCGCTGAAGAATGGCCTGGAGCATATGCATGCTTGCGGCGGAAAAGCCCGGTGTTCTACGTGCCGGGTTCTGGTGCTGGACGGTCTGGAAAACCTGGAGCCAAGAAATGAAATGGAGCGCTCCCTCTCTCGGCGGCGGGGACTGGAAAGCAATGTGCGCCTGGCCTGCCAGACAAAGCCTCGAGGACCGGTTCACATTCGACGACTGGTACTGGACGATGCCGACTACGATGCAGTACGTGGCCGGTCCGTGCGAACCACCGGACGGGAAGAAAATGTAGCCATACTGTTTAGCGATGTGCGAAACTTCACCAGCTTTTCGGAGAAGAACCTTCCTTACGACATCATTCATCTGTTAAATCGCTACTTTGAAACCATGGGCGAAGTGGTACTATCCAATGGAGGCATCATCGACAAGTACATTGGCGATGGGCTCATGGCCAGCTTCGGATTGAAAGAGTCGGATCCGGTATCTATCTGCATTCGAGCGGTGAATTCGGGGCTACAAATGCTGGAAAAGCTGGAAAAGGTTAATCAGTATGCGCGGCAGCACCTGGACTACGAGCTGCAGATTGGCGTGGGCATACATTATGGCTCGGTAGTAGTGGGCGAACTGGGGCATCATAGTAATGCCGCATTTACCCTCATTGGCGATTCCGTAAACATGGCGGCCAGGCTGGAGAGCAAAACCAAGAAAGCCGGAGCTCCCCTTCTGGTAAGCGAAGCCGTTTATGAAAACGTGAAAGATTACGTAAGAAAAGGCCGGGCATTTCGCGCGCCATTAAAGGGAAAAACCGGGGACTTCAAGATGTATGAAATCCTGGCGCTGGATCGGGAGAAAGCCTGCAACATGGTAAACCAGGTCTTTATGCTGACCCTGGAAGCCACAGAAGTTAAAGCCCGGGGCAGTTTTCTTTTTCGCTTCGACCGACCCGAAAACTTTTCCTTCCAGGCCGGACAGTCTATTGAGGTTCGCTTTCCCCGAGATTCGCGTACAGAAAGTAGAACCTTTTCTATCGCTTCCGCTGAGCAGGATCCCTTTATTGAAATCGTTACTCGAGACACTGGATCTGACTTCAAGAAGCGAATGCTGGAAATGAAGCCCGGGGATCAGGTAATCGCATCGGCCGCCGGCGGCCTGCTCACGCTTCCCGAAGATATCGGAGACTCGGTGGTCTTTCTGGGAGCGGGCATTGGAATTACTCCGCTGTACAGTATGCTTCGCACTCTACTGGCTCAAAAAGCGGCCGGGGCGAAGATACCGGGGATGCTTCTAATCTCAAGCAATAGAAATTACGACTCCTTTTTGTTTCATAAGGAACTGCTCCATCTTTCGCAAGAAGCGGGCTTCTTCTACGTTCCTACCCTTACCGGGGATTTGCCCGGTGACTGGAACGAAGAGGTGGGTCGAATCACTCCTGAAATGCTGCGCCGACACCTGGTGGATCCGGAAAAGGCCAAATACTTCATTGCGGGCCCGCCGGTGGCAGTACAGGATTTGCGCGATACGCTGGCATCCATGGGCGTGGTTACGGGCAACATTTACACCGAAGAATTCTACGGCTATACTTGAAACCCGGCTCGGAATTCGGGCCTCAACCAGGACTTGCGGCAGAGGTGTTTGGAATTCCTGAGCCCAGGGGTCAGGCAAAGATTTGAACCGGAGTTCTGAATAGAACTTCAGGCAAAGCTGTCGAACACCAGCCAGGTTTAGCTTTCCTGGCCCTAAGACCGAAACGGACTTATTCTTGACGCACAGTTTTTTGCGCATGCATCCTTCTTCATGCATGGATGTGGCCAAACCAGCCCCTACTACTCCTTGATTCTCTGCGCGGTCTGCCTGTTCGCCGTCACAGTTCCGGCATCCCGGACTTCGGCAGCCCCGGTATTCTTTGAAGAAACAGAATCCTGGCAGCCGAATTCCTCCACGGCAGACGCCATCGATTCCGCCCATCAAAGAATTCAAAAGGCCACCGGAAAGAATGTGTGTTTCATCCTGGGGCAGTACAACTTTCAGAACGCAGAGAATTACAAATCCCTGGATCAGGGAAGGTGCGACGGCTTTCTATTCATCATGGAAAGCCGCATGGAGTATCAGACCCGGGAGTTTGACTACGAATTCATTGGTATGGGATACGACGCGCACGACGATGCCTGGCCTTCGCATTACGAACTGGCGGAGATGGATTTTGTCCAGGGCCCACGGCCGAACGACTTCCAGGCCAAACGTGTGGATGCATTCGCCAATAGATTTATTCAGGCGACCAATAGCCCTACCGTTTACTGGTTTCGCGAAGTCTACGAAGAGGCCACGGAGGAATATGTTTTGCAGGTAGTGATCAATTACTCCCTGGCCATGACCCTGGGACTGGTTCCGGTGTTGCTCTATTTAGTCTACCGCATACTCACTGCATCATTGTCCATCAGCTGGAAATGGCACTTCTTGGCCGCCGTCCTTGTGCCGCTTATTCTTCTCTTCATTTACCTGCCCATTTTGAATAGCTTCCATAAACCTATGGAAACCACAGCTTACGCATTCATGCCGGTGCTGGGCCTTGCTTATGCCTTTTGCGCTTTCCTGGCTACGTTCTTTCTGGGTCAGCGAATCACCGGCAACAGCGATTGGCCGCCCTACTGGGCCATTGCTCTGATTTATATCCTGGCCCCTCTGGCGATACTGGCTGCCGGCGCCGCCAGGAATGCGGTGGGCTCCATGGGCTCCAGTCGCGGAGGAAGCGGCGGGAAAGGGTCCGGCCAAAGCTTCAAAGGATCCGGCGGTACATTTGGAGGGGGCGGCGCCAGCGGCAGTTGGTAAGAAAGGATTCATAGTAGCGAAGTAGAGCACTCGAAGCAATGGCGGAACCATTCGCTGAGAATAAAAAAGTATGGGGCCGGGCCGCTAAGGAAGGCTAGAGGGACTGGCCGTTGGAGCTCTGACGCAAAGATGCAGGCTCAGGCAGAAAGCCGGCCATATAGCAGTTTCCACGGCAGCTTGCAGCACGATGAACTACAGTGCCCGGGACATTCCCCGGGATTGGAAATTAAACCAGGATAAGTAGCTGGTGCCACAGAGGCAGAGTAAGAAAGGAAATGGGAATGCCCAGCCCAAGCATTAAACCAGCCAGATCAGCATCCATATCGTATTCCATGCAAAGTATCCCTGCTGTAATCATGGGCGGCATGGCCGCTTCAAAAACCGTTACTCTGAACGTCTCGGGAAGTGAATTCGCCTCGGCGGCCAGCAGATACGCCCGGGATACCGGTTCCGCAGGCATTGCCAGAGCCAGATGAATTCCGAGAGCCAGAAGTAGAACAAGAGCCGGGGCGAAGAGCAACCGAAACATCAGTCCGGCCGACAGTGGCTTCCATTTCCCGGCCAGAGTAGATAACCTCAACTGAAAGCCCACGGCCACCATGGCCACCGGGGTCAGGGTCGAACCAATATCCGAAAGCACCGAAGTTACTGATTCAGGATAGTCTATCCATCGCAAAGCCAGCGCAAGGGCCAGAGCAATGAAAGGAGGAAAAGCCAGTATTCGCTTGAGCATGAGGCCCCCTCCTCCGAGCGAGACCCGTCGATGAGCCTGCGTCTCGGAAGGTTTCCTCGCTCCATGCACATGAGCCGACAAAACTGTCCCGGGGTATGCACCGCCCGTCGCAGCTACATTTTCGGTTGCCTGCTTCTCTTGCAGCATCAAAAGAAGCAGGCCGGATGTGGAAAGGCAAAGAAAGCTTCCCACCTGATCTATGACGATTCCCACGCCCAGGTGTTTCGCTCCAAAGAATGCCTGAATCATGGGTAGTCCAACAAAGGAAGTGTTTCCCAATCCCGCAGTCAAAGTAAGACAGACTATAGTATGGGCGGACCAGTTCCTTTGACGACCTACGATGCGAAATAGAATGTAGGCCACAGCAAATACGGCATGGGGCATAAGTGCGGCAAAGATCAGCGAGCTGTCGAATTCGAGTTCGTGAACGTGAAGTAACACCAGGGCCGGCAAAGCCACATAGATCACATACCCGGTGAGGGATTTTCCTCCATTCTCCGGCAAGATATGAAACCTGCGCAAACCAATGCCGGCGAAAAAACAGATTCCTATGATCCAGAGTTGCTCCATGTTTCTATTTCGTTCGGGTTCGTATTGGTGCAGGTCCAGGAAAAAAGCAAAATGCCAGAAGCTGCAAATCCAGGCGGCGACTAATTCCTATCTGAAAAATTCACATGCCGGGCGGTGACCAACTTCTTTCCGAAGAATTCCCATGCCGGGCGGCAACCAACTTCTTTCCGAAAGAATCCCATGCCGGGCCGCTACTAACTATCGGGATATAATTGCTCCTGAATCCTTCCCTGAATGCTGGTGTCCCCGTTGATTCGCTTCCACAACAAATCCAGAGTAGCCGAACGTCCTTCCACCACTGGACGAAACTGCTTGAAGCCGGTATAGCGCCCGGATTGGCCTTCTGCCTCGAAGAGCTGAAAGCGAAAGATATAGTTTCCTTTTTCGGTCAGGTAGCCATCGCTTCGTCCAAATCGTAGATCATGAAAGAAGAGTCTTCCTTCCGGATCCCGTTCCACTCGGTAGTATCCCCTGGAGAACCAGAGTAGTCTTTCCAGATATGGATCCTGGTTATCAATGCCCTGCTGAATCAACTGACGGTTCTTGGGTATTCGCATCCAGTTAATCTTATCGTCTTTCGCGTCCAGAAGTCCACTCAGCGCAACATAGGCGAAATCGTCGTTATCTGCCATACCCATCCATAGAACCGAGTTCAGGGCCGTGGGGTTGGACATCAGCCGATTGTATGGGATTCCCTGTTCCTGCAAAGAAGCATGAAAGCGATGGTCGACCACCGACTTGGCGATTTGTCCCCAGCCCAGATAAGCGGTGGAAAAGATCAATCCGGCCATAACAAAGCGACTTCGCCAGCGAGACTCCCGGGACAGGAACAGGGCTACGAGCAGGCCGGCCAGAAGCGGCAAAGTATAAATAGGGTCTATGATAAAAATGGAGTTCCAGGCGAACGGATGTCGGGTGATGGGATTGAGTAACTGCGTTCCGTAGACAGTAAATGCGTCCAGCAAGGCATGGGTAAACAGGGTCAGAAACGTAAACAGAAACCAGCGGCCAAAAGACACGCTGTACTTCGAATGCAGCTTCTGGAGCAAGTAAGCGATACCCGCCCCGCCGGCCAGAGCAAACAGCACGGAATGGGAAAAACCGCGATGCAGCGCCAACTGGGTATAATCGCTTACGAATGGACTGCTTAGTACGTCCAGATCGGGCAGCGTACCCAGAAAGGCTCCGTAGGCGGCCGCTTTTCTGCCCACCGTTCGGCCAAGGGTTGCCTCGCCAATGGCGGCGCCCAGAGTAATCTGAGTAATGGAATCCATGATCCAGGCTGAAAGCTGCTGGGCTGGCTTACAACCCATTCCCTGAAGAAAGCAAAACATTCGCTCTTTTCTGTGTAGGAATCAGGGTAGCACGGAGCCAGCTACTGAGAGAAGCGGGACAGAATCACAAAAAAGAAAGCCCGACGGAATTGCGAAACGGGGAAGCCTGGACAATCCAGCTGCGTAGCAGAGCATGGCGCATGCTCTGGACTGAGTACTCCCAGGATTTACAGAGAGCCTTTGCTACACTATCTATTCTCTGCGTGCTGCTGATTCTGATCGCTCTGGTGCTGTATCTGTGGAAACGGGGAAACTACCTTTACCTGGCAGGGTTCGCATTGGTAGCTCTGGGTCCCCTGACTTTCGCCTCCGCATGGGACTTTTTCTTCCGGGAGCAGCTGCAGTCCAAACATACGCTGAAGCAATCCGATACCGAGCTGATCTTTTCCGGCCTGAATGATGCGAGCTTTCGCTCCGCCGGATGGAGTCACTTCTCCGTTATCTACGAACAGGGCGAAGATCGAAAAGCACAATTCTATCTGCACCATGGACTGGGTCCATCCTTCTTGCTCGAAACGGTTCGCGTGGATGAGTCAGCCTACCCTGAAAAAGTCCGAGCGATGGTTGAGAAATACTCTTCCCGACTGGATCTGCCTACTATCGACAACCTCGGCCTGATTCTTTCTGCCGGGGAAAAGTATCCGTTCCGACCCATGGGCAATCCCTTTGAAGAAGCACGCAGGCGAAGCGTTACCGTACACCCGGACCCGGATATTCTTGCATCGCTCATAGATTCGCCTACCCTCAAAGTAAGTCGAAACCAGGGTAGCTCTCATGAGTCCGAGGAAATCGGACTTAACGATGGCGTATTCGGCATGGTAACGCTGGAATATGGCGAACCCACTACATCGGCCACGGCCTATGGCGCCTACTGGCTACTTGTCTGCTTTCTGGGGATGCTTGTTCTGGTGACCATTGCGATCTGGAAAAAAGAAAATCAAAAGGGGATTCCCATCACTCTCTGGGTAGCTCTACCGCTGGTGCCGCTATTGTGGTTCTTTCCCCGGGGCGGCGGGCAACCCATCCGGCTCCACTTCAGCGATCAGGGATTGATGAAAGAAGTGCAGCAAGCAAAAGACTTCATCGCCTATGGCGATATGAAATTCATCGAATGCGAAATGCCAGGAACCGGGATTGTAATCTATCGGGGCAACCCGGAATCCATTCTGTTCGAAAAAACCTCCAGCGCCTTGCAGCCCGGTGCCGTGCAACCGAATGAAGGTAACGTGAGTATGGACAGCCTCCTGGAGCTTGGATACGAATCCTCGGCGGCGGCTTTTTCCCTCTTTACCGATGCTTTTCGCATTCCCACCGGGCTTTTGAGCCCGGTGGAGCGAATACAGCTTTGCGCCGGCATGGGTCAGCGTATGGTAGAAGCTGGCCGTGCCAGAAAGGCGAGAGAAATCCGCAAATGGTAGATCTGGTCAGTTCCTGCGAATAAACATATGGATGACCGATGAGATCAGCGATCCCACCATTCCAAATATCATGGCAAACATGGTTTGCTTTCTGATATCCTTCATCATGTCTTCTTGCATGGATTGTGGATTTGCCTGGGTTTGCTGAGCCGAGGATCCTTGCTGACCTGCCAGGAAGGTCTGCTTCTGCTCCGGCGTTAGCTTATTCCAGGTTTCGGCATCAAAGCCTGCCGGGATCTGTTCCGGTGAATTCTGATTCATAAATAACCTCCGCTAAAACACTTTGAGTTTTGTTCATCGTTCCCACATTGCAAGAGTTTTTGGTAATTCAGAGCCCTGTTTTGTCGTTTTTACTTGCTCTGGGGGGAGCAGAACTAGCATACCACCATGCATTCATTTCTTCCCGTCAGGTTCCGTACAGACGCTCTACCGAAACGCAGCATAGCTGCTCTGGCAAAATCCGCGGTAGTTGCCCTGGTAATTTCCCTGGCGGGGCTCACTTTGAGCTGCGAACAAAGTCCCAATCTAGAGCAAAGCCGAACCTATAACAAGCAAGGCATTGCGTTTGACTATCCCGGCAACTGGCAACTGATGGAGGAAGACTTCAGCGAATCCGGTCGTTATATCATGATCCGCACGGCCGGCGACGGGCTTGCCATAGTCCAGTATTACAGAGAAACCAGCTTCGATTCGCTGAGGGAGTTCGCGGATTTCATGTTTAAACTATACTCGGAGGAATTCTCACACGGCGCGCTTCAGGATCTCAATTACCAGAGCATCCGGGAAAACCGACGGGGCGCCGCCATCGAAGGATTGCGGGAAACCCATACATTGCACGAATCCGCCATGACACTAAAGATGATCCGCCACTACTTTCGGATTTGGAGCGGAGCTCGCTGGATTTATCTCACGTTTCACATCCCCTTTAAAGACCATGAAAAAACCTGGCCGGGATTCAGCATGATTCTGGACTCATTTTCTTTCGAAGAGTCCCGAATGTTTGGGAAAGAAGATGGCGGGATGTAAGCCGTTCGAACAACAGGTCCAGGGCATAGAGAGGTGGCGCTGAGAATCGCCCCGTCCCTGAGTTTGCGAATCGTTCCGTCCTGGCGTTCAGGAAAATATAGAGCCCGGATCTTCCGGGCTCTATAAGAGTCTCTCTCCATTGCGGCCTCTCGCCAGAAGCCCCTCCAGACGCTTCTCTGGTAGTCTATCGCAGCCTTTCAATGACCCTGAAAAGGAACAAAGGCCCGGGGCGGTTCATTCCTTATACCGGCGAATCCACGATGTGGTATAGAATCTCCCCGTAAGACGGCACCGGCCAGAAATCTCGAGCCACCTGAGATTCAAGTATATCGCCGGTCTCCCGCAGACGTTGCATGGCTGCGAATACTTCGTCTCTGAATGCCACGGCCAGAACCCGACTGCCCTGATCTTCCCTTTCGTCAGCGCGAGCCAGGCTCTCCTTGAGTTGCTTCAGTCGCACATCGAACTCCAGGAAGTGTCCGGAAAGCTCCGCCAGATTGGCCGCTTCTACGGTGGTGTCCGATCCCGCCTCGCGCAGGGAACGTATGGTGTCTGCCAGGAATGCTCGGTAATCGATCACCGCCGGGATAATCAGTCGACTGGCCATATCGATCATGGCCCGCGCTTCTATGCGAATTGTATTTGCATAGCCTTCCAGAACGATCTCGTATCTGGATTCCAGTTCGGTCTTTGAAAAGACATTTTGCTTCTCATACATGGCAATTGTCTTTTCGCTGATGATTGCTTCGGCCGCATCCACGGTATTTGTGATATTGGGTAATCCGCGGCGCTCGGCTTCTTCCACCCACTCCCCGGCATAGTTATTCCCGTTGAAAACCACGCGCTTATGCGCTTTGTATATTTCGCCGGCGAGCGCCATGGCTTCCTGCATGGGATCGGCGGATTTTTCCAGCTTCTCCGAAATGAAACTCAAAGACTCGGCCACAACCGTGTTTAACGTGAAGTTGGCGGCCGCAATACTGGCCGTGGAAGGCACCATGCGAAATTCAAATTTGTTTCCGGTAAAGGCAAACGGCGATGTACGGTTTCGATCCGAACTATCCAACGGCAGCGGCGAAAGAGACGAAGTGCCCACCCGCAGCAAATCGCCGCGACTCAGCGCCCTGTCGCCCTTTTCGCCGGCCAGGTCGGCCATGATCCCGGTGAGCATTTCGCCAAGGTAGATGGAGATAATGGCCGGGGGCGCTTCATTGGCTCCCAGTCGATGGTCATTTCCCGGGGTGGCGGCCGCAATCCGCATAAGCGCCGCATGCTCGTCCACAGCTCGGATCACCGCAGCCAGAAAAATCAGAAAAATGATATTCTTTTCCGGTGTGCTTCCCGGTTCCAGAAGGTTTTCGCCGGTATCGGTCTGCAAAGACCAGTTATTATGCTTTCCGGACCCATTCACGTAGGCGAAAGGCTTTTCGTGCAGCAGGCAAACCAGCCCATGTCGCACAGCCACTTTCTTCATAGTTTCCATAACAATCTGATTATGGTCGCAGGCAATGTTTGCGCTATTGAACATGGGAGCCAGTTCATGCTGCGAAGGAGCCACTTCATTATGCCTGGTCCGGGCGCTTACGCCCACTTTCCAGAGTTCTTCGTCCAGTTCGCGCATGAAGGCGGCGATGGGTTCCTTGATACTTGCAAAATAATGGTCGTCCATTTCCTGCCCTTTCGGGGGACGACTACCGAAAAGAGTTCTGCCGGTGTAAATAAGATCCGGACGACTCTGATAATGCTCTTCGCGAATCAGGAAGTACTCCTGTTCCGGACCTACGGTAGCGATGACCTTCTTTACGTCTTTCTTTCCCAGGATTTGAAGCAACCTGGTGGCTTCCCGACTCACCGCATCCATAGAACGTAGTAGCGGAGTTTTCTTGTCCAGAGCCTCCCCGGTGTAAGAGCAGAAAGCCGTGGGTATGCAGAGGGTGACTCCTCCCTCATCCTGTTTCAGGAATGCCGGCGAACTCATGTCCCAGGCAGTATAGCCCCGGGCTTCAAAGGTGGCTCGCAGGCCACCGGAAGGAAACGACGAGGCATCCGGCTCGCCCTTGATCAGCTCTTTATGGGAAAAACGAGTAATGGCGCGACCTCCGCCCACCGGCACAACAAAGGAATCGTGCTTCTCGGCGGTGAAACCGGTCATGGGCTGAAACCAGTGCGTAAAGTGAGTGGCTCCGTGCTCCAGGGCCCAATCTTTCATGGCATCGGCCACTACCTGAGCGACTTCGGGCTCCAGCATATCGCCGGTCTCCCGGGCCTCTTCCACTTTCTTGTACACTCGATTCGGCAGCCGCTTTTTCATTTCCGATTCATGAAAAACATGGCTTGCAAATAGCTCGCTGAAGTCCGAACCTTTATATTTCTTTGTTTTATCTTTCTTTTTCTTCCGATCCATGGCGTCAGATTTGTTGCCCCCTTTAGAATGCAAATCAATATCCAGGCGTCCGCTAGTCTGGTTTTTCTCCGGCGCTGTCGCAAGCCCTGGATTCCTGCTTGTCAGCTTTTTCCTGCAATGTAATCCATGACCCATGAATTTCAGCCTTCGCCTAATTAGCCTATCCACATTCGCCCTTCTGCTCCTTGCCGGCGCATGCAAAAAGGATGCGGCCATTTCGGACAGCCGCTGGCTATGCGATGGAGCCGAAACCCCGGAAGAGAAGCAGGCACTGGACTTTCCCAACCCGGAAGCCTCCGGAGATCCCGAAGGCTACTTTGAACTCTATCATGCGGATGGTAGATTCGAAATGATCGACCCCATCGATGGACAAAGTCTCCTGGGCGAAGGAGTGACCGCCACTTACAAGCTGAAAGAGGAAGACGGTTCCACCCGAGTTGCCTTCTTATTCAAAGAAGAGATTGAAGGGGAAATCGTGCAGGAAGAAGAACTGTATGAGATCCTGGAACTTTCTGACAAAAGGTATCACTCAAGATCCGTAGAAAGCGAAGAAGGAGTGGCCGGATTCGAATCCCGATGCACTCGGCTCGGAAAGGCAGATTACAAACAGTAGTTATCCAGGATATCCCACCACTGCAGAGAGCGGATCTAATGGGGGAACTATCAACGGGCCTGTTCGCGGCGCTTGGGGCCGCAAGGTCCGGGTAAGAGCCCGGTTGAACACGCCAGGGAAATCCTTGCTAGAATTAAACCAGGAGTAGAGGAATGAATCGAACTATTGCCGGATTGGCCTTGCTGGCCCTGACAACCGCTCATTGTAACTGGATTACTTTCAACGATCTTTCGGGCACCGAATGGCTTTGCGCAGACATAGGCGAAAAAGAAAAGAGCGCCGCACTGGAGTTTCCGGACCTTTCGCAGAAAGGAAGCGAGAATTACTACCGGGAGACCTACGATCGCTTTGGATTCTTTGAAAGCTTTGATGCGAAGACCGGCGAGAGTCTGATGGACGAAGAAGTGCTCAAGATGCGCTGGAAGCTTACCAAAAACGAATCGGGACAACGAGTGCTCTACATCTATGTATTTACGGACGGGCGATGGACCACGGATGAGGAGGCGGAGCCTCCGTACATCGTCAAGGAACTCACCGAGGATAGATACCATACTGTCTTCGAACACACCTGGGAGGACGGTTATACCGAATACCACGAAGCCAGGTGTATCCGATTGGACTGAGACCGGTTTCCTCGATAGGGCTGAGTGGAGCGCCGGAAGGCCTGTACCGAACGTTTCGCCACCGGACTCGCTCTCCGTCACCTCCTGTGACCGCTCCCGGCGTCCGCATGCCTCGTTTCACCTCTTCGGCAGCCCAATCTTGAATTTTCGGAAAAGTCAAATCTGCTTGGCCTGAGCAAGGGCTCAATAAGAATGCTGCCATGAGATATTTCACTCTTCTACTCGGCTCTCTCCTACTGATTTCAGCGTGTAAGCAGCCCCCGAATGCGGAACTGCTAAAGGGGAGTCGATGGCTTTGTCTGGATGTTGTAGAGATCGAGAACAAAGACAGCCTGAAGTATCCGGATCTTTCCGCGGAGCCAGCTCCCGAGGCCTTTGTAGAAGTGTACACCGCCGATGGGGCCTACGAAGTCTATAGCGCTGCCAACGGAGAAAACATCCTGGGAGAAGGAATCGAAAAAGCCAGATACAACCTGGAAGAAGTGGAGAACAAACTTGTTCTAACGGTGGATTTGTACACCAATGAGGGCGTCTGGACCAGCGAACAGGAGCGAATTCCTTACGTCGTACAGGAGCTTACCGAAACCCATTTCCATGCTATATCCGATTCAACCACTCCGTACGGGGACCGCTTCTACAACGAAGCCAAATGTGTGCGAAAACCGGAGCAGTAGACCAAATAGTCCGGCCAATGGCGCTGGCACCGTTAAAATGCAAGACTCGGAAAGCCGTAATCACTTAATTCTCATTAGATAGAGTCAAGAGCGCAAAGAGCGTCCAAACGCCAAGGAGACAGACCCAGTATATGATACAGAGCGTAACCCCATTTGATATACAGACAATTAACGGAGTGCGATTGCTGCACATTGAGAACACCAGCTTTCTCACCAACATTCAGATTCTAACTCGGGTCGGTTCCTGCGCCGAACAACCCGCGCAATGGGGGCTAGCGCACATTCTGGAGCATATGTTTTTCAAGGGTTCCAGCAAGCGCCCGGGGGGCACAGCTATTGCCCGGGCCGCCAATGACATTGGCGGTAAAATGAATGCTTACACTACTTATGACCATACAGCTTACTACATTACGGTGCTAAACGATAGGTTCGAAGAAGGGTTCGATATTCTGGCGGACATGTACAGAAATCCCTTATTCCCGGCCGAAGAGTTCAAGAAAGAGCTAAACCCCATACTCAGCGAATACCGTGAGCGCGAGGACGATCCAGACAGCTTTCTCGTTGAAAGGGCCTTGCAAATGTATCTGGGCGAAGCGTACCATCCTATCATTGGAACGGAAGACACCATCCGCGGGGCCACCGTAGAAGGAATGCATGATTTTAAGAATCGCTTCTATGGAGGGAACAATACCCTGATTTCGGTGGCCGGCGGCGTTAGCGCGGATCGAATCGAAGCCGCCCTGAGTAAGGCTTTCGCTTCCAGCGAAGAAACCCTGAACCCGGAAATCAGGGAGGCAAGCTACACCGCAGGCGAGCTTACTCTCACAAAGCCGGGAATCTCCGAAGCATACTTTACTCTGTTCTTTCCCGCCCTGCCGCCCAACCATCCGGACCGCTTCAAACAGGACTTCATGAACTATGTTCTGGGCGGTAACGATTCCGGCCTGCTATTCGAAAGAATTAGAGAAGAACTGGGGATGTCCTGCTACGGAATCTATTCTTTTGCCATGCGAAATGAACCCCATTCTATTATGGGAATTTCCTGCGGTATTGCCGAAGACGAACTGCCCCAACTGGAAAAGGAAGTGGACCAGATCCTGGATCGCCTTTGCAACGAGCTCGTGGAAGAGGATCGTGTAAATCGTGCCCGGGCCAGCATCCGCACTTCCATAGCGGCCCGGTCGGAAACCAGTACCGGATTGAATACAATGATGTCTGTTCCTATATTGAGAGGAGAAACAGACGATCCGGTGCAGAAAGCTCTGAGCGAGATGGACCAGGTAACGTTGCAAGAAATCCGTGAAATGGCTGCCCAGACCTTTTCCGGTCCAAAATTCAGAGCCATACTGTTACCGGAAAAGAAAGCTTCCTAGAAGCTGGAGAGTATCATGGCCAAGTATCTGGACGAAAATCAGGCAATCGAAAAAATTAAGGAAGGGCAATGCGTGGCCCTTCCTACTGAAACCGTTTACGGCCTGGCCTGCGATGCCCTGAATGAATCGGCGGTGCGAAACATGTTCTCGGTGAAGGGACGCCCTCCAGAAAACCCGGTGATCTGTCACGTATCTTCGCCGGCTATGGCTTTCCAGTATGGCCGTCGAAGCGATCTGGCCGAGCGACTGATGGAGAAATACTGGCCAGGACCGCTCACCATCCTTCTGGAGCATGAAGGTAAGATCCCCGGCGTAGTAACCGCGGGCTCTGATCTTTGCGGATTTAGAATGCCAGATCATGCAATCACCCTGGCAATCATCGAACGCTGCGGAGTCCCCCTTGCCATTCCTTCCGCAAACAAATCCGGAAAAACCAGTCCCACCACCCCTGGAATGGTGTTGGCACAACTGGAAGGAGTAATCCCCGGAGTAGTAGACGGCGGTCAATGCGGCGTGGGTCTGGAATCCACGGTAGTGCAGATTTTGGAAGATAAAGTCAAGATTCTTCGGCCAGGTATTATCGATGAAGCCAGGCTTCGGGCTGACGGTTTCCAGGTTATGCACGAACAGGAAGGCGAAAATGGCGATGTGCTTTCGGTGCCCAATGCGAAAGCATCGGCAGAGAAAGAGGAGAATGCAAAAAGTCGCCCTTCAGGAAACTCCACGGCTGTGCTCAGCCCGGAAGCCCCCCTGCACTCTCCGGGCCTATTACCGGTGCATTACCAGCCCGAAGTAGATTTGTTTCTGGTGCAGTCCGAACTTTTGGGCGAGCTGAGCCCAGGATTTCCCCATGCATCCTACGAAACCATCGCCGTGCTAAACCTGAGCTCTGAGCCTTTGAAGCTCAGCGATATTCTTCCCCGTCGGCTTTGCGAAACCGCTGTACTGCGAAACCGAACTGACCAGCAGGACGCTTCCCGAAATCTGTATCTGGACCTTTACGAATTGAGCCGAAACTGCGATGCGCTCATGGTCATCGCCGGCAATCGTTGTAGCGAAGTTATGTTGGATCGCCTGCAGCGAGCCGCCACGGGTATCTACCGACAGGGCAAATGGCAGTTTCGCCGATCCTGACCTGGCAGCTGAAAACCCTTTCTCTGGCCCCTGGCTTTAGGGAGTCCCTTACCCCACGGTCCGCTAATCGCAAAGCACGGCCCGAGAACCCCAAAACGCAGTCCGATAATCCCATAGCGATTGCCGAGCGTCACGGCCCGTCAATCACCGTGCTGCGTACTGATACCTACCAATTTGCATTGACAATGAGACATAATCCCAATTAGCTCTACCATGCCTTTTCAGCCGGACTTTGCCTTTCTGGACAAAGCCTCAGATTTCTTTCATACGCTCCAGGATACAATCACAACCGGCCTGGAAGAAGTGGAGTCCGAGTTCGCGGCTAAAAAATCTTCGGAAGCTGCGGTCTTCCATCAGGACCTCTGGGACCATGGCGATTCCAGCGGTATCATCACCGGCGGAGGCGGAAGAACCCGGGTGATCCAAAACGGCGCTCTTCTGGAAAAAGGCGGGGTGAACGTTTCGGATGTTATGGGTACTTTCCCCGAAGACTTCGCATCCACTATGCCAGGATCCTCGCCGCATTTTAGAGCCAGCGGCATTTCACTTGTGATTCATCCCTTCCACCCGCTGGTGCCCACTGTGCATGCGAACTTTCGATTCATTGCACGACTAAGAGCTCCGGAAACCGGAGCCGACGTGGAAAGCATGTGGTTCGGCGGCGGCGCGGACCTGACGCCTTACTATCTCTACAAAGAGGATGCCATCCACTTCCATACTACCTTTCAAGAAGTATGTGATAAACATCGGGATGTGGTAGATTACCAGGAACTCAAAGAACATTGCGACCGGTATTTCTATCTAAAGCATCGAGGAGAAAGTCGCGGAATTGGCGGCATATTCTATGACTACAAGCAGGACATGCCAGAACGTATGCTGGAGTTCACAAGGGATGCTGGATCGGCCTTTTTAAACAGTTATGTTCCCATTGTCCGCCGTCGAATGATAGAGGACTACACTGCCCAGCAGAAGGAATTCCAGCTCTGGAGACGTGGACGCTACGTAGAATTTAACCTAATTTATGATAGAGGAACTCTTTTTGGTCTAAAAACCGGAGGTAGAATCGAATCAATTCTGATGAGTCTACCGATGCATGTGATGTGGAAGTACGACTATAATCCAGATCCAGGAAGTCCAGAAGCGGCACTGTTAGAAGTATTAAAGAACCCGGTAGATTGGCATAAGGCATGAGCGAGAGCAGAACAAATATACAGCCCGCAGGAAGGACAATATTTATCGGCGATGTGCATGGCTGCGCTGAAGAATTGAAGCTTCTCGTGAAAAAGCTCGAAGTGGGTTCCAGGGACCGGGTCATAATGCTGGGTGACCTGATCAATCGCGGACCGGATCCGGCGGGCGTGGTACGCTTTGTATACGAAATGGACTTTGAATGCCTGATGGGAAACCATGAAGACGAGTACCTCCGTCATTACCATGGCATGGAACCCTACGCAAGCTTGCGAAAAAGCCTGGGCGAAGAGATTCATGCCTGGCTGGAAAGAAGACCTCTGTGGATTGAAACCGACGATTTTTTGGCGGTGCATGCTGGCCTGGAACCCGGAAAGCATCCATCCGAAACCAGCAAACGAATACTGGTAACCATTCGCACCTGGGATGGAAAAGGCGAAGATCTAAAGAATCCGGACAATCCGGCCTGGTATGAGTTCTATGACGGTTCCCGACCGGTGTTTTATGGTCACTGGGCGCGCAAAGGGCTTAACATTCGCGCCAATACCATAGGCCTGGACTCTGGCTGCGTCTACGGTCGAGCCCTTTCCGCCTACATTCTGGAAACCAGGGAACTTGTGCAACTTCCTGCTCTGAGAACTCACTACATCCCGCCCAGCCTGCGACACAAACAGAGCAGCGCCTCCGTACCCCAACGGGGCGGTTAATAAAGCACAAATCGAGCCGTGCGAATCCAAATAGCCCCGGCTCCTATGCGACTATTCGTCTTCGCAGGCCTCCCCTGCCGAGCGCGCAGCATCTTTCACAGATAGAAACGCAGAAGGAAAGCGATCTTCTCCAGTATCTTTTCCAGGATTCCCCGTTCCTTCCAGCGCTTTCGATGGATTCGAACGCTATCTACTTCATCTAGGTGCCATTGTTCGACGGCGGAATGGATAGCGTCCTCCCTGAAAACCCAGGCATCCAATTCCAGATTGTGCAGAAAGCTTCGATAATCCATGTTCGTAGAGCCGATCATAAATCTATCGTCTACAATGGTCATTTTCGCATGATACATACGATTGCGATACTCGAACACTCGAATGCCGTGCTTTAGCAAGCTGCCGTAGGTGGAACGCCCGGCCTGGCGAGCGAGCCAGACATCGCTTTTTCCTGCGGTCATCACTCGTACATCCACGCCCTGGGCCGCCTTTCTTCTGAGCAGCCAGAGGATGCTCCGTGCCGGAATAAAATAGGCGGATCCGATATAGATCCTTTCGCGCGCTCGCTTGATCAATTGGACCAGAAACCTGCGCTGCGCCCGGCGTAATGCCCGGCTGTGATTGCTGAGAAACACTATGTCCGGGCAGTTTTTGTGAAGCGGATTCAGCTCTTTGATCTCTTTGCCGCCTATCCTTGATCGGGGCATGAGCCAGGAATTCTTTTTGCCAGCATGGGACCAGATTTCTTCGAAGCTTTGTCTGAGCCAAAGAAAGTCTCCATCCAGCACTCGCATCATGTTATCCCGCCAACGCCGAGGTCCGCGGGATTCGCTGGATAGTTCATCGCCGATGTTCATCCCGCCGGTGTATGCGATATGATCGTCCACGAGTATGAGCTTTCTATGGTTTCTGCGATGGAAACCGGAACGAAAAACCGTAAAGAGTCCCGCTGGCTTGAATACTCTGAAAGCTGCGGTGGTCCCGCTAAAAGCCCGTCTGAGATTCCACAACGGAAAGGAACCTACGCCGTCCACCAGCACACGGATGCGCACTCCACGGCGAGCGGCCAAAAGCAGGGCCCGGATCACCTCTTCGCCGGTTTGATCAAAGTGAAATATGTAGGACTCCACGCAGACAGAAATCTGGGCCCCATGGATGTCCGAAATGAGCGATTCGAAGAATTCGTCTCCTTCCCAGAATAGCTTAACGTCTTTGGCTACAACACGAGCAGAATCCGGTCTCTTTTTTTCAACGCGATACATTCTCCCTGCTTTTTCTCAAATGCTGAGTGGTATCTGTAAAGAAAGTAATCATGCGGGACCAGCCGGCTTTGCTAAGCTTCCGGGGCGCTTTCGGGTTTCGCTTAAGCTTTCCGTCTTCATAATGGAGATAATCTTCTACAGGTAACACGCGATACAGCGGACGAGATCCGCTGTGGTCAATGTAGACCAGCACCGGCACGTAATCGATGTCACGAATGGTCAAAGCTGCATCGGTTTTTTCCACAGTGAACTGAAAGATCATTCCTCCGTCAGTATAGCGGCGAATTTGGTGAGATACGAAGTTTCCCAGGGAATAGGCAATGAGTACCGGGCGAAGTCTGCCATTGGCGTCCTTTACATGTCTCTTTTCGAAAGGCTGCAGCACATGAGGATGGCCTCCAATAATTACGTCCGCGCCGGACCGCACCGCAACCTCCACCATCTGTTTCTGATAGTTATTGGGCTCGCGAGTGTATTCGGCGCCAAAATGGAACAAGACCATCTTCACGTCGACGTTCATCGCATTGGCCTTGAGCAAATCGCTTCTGATTTGATCCGGATGTATATGATTGATTCGCACTCCGGGGGGCACAGGGATTCCGTTGGTTCCATAGGTGTAGTTCAGCATGGCGATGCGAAGCCCGTTCTTTTCTATCACAGGCACCGGATTGTCCTGGTAGGCCTTTTCGGTGGCATAAACGCCCAGACCTATCATACCAAGCTTCTGTACCACGCTCAATGTGCGTAATACGCCGGGCTTTCCTGTATCCACTGTGTGATTATTGGCCAGGGTAAGTACGTCGAATCCGGCTTTTTTCATGGCTTCGGCGTATGCGTCCGGACTACCGAAGAGGGGATATCCTTTGTACTGATCCGCTTTTCCAGGAAGAGTGACTTCCAGATTCCCGATGGCCAGATCCGCTTTTTGAAAATAGGGCGCAGTGTCTTCGAATACAGAACTGTAATCGTAACATTTGCATTCTGGATCGTAGGCGCTCTTGATCTGTTCATCGTGGCCCATGAGATCCCCCACCACTGCAAATCGCACTTCCTGGGCCAGCAGGCCATCACCGAAAGCGCCAGGAATCTGCGCCAGCGCCAGAAACAAAAGGAATCCTGATACCCTGACCCCGTTCCGTCGGTGACGTCCAGCCCTGGACGACGGACTTGCAGGTGAAGCGGAAAGAACGGCGCCCCGCCCTGCAGTCTCGGACTGGCCCTGCGTGCGAAAGCAGGTCTCAGACCGGTTAAGATATGTCTTTTTGTCATTTACACGCTTCATCGTAGCCAACCTCTGGCACAATGGACCAATACCGGAGCTGGAAGAACAAAGCAATTCTTTATTGCAAGGGCATGGCCATGGGTTCTGCCGATATCATCCCCGGGGTTTCCGGAGGCACAATAGCATTAATTAGCGGCATCTATGAACACCTTATCGGGGCCATTAGTTATGTAAAGCCTTCTCACGCTCTGGATCTGTTTCGAATCCTGGTTCCTTCCCGGCGTACCGAAGCTCTGGAGAACCTGAGCCGCATCCACTGGCGCTTTATCATTCCTCTTGGCCTGGGTATTGTTTCCGGTCTTGCGATAATGATCCAGATCATTCCCTACGTGCTGGAACATTACACTTTCGAAACCTACAGCGCCTTTTTTGGTCTCATTCTTTTCTCCATCACGGTGCCTTACAAGAAGATGGAAAAAGGAGTCCGTGAATTTGTAGCAGCGCTTCTCTTTGGCATACTCACCTTCTTCATCGTCGGACTGAGCACCGTGGAAAACCTGAAAACGGAAATGGTTCGCATCGAGGGCGACAAAGTCTCCACCGTGTTCGAATCACGAACAGATGCAAAAGGTTCGATTGAGTTCCCGGCCAGCGAAGGCGAGTTTGAGATTTATGTATTCGACAGCGAAGGAAATCGCAAAGCGTTTCCGCTCAAGGTCGAGAAAGCCTCCGGCGAAAAAGGGGCCTCCTCGGAAAAAGAGAGCACGGGCGACTGGGCGGTTCACTCTGAAGTCAAGGCGGTGGGCGACCTGGAGGTTCTGTTTCGATTAAAGCAGGACTCCATAAAAGCCACCTTTTCAGAACAGGCATCCACATCCCTCGCTTACATTTTCCTGTGCGGAGCTCTTGCGATCTCGGCCATGATACTACCCGGCATCTCCGGCGCCTATATTCTGGTACTTATGGGCGAGTACAAATTCATCCTGGAATCCATTGAAAGCAGAGATCTGATTGTGCTGGGTAGCTTTGCCGGTGGACTTCTTGTGGGCATTCTTTCCATTGTTCGAGTGCTGAAATATATGTTGGAAAAGCACCATTCGCTTACCATGGCCGCCCTCACCGGCATCATGATTGGCAGCCTGCGCAAGATCTGGCCCGGTCATTACATTTCCGGCGCACCGGATACCAATACCATATTGATCGGTGTGGCGCTGGCCGCTGCGGGCGCATTATTGCTATTTGCTCTGGAGCAACTGTCCACTCGATTGCAGGATCCTGAGCCTCCTACGGAAGGCTAGACCTGTCGTTGAGCCATGCGGAGACAGGAAGGTTCTCCGGAGGAGCGACCCCCGTTGCCGCAAAATCCGAAAAAACGAACTTGCATCCTGGCTTTCCGGCGGTAAGGTCAGGGCCATAAAGCCAGCGTTTATGGAACCAGGCAATGCGATACAACGACTCAGAGAAACCGGCGCGCACATCGTTGACGACCCGACCGAACTGGAATCTCGAAGAAGCGATCGCACCGGAACCGGTTTGCCCGGTGCCCTGGCAATTGCAGAACCCAACTCCACCGAACAGATTCAATCCATTGTACGCCTTTGCCGAAAGCTCCGGCTACCCCTGGTAGCGCAGGGCGGACTCACCGGATATGCCGGCGGCGCCAGTTCCGTGGGCAACTGTCTGTTGCTCTCTTTACGTCGCATGAGTCGCATCCTTTCGCTGGATCCTTATCTGCCTGCGGTAACGGTACAGGCGGGTTGCATTACCGCCAACCTACAACAGTATGCTCTGGAGCATGGATATTATTTTCCGGTGGATTTCGCATCGGCTGGCTCTTCGCAAATTGGCGGCAATGTTGCCACCAATGCCGGCGGAATCCGACTGATTCGCTACGGAGGTATGCGAAGTCATGTTCTGGGCCTCAAGGCAGTAATGGGCAACGGAGAAATCCTGCAGACCAATGGCGAAGTGCTGAAAGACAACACCGGCTACAATCTAAAGGAGCTTCTCGTGGGTTCGGAAGGTACCCTGGGGATCATAACCGAGGTAACCCTGGCTCTTACGTCGCCGCCGCCGGAGACCATTGTTCTACTTTGCGGGGTGGCATCCGTAGAATCCATTCTGGATTTGCTGGCTCTCGGCCGCAAGACCGGGTTGGACCTACATGCCTTTGAGTTTTTTGACCGGGCCTGCATGGATAGCGTCATCCAATATAACGACCTGGATTCCGTGCTGGAAGGCTTTCCCTGGTATTGTTTGCTGGAGTTCTCTTCCGGGGAAAAGGCGACTGAATTCATGGAATCCGAAGAGCTACTGGGGATTTGTTCCGATGCCTTGCCTGCGGACAGCGAATCGGGTAAAAAGAAATTCTGGTCCTATCGAGAAAACATAAGCGAAAGCCTCTCCCACGGCCCGGTACACAAGAACGATATCAGCATTCCTCTGGCAAAGATACCGTCCTATATGCGGGACCTTGAGAGTTTGATTGCCCGGGATTTCCCGGATTTTCGTAAATATCTATTTGGCCATATAGCGGATGGTAATATCCATATCAATCTGAAACCGGCAATCGCCGCGAACGAACCCAGCTCCCACCAGCAGCAATTGGACGAAGACAGCACTGATTCAGACAAATCAGATTTCTTTGCTCAATGCAGGCAATTCGATGTGAAAAACACTGACTTGATTCGGAAGCATCATGGTTCCATAAGCGCTGAACATGGTATCGGGCTCCTGAAGAAACAGGCGCTACGCACGGTTAAATCCGAAAGCGAGATTCGATGGATGCAACAATTGAAACGGATCTTTGATCCGGATGGTATCCTGAATCCTGGTAAGATCTTTGATCCGGATGAGCCGCTTCCCGGTAAGGAATTTCCTTGAGCAGGAGCCAGAATGGGCTATGCGATCACCTCAATCTGCGATAAACGAACCAGCCGACCGGAGCTTTGAATACTCCAGGAAAATATAGCCTTTCCGAACGGCGCCCGGGTTTACCGCTTTGCGTTTTCCATTTCAGGAAACAGGAAACTGCCAATAAAGGCAGCATAAGCCCATTAAAACCTCTGCTTCAGGGTTTCAGTCCTTTTTTTCCTTTCCCTGGTAAGTCCTCATAGTATCGTTTCGATGTGAACCGTATTCAGGATTATGCATTGATAGGCGATTGTCATTCCAGCGCGCTGGTGGGCCGGGATGGCTCCATTGACTGGTGCGCCTTTCCCCGATTTGACTCGCCTTCCGTATTTGCGAAGATTCTGGACGAAAAAAAAGGCGGTTTCTGCCGTATTCATGCGAAAGGCTACTCCAAAGTCCAGCGAAGCTACAGTCCGGATACGAATGTTCTGGAAACGGACTTTCATACCGAGGATGGCATACTTCATCTTCAGGATTGTATGCCTGTGCATCCTCTGGACCCTACGAGACCGGCCCGGGTCACGGCCTATAACTCCATACTCCGAAAGGCAACCTGCACGGAAGGTAGCGTCCATGTAGAAGTCATGATCCAGGCCGCCTTCGAATACGGTAGCTTCGTGCCCAGGTTTCGCAATACGTCCGCCACTACCGCCGAAATCACCGGCGGCGCCGACGCGCTGTGGATTACCTGTAGTCATCCATTGAATTCCAATCACGAAAACATCTCCGCCGCGGTAGAGTTGCAAGAAGGCGAAAGCCTGATTCTGGAACTGCAATGGCTTCCCTCAATTGAAGAACGAAAGCCCGAACATCATCCTACCATAGGCGATCTGGAAACGCGTCTAAAGCAAACCCGAGCATTCTGGAAGACCTGGATAAACGGATGCAAATACACGGGCCCCTACGAGGAGCCCATAAAACGAAGCGCTCTGGCGCTGAAGGCTATGACCTACGCTCCTTCCGGAGCCGTGGTGGCGGCTCCCACTACTTCTTTGCCCGAACAAATTGGCGGCGAACGCAACTGGGATTATCGCTATACCTGGATTCGCGATAGCACGCTCACTCTGATTTCTCTTATGATACTGGGTTTCAAAGCGGAGGCGGATGCCTTCCGTCACTGGTTGCGTCGCACCAGCGCCGGACGTCCGCAGGATCTGCAAATCATGTATGGCATCGATGGAAGACGATCGCTGCCCGAGCAGGAATTAGGTCATCTGGCCGGCCACCGATCCTCGCGCCCCGTACGCATAGGTAACGGTGCGGTAAAACAGCTCCAACTGGATGCCTATGGATCGCTCCTGCAAGCAGTGTATCTCTATGCGAAGCTTGGCGGAGAAGTTAGCCCCAGTAACTGGGAGTATCTGGCCGGACTGGCGGACATTGTTACCGGCCGCTGGGAGTTACCGGACCAGGGGATATGGGAAATACGGGATAAGCCCAGGCATTTCATCCATTCAAAGTTACTTTGCTGGGTGGCATTGGACCGGGCCGTAAAGATCGCAGAACTTCATGGCTTCGAAGGCCCACTGGACAGGTGGTCCCTTCATAGAGATAACATTCGCAACTACCTCATGGAGGATGCCACCCGCAAGGGCTGGTTTTCCCAGCATACGGAAGGCGACGAAGCCGATGCCTCTTCCTTGCTGGTTCCGGCCATGGGCTTTCTGCCTCCTACCGATCCTCTGGTGCTGGGCACGATTGAAAAGATTCGTGCCACTCTGGAAAACAAGGGACTGGTGTACAGGTACAAGAGCCCGGACGGCCTGAAAGGCGAAGAAGGAGGCTTTCTGCTCTGCTCTTTCTGGCTTCTGGACGCTTTAATCCATGCGCGCAAGCTGAAAGAATCGCGCACATTGCTGGAGCGATTGATTCAACTGGAAAACGATTGTGGACTGTACGCAGAAGAAGCCATCCCCGATACCGGCGAGGCGCTGGGCAATTTCCCGCAAGCATTTACCCATATGGCTCTGGTAACATCCTGCACGCACTGGACCGCCGCGCTGGAAGACCATCTGCCTCCCGCTAAATCGGCCTACGACTTTGCCGAATTTGCCATGAAGCTTATGCAGGAGCGAAAATAGGAGCGACTCGGGTTTATTCCCGAAACACCGTGGCAGGTCAACCAGTCGTTTGTTCGGCGAGGGCGGTGGCCGAAGCGGGTATCGCTACCGACGGCCGAGTCTGCGCATCCGGGAGGGCTCGGGAGAAGAAAGCACTGAAGGCTACCACCAACCGTGCGACGACAGGTTGGCTCTTTTGACTTGCCACCCGCGGAGGGTATCGCATAATGCGCCGGTACCTAACGAGCCCTTTTCGGTTCGAAGGAAGCCAAGAATCCATCCGAGGTAATTATGAGATCCAACAGAGCTAGATTCCTGATGACCGCCATCGTTTCAGTAATGATGCTTTCGGTGGCCACCGATTGCGCCTTTCAGCGCATGCGCGAAAACTTGAAGAACTGCGAATTCGACCTGGATTCGGTGAGCGTAAAGAGCCTGAGCTTCACCAGTGTTGAGCTGGCCGTGGATGTAGGTATCAAAAACCCCAACGCGGAGCAGGTAATCCTGGACAAACTGGTGTTCGACCTGTACAGCAGCGACCGAAAACTGGGATCAGGTAAGCATAATGAAACCGCAGTGATCCCTCCTTCGGAAAGGAAAGTGGTAACCATCGACTTTAAAACATCGCTTTCCGAAATCGGGATGGGATTACTCTCCACATTGAAGAGTGGCCAGGCCACCTATCGCATGGAAGGTACCGCCTACCTGAGCACATTTCTGGGCGAAGTTCCTGTACCCTTTAGCATTGAAAAGGATATGGGCGCAAGCAACCAGTAGTTACGCGGGTACCAGGTAGCCAGCAATGGCGCCGATAGTCAGCCTTCCGTAAGAGGCCCGTAGCCAGTTGCCATGAAATTCTGGTGCGGGCTCAAAAAGAGCCAACCGTCCCCCGGGACTCCATAGCTCTAAAAACCCGGGCCGCTTCCGCCAATTAACGGGCCATCAACCGCAGGGCCCGGGGCGGAAGTATGGCAAGTATGGCGGCGCTTCGCTCGTCCAACTCCAGCCGCACTGCTCCGGCTTTTTTAACCTTAAATGCCAATGATCCCTCCACCACTGTGAGCTCTCCTTCATCGGAAGGAAGCCAGTGCTCCAATTCCGCTCTGGCTTCGGAAGCCGATGCCGAATTCCAGAGCCGCTCGTATAACTCTTGAAACCTGTGTAGATTGGACAGAAGGGCTACTGTCTCCGATATCTCGGGCTCATGGCCGAATAGTAGCAAGCACTCACCGTTTTTCAGCGGATGATGTATCAGGACATCCAGATAGTCCAGAGCGTTGGCGCCGGGCTTTACGGAGTCGGAAAACTGCAGCTTTGTCGCCTTTTGCTCTCCGGCGGCGGCCACCGAAGCGAAAACCTCGGCGGTCTGTTTGGCCCGGAGGGCCCCGGAACTAAACAAAACCGGCCTTTCCTGGTTATCTTTGATAACCTCGAGTAAACCGGTCATGGCTTTCTGCGTCTTTTCTCGTCCGGAAGGAGTGAGTGGACGATCATAATCCGATCCCTGGAATTCTTCCCGCTCCATGGCAATTCCGTGTCGGATCAAATACACGGTTCGCATACTTGAATTTGAATTTGTGCGCTACAGCGTCCATTTTTTTCTGGGAGTATGTGGCAGAAGATCCGGGCAATCCTGGATGAAAAACTAGTAAGACCCTTCCGGGAATCCCATGCGCCGGTGCATGAACTGGCCCTGGGTAGTTCCATTGGTATGTTCTGGGCGATGACGCCGCTGGTGGGAATCCAGATGTATCTGGTTACCATGAGCTGGCTAATCATGAAAGTGGTAAAGCACCGGATCAACCTGGCTGTCGGTCTGGCCATGGTCTGGATCAGCAACCCGATCACCATGGGTCCCATGTATTATGCATTTTACAAAACCGGCTACATTGCCTTCGACCTTCTGGGATTGAATCCTCTGGTAATCACTTTCGAGAATTTCAAGGCCGTTCTGGACAAAGCGCTGAGTCAAAGCCTCCTGGATGGACTCATGACCTGGGGGGCATTCCTGCTCAATGACCTGGGCTGGCCTACGATGGTAGGCGGAGTGTTAATTGCCACTCCCGCAGCCATCGCAACCTATCCAGTAACCAAACGTATGGTGAATCGTCATCGCGAAAAGCTGGCACGTAAGGAAGGTTTGAGCCTGGAGCAATGGGAGGCGAAGCATATCCATACCTTCAAGGAGATTCTGGCCATAGAAAAGCAGGAACACCTTTCCGAGCAACAGAGCATGGAGGCGGCGCGTCATCCGGAAGAGTATCTAGCTCTGGCCCGCCCCCAAAATGCGGCCGGCGCACGAGAGAAACCGCGAAGCAAGAAATCCACCGGGAAGAAACCGGCTAAGAAGTCCACCAAGAAGGCGTCCGGAACACGAACGGCGAAGAAGAAGAGCGCCGCAAATACAGATAAGAAGAGCAAAAAATCGGCTACAAGGCAGTCCAACGCAAGAAAGAAGGCCGCGACCAACTAATGCAGGTGGCCTTTTGACCTGGCTTCAATGAACCGGCAGAGCTCAGTCGAGTTCCACCGGTTTGAGAATCCAACCTGGATTGCTTGAATGGAAGCGATTCGACCTGCCAGCATGAAGACTGGAATCGAAGCTTGCATGAAGGCTAAAAACGAGGCCAGAATCGAGGCCAAAATGGCGGCTGGGCTCGAGGCCAGATTCCAGGTTAGAATCGCCTCCTTAACTCTGCCTGATACTCAAGCGCCTGGCTACGCGGGTAAGCGCCCGGCAAGATAACCAACCATTCCATAGAAGGATTCAGGCGACAGGTCCTCAGCCCGGGCCATGGAGTCGACGCCACAGGCGGTAGCTGCTTCCTCCAGAGCTTCCACAGGAAGCGAACCTCCGCTGTTTCGCCAGGAGTTGCGCAGCGTCTTTCGCTTTCCCTGAAAGCTCATTCTAAGTAAGGGTTCTAGCAATCCGGGATCGCATCGCACTTCATGACCTTTGAGCATGAGCACTGTTGATTCCACCGCCGGCGGCGGCAGAAAGCTATTCCGGGCTATGGCAGGTCCCTTCAACGGTTCCATAAAGTTACGTACAAAGACAGCAATTGAACTGGATTTTTTCGTTTCCAGGATTCGCATCGCATACTCCTTCTGAACAAGAAAACAGCAGGCATGGGGCGCTTGCTTGATGGAAAGTAACAGAAGCTCGGTGCTGATATAGTAAGGCAGGTTTCCGCAGATGATGTTTATGACCTGAGCCGATTTTGACCCGCTTTCTGTGCCGCCCTTCTTTCCGGTGACGGCATCTCCCCCTGTTTCTGTCAGGAAGCTTCGCGCATCGCCTTCAATGATCTGGAATTCAAGATTAGAATGTGGATGGCTGGAGTCCATAATGGAGTGACGCTCCCTCCAGGCCGGTAAGGTCTCCTCTTCCAGGATTGAACACAGCACCGGGTCCAACTCCAGCGCTCGATATCGAAAGCGAGTTTCTGGATTGCTATTTGCCAGAGCAAAAAGGGATTCCCACAGAAAGAAGCTCAGAGCCCCGGTGCCCGGCCCGATTTCCAGGATTTCGCATTCGGCAGGAATTTCTCCTGACCTTTCACTCGGGCCGATCCTCGGTCCTTCGCTTTCTGTGAAGATTTCTTCTGACGAATTCCCGGCTGCACGGGATTCCCCGGTTCCTGTGTCTGCAGATTTCAGGGTTTCCGGCAACAAAGACATGACGCAATTTCCAATGCGACGAACCGAGTTAGGATCCACCAGGAAGTTTTGGCCTTTGCTCTTCAGAATGGCCCCTCCCCGGCTGGACAGAGATTGTTGGATCCTGGAGGCGCTGAAGAATGGATATTGCATTTTTTTCGTCCCGGTAGCCGTCCCGAAGTGCAGGCATCAACGACGCCAGGGAAAGGAAATCATGGCATCGCTACAGAGACAATTTCCCCAGAACCGATCTCCGGCCAGCAAAATAGAAAGAACGGCCCCGAGGGCAAGAAAACAAAGCGCCATGCCTACAGAAAAGCGGGATACTCGCGAAGAACGGGCCAGGCTGGGCCAGAGACAGGCCAGAATTAGCAAAGATAAGAAAAAGGCGAAGTTAAGGGGCGTTTCATATTCGAACAGGATAGAGAAGCGGGAAAGCTCCCGTGTAAGCCATGCAAAGAGCTCGAGCATGGAGGAACACTTCTGCCAGAGCCATTGCCAGAAAACGGTGTCCAGAGCCGGTTCCAGGCGAATGCAAAGCAACAAATAGATGGGAGGCAATATCAAAGCTGTGAAAGGTACAAGGATTACGTTACTCATGTGGGAGCTAAACGGGTATTCGTGGAATGTCCAGATAAGAAGCGGAGTAATGAACATGCTGGCGGACAAACTGAGGGCCAGTTGACTTACCAGGAATTGCACGGGCAGCCACCGAAGGGATCGAGCAGTTGGGGCGCCGGGAAGGAAGGTTTTCTGTAGTGGTTTGTAGAAGATCAGAATTCCGGTAACCGCCCCAAAGGAAAGGTATCCAGACAAAGAAAAGAAATCCATGGGATTCCATAAGACCAGAAGCAGCCCCGTGTTTGCCAGATGGTTATAAATATCCACTTTCCGATGCACCACCGAGCGGACGGCCAGAAGCAAAATGAAGACGAAGGCCCGGCTGAGTGAAACCGGAAAGTATAAAGCCCAGAGATACATCGCACAGGGGATAAGCGGAAGAAAGAGCGCCAGCGGATGCTTTCTGCCCAACCAAAGGGACAGCGGAAAGAAGAACACACCGTAGAAAATCCCCAGGTGCAGGCCGCTGGCGGCGAACAAATGCATGATTCCCAGTCTTCGCGCCCGGTTCCGAATCTCGCGATCCATCCAACCCGATTCGCCCAGAAGCATGGCCCGGGTTATCTGCTCGGCCGGTTCGCTTAGATCACCGAGCAGAACAAAGAGTCTGTCTTTCAGATCGGCCCGGACATCATCGGGACATTCGGTTTTCAGAACATGCCACTTTTTATACACCCTTAGATAGCTTTCCGCGCCTTTTCCTTTTAGATATTCGCCAAAGCCTCCGTAGGGTCTTTCCGGAACCCCGCGGCCAAACACCTGCAAAGTCAGTTCGCAGCCGGGGTATAGATGATTGTTATCGATGGATATTGCCGTCAGAAAAGGAGGGACTCGTCCCGGCTCCAGATAAAATTTCGGAGCGGAGCCCCGTTCGGCTACCGTGCGTTTTGTGAGCCTCTGCTTCGCCAGGTTGCGATCGGCATAGCCTGTTGCGGCGGGCCTGCCCTGGAGAAGCCCGCTGTCCGCCGGAAGGGTTCTCGCAGGCTGGTATTCTTCTGCCTGCGGGGAAGCGGATGCCAGCGGTACATCTTTCCAGCTTTCTCCGTGAAACGATGGATCCATGTCGCGCTGGTATCGGCGAATCCTTACTTGAGCCAGGTACAGGCCAGGACTAATGGATGAATCCACGGTGACTCGGGCAAGGAAACGATGGTCGTAGTCCGGCTCCTCCGCCGAAAACTTGAACCAGTAATCCGGGGGCTGGCCGAGCTCGTTTTCGCTTCTGACAAAGAGCAACAAAAAGAATAAAGGCAGAAACAAGACCACCGCGGGACGCGCCGGCAAACAGCTCCGGATCGCTTGCGAAACGGGAAAGACAAGCATTCCCAGGACAGACACTACCGTTAGAATCAAGCCAGCCGCCAGGAAGTAGCGACTGGAATAGGGGCCAAAACGTTCAACGATGAAACCAGCGATTACAAGGGCGCCCAGCTTCCAACAAAGAGTCCGCATACCTTTGTCTGTCGTGTACGCACCGATCGTTTCGCTTTTTTTGACTACGGATGCAGTCGTCGCTGTATGGCTGCTTTCGCTTCCGCCGGGCTGGCGGGATTCAGGGCTGTACGTTTCTCACCGCAGTTCAGGACTCAGACAGGCGCTAACTTATAGATACTTGAGTCCTACCGCTTCGCGGGCCTGATCCAGGTGCTTGCTGGCTACCCCCCGGGCTTTTTCGGCCCCCTTCTGCATTACGTCCTTCAGAAATCCAGGATCGGCCGCCAGTTGTTCCCTTTTCTGGCGAGCCGCCGAAAAGGTTTCCATGATTCGTTCGAACAATTCCTGCTTGAAGTGTCCGTAACCAGTGCCAGGGGTACGGAATCGATCCGCAAGCTCCTGACGCTCGGTTTCGTTTAAGAACAGACAATAGATTTGATAGAGAACCGAGCCCTCGGGATCTTTGGGTTCGTCTACGCCGGTGGAATCGGTGACGATTCCCATCACCGCCTTCCGTAACTTCTTTTCCGGGGCGAAGAAATAGATGGCATTGCCGTAGCTTTTGGACATCTTTCTACCATCGACGCCAGGCACTACCGCCACCTCATCGCCGATTTCCGGCTCGGGCATAACAAATACGTCGCCATAGCGGTTGTTGAATCTTCCGGCGATGTCTCGGGCGAACTCCAGATGCTGCTTTTGATCCTTACCTACCGGGACCTTTTCGCTACCGAAAGCCAGGATGTCAGCGGCCATGAGGATGGGATAGAAGAACAGGCCCCCGGATGGACTGATTCCCTGAGCTACTTTATCCTTATAGGAATGCCCGAGTTCAAGCTGAGGAACTGTGATCGATGTAGATAGAAGCCAGGATAATTCTACCACCTCGGGCACATCGCTTTGCACCCAGAAAGTAGACTTCTCCGGGTCCATACCCAGCGCCAGAAAATCCAGGACTGCGTTTCGAATGCCTTCCTCCAGCTTATCTTTTTCGAATACCGTGGTCAAAGCATGATAGCTGGCCACAAAGCAGAACAAATCCTCGGTGTCCTGGTAGTGAATCATCTGGCGCATCATGGAGAAGTAATTACCCAGATGAAGCTGCCCGCTGGGCTGAATGCCGGAAAGAACTCTCATCAATAGCACAGAATATAGAGCAATACCCTGTGTCATTTTTTTTCTGTCCTGCCATCCAGGCCCTGTCTATCGTGGATTTGTGGAATTTCTGGATGAATCCCTGCTCTACTTTGGACTGCTGATAGGTACCATGATGACTGGCTGGTCCATTTGGATGCTGTTTCTCCACATCCGGAAATCCAGGGAGCAGCGAAAGAACAGCAGCGTGGGGCTGTGGATCATCCTGCTTGCGCTGCTACTGGGTCTGGGCGCGCTGGGAAAACCGCTTCGAACCATCGTCGAACGGTTCCGCAATGGCTCTTCTATGCTACAGAATGCTCCCTCCCACAAGATCGCTGGCGGCGCCAATGTGGGCTCGGCTTCGGACAATTCAGCGTTGCGAACTTTTTCACCCAGAGATTTATTGTTGGAGTCTCGCTTCGGACCGGATGAGCGTTGCTAGCAGCGGGAGCGTTGCTAGCAGCGGGAGCGTTGCTAGCAGCGGGAGCGTTGCTGGCACCAGGGGCGTTGCCAAAAACAGGAACTGGATTGGTAGCAGGAGACTGCCTGGGAGCTAAAGGATCAGGGAAGATCACTGTGGATTTCAAAAACGCTCCGGAAGAAGATTTGCTGTAATGATAAATAGCTAAAAATGATCCAACCGATTCAGGGAACGCTGTGGCGCACATACGAAGACGGCTGGTTTTTCGGGTTTTTGCGCAGGACGATTCGCAGCAGACTGGCGAAAGGCCTGATAGTCTGGATGACAGAACACAGGGCAATGGCATCCAAAGAAACGAGGAACGCCTATTCAAGGCTAACGGAAAAACAAGGGAAGGCTCCATAGAATAGATGAGCGATACATATTTCATTCTTCTGGGTTTGATACTGGGTCTTTTAACCTTCTTGCTCTATTTGCTGGTACCCATTCGGCAGCGGAAAAAGAAGAAGGAGGAAGATCGCATTCGAGGATACTGTCCCGTATGCGGTCATGCGCTACGCAAGGGAGAAAGGATTCGTTCCAATCAACTGGAACTGGGAAAAAGCAATCTGAGGACCTATATCAAAGGATGCCCCTTTTGCCTTGGAGGCAGAACGCCCAGGAAATGTCCTGTATGCAAGGAGAAGCTGGGCAAAGAAGACATGGTGGTGGCTTTCTCCAACCCTGAAGAGGATAAGAAAAAACTAAAAGTGATGGGCTGCAAGAAATGCTTCTCCCAGGGATTCGACTAGGCTATCCCCCGAAAGGTACCATGCCTGTGGGCTTTTCTGGCAGCTTCCGTGCACGTTCCGGTCCGTGGATGCACCGGAATAACAGATAGTGATTCAGATCTATGCGATTTAATAAAAAACGACCAGCTTCAAACATTCAGGACCTGGCCAGAGTGGCAGATCCCGGAGCCTGCAAGACAATAACCGACCCGAAAGGCAGTCAGCCAGGTGGCCAGAGCCCAATGCTGCGAGCCTCTGCGATCTTTCTTTCTGTCTGCTTCGGATTGCTATCCCTGCAATGCGCTACCTACTGGCAGAATCGGGGACGGGACACCGGCGACCTGATGAGCGCGGGAGTGCAGGATCAATCCTACGGTATGTCCCTTCGTTTTGGCCCGGTGAAAGCTGGCATCCATCATAAATCAGCCGAGGGTCGGGATATGGGACTGAGGCAGGGCTATGTTGATCGATTCCAGTCCGAGTCCTTCGTGGCGCTCATTCTGGGTAGCGATATACTAAAGGGCCCGCTCCCCCAGGAAGGGCCCGACCAGTCGAAACCCGACGAAACCAGAGAAAAAAGCAATGGGCCCGCCGCCACAGAGGATCGCAAGCCTTCCGGAGGCCAGAACATTGATGGTCCATCGGATACCGCATCGCCGGAAGGAGCGACGCTGAGTCCCGAACAGCTACAACAACTGGAAACGCTGAAGCGAATGGAGCTCGAGGACATCAAGAAACTTCCTGCATTTCAGAATTTGAGCCCGGACCAACAGAAACAGTTCATCGAACAGTTCAAGAAACTCAAGGAATCGGACTCATCCAATCTGGAACAGGATGCCAGAAAAGATAGTCGGCCCGTCCCTCCTTCGCCCATGGAAATACGGGGAAAGACATACAGGGCCCGGAGCCCGTTGGGCACATCGGTTCCGTTCAAAGAGAAGAATCCTCTATTAAAACCTGGCAAAGAGGGCTCGGTTTCCCGGGGCTTCGCCTCGGCCAGCTATTTGACAAGCGTGGAGATCAAGCTGGGTCTGTACGGAGGGGTCTACTTTGCCATCCACCTGGGCGAGTTCGTGGATTTGTTGGCTGGCCTTGTCGGCCTCGATCCCATGAACGATGACGGTCCCTTCGAAGACGGGCTTTCGCGATCGGATCTGGAAGGGTTGAGCGATGACGAAAGGGCCCTTTTGAAACAACTCACACCGGAACAGAGGGAACAATTCCTGAAGTTGGATGCCGAACAAAGAAGACAGCTCATAGAACGACAAAAGAACGCTCCATGATCGGCGCTTTTTTGACCACTGTACTCTGGTCTTTTTCGGCCATCTTTGCGCGCAAATCCACCCGGGTTTTTGGGCCGAGCTTTGCCAACTTCTCTCGGTTATTTCTGGCTTGTATTCTGCTGGGAATCTACAGTCATCTGTTCGCGCCTCCCCTTGAATGGAATTCCTTCCAGGTGCTCTTCTGGAGCGGCCTGGTTGGTTTGGGACTGGGGGATCTGGCTCTTTTTGTCGCTCTGCCCAGGCTGGGCTCCAGGCTATCGCTGCTCATGGTTCAATGCCTGGCCGCTCCAATCGCCGCGCTTATAGAATGGATCTGGCTGGGAACATCTCTTCTTCCCATGCAGATAGTGTCCGGCGCGGTGGTTCTGGTAGGCATTGCCATTGCCTTTCGACCTTCCGGGGAAGTGAAACCCGACGCCCTGGGTATCGGTATGGGCCTGTTGGCCGCCATCGGCCAGGGGGCCGGCGCCATCATCAGTCGCAGGGCCTACGACTACATGGAGATAGCCAACATTGCCGTGGACGGAGGCAGCGCCGCCTATCAGCGAATGCTCGGTGGTTTCGTCATTTCCGGACTGTACTTCGCTTTGGAGTCCGCCTATAAACGGAGAAAATCCGCCGCCGGGAACTTATCGCCCAACCATGCCCAGGAGCAGCGGGAGCGCCATGAAACCTCGGATGAGGCAAGACTGCCCTTTATTGACGACTCAAGCCCTTCCCGAAGCGAATCACAAAGCGACTCAAACCCCGAACAGACCGGAAAGAAGGCCGGGCCCCGAGACTATCTCTATATCCTGGGAAACACTCTCTGTGGACCGGTAATCGGTGTGGCCTGCTATCAATGGGCCTTATCGGAACAGCCCGGAGGCGTTGTGCTTCCCATTGTTGCCGCCACCCCGCTCGTGGCCATTCCCTTCACACGCTGGCTGGAGCAGGATTCAGCAGGACTCCAGGCCTGGGGCGGAGGGCTCATCGCCGCCCTGGGCGTGGCCGGTCTTGTCTGGAGTACCCCCGCCACCGGGTTGTAGGCTCGCAACCGCCAGGAACCTCAGCAGCCGCCATTGTTACGGCAGGGATTGGCAAGCAGAGGATTGAATCTCCGACCTGAATGATCGATGCCATACCGGGGTACGGACCAGCAACCGGGCCGGGCAGTCCCCAACGTTGGTTATTTTAATGTTACTTTCTGGTTACCGGAATTCGGAGACCGGAATTTTTCCTTGCAATATTTTGTCCATGGACAGGACACTAGCTATAAGAGTTTGGTAATTCTGAATCTTAGATCTTAAACAAGCTGGAATGTACCGGAAACTACTTACAGAAAGCTCTTATCGCAGTAGCCGGCCGCAACAGGATCAAGAATCCCGGGAGCATGCCTTCCGCGAGGAACTGAACGATCTACTATCTACTACCAGCCATGAGTTGCGAAATTCGCTGAACGGCGTGCTGGGTATGCTAAACCTGGCTTTGCTGCAAAAGGACCTGGATACCAAAGATGAATATTTGCGGATTGCGCACCAGGCGGGCGAGCACATAGTTCTACTTCTGAACGGCCTCCAGGATTTATCCCGCATCGGTCTGGATCAGCATTGCCATCGAGAAATGGTGGCCATGCGGCCCTTTCTGGAAGATCTCATCACAACCTACCGTCCATCAGCCGAAAGTAAAGGGCTGAACCTGGAGCTATCCCTTGACCCGGGCCTTGAAAATCATCTATTCCTCAACGCTCATGGAACCCGGCGGATACTGGAAAACCTGATTACCAATGCATTAAAGTTCACTGTTCAGGGCAGCATCATTTGCCGGGCCGCGCCAGGCCAGGCGGATCCCGGGGGAACCGTAGAGGTTTCGGTGATTGATACAGGCCCGGGCATAAGACCGGACCTAATGGATCATATTTTTGAGCGATTCTATCGCGCTCCCGAGGCCCGCCAGGCCCAGGTGCAGGGCACCGGTCTGGGCCTTACCATTGCCCGGGAATTGGCCCGCTCCCTGGGCGGCGATCTGCATGCGAAGAGCGACGGAAAGAGCGGATCCGAGTTCTGCTTCTGGTTTCCTGTTTAGGTTGAGCTAGTCCAGAAAGCGTTCTTTGAATTTCAGATTGGAAATATCGCAGAAGTCCCTTTTTCCGAACCACCGGTATCGATGCGCGGCAATAAATGCATACAGCCCTCTACCCATCCAGGAAAACGGAGGCCAGGACAGAACCAGGGCCAGGGGTTTCAGTAAGGGGTAGAGGATGCTGCCCACACGCAGAAAGGCCTGATAGCCTTCGTAGATGATCAAGTTCCGGCCACTTCCCTGGCTTCGCGGAACGCTAAGTTTCATACTGTCCGGTTCCTTTTCCAGAGGGCCGAAGACTTGTTCGGCGATGGCCCCCTGCAACGAGGCGTACCTTAGCTTCCCCTTGCGATCCAGCTTCAGAAGAGTATTTACGGAATGATTGCAGATATTACATACGCCGTCAAAGAAAACCACGGGGCCGTTTGCCAGAAGGGAGTCGATATCCACGGACGATACGGAGCCGTCGCCCGCCGGTGCAGCGCCCGTTGACTCTTGCTGGTTTGCTTTCATTCGGCCTTCTTGTTTATTGAATCTGGTTTTCATTGAGTATTGCCAGCGCCTGCGATCCGGGAATTTTCGACACATTGCCGAAGACCCGTGGCATTATCCAGATTAAACCTACCTCTTCCTGCCGGTTTCGGTGGCAGGCGAACGGTCATGCACTATGCGCGGGAGTAATCCATGCCGGCAGTCGGGAAGAGCTCAGTCTTCCAGAGGCTCAAAGGCATGCATCTGCAAGGATTCGGAACGTACTCCCGTGTCCAGATTGTACCCAATCAGCTCTTCGAAGTCTTTTCTTTTTTTACGGCCGTCGATGTAGTCGGTGCTGAGCCGAATCAACTCTCTGGAAAAGCTTGCTGCGCGATGAACCAGCTCCATAAAGGTCTCCCGGGATTCCTGTTGCGGATCTGCCGGGTATTTCCAGACTCGATTGTGCGGATTGAATAGCTTTTCCGGGATCTTGTTTCTGGGCGGTAGAATGAGATGCCTGGCTTTCCATTTATGCAATGTCAGGTTGTCCACAGCCCGCAAGAAGCCTCTTACCAGCCAGGACCGGGTGTCCAGAAGTCGATTGAATTTCAGGAAGCCCTGAAAGGCCTCGTTGACCACATCCCCGCGCTTGATGTGCTCCAGCGCTCCAACGTAATGCTCTTTGAAATCGCTTTCGTGCACTCTGGATAGAGCATGAACCCACATCTGCCAGATATCAAAATCCAGATTCTTCTTTTTGTCTCGTATATCTACAAACTTCAGGAAATGATACTTATTGGGGCTCATGCCGAGCCGTTCGGCAATCAAATAAGAGTCCAGGGCATACTCCACTCTAAGATGGTTTTCTTGAGCTTTGCGGGAGCGCACCTCGTCGGTAGAGTACAAATCGCCGGTAATATAAAAAATATATGGATGGGTTACAATGTCGGTGGCGCAGTGCGAAATGTAGCCCAGAGCAAAGGCGCGACGCTTATCCCGGGTGACCGGGTTGGAGTCCTCTTTGATGCGATCCAGAAAGGCCAGAACCAGCTCAAAGACTTTGCGATGATGGGTGATGTTACCCCAGGTAATGCCTACAGTGTTCTTGGTTCTGCTAAGTAAATGATAGAAGTAGAAGATATCCGGAGCCACGGCGCCAAAGCAGCCGTATTTAAACAGATCCTCTCTGTGAAGCATTCGGGAAATCTCATGATCGATTTCATCGCCATGCTCCATCAGCGACAGGGATTGTCTGAATACCTCAAGATGTGTGAGCTTGGCGGCCATCTTCCATTGCCTTTCTGAATGTCAGAATTAGCCGGCGTATCTCTTCAGTATGCAAAGCGAAAACGGATCGATTTACCACCAGCATGGCTCTAGATTCCATTATCTGCTCAATCTCTGTCAATCCATTCGCTTTCAGGGTTGTTCCGGTGCTCACCAGATCCACGATGCAGTCTGAAAGGCCCACAATCGGAGCTATCTCCACCGAACCGTTCAGATGAATGATTTCACAGCTTTTACCCCGCTTGAAAAACCAGTCCTGTGTAAGCGAAGGGTATTTTGTGGCCACCCGGAGATGGCTGGCCCGAGCAATACGCTCCAGATCGTCCGTTTTGGCCGCAAGGGACAGCCGACAGTAGCCAAACTCCAATTCCAGGGGAATGGCCAGATCGTACTGCTTCTCTTCCATCACGTCGCGCCCGGTAACTCCGGCATCGGCGCCGCCGTGGAGAACGCAAACGGGCACATCCTGGTTTCGTACCAGCAAAATGCGATACCGCCCGGTAGGATCTATGAAGCTGAGTTCGCGGCTCTCTGGAATCTGAAAGTCAGCAAAGCCGGATCTACGAAAGAAATCCAAGCTTTCTTCGGACATTCGTCCGGAAGGAAGTGCAATTGTAAAAAGGTCGCTCATCGACCAATAAGAAATGCAGCGGCTGCCGCTCGGATATCCTGTATGTCATCCTGCTGCTCAATGGCCCACAGATCGGCAAACGCCTGGTCCGCCTGTTCCTTCTGCCCCTGCAGAGTGAGAGTCCGCCCTTTTCCGAACAAAGCCAGGGCCTTCATGAATGGATCGTCCCCAACCAGCGCCAGCATTTTATCGAACTGGGCGGCGGCCTTGTCGTAAGACTCGGACTTCTCATAATAAACTGCCGCTTGATAGGAGTAATAAGCCTGCAGCTCGGGCATGTCCAGAAGCCCTACAAGCTTTTCGGCAACGGCGGCCGCTTTATCGAATTCTTTGGCCTGGCGATACAGATCCATTTCGTAGATCAAGGAGCGTCGCTGAGCGCCTTCAGTGGTATGGTTTTCGCGGTATTCCTGAAGCAGTCGGGCTCCCGGGCCGGTGCTTTCTATATCTTCGCCCAGCCGAGGGTCACCAGCAAGTTCGGCAAAGGCTTCGCGGGCCTGCATTTCCCGATTTTCCTGATAGAAACGAAAGGTTATAGCGCCAATCAGCACCAGAACAGCTACGATCACGGTACCCAGAACCAGTTTAAGGTTCGTGCGAACATGATAGAATACTTTGTGTAGAAACAGCTCTACCGGACCGCCTTCGAAATCCCTGAAAGGATCGTAAGGCTGGGATGAGCTTTGCTCAGTTTTGACTCTTCGGTTGCTCTTTCGCGTGGCTCCGCCTGCCATATTAGTTCTCCGGTAGTTTCTTGATGAGCGAACCCAGGGAACTGGTGGATGGAGCGTCATCCTTTTTCAGATACTGGTCGATGATCTCTCGTTGTTGCTTTCTTTCGTAATCCTTAATGGACAGAGAGATTCGCTTTTCATCGGCATCGATGCGAAGCAAAACTGTGTTCACTGGATCCCCTGGTTTATACAGATCGCTTAGCTTCTGATCGGGTTTCAAAGGGATTCGACTGATGTGCACCAGACCCTCAAACCCGTCGCCAATATCTACAAAGATACCAAAGTCGGTAATGGAGGTCACCTTGCCTTCGATAATGGCATTTTTCTTATATCTGTCTTTGAGTACTTCATATGGGCTGGGGGTGAGTTGCTTGATTCCGCAGGAAACCCTTCGCTCATTTCTGCTAATATTGAGGATTTTGTACTGAACCTTATCGCCCTTCTTGAGCATTTTTCGGTCCGGATGATCAGCCCAGGAATAATCGTTGAAGTGAATCAGCCCTTCTACATCGTCCAGAATCTGAACAAAGGCGCCAAACTTGGTCACCGAGGTGACCTCTCCTTCCCGCACTTCCCCTTCTTTGACTTCGGTGCCCAGGGAATCCCAGGGATCCTTCTGCAGTTGCTTCAGACCCAGACCGATCCGTTGCTTTTCCAGGTCCACCGAAAGTACCTGGGCTTCCACTTCCTGTCCCACTTCCAGGTATCGCTTTGGATGCCGAAGCTTCTTGGACCAGGAGAGTTCGCTAACGTGAATCAGCCCTTCCAGGCCTTCGCGAATCTCCACAAATGCGCCATAGTCAGTAAGGCTGGTCACAGTTCCCTTTACAACGGAGCCAATGGTTAGCTCCCTTTGCGCCCAGGCCCAGGGGTCTTCGGTGGTTTGCTTCAAGCCCAGCGAAAGCCGGTGGTTTTCTTGATCGATCTGTAGGATCTTGAGTTCTACTTCCTGGCCCAGCTGGAATCTGTCTTTGAATGGGGCAAACTTCTTCCAGGAAATGTCAGACTGATGCAACAATCCTTCGATCCCATCTACGTTCACAAATACGCCAAAAGAGACTTTCCGGGTTACGGCACCCTTGACCATGTCGCCTTCTTTGTGCTTCTGCTGGAATTCGTTCCACAGCTCGTGGTTAACTTCTTCCAGGATGGCGCGGCGGCTTACAACCGCGCTGCGCTTCTTATCATTGATTTCGATTACTTTGAAGTCTACGACAGTACCGGGCTTGATCTTACCTTTGGTTTTGGCTTTTAGATCCGCCTGACTTCTGGGCATGAAGAGCCCCAGGCCGCCCATCCGAACAATGTAGCCATGACCGGAAGGGATTTCCTTTTCTATGATTCCTGAAATCTTGGCGCCGGACTCATGGGCCTCCACGACGCTGCTCCAGGCTACTCGACGGTCCGCCTCGAGCTTGGATACAAGGGTGTTCCCTTCGCTACCGGCATCGGACTTTACAACTACCTGAAAAGTGGTCCCCAGGGCTGGCGGTTCGTCGAACTCATTTACAGGGCATCGACCATCCTGTTTCTGACCGATGTCAAAAAGCACGTCCCGATCGGATACTTCCAGAACCGTGGCATCCACCAGGTCGCCCCGACTCCATTGAGCCATATTCACCGACTCTTCTTCTTCTTTTAAGAAGTCCGCAAGGTCTTTTTGCTCCTGTAACAGGTCAAAGGGAGTAGAAGCCACCATAAATGTTCCGTAATGTAGCAGTTCTATCTGGGGAGAAGATGGGCCACAATGTTGAATTTAGAATCTGTACTGGATGTGTGCCAAGATTCTCGATAAGACACCGTCCCGAGAAAGATCGGAAGTGTCAATAAGAATCGCATCATCGGCCTTTCGCAGGGCCCCTACAGCCCGACTCCGGTCCTCCTGATCTCTCCTGGCGATATCCCGCTCGATTTCCGCAAGACTCTGAGAACTACTACCCTGGCCAAGCATTTCTTCGTACCGCCGCCTGGCCCGAACCTCCACCGAAGCCTCCAGGAAGAACTTGTTCGGGGTGTCCGGAAATACAACTGTACCCATGTCTCGGCCGTCAGCTACCACGCCGGTTTGCTCGGCAAACTCCCGCAGTAATCGGTTCACTGTATTTCGGCAGGGAACATTGTCAGCAATGAAGCGGATTCTTGAAGTCACTTCAGGTGTGCGGATTTCTCGCCCCACATCCGCCTGGCCAATTCGGTTGGATTGCTTTCCGTCTGCCAGAACCACTTGAATCCCCAGTTGGTCCGGGTCCAGGACGGCCTTCTGGAATAGTTCGCCGAAATCCTGAGGGCTGTTTCCGGCGCCGAGTTTTTGCATAGAGGCAAGGGTCAGGGTTCTATAGATTGCCCCCGAGTCGGCATGTAAAAAGCCGATCTTTTCGGCCAGCATCCCGGCAATTGTACTCTTACCGGAGCCGGCCGGTCCATCCAGAGCGATTACTTTCATGGCTCCAGCCTTCAGGGCAGTCCCTGTACGACAAGTCCGGATTTGCGCGATTCTTCGAGTTCCCGACGCTGTTTTTCTGCGAGGTGTTTCAATCCCCTGAGCCGCCGTGAAGGGAATGCTCCTGATTCTTCCGGGCCACCGGTGACAAATTCCGAAGCCCGTATGCTACAGAGCTTTTTTTGCGAAGATCGCAAACATTAACCCTTAAGGGTTAGCGTCCAGGAATTGCCATTATACTAATTTTTTTTAACACCATATAACTTTATACTTTCCTTAATCTGCCCATAGCTTGAAATACTGTCAGTGACTGAACTTTCTTCGAAAATTGACGCTCAGATATTGATTTTGGACGACGACCCTGTAAGCCTCAGGGCCCTGGAAATGCTCATGCAATCCTGGGGCTACGATACAATAACGGCTTCCTGCACCAGGGATCTGGAAGACTTTCTTCGTCGCGGTATCCATCCAACTCTGGCTCTGCTGGATATTGAGCTTGGAGAGCCCAGGACCGGATTGGACCTTTGCGCCGAGTTGCTTTCGCGCCGAAACATCCCGGTCATTTTTCATACCAGCGTAACCGATGAGGCCATCATTCGAAGAGCCCGGTCCCAGTCTAATTTCTATGGCTACCTTACAAAGCGTTCGGACGTAGTGGCTCTTCAGTCCCTGGTGGAACTGGCCATAACGAATGTAGCTCGAGCATTCCTTCTAGAAGCGTTCAGGGAAGGCCAGCGGACGGCAGGTTCCCTGGTTCCGTATCCGGTAATCTGCACCGACAGGGACGAATCTATTCAATGGATTAATGAGCGAGCAGAGAAGCTACTGGGACACTCTGGAAAGGAACTGGAAAGGAACTGGAAAGAGAACGACTTCAGGACCTGCTGTCCCGGATAGAGGCCATGGCTCAAAGCAAGCTCCACTTCTTCCTGGTGGCAAGTAGCGCAAGATTGAAGCTTTATAGATTACAATGCAAATCCAGACGCCAGGGTAAGAACGTGTAGTTGTCCCAACCGGCATGCCGCTACTGGCGCTTCAACGGTCTTCTTCGTAACCGCAGATTTCATTGCGATACTTTCGGGATCGGTTCTGCCAGTCGCTCCACCAATCCAGGCTATCCGTCTCCACCGTCTGAATCAGTTCATCCAGGCCATTGCGAAAGTCCTTAAGCGATTCCAGGATGTATTTTCGGTTGGTAGTGAGGATGTCTTGCCACATCTCCGGGTTGGAGCCTGCAATGCGAAGCATATCGCGCAAGCCACCTCCCGTTATAGGAATGGGCGACTCTCCGTTGATTCGAGCCACTTCGGGCCGCTTTGCGGTAACCGTTGCCAGAAGACTGGAGACCAGGTGCGGCGCATGGCTCAAATAGGCGAGCACCAGATCATGATCCACTTCATTTAATTCGGAAACCCGCGAACCCACCGAGGCCCAGAATATCCGTAGCTTTTCGTAGGTGGACTCAGGTTCCGAGGGACGCAAGGTGGAACGAATCAGAATCACCAGCCGGTCCTGAAACAGTCTGTCTCGGAAGGCCGAAGGCCCGGCGTCTTCCGAACCACACATGGGATGCGAACCTATAAAAGTCAGCTCGGGATGCCGGCTGGCCACTTCTTCCAGAAAGGTTCGAGTAGAGCTCATATCCGTGATCAGCGGAAGAGCGGAATCCGAAGCAGAATCAGAGTCGTTTTCTGCAGGCCGTTTCAGGGGGCTGGATTCGCTTCCTGCGGATGGGTCGGGCGAATCACCGCTTGAACGTCCACCGTTGGCCCATCGGGATTCCCCGTAGAGAGGAGCCAGTTCGGTCAGGAGCCGTCCATTGGCCGCAATGGGCATTCCCAGGACGATTAGATCGTATTTTCGAATCTCCAGGGAGTATTGCTTGAATTCGGGTATGGCCAGGGCTTCGTCGGCCAGGTTATTATCCAGTATCCACTTTTTGCTGCTTTCGCTTCGCACAACGCCTGTCACCGACGGCGGATCCTTCTGCTTTCGCAAGGACGCGGCCAGGGAGGCGCCCATCATTCCCATTCCGTAGATCAGTATGGAGCGAAACGGTTGCAGCTTAGTCCACCTGGCCCATGGGATAGGAACCCAATACTTTCAGAAATGAAGTGCTTTTTTCTAGATCGGTGAGTATGGACTTCACCGGATCCGCTTCTTTGTGACCTTCCAGATCAATGAAGAAATTGTATTCTCCATAATTCTTTCGCGTCGCCCTGGATTCAATTCTCGTCAGATTGATGTTTGCGTCGTAAAAGGGCTTCAGAACTCGAAACAGACCGCCCGGTTCGTCGCGGAAACTGAGAACCAGGCTGGTGCGATCCTTTCTTCCCGGAGGGCATTGCTCATGGCCGATGATCCAGAATCGCGTAATGTTATCGGAACTGTCCTGAATATCCCGGCTGAGAATTTTTAACCCGTAGATCTCGCTGGCCAGTTCTGAAGCGATGGCTACTCCATCCTTCTTTTCTGAAACCATCTGCGCCGCCCGGGCGGTGGACGACGTTTCCACTATTTCTATTTCGTGCATGGGCAGGTTTTTCTGCGCCCACTGTTTGCATTGTTCAAGGCCAATGGGTATTGTATAGATTCTTCTCACCGAACTTAGAGGCATGGGCTCAACGCCCATCAAATGGTGGCGAACTCGAACAAACTGCTCCGCATAGATTTTAAGGCTGGAATCCAGAAAGCAATCCATGGTAATGCCCACCGATCCCGCCGCCGTATTGTCCGCCGGCACCACGCCGTAGCTGGCTTCCCGGACGTTGGCCACGCCGCGAAAGATCTCCGGGATGGTATCCATTGGCATTCCCCGTACCGAATTTCCGAACCTGTACCGGGTGGCCATATGCGAAAAGCTTCCGGGGGGACCCAGGTAACCCACAGAAGGTCCGCCCTCCAGAGCGATGGAGCCAGACATGATCTCTCTATAAATGTTTCTGAATGTGGATTCCGGTAGCTCGGGTAGAGGCTCTCCCTTCCAATGCTTGCGGATTTCTGCGGCGTATTTCAGGATGTTTTCATAGACGCCCTGCTCCCTGTCCGGACGGTACACGGGTTCGTCCTTTTTTCGCTTAACTTCTCCAATATGAGAAGCGGCCTGCGCGCGGCGAAGTAGCAGCTCAACTATCTGTTGATCCAGTTCGTCGATTTGCTTTCTGTAGGGGGCCAGATCATCCATAGACCCGGGCAGGGTTTCCTGGTTATTCGATTTCGTCAAACGGAAGCTCTTTTACATCCTGCAAAGGCGGCAGATCCGAAAGAGAATTTAGTGCGAAATGGGACAGAAACTGTCTGGTTGTGACATACAATGTTGGGCGACCCGGCACCGGGCGGTAGCCCTGCGGCTTGATCAGCTTCTTCTGGAGCAAGGTGGCCACCATCTGACGGCTGTTCACCCCCCGTACCTCTTCGATTTCCGGGAGTGTGATGGGCTGCCTGTAGCAAACAATGGATAGTGTTTCCATTACCGAACGGGAAAGCTTTTCTGTTCGCGGACCTCCCAGAAGGGCCTTGATCTGCTCACCATACCGGTCCGAAGTAACAAATTGATAGCCGCCGCTGATTTCGCGCAGTAATATACCGCCGTCTCTTTCGGCATAATCGTCCATCAAAGAATCCACCAGAATCCTGGTATTGACCCGGTCCAGATTGCAATGCCGGGCCAGCACTGAAAGAGAAAGTGGTTCGGTGGATACAAAGAGCACCGCCTCCATGAGTCCACGGAACTCGTCCATTTCCTCGCGGGTTAGCTCCCGGTATTCCGGTAAACCAGCCTCGTTGGAAGACTTCACCGGTACATCTACAGCTTCTTCTAGATCCCGGGTTTCATCTGTGGGAAGGGCCCCATCCATAGTATCAAGATCGTCCCTGGTAGCCTCAATTTCCAGCGTATCTTTCTTTTTCTTTGCCATAGCCACAGGGATTATGTCTCGCCCGTCCTTTGTACAGCAAGCGGTTTTTTAGCGACATATTCCAATTGTGCAAACCCCTGGGCGCAGGTCGGATGGGGAGCCCCGGCGCGGGCGCAGGTCGGATGGGAAGCCCCCGGAATGTAAGTCGCGGCACCGAGGTCCAGGGACGCCGGCCCCGGTTGGTTTCAGACAAAGCGCAGGATTTGAATGTCAGAACCAAGATTCAGACCGCTGCGGCGAGATTCAGGATACGGTGACGAGCTTCAGGATACCCGGGATACGCCGTCGAGACTCAAACTAGCATGGATACGAGACAATCTGCAGGATACTCAGGAAACGGTGGCGGTGCGCTTGAAAATCATAATCTGCCCGAAGATGCCATCCTGCTGAAGAACAATCTCCGCCAGTCGCGTAAGCTCCAGAAGGGCCAGAAACGTGGCTATGACCTCGCCTTTTCGCATGGACTCGATGTTTTCGAACAGGTCTTCAAAAGCAAAGGACACGGCGCTTTCCAGAAGGCCGCGAATCTCGTCCATTTTGGCTTCTACCGACCATTCTTCGCCGGTAACCTCGTAGCCTTCCTCTTCGGGCTCCGGCTCCATGCGCTTGAGCACCTTCTGATAGGCCCGGATCAAATCCACCAGGCTTACTTCCAGCATACGGTCTTCCGTATCCACCGGGTCGGGACGGGCCAGTTCCGGACGGCCGAAAATGCCCCCCGAAATATCGTCCATTTCGCGCAGGGTTTCTGAAGCCATCTGGAATCGACGGTACTCCAGTAGTTGTTGGATAAGCTCTGGCGGAAGTCGGGAATCCGAATCGGAATCTTCGAATCCTGGATCGGGCAGAAGGGCTTTGCTCTTATAGTAAATCAGCCGTGCCGCCATTACCGTAAAGGAAGAAGCCAGGGAAATCCTTAGATCCCGGGCTCCATGCATAAATGATAAAAAGTCTTCGGTGATTCGGTGTATGGATATTTCAAAAATGTCGACGCGGTAGCTTTCGATCAGCTTCCAGAGAACGGAAAGAGGGCCTTCTTCGTCGCCATCGGGCCCGGTCCAGTGGACGATAAACTCGGCCAGTTCTTCTTTTTCGCCCTCTTCGTCCGCCGATGCGTCGCCGCCTTCCGAGTTTACATCGCCCTCTGCGGTGCGGTCTGAGTGGGTTTTTGCGTTTTCGTCAACGCCGTCGCTATGGATTGCGCTGGATGGGTCGGCAGAAGTGCCAGGGGAGCCAGTATCAGAATTTCCTGACGATCCAGATTTAGAGTTACCTGAACCTGCAGGTTCCGATTCTTGTTCTGGATCTTTGCCGGAAGTGCGTGGTTCTCCCTCCTGATTCACTGCCATCCATACTCCCTGGAAGGGAAGCTTAAGAAAGAGCCTTCTGGGCGGCCTGCTGTAGTCGCTCGGGCGGGAAGGGCTTCACTACAAAATCTTTAACGCCCATTTTTATAGCGCGGGCCAGTAGATCTTCCTGTCCCAGAGCCGTTACCATAATGATTCGAGCGGCCGGGTCGGATTTCAGGATTTCTGAAGCGGCTTCCAGTCCATCCTTCTCTCTCATAGTGATGTCCATGGTTACCAGATCCGGCTTCATTTCGCCGTACATCTGAACAGCCTGATTCCCATTCTCCGCTTCACCAACGATCTCATGACCGGAAGCTGTCAGAGCGTCCTTCACCAGAGTTCTCATAAATTTTGCATCATCAACGATCAATATGCGCGCCATTTTTTACCCACTGCAGCAATGATTTTGTAGTCTCGTTCCAATTCCCCTTCTCTGTAAAGAGAAATATGGATCATGTCTTTTGTCTCTCCAATCGGCCGGCCAGATCCACCATTCGGGCGCCGATTTTCTCCAGTTCCAGCACTTCGTCCACTGCGCCGGCCTCAATGGACCGACGGTTCATTCCAAATACAATGCTGGAGGCCTCGTCCTGGGCCAATACAACGCCACCCCGGTCATGAAGACGCACCAGAGCTTCCACTCCATCCCGCCCCATGCCTGTCATGATCACCGCCAGGATTTCCCCATCCAGAAGATCCACGGCTTTATGTAGAGTGAAGTCCACCGACGGTTTATGGGCATTATGGGCCGGGCTTTCTGAATCTAGATGTAGAGTGATTCCGTCCCCTTTTCGCCTGAAATCCAGGTGCTTGCCGCCGGGGGCTACGTAGGCCTGGCCAGGCTGCATCCGCATGCCCTCTTCGGCTTCGAAAACCTGCAATCCGCTTACTCGATCCAGGCGTTGCGCAAAGGCCGCCGTAAATATGGGGGGCATATGTTGCACCACTACCAGCGGGACCGGGAAATCTCCCGGTAGATGCGAAAACACTGTTTGTAAGGATTGAGGTCCGCCGGTGGATGCGCCGATCAGGGCCATCTTAAAGCTGTGTTCGCCGGCTCGCAGTCTGGGTCCCACCACCTGGCGGGAACGAGCTTCCTGTTCCATTAATGAATGGACCAGGCCAGCCACCTTGAGCTCGATTTGATTCTCCAGGTCCTCAAGGCGAATGCCGACATCGCCCGCGGGTTTGGGAACAAATTCTATGGCTCCCGCTTCCAGGGCCTGCATGGTGACGGCGGCTCCGGCCTGAGTGAGCGAAGAAAGCATCATAACCGGGGTGGAATCCCCCATCTTCCTCTTTTCTGCCAGCAACGTGAGTCCATCCATTACGGGCATCTCAATATCCAGAATCATTAGATCCGGTTTGAGTTCCCGCATCAGGTTCAGACCCATCTGGCCATCCCTGGCTTCGCCGGCCACTTCGACGTTGGGAATGCGACGAAGCACATCGCCCACGATCTGCCGAACCAGCATGGAATCATCAACTATCAGTACGCGAAAAGGCATGTTAATTGCTCGGAGTCCTAACCAGGCAGCCGACTAACAAGCTCCACCAGGTTGGGTCGCGACGGCAGCATAAAGAGGCGTCCCAGAAGTTCGGTATCTTCGCGGAAGAAATCCGTGGAGATGTAGATTAGCTTGGAATCCAGTTCCGGGTGGCTTCTTCTTTGCACAAGAGCAAGCAGGTCATCCACATTGCCGGACATGAACTCTGGCACCGTGGGGGTAATGGCCATGTTGGTCTTGTTTGCGAGCTCGTTTAGAATACTGGATCCTACGATGTTGGTAAGTTCGTTAAGGACCGACTGCACATCTTCCAGCGACATACTGCTCGGGGTCCTGGAATCCTCGGGCATCCCCATAAGTTCGCCGGCCGCTTCGTACCCGGTGGACTCGTCAAAGACCAGCAGTAGCACGGCAAAGAAGTCCCCTTCTGTGCCCAGTGCCACTGATATTAGCTTTTCTCCCGGTACATATCGCGTAAGCTCGGAATAGTCTACTGTGGTAAATTCGGGCACCGCCACTTCTACGGTAACGCCAAGCAATTGCGAAAGCACCAGCCCGGCGTTGATCATGCCGGTGTTTATCACCGAATAGAGTTTATTGTATTCGTCTTCGGACAGATCGCGGCCATGAGATTCTTTCCCGCCGTAGATTTCTTTGGCCGTGCGCACACGGTCGGCCTTTTCTTTTTCGAACTCTTGCAGAGCCCGACTTACGCCGGCTGAATCCTGGTCGGTATCGGAAGAACCGGATTCGCCGGAATAATCTCTGTAACTTGAATCACCGGATCCCCCGGAAGGGCCCGACGAGAAATCCTGGCTTGCGCTGGACCGGCCCATTGCCAGTTCCTCGGTGGCCGATTCGCCAAACGTCTTATCTGCGGAACCTGCGGATTGACGGGAATACGGCCCTTCATCAAAAAACGTAACCGACTGTACCTTTGTGGATGAACCATCCGCCGGACCGGAGGTTTTGAGATGCGACGTGCCGGAGGGCGCCGTATTCGAATAGCCGGAAGCGGCAACGCCATTCTGTTCATCGCCTGATTGCTTTTCGGTTGCAGCGACCCCCACCAGCTCTGGTGTTTGCTCCGAGGCCTGCTCAGAGTCCGCATCATCCTGATTCTTTGAAACAGTTCTTCGGCGACGGCCGGACCAGGTAATGGCCTGCACCCTTTCGTTGTAGGCATCCGTGGCATGAACGCCTTCGAAGGCGGCCTGTTCTTCTGTCTGGGTCTTACGACGTGCCTGTAGCCGGGTGGCCAGATCCAGTAGACCGTGCACATCCAGAACCATTACAATGGAGCCATCCCCCATCAAACAGGCGCCAATCAGGCCGCGAATGCTTTTGTAGTTTTGCTCCAGACTCTTGATAACGATCTCTTTTTTGCCGGCCATGGCATCTACGATGTAGCCCACTTTCCGACCGGCCACGTTTGCGATTACTACCGGAAACTCCTCTTCTTTCTCTCCGTCCAGAGGCAGCCCCATGAGTTCGCGAAGGCGGAAGACGGGAAGTATTTCTCCGCGGAGATTGATGATATCCTTTCCCTGCAACGTTGTGATATCGGACTGAGTGAGGCGAATGGTTTCTACAACGTCCGAAAGCGGGAATGCGAACTCCTCGCCGCGAATCCGCACAAGAATGGCGCTGATAATGGCCAGAGTGAGGGGGAAAGAAAGCACGAAGCTACAACCCGCTCCGGGATTATTCTGTACCTGGATGCTGCCCTTGAACTCCTGGACCATCTTGCGCACAACGTTCATTCCCACGCCGCGACCGGACACATCGGTAACTTCCCTGGCTGTGGAAAAACCGGGATGAAAAATCAGATTGTAGACTTCTTCATCGCTCATGGTTTCGGTGGCTTCTACCAGCCCCAGAGCGACAGCCTTTTCCGCTATAGCCTTGCGGTTCAATCCCCGGCCATCGTCTTTGATTTCGACGTAAATGTTATTCCCGCTCTGGAAGGCATTGAGCAGCAGGGTTGCCGTGCGATTCTTCCCCTTTTCTTCCCTTTCCTGGGGAGGCTCAATTCCGTGGTCCAGGGAATTGCGGAGAAGATGCAATAGAGGATCATTCAATGCATCGATGATGTTCTTGTCCAGTTCCGTGTCTTCGCCCTGAAAAACCAGATCCACTTCTTTGCCCAGGTTCAAAGCCAGGTCTCGCACCGGTCGCGGGAATCGATGGAATACCAGACCCACAGGAATCATTCGTGTCTTCATGATTCCGCTCTGTAGATCCCGGGCAATGCGGGCCGCTTGATCGATCTTGCTTTTTAGTTCGCCCAGGGCATGGGACTCGCCGATTTCTTCGCTCAAGTCTTCGTAGATTTTTTGAAGACCGGAATTGGTAATTACAAGCTCGCCCACGCTGTTCAGAAGATAGTCGATCTTCTCCGAGGACACTTTGATGTTGCGGGTCTTGATCACCGTTTCGTCATTGGAAACGGTAGCCGCCGTTCGCGCCTGGTGAACCTCTCTGGTTTCGCCCTTTCGCGGAAGGGATCGTTCGTTCAGATAGACTTCCTCTACCATGTCCACCTGGCTGACCTTCAGGACCTGATCGCGCTTTGCATCCCCGTAGAAAATGAAGTCCATGGTGTGGCCTTCGTACAGGCCCGACTCCAGATCCGCCTCCGGCGGATTGGTCCTATAAACCTGACCAATCTTTCGAAGATTCATTAGCAACAGAAGCATCCGCATGTTTCGCATGGGCGCTTCTGGATCCAGAACCACATGGCCATCGAAGACGGTGTGTTTTTCAGCTTTTTCTACCAGGTCGCTTAGCTCGGCATCGTTCAGACTAATGAAGTAATCCTTTTGTCCGGAGGGCTCCACTGGTCCTGCAGTGGAGTTACTGGCCAGCGGGGCCCCGGAGGATCCAACGCCGGTGGCGCCTGTTGCGTCAGAAGAGCCGCTTTGCGAGCCCATGGCGGCAGATGAGCCGCCTGAAGGGGCGCCAGAAGCATTGGACGAAGGCGTGCTCGAGCCCATGGGCCCCACTGCACCCGATCCCGCTGATTTGCCTGGCACATGGTTTTCGATTTCTTTGATAAGATCTTGAAAGGTATCGTCTGGTTTGCCGCCATTGGCCACCACGGCCACCGCTGCCTTAATTCGATCGAGACAACGGAAGAACAGATTCACTACTTCGGTGGTTACCTGCAGAGTATTGTCCTTAACGTTCTGGAACAAATCCTCCATATGATGAGCCAGACTGGACAGATGCTCCAGGCCGACAAAGGCTGCGCTGGATTTCAGGGTATGCGCGGAGCGAAAGATCTCATTGATCGTCTCCTGGTCGTAGCCATCCCGCTCCAGGCGCAATAGATTCTGGTTGAGGTCTTCGATATGCTCGGACGCTTCGTCCAGAAATAGTTCTGTGTAACGGTCTGCCATATTCTATAGTTCCAGTATATCTTCGTCCTGGTCGGCGGTTTGCTGCGAAAACAAAATGGCCAGGTTAAAGATTAAGAAGATTCGCTCGGCGCTTCGACCAACGCCCTTTAGATAATGATTGGAGAGCCCTTTCACCTCGGGGCTTTCTATGTCTTCTTCCGCGACGGAAGCCACTTCTACCACACGATCTACCAGCAATCCCAGGTTCTTACCCTCCCAGGTGCACACTACGATGCGAGTGGTATCCTTGATTTCGGAGTAATCGCCGCTAAATTTCTTGAGTATATCGATTACGGGGATTATGTTACCGCGCAGATTAATTACGCCGAGTACTTCCGGTTCCACATTGGGGAGTCTGGTTACGCTGACCGGCTTCAGAATCTCATGGGTTTCCAGGATGTTTACGCCATACATCCCGTTTCCCGATTGAAAGACCAGGAATTGTAGCTTTTCAATCAGGGACTCTTCATCCACCTCCCCGTCATAATAGCTTCTTTCTGTTAGTGCTGTGCTTTCGGTCATGGGTAAGTCACGATCCTTTCTTCGGTAATGATTCTGTCCAACCGTAAATCATGGGCCTCTGCTTCAAAGGGAGCGTCCAGGAGTTTTTCTGGCAACACAGCCCATTTCTCCAGGGCAGCAAACTCGCTCTTTTCCATGAGACGATCGTAGAATCCTCCCCCTTTGCCCAATCTGAAGCCCTTGCTATTGGCGGCCATGCTGGGTACAATTAACACATCCCCGGACGATGGCCGAACCACGGGAGAATCCGCCCGGGGCTCCTGGATTCCGTAGGCTCCGGTGGTTAGCGTCTGTACTTCCCGACCTTCCTCGAGAAAGAGATGGAAGGAGAGGCTGTACCCAGAACCCACCAACGGCAATGCCACCGACCAGCGCTGCTGCCGCAAAGCCTTCAGTACATTAAATTCGGAAGCCAGAGGATAGAAAGCAAGGCAAACGCTTGCCTTTTTCGGGGACTCCATGGACCGCAGAAAACCCTCAAACGAACGCTCCAGCCGCACATAATCACCTGTCTTCTTTGCCGTTGTCAACTCCTGCCAGAAGGCTCGCGCTTCGCGTCGTATATCGGCTTTGTCTCGCATTTCGGATGGCTTGATCATTTTCCGGATTGCTGGATGCCCAGGGTGGGCCCGGGCCGGGGTTCGACGGAAAGGGAGCAAAGCCGAGTCGCTGCACTTGACACCGCCCGGGATTGTGGCATAATGGAATTGCGGGGCTCTGCAGTGTGCGAGTTCAATTTTTCCTGGTCTCAAATACTTTCTGGAAGGGGACCCGGGTTTATGGGCGGATATCAAGCCCCTTAAATGCGGGGAAGATAGAAACCTCTAATAGGGTTCCCACTTGTTTTTACAAGGCCGGAAAAGTTAAAGAACGCCACAGGCGGTACCCCCGCCCCTTTTGCGCCGTCAGAAGCGTCGACCGGGGTTTTTCCCTAGTAGATGCTATCGCCGGCCAGTCCTTCATCCAGCAGAGTAATCATATATCGGGTTTTCTGGGCCAGCAATTCGTCGTCCGGTGCCTGACGGGACGGACTTCTTCTTTCTTGCATTAACTCATCGGCCAAATTCAACGCGGCCAGAATCGCCAATCTGCTTCGGGACATACCCCGCGCTCCGCGAGCAAGCTCACGCATACGGTCATCCACCAGTCGAGCCACCTCGGCTATGTAGTCCGTGCTTTCATCGCCCCGGACTACATATTTTTCGCCAAAGATATCTACCGTGGTTCTGGCTACTTTTTGCGGGGCCGCGGTGGTCATTACTTCACTTCTTCCTCAACAATCAGAAAGTCGTCATCGTCTTCAACGTCGAAAACGCCCAGGGAATCGTCGTCGTCCAGGATGATCTCTTCATCATCTCCGGATCCGCCGGAAATCTCCACAGTGGTGGACTGATCGGCGCTGGAATCGTAGCTCGAGGCCGGTTGCTGGGCTGCCGAAGCCCCGGGGCCGCTATCGGACTCATCGATGATTTCCAGTTCATCGTCCTGGGCAAAAATGATATCGTCTTCTTCTTCATCGTCGAGAACGATGATCTCTTCGTCCTCTTCGGTGACTACGTCTGCAGTATCGCTCACTGCCGAAGTGTCCGCAACGGGAGTGGAGTCGGCTGCTGGTTCCGCTGCCGGTGCGGGGGATTCGTCTACAGGAGCGCTGGCCGGAGTGGTGGCTGGTAGATCCTCTTCGTCCAGGATGACTACGCTTTCGTCATCCGAGGCCAGCGAACTTCCGCTGTCAAAGTCCGAATCGTCATCTTCAATTACGATAGTTTCTTCTTCCAGGTCCGCGGTGGCGGTTTCTACGGCGGAAGCAGGGGCATCCAGAGTAGCGGCCGCAGGCCCGGCTGCCAGAGACGAAGCAGGAGAGCTAGCAGGCTGGGATGCCGCCGGAGCTGACGATCGAGGTCCGCCACCGGATTCCATATCTGCCAGTCGACCCAGCATTTCGTTGATCCGTTTTTCCAGAACCCCTTCTTTTTCTTTGAGGTCTTTGAGTTCGGCGCCGGTCTTTTCCAGCTGATCCTTCAAAGATACCATTTCCTGCTCTTTCTTATCCAGGGCCAGCTTCATCTCATCGTGCTCGGAGCGGAGCTTGTCATTTTCCGACTCCAGGCGGGAGTTTTCTGAACGAAGATCCCCGATAAGGTCCAGGGCCCTAACTATTCTACCTTCGAGTTCGTCAAGTTGCTCCAGTGTAATCATTACGTCTCCTTGTGATCAGCCTAACCTGATAATGCATTATAACAGAGTCTGTGCTCTGCTTCTAATGACGGCATATCACGGCAGAAACAAGAAGTTTTTTTTCGGACAGAAAATTGCGGTACACAAGGGGGTTTCGATCAGCCTGAATCCGGCCTGCCGCTGAAAAGGGCCAAACCTGGAAGGCTATTTATGAGCAGTAGTACGGCAAAAATTACGCCCCAGAGCCAGCGCTCAAATAAAGGCGACTCAGAAGAAACATACACCGGTACACTCTTTCCGGCCTCCGGGTCGTCACAGGCTTCCTGGATCGTTTTCAATCGACTATCGCCGGCTGTGCGGATCGCCCGGAACCATTGAGCTTCCTCTCGACAGTATTCGGTCCATTTTTCCGCATCGGGGAGGGCCGGAGGAGTTCGCGTCTCAGTGACCACATTTTCGAAATAAAGATAGGCCCGATTCGAATCCTCTGCGCCATTGAAATGAATAGCATCATAGGCGTAGTACCGCTGATCCGAGTCCTTCACCTGACGCCCTTTTCGAATTAGAGTCCATTTCAGGCTCCGATAGAAGTCCGAGCCAAGGCAGTAGGCATCCCCGCCGGTAAAAATGTAACCGGATCGCAGGACTCCCGATTCGAATTCGTCGCCGTCACTATCCACGGAATACGAGAAAGACCGCATTAGCGGCACAAAGGCAATCACACCCAGCAGTCCCAGGACCAGAGGCAATCCGACCAGGGCGGGGTTGGAGAGCAGGTCCAGCGCATTGAGGATACCGCCAAAGACGATAGCCACAACCAGAGAGAGCGGAATAAGCAAACCGAAGGCCCAGCGGCTACCCCAGGCCTCATGAATCAGGGCCAGGGGGACGCATAAAGAAAGGAACGCTAGATGCGATAGCAGGAATGCAACAGCAGGACCCTTCATGATCAATTGGAGTAGACGAATAATCGGGACTTCGCCCGGGACAGAAATGGCCAAACCGATCCCTGGCAGGTCCGGGCACAAAAAAAGGCCGGAAATCCGGCCTCTTCGAGCTCTTCAGGCAACCTGTTCAATGCAGGCTGTCCGGCTAGAGCTATCGGGATTAGGCTGCTTTTCGAGCAGTCTCCACCACTACGTCGAACGCTCTGGGATCGCTGAAAGCCAGCTCTGCCAGGGTTTTTCGATTCATCTGGATGCCGGCCTTGTTGGCCAGATCCATAAATCGGGAGTAGGACAGACCGCGCTCTCTTACTGCAGCGTTGATTCGCTGAATCCAGAGCGCGCGCATGTCTCGTTTTTTGCGACGACGGTCATTGAAGGCGTGGAAGCCAGCCTTCATGACGGCAATACGGGCGAATCTGTAAAGACGGTGGCGACCTCCGCGGTAGCCTTCCGCCTTTTTCATCAGACGTTTTCTGCGGTTCTTATGAAGTGTGCCGTTTTTAGCTCTCATGACTCTTTACCAGTTCAGTTTCCGTTCGGAAGCAAGTTACGGATTTCCTTGAGATCCGCCTCTGCCACGTAGCCGCCTTTACGCAACTTCCGCTTGCGCTTCATTGCTTTTTTGGTAAGGATATGGTTCGCAAATCCACTGGAACGCTTTACCTTACCGCTGGCGGTAAACTTGAACCGCTTGGCGGCCGCTCTATTTGTCTTCATCTTTGGCATAGAAGTATTACTCCGACGAGGGGCCAGATTTTTCGCCTGTGGCATTGGAAGCAACCTCTTTTTGGCTACTACCCTCCTCCGGTTTTCCGGGTTTCTTCTTAACGCCGGCTTTAGGAGCAAGAACCATCACAATCTGACGACCTTCCATTTTTGCGGGACTTTCCACCTGGGATATTTCCGAAGCGTCCTGAGCCAGTCGATCCATGAGCTTCATACCCAGTTCCGGGTGAGTGATTTCACGGCCACGGAATCTAAGGCTTACTTTAACCTTATCTCCCTTTTCCAGAAACCCAATAGCATTGCGCTTCTTGATATCGTAGTCATGATCCCCAATTTTGGGTCGCATCTTGATTTCTTTGATGCTTACCGTATGCTGGTTCTTGGCCTGTTCTTTCTTCTTTTTCTGTTGCTCGAACTTCCATTTACCGTAATCGATAATTTTACATACCGGGGGATCCTGATCCGGAGAAACCTCTACCAGATCCAGACCTGCTTGCTCCGCTCGTTCCAGAGCGACGCGGATATCTATCACCTCGATTCCTTTTCCTTCTGTTACCAGACGCACCTTGTCTGCTCGAATTTGCCGATTGGTGCGCGGCTCCTTGGCGCGAGGTGGCGCCTTATGGGATTTCCTTCTTGCCATTCAACCTCCATCAATTTTCGGTTCTCGGTTCAGCGGGGTAAGTCCCCGGCAAACCGATTTACAGCCCCGGAATGGGGGCCGTTACCCTTCGCGGAAAATGTGCGCAAGGGAAGCAACCGCTTCCATAGTTTCGCGCACGTCCCGATCAGACCCGGAATTGCAATGTACGCAAGCAATTTCCAGGTTTTTTGCGTTCCCGGCCCGGTATGAGAACGGAATCGGTCCCATACCCTACTGCCGGTCGCAGTCGCAGGCCCAAAAGGGCCCGACGTTCAGTCCAAACGAAAACGATCCATGGGGAAGGCCTGGGCCAATTCGGCCACGCCATCCTTCACGGATTGACGCTTACCATCATCCTCAATATTTTCCAGCAGATCGCAAATAAGATTTCCCACTTTTTTCATCTCATCCGGACCAAAGCCACGGGTGGTGAGCGCCGGAGTGCCCAATCGTACGCCGCTGGTCACTGCGGGCGGATGCGGATCAAAGGGAATTCCGTTCTTGTTTGCCGTAATACCGGCATCATGAAGTGCATCCGCCGCGGCGGCCCCGGTTAGACCTCGCTCTCCGACGTTCAGAAGCACCATGTGGTTGTCTGTGCCCCCGCTAATGATCGGGAAGTTGCGCCCCATAAGCGTTTCAGCCAGGGTTTTTGCATTTTCCTTCACCTTCTTTGCGTAATCCTTAAAGGAAGGCTCCAGGGCCTCGCCAAAAGCCACTGCTTTGGCCGCGATTACGTGCATTAGAGGACCGCCCTGTACTCCGGGAAAGACCCGGCTGTTCAGCTTTTTGAAATAATCCTCTTCGTTGGATACGATCAGCCCGCCCCGGGGACCGCGCAAAGTCTTGTGCGTGGTGGTGGTGACGATATGGGCCAGTCCTACAGGATTCGGATGCTCCCCGGCGGCTACCAGCCCGGCGATGTGAGCGATGTCGGCCATGAGCACGGCGCCCACTTCGTCTGCGATTTCGCGGAATTTGGCAAAGTCCAATTCCCGGGGATAAGCGCTAAAGCCGGCGATCATAACCTTTGGCTTGTGCTCTTTGGCCAGGCTTCGCACCTGATCAAAATCGATTCTATGGTCGTCCTGACGAACGCCGTAGGCCACCGGGTTGTACACTCGGCCAGAAAAGTTTACTTTGGAGCCATGAGTGAGGTGACCTCCGTGGGCCAGGTCCATTCCCAGAAATGTGTCTCCAGGTTCCATGGTAGCCAGAAAAACGGCCATGTTGGCCTGGGCGCCAGAGTGAGGCTGAACGTTTGCATAATTTGCGTTGAATAACTTTTTCGCGCGATCGATGGCGATATCTTCGATTATATCTGCGTTTTCGCAGCCATTGTAGTATCTTTTTCCCGGATATCCTTCTGCATACTTATTGGTGAGCGTCGAAGAATAGGTTTCCAGCACGGCCTGGCTTACGAAGTTTTCGGAAGCGATCATTTCCAGATTGTTCTGTTGCCTCTCATCTTCCTTTACCAGCGCGGCATAGACTTCTGCATCTTTAGATTTTAGATGGTTTTTTAGCATTTGCTACTCCTTGGGTTTAATGGAAGCCTTTTCAGCTTCTTTGCGTCCGTGGCCTTCGAACCCGGAATTCCACATGGGCCACGACTCTGACGCTTGATTTCAGCCAGATGCTCGCCTGCTTCCCTGAATGGTTCCATCCAGCTTTCCGTGCATGATCCAATCCGACCGGCCGTAGCGGCTGCGAACCAGATTCCGAGCAAGAGCGAATATTTGCTTTCTTTCTTCGGCGGGGATGAGACCGGCCGACTCCTGCCCCACCAGGCCGGAGATTTCAGAAACCAGGAAGTTATAGAATGACGATAGATCAAAATGCTCTGGCAATGATCCCAGAAACGACTCATGGGTCCGTCCCTGGCGATAATCCGGCTCCTCCGGAGGATGAGTCAGATATCTACTTATAAATGGAATCAGGTCCGATCGCGTCAACAAAGTTCCATGATGCGAAATCATTCCAGCTTTGCGAAACTGGGCGTTTCCGGAAATTTTACGCGGAATCCCGTCGCTTTCGTCGATTACCAGGTCCGACAGCCCCATTTGCCGGGCAATTACGCCCTGGGCTTCTAAACCTCGAATTACTACTCCCAGAAAGACTTCATAAGAACGTTTAAGCGAAAACAGCTCCGGAAAGTCTTCTACCGAGACAGTGATGGTGTAGTTCAGGTTACCGGGGCCGTGGAGCACGGTACCGCCACCGGAACTTCGACGACACAGCAGAGGCCTTGCGCTCCAGACTTCTTTTTTTTGCGAGACCTGGAATCGTTCGATGTATTCCGGAATGAGATTCTTTTCCACCTGACAGGTGCGACCCAGTATGATCGAATAAGGATTCGTCCAGAAGCGGACTACGGCCCGGGTCTTCCTTTTTCCGCTCCCTTTTCCGTAGTAAAGGGCCACGGCCTCGTCCAGCGCCAGGGAAATGTATGGATTACGCGGTTTCAGGTCTGGCAGTTCCAGAAACATCAGCGTATCCTCTTCTTAATAACCAGTGTGGTGCCTACATCTGCGGACTGATCAAAGAAATGGTAATCGGCCAGATGCGAAATTAGATAAATTCCGAGCCCGGTTTCCCGGTAATCGCTGAGATCCCGCGAAAGGCTACGTCCCACCGGCGATTTCTTTCCCACGTCCTTAATACGCATTTCCAGATACGTCTTGTAGAATAGCATTTCCAGAAATATGGGGCGGTCGGTGCGGCTTTCGTAAGCATGCCGAATGATGTTGGTGACCGCTTCGCCGGTAAGCAATTTCAAGTCGAAGGCCACCGGCATCGAAAATCCGCAGTTCAGGCAGGTATCGTACACGAATTTTCGAATCTGCCCCACGAAGCGCGGATGCGATGGAAACTGCATTCGCAGCACTTCGGAAGGCTTCTGAAGCTGCTGGCTTTCCTCTTGCTCGGCCATTATCTGACATCATTTCCCGGTTTCTTCTCGATTACTTACACCTGCTTTGAGTTCGACGCCTGGCCCGAACGGCAATACCGGCCTTCCCGGTCCCCTGTGGCTCAGCGTAGCGAATTACTTCGCCCCCACAGCCTGCTTGGCCATCTTCTTCCTTTCGTTTGCATCCAGATATTTCTTTCGGATCCGCAGCGATGCAGGAGTAACTTCCAGAAGTTCGTCATCGTCGATGAACTCCAGGCATTGTTCCAGTGTCATGAGCCTGGGAGGAGTAAGGCGCACCGCCTCGTCCGACCCGCTGGCCCGAACGTTGGTGAGCTTTTTCTCTTTGCACGGATTCACTTCCAGATCGTTTTCCCGGCTGCACTGTCCGATGACCATGCCCATGTAAACGCCGGTGCCGGGCTCAATGAAAAGTGTACCTCTTTCCTGAATGCCAAATAAAGCAAAAGGAATGGCCGTCCCCTGCTCGGTGGAAACCAGCGCTCCGTTCTTACGACCGGGAATGGGGCCGGCAAAAGCGTCGTAGTGCGAATAACGCGATGTCATAGCCGCCGATCCTCTGGACTCGGAGATCAAGAAGCTTCTAAATCCAATCAAACCACGAGTAGGGATGGAATACTCGATTCGAGTCGTTCCATGGGAGGAAGTCTCCATCGACTTCATGTCCCCTTTTCTTCGATTCAATTCCTGGATGATGGAGCCGCTGTATTCTTCGGGCAGGTCAATAATTACCGTTTCGTAAGGTTCCAGTTTGTTTCCGTTTTCGTCCTTTTTGAAGATCACTTCCGGCCGAGAAACCTGGAGCTCGTATCCTTCCCGACGCATGGTTTCTACAAGCACGGAAAGATGCAAATCGCCCCGGCCCTGAACCTGGAATCGGTCCTTTCGCTCCGGATCCTCGAAGACCCGCATGGCCACGTTGGTCTGGATCTCTTTGAACAGCCTTTCGGAAATCTGCCTGGTGGTTACGAACTTTCCGTCGCGTCCGGCCAGAGGAGAATCGTTTACCAGAAAGAACATGCTTACTGTAGGATCATCCACGGTGATCGGAGTTCGCGGATCGTTGACGCCTTCTTTGCAGATAGTGTCTCCAATGCCCGCATCTTCGATTCCGGTAATGGCCACAATGTCGCCGGCTTCGGCTTCGGTAACTTCCACACGCGCCAGGCCCGCAAATCCGTACATCTTGGTAATCTTGCCGGTGCTGGTGCCTTCCTTTCCGATGAAGCTTACGGACTGACCTTTGGAGATTCTTCCTTTAAAAACACGGCCAATTCCCATGCGACCCATGTAGTCGTCGTAGTCCAGGTTCATAATCTGGAACTGAAGCGGATCCTCCGGATTTCCGGAAGCTGCAGGCACATGTTTCAAAATCAGGTCCAGAAGAGGCGACAGGTCATTGTCTTCTTTACCGGCTTTTTCCAGCTCCAGCGAGGCAAAGCCGTTTTTGGCGCTGGCATAGACGATGGGAAAATCCATCTGCTCGGCGCTGGCGCCCAGTTCGTCGAATAGATCAAATACCTTGTCGATTACCGCATCCGGGTCCGCAAATTCACGGTCGATCTTGTTGATCACCAGGATGGGGCGATGCCCCATTTTCAGGCTCTTGTCCAGCACGAAGCGGGTTTGCGGCATGGGGCCGTCCACAGCATCCACCAGCAGCAAACTGCAGTCCGCCATGCCAAGGACTCGCTCCACTTCGCCGCCGAAGTCCGCGTGGCCCGGAGTGTCTATGATGTTGATCTTGGTGTCTTTGTAGTGAACGCTGGCATTCTTGGCCCGGATAGTAATGCCCCGCTCCCGTTCCAGATCCATGGAGTCCATGATCCGCTCGGTGCCGGCTTTTGTGCTCATCTGAGTGTCCAGCTGAAGCATCCCGTCTACGAGAGTGGTCTTGCCGTGATCTACGTGCGCAATAATTGCGATGTTTCTAATTTCCATTGATAAAAAGGTCTCTGCAGTCACGAATTTAAGTCCGGCTGTCAGGAAAAGCGGAATTTCACCGCCATTTGTAAAGGCAACTTTAGAAACAGCACCCGAATGAGCCCCGGGAGGGCCGGAGATCCCTTTGTTCAGCCGAAGGGACACGGTTTCGAAGATTCCGGAGGCAATCCGACCGATCGCATCCGGCCCGGGCATCCGAATTCAAACGAGGGCAGGCATCCCGATGTCGGAACCTGGCGACAGCGTCACAGAAAATACGAGGCCGACCTCCGAGAGTCGAAAAAGGCAGACAGGACAAAGCCTTCTGCGCCAATACGTCATGCCTTATATTCAACTTCGAGTAGCCGGAAACCTTACGAAGGAACAAAAGCAGGAGATCGCGGCCCAATTCACAAAGACTCTGGAAGAGGTAGCAGGTAAGCCCCCGGCGGCTACTTACATTGTGATCGAAGAAGTTAGCCGGGACAACTGGGCCAAAGGCGGCAAGCTTCTTTCCGATAGTTGACTCGTCGGCCTGCGAAGCTACCGTGCGATAGCTGATGATATTTCGGGTACGGTCCCCGGATGAGAATTCAGGCAGAAGCTTAACTTTCGATTGCTTGCATTTGCGCGCACCAGGGCCCCCTTACAACTTTGGACGTTTTGTAGAATCGCAATCTCTCCGTTACCGCATGGGCTTAAAAAAACTGATTCGGCAATTTCCTGGATGAATTTCTGAATCGCAATTTTTATGGTGGCTGATGCTTGGTGTCCTATCGCCACCTCGTCTTCTCATTCGGCGAGCGCAGCTCTACTTTAAGAAGCATTATGCGGTTTTCCTGGGCTTTATCCTCTGGGAAGCGATTTACGGACTTTCGTTGCCCTATCTGGACGACTTACTGGGTCCGGTGGCGCGCTTCCTCGGGGTGCTGGGCGTTCTTGGTCTGGCGCTCTTTGGAGGTTGGCGATCGGTGCTCCTGGGCTATCCGCTCTTTCTGATTTACCACTTGCTATTACATCGACTATACGACCTGACCTGGATGCAGGGAGCCTTTGGACCAATTCTCGGGGCCGCCTTCTGTTTTCTCATGGGTATTGCCGCTGACAGCTTTCGTCGCGCTCGGGTGTCCGAGCAACAACTGCAAAACTCTCTGGAAGCCCTGGCCTATGCGCTGGATCAACAAACCAGATTTCTGGCCACCGCTGCACATGAAATTCGAACTCCACTGAATTCTATCAAGGGCCATGCGCAATTATTAATGCATAACGGAGGCCTGACGGGCTATACCGCTGAAGGAGTCAATCATATCGAAAGAGCCAGCCGACACCTGGAGTCTCTGGTCACGAACATCCTGGACCTCACCAGAGCGGAGACTGATTCGCTGGTTCTAAATGAACGGCCGGAATCCCTACATGATTTGCTCGCACAAATTATAAAGATGCATGAGGCCGATGCGAAGAACCGGGGACTACATATGGACCTTCAAATCCAACAATCAGTACCGGAAATACTCATTCTGGATCCCATGCGACTTTCCCAGGTGCTTTCAAACCTGCTGGGCAACGCCATCAAGTATACGACGGCCGGTTATGTTCGTCTTTCCGTGGACTTAATTCGTAAGGATTCTGAAACACGAATCGCTTCTGTGAGATTTGAGGTGCAAGACTCGGGCCCGGGAATTCTGGAATCGGAACAGGCGAAAATTTTTGACCCATTCTTTCGAATAGAGAGCCCGAAGCATTCCGGCGAGGGCAGCATGGGGCTGGGACTGTCCATCGCGGCCCAGATCTGCAAACGGATGGGTAGCCAGATTACCCTGCAAAGCAGGCCCGGTGAGGGATCTACCTTTTCGTTTCCGCTTGAACTACGAATCCCGGAAGCCAGAACCCTTTCAAGAGCTGATAGCTCAATAAAAAGAGCGCAGTCCGTGAAAACGATATGGATTGCCGACGACAATCGTGCCAACATACTTGTTCTGGAACAAATGCTGGATTCTCTGGATTACCAATATAGATCCTTTAATGACGGATCCGCTCTACTTTCCGCTATTCAAGAAGAGGAAGCCTCTGGCCCGGATGCCTTCATCCTGGATGCGCACATGACCTTGCTAGGCGGAATGGAAACGGCAATTGCGCTCGGCAGACATGATAGCCCTGTGTCTCAAATCCCAAGAATTCTGTTAACGGCCGATAGTACGACTACCCTGGCGCAAGAGACGGGAGAAAAGGATCTCTTTGCTGCAGTTGTATTTAAGCCAATGGATCTTCATCAGCTGTCGCAGATTCTGGCATCTACTCTAGAGGAAGAATCAACAGTGGGATTGACGCAGAGGCAGCCCTCTGGACCCGCGATCCCTTGAGATCAGAGATTCCCTCCTCCATTATATTCAACCGGTGATCGCCAGAGCCCACTCAAAATGAAATCGATCGATCCACGCTCAGTGGATTATTGGATTCGAAGAGGTAGGTATAAAAAGCCAGCATCATGTCCTCATTGCTCTGGAATTCCCGTTTGATCTGAAAGTATTCGGCTATTCTAGGCGCGAACCGATCCGCCAGGTCTTTGCGGATAATGGGGTTCATGGAGCTTCTTCGAACCGCGTATTCGTGGATGGCACGCATTAGATTCGGGGAAAGGGACGCCAGGGGTCGAATTCCGGATGCATCGGTGCGGGCGGCTTCCAGCATTCTACGGGTGCCCCGGCGATGGCGTTGCTCACGTATGACCAGAGTACCGGCTGCCATATCGCCCAGACGTCTGAAGGAGCGACCGGTCAAAAAGAGAAACAGACCGGCCACACAGTATGAGGGGATAAAGAAAAAGCCCCATTGAAACAGGAATGGAAACATATCCCCGATTCGCACCATGTTACGAATGAGCGAGTGGCTGGCATTCAGGCCGGTACCCCGAACGGATATTACGCGAAGGCCCATTATCATTTTCCCGGGGGTACGACCTCGGGCGAAATACTCCCAGGCCATGAAATAGCCCCAGAAGATGACAAAAAAGAGCATGAACTGCACAAACAGGGAAGCTTTATCCACCTCGGAAGCGTCCGAAAAGCCCAGAATACTGAAAACGATCAAAACAAAGAGCAGAAACAGAAGCACGTAAAGGATAATGCTGTCTATGATGAGCGCCAGAAAGCGCGCCACCGGACCCGCGGTCTGGTACTTGATTTCCCAGAATTCAGGAATGGAAACATTTCTAGAGTTATCCAGAGACACAGCCCCAATCTTTAATGCAGCGCGGAGCGCATGACAATCCATTTTTTCTCTTTACAGATAAGAATATCCGGTTCCAATCGCATCCACCCGATCACGGGCCAAAAAAAACCTATGAGGTATCCCATGAAAAAATTCGCTGTTGCGATTGCTATTTTGAGCGTCTCTGTACTCGCCAGCTGCGGTGGCGGAAGCCCCGAAGACGTAGCCAAGAAATTCGGCAAAGCTATGCTGGATGGCGACGTTGAAGCCGCGCAAGATATTAGCACCGAAAACGCAAGCAAGCTGATGCCTTTGATCATCGGAATGATGTCCAGCAAAATGGGCGAAATGAGCGATGAAGAGAGAAAAGAAGCCCTGGCCGAACTGGACACTATGGAATGCGAAGTGGAAGGTGACAAAGCCAAGTGCGGCCCCAAAGGCAAAAGCAAAACTCTTGAGCTGAAGAAAGTTGATGGAGATTGGAAAGTAGACTTTAACAAGAAAGGTCAAAGCTAATCCCGCACTCGATTGAAGCAAGAAGCCTGCTACTCCGGTAGCAGGCTTTTTTTATTGTCATCCAGATTCTGCGGCCCACCCTTGCTCGAATCTGAAAAAATGTCGTATATAAAGCAGATAAAGACGGCCTCCGAACAATCGCGAGCCGTCCAAAGAATAATCAGGAACGCTTAAATGAAACAACTCCCCCTATTTCTCGCATTTTTTCTGGCTGGATGCCAGACACTGACCATTGGAATGAACCCCGCTCCGGATGCCCGCGGCTTTCTCGATTCCCTGAAGGATCAGGACGTGGCAGCGCTGGACGCAAGCGTCACCGACAGCGCATCCAAAGAGAAAAAAGAAATGAAAGATACCCTTTCCAAAGTTAAAGAGACGGACACCCCCGCAGCTGACGCCGCGCGGAAATGGCTGTCGGAGCTGGACGTTGCCGATTGCTACATGGGCTCCGACCGAAGCCTGTGCAAGCTCAACAACGAATCCGAACTGGTTCTGAAGCGCGACGGCTTCGCCTGGAAAGTGGATCTTTCCCAGTCTAATTTCGCGGCAAAGTTTTCCGAAGAAATGCAGGGTCTGTTTCGAGCGGACCAGACTCCGGAATATGTAACGATTCAATTCACTCTGGCGCTGCTTGAAGGTAACCTGGAGCAGGCCCGGGAATACAGCACCGACCGAACGCATATCATGCTACCCTTGATCGTAGGCATGATGTCTGCTGCACAGAACGATCAAAGCGAAGAGCAGAAAGCCAAAATGGAAGAGGCTCGCAAAGAGCTGAAATCCATGCAATGCGAAATCAATGGAGATCGTGCCGAGTGCGCTCCGGAAGGCAAAGAGAAGAGCATGAGCCTGGTTCGGGACAACGGTATCTGGAAGGTGGATTTCAAGAAACTCGGCGAAGACGAGAAAGAAGATTCAGAAAACGAAGAGTCCATGGAAGACTCGGATTCTTGATTCCGTTTCTCTGGCAAGATAGTGTGGTAGGCGCCGGGGCAGACTCGGCGCAAGCTACAGTGCTTCTGCGGCCATAAGAACCCGAAGCATGGCGGTCTCGATCCGGCTAACCCGAACCGGACCGTGCGTGCCAGATTTTCGTTCAGGATTCAATTCCGTTTATAGATCAGTATGAAACGTTTTTCTAGAGCATTCATCGGCGGTCTGGTTCTGCTGGGCGCCGTTGTGTTGTCCCAGCTTGCCTTTGGCGACGACGAAAGAGCGGACGATGCTCACATATCCAGCCTGCGAGATGTGAAGTTCGACCCGGAATCCCTGCAACATGGAGACCTGGTTTTTCGCAATGGCAACAGCTTCATGAGCGATCGCATCGTAGCCCTCTCTCCAGAAGGCGTGGAACTGAGCCATGTTGGCATACTTGTTCGCGAAAGGGATCGTCTCTACGTTGTTCACATTATAGGCGATCATTTCGCAAATTACGTAAGAAAAGAGAGCCTGAAGAGTTTTCTGGACAACTCGATGCCAGATCATTTTTGCGTTACCCGGTACAACGGCAATCGGGATACCCGGAATGCCATTGCCGAAACCGCGCTAACTTATTTCAAACAGAAGCGGGGATTTGATTACGACATGACCCTGGAGTCCCCGGATGAGCTTTTCTGCACTGAGCTGGCCTGGCGAGCCATTCTCGATACTACCGGCAAGGATATATCCCCTGCCCGGGTACCGTGGCGCGGCAAACTGTTGATTGGCTTTCTTCCTTTCTTCCGGACGCCTCACTTTGAGCCGGTGCACATGGAAAAGCATTGCCCCACATTCAACAGGAGCGCAAACGTAAATCGTTGATAGAGCCCTTGAGTTTACGAATTTACGAGCTCTACAAACGGCTCTCCGGCATTTCAGGCCATATGACCGAACTTCTTGAGCAACGCCTGGCTCACTTCTGGCGGAGCGTATTCGGATAGACTCTTTCCGTAGCGAGCCACTTCTTTGATGATAGTACTGGAGATAAAAGAGTATTTCTGCGAAGCCAGCAAGAACACAGTATCTACATTCGGATTGAGCTGACGGTTCACCTGATAGATTGCGTATTCATAGTCGAAGTCGGTGACCGCTCGAATGCCCCGTACGATGGCCGTGGCATTCACCTCCCGGGCAAAATCGGTAAGTAGTCCTTCGAATGTCACGACCTCTACATCTTTTCTGTCTTTGAGCACTTCCTGGGTCAGCGAACGGCGCTCTTCCAGACTGAATAGCGTACTCTTGGCCGAATTGATGGCAATGGCCACATAGATCTTGTCGAACATGCAACGAGCGCGATCTACAATATCCAGATGACCAAAAGTCATCGGATCGAATGAACCAGGATAAACGGCCGTTTTCAAGTCTTCCCCCTTCTGCGCAATTCCTCGGTTACCCTGTCCTCATCCGCATTCATCGTAAAGATAATTCCTACCCAGACAAGTCCGCATACTATCCACATGCTGATGGCCACGTTGTAGGCGATCAACGCAGGCATTACCAGAATAAAAAGCCCCACGATGAATGGTCCGAATGCTTTGCCGAGATCATCGAACAGATTAAAGATTCCGAAGGCGGCGCCCCGATTCTCGGGTAGATTCGTGTTTATTAGAATGGCCCGAACATTGGCGCCGGTCATGGGAACAATCAGTCCACCAACGAGAGCAGCGATAAACGCCGGCCCGAGGTCAGGTCCATCATAGTTAATCATGAACAGAACGGGAATCGCCCCTACCATAACCGTAATGGCACAGAAAGTGGGAAAGAGCCGGCGATTAATGGAGTAAAGTTTCTTACCAATATAGCCACCTAGAAAACCTCCCAGAATCGTGGTCCCTGCGAACAGAAGAACCAGCGTATTTGCCTGCTCGATATGCCAGCCTTTGCTTTTCTCAAAGAAATCCACCGCATATACAAAAAGAAAGCCCCAGGGGATGGTGCCTGGTATGCCCTGGAGAAAGGCCAGAACATTGGTTCGATTGGAAAAGACCCGTTTAAAGGCATCCGCGGTCACCGGGGCTTCATCTACCCCCATGGCGGCAGCACGGGTTTCCGCGGCCGCTGTGGCATCCAGTTGCTTCGCGGCTTCGGAGACTCGGTACGGTTGCGAAAAGTCCTCGTCCCTGCTTCCGGGGGTTTCTGTTGTGGCCGATGCGGGAACGCTATTCTGAGCATGATGAATACTGCTCCTACGCGAATCCGGTCGATCGGATGCAAAGTCGGAGGCGCCATGGTCCGGTATTCGCGCAAAGAAATAGAACAATGCGGCCACAGGAAAGGCAGGCACAGCCACCGCAATGAAGCTGAATCGCCAACCGTCCAATCCGAAAATCACATCATGGGCTACGCTTCCGGCGAAAAGTTGCCCGATGCCCATACCGAGAGCCATGGCGAGGCCCACCCATGCGCTGGCCGTGGGACGATTTTCCAGGCGAAACAGATCTCCGGTAATAGAAAATAGAATGGGAAAAAGGCCGCCTATGCCAAAGCCAGTAAACATCCGCAGCACGAAATAGGTCCAGTAATCCTGGGCAAACGCAGTGAGCAGGCAGGGCAATTCGCCGAGGATCACTGCCGTTACCAGTAGTTTCCTTCGATCGATGCGATCCGACAAACGACCGTAGATGACCGAAACCACTCCGCCCAGAATGAAAAATGGCAAGGTAATCAATCCGCCCAGAAGAAAGCGGTATTCCTTTTCATCCGTCATGCCAAAATCAGCGGCAATTCGGGAAAGGTTCGCCGCAGGAAGGTTCTGATCGGCAAAAAGAAAAAAAGCGGAAACAAGCATGATCCAGAATGTGAAATGAATTGAGATCGGTTGCCCTTTCAGATCTCCCAGACCAATCATTCTTAATATAGAGAAGCGTTCCCTGGACATAGGACAGGAGGCTACCGGTCCACAGGGCCGAGCAAACAAAAAACGGTTGAAGCCATGCAAAAAGGCCTCTTACTGGAAGTGTGCGTTATCCTGTAACTACCCCTCCCGAACCGCCAGAGTGGATGAAAGTGCGGCTCAAATTTGACACGCCAGAGCAGAGCAAGTCCCGAGAAGTAAAGAATCTGATCGAAGGAAGTAAGCTTAAGACTGTATGTGAAGAGGCTTCTTGCCCGAACCTGGGCCATTGTTGGGGTCTGGGCACCGCCACATTTCTGGTAATGGGAGAAGTATGCACCCGCCGGTGCGGATTTTGCGATATCAGCACCGCTCGTCCGTTTGCTCTGGATCCTACCGAGCCAGACCGTCTGGCCGATACCATCCGGGAGATGCAGCTCAAGCATGCCGTAATTACGTCGGTGGATCGCGATGACCTCAAGGACTGTGGAAGCTATCATTTTGCCCGGTGCATTACGGCCACAAGAGAAAAGAACCCGAACACTTCTATAGAAGTGTTGATTCCGGACTTCAAAGGCAAAGAGGAAAACCTTCAAAGGATCTGGGATGCGGCGCCGGATATCATCAACCACAACGTGGAAACCGTTCCTTCCCTTTTTCCGACGATTTGCCCTCAGTCCAACTATCAGGTCTCGCTGGATGTAATCCGAAAGAGCGCCGAAAAGGGCTTTCTCACGAAAAGCGGAATCATTCTGGGCCTGGGCGAAACAGTGGATGAGGTAAAGCAGGTACTTCGTGATCTGCGGGAGAATCTAACTCATCTGGTGACCATAGGTCAGTACATGCAGCCTACCCGAGAGCATGCGCCCCTGGCCGAGTATGCCCCGGTTTCCCGATTCCAGGAACTAAAGGATTATGCCTACGAACTGGGCTTTCTTTATGTGGAATCCGGTCCCCTGGTCCGATCTTCTTACCATGCGGGGGATGCCCTGGATGCAATACTGAAAAAGCACGGTAGTGAAGCCATTGCCGGCCGAAGTCGATAAAAAGCAGAAACCGGGGCCTGGATGCATTCGCTCTGCAGCCCGCCGGAACCACTTTCTGATTCTGGCTTCCCCGGGCCGGCTGAAAAAAATGGATTTCTGATTGTTGTTTAATCAAGGGCGTCGTCCCATGCAGTGAGAACGGCACCGGAACCGCAATGTGGGCCTTAAAGGCCGGAGATAGACAAATGAAAGACTGGAAACTCGCAATAATCCTACTGACCCTGTCATTGTTTGCCGGTGTGGCCTGCCAGAATTCTGATGATGAGGAGGTGGACTGGACCACCACCATTACCACCCTGGGAAACTTTTCCGATAACGGCGACGGCACCGTAACCCAGGGAAACCTGATCTGGATGAAATGCGCCCAGGGGCAGGTATGGGACTCCGCAGTGAATGCCTGTAGCGGCACCGGAGCGGGCACCACCTACGGCGCCGTCAGTCTGGCCTACTGCGAAACAGCTACTCTTGATGCCGGGGGAACATGTACCAATGCGGCCACCCTTGAATCTGATTCGGGACCTGCCTTTTCCTCCTGCGCCAATCTTACATTTGCCGGAAGCTCGGACTGGCGATTGCCCACCCGTTACGAACTGGATCTCCTGGCCGAAGGATTCAACCGAGAGACCTTTCTGTACGTTTTTCCGCAAACGCCCGACGATAAATATTTCTGGGCCGGCACTCAGGCCGAAGACGACACCGGCACCGCCTACACGGTTAGCTTTGCCAAAAACACATTTGGCTTTTTGCAGACCAGCAGCAAGAGTTCAGTAAAATACGTACGCTGCGTGCGATGAGTCTTCCCGATCCCAGGGCCATATCTCTCATTCTATTTCAATACCTTTCCTTGCAGCTTTCTCAACTGGAAGACCTGGACGAAAAGTCCGCGCGAAATCTGATTCTCAAAGGACTTTCGCTCATTCCCGGACTGGATCCGATCCGCGACAACCCGGAGCAGGATACGATATACCTGCGCTTTGATCAGGATCCGGAGCAAAAAGAAATTCCATTTTCTATGAGGGATGCCATTGACTCCCTGATGGTGCTCTGGAGAGATTACAGCAGACTGCAAAACCGGTCGTAAGGGGGCATCCGTTGAAGCTTGCACTGAAAAAGAAGACCCTGACCTATATATTTATTCTGCTATCGTTGCTGGTCACTGCAGGAATATGGATAGGAGTGTCCATTACCAGGGACCTGCCCAGCGCCACCCCCGGTCCGGCCGCCGAAAGACTTACGGCAAAGATTGAAAGCTACACAGGGCAAAAGGCCTGGAAGAATACCGATGCCATTTCCTTCCGCTTCGAGCCCGGCAATCGGGCGCATTTATTCGACAGAAATCGCCGGCTCGCCCGGGTTGAATTCCTGGAAAATGCGGATGCGGAAAACGCAGCGCCCGAATCGCAAATTTCTGAATCTGGCGATCCGCAGACCAACAAAGGCTCGGAGGATTCCGGCCCTACCGAAGACGTAACTGTACTCTTTCAGTTGGATAGTCGCAAAGGCCTGGTTTACAGAAATGGCGAGCTGCTGGAAGGCTCCGAAGCCGACGCCTGGATTCAAAAGGCCTACGAAGCTCATATTAACGATGTGTTCTGGCTCAATCCCTTCTATGCGTTGCGAGCGCCTGGAGCGGTCCGCCGGCTCACCGAAGATCAAGGACTGCTAATTACCTACGAAACCGGCGGAGTAACCCCGGGCGATTCCTATTTGATCTATTCGAATGCAGAAGGCAAACCCGAGAAATGGCTGCTGTGGACTCAGGCAATTCCCGCCCGTGGCATAGAGTTTACATTCGAAGACTGGCAAGAGTACGATAACGGGCTACGCTTAAGCGCTCGACGAGTAAGCTTTCTCAGGCCGGTGGAACTCAAAGACATTCAGATCTATCCCGAGTTTCCCGGCGAACGGAAGGATCCCTTTGCTCCTCTACTGGAAAGAATTGCTTCGGAAGGGAGCCAACAGGCCGAGGATTAAGTATGCTGGATATTCTGGTATGGGTCATACTGTTTTCGATCTTTTCCGGTATTGTACTGGTTGTCCATTACTGGTATGAACTCTTCACGCGCAAGGACCGATATGGTCGCGACGAAATACTGAATATCCCGCAGATCATTCAAGATCAGCTAATGCACCTTACCGATGGACGGGACCGTCTGCTTCAGTTCGCAGGCATTGGCGTGGGCATTGCCATAGCCTGGTGTCTTACCTGGGTGGGGGGATTCTTCTCCCCGGATGTAGGTCCCGAACCTGACTGGGCCAGCGCCCAAATGCCCAACTACTTCTTCCAGTCCGCATTGTTTGTTCTGATTCTGCATCTGGCCTATCCTTCTTTTCGCGATCTGGCTCATGACTCCGGGGAATCCTCCGGGATGTTGATGCGAATCTTGAACACAGAAATCAGTCTGTTCTTTGGACTGACCTGCGGTCTGGCCGCCATGAATCTCACGGTTTGGGGAGTGCATCATCAGACGAGTTTCCTGTTCTCGCTCATAAATGCCGTAATCTGCCTTCTCTATGCGGGCTTCCGATTGGATCAAAAACAGGAAGCCCTGGAAAAAGAAGGCCTGGATTCGGATTACGGCGCTACCTATGACGAGTATGAAGACGATGACCGCGAAGATCTGGATTCGGACTTCGCCGACGATCTTCCTGGCGGACCCGATTTCCAATCCGATTTCGCATCCGATGATGGTGAGGCCGATTCCATCGTGCCCCGATACCAGGATGATCTCCCGGACGACTTCGAAGAGCCGGAAGAGCTGAACCAGCGACGACCCCGCAAAAGCAAGCCTGCTTCGAACAAGAAGCCCACGGCCGAGGATCGGATTGCCGATCTGGAATTGCCAGACGATAATTCCGATTTCTGAGGTAGTAAAAAAAGCAAGTCCGAGCTCAGACCGTCCAGGCCGGTCCCGCTCAAAAGGCTTGTGCGGTGAGAGCTACTTTCCTAGACTCAACCTATGAGTTCTGGATCAGCTACATCTACACACTACGACGAGGCTTCCAAAAAATTCAGTCTCTGGCAGGTAGTGGCCGCTTCTTCGGCGGGTACCCTCATCGAGTGGTATGATTTCTTCATCTTCGGTAGCCTGGCCACAATCATCTCCAAGCATTTCTTCCCGGCGGGCAACGACCTGGCCGCTCTCCTATCCACCCTGGCCATTTTTGCTACGGGCTTCATTGTTCGTCCTTTTGGAGCGCTTGTGTTCGGTCGTATCGGGGATCTGGTGGGACGCAAATATACATTTCTGCTGACGCTGGCCCTCATGGGCGGCGCCACCTTCTTCATTGGTTTGCTTCCTTCGTATGAGACCATCGGTATTCTGGCTCCGGTCATACTGGTTGCTCTGCGACTTCTGCAGGGTCTGGCCCTGGGCGGCGAATACGGCGGCGCGGCCACATACATCGCCGAACACTGCCCGGATGGTAGACGCGGCTTCTTTACCAGTTTCATTCAGACTACGGCTACCCTGGGATTGTTTGTCTCGCTGGGCGTCATCCTCACAGTTCGCTTTGCTCTGGGCGAGGAAGCCTTTACGTCCTGGGGATGGCGCATACCCTTTTTGCTTTCGATGGTTCTGTTTCTGCTGTCTTACTATATTCGCGTGCGCATGCAGGAGTCCCCGCTATTTGCCAAAGCCAAGTCCGAAGGCAAGACATCGGTCAATCCCATCCGCGAAAGCTTTGGTAATCCGGAGAACTTGAAACTGGTTCTGGTTGCCCTATTTGGCGCCGCCGCCGGACAGGGCGTGGTCTGGTACACCGGGCAGTTCTATGCGTTTTACTTTCTACAGAATGTGCTTGGCATCGATCTGATTCAATCAAGCATTCTGATCGCCATTGCTCTGGTCTTTGGCACGCCCTTTTTTGTTTTCTTTGGCTGGCTTTCGGATCGCATCGGGCGAAAACCCATAATTCTTGCTGGCTGCCTTCTGGGAGCCTTAACTTACTTTCCGCTCTATTACGCCATGCACAGCATCAAGTCGCCGGAGATGACCGGCGAGCTCACGTGGATTCAGGGAGCCCTTCTGGTAGCCGTAATCTTTATCCAGGTACTGTATGTAACCATGGTCTATGGGCCCATTGCAGCTTTTCTGGTGGAGATGTTTCCCACGCGAATTCGCTACACATCCATGTCCCTGCCCTATCACATTGGAAACGGAGTCTTTGGCGGACTGGTTCCCTTTACCGCCACGGCCATGGTAGCTGCCACCGGCAACATCTATGCCGGATTGACCTATCCCATCGCTGTGGCCGCCATTTGCTTTATAGTTGGTCTGATCTATTTGCCGCAGACGCATACACGCAAGATGTGGGACGAAACGTAGAATCTGCGGCGTGTAGAACAGAGAGTGCGTTGAATCTGCGGCTCGCAGAAAGCGCGACTTCTTTCCGGCCCTATTCCTGGTGCCGCAAACCACCGGGATACTCAATTTGGTCTGCTAGTTGTATTTCTTATGCAAAACCAGGCTTCGGTTTCCGGAGTAGAAACCGTAAGACAACAAAGTCTCTTTGTAATCTGATTCCAGCGCCTTCTGGCCGTTGATCCGTTCCACTTCGATTCTACTCACAGGCAGGCGTTGCCTGGAAAGCAATTCCGCAAAAAGATCCAAATAACGATGCAGTTCCGGATGGCTTGCGGGGACCTGAATCTGCAGTTCCTTTCCCTTTCGCGTAGACAGCAGCACGGGCTCATAGCCGGAGTAAACGATATGATTTCCCGGGACTCGACGGGGCAAGGACTGGGCGACCTCCAGTCGGGTCCCGGATAGCGAAGCCGGGTCCTGGGCATTCATCCAGTAAATCGCATCCTCCGGTAAGCCCTGTCCCAGATGGCGAAAAGCGGCGGGACTTATGAATTGTAAGGACGGAATGCCATCAAAAAAGAAACCTCCCATTACCTCGCCGGAAAGCTCCATTCTTCGCAAAGTGTTGTATAGATTCTTCCATTGAAACTCGGGCAATTCCCGCTGCAATAGCTCGCGAAAAAGGATGCCATAGCGACCCAGAAGAATATGTACCCTTTCCCGGTTCCATTGCTCCTTTTCCAGAACATCGTCCGGATCGTGGAATTCCAGTCTTCGCCACTGACCTGGCGGTAAGGAACCGCTCCATCGAGAACGGCTCACAGGGCGAAGACGGTTCACGGCGCCACGAGCCTGGCCGCCGGCGCTCGGCCCTCCCAGGTCCGGGACCTGGAATCGATTGTCGATTCCCTTTCTCAGACTATTCATGGAATCGTTCGTAATAAGCCCCTTCCAGGCGAGATGCCATAGATTCGCATTGAGGCTCTGCGCATCGGCTCCGGACGGCAGAAGATCAAAGAATCCGAAACGGCTCGTCCGGGAAGGAAAGATTGCATCCGCCTGGTCTAGATCCGCGGCATCCGGCGGACGAAACCGATCCGGCTCCAGAAGATCCAGATCCCTTTCCATCAAATAGGTCACGGTCTCTTTTCCGCATCCAAACCAGAACAAGCCGTATTCAGCCAGTGAATCCAACCAGGCCGGATAGTAAGGTTGTAAACGCGCCGGAAGAACCTCGGTTTCCCAGAGCGACGCTTTCAACGGATAGGCGATGAGCTGCTCCATAACCGATTTAAGATCGTCCAGTTCCGCGCCCCGTCGCGCCAATCCCTGGAAGTCGGCCAAAAAGAGAGGAAGATACTTTCCGTCCAGAGGCTCAAAGTCCGGACGCAAATGACTCCGGGTAAGGCGAAGCAGGATCTCCATGGTTTCCGCTTCGCATATCTCGGTACCATCGATTCCAGGGCCCCTGAGCGAATCCGCGCCCGTATTCGCAGTCATATTTGCGGCCGGACTCGCAGGTACATTCGCAGGTACATTCGCAGGCACATTTGCGGTCATATTTCCAGAAGCTCGTTCCCCGGAAGACGAAACACTGTCGTTTCCACGATTGATTGGCGGGCCCGCTTCGGCGAAAGCCTCCCCCGCTTCCAGGAGTTGCCCCTGAAGCAACTTGCCCTCCTCGAGCCAACGGTTCAAAACCGAATCTACCGCTATTCTATCCGGGAAAAACTGACTTAGCCACTGCCTTTGCTCGATTCCGTGAAACCGAAGAAAGGACTGGATCAAATCCGAAAGCACCTCGCCGGGTTCCTGAATTTCTTCGGAGGCCTCTTCGAGACTGGGATGCTCCTGGCCAGGCGATCGAGTCCCGGAAGAGGTCTCAGTTTCATAGGAAATGCGGGAGCTCTCTTTTCGCAGCCGGGCAAGCGCGTCTTCCATCGCCCCGGAGAGCGTAGTTTGCCCGGACCCATCCGTTCGGTGCCAACGGCATGTCTGGATTGCGAGGTGCTGGCCCCGACTCCGGAGTCCGGGACGGCATCCACGCTCGTACCCAGGCTCCCAATGGGAAGTATTTGCCATCGAATCGAAGGGAGGGCTCGCTCCAGTACAGGCACTGTTTCCAGGGCACAGACCAGCGCTTCGTATTCCGGGGCTCGGATGACCACAACGTGTTGTTCCAGAAAAGTCCGTTCCGGAGACGGGCCCGACTCGGTGGCTTCTGTGGACTCGATTTCTGCGTTTTCTCTGGAGTCGGCTTCGCCGGAGGAAACCTCCCTGGATTCTCCGGTTGCCAGGCCCTTCCTCGCTCTGCTAATCTTCGTTTGTAGCCGGGGCTTCGCGGAAGGTACCTGTTCCTGCTGCATACTTTCCAGGATCTGCAGGTAGGTCCGCCATTCATCGGGATGCAGAAGAACCCTGTCGCGAATCAGCTCCAGGAGTTCATCCACATTGTCAGGCTCATATCCGGGCGCGGTACGCATCATTCGGTCCCGGTAATGCCGCAAAACAGTAAAGGGGATGGCGGGACGCAATCCGGCGCTCCGGGCCAGATCGCGAAAGAAGTCCTCGCCGGGTTGCGAGCCGCTATCGGATTCAGGACGATCATCCTGATACATAAACGTGTTGATTTGCTGCCAGATGAGATTTCGTGCAAAGGGAGAGGGATTCTGTGTGACCGTTTCCGATACTCGTATCTGGCCCGATTGAATCTCGGCCAGCCTGCTGTGCAATGCCGGTATGTCGAAGGACTGGGACAACGCTTCGCGCCACGCTTCCAGGGTCACGGGAAAGTCCGCAAATCGGGATGTGGCCTGCATGAGCTTCTTCGCGCGCATACGATTCAACCAGAGAGGCGTGCGACTCTTCGCTTTTCCAGGAAGAAGCATGGATATGCCGGCGCTCTGTCTGAACAGGGCGCCAAAAAAGCCTGTTGAGGTTAAAACAGCGCGGAGGCTCTTTTCCAGGTTCTCGGTGCCCACCAATTCTAGAAGTGCTCCGGTGGAGAACTCATGGGGCAGCATTAGCATGATGCAATCGTCATCGCTCATTGCCTGGATCTTTAGTTCGTATTCCAGCAGGAACGCCCCGCGAAGGGCCAGCGCAAACGGCCGGTTCAGCTTGCCGCCCCACAACGTATGAAGTATGACCATCTTGCGGTCGGACCGATTCATGGGATCTTCGTAATGCTCTATGAGCAAATGGTGTCGGTGGGGTAATTCGGAGCCGGTCCGCTCCTGCTGCAGTAGTAAGAAATTCTGCAGATACTCGGCGGCTCCTTCGGTAAGATGCAGTTTTTGAAGTTCCTGAAAGAAGGAATCGGTTTTCAGTTTGTCCAGGTGGTTCTCGAGAAAAGTAGCCAGCTTCTCCGATACGAACGCCTCTCTATCCTGCGAGTCCGCCCGCCAGAACGGAGTCATGGCCACAGAAGCCCCCGGGGCGGGAAGCACCAGCACATCGTTATGGTTGATTTCTATGATTCGCCAGGACTGATTTCCCAGGGCAAACACATCGCCGGTGGAGCGTTCCCATACAAACTCCTCATCCAGTTCGCCTATCCGCGATCCGGTATCTTTGTGGCGCAGCGAATAGTACCCGCGATCGGGGATTGTACCTCCGTTCATATAGATCAGGAACGGAGCGCCTTTTGCCGCTTTGAGTTCATTCTTTATTGGATCCAGATGTATTCGGGGCCGCAATTCTCGAATCCGAGACGTGGCAAATCGACCGCCCAGCATTTCCAGCACCGATTGAAACTGAGTCCGGGTCAGTTCATGATAACTATAGCTGCATCGAAGAAAGGCAAACAGTTCGTCCGGATTCCATGGCTCGGTAGATACCATGGAAAGAATGACCTGCGAAAGTACATCCAGGGCCCCTTTCACCGGTTGTATCTCTTCCAGCTGACCGCTTTCTATACACTGCGACAATATGGCCGACTGCAGAATGTCGCGGCCATGCAACGGTAAGAACAGACCGCGACTTGAACGACCCACGGAATGCCCGGACCGTCCCAGACGTTGTAAAGCGCTGGAAACGAAACCGGGACTTTGAATCAGTACCACTTGATCCACTTCGCCAACATCGATGCCCAGTTCCAGGGTAGACGTGGCCACCACGGCCGGTAGCTTCCCCTGCTTTAGATTTGTCTCCACCGCCGATCGGATTTCCCGGGAAAGAGCGCCATGATGACAATAGGCCATTAGTTCGGGCTGCCCTTCATTGATGAGCATGCTGATCTTTTCTGCCATCCTTCGGCTGTTCGCAAAGATTAGAGTGCTTCGATTCTGCTGGATCACTTCACGTAGCCGCTCCACCACCGAGCCGAAGAGCAAATCTTCCGGCCACTCCTGATCGGGCCTGGATTCCGGAAGTCCCTTCAGTCTGGCCGCCAGCGTAAAGTCCACTTCCAGCTCATAGTGCCTGGTCTCTGCCGATTGAACCACCGCTACAGGCCGGGGGGCGTAGCTTTTCGCGGCGCCCTGCGCCAGAAGACTGTAGCCGCCCACAAAGGCCGCGATGCGTTCCGGCGGCCGAACCGTGGCCGAGATGGCGATCCGTTGAAAACCTGGGGCCAGGAGCTCCAGTCGTTCTACTGCCGTCATGAGGTGAGCGCCACGTCTGGTGGCGCCTACGGCATGGATCTCATCGAGAATGACCACGGACAGTCCCGAAAACATGCGCTTTCCGTTGGGCGATGTAAGAAGGATGTTCAGACTTTCCGGAGTGGTTATCAGAATTTCGGGAGGGTTCCGAATCATGGAACGCCGCTCGGAATCCGGGGTATCTCCGCTACGAACGGATACCTGGACTGACGGAAAATCCAGCCCGTGCTGAACAAAGCTTTGCTTCAGGCCTTCCAGCGGCGAAAGCAGGTTGCGTTGAATGTCGTTGTTCAGCGCCTTCAAGGGCGAAACGTATAGAATCCGCATTTGCCCCACTGCAAGAGATCCTGCAATAATGGAGTTCAGGGCGCTGAGAAATGCTGTAAGAGTTTTGCCGCTACCGGTAGGCGCGGTGATCAATACGTTCTGCCCGGACTGTATTAAAGGCCAGCTTCTGGACTGAATCTGGGTGGGCGATCCGTATTCTTTTTGAAACCAGGTCCATACCAGCGGATGAAAACCAAAATCCTGGCCGGGGGATTGCTCGAACACAGACTAAACATATGTTTGTGCCCGTATTCGTGTCAAAGCCATTTTTTTCTCCCCACTTAACCTACGGTATGGGAAGCCAGCGCAATCTCGGACCATGCATAGGACTTTCCGGGAAATAACGAGTCTCTTTCCAGTAAATCCTGGGCATGGTCCAGCATCTGACGAATGCAGAAGAATATCATGGAAGTATCCGGATCGTTATCGCATTCCATAGCTCGGGCCATGGTTTCTTCATCTTCCGGATCCGTACCGCCCATGCCCCAGAGGGTGGTTTCCGCCCCACTTCGGACGAAGATCAAATTCACGGTTAGAAAAGATTGGCGATGGCCATACGGGAAAAAGCGCACCGGTAGAACCGGAAGTGTGATAAAGGGACCGTCCTCCTCTTCCTGGAAGGTCTCAGTGGTTTCCTCGCCCACCAGCATGGTAATGTCTTTGATATCCAGTTTCATATCTGCTCGCTCCGATTCTCAAAGTTTGTGCGACGGAACAGGGCCACAGCATTGTTATCGGGGGCCGGGCCCCGGTCCTGCCTGCAAGCTCATCTCCGAAACACTTCTATATATACACCGGGGCTGTGACAGGTTACAGCCATATCTCATAATATGCGGATTCCGATTGCAGTCCGAAGAATTTCCGGTACTGCCCGTTTGGCAGAACGGCCGGAAAGCGATTGGGTCCAGGGCCCCGCTTAGACAGCGCTACCAGGGTTGTTCTGGTGGTGACCTTCGCGGATGGAACTGCCAGAAAACCCCGCCACCGATCCAGAACCGGGACTAAAAATGAGATCTACCAGGGTGCAACTTATAAGCGGCCCCGACAACAAGACGGTATCGAAGTAGAATCCTGCACATATCCACTCCCCGGGAGTGCAGGAGAAAACTATGAGCAAAAAGAATCGCAGCCGCTGCCTCAACCTGGCGCTGGCTATGACATTGGCTCTTGGAGCCACCCATTGTTCGCTAATCACCGGAGAAGAATCCGAGGATACCTCGACGTTGCTTCTGGCCGCTCTGGCCGTTGCCGGGAATCCAAATGCAGGGACCTACTACGCAGGCTGGGAATATGATGGCACCGGCCGACGAGCCATCTATTTCAAGGATGGAACAAAAACCACCCTTCCCGATCAAGAGTCCAATGGCGAGTCCGAAGCCACGTCCATTCTGGTAACCTCATCGGACATCATTGTAACCGGCTACTCGAGAGACGCATCCGGCTATAGCGTGCCCGGTTACTGGCGAAACGGAACCTGGAACCCACTACCACGACTGGACAATACCGAAGATGGTCTGGCCACGGATGCAATATTTGTCGGAGCAGACCTGTATGTCATTGGCTACACAGCCAATGGCTCGGGCACGTCGGTCCCGGGCTACTGGAAGAACAATCAGTGGACGGCGTTAAGTGTGCCCGACGCTGCCCGATCTTCCCAGGCGGCCTCCGTTGCCGTAGATGGGGGAAACATCTACATTGGCGGCTCCTGCGGCGATGGATCGCTGGTTCTGCCCTGCATCTGGACCAATGGAACCAGACAGGAGCTGTCCAGGATCGACAACAGCAAAAACGGATTTGTTGCGGACCTGGAAGTGGTGAACGGCGTCGTATATGTAGTCGGCAATAGCTACAATGCTTCCAGCATTCCGGTGCCGGTTTTCTGGCGGGATGGAGTGCGAACGCCCCTTTCGGTAATCAATGCGAGTAGATCAGCCCAGGCGAATGCTCTGGAAATAGTTGGGACCACTCTTTATATTAGCGGATTCAGTCAAACCGGCGCCGGCATTGATCAGGCCGTGTACTGGGTGGACGGAAACCGGGTCGATCTCAACCCGGTGGATGCCGGCGAACACTCCAAGAGCTTCGACATCACACTTTCCGGCACCAGCGTTCTGGTGGGCGGCTATTCAGACAATGCCGGGGGAAGCTCGGATCCTACCGTCTGGAGTAACAATTCCGGTACCGCCCTTATTGGAAACAGCACCGGCGATGGACATATTCGCGATGTAGACGTGGTGAATTAGAAGAATCTGTCGGGCCCTTGTGAAGGCATTTTTTGCCTTCACAGGACGATTGGACCGGCCCGGTCGCCGGTGGATTCCCGCATTCGGATCGATTACCGACGCTGCCATCCGTGTTATCGGGACGACGCCGGCGGAAAGCAGGATCCATTCAAACGCTCACCGCCGGATTGGCACCGGGGCTGCCTGAAATTGAAGACTCAGCTGGCCCTTTCTGCCAATCGATCCCGTTTCGCCTGACTACGAAATTGCCCGGGGGTCATACCGGTGATGGATGCAAAGCTTCGATTAAAGGCGGTCTTGGAACCAAAGCCCACGGCCAATCCAATGTCCAGAATTGAATCCGGGCAGGATGGGTCCGCCAGCTTCGCCATGGCGGCGTCGATGCGAAACTTGCGCAAGAAGTCCGAAAAAGACGTATTCAGTATCTGATTGAGAAGCTCGGAAAGCTGATGCGGCCGTAAATCCACATGCCGTGCCAGAGCCTCCAGGCGGAGATCTTCCACTTCATACAGTTTGTCTTCTTTCATGGATTTCAGAAGCAATGCCTTCTTCGCCTCCAGATCTACTCCGGCAAGCTGGGAACGGCCGCTGCCTCCCGGCCCTTCCGTCGAATTGCTCGAATTCGAGTCTGAGCTCGAGTTGGAGCCTGAGCTCGTCTCAGCCTTCGTCCTGGTCTTCGTTTTCGTCTTCGAAGAGACAGGGTAAGCGGAGGAAACGATCTGAGAACTCCGATCACCCTCTTTACGATGAAGCACTGCACTGCGCGCTCCTTCGAGCTGCTCCATAAGGAGACGATTCTTCTCTTGCAGCAGATATCGTTTCCTCTTCTCGGATTGCATCCTACTGTAGCTACCGAGACCAAGGAAGAGAAACGTAATGGGCGCGGCAAAAATCGGCGCATGGGCCATCCAGGCCTCATAGTCCAACACTCCGCGAAAAACCAGGATGTTAAAAAAGAAAGCGGCCAGAAGCGCAATCCAGCCCAGAAAATAAAACCGGGCCGGCACATCACCTTCTTTGAGCCGAATGAAGGCCACTGGAACAGTAATCAATACGCCCACGAACGGACCGGACACCAGAACTACAAAGAAGAACGGATCCAGCGAAGGCCACAGGGAACTGAAGGCAGCCAGGGCCTGAAACCCGATGGCCGCAAGAATGATCCTATCCAACCACTTCCATTGCCAGGTTTGTAGTAACGATCGCACAAAGAGACTGGAAAACATGGCGGCCACCATGGACGTAAATTTGAACATGGCGTTCTGTACTGCCGGCGATCCCGGCCAGAGATACAGATATCCGTCCCCGTAGGTAATAAACAGACTCCCGGTTACGCAGAACAATGCCAGCGAAAAGAGCAGATACAAAGTGCGGAAGGAATAGAGGTATATGGCAGCAAAGAAAAGCGCAGTAATGCCGGCCCCCGCAAGAAGAGTGAATTGAATGATCTGCCGCACCTGGATATGATTCAATAGCTCCGGCATCCCGTACAGCTCCACGGGGAAGTTAACCACCTTCCTGGATACAACCCGAAAATAAAAGGGGCCCTCTCCCGGGGGTAGACGAAACGTGGGATATCGCACATTCAAAGGCCATTTGTGGACAGGCACTGTCACACCGGCCTTGCGGATTCCTGCCGGGCCGCACTGCATCGCTTCGCCGATCATAGCCTGCCTGAACATAATGAAGCGCGCTCCCGGCAACCCCGGCTCTCCCTGAACTTTGATCCAGATCGCGGAATCGGTAAAGCCCTGATTCAAAACGGCGCCCACCGGCTGCCAATCGCTTTCCGAAAGGACGGAATCACAATCCAGAGACCGAGTCTCATCCACCAGAAAATAAAGGCCCGGGGATTCGGCCCTTTGTTCCGGATACTGGCCGCAGTTCGAAAGAGGGAAAATCGCAAATAGCAACGGTAGTAATCGCAGAACAAACCAGCGCCGTCGCTGAAGCTGTGAGTGACAGCAACGCGCTCCGCGACCGGGAGTGTGTTTGCGGCCGGACCTACTTGTTGTACATGCTTTCTGTGGTTCGCTAAATAGAAGCAAAGCGCGTCAATGATTGGTCGCCATGGAGAACCGTTCAAGTAGTTTAATCCTATTGCTCCTTCGGATGAGAATGGTCCCTCTTGAGTGGTCGCTTTGCAAGGATTGGCTCCGCCGGACAGGCCGTTAATTTACTGTTTGCCAGGTTCTTTTTGATCTATAGATATGGACCAGCTTTGAAACCGATCCTGATCCATGCGAATACACCGGAAGAACTAACGGGGCAACTCGAGAGCTTATCGCTTAACCGGGGCTCCGGCCTGGCGCTGGTTTTTGCTCAGGACCGAATCCTTTCGCCACAATACCTGGAGCCCTTTTTCCGGCAGGGAATCCAGGTCTTTGGCTCCTGCGCTGCCGAACCCATATTCCAGGATCGGGTTTTTTCCGATTCATTGGTGGCGTTGATTCTGGATATCCCCGACCACTCCTACAAACTCAAGATCTATCCGCCGGAATCAGACCAGCGAATCCTGGGAAAGCGTCTGGGCCAGGATATGAAATCAAGCTTCCAGAGCGCATCCCTTCTGCTTCTGGTTGCTCCGGGCAATTTACAGGTTTCGCCCGAGTCCGTCCTGCAGGGCGTGTTCGAAGAGAGTCCGGGAGCTGCGGTCTTTGGCGCAATACCCAGCAGCTTTGGCAGGATCGAAAAACCGCCCTTCTTCACCGACCGTGAAATCATCGATGCCGGACTGTATGCGCTCTTTCTGGATCGAAATTTCGTCGAACTCAGCGGCATGGCCGTGAGCGGATGGAAGGAACTGGGCACGCCCAAGCGAATCACTCGCTCCCTGGGCCGCGAGGTTCTGGAGATAGAAGGCTTACCGGCCACAGACTTCTACACCCGCTACTTTGATCTCAAAACGTCAGGCGACTCGCGCATACTAAACCATATTGATCCGGACCTGATGGCTGCGGGGGAATACCCTTTGTTACTTCGCGGCGAAGACGGGACCGAAGTAATGCGAGCGGCCATTCAGATGGACGGAAACCGAAAGTCCGTTACCTATGGCGGCGAAATCCCCGAAGGCTCCCTGGTGCGGTTTTGCTCGCCCAATACGATTGAAACCATAGAACATAGCGTTTCCGAGATGGAAGGCTTCCGGGATAGCCTCATGCAGAATGGGGCGGATGCAGTATTGATGTTTAACTGCGCTTTGCGCTCCAGGAGTTTTGGTCAGTACATGCAGCGCGAGCTGGAGGCAATACACAGGCTGTGGGATGTTCCGCTGGCCGGCTTCAGCTCCTGGGGCGAAATCGGCACCACAAAAGGTCAATCCTGTGGGCTACACAACACGGTGATTTCGGTGGTGGCGTTGCGCCTGCTGGATGAGGCGGCATCCCCGGAATCGTCCGGAGCGGCAGACTCGAAGGAACCGTCGGAATCCAGGGATCAGCGTTACCGCTTTGCTCCTGGCGAGATCCGCAATCTGGTGGAAAGTCAACGGGAAAGCTCACTGGAAGCTCTGCAAAAGGAAGTGGATCAACTTAGAAGGGAAAAGCGAATCCTCGGGCACTTCCTTAGACTCACCGCCGGCGACCTGGAAAGGGAACAAAAGAAAAGCGACGATCTTCTTCTCAACATCCTACCCGCCTCCATTGCCGAACGATTAAAGCAGGGGGCGCAAAACATCTCCGATCGAGTACAGCAGGCCTCCATCTTGTTCGCGGATCTGGTGGGCTTCACCGTCCTGTCTTCCACCAAGGAGCCGGCGGAACTGGTTTCGCTTCTGAACGATATCTTCACCGAGTTTGACCGTTTAAGCCAGGATCTCGGCGTAGAAAAAATCAAGACCATCGGCGATGCCTATATGGCGGCCGCCGGCGTTCCCGAACCGGTGCCGGACCATGCCAGACGATGTCTGAGTCTGGGCAAATCCATGTTGGCTCATATGAAAGAGATTAACCGCAAGCATAGCCTGGATCTGGATCTTAGAGTGGGCATTCATTGCGGCCCGGTGGCTGCCGGAGTCATTGGTACGCACAAGTTCAGCTACGATCTATGGGGTGATACCGTAAACACTGCCCAACGTATGGAATCCCACGGAGAGGCCGGGACCATTCAAATAAGCGAAAGCGTCTTCGATGCCCTGGAAAATCCCGGGGATTGGCAGATGCAGTCCGTGGACGTAAAAGGGAAAGGAACCATGCGAACCTATCTGTGGAAAGCAACTACATGAATCGTCCGCTGGCACTCATTACCGCTTTAGTTCTGGCCGCTCTTGCCACGCAACCGCTATACCTGGGCGCAGAAAGCGAACTAAAGGGCCGCCCCGACGTGAACGACTTGCTGCATCAAGCGAAGGTTCTGGAAGCTACCGATCCGGATCAGGCCATACAAATCTACCGCACTATTGAAAAGGATCATGCTGATGACTTTGCTCAAGTGCATTGGAACGATGCCGGCGTTGTAGCGCGAAAGCACCGGATATGCCTGGAGAATCGTGGGCCGGGAAAGCTTTTCGCCAGTCAGGATGCATTACGCACATCGGTTGTGGAGGCGCTTATCCAGCGTGATCGGTCCTCTCTGACGCGATACGCGGCCTGCTCTTTGAATGTCTGGCGCTGCGGCACCGAGCCATACGACATGAGCCGTTCTGAATCTATCGATTATATTCTGAAGCTTGCGGACAAGATCCCGCAGCAGGACTGGAAAAAAGCCACCGAACAACCCGCGGGGCCGGTCTGCCTTTTTCAGAACTCCGTCTGTATCCACGGAACCCTCACTCCCGCTGGATATCTCTGGACCGGCTACTGCGGCAACTAGCGCCGGTGGCGATGCCCTGGAGGGACCCAACGGGGCCGGCAGAGAATATGAGACGTCATACCGGACCAATGCTAGAAGCGGAACCGATCAGAGTTGACCGGATCTTCCAATTGTATTACATTGTATCACGGAGAAAGCCATGATTAGTCTAAGACTCCCCAGGGAACTAGAGGAAAAGCTTACCAGGTTATCAGCCCTGGAGAAAAAAACGAGGACCGAGATCATCAAAGAATCGCTACAAATGTATATTGAATCCAGGGATGACAGGAAATCCGCCTATGAACTCGCAACCCGGCACTTTGGGCAATCCACCGGTCGTGGCAATCAAGGATCCGTGAACCATCAAGAAGTAGTAAGGAGGAAAATAAAAAGAAAACACAATGCCTGATGCGATAATCGATACTGGACCAATCAAGGCACTCTTCGACGAGTCAGACAAGTATTCCAAATCCATCCGGACATTTCTTAAAGACTATGTCGGAAGACTGTTCACTACCTTGCCTGTCCTCACAGAGGTCTCTTACCTGCTGGATGACAACAAGGCCCTTCAGCTCGGATTTGTTGAGTGGGTGAGCGCTGGCGGCGTCACTATTACGCCCATATCCAATGAAGATTTCCAATCCATTCATCGGTACATGAAAAAATACAGGGATACCCCCATGGATCTTGCGGACGCATCCCTGGTGTTTTTGGCCGAAAAACTCCGGGATCCGACCATCGTTACCCTGGATACCGATTTTGATGTTTACCGCCTTCCGTCTGGCAAGAAGTTCAATAATCTGACCCGTGATCTAATCAAGAATAAGAGACGCCGCTAGGATCAGGGCCATCGTCTAATCTGCCTTTGCGGACATCGAGGGAATCTCTCCGAAATGTAATACTTCCCTGGGACCAGGCCGTACACAACGCAGGAATCTGCGATATTCCTGCCACCCAACCCCTCGTTTATCCGTCAGATAATAATCCTTGGAGAAAAATCCAAAAAGTCCGATAGTGAAACCATGCGGGGTACCAAGCATACATTCTGGGGGCTAACGCTCATGGCCCTATATCTCACCATCCCGGCCGTGGTGGTCATTCCCAGTCTGGTAACAGCCAGAAACAATGAAGCGGATCGAGATCTAAATCTATACGAAACCGGCCCTTACTCTGAAACTTACGAAACCGCCGAAGCCCCGGGACAGCCCATGCGGGACGATGGAGAAATCATTCTGGCCGAAGCCCCGGGCGGCTTCGAACAGCCCGCCGTGGATGCGGGAAATGCCGAGCTAAACGGATTTGCCGACACCCCCTGGATGACCAATTACTCCGCTGTGAAGAAGCGCTTTCAGGACCTGGCTACCGCAGCCAATACCCCGGAACGAATCGAAATCGTAATGGCTGTAGAAGACCGGTACATCCTGGTCAAAAGAAACGATATTCTCTATAGATATAACTTCTACAAGAGCCCCCTGAATGTGGCCAAACTGAACAATCATCAGCTCACCGAAGAGGAATACGACACCATGGAAGGTCGACTGTTCCATGTGCGTGTCATACTTCCTTTTATCCAGTCCAAATGGATCGGCGAGAAGCTGGAAAAGACCTACGGACAGAAAACCCGCTCCACCGTGGACGAAGAAACCATGCGCGGGGCCGACATCTGGGAAAAACCGGGCGGATTCCTCTTCCAGTGGTATGAGCCCTACAACGACATCGCCTACAGCCGCACCATCGATTACATGAGCGTAGACATGATCAAGACCATCATGGCCGAGAATGAAAAGTACTTCGATGCGGAAGAACGGGAACTTCTAAGAAAGCTTATTGTGAATTGACGGCACTCCCGGGCTTTCGAGCACTACCTGACCTGAAAGCGCCGCCGTGTTCGAGCGGAATTCTCGCTGCAGGAACGTTGGTGGATCTACGAAGCAAATCCACTACCGGTCTCCCCCCTTACAGTTGCCCCTGGCGCAGAAAAATCGAGAAGGTCAATCGCTGATCTGATGCTTCTTGAGTTCCTCCACGGAAAGTCCTGTAATCCGCGCAATCTGGTCCAGAGTCAGGCCCTCAACCTTCATTCGTCGTGCATCCTCCAGCTTGCCCTCCAGCTTCCCTTGCTGCATTCCCTGTTGGATGCCTTCGGCCTTTCCTTCTGCTCTCAGTTTATCTGCTGTAGTTGCCATAATTCCCTCACTCTCTTCCGTGGAAAACCCCGCCATCTTCAGTGCCTCTGAAACAGCCCCCGACTCCACATCCTGCACATTGAAAATATACTGAAGGACACGAGCGACCACTTCAACCTTTTTTCCCAGGTCATCAATGCTGTTCTGGAGTTCCAGAAAAGGGATTAAATGCTCAAATACTTCCGAATCCCGGATGAAAGCCACAGAAGCCAGGTACAACTGGACAGGCTCAGAAACCGGCAATGAGGCAGGGTCCAACCCTGGAACATTAAAGATCTCTATTCCGAAATCTGGAATATAGCGTTTCAGCAGTTCTAGATCCTCTCCATCCAGACCCGAGTTCCTGACCATCTGACCCAGGAGCCGGTTGCCCAGATTCCATTCTTTCTCGCCATGATAGAATACGAGCGGAATTACGGGCATTAGCCTCTGCGCATTGTTCCATTGCCTGCGATAGATCCGCGCTAGATAACCCAATAGCTGCACATAGACACCAGAATCCAGATACGACTTGTGCTCGAACAGACAGTAGATATGTAACGCGCATCTGCTTTCCGCTCTGGCGCTGGCGGTTCCCTCTCTTCGTTTTAGATCTATGGAGAATAGCAGGTCGCCCTGACTCTGCTTTTGTTCTTCGTCGACAAAGGATGCATCAAGAACACTGAGGCTTCCCATCTCTAAGTGCTCTACAATTTCCCGGGGCAGCGCGCTGCGCATTAAATCCATCGCATTTTCCTTTTCCTGGAAAACGCTGCGGACAAAAGCATCATGTGGATTCTGAATATCGCCCATTGCGGCGAAGCTTGTTCATCGATTGCGACAGACAAGTTTTTTGTATCTGGTAGAACGAGCACATCATTTCTGGATGCCGCTGGGTACGAGCAATATCCGCCCTGATAATACTCTTCGAAAGCCTGGCCAAGTTCGCATCATGACCGCTCGCCCGCATTTGACCGGGACAAGGGCCAAGCGCATTAAGGCATCTCTAACTCCGTGGCTCGCCGCGATTCGCATAAACACGCCCACGATGCCTTAACCCGAACTTCACGGCCTGGGTTCATATAATGGCGCAGCCTCCGTCGTACCCCGCACGACGCCTAGAAAGTTCGCGTAAACACGCTGTCCGGATGATAACCCGAACCGGCGCTGTGTTCGAGCGGAATTCTCGCTGCGGGGACAATAGTGGATCTACGAAGCAAATCTTTTGCCAGACCGCAGCCTTACAGCTTGCCATTCACGCTGGCATCTTCAGGGAATTTCAGTTGATTCATCTGGTTCTCCTTCATGAATGCTGCTCCTGTTCTTTCTTCTTACGATTCTCTTCTGCACGTGCGATGGCCGCGTTGATGATGTCCCAGTCCGGTTCTTTTTTCCAGAGATACTCCTTTTTGGGATAAGAACCCAGATCAACTTTTTCGATGTTCGGAGTCTTCGAAAGAATTAGCTCAACAAGCTCTCCGGCCCTTTCCATTCGCACCGCAAACCAGAATTTCCCCTGCGGGGACAGAACTTCCAGTATCACTCCTATAGTGAATCGCGCACGATGAATCGAATGCACCTCTTCCAGATCCAGCTCAATCGGCTGCGAAAACGGTGCCTTGGCCCGGACCTTGTTTCCGGTTACGGTTACTACGTTAGACAGACGCCAGAACGAACGTATATACTCGTAGTGGACATACAAACCGAATCCGCCAATACCAGTGCCAATGAAGGTGTATATCGAGATACCTGTAGCGATTGCGTCCAGAATTCCGCCGTAAATCATCGTTCCAAACACGAAAGTAAAGACAGCCATTGCCGGTGATACCAAAGCCAGCATCCAGGGGACCAGGAAAATATTGTGATAATCCTGCGAATTCTCATCGGTAGTCATCTGTGCCCTTCAGCAATCATAGAAACGGAAAAATCGCGAACAGCGCCGCAGTAGATCTCAAAAAGCGCCTAGTTCCCGCAGTGCCCTGCATTGAGCTCACGCCCCCGTAATAGGCGACCCGTACCATGGACAGACATCCCACAACTTCAACCACATTCCTGGCAAAGGCCGGTAGCGGCACCTCCTCATCCCCGCGTCTGACCCGAAAGCGCCGCCAACCATGACCCAGGCCCAATCTGCCTCCGAAATCTTTGGAATTGACGGCACAGACAGCCGATAAAAAAGGAATCTATGAGAGAAATCATCAAGCTTGAATCAACGGCTGGCACCGGGTATTTCTACACCACCACCAAGAACAAGAAGCTTCACACCGAAAAAATGGAAGTGAACAAGTTCGATCCCAAAGCCCGCAAATACGTAAAATTCGTAGAGAAAAAGATCAGCAAATAATGCCCGGCGGAGTTCTGAAACCCTCGGAACCCGCTTCTTTCCTCTGTGCAATGTCCCTGTAAGATCAACCTGGGCCTCACCGTGGGCCCCCGGCTGAAAAACAGGGGCGGATTGCATCAAATCTATAGTTTATTCATCCCAATTCGCATCGGTCCTCTGGACCACGGATCAAGTCATGCTTCGGGAGCCTACGACCCATCCAACAGCAGGGCCGATTTCATTCAAATCCGGAATGCCGATTCCTTTGAGTTTCGCTCCGAAAACCTGATCCAGGGTCCGGATGCCGTAATCCAGGCTTTCGAGTATGTAAGTGAACGGGGCCCTGCCATGGACAAAAACCTGATGGTACGGGCGGCCCGATTAATAGAACCCTTCCGATTGGCTGCAGAAAGAATGAGAGATTCTGGCTCGGATCAGCACTCCGAGTTCAGAGGACCGGACCCTGCATTACCCGGGATTCCATCGGAAATCACAGATACATCTGAATCGAATGGCGGTGGTGGTCCAGCCATCGAATCAGAGAAGAGCCAGTCGTCCGAAGCGATAGCTCCGCTGAGTATCCAGATTACAAAGCGGATACCTCCAGGCACCGGCGTCGGGGCCGGATCCGCCAATGCTGCCGCTGTACTGATCTTTGCTTTGCAACAGGGCTGGATCACATCGGACCAATCCAAACAACTGGCGCCGGAACTGGGGGCCGATGTAAGCTTTTTTCTGGAGAATATGCCTGCTCTTGTAGAAGGGACCGGGGAGCGGATCACTCCGATAGATTGTGGACCGGTGTACGGGGTTATCTGTTTTCCGGGACTGTTTGTTTCCACTGGAGAAGCGTACAGTAGATTGAAAAGGCCTTTACAGCAAAGCGAGGATGCAAAACTTGGGTCTCTGCTAAGCGATTCAGACTGGCAAGCCATTGCCGCTGGAGAGTGGAGTCGCCTGGCACACTGGACCAACGATTTCGAGCCTCCGGTCTTTGCAATGCATCCGGAACTGCAGGAAATCAAGGCATTCATGGTCCGGGTTGGTGCTGACTACTGCTCTTTGTCGGGAAGTGGCTCAGCTCTGTATGGGCTTTATAGCAGTAGTCAGGGAGCGCGTATCGCTCTGGACAGTCTGAAAAGCCAATATCCAGAGCTGCCATTTGAAACGTTTGCACTCTGGGAATAACACATATTGGGCCGTCGCCAAGCGGTAAGGCATCGGTTTTTGGTATCGACATACGGAGGTTCGAATCCTCCCGGCCCAGCATCTTCCCGCTCGATGGTTTGCGCATGGCATCTACTTCCTCAAATCGAATGGCCGTAATCCTGGCCGCTGGAAAAGGCACCCGGATGAAATCCGAGTTGCCCAAGGTAGCTCTGCCCGTAGCGGGAAAACCCATGATCCAGCACGTTCTGGAAAACCTGGAATCGCTCAATCTGAGCAAGATTGCCGTTGTTGTGGGCTACCGACAGGAAGAAGTCCGCAATCGAATCGACCTGAACCGCTTTCCACAGGTAGTATTTGCCGAACAAACCGAGCAGAAAGGCACCGCCCATGCTCTGCTGGCAGCAAAGGATGCCATAGGCTCAGGTCCTGGAAGCCTTCTGGTTACTTCCGGCGACATGCCCTTGATTCAGCCCGATACTTTCGAGAAGCTTTTTCTGGCTCAGGAAGAACAGAAGACCGCCGCCTGTGTTCTTTCGTCCGTGCAGCCAGATCCTACCGGCTACGGACGTTTGGTGCGCGATGCAGACGGCTTTCTTGAGCGCATCGTAGAAGAAAAGGACGCCGACGACGAGATTCGAAAAATCAAAGAATCCAATGCGGGAACCTACATCTTCGAAGCCCCCGGAATATTTGACATACTTACTAAAATCGATTCGAGCAACAAACAGAACGAATATTACCTTCCCGATGCTGTGCAGGTCTATCGCAGTCAGGGACGAAAGATTGGCACTCTGGTGCTGGACGACCCGGCACAAACCCTGGGAGCCAATACGGTGGATGAACTGACCATTCTGGAAGAGCGGTACAATCGATTTCAATCGGAGAAACAAGCTGTAAGCGGATCCTGAGCCATGCAGGAACCAGAGGACATCCGGGCGGGAGATATGAGCTACGAACTACTAATTTTTTCAGGAAGCGCGAACCCAAAGTTGGCCGGCGAAATCGCCGAGTATCTGGGCACCCGTTTGAGCGTAGCGACTATTAAGAAGTTCTCCGACGGCGAAATCTCCGTTAAGATCGAAGAGAACATTCGTGGTAGAGACGTATTCATTATTCAGCCCACTTCCGAGCCCGCCAACGACCATCTGATGGAATTGTTTCTCATGCTGGATGCCATCCGCCGCGCCAGCGCAAAACGAATCACTGCAGTCATTCCCTACTACGGCTACGGACGGCAGGACCGCAAAAGCGAGCCCCGTGTGCCCATTTCTGCTCGAGTAGCTGCGGACCTAATCGAATCCATGGGGCCCAACAGGCTACTTACCATGGATCTACACGCCGACCAGATTCAGGGCTTTTTCAAAGTGCCCGTGGATCATCTTTATGCGGCGCCGGTATTTGTGAGATATCTGAACGAGAAGAAGCTTCAGGACCCGGTGGTAGTATCCCCGGACTCCGGAGGGGTAGAACGGGCCCGATTCCTGGCCCGCCAGATTGGCGCAGGTCTGGCCATTATCGATAAGCGAAGGCCCCGGGCCAATGTAAGCGAAGTAATGCACGTAATCGGCGAAGTCAAGGATCGAAATTGCATCCTCTTCGACGACATGATCGATACCGGCGGCACCATTACCAAGGCCGCCGCAGCTCTGAAAGAAAACGGCGCCGCATCGGTCATGGCGGCAGCCACTCACGCTGTGCTTTCCGGCCCGGCGGTGGAAAGATTGCGGGAAAGCGCCATCGATGAGGTTATATTTACGAATAGCATTCAGCTACCCGAAGAAAAGAAGATAGATAAGATTACCCAGCTTTCGGTAGCGGGTCTGGTGGGCGAAGCGATTCGTCGAATCCATAACGAGGAGTCCGTAAGCTCCCTGTTCTTGTAATATTGATTTGTAAGACATACTGGCGGTGCAGGCCATCGGGAACACCTCGGGGAGAGGGGCCGCATGCAGCAGGAAAAGAGAAAGGAATTATCTGGAATCGCCCAGGAAATTGAGGTAAAAAAATGGAAAGAAAGATTGCAGCCACTAAACGCGATGGAAGAGGCAAAAACGTAGCCCGTAGAACTCGTGTAGCCGGCAAAATACCCGGAAACCTGATCGGCAGCGGAAAATCCGAAGCCCTGGAACTGGATGCCAAGGATTTTGAGAAATTGCTCCAATCCGGTCTTCGTCAGAGCTCCGAGATCCAGCTGGATATGGAAGGCGAAGGAGTGGTAAAGGTACTTGCCAAAGAAATCCAGCGTCACCCGGTTTCCGGCGAAATTCTTCACGTCGACCTGTACCGAATCAACCCTGGCCAAACACTTCGCGTGAACGTGCCAGTAGAAACCAAAGGTTTCGCCCGTGGAGTGAAAGCCGGCGGAGCTCTGGAGCACTATATTAGACAACTGCGAGTGCGCACTCCGCCCGAATCTCTAAAAGAGAAGATCGAAGTGGACATTACAAATCTGCAGGTGGGCGGACAAATCCATCTGAAGGACCTGGATATTCCGGGGGACTGGGACGTCATGATGAAAGGAAATCCTATCATCTGTAAGATTGCTCAGTCCAGAATGACTGTAATGTCCGACAAGCAAGGCGGGGCCACTGAAGAAGCGGCCGAATCCTGATTCGGCCCACTTCTGGCTCGAGGGTAGTCTATGAAATTGATTATTGGCCTGGGAAATCCCGGGGAAAAATTCATCAATCGGAGGTCAAACATTGGCTTCAAGATTCTGGATGTAATTGCCAATAACAACAACATAGATATTCGCACAAAGAAAAAGAAATCCCTGATCGGTCGCGGCGAATTTGAAGGCGAAGAAGTGGTGCTTCTGAAGCCTCAAACCTACGCCGAACTGGCCGGGGAAGCCGCGTTGTATATCGCCTCCTTTCTACGAATCAAACCCGAAGACATCATTGTCATCATGGACGACTTCGCTCTGGATCTGGGCAAGATTGTGGTAGAACAGGGAGGCATCAACCACGGCCATCCTGGAATCGACAACCTGGCCGTGGCTCTCAAATCCCCAAACTTTATCCGGGTACGGGTAGGCATTGTTGGAAAAGGGGCTGGCAAGAAGAAGCGAGAACAGTACGTGAATCAGGAATTCGATCCCCTGGAAAACGTCCAACTGATCAACATCATCAACGATGCCGAAGCCGCCATCCGCTCCATCACCCAGGGCGATATCGACGAGGTGGTGGAAAAATTCCGCCTTTAGAAATTGACGGTCCTCCGGGCGCTGTCTATACTGAACCAAGTTTACAGGCCTATCTATGAACAAAAACTTTAAGTACTTCCTGTTCCTTTTTCTGGGAATCATCATGATTCTTTTTCTGTTTCAAGGTCAGAATGGACTGATTCCCGGACAAGAAACCCCCGAAAAGATCACTTATTCGCAGTTCAAAAAAATGCTCACTCCCGAGGGGCAGGAACGTTACGGTCGCATCTATACCGGCGGTATAAAGTATCAAAAAGACAATCCTAATCCCACCGACGATAGCTTTGTCCTAAAGATCGGGCCTCGTAAAATCCAGGGACGCTACTTGAAAGATGGCGTCGAGATCACCAACGAAGATCCAGAACGTATGAAGGAAAAGACAGTCCCCTTCGAGGTCGAATCGGTACCCGGCCTCCTGGACAACGGGCTCCTGGAGCAACTGGATAAGAACAACATCAATTACAAGATGGTGAACCCGGAAGAGTCCAGCTTCTGGATAACCATCGCTCAGATGATTCCGTTTGTTTTAATCATCGCTCTTCTCTGGATCTTCATGATGCGACAGATTCAGAGCACTGGCAACCGGGCCATGTCTTTTGGCAAGAACAAGGCCAAGCTGCATGCAGAAGGAAAAACGCGTGTGACCTTTCTGGACGTAGCCGGCTGCGACGAGGCCAAAGAAGAACTGGTAGAGGTCGTGGACTTCCTGAAGGACCCCAAGAAGTTCCAGACCATCGGCGCGAAGATCCCCAAAGGCGTGCTACTGGTAGGTCCTCCAGGGACCGGTAAAACCCTGATCGCCCGCGCAGTGGCCGGCGAAGCAGGCGTGCCTTTCTACAGCATTTCCGGTTCGGACTTCGTGGAGATGTTCGTTGGCGTCGGCGCCAGCCGTGTGCGAGATCTTTTCGACCAGGCCAAAAAGAACGCTCCCTGTATTGTATTTATCGATGAGATCGATGCCGTAGGTAGACTTCGCGGCGCCGGATTGGGCGGAGGCCACGACGAAAGGGAGCAAACCCTGAACCAGATGCTGGTTGAGATGGACGGTTTCGAAGAGAACGAAGGCGTAATCGTAATGGCGGCCACTAACCGGGCGGACGTTCTGGACCCTGCTCTGCTTCGACCAGGTCGATTCGACCGCCAGGTAGTGGTAGATGCGCCGGACGTAAAAGGCCGGGAAGCGATCCTGCGGATTCATGCAAAAAAGATTCCACTGACTTCTGACGTTTCGCTTTCCAAAATCGCACGGGGAACCCCCGGATTTACCGGTGCCGACCTTGCCAATCTGATCAACGAGGCGGCCCTGCTGGCTGCACGAAAAGGCAAGAAACGAGTTACCCAGGACGAAATGGAAGAAGCAAAGGATAAGGTTCTCATGGGACCGGAACGCCGAAGCTTCTTCATGACTCCTCAAGAAAAAGAAGCCACCGCCTACCACGAAGCCGGCCATGCTCTTCTGGGCACCCTGCTTCCCTACGCAGACCCGGTTTACAAAGTAACGATTGTACCCCGAGGGCGAGCCCTGGGAGTTACCATGATGCTTCCGGAAAAGGACAAGCACTCCGAGCCCAGCCGTTACTGGCATGATCGGATCTGCGTGGCCATGGGCGGTTATCTCGCAGAGGAATTGATCTACCAGGATACCTCCACTGGCGCTTCCGACGATATTCGAGGAGCCACAAACATTGCCCGCCGGATGGTCTGCGAATGGGGAATGTCGGAAAAGCTGGGAACCATCAACTATTCCTCCAACAACGATAGCGTATTTGTAGGACGGGACGTTTCTTCCGGCAAAAGCTTCAGCGATGAGACCGCAGCCACAATCGACTCCGAGATTCGCCGCATTGTGGACGATCAACTCCAGAAAGGACGCAAACTTCTGGCCGAACACAAGGATAAACTCGAAAGGATCGCCAAAGAGCTTCTGGACAAAGAAACGGTAACCGGCGAAGAACTGAATCACATCGTCGGCGATCTGGCTTCCGAGAACCAGAGACGGTTGAGCCAACCCGATCACCACGGAGGACAGGATCTTCCAGGTCTGGATGGGGGCCCTTCTCCGGCTCCGGCCACCTGAACGGCCTAAAAGCGACTACTGTAGAGCGGCCTGAAAGGCCGACTGCCGTTGAGCGGTCGCAAAAGCCCGGAGAAATCCGGGCTTTTTTGTTGCCCCGGATAAGGCCCGCTACGACAATAAAGCAGTGGCGGAATCAAATCCAAAGGACTCCAAACAGAGCGATGAAGATCTTCAGCGCGTTCTTAGCCAGCCATTTCAGATGGATAGCATGGCCAAAGCCGAAGATGCGGCTTTCCTTTCCAGCGCCACACGAACCCTGGAACCGCCTCCAGAAGCAAAGACCGATGAGGATGTGCAGCTATTCTTACGGCCGGTGGAGGTGGTGCTCCGGCCTCACATCACCACGGCCAATCTAATCCTGGAGCGATTATTTGCCCCCGGTCTCGAAGACAGTACCCGTGCCGTGGTGGAGCAATACGGCGAAGATCTAAAGTCAAACACCGATGCTCTGCGAAAAGCATACCGTGTCTATGTAGAAACGGCAGCCGATGAAACGCTTACCCGGGAAGCCACACGACAGGTCCGTAAGTTCTTTCAAGAGGAATACGGAACCAACGAGATCAACTTTGTAAAGCTCAAGCGCTACTATGAAAAGATCAAAACCTTCAACGAGAAGGCCCGCGAGATCTGGAGAGGCATAAACAAACTGGTAGATACGTTTTCCGTAATCCATGAAACCAGGCGGCTGGTCCGTGGGCTGGAAGGCGATTACCTGGAGCCGGTCCAAAAGTTAATTCGTAGCACCGAGAATTTCCTGCAGGCGCTGTATCGCTACATCCAGGTGAATCGAGAGCAAAGGGACTCTGTGACCGGCGGCTACCGAATCGATCTGGGCTATGATGGTAATGTAGATTACACCCTGGAAGCTCTGGCTCGACCGGAGGGGCCCGAGGAAAAAGAAGTCTCGGAGGAGCTGGAAGAAGAAGAGCAGGAAGCCGGGCCTGCTGCAATTTCCATCGCACGCAGCATAATACTCGAAACCAGGGAACGAAGAATCCATCGCGCCAGCCTGTATGCAGTGCCCATTCTGGGCAGTCGGGACTGGAATCGCTCCAACGATTACAGTCTGGAAATCTCGGTTCAGGACTATCGAAACGGTCTGGAGGAATTCAAAGAGGCCTTTCTAGTTGTTCTAAAGCCGGAAGATCAGCCTTCCAGCCTGACGCCATCTTCGGCAATGCTCAAGAAGGGCTCCGGCGCCACGCAACTGGAGGCCTACATTGATCTAATTGAGCGAATCCTGAATGAAGAAACCAGGGCTTTGATCACTTCAGACTTTCCCGGATTGCTTCATCCGGACGTATTTCTATATCATTGCGGTCCAAACGTCGTTTACAGAATTCTCACCACCACCTTGCGACAAAGAAATATTGGCGATGTCTTTCGCATCGACGATCAAAGCCAGATTCGTCGGGAATACCCCGAGGTTTTGATCAAAAAGATTCTCATCGAATGGTGGACCGAACGATTTCGCGCCATAAACGGCGAGCAGGTGGACTCTTACCTTACCTACTCCCGCACCCTGGAAATGATTCGCAAAGAGTTCCGAGCGCTCTATGCGCGGGGAGTCGAAATGCGTCGGTCCGAACAGCCAGGAGGAGGATATCTGCAGCAGGACTCCTGGATTCGACAAAACCGTAACCGTATTTTCGGTATCCGAAAGTACGAAGTCTTTCGTCGCTTTCTGAGCGGCACCATGTTCGAATTTTGAAACCGCCATTCCTCTTTTCTCCCTGCTTGCTTGCCGCTTGTTCCCTTTCTCCGTGCATGTTTTCTTTCTGTTCGCTTCCTTCCCGTCGCAGGTTTGTTTTCGGTTCGCTTCCTTCGCGTCGCAGGTTTGCTTCCGGTTAGCTCCTTTCTCGTCTCAGGTTTGCTTTCGGTTCGCTTTTTTCTCCCGGGATGCCGACCCCGTGTCGACATGAGCGTTCCAATTTTCGGCCATTGGGAATACCGATGCCCCAGGAGAAACTGACCTGATGTCAGAATTGTATATTTCTTGGCAGAATCCTGCATGGCCCAAAAGTTGACTCTTGAGTCAACACTCAGTATATACACTGGCCTTGTGTCAGTATGAAGGCGGCATATATGAAAGGTTTACCCAGTCAACTTCCCTACACAGATGATCATCATACTTTCCGGGACATGGTCCGGGATTTCGTAGATGAAAAAATCGCTCCCAACCATGAACAATGGGAGAAAGACAAAATCGTTCCCAGAGAAATCTGGGCAGAGGCAGGTCAGCTAGGAATGATCTGCCCGAACTTCCCGGCGGAGTACGGAGCCGCAGAAGCGGACTTTCTGTACAACGTAATCGTAATTGAAGAACTGGCCCGAGTGGGCGCCAGCGGATTCTTCGTAAGTCTACACGCAGACGTAATCGCTCCTTACATCCTGCACCATGCAAACGAGGAACAAAAGAAACGATGGCTGCCGGGCGTGGTGGACGGAACAAAAATCCTCGCTGTGGCTATGACGGAGCCAAATGCAGGTAGCGACCTGGCAGGAATCCAGACCACCGCTGTGGATAAAGGCGATCACTATCTGGTGAACGGCTCCAAGACATTTATCTCCAACGGTTATCTTTCCGACCTGGTAATCACTGTAGTAAAGACCAACGCTTCCCGTGGCCAGAACGGGGTCTCCCTGTTAGGAATTGAAAGGGGCATGGAAGGCTTTGAAAGAGGTCGCAAACTGGAGAAAATTGGACTCCACGCGCAGGATACCGCGGAGCTGTTTTTTAACGATGTCAAGGTTCCAAAAGAAAACCTGATCGGAAAAGAAGGCTACGGGTTCCGTTACTTGATGAGCGAACTGGCTACCGAACGTCTGGTTCTGGCGATAAGTAACCAGCGTTCAGCTGAAGCAGTCTTGCAGATGACCGTAGACTACGTAAAGACCAGAAAGGCTTTTGGTAAACCCATCGGAAAATTCCAGAATACCCAGTTCCGTCTGGCAGATATGTACACGGAACAGATGGCAGCTCGCGCAATGCTGGACCAGGTAATCATTCAGTTCATGAAGGGCGAAAAGGTAACCGTTCAAGCCTCGCAGGTTAAGCTACTTTGCTCCGAAATGCTAAAGCGCCATGTGGATGAATGCCTGCAGTTCTTTGGCGGCTACGGATACATGACCGAGTATCCTATCGCACGGGCCTTCCTGGACGCAAGGGTTCAGAGCATTTATGCTGGAACGTCCGAGATCATGCGAGAAATCATCGCCGGTAAAGGATTGGGGCTCTAATAGAAATATCCCCGGAGCGGATACGGTCCCCATCTCGGAGCGTATCCGCCCTTGTCCTAATACTCACCCCACTCTGATAAATGCTACACCCTCCGCACCGCGCCTGTATCAGAGCACTGGAACTGGCCCACGAGGCCTTCGATCATGGCGAAACGCCCATAGGCGCAGTGGTATGCGATTCCCGGGGCCAGATTCTTGGCGAAGGCCGTAATCGGATTCTGGAAAAAGTAGATCCTTCCTGGCATGCCGAGCTTAAGGCAATCCAGGCTGCCTGTGAGCACCTTAAATCAGAAAGAATCCCGGATGCTATTCTGATTTCCACTCTAGAGCCCTGTATCATGTGCAGCGGACTGATCTTGCATTCTCGGATCTCTGCGGTGGCCTTTATGGCGCCCTCTACTCGCTGGCCCGGACTCTCCACACTCCTGGAGAACTTGAAGGACGAAATAAATCATCATCCAGCCTGGCGACTTCTAGAAGATTATGAAAACCGTTCCTCCGCCCTGCTTACCCGTTTCTTCGAGAAGCAGCGAGAATCCAGACATCCCTAAATGCCTGAAAATCTACCCCCGAGGCGATGGCTCTCCGATGCTGTATTTGCCGGAATGCGGCAAACTCGGCCTTTTCACTTGACTGGCCTGCCTTCCATTCAAGCATGGACCGTCGATTCCAACGGTCCCATCGTTGGATGGCAGAAGGAGAGGTGTCCGAGCGGTTTAAGGTGCTTGCTTGGAAAGCAAGTGTAGGTAACACTACCGGGGGTTCGAATCCCCCCCTCTCCGAACCGCTAAGGGGGAATTGCGACTCGCAAAGCTGAACGTCCTGTTCAGATTTGCGAGGCTCAGGCTTCCTGCCTTCGCTTTTCGCAAATCCCCATTAGCGGGGTCCTCTCCCCCCCCTATCGGATTGAGTTTCGCATCGAGTTCGAAGGCGAAGTCCAGGGACGGACAAGTGTCCCGAAGGGCAGGAGGCCCGAGAGGGACCGAGCCTTCCCTGGCTCGACTTCCGGGCGCTCAGCCCTCGTGGCTTCGCCTTTCGATACACCCCATAAATCAGTCTCCCCCCCAACAAAATCTCCGGTAAGAACCAACCAGAAATCGCAGAACAAAACACCCACTACTGGAGGGGGCCAACCGCGGGGCGGCAGCTCTACCGAAGTTTGGCAAAGCCAAACCACTTGTTCCGGATGAGAACCCGCCAACTGGAAGGCGGCAGTAACTTAAAATGCTTGCGAAGCAAGCTACCCCTGTTTCAGGTTCGCCCACGAGCAAAGCGAGTGGTCTGAGCTGACGCAGTCAGCGAAGCATCCCCCCCTCTCCGAACCGCTAAGGGGTCCTCTCCCCCCCCTATCGGATTGAGTTTCGCATCGAGTTCGAAGGCGAAGTCCACGGACGGACAAGTGTCCCGAAGGGCAGGAGGCCCGAGAGGGACCGAGCCTTCCTGGCTCGACTTCCAGACGTTCGGCCATCCTGGCCTCACTTTTCGATACGACATTCAATCGGCGGGCCCCCCGGGAGTCGGCCGAACGTAATCTAATGAGGAGACGGGTCCTCTTCCCCTGCCCTGGTGCCTTCGCTTTTCGATACACCCCATAAATCAGTCTCCCCCCCCCCAACACAAAGCTCCGGTAAGAACCGACCAGAAATCGCAGAACAAAACCCCCACTACTGGAGGGGGCCAACCGCAGGGCGGCAGCTCTACCGAAGTTTGGCAAAGCCAAACCACCTTTTCCGGATGAGAACCCGCCAACTCGATGTCCACGGATGGACAAGTGTCCCGGGCGCCGTGGATGCCGAACGAGGATGTTCCAATGTCGGCGAAGCCGCCGGACAGGAAGTCCCAGTGTCGCGGAGGACAGGATGTCCGAGAGCGACCAGGATGTCGAGAGCCGACGGGCGCAGAGCGACGAAGGCGGCGGGCGCGCTTTCACGCTGATGCACGGAAAAGGCGGATCCCACGGAAGAATTTCCGCTCCTGCCCGCCTCACGGGTTTGGCTTGCCAGCTTTGCGGAAGAAGGTAGCAATAGCTATGCGATTCGTACTACTGGCAGCTTTTGCGGTCGGTTTATCTTGCTCCTCCCATGAAGCCGATAACTACGCCCGGCACACGGCCATCATCGATACTCTTGAGGAACTGCAAAAACCAGAACACGGCATAAGTGGCTCATCCTTTTACTCGTCGCCCCGGTATACAGAAATTCATCGTCAGAACCCGACGGAGATCAGCTGGTTCACAACGAACTGGAACTGGGCCAAAGTCGATTTTTCGCAATTCAAGGGCGGGGTCGTTGAGGCGATCTTTCTTCAATCCAGGGCCCATGAGACTCGATTGAAAGAGCTCGGGTTTCAGTACATGGCCGGTGACTTCTATAACCAACCCTACGGCAATACTATTGAAGAACCGGTGGGCTGGTATCGTAAGACGCTCACCAAATACAATAAAGTGGAGCAGACCGGTCTGCATCAAAGTCCCATTGATGCGGCAGGGGCCGAAATCGTTTTCAAGCGGGTCTACATAAACCAACGAACCCCCGGAATACTATTTGCGACCTACCATTACATCGCAGCCAGGCAAACCCTTCGGATTGATTTCGCCTACAGCGCTTTTCCCGGACAACTGAGCGCCTTCGAAGCCTATCACTTTGAAGAGCGATTGGTAACCGAATAGGCAGCCGGGAACAAAGGCTCAGAATTGTGCGACGCTCCGGGACACTCCAGGCTGTCCCGGCTTGCAGACGTCTCCGTGGATCGCGGACGGCATCAAAGGATCCTAAATACTGTTTTGCAATCCGGCGGGCCAGAGCTGCGTGATTATTTCTTGCGCTGGGCGACGTTATTTTCGCAATTTCCTGGATCACCATGCTACCCCGGGATGCCCGGATTGTGCGATTCGATACACTCCGGCCCCGGGGTACTTTGAGACTTTTGCTCCATTTTCTGGCAGAAGGTTTAGGTAAATCCCTTCAGTCTACTTTTCGAATGGAATGGTTTGCGCTGTCGACAATGGACAAACTCTTTCCATCCGTGGTTATTTTGTAGGGAGCGCTGAAGGCCGCGTTGGTGCCAAGAGCAATTGAGCGAGTATCATTTACGGAGCTCCCGGGCATTTGTTCTGGCCCGGGGCAACCGCACAGATTTCCTTATCCTGGATGAAATGCATTTGTATAGGTAGAAATTACGGCAAACATGCCCTGGAGCTTGGAAACGATTTACCGAACGAACCAGTGGTGTTTCTGAAGCCAGAATCCGCACTGCTTCCGGCGGGAGAGCTCATCCAATTGCCGGCTTTCAGTCAGGATGTGCACCATGAAATCGAAATCGTCCTGAAGTTAGCGCGACCGGCCAGGAACGTTTCCAGGGAGCAGGCACTTTCGCTGATCCAGGAATGCACCGTGGGTCTGGATCTAACAGCCAGAGATCTACAAAACGAACTCAAGCGAAAAGGACTGCCCTGGGAAAAGGCCAAGGCATTCGATGGATCCGCCGTTGTGGGCACCTTCGTTTCTTTTTCGTCGGACGAAGGGCCCCTGTCTCTGGAACTTAAGAAAAACGAAAGCACGGTTCAAAGCGGAGTCTCATCGGATATGATCTTTTCTTTCGCAGAAATCATCAGTCACACTTCGGCTTTCTTTTCCCTGGAACAAGGTGACCTTATTTTCACCGGTACCCCGGAAGGCGTTGGTCCAATAGCTTCCGGAGATCAGCTGCAGGGATATCTGAATCAACGGTTGCTTCTGGATATTGCCGTAAGCTGATAGACACAACCTCAGTCTTTTTCATAGTATCATTGTAGCGTCAAATTGAGGCATCCATTGCGGAGGTCGCCCCTGGACTATACAGGGCGCCTTCCTTTGTTTTCCAGGATCTCTTGAATTATTTCGCTTTTGGCTCCCTTATCCCTGGCATTGATAGCGTATTGAAGGGCCTTTTCAGCATTGTCAGTCTTGTAATGACATTCGGCGATGTTTGCAATGTACATGGCCTCATCCGGTACTTCCGTAGCCGCCTTTTCGAAATACGGTATGGCTCAGGCCGGACTCTACTTCGGAAATCATTTCCTCACGTAGTAGTTCCAGCCGCTGACGCCAGGGGCCTTCCGGGATCGTATCCATGGAAATCGCCGGCGGCGTCTGCCGATAACGTTGCTGCATTTCAGCCAGGCGAAGCTGTTCTGCACTATTCAACGCTGCAATACTGGCCGGGTCTAACTTGTCGCAGGCATCCAGCCAGGGAGAGATGTCAATATGTCCTATAGAGTCCGTTTCAAGATATTCTAGATCCAGGAAGTCTTCGTATTCGTTGCTGAAGTGAACGGACAGAGCGCTTCTGTCCTCGGTGGGACTTACCACAAGCATCCGTAGCTGCTCTGGATCTATTACATTGTTTTCGATGGCCGAACGCACAGACCTCAGGAATTGTTCTTTTACCGACTCTCCAGAATTCAACAAAGCCATGACAGAACTTCTCAAGCCCCGGGACGCTGTCCAGCGGAGTCGGCCCAGGATTCGCCAACGATCATCAGCCGCGCTCGCCGAAGACAGAATGAAGGCGGAGACCGTTCCATCCTGGAATGCAAGGGCATCTGACGAATTCCGCGCCTATCCTGCACTGATTCAGAATTCACTCTTCATGTATTGGGGAATCAATGTCTGTCCCTGATTTTCTATAGCCTGAATGATAAAAGCGGCATTTGGTTGCCAGCCCGGTTAGCTCCGCTAACCTGCTCTGTAAAACAGTTCGGGAAGAGTAAATGAATTATCTAGTTATTGGCGGAAAAGCAGTACTGGGGCAGCAATCCATCGCTGCTATTCGAAAAGAGGATGCGGATTCCATCATAATATCCACTTCCTCGGGCGATGAGCCGGTACCTGGCGCCGATCGAACCATACCCAACATAGATTTGACCCGGGCCGAAAGCATCGAATCCATACCGGAGTTTGTACCGGATCGACTGAGAGCTATCGTTTATGTACCCGCTCGCGGACCTGTAGGCAAACCGGTGCAGTACGCCGAGGAATCGGAGTATCAAGAGAGCCTCAAGTTTTCAGTGATTCCCATGCTAAGATTGATGGAGCTTCTAAGGCCGGACATCGGACTCTGGTTTTCCGGGTTCATGTGGCTCGAGCCACTCATGATGCTTTATGGTCCCATGATCTATACGAAGATCACCATGGAGCAGCTCACTCTCAAGCATCCGGATCGCTTGAAGTGTGTGCGATACGGAATGTTCGTAAGCAATTCGGCAAGAGGAATTTCCATCCTTTCGCAAAAGGCGATAACCTCCGGGAAGTATCCGGAACAGGAACCGTATCGCAAGGGCTGGAAAGAATCCGGCATGAAGTTCAAAGACTATTTCGCCCGTGTCAACGCCGCTGAAGAAGAACGAGTCCTGGGGCCGCTGGCGAAGTCTGAAAAGCCCTATCGTCCCCTGGAAACCGAGGATCTCCAGATCGGAGTCAGGAAGGCTTTGTTTTCCCAGACTGCGCCCATCCTAAACGTAGTGGGAGATTGGTACTGGGAAGACAAAGCGCTACCAGCCTGGCCCGAAGAAGTGCAGAAAAACATGCATCTGATTGATTCGAGTCTGGACCGCTATCTGAGTGGAGAGTAGAATCGCTCGAGTGAGCCGCTGAATGAGCAGGCTTTCGTTGTCGCCGCCGAGGCAAACCCGGGCTCAGGCCGGTTTGCAAGATTTCCCTGAAAGAAATTCAGGAGGCAAGCCCCATCGTTGCGGCGAAAAAGAAGACCAGGACCGGGAAAGCAATATTTGACTGATGCCACATGCAAGCGAAACAGTAAGCCCCGATTCGGTGTATTCGGCGGCCAGGAGAATCCACGGTGCGATATTGAATACGCCGTTTCAGCTATCGCGCACACTTTCGGATCTGGTGGGGGCCCGGGTGTGGCTTAAGTTTGAAAACCATCAGTTTACAGCCTCATTCAAAGAAAGGGGGGCCCTGAACAAGCTCCTTACCCTGACCGACCAGGAGCGCCGTCAGGGAGTCATTGCCATGTCTGCAGGAAACCATGCGCAGGGAGTGGCCTACCATTGCCAGCGTCTGGGTATTCCGGCCACGATCATCATGCCCCGATACACCCCGCTCAACAAAGTGCGGCACACCCGGGCCTTTGGCGCGACGGTGGAGCTTGCCGGAAGCAATGTGGACGAGTCCTATGCGGTGGCCCGGCAGCGCATGGAGAGCGAAAATCTCGTATTTGTCCATCCCTACGATGATCCCGAAGTGATTGCCGGTCAGGGAACCATCGCCCTTGAAATGCTCCAGCAGGAACCGGACCTGGACATGCTGGTTGTGCCGATTGGCGGCGGAGGCCTGATTTCCGGTATTTCGGTGGCTGCCCGCTCATTGAACCCGGACATAGAGATTCTGGGCGTTCAGTCCGAGGTGTACCCTTTCGCCTTCAACCGCTTCTATTCCTCCAACCTGGAGCCCCGCGGGGCAGCCACCATTGCCGAAGGGATCGCTGTAAAGTCCCCCGGGCAGCTTACAATGGAAATCATCAAACGAAACGTTAGCGATGTGCTACTGGCCTCTGAAGCGGAAATTGAAAAAGCGGTAGCTCTCCTTGCCAGCGTGGAAAAGACCGTGGCGGAAGGAGCCGGCGCCGCAGCGCTGGGAGCCCTCTTACATAGCGATTACTCGCATCGCTTTACCAACAAAAAGATAGGGATAATTATCTGCGGCGGAAACATTGATGAGCGAATCCTGGCCTTTGTGATGCTCCGTAGCCTGGCGCGAGACGGAAGACTTATTCGAATGCGAGTAGAAAGCACCGATGTGCCTGGAGAATTGGCGCGGATCAGCGAAATCATCGCCCGCCACGAAGGCAACATAGTCGATGTAACCCATCACAGAGTCTTTTCCGCGCTTTCCATCAAGAGCGCTGACCTGGATTTGACCATAGAGACCAGGGATGGAAGCCACAGAGATGAGCTAATGCAGGCAGTGAGCGCGGCAGGATTTGCCGCCAGGCTTCTGGACATCTAGCATCCAACCTGTTGTCGAGTTACCTGCCCTGCGCCAGCGAGCCGACGAGATTACCCCTGTCGTTGCGATGGCACGCTAATTCGCGAATTCCACGAGCCTTTTTCGGCAAGGCGTTCTATAATTCCCCGAAATTTTCTATGGGCAACCGAACCAGCGCAATCATTATGGCTTTTACAACCGCCATGCAACCCGATCCGGAAAAGAGCATACCCTTCGAAGATATTGATGTTTCCGAACTGGGCATTGAAGGCTCCGTGGATCGGCCGGATCTTTTTCTGGGTCATCTGAAGGAATCCGAAGTACGGGAGCTCCTGGTCGAATTGGGACTTCTAGAGGAGCTCGGCGAACGAGGCTATTCCAATCTCAAGACCATCGTGGAGTTCGGATCGCTGGATGACAACCGCATCCATATTCGGAGCGACTCGGACGAAGACCTATTCTTTCTCCGGTTGAAGATTGGTAATTATCCAATAGTCGGTCTCAGTCCGGTACGCCTGATTTCCATAGACTGGTTTCTAACCCAGAATATAAGGGCGGCAGCCCGAGACCTTTACCCCGGTCAGAAATATCCCGGTCTGGGCTCGGGCGTGCTCTTTGTATTCAAGAATCTGGTTCGACAACTGGTTGAGATAACTCGCGTTAGCGGAATCATTACCGTTCCGGAGTACTTCCACGACGCCATGCTCTTTACACGCTTTATGGAATGCAAATTTGCCAACCCGGAAAAGGCCGCAGATTTCCAGAACCTGCAGATCCTACGAAATATCCGAAAGCTAAGCACAGCCATTCATTCCGGCCAAATCGTAGAAAGGAAGACTGGAGAGGTTTATCGCTGGAGGCACGGAGAAATGCTGTCGCTGAAAGGCGAATACTTCAATCGTTCCTTGTTCAACGATGATTACAGACGATCCTTCAAGTCTGCATTGAATCCAAAGAAGTATATACCAGGTGACCAGGCGGCGAAAGATTCATGATGATTCGCCTCCACCGTAATAGACAGCTCGTATTCCTGGTAGCCACGCTCATTCTGGTCGCGAACCTGAACTGTGCCACAACACTTCGTTTTCTTTCCGAGGTCACCAACAACGAAGCTCCTACCGTCTATGGCGGCACAGAAATCAACATTCTTTTGATCTACGGCGGCCTAACGGTTCTGGAGTCGCCGTTGGACTGTGGCGGGCTGGCCCTTCTCGCCTTTGTAGGCGGCCTGGTGGACTTGCCATTTAGCCTTCTGGCCGATACGCTCCTCCTTCCCATTACCCTGCCCGCCTATTTTCTTTCCAGAGAACAGGAATCGCCGCAATCCACAGATGAAAAACGAAGCGGAGAGCCTGCCCGCAAAGACGATCCCCAAATAAGCAAAGGCGAAAATGACCGGACTACGGCACAACCAACCTCGAAGGACAATCCCGAATCAACCGATGCCCCCTCGGACCAGAACTCGCAGAAGGAGACTGCCGTGGGTGTAGACTCAGATGAGCCGCAAGATCAGGATTCCGATGGCGCCACGGCCGTCCCGCAAGAAGAAAGCGCTTCCGAAACCGATCCATGACCGGCGGACCGAGCCCTTCCGGGTGTTGTGGAATTGCTGGACGATACCCTCCATGGGTATTTCACTGAAACTGTCAGTGTACGTATTTTACCTCAGGAGCAAACATGAGCTATTACTTTGCAGCAAGACTGAATATGGATTTCGATGAATCCATTCAAGTGGTCACCGAGGCCTTGAAAGCGGAAGGCTTTGGGATTATCTCTGAAATAGACATCCAGGATAAACTGAAGGAGAAGCTGGGTATAGACTTCCGGAAGTACCGAATCCTGGGCGCCTGCAATCCGCCCTACGCACACAAGGCTTTAAGTCTGGAAGACAAAATCGGTACAATGCTACCGTGCAATGTAATTGTACAGGAAGCCGACGGCGGAGGAACCGAGGTGGCGGCCATTAATCCCATAGAGTCGATGAAAGCGGTGAACAACCCGGCATTGATGGATATCGCCAACGAGGTAACTGCGCGATTGCAAAAAGTTATCGAGGCTTTGAAGTCCCGGTAAAATCAGAATCGTTCCCCGGGGGGCAAGCCGGGCCTGAAAAACAGGCCCCACGGACTTTTTTCGGGCAAGTTCACTGCGACGTAACCTCACTGCCAGTTTCCGAAGTCAATTCGGGAGTTTCCCCGGGGACTATGCCGTCGCCTGCGGGCTCTGCAAATCGTTTGACCCGGCAGAGCGCAGTGGGAGCTTCATTCCATGTGGAAGAGGCTGCCGTACAATTATAAACTCATCCTGAGCTACATGCTAATTAGCCTGGGCCTGTTGCAGGTCTACCGACTATTGTTCTTTTTCATTTATTCCTATCGAGCGGGACAGAGTCCGTGGACAGACGTACTATGGGCCTTCCTTCTGGGGCTCAGGTTCGACATATCCACTGTGTGCATCATCATGGGTCCGTTTGCGCTGTTGGCCATGATACACTATCTCAATCGATTCACTCTCTATCGCATACTCTGGGTGTATCTACCGCCATTTATCCTTTTCTTTCAGGTAATCCTTCTTGTAGCAGACATCATCTATTTCGAAAACGCAAACAAGCACATTGGCTACGAAGCCTATGCATTTCTGGGCACCGAACTCTTTGTGATCCTGGGAGCGGCCTTTCAGAATGCGCCGTTTACAGTTATAGGCGGTCTGGGACTTACATCCGCTTTTGTGGCCGCTGTGATCTGGGTCCTACGAAAGATCCCTTACGAGCATGACCGTCGAACGTGGAAGTCTCCTGTGTTCAGTTTCGTCCTGGCCCTGGTGTTGATTGTGATAGGGATTCGCGGCGGGGTCCAGATAAACCCGCTTCGTGTAACAGATGCCGTTTTCACCAGGAACCACTTCATCAATCTTCTGGCTGTTAACGGAGTTTATACAGCCATCGTAGATCTAAAAAGCACGTCTATTCCCGAACGACACAAGATGGATGTAGCAGAGGCCATTGACGTTGTTCGCAAAGCCATCGACTACCCGGGAGCCAGCTTTGTAAGCGATGAGTACCCGTTGTTGCGTAAGCTAGAGGGTAGCCGGGAAGGAAGACCGCCAAACATCATGGTCATCATCCTGGAAGGATGGACCGGAAAGTTTATTTCGCCGATTACCGATGGACGGGTGAACGGTAAACCTGTGACTCCCCATTTTAATGAACTTCTAAAACAGGGACTCTTCTTCACCCACTTCTACGCCCCCGGCGGAAGGACCACCAATGGACTGATGGCCCTCGCCGGTGGCGTTCCGGACCGCCCGGGCTTGACGGCTGTGCGAACGCCGCAGATCACCAATCGCTTTTCGGGTCTGGGCACAGTGGCTCAGAAGCTGGGTTACAAGACGTATTTTGTGTCCGGGAACGACTTGGATTTCAACAATAAACGAACCATTATGAGCCACTGGGGTTTCAGAACCCTGATCGGTAAGGAAGAAATCGAAAAGATGGGTTTCAAACAGGGCACCGGCGGCTGGGGCTTTCAAGACCGAAAGATCCTGCAACTACTGCACGAACAGCTGATGAAGCTACCGGCAGACCAGCCTTTTCTGGCCACAGTACACACGGTAACAACCCATTACCCGTATCATACGCCGGAGGAGCGCTTCAACATATTTGATGAAACCGTCCAGGACCATGAATATCTGAACGTGTATCATTATGCAGATTGGGCCATTCATGATTTCATAGAGGAAGCAAAGAAGGCGCCTTATTTCGACAACACGATTTTCGTATTTGTTTCGGACCACAGCCACCATCGCTTTCTGAACTACTACGAAGACCGCAACGTTCCATTGCTGCTGTATGCACCGGGCAAAATCCAGCCAGGCATTCGGGACGATATTGTTTCGCAATTGGATGTGTTTCCCACTATCCTGGGTTTCATTGGCAAAGAGGCCTACTTCACCTCCTTTGGTCGAGATCTAATGAAATCAAAAGGAGGGTCGGCGTATTTTGCTTACGGAAATTTATTCGGATGGATCGAAGAGCCCCTGTTCTATATTCAATCCGTGGAAGGGGGCCCTGGCACGGTCTATACCCTGGAACCTCCCCACGAAAGTGTCGGTCCCTGCAATGTGATCAGCGAGGACCTGAGCAAGCACTGTCCGCAAAGCTATCTTAACAGTCGGGCCTTTCTGAATCTGAGCTATTTCTTATTGGACCAGAACCGCATCTTTCCCTCGGCCGCTGAGCTGGAGGATATTGCTCGTCAGACGGAGGGCCAGGATCCCTAACGATTGGACTCACCACGGCCGGCCCTTGACTAATGACCGATCCGGGATCCGGAGGCTGGTAGCGCCTGCCGGTTTTGTCAGAGCGTCTGTAGGCGCCGGGGTTTCGGCCATTGGCCCGAGGGTCCGTCGCAGCTAGTGGTTGGCCAGACTTAGCCCTTGCCTGGCGTAATCAATCGGTCTGCTGCATTCGCTCCATTGCATCGATCATGGACAAATGATGCAGGCTCCTTGCCTGGGTTAAATGAACTGAACAGAAGAATCCTAGCCCGGCCGGATGTCCCACCTGGTTACCGGGCAGAGGTCTGTAATCGGCGAATTGCACCAGCCCCCCTCCGGCATCGGATCCGTCCCACTGGTGCCGGAAATCGTGGCCACATAGCTCGCAGATCGGAGGCTTCATATCCGGTTGGACGACTAAATGCAATCCTGGTCTTATTTTTTTATTTAACTTTCTTACCAGGTGATAGAGGACGAGAATGAAACGTACCTGGCGACATAGCGCAAACTATGCCTCATTGGAAATCCAGCTTCTGGAAGGGCAGGTTCTAATCAAAGAATACTTTGATCCGGGAAAGGATCCGAACCGCCACCTGTTCTCCTTCCAGGAATTCCTGGAGGATAAGGCACGGTGGATCCTACAACAGAACTACTCTGAGCATCTTCTGCAGGAGGTCAAAGAAGCCATCCGGACCGAATCCTGAGCACAAATGCACTCAAGGCAGACAGCGGCTAATCCCCCGAACGGTTAACAACAGGGCCGTCCGGCATTTGTCCGGCGAGAAAGGGCACCGGCGACGGTCAGAAATAATACTGGCGCCACACTGCCGGGCAAAAAAGTGCCGGGCAAGAAAGTGCCGATTAGCCAATCTACGCAGCGGCTACCGGCGCCTCCGGGCTGTCGTCTTCGCCAGTAAAGGCCTTGCGCAGCAGGGTTAGCCAGACCAGGGAAACGGCGCTGTAGACAACCAGCCCCAGGAGCAAATCTACTTTCAAAAATCCGTTAAGGTGAATTAAGAAGGCAGCAAGGGGAAGCAGCACAAGCCGCAGCATCTCCGCGGGAAAGGTCCATGCTTTGCTATCCAGTATTCCCCCAACCACTGTTAATCCATACACGGTAAAACCGATCAGAATCAATAGCCGGAAGATGCCAAAAGCCGAATCGTGGGCCAGGCTGTACGCCAGCAGGCCCGAAGCAGACAGGAAGAAGAACTGAAAAATACCGTAAATCTTAACCCTTTTCGGTAGGGGCGGATCGTAATCCGGCCGGGCCGGGTCTGAATACACGATTTCGCTGGAGCCCAGATCTGCCGGCTTCCAACCGGGCCTGGCAAACCAGACCTTAAACTTATTCTTCCAGGACCGGGTAGCCAGGGTTTGCTGCCAGAGCTCCGCGTAGTAATGAAAGGTCATCCACAATGGGTTGAAGCTCGTTAGCTGGTTGGTAATACCGTAGTTGATCTTTTCTCTTTCCGGTTCATAAGTTCCAAACATGCGATCCCAAATAATGAAGATTCCGCCATGGTTCTTGTCTATGTATTGCGGGTTTCTACCATGGTGCACCCGATGATTGGAAGGTGTAACCATGAAATATTCCAGAAAGCCCAGCTCCGGGACCGCTGCCGTGTGCACCCAGAACTGATATAGCTTTAGCACTCGGTGCGCAAAAAGAAACATGAACCAGTTGATACCCAGAAATGCCAGCGGAAGGAAAAAGGCGTATTCAAAGACCCGCTGAAAACTACCGCCCCGGAAAGAAACGGCCAGATTAAACTGTTCGCTGGAATGATGGGTTACGTGAGAACCCCATAGAAAGTTAACCTCGTGGGAAAGCCGGTGAAACCAGTAGTAGAGAAAATCCACCGCGAAAATCACGAACACCCAGTACAGGAACGGCACTGCATTGATGTGAACATAGGGGAACTCGGAGGCAAATACAAGAGGATCGTCGAAAGGAATAGCCTGCCAGTCAAAAAGCGTGAATAACGAAAAGTTTGTTTCAATCCAATCGTAAACGATTAAGGCGCCAAAGAGAGTCGGCACACCTACCAGCATGAACATGATGCCTGTACTGATGCCAGCTACGGTATCATTCACTCGGTAATAGGGGCGATGCTGGATCCACCCCAGGATCATCTCCAGGAAAATCAATCCCACAATAATGGGAAAAGCGATTTCCATCATATTCATAGCAGCACCTAACCTGTATGTCGAAAATCGAAAGCAGGGGTATGGCTACAATTAGAAAACCGTCCCGTTTCCTGGCCAGCAAAAGAAGTGTGAGTCCGAAGAAGGAATAATTCAATACCTGGAGTTTCCCCAGGAAAGGGGCGGATGCCGTCCAGGGATGCTCACAGATTGGACAAAACTCTTTTTTGCGTAATCCCGGAACTCTGTTCTTGAGGCTCTCTGTTTCGCTTCCTTCAGCTGATCAGGCCCAGTTCCGAAATACTGTCCTCAATTTTCGTCTTCTCTTCCGGGCTCAGCGATAAAGAAAGACTCCCGGCATTCTCCTCGATCTGGGCTGGATTTCTGGCCCCTGCCAGCACAGTGGCGATACCTTTTCGATCCATGGTCCACCGAAGCACCAGTTGCGCGATGGTGGCGTTTTTTCCGTCCGCCATTTCTTGAAGCACCGCGATCAACTTCTCAAGTTTGTGCATGTTATCCGATTGCATCCATTTAGAAGTGGCCCGGGTATCGCCGGCATTAAATTTCGAACCTGAATGGAATTTGCCGGTAAGAAATCCCCTTTCCATAGGGCTGTAGGGGAGGATGCTCATCCCTGCCTCCAGGGCCGCGGGTAGTACATCCGTTTCCATTTCTCTGGACACCATACTGTAGCGCACCTGGTTACTGGCCAGCTCGGTTGTCTTCAAGGCTTCCTTCATTTGTTCCGCCGAATAGTTGCAGACGCCGGCGGCCCGAATCTTTCCGTCTTCCATGAGCTTCTCGAATGCCTCCATGGTTTCGTTTATGGGGGTGGTAGCGTCGGGCCAGTGAAGCTGAAAAAGGTCGATGTAGTCGGTCTTCAGCCGTCGCAGGCTGTCTTCGCATTCTTGCAACACCCGACTCTTTCCCGCGAATTTATGCATTCGAATGGGACGACCGGAATCATCATTCGTTTCAAAGAAGTACTCCCCTTCTTCTGTTTCCCAGTTCATACCGCATTTGGTCAGTATCTGATAATGATCCCGGGGAACCTCCTTCAACGCCTTGCCGACGATTTCTTCGCTCCGACCAAAGCCGTACACTGGCGCTGTATCGATTGTAGTAACCCCCAGATCCAGGGACTTCCGAATGGCGTCCACGGCATCCTTCTCTTCAGCGCCGCCCCACATCCAGCCGCCGATGGCCCAGGCGCCAAAGGTTAGCGGAGTAACCTGTACGTTGGATTTGCCTATGTTTTTAAGTTCCATTGTTTCAGATTAAGGCAGTCTGGCGATTTTGTCCAGTGATTGACTTCGCAAATATTGACATCCGTCAATGAAATCCGGGGCGAAATCGCCTACCATACATCCATGAGTAATCGCAGATCTGCCGACAGCCGGCTTGTAGATAACCGGCTACCTTTCAAAACGTCCCACTGGTTCTCGGAAGACGCCCCGGATCCGAAGGCTTCTCGGGCTTTCTCATCCGAAGAAAGCGCAAAAACTGAAGCTACCAGAGAAGAAAGGGAGGGCTGGAGCAAAGAGAAGCCGCGGAAACCGGACCGCAACCTCTATTGCGACATAGCAATTGTGGGCGCGGGTTTCGCCGGATTAAGCGCCGCCCTGGAAATCAAGTGTCGAAATCCAAAATTAGATGTTAGCATCTTTGAGGCCCAGCATGCCGGGTTCGGAGCCAGCGGACGAAATGCTGGCTGGCTCATGGGACTGCCCCCTCTGCTCTGGCTTCTGGAAGACACGGAAAATGAAAAGCGATGGGAGGAGATCCGATTCGTTTCCAGAAATATTGAATCCAATCTAAGAGAATTGAAGACATTCCTCAAGGAGCAGGGTTACTCTCCAGACCAGATATGGCAACCATCCAGACATCACCTGGTTGCCAGGAATGCCCTGGAAGAAGCCACCATTCGCTGGGCCGCTCCCAGATTCGCCAAAGCCGGCTATCCCACCGAGCAAATCAGCGCTGCAAGAACAGGCGATATCGTAAGCTATCCGGCCCGATCGGCCATTGCATACGAAATCGACACCATACACCCCTTTCATCTTGTAAGGAGCCTGAAGGCCATTTGCGAAAGAAACGCCATTAACATCTATGAAGACGCTGCCATTCAGTCAGTGAAGTCCGGCCATACACAGGTAGAGCTAAAAACTTCCGCCGGCTACATGGTTCGCGCGGCCAAGCTGATATTGGCCACCAACGCTTATACGGACAGAATTGAGAGGAACTTTCCCATCCCCGAAGCAAAGCCAAAGCATACATATATGCTGGCCACCAACCCGCTGGATGATGCGACACTGGATCGAATCAGCCGAAGCAGAGCGCCTTTTGGAGACCCTGCTTTGAGTTTCTACATAGGTCGACTCCACGGCAGGAGCCTACTATTTAACGGAGTGGATCGCGATTCCGCAGTTCGCGAAGAGGATGATCGCCATGTGCGATCCTTCATGAAACTTGAGAGAGCCTTATTTAAGCGATTTCCTTTTCTGGACTCAACAAGCATTGGAAGCGCCTGGGCCGGCGCCTATTTGCAGACCGGCACCGAAGCGCCGATAGTGGGCACGGTGCCCGGCCATCCCAACGTTATTCTGAGCATCGGTTACGGTGGCGGCAGCGGAGTGGGCACTGCCCTCATGTCCGGAAAGCTTACCGCAGACCTGGCCACAGAGGACAGGATGGACTCCGATGCAGAAAGAATGCGAACGCTCTTTGCCAGCGGAATGCGCTGGCCCATCGGCGGTTTCCTGCGAGCCGGCCTTTCCATCCTTAAAGGTATGATTTCCGGCAGTATTTAGAAAGGGCCGCTACGCCGGGTGAATGGTGCCGATAGCCTATTGTAAGAAATGGTTCGCGGAACAAACCCGGCAATATAAACTCTTCAGGGACGCGACCTGAAATGTGGCGAAAGGCAGCCGTTGCCGAGCTTACTCCGAACATGCGGATGGATACGAAGTGCGCGAATCAAGCTCGAAAGAGCTTTGTTAGTAGCCTGCTCAACGTTTCAGGTGTAATACCCAGGTAACTGGCCACCTGATAGTTTGGTACCAACTCCATTACTTCCGGTTCCGCTTGGAGAAGCATTCGCAGGCGGGCTTCCGCGGAATTGGACTGTAGATGGGAGGCACGACGCTCCAGACGAAGATAGGCATCCTCCAGCACCAGGATGATTAGATGCAGAATCTCCGGCCACTTCTTGCCAGCTTCTTTCAAGGCATTGTAGCGAATGTAAGTGGCGGCGCCATCCTTCATGGCTTCCAGCGTCTCATCGGCCGGTTTGCCCCGGGCCATGGACTCGAAGGCGGCCGCCAGATCTCCCGGAAATGTAAGCCAACCGGTGATTTCGCGATCATTCAATGGATAATGGGCTCGAATAATTCCTGAATGCAGGAAATAGATGTTTGGGGCCATTTCTCCGGCTCGAACCAGAAGCTGCCCTTTCTTGAACTCCACGCTTGAGGCACAATCCAGGATCGCTTGACGAGCGCCTTCTCTCAGGGGTTGGAATTTCTCAAAGTAGGACAGAATACTGGATTCTAACGCTTCGTCTTTCATTGCATTCAGTGAATACTCGCGGGTTCCAACCGGGTAGTTCAACCCAAAAAAGGTGGACCCCAGAACCTGGAAGTTATCTGTAAAGATGCCTGAAGGTGAAAAGAGAAAATGCAACGCCGGATCCGAAAATTGACTCCGATGGTCATTCTGATCATTGCCCTCTCTCCTATCTACTGTGTCTTTCATCCACTGACTGATATCTTCGGCCTTCATGAGGACTCAGCTGGCGATACAGAGCAAAACCTGCTACTGGCGGCAGTGGTGAGCAATCTGGTGCTTCCTCCTACCTTTTCGCCGGATGAATCGTTGACCTACTATTCCGCGCAATCAGTGAACATCTCCAGCGCCACAGAGGTGAGCACTATCCATTATACTCTGGATGGCAGCGACCCCAGCTGTAGCTCGACGCAGTATGCAGAACCTCTGGGCGTATCTGCTAACTCGGTGACCCGCATTCGGGCCATAGCCTGTGTCAGAGATGGAGATAACCTGAGATTCTCCCTCGCAACGGAGGCCACCTATGTGGCTGCCCCGGCTCTGATTGGCTCTATCAATACGCCTGTTAATGCGATGGATTCTGTAATAGTGGGAGACTATGCATACGTAGCAGACTGGGGAGGTTTCGACTTGCAGATACTCAGTGTTTCCGATCCTGCGAATCCAGCACCCGCGGCCCAGGCAAATCCGTTTGGAAATGCGCGAGCCCTGCATCTGGATGGGTTGAGACTGTTTGTTGCGCTACATGGAAACGGATGGGTGGCATACGATATTTCCAACCCCACTGCTCCGAGCTCAATTGGAAGTTCAGACCCCCCGGGTTTTCTCTATGACCTGGATACAGAAGGAAACCTGCTCTATACAGCCAGCGATTCTGGCGGTATCCATGCGATTGATATTTCCGCCATAGGAAGCCCCACCCTCCTGGGAACCGAATCCAGCGCAGGTGGACTGGGACTGGATGCTGTAGGTACACTCGTGTATGCAGCCAGGGGCGCCAGCGGTCTTCAGGTTATAGATTTTTCGGTACCAAGCAGCCCGTCCGTTATCGGCACCTATGCATCAATCAATGCCAGCCATGTCATTGTTTCCGGCTCTACGGCCTATGTTGCTGATGGATCCGGTGGACTTCTAATCCTGAATGTTTCCAACCCGGTATCGCCTACGTTGCTAGGCGCCTATACACCCGGGATGAACGCCTATAAGCTGGCTCTAGACGGTAGCGTTATTGCCGTGGCGGACCACAGCTTCGGTCTACGACTAATCGATGCATCCAATCCTTCCAGCCCTTCCTTACTGGGCCAGTATTCCCTTTCAGGTCCAACGCAGGCGGTCACATTTTCCGGGAATCTGGTCTATGTGTCGGACGATGATAACGGACTTTTTGTCTTTAGATACAAACGTTGACGCAAACCTGCTAACGCGAACTATCCTTCCTGAGAACGACCTTTCGCACACCATTGAATCTCTCCGGGCAGGTCAGATCCGAGGATGCAATTTAATTCGCACATGCAAGGTTTCACGACCGGGCATCAATGACTTTCCAGCTCTCTCTAAACCTGTCCTGGCCGGGACGCTTCAGTGGCGAAGAAACGCTAAGCTTTGACCAGGTATTGGATTCCCCGGGATCCGTAGGACTCGCCATCCATTGCATCAGAAACGATCGGGGCTCAAAGGATTCCTCCTTCGTAACCTGTCGGCGACCTTTTGCGCCCCGGTTATAGGGACAGACTTCCTGACAGATATCGCATCCAAAGATCCAGCTCTGGATGTTTGCCGCCACCGTCTCAGGCATAGCCGACTTTGCCTCAATGGTCCAGTATGATATACACTTGCTCGCTTCAATTCGATAAGGCTCCAGGGCCCCTGTGGGACAGGCATCCAGGCACTGTCGACAACTTCCGCAGCGATCTACGTTAGGCGCCCGAAAAAGGGAAGGCTCGGCATACTGGGCGCCAGATTCGGAATCCGTGGGGATCTCCGGCACTTCAGAACCAAAAAGACCTTCTTGCTCGGCCGACCGGGCCGTCTCCCCGCCGTTGCTGTTTGCGGCATACCGATCTCCGCTGCTTTTTCGAGGATCGCCGAAGTTTTCGGGGGAAGCTGAACGCAAATCAGGGAGCCCCTGCGAATTAGAATGCGATGGAAAAGTAGATGGGTGGCGTAACAGATCTTCCGCGAAGCCTTCCAGGTCCGCGTTTAGAAAGACTCCTGTAAGAAAGAAATACGATCCCATCTCGGGATGGATCAAGTTTGTGTTCTTTCCCTGCCAGCCCAGCCCCGCGTTTCGCGCCAGGATCTTTTCCGGCACGGGGGCCGAGTCCGTAGTGACGCGATAGCGTAATCCGGGGAGCTCTTTTCTATGAAGTTCAAAGAATCGGTCCGCCAGCCTTGCCGCTTTCTTGCGAAGAACCAGGTGATAATCCTTACCCGCCGCATAGCGCGATACCTTTGCCCGGGAATTGGCAAGAGCCTCATCCATTTCGGGGTGTCTGTAGATGGCGCCGAGCATCAGAACGGAAATCGCGCCGGGCAGGATGTCCGAAGGATGGGTTCTGAGATGCACATGCTGGTTAAACCAGTGCAGGTCGTTGCTCGCATTTTCCCTGGCGAATCTGTCCAGGTTTTCTCTATCTTCCTGCGAAATCGAAGCAAGGGTAAACCCGTACAAATCAAAACCCGCCTCCTGACACAATTCCAGAAAGCGGGTTTGTTGACTCTTGCTCAAACAGGGATTGCGCGAAGGCTGATGCATACCGCGCCCGGTTTGAATCAATCGCAGGCAATCACAATGTCGCCGGCCGCTTTTACTTCGCCGTTCTCGTCTGCCGCCTGTACGGCAACGGTCATCAGCTTTTCTTCTTCCTTGATCTTCTTAACCTTGCCGGAACAGGTAATGGCCTGCCCTGGCTTGGTCATAGCCTTGAATTTCACTCCAAAGGATTGCATCTGCGCCGGATTCACCCAGTCGGTAACGCAACGGCCAAGCAAAGCCATTACGTACATCCCATGCGCGATGGTTCCGCCCAGGCCCACCTTTTCGGCGAAGTCTGGATCTGTGTGGATTGGATTGAAGTCCCCGCTGGCGCCCGCGTAGCGGACCAGGTCCATATGCTGGATGGCGCTGGTCTTCAGTTCAGGGATTTCGTCGCCCTGTTTGTAGTCGCTTAGTTTGATTCGATTCATAGTATTGCTCCTTTTAATCTTCGGAATCTCTGAAGGTCACCTGCCGCCAGCCCGCTACGGGCAATCCCGGCAAGTTCGCAAGACTGCGATGATTAGCTATCCTCCGGTCGGATTACAATGGCCATTTCCGCTTCCAGAAGCGGCTCGCCGGACTTATTGGCAAAAGTGGTCTTGAAGGTAACCATGTCCATCTTGCCGGTCTTCACATCCACTACTTCGCCCTGCGCATGGATCTCGGTTCCGGGATAGATAGGCTTCAGGTAGTTGTATTCCTCTTTCATGTGTAGCAGTCGCTGCACATCGATGCCCATCTCGCTCATGTCGTTGAAGATCTCTGGATAGCCCCAGAATTGAAAAGCGGTCTGGAATGTAGGAGGAATGGGAGTGTCTTCAAAGCCGGCCTCTTTTGCTTTGGCCGGATCCAAAAATACGGGATTGGTCTCGCCGATTGCTCTACAGAATTCCTTTATCTTGCCCCGCTCCACGGTGAATGTATAGGGGTTTAATTTCTTGCCTACAAGGTCTTTGCTTACTGCCATAGGTAGCAAGGCTCGACGCTTTGACATCGGAGTCAACAAAAGAAGCATGGAAAAGGAGGATCTGGAACTACGCAGAAAATGGGTCTTTAAGGCAGGTTCCGCACGATTGCATCTGATCAAGAAGCCCCTGGAGTCCTCCGAGCATGTATTTCTCAAGGCCTTTGTCTGGGCGCTTTTCAGAGAAAACTACAACGCCCTGGAAGTGGAAAAATCCACCGGCGACCGCTACAAACCAGACGTAATCTGCCTGGATCCTGAGCCTCCCGGGCAACCGATCTTCTGGGCCGAAGCGGGCCAGGTAAAACCGGAGAAGGTTGTCTCCATTCTACGACGCTTTCCGGGCCTGCACTTCCTGGTGGCCCGGTGGGGATTTCGCAAAGAGCCCCTGGTGGATTTACTACAGAAAAGGCTCATGGGAGACAATCGAATCGAAAAGAATGCACCCCGGGTAGAACTGCTTCAAGTCAGCAATTCCGCGCACTTGAATTGCATTGAGAATGGACGGATCGGCCTTACTTCGGAACACTATCGCATCCTTCCGGTGTGGCCGCTCAACGCCGCCGGCTAAGCCCGGAAAGGCTTAGAGTCCCACCTTTTCCGGCTGGCAGACGACTACGAACCAATGACCGAGTGAGAAAGCAGCGCCCGGACCAGGACGCTCAAATGCTTAACTTAGCCAAGGACCGTCCCCCTCCCATACAAGAAGATGCGAAACCGGCGATCCGGGGAATTACTTCGATTATCCCGTTGACCCGCTTCGCTCCAGTAGCATTTTCGGATGGTGAAATCCTTACAATGCATGCCGATTCTACTAATTCTGAGCTTCTGCACCTCCGGCGACAATCAGAGTCCCTCCGATTGTATGGCCGAAAGAAACCGCTGTTTACGTAACTGTAGCGCTCTTAGCTCCAGAAACATCAACCCGGACTTGAATCGACATCAGCCACATCAGGCGCCGCAGCAGCAATGGAATAAACAGAACTGCGAAAGCGCATGCATGGCTCAGTCCTGCTACTAGCCTTCCAGGACGATGAACTACACCGTCGCTCCCCGAGACGCTGTACGCCCAATGCGGGGAAAAGAAAACCGGAAACAATATTTCGGATCGTCAAAAAAAGATGAACCCGGGCATTGTAAGCCTCAATGGGTTAGCGTTCAAATATTGAACCTGGCCGGCACGAAAACACGTCCAAAACTGGTGCGCATCCGAATGCCCCATAACGGATACAGCTATGAAACTGAAACAATTTAAATCGCAAATCACTTCATCCAGACTCATTCCCGTTGCTCTGATTCTGTTCTTCTCTTTAGAACATGGCTTGCATGCGAAGCCTCTGAGCCCCGAAAAGCTGGATAAACTCTACGAAGACCTGGCCGACGAAAGAATTGAGCCCGCTCCGGCCGGCGTGGCGCTACGCCGTCTTTCGCTACATCTCCGCGGCACCATACCATCCATCCAGGAGCTAAACTCCTACGAAGCCGCAAGCGTCGACCCCTCCGTAGCGCGAATGAATTTTGCGGTAGCATTCCTTCGCAGCCCTGAATTCGCCCAGTACTGGGGCACTTACTTTGGCTCGCTATTTCGCGAACAAACTGAAGGCCGGGATTTAAAGTATGCAAGCTTCTATAACTATCTGAGCCAGTCCCTGCATCAGAACAAACCGTATGACGTTCTGGTTACGGAAATGCTCACCGCTACCGGTTCCCCGGAAGAAAATCCGGCCGTCAACTTCATTGTTCGCGACGGCGGAGATCCGCTACAACTGGCCGAATACACCGGCCGGCTTTTTCATGGAAAACGACTGGAATGCGCCCGGTGCCATGATCACCCGTTCTATAGCGGCTACACAAAGCGGGACTACTATGGGCTGGCCGCCTTCTTCGCGCAGCAATACACAACGGATAGCTACGACAAGAAGTTTGAAGGCATCACCGGTTTGAAATATGTTCCACGAAACGAAATCGAAAACCTCCCCACCGAATCGCAGAAACAGTACAAAGACGCGTGGAACAAATTCTATAGAGATTATTGGAATAAGCTCAACCAACAACAGAAAAAAGCCCACCGCCAGGGCACCGAACTCAAGTACGATGCCGTTTTTCGGGTGCCCGAACTGGGGCTGCGATTCCCGGTTAGCGATAACGAGCCAGGCGGCGACCTGGTAAAACCGGTGTATCCGGACGGAAGCGAAGCCAGCTTACAGGAAGGCGTGGATCGCCGGGCCATTCTGGCGCGCTGGTTTACCGATCGTAAGAACGATCGCTTTCGCAAGGTCCTCATCAACCGGATCTGGACTCGATTGATGGGTTGGAGCTTCTTCACTCCCATGGATGACTGGAACGATAAAACAGACATTCAGGGCGAAGAGATATTGAATCATCTGGATGATGTCTTTGTGCAACAGGACTATCGCATCAAGGATCTGGTTCTCTACATTGTAAGTTCCCGAGCCTACGCCCGGACCATGCCCCTGGCCGATTCCCGGGATGCGAAGTCGCCGATAATCTATTTCCAGGCTCAACGAATGGATCCCGATCAACTTATGAACTCTTTGATCAAGGGTTCCTTTGCCATGACTGTTTCCGACATACGCGAGCGAAAGATTCAGTTCAGCCAGACTACGCCGGACCTGGCGCGAATCAACCTCAAAGGCCTGGGAGCTCTGAAGTCGCCAAAGCAAAACCAGCGGGACTTCTCAAATGCCGTAGAAGTAGAGCGACCGGTCCACTATAACTCTTTTCTGGCAGTGTTCGGCGCCGGACCCAGAATAGACATAGCCGACGATGAAAAATCGCCCACCATCGAGCAGGTTCTAACGCTGTTGAACGGTAGGCTTACAAATCGCCTGGCCCGGGATTTCGCCCGCCAGGGTTCGTATATACACCAGCACTATCAGAAAGAAGGAAGCATTCAAGATGCGGCCAATGCCATTTTCCAGAGCCTCCTTTCTCGAAGCCTGAGCGATGCGGAATGGCAAAAAATTGAGTCGCTTACAACTACAAGCCTGGCCGGGAATCGAAAGGATCGGTTCAACCAGGAAGCCTTGCAGGATCTGATCTGGAGTATCTTCAACAGCCAGGAGTTCATACACATCAACTAGTGTATGTGCGTAAGGTCCGTCTGTATCCCTTTGGAGAGACATAGGAAAGCCATCATGAAACATGCAAACCCTTCAAATAGCAAAAGTATAAAAAGAATAGCGGCCCCGGGCGACGATAGCTCCACAGTCCAGGGCGTCGGCGCCATAACAGAAAGCGGCGAAATGAGTCGCGGTAGTTTTCTGCGAAAGGCCGGCGGACTTCTGGCCGGACTGGGAATGGCCAACGCCGCCGAGAGTCTTCTTGGTCGCGCCCTGGGCTACGGTTCCGGGCTTCTGGCCGAGGAAATGCCGGACTGGGACGACGATCCGTATGATATCGTGCTGCCCAGCAAGGTGAAGTCCGTAATCTTTATCAACATGGCCGGCGGTATGAGCCACGTAGACACTCTGGATCCCAGAACCGATCAGAGCCCCTTCGGCGTGGTAAACTCATCGATAAAGGGCATTCGCATTGGCGAGCCATTCAGAAAAACGGCGGCGCAGCTAAAGCATCTGAGCATGGTGCGTTCCACCTGGTCGGAAGACGGGGATCATGGTTTCGCACAACGGCTTCTGAACACCGGCTATCGCATGACCGAGTCGGCCGGGTTTCCGGACATCCCTTCCTACGGTTGCACCATCGCCTACGGCAAAAAGAAGGATTTCCAGGGCCCCTATTTTCCTTCGGTGGTTACCATGGGCCAGCGCGGAGGCGTCATCGGGCAGCATGGATTTCTGCCTATCAAGTTCTCGTCGTTCCACATTGGAAACCTGGACAATCCGGTGAATAACCTGAGCCCGGGCGGAGGAAAAATCTCCCAGGAACGCCTGGTGCGAAGAGAGCAATTCCTGGACATGCTGAACGACAACTTCGAGAAACGATCCAATGCCACACAGGTTCAGGTATGGCGCGGCATGTTCGATTCGGCTCTGGAGTTCATGAATAGCGATAAGCTGGTGACATTTGACCTTTCGAAAGAAAGCGCCACCAGTCGGCGCCGGTACGGCGACACCTGGGCGGGCAAAGCATGCCTGATGGCAAAGCGACTGGCGGAGTCCGAAGTTCCTTTTATTCAGATTACCATCGGCGGCTGGGACACTCATAACAATAACCGGGCCAAGATTGCCGATATCATGCAGGAAGGGGATCCGGCCATTGCAGCTTTGATCGAAGACCTCGCCGGCTCGGGATTACTGGATCAGACCGTTTTCTATCTATCTACCGAGTTCGGACGAACCCCGGTTGTGGGCGAACGGGACGGTCGGGATCATTATCCTCGTGTATGGACCAGTTTGCTGGGAGGCGGCCCCATTCCCCGGGGCGCCGTCTTTGGCGAAAGCGACAAGAAAGCGCAACGTCCAGCTCGCGATGACCAGGCCTACCATGTTCGAGACGTTACAGCAACTCTGTATCGAGCGGCGGGCCTGGATCCGGAATCCACGCTGACCACCGGAAGCGGTCGTCCTTTTCCGCTGGTCCCAAGGAATGCGAAGATAATAGAGCCCATGCTGAGAGGATGATGTTTGATGCAATCTCAGGCGGTTAAGCCGAAAGGCAATTGACTTCGATGCCAGGGCCGTTAAGGATTACGAATGGGTTTCCACGTAAGAATTAGCGGCAGGCTTTCCGCCATGCTTGATATGAATCCAAAGCCATCAGCGCAAGCGGGATACAGGCCAGCGGACCTGCCTATGAAACGCTGGAAGGATAGAACCGCCTCAATGCGCCGGATTGCTGGCGCTCCTCTGAGCATACTAATCTGCGTCCTCCTGTTTTCGGGAGCCTGTACAACCGCTTCGCCGTCTGGCCCGGAAACAACCGCCTCGACAGAAACGGCCGAGACCTCCGGCATACCCGAACTAAAAGGCCGGGTGAATGACTATGCTGATGTTTTGACGGAACGGCAAGAGTACTACATTGCCGAGATTTCGCGAAAACTGGAAGAAGACACTGGAGCCCAGCTGGTAATCCTCACCGTTTCGACCACGGGCCGGGAATCCATCGAAGACTTTTCCCTCCGAGTTATGCGGGCATGGAAGATCGGAAGGAAGGATTACGACGATGGGTCAGCCATCGTGCTGGCCGTTCAGGACAGACGTGTGCGCATAGAACTGGGCTATGGAACGAATCGGTTTTTCACCAACGAAATGGCCCAGCAAATCATCGACGAAAAGATGATTCCTTTTTTTAAGAGACAGGACTTCTATGCAGGTCTTCTGGTAGGTGCAGGGCAGATGGCCAGAATCATTCGCGAAGAGACGCCCGAGTCCTGGAAGCCTTGAACGGGCTGGACACGAAGCCGATTTCGGTATAATAGTGCGGAACCTAAAGATACTCCCCTGGCGGGCCTGCATCTTTAGGTTCGCCCTGCCCGTAACCAGGCGTGCCCCCGTCGGGGTTTTACGAAAGGAGAATCTCTGTAGATGTACAGGAGGAAACTACGATACAGCCACCAGAAGCGCAACTGTTCGATCTGGAAAATGGGAATTCTCTGCCTGGTTCTCTTTAGCGGCGCATCCGGGTATGGCAGACCCCGGCCAGGATCGCCTGTTTCCATTCCCGAGCCCGAGGATCATATCGTAGATCCAGCCAGGTTTCTGGAACCGGCAACCCGGCAGCGAGTCAATTCCAGACTGGGTCGCCTCTTTAGGCAATACGACTGGTATATATTTGTCGTCCTTGTCGATTCTACTACGCCAGAGACCATAAGCGAATTTTCCTTGCGCGCCTACAGAACTCTGACGCGAAGAATTTTTGCCCGGGAAATGGTGATTGCGATTGAAGTTAATAGAAAGCGCTCAGCGATTACTGCCTCAAACGACGTCGACCCCGAATTTAGAAGCGCTCTGCAGCATATCGCTATCGACCATATTAATCCAGCCCTGCGTTCAGCCAACATTGAACAGGCTCTGGATGCAAGCATCCGAAACGTCGAAATGCTACTCCAAAACGAAGAGTCCATTTCCAGCCAATCCTCGGATAACCCCATGCAAGAATCTTCCGGCGTAGCTTTTGTTGGACTGCTGCTTCTGGGTCTGGGTCTGTTCTTGTGTTATATGGCTTCTCGCATGCTTCTATTCATCGTGCTAATGATCAGCCCGGTAGCGTTTATTCTGTTCCTGTTCGGCACCGGATTGTTCACCCATTCCTTCCTGCTAACGGGCATAGTGGCCCTCTTCTTAGGCACGACTTTGGGTCGCAGTATCGGCAGTGCATCTGGGGTGAGCGTGTCTGGCTCCGGCTTTGGCGGCGGCTTCTCCGGCGGAGGAGGAAGCTTTGGAGGCGGCGGAGCATCCGGGGGCTGGTAAGCGATGATCCAGAAGCCCACGGCCGTGCTCCTGCTTTTCCTTTGCGGCCAGGCCCCTGACTTCTGTCCGTGCACTCTAAAGACGAAAATTCGTTGCCTTTCTTCCTGAATTCGCAAGAATCCGGTATGTCCCCTCGAAGCGTTGCCCGGCACCTGGGTGCCACTCTTTTCCTTTCAAAGCCCGCCACGGCGGCGCCGGGAGAGTGCCCCGCACAGTCAAACCGAGCGGCTCTGTGCATACCGCAAACAGTACTGAATATGCTGGTTACCGTTTGCCTGGGATTTCCTGCTCTGCAGATACAGGCTCAAGAAGTTCCCATTCCCGAAATCAATCAGCCTGTCACGGACACGGTAGGTATTCTAGAGCAATCCACAGTGGACAAACTAAATGATCAAATCCTCAAGCTGGAAAAAGACAAAGGCTCTCAGATCGCAGTAATCATCGTTCCCACCACCGGCGAGGAGTCCATCGAGGAGTACGGAATCCGTGCCGGAGAGAAACTGAAGATAGGGCGAAAAGACGTGGATGATGGTGTGATTCTAATTGTTGCCCAACAGGACCGGAAGGTTCGCATAGAAGTGGGCTACGGTCTGGAAGGAGCCATTCCTGATGCTGTGGCCAATCGTATCATCCAGGATCGCATTGTACCCGCGTTTCGTGCCGGCAACTACGGAACCGGAATCGAAGATGCGGTAAACACACTGGACAAAATCATTCGCGGCGAAGTGCTTCCGGAACCGGTACAACAGTCCGAAGATGAGTTTGTATTATTCTCCGTCTTTAGCCTGATCGGTTCCATCTTTCTTCTCGTTGGTTCGCTCATTCCTTTGATCGCCGGGCGATGGCTTTCCATAGTCACCTTCATCATGGCGGCGCTGGTCGGACTTTTTGTATACTTCATGACCGATATGTTTGCTTTAGCGCTGTTCCTATCCGGAATCGTGGCCTTTTTCATTGGCATCTTTGGAACGATAATGATCGCTGCAAAGGGGTCGGGAGGCGGCGCCAGCAGTTCGAGCTCCTCCTACAGTTCCAGTAGTTCCAGTAGCAGCTTTTCTTCCGGTTTTAGCTCCAGCAGTAGCTTCTCCGGCGGCGGCGGAAGCTTTGGCGGGGGCGGAGCTTCCGGTAGCTGGTAGCCTGACTCGGACCTTCGCCGCGCAAAATAGAATCATTCGGGCCCATCCCTTCCTCTCTATCAGCGTGCACGATACTCCCTGCTGGATTCGAAGATGCCCGATTGGAGCTTTTTGCCGGGAACCTTTCGCCGTCTGCTAGAGATCAAACTGAATCAATTTTCCCGCATCGCTGTCCAGGCAAACGGCGATCGGACCCGAAGCGCAGGATAGCTCGCCGGTTCCCCTGTACAGCATGTCTACCGCCTCGCCTTTCCAGGTATAGAGTCCGTTTCCGTACGCGAAAATCAGTGGGTTTTCTTTCAAGATCTGCAATCCACGCCGGTTCCCCTGCCATTGTCCATTCATCGGCTCCGCATTAGGAATGCGTCGCACAGCCTCCAGGCCTCCGGCTCGCTTAATAAGGATGAGTTCCTTCTCTGTTAGCAGCAGGACCTGATCAGAAAAGCACTGCGCCGAAACCACCGCGTTCGCCGCAGTGTCTCCGTTGCTGTCGTCCTCCCGGGCTGCAAGAAACTTCGCAAGCGGATACTCCTGAAAGCTCTGTCCGTTTGCCCCCGGTTCATAGAAGCTTCCGGAAGTAACCAGGCTTCCGTCGGAACAAATGGTCAGCGGCGCATCATTCAGGCTCAGAAGTTCTTGCTGCTTGCCGCCTTCGCCGTACTGTATCAGGGCGCCATTATCATAGACCAGTAGCCCCAGCTTCGTAAAGGCGGCGCTCATATCGGAAGCCCCGGAGATCTGCACGGGCGCTGGCTTGAGTCCGCTGGCCTCGACTTCATAGGCCATCAGTGTGGATTCGATTCCCCCGCCCATAGTGGCGAATCGAATGGGGCTCGATGTCGAATCCGAATTCTGAGAGAGCAGCGAATGCACAAAAGTGACGGATGAAGGAATCTCAAGACCGCGAAAGCCTCCGGCGGGCCCCAGGAGTCTTCGGCCGGACTGCGGCCCTTCCCATTCCAGGCGAATGCTGGCTCCTCCGCCACCCTGAAAATACTCAAGAACGATATCGGCGTCGTTCGAGAGTTGAATCTCCCCGGAATGCTCGGTAGGGGCCATGCCTCTCCATTCGTCGATTACTGACTGGCCGTTTACATAGAGCCGCACGCCATCGTCGCTTGTGGTATAGAACCGATACAGGCCGGGCCTAGAAATCTTTAGCTTTCCGCTCCAGCGTGCCGAAAAATTCGTGCGGGGAACGCTGGCCGCGGCGCTGGAACGATTGAAGTCATGATCGATGACGTTTTCGCTTCGTTTGAGTGCGGGCTTTTCGAAATTTCGTCCTTCGAAGTACTCTGCCTGCCAGGACGAGTGCAGACCCTCGGTTTCTCGCACCAAAAAGGATCCGGGGGCCAGTGAGCCGGAGCGGGAAACGTGGGAGGCCACATCGCTTCCCGGTTTCTTCCATAGGAGTTCCAGATGGCCGGGTCCGCCCTGCTCAAAATACTCCAGCTTGATCTGATAGTTGCGACCGGCTACCAGATCCACCGATCCGCTGTATTCCGTGGTTCCCTGGGGTTTCCATTTATCAATTACCGGTCGACCATTGATGTACAGCCTGACTCCGTCGTCGCTTCTGGTAAAAAAAGTGTAGGTGCCGTTTCGCGTGACTCGTAGAGTTCCGGTGGCGCGAATACTAAAGTCATCCCTGGGCACATCTTTATGCGGACTGCCGTTGCCCATGGGCATGTTCAGCGAATCTCTTGTTTCCGCCACGATCAGTTTTCCCAGGTTTTTGCCTTCAAAATACTGAACGTTGAAGCCGGCACCCTGCATTCCGTCCGGAGAAATAGTGAAGTAATTCATTTCGCCTTCGGTGTAAGAAACCGTAGCATATACAGACTGACCGGAGGCATCCTTACCCAGATAGGCAAGATCTGCTCCGGATTCCACGGAAAGGCTCTGAATCCGATTATCAGGTAGCGGTGCCGCATCCAGGACAGGCCCCTGGACCAGCGCTATGACCAGAATAATAGAGATTGAGACGGGCGCCGCACGGTAAGCTAACGCACGGTAAGCTAACGCACGGCGAGTCATGGTAACCCGGGTGCGCCCCAATTGGCTCCGCAGAAAGCCGGGAATCCAGTGCGCCAGCATCCGCGGCCTCCAGCCAAAGCGTATCCTGGGTACGTCCGGCCGACTTTGTATCCCCATTATGCTGGAGCCTGCAGGTTTTCCAGGTCCCACGCTTCCTTCTTTTTTTGAATGTGTTACTTGTAGTTGCATGATGGTTTTCGCTTTTCTTGATAAGAACTGTGGTTCCGGGTAGTGACATTCAGGTTCCGGGTGTTGACACTTTTCCTCTTTCGCGCGGCGTCAGAATATCATCGCAGCGTCCCTGCCCGGAGTCGCTCAGCCGCGAAATCGCTCAGCCTGATTGGCGCCATAACGGCATCGCGGCCCCGGCACGGATAGAAGGCCCGCCGTGCGGGCCCGTAAATCTTCTTATTTCTGCAGATTATCCTGCAGAGCGATGGTGTATTTAAGATCCACCTGATTATTCATCACCAGGTTGGCTACGTGCTCGCCGTTTAGATCAAAATCACGACGGTTCACCTGAAACTCGCCCTGAATGTAGATATGATCGCTCTGGCGGTAAACCTTTGTTGGAACCGTGTATTCCTTTACTTTGTCGCGAATGTGCAAGGTGAATACGAAGTCGTAGAGGTTGGCTTCCGCGCCTTTTTTGACTTCCTTTAGCGCAATGCGAGCGGTAGGATACTTCTCCACCCAGAAGAAATCGTCCTGTCGTAAGTGCTCGTCTCGATCGCGATCGCGAGTGAACACCGAAGCGGGCCAGATTACCAGTCCGCCCTGAATGCTGGCCGGGTTCGTTCCGTCGAACTGAAATTGATCAAGACGAAAGCTGCGGAAGGATCCTTTCACGTCCACCAGCTTGGCATTCACAAAAAACTCTATAGAACTTCGATATCGATCCAGGGTAAATCGGGGCTCTTTTTCCGAGTCCGCATTCAGCGGGCCAACCAGAAAGGATGCAGCCAACAAGGTGGCCACAGCCAGTGCGAAGGTTGCTCTTCGGGTAGATTTCATTTTTAGCTTCATTTCAGGCTCCTTAATGTAACGGCCCGGTTTCAGCCAGACCGTATTTAGACACAGCTATTCCGGGCTTCGTTCTGATTTTTTGCATATTGGCCAGGCTTGCGAAAAACCTCGCTCTTTCGGGTTCATTTTTTTCTTCCAGGGTTTTCCTTAGAAATACAATACCGGAGGAGCTACAGGCAGAATCGCACCTCCCTGGAAAATCTCGGTGAATCTTCTGATTCCACTATTCTGTGTTCATCCTAGCTTTTCGGGATCAGACCAGATCGAAACCGCTCTCCAGGCTACAACTCACCGGCCATCCAGGCCAGGGCTAATCCGGTTTTCCTTTCTCCCCTGGCCTGCTCGCCGCCCCATCTCAGAACAATCTAGTATTTCGCCGAGAATGCAAAGCCATAGCGAGAGAAGAACCTGCGTTTAGATGAAGGTATCAATCCTGTGTAGGGATTCGGTGATTCCGCCGCAGGAGTAATGTAAGCCCCGGCCGCACTGAGCGTGAATTCCAGAAATCCCAGATCATAATGCAGTATGGCTACCGCTTCGGTGCCCTGGGCATCCTTGAATTCCGCACGGTTCAAATGAATCGCAAGCTCGTTCCAGCCCAGATCCAGAAACCGGGGGTAAGATAATTCCGTGGACCACTGGATGCCGGCCATGCGAATACCGCGATTGCCATGATCTGGAATCACCATATCTCTGCGCATTTGCCCCGAATCCACGTTGCGACTGTTCTGGGAGTAATGATCCGAAGGAAAACCATCGTAGAAGCGCATGTTGGACATTGGATGGCTTTGATCAAAGGGCGGACGGGCATACAAAAGAATCGATCCCAATCCCCCCAGTAACCTGGGCCGCGGATTCAAGGCTCCGAATCCATGGAAATCGTCCGCATCCTTTCTCTGCCTGGAACTACCCAGCCCGGCAAATCCAATCTCGGAATCTTCGAAAATGCGCCAGAGAAACCTGCCACCAACCATCCAGCCTCGAATGGTCTTTCGGGAGAGAAATTCCTCTCCTCCGAAGGCCGTGCGGGCACTCTGCTGGCCATGGGAGCCGTAGGCCTGAAAATCTAGCCGAACATCCTGGGACCGCCACTGGAGTCCCAGGCCGGAATAATGCACATATTGCGCCGGGATTGCGTTCTGCCCATCCCATAGAACCAGTTCCTGAATCCGCCCGTCCGAGCGTGCGCTCTGGCCGTTGATTCGGAAATTGCCGTAGCTCAGTTCCAGACTCAGTCCCTTTCTATAGAAAAAAAGCTCCACGCCATAAAAACGGGCCTGTCCGGTGCGGGCTCTATTGCGGAAATAAGGATCAGCATCCGAAAGATCCAGGGCGCTGAATTGAAAACCCAGCACGGGGCCCAGCCGGGATCTCCATTGTGCACCCAGGATCACCGCCGGCGCGCGCAGATCGTAGAGTAGTCCCAGGGGATCGGACTGCATGGGCTGATAACCGGCCCGAAAAAACGGAAAGCTACGACCCTCCATGGGATGAGGATGACTCACATAGGGAGAGCCGTACCAGAATTGGCCGGCATATAGCCCTCCGGTGGACTGCTTGGAGAAGTCCCCGTCCTGGCCCAGAGCAGCCGCCAGAATGGTAAATCCATAGTCCACCCGGGCCACATCCACTCCGGCAATGGCCTCGAACCGACCGCCCCGGGCCCGATGAAAGGGCTTTTCCGTGCCCCCGGCATCGGACAGGGCCAGCGTCCGGAGGGTAACCACCGGTTTCCAGGTTTCTTCACCGGCCCCCAGTAACTGCAAATCCATGCCCCATCCAGAAAAAGGGATAAGCGGATTGTACAGCGGATCGAATCCGTCGGAATCATCAGAAGGATCGCTGCCCGTATCAGATCCGTCTGGGCCCCCTTTTTCCCGCGGAGAGCCGTTTTCCGGTCCATTTTCGGCCCAAAGGAGCCCTGATGCGGGAAATCGGGCCCCGGAAAAAATTAAGAAAAAGGCCAACAAACCGATACAAAAAGGGCTATACAGTAGTGCGCCGCAAAAAAATCTGGCAATAGATTGGTGCAACGCACTAAACCAGGTCAGGAGGCCAATATGAAAAGCCCTAAGATGAGACTTATGATGACTGCTCCCCTGCTGCTTGTAGCGGTGATTGCGGGACGCTACCTGGACAACAGAGGATCCACTGCAGAAGCTGTTGCGGTTGAAGATCCTCATTATGCATTTCTTGCGGACTACATCCAGAAGTATAATCCGGCCGTTAGCCCCGAGGAGAGTGAACTCCTGGCGCAGGCCATTATGAAGCATTCCGGAAAGCTCCGCATACCGGAAAGCGCAAAAATCGATGGAGAGCCCATTGAACCGGAATTGCTGGTCACGGCTTTCATCGAAACCGAATCCACGTTTAAAAAGTATGCGGTTTCCAGCGCAAATGCCCGCGGATACATGCAGCTAATGCATGACACGGTAAAGTGGATGAACGTAAAATACAATACCGGGGCCGACCTGAACAAGCTCCACGATACTGATCTGAACGTCAGACTGGGTGTAACCTACATCAACTATCTGTTCGAAGAGATGAAAGACCCCCGGCTGGTTGCGCTGTCTTATAATGCCGGTCCAGGAAACGTATCCCGCGGATACTACGTGGAACGCTATTGGATCAAGATCAGAAGGCACTATAGAAAAGCCCGCACCGAGCAAGAGATCGCTTTCTCTCAGATTTCCGAAGAGCAAAAGCTTGCCTACTTGCAGAAAGGGCCCGCATCTGAAAATTCGGTGGATTGATGCCGAAGAACTCTTCCCAGGTCTCGTCGCCGTCTCCCCGGCGGCGAGGCGCCCAAAACACTTCTCCCCAAACTTATCCCGGCTTTGCCGGGTTTTTCTTTTTGCCAGCACTGATTTTTTTCGCCGCTGTAAGCCTGCCCGCCTGCCAGTCTACGAAGGATGCCTTCTATGGGATCGCCGATTGGGATGTTTCTAAATCATGGTTTCCAGGGGCTTCCTTTTTTGCAGGAACGTGGCATAGACTGTTCGGAGACAAAGACAACCGAAGGATTGTAGTCTACGAGCCGGACTATATTCACTGGTTCGATGAGTTCGCCTTTGTGCGAGGATCCCGGGGCGCTGTATTGAGACTAAAAAGAGCCCACGATGATCATCCACCCATGATGCTGGCCGACGGAAGCGGTGCGAGCAGAATCTACAAGGTTCGCTTGAAAGATCTGAATTTCTTCAAACAAAACGGATTCCAGGTACTGAAGGGCGGCCCCTTTCTGTGGATCGACCCGGGTTTGAAAGCGCGAAAACGATCCAGAAATTTTCGGGACTGGATGAACGGTTACAAGGATGGCGAAATACTGGAGCGGATTCTACGTTATCTGGCTGGAGAGCATCCCACACTTACGCAACTGGTTCGAGTGGGCACTTCGGTACAGGACCGCCCCATCTATGCGTTGCGAATCAGTCGGAATTATGATGCCGCGAAGAAGGCGGTGATGTTTAACTCCGGCCATCATGGAATGGAGGTTCTTAGCATCGACTATTCCCTGGATGTAGCATGCCTGCTACTCAATGAACTCTGCTATCCGGAAGCGGCGTCCATGGATCCGGAGTTGCGAAACTATGTTTTGGACAATCTGGTAGTCTGGATCATTCCCATGGTTAATCCAGACGGTTTGCATCGTTTCTGGAATGTAAGCGGCTACATGGGGCGAAAGAATGCGAATGGAGTGGATCTGAACCGCAATTATCCTTTTTACTGGAAATCCTGGAATGAGCTGGCTTCCAGCGGTTCCGCATCCTCCTACAAATACCGCGGTCCGGAAGCCGCCTCGGAACCGGAAACCCGGGCCATGATGAATCTGGCCCGGCGCCACCGATTCCTTCTTTCCTTTTCTTTCCATACCTATGCCACCCGGATTCTGTTTCCGTATACGGCGGACGGCGCGGCCAATCCGCATCCGGACCCGGCTCGGCATATTGCCGAAAAGATTGCCTGGCCGGGCATCAGCTATCGCACCACCCGACAGTACGAGGCGGCTCGAAAGCTGTATTCGGTGGACGGTACCGACCAGGACTGGCTCTACCATGAACTCGGGACCATGGCTTTTATTGTGGAGGGCTCCATGTCCACACCTTCCTGGGAGGATGCGAGGCGCTCTATTCGGGGAATGCGACCTGTTTCCCTGGAAGCCTTCCGCCAGATCCGGCAGGGGCCCCGGCTAGAGCTCACAGTGACGGATTACCAGGGACGGCCACTGGAAGATGCCCGGATGGTACTGCTTTCACGAACCAGCTATGAACGGGAAGCCTGGCCACGGTCCAACCGCCACGGTCAGCTGCATGTATTTCTGGTACCGGATGAAGTGCTTTACGCCGAGATTCGCAAACCGGGCTATGCTCCCCTTCGGGTACGCCTGGAATGTGAATCGGTTTGCGAGCAACGTTTCCAATTGACCCCCACCGAGTAGTACTCATAATGGATTATGAGCCGAGCCCGCCTGGTGCAAAAGGACCTGCCGGATGATCTGTTTGATGCTCTTAAGAATCAAACGGAACTGGGCGTGGACTGCGAAATGATGGGACTCAATCCCTGGCGTGATCGCCTTTGTCTCATTCAAATAGCCGCGGAGAATGGTCCCTGCGCCCTGGTTCAGGTGGACGAAAATGAGCCGCCGGCTCGCATCCAGCAACTATTTGAAAACCCGGCCATCCAGAAGATTTTCCACTTTGCTCGTCTGGACTGTCTCTTTCTTCGAATGCGAGTCAATATTCAGATCCAGAATGTGTTCTGTACCAAAATTGCCAGTCGTCTGGGACGCACCTACACCGACCGTCATGGGCTGAAAGAAGTGGTCCGGGAGTTTACAGGCGAAACCCTGGATAAGCAGATTACCTCTTCAGACTGGGGCAGCAATAAACTTACCGATGATCAACTGCACTACGCAGCGAGTGATGTGATCTACTTGTTCGCGGTTAAGCGCGGTCTGACTGAAATCATCAACCGGGAAGGCCGAGCCGAATTGCTACGCGCCTCCCTGGAATACCTGCCTCACCGCGTGGAACTGGATCGCCTGGGCTACGACAGTATCTTCCAGCATTAGTTCGCGCCTTCTCTTCGCGTCTCCGAGCTAGACACAGGTCACCGAAAAAACACTCTCCTGCAAGCGCCGGACATCCGGACCAGGGAAGACAGGCAAAAAAACCGGCGAGCCTTCTATGAAGGCACCGCCGGCGAACGCTGTCCGAATAAGTTTAGTAATCCGGGTTGGTTTTCTGGATCCAGGTAAGGCTTATTCTGGATCGCCGCTTTCCACTTCGGGAGGTGGATTCCGATTCAGAAACCCCGGAGGAAGCGCATCTTTGCACTGCTGCGATAGTTCGTTTTGATGTTTCAGATAGCAATCGCGCATACGGCCCTGTCCGGGCTGAACGCCTTCGCAAAACTTCGCCCGGTCTTCGGCGCAGGCTTCGTGCATGTTTTTCATCTGGTTTCGCATCTGCTGCATTCGTTGCTGGCAGGCCTGAGAGAACTGTGATTTGTTCTGCTTCATGCACTGTCGTCTTTCCTGCCTGGTTTTTGCGTTGGGGCAGATTCGCTTCATGTCCTGCATGCATGGCCCCTGCCCCTGAGCTCCCGGTCCGCCGGGGCCCTGTCCGGGCTTCCCTGTTAGAGGTATAATGGCCATGGCGCCCGCCAATACGAAAGCGGTTGCGATTATTTTTACATTGAATTTCATAAATCCTCCTATCTTCGTCTACAGCCCTGGTATCCGCCCGAGTGCCACTTCCTGTCATGCTTTTTTTATGGTTTTTTGTCAAAGGTGAAATCGATTCGCATTTGAGGTTCCGAAGCGTCCGCAAAAAGCCTTTCGGCCCGCTAACGCCCGAGACAGAGTAGGCTTGAACGATTTTCCGGATCCGATGATCGCGAAGAGCCATACTTGGTCCCCGCTCCGGGCACGTAATTGTGCGGCACGTAGCTGTGCTATCCTTGCTTTCGCTTCCCTGCACAGGGATGTCTGGAAATGTGCGGGCCAGTTACCGGGGAGGAATCACAGAAAGGCACTGTTGAATCTCGCCGGCACTTTCGGCGCCGATCAGGCATTCCGCATCAGACATTCCAAATCGTTGCACGCATCGACTCTGAAAGGAAACCCTGGCGGATTCGGACTTCCAGGATTCCAGAAGCTGTTTTCTTTTGGGATCTTCCTTCAGGTATTTGCTGTCCGAATAGACATCCAGCATGTTGGCATAGGCCTCTTCGCACTTTTCGGCGCTGGCTCGTTTTTGATCGGGGTTGGCTGGAGCGCCTTCGGTGGCGTCCACGGTTACCGGATCGGTACCGGACCCCGGATCGGATTGGCCGCTTTGCTCCGCCGCGCTTGCATTCTTCTGGAACTGCTGAATTATGGCCGCCAGCGGTCGATTTTTCTCAATCGTCTCTTCGCAAAGCAGCATTTCCAGGAACGTTTCGGCGGCCATCTGGCAGCGAAACAAGGGTTTACTCACCGAAGCCCGGCACTGATTGACCTGAGCCAGGATCGAAGATTGCGAAATAAGGGACTTTTGATTCAGTTCCAATGCCCGATCCAGAGGACCGGCTTTTGTGGCCAGAAGCAACTGCTTCGCATACAGTTTCTGGCATTGCTCCACAGACAGACCGCCACTGGCCCCAAGGACCACCGGTAACATTACGCTGCCCAGAACCAGAGTTAGCACCGCACGACGCATACTTCCAGTTTTATTGCATTACGGTTACTGTAAAGCTGAAAGACCGGAAAAGGTTGACTGGGCCCGGCAACGTAGGAACGGAGCATATGGCATCCACCCAGAAAAAGAAAACCTCCGGCCAAACCGCTGCAAAGAAGAAAGCCACAGGCGTAGCCAAAAAAAAGGCCGCAAAGAAATCCTCGTCCGGGAAATCGGCAAAGAAGTCATTATCCACACGATCGTCGGCAAAACCTGGTTCGAAAAAGTCAGCCAAACCGGCCGGCAGCGCAAGCACAGCCACCACAAAGAAAACCCCAAAGAAATCGCCAAATCAATCGAGCGTCGCAGAATCCGTTGCCAGATCGGCACCGACCCGTGCGCGAACTACTGCCAATTCCGGAGCACCCGCCACTCCCTCCTATTTGAAAGTTTTTCCAAAGGATTTTCTATGGGGAACGGCCACGTGCGCCACTCAAATCGATGGCGGCGATATGCATTCGGACTGGGCACATTTTTCGCAGAAACCCGGTAACATCGCCGACGGCAAAGACTGCCTGGTGGCCTGCGATCACTGGAATCGGTTCGAAGAAGACTTCAAGCTCATGAAAAGCCTGGGTTTAAATGCCTATCGACTGGGAGTGGACTGGTCTCGAATGGAGCCACGGCCGGGCGAAAGAAACCATGCCGCTTTGAATCATTTTCGCTCGATGCTGGATTCACTAAACAAGAAAGGGATACGACCGCTGCTTACCATGAATCATTTTGCGATTCCGCAATGGTGGCTGGAGAAAGGGGGCTGGGTCAAAGAAGAGAACCTGGCGTCCTTTATGGATTTCGTCGCCTACATCGTAGAAAACACCGGCGACCTGGTATACGAATACACCACCATAAACGAACCCAACGTCTACGCTATGTTCTCCTACATGGAAGGTATTTGGCCGCCGGCAAAGGGTGGACTCACTGGCTATCTAAGGTCCATGAAAGTACTGCGAAACATGGCTCTGGCCCAGGGCAAGATGTACGATCTAATCCATGAGACCCATGGAAGAAAAGGATTCGCGACACCGCAGGTGGGGATGGCCAAGCATGTGCGAGTGTTCGACCCTGCCCGACCGGATAACCGGCTGGACCGGGACCGGGCCAAAGATGCGGAATACCGCTTCAACTACATGTGGACCGACTCCATTCATGACGGACATCTGCAGGGATCCCTGGGCAAGAATGAGAAGTTTCATGACGGCCCCTGCTGGGACTTCGTTGGATTAAACTACTACACCCGGGATAAGATTCGTTTCTCGCCCACAGCGTTTGCCCGGCTTTTTATCGACCGGGAAGAAGTGGAAGGAGCGCCTACCAATGATCTGGGCTGGGAAATTTATCCGGAAGGTATGCACCGATTGGTTCACGACTTCTTCGAAAGATACAAGCTGCCGATTCGAATCACCGAAAACGGAATCGCGGATGCCTCCGATACCAAAAGAGAGCATTTCCTTATTTCTCATGTGCAACAGATTGCCAGGTGCCTGGAGGAAGGGGTTCCGGTGGAGGGTTACTACCACTGGTCTTTCCTGGACAATTTCGAATGGGCCGAAGGCTATACCGCCAGGTTTGGTCTGGTGGAAGTAGACTTTAACAGCCAGAAGAGGACACCCCGCAAATCCGCTGACGCTTACAAAAAAATGATTGCCCGAGCCCGAAAATCCGGCCGATGAATTAGCGTGGCTTGCTTGAGCGATGCAGACATTATGAACTATAGCCTGGGTCGGAGTTCCGATCCTGGCCTCCGGGAACATATGTCTCGTTGCAAAAAGTGCCAGAAGCGCATGGAGTCCATGGAAGCTGGCCTGGTAGAGGCCGCCGAAGAAGAGGCCCTGCCCAATGCCCCCCTGGCTCCGGCCATTCCCCTGATCGAACAGAAATCCGTGAAGCCGGGCAAAAAGGATTCCTCCGGCGCCAGTTCATCCGGGCAAAAACAGAAAAGACCTGCGCAAGCGGTATAGTAAATCGGTCCTATGGACCGAAAGACCGTGAGTTACAGAGATGCCGGCGTGGACACCGAAGCGGGCCAGCAATTCGTCAAAGCCATCTCTAATTCGGTGAAATCCACCCATAACGAAAAGGTGCTGGGGCCTGCGGCGGGGTTCAGCGCTCTTTATGACGCATCCTTCTTAAAAGATTACGATCATCCTGTTCTCGTATCCGCGACGGACGGCGTGGGCACCAAGCTTGTTCTGGCCCAGCTCTTCGACCGGCATGAATCTGTAGGCATAGACCTGGTGGCCATGTGCGCCAATGATCTACTCGTAGGCGGCGCGAAAGCGCACTTCTTCCTGGACTACATAGCCACCGGAAAACTGAATCAGCAACGGATGGCGTCCATTGTAGAATCCATTGCCGAAGGCTGCCGAAGAAGCGATTGCGCTCTGGTAGGCGGGGAAACCGCCGAGCATCCAGGCGTAATGAAGGCCGACGAATACGACCTGGCCGGGTTTGTGGTTGGAGCTGTGGAAAAAAACAGGATTGTCGATGGTAGCCGAATTCAGCAGGGCGATATCATCCTGGGAATCCCTTCCAGCGGTATCCACAGCAATGGCCTTTCCCTGATTCGAAGACTGTATCTGCCAGACGGCGAACTTCCGGCAGATACAGAGTTACAGTCCTTTCTTCGAGATGATATTCTTCTGAAGCCCACCGTTATCTACGAGCCCCTGATACGTCCTCTGCTTGATGCATTCGACATCCACGGCATGGTACATGTTACCGGCGGCGGATTCTATGAAAATGTTCCTCGTGTTCTCCCGGATACATCGGCCGCCAGGCTGAAGCCCTGGGCCCTTCCCTCGCCTTTTGACCGAATCCAGCGAGACTCCGGATTACCCTTGAAAGAAATGCATTCTACATTTAATTGTGGATATGGATATCTGATCATAGTTCCGGCAGACCAGGCAGACTCTATGCTGGCAAAAATAACGGAGCTATGGCAAGATCTACCGTTCGATCCCATGACCTCCAGAAGCCCGGCGGCGCTGGGAAGTATTGTGCAGCGTCAGGGGGATCGAAGCGTGGTGTTTCTGGATGAATAAAGGCCCTATTGCTTTAAACGATTGCGATCTTCCGCAACTGGAAGAACTCTTTCAGGAGTTGGGAGAGAAGCGTTTTCGAGCAAAGCAGGCATTTCGCCGAATCCACATGCATGGGGCTCGAAGTCTGGATGACTTCACGGAGTTCTCCCTGGCGCTCAGGGACAAACTGAAAGCGAAGGAAGCATTGCCGCTTCTGAATTGTACGGAAAGCTCCGTTTCCTCCAACGGAACCGAAAAATACATCTTTGAATCTCCGGAAGAAGTGCCCGGCCGCGACGGAGTTCGAAAAAGGATCTTTGAGGCGGTTTGGATTGTATCCAACGGAAAGGACGAAAGGACTCGAAAGACGCTCTGTATTTCCAGTCAGGCAGGATGTACCTTGAATTGCACCTTCTGCGCCACCGGCACTCTGCCCTTCATTGGCAATCTGCGAACTTATGAAATTCTGGATCAAATCTATCAGATCCAGAATTTGCGTCAGGAAAGAATTACAAACGTGGTCTTTATGGGGATGGGCGAACCGTTCCACAACTATGACAATGTAATTCGCGCGGCCCGGATTCTGAACCATCCGGATGGAATGCATCTGTCCGCCCGTCATATTACCATTTCCACAGCCGGCGTTGTTCCCGCCATTCACCGATTCATCGACGAAAGACAACCGTTCAACCTGGCAATATCGCTCAACCATCCGGATCCGGAAAAGCGAAAAGCCCTGATGGATGTTACCGAAAAGCATTCTCTTTCGGAACTTCTGGCGGCGGCCAAAAGATACGGCAAAGAACTGAACCGGCGAATCACATTCGAATATATCATGATTCCCGATCAGAACATGTCGGACCAGGACCTGAACAAGCTTATTTCCATTGCCCGCCACTTGAAGTGTAAGATAAACCTGATCCCTCTTAATACCACTTTACATGGCTGGCGAGCGCCCACGGCACAAGAAATCACTGGTTTTCAAACCGCGCTACGGAATGAGGGTATCCTGGCTTTTAACCGGGGCTCCCCCGGCAAAGACGTGGACGGCGCCTGCGGCATGCTGGCGCTTAAATCGCTGAAAGCCCGAAGCGAAACCGATTCAAAGAAAGAACTGCTCTACGCGGGCCACAACGCTGCCCCCACCGGCGAAAGCCCCGAAGGCGCCGAAGGCTCCGCAGGCAAGAATACGAGCCCCGCTGCCGAAGCAGCAGCCATGCGAAACCAGAGGAGCGGCACGGGCGGCCTATGATTCAATTCCTGTTCTACGGACAGGATGGGCAACGATCGGTTCTGGAATCTGCCTACACTAATCCAGAGAAGTCATTGCGGCTCGACGCCGAGATAGCTTATCCGGACAAAGAGCAAATCCTGACCGCTCTGCAAACAATAGACCAATGGAAGGAAGACTTCCACGTAATCTGTATCTTCAGCTATGAGATGGGCTGCATTATTCAGGATGCTCCCATGCCCGGGGAGTTGCCCGCCGGCTACCCGGTGCTGGCTGCCTATGCTTTTTCCGGAATCGTTGAAGGCCCTGAAGAGCCAATGGGAGGAGCGGCGGAAAATCCTGCGACCAGGGAAAGGGGTACGCTCCCGGCACATAAGAGCGGTTTTGATCTGGGAGCTCTGCGAATGGATCTACATCCGCAGAGCTACCGGCGCCATATTGAATCCATACAGGAAAAAATTCGCCAGGGACGTAGCTATCAGGTTAACTTTACTACGCCCCTTCGCATGCCCTTTTCCGGAGATCCGTTGCAGCTTTTTCACTCAATGCGACAGAGGTTTCCATCGCCCTATAGCGTGTACGCGGATCTTGGCGACCGACAGATTGTAAGTATATCCCCGGAACTCTTCTTCCAGGCCAGCCGAACAGAGCGATTCCAGCCCCGGCACAACCAGGAGGATGCCAGGAAGCACCTTAAACCGATCCCCAGGGCCGAACAACCAGACGATACGCACCCGGGGTCGACAACAAGCCACAGGATGCATGAACCCAGCTACATGGATTCGGATTCTACCGAGGAAGTCCATCCGTCGGGCAGTGAGAAGCAAGCGACCGGAAGCAAAGCCTTTTCGAATGGCTATAGACTGGAAGTGCGTCCGATGAAAGGAACGGTTCGCGCAAGCAAGGATCCGCAACAGGACCGAAAGCTCAAGAACGTCCTTATGGAAAGCGTTAAGGACCGAGCCGAACTCGCCATGATTACCGACTTGCTTCGAAACGATCTGGGCCGCATTGCGCCAACCGGCGGTGTTGGGCTGGAAAAAGCGATTCAATGCGAATCATACGTCTATGTTCATCAGCTCACTTCCGTAATCAGCGCATTCCATAAAAGCGGCAAGCTTTCAGACATTCTGCCTTCCTTATTTCCTTCAGGTTCCATCACCGGCGCCCCCCGACGAGAAACCATGCGGATTATCGCCGAAGAGGAAAACCGCTACCGGGGAGTCTACACCGGCTCCATTGGCCTTGCAAAGAAAGATCATAGCAGGCTGAATGTTGCCATTCGCACGGCAGAGATCAGCCAGGGATGGCTTCGCTACGGCGCCGGAGGGGGCATTACGCTGCTGTCGGATTCGCAGAAGGAATGGGATGAGCTTCACTGGAAAGCTCGCCCCCTATCGCGGGAAAGGCCCGGTCTAATCGAAACCATGCTTCTGATAAACGGCCGAATCAGAAACAGAGAACTTCATTTAGAGCGAATGCTGCGTTCGATAAGTCGCCTGGGGATGGAAGCGCAGACCGCCATCAACCAGAGCAGGAGCTTACTAAACAGTCTGCTTGATGGCATTGTTGCCGAAACGCCGAAAGGTCGATATCGCCTGAGAATTCACAGAAACAGCGAAGGAACCTTGAGCCAGAGTGTTCAGTCGCTGGATCCACCGCGCAGATCCGCCGGTGAGTCCCGATCCCGGTGGAAGGTGCGACTCTGGGATTATCCCATGAGTAGTCATGATCGGATGCTACATCATAAGGTGGACCGAAGAGGATGCTATGACTCCGCACTGCGGCAGGCTCGAGCGGATGGATACGATGAGATTCTCTTTTACAATGAGCGGGGAGAAATTACAGAAGGCTCTATAACGAATCTTTTTTACCGCATGGAGGGCAAATGGTACACGCCTCCCATACGTTGCGGTTTGCTTCCAGGAATCGGAAGAAAAAGATTACTGCATCGGTGGCGCCACAGGATAGGATTTAGACGATTGCTCATTGATGAAATGGAATCGATAGAAAGATTGGTTCTGGTGAATTCTCTGCGAGGGCTAATTGAGGCGAAGTTTTGAAGGGATTGTTTCGGAGAATGATACTTACAGTGCTCGGAATACTGAGCGCTACCGTGGGATTGAAGTCATTTCTGTTGCCCAACGGGTTTCTGGACGGAGGAGTCACCGGGGTCAGCCTTCTGGTAAACCTGCTTTCGGGAGTAGACATATCCATCCTGCTTGTTGTGTTCAATCTGCCTTTCATACTATTAGGAGCAAGGCACATCAATGTTTCTTTCTCGATTCAAACGCTTCTGGCCATTGTAGGACTGGCCCTGGCGCTCAAGTTCCTGGAACTGCCGCTGATTACCGACGACAAACTGCTCATCTCCGGGTTTGGCGGATTCTTTCTGGGGGCGGGCATCGGTCTTTCAATTCGAGGTGGGAGCGTCCTGGACGGAACGGAGATCATGGCCATCTACCTCAGTCGGAAGACCAGTCTGGCAGTGGGCGATATTGTACTGATTCTGAATATCGTTATCTTTGGAGTGGCCGCAGCGGTAGTGGACCTGGAAACGGCGCTCTATGCCATTCTCACGTACTTTGCCGCCTCAAAAACCATCGACTTCATCATCCACGGACTGGAAGAATACACGGCCATGACCATCATTTCGGAGAAGAGCGATGAGATCCGTTATCTATTAACCGAAAAACTGGGCCTGGGAGTGACCCTGTTCAAAGGGCATAAGGGTTATGTCCGAGCTGAAAAATCGGAGCCCGGTCAGGCGCCCCTGGAAGAGGATTCGGATTCCCGAGAAATAAATATTGTCTATACGGTACTCACTCGATTGGAGGTCGCCGCTGTAAGAGCCGATATTGAGCAAATAGATCCATCTGCCTTCATCATTCAGAGCGTGGTAGATGAGACCAGGGGAGGAATGATCCGAAAACGTTCCGAAAAGCATTTTTAGGCGCCGTTAGCAAAAAAACTGGACGCCAGCAGATTGGGACTGTGTGATTATCGCCAAGGGGAATGCTCGCTCTCTATAAAAAGTATGTGCCGGCTTTTGTACTGAACAGGCTGGCTTCCAATCCTGCGCCTCCCCAGAAGCCCTATTCTGAGAATTTCCAGGCAGCGGCCCTCTTTGCCGATATTGCCCAGTTCACCATAGTTACCGAAAAAATCATGAGTCAGTCCAGAACGGGACTGCTGGAACTGGCCGGAATCATAAACAAGTATCTGGGCCGCCAGATCGAAATAATCGATGAATACGGCGGAGATATTTTCAAGTTCGCCGGCGATGCTGTGTTTGCCGTATGGAAAGCCGAAGATACAGCCGATTTACAAGAAAAGACTCGAAAAACCGTCCAATGTGCTCTTGCCATTCAAAAAGAACTGAGCAACTTTCCTATTGCAAAAGACATTGAAGTCTCTTTGCGAATTGGAATTGGCGCCGGGCCCATGACGGCGCTCAGCCTGGGCGGACTGTTCGAACGATGGGAAATCCTGGTAGCCGGTGAAACGGTGCGCCAAACCGCTCTGGCGGAAAAGGAAGCCCAACCTGGCACGGTGGTGATTCACCCACGAGCCTGGCATCTCCTGGAAAAAGCCGGCATGGGCGAAAAGATAAGCTCGAAGGTCTTTCAGATGAAGCGATCGGCGCCGAATCTGGGAAGCGTCAGACAAACCAATCGAATCCATGCCATAGAAGAGCGAGCCGAAGAGGCGCTTCGCTGTTACATTCCCCGATCCATCGTTACCATAGTAGGTACCGACGAAAAGCCCACATCCCTGGAGGAACAATTCGCGGAGCGAATCGTTTCTGTTCTGTTTATCAATATCGAAGACTGGTCGCTAAGCTTTCCGTTGGAGCGGCTTCATAGGATACTTCAGATCGTACAGGGCTGCCTGTACAGATACGAAGGTAGCATTAATCGATTCGGAATTGAAGATAAGGGTTCGGTAATTCTCGCCGCCTTTGGATTGCCGCCTCTGTTCCATGGCGACGATCCTTTGCGAGCCATGTATGCCGCTCGAGATATTGTGCGCGAACTTAGTGAGCTGGGACACCGGGCCACCACCGGAGTGGCCACAGGATTGGTATTCTGCGGTCCCATGGGTAATGATATTCGCAGCGAATATACGATGCACGGAAATGTAGTAAACCTGGCCGCACGGCTCATGCAGGCGTCCAATGGCGTATACTGCGATGCGGCTTCCTATTATCTGATGGAAGATCTGGACTTCAAGCCGGCGCCAGAAAGCCAGGACCGGGCTATTCATGCGGCCAGCCGGGAAAAGCTAGAATTCCAGGCTCTGGACCCAATGCTGGTAAAGGGGCGAAAGGATCCTGTGCAAGTATATCGATTGAAAGGGCACTGACCGACCTTCGGTGATAGGGAGTGTCCACAGACAGTCCGCCAGAACCGACGAATGCTCGGCCGACTACTCCTTGTTGCGCACCGGTAGGGAGATGCGCACGGCCGTTTTGGCCCGGCGACTTCTTGAGTTCGCGCATCCGAAAGCGCTCGCCGGTAACTTACTGGACTCTGGCCGTGGCCGCAACATTCTGTATACGCCGCTCTCAGAAAGAGACGGTACGCCCCGCTAAAAGGAAATTCACAACCACGCTACAGGAAACAGCACAATGAGAAGATTACAGATCCCCGCTATCATCCTCGTCCTTATCACCGCGGCCACGGCCTGCCAGTTAATCCCCCTGGGCAAAAATGCAGAGAAGATCCTTATTGGCGCTACTTCCCGCCAGGCGTTGCTTCAACTTCCGGATTCAGAAGATGGCTGTCCGGACAGCTCCAATTATTTTCCCGATGGCGGGATCCGCAGCTTCTACTGTCACATAAATAGCGTAGTCTCGTACGAAAAGGTCCGGTCCTCCCTGTCCATACCGATCTTCCTTTCCGGCCCCCATGGCCAGAATTTGAAGCTAGACAGCGATAGTAGTTTTGGGCACTACAATCCGGAATTTGTGGAACTGCTCGTAGAGAACGGTATCCCCGGCGCGGAGGATGAAGATTTTCGAAAAGCTACACAATTCATCTACGATCGCTATGTTGCGTCACTGGCCCGAACCATGTACGTTACCTATAGAAAGTTTCAGCAAAATCCAGAGCTACTCCGAGGAGAAGGGCGGTCGCTGGAATATCGACTGGAATCGCAGGGCAAAGTGGAAAGGATGTACTATGAGAAGTACTTCTATTTCATGAATCCGGGATTCGCAGAAAATCCGGACGGAGGATTCGATTACTTTGTGGACCGAGGCTTTGACGCAGGCTACAACGGCAATGTCGTCAAAACCTGCGCTTATTTCTGGATTCGACGCAGTCTGGACGGAACCGACAAAGCATTCTTTCGGGGACTCATGAAGTTGATGAGAACCTACGATTCGGCTTATTTGCAATAGAAGAATCTTCATGTTACAGGCCGCCAGAGGACGAGGAACAGCTTCAAGGGCTGGATACACAGAAACAGTGGACATACGCTGGCTTTCTGGATCGCTAATCTCTGACTCGCCGAACACGAAAGCACAGTAGAAGGAGGCATCATGGCTCGCACATTAACCATCTTATCCGCGCTGGCCCTTCTGGCCCTGACCATCCTTATGACTCTGATCGGTCCTACGGATGTTTCAGGAATGCCCGAGGGGTTTGTCACTCCGATCGTGGCATTCGAGTTCCTGCGTAGTCCGGCGGAGGTGTATTCGCTCTTTGCAATCACCCTGGATTCCACAGGCACTGTTGCCGCCTGCCAGGCCCTCACTTCGGAAACCAGCTATCGCATTAGCACTCTGGACGCTATAAACCAGCTGGATTCCGCCTATATCCTGGCCTATACAGCATTCATCGTATTTTTAGGAAGCCTTCGTTTTGGGAGTCAAAGCTCCAAAAAAGCCATAGTGGCTGTCTGGTTACTGGCCATCGTTGCCATGGTTTTTGATATCCTGGAGAATATTGCTCTTCTGGGTATTACCGAAGCTCTGCGATACTGTCTGGTGTGGTCTACTCAGAAGAATGGACCGGCCATAATTGAAAACTGGGTGCACCTACTGATCCCTTTTACTCACATCAAATGGGCGGCTATACCGGCGGCCTTTTTGTTCATGAGTCGAGCGCCGCAACCCGAAGGCAGATTCGCCCTATGGATGAGAAAAGCGTCTATTGCTTTCGCATTACTCGCTCTGATACTCCTGGTGGCAGCAGTCTTCTACCGTCCTCTGGCAGAGCTTATGGCTCTGAGTGTAGCTCTTTGTTTTCTTACCGGTTTTCTGGAGGCTGTTTTCATAAAAAAAGCAAAGCATTGACAGTTTCCTGGATCGATTCCATTTCAGACCAGATTTCTGAACAATGCTGCATATTTTAAAGAACATCCGAGTCATTGAGTTCAAGCAGGGCTCCGTCATCTATGAAGAGGGCGACCCTGCCGACGGCTCATTATACTTCATACTTGCCGGGCGGGTAAACGTATTCAAAACCGTCGAGGGCAAGTCCCGACAGATCGATAGTCTGGGCGAAGGCCAATTCTTTGGCGAGGTAGGCATTCTAATCGATTACCCCCGCACCGCCACAGTACTCACCGCCTCTTCCACGGTTCGCATGGCACGAATCACCGTAGAGTCCTTCCTGCAGGAAGCCGGCCAGAATATGAAGTTTGCGCTGAAAATGATCGGGATTACGATTCAGCGTCTGGCCCGAATTGAGCTCAAATTACAGCTTATCCGGGAGCCTTTTACAGCGGACCTGGAAAGCCATCCGCTTAAACGGGTGCTAATTGAGAATCGTCAGAAGAACATGCAGATCGCCGAAATGCTGCATAGCTTGCGAAGCATGGTGCATTACCGGGGAAAGAAAGTCTACTCCGAAGGGGACCGGGATACGGGGGAAATGTTTATGGTGCTAAAGGGCGAAGTTCAGCTGGCCCATGCATTTCAGGGCCAGGAGGTAAGTTTCTATCCGCTCTATGCGGGCGACTTCTTTGGTATGTCCACTCTGACCGGCATGCAACGCAGACCCTATTCGGCCCTGGTACTGGCGGAACACACCGCTACCTGCACCTTCGATAAGAGTCTCTTCACCCGGGTTCTTAATTCCGATGTGGATCTTATTTTCAGTATCTTTCGCACCTTTGTGGCCTACAGCACCATCCTGGACGAATGTATACGCAAGAAGGGCATAGACTCCGTAGAAGATGGACGAGTGCATAAGATGGAGGCCAACCTCCAGGATCCGGATCTGGATACCTGACGAAAACCCAGTCGCGTGATGCGACGGGCTACTCCTGGCCCATTACGGCTCTCTCCCTGGCCCGGGTTCCCGAGAACCAGAAAAGGCCCGCCTGATGGCGAGCCTTCTTTACTGGATCGATTAGATTCCGAATAAATCCTGCAATGTTTCGATCCGGTACCGAGCTTACCGATTCGATACCAGAATTGCCGGAACTCGGGAGAATAGAATGGTGCCCCCTTATTTGGGCGCTACTTCTTCGGGTGGATTCTCTGGATCCGGTATAGCCGTTCTGTTTTTGTCGCTGAGCGCCTTCAGAAAAGCCACGATCTTCTGCACCTTGTCTTCGCTTAGTTCCTTGTCCAGCTGCAGATAGGCCATTTGCGACACAGCCTCTTCCAGAGTTTTGGCCTTTCCATCATGGAAATAAGGGGCGGTAAGCGCAACGTTGCGCAGAGAAGGAGTCTTGAAGAAATACATGTCTTCCGGCTTTCCGGTTACGGCGAATCGACCCTTGTCTTTGGTATCGGAATAGGCATTTTCCCGACCCATTTTCTGGTACGTTTTTGCGCCCAGTAACGGTCCATTGTGACATTGAATACATCCTTCATCCATTACCAGCTTCAGTCCTTCTTTTTCTTCTGCGGTTAACGCTTCTGCATCGCCGTTCAGGAAATCGTCAAAGCGGTCCTCCGTAACCAGGGTGCGCTCAAAAGCGGCAATAGCTTCGGCGATGTTTTGATAATTGATCGGCGCTTCCGCATCGGGAAACGCTTTGGCAAACAAGGACTGATATTCGTCTACTTTAGAGAGCTTTGCTTCTACATCCTTTTCGGAAGCCATGGCCATTTCCACGGGGTTCAGTATGGGACCTTTTGCCTGCTCGACCAGATCCGCAGCCCGACCATCCCAGAACTGAGCCAAATGAAATCCGGCATTCAATACGGTGGGAGCATTTCGATCACCTTTCGTTCCAGCCAGCGAACCTGGCGAAACGGCCCGGTTATCTACCCCTGCGAAGTTACCGTCCAACCGATGGCACGTATTGCAGGACTGGTTGTTGTCTACGGAGAGACGCTTATCAAAGTACAGCTTCTGACCCAGTTGGATCATCGCTTCTGTATCGTTTTCTGCGCCGGGCATCTTCTCTGGCAGAACGCCAAAGATGGCCGATGCGCGATCCATGAGTTTCTTATCTTCTTCCGACGGTCCACAAGCAATGGCAAAGGATGATATCCCTACTATTGCTATAGGAAACAATTTTTTTGATATCTGCATACTGCATAGCTTTCGCCTCCGCTTTTGTAGTCAACACGGATGTAGCATCAGAGTGTGCACTCCGGGGATTTTGCCGATCAAAACAGTTTCTGGGATTGGCAGACTGGCCATGCGCGGCCATGCGCGGCCATGCGCGAAGCCCTGGCAGGAAGGTAGTAATGCAATCGCCATACCCATGCGCTTCCCGAGCCGAACACCAGGACGACGAATACCCGCTCTATACAGGGTACATGGGTATGGTATACGGGGGAACAGGCCTTTACTCAGGATCATTGTATTCAAGAACGGAGATAGCGAAGGAGCAACCCGCCAAAACCGGTCGCTTATTATTTCTGAACCGAATACTATTTCAATCGTTCGGTGAGCTTTCTGGTCAGATCCCGGCCCAGAATTCCGCGGATGCGCGCCATTAGCGGTGGATCGATGGATTCCAGGTCATGCAATGCCTCCTGGGACCAGCAGTGTACATGCACCTTGCCCCGGGCCTTTACTGTGGCGCTGGCCGGTTCTCCGGTAAGAAAGCTCATTTCCGCAATGAAGCTATGGTCATCCAGCTCCACCAGGACCTTGCGGCCCCGAAGCACATCCGCTTCGCCATCCACAATGAAGAGCAAGTACTCCGGGGTTTCGCCCTGCTTCACGATCACATTGTTGTGATATGTGCGATCCATGCCGAAATTCCACAGCTTGAGGAAGTCCCGGGCGGAGAATTCATTGAATACCCTTTCGTGGATCTGCGCCATGCGACCCTTTAGTTTGATGGGTCTTCGTTCCTCGAAGAGAAGGACAATGTGGTAGGCATTGATTGCCAGAAAGAGTATTTCCCAGCCAGCCAGCAGGGGTTGGCCGCTGATTCTACCGTAGCCTACCATGAAAAGGCTGGAAATCACCATGACTAATCGAAGCCATAATATGTCCTTGAAGAGGAATGCCAGCAGAACAATGCCGTTGGCAAGGTGTAAGAAAATGGTTTCCAGTGACATGGGAGCCCTGGTCTATTTTCGGCTTCTGAGGGGGCAAAAAGCAGTAGGGAGGGACGGATCCTGTTTCGGATCCTGCACAGGAAACCGGGACTCCATGGGGGCCGCATACGGCCTCGTAGTCAGGTATGGGTCGCGGGAAGACCAAACCACCTGCACGCAGATTACCCGGATCTTGAGCCTCTGGCGGCCAACGTTCTGGAAGCCGGCAAGCGACAGGTCGCTCTAGAAGCGTGGTTCTAGAAGCCGGCCCCAGAATTGTGCGCTAGACCGGTCGCCTAGAGCAGTCCGCGCATGAGAATAGCAGCCACCAGAGCAAGAATCGCATAGAATTCCGGAAATGCCGCCAGGATCATTGTGTTCGGGAAAGCGTTATGCCCGGCCCCAATAGCATGGATACCGCTGGCGCATACCCTGCCCTGCTGAATGGCGCTTATCAATGCGGCCAGGCCCACGGCCAGGCCAGCGCCAAAAATTACGGCGGCCTGAAGCATGGTCATATCCGCTTTAACATCTGCCGAGTACAGGATGAAAGCTACGAAGCCATACAGCCCCTGCGTGGCGGGGAGACCGGATAATACCAGACCGTTTCCAAATGCATCCGGCTTCTTCTTGATCATCCCAATCACCGACGTACCGCCGATGGAAAGTCCAATGGCGGATCCGGAACCGGAAAGTCCGATCATCAGCGCCAGTCCAATACTTGCCAGTATCTGTTCCATAGAGTTAACCAATCCTTCTTATTTATGGCGTTCTTTCGGAACGCTGTTTCTTTAAAATTCACCGCAAAAATTCCTTTCGAATCTCCGCGGTATCCAAATGCAGCCAGGCCGCATCCAAAATTTCTATGATGCCACCGGAAAACAGATCGTCTCTCACGGATGACCTATCTCCCGGACTCCATCATTAACGCTGGCGTACCCTCTGCTTGAGCAGAAATGGCTGATACGCCACACCGCCACCCTTGAAATCCAGGTTCTTATAGAACTCTACAAAAGTGAGACGCAGAGGATGCACAAAGGAACCAAGCAACGAAAGCCCCAGGTTCAGAGTATGCCCCACCAGTAATATGATGACCGAAACTGCCATCAGGGGCGAAAGATAGTCCGTGCTTTCCGGGTATCCCGGAAGTATCATAAATGCGATCTGGTTGAATGCATTTCCCAGTAGTCCACTGGCAAGTCCCAGGGCAAACAATCGGATATAGGAAAGGAAATCGCCCAGAAAACCGGTTACGAACTGATAGAATTCCCATAGTCCGGTAAGCGGACGCAGGAAGAAGTTCTTATCCGGATTGTTAAACAAGAAGAAAAGTCCGAGACCGCCCAGAGCCAGAACTTCCGCCGCAGCGAAAGGAATGGAAACCAACCACTGACCCACCATCAAAGGACCTACGCTGAACTGTTCATTAAAGCCCAGGTTCAAGAAATTGGTATGGCAGGCAAGAATCAGGGCGCCGATAGTCGCCAGGATCATACCAAACGGTTTAATCGAATGCATGATTCCGTTCATGCGATAGGCGTTTACCGCCTGCAATGTCATCCCCAGAAATAACTGCACAACCCCCAGAAGCAATGAAAGAGTCATTGCCGGAAAGACAGTAGTGCCCTCCGAGCTATAGCTCGCAAACAGAGTCAGATCCGACGCCCGCCCGGTGACGCTGGCGGCAGATCCAGGAACGGCAAACATGTTTTCGCCAAAGAATGTGTTCAGAAGCAAACCGGCCACGGTTGTGGAAAGACCGAGCACCAGTCCCAGCCCGGCAAGCATTCGCCAATTCGCGGGCACGACGAATAGCAGAACAGTGGAAATCAGAGCAACCACCAGGCCGTATCCGATATCGCCCAGACACATGCCAAAGAATATTACAAAGAACGGAGCAAAGAAAGGGGTCGGGTCCAGTTCCATGTAATCGGGCAACGAAAAGAGCTTTGTTATGGGCTCAAACATCCGGGCAAAGAAACCGTTTTTCAGCGCTACCGGCACAGGATCGCCGGGTTCAGGCTGACCCAGCGTGCAGGCGATTTTTTGCTGCTTCAGAAACTCTTCCACCTCGGGGGCTTTCCCTTCGGGATAGAAACCAGTGATGTAGAAAATAGTGTTCTGCGGATCCCTTTCCAGGCTATGCTTGGCCGCCTCGAAAGACATCCTGGAATCCAGGGTGCCGATGGCGCGCTTCAGAGACTCTTCCCAGCTTTTGCAGCCCAGGATTTCGCCTTCCAGACGATGGATTCGAGACTGAACCTGCTGTATTTCGCGATCCAGTTCGGACAGACCGCGGGACGGAAGGGGCACTTCTTCGAAAGGTAATACAAGCTTTTCGCCGGAAAACTCCAGCAGGGCAAAGTACACGCGTCCTTCGCTTCGGTTCAGGACGGAAACATAGTGAAACGGCGCATCTTGCTCCCCGTCGAGCTTCTCAAAATCAAACTGATCGAATGCTTTTTCCGAGCCGATGAATAGGCGAATTCGTACGCCCCGCTCCTGGATGGATTGGAGCTTATCCAGCGGAAAATCTCCCCAGGCCGACAGTTCTCGACGGCTTTGATCCAGCTCTTCCAGCGCTGCTTTTAGCGCTTCGCGTTCATCAAACTTCTGTTCCAGGTATTCCAATTTCTGACGGGCGGAGGACTTTTCGGAAAGCAGTTTGCCATCCCGGGTAGTGGGCGCGCTACCGGAAACAGGGGACGAGCCGGCCGCACTCTTCTGGTCCCGACTCTTCTCCAGCAGAGCAAGGGCTGAAATCATATCCTGGTAGCGATTTCTTACCTTCTTGAAATGGTTGTACTTCTGCGTATCAACCTGCGAAACAGTGTTTAAATGAATTACGCCCAGATGCTGCAATTGACCCAGGATCCTTTTCTTCTCCGAGTAATGCAGGAAAAGATTCACCTTCTTCATTTTCTGGATCATGAAGCAGCCTCCACGGAGTTTCTTGCGGCGGCGGCCTCTTCGTCTTCTTCTTTCTGCTTGGCCTCATGCCTGGACTTCACAATCTTCTGTGCCGCCCGACTCAGGTTTTCCTGATCTTCCAGGAATCCCTTGATCTTTCTAAGGGCGTCCTTGTATTCGGGGATTTGCACCTTTTCGTACAGGTTCACCTTCTGAGTGGTCTTCTTGCGAGCGTAATGCAGTATTTCCACCGTGCGTTCCATCAACTGAATGCGAACGTTCATTTCGTTGAGTTTTTCTACAATGCGAACACCTTCGGAAACCCAGGCACGGCCCGCAAAATAGGAATAATCACGGATATCAAATCGAATGGAGGACAGCTCCGGCAAAGAAACGCCGGCAATATTTCTATTTGTTATCTCCACATTGGAGATGCGCACCAGGTCCGGGAATTCCGACCACAAAAGCGAAGCGCCATCCGTCTGGGTGAGGTACAGATCCAGTTCGGACTTCATAGACTCAAGGTTCTCCTGAGCCTTCTTCACTTCCAGCCGCAGTGCGGTTTCCTTGGCTTTCAACGTTGGCAGCGCTTTGATGCGAACATTCAGCTCGCGCTTAAGGCGCTGCATGGCTGTCTTGTTGAATTGATACTTCACCTGGATACCCAGTATTTCTCCATAAGTTCTGCTTTAATGCCCACTTCGGATTTCTTGAAGTGCTTGCCCATTAGCTCCCAGCCCCGGTCGAGCATAGCATCCGTATCTATATTGATATCCACGGCCAGTAGGGATCGCGAATAGTCTTCGGCAAATTTCAGGGCTCGTGTATCGTAGTTTGTAAGATCGAATCCGTTTTCTTTCTTGGTTCGGGCATTGGCCGCGTCGGAGAAGAGTCTTACCAGGGAGTTCATCACCTGGGGATGATCTTCCCGGGTCTTTTTGCCGATTACAATCTGCTTCAACCGGGACAGCGATCGGAAAGGATCAACGATTACCTTGCCCACTGTGGTATCCCTTCGCAGGAAAAGCTGACCTTCGGTAATGTAGCCGGTGTTATCCGGAATCGCATGAGTAATGTCGCCTTCGTTCAGCGTCGTTACGGCAATAATCGTTATGGAGCCGCCATCCGGAAACTGAGCCGCCTTCTCATAGATTCGAGCCAGGTCGCTATAAAGCGAACCGGGCATACTGTCTTTGGAAGGGATCTGATCCATCTTGTTGGATACAATGGCCAGAGCATCCGCAAACAGAGTCATGTCTGTGAGCAGTACCAGCACCTTTTCGTTCTTTTCGGTGGCGAAATACTCGGCGGCGCTCAGGCACATGTCGGGCACCAGCAATCGTTCCACCGGCGGGTTGTCGGTGGTGTTGATGAAACTGATGATTTTGTGCTGCACGCCGGCATTGTCGAATACGCTTCGGTAGTAGAGAAAGTCGTCGTTAGAAAGTCCCATGCCGCCCAGGATAATCTTATCTGCCTGAGCTCGCAGAGCCACATCCGCCATTACCTGGTTATAGGGCTGATCCGGGTCCGCAAAGAAAGGAATCTTCTGACCCGTTACCAGGGTGTTGTTCAAATCGATACCGGCAATACCGGTGGCAATCAGTTCCGAAGGCTGTTGTCTTCGCACCGGATTTACGGTAGGACCGCCAATTTCCACTTCCCGGCCTTCAATTTCCGGTCCGCCGTCGATGGGAGCGCCATAAGCGTTGAAGTAACGACCGGCCAGCTGAGGGCCTACCTTTAAAGTAGGCGATTTGCCAGTGAAGATCACTTTTGCGTTCGTCGAAATGCCTTCCGTGCCGGAGAATACCTGGAGGGTGACCCGGTTTCCCTGCACCTTTACTACCTGCGCCGGTCGATCGTCCACGAAGGCCATCTCTTCGTTACCTACGCCAGAGGCCTCCAGAGTAACGGTAGCCTTTGTGATGGCGCTTAATTGCTTGTATACCTTTTGAAATGCTGTAGTTTCCATAAATCCTCGCCCGTTGCCTTTAGCTCGCCACCGCTTCTTTACTGGACTTTTCGATCATGACGTCCAGTTCCTTGCGGTATTTGTGGAAAGACTCGGATTCGTATTCGCTGTAGTTCATCTGCTTCATTACGTTGATGACCTGTTTAAAGAATCCGCCCACCTCTTCGTAATGACCGAACTGAAAGCTTTTCTTACAGAGTTCCATTACCAGATTCAGCATGTACTTCTGTCTTTCCAGGGGGGTATTGGCATCGATATCGTCGAATGCGTCCTGCTGCAGGATTACGAAGTCCAGTAGCTCGCCTTTCCAGAATACTTCATGGTATTCGATGGGTACCGAGTCATCGCCCAGGATATTGATCTGGTCGGCCGCTTCGGTTCCTCTTCGCAGAATGTCTCGAGCTTCGTCGACGATTTCAGCCCAACCCTTTTGCACGTTCTGGTCCAGATACTCCCGGAATTCAGGATACTCCAGATACTTGGAATAGGAATCCAGAGGGTCAATGGCCGGATACCTTTTGGAGTCGGCTCTCTTCTGAGCCAGGGCATAGAAACAACGGGCGGCCTTTCGCGTACTCTCGGTTACCGGCTCTTTCAAGTTACCGCCAGCAGGGGATACCGTACCGACAAAAGTAATGGAGCCGGTTTCGCCGTTGTTTAGCTCTACATACCCGGCCCGGGCGTAGAAGTTGGAAATAATGGCCGAGAGGTCCATGGGGAATGCATCGGGGCCCGGCAACTCCTCCAATCGGTTCGACATTTCGCGAAGAGCCTGCGCCCACCGCGAAGTGGAATCCGCAAGAAGAAGAACTCGCAGCCCCATACTGCGATAATACTCGGCAATGGTCATGCCGGTGTATACGGAAGCCTCCCGGGCAGCCACCGGCATGTTCGAAGTGTTGCAAATAATGGTGGTCCGCTCCATGAGCTTGCGACCGGTGCGAGGATCGTCCAATTCCGGAAATTCGGTAAAGATCTCTACCACCTCATTGGCCCGTTCGCCGCAGGCGGTAATAATGATCATGTCCGCCGCAGCATTCTTACTCATGGCATGCTGAAGTACCGTTTTTCCGCAGCCAAAGGGGCCCGGAACAAAGCCTGTGCCGCCTTCGGGCATGGGATTCAAGGTATCGATGGAGCGAATCCCCATCTCCATAAGGCGGAACGGGCGGGGCTTTTTGGCAAAGTGCGTAATCGGAACCTTTACCGGCCACTTTTGACGCATGGTAACCGTTTGCGTCTGCCCGCTTTCGTTTTCCAGTTCGGCGATGGCATCGTCCACTTTGTAGCTACCCTTCGGCACGATGGATTTGATCTTCCAGTTCCCTTTTAGCGAAAAGGGAACCATGATCTTATGATCGATCCAGTTCTCGGTAACTCGACCCAACCAGTCCGCCGCCTTTACCGAATCCCCGACTTTGGCGATTGGCTTGAAATCCCAGTTCTCATGGGGATCCAGCGCATCGGCCACGAATCCACGCTTTAGAAAAACTCCGTCTACCTTTTCCAGGTCCATCTGGAGACCGTCGTATTTTCGCGAAAGGATGCCGGGGCCTAAATCGATTTCCAGCATATGGCCGGTGAATTCTACATCAATACCCGGGCGAACTCCACGAGTGGACTCGAATACCTGGGCCTGGGCGGTGGTACCGTGGATACGGATCACCTCGGCCATGAGCCGGCTATCTCCATGTAGAATGTAGCAAATCTCGTTCTGGCCCACCGGACCGTCGCATTCAATAGTGATCAGGTTTGCAATAATGCCTGTTACTTTTCCTCTGGTCATGTTTGTCTCCAAAGTGTGTGGTCCTGAGGACCTGGCTTAACGCCTGTGTTGCCCCGGGGCATGGCTCAAAGAGCCAGTTCTTCCGCGCTTACCTGCTCCGGCAAAACGGAGTTGGAAAGCACCTTTCTTACGATTTCTTTCAGTCTTTCGCGCCCTTCTTCCGCCGAACGATCCAGCCAGCGATGCGACAGGCTTAGCTCCAGGAAGTATGCGAAGACGGCCACTTCATCAAAGATATGACCCTCTGAATGTGTCTCTATATAGTCCAGAATCAAGGAATCGATTTTCTTTTCCAGATCGTTCAAATGGCGATGCTCGATCAGTTCACGGATCTCCGGAATGAACGGATAGATCCTGGAAAGCCCAAAATCCGCCTGGTTGCTGACAGCAATTTGCCGGTTCAGGTCCGTATCTCCGACCAGAACCTGGCTCACATCTTTACCGTCGCGCTTCGCATTGATCGCGATCACAATGTTTTTGATGTCGCGCTTGTGCTCAAAATAACCGGAAAGAAACTCCCCGGAGTTCGCAATGGCTTCCTGGTAATAGAGCTCGATGAGCCGGTTTTCCGTTTCCAGGGTAAGCGGCTTCTGGATGTCGGTTTCTTCCAGAAACTCCCGCATGTAATCCGGTAGCTCAAAGATGCCCAGGATTCCTTCTTCCAGATCCTGGTGAGTAAAAGCGGCGGGTCGATGAAAACTAATGTTGGAATCGTCCTGGATTCCCTGACGATCCCGGATAAGCCTGAGCAGGTTTTTATTATCGTTTCTATAGAGAAGGTAGTTGAAGCGGGCACGATCTTCCGGCTCCAGAAGCTCCAGGATCTCGGACTGGATTCGCTGCAGATCTCTCTGGGCGGCCTGATCCGGGGAAAACAAGTCGGGCAAGCCGCCAATCAAATAATGATAGCGTTCTGCCATATTAGATGCCGGTCTTTTTCAGGAATCGCTCAACGGTTATCTTTCGCAGATAGGGCTTCAGAAGCGACTTCAAGGATTCGGCAGTAAAGTCCAGCTGGAAGCTGCTTCCTTCTTTTTGCACCTGAAAACCGGCTCCCACATCGGCGAACTCAATCTTCAGGCCATCCAGTTCTTTTTGAATGGCCCCTTCGAACTTTGCATCTACCTGGCTTTTTAAGGATTCCGGTAACGTTAGTTCCAGAGAAACAGGACCGTCTTCCTTCCAGTTTTTTCCCAGGGCCAGTACCATTTCCTGGATGAATTCCGGCTTCAGTGCGGCCTCCTGGACAGAATCCGATAGAACCTTTTCCGACAAGATAGATATGATTTCTGTGCGTAGCCTGCTCAGTGCCTGCGTAGAGGCCAGCTGTAGTTCGGACTCGGTGGATTGCTTTAGATAGTCGGCCTCGGATCGGGCTTTCTGCAATAGGGAGTCTGCTTCGTGTTGTGCATCCTTCAGGATCTTGTCCGCCTCGGTGCGGGCCTGAGCCTTAATCGCTTCGGCTTCCTTTTGAGCCTTTTGCAGACCGTCTTCATAGATCCGATTTACGAGGGTGTCCAGGTTCTGTTCCATCTACTTGCAATGCGCGACAGAGGGGCTTCGCCGGCAAGCGATTTTGAAATGTAATATGATTTATGAGAAATCTATAAGAATTCCATGGCAGCATTCCCGAAAGTAGAGAGGTACAGGCCAAAAGTCCGCGCCTTCTTGCTTCCTGGATTTCCCGGACTTGCGGGATGTGCTGAAGTTCCTGGATTTACAGGACCACCCCCTTAGAATGATTCAAATTCTCAAGACACCGGAATACAGGCCGTATCCTACGTTCTTCTATACGGGGGATTCAGCGGCACCGATCATTGCGGTAACCGCACACTTTGAGCGCAACGAAATCCGAAATGATGCGGTGGATTGTTATCTGGCCGGTAAGCACGGCGTTTGGCCGCTCGGGCCCAGTCATGATCCCAATACCAGGAGCCACCCTTAACCACTTTTTCGGAATACCCGGCACAGGATTCGGCGCCGCCGCAAGGGCCCGCCGGATCTTTACCAAGGCAATCCGGTCCGCATTTCTGACGATTGGGTTCATACCAGTCGGCCACCCATTCATGAACGTTGCCAGACATATCATATAGACCGTATATGCCTGCCGGGCGACTACCCGGTTCTTTTGGCCCGCCGGTGGGTTGATGATCGGCAGTGCATCCGCGAATACCGTTTTCTTTGATAACTGCCAGCGCACAAGTTGCCTTCTCATTGCCCCAGGGGTAGATATTTCCATCGGGTCCCCGGCTGGCTTTTTCGAATTCCGCTTCGGTGGGTAATCGAGCTCCCTTCCACTGACAATAATCTCTGGCATCGTACCAGCTTACCTTGACCTGCGGCAGTTTTGCATCTCGCATGTGTAGATAGTTTGAGATAACTTTTTTGCACGCTCCGGCTTTCACGCACTTCGCGTAGTCTGCAGTGCTCACTTCCTTCCGGTCGATCAAGAAAGTAGATACGAAGACCCTGCTTTGCGGATGCTCATCCTTCCATTTGGGATCGTTACTTCCGTAGACAAACTCTCCGCCTGGCACGCAGGACATCCCGGTAGGCACGTTTTCCGGGCAATGTGCGGCGCCATTCGCCCGGGTACCGGCGCCGTTGCAGGCCGCCAGAACGACAAGCGAAGCAAGAGAAACACGTGCCAGAGAAAACCGAAAGACACCCTTCCAATACGATCCGCTAGCGGAGCCAATGTTACGCAAAGCAATCTCTCGATAGGATGACTTTCTTTGCCATAGCACTGAAGCAAAATAAGACTGCATAACCCAGGCAATCAAACCGGGCCCTAAAGTCATTTAAAAACCGACAAAGCAAGCCGGAACAACCCACCGGGGTCGCCACCCGAATGAGCTGGCTATGCCAACCAACCAGGCATGCCGGCCCAACAGTTTGTTGTTCCAATAACCTGAACCAGTGCAATCCGCTTTCGCAGGTTAATGGGGCATCTCGGTAGCCACGATAATCGCGAATATGGCTGCCATTTTCATATGAAAGTCTTCGCCGGGCATGTTATCTTCGATTTCCCAGCTCGGCCATGAGCCGCCATTTCGGGTAACTTTCATCTCCCCTTTTTTTCCGGACACAATCCATTGATCTGTATCGCCGCTCCAGCGAGTTCTCACCTTGAGACGATTGTACGTGGAGTCGATCTTCCATTCGGTAAGTGATGAAGCTTCGGCAATCAGCTGATTGCCCCCATATCGGTACTGCCACTTGGTCCACCATTGGGAACCCTGGATACAGGTTAGAACTTTTACATCTCGGCCAGGTAGCTCAATATCCCAGCTCATATGCTGTCCTGTGCCGTTAGCTTTGAGTCTTCCTTTGCCGCCGGCCAGAGAGATGGACCAGTCCTGCCAGTTATCGGATCCGCTGGAACGGGCTTCCAGCTTCTTTATGTTGGAACTATCCTGGTTGTTGTTTTGATTGTTCTGATTGTTTCGCGCGGGCTTTGTCTGATTTGGGTCGATTAGTTTACAGTACTGAATCTCTGTCGTCTCCGTATCGCCGTCATCGTATTGGATAAAGACTGTATTGCCGTTTCTTCGCGCAATCTTACCGGTATAGTAGTTTCCGATTTTCTGCCATTTGCACTTTACCGGCGCTCCGACGGTGAAGCCATCCGCATGCAAAGGCGATGTCAACAGGGCCGCCAATGCCATGCAGAGCGCGACCTGAACCCCGGCCTTTCTGTGAAAGAATCGTGTATTCATAGAATCCCCCCTTGAACAGCTCTGACCTTGAACCGGTACGGGGTAGAGGGCAAGCCAAAAAGCGATTCTCTAAATCCGGCGCCATGGCCCATTTCAATTGGAATGCGATACCGGGGACCGGCGAGGCTCATGGGGTGGACCGAGAAAGCTACCGGTCCAGGCATAGATCAGAGCAATGAGAGGAGTGATCCAATTCAAGAAGGCGAAAGGAGCATAGGCAAACGTGGAGATTTGTAGCGTTGCGGCCATGAAAGCGCCGCAGGTATTCCAGGGAATCAGAGCGGACGTGAGAGTACCGCTGTCTTCCAGGCTTCGGGACAGAGTTAGCGGCGAAATCCCCCTTTCCGCATAAGCCTTTCGGAAGAAACGGCCGTTCACTACAATAGAGAGATACTGCTCCGAAGTCACCACGTTAGCGAATAAGCCACCCAGGATTGTACTGCTAACCAGACTCCTTCTACTTCGAAGTCGTTTTAGAACGCTGGCCGCTATGGAATGGATCATCCCGGAACCTTCCATGACTCCAGCAAAGAACATTGCCGAAAGAATGAGCCAGATCGTATTCAGCATGGAACTCATTCCGCCCCGATTCACCAGCTTATCCACGGCCACGCTACCGGTATCGTATTGCGGTCCGTTTCCGGCCGCCGCAAGAATCGTAGTTACCATATCTCCGGATGCCAGATAGGCCAAAGCCCTGGATTGAAACAGCGCGGCTACCAGACCGCCGGCAATGGTGCCCACAAGGATGGCCGGAATGGCCGGCATCTTTTTATAGATGAGAAAGAATGTCAGCGCAGGAACCAGAAGTAAGAGCGGATGAATCCAGAAAACCTTTTCAATGGTCTGCACCGTTTCCGCCAGACGTGCTCCCGTAGACTGGCTTTCCAGCGAATACCCCAGCCCGAGAAAAGCGATCAGACTGATCAACATGGCCGGCGCTGTGGTAAAAAGCATATGCTTGATGTGTTCGAATAGATCCACTCCGGCCATGGAAGCCGCCAGGTTTGTGGTTTCCGAGAAGGGCGACATCTTGTCCCCGAAGTAGGCTCCGGATACCACGGCTCCGGCTGTGATGGCCGGATCGCTACCCAGAGCCTGACCTATACCCACCAGAGCCACACCCACGGTGCCTGCAGTGGACCAGGAACTGCCGGTGACCAGAGAAACCAGCGCGGCCAGGATGCAGGCAGTGAAATAGAAGATAGTCGGATTCAAGAGCGCGGTGCCCCATACAATCAAGGCAGGCACGACACCGGAAACGATCCAGACTCCTATCAGCGCTCCGATCAGAAGTAGAATCAAGATTGCCGGCATCACCTCGGTGATGGTGGACAGGATGCTGTTTTCCAGCCGGGCCCAGTAGCCCTGGAAGGAGAAGGCACGGCTATTGCCATGGTCCACCGGTTGAATGTTCGGGTCTTCGCCGCTCTGTCGTTTCAGGGAGTCGCCCGCTGAGTCAGTCCCGGATTGATTTCTTCGCGCTTTCCTGGCAAGAGCAAAGCCATGCCCCATATACAGCACGGCCGCAAACATTCCCGACAGTATAAGCACAACCTGCGAAGGACCGGATGTAGCTTCGCTTCCTGTAAGCGAAACCACTGACACCAGGCCGGCCATCAAAAACAGCACCGGAAGTAACGATAGCCATAACGGAGGCATCTAAACTCTTGAGTCCTAAAGTCGATTTAACCCGTTCAGGGCTGCCACCCGATAGGCTTCGGCCATGGTAGGATAGTTGAATGTGGTGTGCACAAAATAGCGGATATTGTTACCGGCCCCGGGTTGTTCCATAATCGCCTGACCAATGTGTAGTATCTCGGCCGCCTGATAGCCAAAGCAATGGATGCCCAGCAAAGCCATGGTCTCCCGATGAAACAAAAGCTTCAGCATGCCGACGTTATATCCGGTAATCTGCGCTCGCGCCAGGCTCTTGAAGAACGCATGTCCCACTTCGTATGGAACCTTTTGTTCCGTTAGCTCACGTTCCGTTTTTCCCAGGGAACTGATCTCCGGACTGGTGTAAATGCCAGTGGGTATCTTTTCTGGAAGCAAAGGAGGCAGGTCTTCGCCGATCAGATGCGATACTGCGGCCCGACCCTGATCATAGGAGGCGCTGGCCAGACTGGGATAACCCACCACATCTCCCACCGCATATATATGGCTCTGCGAGCTTACATAGAATTCATTGACCTGGACGTACCCGCGATGATCGATTTCCAACCCCAGGGATTCCAGGCCCATGTCCCGGGTATTTCCGCTTCTTCCGTTGGCCCAGAAAAGAACGTCGGACTTTATTTCTTTTCCGGACTTCAGAGTTACGATAACCGCATCTCCCTCGCCGGAACGGTCCTCGTCGGTAGCCTCGAAGCGCATGGATTCAAACTCTTCGTTGTGGCGAATCAATACGCCCTGCTGTCGTAGATGATAACTCAAAGCGTCGATAATCTCATCGTCCAAAAACGAAAGCAGCTTGTCCCGGGTGTTGATCAGATTCACCTTCATACCCATGTTGCGAAATATGGAAGCGTATTCGCATCCAATAACTCCGGCTCCATAGATAGTTATGATTCGGGGAGTTTTCTCCATTTCCAGAATAGTGTCGCTATCCCGAATCAGGGGATGACTGAAGTCCAAATTCTCCGGTCGATAGGGTCGAGAACCGCTGGCAATTACAAAGTTCTTTCCCTGGAGCTTTCGCGGGGCGGTATCGGCGGACTCAACTTGAACGGTGTTTGCATCCAGGAAACGAGCAAAGCCTGTGAATCGGTCCACGTCGTTTCTTTCGTAGAAGTCCTTTCGCATCTCGGACTGGGAACGAATTACGGAACGGGCGCTATTCAATAGCTCCGGCAATTCCAGCGTAAATTGATCCAGATGATTTCTGAATAGCGGGTTGCGGCGAAACTCCACGTAGTTGTGCATGGATTGCCTCAATGCTTTGCTGGGAATAGTTCCCTGATGAGTGCAGTTTCCGCCAGGGTCTTTTCTTAGATCTACAATGGCCACGCGCAGTCCGCTTTTCGTGGCCTTCATGGCGGCCCCTTCTCCGCCGGGACCGCTTCCAATGACGATTAGATCATACATGCGGTGTTAGAATTCAATACCCGAAACCTGGCTTTCCGGATAGGCTACCTGACCGTTTACGGTATAGACATAGTAGGTGGCACCGATCTGAATTACCACTCCCGAAACGCGGGCGCCATTCATAAGAACCAGGGTTTCCGAAGGCTTATTGAACACCTTTTCAATCCGGTTCATGAGCTTTGCCTGGTTCTGGCGGTTTCGATCACTTACGGCGCTGGAGACATCGTCGCCCTCGATTTTCTCTTTTTCTATTCGGATAAGCTCCTTGTATTCTTCCAGTTTCTGCTGCATTTCAGGATCCGGAATCTCCTGGGCGGCGGGCGGCGCTGCTTTGTCCAATTCCTGTTTCAGGGATGGATCTTCGGATACCGATTGGTCCAATGCCTGGGCGGCTTCCTTCGCCTTCTCCGGCCCCTGAGCCTGGGCTTCCATGGCTTTTCGCGCCGCTTCCTCCACTTCCGGGGAAACCTGTACCGCCTGGACCTCGGCCTTTTTCCCGGGACCGAGGACTACCTCTTTGCTCTTCAGCTGATCCACCGACTCCTGTACCACCACCGATCTTTCGCGCACTTCCGGCGGCAGATCCTCGAGAGCGGGCACCCGGGGTCGACTGGATACCTGGCCCTCGGCCACCTCGATAACCGTACTGTCCCCCTTTACCATCAGTTCATACTTTGTACCGCGTACGGAGGCCACAGCCGTAGGACTGATGGCCTGAAACTCTTCGGACTTGCTGATCTTGTCCAGATCAAACATACCGTGTCCTTTCTTTAGTTCAGCCAGAATCTCTCTTTTCTGTCCAAACTGTCGTCCCTTGAGAACAAATTCTGAATTTGCCTTCAGGCGTATCATCGCCGAAGAGTCCGTCCCACGAACCTGTAAATCGCAGAAACTGTTCGCGCCGGTCTTCAGTAACTGACCTGACTTAAGAATGCTTCCGGCCCTCAAGGCCTCCCCGTCCGCCGTTACAGACCCGGTGGCCAGAAGCACAACGGCGGTAAGCTCAACATCTTTGCCTGGTTCGCGAAGTTCCGGCCCGGATTTAAAAAGATCACAGGCGGGTAATGCGCAAATGAGTAAAGTCGCAAGAATAGCAGTAGATCGATACATAATAGCGGCCTCCGAAGGAAGCTAAAGTTCCTCCGGCACGAGTACAGGCCAGCCCTGGAATCAATCAAGAAGAAATTGCTTGTTTAATCCAGGGATTCCCGCTAAGCAGTCCAACTATCCCGGGCATGAGCAAAAACTATGTCTCAGTATGCCTGGCAGGAGGAAAGAATTGAAAAAGTCGATAATCATATTGGTCATGGTTACAGCTTCGCTGTTCCTATTCGGTAGTTGCGCCAGCGGCGGCATCGGTCCCACAGGAAGTATCTTTACCAGCACAAAGATTGGTATTCATGGAAGCTCGCCCAATGGAGCCAAAGAAGGGCAAGCGTGCGCTCAGAGCTTTTTGGGCCTGGTAGCGCTTGGCGACGCATCCGTGCGAACAGCAGCCCAGAACGGCGGCATTTCTGCTGTACAGTCGATTGACATCGAGGTGTTTAGCCTGCTCGTTTATGCTCAAGCTTGCACAGTTGTCAGGGGGAGCTAATGCGAATCAAATCAATCATCATGCTAGCGGCACTGGGGTTTCTGATGCCCGGCTGCTTCGCTACTCAATACGGTATTCCATCCGTAGTTAACATCATCAACAACGGTGGAGTTGGCCGTTCGGGCAGCGCAGAATCCTCGGATATGGTTACTGGGCGCGCCTGCGCAACAAGCTATCTGGGTTATTTCGCTATCGGCGACGCTTCCATTCGGGCGGCAACCCGCGCGCAGGGAATTACTAAAATCGCCAGCGTAAGCCATACAACCGAAGGAGTACTGGGCCTTACAGCCGAGTATTGCACTGTAGTCAGGGGGTGGAAATGAGTTACGTAAAAACTATATTTAGGATATCCACCATTCTGATGGCATCAGCGGTTTTTACCCAGTGTATGTTCATGGGTCATCCGGCAGGTCAGGGACCTGTTGGCGCTCTGTACCAGCAAACCACTACCCCGGGTAGCGGCAACGATCTGAGCATCCCTCAAACACGCACCGGAGAGGCATGCACCAATCGCATCCTGCTGTGGATCATCGGCTGGACCTGGGGCGAAGGCACTATCAGCGATGCGGCGAATGACGGCGGCATTACTCGAATCAGCACTGTGGATACGGAGCAGCTGAACGTTCTGAGCATCTACTCCCGTCAGTGCACGGTGGTAAAGGGCGACGACAAGCCAGTGAGCCCGGGATCGACCAGCAACCCTGGTCCCGGTTTTAGCGATACCGTAATCATGCGGGACGGCACGGTTCATAGAAACGTGAAGACCATTATCCAGGGGAACCTGATTAACATCATCAAATCCGACGGAACCAGTCTTACAGTTCCGAAGACCAGCGTGCGTACCGTTCGCAAGGGTCGCTAATCCTTTCTGGCAGACCGCTGCCTGAGTGGTCTGCCAGGCATTGCAGTGGGCAGGGCTCATGCCCTGCTCCCTCATGCGCTCCCCTAATCGCTAATGCAGGCCACCGAAGCTCCAGCGCTTCCGTCAACGATTGCCAGAGCTTCAGCAAACTGTTTTCGAGCTTTAAACGTTTAGTTTCATCGCTTTCAGCCCTTCTCGATTCGCCGGTCTAAATCAATCCTTCGAATACAATCCTTGCGGGTCCCTGCATCTTTATTCTGTTTCCTTCCAGGGAAAGAATAAGTGTCCCGCCTCTGAGTTCGATCTTCAGGGGAGCCGTAGTCTTAATGCCCTGATTTGCGCGAGAAGCGATGAAGGCAGCGCATGCGCCGCTTCCGCAGCTAAGGGTTTCACCAGAGCCTCTTTCGAACGTTCTCTGTCGAATGGTCCTGTCGTCTTTTCTCTCGATAAACTCAATGTTTACCCGTTCCGGAAAAGCGGGATGATGCTCCAGGGCCGGCCCCAATGCCTCCAGATTCAGGCTGTCCAGCGAGCCTACCTGGTTTTCCGTAAGGTCCACCACAAAATGGGGATTTCCCATTGAGAGGGTGCGGCCAGTCCAGATTTGTCCATCCGCCTCCAACTGGATTCTGGCCGGCTTCAGTTCCGACTCATTCGCCGGTTCAAGCATCCTGGATTGCACCGGCGCATAAGGCACAGTGTCCAGGTCCAGTATGGGCGGGCCCATATCCACGCTAATCAATGGATCGGTTTCGGTTTCTTCCACCAGACATTCGTAAGAATGGTCGCCGGTCTCGATACTGAAATGAAATCTCCGTGTTTCCCGGTGGATTAAAAGGGCTACACTTCGCAGTGCATTGCCGCACATAGCCGACGGACTACCATCGGCATTCCACATGTACATTCGAGCCGCATTGTTTTCGTGTAACGGAGGAGCCACCAGTACAACCCCGTCGCCTCCTACACCAAAGTGCCTATCGCTTAGCCGACGAATCACCGAGTCTGTAAGCCATTGGAGCACGGATTCGCTTCTGTTTCGATCGAATGCGCCCGTAGAGGTAAGATAAGGACCGAAATAGACATAGTCATTCCCGGTGGCCTCCATCTTGCGAAAACGGATCGGGTCGCTGGGGTTTCGCATCCTGTCAATTGGTCCATAAAAACCGAAAAGGAAACCATTTTTTAAGCCCGACAGACTCCCCCGGTCCGGATTTCCGTGGAACAAATCTCTGGAAGCTTACACTGGATAGGTATGGAAACCGTATCGGAAAAAGCCGAGTCCAACTCCGTTCAAGAAGCCTATCAAAAGTATCGTCTACACGGTTGCTCTCATTCCTTTGCCTCGGAAAGCTTTGAATGGATGATGCAGTATTCACGAAGGCTAAATCGTGATCCGGACATTTGTCAGGATTTCCTTCTACAGTTCGTGGAAAAGTTGCCCCGGTTCCTGCACTCATTTAAAAGGCGTCCGGTGAAAAGCTTCACCGGCTATCTGGCCCGCTGCATGCGATTCGATTTCATGAACTACGTTAGAAAGACCAAAAGATATCAGCACAAAAGCTGCGAAGTGCCCGTAGAGAGTTTTAGCCACTTCCAGGACGCCACTACTCACTGGCATACACCACTGGCCATGGTCCTGAGCCAAATCCGCCCCCGCAGACGAGTACCTATGAAGTTGCAGGCCGGCTGGCCTCTGCAACTGGCAGACCTTCGCCATCTATGCGCCGAACACGGAGCCCAACGAGCCAGGGAATTGCTTACGGAATACAATAAGAAGCTGAACAATCTGGAAAACTGGAAAAGCAGACACCGAAGAAAGATGAGCCTCTATTTTGACCGAATACTCCGCGGCAACTACAACCGCGATTACCGTACCATCCGCCGAAGGATGGAACGGGAACGCACCGCCAACACCGCGCCTGTCATGAGCCTCCGGGAAATAGCCGGTTTCCTGGGAATAAGCAAAGCCGCCATCCATAGACGAATCGGAATGGGGCGAAGGGCTCTCAGGGCCGGACTCGAGCAATGGCAAGGCCAGGAAACCCGGGGGCCCGGTAGCCTCGACGCCGGTTTTCTGGGAAGTCCGGGACCGGCTTTGCTCTATGAGTTCTGTGCCGTGGGGGACAGGCACTATTTATTGCTGGAGCCTGTAAAAAATGTTGAACCTGTGGGGATTTCGCTTTACAGTCAAAATAAGGTATGCTATAAACTTGGTCTTTCAGGCGCTCTTGCCTTCCCGTTGCATCTATATGCGCCCGGAGAGTATGTGCTGAAGACCACAGGGCAAGCGCTAAGGTTTAAACTATCCGTATGAAAGTAAAGGTAACCACCAGGGGCGAAGTCAATATTGTCAAGATAGAAGGGGCCATCAAGTCCGGGGACGAATACAACCTGGCCGAAAAGATGGAAAAGTATATCAAACCCAATAGCGCCCCAAAGTTCATCATCGACATGAAGAAAGTACCCTTCATCAACTCGGCAGCGCTGGGCCTTTTCCTTAACATCTTCAAGCATGTGGACTATCTCAAGGGCCGTATGGTCTTTGCGGGACTGAATTCCGACGTTGAGAACTTGATGGAAATCACAAAGCTGACCTCCGTGTTTGAGATCTTCAAGTCCGTAGACGAAGCTCTGGAAAGCTACGATTTCTAGCGGATGGGGTAGCATCCTCGCTACTTCTGCCAGGCGCTCGTTCTCGCCGGGCACGCGGCCCCTCCGTGAACCGAGTGCCCGGAAAGCGACATCGTGTCGCTTATCTCGAACGAACGCCTGGCATTTTGCAACGGACCACACCCATCCTGGTGTATGGGTTGAGAACCGGGGGGTCTCATCAAATCATACCTTAAAACTACAGCGACAGCCGCACGGTTCAGAAAGACTTCCGCCAAATCTGTCACGACCCACCAGCCCATCCTGGCGATTGGAGGAGACCCGGAGGGTCTCTCTCATTCATCCAACTGAGCCGCTATCCACGACGCGGTCCCTCCGTGAACCGAGCACCCGGAAAGCAACCTCCTGTTGCTAGCTCGAGCGGACCCAACCCTATTGGATAATGCAACACCGGCCCATCCTGGCGGGTTGGTAGAGAACCTGTGGTTCTCACTTATTCCTAAATTAGACTGTGTGGTCGGTGAGCCCATTCATCCATGTATTGAGCAAGCGGATTGCGAATAACAGGTGAGCAACCAGAGGCTGCTATTCAGGATACTCTCGCCTTCCCGTTGAGCCTGTCGCATTACTCGGAAAGGCACCCGTCGACATGAAGGCAGAGCATCCCCCATCCTGGTGTATGGGTTGAGAACCGGGGGTTCTCTTCGAACCAAAGGTCAACCCGCCGGTCACAGCATGCGAGTTCCTCAACGAAGAGAAAATATTGAACGATCCTATTTGAAGAAGAAGCGGCCGCTGGCTGGATCGTAGTAGAGCCTACCCCCGCCCGGGCTGCCACCTTCCTGGCTTGATCCAGCATCGTCCCCGGATCCCGGGCGATCTCTGGAAGGCTCATCGTACTGGTCTCGATCCCGAATCGGATTGATCTCTTTCATGGGACGCCCGCCGGGGGATCCGCCTGGAGTGCCGCCCTGCCTCTGCCGCATGATTTCCTGCATCATGCGAAGCATCTGCTCTTCAGCTCCCGTTTGCTGCGACGCGCCTGTGCGACGTGTAGTTCCAGAGAAGCCACCGAAACCTCGGCCGGCGGCCGGGCCCGGATCCATTCGCTCTTCCTGAGTGGGAGCCAGGGCCCACCATGTGAACAACACTCCGCCAATGAGGCCGCCAAGGTGTCCCAGATGGGAAAGACCGGCGGCCTGACCTGTGAGCGCCAGAAGCAACGAACCAACTCCGAAGATGATGGCCGCCGTACGCGCCTTAACGGGAAAGAAAAATAGAAGTAACTGAGCCCGGGGGAAAAAAACAGCCAGGGCGCCCAGAAGTCCTACCACGGCCCCGGAAGCCCCGATGGTAGGATGGCTTAAATCTCTTTGAAAGACGATTACGAAGAGCGCTCCCATGAGACCCGAAACGAAATAGAGTACCGAAAATTTGGAAGATCCTACTTTGTGCTCGATGGGGGCTCCCAACGACCACAGGGCCAGCATGTTAAAAACTATGTGGATTATGTTTCCGTGCAGAAACATGCTGGTAAATGGTTGCCAGACCGCCCCGGACCAGAAATCCACCGGAACCAGTCCGTAGGAATGAAATACGCGATCCGCAAGGCTGCCCTGTTGGAAAGCCAACAGGCTTCCGGATAGAATTACGAGAACGATGTGTATTGCCACATTCACTCCCACCAGGGTCCTTGTTACAGGTGCTCTGAAAACACTCATTGCTTCCAGAAAACTCAGGAACTCGCACTTCACAAATAAAAATTCGCAAAATTTCCGCGATTCGATTGGATTTGACAGGTGTTCGGCGGGCAGACATTCAGAAAATCATGCAATCCTTATCCGATAAACCCTATATTCGCATCCCGGCGCTGATTTTCATCTGGCTGGGAGCCCTGGTCTTTATCGGACTAATTGTTAGAACGGAAAGAGTGCGATTCCGCCCGGATCCTGAGCTGGCGATCTCGCTGGCAAACAAAGCGCAAAATGTAACCATCCGTAGAGACGATTTTGGCGTTCCACACATCCTGGGAAAAACGGAGGCGGATGTGGCCTTTGGCCTGGCCTATGCCCATGCCGAAGACGACTTTTCTACGATTCAAGCAGTGGTGGCCGCTTCCAGGGGGCAACTATCCCGGCTGCATCTTTCCAGCACATCTTTGCAGAACGATTTCTACGCCGGAATGTTTCGCATTAATGAACGTACCGAAGCAACCTACGAAGAGCAAATCTCCGACGAGCTCAAGTCTATATTCCAGGGTTACGCCGATGGCCTTAACTACTACGCGATCAAGCATCCCCGGGAAGTGGACGGTCGCTTCTTTCCGGTGCAGGCAATGGACCTGGCCCGGGGATTTGTGCATAAGATACCGCTATTCGTAGGAACCGGACAGGAACTGGGCAAGGCTCTGGCCACAACCGAAGATGACATCCCGGACGAAGACCGGCAAAACTCCGAAGCCTTTATGCTCAAGCCAGGGCCGGGGAATGCGCAAGAGTTTGGCGACCAGGAATCCCTGGAAACCGATGCCTGGTACGAAGATTACGCCATGGTGGCCAGCAATGCTCATGCTGTGTCCCGATTGCGTTCGGCGGATGGTCTGAACCGACTGAACGTAAATTCGCATCAGCCCTGGGACGGCGCTGTGGCCTGGTACGAAGCACATTTAAAAAGCGAAGACGGGTTTGAGATGTATGGCGCCACCTTTCCGGGAAGCCCTTTGATCTTCGTGGGGCATAACCAGAAACTGGGCTGGACCCATACCGTGAACACCCCGGACCTTGTGGATCTGTATCGACTGAAGACCGACGAAGACCATACGAAGTATACGGTGGACGGCGAAACCCTGGAACTGCGAAGCCGTGATGTGGATATCACCATGGATCTTTTCTTTTTCGAAGTGACGGTCAGTCGCACAGTTTATGATAGCATCTTTGGACCGGCTCTGGAGTCGGATTCGGGCATCATCGCAGTGCGGGTTGCCGGGCTGGAAAACCATGCTGGCTCGGCGGAGCAATGGTATCGCATGGCCAAAGCCAACAGCTTCCGGGAATGGACCGAAGCGATGAAGATGCAATCCATGCCCATGTTTCATACGGTGTATGCAGACAAAGACAACATCGCCTACATATACAATGCGAAACTGCCTGTACGAAAACCGGGCGCGGACTACAAAGGAATTATCAATGCGGACTCCCGGGAATATCTCTGGGATGATTATCTCGCATACGAAGAACTTCCAGCAGTGACCAATCCTCCGTCCGGATTCGTACAAAACGCTAACTCTACGCCGTTTTATACAACCAGCGAGCCCTACAATCCTTCCCGAAGCGATAATCCGCAGTACGAACACATAGAAAGCAGATTAACAAATCGAGCCTTTCGATCGCTGGAATTATTCGGTCAGGATCCTTCCATAGATAGAGAAGAATTTCTTCGATACAAGTTCGATCGCAAGTACCATCCCTCCGCCCCCATTTTTCAGGAAGCCGTCTATCCAGTGCTCGAGGGATTCAAGCCCACGAATGCTCTGGAAGCCGAGGCCCTGGAGGTGCTTCGCAACTGGGACGGCACTGCCCATCCGGAAAGCAAAGGAGCAATGCTTGCCATTCTCACCTGGCGCCCAATCTGGAAAGCTCTGGTAGTGGACCGCAAGAGTCCCGACCAGACTCCCGATCCGCTGGAAACCTTTGCCGACGCGGTGGACTATTTGCTGGATACCGGCAATCTGGACGACCCTCTCCACAGCAGACAAAAACTGATTCGTGGCGATACAATTCTGGGAATGGGCGGCGGACCGGACGTTCTAAATGCGATGCATGTAAAGGACCTGGACGGCTGGATGGGATGGGCTCATCCCGAATGGCAGAAGATCTATGCCGGGGATTCATTCATAATGCTGGCGGAGTTCGGGCCCAATGGAGTGCAGTCCTTCGCCGCGCAACCTTATGGAAGCAGCATGCGCCCGGACTCCCGGCACTTCGCGGATCAGGCCCCCATCTTTCAGAAACGACTTCTGCGAAGAACCTACCTTTCCGAATTAGAAATCCAGTTTCGCACGCTGCAGAGCTATCATCCGGGACAGGAGGATTAGTGGAACTGATCTTTGCCGGCCTGGATCTGAAAGACTTTCAAAAGGGCCTGATGGAAGCCTATCTATTAGCCCGCCAGGCCTCGGGCGGCGCGAGCTTTCGCACGGTAGATTCCTTCGAACCGGCCTACGCATCCTCCGGCACACTGTGGATTCCTGAACTGCCTTTTTCCCGTCTGGACGAACTTCTGGACTGGGGCCTTCCGGTGCTTCTCTGCGCAGGACAGCTATACAGAGAACCCGATGAATTACGGAAGCTCTACGAGGCGGGCGCCGGCGCACTTTTCTTTCCGGGATTGGATAATCTGTATCTCTTTCCGGAGATCTCGGAGGACACGAACGGCGCCGCGCTTCTAATCATGGACGATCCGTTTCGCCGGCTTTACCGACAAATTCTTCTGTTTGCCGGTTACAGTCCACGAGGCGATCTTTCCAGCGCAAAAGACATATCCCTGGTTCTAGAGGGCCTGCGCGAACAGAAACAGATTGTGATCGTGGCCGACCTGGACTGCAATCGGGTGGATACCCTGTTGCTGTGCCATGAACTCGATTCTTACATAAGGAAGAATCCATCCATGAGCGGTAGAATTCGAATCCTGCTACTAAAGGATTTCAAGAAGCCCGGACTGGATCCGGCCTATATGCGATCATCCGTTCAGAAGATTGCGCGGCGGATTTTTCATCCTATGGAAGGGGCTCTGGCCCTGGTTGAGTCCCTGTATCTTTACGGCATCCCGGACGAAATGGCCGGCGCCCGGTTTCGCAATCTGGAAACCTTTCTATACGCCAATCGAATTCAATCCCTTCGCGCCGACCCGGATCGCATCTTTCGCAACGCCTCGTCCAGGCTGAAATCGTTTTCCCGGGCCCTGCCTTTTCTCTGGCTATACGATGAGTTTCGCGATCTATCCTCCACCGGAGCGATCACGCTTCAACCAGACGTTAATCCGGGCAATCTGTTCTATGGCATCCGGGGTCCAGGTGCCTCCGGGGAATCGCTCCAGAACCTGGACAAATAGACTTCGCGCCTCTTCCAGGTGGGAGCGAAACGTTTCCGGCTCCGCGCTGGGTTCGCTCACGGTCTTCCCCTGGACCCGTTTCCTGTTTTCGAAATAGGCAAGTATGGCTTCCGAGTAGAGAAAAAGCGCTTTTCTGTAAAGATTATACCCCTCCGGACCGGAACCGCTGTCGTTCGCTTTTTTACCGACTGCATCGGACGTTGCTTCGGAAACTCTGGAATCGCCTCCCTGCTCGACACCCCGGGCCCGACCTGCGCCGCCATCGCCAGAAGTCGACTCAAATGGCTGGCTCTGGGCGTCCGGCTGGCTCTGCTTTTCAAGGCGAATCAGCAGAGTCTTGCGCGCTTCGATCAGAGTATCCACGGACAGTCCCGGCATTTGGATCGCATGGCCGGTATCCGGATGTATCTCGAATAGACGTCGATGAAAAGCGCTCTGTAGACGCTGTCTGTCCAGAGCGCCTTCCATGGACTCCAGACCCAGGATCCTGCGTGCCTCCGTCGGTTCCACGCTCCCACAGAAATACCTGACGGAGAACCAGTACAGTCTTTTTCTGACAGTATATGCCTTCCCTGGAAAGTAGAATCATACGGGGGCTAAACCCGGATCTGAGCGCTGACGACTGCGCGCTCATTGAACACGGAGGAGAACCTTATCTTTACACCACCGATAGCCTGGCCCAGGACACCCACTTTCGTCTGGACTGGTCCAGCCCGGAAGACATTGCCTTTAAGCTTCTCCATGTAAACCTTTCCGATCTCTGGGCCGCCGGCGGAATGCCGGAGTTTTGCCTGTTAAACCTGGGACTGCCTGAACCTGCCGATGAGGCATTGATTCAGCGTTTCTCCAGCTGCTTCAGGCACCTTCTGAGGGAACATCGTATCGCTCTGGTGGGCGGAGATACCTTCCGAAGCATCGGATATTTGTTTTCCCTGACTCTCTTTGGTCCGGCGCTTCAACCGAGATTCCGCAGAGCCCAACCCGGCGACGGCCTATTTCTATCGGGTCACGTGGGCCTCAGCCAACTGGGCTATAAGCTGCTGGAAAGCGGCGGTCGCCCCCGGGATCTGCAATATCCTGATGATTTGAAAGCTACAAACGAAATCTCCACCGAATCCGCGAGCCCGGGAGCCGCGGAGCCTGCGGACTACGACTCAAGCACTGGATCCGCTACCCGGAATCCCCCGCTGGGCAGCCCCACAGGGAGGCCCATAGACATCTCACGACAGCTACAGTCCCGGAATTGGCAACACCTGGCTATTGCGCGGCACCTGCGCCCCAGGGCCAATCTGGAAGCGGCCCGGCAACTGAATGCGCTTCAGGCGCAGCATTTCCCCGTTTCCGGGGCCATGGACTTGAGCGATGGAATCTTTGCCGATTGCAACCGGTTTGCCGAAAGCTCTGGCCTATCGTTGCGGGTGGAACTGGAAAGGCTATCCATGGTTCCGGCAGTTTTGGAAAAAGGGCCGGTTTTCGCCGCCGGGTCCGGAGAAGAGTTGGAGCTTCTGGTAGCTTCGCCGGAACCGCTACCCGAAGGTTTTGTTCGGATCGGCACCTTTGATAGCCCGAGTCCGACTCCGGCGGCGATATTCTATCTGAATCAGAAACCGGTGAAGCCGGCTCTGGCATTTGAGCACTTTCAATAGGCGCCCTGGACGGGCATCACCCGGCCCCGAATTCCGCCGTCGGTGGCGAAAGTAAGGACAGCAGGGTTCAACCGGGACTCTACTCCTGGTCACCGTAGTACTGGGCCAGGTGAGCTTCTAGAATTGCCAGGTCATCCTGATGCACCGCGGTGAATTTCAGAGCGGTGAAGCATTTGTCCCCATCCTGCCAGGAGCGCACCACGCGGCCGGTAGCATGAATGGTTCCATCAAGCTCGGGAAAAGAGAAGGAAAGCGAAATAGGAGTGCCCTTATCGAACGGAGTTTCGGTTTCCAGGCTTACTCCGCCCATGCTGAGATCCCTGGTCATACCTGTATGGGGCTGTTCCTCCTTTAATGTGCGGTACTCGATTCGGAAGACCAGGTCCGCCCGGGGGAACTTGCGCTTTTCTTCCATGGTCCATTTACCCCTCTGGCATCCAATCAGGCAAGAGTTTTGATTGCAACCACAGCTATGAATGATTAATTTCTACCCGTGGCGGAAACAGCAGATATTCACCGTGAACTCACCAACTTCTCCAATTTCCTGAAAAAGCGAAATTTGAAGATTACGAATCAGAGGCTGCTGGTAGCCGAAAAGGTATTCGAACTGGGCACCCACTTTACAGTGGACTCCCTGGCCGATGCCCTCAAGGACCGGAAGGGAGAGATTTCCCGGGCCACCATCTATAGAATCGTTTCGCTTATGGTAGAGTCCGGTCAGCTCACGGAGCATAACTTTGGCCAGTCAGTTAAGTACTACGAATACATTCCTCCCCGGGCCCACCATGACCACCTGGTATGCGTAGACTGCGGACGAATCGAAGAATTTGTTGTGCCAGAGATTGAAAAGATTCAGCTGGAAATAGCCAACAATAACCACTTCGAGCTGGAAGACCATTCACTGAATCTATATGGCAAATGTAAATTCCTCAAAGAAGAAGGCCACTGCGAAAGGCGCAAAGAAGAAGCAGACAGCATCAAATAAGAAGGCTGTGGGCACCGGAAAATCTGCGGCCCGGAACCCCGCTGTCGCCGATGGTGGCAGCCCCGTAGCCAAAAAAACCCGAAAACGTCAGCCAGCCTCGCAAGATTCGAACAGGTCAAAGTCTTCCAAAAAGAAATCAGCGCCCGTGCGAACGGCAAAGACATCCTCTTCCGAAAAGAAAGCAGCATCCTTGCGGACGGTAGAGAAATCGTCTTCCAAAAAGAAATCGTCATCCGGCAATAAACAGAAGTCTCCATCGCAGCAGTCCATTGCCAGAGCGCAGACCGGCAACGCTTCGGCTCAGAGCAATCCCGGCAAGGGCCGCGCCCGAAACATTTCTACAAACGGGGTGGATGTGCAGCAACGGATGGCAGAACTGAGCTCGCAGTTAAGATATCATCAGCACAAATATTATGTAGAGAATCAGCCCGAAATAAGCGACAAGCATTTCGACGAGATGCTCAAGGAACTGAGTCGGCTGGAAGAGGAGTACCCTCTGTTCAAGGAAGCGGATTCGCCCACGGAAATGGTGGGGTCGGATCTCGAGGCGGGTTTTGAGAAATTCGAACACACAGTGCCCATTCTTTCGCTTTCGAATACCTACTCTACGCAGGAAGCTGTAGACTGGGCGGAAAAGACCGTGCGAAAAGGCGAAGCGGTGAATCTGCAATGGAAAGTGGATGGCGCCACCCTCGTACTCTATTACGAAAAGGGAAAACTCATTCGGGCCGTAACCCGGGGCACCGGGCAGATAGGCGATGTGGTCACAAACAACGCCCGCACTATTCGAAGCATCCCCGGAACCCTCAAAGAGCCAGTAGACCTGGTTGCCCGCGGCGAAGTCTACATGACGTTTTCCGATTTTGAGAAGTTTAACGAAGAGTCCGAGGGAATCTATGCCAATCCGCGAAACCTGTCTGCCGGATCGTTGAAACACAAGAAGTCCAGAGAAACCGCTCGGCGCCCATTGCGATGGGTTGCCTTTGATTTGCATCTGTCTTCGGATCCCGAACGTTTTCAGTCGGATTCAGAACTGCTGAACTATGCCCTTTCCCAGGGTCTTCCTGTGTTCCCGGATAACGTGACCATTAGCTATAAGAGCGATGCTGATCTACGTAAAGCCATTGAATCCTTCGAGGCAAAGCGCGAAGAAGTACCCTTCCCGGTAGACGGACTGGTATTAAAGCTGGATGATCGTTTCCGCAGGCTGGATCTCGGATTCACCGCCGCGGTGCCGCGCTGGGCCACCTCACTGAAATTTGAGCCGGATCTGGCCGAAACCACCGTAGAGGAAATCGAAGTGTTTGTGGGTCGCACGGGCCGGGTCACGCCCCGGGCCCGGTTGATCCCCGTCCAGCTTGCAGGCACTACTGTGACCTATGCCACTCTACACAATGCGGATTTCATTGAAAAACTGGGCGTTCGCGTGGGTTCCAGGGTCAAAGTGAGCAAGCGTGGAGACATCATTCCCGCCGTGGAAGAGGTAGTGGATCCAGGCCCTGGAAAGCCCTTTCGTTTCCCGGAAAACTGTCCATCCTGCGGCGAAGCGCTGAGCCGGCCCGAAGATATGGTGGACTGGCTCTGTACCAACCCATCCTGCACCGAAAAAGAAGTGAATGCCCTGGTTTTTTTCTGCCAGCGAAAACAAATGGACATCGCCGGTCTGGGCGAAAAGACCATCCGACTGCTTTACGAGCAGGGCTTCATCAAGAAGATTGAAGACATCTATCAGCTGAAAGAAAACGAGAAAGAACTGGGGGAACTGGAAGGCCTTGGGAAAAAGAGCGTTCAGATCATCCTGGACGGAATTGAAAAATCAAAGCAAAAACCCTTTCGCACTGTAATGGCTTCTCTGGGCATGAAAGAGATTGGTCCTTTCATAACCGACGTGTTGATCCAGAACGGGTTCGACTCGCTGGATAAGTGGCTGGAGCTTGCTTCCAGTAAGAATGCCCACGAAACTCTGGACGATATGGACGGTATCGGTCCGGACACCGCTTCCGTAGTCATCGAACAGCTTACCAATTCGGAAAACCTGCAAAGACTGGAGAGTCTACAAAAGGCAGGTCTTCAGATGGAGCAGCCGAAAGAAACCAACACGCTGGAGCAAACCATGGAGGGCCAAACCTGGTGCGTCACCGGAAGCTTTGCGCACTTTCGCCCCCGAGACCTGGCCATGGACGAAATTCGTAAGCGAGGGGGAAGAACCACCGGCTCCGTAAGCGCGAAAACCACTCATTTGCTGGCTGGAGCCGAGGCCGGCTCCAAGCTGGAGAAAGCCGGGAAACTGGGGATTCAGATCGTCACCGAAGACCAGTTCATGGATATGCTTTAGCAAAGTATTGCAGCAAACCGCTTTCGGAAAAAAGCGCCTTCGCAAAGCGCTTTGGGACTTGCATCAGGGAGTTTGAGAAAATCGACTCTGCCATCTTTCATGGACCATTTGTCCCAGAAGGATGGCCAGCAAAGCGCTAACGCTGGCAGCAAGAGCAATATAGGTCCAGTGTACAGAAACCAGGTTCAAAAGTAGCGTACAGAAAAAGCCCGTAAGAATTGCCAGCGACATAGGAAGCACGGATAGCGGCTTCTTCCAGAATACATAGTAGGTAAAGATGCCGATCAGTCCGCCATTAATATAGTTCATGGAGCCCAGGGCCAGAGCCAGAAGGTTGTCCGCTTTCTGCTGAAAGAAGATGAAGGCAAGGGCCGACAGGGTGAGCAGCGCAAGCGAAAGCAAGGAAAACCAGCGAGGAGATCTGTGCGACGACAGAATAGACTTCCAGACCGCGCCGGTGGAATGTATGGCGCTGTCCAGCGTGGACATGGCAGCGGCCGCGACGAGCACCGCAAACAAACCGGTAAGAATAGGATTGGCCGACAGCTTAACGTACTGCATTAGCTGTCCGGTTTCTCCCAGATCGGGATTCGAAGCATAGAGAAAGGCGCCTACGCCGATGAATGTCATAATCACCACTGTGGCCCCGACTCCACTCAGCGCCAGGGTTCGCCTCGCCAGCTTCAGATTTCGCACGGCCAGCACTCGCTGCAGTAGATCCTGATCGGCGCCGTGGCTACCTATGGATACGACCGCGCCGCCAATGAAAAGCGGCAAGGTATGCGCCCCGTCGAACAAATCGACTTTAAAGCTGAACAGCGAAGGTAGCACCTTTTCGGAAAAGAAAGGTCCTGCAGGCCATAGAAGGCCCAGAAGGGCCAGACCGGTGAAGAACAAAATCAGTCCCTGCAATTGATCGGTAACAACTACAGCTTTCAGTCCACCGGAAAGGCTATACACCCCGGCCACCAGGGCGGTGAGCACAATCCAGAAAGCCACCGGACCACCGAAAAGCTCGGCCAGGGCCAGGCCGCCCATAAAGAATCGCACTCCGCTGGAAATGTACTTTGCGGCAAGATAAGCAAGCTCAAGAAACAATCTGGACGGGTTGTCGGAACCCAGAGCCTTGTAGATGGAAGAATCCGTCATTTCGTAGATGGACTTCAAATAGAACCTGGCCACAAACAGTCGGCCCACAATGTAGCCCAGGCAAAGAGCAATTAGATTCCATCGTCCGGCATACCCGGCCGCGGGAAAAATGAGCACCGTGGCCACAGAGGTTTCCGTAGCGACCACTGATAGAAAAGAAGCTCGAACCCCGAGGGTCCGCCCGGCCAGAAAATAGGACTCATCCGACGTGCTATCTTTCTTGAGAAACAAAGGAACGCAAAAGACAATGATGAGGTATACAATCAGTGGTATGTAGACTGGATCCATAAAAACCGGATTGATCCTACATCAGGATCGGGAAGTGTTGTTCTGGGTCCCGGAATGAGCTCCAAGAACTTCCAAGTATTACCCGGTTTACAGAAGCGCAGCCTATTTTTCAAGATTCTATCCATCCTTGTTCTGATTCTTGGTATGGGTCATTTCTATGATTTTCAGCGAGGTCATAGAAGACATGCCCAGAATGCGGAGCAACTGGACTTTCCCGCCTACTTCCTGGCGCATAAAATCACCCTGCAGCGAAAGAACGTTTATTCCCTGGCCGTAATCAAGGAAGCCGCAGAACAAAACAACATTGAGTTCAAGATATTTCGGGCCAATCTGTACAGTCCCCCGTTCTACCTTTTTATGATTCCGCTGCCGGAAGTGGATATAAATACCGCGCAGGCCTTCTTCGTATCCATCAAAGCATTCTTGCTCGTTGCTATCGTACTTTCCCTGGCCATGTATTTGCTGGGCATGGAACGCTATCGCAATCTGGCTGACCGCAGATACTGGATCTTATTGCTAACTGGTCTGGGGCTGGCTATACTCCCTTTCCTTCATCCGCTGGCGGCCGATTTGCAGGATGGGCAGATCAACGTACTCACGCTGGTAACCCTGGTGGCGGCCTTGATGGCAGAGCGCAAGTATCCGATTGTGTCGGGCCTGGCTTTGACCATCGGAGGGGTGATCAAGCTTTCGCCGCTATTTCTGGGTCTTAAAGTGATTCTGGAGAAGCGCTGGAAGCTCATGGCTTCGATGATCGCCTCCGGGTTGTTTCTGGGTCTGGCGAGTATCGCCTACTTCTCCTGGGAGATGGTGGCCCATTATCTCAATAGCATCCTGTTCGGATTTATGCTTTCCGATACGATCCCCCTGCTGGATTGGCCGGTAAGTCATCCATTGAATCAATCGTTCAAAGGACTATATGCCAGGCTATTCATGCAGGACTTTCCGGCCCAGTACGGCGGAACCACAGTCTTATATGAAAGTCCGGCCCTGGGAAAGGCCCTTTCTGCCATTACTAACCTGGGATGGATCGCCTCCTGCATGATGGTGACGAGATACGTTAAGGGATTGGGCGAAGACCGCTGGAAAAGCAGTCTCCATTTCTCCTACTACGTGGCCGTGATGACCCTTATTTCTCCTCTCACATGGTATCATCATCAAGTGACTTTGATTCTTCCGCTTCTGGTACTCCTGTTCTATGGAATCCTGCATGTTCGGGATTCCTATCCAGTGTTGATTGCCGTAGCCCTTTGCATCTGGTTGATGTATTTTCCTCCATTGTACCTCTATCGGGATCTTCTGGAACGCTGGAATGAGGTATATCCCGGCGGGTATTCGGCCCTTTACTACATCAAGCTTCTGGCAAACACGATTCTGGCGCTGCTGATTATCTTTGTTCTTCGCAAGGAGAAAAGGAGAACACTTGAAGTTAAGTCAGTTTAAATGCTGCATCGTCGAGCTGGCCTGGCTTTTCTTCATGGCCGGGTTGCTGATTTCTATCGCTCCGTTTCTGGATCAGCCCTTCGAAGAGATGGGAGACATTGCCCTGATTTCCAGACAGGTGGCCCAGGCATCGGAATTCGAAGTATTGCGCGGCGCCTACTCCAGACTGGGTTTTTTTCATATTGGTCCGATTTCGTTCTACTGGATGGCCCTGGTGCAATGGGTTCTACCTTCAGGGCTCTTTGCCGAAGGCTCCTTTTACTACCAGTACGCGCTGGGAATCTGGTTGGCCAATACACTGATGGGACTGGCTCTCTTTGTTTCTCTGCGAAAACTGGGTCTGGATACGCTGAGTAGAATACTGGTTCTGGTATTCACTATTGTTCTATTGTGGCATCTGGGCGGGCATGTCTACTTCAGCCCCTGGGGACCTCATCTAACAATTATTCCCATGCTCTGGTTTACCGCCAACCTGGTGCGGGCGGGGCAAAAGGATTACAAATCCCTGCCTGGCCTTGCTTTCGCAGCGATCTGGATACTCCACAGCCATGCAGGTAGTTTGATTTTTCTGGGTCCGTCGTGTTTACTGCTGCTCTATTTCTGGATCCGACTCTACCGAAGAAACGAACTTGAATTGCGCAGCCTGTATGTGCCGCTGCTTGTAGGATCGGTCATTCTCATTGCCGGATTGGCCATTCCTGTCTACGAAGCCTGGCTTAACCAGGGCGGTAATATTCAGGCTATCGCCAATTATCTGGCCGAGAATTCCACCTGGCGAAAGCCCGGCAAGGCCCTGGTGTTCATGCTTTCGGCCATGGATGGTCCTTTTTCTGTTGGCTTTCCCCTGTTCGCTCCCATCGCTCTTATGCTGTTTGTTTTCTACAGTCGCAAGAAGATAGACGTTACGAAAAAGAGACTTCTGCTGGTATCCCTGATCGTAGTTGTGGGAAGTTTCTACGGCGCCCTCCGCACCCCGGGCAGCCTGGTTCCCCATCTGTTCGATCATCTGCTAACCATCAATGCTCTCATTCTGGCAGTTGCGATTGCCCCGGCTATTCGTAGTCTGGGTCTTCAGCTACCGGGTCTGGACTCAATGCTGCGCAACCCCGGAATCTCCGGTAAACCGTCCATCTCTGAAACTGGCGAAAGCTCCAGGTCCGAAATTGGCGAAAGAGCCTCCGAGACGGACTCCGCCTCGCCCTCCGGTACGGAGCACACCCGTTTCGAGGTAGATTCCGCGGAGACTACCAGCGAAGCCGTGCCGGCTTTACAGAAAAAGACTCACCCTGTTGCGGGCCTTGCTATAATTCTCGTCTTTCTGTTTACCGGGATGTCCAGGGACACGCGCGCACCGTCGGACAGCTTCCAGGCTTCTCAAATCCTGGAACAGTTGCAGGCGCAACCGAATCTCACTCTTGACGCGAATAGCCTTTATCGTATTCACTTTGCCACAGAAGACCTGGCCCATTGGCCTCGGGCCGCCGGCCTAATGCTTCAAATGGAAAGGCGTGGCCTCCGCGCATGCATTGAGCCTCCCTATGACATCCTTTTTGGCCCGGAAGCGCTGTGCCCGAAAGAAATAGAAAAGACGATTCTCATTGAGCCTGCGTCCAAAAATCCGAAGATGAAACATGACCGTTCAGTCTACTACGGCGAAATCCGGGCCACTTACTACGAGCAGTACGAAGTTCATGCCGGGAAATGAGAAATTGCCCTTTGCAAGACCGGACCTTTCGGACCGGGAATTTGAGGCGGTCCGTGCCGTCATGGAATCAGGCTGGATAACTTCCGGACCGGAAACCGATCTTTTTGAAAAAGAGTTCGCGGACTTTGTTGGTGCGGCAGATGGGGCGGCACTGAACTCTGCCACCGCAGCCCTCCATCTGGGGCTGGTAGCCCTGGGAATCGGACCAGGGGATGTAGTGCTGGTTCCGGCATTTACCTTCACCGCCACCGCCGAAGTGGTAAGCCGCACAGGAGCTGTACCGGTTCTGCTGGATGTTGACCGCAAGAGCTATCTTCTTACTCCGGACATTGTGGCCGAATTTCTGCGGGGATGCAGGGGCTCTGACGGAAAACTTACCTGCGATCAAGGAGTAGTAAAAGCAATTATATGCGTACACTACGGCGGAAGAGTCTGCGACCTGGACGGACTTTTCTCCCTTTGCCAGTCCCATGGACTGGAGCTTCTGCAGGATGCAGCCCACAGTTTTCCGGCCCGGGATGGGGCCGGCTACGTAGGCCGCCGGGGACCGGTCACCGCATTTAGTTTCTATGCAACCAAGAATATGACCACCGGCGAAGGCGGCATGATCACCGGAGATCGGCCGGAATTGATCGAAAAGATTCGCAGGCTTCGGCTGCACGGGATAGCTACTCCCGCCCATCGACGAGCCGGCTGGCACTACGATGTTGTTGAACAGGGCTATAAATACAACCTATCGGACATTGCCTCGGCCATCGGCAGGGTGCAACTGCAGCGTTCGCTGGAAATGTGGGAAAAAAGGAAAGCCATCCATGAGCGCTATCAGAAAGCGTTTTCTTCCGTGCCAGGCTTACGCCCCTGTCCCGAGCAAACTGGTTCGGCCCACCATCTATACACCCTGGAGATTTCCGGAGATTCGGGACTGGGGCGCGATGAATTCGTGGCCGAAATGGAGAAGCGAAAGGTCGGCACCGGTCTGCACTTTATTCCGCTGTACAGAATGACCTATTATCAGCAGAAGTATGGCCTGGATCCGAATCGTTTTCCCGGCTGCGAAGCCATCTTCGCGAGTATTGTATCGCTTCCTATCTATAGCGCCATGAGCGAAAGCGACTGCAGTCGTGTAATCGACGCTGTGCTGGACTCTATTGCCGCCGTCCAAAGAGGGCCCCAGGGCTGAAAAAAGCAAGATAATCCTTACGGTATTCTCGCGGTGACATCCCGGTGAGATAGCGGCGCCAGAGAACTCCTGCTGGAATGCGCGAGTACGCCAATGGCTTTGGATTTCTTTAATGGCGAGAATGGCTTTGAGAAGGATTGAAACCGTTTCTGTGATTTCCGGACAATGTCTGCTGACCATTACGCAGTGACCGGGCAAAGGGATCCAGGTTTCGGTCCTGCATTCCCCCGGCGCCAGCGCCCACAAGAATCCCAAAGCCGTAGCTGGTTTCTCCGGCCGGCCCTTCGCCCCGGGCGTAGGTCAGCCGTATGGCGATGGGGAGATAAAACACATGCAACCCAATATCTGTATAAAGCCCGTAAGACCTGACAAATGTATCCTTGAAGATCTTTCTTTCGAAGGATTGACCGTAATCGTAAAAGGGGGCCAGAGCAATGTATCGGAGCCCCAGGGATGGCCACCAGGACAGTATTCGATGCGAAAGCCAGAGTAACGGGAATCTGTATTCCGCGGTGAAGACCAGGGCTCCACGACCATAGGGAGCAAATTCAGGAACCAGCCCGCGCATGTAGGAGCTCAGTCTTACGCGATAGACTTCAGGATTTTTCCCGCTGGTCCAACGTCCGTTCATGGCAAGATAAGGCACATGGTGTTCAAAAAAGAATGGCAGGAATAATTCGAAACTTCCCTGCACACTGTAGAACTCGGCGGTTTCTTTCCTCTTACTGTAATCGTCGTAGAGTATTACCCAGGACTGCGGATAGAAGGCGGCTTCGCCGTAAACGGAAAAGCCCCTTTCCCGGCTTATGGATTCGGGAAAAACCACCGTATTGCTTATTCCGTAACCGGCGAAGATAGAACTCAGATTGATGTCCTGCTCAGGGAAGACCGCCGAAGCAAGCCCGGCTGCATTCCTGTGCTTTTCATGATTCAACCCGACGCTGTATTGTTGATCCAGTTCTCGACCGGGATTCTGTCGGTCAATGGAAGCTGTAGCATATTCGAACTGATAATCATTATCCAGGCATAGAAAGATGAGTCCGCCTCTGGGAGCGTCGCAATAGAACTCTCGCTTTTCCAGACTGCTGCGCAGATAACTCAAGGAAAGCGAATGGGAAAACCGATTGTACCGATAGGCCGCCGAAAAGTAAGGAGTCTCTTCTAGAAATCCCAGGCCCAGAGCCAATTCATGTCTTTCCAGAGGATCAAAGGCAATGACTCCACTTTCCGCAGCCGAAATTCCAAATAGAAGGCCAGCAAAATAGGGTCGTATTTCAAAAGCCCCTTCGTAGGGCCGAGAGAATTCGGAAAGGTCAGAGGTTGAGGTTTCGTCGAAACCTGCGCGGAATTCCGGCAAGTCCGCGCTGAGCTCACTTCTAGAAAAATCCGGGCTTACGTTTCGGGCCAGCAGATCCGAATCCTTTAGCGATACCAGATCGTAACCATTGGCAAAATACCTGAGCGCGAATAACTGCCCATCCGTTGCCACCGGGAAAAACAAACCGGTAGCGCTCTGACTGAGCTGTGTGACCTCAACTTTGTCCTGCTTCAGGATAGAAACCCAGGGACCCGACTCTTTTTCCAGCCGATACAACTCAAAACGGCCGGTTTTATCGGAGGCAAACAATACTCCCGATTCAGAGAAGGAAGGCTGGGCAATGATGCCATTGGTGGAGGCCAGAACGGCACAGCCGGATTCAGAGATGCCAGCATCGGATTTTTTGATTGTTGTTTTGAAACCGTCCTTCGCGCCTTTCGCATCCAGAAGGCTCCGGGCATCTTCACCCTCGGCCGACTCTCTCCTGGCGGGATCTGCCTCCGGGGACTCTGAAATTCCCCGCGGCCAACCAGGCCGACCTGTGGCGCATCCAATGAGAACCGGATGACCGGTTTCCTTTCTTCGGTACAGCGCCACTACCAGACTGCCGTCCGGGGAAAGCACACTATTGGAGAGTATTCCGTGCAGATCCACGCTCAGCAGGATCCGTTCGTTGTAGAGATCATAGCCATTACGAATCTGGCCCAGCATGAGGTGACGAAATGGATCCTCTCGTTTGACATAGGCGATGAGATCGCCGGCGGCGCTGGGAAACAGGAGGCGATGGCCTGGCTCGACCTCCCTTAGCGCCCAACCCCGCTTTCGGTACAGCTGAAAACGACTGCCCGAATAATCCGGAAAGCTCTCCTGCGAAGCAAGTATTCGGGACTCCACTGACTGGCCGCTACCGGGCGATTGCTCCGCCAGTCCGTCCTTTCCGCCAGAGGTTATAGCGTAGGGACTCCGCTGCTCTTCGTGAGGCTCGGACAGGAATGTAAAGCCGCCCGAGCTCCTTGCATTTCGAAAAAGCGATAGGCTGTGCAATTCGGGCTCGGCGAAGTCTGGCTCTGCGCCGCCAGTGTCGGCTCCCGGGTTATCCAGACCGGACTCCCACCCACCGCTCCATTCTTTCGGATCGACGCTAAAAATTCCGTAACGGGACGGCAAGGCGCCAAAGAAGAACAGTCGTCCTTGATGATACTGTAGAAATTCTTTGGAGTACCCGGTGTTCGTCCAGCGCCGAAAGGGCGTCTCTTCGATCGCTTCGTTGCGAGCCTTGAAAGTCTCTTTTTCTTTGAATAGATCGTAAATCTCCTGGATTTCGGGGTAGCCCAGCTTCTGCAATCGCTGATCCGAAAACACCGGCAGTTGGGTTGAAAGAAAATAGCTGTCGAGACCGCCACTGGCGCCGCTCTGCTGAAACTCGGGGTAATTTCGTAGAAAATCGACAAAGCGACCTCCGAACAGGTAGGGCGTGCTACCCAGTGGCCATCGATGGGTACCTGCCAGGATTTCTTCCAGCTCGGGAAAGCGATTCTCCTGAACCGCCGCACGAACAACCATGTCCGTCAGGGGATCATGCAAGCGTCCTTTTCCGTTTGCGCTTTCTTCATACACGGGGAACCCTTCTACCAACCCCTGGGGACTGAGAAAGTTTGGCGGTAAACCGGCAAAGATCCGCACCAGCGTATTGGTAAAACCCTCATACGGATAGAGGTTGAGAACATGAGTATACTCATGGGTAAATATATGGTCCTGCCACAGGTCAAACCTGGAGAACTCGCCCGGAGCCGGGGATTGAACATACAGCGCCACACGGTTCAGAACATAGGTGGATGCGAAGGCATTTACGGTGTCTGTTTCCGGGATCAGGATAACGTTGGTTATGTCGACCCCGGACTGGTATCGCTTTTCCAGGTAGCTATGCCGGGTTTCCGCCAGCCTGGCCAGGCGAATCGCATTCTCCTCGTAGCCTTCCGGATAGTGGATGGCAAAATGCTCCGTGCGATGAGTCCTGTAATTCAAGTTTGGATCCACCAGCGGCAGGGAATGGAGCTCCGGGGACCAGAAGGCGAAAAGCGTAAGCCCGAGGCATACTCGGAACCGGATCACCGACCACAGGCGGCTCAGGCGCCGACATGCGAACGCTTTCGTCGAGGATGTGTGAGGCGAAAACCGCGAAAGCAGGGAATTTGGTCTGAAGGCTGCCATTTTGCAATTCAAGGGAATCGAAACAAAGACTGTAGAAACCCTTATTACCCCCTTCCGCTATTCCAAAAAGCCGGAACGATTTGAATGTTGGTCCCGGCAATAGCCGGCACGAAGCGACTCTAGCCCAGCTTATCGCCAGGTTTTGCGTTTCGGTGAGGAACAAACAGGGTCAAAGACTCGTCCTTACCGGTGGCCAAAAGCATGGCTTCCGAGGTTCCAAACTTCATCTTACGGGGCTTCAGGTTGGTAACGCAGACTACTTTCAGATCTTTCAATTCTTCCGGCGTGTACCCGGAACGAATTCCCGCGATTACATTTCGAGGCTCCGCTTCCCCGACATCCAGCTTTATCTGAAGAAGCCGGTCCGCCCCTTCAATAATGTCTGCAGAAAGAATTAGACCGACGCGGAGATCCACCTTTGCCAGATCGTCAATAGTGATGATCCCTTCAGTAGAACCTTCAGAATCCTGCTGTTTCGTTGCGGACTGATCGCTCATATCAGATGCCTTTTGCTTTTCCTTTTTACCGGGAACATTGCTTGATTTCTCGCCGGACTTTGCCTTGCCCGACTGACCCGCCGCCTTGTTCGCCTTTCCGCCAATGGCAGCCGATCCCTCCGCGGCAAGCTTCTCTTCTTCGAACATTTCGGCGAAGGCTTTCGGCTCTATTCTTCCTGCAAGATGCCGATAAGCGCGAATCTCATGATTTCCCGGAAGAGGCTCAAGGTCGGCGTCGAATCGTAGCGGACTTTCCAGGGCCAGCAACTCCTCTACACCGCCTGCCAGCACTGGAAGGACGGGTTTCAGATACAAGGCGAGCAGCATTCCGGCGTTGATAGCGTCTGTAACCGTTTGTCTGGCGGCTTCTTTGTCCGATTTGATCTGTTTCCAGGGTTCTTTTTCGGTGATGAAGCGATTCACCGAGTCGCTGAGGGATTGAATCTCCCTGATCGCCCGGGCGTACTGGCGGTTTTCATAAAACTCTTTAACGGTCTCCTTCTTCGACGCCACTTCGGAGAAGAGCGTCTGCCCTTCTGTAGAAAGCGCTGACGAAAGCTTGAATTCCAGTTTGGAGGCGATTCCGGATACCAGCCGGGAAAACAAATTGGCTATGTTGCCGACCACATCGCTGTTATAGCGATGAACGAAGTCCTCGGTATTCAGATCCAGATCGTCCAGCGCCGGCCCGAGACGCGTCGCATAGAAATAGCGCAAGCATTCGGGATCCATGTGCTTCAGGTAAGTCGAAGCTCGAACAAAGGTTCCCCGGCTTTTGGACATCTTCTCGCCGTTGACGGTAAGAAATCCATGAACGAAGACCGAGGTGGGCGTTCGAAAATCTCCGGCATTCAGTAGCGCAGGCCAGAATAATGTATGGAAATAGACGATATCTTTACCAATGAAGTGGTAGACTTCGTTTTCTTCGCTTCTCCAGAAGGCATCGAATAGGTCGTCTTTTCCGGTCTTTCGAAAGAAGTTCAGCGACGAAGCCATGTAGCCGATGGGAGCGTCCAGCCAGACATAGAAAAACTTGTTCTTCTCTCCAGGAATGGCAAAGCCAAAATACGGACCGTCACGACTAATGTCCCAATGACGCAGACCCTGGTCGATCCATTCATACATCTTCTTGCGGATGCCTTCGTCAACCCGATTGGGCGTCTTTAGCCACTCCTCCAGAAATGCCTGGAAGTCTTCCAGTTGAAAAAAGATATGCTCACTTTCTTTTTCTACCGGCGGGGTGCCGCAAATGGAACAACGGGAATCGATCAAATCTTCGGGGCGATAGGTGGAACTGCATACCTCGCAGCTATCCCCGTATTGATCCTCCGCGCCGCATTTCGGACAGGTGCCTCGAACAAAACGGTCCGGCAGAAACATATCGTCATGATTACAATAGAGCTGATTCAGCGTCTTTCTGTGGATATGACCTTTCTCTTTGGCTTTGAGGTAGATCTCTTCGGACAGGGCCCGGTTCTCGGGAGTGTTTGTTGAGTAAAAATTGTCAAATTCAACCTGAAAAGAGGTAAGGTCTTCGAAATGTTCTTTGCGAATCTGATTTACAAGTTCTTCCGGGCTGATGCCCCGATTCCGGGCCGCGATCATGATCGGGGTGCCGTGTGTATCGTCGGCGCAAAAATAGTAGACTTCGTTTCCCTGAAGTTTTTGAAAGCGAACCCATATATCTGTCTGGATGTACTCTACCAGGTGCCCCAGGTGGATGGGCCCGTTGGCATAGGGGAGCGCCGAAGTTACAAGGATCTTTCTACTCATCAAGGCTTCCAGACCTTATAGTTTTGCTTGGGTAGCGAGGACTTTCGCCACTCCATCCAGGATCCCAGATATACGCTTACATGCTTGTAGCCACATCGGGTAAGCACCAGCGCCATGGTACTTGAACGCGCGCCGTTGAAGTCATAGAGAATAGTTGGCCTTTCTGGAATCAGGCCCATGGAGCGAATTGCGGACAGGACGTCGGGTCTCGGTCGCAGGTTGCCCTTTTTGTCGTATAGCCGTCGCCAATCAAAATTCATCGACCCGGGGATTTTGCCACAAATGGAGCCCGGCTCCGGCGAAATCATTCGCGGCAACTTGCCTTCGTGCTCTTCCGGGGTTCGCACATCCACAAGTTGCACCTTGGTTAGATTCACCTGAACATGACTGATGGAGCAAATCCCTTGAAACGTGCTCGGTTTATCTGCGGGGGCGCTATCCAGGGTTTCCGTCCCGGGGGCAAGATCGCTTTTGTCCAGGTCTTCGAACTTTCGGGAAAGTATAAGAAAGTCTTTGATGCCGGCGCTATGCAACAACCAGCCCAATCGGGAAGCGTACATCCCCTGCCCTTCGTCGAAAATCAAGATACCGTGATGCTTCTGCATGCGATTACGCACGTCTTCGATAAACCCGGACAGCTTGGCCATGGACTGCGGCCCGGAGCCAAAGGGCTTCTTCGCGAACGAAGCGCCCAGGGCCCCTTTGATGGTAGATTCCCTGTACTGATTGTCAGACCGACAATCCAGCATCAGCGAAGCCTCCGGTATTTCAGGTGTAAGAAAATTCCAGCTCAACTCAAATCCCCCGTTATTCTACGGCGATGCCCTTTCCAGGCGGGCGCCCATAGGGCTGAAAGGCCAGGAAATGGGCGGCGCGACCGGAAAACAGTCATTTTTTTTGGCCTTGCATCTGTTCCAACAAAAACCGGGTGTATCGGGCCGCTCCGCAGTAGTCCAGATGGTTCCAGTCGAAAAAGTCCTGGTCCGAAAAATCCGGAGCCTCAATGTAGTGCACTTTTTCCGGCGCGTTTAATGAAGCAAGTATACCTTCGATCTCTGTTGTTATCCTGGCGGAGGGCAGTATTCTGTCAACGGTGTCGTGCCAGGAATCTGAAAATGGAATGGAAACCAGCACAATCTGACGAACGTACGGTGACGCGCCGTTAAGAAATTCGATCCAGGCCTGTGTAGCGTCCGGTCGCGGTCGGAAGCGAATGGAGGGCGGCAACGGATTCAACTTCTCTCCGCTACAATCCTCCTGGGAAGGGTTTCGATAGTCTCGCCAGGTCCAGAACCCATCATGGTCTTGAAGAAGTTGTTTGATTCTGTGATTCGTGGCTCGCAATTGATCCGCTTTTTGCGCCAATCCAGGCGAGTCCACAATGGCATGGTTTGCGGGCTTACCGCTAAAGCCTATACCTAAAAACGGACCTGGACGAACCATCAGGGAAAGCGAATCATCGGTGGCAAGGTTTCGATATGCCGAATTAACACGATACATTCCCAGTCCGGATAACAGCGTGCCCACAAACTCGCCGGCGGAGTTGCCATAAAGATAAGGACGACCGACCGGAGATGGCCAGTCAACAGCGATGTATTCCGTGCGATAGTAGGTTAGAAACGCTTCGAATACCTCGGTTTCATAAAGTGAATAAGGGCTAATGTTTACGATGAGCGTATCTACGCGATTGCCTTCCAAATACGGAAGCACAGATAGAAATGCCTCCGGCTGCGCGCTGGGCAATCCAATATTGTATACCTTACCAAACCCCTCGCCAAATAGATCCGGTCGCACGCCGCTCATTGCCTGACTATCGCCCATGATCAGGGTGTGAATGCCGGATTGTTCTCGCAGGGCCTCCGTTCGTAGCATCCACACAACCCGGTCCGGATGCTGCAGATAGTCCAGGTTTCGCCCCAGAATTCCCAGAAACAACAGACAGAGTAGCAAGATGGCCGCCAGAGCCAAAATTCGCCGCATTCATCCACAGTGGAGCACTGAGTGAAGGAATGCACGAAAAAAAATGTCGACCCGTACAAGAACGTTGGGACAAATCGGATATGCCATCAAGGACAGTCCTCTTTGCGTTTCTAATATCGACTATTGTCTGGATTACAGGTTGTCAGATTCCGTTTCTGGCCGAGCGACCTTCCCGCATTCATCTGGTGATTGATGCCGGATCTTCCGGTACCCGCTTCTGTCCTTATCGCGTGGACAACTACTGTGCTCATGTAGATCCCGCACAGGCCTGCCTTCGCATCACTGCCAGATCCGGCCTGGCGGACCTGAACGGAGCGGAGATTCAAAAAGTATTGGATCAAGGGGTTCAGGAATTAGAAGGAATGGAGATAGAGAAAGCGGTGCTTCTGGGTACCGGCGGGTTTCGCCGATTATCCGAAAGCCGCCGGACGAAACAATTGGAACTTATAGCCGATGAACTGAAAAAGCGAATCCCCAATTCAGAATCCAGGGTAATCACCGGTCAGCAGGAAGCGAACCTGGCCTACATTGCCATGATTGCCTTTCGTGACGGAAAGACCGATCACATTATTCTGGAAACCGGAGGGGCCACTGTACAGCTGGCAGGTAGCGGTCTAACCGCCAGAAGCGCTCCGGCCGGATTGAATGAAATCCGCAATAGCCCGGACTTACCCCGGGAATGCACGGAAGAAGCGGACGCTTCCAGCGAAAGATTTGAAGCGTGTTCGAAAGGACTACGGCAGATCTTTCGCTCCAACCGGTGGCATGCAGCCTTCTTCAAGGACCAGGACCTGGCATCGGTGTATGCTCTGGGATCATCCTGGCAGTCCATATTCACAGTTGCCGGTAAAGAATCCCTTTCCCTGGATGAACTGCAAAATCAGGGTAAACGAATCTGTAACTCTTCGCTGGATGAAATTGTGAAAGCCGGAGTGCCGGAGAAATTCGCTCCGGCCAGTTGCTATTTGCATTCCTATCAATATGTTCTGGCCAGCGAACTGAAGATTGGAACTCTACTGCAGGGTGAAGGTAGCTGGCCGCCCGGAGCGGCCATTTCGCAGTATTTCGAAGGATGCCGGTTTTCCGCCGAAGGCAACGGATCGGCGACTCAATAGCCAGGCTTGCCCAGCATCTTGAACATGGAGTTTTTGTAATCCTCGACCCCGGGCTGATCAAACGGATTCACCCCCAGGGCATAAGCGGACACGCCACAGGCATATTCGAAGAAATAGAAAATCTGGCCCAGATGGAATTCGTCTACGCGAGGAACGCTAATCCTGAGCGACGGCACACCGCCTTCGCCATGGGCTTTTCGCGTGGCCTGAAGGGCCACCCGGTTTACATCGTGCACGCTCTTGCCGGCCAGATAGTTCAACCCGTCGCCATCATTTTCTTGCTTCGCCAGCACCGGCGAGCGAGCCTCTTCGACATCCAGAATGGTCTGGAAGATGGTCCTTTCTGATTGCTGAATCCATTGTCCCAGGGAGTGTAAATCGGTAGTGAAGCCGGCCGAGGCAGGAAAGACTCCCAATCCGTTTTTGCCTTCCGATTCACCGAAGAGTTGCTTCCACCATTCGGCCAGATACTGCAGGGAATGCTGATAATAGACCAGGATCTCGATCTTTTTTCCCTCTTCGTAAAGCCCGTTGCGATAGGCCGAATATTGCACGGCCGGGTTTTCCGGGCTCTGGTCATTTCGAAGACGATCGCACATTTCCATAGAACCCTGCAGAAGCGAATAGATATCGACGCCGGCGATAGCTGCGGGAATCAGGCCCACCGGCGAAAGCACGCTGAAGCGGCCGCCCACATCGTCGGCAATCACAGCCGAGTGAAATCCCAGGGAGTCCGCGGATTGGCGCAGCGTTCCTTTCTTTTCGTCGGTGATGGCGCATACTCGCCTGGAAGCTTCGGCGGCTCCGTGCTTTTTTTGCAGCAGCCCCCAGAGCAATCTGAACGCGATAGCGGGCTCCGTGGTGGTCCCGCTCTTCGAGATTACAACCACGCCAAAATCCTTCTGCTCCAGATACTCCAGCAACTGCTGATGGTAATGACCATCCAGGCTGTGGCCCGCAAACAGGATTTCCGGACCGTGGACGGGACCCACCGCCGGTCGCAGTGCCTCGTACAAACATTTGAAGCCCAGATATGAGCCGCCAATACCCACCATCACCACTGCTTCCAGCTTCTGTAAATCGGCAGCAATCTCGAGGTACTTCTGAACATGGCCGGACTGCTCCTCCGGCAACTGCAACCAGCCCAGAAAATCGTTGCCGGAGCCGGAGCGGCTCTCCAGGATCTTACGGGACTCCTGACTTTTTTGAATGGCGGCCTGGGAAATAGTGCTGAATTGCAGATCGATTTGCATGGGGAACTCCGGGAATAGGTTGATGTTTTTCGTATTCTGTTCGAAAATAGTGAGGAGACGTCAACCGTTCCTCTGAAGGTACATCATGAAACTAAGATTTGCATCCATTCTGGCCCTTTTTTCAGTTTTTCTGGCCGCCCAGCCTGTTCTGGCTCTGGGCACCTATGCCGAGGGCCGAGCCATTGTAAAAGTAATCAAGATGGAAAGCCAGGGGATCTTCTTCGACTCATTTGAAGGGGAATACGAAATAGCCACATTCGATAAATCCGAGAAGTGCGATGTGGATGATGGCACCTGTTATACCCCGCAGAAGAAAGTCGTAAAGTTTAGCATCGACGACAGCAACAAAGCGGTGTACCAGTTCATGATCGAAAACATGAACAGAGTAATGGTCATAGATTATAAGATCCATCGCATCGAACCAGTGGATCTCAAGACTTCCATGGAAATTCTGGGAGCGCGACCGCTCCTTGCCAAACAGCCGGAGAACTTCCCTCGCAGAATGCGGGTGGGTCAGTCCGGCACTCAGGGAAACAAATCCATCTACGGTAAGTTTCTAAAACTGGAGTACCGAGGCACCATGGTAGGCACCTACGAGGCCCTGGTCTATAATCGACAGACGGACAAGATCCTGCCCGTTTCTATATCCAATGAATCTATGGCCGCCTATGTGAAGAATTCCATGGCTTCTATGGAGGAATACCATATCGGTCTATCCAAACAGCTTGTGGAAATGGTTGCGGACTCCAAGATTGATATTTTCGAAATCAATTACGACAAGCCCGCAGACCTTGCCGGCGATTAAGGACGCCACCACCGGAAACGACAGAAGCAGCCTATTGAAGGATCGGCTCTTATCGGCGGCTCCTGCCAGCAAGCGTCTTGAGCGATATGTTTCCCGGGCCTTGAATTAAGTCAGCCAGACTATACGCCCGGGTCTATTCCATCCATACAATGTCGGTCATTTCTGAGGCAACACCCAGTTGACGCAGGACCACTGTCAATTGCCCCCGATGAAACGTCTGATGATTGAAGAAATGAAACAGTAGCGTGCGAACGTCTTTGGCCCGGCTCTTACCATCCAGGGAGCTTACGTAACTCAAGGGACCAGGGATTCGATCCGCCATGCCAGAATCAAAAAACTCTATGATTTCCTGATCCAGACTTCGACGGGCTCGCTCCATCTCTTCCAGGCTTTGATGGGGCTCCGTCTCTTTGATGGTTTCGTCTTCTTCGTTGACTTCGCCCGATTCCACAGATAAGGAGCTGGACTCGGCAATGGCCTGACGAAATCTTCTCAGCCACATCAGATCGGTTGCAATCATATGATTCCACAGGCCGCGCACGGTTTTTCGGCCAATCTCAACGTCGTAATGGTTTTCGTGCAAAGCGGCGGTAGATTTCAATAGACGATGGTTGGCCCATGCATTGTAGCGCGCCCATAGCCGCGGACCGCCGGAATCCGAGCTTTCAAAATTCTCATGGCCGGACAGCCCGTATTCGCTGGTTAACGTAGCGATGCGAACCACATACCCGTTGTACCAATGGTCCCTGCCCCGCTTCTGCGCGCGTGCATGTTCGGCCTGGGACTTCCATGCAAGAGCGCTGGCTCGATCCTTCCAGTAGGAGATGGTAATTCCGCGACCCTGCTCATCTCTTACGCTTTCTACGCCGAGATACCCCGGTTGCGCTGCGGCCAGCTCCAGCATTCGCTCGGCGGTTTTGCCGTATCCTGCTGGATCGGCAGCGCTACGCTGATTCGGAAAGATGACGGCGGTGGCCTGTCCGTACTTACTCAGCAAGGAAGGCAGCGGAAATTCCTCTGGATGCATACCCGAATTTCGACTCGGGCAGCGCCTCTCCAATCCATTTTCCGCGCGCAGAACCCGCAACTGAGCGGATCTACCAGCCTCTCCGAGCCCGCAATCTGGAAAGAACTTGACTCTGAAGGCCGGAAAAGACCATTGGATACTCAGCGCGCGGGTGTGGTGTAACGGTAGCACAATAGCCTTCCAAGCTCTTAGAGGGGGTTCGAGTCCCCTCACCCGCTCCATTTCTTTCCCAGCCAACCGACTTTTTAAGGTTTCATATTTCATCGGTTCGTCTCACAATTGTAACATTTCCGGGGTTTCTTCCTATCTATGGAGCAAGCACCGGCTCGACAGCCCGGACCCGCAAACCGGACACCCGAAATGAAAGACAATGATGTAAAGGGCCTGAGAATTCTGGTCGTAGACGATGAAGAAGATATTTGTGATCTGATCCGGTTCAATCTGGAAGAAGAAGGTTACGTGGTCAGCGTATCCAACAACGGTATGGATGCGCTAAACAAGGTAGAAAGAAATCTGCCGGATGCAATAATCCTGGATCTGATGATACCCGGAATTAGCGGCATGGAACTCTGTAAGAAAATCAAAAGCCGCTACGATGTACCCATACTGATGGTAACCGCCCGTGCCGGGGAAACCGATGCCGTTCTGGGGTTGGAAATGGGAGCGGACGATTACATACGCAAACCGTTCAGTCCCCGAGAACTCACCGCCCGGCTAAAAGTGGTTCTCCGCCGACGAGGTCCTGGAAGCGACGATTCCCAGGGCGGCAATATGGTAATCGGGGAGATTCAGATGAACACGGCAGCCCACCGCGTAACCATCGGCGGACAATCTGTTGATCTGACTCTAATCGAATACAAGCTTCTAAAGCTCTTCATGGAGAACCCGGACATTGCCTTTTCCAGAGACCGACTTCTGGACCGGGTCTGGGGACGAGACGTGTATGTATCGGACCGTGCCGTGGATGTGAATATAAAACGATTGCGAGAAAAGCTGCTTACTGAGAAACAAAGGCTGGAAACTGTAAGAGGTGTAGGCTATCGTTTTCGCGGCGACAATTGATCGCTACATGGCCTCGGCCAAATGAAAAGCATATTTGTTCGAATAGTACTGCTTCCGGTATTCGTCTATCTGGTAGTAGGCGCGGTGTTTTATTACTCCATGGTCAAGCCGGGTCACTGGCAGGCTCTGGAGTTTCTGGAGATCTATGCCATCACCGGCGCTGTAGTTCTCGGCGTTAGCGCATATCTGGCCTATCAGATCACGCGACAGATCATTGATCCCTTGCGCTTCCTTCTAGAGAAATTGCAGCGGTTCCCGGAAAACGGCCTGGGACAATACGTTAGATCGCGAATTCCGGAAATCGAAGCCATCCGCCAGAAGTCTGAAGATCATCTGGGCCGACTAAAGAGCTACATCGGCGATCTAAATCTGGAAAAGGAGCTTCTGCAGACCCTTCTCAACGGATTGCAGGAAGGCGTGATCTGCATCAATCGGAAAGGCACTGTCGTGTTTCAGAACCACAACCTGTCCGAACAATTGATGGAGCCGGATGCAAAAGGAAAGCCCTACTTCAAAGTAATTAAGAATCACTTCCTCCTGGAGCAGATCCACAGCATTATTTCCGGCAGCGCCAGGACCATTCCGGAGCCAGCGGACTTTCAGGCCCAGCGAAAGCATTATCGACTGGCCTTTCAACCGGTGGAGATGGAAAACGAACCGGTAATGTATCTGGTTCTGGTCCATGACATCACCAGCGAAACCAATACTATGCGACTACGGGAAGACTTCCTCCAGAATGCCTCCCATGAGCTCAAAACCCCTATCACAAGTATTCGCGGCTACGCGGAAACTCTGAGCCATCGGGCCAGCCAGGAACAGGAAAGCAGGTTTTTGCAGGCCATCCTGAGAAATACCGAGCGCATGGAACGAATCATTGAGGACATGGTTATCATCTCTTCGATAGAAAGCCGGGCTTTTCCGTTTCAACCGGTAACCATGAAGCTTTCGGATTACCTGGAACAGCTTCGGCCCCTGGTCATGGGCAATCTAGAGCGAAAATCTCAGACCCTGGAAATCAAGCTCACCCTGGAGGACTGCACGGTGTTCGCCGATCCGCTTTTGCTGGAGCATCTCTTCGTAAACCTCATCGCCAATGCCAGCCGACACAGCCCGGAAGGTACGGCCATCGAAGTATGGGGCGAGCCGGAGAGCGAAAACCATGTTCTTCTTACCGTGGCAGACCGGGGCCCCGGAATCCCGCCAGATCTGGTAGAAAAGGTCTTTGAGCGATTCTTTCGCGCGGATCGGAATCGCTCCCGCAGCGAAGGCGGTACCGGGCTGGGTCTTTCCATTGTACGGCAGATTACGCGGATCCATGGCGGGAAGGCCTGGGCCGAGAACCGCCCCGCCGGCGGCGCCGCCTTTAGAATCCGCCTTCCCATAAGAGTCCGCAACCTGGCATCCACATCGGCATGATCGCCCGAGGATTTACTCCGTCGGCGCGGTAGTCTGAGCATTCACGTAATCGGCGTAGGCGTCCCGGGATTTACATAGCCAGAATCCCCGGGGCATGCAGATCTGGATCATGTTCTACGAACGAGCAAGAATGAGCAATAGCCTTACCGCTAACGGTTCTACAAACCCTGACACTGCAGTCGAATACACGAAGCAAGGGCGCTTCCCGGGGGTTCCGACTCGGATTTTCCTGCGGAATATCATGGGGGCTACCAGGCAGGCCATCCTGATTGCGATGATTCCGAGCGCCTCATTCCTGCTCGCAGCTTGCTCGGTGGAGCCGGCCAACCAGGGCTTTTGTGGAATCATACCCGCTCGCCTGGAAGGAGCTTTGAGCTACGGTACTTCGCTTTATCTGGGAAAAATGCCCGATGAGGCCTTCCTGGCTGAGGATCAAAGACGACAACTACGGAGACTCCCTCCCGTAGAGGTGCGCGAAGACCGGGATGCTGTGCTGGCGGTTTCCGCCGGCCGATGCGCCTTTTCCATCTTTGAGGAGTCCTCGGTGCAGGACAGGGAAGAACTGAAAGGCCTAAAGTCGGCTCAGCTTCTGTACGATTCGACGACCGTCGAAGACTCGAACGAAACCCGGGCTTTCCGAGCGTACTTCAACCCGGCAGCCCTGGCAGGCGACGAAGCTCGGCAGCTAACTCTGCAATATTTGCGCACACTCTGGCAGGACGATTTTCAGGATAAGCTGCAGGCCTACGGACTCAAACCAGTTCCTCCAGGTCTGCGCGAGCAGGTGCTAACAGCGCTACCCGGTTACCTGGCGCCCGCGGAGCCGCAGTAAGCCGGCCGAACCAGAAAAACAGAATCAGGCCAATGGTCCAGTAGCGAAATTCGAATCCGGCGCCTGCGGACCCGATTCGAGAGGTTAACCGAACCGACCGGTGATATAGTCCTCGGTAAGCTTCTCTGCCGGATTGGTAAAAATCTTGAAGGTGGAATCGTATTCGATGAGCTTTCCCTGATAGAACAGTGCAGTGTGATCGCCGATTCGCGCGGCCTGTTGCATGTTATGGGTTACGATTACGATTGTGTAGTTCTTTTTCAATTCCAGAATCAGTTCTTCGATCTTGTTTGTGGAGATGGGATCCAGCGATGCCGTGGGCTCATCCATCAAAAGCACCTCGGGCTGCATGGCAATGGCCCGTGCAATACACAGTCTTTGCTGCTGACCGCCGGATAAACTGTAGGCGGATTCCTGGAGTTTGTCTTTTACTTCTTCCCAGAGGTAGGACTTCTTCAAGGCTTCCTCAACCAGCTCCTCCAGATCGCCTGTATACCCGTTAATGCGAGGACCCAGGGCGATGTTTTCGTGGATGGTTTTGGGAAACGGATTCGGGCTCTGAAACACCATCCCCACCCGCAGTCGAATCTCAACCGGATCTACGTCGTTGGCGAAGATGTTCAATCCGTCCAGTAGCACTTCGCCTTCCGCTCTTGCGCCTTCCACAAAGTCGTTCATACGGTTCAGTGTTCGGAGGAACGTTGACTTTCCGCAACCGGAAGGACCGATTAAGGCCGTGACCCGCTGCTTGTAGATGTCCAGGTCCAGGTCATGGATAGCCTGGAAGGTATCGTAGAACACGCTGAGCTTTTTGGACTGGAAGATGGGTTCCAGGGGACCCTCCTGCTCCGATTCGTTTGCGCTTACCTGGAAATTGATATCGTTTTCTGCCATGTTGATTGCCGGTTCAAGAATGTAGATAGCTCAGTTTCTTCCTAAAGTATAGCCGCAGATAAATAGCCGCCGCATTCATCATTAGAAGCACCACCAGAAGTACAATAATGGCGGATCCTGCGATGGCGTGAAACTCTTCCTGCGGTCGCGCCGTCCAGTTATAGATCTGAATAGGCAGCACCGTGTATCCGTCCATGGGGCTAATGGGCAAATAGGCGATGAAGCCCGCCGCTCCTACCAGAAGTAGTGGCGCCGATTCGCCGATGGCCCGGGAAAGGGCCAGAATGATACCAGTTAGAATCCCCGGGGAGGCAACGGGCAATACCTGATAACGTACCACCTGCCAGCGCGTCATACCGATTCCGTAACCTGCCAGGCGAAAAGAATCCGGCACCGCCCGCAACGCTTCCTGAGCCGCGATCGTAATTACCGGAAGGACCAGGAGAGCCATGGTCAGGGATCCGGCCAAAAGACTCTGCCCCAGGTTCATCGCATTTACAAAGAGCGTAACGCCCAGAATACCGTAGATGATCGAAGGAACTCCGGCCAGGTTCTGAATATTCAGCTTGATGAATCGAACAAAGCGTGTATTGCGCGCGTATTCTTCTAGATAGATGGCGGCCCCCAGTCCCATGGGGATGGCAAATAGAGCTGTCAGTCCCATGAGCCACAGGGTTCCCACAATGGCCGAGCTAATGCCCGCATCTTTCGGACGAGGATTGGCCGGCGATGTTAAGAAGTCCAGGCTCAAACCACTTACCCCGGAAATCAGAAGATCAAGAAGCAGGTAACCCAGAAAGAACAGGGCCACGGTATTGGCCACAAAGCAAGTGAACTGAAAAATCAGACCATAGATCTGATAGCGCCGGGAACGCGCGGCATCAAACGTTTTCATTGATACACCTCCCGGAATCTTCGCACAATTCGGGTGGCCAGGAAGTTAAAACCAAATGTTAAAACAAATAGTGTCAGACCAATGGCGTAGCGGGTGAAATATTCAATACTACCTGCAGATGCATCCCCCAGCGAAATCTGAACGATAAAAGCCGTCATGGTCTGGATTCCCTGGAGGTAATCCCAGGTTGTTGTGGGCGTGGCGCCGGCGGCCAGAGTTACGGCCATGGTTTCGCCCACTGCTCGAGCGAAAGCCAGAATAAATGAAGCAATAATACCGCTAATGGCGGCGGGAATAATGATCTTGGTCACCACGTGGAACCGGCTCATACCCAGAGCGTAACCGGCATTCTTGATGCTTACCGGAACCACTCGCAGGGAGTCCGAAGATAACGAAGATACCATAGGAAGGATGCTGATTCCCACAACAATGGAGGCCGACATGGCATTGAAGACCTGCACGGTATCCTCACCGAAGAGCATCTTCAAAATGGGAGTTACCGTAACCAGGGCAAAATAACCGTAAACTACAGTGGGGATTCCGCCCAGAATCTCCACCACCGGAGTGGCGATCTCCCGAAACCACGCCGGAGCGTATTGCGTAAGGTAGATAGCCGTTCCCAGTCCGAAAGGGATGGCTACGGCGCTTGCGCCAAAAGCAATCATCAAGGTGCCGCTCAATAGAGGCAGCACCCCGAACTTCTTATCATATCCAAAGGGCTCCCACCGGGTGCCCGTAATGAAGTCGATGAAGCTTACTTCCTGGAAAAAACCATAGGCATCCGAAACCAGAATGTAGATGATCAGCACGGTAATGCCTACCGTGGTGCCGCCCAGGATACGAAGTATCCAGCGAATGGTTCTTTCTCCCAGGGCCTTGGAAGGTTTCTGCCCGTAACGAGCAAAAACCTTCTTTCTATCGCCCTGGACTGCCTCTACCAGGATTTCCAGGTTTTCTTTCATCTAAACGACCGCCATTAATCGGCGTACAGGCTCTCCACTGGCTTGCCCATCAGGTCCAGATCGATTAGCACGCTGCCTGTGTCCAGGTCATCAAAGTGCTTCTGAACGTTTTTGTAGGCTTCGTCAGAAAGAGGAATGTATCCCACGGTTCTGGACTGCTCGGCGGCGTTTTCCAGGAAGAAATCCACGAATGTCTTAACGTGGGGCTTCTTCGCCGAAGCTTCAGAAACATAGATCAGTAGCGGCCGGGAAAGCGGAGAATAAGTGCCGTCTTTCACAGTTTCAACACTGGGTTGCACCGGCTTGCCGGTACGAGGATTGATGATAGGAACCAGTTTCAGAGAATCCTTGTTCTCTTCATAATAGGCGAAGCCAAAGAATCCCACGCCGTTTTTGTCGCCGGAGATTCCTCTTACCAGAGTGTTGTCGTCTTCGCTGAATAGTGCATCGGCTCTTACCTGACCGCCTTTTCCGATAATCGCTTCAATAAAGTAGTCGAAGGTTCCGGAGTCCTTGCCGGGGGAATAAGGCTTGATTTCTTCTGCAGGCCATTCGTCTCGAACGTCTTTCCAGGTTTTGGCCGGATCCTCTGTACGAAAGATCTGCTTGAGCTCTTCTACTGTCAGGTTATCCACAAAGTCGTTTTCCGGGTTCACAAGCACCGCCAGACCATCATAGGCCACCGGCAGCTCAATAAACTTGATACCGTTTGCTTCGCACTTTTCCATTTCATCTTTTTTAATTACACGGGAAGCGTCGGAGATGTCGGTTTTTCCGTTGCAGAACTTTTTGAAGCCGCCGCCAGTGCCGCTCACACCCACGGTAACGTGGATATCTTTCGAGGTTTCCTGAAATTTAGAGGCAACGGCCTCTGTAATAGGATAAACAGTACTGGAACCATCGATCTGTACCATGATTCTCTCCTTACAAGCTGTAAGGGAGAAAGCGGATATAACAGCCAGACCAAGGCTCGCTTTCCAAATATTTCGATTCATTAGCATAGTAACTCCTGAGAATGGGCCAAAACTATTACAAATATGTTACATTACTGTGGCAAGCAGCAAAAAGACACACTAGCAGCTCCATAGGCAGCCTGCTCAAGGCGCAGACAATTCTCGCTTGACCTACTGGATTTTTGCTACCTCGATGTCCAGTAGAAAGCCATGATCCAAAAGCAACTAGAAGAACTGAAAGAACATGTTAGCCTGATGGCCCGTCGGGCAGAGGCCATCCTGGACATGGCCCTGGAAACCCTGGAAAAGCAGGAAGAAACCCTGTTTCAGAAGACCGTTTCCATGGACCGGGAGCTAAATGCCATGGAAATCCAGATGGACGAAAAGTGTATGCGCCTTCTGGCTTTGCAGGAGCCCTTTGCCCTGGATTTCAGATATATTTTCAGCTCTATCAAAACTACACGAGATCTGGAAAGGATCGGAGATGAGTCCAAAACCATCGCCCGATGGAGCCTGCGCCTGCCCGGCGGACAGGTTTCCGCCGACCTCCGGGAACTGGCCTCCAAGGCCCGGGAAGCGCTCAAGGAAGCGGCTCAGGCCCTGGTCAATTCCGACATAGAAGCCGCCAACAAGGTCTTGAAATTGGAGCTGGAAGTGGATGCCATCGAAGAGAAGATCCTGGAGGTTTCTACAGACATCTCGCAGGCTTTGATTGTGCGCGCTCTGGAAAGAATCGGCGATCTATCCACCAACATTGCAGAGAATGTGATCTTTTCGGTGAAAGCTCAGGATATTCGCCACACTACCTGAGGTCTTTGTTTGTCCGCTTCGCGCCTCGCCCATCGCACTTAGCTTCGGTCCTCCGTTCATGGGACTATTTCTATATAATACAGCACTGATACTGCTCTACCCGCTGTACAGGCTACTTGCGCTATTTCATCCAGGGCTCAAAGATTTTCGCAAAAGCAGAAAGGAAGGCTGGCGACAATTCCGCCGATTCGCCAGCACCGAAGCCAAAATGCGCAAGTTGCCGGGCCACAATGCTCCCGTTGTCTGGTTGCATGCGGCAAGCCAGGGCGAGCTGGATCAGGCAATGGCCCTGGCTCGGGAAATCCGCAGTCGTCAAAAGACAACCATTCTGCTTTCCGTTTTCTCCCGAAGCGTTAAGAAATTCCCCACCGATACCGTGGATTTCTGCTTCTATCTGCCGCTGGATCTACCCTGGACCTGGAAACGATTTCTAAAAAACCTCCCGGTTTCTGTATTCATAACCAGCACCTGGGATGTATTTCCCAATCTGCTCAGGCATTTGCGCAGGAGTGGCTGCAAATGCTATCTTGCTTCTGGAGCCCTGCCGGAAAATTCTTCCAGGCTAAAGAATAAGTGGTTCTTTGCCCCTCACTACGCTCCGCTTACCGCCATTGGAGCCGTAGACGATGTAAACCAGGCACGTTTCAAAAAGCTTTTTGCCGGGCCGGTGGAGATCACCGGAGACACCCGCTTCGACACGATTTTCTACAAACTGCAGCAGGCAAAGTTACCGGATGAGCATGCCAGTGGATTTCGCGCCTTGCTCAAAGCTCCGGTGAAGTCCTCCTCCGGAAAGAAGCGAAAGAAAGAAAAGATACTGATCCTGGCCTCAACATACAACGCCTGCGATGAAATGCTTTTCCCCGTCCTTTCCGAGTGGTTGGATCGATTCCACGGCTGGAAGGTCTGGATCTTTCCCCATCACATTCATTCGCAACGGATTTCGGAGCTGGCCTACAATCTGGAAAAGCAGGAATTGGCGGCCGATCTTTTCGTCGAAGATCCGGGCAATCCGGGCTTGCAGGTTCATCGGCCAGGAAAAAGCGAAAACCGAATTCTGATCATGAACTGCCTGGGACTACTGGCCCATGCTTATTCCGTAGCTCAGTTCTGCTATATTGGCGGAGCCTACCATCATCGAGTGCACAACACCGCCGAAGCAGCCGCTCTGGGAATTCCCATCATCACCGGCCCCCGCATTGAAGCCAGTCCTATTGCCGTCGACCTGAGGCAGGCCGGCGCCCTCTTTGTGGCGCCCAGCGAAAAACTACTCAAAGAAGTGATGTTTCGCATCACCGATGAATCCATGTTCAGAAAAAGACAGGGCAAGATTGGCAAGAAACTACTTACCGATCGCAAAGGCGCATCTGCGCTCTTTTTCGACCGGTTTCTCAACGACTCGCCGGACACTAACGGAAAACCCGACAAAACTGGACGAAAGACATAAGGTGCCGGCCTCCCGACACGCAACATGCCGGGCGGTGCATCCGTTCAGGATTAGTTTACGATGAACTCGGTAAAGTACACCTCTTTCACCTTTCCTTCAGAGAGAAGGTGATTGATAGATGCCTTCAGTTCTTCGCGTAGCTCCACCTTATCCCGCTGGGAAGCCAGGTCCGCTTTGGTCTTGCCGGAAAGAATCAGAATGATTGTATCTCTAAGCTGAGGAGTTCGCTGAGCCAGTTCGGCAGACAGAGCTTTGTTTCCCTGCTCAAATCCCAGACTCATCTTCATTTTGATGAAGTGGGCCTCGCCCTGGTCGGCGGTGTTTACGCGGAATTCTTCGGTGAAATTAAACGATTCCAGAGGAGGAGGCGGCTTTACAACGGCAATGGAAGATACCTCTTTGAATTGTTCCGAGGCTGCTTCCTTTCCGACGAAATAAGCAATAAAGGCCATCAGAAGCATGCCTGCTACTGCAATGGCAACGTAGATCAGGATCTTGACAATCCGGTTTAAGCCCGAGGCAGCCTGCGGTTGATACTCACCACCTTCGTCTTCGCCTTCTTCTAACAGCTCATCATCAGCCATGAATTACTCCTGCACACAGAGTGTAGAACTTCACCCTGCTATTAGATCTGATCGGACAGTTCCTTAGAATAGTTTGGCATTTTTTTATGTCCCGGAGGTTTTGCGATATGCTGGTGGCCGGATCGTCAGGTTGGCCAGAACTGGAGCTGCACCGGAGGCTGCCCACCGACTGCTGGCCATGCACCAAACGCCGGCTCCAGACGTATTTTGCGCCCTGATCTGTGTGAATCCCTGAACCGGCACGGGGCCCGACGACCTACTCGGGTCCTGAATACTCTTCGTCCGGGAGGCGGGTATCCGGCAAGCGGTAGTTGGACTGTCCGTCCTCTCGATTGGCGCTTTCGTAGGGCAGAATAACAATGTCGATTCGACGGTTGTGCGCGGCCGCTTCCGGAGTGCCCTGGTCTCCTTCCAACGCCAGGGGTCTGTAGGATCCATAACTGATGACCTGAAGCAAAGAAGGCGAAACGCCCTGTGACTGCAAAAACGTAGTGGAATTGATAGCCCGGGCGCCGGCCAGATCCCAGGCGTTGGCGTAGGTTCGCTCCCTTCTGGGGCTGTCCTCGTCCGGGCTGAGTCGGGCCTCTTCACCGGCCGCCGCATGGCCTTCAATCCTTGCGAATCGATCCACATTTTTGAGCAGCGAAGCCGCCTTGATCAGCGCCTTTTCCAGTTCCGGAGTTCTCTGAGCGCTTCCTTCTTCGAAATAGTCCGCGCCCAGAAGCGAGATCACCAGTCCTCTCTCATCTTCGGTGATTCGGACTTTTTTTGCCTGGATTTCCGGCTTAAAGATGGTCTGGGCCTGAGTTCGGCTGCGTGCCAGGGATTTGCCTTTGGTCTGCGAAGGCAGGCTTTCCAGATTCATCCCCATCTCTTCCAGGCGCCCCTTGGAAAGAGTCTGACCGCCTTCAAAGAAGCCCATACTGTTGGAGAAGGCGGAAAGTATAAGCTGAATTTCTTGCGGAGTAGCTTTACCTGTAGCAAAGAGCATTACGAAGAAGCAAAGAAGCAGGGTTACCATATCCCCGTAAGTGGTCATCCATGCAGGAGAACCTTCTTCACAAGGAGGACAGTTACCTTTCTTTGCCATAGTCTTCTACTCGCTTCGAAACGCCCGCCGAATTAAGCGCCAGCGGTGCTTTCGTCCAGAGCAGCCCGCTCGGCCGGCGGCAGGAAGGAACTCAGCTTATCTTTCACGATCCTGGGGTTGTCCCCGGACTGAATGCTCAGAATTCCTTCGATCATAATTGCTTTTACCATCATTTCGTCGGCATCGCGCAGGGCCAGTTTACGGCTCATGGGGATGGCCACCAGGTTCGCAGCCAGGGATCCGTACAGCGTGGTAATAAGGGCCGCCGCCATACCGGCTCCAATGGCGGATGGATCGCCGGCGCCCAGGTTCTTGAGCATCTGCACCAGTCCAATCAAGGTTCCGATCATACCGAAGGCCGGCCAGAAAAAGCCCATATCGGTCCAGAGCTTGATTCCTTCCTGGTGACGATTATGGATATTCTGCATATCCGTATCCAGGATGTTGCGCACCAGTTCCGGGTCCGTTCCATCCACTACGAGCTGAATGCCTTTCCGAAGAAAAGGCTCTTCCAGGCTGACCAGATCATCTTCCAGAGAAAGCAGACCTTCTCGACGGGCTCGCTCGGAAAAGCTAACAAGTGTCAGGATCAATTGGCCCACATCGGTCTGTCGCGGAAAGAGCGCGAACCGGGTGTATTTGGTGAAATTCAGAAGTCGGGAAAGCGGGCTCGCTACCACCGATGCGGACAGTCCCCCCCCAATGGTAATAAAGACCGAAGGAAGGTCGAAAATGTCCAGTGGAGATAGACCGGCCACAAGGGTTCCAAATAGAACCAGGCCAAAACCAACTACAATGCCGCCTAAAGTCGCTAAATCCATCTGATACCCTGCTTATGATCCTGTATCGGCCCTCCCGTACAGCGCTTTTTCAAAAATTTTTCTTTCAAAGTCCGCAATTTTGTCGGCAATCTCTTCCGGCGTCTCGCGTACAATGAATTTTCTTTCCGTTGAAAGAGTGATTACTGTGTCGGGATGGCATTCCACGGTTTCAATTATTCGGTGATTGATGTACAGCTCCGTCTTATTCAGCCGATGAACGCAAATCATAGATAGTGGCAGAAAACAACGTATTCTGATGCGCTGGCAACTTCCTTTTTGTCTGGTAGGATCCAGGAATGCTTTCGTCTGAGGCGACCTGACCCGGCAAAAAAGGAAACACTCGACAGAAAACCGGTAGCTCGGATCTCTGATGACGATGCTTGGATCTGCGTTTGGACGCTATGGGCGGGCCACAGTCACGGTGCTGACCTTCATTGCAGTGATGTTACTTGCCGCCGCAGGGGCGGGAGTTTTGAACCACCTATGGGATCAACTGGTCGCGACCAATGGGCGCTGGAACATACCACCGGGCTCCGCATTCAAGCTAACCCTGGGCTTGCCGTTCCTTGTGGCCACGGCGGCCGCTTATTTGATTTCCGGCCGCAAATATGGAGCGCTGAACTTTTTTCGGGGGCGGATAGTTTCCGACATGGTGGCAACCAGAAGCAGCTATTCCTGGCTTCTTCCGGTAGCTGTATTGTTTTTGATTCCGGTAGGGGCCCAGGGCGCCGCCGCGATTTTAGAGACCATTTCCTTTCGGTTATACCCGGACTACGAGCTGTATGAATCTTTGATGGGTTTGTTCTCTCCCACCGGTCACTGGCTGGATTTGCTGGGAGCTTTGATTACTGTCGGTCTTATCGCACCCTACTGCGAAGAGCAGGTGTTTCGTGGAATCATACTCAAGCGATTGCTCATTACCGGCGCCAATCGTCACGTAGCGGTGATCTTTCAGGGCTTGCTTTTCGGACTGGTCCACGGCAATCCCTTTCAGTTCAGCTATGCCTGGCCTCTGGGAATACTGTTCGGGTATCTGGCCATCTATTCCAGATTCAGTTTCGCAACCATATATGTGCATGCTGTCACGAATATCTTCGCTGTTTTCGCTCTCTACGGACTCCTCCCGTTCGTGCCAGAAATACCGGAGCCCGGGGAATTTCTGCCCCTGTGGTTCACATTGGGCGGAACAACGATGCTTGTGGCGGGCGCCTATGCATACTTCAAGGTCATACTACCCGACGTTATCCCGGATGTAATCATCGATTCACTGAAAAAACAGTACTCTTTAGAATCGGACACGCCCCCCAATTCGGGATCCAGCACTGCACTGAGTACCCAGACTGTAGACGAACCACAAATCCATAGTTTAACACAGGAACCGGGATCCAGGATGACCGACGCGTCGAAAGATTCAGGAGCGCGGTTTCCGCAAGAGGATAATGCATCCGATGTCTCGTCCGGGTCTTCGGAGGATCTCCGTTGATATTCTCCAGCGGAATATTCATATTCTTCTTTGCCATTGTATTTCTAATACAGTGGTACGTTATCGCACGAATCCCCGGCGAAGAACGACGAAAGAAGGCCTTATTCCTGTTTCTACTCTTTGCCTCCTATCTGTTCTACATGTCCTGGGATTGGCGATTCGGGTTTTTGATCCTTTTTTCCACAATGGTAGATTACTGCGCCGGAATACTGATTACCAGATTTCAGGACCGCGCTGAATCGCTCAACGAAGACGAAGCCTCCGCCCTTCCGTTTCGCAGAAAAGCGAAGCTGGCCCTTCTGGTGAGCCTTCTGGTTAATCTGGGATCGCTGGGAATCTTCAAATACTTTCATTTCTTCGCAGAATCGTTTCATGCGTTGATCGTTTCTGTAGACCCGGATTTCGGAAGCCTGGAACAACACGGCCTCCTTTTCAGAATTATTCTGCCGGTGGGCATTAGCTTTTTCACATTTCAGTCAATGAGCTACACCATCGACGTGTATCGAAAGATCATTCCGGTGGAACGATCTTTCATTCGCTTTGCGTTATTCGTTTCTTTTTTCCCGCAACTGGTGGCGGGCCCCATCGTTACTGCCCGCGAATTTCTACCGCAACTGGAAACGTTTCCTCGAGTGGATAGTTCCGATCTGCGCGAAGGCTGCCGAATCTTTCTGCTGGGCTTCATTAAAAAGAGCGTTCTGGCCGATACAATCGCCCCGTATGCGGACATGGTGCATGCGGATCCCGGTGCCTACGGTTTCTTTGGCACCTGGATGGGGGTTTTTGCATTCTCCATTCAGCTTTACCTGGACTTCTCGGGTTACTCGGATATGGCCATTGGCTCGGCCAGATTGCTTGGCTTCAAGCTACCCGAAAACTTTCGCATGCCTTATTTGACCAGATCCTGCACGGAACACTGGACCTGCTGGCACATCACCCTCTCTCGCTGGTTTCGCGACTATCTGTATATACCTCTGGGCGGAAATCGTGTGGGCGCCGCACGGCATAAGTTCAACATCTTTGCGGTGATGGCGGTTTCGGGCCTGTGGCATGGCGCTGCCTGGACCTATGTGGCGTGGGGAGTGAGCCAGGGTCTGGCCATGGTACTGGAGAATCTCCTCAAGCCGGTGATGGACCGGATTCGCGGCCGGTTGAACAAGTTAGGCTCCTGGGCCATCAAGGCCTGGGATCTATTGGCCTGGACCTATCAGCTGATTTTTATCGTGATCAGCCATAACGTGCTCTTTCGCATCGAAGATATCAGCAATTCCTGGCCCATGTTCAAAACGCTTCTGGGCCTGGAAGGCAGCATGGCCATGGACATTCGGCCTACCCATTATCGCACATTTTTTCTCGTGCTTTCGGCCATGATTGTGGGACACTGGCTGGGCAAGAAATACTTCCACGATGCTCATATGCGCAGCCCGCTACCACGCTGGGCGGAGAATCTGGCATTGCCTTTTGTTCTCGTAGCTTTGACTCAACTGGCTGTGCTGGACCAGACGACATTTATATACTTTGCGTTTTAGAGCCCCGCTATTTCGGACCGTTCTTGTGTGCCAATACGGGATGTTAGGCCCTCCGCTCCTTCGGCAGCCTTCCCTGACCGACTCAACGGGGCAGTCGCAAGGACCGGGCCGGCACAATGGGCATTCGCCCTTCGCCCCGGTCGCTAATGGCGCTAATGGCGCTAATGCAAATAAGGAGCGCGAATTATCCCGCAAAGCGGCGCCTGACCTGGTCCCATCGCTATGGGCTGGCCTTTTGTCCATGGACAACGCTTTTTTTCGCATGATGTGAGCTTCGCCGCTTTTTTGGATTACCGATTTGGGAAGCATTCGTATGCTTGAACGGTGTCAGACGATCGAAAGCTTTCCCCCTGCAAACGTATTTGCGTTTTGTCCTCTGACCGTTCTCATTGCACTGCCTGTCTACGGACAGTGGAGGAGATTACAAACTGGGCCAGCTTCGCCACAGAAACGAAACAAAGAATTATGGATGAGTTGCCGCTGCGCGAAAGCCCGAAGGAGAAAGACTCTCGGTCCGACCGGACACCATGAAGGCGCCGATCAGACAGTTCCGCCCTCACGCAGGACCGGGCACCTTCCTCTGCCTCTAAAGGAATCACTTCGCATGGAGCAAGCCGACTTTATGGCAACCTCCGGATACGTTCCTGCCCGCGGGTTACCCACGGTATAGAAGCCTTGACAGAATCCGCCGCACATAAACCATGGTACCGTCTTTCTTCTGGGAGGAAAGGGGTGCAAATCCCCTGCTGACGCGCAACTGTGATGGTCCAACGTATACCGGACCTTAGCCAGATCTTCCCTGCAGCCATGCCGGCGCGAAAACGGCTACTGCAACTCAAAACGCATTCGCGTCTGAGGGGCCCCGGAGGAAAGTACCGGGGCACTCGCGGATCAGGCGCCGATCCAAAAGTATCCCGGACATTCTAATACGGGAGAAAACAATGAAACGTGTTTCGATTCCGGTGGCCCTTATAATGGCTGCCTTAGTTACAAATTGCTGGTTTCCAGGTGTGGAATCTACGGAAGAAGCCGAGAAACAGAGTCAAAATCAGCTCTTGCTCGGACTCTTAGCGGGAACCGCCCTGGAAAGTGGCAAGGATTTCGCATTGAATGGAGTCTGGGACTCCTATTTCGGATCCGGTACCTCTACCACTACAATTACAACGATTTCAGCCAAATCAGGAACAACCGGGCTGTGGCTGGATGATGACAGCAGTTACAGCTCTTGCGTTCGGATAATTCAGTTTAACAACGCCGAGGGTGTAGCCATTACCCAGAATCCATCCCAGAATGGAGCGTGTTTCAGCAGCGACCCGAACAAGGGCAAATACAACAAGGTATTGTTTTTCCCTTCAACCTACAATGGAAAGGATGTGTTCTGGAATTGCACCATAGCCTTCGGAAAGGATACAGTTCAGGCGGCCCTGGACGCAGAGGATACCTCAAATCGCACGAGTCCGGAATCCTCAGGATGCGGATCATCACCCTGGTCCAGACTGGAAGCCAGAGCGGAGTAGGAGCCGGGGCGAATCTGTGAAAAGATCATTGAGACATGCTATCTTCTGTGCCCTGACTGGACTACTGTGGCTCTCTGCCACTGCCTGCACCCCGGGCGGAGGCAACAACGATGCCCTTCTGGCCGCCGCCCTGCCTTCGGGAGGGTCCGGCGGGCAGGCCTGCCTGGAAAGCTGGCCCTATTCTTCCGGCGCCTACATTGCGGATTCATCAGTTAATGCAGCTGTGGATGCCGGAACCTTCGGCGATCCTACGAAGGCGACCAACAAGATCTGCGGCGCCGGCTGGGCTAGCGGAGGCACCGACGTATACAGCACCGGCTCCTCCAGCGAATGCGAAAGCGGAGAGAACTGCATTGCCCTGGAATGGACCGGCAAGCGTGTCCTGGACGCCACGGGGGTGGATTTCGTCGTATACGAGAATCCGTTTCTTTACAATAACAATGCCAGTAGCCGATTCATTGAGGCTGTCATTGTGGAAGTTTCTCAGGACGGCACAAACTGGTGCGGCTGGAATCCGTCTTACAGCGGCACCACCAGCGCTCCGGATCTGCGCAATCCCGGGAATTATTCAGATCTGGCGGGCATTACTCCGGTGCTTTTCATGCAGAGTAGCGCCAACTCTTTGAGCGCATCAGATTTGTTTACCGAGGTCACGGATTCCTACGGTAATCACCTTAAAGGCGGCGGCGACGGATTCGATCTTTCGGCGCCCAGTTTTGGAACCACTGGCAGCGGCTGCAACACTACATTGCGGAATAGTATTCGCAGTTCGGGCTTTGTTTACGTTCGGCTCACTACAGCCTATTCCAGAAATTCCAGCAGCTTTCCCATAGTCTCAGACTCTTTTGATCAGAAAGCGGACATTGATGGAGTGGTTGCCAGGAGTGTGACGGATCGATAATGCCTGGTCCCGGATGGCCGCCGGATCGTCCGTTGCGGTAGCAGATATAGTTGAAAAAGACAGCAGGATTAGAAGTCTGGAAAGGGGGAGAAAAATGAAAAAGATTGCACTACTAATAATCATGGGACTGGCTATTGCCTGTTCCGATCAGTCGGAGCAAAGCGCGCCGGCTACGGAAGTTGACAAGCTTCCACTGGTTCAACTTCGTATAGAGACTCCGGAGGGCAAAGATCCGGTGGATGCTTCGGTAGAATACTCGCAGGGTACGGTCCTGTCTCTGATGCAGGCCGCCAGAGAGCAAAAGCTCATCGAGTTTACTTCAGAGGGCGAAGGGGAAAAGACCCTGATTCAATCGATTCAGGGAATCGGCCCATCCGGAGATGGAGACAAAGCTAAGTACTGGATCTATGCGGTAAACGGAAAGATGGCCAACCTGGGCGTAGGGAGCCAGAACGTGCAATCCGGCGATGAAGTGCGTTGGTGCTACCTTTCTTACGAAGAACGCAAGAAGTGCGCGGAGAACCAGTAGCTGTAAACGGAGGCTGTAATCGCACGGAGAAAATCCAGCGCTAGAATGAAACAGCCCTTCTCAGAACGTCCCGGGCCATTTCAAGAGCGCCGAGGACGGCCGAAAGGACAACGCTATTATGCGGCCGCCGGACTGCCGGCAGCCAGGAGAAACGAAAGATAGAAACGAAAGCCGGAATGATCCGGAATAAGGGGAAACCCGCAATTACATAAGGAGATAAACATGGAACTTACAAACAAAAAAGGAAAGATCCTCACCGGCCTTTTGATCGCCGGGATGATTGGATTCGCAGTGGTTGCGCGCATCGCGCCTCATCCGGCAAACTTTGCTCCCATCGCAGCCCTTGGAATGATGGGCGGATATCTGTTTGCGAACAGAAAGCTCGGTCTGGGCATTGTAATGGTTGGAATGCTGATCAGCGATTTGATCATAGGAATTGAAAGCATGGAAATGCGACTGGCCGTATATGGCGGACTGATGCTGGCAGTATTTGCAGGCGGATTTCTGCGCGGCAAAGACAACAAAAGCTTTGCTCTGGGAGTACCCGTAGCGAGCCTGGGTTCTTCCATCGCTTTCTTTGTGATTTCGAACCTGGCAGTATTCGCCTTCAGCGGAATGTATGCCCATAACATCAGCGGACTGGCTCTTTGCTACATCAATGCCATTCCATTCTTCTGGAATACCCTGGCCGGCGATCTGCTCTACTCCGGGATTCTTCTGGGCGCGGTGCGCATGATTCAGATCTATGCGATGCCGGAAGCGGTTTCCGCCAGAGCCTGAGAGTCCTGGTCTGAAGTTAGACCCAACAAAAGATACGCAAGGGTAGTCCAGGATAACAAATCCCGGGCTACCCTTTCAGAACGCGGTTCCACCGAGCCGCACTTTGGACGCCATCTTGAAACCAACAGTAGATGAAGAGCCGGTAAGGCCAGACCAGAGTCAGGCGAAGATTCCGTCCGAGATCAGGGCCGGCGATTTCACGGCAAAGGAACACTCTTTCGACGAAGAAGCCCTGAGAGGCCGTAAGGAATCCCTTCGCGCCCTATTGCAGGGACGAATCGACGGCAAAACCAAACCGCCGGGCTCCCTGGGCAAGCTAGAAGAATTGGCGCTTCGGATTGGACTGATACAGAATACGGAAAGCCCGTTTCTAAATCGACCAACTATTGCAGTGTTTGCTGCCGACCATGGAGCGTCAAAACATCCCATAAGCGCTTTTCCAGCCGAGGTCACTCGCCAGATGGTGCTGAACTTTCTAAGCGGAGGAGCAGCCATCAACGTTCTGGCGCGACAGTCCGGGATGGAACTCTGCGTATGCGACTGCGGCGTGGCCGGTCCGCCCATCGATCATCCCAATCTGATTCAATCCCGTGTCGCGGAAGGCACCGCCGACTACGTAACGCACGACGCAATGAGCGAAGAGCAGTTACAAATCTGCGAACGCTACGCCACAGACCTGGTAAACAGACTTGAGGTCCGCGGAACCAACGTTCTGGGCTTTGGTGAAATGGGGATAGGAAACACATCCAGCGCATCGCTCATCATGCATTGCCTTACCGGCATTCCGCTGGAGCAGTGCGTGGGGGCCGGCACCGGACTGAATGAGTCCGGAATCCATGCGAAGCTTGCGGTATTGACGAAGGCGACCAGGCGACGGCCCGACATTTCCACAGCCCGAGAGGCAATGAAAGCCTTTGGCGGTTTCGAAATCGCTCAAATGAGCGCGGCCATGAAGGAGGCCCATAAGCGAGGTATGATTCTCCTTATCGATGGATTTATTTCCAGCACAGCTTTCCTGGCGGCCCGGGCGGAGTTGCCGGAGATTCAGTCCTCCGCCATATTCTGTCATCAATCCCGAGAAAAAGGTCATAGCGCTTTGTTGCAGCAACTGGGTGCGGATCCGGTGCTGGATCTGGGGTTGCGTCTCGGCGAAGGTACCGGGTGCGCGCTGGCCTATCCATTGCTTCGAAGCGCTGTCGCTTTCTTGAACGAAATGGCCAGCTTCAAAAGCGCCGGTGTGTCCGGATCCAGCTGATGGGTTTCTTTCCCGGTCTACAGCGGGAATGGAACCGCTTTCTCATTTCCTGGACCTTCTACACTCGCATTCCAGTTCCCTTTAGCATTCAATTCAGCCCGGAAGATTTACAGAGATCCCGGGCCTACTTCCCTCTGGTAGGGCTAATCCTGAGCTGTCTCTGCGCGACCATGTTCGGTGTTGCGGCCGTACTACTACCGGTTGCCATCGCTGTCTTGCTTTCCATGGCATTTTCGATCTGGCTCACCGGCGCTTTCCACGAAGACGGCCTGGCCGACTCCATGGATGCTCTTGGCGGCGGCTGGTCGCGGGAACAGATACTGGCGATCATGAAGGATAGTAGAATCGGCACGTTCGGCACCGTGGCCTTAATCCTTGTTCTGGGGCTCAAATTCACCGCCGGATTTTCCCTTGCATCCGAAAGCGTTTATGCATACGCAGGCACCCTGGTTTTCGCACATACTGCCAGCCGGTATCTGGCCTCCTGGGTCGTGGAAGCGGCCCCTTATGCAAGAGACCAGGGCAGCAAAGTTAAGCCCATGGCCAGCACACCGCTTCCGTCTAAATATAGGCTCCTGGCTCTTACGACTCTTTGCGCGAGTTGCTTGCCGCTGATCGACGCTCCGCTTGTTATCCTGGGATTTCTGCCCGCTGCATTGTTCAGCCTGTACTGGGTCCGATTTCTGGAAAAATGGATCGGTGGCTATACCGGCGATGCCCTGGGCGCGCTCCAGCAATACACGGAGCTTATTATTTATCTTTTCGCCGTTGCGCTAACAATGCCAGAAAATTCGCTAGATGCAATGCTCAGCACTAAACTGGAAACAATGCCGGGAAACCTGTTCGAAAGCGCAAGGAGCCTGCTCCAAACAGCGCCAGGAACTTTGCTCGAAATCGCAAAAAGCCTTCTTCAATGAAAGGTACAGCTCTAAAATGTATGTGAGGGGGAGACTGAACTGAATCTGCATATAGTTCGACATACGCGCACCATAGCTCCCACAGGAATGTGTTACGGTCAGACGAATCTGGATCTGGAGCCCGATTATCCCCAACAATTTGGCCAGCTTTGGAACAGGCTAAAGGATCGATGCGAAAGCGTGGACACCATTTGGTCCAGTCCGTTGAAGCGATGCCACAGCCTGGCCAACTTTCTCGCCGCCCAGTACAACGAATCCCCGGCCCGGGAAAACGCCCCTCCGGATAGCCAGTCCCCCACAGTCTTAATCGAGCAGGATCTAATGGAGCTGGATTTTGGCGAATGGGAAGGCAGGTTCTACAATGAAATCCCCGGGGACGAACTGCAGCCGTGGATGCAGGATTTTCTACATCGCCGACCTCCAGGAGGAGAAAGCTACCTGGAGTTATACGAACGAGTGAAACGGGCCTACGAGAGAATAGTCCGCAGGTTTGCAAACGGCGACAATCAGAAAGCGAACAATCCAGCGGGTAGTGAGCAAACACGCGCTGAGCAAACACAAAGTGATCGAAACGATTCCACCGAGAAAGCGGAACGAAGCGCAGATACTGTGATCGTAACCCATGGCGGAGTGATTCGATGTTTTCTGAAATTGCTATTACAGGTTCCGCTGGAACAGTCGTTCTGCCTGAAGATCGATTACGGCGATATCCTCTCGTTTACCCTCCCCCACGATTCAACCGATCTCCAGGCGACCGAATAGGCAGAGAGCCCGCGCCGGATTGCTGATGATGACTCAAGACGACTCAAGATGACTCTGGATGACTCCCGATGCAGGCTCCGGAAAACACTTTCCGTGAGGTAAGCGTCACCTAAAAATGTAATCTGAGATATGGGTTCCCGGCTCTTCCAACAAACTCGACGAAACAATGCGCCTCCTGTTTCGCCTTCCTTGCCTGTTAAACGGCGCCCCTATCTGAAGTATCTGTTGATCGGGGCCGCATTCTTTCTATTGTACTTATTGGGAGATTACATGTGGAGAGAAATGCGATGGCGCTTCATTGTGGTGCATCATACGGCCGCGGACAGCGGAAACATGGAGTATTATCGCACCCTGCATAAGAAAAAGCATGGCTGGCCGGATATCGCCTACCACTTCCTGATCAACAACGGCAGCATGAACACCTCCATCGGCCAAATTGAGGTAAGCGGCCTATGGGAGAAACGAACGCTCAATTACTCTACGAAGATTTCCTACGTGAACTACCTGGGTATTGCCGTAGCTCTGGTGGGAAACTTCGAAAACCATGACGTCCATCCGCTCCAGTACGAGGCCTTGATTCAGCTTCTTGCAAACCTTTCGCTTCGATATAGTATTCCGCCGGAAAGGATCGTCGGCCACGGAGAGCTTCAGAACACGCAATGTCCCGGCAAGCATTTAGATATGAGTAAGGTGCGCGCAGATGTGGCCCGGGCCATCCAACGAAAGCGAGCGGAGGATTGAAACCAATCGAAACGGATTGAAGCCTTCGAACGATGGATTTAGCCAATCGTTTCGCCTCGTCGTACTTTCGAACGACAGATTACCAGTTCCAGGCCGCTCCACCCGGGTTTCCCGTTCCGGCTTTGATTTCGACTGCGAATCGCACGGTCCGGGTCCCGGGTAGCTTGTTAAATAGAAGGATTCCTTATTTGCAGGCTGCGCCGATAGTATTTACATATTCCGGCGCCAGATGAAAGGCAGCGCTGGAGCCGGCAAACTCGGCGCGAATCTTTTTATCTTCATAGAGTCTATTCCAATCACTCAACATGGGCGCAGCCAGCGGACGATAGGACCAATGCCAGGGCTCCCATTGATAGCCGCCGCTTCGCCCTTCGGTGTACACGAGACAGAAACCAAAGTCCGGCGCGTTTTCCAGCATCCACTCGTAGATTACTTTTCCGGTGCCACTTCTGTAATACGCCGGGTTCAAGCTGTTAATGTCAAAGTCTGTGCCCCAATGATGTCTGGAAGTGCCCGGCATGCTGGAATACTGCAGGATCATCCGGGCTCTTTCCAGAGGATCCTTCACCGTCCTTAGATCCTTGCCAGATACCTTGCGCTGTCCGTTCCACTTGGCCTCCCAGATTCCTTTTTGAGAATAAAAAGGACGGGTGGCGCTCTGCACCCAGAAACGAATTTCGGGATGGTCTTTCTTGAAGCGATAATGGAGCTTTTTAAGGGCTTCCACTGTTTCCTTGCGAAGAACCATGCCCTTGCGGGATACCTGAATTCCGGATTTGTCCAGAGATACGAAATCGGGATGCGAATAAGGATCAAACTGGCCGGAAAGGTACAGCCGGTCTTCTGTGGCGCCGTAGAGTTGCTCTTTGCCAAGGTTGTCCGGAGGTCCCGACTCCGCCGGCCCGCAAGCCAGACTGACAGTAATCAAAAACAAGGCGGTGAAAAAGGCTCTGGGGCCGTGGCTACGCTGGCGAAGACCCGCCGCCTTCCCGGTTTCCAATGAGGGTTGGATTCTTTCTGACGATAATGTGTCGAATTTTCTGTCCATGTTATCTATCATAGCTTCTGTTGTGTGCACTGCACCGTGCAGGATGCTACTCCTTTCTTATATCTGCAGCCCGGGCAAGCATGTAAAGACAATCATAAGGAACTCAATTAGAAACTTTAAAAATCCGCTTGCCCATGGCAGGGGATAGTGTTCTACTCTGAACCGTGAAAGAACGTAGCCATTCCATTCCTTTGCCGGAAGAGATTCCAATCAAAAAAGTAGAAGGAAATGATCGAGACCTGCTACTAAAAATGTACGGCGAAATGTTACTCATTCGTCGTTTCGAAGAGATGGCCGCCAAAGCCTATGCCCAGGGCAAGTTTGGCGGATTCTGCCACCTCTACATCGGACAGGAAGCTGTGGGCGTAGGCGCTTTGAACGCTCTTCGGGAAGATGACTATGTCGTAAGTACCTACCGGGACCACGGACATGCCCTACAGAGAGGATTGGATCCCGCAGCCCTAATGGCCGAATTGTTAGGCAAAAAGACCGGCATTGTTAAAGGCAAAGGCGGCTCCATGCATTTCTTCAGCAAAGAAAAGAACTTCATGGGCGGACATGGAATCGTAGGCGGTCACGTAGCGCTGGCATCCGGTATTGGATGGTCCATTCGTTATAATAAGAAAGACAACGTCTGTATCTGCTTCTTTGGCGAAGGGGCAGCCAACATCGGCGCTTTCCATGAAGGGCTGAACCTGGCAAGTCTGTGGAACCTGCCTGTCATATTCATCTGCGAAAACAACCATTACAGTATGGGCACTCCGGAATACCGATCCCTGTCCGTGGCGGACGTGAGCATTCGAGCGGTTGCCTACGATATGGCCCGAGACCATTTTAGCGGCGGCGACGTGCTGGATGTGGAACGAAAAGTAAAGCAATACGTTGATGCGGCCCGGGCTGGCGAAGGGCCCGCTCTTCTGGAAATCAGTACGTATCGTTTTCGCGGACACAGCATGTCCGACCCCGCCAAGTATCGCACTAAAGATGAAGTAGAAACCTACAAGAAGATGGATCCGCTCCGGCGCGCCTATGATACTCTAATGGAAAGCGGGGTTCCGGAAAAGGATCTTTCCCGCATGGAATCCGAAGTCAGTCATCGCCTGGATCAGGCCATGGAATTTGCAGAAAACTCCGAGGCCCCGGCAGCATCGGATCTATTCACAGATATATATGCTCCGTAGCGCCCTGCTCGGGGAGATATAGAAAACAGTGAAAGGGCAAGAAGAAATAAGGGATTCGAAACGAAAGCGCAAAGAGAGCTCCGGGGTAGAGTAAGCGTCAGATTACAGTAGGCGTCAGAACCGGGAGAGCCTCGAGCCAAAGAGAGCTTCAGAGCAAAGCAGGACATACAGGCATAGAACATGGGTAAAACAAAGATCAGCTACAGAGAAGCCATACGAAGAGCTCTCTTCGAAGAAATGCAACGGGACAAGAATGTGTTTCTTATGGGCGAAGAAGTGGGCTACTACGAAGGAGCCTACAAAGCCACGCAGGGCTTGCTGAAAGAGTTTGGCGAAGAACGGGTAGTGGATACTCCCATCTCCGAACAGGGGTTCGCCGGAGTCGGTATCGGCGCCGCCATGTGCGGGCTGCGCCCGATAATTGAGTTCATGACCTGGAACTTCTCGCTGGTAGCTTTTGACCAGATCTACAACAACGCCGCGAAAATGATGTCCATGAGCGGCGGTCAGTTTCCCATACCGGTTACCTTTCGCGGTCCCGGAGGCGCCGGCGGTATGCTGGCGGCCCAGCACTCGCAGGCGCTGGAATCGCTTTATGTACACTGTCCGGGATTGAAGGTGGTTACACCCTCCACTCCTTACGACGCGCTGGGGCTTCTAAAAACATCCATCCGGGACAATAATCCAGTTGTATTCATAGAAGGCGAGGTTCTCTACAACGTTACCGGTGAAGTGCCGGAAGAGGAGTTTCTGATACCGCTGGGTCAGGCAGACCTCAAAAAAGAAGGAAAAGACTTCAGCATAATTTGCTGGTCCCGGGGATATCATTTTGCTCTGGAAGCCATGGACGAGATTCAGAAAGCGGGCTACGATCCGGAAATCCTGGACCTTCGCAGTCTCCGTCCTATGGATGAAAGCGCCATCTACGAAACCGTAAGGAAAACCGGGCGGGCATTAATCATCGAGGAATCCTGGCCCAGGGCCTCGGTGGGCTCCTACGTTTCCGATCTAATCCAGCGAAACTGCTTCTACGATCTGCACAGTCCGGTGCTACGAGTGACCCAGGAAGACGTGCCCATGCCCTATGCGAAAAACCTGGAGGCCGCCAGTTTGCCCAACCCTGCCCGGATCCTTGCGGCGGTTGAGGAGCTAATGAACTGAGGTCATCCACGAGGGCACACAGGGGAAATAGACTATGGCACAATTAATTGAATTAACACAACTTAGCCCCACCATGAGCGAAGGAAACTTTGTTCGATGGACCATTAACAAAGGCGACTCGGTAGACCCGGGGGATGTTATCGCAGAGGTCGAAACCGATAAGGCTGTCATGGAAATGGAGGCCCTGGATTCCGGCATCCTGCTGGCCACTCTGGCCGAAGAAGGGGATCGTCTACCGGTGGGCGCACCCATGGGCATACTGGGCGAAATGGGCGAAGAGATCTCCGATTTACTGGAAAAAGCCAAAAAGAAACTCAAAGAAGCAAAGGAATCCAGCGGAAGCGACTCCGACGAAAAGGATAGCGGTGGCTCCAAAGAAGACTCCAAAGAGAGCTCCGGTGGCGCTCAATCCGCACGCAAAAGCAGCGAGGATTCCAATAGCCAGGACAGCGATGCCGGGTCTTCGCAAAGCGGTGAATCGCAGCCATCGGGTCAGACCGGACAGGATTCCGGCGCGGAACCCGCCCGAGCTTCGCGACCGACCTCCCGCGCAAGACCGTCCGGCGATATTAAAGTAAGCTCGGTGGAAAAACCCATCCTGGACGCGCCGGCACAGAATGGTGTCATTGCGCTTCCTTCGCACAAGATACTATTCAAGAAAAGTAAAAGCAATGTACGAGCCACACCGCTGGCCCGTAAGGTCGCCAAAGAGAGAGGCGTAGACCTTTCTCTGGTCGAACCCACCGGCCGGGGGGAAACCATCACCGAAGAAGATGTGAATCGCACCCAGAAAAACCGGGGCGTTTCCTTGCCCGGAATGGAGCAGCGTCCGGACCGCAAAGTGGAACTTTCGAATATGCGAAAGGTCATCGCATCTCGCCTCCACGACGCAAAGAACAATATCCCGCATTTCTATCTCACCGTAGAATACAATGCGGAGTCCATTCTTAACCTGCGTAAATCTCTAAACCAGGACCTTGCGCAGATGGTGAGCGAAGGCGAAGAACCGCATAAGTTCTCCCTCAACGATTTAATCACTCGAGCCGTGGCCCTTAGCCTGCGAAGGCATCCGGTAGTGAACAGTTCCTGGCAGGGGGATCATGTACTGGAGCACGGGCGCATAGACATTGGCGTGGCAGTGGCCATCGACGGCGGGTTGATCACTCCTTATGTGCGAAATGCCGACCAGATCAGCTTGATTCAATTGTCCAGGAGCGCCGCCGATCTTGTGAAACGAGCCAGAGTACGAAAACTTAAGCCGGACGAATTCACGAACGGGACCTTTACAATTTCCAACCTGGGCATGTTTGGGATTAAGGAGTTCTCGGCCATTATCAATGAACCGGAAGCCGCCCTGCTGGCGGTGGGCGGTCTGGCAGAGAAACCCGTGGTGAAAGACGGCGAGATTATAATAGAAAGAACCATCACCATGACGCTGAGTTGCGATCATCGGGTAGTGGATGGCGCCGAGGGAGCCAAATTTCTGCAAACCCTTAAAGGCTTTATCGAAAACCCCCATACTCTAATTGTGGGTTCATGAAAGGCTCTTTTCTGGCAAGAAAACCCTTCCGACCGGTTGGAAGGTTGGTAGGCTGGCTGGTTCCGATTTTAGTATCTCTGTTTATTCTGAGTTGCGGAGATCCCTTATCCGACCCGGAAGTTCAGAAGCAAAGGGAATCCGTGCCGGATCAATTCCGGCCGGGCTTTGACCAGTACGTGGTGAACAATTGTCAGGCCTGCCACGGTCTGCGCGGCGGAGGCGACGGTCCGCTGAACAAATCCAGACGTTTTGATACGCCCAACTTCAGGCAAGCGGACAGCTACAGACATGGCAGCTCCATAGCAGAAATTCGCAATTCCATTGAATTCGGAGTGAATGGAGGCCGAACAGGTATGCAGGCCTACCAAAACATTGGGCCGGACAACCTTACAGCAATTGCGCAATACATACGCTGGCTACAGCAATGAGCCTGGAACAATCCCTCATAAAGAACATCATATCCGCCTTTCTGCCTCCCTGGACCGAACGAGTGGGCATCCCCCCTTCCAGGCCGGAGTTGGCAGCCCTGTTTCCCGAAAGAACCAGTCCCATACCCTTGGACCTGGCGCCTTCTTCCAGTCTGGATGGCATCTACCTGGATGGTGAAGATGCAGCCCGGGACTCCCGGCAACTCACCGGTCAGCTGGAAACCCTGGCACCGGGAGGTATTGCCGTGCTCTTTTTGTCCCGGAAACACTGGACCGTAAAGGGATTGCGACAGGCCTGCGAAGGAACCGGATTTCGGATACTCTTCTATAGCTCGGTAAGTCCGGGTCAGAAGATCGCATTCACTAAAGAAGGGTTACCGGTTCCCGCTTCCTGGATAAAACGGATCTTCCGGGCCGGCAAATTGGCCACGTTTCCGGCGCTTTCTTTCTACGGCGGCCAGGGCCTTTTTGTCATTCTTCAAAAGAAATTCAGCCAATCTCCGTCCAGTCGCTCCGGAATAAGCGTAGTAATGCTCATGCCGGAGGATCGCACAGCGGCTGCCAAAATGCTGATCCGGTGGGATTCCTTTTTGAAAGAGAAGCGCTTTGACGAAGTGCAACTTGTCTACGTCGAGGATTCGCGCCTGGACCCCCCTCCCCTGGAATTGGAAGCGGATGCGGTTCGCAAGGTAGACCACTACAGGCCCACCGGCCCTTATGGCGCCTTGCGATCTGGCCTGGCGTTCAGTCGAGGACGAAAGGTGATCGTCGACTTTTCCCGGGGTTCGGTGGATCCTTCCATGAGTCTTCCTTTGTTGGACCGGTTTATTCAGGAAGAGAAGAATATGGGCAAGAGGCACTTCGTAGTGCAGGCCGTGGATTATCGCATGCGAAATCCCTACGGCTGGCTCAAGGGGCTGGTATTGCGGTTTGTGGCCGGAACAGTGTATCCTGACTCTCCCATCCGAGTGTATCCGGCCTGGACGGCTTCATTGTTGGCAGATCTGCACCCGGAAGAAGTGAAGAAGCATCCGCTTTCCGTATCCATGATCGTAAAGCGAAATGGCGGTAAATTCATAAATCAAAAGCTAAACGTGAGCGGCGTGAAAAATGCCCTCAAGCTCAGTATCCCGTCCATGCTGTTTTCCTATCTTCGCATGCGAACCGGGAAACTCCTGGGCTACATACTGATTAGTGCTCTAGCTCTCTCTACATTTCCCTTCCTCGAGCAGAGCATGGCCAGCGCTCGTTTCCACCTGAGCCATACGGATATGTCCCTGGGCTGGATCCTGGCTGGTTCCGCATTATTGATGCGCGCCAATCGTAGCCTGGATCTTAAAACCGGTAGCGCAACTTCTGCTTTTCACAGGTATCTACAAAATCGCATTCCTCATTGGGAACAGTCCTTAAACCATGCTAAAGAGGCTGTTACGACTTCCCGGTTGCTTCGCGGACTACTGCTTACGCTACAAAGCCTTCTGGTTTCAGGATTGTTCTACGCCGGATCGGCGCTACTGGTATTTCGGCGGCCTGGATACGGCGCCTGGATTCTTATCGTCTACCTTTTGCATTTCTTTCTGGCCCTGTTGATTCTGGGTCCCGGTCCTTTTCCACTTTTCGCCGGCACGGAATACTGGGAAAACGGGGCCGTTGAGCTTTCGCGATTGATTCAATTGGCCTGGGAGGGCCGATTTGTGGAGTATGCATTGGCGCCCTCACAGCTCGGGTTTCTGGCTACCCTGGAACTAATCACCGCTTTGGTTGTGATTCGTCTTTTTCGCCGAAAACACTTCTGACACAATTACTCCGATTACAATAAGCAGGGCTCCGAAGCTTTCGCTCCATCCCAGGAATTGCCCCAGGATCAAATAGGCGAAGAGTCCGGCAAACACCGGCTCCATGGCATAGAGCAGCGAAGCGCGCGCCGGCGAAGTTTCCTTTTGAAATCGAACCTGTAGGAGCACCGTTCCAATGGTGGCCGGTAGCGCCAGATAAAGCAGCGCCAAGATTAGCTGTCCGTCATAGGAATGATTCAGCAGAAAATCCCGGCCGTTTTCTTCTTCCGGAAGGTACGCCTTGTCCAGCCCAAGACCGCTGGCCGCAGCCGCCAGAACGCCGGTTCCGAGGATCTGATAGAATGTAAGGTCCGCCGTGCCAAATCGTCTGGAGAAGACATCCAGCAAGACGATGAGCAGAGCAAAGTAAAGAGCACAGCCAATGGTAAGCCAATCCCCTTGATTCCAGTTTCCACCGGCCGGCGAGCCCAGCAGGAAATAGGCGCCGCACAGCACCAGCGCAAGCCCTGCATAGGCGCTTGGAATCACCTTTCGACGCAGAAACAGTATCTGCATCGGAAAAGTAAAAACTACCAGAAGCTGGGTAATGAATGCGGATCGGGCCGGTGTGGTAAAGACCAGTCCGTGGGTCTGCAATCCATAGCCGGCAAAAGAAACCACGCCCAGCGCCAGACCGGCCAGGGGGCCCAGAAATGGGCTCCACCAGGTCCTGGTGTTGCTGGAAGGCGAATCGACAGAAGTCAATGCTGTCGAGGCGGCCTTCCCGGGCGCGGGTTCGCGCTTAAGCTTGAGATACAGAAAAAAAGGAAAGAACGCAGCCGCAGCGGAAAGGAAACGCAACGCCACCATCAGATAGGGAGGCATCTGATGGACGGCCATCTCAATGGCCACAAAAGTCCCGCCCCAGAAGAGAGCACAGAGTAGAAGCATTAGATCGGCGCGCAGGCGGACAGACACGAAAATCAATTGCCGGGTATGGGCTGCATCGTCATCTGAAAAAATGTTTGCGGCTCTGGACTGGATCATACTCGGACTTTACATTCTTGTGGCATTGATTGCCGGTCTGGCCCTGAGCAAGAAAGCCTCGTCCAACATGGAATCATACTTCCTGGCCGGGCGGAATCTCCCCTGGTGGTGGCTGGGCACATCCATGGTGGCCACGACGTTCGCCGCCGACACTCCGCTGGCCATTACGGGCATCACAGTAAAGAATGGCATTTCCGGAAACTGGTTCTGGTGGAGCTGGGCCCTGACCTACATGGCGGGAGCCATCTTCTTCGCCCGCAAATGGAGGAGATCGGAAGTACTTACCGACATTGAATTCATTGAGCTGAGATACGGAAGCGATGCAGGATCCTATCTAAGATTGTTCAAAGCGGGCTACATGAGCCTGGTTATGAACAGCATCATTCTGGGCTGGGTATTTCGCGCCATGGCCAAGATTACGACTCCCTTTATTCGCTGGAATGAGATCCTACCGGCCTCGTTCTACCAGGGTCTGCTGGATTACTGGCCGCAGGTTCTACTCTTTGGAGTAGAAGGCTATACCGAAACGGCGAACCTGAACCATACAATCACCCTTTTGCTTCTTTTTGCCGGAGTGGTTGTGTACTCTATTCTGGGTGGAATTCGCGGCGTCATCCTCACTGATTTGATTCAGTTTGCCCTGGCCATGATCGGTTCATTCATTTTTGCGTACCTGGCTGTAGATTTTGCCGGCGGAACGGACCGGATGATTCAATCCATCCAGGAGCAGTATGCCGGCGGCGGAAGTAACAAGCTTTCTTTGATGCCAGATCTGACCACCATGACGATCAGTCTTTTCGCGGTGTATTTTTTGATCCAATGGTGGAGTCAGTATTTCTCGGATGGTTCCGGCTACCTGGCTCAGCGGATGAACACCGCTCGCACGCCCCGGGATGCCACAAAAGGGTCGTTGTGGTTTGTATTTGCTAACTTTATGCTTCGCACCTGGCCCTGGGTCATTGTCGGGCTGGTAACTCTGGCTATTTTTCCGCTAAGCGTCTGGGACTCTGGCTTATCCGGCGATGAACTGGCAGCGCATTGCGCCGGCCTGGGAAATTCGCAGATCAGCCCTTCCGGGACGCCTTCCCTGCCCTCCGGTACGCCAACCGGGATCTCCCCGGTGGCACCGGGAAGCTCCGGCTCCTCAATCAGCGCGGCCGACATTCGCATGGTATGTGTGGACCCGGAAATGGGCTATCCGGTGCTGATGAAATATGTGCTTCCGGCGGGTTTGCTTGGTTTCGTCTTCGCAGGGCTGATGGCCGCCTTCATGAGTACAGTGGATACGCACATTAACTGGGCCGGATCATATCTGGTAAACGATGTATACCTTAGATTCGTTCGACCCAATGCGCCGGCCAAAGAGCAAGTATCCGCCAGCCGATGGTCGGTGCTTCTGGTGGCCGCTATTTCGGTTCTGGTGGCTTCGCAGATAGGAAGCATCGAAGCGGCCTGGAAGTTTCTGATCGCTCTGGCCGCAGGTATGGGTCTGCCTCAGATCCTTCGCTGGATCTGGTGGCGAGCCAACGCCTACACCGAGATTTCAGGTATGCTTGCTTCGCTGGTGCTTACGATTGTTCTGTATTCGCTCTATCCGCTGCTGCAATCGCAATTCGGCTGGGGTGAACTGCAGGCCGAACATGGACTGGCTTTTACGGCCCTGGGATCGGCCTTAATCTGCATAACTGTAACTTTGCTTACCGCCCCCACTCCGGAACCGGTACTCGATGCTTTTAGAGAGAAAATCGACCCGACGGGATTCTGGCCAAACTCCAATCATCCCGAACGTGCGCGAAAGGAATTTTATCAGGATGTAAGGCTCTGGCTGGCCGGCAACGTGGCGATCTTAAGCGGTATGCTGGTACCCGGCTATCTACTGCTGGGCCAGTTTGGGGCCGCCCTGGCATGCTTACTGATAGCAACGCCGGCCGCGTTTTTCACGCACCATCTCTGGCGAGCAAGACGATCCTGAGATACCACACTCTACGATGCAACAATGAATCGACGAGCGCCCGGACAGGCTCTTTCTAGGTTGCGGAAGCCGACTTTAGCTCTTCCAATTTCTCGCGTATCCTGGCGTTGCGCTCCTCTTCGGGATCCAGCCGTTCGGCGGTTTCCAGCATACGCTCGGCTCTCTTGAGGTTTTTCAAGCGCATATAGATATCCGCCAGAAAGAGATGCACGTGTGGATCCTCCGGTTTTCGCAATCGCAATCGCTCGGCAAAATCCGCCGCTTTGGCAAACTCCCCCGCTTTACGGTAGAAACTTGCCGAAGCAAAGATCATCTCTTCATCTTCGGGACGCAGCATACTGTAGCGCTCGGAGTAGATGGCCGCTTTCCAGTATTCGCCCAGACGAGTAGCCAGAGAGGCCATCTTGCGATAGAGAGGGTCCAATTCCGGCGTATCGCTGGCTACCTCTTCCAGCAGCTCCATAGCTCCTTTCAAATCGCCGTTGTTTTCCAGTTCCCGGGCCTGAAGATACTTCTCCTTGTTTTCGCCGGAAAGCACCGCGGCCTTGGCTGGCCAATCTTCTTCTCTGTAGCCCAGCCGCAGTAGAGAAAAGTCGTCCATCATTTCCCCGGTGTTTTGAATCAGATGGAAGATGGCTTCCAGGTCGCCCTCCGCCTTTTCTACGTGTTTCAGAAACAAGGTCTCGTCTTCGTTGATGATTCGCTGCCCGTCTTTTTCGCCCATCACCAGATCGTCTTTTCCGTCCGATCCAATGAGCAATACGTCGCCGGGCTGCATTTGCAGGGTTTCCAGATGAATGCCTCCCTGCACTCCCGACGTTCCCAGCTTGCGATAATAGTTCTTCTCTTCGACGAAACTTGCGCCCTTGTTTCGATAGAGCACTGCCGTGGGATGCTCGGCATTGATGAAGTAGATCAGACCGCTGCCTTCATCCACCAGGCCAAAAATGCCGGAAATCAGCATGGAACCGTCGAAGCTTTCGAAAACTGTGTGCAATTCGATGAATGTATTCTTGAGCCATTTTTCCGGGAAGCGATCCCGTTCCAGCGGAGACATTTTCGTTCGCTCGATTATGGATTCCATAACGGAGCCCAGAACCAGAGCGCCACTGGCCCCCTGCATGGACTTACCCATGGCATCCACGTTAAAGAAAAAGGTAAAAGGTCGACTTTGCAGATAGATCCTGTGGGCGCCGCACAGATCCCCGCCAATACGCTCCTTCCAATGTTTGAACTCAAAGGATTTCTTTTGCTTTAGAATGAAATCCACTGACACGGGACCTTCCGGCACTGTATTGGTTCCCAGGGGTTTAATGAGCAAGGATGTCAGGAAGTAATCTCCGTCCTGCTGATGCTTTAATTCCCGCACCGACTTCAATGTTTCTTCGAGTTCCCGGGTACGCTCCTGTACCTTTTCTTCCAGTTTGTCGGCATAGTCCCGCAGTTCTCTTCGCGCGCCTCGAATAGAACGCACCATGTCGTTAAAGCTTCTGGAAAGGAAGCCAAGCTCATCTTCAATGCCTACTTTGAGTTCTACGTCCAGGTCGCCATCATTCACACGACGAACCCCGCTCAGAAGCGAATGCAACGGTCGAAGTAGCGCCGTATAGAAGAACAACGGATAGCCGATGATGACTATGGCCATGATCGAAAGAATCACGACAATGAAGCTCTCCGCTTGAGGATGCATGAAGTGACGGTAGGCCAGATAATCGAAAGCCACCTCGGATATGCTACCCTTTCTGTAGACCAGATAGGAGATCACTCGCTGGTCATTTTCCAGACTTCTGTAAATCCTCTCCCCTCTTCCATACATGGGAGTTAGATAATCCATAACTCCAGCCTTCAGTTCGGCCCCTTCCAGTTTGGACTCGTTTACATACTTTTCCATCACATTGGCCAGAGGCTCCAGGATGCCCTGATCTTTTCCGAGCAAATCCAGCACTCCGACGCGAAAGCTTTCATCCGGTAGCTTTCGGATTTTGGAAGCCAGATAGGCACGGTCCGTAACGGTAGAGTCCCAGAGTTCCGACAGCGGGGTTTCACTGCGCATCATCAGAGCTCTGTATCCAGTTTGATAATCCTCCAGGGCCGCTCGTCTCAGAAAGCTTTGACGATCGCTGGCCTCCAGCACCTCACGACGCAATGCAGCATTTCGATACTCATTACTCCACGTGGATTGCACAGGAGAGTCATCCATTCGATTGTACGACAATTGAATGGCTCTGGATTCTGTATCATAATTACTGATGTAGAGCAAGTCATCCGGACGTTGATCTTCCTCGATCAATAGTCGCTGGGCCCTTTCAAAGTAGATCTTATCAAAGTCTTTCTCTTTTTCTACAAAGACCGGATAGCTAATCGCCTGAATGGCCAGAAGCGTGGTTGCCAGACTAATGGCAAAAATGCGCGATAGTAGATTGTTTTTTTCGCCAGACGTGGAAACAAAGAATACCAGGATCCAGAATAAACCCAGAACCCCGAGCATAACCCATGCAGTTTGCATGGTTCCCCGGTCCATGGCGCCATCCCGACTCAGGGCATTAAATATGGATGGAATAATGACGGCGATAATGAAACCAATATAGATGCCGATGGAGCCTATCCGGCTTAGCCCCTTCTCCCGAATGATTCGATACACCGCCGGGACCGTATACAATATGATGAAACCGAGAATCCACACCGCAACAAACAGCGAAGCCTTATCTGCAGCGAAATCCCAGTAATGGCCCGCAAATCTAAACTCCCGGGGAGCTTCCAGTGTTTGCCAGGCAAAGTTAGCGGTTAGCAGGGTGGCGAGAACAGAGACGATTCCAAAGTACAGCCAGTATATCCAGCCTCTTACCGGGCGGGGGAAAGAAAGGAAAAACATCCCGAGAAAAAGGCAGCCAAAGAAGGTACCCAGAACGGTCTGCCATCGGTGAAAGGCAAGGGAGGGATCGTCGTAGGCAGCGGAGAAAAAATAGACCACCCCCATGCTGGAATAGAATGTGAAAGCGATGGCCAGATTCCAGGTAGCCCTGGACTTCTTACGAATACTGAAAAGGAAGACTGTAAAGAAGGCGGCGAAAGCGACAAAGTTAAGCGCGGCGACAGAGTAGTAGGTATGCAGCATGATGATCTTCCTTTTTCTATCTACGGCAACCCCGCAGAGGTTGAGACCGCCCCGACCCGGGCGGCTGGTTTCCGGCCCCCGTAACCGACCTGAGCCTTCCGTACAATCTCCGCATGCACAGTCTGCCTATCGATCATGGGCAGCCATGCCGGGCACAGGATGCCAGGATAACTACGGTAGCACCGGACTCAGGTCTCTTTATCGGCAGTAGACTCCTCAAAATCCTACCTACCTGCATACATCTGTAAACAGTTTTCACGCTTTGCTCCCATCAAAAAAAGAAGACTACAAATCGGGATGCTACTCCGTTCATCCGGACTTACCCGGGCCGGAGACAGAGATTCGTATAGATCGGTCTCCTACCAGCAAACAGATACCCTGCTACAGTTCCCTTTACACTGGGCAGCTTTCCTTAAATCCGGTACACTGGAGCCAAGCATGCCTATTCAATCGATCAATCCAGCCAATGAAATACTTATTGGGGAGTACCAACCGCACACCGAAGAACAGATTCAGACCATTCTGGAGCAATCCATGCAAGCTTTCCTCGGTCTCCGACGGAAGGGAGCGGCGCCACAGCCTGAAATACTGGAGTCCGTGGGCAAACTGGCGGAGATTCTGGAGCAGCACTCCCGGTCCTACGGTGAATTGATAACCGCCGAAATGGGAAAACCCATAAACCAGGCCGTGGCCGAAGTAGAGAAATGCGCGGTCCTTTGCCGTTTTTATGCTGAAAACTCGGCAGATATGCTGGGTTCCCGAATCATACCCACGGAAAGCAAGGACAGCTTCGTACGCTACGATCCCCTGGGCCCCATTCTAGCCATTATGCCCTGGAATTTTCCGTTCTGGCAGGTGTTTCGGGCTGCGGTGCCGGCTATCTGCGCCGGAAATTCTGTCCTTCTGAAGCATGCTTCCAATGTAACGGGATGTTCGTTAAAGGTTGCGGAGATATTTCGCGAGGCCGGATTTCCGGACCATCTGTTTCAGACTCTGGTGGTCTCCGGCTCCAAAATGGAGCAGATTATTGCCCATCCGGATGTGCGAGGAGTTACACTTACCGGTAGCGAAGCTGCCGGCCGAGCAGTGGCCGCCCTGGCAGGACAGAACTTGAAGAAATGCGTTCTGGAACTGGGAGGTAGCGACCCATTCATAGTTCTGAAAGACGCCAATATCGACAAAGCTGCCGCGGCGGCCGCCCAGGCCCGTTGTATCAATTCCGGTCAAAGCTGCATCGCTGCAAAGCGGTTCATAGTCGAGAAGAGCGTTTCCGACGCCTTCCTGGAGGCTTTCCGCGGCGAACTTTCGAAGCTCAGAATGGGCGATCCCACAAATGAAGAGACTGACGTCGGTCCGCTGGCGCGTAAAGATCTAAAGGATGATCTGCATGAGCAGCTGCAACGGAGTCTGCAGGAAGGCGCCCGACTGCTTCTTGGCGGAGAACCTGGCCGGGGCCCCGGTTTCTATTATCCAGTTACTTTGATCCAGTCGGATTCCATTTATAATCATGCCTTGCAGGAGGAGACCTTTGGTCCTCTGGCGGCCGTGATTGTGGCCGAGGATGAAAATACGGCCGTGGAGCTTGCCAATCAGAGTCGCTTTGGTCTGGGAGGAAGCCTGTGGACCTCGGACCTGGAGAAAGGGGCCAGCCTGGCCAGGCTCGTTGAGACGGGAAGCATAACCATAAACGACCTGCTGCGTTCGGATGTTCGCATGCCCTTCGGCGGCATCAAGGATTCGGGTTTCGGTCGGGAAATGAGCCGGGAAGGATTACTGGAGTTCGTGAATCAGAAATCCGTGCGTATCAATCCATAGATCGCACCGGAATCTGCCCAGCCCGGTATCTACGAAGCGCCTGGCAGAGGATGGACTGCGCATTGAGAAGACCTTGAAATCACATCTAAAGAAACCAGGAGGCCCCGGTCTTCGCGCCTTTGCGCCAACCTTCTAAGAATAGATACTGATGACAGATAAAAAAAGAGCCGCCTTTTGCAAGGCGGCCAGAGCGACAGATCGGAAGATTCTAATAAAATTAGAAGCTCATGCTGTATCCGAGAGAAACATAGTATACTACGCTGGGCAGTTTTTGCCGCGGAGTATAAGTCCATCCCCCGGAAGGATCTACTGCTGTAGAAACCAGGTTGTTGATATAGGCGTTTGCCAGGCCAGTGGTCTTGCTAGGATCGGCAACCAGTCCGTCGAACTTGGTTGAACCGTTAGCCAGCCACGCAGGAACATTCTTGCCAGCTGTGTCGCTGTCGAAGAAAGCCAGGTTAGGTCGATAGATAGCGTTGAATCCTACAGAGAATCCGCCAATACCGAAGCTAACGCCCGCGTCTACGTTTCTCCAGCCCTGAAGCTGGTTTTGAACCTGATAACCGGCTCCTACACCCAGACCCAGAGACATATCATTGCCCAGGTCAATATCGTAACCGTAGTCGATATAGGTATAGGTTGTGCCTTCTGCTCCATCACCATTCACTTCTGCGTAGTAGGTGATTCCCAGACCCGGAAGGGCAGCAGGGGCAAATCCTACGAAGAATTCAGTGAATTGATCAGCACCGGTAACGCCAGCTGCAGGGTTGGGAAGAACGTAAGCAACGATACCGCCGCTCATGGTTCCCAGCTTGCTTTCTACTTCGTAACCAAGAGTAAGGTCCACTTCGTCGAAACGACGCAGGCCATTACGCTCGTTGTAGAATCCTGGAGCTGTGTAAGTTCCGGCCGCAACAGCAGCCAGTACTTCTGCGCTTGTACAGGCAGTACCAGCAGCAGTACATCCGGTGGATGTGTTGGTGAAAGGAGCTACCAGATCAACACCTGGAGTCAGGATATTGGCTGCAGTAGCGCCTCCTGGACCATATTGGTACTGTCCGTCAGTATCCACGTCTTCTCGGCCGGTAAGGGCGAAAGAAGTCCAGATATTAAAGAACATTCCATTGTCCAGGTTAAAGTTAATGCTCGGCTGGAAAGCCGGAGCCATATTGAAGCCGGAGATTTCCTCTCCGTCCTGGCTGAATTTACCCTGATGAATATCAGTTCCACGGAAAATGTAGTTAGATACTACAGTAGCATCTACGTCGATGCCGGGCTCCGCTGATAGAGTAGCTGTACTTAGCAACACTGAACCAATCAGGATAGAGGACCAGGTCTTTCTTGCATTTCTTCTGGTTTCCAAGGTGTTATCCTCCTGTGTTTTGCCATAGTAGTGCAGGAACTGTGCCAGCCTGATTGGGCCCACAGGGAGGCAATAAGAAAGAAAATCCGAGATCGCTGGAGTCATTCTGCCTGTTTTAGAGAAAAAATGCCCCGTTACTAGGCAGTCGCCAGGCAGAGGCCCCCGTAATGGAGCTCATCTGCTGCAGAATCGGTCTCAATGGAAGCAGGTATTGCCCAAAAAAAACCTGAATGGCCGATAGAGGCTTCAAATCGACCATTCGCTGGAAAGCCCTATAGAGGCTCCGAGTGAGAGGCTCCGAGTGGGCCATTTCCCGGGAAGCCCCATAGAGGCCCGAGTAGTCCATTCGCCGGAAAGCCGCGAAGGATGCTTCTGTGGTACAGGCCGCAAAAAAGGAATTGCCTGTAATGAGACTTACAGTCAGAGATTAGTGGATGTCAGAGCCTGTTCAAGAGAGAGAGCTGGAGTACCTGTATGGCGCGGATAAGATTCAACACCTGCTGGCCCGGCACCTGAAAGGCCGCACCATGTTTCTCAAGGGCCAGGATCCGCCGGCCGAAGCCCTGGTCCACGAATTCGATCTAAATAACCGAATTTTACTCGAGAGTAAGAAAGTAACCCTGGAGCCAGAGATGAAGCTTCAGCTGTTCAGGATCCTGGGCAGATACATCGAGCTGCACTGCGAGGTTCTGAAAAAGTCCGGCGAGAATCTGTACAATATCCAGGTAAACAGCGCCGCCATTGCCAAAAAAGAGCGATCCAATATGCGGATTCCTCTCAGCCCGGATCAAGCACACATTACAAATATCCTGGCGAGTAGACATACTATCGACACAGATACACTGACCATTCCGACTTCGGTGAAAGTGGGCTTCGGGGAGTACGAGCAAATCCTGAAAAGGGATTTTGAAATCGTGAAGATTGACGCTTTTGGAAAACGAGGCACCTGGTTGGACCAGGTCAAAAAACACGGCAAGTCTATCTATATTCCCGCAACAGAAGATCCCCATTCCTATCGTCCGCAGGATGACCGATGCCTGGATGCAGCCGCACTTCTGGGCAACAAGTTACAGGAGAAGATCATTGAGTATAGAAATCACAAGGTAAAGGCGGAAGCCATTGTACCTGTGATCTACATGACCCATGACCGTAGCCCCATTCCTATTGGCTACATTCATGTGCAGGGAAAGAAGGGAACCTTCCCGGAAGGAACCCTGGATAAACTCTACAATGCCTCGGCGGATATGGTAGAAAAGATTCGCGGATCCAACACGGTAATGATCAAAGAGAAACAGCAGGTTGTGAACGTTTCGCGCGGCGGGATTCGAGTACGAATCACCCATGAAGAGCTGCGAACGTATCTGGCCCGACAAAACGGATTTACTTTCGACCTGGTGTTTCGTATGCAGGCTCCCATCACTCTGTTTGGCCAGATTCGCTCTCAGAAAAAAATGGCCTCGGGCGAATTGCTCCTGGGGGTCCAGATCGCGGGTAACTCGGACGAAGCAAGCTATAAGAGATTTCTGGGAAACGTAGATAAGATGGAGCAAGAAGCGAAAGCCCGTCTGGAAGCAAAGAAACAGCAGCTCAAACGAGCAAGGAGCTAATGATCCGCAGCCGTAGCGCAAAGGGCCGCATACATAGCGGTTCAAAGAGAGAAGACTGCAGCGGCGCAACGCCTCAAGATCATAGCGATACAAAGCTACAAAGGCATGAAAGCATCGCAGTGAACTCTCGCAGAAAGCCCCTCTGGTCAACCCGGCTATCTTTGCTGGGGCCGCTGGTTCTGGCGCTCTTTTCCCTGGCCGGGGCAAGCTGCCTTTCCCCCGAGCCTGTTAGCTTTGATCCGGCTAATGACGAAGCCCAGGAAATCTGGCTCCAGGGGAATCGAAATCTCCGTATCTCTAGCTATCGCGAGGCGAATTCGGTTCTCAGAGATATCTACAGAAAAAGACCGGAAAACACGTTGTACTGCAACTGCTCGTTTGATCCCGATCGTAAGCTGGCCGGCGCCGAGAACTGCTCCTTTTCGCCCCGAGATCCGAATGACAGAGACCGCCAGTACAAGGTCCACTGGGAGCATGTGGTACCCGCATCCAGACTGGGTGGAGACCGCCCGTGCTGGTCCGATGGCTGCCAACGAAGCAGCGGCGTTTTGTACGGCGGTCGAAGCTGTTGTCGGAAATTAGATCCGATATTTCGCGCAATGGAAGCGGATCTTCATAATCTGCGTCCGGCAATAGGCGAAATCAATCGGCACCGGCAGAACTACAATTTTGGCGATATCCCCGGCGAAAGAAGAGAATACGGCGCCTGCGATATGGAGATTTCCAGCGAAACGGACCTCGCCGAACCTCCGGAATCCGCTCGCGGAATAATCGCTCGTAGCTATCTCTACATGAATGCTGTCTATGGAATCAGGCTAAGCGATTCAGAAAAAGACCGGTACCTTGGCTGGCACAGAAAGTATCCCCCCGGTCCCGCCGAATTCGCACGGGACCGAATGATACGCAAACTCCAGGGGAACTCGAACCCTTTTCTGTATGGCTATGGCGCAGCCCCCGAAGACGGGAAAAAAGCATCGGATAGAACAGATGGGAGCGGGTCCGGATGGCCCATGGACTACACATCCACGACGAATAGCCCCGCCCACTTTAACCCGGACCGGAAAGGAGCGAACAACCCTAATTCGCGTTCATGCCTTCTTCAATGAAGTCGCTTTTCCGAAACAGAGAGAGTAATGCAACGCCCTCGGCGCCGAGAGCCTCTTCGCCCCCTTCCTGCCGGTCCACGATACAAAGGGCGCGATTCACTTTGAATCCGGCCTCTCTCAGAGCCTTTACAGCCTTTAAAGTGCTGCCGCCGGTAGTGATCACATCGTCCAGAGCCAGCACTTCCTCACCGGCGATGGCTTCTACTTCCCCTTCAATCAAGCGCGCCATTCCATGACCCTTCGCCTCTTTGCGGACGACCAGCGGATAGCATAGATGGTCCGCCGCGATGAAACGCAGCGAGATTCCGTAGGATAGCGGATCCGCTCCCAGGGTGAGTCCGCCTACGGCTACAGGCAACTCCAGAGGCCCATCAACAAAGAAACGCAAATAGATATGATCGCATAGCAGACTGAGCCTGGCCGGATGTAACGTAATCTTCTTGCAATTGAAGTAGTGATGAGACGTTTTGCCTGAAGCTAGTGTAAAAGGTTCCTGCCGGTACGCATAGGCATGATCCTTGATAAGATTAAACAAAGCGCTGGTATCGAAAACAGACTCGGAACTCATACATGATTAAGCTCCTGAAAGCCCCCTTTCAATCAATGGTTTTTTCTGCCATAGTATTTGGTATTCTTTCGGCCCTTTCCCTGGCCCCTTTCAATTTTCCTCTCACGACCTATCTGGCTCTGTGGATCCTTTTTTATCAGGCCCAGAAACAGAGCCTTTCTGCGAAAAGACTTCTCTGGTTCGGCTTCATGGCGGCCTTCTGGCTCTGCGTTTTCGGCTTCTACTGGACCATCCATCTCTTTACTGTGTACGGCGGACTGCCTATCTATGTGGCGGTGTTCACGTTCATTCCCTACACATTCCTGCTCAATTTAAAGATTCCCTTTTTGATGCTGGCCCTGGGCGTTCTAAACCGGAAGAAGTATCGCAGGTTACGACTGCCGTCCCTTATCCTTATCCCCACCGTAGCTGTGGCTCTGGATCTGCTTTTTCCCCAGGTATTCAATTGGTACTGGGGCAACCTGATCGCCGGAAACCCTTACTTCGCACAACTGGCTGAATATGTGGGCATCCACGGGCTGAGCTTTCTGCTGGTCTTTCTTTCCTACGGTTCTTTCAAGCTATTGAAAGGCCAACCCTGGACTGGCATCTACTGGAACCGTTTCAAGAGCGTCCAGCGCTGGAAAGCAGCCAGTCCTATCGTTGCGGTGGCCGTTGCCGGCCTGGTGTTCGGCGCATACAAGAAATCCTCTATGGAAGACCTCCAGAAGGATCTTCCCCATGTTACGGCCCTGACCATTCAGCCGGATGCTCCGCTGGAGAAGGCCGGGGGCGCGCAGGAAGTCACCTGGCCGGTGATCCGCGATATCATGGAAATCACCATTCCGGATCTGGCCCAGCAGGCCAAAGAAGAGGCCCGCAAGAAAGATCTGGATGTAGAACTGGTAGTGCTTCCGGAGTCGGCGGTCCCCTATTTCACCACTCAGGATAACTTTCTTACACGCAAGCTAACCTACGGTTACCGTCCCGAATATGAAAAGATGGTCCTGGACCTGGCAGATGCATTCGAAGCCGAAGTGTTCTTCAACCAGAACGCTTTTGGAATCAGTCGGGATCCGAACACCGGGATGCCGCGAAGAGACGTACACAATTCATCGTCACTGTTTGCCCGAAACGGTCAGCGCGCCGGCTACTACCATAAGCAGATACTCATCGCTTTTGGCGAACAAATACCTTATGCGACATTTCTAGAGGATACGGGCCTGATCATGCTCGTTCCGGAAAGCGTGCGCTACAGCCGATTTCGTCCCGGAACCGAATACACTTTGCTGCCCTATCAGAGCAAAGACATGAATTCCCGGGCCCAGGTAGAAGTCCGCTACGGAAACCTGTCCGATCCGCAGGCAATCAAGACCGAAGATATTCAGGCTCTGACAAGAAAGCTGGAGAGTCGCGATTTTCAGCCCACCGGTCAATTCATGCCATTGATCTGCTATGAGATTCTAAGCCCGGACTACATTCGCGATTTCTTTCATGAAAATTCGGCCAATCCGGACTTCATGGTAAACATTACTCAGGACAAGTGGTACGGAAAGACTATAGAAACCTTCCAGCACTTTGAGCTGGGTCGCATTCGCGCCATTGAAACTCGAAGGGCTATCTTGCGCTCTACCAACAGCGGAACGTCCGGCATGGTGGATATTGCCGGCAATTACGTAACGCCGGAAGTGGGCCCCAGGCTTACTGGCCAGGAAGTTAAGGACTTTCAAATCTTCCGTGTGCCCGTACACAGATCCGAAGACACGTTCTATGTCAGCTACGGCGATAGCTGGTTTCTGATTCCTTTTCTGGCTCTGGTGGGATTCTGGTTCGTTGGAAGGAAAAAGCCAGGCAACCGGAGGTCCGGTAATCAGGGCCGTTCCCGAAGCGATGCAACGGGAAGTAGCCCTGCCCTGGAGAGCTCGCCGGCCCGGGTACAGATGCCCCGGGGAAAGAAGACTAGTCCACGTCGTCCCACTCGTCGCCGTAATGGAAAGTGAGCTCCTCATGGGGCTCAATGACGCGAGTACTGTAGAGCCGGTTTTCGTTCCACTCTACATTGGGACGGGAGCTATGATTCAGATACCGCAATTCGTTCTTTCCGTCGATGCCCCGCCAGGAACCGTTGTCCTGTTCCACCCATAGTACGTATATATCATCATCCAGAGAGGGTATTCCTTCGTAAGAACCAACATAGGCTCCTTTGGGAATGCGACTCTTTGCAAAGGCGCCCATTCCATGAATGGAGCTGTTCTTGTTGTAAACATACTTTGCGATGGCTTTGTTGGACTTCTCCGTAAACTTTACGGGGAACGGAGTGTCCGCAGGAAGTATCCGGGGACGAGACGAGCTGGATGAGTGCTTTTTCTCTACAGTGCGATGACCCGAGGTCTTCTTGCTTCCTGCAGGTTTTTTCTTGCTATCGGCCTTTTTCGCGGGCTTCTTTGTTCCGGCAGACTTTTTGGCCGCCGGCTTTTTCTTCGCCGAAGACTTCTTCTTGGCCGCTGGCTTTTTTTTCGCGGCGGGTTTCTTCTTTGCGGAGGGCCTTTTCTTCGCCGCGGGGTTGCTGGATTTCTTTTTTGCTTTTGAGGGAGTTTTCTTTTTCATTCGTTACTTCAGTTTTGTTTTCGTGCCTTTAGCCTTTCAGCCTGGCTCACAATATCCGTTACACGAACACCGAAGTTCTCGTCAATTACAACCACCTCGCCTTTAGCAATTAGCTTACCGTTCACCAGCAGGTCCACCGGCTCACCGGCCAGTTTATCCAGTTCGATGATCGAGCCCTCCCCGAGGCTGAGGATCTCTTTGATGTATTTCTTGGTTCTTCCCAACTCTACAGTGAGAGTCATCTCCACATCCATGAGGAGATCCATGTTGGGAGTAAGCGGACCCATGCCGGCATTGGATAGCTGAGGAAAACCCACGTTCTTGAGCGGGTTCTGACCCGGCTGTGGTCCCTGGGGCTGATTCGCCATATCCGGATTCATCATCTGAGCCCCGGCTGCGGCCCGTCGGGATCGATCGTGAAGCAATCGGGCCATCTCCAGCGGCAGGAGAAGAGTAACCCGGGAGTCGATCGTATTCTCGACTTTCAGAGGGATTTGCACTCTGAGTATTCGGCCGCCTCCCACGGGAAAGGTGGGCTCATCGGACACATTCTTGACGTCCAATCCGAGAGGCGTTACCGCTTCCCCGGCCTTTACAGAGAACTGGTTCACCATGGAGAACAACAGAGGGCCCATGGCATCCTTGATTGTAGCGATCTGGGCGCTATCCAGACTATCCCCGGCCTCTTCCGAGGCATCGCCCCCCATCAAGAGGGAGCTGATCTTGCTGGCATCGGAAACGGACAGAAAAAGAGCAACGGAACCGGAGAGAGCTCCCGTCAGGTTTTGAGAAAAGTAAACATAGCCGCTGGAGAATTCCTTCTCCGCTTCTTCTGTAGAACGGACTTCGGCATAGGGATTTCCCAGGTTCACCGACCTGGAAAGAATCATGGATAGAGACTGGGTACCCGAACGGAGCCCCTGATAGGCAATATCCGCCAGGTTTTCCTTCTCCAGAGGAGATAAATCGTCTCCCCCGCCCTGACTCTGTGCAGGACCTGATTCCTGGGCCTGACCGGAAAGGTCATCTGCCCCCTGCAATAATAGATCTATCTCTTCTTGCGTTAATGAACCGTCAGCCATAGTGCTACCTGTGGGTATTATCGGACATATTGTCAAATAGAGCCATTAGAATCTTTAGAGTGCCCGTCCGGAAAATACTTCCATGTATTCTTCCGGACGGCCCAACGGTGCGGCCTGTGGCCTCGATAAACATTCTCTTTGCTACGAAAGCTTCGTCAGGAAGCTTTCGTAGGGGGCCATGCTAATCGAGATGCTTTCTTTGGAGACTGTCCAGGGTATGAGCTGGCCATCGAACAGGTCCGTGCGGCGTTTGAGATCGCCGGTGGAAAGCCCGGCGGGCAAAGCGACCTCGATTCTGGCCGGTTTATCCGTAGGGTTCCAGAGGCCGAGATAACCCGCCGGATTGTAGGCGCCCAGAGGGAAAGGGTTGTTCAGCGCCTCCAGGGGAATGGAGGGCTTGACGGAGCACTTCTTGTTGATTTCCAGGATGTTTTGCAGCCAGTCGAAGCGAGCGGTATCCAATAGCTGCAAATCGTCGCTGATCAAAATCATGCCGCCCACCAGGGTCATGATAACGGCCGAAAGTCGGATCTGCGCATCGTTCAATTCTGTTTCTCTATTTCTGAGCATCAGACAATCGGGATCGTTCAGCCAGAGCCGCTGATGCATAAACGACCTGAGCAGATTGTTCTGCAGGGCCGGCCGCAAAGCCGGGAAGTTCCGATCGCCCAGGATTTTTCCCAGAAAGGGCTTCTCCCACATATGATTAACGTCCATGCTCACTCGCTGACCATCAACGATTCCCACGCTGGGATACAGGGGGCAACCGCATCCAAGCAGGAAGGTTTTTTTACCAGCCGCTTTGCGGATCGTCTCCAGAGCCTTTCGCAATCGCATGGAGCCGGTGGTATCCGGCGAATAGTACTGACCGCGAAAGTACGGTGTGAACAGGAAGTCTAACTTGAGATATGTGAAGCCAAGTTCCACGAAATGCCTGGTTACCCGGAAGATGTATTCCAGATAGGCCGGATGCGTAACGTCCAGGGCGTAGGTTTTTCCTCCCCAGTTCGGATTGATTAATGCGCGCACCGGGCGTCCTGCATGATTTCGTAAAAGTATCTCGGGATGCTTCTTGATGAGATCCGCATCCGGACGGGTCAGAAAGGGCGCATACCATACCCCGGCGCGATACCCGGCCTTCTTGATTTCTTTGACCAGCGGACCCAGTCCCCTGGGGAACTTCTCGTTGGTGTGGAGCCAGTCGCCGATGTTTTTCTGATAGCCGTCATCGATCTGAAAGACATCCATCTTAACTTCCCGGGCTTTAAGAAGCATCAAGTTGTGCGACAGGTTTTCTTCATTGATGCCCGTATAGTAATGATACCAGGAGCACCATCCGGTGAAGTTAGCCGAGCGATTCGGGGGATCCGGTAATTCGCGACTGATCTCAAAGAAGGATTTATCTATGAATGTAAAAAAGCTTTGATTGGGTTCGCTGGATTGAAAGGCCCGCACCGAGCTCACGGGCAGGATGGAATGGGATACCGATTTCTGACCGTTGAAGTCCCAGATAATCCGTAAATCCTTCATGGATCCATCCGAAGGATGCAAATGAACGCGGTAACGAACATGCTGGGAACCGACTTCGCCCTGTCCCAGGAAAACCATCTTTCCGGACTCCGATACCAGGGCGACTACCCCTTCGGAATGAAAAAGCCCCCTTTGCGCTGTAGAATGAAGCCTGCCCGGAAACCTGGAAGGAAACGGAGTCTCCGGATTTTCGTCCATATCATGTTTCCAGCGAAAACGGGATTGCAGGTCTCGATCCCTGGCGCCTACAACCTGGCAATGAGACCAGGAGTGATAACCATGTTGGAACATTCGTATTCCATGTTGCCCGGCAAAGAAGCGTCCCTGAGGATCTCGAAAACGGATCTCGAACCGTTCCAGGAATGTTTCCTCCGAAGCCAGCTGCTTCAACCTGAATCTGAGTGTATCTTCCTGGCTTTGATCCTTTAGCTGAAAGGTATTGCTATTGCTGTTGCGCACGATGCCGCTGGTTTCAAATTCTTCCTCCAGCAACTTACCGGATTTTCGATAGATAATGTGGCAGGAATAGTCTTGAAACAGGGACATGCTTACGCTTTGAAATGGTACCGGTGTCGGGCAATTCATTTTCCTGGATCACAGAACACCCCCGGGCATTGTTATGAGCTTGATTCTATGCTGGTTTTCCTTTCACTGACGCTGTGGCAAACCAGGCAGCCATATTCGATTTCGACAGCGTTCTATTCCACGAAACCAATGTCTGGAAAGTGAAGCATCCTGCGGTGGGAATTCTGGGAATGGCCGCCAGCACGGCAGACGTTCTCAAGTATTTTCAGAATGGAATCCTCAAAGGGCAGGAAGGCAAAGCGCTCCCGGAGTACTATTCCCTAGATCATTTTCCCTACGATGTGCTCAAGGATTCAAGCGCGTTCAATATCCTGCCTCCGGAATTGGTTCGGACCACAGCCCGCACCCACGCTCAGAAGCGACGAGATCTATATGTACTGAGCATGACCCGACGAACGGGAATTCTCCGCTTTCTTTGCGATTTGATTCCGCCGGAAAAAGGCCCCATCCCCTTTCCCAATCCTTTCGAAGACTGTAACGTCCTGGAATTAAGAACCGAGGACCTGGATGAAATAAGGAAATCCACGGATCTACCGCTTGCCCGAATGCGGCGAATGCTTTCTCTATTGAGTTATAACGATGGCAGACCCACCGCAGCCCCGGGCCCCTACGAAAGAATCTTTTATCACACCACGGATCGAGTAGCTGCCGAACTGGTTAGCGGCTATGTGCAGAAAAATCACTCTCTTCTAGACGATGGACGGAATGCTATTCTGGTGTATTATATTGCCAGAGCAGAAGATCTGCCGGTTTGAGAACCCATCGGCAGGCGGGAACCCATCCGCAGGAAGGAACCTTTTGGCTGGAAGGAAGTGTTCGGCTGGAAGGAGCCTCCGAAGTTATCGCCAGAAAACCAGGCTGGCCGGAAAGGAATCCCCGGAAACCCTTTGTTCTTTTCGGGCAAAGACGATTTCATCGGGATTCAAGCTAACATCGCCTTTTTCGGTGTGAAGAATCCATTGATGCCGGGATCGGAGAATTAGATCTCCCGAGACTTTCTGGCCGCTATGTAGCATCACGTAGCCATATTCGCCCACCATCAGGTCCATTCCGGTAACCGGGTTACTGGATGTTTCCGCATCTTCGGGGCGAAGACTCAGTTCCCCGTATTCCGATTCCACTTCCGTATTAAAACCATCAAACCTGACCGACTTGTAATTCACAGTGACTCCGCTGGAAAGGTCGATTTGATCCTTGCTCAAGGCCACGGTTTCAACCGCTTCCAGTTCAGAGGGTGCCAGAACCTGCTCGCGGCTGACGCCGTTCTCTTCTACAGAAATCTCCATCTGTTCAATCTCAGATCGATGGAAATCCATAAGTCCAGCGGTAGTCTCCAGGGTAAAAACCTCTCCATGGCGACTTACAAACGTGCCACGAATCTCCTGACCGCTCCACAGCCTCACCAATCCAGAGGTCTTCTGAAGCCTCAAAGCCTCCAAGCGACGGCGCTCCTGTTGTGCAAGACGCTTCTGCTCCTCGAGCCTGAGCGCCTCTGCATCCCGTTCCTTTTCAGCAAGCTCCTCTGCTTTTTGCTCTTCTTTTTCTTTTTGAAGAGCTTTCTCCAGGGCTTCTTTCTCTTGCTTTTTCTCCAGCCTGGCCAGTCTTTCCTTTTCGCGCTTCTCCTGAAGCTCTTTCTCGCGTCGTTTACGATCTTCTTCGCGCTTCTTTTTGAGCTCTTCTTCTCTCTCTTTGCGCTGCTCTTCTTTCTTGAGAGCTACCAGCTTGACTTCTTGTTTCTGTTTGTCCTGCCGGGAGAAATAGAATATCGTGGCGATGCTTGACTTGGGGATTATCTGAACACGACCATCATCTCCTACAAAGTTGACGCTGGAAATCGTCTGGCCGGTAACGCTACCTTCCAGTTTATCCCCGTTTCGCAGGATAAGCAAATCGGCAAAGGCGGGGACGGAGATACCGTATCCCACTCCGAGAGCCAATGCCAGGGCTTTTTTTTCTGATGGTCTCATAATCTGTACTCTGACATTAACATTGGACGATGGAAAATCAAGGATTGTTTTCTTTCTTTAAAGATTCCTGAATCTCCCGTATCGGGCGCCCAAATGTCGGTATTCGGATTCCGAACTCCCCTGCCCGGCGAGCTTTCGCCCTTCTATGTCCCCAGGAACCTCTAACAGAGTATCCCCACTAACGTCTTCAGTGTGTTTCCTATGAGTCAGCAGGAAAAACCTGATTATGTCTCGCTCAGTTGAATCCGAAGTGCAGCCTTTTGGTCACGCGGACAACTTCAATGGCTCCGCCAGTAATGGTGATTTCTTTTCCATTCAGGTCCACAAAATGCGCTCGGGCAGGTCCGCCTCGGGGATTAAGCATTCCCGGGGCCAGGCCCATGAGATCGGTGACTCCGTCGCCGTAGGCTTTGCCAAAACATCCAGCGGCCCCAAAATTGGGGTAGTTCAATCCATTCGTCTTGATATAGGGCTGCATGTAGAACAATCCCCCCGCCCAGTGAAACGGTGAGATCACACAATCCAGAATGGTGCCGGTACCGGTGAATACGGTATCGGTGACGTAGGTTCTGGTTTTGCCGGTTTCGTCAATATGGCGCACCTGGAATGCGGAACAGCTTGCCAATAGAAGCACTAATGCACCTACAATTATGGACCTGGAATATCTATAAAATTTCGATGGAATCATTAAATCCCTCCTGAGTCTACTTTAGAGAATCGGTAATATCTGCTATGAGATTCAAGCCAAATGAAAATAATCGCTTGAAGCAAAAAAATACTCCGGACTAACGCTGCTTGCCCACGAAACCGGCGAACGATTCAGCCCCATTTGACGCAATCCACATCCTGTAGCCTGGTACGGCTTCCGTATTTATTCCTACGGCGATCAAAACAGCGCCCGAAGTAACCAACTCCGGGTAGGCCAGACCGTCCGATCCGATGTTCCCGGGCCTTCGGCGAAAACCGGGGGCGTAATAGAGAAATTTGTTTTGCGCTTTCACTTCATATTGAATATAAAGTAATCGAAAATACATAAGTCGGAGCTACCGGCGCAGGATTCCAAAAATGAAGTTAGCGTTCAGATTAATTCTCTTCACCGTATTATTCGCGGCTACCAGCCTTTTTGCCGACGTCATTCGTCTCAATGGCGGGCAAATTCTGGAAGGAGAAGTGGTAGATGAATCAGAAAAGCTCCTGGTCATCGAAACCGGTACAGGCACTTTTACCATACGAAAAGAAGATATACTGGAACGCGAAAGACCCGGCGGGCCCAGGATTGTCCGTATCGATCGCCAGCCGGTTGAACCATTAAATACGGCGCTTCGGAGCTTCATCCCCTTTTACAGCGGCTTTTACGAGACGGAGGACGAGGAATTCGGACTCTTCTTCGCTACTCTGCAGGGGATCTACGCACTGGGCGCCATTGATAACATGCCCGGGCTACGTAGAAACATCGGATGGGATAACCCCCAGTACTGGAAAGGCCCCCTGGATCACGGACAATCCGCCAACGAGTTGCTACTGGGCCTGGACTTTGGCGGCTTTTTTAGTCGAAGCCCGGTAGATAACTACCTCACACTGGAATCCATTACCAAGTATAACGACAGCTACTACCCTGTGAAGACAGTGCTGACTCAGAAGGTACGTTCCAAGAAAGACTCGGACTCCAACTTCAGGAACAACCTCCGGGGCTATTTGATTACCTCTTTGATTCATGCAGGCCTGACTTACTGGCATACAACCTCCTTTAAGGGCGCCTCCTGGCTTTCGCAAGAGGGCGATGGCTTGCAACCAGGACGAGTGTATGGCTACGTTGTGCCTGCCGGAAAGGACAACGTGCAGTTCGGCATGATGATGGTATTCTGATTCCGGCGGCCAGGGTTCACAACAGTAAACAGGCCAAGCCAGGATTTAGAAAACCCGTTTTTCGCCTTCACTAACGCCACAACGACGCTGACAGGTAAGCCTGTAGGACGCATAATGCCGGGCAGAGAAAAGGCTGCCCGGCGACTCTCGCGTATCTTGCCGGCTTTACCGATGCTATCGGATTCCCGGAGTAATATGGGATCCACAGTCAGTTGAGCTTTTCGATCTCCTGCTCACGATGCGCCGAAGAGGCTGAACCCAGAAGACCGGAAAGCTTTCTTCGGTTCTCCCACAGAATCCAGCCTTCCATAGCGATCAAAAACAACCCCATGGGAATTCCTGGAACTGTCCGCGCCAGGATCCACAAATACGGAACAATGTGCGCGATCACCGGTAAAAGCAGAAGCGCCCCTATCAGTCGCGTATTTCGCACCAGCAGTAGCGCTCCTCCTACGATCTCCACCAGACCTACGAATTGCCAGACATAGCCGGTGCTGAGCAAAGCGCCCATGAAACGACCGGCCTCCGGGGCCACCGGCGGCGTAGGCATGAACGGATAGAATTTGGAGGCTCCAAAGAGCAGAAAAAGAGCGCTCATAATCCAGATCGGGACCTCTCTGAGATGCTGTATGAAGAAGTCCTTGATCGGAAGCGTCGAATCCGAATGCGCCTCTTTCCGCTGTATGCTGTTCTTGTCTTTCATTGTTCCTTCCTCGCCCGCTTCCCTCGCCATTACTCACGGGCTTTATCTTGATTTCCGCCGATTCAGCATCCCCTGTAGCTTCGCTCCAGGAAGTAGCCCCTCGGGGTTTAGTTGTCCGCACAACCATGATGTATTCTACTTGTCCGCACAACTACTTTTCTCCTGTAGCCTGCAAAAACGTTGTCAGCACAACTAACGATGTGGCTTCTGGGTTATGGCGCTAAATCTGGAAGATCAACTGGGCTACAACTTGAACCGCACGGCGATGCTCTTTAGAAGGGAACTAATAAGGGCCCTACGACCGTACGAAGGAATGACTCCGGAGCAGTGGCAAACCTTGAATGTATTGTGGCAAAGCGAAACCGCCTTGAGTCCCAGCGAGATCCGCGAGATAACCCTTCAGGATTTACCTTCCATATCCCGCATGATCAAACGGATGGAGGACAACGGCTGGATAAAACGAGGAGCGGATGCCACAGACAAACGCTCTTTCCGGGTCGAATTAACTCCCAGCGGGCGCAAGCTGGAGAAGGAGGTTCCGCCGGCGCTACTGGGGCACTTCCAGGAAATACTGGGAACACTGTCCGAAGCAGAAACCCGGGCACTGCTAAAGTCGCTCAAAAAGCTTCGCAAGCAAATGGAGGATTCGGATTAGACAACAGCCCCTGACGACAGTGCCACCGTGGCCCGGATGGCAGGCAAGAGGGCTGTGGCGAAGCGCAGTACCCAGGCGGAGCGAGTGCGAAGAGATCCCACGGGAATATGTGCAAGAAGCAGAAAAGAAAAAGGCCAGCCCTGCGGACCGGCCCGTATCATCGAAGGTGCCATAATGGCCTGATGCGCTGTCAGTATCAGGCTACTTACTGACCTAGAATGAGTTTCCTGTGGGAGCCATGACTCCCGTAGAGTGAAACGTCACGTTAGAGGTCGTTAAACCATCAATGGTTGCCTGACGCAGGTCCTGATAACGATTCCCGGCACCAGGGTCGTTTTGGATGCTGGCGAAAAGCGTGTTTATGGCCGCACCATCCCGGTGGCCCGCAGGAATTGCCGAAGCCGCAACGCCATCAGTGATGAAACCATTTCCGTTGAACAATCCAAAATCCAGACTATGAGTGAAGTCACATATCTTGCTGGACTGACCGTAATTGTCGCCGTCCCAGATAGCTACCTTGGCTGTAGTCTCAAAGGGGCTGGCATTCTTCTGTCCATAAGCCACCGTATAATACAGACTCTGCGCACCATTGCATGTCGCCCAGGGTGCATTCGATCTGAACTGAGTGGCAGTTGTGGAGTTCAGGCGGATTACCGCTTTTACGCATAGAAGCTCTCCGCTATTCATGTTCTCCAGAAAGATGCGGGCACGATCCGTAGGACCTCCGCTTGCTAGCGGTCCATTTACCCAGGAGTAGGTCTGGGCCATTCCATTGGACGTTTGGTACACCCAGCTCTCCACATACGTGTCACTTCCATTAAACTGAGTGGGATTCAAGACATTGGTGCGGTAAATCACGATGGCCCCGTCGCCGCTCACGTTTCCGTAGTCGTTGAAATATAACTCCAGAGCTTTGGCATCATCCGAATTTCTCCATAGAATCATCCGATGCTTGAAGTTCTTCTGAGTTTCGCAGGCAGAGCAGGTAATCTGAAAGGACGTTGAGCTGGATGTCTTGTCTATGCGAATCTTGGCCGTAAAGGTGCCCATGGCCACATTAATACGAGTATAGAGTCCATCGGGCAGACCAAAGAATCCATTGCTGTTCAATGCGGTTAAAATGGAATCAATCAATGCCCCGTTGTTATTGGCCCAGGTGACCGACTGGCGAACCCCGCCCCAGGCGCTTTCATCCGCATGGACCGGCTGGATGCCGGATAAATCAATGCGAAGATCCAGGGGATCGTCGATTCTATACGTCTTTACTTCATAAATGACTACGGAGGCTCCCAGAAAGGCCAATAAAGCCGCCGTAGAAAAAATCCATTTCTTGTTCATAGGAACCTCCTTTTAGTTCGTAACGAACCCGGGCGGAATGCAAACCACCATCCCCGAGTTATTGGTACAGCTCGTGCGGGGCTGAAGCAAAGCCCACAGCGCCAGTAGCTGAAATTGTTCGTCCTTGTTGTCTTCTTCTTCCAGTCCCAGCATACTGCAAGATGCAAAGGACAGGACAGAAACGGCCGCAATCGCAAGTAATCTTTTCATATATTCCTCCCTGCCTGTTCTTTCCCTCTCGGATGTCCTGGTTTAGGCGCTAAAGAGGCAGTTGCAGTTAGTACACAATGGAGCCTGCGAATTTCCAGCAGAAATTGGAGAATTTTTCGCGCAACACGATACGGCGCCGGTCCGCCAAACGTTTTCGATAAACCGGTTATCCTATAGGCAAGGGATTATCCTTGAGCGATGCAAAAGGAGCGGCCGGTTATACGTCGATGGAGAGGGGCTTGCGCCAGGGCAGCATCGTGTCACAGTCTTGTTACGAAATCTTAACAGTGGATTCCGCGAACTACCGCTAACGGGTAATCCGCTAGAATTAAGCCGGAGGACTTAAAGAAAGGAACACAACTCCTGGAAGGGTAATTGGAGAACGGAGCTCGCAGAGGGGCAGTCGTAGAAGGAAGGTGCAGAACGGAGCTCATAGAAAGCCCTTGGCCTTCAGAAGCCGCTCTGAAAGGCCCCCATCCGGCGGACACATGTCCTGGAAGCTAATGTCCTGGACGTGCGCGTTAACGGATGCTCATTGAGATCGCAAGACGATCCTTTGGCAATGCATACAGAAAACGCCCTGGAAGCCAGAGCGTTTCATGATGATGGGACGGGTTTTGCCCGGGAAGGGTCGCATTACTGCTATCTCATCCGCGAGGATGGAATTTCTTGTGCACCTCTTTCAAGGTACGGCTGGCCATGTGCGTGTAAATCTGCGTTGTGGAGATATCCAGATGACCCAGTAACTCCTGTACGCTTCGCAGATCGGCGTTGTTTTCGATAAGGTGCGTAGCAAAGCTGTGTCTGAAGGTATGCGGAGTGACCGGCTTTTTTATACCGGTGCGCGAGATGTATTTCTTCAGTAGTCGCCAGACCGATTTACGGTTGAGCAAATCGCCCTTCTTGCTAATGAACAGATACTGGCTGTAACGAGACTTGAGGATCTTCTCTCTGGCATTGTCCATATAGTTCTGGATCACTTCCAGAGACTTCTGGCCGAAAGGCACGAGACGTTCCCTTCCCCCTTTTCCGCGAACCGTCAAAAACAGATTCTCCAGATCCAGGTCCTCCAGACGCAAATTGCAAGCTTCAGAAATTCGCAACCCGCTGGAATAGAGCAGTTCAAAGATTGCTTTGTCCCGCATTTCGTAGGGATCCTTTTCGTTGAAGCAATCGAAGAGCTCTTTGATCTCCTCTACCGTGAGGTAGTCGGGCAGAGTCTTTTTGACTTCAGGGGTATCTACGTTTTCGGTGGGGTTTGCTTCCAGTCGGTTCTCATCTTTCAGATACCGATAGAACTGCCTTAGCGCAGCCAGAGCCCGTGCTCTTGATCGACTGGAGATTTGCTTCTCTTTCTGATCCTGCAGAAAGCCCACCACGTCTTCGGTGTTTACGGTAAGAAGGTCTTTGCGACGCGCCGCCACAAAGTCTTCAAACTTCTTTAGATCGTATGAGTAGGCATGAATGGAGTTTTCACTCAATCCGCGCTCCACTAACAGAAAATCCTGGAATTCTTTCAGTATATTAGGCCTGGTCAAAGTTCCGCTCCCTACAACTACATAATCGGATAGCTATGTCTCTTTTTTTGAAACATTTTTGTCCGGCGGGCCGTCTGGAGCGTTTTTTTGCAGGAATAAAAGTTGCTCCAATATAGCCCCTATTTGACCTGTACAGCATGGCCATAGAAGATCCATTGAAAGACATAGTAGCATTGTGCAAGAGAAGAGGCTTCGTATTCCCCGGCTCCGAGATATATGGAGGACTTTCCAACACTTTCGACTATGGACCCTATGGCTCTGAACTTCTGAGAAACCTGAAGAACCGCTGGTGGAAGGCTTTCGTAAGTGAAAGGGCCGATGTGGTGGGACTGGACAGCGGTATTCTACTACATCCCCGGGTATGGGAGGCATCGGGCCATGTCTCCAGCTTCAACGATCCCATGATCGACTGTAAGAACTGCCGCGCCAGGTACAGAGCGGATCAGTACCTCGAAGACCAACTGGGAATCGAAACATCAAATCTGGATCTGGATGGAATAAAGAAGAAACTACTGGAGAATCCGGACCTGAAGTGCCCCAGTTGCGGCGCGAAGGATTTCACCGAGCCCCGGCAATTTAATCTAATGTTCGAAACGAAGATGGGCGCCACCGCCGGTTCCGACCTAACAGTCTATCTGCGACCGGAAACAGCCCAGGGAATCTTCATTAACTTCAGAAATGTGGTGGATACCTGTCGCGTTCGAGTCCCGTTTGGAATCGCTCAAATAGGCAAAAGCTTTCGCAATGAAATCATTGCACGTCAGTTCGTATTTCGCACCCGCGAATTCGAACAGATGGAAATGGAATACTTCTGCGCTCCAGGCACTCAGAAGGAGTGGTTTGAGCACTGGGTAGATTTCTGCAAGTCCTGGCTCGAAGGACTGGGAATTCAATCGGAGAACCTGCGGGTGCGATCCCACGATCCGGAAGAACTGGCCTTTTATTCAGAAGGAACCGTGGACCTTGAGTATAACTTTCCTTTTGGATGGGGCGAACTGTGGGGCATCGCTTCGCGCACCAGCTACGACCTTGGCAAACATATGGAGTTCTCGGGCAAGAAGCTGGAATATCAGGATCCTGAAACCAAAGAAAAATACGTGCCTTTCGTTGTGGAACCGGCTCTTGGGCTAAACCGATTGTTTCTGGCCGTCCTTTGCGATGCCTACGAAGTAGAAGATGCGGGCACCAAAGAGCAACGAGTGTTGCTAAAGCTGCATCCGTCGCTGGCCCCGGTAAAAGCGGGCATCTTTCCCCTGGTAAAAAAAGATGGCCTGCCCGAGATCGCCGAGAAGCTCTACAAGGATCTGGCAAAGCACTGGCCGGTGGACTACGACACCTCCGGAAACATTGGCAAGCGCTACTATCGTCAGGATGAACTGGGCACGCCCTTCTGCATTACAGTGGATTACGACTCCAAAGACGATCAGAAAGCCACGGTACGCGAAAGGGATTCCAAAAACCAGGAACGGGTAAGCCTGGACCAGATGGTAAACTATATTCGCGATCGTCTGGACGACTGACAGATTAACCGGAAAATCCTGACCCGGAGAAAGGAATAGCAAGGGGCCAGCAGCCAGAAGGAGTCCGCGACGCAGAATGCGAAGCGCTCCTCAAAACCATGGCGAAGACTGCCAGGCAGAACCCGTAGTAGCAATGACTGAACCACTCATTTCTTACCTCTGGGCCGCCCAGGTTTTCGCCAGTGGCCTGATGACAGGCCTGGTCTGGTTCGTGCAAATCAATCATTATCCGCTTTTTTTGCGAATCTCTTCTGCAGACTTTCCGGAATACGAAAAGGAACACGTTCGCCGCACCGGCTGGATTGTGGCGCCCACCATGCTTGTGGAACTGGGCGCCTGCCTGGCCCTGGCTTACTTCGTAGCCACGCCCTGGTTCCTTTACGGTAACTCAACTCTGGTACTCTCCATCTGGCTCTCCACGTTTCTCGTTCAGATGCCTCTGCACGGAAAGCTTCAGCGGATAGGAAAGGATGAGCCTGCGATTCGGCTGCTGATCACAAGCAACTGGTATCGCACCGTAGCATGGACATTGATCTTTGGCGGATTGATACTTCAGGCACCTTGAGGTTTCTTCTGGCTATAGGAACTGTAGCGCAGGAAAGGTGCCGGCAATTGATTGATTGCTCGGCCGCATCTGTAGTATTTCAGGACATCCGGTATAACGCTTTGTTTTGATTCTCAGCAAGGCAGACTTTCGATGTCATCGGAAAATAGTTTTTCTGCTTCTGCCGTCCGCCCGCAGGATCGTGCCCTGTTCAGATCGCCGCCTGCTCAGATCGCCGCCTGAAAGGCCATTTTCTCGTTGCCTCCCGGCATGCGGCAGCGCTCTTGTAGCCAGAATGAACCCGGCAGATGATAGGGAGCCCACGGCCAGATTCACCGTAATCAATACCCTTCGAACAGTTTTCACAGGTCTGGCCTGTTTTCTGACATTTCAGGCCGGGCAAGTGGCGCCCGGCTGGATTCTGGCTATCCTGCTTCTCTTTGCAGTATTATGGCTTCTGATCACATTGCTCTGGATCAGCGCGGAACTGCAGAGCGGATATCTATCCCTTTTGCCCACTTTCTTTGACATCACTCTTCTTACAGTTTACATCTATTTCACGGGAGGAACGCTTTCTACCGCGCTACTAATTTACGTATACGTGGTTGCGGTTTCCTCCATGAACTCAAGGGCTCCTCAGGGGTTGTTCGCCGCCGCCTACATCGTCATTCTCTATTCCGGTCTCACGGTCGCCATGGCTATGGACTGGCTGGAACCGCGAAACATTGTAGGCCCCATCCGACGGCCGGACCCTCTGGAAATGGCCCAGAGCTTAACTCTGGTAACTGTCATTTGCTTTGGCGTTTACTTTATGATTCGCGGTCTGGTGCGATCCCTGGAGAGCAAGAACGAAACTCTAATCAAACAGGCCGAGGATTTCCAGGAGGTAAACCGAGACCTGGCCGCCAAGAATCGCATGATCAAAGATGAATTGGTTGTAGCCCGTAAGATTCAGGAAACCCTGATCCCTTCGAAGACCGTTGAAGGAAAAGGTTTCAAACTGGAAAGCCGGTACATCGCGCTCCATGAAGTGGGAGGCGATTATCTGGATTTTTTTATGAAGAGAGAGGGACATCATGGCATTCTGGTAGCTGATGCTGCAGGTCACGGCGTTCCGGCGGCGCTGGTTGCAAGTATGACCAAGATGGCAGCAGAACAGCACAAGGATAAGATTCATCACCCCAGACATTTTTTGAGCTCATTGAATCGAGCCATTCTGGATCGAACGAATCTACATTTTGTGGCCGCCATCTACGCGCTATATCATGCGCGAAGAAGAAAGCTGGAATACTGCGTTGCCGGCAACCCCCCGCCCTATCTTGTAAGGCCTGGAGAGCCGGCCCGATTACTGGAAGGCCAGGGAAGCGTTCTTGGTGTAATCGAAGAGCCCAGGCTAAATCAATACCAGGTAAGACTGGAGCCCGGCGATCGAATTGTATTTTTCACGGACGGAATTGACGAGTGCAGGAATGCCCGTGGCGAGCAATTGAGCCAGGGGCAATTGGAAGCGCTTCTTACAGGTATTTCATCTCTGGAGGCCAGCGAAAATGTGGCCGACCGCATCGTAAGCGAACTGGAAAACTTCACTTCCGGACGCGGTTTTGAGGACGACGTTACCCTGGTAGTATTGACCGTAGAACCCTACAAATAAACCTGAAACTTTAGCGCAAAAGAACCGGCATCGGCCGGCCGCAGTTGCGATCAGCCGGTGACTCGAATAACGTTCTGCGTCTCCGCCTGGTAGGACTGGGGTTCCACGGTCTTGTAGATGCCGGCTTCTATAAAAAGATCCAGCATCTTCTCATCCACTCGATTTTCCCGCGCCTCAATCTTGAGGATATCGAGCGCCTGCTCCGCAGAAAGGGATCGCTTATAGGGTCGGTCCGGCGCGGTTAGTGCGTCAAAAATGTCGGCGATGGTCATCATCTTCGACTGGGGTAGAATCTCCTGGCCGCGTAGTCTGAGCGGGTAGCCGGAACCATCGATCTTCTCATGATGACCGTGGGCAATGTCCGGAACGTTTCGTAGATCCGAAGTCCAGGGAATTTGAATCAAAAAGCGGTACGTGTGGGTAACATGACTCTCTATTTCCAGTCTTTCCGCCTGGTCAAGAGTTCCGCGCCGGACCTGCAGGCTCACCAGTTCGTTTTGCTTCAGGAAAGGAACTTCTTTGCCGGTTTCCAGGCGAATGCGGTTCTGGGCAATCTGTTCCAGTTGAGCAAAGGTGGCCGATTCCAGTACCGAAGGCTCGTTGGACGCTTCAATCGTATGAAGCATATGCTCCACTTCCTGCATTCTATCTCTGAGCTCTAGATCCAGATACTTCTCGTAGTAATCAAAACCGGTATGACCGCCATCCTTCAAGAAATGGAGCTTCTTTTCCAGATATTCTTTTTCCAGCGCCTTCTTTATATAGCGAAACCGCCATTGAATCAACTCCAGTTGATGCTCGTAGAGTTTCTTTGCCTTTACCAGTACCTGTTCACGGACGCCTACTTTCCCAAAGTCATGCAGCAAAGAAGCGTAGCGAATCTCGCGAATCTGCTCGGGCGAAAAGCGAATATGCTGAAACTCTCCGTCCCGAACCCGATCCAGAGCCATGGCAAGATGAGTGGTGTATTCCGCCACGCGAAAGGAATGACCGGACGTTGTTGGATCCCGCTGTTCAATGGCGGTAACGGAGGCTTTCACGAAGCCTTCGAACAGGTTGTGTATGTTTTGCAGTAGCTTGTTGTTCTGAATGGCCACGGCAGCCTGACCGGCCAGTGCGCTCACCATCTCATTGCATTTCTGCGTAAAGGGCCTAACCTGACCGCTACGCATCTCTTCCAGATTGAGCGGACGATTGAAATTCGCTCGCTTGTTGATAAGCTGAATAACGCCAATCACTTCGCCGGAGTGATTCTTCATGGGAATCACCAGCATAGACCGGGTATAGTAGTTATGCAATCGATCAAACTCGAAGTTAAAGCGATACGGCTCGTCTTCGGACAACGCGTATACATCGTCGATGAGCAAGGGTTCCCCGCGAAGAGCTACATAGCCGGCAATGGATGAGCTGTCGATAGGAAGCAAAAACTCGTTCGCATTTAGCTCCAGAGCGGACTTCTTAAATCGTATATATTGCGGTTTTTCGTTTCCCCGGGGAGATTCGGTAACGTAGATGGAGCCGGCGTCCGCTCCCACCAATTCCCGGGCCTGCTGCAGAATCAGATCTATAAGTTTGTCGAAATCTCGCTCCGTGGACATCGCCTGACCCACACGAATGATCCTGCGCATCTCCTGAGTGCTGAGCGCCAGCCGGGACTGCAGGGTAAGCCGCTCGTAGCGGAGCTCCAACTGGTAAAGCGCATTTCTTATTACATCCATCAAGATGGAGGGCGAAACCTTTACCGGTAAAACCAGGTGAATCAATTCGTCCGGTAGCGGATCCAGAGCCGCGTTGTCCACCTCTTCATCGCTTAGAACGATGAATCGTACCTCGCGTAGGGGAGACTCCTTGATCCAATTCCATAGATCCAGGCGAAAGCTCTCCAGAAACTGTCGGGTGACAACAAAGGCAACCAGTTCCATCCGACGGATTTCGGAGGAATGGTCTTCCAGCTGAGGCAGGTAGTCGTTTTCTGGAAGTACATGGGTTTCCAGGGAGTCGGGAATGGCGGACCGATAATGGGCCAGGCTGGCATCCAGGATGCAGATAGGGAAAAGAGTAACTTCCGTTTCTCCCGGATCCTGTTTTAGAGGCTCAATATCTGACGGCTTTTCCTGGTTATTTCGCACAATCCTACTCTCTGCAATTCTGTATATATCGACCGTCGGCTCAAAACCCGGGCCCTGACGGGCCCTGGCTGCCTTCGCATTTCTGCGCGCCGCCGCGCGGCTTTTTCTCTTCCTACTCCGCCTGCATTCCCTGGCAGATGCCTTCTCTGGCCCCTATTGGGCCCATTCCTGCAAATACTATAGGGAAGAGCGTATATCCAGACTTCGTCAATAGAAATACTTGACCCACTTATCGCCGCTGGCTTTTTTGAGAGTGGCCATGTTTATTTCTCTGTGCAAATCGAAAATCCACAGGGCAACCGTAACCCAGGCAGAGCTGCACTATATGGGTTCGTTGACCGTGGACGAGGAACTGCTGGAACGGGCAGGAATGCGCCCGTACGAGCAGGTATCCGTGGTAAATGTGAACAACGGTGCTCGTTTGGAGACATATACCATTCGGGGAGAGAGAGGCAGCGGCGTGATTTGCCTGAACGGAGCGGCTGCTCGGCTGGGTCAGGTAGGAGATAAGATCATCATCATAAGCTACGGCTTCTTCAATCCAGAAGACGTGCCCATGGATTTTGAGCCTCAGGTAGTTCACGTGGATGAGTCCAATCGCATCCTGGAACCTGCGGTACTGTAGCTCCCCATTCCCTTTGAACTTGTTGTCAGCCGGCTCTTCCACGGAGAACGGCATCCTCGCCTGCACCTTTCGGGCCCGCCCCTTTTGCGTTCCTATACTTCCGTTCCTCTCCCTGTGCCCTCCGCTCGTCGATTCAGGCATGCCAGGAAATGCTTGAAGATGAATCGGCCGGAATAACTCTGAAGCATGCAGGTAGGGCTAAAGCCAAATATGAATCCATCCAATAGCTTCTTTGCCCGTATGAGCCGGGGCTTCAAAGCCGGCCTTCAAGGGCTGCAGAGTCTGTTTAAAGAAGGACTGATTGTTTATGCCATCCTACCGGCAGCCATCGGACTGCTAGCGGGTGTGACTCTAGCCTACGGAACCTACAGTCTATTGCATTACTGGCTGATTGAAGGATTGGAAGCCAGCGGCGCTCTGGATACCAGTTGGCTTTCCTGGCTCGGATCGCTGGCTGTTGTTTTGAGCGTTATCGCTTCTTTCTTTGTGTACATCGGACTCTACAGATTCATAATATCCCTGGTTATTTTTCCATTACTCGGGCCCATGGTAGATCGCCTGGAGCTGCAATATCGTGGACAAAAGACGGAAACCAGCTTCAAGGAGGACTTCACTTCAACTTTATACGGCGCATGGGTGGGTCTGGTGCAGGCCATCGCGGGGCTGCTGGTTCTTATTATCTCGATTTTCGCCGGCCCTTTGCAGCCATTTCTGGTAGGTCTGGCCGACGGCTACTTCTACGGCTACGGCGCTTTTTCGGTGATTCTTGAAAGAGATTTTCCCAATAACCGGGTTCGCAGCCAGGAGTTTTCGCGATACCGGGCCGAGATTCTTGGCCTGGGACTGCTCTTTGTATTGCTACTTGCCATTCCCATATTCGGCGCCCTTCTGGCGCCCATTGCCTGCGTTGCCGGCGCCTGTCAGCTTTACTATACACGGTTGGCGCCTTTGCCTCCGTCCAGGGTAGACCAGCCACTGATAGACTCTGGAGCAGACCGAGTCTAAAATATCGACTTGATAACCGGCAGATCGGGGCCTGGAGTTTCCGTGCAATACAGCCCACGCTTGATGAAGCCAGGGCTTTCCTGGGGCCTACTTTGTTTGCAACGCAGCCGCTACTTTTGTTTCCATAGATTTAACAAAGTCCGGAACGTTCGCCTCCCCCTCTTTCGGAGCCCAGGCGGCGAATTCCTTGTCGTCTGCAGGCTGATAGGGGCCGGGCTTAACTTCGAAGCAAACACACTCGTCGGAAATCACGGTAAGGGTATGCCACAGTCCGGGCACGATATCTACGCCAATCCCCTGACTCTCCAATCCGTCACCAAAGCCATACTCCTGACAGAAGACTGCATCCGGAGCCTGCTTTTCGCCCAATAGACGACACTCCTGGATTTTCCCCGACTCGTCAAAAATGGTAAAGGCAACGGCACCTCGAATGATGAGAAAAGACTCTGTTTTGGGCGGTTTTAGATGGCGATGGGGTCGAATGTAGGTACCACGAAGCATCACATTCAGGAAACGATGGGGATTCTCCTCCATACTGTCATGAAAGTTATGATTGGTTCGCAAGCGGGGACTGCTTCTGGCTTTTTCCAGCACTTCATCGAAAAGGCTTTCGGTAAGCCAATGGATCTGCTTCATGATCAATAAAAAAAGACCGATGCAGTGCAGGCTCAAGCAATTCTCTGATGTTTTTGGTTGCTGGGTTCAAGCCGGGCAAGCACCTGGAAATACCAGGCCCGGTGGAGCGAGGCGTAGACGGATACCTGGAGCCGGTGTCCGCGGGACGGGGAAGCCTGGTAGTCCGGAACCCGGGGGCCTGGCCCGCAATTACATGCGTTGCAAGGCCTGGCAAGGAAAGTCCGTAGCGATCATTAACGATGTCAGAACAAAGCACCATACTGAAAGAAGAAGAAAACCCATTCGAGAACTACGCCGCGGTGGTGGAGTCCGACAATCGGACTGTTTACCTCTATCTATTGCCCACAAAGAATGAAAACCTTCCCGCCCATGCGGTTTGGCTAAGGAATCTGGTGCCGGCGCCGGATGAACCCGACCGGGACTCCATCAAAGAGGGGCGGCCTCCGCTTATGCACGTACAGGGATGCAATCATCCGGAAGGCGCGCTGACTTACAATCCTCAGAACCTGGACTTTGTATGGTTTCCGGAAGGCAACGGAGTGACTTTATATAATGAAGGAAAGCTCGAAGCCATTCTGCCCACCTGGTCTGGTCGCGAAAATGTGTCGGGCTATAGCAAAGAGGCCCTGGGTTATCAAAGCAATACTCTGCCGTTGCCTCCAGAAAACTCCGCCATCTACACCCGTTTGCAGGAGAACCTGGACTTCTGGGACCGGCGCACCCGACCGGAGGATTGGAACGAATTTAGAGATCAACTGCTGAATCATTTCGAGTCCCTCTTCGGCAAGCACTCCCAGTACTATGCGCTCACCGACGTGAAATTCCCCACGCTGGCCGTGTTGGAGTTCGCGCTGGAAACCGGCATTCTGTACTGTAGCCTGGGAATGTCGCGGCAACCTATGCCGGGAATCGAACTTCTGAAATCCGAACCCGAGCACTTCGTAAGAAGGGAAATCTTTCTCTTTAGCCCGAATCCGGGAAGCCCTGGCGCGCCCGACGATTACGCAAACATGGGCGATGCGTTAAATCAGATTCGGGCCAACTATCCCGGGCTGGTGGGTCGACTGGCACGATACCCCTGGATTGTTTCCGCCGCTCTGGATCATGGACATCTATTCGAAAGCGGTATGGCCACCAACTACTGCGACTTTATTTTCTCCGAAAGCCCTGCTCCCACCGGACTTTCGAGCGAATCCATGGCCGGAATCATGGAGCACTATAACATCGAAGGACATAGCCTTTCGCCTCTTTTCGCACTGCCCGCCACCCAGGAGGATCTGCTTGTGGCTCGACAAAAGGGAGCCGACTTCTGGCTGGATAAACGATCCAGGTCCGCCGGTAGTTGATTCATGCAAGGACAACTTGCACGCCCCCGTATAGGGACGCATGGGACGGAAAGTCAAAGTAGCAAGACAAATACTGATACTTCTGGCTGCAAAGACCCGGACGATAAGCGATAAGCGATAAGCGATAAGCGATAAGCGATAAGCGATAAGCGATAAGCGATAAGCGATAAGCGATAAGCGGAAAGACAAAAGAATCGGGGCTAAAGCGGCGCGAATCAGAGAAAAGAAAGAAAAGGCCATCACCGGATTCTCCCATTTAGCAGATATCCTGGTGACGGCCAGACGAAGATTCTAATTCTGAAATGGAGTATTTATCAATACACAGCGTCCGCTTCTGGGGTTCCGATGATTCAGGCAGATGTAATCGCCGGTAAGCCACCCCCTGAAAGACGGCCTTCTTTGTAGCTCAGCCATTCGCCTTTTTCCGGGTCGAATAACTTGCAGTTCATGGTAGAGTGGAAATAATCACGGAATACCGTGCGACGTTCTATTACGTATTCCCCGTAAACGGACTTAATCCCTTCCAGAGCCGTGTTCAGATGATAGAAAGGAATTCGCACCTGAACATGGTGGGGCATATGGATGAAGATATTGTGAAAAAAGAAGTTAAAGAGAGCCGGAATATGGTAGTTCACGGTTCCGAACAGCTGTCCATAAGCCGGAGACCAATCCTTTCGACCCTTCCAGGGGATTTGATCATTGATGTGGTGCACATAGACCGTAAATCCCATGGTGTAGTTCCAGCCAATGAAAGGAATCAGAAATACCTTGGTCCACATCCATAGCCCGGCCATGGGCTCAAAACCGCTCCCCGCATAGGCTCCCGCCAGAAACAGTCCGCCGCTAACAGATAGCAGAAATCCGATAACCAGGAGCTTATCCCGGAGAGCGCCTTTTTGCGGCGCCGTGTAAAGCAGCATCCCTTTGAGCCAGATTTCCGTAAAATAGTAGGGACCTGCGCCGACTGGAGACCAGTAGAGGCGATGAAGCATACGCTGAAACAGGTTCATCTTCTGGTACTGCTCGGGGGAGACCGGATGCCATACGAAGTCCGCTTCCAGCTTGATCGTATGACCGTGATGCACTCTGTTATGGCCGTAGGCCCATTGATTGTAGGCATGCAGCGATGGCAGCATGGCGATCTGGCCTACCCAGTAAGAGAGCCTCTTGGACTGAAACAGAGCCCCATGGGCGGCGTCATGGCCGATTACAAAAAGCGAGCTAATGCTCAAAGCCGCAAAGAACCACAGCGGAAGCAGGAAATACCAGCTTTCGGCAAAGTATAGCAATCCGAAGATTCCGGCAAAAACGAATAGATCACGGGCAAAGTAGAGCAGTCCCCGCAAAGTCGGGTTCTCATAGGCAGTGGCCGGAATACTATCCTTGATCGATTTCCAGGTAAGCTTTCTCTCCGAAAACCGATCGGCTACGGTGTCATTTCTAACGGTCTGTTCCATATTTGGTACCTCCCTTCCGCTTTATCTAACGGCGTTCGACATATATTTAACCGCGTTAGATACGGTCAATCGGCATTTTGCGCGGCGCACAAAAAAATTGAGTAATTCACTTGTCAACCCGGCCGGCCCGGCCATGCTCTTGCTATGCCGGCTGTGAAAAGAATGGGGACCAGGCGGGTCCGGGGCAGTTTAAGTCGGGAGGAAATTCTGACAGCGGCTCTGGATATTCTGCATCAGGAAGGTCTGGATAAGCTGAGTATGCGCAACATCGCCCGAAAACTGGGCTGTAGTGTGGCCAGCCCCTATGCCTATTTCAAAAGCCAGGACGACATTGTCCGAACGCTGATTATTCAAGGAGAAGCAGACCTCACCAGCAAGCTGCAACAGGCCCGACGGAGCTCAGATGATGTCTTCGATCAGCTGGCGGCCATCGCCTATACCTACTGGGATTTTGCCACCGAGAACCGGGAATTGCACCGGGTGATGTTTGGCTCTTCCAAGAGCGGCGCAAGCTACCGGCGCGTTTTTCCTTCCCTGCCAACTAGCTACCGTGTCTATCTGGAAGCCTTGCGTTACGGGAGTCAGACTGGCGCCATCCCCCACGGCCGGGATCAGTATCGCGCCATTGCCCGAACCATGTGGGCCTGGATGTTCGGGGTGATCACCCTGGAAATGACCGATCTCGTACATGCCCGACCGGGGAGTCATCCTATTGATGAAGGCATTCGCATGTTTGTTGCGCTCTTGCGAAGCGGCGTGGATATCTAGAATAGCGGTCCGCGGTTCGCATAATCGCCGCCGGGCCGTCTTAACACGAACTTCGCCGAGCGCCAGGTTCGCATAAGCACCGCCGGGCCGCTTTAATCCGAACTCTGCCGAGCGCGGTTCGCATAAGCACCGCCCGACCGCTTTAACCCGAACTTCGCCGAGACCGGTTCGCATAAGCACCGCCGGGCCGCTTTAGCCAGAACTCTGCGGTCATAGCCCCTCAGGGAGCGGTGAATCCGATTCACGACCCGCCGACAATCTCCTCCAGGCTGGACTCCAGGATTTCATACACAGTATCCAGTTGCTCCTCCTCTATTATCAAAGGCGGAGTCAGATACACAGTATTCGCCAGAGGACGAATTAAGGCTCCCTTTTCGATGGACTTCGCAAGCATCTGCGGAGCGAAGTTCCCGGTGTAGCCGCTCTCCAGATTCACGTCCAGAGCGGCCACCGAGCCCCAATATCGGCAGTTCTTCACATGCTTTCCAGCCGGTCCTTCCATGAGGTTAATGAGCAATCGACGATGCCATTGCTCCACTTCAAGCACTACGCCGTTCTGACGAAGCTCTTCGAAAATCTCCAGACTCACAAGAGAGGCGATACATCCCGGCGGGTTTCCGGTCATGGAATGTCCGTGAAAAAGAGTATGGATGCGATCATCGCTGTAGAAACCCTGGTAGACCTTTTCTGTAGCAAGAGTGGCTGCGAACGGAAAGTATCCGCCGGATAAACCTTTACTGAGCGCAATTAGATCGGGCCAGACTCCGGACTGTTCGAAAGCGAAGTAGCTTCCCAATCGACCGGTTCCTACGAAGACTTCGTCGGCTATCAGAAAAACGTCGTGCTCATCGCAGAGTTTTCGCGCGCCTTTTAAGTATTCCGGGGAATAGAACTTCATTCCTCCGGCGCCCTGAATCAGGGGCTCCAGAATGAATCCGCAGATCCGTTCTCCCTTTTCTTTGAGCAGGCTTTCCAGATCTTCGAGGGCGGCGTCGCAGGCGCCGGTTTGCACCTTGCCGGATGCGAAATCGAACTCATCTGCCGGCGACATTACGTGGTTAACGTCAAAGAGCATTGGTTCGTACAGCTTATGAAATACGCTTCGTGTACCCACAGACATTGTGCCGATGGTATCGCCGTGGTATCCGTCCTTGAGCGAAATAAACTCTTGCTTTTCGTCCCTGCCGGCATTGCGAAAGTACTGGAAGGCCATCTTGAGGGCAATCTCCACCGCCGTAGATCCGTTATCGGAAAAGAACGCTCGCGGAAGGGCATGGCCGGATTGCTCGGATAGCGCCGCGCTCAGCTTCAAGGCCGGCTCATGGGTCATGCCGGCATACATGGCATGCTCCAGGGTATTCAGTTGCCTTGCCACGGCTTCATTGATTCGCGGATTGCAGTGGCCGAACAGATTGACCCACCAGGAGCCCACAGCGTCAATAATGGCACGCTCCCCTTCGTAGAGGTAAACTCCGGAAGCACGATCGATCTTGTACGGTGTATGAGCCAGTTTCATCTGAGTAAACGGCTGCCAGGCATGCCGGTCATGAATTTCCCTGAAGCGATCTTCCATACGGTTACAATGATAGGACCTGCCATCCAGCCAAGAAAAAAGAACGGAGGCCTGAATCCGGATCATCTTGAGACCAATGAACTCCGGGCAGTCGGAGGGCCACAATTCGCAGAACCGGACGGTGGACTGGCGTCCGGGCGGCGAGCCGCCTCAATAGAATCCAACCTCTTGAACAACCGACCGCCCGATTTCAGACTCGGAAAAGTGATGGAAAAGAGGCCAGGGTAAGACTTTCCTATTTATATGCAACTGGATCTGGTATCTTATTTGAACGAAGGCCCCAAAATGGCATTGGTGGGCGCTACTAACAACTCCACGAAATTCGGAAACATCATCTTCAGAGACATGGTCTCCAAAGGCTACGAAGTGGTGCCCGTGAATCCCAGGGCAACCACGGTGAACGATGTGACGGCTTATCCGGATCTGGTCAGCGCCCAGAAGGATCATGACCTGGGATTGGTTGTCTATGTGGTCCCTCCGAAGCATACCCTGGAAAGCCTCAAAGAGGCTCAGGACCTGGGCCTGAAAAAGGTATGGGTGCAGCCGGGCGCGGGCGATCCCACGGTGCGAAGCTACCTGGACGAAAATGGGTTTGAGTATCTCATGGATGCATGTGTTATGGTCGAATCAAGAAGATAGCCGGTTCCGGAATCGAGATCCTCTCGTAACCCGGAAAACCTGCGATCTGTAGAATGCCGGCGGTCCCTGCCTCCAAGCACCGGATCGTCGATTTAAGGACCAACCATGAAATTGAATCGCTTGAAATCTATTGTTCCGCTTTCGCTTCTAGCTCTCTCTTTTTTCCTCCAATGCGGAGCCGATGTGCCCGATAGAAAAGGAATGTTCGCCGTTATACATACCGACAAGGGAGACCTGATTGTGGAACTGTTTCCCGAAGCCGCTCCCAAAACCGTAGAAAACTTTGTAAAGCTGTCCAATGATGGCTTCTACGATGGAATCATCTTTCATCGTGTAATCCCCCAGTTCATGGCGCAGACCGGAGATCCGGAAGGCACCGGTCGCGGCGGACCTGGCTACAAGTTCGAAGACGAAATCAGTGCAAAAGCCCTGGGACTGGATGAGATGAAGGCCGGCGAAAAGGGATACTATAACCGCCAGATCAGCCAGATCGTCGTGGATAAACTGGGTATCCAGAGCCAGCAGGAATTCAATCAGCGCATGAATGAGATTCAGCGACAAGCCGACCAGCTAAGCGAAAAAAGCGCTGAAGAAATCCTCACCATGGCGGGCTACTCTTTCAACAACGATCTGCCCTCCATTCCGGCCAAGAAGGGAGCGCTGGGAATGGCCAACTCCGGTCCAAACACGAACGGTTCGCAATTTTTTATCAACCAGGTGGAGACCCCTCATTTGAACGGGCTGCACACCTTCTTCGGTCAACTCGAAGAGAAGAGTTTTCCAGTATTGAACGAAATCATCGCTGCTGAAAATGGCAATTCAAAGATAGAAAGCGTCGAAATCGTCGATAAGCGATAGATCGTAGTAGATCGGGACGGGTGGGCCCCGGAGTTTTGGCGTGCGATTGACGCGCTTGAGGCTCGCGGGAAGGCCGTCGCCTCCTGAGCGCTGGCCTACCGCCTTTCGAGCCTGCTCGGACACTGATAATGAGTTCCCGGCTGGCTCTATCGGCATTCCCTGACCTTTCTCCATTTATCTGGCGGGGACTGTAAGCTCGCCGGATAGCCGGAACAAGAAGAAAGGAGCCTGGATTGGAACTGCTGGCCCTACATTACTTCTTTCAAGTCTTTCATATAGCGCTTATTCTTTTTAACCTCTTCGGGTGGATCCACCGAGCGACTCTCCGCTATAATCTGGTCACATTGCTGCTTACGGCCGCAAGCTGGATCTTGCTCGCTCCCTTCTACGGTCTGGGATATTGCCCTCTTACTGACTGGCATTACCAGGTGCTGTGGAAACTCGGGCACTTTGATCTTCCCCGCTCCTACATTGCCTACCTGGTGGAGTCTGTATCCGGATGGCGACCGCCGGCCGATCTTACCGATCTATTCACCGGACTCTTATTCGGGATGGCGCTTCTGGCCAGCATCACCCGGAACATACTGGTTTTCCGTGGCTCAAAAGAGGTTCGAACGAGGGGCGAACGCTAGACTCAATTTGATCGCCAATCTCCAAGCCGGAACGAAGCCGGAACGAAGCCGGAACGAAGCCGGAACGAAGCCGGAACGAAACCGATACGAAGCCAGAGAGAAGCCGCAGCAAAGCTTAGATAACGAAGCGTCGATTCTAGAACAGGTGGTCTATTGCGGTTCATTCACTATAACAGTGTCCCCTGCTGCTGCGGGCCAAACATCTGAAGGTAATTCTTTAGTTGCACTTTCTTTTTCGTCTGCTCAGAACTCATGTAGCGGATCTTTCCGAATATGGGCCTTTCTTGCCAGGGACGATCAAAACGACCGAAGATCCAGAACACACCGCTGTAGCTGTTCGGATTTCGGCCATCTATGCTATATTTGTTGTTAAGATGCAGTGCGATCTCCAGTCCTTCCCGGGGATCTTTGCTCCATTCCAGGATTTTTTTCCCCCATAGCATCCGAAGATAGTTGTGAATACGTCCTGTTTGCTTTAGTTCGCGTTGGGCTGCGTTCCAGATTTCATCGTGGGTCTCGGCTGCTTCCAATTGCTCAAGGGAATACAGATAAGGGCGTTCATCGCTGCTATGCTCCAGCAACGTCTTTCGTGCCCAGTCAGGCAGGGAATCGAATTTGTCGTAGTCCTTACGATGAAAACAAAAATGATAACCGGTTTCGCGCCACGTCAGGACTTCGTCCAGAAATGAGTCCACTTCCGGAGGCCCAGGAAAGAATCCTTTGGAGCCATTGTTGTAGATCAGCGCCTTTACGGAGTCCTGGAGTCCGTAGGTATCGAAGATTCTGCTTACCAGCTCATGAGCGCTAATCTTACCAAAGTGCAAATAAGGCGAGAGGCCGCTGGTGGCGTTTGAATCCGGATTGTTGCGATCGCTTTCATAGATGCTCATGGACTCTACGAAGCGTTTCATTTGATTCAAGGCGGCAGCTCGAGAGCCATTCACCGAAATTGCCGGTACATTGAAGTCCAACGGGAAATCCTTGAGCAGTTCGGTCTTTTTAACGACGATCTTCCGGTCTACCTCCCCGTGGCTTTTGCCGACGGCCGCCGGGTTCCCGGGGTTGTTTTCATTTAGCGCTCGCCATTTCTCAAGTAGTTCCAGACTTGACTGGATTACGGTCTTTTGTAACTCTCCGACCTTCAAATCCTCCAGCAGAAGCTGGCCGCGAATCGTTTCTTCCAGAAGCGGAGCCTCTTCGGGGAAGGCCTCGTAGGATCGACTGAATTTCTTCTGCAGAATCTTCCGAAATAAGTAGGCCGAATAAGGATCGGACTCCGACTCCTGGAGAGGGATGATTCCGTTGGAGTCAACTGTATGGAAAGGAATTGATCGCTCCTTGAGGTGCCCGGCCAATCGCGCATTCTGTTCGGGAACGATGAACACCGGAAATTCATCAGAAACAACCGCACAGGCCTGCTCGCCAAGCTGCTTCAAAAAGCCCGCCGACTGCTCTTTTGTTTGTGGCACGAAAGGCAGGTAGTAGTTGGAACCGGAGAAGCCCCCGGTGGAATCTCTGTAGGTAGCGCTTGAATTCGCTCTGCTGACGCTTCTGGTTTTTTCTCCGGAATGGCGGCTTGCATCCCCCCTGGTAGAGCCGTTGCTTTTGCCCTGCGCTTTCCCACTCGAAGCGCCCCGGGACGAGCTTCCCGGGAAACCAGTGTAAGCGATCAATGCATCTCTCTGTTGAAAGAATGCCATATGCTCGGCCATACCATCCAGAATAAAGCTATGGTATCGCGGACTCGCGAAAGGATAATCCGGCCGAAGCCCTTCATAGATCAGAAGAGGTTTACCCAGGTCCTGAGAAATTCGCAGGGCATGCTGCAGGCCGAAGTTGTATTCCAGACGGCGATGCATCTGCATCCAGTATAGAACGTAGCTTCCCTCCTCTCGAAAGGTAGCATCCACACGGATAAAGATTCTGTTCTGCGGCACGGCCCTAGTCATAGGTCAATTACGTCAGACACAGGGATCTGGAAAAGAGATTCTATCTGGCAACAGGGACCGGAAGCCTGGACAGGATTCTGTCACAGGCTTCAACGGAACGGCGCGGTTAGTATGGTCTGATCGGACGACCGCTGATCTTTTCCAATTTGGGATCGGAAAGACCCTGGGGATTTCGGCCAAAGCTCGTCCCCATGGTTTCGTAGATGCGCACCTCTTGTTCGTCTACAAGCCTTTGAACGATCGCTTCCTTGGTATCCATGTAGTTGATCTTTCCGTCATTGTAACCCGCCACGGTTACGCCAAAGATACCCTGACTGGCCAGATAGTAGGCCCCTGCGCCGGCCTCCAAACCAAAGGCGGCGTCGATGGGAGTCGTAAAACCACATCGCACCAGGTGACCGGGACGAACTTCGCGTACTTCCGGGATTTCGTAGACCCCTTCCACAAACTGCCCGGTGCGCACCATGAAGTCCCTGATTTCGGTATCCTTTTTGATCCGTTCTTCGATTTCTTTCACCACGTATTTTCCGGCGCCCATTAGTTTCCTGTGTCCGAAAGAGTCCACGGGCGAGTTCTCATCCACGAGTTCCTTTCCGGAAGCGTCGCGCAAACCCTCGGCCACAAGCACCATGGCGCTACCAGCGCGAACATCGCTCAGTTCCACTCGATGCATGAAACGCTTCTTCAAGAATTGGTACAGATAATCAAAATCGACGGGGATTTCCGGGATCAGTACCGCATCGGCTTGCGCGGCCACGCCTCCACGAAAAGCGGTATGCCCGGCATAGCGACCGAATACTTCCATTACAATGATTCGGTTATGGGTCTGGCCCGTAGTGCGCAGATCTCGCGCAAAGTCAGCGATGCGATTAATAGTGGAGTCGCCGCCCACGCTGTACGTCATCAAATCCAGATCCATGGTCTTGGGCACGTGCAAACAGGGGATTCCTTTCTCGGCCAGGTCAGCAACGACCGATCCGGTATCGTCCCCGCCGGCAATGATTACTGCTTCGATTCCGAACTTCCGTAGTCCCTGCTTGATTCGTTCGTATTTGTTTTCGTCCTTGATTTTCGCAATCTTGACCCTGGAGTTGCCGGCTTCGCTACCGGCCAGATATACAGCGATCTCTGCCAGTCGGTCTTCAGTTAGCTCGGTGAGTCCGGGCAAATCTACCAGGTTATAGAGCCCGGCATATCCATTGGGAATAACATAGGTCTGAGTTCCTCGGTTAAGTGCGGTGAGGGCTACTCCACGGATCACTCCGTTTAGACCACCGCAATCTCCACCGGATGTAAGTACTGCAATTTTCTTCAGCATGGCGATAACGTGGGTATGGCAGTCGAATCTTCAACCATTATTCACAAAATCCTGTTACAAAGCTCTTGTCGATGGAAGCTTACGATCCGGGGATGGGCCGTTCTCATAGCAGACCCAATGCCGTTGAACCAGACAGCTAAAATAATGTCCGGGTCGGCGAGCCGTGCCCCGGAGACGGGCAATTCCTCGCCGGAACTGGTCAGGTTCCGACCTGGCATTCCTCGCCAGGACTCCTGGGCGCGATTTGCCCCAGCAATCTTTGGAAATGCAATAGTCGATAGAGTCTGCGGAAGGGTATGAGCCAGCAAGGTTGTGGAAGGGTAATAGCCGGCCAGGTTAAGAAAGTCAGGAGTCAGCAGGGTTACGGCAGACTACCAGCCAGCCGGTTGCCTGAAGCTCGGGAACAAGCCGACTTAATTCTGCACTTCTTCGCCGTATCGGGTCAGTCGCTTCTGGATGCCTTGAATCTCGGATTTCAATCGGGGGATGGATGCCAGGGTTCGAACAAGTTCATCATCCCGGAAAATGTAGAGATAGTTGTACAGATTCATCACAATGGTTTCTATTGCTTCTTCTACCCTCATCCCATTGAGTCGGGTACTGCCTGCCAGCACACGATCATGCATGGGAATGAATCGCAGGGACGGCTCCAGAACTTCGATAGGGTACGACTTGGTTCTGAGAAGGTTATCGCTGGCCTTTCCGCTGGCCTCCTTTTCTACCGCTTGCTCATGGTTATGCAATACCAGGCGTAAACTGGCCACCGTTCGACGGAACAGCTTGTTGGCCCGTGCCACCACGTGCGCAAAGCCGCCAATCATGGCATCCTTGCTTCCGGCCTTTAGTCCTGCAACGTAGGCCTGGAAGGTGAAGGTCGTATTCTTGTACTTGCGCAGGAACTCTTCCATCTCCCGGTGTACACCCAGGCTTTCATCGGCTTCGAGCTTGAATAGACCGGACTTAAACAGTATACCATCTCCTACGCCGCCAGCATCATGATCTACCTGAACTGTGCCGGTAAGCAGACTGAGTACTGTCATTTCGTAGTCGGCCAGAAGCAGATGTAGTAAGCGATGAGGTTCGGACTTCTGCGACTTTATGTAGTCCTCGTTCATGGCCTTGTCGGGTTGAGTTTTTCGGATTATGAAGGTCAAGATGTTGTCCAGAAAATCCACGGTGACGCGGCCGTTTTCGTCGGTTTTGAAATAGTTCTTGCGAATTTCCTGAATTTCCTGAATGGACTCTTTGCGAGTGCGAATTTCTTCTTTGAGTTTGGAAATCTTTTTATGGATTCGCTGCATCACCGATTCGGGAGCGCGATACTCGTCCATCACAGGATCCTTGACTTTTAGCTCATCCAGGAGCTCGGGCCAGCCCATGATTTTCTTTCGCTCCATCGCATACACAGCCAGAAAGCAATCCGAAAGCTTCGGCCTGGTCTTCTCCAGACCAACAATCTGGCGCATTACCTTTTCGGTTTGATTGGCCAGCTTGGATATGTCCTCCATTTTGGACACCCAGGCGGGGAACTCGTCCACCAAAACCTTTTCCCATCCCTGCATTTTTAGGAGTTGGGCATAAAGCACCTGCGCCTTTAATGTCTCCTGAATAATCGTAGCCGGCGTGTCCTGTTTCTTGAACAAAACCGGTACCTTGATCAGCTCCTGGAATAGCTGATAGGCGCAAACCAGTATGTTGTATTTCTCCGGAGGAAAGCTTTCCCAGGCATTCACCACCGCGAAACGAAAAGCTCGAATAGCTGTAATAATGCTGTCCTCATCGAACTGATCAAACACCCGGGGAACGGATTTGGAGAGCTTAAGGTTCAGTGCAAGAAATCCGGAATCCAGCGTTCCCGTGCGCTCGCCCCATTTTGCCAGATCTCCGCCAAACAGCGATGTCAGGAAGCCTGGTTTGGCCGGGGCCGGCCCTGGCTTCTTTGCCGGCGCCTTTTTGGCGGCCGGTTTCCGGGCGGGTCCGCGATTCGCACCGCCGGAGCCGCGTCGTCGGTTTCCGTCGCCGCGGGTCTCCACGCCACGGGAGCCTCCGCCGGACTGCTCGTCGATTTCTTCGATGCGCTTGATTCGAACGAAAATGTCGCTCACATTCTTAACGACATCATCCACCTGCTTCTGCGCATCAGGAGAGCGTTCCTTTTGATACAACTCTCCAAAGTACTTATGCGCCTGGGATCGTGTTAGAGTGGGATCCATTTACTTATGAAGGCTCTCTTTTTGGCGCCGGCAGAAGGCACCGACGCCGAACAATTCAAAGATCAGAAGCTTCTGTATAACTGTCACGCCAATTCCTGTAGGCCGGATCTTTCGGGGAGTTTTGAAGGCAATTGGTCGCACTCCCATTGGACGGCATCGAATTTAGGCATCCCGGTGGGCTCCAAAAAAAAGCCCCCGAGAACGGAGGCTTTTTGCGCTGCGCCTTTGATGAAAGCCGCAGATATCGGGTCTCGGATTTATCCCAGAACCTTCTTGAACTCGTCTGTCAGAGCAGGAACTACTTTGAACAGATCGTCCACTACACCATAGGTGGCTACTTTGAAGATCGGAGCATCCGGATCTTTGTTAATGGCCACGATGTATTTGGAAGATCCCATACCTGCCAGGTGCTGAATCGCGCCAGAGATACCACAGGCGATGTAGCAGTTAGGAGATACCGTTTTACCGGTCTGCCCTACCTGGTGAGAGTGAGGAATCCAACCTGCATCAACAGCCGCTCGGGAAGCGCCCAGAGCCGCGCCGATGGTGTCACAAAGAGCCTGCAGGATGGGCCAGTTCTCAGGTCCTTTGATACCGCGACCGCCGGAAACGATGATAGAAGCATCTGCCAGAGTTACAGTGCTTCCTGCGGAAGCGTCCACGTCTTTCAGAGTGTCTTTTACATCGCCACCGTTGCTTTCGGTAGCCTCGATGGTTTCAGGACCTTTGTGATCAATAACTTCTTGCGAGTTGGGTCGAATGGTAAGAACGGCCGGGGACTTCAGTTTGATGTTTGCAAAAGCCTTTCCTGAATAGATTGGCTTGCGAACTTCCACTTCGTCGCCGCTTCCTTTTACTTCTACCACGTCCGCTACAGCGGTACCGTCTAGAGCGATAGCCAGACGACCGGCGAAATCGCGCCCCTGTACGGAATGGGGTAGCAATACGAATTTGGCGCCCTTTTCTTTGGCTACTTCGGCAGCAATATTGGTCCAGGCTTGCGGAGAGTAATCGGATACGGTAGCCTTAACAACTACGTCCGCTCCGGCGCTGAACAGTTCCTTTGCATGGTCATCGGTACCATTGATCAGAAGAGCGGTTACAGGTCCGCCCATCTTCTGACCGGCGCTTACCAGCTCTTTGGAGATTTTTTTCAGGGCATCGCCCTTGATTTCTGCTACTGCTAATACTGACATTATATTCTCCCTTTTACCGTGCCTTAAACGACTTTGGCCTCGTCACGGAGTAGTTTAACAAGCTCAGCGGCTTTAGCTTCAGGCTCTTCGCCTTCGATCACTCGGCCTTCTGGACGCGCCGGAGGCATCTCCAGAGAGGTAACTTCGATCTTCGGAGGCTGAACGCCCAGAGAGGAGGCTTCTACGGTTTCGATCTGCTTTTTCTTGGCAGCCATAATGCCTTTCAGAGAAGGATAGCGAGGATCGTTCAGGTTCTTCGCAGCGGTCACTACAGCCGGAGAGGGAACTTCCATATTGGCGGTTCCACCTTCAATTTCCCTTTTGGCCTTCACTGTTCCGTTTTCTACGGAAAGCTCAACCGCATTGTTGATGCTGGCGGCACCCATGAGCTGTGCTACCATGGTGGGCACCAGGGAGGAAGAAGAGTCAATGGCCACATGACCGGTGAGGATTACATCCGGCGCCTGGTCTTTCAGATAGGCGGCCAGCAGACGGGCAGCGTAACCTGTATCCAGGACGTTGTAAGAGTCGTCTTTCAGGTGAACAGCTTTGTCCACACCCAGAGCGTAGGCCGTGCGGAGGGCTTCTACGGAGCGCTCCGGTCCCAGACATACCGCTGTGATCTCGCCGCCGGTTTTCTCACGCAGACGGAGAGATTCTTCCAGAGCATGCTCGTCGAACGGCGACACGATCCATTTTACTCCGGTTTCTACAATTGAGGCGCCGGATACCTTAATAGATGTTTCGGTATCGGGCACTTGTTTTACCAGTACGAAAATTTTCATAAAGCAAGGGCTCCTTAGATTTTGCATCGTTCGGACAAGCCGAAGCAGTCGAACCGAAGGACAGATTTTGGCTTAAAGGACTCGGGTCAATGAAATAAACCGCGTAGTCAATCGGGCTAAAGGCCCCGCTGGGCGGCCGTATGAGAGCCTATGTGACCTGGTCAAAACAGGGCTCAGGGGCGCGCGCGGATGGCCTCAGGGGGCCCGCTACCGGCCCTATTTATGCCCGGGGTAAACGTGCTTCATGAGCTGAAGACTGGTGACGACGCCGGCCACCACGCCCAGGAAATTGATATCAGAACGCAGAAAGAATCCAAAGAAAAGCAGCGGCACGACTATATTTAGAAGAAAGTAATGAATCGAACACTGGAGGGAAATCCGTCCAAAGTCCCCTTCCCGGAACATTCGTCCAATGTGCGTTCGGTAGAAGTGGATCACTCCGGCGCTCTTTTCCTGAACACTGGTAAGGGACCACCGATACTGGGTCTGGATCTGATAGGAAAGGTAGCCCAGCAGCATTACCACTACGGCAGAGATGATCAGACAAAGACTACACATGGCAATACCTGGAAAAAAACCGGAAGGATACAAATCTGATTGCGAGTATTTGCTGAAAAGAACATTCTGAAAAAATGCAAACTCTCAGCAGCCAATCCGCACCCAACGATCTATTCAATCCCACCGAAGAGCATGCGCAGCTCCGGGAGATGGTGGAGAAGTTCACCTGGCAGGTTCTGGAGCCCCAGGCCGCCGAACACGACGAAAAGGAAACCTTCAACAAGGATCTTTTCCATACGCTGGGAAGCGAACTGGGCATATTCGGCCTGACGGTTTCTCCGGACTACGGCGGAGCCGGTCTGGATCCGGTAGCGGAAGTCATCGTTCATGAAACCATGAGTATGGCGGACCCGGCCTTTACATTGAGTTACCTGGCTCATGAGGTCTTATTCGTAAACAATCTCTTCGTAAGCGGTAGCGAAGAACAAAAACGCAAGTATTTACCCGGAGTAATCAGCGGGGAAAAGATCGGCGGCATGGGTATGACCGAACCCGGCGCGGGCACCGACGTTCTGGGACTTCAGAGCGTAGTGCAGAAGAAGTCCGACAGATATATACTGAACGGCTCCAAGCAGTTCATCACCAACGGCTTTGAAGGCGATGTCTTCATAGTCTATGCCAAGATTGAGGATCGCAGCAAGCGACAAATCACCTCCTTTATTGTAGAGTCTTCCTATCCCGGATTCCGCGTGGGCAAGAAAGAAGAAAAGATGGGAATGAAAGCATCCAGCACCGCCGTCCTGCACTTTGACGACGTGGAGATTCCGGCGGAAAATCTAATCGGTGTAGAAGACAAGGGAACCAGTTCCATGATGCGGAACCTGGAGATCGAAAGGGTGACTCTGGCGGCCCAATCTCTGGGAATTGCCCGGCGTTGCATCGATATGATGTGTCAGTATTCCATCCGGGACAGGAAGGCTTTTGGTAAGCCTCTGATCGACATGGGACAAATCCAACGACTGGTAGCGGAAAGCTACGCCAAGTGGGAGGCGGCACGAGCGCTGGTGTACAACGTGGCGGCCAACCTGGATCCTACAAAGCGAAACTCCCTGGGAGCCGCCAGCGCCAAGCTCGTGGCCACGGGAATGGCCGAAGAAGTGGCCCGAAACGCTATCCAGGTGCTGGGCGGCTACGGCTACATCCGCGAATATCCCGTAGAACGAATGCTACGCGATGCCATACTCTTGAGCATTGGCGGCGGCACGAACGAAGCGATGCAGAAGAATATCTCGGCAGACCTCAAGAGGAAATACGAGGATCTGCAGGGCTAAACGAGAAACCGGGCCGGATGGAAAGCAAGATCCACCGACCCGGGAGCTAAGTGCTTAAATACCTGGCAACCTGCCCTGGATTTCCTCGAAAAAGAAGGTCGGCGCTGTATCCGAATGTTAAAACTTCGGACAAAAGTTAGCGCCGCCTTCCTTCGCATCGCAAAAAGGACCCCTGACCATTATTCAGAAAATGAACCTGCCGCTTTCGCCTGAGGACCACGTTTAACGCAGACTACCCAGAGCACAGGCCACTCAGAATGTTTTTGCATTGATGACATATAGATAAAGCAAATCCATGGGTACATGGTTCGCCGTCTTTCTCTTCCAGTAATCGTATCTGCCATCGCCCTGCTCGGTTTTCCTTCTTCGCTTTTGGCAAGCGAAGGGGTAGCAGCCTTTTCGCATGCAGAGGCGGACATTCTCTGGGTAATTATTGCCGCGGCGCTGGTTCTCTTCATGCAGGCCGGATTTCTGATGCTGGAAACCGGTATGGTGCGAGCCAAAAACACCATCAACGTTGCCTTCAAGAATTTGTTCGATTTCTTCATCGGTGTCATCGCCTTCTTCGCGCTGGGCTACGGAATTATGTTTGGATCCTCTTATATGGGATGGATTGGAACGGATGCCTTTCTACTGGAAGGAGTAACCGAGCCGGCCACATTTGCATTCTTTCTGTTTCAGGCTACTTTTCTGGGCACTGCCGCCACTATCGCATCGGGGGCTGTGGCCGAGCGTATGCGATTCAGCGCCTACATCCTGATTTCTCTTTTCGCATCGCTATGGATCTACCCGGTCTTCGGCCATTGGGCCTGGGGCGGCGGCTGGCTTTCCCAGGCCGGCTTTATTGACTTCGCCGGCAGCACCGTGGTGCATTCCACCGGCGGCTGGATCGCTCTTGCGGCTATTATTTTGTTGGGCGCCAGGCAGGACAAATTTGACGAAAACGGAAAGCCCCGAAAGATCACAGGACACAACCTCCCCGCAGCCGCGCTGGGAACGTTCATTTTGATGTTTGGATGGCTGGGTTTCAACGGCGGAAGCACCCTGGCCTATACCAGCGAAATCCCACTGATTCTGGTTAACACCACCATAGCGGCCGCCGGCGGCGCTCTTTCGGCGATGATTGTAAGCTGGTTGCGATTTGGCGCGCCGGCTGTGGAAGATGGAATCAACGGCGTTCTGGGAGGACTGGTAGCAATCACTGCGGGCTGCCATATGGTAAGTCCGAGCATGGCGCTCTTCGTCGGAGTCGTAGCCGGAGTGATTGCCGCGCTGTTCGTAATTGTTCTGGAACACACCTTTCGGTTGGACGATGTGGTTGGCGCATTCACAGTGCATAGTGTTTGCGGCGTATGGGGAACCGTGGCGCTGGCTCTGGTAGGCAACCCGGAAAGCTTCGCCAAGGTGGACGGCACAACCCTGAGCCGTATGGAACAGATTCTGATTCAGCTCACCGGCGTGGGCGTAAACGCAGCCTGGGCCTTTGGTCTGGCCCTTCTGTTTTTCTGGACCATCAAACGAATCACTCCGCTTCGAGTAACCGAAGAAGAAGAAACCAATGGCCTTAATTTTTCCGAACACAATGCGCGAACCAACTGGTTTCAACTCATGCGATCCATGGATTCCATGGCTAAAGGAGAAGGCGACCTGACTACCCCGCTGGAAGTGGAGCCGGCTACGCCGGAAGGAGCGATTGCCGAGGTATTCAACCGAATTCAACAACGAATGTATGCCCTGATATCGCGAATCAATTCCAGCGTGGATCAAATGGAGGAGGCTTCTTCGGACATGAGTCAGGTTTCCGTGGATATCAATTCTACAGTGGAAGAGCAATCGGCTCAACTGGAAGAGATACATGCTTTGATGGAGTTGATTCGCAAAGCTGTTGAGGATGTGGTCACTTTCACAGAGAAACAGAATCAGCTTTCAGGACAGGTGGAAAGCTTGATTGGACGGACAGTAGATTCGGCCTCCAGACTCCATGGCAGGATCGATCAGGCCACCCAGAGGGCCGGCAACGGGCGAAAGCTGGCCACCGAAGGGCAGCAGGTCCTGGGCAATCTGGCAAACGGAATCCAGGGCATTGAAAAAGGAGCCGGGCAGGTTCTGAACATTGTGCAAACTCTTCAGAAGATATCAGAGAAGCTTTCCCTTCTGTCCATCAATGCCAGTATTGAAGCGGCCAGGTCCGGCGAAGAAGGATTGGGCTTTGCGGTGGTGGCCGGCGAAATCAACAACCTGGCCGACTTCACAGCCGCCCGGACCAAAGAAGCTCAGACTCATATCTCGGAGATGCAGAAATGGGTAAAGGAAGGCAGATCCGGTATTGACCGCACCGGCCAATCCTTTCATACGATTGTAGAAGAAGTGGCCAACATTGATGAAGAATTAAAGCAGATTCGTAAGATCAGCGAAGATCAGAACGAACAGGGAAAACGGATTCCTTTACTCATGTCCGAGCTAGACGAAATGGCCGAATCCATAGAGAGTAACTTGAAATCCCGATCCAAAGAGATTGGCGAAATCTACGAATCCATATCCGAGCTCACCGATTCGCTCACGGAAATGAATAGGCGAACGGAAAGGCTTCATCAGACCGGTGCGGATCTGCACGATACCGCCCTGGGATTGCAGAAGCTTACGGCTCGTTTTCGCCTGGACCGAACTCCCGGCCCGGCGCTGCCTTCGCCGGGCTAGCCCCAGAGCTTCAAACTGTATGATTGGCTGGACTCGTCTCCATCGAGGGAGTTGAGTCGATAATGCTTTGATGCTGTGGCCAGAAGGCTGTCTGCATCTCGGGCAGCCTTCATATCCGGACCGGAAGGGTCCCCTGGAGCGGTAGCCGCTCTGCGAATCTGCTCGGCTTTGGCCGCCGTGGCTTCCGGATCTCCGGGCACCGGACTCGTATCGATTCGGACCCGGCCGCCGGTGGCATAGGGCTTGCCGTCCGGCCCGATAATGTAGTCATACTGAGGGCCGCCTTTGGCCAGGCTACCGGCAGCAGCCATATGCTTCTGCTCATGCTGGCGGACTTCCCGGTCCCTGGCTTTCAGCTCTTCCAGAACTTCCTTTTCCTGATCAGAAAGCTGGTGTTCGAAACGATTGGTGCCGTTGGGGCCGCCTTCGGAGGGGCCCGTGGGATTCGACTGACCGGCCTGATCCGGCCCAGCGGCATTGGGCCCACCCCTTGCATTCGCTCCGGGCAGCGCCGAAGATCCGGGATCCTGCACCCGACGGGTAATCACCATACCGTTGGACATGATGCCCAGCAGGTCCCGATTCGGGTCTGCAATGATTCTGGCAATAGCGGGAGACATGGCCTGGTATCCACTATCTGTTCGGAAAAAGGGCAGTCCTACTTTATGCGAAGCGCAGAAAATGTTGACTTAAATCATACCCTTTCCGGGATACCTGACTTTCGCGGGGGAGAGATATGCTGCTTGTCAAGACCTACATTGAGCGTAGCGCCATCCATGGTATGGGGCTTTTTTCGGGTGAGTTCATTTCGGAGGGCACTGTAGTCTGGAAACTGATGCCAGGGCTGGATCTGATAGTGCCGGAGAGTTCCCTGGGCCAATTGCCCTTAGTAGTAAGGGACTACGTGGATCGGTACGGGTATCTAAACGAAGCCAGCAAGGGTTATGTTTTGTGCGGCGACGACGCCCGATTCTTTAACCACTCGGACTTTCCCAATACAGTCTCTTTGAACCATGAAATGTCCGTAGCCGTACGCGACATAGAAAAAGGCGAAGAACTAACCTGCAACTACTACGAGTTTGATCGCACCGCCGCAAATCATTTCTCCAGAGAGCAGGCAGTAGAACTGCGAAACGGAAGCTGTAAACAAGTAGCGGTCCCTTCCGCTATTCTTGGAGATACCAACCCGGAAGACCGCAGGGCCGGCTAATCGGCTATCAGGGGCGGGCTTCTTCTGCAGGACGAAAACGTGCGGTAACTGGCTGCATGGCTGTGGGAGCCAGGGAATTCCGCGCCAGTAAGTCCACATAACGAGCAGAAAGGACAGTAACGCGGTAGCGGTAACCGCCCAGAGCTTCGGAATGATAGGATACCGGATTCGCGAGTTGAATTACTACGGAACGATCTTCCGGGTAAACACAGATCTCGGAGAAGGTGCCGTTCCACAATCCGCTATGGAAGAAAGTCTTAACGCGCCCATGGTGGGCTTCCACACGAAAGCCGTGGGCATAGTACTGCATGTGATCGGTTACTGGCGTGAAAGCCGGAGGCTGCATCATCTCTTGAATCGATTCCGGGCGAAGAATGTGAGCTCCTTCCAGGCTACCGCCATTTAGAAGCATACGACCAAAACGACCCAGATCGTGTATACTGGAGGAAATTCCAGAGGAACCTTTAATCCCTTCGCTGGCCGAACTATCACGCATACCCAGAGGTTCGAATATAGCATTCTCCAGATACTCGGGAAAACTCATTCGACTGGCATGCTCGATGATTGTCGCCAAATGAGCGTAGTTGCCGTTAGAATACTGATGGCGAATCCCCGGGGCATAGGAAGGAAGAGTGCTACCATAAGAAATGCCGGAGGTATGAAGAAGTAAATCTCGCACAGTAATCTGGCCGAACTCGCTTCGGCTTACGTGCACTCCGTAGCGCGAAATAGGAGCGTCCAGATCCACCAGACCGTCTTCCACGAGGGTCATAAGAGCTACAGCGGTGAATGACTTGGTAAGCGATGCAATAGGTTGGCTGCGATGAGCATCCAGGCCCTGATAGATCTTTACCGCCGGCTGCTGTTCCAGGTAAATCTCAACGGCGGCGCTGGGGACTATATGATCAGAAACAGCAGACTTAACGTATCCGAGCAGTTCCTGCTCGGCTCGAAGGGCTGCACGGGACCGCTGAATGCGGGCTTCTCTGTGACCCTGCGTTAGACGGACACGGGGCGGCTCGTAGCTGATGGCCCGATCCGTGCGGGCCGGCGGCTTAACCTCAAGTCCGACATCGGGAAACAGGTTATCCTCCGGAAACTGCAGTGAATCGGAAGCCTCTTTATAGGAAAAAACCGATGCCATGGGCATGGGAACGATGAGAAGCAGGGCCAGAGTGACCCGGTGCCAGATTTTTCGCTTTAGATCGGCGCTCAACAGAGGCCGGGCCGGCGCCCCACTCTCATACGGAGTCAGACGAGCCATTTTGTTTCCCTTTGCATCCATGATCAATGGCATATCCCTTTATAAATCGGCCAGAAGTGCCCCAAAATTCCAAAAATAACGTATCGAATCGCCTAAATGATTCGTCCAAGCATGTCTTTCAATTCTTTTTTGCACTGCACTGATGCCTGGGCAGAACCGACCTTCCCTGTCCGAGGTTTTTACGGGGGGGCCGACAGAATATCCGGGCTCTCTGCTCCGCGGAGAATACGATCGGGGACGAAACGGCCGGAGCACTGATTATGTCGTATTAGCTGCTGCAGAGGCGGCGGATTATGTCTCATCGGGCGCGCAGTGCCGCGGGAGTATGTCTCATTGTGCGCGTAGTGCCGCGGGATTATGTCTCATTAGAACGGGCCGAGTGGGTGGATTATGTCGCATTAGGGTCGCCCCAGGCGGATGGATTATGTCGCATTAAGGTCGCGAAAGTCAGCGGATTATGTCGCATTCTGGCCAGGGTTGGAACGGTATTAAGTCTCCTTGTTGCACCGAAGGCAGCCACGTTATGTCTCATCAGACTCACCGGGCGTAGATTATGTCACTCTGGAGCGCCCGCGGTCTGTTGATTATGTTGCATTCCCCCTGAAGATTATGTAACGTATTTCCAGCCAGATTATGTGGCCACAGACCTTATATTATGTCTTATCGCTGGCATAGTATGCGAAGATAAGGAATATTATGTCACATATCTGCCGGCTATCACGGGCAATGTACGCTTCCCGGGTTGCCCCCAATCAAGAAACGAGGAATTCCCGCCTAACCGACCTCAGCCGGCGTTTTTCCGGCCCTTGATCCAATTCTCTATCTCGCGGTTCACTTTTTCGGCCACCGAGTCAAATGACTGCAGCTCCTCCGGGCCAAAGTTACCCAGCACATAGGATGCGATTTCCCCTCTTTCCGGCCGGCCCACTCCAATCCGAATTCTGTAGAAGTCACCGTTGCCCAGACGGGCCATGATATCTCGAAGCCCGTTATGGCCTTTGTGACCGCCATCCTTCTTAAGACGGACCTCGCCAAACGGTAATTCCACCTCATCGTGCAATACAATGATATCCTGCTGAGATACGCCAGCCGATGACATGGCCTTCTGCAGCGGCCCGCCGGATCGATTCATGTAGGTCATGGGCTTGAAAAGGGAGAGCTTCACAGAAAAAAGCTCGGTTTCAGCCAGATCTCCGTCATGCTTGGTGCGCCAGCTAACAGGAAGCGGTAGCTCATCGGCGAATCGATCCAGAGCCAGAAAACCCGCATTATGGCGAGTTCTGGCATACTGGTTTCCAGGATTTCCCAGGGCAACAATCATCAATCGCGAGCCAGACATGGAGCCAGAGGCCAGGTTGGACTTGACCCGAAAAGGAAAAAACAGCGAGTCTACAATATGACCCGCCCCGCTCATCTGGTGCTGGCCCGCAAATACAGACCGCTCAAGTTTTCGGAGGTAGTGGAACAAGCCACTGCCGTCAGGGCACTACAGAATGCAGCCCTTGAGGATCGTATCGGATCAGCCTATCTTTTCTTTGGCCCACGGGGAGTGGGTAAGACAACAATCGCCCGCATCCTGGCACGGAGAATCAACTGCACCAATCCTCAAAAAGGGGAGCCCTGCAATGAGTGCGAATCCTGCAAATCGATAATCGATGGCCGCTCCCTGGATGTCATTGAAATCGATGCCGCCTCCAATCGCCGGATCGAGGATGTGCGTGAGCTTCGCGAAAACGTGAAGTTTCAGCCCATGAATAGTAAACGCAAGGTGTACATCATCGATGAGGTACACATGCTTACTACCGAGTCATTCAATGCGCTTCTAAAAACCCTGGAAGAGCCGCCGGAGCATGCAGCTTTCGTGCTGGCAACCACCGAACTGAACAAAGTGCCCGAGACCATACTCAGTCGATGTCAGGTATTTACTTTTCGCAAGGTTCCTTTGCACCGGGTCCAGGAGTACATGGCCCATATTTGCAAAACGGAAAAGATCGAAGCCGAAAACGATGCATTGTTCTGGATCGCACGAAAAGGCGACGGCTCCGTGCGCGATAGTCTGAGCTTTCTGGAGCAGGCCATAAGTTTCTGTGGAAACAACGTTACGGCGGAGAAGGTCCGCGAGCTTGCCGGCGTTTATCCGCTGGAGCTCTTTCTAAAACTTACCGAACTACTCATGGACCCGCAAACGCCTTCGCAGGAATTGGCCAGCCCGGTGATGGAGATATTCGATCAGGGCGGCGACCTGAATCGTTTCATATGGGATTACCTGGACCATCTTCGCATCCTGCGATACATTCGCTCGGGAGTGGAAGACTCGGACTTTCTGGGAATACCGGGTAGTCAGATACAAAATATTAAGTCCCGGGCATTGAACTTTGATCCCGCCAGGATTTCGCTGATTTTCGACGAGATCCACGGCCTGCTGACCACTGCCTTCTTTTTGAAACTAAGAAATTCGTACGAGTCCAGAATACTCATCGAAATGGAATTGCTAAAGATTCATGATCGCCTCAAGAAGCCCTCAGTTAGCGCGCTTCTTAGCAAGATTCAAAAACTCAGCGTTAGTCTTGCCGGCCAGGACTCCAGACGTAGCGAGGACCTGATGGCCGATTTAACCGAGGATGCTTCGCAATCGGCTACGCAACAGCCCGGGGCCGGCGCCGGGCCCGCGGCGTCAAACTTCCGAAGTCCGACCGCTCCTGGAACCAGACCTGGCGGGAGTCAGGGACCGTCCTCCGCTCACTCTACAGATCCCAATGCCAATCAGCGAAACAGCGGTCCCGCCGGCGCTCAAAACTCGGGCAATGACTCACAAAAATCAGGCCAGAGCGATTCGATTCCGATTGAAGATGAACTGCAAAAGCAGTTTCTTGGAACAATGGTGGATCCGGACAGCGTCCCCCATGAGCCCGATGAGTGACCTGGCTCCGCCAATGGATATTAATGGATAACGAACCCGGCAAAAAGGGACGTTTCGGCCAGAGTAATTGGTCAGGAGGATATCATGGAAAATATGAGTTTTGCGGAGATGTTCAAGAATCTTGGAGGAATGAAATCCAAGATGGAAGAAGCGAAAAAGAAGATAGAACGAATCACTGTTACCGGCGAAGCCGGGGCCGGAATGGTAAGCGCCAGAATGGACGGTTCGGGAAAACTTCTTTCGGTCAATGTGGACGAACGCTTGCTTGATCCGAAAGAAAAAGACCTGATGGAAGAACTGGTGACGGGCGCCGTAAACGATGCACAGGCCAGGATGAAAGAGGCGGTGGCCCATGAAATCCGATCCGCTACGGGTATGGATATTCCCGGGTTGGGCGGAATGTTTGGATAATGCATTTCCCGGCTCTGGAACAACTGGTGGATGTACTGGGCTCCCTGCCCGGAGTGGGTAAGAAATCCGCCCGTAGAATTGCCTTTCACATCTTAAAGTCAGACCCTGAAATCAGCAAACGCCTCAGCGATTCCATTGCCACTCTTCGCCGGGAAGTTCGCTTCTGCTCCCAGTGCGGCGGTCTGGCCGAAGCGGAATTATGCCATATCTGTTCCGATCCGCAACGGGATCAGCGACTGCTTTGTGTGGTAGAGGACCCTTCCGATGTGTTTTCTATTGAAGATACAGGCGAATTCCACGGTCTGTATCATGTGTTGATGGGAGCCCTTTCTCCTCTGGACGGCGTCGGGCCGGAGGATCTACGGATCGAAGAACTCGCCAGGCGCATCGAAACACATCCTTTTGACGAAATCTTTGTAGCTACGAACCCCACACTGGAAGGCGACGCCACGGCCCATTATATCTCGGAGATGTTTGCCGATCGTGGCTTTCGCTTCACACGAATCTCCCATGGCATCGCCACCGGGGCCAGTATCGAATATGCAGACAAAGGAACCCTTGCTCGTTCCATCCGCGAAAGAAAGTCCCTGGAATAGTCCCTGGAATAGTATCTGGAATAGAATCTGGCCAGACTCTTGTCAAAGCCTCCTTTTCTCGAAGAAATCGACCTGGAGAACGTGCGAAACCGCCGGAACCATCGATGCCAACAATAGCGAAGTCACGACCCTATGGCGTAGAACTTCCCCCAGACCGTCACTGCCGTCTACCCTGATTGCGCGCCTGAATCATCTCCAACGTTAGAGGCCACCGGTATCGCTGATCTCGAAGTGATGTAGACACCGGCAAGGACCACCGCGGCGCCGAGCCATTGATACAGATGAGGCCACGTACCCATGCCAATCGATAGCAGCATGGCAAAAACCGGAACCAGATTGATGAAGACGGAAGCCCGGGGAGCCCCCAGGGCGCGAACCCCCTGATACCAGAACAGAAAGGCCACACCAGATGCGAAGAACCCGAGATACATGAGATGCAGCCAGACGAAGCCATTGCGCGACAGGTCGAGCATGGACCACGGTTCGGGGTACCGCTGGCTCGTCACGGAGTCCGCCTGATCAGAAAAATCAGGCAGAAGTCCCTGGTATTCCGCCAGGCCCATGGGTAACAGCAGCATAGCGCCGATCAGGCAGGCCACGGTAGTGGTGCCAAGGACAGGTTGCGATTGAAGCACTTCCTTTCCTTTTACCGAATAGAAAGCCCAGCAGATGCTTGCGCCAAAGATAAAGAGATCTCCGATCCTGAAGTCCAGGCGAGCGAGGATTTCCAGAGATCCCTGGCTGAACACCAGAAGCAGACCGCAAAACGAAAGCAGTATGCCCAACCAGCGCAGGATACCTGAATGCTCCTTCTTCCAGACACTACTAACCAGGGCCGTCACTGCTGGATTCGCAGCCACAATCAACGACCCTGTAACCGGATCGCTCAGCTTGATTCCCAGAAAGAAGCACAGGTTGTACAGAAATACGCCTACGAAGCCGAGAAAAAGCAGGTCTCTGAAATCGCTCCAGGTGCGAAGCGAAGGCCATCCTCCGTAGAGCGTGGTCAGGATAGAAAGGAAAAGACTGGCAAAGAAGAAACGAAAGAAAGCAGCCAGATACACCGGAAAAAGCTCCACCACTGCTGTTACAGAATAGAAAGCCAACGACCAGAAGAAGGCGGTAGCAACAAGTCTTGCATAGAAGCCGGTGTACATTCAATCCAGTTGAGAAATAGCTCGGGCGTGTTCAAGCTGATTTATGACGGAACGGAACCTGCGCAAGACATTCGATTCAAAAGAATGGCATTGCTTTTCCTTATGGAACCGTCTACGTTGCGCTGATTCCAGCTTCCTTCTTGAATCTATTCTATTCCACCGACTACATGAGCTTGCATCGCCAGGAGTTTTCTATCGTTCTGGCCAGCTTGCTGATGTCGTTTAGCTGCTCTCTACTTTTTCTATGCTCTCCTCCTGGTCTTTTTTTGCACCTCGCCGCCATATCGCTCTTCAAGCATTGGTGGGGAGGGCACAGTCCGGGTCCTCGACTAATGGCGGATATCGACATTGCGCCGGAAAGGATATGGGAGGACGACCCACCGCCGCTGGAGGGGGATCGCATCATTCGTACACTTCTGAAATTCCCCGGATAGATAAACCGGGTAGCTTACCATTGCCATTCAATCGGACGGATGCCGATGCTGAGCGACGGACCGCTCTTCTGCTCTCAAGAGACCGCTGGCTTCATTTTCACTGAAACTGCGCCTTTCGCATTCGATTCTGGACCAGACTGCGAAATCGGACCTTTTTCACCAGGGCATCAAAGTAGGTGTCTTCCAGTCGATCTACAATAGCTTCCCAGTCATGGGCTGTAGCCACCTGCCGCGCCTGGACTCGCATCCCATGAAGGCTATCCAGGCTGGTCCGGGCCATTTCGCGGGCCGCCTGGAGATAAGCGCCGGGTTCCAGTTGCGAAACCACGCGGGCGCTCAATCCATCTTCCAGGATTTCCCTGGCCGCTCCCTTATCATAGGCAAGGACGGCGAGGCCGCTGGCTGCCGCTTCGGTGACAACGTTGCCGAAGGTATCGGTAAGGCTGGGGAAAAGAAAAATGTCCGAAGAGGCGTAATGCACGGAAAGATCGGCTCCGCTCAGAAAGCCGGTGAAGGTCAGATCCGGATTCTCCTTTTCCAGGCGAGCGCGCTCGGGGCCGTCGCCCACCAGAACCATGCGGGCATCGCTGCGCACTTTCTGCATCTCTCGAAAAGCGGCCACTGCCAGATCGATATTCTTCTCCGGCGCCAGTCTGCCCGCATAAAGAACCAGCGGGGCAGTTCCCTTTACTCCGTAAGCGATGCGAAGGCTTTCGTCTCTGTGCTCGGGGCTATAGGATTGTAGATCAACCCCGCGACCGATTACCTGGACGCGTTTGAAACCTGCCGACGAAAGCTCATCTTTCATCTCTCTTGTGGGCACCAGGGTGCGACGAGTGAAATTATGAAACAGCCGCAGATACCAGGCCACCGCTTTACCCAGACGAGACATACCGTAATAGCTAAAGTATTGATCAAAATGAGTTCGGTAATCGCTGATCACTGGAATACCGCAGCTTCGGGCCGCCAGGAGTGCATTGAGTCCCAGAGGACCTTCGGTAATCAAATGCACCAGATCCGGCCGATCCTTTCTGAACCGGGAACGGAAGAAATGCGGACTGGCCAGACCCACCTGCACTTCCTTGTAAAAAGGCATCCGCAGCCCCATGCAGATATGTTGCCTCGCCGGATTCTGCTGCTCTTCAGGATTTACGGCCTCAGCCTTTGCTCGGGCGCTTATTCCGGACTTTTCCAGCCGACCAAAGGCCTGCGCCACACTGGAATCCCGGAGCCATCGTTGCTCCGGGGTAAGACCAGAAACGGAATCCATCGCAAGCTTCCAGAATGAGGCCCGGTCGGTGGGCTGAGCCGGGCGAAAGGTTATGACTTCATGCCCTTTGTCCTGGATTCCTTTAAGCATACGATCCAGGCTACGGGATACTCCGTTTACTTCGGGGAGATGTGTTTCCGTAACTATGGCAATCTTCAGTCGATTCGCAGAAGTCATACAGGCTTTTTCTACTGCCTGCGAAACGATTCTATGAAAGGATTATGTCATTGTCATTAAACGGAAGGATCCATAGTAATCGGTGGCCAATCTGAAATGGGTTGGTAACGTTTTTGATATATTCAGTCCAGTCGAAACACAGGAACGGGCTCCTGTCGGCCGCGAACCTGGATCGGATCGATCTCCTGGTAGGTAAATTCCAAACCGGCCTGCTCGGCATCTCTTCGCACGGTGTCGGAAACCAGCAATCGAGACCCGATCTTCTTGTTCATTTGTTCGAGTCGAGACGCCACGTTCACCGTATCGCCGATGATAGTGTATTCCTTTCGCCGCGAGGAACCTACATTTCCGGTGACGGCGTCGCCGGCATGCAATCCGATGCCAATCCTGGTTTCCGGTATCATTCCGCTGGAGTTCCACTTATCCAGGGCCTCAAGGATGTCCAGAGCCGCCTGGAGAGCGTTTCGGGAATCCCGTCCATCAGAAATGGGAGCTCCGAAAACGGCCATGAAACCATCGCCCAGGAATTTATTGATGATTCCCCGGTTATTGTTTACGCAATCGATCATAAAATCAAAAACCTGGTTGAGGTACCGAACAACTTCTGCGGGGCTTCGTTGCTCGGAGAAGGCCGTGAAATTCCGAATATCCAGAAACATGACGCAAACATGACGTGTTTCGCTTTCCAGGTCGGTTTTCTGCTCCAGAAGCTTATCCACAACCTCTGGCGAAACGTGGGCGCCAAACATTTCTATCACTCGATTTCTTTCTTCCACCGAACCCAGCGACTCCAGGAAACCCTGTCGAAGTTCCCGGGCCACATAACCGGCCACCACCCCGGCGGCAATGAACATGAAGACCTTGGCAATATGAAAGGCAGGCATAGCCAGAGCCACCCCGGTTTCTAACGTTGCGTTAGCCGAAACCTGATAGTTGCTCAATTCGGGCTGAAAGTAAATGACCAGAGCGGCGTACTGAACCGCCGCCACAATTCCGGTAAAAATGCTCAGCCGGTACTGCAACCTCAAGGTCGAGAGCATAATAAAGAAGAAATAGGCATATGTGGGTGGACTGTATAACGCCTCCAGAGGGTAAACCAGATCGGTAAATGCAAGAATCATGAATGTTGGAATACTGGTTTCGATGAAGGCGTTGGCGAAGCGATGACTCATGGGCACCGGCGTTCCGCGATTCAGGAAATACCGGAAAGCCATGAATGCGGCGATTTCATAGACTATGGCCGCAGCCAGGGTGAACAACGCATAACGAAGCTGCCAGTATTGCAGATTCTCAGAACCAATCAAAGACCGTGTAAAGGTAGCCAGAACAAAAACCACCAGAAACAGAGCCACCAGCAAATAGGCAATGATGCGTACCCGTTTGATTTCGGAGCGCAGAATATGGGTTTCGAAAGCCTGTTCTGCCGTAGAAACGGCCGCCGGTTGATTTTCGAAAAAAGACGCCATGGCGAAAACTGCCAGGATACAGATACCCGGTCAATGCGCTTTGGCGCCCCGGAAAAAAAGTTCAAAAAAATGCAACCGGCCTTCGGGCGGCAGGTCTTATCCGCTGAGTCGAAATTAATGCGACCTATTGGAGCAACAAAATGAACCTATCATGGAAAGAAGTTAACTGGACCACGGTTCTATTTCTGATCATCAGCCCATTTGTGGCCATTGGCGGAATCGTGTACATAGCGGTTTATTCCGAATTTCACCCTGCAACCATTGCATTGACCATCTTTATGATATTTGCCACCGGAATGTCCATTACCGGCGGTTATCATCGCCTGTTTTCTCACAAGAGCTATGAGGCTAACAAATTGGTAAGATGGCTTTACACCTTCTTCGGTTCGGCAGCCCTGGAAATGAGCGTAATCGAATGGTCCTACGATCACCGAAATCACCACCGTTACGTAGACCACGATCGGGATCCGTACGCGATCACAAAAGGATTCTGGTTTGCGCATATCTTCTGGCTGTTTAGAAAAAGAGGCACTGGCGATCGCGAAAACGTTGATCTGAATCTGGTGCAGGATCTGTGGAAAGATCCGGTGCTGCGCTTCCAGCACAAGTTTTACATGCCTGTAGCTATCTTCAGTTCCTTTGTTTTCCCGGCGGCCATTGCAGCTCTCTGGGGCGACTTTCTCGGCGGACTTCTCATCGCCGGCGTTGCTCGAGCGGTATGGGTTCAGCAGGCTACTTTCTGCATCAACTCTGTATGCCATCATCTGGGAACCCAGCCCTACTCCGACCGACACACAGCACGGGACTCCTGGATTACAGCGCTGATCACTTACGGCGAAGGCTATCATAACTACCATCACGAATTCCCGGTGGATTATCGAAACGGTATTCGCCGCTGGCAGTACGATCCTACGAAGTGGCTGATTTTCGCCCTCAGTAAGCTCGGAATGACCTGGAATCTGAAGCGCATTCCTGATGAGAAGATTCTGGCTTCCAAAATGGAAATGCAGGAAAAGCAACTGGCCGCCCTTTCCGTAAAGAAAGCGCAGACTACTGGATTCGCAGAAGGCGTTGCTGCCATGCGCGAAAGCGGCGAGAAAACGCTGGTTAGGATTCAGGAGCGATTCGACGAACTGGCAAAGACCATGAAAGAGATGCGCAAAGCAAAGAAATCTCGAACAGAGATGAAGGGTCTCCGCAAGAAGCTGATCCGAACCTACAGACTGCACGAACAAAAGGCTGTAGAGCTGATGCGCCAAATCTCTTCCGAGAGGACGCCAGCGACGGCCTGATTACGAGGTCGTAATATGGCAATATTGCAATATTACAATATTGCGAACACCTGATGCCGGATCAGCCCTTCCGGGCCGTTGACAGAAAATCGATAAGCGCCGCCCGAAGGAATTCGGGCAGGAAAAAGAGGCTCCGCATTCGGGGCCTTTTTTTTGCTTTTTTACCGGGGTCCGGCAACTTATGTCACAGAAAGGGATTATAGTGGCACCATGAAAACAGTGAGTCTGAAACCAAATCGCCGCCTCTCTCTTCCCAATTTCCGGAGCCCAACACTGGAATCGTCCGATAATTACACCGATATGCAGTATCGTTTTCTGGATTTGTTCGCTGGCATTGGCGGTATGCGCCTGGCCTTTACGAGAGCCGGAGGCCAATGCGTTTTCAGCTCCGAATGGGATAGATCGGCCCAGCTTACATACGAGGCCAACTTTGGCGAAAAGCCGGAAGGCGATATTACGGCCATTGGCGCGGAGGATATACCGGATGCAGACATTCTGGTGGGTGGGTTTCCCTGCCAGCCTTTCAGCATTGCCGGGGTCTCCAAAAAGAATGCTCTGGGCCGCAAGCACGGTTTTGGAGACGAAACCCAGGGCACATTGTTTTTCGACATACTGAGAATTCTGGCGGTGAAGCAACCCTCTGCCATTTTGCTGGAAAACGTAAAGAACCTGAAAAGTCACGATGGCGGCAAAACCTTTGAGGTCATCGTAGAGAATCTACGACGTCTGGGGTATCATCTAAAAATAGATATCGTAAATGCGTCTTCCGTTCTTCCGCAAAACCGTGCCCGCATTTTTATTGCTGGCTTTCTTGATCCCCGGGCAGCAGAGAGCTTTCGGTTTCCGCAAAAAGAAGACTTTCCGCTGCCCGATTATTTACAGTTCCGCCCTACTCGACTGGAGCAAGCTCGGCAGGATCGATCCAGTTTCCAGCCCCGTCTGGGCGATATTCTGGAACGCTCCGTGGATCCCAAATACACGCTGAGCGATCATCTCTGGAACTATTTGCAGGCCTATCGGGACAAACATCGAAAGGCCGGGCACGGTTTTGGATTCGGACTCTGCGGTCCCGGCGACATCGCACGAACCCTTTCGGCCCGATACTACAAAGATGGCTCCGAGATTCTGGTGAAGCAACGGTCGTCCAAACGTAATCCGGGAGCCAATCCACGAAGGCTTACACCCAATGAATGTCGTCGATTGATGGGCTTTCCCGAGGACTTCAAGATTGTTGTTTCGGACACTCAGGCCTACAAGCAATTTGGCAACTCGGTGGCGGTGCCGGTGGTGAGCGCCATTGCAGAAAGCATGCTGGATTCCCTTCAGTCTGCGAAGATGGAAAACAAAGCCAAATGGAAAAAAGGAGCAAAGCTGGCCCCCGCCTCCTGAGCCGCAGGCAAATCCAATCCATCCACAAGAAGCTGATGACCTGGTTTGCCGGGGCGCGCCGAGACTATCCCTGGCGACACACCCATAACTGGTTTCATCTGTTGATGGCGGAGCTCATGCTCCGCCGTACTCGCTCTGATCAAGTAGCTCCCATCTATAGCGCCTTCGCCCGTCAATACCGTAACCCTTCGCAGGCAGAGAAGGATCCGAAAGGTGTACGCCAGCAGTTGCATGGGCTGGGATTGCATTGGAGAAACGATCAGATCCTGGAAACCATTCAGTTTCTGAGCCACCGATACGGGACGTCTTCCACTCTTAAGCAGGACGTGGACCTGATGGAAACGCCGGGGATCGGCGAATACTGCAACTCCATGCTGCGAAGCAGACTGTTTGGCGAACCCCTGGCGGCTATTGACTCCAATGTGGCCCGGGTCTTCTGTCGAATCGTGGGTGAAGAATACAATCCAGAAGTCCGCCGCAAGAAGTGGCTGAAAGAACTCGCTGCCCGATTCATGCTGGTGGCCACGGAGCGAGAGAGCCCGGGGACAAACGGGAATTCCGGGAGGAAAGATCCAACCGCAAAGTCTTTACGCCCAGGCCGGAAGGAAGCAGCGGGCCCGCAGCAAACCCGGCAAACGCAAGAAAGCGAAGCCTTGAGACAAAAAGTCTCTGAAAGCGATGGTTTCCAGGTCTCCAAAGATCCCTTTGAGATTAACCTTTCCTTTCTGGATCTTTCGGCGCTCATCTGCCGGCCCGGCAAGCCTCGCTGTCCGGAATGCCCTTTGCGAACCCATTGCGCATTTGCCAGGGCCGACTCCGAAAGCCGATGAATGCTCGGATCATTTTGCTTGCGCGTCCCGGGTTTTGCGGCGAGAACCCCGGACCGGTCAGTGGACCAAATTGCTCGATCAAAATCGACTTAATGATTCAACAGGCCGGAATTGCTCACTCTTCCCGGAGAAAGGCAGAACCGATTTTATTCATATACGTTAACGGAGCAAGCAATGCCTGTTGCGAATCCATCCTCAACCGGCGCTTATCATGCCGGCGGCAACGGTGGAGTTGCTGGATTCGTCGATCAGGATGAAGCTTCCGGTACGGCGATTCTTCTTGTATTCGTCGAAACTCAACCTTTCGGCAGTCTTGATTCGCACCAAACCGATATCGTTTAGCTCCATGCTATCCCGGGACTCTTTTTCCAGACTGTGAATATCGTACACCGCTTCAATGGACTGAACCATGGCAACCGACCGTCGGGTAGTGTGCTGTAGCACAAAACGATTCCGAGGGTTCAGCTTTGAATGATCCATCCAGCACAGGTGGGCGACGAATTCGCGACCGGATAGCGCCGGATCCTCGCTCGAGACTATCATATCGCCTCGGGACACGTCTATATCGTCTTCGAGTTGGATGGTAACGCTCATGGGCGCGCTGGCGCGTTCCAGCCTTTCGCCTCCCAGTTCGATGGACTTGATCCGGCTTTTTCCGCCGGAAGGCAGTAGAGTTACTTCCTGTCCCTCCTCCAGTACTCCGGACTGCAACTGACCGGCATAGCCTCGGTAGTCATGGTGTTCGTCGGAGTGCGGTCGGATTACCCATTGCACGGGAAATCGAGCCGGACCCACGTCCTTTCTATGGGGCAGGGTTTCCAGGACCTCGAGCAGCGGCTGCCCTTTGAACCAGGGCATATTCTCGGACTTTCTGGCCACGTTTTCGCCAGAAAGGGCTGAAACAGGAATGTAGATCACATCCTCCAGGTGCATTCTGGACTTGATTCCTTCGTATTCCTGAACGATTTCGTTAAAACGATCCTCGCTGTGATCCACCAGGTCCATTTTGTTGATTGCCAGAATCACATGGGGAATACCCAGCAAAGAAGCAAGAAAGCTATGCCTGCGCGTTTGTTCTACGATTCCCTGACGAGCATCTACCAGAATGACAGCCGCATCTACATTGGAAGCGCCAGTTACCATATTTCGCGTATATTGCACATGCCCGGGAGCGTCGGCTATGATGAACTTTCGCTTTTCCGTGCTGAAGTATTTATAGGCCACGTCAATAGTGATTCCCTGCTCCCTTTCTGCCTTTAAACCGTCGGTCAGCAGCGCCAAATTCACCTGATCGGAACCGCTTTTTTCGCTGGAACGCTCAATGGCCTCCACCAGATCCCTGGCAACGGCGCCACTATCAAAAAGCAGTCTGCCGATCAAGGTAGATTTTCCGTCGTCCACCGAACCTGCTGTAATAAATCTTAGTAAATCCATTGCTATTCCTCTCTACAATACTCCGATATTCAGGTAGCTTTGTCAGCCCCGCTGGCCTTCTCTTCGCCGTTACTTCCTTTCGTGTGCAGTTAACGTTCGCCACCATGCTACATCAATTTGCCTTTGCAGACTTCGCAAAGAAGCCGGAGCAAACAAATGCCAGTGAGCCACGGTTCCTTCCCGGGAGCGTACCCCGCTGTCGGTCCCTCTAAAAGTACCCGGCCCTTTTTCGCTCTTCCATGGCGGCTTCGCTTCGCCGATCGTCGATTCGCGCTCCCCTCTCGGTGATATCTGCTGATTTGATTTCGTCGATGATGTGCTGAATTTCGGTGGCATGACTTTCCACAGCGGCCGTGCAGGTCATATCCCCAACCGTGCGAAAGCGAACGTTTAGCTCCTGTATTTCTTCGTCCGGATCAAGGTGAACGAAGTCTGAAATGGGGAACAGATGCCCCATTCTTCTTACCAGCTTGCGCTTATGCGAAAAGTACAGCGAAGGCAGAGCCATGCCTTCTTTCAGGATGTAGTTCCAGACGTCCAGTTCGGTCCAGTTGCTTATGGGAAATACCCTTACGTTTTCGCCGGGATGAATTTTTCCGTTGTAGAGATTCCACAACTCCGGTCGTTGCAGCCGGGGATCCCATTGGCCGAATTCATCTCTCACGGAAAACACTCTTTCTTTGGCGCGGGCTTTCTCTTCGTCTCTCCGAGCGCCGCCGATGCAGGCATCAAAACCATGCTCCTCGATTGTATCCAGCAAGGTGACTGTTTGCAGGCTATTACGGCTGGCAAATTTGCCGGTCTCCTCTTTTACCCGACCTTTGTCGATAGAGTCCTGCACAAGACTGATAACCAGTTTTTCGCCAAGGCCGGAAACCAGACTGTCTCTGAAATCCAGGGCTTCCGGAAAATTATGCCCGGTATCTATGTGCACGAGAGGAAAGGGAAATTTGCCCGGCCGAAAGGCCTTTTCAGCCAGACGCACAAGGGTAATCGAATCCTTTCCACCGCTAAATAGCAGCGCGGGTCGGTCAAACTGGGCCGCTACTTCGCGCATGATATAGATGGCTTCCGCTTCCAGTTCTTCCAGATGACTTAGCGTTGCCGCATCCAGGTTGTGGGGTTTGATTTGTGTTGCCGTCATATTTGTTCTCCCATTATTGCTTGTGCAGACCGAATCGCTGTATAGATCCCTTTCTCGTCTGCCGCCGACTTTATTATCTGCTCATCAGGCATCGGCCAGAAGCGCTCTAAATGGCTCCAGGCCTACCCGGTTGCTATAGTCGCCGAAGCTTTCGCCTTGTTTTCCGTCTTTCTTCCAGAGAGTAAACATCTCATCTACCAGAGTAGGAAGCTGATCCACCGGAACCGTATCCGAGATTTCCTGAACCAGACGAGTGCCTTCCGGGTTGCCGCCCACGTATACAGCATAGATGCCGGCGCTTCGCCCGACGAAAGCAAGCTCGGCAGAATACGGACGAGCGCATCCGTTGGGACAACCGGTCATTCGCACAACCGGAGGCTTCTCGGTTAAACCATGTTTGTCCAGGCTACCCTGAATATCCTTGAGCAAATCGGGCAGAAACCGCTCTGCTTCTGCCAGAGCCAGACCGCAGGTAGGAAGAGCCGGACAGGCCAGAGCGCGACTGTATACAGAGCCCCGCGGCGAGATCTCCAGCTTCTTATCCTGAAAAATTTTCTCAAAGCCTTCTTTTGAGTCTGCCGGCAGTCCCATAAAAACCAGATCCTGATCCGGGGTAATCTGCACCTGTGGTTGATACTTCTCTACTGCCTCGCGAATCGCCGTTTTGATTGGCTCGTTTTCACGATCGATGATTCTTCCCGAAAGAATATGCAGACCAAAGCTCAAAGTGCCATCGGCGCGGCTGTGCCAGCCCAGATAGTCCACAAACTCCCAGGCCGGTTCCGATTTCTGATCCAACGAGAATTTCAGCCGCTCCTCGACCTGACCGCGGAACCAATCCAGCCCTCGATCCTCGATTAGATACTTCAGACGGGCATGTTTGCGATCCTTGCGATCCCCGAAGTCCTTTTGGACGGCTATCACTGCTTCGCATACAGGGATCAGTTTGTCCGCCGGTGCCCAGCCAAGGTGCGAGGCCAGACGGGGATAGGTTTTTGCATTTCGATGGTTCTTTCCCAGTCCGCCGCCCACGTAATAATGATATCCGGTAATTTCGCCGCCTTCGAACGTTGCGGCAAGAGCAAGGTCGTTGGTGAACAGATCTACGGAGTTGTCCCCTGCCCTGGTAACCGCGATCTTGAACTTTCGCGGCAGATAATTGGTTCCATATATGGGATCCTCCGGTTCGGCCTGCGGATCCACCCTTTCGCCATCCAGCCAGATTTCTACATAGGCGTTGGACCTGGCCGCGAAGTGATCCGATATCAGATTGGAAGGCTCGTCCAGTTTGTCCAATTCGGGATCGCCCAGGGGGTTGGGCGCCTGGGTTACGTTTCGCACCACATCGCCGCAGGCACAGATAGTCGACAGCATCGACTCATGGATGCCCTTGATTATATCTTTCATATTATGCTTCAGCACGCCGTGGTACTGAATGCTCTGCCGGGTGGTCAGTCTCAGCCCGCCATTACCGTAAAGATCCGCCAGACGATCAAACTCCAGATACTGGCTGGCGGTCATGCGTCCGCCAGGGATGCGTCCTCGAATCATCATGGAGTAGGCCTTTTCCATACCCCCTCCACTGCGGTTTCGGGCATCCCGATCATCCTGCTGATAGATTCCGTGAAACTTCAGTAATTGCAGGGAGTCCTGCTCAAAGTTGGGAGCGTCATTCGCCAGCTCCTCGGCAAGGGTTCCTCGCAATCCCCGGGAGCTTTCTTTGATCTTCTCTACTTTGGATACCTGTGGTTTATCTGACATCGATTCCTTCCGCGCTGATCTTTATGAGGACAAAGAAGTAAGGCCATGAGCAAGATCAACAAAAAATTCCACCTTTCCTATCGAAAAAGTGGGAATTGACGCTAAAAGAGCAATGAGGGCGACTGAGGGCCATTCAGGGAGCCGGGACCGGTCGGGAAGACCGGTTACTGTGCTCCATAAAGCTCCGGGGCCGGGGAATTCTAGACGGATCTTTAGGTGGCCAGGGGTATCTGGAGCCTCACCGGGGGAGGAACCGGCAGGCCAATCCGAGGGACGGAAGGCCCCTGAATACCGCTCAACTACAGTCTGAGGGGCACAGAAAACGAGATTACCATGTTGGTCAGGTCGTATTTAAACCCGGCACGAGTAAATATGGGCCCACCAAAGGCAAGTTGCAGAGTGGCCCATTCCCAGGTATGCTCGGCCATTAGATAGTAAGTGGGCGCCGAATCCACCCGGAAGTCCACCTGAAGGCGGGCCAATCCCACGGCCCCAATGGCTTCCAGAGGGCTGAGCTGGATGCTTCCCGGAGCCTGACCCGAGGTCAGATAGTTGATTAGAAAGACGGTGTAAAGATCGGGCCGGATTTCTCCCCGGGCGATCAAGTAAGCGCCCATGTTAGCCAGTCCGCCAGGTTGCTGCAGATCCAAAAGCAAGGAATTGTAGAAGGGATCACCTTCGGTGAGACTCAGCCCTCCCTGAAGAATGGCGCTTAGCTGCAGGTCTCGCGTAAAGGATGCCTGGTCCTGGGAAATGAACAAGGGCGCCTGAGCGGCCCCGCTGTTCAGGGATGCGTTGCCTCGAAGTCGCACTACAGAGGACCCATACCCGGCCCCTATGCGAAAACCGGTGGGTTCTCCGTCGAAGTCGTAGTAGAGCACCGGGGCCGTAGCCGCGTAGTAACCGCGCATCCGGGTACCCAGGTCTTCGGTTACAGTTTCCGAGCCTTCGGAGCCATCCTCGCTTTGCACGGTTTGCGTATAGCTCTGAAACTTTAGATCCAGTTGCCGGCTATGAACCAGAAAGTACACTCCCCAGTTCTTTGAGATCACCCATTCGCGACTGGAGACATCTAACATCCAGTTAGGCTGTTTCCAGGCGTCCTCCACGATGGTGGCGTTTGTGCCGGATCGAAACCCCTGACCGGTGATACTTAGCCCGCCTCCCGACAGCACGAAACCCGGATTAAGCCTGAGCCAGTAGTCGTCCATGGCCTTCTTTCTGCGTTCTTCCCGACGTTTTCGCTCCTCTTCGCGTCTTTCCGCTTCTTCCTGTTTTTCTCTTTCCGTTTGCTCCGGTTGCTCAATGAGGGAAGGGTCGATGGCCTGGGCTGAAACGCTGAAAGTCGGAAGGATACAAAGCGCAGCCAGAAGAAGCCAGACCAGGCCAGCAGCAGCAGACGAAGAAGAGCATAAAGTCCTACGAGTAACGGCAGGATCCGATGGCTCTCGTCGGCGCAGTAATTGAATGCTTACCGGAGGTTTCTCAAACTTCATTTTTTTACTCCAATGGTTCTCAATTCCCGGGTTTATTCGCGAAGAACCCATTTAGCGGGTCCTACTTGCTTACCTCGGGCAGGCGCCCCCGGCTACCCATGGCCTCAATGGCCGACAACAGATAGAGGCTATATTCCAGACGAGCCCGTCCGTATTGTCCATTGCTTTCGCGGTAATGCAGAACCGGATAAGAGGCGATGAGAACGATTTGCCGGCAAGCACGTAGTTCATTGCCCGCTACCCCGAGATTGTTTCTCGATTCTTAAAGTCCCTGTTTCCGCCACCGATTCAATGGCAGCCAATGCTTTCAGGTTCAAGTCTAATTGAGCCCTGCCATCCATCGCTTTCCGGTAAGTATATGCGGCCGGACGGAAGGTCGGATTCACACAGGCAAGCGCAGTAGCAAGAAGCGAAATAGTAATGGGAAAGAATAGTCCCGATTTCCGAATCAGGGGAGCAAAGCCAGATACATTCACGCTAATGTATCTAGTTTATAATAACAACCTTGTAAAGCAAAAAGGGGCCGAAGCCCCTATTTCGATTCAGCCAGGGCTGAATGAAGAATTGTAATCAAGTTTGAATTAGAGACCGTAGTACTCGTAATTCTTTTTGATGTAAGACTCCCATTTCTCCGGAACTTCGTCTTCCGGGAAAATGGCCTGCACTGGACAGGCGGGCTCGCAGGCGCCGCAATCAATGCATTCTTCCGGATTGATATAGAGCATCTTGTTTTCCAGCTTGCCTTCTTCGTATCCTTTGGCTGGCCACTCTTCTTTCGTGGGGTGAATGCAATCCACCGGGCATACATTTACGCAGGAAGTGTCGCATACTCCTTCGCAAGGCTCGGTAATGATAAATGCCATAGTTTCCTCCTGGACTCGAGACTTCTCTGAATTGAGAAGCTTCACGACCAGGGTAGTGGCGGCCATGCATTTTTTCCACCACAAACAGATCCAACGAGGGAAAAACCGGAATGGCGGGTCTGGATCGCCCTATCGGACCGTGACAGCCTGTTGAAGCCCTCCACCAGCCGTCCGAATGGCATCCGGCCAGACAAGTTCGTATTCATTTTCGTCCAGCTTTTTGGTCTCCTTGCGATAGCTTAACGTGGAGCCCGGCCATAGAGTCGTATTACGTCCGTGCTCATCCAGATACCAGCTATGGCAGCCGCCGGACGTCCAACTGGTCCGCTGCATCCGTTTCTGGATTCGCTGATTGAATTGATATTGAGAATCAGATCTTACGTTGAGCGAACACCCCGGGTGGCGCTGAAGCGTCTTCAGGTAGGAGACAAGATAATTGGACTGCGACTCCATGATATGAACCATAGAATTGTGTCCCAGCCCGGTATTGGGTCCGAGATAGAGAAAAAGATTGGGAAAGCCCGACACCGTGCTGCCGCGATGGGCCTGGAGTCCCTGCCGTTCCCAGTATTGCGCCAGATCCTCGTCCAGTCCCTGAATCTCCATGCCCAGGTTTCTGTGCAGATCCGAAACGTGAAATCCGGTACACAGAACGATGACTTCTACGGAACAACGCAAATCATGGGACAGGACCGAATCAGCTGCTACCTCGTCCACTTCGCCCTGGATGACCTGAACGTTGTCCCGGGCCAGCGCCGGATAGTAGTCATCCGAAATCAGGATTCGCTTGCAGCCGATTCTGTAGTCCGGAGTAAGCTGGCGACGTAGAGCCGGATCCTTAATAGCACGTTTCATATGACGCAGGGCCATGGCCCTGGCCAGTCGATTGAGGATTTCGCTGCTATACACCGCCGGTCCGGCCAGTAACTCGTTGTATGCGTATACCATGAAACGATGGATTTGCTGAAGAAAAGGAAGGCGATCCAACCACTTTCGCACATTTGCCCCTATAGCGCGGTCCTTTCGCGGAACTACATACGCCGCCGATCTCTGGAATAGATACAGGGACTTCACTTTTTCCGCAATGGCGGGCACTACCTGAATGGCGCTTGCCCCGGTGCCAATAACAGCCACTCGCTTGCCAACCAGATCTACCGAATGGTCCCATCTTGCGGAATGAAATACAGGACCTCGAAAGCTTTCCAGACCCGGTATATCAGGTATAGATGGTCTGCTCAACGGCCCGGGCGCCAAAACAAGAACTCGGGCCTCCAGAACACCCCCGTCTTGAAGTTCAATAAGCCAGGAACCGGATTGCTTCTGAAAACTGGCCCGGACAACGGCGCTTCGAAAACGTATATGCTCCCTTAGCTGGAGGGAATGCGAACATTCCTTTAGATAAGTAAGTATCTCGGGCTGCGGAGCATAGAGCCTTGACCATTGCGAACTGGGCGCAAAAGAAAAGGAATACAGGTTTGACTTAACGTCGCAGGCGCATCCGGGATAGGTGTTATCTCTCCAGGTGCCGCCTACTTCATCGGCCTTTTCCAGAATCACAAAGGAATCCTGCCCTTCTCTCTTTAGCCGCGCACCCGCAGCCAGACCGGAAAAACCAGCTCCCACAATAGCAACCTCAAGCATTTTATCCCTCCCGGAATGATCCTTTTCGACGAACATCACAATAATGCCACGGATTCGGCTACCCGACAACCGGACTTATAATATCTATCTGAATTCTTATAAGTCCGATTGGAGTCCGATTGGAGTCCGACTGATATCGGCCAGCAATGATGCCGGACGGCATTAGTCCTTCTGGATTCTTGCAAGCCTGCGAGGCATCTACGTGGCGGGCACCGCGACCAGAAAAAGACTTGTATGCCTTCGCATGGATTCCCCACTCAGAGTCAATGGAGCTACTGAATACATTAAGCATTCAGTTCATCTACTTTGGAGCAGGACTGTCGCTACTGATGGTGCTGGGCGAGCTCTATGTGCGCAAACAGGAAGACGGGGCCAGCTTCAATATCTACCTGATGCTGGTTGGACTTGTGGCATTTTCTATCCTGCTACGCATCGGACTGTTCCTGGAAAAGCCTGAAATGAGCAGCTGGTGGTACTTTACCCTGTTTGCTTCTGTCTTTGCCAGCGGTCCATTGCTCATGCAAATGACCAGGCGAATGATCGATGCTGCCTTTGAAGGCGAACCGCCGGCTCCTGCGCGAAACCCCGTCTTTCGCAGCAAGTGGTATTTTGCTCCCGTCTTGCCTGTGCTGGCAGTGGAGCTAAACTTTCAGCTGCGCCCCGTAGCAGAAAAACAGAGAGTGCTGGAAGAGATCTATTATGAGCTGAGTTTCCATAGCGTAGATCTGGGACTGCTTCTGGGCATGCTACAAACCCTTGTTTGCCTGGCGCTTCTTACCGTATTTGTGCTACGCACGGGCCGGGAATTCCATTTGAGCGATACAAAAAGAGCCATAACAATATTCGCATTTCCCGCCGTAGCCTCCCTGGCATTGCTGAGCGGCTATGCGCTTAAGGTCATCTGGCTCATGCATGTGGGAGGATGGTTTATCGCGACCACCATGATCCTATCCTTTCTCTATATGCTACGGTATCCGCACTTCTTTCAGTCCATGAAGCGGGAAATCCAGAAAGAACGCTACGCTCGCACACAGCTAACAGGACTGGATGTTCCGGCTTTGCTGGAGCGACTCAAGGAACTCATGGAACAGCAGAAGCTCTATCTTGACCCGGATCTGCGGCTTTCCGATCTGGCGGAAGAACTGGAAGTGACTTCCCATCAATTGTCCCGGATTCTAAACGAAAACTTCAGCCAGAACTTCAATGCTTTTCTGAATCAATACAGGATCGAAGAAGCAAAAGAGCAATTGATTGCGGATCCCGATAAGACCATCATCTCAGTCGCTTTTGACGTGGGCTTCAATACAAAATCTGCCTTCAACGATCAGTTTTCCAGGATTGCGGGAATGACTCCGGCAGCCTTCCGAAAAAATCGGAAGGCATAAACCAGCCCGGGCAGCAGATGCGCCCGCCGATTCGGGCTGCCTCGGCGCACAGACTTCGGGCGGTGAGCTATTCGACGGTCATGCTACCTGAAATATCAAATCGGGGATTCGCTCACGGGCAATCCCTGCTTTCGCAGCTGCTCGGCTGCAATCATTCGATTCTCATGATCGTCGGGATGAAATCCGGGACGTAGATAGTCCAGAAGCGGCAACGGCAGGGCCAGAAAGAATTTGATTCCGCCTCTTCGCAAGAACCGGAAGAAATCTCTGTGAAAACTCCAGAAGCTGCATTCAGGATCTCGCTTAACCATGAACCTGGTCCCTTGAATCGTAAACCCGAGAAGCTGGAAGGTAGCCATGATAAAACCGGCGATTCTTTTGAAATAACCGGGCTTCAGCTCCTGCATTACGTCAAAGGCTACGGATTTATGTTCGATTTCCTCGCAGGCATGCCAGTACAGAAGATCTCGCATATCCTGCGGCATATCGTGCTCCAGAACCCCGGTATCGAATACAGTCTGAGCCAGAGTAGCCGTATAGTGTTCAAGAGCCACAGTGGTGGAGAGCGACAGCCAATGTCCGATTCTACGATTCACGAAACCTTCCAGTCTATCGTAAGCATTCTTTCTGTAAGATTCGAGAAACTCATCCACAGGGAAGCCCTGCTCTCGCAAGGTATCCCAGGCTCTCTCATGGGCCACGCCATGTTGAATCTCCTGGGCCATAAACATACGAACCTGCTTTTTTAGCACCGGGTCTTGAATCTGCTTACGGTAATGATTCACGCTACGAATGAAAAAACGTTCCCCATCCGGAAAGATTAAATGCAGACTGTTCACCACGTGCGAGGCCGCCCGATTACCCGCAAACCAGTGACGGTCCATGGGTCCGGCGCCGTAAGGGACGCGACGTTCCGTGAGTTCCACTTCCCGGGCTTTCTTTGCGGATTCGGTCCTCCTCCTGGACTCGGACCTCATTGTCTGGCCCGCCTTCTTGTGATCAATCGATTGATCTATCGATTTATCCAGAACCTCTTTGGCGGTCTTTCGCTTGAATAGTGTAGCTGCCATAATTGCTTCTCCTCTGCATCACCGGCCTTCTGCCGATCGCCTGCCTACCGCTCCACAGACCGGAATGACCTGTGGAGTAGAATGGGGTTATTATGCGTCATCGGTAGCTATTTCTCGACCGGACTTATAAGAAATGAGAATGAATCCGAGGATTTCGGACCTGGAAATCCGGACGAGGCCCGAAAACCAGCGCCCAGAAGAGCCCCGTCGCCAGGGGTTCTGCACTGAACCCGAGCGAACCAGGACCGAAGCCCATGACGGGCCACCAGCCACGAATGGACAGATTCAGGACAGGGAGAGCTTCTCCGAAACGATGCGATTGAATCGTTCCAGGTAATAGGAATCGGTAGTGTCGAATTTATCCTTTTCAGGACTGTCAATGTCCAGAACGCCGATGGGCCGAGCGCTTACAGAGGTAGTTTCCGGTGATTCCGGCGGAGTCCCTGGAGCAAATAGAGGAACAACGATTTCCGATTTGCTGGCCGGATCGCACACAATGTGGCCTGGGAATTTGGAGACATCGTCCACGATTACAGGCTTCCTGCGCTCATAGGCGGTACCGCACACTCCTTTCCCGGGCTCAATGGTAGTGCAGGCAGGCATTCCCTGAAACGGGCCCAGCACCAGTCGCTTTCCGTCCCACAGATAGTAGCCGCACCAGTTCACGTCTTCCAGAAACCAGTTAAGCAACGCTACGGAATTGCCCAGAGTAGCAAGGACATGCGCATTGGACAGCGATCGACTCTCGAAGAAATGAGGAGTCTCCAGCGCCGGAGGACTTTCCAGTAACGCTTCCAGGGCCTTCAAGAGCTGTTCGTAATCGGCCCGGGTGTCCCTGGTTTTTCGAAATGGCTCGAACATAGGGAGTCAGTATGGACATACCTGGCGCCACGGTCCATGCCAATTCCGGCGCCGGTGAATAAAGGAATTCGGAGCTGTCGCGATCCATGGCCGTGGTAGCTGCAGTGGCCAATTGCGGTTATGCATGGTCGGAGAGAAAAAGAAAAGGCCAGCCCCTTTCGGAAGCTGGCCTTCAATTTCATCTACGGCAGGCTGCTATTGCTGCACGCAGATGAGTCGCTTGGTCAAGTTACAGGCCTGATTGGTGTGAGTGACGACCGCCCCACCGCTACTAGACCATGACTCTCCGTAATAGAGCGGACTGGGAGCAACTGGTGCGTTCTGGTAGGTGAAGCCAGCACAGTTATGCCTGTAATTGGGATCCCCCGGCTGTGCAGCGGGAGTTGAGGTCTGCGTTGCGGGGCTAAGATCATTGTTCATTCCGGTCCAGAACTCATGACTTGCATTTGTTGAGAAGTCTGTGCTCATCGACAGAGGATTGAACAAACCGGACCCATCCGCAATAAACAGGCGCGTATGCTCATCACTGCAGTTAGCATAGGCGCTGCCGGTACAACGGAAGTAGTGATACCCGGGACTCAATACCCAGTCCGCCGAGGTTGTTCGATCGTTGACTTCGCCGCCGCTATTGCTAACAATCAGCGCTTTGTAGGTTCCAGAAGGCACTCCGGAAACCTTATTTGCGTTACAGAAGTTATCTGCTCCCAGAACTCCTTGTGCGGTCATTTCACCCGGGAAAGTCACGTTGGTCACGAAGATGGCTTTTCCGGCTGGTTCGTTATCCGCATTCGTTACGTTCACGCTGCCAGGTGTCTTTCCGGAGTAACCAACATCGGTGCCCGAGGAGCCGCCGGGGAAACTCACGGAGAATGTCTGATTACCATCGGCGAATGAGTCATCCGCACCATTCACGGTGAAGGATTTCACGTTCGTGGCGCTGGACGTACAGGTACCATTGCTCGTAGCATCGGACTGTTCACCGGGGTTCCATGAAATGGAAGCAGGGGAAATAGTTGTTCCAGCCTCATCGCCAGATGTTGCCGGGGTGAGCACTACAGTCCCTGTTGGGCTCGCACCCAGACAAACATAAATCGTGGCCGTGGTTACAGTATCTTCGCTCGTGCTGCCGACGCGATTGATGTAGTAATACTGCTCGTTGTCATCGGTGCGAGCATATATTTCTACGGGGTTGAACCCGCTGAAAGGAGCCGGTCCTGTAGCGGCCGCCGTTTGCAGGGTCCATTCTCGGTTCTGGCTCGGCGTATTTACAAAGGTATCGTTCGTATGGGACATTTCCACCCGGTTTAGGCCACCGGTGATCAATGTATTGTAATTGCTACCATTGATGGTAGCGTTAGCCAACGCCGACGTTCCGTCCGGATTACTGCTACTACTTAGCCCAACCTGTACGTCGGAAGCTGGCGCCGATTGAGCGATCAGCCAGGTAATACTCGTGCCGCCTTCCGTTCGAATAAAGCGATTCCCGGTAGTTCCGAGCGGAGAGCCGGAGAAATTACAGTGAGCGATGTAGTTGGACGCATCGTTGTCGCAAGAACGCACCCTGAACACCGGCTCCGTCACACTGGAGTTATACGTAGAATCGCTAGAGGAAGCATTAAAGGTTACGTTGTAATCCTGGAGTCCGCTGTTAATGGAGTCAGAGGCCCCTTCAACCTGCACAGTCTGGTATGTGTTCCAGTTCGCTGGAGTAAAAGTCAAACTGCTAGTCAGAAGATTACATTTAGATCCACAGTTCGTTGAAAAAGTAAGCGTCACGTCCGCGGAAGGCTTCGAGCGTAGCCGAATCTGGAAATTCGCATACGTACTGCCCATCTGATTCGCTTCGTCTGTAGCGAATCCTGTAATCGTTCCGCCGCTGGAATCCGTAGATCCGCCGGAGGCATCAAATCGTTCGTAGGTGTATCCGGGCACACTCTGGTCGCGGTTATAAACAACTACATCTCGCGGATCAATGCCATTATACTCAGAATCGGAACTGGTTGTGTTTTCCACTGCAATGGTATATATCTTGATTCCATCTACTTCAAGGTCATCCACAGATGTAACAGTAACGATTTGTTCATCGCTCCAGCAGTTGGGCCCGGGGCAAGTTGGACTAAAAGTCAAAGTGGTAGGGCTCGTAGTACCCTCACGATTGCCAGCATTGGTGGAATCCGCAGTATCGTTAATGGGAACTGTTACGTTTGCAGTGGGAGCCGTTCGAAGACGCACACGAAAAGTGCCACTGTTCGGCGTAGCCACGCCCGGCTCTTCCATCACGTTTGATATGTTCGACACACGGATCCCAGGGCCTTCATCGTCCTCCATTGTGACTGTAATGCTACAGGGAGTTTTATTGTGGTAGGATCCATCCGAGTAGACATCGCCGCCGGAATCTCTTTCCGTTATTTCACCCATCGTTATTTGGTACGGATCTTCCGGTGTGTTTCGAATACCGTCGTCTACCCGGGTGAACGTGAAGCACTGTCTTTCTGCTGCTCCAGAATCTGTGAAGCTGAGGATAGCAGGTAGGGGATCTCCGTCCACTGAGGCGGGGAAGGATCTTGTAACATTCATGCGGCCATCGTAGCTTCCGTTGGTAGCCATGCTAAATTCGATACTACCGGTGAACGCTACATTGGGATAGATACAGGTTTCAAAGGATCGATACCCCCAGGAGGTGCCGCCATTCACATCGTTTTCGGCGATTCCTTTGTCCTGGCCGGCATCGTAGGTCGCTTCTACATCCCCGTCTTCGAGTAGGGAGATCTCTCTATATGTTACGGTTACATCCGAGGTACACGAGTTGTCCGGCGCAGGCGTAAATGCCGTCCCAAAGAGGAGACTGTCGCCGGCTCCTTTTGTGCCAATGCAGCCCAGGCTGAAGACACTGATTGTTAAAAGTGCAAAGTAGTAAGAATATCGAGACATACCATTCCCCCGGCCCATTTCCAAGCCTATACTTAAAAACAGACGGCCCGATTTTACACTGCAACGCTAAAAAATACGTACTACCTGTCGTTTTTTACAGGTTAGCGCCTTCGCCATTTCCAGGGAGGCAACGGGTCTTCCTGCGCCCAGAGACCGGACCTGGAACTTCGGGCTTTTCGTTCCTGAGGGACATATTCCCTGGAATAGCGGACAAAGGCCCAGGCACAACCCCGCTCCACCAGAATTGCATTCAAATCGCTTCCGCTTTCGTCGATTAGAGTGCTTACCGCCCTGTCATAGGGGTCTCGATACTCAATTCTTAGCCGAATCGCCCTGTTTTTCAGCAGACCATCCAGGCAAGTCCTCGCCTCCTTTCCATAGGGCTGATCCAGTTCCGGCGCATCCACTCCATGCATTCGAACCCGCAGCGATTCGCCTTCCATTCGCACAGTCAGTGTATCGCCATCGGCCACACGAATGAGCTTCACGGCGGGCAGGCCCCCCTTGCTGTTCGCTTGATTTGCGCCATCGACAGCAGGTTTACCTTCGCCGAATCCCTCGGAAGCGCCACCGGCATCGGTTGCCGAGCCTTCCGGCTCCGGGGCGCATGTGGTAAAGCCAGGCAGGAAGAAGCCGAGGTATAGGCTGAGAGTGAAACCACTGTATGCTGAAAATAGGATCTTCCGGCTCCGCAGGCCAGACTTTGAGCTTATTCGCATAAGCCTGATTATCACGAGCCGGCCCCTGGCCCAGTATTTTATCCAATCGGTGCGTCACAGGGCCACCAGCTGATCAAGCTTCGCCGTAGCGAGGCTACCGCTCCCTGCTGACGAACTGCGGCCCCCGGCTAACGCAATGCGCCGTGGCGTCGGCGTAAAAAACACTTGTAGCAAAATCGGTGGCCGCTCAGGCTGGCCTTTCATAGTATTCTGATAGGAATTGTCAATAGCCGAGGATTCAGGTCGGGGATAAGGCCAGTCCTACTGGTCCCGGTCAGTGGCCTGACGGAACGTTGTGAATTGGTCGCTCATGACCCGCCAGCGGGGAATGAATACGATTCGGAATACTATCAAATCTACAGCAGAGAACAAACGGTATGCTAGAAACAACCCTGGATTGGAAAAGGATCGCCGAACTAAATCAGGACCCTGCGCTACAAAGCGCCGGCAATGCAATGCGATGGGCCGCCGAATCCGGTCTCAAACTGGCCCTGGCCAGTAGCTTCAGCGCTGAAGATACCACGTTGATCCATCTGCTGGCCCAGGAAGTCCAACGGGACTCCAGCGCCGCGGAACGAATCCATGTGTTTTACCTGGAGACCGGGCGTCTGCACGAAGAGACGCTGCAAACCCTGGAGGAGTGCCGCAAGCGTTACCCGGCGCTGAGGTTCGAGGGATATTTCCCGCAAAGAGAGTCTGTGGAGAATCTGATTCGCGAACAGGGATTGTTTTCCTTCTATGACTCCATAGAGAATCGTAAGAATTGTTGTTTCATTCGCAAGGTAGAGCCGTTGAAGCGCGCCCTGGAGGGTCTGGACGGCTGGATTACCGGATTGCGACAGAGCCAGGCCGTAACACGGGCCAACCTTCCGGTGTTTCAGATTGACTCGGATCACGGCGGAATACTCAAGCTTAGCCCTTTGAGCTCCTGGCAGGAAGCCGATGTCTATAAATATATAGAAGAAAACGGTGTGCCCGTGAACCCGCTCCATTCCCGGGGCTATCCCAGCATAGGCTGCGCTCCCTGTACTCGGGCTGTAGAGGCCGGAGAGGATGTTCGCGCGGGTCGCTGGTGGTGGGAAAACCCGGAACATAAAGAGTGCGGTCTGCATGCCTCGGGAGACAAATCATGAAAAACGGTCACGTTACGCTGGTAGGCGCCGGCCCTGGCGATCCCGATCTACTCACTCGAAAAGCGATAAAAGCTCTGCGAAGCTGCGATGCTGTTCTATATGATCGACTGATTGATCCCGCCATATTGCGATATGCCCGAAATGCAATCAAGATACCGGTAGGCAAAAAGCCCGGCCGTTGCCAGGAAACCAGGCAGCGAAGAATCCATCAGCTGATGGTTTACTATGCGCGAAAAGGCTATAACATTGTGCGACTAAAGGGCGGCGATCCTTTCATCTTTGGCCGAGGCGGCGAAGAGCTGCAGGTATTGAAAGAAGCAGGCATTGAATGTAGCGTTGTTCCCGGGATAAGTTCGTTCTACTCGGTTCCGGAGACAGCAGGAATCCCCCTCACCTTTCGCGGGCTCTCCACAGCCTTTGGAGTATTCACCGGCCATGAAGCGGATCGCACATCCGGGATCGCCTACGATGCAGCCGCTCGTATACCAACGGCCGTGTTTCTGATGGGAATCAAGAAGCTACCCGAAATCTCGCGGCAGCTTATCGCCCATGGGCGCGATCCAGCCACTCCCGTGGCTATTATACGAAACGGTACGCGAACCAACCAGGAGGTGCGCATTACCGATCTGGCTACAGCGCCGCACCTGGAAGACCTGGCCTCTCCGTCCATCATCGTAGTGGGTGAGGTGGTCTATGCGCTTTCGGGCGGAGTCAATGCGGATTCGCTTCAAGAACAAAGGTCGGAAAGGGATAGCCAATCATCCAAACTGGCCGCATTGATTTCGGAGCAAGCAGAAGTGTACCGGGCCTGAGCTCCCGACGCATCAACCGCCACAGCTTACACTGAGTACGGAGCTGGCCTTAACCTGCAGCGAAAGCCATAGTCCTACAACAGAATGACGCCATCACGAAATGTTACTTCTCTTTGAACAGTCCGAATAGTTCCCGATAGAAAAGAGCGAAACGGTTTCGTGATATGCGCCCGGGTAGCCGTAACGTTGTCTTTTCAATACAATCCAGCACGCCACGGTGATGCTTCTGGCCACGGCGCTTATAGAAATTTTCCATGAAACCATTGACAGGCGAGGAATCTCCTCCAGGGTTTTTGCCATGATCCGCGCCATCTTGATGCTTCTTCTGGAAGCTACTGCTGTTTTTATTCTGTATCGCATTCGCGTAACAGAAGATACTATGGAGTATTCGGTCCGGGAAATTTCCGGTTATCTGGCGTTGGGCCTCCATGTGACGGCGTATGCGATAATGATTTTTTTTGGTTCAAAGGGAGGTCAGGACTGGCCGGTAGCGAAAACCAGGTCCAGAGCCAACTTGATAACTCTTCCCTTTCTCTTTCCTTTTACTGTTTTTGGATGGTTGCTTGCATCCGAACAAGACATGAGCCTGCTGGGCGTTATGGCGGCGATAAACGTTTTTGCCATGCTGGTTTTGATACGATGGTATCTGGACGATTTTCAGGAAGCCGCCCATCAGGTATGGCATAATGAGATATACGGAAGCTACGTGGCGCCTGCCGTGGCCAGCCGCTATGGAATCAAGGTAACCAAATTCATTCCCGGTCAGGCGCTGCATGTAAAGGGCCTGGCCGAGCTACATTTGCTCTTTGGCTTTCTACTCTGGGTGGCGCTGTCCGTGGCTACGGCAGCGCTGGGTTTCTTTGCGTACACGGCGCCGTCGTACCCCATCATAGGACTGTCGGCGCTTTTCCTGGTCTGGGGTCTGTACAGCTACAACACCGTATGGACCTTTCGCATTCGCCTGAAGCCGGAATGGTTCCAGATCGAGAACCACGAACTCAGAGTTTACTATCGCGGACAGGAACATCGTATATTACTGACTTCAGTGGAAGGCTTCCTGGTCACATGCGAAACGCGCAAGGTTCGTATCTTCGACCACAATGCCGATCAGATTCGACTCTCGAACCAGTACTGGGTTTGTTGCTATGCCAGGCTAAAACCCGGTGTGGATCCCGCCGGATTGTTTCTGACCAGCGGAGACGCGGTCATCGGCGATTTTCACATCAATTCCAGCGATTCAGAAGCGGATGCAGAAGAAGCCCGGGAGTTTCTGGAAAACGCACTGGGTAGTATAAATGAGACGTTGCGATAACCCCACTCGGGCCGTCGAAAGCCGCAATACGAAATATTAGCCGGCCTTGAACAGCACGGCAGGCCGATTCAAAGGCGCTTCCGCCTAGTTCATGCCCACAACGGTTTCGAACATGATCTTCGTGCCCAGCTTGAGGTTTTCCTGGCTAAGATACTCATTGTCCGAATGAGTGCTTCCCAGTTCTTCGCTATTTAAGAGCACGGGAGTCAATCCATAGCACTGTAGCCCGATTTCGCGAAGATAGGTATTGTCAGTGTTGCCGGGAGTAATCAGTGGAGTAACCACAGAGCCAGGCACGTTGTCTACGCTAACCCGGGACATCACCTTGAAGAATTCAGAATCCATGGGCGATGAATTGGGTACAATGGTCCCCGTAGGCTTAATCTTCACACCGTAGGGCTCGGCCAACGCCTCCAGCTTGTCCAAATACTGCTCCGGCGTGGTATTGGGCAACAATCGTATATCGATCTTGGCGAAGGCTTTATCCGCCACCACATTGATGCCTTCGTCTTCGTTTGTGTTTAAACCAGTGAAAGCCCGAGTATTCGTTGTCATGGCCACCAGGTAGCGGTTGGCTTTCAGGGCCGGCAGAATCAAAGGACGGATGAGCGGATTGTTGTTTCGCTTCATGAAGAAGGAATTCGGAAAGCTATATGCTTCGCCCATCTGATATAGAAATGTCTCCATCTCCGGAACGATGGTAAGATCCGTTTCCATTTCGTGCACTGCATTCAAAAACTGAATCATATTCAGGAGCGCGTACTGTTCCGGAGGTCTGGCGCCATGGCTGGATTCGCCGTCCACACTTAGTTCGGCCCAGATCTTGCCCTTTTCGGCCCACTGGATGTTAAATATCTTGCTGCCCGGTACGGCCACTCCTTCGGTGCCCAGGCCGCCTTCATTGAATACGTATTTGTAGCCATCGAACACATCGCGGTGCTTTTCGACCATGAACTTGACGCCGTATTTTCCATCGCTTTCTTCATCGGCCAGAACCAGAAGCATGAGCTTGCGCTTCAGAGGAACGTCCAGTCGCTTTACCAGTAGCATGGACATGAGTCCCATCACAATGTGCCCTTTCATGTCGATGGCGCCCCGGCCCCAGATTTTTCCGTCCACCAGAGCGCCGGAAAACGGAGGCTGCTTCCATCGCTCCGGGTTCACTTCCACCACATCTGAATGGCCGGTCAGTATTATCCCTTCATCTTTGTATTCCGGAGCGATATCGTCGGGAATGATCTCGGCCACCAGATTGGACCTTCTGGGATCTTCGGGATGCTGATAGATGCGAACCGCGATGCCTTCTTTCTCCAGAATCTTCTGAATGTAGAGGCTTGCCTGGTGCTCATCGCCCCGGATGGTTCGCATCCTGAGCAAATCCTGCAGATAGACGGTGGCTTCGTCGGTGATTGCCGGCCAATCGATGCTTTGAGCCTTTGCCGGATCCAGCCTGGTGTAATCCCCCTCATCGGCCATGGCCAGAGGCGAAGCGGTCCACAGCACGGTGATCAGAATCACCAATAGGAAAACACCGGAAAGGATAAGCAGAGATTTCTTTAACGTGGATAGGCCGGACATGATGTCAGTTTTTAGCCGTTTCCGGAGCCGAGTAAATCCTTTTTTCCTGCAGCGGAACAGCAAGACCGATCCCTGCAAACTATCTGGCCATGATGGTCGGGTTTTAGGTCATCACTTCCCGGGCGCATCGCTGTCCTGCTTCCACGGCGCCGTCGAAGTAGCCCATCCATTGAATGGCTGTTTCGGTACCCGCCCAGTGGATGTTTCCGAATGGCTTTCGCAGCGATTGGCCATAACGAGTCATGGTTCCCGGGATCATCAGGCCGGTGTAGCATCCGCCGCTCCATTCATCCATGGTCCAGTTTTTCTCAATGTATCCCGTGGGTCTGGCGGCTTCTGATCCGAACAATCGTACGAGAGTGGCGACTATGGCTTTTCGCCGCTCTTCTTCGCTGGAAAGAGCAAATCGACGACCCTCTTCCCCTTCCAGAAAGCCCACCAGGTATCCGCGGGAATCGCCAGGCTGGCAGGCATCAAATACAGGTCCAAAAGGCCCCTTATCGCTTACGGCCATACCGGCCATGCCGCTATCCCGCCAGAATGGTCTTTCATAACCTATAATTGCCTTGGTGACCGATCCCATGGGCATTCTTCGCGCCAGCGCCAGCCGCTCCACAGGCGCTTGCGTTCCAAAGTTTATCCCCAGGATCAGATTGGGCGAAAGGGCTACAATGGCCTTTTTGGCCTGGATATCCCAGCGATCGGAAATCAGCCGTACTCCCCGTGCGCTTTGCTCTATGGATCGCACTGGCGAATTCAGTAGTATCGATGCTTTGCCCACGCGTTCGGCCAGGCGCAAAGCGATTTGAAAGGCCCCGCCCTGGATTCGGTCCTGTTGCGCGGCCCCCTGAACATCCGCCAGTTGCTCCAGACTGCCGGCGCCGCGAATGTAGCTCAGAAAGAATAGCATGGAAACTTCTGATGGCTCCGCGGAGAAGATGGCGCGAGTGGCGATTCGAATCAACTCGCGAGCGGTTTCTGTCCGGACATTCTTACGAATCCAGGTCTCGGCAGTGATTCCGTCCAACTTCTCCGCAAAGGGCGCATTCCAGGGGCTGAGTAGTTCCAGTTCGGATGCAATTCGATTGATCCGCTTGATGGCCCGGTCCGCCGAAAGCAATGCGAAAATCGGAAGTTTGGGTATTACTCCTTTGTATTTGCCCACTTTGCCGCGCATTTCCAGAAGCTGATAGCCGCTGTCGTACTGGGGAAAGGTTTCCAGTCCCAGATCGGCGCAGAGCTGCATGATTCTTCTTTGTTCCGGGCCCACCCATTGGCCTCCCAGATCAAATGGCTGGCCCTGCAACTCCCCGGGCATGGTACGGCCGCCCACTCGATCCCTGGCTTCTACTACCAGGGTCTTCTTACCCGCTTTCTTGAGTTCGTAGGCCGCGGTAAGGCCGGAGATTCCCGCCCCAACGATAACTACATCCGTTTGCTTCTTTCGCATTTGAAATCCGGTTTGAATTCTGCGGAATTCCCTGACAAGGGATTTAGCTTCCGTGCATTAGTTCCTCAATGGTTGCGATGACGAGTTCAGTGATCGATTCATTCATAGGCTCGTTCATAGGTTCGTCCCTGGCGCTCCTGGATTCCCCGTAACCGTTTCTAGATGCGCTTCCGGATGCGCTGCCGATTTCGCTCTTAGATGCGTTCATGGTTCGCCAGTTGATTCGAAAAGCGATCCGGAAAGGATTCCAATCCTGGACTCATGGAAGACCGTCCAATGCGAACGGCAACGGCAACGGCATCCAGAGAAAAGCGCGACGCCCTGAAAGACATCCAACGCAAAAGGCGCCGCCCTGAAAAGCATCCAATTAGCATCAGCAGTGACGGGCAGTCACACGGATCTAGAATTCGAAGACTCCCCATTCCATAGGGGGATAGTACAAGGTGGGCTCCTGGAAATGGGAATGCTGAACCTGCTCCAATGTGAATTGTCCTTTTTCGGGGAATGTTTGTCGATAGGCGATAATCTGGCATTTCCCCTCCGGCCCCAGGGTGGTATAGTCCATCAGATAGCTCTGCCCCTCTTTCGCGTTCAGGCGAATCTCGGATCGGCAGCCCGCTCGTCGCTCCCGGTCCACCCAGCCCGGCTGACTCTGCCACATACCGTTCACATACCGGGTACGGCTTTCGAAGCGACGAACCCACCATACATATTCCAGTTCCATGCGTACTTCCATGGCGCTGGCAGGAATAGCCACTGCCTGGATTCTCAGTGGATCATCTTTCGATTCGTAAACCAGCTTCCACCGGCCATTTGTTTCGCGGATCCATACCGAAGAATTGATCTCCGCAGACGGAACGCCTCTTAGATGGCTAAATCGGAACTTCCCCAGAGCCCGAGGTTGCGCATCCCCTGGCGGAACGTAGTCCAGAGAACCCGCGCAGGAAACGAGCGTCAGCAGCAAACCTGCCGTCAGCCATCGGAATCGCAGCATTGGATGCCGGTCTTGCGAAGTACGGTCGGGGCCAGCCCTTCTAACCGAGGCACCCGGATCAATTCCCATCTGCGGCCCCCGGAGTCAGCATGGGCGACGGATTATCGCATATATTCAGACATTGCCCCAGATTGGATTTACAGGCGCGGATCTGACTTTCGTCGGTGGCGAGTAGCATGCATTGATTGTGCTCTAATAAACAGGTGTCTACGCATCGCTCATAGGCCGGCGAATCCCTGTAGGTGGCACATCCGGCCAGGAGAAACATCAGGACCATCATCGCCCACAATCGCCGGAGGCGGCCTTGCTCCTGGCAGATGGATCCATGGTCTTCGGTAGCTACCATGGCTTCAAAGAAACAGAAGTATTTCACGGTTGTAAATCAAGAAGAAGCCCATCTAGCGCCATTTTCCAACCGCTGGCATGGATCGCCTTCATGTCTTCGTTCGAGAAGCTTCCCTGGCTAATCCTTAGTACCGCTCCCTTCGGGGTTGGCAGGAACTCCAACTCCACCACGGATTCGGGCGCTTCTTTAAGGGGCCCTGAAATCCATTTCCAGCTAAAGCGCAGGCTGCGATTCCAGTCCACCGCCAGAACTCGACCACGCACCGATACCACTTCTGCGGGCTGCTGCAACGGGCGCATATCCACGTAGAATAGGCCCCCTATGACGGGTTCCAGTTTCGCCTCCAATGGTTCGCAGTCATCCGGATGGAGCCAGCGCACCAGTTTTTCCGGATTCACGAAGAACTGAAACAACTCCTCCACGGATGCAGGAAAGTCCCGTTGTATATGAAGCCATTCATTCACGCTTCTTTCCCTTTAGTTCCTTTTCCAGACGATTCAGTGACTGATCCCAGAATTGATGCTGCTTTTGGAGCCAGGTTTCCAGGCGCTTCAACGAAGCATGATTGAGGCTGCAATACACCGTTCTTCCGCGCTTCTCGGTAGTAATGATATGTCCCTCTTCCAATCGTCGAATGTGCTTTAAGAGCCCGGGCAGACTAATGCTAAAGTGTCCCTTCAACGAGCCCACGGAAACCGGACCCGCAGAAAGGTATTCGATGATTCTAATTCGATTGGGATCGGCCAGGGCTTGAAATCCTTCGCTGGGCTCCATGGTTGAAGAATTCGGCCATGTGCTCAGCAGTCCAGAAATTAGTTGACCCGATGGTTTACTATCGACACTAAACCGAATGGTTCACCAAGCAAAGAAGAGCCCGGTATCCTCTCAGAGGCCGGATCGCCGACCGGATTTTTTAGATCAGGACATCTTTCCTTTTGAGAGCCGGTGGCTGGAAATAGAGGGCCACCGCATTCACTATGTGGATGAAGGAAAAGGACCGGTTCTAGTTCTCTATCATGGCAATCCCGCCTATAGCTTCTTGTTCCGCAAAATCATTCCTTTGCTGAAAGATAGCTTCCGATGCATTGCCTTTGACTATCCGGGCTTCGGCCTGAGCCGAGCTGCGGCAGGCTACAACTTTCTTCCTGCGGAACATGCAAAGGTAAGTCAGGCGGTGCTCGAGGCGCTGAAGATCAAAAAATACACTCCGGTGATGTCCGACTGGGGAGGGCCCATAGGGCTTCGAGTAGCGGAAATGGACCCGAAAAAGGTCGAATCGTTAATCATCGGAAATACCTTTGCCTGGCCGGTGAACGGCGACCTGCATTTCGAATGGTTTTCCCGATTCTTTGGCGGCCCCCTGGGCTATGTTCTGATTCGTCACTTCCATGCATTCGTGCGAATGCTCATTCCGGCCGGAACGCGAATAGCAGAGCTTTCGAAAAAGGAGATGAACGCCTATCTGGCGCCCATGCCCACGCCGGATAGCCGGATGCCCACCTACATTTTTCCACGGGAGATTAGAAAAAGCAAAGAATTCCTGCATACGGTAGATTCGAATTTGAACCTGCTTGCGGAGAAAAAGACCCTGTTTCTCTGGGGCGATGCAGATATTGCTTTCAGAGACAGGGAATTGAAAAGATTCGAAAGTCGCTTTCCGGACCATCGCACCGTAATCCTTCGCGGGGCCGGACACTTTATCTGGCAGGACAGCCCGATTGAGATTGCAGCGGCAATCAAGGAGCAGTTCAGAAAGAAATACTAGCGCTTCCAGTCGCCGTGTCCCAAAAAGATCCCGGGCCCAGATTAATCCGTGTCCACCCCTGGCCGGAACAGCGGACTCGAAGAACCGGAGCAACCATGCGAACTATTGCCAAATATCTGATCGGCGCACTGTTTTTCCTGGCGGCGCTTGTTTTTCTGGGATGGTATTTTCTGCCCGCAGCTTTCGACTTCAGCGGTCCGCACCAGCTTCATCGACAAAGGGCCTATATTCAGAATCAGGCATTACTCCAGGCCCTGGGATCAGAGGACTCAAATCTGGACCTGGAAGAAACGATACAGGCTTCCCTTGAGTTCACCACCGGGCATCTGGAGCCAGGTCTCTATCATAACACCAGCCTGATCTTTAGCGATCCCCGACCGGGAAACTGCATTGAGTATTCGCATTTATTCGCCCAGGTATTCAACCTGCTGGCAACGAAAAATGGGTTGAACCATCGCGCCTACATCATCCGGTCCAATGCGAGATTTCTAGGTATGCGCATTCCGCTACCGGGTTTCGCAGACCATGACTGGGTGTTCGTCGGGGAATTACCCCTGGACGCTCCCAACAAAGCGGCGCGAATTCAAGAACTGATCGAAAGCGATTCGAACATGAACCGATATGTAGATGCCATGTTCTACGACGCTTTTTTTCGATGGAACGTGGAGATGTCCCTGCAGCAAGAAGGGACCACCGTTATAAACCTGAAGTAAAAGCGCCGGTAAGGCCCGGGAATACTTTCGCGGCGAAAATCATGGCGCCCTGAACGCTGGACGATCAGCCATGCCGGGCAAAACGGCATGGCGATTCCTACTTACCGTTCAGGGACCAGTCATAGCTCATGTATTCCACCCGCCAGTTGGCCTTTACTTCTTCCAGACTAATAAGTTCGGCCAGCCAGTCCTGGGGCAAATACTTCCAGAGCACCGCCAGAAGCGGGGTGTTGGAATCCACAAAGTCCTCTTTGAACCATTTGAAGATTTTGGAAAGATAGATAGTCTTTGTTTTAGGATCGATTCTGTTTCGCAACTCGGAGGCGAGGAATTCGCGCATCTGTTCGTCCAGTTGATCGTACACCCGGGCCGGCACAAACGCTTCTGATCTGAGCAGCGGACAGCTGACGCTTGCGCAAACGATACCGGCATGAATGCGATAATCATTGTATTTGGGACGCAGGATATCGTGTTCTATTTCGTCCAGGGTGTATTTCTTGTTTCCGATGGGAAATTCCCAGATCTTCCAGACGGTCTTTCCCAGAGCGGTAGAAGTAAACAAACCGCCGGCGCCATGCAAATCGTTAATGGATTCCACGGGATAGCCAAGGCAGATCACATCCAGGGTAAATGCATTGTAGGCATTTATCCAGAAGGCCAGGCCCTGCTCGGTAGTTTCGATAGTCTCCGGATCCACAGAGCGAAAGCCCTGCATCACCATTTCCAGTTGCGGATCTTTGCACATATTCGCATAGTCCACGTTGCCGTTTTGCACGTATTTTTGTAGCAGACCGGTGTAGCTTCGGTAGAGAGGACCCAGGTCGGCAACGGCCAGCATCTTACCCTGCTCCGGCGGCTCATAGGTTCTTTCCGGAAGAACGCTACAGTTCAAACATAGAACGGATGCAATGGACCAGAATAACGCCTGGAATAACTTCATGTAGATGCTTTCGAAGCTGGCTCTTTCTGGTTACCCGGTTTTTTGTGGCAGCTCCCTGTCGCAAACGCTGGCTGTAGTAGCTTTCTGTTCTTCAGGAGGCCGTCCTTTATAGAAGAAGAGGCGGTCTTCTATAAAAGGGACCACACAATAGCGCCCAGAATGATAATCCCGATGATCAGCCCGCCAAAGACCGCAAACTGTGTGAGCGAAATGTCCCCGGCAATCCCGGCGTGGTGACCGCCCATCACCGAGGCATCCTTCTTCTTCGCCGGCGGGGTATAGGTCCGTACCTTGATATTTGTGTTCTCTTCTAGAATAAATCCATTGCCGTTGCCCGGTAGCTGGATCTTGATAAGAGTTTCTTTGCTGTCGGCTACCCGCTTCATGGAAGCGATGCGTCCCACAGCTTCCGCTCGATCATCCTTGATTTCAATGTTCTGGGACTTCAGATAATTCTGCACAGCTTTGTTCTTCACATTCTTGAATCGAACATGCACTCTTTGATCGATTTGCAGCCGGAACAGAGGGACTCCCTGGAACGGCGAAATAATGAAGGCCAGCTCCATCCCGGAAGCATCCAATTCCGCTTCCTGGATTTTCTGCTGCTCTTCGGCCAGGTCGCTGATGATGAGCTCCATTTCCGGGTTGTGCATTCCAAGTGCCACTTCCAGGTCCTGAGCCCATTCATATTCCAGCGTTGTAAGATCGCCGGAAGAAATGAGCTCCACCATCCGATCCGATTTTACTATGTTTTCGCTTCTGGATTGGATGAACCGCTGAATATCGGAAGTGCCCCCCGGATCCACCTGTCCCTGAAATTCCCGGGTTCGCAACCAGCCCCCGAACTCTTTCCAGGGCAAGTCCAGAGGCACGCTGAAGTATTCGGAACTGCTGCCTGCATTTCCACCCCATTCCAGCACCCGGGAACTGTCCAGATCAACGAGCAAGAAGCCGGCATAAATGAGCTGGTCCCCGGGAATCCTGAATTTGATTACCTTTTTGCGACCGCTGTCTTTGTTCTCTGCCACAAACCTGCCTCGTCCTGGTTACTTTGGGAACCAGAGCCCGTCTTTAAAGCCTGATACGATTTCCATGGGAAACCAACGAAAGATCCCATGCGCCCGAATAGAGCGACTTTTTATCAGCCTGTTCAGCCGCGCATCCACCGGGCCACATCTTTTTTGTAGAAATCCTGCCCGCCGCCGGAAGTTTGGAGTAGCGGATTACCTGATTTCCCAATAAGACGCACAGGAGGACAATATGAAACGCGAAAAATCAGAGCAACTCTACCGACGTGCTGTGGAGGTACTGCCGGGCGGCGTAAACAGTCCTGTGCGAGCGTTTCGATCCGTGGGGGGCACTCCGGTCTTTATGGAATCGGGCGAAGGCTGCCATGTTACGGATGTGGACGGGAATCGCTATCTGGATTTCTGCAACTCCTGGGGACCACTGATCTGCGGGCATCGGCATCCAGACATTGTAGATGCCATTCATAAACAACTGGAGAAATCCCTTACCCTGGGCATCCCCACGGAAAGCGAGGTAGAGCTGGCCGAATACATCCTGGGACGATTCAAGAAAAAACTGCCCTCTATTCAAAAGATACGATTCGTAAGTTCGGGCACCGAAGCGGTAATGAGCGCCGTTCGACTGGCCCGGGGCTTCACCGGGCGAAACAAAATCATCAAATTCGATGGATGTTATCACGGTCATTCCGACGCTTTGCTGGTCAAAGCCGGTTCCGGATTGGCCACCGCAGGCATTCCGGACTCCAGCGGGGTCCCGCCAGCCATGACCAGCGACATCATCGTGTTGCCTCTGGATGATGAGAATGCCGTAAAGGAAGCGTTCCAGAAACACGGAAACGAGATAGCAGCAATCATTCTTGAACCCGTGCCGGCAAACAACGGGCTTCTGCTTCAACGACAGGAATTCCTGGAATTTCTGCGAACGATTAGCCGGCAGCACGGAGCACTTCTGATCTTTGATGAAGTAATCAATGGCTTCCGACTATCCTTCGGCGGGGCCGCCGAGTTTCTGGGTATCGAACCCGATCTAATCACCTACGGAAAAATCATTGGCGGAGGTATGCCGGTGGGCGCCTTCGCCGGTAGAAATGACATCTTTCAGCTTCTGGCGCCGGATGGCCCGGTTTACCAAGCAGGAACACTGAGCGGCAACCCGGTGGCCATGCAAGCCGGGCTGGCACAAATGAAACTGCTGAACGACTCCCTTTACGAATCCCTGGAAAAGAAGCGCCAGAAGATCCAGGATGCATTCAATGCCAAGAATTACGAATTCAGTATGACCGGGCTCGGCTCCATTTTCTGGTTCTATCGCGGCGAAAACCCTCCGCGAACTTCCGGCCAGATCGATAGAGACTCCATGAAAATCTATGCGGCGCTATTTCATCACTGCCTGGACAATGGCATCTACATGGCGCCTTCCGGCTACGAGGTTGGATTCTTGTCCGCTCCTATGGAAGACAAACACCTGGATCAATTCCTGGATACTGTGTTTGCGTTCTTCGATAAAAAGAACTGACCGATACGAGTGCTATTCGATACAATGAACCCCGTCCAGGCGGCTACTTTGTCATCAGGCGCCAATGCATCTCCTAGAGAAAACGATGAGCAAACAATGAGAGAATAATGGCCATTCGAAGAAGAAACTCACTACCCACCTTCTTGATCCCCATCCTTTTTCTGGTCATCGTCGGCCAGCTAATCTGGTGGATGGTCTTTTTCCGAATGCAGGACCAGAGTATGGCTACCATGCAGCAAGAACTGGACGCTTTGCAACTGGAGAGGCTGGAAAACCTTGCCCCGGAACAACCGGACCTGGAGGAGACCGAGCTTGCCATTAAGACGGACACCGGTTGGAAAATTAAGGAAGAAGTGGTTCGCCAGCGAGAAACCGAAAGTCAGCGCAAGCGATGGATGCTTCTTTCGGAAAGCCTTTTCGCCTTTGCGGTACTTGCCGCCGGCTCCTACTACATCATTAACGCTTTTCGTAAAGAAAGGAACCTGCTAAAGGAAAAGGAACTGTTTCTGAACTCCGTAAGCCACGAGCTGAAGACCCCCATTGCCGGAGTACAATTGAATCTGCAAACCCTGCAAAAACGTAATCTGGCCGAGAAGCAAAGCCGGGAAATCCTGGAGGATAGCATTTCTCAAATTCGCAACCTGAACTCCACAGTAACACAATTACTGCCCGGGGAATGGAACTCGGAATCCGGCGGGAAAAGAACGGCGGACCTCATCGCAGCTATAGAACATGCACTGCACAATCACAAATCCCTGATAGAAAGCAAACGAGGCCGCATTCACATCAATGCCACTGACGCTCATCTCTCCATTCCCGAAGCCCTGCTTTCCCGAGCGTTGAGCCACATCCTGGAAAACAGCCTTATGTATGGCCCGGAAGGAGTGCAAATCTGGATTCGCACTGTCGAGCATCCGGAACACTGCCACCTGGTTATCGAAGACAACGGTCCGGGAGTACCGCCCTCGGATTTGAGCCATATTTTTGACCCACTGGTACGCCTGGATAATCACAAGGGTTACATTAAGGGCACCGGTATGGGGTTGTACATTGTACAGGAAATACTCCACCAGTGGTCCGCCGGCATCCAGGCCGAAGTCCGCGAAGGCGGCGGGCTTAGAATGAACCTGGAGCTTCCGCGTAGCGGTTAATCGCTACACTGCAGTCAGAGGATCATGGCCGAAAACTACACAGCTACAATACTTCTGGTTGAAGACGAACCCTTTCTGCGAAAGGGGATACGCCTGAATCTGGAGGCGGAGGGATTCCGGGTCATCGAATACGAAAAGGCGGACGATGTTCTGGATCGTCAAAATTCCTTTGCCGAGATCGCCCTGGGAATATTCGACATCATGCTTCCGGGGCAGACCGATGGACTGGAACTTTGCAAAAAGATTCGCAGCAGATCGGATTTTCCGGTCATCTTTCTTACGGCTCGCAGCGGCCTGGACGACAAGCTGGAGGCCTTCCAGGCCGGCGCCGACGATTACATCACCAAACCCTTTGAACTGGAAGAGCTGCTGGTGCGAGTCCAGGCCCGGTTACGAAACAGGGTGAGCGTGGCCGCTTCGGAAACCATAGGAGCGTTTCGTCTGGATCTGGATTCCGGGATGGCCACCTCGCAAAGCGGCGAAGTGGTTCGCTTTAATGATAGAGAAAAGAAGATCCTACAATTGCTGTTGCTGAATCGGGGCCGACCGGTGCACAGGAGCGACATTCTGGATCATGCCTGGTCTAGCGCCGAAAGCCCTACAAATCGGACTGTGGACAATTACATCGTTAAGTTCAGGAAGGTCTTTGAAGAAGATCCGGCCCATCCCCGCTGGTTCATTACCCGGCATGGACAGGGTTATGAATTGGCTCTTCCGTAAGGTTTCGCCAGAAGCGTACCGTGAAATCTGTTGCTCTGGAAAATCGTCTCGGTATCGAATCGCGGCCATTCAAGAGCGCCATTGGATGATCTGCCACAGAATGATCTGCCTTTGGATGATCTGAAATTCAGCAAGCGGAAGCGCGCTGGCAAGAAGACCAGGAAAGCCAGTAAGCGCATGAAGACGAAAGTCCGGAATGCTGTGGAAGCCCTGAAAACACTCTCGTCAAATTTGAATCGACGCTGTGGTTCGCTCCCGGCAATGATCCAACATGCCAGAATATCCCCTGATCCAGGCTTTTGACAGTCGCAATCCCGATTATCTTCCTTTGTGGTACATGCGACAGGCAGGAAGATATCTGCCCGAATACAATGAGATTCGCAAAGGCAAAACCTTTCTGGATCTAAGCATGCAGCCGGAGTTGTCCATCGAAGTCAGCCTGCAACCACACCGGCGATACGCCATGGATGGAATCATCATGTTTTCCGATATCCTGACTCCGGTGCATGCTGCCGGGGTTCCGCTGCATTTTGAAGAAGGACGCGGGCCCGTCCTGGAAAAGACCATACGCACCGAATCCGAGCTTTCGCTGATTGATGACTACGATCCAGCCAGAGACAACGGCTACGTAGGCGAAACACTGCAAGGGATTCAAGCGTACATTGACGGACTGGATGCGGAATTATTACCGACGCTAATTGGATTCGCAGGCGCTCCCTTTACTCTGGCCAGCTACATTGTAGAAGGCTCCACCACACGAAAATTTGAGCTAACCAAGACCGCCGCCTTTCGAGACACAACGTTCTTTCTGAAGCTCCTGGGCCGGCTGGCAGACATCACCGGCGAGTACCTGTGCTATCAAATAGAAAACGGCGCAAAGGTGGTGCAGCTATTTGACTCCTGGGGGGGCATATTGCATGCGGATCATTACGAAGAATTCTCAGGACAGTTCAATCGCAAGATCCTGAGTTATGTTCGAAGAAAAGCAAAGAAGCCTTTTCGCTTCATCATGTTCACCGGCAATTCGGCTCACCTTACAGACCAGATCGCATCTATGGAGCCGGATGGCATGAGTCTGGACTGGCGGGTTCCGGACCACATCATCCAGGAGCTACCAGCGGAGCTACTATTGCAGGGAAACCTGGACCCGCTTATTCTATACGGAAATAAAGAACGAGTAATAGAAACTACCAAAAGCGTCATTGAGCGGTTCAGAGGCAAGAAACACATCTTTAACCTGGGCCATGGAATACACCCCTCCACTCCGCTGGAAAATGTCGAGGCCATGATTCAGACTGTAAGGGAGCATCGGGACTGAAGGTCGCAGGGACGGGCGACCTTCACCAGTGAAAGTCTTCTGACAAAGCGGCCAGCACGGTTCAAAGTCTTTCGGCAATACGGCGGTTGTGAATCAATGCTCCCTGGCAAAGAGGCCGGCACGACTCAAAGCGCTTGCCACAGATTGCTATCGAGAAAACCGTCAGGGGCTCTGACTTTCAGCCGGATCGTAGATCCATTCCTCGGTTTCCCAGCCTTCTTCGTTCTCGATGTTGACTTCCTTCCGATTTTCGTAAGCGGTATCGCCAGTGCTATAATGCAGTAGAGGATCATACTCTTCGTCTGAAGATTCCTCGTCCGCGTACTGCCAGGGATCGGGCTCGGGCAGCACCTGAAACTCGACCTGATCAAAGGGAACGGACTCGTAAGCGATCTTCAGGATATAAGCGCCGGGATCCAGTGGCTCGTAGTACTGTCTGAATACGTAACCGCCGCCGCCCTCTTCCAATTCCAGTCTTCTAAGATCGATTTCCACCGGCTCCGGACTTTCGCCTGTGGTGTAAAGCGCGGCCAGGAACTTGCTCGTATCAAAGCCGCCGGAAGAGATTCTATAGATCCAGTATATGGTCTGCGACTCGGAGAAGAAGAGTCGGTTACGCCGAATGCGATAATCTCGGGGTTGAAGGAGTCTCTCTTCCACCTCGCCCATGCCTTCTTTATTCAGCGCGGCCCATCCGAAATCCCCGGCCTCCGGCTTGCCGCAATGAACCAGCGCGCCAAGGATTAACAGAACGCAAACAGCTCGGACTCGACGCGCGGCGAATTTGAGTTCTTCAGGCGCGATCATCGAAAAGGGGAGCGCAAGACAGCGCAGGGCTTTCAGAAGATTGCGCCGCATCTCAACGACCCAGATCCCCCTGACCATAAACCTCGATGAGCACCTGGGCCTGCCACCGAGCAATGGCAAAGAACCTGGAGAGGGCGTACACCTGCATGGATTCGCTGCCATATTCTTGCTTGATATTTTTCAGAATGGCATTCAAAGAACCCGGTACGTTTATGCCCTTTTGCATAAGCTCGATTGCTTTGGACTCATTGATGCCATAATAGCGCATGTATGAGCGTTGAAAAAACTGCGAGGATTCCGTATCCGATTCAGCATAAGAGCGAAAAGAATTGTGCATCTGCCCCATCAATTGACGAGCCGAATCGCCACCCAGATTTTCGCCAAGAACCTGACTTAATAACCTGGTGTATCTCTTGGACTGGGCTTCTGTATAGGGAAGCTTGGAGTACTGTCCTGGCCGGATCCTGGTGGTAGTCGGCTTCCTTTCCGGTTTGGAAGGTCGCACGGTAGGGCGCTTTTCTGGTTCCGGTTCGGTAACAACCGCCACTTCGGGTTCCTTTCTATCTTTGGCCTGTTCGCGGGCTTCTTCTTTGAGCTCTTCCAGCAGCGCCTGGGGTTCCATATCGCGCATCCGCGCCATGGCCACAATGGCGGCGGCCTGGGTTTCGGTGCTATCTACGTTCAGAAATACTTTCTTTAGAGCATTATAAGACTCGTCGGAGTATTCGGTTTCGCCCAGGGATTCCATGGCCTGGTGTAGAATCTCGGTGTTCTCATTTCGGTAGTTGAGAACTATGGACCTTAGCACCGGAACTACAAGTTCAGCGTTTTCGATCTGCGGCAGATAGCGAATTGCATACAATCGATTGGGATGGTTGGTATCGGCGGCGGATTGAACCAGGTATTCCACGGCTTCCGGGGACTTGATACGCGATAGGGCATCAAAAGCGGCCGAAGGATCTACGCTGTTTTCGGCCATGTATTTCAGAAGAGGGACGGATTCCTCAATAGAGTGTTCCGCAAACAGGCGGGCCATCTCTCCGTTCAGAATGGAACGGTCCTTCTCCGCCATGGAAAGAAAGAATCGGGCCGAGGCTTCATCCCCCTGCTCCATCATGTAGTTGGCCACAACCGAGTTGTAGAGCTCCGGGTTTTGTCGAATCCGGCTACGCAGAAAGTCCGCCGTGATGGGATCCTTTCGCTTCAAAAGTCGTGCAATGATGGCTTCCTTTTCCGCTTTGCCCGCGAAACCAGGGGAACCATAGAGTTTCATCAGGGCATCCCGACCCGCATCTTCGCCCAGGGAATCCAGCAAGGCAATCGCTCGATCCTTCTGACTATCGGGGATCTGAGCGCTATTTTCAAGGATCTGATTGGCCACTTCCTGACCCTGCCCCCGGTCGATCATCTCCTGGGCCTGATCATAGAATTCCGGCTCCTGAACACTGGGACCGGCACACCGGGTTAGAAATAGAGCGGCCGCAGCCAGAAGGGCCAGAGCCCACTTTGCACGATTATAGTTCATCCCACTAGAATTATCGGCCCGGGCGCTTGATTTCCTGGAAAATTTACGTGGCATACGGGAAAGGCAAGTCCCTCGACGAGCCGCGCAGAATTTTGGAAAGAGCGTTGGCTGGTGCGGGGACCGAGAAATGAAACTGTAGTTCCCATGAAAATAGAGCGATGAGCGCCATGGTTGCCCATGAAAGGTACACAAATGAGGATCAAGGCGGCTCTGCGAATGACCCGGCAATGGGAGGCCGGGACCGCCTCGGGACGCGCGTACCGGCACTACCGGGAGTGCCTCCGCCGCTGAGCATGCCGGAAGTCCTGAAAACGTAATCAGGATCGGCTGTCTTCGTCTACAACCCGGGCCCGGTCTGTGACATCCTTTTCGTCGGATCCCACAGACCATCGTCCCGATTGAGAAAACCGGCCCTGCTTTTCCGGGGCTTCCTTCTTTAGAAGCCCCTTTATCATCTTATACATCAAAAAAATCGCAAGCGCAAGGAAGATATACTTCATCTATCCCTGACACTTTTTCGGTTCAGTACCACGTCAAGCTTCGTAATCCCTCCGGGTCTCACCTCAAACCGGTTGTTCTCGATAGGCGAATTCTCCAGGAAAGACACCATGAGCTGATAGTTTGCGCTGGCCGGAAGGTTCAGAAACCAGAAAGAGCCGTCGGACAGCGTCTTGAATTTGTGAATCTGATTCACTCCGGTTACAGTGGGCATCCAGATTTCATGACCAGCCATGGGCTGCTCGTAGTTCTTGTAGAACACCTTGCCTTCAATAGAACCACGACCGGTAATACTGGCCACTACGAGCTCTTTGGCTGTGTCGTTTTTCTCTACTCCAATACGACGCTTCAGAATAGGATAACCGTCCGCCTCAATCGTAATCTCATGAACTCCGGCCGGAACCTGAGTGATGGTAATGAGCGCCACCTGGTTTCGCTTCACTACTCCGTTGAAGGAATAAACCCCCAGTGGAATCTGTTCGCCGGTGATCTGTCGAAGCTGATACTCGTTTACCCATTGAAGCTTCACCGGGAATTCCTCGCCAGAAACAGTGGCTTTTACCAGTCGATCCTCGTCCTTTCTTTGCTCCCTGTTTTTGCCTTCGCCGGGCTTTCGCTTATAGGGGCTTGTTTCGCCAATGATTGCATGGGGATCGTTTTCTCCGATGATATCGTTAGGATTCATCGAAGAGACGGCATATTTGCTCTTGAGAATGGTTGTAGCGAGGATTATCTTTCCTTGCTCGCCATGGTTCACCACTTCCGGCTCGGTGGGACCCACCGGATCCACGGGATCCACCGGATTCGGCGGAGGGCCTACCGGGGATGGGTTCGGATTGGGCTGCGGATCCACCACGTTTGGTCCAGGTTGAGGATTCGGCGGAGTGGGTTTGAACTGACCCGCGATCTGAATACCGGAGCCGTCGCCAATCAGTTGCGGGGTTTGCGAATGATTCACTCGCTTTGCTGTATCGGTGACCCTTTTGCGAGACCACTCGAAGGCTTCATAAATCGTTACGGTCTTGTCCCGATTCAAATCCCCGTTACGCGGATCCAATGCCTGCGCAAAATAATACGTAAATAGTCCGTGATTGATACTACCGGCCAGCTCGATGGACGTTTCATTCGAGTCGCTGGAAGCCACCACTACCTTCTTGTCGAAATAGCGGGTAGCATTTCGGTTCTGAAGGACGATCCCGGAACTTCCATCGCCTACTGGAATATCCCCGGTACCTCGCTGCTTCTTGTTCTGGCGACCAATACCGCCGGCATGGCAACAGTCGAATACGAATACAGTCTTAGTCGATTCCACTTCTTCCAGCCATTCGTTTAGCTGCATCTCGCTGATGTGAGGGCGGTTGAACATTACAATTACATTGTCCAATCCATCCGGAGCATCCTTGTTTCTTTGATACGTTCCATGGCCGGAGAAATAAAAAACCACGGTATCGTCTTCGTCCGTGCTATCGGCCACTTCTTCGATGGCTTTTTCCACATTACTCGCTGTAACCATTCGACCAAGGTATACCTTTACGTCATCGAATCGGCCGTGAGACTTCAGGGTCCGCTCCATCAGGGCCGCATCCTTTTCGCACAACCCCAGCGGAGGAATACCGGCAGAGTTTCCGGTGTAGTTAGTACCAAACAATACCGCTACTCGCTTGGCCTGCACCGAACCCAGAGCCGCGAACAGGGCTACAACCATTACCAGCCATCGCATCTTTCGTATCATAGAATCCATCCGTATTGGTATACTCCCGGAACCCGGAGGCCTGGAAGCTTCTGCTTTTTGGACGTGTGGCAGGAATGCTGGTTCGGCCTTTTTGGCCGACTAGCCGTCCTTCTCTTTCAAAAACGCCTGGATCTGATCGCCCACGTGTTTCTGAAATACATCCTTGAGGGCCCGATCTTTTAGCTGCTCCAGATTTCTGTCAACTGCATCCAGAAGCAGGATGGAATGTCGAAGGTAGGTTTTCTCCAGCGGATGATTGTCTGGAATCGTTTCGGGAAAATGATGCTCAATGAGTGTATGGACTTCGGTACTGACCTTTTCGAGTTCAACAAAAAGATCCTTGTAGTTGTCCGCTACGTATTCGGCCTGAACGTCCGGGTTTTCGGATTTCAAGCATTCCCGGAGAAGACTGCGGGCCTTCTGAAGAAGGGCCCGATACTTCTTGAGTAGAAACCTTAGATAAGAGCTCAACCCTGGATGTTGAGGCCAGCCCCTTCCGGTCTTCCTGAAGCGGGTCTGGAGGGCGCAGCGCCGGATCCTTCCCGATTCAGAACCTCTTCCCAGGCGCCCTTTAGCGGCTCGATAAGCTTAATTACCTCATCGATAATGGCCCGGTCTTTGGCCATGTTCGCTTCCAGTAGCCTTTTTTTCATGTAGGCATATAGATTGAACAGGTTCTGAGCCACTTCTCCCCCTTCCATGTTCAGGGAAAGCATGAGCTCGGTAATTATGTCCTGAGCCTTGATGATGTTGGTGTTGGCCACATCATAGGTTCGGGGATTCAGGTTCTCCTGGGCAATCTTCAAGAATCGTATAGCTCCATCATAGAGCATAACGATCAGCTTACCCTGATTGGCTGTCTGGATCTCGGTATCTTTGTAGGCGTCGTACTGGCTTTTTCTGGCTAGGGCCATTGATTCACTCCCGTGATAAGCCTATCGGCGGTAAGACAATCCGGCTTAATAGTTGTAATGGTTCACCTGGCGGTTTTTGCAATGATGTCCTGACCGGAAGAATCCGTACGGTATCCCCGCCCCGTACCAGCCCGCCAGAAGCCCGACCCCATGTCGCCGGTGGCCCCGCCTCGGGCCCGCCCCCGTCGGGAAATTGTCCGGGGAGCAAATCCCTGGCGGTGCGGTGTCCGGGCCATTGCTCGCTACAAACGGTCAGGCCGGTTCATCGATAATCAAACCGGTTCCCAGAAGAACCAGTATCAGAATACCAAGTAGCACCCGGTAGGCAACAAAAATGAACGTGCTGTGAGTTCTTAAGTACCGCAGCAGCCCTGCAATGGCGATGTATCCGGACAAACCGGCCACAATCGTGCCCAGAAACAGCCCTTCCAGCCCCAGACTCTGTAGTTCGTCGAAGTCTTTGATTAGCTCATAAACCCCGGACAGAGCGATGGCAGGGATGGACAATAGAAAGGAGAATCGCATGGAACCCTGCCTGGTCAGGCCCAGAAAGAGTCCCATCATCAAAGTGGTACCGGAGCGGGAGGCGCCGGGGACCAGAGCCAGGGACTGAGCCATGCCAATCCAAAAAGCATCCATCATAGTGATGCTACTTACGGCTCTTTCCTTCTTGCCGGTGCGATCCGCCCACCAGAGAAAAACGGCCAGAATGATCAGACTGCCGGCAATTACATACAACGAACGAAAGGGCCCCACAATGAAATCCTTGAGGGCCAGACCAAAGACAGATACCGGGATCGTGCCCACTACAAGATAGTAAGGCATGCGGGCATCCAGATCCCATTCACGGAACTGGGCAAAGTCCAGACGTCGCCCCTCACCCGGGAACAGGGAACGATACGTGGCCACGATAAATTCCCCCAGATCTTTGCGGAAATATACGATCAGAGCAAGTAACGTGCCCAGTTGAAGCACCGCCGAATAGGCCGCACCCGGGTCTTTGAGCTGCATGAAGGCTGGAATGATGCGTAGATGGGCTGTACTGGAAATGGGAATGAACTCAGCAAGCCCCTGGACCAGGCCCAGGATAATGGCCGTTTGATGATCGATCATAGGCCAACATCCCAGTATCTTTTGCCCGGTCCAGTGAGTATTTGCAGGACCGAGCGCTACCGATTCAGTACTTTACCATCGGTTTCATTTTCTTTGCCGTGGCTACCCAGCGCTTGACCTGCACCATTCCAGGCACCCTTTCTACAAAATTCTTCTTTTTGTTCATCTCTAACAATGACTCGTAGAGATTTTCGGGCTTTCGCTTGGCCAACTCCTTGATGGTGTCTACCCCGGTAGCTTCCAGGAGCTCCGCCTTCAGCCCGGCAATTCCTTTAATACGGAACAAGTCTGCATGGTTAACCCATTTCAGCAATTGCTTGTCGCTAATTCTTGCTTCTTTACAGATCTGCTTTCGAGCCTGCGGCGTGCTTGCCTGCTCCAGCAACTTTTCGATGGTAGTAATACCAACGGACTTCAGCCTTTGCGCTGCGCGATCATCGATACCTTCGATGCGATTCAGTTTTGCCATAATGCTATCTCCCCGCTTTGCACAGGGGACAAAGAATTGCTTTATCCCCCAAACTAGCAGACCAATGAGGCCTGCAAATCTATCTCCGCCAGGTCGCGAAGCGGGATAATCCATGTGGTCTACCAGAAAAAAGAACCGAAAACAGGTTCTGAAAGTGTAGCCGATGCGCCAGGGGCGCTCGCAAAGATCATCCCCTCTCCCGCATGTATAGTGGATGTTATAGACACGGGCAAGTATTTTACAAAACTATAGCAAAATTTTTCAACAATCTAGCTAATCGCCTCGCGTCAAGGTTAAGCTTACTTACATTATCCACTGTAGACTACGCTATAGTGCTGGATACCGTTGAAAATCGCGGCGACGGGAACATTTTGCGCCAGAAAGCAGGATCGAATCAGGTAACGACGCTGTCCTCCTTAAACTCGGGCGCTCTTCTCCAGCGCCGGGCCGCCCAGGACGGCCAGTTGAGGCGCAATCTAACGTCGCGGCGCAAAAATTGACAGCAGCCGTATTGGCATTGTCCTGGTATAGACAGCGCGTAGACCCACGAGAGACCAAAATGAGCAAGAGGAACTACATTCGTACGTATTTCTACCGGATTGATGCCCGAGGAAGGCTATACCATGATGGCACCGAGCAGAATGATGCGGGCTTTCTGGATTTTTTCTTCAAACGAGTTGAGCCCAACGACACCGGCGAATACCCTGAGTATCCCTACATATCGCCCTGCGGCAAAGAAATGAACTTCATTCGAAGCGCGGGTACGCCGCTGGTATTTAAAGATCTGATTTCGGATGGAAGCTCACTGATTTACGGAGCTACATTGACTGTGCCCTTCCGGCCTGAAGAGCTTCGGCGAGGATCGGACGATCAGCTCTATCACCCCGCCCCCTTCGCAGTGGGCCGAATCCATCCGGAGCTATTGCTGCGATGGCAGGACTTCCTGGACTTTGATGAAGACTGGATAATACGGCCAGACGGCCCCTTTAGTTCTTTGGGCGGGCCTTTGTCCATTGCGAAGCTTTCGCCGGATCTGGATGAAATCGCAAGAATCCAGGAGGAGCGATGAAGCAGCAGATATAGATAATTCTTGTCCAGGCTTTTCAGGCAAAGAGTCCCCGCTCACAGCGACCGGGGAGCCTTGAAAGCATGAGGCCCGGAATCGATAACCGAAACCGGGCCCAACCGGAGGCGTTGCCTCGGGATGATTCTAATCTATCAATAACGAGGAACGGAAGAGTCCACTTCTTCTGACCAACGATCTATGCCGCCACGAAGGCTCTTAACGTTAGGTAGACCATGGCCTTTGAAGTAGCTGGCCGCCTCCAGCGAACGCTGTCCCACATGGCAATAGAAGACAATGTTTGTATCCTTCTCCCATTTGTGCAGGATCTCGTAGGCCATTTCCCGGGTTAGCATTTCTGAGCCGGGCAACTCCGCCAGCTGAATCTCGAAGGGCTCCCTTACATCAATGACCTTCCAGGTTTCTCCCGCATCCAACTTCGACTTCAGCTCGGTCGGATCGATTTGCATTTCTTCATCTACTCGGGCACTTTCGTAGATGTAGTCAATGGCCTCACCGACGGAATCCGGACGGTTATGCTTTATGAAAACCTCTTCCAGACTGTCTGTGGGGGCAAAACCGCAACTGGAACAGCCGCCAATATGATATTTTTGAAACAGTGCTCTTTTGGCGCCGGGATAGATATCCATGATTTCCATCATGGTCATTTCCGGATTAATCTCTTTCGTAAGCATCGAATCCTCTCCAAAGGGAAAATAGGGAAGGCCGGAGGCCTTTGCAACCATACAGAGCTTCCGCCCCTGCAGGTCCATCTTAGTGGGAAAAAAATAAAAACCGAGCAAGGAGGAAAGACTTTTCCTTCTTGCGGAGCAGGACAGTGATGGGAAATCGACTGCAGTGAGCCGTAATTCCCGATTTCTATCCGCCGGGCTCTGGCAAGTTCTGATCCTGGCCCATCTGGCCACGGGCTGCGCCACTCCCGACTTCATTCAGGAGCTCTACGGCGTAAAACCGGAACCATCTGTGGAGCTCACCTATCATCGGGCGGCCTACCGATGCAGCATTTTGGTGCAGGATATGGAACTTCCCGTGAAAATCCTGCCACAAACGCCCATTCCGTATTCCCATCAGGCCTTTGCGGGGATACGAGTAGGCTATCATTTTCCTTACGAGCATTTCAAAGAAATCATGACCTGGGCCAGGAACTACTACCAGGAAGCGCGCTATATTATGATTACGGATCCGGCCCGTCCCGGCGACCGCACAAGGCATTATCGCATCCATCTGGGAGTCCGTACCGACGAGGCCTTTGCGGGCGGCTGGAAAGCCTGGACGAACGAGGATTTCAACCGCATTCGTTCCATCTCGTCCCAGGAAGAAATGCAAACCTTCTTGAACTCCTTTCGAGGGGAGCCCCGGCCTTTGCCCTATCAGGAAAAGGAAGAGCGCTGGTGGCATTACAGATACTGGACGCAGGATTAGCCTACCGGGAACATGCGCACCCAGTTAACAGCAATTCTGCTCCTGTTGCTCTCCCCTGGTTGCTCCAGAGAGCAATCCGACTTTTCCTTTCTCCTTCCTGAATCCAGAACCTACTTGCTGATCGGAGACTCGCTGAGCGAAAGATCCGACGGCTTCTACATGGAAACCTTGAGCCCGGATCAATTCGCCCTCTTTGTGCGGGGCATCGACGGTTATGACTACCGGGACTGGTATCTTCGCATGGATCAGGCCTTCGCCGGAGTGGAGGCTCCGGACCGGATCATTTCCGTGCTGGGTTCTAACGATGCGGCCCGCTTCAGTGGTCAGGAGTTCCTGGATAACGTAAACCTATTTCATGAGGCGCTACGCCAGCGAAGCGGCGCCCCTATCAGCTACAGCCTGCCTCCCCGAACCAGGTTCAGTCCGGTGCAGAACGGAATTCTGGCCAATAACCAGTTGCTGATGGATAATTTGCCGACAGGAGCCACGCTCATAGATCTGGACTCGGCGGTAGAAGCGCATCTAAACTCGGGGGGGGTTCCTCTTTATCCCGACGACGATCCCATCCATCCGAATCGCACCGGTTACGAATTGATGGGAACGGTGATACTGAAGTCTATCTACTGAAACCTGAATCTGTCCGTTTCTTCAGGACCGATTATCCGTCGATCATACGGCAAATCCCTGCGATAGGGAAAACCTCGGGCACAGGTCTTTTGACTACGTTGACGGAACTGGCTCTCATCCAACCGAAGGACTGGATCCTCCCACGTCGCGTTCCTGTTCGGCCAGGAGCAGATAGCTGATGACCTCGCCCATGCCTTTCAATTCCACGAGTCCCCGTTTTTCCAGGTGGAACTTTTCTCTAAGTAACGCATAGGTCTTTTCCGTTACCTGCACCTTTCCCGGAACGCCGCTGGATTCCATGCGGGAAGCCGTGTTTACGCTTTTTCCCCAGAGATCGTATACGAACTTCTTTTTGCCGATTACTCCGGCCACGGCATCCCCGGAGGCCATACCGATCCGAATCTCCAGAGGCATATTTTCTTTTTCCCGGTATCGCCGCACCACATCCAGCATATCCAGGGCAAACCGCGCCACTCGCTCGGCATGCTCCTGGCTGGGTTCCGGCAGTCCACCCACCACCATGTAAGCATCGCCGATGGTTTTGATCTTTTCCAGACCGTGCTTTTCGGCCAGATCGTCGAACTCGGAAAAGATTCGGTTCAACAAGGCCACCAGATCCACCGGACTCATTGTATGAGACATCTCCGTAAAACCCACAATGTCCGAAAAAAGGATAGTACACTCTTCGAATCTTTCGGCGATGGTTTCCGGACTTTCGCGGAGTTTCTCTACTATAGATGCTGGCAGGATATTCAGAAGCAGCTTTTCGGATTTGGAACGCTCGAGATGAAGATAGGTTTCGGCGACTTCGTAGACTCGGCTAATATAGGCGGACAATGACATCACCAGAAAAGCCGTGGCCGCAAGGTTTACCACCCCAATCAGGTGCAACGTATCCGCTTCCAGAGGAAAGTATGGCGATGGATCCGGCAAATAAATATGCAGGACCACCAGTTGGATCATGGCCAGTAAGCTAAACAGATACATGAGCGGCCGTTGCCGGGGCGGAAAGATATAAAACGTGACTATGGCCACAGAGAAAAGATAGAAATGAAAGTTCGCGCCTTTCCCCATCCAGTAGCTCATGCCGCCCATAAACAACAAACCCGAGACAACAAAGAACAGACGGGCCAGAGTGCGAAGGCCTTTGCCATTTAGAAGCAGCACCAGCGGAAGAAGCACGGCGTAGCCCAGAGCCAGCCTGCCAAAAGCGCTCATTTCTGAAGGCAGGATATAAACCGACACTCCGGTGACGATAACGGTAAATACCGTGATCAACACAGAGAGAGTGTTCAGAAGGAGTACATTCTTTTGCTCGGATTCATCTCTGACGCGAGTCATTCCGCTGTAGGCGATGGTATTCCAGATAAGCTGGAGCATAGGCCTGAAGAATGCTCAGACCCCTCTGAAGCGCAACTATTTTGTCCTATCATGCAGCAAGACCCGACTCCCGGGCGCTCCGGCGCAGGCCCCGCAGTCTTTCGTGGAGAATCCGGAGTCGGCCCGGTAGAAAGTAGATCCGGATCACCGTATTGAATTCCCTACCGGGCCAGCAACCCGGCCAATAACTTTAAAAAAAGCTTCCCAATAGCCCTGGCTAAAAAGAATCTTTTTCCTGTGCGCCCGTTGCCGGAAATACATAGCACCAGCACCATCCAGGAGTTGCAGGACCAATGCGACCAGGTGTCCCATGAGCTTACCGAATTCATTCGGGAGATCCCTCTGGAATATTTGAACGCTTCGGGCTACCCGGAGGGTTGGAGTCCGGCCCGGAACGTCCGGCACATCTCCAACACGCTGTCCTATCTGGCCAGCTACATTGGCGCCCCGGCCTGGGTAATCAAAGCCCGGGGGGCCCAGAAGAAGAAGGCGCCGCGCATCGAGGATGTACGTCCCACCAATCGGCCCCCTCGATATGACTACGGCACCTATCATCCCGGGAAGCCCGCCAGCCCGGAACAACGGGAAAAGCTAATCGGTCGATTTCAAAAAGCCCTGGGCAAGTTCAAAAGGGCGCTCCAGAACCGCACGGAAGAGGACATGGACATCCGAAAGGGGGCCTTCGGCGGTATGAACCTGCGGCTGTTTGCCGAGTTTGCCCTCAAGCATGCTGTATTCCACCTGTCGGTGGTCCGCACGCGCCTCCAAACAGCCCAGGATAGCCCGGAAGAATAGTCCTTCACCGACCCCTGCCTCCCAGGCGTCTTCTTTCTAAATAGTACTTGCCCGAGCCCGCTTCTGATTCGTTCTTTCTGGATAGGGAGTGGATATGTCGACCGAGATATTAGAGAAGACCGATCAAAACGAACCAGCATTTTATCAGCCGGATGGATTTCCCCGGGGCCTGAACCGCAAGGTAGTGGAGTCCATCTCGCACATCAAGAACGAGCCGGGATGGCTTACCGAGTTCCGGTTGCAGGCTCTAGATACATTCCAATCCAAACCCATGCCCACCTGGGGTTTCATCCCTCAGTTCAACATCAATCTGGAAGATTATGTTCATTACGTGGGGTCCAACAAGCAGAAAAAGAAATCCTGGGATGAGGTAGATCCGGACGTCCTGGAAAGCTTTGAGCGTCTGGGAATCCCGGAACATGAAAGACGTTACCTGGCGGGGCTGGAAGCCATGAACGATTCAGAAACCGTTTACGCTAACGTCAAAAAAGAACTGGAAGAACTGGGCATTATCTTTTGCGACATCGATACAGCGATCCGGGAATACCCGGAACTGGTAAAGCAGTACCTGGGGTCCGTAGTGACTCCGGATGATAACAAGTTCGCGGCCCTGAACAGCGCCGTATTCAGCGGAGGCTCTTTCGCCTATTGCCCCAAAGGCGTAAAAACGCCCATGCCCTTGCAGGCCTATTTCAAGGTAACCGCCGCCAGCTCCGGTCAATATGAAAGAACGCTTCTCATTGCCGATGAAGGAGCGGAGATCGTTTACAGCGAAGGCTGCACCTCTTTGCAGGATGCGGGAACCAACTTCCATACAGCGGTAGTAGAACTGGTAGCCCTGGATAAATCCCGGATTCACTACACTACCATCCAGAACTGGAAGAAGAATATGTATAACTGGACGGTGAAGCGCGGTCTGGCGGAAAAAGAAGCCCACATTACATGGACCGACGTGAACATCGGCGCCCAGACCATGAAGTACCCTGGAATCATACTCAAGGGCGATCGCTCCACCGGCGATATTCTGTCCCTGGCTTTTGCCGGCGGCGGCCAGATCCAGGATACGGGGGCCCGAGTCATCCATGTCGGAAAGGATACGCGATCCAATGTTCTGGCCAAAGGCGTTTCGCTGGACGGAGGAATCAATTCCTACAGAGGCCTGGTAAAGTTCGACAAATCGGCCACCGGCGCCTTCAGCCATATTAAGTGCGACGGCCTGATGATGGATGATCGCAGCGAATCCCATGCCTATCCTTACAACGACGTGGCCGGGGCCGATGGTTCATTGAACTACGAGGCCACGGTATCCAAGATCGACGAAGACATGCTTTTCTACCTGCAATGTAGGGGCCTGAACGAGGACGAAGCCAAGCTGCTTATCGTGAACGGCTTCTGCGACGGTGTAGTACGAGATCTAAACGTGGAGTACTCGGTAGAGATGAGCCGACTAATCCGTATGATTCTGGAAGATGGCAAAGCCATTGAAAGAAAGGACCAGAAAAAGCAGGAGGTTCCTCAGGCTACCGTGTCTGGGCCGGCCTGCTGATCCAAGAGTCTCCGGGATCTTCGCCTCGGACTCTTTGGATTCCGACGGCATCACCGTGACTGACTAAACATTTACTGGCCCGGTATTCTTCCGGGCCCGTTCTTAACTGACAACGGACTGACAACTGAAATGAAAGAAGCGATGCGCGAAGGCCAATACATACCTTCCGCAAGCGTTTGAATGCAAAGATATAGCGAGAACTATTTAAAAATCAAACGAGAGAGAAACCGGGAAAAAACAATGAGCGCAATACTGGAAATCAAAGACCTGCACGTAGAAGTGGATGACACAGAGATACTGAAAGGCGTCGATCTGACCATACCGGCTGGAGAGATCCATGCCATCATGGGGCCCAACGGTTCGGGAAAGAGCACACTGTCCAACACCATCATGGGCCACCCAAATTATAAAGTCACCGGCGGCGACATACTGTTCAAGGGAGTGTCCATTCTTGAATGGTCCACCGATGAAAGAGCTCGCCGAGGACTGTTCCTTTGTTTCCAGTATCCAACAGCCATCCCGGGAGTAACGGTGACCAACTTCCTGCGAAACGTGCTGAAAAACGTCCGCGGTAAGGACGTTCCGGTGCGCGAATTTCGCACCGAAGTAAAGCAGGCCATGGATGATCTAAAGATGGATTCCAACTTCATGGGCCGCTACGTAAACGACGGTTTTTCCGGCGGAGAAAAGAAAAGAAACGAAATTCTTCAGATGAGCCTGATGAAACCAGGGCTTGCTATTCTGGACGAAGTGGATTCGGGGCTGGACATTGACGCTCTGCGCATCATCGCCGAAAGCATCGAAAAGCAAAACTCGCCGGAACGATCCATGCTTGTGATTACACACTATCAGCGTATACTGAATTATCTTTCTCTGGACAAGGTGCATATCTTTATGGATGGCAAGGTGCAAACCAGCGGCGGACCGGAACTGGCAGAAAAGCTGGAACAACAGGGCTACGACTGGGTAGGCAAAGCGACGGCCGGAGGCAATACATGAGCGCAATCGCCGGAATAAAAAGCGACGCGCTGACGGCGCTCAAAGAAGCCAGTCCGCAGAGCCATCCGGACAGATCCAGCGAACAATGGAGAAAGGTACGCCTGGACGGTGTGGATGTGCTATCCCGCAGTCCGGGAAAGACCGAGACCCGGATCTATTTCAGCAATTCGCCCGGTTCGCCTTTATCTGAATACAAAGAGCTACCGGCGCCTTCTCCGGAAAACCAGGAGACCTACCGCAATGCCGGCATCGAGCTTCTCAGTGACTCCTTTCAGGACCGATGGGCCTGGCTAAAGGAAAGATCCGAACGCCAGCGCGATCCCTTCGAACTGACCTGCCTGGCATACAGCGAGCCTCTTGCTCTACAAATCAAGAAAGATGTAGTCCTCCGCATTGTGCATACAGGTACCGAAGGGGATCTGCATCTGCCTGCCCTGTTCGTCAGAGTGGATCCGGACAAAGAGCTGGATTTGTTCATCGAATACATTGATTCCACCGGTAATTCCGAGGATCCCGGCCGTATGTGGAGTAGTAGCTCATTCGTAGAGGTCGGCGATAATGCGCGAGTGCGAATCGTGGACAGCCGAAAGCACGATGACCTGGGATTCCACTTCCACAGGATGGATGTGCTGGAGGGCCGGGACAGTAACGTTCACTACTGTGCCATCCATCGCGGAGGACTCACCGGAAAAGGGTTCGTACGGGCCCGGGCACTGGCAAAAGGCGGAACGTTTAGAGGGATTGGCCTCTACACCGGCAGAGGGGCTCAGTTCCACGACATGGAAATGGAAATCAGCCATGAGGCCGACCATTGCGACAGCACCCTGCTCTATAAGACCGTCCTCAGAGACCGGGCTCACAGTGTATTCAACGGATCGCTGGTGGCGCCGCCGCACATCAAGCAGATCAACTCGCATCAGACAAATAACAATATCGTTCTGAGCAAGAAAGCTCGTGCGGAATCCATGCCCAGGTTGATCATTCAGTCAGAGGATGTATCCTGCGAACACGGGGCTACTGTAGGCGATCTCGACGACCAGGCATTGTTCTTTTTGCAATGTAGAGGCGTTCCCCTGGAGCAGGCGCGAAGAATGCTTATAGAAGGGTTCATGGAAGAGATACTTTCAGAGCTGCGTCTTTCCGAAGAAGACCTGGCCGGTATCAGAGAAGAGATGTTCCCGATTCTGGAGAGCTAAGGCCGTTGCCACGATCTGTATAGAAGCACGGGCTCATGGCGCCGAATTGGCCAGAGTCCTGTTGGCTACCCGGACCAGGAAATCATTAAAACCACAGGAGAGATCATGGCAGAAAAACTGGCCTCTGAATCAGAAATCAAAGAAGGGGAAGTATTCACCTGCAATACAAGAATTGGACGGGTGGCGCTAACCAGGCTAAACGGAAAGATTTGCGCTTTCGAAAACACCTGCACCCATGACGGCGGTCCCTTGAACGGCGGAAAGCTGGAAGGATCGGAGATAGTCTGTCCCCGGCACGGCGCCCGGTTCAATATGGAAACCGGCGAAGCAACCAGGATGCCCGCCACCGAGAGCATAGAGGTCTATCCCGTGCAAATTGAAGACGGGCAGGTAGTGGTGGACCTGGATGCCTGATAATCGGGCGACCAGCCTCTGCCGGCTCAACGGAAATCCGGGCAGACCCTTGAGCTAACCGGAAGGACTCAACCGCAAAAACACTGGCAATGCAGACACCGGCCTATTTTTTTACCAGTGTAAGGCTGGATTGTATCCAGGCAGGAGACTAATGTTCCATGGCGGCCAAATCATTGGATTATCAAAAAATCAGAGAGGACTTCCCCATTCTTTCTACGCGAATGAATGGAAAGCCGCTGGTATTTCTGGATAGCGCGGCCAGCTCCCAGAAGCCTCGCCGGGTAATCGAAGCATTCGAGGACTATTACCGGTGCCGAAATGCAAATATTCACCGGGGGGCTTATCGACTGAGCTACGAGGCCACCGATCTATACGACCGAACCCGGGCGCGACTGGCCAAATTCCTGGGGGCACCAGACCCGGACACCGTCATCTTCACGCGAAACACCACGGAAAGCCTGAACATTGTAGCTTATAGCTGGGCCATGAACAACTTGCAGCCCGGCGATGAAATCCTGGTGAGCGAACTGGAACACCACTCCAACCTGGTTCCGTGGATGATGGCGGCCAAAAAGACCGGGGCAATTCTAAAACACATACCCTTAACCGAGGATGCCCGATACGACCTTGACCGGCTAAACGAAGTAATCAGCGAAAGGACGCGAATCGTATCCGTGGCCCATATGTCCAATGCCGTGGGAACCATTCATGATCTAAAAACCATCGGCAGAGCCGCACGCCAGGCCGGGGCTCTTTTCGTAGTCGATGGAGCGCAAGGCGCCTGCCATCTGAACGTAAATGTAGAAGATCTGGACTGTGATTTCTATGCAATTAGCGCTCATAAGATGCTGGGGCCCACCGGGGTCGGCGCGCTGTACGGAAAACGCGAGATCCTGGAAAACATGGAGCCCTTCCTGGGCGGCGGCGATATGATCCTTACCGTTTCCCGGGACTCCTTTAAGCCAGCGCCGCTACCAATGAAGTTTGAAGCGGGCACTCCCAACATCGCGGGAGTGGTAGCCTTTTCTGTAGCTCTGGATTACCTGAACCAGGTAGGCCTGGAGAATATCCACAGCCATGAAGTGGCCCTTCTTGAATACGGTCTCGAGGAGATCAAAAAGGTAGAAGGGATCAAATTGTATGGCAGCCAGGATCTGGCTAACCGCGGCGGCGTAATCAGCTTTCTACTGGATGGGGTTCATCCCCACGATATTGGCAGTATTCTGGACGAAGAGGGCGTGGCGGTTCGGGCCGGGCACCATTGCTGCGAGCCTTTCATGAAAAAAGAAGGCATTTCCGGAACTGTGCGAGCCAGCTTCTATCTCTACAACGGTCCGGACGATATTGACGCTCTTGTGAAAAGCCTCCAAAAGGTGCGAAGCATTTTCAAGATGCCCGCAAAAAAGGCGCAAAGATAGGTCACAGAGGTAATACATGTCGCTAAGTGAAGATCTATACAAAGAATTGATCATAGAACATAGTCAGGAACCATCCCATCGCGCTATTCCGGCAGATCACAATGTACACGAATCCGGAGTAAACCGTAGCTGCGGCGATGAGGTAGAGGTTTATCTCAAAGTAGAAGATGGGGTGATCAAGGCCATAGGAATGGGCGGCCATGGCTGCAGTATTTCCACCGCTTCCGGTTCCATGATGGCCGACTCCGTAGACGGCATGACTGTGGAACAGGCGGAGGATCTTATCGAGCGATTCAAGTCCATGATCGTAGAGAAGCACGATGTGGAATTCCCCGAAGGACTGGAGGACCTGGAAGCTTTGCGGGGAGTGCAGCAGTACCCGATTCGAGTGAAGTGCGCCACATTGGCCTGGAATGCCCTGGAGCAAGCATTGAAAACGGCAGGCAAGCTGTAGACGGCTGAACCGAGCTCAAATCAGTACAGGAACGCATGGGCCATCGCGGCACAAGCCCACGCTAACCGCAGGCCTCCCAGGCCTGGCAAGTCTGGACCTCTTCTTTGTGATCCGGCAGGCTGCACACATGCCATTCACCACATTCAATTCACCAGGCCAGAGGCTCCGGTTGCTTTGCACTTGCCAGAGTACCTGACCTGAGGAAATCTACGTCGCATGACGATCCGACCACCCCTTGTCTGGCTTTGCGCTGGATTTGCCGGCATGCTACTGTCGGCCTGTGCCTCCAGTACCAAATTACCAGAGGGCAAGCTCTTCCATCCGGTGACCACGGATGGCTACCCCCTTAGCCTGGAACACTTTTCCGCCGAAAGCAATGCTCAGAATAAACGGTTTCCGGTCATACTGTGCCATGGATTCATGGCCAGCCGTAAGTATTACAAAATGAACGGCAGTCGATCGCTGGCCATGCAACTACAGAAGCAAGGATACGATGTCTGGCTTCTGGATTTGAGGGGTCGACCGGATGCCGGTTCCCCTTCCCTCTTTTACGGCGAATACACCTACGATTATAATATGGACGATTATATCCACCGGGATATGGATACGGCCATTAGCTTTGTTATGGAGCAAACCGGGGCTTCCGGGGTTAACTGGATTGGCCATAGCATGGGCGGACTGATTGCCTATGCAAGAATCGGTAGCCTGGGCGAAGAACGGATCAAGAATCTGGTCACCATCGGATCTCCCTTTCTGTTTGAAACACCCACACGCAACCTCAACACCTGGAATGCTCTGGGCAACTGCTCTTTTCTACTTCCGGTGCTTCCCATGGGCTCCATGGCCCGAATGGAAAGACACAGTTGTATTTCGCTTTCGCCGGACAAATACCTGATGAATATGTTCTGGTACCCGGAAAACCTGCCTGAGGGCATGGAAGGCTCCATGAAAGAGCATACGGCCAATAACATAGCCATCGGCGTGGCGGATCAATTCGCCGCCGCTGTAGAAGACGGGGAAGTAAAAAGCGAAGACGGCGCCATCAATTACACTCGTAACCTTAAGCGTGTGCGCGTTCCAGTCCTTGTGCTCGGCGGCCGTCGGGATCACCTGGGATCGCCCTACATGCTAAGGGAGATCTATGAGTCGCTGGGCAGCGAAGACAAGAGTCTCTTCATCGCATCCCGGGCTAGCGGACAATCCGAAGACTACGGGCATACAGATCTGTTTGTCGGGACCAATGCCGGGGAAGATGTAATCCCGGTAATTCTGGAGTGGTTGAATGAACGTAACTAAAGCGTTAACTGAGTCCTTACAGGCCAAAGTGGCCAGCACTGAACCGATGACCGGAGCCATTCGCAAATCACCGTCCAGCAGGAATGTAGCCTCTCAAATTGTAAGCAACGGAAATGTACCGCGCGCCATAGCAGCGCTCGTATCTAAAGTCCAGATAGCAAACGTTACCTATAACCTGCGAAGGATTTCAGGACTATTCCTTGCGGCAACAATGCTTGTTGCAGCCGTGCAGCGCCTCGAAGCAGAAGCGCCCAATTTTTCGGAGAGCGGTCCCCGGGCCAATCCGGTAGGCCAGACCGAGACCCTGGAAGTATATAGTGTGGGAACAATAAAGGCAGATCGAAGCTCCATCATTCTGCTCGATCCAATTCTATTCGCTCCCGGCATCCTCGGTCGGGAAGACGGACTCATCCAGTCCTTTGAGGATCATAACGTTTACATACTAATGTGGAAGAATCACTCGCCCATCCAGACCACTGTCATGGGCACTGAAATTGAAAAGGCCATTTCCCTGGTGCGAACGGACTGCGAATGCAATCAATTCGTTGCCGGAGGAGTTTCCCTGGGCGGTCAACGCTGGCTCCCATATCTGGGGCGGCTGGAGCCGTCGGGAGAAGCCATGCAGGACCCCCGGGGTAACCGGATCTACTCTGTATTCTTTCTGGGCTCGGGACTGGACTACGCCTACCCCGGCTCGCTGTATCGAAGTCCGTCATTCCCGGTGGGCGAAGATTTGAGCAATCAGTGCTTGAACCTCACCGGCCCCTGCCTGGGTTTCATCGATACACGACATATTAAGGCAGGACTGCAACTGAGAACAATCCCGGAGTCTGTAGTTCCGGATGACCTGGGAGCAGTCCGCATGTTTCCCTCGATTCGAGAAATGTCCATCCCGGTGGCCTTCATTTTCGGAAAGATAGACGGATTCAGTCCGGAAGAAACCCTTTATCCGGTCTTTTCTGTATGGGGAGAAAAAACCTATTTGCAGAAATTAAGAAAGCAATTCAGTCCTTACGATACGGACAATCCCGTGCTCTGGCTGGAAGGTAGCGAGGCAAACCGGATTCATGATTACGATCATTTCGATCTGTTCTTGCATCCGGACGCAGAAGACGAAATTTATGAGGAACTGGTGGACTGGATAGAGGATGCAAAGCGCAAACCAACTGATTAGAGAAAGCCTCAAGGCCGAGGAACTGGACAGCAAGCTCCAGGAAGTGGTAGCCCACAGCGATCTATCCGAGAAGGATCGCGCCACGGTGCTGTCCTGGATTCGGGCCGTCCGCGATGAATGCTCCGGCGCTCTTCGCAAAGCCCAGGACTATTCAGATCTCATTAGCCGGCTCACCGAGTTTCAATTGAGGGCCGGCCTATTTGAGCTACTTTCTATCCGTGAACCAGACCGAGCAATTAAGCAGAAGGTCCAGGCCGAATTACTGAATCAACTGCAGGAGTATATCCGCGACCAGATCCAGGCCAATCCGGAAGGTTCCCATATCCTGGAAAGCCTGCAATCCAATCTTGCGGCGCTTATGCCCGCATTTCCCACAATTACCGAACAAACCGCCGGCCCCGAGGGACCTCTGCTGGTTGTTGAAACCGACTACAAGCAGGACACCTACCAGCTTTCGGACGTAGAGGGGCCGGTGCATTTGCATCGCAGCGAAACTGACGAAGGCAGCGGAAGCCCCGAAAGCGCCGGAACCGATCAAAGCTCTATGGAAGGGGTATCTACAGAAGTATCAGAAGGTCTGGCGGCTGCAGAGGTTACTGGCTCCGACGATGCCGAACTGGAACAACTACGCGCGGAAAACCAGGAGTTAAGGCAGAAGCTGAATGACTTTCTTGAGGAATGGGGCGAAGGGATTCGCATCGATGGGAAAACAGTTAGCATACTTACACATAGAAAAATCATCGTGAAAAAAAACTCCCAGAGCAAATCTGAAGGGCAGTAGTGAATCCAGACATAGCTCCACTCATTCCCCATCCCACGGAAACCCAGAGAAATCTGTACGTATTTCTTTCCAGTATGTTTGTCACCATGCTGGTATTAACCAACATGGTGGGCACCAAGCTCTTTGTGCTATTCCCGGGGACAGAAAGTCTGTCTATCGTTTTGACTTCAGGTATTGTAACCTATCCATTCACTTTCTGGCTCACCGATATCGTATCAGAAACTTACGGAAAGAAGAAGGCGGATTTGATGGTGGTCTACGGATTCGTAGCCAGCATGCTTATGCTTCTCATTCTTCAGATAGTGCAGGCTCTGCCGCCGGCTGAAGTGTGGCGAGTACCCGCCGAGTATGCCAAAAGCTTTTCTGATGAGTTCCACATTATCGGAAAGGATGGAACTTTGCGGGGAGCCACATCGGCAGCAGCACAAACGGCATTTACCTTTACCTTCGACGCGCCAGGACTGCTTCTATTTGCTTCCATGCTTGCCTATCTGGCGGCACAGTTAACCGATAATTTTATGTTTCATTTCTGGCGTAGGCTTACCCGGGGCAAACATCTATGGCTTAGGAACAACGGATCCACTGCCGTATCCCAGTTGCTGGACACAATCATCGTGAACAGCATCTTTCTTACTTTCTATTGGAAAATGCCATTCTTTGTGCCCGGTGAGGATCAGCCTGTCACGGTGGTGCAGGTGATCATAACAACCTATCTTGTAAAGCTCGCCCTGGCCTTGTTGGATACTCCGTTGATCTATGCCGGCATTGGTTTCATCAAGAAGGCTTTTGGCATTTCGCCAACGTACGGTTAATGCCGGAATAATTCTCTCAGCGGCGCCGACAACACCAGAGTCGACGCGGGCAGTCCATGGAACAGCCGCGCAAAATGAAGGGCAATAGGGATGGCTCTTTGCGGGAATCACGCTCGCAGGACATGGAGCAAACAGGAGGAAAATGGTAGTTCGCCAGCCCATGAAGTACCCTCCTGCCGGGCATCCGGGGATTCAGTGGGAGGCTACGCCTGGTAGAGCCCGTGGCCTTTGATGTAGTTAAGCACAGGTTCGGAAAGGCAGCGGGCAATCAGATTCCGAGGAAAAGATTCAGCGTGGTCTTGTTCTGCTTCCTCCGGGTTCAGCAGATCGGCTTCGGCGATGAGAGCCTGACGAATATCGCTACTCGCACAACCGGGCGGACAGATGTCCAGAAGTTCGATGGACCGCACCGCATACCTCTTCTGTAACTCCCCACGCTGATACTCCAGCCCCGCCAGGCTCTGGCCTTCGCGCATAAAAACAAGGATGGCCACATTTTCCAGAAGGTAGGTGTGCTCTTTCCAGTCCTCCAGGCCATACAGGTTATCCGCTCCAATCACAAGTATTGGGTCCAGCCCCTGCTTTTGCAGATGGCGTATTGTGCGCACCGAATAGCTAATGCCGCCTTCGTTCAATTCGTAGGTGTCGATGACCACCGGAACCGCTCTAAGGCCTGTGTCATGTACCGAGTTCTGGCGGCCCTCGGGTGCGCTCACCGACGCTGCACCGTTAGATTCCCCTTCGCCCCCGCCGGGAACCATGGCCTCTTCCGTGGCCAGGGTCTCCAGGGTGAGTTCCAGCATGGCCAGTCTATGGTGAGCCTCTGCATGATCCCGATGGGTTTTGAACGGCGACTGAGCCGCAGGCATGATTCGTATATGATCCACTGCCGATCCCGCGGCCATTCGCTTCAGTCCCTGGATCAGAACCTGGTGGCCCAAATGCGGCGGATCAAAAGAGCCTCCAAACAGATAGCATCGAGTATTCAAGGGCGTATCTCTTTCAGGCAGAGCTGGCAGCGGCCAATGGATTGGCTGCGCCCCTCGGCTGGCCGCTGTACTGGCCGGCGGGCTGGCCGACCAGCTGACCGATTATTCGACGAAATGCCCGGGTATGCGAGGATTGTCCCCGCGGTATAGCAACCCTTAACGGACTCGAAATCAAGATCGTATCTGTCCTTCCCCTTCCAGGACATATGTGGTGGTGGTCAGATCTCTAACTCCCATGGGGCCGCGAACGTGCATGCGTCCGGTGGAGATGCCCACTTCGGCGCCCATGCCCATTTGACCGCCGTCATGAAATCGGGTAGAGCAATTCACCAGGATGGCCGCCGTATCCACTTCATCTCGAAATTTGAGTATGGAACGCTGGCTGTCCGAAACAATGGCCTCCGAGTGGCCGCTTCCGTATTGATCGATGAACTCAATAGCTTCGTCCAGAGAACTTACCAGCTTCACCGCAAGCCTTTGATCCAGGTATTCGGTGGCATATTCCTGCCGGGGATCTTCCATAGCAGCCGCATCCGGATAGATTCTTCTGGTTTCTTCGCAACCAAGCAGAATGGCGCCAGCATCTTTTAGTCGCTCAAGAAGGACGGCGATGTGAGGGAAAGAAGAATGAATCAGCAGGTTTTCGATGGCATTACAAACCGAAGGTCGCTGCAGTTTGGCGTTAATAGCTATAGCCGAAGCCTTTTCCAGGTCCGCACTTTCGTCCACAAACAGATTGCAGACGCCTTTGTCGTGCTTCACGACGGCAATAGAAGTGTTTTCGCTCACCGCTCGAATCAGACCCTCGCCCCCCCGGGGTACTACCAGATCTATTGTTTGCTCCTGTTTTAAGAGTTCGAACATGAACTGACGGTCCGTTTCCCGCACAAACTGAACACAATCCCGAGAAAGACCGTTCCGCTCTACGGCACTGGCAAGGATTGTATGGAGCGCGATATTGGAATGAATGGCCTCTTTGCCGCCGCGCAGAATGGCCGCATTGCCGCTCTTAATGCAAAGCGCCCCGACATCGATAGTAACGTTAGGTCTGGATTCGTACACGGTAAAGACCACGCCCAGGGGAACCCTTTTCTGTACCATTCGTACGCCGTTCTTGAGAGTCCTGCCCAGTGTCACTTCGCCCACCGGGTCGGGAAAAGCGGCGATTTCCCGTAGAGAGTCCGCCATGGACTGAATTCGTGAAGTTGTCAGGGTTAGCCTTTCCTTGAGGGCCTCACTTATGCCCATGGCATCGGCCTGTTTTAGATCTTTTTCGTTGGCTTCCAGTAATTCCTGCTGGACCCTGCGTTCTTCCAGTTCCGCCGCTGCATCCAGAAGGATCTGATTTCTCAAGGCAGTGGATGTCTTGCGGATTTCTCTGAAAGCGGTCCGGGCTTTCTGGCCAAACTCTTCGGCGGTGCCTGCTCCGGTATTTCTCTCTGCTACGGTACTCACCCTTACGAGAAAGTAAGCGAGAACAGACTCGTCAATCCTTTCTGGCCAGCAGCCCGCCCGGGACCGACCTCAAGTCCGGGCTCGAACTCAGGCGCAGCCTTCCGTCCGTAGCCTGCCCTAATTTGCTTTACTATCCTTGAAATCCTGACAAAATCGGAACATGATCCTGGAAAAGCGAAGCGTGGCCACAGTGATAGTGCTGAGCCTGGTTACTTGTGGATTCTACCTACTCTACTGGTACTACAAGGTGTATCAAGAGCTTACGTTCCTGACCGGTAAATCGCCCACAGACAATGATTACGGTCTGGATCTACTACTGGTTATTGTGACCTGCGGAATCTGGGGAATCTATGTGGACTATAAGATTTCGCTTCATATCTACGCCTACCAGCAGAAGCAGGGAATTTTCGCCCAGGACAGTTCCATGGTAGCTGTAGTGCTGGATGTTGTTGGATATCTTACCGGGTACTTTACCGGAATCGTATCCAGCGCCATCCATCAGGATTTAATAAATGGACTCATTGACCACGCACTTTCTACAGCCACGCCTGCGCCTCGCCCAGGACAGGAAACGAGGCCTTCAGACCAGTCACCACCATCTCCATGGCAATAGCGCCGATGAAAAGCGCATTGGTTCGCATAAGGATGGCGAAGTATTTTCCCAGGCGCGTTTCCCGTCGGCCGGTGACCCGTTCGAAGATCAGGCAAATCAAAATCACAAACAGAAAATTAATCCCCAGAACAGCGAATATGATTCCCACAGAAATGTATGGCTCATAGATTTCGCCGAGTAGAATGGAAATCCAAATAGTGCCCGGTCCTACCATATACGGAAGAGAGATCTGAGGAGCCAGTTCGGAGATGTCTCCTCGAAATAACAGGTTGGACCCGGCGCCCTGGGAGATGTATCTGAAGGCGATGAAAAGCATTATGATACCCCCGAAAACCTGCAGTGATGCCAGCTGCACCTGAAACACATGTTGCAGAAGCATTTGCCCGAACAGGGTGAAGATCAGAAATATCCCCAGACTTAGTAGCGATGCCCGCAAATGCACACGAACGAAGTCTCGAAAAGAGAGCTCGTTCATCAAATCGGCAAGATACAGCACCTGCGCAAACGGGTTGATGATGACTAGCATCAGAAGTAGCTGATCCATGGAATGCTCCGCTGTTCGGCGCAAAGAGGCCTGAAGACCCATCCATCGCGACCCTCATGGGCTGGCTCTGGAAACAATGAACCGGAATATTGGATGGATTGTGGACGGCGGCTATCAGGGCAAGCGGATTTGGATTTGATTACCGCCACGGGACTTCGCTTTGTACATCGCTTCGTCGGCGGCATCATTCAGTTGCTGCGCATCCGGCAGATCCGGGAAAAAAGTCAGACCGCAACTGAAGCTACACTGGAACTGGTAGTTTTGATAACTGTGCACCACGTTTGAGAAATCTTCCCGAATGGTCTCCATCATGGCCCCGATGCTTTCCTTGTTTAAACCGGAGATAATCACCGCAAATTCCTCCCCGCCGTAGCGACCCACAACGTCGTATCGCCGAACTCTTTGCTTCAGGAGCCTGGCCAGGTTCTGGATCACTCGATCCCCGGCCGCATGGCCGTAGGTATCATTCACGTGTTTGAACTTATCTATGTCGATCATGGCAAATCCCATGATCTCGCTTTGCTTCTGACAGCGTTGCACTTCGGTTTCCAGCTTCTTGCGAGTGGTTGTGTGATTCAGAAGGCCGGTAAGGCTGTCTCGCACGGTCTGGGAAATCACCGTTCTGTAGCGCTCCACCCTTAGAGCAATAGATCTGTACAAATCTGCGGCGCTAATGCTGGACGACAGGATCTCGTCGCCGCCCCGCTTCAGGGCAGCCCCTTTCTTTTCCGGATCCGTTTCTGGAGATTGGAACAGAATCGGCAGGCCACCGTAGCCGTCCTGTTGACGAATTACCGAGGAAAGCTCCATACCCAGACATTCCGGATAATAGAGATCCAGCAGTACGAGCTCTGGATCAAATTCCAGCAGGGCATCAAATATTTCATCCGGCGCATCCAATCGAAAAATGCTCACATCCGGGGAATCATCCAGGGCCTGTACCGCATTGTTGTCAGTGGCCGGCCCCTTCACAACAAGCACCCGATACGGATCCGGCAGCAGGGATTCCGTAAGGCGGTCCAGCACCTCCACAATGCTAAAAAGGTCCACCGGCTTCTGGAAATAATAGTCACCGCCAAAGCGGACAGCCTGCAGCCTGGAAACAAAACTGTCTTCATTGGAGACAATCAAAACGGGAACGGCTTGATGCCTAAATAGCTTGAGCTCTGCAAGAGTCATAGGATTCTCATCGTGAGCTTCGGATAGATCGGCTATCATGGCCAGGGGAACCTTGGCCTGCATGGTCACTCGAGCCGCCTCCAGGTCAGGGAAGGGCAATATGTCGAAGCCGTAGTTGGCCAATTGATCCGAAAGATCATTTCTAAGTGTATGATCCAGAGAAATAAGGAAAACAAGACGATTGGAACTCACGTCTATTGTTGCACTTGCAGTATCCGTCTGCATATTGGCGTCTTTGTTCTGCGCTAAGTTCATGAAGGTATTAAACTACATCCTATATTTCGTGCTCTCAGCCGCAATCGTTTCTCCCCTGGCGGCCCGGGACGATTGGTCGGATTTACAGCCCGAGCCCGAGACCTACTATGGATCGGAGAAAGCCCGCAAGGTGCCGGTGGATGCCATCTTCTGGGTGATGGAAGACTGGGAAGGCCATTACTCAAACCAGCTATTCTGGCTTTACAAACACAAAGACTACCCCCGTTTCAAATCCACCCGGTTCTTTCCCTTCTATTATAGTCTGGATAGCAAAATCGATGAGCGCAATAGCTTTTTTGCCATGCCTGTGCCGGGGCTTTTCTATCATCGAAGGTACGACTCCGATGAAACCAGAATCAACTCCACCTTCTGGATCTCCAGGGTCGATAGACGCACCAGCAAAATCTGGGATCTTTACTTCTTCCTTTTCTACTCCTCCGAGGAGGGGCCGGATAACGATCGGGATTACGACCACGCTTTTTTTCCGCTCTATTACGGAGGTTCGAATCCGGCCCGGGGACAGAGCTACAGTACCCTGTTTCCACTTTACTATTACGAATCCCAGTCTTCGGCGAACCGGGATTACTTCTCTTTCATATTCCCTTTGCTGTTTTATGAATCCTCGGCCCGCCCCAACGCAGAGGATTCATTCCATTTCAGTCCATTGCATTATCGCAGCTATGAGACCAATAGCAGCTCCGGCAATACAAGCTATTCCAGCAGGACCGGATTTCCGATTCTACCTATTCTCTATGCAAACCGGGAGACAGAAAATAGCAGCAGTACAAATTTATTGACGGTCTTCCATTATAGTGAGGATGAAAGCGGTTGGTCGGCCATATCGCCTCTTTATCTCTGGGAAAAGCGGCCTAACTATAGCGTTCGATGGTTGCCTTTCTACTTCCACGACACCCGGGACGACGGCTACTTTCATATTCCGCCGCTATGGTTTAGCGACTCAGAACCCGAAGGCGATACAAACTTTAGCCTCCTACATTATTACAGCGAAGACCAGGACTCGTCTATATTTGGCTTTCCTCTGATTCCCATTGTCTATGCATCGAAATCGGAGCCAGGCTACAGTCGTCACAACCTGCTAACAGTGTTCTACTGGGATAGCAGCGCGGACAGCAGTACAACATTCTTACCTCCGTACTATCATTCCAGGGAGCGAATCCAATCCCGGGATATGCAGGCCCGAGCGGCGAGCTATAAGTCCGAAGAACTCCCTCCTTTTCGCAGCGTAAACAATCCCCGGGGCAATCCTGTAGTGGGCAGCAACGCTCCGCCGGCGGAATTTGAAGATCATTATAACATTGCGCTGCTTATGGACTGGAAAACCCGAGGCGACTCCATGGAGCGATTCTGGTTTGCGCCTCTATACTTCCAGGGGTACGGCGAGGATCCTTACACATACCTGGTTCCGCTGTATTTCCAGACCAGCGGCCCGGACCACTTCAACTCCTGGGGCCTCTTACATTATTACGATCGCACCGCTGAGACTAAATCTATTCTCTTCCCGCTCCTCCCGGTACTGTACGCCTATCGCACGGACGGCAGCACACGAAAAACCAACTATCTGACCATCTTTTATACCAGGGACAGCGAGGATGGCTATTTGAGGTTTCTCCCCCCTTACTACCACTCCCATGATATAGTAACCGAAGCAACCGGAGTGGTAAGGAAAGATCACTTCAATATTGCGCTTCTGGCAAACTGGAACGAAACTAACGACGAATTGAATGATTTTTTCTTTGCGCCCTTGTTTTTCTGGAAGGAAGGGGAAAACGGCTATACTCACGTTGTTCCGTTATACTTCGAAGACCGGAATCCGGAGCGAGAGCTAAATTTCGGGCCGGCTCATTTCTTTCGCAAGGACGAAACCACCGAGTATCTCTGGGTGCTTCCCTACTACTCCTGGATAAACAAAGAGGAAAGCGGCTCCAGCGGGAACGTCATGGTGCCGCTATATTTCAATTACGAAGACCCGGTAAAGAATTACCACGTGAACCTGGGCGGTATATCTTTATCCGAAGAAAGTTTAAACGTTAGAGTAAATACGGTTACCGGAGAAACAAAGGCAGTGTCTGTGCTGGACACCGACGTTGGCTGGTTCTACAACCTTTTCAGCTATTCGGCCCGGATTCCGCTGCAGGAGACGGATGACACCCGCGTCCTGGCTCCGGAAAGGCGGGAAGAAATTCCGGAGGGCTCTCAGATTCTGTCGGTGGAAACCTTCGATCCGGATGACCTGGGAACGGACAATCAGCCCGAAACGCTGGAAACAGAAGAGGGGGTGGCCATTAAGAAAGACACGTCCATCAACCGGGATAACTCAATCCGCTTTTCTGGCTGGAGCGTACTCTTTGGCCTCTTTGCCCGGGAAACCGCCGATACTCGACACCATGCACGAGCTCTACCGTTGTTCTGGCTTAGCTGGGACGACGCTTCGGCCGACCAGGTAACAGTCATTCCGGGCGCTTACATGAGCTACGACGAGGCCCCGAATCATTACTTCGTGTTGTTTCCGCTATTTCTGCCCATCTACGCTTCCCAGGAGACCCCGGATTACAGCCTGCATTCCTACGGTCTATTTCTGTACCTGGACGAAGAAGATCGTGTGGCGGAACGCACAGAGACCAGCATCGTCTGGCCATTCTACAACAGCTACGATTCTCCGGCCGAATCGGGAAGCCGACTTCTGCCCGTGTACTATAGCAAACGGCAGAAGGATCCGGATGGAAAGGGCTACTCCGAGTTCAGTCTAACTCCGCTGTCCTATTCAACGGAAGAAAAGAGCTATGGACCGGGTTCATCCGAACCTATGCAGGAGCGTAGCGGCTTCTATTCGCCCCTATATCTTTCGGGAGAAGTACGCAGTCCGGCCAGTCATTCCAGTTGGTCCTTCTTTCCGGTACCTTTCTACTATTCAGGAGTAGAGAACAACAGGAAGACCCAGAATCTACTGATCCTGGGACATCGGGAAAGCACCATCCAGGACGACCAGAGCACCGAAACAGATCACCTGAGGCTCTTTCCGTTATTCTTCTATGGCCGCGACTATCATGCGGTATTTCCCCTGTATTACTACGAAAGCGATGGCGAAGACTCATCGTTTATTTCTCCTGTGTACTGGAGCGAAAGCAGCGGAGGAGTAAGCGAAAACCGGCTGTTCTGGCTGATCAGCTGGACCGGCGGGGAAGAAGCCGAAAGCGATATAAACATCCTTCCGCTATTCTTCTATGCGGAAGACGAACACCTGGTGCTTTTCCCGCTCTACTTCGGATTCGGGCCTTCGGAGAGCCGATCGCACTGGGGGCCAATCTACTACTACGAAGAAGGACCGTCCTCGCTGGATATGCTCATTGGTCCGGTGTACTATTCAAGCTGGGACCACAAAGAGGGAATCGATTCCAGTTTTCACCTGTTTCCTCTTGTTTTCAACTGGTGGGAAGGCGACTCTTACACGGGATTCTACGGAATCTTTTATCGGCACTCATCCCCCGATTACGCCCGGCAGTACATTCCGCTAATCTATGAGAACGAATGGACCAGAACGGATTCGGGCCAGAGCCGGGAAGTGTCTTTCCTGTTCAAAAGCTTCTATTTCGAAAGCAGCCCCTACGGCACGAATTACGGCGGACTTTACCGGATTCTTTTCGGGTATGACTCCTCGGGAGCCAGTTCCTCCTCTTCGGCCAATACCAGTACCTCCTGGAATTTAAACGTCCTCTCTTTTGTACTGGCCGACGGTCCGGGGGATTCCTTTCATCATAGTTTTTTGCCGCTGTATTGGTATGAGTCCGAATCGGACGAAACATCCTTCCATTTTATCCCTCTGCTGACCTTCAACAACTGGCAGGGCGATGGATACTACGGGTTGCAGGGCCCGGTATGGGTAGAAAGCGACGGCGCGGATTACAGTCGCTACTACACGCCGATTCTGTTCGAGTCCGAATGGAACAAAAATCAATCCGGAGATTCTCTGGGAAAAACGGACTTCTTGCTTGGCTCCACCTACTATGAGCGAACCCCGGACGGAAGCGAAACCGCCCTTCTCTGGCGGGCTCTGGGCGGGTATGAATCCTATAATTACAGGGACCGCTGGAACGCGAATCTCTTGAGTTTCGTTATGGTTGACCGGGATCTAGGCTGGCACCATAGCTTTCTTCCCCTTTACTGGATTGATTACGAAGGAAACGATCGGCAGGTTCTCATACCGCCGCTTCTGGGCTGGTCGTATTCGGATGATGGCGATGTTTCAGAGGGTCTGGGCCTGGGACTGCTCTGGTACAGAAACGAGGATCCTGCAAAAATGGAGCATACAAGAACGCTTCTTATGGGTGGGCTCCTATACTATGACAGGTACCGAGGAAGACAGAATAACTTCCGCGAATGGGGAAGCGTTTATGGCTTTCTATGGGATTACGAACTGGAACCCGGCGCGGGTTATGAAAAGTTCTCGGTGCTGAAATTTGTATTCTCGCGTACCCGAGATCGCGGCAAGGTGACTTACAAATTCATTGGACTTCCCCTTTATTCCCACAACGATTGATGCCCCGTGGGTGTATGTAAGATACCCGGGTTCAGCCCCCTGCACATTACCTGGAATACGCGCTGGAAAGTTATGGAGTGTTCAACAGGCGCGGAGCCAATAAGCGCGGAGCCAGCAGGCGCGGAGCACCAAATGGCCGGCAGCCCGGGGTGCAAGGCAGCCAGGCATCTAGATCAAGTAGCGTAGCTCTTCGGTAAGCCTGGTCCTGAACTCCCGGTTTCGGAAACGAAGGTCCGAACGGTCTATCAGGAAAAGGTTATGCACCTGGGCCTTTTCATCGGTGAAGATGGACGCCTCCATAATGCTTATATCCATAAGATAGAAAGCCTGCGATAAAGCCAATAGCAGACCGGCCTTATCCTGACCGCGGACTTCGATAACCACTTCTTCGTCCAGATCTCGAATGAATACCTGCCCTTCTCCGTAACCTATCTCCGGCCTGGGCGCTTCCCTGGAATGCTCGGTAAGATAACCCAACACCGATATTCCGTCAAAGAGTAGTCTTTCGAGATCGTCGATCATCAGCTTCAAAGAACTCTCATCCAGCTCCTGGCCCGCTTCGCCTGCACGAATCAGAAACTCGTCGCTGATAAGGCTTCTTTCCGGAGTACTGATCTTGGCCTCCATAACGCTCCAATTATGACAATACAGCACCGCGGCCAGGCGAAACAGCACCCCGACTTCGTTTCCATCCGATTCGATTTTGATCCTGTAGCCAGAGGGCTCCTTTAGCACTCCCACATCCAGTCGATGCCCGGCGCGACCCGCCACTCTGGAGTAAATGGCTCTCTCCGAGGATTCCATGACACTTCCTTCCATAACGCTAACTTCAATTCCTTGCTGGATCCGTGCGGCCTGAGCCATTGAACCCGCCCTCGGAAGAATGCAAATAGTGTGCCAGCCAAAACCCGGGGTGGACTGGAGAATGTGCGGGCAAAGGAGGCATTCGCCGAAACCCAGGACAGATTATGCCCTTTTTATTGGCACTTTGCCCGAAGCGGGCTTCGCATTACCCCGGTGCAGGATGTGAGCTCGGCGGATCGATTGGGCCCGCATGGCGCGGGAGAACCCTGTGGGCGCCGGGAACCTAGGAGTACGGATTATCGTCCGTTGAGCTCATACCACCCATACCACCGGAGGGAGCCACAGGAGGCCCGCCCGTTGCGGGCCGTGAAGAGGAGGCGGGCCGTGGCATTCCGGGTCGGATCTTCTCATAGCGAATCCCGAAAGCGGTGGTATTGGTCAGCAGATGGTCGGAAAGCGCGGTAAGGTCGTCATCGTTACAAATGAACGCCAGGCCCAGGGAAGGCTTGCCGGAAGGATCCTTGCGCTGGTATAGACGAACGTCGGAAGCGCCGTGCTTTTCCAGGTCATCCAGGATTCCGGCCATTTTTTCCGGCTTCGTAGGAGACAGACCACAGCGGACATCATATTGAATAGTGGTGTATCCTTCTGGCTCCCTTCTCGATGCGCTGTACAGCCCCGGATCTGTGGTTTTGTCCAGCAAAACGACACGGAACAGATTGGCGAATTGGTCCGAGTCAAAGGCGCCTCCACCCACGCCCATGAAACGAACCCTGCCTTCGGGCCAGGTTGGCAAGAAGGATGGATCCACCGCCCTCAGGATAGAAAGCCCGGTCGGAGTAGAGAGTTCCCGCAACGCCTCATCCAGGGAGGCCTTCAAGTTGATTACAGGGAGTCCGCGAAAAAGTTCCGCTGTTGGATGCACCGGGTGCCGCTCGTCTCCGTGCAGGCCTCCGCCGGACCGCACCGGAGAAGCGTAAAAAGAGGTAGCTTCGCTTCTTCGCACGCAATGGGCGGCGAATACGGCATCCACCAGGAGATCTACCACCTCGCCTGCATCATAGAGCGATTGGAGCGCCGGATCCTGCGGATCGAAGTTATCCTGTAAAGAGGCGGGATTCCGTGCCCCGCTGAATGCCTGGATGCCCTGCGGGTCATCCTGCTGGTCCTTAAGCTGGTGGCTCTGAGATGGGGAGCGCCCTGGCTCGTCCGTTTCGGCTTGCGGATTTGGCCGGGGTAGACCGTCAATTTGCGCTTCCGCTGCGGTTCTTTCTTGATTCTGACGAGCAAGAGATGCGGCCACGCCGCTACTGGAATAGGGCTTTCCCTGACGGGCGGAAGCGTGTATTAGAAGGATCTCCCGGGCAAGCTGCAGAGTTTGACTCTCCAGCGTAAGTCCATTCAAGTACTCAATCATCTCGTACATGCGAAGCTGGCCGTCGGCGCGAAAATGAAAACGGTTCTTCCATTGATTCGAATCTATGTGCACTTCCAGGTACGTGCAGGGAACGCCCCTTCGCCTGGTTTCGCTTGCCTGGATGCGAACATCGGGTAGCTTGAGTATTTCCAGGATATTATTCATTTCGCGCAGATCGACTATTCCCGCATTTAGAAAAGATGCGGTGAACATATCTCCGGCGATTCCGCCCACGCTTTCGAGATACAGTGTTTTCATAGATAACTCCCTGGATAACTACCCTGGCAACCGCCTCGATGACTGCCTCGGCAACCGCCCTAACGTTGACTCGCCACGAAGGCCCCGCATTGCCACCTGTGGCTCTTCGCGAAGCGGGCCCGGATGAAAAAGGAACTCAACCGGTGAGCCGCGGATGCAAATCCACTATCATGTTGTCTCGATGAATGGCCTCTACCGAGCTTTTTCCCTGGCCAATTACGGACTCGAGCTCCACCGAAGGCAGCGAGGCCAGTCCGCGAGCAATTACCATGTTGGCCGAATCGATCACTTCCACAACGTCGCCCTGCCGGAAGTAACCTTCCATCCGTTCTATGCCTGCCGAAAGCAACGATGCCCCTCGTTCCAGAAGAGCTTTGCGAGCTCCGTCATCCACATACAGATTACCCTCTCCGGGAACGTAAAGAATCCATTTTTTTCGCGCCGCAATCCTGGGTTCGCTGTCAAGACGCCCGGGCCGTCCGCTTTCCGGGTCTGCCCTGTCAGCCGAAGAGCCTGAGGCCACCGCGCCTTCCTCTGCGCTGGAGACCGGAACATCGCTACGATCGGGATTATTCGACCATCTCGTCTGCATCGGAGGAATCAGGGTTCCCAGATCCATGCCCTGCATCAGACTCTGGATGGGACTTTCCGTCTGACCGGGAAGAATGGCTGTAAAGTGACCTACCTTCTGACCCAGCCGGGCCGCTTCCATCTTTGTGCGCATTCCGCCGCTACCCGGACCGGTGGGGCCGCCCGCAAAAGAAATCGTCTCAAAGTCCACCTGCGGAATGAAAGGCACTCTGCTACCGTCTTTCAGAAAACCTTCTACTGTAGTTAGAATAATCAGACAGTCGGCGTGGAATAATCCCGCGCAGGCGGCGCTAAGCATATCGTTATCGCCGAACTTGAGTTCCTCGGTGGAAACGGTGTCATTTTCATTAATGATGGGCACCACATCCAGGGAAAGCAGCTCATTCAAAGTATGACCGATGTTCAGATAGGCCCGGCGATCACGAAAATCCCTGGCGGAGAAAAGTAGCTGCGCTGTATGTATTCCGTGCTCGCGAAAGATGCGCCCGTATTCAGAGATCAAATGCACCTGCCCGATAGCCGCCAGAGCCTGTTTCCGGGAAAGCCCAGGCTCGGCAAGGGGCTCATAACCGGGTCTACTCTTAAGAGCCTCGCGACCGGCGCCTACTGCACCGGAGGAAACCAGGATTACCTGTTTTTCGTTCCTTTTCAGATAAGCGATTTCCCGGGCCAGTTTCTTGATCATGCCCGACTGAAAACCGGTGGAATCCGCCAGAAGGCCGGTACCTACCTTGATTACGATTCGCCGGCAATCATTCAGCGCTTTCAGATATTTCGTTCGCATTGATAGAGAGCATCCTTTCGGCCTGGGTAATCTCCGGAAAGCAGGCAAAGAGCTTATCCTTAAACTCTTGAAGACCGGCCTGCTCCTTTGCGGAGATGAAAACTATGTCTTCGGCCAGCCCCTGCATTTCTTCCTTCAAAGCCTGGGCCAATTCGCTGGCGAACTTTTCGTCGTAATCGATTTCATCCAGCTTGTTCAGTATAATGAAACCGGGCCTTTCCGTTAGCTCCGGATTGTAATGCTTGAGCTCCATGCGAAGCATGCGAAGATCCGCCGCCGGATCCACGGAGGTCAAATCCAGAATATAGATAATGACGCGAACCCGCTCAATGTGGCGTAGAAAGGAAAGCCCCAGACCGGCGCCTTTGGAGGCTCCTTCAATAATCCCGGGGATGTCTGCCATGAGAATTCTGCGCTCCTCATTGTTTTCCAGAACGCCCAGGTTGGGATTCAAAGTAGTAAATGCGTACGCACCGATTTTGGCCTGATTGGCGGTGACTTTGGAAAGCAGCGTGGACTTACCGGCGTTGGGCAGACCTACCAGGCCGGCATCGGCAATTAACTTCAAGTTAAGCTGGATACGTTTTTCTTCCCCTGGTAGTCCAGGCTGCGCATATTCCGGCGCCTGATTTATAGAGTTGGCAAAGCGAGCATTTCCCTGACCGCCACGACCGCCCTGGGCGGCCACTACTTCCGAGTCCGGTAAATTTAGATCGGCGATGACTTCGCCGGTGTCGGCATCGGTAATTACTGTGCCAACAGGAACCTGCAGGGTTAAATCCGCCCCGTCGGCGCCGCTACGGTTTCGTTTTTGACCCGCTTCGCCGGGCCGGGCCGCATAGGACTTTTTGCTTCTGAATTTTCCGAGTGTGGACACCCGGTTTGTGGCAAGGAATTTTACGGAGCCGCCATGACCGCCGTCGCCGCCATCCGGGCCCCCTTTGGGAACGTACTTTGCTCTATGGAAGCTTACGGCTCCCGAGCCCCCGTGCCCTCCTCGAATGAGGATCTCTATCGAGTCGATGAACTTCAAGGGTCACGGAGCCAGTGGGTCAGGTACCCGCTCCGATCAGGAAGCAGGTACGATGGATACTTTTTTCTTGGAACGGTTGATGTGCGAGAACTGGATCTTTCCGTCCACCAGAGCAAACAAAGTGTGATCTCGTCCCAGACCTACACCTTCACCCGGATGGATTCTGGTTCCACGCTGCCTTACAATAATATTGCCTGCGCGCACTACCTGTCCGCCAAACATTTTGGTTCCCAGTCTCTGGGAATTACTGTCTCTACCGTTCTTGGTTGAGCCGCCACCTTTCTTATGCGCCATTTTCTTTTCTCCTGATCTGAAGCCTTTCCGGGTATTGCAACGCCAGTTTCTTCAGGGTTTGCAGAACCGTAGCAAAGATTAGCTCGGTTCCCGGGTCCCCTTCGGATTCAAGCTCCAGATAAAAATCCCCTTCTTCCAGGTTGCTGCGGACTTCCTTTTCCAGGATTTCCTGGATACCATCCCGCAAAGTGTAGGTTAGAGCGCTCACAGCAGCACAAAGAACGTCGGTTCCGGGACTGCTCAGTCCGGCATGGCCGCTTATTTGAATTGCTCTAACCCTTTGGTTATGATCCGTCCAGAATTGGACTTCAATCAATTCTTAATCTCTACCACCTGCAGCTTCTGCAGATCCTGACGGTGGCCCCAGGACTTTCTATAGGTAGTCTTGGCTTTGTATTTGAAGCCTTTGATCTTGGGACCACGGATGTCTTCCAGAACCTTCAGCTTTACCGAAGCCCCGGAAACGAAAGGCTGACCTACTTTCAGGTCAGAACCCTCTCCCACTGCCAGAATAGACTCGCAGGACAGATCCTTTCCAGGCTCTACACCGGTGCGTTCAGAAACGAACACTTGATCTTTGCTTACTCGGTGCTGTTTTCCTGCCAGCTCAATAATTGCATACATGATGACTACCTCGCAAAGTGCAGGTTCCGGGGCGGCTGTACCGGGTCAACCAGAATTGACACAGAATGCGCAAATGACGGCGAATTCGGCTTTGAAACCGGCTTTTTGTGTCTGTGGCCAAAGCAGGGCCGGAGCAGATCCTCCGCAAATGCGACGAGGATGCTCCAATGTGACATAATCCCGCGCACTTCAAGAGCTGCATCGATGCCCACGGCCACGGGGCCGCGCTCAAGAGGTGCCGGCCACAACGCGACGCAAACGATACCAGCGCTCCAATGTGTGATTGTAGTGCAGCAGTATATAGTCGGACTGCAATCCTCCCAGCCCACCGAACCATTGAACAAAAATCAGGCTGGCTCGGCCATCCCACCAGATGGCCGGCCGGGAAACGGAATAGAATGGTATTTGCCCATTCTGAAAGTCATAGTCCTCTGCCACGCTGAAGAACTCCGTTTCCCTATCGTCCCAATCTTGCGTCTGCAGGAAGTCCCATTCCGGTCCGGGCAGGGCTCCTTCCGGCAGAGTTATCGATTCCTGGTTGCGACACTTGAAATCGCGCACCATGTAATCGGGGAGTAATCTGGCCACGTCGCGCAGGTATGGCCCGCCGAAGCCATCCTCCAGGGGAATGGTCTGCCTTCTCAATACCCCGGGCCCGCCCTTTGCAGACTTCCGCAATACGTAGCGAATCACTTCCAGTTCCCTGGGATCCAGGATCGAATAATCGATAGCGCTCATTCCAGAACCATACAGCCTGGCTGTGACATCGCCCGGCCCCGGGCCCCCGAGAGGACCGGGACGCATGGCCCACTGCGAAATGGCTGTGCGACATGGCGCTGCCACAGTTCCCGGCCATCAGGAGATGAAGTCGATCTCGCGCATCACTCTCATCCATCGACCATACTGAAACCGCATGAGATAGTAATGACCGTATCCGTCCCCCAGGCAGGTCCATTCATAGTAGACCAGGGCTTCGGTTTTGCTGCGATCCATCCCGGGCCTGGATACCACGATCCGCTCATCGAAGGCGCTCTCTGGTTCTATCTGATCCAGAAACATGCTTTCGTCGCCTGGAAGCACATCCTCGGGTAGCAGCACAGGATGCTGATTTCTGATGTTGAAATCTCGAATCGTGCGCTCATCAATCCAGAGTCTTCCAGGCGGTGGACGATACCGGGTGCGAACCAATATCGAATTGAGTGACTCGCTACCGGATCCGCGATGACTATACGCCGTCTTAGACGTACTTCTTCGAATGCAACGTCCTCCCTGCTTTTTCAGAAGCGCTCGAAGGATATCTACTTCCACTTGTTGTAGCTCGAAGGCCATTTATTCAGGATACCGCGGACGTGTGACAGGGATGGGTCACAGGAATTTGCGAAAACCATTCAGGTTAATCGAAAGAACGGCTAATTAGGACGCAAAGGGTTTCCATTCTGACACATCTTACTCTACCGGTTGCAGCATTTGAACGTCCCAGTCCTCCAGGCCCTCCCGACTAAGCGGTAACTGAATATACTGGCCCGTTCTCCAGAGCTCCACCTGGTCGGTGGTCTGCGGCGAATACATGATTCCGTCCTGACCGCCGAATAACACGAAGTAGTTCGCATCCGGATCCGACATATCCGAAATGTGGCGTGCGTTGGCGCCGTAGGTTACTCGAGGCTCGCCGTCTTCAAAAAGGAATCCGCGCTTCATCACGGTCTGGGTACCGCCGCTTTCGGCCACTTCATCCAGTGTCCAGAGGCCGCCCAGTAGCGGCAGATTTCCCAGCGGATGCGCTACCGGAGTAGTCAGATTCCAGACGGCTTCTGCTTCGATGATAGCGTTAGCGGACTCCATGGCATCTAGCAAAATTTCAGTAGATTCTTCGCTTTCGTGCAAGGCTTTCAATGTTTCCTTCCACTGCTCGCCCTGCCCCGGCGGCAAACCCAGTTCGTCTCGAACCGCCGCCAGGAAGGTCTCGAAGATCAGGGGGCCGCTATCGCCGATTCGATAGCAGCCATCCCAGGAATGGAATGCTGCAATCAGGTCCTTGGCGTTGTTACGAATGGTTTGAAGCGCAAGTGCTTGGTCTCCATCGCTCAGACTGGTCAGGTCAGCAGAGCTTTCGGAGTCCGGCGACTGCCGTCCTGGATGATGAGCATCCTCGCTTCTGCTCGTGCTCCTGGTCGTACTCCGGCTCCGCACACTCTCGCTCTCTACACCGGACGGCTCTGGCAACAACTCTGGCCTTTCGAGAATGGTCGCCAGGGCCTGCGCGCCTTGTCGAGCATTGGGCGAGCAATAATCCTGCTGCAATTTCTTGAGATCATCCACCGAATGCCAGCTTCGGGACTGCAATATTTCCTGGATTCGATTGACCCGATTCTTTGGCGAAAAGAACAGCCCTACAGACTCGGGCGACCAGTCCGGCTCATCGTTTGCCGAAATCAAGAAACCATCGGGCGGGTTTAGTCTGCTCGGCATTTCATTGGCAGGGATGTACCGCTGCCAATGTTCGTCCGGGTTTCGTATGAGCTGATCCTCGTCGGGCCCGGGCACGGGCACGGGCTTACGATAGGCCAGAATATGCATGATGCTTCCCTGACGATCGACGCAAAGGTAATTCTGGGCCGAAACCGCCCATGAAGCAAACGCATCCTTGAAATCCTCACAATTTTTTGCTCGCAGAATCCTGCGAAACGTGAGCAGTTCATGGCTGACATCATGCCCGATCCACGCCAGACTCAATGGCTCTTCGCTTTCGATCAGGGGAGAATCGGAGATTACAGGCCCAAAAGCCGAATTGCGTATTCGAATGGAGCGATCCGGCCAGCCGCGAATTCCGATGGTGGCTTTCTTTTCGGTCGCTTTTTCCAGAACTTCGGCAGGCAGGCGAATCAGAGCAGAACTCAGCCCCCACATGTTGGTCCCTCCCCAGGCGATATGCTCGCTGCGCCCCAGAGCCAGAGCCGGAAGTCCAGGGATGGTCATACCCACAGCCTCAAGTTCCGGCGTTCGAATTCCTATCAGCAACCAGAGCGGCGGGACAGTGAGTCCTACATGAGGATCATTCGCCATTAACGCGAATCCGGATCTGGACAGGGACGGAGCTACAGCAAGGGAGTTGCTCCCGGAACGCGACAATGAAAGGAATATGCGAGACAGGAGCTGCTTTTCCCGGTCCTGTCCGCCTGTGTTAGTGCCGCTGGTTTGATCAGAACGCTGCATCGCTCTCCACCGTTCCTGGGATTGCGACGGTACGCCATCCAGAGCCTGGTAGAACTTGATCCAGTTCACGTCTATGGAAAACAATCGCCATATGGCCACCAGCTCAGCCAGGGTAATACTTTCCCATTCCAGACTCATGGCTCCCAGGGAAGGCCAATTGCTTTGCCCATCTGGATACACTATCTCACGATAGTAGTTTAAGCCGCGAACATACGCTTCTGCGTACTCTCGACTTTCTGCATCCATGGATTCTACGATGCTCGGCGCCGCCCGACCTATGTCCATGATGCGAAGCGTATGGTCAATGTCCGCAGTCAGCGGACCGAAGCTTTCGGAAAGCCGTCCCTGTACTACGCGCTTGAAGACCTGGATTTGTCCCCCGCGCAGATGAGCATGAACGATTCCCATGGCCAGAGCCAGATCGCGATCATTCTGGGCTTCTATAAATGGAATTCGATTAGCGTTCCAGAAGATACGTACAGGCTGCTCCAGAGGCGCAGTTTGCGGAAACAACGCCTCTCTTTGCGAAGAGCTGAACCTCCGGGGAGCAGTTACAACCAGACTACAATGGAGAGTCAATAGTAAGAAAGCGAATGAAGATGCTCGCGCCATGGTCATGGCGATCGGGCTGCAGATCGAGGTCAATGGGGTAATGGTCCGCCGAGCAATGAATAAGTTTTGACGGTTCTGCGCCAGACGCAGTGAGCGGAAGGCAAGGCCCCGGTCCTAATGGCAGTGCACCGAGGTCACATTGAATCGCCGCAATGGAAGGCACTTACCAGAGTTGGCCGCCCTTTCGAGCGGCCCAAATACGATTATGAATTAGATCAGTCGTCGTATTTATTAAACGTGTTAGGACAAATTTCCATCATGGTTCCTTCGTCCTCTTCTAAGATAGCTGTTGCCACTCGGTCGGCAAAAGCGTCGCTCTCGATATCATAGCCTCGGCCATCGGCTTCCATGAGGCACTCTTCGAGGATTTGTTCCCCTTCATCGGCAGCAATAGAACCGAATGCAAGAGGTAGAGCAATTAGAGCTCCAATTAGGATACGTTTCATTTGTATCTCCTGTCCGGCATGTTTTTAAGGCAGGCCGCCCGGACCAGCGGCCTGATAGTATGGACGCGGACCGGTTCCCGGAGGATACAACTTTTCTAGCTTACAGAACTAATTTTTAGTGTGTTTCGCGCCACACGTATTCGCGCCAACGATGAACGAAAAACCCGGGCAAGAGAATACAGTGCCCATTTCTGACAGATCGAAAATCAACCAGAACGGCCGATGCCCGAACGTCCGAAGGGGATCGGCGGAGCCTCTTCCCAATTTAAAACCGGAGTTTTTAATTGCGAAACAAAGCTCGGAAACAAAAGAATGAAATGGCTATGGCATCCGCCCTGCTTTCCTTTGTGGTCTTGCTTATCCTTGCAGGCCAATTTCTGTTCTACCTGTGGAGCCTTATTTCGCTTCCTGGTCGCATTCTTTCCCCGGAGCAATGGCAGCAATTAAACAGGGCGCGACTCCGCTTCGAACGCAAACGGGATCGCCTTCTCCGCCATCTCTACGAGTTTCTGTCCATCCCCCTTTTTGGCCTGATTCTGATCCTGTCTGTGGCGGGCCCCATCTATATTCACGACTCGGCATTGTCCGAACTACTCCCCGAACTGCTGGAGCTACTTCCCGAATTACTGAAAAAGCGGTTCGCGGTAGTGTTGGGCCTGGGTGGGTTAATCTTTGCGAACCTTTTCTTTTTCATGAATCTCTACAACGGCCTTCTGGAAATCTGCCTTTCGTTGCACACCTCCTATGGCCTGATCATACGCAGGTTTTCCCATCAGGGTTATTTTAAACATCCGGCGGCGCGAAGGATTGGTTTCTTTCGCATTCTCACGGCATCAATTATTTGGTGCGTAAGCCTGGCCTGTCTGTATGCGCTGATAATTCTGCCTGGCCCGGCGCAATAGAGCCGGGCTGCAATACAACCGAATTCCCCGGGTTGCGGGATTCTCCTCCGGTTGGGCGACTCTCCCGGGCCTGCGGCCCTCAGCCTGGCGCCCGGACCCCGCGACGCGCCCCAGGCCGGCGCTTCTTCCTGCGTTAAACCGCCTGATTATGGAATCTGGATGTTATTGCTCGCCGCCCACTTCTTCCAGGCGCTCAGATCCGTCCCCAGACCCTTACCGGAAATGGCCTTCAATGCCTCAACGGCCTCTGCTCTACCGTCGTAGGTTTTCCTGGGGTACCGTTTATCCATTCGCTCCATAAACCGAAGCCTGTTAGGAAGCTCCCAGAGGCCGCGATCTGGTGAATACCTGAATCCTGGCCTGGCTATTCTCGCAGCCAGCCACCTCTATGCCGAGCAGATCCATAATCTTCTGGGGCACATCCAGATAAGGCACGCGCTGAACGCCGGCGAAATCTTCGCTCTCCACTCTTTCAAGGCATACCTGACTTACTCCCTCCAATGCTTCCGGCGGCAGAGGATTCTCAATTCGGGCAGAGACGCAAGATGAGAAGAGCGCCCCGACCATTGTTATTATTATGTAGTATCTCCTATAACTTGAATATAATAGAGAATTACTATATCAAGCGTTTTCCGCTCTGGACATTCTTGCATGGGGATTTCTTCCTGAAGGAGGCCCAGGGCTATCCTGCGAGCGATCTTTTTTTCTTTTCCGGTATCGCAGTCGGGATGGACTGGATAATATGCGCATTCATTCCTATGATTCCATCCCCGAATTCGAAGACCTGGGCGAAGGGATCTATCGCGTGAAGATTCCGCAGCCATTCTACGAAGATAACAATATCTATTTAATCGATTCCGGGGAGCCAATTCTCATCGATACCGGCTATGTTCAGAACCTGGGTCTTCTCCAGCGAGCCCTTCGCAAACTCGGATACAGCCTGCATTCGATCCAGAAGATATTCTACACGCATGACCACATAGATCACATCAGCGCGGCCCTGGTAATGCGAAGCTATTCCAATGCCAGGCTCTATGGCATGGTAGGAATGGCCAATCATGTGGGCGACTACCGGGATCACATGCGGCGTTTTCAGCGCGCCAACAATCGATTGATCTACAAGTCCCAGGCCGATCAGGAGCAACGAAAGTCCCTTGCGCGGAAGTCCGAGGACAGCTTCATCCGTTTTCTGGATGCAGTGGAAATGGACCACAAAGTAGATCCGGTTCTGAAGATGGACGTAGAGCTACAGGAGGGCGATGTGATTCCCATAGGGGAGCGGGAACTGGGCTTCATTTACACCCCGGGACACAACCAGTGGCATTTGACGCCCTACCTGGTGGGCGAAGGGATTTACTTCACAGGAGATCTGGTTCTTCAGAATGTTTCCGCAGTATATGCGGAGCTGGATGGAAACCTGGGGAAGTATCAGGAGTCCCTGGATCGATTGCTCAAGCTACCAATTCGCCGGCTTTTGCCGGCTCACTTCGATGAACCTGCGAATCCCCAAAGGGCGATCAAGCTCTTGATCCGAACCATCGGAATACTGGAAAGGGGAGTAAAGAACCGATTAAAAGAAGGCTTCATAGATCTACGGGAACTCACCATCCAGGCCATGGGCGAAAAGATCGAAGGAAGAGGCCACTATGCCACCGCACTTGCCGTTATGCACTCCTTCATCGACAAATTCAATCGCGAAGGATGCATAGAGATCAAGGAAATGGACCCGCCCTATGAGCAGTATCGATGGAAAGAGCCCGTCTGAGTTGCTTGCGAAATTACGCTTATTTCTGCCAACCCCCTTTGATTGCTGCGCGCTACCGCATTCCCGAAACCGCGGCGAATGCGGGCAAGGTGCGACAAAATGCATCCCAGCAGCTTTTGATCCGGCCGATCCCCTAACAGACGGGCCTACACAGTACTCTACTAGAGCGTTTTCGCATAAAGTTTTTGCTTGCCTTCTGCGAAAGAAACCTAGCATTAACGCATGTCTTTTCTAAAAAATGTTTTGGGCGAAGTATCCGGCTCCGGCGCGGATCTTGGCGGTCTGGATATTGGCAATATTGCCAAGTCTCTTCTCTCTTCCGGCGGCGGTAGTCCCCGGATTGATACAATCGTAAACGTGCTTAAGCAAAATGGCCTGGAAGATAAGGTTTCTTCCTGGGTAGGCAACGGCGCAAATGCATCGGTGGATGCTTCCGAAATCCAGAGCGCTCTGGATCAGGGAACCATTTCCGATCTATCCAACGAACTGGGTATAGACGCGTCCAAGGTGGCTCCGATTCTGGCTGCGCTACTTCCAGTTATCATAAATCAGCTTACTCCGGATGGACAGGAATCCGGAGACGGATCCCTGCTTAGTTCGGGTATCAACGTTCTAAAAGGATTCATGTAATCCAATGACCGGGTCCGTCCTTCCAGGGCGGACCTTGATTATTGGGCGCTCCCTGTCATGACAGAAGTCGCTTGATACAACCCACTAGTTCATCCATTTGCACAGGCTTGCTCACGTAGGCCGAAAATCCCGCAGCCAGAGCATTCTGAATGTTGTCGGCCATGGCATCGGCAGAAACCGCAATTATAGGAACGGCACGAAAGGAAGAAACCTCCCGTAGCTCTTCCAGAACATGATAGCCATCGGTATCCCCCAGATGCATATCCACAAGAATTATGTCCGGAATGTGCCGTTGCGCCTCGAGTATGCCGGCCTCCGCATTGTCTACTCCGCGAAAGGTAACATTCTCCATGATAGAAAACATGGACTCCATCACTCTCAAATTTACTGGATTGTCTTCAATGTAGAGCACGTCCAGCGGACCGATGCTCTCCATAGCGGCTCCGGCTTTTGAAGCACGATGGGGCTGCGACTCTGCGACGGGCAATTCCAGCCAGAAATCGGCGCCATGGTCCGATTCGGACTGGACTCCCAGGTTACCATCCATTCGCCGCGCCAATTCCCGCGACAGATACAAGCCCAGGCCCACGCCTGAACCAGCGCTCCGGCCCAGCCGCTCAAACGGTATGAACAGCTTGCCAAGTTGCTCCGACGCAATCCCCGGGCCATTGTCGCGCACATGAATGCGCACCCGGTCCGCATCCGAACGCACCAGGATACTGATCGCCCCACCGGCCGGCGTATATTTGTTGGCATTGCTCAGAAGGTTGATAAGAATCTGGATTACTCGGGTCCGATCGCCTTTAACCCATACGTCTGATTCAACATCCAGGCTCAGAGCCTGATCACGACGGCGCACCCGGTTGGCCAGATACCTGGTAGCCTGATCGATCAGAATACGAACGGGAAGCGGCTCAGTTTTGATCTGTAATTGGTCGGTCTCCACCCGGGAGATGTCCAGAAGATCGTCGATAAGCGAAAGCAGATGGTGGCCGGCCTCCCGGACCTCATTCAGTTCTTCGCTGTGCTCGGAACCGAGCTTGCGCCTTAGCACCTGCACGAAGCCCAGAATAGCGTTTAGCGGGGTTCGCAACTCATGCGACATGCGAGCTGTAAACTCTGACTTGGCCTTGTTGGCCCGATCGGCCCTTTCCCTGGAAGCGATGAGCTCCATCCTGAACTGCATTGATTCGGTAATGTCTTCGACCACTCCAGCCACCCGGGACTCGCCGGAAAGCGGCAGGTGAAAGGTGCGCAGTCGAATCCAGCGTTCGGTACTATCATCTCGCTGGATTTGAAATTCCAGATTAACGGAGCGCCGATCGTCCAGGCTTCGTTGGATTTCCCGATCGACCCGGGCCCGATCCGCTGGGTGTACCCTTTCCAGTAGCCCGCCTCTGTTTTTGATCAATTCCGTTCCGGACTGCCCCCAGAGCTCGTCAAAGGCGGGGCTTACGTAGCGAAGAGTCTTCAGCTCAGGAGTGGCAATGAAGAAAACATCTCGCACGGTCTCCGCAATCTGGCGAAACCTCTCTTCGCTTTCATTCAGGGCTTCCGTGCGAACCAGTACCTTGCTTTCCAGTTCCTGGTTTAATTGCTGAATTCTTTGCTCGAATACCTTTCGATGAGTAATGTCAAAGGCAACACCGGTAACGTCCACCTGCGATCCGTTGTGGTTGGACAGGAAGGTGGCTTCGTAGTACTTGCTTCCCACCTTCTCTTCCACCGTGCTAGTTTCCCCGGACAGGGCTCGGGCTATGGCGTATTTCCAGGAAGGTAGAGTCTCAAAGGATTCCGAATACAAGGTACCTGCCAGGGATTTGCCGTTTGAGAGCAAAGACCAGTCTTCTCCTTCGCAAGAGGTTATCCGTCCTTCCTGATCCACAGAGCAGATTAACACCGGCGCACCGGCCACGACGGTCTTCAGAAGGTGTTCGGCCCGCCGGGCGGACTCTTCGGCCTGGCGGCGTTCCGTAATGTCGCTTCCAAAGCCGATCACTGATTCCACTCGACCTTCGCTCAGAACGGGAGCAAAGACGCCGGCTACTACCCGAAGCTCTTCGCTAAATCGGAGGTTGAAATCGTCTGTAGCAACATTCCCTTTCAGGGCCCTTGCAAAGACCCTGCGAAAACGTTCTCTTTCAACCTCCTCGGTGAACCAGGGTTGTTCAAGAAATAGACGTCCCACAACCTCCTCATGAGCTAATCCGGCGCCCTTCAGCGGAGGTAGATTAATCTCTAGAATACGGCCCTCTCGGTCCAGCAGCACAATGTTTGCGGGCATACCATCCAGGATTTCCCGAAGTCTTGATGGATTGGCCTCCAGGTGATTCAGCTCATTGCCCATGGCCACAAAGTTGCCCTGCGCCGTGGCACAGCCGGTCCACTCCACTACCTTTACCTGACCGTCCTTTGTAACGATGGGGCCCAGCTTGCGGGCTTGATCTGCGGAATTGATCATCTCGCCCAGTGTGGTCCGAGCCTCGGATCGATCCGATTCCAGTACCAGAAGGTCAAAGAAATTGTTACCCACGGCCTCCGCTCTGGAATAGCCGGTGGTTTTCTCAAACTGTGGATTGACATACAGTATGGTACCGTTTCTGTCCCCTACCATGCCGATAACGGGCATGCTGTTTATTAGTTCTGTTTCGAAAGAGGTCACGGGGCTGTCATTACGGTGCAGGATTGCTACCGATGCAAAAAAGCACTTTTTGCCCGCTACTGCGCTGAAAAAATCATCCGACGTCCCCGATACCCGTTTTTGTCTTGCGTCAGGCCATGACAGTTTCTATCTAAAGGCCCATGTCCAGTCCAGAGGCCCGGGCCATTACCGATGCACAGAAGTTACGCCCCATAAATATCACCAGGATTGGTTATAGCGTCGGATTCATTCTTTTTCTGTACATTTCCGGTTTGCACTCGGTGGCGCTGGTGGCCGGTGGCCATCTTCTGTTTTCCCTTGTCTGGCTGGCCCTAATCGAAACGCGCCTTCTTGTAGAGGAAAAACTCTGGTGGAGCGGGTATGTCCCTGCCGCCGCCGATAGCTGCTTTTTGTCGATGCTTGTTTATGTTACCGGGAACGTTTCTTCTTTTCTGGTCATGGGATACGTGATTCTGGTTACCCTTTCCTCTATGACCGACGAAAGGAACTACGGGTTTTTCACCGCCATTTTCTGTACTATTGCCTATGCATCGGTAGCTTTGCTGGTTTACTTCGGCATCGTGGAGCCAGTGAACGTTCTGGGGGCGGCCCGCGTGCCGGAAGCCTGGGCAATCTTCTTTGCCTCCGGGACTTCGCTAATTTCCTTTCTACTTGTTAACCGTATCACATCAAACCTATTCTTCCAGCTAAACCAGGAGATCCGGGACCGCAAAGCGGCCGAGGCCAGGCTTGTCCGGGATCTGGATATGGCACGCATCATCCAGGAACGGCTTCTACCGGAAGCGGATCGTCTTCCTTCGTCGACACAACTCAGGTTTGGCTCGCGCTATCTGGCCCTGGAAAGCGTGGGCGGCGATTTGTATGATGTCATTCGACTGAGCCCGGATCGTACAGCCATTTTCATCGCCGATGTTTCCGGACACGGAGTTCCTGCCGCTCTGGTAACCGCCATGGCAAAAGCGGTATTTACCTCTGCAGTGTCCGGCGAAGCGGCAGCAGGCGAAATGATCCGCGAGGCAAATCGTTCCATGTTCAATTTCATAGGCGACCTCACGCATTACCTCACGGCCTTTCTTTGTATCGTGGACCTGAAGAACGAGGAGCTTTCGTATTGTGTGGCCGGTCATCCGCTGGCATTACTCCAGCGAGCCCGGGATGGCAGTCTGGAAGAACTGGGCACCGAGGATACCTTCTTGCTTGGCGTCATGCCGGACTTTGGATTTCGAACAGAGACCAGGCCGCTGGAGAAAGGGGATCGCATACTCATGTTTACCGACGGGGTCGTGGAGGCCATGAACAAAGAGGGGGAACAATTTGGAAACGAAAGGCTGGGGCGCTACATTTTCGAGAATCGATCCAAATCGCCGGCCGACCTTGTGCGGGCCATTGTCAGTCATGTGGAGGAATTTCGCGGCGAGCAGGCCCGAGAAGATGATGTAGCCGTGGTTTGTATAGACTATCGTTCCGCTGCACAGTCCATGGGATGATCGGACACCGCCCAATCGCCGAACGGATGATCCTGAATGAATTGCCAGTCAATGCTTTGTGATTCGGTAATCGGACGTTCGAATCTTTCGTAGGTATCGTAGCGGCACCCTTCGGAGCAATCCCCCACTGGTTCGCCCACGCCCCGACCTCCATATTCCTTTTTCCAGGTAATCTTAATCAGGTTCCCTTTCCGAATCCATTCGCCGTTTCGCATATGGGGTTTAAATGCCGTCTCTTTATATTCTACGGTGACGGTTTCGCCGCAGAAGGTGTAGACTTCTTTGCCTTCCGGCCCATCATAAACCAGTTTCTTTCCGGCCGGCGGTGTGGGAGGATGGGTCTGATCCTCAATAGAGCAGGATACAAGGAGAACAGCCAGGAGAAGAGAAGACAAGCCGGGTAGAAATCGTCTCATAAGGGTTCCAGGAGCATGAGCCCGGTTCGCCTGTAAAGAGCAATATGCATCGGCCCATTGCGCGTTAGGGGGCGCATCCCGGGGCTCCTTCCATACGCCGTTCCAGGACGTTCAGGCAAGAGCCCCTGGATCCTACTGCGCCTTCAGTGTGCGAATTTTTGCAATAAGGTCCTTTTCGTAAGGCTCAAAGTCCTCTTTTCGACCGCCAGCTTCCACGATGAGTATATCGTCTTCCGCCGGAAAGAAGGATGCCAGGTATCGGTATTCCCCGTTCATGGTCATCACTCGAGTCACAAACAAACGGCCCTGCAGGCCGTCATTTGTTGCGATGGACTGGCTCTTGATGACCTCGTAGCCCAGAGAGTCGAAATGAAGCTCCATGGCATTGGTCAGGGTGGCCAGATCGCCTTTAGGTTGATTGCTGGTTTTGTAAACACGCACTCTCACTGCATCCGGCGAAACCAGATTGAATTCGGATCCGCGGCCTTCGTATTGGGCAAATCCAGCCGGAGCCTGAATAGATGGAGTGCTGCACTGGGCCGCAAAGGCCAGAAGAATTGTTGCGAGTAGAGTTGCGCGTATTGCCCTGGTAGAATTCATTCCAGTCCTCCCATAATTCCATTCAGAGTCAGCCCGCGAACCCAGGGAATGCGAACTTTGTCTGGATCCGAACTTCCGGTATTCGAGTTGATGCGAATCTTTACCGAATACAGGCTGGCAGACTCCTTCAGATAGCGTATCTTGCCCTTAATTTCCTCTACTTCCTGGAGGGATCGATTCAAAGCCTTCTCCAGATCCAGTAGATCGTCCATGCCGGCTTCGTCGGACAATTCGCGCAGTTTCGCCAGGTTGTTTTCCGCCACTTTCAGGCGCGCTCGCAGATCTACCAGTTCGCCGGAAACGTCTTCGGTCGCCCGGGAAGCGCCATACACGTTTGTTCCTGAAACTGCGGAAATTCGCTGCTCCACGGCTTCCGGGCCCAATCTGGCCGGCAGCCTTAGCTCCATGTAGCCGCTTCGCAAAGCCACAAGGTAACCTCCGGATTTGCGGGCATATTCCATCATTTCGTCTGTAAACCGATCGGCGGATTCCGTTCGTACGGAGAATTCCAGAGTGCTGGCTTCTTCGTCTTTCGCGCTCAGCGGATGACCGGGTAAACTGAACGCCAGTGTGAATGTCAGAGCAATCACGGAACTCTTCATTCGTATCGCGGAGCGGGTTTTCATATTAGGTCCTCCAGAAATCGCATAATGCCAGACGAAGGCTCAATGATCTCAATGGATTTTTCTACGGCCTTCCGTTGCTTGTTGAAGACCTCTTCGCCGGGATAGAACACTTCGATCACGTGCAGGGTCTGCCCATCCACAAACAAAGCGATGGTATAGTAGGCTTTATTGTATCCAACCTGCTGCGGCGTAGTGAGCTCAACGCGGTTGCCGGAATGCTTGCTGGATAGCACTTTTTCCGGATAGCGTCCCCTTTCATAGAGCAGGGCCTTTTCGTAATAAGCTGCATCTGCCTTCGGATTGTTGTCTATGGTTGCCGCTCGAATTTGCACTCCGTCCGGACTTGCATAGATATAGTCACCGCTACTGCCGTAGTCTTCACTGTAGTCCAGAAATCCTTCGGGCATCGGGAACTCAAAGGCCGGGGCGGCATTCAGCGTTCGCCGATCCGGACGCAGGCCACGAATCCAGGGAATCACCGATCCCTGATTTACAGTGGTTTTCGCCTGGGCCTGTAAAGTGAAGCGAATAGTAGAAAAGGCGGCCTTCTTCGCCAGGTAATCCTTGCGGGCCTGCATGGACTCCACCTCTTTGTTCAGCCGGGCTATCTCATTCAGGATGCGAATTTTTTGTTCTGTATCGGTGGTCTTTTTCAGAATTGCATAGAGACGATTCAACAGCTGCTTTCGATTCTCCAGTCTTTGCGAAAGGTCGGCAAACTGATCGGTGATGTCGTCCGCTTTAATACTTCTGGATTGTACTTCCCCGACCTTTGCCAGGGCATCCAGGGTTTCGGTAAACCTGTCTACCGGGACTCGAATAATCAAAAAAGCGCGGGTACTCTCTTTATCTATTTGCTGCTTCTCAATGTAGCCCTGGAATCCCTTAATGATCTGGATGGTCTTTTCCATGGCCGGTTCGATCTCGTTCACCGAACTTTGCATCTCCGCTTCGTAGATGACCATGCGTTCCCGGGGTTTGTCTTCCGGTTCCGGGGCCGCCTCATCGGCATCCATCTGGCTGCGTTTGGAGCGTTCCGGCATCATGGCGGTTTCTTCCGCTTCTTCGTGGTAGCCGCTTGTGGGGGAAGCATCCCGGCTATTCTGGGACGTACCGAGCACCGCACAGCCTACAAGAAGACTGGCCGATATCATTGCCACTGCTATACTAATCCTGGTTCTGTAATAAATCATAGGTTTCATCAAACTGCCTGCAACAGAGAGCCTTAACATTGGACGTTCCTACCCGGTCTGGGTTCAAGCAGATTATTTTTTGCACTCGATCTGGATTTCAATCCTCGGGCTTGCTACCACTCACGGTGGATGCGCATCCAAAGAATAGACTGCGGTATTGCGCCGACAACCCCTCATTCTGAAGCTCTTCGGCGAACTGCCGGCAGTCCCCAAAGGATTCTGTATACTTGCCCAGCATTCCGTAGGCCAACGCATCGCCGCCAAACAATCGTCCCAGCAAGGGAATCACCCGACGCAAATAAAAACGGTAAAGAAAACCCAGCCACCAGCTCCGGGCCGCCGATATCTCCACAAAGGCGAAACGACCGCCTGGCTTTAACAATTCCCGGGTTTTTTGGGCCAGCGAGGTACGATCGCTATCGCTCAATGTCTTCAGCCCAAAGCAGCATACCACATAGTCCGCCTGACCGGAATCGACCAGAGTCATTACATCTTTCTGAAGAACTTCGATATCAGCATTGTATCGTTTTGCGTTCTCTCGAGCCCGACCGCACATACCCGGCGACAGGTCCACTGATACAATCCGGGAAATCCCGGCAGACGTTAGCGAAGGCCAGGCTTCCCCCATACCGGTCATCAGGTCGTACACAACTTCATCCTCCGGTCCCTTTGCGGTTATCCCGCGGGTTTGCGAAGTCGGAGAGGGAATACCAAGTAGGTGTACGCACTCCTTTCGCCAGCGTTCGGAGAATCCAAAGGATGTAATGTAGTTCAAGACTCCGTATGTGGCCGCCATTCGATCAAAGAGGCCGGCCACATACTCCGGATTGTGCCATAAATCCTGGGGCTCCTTTGTCTTCATGATCGCATGCTACCCCTTCGCAGAAAAAGGAGCGCCGAAAGAATCAATACAGCAAACAGGCCCACCAGGCCGGACACAACCAGAGGACCGCTTTCAAGGGTCCAGATAGGAAGCATAAGACTGATGATACCTCCGCCTATAAAGGGAGCCGAAAATGGCGCGGCCAGGCCATATACGGTGGCCGGCGCCGAAGGAATACTTCCGCGATAGGAGCGAAGCAAGAGCAATCCCAGCGCAGTGACTCCAGTACTCATTCCGTAGTTGATCACGGAAATCTCGGGATGATGATGCAGTAAACGAGGGGCGATGAAGAAAAAACAAACCCAGGTCCAGAGAGCTCCGGCCAGGGTCAAAGCCAGCAGGATTTCCCAGCTTTCCAGAAGAAGGCCCAGATCCAGGGTAGCAATGGCAGAAATGATCAAAAACTCCAGAATCAGGCTGTTCAGGATCCTGGCTTTACCGGTATCCAGAGCGCCCACAGCGGAAAGAATGCTTCGCACGGGAAAGGCAAGCAGAAGCGCGATAAAAAACAGAGGTAGCTTGGAAATCCAGGCCGCGCTCCCTGGCGCCACCGAATCCAGCCCGGACCCCACAAGGACAAGTAGAAAGTGCGCCAGAAGCACCGGCAACACAGCGCCAATTAAGGATACTACCCAGAGGGCATTGTCGTCCAGAAGACGACCCCCAGAGCCGGTAGTGCCGGTAGCGCTGGAGTCAGGAAAGGCGCTGTCATCGTGGTTGCCGGGATTCTGGAACACGCGGCGGGAACCGCCGGCGTCGAAACCGGCCGTTGTAGATCGGCGGCTGTCCGGGCCCGCAGAAGAGGCAGACCGGGACTCGCCCGTAGACTGCATGGCCGACGAAGCGATGGAGGACTGTGCATTCAGGTTCTGCCTTCGCTTCAGCCAGTTGATAATCAGCATTCCGCTAACGCTTCCGTAGATCAATCCGATGGTGGCCGAAAACATGGCCAACTCCGCGGCTTTTCGCTGACCCAGATCGTCAGCCACGGCAATCAGCGCGGCCGCGCTACCATGACCGCCCATCCAACCAATCTCGATAATGTGTCCGGCCACCGCCCACTCGGGGGAAAAAAAGGAAATCACCAGGAGTCCCAGGGAAATCTGCCCCAGAGCGAGGACCCAGACGAATCCTCCCTGAAAAAAAACCGGGCCTGCAAGCTTTGTTTCGGTGCTCTCCCGCGATTCCGGAGCTGCCAGGATCAGAGTAGAGAACAGAAAGGAGATCAGGAATCCCGGCCAGCCGGACCACGCCTGGTAATTGGCCGAACCGATCAGCGAGAGCCCCTGCGAACCCAAAAGCAGAAGCAGTAGGCCAGCGATGAGGGCCGGCTGAATCAGATAGCGTCGAAGATAATCCACGCGATAATAGAGAGCCATTCCGGCCGCCAGGGCCAGACAGGCAAAACCGATGGAGGTTACAGAAGTCATTTGTTTCCGCTCGTTACGGCGCCGCTCTTAATACAGACGCTGGATTCTTGCCCGTTCAATCTATGATCATTCGTATTTGCGCACATGAGAAACACCACCAACCCGGGAAGCCGAGGGGGCCGTTCTACAATCATTCGCTGCGACTCATCAGGAATTTCTCCAGATAGTCGGTAATATCGCGAATGTTTCGATTAATCATCCGCTTGAATTCAGGCGGAATATTCTGAGATTTGATTACACGATAATAGTTGAGCGCATTCTTTAACATCTTGCGTCGGGTAAATTCCTGCGCTTTGATAAGCATGGGCTTGTACTTGTAGTATGCATACTCCATGGTATGATAGTCGCGGCTCAATTTAAACGAGTCCGGGATCTTGGAAAAATCGTAGGTAAGCGTGAGGAACGGCGCATCGTCTTCGTCCGGCGGCTTGAGTTCCAGAACGCCGCGAATCTCCTGCACCTGCTGTGGTTCGTCCGGCGATGACTCCGGAAACTCCGCCGCCTCAACGCCTTCTCCCAATTCGTCTTCGCCCATGCTGGAGCGGGTTTCCATGGGTTCCGGTTCGGTTTGCTCCAGCGGAGAAAGATCCTCTTCCTGTTCCAGCGGCGATGGAAATCCCAGAGGCTCAAGATCCGTAGCAGCCACATGATCGATCTTCTGAGTATCGGGTTCGGATTCAGATTCCGGTTCCGGTTCAGGCTCCGGTTCCGGTTCGGGCTCGGGTTCCGGCTCCGGCTCGGGTTCCGGCTCCGGCTCGGGTTCCGGCTCGGGCTCGGGCTCGGGCTCGGGTTCAGGCTCGGGTTCAGGCTCGGGCTCAGGCTCGGGTTCCGGCTCGGGTTCCGGCTGAGTCTTCGCAGGCCATTCGCCTATTTCGATGCGAGCGTTTTCGATTCGTATTACAGTTTCTTCTTTTTCGGCGTCTACCGGCGCCGGGGCTGCCGGGAATCGCACGGGCTCCGGCGGCTTCTTCTTGAGCTCCTCTAGCTTCTTCTTGTTTTCCCGATGCTGCTCGAGCTTCTTCAGGAATTCCTCTCTTTCTTTGAAGAGATCCTTTTTCCTGCGATCTTCGCCGGAGCGGCGGTCCGGACGCTTGGGATCCGGTTTCCCCCGCCGATCAGTACCGCTTCTTCGTTCGATTCCGGATCGGCGATCGAAGGCAGGAAGATTCTTGAACTTCTCCCATTCCTTTTCGAAGTCGGCGTCGGTCCAACCGTCGGTGCGAACGTTGCCCAATTCGTCCACGTCCAGACCATGGTATGCATAGTCCTGGTATTCCGGGGGCTCCTGCCCCTGCACAATTTCCCCGGCGGGAACGGCGGCGGACGGCACCGGAATATGTGGAATGCCAGGCGGTATCTTCGCCTCGGCCGTGGGCGCACCAGGTGCGTAAGCGATAGCCCCTGCGCCCCCGGAAGAAGTCGTTACTCCCGATGCCGGAGCTCCGGGCACCTGGGACGGAGCGCTGGATGGTGCGCCAGGAGCCTGCGCCGGCGCGCCGGAGGGTGGCGGCGCTTCTGTAGCGGGAGCGCCGCCACTTCGCAGATCGCCCGTGAATTGCCCCTGTATCGGTTGTCTGGCCAGAGCATGAGCCAGCGCTTCGCCGATCTGGCGCGAAAGGGTATCCGAGAGATTCTTAAGGCCTTCGCTTAGATTCTCCAGAGCCAGTGCCTGGGTTGTTAAAGGTATGATGATTTCTGGAAACTCGAAGCCCTCGTCCTCTTCCAGATCCAGGCCTTCCTGCCAGCGCTTGATGTCCTCAATGTTTGCCTGGATTTTCTCTCGGGGGCCTTCGTCCGGAATCCTTTTCTGGACCCTTTGATAGACGGAAAGCGCTTCTTCTGCCTGTTGATTCTCAACCAGCGATTCGGCGCTCTGCAGCGGTCTTCGGTGGTGGGCATAGGGGGACGAACGCGGAACGATGTCGTCGGTCTTGAAGCTAACCTGCAGCGGCTTTCGCCGCTTCTTTCGCCGCTCTTCTTTGAGTCTCTCTACGGTATCCTGGACCTGATCCGGCTCCCCCTCCAGAAGCCGTCCCCGCACCTGCTCCGGCACATTTTCGAAGGCCTGGCGAATGGCTCTGGCGGCCTCTTCTTTTCCCGAACGCCGATCGCCAATGACTACAGGCTTCCCCCGGTTCTGGCCTTCATCGGCCCGGCCAGCCTCGGGTAAATCCGGGCTACTCCTGGGGCCGGGACCTCGGGGCAGATCGTCTTCCTCTTTTCCTCCGGCAGCCCAGAAGGCGGTGCCGGCGGCCAGGCCGCCCAGTAATAATAATAGAATCCATTCCATGAATTGTCTTTTCTATAGAATCGTCAGACGGAGGTGAGAATTTGACGTATGGCGCTACCGGTTCAGAGGTTAAATGAAAAACTGGAAGGAGAAATGGAGTTTAAACGCAAGAAATACTCCGTTCCCTTTGCCCTGCCGGGAGATCTTGTCCAATTCAGGATACTCAGAAAGGGTCGAAAGAGCAAGTTTCAGGTAATGCACATTGAAAAGGCCGATTCCACCCCCGAGGAGATCCGACTTAGCGCCGACCCTGGTTGCATCCATGCCGGTCAGTGCGGAGGCTGCCGGGCGCGTCACCTGGACTATAATTTTCAGTGGGAGTGGAAATCCCGGTCCATTCGCGAAGCCATGGAGAGCTCCTACGGGCTTTCTCCTGAACTCCTGCCGGCGCCCGAGTTGAAGCATTTTCGCAATCGGATGGACTTTGCCGTAGAGGACACGTGGATGGGGCTGCGACCTCCTCAGGACTTCGAAACCGTTCTGCCCCTGCAGGAATGCCCGGTGCTCAGGAAACCGGGCGAGGAAATCCTGGGCCTGGTTACTGAATTACTAAAAAAGCATCCGGGAACGGGCTGGAAAAGAGAGACTCTCACCGGCTGGCTAAAATACGCCACCCTCCGAATAGGGCCCCGGTCCGGAGTGATCGTTCTTACCACCTCGGGAAAACAAGGCGCTCCGGCCTTCCAGGAAGAGCTCATTCGATCCATTGCTCAGCTGAATCAAAGTTCCGGATTCTCGTTCTCGATTGTAGAAACCGTTACAGAACCCGGCCAGGAATTATCCTGTACGCCCGGCGGGGAGCCTCTACTCGGCAATCCAGGCTATACCGATTCGCTCTCGAACCTGGATTTCTTTGTCCCCTACGATTCATTCTTTCAGCCAAACCCGGTAGCCTTCGGTAATCTGTTTGATCGAATCCTGGAGAATGGAAAGAGCTACTTTGAGGAGGCCCTGGCTCAAGATTTGGATAAAGGAACCGGGGACGTGGGTTCAGAAACCATACCGACATTAACCGATCTTTATTGCGGCGCCGGAGTGCTGTCTTCAATTCTGGTACAACGATGGCCACAACTCAGGCAGGTCCGGGGTTTTGAATTCGTAGATTCCGCCGTTGACCAGGCAACAAAACGCTTTCAAGACAGCGCCCTCCAGCATAACTTCCAGGCAGTGGACTTAAACAAACCGCCGGAAGGATTGGAACTGGATTCCACCGTCATTGTGGCCGATCCTCCAAGGGCAGGCATGTCACCGGGGCTCTGCAAACTAATTGCAAAGCAAAGGCCCGCTCCCCTTGTTCTTTATATTTCCTGCAATCCGGATACCCAGCTAAGGGATCTTGAAATCCTGCAGGAAAGTTATAAACCGGTACAGGCGGTACTTGCGGATTGTTTTCCGTATACGGGACATATGGAGCAGGCAGTGCTACTGGTCAGGAAATGAGTTTAGACTTCCTGACCGGAAGCCGCGCCGGAAAATAGACCAGGCATATATGCAGGAAAAAATCTCACAACCAGCAGGGCATTGGATCATTTCGCATTTCTCCGGTACCGGTGAAGTGCAGCTCACAAAGGCTTTAATCGAGTCTCTGCCCGGCATATTCTATGTAGTGGGCTCCGATGGCCGATTCCTGGATTTCAATTCGCGTTTCTGCGATATCACAGGATACACTCCGGAAGAGCTAAGGGGCATGCCTACCACGGAACTCACGGACGAATCGTTCCGAGAGCCCTTGATGAAAGCTACCGAGCGAGTCTGGGAGACCGGCGAAGCTACGCTCCAGGCCCCGGTGCGAACCAAAGATGGACAGCTTATTCCTTTCTTCCTAACCGGAAGAAAACTAAAGGCCGGAAAAGACACAATCCTTGTTGGTACCGGAGTAGACCTTACCAACGAAATGGATGCGGTACGGGCCCTGGAAGAAGCGGAGCATCGGTACCTTGGTATTTTTCAGAACTCCACCGAAGGCCTCTACCTTTTTACGCGTAGCGGCAAACTCATAGATATTAACCCGGCCGCCTGCAAATTCCACCAGTCAGTCAAAGACGATCTACTCGATAAGGGCATTCGAGACCTTCTTAGTCCGGAATATGGTCGACCGGTGGAATTGATTGCCCGGGCCGTGCGTATGGGGCGTAAGCTGTCCGGCAAAGGTTCCGGGATTCGCATGGACGGAACTGTGTTCGAAGGGGATATCTCCGGAGTTCCCATGCGTATGGCAGGCCAGGGGTTTTATCTGGTTAGCGTGCGAGACATTAGCGCCCGGGTAGCCGCCGAAAAGCAAATGGAGCGACTACGCTACGTCGTAGACAATACCGCCGATATTATCGCCATCGCAGATGGCGCCGGCAAACATCTATTCATGAACAAAGCCGGCCGAGAGTTCATTGGGGCCCCCCTGGATACGCCCGCCGACCAGATTCAAATCGCAGAATTCCACCCTCCAGAGGTAGCCAGGTTTATCATGGAGGAGGCGATTCCAGCGGCCGGCGAAAGGGGCATCTGGAAGGGCCGAACGACGCTTCGGCATCCGGACGGACATGACATACCCTGCTCCCAGATCATCATCGCCCACAAGGAGACCAACCCGCGAGTCTTCAGCACCATCATTCGCGACGTTAGCGAACGTGAAAGAATCGTAGAGGAATTGCAGTCCGCCCGGGAATGGATGGGCATAACTTTAAACTCCATTTCGGAAGGGGTGATCTCCGTAGATCGACAGGGGGAGATCGAGTATATGAACCCGGCCGCCCAGAAGCTAACCGGCTGGGATAGCGGCATCATCCAGAAGCTTGCGCCATTGCATTCCGTTACCGCGCCGCAGGGCGACGACGAAGCCGTGCAAAAGACCAAACGCCAGGAAGGCTTGCCAGTACAAAAGGTGCTGCGGCTGGTGGACGAGGAATCCCGGGAAACGCTCCCCCTGAATCGTCTGAATCCCGGCGGAGACGAATCCCGCCGCCAGGAAGCCGTGCTCCTGCGAAAGGATGACAGCGAAGTAATCATAGAAATCACATCATCCAGGATGGAAAACCAGCAGGGCCAGTGGATTGGAACTACTTACATATTCAGAAATATTACTCAGCACCGGGAAATCGCCCGTATACTGGCTCATCAGGCCAATCATGACCCGCTCACAGAACTCATAAACAGAAATCGCTTCAAAGTATTTCTGGACGATGCTATCCAGTCCGCCAGGTCGGGACGGGGAATTCATGCCTTCGCCTATGTGGATCTGGATCAATTCAAGGTAGTCAACGATACCAGCGGTCATTCCGCCGGGGATCAATTGCTACGCCAGCTATCGCAGGTAATGCGAAAGCTTATGCCGGACGGGGATGTACTGGCGCGCCTGGGCGGCGACGAATTCGGCATTCTACTGCATGATTCCAGTCTGGAAGATACCATGAATTGCCTCAATGCCATCAAGGATGCCGTGCAGGAGTTTCGGTTCGTATGGGAAGATAAGATCTTCACCGTGGGCTGCAGTATTGGCGTGGTATTCATTGACGAATTCGCAGAAAACGAAACGCAGATTCTCCGGGATGCCGATACTGCCTGTTACGCAGCCAAAGAACTGGGACGGCAACGGATTCATATTTTCCATCCCGACGACGAAGCGCTTACGAAGCGAAGAGCCGAGATGGAATGGGTAAACCAAGTGCAGGAATCTCTGGAGGCCGGCAACTTCGAGTTATACTGTCAACCTATTGCGGATCTACAGGGCGGCCAGGGCCATCAATGCGAAATCCTGGTTAGAATGAAATCCGGCAACAACCTCGTGGCCCCGGGAATGTTTGTGCCCGCCGTGGAACGATTTGGACTCATGTCCCGATTGGACCGCCATATTGTGGGCCGCTTCTTCGAGATAATCCGTGACTTTCAAAAAGACGGGTCCGGCAAGCTGGATCCGTTCAACTATTTCACCATCAACCTTTCCGGCGCCACGGTAGGCGATGAGAACTTCCGAGATTTTCTGGTGGACGCGATCAAAGACAGCGGGGTCGATCCGAACAAGCTTTGCTTCGAGATTACAGAAACGGCCGCTGTGGCCAATATGGCAAGCGCCATGAAGTTCATAGCGGCGGTGAAGGCCCTGGGCGCTCACTTTGCCCTGGACGACTTTGGTTCCGGCCTATCTTCGTTCGCCTATCTGAAAACCCTGCCAGTAGATATACTCAAGATAGACGGAATCTTCGTAAGGGATATTTGCGAAGACCCGGTGGATCTGGCCATGATTAAATCCATCCGCGAACTGGGCCAGGCGCTAAACATCAAAGTCATCGGCGAATATGTGGAGACTCGAGGTGTTATGGAAAAGCTCGCAGAAATGGGTATCGAATACGGACAGGGTTACTATATCTCCAGGCCCATGCCTTTTCGGGAATACCTGGCGGCGCCGGATCGGTCCATGCGATCCGGCTGAAGTCCCGGATACCGGAAAAGCCACCACGGCCCGAAAGTAATTCTACCGCCTCCAGATTCTACCGCCTCAAGGCGCTTCTATTGGAGGCCATTTCCGTAGGCAGCTCCTATCGAACTATGAGTCATCCTTTGCCTCAGGCTCGGCCAAATCGGGCCTGACCCAGAATACAAAGCCCCAGAATACCGCAATGCACCAGAACGATAGCGGCGCTGGCCGGAGTCCCCGCGAACGCGCTAATGAGCAGACCGGCCAGAGCGCCGAGGATGGAAAACAGTATAGCAAGCACCGTCATTCGCGCAAAACTGCGACTAACCATCCTGGCTGCAGAGGCCGGTAGAACCAGAAAGCTTGTAATCAATACCGCCCCGATTAACTTGATAGAAAGCACAATCACCAGCGCAATTAGCGAAACCAGTAACCATTCCAGAAGATCCACTTTGCGGCCATCGCTTTTTGCGAGCTCCGCATCCAGGCCCGCATAGGCCCAGTGGCCCCAGAGCGGAAAGGTTCCCAGTGTAAGCACCAGCAACCCGCCAGCAATCCAGAGATCGACGGTTTCGACGTAGAGCACCGAACCGAACAAATAGGCAAAGGCATCCTGACCAAAGCTCTCTCGTAATGAGAGAAACAGAATTCCAAGAGCCATGCTTACCGAGAACAGTATACCCGTGCTGGAATCAGCGCTCAGCCCGCGATTTCCCAACCAGTGGATGAGGGTGGCTCCCAGCAGAGTAAACGGCACGGCAATGTAAAGGGGCTCTGTATCCAGCAGCATGGCCAGGGCCACGCTGCCGAAGGCGGCATGGGCCAGGCCGGAACCCAGAAAGCTCATCTGTCGTTGCACAACAAATACCCCGTAGTAGCCGGCGAAAAAGGCCACCAGGGTTGTAAGTATCAGCGAACGAACAAAGAAATCCAGGGAGAGCAGATCGACAATCATGCAAGGTCTAAAATGATGGACCGCTTTGCGCTTGCATTGCTTTTTTAGTAATATGGAAAAGATTCAAAAATCCCAGGAAGAATGGAAACAGCAATTGAGCCCGGAGGAATTCCAGGTGGCCCGCCAGGGCGGCACGGAACGAGCGTTTACCGGTCGCTACTGGGATAATAAAGAGCCCGGGGTGTACAAATGCGTATGCTGCGGCGAGGAGCTCTTTCGGTCCGATGAAAAATACGATTCCGGTAGCGGATGGCCCAGTTTCTGGCAACCCGCCAGAGAGCAGGTGGTAGCCAGCAAGGAGGATCGCACCCATGATATGGTCCGTACCGAGGTTCTCTGTAGCAAATGCGATGCGCATCTAGGTCATGTATTCCCGGATGGTCCCGCGCCTACAGGACAACGATATTGCATCAACTCGCTATCGCTCAAGTTCGAGCCCGAAAAATAGTCCATTTTAAGGAAGGGATCAAGCATGCACCCGGAAGGTTACATGCATTCTAATTGCCTTTGTTGACGGCGCCAGTCTTTCTGGAGCCTGCAATGAAAGATTGGTGGAAAGAAACTACGATTTATCAGATTTATCCGCGCTCGTTCTATGACAGCAATGGCGACGGAATTGGAGATCTGCCTGGAATAATAGAAAAGCTGGATTACATCCGGGACATGGGCTTTGAAACGATCTGGCTTTCCCCGCATTATGCCAGTCCGCAACGGGACTTCGGCTATGATATAACCGACTACTTCTCGGTGGCTCCCGAGTATGGAACTACCGATGATGCCCTGGCGCTGATCGACGAAGTTCACTCCCGGGATATGAAAATCGTATTCGATATGATTCTGAATCATACTTCGGATCAGCATCCTTGGTTTCTGGAATCCCGCTCCAGCAAAGATAATCCCAGGCGGGACTGGTATATCTGGAAAAAAGGAAAGGGCGGAGGCAAACCGCCCACCAACTGGGCCTGTCTGCCCGGCGGTTCAGGCTGGAAGTACGATTCCACCACCGATGAATGGTTCTTCCATAACTTCCTGGATTTCCAACCTGATTTAAACTTTCGTAATCCGGAAGTAAAGCAGGCCATGTTCGAAACAATGCGCTACTGGTTGGATCGTGGCGTGGATGGTTTTCGCCTGGATATCTTCCACAGTATCTTCAAAGACGATCAATTCAGAGACAATCCATTCTCCTGGAAGTATGTCCCCACCAGCGACTTTGACGAAGGCTACTTTCAGAAGCTGGAATACAACATCAATCGGCCGGAAACATTTGAGCTGGCCCGGGAGGTTCGCGCCCTTATCGACGAATATGAGCCGGATCGTTTCGTTGTGGGCGAAGTATTCGGAAAAAACGTTGTGAAGAAGTACCTGGGTCCAAACCAGGACGGACTGAATCTAATCCTGCTATTTGATCTTATTGAGCTACAGGGAAACGACAAAAAATCGGAAGAAATCCGAGGCATCCTGAATAACTACGAAACCAATTATGCGACGCCCTACATCCCAACCTACTGCCTGGGCAACCATGATCGCCGGCGCTACATGAGCCGCATAGCAGGCAACGCAGACCTGGCGCGGCTACTGGCATTGCTTCAATACACAGCCCGCGGCGTACCCATCACTTACTACGGCGACGAAATCGGTATACCCGACGGGGATCTGCCGCATATGGGGGCCAAAGATGCCACAGCGCACAAGTACTGGTGGCTTCCGCCGGCAGTGGCCAGGGGCTTGAACCTGTACGTAAATCGGGACGGCTGCCGGACGCCCATGCAGTGGAACGGGGAAAAGAATGCAGGATTTAGCAAAGAAGGCGATTCCGAACCCTGGCTTCCGGTGCATCCGGACTATCGCCAATGCAACGTCGGATTCCAGAGGACTCAGCCGTTTTCGCTTCTCAATGTTCACCGAGAACTGCTCCATCTCAGAAAGGAAATGGATTGCCTTCGCCGTGGCTCCATGCATCTTCTGGAAGGAGTACCGGAACCGGTGGTAGCTTACTCAAGAAAAGGCCAGGGACAGGAATTGCGAATCTTCATGAATTTCAGTCCTGCCCCGGTTCGCTTTTCGCATTCGTCCGGAAAACTACGATTCAGCACTTCCGGCGAAACCGCCCTGGAAGACGGCTATACAAAATTGGGGCCCTGGTCAGGTCTTGTGCTGGAGCTCTAGCTCTATCCATGACCGAGCAATCCCACCGGATGCTCATGGCCGGAATGACCAAAGGCTGCCTTCAGGTTTTCCTGGTTCAGGCAGGCTGGCGTACCGGCGGCAATGGTGGTTCGATTCATAATCAGCACATGGGTTGCATGGTGGTAGGCGGCGTCCAGATCATGGGTTACCATCAGTATTGTGGCCCCCTGCTCCTTTCGCAGTTGATCCAGAAGGACATACATATCTGTCTCCCCGGAACGATCCAGACCGGTGGCCGGTTCATCCAGAATAATTAAAGCCGGCTTGCGTATTAAGCTGCGGGCCAGATACACTCGCTGTAGCTCCCCGCCGCTTAGATCGCTGAGCAAATGCTTGCTGTAGCCGCGAAGCCCCACACGTTCCAGGCAGGCCTCTACCTGCTTTTTCACTTCGCCGGGAATTAGAAAGGGCCACCTGGATCGTAGACCGGTGCTAACAAGTTCCATTACCGTGGCCGGGAACCTTCGATCCAGGGTCTTGGCCTGGGGAACATAGCCAATGCCTGCGCCGGTACATGAGATGTGGATGGTGCCATGATCTACATCCACCAGACCCAGTATAGCTTTCAGAAGAGTGGACTTTCCGCTTCCGTTCGGACCGATTACGGCGGTCCAGGACCCCGGACTACAAAGCAGATCCAGGTTCTCCACCGCCACGTTTCGCCCAAAACGAATCGTAAGACCTTCCACTTTTACACAATATGCCTGACTTTCCAAAACGCTTTCCCCGTTGCTGCCCCTGTCAATGGATCGAAATACCGGTCCAAATCTCTTCCATGGGTCAGCCAATTTCCACCTTCATTCTGCCCGCCCTGCTATTCTGGCCAGAGCCGGAAAAGTAGCCTTAACCGGCACGGCCAGCCATGCAATTACTATAAATCGAGATCTGCCAGAGCATCCAGTTGATTTCTAAGCAACTCGGTAAGGTTTCGGGCCCGGGATCCCATGGGGTCCAGTTCCACAATCTTTGCATTCAGCTCCCGGGACAGAATCCTGGCCTGACGAAAGGGCAATTGTCTTTCGTGGACGATCAGATCCACAGGCTTAAGCGCCAACAGCTGCCTCCATTCCTTCACGCTGAGCTCCCTTCCAGGAAGGGGCTCGACAATGGCCACTACTTCAATTCCGTGCTCGCGCAGAAAGCTGGCATAGGTGGGATGCATCAGAACCGCCCGTTTCCCCTGCAGATGCTTCAACCGGTCGGCAGCTTCCCGTTCCAGGGACTGCATCTGCTGGGCAAGAATACGGACCTCCTGTTCAATGCGCTCTGCGGATCGCGGTTCCGCCTGGACCAGGTGTTTCTGCAGAACCGGTAACACTGCTTCGATACGGTGCGGATCAGTCCAGAAATGGGGGTCCGATTCATCGCCACTGCCACCTTTGGTGGAAAGATCGCCGGGACCAAATACCTCCAGCCGACTGTGCGAATGACCGGAGGGCCCGGTCCTATGGCCTCCATCGTTCTTCGCGGGGGCTTCCGGCAGCAATGCATGGGAAGGGCATTCGCGGAAATTGGCGGCCCAGCCGTCCAGCCGCGGAGCCACGTAGAACAACACTCGACAATCCCGAAACTGAATCAAATCGGCCACGGATGGATCGTAGGTCTCTGGATTGCGACCCGGATGCACCAGGGCCTGACTCATTCTACTACCGGCAATCCTTTCGATCAAGAAAGCTACCGGCCGGATAGTGGCCGGATACGGAATTGTGCTCTCCGGCATGCAATGGATGAGCAACCCGGCTGACAAAACGGCTGCCACTAATGCCACTCTGACAGTCCGGACTCTTCGGTGAGGCCTCATAGGCCGAATCCTCCGCGGTGGCAGCTGGCACGGCTTTTGCTATAGAGTAAGCGAGAACGATTGAATGTAGAACAATGAAAGCGAGGAGGCACGACATGTTCTGGAATGACTGGTATGGGATGCAACGAAATCTATGGAGCGATCTGAGCAATCTGGAATCCAGATTCAAAGAGAGTCCCAGGTATCGTCGAAGCTATCCCGGCATTAAACTGTACGCAGGCGAAAACGAAGCCTTGATTCGCGCCGAAGTTCCCGGAGTGAATCCGGATGATCTGAATCTACAGCTCCAGGATGATGAGCTAAGTATTAGCTTTAAACGAACCGGAGTGGAAGGCGATGCGGTACGCCGCGAACGTCCGGTGGGCGAGTACGAGAAGGTAGTACGCCTGCCGTTCAAAGGGAATGGTGACTCGGTCAACGCCGAGCTAAAATCCGGAGTATTGACTGTAAGGATCGAAAGAGCCGAAGAAGACCGGCCTCGGAAAATAGCTGTGGCGGCCTCATAGGCGCCGCCCAAAGGAAAAATCGGAAACGCTGGTTTCGCAACCGAATAGAATTAACGAAATCAAACCTGGCGATAGCGGTAAACTAGAGTTAAGCTAGAGTCAAGAAAGAACCAGAATAGTGGAGGAAGATATTATGGAAACAGCAGTAGAAAAGAAAACCGAAAACAATGTGGAGCAGCAGAGGCCTACACGACATAGAATCTATTCGCCGGCGGTGGATCTCTACAGAAAAGAAGACACCTTCTATCTGTACGCGGACATCCCTGGCGCCGATGAGAATTCCGTAGATGTTAGCGTGGAGAAAAACCTGCTCACGATCAAGGCCCGGGTAGAAGAGCCCGCTTACGAAAACATGAATCTGGTCTATAGCGAATACGGAGTGGGCGACTACGAGCGATCCTTCCGATTGAGCGAAGAAATCGATGTAGATCAGATCCAGGCGAAGGTAAAAAACGGCGTACTGGAACTGGTAATTCCAGTAAGCAAGCCTTCCACGAAAAAGATACAGGTGAAGTCTGAATGACAAAAAACACCGAGCGGTCCGGAACGAGCGGCGGACAATAGCCCTCTTCCGGCGGCTACGAGCCACCGGCCGACGTCCACCTTCTTCCGGTGGCCACCAGCTACCGCCCCTGAGGACCGCCCTCAGGACGTAGCACAAAGAAGCGGCCTGTCGAAAAGGGCCAGCAAAAGAGAAATCATAGGAGGTAACAAATGGGACAGAAAGATCTTGTAACCCGAAAAGGAGACACAACTCCAAAACGCTGGGACGATTCCTTTCTGGGCTTCCATCGAGAGATGAACAACCTGTTCAGCGAATTCTTTCGCGATTTCTATGACATGGAGCCTTCCGCCCTGCAGGTAGCGGTGGACGTACAGGAAACCGATAAAGAGGTGCAGGTCACTGTAGAACTGCCCGGTATTGAAGAGAAAGACCTGGAACTATCGCTGCATAAGGACTCCCTCACCATCAAAGGCGAAAAGAAACAGGAAAGTCAATCCAGCGAAGGAAACTTCCACCGAGTGGAAAGATCCTACGGAAGTTTTCAACGCACCGTGGCATTACCGTGCGAAGTGGAAGACGAAAAGGCAGAAGCAACATACAAGAAAGGCGTTCTGCATATCAAGCTTCCAAAGAAGAAGGGTGCCGCTCAAGAGCGCAAGAAGATAGCAATCCAATCCGTCTGAGCGGGCAGTACAGGTCCGGAGATTCACAGATCCGGAGATTTTTCGGGGCAGTGCACGCTGCCCCTTTTCTTTTTCTGAATTTTTCCGAACTTCCTATTGAGGACAACCGGCGCACCACGGCGTCAGGAGGACACAATGAAAAGAACTCTATCTCTAATATCTATACTGTTTCTGGCATTTATCTGGCCGGCCTACGCCTATTCAGTGGAAAACAGCTTCCCGGAGGCCGAAAAGCCATCGCCGCTGGAGGCGTCCCATTCCGGACCGGTGGCCGGGATGCAGGAAAGCTTCCGGGAGGTTTTCAACCTCTACAAGGACTCGGTGGTCTTTATATCTACTGAAAAGGAAGTGGAAGTACGACATCCGTTTCAAAATGATCCCTTCTTCAAGCGATTCTTCGATGGCAGTCCCGCCCCCGGAAAGCAGCAACAGAAAGGGCTGGGCACGGGCTTTGTTCTTTCCTCGGACGGTTATATCTGCACCAATCATCATGTAGTGGCCAACATGGACAGCGTCAAGGTGGTGCTGGATGGCAAGGAATACGATGCGAAAATCCTGGGATCGGATGAGCTTACTGACATTGCCCTTCTCAAGATAGACGGCGCCCGGGGACTGAAGCCGGTACATCTGGGCGATTCCGACAATGTTCAGGTCGGTGATTGGGCCATTGCCATTGGAAACCCCTTTGGGCTGGACCGAACCTTCACTGTGGGCGTGATCAGCTCCGTTTCTCGTAGCGAAGTGGACCATCTCGGTAATGCGCATATTCAGACGGACGCTTCCATCAATCCGGGCAACTCCGGCGGACCGCTCATCAATTTGAATGGAGAAGTGATTGGGGTGAACCGAATGATCTACTCCCAGAACGGCGGAAACATGGGCATCGGCTTCGCAATCCCAATAAATACGGCCCGAGCAGTCCTTTCGCAGCTCAAGAGCAAAGGCAAAGTAGAGCACGGCTATCTGGGAGTGAGCATTCGCCCCGCCGCGCCCACTGAGAAGGGGCCCGAGTACGGAGTTTATGTGGAATCCCTGGATCCACAGGGACCGGGGAAAAAAGCGGGGATTCAACCTGGCGACTGGATTGTAAGGCTGAACGGAGATCCTATAAAGAACTTTGGCGATCTTCTTTCCCGTGTAGCCGCAGCCGGTCCAGGGGAAACGGTGGAGCTTGGCCTTTGGCGTGATGGAAAGACAATCCAGACCAAAGCCACGTTAATCCAGCGGCCGGCCCCGGAATAGTCGAAGGGAATTCCAGGATAGCAAAACGCGTTAACGACGTAGCGGCGCAACGAGGTAACCGGGAAACGGGGAAACGGTGCACAAAGCTAAAGGGGCGTTGGCGGCCTTCCCGGGCCGCGGGCCGTTAAGCTGGAAGCAATTGCTTCAGGACCTTCAGCACCGATTCGTAATCCGGAAAGCCGTCAGCGCTACCGCAGATCCTCAAGCGACGTGCATCCGGGCCCACCGGCGACCACAGGTATGGATCGCTGGCGCCGAAAACCGAAAGCACCGTCAGGCCCAGGCAGGCCGCCAGATGTATGATGCCCGAGTCGTTTCCCACCAGAAGTTCGAATTCGGGCAGGATGCGAATCAAGTTCTCCAGCGAAGTTTCCAGAAGAAACATGCCGGTTTTGGACTCCGAAGCAGGCAGGCTCATCGGCGACCTTGGCAAGTCGCGCTTCCCGGTTTCTGCGATATTGAAAACCTCGGAACCGGCCGCAACCCCGCTTTTCGCATCCGAGACTTCAGCGAAAACGGGCTTACCGAACTCCCCTTGCATTCGCTTGACCAGACGGACTTTCAGGTTCTCGTCCGCAGGTCCTAGAGTCCAATAGACGGAAAACCCATGGGCGATCAGATATTGCGCCAGATTCCAGTAGTTGTCCAGGTCCCAGTTCTTGCTTTCGCTACCCGAGCCCGCATGGATGGCCACTGGCCGGACCGCAAGCTCTGGTTTGGTACGATTAGCCATGCTCTGGTCCCCGGCACTTTCCGTGTGAGCGGGTAAAAGACATAGAGCGTTCAGATCTTCGGGCTCGGTCCCGAACATTGCTCTGTACAGGAAAGCGCGAATATTGCCTGATCCAGGACCGATTCCTTTTTCGCGGCTAGCTTCCGCCACTACCGCCTGTGCAGGACGACTCCGCACCCATTGGACCTCCCGGGCAATCCGGACAAATCCACTCTGCAGAAGCTCATCCGCCCAGCGAAGAAAAAGGTAGCACTTATCGAAGCCGGTTTCGGGTATCCACCCCACCGAAGAAGGGAGCCAGGCCTCGGATTCCGGGGCCCTACCGTTAAAGAGCTGTAGCAACCCGGTATTCTCTATCGAAACGAATTGATCTGCCATCCCCCTGGCCACGGGTTGCCATGCGGGGCTGGTTATGAGCGTAATTCTTGCGCCGGTTCTGCGAAGCTCCTGAATACAGGGAAGCGTCACCAGCAGGTCCCCCAGTGCGCCGGGACGAAAGATGCAGATTTCCATCAGAAGAACGGTTCGCCCACAGGCTCCAGCAATGCCTCGGTATTCACCGCGGGCGAATTCACGTCTCTGGACACCGGATAGGCATGACCCACGTCCTCCGAACCCTCCACAATGGCTTCCAGTTCGGACCGCTCTTCGCTTTTTAGCCAGGCTTCGGCGAAATCAGGAGGGATGATAACAGGCATTCGATCGTGAATGGGCTCCATTCGCTTTGATGCCTGTTTGGTACAGATCGCAAGACCGTCGCCGTCGAACAAACCGCCCAGCAGAAGTTCTTTTTCCGAATCGGCCGAGCGAATAAATACCGGCGTTTTACCTTTTTCGCCGGGTCCTGGCGGCTTCCATTCGAAAAAGCCGGTGGCCGGCACAATACAGCGATGCCTCTTGATGGCGCTGCGGAAATAGGGCTTCTCGAAAGCGGTTTCCATCCTGGCATTAATGACAGCCTTCATCTCCTTTTTGGCCCAATGAGGCTTATAGTTCCAGGTCTTTCGCCCCATCGCCACTTCCCCATCACGAACGTAGGCGGCCAGTACAATGAATGAAGGAGCAATGTTGTATACGGGCTTGAACCCTTCCTCGGGAGGAAGGTCGAATAAGCTCATGAGCAGCAGTGGATTGTTAATTAATGCGAATCGTCCACACATTCCAACCTCCTGAACATCGCGGCATTGCAGAACTAATTGTCTCCAGTTAGGTTCCGGGTAGAATCCGATTAGATCTCAGCCCTACGCAGATTCCAAATAGACTCCAAAAATTTCCCGCCCGCGATGTATTCCCGAGAAATTCTGCACCGAGACAGATTTCAGACCCTTTACGGACCGAGACCAAATCCGGCGGCCTCAATAGTTACCCTTGATATAAGGAACCAGATTCTGGCGGCCTTCCAGGCGAGTGGTCCCAAACCAGGATCTGAGGATGCGCCCTCGGGTTCGCATAGGACGAAGCACATCGTAGGTTCTGGCAGTGGAACAGAGGGCGAAGTCTTCCAGAAAAGGTCGTTCCGGTTGAATACATTCCGGTCCTCGAGCCGAAATCGTCAGATTCTTCAATAGTGGTCGCGGATCCGCCGCCACATCCAGGGAAAGTAGAATCAGTCCATGCAGCTCCAGGGCTTCCGGATTGGCTTTGTCCGCCTTCTGAATCCAATCCAGGGCCTGCCGAAACTGCGCCTTTTCGAACTCCAATCTGGCAAGAGAAAAGGCAACCTCTGAATCCGCCCCCAAATCATAGGCAGTCTTCAGATTCTGCTGCGCCCTCTCGTAATCGCCGGAATCCGCGTACAGGTTTCCCAGAATCAGATAAGCTTTGCGATCCTTCCGAAGCTGCAGGCTTTGCTCCAGAGCCAGGCGAGAGGGCCCCGACCTTCCCATGGAGTATTCGTAGATACCTTTCTGGAGCAACACATCGGCCAGTGCGGCGCCCCGGCTACGTGGAATCATAAATGCGTATAGGCGATCTACCAGCCAGTCCTGTTTCTTTTCCTGTAACTCCTTGACCAGCGTCAAAGCTACTGTATGGGACAAATCCGTCAGCACCGGCGCAAGATTGTTTTCCCGAACGCCTCCGCCGGTATGCTTCCAGACAATCAATCGGTTAAGCATAATCCGCCGCCGATCTAAACCGGAAGAGCGGTCCAACGCCAGCTTGAAGAGCTCTTCGCTCTGTTCTGGCGATCCGGTGGCCGCACAAATGAGAGCCGCATCGCTTATGCGAAAGGCGCCGAGCGATCCGATTCTTCTTTTGCCCAGACAAACCTGAAGCAGTTTCTTTTGCTCTTCGGAGGCGGCGACCTCTTCGCCATGAAAGTAAGCCGGATCCGCTGCGATTCGCATCTCCTGTCGATCCAACTCTTCGAAAAAAAAGGTATCCAGAGTGGAACAACCCGAAGCGATCAAAAGAAGTGAACTCACAGCTCCGCAACACAACCAGCGACCGGCCCGGCCCGGGCGCGAAAGAATAAACCTGTGCGGATTCGGACCGGCAGCCCCCTTTCTCCTGGAAAGCCCCGCGAATGAAATCATCGCCATTCTCCTGGCCAGGAAGGCATTTCCGAAACGGCTACGGTACGATTACCAGCCCGGCGGCGCAATTTTTGCCTGCTGTGCATGAATTCCATAAAACTCTACCCGGAATAACTATCCCCTACTCAGCAGTCATGCAGAGAATTGCGGTCAACGGTTTCTTTTGGCGCCGGTCCCGGGCTCCACTCCACGGCCAATAAAACGGTAGCGTGGCCGGGCCACCACGATCCTTTTGCTTGACTCAAAGAGACATAAGTCCGCACACTGACTGTCCATGCATCAGCAGTTACTGCACCTGGAATATGAGCAATCCATGGCCGCCCAGAAAGACCGGGGCGTACTGCCTTCGCGCTTTCGCATGCTCGAGCCGCAGGAAACGGATTTTGCCTTCCGACTCCTGGATGCATACCGGGTAAAGCTAAACCATATATACGATAAGCTCTCCAGTCTCTCCAACTCGCGAACCCGACTGCTACCCCATCAGATCGAAGCAACCCATCGCGTGGTTCAGGCCCTTAAACCGCGTTTCATTCTGGCAGATGAAGTAGGCCTGGGAAAAACCATCGAAGCCGGCCTCGTAATCAAAGAGCTGATGCTGCGAAAGGGCTACAAGCGCGTCATTGTGGCGGCGCCAGCTACGCTCACCGTGCAGTGGCAACAGGAGATGAAGTCCAAATTCAACGAAGAATTTGTGATTATGGACCGCAGCAACTTCCATCGAATCGCGGCGAAATGGTCCAAGTATCCGCGAATCCTGGTGTCCATCGACTTCATAAAGAATGAAAAATACGGCGAGCAAGTCCTGAAGACGAACTGGGACATTGCCGTTTTCGACGAAGCACACCGACTTCGCCGCGACGATTCCAAAATCACCCATGCCTATAGCTTCGCCGAAAAGCTGGCCGCCCGAGTTGACGGATTGCTGCTTCTGACCGCCACTCCCTTTCGCGGAAAGCTGGAGGAATTGTTCTATCTGGTGCGTCTCGTGGATCCGCACATCCTGGGGCCCCGCAATGCTTTCTTTATGGAGTACGTACTCCCTTCCCGGTCCGGGGGAAGCGTAAAGGACCTGAAAAGCCGGCTGGATCGGGTTCTGCTTCGCCGACGAAAAGTGGAAGTGGGCGGTTTCACAAGACGATTCGCGCGCACGATTCAGTTTGAACTCACCCCTCAGGAGCGGGCGTTCTACGACGAAACCACAGATTATGTACGCCGGGAATACAACCTGGCCATGCAGGAAAAGAATCGGGCCGTGGGTTTCGTAATGATTGCCTTTCAGAAATTGCTGGATTCATCTACTCGCGCTCTTCTGCGCGCCCTGGAAAAACGAAAGGCCATGCTGGAAATGCGCATGCATCAAACATCGTTTCTGGCCGAAAGCGCGGATTCCTACAACCTGGAAGATATAGATCCCGAACTGGCCGATGACTGGGAAGAGGACGATATATCCGCCGAGGAAGGAAGCTTTCAGAAGAGCTACAAGGATCTTCGCAAGGAAGTATTGACTCTCGGAAAGCTAATTCATCTGGGCCGAGCCATCAAGCAGGACAAGAAGCTCATAAAGCTAAGGGATACACTGCAAAAGCTCAAGAAGGAAGGTCATAAGAAATTCATCATATTCACTCAGTTTCGCACGACCCAGGATTATTTGCTGGAGAATTTGCCGGATTTCAAGGTAGAGCTCTTTCACGGGTCCCTGAACCTCAAGGAAAAGGAACAGGCCATTGAAAACTTCAAGGGCGACCAGGAAGTCCTGATTTGTACGGAAGCCGGCGGCGAAGGAAGAAACCTGCAATTCGCCAGCATTCTAATCAACTATGATCTTCCCTGGTCTCCGTTGAAAATCGAGCAGCGTATTGGTCGAATCCATCGATTTGGCCAAACCCGGGATGTATTTATTTTCAATTTCGCCACCCGGGACACTGTGGCAGAACGAATCCTGGAAGTGCTGGAAAACAAGATTCGCCTCTTCGAGGAATCCATTGGCCCTTCGGATATGCTCCTGGGGAGCATCGAAGACGATCTCAAATTCAACAAGACCCTGATGGATTTCGTATCCGGAAAGTTAGACCAGGAGTCCTTTGAGTCCACCGTAGAAGAAAGGGTGGCCATGGCCCGCAATAGCTATGAACGGCTAAACGAATTGGTGGCTCCTCAAATGGTAGATTTCAATCTAAACGATTACTACCGAATTACAGAAAAAGAGCGAGCCATTAAGAACTCGGAAATCGAACACCTCTGCCTGTATTATTGCCAGCAAACAGATCTATCCCATTTCGAACTCAAATCGCAGAAAGATGGCATTTACGAGATTACAGATTACAACAAAGGGACAAAGCGACAGGGCACATTCGACAGCGAACTGGCCCTTTCGAATGATTCCCTGGATTTTCTGGCCGTGGGTCATCCTCTGGTAGACGAATGCCTGGACTACTTTTTGAATCACCCCTCCCGGGAAACGTTCGTTCAAATGTCTGGAACCGACGCAATGCCGGCCGGACACTATTTGATCTATCTGGTTCAGTTCGAGAACGGTTTTCAGCGAACTGAACTCATGGGCGTGCATGCCGACGAATCCGGCCACCTTTCTTTTCACCGAGAGATTGCCATCCCGCCAGGACACAGGCTCCAGAATGGAAAGAATGGCCATAAGAGTCGTCCTCGCCCTTCTTCCCGGCAAAGGCCCGACGCCGGCATGAATGATTACACAGCCGATTTCCCGCCGAATGCCGATGGCTATGCCCTGGACGGCGATTCCCTGGACGCGGAAAACAATGCCCTGCACATGCATCCAGACCTGATGTCCCTTCTACGTCGTTCAGAAGTCCTGCTAAGAAAAGAGGTAGAAGCCATCGCCAGCGAACTCAAGGAGCAACTGCATCCGGTTTTCAAAAAAGAAGAGTATAAATTGGAGATCAGCTACGGTAAGAAGCTTCGCATTCTGGAAGAGAAGAAAGATATCGAAAGAATGAAATTCAGTCAGAATCCGGTGCCTGAACGGAAGGCCCGGCTAACTCGAGCGGAGAATCTAATTCTAAAGGCACGGCAGGAGATGGAACTTCAGCTGGAAGAGATTCGACGCCAGTCCAGCATGAAGCTTCAAATTCGGCCCATTCAGATCTATCGACTAACTTGAGCCCATGAAACCGCTGAACGAGTACAATCAGAGAATCCTTCTGCAGAAGGATGAAATCGATGCAGCGGTGCGATCCATGGGGCAGCGTATTCTGGAAGATTACGCCGACGAGCCTCTAACCCTGATCGGTTGCCTTAAAGGCTCATTTATTTTCATGGCGGACCTGGTGCGAGCGATTCACAGGCCTCTGCACATAGACTTCATTGAGGTTTCATCTTACGGAAACGATCTCTCTTCCAGCGGCAATGTGCGAGTAATCAAAGACTTCAAGCATCCGGTGCAGGACAGCCACGTTCTTATTGTGGAAGATATTGTAGATACTGGATTGACTTTCGATTTTCTGTTCGAACATATCTGGTTGAAGAAACCAAGATCCCTGGAAATTGCCGCCCTGCTGGTCCGGAACTCGGTGGATTTGGAAGAGCGATCCGTTAAGTATCACGGATTCACCATAGGCGATGAGTATGTTGTGGGCTATGGTCTGGATGCGGCCGGGTTATACAGGAACCTGAATCACGTAGCGGTGTTCGAGAAATAGGATCAGGCCCCGCGCCTATTTTTTTTCTTCGCCGTTTTCTTCGCCGTTTTCTTCGCCGTTTTCTTCGCCGTTTTCTTCGCCGTTTTCTTCGCCGTTTTCTTCGCCGTTT
>PCBI01000018.1:5000-280736 GCA_002730875.1 Spirochaetaceae bacterium | reverse complement strand
GTCCGCCATTGTCCGCCATTGTCCGCCATTGTCCGCCATTGTCCGCCATTGTCCGCCATTGTCCGCCATTGTCCGCCATTGTCCGCCATTGGCGGCGAATCCTAAATTGCCTGGTTCGCGGCTCCGAAAGCATCGGATGCCTTTGTTCCGGTGTCGGACATATGTGGTCGGACAGTATTCTTAATCTCTGTCCTTGAAATTCTGTCCCTTCTGTGTGGCGTGGTCCTGAATGGCCCCTGTATGCTACGGTGCTCGCTCAGACTTACAGTGCATTCCTTGTTAAAGGATGCATTCATGTAGTCGATGCAAGGAGCAATGCCCCGTAGACGATCATTACCCGGGAGCATAATTCATTTCAGGAGATAGATATGAGATTTCTTTTTGGTATCCTTTCATTATTCTTTGCTACTGCCCTTGCGGCTGCCCCGCAACAGAGTGGTACCACAGTAGAAGGCAGCCCGGAAGGCGCCGTTGTTGCCGACGGCGAAAAACCGGCATCGGTTTCCACGAGCGATGAGGAGCTGCAACAATTCGCTGAAGCCTATAAGAAAATAGTGGCGATACGAACAACCGTTGGACCAGAGCTAAAGGCTCTAAAGAAGGAGTCCGAGAAAAAAGCCCTTAAGAAGGAGGCCGGTAAGGAAATGCGCAAAGCGATTCAGGATACAGGACTTTCGGTGCAGCGGTTTAATGCGATCATTCAGAAGCTCGACAACAATCCGGAGCTAAGAAAGCGCTTCAGCGCTCTGATGAAAAAGCAATAGAACCTGCGATGGCGTTGCGAAGGCGGCCTCCTCCGGGAGGCGCCTTTCCCCTATGGAAAGCGCAGTACTCTTCTCCGGCTCAGCATTGCTCCCATTGTTCCGTCCGGATAAAGCTTACGCGCAGTCCGAACGTGGTATTCTCATTACCCGCAACGTGTGGACGCAAAGCCAGCTTCCTGTATCAAGTGGGCTCCGAGCGTTCGCCCGAACAATCCCTGCGTCGAGTAAACGGTCTGCTATAAAGATACTCATGAATGGTTTCTGGCGCGCTAGCGGTCACCCAAATCCCAAACTAGCCCGCTCCCGAGCAGAAAATCTCCGCCCTGTATAACGTTTGTTATTCTCGGTTTCTCCGGTTATACCTTTCCGGGCCGTCGGAACGCCTTATTTTTAGGCAAAATGCGTAGATCTTTGTAAAAAATGTTAGACATGCGCAGAAAAAGCGATCAGCCTAGGGTAGGGGCTATAGCACGGTACTCAGTGTGTTCTCTTGATCTGGATCAATGCATCGTCAGGGATTCCGTTCTATGCTCCCCAAAAAGAGAAAAGGAGCGGAAGTATGCTTTCGAAATCACAGGCGAAGGTTTTCTTCCTGGGAGGAACGGCGCTATTCAGCGCGATCTTTCTGGGCCTCACCATCGACACGCATCGGCAGATGGCAGAGAGAACCAATGAGCAGAATCTCACCGAATCTGTAATTCGCGGCAAAAAGATCTGGGAGGATCAGAATTGCATGGGTTGTCACACCATTCTAGGTGAAGGCGCTTATTATGCCCCGGATCTTACGAAGGTTGTGGATAAGCGGGGCGAAGAGTGGATTCGCATATTCATGAGAGATCCTCAGGCCATGTTCCCCGGAGAGCGGAAGATGGTGAAGTACGACTTCAATGACCAGGAAATGGACGATATTATCGCATTTCTCAAATGGGTCGGCGAAATCGATACCAACGGATGGCCGCCGGAACCCAATATCAAGACCGACACCATTCCCGGCACCCGGAATGTCAATGCCGGGCCCATATTACCGGAAGCGGCGGAACAGCCAGCGGTGGCAGAAGCCCCGGCCAAGTTCAAATCCCTGTGCGTAGCCTGTCATCAGGTAAACGGCAAAGGAGGCAACGTTGGCCCATCCCTGGATGGTGTGGCGAATCGTTTCAACAGAGAATACCTGGTCAAGTGGCTCCGAGATCCGCAGGCAGTGAAGAAAGGGACTACCATGCCGAAGCTCCCACTGAACGATCAGGAAGTGGAGTCCATTGCGGACTATCTGATGACACTTAAATAGGAGGACCAGGTGAAATATAAAACGCAAAAGATAGCTTATTATTTCTTCGCCGCCGCCATGCTGCTTCTAACGCTGCAAATGGTTTACGGCTTTATCATGCTTTTCGCACGAATCGGTATGGATGGTCTTCATGACTGGATTCCATTCAACGTAGCTCGAACTACACATATCAATCTCCTGGTGGTCTGGCTTCTTACAGGCTTTATGGGATCCGCTTACTATGTAATCCCGGAGGAGTCTGGCCGCGAAATCTACGCGCCAAAACTGGCCATACTGCAACTGATCTCCTGGCTTGTAGTGGGAGTGGTCGCCGTCGCCGGTTTTCATTTTGGTTGGTGGGAAGGCCGCAAGTTTCTTGAGATTCCCCGGCCGTTGGATTACCTCGTGGTGGTTAACATTCTTCTCTTTCTGTATATCATTGGAATGACGATATGGACTGCCGAGAAGAATAGCACTACGCAGATGGTACTCTATTTTGGTCTGTTTTCGGCAGCCCTGCTCTATTTGCCGGGTATGATCTGGTTCGATAACCAGACCCTGGATTCTTTCTATAGATGGTGGGTGGTTCACCTCTGGGTAGAAGGCGTTTGGGAGCTCATCATGGGTTCCGTGCTGGCATTCCTGCTTATCAAGCTCACCGGCGTTGACCGGGAGGTCGTAGAAAAATGGCTGTATGTCGTAGTGGGACTAACGTTCCTTTCCGGTATCCTGGGAACCGGTCACCATTACTACTGGATTGGAACTCCGGGTTACTGGCTCATGATTGGCGGTCTTTTCTCGGCCCTGGAACCTCTGGCTTTTCTGGGTATGGCCATCTGGGCGATTAACATGTACAGACGAAAGGGACGAAATCATCCCAACAAGATCGCGCTGTACTGGACCCTGGGCTGTGCGGTGATGTCTTTTGTGGGCGCCGGATTTCTCGGATTCGCACACACATGGCCGGCTGTAAACAAATGGACCCATGGTACCTTGATCACCGCCATGCACGGTCACCTGGCTTTCTGGGGAGCTTATGCCATGCTGGTATTTGCCATCATTGCCTACGTTATGCCCAACATGACCGGACGAAACCTGATGAACAACATGACCGGTTATCTGGCTTTCTGGTTCTCCAATATCGGAATGGTGGGTATGACCGGGGCTTTCGCGGTCTCTGGGATTGCTCAGGTATATCTGGAGCGAAAGCTCGGGATGGACTTTCTGGCAGTGCAGAAGGAAATCGTCGTTCATTTCTACGGGGCCATGCTGGCCGCATCGTTGTTTGCCGTGGGAGTGATCATGTACATTTACATCTTCCTGCGATACGGCCAGCCCAGCGATGAAATGGTGGGTCAGGATATGCAGGATGATGCTACCGAGATGGGAGCAGGAGTATGAGTTCTGGTTCTCCGGTAGCCCAGCAGCTTCCGTATTACCGGCCCGTGGGCCGGGAATTGGAGGTCTTTGAGCATGCCTATTCCAACCGGTTGCCCCTTCTATTGAAGGGGCCCACCGGCACCGGAAAGTCCAGGCTGGTGGAGTTCATGGCCTCCAGCCTCGGGCGTCCGCTCATCAGCGTGGCCTGCCATGAAGAAACCTCCGCCGTAGATCTACTGGGACGATACCTGATTTCCGGCGGCGAAACGGTATGGAGCGACGGTCCCATGACCCGGGCTGTACGCGAAGGGGCGATTCTGTACCTGGATGAGATTGCGGAAGCGCGGCCGGATACCCTGGTCGCCATTCATTCCCTTACGGACCATCGTCGCACCCTGTTTCTGGAGCGAAAGTCCGAAGAACTGGTGGCGCCGCCGGAGTTCATGCTTGTGGCCAGCTTCAATCCGGGTTATCAGAAGGGAACCAGGGAAATGAAGCCTTCCACCAGACAGCGCTTCGTTTCCATTAGTTTTGACTATCCGGATGCAGACACCGAAACGGAAATCGTTACGGGCGAAACCGGATTCGATGGGCCAAGCATCAAAGCCCTGGTCCGTCTGGCACAGCGGATTCGTAAGGCGCCGGATCTTCCGGTTCAGGAAACCATTTCCACTCGACTGATTGTGGATGCGGCACGACTAATTCAATCCGGTCTTCCGCCCAGGCTTGCCTGTCAGGTGGCTATCGCCGAACCTTTAACCGACGATCGCGAAACCTTGAGGGCCTTACAGGACTTCATTGCCATGCATTTTTAGAGATCGCACAACGGGTTGAGCCACAACCCATCAAGGTATTCCGGGAACGACGGACCGGGCGCTGAAGGAGAAAAGACACTGGAACTGGATCAAAAAATCTTTCAGAAGCTGTACCGAGTATTCAGTAAGCCTCTTCATATCGAGGAACTGGATCTGGAGCGCTTTCGCATTTTCGCGGGCCTTCTGTCCAGCGAGGCCCTGAACCTCTCCATCGTGGGCGACCACGGCGGCTATCGGGACAGCGAGGTTATGCTTCCTTCCATTTCCTATCTGGTGTCTCGCAGCAAAGTATTCAGAAAAGAAATCCAGAAGAAGGGTTGGGAGTCGGTGCACCCTACTTTGGCGGAGTTCTATCTTTACAGAATACTGCAGGCCTGTCTGAAGATGAATCTGTTTCCGGAGGATCCCCGGGTGCTCCGAAATCAGGAAGAGAAAGGTCGCCTCAGCCTTGCCTTTCTTTCTCGGTATGGCCTGGAAGATCTATTGGATGGTAGGCGCATACCCGGCGAGAGCCGCGCGGGCGCAAGCATTGAAGAAATCGAAAAAGCGGTTACTGCAAGACAATCGGAAAAGAACATCCACATGGATTCCCGAATCGATTCCGTACAGGAAAACAAGAAGAAAGTCCAGGACTATACGCTAAACCATAGCTTCGAAAAAATAGAAACCCTGGAAGAGTTTCAGGGTAACTGGCGCGAAATGGACGGGGCCGATCAAATTGAAGAGATGAACGATGCTCTCAATGAGCTTCAGTTTAATCAGGTGATTCGCACCGAAGAAAGCGCCGAAGGCTTTCTGAAATCGGACCATGCAGGCTTTGCCTCCGAAATCCTGGGGGAAACCCGCGGACCCTTTTTATATCCGGAATGGGACTACAAAAAAAAGAAGTTCAAGAATGACCACTGTAGCGTTACGGAATTAGAGCCCCTCAGCGCCAGCGCCAACAGCGTCAGCGAGGTACTGGAAAAGCATCACCAAACCTTGTTCAAGCTTAAACACGATCTGAATCGAATACTCAACCGCTTTTCTCCGGAGCCCAGGCAGGTGCAGGGGGATGAAATCGATCTGGATGCGGCCGTGGATTATCTGGTGGATCGTTCCATCGGACATACGCCTTCGGAAAGGTTGTATCGTAAACGGCGGCGCAACATACGTGAAATCGATCTACTTCTGCTTCTGGATAATAGCCTGTCTACGGATTCGTACCGTAACGGGATTCGTGTGCTGGATGCGGAGCGGGATGCCATGCTACTATTCGGGGAAGCGCTGTCCGATGCCGGTCTTCCGTTTGCCTGTTACAGTTTCTATTCGAAAACAAGGCATAACTGTCAGGTGCAGAAATTACACGGATTCGACGAATCCTGGTCTAGATCCCGAGGGCGCCTTTTGAATCTGGAGCCCCGGGGATACACCCGCATTGGGCCGGCACTCCGCCATGCTTCCTCCATTCTGGAACAAAGAGCGGGACGGCACCGGTGGATCGTTCTGTTTACCGACGGTCATCCCAACGATTATGACCGCTATGAAGGACGTTACGGCCAGGAAGATGTGAAGCATGCCATCCAGGAAGCGGAGTCCGACGGAATGGGAGTGTATCTCCTGTCTTTTGATCGTTCCCGGGATGTATTTGGCGGCTATGCCGAATCCGCGCTGAATTTAAAGAGGATGCCCGAATTGCTGATGTCCTTTTACAGTCGAGTGGCCGGCAATTGAATTGAAATCCCACTGACGGTGGTTGAATCTGGCCCTGTGCCGGATAGTGAATTCTGGAATAGAATACCTGAAACCTGCCGCGCCTCATTGCAAAAAGTAGCCAGAAGGCTGACATTTGAGGCCGGCGAAACCGTCTTTTTGCAGGGGGACTCGTTTCGTGGCCCCTACGTCATCGATAAAGGCATTTTCAAGGTCTATCAATTGAATGAGGCCGGTAAAGAGGCAATACTGAATTTCTTTTTTCCAGGAAGCATAATCGCCGCTCTTCCCATGCTTAAGATCATGCCTGTTTATCCAGCCTCATGCGAAGCTGTGCGCGACGGCGCTGTTATCTATCTTCCGGTGGATGATTGTGTATCGCTCATGCAAGAGGCTCCTGAACTCAAGCAATGCTTCCAGGAGGACTTTGTTTCCAATGCGGAGTTTTTTAAGAACAAGACTACACTTCTGATGCTGCATACAACAGAAGAGCGAGTGCTCTTCTTTCTGGAAGCGCTGGGCGCGGACGAACGGGAAGTCTATCTAAACATTCCCAAGAATCAGATAGCTCTGTATCTGGGGGTTTCTGCCGAGGCCTTCAGTCGCGCCTTTACGGCGCTAAAAAAGCAGGGTAGAGTTACCGAATCCGACGGCTATGTCCGCCTGATCGCCGAATCCGATTCTTGATCAGCGATACCCGCTCCCCAATATCGCTACGCGAAAGCAATAACGCACGGGGCTACCCGGTTCCCGGATAGCAATACCCGACCTCCCGATGGCACTATCGGACCTCAGGAAGCGCCGATCGATTAACAGCTCCCTATCGCTCTACGAAAAACCTTTTTGAAATTCATACCCTTCTGACCTATACCGGGCCTGTGTCGGATTGGCGTTTGCAGCGCTTCTAAAAATGGGGCTACCTTGATCTGAAGCAAGGCCGGACCGCTTTTCTTTCGCTAGGTTTCAATTGTGTGCGCATCATCCGGGGAGCTTCTGCATTGGAAAGGGGCAAACTGAGGCTGGCCCAAGAACGAGATCGTCTACCCGTTCCACAAGTATTCAAAAGCATGTAAAGGCATGTAAGGCCGGGCAATACCCAGAAGGCACCGAATTCTCAGGACCACCGCTGGCGCACCAGGGAGGAATAAGTTGAGCAATACAGAAGACCAGAGAATCTACTATCCACCGGGCGGACTACTCATCTGGATCATACTTACCATCGAGCTGGTAACGTTCATTCCAGCTTTAATCGCCTTTTTTGTCTATCGAGCGGACCAGACAGATCAATTTGCCAGTTCGGCATCCAAACTGAGCCTCACCATAGGCACAGTGAATACAGTTATCTTGATTACCGGCGGATGGCTTATGGCGGAAGCCCTGCGTTATCTGCGAAGTGAACGCGCGGAAAAAGCTCAATTGTTTCTCTGGCTGGGAACAGTCAGTGGCCTGGCCTTTCTGGGACTCAAGGGATACGAATACTGGAACAAGCTATCGCAGGGCTTCGGGTTGGAGCATGACGACTTCTTTTCTATGTACTGGATGATTACCGGGTTTCACTATTTACATGTTCTGGTGGGCACCGGACTTCTAATCGTGGCTGCCCTGGGTATACGACGCGGTTCATACAATAGCGATTCGCATGAGGATGTGGAAACCATCGGCGTTTTCTGGCATATGTGCGATCTGATCTGGATACTGGTATTTCCCGCCATCTACATTCTGGCGCGAGGAGGTGCATGATGAAAGAGCTTCGAAATTCGATAGTATTCGCTATTCTGGTACTTTCGATTATCGCGATTTTTTTCTTCGCGGAATCCGGCGAGATCTCCGTGCTGGCTATCCTTGCCTTTAGCGGTGTGAAGTATGCTCTGGTATCCCTGGAGTTTATGGAAGTTCGAAAAGCGCATCCGGCCTATGGGCTGTGGCTTCTGGTTTTGTTTCTGGGATTTGCGCTGGGGGCGCTGATTCTGGTATGAGAGTCCTGCACCTTGATATGCACCCCGATAAGAACCATTGATGTAGAAGTCGAAAAAAGAAGGCCATGAATTGATCTGAATCAACGCAGGTCTCCTTTGATCGGCATATAAACAAGTGGTTCACTGCAAGGGATCTGAAGGTGCGGCTGCCCCCGGACCAAGTAGCCGGCCTTACTGTGTTAACTTGCAGGATTCCGTAATGGGGACTCGGGCCGGGGAATCCGGCCGCTTTTTTGAACGTCAGGGCTCTTTGCAGGAACTCGTTATGATGGGGTGCCAGCAACCGGTCCAGGCGATCCGGGTCTTGCTTTCCAACCTCGAGCATCTCATTTTCCAGGGAATTCTCTCTCATTGCGGACTCTTCGGAAGGACGCTCCCGCTCTAACGATGCCCGAAAGACAAATGGTAATCCTTGATCTGTATCAAGGCAAACCATTGCGTCCCATGTTATTCATAATGTGATTGAGAACAAGAATGGAATGGAAAAACGGAAATATCCACCAGGGGCTTTCCCTGAAACGGCGGTTGAGTGCGTCGGATTCGCAACGAATCAATTCATGGGAGAGTAAAACTGTCGCGGCACGTAGAAGGCAGAATTGGGAACTTTACAAGACCTGGTGTAGAAAACCAGGATGAGAATGGAATAAGAAAAAGCGAGGCTGAAAATGAGCGAACAAAACGAAATCAAAGTTCTGGACGTAACCGAAATCGAACCGAGAGAAAAGCATCCGACGATTTTCGAGTGGTTCAACCGGCTGAATCATGGCGAATCTTTCATCATATACAATGATCACGATCCCCGGCCGCTGTACTATCAGTTGCAGGCGGAGATTCCCGGGGCCTTTGGCTGGGAGTATGTAGAAGAAGGCCCCCAGGTATTTCAGGTCAAGGTAACGCGACTGGGTGAGGGAACCCTGGGTTTCGGCGGAAGCTGCTGCAGTTGAGAGAATTCCGGCGACGATACCGAGCATGAAGTAATCCGTTTCAGGAGTAAGCCATGGAGATCCATCGAGATACCCGAATCGCTGAACTCATTTCGCACGATGAGCGTTCCATTGAAACGCTGGTCTCGGTGAGTTCGCGCTTCAAGAAGCTCCGAAATCCCATGATTCGAAAGGTTATGGCCGGTCAGGTCTCTATCGCCATGGCTGCCCGGGTGGGCGGAGTAGCGGAACAGGCGATTTTTGATGCCCTGGCTTCTATCGGATTCCAATGCAATTCAGTCGGTTCGCCCGAAGGAAGCGGGTTCACGAATAAGGCCGCGCCTGATTTAGCGCATGACCACGTCGATTCTGAAGCGGCCGGCAAATCCGAGAAAGAGTTCAAATTTAAAACAGAATTCCATTCGGCCCCCGGGCGGATCGTGGATCTGGATGTTCGGCCGATCATGGACCGGGGGGAAGAGCCACTTTCGGCCATACTAAAAGCGGCAGAAACGGTTGGGGTGGATGAACGGCTGCGTATCATCAACTCCTTTGCTCCGGAGCCCCTGATTGGCCTTCTGGGCAAGAAGGGATTTGAGGGTTACATCTACTCGGCGAAGGATTGCTTCCATGCCTGTTTTATTCGCCGAAGTATGCAGGCGGTGTCGAAACCGGATCCAATTTCGGAGAGGCAAACCGATCCGAATCCGATGGTCACTGAAACCGGGCTGCACACCACTGGCGGCGGCCGCCGGGCCGTGGTGCGACTGGATGTAAGGGGAATGACTCCGCCAGGACCCATGGTAAAGATCCTGAAGACTCTGGAATCCTTGAGTTCTACCCAACAACTCTACGTATTCCATGAGCGTATTCCACGATTCCTTTTTCCCCAGCTCGCCGAACAGGGGTACGCTTATCGCACTTCGGAACAGGGCGGCACGGACGTTCGCCTTCTGATTGGCAGGCGACCATGATTTCGCTTTCGGATCGCTCATCGCATTACGGATTGCTGATGGGCAACTTTGCCGTAAGTACCCTGGGATGGCTTGTGACCGCCGGCCTGATGCTTCTGGACCCGCAATTGCTGCTACAGCATTACTACCAGGGCCGCACCATCGCCATGGTGCATTCTTTCACTTTGCTGACTATTTCCCCTGCCATCCTGGGCGTGCTCTATCAGCTACTGCCGGTGGTAGTGGAAGGGGCGCTGGCCAGCCGACCCCTGGCGTGGATCACTTCCCTGCTATGGTGGACCGGCGCCACCGGTTTCGTAATCAGCCGATTCTTCAATCTGGCGGCTTTGAGTGTCTTTGCAGTCCTGTTGTTTCTGGCTATACTGCTCTTTCTACTTCAGCTAACGCTTACTGTGAACAGCGGCCACTGGAACGGGCCAGCCCGGCTTGTGGTGGCCGCATCCCTCTGGCTTCTGGTAATGGCGCTTTCCGGGAGTTTCATGTCGGCCCGAGTATCGGGAGCGCTTTCGGGTTTTTCATTGATGCAATGGCATACCTGGACCGGAATGATTGGCTGGTTTGCGCTGATGGTGGTGGCGCTGGGAACAAGGCTGTTGCCCATGTTCTTACTCAGCCACGGTATGCAAGAACGATGGGCTCTGGCTTCCGGTATTCTCCTGGCCGTGTTTCCCTGCCTTTTGTTTGTTGCGATGCTTCTGGATTGGGAGTTTCGATGGATCCCTACCCTGGTGGCCGTGCTGGGGTATGCGCTATTTCTAATTTATCTTTTTTCCTGCATTCGAAAGAGGATGCGCCGGCGACTGGAAGCGGGCATGTCGCTCTTTGTGATTTCCTTCGCTTTCCCCCTAATCGCGCTGATTCTTCTTATGGCGGGTTGGGACGTTGCGTTGATTCTGTCGACAACGGGTCGGGCATCTTCGCCCGCCTGGTCTGCGGGAGCGGCCCTTTGTATGCTGGCGGGTTTTGTGGGTAGCGCCACGCTGGGGATGAGCTTCAAGATACTTCCCTTCATGGGCTGGATGGCGGTTCAATCCAGGGTCCCGCAATCCACAACCTCGCAGCTAAACCCCCGGTCTCTGGCCGCGCCAGCGCTCCAGCGAATCCTGTTGGTCGCCTACCCAATTTCCGTAATCGCATTGTTGATTGGAATGCATTATCGGGAAGTTCTGCATTTCGCGGCGTTGCTGTTCCTGATCTGCACATTAATTAACGCAGCGCATTTCATTTATATAGTTCGAGAAGTTGCGAGGAGGTCCCTGTGAATGAAAAAGTACGGCGATTGGAAGAAGCGCTCAAGACGGTGGTGGATCCTGAAGTCGGATTGAATATCGTGGATCTGGGCTTGATCTACGGTCTGGATGTGGATGATGAAGGTGATGTCCAGCTGGAACTGACACTGACTTCGCCGGGCTGTCCCGTGGGCCCCATGATTCTGGAAGAGGTGCAGTCCACTCTGGAATCCGTTCTTCCCCATAAACAGGTGCTTATCTCGCTGGTATTTGATCCCCCGTGGAGTCCAGAGCGCATCTCGGAGGAAGGGCGTAGTCACCTGGATCTGTGAACACTTATCTTGAATCTCGCATCGCTGTGTTCCCATCGTTGAATCCTCGTTGCTGAATCTCTTTATCCGTCACGGGCGATTTTCAAGAAGTGGTTAAGACGGATAGCTTTCGGCTATTCTTCCAGCGGCAGTGGCCGAGCAAAAATCAGAGTCGCAAAATCTGCAGCGATCGAGGCTCTGTTGTCCCGGTCGTTCGTAAGCAGGAAATGGGATGTGCTCTTGATAACTATCAATGCTGATTCTCCGGGCGTGGGTTACCCTCGCTGCTATGAATACAAAACGGGTATTTGCTCCGTCAGGGAGCCCTGGAATTGCTTCGGGCCTGAAGAAGCCCGGAAGGAACCTGGCTATTGTTTGCGGCGTCGCATTATGTAGCTTCTTTCCGGTTTCGACGGTACAGGCCGAATCAACCAGCTCGGGTAGTTGGTTGGATGGACTCACAGTTTTTGGCTCGGTGAGGGTACGTCCCGAATTTCGTGGGAATCCTGATTTCAATCGCAAGACAGACGATACAGGCGAATTCGTCGGTAGTCGGATTCAGCTGGGATTCGAAAAGTATATCTCAGAGGAAACCCGGATTGTGATTCGCATGCAGGATTCCCGTGTATGGGGCGGCACCCCGGGGTCCGATACTGGATTCGGCACTGCCAGCGATCAGTCCGGCGAATCGTTGGATCTTCGGGAAGGCTACCTGCGCTCGGATAACCTGCTTGGACCTCTGGGCATAACCGTGGGTCGGCAGATGCTGGACTACGGTAGCGGACGACAAATCGGCGCCCTGGGCTGGAGCAATGTGGGCCGTAGCTTTGATGCCCTGGAACTTCATTGGAATCTGGGAATCTGGAAGGCCTCCCTGGCCGCCGCCGTGCTTGCAGAAGAAGACGGGGATGGCGGAGGGAATTCCACCCAGGTCGGCCGGTCGAACCCGTCAGGAATAGAGTTTCAATGTAATCCATCCACCAATCAGTGCACGGTCACGGCAAACACTCCTCGGGAATTGGACGACGCCTATCTGGCTGTACTCTACAATGAGATTCGCATCCATCCGCAATTTCAAGTAGAGCCCTACTACATAGGCGTTTTCAAGAAATGGATTCCGGCCAGCACATCTGCGGTCCCGGGGCTGCCAGTGGCGCCAAAGGAGCGGAGTCGGCAACGGGACAATCTGCACACTGTGGGCCTGCGAATTACGAATAAGACCGTAGACGGAAAGAGCGCCAGTCCGATGTTCGATTACTCCGTGGAAGGGGCATTCCAATTCGGACTGAACGGGCAGCGGGTGCAGGCTGGATGGGATCTCCTGGATCAGCGGGATCCTGCCGGCAATCCAGTACATACGCAACGGCAACGTTACGAAGCGCATGCCGTCTATGCGGATCTGGGCTTCAAGCCAGTGGACTTTCTCAGGATCGGCGTTATGGGCGATCTGGCCACCGGGGATCCGGATCGCACCGATGCCGTTGTTTCCACTTATACGCAGTTGTATCCCACGAATCATGCACCCATGGGCGACATGGATTTAATCGGTTCCAGGAACCTGATTGCGCGGGCCATTAGCTTTACGTTCGATTTCAAAGAGTACGGTTCCATGAAATTGGCTTACTGGCATTATCGCAAGCATAAGGATCAGGATAGCTTCTACGGAAATGGCGGCGCAGTGGCCAGGGATGCCAATGGCGAGTTGCTGAGTACGGAAACCAGGAGCAATTCCAGATATTCCAGTGTGCTGGATACCAGCGGAAAGATATCTGAGAACTCTGTGGCCCAATTGAGTTCGCAACTATTCCATGAATACAACTTCACTTATGGAATTTCAGTGCGAAGCTTGAAGATTTCCCTGGGCTATGGTCAGGCCTATGCTTTGAGCTCGATTCGGCATCGTGTGGACGATGCATTTGATGGCCTGGCGCTGCAGGAAAGGGCTTTTGATCCCCGCAGCGACTTCGCGTATTTTATGATTTCCGGGACATTCTGAGAAGACATCTCCGGCCGGCTCGGTGCCGGAGGGTCATCCCCGGAATCATTCCTTGATCCTCGTCAGGGGCGGCATCGGCGCTATCTTGCTTCCGCCCCTGCGTTCTCTTCATCAGAGATATTCGCATTCCTGACTTCGAAAATGCTCACCGCTGTGGCCCGCTGGCTTCTCGGAGCCGGGGATAGCCCGGTCACCCACGCCGGAACATCCCAATAAAAAGAAAAACCAGGCCCCTGGATTGATACTTATCAAGGAAGGGAATCGGAGCCTCTGCTACACTTCAGGTATCGGAGGCAAAGATGAAGTCATTAACATGGAGCTTGCTGATACCGTTTCTTCTTGCTGTAATTGCATGCGAGAAACCAACGGTGGAAGCAGAATTGGCGTTTGCGCCCAACGTGCCCGCTCCCCTGGATCGAGGACCTGCGCACGTCATCATTAAGCTGGAAACCAGCGAAGTCGAGATGCGCCTTGCAGATGGCGTTACCTATACATTTTGGACCTTTGGCGGAAAAGTTCCGGGGCCCTTCATTCGAGTTCGGGAAGGCGACGACATTGAGTTTCAGCTCAGTAACCATCCGGATAGCAAAATGCCGCACAATATTGACCTGCATGCTGTAACCGGACCCGGTGGCGGAGCTACCTCTTCGTTTACTGCTCCTGGCCATACCTCTACCTTTAAGTTCAAGGCGTTAAACCCTGGCCTGTACATTTACCACTGCGCTACGGCGCCGGTGGGCATGCACATCGCCAACGGAATGTACGGTTTGATTCTGGTGGAGCCGTCCGGGGGACTTCCGGAGGTGGATCGGGAGTATTATGTACTCCAATCCGAGTTCTATACCAAACAGGGCTTTGGTAAACCAGGATTGCAGCCTTTCGACATGGAAAAAGCGGTACGCGAAGACGCTGAGTACGTTGTATTCAACGGTTCTGTGGGCGCGCTTACCGATGCCAATGCCATCAAGGCGAAGAAGGGAGAAACGGTCAGACTATTTGTAGGAAACGGCGGCCCCAACCTGGTAAGCTCTTTTCATGTGATTGGCGAGATATTCGATCAGGTGTATACCGAGGGAGGCACCGAGGCAAATCAGCGCAACGTTCAGACCACTTTGATTCCTGCCGGAGGATCGGCCATTGTGGAGTTCAGAGTAGATGTGCCGGGAACCTTTATCCTCGTAGACCACTCCATTTTTAGAGCGTTCAACAAAGGCGCCATCGGAATGCTGAAAGTGGAAGGCGAAGAGGACTCGGTAGTGTATTCGGGCAAGGTCTCGGATGACATTTATCGGCCTGAAGGCGGCGCCATTCAAAGCGTGGAAGACGATGTAAAGGCGCCGGAACTGGTAACTCTGGAACAGCGTCTGGAAGCCGGCAAAAACACGTATGAACACAATTGCGCGGCCTGCCACCAGATGCAGGGACAGGGCGTGGAAGGATCTTTTCCGCCGCTGGCAAGTTCCGACTATCTCGCCAGCAAGACCAACGCAATCCGGGCGGTGGTTCACGGTCTCCAGGGACCAATTACCGTAAACGGAAAGAATTACAACGGAGTGATGCCCAAACTGGGTCTCAGCGATTCCGAAGTAGCCAATGTGCTCACTTACATCTACAGTCAGTGGGGAAATCAGGGCTACCAGGTTACAGCCCAGGAGGTTCGCGCTCAGAGATAGCGAATGAAGTAAAAGGTGCGTGGGCGGAACCGGCATTGCGCGTTCCGTCCACGGGACTTCTGCGGCTCCCTTTTTCCGGTCCCGGGGGCCGGGCTGACGGCCGAAAGGTCTTCACCAACGGCGAGCAAGAAGATAGGTAGCGAGATGAGAACGGCAATACTATTATTAATTCTAAACATCATGCCTCTGTGGGCCGGGCCTTCGACCACGGTTCGTGTACCTGCGGGTACTATCCGGCCGTTTCTCGACGGCAAGAACGCCGAACCGGTGCAGATTCAGGCCTTTCTGATGGATCGTTATCCGGTGACCAATGCGCAATTCGCAGACTTTGTCGCGGCGAATCCTGAATGGGGCCCGGGTCGAAAGCCAGATCTTTTTGCGGATGAAAACTATCTGCAACACTGGGTAGAAGCGAAGGAACGCCGAAACAGCCTACCGGTTACGAATGTATCTTTTTTTGCTGCGGAGGCATATTGCGAAAGCCAGGGAATGCGATTGGCTACCACCTATGAATGGGAATATGCCGCAGCCTTTCCCAGCGCAGAATCCCCTCGCGAATCATCCCGGGACTTCGCGGCGCGAATCCTTTCCTGGTATGCCAAAACCGGAAACGAACTGAGAGTGGTGGGCACCGGCTACAGAAACGTACTGGGTATATACGATCTCCATGGTTTGATCTGGGAATGGACCGAAGATTTTAATTCGGCCACCGTAGGAGGCGACTCCCGGGATGCGGGCGAAAGCGGACTGTTTTGCGGAGCCGCAGCCACGGCCGCCAGCGACCCATCGCAGTATGCCAATTTTATGCGCTATGCGTTTCGCTCCGGGTTACAGGCCCGGTCCACGTCAAAGAACCTGGGCTTTCGTTGTGTCCGGGATATTTGAGAAGCCGGGCTGAATGCAACGGCGGCCGGGAAATCCGGAGAGCCGGGAAGCCGGGAAATCAGAAACGGAGAAAGGCAGAAGAAAAGTAAAGCGAACAAAATTGCAGGAACGAAGGGATATCGATATCAGTAGGAGTGAATCTATGAAAGGACAATCGAGAAGAATAACACGTGATAGGGCCGCCTGGAAATCTAAGCTGCGAGCGAGTATGCTTCCGGGAATTCTGATGCTTTCCCTGATTGCCGGCTGCAAAAAAGAATCCCCCGAGCCTCTGGGCCCCAGTCTATATCAGATCGAGACTACCTGGACCGACCAGAACGGCCAGAACTTGCAATTGAAGGACCTGGAAGGGAATCCAGTGCTTATTTCCATGATATACACGCGATGCAAAATGATCTGTCCGCGAATGGCCAGCGATATGCAAAAAGTGGTTAATAGTCTGGATGAGGATCAGCGAAAGCGGCTGCATCTTGTGGCTGTAAGCATAGATCCGGAAAACGACACAACCGAAGTATTGAAGGAGTTCCAGGAGAAGATGAAACTGCAAGGTAACTGGCATCTTCTGAATGGAAGCGAGAAGGAAGCCCGGACCCTGGCCGCCGCCATTGGGTTTCAGTATCGCAAGACACCGGATGGGCATTTCACCCACTCGACGACCCTGCTATTGCTGAACGAGAAAGGCGAGCCGGTCTATAGAAAGGATCGCTTAAATTCTTCGCTGGACGATCTGGTGGAAGTGGCCCGCCTGTTGGCGGACTAACAGCGGTGGCAAACAGGCCGGGTTGGCCGGCCCGTTCCTCCATCCCTACCGCTCCACGCCGGAGATTACCTGTCTTCAGAAATCGCAGGACGCAACCCTGAATCGAAATGGAGAATTCAAACCGGTGGTTCAGTGAGGGCCTGCCTGATTTTTATGAACGCCCGTAACGGATCGTTTCGGCCGAAATGTATGGCGAAAAAATGCAGATTTCTGTAGCAATGGATTGTTATACAATAGAGGAAGGCACATGCATTGGTTTCGCATTCAACGGTTCGCCGCTCTGCTTCTCATTTGCGGAGCCGGAAACTGCGCTCAAAGCGGTTCGGATGACTTGAGCTCGACGGGTCTTCTGGCCATTGCCTATTCGGGGCGGGAGTTTCGTAGCAGTTTTGAATCCGTAAGCGAATTCGATGGCTCTTACATTGTACCCCAGAACTACCAGAGCGCCGCATCGCATAATCTCAGCACAGAGCGGGTGTTTTCGGGCAGTTATTCGCACAAGGGATGGATTTATTCAACCGCCGCCGATAGCCACCGCGCGTATCCTACCGTACAATTTCACAAACTTCCAGGGGGTTCATTTAGAGGACCGGTCTACATGGAACTAATGGTCTATCTGGAGAACGTGGCGCTTCCTACGGGCAGCGGCCACTGGTTCAGCTTCATCACCGTTGCTCGTCGAAGCATAGATTCGGAATGGGAAGCCGTAACCGTGAATCTGGGTTATGAAGGTATGGTACATGTAATGCATGTTCCCACAAGCGGCCAGAAACAATGGACTTATCAGAGTACGGATCGATTCTTTCCGCAGAATCAATGGGTAAAGTTGGGACTTTGTATTGATATGGATCCACAGAACGGGTATGCCCGGGCCTATCAAGACGGCGTTCTGGTATCGGCCGGTCCGGTGCACGGTCTGGACGGAAGCGTTCCCCAGGTCCATTATGGACTCTATGCGTACAAAGATATGAACCAGGGAGTAGTCTACAATGACGATCTCTATATCAAGGAAGTGCTGCTTTGTCCTTAAACGCTGCCGCGAGCTGTTTCTTCTCTTTTCTACGTTGACAATTGGGTCGACAATGTGCAATTTCTGGTTGTGGAAGAACTCCCTGTGCACAGAGAGCTCGCGGGTCGGCTCAGAACGCTTCGCTGGATTCTGAGGCGAATCGCCCGGTCTGCATCATTTGCTTCTGTATCGCTACTCGTTGGCTTCTGGAGCATTGCCAGTTGCCAGCCATCCGAACCCGAGCCACAATCCGGCGGGCCAGAAACTGAGAACTCAGCCAATCCGAACGAGCGGGCAGATTCCGCCAGAAAGGGAAAAGCTCTGCTTCTGGAAGTGAAAGGCGCTATCAGCCCCGCCACCATGGACTATCTATTGCGCGGATTCAAGGAAGCCCGGGAAAGAGAGTCCAGTTTGATCATTATTCGCATGGATACCCCCGGCGGATTGAGCTCTTCCATGCGGGAAATCATCAAAGAGATTCTGAATTCGCCCATTCCAGTGGTGACCTACGTAAGTCCCCCCGGCGCCCGGGCGGCCAGCGCCGGAACCTACATGCTCTATGCCAGTCATGTGGCGGCCATGGCGCCATCCACAAACCTGGGATCGGCTACGCCGGTTCAAATGGGTGGAATGCCTGGCAGTCCGGAAGAAAAAGAGGATTCGCCGGGAGGTGAATCTGAGCCCCGTTCCGGCCAGGAGTCCGGGCCCGGCGGTGAAGCCGGCGAAGGCAAAGGGGATGAACCGCGGCGGGGTAGCACTGCCATGGAACGAAAGGTCCTGGAAGATGCCGTGGCCTACATTCGCGGTCTCGCCGAAAGGCACGGCAGAAATGCGGACTGGGCAGAAAAGGCCGTGCGCGATGCGGTAAACATTACGGCCTCGGACGCTCTGGAACAAAACGTCATTGATATCGTAGCCGAAGACACTTCTGAACTGCTTGCCGGCATTCATGGACGGACGGTTCAGATGGCTCATGGAAACCGAACGTTGGCGACAAAAGGAATCCGGATAGAGGAGTTTATGCCGGACTGGCGACATGAACTGCTTTCGGTTATCGCAGATCCCAGCGTAGCCTACTTCTTGATGCTCATTGGATTCTACGGATTACTATTTGAGCTATCCAATCCTGGAGCCATATATCCAGGGGTAATCGGCGCCATATCCCTTCTTCTGGCCCTGTTTGCTTTTCAGGTACTGCCAATAAATTATGCCGGTCTGGCGCTCATGGTGCTCGGGTTGGGCTTGATTCTCGCGGAGGCATTTGTGGCAGGTTTTGGAATTCTGGGAATAGGCGGAATAGTCGCTTTTGTGGCGGGCTCGGTGATCTTAATGGATGAAGAAAATCTATCTGTTTCGCTTCCTTTGATTGGAAGCGTGGCTCTTGTGGCGGCCGGCTTTCTTGCCTGGGTTCTGACTCGCCTGGTGGCCCTTCGTCGGAGTAAATCCGTTTCCGGTAAGGAGCATCTAATCGGTCGCATAGTGGAAGCCAGTTCTGACTTTCAGGGTAAGGGCAGGCTCCGCGTAGGCGGCGAAATCTGGTGGGCGCAATGTGAAGAGCCGGTAAAGAAAGGCGAGCGCCTTGAAATTGAAGCAGTGGACGGATTGACATTAACCGTTTCGAAAAAGGAGTGAACTATGACTACATCGATTATTCTACCGGCAGTCCTTGTCATTGCATTGATTGTGATGTCGGTGCGGATTCTACCCGAATACCAGCGAGGCGTGGTATTCTTTCTAGGACGCTTCCAGGCGGTTAAGGGACCGGGTCTCGTACTTGTTGTGCCCGGGATTCAGAAAATGATTCGCGTGGACCTGCGAATCATTACTCTGGATGTCCCCAGTCAGGATGTGATTTCTCAGGACAACGTTACCGTTCGTGTCAATGCCGTCCTCTATTTCAGGGTAGTGGATCCGGAGAAAGCCATCATTCAGGTGGAGGATTACTACAGCGCCACCAGCCAGCTTTCGCAGACTACGCTTCGGTCGGTGCTGGGAAAACATGATCTGGATGAAATGCTTTCCGAACGCGATAAGCTGAATGACGATATCCAGGAGATTATAGATGCGCAGACCGAAGACTGGGGCATCAAGGTGGCCAACGTTGAAATTAAACATGTAGACCTGGACGAAAGTATGATCCGCGCTATTGCCCGACAGGCCGAAGCCGAACGGGAGCGAAGAGCCAAGGTGATTCATGCCGAAGGCGAACTGCAAGCCTCGGAAAAGCTTCTGGGAGCGGCAAATGTGATGAGCGAAAACCCGGCGGCTTTACAGCTCCGGTACTTACAGACAATGAGCGATATGGCTCAGAAAAATGCTTCGACTATCGTATTGCCTTTTCCTGTAGAACTAATGGAAGCATTCAAGGGAATGATGAAGAGCAAAGATTGACGTTCTGAGTTAGAAGGCTCTCCTACCGGGAACGATCCATAATAGCGGCCGGCTTTCTATTTCGACGGCTGGAGCGCTACCGTAGCTGCGAACGATCTACTTCACCGGCGACGGATGGGCCGGAATGGGGAATGAAAGCGGAGTCCGGATGCAATGATGATGAGTAGAAGAAAGACTCTTTTGGCCGTCGCGTTCGGGGCCGTTTTTCTATCGCTTTCGGTAATCTATTTCGCAAGCCGTAAGGAAAATCCTCATTCGGTGGAAGGCTTCGAACCAATGCGAAACGATGCTCTGGCCATGGCCTTCGCGCCCGCGCTGCATTCCGGGGCTTATCAGAAGCCGGAGAAGCTACTGTATCGAATGAGTCAGTCGCCGGACAATCTCATCCACATTGCGTACTTTCTGGTATGGCCGTTTGAGCGTAACGACACGTCCGGCTTCTTTCCCTGGCTTAACCGCTCGGTGTATACCGGGGGCCTTTCGCTACAGGGGCTTCTATTTGGACCTGGAGACGTGGAGGTGATTTCGTTGATAATTGAACCTGCGTCAAACGCAAAGAATGGCTTCCATGCATCTGACGCTCGTTACCTGTTCAGATCTACCGACGTCTCTAGCGCTCCGAACGGATCCAATGGGCCCGAAGGTTACGGCTCACCGAACGGTTCTGCCGGTATAGATTCAGCTACGGTTCGCTTCCACAAGGATTTCCGGCTCAGGGAGTTGACCTACGAAACGGCCGAGAGCTATGATCCCCATGCCTTTGGAGTGAAGCATCGCACGGTCCGCCTTGGCTTCCGGCAGGACGATGCTCCATCGGCCGAAGACCTGGTCTTCGATGTGATCAGCTGGAATCATATGTTTTTCTGGAATCCCGATCGCTCTTCGGGTAATGTCACGGCCATGGTTCCAGAATATTTCTCTTCGGAACAATGGAAATACTATCGCATGTTTAAGCCGGTGGAGAGTCTTCTAGCTCGCAACCGGGCCCATCCTGAATTTGCCAGGGAAGCTGTGGCCCCCGCCCATCCCGGCTCGGATACGGTAAGGGACGCTTCGCATTAAGCCTGAGGTCTATCCGCTACTTTCTCCGTTCTGCGCCCAGCATGGCCGGGATCGATTTGCATTCTTTCCATTCTGTGCCGCGCAATATTTACGGTGGCCGGGTTTTGGAATTGCCCTTCAGAGCCGGTGGCAAAAACCGTCTGTATGCATTCCATAAGATCCCAGGGCTCCCTTTCCATTGCGGAGCAAAGCGCTGGGCCAACCAGGGAAGAAATCCGGGCCCCATCGGCGGAAAATACCGGTATGGAGATCGTGGCGCCTGCAGGTACCATGGCCATGGTAGCCGCCGCACTCCAATCCGGGGCGAACAGTATCTATTTTGGCGTGGAGAATCTGAACCTGCGCAACCAGGCCAACGGCGCCTTTTCGCTGGAAGATATCGACTACGTAGCGCGAAAGTGCCATCGTTTTGGCGCCAAAGCCTATCTTACAATGAACTCGGTCATCTATGACCGGGATATGAAGCTGGCGCAGACAATCCTGACCCGGGCTGGCAGCGTTGGTCTGGATGCTGTGATCGCATCGGATCCGGCAGTCATTGAATTGGCGCGGGAAAAGGGCCTTTCCGTGCATCTTTCTACGCAGGTTTCCGTTTCGAATCTGGCTGCGGTTCGTTTCTGGGCGCGATATGCAGATGTGATCGTTCTGGCAAGAGAACTGGATCTAAGCATGATCGCGCGGATTGCGGAGGGCATTCGCGAGCAGGATATTCGCGGGCCATCCGGGGAGCGTGTAAGAATCGAGGTCTTTGGCCATGGAGCGCTGTGCATCGCGGTTTCCGGCCGATGCGGCATGAGTTTGTATTCAGATCTTGCCTCGGCCAATCGAGGCGCCTGCCGACAAAACTGCCGGCGGAAATACAGAGTCATAGACGAACGCGGTGTGGAACTGGAAATCGACAACGAATACATAATGTCGCCCAACGATATTTGCACCCTGCCATTCCTGAATCGAGTGGTGGACAGCGGGGCGAGTATGCTTAAGATCGAAGGCCGCAACCGCGGCGCCGACTACGTCTCCAATACCGTGCAGGTGTATCGCGAAGCTTTGCAGAAGGCCGGCCAGGAGGATCTTGCCGAATTCAAAGACAGCATTCCTGATTGGATGCAACGTCTGGAACAGGTGTATCACCGCGGCTTCAGTAGCGGTTATTATCTGGGCGAAAAGCAGGGCTGGGCGGGTTCCGACGGAAACCAGTCTCCTGTGCGCAAGGTCTTCCTGGGCGAGGTAAGCAACTACTTCTCCAGGCTGTCCGTCGCTGAAGTAACTTTGCGGTCCGGAAAGCTTTCCCGGGGCCAGGAAGTGGCTTTCTTTGGCAAGACCACCGGCGCACACATCCAGCAAATCTCCGAGATTCGCCAGGACAACCAACCGATAGAATCGGTTTCGGGTCCGGCCATCATAACGGTACCGGTAAGCAACAGGGTGCGTCGCGGAGATCAGTTCTATCTGATGGACCGCCTGGAAGTCGATGGAAAGGCAGGGGAAGGAACAAAAGGGAAGAGGAAATGATTTCCGAAAAACGGCGAAGAACGGAAGGGCCCAAAAATTGAACACGGAAGAGCCCAGAGCAGCTACGGGTCAGGGCAAAGAAGCCACAGGTCCGGGCGGATTGTATCGGATTCAGTACAACCGAAAACGTTGTATTGGCTGTGGCGCCTGTGCCGAACTGGCTCCAGAACGCTGGATCATGAACGAGAAAGACGGCAAAGCCATTCTGCTCCATGGTCGAGGTCAGGGGCATATATTTCGATCCACGGTTGCGGATCTGAACAGGCCTCCAGAAGACCGCATCTGCCCGGCAAGCGCCATTCAAGTTCAGGACTAGGTTGTAGCGATGCCTTGCAGCTGGATCAAAGGGCACAATGGCATCCAGTAGTCAGGGCGAACCGCTTGATCAGCGCGATTACGAGGCGGTCCAGGTCAGGATGGTCATCAGCGTGATCACCGGGCTGGCAGTTCAAGTTCCGAAATCATACCCGGGTTAAGGCAAGCGGTGGGGACGTCCGCGCTGGTTAGCCAGGAGTTTCAGGCCTGGTCTTCGGTTTTCAGGTAAGGCTGAAACAAGAAGCGATTTTCAATACTCATATGCAGATACATTCGCCGGGCAAAATCGTCCAGCGAATTGATCAAGGCGATGCCCGAGTCGCTGCGTTCCTTTTCGATGCTTTCTTGTAGTTCGTTTTGAAAGGCAGCCAGAAGGCGGAGATGCTTTTCGTGCATCTGGTGGTCGGACTCCATATGCCTGCAAGCATACTGCAGGGCCTGCTGGAGCGAGCCCGGATCCTTGTGCTCCATGGAAACCAGCACCGGAAAAACGATGTTTTCTTCGGTTTTGAAGTGACCTCTGAGTTCGGCATTCAGTGTCTCAACAAACTGGGTGAGCGGACCGTGACTGGCCTTTCTTGCGGAATCTTGCATTCGCGGTAGTTCCATCTTCAGGAAAGTCTCATGATCTTTGACCAGGTACTGCACCAACCGTTCCACAGGCCAGACACTCATCTCTTCCAGTTCTCTTTCTAGATCATGAATCGGCATAATGAATTCCTGGGTCCGACCGCGCGGGCATGGTCAGCCTGTTCTCCGAAATTGGACGGATCGGGAGGCCCCCTTGCTCAGATAGAACGCAAAAAAATCTACTTTTCAGTAAACCTTAATTCGCTCCACCTCGACCTTACTTAGTATTTCATACATATCGATTCTGCGATCCCGTAGCGGGCGAACGCTTCCATATTCTCGCTGCCTTTGCAGATCGCTCAGGTCCACTTCGGAGATGACCACGGTTTCCGTGTTTGGTTCTGCCTCGGAAAGCACCGCTTCGTTCGGAAAGGGGTGATCGCTGGGTGTTAGAATGGCCGATTGTCCATAGTTTATCAAAAAGCTCTTCACCTGGGGAAGGTTTCCCACATTTCCGGCCAGCACCGTGTATAACCAGTTTTCGATGGATCGTGCCTGGGCGCTGAACCTTACCCGTAGATAGGCCTTTCTATGCTCCGTTGAGAAAGGAACAAACAAAGTCTCCATTCCGGCAAACGTTTGCAACCGTGCCAATTCCGGGAACTCAACGTCGTAGCAGATCTGAATCCCAATTCTTGCCATCCCGGTATCAAAAACCTTTAATCCTTCTCCCGGGATCATATTGTAGTATTTTCGTTCGGCAGGCGTGATATGTAGTTTATCCTGCGTAAAGACCCCTCCGTCCGGGGTGAACAGATGGGCCACGTTTCTGATTCCGTCCGGCGCTACAATGGGATGGGAGCCGCCTATTATGAAGATTCCGGTTTTTCGGGCCTTTTCTTTGAATATCTCCAGGTATGAGTCGGTGAAATCTGCCAATCTTCGCATAGCCTCCCGGTCGTCGGTTTCCGGGGCCAGAATCAGAAATAGCTGTGCTGTGAATAGTTCCGGAAACACCAGGAAGTGACAGTGATATTCGTTGGCCGTATCTACATAGAAATCCACCTGTCGCACGAATTCATCCAGGGAATGGATGGGGCGCATGAAATACTGGGCGGCGCATATTCGAATCTTGCGCACGGGATGCGTCACTGGAGCCGATGAAATTCGATGTCTTTCCGGTTTGTAGCTGGGATTGATGTACTCGATGAGAGTGGCATAGTTCAGGCTTTCCAGGTCCTTACTATAATCCATGTAGATTTCTTTTACATGGTAGCCCACTTTCAGTTGAGGGGTAAGGGTCGGATCCATCAGCTCTCCGGCAACCACGCGTTCCACGTACTGTTCGGGCGTTAGTTTACCCGCATGGGTTCGGTAACCTGGAAGCCGACCGCCGGCGATCATGCGGCGCAGGTTGAAGCGGCGTAGTAACCGCTTTCTTTCGGCGTAGAGCTTTCGGGCCACGCCCATACCGCGGTAATCCGGGTGCACGGCCATGTCGGCGCCATAAAGAGTGTCCCCTGCGGGATTGTGCGTTGTGAAGGTGCCGTTCCCGGTGATTTCTACGAAGGTGTAATAGGTGTCTTTCTCAAGATTGACGATCAGAGTAGCGGTGTATCCAATAATCTTCCCGTCCAGTTCGGCCAGGATCTGACCTTCCGGAAAAGCGGCCAATTCCAGCTCGAATACCCGGGCTCCGTACATCCCTTCCTCGTAGGCGCTGCTATAAACGGTCTTCTGCAGTTCTACCAGAGCCGGAATGTCTTCCGGCCTCCAGTTTCTTGTTCTTACGCCATGATTCTTTCGGGGACTGTGTCGCTTTTTCTTCTCTTCCGCCATTGCGGACGGAATCTACTTCAGCAACTCATCCGGATAGCGAAAAACAATGTGAACACGATAGTTGCTACCGTCGGGCTTTTCGAGGTTGGAAACGCCAGTAAAGCGAAGCAACCGTCCGGTCTTCTTGTCGTATATAATGTAGATTGGATCGGCCAGCTGGCGGATTACAATGTTTGTAGGTTCCATGACAAACATCACGGCATCCCTTTCCAGAAACTTCAGGTCCCTGACTTTGTAAATCCGGCAGGGAAAATAGTCCAGCCGATGGGACACGGTGAAATTCCCCGTAAGGGTCTTTCCGGCCATCAGACTCTGCATGTTCTGTCGTACGAAATAGTCGAATCCGCCATCCACAACGATTGGAGAAGGTACATTCAGCGCTTTGGATTTCTTGCTTTCGGAGGCCGAAGGCTTATAGTAGACGCTCACTGAATTTCCGTTTACCCGGGCCCCTTCTTCCAGCCCGCTTCGCTTATCGGACAGATCGTAGTTGGGAGCCACTTTGCTGCCCGTGAATACAATCTTTTTCACGGCCATCACCTGGCCCTGGGGGTCGGTGTAGGTTACGATGCTATAGGCATGCTTGCCGTTTTGCCAGTGCTCAGCATGGTTTTCGGTGTACATGTACTTGCCCGATTGAATATCATAGGCATTGGATCGGTATCGTACTACCTGCGCCTGCAATGCCGAACCAGCGAAGAATAGAATCGCTGTGGCCAAAATCCAGGGGGTGCTTCTGTTCTTGTGTCCAATCATGTGTCTAAACCTAATACAAAATTTCCGAGATATCCACTCTTTTCCGGTTTCTCCCCATTGGACCGGCTCTGGTGTATGGGGGTTCCCGGTTTTTTCGGGGCGGCCGGAAAGCTGATTGCCCGCGGGGAATCCTCTGCCATTGTCATTTCAGGGACGGATGCGCCAATAATTCAGATTATGTCGCATTTTATGGACCTCGCTGTCAGAAACGGATGCCAGAGTAGATCTGACGGTAAGAATACTGAGGCTTGTATGACTGAGGCTCGAATGCCGAGGGCTTGAATACGGACGCTTGAAGGACCGAGGCTACCACATGAAAAATACAAATCCCGGGTTATGGTTTCTGAATGCCCTGTTGATCCTGGCCTGCCTGGCTGTCGGCTGCCATGCCCCATGGCAGCGAACATCGGAGTCGGATGATTCCAGGGCTCCAGAGACTTCGCAGTCAGAGAAAAAAAAGAGTGAGAGCGACAGTTCCGCTTCTCGCAACGGTGTTTCCGAGGAGTCCACCTCGGGGGCCGAGGGACAGGATTTAAGACCTGCGCCGGAGAATCCGGAACTTCATCCCCCGCTGGATCCTCCGCTGGTCCTCACCGGTACCACTGGCGAATACCGTAGAAGTCATTTTCACTATGGAATCGATCTTTCCAGCGATATAGGCGATCCTGTGTATGCCGTGCGTTCGGGTTACGTGTCCAGGATCATCTATGATGGCTATGGTCTGGGCTATGGTATCTGGATCACCCATGCCGATGGTCGCCGCTCCAAATATGGACATCTTTCGGCTTATGCGCCGGAGCTTCTCAAGTCCTTCTTTAAGCAGAAGCCGGAATTGGAGAAGTGGCTCTCTACGAGACAGAGATTCGATCTTCGTTTCGAGAAAAACGAAATCGCAGTGGAGAGGGGGCAGACCATTGCGCTCACCGGGGATACCGGTTCCGGTCCGTCGCATTTACACTTTGAATACCTGGATGGGGAGCGGGTACTGAATCCTTTGAATTACGGACTTCGCCTGGCGGATGACCGAGCGCCTCTGGTGGAATCCCTGGTGCTGATTCCCTGCGAAGCCGATGCACGAATCAATGACAGGGAAGCCACCATTTCCCTGGCGGTGGATGAAAGCAGCGAATGCGGCGCCCAGGATCAACCCTGCAATCTGCGGCAGTACACCGCGGCCGATGTTACCGTGAATGGAAAAACCTGCCTCCAGGTGCGATACTTCGATCCTTCCGGAAAATATGCGCGTCTGGGAATTGCCGACCTTCGCATGACACAGGACGGAAAGACAGTTTATTCTTCCACCTTCGATAGTCTTATTCATACGGGTTCCTTCCATCATCTTATCCTTTACAGCGAATCCTCCCGCATTGGGGGCGGCACCCGATACATTCACAATGCATTCGATCTACTGCCCGGACAGTTTAGCTTTCTTTCTTCGGTGGATCATGGCCGCTTACAGAGTCCGAAACCGGGGGAGTCGTCGCAGGTCATAGTGCAGCTTCAAGATGCGGGCGGAAATCGATCCGTCGTTTCTCTGTCGCTTAAAAATGATTCGGTGAGCCCGCTCTCCCTTCGCGCAGTAGCCAGCACCGACCGGGGATGGTCTCCCTATACCATGGAAGAACGGCTACGGGATTCCATGGATTCCGGTTCCGGCGTTGGTCGTCCCGGCAAGGATCTGAATCTACGAAGTCCCGACGGCAGGCTACGTCTGGAAGTAGGACCGCGAAGTCTTACCGGAGCCGTCCGTTTTCAGGTGCTCGAAGAAGCGGCTAAGCTTTCTACAGGGAAATTGGAGAAGCTTTCCCCTGTTTATAATATACGAAGTCGTAATCTGGACGAGCTTACGGGAATGATCTTTCGGGAACGAATCTTTGTTCTCGATCCGCTCAAGATCCATATTGAGGATCTGCAAGACAACGATGGACTGTACCGAATCACCGACTCCGGCGCCCTCTATCCTGTGGCCTACAGCCGCAATGGTAAGCTAACTGGCTATGTTCGCAGTCTGGAAAAATACATCATTCTCAAGGACCGTTCGAATCCGGTGATTCGGGCCATTCCGGATCTTCGAACCCGCGTGGACAAACCGGTGCTTCTTTCGCTCCGATACTTCGCCGACTACGGAACCGGGGTGAATGTGGGAAGCCTGGAGCTGGAAGTGAACGGCAAACCGGCCCTGGCCGAATGGAATCCGGATCGATACGGTTTCGAGATCTTTTATCCGCCGGAAATACTCGCTTCGGGTAAGCACACAGCCACTGTACGAATTCAGGACTATGCGGGTAACTGGTCCGGTAAGCGAAGCTTCAGCTATCAGGTACAATAAAAGCAATCCGGGGCTGCCACCCCTGTGGGCCTACCCTGGCCGCAGCAGGCGCAAACCAGGAATCATTTCGGCTGCTAATGGCTTCTTCGCTGCTTCGATTCCCGGTGCAGGTTTCCAAGCGGCCTCTAGCAGTCTCCGGAATCTATATCGCAGGCATTCCCCGGCGCTTCGCCCTGTGCATCCGAGTCCGGCCGGTCCCGGCTACCTGCCGGTTTAAGGACCAGATTATCCATTACATCCTGAATGCGGTCAAAAGGCGTGTAGCCGTAAGAAATCACCATGGCCCGCTGATTCTTTAAATGCACCAGAGCCGGAAATCCGGTTACGCCTACGGCCCGGCCCAACTGGAAATCCAGGTTTGTCTGGTATCGGGCCTCATCGCTTTCGAAGAATTCTCGAAACTGGTTTCCGTCCAGGTCGTAGTTTTCGGCCAATTCTACGAAGGTATCCGTTGCGCAGGGATCCTTGCCGTCACGGTAGAATGCGGACTGCACGTCGGAGAAAAAAGCAAACTCACGCTGGGGCAGGAAATTACGAAAAGATACCACTGCGCGACAGGAAGGCTCTGTATCGTAGATGAAGCCTTCTTTTTCCAGAAAGTCATAGTTGAAAGGTTGTCCGGTGGCTTCCTCCACCTGCTTCCAATGGTGTCGCAGAAATTTGCCCAGCCGACTGTCCAGTGGCTCTGCCAGTTCGCCGGGGCGCAATCCGCCCATCACAGCGCGCAGGGGTATCCGATCGGAATACACCTCTTCTACTTTGCCCAGCACAGGATTAAATCCGTAGCACCAGGAACACATGGGGTCGCCCACATAAAGGATCGCTTCTTCTGGCAGATTCATAGTAAAAATAAGGGCGAAAAGTCGGCATTTGTCCAGAATAATCCCGGGTCCACCGAGAATGGAATGTGGAGCTACTGCTTTCCGATCAGATATACTCAGCCTTTCAGAAGCAACTGGAAAGCGCCCGTCGATTCGTCTGGGTGGCCACGGCCGATCTAAAGTCCACATACATTCGGTCGGAGGGTAGCTTCCGTTCCATCCTGGAGGTATTCGCTTCGTTGGTTCGATCCGGGGTGGAGATAAGGCTGATACATGCAAAGGAACCAGGCACGTATTTTCGCAGGGAGTTCGATCGTTTTCCGGCGCTTCTGGAGTCGGACCGATTCGAACGGTTTCTTTGTCCCAGGAATCATTCCAAGTGCGTCATCGTAGACGGAAAGTCTGCCCTGGTGGGATCGGCCAACCTGACCGGAGCGGGGATGGGCGCAAAAGGAGCGGACAAGCGAAACTTCGAAATGGCCTTTCTTACAGACGATCCGGTGCATATTCGAAGCATCATGGAGCATCTGGATTCGCTCACCATGGGCCAATATTGCACGAAGTGCAAACTGCGTTCCGTCTGTCCGGATCCCATTGCCTGAAGATCGGCTCGTCCCCTCGGCAGAGTAGTCACATAAGGTCAGGGCCCCGCCTACGCACCAAAATTATCTGAGTTCCATCAGGAAGGCCGGTATCTGCAAACCCGCCGCTACAGCCGGGGCCGGCTCGCAAAGGGCTGGATCATGAGATCAAGATTGTGAGATCAAGCTAGCGCATTTTTCTTAAGCGAAATAGCAGTTCGCTTCCCTGGCGCGCCGGGTGGGATATCTGGCAACTTTCCCAGACCAGAAATTCGAAGTACGGCGCCAGAAGCTCCCTGTACTCCGCTGCGCTGCCGCCAAAAGGCGGTCGGTGGTCATACATGGGCGCATCAAAAAACACTCCGGCCATTTCGCCTTCCGGCTGCAGTAGATCGTGCATCTTCTTTGCATAGCTTTCGCGAAGCGATGGGTCCAGAGCACAGAAAAATGTCTGTTCCAGAATAAGCCCGAAGGCGCCCTGCAGCTTGAAGAAGTCCCCGTGCACCAGATGCAGATTCTCCATATGGTGCGGATGAAGATCGTTTACGCGGGCTTTGAGTCGCTCCAGCGCCGGAACGGCGATGTCCACCACAGTCACGCTGTGGTAACCCGCTTCCAGCAAATAGTTGGCCTCGTAGGCATTACCACATCCAGGCAGCAGCAGCGGTCGACTGTGAAGATTCTCACGTTTCCAGATGTCGATGAAGTGCTTGAGAGGTGGACTTACTCCGCCCAGATCCCATCCCGTTTGACCGGATTCGTATCTGGAGCTCCAGAACTGTTCCAGTTCCTGACTTTCCGCTGGTAGAATATGAGACACAATGCGAAATAAAGCAAAGCAGCCGACAAATATGCCACAATTTTTTGCCGCGGTCTGCGGGTCTCATAATGCCGGGTCATTATCGACATCCACGGGGGTTGCTTGTTCGGCACGAATCCGATAAATGCTAAGACCCGGATTCCTCCCTGTGGGTAAGACGCGTAATATGCCAGATCTCCGGCTTATGCGAGTAGTTTACATCGCAGTCGGAACGACTGTTACATAAGCGAAAAGCGCCACAGATAAATCTGCGAAAGCCCTCTCATTTGTCTCCTACCTGCGCCAGGTGTCCAAAAGCGTCTCAATCGATCCAATGAGACCGCAAAACGCTCTTCCGGGAGCTGTCTTCACTGTAAAAGCCTTGCGCATTCCTGCATATCCTTCAGTCTAAAGTGCAGTCCACTGGACTATGCGTCCAGGCGCGACATGCCGCGTTGCCGACAGGGAGTCGGATCGGGAGGACATATGAAACAATACAGATTAGGCGCCTTTGTGGCTATAGGGAGCATGGCTCTCATTTCAGCGCTGTCTTTGCAGTGCAATCTACTTGGCTCAGAAGAAAGCGACGACACGGCGCTGGCTCTGGGAGTCCTGGCTATTGCGGCCAATTCGGCCGGCTGCAACTCCTGCGTCACAAACAATGACGCATCCCTTCCTTCGTGGATTAAGGATAATTTTACCTGCATGACAGTCACCGTAAGCGGAAGTAACTATGTGTTCCAGACAAGTAACCTTCCTCCTTACCAGAACGGTTATTACAGCCAAACTTCCGGTTGCTACATTAACGATTTTCCTTCCGGAAACTCACCGAACCCGAATACCATTTCTTCGCAGAGCATTCGGCTTACCATTCCTGCCTCCCCTGATACCAGCGGCAGCACCACCGATTTTGGTCCCATGGGCGTTACGGTAAATGGCCTGGCCATCTATAACAATCAGGCTGCCCCCGGAGATACCCTGGCAGATGAGTTAGACACAATGGACTCTGGAAACGGTCATCCCACCAATATAGGCCAGTATCACTACCATACAGAACCGTACAAGATCACCAACGATGGTTCGGAGCTGGTGGGTATTGCCCTGGATGGATACGCTATATTCGGACGTAAAGATCCTGGCGGGGTAAACCCGGGCACAAATGCAGCCATCGATGCCAATGGCGGTCATACCCACAATCATGCCGTTGTAGGCAATACATACCACTATCATCTGGCGTTGGATGGCGGTTCAGGCGGATATCTGGTGCTGAAGCAAGACTTCCACGGAACCAAAGGTACTGTCAGTCAATAGCTCGAATTCATGAGGCTTCTCCCTGCGAATTGCGCTCTTGCTGTGGCCGTGGTCGTGCTGGTCGCCGCCCCGCATTGTAAGAAAGAGCGGCACGGAGTCCTGAATTCCCATCCCGGTTTTGAAATAAGCAAGGGGATACTTTACCTGAATGGAGAACCGTTTAACGGAATTATGCGTACGGATTTTCCGCAGGGATGGAAAGAAACGCCAATGATAAATGGGAGCATTCACGGCGTGGAGCATGAATGGTACAATGACGGACGCATGGCCACGGAGCGACCCTACGAGCACGGGAAGCGAGTAGGGGTTCATCGCGGATGGTACCCTTCCGGCCAAATCCGATTTTACTATGAGTACGAGAACGATCGTCAGCACGGGGAGGCCTTCTCCTGGCATAGCAACGGAAAGCTGTTTACGTATTCCCGATTTGTTGATGGACGCCCGTTGGGACAAAAAACCTGGCGCGAAAACGGACAGATCTATGCCAACTATGTCCAGGTGAACAGGCACAGGCAAATGGGTTTGATGGGGAGCGATCTATGCAACGGAGTAAAACAATCTATTCCGGACCTGCTGCAGCAGGCGAACGGAAAGTGATTCAACGCGGGAGATTCTCATATGAAGCCCGGTGGGCCAGGGGACTGGCGCCGGTTGGTGCTCTCCTTGTTCTTTTAACGGCTTTGTTGAGTCACTGCGACCGGGCCAATGACTCTTTCGATCCGAAGAAGCGCTACGGAGAGGAGGTCCGGAGTTTTGCTTCTGCAGATTCGGAGACGCTGCCTTATATGGTGGGGAAGGACTTCCAGCCGGTATGGAAGGAAAGCCCCGAGCAGGGACCTCTTGACCGAGCGCGCAAGATCCCGGCGTTCCGTTTTCTGGACCAGAATGCCCGTGCTTTTGGAACCCGCGAATTGTCCGGTAAGGTTTATCTGGCCAACTTCTTTTTCACGGAATGCAATGGAATCTGCCCGATGATCATGCCCCGATTGCGTCAGGTGCAGCAAGAGCTGGCGGATTTGTCTGGTTTTGCGCAGATATCTTATTCGGTTACGCCGAACGTGGATACTCCGGAAGTTATGCAAAAGTATGCACGGGGCCTGCGAATTGATCAGAAAACCTGGCATCTGCTCACCGGAAATCGCCAGGAGATCTATTCACTTGCCCGGGAATCCTTCGGAGCGGATACGGTTGTACGCAGTCGTCAGGGAGCGGATGACTTTCTCCATTCCGAGCAGGCCTTCCTGGTGGATACGGAGGGTTTCTTGCGCGGAATCTATAACGTTGGCGGCGCCGGCGACCTGGAACGACTGGTGGAGGATATCCGGAAACTCACACAGGAATAAACGAACCATGGGACGGTGCACCGAACTATGAGCGCGAGGCATGACACCGAACAAAGGGGCTGAATCCAGACAAATCCGGCAGTCGCAGCAGTCGCAGCAGATGCAGGGATGCAGGGATCTCAGCCTGGCATAGCCAGACCGGAGAATCTATCTGGCTATTCTCTCTATTTACTCGATGCCAGGGCATTCGTCCGATGACCATGCGAATACGAATCCCCTCGAAGAAGCTTTTCTTATGGACCCAAACGGCTATTGGCGGGGAATGTATAATCTCAGGGACTCGGACGATCCAGGCTGACGGATCGTACAAGACTTCGTCTGTCCGGGGATGAGCCCTGAAGGAAGGGCATGATATCAGACACCAGATACGCGATAGTGGCCGGGCTGGCCATTCTGGGATTTTCATTTCTGATCATTATCAGCAAACCTGCCGCGGAACGGCGCCCCGTCCTGGACTCCATCGCCTTGCTCTGGCTTCTGGCAATGCTCAAGCCACTTCTGCATCCGCTTCTGGTGCAGGAAGGCTGGTTGCGTTCTATTCCTCAGTATCTGCATCTAATGGCTTTGCCCTGGCTGTACGGTCCCCTGTTCTATCTCTACATTCGTTTGCTCACCAGGCCCGAGCGATCGCTACGAGTCTGGGAGTGGAGTCCTCCCGTGGTTCTGTTACTCATCATTATGGCGGTACCCTTGTTTCGTGCCGGTGGCGGAACCCCGTTGCCGGGAAGAGCTCCTGCCCCCGGCTTTCCCGGGCCCCTGGCAATTGTAGATCCCTTTCTGGCCGTCATTTACAGCGTGCTAACATTCCTGCTGTTGCGAAGGCATAGCCAGAGGGTGATTCGAACGAAATCCAGGCTCTCCGAAATGAACACTCTGGGGTCCGGTTACCTGCTTCTGTTTCTCTTCTTCGTGCTCAGCTTATTTCTGAGCGCCCACAGATTTCTGGGGCATACATGGGGGCTATCCGCCGGGGAAAATCAGGAGTTGCACGGCTCCGGCTTTCTGGCCATGATCGTTTCCTTTTCGCTATTCCTGGCCCGCCAACGTCCGGTATACTCCCTTTCCGAGTCAGAAGAAGTCGAAGACCATCTTCGCCCACCAAACCTGTTTGCCGATCCCGGAATGGATGGGAGTTCCCCCCGGGAATCGAATTCGGATCCCGAGCTGCATTCGTTGGGTGGGGCGCACCACAGTCTCCCTCCGGAGGAAGAAGTACGCCAGTTGCGACAGTCCATTGAAAGCCGGGCATTGTTTCTGGATTCGGACCTTACCCTGGAGAGTCTGGCGCGTCAGCTAGAAATGAGCCGGCACCGAGTGAGTTACCTTTTGAACCAGGGCGTTCAGCGAAACTTCTACAGCTACATCAACGGCTTGCGCGTAGAGCATGCAGCCCGGCTCCTCAGGGATCCTGATTATGCCCCCTGGCCGGTACTGCGCATAGCTCTGGAATCGGGCTTTAGCTCCAAGGCTACTTTCAATCGGCTATTCAAGGAATACAAAGGCAAAACTCCCAATGAATGGCGAAGGTTGGCCGCCTGAGCCGCCTGAGCCACCGGAGGCCAAACAGAATTTTTCGCGAGAAAATCCGGACAATATGCCCAGAGGGCAGGGAGCGGAAAAAGGACCATCCCATGGAGGTCGGATGCACGGAGGCGGCCCGGGGAATGCACCAGAACCGATCTAATCTTCACTTTGCTGCCATGGAAATGACATGCGGCGGATGTCTATGAGGGCATGTCCATGGGATTTCTGTTTCAAATGCTTACCGGACGGTTCAAACCCCATAGCAGGGTAGAGCGTAGTCTTGCTACAGAAGAGGGCGACGTACGGATCGACGTTTATGACCCGGGGACCGGAAATGTCAACGAAGAGCAGGCTTCGGTGGGTAGTTGGCCCCTGAAGCCAGCCCTGGACTCGAAAAAGGTCGGTTCTTTCTCGCGAAAGCCTCACAAAGGGATCATTCTTACTATAAATGGACTCGCTCCCCTGGGTAATCGGGATCCCAGATTCGAGCGGTTAAACAAGGCCATGGCCGGCGCCGGGTATCGGGTCATATCTCCTTTTATGCAGGATCTCTGCGATTTTCGCATCGGGGTGCAAAACATCCGGCAAATACGGACCTTGATTGAAGCCGTACAGAACGATGCGGAACTCTGTCCCTCCGGTAGACTCAGCATCTTTGCCCCTTCCTTTGCCGGCACCATCAGTCTAATTGCGGCAGCGGATCCGGCTGTCCATGACCGAATCGATGCTATCTGTGCCCTGGGTTCTTTTGCCAGCGCACCGAACGTGATTGAGAAACTGTTTGTGGATACGGACGTAGATGAATACGGCCGGTTGATTCTTCTCTATAACTATCTATATCTTTCCCTGGGGCGAAACCCGGAACTTGAGCGGGCCCTTCAGCTGGCGATTCAGGATAGCTATTTTCATTACAACGAACCAGCATTGCCAGCTCATCTCGCAACCATGAGTCCGGAGAACTTGCGATTGTTTGATTCCATTCGAAGCAACGAAGCAGTAAGGCGTTTTCACTGGAACGTAATTGAAAAAAGGGGAAAGCAGAAGGGTCATAGCCCGGACGCTATCAGTGCAGCCCAGGCTTCCGTCATACAGAATCTGAAGGCCTCCGTCGCTTTGATTCATGGACAGGACGATCGAGTTGTGCCGGCCTCCGAATCCAGGACGCTACATCGATTGCTAAAAAATGCCGGTAAGGAGTCCAGGTTAACAATCACTCCCCTTATTTCGCATGGCGATCAGACCAGTCCTTTGAAGTCTTTGCATCACATTCCCGGCTTACTGGCCGGCTTTGGTTTCTTCTTCAAGAAAGCTGCCGTGCGCTGAGTGGGGATCCGCGAATCTTACGCGCCCTTCTTGATCCAGGCTGCTACGCCCCTGGACTCTAGATACCCATTCCTGAATCAGTTTCGCCGTCGCCTGCAAGCCGTTCCAGGCCATGTCCGCAGTACTTGCAGAAATCCGCGTCCGAGTCATGTCCTTCCCGGGCGCAGGCCGGGCAATTGATGGCACGGCGACCGGCATGTTGCGCCTGCGCCAGTTCCACAGAAACGATTCCCGTGGGAACGGCAAGGATGGCGTAGCCCATAATCATGATGACGCTGGCAATGGTTTGTCCCAGCGGTGTGGCCGGGGAAATATCTCCATAGCCTACCGTGGTCATGGTTACAATGGCCCAGTAGATGCTTCGGGGTATGCTTGTGAAGCCCGAGGCCTCCCCCTCCACCAGATAGAGCACTGTACCAGAAATGATCGCCGCATTGACGATTGTAATCAGAAAAACGATGATCTTGGGCATGGATGCCCGCATGGCATTGTATAGAAGACTGGCTTCGCCCATGAAGCGAAACAGCTTGAGGATTCTGAATATTCGTAACAGCCGGAGCCCGCGAATTACAATCAAATACTGTGAACCCGCAAAGACCAACGCCAGGTAGGTGGGCAACAACGCCAACAGATCGACGATTCCAAAGAAACTGAAGATGTAATACCTGGGGTTCCGAAGGGCCAGGATTCGCGCCAGATACTCAATGGTGAATACAATCGTAAGCGCCCATTCAGTGATTCGAGTGGCTTCGTAGATCTCCGGAGAAAGCCCGGTAACGCTTTCCAGACTAACCACGAAGATACTTAGAAGAATCATTCCGATTAAGGTCAGGTCAAAGGCTTTGCCGGTACCGGTATCAGAAAGAAAGATTACTTCGTACAGTTTGCTGCGCCAACTGACCTCATGGGACTGCTCTTTCATCGACTATCTCCGGAAGTATTTCGCGATGCGAAATCTCCAGCGCTCTTTATTGCCTTCTTTCGTCGTAGAGTCGTAGCGCTCGGCTGGCTTCCGCCGCATCCACTCCGCCCAGAACGTACTCGGATGCGGGAGCGCTGGAGCGAGTTGTCTTTCCGTCGGTGAAGGTAATCTCATAGCTACGAAAGGCGGTCTTATCCCAACCGGGCAGCTTATTCTCTTCGATTTCTACGTCGCCCCAGGAGCCGGGCTTGATTTCGCCGCTGAGTTCAGAGATTACAAGATTTTCTTCCAGGGCATCCTTACCGGCGGAAAGGGAGTTCTCGATTTTATTGCCGTCTTCGTCCAGGGCAAAGAAGGAGATAGTGGCTTCCTTAATTGTCTTGTCCGAGATGTTCAGTACGGAAAATCGTCGAATACCTTCGCTGCCCTCTTCGCCGAGCACAGCTATGGCATGACCCTTTAATCGGGCCTCTGCAAGAAACAGAGCTGTTCGTGTTGCCGTTTCGGAGGGGCTGGACACTTCTCCGGTTTCGCTGCCGGAGTTCAGGATCGGAAGATACTGGCAACTCATGGCGCCCAGAATGGGTAGCGTTGCGAATAGCAGAATAGTCGTGCGTCTCATGTATACTAAAGAGCGCACGGGCCCCGGAAATGCAAACCAATTCATGAAGTCAAAAAACCGGGCGCCGGATCTCCGATGGGCAAGGCCAATCCCGTCCCACTATGCTTCCCCGCCGTCTTCCAGGCGTAGCTTTTCCAGGTATCGGGATAGCTTCTTTCTGTTTTCGTTGGACAGCGTGGTGAATTGGACGCCGGTTTCGAAAAGAAATTCGTTATCCTCGGCTGGCTGCGCCCAGATCACCATACCCTGTGAAATGATCCGCGCCCTGGCTTCCTTGATATAAAAATCCAAACTGACCAACGCATCCCTCTTCAGACTCTTGCGCCCAACCATTCGGATCCCGGTTTCGCTGATGTCCAGCAACTGCGCTTCGAATCGTCCAGAATCCGACCAGGGCGTAAAATGTATGCGCATATCCATGGGTACCCGGTTCCCTTCGCGCAGTATAGACTTGTGTATCACTCGAGGCTTGGCCAGAGCCACCATCCCGGCGGCCGTAATTCGGACTACTGCGGATTCGAAGCTATAAGTGGATCGATCGATCCAGAATTCCACGGTGAGGGGATTGCCTTCGGCCAGAGACTGTAGCGTTTCTACCTGAACCAGAATGAATTTTGCGTTCACTCCCTGGAGTCTGCCCTGTATACGATTGCCCTGGGGGTTGTCCGTGCCGGGACATATGGATATAGGTAAATCCTTCTGAAAAAGACCCATGGCGGATAGCAAAACTATCGCCATACAAATTAATTACAACAACTATATAGCTCGAGAATTAAAAAGCGAATCCGGGGAGGCTCATTGCCAACCCAGGGCAACGGAATGGTGCGGAAATGCGCCCGAACCGGGGCCATTCCGTCTCAGCTGGTTTCGCGGCCCTGTTTTCCGGCGATGCGCAGGAGAAATTGTAGTATTCCGGAGCGATCCAGGATTGGATTGAGCCAACCGGACGTTATACAGTAATGATTCAAGAACGGCTCCCGATGATGCCTTGCATGATGGTCCGGGGACAGGATCAGTCCGGTTCTCTGGAGCATTCGTACACCGGCCGGCGGTTTCGGCTGATGGGCCCATTTATGGACCTGATTCGTGAGAAAAATGAACGCCAGAGTTCCGTTTACGCCGGTCCCAACGAGGATAGCCGCTTCAGGCGAAAACCAGTGATACGTAAGATGGAGCCCCAGAAATACTGGTATGCAAACAAGACAATTGTTGCCGTTGGTTTCCAGAAAACCGTGTCGGGTAATTTCCGCAGGGTCATCGTGGTGCTCGCGAAAGGGATGGATCAGCGCGGGGCCAAGAATGGGCGTATCGGCGTTTCCGAAGTTGTCGGCCAAGAAGTGAACCACGCCAGAGAGCAGATCGGCAATTAGGTAGGATAGAAGCAAAACAAGGGCGCAATAGAACAACAGGGCGGGGCTGCCGGCCAGGCTCCAGGATTGCATGATTCGAAACCCCAGCCAACCGCTCAGAACAGCATAAGCCGATATCGATACTGAATCCAGAATGCGCAGTGGATTCATTGTATTCCCTCCAGTCCCATGATGCCCACCGGTTCCCGCCGCCCTCGCACCTCAACCCTGCCCAGGTCTGAGAGACGGAATCGGTGGCTGGCAGGCAGTCGCGCTGCGGCTTCCGTAGAAACAATGGCCAGGCAACTATGTTTCTGTGTTAGCTTCTCCAGACGCGACGCAACGTTTACGGCATCCGAGATGACCGTCCCGTCAATCCGCTTCTGTTCGCCGACCAGTCCAAGGATGCAGCGGCCGGAATGGATACCTACGCCGACCTGAATAGGTCGATAGCCTCGTTGAATGCGAAATCCGTTATAAGCCTTCAGGGTGTCCTGCATTTCGATTGCGGCGGCCAGGGCTGTTGCGGCCCCTTTGGGGAACAGAGCCATAAATCCGTCGCCCAGATATTTGTCTATGAAGCCGTCATGGTTGCGAATGATGGGGCCAACCCTTTTGTAATAGGAATTAATAAAAGCGAAATTTTCCGCCGGGGTCATTGTTTCGGAAAGAGTGGTGAATTCTCGAATATCTGTGAACATCACTGCAATCTCATCTATAGCCACCTGATCTCCCAGCGAAGTAGCGGTTATATCCTCTCGTCCCAGCAGATTAAGAAAGCCGGCCGGAACAAACCGGCGAATGGACTCGTTGTTTAGAGCCAATTCCTGGTTGAGTCGCACAAAACGATTGGCCAGAACGCCGGCGATTCCCAGGTTAAAAACCGCCAGTCCGATGGGTGTCAGAGTCGGCAGGTTCGTCAACGCCTGGGATTGCAGTACATCCAGGATGGTAGCAACCAGCAATGTCAGGAAACCCAGAATCATCAATCGAGCGTCGCGTTTTCGCAGGTTTGTTAGCAGGATCGCCAGACAGGCCAGTACAAATGGAATCCAGGATGGTTGGATCAATCTTTGATTCCAGATTTCCCAGGATGTGGCCCTGTCCGAAAGAAAAATCAGACCGAGTCCGGTGGCGGGAAGTAGTAGGAGTACCGTAAGGGCTTTGCGAGTCCATCGAAAGGCCCGACGCGAAGGGCGGAAGAATGCATCCAGAAAAAAGTAAAACAATGGTACCATTCCGACCAGGGCCACGTACTGGGCCTTTTTCATTGGCGCGAACTCTACGGGTAGCTCGAATTTCAGCTGAGTGCGAAAGAAGTGATAGACTACAAGAAAAACCAGAAATAGGCCAAAGTACAGGTACTCCCTTTCTACTCGACGCCGTACGAATAGAAAAAGAAAGTAAAGCGCCGTGGTAAGGTAAGCACTGAGAAGAGCCAGTTGAGCCGTCATCTCCAGGTAATACTTCTTCCAGATCAATCGGGAAGGCCCTGCCTCGATCTGGCCCCTGTAAATGCCCAGCTCATCGTTGTTGTCGTTTCGTACCTGCACTATCAGTTCATGGGGGCCGGTTCCCGCATTCACGGGCAGGTCATAGACTCGGATTCGATCGTAGGCCTGGGGAGAAACAGCATCCCAGGTACCTGTGGAGGCCATGGGTTCGCCGTTAAAGTAGACCTGGTCTCTATCGCTAATTTCCCCCAGGCGAATGCTGTAACGTTGAGTCCCGGAATCAAAAGCCAGCTTCAGGCGATAATAGGCGGCCGAAGTGTGATTTCCTATACCTGCATGGATTAGATCCCCTGGAGTATTCACTGGGGTCCATTTGAGCTTTGTGGCCGGATACTCCCGGGTCATGGGAGCCGGGGCCACCTGCACTTTGGCCGGGGCGTTGGTAATTCGATGGGAGCTGAGAGCCCAGACGCCGTCCTGGGCTCCCACCGGGATGGCCGGCAGTCCGATAGCCAGGAGGCCGAAAGTCTGGCATAACAGCAGAAATAGATTTCGCTTTGGATCTTTCAATTTCGGGTCCCGACAGTAGTTTACCCCCAACGTCGAAATCTGCAAGTAAATTGGACAAATTATTATTACGGAGTCTTAATGACCTGTTCGGATACGAATCGGAAGGCTGATGCCGGCTTTCTTGAGCAAAAGGGGTTGCACGGCGCATTAAGTAAGACCGAAAGCAAAGGCTTCCGGTTGTCCAGGGTTCAAGCCGTAAGAACAAAAGGTCGAAGCATAGGCCGATGCAAAGATGAAAGGATGAAAGCGGGAAACCGCCACGGAGTTCTGCCAGGCCCAGTGACTGGCAGGGAGGGCGCCCGGATCGTAGAGAGACCGGCACGGGCTGGCCGGTCCCTTTTCGCTACAGTAGATTTTTATTTGCCGTCCAGGGTATCCACACCCGGCAGGGTTTTCCCTTCCAGTAATTCCAGCGAAGCCCCTCCACCGGTGGAAACATGGGAAACCTTATCTTCCAGGTTGGCTTTTTCGATGGCTGCAGCCGAGTCGCCTCCACCGATGATGGTTGTGGCTCCCGCTTCGGTGGCCCGGGCCAGAGCGCCGGCCACGGCAAAGGTGCCCACCGCCGTTTCATCGATTTCAAAAACGCCCATGGGACCGTTCCATATGATGGTCTTGCATCCCGATAAGATTCCGGAAAACTCTTCGATAGTTTTGGGACCAATGTCCAGCCCGATTCCATCCGCAGGCATATCGCTCACCTGAATGGTATCCAGTTTCCCTACGGTCATTTCGCCGGGGTTGAACTCTTTGCTGATCACTGTATCTACCGGCAACACAAGCTTGTTTCCGGCCTTCTCAAGAAGGCGCTTTGCCAGATCTACCTTGTCCTCTTCTACCAGCGATTTGCCGGTTTCCATGCCTTTAGCTTTGAAGAAGGTGAACATCATGGCCCCGCCGATGAGTAGTTTATCAACAATCGGAAGCAGGTTTTCGATAACGTCAATTTTCCCTGAGATCTTCGCGCCGCCTATGATGGCCGCGTAGGGACGCGCCGGCTCGGTGATGGCTCCGCCCAGATAAACCAGTTCATCCCTTAGCAGAAATCCACAGACGGCGGGACGTAAATGGTCGGCCACACCGGCGGTGGAACTGTGCGCCCGATGGGCCGTGCCGAATGCATCGTTGACGTAGATTTCTCCCAGTTTTGCCAGAGACTTCGCCAGTTCCGGGTCGTTTTTCTCTTCGCCTGCATGAAATCTTACATTTTCCAGCAGCAGTATTTCGCCTTCTTTCAGCGAGTCGGCCATTTTCTCGGCTTCGGGCCCAATGCTTTCCTGGCAGAACTGTACATTGATGTCCTTACCCAGTTTTTCCCTGAGCAATGTCTGCAAAGCATCCTTCACCGGCCCCAGCGAAAACTCCGGCTTAACTTCGCCTTTGGGGCGTCCCAAATGGCTCATGAGCACTATCCTGGCGCCTTTCTCGAGCAGGTATTTAAGTGTGGGGACGGTGGCACGAAGCCGTTTATCGTTGGTGACCTGTCCTCCCTTCACCGGCACGTTAAAGTCTACCCGCACCAGGGTTTTCTTTCCCTTTACGTCCACATCTTCGATGGTCTTCTTTGCAAATCCTGACATTGTCTTCCTCTTTGTCCGGCTTTAGAGGCCGGGGTTTACGTTACTGTATATTTCCAGCTGTATTCTACGAAAGTCGTTTAATCGCACTCTCCGAACCGCATTCTCCGGGCCCTAGCTTCTATGAACGGCAGAAGCAATGGTAAGATACCCGTCCGCGGTAGGTTCGGAATTCGCCTCCTGGAGTGTTACGAATCCTTCTGCTTTCGCAGGAGCGATCTGGCGCTCTGTTCCTGACCTGGGTCCTGGCTTTCTGTCCAGCGGCGATTCGGGTCGCGCTAAAAAAAAAGCCCGGAACCAGCCCGGGCTTTTTTCGCAGAGAACGCGCAAATTAGCCTGCGCTATTCATATGCTGAATCAGATCCAGCACCTTGGATGAATAGCCCCACTCGTTGTCATACCAGCTTACCACTTTTACGAAAGTATCGGAAAGCTGAATGCCAGCGCCGGCATCAAAGATGGACGTGCGCGCATCGTGCAGGAAGTCTGTAGAGACCACTGCCTCGTCGGTGTAGCCCAGGATTCCCTTGAGGGCGCCTTCGGACTGAGCCTTCATCTCGGCACAGATATCTTCGTATTTCGCGCCTTTGTTCAGTCGAACCGTTAGATCCACAACGGAAACATTGGCGGTAGGCACGCGAAAGCTCATACCGGTAAGTTTTCCATTCAGGTCCGGGATGACCTTTCCTACGGCTTTAGCGGCGCCGGTAGAAGAAGGAATGATGTTCTGGTAAGCGCCACGACCGCCTCGCCAGTCCTTCTTGGAAGGGCCGTCTACGGTTTTCTGAGTGGCGGTTACCGCATGTACTGTGGTCATCAGTCCTTCGGCGATACCCCATTTATCATGCAATACTTTGGCTACCGGGGCCAGGCAATTGGTTGTGCAACTGGCATTGGAAACCACGGTTTGTCCCTTGTAGTCCTTATGATTGACGCCCATAACGAACATGGGGGCGTCCGAGGAAGGGGCGGAGATCACTACTTTTTTGGCTCCGCCTTTCAAATGGGCTTCCGCAGCTTCTTGCTTGGTGAACAGTCCAGTGGATTCGACAATGTATTCTGCTCCCACGTCTTTCCAGGGCAGGGCAGCCGGATCCTTTTCGCTGAATACGCGGATCTTTTTTCCGTCAACGACCAGGTTGTCGCCATCCACATCTACGGATCCTTTGAAAGGCCCATGAGTGGAGTCATATTTTAGCATATATGCCATGTATTCTGGCTCCAGAAGGTCATTGATACCCTCTATCTCAAAACCGCCCCTTTCATAGGCGGCGCGAAATACCATTCGGCCAATCCGGCCAAAGCCATTGATTCCTACTTTAATCATTGATTCCTCCTGAATTTGAATGCGAATGACTGCGTTTTAGCGAACTACGGTTACGCTACAGGGAGCGTGGTGAACCACGCGGTCGGAAACCGAGCCCAGCAAAAAGCGACCGATAACGCCCAGGCCCCGGCTACCGATCATAATCAGATCGAAGCTCCCTTCTTCGGCTACTTTGCATATGGTCTCTGCAGCATAGCCTTCTTCTACCTTTCTTTCCCACGGCACGGAGGTATTGTCCAGCCGCGTATGGATTTTCTCAAATCTTTGTTCGGCCACCCACTGAACTCGATTGGCGCCGGCGGGCGCGGCTTCGTAGTAACCGGGCAGAGGACCAAATTCCTCGATAACTTCCAGTACGGTTACGCTGGCGCCTGCGGCTTCTGCCATGGCCAGACCCATTTCCAGGGCCTTTTGCGACGTGTCGGATCCATCAACCGGGATCAGGATTTTTTTAATGAAGCGTTTCATGGTAGGCCTCCACTTTGCAGATTCCGTTTCTGCAGAAAAGTAGAAATTGAAATCCTTTTTCGCTTTCGGTTCCGCCCTGGGATCGCTTTTTGAGTACCGGTGAAACCCACCAGCTGGACAGCCCTCTATATTGCAGGATTATTGCTTGCGGAGATCCTTATCCACGCTTCCTTTCTGCTTTCTCTGCTTCGGTCAGAAAGTCCGCCCTACTGGACTTTTCATATCCTGGGTCTCTTTATTGCCGTGCCGGCGCTTTTCGGACTGGGGTATGGTTTTCGAATGGCCCGGAAGGACTCTATTCGCGATGCCATGGCGCATACTCTGCCTGCCGGGCTTTTGGGCGGCGCCCTGGGTTTTGCGGTCTTCTATTTTTTTCCCGGTTTTCCCGAGGGGTTGGATCTGGCATTCGTCATCTGGGTACTGGTTTTTATTGTCTCCTTTGCGCTGTTTCTGCTTACCCGGCAACTGTATCGAAGACATAAATTTATGCAGTCCGAAACGCGCCCGAAAGGGTGACTGCATCCTTCGGGACTCCGCCCCCGGAGCGGAAGGTCAATTTTGAGCGGGTTTGCCGGAAAAAGGATTTACCTGCTTTAGGGCGCTTTCGCTACTTTCTCCTGTGACGGCACTATCCGATTGGTCGGCTTCTCTGGCATCTCTGGAAGCCCGGGGTTTTTTTGTACTGGATGATATGCTGGGCGACTCCGCATGCGCCGAACTAATCCAGGATTTCGATGAGCGAAGGAGACAAGGCCAGTTCCAGGATGCGGGCGTCGGCGCTTCTGCCGATGTGCAGCGTAAGATTCGAAAGAGCGAACTCATATGGCTGGAGCCCGAAAACCCGCCCATGAAGGCCCGCCCCTTCATCGACACAATGCAGGATCTAAAAAATCTTCTGAACCGAAACTTCTACATGGGACTGAACGAGTGGGAAGCGTTCTATTCCGTGTACAGGCCTGGAAGCTTTTATCGTCGGCACGTGGACAACTTCAAAGGCAAAAACAATCGAATCATCACTTTCATCCTCTATCTAAACCAGAACTGGCAGCGCCCAAAAGGCGGCGAGCTTCGCATTTATTGGGATCCCCGGAAGGCTAATCCTTCATCCGGAAAAAACCATCCGTCGGCAGTGCCCGACTCCATGCAGGAGACTCTGCCATCTTCGGGAAACGATACCATGATCTGGCAGGAATGCTTTCTGGATATCGAGCCTGTAGCGGGAAGGCTGGTCGTGTTTCATGCGCCGGAAATCGAACATGAGGTGCTTCCCTGTCATGCCGATCGCTATTGTATAACTGGCTGGTTGAGAAGATAGGCTCCAAATCCAAGACCGGCCCGGCTACGTCTCAGGCGGTTTGAAGAATGAGGTCGGAATGCCGGTCGGGCTTTCCGTGCAAATCGCATCAGGCCCGGTTCAGTGCGCCTGTCGCCGGAAGACGGGATTGAAGCATTCTAGATCTGGCCGTGGTCTCGTATGGCCGGCGACGGAAACAGCTCCAGTACTCGCGCATTTCTTTCCAGGGCATTGGGGATCTCTTTGGCGGAGGGTATACTTGTTTCCAGAAGCGGGTATCGCGCATTCAGCTGTTCTACGATATCCTGAGCCTGGCTCTTCTCCAGCGGTTGAATTTCGTCGGAGTTCATCAAAGCGGTAAAGTCTGTTTCGCCGTTTCGCTGAATGTAATAGAGCTTCTTACCCTGAAACACCGGCGTCTGCCAGAGGCTATGTAGAAACTGTTCTGCTGTGATGGTTCGTGGCCAGTGGCTCTGGTCTTCCTCCGCATCCAGGAAATCGAAAAAGTAGACCGCATTGTTCTGGGAAAGCGTGAACGCCGAGATTGCGTAGTGGATAATGTCGAATCGTTCTCCTACGAATACTATGGCCTTACCCATGAGTTTCTTGTAGAAGAATTCCGAATAGCCGGAAGGCTTACCGGCCTTTTCGCGGACCTCGCTCAGTCTCAGGGCCATGTTTTCGTGGGCGGCCGCTTTGCGAATAATGAATCTTCTTCTACGCACGCCGATTCCCAGACCAATGGTCACGACCAAATCAACGAATGCGTGGATTCCCAGAGCATAGGGTATGGCCTGCAGCCAATAGATCTTACGAAACTCCAGTATATCAATCTGTATCATCCCTTCCATGGCGCTGGCCAGGGTGGCTGGCTCCACAAAGTAGATGATGGTGATCACTCCCGCAAAAATCGCCAGAAGGGCAAATGGATCCGTAATGCGGAAATGGCTTTGCTTCCGAATGGACTCCACAGCTGGAATCAACCCTGCGAGAACGGAAGTAACAAAGAATAGAGCAATCTGTCCGGTGGGCGAAATGGGCCGGATCAAAGGAAGCATGAAGGCTGAGAGGGGTAGAAGAACTCCCAGAATAAAATAGGCCAGTCGCACAGAAGCATACACTCAGGCAGCAGAGCTCCGGTCATTCAATTTCTGAAATGAAAAAAGGACACCGAAAACGGTTTACGGCTCAGATTGCTGCAGCAAAAGCATGTCATGCGCAGAACAGTTTCAGCTACATCGCTATTTCTTCTTATATTAGTGGCGTCGACGGTGCAGGCCGAAGAGGCGAATATCACTCCGGATACAGTGGCGCGTTACATCTCCGGGCTGCCGGTGGAGGACGAAGCCTTACCGCCTTCGCTCCGAAACCTGGCCGCTTTCAAGGCGCAGCGACAGTTCTTCGAAAGCCGATGGTCCGAACTGGAACCCAGAAGGCTGGACCCCATGCGCAAATGGGCCGCCAGCGAGCTCGATGCGGCCAGAAAGGACACCGAGACCCTGTTCTATCCGTTTGGCGGTCCGGACTTTCTGCATGCCTTTACTTTTTTTCCCAATGCGAATCGCTACATTCATTTTGGCCTGGAGCCGGCCGGTGTTATGCCTGATCTCACTACCATGAGCAGCAAAGAAACAGCCGATATGCTTACTTTGATTCGCAAATCCCTGTTTGCTGTGCTGGAGTGGTCGTTTTTTCGCACAAACGATATGAAAGTGGATTTGATTCGCAGCCGGATGGGCGCCGCTCCACTAATCCTTTCTTTCATTGCCCGATCCGGCAATGAAGTGCTAAAAGTGGACTATGTGGAATTGGATGCAGAAGGTAACTTGATTGGCGTTTCGGCGCCGGGTAATCAGCCGCAGTACAAAGGTCCGGTGCCGGGCATTCGCGTATACTTTCGCAAATCAAAAGATGCCGCTCCGCAGGAAGTTATCTATTTCTCGCTGGATGTGTCGGATTCGGCCTATGCCCGAAACAAACGCCTGCATGACTTCGTAAAAAAGCAGAACGGTCTGGTAACCTATTTAAAAGCCGCATCCTATTTGATGCATTACGCTAGCTTCAATCGCATTCGCGGTCTGATTCTGGAAGAGAGTAAGCATGTACTGCAAACCGACTCCGGCATTCCCTACGGATACTTTTCGCCGGCTACCTGGGATATTACGCTGTACGGAGTGTATACCCGACCCATCCCACTTTTTAGAAAACGATATCAGGCTGATCTCCGTTCGGCCTATCTGAAAGCCAGCGAACCGTTGCCCTACGGCATAGGCTACAACTATCGCGAAGGAACATCCAACATGATGCTGGCTAGCAAGAAGGGCCGGTGATGTAGCTGGTGCAGTTGATTCGGCTGATCAAGTTGACCGAATCGATTTAATCGAGTTGATTCGTAGATTTCCAGTCCATTGAGCGATGAGCAAAGTGGCGCCGATAGGGTTGGATTGGCGTTCGTGACGGCCACTTCATTCCAGCCGGGATTTGTGTCTGTTTCGAGAACGGATGGGGCCGACTTCCAGCGCCATTCAAAGGCCTGGCTTTTTGGGAATGTCGGGCCAATCCTCTCTTGACTTTCAGTGTTTTTGGATTAAGGAAGTACCCGTGAAGATTATACTTTCCAGCGACGAATACGGAGAACTGATACCCGCCATTCAGCAGGCCGTAGAGAAGGCCGGGCACGAATGCACCTACGTGGGGCCGGGTCCGGGGGAGGAAAAGGATTGGCCGGTGGTCACTTCCGATGCCGTAGCCAGAGTTGCGAGCGGCGAATTCGATGAAGGCATTGTGATGTGCTGGACCGGAACCGGGGCAACCATCGCAGCCAACAAAGTCAAAGGTATTCGTGCCGCGCTTTGCGGCGATGCGGAAACCGCAAAAGGCGCCCGGGTATGGAATCATGCAAATGTCCTGGCTTTGAGCATGCGAAAAACGTCTCTTCCTCTGGCCCGGGAGATTCTGCAATCCTGGTTTGAAACCCCGTACAGTTCCGATGACTGGAATTTGAAACAGATTCAGAGCATTCGCGATCTGGAATCCAAAGCATAAGGCTGCTCAGACGATAGCTCCGGAAATGGATCCGCAAATAGATCCGGAGATTCTGCCAGATTGCGCTAGATTCAAGACCCATGATCTCGTCAGGCCGGATGGCGGCGCTCTGTTCAGTTAGACCGTCCGGATCTATTCGAGTTCGCTGCGTAGCTCTACGAGAGCGCTTTGAATGAGCTCGGCGCTTTTGTGTCCTGGTCGAAGCTGCAGGGCCCTTTCGATGCAGTGTTCGGCCTTTTCCACGTAGCCCAGCATTCTGTATATATCCGCCAGGTTCACCAGATTGTTGGCATGATCCGGATCCCGCAGCAGAACCCGTTCGCCCTGAATCCTGGCCTCTTCGATACGATCCGCCCGTTTTAATGCGTAGGACGCCAGATAAAGATACCGGGTGCTCTGATGCAAAGACCACTGTGCGGACAAACGGGCCGCCTTTTCGTAATCCTGTTTGCGAAAAGCGATCTCAAATAGCTCACGATGCAATTGAACCGGCGCACTGATGTTCTCTTTCGTATGCTGATAGAGTTTGTCCTCCAGCAATTCCTGGTAGGCGTCGGGATCGTCCTTCTTGAGCTGTTTTTCTGCTGCGGACAGTTCCAGATTCGGCAGAGGCAGCCCGCCTCGAAACTCAAGCTTTAACAGCGAAAGGTCGTCTGAAATCTGTCCCCGGTTCGCCAGGTTCTGCTGAATTTCCTGCAGCGATCCTTTGCTTTGTTCTACTACTTCCAGAAAGGCGGACTCGTCCATGTTGTAGATTCTGTTTCCTTCCGCATCGGTGCCGATGATCAGATCGTCGCGACCGTCGCTTCCTGAGATGAAAGCATCCTCGGGCCTCAATTGAATCGTATAGATGCGCAGATTTCTTTCGGCCCCCGGAATTCCCAGCTTGTGGATGATTTTTTCCTGTTCGATGACCGGAAAGCTGGCCTGTCCGTCTCTGTAAAGTACCGGCCACGGGTGCTCGGCGTTTAAATAGTACATCAAACCGCTGTGTTCTTCTACAACGCCCAGCACCATGGAGGCCATCATGTAACCGTCAAAGGTACAAAAGATCTTCTGCAACTCCAGGTAGGCATCCCGCAGCCACATTTCCGGATACAAAGTCTGTATCTCGCTACTCAATTCTGTGCGTTGGATGATGGATTCAAAGACGCTGCCCAGGATAAGAGCGCCGGCCGCGCCCTGCAGGGATTTCCCCATGGCGTCGCCATTGAGAAAAACGATGTAGCTATGACCGCGCAGTTGTATGGTGTGCGCGCTACAGAAGTCGCCGCCAATCTCGCCTTCCCAGCGGCGAAAGGAGAATCGCTTTTTCTGATGCAGAAGCATGTCTATGTTGATGCTCGGACTACTCACCTGGTTTGATGTGAGCGGATGAATGAGCAGGCTGGTTAAAAAGAAATCACCGTCCTGTCTGGTTTTGAGATCCTGGATTCGCTTTACTGTGTCCTGAAGTTCCAGGGTTCGCGCCTGCACTCGGTCTTCCAGGGTGGTGGCATAGTCCTGTAGCTGGCCCCGGGCTCGCCGGATGGACGTTACCATGCGATTGAACGAGCCTGTGAGAAAGCCGATCTCGTCCTGGACCTGGACGGGGAGTCGAATGTTCAGATCTCCGGTATTGATCTTCTGCACCCCCTGAAGTAGTGCCTGAAGGGGATCGATCAATGTCTGTTTGAAGAATAGACGGAATCCAATGAGTACAATGAGCAGACATCCAATGAGCATCCACATTTCGGCCAGCGCAACCTTCATCTGTTCCTGCCGAAATTCCTGGTAAGAGTAACCAGCTTCGTAATACTGACCGGGCTCGGGCCCCGGTAGAGCAAAGCACACTACATGACCATATTCCGGATGGCTACGGTAATAGCGCTGGCCATCCGGATGCACCTGGAGATAGAACTTGAAGAGAGCCTCTTTTTTCTGAGCGGGGCTTTCCGGATTGTTGCGAATGGAGTCTTTCCAGGCTTGCCAGGCGACTTGATCAAAGGACTGCAGCGGCGAGTCTGTATTCGCCCAGGTCCGGAGGTTTTCCGTGAGTTTCTCATCCAGCGTGCGATCCGGGATCATGCGAATCTGAATCCGGCGAATTCGCATCTGTTTTTGGAGTTCGTTGAATTTCTGCTTGAGTTCGCCTGGCCCGGACTCGCCGGACAAACCTTTAAAGAAGACGCTGTAACCTTTAACGTAAGGCGACTCCAGTTGCTTTAAATTCGCTGCATCGCCCTGCAGCGCCGAATGATAGGCCATAATGACTGCAAACATTCGACCGGACTCCTCCGGGAGTACCGGAGCGCGACGATGGTATTCAAAAGAGCTGCCCCTGTCGCGATCGTATCGCAGTAAATAGAGCAAGTCCGGCGACTTGTTGTCTGCAACCATGGCCAGCCGCATATCCTTGTTTCTGAGACGGTTGTAGGCGCTCTCTGCCTGAAGGTATGAGGCATAGCTCAGCCACTGGAAGATTACCAGGATGGTCACCAGGCTAATGCCCACTACTTTGGCCAGAAACGTCGTGCGATCCAGGGTTTTGTTGATATAGATAACAATAAGTGCAAAGAATCCCAGGATGGTCATCAAATTGTAGAGCACCTGGAAGTTGCCGCGGCTCATCCGTCCTGCATGACTCAGTTTGTTCGCGATGGCCGGAATCAATGTGCCGGCAAGAAAGGCCAGCATCATCCAGAATATCGTCCAGCGCAAACCTCGCTCATTTCGCACCATCTTCCAGACGGCAATGGCCGGCACCATCAGCACGAACAGAGCGATTAGATTGGCGATGTAGGAGCTCAACTCCCACTCGGCGAAATCCCAGTAATGCGCCGAGAACCGAAACCAGCGATCTCCCCGCAAAGTAGTCTCGATAAAGAGAACGGTAAGCGCTACGGTTACAGTCCACTGTATCACCAGAACGATCCGGGAAACGTTTTTGTTCGGGTTATTGGGAAAGTTCCAGAAGAAATGTCCGAAATGGAGGGCCGCCAGGGGAACAAAGGAAACAGTGAAGTATCTGTGAAAGGCAGCCGCGGGGTGGTACACCGAGGATGTGATTACATAGGCTACATTTGCGATCCCGATGAACAGCAATCCCAGGCCCAGGTGCACGGTGGCCGCAGACCGCCGGGGGATGGAAACCAGAAAGAAAAGGCTTGCAAACAGTGTGAACGCGGCCGCAGTGCTGGAGCTTATGGCGTGGAAGTTTATTTGTAGAAAAGACCAGTCCATCGGTGCTCCTCGACCCTGCAAGAGGCCGCCGGGCCGGTCAACCTTAAAGGGAAGTACAACCTTTCGGATGCAGTCCCCCTTTCACGCCGTGGTCCTGCCCTGCTGCCTGAGCCTATTTCTCTGGATAGGTTGTGATTCGGCTGCAGTGGCTTTCCCTGCCTCGCAATGCGGTCCTCTGCCCGAAGGGTTCCTGGTGTTGGAAAAGGACGGGGATCAGGTGAGTCGGCAGGGCAATCTCGAACTGGAGAATGCCCGTTTAAACCCCGCTTCCACCACCAAGCTGGCGCTGGCCTTGATATTGCTGGCGGACGGATTCGATTCCGATACGCAGCTAACCATTTCGGACCCCTATATCGAAGGCACGCCGCGCTCCGCTTCGCTGTCGGAAGCGTTGCTCTATTCCAGCAATGATTACTTCATTTCCCTGGCCCGGCAGCGAGGCATTCCATTCTTTCGGGACCGCATGGATGCTCTGGGTTTTCTGCCGGATGCAGTGAAAGAGTCCTGGCCCGGGGAGTTGAAAGCCATTGTTCATGCGGGCGAGGCCACCACTACGCCGGCTCATCAGCTGGAATTCATGGACTCTATTCTGAATCTGGATAAGTCCGGAGCCAGGGAGTTGTTACCGCTGATTGAATGGCCACGCAGCTCTGCTGACCGGGACCTCTATCCGGACCTGCATCTCTATGGAAAAACCGGGGCCTGGGATAGGACTGTATGGTTTGTGGGCGGGGCCAGGCAAAAGGACCGTCTTAAGATAGTTGTGATTGTAAGCCGGGGACACTGGACTATTAGAAAGCAGGCCATCGAGCATTTCTACTGCCGTTTTGGGCAGCAGTTGCCGAACCATCCTCTGGTGCGCTAAATCGGGCTTCTGCGTCGGGTTCCCGGGGAACCGTGGGCCGCTTCCCTCCTTGCCAACGTCCCGTACACGGAAACTCTGGCCATTAACCAGGTTTTCTGGTTGGCGAAATACTATTCCGGTAAAGTTTTGTTTATGACGGAGACAGGCAGGATTTATGCGCAGATATATTAGTATTCGAGTAGTTCATGGATTTCTCTGGGCTCTGGCCGGGGTGGCTCTGTTATCCTGCCTCTGGGTCCTCATCCAGGGCCCTACTACCTTACCCGTTCTCAAGTTCACTGTCCTGAAATTCAGCGTCGCAATATCTCTCCGGCTGGATGCGCTTTCTACTATCCTATTTATAATGATTGCTCTTCTGTCAGCCGCCATAGCCCGGTTTGCTATCCGCTATCTGGATGGAGAGCAGCGACAGTGGTTCTTCTACCGGAATCTGCTGCTTACCGTTGTGGCCGTTTGTTTCTTTGTTCTGTCCAGCAATCTGCTAATGCTCTTTGGGGCCTGGCTCCTAACCAGCTTTGGGTTGCACCGTTTACTGATGTATTATCCGGATCGTCCCGAGGCGGTGAATGCGGCGCGAAAGAAAGCCATCATCAGCCGCTTCGGGGATCTGGTACTCATTGCGGGTATTGCCCTGGTGTATCGCACCTTCGGTACCCTGGAGTTCGAACGAATCTTTGCGCTTTACGAAAGCTGGCCGGACTACAGGCAAACTTCTCTGGTTATGGAGCTTACTGTCATCTTATTTGTCGTAGGAGCTCTTATCAAGTCTGCGCAGTTTCCTTTCCACTTCTGGCTTCCGGATACCATGGCCACTCCGACGCCGGTATCTGCCCTCATGCATGCGGGTATTATTAATGCTGGTGGATTTCTTATGATTCGCCTGAGTCCGCTTCTACAGGAAGTCCACGGGGGACCGGTAATGCTGATACTGGCTGGATCGGTAACGTCAGTCTATGGGGCCCTGTCCATGATCACGCAGAGCAACATTAAGAAAAAGCTTGGATACTCCACAATCAGCCAGATGGGCATGATGCTTTTTGCCTGCGGCCTGGGCGCTTACAGTATTGCTCTGTTCCACATATTCGCGCATAGTTTCTATAAGGCCCATGCTTTTCTATCTACTGGCGGACTGGTGGAAGAGGCGCGAAAGACTGGCTTCAAGCTGGTTCCGCTTTCGTTTTTCGGTCTGCTTTTAGCCGTTCTTGGTTCCGCCGCCCTGGTTTACGGGGCCGTGGAATTTAAGTCCGGTGAGTATTTCTCGCTTTTTATTTATGCAACGGTCCTGTGGATGGGACTGGTTCAGAATTCGGGTAGGAGCCTGGTCGATGACTATTCCCGATTTCGAGTATGGTCCGTAATACTGGTATTGATGGCGGCTGCTCTGGCGCTCTACGGCGTTGTAGAATTCTATCTGGGACAATACCTGGAAGGACTGACTCCTGCTCTGCGACGGCCGGACCTTGATTCTCCATTTGCCATTACGGCCTTTGCATCTGTTGGTCTGTTCCTGCTGGGGCTACTGCTTACCAGAACATTGCAGTCCGGCTCTCCTTTTGCCCGGCGACTCTATATTCTACTTCTTAATGGAGGGTATTTCTCCGCTATGTCCGATCGATGGCTGGAGAAAAACACACCCATGATCTCCCGGGGAGGGCAGTAATGAATTCGGCTCAAAGCGAACACAATAAGCAGAATCAATACAATCAGAAATCCCAGGTTTTGATTTCTCCGGAATCCACGCTGACCATGGTCACACCGTCCTGGCCACTGCAGAGTGTGGCCGCAGTAAATCCGTTCTGGTATCTGAGAGAGAAGTCCTTCTTTCAGGTGGCTACCGAGCTCAGTCCCATACTCCATGCATCGCTATTCATGCCTCTTCAGTATTATCTGGAGGAGTTTGCTCGAGGAAATATCACCGATTCTTCTATAGAGAGTGTTCTGGAAGAGTACTCCGGTCAATGGTCGGAGCTTCCCCGTAATGTGGACGATTTGATTCAGCTATCCCGGGGATCGGACGCCATGATACGCCGGTATCCGTCGGTGGCGGAGCAGATTCAGGCCAATCAGTACTGGCACCGATGCGTGGTTCAGGACCTGGGCAAAATGGCGGCGGCCTATCTGGACGATCAGCAAGCGCTGGCCCCCTTCCCGGAGCAGCAGGGGACCTTCTGGCAGGCCTTCCAGGAAGCGATGAAGTATGACCGATCCATGGAAGCCTATGGCGCGTACGGTTTCCGACAGTACGTCTCCGAACTGCTGGAGCAGGAAGCCGAAGAAGCGATTCAGACAGTCCTGAGCAAGATGGGACTGGTTTCGGCGGAAGCCCAGAAGCTGTATCTGCAGCGATTGCTGGCCTCGGTGCTTGGCTGGGCTACTCAGTTTCGATATCTGGAATGGCAAACCGGACTGGGTTACTCGGTGTCCAGGCAGACTTCGGTGCTGGACCTGCTGGCGGTGCGCATCGTCTATGACTACGGTCTATTCTGTTTTTCCCAGGACACAGACTTTGCGCCGGCCCTATCCTTCTGGCAAACCACCTACAACGAATTAGGTACTCGAACCGATCATTCCGTGCACGGATATCGATTGCATTATGTTTGGCAATGCGCTCAGGAACGCTCCTTCCAGAAACGCGTGGCCTCCTCCTTTGTGGATGAACGCGCCGCCAATCCGGCCAGATATCAGATGGCCTTCTGTATAGACGTAAGGTCCGAGGTGATTCGTCGAAGACTGGAGGAAGAAATTGAAGACCTGGCAACCATAGGCTTTGCCGGATTCTTTGGATTGCCGTTCGCCTACAAGCAGATCAGCGAAAAGAAACCTGCCAGTCGATTGCCGGTACTTCTGAGCCCGGCCTTCCAGGTGGACGAGGAGCCGCGAAAGCGCAACGGGGTGGGGCGAAAATCGCTCAATGCGAATCTAATTCTCAGCTATTTCCGTAACCTTCGCAAGGCTCCTATTTCATCCTTTCTCTTTGTAGAGCTATTTGGTCTTCTATCGGTGGAGAATGTGGTGCGTCAGACATTTCATTCGCTGATGCGAAGGTTCAGAGGAAAGAACCTTCCGCAGCGTTTCGACGATAGCAGAACCATTCCGGATCATAAGGCTTTACTGGCGGCGGACGGTCATACCCTGTCGGCGCGGCAAAAGGCCGATACGGTTCGAGGGGTGCTTCGCCACATGGGTCTTCTGCAGGGAATGGGCGAGCTGGTTTTTCTTGTAGGGCATGGCGCCGACACTACGAACAACGCTTTTGGCGCCTCCCTGGATTGCGGAGCTTGCGGAGGTCATGCAGGGGACATCAATGCTCGGCTTCTGTCCGCTTTGTTGAATGACTCAGAAGTGCGAGGCGAACTAAAGGCCCAGAACATCGAAATCCCGGACTCTACTCTCTTTGTCCCTGCCATTCATGAAACCGTAACGGATACAATCCATATCCTGGATGAAAATCGCATTCCCCGTGATCGGCTTAAAGAAGTGAAAGAGCTGAAGCGCAGTATGGATCAGGCATCGGCAAAAGCGCGGAAAGAAAGAAGCGTGGCTCGGTCCAGGGTGCTGGATCCGCACATCAACCGGCGGCCTCGGAACTGGGCCGAAGTTCGTCCCGAATGGGGCCTTACAGGGAATGCCTGCTTTGTTGTGGCGCCCCGAATACGTACCCGGGGAGCCAATCTGCAGGGCCGATCCTTTCTGCATGACTATAACTGGAAGGCCGATGACGGTTTCCAGACCCTGGAATTGATTATGACCGCTCCCATGGTGGTGACGAACTGGATCAATTTGCAGTACTACAGTTCATCCGTGGCTCCCGAAGTATACGGTTCCGGTTCCAAAGTGCTACATAACCTGGTATGCGAAACCGGCGTGCAGGAAGGTAACGGTGGCGATCTGCGAGTGGGTTTACCGATTCAGTCGGTTCATGATGGTCAGCGATTGGTGCATGAGCCCCTGCGCCTGAGTGTCTTTATCGAAGCCCCGGAAGATGCAATCGAGTCCATAATTCGCAAACACCAGGCCGTGCGAGACCTTGTGGACAACGGATGGCTGCATCTGCTGCAGATTCGCCCGGATGACCTGGGAGTCTTTCGTCGGCAGCCTGGCGGAGTGTATACGGAGCTCTGATTCCTTGCTCCAGGGGGGGAAGGCCAGTCAGCGACATAAGGGGAGGGCTCCGTTTTGGGTAGCAGCACCCCGATATCGATTCAATAAAGCTGGCAGCGAAGGAAATTTCCGCCCCGGACTTTGCTTCGCCGCGAGTTGCAACAGACGTTACAGCAAGAAGCTTCGAATTACTTGCGCCGTATCTTCGGGCCTCTCGTACTGCGGAGAATGGCCAGTTTCGTCGAGAATGATCAATATGGCATTGGGAAGCAATCGGGACCAGACCTGCGCATGGGCCGGGCTGACCACCGTATCCGAGTCTCCCCATAGAATCATAGTCTGAGTTTCGATCATGGCCGCGCGATCGTTCAGGATATAGTCGTCGCCTTCGCGAATATCCGATCGAATACGATTCAGCCAGTCAAAGTTCTTCTGTGAATTGGACACGAAGTGCAGTTTGAACGATTCGGGGATATAGGGTTTCTGCACGAAAGTATCCTGTATGTATTGATCGAATTCCTCCACACTTCGCAGGGGAGCCTGCGAAGGCTTGTAGGGCACGGGATCGTCCACCCTCAATCCGGCGGCATTCATCAGAATCAGCTTACTCACCTTATTTGGCTCCATAAGCGTCAAAGCGGCGATAATGTGGCCACCCATGCTGTTTCCGGCCAGAAATACAGGCCCGGTATTCAGCTTATCCAGGAAGCTCTTCAATGTATTTGCCTGGGTTCGAATCGAATAGGAGCGACCCGGCGCCTGCCGAGTATCGCCAAAGCCCGGAACATCCGGCATGATGACGTCGTAATAAGGTGTAAGATGAGCGGCTGTTTGCAAGAAGCTAATCTTGCTATCGCCGAATCCATGAACAAGCACCAGGGTGGGTCCGGTTCCGCCGCGAAAGTAAGGGATTTCGTACCCGTCTACGGAAACGGTCTGCTCCTGGACTCCGGCCTGGTAGGCGTAGTATTGGTAGATGCCCTGGAGTATAACGCCGGGAAAGGAGCGGGCGAAGAGCTGAAACGCTCCAAAGAGAATGGCAACGCTTATGCCCGCAATGAGTAGCTTCCTCTTCACCGATGTTTTTTTCGAAGGGCCTTTCTCTGGTGTGCTCACAGCCCAGAGCAACCCGGACCCGGAGGCTCGTAAAGCCCTGTTTGCCGGTTTCGGGAAGCATAACTTTTTTTCTATTTTTGCTTGACCGGGCCGGCGCCTGACCCACTCTGTCCTTGCTGGCGCCAATAGAGAGGGTGTTACACCTGTTCCCATTCCGAACACAGAAGTTAAGCCCCTCATCGCCGATGGTACTGCAGGGTTCGCTCTGTGGGAGAGCAGGACGGTGCCACACAGCAATTATACTATTGGCTAAAAAGAGCACCTTCGGGTGCTCTTTTTTTATGTACCGCAGATAGCCGAACGCTCTATAGCTTTTCTAAACTCCTGCAGGGCGGAGAAGTCACAAAAATACTGAAGTCTGAAAAGGGTTGCCGGCACGGTGCCCCCCTGTCCCAATCTGGCCGTGAGCGTCCAAAAGCCAGAGAAAGATCGATTCTGCAGGTCTGACCTGCCCACTGAAGCAACCAGATCCGTGGGAGAAGCAATACCAGTCGGAATGTTCCGGTATTTTCGGTTTTTTCGATTATCCCCATTATCCCCATTATCCCCATTATCCGGGTTATGGACAGTACCTGGAGCCTCTTCGAGGCCGGACCAGCGGACCCGGCGGACCTCAGGTGGCGCCGTTAGCAAGGTGCAGGTCCGGTTGAGAGCGGCGTTTCTTCTCTGTCTGTTTTCGGTTCTTCTTCTGACTCCGGGCCGCAGTTCGAATGCCGAGGAGCCGCTCCGTCCCCGGGAGATACCGGAATACAAAGGCCGGGTAAACGACTATGGCAGTCGGCTAAGCCAGGACGCGGAACTCATCCTGGAACACATTTCTTTTCAGCATCAGTCAAAATACGGCGATCGATTGGTATTGCTTACTATAGATTCGCTCAAGGGAAACGATGCGGAGGATTTTTCCGACCGGGTCCTTGCACAATGGGAACTGGCCGGCACCGAACAACGATCGTCCCGGGTAGTTCTCATACTTGTTGCGGTACAGGAAAAGAGGGTACGTATTCATACATCCCTGGGGATGGATGAGGATCTGCATCCAAATGTGTCGGCAGAAATCCTGTCGCGGGCGGTGCTACCCGAACTCAAGAAGGGGCTTTATTCCATTGCAATGTACCGGGCATTTGATGAGATCACCGCTCATCTGCAAGCCCGACACGAAGTAAAAAAGAGACGGGAAAAGGAAAACAATTCGGCGGATCCCGGCGTCGAGAAACCTGAAGAGAAGGAATCCCCCTCCAACTAGAAACCGACGGAAGCAACAATACCGGACCGGCGGCTAAAAAAGAGTCTAACGGACTACCGCGGTCTACTTTCGCAGAAAATAGGCGATGGGTTCTCCCAGACGGACTTTAATACCTTCGTACATTCGCTCTGCAAATTCAACAGTATCCCTTTCGAAGAGCAGGATGACTGTGGAGCCCATCTCGAAACGTCCGATTTCCGCTCCCTTGGCCATTTCCCTGGGAGGGTCGTAGTTTACGTCCCGTTTCTTGCGAAAGAATCGATTTGTGCGAATGCTGTCATAGGTAACGCGAATCTTGCCCACATTTGTGGCGCCTACCTTGATCATGGCTATTCGGCCTCTGGGCGAAACCAGAAAGGATGTCAGTCGTTCATTTTTGGGGAACAGCCCATGGAGTCCTTCTACGGCAATGTCGTTTACCGGGAAGAGTTTGCCGGGCGCATAGTTGAATCCATTTACCTTGCATTCGACGGGAGTATGCATGCGATGGTAATCCTGCGGGCTGAGATAGAGCACCATGTACTTGCCCTCCAGGTAGGGCTCGGCTCGCTCCGCGCTACCCAGAAGATCCTTCAGCGTATAGACGATTCCTTTGGTCTGGATTAGAAGTCCTTCGGTGATATTACCGAACCGGGAGGCCCGGGCATCCACCGGGCTTACAATGCTTCGAGGATCGGCATCGATAGGGCGTACGCCTTCTTTCAAGTGACGAATGAAGAAGGCATTCAGCGATGGATACTCTTCCAGAGGCTTTTCCGCTTCCTCCAGGTTGATCTTATAGGCGGCGGCGAAGGCGCGGATTAATGGCCGGCGAATGGGGCCCGGGAATGGAATGAGGCTGAACCAGCCAAAAACCTTGGAGATCAAATTCTGTGGAAGCACCGAGATCAGAATCAGAAAGAAATCTCCAGCGATGGCCGCTTTTGCTTCCCGGGATTCCAGAAAGAAATTCAACTCGTTTCGACTGCTTCGCACCATGAGTAGAGATGCCAGCGCTCCGGAAAGCGCCGACACCATCAAGGTTATGCTGCTTAGAAGCACGATCAACGGAAAGAAATCGCCGGGATAGAACTGAATCGCCAAACCGGCGCCAAGTACGGCGAAGAAAAACACAATGCTTGCTACGATGGAAAGTTTGCGCCCACCGGCCGAATAGGAGTTATTGTACAGCGCGTACCACCAGCTGGCCATTCCCGGCACCACAAATGCGATACATGCCCCCAGCATCAGAAGACCGGCCAGGTTGGCTCCGGGCGCGCGAAAGAAAAAGGCCCGAAATAAATCGTACAACGAAGGATGAAAGATCTGGCCCAGTTCCCGCGCCGGCCCCCCGGATGTGAGATACCATTCGTAGAGTTGCCCGGCGCCGGAGATGCTTCCCAGAAGCAGAAGAACCAGGCCGGCCACCGCGGACTCCAGAAGCAGAGTAAGCTGCATGGAAAGCCCGGCCTTGGCCGGATAATCGGTGCGAATCGCCGCCGACAGCGACGCTGCTTTGCCGGAGCCAACCTCGGTGAATGCGAAATAGATGGCCAGAGCAAGCAAGATGGAGGGCACAGAGGACAAAGCCCAGGTATCGCCAAAGGAGGCTGCAATATCGTCCAGGATGCCGGAAACGTCTGGCATAGGTCCCAGAATCAAGGAGAGTATCAGAAGGGTTATTCCTGCATAGAAGGCAAACTTTGAATAGAGTCCGATCCGCTTGATGCCTCCGGCCGCCATTACAACCAGAAGAATGGCCATAGCGATGGAAATGGCCGTAGGTCCAGGCACCAGGCCGCTACTGGCAGGAGATGGAAAGGTGCCGGAAATGCCGCCGGATAAAAAGGCTACCGGCAAAGCGCCGCCGCCAATGAGAGCGGCCGGAATGAAAAAGACCGCGCTCAAAATCGCCAGCCATCGGGACCGTGTGATGCTGGCCACCGCCTCGGCGCCGGAACCGGCTATGGCCCCCGAAGAAGTGCGTTTGCGGCTACGATGGGCCGCCGTAGACAGAACAAAGTGAATGGGACTCAAAAAGAAGGATACAATCCAGATCCAGAATAGTATTCCCGGTCCCGCTATCAGTACGGCCAACAGGGTGCCCATGAAAGCCCCCGGAATCAATGCGCTCAATGAGCTGGCCGCAAATGAGCGTCCCGGAGTGATCTTCCCTTTGGAGCCGGACCAGTCCAGAGTTCCCAGAATGAGCTTCAGGCTCAAAAATGGATACCTCAGTTGCGGCAATTTCAAAAAAATGGTTAGCACAATGCCGGCAACAGCCAACAGAACCGACAGAACCAGGGATAGATTTATAGCCAGAGTGTTTAGAACTTCCATTTGCTTGCCTGTTGTCAGCACATCGCTACGCTGGTCTGTTGTCTATTTCCTTCTTTTCGCCTGGCTGCCCGGCCTGAATGCCCAGACCGTGGAGCTGGGTTTGCAGCTGGCGGGTCACCATCGTTTTGAGGATGCCTTCAGTCGCGGGATCAGGAAGTTTCGCACATCTATATTCATCGAGCCGATACGTTATAGCGATGCCGAACCTATGGAGCGGCTGTATCAAACCGAGTTTTTCTTTCGTTTCAACGATTTCATTGGGCCCGAGCATTACACCGGAATCACCATCGGGTCCTATTCCATGCCTTCCTTTTCAGTTCAGCATGTGGAGAGCTCGGGTCGATTCCTGACTTCGCAGATGGATTTCAATATGACCTACTTTTTGCTGGGTTACCATTACGTGCGTCCAATGCGTAGCTTCCTTCGCGGCTGGCGGTGGGAGGCCGGCGGCGGTTTCGGAATCATTCCATCAGCCACCTGGCGGGTGCGCGGGATTCAGAGGACGGCTTTTGAGATCAGGGATTATTCCGCCACGCACAGAGCCAGGAGCGGAACCATGGCCCGCCTGGAACTGGCCGTCAGTCGGCCCTTTCCCTATTCCATTCTTCGCATGGGCATTCGCTGGGATTATGCCCTCCTGGGCGATTTCAGGGGAAACCTTCGGGACACCGACGCCGATTACTACACATTGGGCGATGGTAGTATTGCCCTGCTTCCGGATATCGCGGATCTGGCCACCGTGAATCAGCAACTGGCCCAGGCCAGCACCTCGGTGTTTACAAACTCCGCCATCCGCGAAAAAACCAGGGTAACGTTCGGAAGCATGGGGTTATTTGTTTCCTTCGGCTTTCGATTCTAATCCATTCCCGGCTTGCCTGACAGTCTGTCCGCAGCACGGTCGGCGTTTTGCACGCTGCACCGTGAACGGTCAATTTCAAGGACCGCTACAATTTTCGCTTGTAACTGATCATCCCTGTGGTAAGCAAATCCCAATGGAAAATGAAAAGTTAATCTCCATGCCGATTAAGGACCTGGCTCAATTGAAGATTGTGCTGGCTACCTGGTATTCATTTTTAAAGGATCAGGCGGGTTCTTTGTCCAAAGAAGCTTTTGCCAGTTCGCTGAAGACTCCGGTGCTTTACGACCTGGAGAAAGATCAAATCGAAGTGCTGTTCACCGGTTCTCAGGAACTGTTAAAGCAATTCAGCGATTACGTTTTCCAGACTACCGAGCCTTCCGAATCCTGATGAACTTCCGCCGATTCATCCTAATAGCTGCCGCCGCTATCCTGCTGTCAGGGAACCTGCAGGCTTTGCCGCCCATGGAGGCGCCTCTGGATCGGGCCCGAAACAGCGACGTTGTGATCCACGTGGTTGTCACGTCTTCGCAGCAGACCGGATTGAACAGCGTTGTTAGTGCGGTGCAACTAGGTATTCAGGTACAGCAAGTATTGAAGGCATCCCCTGGTTTCGAGGCCGGCACACTGCGGGTTTTGAACTTCTTGATAGCGCCCCAATCCTTTGAATCCGGCCTCCGAGAGCCCCCGGGTCCCGGACACTGGGTTGTTTTTCTGAACATCAAGCGACAGCAGGTGGACGGACGAACTATCGCCGTTCCTGTGCTCTACAGCCCCCAGGCATTTGCTTTTCACCCATACGATGAAGAGCTCGGCCAAGAAATTCGCAAACTTCCGTAAAACAGTTGCACTCTGAAAAACCTGACGGCCAGTAATGTCGTCTGATAAACACGTCCGGTAAACAGGGGGAATTATGAAAAATCGGAATGGTGTATTTTTTCTGCCTGGAGGCACAAGAAGCCGGGTCGGCGACGTCGACCAGACGTTCGGCATGCCATCCCCGGTCCATTCGGGAAAGCTTCTGCGTAGCGGACTGCGTGCGCTGGTCGCTACGGCCCTGTTGTTCAGCAGCGTGCTTTTTGCCGAGCCGGGATTCGATCCCTCTTCCGTACGGCCATCTGGATGTGACGGAAACCAGATGGACTGTGGCTATAACCCCACGGCTCCGGCGGCTATGCGCTCGGTCCCGTTGGCCCCTTCCACACAGATTCGTCACCGTGGTCTGCCATCGAGTGTGGATCTCAGTTCGCGCATGCCACCGGTGGGTAATCAAGGTCGCCAGGGCAGTTGCGTTGCCTGGGCCGTAGCTTACGCTGCAAAAAGTTACCAGGAGCATGTAGAGAGAAATTGGCAGTATGATTCGCCGGTTCGTGGCGGTTCCGGACAGAGAGTTTTTTCCCCGGCCTATGTTTACAATCAAATCAATGGCGGACGGGACAATGGATCCGTAATCGACGATGCCATGCGCGTGGCGGTGCAGCAGGGTATTGCGCCCTGGGCGGCCATGCCTTACAATGAAGGGGATTACCGACGTCAGCCGTCCTCCGGAGCGCGTCAGCAGGCCCAGAGTTTCAAAGCAAAGAGCTTCAAGCGAATTCCTTACCATAATCTGGATGCCGTGAAAGCGGAACTATCCAGCGGCAACCCGGTGGTCTTTGGGGTTCCGGTGGATGATGCATTCTATAATCTGCGAGCCGGGCAGGTGTACGACCGAAAAGGAGGGCAGAATTACGGCGGCCATGCAATGACCCTGGTCGGCTACGACGACAATAAACGTTCTCCCAACGGCGATGTGGGGGCCTTCAAGCTCATAAATTCCTGGGGAACCCAGTGGGGCGATCGTGGCTACGGCTGGATCTCCTACCGAATGTGGAAGCAGTTGAATCCTTACATCATGGTCATGTATGACGTTCAGGAATCCAACCCTTCGCCCGGCCCTGGTCCCGGTCCCAACCCGGGTCCTGAACAGTCGGACAAAATCCAACCTCCTGCAAACGTATCTGCCAGTCGTGGAACCTACAGCGATCGCGTGGAGATCAGCTGGTCAGCTGTAAGCGGCGCCGTGGTTTATGTTGTATTTCGCGCAGAACCCGGGGGACAGGGATTCGAAGAAATCGCCTACGCAGAGACTACGGTTCATTCAGACACTACCGTGCAGCCGGGGGTGTCCTATAAGTACCTGGTGATTGCTGTTGCTTCGGAAGACAACTATTCCGATCCGGAGCAGTCACGAATCGTGGAAGGATTTGCCCAGGCCGGGGGAACCAGCGCGCCCACGAAGGTGACCGGTCTTGATGCAAGTCTTCGCGCCGTGGCCGGTGTTAGCGTTGCGCTGAACTGGAACACCGTTTCCGGAGCCAACCGCTATCAGATTGCGCGTTATAATGCGGCTACGGAAAGCTGGTCCGTCATCGGAACCTCAACCAGTCCCGCTTATAACGATTCCAATCCGGGCCGAAATACGATCACCGCTTATGCGGTGCGCGCCATTAACAGCAAAGGGGCCGGCGAATGGTCCGAACCGGTGCAGATCAATCTTCCGGGGCAGGCCACCAAACCCGAAAAACCGGGATCCGTACAGGCTTCCCGCGGCATATATAACGATCGCATTGAGTTGGAATGGAGCGCCGTTCCGGGGGCCACCCATTACGGATTGTTTCGATACGACTATGGCCGAAAGGTATGGGAAGGCCCGCAGACGATTCGAAGCAATAGGTTTACCGATCGCGACGGCAATGTGAAGTCCGGCCGATGGTTCGCCTATGTAGTGGTGGCCGCTAACGAGGCGGGCAATAGCGCTTACAGCCAGCCCGCTCTGGGTAGAGCCAATCCAAACGCACAGCGGGCCGGATTGATTCTTCCTCCTCCGAACAATGTTCGTTCATCCATGACCGGCGAAACAGTGCGAATCGATTGGGATGCTGTGAAAGGGGCCAGCGAATACTACGTATTTAGGACTCAGGTGCGGGGAAAAGGCTTTCTGGACGCCATGACAGGCTCGGATTATGAGTATGTTGCTTCGGTGCCGGCCGGTAAGACCAGCTTCAGCGAAAAGGTTCCCGGAAAACCGGGAGATCTATTCTTCTACGTGATTCGTACAAAATCGGATCTGGGCGGGGAATCCGAAAATTCCGACAAAGTCAGCGCCTACCGCAATCCTGAAGTGGTTCAGAAGAAGCATCGGTTCATGCCGGGCACCGGCCTACAGCGATTTACCGGCGACTGGAAAGGCGAATTCTTTGACGGCAAGATGCGGCCCGTGGAGGTTACGATCAGCGCAGATCAGGATCGATTCACGGTTTCCATGAAAACGGACGGGGGCACCTCCAGGTTCTCGGGTCGGTATGCGGCCAAAAGCGATGTGCTGGAAGCGGGAAGTATCCGAATCCTTGCCGACGAACAGGACGGCATACTGTATCTGGAAAGCGATGAGTCCGTGCCCATTCTTTCTGGCCGAACCGTTACCGTAACCCGAATCGAATGATCCAGGAACCAGCTATCAAGAAGCGAGTCATCTGAATGCAGTCAGCCAGCAAAAGTTTCTCTATGATCGGGCGCCGGGGCCGCCCCGGTCCGGCTTTGGTCTGGCTGCTCGGCCTTGCTTTGATTATTGCATTCCATGAGGTAAACGGCGAACCGTGCCGGGACTGCGGGTACAGGCAGGCGGGCTGGAAAGAGCTTTCGGCCATCCCGGGCACAGATCTTCCGGGTCAGCTCAGTCCGGCCCCCTTACCATCAGAGATTGACCTTTCTTCGCAGATGCCTCCCGTGGGTTATCAGGGCGATCAGGCCAGTTGCATTTCCTGGGCGGCGGTGTATGCCGTAAAATCCTACTACGAGAATCTGCACAGGAAATGGGGCCTGGACAGCCCTTTCAGCGGGGGTCCAGGTCATCATGTATTCTCCCCCGCTTTCAGCCAGGCGCATCTGGGCAACGACGAAAAAGGCTCCACATTTCCGGAAGCCTTGGACGTTCTGCTACGGGAAGGCGCCGTGCCCTGGAGCGAAATGCCCTATGAGCCCGGCAAACGGTCCGCTTCGCCGGATCGAAGGCTGGTCCCTATCGCACGGGAGTTTCGCATTGAAGGCTATCGCATACTATCCAGTCATGCGCCGGAAGGCATAAAAAGGCAGGTTGCCGCAGGTCATCCCGTCATGGTGGGCATCTTGCTCTACGAAAACCTGTTGGATCTAAAGTCCGGCGTCTTTACCGGGCCCGAGGGGGCCTTTCTTGGAGGACACTCGGTGGTCATAGTAGGCTACGACGACGATCGGGGTCCGGATGGCGCATTCAAGATCATGAATTCCTGGGGGCAGAACTGGGGAGATCAAGGCTTTGGCTGGATATCTTACAAAGCCATGGGTCGGATCATTCGCACCGCGCTGATAATCGAAGAAAGCGCTCCTGCCAATGTAGCAACAAATGTGCCCGATGCTCTGCCTGCGCCGGAGCAGATCGTCGCTTCCCGGGGCGAGTCCTCGCGACATGTTGAGGTTACCTGGAGCGCGGTGGATTCTGCACTGGCTTATGAAGTGCAAAGAGCCATTATTTCAGGAAAACAGGAACTGGACTTTCATACTATCGGCTATTCCACAGCCACATTGTTTCGCGATAGCACCGTTGAGCCCGGGCGTCCATACGCCTATCGGATACTGACTCTGGACGAGAAAGGCAAGTCAGCATCCGAACGAGCGCCGGTGGTACAGGGATTTGCCTCCACCAATCCCGACCCGTCCAGCCGGATTGAGATCCTGGGCGGCAAGATGGTGAAAAAGGGCACACAGGTTTATGCTCATCTAAACTGGCAGTCTTCGTCTCCATCCTTCGAGGTGCAACGTTGGAACGACTCCGCTTCGCGCTGGGAATCTCTGGGTACCAGTCGTGCCCAGGAGTTCAAGGATTACCGGGTTTCCCCGGGCGTGCGATACACCTACAGGATTCGAAAAGTAGACACAAACATCAAAGGCGTCTGGAGTCGTCCGTTGGTACTCACGGCCGCCGGAGGCGATCTGCCGCCAGCCATGGTCACGGGAGTCCAGGTTAGTCGCGGAAGTATGCAGAATCGAATCAAGCTGCAATGGGATGCCGCCCCGGGAGTAAATCAGTATCTGGTGTATCGCTTTGATCCGGCAAGAAAAGTCTGGGAAGGTCCATTTCGCACCGGACAACCTGAATACCAGGACGGGGATTTGAAGGCGGGTCAGTGGTACGGATATCGCATTGTCGCCGTAAACTCGGCGGGTTCGGGTCCCACCAGTCCTGTAGTCTACGGTCGTACGTCGGAAACCCTGACTGCGGAACGTTCTATTAAGAACTTGCCTGCCCCGGACCAATTAGCAGTAACGTCCCGGGAAGAAGGTACGTTATCGCTGAACTGGAAGAAGGTTCCCGACGCAGAATCTTACGATATACTTCTTGCCCGGCTGCCCGGAAGCGGATACGAAAAAGTAAAGACCGTGGATGCTTCCAGCCGATTGCTCCAGAACGAAAACCTGAAGTTACAGGACCCTGGCGCCTATGCCATCCGAGTGCAGGCTCGGTCCGGTCCTTCGGTTTCTCCTGCCTCCGAGCCGGTGGTGGCCTTTCTAAATCCGCAAAGCAAGCGCGAGCGATGGTTCGGCCTGGACGACAATCCGTGGCTTCTAAATGGTAGTTATCGGGCCGAGGACTGGGTGTCCGGCAAAGAACTCAAAGAATACCGTCTTACCTTGAAAGAAAACGGCGATGCAATCGTCGCGACGCTGATCGGTTCCGGTAAGCGAACCTATCATCTGTCGGCGCCTCCTGGAAGCACGGTGCAGCTAAGCGATGGCATGCAGTTCACGCGAAGCGGCGATGGACGATACATTCAGCTTACCGAGCAGGAGCCGAATTTCTTTACGAATGGAACCCTCTTATTTGTTGCCGAATAATCCGCCCAATCTAACCGCCCATGGATCCTTCGATCCTGCTACAGGGCTCACATTCACCGGATTCGAGCCTACGGCTGTGACATACTAATCTGTCTTTCGCTCGCTGAAACTTCACTCCCGCAAGCCTAACGGCGACTGATCTTGATTTAGCGGTTAGCATCGTCCCTGGCCGGAAGCCAGGGTATGAGCATGCTGGTTCCCTTGTGATAGGACTGAAATTCCGGGTTATCTCCGTACTTCTTCTTGTATCGTCTTTCCAGGGGCGGTATTCCGCTGAAGAAGAGCAGAATGCAGGTGATAAATATAGGTCCAATGGCTGTAAGCCAGGCCCATTCGGACAATACGGGGGTCACCGCCAGAAACAGGGCCCACCAGAGCAGTATCTCGCCGAAGTAGTTCGGATGTCGGGAAAACTTCCAGAGGCCATGTTGAATCCAACGGTTTTCGTTTTCTGGATTGCTCTTGAATGCAAACTTCTGCTGGTCGGCAACGGATTCCCAGATCAGCCCCAGCAGCCAGAGGGCCGATCCCAGGGCAAAGGCCGCTTCGGTGGGCAGCGACTCCTGGCTAAGGGCATAGGTCACGGGTAACATGGTGGCCCATACGGTAATCCCCTGAAAGATCCAGAACAGAAGGAAGGAAACAAAGTTCTCCCGAATGCCGTCGAATCGCCGGTCCCGACCCATCTGGATGATTCGTACTAGCAAATAGCCTCCCAGGCGAATGGACCACAGGGCCACCATGCCGGCCAGGACGTAATGGCCTGACTCCGGCTCCGGATGCATGAAAAGCAGCCCGCCGGCAAGAAGCAGGAATGTAAGACTGTAGGTTAAATCGGTTACTTTGTCCGTCTTCAAGGTGGCGGCAAAAACGAAGAAGATCGCTTGCAGAGCCATAGATACAATCAGGCTCAATAGAATATTGGCTGTATCAAAATAAAAGGGATTCATGTGCACTCAATAATGCACGGCGAAGGTGCACCGTCCACAAAAATCCCTGGACGAAAATAGAATTGTGTCCAGGGTGCGCATCGTCCCGGCCCGAAAGAGGCCGTAGAGGCCATTTAGGAGTCAAAGGGAGGGATATAGAACGGCCCCGAACCGCCGGAAAGGGCCGGGAGAATTACTGAACAGCAAAACCCGGAGAGCCCAACCGGAGTAAATCCGGCTGGAAAAGCCAGTATGGCAAAACTACCCTGGTTCAGGCTGGCTCCCAGGGCAGCACTAAAAACGGGATACAGGAATATGGATCGTTACTCATTAGACCAGTACTACTGCAGAATGAAATTCTGGAAACTATTCGGAAACGAAATCAAAATCTACGACGGAAACAGGCAGAACCTGCTTCTCTTCGTGAAGCAAAAGGCTTTCAAGCTAAAGGAAGCCATCACAGTATACGCGGACGAATCAAAAAGCGAAGAGCTACTCACTATCAATGCGCGAAGCGTGATCGACTTTGGAGCTTCATACGACGTGGACGATGCGAAGACCGGTCAGCGAATCGGAACGCTGCGAAGAAAAGGACTGAAGTCTATTCTACGCGACTCCTGGCTCATTCTGGACGCCTCAGAAAATGAAATTGGAACCATTCAAGAAGACAGCATGGCGCTGGCCATGGTGCGAAGGTTGCTTTCCAATCTGGTGCCCCAGGCATTTACCGTTACCGTAAACGGTCAGGAGGCTGCGCAATTCAAGCAGGCCTTCAATCCTTTCGTTCCGCAGATCACCATTAACTTTAACCAGGGCACTTCCCTGGATAAGCGACTGGGGCTGGCGGCGGCTGTGCTTCTTCAGGTAATCGAAGGACGACAGCAATAAGTAATAGATTAGGAGCTTTCATGGGCCGGACTGTCCTGGTCCGGCCTTCGAACTCTCTTTAACTCAGGATGCCCTTCTCAGAAATCGCCCAACTTCAACTCGCGGCCATTCGCCGTAGAAAACGATTGGCCCTGGCTTTTAGTCTTCGATCGGGATTAACATTTCTGGGAGGCGCGGGGGTTCGGTCATTTGTCCACTCGAGTGTTCTTGCGCTTTCGGCTCTCCTTCCGGCCTTCCTTCTAATCGGATGCGAAAAAAAGACGGAGGGCCCGACGCCCATGGATCTGGATGGATTCAAGCGCCACCTGGATACCAGAATCCCGGAACTGATGGATAGCTACGATGTGCCCGGTGTGGTCGTCGCGGTGATTCGTAGCGGCGAGATTGAGTTCAGCGCAGCGTACGGCGTTGCCAGCTACCGAACTGGCGCGAAGATGACCCTGGATACTCCCTGCCGAGTGGAGTCTATCTCAAAATCGGTTACGGCTCATGGCATCATGAAACTGGTGCAACAGGGACTGATCGATCTGGATGCGCCGGTGGCAAAGTATTTGAAGTCCTGGGATTTTCCGGAATCCCGCTTCGATAGCTCCACCATTACAATCCGACAACTACTGAGCCACACTTCCGGACTGCCTCTGGGCACCATTGGCGTTCGCTACGAACCGGACGGCGATCGTCCGACCCTGAAAGAAGCGCTGAGTCACGATGCTCATTTATGGGCGTCGCCAGGCAGCGAATTCTTTTACTCCAATACTGGCTTCAATCTGCTGGAGTTAGTCATCCAGGAAGTGACCGGAGAACCTTTTGCGGACTACATGCAGCGGGAGATTCTGATTCCGTCCAATATGAATCAGTCATCCTTCGAATATGACCCCGCCTGGCGACCCGGAGTTCCCGACGGCCACAACTACGACGGCGACGCCTTTCCTCCTTACGTCTATCCGGAGAAGGCTTCCGGCGGGTTGTTTGCCACCGTAGAAGACGTGGCGCGATTCGTCAGCGCAAGCAGATATGGGGCCCCGGGCCCGTTGAACGACCAGAGCAGGGAAACGATGTACAGCGCGCAGGTACAGATCTCGGGAATCTACGGCCTGGTTTTTCCACATTACGGGCTGGGGCACTTCCTGGAAGAACTCCAGGGCGCCGCCGGTAATCATCGCGCCATTTCCCACGGCGGCCAGGGAAGCGGCTGGATGACTCATTTCCATGGAATACCCGAGACCGGGGACGGAATCGTTCTTCTCACCAACAGTCAACGTAGCTGGCCACTTTTCTCGGCCATTCTCACCGACTGGGCTCGCTGGGAAGGCTATGATTCGATTGGCATGGGACTTATTTCTCGGAGCGCGCCCTATCTGAGTGCCATGGTCTGGATGATCGTTCTTGCCGGCCTACTATTTCTGATGCTGGCTTTTCGGAACATCGCCTCTGCTGACCCGGGGCATCACAGGAATCTGGCCGGCTTCCTTTCGAAAAGCCAGGTCCGCAAAGTTTTGGGCTCGGCCGACTCAGCTCAGGCAGGAGTTTTCTCGTTTTCCGTGGGGGCTGTATCAACCTTCATTCTGGCCGGACTTCTGGTTGCTGCGCTGCTCTACGTCCAAACTCTACCGTACTTTTTTCTTACTTCTATCTTTCCTGTTCTCACTCCCCGTCTGGGGTATGCGCTGCTTTTCCTGGCCGTTTCTCTGTTGGCCTACGGGATTACCTCTGGAATTGCATTATTGCGTTCGAGATGATATCTAGCTCGCAGCTAGATTAGAAGTATGGTCAGGGTGCGCCCGTCGATTAATCCGATTAATCGCAGGCGAATTCGTTCCGCGAAAGAACGGCTTTCCATTTATCCGCTGGAAGCCGTTGTGAACAGACAAAATACTCGCTACCGGCGACTCCTTCTATGGTAACGTCCTGCCATGCCATTGAATAGGTCCAGGAGTTCCCGCTTTCTTCAAACAGAGAAACGTTTAGTGTCCAATTTCCAGGTTCCAGGTAAGCGACTCGGTAATTCAGGGCAATCAAGGGCCTCCGGTCGATGGCATCCAGTCGAGTATCCTCGGCAAAGTTCACTCTAACAAGATGCTTCCGGTCCTTGAAAGCCGCATCTCGATGATAATACCGGTGTTCCACCTCATCGTACTCGGCAATAGCTGTGCCCGCATCCCGAAAGCCGGAACAACTCTGCTTCTCCTCAAGAATCCTTACCCCCCAATCTTCGCTTTCCGGACTTTGAAGGCATCCATAGAAAACCTCTCCCGGGCCCCCGGAGAACGGCACCTGGATCTTGCGTGGAGATTCCGTGCTGCCGGCTGGAGAGTATCGAATCAGTCCCAGCTCCAGTTCATATTTACCAGGAGCAAAGACTGCCGGACCACGGGCACCCCATAGGGCCGTCACTTCGCCGTTCACTGATTCCAGGGATACACCGTCAGGCAAGTGAAGGTACAGTCTATTCCTGGCCGGCGTTTGTCGGGCACCTTCCACGAGATAGACCTGAGACACGCAACCCGAAAACCCAATGAGCAGTATTAACCCAAAATGCTTCATTTTCCAAGGGGGCTTGTCTCCCAGGGTGCGGTAAACGCCTTTTCTCCGGGAGGCCGCCGGGCGCCGCAATGCACCGGGGCCTCCGGGGCTCAAAAATTGATTGACTGATTTGTCAATCAATCGGTATAACCGGGTCGGAGCAAAGAACAGATGCGAGCGGGAATCATCGGGGGGGCTTCCCTCATAGAAAGGGCGAACACGGAACTTTCCGTGGAGGAAACGGTTTTTTACACCGTAAAACAGGGCCTGGAGTCCATAGGTTGGGACCGTTCGGAAGTCCAGACGGTGGTCCAGTGCGCCGACGACGTTCTGGACGGAATCTCCATCAATCATGTCTACCAGGTAGAGGCAGCGGGTTCTTTCCTCAAAGACGAGTCCAAAGTGGAGCGGGACGGGGCCTGGGGGGCCATGTATGCCATGGCCAAAATCCTCACCGGTAAATTCCAGACGGCCATGGTAGTGGCCTACTCCAAATGCAGTCAGGTGGGCTATTCGGCCTTTACCGGTATGAATGCGGATCCGTTTTTCCTTCGTCCGGTGGGAGTGGATGGCGACGGGCTGGCCGGATTGCAGGCACGCCACTACATGCAGGCTTCGGGCGCCAGCGAAGCGGACCTGGCCGCGGTCACCGTCAAGAATCGCTTAAATGCGTCGCGAAACCCCCGGGCCATGGCCGGGGAGGGGGCCGAGCTGGATACGGCGGCCGTACTGGCATCGCCTTTCGTGGCCGAGCCTATCCGGGAACTGGATTGTGCTCAGGCCGGGGACGGATGCGTTGTCCTCTTTTTGGCCTCCGATGACTATATCAAGTCGAACAAGCTGGACGCCTCCTATATTCGATCGGTGGGCTTTGCCAGCGATCGCTATTATCCAACATTTCGCAAACTGGACCGAGTGGAGTCGGCCCGGGTGGCTGTGGAAAAGGCAACGACAAGGGCCGGCATTAACCCGGCCGATGTAGACTTTGCCGAAGTCCATGAGTGCTACGGATATCAGGAATTGATGCTATACGAATCCCTGGGACTGGTACCGGAGGGGCATGGACTGGATTTCCTTCGCCAGGGCGCGAGCCAGAAAGAAGGAAGACTACCCGTGAATGCCTCCGGAGGCGCCCTGGGCTCCCACATCCCCTATGCCGCAGGACTGATGCGAATGCTGGAAGCTCATCTGCAGATCCAGGGGCGCGCCGGCACGAACCAGCTCGGAAAAGCGGACCTGGCTCTGGTTCATGGTCAGGCCGGTCTGGCCATGCAATCCAACATCGCCTTCTTTCTGGAGCGTTAGGTCCGGGAGAAGTGACACCGAAGCGAACTATTGGAGCAAAGAAGTAAACAGATGCAGAAAGTAGCCATAGCAGGAATAGGACAGACGAAGACGAAACTCAAGCGGCGGGACGTAAACTTTCCGGAATTGATCGGCGAGGCCTGCGATCTGGCTCTGGAAGATGCTGGAATCAGCGAGAGTCGAATCGATTGCGCGGTCATGGGAAGCGGCCCCGAGTTCTTCGAAGGCGTGGGCGAACCGGAACACTGGTCGGCGGATTACTCCGGCGGCGTATTGAACAGCCATTTTAGGGTTCAGACCGGCGGTACGGTGGGCGCGGCTACGACCATCGCAGGCTACTACATGGTGGCCTCCGGGCTGTTTGATGTGGTGATGGTGGTTTCCGGCGATAAACTCAGCGAGTCTTCGGTGCAACAGGGGCTTTCGCTGGTATACTCGCCTACCATGGGTCGCGATTTTGCCGGGGGCGCGCCTTCAGCAGTGGCGAATCAGACCAGAATCTATATGAGTCATTATCCCGAAGTAAACGAAAACCATTTTGCTCGCATCGGCACTATGATGCGTAAGAATGCGCTTAAGAATCCTAACGCTCAATTGAAGCTTCCGCAGATTTCCGAGGAACTAATGCTTTCCATGAACTGGCTATCCACGCCTTTGCGGCTACTGGACTCCTGTCCCACCTCTGACGCCGCCTGCTCTATGATCCTTGTAAGCGAAAAGGTGGCGGAGACATTAAATCGACCTCTGGCCTGGATCCAGGCAGCCGCCACGGTTTCGGACGGAGTGAACTATCCGGATCGGGATTGGGGCGATCCGGTGGCCCTTCGTGAAGCGGCCCGGCGATGCTATGACGCTGTGGGCATTACCGATCCCCTGGAACAACTGGATGTGATGGAACTCTACGACGCTTTTTCCAGTCAGCATTTGCTCTGGTACGATGCCCTGGCCCTGTGCGAACCCGGTCAGTCCTACAAACTAATCGAAGAGGGTATTACTGCAATGGATGGGAAGCTGCCGGTAAATCCGTCCGGCGGAGTGCTTTCGAATAACTCCATCGGCGCCAGCGCGATCATCCGGCAGGCCGAGGTGGCTCTGCAGGTAATGGGGCGGGCCGGGGATCGGCAGGTTCCGGGAGCGCGCATTGGCCTGGCTCAAGGCTGGGGAGGGGCGATTCAGTTTCATACTGTGATGATTCTCAGCTCTGACAAGGATATTGACAATTTGCGTCCCGCGAGAAGCGCCGGGCCCAACGTTAGGGATTCGCAGTCCGGCGGAGATATGTAGCGCGCCGGGACTTGCCACCGTTCCGGAGCGGAAGGCGATAGGCCCGGCCAGAGGAATAAGAATGAACTCAAAACCAGACAATACGGAAACCGACCAGATGGTTATGGATGGCCATGTTCATCTGGACTATCAATGGAATCCCGGATCCGTCATTGGCGCATTTCTCACCGGCTTGCGCGAAGGCGAGATCCGTGCCGGTAAGTGCGAATCCACAGGTAAGCTTTTCCTGCCGCCCCAGTCCAGGTCGCCCTTTGGCGGAAGGTGCAAGGAGATAATCAAGGTGGAAACTCCGCCGGAGCTGCGTACCGGAACGGTGGTGCATCGCCCCCCCTGGAATGTGCCCGCCGGCTTGAAGCCTCCGTATATGCTTGCTTCCATTTCTTTCTCCGGAGTCGAAACCGAATTAATCCATCTGGTAGTGGGCTCCCTGTCTCTTTTGCGGGGCCTCCAGCCAGGACATCCCCTGAAGCCGGTCTGGGCCGAACAAACCGAAGGGTCCATCCGCGATATACTTTATTTTCAACCCGAATGAGCGAACTATGACTGATACGGAAAACCCATCCAGGCAACCTGAAAGCAGCGACAATAAAACCAGCGCTGCAGACTCTGCGATACCCTTGCTACTGCAGCGAGCCGCCAGCCAGTATGGAGGGCGGACCTTTCTTCTCGAAAGGGGCGAAAACGCTGAATACAGCCAGATCGATTGTTCGCAATTCCTGGCGAAAATCCATGCTCGAGCCAGGTATTTGAGCGTTCACGGAGTGGTCCCGGGCGATACAGTGGGTTTGTGCCACACGGCCTGGCAGGATTTTATCTATGATTGTTTTGCTGTCTGGACATTAGAGGCTACAGTTGTATCGCTTCCCGCCGAGTGGAGGGTCGCCGCCATTCAGAGTCACCTGCAGCAATCCGGCGCCCGATTTCTTTGCTGTAGCGACTCGGTCCGGGCAAAGTTGGAGCCGGTGTGGTCCGGACTGGATTTTTTGGAGGGTTATTTCCTGCCCGAAGGATCGGCATCGGAGTGGCAGGTCATTCCAGAATCGCAGAAAGAGCAACAGCAGAAACAGGATCCAAAGCGGCCGCAGGATTCGCAATCAAAGTCAGGATCGCAGCGCGAATGGCAACCAGAGAACGGATGGCAACGGCATTCGAAATCGCAGCCAGGAGTAAGTTCGAAGGAGGCTGTCCATTCGCAAAACACCGAATCCCACCGGGCTTTGTTCGCCTATACGGCCGGAACCGAGGGCGATCCGTTGGGCGTGCTTTTGAGCGGCGCAAGCCTGGCCGGCGCAGCCCTGGCGCTGAATGAGCGATTCGCTGATACTGAAATCTCGGCCCTGCGTATATTGGGCCAACCCGGAGATTTACACGGGCTGGTAGGCGGCGTGCTACTGGCCATCCATCGCGGAGCCTCGGTATCCTTTGGCGAAGGTCGGACTTCCGAAGTCAACCCGCAAGCGGGCGGGCCTTCTTCGGATATCGAAAGAAGAGCACTTGCTGCGCCGAATTTTCTCATAGGACGAATGAGCCAGTGCCAGAGCTGGCTTGCGCAAGTGGAGTCCTTTACCGGCACAGTGGTTGCGATCCACGACGACTCTATGCGAAATGCGCCGTCCTGGCCATCGTCCAATGAGACCGGTTCCGGGAGCCGGCGCATCTTCTACAGCTACGGTTTATGCGAATCCTCTGGCTTCTTCGCTTTGAAACAGTTTCGCCCCGGTTCAGAATCCGGTTACGCCGCCCTGGATGGGTCTGTGCGCATTGGCGCATTTCAAAGCAACGTTGACGATAAAGCAGCGGCTGTAAATGAGGCAAACGGCGAAGGAAACGGGGCTGGTCCGGTTTCCGGCGGGTACGTAGGACTTGCGCCGGGCAACGATGGCTTTGTCGATGCTCCGGATGGAACTGTGGGCGAAATCTGGATTCAATGCGATTATCTTGCCGAAGGCTTCGCAGTGCAGAGTTCCGAGCATGGACATACTCAGTTCATCCGTGGCTGGCTTTGCACCGGCGACCTGGGATACAAGAAAGGGGAGGAGCTATTCGTTGTTTCCCGGGCCGGGGAGCGAATTGTTCGGGCCGATGCTCCGGTTTATGCTCCAGAGGTAGAAGGGGCCATTCTTTCCCTGGAAGGGGTGCAGGATTGCGCCGTGGTTGGGATGAAGGATGCGAAGTTGGGGCAGGAGGTGTTCGCTTTTGTTGTGCTGGAAGCGGAATCATCGTTGGACGCCAGGCAAATCAAGAATGCCCTTCGTAGCTATCTTGTCCCGGAGAAACTTCCCGGTAAGCTAGAGATCGTAAGCTCGCTGCCTTATAACCTGGCGGGCAAGCTCCAGAAGAATCGCCTGGCCTACGAATTCCAGCGCAATCAGAAGCTATTGAATCGTCTGCCTGGACAGGTGGATATTCCCTATCAATGGGTGTACGGAAAAGCTTTGTCCAGGTTTTACACTGGCCTCAGAGAAGAAGAGAAAATCTATGGTACCATCTGCCCTGTTTGCAAAAAGGTGCAGGTTCCTCCGAAGGTTTATTGCGGGATTTGCTTCGTAGAATGCACTGAATTTGTAGAAGTGCCGCGCACAGGGGTGCTGGAAAGCTTCACCACGGTGCATCTGGAATACCCGGGTCAGCCCAGAAAGCCTCCCTATACCTATGGCTACATCAAGCTGGACGGCTCGCACACGCATCTTTATCACCTGGTAGATGGATTGAGCGTGGACGACATTCGCACCGGCATGCGCGTGGAAGCGGTATGGAAGCCTCGATCGGAAAGAAAAGGTACCCTTTATGACATCCAATACTTCCAACCAGTCGAATAGCAGGGAGGGTTCCGATTTAGATCGTTACTCCTTCGGACTTAGACTGGCATTGCTGGCCGCAAGCTCGCTGACCGTGATGGCCGGGGCCACAATGTCGCCTTCCTTGCCGGCCATGCAGAGTCATTTTCACGATGTGCCGGATGTAGCCTACTGGGTGAAACTCCTTCTTACTTTGCCGGCTTTGTTCATCGCTCTGTTCGCGCCCGTGGCGGGCTGGGTGGCGGACCGCTTTGGTCGAAAGAGGCTTCTGTTTTTGACTGTCTTGCTCTATGGGCTCAGCGGCACAGCCGGATTCTTTCTGGATTCGCTGACGGCCATTCTGATCAGCCGGGCCATTCTCGGGATGAGCGTGGCCGGAGTCATTACCTCGGCCACGGCTTTGATTTCCGATTATTTCCACGGACCGGCTCGGGCCAGGTTCCTGGGTTTCCAGGCCGCCTTCATGGGATTCGGCGGAGTGGTTTTTCTATTGGCCGGGGGCGCCCTATCCGAGTGGAGCTGGCGAGGGCCTTTTCTGGTCTATGCCTCCGCTCTTGCTCTGGTGCCGCTGGTTGCCTTCTCCGTTTTTGAGCCAGACCGGAAAAGCGGCTACAGCAAGGCCCTGCCTGATGATCCTCAGTCTTTGCATTTGCCGGTGATTGGCTTCATCCTATTCTTCGCATTCTCCGGAATGGTAGTATTCTATCTTATTCCGGTGCAGTTGCCTTTTTTTCTGGAAGAGCGATTCGGCGCGGCCGGATTCATTACCGGAGCCTCCATCGCGCTGGCCACCCTGGTAGCATCCATTTGCTCATTGAACTTTGCCCACATCCGTCGTCGTTTTTCGCATCTAATGATCTGTGTTTTGATCTACGGATTCATGGGAATCGGTTATTTGATCTTTGGTAGCGCCGGAAGCATTCTGCAGGCCTGGGCCGGTTTGATTATCTGCGGGCTGGGCTTTGGTATGCTCATGCCAAATTTGAACCTCTGGGTGGCGGCTGTGACGCCCGAGGCTTTTCGCGGACGCGTGGTAGGCGCTCTGGGCGCCGCCATTTTTCTTGGTCAGTTCTTCTCGCCGGTGATTACCGAGCCTCTGCGAGGGGCCGCCGGTCTGGATTTGCTATATGAAGGCGCCGGCCTGACTTTGCTTGTTGCGGCCAGTTTGATATTCGGACTGGGGTTGGTGCGAAAGCACAGAAAACGGTCGGCGGAGTCTCTGAAAAAGGATCCGGTTACGCGATAGTCCATTCCTCTGACGGCTACGGCACGGCTCCGACTGCGGCTACCTCTACGGCCGGGGCAAAGGCCGCTCCTCGGTATGGACCTTCGGAGCGGCTCGCTTTTCGACTCGGTCTTTATTCAATCAGATACTTGTAGCCAAACTTGACGTAGTGAACGAATCGCGGGATCTTCATCCGGGGCGTATACGTGTAGTTTGCATTTCCGGTCTGATTCTGGATTTGAGTGGTCACCGTATTGATGATGTAGTCGTTTACGATGCCCTGGGTTCGGGAAGGATCGCTTACCCGACCGTCCAGTCCTGTACTGCCCCCATCAACCCATACCGGTAGACTGTTGTAGGCATCGCCGTCGTAAAGCCATTCATAGAGCTTGAGTTCCGGTCGATAGCTGGCATTATAGGAAATCATGAACGAGCCGTTGCCCACCTGGTAGGAGACCCCCAGAGTGGCCGTTACATCGTTCATTCCATGAACCTGATCATAGATGGAATAGGCGGCGCTGATTCCATAGTCCAGGGAAAGCGCATCGTTGATTCCGTAGGTGTCTGCATACCCGATCTGGATGTACTGCCAGATGTTTGTTAGCTCGGAATAGTAGCTGAATGTGAGCTGGCGTAAGAAGGCAGGCGAGTAGGTTACATAGGCTTCGTTTCCGTAGTAACCATTCAGGTTTCCGTAGTTGGATTTTACAAGGGGGCTGGAGTAGGCGTAGTGGATGAGTCCAAAGCCAATGACTCCAATGGTGGAGTCCATTTCGTAACCGATGGTTACATCCAGTTCGTCCACGCGCCGGGTTCCGTTCTGTTCGGGATACATGCCCGGTAAAGCAGTGTAGGCGCTTATCGGGGCCGTATTGGCATTGGGGCCCGCGGCGGCAATGGCAGCCGAAAGTCCCGGATCAAACCAGCTAGAGTTTCCTACGAAGGCTCCGCCGGGACCGGTCTGAATCCTTTGATCCGAATCCACGTCCTCTCGGCCTTCCAGGGCAAAGGAGCCCCATATGTTTACGAAGAAACCGCCGGTGGGTGCGATCCAGGTGACACTGGGCTGCAAAGTCCAGGCTCCGGAGTTGGCGCTGTACTGTTCTCCCTTCTGCCTTGCGTAGATGGCCATGACATCCTGGCCTCTCCAAATATAGTTGGAGACCAGGTCTGTCTGAACCTCCACGGCGCCGTATCCCGGCTCTTCGGCCCCGCCGTACGTCGGAACCAGAAGCAACGCCGAAGCCAATAGCCAGCCGGCTGCATAGAATCTAATCATATCTTCCTCCCTGCCTATTTTGAGAGCATGCTCTTGCATTCTTTGAATGCGTTTTGTTTGTTTCTTAGGCTTTTACGGTCTGGAAGGGGAGCGCAAGTGGTTTTTGGATTATTTCGGGTTCGAGGGGGGAAAATGGGACCTACCGGAGCCCGAATCCTGGTCGCGGGTTCCGGTGTCCTTCCTGGAGGGGCCCGGCGTAGTTCAGCGTAACCAGGGAATCCTTGCCGCGGTTATCTCCGGAATGATTACTAGAGATAGCGAATGTTTATGTGGATGTGGGTGTCCTTATCGGAATCCACGTAGAATCGGGACTGCTCGAATTGAGGCAGGCTCATACCCGTGGCCGGATTATTGGAGAAGCCAAATCCTTCTTTGGGCAGGCTGATCAGATTCTTATCCATCCGCCGGTTTTCGTTCTCATCGTGGATCACCGAAAGCGCATAGTTGCCGGGGGGCAGGTTGCTGAATTGGATCGTGGCGCTGGTTCCTTTTATGCGCGCTCCGGCCATACGGTAGGCCAGCGCTTTGGTGTCCGGGAAGCCCTGGTGGGATCGAAACAGCAGAGCGCCGGCAATACCGTCCTGGTTTCGCAATCCATGCACATGTACGTAGAGTGTACCTTCCTTTTCCGCTCCGCCGAGGCTCGTAATCAGAGCGGCCGGACCAAGAGCAAGGGTCAGGAGAAAAATCAGCTTTCGAATTCCCATGCCATCATCTAGTGGCAGAATTGTTACAATCCGATGGCGTCACGGAAAAGATAGATGACAGCGCCACCGAAAGCAACTGTCTACAAATATGCAGATTCTCAGAAACCTACCGGGATACCCGGAGCTCAGCTCCTCCGAGAAGCATCTCAAGTCCACTCGAGAAGAAATGGATTCCCATCTGTTGCAGGCCCGCCAGCGCCTGGAATCTGTGGAGCTTCTGGCGGACTCATCCCTGCGGGACAGCCGTTTACTGGCGGAGTATTTAGAAAAGGATCTGGAACACCTGGGGCAACGGATGCAGGAAATGAAAGTGCCGGCCCCGGAAACCTCGGCAGGATGGCTCGCTTCCCTCAAGAGCCGACTCAGACCGGCCAATCCGGCCAATCTGGATTCCTTGCATTCGTTCCATGCCGAGTCCGGGGAAAAGTCACATCATTTGTCCGAAGCTCTGAAACAGGCAAATGCTCGGCTGGACTTTCTGGAGCAATCCTGGAAGTCGTTCCGGAGTAGCTTTGGCACCGCCGAGGACAAGTATTTGTCCCGCCTGCGCCGTATCGGCTATATTTCCCTTTCTGTTCTCTTACTCACCGCCTTTGCCGGTTACCGAATCTACAAGGACCAGCCCGAGCAGAAATTCTATAGAAAGCATCTGCAGCCATTGAAGTCGGTTCTGGATCCGGCTACTTTCAGCAAAATGGAGGGACTGGCTTCGGACTCTCGATCTGACTTTCTCAGAGTGGAAGACTTGATCAAGATCCGGATTGGTCTGGAAACCTTCAATCAGACCCGGGGAAGCTACCCCGGGTCCAGCGGCCAGAGATTCAGCACCAAGGGAAAACGAGGACCGGACTGGATTCCGGAGATTCGATCTGTGGTGCCCGCCGCATTGCCCATGGACCGCCGGGAGGGCGACGATCCCGATCTTCAGTATCTGTATATCACCGATGGCGCCGATTATAAGATCCTGGCTCAGTCCCCGGAGAACTGCGAAGCGGTGCAGAAATGGCTGCCCGAGATGATAGATCCGGTGCGGGGCTGCGATGCCATAGGCTATTGGACCGCCGGCGGCAAGGAGCTCTAAAGGGGAAGGCTAATCGAGGGCGGGTCCGAGCCAAACTGTTCTTGCCTCACATGAACCGGTAAAAAAACTGTTTCAGCGGTTCCGGATTGCTAATGGTCGGTGGGCCATTCACCTGGTTTTCTGGAAATACGCCGGTCAACGGTCGGGTTCCGGTCCGATTGTCCGGCAGGATTCGGAAAAACCGTGCCATCAGCGCCGGAAAGACTGGTCGCCGGAGTGGGTGTCCGTTGCCTGAATCGGGGCGGGCGCGCCAGTAAAAGAAAGGAGTAGCATTTATGTCAGATCAAAGTGTAATTCTGGGAGGAGCCCAGACGGATTTCGCTCGAAACTGGAGCAAAGAAGGTAAGACCTTCATGTCCATGATGCGTGAAGTTGTGGAAGATGGACTGGCGCAGGCCGGTCTGGATTACGAAGAAATTAAGAAACTCAATCAAGAGAACCGAATTGCCGTATTCGTAGGTAACTTCGATGCGGAGCAATACGCAAGCCAGGGGCACCTGGGGGCTTTCCTTACTGAAGTTCATCCTGCTTTTTATGGCGTACCGGGCGCTCGCTATGAGGCCGCCTGTGCATCGGGTTCCGTTGCTCTGGATGCGGCCCATACAAAACTCCGTGCCGGGGACTATGATGTGGCCGTGGTTGTGGGAATCGAAGTAATGAAGACTGTAAGCTCGGCCGTGGGCGGAGATTTCCTGGGAACAGCAGCTTACTACGAAAAAGAAGCCAAAGGAATTCAGTTCCCTTTCCCCAAACTGTTTGGACGCCTGGCGGATAACATTCTGCAAAGATACGGAAAAACCATCGGCGAATCTCGCATCATGGATGACCTGGGCGAGATTTCGCGAATCAACTACGCGAACGCCAAAAAGAACCCCAAAGCGCAAACCCGAAGCTGGTACATGAGCGGCGACCATGCAAAAACCCGCGGCGGCGATTTCAACGCCGAAGTGGGTGGCGTGCTGGCCATCACCGACTGCTCGCAGGTTACTGACGGCGCTGCCCTGCTGGTCGTGGCCAACCCCGGATATGCAAAAGACTTCGCGGCGCGAAAGGGCAAGAAAATGTCCGATTACGCCGTGATCAAGGGCTGGGGACATCGAGTGGCTCCCATTCTCTTTGATAAGAAAATGGAAGAGTCCAAGGACGATCCCTATCTGTTGCCCTGGACGCGAAAGGCGGTTAAAGAAGCGTATGATCGGGCTAAACTGGACATCGATCAGATCGACGTAATCGAAACTCATGATTGCTTCACTTCCAGCGAATATGCGGCCATCTCTGCTTTTGGAATTAGCGGCCCCGGGGAAGAGTATCAGGCCATTGAAGACGGCAAGATCGATTTCACCGGCAAAAAGCCCATCAATCCGTCCGGCGGGCTTATTGGAGCAGGGCATCCGGTAGGGGCATCCGGCGTTCGTATGGCGCTGGATTTGACCAAGCAGGTAACCGGACAGGCCGGCGACTATCAAGTGGACGGAGCCAAAAACGGGATCATGCTGAACATCGGCGGAAGCGCCACCACCAACATGACTTTCGTAATCGGCAAAGGCGAATAATCCGCCAGACCTTTTCGTTTTCTGAAATGCCAGCCTTCGGGCTGGCATTTTTTATTTGGCTTCCGTAAACAGTTCCTATCGTATGTGCTATGCTGATTAGATTCTGGAGCCTTTGTGCAATTCTCATCTTTTTGTTTGTCGGTTGTGTTACAGTGGACCGGGGCTGGAATACCAGCGGGCTTTCTACGCCCGGCGGGCGGCCTGCCACTTTTCAGGCCACGACAAGTTATGCACTTCACCTGGGCTGCGGCTATCTGCCGCTCTGGGGCGACGCTTCCATGGAAGGCAGTGTAAAGGCATTCACGGAGAAAGCCCGGGAAACCGGCGCCAGTCGCTACGAGATTTCCTCGGTTGATGCCGAGAACTACTGCATGGGTCTTCTGGGAGTGATCGTCATTCCGATCATCATTACTCCCATGAAGACAACAGTCTACGGTCATACCTACAGTCGCTGATTGTAAGCCCACTGCACCGAACTTCTTTGCCCGGAAAGCCCGAATCGTTCCGACCCGGTGGTTCAGATCCGCCGGGCTTTGGCCGGGCCTTGCAGGTCGACTCTGCCGGCCCCCGGCCCCTGTCAGACTCCCGCTTTCCGCCGGGAGTTACCTCTGTCTATAGCGCAGAACTTGCTATGAGGAAGCATCACCAATGAGATCAAGACTCTTTACATTCTCCCTGGTCCTGGTTCTGGGCGGCCTTCTGGGAACCAGCTGTGAGCGCCCGAAGCCGGATGAGAAGCGGGGCCTCATCCGCGATCTGTCTGCTGGCGACAGATTATCCGACCCAATTATGCTGGACGGCCCCTGGAAATTTCGCTGGAACGGCGGCGAAGCCACTGCGCTTACTGTGCCTGGCGCCTGGAATAATCAGAAATGGAAGGAAGGAAAGTATCCTTCGTATGGTCGTGGGAGCTACGAGCTAACCGTACTTGTTCCGCCGGATGCGGGTCCGCTGGCATTGTACAGCTCCCGGCAGGGAACCGCCTGGGAAGTATTTGTGGATGAAGTATCTCTGGGACGCTCCGGGCAGGTGGGCCGGGATTCCAGAACCCACAGAGCGGCTTTCTTCATTGAGCCTCTGAACATCCCCGAATCGTTAAGCGAAGACGGAAAGCTGACTATCAGGGTAGAAGTCTCCAACTTCACAGACCGGAGCGGCGGAATGTGGAATCCTTTTTTTCTGGGTTCGCAGGAGGACATTCGCCGACTCTGGCTCCTGCGGCTGATCTTTGACGTCTTCACCGTGGCCGCGATCATTGCCATTGGCCTGTATCATATCGCGCTTTTTCTTTCCCGAAACGAGGACCTGGCCTCCCTGGCCTTTGCCTTCGTTTGTATGATCATTGCGGTGCGGGTGGCCGCCACCGGCGAACATATAGTGGAGTTTCTGTATCCAGGCGTTAGCTTCGAATGGATGCGAAAGCTGGAGTTCCTGTCCTTCTATCTGGCGGTGCCGGCCTTTGTGCATTTCCTCCTGCTGGCGTTGAACGATCCTTACAAAAGGGTTGTTCCCGTATTCATCTGGGCTCCGGCGGCCATCTTTTCTTTGCTGGTGCTCTTTTTTCCGGTGGGCGTCTATTCGCATACGCTGGTCTATTTCTTTGGATACTTTGCCATATGTCTGGTAGCGGGCATAACGCTCTGGATGCGCGCAATCCTGCGAAAGGATCCAGGAGCCCTGGCTTCCTTTTTCGGAGGCACTATTTTCGCATTGTCGGCCATCCATGACATGCTATATGCCAGCGAAGTGTACATAACGACCATGGGTAATCTGGCTGGATTCGGACTGATCATTTTTCTGCTCACCCAGTCCTATCTGCTGGCCAGGGTGTTTTCCATGGCATTCCGCCAGACACGAAGTTTGAGCAATACGCTACTGGAAACCAATCGGGCCTATGCCCGGTTTGTTCCGACAGACTTCCTGAATCATTTGAATCGCACCGACATTCGGGACGTTCGGCTGGGGGATCAAACAGAAGCGGAAATGAGCATTCTTTTCACCGATATCCGAGCTTTCACCAACCTTTCCGAAAGAATGAGCCCGGAGGAAAACTTTCAGTTTCTGAATTCGTATCTGAAACGAGTAGTACCCTGCATAACCGAAGCCGGCGGCTTTGTGGATAAATACATCGGCGATGCGATTATGGCCCTGTTCTCCGGACCCCCGGAGCAGGCGCTCAAGGCCGCCATCGGGATTCACAAAGAGGTGCGGCTCTACAATCAGCATCGGCAAAAGCAGGGCTTTGACCCCATTCGCGTTGGTATAGGACTCCATTATGGCCGCCTCATGCTGGGCACCATTGGTTCCGAGGATCGAATGGAATCCACTGTCATTTCGGATGCCGTAAACACGGCTTCCAGGATTGAACGACTTACACGGGACTACACCAGCCCTATTCTGATCAGCCATGAGTTCTATCGGGCCCTGGAGGATGCGTCCAGATACAGCATCCGACTGCTGGATCGCGTTTTTGTGAAAGGAAAGGAGAAACCTCTTCTGGTGTATGAAGTTCTGGATGGGCAGCCGCAATGGATTCTGGATCTGCATGCCTTGACCCGCGAGAACTTCGAAAAAGGAGTGGAAGCGGCCCTGCAGGGAAACTCGGATGAATGTAAGAAGTATATGCGACGAGTGCTACTGGAAAACCCGGCGGATAGCGCAGCCGAGATTTATATCCAGCGAATGGATTGAACCCGCCTGACCCAATGAACCCGCCTTACCCAATGAAGGCGCCTTTTCCAATGAACCTGGCTTACCCGATGGGCCGGTCTGGAGTCCGACCATGCAAAAGCGCGAAAGTGGACGGGGAGTCGGGGCTCAAAGGGCTTCGACGATTTCCTGCAACTCGGACGCTTTCTGTGAAAACTTGAAGAGGTACCGTATGCGGCCGTCTTCATCGACAACGAATAGCGTGGGTGAATGCTGCATTAATTCCGGGTCTTTGGGGTCCTGATAAAAAGTTACTCCGAAAGCCTTTGCCGCCTGGCGCAAGTCCTGTTCGCTTCCGGTCAGTGCGAGGGAGGGAAAGGAGAACTTCGCCATGTAATCGTCCAGCGCCTCGGGCGTATCCCTTTGCGGATCTACGCTGATAAAGATGAGCCTCGGCCAATCGGAAGGTTTACCGCTCTCAGTATAGGCCTTTTCTACTTTGTGCATTGTCATGGGACAGAAGTCCGGACAATACGTGTAGCCGAAGAATACAAAGGCAGGGGCTCCGCGAAACTCCTGCCATTGCACGTTAGAGCCTTCCGTATTCTTCAAGTCAAAGGCGCCAATCTTTCCCAGGTCCTTGAGAGGAGATGGCTTGCATGCCAGCATAAGACCTGAAACCAGAAACAAAAAGAGGGCCGCAACCAGGCCTGTTTGCCGCTTGCAATTCTCCGTTCCAGCGTTGCTTCGCATTTTCGTGAAAGGATTGCCGTTCATACGGGGTTTTGCTGTCATTCTGGTCATGGTTTCCTTTGGCTTCCTGTGGCGCAGGTAATTGGTGCAGCCTATACAATCCCGATTCGATACTTGCGTAGATATTTCTCCGCATATGAAAATCCGAGCAGAGATCTCCGGCTACAAAATCCCGTAGCCTTTCCGTCTATGGCGCTACGGTGTAGTGTCTGTACCGGTTAGGCGCCTACCTGCGTCTATCTTATCCAGAAATGTCTCTACCTGATTGGTGAACACTTCTCTGTTTGTATCGATGGATCGCGCATGTTTGGCATTCCAATCCGTAAAATAGATACCTTTTTCCGCATCGGAAAGGCCGGAAAGGGACTTATACACCGCCTCTGAATTCTCCGGAGCCGTGTAGGTATCCTGCCTGGAATGGATCAGAAATACAGGGGTTTTGATCTGATCCGCTTTTGCTATCACCGAGGTCAGGTCCGCATCGAAATCTGCCCGCCATTCGGCAAAGAAGAATGCCATGGGAATGAAAAGATGTATAATCGGGCCATAATCCGCTTCGCCTCTCTGAACCACGATTCCCGGAAGATCTCTGTACGGCGATTCGGCCACGATGAATGCGAATTCGCGACCCGAAAAGCCCGCGGCCATCAAGGAGGTGGCGGCGCCGAAGCTTTCGCCCATGATTCCAATGTTCAAGTCTTTCAGACCTCGCTCTTTCTTGAGCCAGTCTATTACGTTTAAGAGATCCTGCTTCTCATGAAATCCGAAAGTGCCGAAATCCCCCCCGCTTTCTCCATGGCGGCGAGCATCAAAGAAGAGCTGATCGCAGCCGTACCTGGCGAAGATGGGGGCATATTTCATGCCGCCGTACCGAGTGCCTGTGAATCCATGATGATACACGATAGCGCATTTGCCGGCGGACTCGGACGGATAAAACCAGCCTTTTAGCAATATGCCCTGGGACTCCAGTTCGAAATCCTGGGCTCCTTCCAGACCAAACTGCGCCGGACTCTCGATCTTGAGGTTTGTGCGATCCTCTTCCAGAGGCCTGGGCTCAAAATCCACCAGGACGCTGGAAAAATACCAGCTCACTCCGAAATACATTACGCCGATTACGATCACTACACCGGCCAGGATCTTGCCTTTCTTCTTGTTGCTCTTACTCATGGAATTCTTCCTGATCTCCTGGACATCATTCAAGTACGGTCTCGGGGGAAACCACTGGAACGCGTATGGTCATAGTAGTCCTGTTCTGAAAGTGAAGCGTCAATTCTATTTCATCCCCGGACACCGGTAGCCGATCCAGATCCTTCAACATAATGTGAAGACCGCCGGGCTCCATCACCGTTATAGAACGGGGCGGTAATGCCAGAAGGGAAAGCCTCTGCATCTTCATCAGGCCATCCTCCTGCACCGTTTCATGAACCTCCACGGAGGTTGCGATTGGACTGCTGACTGCAGTCAGGACCCGTAACTCATCGGTTCCATTATTGATGTGAATATATAGAGCCGCAGACTTATTATGCATCGGCGCCGGCATAAAAGACTCATCGATGGAAAGGCCGGAAGGCGTGCACTGCACCAGCGCGGGCAGGGCCGGCAGGACCAGGCAAAGAAACCGCATTCCGAACAATTGGGCCAGCGCAATGGGATGCGAGGGCCTTTTTCCATGGCTAATACTTGTCATTCCACTACAGGGCCTGCCGCACCGAAGCCTTGACAAGCGGCTTTCTCTTAGAAACACTGCGTTATGGAACAGTATCTGCAGCCTACATACTTTCTGGACTTTGAGGAGACATCCATCCAGCAGTTCGTTCAAGATCGTCTCGCCGGTCTGGAAAAGCGCGAGGCAGTGGTGAAGGCTTACTATTTTGTTCGAGATGAGATCGGATACAACCCCTATCGCGTAGGACTGAAAAGGGAACAGTATAGGGCCAGCTATATACTTGGCAGGAAGCAAAATTACTGCATCCCCAAGGCTGTACTGTTCGCTGCTCTGGCCCGGGCGGTGGGAGTCCCGTCCCGGATCGGCCTTGCGGATGTGGTAAACCATCTATCCAGCGAAAGGTTTATCCAGAAACTGGGAACCCGGATATTTGCATTCCATGGTTTTGCCGAAGTCTATCTGGACCAATGGATCAAAGCTACCCCCACCTTCGATAAGAAGCTTTGCGAAAAATACGGCGCGGCCCCTCTGGAGTTCGATGGCACCGCCGATGCAATGTTTCAATCCTACGATGAAAAAGGGAACCGGTTCATGGAGTACGTTAAGGATCGCGGTGTGCATGCAGATCTACCATTCGATACAATCATGAACGGTTTTCGAGAATTCTACCCTCACTTCCTGAAGGGCGGCATCCCGGATGGGAACATGATCGATGAAAAGCCCGCCGCCGGCTAATGGGCTACATAATCCTTGCCATTTTAGCCAGGGTTTTCCTTCAACCCGGCCATTAAAGGCCGGTTTTTGATCCGCCTGCAAAAATACTCTTGCAAGGCCGATACCCGGGAATATAAAAAAGCCGGTTCGGCCCGGTGCGCCCGGCAACGTTACACAGATAGAAGGGCTGACCGAACAGGAGTGCTCGAGCATGAAAATAAAAATGAAGATGATTTTGCTCATCTCCGGTGTGGTGGTGCTGAGCGTCTTTCCATTGTCCTTCATTGTTCTCTGGCGAAACCAGGAGGTAGTCACTGAAAAAACCTTCGAGGTATGTAGAAATCTGGCGCACAATATCGCTTCTTCGGCCACCGAAGAATTGCTGGTCGACGTTACCTACGATGGCACTCGCTCTGCCGTACAGGGTTTGACAAAAGCCGGCGTAAGCGGGCTTATGAATGCCTACGTACTGAACCTCGACGGAGAGTACGTTGCCGACATGCACAAGGACCATCTTGGCCAGACGGCAAGCCCGGACCTACTTGGTCAGTTCCGCGAAATCAAAGAATTGAAGATGCAGCAGATCAAGGGCGATACGAATCTGCTGAGGTTCGTCTATCCCATCTTCATTCAATATAAAGGTCAGCAGCTACGGGTGGGCGAGGCCATCTTTGAGTTTAATGAGGCGCAGGTTTACGAACCAATCGAGCGAACTCGAACCACCATTTTTCTGGTGGCCGGGATTATCTTCGTCATCGCAATAATAATTGCCATCAGCACGGCCATACTGATTACCCGGCCCATCCTGTCCTTGAGCGAAGGCGCTACCATTATCGGTGGCGGAGACCTGAGCCATCGAATTCGGATTCATAGCAAGGATGAGATCGGGCAACTGGCTTCATCGTTCAACAATATGACCGAGCGAATTCAGGACTTTACACAGAATCTGGAAGAGAAGGTAGAGCAACGTACGCAGGAATTGAACGAAACCCTGGAGCAGGTACGGGCTCTGAAAGTCCAGCAGGACGGGGATTACTTTTTGACCAGCCTGCTGGCCCATCCGCTACAAACGAACAAGAATCGGAGCAACTTCATTTCCAGCGAATTTGTAATTGAGCAGAAAAAGAAGTTTAGCTTTCGTAAATGGAATTCCGAGATAGGCGGAGACTATTGCATCACCGATACCATTCGCCTGGACGGACGAAACTACACTGTCTTTCTGAATGCGGATGCCATGGGTAAATCCATTCAGGGCGCCGGGGGCGCACTTGTGCTGGGGGCCGCTTTTAACGCAACACTGATACAGGCGAAGCTGGGCAAGTCATCCATTCAGTATCCGGAAATCTGGCTACGGGATACCTACCGTGATCTGCAAAACATATTCGTTTCCTTCGATGGCACCATGTATATGTCCATCCTTATGGGGCTGGTAGACGAAGAGACCGGGTTCATGTATTTTCTGAACTGCGAACATCCGTTTACCGTGCTATATCGACAGGGCCAGGCATCTTTTCTGGAGGAGGAGCTGGAGCTCCGGAAACTGGGCGTGCCCGGCGAAGAAGAAAAGGTCAGCATAAAGAGCTTTCAGCTACATGCCGGCGATGTTATCATATGCGGCTCTGACGGTCGGGACGATTTGATTACTGTGAAGCCCGACGGAACCGAAAGCATAAACGAAGACGAGTTTTTATTCCTGCGACATGTGGAGCTCTGTGACGGCGATATTGGCCGGATACTGGATTACACGCGCACCAACTTTACATTGATGGACGACATATCCCTTCTGCGAATCTCTTATAAAGAGAATGTGCCGGACTCAATGGGCCCGCAAGTTCCCGTGCCGGTTCGCGAAAGCATGGAGCGGAGCAGGGAGCTAATCGCCGAAGGCCGGGAAGAAGAGGCGCTGAACACCATTGAACACTTCCTGCACCATGGCCGAGATCTGCCGGAATTACTGAAGACTGTGGGCAGGTTGTACTTCAACAAGGGAGAGTATACGCAGGCGGCCGAATGCTTCAAAGAGTATGTGAGCATTGTCCCGGATGATCAGGAGTATCTGTATGTCGTTTCCAACAGCCTGCGGCTGGCGGAAAGATTCGAAGAAGCGGCGGACTTTGGCGAAAGATTGCTTCTGCGGGAACCCTCAAACGTGCTGAACCTTCTAAACCTGGCTGATATTTACAAGAGCCTGGAGAAAACCAAACGCGCACTGAATCTCGTGGACAAAGCGCTTCAGCTGGAGCCGGAAAGCCCGCAAGCGGCCAATCTCCGCGATCAAATCGTTCAGAAGATGGAGAGCTCCAGCGAAACCAGGGAGATCCTGGAGCTGATGGAAAAGGCAAACCATCTATATAAGAAGAAGCAGTACGCCCGGGCGCTGAAACAGTACGAGAAGGTAATGGATCTGGAGCACAACAATCGAAAGGCAATCTATCGAGCGGCGAACTGCAATGCGCATTTAAAGAATCATGCCCAGGCCATGGATTACTTCAATCGTGTCATCGCGCTGGACCCGCAGAATCATCATGCGTATAACAACCTGGCCGTGCTGTTTTTTGAGCAAAAGGAGTATAATCAGGCTCTGCTGAGTCTGCAACGAGCCCTGAAGGTACGGCCGGATTTTGAACCCGCTCAACGGAATCTGGAACAGGTTCAGAAAATGCTGAGCAACCGTGGCCAGGGAGCCAGCGAGGCATCCGAAGCGTATGCTGACCGAAAACCCGTGGCTTCAAGTTCCGGAGGCGATTCCAATGCCTGATCTGGACGGCCGGACACCGCGGATACTGCACGGTCCGTTACTCGGACTTATCCTCTTTCTGGCGTTCCCTGTCAGCGCTGAGGAAGTCCCGGTGATCGAGGTGCTCCTGTCGTCAGACTCTTCGATTTACGAAGAGGGACTGGCCGGTCTGCAATCGGTGGTACAGGGGCAGACCAGGGTGCGGTATCTGGAAGTGCTGCAGGCCGAACATCCGGATCTGGGCGCGTACTTTAACGATATTGAAGCCTCGGGCGCGGTGGTCTACGTAGCGTTTGGTCGAGCGGCAGCGCAACTGGCGGCCGAAAATCTTCGAGGAACTAACGTTGTCTTTTCCATGCTCAATTCGCCCAAGCAGCTTAACTTGAAGCAGGGAAACCTGTGCGGAATAAGCATGGACATTGGTCCCGAGAGATTTTTTAATACTCTCCGAGAGGTGGATCCATCCGCCCGTTATGTCTACGCTTTCTATTCCACCGACCAGGGCAGGGAGTCGGCTCTGGCCGGGGAGTATCTGGATCTGCAACATGGCCTGCTTTTAGAGGCGGTTTCCGTGGGCCCGGGGGAGTCCTTCGCCTCGGCATTGGAGCGTGTAAAGGAGAAAGCGGACGCTATCTATATGGTTACAGACCCGCTCTACGACCGCGAAAACTTTCAGTTGCTTTCTGACTTCGCGCGAGAGAACGGAATCACTCTGATGACCGGTTATCCGGCCCTGGTTCGCCTGGGGGCGACCTTTGGAATCAGTCCCGATTATACAAACCTGGGAATCTCAACCGGGGAAATGGTGAATCGGATCCTGTCCCGGCAAAGCGAATGTTCCCGGGAGCTTGTAAAGGTGCCCACCCAGACCGCCTTCTATCTTAACGAGGATTACGCGAGGTCGCAGGGACTGGAGCTTTCCCTGGCCATCAGGGAGCGAGCTCGATTGGCCGGCTTGATGAAGCTGGGCGTGGATCTTTACAGCGAAGACAAGCTGAACTCCGCGCGAAAGATATTCGAAGCCATTCTACAAAAAGATAAAGAAAACCGTGCGGCAAAAAGCTACCGCTCTTTGATTATTGAAAGACTTACCGGGGACCAGACCAGACGGTATATGGCCCGGGCCAACGAGTTCATGAAGACCAGACGTTATCTCCAGGCCCGCGCCGAGTATGCCAGGGTGCTAAGACTTAATCCGGACTATGAGGGGGCTCGAAAAGGACTTGCTGAAGCTTCCCGGCTACAAAGCGAACTGGAAACCAATCAGGCCCGAGCTCTTAGCGGGGCCGGAAAACCATTTGCGGCTATACGGTCCTACATCAGCGCATTGAGTATTTGGCCGCAAAATGGTCGAGCAAGGGCGGAACTGGCGAATCTCCGTGGGCAGGAGTCCGCCCGTATCCCGGCCTATATGCAGGACGGGCTCCGAGAGTATAACCTGCGTAACTATGAGCAGGCCATTCAGAGGTTCCAGAACGTACTTCTAGTTAATCCCGGGCACAAAGAGGCCACCGAATATCTTCGCCTGTCGCAACAAAAACAGGAAGCGGTTCGTCGATTACTGGAAAGAAAAAAGAATTGATGACATAGCAATGGGTGCGTACCTGCCTATATGTTCGCGGATCGCCGTAATGTTTGCCTGTTACTGGTAATGATCTTCCTTTCCGGTTCTATACTGGCTGCGCCCAGGAATTCGGGCTCATTTCAGACCGTGGATAAGGCAAATTCGCTGGAAATCAACATAGTCCGAAAAAAAGGCGATGTTCCTGGCATCCTGGAATTCAGGATTGAAATCAGCAACACCAAGTCGTCCGAACGGACGGTACATGGCAAGATCACCATTCAGGATGGATCGGGTCAGAAGGAATGCACCGTCTATATGCCATTGCCTCCATCCGCCAACGCTGTAGATACAATTCGCTGCCAGGCGTCTGATTCCTCCTACTGGCAGTTTGAGGTCATCAAGGTATATGACTTCATACTGGAATAGACAATGAAACGTTCTCTCATCTTCGCAATACTGTTCTTTGCATCCCTGGGTTCCCTTTTCGCAGAAGCCATTTATATGCGAAACGGAGAAATTCTGGTGGGTACCATTACCCAGCAGACCGAGCGTTCGGTGACCGTGATTATCGAAGGACGCACTCGCGTAATCCCAAAAAGTCAGATCGCTAGAATTACTTTCGAAACAGAAGAAGAAATACGCGAAATCCGCCGACAGCAGGCCCTGGAACGACAGCGAAGGCTGGCGGCAGAGAAGCGCCAGAAGGAAGAAGCGGAACTGGAAAGAGCCCGTCAGCAATTTCTTTCCGAGCAGGCCATGGCCCGAGCCGAAAGAGCCCGTTATCTCCGCGAACAGGTAGAGAAAGGCCAGATGGAAAAGCCGGATGAACCCATTTCCTATTTCGATTTCGCCTGGCGTTCGGCGCTGGTACCGGGCTGGGGGCACGTAGCCATCGGAAGACCCTACATTGGTTATACCTATATGGCGCTTTCAGGCCTGGCATTGTACAATCTGGGACGAACCTGGGGCCCGGCCCATGCGGCCAAAGCAGAAAACCAGCAACAGATAGACTTCAGTACGGCTCTTGCTCTGGCAGGGCAGAATTCTACCATCCCTTCCAATGTTCGGTTCGTGTACTTTGTTGAACTCAATAGAAGAGCAACAGCAGAATACCAGGCAAAAGTGGACGATTACAACTACGCGGTGATGGCGGCGCTCACGTTGTACGGCGCTCAGCTTGCGCACATCATTTTTAACGGATTTGCCTGGGAAAAGGGTCTGGTAGTAGAGAACGATAACGCCCGGGACGGGTTCAGTCTGAATGTAACCTATGGTCGGTCCATGCCGGGTAAACTTCCCACCTACACGGGACTTGAGCTAACACCGGGACCTTTCGCAGGCGCCTATCAACAAGGGCCGGATGCCATCCTGAACAATGCCCGTAGGCCCGAGACATCTATGGAGTTTGGATACACCAGACATTTCTAGGAATTGGAAGAACGGTTGCCGGCGCATCTGTCCTGGGGGAAAACCTGGACAGCTCTGTAATCATGGGATTCCGCCAGACCATTTCACTAACAGGCTGGCTACGATGGACTCCGGAAAAAGGGGTGCGCTCTGAAGCGCTGAAATTCCATTGTTCGCATGTTTGCGGTTCGTAGCCTCTTTTTGCTAATTCTCGGCCTTGTACCTTTGACAGCCTGCCTTCGTCTGGATCCCAGCGTGGATTCTCGAGAAGCGGCGGCGAATTTGATTTCTGCTCTGGCCAGTCTGTCGGGAGAAGAATACTACATATTTCTCAATCATTCCAGTACGCCGCCCCGAACGATTTTGAGGTTCCGGAACGGAAGCCTGGATAAAATTCAGTACTCCGGTGGCCCGGCTACGATTAAGAAAGCCCGGATCCTGAACGGTACCATTTTCGCCATCGACGGTACCACAAACGATCGCATCTATATCAGTAAAGATCAAGGGAATAACTGGACCGTTCGTGACGTCACCGGTATCACATCCGACGTCTTCACGCACATGCAGGTATGCGGAGATCGTTTGTTTCTAACGAAGGGCCTACTGGCAACGGATCCGTCCGCCTATACTCCGGGCTACTTTACAGACTCTTCTGCGGATACCTTCACCGAATGGAGAGGCGTCGGTCCCTCCCTGGAATCGATTCCCGGGGCCCTGGCTTGCTCCAATGATCGATTGATTGCTGCGATAGACTTCACTCCCTACGTAATCAGCGCTCCTGCATCGGACCCAACCAACTGGACCTCTGCAGGAACCTACAACCCATCCCGGGAACCTCTGGCCATGGCCGCAACAGAAACCACGATCATGATCGCGCACGATGGAGACCCTCAGCGCGGGCTGGGTTACTCGACGGATGGCGGCAGCACATTTAACGCCAACGGAAATCTGCCCGTGGCGGAAGACTATCTGAGTTCTACTAATGGCGAAGGGCCGCTGGCGGCCTTCAACGAGTTTTATCTGGCTACCGTGGATCAGACCGGTAAGCGCTGTTATTTCTATCGCTTTTCCACTGGTTCGGAAAATCCCGCCTCGCTACAGCCGGCCTCTGTGGACTGTGGCCCGTATTCGGACGTGGCCATCACATCCATTGTTGCCGGTCCGTCCGGGATAATCGCCGCCTACAAGGCCAACAGCGATTCCGCCACCGGGCTACTTTATTCCACCGACGGCGCCAACTTTCGCGCCCTGGATCTGTCTGATGTGTGGAATGGTCCCGGTCATATTTCCAGTATTCAGCGAGTGCGCTAATGGGGGAATCTGACCAGGCGGGGGCTTCTCTGGCACCATGCTTCCTGGCCGGGACTTCGGATGAGGCGCGGTTATTTTTAATCTGGATCATTTCGATGAAAATCGACGAATAGGGTCCGCTTTGCGCCTTACCCGAAGTTCTCACACCAGTATCTCTTGCTTTCTGCATCAAATTCTGCAAAAAAGAGCGGCCAGCCTGTTCTATTGTATATGGTCAGGCAAAGCTTCGGAATCGTAGTTCTATTCGGGTTTCTCTGCTCCGGGTCCAGCTGCTTGAAACTGGACACCGGACTGGATTTGCCCAGCTTGCTTTCGCTTGTCTCATCGCGGACAGCTATCGCCTTTTTTAATGACGCTTCGGGTGACGGCCAGGCCCGCTCCCTTTTAAGAATCAACTCTTCAGACAATCTCGAACGAATTGATTGGACTGCCGGACCGGCGCAGATTCGCGATGCGGCCATAGTGAATGGAGTGATTGTTGCGGCGGACACATCCAATTCAGACGATTTCTGGATTTCCAGAGATGGCGGAAGAAACTGGTCTTCGGTGGATCTGCCGTCGGGAAACGAATCCCAGGGGATTTTCTACGTTCTGGAATGCGGAAATGCCGTTGTTGTGACTCAGGCCAACATAGCCTACGACGGCACCGGTAGTCGCCCCGGATACATCAGTCGGGACAATGGTGCTACCTGGACCGAATTTCGCGCCGGTATTGGGCCGTCTTCTACTGGCACCGGCGATATTGGCGTTCGCGGAATTGCATGCAACGCTGACAATATCTACATCGCTTCTTCCGGCGCAACGAATCGGATTCAATATGCTTCTCTGTCGAACCTGTCAAGCTGGACTGGCGCACCCAATGCGGGTGTCAGTTATCTTGACTATACCGATCTCACAGCCACCTCCACCGGCTTTGCCGGCCTGGCTCAAGATGATGGCAACGCGGCCCAGTGCGGACTCAACTATTCTACAAATGGCGGTGCCTCGGTAACTGAGTCGGGCTTTATGCCCAATTTGGCCGCGTGTAACGGCGGGCTTAGATCGGGATCGCCGAACGGAAATGAACGCATCATCATTGCGGAACCGGACACATTGTCGGACGTATGCAGGGTCTATACCAAAAGCAGTCTGGCCAGCGCGCCTACCACCCCGGAGGCCTTTTCCTATGACTGTTCTGATGTGGTGAATTTGGGGGATATGCCTGGCATTCTTTATGGCTTTCAAGGTATTTTTGTGTCTTATGTGGACGCTTCGCGTACCGCTACGGGCCTATTGTACTCCAGCGATGGTGGCCAGAGCTTCCAGAAACTGAATATCGGCACTGTGTGGAGCGATTCCGGGTATATCATCGACATTGAAGAATCGCCTTAGATGCGGGCCGCCGGGGCCGCAATGGTGCCCCGGCCGTTAACGGTGATACCCATTGGCCAGAATCCCTTGAGCCCCGAGCCAGAAGAAGCTTGCAAAAAGAGCCGCCAATCCTGTTGTAAAGTACATGAATTCTCCTGTCTCCCGGATTGCCATGGCTCTCGTGTTCTTGATGGGCACCAATTGCTTGAAGATCGAGAAGCGCCTGGATCCATCCGCCATTCTGAGTGCATTGGGCGGTAATTCTTACTTTCTATTCCTCTCGGACCAACCAAACGGCGGCAGCCCCAGGACCTTGCTTACCTATCGCACTGACGGTACCCTTCAGCTTCAGTCCTGGAATGGGGGTCCGGGAAACATTATTAAGGGCGTGGTAGCCAACGGGGTCATTTTTGCTCTGGATGGCTCTACCAACGACACCATCTGGATGAGCCGGGACCAGGGAAACACCTGGGAATCATGGACGAATTCCACACCTCAGAGCAGCGCATTCCAGCGGCTGGCTGCCTGCAACGGAACCGTGATAGCGACCTACGCAAATATCTCCACGGATGCGGTGCAAACACCCCAGGGTTATTTTTCCACCGATGGAGGAAGTTCATTCTCCAACTTCCACGTTGCCAGCGGATCGACGAGTCCGGTGCCCGTGAGGGGCCTGGATTGCAACAGCACTCATGCTTTCGTGGCTGTGGGCTCAGCGAATTACATTAGCCGAGCTCTTCTGACTAACCTCACATCGTGGGAGCAACCGCCGACGCATCCGTCTGTGCATTCATTCTACACGGGAATTGTCGCTTCCGATACTGGCCTGGTGGGGATCGCCAGTTCAACCGAGCTTCGGATCAACTACAGCACCGATCGGGGTAATGCAATGACAAACGCAGGCTACTTCCCTCTGGGCTCTCAGTATGTAAATGGCGGTGATTTTGGAAATAACCGATACCGGATCGCTGTTGCGCAGAACTCACCCAGTGTCTTGTGCCGAGTATATACTACGAGTTCCGGCAGCGAGGACCCGAACACACAGCTAACCCCCAATGATTTGAGTTGCGGAAGCTCTACCGATATGGCTATTCCGGCAATGCTGGTTGATTCGAACAGAATCCTCTTCTCTTACAGGTTCAACGGTCAGGCAAGTACAGGACTGTATTTTTCGGCTGATGACGGTGCGAATTTCACAAACGTAGACCTCTCATCCGTGTGGACTTCATCGGGCTACATTACCAGCATTGCTCGTGCTCGGTAAAGGGATCGAGCCACCCTGTTGCTGTAGACGGAATTAGCATATTTCGCCTCCTCCTTGCAGAAGAGCTCTGCTTTAGTTTGTGCCCATAGATCGGGGTGGTGCGCATTCCTACATCGTTGACGTCGAGCAATGGCGTTAATGAGCCGACGCAAAAAAACATTAAAAAAATCCTACAAAAGACCGGCTGATCATGTTAGGCTGGAAGTATGATCGTTTTTCGGAGGATGTTTCTCGCTTTAACCTCAATGACTCTTCTGGGCTTCGGATCCCATTGCCTCCAGCTCGAAACGAATCCGGCCAGTAACCTGGCGGCGCTGATCTCGGCGATGGACGGAGGGCCCCAGAGCTTCCTACTATTTCCTTATGAAGCCGATGCCTCCGGCCAGAGCAACGGTATGATTCGCGCCACGGCTGACGGCCAGAGCCCGCAGCTACTAAATCTGGAATGGGTCCCTTTCCCTGGCGGGCCGGCCAACAATTGGAAAGCTGCCGTGAACAATGGCGTAATCTACATCCTGCAAGACGATGGCGAAGATGAGCTCTGGATTAGCCGGGATCAGGGAGAAAACTGGGAGATCTTTGAGGCGCCGGCGGATAACGAAGATGAGAATCTGACAAACGTTTTGTCCTGCGGAAATGCAGTGCTTGTCAGCTACAGCAGTATTTCCCAGGGCGAAGAAGATGCATATCCTGCCTACGTATCCTATGATAACGGACGAAATTTCCAGCGCTGGCACGCTCAGGGGAGCGGCGACGTCACCGTGCAGGGTATGGATTGCAATCAAGATCGAGTCATCATCGCTACTACCATCAGTCAGTCCGAACCCATTCAGTGGGCCCCCATCAGTAATCTAAACAACGGAGTAATTGCCGATAATCACACATTCCTGTACACAGACTACGTCGACGTTGTGGCCGGAGACCAGGGGGTAATTGGACTCTTCAATTATAATGGGGAGTCCGCTCTCGGCTATGACACACGGGTGCCGTTCAACATTCAGGATAATGGTCAGTTTCCGATTTCCTTCAGATACGATGATTTTGGAATACCCGGAGGTAGCGCCTTCGGAGATTCGCACTATTACGTAACGGTGACTGACTCGGGGGACGGGGTCTGCCGCGTTTACAAATTTCTGGATGGGTCCACTCCGCCGGATGATGCGCCCTTCAGTAATGTGCCCTGTTCGGATTTATCCGGTTCCCCCGGGCATATGCCGGCTCTGGCTACCTTGAACGACCGAATCCTTGTCTCCTATCGTACCGGCGATGGTACGGATGGCGGATTGGCAATGTCTGTGGATGAAGGCTTGAGCTACGAATCCCTTGATATAGATTCTGTCTGGAATGACGATGGATTTATAAGAAACATCGAGGTCCTTCGCTGATCAGGCTGCCGGGACTGGTTTTTACGTATTACCGTCGCCGTAACGGTGTTCCGGATTCCCGAAGCGGCGTTGCTCAATAGTCTCCCAGGTCGGAAGCCCGATGCCGTAAGTGCTGAGCCAGAATGCTGTGCTCTTCCTTGCGATTGGTCATGTTTTCCAGCCATGCTGCTGTATTCAGGAGCCAGTCGGGTTTTTCCAGGTTGTCCTTGCGGATAAAGACACGGCGGTGTTTCATCAAGGGGCGCATCTCATCGAACCGGTCTTGTTGGTCATAATAGAGCAGATCTCCGGTGTTGTTCATGTCAAACTTCACCGAGTTCAACGCCTTAACCACTTCATCCAGCCATATCAAACCGTTGTTCGCTCGTTCGACGTAGGAAACGGCTTTCGATACGTTGGGAGGTACCAGATGTGTTCTTGCCCTGGGCCCCGATCGTCCGCCGGTTTTCTTCTTCCTTTTCTTGTCTGGTTCTGACTCGAAGTCGTCCTGTTCAATAGCGCCGGCAGGATCCTCGTAGGCAGAGCCTTTCCGAGCGGGGGCGCCGGACATTCCAAAAAGAGCCAGAAACCAGTCCAGTAGCCGGGCAAAGAACCCTCGTCCTTTCTTCGCTTTCTTTTTGCGTTCTTTCTCCAGCTCCTCTTCCCACTTCTTGATGGCTTCGGTGAGCTCCCGCTGCTCGCTGAGTACGTCGGTGTCCAGCCCCGGCATGTTCATGTCGATAAGTGCGTCGTAGATTCCGCCGGACATACCGCCTTCTTTGGCCATCATATGTAGAAAGGATCTTCGATCTTTGTTTCGAATAAAGGAGCGAGGCAGGTTGGAGCGAAAGAGCAGGTAAGCACCGGAAGGCGCTCCTGAGGCTTCGGCGGGAGCGGATCGCTTATCCAGGCTGACCAGAACCTCCGGATCTTTCTTAAAGTTGGACAGCACAGATTCGAATATCTTCTTTTTGTCGGAGAATTTCTGGGCTACTTGTTCCGGGGGTTGAAAGCTTTCGCGATCGAAATAAATCGGTTCAAATTTCATGTTCAGCATCTTAAGGGTTTGCTGATAGACGAAGCCCAGAAGCACTTCAGCGCGCATGGAGCGCAGTCCCTGAGCGAGCTGAATGAGTTTGCCGAATGCTTCCAGAAACTCCATTCCCCCTGGCCAGGATTCGCCGGCGGTGAAGCTCGGGTGACGGGCAAGCTCGGTATGGTACCCGGTCCCCAGTTCCCCTTTTTCTACTTCAATATCCGGCATGAGGAACTTGATGATCCGGGCAGCAACGTCCACAAATATGCGATGAATCCACTCAATCTCGGTTACCCGTTCGGTGAATGAGTCTTCTTCAAAATCCACCATGGCAAACCCTGGAGGATAGATAACGTGAAAATCCCGTCGCAATGCAAAAAGCACAGGCCGTTCCGGTCGCTGGTCCAGGATTTCGTACGCTTCCTTGAACTTTTCCTTTTCCAGTTCCAGTTCGCCTCGAAGATCTTCCTGTGGTCGCGCCAGGTGCCGGATAATCTCCGCCAGGTATTCTCGGGGGGCGCCGGTTTCGCTTTCCAGTAAGCTTTCGAAAGCGCAGCTTTCCAGGCGCCCCAGCTGTTGAACAAAAGCCGTTCTTTCAAGAAGCACGTCTTGTTTCATCAGCAGATGTTCTTTGAGCTGCGGGCCCAGTTCGCCCTGTCTTTCCTGTTCCAGCACCCGCAGATCGCGATGGCGTATATAGCGCAGCACGCTACTCAATCCGGTACGAACACAGGCTCGGAGGATTGTGTCCACTTGCTCGCCCTTTAGCGACGCCGGACGAACCGCTACCTTCTGGAGAACGAGTCTCTGCTCTTCATCGGAGTATTCCAGATAATGGCCGATTCTGAGAACTTCGCGATCCTCCAGGTTTTTCAGATCGGTTTCGGACAGTATTTTCAATTCCTGGATCTTTACCAGGGCGCGGGGGGACTGATGAAACATGAAGAAATTCTGCACGCCCTTTTCAACCTGGGTGATTTCTCTTTCTGCGCCCGGGCTAAAGGAAAGGAGCAGGCTCTTCAGATCAGTGCTGGATATCAAATCCGGACTCTGTGAACTCTGGGATTCCGCCGTAGGTTCCATGTACTACCAGTATATCTGTTCTACTCGAACATCGGTGTTGTCCAGTTCTATCCGAACATGATGTCTTTGTTTTTCGCCGTTTTTGCTGAATATGCGAGGCACCCGGGCCGCATTGACATAGTGAGTTTTTTCCCGGCAAACATACCATTTCCGTTGTCCGCCCCCTTTCAACGCATGATGCATGTGCCCGGCCAGAACGGTTTGCACTTCCTGACCCTTTGCCGCTGCATTGTCCAGGGCCATCTTCAGGTCCGGATCTCCAAAGTCTCCCCGGGAGGGGTCAAAGTCGCAACCCCAGATGTCATCTGGCCTGTGCCCCAGGCCTTCTGGCCCATTATGCGCCAGTACAAGACGAGTTTTGGCTTTGCTGCGAAGAATAAGCTCCTGTATTTTTTCGCCGGATTCGGTTATATTTCTGACTGCGAAAGCGGACTCAATATACGGGGCAAAACCGATTCCGGGACCGCCCATTGAGTGGGGTCTGGCTACAATAATGTCCAACGGGCCGGATTCGACCCAGCCACGGTCCGGATGGAATGGATGCAAACTGTAGCCGCCCAGTTTTACCGGGCCCAGGGCTTGCTCCAAATCTTTTACCCGGGACCTCATCTTCTCAATACCACGCTCATCCCATTGTTTAAGCCTTTTGCTTCCTGTTACTTCGCCCAGGAGCTGAAGCACTGTGGTGGAATCGTGATTTCCGGGAATTAAGAGGGCCGGCCTGGACAACCCGGCAAGAGTGGAGGCCACCGTCAGGGTCTGCTTATGGGACCGCCCGGGCAAATCCCCGCAAATCAGGATCAAGTCATAGTCGCTATCGTTGAATAGCTCTACATCCGTATCATCAAAGCAGGTGTGAATATCTCCTATGGCCGCAATTCTAATCATATCATCGTACAGAGGTACCGATTTCCCTTGACTCACTTTACTGAGAAAGTTAGCACAGAGGGAAACAAAAAAAGGACTGAGTCATGCGAATATCCTTCAGCTTGAAAGTGGCCATTGCCATAGCCTTCGTTTCCCTTGCGGCTTCCACTTCGGCCATGAGTTACTACTATCTGCAATTGAAGGATAAGATCTGGTCGGAGATGAGCCGCCGACTGCGAGACATCGGCAAAACCGGTCAGGCCATGTTTACCCCGGAGCACCGTGAGGCCATTGTAACACTGAGCCGGTGGATGCAGGAAAGCCAGGAGGATGCGAGTCCGGAATTTCTGGCGGCTATTCCGCCCGATGAGTTCGACGAGGCCATTCCGCGAAAGAGATCCCTGGAAATCGAAGAAACCCCGGAATTCCAGATGATTACTCAGGTCCTGCGATTGATCAAAGCGGGCACGTTGCGCGATCCCGTATATCCGGAAAAACTGGATCAGAATCTGAATCAACCGGACAAGGAGTCCACCCTCAAATACACCTACTTGCTGGCGCCCATCGACGAAGATCCCGATCTGAACGTCGTTCGATTCATAGGCGACGCCGACTATGAAGAGATAGACATGAACGGAAATGGCAAGATAGACGACGATGAGGTAGGAGTGCCCGCCGGGCTTCTCTATAACATCTCGGAACAGCCACGTATGAAGGAAGCATTCCTCACGGGAAAGGTTACCAACACCGACGATGCATTCGAGGACTCCTGGGGCGTCTGGTACAGCGCCATGGTTCCCATAAAAGACAGGGACGGCAAGGTGATTGCCGTTCTGGGTCTGGACATGGATGTAGATTCGGACCTGAACCTGCTTGATTGGTTTTTCTGGGTAGCTGTAACCAGCCTTATTGTGATTTTCTTTGTGACCGGCGCGGCGGCTTACGCCATTGCGCGAATATTGACTTCGCCTATTGCGGTATTGAGACAGGGCGCCGAGCAGGTACAGGAAAGGGACTTCACCACGGTGGTGGATGTCAAGAGCGGCGATGAACTGGAACTGCTGGCCGATGCTTTCAATGACATGGTGCGCGAGATCCGGATTCACTCGGAGCATCTGGAAAGCATGGTGGCGGATCGTACTGCGAAACTGGAAGAATCGCTGCAGCAGGTGCAGAAACTGAAAGATCAGCAGGACGGGGATTATTACCTTTCGACGCTTCTGACCAATCCCTTGTTCAAAAACCGGAATCAAAGCGACAGAGTTTCTACAGACTTTCTTCTGAAGCAGAAAAAGGCCTTTCGTTTCAGGCGATGGGAGGCGGAACTGGGTGGCGATCTGTGCGTTAGCGGTAACATTAAATTTAACGGGATGCGCTGGGTCATGTTCTTTAACGGGGATGCCATGGGAAAATCCATGCAGGGCGCCGGAGGGGCGTTGGTTATGGGATCCATCGTTAATTCCATAATGGTCCGTTCTTCGGCGAATGAACGCAACCTCCAGATAGACCCACGGGATTGGATGATACAGACCCACATGGAGATACAGCGAATCTTTGAAACCTTCGATGGCAGTATGTATGTAAGCGGTGTTCTGGGGATTATTGAAGAGGAATCCGGACGAATGTATTATCTGAATGCAGAGCATCCATTCAGCGTGCTGTATCGCAACGGCAAGGCTTCTTTTCTGGAAGAGGAAATGAGCACTCGCAAGTTCGGCATGCCGGGAGTTACGGAGCCCAGGATATTCGAATTTCAATTGGAGGCCGGGGACGTTCTGATAGCCGGGTCGGATGGCCGAGACGATCTGGAAATCTCTTCTAACACCGAAGGCAGACAAATCAATCAAGATGAGGAGCTCTTCCTTTCGATTTGCGAAGAAGTGCAGGGCGAGCTCGACGGCGTGGAGGATGCGCTGAAGAAGCACGGAAGCATCACGGACGATCTTTCCCTGGTGCGGATCGAGTTTATGCCGCAGCGGGTAGCTCGAAGACCGGCCCGCGACCTGAAGATTTTGCTCCAGCAGAAAAGGTTTCAGGAAGCCCTGGACTACCTGGATGAGAAGGAGGAGCCGGATTCTACGATCGATCTATATCATCGGGGGCTTTGTCTGTGGAAGCTCGGGCGAAGCCAGGAGGCATTGGAATCGCTTCGGCAGGTAGAAGAGCATCTATCCAATCATTCGGCCATGTTGCGTCTACTGGGCCGGGTCTATCTGGATCTGGGCGACACCGAACAGGCGCGATTGCATGCAGAAAGGGCTTTGAAGATGGATCCTTCCGATGAGAGAGCGGCCCGACTTCTGGCAAATCTATAGAATAATTGCTTGCGCGTTTCGGGCATTACGGTTAGAAACCGGACACTGTGGATGTCGAGAAAGAAATAGGGACATCCCAATATGGATTGCACGGCCATTGCCGGCTTTTGCTTTCCCTGGCATACCAACTCTGTAGCCGACGCATGGCAGCGGCTTCAGTAATTCTCCCCCGAGAAAGCTCCGCATGTTTCATGCGTTACAATCGTTGCAAAAAGCCATACTGGAGACTCGTATACTGGGCGTTGAGCATGGCGTTCTCGCTTCTGCTAATGCCGGATGTGCTCCAGGCCGAAAAGGTCGTTCTCGGAAGCTTCCAGGCCCGGTCCCGCTCGGAGGCCGTGGTGGAGCGCCAATTAAGGGATTCCATTCGCAAGGAACTGGAAATAGCCGGCATGTCGGTAGTTCTTGCCGATGCCATGCGGCCAACGGCTGTCCCGGACTCTACAATGGATGGGGCGCATTTGTTCGTGAGCGGATTTTATGCGCGAAGCGAAAACGGGGTTCTGAATGTCTATGTTCAGATCTATCATCCGGAGACTGGCCAGGTTATTGATGCCTTCAATAGAGTGGATGTGGCCGAGAGGGTGGATCAATACGCCGACATAAACCTTCCCGAAGAGGAGATCAAAGTACCCGATGAGGAAGTGCTGGCTGTTGTCTCGCGACGGGTGGCCATACAAATCAGGGTGAACTCGGCCAGGAGAGTAAAATCGGACAACCTGGATCAATACATTCGCACAACCGAACTCGGGAAAGATTTGTATTTCCCTCTGGCCAAAACCGATCCGGATGTAAGTGGTAGCGAAGTGTTTCAACTTCTGGAAGAACAGGAAGTGATCACCGCCACTCGAACGCGAAGTACACTACGGGAAGCTCCGGCTGCCGTGTATGTGATCACGGAACAGCAAATCGAAGAAAGGGGATATCGCACTCTTGTGGAAGCGTTGCAGGATCTGCCGGGTTTCGACATCATACGCAACTATGGCATCTTTCCCGAGTTGATTCATCAGCGTGGGCTGGTGGGTAATAATCAGAAAACCCTCCTTTATGTAGACGGTGTTCTGGACAACAACCTGACCGAGGCCGCCATTCTGGCGGGTAGCATCCGGTTCCCGTTGCACAACGTTAAGCGAATTGAAGTAATCGCAGGTCCGGCGTCGGCTTTGTACGGCGCCAACGCATTCAATGGAGTCATTAATATCATAACCCAGGATTATGAAGGCGACCCCGAGAACGAAGCCGAAATCACAATGGGCGGCTACAATAACCTTTCCCGGCCCGGATACGAAGCGAACGTCTCGCTAAGGGGAAGTACGCCGGGCACTGCGAAACCATTCAGCTACTCCGTTAGCGGCTATATGCATCGAACCAAGGGGCCTGGTTTCAGTCATGTGGGTCGTCTGGACCGGGCCGATATGGGAAAGAATGATCCGCTCTATGCCGTAGAATCCGAGATCTGCGGCGGGCAATGCAATCCTGGGCCCAATTCGGTGGGTTACTGGTGGTCTCCCTATTTCGACGTGGCAGACCTTGACACCTACAACATTACGGGTAAGTTTCAGCTGGGTAACTTCAGATTTCAAACTGTGAACTGGCAGTATCTGCAAGGCGATGGAACCTTCGCAAATGGAACACAGCAGATTGATACTCACAAGCTGGGTTATCGTGGCTCATCGTGGAACTTCGAAAACCACAGCTTCACTTTCGGATATCTGCACGAATTCAGCCCCTTCTTGAGCCTGGATACGGAAGCGGGTATCCGGCATACGGAAATTCTATCCAGTTCCGGCGAACAGTATCCCAATACGGCGGGGGTAAGGCCTTATTTCCTTCCGGATCCAGCAGATACCAGCGTGATTTTCGATTATTCCCGACCGGACCGGGCTTACGACTTCAAGCAAAGAATCACATACAACCCGGGCGCCCGGGCTACCACGGTTATTGGTTGGGAGGGCAATCATACCGTGGTTCCGGAAGCGTATGGTTCGGAAAAGCGAATTCGCACATCCAACTATGCAATCTACGGTCAGCAGATGTACAGGCCCATTTCGCCCTTGCAGGTTACGGGCGGTTACCGCTACGACTACAGCACCGACTACGGCCAGTCCCATACGCCGCGACTGGGAGCCGTGTACCAGGCCAGTCCCGACCTTACCTTGAAGCTTCTGCTCGGAACTGGCTTCCGTGCCCCTACAGCCTGGGAACTGTACAACGAAACGGCTCAGCGACTACGAAACGAATCCCTGGAGCCCGAGCGGATGCGATCCGTAGAGGTGGGGGTGGCCTATCGCTTCAAGAAGCGGTATTACTTCTCGGTGCAGGCTTACAGGAATGAGATCGAGAATCTCATCCTGGAGGTACAGACCTCACAAAACAATCCGGCCGGCGGTAACTGGAACCAGAATCAGAATGTAGGGGATGCCCGGGTGGTGGGAGTGGAATCGCAAACCGAGTTTCTGATTCTGGACAATCTGTCATTGAACCTGAATCATACCTTTTCCGAGGGCCATTACATGAATCTGCCCTACACATTGACCGCCTCTCCCACAACGCGGGGACGAACCGGTGAAGATCCGTTGCGCGACGCTGCCGTATCCGTTCTTTCGACAATTCGCACGCAGGAGGCGGCCATCCTGGCTCAGATAGAGCAATCGGTACTGAATGCTGTGGCTGCCGTGAATCCGGAACTACTGAACAATGCGCAGTTTGTACGAGAGATTCGGAGCAACCTGCCTTCCCAATTGCTGGAACTCGATGGAATCCCCGCAAAAGGGCCCATTCCGAATATTGCGCGACATAAAGCCAACCTGGGCGTGACTTATTATCCCATCAAGAGTCTCTCTCTAAACCTGCGGATGAACTATGTATCCGAGAGAAGGACGATCTCCACCAATCCGGAGCGAACCATTCCGGCCTATTATTTCTGGGTGGGCAACGTTAGATGGGACCGACCATTCGGCGTCGATTCCATGTATTTGCAGCTTATGGTTCGAAATCTGACCAATGAGCAGTTCTGGGATCCCGGTATCCGCACGGCTACCGGAGGTTACTACCCGACCAGGCATCCAATTGAGAACCGAAATATCTGGCTAACCGTCGGATATCGCTTCTAGACTACATGATTCGGGGCTTCCTTTAACTTCCAGGTCTGCTTCAGACTGCGGACCGCAGTGTATCCAGCGTTATCTGGATTTTTCGATTCTAACGCGGAATTACTTGATTTTGTGTTCAAAGGTGTTCCTTTGTATAGCCGTATGCGCGGGGCGCTAGCCTATCCAATAGATAAATGATTCCAATGCGAAACAAGAATACTCCGGTCAAAGAGAACAGGGTTTGTCTCTGTCGCAAAGTCTTGCATTTTGTCCGGGTAGCAAACCTGTCCCCCCTGGCCGCCTTCGTAGCTTTTGGTCTTCTTCCCTTACTATGTCTGGCAATCCCCCGATATCTATATGCCGAAGGAGAACCCGAAAAAACCGTAGTCATCGGTCCATTTCAACCGTACCAGTCTACGGTCTCCAACGAGCTACAGACCGACATTCGTGGCCGGCTGGAGCTTCTGCTTTCGCAGAACGGATATCAGGTCTATTTTGCCCGTGCTCAGACCCTGGAAGGGGCCTTGCAGGAAGCCAGGCAGTATGGCGCGGCCTATCTCGTGTCTGGCTTCTATCGTCAGGGAAAAATCAATCTGGAAGTATTTGGACAGATATACAATCCTGAAACCGGTTACGTTATTGATGCTATCAACGTTTCCGATAACCTGGAGCGTCTGCAGGATGTGAAGGGCCTGGAGAATTTGCAGCTGGACGAAGAAGAGCTAAAGGAGTCCAGAGAGCAAAGAATCCAGGAGTTCTCGAGGAAGGTTTCTATTCGGATTCGCTCCAATCCTAACCGGCAGGAGCGGAGATTTAACATCGACGAAAACCTATTGAGTCATCCGCTTAGCGACGAAGTGCAGTTCTCGGTGCAATCCGGCGGTAGCGATACAGACGATGTTTTTCAGATTCTTACCGAGCAGGACATCACTGTGGCTTCCAATGTGGCCCGTAGCCTTGAAAAGCAACCTGTATCGGTAACCGTCATTGACCGGAAGAAAATCCGGTTAAGCGGCGCCCGAACAATCAACGAACTTCTCATGATCTATGTTCCCGGCTTCTTCATGGTCGAGGATCAGGACGATGTGATTGCCGCATTCCGTGGCCTGGCTCCGGACAACAACGCGAAAGTACTGATGCTGCTCAACGGTCAGAACATCAATACGGAATGGTTCTGGGGGCCGCCGGACGGAATTCTGCAGGGCGTGGATATGGAGTTTATTGAGCGGATCGAAGTGATTCGCGGGCCCGGATCGGTTACCCTGGGACAGGGGGCGCTTCTTGGCGTAATCAACATCGTAACCAGGAACGGGAAAACCCATCCAGACACCGTGCTTACGGCCTCCACCGGTAAGGATGGATACGGTCATCTTTCCTTTCAGTCAGGTATACGCGGTGAGGATGTGCCGGACCTCAGGGCCTATGCCTATATGGGCCGCACTTATTATCCAGGTCAGCGGTTGCGAAATGAGGCCTATGCCCGGGACAAGGGATACGAGGGGGTAGACGATCTCAGGCTCCAGAACTTCTACGATTTTCAGATAAAGCCTACGGCGAACATCAACGATTCCTTCGAGCAGGTCGTAATAGACAATGCGGGGAACCCGGGACTACAGCAGGATGGCTTTTCCCTTGTGCGAAGGCGCACCGTGTATACCTCCGGTAACCGCCTGAAGCGATCGGACAACACTACCGCAATGACCACTCTGGCCTATCGGAACCTGGAACTGGATCTTTTCTACACCGATCAGCAGCGTGACATCTACAATTTCTACCGCGATCGAAATGAAGTTCAAAACATAGTGAAACATGTAAACGGGAAATACCGTTTTGATCTGGGTTCCAGCGCCAGCCTGCGAATAGGAGGCTTCTTTACTCAGGATGATATCATACTCCATTCCCATAGCGGTTTCGTTATGGGCGGAACCCGAGAAGAGCGATATGGCGGTTCCATGCTTCTTAACTGGGAAACCTCTCGAAACAACCGGCTGGCAATAGGAGCGGAGTATAGAAAATACGATATGGGTCTTCCGGATAAGAACGGTAACAACTTCATCGTAAATCAGGCCAACGACACGCTGCTGGGAAATGTGAATCAAACCCATCAGTATGTGTACACAAATACCATTGATGTGGGTTCTTTTTTCGTAGAAGACTATTACAGTATTAGCAGTTCCCTGGACTTTTTTGGCGCCTTCCGCTTCGATAAACAGCGGTACTGGGGCTCCAATGTTTCTCCGCGACTGGGTTTCCTCTACAGTTGGAGCCAGGACTTGAGGTTTCGGCTCTCATATCAGGAGGGGTTTCGCGGCTCTCCGGGCGTGGCCTATTCCGGAGGCTTTCAGAAGGATGGCCATTTGCGAACGGACAACTTCGATGATATCGAAGCGGCGGCTATTCCCAATCCTGACGGTAGCGGAAACTATCGCAATATTCCCAAAACCAAACCGGAGAAGATGAAGAGCTTCGAGTTCGCCGCCAACTACCGTTTCAACGAAAACTGGGATTTTGAGATCGTTACATTCTATAACCGGGTGAAGAACATCATAGATGTGGGCGTGATGTTTCAGGACTCGGCCGTCTTCCAGATGCCCCAGGTGGGCAATGACGAGCCCGGCGACTGGAATGGCTTCTGGTTCTACAAGAACAACAACGGCGAACTGCGACAGGTAGGGGCCGAGTTTGGCTTTAACTTTCGGTCCAGATCATTGGAGATGGGGCTCAATCATTCGGTAGTTCGCGTGGTTTCCGCCTCCAGCCAGAACATTGGCGGGATGTATCTTACCACGGATTCGGAAAACAAGCATCATCGGGCGTATCCGGAAAACGTTACGCGCTTCTTTATCCTGTATTCGCCAATCAAACCGCTGGCTTTGTCGTTGAACTATCTGTACTTTCCCAACTGGTACAGTCCCAATGGAAATCGAGTGGAGGGCAGTCAGCTGCTGAATGCCGGCGTTGCTTACGACATTACCGAGAATATGGAAATCGCCGTTACCGGTAAAAACCTGCTGAACTATACAAATCCGTTTCCCATGAACGCCAATGCCGGAGGAAGAGATCTATCCGATGGGGCCGCTTCTCTGGAAGGCACTACCTACTGGGTTACCTTCAAATACACATTCTGAGGGTCTGGTCGTCAGTGTAAGGCGCTTGAGATACGTTCTGTCATCTGGCGACCGTAGTCTTTTTCTGCTACCGGGCGCAGTGGCGGGCAGTCAGAACACCGAGCGTCCAATCGACTAGAATCCCCCCTGGAAAAGGGCGCCATCGAAGAATTCCGCAGGAGACAGTCCGCAGGGTTGGGCGGCCGCCTCGCAGGACCCCCACAGAATGACGTTTGTACAGGAATCCACATCCTTCGTGGAGTAATAGGCGCCATCCAGAATCTTTCGCGGATTCTGGGTAAACTGAACATAGAGAAAAGCCCCGTTGGTCTCATTTAGTCCGCATTGGGCAATCTTCACCAGCCTGGCATCGTTGATTCTTTGTAGCGCTTCCTCCCTGGAGATTACGTCGGGACCATCAACACCATAGTAAGATCCGGAGCAGCCAATGCCGCAAAGAATGAGAATACATAGCATGGCAGTGAAGCCCATCACGGGTTTCCTGCACGGGTGCTTACGAGAATAGATACCGGAGTTTTCTGACATGGGTAAAGGACAGTCATTCCAGAAGCCGCTTTTGGAATGACTGTATCAGGCTACACCATGTAAGGAGACCTTCAATCACTTTTCGTGGCGCTTTTCGTTACCCGTAAAGGTATCTAACGCCAATTACAATCAGCCAATCTTCCTGGGCTGAGCTTTTCCGATCATAAACAGCATGCGAATGTTTATTACCACAAAACGAATGAACTGCCATACCAGACTCTTTCGGAGCCAGAGTGTGAATCCGGTGGGTCTGGACGCAAACATCCTCTGCTGAGGGTTGATTTCTGCTTCTTTCGTTGCTGAGGTGGCTTTATTCTGAATGGCGGATTTTTTTGCTCCCCCGGTTCGGCTCTTGCCGGTGCTCTTTCTTGAGGTTTTCTTCGCTCTTTTCTTTGCAGTTTTCATGGATCACACTCCTTGCTCTCTGTCTATTCCGGTATCCAGGCCCATCCGGGATGTCCTTTGGCCTTGTACATGAACAGGTAGTGAAGGAAGTATTTGAGCCAGTGTCCGGCCAGGCCAATCTCGCCGGTGGTATATCGGAGGCTTCGTCCGGTTTCTGGATACTTCTCAAAATCGGGCACCAGAGGATACACAGTAAGGGAGGCCGCGGAACCGCTCAGCAGGCCAGCTCCTGCAGAAGCAATGCATGCAGCGCCCAGTTCACTCATGGGGGCGGCGAAACTGGCCTGCGTATTCCCATTCTTGATCATGGATGCAATGCTGTGGGCTACCGCATTGCCCATTACTGCAGAAGGCATGCCCGTTCTGGGAGGAGTAGGGAAGATGGGATTTCCATTTGGGCTTTTTCTGGGACGTGCGATAGCATGTGGAGGGGCGAAAGCAATGCCCACCGCAAAAATATTGGGGTAGGAAGGATTCTGGTAGGTGCTGGGCCAGTCCGAAGGACGCCAGTCATCGTAGTCTTTGGCAGTGTAGTCTGCATCCACCTTCATAAACCCGTTGGGGGCGAAGAGATCCGCGGTGATATCTTTTCCTCTGGCACTGTACGCCTTGAGAGGGACTCCGCTGAAGGGAGGTAGGAGCATGGCAAAGTCAAAACCCTGATGCAGTTCTTCTCCTTTCAGGGTTTCATAATGCACTCCATCCCTGTCGATTTGCTTTGGCCCTGCCTGTACAGTCCATTTGATACCCCGTTCGGCGAACAGGGACTCTGCGAAGGTCCTTGCATGGACTACATAGCCTCCTCTTCGAATGTGCAATCCTCCCATGCCGAAATCGCCCAGAGCCTCTTCATTGCTGATCCAGCGAATCTCTGCTTTATCCCTTACTCCTCTTTGCTGTAACTCATGCTCCAGATTCAGGATGTATTCGAAGGCCGCTCCCTGACAGGTGCAGGTTCCATGCCCGGTCCCAATCAGGAAGGTGCGTTTTTCTCCTTTTCTCATGCGTTCCACTTCTTCGTCCAGGTGCATGGCCGTTTCTGCAGCATGATCGAAAGTGCATACGGAATGGGAATGCTCATCCGGGCCCAGGCCCTTTGTGGCTTCGAATTTCAGTTTGGGCCCTGTGGCATTCACCAGGAAATCGTAGTGCAACCTATCTTTGCGTTTCTCTTCCGGGCGGCCATCCGTGTATTCTATTTCGATGAAAGGGCCGTAATTGCCGTCGCCTTCCGGATGAATGGATGTGGCCCTGGCCTGATGGTACTCCACTCCCAGCTTCTCATAGATGGGTTTGAGCTCAAACGTTACCTGTTCGGGCTTCATGACGCCCACGCCCACCCATATGTTGGATGGTATCCAGTTCCATTTATCGTTTGGTGTAACTACGATTACGGAATGCTTCTTTCCCAGGAGCTTGCGAAGCATCATGGCCGTGGTATGACCTGAAATGCCTCCTCCCATTACGATTGCTCTTGCCATTTTTCCCCCCGGCGTCGCCTCTGCTTGCGCCAGGATTACGATACCACCGGGGGGTATATAAGATCAATCAAAATCCAGCCCCGAGGCCCCGGAACCGATAATTTTCATTCTTTCCCTGAATACAGGGCAGAATGGAAGCGGAAACGATAAAGCGTGAGAGAGGATACTACCACGCTTACGCTACTCATTGCCATGGCGGCGCCGGCCACCATCGGGCTGAGAAAGCCAAAAGCGGCCAGGGGAATTCCAATAATGTTATATACGAAAGCGAAAAACAGGTTCTGATATATCTTGCGTATTGTAGATCTGGAAAGCCGCACTGCATCTACGATTTCCATAGGGTCGCTTCCCATTAGAGTTACATCGGCAGACTCGGATGCAACATCGGTGCCTGAGCCCATGGCAAACCCGGCATCGGCCTGGCTCAGCGCCGGCGCATCGTTTATTCCATCGCCTACCATTCCTGTTGGGCCGCTTTTCCAGTCCTGTATAGTAGAGAGCTTCTGTTCGGGCCTGAGCTCGGCGCGAAATTCAATACCCAGAGCCTGAGCTACCGGCGCCGCCGCCTCTCTTCTATCTCCGGTTAGTATAAGGGGCACTATGTTCATTTTTTGCAGCGAGTCCACCGCCTCTTTTGCGCCGGGCCGAAGCGTATCCTCCAGAGTAAAGCAGCCCAGGTATTCTTCGTCCTGAGCCACGTGAACTACGGTGCCCCGGTCCGGATCGTCAACGTTGGGAGTAATCCCGTTTTCTTGCAGGAAAGCTCGCGTGCCGGCCAGAATCTTACCCTGACTTGAGTTACACTGAATGCCCGCCCCGGCCACGGTCCTGTACTCCCAATCGCCTTCCAGTGGCCGGATGGAATTGCTTTCGCAGTATTCGCGAATGGCTACCGATACCGGATGTTCGGAGCCCTTCTCCACTGAAAAGGCAGCCCGCAGCAACCTGGCGGACTCTTCGCTTACCCGGACTTCGCTGGTTTCGCCTTCGATGGAATGGACCGAGCCAGCCCGTGAATCGATGGGAACGGTAGCCCGGGCATCCAGGCTATGGGTAGCGTCGGCAACCCTTGCATTGGCCACAGCCGTAACCCGGGGACGTCCGGCAGTGAGAGTTCCCGTCTTGTCGAAAAACAGAGTCTTTATCTTGCCCGCAATCTCCAGGGCCATGGCGTTGCGAAATAGGATTCCGTTTTTCGCACTCATGCCTGTGGCGATTACTACTGCGATAGGACTTGCCAGGCCCAGAGCACAAGGACAGGCGATGACCAGCACTGCCACAGACCGAATCAAGGACTCCGAGAATCCCAGTCCCCATGCATAGCTTCCGAGAAAGGTGATGAGAGATATTGCCACCACTGTGGGAACAAATATCGACGAAACCCGGTCTACCAGGCTTTGCACGGGAGCCCTGGAATTCTGCGCTTCCTCTACCAGGTTCATGATTCGTGCCACCGAAGACTGGTTCACATCCCGTGCGGCGCGCAATACCAGGCGCCCGTTGAGATTCATACTCCCGGCGAATACTGTATCGCCGGAGCTCTTAGCCACTGGCACCGATTCGCCGGTAATTAACGAGTCGTCGGTTTCGCTACTGCCTGTTTCTACGATACCGTCCAGAGGGATGCGTTCGCCCGGCAGCACGGCGATTAGATCGCCGGAAGCCACAACTCGAACGTCTACAATCTCTTCGATTTCCTGTCCGTCCTTCTGTTCTATGAGTCTGGCCTCCTCGGGTTGCAGGCCCAGAAGCTCTTCCATGGCCCGGCTTGCCTGGGCACGGGCTCTTCGTTCCATGATCTTACCCATCAATACCAGAGTAAGAATCACGGCGGAGGACTCGAAGTAGACATGGCCGGTGCCCATGACCATTCGCGCTACGCTGTAGCCGTATGCGACGGTGGTGCCCAGAGAAACCAGAACATCCATGTTTCCGGTTCCGCTCTTCAGGGAATGATAGGCCCCTTTGTAGAAACGATACCCCGCGAAGAGCTGAACCGGTGTGGCCAGAATCCATTGCCAGAAAGGAGGCAACATCCAGGGCTCGTAGAGCATGGGAAGGACAAGAGGCAGCGTAAGCAACGCGCTGAATGCGAAAAGCAAGCGATCTTTCAGGTACGCCTTTCTTTCTCTTTCGAGGTTTTGTTTCTTTCTTTCAATGAGTTCGTTTATGGCCGGTTTGAGCCCGTAACCCAGCTTATGTACTCTCTCCAGGAGTTGTGCCTCGGAGATCTTCTGCGGATCCCAGCTAATGCCGGCGGTTTCGGTGGCAAAGTTCACCCGCACCGATTGGACCCCGTCTGTTCTGGAGAGTACTTTTTGGATCCTGCTGGCGCAGGCAGTGCACGTCATTCCTTCTACGGAGAAACCCTGCTTCTGTTTTTCGGCGGTGGCCTCGGTGACGGTCATAGTACCATAATAGCAATCTGCAGCAAAACGCAAACCCCACCCAATACCAGGGCAGGGTACCTACGGAGAATTGGGATCCGGCAGGTGCTCTAGGAATAAGTCTTAAAAACTTCCAACAGCTCTTGAATGGTTTTCTCGCCGTTGTTGGATTCGAACGCTTCACGAACGCAATGGTTGGTATGGCTCTCCAGCAGCTCAATAGACAGAGACTTGAGAGCCGATCGAGCGGCTCGGATCTGCATCAATATATCAACGCAATATCTTTCCTCTTCAATCATTCGTGAAATGGCCTGAACCTGACCCTCAATGCGCCTGGCTCTTCTTACATAGGCTTCCTTTTCGGGAGGGGGCTCGGTTCCGTTGCCCTTTCGCTGGGATGCCTTTTTGGTGGAGGTCTTGGCTTTCATGGTTTCTCCTTCGAGTTCATTTCCGGCATAATAACAGCATCGAAAATGGCTTTAATTCAGGAAACACAAAGTCAGGCTGGTCGTCCATGCAGGTTATTTCCAGCGCCCCCGGAAGAATATGTTTATTCGGGGAACATCAGGACTATCTGGGTCTACCCGTAATTGCCATGGCAGTAGACCTGCGCTTCTATATCCAATACAATCCGGCGCCTGCCGGTCCGTACAGGATTAGAACTCCGGATCTGGCAGAAAAGGAAAGATCTCTGGATTTGCATGTTGATCCTGTGGGCGATGACTACTGCTGGGGTATTGCCCGGGTACTGATGGATGAGGGCTTTACTCTTCCTTCCGGCGGCGAGTTCACTTTCGAGTCCAAAATACCGGTGCGCGCCGGTTGTTCCAGTTCCTCGGCCATGTCCGCCGCCTGGTTGCGCCTGCTTCTGGAAATCGGCGAGCATCCGGAAAAAGAAAAATACATCAATGATCCAGTACTCTGTGCGCAACTGGTGTACAGGGGAGAAAAAGAACTGTTTCAGGGCGCAGGCGGCATGATGGATCAGTACACATGCTATATTGGCGGTTTATTGCATGTATATCCGGACTCCGGCGATTTGCCCTACGGTGTAGAAGAGTTGCCGTATCCTCCAGGAGAAATCTTGCTGGTGGATTCCGGGGATCCCAAGGATACTCAGGGCGTCTTATCCAGGGCAGGCGATACGGCCCGAAAGTACGTAAAGGATGCTGTGGATAGTATTCCGAATTTTTCGCTGGAATCCAGCACACTCACCTACTTTGACCTATTTGGCGGAAGACTTAAAGATGACCGTGCCCGAATGCATGTGCGAAACCAGATTCGTAACCGGGATCTGTGTCAGGATGCGCTGCGATTGCTTCGGCATGGCCCGGTAGAGCCCGGAGTCCTGGGAGCTTTATTTCGCGAAGAGCACGAGATCCTGGCCGGTACTGTAGGGATTTCCACTTTGAAGATAGATGCTCACCTGGGCGCCCTCCGAGGCGAAGGCTCCCCGGGAGGGAAGATCAATGGCTCCGGAGGGGGCGGTACTTTTTTCTGTGTTCAGGGCTCGGATCCGAATCGACTCGAGGCCTACTTGCAGAAGCGTGATCTCAGGTATTTCCCGGTACACAGCGAACCTGGAGCGCGCATAGAATCTTGAATTTGGAGTTGCCGTCCAAAGGCCCGAGAATAGTTTGCCCGCCCATGAGTTATACGATCTGGCGAGTGAGCCCGGGTGGCGAGAGTTTTCAGCTCACCAATATGGGCGCCACAGCCAACAAGGAAAGGGCTCTGGAAAAGGTTCGTAACCTGAACGAAAGACTCCGTCAGTCCGAACCGGATACCACGGACCGTTTTGTGGCCAGAGACGAAAACGGCAAAGAACTGAAGGCGCCGGCCTGACTTGAGCCTTGGCCAGATTTTTCTGGTCCGGACCTTTTCTATTCTGCTAAAGTAAATTTGCCCTTCTCCGATGTACGCCACAGAGGGGTACGGTGGAAGATTCAGCAAACTTCATTTCATTTCGTGCAGAGATTGAATGCAGCGCCTGCCATTATCATCTGCCGATGATGCTTCAGCCGGTGCATATGGAAATACCGATTCTCTGCCCTTCTTGCGGCCACAATCTGACTTACGTGATTCGCAGCGCTATTCGCAAGCATCTGAACGAAGCAGTACCTGTGTAAGCCCTTCCGGCGCTCTTCGCGCTGCTTCTCCGGCTATGCGCCGATCCGCTTCGGGAGGCAAAGCTTTCGCGGGCCCTCTCTGGACGAGAAAGTCTTCGCGGGCCTCGGGCACATCCGTACTAACGCTGGGCAGCGTTTTGAACGTTGGAAAACATCTTCCCTGGCAGCGCTTCCCTAGCACTGCGGGCAATCTTCATCATTCTGTTCAATTTGTACGGTGGGATGAGCGATCCCGAATTCACTTTTGACTCTCGCTTTGATCTCTTTCAGGAGAGCCGGGCTTCTTTCCAGGGAATCTACCACCAGATGGACACTGAGCGCGCTTTTTCGGGTGCTCATGGCCCATATATGGAGATCATGCACATCCATCACTCCTTCCAGTCCCTGTAAATAGTTGCGGACCTCCCCTGGATCAATGCTTTCCGGGACCGCATCCAGGGAAAGCTTCAATGCATTCCAGAGAAGTTGAACCGTACTCCAGACAATCACTCCGGCCACCAAAATGGACAGGGCAGGATCAATCCAATAGGCTCCGGTCCATTGCATGGCCAATCCGCCCACCACTACCGACAAGCTGACCAGCGCATCGGCGGCCATATGCAGGAAGGCCCCGCGCATATTTAAGTCCTCTTTTCGATCCTGCCAGTAGAGTGCGGTGGAGATTCCGTTTACCAGAACTCCCAGGGCAGCAATGTAGACGATGGTCATTCCCGGTACGTCGGCCGGTTCCTGCAGTCTTTGCAGCGCTTCGACGGCGATGGCCCCTGCGGCCGCCAGCAGGACAACAGAGTTGAGAAGCGAAATCTGAATGGACGCTCGGCCTTTGCCGTATGTGAATCTTTCGCTGGCTGCCTGTTTTCCCAGATGCACGGCAATCAAGGCCAGCACCAGACCCATGACATCGCTGAAGTTATGGCCGGCATCCGCCAGAAGGGCCAGAGAATCAGTCCAGAAGCCCGCCGCCAGTTCCGCGCCCGCAAAGAGCACGTTAATGATGATACCGAGCCAGAGTCGCAACGAAGATGTATCTTCAACGATTGGCGCATGGCTATGGCCTCCGGAAGCGTGCGAATGGCTATGATTTCGCTGACCTTCGGAGTCCTTGTGAGAATGGCTATGCGAATGACTATCCCGGGATCCGTGATCGTGGCGCGGGCCTTTCTTTTTTTCGGTCCGGTTTGCGGACTTTGCTTCCGATGTCCCTTCTGGTTTTGCCATATTCGGCCTCTGGAATCAGAAAGCCAGGAGCGCGGGGTGAATGTCAAGCAGGCCAGGCATAAAAATGCTGGAGATCGGAATTCGCGCAAGTAGGACTTTTCCTGTTGTGTAGCTTTCCTGATGAGGGAGTCTACCGGCTAACCTGCATCGTAGTTAGCTTCTGTTTTGAGCCATACGACGAATGTATTTTCCGAGAACATCAAATTCCAGATTGATGCGGTCTCCAGTTTTTCTTTGCTGTAGATTGGTGTGTTGTAGCGTATGAGGAATGATAGCCACTTTGAATCGGTGGTCTTCGAGTTCAGCCACCGTAAGGCTGATTCCGTCCAGCGCAATGCTACCTCGGGGAACCAGTAGATCCCGCTCCTCCGGCGGATAGGAGATCCAGAACTCATGGCTTCCGCTTAATTCGGTTACCTCGAGGATTTCGCCTATGGCATCCACATGTCCCTGTACGAAGTGTCCGTCGATTCTTCCATCGCCGCGAAGGGATCTTTCCAGGTTAATGAAATCCCCTTCTTTCAGATCGCCCAGGTTCGTTTTGCCCAGTGTCTCCTGTATGGCGCTTACGGTGTACTGGTTCGAGGACGGAAGCGTTTCTACAGTCAGGCAGACGCCATTATGCGAAACGCTGTCTCCGGGTTTCAATTCTTCGGCCAGCGTGGACTCTACCAGGAAAGTAAGGTTTCCCCCGGAAGGCGAAATACGTTGGAGTTTTCCTCTCGACTCGATTATGCCCGTGAACATGGGCCTACTGTGGAATTGTCGCTTTCTCTGGCAACCGATCTCCCGGATCGTTCTGATTCCAGTAGTCGGTGTAGTCCAGGCTTTGCAGTTCCAGTACTCCTCCATCATTTCTTTCCCAGCGAAGCAGCGGCCGCAGTTCCGAATCCAGGTCGACGTAAAAGACGTCCTTCTTTTCGGGAATCGTGGCTTTCTTCGTTTCTACAGGCGCCTGTAGAACTGTTACGATGCGCACGGCACGCTCTTCGCCTTTCCAGGTAAGTTTGCCTTTTTCCACAGTCATTTGGGCCGGCCGATATTCCGGTCTCCGTAACGGATTGCCAATGTCCCAGTCCGGTTGTTTGACCCGCGAACTCATCAGCATAGGAAACATGCGTGCGGAATCCGCATTGCTCAGGTCATCCTTTCGGATTAGCAACGGTAGCTCATCGTAGAGGAAGGCCGAAAAGGAGGGACCAGGTCTGCGAATAGTTTCGTAACCTCTGGATTCATTCTCCCAGTAGCTACTGTAGAAGAATTGCATTGTCTTTCCTTTCACTCGCAATTCCTTGTAGGTTTGGCCGCACCACTCCTGGGTGCTCATGGTTGCCTTGCGAAACCGTCCGGACTCCAGTTCCCAGAAGACCGAATTCATCTGTCGATAGGGGTAAACTCCGGTCTGGTAGGTCATCACCTGATTCTGCTTGATTACGTAGTAATCTGTATCGGACTCGGATTTCACCAGTTGTTCGCGACGGAATGGCTCCAGGACCGTGATCAGCATCAGTTCCGCTTCTCTGGGCTTGCCGTAGCGTAGCACTGTTCCTGTGTAGCGGGCCATCTCCGCTTTTCCCTTGAAGTGCGAGGATTGGAGGAAGGACCACCGGTGCGCAGGGCCGGAATATTGCTGTGCATCCTGTCCGCAAAACAGGATTGTGGAAACGGCCAGACCCCCGAAGAGTCGAAACAAATACTTCTGTGGCATATCGGGAGTAAAACACAGTGAGCGCAGCTGGCAAATACTGTTTGAAAAATACACCGGGGGGATGGAGAATCTGTATTGAGCCATGAATCGCAACTCAGATGACATTGATGCTATAGAGCATGAATTAGAGGTGATGACAACACCCGCTCAAGTATTCCGGGTTCTTACTTCGCAGACGGAGTTGCGTAAATGGTGGGCTCCTCGGGTCATTATGTCCAGAAACCTGGTCACTCAGCTGGACGGAAAAGACATGGAGATGAAGGCGGTGACCAAAGAAAAGAATCATCTGGTGCGCTACTCGTGGCGCGGAAAGGATTGGCCAGACGATAAGCCCTCTACAGTAATCACCTTTGAAATCGCCGACCAGGGCGTAAGTCGGGGGCGCACCGGCGAAGGAATACTACTTACGATATCCCATGATGGCTGGGTGGACCAGGAAGAAAGGGACCGGCAGGCCGAGATCTGGAAAGATGCGGTGGCCGGCCTCGAATGCGTTCTGGCCGGCAAGGATTTTAAGCCATGGTGGCAGGACGATCGCCGGGTCGGAGATTTTCTCACCGTTCAATTAAACGAATTGAAAGACTTTATCGGCCGGATCGAAGAAGAGAGCCGTGCGAAGAAAGAGAAAAAGCAGGCGGCGAAGAATCTATGGAAGATTTTCCAGGAATTGGACGGACAGGGCGATTGGCTCTGCAAAGAAAATGGCACCGAAATGGAACTTCGTTTTCGCGGGATTCGCATCTTTGGAGCCCTGAAAAACGGCCAGCTGGTAATGGCCTGGCGTGACCTGGACCCGCTCCTTGGGCGCGAACTGCAGGATTTTGCGGACAGATTTACGGTAGAGCAGGATATGGACATTCATGTGGGCAGAAATTACGATCGGCTTCCCGGGGCGGAGATTAATCCGGATCTGTTCAGTCGATGGTGCAAAGACGTTATGGCCCACAAAGCAGAACCGTGATTAACTTCTCCTGGACACCGGTAGGACCGGAACAAACACTCTTGGAAATCAAAACTCCCTCCGTAAGAGTAGGGACACTGTACCGTCTGGCGGCAGCCATTTACTGTCTGGATCTGGATATCTACTCCGGGGACGTGGATACTGTCGAAGAGGAAGGGGAGATGTATTCCAGCGATCGCTTCTTTCTACGGCCGGTAGAAGGTAAGGAAAGCGACGGGGCCGAACTGTACCACAGCCTGGGCGTTTTGATGGAGACATTGATTTCCGATCGTGTGGATCCGGAAAAACTGCTACAGCAGCACGATCATTCCATTCCGGACCCATCCTTTTTTTTTGACGAGCCCCCGGAGCTTGTATTCGATACGGATCCAGAGCGCAAAGAGACGCGATTTTACATTGAGACCACCGGCCGAACGGGACTTCTGATTCACCTGAGCCGGCATTTTTATCTGGAAGACATTAACATTGTTACGGCTACGATTCGCACTAACAATGCCGGTCGGGCCCAGGATCAGTTTCATCTGCAAAAGAACGGAGCTCCGCTCACCGAAGAACAATGCAAGCGAATCGAAGCAAGGATTCTGGGCAAGTCCTGATTCGCGTATCTCTGCAGTGCCGGCGCTCGATTCGGCGCCACCGGCCAGGCCACCCCGGAGGCAGGCGTTCAATAGAGGAGTCGCGGCGCAGGCCGCCAGGGACTACGAATCCGGCCTGCGAATGATGCGACCGTTTTAGCCACGCTGCATGAGACGTAAACCGGGGATCAGGCCGAAGAAGAAACGCCTTCTAGGTGGTTCGCGTCTGCTCCTGCCATTCGTCCAGCGAAGCCATCTTGGCAAGGCAGTTTTCCTGGATAATCTCCAGGCTGGGCAATGCATCCCGTAGCGCCATGGTCTGATTGGCATTCAGTTTGGATTGTGCATCGTCCGGCATCTCTTCCAGCATACCCTTCAGGTCGGTAGTCACAGCATAGATGGATTGAAAGGCTTTGTGAAAGGAATTGTACATCTCCAGCTTTCTTACGAGATCCAGTCTGGACTCTTCGTCTCCCAGGGACTCCACCCAGCGCCTATCGTCCAATCCAAGGCGGTTTAGATAATGCGTAACCGGTCGGGGATAGGAATACAGCTCTTTGTAGTAGTTGATAGCTTCTTCGCCAATCTGCCAGGATTCGGTGTCAATCTTGCGCGCCAGTTCGGAGAAGCCGTCGTACTGATCCCTCTCGAAGATTTGATGCTTTCTCAACGCATTGAGTACAGCCTGTTGTCGCTCCCTGATTTTTGTAACTTCCTGGACACATTCGTCTAACAGGTCTTTATCCAGGATGGCATGGGCGGAGATCTGTTCCGGCGTGTGGTAATAGTCTCCGGAGTCCCCGGTGTCTCCGGAGTCGGGGCTGGCCTTTGGACTTCCAGCGCCGACAGCCGGGTTTCCGGGCATGCCTGACTTTTCATTCTTTATCTTTAACTGAAGCCGTCGGGCCTCTTCGATTGTCCGGGCCAACCGTACAATTTCTACTTCCCGGGTCTTGATGTTGAACCTGGTAGCGTAGCGGTTCCCTTCCCGATCAATATATTTCTTGTTGAGATCTCGAATGGAAATACGTCGAGGATCTATTTCATCGATGGAGTCGATTGGTATGTATTCCAGGATAGGCCTCCTCTGCAGGGGAGTGCAGTTGCAACCAGTGCAAAATGTATTCACTTCTTAATAGTTGGCAACCAAATTAAAGCCCGGGAAAGGAGTCCCCGGTGTTTACGGAAATACCATCTTTTCCTGGCAAAGGAGTACGGCGCGGCAGACATCCGTTACCGCCGAAGGGCGTTCATTCCCAAAGTAGCTCTTTGCAGTGATCCTCTGCAGTGGTTTTCTTGATTCATGCACCGGAGTCGAGGAAATACCGTTGCCCCTGGCACAAACAAACGTTCATCCGGCAGGGCGAAAGCGCTGACGAGAATCCGGGAAACGATTCAGTCTTCGTCAGATTGGAAGAGATTGTAGATTTCGGACGGCTGGAATTCGTATCTCTTGCGACAGAATTCGCAGAATACTTCTACATGCCCTTTCTCCTCCACAAGTTCTTCGATAGACTGACGGCCCATGGCCAGCAGTACCTTTTCAATCTTCTCTTTGCTGCAATCGCATCTGTATTCGAAGCTACCGGTTTTTAGGATCTTTACATGGGACAACGAAGAACTGAATTCTCGTCTTTCCCCGTCGCCGTCCGCGATCAAGCCATGCACCATATCGGCAGGGGACATGTTGCGAATCATTTCCAGCACACGCTCCGAATCCTGCATGGAAGCCCCCGGTAATGCTTCAAAGCTGAAGCCGGAAATATCGACCACGACGCCGTTCTGGATTGTGCTTTCCATGCGAATGAATCCCAGTTTCTGATCGGAGCGCCCCAGATATTCTTCTACGTTTTTCTCCAGGGGAAGGTCGTGCATTTCAACGCTGGACGAATAGACTTTCCTGTTTTCCTCCACAAAACGGTTTACCGTGAACAATCCGTTCTTCTTCCCCTCGTAGATCGAACCATCCCAGGATGCATCCGGGCTGGAACAGAAAGAGCGCACAATACCATCGGAAGAGGCGAAGGACAGAATCTTTCGCACCGGCCCATTACATTGCATATCGATTCCGACGACGGTGCGTTTCGCCTTTTCGTTATGTCCGGCCAGGAAGAATGCCGCCAGCATGCTTTCGCCGAGAAGGGCTGTAACCGGTACAGAGGCATGGAGCACGGCGCCCACTTCCAGGGCTACATCGGTCAGGCTGCCCAGGATGAACCTGTAGTTCTGATCCGGTAGTATACCGGTTATATAGCGGTTATAGGCCATGGGCCTGCTTCCCATGGCCTCGGATTATCTCAATTGGTTTCCTTGAGCGCCTGGAAAAAAACCGCATAATCGTTCTTGGGATTCCACACCACAAATCCGGCTCCGCCTGAGTCTTTCGATGCCACCAGTTGCTTTTTGATGTAATCTTTGTAGCTCAGGCCGCTCTTGCTCACCAGCATGGTGAACCCCTGGATATAAGCGATGATTCGAGTTGTGCCCGCCCGTTTGATAGCCCGGGTTTTTCCGTCATAGATAGTCCGGTACGGGTTCTTCTGGTAAAACGGATCTCCGTAGAAATGAGACGGATATAGCATCGGGTACAGGGTGTCCATATAGCGGGCAAAGACTTCCATTTTCTGACCGATGATGTCGTTGTTGTTAAACGGTATTCGGCCAAAGATGTCGGCGCCAATTCGCACGCCGTGGGGGCGCAGCGTCTCTTCGAAGGACCTGAGAATGGAAGCTATGGTTCGGTATCGTTCGGTCAGGTTAAGTCCTTTGATGTGAAGTCGATCCGCGAACCGAATGTAGTCTAGCTGAATTTCCATGAATCCCATCAAGGCGGATTCTTCGGCGCGTTTACGAACCTTATTAATGTGTCCGGCCGGCGCCGGGTATGTTTTTAAGCCGCCCTCAAAGACTACCACTCGACTCACCAGGTAGAAGCCCATGGATCGCGCCGTTTTCATGAACTCTTCGGTGGGCAGTCGTGGCTGAACATCGACGACCAGGGTATTGATTCCGGTGGCCTTGGCCTGCTTCAGAAGCGGCAAAAACCGACTCTTTGTACGCGCCGTGTAATTGTTTAAGTAGATTCCCTGATAATAGACGGGGGCCGTGAAACGGTAGTTCCGGGGCATAACCGGATCAATGCCCTTCAGTAACTGATCCACTTGCTGCTGTTGTTTGCTGTCAGTGCTGACTTTTGCGGTTCGATCTTTTGAAAGGCCCTTCAGGTTTTCCTTGGTGCTGTCCAGCATATCCTTCGCCAGCAGACTGGCGATATCTTCCTTCTGGCTCTGGAACCGCTCTTGCTCCTTATCCCGGGAAAGGAAACTGGGTTCAGGGCTTTCGGAATTCTTTCTTGCCTTGTTCGAAGGATCATCCTGATCTTTCGAGTTCGCCAGCGAATTAGTGCTTTCTTCGCGCGATTCTTTTTTGCTCTGTTGATCCTTTGTCGCTGCCGGGATGTTTCTAGCATTGCGCTCAACGGACTTGTCGTTAGGGCTGCCTTTCGGTTTTTCCTGATTACTTTGCGGCTCTCGCGGTTTGCTTTCCGTGGCGGCATCGTCGGACTTCATCCGATCGGTATCGGTGGAGTCTATGGATGGTGCGGCACCCTCCGAAGCTTTCGTTTGTGGCGATTCCCCGGGTGATGTGTTGCGGTTTTTCTGGGCCGACTCAGGGAGCGCCCGGTTGTTTTGCTCTGCGGGCGGATGGTTCTTTCGGTTCTCCATCAGAGTCCGGTACAGAGCGTCTTTTTCCTGGCTTCTGGGCGGAGGGATTTCCGGCAGCGCGGGCACAAAGGGATCCTCCGCCGGGATGGAATAGACCAGCACTGTAGAAAATGCCGTGGCAATGAAAAAGAAAATCAGGCTTGAGGATAACCATTTACGTGGACCGAGCATCGTTGGAATTATCGGGAGGGCGGTTCAAAGCCTGCAGCCAAATATAGGCCCCGTTTTTCGGGATTCGGATCAAATCATAGGAGCCCGTTTCCCGGGATTTTTTGGCGGCTGGGCGATGTACGACCAGGTCCGGTGTCTTCGGCATATGGTGTGCCCCTGGCGCGGTTCCGGGTAGGCGGATCTTCCGGAACGTAGCCCGGGAATCGCCATGCCGGTAGGATTGGGCATGAGTGTTCTTCCGCGCTTCAATGGCTCTTCTTACGCTTTACAGAGAATCGGAACCGCGCTATATGAGGTCTGAATGCGCTTTCGGGGCGTTGAACGTTGCAGGCCTCAGGGCCTCAGCGCCTCCGGCAGGGCTCCAGACGGACCTTAAGCGAGGTCTGCATGAGCCCGTACTCTCCTGGGATGGTGACTATGAAAAAGCAGAGCATGGCAATACTTCTGATTCTTCTTTCGCTGCCGCTACTCCTCGATTGTCGGGGCCGCCGGTATCGTGGAGGCGAAAACACAAGGGAATTTGAATTCCTGTACGATGGAAAAGAGAGAAGTTACTACCTCTACGTGCCCGAGACATTGAAGCCGAATCCAGATGTGCTCTTTGCTCTGCATGGTGGAGGAGGCGATCCGGGAAAGATGATGGGACTTAACCACGGCGCTTTCGATGAGCTGGCGGACAAACATGGCTTCATAGTGGTTTACCCCGCCGGAATAGAAAATCAGTGGAACGATGGGCGAGAAGTGCCGGAATCAAAGGCTCATTCGGAGAAATTTGACGATGCCGGTTTCCTCCTGGCCATTCAGGACCGACTTAAGAAAGATTATGGAGTTCGAAAGAGTTATTTCACCGGCATTTCCAACGGAGGCTTCATGTCCTTTCGCATGGGCTGCGAACATCCGGATCGCGTGGATGGCATTGCTCCGGTAACCGCCAATCTGTCCGAGTATCTATTCGAGAAATGCAATCCCCGGGGAGTACCTTTGCTACTGATAAATGGCACGGAGGATCCGCTGGTGCCCTATGATGGCGGCTATGTGGAGGTTCTGGGGCGCAAGCGGGGAAAAATCCGTTCCACGGATGACAGCGTGCGAAAGTGGCTCAAGGCCAATGGTTGCCCGGCGCCGCAGGATTTTTCGCCGGCCGTGTATGATACTCGGAACAATGATCCGGACGATGGCACCGTGGCAAAACTGATGCGATTTGACTGTTCGGTTGCGGTGGAGCTGGTGCGAATCGAAGGGGGAGGGCATACCTGGCCGTCCGGGCGACCTTATTTGTTCGAGTTTATGATAGGCAAGGTATCCAATGAACTGGACGCTTCGCGCAAGATTGTCCAGTTCTTCGAGTTGGATCGCTGATCTGTTTTCCGTGGTCGGAGGGTGTGGATCCTGCATTTTTTTCGGCCCGGCTCCCGGTACTGAGGCTCCCGATTGTTAGGTTCCCAGTCATGAGGCCGCCGCAGATAGTCCTGGACGGTTGATACGCGATTCTAGCCCCCCGATAAGTATACATTCAGGCTGTGACAGAATGTGGCAGGAGTTCGTGCGCGATGGGATAGAATGCGACATAATTCATAGGCGGGGCGAAACGGCGGATGTAAAAGGAGGGGCTCTTTGGAGTCCGTAGAATTTCTGCTTTTTAAGGGGCAGCCGTCATATATATGCTTTACAAAAGACGGTCATTTTCCGACCGTCCAGGTATGTCCTCTCATCTGCTGGTGGAGTCTGTACAATCCGTCCATTTCTGGGATCGCCGTTCGCCGGCCCTTCTTTACGGAGCTTCGCCTATCTTTCCCTTGAGTCACGTTCTGCAGGTGCATCTCTGGCAGAGCGGTTACGAAATCTTTAACATAGATTGCGCGATTCGATTCAACGCCTTTCAGCTTATGGATGAGGCTCTGCGCCGGGAAATACCCGGGGAGGAAATGCTGCGGTCCATTCAGATTCAGCGAGCTTTTACGCCCTACCAGATTCTGGATCTTTTTCGGGCTGTGTGGCATCGCGAAAGGCGAAAACCCGGGCGGACTCTGTACTTTATCTACGCACCCTGCAAGCAGTTCTTTGACGGCGATGTACAGGAAGAGGAAGCCCGTTTCCTCCTTCAGAAAATGGCCTCGGTACTATCCCTCTGGAATGAAGCGGGAATCCCTTATCTTATAGTGGAAAGCGCTTCTTATAGGAGTAAGCTCTTCGGTAGCGCTCTTTCCGCCTTCAGCTCTCTAACCCGGTATCAATGGCAGTTGGACGGTTTGAAGTCCAGAAAAGAGGAACGTTCGTATTTTTTACGAGATATGAACCTTAAGCGGAATCGCTCGCTTCCTTTTTCCAGGTTTGATCGCCCGGCTACGGCCGTTGGGCAAAACGTCATGCTTTGATCTCAGTCTTTAATGCGATAGCGTAAAGATACGCTTTCATTTGATCCACTAATGCCATACGTTATATGAAGTTTAATCACGGAGCCTGCTATGGGAAGAACATTACAGCCTTATTCGCATCTGGTAGATAGCGTATACGAAAGGTTTTCGAAATTCAGAAAAGCGCTCAGGAAAGAGGATCGGGATTCCTTTGATGCGCTTATGATGGCCGCTCGGGCTCAGCTTCAGGTCGGCGTAATGGCGGCTCAGCCCAATCCATTCGATTCTATGGCCATGAGTATGATGATAGAAATGCATAAGAGGATTATAGAACTGGAAAAGCGATTGGATGAACTGGAGCATTCTTCGGGGGCCTGAACCGGGCGTTGTCAGGGCCAGTCTGCATACCTGGATGGAAAGGCCTGATGGATTGGCGAGTAGATGTAGAGAAGGATGGAGCGTTCGGTGGCAGAAGAAATACGGATCCGCGGATGGCTCTTTGATATCTATCATCTAGAGGATCAGATCTATCTATGTATTCTGGATGAGCAGGGAAAATTCTATCTGTGCCGGGATCACTTCTGTCCGGTGATCTATGCCCGAGGCCCCGAAAGCACATTGAGAAACCTGGTCAGGCGACTCCATGAAATGGAAGGCATTCAGGGTAAGCCGCATTATACAAAACGAAAGCTATTCTACGAAAACCGCCTGGTAGATGTTCTCTCTATCCAGATAAGTCGTCCGTCTTTGCTTCGAAGGATTCGCAGTCGACTATATGCAATGTATGGAAAAATGGATCTGTTTCATACAGATTTCGAAGTGCCCACCGGCTATATGCAGCAAAAAGGCATCTTTCCTCTTTGCCGATTGAAAGCTTCCCTTGTGAGAATCGGGCCTCCTGCTTCTTCCAACGATTCCCATAGGATCAGTCGTCCGGTATATAACCTGAAATGGGTACAGGCTCTGGACGATTTGTTCGATCTGGATTTTGCCTTACCGCCCGTGCGAATTCTCAAAATGAATCTTAACTACGGGCATCGTCTTACCTATCAGCAGATACTGTCTTCGGGTTCGCGTAAGAGCTTCCATACGCCGGATCAGAGAATTCAGCTGGAGTGCAATGACAACAAACTGGAACTGCCTACCGATCTACGGGCCGCCGACCTGGAGTCTTTGAACCAGTTTTTGCATTCGACTGATCCGGACATCATACTGTCTGCCTACGGCGATCAGGTTCTTTTTCCGGTATTGTTCCAGGCTTATCAGAAACAACATATAATTCCTTTTCTGGATCGGGACATATCGCCGGGTTCCAGTCGAAAGATAGTAACGGAAGGGACCAGCTATAATACTTATGGAAACTGGATCTATCGAGCTCCTTCCTATCCTTTGTTTGGCCGATGGCATATCGATAGCGCCAATTCTTTCGTTTTCAAAGAAGCACAGTTGATGGGTATCGTGGAGCTTTCGCGACTGAGCCGGATTCCGGTACAGAGACTTTCTCGATCCTCTACCGGCGCCGCGCTTACGGCCATTGAGTCGGAGGTGGCTCTGCGCAAGAATTATCTGGTCCCCTGGCAGAAGAGCGCTCTGGAGCAGCCGCGTAGCGTCATGGAGCTTCTAGAAGCGGACAAGGGCGGTCTGGTATTTGTGCCTCGAGCCGGTAGAATTATGGAAAACGTAGCTCAAATCGATTTTTCCCAGATGTATCCTTCGATTATGAGTATACACAATGTATCGCCGGAAACTATCAACTGTCTCTGTTGCAGTAATGAAGAAACGGAACATGTGCCGGAGATAGGTTTTCGCATCTGCGCTCGCCGTCGTGGAATTGTATCGGATGCATTATCGCACATCCTGAAACGCCGGAAGTATTACAAAGATCAAATCAAAAGCCTGAAAGGCGAGATGGAAAGGTACAGGTCCCGTATGGAAAACGAGCCGTTGCCACCGAACGGGCAACAGTTCCTGGAGCAGAAGCGGGCATCCCTGGAGCGAAGTCTGGAGTTGTACGATCACCGACAGTCCAGCCTGAAGTGGATGCTGGTTACCTCCTTTGGCTATCTGGGGTACCGTAATGCGAAATTCGGCAAGATCGAAAGTCATGAAGCGGTTACTGCTTTCGGTCGGGACAAGCTTCTGACGGCGAAGGAGATCGCTGAAGATGCCGGTTACCGTGTGATTCATGGAATTACAGATTGCCTGTTTCTGCAGATTCCCGAGAAAAACACTGGCCGGTTCTCGAAAAGAAGGGAATCTTTCGAACACGAACACTTAAAAGCGGTATGTCAGGAGATTGGACAGGTCACCGGCATAGAGATGAGTCTGGAAGGTATATACGACTGGGTGATTTTTCTGCCTTCGCGTACAAAGCCCGGTATTGCGGTAGTGAATCGCTATTTCGGGAGATTTCGGGACGGAACGCTTCGGGTTCGAGGCATTTCCGTAAGGAGGAAGGACCGTCCCTCCTGGATTAAACAGGCGCAGGACTGCTTTCTTGATCGGATGGCAGAATGTAAGACCGCAAGGGAACTGGAATCCATGCATCCGGAGATGGAGGCCCTGTATCTGGATTTCAAAAAGGCGCTGTTACATCGCACGGTGCCCTGGACAGATTTACTACTTCGTCGAACGGTAAGCAAAGGTCTGGAAGACTATTCGGTGGACGGGCCAGCCCCGGCGGCCCTGCGGGAACTGGAACCCTATGGTATACAGATTCAGGCCGGCGAAAAGATCAAATATCTGGTGCTGGAAAAAACCGCCGGCCCGTCGCGTTACATGTCGGAAGAAATGGCCTTTCAGACCTTTGGCGCAAGACCGGACAGGCAGCCGGACTATAGCATAAGCTATTATAGCCAGCTTCTCCTGGATTGCTTCGAAGAGGTATGGCAATATGCGGCTCCCGCGGGCTATTTCAGGCGAAAGGATTTGATGCAGCCGGATCTGCCGGGTATTTTCAAAGAATAACTCCGGATTCGTCTGAAACGCGAGCGAAAAGCTGTGATCCCGAGGTGCAATTGATTTGACCCCGGGGCAATGAAGGGCACTCAGGGGAATGTTCGCTCCAGCCCATTTCCGAATTGAGTCTAAAGAGACAATGCTACGAGTCATCAGCGAAAACAGTTTTGGTAATCTCATTACCTGCGAAGACGGTATTCCCAACGTAACCCATATTCCCTTTGTCCTGGACAGCCCATGGACCGAACACATTCCGAACACACCCGAATTACTGTTTCACGTTGCAGGAGCCAACCCACAGCCGGGAGTGAATTCTGCTCTGGCGGTTTTTCACGGACCCCATGCGTATATATCTCCCTCCTGGTATGAGGAAGAAGGCACGGTGCCCACATGGAATTACGTGGCCGTCCATGCCAGAGGAAACCTGCAGGAATTAACCGACCCGGATACAGTGCGTCGAGTCCTGGATCGGACTGTGGCAGAATATGAAGCTCACCGGCCCAACCCTTACACCGTGGACTGGGATAACGCAAGGCTGGATCGTATGCTTACAGGCATTCGCTGCTATAGAATGACTGTTCATGAATTGGAAGGAAAGGCCAAGTTGAGCCAGAATCATTCAGCGGAGCGTCGAGACCGGGTCATCAAGAACCTGGCCGCGGGCGACTACATGGATCGCGAAGTGGCCCGGTGGATGCAAGCCGACCGGTTCGGCGACCTTCCGGGTGAAAGCGGCGCCTCCCGATCATGATTCAGTATCAGGGTTGCGCAGTGTTTTTCTGTTTCGGTTCTATAGGCGGGCCCATTAGCGGCCTTTAACCGCCGTTCCCCGACGTTCCGTCTCTGAATCAACGCGCAATGATTCCGCCAGCAAGGACAATGTCGGAGACCTCGTTTTCTCTGGAAGGATAGAAGACTGCACTCTGTCCGGGGGTTATACTAAATACATCTTCCAGGCATTCTACGGTTGCGCGATGTCCCACCGGCTGTCCGTTGGAGGCTGGCTTTTCCTGGTAATCCAGATATCGCATCCTGGCCTTCACCGGCGCCGAACGATAGCGCACCTGGACCCGTACCTCCAGATCCTGCGAGGCAAAGTCTTTAACGAATCGATCCGGATGCAGTCCCTGGAAGTTAAGTTGTTCCACGATAAAGCTGTGATTTCGGGTTTCGCTCACCGGTCCTACTATGACATCCCCGTTCTCTTCGATGGAGAGTACGTAAAGAGGCTCCTTCCAGGCCAGGCCCAGCCCCCGACGCTGTCCGACGGTAAAGTTTTCCTTCCCTTTATGCTTACCCAGGATCCGTCCATGAAGATCTCTGAAATACCCCGGCTGGAACTCCAGACCCCGCTTTCGCAGATAATTTCTGTAATCGTTATCCGGAACAAAGCAGATTTCCTGAGATTCTTCTTTCTCTGCAATGGAAAGCCCGGCGTCGCTGGCAAAGGCCCGTACTTCCGGCTTTTTGCGGTCTCCCAGGGGAAAGATAGTATGTTCGATGGCGGATTGATCCAGACCATATAGATAGTAGGCCTGGTTTTTCTTTTCGTCCACGCCTTCCCTTATGGCCCACCGTCCTTCCGCAGTTCTATAGGTTCGGGCATAGTGCCCGGTGGCAATCCAGTCGATTCCCAGCGCACGGGCCTGCTCGAACAGGGAGCCGAATTTAACAAAAGTATTGCATTCCACGCAAGGATTGGGGGTTCTTCCGGAGGCGTAATCAGAAACGAATCGATCCATTACCTTTTCTTTGAAAACCTCTTCCATGCGAATTACATAAAAGGGCATTTCCAGTTGCAGACCTACATCCCGGGCATCCCGAATGTCTTCCGGACTGCAGCAGGATTTTTTCCGTGGATCGCAGCTTTCTTCGTATTCCCAGACCCTGAGATTCACTCCGGTTACCTGATAGCCATCCTGCATCAAGGCAAGAGCCGAAACCGCACTATCCACTCCACCGGACATGGCCACCACTACCTTCTCATCGGTGGAAGGCAGGATGCCGGTGGCCCGGCCCAGGTTCCATTGGGAGCCCTGACTTTGACTCCCGGTCCGGTTCCTATCGGAATTGACGCCGGATTCAACGGTGGGCTCCAGGGTTCGGATTTCCGGATGGAGAAACGGTTCGGTGGTTAGTTCCATATCACAATCGCTTTACAGTATCTGTGCGGCCCCAATCCTGGGGAAAGTATTATTATGAGAATTACAAAGTCATCCGGTTTCAAATCCTACAGGGGAAGAGCCCTGGGACTATTGCTACTGGCCGTGGGCGCGCTCCAGGGGGCGCCACGAGTGGATGTCACTATCAGTTACGCAGAATTCTCGCCCGATGGCGATGGTTTTCAGGACCACGTATGGATAAATGTACGCTCCAGCGAGTCGCCGCTGTACGCCAACGACTGGGTACTGACAATTCGGGACTCCGAAGGAAACATCGTTCGCCAAATCAATGCAGATCGGCGGAAGATTCGGCCTGCGCGCGGGGTGGGTAACCTGTTTCTTCCCGGCAAATACGAAATACAACCGGCTATTCTGCCGGAGAGGATATACTGGAACGGTTACGGAAAAGACGGCAAGCCGGTCAGGGATGGGGCCTATCGACTTTCATTGCAAGGGGAGTTCAAGTCTGGAGGCTATGTGAATCAGGATTTTCGGGTTCGCATCGACACCAAGAAACCCCGGGTCACGCTTGCCGCCACCACGCCTGTCCTTGTTCGAGCCATCACGCCCGATGGAAGCATTCAGCAGCCTCGTGGCGAAATCACCATCATTCAACGCTCGCCCGCGGGCGCAGGCTATAACTTTACCGGACAGATTCTTTCGGCGGACGGCGACTTAATCGAAGAAAGGAAATGGAAGGATCGTCTTCCAACATCGATTTCCTGGAATGGACGGGAGCCCGGAGGCTCGGCTGTAGACCCGGGGAACTACGGTTATCGCCTGACTGTCCGTGATGGGGCCGGTAACGTTGTTCGCGTAGAGGAACATGGAATCTATGTCACAGCAGGCGCGCCGGACATTGTCCTGCGCGGGAACCGCTATTATTCTCCGTCGGGGCCGAACCTGAGTTTGGAGACCGTGGCGATCAGCGGAGGGCTGTCCGTGAGCGGATACGAATTTCAGATTCTGGATTCTGGCGGCGACGTTGTGTATCGCCAGGGCGGCGGATCCCGTCTGCCCCCGGGATTCACCTGGAAAGGGAATTCGGATATGTCCGAAGGCTATTACCGGGCTCGGGTGATTATGGAGCGTGGGGGGCGCAGGCAGATCAGTCCTGAATTCGTCTTCTATCTGGATCAATCGGGTACGCAGCCATCCCTTTCGCTTTCGTCCAGTACCTTCACCCCGGATCATGACTTTATCAACGATACAGTTACCCTGGAAACTTCGTACTCCGGACCGGTACCCGTGCAGGACTGGACCCTTTCCCTGGTCATCGTTTCCGATGCTCATCCGGACCTCAAAGAGGTGTTCATGGCTTTCGAAGGAAAGACTTTGCTTCCGTCGAGTATACTCTGGGACGGAACCGGTTACGAAGGTAGGGATCTCGAATCCTACGAAACCATCATACCTGTACTGAGTATTCGAAACGAAGCCGGCAGGATTCGAACCATCGAAGGCAGTCCCCTTCGCACCGGCGTAGTGTTGCGGCCCATCAAAGACGGCGGTGTGGAGCTTGTGGCCAGGTTTCCCAACAAAAACTATTTCGACGAAAACGGAGTCATAAACTCCAGAGGCGCAGAAGTGGTGGATGCGATTCTGGGCCGGATCAATCGGCACCAGCGCTACTTCTTGCGCGTAGAGTGTCATAGCGCCATTCCTGGCCGCGAAGAAGAAAACCTGGAACGAACCGAAGAGATGGCCTATACGATTTTTCAGAAGTTTCAGGGAACATACTGGCCCCTGGACCGAATGACTTACATGGGGGCCGGCGAAACCGAAGCTCTTTACGAATCAAACGGCCTGTTCGAAAGCTATCGAAACGATCGAATGGAATTCCGACTGGAAGATGACAATTTCGTCGTAAAGGAATAGGAACTAAAATAGGATTAGGATTACTGCTGCTGGGTCCCGGAGATAATATCCGCGCCAATGTCGCTTCGTCGGACTTGTAGGACTTGTAGGACTTGTAGGACTTGTTGGACTGGTCGGGCTCGTCGTGCTTGCCCCACCGGTGACCAAACGTTCGCGAATGATCTTGTTCGCAAACTTCCGCGCTACTTCTTTAAAAGCTTCTTTGCCAGGTTGGCGATGTTTTTGGCTCTAAGACCGTAGTGGTCCATCAGTTTGCCGGCTTCGCCGCTTTGACCGAACTTGTCCTTCATTCCGATTCGATGCACGGGAGTAGGATGCTTTTCCGATAGCGCTTCGGCGACCGCGGAGCCCAGGCCGCCCATAATGTTGTGTTCTTCGGCGGTAATGATTAGCCCGGTCTTTTTTGCATATTTCACCAGGAGGGCCTCATCCAGAGGTTTTACGGAAGCCATGTTGATGACGGCCGCATCGATGCCGGCCTTCGCAAGCAGATCAGCCGCTTCTTCGGCTTCCTGCACCATAACACCACAGGCTACGAGGGTAACATCTTTGCCGTCTCGGCGAACTTCCCCTTTGCCGGGTTGGAACTTATAGCCCGCTTTGCGTTTGAGTACCGGAACGGCGGCACGGCCGCAGCGAACATAGCAGGGCCCTTTGAGATCCGCCACTGCCTTTACTATGGCGATGGTTTCATTATAATCCGAAGGCACGAAAACCTGCATCTCCGGAATGGCGCGCATGAGGGCCACGTCTTCGATAATCTGGTGGCTTGCGCCGTCTTCGCCTACTGTGATGCCCGCATGGGAGGCCACCAGCTTCACGTTCAATCCCGGATAGGCTACGGAATTTCGTACAATCTCCCAGGCTCGTCCGGCCAGAAACATGGCAAAGCTGGAGGCAAAGGGAACCAGTCCGCTGAGCGCGAAGCCTGCGGCCATGCCCACCAGGTTCTGTTCGGCTACGCCCACATTATAGAATCGATCCGGAAAGGCTTTGGCAAATACGCTGGTCTTGGTGGACCCCGAGAGATCCGCATCCAGAACCACTACGTCCTTTCTTTCCTCGCCCAGCTCCTTTAGAGCCTGGCCGTATCCATCTCTGGTTGCTTTCTTTTCCAATTCTATAGTACCTGTATACGAAACTTCCCCCGGGAGTTGAGGGCATATAGCTAAGCTTCCTGAGGCCCTTTTGGCGTCCAAAACAAAAAAGCGCTCACTACCGATTTGGCAGGAGCGCTCCTTTTTTCGGGCCTGAGATCCACAATTCGAAGGCGCTTTAGCCCGAATTGCGAGCTCTTCAGAAACCGGACCCGAGGGCCCGGATGGCCGGATCAGACCTTTCCGTGATTAGCCTTTCAGCGCATCCACCCGGTCGGTTTTTTCCCAGGTAAACGTCTTACCTTCTCGACCAAAGTGACCGTAAGCGGCTGTATCTCGATAGGTTCTACCTTTAGGATCCAGCAGTTCCAGTTCCTTCACGATTCCGCCGGGGCGGAAGTCGAAAGCGTCGCGAACTCGCTGAGCGATCTTGTCATCGTCCATGGTTCCTGTTCCAAATGTGTCTACCAGAACGGACGTAGGCTCCGGATAACCGATAGCATAGGAGAGCTGAACTTCACAGCGCTCGGCTAGGCCGGCGGCCACAACATTCTTGGCTGCATAGCGTGCCATGTAGGCTGCGGAACGGTCTACTTTGGACGGGTCCTTTCCGGAGAATGCGCCACCGCCGTGACGGCCATATCCACCGTAGGTATCTACGATGATTTTTCGTCCGGTAAGACCACAGTCGCCGTGGGGGCCGCCGATCACGAACCGACCGGTGGGGTTGATCAGAAACTTGGTGTCCTTGCTGAGCATTTCTGCCGGGATTACCTTCTTGATAACCAGTTCGATCATCATCTCTTCCAGCTTCTTATGCTCCAGGTCGGCCAGGTGCTGAGTGGAGATTACGACAGTGTTTACCTTATGCGGCTTTCCATCTACGTAATCGATGGTTACCTGGCTTTTGGAGTCGGGTAGCACTTCTTTGATGGTGCCGTTATGACGCAGTTCGGCCAGATATTTCACCAGCTTGTGCGACAGATCGATGGGCATGGGCATCAGGCTGGGAGTTTCCTTGCAGGCAAAACCGAACATCAAGCCCTGGTCGCCAGCGCCCTGATCCAGGTGAAGACCTTCGCCTTCGGAAACGCCCTGGGAGATGTCCGGAGACTGAGCGTGCAGCTTTACCAGTACCTCTGCGGTGTCGCAGTTGAAACCGATGTCCTTGTGAGTGTAACCGATATCTCGGGTCACTTCACGAGCAATCTTCTCTACATCCACATTGGACTGAGAAGTAACCTCACCAGCTACGCAGATGAAGTCAGTGGTGGTCAGAGTCTCGCAAGCCACACGGCTTTTCGGGTCTCCGGCCAGATAGGCGTCCAGAATGGCGTCGGAAATCTGGTCTGAAACCTTGTCCGGGTGACCTTCCGATACGGATTCGGACGTAAACTGGAAATTCTTCAATGACATGTAATACCCCTGTTGACTTGAGCCTGAAAAAGGCATCAATTTATCTTGATATCCTATTTTTTTGCCTGGGGATGGAATGTCAACGGAAAGAAGGGCTGCAGAAAGGGGTGCCGGCCCGCTATTTGGTCCTATGAGCCGCAAACGACGATCCCTGTATGGCATTTTGCTGTCCTTGCCCCTGCTGGTCGCTCTGGTAGGGCTATTTTCCTCCTGTGTTACCGGCTCCCCTCTCTATTTATGGAAAGCTGCGGTGGGCCAGGCCGAGATTCTCTGCAATCGAAAGCCCATAAAGGAAGTCCTGGAAGAGGGGGATCTGGATCCTGAGATTCGTCGAAAGTTGGAATTGGTCCTGAAAGTCCAGGGTTTTGCCCGGTCGGAGCTCCACCTGGATACTGCAAATTCCTTTCAGTCTCTGTCCCGGATTAGCCGGGATGCGGCCGCCTACAACGTGGTGGCCACCGGCGCGCTCTCTCTAGAAGCGCATACTTACTGGTTCCCCATAGTGGGCTCGGTACCCTATCTGGGTTTCTTCAGTCGTCAGGAGGCCCAGGAGCATGCGGCCAGCCTTGAAAAGGACGGAATGGATGTGGCGGTTCAGGATGTGGCGGGGTACTCCACCCTGGGCTGGTTTGAGGATCCGCTACTATCGTCCCAGCTGGCCTATTCCGACTATGGATTGGTCCGGCTGGTTATTCATGAAGGGGTACATTCCACTGTCTGGATTCCAGGTTCGGTTCGATTCAATGAGTCTCTTGCCTCTTTTGTAGAAGAGCAGGGTTCCCGCCAATATCTGGGCTCGCTGGAAAACGGAAAGGAAAGACTTTCCAGGCTGGATGCCCTGACCGCGGAGCGTATGGAATATCGTCGCATAATGCACGATACTGCAGGCGAACTGCAGGAGATCTATACTTCAAACCTCAGCGAGGCGACGAAAATGGCCAAAAAGCAAGCGGCTCTGCGGCATTTAAAGGAGAGGTTCAAAAAGGCGGATTTCAAGCTATTGAATCTGGAGAGCCTGTTGGCCAGGGACTACAACAATGCTCATTTTCTGTCCCATCTTGCCTATAACTCCGGCACCGATTACTTCGCCCATGTCTTTGATGAATGCGTCCGCGACTGGGCCTGCTTTGTTCTGCGAATGAAATCCCTGGACAGACCGCCGGAAAACTGGGAGACCACTCCCTGATCCGTATTGCTAACGTTGCCAGTATCCGGGCGGGTACCAGGGTACTTTCTTCTGTAATCTTCAACTATTGAGCTTCTGGAATAAGGCCGGCTATGCTGTTTACCATCCGCGCAACGATGGGCCCGGAAAAAAGTCAGAAAATTTTGTAAAATAATTTTTGTAATTGACTCTGCCCGGATTTTGTCGCTTCCTGCGATACATGAGTGCTTCTAATGATTTGGTATTGTCGATGGGTACGGCCTTTCGCGGTGCCATGGACATTATCCGGGATGGCATGAGCAAAAAAGAAAAACTATCTACACTTGCTCTGTCCATTCTAATCCACGTAGATCAACAACAGGGTATTTCACAAGGCGAGCTTGGCAAAATGCTCCGTAGAGATCCCATGACTATGAGTCAGGCCGTTCGAGCCCTTCAGAATGCCGGGCTGGTTACCAGCGCACCGGACAACGAAGACCGTCGCGTAAAACGTCTGACCATTACCAAGAAAGGAAAAACCCTGGGCGATAGCCTGCTGGACAACGAGAACCGTTTGCTCAGCAATCTGGCCAGGGAATGGGGAAAAACCCGCGTAACTCAGTTCTCCAAAGATGTAACCGAGTTCAACGAGTTTCTAACCCGAATCGCAGGTTAATTTTTTGAGCGACCCGGACTTTCGGGTCGCCTCTGAGCTATGGGGCCTTCGGGCCCCTTTTCACGGTTCCAGCAGGTAATGCTGTTGGCCTCGCTTGCGAAACCTTCCGGCCACCGGATAGGGCGCGCGACGACTCACTTCCATTTCATCCATATAGGGCCCTATGTCCAACGGCGCCAGTTCCTCGTCGATCCATAGTCCTATCTTTTTTGTTCCCTGGAGTATTACGATGGCGGACGGTCCATCGGCATGATACTGTTCGGGATGACCGGGAAAGAGTTGAATGGGACCGGATCCCGGTAGAATTACTCTTCGCGGAAGCTTTTTCCCGGTTTTTCTAAGCCTGGCCGCACCAATTCGTTCGCAGGGCTCGGCCCGGGTTACGTAGTAGAAATGTCCCAGCCGATAACACCGATGCTCGGAGGGCCCCGGCGCCTTCAGCCTGGGCGATGCATCGCCGAAGGCCGCTTCCAGGCGACGGCTCACCGAAGGCGAATAGTACATTAGTAGATCCGGATCCAGAAATTTCTCGAGCTGCCTTCGCAGGGCGCCATGCAGGACCGAGTCTTGCTTTTGTTGCTGTTGTAGCTTTTTGGAAATGGCCACAAACCGCTGTAACCTGGACTTTAGATAAGCCGGACCCTCGAAGGAATGGAGAAAGCTGGCTCCGTCCTGTTGCACGCTTTCCAGGATCGCCCTTGCCTTCTGCATGTGGGTTTCCATGTCCAGAAGCTGCTTTTCCAGAGCTCTGGCATGGCCCAATCCCTCTTCTAGCTGAATCTTTCTGGAATTGCTCACCAATGTACAGTATCGGCGGCTTTTCTGTCAGTTTACGTATTTTCTACGGAAGATGCTTAGCAGAATGCCCGTGGCCATGAGGCAGGTGATGAGGTGTGAGCCGCCATAGCTCACAAAGCTAAGCGGCAAACCGGTCACCGGTAACAATCCCAGAGCAATTCCTATGTTGAAGAAGATATGATAGAAAAACATGAATCCCAAACCTGCGGCTAACAGGGAGCCGAAGCGATCCCGGGCATCATAGGACATCTGTAAGGCCCGCAACGGAATCGCCGCCAGAATGAGCAGCAGGAAGACGCTACCCAGAAATCCGGTACGCTCCGCCCAGGCGGTGTAGATGAAGTCTGTATGCGCTTCCGGAACCACTGGAGTATCGCCAATGGTCATTTCGCCGTCGAACATTCCCTGGCCTACCCATTGTCCCGAGCCGATGGCTGCTTTGGAGGCTCGAATCTGATAGGCATGCCCTCGAGGGAAACGATCCGGATTAATGAAGGCAGTAACTCGCACTACCTGGTGGTACTTGAAAGAGAACGTCCAGTGTATGGACAGGGCCGAAAGAATGGAGATGCCAATTACGCCCAGCGGAATATAATACTTTCGCAGATGCTTGAAACTCACTCCCTGAGTAAGTCGCCATATGAAGAGTCCCAGGGCAGTAAAGGAACATAGCAGGGCCACCACAAGAAGCAGAATGTCGTTGTCCAGGAGGCGAAGCAGCATGCCACCCTCTTCGATGCGGATGCTTTCTGCCGCATCTTGAAGATCAATAAAGAGGCTCTGGTTGGTCAGCACGTTTCCCAGATACTCTCTATCCGTCCCTGTAATGCCTTCGGGTATTTTCGCCTTTTCCAGGAAGGCCCATATATCCGATTTCAAGATTCGCACAGCCGGCAGCAACGAGTCCTTGCCCAATTCGCCTACCCGTGTAAGCACCGAGTCCACCAGCATGATGTTATGATATTCTATGTACAGGGGCACAAAGATAGAAACCGCAAAGAATATCACAATGGAGCCGATGTGATAAATGTCTGCTCCGGCCATATATAGCATGGATAGCAAGATGGGAGCGATTACGAAGGCTCCGCCAAAGTCCGGCTGCACTACAATCAGTAGCATGGGGAGAACGGCGATACCAAAGGGAATCAAAAGCGAATAGATGTGCTCCAGTTCCCGTTCTTTGAGTTCCAGATACTTGGCCAGCAGAATGATTGTGGCCAGCTTGGCAATTTCCGATGTTTGAAATCCCACCGGTCCAAAACGAATCCAGCTTCGCGCGCCTTTGTGTTCCGAGCCGATGAAAGGAACAAGAGTTATTAGAAGTAGAAATATAGCAATTCCGTATAGCGGCAGAGCAACGCCGCCGATAACCTGGTAGTTCACCTTGCGAAGAGCCAGCATCAGTACCAGGCCCAATGCCAGGAAGATACTCTGTCGCATCCATGCCGGGAATGTGTTCTCCGGGTTGGTCTCCTGGGTATAAAGTACAAAAATACCGGCTCCCGCAGCAAAGAGTACGGAGAAAAGCAAAACAAAGTCTATGCGGTATTTACTGAACATTTAATGGCTCTTTGGGTCTCGCTTTATGCTCTTTGAACTCTATCCTGTTTGCTGTTGGCTTCCGGGCCGACTTTTGGCTCATTCGGGTCAATATGCCTGAAACGGCATCCGTCATCCACTATTGCTGTAGCTCCGGAGATTCATTGTGTTCTGGATGAATGGCCATCTCTTTCGCCGGATCTTCCGGTAGCGGACGATCCCAATTCGGGTACGCCGCTTCAAACATCTTCATGGCCACTGGCGCCGCCGAATAGGATCCCGCCACACCGTATTCCACGAAGATTACCACCACCATCTGCTCTTCCACTGGCGCTCCATAGGGAGCAAATCCCACGAACCAGGCATGGTCACGACCGGTCCGTTCGCTCCGGGTCTGTGCAGTTCCGGTCTTTCCGGCCACCGGCACCATATCTTTTCGGTTCAGGTAGCTGGCGGTACCCGCAGTGACCACGGCCCGCATTCCTTTTTCGATGGTTTCTATATGATTGCGCGACAGAGGAACCTCGGCTATTTTCTCGGGACGAACCTTTCGTACGATTCTACCGTTATAGGAATCTCGCACTTCGCGCAACACGTGCGGACGGAGCACTTTTCCGCCGTTCAGGATGGCCGCATACATCACAGCAAGTTCGATGGGGGTCGTTTGCATAAATCCCTGTCCAATAGACAGGTTGATTGTATCGCCGTCGTACCATCGACTGGACCAGGTAATCTGTTTCCATTTCTGATCCGGCACGAATCCCTGCACTTCGCCGGGTAGATCAATTCCGCTTTTCTTATCCAGGCCCAGAGCTTTAGATAACTCTATTATGGGAGTGGGGCCAATTTTATAGCCCAGCCTGTAAAAGTACACGTTACAGCTATGGGCAATGGCGCCGATCATATTGTTCATTCCATGACCGGAAGCCTTGTGGCAGTAGTAGACGCTATCCGGAACGCCGGCCACCGAGCTTTCCAGGCTCCAGCGTCCAGGACAATGGAACTTGGTTCGCTTGCTTACGAAGTCATCGGGAAAGGATTCCAGCCCCGCCAGGGCCACCAGGGGTTTGAATGTAGAGGCGGGCGGAAACTTGGTCTGTATGGCCAGGTTCAAGAATCCATTGTAAAGACGTACTTTGCGAATGTGTTCGGATCGAACATCGCCGGTGCCGCTGGAAAGGATGTTCGGATCGTATGTGGGCGCCGAAACCAGGGCCATTACTTCGCCGGTGGCCGGTCGAATGGCGATGGCGGCTCCGCGCTTGCCGCTCTTGATGAGCGCTTCGTAGGCGGCGGCCTGGACGTTGCGATCTATGTTCAGTATTAAATGATTCCCCTGCTGGCTCCGTTCGATGGTTTCTTCGCTGTCCAGCACCTTGTTTCGCACCAGAATGCCATCTTTCCCGCGAAGATCCGTATCGTAGAAATCTTCCACACCGGCCTTTCCCAGGGTCTGGTAGGGCAGTGCTTTTCCTTCTTTAATTTCGCGTTTTGAAGGCGAGCCCGTATAGCCGGTAACATGGGCCAGCGCGGGTCCCATGGTGTAGTAGCGCAGGAATCGAGTGACGAACTGAGTCTTGCTGCCTGGCAGTTGCAGGCTGGCCAGCCGCACCTGCTGCGCCCGGCTGAGTCGGTGGACCAGGGTTACCTCTTCGTTTTTGCGCGAAAGCTCCTTCCACTTATCCGGTTCCAGAATGTCGGCATATTTCGCAAGCGGATAGCCCATGATGGCGCAGAAACGTTTCAGGAATTCAACGCCTTCTTCCCGGGTCTTGAACCGGCCCGGATACATATTAAAGTCAATGTACAGGATGTTCTGAACCAGAGGTTTGTCCAGATTCATGTTTCGATCGTAAATGAATCCTCGGGGCGCCTCTTTGAACTCTTGCTTGCTTACAAATTTTCGCGAAAGCACATGGTTTTCCGCTCCGTGTAGCACTTGCAGGTTGCCCAGTTGCAGAACGCATACTACGGACAGAAAAAGAACCAGCGCCGTGAAGAAGTAAATCCTTACGTGGAATCTTCGCTCCAGGCGGAATTCTGTGGACGAACGAGTACTCATCGATTTTGAGAATCCAGTCTATAGATCGTGGTCAGAACCCAGAACCAGATGGGAGCGATTCCGGCCGTATATACCGCCGGACCCAGCAGCGGGTAGGCTGCGGAAAACTGATCCACCATGCCCATAATCAGCCAGACTGCAATGCGTACAATCAAGGTTGTGGCAAAAACCAGCACCAGTATGGACGCTATGCTATCCCTGTCCAGCAGTCGATTCAGTCGTCCGATGGTGTACCCGGCCAGACAGTAAACCAGGGAGTGCACACCGATGATGGATACAAACTCCCGGGCGGATTCGTCGTAGGCCAGAAGTTGCGAGTCTTCCAGTAAACCGGCAAAGAAGCCGATCCAGATGCCATTGAAATCGCCTTTACGAATGCTGAAGAAGATTACAAAAATCAGCAGAAAATCTGGATAGATCGCCCCGGTGTTCAAAAATTCGAAGTTTAGACTGAGGAAGTTGATTCCCTTCAGAAACGAAGAAATAATAAGGCCTACGGCAACAACTGTAGCTTCCAGAAACATATTACTGGGCCCCCGGTATATTCAGATTCTCCAGCCTTCGGCGCGGTCCAGGTCCTTGAGGCTCGGGAGTTTCTTCTTCCTGGGTTTCCTCCTGCTGGTCTTGATTCTGGGCCGCTCGCTTCCTGGCTTCTTCCTGCTCCTTCAGTCGCTTTTCGACTTCAGGCAGGTCCGGAAAAACGGGGGGCCCGAATTCGGTAACCAGGTTGTCCTCGATCTTTTCCCGTTCGAATTGTTCGGCCCAGGGGGAAGGACTTTTAAGAAGTACGACAACTGTGTCCAGCCGATCAATGGGAGCGTAGGGCTTTACCATGGCGGTGCGGAATTCGCCGTCCGGGTTGCCTTCCCCGGTGATGATGCCCACGGGAATATCAGGCGGGAATATGCCCCCCTGACCGCTGGTATACACCGGTGTTTTCAGGATCTCCACGCTGGGGTCTTTAAAGACCGTGCGGTGTTCGAAAGAATCAGAGCTGAGATAGGTCAGGAGTCCGCGGGTAACCGAGCCGCTGTTTCCGGAAAAGATCGCCCATTGGCCGGTATGGGGCATACGAACTCCCATGTTGAACCCGGGATGAATCAAGGGTTGTACTACCGAGGATGAGTCGCCGGCAATGGCCACAATTCCAACCACGGCACGGATCAGGTTTTTGTTTTCGTCGTGCGCCTTGCAGATTACCGGCATGAAAGGGCGGACCCCATCCTTGCGACCGGCCCGGATCAGAATTCGCGGGCTAATGGAGTTTAATCGCGTGCCGATTACCTCGGCGGTGATTTCATCCACGCCGTCCAGCGGAGGGAAATCCAGGGCTTCGCGTAGCTTTTCGTTGTCCCGGCGAAGGGCGTCGAATTTGTCCTTTTCCAGGCGGTATTCTTCCAGGCGTTTCTGAGCCTGATCATACTTCTCTTGAAGATCCTGATACTGGTCCACCCGCACCCAGAGCTCACCGGGCAGGGAGAGTCCAGAGTTTATGGCGCCGCCGATTTCGTCGGCCAGTTTGCCGAACAGCGCCGCACCGGCAGCAAAGGGGTTACGCTGCCAGAGGATGCAGGTTATAGAAAATAGAACGCAGAACCCCAGGCTGAAGGTGATCTTTTTTCTCCAGAGGATCTCCCACAGCATGGATTATTTCATTCCGGATCGAATATTCTTGAGCTCGTCCAAATAGCGACCGGTTCCCAGAGCCACGCAGATGAGCGGGTTTTCGGCTCTAAATACGGGAACGCCGGTTTCCTTGCTCAAGAACTTGTCCAGGCCCTTGAGCAGGCAGCCACCGCCGGTCATTACGATTCCGCGTTCGACGATGTCGGCGGCCAATTCCGGCGGGGTTCTTTCCAGAGAGTTTTTGACTGCTTCCAGAATGGCATCGATGGGTTCTTTTAGCGCCTTTCGGATCTCGTTGGAGTCAATTTCCAGGGTTCGGGGCAGACCGGAGATGGCATCCCGACCGCGAAGCTCCATCACCTCCTGCTTTTTCTCGGGATACGCATTACCGATGGTGAGCTTCACATCTTCGGCCATCCGTTCCCCGATTACCAGGTTGTATTGCGTTCTGAGATGTCGGATTACGGCCTCGTCGAATTCGTCGCCGCCGATTCGGATGGAGTCGGCAATTACCATCCCCCCCAGGGAGATGACAGCGATTTCTGTAGTTCCACCGCCGATGTCTACAATCATGGTACCGGCGGGTTCATGGATGGGTACGTTGGCCCCGATGGCTGCGGCCAGGGCTTCTTCAATAAGGAATATCTCACGGGCACCAGCCTGTTCGGCGGATTCCCGGACGGCTCGCTTTTCTACCTCGGTAATTCCGGAAGGAACCCCGATTACCATCCTTGGTTTCACCAGAGTGGTAGTTTTGTGCACCTTCTGGATAAAATAGCGGATCATCTTCTCTACGGTTTCGAAGTCCGCAATTACCCCGTCTTTCATGGGTCGGATGGCAACAATATCGCCCGGGGTCCTTCCCAGCATGCGCTTGGCCTCATGGCCTACAGCCAGCACCTTGCCGGTGGAGGATTGCACCGCCACCACCGAGGGCTCCGAGAGCACAATGCCCTGTCCCTTTACATAAACCAGGGTATTGGCCGTTCCAAGGTCAATGCCCATGTCGTTGGAAAAAAGTCCGTATAAGTTATCAAGAAGCATACAATTTATCCAGATTGCCAGGGTAGAAGAAGATCAAATTACCGGTCTCCGTTAGTCAGTAGCGGTGTCAACTAATCGCTGTCGCTACATACTTTTCGGCATAAATGCGGATAATCTCTCTTTCAAAAAAGGATCATCGCCGGAAATACGTAGCGCCTCCTGCAAATACGGAATGGCGAAATAAGGACCATTCTGTTTTGCATTGATTTCACCTTCCATGCGGGCGGCCTCGGCCCGGTAAAAGTCCGGCACCGAAGCGTCATACTTAACCTGCCTCACCGCATACAAAGCCTGCATGTAATCTTTGGCCTGAAACCTGGCATATCCGATAAGCAACTGCTTTTGATAAGGGGCCAGGAAGTCGGGAACATCAGCGGCCGCAACTTCCGGAGTTTCGGTTCCGGCAACTTCCGCCGTGTCCTGCTTTTGGGGTTCCAGGGTCACTTTCAGGTTTTCATGGTCGCCCAGAAGTGCGTACAGACCCGCCGAAACCCAGACCCATTCATCCCGCAATTGTTCTGGTAATTCCGCGGGGTTCACTGCGTTCAAGTGATCTAGAATGGCGGGGTCGGTGCGCCCAAAATACATCAAATCCCCGAGAGCTATTCCAAAATGGGCAATGGAGCGATAATTGCTATCCGGGCTATAGGCCAGGGCCCGGCGCATGTAACGTGACAGCTGAAACCCAATGCTTTGAACCGATCGCTCCTCCAACAAACTGGGGCGGAGCGGAGGCAGATACCCCCGACCAGAGAACTCCACCAGGTTTCGACCATCCAGCTGAATCCGTAATAGTAATTCGTAGAGTTCGTACCGGCCCCGCCAGGCGGCCATGGTGCCCAGATCCTCTTCGTTTCGGGCTATGATTTCGATGATTCGGCGGTTCTCATCGATCTGCTGATAGAGAGCGTCCTGAAGTTTGAAGTAAGGGTTCTCTGCCGGGTTATCGGTGGAAACCGGCGGTTCCATTTCCGAATACCGGCGGTAGCTGGCCAGGAAAGCATCGGTGCGGCCCTGCAGTCTAAGAAGACTATCCGATGCGAATCGCACCTGGAAGTAGCGCACTAAATCCTGGCCGTAGAATACGCCGCCCAGGGTAATGAGTGCGAGTGGGATTAACCAGATCCAGAAGCGCCCACGGCTCTTTTTTCGCCGGGACATGGGTTCGGGCATTTTGAGCATTACAAACTATTGTCTCTGAGAAAGTTCTTAAATCGATCCACTTCACGGGTGAGAATCAGAGGGCAGGGGCCCCCGCGTTCCGGGATGAAGGCGAATCCACTGTCCAGAAACAAAATCCGGGTCAGGTCGTCCACCCGGTATTGAAGTCGCACTGTATCACTGTGAATCAGAAACATCCGGTCCGAATATTGAAGCTGGCAGGGGCCCATTCGCTTCAATTTGCTGAACAACTCGGGAGAAACGGACTTCCAGTGTTCGGCGGCCCCTACAGCCTGACCGGATTCGTCCAGAAAGAGTACTCCCTGAAAGGAATACCTCTGACCCGGCCGGGGAGCGGTGGCGGCGCTGGTGTCGCTCCATAGCCTGTGTCTTTGCGATTCCTCGTAGAGGCCTGTTGCGGGCTGTCCGACTCCGTGGGGATTCCTATGTTGCTGCCACTCTTCCCCGAACGCGGGCGCCTGGTTCCGATGGTATTCGGGCTCCGCTGATTCCGGGTCTGCGTCGAATCCACGTCGATTCAGCTCTTCGGCGCGCGCCTGCCTTGCCGCAGGATCCACTTCCGGTTCAGCGTTTTCAGGTTCGGCTTCCGTCCGATGCTGGAAGTTTCTTACAACGAACAGATACAGCAAGCAACCCAGTCCGATGAAAATAAATGTGATGGCAAGGTAGTACATCTCCTGGAAAATATCGGCCCGGAGCGAAAAAGGCTGCACGGTTCTTTTGGCCTGTAATGCGGTTTTTAGACTGGCCAACAGGCTCGGGCCCGCCAAAATCGCCCCGTGAAAAACATCATCGATTATGCCAAACGCCTGGGAGCAGGAATCATTGTTATCTTTCTGGTTTTGATGATGGGGGTGACTTTCTCCAGTCAGCCCATGGACGAAATCCTGGCTATATTTGCCGGCAAAACCAGGTTTGGCTCATTTGACGGAGACGACATCAGCGCCGAAAATTACCGATTCGCATTGAATGCCTGCGATCAACGGTTCTCTCAGTTTGGCGATGTGCCGGCTGTATTTCTTAACGGCTGCCTGGAAAGCACACTTCAAGAACTCTATGTCCTACCCCGCATGGCCGAACGTCTGGGTCTGGATGTGGCCCGGGAAGAAATCGAAAAGGATCTGGTAGACATGGCGCGTCAGGCGCACCAGACCCAGGAAGTCCTGGTAGAGGCGGATCGGCGAACGGTGCAGGATTTTTATCGTGAAATTGTTCAGATGGGCTCCGTGCAACTCCGGAGCCGTGAAGCCAGCGCACGCAAGGTAAGCTCCGCCATTCTTTCCATGGATTATTCGCCTTCGCTTATTGATTCGGCCGCTCAAGCCCGGGCTACCACCATTAGTTTTCGTATGGTACGTTACACGCAGACCGGGTTGCTTGCGAACTTCGACGAACAGGTCCAAATAAGCGATGAAGATCTGGAAGCCGAATACGCAAACTGGAAGAAAGAGAAGGCGGATCTGGAGCCGCTGGACAAAGTCAAAGGTCAGGTGCTGGATCGTGTGCGGACCAGCAAGAAGCGAACCATGCTGGCCCAGGCGAAAGAAAAGCTGGGTAAACTGAAGCCTGAGGACGGTCTACAGACCGTGGCCGACATTACCGGTATCAATCCGCGAGTAATGCAGAATGTACCCCTGGAAGCGCTATCGCAGGTTCGTGTAGGCGACGGAAAACCGGCCAATCTGGCCACTGGCGAATTCTTTCGCGACATCACGACTTATCAGCCGGGGAAGCGGTTCTACGGCCCCTATCAGGACGGCGAAGCCACAGTGTACGTTGAGATTACGAACATCAATACCGGCGCCGTTACTGCCGCTGAAAAAGAACGCACTCAACAGGAAATCGGCGCACGGGTCCAGCAGGAAGTCTACAGATATATGATTCGTACCGAAGCGCGCCGGGGCAACTTCGAGTTCAAAGAACTGGCCGCGGAAAACGAGCAACAGATTCCGGTGCAATAGTCAAGAGTCTGAGTCTTTCGGGGCGTAATCCTATTGTGAAAGCAGAGCTAGTAAACCCCTTTCTGGAAGCTGCCGGTCTGGTATTTCGTCAGATGCTACAAATGGAGCTTGTACGCGGAAAAACCACTATCAAGAAGTCTCCGGCTCCCGGCTACGAAGTTGCCATTCTCATAGGCATTACAGGGGAGGTTACCGGACGGGTAGTCTATTCCATGAATATGGATACGGTGCGAAAGGTGGTGCAAAAGCTAATGCCTGACGTTAGTCCCCAGGATCTGGAAAAGGAATACAAGGATGTTATCGGCGAAATCGGAAATATGATCACCGGTAATGCCCTCAACGTGTTTCTCAAAAACGATAAAGATTTGGATGTGACTGTACCGCGAGTAGTGGATCTGCGAAAGCAAAAACTCGACATGTCCGATGGCGTTACCCTTGGTTTGAATCTTTATTCGCCAATTGGTCTTGTGGAGGTGAACATCTCCATGGACGAGCCCTCCCAATAATACAGCGATTGCCCATTTCGAAAGCACAGGGCGCTACCGTAGGGCTGATGGAAGCCTGGTCGGCGATCTCCTGAGTCCGCAAATTCTCTGCTCCCTGGCTGCGCAATGCCGCAAATACTGGCCCACGAAATCGGATGCCTTTCGGTCCTCGTCTATGGGCGCTCCCGGTGTCCGGGATTACGGCCTTTGGCGACATAGACCGGTAATTGCGGAAGTGCCCGGTAAACGAAAGAGTCTCCCCGACGAAATCCAGCGCTATTACCGGACATAATGCGTAGTCCGGGGCGCGAAAGTCCTGCCGTATTGCTTTCTTCAGAAAAGTACTAAGTGGATTTCAGGCGACTCCCGAATAGTATAATGTCATTCGTGTAACTCCGTAGGGGGCCCGTAAGGGTCCCCTTTTTTTTGCCCTTCCCAATCCTGTTACCTGCTTCTTTCGCTTTGCGATTCTTTAACGTTTGGGCCGCGACACGATCCGGTAGCCCGGGTCTCGTGCCTGGCTTCAGGCCCGGTTTTCCTGGTTATAGCCGGAGTCGGGTTTTGGTCGGGAGCCGCCCAGTCAATCCATGGCGCGGCCATGGTTCAGACGCCGAGACTATCCGGCGTTTGCAGCCGTTTCCCACATGGCATTTTCGGTTCTCCAGCCAATGGGCGCGCCCTTCGCTTCCAGAAACTCCCGGCTTTCCTGAAAGACCGGTTTATAGTTGTAGAATGGCACCGCAGGATACAGGTGATGGATTAGATGGTAGTTCTGGCCCAGAAGAATCACGTTCAAAGCGGCGCCGGGAATAGCTCGCGTATTCGTGTAGCGATCCCGGGAGCGATGCGGATAGTGGGGAAGCCAGTCAAAGACCAGCGCCAGAAGGCAGAGGGCAAACACAGCCGGAACAACCCAGAGAAGCAGGGGAACCAGGGGGCTGGTGAAATGAGCTCCCAGGGCATACAGTGTGGCCAGAACGCCGATCCCAACAAATGTTGCCGGCATCTTTTCGCGGGCCTGTTTGTCTGCATGGGCAAAGAAGTGAAAATAATATCTCGGAATGATTGTCAGTCCCTTCAGCAGCAGTACCGCCGGATTGGAAGTGGCCATCCAGTGGTCCGGATCGGCCTCGGGATTGTTGGTATTGCTATGGTGCCGTAGATGCAGAACCTTGAAGGCCGCAAACGGAGCAATGAGAATGGCGCCGCTGGCCCAACCCACCACGGAATCCAACCATCGAAATCTGCCCTTCCTGGTTCCAATATTCGAGTGACTGGCCTCATGAAGTGGTGTAAACACCAGGTATCCGACAACGGTATTTCCGACTATGGCCAGCCACAGTGGCAAATGTCCGTAGACATAACCGGCCACCATAGCCGCAAAGGCGGATACGCAGAAGAAGGTAAGAGCCACTGTGGGCCAGGCCACCCGGCCACTATAGGCTTTCCAGGCATTTTGAGCAGTTTCCATAAATCCTCCCGAGCGGTGCGCTCTACACTCAAAATAGTGACTGGCCGGCCAGTCAGTCAAGTCAAAAGGAAGAAAAATCCTCGGGTCGTCTTTCTCCGGGGGAATCCATGCCGTGGATAGGGGCAGGCCCTGCGAGGCATGGGAATCAGGGATGGCTCGAAAAAGCAGTTTCCTTTTCAGGAATTCATCTCTATTTGAGCGGCCTTGGTTGCCATGCTGGCCTCATGGCGGGCCCGGGTCTTCTGAAAGATATACCGTTCCAGTCGCTTAAAATCGTCCGGGCCGGCCTCGGTGAACTTCATCCCAATGAGAAAACGGTCCTCCGAAGGGAACAGTCGGGTGATGTCCCCTTCCATCTCCAGCACATCGTTTCGCAGGGGGAGCAGAACCCGTAACGCATCGTGATCGATTAGATATTCGAATAGCACCTGGCTTCGTATTTCGAAGAGCAATCCGGCAATGGATATGTTTTGTAGGCGCGCCAGGGGCTCGGTGTAATAGGTTCGGGCCACAGCCGTCCGCGTCATGGCATAGCTCAGCAGTGTGGCCAGGATGTCGATTCTTGTGGCATCATCGGTGGTAATCTGATGCTTTTCCAGAACGGTGGTATAAAGATAGATGTGGCCTACTACCCGGTCAAAGACCATAATGGGGGCGCAAACATAGTTGTACAGATGTTGGCGAAGCTCATCTTGCTGCAGGTTCTCAAAGAACTTCCGGGCCTCCTCTTCGGACATTACGTTCAGCATGTTCTTGAATTCCCGCTCATAGTTGGTAAGGCCAAACAGGTTGAGCTTGCGGAAGTAATTGTCCAGGCGATCCGTATCCCGGATATACAGAGTGCTTTCCTGCGAGGTGACGATCTGTTCCATTAGATTCTTTTTCTGACCCTTCTCATAGAACTTCAGCTCAAAGAATCGCGAAATGGAGTGTAGCTCTTCGGCCACCATCCGTAGAATCAAGGAAAGATCCGGGAAGTCCTTCTTCAGCTCCTCTACCAGATACGAATAGCGGTCTTCTACGATCTGGCCAATCCCACGTTTCCCAAATATGGGGCGGTATTGAAAGAGAAAGCGCAAGAACACATCATCGGGATACACCCTTCGGTATTTCCTTCGAGTGGCCGACTGAATGCTGTCCGGCATCCGAAACCACACCAGTTCGCCGTTTATCTCTTCGATGATTACCTCGAACTGATAGAAAATATTCAAAGCGTCGAATCGAATTCGAATCCGTCGTTGTGGCCCTTCTTCGAATTTGGGTATTCGAATCAGTACATGGTCATCATCTACGTCGGCAATGCTGCCGCGAAAAATCTCTATTCCGTAGCTGATTTCAATAGCCCGGTTTTCGGCCCGTAGATGAAAGAATAGATGCCGGATCTGGTTTACGTCGGAGCCGATAATCGTAAATTGCGTGGGCACCATGCGTTCGGTGCCGTAGATTTCCCGCATCATATCCACAAGACTTCCTTCCATATCCTGCTGGATCTGGCGGATATGCTGGGATTGATCCGAGCCAAAGCTCGTCCACGCTCTGGGTAAACCGCTCACAGTAACTCATCGACCCCGGCAATGGCAAAATTGACGGAGCGCGTTCGTAGCTTTACTGGCCGGGAGAAGAAAGGCCCTGCCGCAATGGAACCGGGCCGAAAGGGTTCGGCTTTCAGGAATTCAGGGCGCTGTCCAGGGAATCCGAGATTTCGAACAGCATATCCAGCTTGGAAAGTTTCAGAAGGGCTAGTAAGGAGCGGGACAAATTGCAGAGCACCAGTCGACCGCCATAGGCTCGAACATCTTTCATGAAAGCTACCAGAGCGCCCAGGGCCGAACTGTCGAAGTATTCCGTGTCTGCCAGGTTCAAGACAATCTTCTGCGGACGATCCTGAATATGCTGAGTGAGCCCCTCACGAAACTTACGGGCCACTACCATATCCACTCTGGGCTCCAGAACATGGAGGATAACGGTATCTTCTTTCTTTTCAGCGCGGATCATCCTGTCTTTCAAAACCTTTTGTCACTGCGGCGGTCAATTGTTTTTCCGCCATCCGTTTCTTCCCCGATGGCCATCTCAGGACAATGGTCGGTCAGGGTGCAGTAAAATTTCACGGCAACTATGTAGTTGAATATCGGAATAATGATTGCTCTAATTTCTGAAGGAATATAAAAAAAGTTTTAGATGGGGTAAATGAGCCCGTAGCCATTTTTCCCGGAAAGCGAGATTGCCGGTCCGAAATCGAGTCCGGACCATACGAATTTGATTCAAACAGCACGGGTCGCTGAAGGCCGCTGTTTCCGTTTTACGAACAATGCGACCGCAAATGCGGTTTCAGGAGGCATACATGAGTCGAGTATTCTTTTTCGGAGAGGGGCGCACGGATGTGGATTCTCCAGACAAGTCCACACTGGGCGGAAAAGGAGCCAATCTTTGCAAGATGGCTGCTCTGGGAGTTCCGGTGCCTCCGGGTCTGGTTATCCCCACTTCGGTATGCAACGAATACTCGCAGCTAAAGAAATTGCCCGACGGTCTGATGGATGAAGTAAAGACCCGGCTTCAGGAAGTGAATCAGCAAACCGGTCGTGTATTCGGCGGCGCCGATAAGCCACTTCTGGTCTCCGTACGATCCGGCGCCCCGATCAGTATGCCCGGTATGATGGATACGATCCTGAATCTGGGCCTCAATGAAGAAACCAAGCGCGGCCTGGCTCTGGAAACCGGTAACGATCGTTTCGTCGAAGACTCCCATCGGCGATTCATCCAGATGTTTGGCAATGTTGTCATGGGAATCAAGCATGAACTATTCGAAGAGATTCTGGAAGAGCACAAGGAAAAGGCCGGCGCGGCGGTGGATACGGAACTGGATGCCAGCGCTCTGCGTGAGCTCATCGAAGAATACAGGCGACTGGTCAAAAAAGAAACCGGTAGCGATTTTCCCGACGATCCCTGGGATCAACTGGAGCGGGCCATAGAAGCGGTATTCCACTCCTGGAACAATGAGCGAGCAATTTACTATCGCCGGATGCATGCCATCCCGGATGCCCTGGGAACTGCCGTGAACGTACAATCCATGGTATTCGGCAACATGGGCGACGATTCGGGCACCGGGGTTGCGTTTACCCGAAACCCGTCCACCGGAGAGAAAAAATTCTATGGCGAATACCTGATGAATGCACAGGGCGAAGACGTGGTTGCTGGCATTCGCACACCCCAGCCCATTGAGCAGTTACAGAGAGATCAGCCTCAGGCCTACGATCAACTTATCGACATACAGCAAAAACTGGAAGGGCACTTCCAGGATATGCAGGACATCGAGTTCACAATACAGCAGGGAAAACTCTACATCTTACAGACTCGCAACGGAAAGCGCACCGGTTTTGCGGCGTTGAAGGTAGCCTGCGATATGGTGGACGAAGGCGTTCTGGAACCTGCCAAAGCCATTACCCGGCTGGATCCGGAATCGGTACCTTCCCTTCTGGCGCAGGTATTCGACCCGGCGGAAAAGTCGCAGGCCATAAGCCAGGGAAGAATTGCAGGCAAAGGATTGAATGCAGGTCCAGGGGCCGCATCCGGATTCGTAGTGTTTAGCTCCGCCAAAGCCCATGAACACAGAACTGCGGGAAAGAAATGCATACTCGTGCGTACCGAAACTTCGCCTGAAGATATTTCCGGGATGGAAGCGGCGGAGGGCATACTTACTTCCCGGGGCGGAATGACCTCGCATGCTGCCGTTGTAGCCAGGGGCATGAACAAGCCCTGTATCGTGGGATGTTCAGCGCTCCGTGTAGATGAAAAAAAGGGCATCATGACCCTGGTGACGGAAGACAACAAGTCCATAGAATTAGCCGAAGGCGATGAATTGTCCATCGATGGCGGCACCGGTGAAGTCATACTGGGGTTGATCAAGACCCGCGAAAGCGAAATTCAGCAGGCCCTGGCCGGGGAAATCGATGCGGAGAAATCTGAAATAGCGCGCAACTTCAAACGAATGATGGAATGGGCGGATCAAAGCCGGAAGCTTCTGATTCGCACTAACGCCGACACGCCAAAGGATGCAAAGGTGGCCCGAATGTTTGGCGCTGAAGGCATCGGGCTTTGTAGAACCGAGCATATGTTCTTTGAAGGCGATCGAATCCTGGCCATGCAGGAGATGATCCTGGCGTCCAGCGTAGAACAGCGCAAGCGTGCCCTGGAAAAGATACTACCATTCCAGAAAGAGGACTTTCGCGGAATCTTCGAAGCTATGGACGGCTATCCAGTAACCATTCGGCTGTTGGATCCTCCGTTGCACGAATTCTTGCCCAGAGAGGACGGGGACTTTCAGAAGCTGGCGGCTACGCTTGGCATCGATGTAGAGCAAATCAAACGCAGAGCCGAGGAGCTCCACGAACAGAATCCCATGCTGGGCCACCGGGGGTGCCGCCTGGGTATCACTTATCCGGAGATTACGGAAATGCAGGTGCGCGCTATTCTGGAAGCGGCCTGCGAAGCAAGCGCTGCCGGGGTGGATGTAAAGCCCGAGATTATGGTGCCGCTGGTGGGCAAAGTGAATGAGCTTTCGATGCAGAAGAAGGTAATCGAACAAACCGCCGAACAGGTATTCGAACAGAAAGGCAGCAAAGTGGCTTACATGATAGGTACAATGATAGAGGTTCCGCGGGCCGCCGCCACAGCCGACGAAATCGCGGCCGAAGCGGAGTTCTTTAGCTTTGGAACGAATGACCTGACACAGATGACTCTGGGCTTTTCCCGAGACGATGCGGAATCCTATATTCGTGAATATCTACGACTAAACATTTACGAAAGGAATCCATTCCAGTCCATAGACCAGGACGGGGTAGGGGCCATGGTGCGCATGGCCGTGGACAAAGGCCGCAGTACCAGGTCGGGAATCAAGCTGGGCGTTTGCGGCGAGCACGGAGGCGACCCCACTTCGATCAAATTCTTTCATTCCCTGGGTCTAAACTACGTAAGCTGTTCCCCCTTTCGGGTAGCGGTGGCCCGGCTTGCATCGGGGATTGCTGCCGTTCAGGGTTAAGCGTCACAGAAGGCGCCCGGGCGCGGCCCGCGGATCAGTAGATTTCGGGACGGCGCGGCTCAGGTTTCTTCGGCGTCTGCGAAAAAAGGCACGGATTCCGTAAAGTACGCCCCCTGCTTTCCCGAAGTAAGAAACAGGAGGTTTCTATGCAAATCAGCGGAAACTCAAATGCAGCGGCTCAGGCCATGCAGCAGGTGGCGAAAGCTGCCGAAACCATGAATCAGATCAACCAGATGGCCCTGGACAAAACCCAGGCGCTGAACGGTAAGATGATTGGTATGAATGCAGAACAAAAAGTAGGCGCTCAGAAAACGGAAAACATTGCCGATTTTCTGGCCTGATTCCTGTGCGAACTGGCGAAAAAGGGCCAGGGGCCCGGGCACACAGTTGTTTGGCTCCTGGCCGCTTGCGCTTCTGGGCCGACGCGGAATAAGTCCGGTCCGTTTAGTCCGCCTTTTTAAGGCACGCTATTTGAATCCGGCTTTTTGCGTCAGGCTTCCTCAATTTCGGGTTCGGCTCCCAGCAGGAAAACTTCATCCCCGTGCTTGAGTACGTAAGTGGCGGGTGGAGCGAAAACCATCCGACCCCCGTTTTTTTTGATCCCTATCACCAGATACTTTTCTTCACGGTATTTCGCTTCCAGCAGCGGAAGACCCAGTCGCGACGATCCTTCTTCGATTCGTTCGATCTTCATATCGAATTCGTACATCCCGGTGTCGCGAAAAACCGAAAGAAAGCTTTCGATATCGGGATGCACAAAGGATCGCGCAACCTGCAGTCCGCCCAGAGTGCTGGGGGAAATCACATGGTCGGCGCCGGCCTGAAGCATCTTTTTTCGCGAGGATTCATACTGGATTCTTGCATGTATTTGCAGATCCGGCTTCATTCGTCGTGCGCTGAGCACCACAAACAGGTTATCCGCATCAGTGGGAAGACAACAGGCCAGGCCGCGAGCGTGCTCGATGCGGGCTTCCTCCAGGGTTTCGTCCAGCAATGCATCTTTAAGTATGTGTGGCCAGTCCGGCCTTTCTTGAAACAAAGTGGCGCCTTCGGATTGCTCGATGAATACGAATGACTCGCCGAAGTGTTCCAGATGCGTTCCCACAACACAGGCCATCCTGCCCCCGCCCACGATGATGAAATGGTCCTTGAGGTTCTGGATGTGTTTTTGCATTTTCATTCTCTGTGTGAATTCTCTGAAGTTGTTGTTCAAGAGATGATGCACGAAATCGTTTATCGCGAAGGCATACATCAATACGCCGCCCATAAGTAGAAAGATGGTAAACACCTGACCTTCCGGGCTTAACGGATGGGTTTCCTTGAAGCCCACGGTAGTGAGCGTAATCAAAGTCATGTAGATGGAATCCAGAAGGTTCCATCCTTCAATGAAGTGATAGCCGGCGGACCCCAGAAGGAGGAGGAGCGCAAGCACCGTTAACGGAATCAGGAAGAATTTACTGTATGATATGAAATACAATCCGGGTTCCTCGGCGATTCTGGAAGCCTGATTCTTACCGTATGAAAGGTCTTCCGATGGGCTAGCGTTTCTTTTCTCGATTTTTGAGCAAGCCAATAAGATGGGACTGATATAGCTGACTGGCGGCCATTTGATACGGTAAAAGTCCCTGGAATTCTTTCGAGTCCATGTGCAGCCAATTATCCTCGCGTCGCATGACGATGAACACTTTACCGGAGTACTGGTGGCGCCTCAGCGCCTGAAGAACATGGGGCGTTCTCTTGTTGTCGCTAATGGTGATAATAATCGCAGCCGAAGAACGATACGGAATATGCTCCATTAGATCCGAATCGTCAATATCGCCATACATTACAGGCCAGCCCCTGACTTTCCATTCGTCGATTACTACCGGATCGAAATCTACTCCCAGGAAGTGTATGCCCGGATTCTTTTCCAGGAGTTCGGCGATTCGATTTCCAAACCGCCCCAGTCCGAGAATGATGAAGTCATAGCGCTTTCTTCCGTGCAGCTCGAAGTCAACCTCGCCATATTTTTTCTTTCTTTCGAACACTCGAAGGACAGGCGATAGAAGGTCATATATGGGATGGGAGTACAGGATCAAGTAGGTGGACGCGGCGATGGTTATCAAACCAACCAGCGTAATCAGTCCCAGCACCGATTCGGTGATGTGTCCCACCGCCAGACCCATGCCGGCCAGGATCAAAGAGAACTCGCTTATTTGAGCCACGGTAAGGCCGGCCAGAAAGGAGGTTCTGCTACGATATCCCAGAAAACCCATGAGAGCCAGCACTATGATAGGGTTTCCGATTAACACAAAGGCCGAAAGAACAGCCGCGGCGACTACCTGGCCGCCCATAAGCCCCAGGTCAATATCTGAGCCCAGGCTTACGAAAAAAAACAATAGCATGAAGTCCCGGAGACTCACCAGTCTGCTTGCTATCACATCCTTGAATTGCGAAGAAGCCAGAGTTACTCCGGCCAGAAAGGCTCCTACTTCCCCGCTCAGACCAATGACTTCCGCCAGTCCGGCCATGCTGATTGCCCAGGCGACGGCGAAGAGAGTCAGGAGCTCCTGGGACCGGGCAAGAAAATTACTCAAGTAGGGAAAGATGTAGCGAAGCCCCAGAAAAGTGAGTAGTACCAGGAATAACCCGGCCATGAGTGTTCTTATTATGTTATCGCCCAGGCTTGCCTGACCCTGGTTCAAGGCCGACAGGCCAATCATGACCAGAATGACTACTATGTCCTGAACGATTAGAAAGCCGATGGCGATTTGACCATGCAGAGCATCGATCTCTTTCTTATCTGAAAGGAGCTTCACTATGATGATAGTGCTGGAAAAGGTCAAAGCAACGGAAATGTAAAGGCTGTGTAGCGGGGCGAAGCCCAGGGCCAGCGCAATAAAGAAGCCCAGTAGCGATGTGAATACTACCTGACCAATGCCAGTAATCAGGGCAACCCGTCCCACCGAGCGAATGACGCGAAGGTCCAGTTTCAGTCCAACAATAAAAAGCAGAATGGAAATTCCAATTTCGGCCAGCAGCTCCACTTTTGCATGAGACTGGACCAGATCCAGCGCCGAAGGCCCCAGAATTACCCCCAGAGCTATGAACATCACAATCAAAGGCTGGCGCAGTAGTTGCCCCAGCATTCCTATGAGGGCCGCAAAAAGGAGGATCAGCGCAAATTCAAAGAAGGGCTCATTTATGATATGGGCAATGTTCATTGGTGTACCTGCGGCAGAAAGAACACCGGTTGCCCCGCCCCGAAAAGAAAGGACCTTGATAGCACCGGGCCAAAAACCTCCTCTTTCCAGGTTCGCTTTCGGCGCTGCAATATAACGGGCGAACTCTGCGGTTCGCTGGCGAATTCTTGCAGCCTTGTAGCCGGATCGTCCGAATGAAGAATTTCGTAACTCGCATCTACGGGTAATCGAGCGCACAGTTCTGCAAGCTGCCGGTCCCACGCTTCCGGTGCCCCGGGTCCGGAAAGAATGGACACTGCGGCGATTCGTTTGAGCCGTTCTTTATAGAGCTGTGTAAGCGAGATCAATGCGGGCTCATTCAATGGATCTGTAGAGCGAAGAGCAAGCATCCAGGTGTGCATAAACTCTGAACTCTTCTCTACGGGCAGGCCAAGACAGGGAACCTTTGATTCATTGATGATTCCTTCGCCGGTGGTGCCCGTAAGGATTCGTTCAACGCTGGACTTCCGGTAAAGGCCAAATATGATCAGGTCGGATTTCCGATTCAGTTGTAGTCGTGATTCTTCTTTGATTACTTCCGGGGGGCTCTTTTCTGCCACACGGATGTGCGTCGAATAGGGGAGTTTTTCACAAAGCGCCTGGAGCTCACTGTATTTGCGGCTTTTCAACTCTGCAATGTGGTTGCCATGCGCCTCCATGGGAGATCCCGGGGGCAGCATGCTTTCCAGGCAATGCACGAGCGTTACCTGTTCGCATTGCGAAGGAATCCAATTCGCCAGCGACTGGAAAAAGGTTTCGCTGGTCTCCGTCAGGTCGCAAAAAACTGTTACTTTCATGATTCCCGGGCCTGGCGCTACGGACTTTTAATAACAGGCTCCGTCGACTCGTCAACCGTTTGTCTGATTGAGTCTTCGTAGCAGTACCGGATGCTTCTGAAACTCTTTCGAAGTTAGTTCCATCAATTCCTGGCATGCGGGGATAAAGGCGGTGCCAACCAGAAACTCCTTGCAGTTCCGCTGGAGTAGTTGATGATAGCAGACCCGCGAAAGTTGCTGCATCTCCGGCGTGTGGATTGTAATCTTTTCTTTGAGGTCTTTCTTCAGCGCCTGCATACAGCTTTCCCGATTCACGTCGCGCTGGTATTCCGGGCGAAGCGTGCGCAGGAAAGGAGCATAGCATTCGTCCATTTTGGCGCACATGGCCCGTCCGGCCTCCAGGTGGAACTGGTAATAGTCCGGCGCATTCAGATTGTATGTCTCTTCCTTGCAGCTTGCGAACGAAAGAGTCATGCTTAGAAGAATGAGCCAGCGGAAGAGAATCCGGCCGGCGCTGACGGGATCTTCATGAAGGCGATCTCCGGAATGCGCAAGGCGGCGGACCGGGCTGTTGGCCGAAGCTAAGTAAGTTTTATCGGCGTCGGATTTTTCGAAGGAATTCTTTGTCATGGCTGTATTTCTCAATGTTGATTTAGACTTAATAGCCCCGGGCTCGAAAGATTCGCGCTCGATTACCCTGGTCTTGATAGACTGAGTCCCGGTCATATCTGCACCCTGTCAAAAAACCGAGCAGTCCTGTTTCCCTTTTCGGGACATATAGATTTGCATCCACAGCCTGGAGAACTGTTCAAAGGCTTCGCTTACGTTGACTACTTTCCCTGGCTCCGGCACACGCAGGCCCACCATATTTTGATAGATGGCCCGGTTCCGCATGAACTGATACACTTCCTGATCCCAGGGATACTTGTAGCCCCGAGCAAACCAGACCTGATATCGTTTGATCACTCTTCGATTGTGAACAATTTCTTCTTCCGGATACTCCACTACCTCTTCAAAGAAGGTGGGTAGAATTACTCCCAGAAATGATACAGACTTTTCGCACGTGTTCTCCTGAATGTGATAGAACAAATAGTCGTTTCCTGGTTCCAGACCGGGCCAGTAACTGAACTGATTGCGTTGCATGATATTGATCGAAGGGACGTAGCTCTGGTCGCGATTATAAAACCATCCGATAGAAGCATCCTGGTAGCGATTGGCCGCCAGTTTAGCTTGCGGATGATTCTCTTTTTGAATTCGCTCTACGCCCTGGATCACTTCGCGAAAGCCCAGCGTCCGATATCCAGGAACCCAGTAGGTTTCAATGGGCAGGTACACGGCTACCGGGATGGAAAACAAAAAGAAAAAATCCAGAAGGACCACCGGTATCCAGCCTATCGCAAAGATTCCTCGGAGGATGGCGCGGGTTTTTCCCCGTGCCGGACTTCTTTCGTCTTTGCCAGAGTCTTCTACAGTTTCTAGTTTTGCTGGTTCGACTACTTCTAGTTCTTCCAGGTCTTCTACTTCTTTCGCTGGCATCGCCTCTTTAGCCGATTTCGTCACCTCACCCCTTGTTGCGATTGATGATTCGCCGTAGAGATAGTAGATCAGAAGCAAGATCGCCGAGCCATAGGCCGGGAATACCCAGTTGGCCTGGATTTCTCTGTCCCCGGACAGAAAGGCAAAAAACAAAAATGGCACCGCGGTCACAATCCAGAGCAGATGGGTAGCATCATTTCGCCAGGGCGGCTCTACTGCAATGGAGCCGGCGTCTGGTTTTGAATTCCCCCTTGAATTGCTTTGTTCTTGCCGGGCTTTAATTCGGGACCGGTTTTTGAATCGTCCTGCGAGGGAGCGAAGACTGCGGAAGCTCAAGACGCCGGATAGGAAGAGCAGAGCAAGCATCCAGAAAGGCGAAAACATGATGAACTGTCCGGCCAGATACGCTCCGGTGGAGCCACCGCCACTCACACCGCCAGAGCTTCGTAGATGTATGATAGCTCCTGCGCCGTCCCAGTGGTTGTCGTAATTCCACAGAATGATAGGCGAAATCATTCCGGCCGCCAGGGCCAGTCCCATCCAGCTTGCCGGTTTGATCCAGAATTCTCGGTATTTCGGATGAAAGATCAGCCACAACAGCAAGGCTATGGCAAACAAGAACATGGTGTATTTGGAAAGCCCGCCCAGTCCCAGGAAAAAGAACAGACCAATCAAAGACAGCGAGTCTCGATACTGCACGGCGCGAATGGACATCCACAGCGCGCCGGCCCAGGAAAGAATCATCATGGAATCATGCATGATTAAATGATTTCCGCCCAGGATGCCCGGAATGAAAAACAGCGCCAGAGCTGAAAGCAGCGGCTTCCAGCCCCGCAATCCCCATTGAAGACCCGCCAGGGAAAAAAGTAGAATGGTGGCGCCGCTGGCAGCCAGCGCGGCGGTTTTAAGAGTTATGAAATGGTCGCCAAAAATCGCGGTCCAGATCCAGATATAGTAGGCGATGCCGGGCCCCTGGTCGTAGTAAGAAAGGGCCGGCTTCTGCGACCAGGCCCAGTAGTAGGCTTCGTCCGGATGTAGCTGGCCATCCAATGCGAACAGGAGCTTGATCAAATGTAAAGCCACCAGGATCAACGTAAGACCGATCAAGGGCGCCGGTTGAATTCTACCTTCCGGAAAGTACAGAAATTGCTTAATTCTGGATCGCACAGTAAAGCACTGGCACCGGCGGGTCTGATTGCAACCAATATTGGAAAGAAGATGGAAGGCTGGAGCTGAGGTAAGTTGGAATCGAAGCGCTGCTCAGCGGATAAAGATAACAAGTATCAGACAGGCCGAGTCAGGAAAAGGAAAACGAAACGACGGGAGCTATTGCCCCCGTCGTCTGACAATTCACTTGAAAGGTGCAGGAGGCGGCTTATTCTCCTTTATGCTCCCGGGCCATCTTTTTCCCTCTTTGTTCGTCCACCCTCAAGTTGATGAGTAGCGCTACAAAGAAGAGGCCGGAGCAAAGCAGAATCGCATTTTCCAGTCCCAGCATATATTGCAGGTATCCCAGGCTCAGCAATCCGAATATCGCAGAAAGCTTACCGGAAAGCCCCCAGAAGCCGAAGAATTCCCCGGCCTTGGATTCCGGGCTGAAGACGCCAACCATGGCCCGGGCCGAAGACTGTGTGGATCCCAGGCAAAGTCCGGCCAGCACGCCAATGAATAGAAAGACGGTTTTGGATTCCAGATTCGAGCCAAAGGTTTGGTTCAGCCATTCCGTGAGGCCGTTTGCGCCCCAGATAAGAGTTACAGCTACTATCCATACAATCAGAGTAATTGTGTAGGTCTTTTTATCGCCTATGCGGTCCTGAATAAAGCCAAACAACAGAGCGCCTATTGCAGCCGAGATGTTTGTCAGGACAAACATCAAAGCCTGGGCCGTGGCATCCCATTTAATGACCTGATCGCCATAAATGAAGGCGAAGCTAATCACAATAGCCAGTCCTGCGTAGGCAAAAAAGAACGAGATCAGAAATACGATTAGATCTCGAAAATCTTTGATCTCATTAATGGTGCGCTTCAGTCGCTCAAAGCCGATGGATAGATAATTCTGTCCGGCGGGTAAAGGACGCGGTGTCCCTCTTTCTTTCAGCAACAGAAACGTCGGGATACCGGCTAAAAAGAAAAATGCTCCGGTGATGGGCCCGATAAGTCGCACTCCGTCCAGGTTTGTCATATCATGCGGAGTGGTGAGTGCAAGTACCAGACCGGTGGATAGAATGCCGCCAAAGTAACCGATGCCCCAGGCAAATCCGGATATCTTTCCCAGGTCATCGGGAGGGCCAAGGTCTGGCAGAAAAGCAGAGGCGAAGTTTTCGCCTACGGAGAATCCGTAATTCGAAACAGCTACCAGAATGATGCCCAGGGTAACGGCGAATGCCTCACCCGGTACCACGAAATACAGGGCTGAAGTGGCAATCACTGTAATAATATAGCTGGCAAACAGGAACTTCTTCTTGGACGCCGAGAAGTCCATTATGGCCCCAAGTATGGGACCGGAGAAGGCAACCAGAAGCAACGCAATGGATAATGCATAGCTCCAGAGAAGATTGCCTGATTTTTCATCGCCTACGATCAGCTTGGGGAACACCACGCTAAACGCCACGGTGATTATCACGGTGGTGTAGGAAGAGTTGGCAAAGTCGAACATTGCCCAGCCAAAAATTTCGCGGAACGGAGCTCTTTTCTTTTCTGACATACGGGCTCAGGTTGTCTCTTTGTCCCAGGTATTCGCAAACCTTTTTTGAATCTGAAATGTTTATTTTTGCGTATTGCTTCAGCTTCCGGGAAGTCATATATATCTTGCCCCATTGATGGAGTAAAAAAATCTGGAAGTATGGAGCCCGGGGATATACTCCCTTTCTTTCAGCCCGTGCTGTCTGTGGCTGATGGCAGTATCTACGGTTACGAAGTGCTGGGACGCCGCCGTATGCCGGATGGCAGCTTTCAGAGTCTGGGCCCGTTCTTTCATGACGAAAACTCCGACCTGGCCGAACGAATCGAAATCAGCCGGCAAATCCGCAAAGATGCCTTCAGGACCCTGAACTCTCTGGCTCCGCACCAGAAGTTATTTGTAAATATCAAGCCTTCCTGGATGTGGAAGTACCGTTCACACGACAGTCTCCCGACCCTGGATATGCTGGACGAACTGGGAGTTTCCGGTAACCGGGTAGTCATCGAAATCACTGAAGATGAATTTCAGGGCGATATAAACGAGCTATTTGGAATGGTAGTGCGCTACCGGGCGGCCGGATGTAAGATTGCCGTGGACGACTTCAACTTCAACTTTATGGATCGGCTCATTCATCTGCAGCCAGATATCGTAAAAGTGGATATGAGTCTGGTAAAGCGTATTGCTCAGTCCCCGGAATACAGATCGCTTATCGAATACATTGCCAGCTTTGCCCGGGACTTTGGAATCAGCGTCCTTTTTGAGGGCGTGGAAACCCGCAAAGAACTGGAAAGCGCCATCGAAAGCGGCGCTGAATTTGTTCAGGGATACTTCTTCGCCCCCGCGGCGAAGGACTACATAGACTCATCTAGCTTTCAAAGCCAGCTACGGGAAGTTCTGCAAACCGTGGTGCATAAGAACTGGAACCGAAACCGCAATGTTATGACCATCGAGTCGGTGATGAACCGACTGCTTTCCGAGCTTCTATCGTCTATGAAGATACGTCTTAACGGAAACAGCGGCGTTAATCCGGATCTGGCGGATGATGTGCTTCGCGAAGTGCTGGACGGATTACCGCCGAAGTGCTATCGAATCTATGCCTGCGATGACAAAGGTGATCAGCTTTCCTCGAATTTCGAAAGAGATCCCACCGGCCAGTTCATTCTACGCTCCGAGTTCAGAAAGATGAACTGGAGTTGGAGGCCATACTTCTTACATAATCTTGTTCGCATGAAGCAGTACGGTCGAGGAATCATATCCACTCCTTACAGGGATACAGAAACCAAGAAGGAGACACTTACTTTCTCATGCCCGGTTAAAGAGAACGTTTATCTGTTTATGGATTTCGAGCTTCCCGAAATTCCGGAAGCCAACGAAGATGTGATGGGCTGATTTTACCAGACGCCTTTCTTTAATCAGAACTGACTCGAATTTATCGTCACAAAAAGGGCAGGTCCTTCCGGGGGCCCGGAGTTTCCGAAGACTCGCAGACCGCCCGGAAAGACCGCAGGGGCCACCGCAGGCCCTATTAACTCTCTAACCTACACCTGCTCCGGGTAAGCCTCGTTTCCATGTTCCAGAATATCCAGGCCTTCAATTTCTTCCTCTTCGGACACTCGCAGCCCGACGGTAACTTTCAGAAGGAATGCGATAAGCAACCCCATGCCCAGAGCCCAAACAAAGGCTATTCCTACTCCGGCCGCCTGTACGCCCAGAAGGCCCCAGTCTCCGCCGTAGAATAATCCTTTGGATCCGGAACCATAAGCGGGATGCGCGAACAGTCCTACAGAAAGTGTGCCCCAGGCTCCGGCAAAGCCGTGGACGGAAACCGCGCCCACCGGATCGTCCACATGTAGATGATCCAGCAGGATCACTCCGCCGACTACAATCAGTCCGGCTACGAATCCAATCACAATAGAAGCGATGGGATCCACATCGTAGCAGGGGGCCGTAATGGCCACCAGTCCGGCCAGGGCGCCGTTTATTACCATACTGATGTCCGGTCGTTTGAACAAGGCCCAGGAAAGAAACATGGAACCCAGGGCCCCGGCGCAGGCCGCCAGAGTAGTGGTTACAGCGACAAATGCGAAAGCTCCTCCGTCTACCGCTACCGTGGATCCGGGGTTAAATCCATACCAGCCAAACCACAGGATGAACATACCCAGAGCGGCCATACTCATGTTATGGCCAAAGATAGGTATGATCTTCCCATCTTTGCGGTATTTTCCCAGACGTGGACCCAGAACAATGGTGCCGGCCAAACCCAGCCAGGCGCCTACCGAGTGAACTACGGTGGAACCCGCAAAATCGATGAATCCCATTTGTACAAGCAGGCCTTCGGTGTCCGAATTAAAAAGATTGCTCCAGGCCATACTGCCGAACACGGGATAAACGATGCCGGAAACCAACAGGGAGTAGATGAGATATGCGTGGAAGCGAGTCCTTTCGGCCATGGCTCCGGAACTGATGGTGGCGGCGGTTCCGCAGAAGACCATTTGAAACAGAAAGAATCCGAAGCTGTTGGGATCTGGTTTGCCGTCCGTGCTTTCAAAATAGCTAAACGGAATAGGGGATCCGAACCCAATACCCTCCAGGATATGCGGACCAAACATGATTCCGAATCCGAACAAGAAGAAGGCCAGACCGCCAACAGAAAAGTCCGATACGTTCTTCATTAAAATGTTCACTGCATTCTTGGCCCGGGTAAAACCGGCCTCTACGAAAGCGAAGCCGGCCTGCATAAAAAAGACCAGAAATGCGGCCAGACACATCCATAACAGGTTGGTTTCGCTTCGCAGGGTAGCGTCCGACATTCCTTCGGCGGACAATGCCGTACCGCTCAGAACCAATAGCAGTGTAGATTTTAATAGAAGTCGTGTCATATTAAGTTGTCCGATTGTGCCGTCTATCCCACGGTTCCCGTTACTAGCCCGTTCACCTTCTTCATGGCGCTGCGAATCTTTTCGTCGCCGGGCGAGCATTGATGCGCTATGCGCAGCACATCCTGGGCCCGGGCTGGCCGTTCTTCCCTGAGATAGACCCGGGAAAGCATGACGGCAGCCTCGGCGAATCCCGGGTTCACGGCAAGTGATCTTTTGTAACTGGACTTGGCGGCCTTGAAGTCGCCGGTTTGATAGAGTACGTTACCCAGCATGCAATGTATTTGCGCTGTTGCCTCGCCGCTGGAGTGTATATACTCCTTCAAGTAGCGCCCGGATTCATGAAGATCCTTGTTCATATAGGTCAGCTTGGAAAGCAACAACAGGTTCTTTAGAAAGCTCGGTTCTTCCTGGTAAGACTCCAGGGCCAGTCTCAGGCTTTCATCCGGATCGCTGGCCTTTCGGGCTTTTTCATGCAAGGCGGCGCTACTGGCATAGAAAGGCGAGCTTTGCAGTATGAGCATGGCAAAGTCATCCTCGGCCGGTCGCTTCCCGGTGAACTCCTCAAATCTCACGAGAAAAGAGGGACCGAGCATATCGGCCACGGCCACTCGCTCGCGCTCCATGAGGCGGCTTTTCTCCTCTTGAATCCAGGAAGCCACCCTTTGCACTCCGGCCGCTTCGCCGGCTTCGTTTCTTTGTTCGGCGAATCCGTCGGTGAGCAAAACGAGAAAGTCGCCCGGACGTAACTGTCCTTTTTTTTCTATGTATTCTTCGCGGCTAACCCTGGCAATCCCCAGCGGAATACCGGTGCTGTCCAGTCCTTCGTAGGTCTCCGTGTTATAGTCAAAATGCAGAAGCTTATGGTGACCCGCATTCACAAAGGAGAAGCTGTGATCCTGGTAAATCCGTACGATCTGCGCGGTGAAATAGGTTCCATCCGGCAGGTTGGGCTGAATCTGTCGGTTAAGCTCTTCCACTAGTTCTGGCAGACTGATGTTAATGGTTGCCAGTTGTTGAAAGTGATGATGCAATGCCATGGTTACCAGGGCCGCCGGCACTCCGTGACCGGAAACGTCGGCGATGATGGCGGTCATGGTATTGCCCTGCCGAATCACATTAAAGTAGTCCCCGCTTACCTCTACCATGGGCTCATAATGATAGTAGAAGTGTACGCCGTTCCACGGATCAATTCTGCGTGGAATAATGTGGCTCTGGACGTTCCGTCCCATGCGAAGGTCGCTTTCGATTCGACTTCGGGCATCCATCAGACCTTCCACCAGTTCCACTTCGTTTAGGGCCAGGCCCAGCTGCGAGGCCATGGCTTCCAGAATCTCCAGGTCATCCATGCGATAGAAGTACGGGATATGCTTTTCGATGGATAGCGTGCCCAGCACCTGATCTCTGTACATAATGGGAACGCAAACCACGCAGCGGGTCTTTTCGCCCTGATCCAGCATTTCCTCATGCTTGCCAAGATCCTCTTCCAGCATAGACTTGCGATGCGCAAAGACCGTACCGCTAAATCCTTCGCCGGAATCCAGCGGACGGGCCGGCGGATCCGATTCCACCATGAATTTCACAGGCATCAACTTTTGAGTGTGCGAGCTCCATATCCGCAGATGAATGTTGTCGACTTCGAAGATTTCTTCGCAGAGAGTCATAACCCTTTCGTAGAGCTCGGTCTGGCTGTTGATCTGCGCGAATTCGCGACTAATATATAGAAGAATATCAATCTTGTTTTTGGCTGTAAGACCGCCCACCACCATGCGAGCGCCGCGGTAGTTCACAACCTTTCGTTTTCCGTATTTTACATCTATCATGTTGTCCTGCCTTCCGTTTCTGACTGTAATCCAGGCCAATTCCCGCACCAGTTTATGGCTTTCGGCGGGATATTCGCGGAACGGTTTGTATATATTTCACTGTTCCCTTTCTTGCTCTTCTGATCGCCCGGCCGTCTTTCCCTCAAAAAGGAGGCCCGTCGGGTCCCGTGCTTCCGGGTCTCGGATCAGCTTGGCTTTTCTGGATACTCCGCAAGGGTTAATCGAAGACCGGGCTTCGGTAAATCCTGGCAGTGTAACCATTTATTGGTTTTGCAAGTATTGTGCCTGGTACGGTGTAGGCAATCCCGGTGGCAACGGGGCGGCGATGATAGGAGGCCGGATTGCACGCTGCACAAAATGTCTAAAAATCAGGCATTCGGATTGCCTGCATTCTTTGCATAGGTGGATTTCTTGCGCTGCCGGAGCGCCGGGAGACGGCTGCCGATCCCGTTTCTGGCGGAATCAGTATACCCTTAGCATTAGGCTTTTCAAGTATCGGCCTTCCCTGTGGCTCAGCCCCACCGGATGGCATGGCGCCAGGCGGTGATTCTGTAGGATCTGGCCCTGTCGCTGCTCGGCGCCCAGAGCTTCGATCAGAATGGACTGAAAATGCTCGTCGTCGATGAAGTGGGAACAGCTACAGGCTAGAAATAGTCCCCCTGGTTTCAGGCGCTGCAATGCGGCCCGGTACAGATTGCGGTACGCCTTTACCGCTCGAGAAACGTCGGCCTTCTTCTTTGCGAATGCGGGCGGATCTACGATAACAATATCAAAGAGCTCTTTCGATTGCTTCAAGTAGAGGTCCACATCCTCGCAAATAAACGTATGTCCGTCCTTTTGTGGCGGAAAATCAGAAGAGCCGAGGCGAGATGACTTCGAATCGCCGTCAAGGGAGTCCACATCCTGGCTTCCGCCCCGGGGCTCCTCTGCAAGTTCCGGAAAGTTGCGCGCTATTTGCCGATAGGCTACTTCCATTGCCCGCCGGGAGCGATCCACCTGCACCAGTCGGGCGGCGCCGCCACGCCAGCAATGGAGTCCAAAGCCGCCGGTGTAGGCAAACAGGTTGAGCACGGATTTGCCTGAGCTCAGCGCGCCTACCAGGATTCGCATTTCGCGCATATCCAGAAAGAATCCGGTTTTTTGCCCTTCTTCCACGTCGGCCAGAAGCCACAGTCCGTCCTCTTGAAACCATACCTCGGGATCTCCGGACTCGCCATGCCATTGCCTTAGCGCGGGCAGGTTTTCGGCTCTGCGAAAGCTTCCGTCGGAGCGCTCGAGGATGTGCAACGGATGCGGTATTTCCGCAGTCAGGTCCTGTAGCGAGGCCAGTATCACCGGGCGTAACAGTTCGCAGGCGGCGGTACTGATTTGCAGGACGACAGCGCCGGCATAATAATCCAGGATCAATCCAGGAAAGAAGTCCCCTTCGGCGTTGACCCACCGAAAACCCGATGTTAGACCGATTCCGGCTCTTGCGCTTTCCGTTTTTTTCGGAGATCCCTGAGCGATGGCGTCGCCCCCCGGATCGAAGTACGCAGGGAACAACTGCTTCCGGAGTTCCAGGGACTCTTTAAGTTTACGCACTACTATTTCGCCCAGGAGGGATTGTCGTTCCTTCCATGCTTCGCCTTCGGAGGCTCCCTGCCAGCGCTCCAGGTCTCTGGGCGCAGTGCTGAAGAGCCTGGCGCAGAGGCCGGAACCGGGGTTGTACTGTACTATAGCCAGGGCCCGGCTGTCGGCATCGCGAAGCAATGCGAAGCCCGGCGTTTCCGGAAGGTCTCTTGAATCCAGCGCCCCCGAAAAAACGTAGGGGTGATACCTCTTTAGCGGTCCTTCCTTCCCGCGCTTCAGTTGGAGATTCCCTGAAACGGCTGTCTTTGAAATGTAATCCTTCTGTAACAACGGTGCTATCCTGAGTATAGAATGAGAAAGCAATTAGGTATGGCGCAGTTCCTGTTCTGCGCATTGGTTCTTTCAGTGGGTTGTGCTGGAGAAGGAGCCTGGCAGATTCTGAAGCAGGATAATCGTTGGATGGCCCAGATTACAAGAATGAATCTGGGGCCGGACGAATACTTTGAAGGCGAATACAAATATGGCCCCCAGAAGGAAAGCGATCGGTTCGTATGGGTTCATCTGAATCTTACCAATCAAACCGGCTCCGCCATTCAGTGGGACCATACAAAGGTAGTCCTCAAATCCACCGATTCCAGCCAGGATCCATTCAGAGTGCTGAAAACCGATGGAATGAATCAGTCGCCTATCAAGGAAACGGAGAGTATTCCTGCCGGCGCCAGTGTGCAACGAATACTGATTTTTAGTTTTCCCCGCAGCGCCGAGCCCGAATCCATAGTGCTGGGTCCTCTGGGACAGACCGAGATACCGGAAAGCATACTGTTCAATTATCAGTAACTCACTTCGCCGAATTGCCGGGACCGTCGGATGGCGGCTCCGGTAATGTTGGCCCCGCAAGCCCGGCTCCGAGGGCGGAGCCGAGTGGCCGAATACAGAAACATTCTGCGGCGGTAGGGATCAGTAGCTCTGCTGCACTCCGTAGGCATCCCGGCCTTTTACCGGAATGTATTCCGCACCAGGGTGTTCCTTGTCCAGCATATCGCAGATCAACTCGGCGGTGGAGATGGAGGATTTGACCCCGGCGCCGTACTCGTTAGAGCCGGCATCTACCAGAAAGCGTTTAGGCGTTTCGTTTGTGGCGCTAATTACTTTTATGTGCCCGCCGTTCGTTGGCTTGAAATAATACTCTTCGCGCTCCAGTTGCTTCACTGTTTCTACGTGAGGCTTGGTTCCAATACTGAAGAACTTGGGATCATGGTTCTGATCCGATGGAATGAAGGCCACATAAGTGAGATGTTTGCCATCGTAAAGAGCGTTCAGCGCTTCCTGGAACTGTTCCCAGCGAACCTTTTCCCAGTCCACTTTGGGCGTATGTCTTCCTATTTGAAACTTATGCTGGATTGTGACGAAGAGAGGCTTCAGATTGTCTTCTTTTTTAAAGGCCAGAATCTCTTCCGGACTGAAAGCATTTTGTACGAATTCTGTAATCGGTTGCTGTAGCTTTTCGCTGTCCCGGTAGAGCGGCCAGCTCTTGAGAATTTGCATGGCTGCCTCGGCTTTGGGGCTGCTTTCGAAGTTATGCTCATGCTTCAGAAGCGTCTCTCCTTCTTCTGGCCGGATGATCCCGCCTTCGGTCAGGAATTCCTGGTTGGTCAGATCCACAACGTCCAGCACGACCATTGCCAGCCCGTCATCTGAAGGCTTCACGAATCGTCCCTGCTGATCCTTTCCTTCGCCAAGGCGACGGACAATGCAGCCGGCCGGGAGGTTCGCTATTTCGCCGATTGAAAACTCTGAATGGTACTCTTTCTTCATATATATTCTACCTGTCTTACCTGATCCTGGTCTCTTTATGTATCTCTTCTGGGCTCGGTCTTCTGTCTACTATTGCGCCCGGCATAAATCGTCTTTTCACGCCTGCAATGGATAAAGAATTGCGTCAACCGAGCTCATCGCATGGGACATCGGGAAATCCATGAAGGAAAGCTTTTTTCATTGCGAAATTGCAGGCTCAACCAATTCCTGATGCAGCTTATGTCAAAACTTTCCATCATTTTCAATTACTCAAATTTGTCCAGGGTTTGTCTCTGTGTTTTTCTGGCTTCTCTGGTGGCCTGTTCCGAGGCGAATTCAGATCCGGAGAAGGTGACCCAGGGAAAGGCCCGGTTGATCTATGTTCCGCAGAATGGCCCCGAGGCTGCTCTGGAATGGATCGCTTACGAAAAGGATCTGCAACCTGCTGGCAACTCCGAAAGCCCGGCCTTTTCCGAAAAGGATCTGAACTCCCTGCTTCAGGAAAAGGCTTCGGAGATGCTGGTTTTTCCCGCGGAAAGCGCCTGTGAGCTGAGCGTGGAGGAGATTCGACGGGAGCCGGTACCCGGTAGCGACGGTGAGCGTCAGTTGCATGTGGAATACTTTGCCTTCTGCAAGTCTCTGCCGGAATCAGTGAAGCTGAAATACTCCGGCTTTTTCCCGGGGGTTCGTACTACTCAGTTGTACTGGACTCATTCCGGAAAAAAGGAGATGGTAGAGATTCCTGAATCCGGGGAAGTTGAATTGCGAAAACCCTGAAATAGTCGTCCATTTCAACCGGTAAAGAATGGCTGAAGAAGACAAGAAGGGCGGCCTGGATGCCGCCGATTCCAGGGCCGATCCAGTAAAGCGTTCCGTGGAGTACCTCGTAGGTATTGGCGCTTCCGCGGGTGGCCTGGAAGCCCTTCAGGCCATGGTGTCCCATCTGCCCCGGGAACTGGGGTCGGTAACCTTCGTGGTGGCGCAGCATCTGAGTCCAACCTACAAGAGCCAGTTGGTCGAGCTGATTTCCCGGCAAACGGATCTTCCTGTGAAGGATGCGAAGAACCAGGAGAGCCCGGAGCCCCGAACCATTTACATTACTCCACCCGACAGCGAAATTAGCTTTCAAAACGGACGATTTAAACTGGTCAAACCGCGGAGCGCCCACGGGCCCAGGCCCAGCGTAGATGTTTTCTTCGCATCTTTGGCGCGGGAGTGGGGACGGCATGCGGCGGCGGTGATTCTTTCGGGCACCGGCACCGACGGAGCCAATGGGCTCATAGACGTAAAGCAGTCCGGCGGGATTACCATTGCGCAAAGACCGGAGAATGCGAAATACGACGGAATGCCATCGGCGGCGGTGGATACCGGCGAAGTGGATTTTGTCCTGAATGCCGACGAAATCGGCGAGCGTATTGAAGATATTCTAAAGGGACTGATAGTTCCGGAGACCGCGGAAGCAAGGCCTGTATTTGCCGACGGAACGGCGCTTGACCGCATCCTACAATTACTCTCCGAACGAACCGGCACCGACTTCTCCCGGTACAAGTCCGCCACAATTGGTCGTCGCCTGGATCGCAGAATAGCAGCCCTGGGTCTTCAGAATGTGGATCAGTATCTGGAGGCCCTGGATCGAAAGCCCGGCGAACTGGACGCTCTGTTTTCCAATATTCTGATCGGTGTTACATATTTCTTTCGCGATGCGGAAGCTTACAGCGGTCTGCGGGACTGCATTCGCCAGATATTCAATCGCGCGCGCAGCGGGGAAAAAATACGATTCTGGGTGGCCGGTTGCGCCACAGGCGAAGAGGCCTACTCCATGGCGCTCATGGTTGCCGATTATCTGGGTCCGCGCATTAATGATTACGATGTTCAGATATTTGCCACAGACATCGATGAAAAAGCCATCAATATTGCGCGAAGGGGCCTTTATTCGGCAGCTGCCCTGGAAAACGTAAAGCCCGAGACCCTGCGAAAGCATTTTCAGTCCAGGGGCGATCAGTTCGAAGTAAACAAGAGCATTCGTTCCATGATCCTGTTCTCCCGGCATGATGTTACCGCAAATCCTCCATTTCTCAAGCTGGACTTGATCAGTTGCCGCAATCTGCTGATCTATTTCAATCAGGAGCTACAGCAACATGTGCTGCCGGTGTTTCACTATGCGTTGAAACCGGACGGCTATCTATTTCTCGGTAAGAGCGAAACCATTGGCAGCTTCACCGATTTGTTCAAGACTATCGATCAGAAATACAAGATATACCAGCGAAAGCGTTCCACCGCGCCCTATACCATGCATCTGCCCACGTTCAGGCCCAACTACGTGGGACGTAAGCCGAAGGCCGACTCCGCCGAAAGGCCTCAGTCATTGGCCGATCTTGTCAAAGAAACCCTGTATAATACGTTCGAGCATCCCTACGTAGTCATCGATAGCGATTTACAGGTACTGGAAGTGGCCGGGGATGTGAATCCGTATTTGCAGATTCGCCCCGGTGCCATGGACCGCAATCTCCTCAAGCTGGCCGCCGCGCCGCTGGAAATCGAGCTTCGCGCATTGATTACCCAGGCCATGCGCGAAAACCAGATTGTTCAGGGACGATTACATCGATGGGAAGGCGAAGGATCATCCTATCTTCGTTTGAGCATCAAGCCGGTACTGTATGCAAGTACCCATGATGGGCTCTTTATCGTTATCTTCGAGTCCGTACAAATTGAAGAGATGCTTCCGGGCATTACGCCTTTCGAAGAGGGGCAGGAGGCGAGTCCCCGAATCCTGGAACTGGAAACGGAACTGGCCACTACCAAGGAGCATCTGCAGAATTATATCGAGGAACTGGAAACCTCTTCGGAAGAACTGCAATCCCTAAATGAGGAGTTGCAGTCTACCAATGAAGAGCTACAATCCTCCAACGAAGAATTGGAAACCTCCAACGAAGAGTTACAGTCCACTAACGAAGAATTGCAAATCGCCTACAACGAGCTGAAGTCCATGACCGGGGAAATGGAAAAGCAGCAGCAATCCCTGGAAAGAAGCCGCGCCAATATTCGCGCCCTGCTGAGCAATACATTGCAGGGATTTCTTCTTATCGATAAGTCCTATCAAGTTGTGGCATTAAATGAGGTCGCGGTAAACATCTTCAAGGGTATATCCGGCGCCATCGTGGAAGAGGGCTCTTTGATTATTGATATTCTTCCCGGGAAGAATCTGGAATCCTTTTACAACGATTTTCGCAAAGCTCTGAACGGCGAACAAATCACCACCGAACATCTCCTGGAAACGACCGGTCTGGACGGCAAAAGCAAACAGGTCTGGTTGATGTATCATTTTACTCCGGTGCATGAGTCGGGCGAGGATATCCAGGTGATTTCCCTGGGCATCATTGATATTACTCTATTGAAAACAACGCAACTGGAATTGTACCAACAAAAGCAATTGGTACAGTCCATTCTGAATACAGCTCAGGTAGGAATCAGCGTCATCGATCGCTCGGGTAACTATGTCCGGGTGAATCCGGGCTTTTGCAGCCTCTATGGATACTCGGAAGAGGAATTAATCGGCCAGCCTTTTACGAATCTGTTGCCTGCCGGTATTCGCGATTATGCATTTCGCCTGCATCGTCGCTTTGTGGACGGCGAGGCCGAAGAAAAAGAAACTGAATGGAAGGTTATACACAGGGATGGTCATCAATTTACGGTGCAGACCAGCGCCGGGCGGCTGATCGGCGAAGACGGCGAAGTTTATAAGGTTAGCACCGCTGTCGACATCACGCATCGAAAGAAAGCCGAAGAAGAAAGGGAACGATTGTTCAACGTTTCCATGGATATGATGTGTACCATCCGTTATGATGGTTTTTTTCAGGACTTGAACCCTGCCTGGGAGCAGACTCTCGGGTATTCCAGGGAGGAAATGCTGAGTCGTCCCTTCATCGAATTTGTGCATCCGGAAGACGTTTCGCTGACCATGGAGTGGTTTGAAAAGGCCATCGCCAATCCGGATACTTTCCAGGCCATAGAGAACCGATACCAGACCAGCGAAGGCTCTTTCCGGTGGCTTTCCTGGAACTATGTGCAACTGGACGAAAAGAGGCTATTCTACGCCACAGCCCGGGATGTTACCGAGTCGCGCAAATCCCGGGATCTACTTCGGGATACCCAGCTTGTAGCCCGGGTCGGCGGCTGGGAAATGGATCTTGCCACCGGGCGTACCAGCTGGACGGACGAGGTATTCCACATACACGACCTGCCTCTGGATACAGATCTTCAGGCTCTGGACAGCCTGTCCTTCTATGGCCTCGAAGACCAGAAGCGGATATCGGAGGCCATGGAAAGGGCCATTCAGTTCGGCGAAAGCTCCGATATGGAACTCGCTTTCACCAGCGCCCGTCGCCGAAATCTATGGGTTCGAATGACGATCAAGGCCATCAAGGACCGGAACGTAACAACAAAGATCATGGGTACGTTTCAGGATATAACGGCTCGCAAAGAGACAGAACTGGAGATTCGCCGACTGTCCATGGTGGCCAGCCGAACGGACAACGGGGTAATCCTTTCCGGTCCGGACGAAATCATTCAATGGTCCAACGAAGGTCTGGTAGCCATACTCGCTTTGAATAATCCCATTCAGGCAGGCATGACCTTAACCGAGCTCTTTTTCTCGCGCGCCCCTTCGGACTCAGACAAAACCCTTTCGGCGAGATTCGCATCCTTACTCGCATCCAGGGAATCATTCAGTTTTGAACTGGAGTTTCAAGCCGATGTGACCAAATGGCTGCGATTGGACCTGACTCCCGTCTTCGCCGATAATGATGGATTCCAGGGACACATCGTTCTGGTTTCGGACCTTACTGAGCGAAAGCAGGCGGAGCAGGAGCTACTTTCTGCCAAGGAAAGAGCGGAGGAAAGCAACCGACTCAAATCCAGTTTTCTGGCGAACATGAGTCATGAAATCCGGACCCCATTGAATGGAATTATGGGACTGGCCCGCGTCATCCAGGACGAAGCAAATACCGATCCAATGAAAGAGTACGCCACAATGATTCGTCGTAGTGGCGACCGCTTGATGAACACCATCAACCAGGTGCTGGATCTTTCCAGGATTGAGGCAAACAAAACGAATCTGGAGATAGCAGCCGTATCCATAAACGACTGCCTGTCGCATGTTGTGGATTCCCTGGCAGTCCTGGCCCGGGAAAAAGGGGTGGAGCTTCGATCGGAGCCAGACCCGGGTATTCCTGCTATCTTCGCGGACAAGAGTCTGGTAGAGAATATCCTACACAACCTTGTGGGCAATGCTATCAAATTCACCGAAGAGGGGCATGTGCTTGTGCAAAGTGGCCAGTCTTCTCAATTACCTGACGTCGCCAATCTCACGGAAATCATGTCGCTGGACGGATCGGAGGACGGTCGACCGGAAGAATCGGCGCACGGTTATGTTTATTTGCGGGTAGAAGATACCGGTATTGGAATCGACGAAAAATATCAGAGCCGAATGTTTGAGCCCTTTAGCCAGGAAAGCACAGGGCAGGCCCGTAAATACCAGGGAAGCGGTCTGGGACTTTCCATAGCTCTGCGCTTTGCCCGCCTTCTGGATGGTCATATGTTCTATAGTTCCAAAAAAGGAGAGGGGTCGGTTTTTGCCGTCTATTTTCGAAAGAGCTAATGCATCAGATATTAATAGTAGAAGACGATAGAATCAACAGTCTCGTCCTACAGAGATTCCTGGATTCGGATTATTCATTCGATGTGGCCTATAGCGGTCATCAGGCCCTGGAGTATCTGGAGCGAAAGAAGTATGACCTGGTACTCATGGACATCAACCTGGGCGACCCATCGCTGGATGGCGTGGAAGTTCTGCGAAGATATCAGAAGACAGCTAAAAACCAGAACACTCCCAGTATTGCCGTTACGGCCTATGCCATGATGGGCGATCGGGAGAAGCTACTGGCTCATGGTTTTTTGGAGTATCTAACCAAGCCGGTAGATCGCGAAGTGTTGCGACAAAACATGGAGCGAATACTTTCGAATCCGCCGCATTGAGAGAAGCCTCGGCCCTGGTGCGTCCCGGGCAGCACCAGGGTCCCCCGCCACAGCATAGCTGCCTCAGTGGTCCGCGGATGCTTTTTCGTCTTGAATGCTGCCTTCGCCGATGAGGATCTGCGCCAGATAATAGCTCGCCATGATTAGAATGGATTCCTGGGGCACATCAATTTCCATGAATTTCTGTACGGCAATGATTGCATCGGAAAGCAGAAACAGCACGGCGCCAATCCACACCGCCGGGCTGGGCGCTCCTCTGAACACGGCAAAGATGACCATAAGAGTGATTATGAAAACATAGGCATACACCGGGATGGTAAGCCCGCCCAGACGCGGGGTCAGTGCAATGCTCAGACCAATAGAGAGAATCATTACCAGTCCTGCCGGAATCAGTCTTACAGGCTGGAACTTCCACTGACGGGAGAAGCAGGCGATGTAGAACAGATGACCAATCAGAAAGAAGCCCAGACCGATCATGAAGCTCAACGAATAGTCTGTGGCCAGAGCAATGTCGCCGGCGGAGCCAAACATAAGGCCAATGAAAAGCAGCCTTCCTTTCAGGTCTTTCAAGGTCAGAAATACATGGCCGGCTACCAGCCATATTGGAATGGCCTTGAGTAGTATGCTACCCGGATAGGGCGTATGGGGGGATAGGATTACATAGATAATACTGAAAAGTGCAAGAGCTATATAATAGATGACCCTGGAGTTCATACCCCTGGACAATTCAGATAGTGTGGATCAATGTAAAGCGAAAAGCCAAACAGCGCCACCGACTTTTGGCAGCGTTTGCTGGTGACGGCTATGCGGCCCGGGAGCTGAGCCAGCCGACCCTTTTGGTCGTGCGGCTACATAATAAGAGTGATCCGCCTGCGCCAGGCAGGCGGATCCAGTCCCTGATCGATTCAGCAATACGCTTTAATCGGTAAATTTCTCTTCGCTGTTTACTGTCAGCCCGCTGATGCCGGAGTTCACCAGAGAAAAGCCCCAGTTCTTGCCAGCAGGGGCGCCGGTGGTGACCGCACTACCATTGTTACCCTCGGAGTCCCAGTGCGTGCTGGTAGTCGCCTTCGTCCCTGCCGGGCAGGCCAATTTATCATAGATGGCATGAACTTCCGCTTCGTTGTGAAATTCTATGCAATAAGTGCCGTCCCCGTTCTGGTTGATGCCGGTATCCCCGCCGGAGCTATTGGAAGCTCCTCCGGCCCTGGTATTTCCGGTATTGGTCAGCCTGATAAACGCGGCGCTTGTTGCTGCACGACCGCTTCCATGCCCCAGGATTTCCACTTTATCTTCGGATCCTGAGCCTACATCTACAGTCACCTGCAGAGAAAGCACATCACCGTGGGTCTGGGCTGCTGCCAGAAAGGCCGTTCCTGTGGCAACGGCAGAGGTGCCGCTGGAGCAGTCCACTGTGCCGTCTGCATAAAACTGGGTGCCATTTACAGTGCAGTTGGGGGCTGCGATGGCCAGGGCCGCCAGGGCCAGGGCCGAGTTGTCTTCGGTCTCCTGGGTACAGTTGGCCACCAGGGCCGCCGCGGCCAGGGTAATAATTAGTATTCTCTTCATAATTTGATTCTACCTCGGTCTTTTTTTAACCGCCGGGGTCTCCAACGGAAAGTTCTTGATCCTTAAATCAGAAAATTATTATTTGGCGTCAAGCCAAAATAAGAAATTTCGTATTTACAGAGGCAGGTTCAGATGAATTGTGATCCACAGCGGATGAAGACAGTGCAGATGCATAGCATAGAAGAAACCGGATCAGATGCGGGAATCACCGGGAGCAGGGATTCAGGATCCAGGCCCTGTAGGCCCTTTCAGGTTTGGGCCAGGATGGTCTCGTCGATGCTTCTGGTTTGTCTGGCTTTTGCTGTGGCCGGGTTGCAAGCCGAAGAGCCGGACGGACAATCCCTGGAGGATGCCCTGGATGAAATCGGTCCGGCAGACAACTCCGGTAGAAATGGCCTCCCATCCGGCAGCTCAACGGACCTGGCCTCCATTCGTGCCGGCAATACAAATGTCCGCCTCATGGATGTCTCCCTTGTAGGAGATTTTGCCCTGGGTTTTTCGCATCTAGATAATTCGGAAATCCAGAATCTACAGAGCGGTTTGCACGATCCCCGGCGAAAAGGCTTTTCTGTAACCAGTCTGGAGCTTTCCTTCTCTGGCGCGGTGGATCCCTACTTCTTTGCCGAGGCGCATGTAAACCTCTCGCATGGCGCAGAAGTTGAAGAGGCATTTATTACTTCTCAGGCCCTTCCTTATGGCCTGCAACTTGAGGCCGGTCAGTTCTATAGCGAGTTCGGTCTTCTGAATCCTCAGCATCCCCATACCTGGGCCTGGATGGATGCTCCCGTAATTCTCACGCGGCTCATGGGAAACCACGGGCTCAACAGTCAGGGGCTTCGACTGGGATGGCTCTTACCCGTGCCCTGGTTTTCGGAGATGCACTTTGGCGTTCAAAATGCCGACGGCGAAATGATGAAGAGCTTTCTCGGCGCCGCTGAAGAAGGTGGTCATTCCCATTCCCACGGCGGAGACGAAGAAATGCCCATCGGCGGCTACGATACCATCTCCCGCGAGGCGAAGAGCCCGGCTGACATGGCTTATTTAGTTCGATGGGAAAATTCCCTGGATCTAACAGATACCATTACGACCAAATTTGGCTTTTCGGGCATGGCCGGTCCCAACGCCACCGGACCGCAGGGCCACACCCTGATGTATGGGGCGGATCTTTATGTGAAATGGCGACCGGTGCAAAACCACCGGGGCTTTCCCTACGTGATCTGGCAAAGCGAATACATGCGAAGAGAGTACAAGGTACACAAATGGCCGGACATCGGGCGATTGGCCAACACCTATGCCTTGCTGGGCGGCGATTTCTTTGAGCCTTACGACGAAAGGGAAACGTTTACGCGCATCAATCTGGCAAACCTGGCCAACGACAGTTTTCTTTCTACAGATCAGGGAAACTTTGGCCTGGCCATAGCTGTGCTTACCGGAGCCAGAGACTTCAGCGCCCTGTCGGAAAACGAAGCAAAACAGGCTCTGGAAGCCATGATGCGATTGGCCAACCCGGAAGAGACATTGCACGATTGGGGTTACTATACCCAGGTTCTATTCGGTTTTGTGAGAACCTGGTCTGCCGGATTGAGGTACGAATTCGCCAGCGGCGCCGGCGAAAGCCGGGTGGATGGAGGCGATTGGGTAGGCGGAAAGGATTTGTTTGGCCGGGATCGGGATCCATACAGAGATACCCGGGTCCGAATCTCGCCTCTACTTCAGTATCAGCCCTCGGAGTTTACACGATTCCGAGTTCAGTACAACCAGGAATGGGCGGACCATACCCGACAGCGAAAGGTACTGCAGATTCCATTGAATGAATTGAACTCCTCCTTGCCGGCGTATCCCCTGGAAGTAGTGCTACAGGACAAAGGAAGGGCCGCCTGGTCGGTCTGGATCGGAGCGGAGTTCTTGATTGGGCATCATCCGGCGCATAAATTCTAGGGGCGGCTCTACGATGGGCTACCATGTGCAGACAGGTCTCCGGACCGGCGCAACGAACGACGAAATGAGCTGATACCGATGGAAGAACCCGATAGGGAGGTTATTATGAAGAACGAAATACAAGCAACAGGAAGTAAGAAAGGATACATGGAAGAAGCGTCGCAGAAGCGCGGATGGACGGTAGCAGGGCTGCGTTTTACGGCCGTTCTATCGCTTCTCGTACTGCTTGTGCCCGGGCTTGCCATGGCCGAGGCTGGCGATGGCCGACTGGAGATTAGAGCAACCGTCCCCGAACTGGGAATGCTGGCCAAAGAAGTGGGGGGCAACCGGGTCAACGTAGAATCCTTTGCCCGGGGTACAGAAGATCCACACTTCATAGATGCCCGACCCAACTTCATTCGCTCCTTGAATCAGGCAGACGTCTTTATTCAAATCGGAATGGAAATGGAAATTGGCTGGGTGCCTGTGCTTCTGAAGCAGGCCAGAAATCCAAAGCTAAATCCGGGATCGCCGAATTTCATCGACGCATCCAGCGTCATAACTCCCCGAAACCGACCCACCACCGATGTGGACCGTAGCATGGGCGATGTGCATCCGCAGGGTAGCCCACATTATCTTACAGATCCTTCCGCGGGATTGCTTGTGGCCCGTCTGATTCGGGATCGCCTCAAAAGGATCGATCCTGCCTACGCTGCGTATTATGAAGCAAGATACAATCAGTTCGAAAGGCAGCTATCCACAAAGCTCTTTGGTCCTGCCCTGACCGAAAAATACTCCGGCAAGCTGGACCGTCTCGCTTTGCTGCTACACCGGTCCGGCTACGATGGATTCCTGGCATTTTTAAAGAAGAACGGTCTGGAAAGCAGTCTGGGTGGCTGGCTCAAGCAGGTGCAATCCCTGCAGAATCGAAATTACGTAGGGGATCACCAGGCTACATGGAGTTATATGGCCCATGTGTTCGGTTTGACATTTGTGGGTTACATGGAACCTGTTGCAGGGGTGGAGCCTACCACAAATCATCTCACGGCACTGGCTTCCCGAATGCAATCCACCAGCGCCATGTACATACTGTCCGCAGCATACTATAACCCCAGATATGCAAGCTTTCTGGCCGAGAAGACCGGCGCGAAGATTCTGCCCATGGCCAACCAGGGCGAGGCCCGCCCGGGCACGGACAATTATCTGGATTTCATCGGCTACAATGTATCTGTTCTTCTCGGTGGAACCCGTTGACCGAAACTTCGGGAATAGTGCTGGAGGCCCGAAGGCTGGAGATTGGTTACATCAGCTCAGTGGCGGAGGTAAACTGGGAACCGAAAGAAGGACAATTCTGGGTGATACGCGGACCCAATGGTTGCGGAAAATCCACTCTGCTCAAGACCCTTGTAGGGCTGCTTTCTCCGTTGTCCGGAACTCTGAAATGGAGTCGTCCGCTGGCCGCAGGCTATATTCCCCAATCGGTGGAGATCCATCCATCGGTGAACCTGCGAGTGCTTGATTTTGTAATGATGGGCCGTCGTGCTCTGGTGGAGTCCGGCCAGCGTAGGCTCAGGGATGACACAGACAACAAAGTCACGCTGTCGGCGGTACAGCAAAGACTCGGGATAGGAGACATTCTTCATCGGAACTTCTGGGATCTTTCCGGAGGCCAGCAAAGACGGGCAATCCTTGCGCGAACACTGATGGTGGAACCAGAATGCCTTCTGGTGGATGAGCCATCCACTGGACTGGATCGTCCATCGGCCATTCGATTCTACGAAGAGCTCAATCGGCTTCACAAGGAAGATGGAAAAACTGTATTCATAGTCAGCCATGAAGATCATTATCTAAGCGAAATCGAACAAACCAGGATCCTTGACTTCCGAGATGGTCGCTTCGTCGTATCGGAGGACAATTGAATGGATTCTTTTTTTCAGACCTGGGAACTGTTCTGGCAAACTTATGCCACGGGATGGCTGGCGGCTGCCCTTCTTGCGGTTTGCGGAATTGTGGTTGTACTGAAAGATCAGATTTTTCTGGGGGCATCTGTGGCGCAGGCCTCCACCGTGGGCGTAGCTTCCGCGTTATGGCTGGCTGCCGGGCTCCATCTGGTGCGCGAAGATCCGGCCTATTTCTGGATTCTGGAAGGAGGCGCTGCCCTCTTTGCTTCTGGCTCCGCAGTGCTGGCTCCACTGCTTGCCGGCCGATTGGGCTTAAGGCTTACCATGGAATCGGTGAATGGCTGGGTCTTTCTTATCAGTAGCGCGCTTTCCATTATACTGGTGTCCAGCGCTCCCTTTGGTCTGACGGAAGTGCAGCAAATCCTTTCGGCCGGTTTGCTGGGATCGCAGACCCGGGAGATACTTCTATTTTCGGCCCTGCTGCTAATTACGGTGCTGTTGGTTGCCTTGTTTGGACAGCGAATACTGATCTCCATTCTTGATCCTGGTTTTGCCCGCTCCCTGCGAATTCGGGCTTTTCGGGTGGAGCTGCTGGCATTTCTGTGGGTCGGTATTGTCGTCGGGCTTTCGCTGCGGATTGCCGGTCTGGTTTTCACGTTCGGATATCTGGTTTTGCCGGCCATGGCTTCCCGAGAACTGAGCCGTTCTCCATTACAGCTACTGATTATCACTCCGGCTCTTGCTCTGTGCGCCTCGGTAATCGGGTTTTACAGCGCTTCCTGGCTGGATGTACCTATGACGCATATGGCTGTTCTGGTGATTGCCATCTTTGCGCTGGTTTCTTTTCTCGGAAGACGATTCAAAACCGGAACCAGGATGTCCTAGGCTCACCGATAATTCAGCGCAACCGGGATACAGAATGATGAAAAAACCATTGTCACCCTGCATTCGATATGGATTCTTTAGATGAAGATGGCCGGTAACCAGTCACAGCTTGCCTTTTCTCTCCAGAAAATCAAAGACCTGGGTTATAAGCTTACCCCGCAAAGGATTGAGATTCTGGAAACAGTCATCGAAAGCGATTCTCCGCTTACAGTGCAGGAGATTCATGCGGCCATCAAAGAAAGGCATCCCCATGTAAGTCTGGACACAATCTATCGAAATCTGTCCACGCTTACCGAGGCCGGCCTGGTTGGGCAGATCAATCTGCAAAGCCGGGATTCGGCCCGCTTCGAGTTCCAGGGAAAACATCACCATCACCATGCAATTTGTCTCTCCTGTAAGCAGAGTTTCTGTCTGGATGAATGCGATGTATCCGGCGCCTTTAAGCAGCAAATGGAAAACGCTCATTTCAAGCCGGTAACCCACATTTTCGAAGTGTATGGCTATTGCGAAGACTGTCAAAAAGAGCAGGATGCGGCTGTATAACACCATCTGGAGGATTAAATGAAACAAAGATTATTGCTGGCAGTATCTCTACTGACCGCCCTTACCATGCTGAATTGTTCCGGGGAGCAGAATGATCAAAGCGCTCCATTGACCGATGATTGCACCTTCACCTACAGCCAGGAAGCCACATCGGTGCACTGGACAGCGTACAAATTCACCGAAAAAGCCGCCGTAGAAGGTGGATTCAATACCTTTCAGGTCAACGGAACCCAGGCAGCTTCCAGCCAGCTGGATGTATTCAAGAATGCAACGTTTACCATCGATGCAAATAGCGTGGATTCCGGAAACGATGGAAGGGATGCCAAGATCAAAGAGCACTTCTTTGGAAAGATGAGCAGTCAGACCATAGAAGGCTCGGTTAAATCTATAGAGGGCAATTCTGGAACCATGGTTCTCAAAATGAATGGTCAGTCCCAGGAAGTGCCAGTGGAGCTTTCCGTAGATGGGCGCAAGGTAGTGCTTACCGGAGCGCTGGATGTGGCCAACTGGGAAGGCAACGAAGCATTAAAGGCTCTGAACGAAGTATGCAAGGCATTGCACACCGGTCCGGATAAGGTGAGCAAACTCTGGCCAGACGTAAACATCAAGCTAGAAACCTCTCTGAAAGCAGACTGTAAGTAGCGTTACAGCTCCTGCGGAACGCCTGTCACAGGCAAAAATCCGACTGCGAAGAAAGCCCCTGGGAGGGGCTTTCTTCTTGATGTACAAATAGATCGTAAATACATTGTATTTTCCGTTATGGCCGTTAAGGAACGAAAGAGCCGAATTCGCAAAAAGCAGGAGATTCTCGAGTCTGCCCGCCAACTGATTGAACAAAAAGCCTACGAAGAGATCACAATGGAGGATATTGCCGCCACTGTATCTTTGTCCAGGCCAGCGCTTTACCTGTACTACAAGAACAAGGCCGAAATCTATCTGGCTCTACTAACCCGCGGACTTCAGGAACTCAATGAAGGCTATGACCGGGCGTTGAATGCCCTCAACGAAGCAAAGCCGGTAGATACGCTAAAGGCGGCGGCCATTGCCTTTTTCGAATTCTACGGTCGAAATCATGCTTACTTTGATCTACTAATTACCAAGCGCTCCGAACTTGTGCGGGAATCTGGAATCGATATTGTCGAAGATTTTGAGGTGGCTGGCAAAGGGGCTGTGACTCCTATCGCCCGAGCCTATGAATCCGGTATTGCTACCGGCGATTTCAGGAGACGTGATCCCCAGAAAATGGCCTTTGTGCTACGTTCGGTGGCCATCGGCATCGCCGTAGGATTTCGGGAAGGCAACCTGAAATTTCCGGAGGATGTGGCGCTGCTCACGGATATGGTTCTAAACGGCATCCTGGATACGTCGACCTGAAGCCTGGATCGAATGATCTGACGAGGAGCCCCTCGAAAGAAGCCATGGAAGCAAGGCCCCCTGGCGCAAATACTCTACCGGTCCAGCTTCGGGCCCCAAAGCAGTCATACTATGCAAAAGATTGAAGACATAGCCAGAAAACTGATGCTCCAGCCCCATCCCGAAGGCGGCTATTTTGCGGAAACCTACAGAAGCGAAATAGAGATTCCGGGTTCCCTGATCGGCGCTCATGGGCCGCGAAACGTCTGTACAGGAATCCACTTTCTCATCCCGGCCGGCGAGTTCTCGGCCTTTCATCGGATAAAAAGCGATGAGATGTGGCATTTCTATAGCGGAGATCCTCTGCTAGTGCATCAACTGCTTCCTGACGGCACTTATCATTGCCATGAACTGGGATCGGATTGGAATCGTCATCGCTTCCAGGCCGTGGTGCCGGCCGGGGCCTGGTTTGCTTCCGAGCCGGATCCGAAGCATAGCAAAGCTGGCTACTCCCTGGTGGGCTGTACGGTCAGCCCGGGCTTTGATTTCCAGGACTTTGAGCTCGCTTCGGCGGATGCGCTTGTCGAGATCTTTCCGGGTCACGAAGAACTCATTCGTCGACTCTGTCGTCAGGAGGGGGCATGATTACATACGTTGCCGGCGCCACCGGTTTGATTGGCGGGTTTCTTCTGGAAGAGCTGGCCAGCCGGTCGGACGTAGATCAGGTTCTGGCCCTGGTGCGGCGCCATCCTGATTCCCTGGAGAAACAGTCCGCAAGTGCGGCAAAGAAGGTTCTATTCCACGTCATGGATTTCGAGGATACGTCCACCTATCCGGACTTCAAGGGTCCGGTGTACTGCTGTCTGGGCACTACCATGAAAAAGGCCGGAAGCAAGGAAGCCTTCGAAAAGGTGGATTATCAGTATCCCATGGCCCTTGCACGAATATGCGCCCGAAACAGCGTGGACTTCCACGTTGTCACTGCTCTGGGCTCAGACTCTTCCAGTATGATTTATTATAATCGTATCAAAGGAAGCCTGGAAAAAGATCTGAAAGCCCTGGGACTGCCATCGCTCTACATTTATCAGCCCAGTCTACTGTTGGGGCCGCGACAGGAGCATCGGGCCGGGGAAAGATTGGGCGCGGTGGCTGCAGCTGTACTGAATCCATTTCTGCTCGGACCGGTTCGCAAGTACCGAGCCATTCAAGCGTCAGATGTGGCTCGCGGTATGGCGCAGCCCAAAGAATCCGGAGTGCATACCTACCTGTCCGATGAGATCGCCGAAATGGCCCGGGCTTGAATGGCTACAGTCGTACCAGCCAGTGACGTCCTTCTGCAGCCAGTGATGCCTCTAGCCAACCGGTGATGCCTCTTTTCGCCGGTTAAGCAATCTATGGTCGCTGGCTGTTTTGGACGATGGCCGATTCTCCGAGCAGGGCAGATATTTCGCTGAATGTCCTTCGGTTTTCGTTCGTCTTCAGAAGTCCAGGGCCGTCGAAACCTTCAGCCTATTCCGGCGCCGAGTCCAGCCTATCCCAGAGCGGATGATGCGAAGTTACCGATTCGCATAGCTGGTGAATGAATCCTCGGGCAGTTATCAGATCCTGCCTGGTGGGGCGGCCATTCGCTCGATTCTGGCCTGCACGCTCGAGATAGGCAAGGGAGTCCGTGGGGACCTGACCGGCAGAATTAAGTATACCGGCGGCAATGGCGCCCAGTCCTGTGATTTCGCGCATCATGAAAACCGGTCCAAAACGACGGTACCGCGAGGCGCTCACAATCTGAAATCTAACTGCCTTTGCCTCCCCCTGCACGCGAAAATGCTGAAACGTCCTTCCTTCAGATTCGAAGCGACTCTCCGGGTCCTTGCGCAAAGAATAATGGAGTCCAGGATCCTCGCTGGAAAGAAGCACAATGGCAAGCCTGGATGCGGCGCTTTCGGGCTCCGTTGCTTCTGAGCCTGTGGAGTGGTCGGACATCTGCGGTTTTTGTTCCCCGGTTGCTGGATCAGAGTGCGCAGGCGCTGTAACCCGGCAAAGGGCCAGAAACTGTGGCCCCTCCATTACGAAGTTCTTATCGATCCGGGCTGTGCCGCTGGCGGTATCCAGAACAGAGCGAAGGGAATTGAGTTTACCTTGCCAGCCGCTTTCATTGGCGGCGTAGCCGAGGATTGTGCCGTCCTGCTCGCGACGGGATTCGTAAAGTTCTGGCCAGAGATTCTTCATCAGATAACCGGAAACGTTATAGTAGACCATCCCCGGAAATAGCGGGCCCAGTTTGCCCAGGCGGGACGCTTCATGGTAAAGCGCTTGAAGAAATTCTGTTTCCCCTAAAGAAAGGGACGGAACCAGAAAGCTAGACTCTTTGCTGAATGGCTTTTCGCCTGGATGCATGAATGGGATGGCAACCGAATTCTATGCAGCAGTCAAATCTTTTGACGGTGGAGGGGCGGCGAATCAATCGCAATTTCTCCTCTCTGGTCAGGGACTTGATTCTGGATTCCAGCTTACTGGCCACCGAACGGAGCGAAGCGCCCTGGATGTCTTTTTCGCCGGGATGGATTTCCCAGGCGGCTGCAATCTCCAGTGGACGGATTGCTTTTAGGTACTTGCTGCCTTTGTTGCTATTGCTGTGTTCCTGCCAGCGACGCGAAAGATCGGTGGTGATTCCCGTATAGAGAGTATCTGCCGATGTGCGGATAATATAAACGAAATACAGCGAATGGGATTTGGCCGGCGCCGGCATTTTGGATTTAAACGAGCCGCAGTGGATATTCTAATTTGATTTCTGGCTGGCGGCGATTTGGGGGTGCGGACACGAAAAGAAAAAGGCAGGACGATTGTCCTGCCTTTCGGGTATCAATTAACGCGATACCAGGTCTGTGTTCTGAACAGAGGTCCGATATAACCACGAACCTTCAATGCATTACCTTCCACCCAAATTTTGCAGGTGTAGGTTTTTCCATTGTTTGGATCCAGAATCTGTCCCCCGGAATACTCTTCTCCGTCTTTTTTCAGGTTCCACATAATGGTCATTCCCTGGATGGGCTTGTCCTTATAGGCACCTGTGCACTTTGTGCATTTCGGATTGGGCTCCGAAGGGTTAATCAGTTTTACTATCTTTCCGTAATACTTCCCCTGGTATTCGTAGATCTGAACAAAACTCTTGGGTTTTCCGGTTTCATCGTCGATGGTCTTCCATGTTCCTACAGGCGAAGCCATCACTCCGGTTGTAGCTGCGAAAAAGAAGAGCGCACAAACAACTCTCAGCAAGCTGGAATGTCTCTTTAGCATTTGATCCTCCAAACCATTAGTGCGAAAAGGATTGCCCATCCGCACTATGATTGTAAATGAATTTTTTGGGTCTCTCCTTTTATTTTGACCGACGAAAGCGCTATCGGGTTCGTTTCTTTTGCATCGTTACGGGGCCCCTTTTTCCGCTTCGGAGCATAGGCATCTGCATCAGAACCAAATCCGCTGGTAACCGCAGAATAGGTTTTCTGCGGTTGAATGCCCCATAGTTACACCATGAAGTCCGGACTCATTTTTATGCTCTGCACAGTACCCCTTCTGCTGGGCGGTATTCGTTGCTATACCCTGGATCCGGAACGGGTGAATTCGCCCCACTACAGTAATGGAAGATATCAGAACCTCTACGATGACTCGGCCATCGTAGAGAAGGGACTGTCCACAGTAATATATTGGAAGCTTTTTGGCGAGGTGGATCCTCCGGCCGTCGATTCTCTTCCCGGAACGCCACCGCCGGTTTCTTCGTTGCGTCGCGACCATTTTTATCCCCCAGAAGGAGTGGTTCGCATTATCTGGCTGGGACATGCAACCACCTGGGTTTCCGCCACTGTCGAGAATCGAACCTATCATCTGGTAATGGATCCCGTGTATGGCGATGTGCTGACCCGACCTCGCATGACTCCTCTGCCCATAGCAAAGGATGGCATTCCGGCCGCCGATGCCGTTCTGGTAAGCCATGCCCATCGAGATCATCTTGATCTGGAGACGCTCCAGTATCTTTCAAAAAAGAACCATAATTCGGTTACTCTGTTGCCTTCGGGTATGTCTCTCTGGGCCAGAGAGGAAGGCTTGATAGCGCGGGCCCAGGAATGGTGGGACAAAAGCCAGGTGGGCCCCTTTGAGATTCAGTACATGCCCGCACAACACTGGAGTAGAATGGGGATAAACGATACCATGCAGTACCATTGGGGCGGATACTGGATTCGCATAGGACAAAGAAACATCTTCTTTGCCGGCGATACTGCTTACTCGCCGCACTTTAAAGATATTCGAAATCGTCGAAGCGAAGTCCTGGATCTGGCCATAATGCCGGTGGGCGCCTTCAAGCCTCGATGGTTCATGAAAGCCGCCCATACAAATCCAGAGGAAGCGCTTCAGGCCAGCGCAGATCTGAAGGCAAAGCGAATGGTACCGGTTCACTGGGGAACCTTCGAGCTTGGCGACGATTCGCCCCGCGAATCGGCCACTTACTTGAAGCATCTTGTGGCCAGCGGCAAATCCCCGGAAGGGCTGGAGGTGATTCATTGGACGCCCGGTGAGTATATAGATCTGGAACTATAAATGGTTTCCGGAATTCGCAAAGGGTGTCGCCAGAAAGACCTTAAGAGTTGTCCGGCCTGATGGATTCTACACGGAAATGGCGGAAACATCCCGGCATTGTCAGCAACATCAGAGTCGGAATCGGATGAAAAGTCTATTGCAACAGTAACCCACCCCTCTTTCAATGGGGTCTGCCATGCTGGAACTAATAAAAAAGCTGGCCGGCTTCTCGAAATCAGATGAATCGGAACAGATTAAAGAATCCGAGGAATTCTCCACGGAACTTAGCAAGCTTCCGGATCGGTATTCGGTAAAGGAGCTGGAAGAAGGCAAGGTTTTATCCTGCCTTGAAGCTCCCAATATCAGCGTTCGAATCGAAAGGGGGAAGTCTGTTTCCGGCGCCAATGCGCGAAAGGCAGGCGAACGAACAATCTTCCTGGATGGGGCTGCCCAAAGCGAACCCTTCATGGATCATGAAAGACAGGTCTACAATCTCGATCACCATGATGGAGTAGAGCGATCATTCACCCTGGCTACCTGTGAGCAAGCTCTGGTGCTGGTTCGCAAAGGATTGAATCTTTCGGACAAAAAATGGACCATTTGGGCCAATGATCCTGACCTGGATACCGTTCTGGCTGTATGGATTCTACTGAACCACATGCATCTTAGAAAAGGAGATGCGCCGGTTTATCGGGCCATTGTACCGCTGATCCGAGTGGAAGGCATTATCGACGGACTGGGACTGGAATACCAGGATGTGGCCGGGCTACCCAAGGCTCAACACAAGGATGTAATGAGCAAGATCGACCACCTGCGCGAAGACGAAAGAAGAATAAAGTCCGATGGGCGCTGGGATGAAATCGACTTTGCCACTTACACTCGCAAGTTACTGAACCGAATCGACGAGATGTTTTTTCGGCCGGAGGATTTTAAGGACTTCAAAGGCCTGGAAGAACTGGCTCGCGCGGAACTGGATCAAAATAACAGCGTAATCGTTTATCGCACCGATATGGGTATCTACGAAATGGAGGAATACCTGAATCGAGTGTACGGCACAAGACCTGCTTTACTCCTGCTACAGAAAAGCGACGGTGTATACACCATTCGCAAATCCGATTTGTTCTTTCCTCTGGAAATGGATCGTGTGTATCGCTTCTTGAATCATGAAGATCCGGAAGTATCCGGACGCAAACAGGAGAATCGATGGGGAGGCTCCCAGGAGATTGGAGGCTCGCCCAGGCTTACCGGTACCGGCCTGAAACCGTCGCAAATTGTTCGTATCTGCAGACAGGCTTACAAGCGGCCTCCCGCCGCCGAACGATTGGGGCGAATGATTACCGGTTCTATGTTTCCTTTCTTCGGGGCGATGCTTGCCTTTCTGGGATCCGAACTGCTTTCCCTTTTTGGCGGTGCATACGTAAAGACAGGAACGGATTTATTCACCGAGCTTTTTGCTCCGGTAGTTGCTCTTTTTACTCTATTTCTTGTATTCTGGCAATGTCGCCACAAGCCCTATCTGTACGGGTTTCGCATTCCTGCCGGATGGGATTGGGCCTTGCTGCTTCCACTGACCGTTCCCGCCGCTGTAGCCGGCGGTATATGGGCTGTGCGAGAGCCATTCCCGGATCTCTATCATATGCTGATGCTCGGATTGTTTCTTCCTGCATCCATGGAAGTTCTTTTTCGGGTGAACGTACACGGTTGGCTACAGGAACACCATGAGATCCAGGAGCCCCACGGTCGCTGGTTCCTGTCCGTGCCGGTGCTGGTTTCAGGCTTTGGATATGCTGCCATGCTTGCCGTAAGTCCGCTTTCTCTGGTGACTCTGTTGGACGGAGCCCTGGGACTATGGGCTCCGGTGGTCCAGGGTATGGGAGCCTTTCTTTTTGGCCTGGGGGCCGGCATCATGCGGGAAAGAAGCGAAAGCATCCTCCCTTCAATGATCTTGCAGATTCTGATGTGTTCTCTGCTCAATAGCCTGCCTATTTGATCCCAATAACCTCCCGGCCTGGCCGACCTTCGCGGCAATCCGCTTTCCGACAATTACAGTCTACCTGGTTTTCTTGCTGTCCAGGCCCAGCGCGGTACGTAAAATGGCTGGCTTTACGATCCGATCCAGGACGGCCGCCAGACCAAAGGACAGGATGATCAAAAGAATCAGTACAACTAGCATCCATTCCGGCAATATCTGCTGCAGGCCTCGGAGAATCCAGGTATGCGCGATAAATACGAAGAAAGAAAGCCCGGCCAGATAGGGGATCCACCGGGACCAGACATTGGGCTCTTGCCGTGGCAGGCGTTCCTTTTCGGGCCAATAGTAGAAAGCCAGGAAAAACAGGGCCGAATAGATCATCACCGACATCCGGGTGAAGTGATTGAAGTCTCCCGGATTTTCACTTCGCCAGGACCAGAAAACGTACTCCCAGAGCGCCAGGGCAAAGGCTCCCGTTACGCCGAATGCGAGGGCGAAAGCCCGGGCCTTGCCATATGCGGCCGAAACTGGATGGGTCCGGGAACCTGCCCGGGGGGCGTTTCCGGATGCATGCTCGAATTGCTGCGAACTGCCATTCAGTGCTTGGCCTGTTGATACCAGGTTTTCCCGGGTCTTCAGGCTCCGGAAGGCATAGTAGATTCCGAGAACAAAGGGGAACTGCCAGTAGAGTATAAAGGCCGAAAACAGGAAGGGAATCCGTGGCAGATCGGAAAACCAGATATGGGCCGGCGAAGAAACATACAGCTGTAGTAAAAAGGACAGGATCAAAATCGGCGTCCTGAACCGGGGCAGCCGGCTCATTGTGTAAGCCAGCGCAGGAAAAACTAGATAGCATTCGAAGATTATGTGAAAGAAATAGAAATGATAATCTGCGCCGGTGCGATAGAGATAAGGCAACAGGCCGAGCAGCCATTCGCCGGTGTAAGGTCCCTTTAATTTTCCCTGTATGGCAAGATACAGGATACTCCAGGCAAGAAACGGTAATCCGATCTTATAGGCCCGTTCGGCGAAGAAGGACTTCACCGGTATCCGGATCTGCTGCGGCGAAAGCCCGTCTTTTTCGCCAATGAGTCCGTATTTCATGATAAGACCGTATCCCGAAAGCATGATGAATACAGGGACGCTGAACCGGGCCAACTGATTCAGTACCACGGCCAGCCAATCCTGGGAAAAGAAATCATGGGACTTCAGGAAGTGGTACTCGTACGGTCCGGTGGCATGAATGGCAAGTACCATACCCATGGAGAGTAGTCGGAGCAGGTCGGTGCGAAATCGGGTCATTGTAGATTGTTCTCGAATGTTCTTGATGGTTTTCGAATGTACTCGAAGGTTCTTGATTGCTCTCGAAGGCTCTATGGTTGCCCGGAGTCCTGGAATCTTGTCCGGGAGGCTTTCGGGTCGCCTCCGCTAGAACTCAGGTCCATTCGGAATAAAGTGGCGAAAGTTTTCGTAACCGGCGACCAGCGTATGCCCGGTAAGCCCGATAGCAAAGGGCACGGAAAGCACCGCTGCCGCATAGTTCAGAAGCATCATTGTAGGGGCGATTTGAGCGAGCATTTCCGGCCGGTTCTGAGCCACCATCTGAAACAGAGCGAAACCATAATAGACCAGGGCCGGCAATGCCACAATGAAATAGACCAGCGAAGTCATCAAAATCAGCAAAAAAAACAGCGCCAGTATCTTACCCTTTCGAACCGAAAATGTGCGATAGGCTCTTTCGAAGGACTCTTTGAATCCCGAATCCTGCACAACCAGCGCCGCAGGAAACATCATAAAAGCGACCATCAAGAAGGCGCCGGGAACCAGGCATAGCGCCAGCCCCGCCAGGGATGCCAATCCCAGAAGTATGGAGCCGATCGTCAGCTGAAGGGTCTGCAGGCCCAGATTGCCCTGGGAATTCGGACGTAACTGAAAATAATCCACCGCACGTCTCAGCGGAAAAATTAGACTGATCGAAAGGATAAGGCTGAACCCTACTCCGGTTAGCAGACCCCGGGCGCTACCTGCGCCCAGAGTACGCGCGAATGTCTCCGCCTCGGAAGGGGTATCCATCCCACCGGAAGCTTCCATAGCTTCCTGGAACTGGAAATAGGCAAAGGCATAGTATAGTAAACACAACACCAGGGGAACGGACAGACTGGAAGCCCAGCGGGCTTTCAACGACAAAAGGGCCATTTTCAATATCTCGATCACATCCAGTTCTCTTTGCGTCAAAGATGGGGCGGTGGTGCTGTGCTCGGACATGGGTTCACGGACTGCTTGCCACTGAGAAACTCAAGCGAAAACCTGGATTCTGGAATCATGAACTACTTAATGCTACTAAAGAAGCGCGCCCCTTCGGTCCTTCGAAAGATCCCTTATAAGGCAATATTTATCTGGGGTACAATCGTCGTAGTTGGCGCGGTGACGGTGCTGCTTTCCGCGGTGGCCGTGGATTTTCTCGGGGATCGCGACGGGCTGGTGCGCGCCCTGGAGCGGGAGAAGCAGTGGCTTCAGGGAATCGGTCAGGAAAAACCCAGACCGCCCATACTCATTCTTTCCCGTGACGGCGAGGTAATGGGGGAGTTTGTGCCCGTGCGAGGATCCCGCATTTCGCTGAACTCCTGCAAGACGGATATGGGCTGGCTCAAGAAAGCCGTGGTAAGCGCAGAGGACCGGGAGTTTTACGATCATTCGGGCATTTCCCTTCGGGGCATTGCCCGGGCGATGATCAATAACGTTCTGGCATTTAGCGTGCGCGAAGGCGGCGGCTCCATTACCCAACAGCTGGCGCGAAACCTCTTTACGGACCACAGTCCTACGCTCTACCGAAAAATCTACGAAACCTTCGCCGCTTTTCAAATAGAGTCCATGCTTAACAAAGAGGAGATTCTTTGTCTTTATTTGAATCGGATCTACATGGGCGAAGGTCGGGTAGGGGCCGAAGAGGCGTCCTGGTTTTACTTTCGCAAGCCTCCGCAGAAGCTTGATGCGGCGGAAGCGGCTATGATCGTTGGTCTGTTTCCCAGTCCGGTAAGATACAGCCCTTTGAACAATATTGAGCTTTCTGTAAAAAAGCAAAACCTGGTGCTGGATGCCATGGAAGAGCAGGAAGTGATCACTGCCGAAGAGCGCAAGAAGACCATGGATGCCTTTCAACGCCGATACCAGGTTTCGCTTACCGAAAAGGATCCGCACCCCGGTTTGATCGGAGCGTACGGAGCTTCCCGAGACTTTAGAAGAAACGATGCTCCGGCCGCCAATGAGGCCGCCAAGTCTTTCCTGTATGAAACCGTGCCCGAAGAGATCATTCGTCAGGGCGGTCTCAAGATTTACACCACCATCGATCTCAAAAAACAAAGGGCCGCGCTCTATGCAGTGCGCAAGACCGTGGATGGGCTCCGCGAAACGGTGGCCGCCAATGCGCAAAAGGCAGGTTTGTCTCCGGGGGTTGCACGAAATCTAAACGGAGTGACGATCTCTATGGCGGTACCTTCCGGGGAAATAACGGCCATGGTGGGCGGCTTTGCTGTAAGCGAAGGCTGGAATCAAACCAGTCGAATCTACAAGATGCAACGCCAGCCCGGATCGGCATTGAAAGGCTTTCTTTACGCCGTGGCCATGGATCGCGAGATCCTGAAGCCGGACTCCAAAGTGCTGGATAGAAGGTTGAACTTCGACGGCTACTCTCCGGGAAACTGGTACGGTCACTATAAAGGGGAAATGCCTCTGCGCCGCGCGGTGGCTCTGTCCGTAAACACGGTGGCCGTATCTACGCTGCACGAGCTGGGCGTAGATTATTTCCGGGACCGTTTAACCCAGGCTCTGGAAATGAGCTACCACGAGGCTTCGGAACGATTCCAGGGCGGGCTTTCCCTTGCGCTGGGTACCGGCGAGCTAACGCCGATGGAACTTCTACGACTCTACGGTATGATTCTAAATGAGGGCAATCTTATTCGTCCCCGTCTGATTACTCGCATAGAAGATGCGCAGGGCACGGTGCAATGGGAAGCGCCAGTGGGCCAGCAAGCTGTCTCCGTGCTCAGTCCGGAATCGGCCGCAGCGGCCATCTGGTTGATGGAAGCGGTGGTGGATGAGGTGGAGGATGGCACCGCCGGCTGGATTGGTAAGCGAAGACAGCGAGACGAGAAATTCTTGCCATTTCCTATTGCCGGTAAGTCGGGAACCGTCCAGACACCCGCGGCGATAAAGCGGAAGTATCCAGGAATGCCCGGTTCTCGGGACGCCTGGTTCGTGGGATTGGTGCCTGGAGAGGTAACCGTCGTATGGGTTGGGCACGACAACGGAGTGCCGTTTCCGGGGGGTGGCTCTTCCACCGCCGGAGCCATATGGGCGGATTTTGCCGGGGCCTCATTTCGTGGTCTGCGGGGAAACTTCCCGGAAGTGCCGGATTTGGAAGAGGAGGAGCCGGTGGTAGAAGAGGAAACCACGCCTGTGCCTTTTTTGAATCCCCACGATGAAACCCATTTGCCCGATTCGCCGGAAAGACTGGATGGGGACGGAGAAACTCCTGGACGAGCGGATCATTTCTTTACACCTTGAACAGTCCTATGTTTAACAAGCTTATGCCGAGGGTGCTGCCATAGCCCGACTCACTGGTAATCTCAACCGACTAAAACCGGCCCAGCTGGCCCGACTGAAGAAGCTGGGTCAGCGCCGGCTCCGTCCGGAAGCCATCGTCAATCAGGACTTCGCCCGGGAGCTCACCGCTCTTTCGGCGGAGCTTTCCCGCCAGATCGGCGTCCTGGTAGATAGACAGGGCCATGTCCTGGATACCATGGTGGGCGACGATAGCCGCATCTGGATTCCTTCCCTGGGCAGAGAACGAGCTCAGCGGCTGCGCGGTATTCGACTCATCCATACTCACCTGAAGCGCGAGCCGCTAACGGAAGAAGACCTTTCTGACCTTACATTGCTTCGTCTGGACGCCGCCTGCGCAATCACCATGGATGAGCATGGCCTTCCCGAACAATTCCACCTGGCCTACATTGCGCCCGGTATGAAGCCCGGCTACACCCTGGAAAAGCCTTACCGCCCCGGTCAGTTGCCAGAAGATCTGGAAGATCGATTCGCGGAACTGGACACTCAGTTTAGACGGTTTGAAGAGGTGACTCGCTCGGCCGGCGGCATGCCCCGGGCCATTCTGGTGGGCGTATACACCAGGGAGTCCAGGCAAAGAAGAACGCCTGAAGACTCCATTGCGGAACTCAAAGAACTATGCCATACCGCCGGAGTCGATCCGGTACAGAGTTTTATCCAGAATCGATCCCATCTGGATCCTTCCACGGTGTTGGGATCCGGAAAGATCAAGGAAATCGCCATCGCCGGCGTGCAGGAGAATGCGGACACCCTTGTATTTGATATGGAACTGAGCCCGGCCCAGGCTATTCGTCTCTCCACGCTGACCGAATTAAAGATTCTGGATCGCACTCAGCTAATCCTGGACATCTTTGCCCGGAACGCTCGTAGCCGGGATGGAAAGCTACAGGTGGAGTTGGCGCAGCTAAGGTACCTGAAAGGAAGGCTCAGCGAAAAGGACGATAACATGTCCCGGCTCACCGGCGGCATTGGCGCTCGAGGGCCCGGAGAAACCAAACTTGAGATTGGCCGTAGACGGGTGGAAGATCGCATCCGTCGTCTGGAAAAGGAGCTTACCTCCGTTAAGAAACGACGACTGCTGAATCGCCGTCGCCGGGATGATTCGGCGGTGCCGGTTTGTTCTATAGTGGGCTACACCAATGCGGGAAAGTCAACGCTACTCAACAAACTTACACATTCGGAAGTTACGCAGGAAAACCGGCTGTTTGCTACTCTGGACCCTACCACACGGAGGCTCCGATTCCCTGAAGAACGGGAGATAATACTGACAGATACTGTGGGCTTCATTCATGATCTTCCGCCGGAACTAAAAAAGGCTTTCCAGGCAACTCTGGAGGAGCTGGCCGATTCCGATCTACTCTTACATTGCATCGACGCTTCCGATCCTGCCCGGGAAGAAAAGGTCCGGGATGTGGAAGAAATCCTGAATGAACTGGGCTTATCCGATATTCCTACGCTACGAGTGTATAACAAGCTGGATCGTTTGCCCCCCGCGCTGCGAAAGGAGCTAGAAAACGATGCTCGGCCGGACCGAGTCTATGTGAGTGCCAGAGAAGGCATCAATCTAAAGCCCCTACTTGATCGTCTGGAAGAGTTGACAAGTGGAGCTGTGCATCCGTCGGTTCTGGCCGAACCGGGCTGATCTGGCTGGCCCGGCTGATCTGCATGAATGAGCTGGCCGGGCTCACCTGGATGGGGGAATCATAAACTATACGGTATTTTTGGATGGATGACCTGAATGAGTTGATCGAAGAGATTCGGAGTCGCAGTCTGGATCGAGACTTCGAAATACCGGTATCCGATGTTCTCGAGGTTCTGGGTATGCGGATGGAGGAATACCTCCGCTTCCGCTACAATCGTAGATATGGCTCTTCCTTTGGCGATATCCCCGATAGGTTTGGCCGGGATTCCATGCCCGAGCTTATGGAACTACTGGAGTTGAGGTTTCCGGATGTGGTACAGCGCATGGAAGCATCAGGCCTCCATTTCTCATCCGAGAAGCTTATTCATTTCCAGGAGTTCTTTGTTTCCGTGCTTCTCAACCGTCTACAGTCTCACCAGGTAGACCGGGAGCTACTGGACACTGCACTGGCTGCCTGTCAGAATCCGGAGGATGGCTATATGTTCTACATGGATGCCTCCTTTGATCGCGATCAGCTTATTGATTATACAGCCCGGTTATTCCTGGAACACCAGGGAATCGAGGACTATCCGTATAGCAAGAACCTGCTTATCGACTATTTAAAGCGCTGCTTTCTATCCGGCCAACTGGACTGGGAAGCATTGCTCAAGTCATCCTTCGATAGTCTTTTTCCTGGCCGAAAGGTATTCCGCGCAGTGATGGATCTGGCGCCGGAGATTCAAGCCGCGCTGAAAGAAATGGACCTTGATTATGTTCCTGAGAGAGAAGATCTAAAGAAGCAATTCCGAGCATTGATGCTGAAATACCATCCCGACCATAATCCGGAAGGCCTGGAAAAAGCTCGTCGTTTGAACGAGTCGTATTCGGTGCTTCTGGCCGGTCTTTATTGAATTCCAACAGCGTTTGGTCCCTTCCTGCTATAAAAAACCAGCATTGCACCGGGAATGTGTTGAACCTCAAATTGTACTCTGGATTAATTGCATGCGATGTGGTTTAGAAACGCAATTCTGGTCGCTTTCCTTGTTGCCGGCCCCGTACAAGCTTCTGAGATACAATGGAAGAGTTCCCTTTCCGAAGGGTTGAAGTCAGCCCGAGAGAACCACAGCCTGGTGTATGTCCAGATCGTCACCGAATGGTGTGGCTACTGCCAGAAGCTTCAGAATGAGGATTATCCTCGACCGGAAGTAAAAAAGCTTCTTTCACAATTCGTTACTGTGTCCATCGACGGAGATCGTCAACCGGAGGTGGCCGCCAGGTTCAATGCTCGCGGCTATCCCACACTGCTTGTGTTGCAACCGGATGGTACTGTAGTCGCTCGCATGGATGGCTATCCAGGTCCGGAAAGACTCAAGTCAGTTCTGGGACGACTCCTGAGCGAGAACACCATGGCAGGTGCGGAGCTGCATCCGTTAGATCAGGCTTTGCAGTCGCTGAGAGCAAAGGACTTTGGACGAGCGGTGGAGCTTCTGAATCCTTTCATAGAAAACTCGGAGACGGCCAATACAGAACTTGCACTGGCCCGCTACTATCGTGGCCTGGCTTTCGTTGGAATGGGCAATCACAACGCTGCCCGAGATGACCTCTCCTTTGCGGCGCGGAGAGCCCCGCTACCCGAGCAACGGTCCAGCGCACGAGAAATACTGGCAGGTATTGAAAAGAACTCCAACATTGCTTCTTCCGGGGAATAGAATTGGCTTTTCTACAACGACTATTCAAAGTCTATCCAGGGGAAGGTCGTAGACTTCTTCTCTTTACGCTCCTGGCTGCACTGCTCCAGGCCGGCGTGGCCGTGGGCCTGTCCATCGCGGATTCTATCTTTCTTTCCAGGCTGGGCGCATCCAGTCTTCCCATCGTTTATGTCATTGCGCCAGTGGCGATGGTGCTCTTTGTTCCTTTTCTCTCTTTCAGTACATCCCGCCTGGGTATAGACCGGGTGTTTGATTTGATTCAGTACGTTCTGGTGCTGGGCGGCCTGTTTTTCTTTGTGGCCCTGAGCGGCTGGATTCCAGCGCTCAGCGAATCCACCATCGTTCTTTATCTACTGCGTCTCTATGCGTATATATGGCTGGTTTCGCTTTACACGCTCTTCTGGAACCTGGTGGATGGCTACTTCGACATCCTGGATGCGAAGCGGCTCTATCCCATTTTCGGAGGAGGACTTTCCATAGGCAGCGCCGTGGGCGGGGGACTGGTCACTCTGTTTTCCGGCGCTCTGGGGAGTCACTGGATCTTCTTGATCTGGCCGGTAGTGGCTGCGCTTTCCGTAGTGGTGGCCGTAATCCTGCGCAGGACTGAACGGAAGATAGAAGACGAACCCGAGAGCTCCGAGGTGGGATTCTTTGACCAGAATTCCCGGGTGCTCAAGACGGCCGGACGTTCCTCCTACGTGCTTTTGATTAACGTAATCATGTTCGGTACCCTGGTGCTTACCACCTTCACCGAATTTCAGTATCTCGATATCTTCTCTGTGAATCGGGGGGAGCAAGAACTGGCTTCTTTGTTTGGCCAGCTTTTCCTGGCCGTGAACCTGGTTAACGTGGTGATCAACTTCTTTCTGTTCAATCGAATCATTGTATGGATTGGCGTTAAGAATGCCCTGCTTGTGCAACCGGCCATCTACCTGCTGGCATTTGTGTTTTTCTATTTCGACGGCGGATACGAAGCGGCGCTATTCGGTTTCCTGGCCTACCACGGTTTTTATATTTCCTTTGATGCGAACAACTGGAACTTCTTGTTTAACGCCGCCCCTTCCGAGGTAAAGAAAGAGATCCGTACCTTTACCGAAGGTCTGATGGACCCCATGGCCACGGCAGTGGCCGGTATGCTGTTGCTTCTGGCCGGTTCTACCCTGGGGGCCGGAGACGGCTGGTTTTCGCTTCAGAATCTGGCAGCCGGGGGGCTGACTCTGGCATTTGTGCATCTGGGAATGGCCTTTCTGCTAAGGAATCAGTATCCCCGTGCCATCATGGAAAACCTGCGAAAGGAGTGGCTAAACTTCTCTCTGTCCAGAAAGGAAATCAAAGAGCGGTTCACCGAGTCGGACCTGGAAAGCTTTCAGATGGAGTCGCTGAATCCCGCTTCGCCGGCCCACTTCCACTCAATTCGGTTTCTGGGGCTACGTCGCAAAGCCGCCGCTCTGGAATCTTTGATCCTTTCCTTTTCGGAAGACCGGGCCAATCAGCAGGAGAGATCCGATATACTTTCCCAGCTTCTGGAAGACGAAGACAGTTTTGTTGTGCAGCGAGTCATTCAATGGGCGGAGCAGGAGCAAACGACATTTCCGGTGTCGGTACTTCGCGAACTGGGAAGCCACGGACTGATTCCTTCTCGCAAAGCAATGCCCCTGCTTACCTCGGACTCCGCCGGCGATAAGGAAGCGGCGGTGGTGGCGCTCTGGAATAGCCGGGATTTGCAGGACAACTTCATGGCGCTGGACGAACTGCGTAGCCTTCTGGACGGTACCGAGGAAGAAAAGGCCAGCGCTATTACCGCTTTCGGGTTCACCAACAAAGAGAGTTATGCGCATTCGCTGGTAGCCTATCTGGACGATCCTTCGCCGGAAATGCGAAGACGGGCGCTGGAGAGTATCCGCATGCTGGTGGGGCCGGCATCAAGTCGGCTCATACCCCGGATTCTTCGCACCATGGAGCATGCCACGGAAGAAGAACGATTCAAAGGAATTGAGATCCTGGAGCGCATCCAGGATGCGGAGAGTTTGTTTCCGCTGTTTCGCATGGCCCAGGACTTCAATCCCAGGCAGCGTCGACGAGTTGAGATGTTTGCCCGATCCCTGGGATTAAAAAGTGTGCCCGCCATTGTTGCCGTTCTGGACAATGACAATCTGCCTTATCGCTCGCGTTCGCTGGCGGCTCGAACGCTTTCGCATCTCTCTTTTGCTCAGCTGGATTCCATGGTAGGCGATATCGTGGACCGGGAAATCGCCACATGTTATCTCTATTTAGACCGGGCCTACATTCTGCAACATAGCGAAGATAGCTCACCGGCCCTGCAGCTGCTCGGACAGTTCTATCAGGATATGCAGCGAGTTACACTTGAGTTCTTGCTGGAGCTTCTGGCGCTGGCCGGTCGCATCCCGGACTACGAACAGATCGCCGCCTCTTTGCGGTCCGCGAATCCGCGGACCAGGGGCGATTCCATCGAGACCCTGGAGCAAAGCGTTCATCGCACCGTATTTCAGAAGATTCTTCCTCTGGTAGATTCCCGGCCGCTGGAAGAAAAGATCCAGTTCTACTATAGAAACTTTTCCAGTAGCAGGGATTCGGCTCAGGCCATTCTGGAGAAGGCGCTAAAGAGTAAGAACGATCTGGAAAAGGCCATGGCCGGTCAGGGCCTGTACGAAACCAGGGGCGAAAAGTCGCTGGATCGTATCTATCGTGCGGAGCCTTTCAGCGGACCCGTTTCGCGAGCGGTTTATCTGGCGCTGAGCGAAGGTCCGGAACATCCCATGAATCCGGTGGAGAAGTTAAATGCGCTGAAGTCCGAGCCCATTCTGGGGGGACTCTCCGTACTGAACCTGCGAAGCCCGGCCATGGAAGCAAGTTATCATGTGGCGGATAATACTACCATCTATGAGAAAGGGGCTCCGGCCCGTTCGCTCTTTCTTGCCGTGGAAGGACAGTTCCAGGTGAACGGTTCCGGGCGTTATGGCGAAGTGACCGGCTACGAGATGCTGGAGGCGCTGGGGCGACCCGGCTCATTGAACAACAGTTCCGACGGCGAAGGCGAAGGCCCGTTTGCGCTACGGCAGGCCACGGTAACAATGAAATCCGGCGCCTATCTGGAAATCCCGCTGAGCGCCATTGAAGAGATGCTGGAAAGCGATCCCCAGGCCGCCATTGCCATACTGGAGGCCGCAGGAAAATGAAATTCCAACTGAAGCTACAGTCTTTCTTCTTTCTGGCCATTACCGTGGCCCTGGTAACCCTTACTGTCTTTCTGGGTCGCGTTGTTTATTCGGACCTGTACCGCAAGATTCTGCTTACGTTTGACCAGAAGCTTCTGGCCGCCAGTACCGTGGTTGCGGCCTTTGTAAGCGGAGAGGATCATAAGAAGATCGAGCAGGTTACCCAGCTTCGAGGCATTGCCGTGGATCGGGGACAAGTCTACGCCCGATACGCAGTGGATACCGGACTTGCCATCATAAATCCCGCGGCCCGCTTTACCCGGAAGATTCCTCTGGAACCGGAACCCCTTTACACCATGGATATAACGGCCGCCGATGGTATGATCTATGCGGCCCTTCCCGAGCCGGTGGATCCCGATGCGGAGGAACCACAGTATTCTATTCTGTACATAGATCCTCGCACCGGCGCCACCGGGGAGTTCGCGCAAATTGGCGACGCCTGCATTGCTATTGCCTACCTCAATAAGGCTCTTTATTGCGCCGGGGCCAGCCTGACGCGTATTCCACTGACCGACGGGAAGGCAGGAGAGCCGGAAGAAGTGGCCGTTCTGGACACAATCATTACCGGTCTTGGAGCCAGCGCCGATGGCAGTCATTTGCTGGCCACCGACACAAACAGTCAGCAAATCCTGTTACTGAACCCGTCAGACGGGAGCGTACAGAAAGAGGTCAAGCTTCGCGAACCAGGGCGGGATTCGGTCTATCCGTTTGGACTCTTTTCTATAGTCTACGATCCTATTCGGAGGGCCTATCTGGGCGTCTCCACCACGGCCATGGTGGAGATTGACCTGGAAACCGGCGAAGTCAAAGAGCTCAGCGGCGTCGCTTTTGGCCCCCCCGAGGCGCAGCAAACCTATCGTCAGTTAGTTGATCCCATGATTCGGGCGCGAAAGGGGACCGAACTTCATTTTCTTTATTCGGCCATTCTGGTGGACCGCGAAACCACGATCAATTACGCCCTGGATTCGACTCAAAGCGACATCCATTCGAATGTAGGTATTGCTGAAATCGACCAGGCCGAAGACGACATTCGGGACGTTATCCTGAAGCGCGAAATCTATCTGTCTGACATTGTTCCCTGGGAGGATTGGGGATTACTCAAGTCTTCCTACGTTCCCATTCTAAACGATCAGGGCGATGCTGTGGCCTATGCCGGTGCGGATGTGAACATCGATATCATTGAAAGCCGAACGCGTTTGGCCCTGTTGCAGGTCGTAATCATCGGTGTGGTGGCGCTTGCCGGCGGTCTTCTTATTGCGTATTTCATTACTCAGCGTCTTACTCAACCTATTCATGAGCTCAAGCAGTCAGCATTGCAGGTAGCTGCCGGCGGATTCGGAAATGAGATTCATGTTGAGAATCCGGCCGAACTAACCAGACTTTCCGGCAGCTTGACTCGATTGAGCCGCTCTTTGCAGGAAACGGTGACCTCGCTTACGGGGGAAAACTTCCGACTGGAAGAGAAGCGAAGAAGAAATGAGTTAATCAATCTGATTCACAGCTTCATGAAGCATAAGAGCCAGGTCGATTTCTTTGACGTCTCCCGAAGGAGCGAATACGGAATCTACGAGGATAGCGCCTATCTGGCTCTCTGGATTCAGAAGACCGAGGATCCCTTGTCCGCTGCCCGGATCAGTAGCGACATCTATCGAATCTCCAGGCGTCTATTGCAGCAAAGACCAGGGGAATTTATGTCGGTCATGCGGCCCTTTGTAGGTCGCGATCTGGATCTCATCCTTCTTCTTCATCGCAATACCGGCGAGCTGGAACTTCAAAGCAGCGAATCCCTGGATATTTATCCAGTACAGGAAAAGTCATCGCAGCGAATGGAATTTAATTCCGGCGAACACAAACTTGCAGTAAAAGGCCTCCAGGCGCTTTACCTGGTCTTCGAAACGGAGCCGAAAGACCGCTCCGCAGGACTCCAGGGAAAGCCTCGCCCCAGAATTTCTGAATGGAAGAAGGAAGCCCGGTCGGATAGTCGGTATCTGGAGATTATTCTATGAATCTGGCGGATAGAATCATAGCGCTTCAGTATGTGTTTCCCTTTTCGGGGTTACGCGAAGGAGAACTGGTGGCTCTTGCAGAAGTCTGCGGTGTTCGAAACTTCGAGCCTGGCGAAATCGTTCTGAGGCCGGAGGTGTTGCTAAAGCGATTGTTGATTCGCATAGAAGGCTCGCTGGAAGACCGGCAGGGAAAATCCGCCGGCGATCTGCTCGGCATACAATCGTTGCTCTTCGATCGGGCTCCGGACCGTGAGATCCTGGCCGGCAAATCCGGAGCCAGGTGTTTGCTTCTGGATAAAGGACATTTCTTTCGTACAATGTACGAACTTCCCGAAATCGCGCAGGGTATTGTAGCGCTACAGCCCAAACAGGAGGTCCGAACGTGACGATTCGTTCACAGAACCTACTGTTTCTGGTACCGGTCTTTCTGGTCGCAGGCCTACTTATTGGAGGTCTGAAATGGGCCGCCGATACAAATACCCTGAAGGCCGGCGGCAAAGAGCAGATTAGAACCTTTGCTGTGGCCATCAGCGAGTTTCTGGAGGCCCGTGAACGTTCTTCGCGGGAGCAGGGGTTAAAGGCCATCAAGCCGGAGGTATTGCGCCGAGACTTGAATCGCGTGGCCCAGCTTTTCGAATTGCGGGAGCCCGAGGTTACCACCAGCGCTGTTTCCCGATGGGCCTGGGGCGACGACTCATCGGGAGGGGGAGCGCCAGGAGTTGTGATTCTGGACTACAAGAGCCGGGAGCCCGCATTTCAGTACTCCTCGGAAGACATGGAAGATATTGCCACAAAGGTGCGCGCTCTGGTGTCGGAGAAGGGAGTTATGGCTGCCCTGGACGAGGACGGTGTCTGGGTTGCGGACTTTACAGTGAGTATGGATTCGCCGGACAACCTGTGGGCTCTGGCCATTCTTTCGGATCAGGGAGGCCGTCCGTACGGAATCCTGGGGGTCCAATATGATGGTTCATGGATTCAAAATGAGATTCGGGCCAGTGTAGTAGAGATCGCCATTGGCGTTCTTGTGTCGGCCCTGGCCGGTATCGTGGTGGCACTATTTTTGGCGGCCATCCTGTCCCGCACACTGCGAAATCTTACCGTCGCCGCAAGCAAAGCTGCGGACGGCGACTATGATGTGCGCATTCGTCGAGGTATTATCGAGGAGTTCAACGATCTGGGAAACACCTTCCGTACAATGACCAGTCTGTTATACGACACCCTGGACCGGATCCGAAAAACCCTCATCGAGCAGGAGCAATTCAGAAACACCGACGATTTGATGGCCACTTTCCGAGGTAATGCCTATCAGCCAGTAGATGTACAGGACTGGGTAGAAGCCAGGATGGGTCCCCTCCGCTCCCACGTACCGGGCCATTTTTATCACCATGTGGAATCGGGTCCCAGACATCTCTTCTTCATGGGATGGGTGCACGATTCCTCGGAGCCGGACGACCTGGTGGCTTCGGCAATGTGTCGTTTTCTGGATACCGGGCTTTCGGAAACAACGGAGCTCAAACCGACCCTGGACGCAGTCTTCGAGTTATTCCCCGTCCGAAAGCTGATCGCAGTAGAAGTCCGACCCAACCCGGCTCATGGAGTTTTCTATCTGCTGGATTCCGAACACAGCGGAGCCGAAGCTATTACGGAAGAGTTCGGTTCTGTTCCGGAAAGGGGCCTGGTATTTCATACGCTGAATCCGGCTTTTGGCCAGCGAATAGACACTGCATTGCGTCATATGGACCGAGGTAGCGCTATGTCCATCCACGAGCAGATCCGGGCAATCGCTCTTTCGGGAGAAGATGGAATGGTGCTTTATATCAGGGGGAAAGGATGAAAGCGGGAAGCGGGAAGTTTCCGTTTCGTTGGAAGCTAATGCTTGTGGTTTCTACCCTGGCCGTGACCGCCACCGGGGTAACTGCCTATTTAATCTATAGTAGTACCCGCACCATGATCCTGGAAGTGATGGGCGGTCGCCTGATGGACGTTGCCCGAACCTCGGTGAACAGCATGACACCCCGGGACCTGGAGTATATCAAGAGTCTGAAGGAGACTCTTCAGGAAAAGAATACCCGGAGCAAATCGGACGTCTTGCAGGTTGCCCAGGGCGATACCCTGGAGTCCCTGAAACCGAAAGTCGCTGAAGAGCTAATGGAAGGGGACGCCTTTCAAAGATTGGTGAGGATCCTTCGAAACATCAAAAAGAGTACCGTTCGTGTAAGGGAATCCGAAGAACCTCAGAATTCCAATATCAAATACGCGTACATGTATGTATCCACCGAAGCCAGCCCGGATCATCGGATTATCAAGTTTCTGGCCGATGCGGATTACGATACGGAAGGGGAAGAAAACCCCATAGGCAACCTTTACGGAGTCAAACAGGAGTCGTTCATAAAGGCCTTCGATGGCGAACCGGCTGCGGAGAAGGATTTTGTGGCGGACCGATGGGGTACCTGGCTGTCGGCCGCCGTTCCGGTAAAAGATGACTCCGGCGAGACAATCGCCATTCTGGGATTGGACTACGACGCCACCGGCGAAGTAAACAAAGTAAACGAACTATTCTATATCTGTGTGTTCAGCGTAGTGGCGGCCCTGGTCCTTTCGCTGGTGTTCTCTTATATTCTTGCGAATCTGATGTCGCGGCCCATCGCCAAATTGCAAGATGGGGCTCTTCGGGTTAAGGATCGGGATTACGAAACCCGGGTAGATGTGAAGACCAACGATGAGCTCGGAGTTCTGGCGGATACGTTCAACAACATGGTGGAGGAGATTCGCGCTTATTCGGATTATCTCCAGGCTTTGAACGCTTCCTACTACCGATTCGTACCCAGGGAGTTTCTGCAACACCTGGGACAGGAAAGCATTCTGAATATTCAACTGGGAGATCAGATTCAAAAAGAGATGACGGTGCTTTTCTCCGATATCCGTTCCTTTACCACAATTTCGGAATCGCTGAAGCCTTCGGAAAACTTTAACTTTTTGAACTCCTATCTCAAGCGAGTCGGTCCCATCATTCGCAACTCTCGTGGATTCATCGATAAGTACATTGGCGATGCAATTATGGCCCTGTTTCCGGACACTCCGCGAAGCGCAGTGGAAGCGGCGGTGAACATGCGTCTGGAGCTTCTGGATTTCAATGAATACAGAAAGAAAAATGGCTACGTTCCCATCGATATTGGCGTAGGTTTGCATACCGGCGTTTTGATGTTGGGAACCATCGGCGAAGAAGAGCGCATGGAAAGCACCGTAATTGCCGATGCCGTAAACCTGGCCAGTCGACTGGAGGGCCTGACAAAGAAGATGGGAGCTCACATCATCCTGAGCGAAGTAACCCTGCGTCAGACCCTGGAAGACATGACGGTGAACTATCGTTTCATGGGTAAAGTGCGCGTCAAAGGAAAGACTCGATCCGTGCCGGTATATGAAGTTCTTGATGGCGATCCACCGGAGCTGGTGGAACGGAAGGCCGCTCAGAAGGAAAAGTTCGAATATGGCGTGATGCTGTACCATAAGAAACGATTCGACGAAGCGGAAGCCACGTTCCTTTCCATCCATGAAAGCGTGCCGGAGGATCGGGCCGCATTGATATATCTCGAACGGTGCAAAAAGTATTCCCGAGCTCAAGTGGAAGATCCGGTATTTGATCCGAGCTGAGCGAAGGTTTGAGATGCCTCTAACGTACTGTCCTGGATCCTCCGGCTTTTCGCGATTCTTTCTCTAAACATCGTCCCGGGGCCCCTGTCGGGAATCCTTCTCAATGGGCAATCAAGAGCCTTCCACAATCTGAACATTATCGGCGGAGGTATCGGCCATGCCCTGTAACGCCGCTCCAGCCGATTTCAACGCCTGTACATGCTCAATGATCTCCGGGGTCATTACCTCCCCGGGACAGATCAGCGGAATCCCCGGCGGATAGGCCATGATCATCTCGGCGCATATGGATCCTTCGGTGTCCCGGATGGGAAGGGATTCTTTGGGCGAATAGAATGCATCTCTCGGATTCATAACCCGGGGCGGAACGCCGGGGTGATCCGGAAAGTTGCGCACCGCTTTACGGGAGCTACTTCTTGCGATGGCGCCGAGAGCATGGATCAGGGAGTCTAGCTGCGTCTCAGTGTCGGCAAAGGTAATGATGGCAACAACGGAATGAAAATCCGACATCTCTATCTGAATCTTGTATTCCTTTCGCAGGACCCGCTCCACGTCGAATCCGCTGAGTCCTATTCCGTTTACGCATACGGTAAGCCTGGTTTCGTCAAAGCCGCCAATGCGATTATCCGGCGAAAGCTCAATTGGTCCCGGAGCAACCAATCCCGGGATGGAATTAATCCTATCCCGGGCTACTCGAGCGACCTTCAGGGTTTCTTCCAGCAATTCTCGGCCCCGGGTAGCCAGCATGGAGCGAGCGGTATCCAGACTGCTCATAAGTAAATACGAAGAGGACGATGTGCGAAGTATATCCAGGATATTTCGTATATGCTCATTGGAGATGCGCTGCCCCTGTCGAAGGAGCAAGGATGCCTGGGTTAGCGATCCCCCGGTCTTATGCATACTTAATGCGCTCATGCAGGCGCCCACAGACATGGCTGTTTGCGGAAAGCTTTCATGAAAATAGAAATGGGATCCGTGAGCCTCATCCACCAGCAAAGCGATGCCTTCTCTTTTGGCAATGTCCGCAAGGACGCTTAATCGCGGCGCCAAACCGTAGTACGACGGATTGATTAGAAAGAGCGACTTGATATCTATGGACTGAATCTGGCGGACCTCGTTGAAGATGGTCTCCAGGTCGGCGGGATCCGGAGGCAACGGAAAGCCGAACTCCGGATGCAGGGCCGGGGGAAGAAATACCGGGCTGGCGCCGGATAGAATCAGCGCCGAATACATGGACTTGTGTCCGTCCCGCGGCACGATCATTTTTTCTCTCTGGGCGGCAGCGGCCAGAATCATGGCATGGATTCCGGATGTTGTGCCGTTGATCAGGAAGTAAGCATTGTCGGAGCCAAAAGCTTCCGCAGCCAGGTCCTGAGCTTCCTTGATGACTCCCACCGGATTGGCGAGGTCGTCAATGTCGCTCATGGCGTTTAGATCTGACTCCATCATGGCCGAGCCAAAGTATTCGGTCATTTGCGGATTGCCCCGTCCATGTTTATGACCGGGAACATGAAACGGTACCACCGACTCGCTTCGATGCTTCTGTAGGGCTGCCAATATGGGGGTCTGACTTTGCCTTGAACTCGTTACTTTATTCCCGGATGGCTCGGACACAGATAATTCCCTGATAATCTCTGCCGTGCTCGGCAGGTACGGATTGCATTTCGATGCTATGAAACCCTTTCTTCTTGAGACGAGATTTTATCTCATCCTCCGAAACAGGGAATGCCGGAAAACTATAAGGCCCGGCGCTGTAGGAGGTGGCATTCTTGAGTAGACTCATAATCAGATAACCTCCGCCGGTGGGCACAAGCTCCATCAAGTTGTCCCAGGCCAGGTCAAACAATTCCGGGTCCGAGGTAATGGACTCCACGCAGAAGTGTGTGGAAATCCCGTCGGGAAGCTCGCGGCGGAAATCCGATGTTGCGGGTATCGACGGTTTATTAAATAGATCAATGGCTTCCACGGATTGGATTTTCGTCCGGAGGCGGCTTTCTAGAACTTCCGGACTGACGCCTTCGAGGTCCCCCAGAAATTCAAAGTAACTCTTCCAATCAAACCGGCCCGGCTCCCGATTTAACCAGGCTTGAACAGCGTTTCTGTTTGGCTCCAGGTATTCGAAAATCCGGATCCTTTCGCAGACCCGGGAGGCGCTGATCAACTGATAGATGGTGGGTCCTCCGCCTATGTCCCAAAGGGTGGCCGGTTGCCAGCTTTGGTAGGTTTCATCCAGGAAACTCAGGATGAATCGGTTCTCCTCGCCGATCTCGCCGTAGTATTCCTGTAAATAGAAGAGGGGCGAGAAATCGTTAAAAGGATCCTCCTTTCGCAGCATGGCTGTATTCCATGCACAGGCCAATAAATGGCAAGCAAAGACTGATTTCCATGGCTGACTACCGGGACTACCTGGGCCGTAAAAAAGGTTTTGCGAGGCGAAAACCCGCCGTTAATTTGTCCCTGAGATATGGGTAAATCAGAAACACAGGAAACTCTGGAAGCTTCCATTGCAAGCCAGAACGATGCCGGGCTGGTATACATTTTCGATACCACTCTGAGAGATGGAGAACAATGCCCGGGCGCCGCCATGACCGAGGATCAGAAGCTGGAAGTGGCACACCGACTGGAAGCCCTGGGGGTGGATGTTATCGAGGCTGGTTTTCCTGTGTCCAGCCCGGTGCAATTCCGGGCGGTGCAGAGGGTGGCCAGAGAACTGGAATCCCCCATTATTGCCGCGCTGGCTCGGGCCGTGCCCCGGGATATCGAAATTGCCGCCGAGGCGCTAACAGATGCGCGAAGAAAAAGGATTCATACCTTTCTGGCTTCCAGCCCCATCCACATGAAATACAAGCTGGGCAAAGAGCCCCATGAGGTGGTGGAGCTTGCCGTTCAGGCAGTTAAGCAGGCCCGGGACCTGGTAGAGGACGTAGAATTCTCGCCGGAAGATGCGACCCGAAGCGAATGGGATTTCCTGGTGGAGCTTGTTTCCAGGGTAGTGGAGGCCGGGGCTACCACCATTAACATCCCGGATACGGTGGGATACACAACTCCGGACGAATACGGCGCTTTGTTTGCCCATCTAATCAAACATGTGCCCAATTCAGAAAAGATCAGGTTCAGCGCCCACTGCCATAATGATCTGGGTATGGCTACAGCCAACAGTCTGGCTGCCGTGCGAAACGGAGCTCGTCAGATCGAATGCACAATCAACGGAATTGGAGAACGGGCAGGCAACACGGCCATGGAAGAAGTGGCCATGGCCCTTCGTACTCGCGGCGAGTATTACAGCCTGCATACGAATATTCGCACCGAAGAGATTATACGTTCCAGCCGCCTGGTAAGACAGGTTACCGGCATGAACGTCCAGCCCAACAAGGCCATTGTAGGCGACAACGCTTTTGCTCATGAAAGCGGCATCCATCAAGATGGAGTTCTGAAAAATCGCCTCACGTACGAAATCATGACCCCGGAATCCGTAGGTCTGGAAAGCAATCGCATGGTTCTGGGCCGACATAGCGGACGCCATGCATTCAAAGATCGTCTGGTAAGGCTGGGCTACGTTCTGGAAGAGGAAGAGTTTCAGCAGGTCTGGAACCGTTTCCTGGATCTTGCAGACAAAAAGAAGGAAGTCTACGACGAAGACATCCTTTCTCTGGTGAACGATACCCAGGCCGAGCAGGAATTCCAGCGCTACGAACTTGCCAGTCTGCATGTTTCCGCGGGCAGCGGCTCGGTGCCTACAGCCACGGTTCGTTTGATTGACCGGGAGAATCCTGAAGCGCCGCAAACCATCACTGACGCCGCCTGCGGTGACGGTCCGGTGGATGCCATCTATAACGTTCTCGAACGGCTCACCGGGCTGGAGATCAAAGTGGACCGCTTCCGCATACAACCTCTGAGCGAAGGAAGAGATGCTCAGGCGGTGGCCAGCGTTCTGCTAAAAATCGGCGGCCGTAGTTTTGCCGGCAAAGCCACCAGTACCGATATTGTGGAAGCTTCGGCGCGAGCGTACCTGGATGCCATCAACCGTTCCTTTACGGCCCAGGTTGAAGAGATTACCGAAACACTGTAAATCCGGAGCCGGGGTATCGCTTCCGCGTTGCTTTGGGGTTGCTTTCGAGTTGGTTTCGCCTTCCGTCAACCCCGCGGCGGATAAGGTGCAGGCGGCGCATAAGGCACCTGCGGCGCCCATAACACCGATCAGTTAGCCTTCCCCATGCGAATGTCTTAGTTCTTGCAGGAGATACAGGGCCGGTCCATCGTTATAACCCGCCGGAACCGAGGTAATGTGCCTTTCGAGCTCCTGCAGCAGTTCCTGTCGTAATGCAGCGTCTTTTCGGGCCGCTGCCAGACTTGAAGAAACGCTTTCTATCTTGGTCTTCGTTTCGGCCTTGAAATCCCGGAGTTTTTCCGGATCGGCCATGAATACCTCGAACAGAGCCTGGGTTTCCGATTTGCCTCGAATGCTCCAGTTGCCAATCTGTCGCATGAATTGATGCAGAGTTGAGTGCAGGGGAATGCTCTGCTGCACCGATTTAGAGATCAAGACTCGCGTTCCCAGGGACTTATTCAGAGATTCCAGTCTGCTGGCCATGTTCACCGTATCGCCGATCACCGTGGTTTCCAGCCGGTCGCTGGAGCCAACCGTGCCGAGCATAAGCGAGCCGTGGTGCAATCCGCATCCGGATTCCATAAGCGCACTGTCAGGCGTTCCCGTATTGTTTTCTTCTCCAGGCTCGGCCACAGGTCGGGACTGCTGGGACTGCATGGAGCGGAGTTCCGATACCATCTCCACGGATGCCAGCGCCGCCTTTTCCGGATCGGGAAAAAGAGCCATAATGGCGTCGCCAATGAACTTGTCTATGAAGCCGCCATGTCGATGGATGATGGGCTGCATTTGTTCCAGATACAGATTGAGAAAATGAAAAACCAGCTCTTCGCCGGCGGATTCCGAGAACTGCGTGAAGTTACGCAAGTCAGAAAAAAGAACGGTCATTTCGCTCTGTATGGAGTCCCCGCGCTTAACATCCAGAATGCTGTCCTTCTTCAGATAATGCAGGAACTGATCCGGCACAAATCGACGAAAGCTTTCTGTATAGGTCTGCTGTAGTTTCAGCGCCCGGGCCTGCTCTTCCAGTATCTGTTTCTGGGCCTCCTCCTGACGCTGGCGCAAATCGTTTATTCTGTAACCCAGAGCCAGACTCAACAACGTAGCCTCCAGGGAGGCCCCGAACAAACTTCCGTAATGACTGAGAAAGCTACCGCGGACCACGCCCATGTTGCCGAGCACAAAATACACCACGCTAATCAGGAGAAAAGACCAGGCCAGTGCGAAGTAGCTGGCCGGTTTAAATCCGGATCGATAGGCCTGAATAATATTCGCAGTCACCAGAATGACGCTTATCATCGGATAGATATTGGCCAGTACCACTCCCAGTTTAATATCCACCACCGGTAGCAGCGCCAGGAGCGGAACACCCAGGCCGATGAAAACCAGGCATATTCGCGATAGAATCGTCGAAAACTTACGGATCAGTAGAAACCCGTGACTGAAAAGTAAAGCAAATATAGACGTTATTACGCTGAACAACGGCGCCATTAGAGCCTGCTGCTCGTAGGTGGCCAGAGGCAGGAAGTAGGACTGGTATCCGTAAACGACGGACAAGAATGTTCCAAAGCCCAGGATATATAAAACGTAATAGAGATAGGCCCGGTCCCTGGTGGAAAAGAAGATGAAAAAGTTATAGATACTGAGAGAAAACATCAAACCAAAGAAAGCGCCAAACCCAAAATGACGCAGGGTATCCGTTTGATGTAAGATATCGGCCCGCCAGAGATAGATGGGCAGAGTCAAGGCGTCGTCCGAAACCAGTCGAACATACAACCGGGAGGGTCCGGCCGTTTCCACCAGAGGAAATCGGAAAAACGGATGATCTCGCCGCGAAGCTTCGGTTCCTTCCAGGGTAGCGACTACCTGGCCTTCAAAGACTTGATAGAACTTAATGCTGCGCAGCCGCGGTGTGGCGACCTCCAGAACGAATGGCTGAGAGCCCGGGTCCTGGCCCAGGGAGTCGTTGCCTTCCGGTTTGTTAAATTCCGGAGTCAGGAAATCTTCAGATTCACTGGCGCCGGTTTCATTTTTTGCGAGATCGGCCCCATCGCCCGAAGTTTCACTGTCTTCGGAATCGGCGCTGTGGGGGTCATTTACCGAACTTTCCCCGTCCTGGTCGTCGCCGGGTAGGTCCGTAGCTTTTTGATCAGACTGTTGTTGTTTTGTTCTTTCAGGAAAATGAACCTCGCCGGAAAGCCAGAGAGCCTCCCTTCGCAGCCCAAAGTTTGGATACGGCGATGGAATGGGCTGATAGTTGGCCTGGACTGCGGCGTCGAGGTCGGTCTCTCTGGATAGCAGAACAAATCGGAGAGCGGTGGCGGCCCGTAGATACTCTATGCCTTTGTCCAGATAGATCGGGCCGGCGCCGGCGAAATGGGACGAATTGCAGCCGGTCAGAAAGAGACCGGCCGCGACAACCAATGCAATCTTGATTCCTGTTTTGCTGACCGCTCTGCTTACTGCTCGGCCGGGACTGCTTCTTGCTGTGTAGAAGCTTTGTCGTCCTGTTGTATTGCTTCCATTGCCTGAAAGAGGGTGTCGTATTCGGCTCTGGCATTCCATGCTACCCATCCTCTGGCTTCGGTTTTTTCTGCGGCCCGAATTTGCGCCACAATATAGTCTTTGTAGGACATACGAGCATAGCCTACGTTATAACCGAATGCCTGAATGAAAGGCTGGATAGTGGCTCTAGTTCCCGTAAGCCTGTCCAGTCCCTTTGTTGTTCCTTCATGGATGGTAAATCCGGGATTGGATAGTCTTTTTCTGTCGCCAGTGAAGTGGCTGGGATACAGCATGGGATAGATTACATCTACATATTTTGCGAAGTTTTCCAGCTTCTGTCCGATCAAATCATCTTTGTTATACACCACTCGCCCGAAGAGATCGGCGCCCAGTTTCACATTGTATTTGTCTGCGGTGGCCCGGGCTTGCTTCAGTATTTCTTCTATATAGTCGTACTTGCTTTGAAGCGAGTAGGGCGTGTAGTCGTCGGCGAAGCGAATGTAGTCCAGTTGAACTTCATCGAATCCTGCGGCGGCGGTCTTTTCGATGAGTTCGTAGAGCTGTTTCAGCTTCTCCTCGCTGGCCTTTCGCATCAGCCCGTCCTGAAAGCAAACCACTCGTCCGGCTATGTAAATATTTTCGGATTTAAGGTATTGAATGACTTCCGGATTCAGCAAGAATCGATAGGAAGCATAGGGTTGCACATCCACTACAATGTAATTCAGCCCGTAGGGCTTGCCTTTTTGAACCAGACTCTTTACCAGTTCCAGGTTTCGGCCACGATTCACGTCGATGTATATTCCGCGCATGGGCCCGGAAAATCTGGCTTCCGGCGCTTCTTTCTCTGCGGGCGGGGTGGCACACTGCAATCCCAGCAAGATCAACACTAGAAGAATACTTCTTATTTTCATTGCAGGCGATTTTTTCAACACCCATCTCTCAGGTCAGGTATTTTTTCTTGTCACAAGGCGTTGCGGTCCTCCTGTAAGGAGGCCATGAAAAGATCTGATTTTCCGGAAGGATTCATCTTTGGAACCGCCACCGCCGCCTACCAAATCGAAGGCGCTGCAGCCGTAGACGGAAAAGGGCCTTCCATCTGGGACGATTTCTGTCAAAGCCCCGGCAAGATCGCTGGCGGCGAGTCCGGAGAATTGGCCTGCGATCATTATAATCGCTTTGAACAGGACCTGGACTTAATGAAGGACCTGGGGCTCAAGCATTATCGGTTTTCCCTTTCCTGGCCGCGCATACTGCCGTACGGCGTAGGAGCCAAAAATCAAAGGGGGCTGGACTATTACCATCGTTTGCTGGAGGCCTGTCGCAAGCGGGACATCGAGCCCTATGTGACGATGTATCACTGGGACCTGCCATCGGCGTTGGAAAGTAGAGGAGGCTGGACCAATCGGGATACCTACCACGCTTTTTGCGACTATGCGGACCTGATCACCCGGGAGTTCAAGGATCAGGTCCGCCATTGGATGGTTCTGAATGAACCATTCGTATTTACTGCGGTGGGGCATTTTGCCGGAATCCATGCTCCGGGTCGAAAGGGTTTGCGAAACTTCCTGCCGGCCGCGCATCATGTAACGCTGGCCCAGGCCGAAGGGGGGCGCATTGCCCGGGCCAACGCTACCTCCGATACCGAAATCGGCACCACGTTTTCCTGCGCCTATCCTACGCCCCATCGAAATACCAGGCTGCATCAAAAAGCTGCCGCGCGATATGATGCAGTGTTCAATCGTTTCTTTCTGGACCCTGTCTGCGGAAGGGGCTATCCGGTGGATACAATACCCGGTTTAAAAAAGATCTGGAAATATGCAAAGACCGGCGATGAAGAGAAGCTGGCCTTCGACTTTGACTTCATAGGAGTGCAGAACTACATTCGAGACGTGGTGAAGTTCTGGCCGTTCCAGCCGGTGTTGTGGTTCAAGACCATCGAGCCTGCGAAGCGAGTAGAAAAAACCACCGACATGGGCTGGGAAATCTATCCGGACTCTTTGTACCATTTGCTGCTGCAGTTTGCCGAGTATCCGGAGATCAAAAAGATATACGTTACCGAAAGCGGCGCCGCCTTCCCCGACAAACTGGTTCAGGGGCGAGTGTCCGATCCGGAGCGGCAGAAATACTTACACGATTATATGGATGCTACCCTGCGAGCTGCGCAGAAGTCCTCGAAGATTCAGGGCTATTTTGTCTGGAGTTTCATGGATAATTTTGAATGGGCCGAAGGATATCGCCCCAGATTTGGAATCGTCTATGTGGACTATCCCGAGCAGCAACGGTATCCCAAGGATTCGGCCTTTATGATCAGGGACTTTCTGGCCGGTAAAGAGATTTCCTTCTAGGAGGACGAATTGGGAGGACGAAGCGAAGCCATGGCCTTTCACGATATTCGCCCGGAAGACCGTGTTGAAGGGGGTCGTTGGGGGGCCAGCTTTCTGCTGTCGAGCAAGGGTAGCACAAGAGCGCAGCGCAAAAGCACTGTAGCATAAGTCGTAACCAGAAACCAGAGGTCCCGCCAGAGCGAAGTCGGACAATCCGTCGCCGGTGACTGGAGCTCGACTATGCCCGCAGTGGTATGATCCGACGCTCCTCCAGCAATCGGTTCAGCCTGGCGCCCCGACCATTGTTTTCAGGGCATCCTCGCTCATAGTCTCATCGAATTCGATTCCGTAAAGTAGCATGGCTTCGGAAGGCTGCATGCCCGGGGCCGCCTCCACACGACGAATCAGGCCGGTGCGGGTAACCTTTTCTTCCTGCGAATCATGAAAGGTCAGGGTGCATCTTGTGCCTTCGGCAAAGTCTGCGCGACTTTCCAGCAGGATTCCCCCTCGAGAGAGGTTGATTCCCGTGGCGTCATATTCAATGGTTTTCCTCAGCTGTGGCGACTCGGCAAATATGGTCAGCGTTCGCTTAAACGGAAACCTGGGATGCTTTCTTTGTTCCTGTGACAGATTCTACTCCTTTGCTTGTCTTATTTCCAGGACGGCGTAGGGGCGCTCGCGCAGGGGAAGGGCCAGAGCCCATCCTGCCTTTTTCCAGCCTTCCCCGGGCTATGGGCCTGCAGGCATGCAGCAGTATTTAGGATTGACAGACCCTGATTTGCCGATAGAAACATGCCTCTGTGGCCTCTGCGGGCGCCATCTACATACAGCCGAAAAACAGGAGTGATTCATGCAAGCCTTTATAGGTCCTTCTTTCAATCTTCCCCTTCTATGGACCGCCGATCTTCTGGAATGGCCATTATTAAAGATACTACAGAATATAGAAGAGATAGACATCCTTCCCGGCGACCGCGAAAAGCTCAGAAATCTACGGGATAGAAGAATTTTGATGGCGTTGAACCATCCCTCCACAGCCGAGCCGCCGGTTACCATGGCGGTGTCCAAGATTATGGGCGCCAGATTCAACTTCATGGCGTCCAGGCAGGTATTTGAATGGAGCGGGGGACTAATCGGTCAGGTCATACGGCAGGTGGGAGCTTACTCGGTGATCGCAGGCATTGCCGATCGGGAGTCGCTGAAGATGTCCCGAGAAATCCTTAAACGGGATAAGGGAAAGCTGGTGATCTATCCAGAAGGGGAGCCTACCAGCGGCGAAAACGATTCGCTCATGCCTTTCCAGCCGGGGGCCATGCAACTGGGCTTCTGGGGATTGGAAGATGCCCGGAAGGTAGATCCTAACGCTTCGCTTGTGGTACTTCCTGCGGCCGTCAAGTATACTACTCGTAGCAGCAAAGAGGAAATCGAAAAAACCCTGCACAAGCACATAGGCGCACTGGAAAAAATTCTAAAGATTGATCCAGCCCAGAAGAATTTACTTCGCAGATTTCTCACTGTAGGGCGAATCCTGCTGGAGAAAGCGGAGCAGGAGTATCAGATTCCGCTGGAGGTGGATAAAGGTTTTGACTTTCGCATTGGTCGCTTAAGGCACAGGATCCTGGATGGAATAGCGGACCGTTACAACCTGAAAAACTACGATAAGAACGGCGATGCCATTCAGAAGTTGCGTCAGGTTATTTCCGCCTACGAATTGATTGTGCTGAACTACCCGGATCCGTCTTTACCCATTCTGAATGACGACGAAAAGGACTGGATGCTTCGTGAAACGCTCACGGCATTCGATTTTATCGTCATTAAGAAGGATTATCTGGTATCCAATCCAACTCCGGAAAGATTCTTCGAATGGCTGACGCGGTTCGAAACATACGTATATAGAAGAAAGCCTCGCATGATTGGCGGGGAGCCTTCCATATTGCCGCGAACCGCCCATGTGCGCTTTGCGCCGGCCTTTGATCTTTCTGACTACTATGACGACTACAAGAAGAAAAAGAAAGCTACTGTTGAGAAGGTGACAGAAAGACTGCGAAACGACATCGCAGGTCTGCTACACGGTATGGAGGATCTAACCGGACCTATCGTGGAGCCTTTCGATGTAGGCGAAGACGCTATCGATTAATGCCATTCATGCCGGCAAGAGTTCTACAGCCGGCTGGCGATTGCAAGATACTCTGCGAGGGCATCATTCGCATCATGCCATTGAAAGGCTGTTGGCTTTGGCAATGTTAAACATCAGGGGGAAAAAATGAGCGAAATCAAAGAGAAGTTAACGGACATCAACCACTGGATTGATCAGCGGGAAACGGATGGAAATCTGGAAAAAGCGGAGCAGGCTTTGCTGGCCCTCCGCGCCGAACATCCGGATGAAGATTTGATCTGCGGCAAGCTGAGTAGCGTTTACTTCTATAAGGGGTTATTCACTCGCGACGACAAGAAGCGGGAAGTCTACTACGAACACGGCACCAATTTTGGCAAGGAAGCCATTAATATGAATCCCCGGGCCATATATGGAAACTTCTGGTATGCATCTAATGCCGGACAACTGGGAATCTGTCGTGGGATCATGGCTTCCCTGGCAAGCATCGATCCGTTCAAAAAATCCATGGAAGTGGTACTCAAAGAAAACGAAAGCTTCTTCTTTGCAGGCCCGCACCGGGCTCTGGGTCGGCTCTTCCATCAGGCCCCCGGATGGCCTATTTCCGTAGGCAACAAAAACAAGGCCGCCGAGCATCTGGAAAGAGCTGTGGAGCTGGCTCCGGAATTCTTTAACAATCGCTCATTTCTGGCCGAGCTATATCTGGACATGGGCAAGAAGGACAAGGCCCAGGAGCATCTACAATATCTGGTGGACCGTCAGCCCAAGCCGGATCATGCCATCGAAGATACTATGTACCGGAACTATGCAGTAGAGGCTTTGCAGAGATTTTTCTAGGGGGAAATCCGGATGGTGCCATGAATGGTTCCCGTTTCCGGATGCTCCCACCAATCGTTTCCGTTTCTGGATGGCGCCAATCGTTTCCTTTTCCCGCTGGCGCCGCCAATTCTTTTCGGATAGGGACCACTGCAATATCCGGAGAAGAGATGTCCTGTGCATCGATGGTGCAGAGCGCTGGCTGATGACGGCAGGCTGTTTTCACTTGCAAAGGTGCGCTCTCATTCTGTAGCTAAATAAATGGCCTACAAAAGCATACGCGATTGCGTAAAAGACCTGGAAAAGAACTCCCATCTAATTCGCATCCAGAAAGAAGTGGATCCCCATCTGGAAATGGCCGAAATCCACCGTCGGGTGTTCGAGGCCGGGGGACCGGCCATACTTTTCGAGCGAGTCAGGGGATCGGACTTTCCTGCAGTGTCCAATCTTTTTGGTACGCTGGAAAGGGCCCGCTTCATTTTCCGTAGAACCATACGCCGGGTTCAGTCGCTGATTTCGCTCAAGGCCGATCCCACCAGTGGATTAAAAAAGCCATCCAATCTGTATCATGCTTTGCGAGCGGGACTGACCGCACTACCCCGACGAGCTCTGGGGGGCGCGGTACGCTACAGGCGCACCACCATCGATCGCTTGCCCTACATTCAATCCTGGCCCATGGACGGCGGCCCGTTCATTACGCTTCCGCAAGTTTATTCCGAAGACGCCTACATTCCTGGTCTAATGAAATCTAACCTGGGCATGTACCGGGTTCAGCTGGCCGGCAACGATTACCGGACCAACGAACAGATTGGCCTTCATTATCAGATTCACCGGGGCATAGGCGTGCATCATAGCCGGGCCCTGGAAAAGGGTCGTCCCTTTCCGGTTAGCATCTTCGTAGGCGGACCTCCGGCGCACACATTCGCCGCCGTTATGCCCTTGCCGGAGGGACTGCCCGAGGTGGCTTTTGCCGGCGCTCTGGCCGGACGGGCTTTCCGTTATTCCGTGGATCGAAGCAAAGAGCCCGGCGGTCAAAGGATTCGACAGGTTCTCTCTGCCGATGCGGATTTCTGTATAACCGGAGTGGTGGAACCGGAGCTGCTTCCAGAGGGACCCTTTGGCGATCATCTGGGATACTACAGTCTCACCCACGATTTTCCGGCCCTTCGCGTCACGGCAGTGTACCATAGAAAAAATGCGATCTGGCCCTTTACCGTTGTTGGTCGCCCTCCGCAGGAAGACACAATCTTTGGAGCGCTAATCCATGAGCTTACCGGACCCATGGTGCCGGTTTCCATTCCCGGGCTTCGCTCCATGCATGCTGTGGATCAAGCCGGGGTGCATCCCCTTATGCTGGCCATCGGCGAGGAGCGCTACACTCCTTACGAAAAGGAAAGAATACCGGCAGAGATTCTGACAGTAGCGAATGCCATTCTGGGATTCGGTCAGGCTTCCCTTGCGAAGTATCTATGGATTGCCGCCTATCAGGATAATCCGGACCTGGACACGCATCATATACAGGAGTTCTTCGATCACATGCTTCGCCGAGTGGACTGGAGCCGGGATCTGCATTTTCAGACCAGTACCACCATGGATACTCTGGACTATAGTGGAGTTTCCATCAATCGGGGCTCCAGGGTGGTTATCGCCGCCGCCGGGCAACCGCGAAGAGAACTGGGGGCTGAAATGCCCCGAGTCAAACTGCCCGAAACTATCCAGGATGCTCGAGTCATTTTTCCAGGCGTCTTGGCCCTGAAGGCTCCGCCGTTCAAGTCGGAGGCGGACCGAATCCATGTGGATGATCTGTGCAACCAGCTGTCCGAACAAAAGGAATCCCTGGAGCGATATCCATTGATTGTTGTATGCGATGATGCCGAATTCACCGCGCGAAACCTGGATAACTTTCTATGGGTGGTGTTCACTCGCTCCAATCCTTCCCACGACATCTATGGAGTGGATAGTTTCGTAGAGTTCAAACACTGGGGCTGCCATGGCCCTCTGGTCATCGATGCGCGGATCAAACCACATCATGCCCCGGCTCTGGAATCAGACCCGGAGGTAGTGCGCGAAGTAGAGGAAATGGCTGCTCCCGGAGGACCGCTCCATGGAATCATCTGATCGCCTGCGATCGAGGTTCGATTCTACTATAACGCCGCCTTCGGTTGATGTTGAGGCGCAGGCGTCTGGCCCTTCCCATTCTTCGATCCGGCGGGCGGCAAAGAGCGTTGAGGACCGGGATAAGGGCGCTTCCCCGGAGGCGAAAAACTCCAGGGACTTCGAAAGAGCAGATCCGTTCGAGCTTCCATTGCTGTCTAGTACGCCGGATTCCTGGGCTCGCGCTGCGCTGGAAGAGCCCGGCCTTCTGCTTAACGATCATGCGCATCTGGAAAAAAAAGCCGCTTCGAACGCTCTGGAATTGCTCTGTCGATGGCCCCACGGGGAGCCTCCCGGGCACTGGGTGCGCGCATTAACGTCCATGGCCGCCGAAGAATCGGAGCATCTCAGGATTGTTACCGATTTGATGATGAAATACGGCATATCGCTGTCGCGAAATCATAAGAACCCCTATGCCGGCGCCCTGCATGCAAAAGTGCGAAAGGGAAACGGAAAAGCCGAACTTGCCGATCGGCTCTATGTGGCCGCCCTGATCGAATTAAGAAGCTGCGAACGATTCATCCTCCTCCAGGGACAGGCCGCGAAGATGGCGCTTCTGTCCAGTGCCTCCAATGCCGATGGGCGTTCCTGCGATGCGCAATGGCTTAACGGCGATGCAGGCAACACTGCCAGAGGCGAAATGAATGAGAGTTCGGGCGAGGAGCGCTGGTCTGATAAGCGGTTTCCGGATGTATATTCTGCGATAGCTACGCTTTACGGATCCTTTCTGGAGTCAGAAGTGGGTCATTACCGGGCTTTTCTCCGACTGGCCGGAGACTTTGTTGATTCCGCGGATCCCTCTGGTCCCGCGGCTCGCGCTGAAAACGGCGAATCCAGAAGCTGGAGCCATTGGCTGGAAGCCGAGGCCGAAGTGATGGAAAAGCTGGACTTCTACCCGGGTATTCTCTCCGGTCATCGCGCTGTTTGAGCCGGGCTGCATCGGGAAGCACAATGCCCTGGAGCACCCGGAGCAACAGGGCGTCCTGGTTAAACGGTGTTTTGCTGCCGTCGGGCGTTAAGGAATGCCTCCAGTTCATCTTTCGGGAGGGGCCGGGAGAAAAGATAGCCCTGCAGGATATTGCAGCCTTCTCGTTTCAAGATCTGTGCATGTTCCTCGGTTTCTACGCCCTCGGCTACGATGCGAAGCTTCATCACGGTGGCCAGAGCAATTATGGCTCGTACAATAGCCATGTCGTCTTTGTTTCGGTGGATGTCTTTGACAAAGGACTGATCAATCTTAAGGGTATCCAGCGGAAATCGCTTCAAATAGCTTAACGACGAAAAGCCGGTGCCGAAATCGTCAATAGCAATGTGTAGTCCGCGTTGCCGGAGAAGATCCAGTAGCTCCACAGTTCGTTCCACATCCTGCAAAAAGGCGCTTTCGGTTAATTCTAATTCCAGATTTCGCGGGGCCATGCCGGTGGCTTCCAGTGTGGAATCAATCATTCCCAGAAACTCTTCCTGAAAAAACTGACGGGCCGAAACGTTTACCGAGATGTAATCGAGATTCACATCTCTGGACTTCAGATCCATAAAAGCTTCGCAGGCCTTGCGCAAAACCATGGCTCCCATGGGCACAATCAGGCCGGTTTCTTCGGCCATGGGAATGAACCGGGCCGGAGAAACCATCCCCAGTTCCGGATGCTGCCATCGAATCAGTGCTTCAGCGGCCACGGGCATTTCGTCCTCGGAGGCGATCAATGGTTGAAAATGGAGTAGAAATTCGTCCTTTTCGATGGCCCGGCGCAGACTTGCCTCCAGGGCCAGGTGTTCAAAAGCCCGGGTATTGATTTCCGGCGAATAGAAATGGTAGGTGTTTCTTCCGGTTTCCTTGGCCCGGTACATTGCCATATCCACATTCCGCAAAAGCGTATCCGAGTCGTTTCCATCGTCGGGAAAGATACAGATGCCGGTACTTGCGGACACATATACTTCCTGTCCTTCGATATGGAATGGTTTAGCAAACTCGGTCATTACCGCTTCCACCATTTGAATGGGCTGATCCACCCCGGACAGGGATTCCAGCAATATGGCGAACTCATCCCCGCCGGTTCGGGAAAGCGTGTCGGTAGGGCCGATCAGGCCGCGTAACCGTTCGCTTACAAGTCGCAGCAATAGATCTCCGCTACCGTGGGAAAGAGTGTCATTGATTACTTGAAATCGGTCCAAATCCAGAAATAGAATGGCCCCTTTGCTTCTGTCTTCACCGGCCCGCACCAGGGATCTGTCCAGGATCTCCAGGAAGTGACTTCGATTGGGAAGACCTGTAAGGGTATCGTAGGAGGCCAGATATCTCAACTGCTCTTCGTTTTGTTTCTTCTGCGAAATATCCGAGAAGTGCGCGATGAAATGAGTGAGCTCCCGGTCTTCGTTTACTACAGTTGAGATTTCAAGCCATTCGGGGTAGATCTCTCCATTCTTTCTCTTGTTCCAGATTTCGCCCTTCCAGCCCCCATGATTGCTGATGGATTCCCACAGTTGCTTGTAGAACGCTTCACTGTGAAACCCGGAACTGAGAAAAGCGGGGGTCTGTCCCAGAGCTTCGTCAGATTCAAATCCGGTGATTCGGGAAAAGGCCCGATTCGTATAGATAATCTTATTGTTTCGGTCTGTGATCAATATACCGTGCATGCTGTTGTCAAAAACACGCAGCATCAGGGCGCCTTTCCTTTCGCTCTCTTTCTTGCTTTCGCGCAGCTCCAGATTTCGCTTTGCTATTTCCAACCGGACCATGAGCTGCTGCGGGGATACCGGTTTTTCCAGGTAATCGTTGGCCCCGGCATGAAGGGCCTGCTCCAGGCTGTCCGATTCGTCCCGTCCGGTTACCACCAGGATCTGCACGTCGTTTGTGTCTGGCAGGTTGCGGATCCTGGCGGCCAGTTCCAGACCGTCCATGCCTGGAAGTAGCCAGTCGAGCAGCAGAATGTCGGCGGGTTTTGCCTTGAATGATTCCAGCGCCGATTCTGCGGTTTCATGGGTTTCTAATTCCAGGAAATCCCCCAGAACACGGCTATAGAGCAGTAGCGCCACCGGATCGTCGTCCACGGCCAGGATCCGTAGCTTTCTATCGGTATCATGGATCATTGCCCCCAACTGATGCACGGTACGAGAATATGTAAAGTCAGTAATTATTGCTGAGAATCCCTTCTGCAGGAAGTTGAAATGCTCTACAAATGCGGAGGGAAGGCCCTGGAGATGAACCGGTTCATTCAACCGGCAATGATGATTTTAAGATTCGGCGAACCTGTTGGCTGTCGTCATGGCTCCGTAAAACAGAGGTCACATTCCCAGGGCTTTCTTGTTTCAATGCTTTCGAGTGCCAATCAGTCCTCTATGGCCGCGCTATCTGCGGAATTTCGCAGTCGGGTGGCCTTCCAGCCCATCTACGCTCCCGAGGGACATCTCCATGGAGTGGAAGCTCTGGTGCGTTTCTTCGAATCGGATCAGCGCCAGGTCAGGAACGGGTTACCTTCCATGGCCGCTTCCTCGATTGTCTCCTCGGTTCCTTCCTTCGGTACTGCCTCGATTCAGGCTCTGGACGAAACCGCCGTTTCTACCGAAAGGGTTTTTGGCGAGGCCCGGCAGGATGGATGGATCATGGATTTGGACTTTTTCTGCCGGGAGGAGATTTTGAGTGAGGCGTCCCGTCAGCGATGGAATCATTTACTCTTCATTAACGTATGTCCGGAGAGCTTGCTTGACCCGGATCATTCGGTGGGCCGCACGGATGCGCTTGTAGAGCAGGCAGGTATGCGAAAGGAACAGATAGTGCTGGAGATTACCGAGGAAACCGCGATCCATAACTATGACCTTTTTGCCCGTACTGTGAATCATTACCGGGACCAGGGATATCGCATTGCCATCGATGATTTTGGCAGCGGCTATGCGGGCCTGAAAATGCTGGCATCCATTCAGCCGGACTACTTGAAAATTGATCGATATTTCATTCAGGACATTCACCGGGAGCCGGTGAAGCAGACTATTGTGGATGCCCTGGTCAATATTTGCCAGCGCCTGGATATTGCTTTGATTGCGGAAGGTATCGAAAACAGTTCGGAATTTCATTCCGTTCTGAATCTGGGCATCGAACTGCGACAGGGTTTTTTTCTGGGCCGACCTGCCTTTGAGCTACAAGATCCAATCAAAAGCGGCTCCTGTTCCGGGTAAAAGTGGATGATTTCACAGGGCCCGGGGCATTGTTGGATTTGTGAAATCCATAAACGATTTTATCCCCATGCTACCGGAGCGTGTTCGCAGCATGCACGGATATGTCCCTGGCCTGCAAAAGAATGATTCGGAAATAATCAAACTAAACAGTAACGAAAATCCGTACCCGCCATCGCCGGCGGTCTTTGAAGCCCTGCAAGCGCTGGCTGACGATACCCGTTCATTTCCTCAAAAGTATCCTGCGCCCACGTCCCGGGCATTGCGCGCCAGCATCGAGGATGTATTGAAATTACAGCCGGGATCGGTGTTGGCCGGCAATGGCTCGGATGAGGTTCTGGCGCTTCTGTTTCGAGGACTCATGGATCCTGGCCAGTCCTTCGTCATGCCCGATCCCACCTACAGTCTGTATCCCATCCTTGCCCGGGCCACAGGTCTGGAATATGAAACCGTTCCTGTGAAAGAAGATTTTCGCATAGATCTGGATGGCATTCTAAGGGTTGCCGAATCCGCGAACTGCAAGGTGGCCATCATGGCCATGCCGAACGCTCCTACAGGTATTGCGGAAGACCGGGAGTCGCTTACCCGGTTCATCGAAGGTTTCCCCGGCTGGGTGGTTTTGGACGAAGCGTACTCGCCTTTTTCCGATTTCAGCTTTATGCAGAAGGCGGGAACCGAGTTTCCCAATTTGATCTGTACCTGTACTTTTTCCAAGGCCTGGTCCCTGGCGGGTATGCGAGTGGGCTGGATGGTCGCGCATCCAGATCTGATCGCCCAGATTGACAAGATTCGAGATTCCTATAACCTGAACATGGCGGCCCAGAGCTGTGCCCTTGCGGCGATTCGCGATACGAACTGGCAGAACGAGAATGCTACGAAAATCAAGCAAAGCCGGGAGAAGCTGATTCAGGATTTGAACAGCCGGGGATTTCAATGCATTCCCTCGGCGGCAAACTTTGTTCTGGCCCGCGTTCCGGAGGGTTCGGCGGAGCAGGCCCGTCATATATATGAAGAGCTGGAAAAGCGCCGCATTCTGATTCGGTATTTTGCCCATGATCGCATAAAGGAGTATCTGCGAATTAGCGTTGGTACGCCGGACCAGATGGAGCGTATGCTTCAGGCGCTGGATCAGATATTAACCGGCTAACTCAGACCTCGCGCGAAATGGGCTGCAGCTCGCGTTAAACGGATCAAGCTCGGGCGAAATGGTATTCAGCTTGCGCAGAATTGGCTTCCAGATCGCCCGAAATCGGCGTCCAGATCGCGCAAGACCCGAATCCGGCCACAGTGGCGGCGCCGGATCCCGGCCGTTTGCCGCTTCTGTGATTTCTAGAGCCCGGTATCCGGTAGCCCAATGCTTTGCAAGAATAGCTTTCGGTTTGTAAGCAACTCTACGCTTTCCTTTTTCAGTGTCAGTTCGCCTACTTCCTGACAGGCTTGCTGTGTTCCGTTTTCCAGGTCGCCTTCGCGAATGAACGATGTACGACTGTTGGTTCGCACAGGTTCCAGACTGCCCACATATACGCTTCGGGTCCTGCGATCCGTAACCAGCGCATAAACCTTAACCGTGCGATTGGCCGCCACATTGATGGCAAAGCGATGGCCTTTGCGTGTTGCATGGCTCAGGCCAAGATAGTCCATCCCCACGGCCTCCAGTCGGACCTGGAACTGCTCACCGGGCGGCCGAAAGACTCCCGCTATGCAGGTGATGTTGTCGGCCGGCTTGTCAAAGTTCCACCATCCGGATCGGTTCAACGCATTGTAGATTCGGACGGACGGGTATTCGCCTTCGCAGTCCAGGGGCGACTCCACCAGAATTAACCGCGGCCCGGTGTTCGTCCAGGAATTGCATCCATCCGGCCAATCGGTGACCATCCCGGTGGCGCCCAGGTTCTGCCAGCTACCATCCAGGCGATACATATTCATCGATTCATAGTTGCCCGGCCTCATTTTTACCGTGAGCGGTTTCGAGGGTTCTACCGGTTTGCCGTTCTGAAAGAATCTCAGGCGAAACATACCATCGGACTCCAGGATCACCTGCTGGCTGTTTTCCCGATACTCCAGGGAAACGCCGGCCAGGGCAAAATCCGCCGGCTTACTGAGAACCAGGGCCTGCACTTCCACTTCCGGGCCATGGAATGCGCCCGGGGGCACTTCCAGGGTCAAAGACCCCAGGCGCAATTTTTGCGCATAGGCCGGATCAAAACTCAAGCAATGGACCGGGAGCATTCCGGTGAGATCCACGGCCGCCTTTGCCTTTTCGTGGGTTTCCGGGATATCGGACGAGTCTTCCATATCCCATTTATCCTGCTGAGCCCTTATGATCTCATTTCTTCGCTGCGAGTCCAGGTCCGGGTTGTCCAGCTCATCCCAGAGAGGCGATGCCGTGACCGGACCGACGGCCGGTTGGAACAAACCGAGCAGGGAAAAACAGAGTATTTGGGTGAACGGGGTAGTTCTTCGCATCCTGAAGCGTATATCGCCTCAGGATGAAAAAACTTAAATGTGATGGCAGCTTTATTAACTGTGGCTGGCCGCTTCGCGACCGCAGGCGGCCTCGGTCTTGATGCCGGCCTTCTCCAGAATCGAAGATAGCAAACACCAGGAGGTGAAACCGCTTTGAAACAGGTTCAGTCCCACAAATGCGGTGAAAAAAAGCCAGTACTGATGGTGAAAAACAGGGCTGGCTTCTACTCCCAGCGAAAGAGACAAAAGCACAAAAAAGCCCGCTACAATTCTTACAATTCGTTCAACAGTCATGATAATCTCCTGACCCCCATATACCATGAGGGGGTATCCTTATTTCAAGGATACGGGAGGGGGGTATAGAAGGCAAGCAAAATAGAAGAAGCGCGGCCCTCGAATCCCTGGGTTACGCCGCATTTTGAGCCCAGAAGTGGCGGCCACTTCCTCTGAGAGTGGCGCCCTTTTCGGTTTGAGAATGCAGGTTTTCTGGTTCCTTATGGCCAGGTTTAGCTGGAAATCAACGGGATTGTGATCAAGCGGGCAAGCGAGCTTCGCAGAGGCTGCGGAAGTGGTCAGGCTCGACGGTTCCCGGGTCCAGTTCCAGGGTATCGGAGGCATGTATTACGTTGTTAATGTTCCAGAGCAAGTCCGGCACCGTGCGCTCTCCATCGTCATAGCTCAGTATTCTCCTGGGACGAACCTTCATGGAATCTCCGCTAACAGAAAACCATTTGAACGCTTTGCGGGACAGATAGCGGCCCCATCGCTCTTCGCGGAATTGCTGGTCGTTTAATCTGGGGTCGTACAGATGATTCGAGCTCTGCAGTCTGCGAAAGAGCTCCTCGTATTTCTCTTTCAAGCTCTTTCGTGAGATGACCGGCGACTTTTGCAATTCTTGAAAGGTGGCCGCGGCGAGCAGGGAGGATGCCATGATTACCGTGTTCTCTTGCAGAAGTCTGCGTCCTTTTCGCATATGCTCTTTAAAGTCGTTTTTGGATTCTGGCGGCGGTACCGGGGGCGCGGTATACATCATTACATCGATCTTTCCCAGAGCATCGGGGCAGAGTTCATCGTAGGACAGGGTCGTATAAATGATCGGTCGGCTTTTTCTCAACGAAGCATAGGCGGCCAGATCCAGAAGTTCGCTGATTCGCCCGTCATGGCAGTATCTTCCTTCGGGAAGTATGACGAAGGATCTATTTTTTTCTTCCATATCCCGCTGCACCTGGATTACCGATTTGGCGGTTTGCTGGCGCGTGTACTTCTGGAAGTCTGGATAACTCATCCCCGTTACATGCGGACCGGCAAAACCCGGCCCGCGGTATTCTTCTTCGGTGAGCGGCAGGTCCGAACCGTCCCGGTACACCGGATAGGCGTTTAAATCCTCAAAGAGTCCACGAAAGAACCTTGCGATGAAACGAGATCCCAGCCCCAGCGGAAGCTTGAGTAATCGATTCTTGAGAAAACCAGGAACCATGTCCTGATAGGGGAAAATACCATGAAAGAGCCCGCCCTGGGCAACCAGGGTAATGTTATGAAACTGGTTCACCGGTCGGCCGATCATAAATTGCGCCAGAGCCATTACATCGTGGATCTTCTTGTGCGAAAAACACATAATGGGCGCGCTTTCCGTTACCGGCGGAATGTGTTCGTAACCGGCGACGTAGGCGCCTTCCAACAGCCTGGGATAATAGCTTACGGCATGCAAGAGACGCCCCCGGCCGGGCAGATTGGGGCCGCACATTTCTGATAGTTGCTTGAAGTTCTTTCGAAGATTTTCTTCGGCCCTGGGCCGCACCGGTATGAAAGGCTCTAGATCCACAGACTAGCAGATCAGTAGAAAGCACTTAACAGTTCAATTGATTTTCTGCCAGAACTCCTTTTCTCCCATATTTCCACGAATTAGATTGGAGATCGCAGTTCGTATTTCGTCGGGAAAGACATTCCAGTATCGTTCCACCCAGTCCGGCGATGCGGATTTCAGCTCTTTCAGTTCCCGGTCTTTCATACGCCCAACGGAGTAATCCACAAATTGGCGCACCATGGTCAGAAGCACATCCTTCGGCAGGTTGCTTCCCGGCGCTGGCTTATTGGGATCGGGCACGAAGTGCTCCACCAGGGCGTCCAGGTGCTCCTCCGGAATGGTGGGTTCGTGGGTCTTGATCATATTGCGCACCAGCCGTTTGGACATCCCGGGAATATCCAGGTCTATGGAAGACTGGAGCTCTTCGGCGTACTTTTTGGCAATCCCGTGGATATCCATTACATTGCCATGATCGGAGGTCATACCTGTGCCTCCCATGGGCCCGGTGAAGCGGGCGGACTGGCCGGCTCCCCGTCGCTCCAGAGCCATGCGTACCGCTTCCAGCGCCTCGGGATCCGCCCGGTTCAGGATGAAATCCACCACGTAAATCAGTTCTTCCCGACCATCCATACCTTGAATTTCGGAAAGGAGAGCCAATCAGCACTTCAGAAATTGTAACGGGACCGAAGGACTAAAGGCTTTGACCGGTAGGGGATGGGTCCCTATCTGGAATTGTGCAAACCCTGGTAAAAGATCAGATTCTACGCTCCATTGAAACCAAGCAAAGGATTGCCGAAGATTCGGCCCTCATCGATCAGATTGTGGCCGCCGGCCGAATGCTTTCCCGGTCCCTGCAAAAAGGAAGAAAGGCCATGTTCTGTGGCAACGGCGGTTCTGCCGGCGATGCTCAGCACATTGCGGCCGAACTTGTGGTTCGGTACAAAGGCGGAAACGAAAGAAAGGCATTGCCCGCACTGTCGCTTTCCGTAGATCCCAGCGTCATCACCGCCTGCGGAAACGATTACGGCTATGATCGAATATTTGCCCGGCAGGTAGAGGCATTTGGTAAACCGGAAGATGTGCTGGTGGGAATTACAACTTCCGGAAATTCGAAAAACATAGAGCTGGGTCTGGAAGAGGCGCGAAGAGCCGGGGTTCGCACCATACTGCTTACCGGCGGCGATGGCGGTCGAATTGTAAAAGAGAAATCTGACCTGGTGGACATTGCCCTTCTGGTCCCTTCCCAGGAAACGGCCCGAATCCAGGAATCTCACATAATGATCGGTCAGATACTTTGCTCCATAATCGAAAAGGAACTATTTGACCTGGACTAAACATGGCACTGTTCGGCGGAAAGAAGCACCAGGCATTCCTGGGCATGGATCTGGGCGGGAGTAATCTATACTCGGTGGCTTTTGACTTTGAGTTAAAGCCGATATTTCATTCCAAAATCGATACCGAAGCCCGCGAAGGGTATCTCCATGTCATCGATCGTGTGGCGCTACAAATCCAGGAGCTTAAGAAGCGTCTGGAAGAGGAAGGATACGACCTGGCGGGTATTGGTCTGGGCGTACCGGGCCTGGTACAGTCGGAGCATGGAAATGTGATTGTGGCGCCCAACCTGGGTTGGAGTCAATGCAAGCCGGTACGCGACATGGATCTGCCCCAGGAACTAAAGGATCTTACCGTTCTTCTAAATGATGTGAATGCCGGACTTCTGGGGGAGCTGCATAGTATGGCCGATCAGCCTTCCTGCGCGGTGGCCTATTTCTGCGGAACCGGGATCGGAGGCGCCCTCGCTTTGAATGGGCGCTTGATCGAAGGAAGTCTGGGAGCGGCCGGTGAAGTAGGGCATATGGTCGTAAGAAGCGGCGGCCGAAAGTGCGGTTGCGGGCGAAAGGGATGCCTGGAAGCCTACATCGGAAAATGGGCCCTGAACGATCAGATCCAGAAGGCCCTGGACGATAAAAAGAAGACTCGCTTGAAGTCATTAATCAGCTACAACCTGAAGAAGCAGCCCGTAAAAAGCTCCAGCCTGAAAAAGGCGTACGAAAAAGGCGATTCGTTTACCACCGAGTTGATGGAAGAGTATTACTGCCATTATCTTGCTATTGGTATCTCGCAAACTGCGAACTGCCTGGCGCCGGATTGTGTTGTACTGGGAGGCGGTATCATGGAGGCCATGGGCGAGTACCTGCTGCCTGTGGTGCGAAACGAACTGGAAGCACTTTGTATTGGTCCTCCGCCCCGGCTCCAACTGGCCGAACTGGGCGATCTGGCCGGACCGCTGGGGGCTGCCATCAGCGCCCGTCGTGGGGGCGCCCTGGCGTGACCCGCCTTGACGGCCCGCTCTGGTGGTATGCGATTGCCCGGACTCACCAGTTTGTGCACTGGTATTGCGGACGTTTGTAATTCGGAAGGCGATCGGATGCGCCGTTCCTTACAGGAGTGAACTTTGTTTTTTGCTATCGTTGCCGGATTGGGCGGACTCTATCTATTGTTGATGGCCATGGGGCTCATACACCGGGAGTACATGTCTTCCTGGAATCGCCCTCGAAAGTTGGCGCTGACCATTATGGGCGGCGGTTTTTTTATCCTTGGAATGTACTTTGGCTATCTCGACTATTTTCTTTCCACTCCCGAAGGAAAAGAACATCAGCGCCAGCAAAGGGAGCTCAACCGGCAGTACTTCCCGCAGCAACAGAATCGCTGAAGCTCCATGAAATATACAGGAATCCGCAAATCCGGTAACCTGTACACCCGCTACGCTCTTGAGGTTTCGGTCGCCCGGGCAGCGCCGCCGGCCTGTGATTCTTCGGTCGCTTCGGCCGCCGCCGGCCTGTGAGCTTTCTGGCGCGGCGGACAGCGGCGCCTTTCCAGGCCCGGTCAACCGTGCGCCTTTCAGGTTCCGCCGTAAAAAGTACGATCAGGAAAATGCGCTTTCCAAATCTTTTTATGTCCGATAATGTCAGATATGGACCGGTATAGCCGCGCAATCGGAGTGAGCCTTTTTGCGCTCACCCTTCTGGTCCCCCGGGATGCAGGGGCCGAGGTGAAGATCATTAGCATTGATGCATCGAGCTTTCCGAAAATGGAAGCTACGATTGAAATACCAGCCGGCGGCGCCGAAAAACCAACCTTTGTTGTCTACGAAGATCAAGGATCCGGTCCCGAAGCGCAGAATCTAGAAAGCATTACTCCGGCCGACGCCAATGGCAGCAACTGGGTGATGGTCCTGGATGCCACCAAATCGGTACCCAAAAAGGATTTCCTGGATTCCCGAAAGGCGGCCCTGGATTTTGTGCGAAATCTCCCGGATTCGGATCGGGTGGCGGTGTATCGCATCAACGGAAAGCCGGTGCAGGTGCTTTCCATGACAGCCCTTTCCACACAACGCGCAAAAGTGCTGGCAGGCATCGAAGAAATGCAGCGTACGGGAATGAAAACCCGAATCTATGATGCTCTGTATGTGGCTCTGGACCATGCCACCGAAGCCAGGAACGCCTACTCCCCCCGGGGGTCTGCATTAATTCTATTTACCGATGGCCGGGACGAAGGCTCCTACCTTTCCGAAGAAGACGCAATATCCATTTCCGGCGAAGCCCGGGAGGCCAGGATTCCGGTTTACACGATTCTGAACGGAGCGGCCAAAGGCGAAGCTCGTTTCCAACGAATTGCTCTCAAGTCGGGGGGCGAGGTATTCCGAAAGAAGTTCCCGCCCGAAAAACTAAAGCCATCTTCGGAGTATCGTTCCCATTTCACCGTAAAATACGAATCCAATGCGGAGATCTGGGAGCGCTATCCCGGCACAGAGATACGAATGCGCGTAGAGTATCTGAATGAGCCGGATCGATTTGGCGAACTCCGCTACAAGATACCATTCCGTTTACTGGATGGTAAGTATTCGGCCCTTGGATGGCTGCTTCTGGGAGTCGGTCTAATACTTCTCATACTATTTTTCGTTTTCCTCTGGATTGTGCTCCGGCGCGCGCAGGCCAGACGTCGGTTGCCTCCGGTAAGCGATGAGGTGATGCAGGGTTGGTCCGCGGACAATGCTGCGAATACCAATCAGCCGATGAGGCCCGAAACCCGGCCGCCCGGCGAGATTGCCGATTTCACTGAAGCCCTGGCCAGGAGTCAAAACCCGGATGCCACTTCTCATTCTGTTTCCGATTTCCCCGGCCAGGAAGAGACGCATCATTCAGACTCGCTGGCCGCCTCGCGGAACCATTCGCCGGAATTCTATCCCGTGCAGGGCGAGCCAGTGCCGGCGGGCAACCACGACGGAGGCGCGGCGGCTCTGGCCGGGCTTCGTGTCGAAGATTCGCGGATGTATCAAAACGAGATGCCCTTTCGCGGCCGAAGCCCGGAAGCCATATCATTGGAGCTCAAAGAAAAGTCCTATCAAATACTACAGATGGCCTTGCGCGAAGGCACTCCTTATGAATATGGCACTCTGGTTCTTGTGGGCGGGGACCCATACCGAAAACGAAATGAGTACGATCTGTTTCTCGATGAGACCTATATTGGCCGCAGTCCCATGGCCAGTCTTGTGGTTGCCGACAAATCTGCCTCCATGCTTCATGGGAAAATCCGCCGGATAGACCAGAAGTTCATCTTGTTCGATCTTGTAAGCGATACAGGAACCTTTTTGAACGGAAGAAGAGTTCTGCGTCCCCGGCCTTTACGCAACGGGGATGAAATCCAGATTGGACATACAAGATTTGAATTCAGAGGAAAATCGCTCTAGGCTCGGGCTACGGCAGCTCAGGCTTTCCACGCTAGAGTCCTTTGTTCCGAAAAGAGTCGCTCCTTATCTTCTGAATCTACTGCATCCCCATAAATCTGCCGCACCTTGCCAGGTCGCTTCTTATCGGCGGAGTTTGCCGAATCCTCGTAAATCTGCCGGTTTACCGGGTCCCGGAATTCCGCGGAGTAAACTGAATCCACCTGGTCTTCTAAAGGCCCGTCCATCCTCGCAATGCAGCCCTGTCGGGAAGAATACGGGGCGGGGCCTTCGCATCTTTCTGGTATTTCTCATTTCGCAGTTTATCGGCTGCTTCTCCACGCCGGGCTGGATACATCGACTTCCTTCCGCCCAGGATCTATACGAGGCTCATTGCCCGGAATTAAACTGTCCGGATGTCAGCCTATCGGATTTTGCGGGAAACGGCGAATTACAACCTCTTGCCGGGGATTTTGAAAGGCCGGTTTCCACTCGTTATTCGGTTGCGGACCTGCATAGCCTCTCCTCCGGGAAACACATGATTCGCATTGTAGGGGATGGGAAAAATCAGATCTATTACAAAATCCATACCTATGAAGAGTGGGTCCGCGGCCAGGCTTTGCGAAGCATCTATGGGGAAAGAGGCGTGGTTGAGCGCAAGGGGCCCTGGGTTTTGCTGCGCCCGCGATTCGTGTATTCCCGGCAGCAGGGCCCGCTCAAGATGGATTCCGAAGAATCCCTGCGGCGTTGTATTGAACCGTTGAGTATAGAGATGGCCATAAAGCGTCTGGATACTCGCAAGAAAATGGTGGAGAGAGATCCTTTGCTTTACTTTTTTAATCAGTCAGATCGCTCCCTCAGTCCCATGGCCTACGAAGAAGATGGCAAGATCTACAGATACGGATTCTACGAGCAACTCATGCGTCCCTATGACCAGGGCGCCATGTTCGCCGAAACCCACGAAGATTTTACGCTTCAAATACAGAATCCTCATTCCTACTTTTCTCAGGGCTCGGAGTTCCTGAAGAATTACAGCAGGGATCCAGCCATGGATGTGCAAAAGGAGCCGGAGCATAATCTGCGCACAGATTGTATTCAGGATTTACGGCCAACCCAGTCCAGCAAATAGGTTTCGATGCGATAGTCCATCCATCGGCGGTCGGGAAATTCCGGATGCTTTCGCGCAAGCCAGCCCACATGGCCTCCATTTAGCGTGAAATGCACTTCGATATCCTTGTACTGCGACCAGGGGATTTCGTGGATAGGTTCATGGGGGATTAAAGGATCATCCAGGGCATGGAGCAGCAAACCGGGAGTCTTGATCTTCGGGATGTAGCCGCCTCCGGAACCCACCTCGTAATAGTGTTCCGCTCCCAGGTAACCGGCGGCCGGCGCGGTATATAGTGTATCAAAGCGATAAAAGGTATCCGGTCTTCGATGCGCTTCCGGAAGATTACGTGCCAGTTCGCCATAGACGCCGGAATCCACCCTCAATTTGAACTCTTCCAGGAACGCTTCTCTGTAAATTTTTGCTCTTTCAGAATCCATGCGAACCTGAGTGGCTTTCAGATCCAGGGGAGCGCTGACGGCTACCCATCGTTCCGGTAGCCGAAGCGGGTACTGCTTCCACTTTCTTCGCAGCGGGCTTTCTCTTTCGAGGTAGTCCTTCTGTGCTCTCCTCAGATTGCGAATCTGCCGGGCTCTTTCTGTGGCGGGCTCGCCCATGTATTTCAAGGTCATATTTCCGCCCAGACTGTAACCCACCAGAGCCATCCGTTCGGATAGGTTCTCATGCACGAAAATACAAGCTGCATGCAGATCCACAGTCATGGCAGCGTTATAGGTCATCCGGGCCATATCCCGGCCATCGCCGCATTGGCGTAGATTCATACGAACTACATGAAAACCACGACTGAGAAGCTTTTCCGTGAGCTTGATAATATACACGGATTCGGAACTACCTTCCATGCCATGAACCAGGATCACTGCCGGCGCTTCCCTGGCTTTCTGTCGGTGTATCTTCAGGAGTAAGCGGTCCATACTACCTTCCGGACTGGGCAGAGCTACTGTATATAGGTCCGACTTGAACTTCTTACTGTTTATGAAGGAAGCTCTTCCCAGCAGGTGGGTGGCAATAGTCTGCGCATGGGGCCCTCGGGCGCCGCTGGCGGGCTTAAACGGTATGAGTCCGCTATCCACGCCATCATTAGCGGGATCGGTCGATCCAGGAATCAAGTAAAAATGAAGTGGATTTCACTTCACGGGCGGCGGGTTATCCAGGGCGGCGAGTGTTTCGGATCCGTGACACTCCGGCAAGACTTTGTCCGGTCCGGAACGAATAGAAGCTTGTCAGCACGGAAATAGGACCGATAACTACAAAATGGCAGGCCAGAAATACCCCGTACTCATCGCTGACGATCATCAGCTCATTCTGACCGGACTTAGAATTGTGATCGGGGAGTCGGACTCCTTCTATGTCTGTCATGAAGGCAGAAACGGAGACGATGTACTTGCCGGGTTTCGTGAGAAGACGCCCCGCATAGCTGTGCTGGATATTGGCATGCCTCCGGGCACAGAATTGGAAGATGCGGCGGAAAGATCCCTGGTGGAGGAAATGGAACGACTGGGAATCCGAGAAATTTCCCAGTACGGAGGCCTGGTTGTTGTCTCCCATTTGAAGAAAGCCTATCCGAATGTGGGTATTCTGATCGTTACTCAGCAGGAATCCCCGGCCATTATTTCCGCTGCCGCCCGGCTTCAGGTGGATGGAGTGCTACTGAAGGACGATGTGAACGAAAATATTGTGGCGGCACTGAATCGAATTGTGGCCGGCCATCCGGTGTTCTCCGAAAAAGTACAGGCTATACTGGAGCAACATCGGGATGCGGATCCCAAACTAAGCGAAAGAGAATGGCAGGTGTTCGAACTCGTGGCTCATGGGTTTAAAGACAAAGAGATTGCGGAAAGACTGGATATATCTGCCCGAACGGTGGCCTTTCATAAAGGCAACCTGAAAGAAAAGCTAAACGCCGAGACCACCGCCGAACTCATCGCCTACTTTCACGAGCGAAATCGCTGAATTTTTTCTTGAGCCTTTCCGGGCGAATAGGTTTTTCTATAAAGGCAGTAACGTTTTCGTAGGCCAGAGCATTCTTTCGCGTCGTGGGGTCCGCGGATATAGCCCATACCGGAATGCTTGCGAATCTTTCATCCCCGGCCAGGCTCTGAATTAAATGAAAGCCGTCTTCGCCGGGCATCCAGACATCGGTAAGGATCAGTCGCGGGCGCAGCTCTCGTAGAATGCGAAGCGCCTGTCGAGTATTGGACGCCTCCACGGTGGCCAGCTCCGGATCCGCTTGAAAAAAAAGCGTCCGTACCATCTGACGAAATGCCGGATCATCGTCCACAAGCAGGACAATGGATTGTCCTCGAGAAGACTCGTGCCCTGGAATGTACACCCTGTTTTGCGGCATGCGAAAGCGAAACACGGTTTGCCCCGGGACGCTGTGTTCCAGTTCCAATTCGCCGCCATGAAGGAGTGCGATTTCCCTGGAAAGTATGAGCCCCAGCCCGCGTCCTCGGCTGGCGTCGGCAGCCAGGGTTTTTCTTCCGACCTGAGTGGGATCAAACAGGCTTTTCTGCAGCTCTTCCGGGACGCCGGAGCCATTGTCGATAATGCGAAGCACGAACTCGCCCTCCAGGTTGGCTACCAGATCGATCAGACCCTCCCCGGGAAGATGGGGCAGGGCATTGGAAATCAAGTTTGAAACCATACTGGCAAACAGCGGAGGGTCGATCAAAAACTCCCAGTCCTCCGGGGCCGACACTTGAATCGAAAGCGTCTGTTCGGCGCCGCTGGAAAAGCGGGAAGCAATATCCTGTAATACCTGGTGTACAGGAACCCAGCGTGGCTCCAGTCCCGGTTTACCGCTACCGGCCCGGGAGGATTCCAAAAGCCAGTTCGATAGATGCAAGAGTTCGTCAACAGTGGACTCCATCTCCCGCACAAGCTCGCCGCGGACTTCCTCGGGCAGTCCTGGTTTTTGAAGCAGCGGTAGATTGGTCTTCAACGCCGCCAGAGGGGATCGAATGTCATGCGAAACTATCCGAAGTACATTGTCTTTGATCTTGCCCGCTTCTTCGCTGCGCAGGGACTCGGCCATCAACTGTCTGGTTCGCTCCTTTACAGCTTCTTCCAGGGCCTCCTGTCGCTCCTTTGCATCCCGGGAAAGATTCATGGTTACAGAGACTGTAATTAGCAGGGCGCCCGGAAGAATCAGTAAACGAGTCATCGGGAAAAAGAGTAGTGTATCGGTTTGCAGAAATAGTTCCGCCATTGTTACCAGACTGGAGAGGGGTAGCGAGATGAAAATGGCCCAGGCCAGAAATCGAACCTCTCTGCGAGCCTTCCCGTATGCAAGGGCCATGACCATCACAAGCAGAATCAGCCAGATGGGAAGGCAAAGGATCAGCGCCCGGATGCCCCAGGCAAAACTGAACAATTGCAGAAAGGCCACAGCGGCTCCGGAAACAACCAGTATGCGAATGAGGAGCCTCAATCGGGTGGCGCCTTGCGGGAGCTCGATGAACCTTTCCAGAAAGATGCCGAAAAATACAAGGGCCAGCGGGCCGCAAGAGGCGAGCATCTGAAAGATTACAGTGTTTCCGCCAAAGCCCGCCGGCCAGAGCTGATCCAGATAGGTATGGTAAAGGATAAACGGTAGTAGAAATCCGTTCAATTCCAGATAGCGCCGATCTCTCAAGCCGGCGAAGCCCAGCAGGTTGGAAACGAACAGGACAGCAAGTATCCCGTAGAACGTCAGGAAGAACATTTGGTCGCGTAGTTTCCTGGATTCGTATTCCTTCTCTGTGATTAGTTCCAGGGGTAGTCTTATTCGCGACCCGGTCTGGGTTCTAATTAGAATTACTTGATCTCGATTCAACTCCGGCAAGTCGAAGGCCGGTTGTCTTTGCCAACGATGAAGATCGCTGTGTACAGAACTTCCGGCACGAAACCTGGCAATACGCTCGGCGGCATTGCCTTGAATCTTGTATAGATAAACGTCTACGTACTGAATGAATCCGTTTGCCAGAAGCAGTCGGTGGCGGCCGCTTGCCGGGAAAGGATCCAGATCTTTGAACGAGCAGCGCAACCAGACCGGGCCCCGGTGGAAACCCAATTGTTCCAGCCGGTCCATGGGCTTAAATGACTGATTCAGGAGCTGTTCGGGTCTGGGCTCTTTTTCGGATTCTGCGAAGCTCTTGAATTGGAGGCACTGCTCCAGAGATTGTGCCTGTAGCGCGCTGCCCGTGAGTGTACAGAGCAGTATGAGGATCCCGGTGGCGGTAGGGCGACATCCAGCCGTCCAGCCGCCCCGGGACATGCGAACAGGCCGAATCCCCGGTAAGTTCTGGAATCCCCGAACTAGATAAATTTCTGCTAGAGCCTGGATTCTGCGAAGCGAGCGCATACCCGACTAAATCAGGAATCGCCTTTAAAGGAAATCAAAATCTCCGTTCTTCGGTTTCTGGGCTCGGAAGCGTTTGTGTCGATGAGTTTACGATCGTCGGCGAATCCTCGCACTTCAATGATTCGTTCCGGAGCAATCCCTTTTCGATTGATCAGCGCACGCCGTACTGATTCGGCCCTTTTCTGGCTGAGTATTTTGTTTCCCTGGTAAGAGCCCGGGGTATCCGTATGTCCATGGATTCGGGCCACGGTATTGGGGATTTCGGCCAGACCCTCGCCCATCTTGTCTACAATCTCCAGAGCTTTCGGGGTCAACTCCGAAGAGCCAGTGGGAAAGGAAAGGTCGCCGTCGATGATGGCAATCAGGTTCTTCGTGTTTCCGCCCGCATCCAGTTCCTTCCTTAACTCAAAGCCCTGGGCGCGAAACGAGTTCTCCAGCTCTTCCATGATTTCGCCGTTTTCAGCGAAGTCGTTGCGAACCCGGGCATACACCTTGTTCAAACTGTCGGAGGCTTCATCGGTGGCTGGATCGGCTTCGGTGCGATATGTGGTGCAGCCGCAAAAGAGGCCCCAATAGGAGTTGTACCCGAAGTAAGAGGGGATTTCTTGAAAAGTATTGCAGCCGGTGGCTACCAGAGCCAGGGCCGAGATCAATATCAGTTTCCAGGTTTTTTGCATCTATCCGTTCCTTGGCGGGCTGGATGCCTTTTCCGCGTCCAGCCCGCCATTAATTATACAGGTAACCGCCCGGTTTCCTCATCAATTGAAATAGCTGTAGCTAACAATCAGCGCAGTGCCAGCAGGAGGCAATGTGCCGGTAAGCACAATCTTATTCTCCGAAACGTTGAAAAGATATCCTGTTTGGCCGCTACCGGGGTTGGCCGTTCTCTGGAGTTCTGTTCCGTTCAGGGTCACTCGAAGCGATGAGGAAATAGGAGTCTCATTCAGAAAATAGGGATTTGCTTTGGCCGCTACGTTATCGGCGATCTGATCGAAGAAGGCCGCATAGGAAGAGTCCGAACAAATCGATGAAACGGCGCCATTGGTGGCCAGAGCCAGGTCGCGAATATTTACTTCCGCCGTCTGAGTGGCGCTCAGGCCGGACCAGTTCGGCGTTCCTGTGGCGTAGTTGGATCCGCTGCAATCCCCCTGCAGACCTGTAGAGTCATCCAGGGGCACCAGACCGTAAACCGCGATGTTTTCATCGACGAAAACATTGTCCGATGTGGAGAACAGGGGAGCATCGTTTGCATTTCCGCTGGAGTCCAGCTTGGAATAGGCGTCGCTTTCGTCAGTTATAATGATTACTGACTTCTGAGACCCCGGTCGGAGATGGCCGCTGCTTTCTATAGACCCGCCGGGGAGCAGAGCCTTCTCCGCAAAGTAAACGCCGGACTCTTTGCCGTCCCCTTTGATCATCGTTCCGCCATCGCTGGCATTGTCGATGGAGTCTTCCGCGCCCGTGGCCAGGGTCCAGTAGGCGCCGTTACCATCAGTGGAACCCTTGCTGGTTCCCCAGCCGCCTTCGCCGGAAGACCATCCGCCCAGAAGATCCTTTTGAAACACGGTGACGTCAGTGGCAAATCCGCCCGGTCTGAGTCGGTAGGTATCCGTTGTAATCACGCCTACCTGAAAGTCCAGATTCAGGGCCTCCATTCGGTTGAAGAAATCCAGGGCCGCCGTGGCCGCTCCGTATATCTCATTGCTCATTGAACCGGAGTTGTCCAGAGCGATTATGAAGTCGGCTTTGGCCGCTGCCGCGGATGCGAAATTGTCGTTGGCGGCTACGAGGGTTTGTCCCGCCAGGCCTACATTGGTACCGTCGGTGAAGGCGGCCATGGAGCCTTCGTTTTCGCTATAAAGCGATTTGGGAGTGATGGCGGCCAGAATCACGCTGCCGGTGGCGGTGCGCGAGGCCTGAATCACAATGCGAAAGGTATCGGTCACCATCTCGCCATCCGCGGGATCGGCTTTTCCTTGTATGGTGGCCTGTGTTCCCGTGGTATTTGCAAAGTATTCCATCATTGCATTTCGCAGGGTGGTGGAGTTCTGGCTGCTGTCCATTACCAGTTCAATGGTGCCCACTTCTGTATCTACTGTGGCATCCACGTCGGTGCGAGAAATCAGCGAATAATCGGAAACGTCGCTCCAGGATGCGATCTTGCTCAGGGCCCAGGTAAGCAGGCTTTCGGCGTCCGTGGCCGAACCATGGGGTACGGCTCCCGCAAATCCGCTGATGTTTTCTCCAGCCGACAGGGACAATCCTTCAAACGGCGCTTCCGGCTCGGAATCTTCCGTGTAAGTAGTGGGGTAAGCCACGCTCATTCCGCCGGCTACCTCGGTAACCGTTACGGTATTGGCCGGTTCGGGGGCTATGGCCATTCCAAACAGGATGGACGAATCGGCCGAACTGCTGCCCTGGCATCCGGCAAACCAGACGGCCGCTGCCGCCAGTACTAAAGTCATTCCCTTTTTCATCTGTTTCTATCCTCTGATTCAGAAGACGGAATTCCCGCACCGATTGCTTAAACCGTGGACTGTAAAGACTGACAGGTAAATTGAGTGCAATATTCTTAAATAGCCCTGGAGATTTCAGCAGGCTTTACCGTCCTATACCTTAAAACGGACTGCATGCTGCATCCTGCTACGGATGGGCGCAAGGATTGACTGTGACGATTTTAAGACGAACCGCCGCCGGAACCTTTCTGGCTCTGCTAATTGGCGCCTCTTTGCCAGTGAAGGATCTCAGGGCCGAAGAGCCATCCGGGGAAAGACTGGAGCAGGATACTCGCTTTCTGGGTACCTATATGCACAGGATCCAGTTTGATATCGGTATTGGTTATGCCATCGGCAAACAGAACTTGATGACCGAAACCGGCCCTGCCTGGCTCATTAACTCCGCCATCAACTCGGGCAGTACCGGTCAGTCGCCGGCTCTGCCACTGGGTGAAGGTCAGGAAAACAACTACTTCCCTATTCGCACTAAACTGCATTATTCCTACGGCGATCGTTTTGACGTTAACTACTATAGAAGTAACGTAGTCCGAAAGTTCTCCCGGGATACCAGCCCCAGTGTGCTTTTTGCCTTTCCCGGAAACGATACCTACGCTACCAGCCTGTTCGAGGGCACCCGGCTCCTGCGTTATCATTATGATTCCAGGCTCTACGAGTTCGGGTATTTCCATCGTTGGCTTAAGAACCTGCGTGCCGGACCGGTAATCGGGTATCAGTCCGTACATGAATCCCTTACGGCAACCTACGGATCCTACACTCTGCGAAATGGAACGGCTTCCAGCAATCCGCTGCTTACCACCTGGGCGAATGCCGGTGACGTGAAGCTGAACTACCATCTAAATGGCTGGGTCTGGGGACTTGGCTTGAAATGGGATGTGCTGGATTATCTACGAATCAAATATAACATCTATTTCATGGAACGGAGCGGTACTTTTGAAGCGGCAGGTCCGCAGCTCGTTAACTTTCGAGATCGAAACAATGTAGAAACCCTGGGTCTGGCCGGGATTTATCAATCCGGCCGGGCCACCGATACCGGTATGATGCACCGACTCGAAGCGGAATTTCGCTATTGCCGACTATCGGCCACGGTGGGCATGGAAAGAGAAGACTGGACTCGAACCTATGACGATTTCTATGGCTTTCAAGACGGTCCACTCACAGACATCAGTCAGAAATCTTCCAACCTCGGAATTGGCGAACGAGTCACCGAGTCGGAAGGTTATCGGACCGAGTTCTATGTAAAAGTCGGTATGGCTTTCCATCTTGGCGAAGAAGGCACGCGTCCGACAGTAACCGAGCCTACTCGTCGAGAGCCCGAACCGGAGGTTGAGGAACAACCCGAAGAGCCGGAAGCTTCGCCGGATGAGATTGGCGAGGCCCTTGATAAGCTCTACGATACGGTTAAGGACGAGTTCGGTCGCCAGGGTATCGCTCTGGAAGAACTGGAAAACAGTTTCCGGGCTCTGGGCTTCAAGATGGAAAAGGTTAAGGATGAGGAAACCGGATACACCAAAGAGATCGTCGCTTCTATCGACGGTGACCTTTCATTCGATACCGGTAGCGCCAAGCTTACCCAGAAAGCCCTGCAACTCATCGATCAGGTAGCTCAGGGTCTGGTGGATAATCCGAATACCCAGGCTAAGGTGCACGGTCATACAGACTCCGTTGGAGCTTATCGCTCGAACAAGATTCTGAGTCTGAGACGAGCGGAAGCTGTGAAGAATGCGATGATTCAACGCAAAGGAATAGCGCCGGAGCGTATCATCGAAGTGCAGGGCTTCGCCGATGATCGAAAGCTTGTGGATACCATGGGTCCTGAGGCGAAGAACCGCCGGGTGGAGATCCGAATCTTGTTCAAAAAGTAGCTTACTATGGGCTAACCCGGAGAAGAGACGTGACTGACGGTCCCGGGGCCGTCAGCCATGGCCGATCGCAGTCCGGGCTCCTGGGCTTATTTTATGGCCCGCCTGTTCCCGGGGTACGGTCCTACCTATGCCCATTTCCCCTCGGGGAACGCTTGCCAGCAGGACGGAAAAATAGGATTCTGTTAGTGAGAATTCTTATGACACAGGCAGCGAACTTGGATAGAGGATCAGAAGCAGCCGGCGCCGGAATGGAGAAAGAGAATCGGCAACTGGACTCCATTGATCCTTATCCTCTAATTATAAATAAACGTAGGTTTCATTCCCGATTATTTGTGGGCACCGGAAAATTTTCCTCCAACCAGGCAATGATGGAGGCCGTGAATCATTCGGCCACAGAGATGGTGACCGTGGCTTTGCGCCGGGTGGACCTCAACAAGTCTGTAGATGAAGAAGACATGATTTCTCTTCTGGACCGGGATCGTTTGCAGTTATTACCCAATACTTCCGGCGCCCGCGATGCCGAAGAGGCTGTGCGCCTGGCCCATCTTTCCCGGGAAATGGGCGGCGGTGACTGGGTAAAGCTGGAGGTGACCCCGGATCCAGTGTATCTGCTTCCGGACCCCGTGGAGACCTACAAGGCCACCGAAAGGCTGGTGAAGGATGGATTCACAGTGTTGCCCTACATGCATGCGGATCCGGTGCTAGCTCTTCGGCTGCAGGATGTAGGCGCAAGCACGGTCATGCCCCTTGGATCGCCTATCGGCTCCAATCAAGGAATCAAAACCGAAGAAAGCATTCGAATCATTATTGAACAGGCCCGTGTGCCCGTTGTAGTGGATGCAGGGCTGGGCGCGCCTTCCCACGCAGCCCGAGCCATGGAAATGGGGGCCGATGCAGTACTGGTTAATACGGCGTTGGCGGTGGCCCGGGACCCCGGCTTTGCCGGCCTGGCTTTTGCCCGGGCTACACTGGCCGGCAGGATGCATTTTCTTTTCGGTTCCGAAGGCAGTTCACGCTCCGGTAGCTGGAATTCTGCCAGCGCGTCCAGTCCGCTCACCGGATTCCTGGACGAAGAAAGCAGGAGTTAGCAATGTCCGATCTCATTATTATTCCGGAGATTGAAGAGTTAATCGAGCAACGAAAGTCCAGGGCCCTCAAGGAACGACTCAAGGAGTTGCGGGCCGGCGATCTGGCGGAGTTGATCGAAGACTTGCCGGACAACCACAAGGCTGTGGTGTTTCGGCTACTGCCCAGGGAGCTTACTGCGGACACCTTTGAGTATCTGGAGTTTCGCTCGCAGCAGCACCTTCTAAAGACTCTGGCCAAAAACGAAGTGGCGGCCATCCTGAACGAAATGAAGGCGGATGATCGGACCGCCCTTCTGGAAGAACTGCCCGGAATTGCGGTAAAGCAATTGCTGGAGCTGCTCACGCCGGATGAGCGAATCGTGGCGGTTCAGCACCTGGGCTATCCGGAAGATAGCGTGGGCCGTCTGATGGTGCCGGACTTTATCTCGGTTCGCCCGGATTGGACCGTCCAGAAGGTCCTGGAACATATTCGCAAGAACGGAAGGGACTCCGAAAGCATAAACGTCATATACGTAACCGACGAACGAGGTCGACTGATCGACGATCTGCGAATTCGCGAAATCCTGCTCTCGGCTCCGCGAAAGAAAGTTAGCGATTTAATGGATGAATCCTTCATCTTCTTACAGGCCACCGATGACCGGGAAGAGGCGGTGGATGTGTTCAAGAAGTATGACCGGGTAGCATTGCCCGTGGTGAACTCGGAGCGCTTCCTGCTGGGAATCGTTACCGTGGACGACGTTCTTGATGTAATCGAAGAGGAGCATACCGAAGATATTCAGAAGTTTGGTGGTCTGGACGCTCTGGAAACGCCCTATATGCATACCGGCTTCTTTCAGATGATCAAGCGCCGAGTGGGCTGGTTGATTGTACTTTTCTTTGGTCAGATGTTTACCGTTACCGCCATGAGCTTCTTTCAAGAGGAGATTGCGGCGGCTGTAGTTCTGGGTCTTTTTATTCCTTTGATTATTTCCAGCGGAGGTAACTCCGGTTCCCAGGCCGCCACGCTGATCATTCGTGCCCTGGCCCTGGGCGAGGTGGGTCTGAAGGACTGGTGGATTGTCATGCGGCGGGAGATCCTGGCCGGCCTTACTCTGGGCGGTATTCTGGGATTAATTGGCTTTTTTAGAGTGGTGCTCTGGCCCATCTTTTTTCCGGATTACGGCGAGCACTATATACTGCTGGGTTGTGTAATCGGTATTTCGTTACTGGGAGTGGTGATGTGGGGAACGATCACGGGTTCTATGTTACCTCTGGTGATGCAACGTCTGGGCTTTGACCCGGCGGCTTCCTCGGCTCCCTTTGTGGCAATGCTTGTGGACGTAACCGGTTTGATTATTTATTTCTCAGTAGCGGTACTAATACTTACCGGCACACTTTTATGAGCACTACTGAAGAAACTTTCTCACAAACCATTATCTCGGATCGGGATCACTTAACTTCGAAAAGCCAGCAAGAGGAAGAGCCCGGTTCTTCATTACATGACCCCTCCGGCTCGCGGCCGGGCCTCAATCCTTATAGCAGTGCTGAAGCCAGTCCTGGGAGCAGTGCTGAAAGTTCTCCGGGTAGCTCTTCCGGGACGAACGCGGCCCAGTCGGAGGAAATCCATCGAATCATACTCCAGCCCTCGTTGAATCCGGATTTTCCGGCTCATCCCGAAGGAAAAATGGATCCGGAAAAGAGGGATGCCGGGGGTTTCGCTTCCGTTGCGGCCCGAGTGGATTTTTCGTCCATTGCCACCGTAGTAAGCCGACGAACCGACCGTGATGTTAAGCGCGCTCTGGACCGGGCCGCTTCCAGAGAGCAGCTCAGTTTCTACGATTACTGTGCTCTCATTTCGCCGGCGGCGGACAGCTATCTGGAGGCCATGGCGGTGGCCGCCCGGGATCTTACTCTGCAACGATTCGGAAACGTTATCCAGCTATTCGCTCCGTTGTATTTATCCAATGAATGCAACTCCCACTGCACTTACTGTGGCTTCAGCGTGGGCAATCAGATTCGCCGCAAGACCCTGAGCATGGAGGAGCTGGATCGAGAGGCCGACGCTCTTTATGAACAGGGGATTCGCCATGTCTTGCTTCTGACCGGCGAGGATTATCGTGCCACTCCTGTGGAGTATCTGGAGAAGGCAGCATTGCAAATTCGGGATCGCTTTCCGTCCATCTCTATTGAAGTATATCCTCTCAAGACTCCGGACTACGCAAGGCTGCGAAAGGCCGGCGTAGACGGGCTGGCGGTTTATCAGGAAACCTACGACCCGGTGCGCTACAAAGAAGTCCACCTCCAGGGAATGAAGAAGCGCCTGGAGTTTCGTTTGAACTGTCCGGACAGAGCGGGACAGGCCGGAATCAGAAAGATTGCCATCGGCGCGTTATTGGGGCTATCGGATCCGGCCAGCGAGGTCTATATGCTCGGATTACATGGCCGCTATTTGATGCATAATTTCTGGCAGACGCAGCTTTCCGTATCTCTTCCCAGACTTCGCCAGGCTACCGGCGTTTCGGATTTGCCGGAGGTCAGGGACCGTGAATTTGTAAGATATCTTCTGGCTTTAAGGTTGTTTCTGCCCGATGCCGTAATTACTCTTTCTACCAGGGAAAGCCCGGAATTCCGGGATCGCATGGCCGGACTCTGCATTACTCAGATGTCTGCCGGAAGCAAAACGGACCCCGGCGGCTACCGTATTAGTTCCGAGCAGGATCGAGCGGCCGAGCAGTTTTCCATCGACGATCATCGCAGCATCGGAGTGATGCGAAATCGCCTCAAAGAGCTGGGCAAAGATCCCATCTTTCTGGACTGGAGTTCCGTGCTGAAATAGATTCGACTGGACCTGCCAAAGAAGGCTTCAGATGGAAGAGGGAATGGGACAGGGCTGGACTTTCTGGCCATACAAGAGGGTGGCGTCCAGCATGCCCGAAAATTTCAGACATCTTGTGAAAATCCAGACAGGCCAGAACTTCGAAATCGTGAATCGGACTCTGCGAAATCCTCGACTGATGGCCTCAGAAAAAGAAAAAGTCCTTGCTGCCCTTCATGGGTTTCTGGAGTCTTCGCGCGCCGAAAATCTCGTGATTGATCCTGAAATCCATTCAGCCCTGGGTTTGAAGGGCCAGGCGGACTTGTTAGGCGGTAGGGAATCCCTGCAGCCATCTCTGACGGGAATCCGGTTTTTCAATGAACGGTAAGAATGTTCTGGTTATTGGCGCGGCCGGCGCGCTTGGTACTTTGATTTGCGACGAGGTGCAGAAGTATGCCCCTGAACTAACTTTGTTTCTGGGAGATTACCGGCCTGAACGCGGCCGGGCTCTGGCTGCAAGCCGAGGCGTTGACTACAGACTGACAGATTTAGAGGATGCGTCGCGGCTGGAGTCGGCCCTGCGTGGAATGGACATTGTGATCCTGGCGGCCGCTCAGAAGGAACCCCTGGTTCAGGAAGTGTGCCTTCGTCTGGGTATTCACTGCGTGGACGTGGTTGTATCATTCGATTTCTGCGAAAGAATAAAAAGACTGTATGCGAATGCCAGAGCAGGCAGTTGCGCCTCGGTCTTGATGGCCGGCTTTTTTCCAGGACTTTCCGGTTTGCTTTTAAAGGATGCCACCGCCTCTTTGGATGAGGTCCAGTCTCTGGATCTGGCTCTGATCCAGAGCTCAAATGCCACGGCCGGCCGAGACGGCGTTGCGGATATGCTGGAGATTATTTCGCAGCCGGTAACAACTTCGGACGAATCGGGAGCCATCCCCGGTTTTCGGCGTCGCCAGAGTTTTTCCCTGGCGGATGGACGCCTGGTATACCCTCGGCGCATCGCTCATTCCGAGCAGAGACTACTAAGCCACTTTTGGAATACGTCCCTTCGTTACTGGACTTGCTGGGATTCCATTGCATTGAACGTATTGCTGTCGGCGCTTTTAAGGCTACGCCTCCTGGTTCCGCTGGCCCGGGGCATCCGCTCGGGGAAACTACCGCCGGGTGGTGGACACAAAGCCGGCAAATCCGAGGAGGCGGTGCTCTTGGCCCGGGCTCAGGGGCTTCGGAACGGTGAGCCCGTTGAAAGAAACCTGGAATTGAGGGTCTTTGCCGATTATGGCGCCACTGCACGTACGGCCGTGGCCCTTGCCCGCCTGTGTTTGACCGAAAGCTGGAACGGCGCGCTGTATCCATTTGAAGCTGCGGACCTGGCCAGGGTCCTGCGTACGATGGATCCCCGGGGAATTGAACTGATCCGGGCTTGAGAAGCGCGGGCCCGGGCAGGCTGTTATTTGTGCTCTCCTGGAACTGTTAGAGCCAGAGGCATCGAGCCCGAGGAACTAGTTTGCCTGAAGGATACAGGCGGAGAACTCGTCGCAGGAAGCTACCTGGCCGTTCTGACCGTCAGCCTCCTGGTAGCATGTATTGGAGGAATCCTGGTGAGAATTGCATCCAGTCTCGCACCCCTCCAGAATGCTCCTTTTCTGAGCTTCGGTGCTGTCTCCAGGGTAAGACTGTTCCACACAGTTTACATAGGCCTGGCAGATCTCGCGACAGTCGGCGGCCATCAGACCGTTGGCGGGAGCGGCCAGAATCAAAGCCAGGGATAGAATGGGTCCAAGTGTTTTCATAGGTGTGGCGCTGCCTGTCCGCATTTGACGGCCTCAAGGCCCCTGCAGTTCATGTTTGCTTCCATTAGATTTTGTCCCGGGCCCTGTGCCGTCAATTCGGGTTCTATTGACAGAGTGCAGGCCGGTAGCACAATCTGATCGGCGTAGCAGCCGCCGAAATGCTCTGGAGGGGTTTCCATGTCCTTGCGGCGCTCATTATGCTTTCTTTTTGAGCCGGTTATGGCGGGATGGAATAGGCTTGCTCGAGTAACAGGCATTTTGTTCGAATGTTCGGGGTATTCCCTGAACGGTACACGAATTGCAATTTTGTTCAGCAAAAAGGACTGATCCGGAGCAGGCATGCCTCTAAGGAAATCGGGCGAGCCGAATGCGGATGCCCGGAATGGAAAAAGGATACACAGGAGACAGAAATGGAAAATTTGCCCACTTCACCGTCCGAACTACTCAAATACTGTAAGGACAAAGGAATCGATTACGTGGACGTGCGCTTCACGGATATGCTCGGGATGATGCACCACTTCACCATGCACATCAACGCCATGGACGAAGATGACTTCACGCAAGGACTGGGATTCGACGGATCGTCGATTCGAGGATGGAAGGCGATAAATGAGTCTGACATGCTGGCGGTTCTGGACGCTTCCAGCGCCTACATTGATCCATTCTTCGAAAAGAAAACTCTGGCCGTCATCGCCGACATCTATGAACCCGGCGATACCCCCACCGAATACGCGCGAAGCCCCAGAACCATCCTGAAGCGAGCGGTGGAATATATGAAGAGTACCGGCATCGCCGATCAGGTATTCTTCGGACCGGAAGCGGAATTCTTTATTTTCAGCGATGTGCGATTCGATCAAGAAACCAATAGCGGCTTCTATTTCATCGACTCTATTGACGCTCGCTGGAATATGGGTACCGACGAAGGCCCCAACCTGGGGTTCAAGATGCGAACCAAGGAAGGTTACTTCCCGCTACCTCCCAATGATCACTTCCAGGATCTTCGCGGCGAAATGCTGGCCATGCTGGAAAAAATGGGCATTCCAACGGAAAAACACCATCACGAGGTTTCCTCTGCAGGCCAGGCCGAGATCAACTTCAAACTGGACGAAGCTCCGCGAATTGCCGATAAGCTCCAGCTCTACAAGTATGTAGTCAAAAACGTAGCGCGAAAGCATGGCTTCTCCGCAACTTTCATGCCCAAGCCGTTGTTTGGCGATAATGGAACGGGCATGCATACCCACCAGTCCCTCTGGAAAGATGGCAAAAACCTGTTTGCGGGAAATGGCTATGCTCATCTCAGCGATATGGCCATGAATTACATTGCCGGTATTCTGCAGCACGGACCGGCGTTGTTGTCGTTTACCAACCCTACCACGAACAGCTACAAGCGATTGGTTCCAGGATTCGAAGCTCCGGTAAACCTGGTGTATTCGGCCAGAAACCGTTCCGCTTCTATTCGAGTTCCCATCGCAGTGCATGGCGATAAAGCGCGCAGAATCGAGTTTAGGACTCCTGATGCGGCGGCGAATCCGTATCTAGCTTTCGCCGCTATGCTGATGGCCGGTCTTGATGGAGTACAGCGCAAGCTTGATCCAGGAAAGCCCGCGGACTTCAATCTGTACGATGCTACACCGGAACAGTTGGAAGGGATGAGCGCGGTGCCGGCAAATCTTACCAAAGTGCTGGACGCTCTGGAGGAAGACCATACCTGGCTGACCAAAGGCGATGTGTTTACAAAGGACTTCATTGACGCCTATATCGAATACAAACGGGAAGAGGTGGAGCAGATAGTAAACCAGCGACCGCATCCGTACGAGTTTGTTCTCTACTACGACTGCTAATTCAGCCTGATGCCTATTCATATCGCTGAACCGGGCGGTATGGATAGCAGGTTTCCATGGGGTCGGCCAGTGGGCCGGCCCTTTTTTGTCAGAACGGTCGTCTATCGGCGGTCGAAGTTTATCTATCGAGAAGTGTATCGAGAGAGAAGTGTATCGAGAAATCCATCCAGAGAATACGTACCATCGGTCCCGCGAGCGAAGACGGTCGGGCTACCAACGACACGTACATCAATTCCTTTTCCCGTCCGCAGTAAGCCCACCGGATTACTTGCTGCCGCATTCGCTAATGTCTCGGATATAGCCCCGCCGACATTAGGTCACATATTGCGAAATTAAGGAGTAGCTGCCTCCTTTAAGCAAGCATCCCGGCGGTCTTTTTTAAGACAAAACGGGGGTTTTTGTTGACCTGTGCCCGAAAATAGGGAGATACTGAGCCCCTGGTCCATTACCGCCGGAACGTCGGGTATGGACCTCGGCAAAGGGAGCATTCAGGTTTTTGAGGAGGCAAATGTGAGAGTCGCAACTAGAGCAACATTGGCGCTGCTTACAACAGCTCTCGCCCTTTTCTCCTGCGTAAAGGATTATCCGGACAGTCCATTTCTGGCCTTTACCACTCCTCCTGTTCGCTACTCAATCACAGTACAGGTCTCGGGCGCCAGTGGTAGTTTTTCCATCGCGAACGGTTCCGATACGTTTACCATAAGCGGTAATGGAGCCCATGAACTGAGCAAGACGTATCCTTCCGGAAGTGTATTCAACATCACAATAGCCACGCATCCGGCCGGGCAAAACTGCACAGTGGGCGGCGGCAGCAATACTCTAACCGCAAACGTAAGCAATATCACGATTACGTGCACAAACACATCCATCTATAATGTAACTCAGAACCGAAGCTACATTAGCGCCAATCCAGGCGCCTTCAATGCGGTGCAGATTTCTTTTCAGTCTGCCTACAATGGAACCTATGCCATTAAATCAGGGCCGGATTGCACAAGCGGAACCACTTATCCGGATGCAGCCGCTACCGGTGCGCTAACGTCTGGAGGAACCGTTAACGTCACTCTGAATGCAACCACAGGAGGTACTCCGCTGGCTGCCGGCCCCAATACGGTATTGATTTGCGGAACAGACACGGCTCCGGCGCTGGTGGATACGATTCCAGTGACTGTAACAGTGGACAATACCCCGCCGGTGGTTTCGGCCAGTCCCGGTGCGGGAAGCTACATAGCGGCCCAGTCCGTTACTATCGGATGCTCGGATCCAGGGTCGGGATGCGTGGGTACGGCCTATAGTTCGGCGAATGCCGTAATGCCGGCGGCTGCGCCGAATCCGGCGGATCCGACCATCAATACGGACGGAACGGGGGCCACCCCTTTTGCTTACAGTGCACCGCTGCCTGCAGGCGACGGCGATATTACAACCATTGAAGCGATAGCGGTGGATGGGGCCGGGAACCGAAGCGCCGTGCAGGTCTACAACTTTACTGTGGATTCGAATTACAGCAATATCAGCATAACCGGCGCCACAAACCTCTACATCAGCAGCGCCACCGCGAAGAATAGCACGGCAATCACCTGGACTTCGGATCGGTCGAATCGGCCCTACATCGTAATGATTGGAGGTACAAATTGTGGCGACGGAACTCCCATCGATACAGGGACAACCGGTGCAGGCGGGCATACTACCCCTGCCATTCCTGTAGCCTCTTTTGGTCCGTCTACGGATCAGGCCTATACCGTGCGAGTCTGTGAAGCAAACTATGCAGGCTCTTATGATCTGGGCCAAACAATTGTAATCACCCGGGACGAAACAGCGCCTTCACTAACGGCAGAAACGGGAAACAACAGCTACGTTGCGCATAACAACTATGTCTTTTTTCGCTTCAATGAATCTCTGGACACAGGGGCTACCGTCATTGCGGGAGGCGATCTGGAAAATGAGGACAATGGCGGCCTTTATGCGACGAATTCCTTTACAGATGACGAGCTTCGCGTGGGCCCGCAGATCGGCGCCCATGCGGCGGGTATGGCCATCTGGGCGCCCGGCCTGAGTCGTGCCCTGGATGTAACTGTAGCGGACCTGGCTGGAAATACGGCCACCTTCAATCGTAGCTACTTGATGCGCGATGGCACGGTGGAGCCCCATTACAGCAATGCCGCCAACTGGAACTTCTACGTGAAAAATGACGGCTCCAATGTAATGGATGCCACCAATACAGCGTGTGCGGGTACCGAATCCAACTTTTACTATTCCTGTTTGCATGGCGGCGAGTTTCGCAAAGTCAAGGTGCTGGATAAGATCGACGATTGCACCGGGCTTACGGCCGCGGATTCGCAGAGTTTCTTTAATTGGACCTGTTATGATCCTCCCGGCGCCGGGCCGGTGGAGATGGTCTCTACTTCCATGAAGCCCGGAGTTTCTTTGACTAAAATCATTGATTTCGGGGGCAGTGCCTTTCTTTCCAATCAGGTTACGGTTACCGGCTCCAGCGTGCCTGCGGCGCCAGCCAGTACGGCCTGGTGGAACAATACAATCCAGACTCTGCCAGCAGCGGGCGGAAGCGCCCTCACGGCCGGAGTGATCTACATAGCGCCGGCTAACGTGTCCCTGGCCGCTACGTTTTCGGTGCAGGCAGAAAACGTGGCTGTAGTAACGGCTCCGACGGCTACGGTTCGCTCCGCCGGAGCGGACCCTATGATAGAAAACACCGGCAAGCTCTTCAGCTGGATAGAAGGAAACTTCGATGGCAATGTTACGGCCAATGCCGGTATCAGTCTAAACGGCTCCTCCGGATTTCACCGATTGGAGAAGGTAAGGGTTTGGAACGTTGTCGGTAATGCCGCCAGCGGAGGTATTGAGCTAAAGAATGTAACGGATTCGCTGCTATTTGACGTTCGAGTGGCCAACGTTACCAACGGCAACGGCATTTTAATATCTGATTCTACCGGTCAGACTTCGCGCAATATAATTCGTCGAGTCTCGCTGTACAACAATGGCGGTAGCGGTCTCTCTTTACAGGCCTCTGCGGCCATTTCGGATTTGATAGTTTTCGATTTCTACTCGTCCTCCAATGGGGGCGCCGGTATTGATTTTCAGGGAACGGGAAGCTTCCGCAATTCAATCATAATGAACTCCACCCTGGTTCACAATGTTGGTTACGGCATTAACCTGGGCAATACGGGCAACACCGATTCTATTTCCTTAATCAATCTGGCTGTTGTCAATTCCGGACAAAACGGTCTCTATATGACTCCAGGATCGGTAAACCATCAGATTATTGACGGGGCCTATGTACTGAATGGAGTAGCCGAGATCAATATGAACGGTAGCGCCAGCGCCTACGTTTCCGGTCTATTCGTTGTGGGAATAATTCCCGCTCCCTGTCTGAACTTTAATGCGGACTTTTCCGACCCTGCCTGCAATGCCCCGGAAGTAACTCTGGATACCTCTATTTTTAATGGAAGCACAGCCGCAACGGGCTTCATTAATCACCGGGGCTCGGCTGATCCGGCCAACGCTTCGGCGCCATCCGCCGCCTATGGTCCGGCAATGGACTGGGTGAACTTCAACTTCCCCTGGCGAATGTGGGGAAAAACCGGCATCAACTTTAACAGCTATGGCGGAATCTGCAATGTAGGTACCTGCCGGCAGTTGGACTATGCGCTTTTCTCCGGCGCCCACCAGATGCATAATCGTCATGGATGTCCCGCCGCTGCTGTATCCCAGGATGTAGTGAACCATAACTGGGCCACAGCAACATCGGGAAGCGTTACCTTTCTACGGCATGCCTACGAAACGGATACCGACAATGTCTGGGATTTGCCATTTTGTCTGGGCAACGAGACCTGCTTCATTAATCCCAATCTGGGGGCCTATCAGGGCCATGGAACTCCCGGTCCGGCGGGATGTCCGGCCATTGGAACCGGCGGCCTTATTGAAAACGTAAACTTCCAGACCTTTGCCAACAACGGGTTCGTTAGCCCCTGACCGTACCCAGGTGACTTGCGGGTTGATCTTGCCGTTCTGATTCGTTAGATCCGGCAAGATTGCTCCGGGGCCGGAGCTCCAGGCAGGGCGGCAATTCTCGGATCTTCTCTTGCTTTCCAGGCAAGTCTCTAATCCTTCAGGTATAGGAAACTCTTCTCCCGGCGGTGGCTCCCCCCCCTTTTTGCCAGAAATGCCCATTTCTGTGGCATTTTTTGCAAAAAATTACAAGAAATTCAGGATTCTTTCGTCCCTTTGGTATAAGGCGTTTGCTATAAGGAAAACAGAGATACTGCCGAGGGTGTAGCCCCGGAAAAGTGTTCAGCAAATGCAATTTCGAGATCGAACCCGTTTCCCGGGGACGGTCTTACAAAGATACGGGGGAATGTATGATACGCATGCGTAATTCTCTGCCGATTTTCGGGGTGATTCTACTCGCTCTCTTTACGGCAGATTGTAAGAAGAAAAAGGATGCACTTCCATTTTTGATGTTCGGGGCCCAGCAGGCCACCAATCCGGTGGATGTTAACGGCAATCCATTGCCCAACAATGAGGGTAACGGGGAACAGGAAGTCGCCACCTCGGGCCCGGCATTGATTACCGGATCCGTTATAGCTCTGGACGGAGCAAGCCCGGCGCCGGATTTCGATTACGAATCCGTGGAAGTACAGCTTGTGGCGCCGGATGGAACGGTGGTGGCTACTACCAATCTTACTTCCGATGGGGAATACAGCTTCTCCCTGGATGATCTGGAGAATAACAACTATAGAGTGGTGATTCCGGAAGGTCAGGGATTGGAAGGAGCTCACATTGATTTCAATTTTGTATTCGATCCCACAAGCAATCCTACAGTAAAGAACCTGGCGGACATGAACGCTCAGGTAACCACTTTTCCAGGCGGTCCTGCCATACTCACTGGCAGTGTAGAGAGTCCAGGGTATGACGACGGCAATATCACCGTTGGCGCCGGGCCTCTGGCTGGCATCACTGTAGATCTGATGAACCAGAACGGCGATATAGTCGCCAGCACCACTACTGATGGGCAGGGGAATTTTAATTTTGATCTACAGGATTCCAATGAGTGGCTCTCCAACGGCTCCTACGTCGTGGTGGCCCGCGGAAGCGAAGCCTCGGCCCAGGGTAGAAACTATACCGATGCGGCCACAGGAGTAGACTTCGTTTTCCAGGGAAATGTTCAGAACCAGGCAACCTCTATCTCTGTGGGAAAGATTAGCAGCGCCTGGGATGCGGCAGAGTCCGCCGTTGCAGACATTTCCGGTACGATTCAGAACCTGGCTCTGGCAGGGGTGGATATGTCCGGACTGACGGTGGAGCTACTGGGACCCAATGGAAACGTGCTGGAAACCACTTCTACGGATTCATCCGGCGCCTTTTCGCTTTCGGAGACCCTGAACAACGGCGTTTATTCGATTCGAGTGACCGGCGAAGGCTACAACTCGCTGAGTCAGTCCCTGGGATTCACGGCCAATGCGGATGGATCCACTACTTCCGTAAATCTTGGAAACCTGGGAATTCGTCCTCGGGACTCGCTGATTACCGGAAACATCACCGAGCAGGCCACCGGTAGTCCCATCGACGACGCTGTGATCAGCTTTCGCCCGGCGCAGGACCAACCCGTGGAAAAGCTTGCTTACTTGCTGGACGACCCGGACCTGGGCGGCGCGGTACAACGATGGATTCAAGAAAAGCAAACCACCGGTAGCTACCAGACGTATTTGACCAAGAGCTACGAGGATCGAGGCGATCATCTGGAGCTTACTGCTGTTCCCGGCAAATGGAGATTCTACGTTTCGGCGGCCGGCTTTTCGCCGTCGTCGGATGCGAATGCGGCCGATAGCGGCTCGAACGTGGTAACTGTGAACGGCTCCAACGTGAATCGCTCAGTGGCCCTGTTCAGCAATACCAATAGAAGCCGAATCCGGGGCACAGCTCTGACTCTGGATACCCTGGTGGACGGCAGCAAAAACGCTTATCCAGGCGGCGTGCCCGGATACACGGCGCGAGGCCATGGCCTTCCTGGAATGGTCGTGGTAATGCTGAACAATGCAAATCAGTCTGGCGCTCCTGTGGCGCACGTAGCTCTGACAGCCGCGGACGGTACCTTCAGCCTTGGACCGCAGCACGTTGTGCTTTCCGGTCAGGCGACTTCTGATGCGGAGCGTGTTGCCGAAGCTGTGGCAAAATACAGAAACGGGCAGGTTACCACATCCGGTCTCGGAAGCGGTTCCTGGTCCAACGATTCGGTGTACAGCGATGGAACAGGTCATTACTTTAGAACGAATTCGTATTCGATATACATTGTGGATCCACTGCAGCATATGTCGGCCAGTCTGACCACAGCCAATGTTTCTTCGGTGGCGCAGAACTCCCCGGGGGCAACGTTAAACCTTTCGGCTGTCGTGCCGCATCTACCGCGAAAGCAGATCACAGGCAGCGTTAGCAACGCGATTTCTACTGTTGATCTAAGCGGCGCCACAGTGGAGCTTTTGAACCGGGCAGATCGCTCCGTCGTTTACCGGGATCGAGACATTATTCCTGCGAAGAATCGTCTCGCGGATGCGACGGCCCATATGTCCGTGGATCCAGTTTCCACCGACAGCGACGGTGGATTTGCATTTCGCAATATTGATCCGGGTAACTACATCCTGAAAGTAACAGCGCCCGGCTATGTAAATACGGAAGTTGAAGTTAACGTTCCGGCGGATGGATCCAACCCCGTGGTAAGTATTCCGGTGGTACCGGACGGGGATCCGGGTAATGTAACCGGAAAGATTCAACTGCCTGGAGGACATGATTTCACCGAACCCTACAGCCTGGAAGTGGTTCATCCGGTGAGTGGAAACAGACCCACAGCCGGGGTGCAGCCGTCCAGCCTGACCAGCGGGCCCACTCAGTTCAACAACTCGCCACGGTATACAATCTTCGGCCTGAAACCGGGCCAGTGGAGGATTCGATTCGTAAGCGCAGGCTACAAGACCGTCGAAGGAGTGGTTACCGTGCAATCTAACGTTACCACTACTTTTGATATAATTACGTTTGTGCCTGGTAGTCATGGTCCGGCGCCGGTTTCTGGAACTGTGCGAAATGCGCTGAATAACCGGCCTGTAAGCGGTCTCCAGGTGAGAATTCGTCCCGGTGTAGGCATACAGTCCGGGGACTACGCAACGAATATTTCTGGAAATGCATTACCAGCCGTGCATACGTCCGATTCTGGCACCTACGTGATTCCGGATGTCCCGGCAGGAAACTACACGTTGGAGGTGTCCGGAGCCGGGTATTCCACGACCTACAGGACGGTCATATCCGCAGGAACAGACACGCCCGCCAATCAGGATGTTCTGATTTCGCCGCAGCTTGCCGACGACGAGGTTCGAATCGTTCTATCCTGGAATCAGCATCCGCAGGATCTGGATTCGCACCTGGAATATGGCTTCTCGCATCCAGCGCAGGTGGTATGGAACGATAAGTCTCATTTGAATGGGGATCTCATACTGGACTACGATGTCGTAACCGGCTTTGGCCCGGAAACGGTAACCGTGAAGGGAGATGCATGGAGCCAGCCACGACTGGCTTACAGTGTGTTCAACTGGACCAGGTATGCTACACCGTACTGGTACAGTGTGCTTCCCATTGCGGATTCCGGCGCTACCGTGCGAATCTACAAGAGTACCGGTCTGGTCCGCAGCTTCCATGCCGGACCCGGGGAAGTAGGCAAATGGTGGCATCTGTTCTGCCTGAGCCCCCAGGGCGCCGTGCTCGATGCCGGTCAGGCCGGATGTTCCGATGGAGACTATTTCGACGCGCCGTACAACTGAAGCGTCTACAGCGAGCTCCCGGGCCCAGGGCCCGGAAGCCGTGTGAGGGCAGGCCGCTAAGGTCTGCCCTTTTTTTGTCCAGGGCTTCAAATCAATACTGTGCCGGCACATTCACCGCCAATCTTCTTTGGTCCGGATGGCGAACTCAGTTTCTGCATGTGCGCCGCGCTTCATTTTTACGGCCTTATTGTGTATGGCCGGGGCCGGCTTTTTTGTAACGCAAATTCGGTTCCTTTAAATTGACAGTGTAAACACTGCTCGGCGCTCTGGCATATCCCCTTATGGCAGCATTTATTGAGTATTTTCTAAACCGAAGCCTGTTCGTTAACCTGCTTACCATAGCCATCATTCTGTTTGGCGGGTTTATTGCGTTGACCATGAACCGGGAAGCTTTCCCGAACATTGACTTTGACATCGTAAACGTACAGACCGTGTATCCCGGGGCCGCACCCCTGGAAGTGGAAAAACTGGTTACCAATCCAATCGAAGACCAGATCAAAGAAGTGGATGGAATTAAGGAGTTCCGCTCCACTTCCGTGGAAAACCTTTCCGTTGTTACGATTACAATCGATCCCGACGAAGACGATACCCAGAAGGTCATCGATGATATTCGTTCGGCAGTGGACCGCACCGAAGATCTGCCCGACGATGCGGAAACCCCCATCGTGGTGGAATTAACGTCCAGCCGGACGCCGGTGATCGAAGTATCTGTCAGCAGAATCAAACAAAACGGCGAGTTTTTGCTTACAGAGAAAGAGTTGCGGGATGAGGCCCAGGCACTGGAAGACCGGCTCCTGGACATAGATGGCGTGGCCCGGATCGCCCGTCGCGGCTGGCAGGACATCGAATACCAGGTTCGGGTAAACCCGAATCAAATGAACGACAAGTATGTTAGTCTGGGTCAGATTATTCAATCGCTCCAAAACAGAAATGTTAACTTTCCCGGCGGAGAGGTGGTCCACGACGGTGATGCTCTGGTAATTCGCACTGTAGGGGAACTGGAAAGCGTGGAGCAGGTGAGGGAGGTTCCCATCCGCGGAAACGATGCCGGCCAACTTGTGCGAGTGCAGGATGTAGCCCGGGTTCTGGAAACATTCGAAGAAGCGGACTATATTGAAAAGACCCGCGGGTTTCCCACAATCAGTCTCACCGTTCTAAAGCAATCCAGCGCAGATATTATCGCCGTTGTGGAAGAGGTGCGATCGGTGGTGGCCGAATACAAAGATACAATGCCGGAGGGCATTCGAATCGAATTCGTAAACGATGTATCTTACTTTGTGAATCGGCGTCTGGGCGTTCTAAGCAACAATGCTACTGTAGGTCTCTTTCTGGTAGTGGGATCCCTCTTCTTTTTTATGGGCTGGCGCACGTCGGTCATGGTGGCTCTTGGGATCCCGATTTCCGTAGGCATTGCCTTCATCGTCATGAGCATGCTGGGCGTCACCCTGAACCTGATCTCCATGTTCGGCTTGATTATTGTCATCGGTATTCTGGTAGATGATGCCATTATCGTAAGCGAAAACTTCTACAGGTATCTGGAGGAGGGCTACAGTCCCTTCGAGGCCGCGCGCAAGGGGACGGCAGAGGTGGTGGCTCCGGTGACGGCAACAATTGTGACCACCGTGGCCGCCTTTGGGCCTCTAATGTTCATGACCGGGATTTTCGGTAAGTTCGTATTTACCATTCCTCTGGTAATCATCATTGCTCTTGTTGCATCGCTCTTTGAATGTCTCATTATTCTGCCGTCGCACTTATACGATATGAATCGGATTACCGCCCATAAAGGCACCGAGATCCGAGACGAGAGTGGCTGGTTTAATCGATTCCGAAAGAACGCTTATGAGCCATCGCTGGCATTCGCATTGCACAATAAGAAAATCGTGGGCCTGGTTCTTCTGGTGCTTGTCATTATTGCCGGCGGCATCCAGGCGGCTTTTGGCCGATTTGTTCTGTTTCCCAGCGCTATCGAAACCTTTCATGTGAAACTCACTGCAGAGCCGGGAACAACCCTGGAACAAATGAATCGCTACACCGAAGTTGTAGAAATGGGAGTAGAGAAGCTTCCAAAGGAAGAACTGGATACCTACACAACTCGGGTGGGCATCATCCAGCAGAATCCGAACGATCCGTTCACGCGTCGTGGAAACCAATACGCTCAGTTGCTGGTATATCTGACTCCGGAAAATAGCAGAGAACGACCGGCGCAGGCCGCGGTGGACGATCTACGAGCCAGTGCATTCTGGTTGCTTGGAAAGGAAGCGCAGCAGCGGGTTCTGGAGCAACGTCAGCAAATGAAGGAGAAAGACGAAGACCTTCAACTTCCTGAACTCAATCGGAAACCGCTGGAAGGCTATGAGGATCTCGCTGGAACTCTCGTCAGCATGGATATGGAGAAATTACAGGGAGGGCCGCCGGTAGGAAAACCAGTGGCTATCGAACTTACCGGCGATTCCCTGGAAACCCTGGAAGAGATAGCCGGCGAGTATAAGAAGGTACTTGCGAAGGTAGAGGGTGTAGTGGATATCGCTGATTCCAACGAGCCGGGCAAGATGGAAGAGCGGATCAAGTTCAACGAAAAGATCCTGGCTCAGACCGGTATCAATGCATCTTCGGTAGCCATTGCCATCAACGCCACCTTCGACGGAGTTGTTGCTACTTCTGTGCGAAGACCGGATGAAGAAGTGGATATTCGCGTCATGCTGGATGAGCCGTTTCGCAACCAGCTGGAAAGTCTCTACAGCGCCAAAGTACCCAACATGACCGGCAATCAGATCCCGGTGCGCAAGCTCATCTATACGGTGCGCGAAAGGGGCGTTAACTCCATCAGTCATCTGGATGGAGATCGGCTGGTGCAGGTCACGGCAAACATCAACGAAGACCAGACCACGGCCACCAAAGCGGCTTCTGATTTTATGGAGAAAGCGAAAGGCATCATCGAAAAGTACCCCGGATATGCTATGAAGCTGGGCGGCGAAAACGAGGATACCGCCGAATCCATGCGAAGTCTGGGCAAAGCCTTTGCCGTGGGTATTGTGATCATTTTCATGATTCTGGCCAGTCTGTTTCGCTCGGTACTGCAACCTCTGGTGGTCCTGACGGCCGTTCCGTTCAGTTTGATTGGCGTTATTCTGGCATTCGCAGCCCATGGACATCCGTTTAGCTTTCTTGCCATGATGGGAATCATTGGTCTTTCCGGGGTTGTAGTAAACGACTCCATCGTGCTCATCGATTTTGCCAATAGCATTCATAGGGAGAACCCGGACCTTCCCCTGGAACAGGTGGCTATGGAAGCCGGCTCCATGCGTCTGAGGGCGGTCTTTTTGACTACGATTACAACGGCTCTGGGGCTGTTGCCCACTGCTTACGGAATCGGAGGCGAGGATCCCTTTATCGTGCCCATGGCTCTCTCATTTGCCTGGGGTTTGATGTTTTCCACGGGCATTACGTTGATTCTGGTTCCGGTGCTCTATACCATCATCACTCGCTGGTCGCTCCAGTTACGGGCATTGTTCCACATCCCCATGCGTGCGGAGGAGGAAACTCCCTGAGAGCACTGAACTCCCTGAGAGCGTTGAACTCTTTGAGGTCCGGGCCCGGAGCAAGAGGATGATTCGAGTTGGGTTGCCATGGGTTTCCGCCGGGTTCAGTGCCTTCGGCCACCTCGGCCGAAGAGCATAGCAGCCCGGTGTTTTGAGACCTGAATTTACCGCCTGCTAAAGCCGTATCGGAGTGGATTTCAGATCAAAACTGAAAGTAGAAGAATTCTCGGGCCTCGAAGCGACCCAGGCTCCAGATCAAAAAGATCCAGACGAATAGGGCCGGATAGAGTAGTCGGGACTCAAGCCACGGCTCCTCCTTTCCACTGAGTATCCGCCACAGTTCGCCGACGACTAGCGGCACCAGAAAAACCAGACTCAGCCAGATGTATCCGGGATCCATGGATGGGTTCTGGATTTCGAAAAGCGACTGAAGCATTTCCAGAAGTCTGGGGGCATCTGGCGCCCTGAGAATCAGCAACCCCAGGGAAAATGTCAGGAAGGTAAATAATCGACCCCCGCCAGCCATAAGGGAACGGGTTGTGGGCCCGCTGGTTGCCATTCGCTGGAGCGCAGGCATGAGCGCCCCGGTGGCGGCTACCAGGACGCCACAGTACAGACCCCAGACGAAATATCCGGCTGTGGCGCCGTGCCACAGCCCTCCCAGAGCCCAGACAATCATGATGTTAATAATCGATCGCGCCGGGCCAACGCGGCTACCGCCCAGAGGGATATAGAGATAATCGCGCAGAAATGCGCCGAGCGTGATGTGCCATCGGCGCCAGAATTCGATGTGATTTGTGGAAAGGAACGGATGAAAGAAGTTCAGCGAAAGTTCGATACCCATCATTCTGGACAGTCCCCGGGCGATGTCGGTGTAGCCGGTGAAATCCGCGTACAATTGCAGCGGAAAAAGCAGGGTAGCAAAAACCATGGCGCCGGAGGGCGGATCTTTCAGTTCCAGGATGTAGTCCACAAGAGGCGAAAGGTTGTCGGCCACATAGACCTTCTTGAAGTATCCCCAGACGCAGAGTACAAATCCGCTCCAGATCATATCCACCGGGACCCGGTGATGGAAGGCAAGTTCCGGTAGTAGTTTTCCCGCTCTTTCAATCGGGCCGGCCACCAATTGCGGGAAATAGACCGTAAAAAGGACCAGGGATGGATAGCTCTTCTCTGGCTCAATGAGCCCGCGGTACACGTCCACCACGTAGGAAGTGATCTGAAAAGTGTAGAAGCTGATTCCCACAGGCAGGAGAATGTCAAAGGGCGTCTCCAGCGGACGATCGGCAACGGCGATGCCACCCCAGTAGAGTAACATTCCCGTATATTTGAAGAAACCCAGAAAGGCCATGTTCAGGCCAACGCACAGTCCCAGAATGAGTCTTCGGGCGCCGGTTCCGGTCTCCCGGCTTAGCCGCCGGGCGCCGTAGAAGTTGGCCGCCACGGTTAGAAGAAGTAGCGCCAGGATGGCCCAGTTGTAGCTTCCGTAGAAGAGCAAAGAGGAGCCCAGCACCACATGCCTTCGCCAGCGAGGCAAAGCCAGGAAAAGTGCGTAACTCAAGGCCAGGAAGGCTACAAAGTCCAGGGTATTGAACAGCATTGGCGGAGTGCCGTGAATTTTTTTCTTGTAGGAACGATGGCAAATCGTTTTCTCTGGCTGCAGAGGGAATGCATGTCAGAAACAGCAAAGATAATTTATGAAGGCCAGGAACTGGAAGTACCGGTAATCACCGGAACCGAAAACGAAAAAGCCATAGATATTTCCAAACTGAGGGGCACCACCGGCGCCATCACCATGGATGAGGCTTTCCTGAACACAGGATCCTGTCAGAGCAAAATCACCTTCATCGACGGCGAGGCCGGGGTTCTTCACTATAGAGGTTACTCCATCGAAGAGCTGGCCGAGAAATCCAGCTTCCTGGAAGTAGCCTACTTGCTCATCTACGGCGAGCTCCCCACCAAAGAGCAGTTCGACGATTTTGTATTTAACATCACCCGACATACCATGATCCATGAGGATCTAAAGCGGCTGTACGATGGTTTTCCCAAGGATTCCCATCCCATGGCCATTTTGAGCTCCATGATCTGTACCCTTTCCGGTTACTATACGGATTCTTCCGATCCGCTGAATCCACGGCACCGGGAGATCTCCATTATTCGACTTCTGGCCAAAACGCCTACAATTGCGGCTTACTCGTTCAAGAAGTCCATCGGGCAGCCATTCATCTATCCGCGAAATTCACTGAGTTACGTGGCAAACTTTTTGAACATGATGTTTTCGGTTCCTGCAGAAGACTATCATGTGAATCCGGTGATCGAGCGTGCGCTGGATATGCTTCTGATTCTACACGCTGATCACGAGCAAAACTGTTCGGCCTCCACCGTGCGTCTGGTGGGCTCGAGCCGGGCCAACATCTTTGCTACCATGTCCAGTGGCGTTTGCGCACTATGGGGACCCCTTCATGGCGGCGCCAACCAGGCCGTTATCGAAATGCTTCAAACCATACACGAAGACGGCGGCGACGTGGCCAAGTTCATCAACCTGGCCAAAGACAAGAACTCGACGTTCCGTCTGATGGGATTCGGTCACCGGGTGTACAAAAACTTCGATCCGCGTGCCCGAATCATCAAAAAGGCCGCAGACGACGTTCTTAACCAGCTGGGTGTACACGATCCGTATCTCGAAATCGCAATCAAATTGGAAGAAACCGCTCTGAGCGATCCATACTTCGCCGAGAGAAAACTTTATCCAAACGTGGACTTCTACTCCGGCCTGATCTATCGCGCCATGGGGATCCCCACCGAGATGTTCACGGTCATGTTTGCTCTGGGTAGAATGCCAGGATGGATTGCTCAGTGGAAAGAAATGATTGAAGATCCAGGTAGCAAGATCGGTCGACCGCGTCAGATCTATACCGGTCCTGCGCGAAGAGCTTACGTGCCCATTGAGAACCGTGGCTGATCGCTGGCCTTGATGTCGCAAACGTAGCGTTTTTCCGGCTCTGTCTGGATGTCCCGACCCTGCTGGCAGCCGACGCAATCGCGTCCCGCTGGTACCGCGATTTCAGTCCCGGTTCCAGCGGCGGGCAACGGAGGCGGCCGCTTTTTCAATCAAAGCCGCCGCATTCTTCATGGACTCTGTGGCGCTGACTCCATCGGAAATGGCAATAATCTCCTGAAATAGCCCGGATTCGATAAGCGTTTCTCGGTCTTCGACTTTTCCGCAAATAGCGATGCAGGGCAGACCGGCCTCCCTGGCCATGCGTGCTATGCCACCGGGCCCTTTTCCCACCAGACTGGTCTTGTCCATCTTTCCTTCGCCGGTAATAACCAGGTCAACGTGCATCTTCCCCTGTAGACCCACAGCGTTGCTGAAGAATGGAAAGCCCGGCAAAATCTTTGCTCCGGCCAGAGCGAGGGCGAAGCCCAGACCCCCGGCCGCGCCTGTTCCAGGAGCAACCGAAAGACTTTTGGGACGCTCCTGGTCTTCCGCGAGTCCGGCGACACCCGCCGCAGTAGCGCTCCGCAAATCCAGATCCCTTTCGCATATTGCGGAAAAATGCTCCAGAGCGCGGCCATAGAGTTCCAGTCGTTCCGGAGCCAGCCCCTTCTGTAGCGCAAATGAGGCTATGGCGCCACCCGGTCCGTTCAGGGGACTGTCCACATCCACTACAGCGAATAGTCGGGCGCTCATGACCCTGGGAATAGTCAGCGACGCTATGCGAAGCAATGCATCGGCCACGGTTTCACTTCTATCAGTGGCGCCAAAAATACTCTCCCCTGGAGCGAGGATCCTGTTACTCCGGTCCCTGAAGATGAACCCCAGGGCTTCCAGAGCTCCCGCCCCGCCATCCACTGTGGCCGAGCCGCCCAGACCTACATAGATTTCGGCCGCACCGCGCTCCATCGCCTGAACAATGAGCTCGCCGGTTCCGGTGGATAGCGAATGCTCCGGATCTCTTTGAGAAGGATCAAGAAGGGCCAGGCCATTGATGGATGCCATTTCGATATATGCTTTCTTGAGCCCACCTTCGACGGTTTCATAGAATTCGCAATCGCTGATAGCCCCCAGCGAACCGGTGGCCTTGGTTTGGATCGTTTTGCACTCCGACCGGCTTTCGCACAGCAGCTGCATGGTTCCTTCGCCGCCGTCTCCTATGGGCTGAATAAAGATCTGCGGGTTGGGATAGTTTTTCGGATGCTCTTCAGCCGCCTGGTGCAATCGCTTTTCGGATCCATCGTCTGCTTGCGGCCCGATCCGGCTCTGCGGCGGATCGGATGGTTCCCCATCCAGGGCGCGGTATCCGGATAGTAGCCCCCGCTCAATGGCAAGACTTACTTCTCTGGCGGATAGACTTCCTTTAAACTTGTCGGGCGCGATGAGTATTCTCAATCCACTTCTCCCATTCGCCGCGCGTTTCTCTGATTCGCCGGGCAGTGGCGCAGATCGTGCGCATTATGCTTTTTCCGGCCTGAATGCGGATGTTTCGTTCGGTTGGCTGCTCTTTTCGTTCTTGTTGTTCTGCCAGAATTGACGCTCCAGAAGATCGCTTCGCTTCAGAGAGTGTCGTGCCCAGGCCAATCTAAGGTCGCTCTTTTCGGACTCCGAGAGTTTCCAGTCCTTGTCCGATTTGCGTAATCTTGACGTAAGGTCATAAACGGCGATGGCGGCGCTTACCGATATATTGAAGCTTTCGGTGAATCCGTACATTGGAATGCGGAGACAATGGTCGGCAAGCTCCCTGGCCACCGGGCTGATTCCGTCTTTTTCCGAGCCAAAGACGATGGCCACCGGCCCATCCAGCGAAACGTCAGGTAATGCAATGCTGGATTGGTGGGGAGATGTGGCGTATATCGTATATCCTTTTTCCTTCAAGTATCGGAAGCATTCCCTGGTCTGCTCGCTTTGATCCGCAGGTCGCCTTTGCGTACCGTTGGAGGCCGGCAATCCGGTGTGGTGGGCGCTGGCCGAGGATGACGGGAGCCGTAGCGACTGCTCTCGATACCTGTAAATACTCAGCCAGTGGGCGCTTCCCATGGAAACGCCACTTTTTACCGAAAATTCATGTCTGTTTTCAATAATATGGACATCTTGAATACCGCAGGCTTCGGCGCTTCGCAAACAGGCGCTGGCATTATGGGGGTCAATCAGATCTTCCAGCACCAGGGTTACATGTCTGGTCCGACACTGCAGAATGTTTTGAATTCGATTCCGGCGGCCTTCGGTCAGAAACCCTTCCAGGTATGCCAGTAGCTCTTCTGCTTCTTTATTCACTGTTCACTACAAATCCAGCCGGAAAACAGATTGCAATTCTTTTCAAAAGCGGCAACCTCGGCCTCTATGAAGCTCAGGGTTTCAGAGGTTAAATTGCGTAGCCGAATTCGCATGGATCCGGGGGATCTCACCGATCTAATGAATTCCATGCGCAAGTATGGACTGATTCATCCGGTACTTGTGGATACAGATCATCAACTGGTGGCCGGCTACCGACGGCTCTGCGCGGCCAGAAAGCTTGGGTGGGAAAACATTGATGTTCGCATCGTAGATGTCAAAAGCAAGAAGGAACGCCTGCTTCTCGAAATAGAAGAAAATCGTTCCAGACGCAACTTCAGCCCCGAAGACCTGGATCGAGCACGCAAGTTGTTAGATCGGTCAGAGAGGATGGGATTCTTTGCCATGCTCTGGGCTTCCATTGTGGACTTTTTTGAGAGGCTGGTTTTTCTGTTCCGCCGTGGTTCGGCCGGGGAAGACTAGCCCGGCGCTTCTGTTCTGACATTTGTCAAATGAATGCGGGAAACCTGGCTGGCCCGCTTCGGTATCCCTTCAGGCCTGTTACCTGGCCTCGCGACTGAGTCCAGGATTAATCATTGATCCCAGGGCAGGGCCTCAGACAGTCGTATTCGTTATGCAGGAAACGTTTTTGGATCGATTTGAAGTCTGGACCGAAATGGGGATGAAAGAAGGGCAGACCCCGCCTGCGCCCACATCGGAAGAGGGCCTTTCTATTCTTGCGGATGCTCCATTGGACCGAGTGCTCGATCTGGCTGAAAGGGCGCGAAAACACTTTTTCGGAAATCGGGTGCGCGCACACATACTGAACAACATCAAAAATGGGAACTGCCCTGAAGACTGCGGCTATTGTGCTCAGCGCCGCACGGCCGAAGGAATCCCGCAGTACACATTGAAGCCAGCCGAAGAGATCCTTGAAGAAGCCCGGGCTGCGAAGAAAAACGGCGCCTACCGGTACTGTCTGGTCACCGCCGGTCGGGGACCTTCCCGGCGGCAAATTGAGTCCTTTTCAAAGGTAATTCGGCAAATTAAAGATGAGTTGGGTCTGGAAGTATGCTTGAGCGCGGGAATCCTTACCGATCCCGAGTCCGCCAAAATGCTTCAGGAAGCCGGCCTGGACCGGTATAATCACAATCTAAATACCAGCGAAGAGCATTATGGCGATATCTGTCAGAGCCATACCTACGGGGATCGGGTAGGTACCCTGGAGAATCTGCATGGTCATGGCGTCCATTTGTGTAGCGGCGTGATTGCGGGCATGGGCGAGACGGACCGGGACCTGGTCCAGGTCGCTTCTGAGCTCCGGCGCTTGAACGTTGTTTCCATACCTGTGAATTTCTTCCTTCCCGTGCCGGGGCACGCTATTGAGAATCCCCGAACGTTTTCTGAGGAGCAATGTCTGCGAATACTCGCGCTGTTCAGGCTTTTTAACCCTTCTGCGGAGGTTCGGATTGCGGCTGGACGGGAGTACTATCTCAAGACAAGGCAGGGCGATGCGCTGAAGGTCGCCAATTCCCTTTTCATCTCCGGCTACCTGAACGTGAAGGGCTCCAATGCAGCAGAAACCGCACAAATGATTGCCGATGCCGGTTTTGAAATGGAGCTTTCGGAAGGCGAGGCCCATGGTAGTATGGTAGCCTCTGAAAGTAATCCGGATGCCTTCGCGCTTAAGGACATCTCGGATTTGCGCCCCTTCGCGCGAAGCTGATTCCCGGCGCCGGCCTTACGTCGGGGCCCGGCATGGCATCTATTTGATGCACGGCGTTCGCCCTGGCCTCTACCTGGCCTTTGTTTGACCGGGCTGCCGCCTGCTTGGTCCGCGCCCTCTTGTCATTGGGACCGTTCGGCCCGATCCGGCTATCTTGCGATGTGCCACGGTAGGATCTCTCACAATGCGAACAAATCCTGGCCCCCGCATGACGTTCGGTTTCCTACCCGAACAGCTTTTTCTCTATATCTCATTGAACGCTGCATCTAGATCGCCACTTCCGGCGACGTAATTGATGCATTGTAGGAAGACCTGGACGATTTCGGGCCTGCAGCGTTTCCGTTTCCTATGGCAGGCAAAGGGGCGTAATTGGACCGCAATATAGAGGAAGGGTAATGTATCTACGCGCTTTCGCCTCGCAAGCGGGGGCTGGCCTATTGGTCTAACCCTGAGAGCCCATGCATCTATCGCATTCGGCAAATGTTCTTCGCATTCTCGTGCATCGGATCATAGCGCGAAAGAGTTTCACTTAAGACGGTGGG
>PCBI01000017.1 GCA_002730875.1 Spirochaetaceae bacterium | reverse complement strand
GGCACGCTTACGGCACGCTTACGGCACGCTTACGGCACGCTTACGGCACGCTTACGGCACGCTTACGGCACGCTTACGGCACGCTTTCCGCTCCCCGGGGCCGCTAATCCTGTTTCTATCCGTGTCCCTCGGCAATGATTGTGCGAATTCCATGAGGAATCATACCGGTTCATTCCAGTAGCTCCTCTTTGCTCAGCTGGAGGGTCACCGACCCAGGATTAAACCGCAACTGCCCGCAAGGCGTTCGGCTCAGGGTTCCCACATCGCTTTTTGACAGATGGTCGCTTATAGCCCGGTCCACTCTGGAGATTGCGCCTCCCAGTCAATGCATTGGATCACCATCGCCAGACTGAAGAATCGTGCCGAATTCATATGCAGGGTCCTCTTTCCCACGGATAGGTGGCACTGACCGCAGCTACATCCATCGATCTGACAACTGCGATTCTTGTGCAGGTTTTGCACTTCGTGTTTGTTTTCCATGCTTACTCCCTGTGTGAGGAATTAGCAGATTGTGCCACTGTGCGGACATCTGTTAATAAAAAGGAGACTGAATCTCAAGACCCTGATGCTCCCGCCGGTGGATGCTTTAGCTGATGGGATTTCACCATCCGTCCGAATAGAACTACCGCGGCAAATCCTGTGCCAAACATAACCAGGGAATAGATGGCCGGCGGGATGGACATTTGAGGGCTTTCCAGCATCGTAGTGGCAATCACAATGCCAAGAGTGCCGTTCTGGATGCCGGACTCTATCGATATGGATACGCCCATGCGAATGTCGCTTAGAAGAATACGAGCTGACAGGAAACCCAGGGCCATGCTGGCCAGATTCAGTGCAAGGGAAGCCGGGCCTGCAGATATGAAGGAATCCACCACGGTGTGCCGGTTTTTCAGGATTACGGCGGCAATAATGGCAATTAGAAGCACAGTGGACAGAATTCTTACCGGTCTTTCGGATTTATGGGAAAGAGTCGGCTTGTACTGACGGATCATCATTCCCAGGCCCACCGGAAGAACGGTGATCACGAATATCTGCCCGATGGTCTTGAGCACCGGGAGTTGTACCTCCCCGCCAGCGCCGGCCCCGGGGGGAAGAAAATGACCCAATGCGAAGTTCACGATGAGCGGAACAGTCATTACGGAAAGAGCGCTGGAAATAGCCGTAAGGGTAATGGAGAGCGCCGTGTTACCGCGGGATAGATGGCAGAAGAGATTGGATGTCACTCCTCCCGGGCAGGCGGCCAGAATCATGATTCCTACCGCATGGTCGGGCATGAGAGGAAACCCGCTGGCAACCAGAAATCCAATTATTGGAAGAAGTAGCATTTGATTGCCCAGACCCAGCAGCACAGGTCCGGGATACTTCAGCACTCGTTTAAAATCCTCCGGTACCAGCGTCAGGCCCATGCCGAGCATTATGATTCCCAGGGCCAGCGGTAGTCCCACGCTGGTTAACAGACTCTCTTCCATATCCTATCCTCATTGGGCGCCGGCCAAAGCGACACCAGTTAGATTGAAAGTAGAGACTGCTCCGGGGGCAACCTGTGACAAGTAGAATGCCGCCTTCTCCGGGAAGTGTTGCTAGATTCCGGGGGCCGTGGGGGCCGTATCCGCCTGGAATACAGCGTGCTTGTTGCCGGCGCCTTCGTGGATTCAGGCCGGGCGATATCAGGATCTGGGATTTGAGGCCCTATTCCCGGAAGGCTTTGATTGGACGCCACGATGGCGCCGTTCCTGCTCCGCCGGGTACCGGGATTGGCCTCTGACTCAAACGATTCAGCCTGCAGGTACGGCTTCGTGATGGTTATAGACTTCCTGGTACTTGCGGGCTCTCTCGTAGATTTCGCCAGCATCCTTGATCAACTGAGCCAGAGTCCTGGGTGTGATGGCCTGTTTGGGATCATCGCCAATGCCGTGCCTGGGATCTACATGGCATTCAATGCAGAGTCCATCGGCGCCATAGGACACAGCGGCCATGGCGGCATGAGGGACGTAAATGGCTCGGCCCACGGAATGGGATGGATCCACCACCACAGGCGCCCAGGTCTGCTGTTTCAGCAGCGGAGTAATGCTTTCGTCCGGGTGATTTCTGTAGCCGTCCAGGGCAGGCAAGGTTCCCCGGGGACAGAGCATTACATTGGGATTACCTGCTGCCACAATGTATTCGGCCGCACAAATGAATTCGCTGATAGGACCCATGTGCATGCCTCTTTTCAGAAGCACCAGGGTACCCTTGCCACGGGTCATGATTCCGATCTTTTTTAGCAGCGAGTAGTTGAGCGCGTTTCGAGCCCCTACTTGAAGCATGGGAACTCCGGCATCGATGGCAATCTTGAGCTGATCTTCGTCCATTACCTCCGTGTTCACCGGCAGACCGGTTTCTTCCGAGGCGCGAAGGAGTATTTCCACCGCATCGTTCGAACCTTGATAAGTATGCGGACTGGTGCGGGGCTTCCAGATGCCGCCACGGATCACATCGGCGCCGGCTTCCTTCACTGCATGGGCGGTTTCAATGAAGAAGTTAGGATTTTTCGGGTCGATGGTACACTGTCCGGCTACCACCAGCAGGTCCCGGGTCAGTGTTTTGCCGCCAATACCGAACTCATGGTTGTAGAGCTCGGATTTGATGTCCATGAGTTTGAACTGAGATTGGATGGTGTCTACCCGGGCCACATAGGAGAGGCCCTCCAGACGATTGATCATCAGTTCATGTCTTTCATCGCCCCGTATAGCATAGATTGTGCGCGTTGTGCCGGGTATGGGGCTCAGCGAACAGGAAAACTCCGCCAGGATGTCCTGCACCTCCTGGAACTGAACTTCTGTGAATCTGTCTTCTACAGGGATAATCATCTATTTCTCCGATACCTTGAGTCAGGCTCTATTCTAGGAAAACTCGGCGCCCCCTATATTGACGACATTTTTTCGCTTATATTAAAGTGGTTTAATGAAAACACCGGAATTCAAGACGCACTCATTCGGCGAACAGACCAGTGGGAAGACAACGTTGGTTTTTCTTTCATGGCGGCCAGCCAGGCCGGATCCTTTCCTCTATACAACTTCAAGCCCAGGATATTTGCCGCATCCGTCTGCTTTTGTCTTACCTTATGGGCGCTCAGTTTGCGGGAGTAGTGTCGGCTTCCCAGGCGAAAATAATACTGATCCAATGGATTCAATCGGTTCTGCACGAGCAACCCGTAGTATTCATAGCCGGTGTTGCGGCAGTGGGATTGAAAAATGCTGCCTTCGGCATCGCTTCCCAGCAGAATTAGATCGTTGTCTTTGTTCGAGCCGGCCAGAGCTATTGCCAGTCCGGATAGGTTTCCGGTGGGATTGGAGATGCTCTGCCATTTGCCGGTCTCGGGCTTTTCGCTTTGCTCATCCGGAAAATCGGACTCGTAGAGCCATTCGGACCCGAAGAAATCACGAACAAAAAGAGGACCGGCGCTGTAGGTCAAAGCCTGGATCGTCGGGAGCTCTATTGAGGCGGCAGACTCTTCCGTGCCGGGCTTGTTCGTTCCATCGAAGGACTCTTCTTCTGGTTTATTTGCCTTTGCTTTTTCTGCGCTTGCTGATTTGCCGGTTGAGCTGGCAGAATTGGCTGGGTCCGCTTTCGTTTCTGCATCCTCCGCCGGGTGACTGGTTATTTCGTTTTTTTTCAACAGCAGTCGCTGGTTGTTTCGCGCCTGTAGGAGATGATAGGCTGTGGCCGGAGCGCAATCCACACAAAGTACCAGATCGGGCACCAAACCGTGACGGAGGGCTTGCGAAAGAGCAGTGTCCGAGCATACCAGAAGGTAGCGATCTCGGTACTCTTTAAGCGCTGGCCATTCCAGTTCGTCTTCCAGAGCAGGGGAGGCGCCCAGAAATACAAAGGAAGTCTGTGCAGGCATTCGGGCGTACACCCTTTCCTGACCCCGGCGAATACTAAAATTGCGCCTCCATCGTCGCATCCATTTTTCGACGGTATTGGCATTCGTATCCGGCCTGAAGGCCCTTTGCAGTTCCGGAAAGTTTCGCTGATAGGAAGGCAGGATAAAAAATTGAAAGCGCGCCGGCGGATTCCAGTGCGAATCCTCTATCCATTGGATGGCCGGATGTTTCGCGGCTTCTTTGACCCCTGGCGATGGGTTCTCCCGTAGCGCGTTGCAGGGCTCGTAGAGATAGAACTGAAGGGAGCGGGCGCTGTGGTCGCCGCTTTCCAGGGCATCCAACAGAGGTTTCAGCAAGAAGCCGTCGCCGATTCCGCAGATCAGAACGTTTTGTCGGTTTTTTGGTTCCGGGGTTGGAATATGGGATTCTGACCCTTTTTTGAATGCAGTAGATTCGCTTTCAATTTGGGCAGGCGAAGACTCTGCGGCTGCGTGGAGCTTTTTGAAAAGTCCGTCGATGAACCGCTGCCCTTCTTTTTCCGGGGCTCTGGTAGAGTGTATTGTGTGGCCGGCAATCTGAAGCGAAGGCCCGGATGGCCCGGAATTCCAATCCACCGGGCCATGGATTTCAGGAAGCGAAAGACTCAGTCCTCGTCTTCCTCCTCATCTTCGTCCACGTCGGAATCGTCGTCTTCCTCATCGGAATCGTCATCCGAGTCATCGTCCGAGTCGTCAGAGTCCTCGGAATCGTCTGAATCTTCGGAACCGTCTGAGAGGACATCCACCGGTTCGGTTTCTCCGATCTCTTCCAGGTCCTCTTCGGACTCGTCGGTGACGGGAGCGGCGCTGGAAAGGATGCTCATTGCTTCTTCTGCTTCATCCTCATACAGCTCTTCCCGCAGTTGCTGACGGGCTTCGTCGGTGACAAAGCCGTAGCGCACCATGTCATCGGAAAGGGCCATCATTGCCTGAACGGCCGGCTTTCGGTTCTTCCACTTTTTGGGAATGTCCAGACGTTCTGCCTGGTCAATGACTTCAAAAGCAGCCACAGCTGTGGCATACTTGTCATTTCGAGTGATTTCTAGAAGTTTATAAATTTCAAATTCGCGGGGTTCTTTTGCCATAAAAAGACCTGAAAGGACGGGCTATGCCATGGGTGGAACGTCCCTTGCATGAGTCAACAGGTTTTCCACAATTATTCCGGCCATGGCATGCGGGGAACCCTCCATCGAACCCCGGAACCCGGTCCGGAAAGCCGAACGGAGGGCGCTTTGCCGGACGCGGGCACTGCCAGGGCTTTGGTCATGTGTGCATCCCCGGCTTCGGACTATTTGAAGAAGCTATTGTGGCGCGCTAATCCTGCTCGGATAGCCATCGTTCGGCTTCCAGGGCCGCCATGCAGCCGGATCCAGCTGCAGTAACCGCCTGACGATACTTCTTATCCTGGACATCGCCGGCCGCGTAGACTCCTTCAATATTGGTTCGGGTTGTGCCTGGAACGGTCTTGATGTAACCCTCTTCATCCAGATCTATCTGGCCTACGAAGGGATCGGTGTTAGGCTTATGCCCGATGGCGAAAAAGAGGCCGCCCACATCCAGGTTTTTCGCGGATCCGTCTTTTACATTCTTCACCGTGATGTTACGGATTTGCTTATCGTCTCCCCCCGCAGACTCGATCACCGAATCCCATACCATCTCCACTTTGGGATTTTCCACGAGCCGCTTGGCCATAATGGCCGAGGCTCGGAGCTCATCCCTGCGGTGAACAACGTACACTTTAGATCCGTATTTGGTGAGATAGGTGGCTTCCTCGGCTGCCGAGTCGCCGCCCCCTATTACGGCCAGCGGTACATCTCTAAAGATGGGCAGCGCTCCGTCGCAAACGGCACAGGCGGAGATGCCTTTTTGCCAGTAGTTGTCTTTGCCGGGAATGTCCAGGGTCTTCGCGGTGGCGCCGGTGCTTATGATCACGGACTTTGCCAGTATCGGATCCTTGTCTTCTTTGTATTCCGGCCAGAGTTTAAAAGGCCTCTGCGAGAAGTCCACCTTTGCGATGGTCTCGGTAATGATCCTTGTGCCGAATCGGACGGACTGGGCGCGCATCTTGTCCATTAGTTCCGGTCCGGAAATACCTTCCGGGAAACCAGGGAAGTTCTCTACATCGGTGGTGGTGGTAAGCTGACCGCCCGCGGCAATCCCTCCGGCCATAAAGCCTTCATAGAGTACCGGATTCAGTTCAGCCCGGGCTGCGTAGATGGCCGCCGTGTGGGCGGCCGGTCCGCTACCAATGATAACAACATCATGTATTTCTGCCATGTGTATAGAAAGCGGGGATCGGGTCCTGTCGTCACCGGTTTTTTATTTTCCTTTTGCTTTGCCGGGGATCTGGAAGTTTGTCCTCGTGAAACCGAAGATCTGGACTCTAAGCGAGGCACGCTCGGCGTTGCCCGAGATCAAACGAATTACCCATGAGGCCAGGAAGCAGTTTGAGCAGGTGGAGCAACGGCTTCGCACTGAGATCCTGCCCGAGAACCTGCAGGAGCAGCAAGAGGCGCGGTTACAGGAAATAATTGCGAGCTGGGCCATGAGCATAATGGAAATGGGTGTAGAAGTGAAGGGGCCCTGGCTGGTGGATTTTGATCATGGTACCGGATACTATTGCTGGCATCATGGCGAAGAGAACCTATCTTTTGAACATGGCTATGAGGAAGGGTTCGCCGGCAGGCGGCCAATAGCGGAGGATAATCCCGAGGATCTCTGATGATTACTGACTGCAGGGAAGGATTATTACCTTCCTGTGCAGTGGTAATCGAACTGCGGACCGGAAGGGCGTCGTCCTCGTCGCAGCGCGGGAAGGGATCTGTCTTTTTGCTGCGAAGGCCTCGGGTTTTAAGGTGGCGAGAAATTGGATTCGGCGCCGAAGAACCGGAAAGCGAGCTGTTGGCCGGTATGCGTTTGGCAGAAGGGCATGGGACATTGGTAGTCAGAGACTCTGGTAACCCGGGATGACCACCAGGAAAAAAATTTGGACGGAGATAAGAAGATGAGCGTAGTAGAAGAGGGGTTTAAGGCAAAGAATCAAAGTGTCATTCTGGAAGACGGAAGCAAGAAGAGACTAAAGGATCTGGCCGGAAAGAAAGGTCTGGTGCTCTATTTCTATCCCAGGGACAACACTCCGGGCTGCACCAAAGAAGCCTGTTCCTTCCGCGATCACAATGGCGATATAAAAAAGCTGGGCTACAATGTGGTGGGCGTTAGCGCCGATTCCGTCGAATCGCATCAGAAGTTCATCGCAAAGCAATCCATCAACTTTCCATTAATCTCGGATGAATCCTCGGAATTGTGCCAGCAGTTCGGCGTCTGGACCGAAAAGAATATGTACGGAAAAAAATTCATGGGTATTCAAAGAGCTACTTTAGTGTTGGATTCCGATCTAAAAGTGATTCGGGCCTGGCCAAAGGTAAAAGTCGATAATCATACAAAAGAAGTTATGGAAGCGATTAAAGGAGCCAAATAATGACCGTACGTTTCGAAGAAAATTCCATCCGATTCAACGTAGCCGACCAACCGGCGGAAGACCGCGTAACCACGATCCTGCCTGTCCTGGAAAAGCCCGAAGCGGACACGATTACCGCTTTTCTGCGGAAGCCCGAGATGCGCGAACGCCTGCAACGGCAACTTTCGCAGGGAACTTTCAGCGGAAAGACCGGCTCCGTGCTGGACATAAGCTCGGAAGGCTTGATCCTGATCGGCGTCGGAAAAGCGGAATCATTCCACCCGGACAATCTGCATTCATCACTGCTCAAGTTCGCGTCCAACCTCAAGGACTGCGAAAATAAGAAATGGATACTGGCTTTCTCACAGGAACTGGTCCATGCCATGGAAAACTACGGAAATCTCTACAGTAATCCTGAACTGGATCCGCTATTGGCTCCGCGAGCCACGCGAGAAGTTAAGCATCTAAAAAAATCCGCACGAACCGGATCCGCAGAAACAAAGGAAGAGTCCGAAGAGCCAAAGTATCCTGATTTTCGTGGCCCCTATGACTGGGCGGAAGCTGTAAGCCAATCGGTGGCCGCGCTTTGCATCGGAATCGATTCCATGGATCTCCTGAAGAAGGGCCGGAACTCCGAACAAAAGACCTCCAGAAGCGGCAAGAGCGCTCCTACTGTTCCCGAGGTAGCCATCCATGTGACCGGCGCCGACCGCGCCGGCATCCGGGAAGCCATGAAACGAGGCGAAATCCTGGCAAGATGCACCAATGGCGCCAGACGCATCGCAGCCATGCCCGGCAACTATATGGATCCCGCACAGTTCGAGCAATACGTCCGAGGACTGGCAAGAGATACCGGTCTTAAGGTGAAGGTCTACCAGGCCGCTCAACTGGAGAAAATGGGCTGTGGCGGCATCATCGCAGTGGGAAAAGGTTCGGTCATCCCCCCCAGGATGATTGTTCTGGAATACACTCCCACGCGGGCCAGGGTATCGGGAAAGCTGGCCCTGGTAGGTAAGGGAATTACATTCGATACTGGCGGCATTTCCCTGAAGCCACCGGCCGAGATGCATGAGATGAAATTCGATATGTGCGGCGCCGCTCTGGCCGTCCATGCCATTGCCAGCGCCGCCTTGCGAAAGCTTCCTATCTCCGTGGTTACCCTGATAGGCCTCGCCGAAAACATGCCGGACGGCAATGCGATCAAACCCGGGGACGTATATACCGCCTACAACGGAACTACCGTAGAGATCCAGAACACCGATGCTGAAGGTCGATTGGTTCTGGGCGATGTGCTTTCCTATGCCTGCAAAAACTACTCGCCCACAATTCTGATGGACTTTGCCACTCTTACCGGAGCCTGCATCATTGCTCTGGGGCATGAGGCCACCGCCGTTCTTTCCGGCTCCGATGCCCTGGCGGGAAGGATCGATACAGCATCGCGAAAGAGTCTGGAAAGAACCTGGCGACTTCCGCACTGGCAGATTTACGATGAAGGATTAAAGTCCGATATCGCCGACACTCGCAACATTGCCGGGCGGGCAGCGGGAACTGTTACCGCTATGAGGTTTCTTTCAAAATTCGTAGATCCGCATATTCCCTGGGCGCACTTCGATATCGCTGGCACCGCCTGGCGCTCCAACGTAAAAGGTGGCCAGTCCAAAGGAGCCACCGGCTGGGGCGTAAGGCTGCTCAATCAGTTTATGGAAGACTTGATCGGGGCTTAAGTCGCCCTTTCAAAGGCGAAGCCGGTGAAATAATGATGGCCCCTGCCTGGGGCCAATTCGTCTACATGTGAGCTCCGATACGGGAGTTTATCTCGGCAAGGCTCCCGGGACGAAAGACCGGCCGGACCTGCCCCGAACCGGCAAGCTGTGTGGGCCAGGAATGATTCAGCGACCATTTGCATTACGGGGCTAATCTTACCCTCGGACAGGCGGTCTTATTGATTCTTTAATAGCTGTCTTCGCCAGCCTCATTGGTTCATCGCTCAAATGAGCCTGGAAACATGGTTTCATGAAAGATATTCCAGAATACTAAATTTACTATCTCGTGCAGGAATTGGTATCGCCGGAAAAAGGTCATTGTCAGGAGCACCGAACTGACAGACTCTAATTGGATGGCGTCTCATTGGAGACAATCTGTGGCCCGGCTGCTTCTGGTATTATTCGTATTCTATGGAGCGGCTCTGGAAGGCTGCCATAGACAGTGGAATGCACTGGAGTCGATGGACGGTTCCCGTCTCTATGCTACGGCGAACGGAGTCATCGAGCTCAATGATTCACCCACCGAAAATGCGCTGCGGCACCGGCCCGGTGATCCGCAACCCGGTAGCGCTGCCAGCTCTGTCTCCGTTATATCCTATCTAACGGCTTCGGTACATTGTGGCTTTGAGACGTGCAAGCCGGAAAGCCTGCTTGCCCATCTTCTGGAGGAGGGGTCCTGGATCCAGGACGGGCCTGCATTGAGTTCAGCGTTTCTGGCCTTGCCCTGGTCCGCACCGCCCGTTTCCCTGGAAACAACGCGGGTAATCCCCGGCCCCGGGATTTCTGCTACGGCACTGGATAGGCAGCTACCTTACGCTCAGGGCCCTCCTGTTGGCTGAATTCATTCAGTCGATCTAACAGGAGGAAACTATGCACATTAAACGAGGGGCCATGGCCCTAACGATACTCTTTTGTCTCCGGGTCGAAATGGCTCCAGCAGAGGAGCCCGAGGATTCGTCCCGGGGCATATCCCGGGAAATGACCGGTTCAAACACTGATTCAGCACATGACTCGGGGAAAGATTCACCCCGGTCAGAAGACACTCATGAATCCATCCAGGAAGCCCCCGCGAACGTTTACTCGTATAATGAAAGGCCCTGCGAACTAAAGGGACCTGCAGACGTCGTTCGTTGTGCTCTGGGAAATGATCCTTCCATACTCCAGGCCAGGCTGGAATTCCGGGAAAGTCAGGCAGCTCTGGATGTTGCGGACAACGTGCCCAATCCCCGTTTAGAGGGAAACTATATGTTCGGTCAGCGGTCTGCCGAACTGCAATACAGGCACATCATAGAATTAGGGGATCGCAGGCAGTTGCGTACCGATGCCGCACAATCGAGCGTTCGAAAGGCGGCCCTGGAATGGGAGATCACCCGGCAGAATACGGTGCTTACAACCGTAATGATGCTTTATCGTCTGGAGCATATCCAGGAAGAACAAGAATACCTGGAGGAAACCATCGCCGCCTTCAACGGAGCTATCTATCGGCTGTATCGGCTGCCTTCCCGGGATGCGAACCAGAACACCAGCCTGTTTACCTACATGATGGCCAGAGATTCCTTGAAGCAACAGAAGCTGGAACTTCTGGATAGAAGAAATAGAATCCGTCAAAGCCTTGAACTTAGTACGGGCCGGGATCTCAGCGATTCCGATCTCCGGCGAATTGCGGCCGGGCATCCAGAACGTTGGCCGGATCTTCCCGAAGAATTTCAGAACAGTCTGGAAATGGCCAGAGCCGATCAGGTAGTGGCTCGAGCAACCTACGAGTATAGACTGGAATCCAATCGCCACTGGCCGGATTTTTCCATAGGGCCCCGGTTCACGCTGCAGGAACAACCTGCCGGTGGACTGTTTTCCGGTACCGAAACGCAGTCCAACCTGGGTGTGAGTTTATCCATTACCCTGCCACTGTACAATCAATACTCGGCACAGAAAGACCAGGCAAAAGCCAGAAAGAAGAATTCAGAAATTCACCGGAGAGTTACCAGAACTTCTATCGAAAGGGAGTATGCCTATCTGGTGCGTTCCTATCGGCAGCATGTGCAGGGGCTTAAGAGCAACCCCTCGATGGGATCCCTGGAAGGTAGGCGATACGCAGTGCTGGGTTATATGCGAAGGGGACTGCTCAGTCCAGCCCTGCTGGTGGAATTCCATCGAAGTTACGGTGAGCACGTGCATCAATACCATGCAGCCCAGCTAAGAGCCCTGGGAATGCTCTGGAGAGGCTATGCACTGAGCGGGAGGATACTGGAAGATGAAATCATCAATTCAATCAAATAGAAGGGACTGGCCTTTGAAAGAGGGGGTGAATCTGAAAAGCCACCGGCAATTGATTCGCGGCTTGCCTCTGAAAAGCCACCGGCAATTGATTCGCGGCTTGCCTCTGAAGAGCCACCGGCAATTGGTTCGCGGATTGTCTGCGAAGAGTCACCGGCCCTTTATTGGTACATTACCCGGAATAAACAGCGAATCATCCTGTCTTCGTAGCTTTGTGGCCTGTGGATTACTGTCAGTGCTGGCTCTGCTTTCTGTGTTCGCATGCGGTCCGGGCGGCAATAGCGAATCCGAATCGAATCCATCATCCAGTGTGCGCAACGCACCGTCTCCTGAAGGCAAGGATTCGTCGCTGCCCGATGGTAACAAAGATACCGGGAAGCATTCACCGGAGTTGGAGACTGAAGCCAGGGGTGGCCCCCCGAACCGCCATAGTGATCAGGACAGCGATAGTAGCCATGATCAGCAGGGGCATGACGACCATGATAACCATGGATCGCACAATAGTTATGGCACTGACATGGCAGTTCTGGAAGCGGATGAACATACCGGCATTGTTCTTGCCGATCGCGCCATAGAAACCTGCGAAATTCGATTCTCTGATCCTGGACAGTATGGCCCTGAAAGCATCCCCGGGGAGGCCAGAGTGTATGTGGGGTATGCAACTCTGGTATATGTCCAAAAGCAATCCAGGATCTTTCCGGTACTACTGGAAGGAAATCCTGGAGCAAAGATCCAGGCATTGAAGCGTCCTGGCGAGCTAGACTTCTCCAACCTTCGCCTGGTTGTAAAGAATGCAGACCTGGTCCACCTGGCGTTGCTGGAGGCTTTTGGCGCTTCTGGCTCCGGTCATGGTCATTGAACTTGGCCAGAGGCCTTGAGCTTTATCATGGCACAACAGATACGCACGAATGTATTTTTTCGGAGGACTCATGTTTGATAGAATTCTACGTTTTTCGGTATTTAGACCGCTGCCATCCATTCTTCTGGCCCTGGCATTGATTGCAGGGGCTTTCTTTTCGTATAAATATCTACCCATCGATGCTGTGCCGGACATTACCAACGTTCAGGTGCAGGTCATCACCCGGGCCGACTCCCTTGACGGGGAGACCATCGAAGCGAACGTCACTTATCCCATCGAAAGCGCCATGGGGGCGGTTCCCGATGTTCAGGAGGTGCGATCGGTAACCAGGTATGGCCTTTCTGTAGTAACCGTCATTTTCGAAGAGGGTATGGATATATATCTGGCCCGGCAGTTGATCAATGAACAGCTGGCTACTCTGGATCTCCAGGGATTTCAACCCAGGCTGGGACCAATTGCTACAGGACTGGGGGAAATCTATCATTACAGTCTGGACTTTAAAGAGCCGGCCCGGGATCCACAGAAGCGATTGGAGCAACTGAATCGCCTTCGCACAATACAGGAGTGGGACATAAAGCGCAGACTACTATCCCTTCCTGGCGTGGCGGAAGTAAACACCATTGGCGGATACGAAGAGGTGTATTTTGTGCAGCCCGATCCTCGAAAGATGGAGCGATACGGAGTGCATTTTGACGATATCCGTAGAGCGTTGCAGGAAAGTAATCGGAATGCGGGGGGAGGATACATTCAGCAATCCGCCAACCAGTTAATCGTCCAGGGATCCGGTCTAATTCATTCAACCGAGGAAATAGAGTCCCTGACCCTGAAACAACTTCCTGACCTTACGTCTATCGCCATTGGAGATGTGGCCAGCGTGGGCCTGGATCGGGAGATTCGCACCGGAGCAGGTGTGATCAATGGCGAAGAAGCGGTGCTGGGAACGGTATTCATGCTTCTGGGAGAGAACAGTCGCACCGTGGCCAGTCGGGTGGATTCTAGAATTCAGCAGATCAGAGAGGATCTTCCGGAAGATGTTGTACTGAAAACAGTCTATAATCGCTCCTACTTGGTAGACGGCACTATTGCCACGGTTCGGGAGAACCTCATGTTCGGCGCGCTGCTGGTTGTGGCAGTGCTCCTTTTTCTCACAGGAAATATTCGTGCAGCACTTATCGCTTCGGCGGTGATACCCCTGGCCATGTCTGCGACTTTGATCTCCATGTACTTTACCGGGGTGTCCGCCAATTTGATGAGTCTGGGCGCTCTGGACTTTGGAATCATTATCGATGGCGCCGTAATTGTCATCGATCAATGCGTGCATCGGGTTCGGCAACGAAGCGATGCACAGGGAAGGCTACTATCCAGAGAGGAGATCCGGGAAGCTGTGGCTTCGGCATCGGTGGAAATTCGTCGGGCCGCTGGATTCGGGCAGATCATCATTCTCGTGGTGTTTTTGCCGATTTTCGCATTAACGGGCATCGAAGGAAAGATGTTTCGACCCATGGCTGCTGCTTTCTGTTTCGCGCTTTTTGCTGCCTTTGTTCTGGCATTTACCGTAGTGCCTGCTCTGGCCGGCATCTTTTTGAGTTCCCGTCGTTCGCGCTTCGATGGCCTTTCCGGAATAATGGACAGTGTTTATTCAGTCCTGTTATCTCGGGCTTTGCAGCGCCGGGGATTGGTTCTGGGGGTGGCCGGATTACTTCTGCTTCTTGGAGTTCTGGCGTTTCGCGGCCTGGGCGGGGAATTCATTCCTCAGCTATACGAAAGAGCCGTTGCCATGCAGTTTGTTCGTCCTCCATCCATATCCCTGGATGCATCGGTAAAACTGGAGCGATTGTCGCATAGAGTGATCATGGAGTTTCCGGAGGTGGCAGACGTATACACCCGGGTGGGAGCGCCAGAAATTGCCACAGATCCCATGGGAGTGAATCTGGCAGACTGCAACATCATGCTCAAACCCAGGGATCAGTGGCCGGAGGTAAACGGCCGTGTTCGCACTCCAGACGAGCTTCGCATGGCCTTAAAACAGGCGGTGCAGAGCCGGATTCCAGGTCAGCGAATCCTCATGAGCCAGCCCATCGAGTTACGCTTCAATGAACTTCTGGAAGGATCCAGGGCGGATCTGGTTTTGAAAATCTATGGCGATGACCTGGAAGTTCTGCAGAGCTTGAGCGAAAAGGCGGCGGGTATTCTATCCGGCATTCCAGGAGCGGGTTCTGCGGAACCGGAAACCCGGGGGCAGATACCCATAATTCGAGTAGAGCCGAAACTGGCCATGCTGAACAGCCTGGGACTTTCGCGAAAAGAGGTACTGGATACTCTGGAAATGGGTATGGGCGGTCTGGATACCGGCCATCTCTATCGAGGGGCGAGACGGTTTCCTATTCGGATCCGTTTAAGCGAAGAGGACCGAAGCCTGGAGTCTCTGCGTACGTTGCCGGTGGGGGTTACGGAAAGCGATACGGAGCCCCTGGGAAAACTGGCAAGAATCTACGAATCAAAAACATTCGAAATGATCAAGCGAGACTCCATGCAGAGGAGAGGGGCCATACTTCTAAACCCGGAAACCGATGACATTTCCGGGCTTGTTGAAAGAGCGGATCTGGCCTTGCGAGAATCTCTGGAATTACCCGAAGGATACTATATGGAGTGGGGCGGTAGTTTCAAGAATCTCCAGGCGGCCAGAAGCAGGCTTTCGGTGGTCGCCCCGGTCGCTTTCCTGGTTGTTGCTTTGATGATTTACTCTGCCTTCCGGGACTGGCTGCGAACCCTTCTGGTACTAACCGGGGTGCCCTTTGCCCTGGTTGGTGGCGTTCTGGCATTGTTTCTGTCCGGCCAGTCTCTGAGTATCTCCGCCTCTGTGGGATTCATCGCTCTATTCGGCATCTCCGTGCTGAACGGAGTGGTGCTAATGAGTCGCTACCGGGACTTGAGCGATACAGGTATGACCGGTGTGGATCTGGCCACCACCGGAGCCCGAAGTCGTTTGCGCGCGGTTACCATGACCGCTCTTACAGATATCTTTGGTTTTATGCCCATGATGCTGGCCACCGGTCTAGGAGCAGAAGTGCAACGACCCCTGGCAACCGTGGTTGTGGGCGGAGTCCTCAGCTCATCCTTTGTGATCCTGTTTTTCTTCCCGGTGGTACATTCCATGCTGGAGCCGTTCTTTAAAACAGAAAAGGGGCCGTAGCCCCTTTTGCTTTGCAAAGCTTTTGCGGATTCAGGCCTTTAGAGCTCTGACCGCAGTGTGCTGATTAGATTCAGACAAAACTGAGTCTGAATCAATCCTCCAGCAAGTTGTTGAGGCTGTCCAGTAGCTGCTCTACCGGTACTCCGTAACCCATGCAAACCTGCTCGATGGTTTCCAGCTCATTGATGGAGCAGTGAGAACAGCCCCCCAGGTGGTAGCTGGAAAATACAATGGCCGCTTCCGGATGAAGCTGCATGGCTTCACCCACGGTCATGTCTGCAGTGAATTGCGATCTTTCTTTTACGTCAGATGACATGTTATCCCTCTTTTGCCTTTCCGGGGAAAAGGGACATCCGACCCGTCGATCGGACATCCGCCGGAGCTGGCTATAGTATACTGCGCTAAAGGAAGGTAAAAAAACCGCCGGGGTCAATAAAAATACGTCCCTTTTTGGTTCTAAATCGTCCAAACTCGAGGAGCATATCTGGTTGCCGTCATGCCCGTGAAGCATTGTCTGGAAGCATGAACATGGACCAGAATGCTCATCCTCACTTGCTCGAAGATCTAAAAGGGTTTGATCAATCAGCAGGCGACTTTATGATCCGGATCGAGGGCCGTTTTGAATCCTCGCATTATCTGTATCGATATTTTCCGGACGGTTCCGATGAACCCATTCATGGCCATTCATGGCTGGTAGAGGTTTTTCTTGCGCGCACCGATGGGGGATTGGGCGCGGACGGAATTAGCTACGACTTTCTATCGGCCAGACTACGATTAAATGAGCTCGTGGATCGCATGGAACATGTTCTGATAAACAACCTGCCGGAGTTTAACAGCATCAATCCCACGGCAGAAAACATAGCTCGCTGGTTTTATTCCGGCCTGAAGGAAGTGGTGAAAAAAGAGGGTGCATGCGTGCGCGAAATTCGAATTCACGAAGGGCCGTCCAACTACGCGGTATACCGGCCTTCGAACTGAAATCTGCGGTTATGGTACCACCCCTCGGGACCTGCCTGCTGAACCGACGGTCCAGGTTCCTCTCCCTATACTGAACGCTACATACAACCGAATCGCCCACGGTCCGTGTCCAGAGATCAGCAGAGTTGGCCTGCGGCGAACTCCGGATCCGAAAGAGCCCGAACATTCCCCGGCCGGACCTGTCAGCTGCAATCAGGCGCATACCGGATCTCTTACGAATGAGACCGCCCGGGCGTATCCAGGCTACCTGTTGGAACGAATCTTTCATTCTATGTGGCCTGGTCAGCAGCTGATACGAGTGTTGGAGCTGCGATGTCTGCGCTTCCTCGCCATTGGACTACTCTGCTTTCTGTTTCTACCATTCTACTCCGCTTATGGCGACCCGGAGCCTTTTGGAATTTCCAGCGGGTTTGAGGAGTCCTCCCTGAAAAGCCACCTGGAAGTGTTCGAAGATAGTTCGGGAACTCTGGGCCTGGAAGAGGTGAGGGCACGTCCATTCCAGAAAACGGGAGACGAAATATGGAGTCGCGGCCTCAGCGATTCGGTCCACTGGCTTCGGTTTTCTCTAAGAAATGATGGGGATTCCAGCGACCCACTGTTTCTGGAACTCTATTATCCGCTCCTGGATCATGTTTCCCTTTTCCGGCTGTTGCCGGATGGATCGTTTTCTGAAAGTGTTACCGGCGATCGATTGCCTTTCTCCAAACGGGAAGTGCAGCACCGAAACTTTCTATTTTTGCTGCGAATACCGCCCGGCCAGATCCGGGATTACTACCTGAAAGTCTCCAGTCAGGGACCGCTGCAGGTTCCGCTTCGGCTCCGCAGCGGAAAGGACATTCTTCAAAAAGACCGAAAGACTCAGTACGTTCAAGGGCTATATTTTGGAATTATGCTGGGTATGGTTCTGTACAACCTGTTTCTCTATGTAAGCGTAAGATACATTGGCTATCTCTATTATGTCCTTTACATCGCCGCTTTATCGCTTTTTCAGCTGATCTACAATGGGTACTTTTTTGAGATCTTTCTGCCCGACAACCCGTTGCTGGTAAACGAAGGACTGGTCTTTTCTATAGCGATCATGCTGTTCTTTGGTATTCAGTTCAGTCGGACTTTTCTAAATACTCGAAGATATGACCCTTTACTGGATCGGCCGTTGGTCGTGCTTCAGATCATGGCTCTTGCGGGAGGACTGCTGGTACCGGTACTGCCCTATGCGGTGGCTCTAAACTTCTCCGTGATATCCTCGGTAACTTTCGTGTTTATGGCTTTTGGCGCCGCCTTACGAAGACTCCACAAGGGGTATCGACCGGCTCGCTTTTTTCTTATCGCATGGAGCACCCTGCTTGTTGCCATACTGGTTCTCAGCCTCAAACAGTACGGCTTCATTCCTTACAGCTTCCTGAGCAACTACGCATTGCAGATTGGTTCCGGCATGGAGGTCATCCTGCTTTCCGTGGCTCTGGGAGATCGTATCAAAACCATTGAGCAGGAAAAGAAAGAGGCCCAGGCCTTTGCCTATCAGAGTCTTAAGAAAGCCCACAAGATCAAGGATGAATTTCTGTACAATACCTCCCAGGAGTTGCGCGAACCCATTGAAGGTATTGTAGGCATGAGCGAAGGATTGCTGGAGCTAGCTTCCAGACCGGAGGACAGACCGGGCAGGCTCGAGGAGATTCGCGACGGATTGAGCGTTGTGGCTTCTACAGGAACCATTGTTTCCGGGCTGGTAAACGACATCCTGGATTTCTACCGAATCAAGAATTCCGAGATTTATCTAAATCGCACACCGGTTTCTGCCGGCAGTGTGGTGAGCGTTGCTCTTGATCTGTGCAGGCCCTGGGCCGTCGCTCGCGGAATCGAACTGAAAATGGATATTCCCGATTCAGTGAACGCAGTTTTTGCCGACGAAGTTCGTCTAAGGCAAATCCTTCTGAATCTTCTTAATAACGGAATCAAGTTCACGCAAGAAGGATCCGTTACAGTGCGGGCCCGGGATCTTGATCGCTTCGTAGAATTCACCATCGAGGATACAGGGGCAGGTATACCGCCGGATGCCCTGGAGGACATCTTCTTCATTTTTGAACGACCGGAACTGGCCGCCGGCCGCAAAGGAGGTAAAGGACTTGGACTTACCATCACCCGAAAACTCATCGAGCTCCACGGAGGGGTGATCCGAGCTGAATCCTCGGGGAAGGGGACCAGGATCATATTCACCATTCCGGCCAGCGAAACGGGCAAGGCCCTTCTATCCGGACTCTTTGAGACCAGCCGAAAGGCGGGGTATCAAAACCTTGCGGACGACTATTCCGACCAGGAAGGCAGCCATACCATTCTTCTTGCGGACGATGATGCTATTCATCTTCGCGCCCAGGCCCGGCGCTTGATCCTCGCCGGCTATCGTGTACTGTCGGCGGGCAATACGGGCGCACTGCACGAGCATCTGAAACGCCAATCCGTGGATCTGGTCATTCTGGATCTGTATTTAAGCGGTCAGAACGGCTACGAACTATGCCGACAGCTTCGGGAGAAATATTCCCTCTACAGAATGCCGGTAATCATTGTAGGGCGAGGTCGAAGCCAGGCCGAACTGGAGGCCGCCATGGACAGCGGCGCCAACGATTACCTATCGCGCCCGGTGGATCGGATCGAAATGCTGAGCCGGGTGCAGATGCTCTTGGAGCTCAAAGACTCCGTTATCGAGCGGGAACGACTGCTGGGATTCGAGAAGGAGCTGGATGTGGCGCGCTCAATCATGGAGCGACTATTGCCCTCCGAACTGGCGCTCCCACCCGGTTTCGACGGTACCGTTTTGTATTTGCCGGCGGGCACAATTGGCGGCGATATCTACGACTTCTACAATAATGAGTGCTTTCATCTGCTAATTGCCGATGTCACGGGACACGGGGTGCCGGCGGCGCTGTATGCTTCGATGGTAAAGATCGCCCATACAGTGGCTTTGCGAGATCATACTTTGCCCGACGAAATCCTGGGAAGTATGCACGATACGCTTCGGGATCAACTGGGACAGCATTTTGTGACAGCAGGCTATTTGCGGATTAATCCCGCCACCAGGGTGCTCGAATACAGCCGGGCCGGTCATTTGCCGCTCCTTATTCTGCGGCGTTCCACCGGGCAGTTCATAGAACTGAACCCGGCCGGGAGGCTCCTGGGTCTGGTGGATGACCTGCACCTGGAAAGAGAGAGCCTGCAACTGGAAAGCGGCGACCGAATCTTCTGTCATACTGACGGGATCCATGAAACGCTGAACGAAAACGGTCATCACCTGGGGGATCGCGAATTTCAGGAAATGGCGCTTCGAAGCGCCGATCTGGCGCCCCATCAGGCCATCGCGCAAATCATACATCGTCTATCCGAGCTTTCGGAGATTCCAGGGCAGGTGGAAGATGATCGGACCATGATCCTGATCGATGTAGAGTAGGGATGGGGCTGCGCTAGCGGTAGTTTTTTGCGCTGTCGTCCTACGTTGCTCCAGGCGCTTTATATATCCTCCGTCGCCAGGTCGCAGGCGGGCTATCCATCGGGCTCCCATTGGCAGAGCCCGATGGTTCAAACAGTGTCCAGCTGGTTGACGAGGCTATTCGCTTTCAGAGAGCCCGGGCTTCTAGCTATTGGATGCAATCACCGCTTTGACCACGGCCGGATCCAGCTTCATACGTTCGGCGATCAAATCTGGCTCCCATTTGTGGTTCAAATACAGGCTAAGGATGCCTTCCTTCTTCCAGTCGGAAAGGGCGCTCTGGGATCGTCCGGATTTTCGTGCGCCGGCTGTGGCATGTTCATGGGAGTGAGCCTGGGCTTTGGAAAGCTCGAACTGTTCTTCCATTTGATGCACTCGCTCCGCCTCTTCCAGCATCCGATCCACGGTTTGATAAAAGGCTCCCAGGCGATCCATCTTCTCATCCGCTTCGGAAAGGATGCTTTCCAGTTCGGTGCGAACTACTTCACCGGAAGACTGGATGGATTCGATCTTTCGGGCCATGGATCCAATCTGGCTTTGTTTTGCCTCCAGATCGGACATCAGACCTTCCATCTGTTCGAACCTGGATTCTACGCGCTGGATCTCTGTATCCAGGTGCTTCAGGCTGTTGGCCCGGCTTTCGATCTTTTCCAGATCCTGTTCCACATTTTCGGTGCGGATTTCCATTCGTTCCATCTGACCCATCATTTCCCGGGCAAAGTCGCCGGCGGTCACCGCTTCTTTGCGGGACTTCTCGATGTGTCGGATGGCTCCTTCGATGAATTTTCTTCTTTCGTTTAGATCCTTGAAGAAGTCTTCGAAAGCGCGGCGATACTCTTCGAATTTCATCATGCGCGATTCGATTTTTTCGGCGATTTTTTCGGCGCCTTCCACTGTGACGAACTTCGCCATTAGCTCTTCCATGCGGTACTCCAGATCCTGGAACCGATTCTCTACTTTGCCAATTCGGTCTTTGCGCGCTTCCAGTTCTTCCAGTTCCCGATCCAGGATTTCCCGGCCTTCGGCCAGATCATCGATCTTTTCGAAGAAATCCGCCAGATTCTTGCGCTCTTCCCGGGCCTGGTCCAGTCGTTGAGAAAGCGTTCGCACGGAATCATCCAGGGAATGGGCCAATTCATCGGCCTTTTCAACCATGGACAGCTTCTCTTCGAAGGCGGCGATGCGGCTTTGATCCCGCTGCATTTGCTTGAAGATTTCGTCTTTGATTTCGGTCATTCGGTCGGACTCTTCGGTGACCTCCTGCTTCATGCGGGTAAACTTATCCCGTGCTCTGGAAACCTCTTCTTCCATTCGTTGCATGGACTGCTGAATGTTGCGCGATGTGCGTTTTTCCAGTTCGTCGATATGGAGCTGTCCTTTGTCTACCAGGTGGCTTATCTGCGAACTGATCTTTTCGTCCAGAGTATCGTTCAGGCGACCCAGCTTTTCATCCTGCTCTGAGAGGAATTTGGATGCTCGTTTTTCCAGTTCTTTGAGAAGCTCGTCCCGAGCGTCCAGGATTTCGGATTTGGCCTGATCGGATTGGTCCTGCAGTTTGTTTCGCGCCTTGCCCAGTTCGCGGGTGTGCTCTTCTACCGCGCCCAGAACATCTACCAGTTCTTCTTTTAACTTGTAGAAATCCGCTCTGGACTTGTCCATTTCCCGCTGCTGATCCCGGGCCGTATCTTTTAGATCTTCGCCCAGTTCCTGGGTTTTTCGCGCAAGGGCTTCTTTCAGGCGATCGGACAGGCCTTCGAATTGTTCGTAGAGCTCTTCGTAGTTGCGCCGGGCTTCTTCGATTTTTTGCTCTTCTTCCCGCGCCGCTTCGTGGAACTGACGACGACTATCGGCCAGGATTCCCTGAAGCTGTTCCTGGACGGAACTGGATTCGCTTCGCATCTCCTGACGTATACGTTCGGCGTCGGCGCCCAGGGCCTGCACCTGCTGGCTTCGCACCTCTTCGATGCTTTCGTCCATGCCTTCCAGCTTTTCCTGCAGGGATTCCAGCTTTTCGGCCTCGATCTGAGACCAGTGCTCTTCCAGTTCCTGCATGCGGCTTTCCAGGGTTTGCTTCTGTGTTTCGCCGATCTTGAGCAGCCTGTTTTCGATCTGGAGAAACTTCTCCTGGAAGTTCTGAATCTGATCGCCAATGCCGGAGGCCATGCGGCGGGTCTCGTTCAGAATCTCGTCGCGTCGAGACATGGTTTCCAGGCTGAATCCATCCAGCTCATTTCGGATTCGCGCTACCTCGTCCTTCATTGATTCTACTGAAGCTTGACGGATGGATGCCAGCCCGGATTCCATTCCATGAATTCGTTCGTTATACAGTCTCTCCAGGGCAGTGAAGCGATCCTCCAGCCTGGCCTTTTCGATTTCCCATTGCTCTTCCACCCGCTGATCGGTGGATTCTACGCGATCGCTAAGCCTTTCGATCTGCGAAATCTCATCGTCCAGACGTTTGTGGATTTTATCTGAGCGGTCATGCAGGATTCGCAGGGATTCGGTTTCCTGATCTACGAAGCCACGGGTTTTTTCCCGGGCTTCCTCAAGGAGTTCGCCCAGGGCCTGGTCCAGTTCTTCGCGAGCGCTTCTGGCTTTTCCCTGCAGATCCTGTTGAATTCCCTGGACTCGTTGGTCCAGATCTTCGATTTCTCGTCGCGTAGTATTAATTCTTTCCAGGCCGTCTTCCAGGATGTGGATTTGATCCTGAACTTCCCGGGCATTTCCGGCGATTTCATGCAATTGTCCGGAAAGGCTATCGATGCGGGCCCGGTCTTCCTGCAGGCTCTGCAGCCGTGCTTCGAAGCCTTCGGCTTCTTCACGCAGACGATCCAGGGTTTGTCTGGATTGATGAAATAGCATCTCAAATTCCAGACTCGCATCCTTCATGGATTGAATGTGATTCTCGGCGGATTTTTCCAGTTGCTCGATTTGCAGTTCTCCGATTCTTTTGATCTGCGTCAGTTGATGGGCCGGACGGTCCAGCTTGCGCAGAAACAAAGAAAAGGCTATTGAGCCCAGAAATGATATGGCAATTAGTGCGAGGGTCATGTCCCAACTCCCGGATTATGTCGCATGAATGGTTTACACTTACCCTGTACAGGGGCCTGTAAAGCAAATTTTATGTCGCTATATAGAAGAAAGTTTGAAACGACAGGCTTCAATGAAACACCAGTAAGTGGAGGCTAGCTTGAAAGACCAGGACGCACAATCGGACGGCCGTCGGGGACGGCATCTGAAATTAATCAAGGGCGGGGCGGGCAGACCCGGAGAATCCGGGCCCGAAGCATCCAGATCAGCGAGTAGTCCGCTGCCTTCGGATGAAAATCTCTTTGGAGTGGATTCCATTGCCCCGGGCCCGGATAGCCAAGCGAGTCAGTCGGCTCCACCGGGCCGGCAAGACCGGCGAGACCCGCAACTACCGTCGGACCAGCAACCAGGATCCCACCGGGGAGACAATTCCGAGTCTGAGCCAGGGGGCTTTTCCGGGCCATCGCAAAAATCCCGGAGCTCACTGTCCCCGGAGATGGGCCTCGAAATAGGCGAAACCGGCGGTCCGGGACTATCGGATCTGCTCACTGACGGCGACGAAAGGGCGCTTTCACGATATCTTTCTATTCGGGAGCGAGCCCCCGTTGAAGTCCGACAGTACCTTACAAAACGGGGTATTCTGAAATCCTGGCATGACTCCATCCTGGAACGACTCATGGAAATGGATTTGCTCAACGAAGAGCGCTTTTGTGCGAATCGCATCGAACATCGTTTGAATTCCGGGCAGGGGCCCCGCCGCATTCAACAGGAACTGGGTTCGCTGGGAATTGACCGTCACGTGGCCCGGGATTGCCTGGAAGCTGTGCAGCGGCACACCTGGGAAGAGAATTGCCTGGAGGTGGCCTCTGCCAAGCTGGAAGGTATCATGGATCGAGAGGACAGCTACTGGAAGCTGCTGCAATTCTTGAACTACCGGGGATTCGAATCCGTCCATATTGAGTGGGCCATGGCGGCCCTGAAGGAGAAATACCCACTCTGGGCAAAACGATCGTCCGGAAGCCCCTGAATGACGATCACCGGATGGGCCAGGAAAGGCCGCCCCCAAAATCGGGATTGACCCATTCACGGTTTCAAGCGAGTATATAACCATGCCACAAAAGATACACGATGCCATTCCTGTGGGAAAAGAAGAAGCGGCGGACTACGAGCAAGAAGAGAAGGCCACCGGCTGGCAAAGGATTGTCTGGATCCTGGTGGCCATTCTGTCCGGCGTCTATATCGTGATTCCGGAGTTCACCGACGTTGTTCCGGTCATCGGATGGCTGGATGAGGGCCTGGCCGCTGTAATACTAACAACCGCTCTGGGAAAACTCGGAGTGCGGATCCCTCTGCTGGACGCCTTTATGCGAAGAAAGAGTCGCAAGAAATCCAAAAACAAGGACTGACCGTCACTGGTCTGATAGCGGTTCCATTGCTGCTGCGCCGGCCGGGTTACCAGGCCCTTCGAGCGCACTCGAGGCAGCTCTCACCGTCATTTTTCCTCTCAGGGGCACGCCCCCCACTGGGCTCACCGTAACAAGCTCAGGGGGCGCGCGGGACTCACCGTTGTAAGCTCAGCGGCGACTTAACTGAAATACTGATCAAAGCGGGCCAGTATCTCGGGCAGACTTCTGGCCGCGTTCCTGGCCTTTTCCAGGTCGCTATCCTTGAGACTGGATATGGCCGGCGTAACCTGGTTTAGATACACATGCAGCATGTCGTGGGAAGGACCTGTCATTTCGCAATTCTTGATCAGTAGATCCAGCTCCTGCTTTAGATCTGAATGAAGCGCATCCAGCTGAGCTCTGTCCAGGGGAGGTTGCGTCGCAGCTACTATCTCTTGCATCTTATGGATCCCATCGCGGGTGGATTGATCCGCCTGCCATAGTTGGCCCTGATTCAGCTGCAGGCCCTGGCTCTGAGAGTGGTCTTCGTGGCTGTGGTCTTCCGTTCCTTGGTCATGATCGGCGCTTCTGTGCTCGTTCGAGTTATGGTCATGGCAGCCAGCCAGCGTCAATACCACTATCGCAAGAGCGGCCGGTATAGTTCGAATTATGTGATGCGTTTGCATGGTTCTCTCCCTTTGATGTTTATTTGTATTGGGGCATTCGCCGGAGCCTGCCCGGACCTCGGCGCTTAGACCCGGTCCATTTGTGGAGACATACCACCCGGAATACAACGATCCGGTAGGCAGCTCTCGAAAGCCGGTCGGGGATGAACGGCCCTACCAGCCTCGCTGCGGCCTCGCCGCCGTTGGTCGCCCCGGCTACCCAGAGTCCCCGGGGCCGTCGGTCCGTGACCAATTGGACTTAACGCTGATCCAGCGGGACGTAGCTTCGGTGCATCTTGCCCGTATAGACTTGTCTAGGACGAAACGACCTGCGTTCGGTTTCATTTCTTTGTTCCAGCCAGTGGGCCAGCCATCCCGACAACTTTCCGATTACGCGAATCACGTTATTCATCTCGGAAGGTATTCCCAGTAGATGAAAGATGAGCGCCGAATAAAAATCCAGGTTAGGGTAAAGCTTCATTTCCTTGAAGAAAGGATGACCCAGGGTGTATTCTTCTACTTCCAGAGCTTTGCGAATCAGCGGTGACTTCATGGCATCCGGATGATTCTTTCTATATTCGTGGAAGATTTTACGACTGATGGTAGCTCGCGGATCCTCAGGACCATAGGCGGAATGGCCCAGTCCGTTAGAGATAATCGGCTCGCCCTTCTTGATAAATCGATCGAAATACTGATCCGGGGATTCGGAATTCTGAATCATTTCGCGTAGAAGTATAATGGGCGGTAAATTCGCATCCGACTCTCGGGCGCCCCACAGTGTCATGATTCCGGCATTGACGCAGGCGAAAAGGTTGGCTCGCGTGCTGGCCACAAATCGCATGGTGGTAGTGGCTACATTGTACTCGTGGTCGCTATAAAGGATGAGTATTTGATTAAGGACTCGATCGTCAGCCTCGCTCACGGTATGGGCCTCCGCCGGAACCGCAAACATCATGTTGAGAAAGTTTTTGCAGTAGGGTAGCTCGTCCCGGGGATAAATTGTAGGCTGGCCCACCGATTTTTTGTAAGCCCAGGCGGCCAGAGTTCGAACCTTGGCCAGCAGCCTGGTCCGAACATCGATTCCTTTCTGGATGTTCTCTTCAAAGCTCTGCGGATAGTAGCTGGAAAGGGCGGTTACCATGGTAGCCAGAATGGCCAGCGGATGAGCATTTCCCGGGAAAGAATCAAAGAAATTCCGCATGGATTCATGGATCATGGAGTGCTTGGACAGGGAGCTGGAATACTGTTCCAGTTCCGCTTTTGTTGGAAGCTCCCCCTTGGTTAGCAAATAGGAGGTCTCCACGAAGCTGGAATGATTGACCAGGTCTTCTACATCGATGCCCCGGTAGAGCAAACGACCTGATTTCGAGTCAATCCAGGTGATGGCGCTACGAGCTATGGCTGTGTTATGCAGGTCCGGATCATAGGCCGCCAGCCCTGTTTTTTCCTTCAGTTCCCGGACATCGAAGAATCGACTTCCATCGGAAGCGGTCATTAGGGGGAAGCTCAGGCTTCCGCCATCATATTTTATCTCTACCTGATCGGCCATGGTTCATGAAAGCTGGCAGGAAAGCTCACATGCAAATCTTTTTTTCGAGTTAGCCAGTTGCAGCGACCCTCCTGGTCGCTGCAACTGGCTACAGATTTCGCGACCTTCGGTCGCGGCAAACATCCTGTTTGCGGCACTCTGCTTCGCAGAGTGCGGGGTGACAAACCAGCGGACCTGCGGTCCTGGCAAACCGTCCGCTCTCGCCCTCCATGGCTCCGCGGACACTATTTGGCCACGGATGGCCTTATGCACCGGAGCACAGGAAGTGCGCGAGGTGTGAACCTCCTTGTTCAGCGTCTTCGTTTGCCCGGTTCTGCTTTGCAGAACCGGTGGTGCGGCCCTTCGGGCCTGAGCAAACCGTCCGCTCTCGCCCCCGTCGGCTCTCGCCTCGCCGCCTCCCGACCTCCATGTCTCCAGCGGCATTAGAACCTCCTTGTTCGTCATCCACGGCTCCACGGACACTATTTGGCCAGGGATGGCCTTATGCACCGGAGCACAGGAAGTGCGCGAGGTGTGAACCTCCTTGTTCAGCTCGGCGCCTCCGGGCATCCTTGCCTCCGGCGACACTGGGCCCTCCGTGGCCGGCGTCCCCTTTGCCCGTTCTGCTATGCAGAACGCAGGAGACCTTCGGTCGCGGCAAACAGGATGTTTGCCGCACTTTGCTTCGCAGAGTGCGGGTCTGAGGGGCTGACCGACTCGTTTTCCGCTCTGGACAGTAGAGTAACCGATGCTCACCATGGGTCGAAAGAGACGGGAACGGCAGTTTATTCTGTCGGAGTCCTGCACCTAAGGAGTTAACATGGCCATCCAGAGCACCGAAACCCAAGAATCCCTCCGGGAAATGCTTCAGGAGTTCTATGGAAGACAAATACAGAAAACGGCGGATCTGGAAACCAATGCCTGCTGTGATGTAGATACAATGGCAAAGCATGCCCGAGTGGTTTCCATGGTCCCGGCGGCGGCCACGGAGAAGTATCTTGGTTGCGGTAGCCCCATTCCTGACGATCTACCAACTCTGAAAGGTCTCACGGCCCTGGACCTGGGTTCGGGTTCCGGCGTGGATGCCATGATCCTTCGTTTTTATCTGGGGCCCAATGGCCATATGATTGGTCTGGATATGACCGGTGAGCAACTGGAACTGGCCAGACGTAGCGGTGTGGAGTTCATGCAAAAACTGAACTATGATCCGGGCAGCCTTGAATTCGTAGAGGGTTTCATGGAGACCGCTGATGGGATACCGGACGAAAGCGTGGATCTGATCATTTCCAATTGTGTGGTCAATCTATCGCCGCGAAAGGACCTGGTTTTCGAAACCATGCATCGTGTCTTGAAACCGGGAGGCGAGGTTTTCTTCTCTGATATAGTGGCGGATCGCCGCACGGACTTGATGGATGATGAAATCCTGGTGGCTGAATGTCTGGGCATGGCTCCGTACGTGCACGATGCTCGGGATATGCTCCAGGATGCAGGATTCACCGATCCCAGATTTTTTTCCCGACGAAGACTGGCCCCCAATCAAAGGGTTCTTGATCGTGGTGACCTGACTAACTTTGATTCAGTAATCTGGCGCGCCTTTAAACTGCCGGATATGGACCGACGATGCGAAGACTACGGACAGATCGCCGTTTACAAAGGTAATATGGCCGGGTCCCCGGCAACGTTTACCCTGGATGAAGGCCACGTCTTTGAAGCCGGGCGGCCCATGTCTGTTTGCCGAAATACTGCGCGGATGCTGATGGAAACCAGACTCCGGGCTTACTTTGAAGTGACAGGAGCTACAAAACACTTCGGGCTGTTTGCCGATTGCGGAACCGAAAGCGCCGCGGCCCTGGACTCCGAGAATTCCGGAGCGTGCTGCTGATGTCAGACTATTCGATTCTGGATGCGGACTCCTTCGCCCAGGTGCAAGTGCAAACCATCGGCTTATCCAGCGGTCCGTCGCCTTTGCGCGAGCTGTTCATCTATACCTCATTGATTTGCAATAAGCAGTGCAGTCATTGCTTTGTGAGCTCTTCGCCTACGAACCGTATTCTGGACGAGATGACGGCCAGGGATTTGCGGCCCATTCTTGATCAGGCAACGGGGCAGGGTCTGGCAGACATTTATTTTACGGGGGGCGAGCCGTTTTTGAGCCGAGACATGGATTCCATGCTCGAAGCGGCCATGGAAATGGCCCCGGTGACTGTATACACCAATGCAACGGAGCCGCTTGAGAAATCCTTGCGAAAGGGTTTGCCCGATATTAACGTAGCGCACGTTAACAAACATGGCCGTCCCATACATTTACGCATCAGTATAGATCATTACGAAGCCGAGATCCACGATATCTATTATGCCAGGGGAAAAGGCGCCTTTGAAAAAACTCTGCAGGTTGCCTCCCTCGCGTATTCCCAGGGCTTCACCATCTCGGTGAATACACAGGAGGACTTGCATAACCGCGCCAATACCCGGCAAGCGGAACGGTTTCTCCGAAACCGGTTTGCGGAGATGGGAGTGGATTTGTATGACGTCAAGGTGTTGCCGGATATTCCTACAGGAAACCAGCAGAATCGAACCATCAGCAGCGAAACGCCGGTATCTCCGGCAGAGTTTGCCGCTTCCGGGGCCCGGAGGGAAAACCTTATGTGCGGGGCCGGACGAACCGTGGTGAAGCTTCAAGGAAACGTCCAGATTTTTCCGTGCACTCTTCTTGTTCCGCATGATGCAAAAACCCTTCATGAATTCCAGAAGTATATGATGGGCTCCAGCCTTTCGCAATCCCTCGGTGTTGCGGCGACCCTGGATCATCCATCCTGCCGGGCTTATTGCGTAAAAGGGAAGATGACCTGTGCGAATTGATTTGCTGCTTCTGCCGTATGGTTTGCGCAAATTCAATGGCTGATTCTGTCCTATCGTTGGTTTAAATTGATAGGCCGAACCGGCCATATGGTCTCCTGGTCAAAATAGCGTCTGTTTCTGCCTGGTCGCTGTTCCGCGAGAATTCCAGGCTCCTTTCCTTGACATGCTCCAGGGAATGTAATAGACTCTAGTGACAAGTGGTGTCTTCGCGGGTTCCTGGTTTGGCAATCCATTTCTCCAATAATCGTCGTTGAATCAGTGGCTCGCGCAGAAACGCTGCTTTGGGAACTCGTCCTATGGAAATTATTGAACTAAACTTTGTCTACGCTGCATTTGGTAGCCTTCTGGGGCTCCTTTGCATGATGATTGCACTCTTCTTGTGCGACTTGCTGTTTGGGTTTCGGATTCGCAGGTCGCTCCGAAATGGAAATCAAGCTGTGGCAATGGCCACCGCGGGAGCAATTATTGGTTTTGGTCTGGCTTTTGGCCTGATTATTGGGCTGAGTCTGAATTAGGCTCAACGCTTTCCGTTGTGCAATCCAATGTATTGGCATTCGAATACTATCGATCCGAAGGTTTCGGACAGGGGGCCTTGCGGAGCCGACATCGCGGGAAGACTACGGCCGGGATGTCTCCGTACGGGCGGGGGAAGATGGCTGGCCGGGGCGAAAGCCTGGATTCTTGTTTCGTCCTTTCTTTTGACCGGTTGCGATCTTAAGAATCACCCGGGCCCCGGGGCGATGATGGAACAGAAAGATCTGCGACACCTAAAGAACTCCGATATTCGCAAAAGCTGGAAGGTTTCGCAGGCGGATCCCACGGTAAGAAAACCTGTGGATGCTCCGCGCTGGTCGGCCCGGTACGACCAGCATTTTAGAAAGTACTCTAAACGCTTTTTTGGCGTAGGCTTCGATTGGCGTTGGTTCAAGTCTCAAGCCATCGCCGAATCCGAACTGAAGCATACCTCTACCGGTCCTATGGGCGCCAGAGGAGTTATGCAAATCATGCCCGAGACGTTTTCGCACAATGAGAACGAAGTGTTTCTGGAGGACCACCGGGAACGGTGGCACATTGCCGTGGGCATACAGTACAATCGATGGCTATGGAATCGCTGGAAGGGAGTTCTCGAGCCTGAAGAGCAAATCCCCTTTATGCTGGCGTCTTATAATTGTGGCCGGGGCAGATTGTTGAGCGCCAGCTACATGTGCGGCGGCTGCCTGCAATGGGCGCAAGTAAGACATTTCGCGCCGCCCATTACGCGTCATTACCTGGTGAAGGTGTTTGCGCTCATGGGTCGGGTGCCGCATTAATGTCAGTCAGGTCCTCATCGGTTCTGACAGGCTGGCGGCCCCGTTAATCTTCGTGCATTTTACCCGACCTGGCCTGGGTCATTACGCCACTGGAGTCTTACCTCGCTCTACGTCTCGGTATTCGCTTTCCGTTCCAGGGGCTTGCGCAGGTCTCAAGCAATGGCAACCGATGCACCAGGCATCTATCAGGCCGATTTCTTAAATTTTTGTTTGATCCACGTTACAAGTTCGGTTGTGGTCATGTTCGCGTGGAACCTGACTTCGGGAATGCGCTCCTGACTGGCGGCTGCCGCTTTGGCCAGAGCTTCGGCTTCCTTGTCCTGTTCCACCAGACTTACTACTCGTAGCCCGCTGTCTTCTCGTTCCAGCGCATCTTCGGCCGGCAGGTGGGCATCCAGACGGACGTCGATGCAAAGAAATTTTCGGTTCAGGATGCGAACGTCCAGACTGCCGTCCAGAATACGAATGATCTCTTGAATAATGCCCCACTGAATCCAGAGGCCTTCCAGGTCCGGAAGCTTACCTGTAAGAATCCGCTGCATTCTTCGCATGGTTTTGCGATCGTCGTGTTGCAGCAAAAAGCGGAAGTGCAGGTTCTCCTCCAGGTCCGAGGTAACAATCAAATCAATGTGTCGGAATGTTTTGAAGCCTGGAAAGTCTACCAGGCGAATGACTGCCGAATGAACCAATTCCAGACTGCTTTCGAGTTCCAGCCTGGGATGAACCTTTACCGTGCAGGTCACGCCGCTGGTGGGCAGCACGGCGCTAAGGAAGTCCCCTACGTTCACCGGCACCCGGGCTTCCGGTTCTTCCATCACTTCCAGTCGACTCAATTCCAGAACATCATCCAGGCTCTTTTCCAACTCGGTAAGATGAAACTGAACGCCGGTGGCTTCTTTGCGACTGAATCCATCCTGCATTTTCTTTCGGACCTGTGTCGTAATCTCCAGAACGGGCTGAGAGATGGCCAGGTGAATATGGTGGAAGATCCGTGTGCGAAGTTCGTTGACCGACTCCATTTTTAGACGGCCGAGATCCACGTCCCTCTGAAGACCAATAAGCTGCAGTACAATGATCGTTGCCGGCAATAGAAGTCCTACCACCGAGAAGAACCCCAGCTGAATGGCTCCCGGTAGCCAGAACTGCTTATTGAATAGCGAAATCAGCCCATGAATAAGAAATACGAGGAATGCCGCAGCGATGATAAAGCCTCCCGCCGATTGCTTGCGAGACAGCTCCTTAAACGCAATGTAGGCTGCGAAGAAGAAAACAGGAATGTTCAAGAACTTCCAGCTCAACTCAACCAGTTCCACCACTCCATGGAGCCGTAAAGCATAGAGCAGGGCGGTGGAAAAGGCAACTCCGATGACCACCCACCAGTAGGTTCTATAGTGCGGCGGAGTTTCCATCCCGAAAAAGCGAATCACGAACGGATAGAATAGAGCGGGGAATAGGACTCCAGCCACCGTTGCCGTAATCTCCAGTACTCCGGTAAGGCCGACTACCCAGTGCATTATCTCGTTTTCGCACAGAAAGAGCAGGGCCATGACCCCGTAGCCCAGGCCGGATGGCAAATAGATTCGGCCTGCCTCTACTCGGAAGTGTAATAGAATGAAGAATATGCTGGAGGAAAGAAAAAGCAGGGAAAAAACAAAGTTGGTGATTTCGGACTTCCAGAAGATCTCGCGGGCGGCCTCCGTATTCTGCACCATTAGCGGGCCTCGCAGAATACCGGCGGATATCTTTCTGGTGCTCTGGATTCTCAAAGCAATGTAATTCAACCCTGGCTTCAAGATGCTGCCCGGGATCGCTACCACCAGCGGTCTACCCGGGCTTTCCGGTCCGCCGCCAATGCGAATACCATTCACGTACACATCCAGTCGGTCGTAGATGGGCCCGGAAAGGAAACTCAGGTTATAGCGTCCCGGTTCTACGTTCAGTTCTTTGCGAAGCCAGATAACGTTCCCCGTTTCCTTCAGGGCCGGCGCGAGATTGCCCGGTAACTGCACAATGGGCCACGCGGAGTCGTTCGTATCATCCATTCTTCCCGCTGGAATCACCTTCCAGGCTCCGGTAAGATCCTGAGCCGGCCGCGCTTCGGCAAGTGAGGGCACAGCGATCAGAAGAAGCAGCGACAACAGTAAGAATCCGTTTACGTATTTGGCGGCGATTCGTAGCATCAGGACTGCTCCACCTGGGGTATGAAGATTTCCATGCTGGTGTAGAATCCCGGACCGCTGTCCAGGCGTAAACTGGCCCCCATGCGCGCTGCAATTTCATCTACAATCGTTAAACCGATGCCGCTACCCGCTACGGAATGGTCTTCCGCCCCGCGAACAAATCGTTCGAATATCATTTCCTGTTGTTCGGCCGGAATACCCGGACCTTCGTCTCTGACATTTACCGTAATGCCCCGATCATCTTTTACGAGCCGGATTTCAACGTCGCTTTCCGAATATAGGAGAGCGTTTTCCACTAGGTGATACACCATGGCATGAAACAATTCAGGGTCACCACGATAGATAATTTCCTCCGAAGAGGAATGGAGTATGAGGCGTCCGGGCTTTGCCTGAGTAGCCCGCAGGGCCCGGTCGGTGACCAGGTGAATCTGGTCGAGCAAATTGAACCTTACATTCTTTTCCGGATATTCATTGTTCTCGAGCTGGCTGAGCAGTCTACTGTCCAGAATTAGGTTCTCCAGATTGGTAATGTGGCATTCCAGGTCCCGGTTGGTCCTGTTTTGAGTTCTTGCGGTTTTCTTTTCCGCCGCCGCATCCAGAAGCTTCTTGATGCCTTCGAAGAGGTGCTGAAATTCCTGGGAGATATTTAGAATTGTGCCGGTCTTCTTTCGTTCCAGTTGTCGCAATTCCTTCTCCTGCTCTTTCACCGCAGCATTTAGCTGAATGATTCCATCGGATAACTGAAGCGCGATGAACCCCAGAAAAACAGGAAAGGCAAAAACCAGAATTCGGGGCGTATGAATCACTCCCAGGGTGGTGAGCATATCGTTCAGAACCGGCGGAATCAAACACATAAAGCCGATTCCAATAAACCTTAGCTGGTCCCGATGTGGGCCGTAGGTTTTCTTGAACATGGAAACTCCGTAGACCAGAACCACGCTGACTCCTGCCAGATTCGCATAGATGGCGACATCAAACCAGAAAACGGAGGAGTTTTCGCCCAGAAACGGTATAGCCAGAACCAGAATAACCAGCGCCGCATATAACACTTCCAGAACTTTAAGAACCAGAGGGCGTTCGCGCTCAATCCACGATATGAAGAAGTTTAAAAACAGCACAGGCAGCAGGAACAAACACAATAGTTCTACCTGGTAGGAGAATACGAAATCGTCGAATATGACGTATCGGTAGCCGGAACGGATTAAGTGATAGAAGCCCAGGCTAAGGGTAAATAGCCCCAGAAACAGGTTCTCCTTCTTTCGGGAAGTGAAGATCACGAAAGAGAAGAAATAAAGCGAAATGAATAAGAACAGGAAACTGAAACCCGCCGCTACGCGAGACGACAGCAGATTGTCGGTGAGTAGTTCGCCTTGATGATCTATTTTCGGTTCGTTCAGTATTCCGGCGGCGCCGGTGCTTCCGTACATCCGAATGGCCAGGATATTTTCCTCCTGCCAGAGTCCATAGGGGATGGGATAGATTCGGTCCGTTTCCACGTCCGGACTGAACGGCTGGACCGAGCCCGTTCGGCCAATGGGAACGCCGTTGAAGTACACCTGATCCGCATCGCGCACCCGACCCAGATAGAGGGCTGCATGTTCCGGGGCCTGACCGGTAAGGGTTATTCGGCAGCGTAGCCAGATTTCGCCTCGGTATCCCCGGGCATTGCTGTTATCGAACGTGAAGGGAACTGCCACTGTCTGCCAGGGGGAGTCGTTTAACGATGGGCTCTGTCCTCCGGAAAGAGGGCCTTTATATAGCTTCCAGTTGCCCTTTAGTTCCAGATTGCCTCGGCCATTGAAGTAGGCGGGGCAGTCCGCCTGCAGGGCAACGGCGGGAAAAAGAAGAAATAGTGCAAGAAGGCATGACTTACCCACTATCTTAGTATCGGAGCCGGGTTTTGCGGAATTGAAAGAGCCAGGTACCAGGTTTTTGATTCTGGCCAACCATGCCGCGGATTCCAGGCTTCCACCGCTGGAGTCGAAACCGGGGCTGTCCTGTTCAGAACCCGGGCTTGCGTGATTTCTTCGGGCGGTTGGTATCACTGTTTGTTTCTCATTCTGCCAGTGGGTTTGATGTAGTCCCCTTTTCTTACACGGTCAGGACTCTTCAATGATTCCAGCATTTGATCCAGGCTTTTTTGTCTTTCAGGAAAGAGCAGTTCGGATCCCTGTCCTTGCAGTATAGTTTGCACCGCGCAATCCATGGTGCCCTCCGAGTGGTCGCAGTTTCTGAACCGGCAATCCCGGGATGCCTCTTCCAGTTCCCGGAATGACTCCAGAAGCTCTTTTCTTTCCAGATGAGCAACGCCCCATTCCTTGATTCCGGGAGTATCGATTACCGAGCCGGTATCATCCGGTAGAACCATCAAAATCGGATTCGTGGTGGTATGGCGACCTTTCCGGGTGCTTTCGCTTACATCGGAGGTTTTCTGGGCCGAACTGCCGAACAGTCTATTGAACAAAGTGGATTTTCCCGTGCCGGAATGACCGGTGAGCAGGGTAGAGCCTTCCTGAACCACGGCCCGCAGTCGTTCCAGATCTTCGGATGATTCATCGGAAAGCAGGTCCAGGAAATAGCAGGGATAGCCCAGTCTTCGGTAGTTTAGAGCCGTGAGAAATGAATAGGCTTCATCGGTGAAGTATTCTCGATCTTCCAGGGGCGGATCCGGCTCCTTTTGCGGATCAATCAGATCTCTGAGAAGTTCCAGACATTCAATACTGGAGGCAAAGGCCACGGTTTCTTCGGATAGCAGGTCCACCTTGGTAAAGGCCAGGTGGGGCTCTACATTTCCCGTTTCACAGGCGCTCAGGAATCGATCAATGAATCCGGGCCGCAGCGTCGGATCCTTCAGTGCGCAGACAGCGATGGCTCGATCCACATTGGCGGCCAGAACATGGGTTTCGTAAGGCGACGATCGAGCCAGGAAGCTACGTCGGGGAAGTAATTCTTCGATGATGGCTTCTTCGGTGCCTTCTTCCGTGCTGTAGATGACCTGGTCGCCCACCGCTATCGGGTTGCGCTGCTTGTCCTGTTTTTCGCTTTTGCGGGGCTCCCCTTTGTCCAGGCGAAGCCGACCCCGCAGCACAGCCAGTAATTCCGGCTGCAGATCCGGTTCCGGAAGAATGCTATAGTAAGCCCCGAATATACGACTAACGATGGCCAGGCGGTCTTCCGGTTCTTGGCTTTGGTCTGATTCCGGCATGCAGTAGGAAATGTTCTTGTAATGCCGGCTCAGGTCATCCGAAATTTGGTAAATTGATTCTACTGGACCAAATAGTTGTAGCTCTATCCGGCGCTCTGGACGGAGCCATAAGTGCTCTGAAACAGGACGCCGGTCGTCGTGGATCGGACCGGATCGTGACCGTGGGGCGCCGCCGGTTGGATCAGTTCAAGTATGCATTGATCCAGCTAAAGCCCACTGCCGATGTGTGCGAAGAATTGGTGGAGTTTCTGGTGGATTACCTGGGCACGTCCCATGTCGGAATCTATCTCTGGAATGAAAGCGAAGGCACCTTTTCGCTACAACAGGAAATTCCGGGGGTCCGGCATGGCTGGCGTGTATTCGAGCCCTTCCTCATGCATATGGCCGATCACGATGCCATGGTATTGAAGGATCGCCCGGTCTCCGGGCTCCATTCCGATGTTTTACAACAGCGAGATGAGTTCTTCCAGCAGACCAACTCCGATCTGATCGTCCCACTGGTACTGAATGAATCTCTGTTGGGAATTCTTTTCATTGGGCCTCCGGGGGCAATCGATTGGACCCCGGCGCGTATGAATGCCATAAGCGAAGTGCGCTCGCTGGTCACCATGGCGCTGAGTAACTCAATACTCTATGCGCGACTGCAGGGAATCCTGGAACACCTGGAAGAAAAAGTAAAGGAACGGACGCGAAAGCTAGAAGAGGCTCAGGCGCATCTGGTACAGTCCGAAAAGATGGCCATGCTTGGCGTAATGATTGCCGGCATCGCTCATGAAATCAACACTCCGGCCGGGGTTATTTTTGGCGGCTCCATGAACTTGCAGCAGAACCTGGAGGGAGTATTGAATCATATTCCGCCGCTTCTTGCCGTTCTGGGTGAAGACAGGCTCAAGGAACTGATGGAGATCTGTCTGGAACAGTCCAGAAAGAAGATCCATGTCTCCGGCGGATTCAAGAAGAAGAAGGAGCTTCAGTCTGCATTGGCCGAGAGTCTGCCTCTACCTATAAAACAGAAGCTGGCTGCGCATCTGGTGGAGACCGGCATGTACGAAAAGCCGGAAGATCTCCAATCGTCCGGCGTGGCCCGGATTCTGGAATCGTTCGAAAGCCTGACCGGCAATTTCAAGGGAGTCAAGGGAGATGCGAAAGGAACCTCCAGCGGCGAATTAGCGGGCAGCGTATCAGCCAGCGACGAATCAGCGGGTAGCGTAACGGCCAGCGGCCAAACGTCCGGTGGCGAAGTCACCGTCGGCGACGGGGCGCCAGGCCCCTCAAGCGGGGGGAATGGAGCGGTGGAAGCCCGACTGCAGGGGCTTCTGGAGTTCATAACGCTTGTGTCTTCCACAGGCAAAAATTTGAGCAACATCCAGGGCTCCATCGAAAGTATCGTGCGAATCGTCCGTGCTTTGAAAAGCTATTCCCATCCAGGCCAGAAAACCTTTGGCGCCGCTCGAGTCGAAGAGGGGCTTAACAATACGTTGATTATTCTTTCTTCGGTCTGGAAAGGGCAGTTGCAGGTTCAGCGCGACTTACAGGAGACTCCGGAGATTGAATGCGATGCCGATGAATTGAATCAGGTCTGGACCAATCTACTCACCAACGCCTGGCAGGCCATGAAAGGACAGCAGGATGCAACGATTACCGTGCGTTCGCGCTACCTGGAGAACGCAGAAACTCGCATCAAAGAAATGTATGAATCCAGGCCCGGACTGGTAAGCGCTGCCGTGGGAGAACTGAAGGGACCGGCGGTGTGCATCTTTATCGAAGATAACGGCCCGGGCATCCCTGCGGATCATATCGAAAAGATCTGGGATCCTTTCTTTACAACGAAAGACCAGGGGGAGGGAAGCGGACTGGGCCTCAGTATCGTGCGGCGAATCGTGGAAGAGCATGGAGGAGCCATAGGTGTGCGAAGCGCCGCGAGCCGATCCCGGGGATCCGGTTCGCAGCAGACTGAAAATCCATCTGACAGCCAGAAGCCTAAGTCTTCGAACTCAGAATCCGATCCGGCGCCAGGGCATGGCACCGCTTTTTGCGTCCTGCTTCCGCTCCACCAGGACGAACAGACCATCAAGAAGAAGGAAGCCAGAAACAAAGATATGCAGGATTTGCGCAGGGAAGACCGCAACCAATCCATGCCCTTCAAGTTTCGCTGAGAAACAGCGCTTCCCCTGTCTTTACCCTTATTCGGCCCAGTCCTTGACTCGGGAAATTGCCTTGTTCCAGTAGCGGATTTCCCGATCCCTGCGATCCGCCGGCATGGACGGTTTGTACACGGTTTTGTCGCCCATTAGCTTGAGCAGATCGCTTGCATCTTTCCAGATGCCTGCATGTATCCCGGCCAGATAGGCGGAGCCCAGGGCTGTGGTATCGGCGTTAGCGGGGCGCTCCACCGGTTTGTTCAGAATGTCGGCCTGGAATTGCATAAGATAGTTGTTGGCGGTGGCTCCGCCGTCCGCGCGAAGGAAAGGAAGTTCCTGTCCGGTGTCTTTTTCCATGGCGCGCACCAGATCATAGGACTGGAATGCTATAGATTTAAGGGCCGCTCGAGTAATTCGCGCAGGATCCGTATCCCTTGTGAGTCCAAAGATAGCTCCCCGGGCATTCATATCCCAGTGGGGCGCGCCCAGACCGCTAAAGGCGGGGACGAATACTACATCGTCTTCCTCGTCCTTGATGTTTTCGATCAGACCCTCTGTTTCTGGCGCTTTGGCAAAGAAGCGCGCATAGTCGCGAAGCCACTGCACGACCGCCCCGGCAATGAATACGGCCCCTTCCAGGGCGTAGCAAACCCCGCCTTTGCCATCCACCGCCAGGGTGGTGAGCAGTCCCTGCTTGCTGATCAGGAACTGATCGCCGGTATTAAATAGAAGAAAGCATCCGGTACCGTAGGTGTTTTTGGCCTCGCCCGGATTCACGCAAACCTGACCGAAGAGCGCCGCCTGCTGATCCCCCAGCATGGCGCATACCGGGATTCCGTCCGGAAGTGACTTCAAGCCCCTGGTCTTGCCAAAGTCCGCGCGACTGGGATGCACCTCGGGAAGCATGGCTTTGGGTACTTCGATCAAGCGGCAAAGATCATCGTCCCATTTCTTGTCTTCGATATTATACAGCAAAGTGCGCGAAGCGTTGGTGTATTCGGTTTTGAATTCGCCGGTGAGTTTGAAGAGTAACCAGGAATCGATGGTGCCCGCGCATAGCTCGCCTTTTTCGGCTCGGGCCCTGGCGCCGTCCACATGATCCAGGATCCAGGCGATTTTCGTTCCCGAGAAATAGGCATCGATGACCAGTCCGGTCTTCTTGCGGATGTTGGCTTCGTAGCCTTTCTCTTTCAGTCCCTGACAGATAGAAGAGGTTCGTCGGCATTGCCAGACAATGGCATTATGGATGGGCTTTCCGGTGGACCGGTCCCATACAACTACCGTTTCTCGCTGATTTGTGATTCCAATGGCCTGGCAATTCTTTGCGTCCAGCTTTCCCTTTTGCAAAGCCTCGCCCAGCAGGTCCTCCACGCCGGACCAGATTTCTTCGGCATCGTGCTCTACCCAGCCAGGTTTGGGGAAATGCTGGGTAAACTCACGGTAGGCGCTGGAAATCACGTTTCCAGATGTATCAAAACAGAAGACGCGGGACCCGGTGGTACCCTGATCGATGGACAAAACAAAATCACTCATGGACACAGAGGTTCCGGGAGGGGCGGCAGAATTGCAAGTAGAAACCCGGACTGCCGCTCGGGAACGCCCCTCGTTGCCGGCTTTCTAATTCGCCCACGATTCTATCGTTCTACCTGCAGGCAGTTGGCCTTTTCACAGATGGCTTTCATCTTATAGTCTTTGACGCAACCGGGCTCTACCGTCTCACCGGCTTTGTTCTGGAAAGGCTGAATCGTATAACAATCCACCACCTTGTAGCCTCCGTTTCGGTCAGGCAGCCGATGTACATAGCTGTATTGAACGGTAACTCCCTGGGCCGCTTCCCATTCGGCCGGAAGTTCATAAGAATCGGCTTTCTTCTGATTATAGAAATAGGCTCCGGCCACCAGGACCAGCGCCCCGATGATTCCGGGTATAGACATTTTGCTCTTCATTGGGAGGCTCCTCCAGGATCTAAAGATTTGGACGGCAGGATTTGCGTTTTGCGAAAAAAAAGAAAAGGCGCCCGTTGGACGCCTTTTCAGTGCCTGCAGCGTCACGCTACAGGCTGGCTTTCTTCGAAGTATAAGAAAGCAGGGAGAACCTCAAATCAGCTCTTGGCGAGCTTCTTGTAGATCTCGGCTGCAATACCCAGACTAACGGGAGTTACCAGGATGATTCCTACGAAGTACAGGAACCCGCCCAGATACTCATGAATGGCCATACCGATCCCGGCAACCACGAAGATTGCGAAAACCGGAAGCACGTTTGCGAAGAAGATGGTCCATTTGTTGCCATAGGTCAGTTCATTACTCTTTCGCAGTGCAGCCAGGGGCTCAAGTTTCTGATCCAGCACCAGCAGGACGGCCAGAGACCAGGCAATGCCCAGAACATAAGCGGGCACAATCATCAGCAGATAAGCAGGAAGCATACCCATGACCATCAAACCAACGACGATGAAGAACTCACCGAAGGATTTTCTGTATTCAGGGTTGAAGATTTCAGTCATGGACAGACCTTCATCGCTTGCCATTTTGGCTGGCAGGTTGGCCATACCGATTGTGGTTCCAACGTTCAGATACGGGATCCAGATTGTTAGCACCCATAAAATGCCATTAACAATCAAGGCAGGGAAGCTCTTCAGGCCTCTCTGAATACCGCCCTGGATCGTTTCCATTAGATCTAGTTTCATTTGGATATTCCTCCGGCTGCAATAGGCAGCCATTTTTTATGACGCGGAATCCCGATGAGGATTCGCATAGAGGCAGATTCCAGGCGAAACCGGGAGATCTGTCAATGGTTTTTAGTGTTTCCGGAGATCTATTTATGGATTCCAGCGTTTCCTGTGGCCTTTTTATACAACAGAAAGGGTTATCGCTCGTTACAAACAGTACCCGTCGTAGCGCAGGCTACGGCGGGTGTTTAACTCTGTTTGATTCCGATTCAGGCAAATTCGCGATTTGCTTTTCGAATTGTCTGTGGAGTCAGGACCGGGCGCCCTTTTTGCCCAGATTCAGAATGTACTGTATGGTAAAAGTTCCCACCACCAGGTTAATCAGCGGAATTACCATAAGTAGTTCTAGAATCCAACTGGGTTCATTACCGGTTTTCTTCTCCAGCCGACGGTAGTATCGGGAAAAGATCACCGATAGAGGCAGAAATGCTCCCAGGATGCTTACCGCAATGATGGTGAATGGATCGTCGCCCATCAACTTGGAAGTACGGGCCAACCAGATAAACAGGTACAGTCCCTGGGTGGATCCAATCAACACCACCAGCGCTACCAGGTTGATGTCCAGTCGACGGGCATCGTTTGCATTGACCCAGTCGGAGCCAGCATTCGCAGGAACCGGCTCATCCAGCACCGAACGAAAGCTCTGTTTGAACTCCCCGATCTCATTGGTTACAAATGTAAAGTATGACGTGATTGTGAGGTTCAACCGCATGAGCCGAAGATGTAAATCTACCAGCGTGTCCAGATACTTACCGGTAATGGCGTTGTGAATCCAGATGATGAGGATGATCAAACCCAGTACAGCCCCGATGAGCCCGGCGATTCCCGCAAGCACCATAGCGGAATAGGGAATATAGCGCAGACCCAGAGATAGAATAAAAGCGACGAAGCCAATGCCCACCAGGATTCCCAGACGCAGAAGGACCCACCGAACCGGCATTTCTTCAGCCACACGGAACTTGAGAGTAATGAGTCCGCTACCCGGCTCGCTGGAGTACAGATCTACATGGGGTACCCGGTGTGTCAGCCCCAGGATGGATAGCGATATCCGGCTTCGCATGTTGAGAAACTTGATCATGAAATAGATGAGCTCATCGTTCGAGCGCTGCAAAATGATGATGTGCAAGAAGTTAACCAGGGCCAGAACGGTATAGGATAGACTATAGAGTACAAGCATGAAAAGCGAAGGGATCAGGTATACCCATACCAGGTTGCCCAGAGCGAGCAGGGCCCCGGGCACCATGAGGATATTGGCCACCAGTTCCAGATCCTGCGCTTTGAGGACCTGGGCCAGCGCAACCAGCAGTAGCCCGGCCAGACCAATTACCCGGGCCAGATTGGTCCACCGAGCATTATCTCCATCCGGTCGAACTCTAAACAGTATAGTTTTTTCCATATCCATGTCCTTCTTCCAATGCTACAGAGTTGCTCCGAGCGTTGGCGCAAATCAAAGGCGGGCAGCGGTTGAGTATCCGAGTTGCCTTCAATCGTATTCAAGGGGCCGGATTGGCGCTGGTCAATGAATAATTGCTATTAAAGATCCAATCTACAGAGCCGGCCGCCAGGTATTCTGGAATCAGGGACATACAGGGCCGACGTGTTTGGGACCGGAAGAAAAGATCATCCCAGGGGAAAGGGCGGGGAAGAGCAAGGCGCTGGCGGGTCAGAATATCGACCTGCCAACGCCCCTCATAAATCAAGGGTCTCAGGAAGCGATCTGGTTGATTCGATCCTGGATTATGTACAATGCCGCTGGCGAGAAAAAGATTCCCAGTAGCAGCAGCAGAGTGCCTTCGTTTTCGATATTCTTTCCGTACTTTTGTCCGACCTTTGGCAGCCATTCGCCCATCTTATAATACCAGATGAGCGGGTAGATTCCGCAGGTAATAAAGAATAGTAGAATAACCATTCCAGGGTTAATGCCTTCCTCGGGAAGTTCCTGAGCCAGCGCATCCGACACCTTGTAGATCCAGATTATACCGTAGATTCCACAGGTTACGAAAGTTAGCAGTAGAACCTTTATTGGATCCTGAACAATTTCTTTCATTTGAGTTCCTCCAGCAGCAAGTCTGGCCGGACGGTAAAGATACCATGTACCCGGTCAAGCAGATAGTTGATGCGGCAGTTTGGTACCTACGAAATCCCCCATGTTACGTGCCGGTCCGGATGAATTCACTAACCCATGCCCCTGGAAATAGGGCCGGAGAACCTTAATCCGACCTGAGAAATCGCATCAATATTTTTTGCAGGGATTTCTGTTCCATGGGCTTCGTGATAAAATCGTCCATACCCGCTTCCAGGGAACTCTGTCTTTCTTCGTCAAAGGCGGCGGCGGTAACGGCAACCACCGGCGTATTGATCTTTCGGCTTCGCATCCAACGGACCACTGTTCGGCCATCCCCGTCCGGCAGGCCCAGATCCAGTAGCACCAGCTGAAAGGACTCATTCTTCAGGGCCGCCAGAGCCTCCTGGACTGTACCGGCGGTGGCATAGTTGGCCCCGGCATTTTCCAGCATCCGCTGCGCCACAAACTGATTCAGTGCATTATCTTCCACCAGCAGAACCTTGCCCGTTAACGGTCCCAATGGGGGTTCGCTTTGTTCCGCATTGCTGGTTTCGGGCAAAGTAAAGGGAAAAAGCACTCGGGCCAGCGTGCCCCCATTTTCGTTCGCCGGATAGGGGCTAATGATTTCTATTTCTCCTCCCATACCTTCTACCAATCGTTTGCATCCGTTTAGACCAATGCCTCCGGTGGTGTTTCCAGGGGTCGCCTGGCTACCCTGATAGAATAAATCGAAAACATGAGATATCTCCGATGCCGGGATGCCCGGGCCAGTGTCTTCGACCTCCAGAAGCAGATAGGGTTCGCCGGTCGGATCGCCCGGCTTCGAATCCGGCATAGCCAGGCGAATAGTCACAACGCCCCGATCCGTATACTTCACTGCATTGCTGGTCAGATTTACGAGCACCTGCATCAGGGCGGCTTCGACCCCGTGGATTCGTTCCGGCAGATCCTTCAGTTCCAGTTTTAGCTCCAGGCCACGCTTGTAGGCTTCCGTTTGGAAGAGAGCCTTCGCTTTTTCGGCCATCCGGCCCGGGGAGAAATCCGAAGGTCGGCCCGGGGCCACAAGACCCATCTCCAGTCTGGATAGTTGCAGAGTACGCTCCAGGAGAGCTACCAGGGCTTCGCTGGAATCCCGAAGTATTGTGGCCATCTGTTTCTGGTCTTCGTCAAGCCTGGTGTCCAGCAGAAGATCGGCGATTCCCATAATGGAGTTCATGGGCGTGCGAATATCATGGCTAAGGGTTACAAAGAATTCGGTCTTGGATCGACTGGCTGTCTCCGCCCTTGCCGTGAGCTCTTCAAGACGCTGTTCCATCCTTTTTCGGGCCGTAATGTCAAAGGCTATTACGAGTAGATTAACGGTGGTGTTGCCATCGGCCTCGTAGCTTAAAGGCGCAAGACTTAGAAGTACAAACGGCCTGGACCCGTCTGCCGGAGCGGTTTGTACTTCCAGTTCGACCTGTTTGTGGCCTGCAAGGGCCCGATCCATAGCATCCCGTACTTCTACGTGGTATTCCGGAAGGACGTATTCATACACCGAATGACCCACCATGGAGGATTCCGGTATACCATAATCGTATTTAGTGCGATTCAGAAACTGAATAATCCCTTCGCAATTGATCTCCAGGACCGTTACCGGCGCCTGTGTTGTGATCGCCTGGAGACGACTCTGCTCCGCCTGTAGATCTTGCAGGACGCTTATCTGGTCAGTGATTTCAATGGCGGAACCAACGATTTCTTTCACTCGTCCGTCATCGCTTCTTGAAAAGACTTTATCGTAGGTTTGAAACCAGTGGTAGCTGCCCAGGGTATCCTTCAATCGATAGCGAAGGCTATAAACCTCATCGTCGCGGGCTGTTTCCCAGCGCCCGGCCCATTGATTCAACTGCCTGGCATCGTCGGGATGCAAATTCTCCGCGAAGTAATCCATGGTGATGGGGCCCTGTTTTTCGGTATTCCATCCCAGAATCCGTTCGAAAGCCGGTCCCAGGAAGCGATTTCGGCCCTCCTGAAGGTCAAAAACGTAAAGTATGGCGGGGATGCTTTCTGTGATTCGGCTGAGTATTTGCTCCGGATCCAGATCGTTCAACGGTGCGCTATCATTCTGCAGCAGGGGTTGTTCCACGAAGAAGCATTGCAGAAACGATTCCTGGCTGGCTTTGGCGGGAGTCGCAGTGACTCGATATTGTACTCTGGTTCTACCGCGAATAAGGAGTTCTTCCTGAATCTCAACCGTCTGGTTGGCGCTCAGCGCTTTTCGAAGTGAGGAAGCAAGAGTCTCTGATACCGCAAGGAGCTCGCGAAGATGGCGGCCCGGCGCCGCATCCGGGCTAACAGTCAGCATACCGGCGGCGGCAGGGTTTATTCTCAATACCTTCAGCGCCCGGTCCAGAATGAAAGTAGCTACGGGCGAGTTTTTGAATTGGAGTTCCAGCATTTCGGCTCTTTTCGAGTCGTTGGTATTTCTTGAATCTGGATCCATCGGCGTTTCCATTTGATGACAGGAGCAAGCGCTGTCGAGCAAAACGGCCGAATTCATCCCCGGTAGTTTGGCGTTGACCCTGTATGGCAGTTCTGGTCACTGGATAGGCATGCAGCGGAAGAAAAAAGTAAAGGGCGGCCTTCTAAAATATCTGGAATACGCCTTTGTTCGCTTCACAGTCTTTCTGTTGATGCTATTTCCCTTCAGACTCCGGGTATGGCTTATGCAAAGGCTCACTCTGCTCATGGGGGCTGTTTCCGGAAATGTTAAGGACCGTGTCTATGGAAATATCGCGGCCAGCTTCCCGGATCGGAAGCCCCATGAAATTCGTGCTATCGTGAAGGAAAACCTGCGAGTGCTGGCTCGAATGACCTGTGAATTCTATCAAGAACCGCGAATGGATCGGGACTTCATCGACAAATGGATTGTGCAGGAACCCAATGCAGATGTGCACCGCGAACTAACCCGGAATGGCGGAATCCTGGTTCTGGGACATCTGGGATCCTGGGAGTGGAAAGGAGTCTCAATCACACGGGTTACGGAAAAGGAATTGCATGTATTCGCGAAGCGGCAGAGCAACCCCTGGGCCAATGCCTGGATTGAAAGGATTCGCGGTTCTCAGAATATCCGACTGGTTTATACCGATGAAAGCCCGCGAGTAACGTTCAAACTGTTAAAGAATCGCGCCCTGGTGGCATTCATTTCCGATCAGGATGCCGGTAAGGATGGTCCGTTCTTCCCATTCATGGGCAGGCTGGCCTCCACATTTCAGGGGCCGGCGTTGTTTGCGCGCAAGACCGAAGCCCCCATAATATTCTGCTACTCCTATCACGATGCGCGGGGTCGACTGCACTTCAAGATGGAACCTTTCGAAAGACCGGATCTGGACCCGGATGCGGATCCCCGGGAATGGGAAAGGCATTTTACTTATCGCTGGGTGAAGCGATTAGAAGAAAAGGCGAGGGAGCATCCGGCGGACTATTACTGGTTGCATAAGCGATGGCGATCCAGACCAGCCAATCCCCGGGAGATCATTGATTTCTGGACCGACTGGGAGACCCGAAATGGCTATCCGCTTAGCTTTCCCGAGGGCAAAGAGTATCTTCGGTCCTGAAGATCGGCCCTTGCGACTCCCCATGGTGCTCCATGGCGCCCCACGCCCCGCGCGCCGCATGCCCCGCATAAGATGCCCCGTTAGACCTTTGCCTTCCGCGCCCTGAGAGCGTTTTCGCTTCTGGAATACTGCTTCAAAACTCCAGGGCTATTCCCATGAGTCCGGCTTTCACTGGCCTCTAATGCTGGCTCCCCTTTGTCGCCCGGGTTCGCCTGTTTGGCTGCGGACCCGGGCTCTTGCTTTTTTCAAGGTTGCCCGGGGTTATTGACCGGCCAGGAACGTACCATGGGCTACAGGCACGCTACAACCGCCGATGAAGACTGCATCGACAACGTCGGATTTCGATCTGAATTCAAGATCGATGCGCGAAGGGCGGCCCATATCGTACCCCTGGAACACTATGAAGCTGTGGGTGGCGGTGGCTGAAGTCGGCGACTCAAGCTTTACGTCTTTTAAATAACCGGCGAGGGCCGCAACGGCGCTGCCCGTGGCCGGGTCTTCGGGAATACCCAGTCGGGGCGCGAACATTCTTGCATGCACCTGGTTTTTTTCCACCACGAAGGCCATGATCTCAGGCGCCCAGTAGTCCAACAACAGTCCCTCGAACTCGGCCAGGTTCAGGCGAATGGAGCTCAGAGTCTGCCGGCTATCCAGTTCTACAAAAAGGAATGGGTTGCCGCAACTGTAGGCGGCAGGATGAGAAACAATACCGGTTTCAATGCCCAGTATCCGAGCCAGGTCCGGGGCCGGTGGCGGCGGTGGACCCGGCACCGGGGTTGACGGCGCCTGCAATCGGGCATGATAAAGATCCCCCTGGCCTGTAACCGTGACCTCTACTTTGCCGGCATTCAGTTCCGCTCTTAGATTAAGTGCGGAGGTCTCTGCTTTTGCTGCCAGTGCGCAGGCGGCTCCGATTACCGGATGTCCGGCAAAGTCCAATTCTCGGGCCGGAGTGAAGATTCTAAATCGATAGTCACAGGCATCATTTGAGGGAGGCAGAATAAAGATGGTCTCCGAGAGGTTCATCTCCCTGGCGATGCTTTGAAATAGGCTTGCGGGGATTCGGTCCGCCTCCGGGAAGACAGCCAATGGATTACCGCTGAAACGTTCTTCGGTGAATACATCCAGTACTTCGTATCTATACATGGTCTCGTTGCCCCTTACCTGAATTTTGAGCTCCAGGGAATCCTCTGTACGTCATGGTTGAGTAATCAGAAATCATTACTACTCCATTTAATCCGGAAGCCGGCCCTGGAAAAAACGAATCACTACTAATCCGGGTATAAGAACATTGCCGACCAAAAAGGAATTGCGGTAAGACGCTAATCGAGTACCATCGGACGGTCCCATGAGATTTCTGCTGCACAGTTCTCTTGTTCTGACATTCCTTACTATTCTGAGCTGTGGTCGAGATCTTCCCACCGAAGAAGAGCAACTACTGCCCGGAGACGGTGTCCGTGTGGAAACCACCTGGGAATACCGATGGGGGGATTCGCCGGTGGATGCAACCGGCAAATTCAGCTATTTACGGCCCTACCGCGGACAAAACGAAGACGGCCGAAATCCGATGTCGGATTCAGGCCCCGCAGACAACGGCCTGTCGGATGAAACACAGCAGGGTTGGGCGCCATTGCCCTTTCCTGCACAGCCTGCCGGCCGGGATGGCGCAAACTTCATCTGGCAAAGGGTTCTGCTTCCCGAGGGACAATGGAGAGATCCGGCGCTCTACATATACAGCGTGGATCTGATCTTCGAAGCCTACATTGATGGCGAGATGATCTACAAATACGGAAACCTGGATGCGGAACAACCCCGATTCGAGGGATGGCCTTTTCATATCATTCCTTTGCCCCGGGAGCCCGGCGGCAGGTACCTCTATCTACGCGTTTATTCCGATTATCCAGACATTGGAATCTATCATCGAGTGGTTCTGGACGATCGAGCGGATTTAATCGAATGGTTACTCCTATCTAACGTGGATTTGCTGGCTTTTGCCGGAGCTCTTCTTGTCATCGGCGCCTTTGCCATGCTCCATTTTCTGCGTACCAGGGAGAGCTGGACCCATCTGGCCTTTTCGCTGGTCTGCTTAACCGAAGGCTATCGGGCTCTGGCGGATTCCATGTATCCGCAATATGTATACGGCAATATGCTCATCTGGCACTACACCAGCTGGGTGGCGCTCTTCATTCTTATACCGGCCGTGCTCGCTTTCTTTCGGAGCATCTATACAGGGTTTGAAAAACTCATCATGACCTATCTCTTTCGTATTCAGGTTGTGGTTTCGGCCATTTATCTGGTATTCATGGCCTTTGACCTTATAGCAGTCATGGTCTCCGTGCCATTTCGTATACTTGCGCTACTTTATCTGGTTGTGATTCCCGCACTGGAGATTCGCCGCTCTCTCCGGGGCAGTATTGACGCAAGAATCATACTGGTAGGCTTCGCTTTTTATTCTATCAACGCCGGTCTTGTGATATTGATGGATATGGGACTTCTGCCGGATCTACGATTGAACACCCATTATAGCATGTTCATCTTCGTTTGCGCTCTGGGGCTTGTTGTAATTCGTCGCTACGCGCTGATGCGCGAAGAGAACGTCAGGTACTCTATTGTAAGTGAAGAACTGGAAACGGCACGTAGATTACACCAGTCTTTGCTGCCCGCCGATCCCCCGGAGATAGACGGACTGGACGTTTCGGTGGCCTATATTTCCCAGGCGAGCCTGGGCGGAGACTATTACGACTTCACTCGAATCGATAGTTCGCAGGTGGGGGTAATGATAGCCGACGTTTCCGGGCATGGATTGCCCGCAGCCCTGGGCGTTTCCATGGCCAAAATCGCTTTTTCCGAGCATACAACTCTGGCCGATCGGCCGGAGAGACTGCTGGAACTAACCCGTGTCTCCTTGGTAGACAAACTGCAACGTCAGTTCATTACAGCCGGCGCTCTATACGTCAATACGAAAGACGGCATCTTTCGCTACGCATCCGCAGGACATCCGCCACTGGCCTTTATACCGGCCAACAGAGAAGAGGTGGAGTGGATTCGCCCCAGAGGTCACTTGATGGCCCCGTTGCCCTTTCGCGGGTATCGAATGATTGAAAAACCATTCCAACCCGGGGACCGAATCGTACTCTATACCGATGGATTGAGCGAGTGCAGAAATCCGGACGGGGAATTCTACAACGCCAGAAGAATGGCCGAGGCTTTGCTCGAAGCTCCGCCGGGCGCCGAAGCCTGTAGCCAGTACCTGTTGGAGGACATGGCTCAGTGGTCCCGAAAATCCCTGTTCGAAGACGATGTGGCCATTGTTGTGGTGGAACGCCTGGCCGCCTGAACGGTGCGCGCTAGAGCAGTCCCACCGCACGCGCCATCCATTGAAACGGCAACGAACGATCCTTCAGCTGATTAAACGTACCGGCCACAAAGACCTTTCTTTCCGGACAGTAGAAATTGATGGCGCCGCTTGCTCCTGAATGCCCGATGAATTCAGGCATGCGTCTGAACCCCGTAAGTATGGCCGGCAGCTGAAATTGCATCAAACCCATTCCGTATCTGAACGGAAAAAAGATACGGTTCCATTGCTGCATACGCTCCAGGGTTTCTGGCCGCAGAAGTCCTTCCAGAAAAAGGGACCGCAAAAAACGTATCTGGTCGGCGGTTGTTGAGACGGCAGCGCCGTCGCCGCGAAAAGAGCGCATGGCCTGTGGCATCGCCAGGCATCGGTTACCGTAATAGAAAAGACAGGGAACCGGTTTGACTGGCTCGTCGGTGTCGCCTGCTTGATCCGCCCCCGCCTCGGCGGCGTTTGAATGGTCGTACATATAAGTCCGGCGCAGTCCCAGGGAATCGGCCAGACTGGCAAGCGCCTCAACGGGAGACTGGCCGGTAATGCGCTCGATCAGTAGATCCAGTATCTGGTAGTTTGTGTCCGAGTAGTGGGCTTTGTTCTTCGAGCCTTCCTTTGTCGCGGGAGGGAAGGGAGGTTTCATACTTCGGGCGCGTTGCAGAACAAATTCGGTGTCCCAGGAGCGGTCGCCGCCATTGAGTAGCTGAGTCAGGAGCGAGTCCTTGCCGGTGCCCGCTTGCTCAAAGTAGTCCGGCAGGCCGGATGTATGCGAAAGTAGATGGAAGACCCGGATTTCGTCGGTATGGTCGACGCCTTTGTAATTATGAATTTCCGTGAGCTCCGGCAGAATGCTGATGGCAGGAGTAGAAAGATCAAGCTTGCCCGATTCGTGCAGCTTCAGAACGGAAACCGCGGTGAATATTTTCGTAGCGCTGGCGATGAAATAGGAATGGCCCGGATCCATAAGCCGGCCTTCGGGACTGTCGTTGCCGTAAGCGCCACTCCATATCACATCGCCGTTCTCCGCCTCTATACGCAGCAAGGCGCTGTGCACCGCTTTCTTTTCGGTGAATTTCTTAAATAGACGATCCAGGGAGTCACTCATTGTATCACTGTATCAGCTCGATGCTATCGGCGGCCTGCGCAGCCAGGTCTCGGGCTGCTTGAATCGTTGCGCCTCGGGCCAGAACCACACCCATGCGCCGGATCCCGTGGATCTCAGGTTTGCCGAAGAGTCTTAGTTGCACATTTTCGTTGTTCAGGGCTTTGTCCAGACCGGCGAATTTAGGCTGATTGCTCTGACCCTGAAATACCAGGGCCTGACTGGCGCAGGCGCCCAGTTGACGGATAGCCGGAATGGGCAAATCCAGAATGGCCCGGGCATGGAGGGCAAATTCGCTCAAATCCTGGCTCAAGAGGGTAACCAGACCTGTGTCGTGGGGTCGGGGGCTCACTTCGCTAAACCAGACATCATCGCCTTTGACGAATAGCTCCACTCCGAATATTCCCATGCCGCCCAGGTTGTCGGTAACGGTGCGGGCGATTTCCTGCGAGCGTTCCAATGCGGTATCGCTCATGGGATGGGGTTGCCAGCTCTGTCTGTAATCCCCGTCGATCTGTTGGTGTCCTACTGGAGGACAAAAGGAAGTGCCTCCTTTGTGGCGCACTGTGAGCAAGGTGATTTCATAGTCGAAATCGATGAATCCTTCGACGATGATTCTTCCTTTTCCCGCCCGTCCGCCACTCTGGGCATAATCGAAGGCTGCCTGCACCGCTTCCGGGCCGTCCTCCTCTCGCACCAGGCTTTGCCCTTTGCCGGAGCTACTCATCACTGGCTTCACAAGAAAAGGAAAGCCAATTTCTTCGGCTGCCTTCTTGTATTCATCCAGGCTTTCGGCGAATCGATACGCCGAGGTGGGTAGCTTCAGTTCTTCCGCCGCCAACTTGCGAATCCCTTCTCGGTCCATGGTAAGCCTTACAGCCCTGGCCGTTGGTACAACCTGGAATCCTTCCCGCTCCAACTTCAGTAGCTCCTCGGTGGCTATGGCTTCGATTTCAGGCACAATGTAATGGGGCTTCTCCTGTTCGATGATGTTTCGCAATGCGAACCCATCCAGCATATCGATTACGTGGCTGCGGTGAGCCACCTGCATGCCCGGCGCGTTGGGATACCGGTCTACGGCTATCACTTCCACTCCCAATCGTTGTAGTTCGATGATTACTTCCTTGGCCAGTTCGCCGGCTCCGCAGAAAAGTACACGGGTGGCTGTGCTGGTTAGAGGGGTTCCAATGGCTGTCATGGAATGCATAGGTTCGCGCTTTTCGCTGAAGCGCAAGGATTTTTGCCAGGTATCTCTTGTCCGGAAGCACCGTGGCTGCTTTACTGACGCCCATGATATTTGCCATTGCAGCGCTTTTTTTACTGATAGGGGCCGGAGCCATCCTGGCCGCCGCCCGGCACATACGACGCAGAAAGCAACTGCTTCAATGGCGGGAAGTGACCGCTGTGATTGTGGAACGGGAAGTGGTGACGGCGAAACGGCCCGGAGGAGGGGCCCCGGCCTTTCGCAAAGAGGCAAACCTGACCTTTGTGGAAGAGGATTCCGGTATCCGATCTTCGGCGATCTTCCCCGAATCGCCAATATCCGATGAAAGAACCATCCAGCGATGGATGGAGCGTTTTCCGGAACGGGTTCCTGTCCGAAAGGATCCCGACGATTCGCAACGGCTGGTGCTTCTACACGGCGGCCTGGGGCTATATTATTTCATCCTGGGCACCGGCTGCCTGTCTCTGGTCATCGGCTTTGCGATTCTAGCGCTTGCCTTAATTCGCTGAACGGCCCTAATGCTGGCTTTCGCCGGTGGCCGCGGTTTACGCCCCATTCGGCATGTGGAAAATGCGGCCCCGGAAATCGGCTCTACATAGCGAGATTGCCGCAGGGTTCCGGAGTACCATGTTTCTGAATGCATTGATATAAACAGACTTCGATTTCATTCGAACCATGCTGCGGCGGGTATCGAGTATTGCAATCGTCAAAGCATTCGCCCAGAGCCGGGCAATAGTCCGGACCTTCCCCGCTTCCAGCGCCGTTGGTCTTCTCATTCTTTACCGAGCAAACCGAAGCCAGGGCCAGAAACAGTAGCACCGAAACCAGAATCCATAACCCGGAAGACGGGATTGATTTCTGACGGTTGCTTTTTCTTGTTGTTCGCATAATTGGCCTCCTACGCCGTTGCCCGTTTTTGTGCCCGGACCCGAATTCCGGGGCAAACCGGCTCGCCACCGGCGGATGGAGATTCCCCTATCGCGGGCGCTTCAGGCCTCCAGTTCCCCGTCAAAAAAAACGATTTCCAGTCTTTGGCCAGGCCGGCGAGACTCCAGTCCCTATGAGTCGAGTCAGATCTCCAGTTCCAGTCCTTCGTAGGCGATCTTGATTTCCAGTTCAGACGTGTTGTCCACGTCCATCATTTCTCGGTAGCGAAGCGCTCGAAGGAATACCTCATCCAACTTTTCGTCAGAATAGGAAGGATCATGATGGAACAGGATCAATTTTTTTACTCCTGCTCGCATGGCAATGTCGGTGGCGATGGAGGCAGAGCTGTGGCCCCAGTCGATTTTCTGAAGTTGTTCCTCGAAAGTGTATTGCGTGTCGAATATCAACACATCCGCGCCCTGGAAATACTCCAGGTAGGATTCTACATCGTCCATGTCATCGGAGCGAAACTCCGCATCACTTCCGAAAATCAACACCTTGCCATCTTCTTCCAGCCGGTAAGAATAGGACCCCCCCGGATGTTTCATCCCCTTGGAAGTAATCTGCAGGTTGTATAATGGCCAGGATTCCCCTTCCTGATGCTGATAAAACTTCTTGGTAGCATCCATTCCATCAAAGGTTACCGGAAAATGCCTTTCATTGTGCTGATAGCGAAGCCTTTGTTCGATTTCGTCACTAATTGCATGTATATGGAATTCGTTTCCTTCGATGAAGAAGGGGATGAAGAAGGGCAGCCCCTGGATATGATCCCAGTGTGTATGCGTAAAAAGGATACTGGCGGAACCATTGCCTTCCAGATATCCTTCCGAAAGCAGCTTCACTCCCAGTTCCCGGATTCCGGTGCCGGCATCGACTATGACAAGATCATTGTTTTTGGTTCGAATCTCCAGGCACGTAGTGTTGCCCCCGTAGGTATGGCTCAAAGAAAAGGGCAGGGAGTCGATGAAGCGATCCACCGAAGGTTCGTCGATGACGTCGGAGGGTGTTGCATAGCTCAGGATTCGCTTCAGCTTATCTCTGAATGTATGCCCCTTTACCGGGGTGGCAATGGATCCTCGAACGCCCCAGAACTTCACCTTCATAGGCACAGGATTACCTATGCCTGCGGATCGTAAACCGATTTTGGGCCAATGATACCCTTTACTGGTTCCGGCCTGAGGTCATTTCGGTAGAGTGAAGACTATTTGCTACACTTGATTGTTTTCTTTGTATAAGGAGTGCATTTCCGGGATCCCCTCAGCTTCGCACCGGGGCGCCCAGGTAAGGCTGTAACATTTCCAGTGTGTTTTTGGCTCCGATGTAATCCTTTCCGAACCCTTTTTCCGCTCCCAGGGATATCGCCTCTTTCTGAGCGTCCGGGAGGTTGGAAACCAGCATCACAGGTACGGAACTGGTCTTTTCATTGGATTTCATCATCTTGATGAGTTCCTTACCGTCGGTATAATCCTGGTCGATTTTACGGTTTACCAGCACCAGATCAAACGGCTCCTTCTGCAGTAGTTCCATGGCCTGAGAAGGAAGGGCCACTCGATGCACCTCCGCTCCAAAGGATTCGATCATGCTTCGAATCGCCATGTGGTCCGGATTACACTGTCCTACATCCAGTACTTTCTTTTTCATCTGTTCATCCTTGTAAGGTATTCAATGATTTCGCTCTCATGCCCTTTCTATGCGCCGAGAGACCCGTGTTTCCAACCAAACGGTGCTACCATAAAAGGGCAAGGCCGAAAGTCCTGACAACACCTTTGGCGTTGCCCGGATTCTCACTGGTCTATGGGGCGGTTCATCCAGCCCGGGAATCGGGCTACTCCCACTCTACCCCGGTAGCTGGAAGGCTACAGCTCGTCCTTAATTCAGTTGAACTGGTGCATCGGTTACAGGAAGTGGCAACATGTCCCTTCGTTGCGGTATTGTAGGTCTTCCCAATGTCGGTAAGTCCACCATCTTTAATGCTATCACCAAGGCAGGCGCTCAGTCCGCCAACTATCCGTTCTGCACAATCGAGCCCAATGTGGGCCGGGTGGATGTGCCGGATAATCGTCTGGAAAAAATCACGGAACTGGTGAAGCCAAAGCAGAAAGTTCCGGCCAGCATGGAATTCGTAGATATTGCCGGACTTGTAGAGGGAGCCCATAAGGGCGAAGGCCTGGGAAACAAGTTTCTCTCGCACATCCGGGAAACCCATGCCATTTGCCACGTGGTGCGTTGCTTTGACGACGATGACATTGTGCACGTTCGGGGCCGGGTGCATCCCATCGAAGACATCAAAATCATCGATCTGGAACTGATTCTGGCAGATATGGAATCCCTGGAAAAGCAACTGGATAAGCTACAGAAAAAGGCCAAATCAGGGGACAAAGAAGCTACCAAAAGGCTGGACGTGGGAAAGAAGATCCAGGAGGCCCTGGAGCAGGAAAAGCCCGCGCGCTCGGTAGAACTGGATGCTGATGCGCGAAAGATCGCAGCGGAGTTCTATTTACTTACCATTCGACCGGTACTCTACGTTATGAATACCGATGAGGAATCTCTCTCCGCAGGAAACGAATGGACCAGTGCCGTGGAAGAGCATGCGGCAAAGGAGAATGCGGCCACCGTTCGGTTATGCGGAAAGATTGAAGAGGAACTGGGCGGCCTGGATGAGGCGGAACAGAAAGAATACCTGGAAAGCATGGGCATGGAAGAGCCAGGTTTGAATCGTATGATCCGAGCATCGTATTCGCTTCTGGGTTTGATTACATTCTTTACGGCCGGAGAACAGGAAGTCCGGGCCTGGACAACGCGTAACGGTAGCACAGCTCCGGAAGCGGCGGGAGAGATCCATTCGGATATTGAAAAAGGTTTCATTCGCGCGGAGGTGACCTCTTACCAGGATTTAGAAAAATTTGGCTCCATGAATGCGGCCAAGGAAGCGGGTAAGATGCGCCTGGAAGGCAAGGAATACATTGTCCAGGATGGGGATATTTGCTACTTTAGATTCAACGTGTAACAGAACGGGGGGCTTGACCTGTAATACAGCACAGAAAAGCGCTCGGACTTGAAAATCCAATCAAAACAGTCAGGGGCAATTTGAGAGAAATCCGGCCAGTCCATCGATAGAACGGGCGCCTGGCCCCTGATTCCAGCGAATGCGAATCGAAGCTTGCCATGGGCCGTCGGAGCATTCACGCATCACAGGAAATAATATGGCGATCTACAAATATCAAGATAAAACTCCTGAGCTGGGAACTCCCTGCTTTGTGGCCGAAGATGCCCGCGTCATAGGCGATGTGCGCATTGGGAATGGCTCCTCTGTCTGGTGGGGTTCCACGATTCGCGGCGATGTCCACCATATTCGCATAGGCGAATACACCAACATTCAGGACATGTGCATGATTCACGTCACCGGCGGCAAGTTTCCCACTGTCATTGGTAACCATTGCACCCTGGGCCACAATGTTACCATTCATGGCGCCTTCCTGCACGATCACGCCTTTGTAGGGATTGGATCTACGGTGATGGATGGCTGCGAAATTGAACCCTTTGGCTTTCTGGCCGCCGGCAGTATGCTCACTCCAGGCAAAAAGATCCCTTCCGGAATGCTTTTTATGGGCTCGCCAGCCAGGCCGGTGCGGGAAATTACCGATCAGGAACGGGAGATGATCCTCAAAACGGCCGAGAAGTATCACCATCTATCGCTTCAATACGCCGATCCTACAATCGTAAGCCGGGTCCAATAGGTCTTCCCATAGGTCCATTGAATCAGCCATTGGTGCGTTAAATCCTTGCCGATTGCGGCTGTTCCATCATACTAGATGCTGCGCAGCCTACCGGGGTCTGGACATGGGAAGCGGCCACAATGTGAACAGCTATGAAAGAAGTGTAGATCTGTGGATACTACGGCAAAAGAAAAGGACCGAATCCCCAAAAAGGGTTTGGCTGGCGAACCTGGGCGGCTGGAGTCATTGGGTTCGGGGCGCCACCCTTCGGTACGGAAAGTGCGGATTCGTATGCCATTTCCGCCGACGCAGAGTTCTCGCCTACAGGCGCTTCGCTACCTTACACCATTTTTTTTGATTCTCTCCTACTTTGCGGGCAGTTCCGGGGTTTCTATCTGCATTTTCTATTCGCTCACGGGAATTCCCTGCCCTGGCTGCGGAATGACACGCTCGGTGCATTTCTTTTTGCACGGCGATATATTGCATGCCCTGCAATATCATCCTTTTGGCATCCTTTTGTTGCCGGCGCTCTTTTTGGTGACGGCCACCCTGTTTTCCCGCCGGGCCACCGCTTTATACGAGCGATGGGAAAAACCGGCCCTGAAAGCGATCACACCGGTTCTGATTGTGATGCTACTCTTTGCCGCTTTTCGAGCCGCCGTGCTTTACGCTTCCGGTTCTGATGGAGGGGGCGTCGTTTCCTGGTTGTCCGGGTTCTCGGCGCTCTTCGCTCCGTTCGACGAGCCAGGTCTTCTGGATTTCTTGTCATCGGAAGCGTTTAGAATCGGATCCTTCTGAAGTAGCTCTTCCAATTCGCATTTGGAGTATTCGCCGGCGGCGAGATCCGTTCCCAGCCAGCCAAAGGCCTGCTGCGGAGAGATGACATGTATATCCCATCCGCGGACCATTTTGGGGCAGGACTGGACATGATTCTGGCACAGGATTTGAGCCGCCCTGGGTTTGGGATAGGCCCAGGCGCTGGGCGGATGGATGCACTTGTTTTCGATTTCGGCCAGCCTTCGCATCTTGCGCGCTTCCAATTCGAACTCTTGAAACTTTCGCACAATAGGCTGAATCAGATCGTCGTGAAATACCCCCTTTCCCGCATTGTAGCTCACCCGGTACACCATCTCTTCGGCGAAGAAGTCGCTATCTTCAATGCGTTTCTTCGTTTCCAGAATGAAATGGGCGATTCGCAGGGACTCTGTGAGGATTTCCCGGGCCTGTTCATTCATGGGTTGTTCGGCCAGTTGTTCTTCTTCCACCGGCGATGATGTAAGGTTCTCCAGGTGTTCCGCGGAAAAGGTGCCCGCTTCGCCGTCAGGAATGTTGTTGCGGGGAAAATCCGGAATTGGAAATCCCTGCGGAAATTCGGCGATAGAGGCGGAAACCTCCGGAGCCACTCGGAGACGATCCGCCATCTCCGCTGCCTTGCGGGCTCGTGAGCGAACCTGATCAATGTCTGTCGATGGTTCTTTCCACGTAGATTGACCGGCAAGGGGTAGATCCGACAAGAAGCCGCTTAAAAAGGCATTCTTATGGATGCCTCGCACTTTCAGGTACTTCTGCATGACGATGGCCATGTTCAGTAGCCCCAGCTCGCATAAATGAGTGAAGAAATCGTCGTTATCCCGGTAGATTCTGTAAGCTGACAATGCTATGCTTTTGTTTCTAAAAGCGCTTCGCATGTACGCATCCGGTCGATGGTGGGGTAAATCCAGTAGCCGGGTGAGAAAATGCCCGGGGCCGGCCTTGGTCAGATCTCCCAACTTGCGTACAAGGAATTCCGAAATTTTTGTGATCAATTCGTCGGTGAGAGGTACCAGGAAATGGGCCCTGTAGGAACCGGACATTTCTTTGAGTTTTTCAAAGAAGGATTCTTTTACATAGACATCTTCTTTGATCAGTATATTGCCGGTATTGTCTTCCACCGGTTCGGCAAACTTCAGGATTCCCTGCAATCGTAGCTCCAGGTAAAAGCCGTTCAACCGAGCCAGGTCTTCAAAAAGGATTCCGTTCTCCGTAACTTTCATTCAACTTCCGTTTTATTCCTGCATCTTTTCCAGCGGTCCGGGGCCGGATCGCTGGCCCCCGCAGGATTTGTCCTTTTTCTGTTTATCGGTTCATGCCGCATGGATTTTTTTGGTCCGTCTGGCTGTCCGATCCCCAGTCAAAAAACCGTTCGCAGCGCTCCATTGCGCTTTCGTTTGATCTTCCCGATTGCGCTTGCATTTGTCCAATCTTGCGTTCCGCGGCCGATTCCGACCCTTTAGTTCCACATCTTCCTTTCTGAAAGAGGGCTCTGGTTTCCGGGATAGAATTCCGTTGACGAATGAGGCAGCCGTAGCTTTTGGACCTCGATGGAAAAAACACTGATTATTCTCAAACCGGATGCGGTAAAAAATAAGCATATTGGCCATATTGTAACCCGTATCGAGGAAGAGGGTTTCAAAATCCTCGGAATGAAACTACTGCAACTGAGTAAATCTGACGCACAAAAGTTCTATGAGGTACACAAAGAAAGACCTTTTTATGATGATCTGTGCAATTATATGATCTCTGGACCTGTAGTAGTGGCGGCTCTGCAAGCCGAAGGCGCCGTACAGAAGTGGAGAGATCTGATCGGGGCTACAGATCCAAAAGAAGCCGCGCCCAACACCATTCGAGCGCTGTACGCCGAAAGCAAAGAAGCCAATGCAGTACATGGTTCTGACTCGGCCGAGAATGCGCAGAACGAGGTGTCCTTCTTTTTTAAAGATGGGGAGCTGATTGGATAGTAGCTTCCTTGATCCCTATATTCGGGCCATAGATGCCTATTTCGAAGGGCCCCTGAGAAGACTGATCCAGTCTCTGGGCCCTCCGGAATTGTCCGAGCCAGTGCTCTACAGCCTGCTTTCCGGCGGAAAGCGCATTCGGCCTGTGCTCTGTTTAATCTCATCCGGATACGATCCTGGCGAAAACTTCGATCCGTTTCAGCTCGGTCCCGAAGAGAAGCGGCTGTTTGCACATGCAGCGGCTCTCGAATGCATTCACTGCTATTCCTTGATACACGACGATCTTCCCAGCATGGATGACGACGACCTCCGTCGCGGTCGACCTTCCAGTCATCGGCAATTCAACGAATGGGCGGCCATACTTGCCGGGGATGCCCTGAACACTCTGTCTTTTTACTTAACCAATCAAGATCGAGATTCGGTAAGCTCTCAGAACAGCCAGATTCTGAGTCGTTGCGCCTTGCGGATGGTGGCCGGTCAGTATCTGGACCTGAGCGCCGAGAAGGGCGCCTTTCTGGAATCCCGGCGGGACTTTTTTCAACCGCACACCGACGACGAAAGAATGCAGCTATTGGAAACCATCCATCTGGAAAAGACCGCAGCTATGATTGAGGCGGCCCTGTCTATGGGGGCGGTGCTCCAGGGACTGCCCAATCATCGAAGCTATGCCGAGTTCGGTCGAAACCTGGGATTGCTTTTTCAGATGGTGGATGATGTACTGGATGAAACCCAGGACTCCGCAACACTGGGAAAAACAGCGGGTAAAGATAAGAAGACCGGCAAGCTTACTCTGGTATCCTTGCTCGGCCTGGATGAAGCCCGCGTGCGAATCGAAAAGGAAAGGCGCCGCCTGGAAGAGCGTCTGGAGCATCTTCCGGTGACTCATGATGTAGCCCGCAATCCTATCCCGGTTCTTAGATCCGTAGTCGAATACTTTGCCAGTCGGGATCGCTAATGGCTTCCCAGCGTCTGGATGAGTGGCTCAGCGAAGCCTACGATCTGGAACTGCCGGTGGCCCGCAGCTATATTCTCCAGGGCCTGGTTTCATTGAACGGATCTCCGGTGCATCAGGCCGGTCGTCGAATCCGACCGGACCGAGACGATATACAGTTCAGAAAGCCGGCCGATTATCGGAACCGGGGTACGGCCAAGATCAGGACAGCGCTCCATCGCCTGCGCGACTGCGGCGTTGAATTCGCCGAACAGACGTGTCTGGATATTGGCGCTTCCCACGGCGGCTTTACGGCGGCCCTGCTGGAGCAGGGAGTTGGCCACGTTTATGCGATCGATGTTGCTTATGGTATTTTCGATTTCGATCTTCGTCGACGGGCCGAAGTTACGGTACTGGAGCGAAAAAACATCAAAAGTATCGAGACGTCCTGGTTTGGTTCGGACTTTGAGCTCTGTAGTAAGCCTTTTGTAGTCTGCGACGTATCCTTCCTTTCGCTGCGAAGTGTGGTTCAGCATCTGTTGGAGTTTATGAAGCGTTGCGGCAAACAATTCCAGGGGCTGTTTCTGCTCAAGCATCAGTTCGAAGCTTCGGAACGCTCGGAAGCCGGCGTGATCCGGGACTCCGAACTGCGATTTTCGTTGGAGAGAGAATTCCAGGAGTTCGTGGAGAATCTGGGTATCCGCGTAGTCGAAAGAATCCCTTCGGCCCTTCCGGGCAGGAAGGGCAACCAGGAGACTTTTTTCTGGCTGGATTACTCAATAGACCTGGATAAGACAGCTTCGAGCCCTTCGTAGATTGCCAGGGCTTTCTGCGCCTCTTCGCCTTCGGTCATGGACTTAAGCCTGTTCAGCCGATCCAGAGGAATGCGACCCAGCAGCATCTCGCGGACGATTCGATCCCGCTTTTCGCTTATCCTACGATAGAAGCGCATTTCCGCTTTGTAGGGACTGATGGGCTGTTTCAGGTAGCGATCCACGGACTGCATGGATTCGGACTGGATGATAGATACGTAGACCTGTAGAATTTCCGCAGTAGGTTCGCTTCCCTGGAGTTGAAGAAGCAGCCAGAATGCCCGGTCCATGCATTCGGCGCCGGTTTGCTTTTCTCCCGCCGCTTCTGTACAATGCAATTCCAGATGTTCCAGAACGGCGGCGAATCTATCGCGCTCTTCTTTTGTGGCGCTCATTAAATCCCGGGCTGCCCGGGGATGCATCAAGAGCATCCCGGTCATAGATTCAATTTGTTCTTCTATGGAGAGTAGATGTTGCAACTCGGCGGCGGCGCTGGCATGGTTTTCCTCGCGCAGCTTTTCTGCGCGAATGAATGCCTCTACGGCCAGCCGATTCAACGCCACCTGCGTCGGATGGGCCCCGGTCTTCTGCATCAGCGTCCAGAAGAAGGTGGTTCCGCCAAAGTCCGTGCAGTGGTTCAGCACCTGTGTTACGATTATTTCTTTTCGCAGCGGGTGGTCTTTGACTTCGGCGGGAAAGCTCTGCACGAGCTGATCCGGAAAATAGTCCAACAGATGACTTTCCAGTTCCGGTTGGTTGAATCCTCCGGATGCCAGAATGTCGTTCTTTAGTTCCAGTCGAGCATGACCAAGCATGGAACACAGTACCGGTCGAACAAAGAAGCGGGCCGGGTGATCGGTGGAATGTAGTTCCTCGCTGGACAGTCCATCCAGTTTATGCCCGCAGCTTTCCAGCCAGCGAAGCGTTGCCAGAAAGCTCTCCGGCCGTTGCTGCAACCTTCTCTGATCCAAAGACAGACTGAGGTTGCCGGAGCGATTTTTGGAAAGAACAAGCTCGATCATTCGTTCCTCTAGCTTCTCAATCCACTGGTTGCGTTCATCGAAGCCGGCGATTTTTCCGGTGCGCGCCATCTTTTCCAGAAGTATCTTTAGATTCACTTCATGGTCGGACATGTCCACCCCGCCAGAGTTATCGATGGCATCTGTATTCAGTCGCACGCCCGCATGGGCTGCTTCCACCCTGGCTTTTTGTGTGAATCCCAGGTTGCCTCCTTCGCCCACCACACGGGCCCGGACCTGGTTTCCGTCAATTCGCACCCTGTCGTTAGCCGGGTCCATGGCATCCGAGTGACTTTCGTCGGAGGCCTTTACGTAGGTGCCAATGCCGCCGTTCCACAGCAAATCCACCGGGGCGCCAAGTATGGCACGAATCAATTCTTCGCCGGATAATCGACTCTGTTCCAGCCCCAGAACCGATTGGGCTTCGTCGCTCAGTTCGATTCGTGCGCTACTTCGTTCAAACACTCCTCCGCCGGCAGAGATTAAAGATGCATTGAATTGGTCCCAGCCCAGGCCTTCGTCGAACATCCGTTTTCGTTCTTTCCAGGCGTCCTTGTTGGGCGAAGGATCCAGAAAGATATGCTTATGATTGAAGGCGGCTACCAGTCGAAGGCTCTTTGATAGTAGCATGCCGTTTCCAAACACATCTCCGGCCATATCTCCAATGCCTGCCGCGGTAATTGGATCTGCTTCCGGATCCTGGCCCATTTCGTGGAAATGCCTTCGCACGGATTCCCAGGCCCCTCGGGCAGTGATTCCCTGCTTTTTGTGATCGTAACCGTTTTTTCCGCCGGACGCAAAGGCATCTCCCAGCCAGAAGCCCGCCTTCAGCGACACTTCGTTGGCATGATCGCTGAAGCGCGCCGTGCCCTTGTCGGCGGCCACCACCAGATAGGGATCCGCCGGATCCAGACAGATGTGATGCGGTCGCTTGATCTTTCCGTTGGGTGTGCGATTGTCCGTAAGGGCCAGCATGGCGCCCATGAAACGTTTGTAGCATTCCAGCGCAAAGGCCGGTTCGGCGGCCCGGTTCCCCTTCAGGCAAAAACCGCCTTTGCTGCCTGCGGGAACGATGATGGTGTTTTTGACCATCTGCGCTTTCATCAGGCCATGAATCTCCGTTCTGAAGTCATCGGGCCTGTCCGACCAGCGAATGCCGCCCCTGGCAATGGTTCCTCCTCGAAGATGCACGGCTTCAAAGTCCGAGCAATAAACGAATATCTCAAATAGCGGCACCGGCCAGGCCAATCCCTTGATTTCGCGACTCTTTAGTTTGAAGCTAATCTCATCCAGAAAGTCAAAATAGTTAGTGCGGACAATAGCTTGAGCGATTTCCATCATTCGCTTGCAGAGCAGGGATTCCATTACCGAAGAAATCCCATCCAGAAGGGAATTCAGGTTTTCCAGGGTTTCCTGTTCCTTGTCCGTTTCGCGCAATCCTGGCGAGAAACGAAACTCCAGCCACCGAACCAGGGTTTGAATGAACTCCCGCTGCGAAAGGCTTGCCCGGGCAATGAAGGCCCGGGAAAAATTGCGATCGATTTGAAACAGATAGGCATGGAGCGCTTTGACCAGGCCCAGTTGGTGTCGGTCCATGCCGTATACCGCCAGGCGGTTCACCGGTTCGTCGCTGGCCGTTCCGGAAACCACCGATTCCAGCACCCGGGCCAGCGCCATATCGTAGCGGCTATCCAGATCTGGATCCTGAATTCGGTAGGCGTAGATGTAGCGAGATCCGTCCGGAAAATGGGCCGGAAATGTAAACTCATCGGTGACTCGGAAGCCAAAGTTAGCCAGCACCGGCACCAGATCGCCAATGGCCCGGGAATTCAGGCTGTAGATCTTGATAAATACTTCGTCCTTCTTTCTAAAGAATCCAGCCTTTACCTCCCGCTCCTTGCTTAACTCCTCCAGTCGAATCAGATCCTGGAGGGCCTCTTCGGGATCCTGATGGACCTCGGAGGCGGGACTCAGCGCGGCACGGTACAGGCTTAACTTCTCTTCGATGAGGCGCTCCCCGATGAAATGATTTGTAAGCGCTTTTCTAAATCGGTTCTGCCAGCTGGCAAAGAGCGTATGCACTGTGGGGCTCAACGCCGCGGCCAGGTCCTCCAGATTGCCTTCCAGCGGAGATACAGCCAGAAAGAGGATTTCATGTTCGTTTCGTCGTCGGCGAATGAGTATTTCCTGTTTGAAACGGAATCGATGGGCAATTCTCTGAATGTGCTCGGGCGAAAAAGCGCTCCCTTCGCGACCGGATACAATACCCATAATCCATAGCATGCCGTATTCGGGATCCAGATTCACTGAGAAGTCCGGTTCTTCTACATAGAGGTTGTCCAGGATTTGCGTAAGCCAGGTCTCGATGAGTTCCTGGGGCCGGCTGAGGAATATGCCTACCGGTATGAGTTGCGCAATCTGAAACAGAAGCTTGCGCCTGTGCGAATTGGGCGGGGCATAGATTTTTTCTGCCAGCAGTTCCACCTTTCTGCGGGCCGGCGGATTTAGAAACCTGGGGGTTAGTTCTCCTCGACCCGCGAAGTGCCCCGCCAGCAAATACATGGGCGAGGAGGGAATAAGAATCAGATGCAGGGCCCGGTGTCGATTTACCCGGCTCATGATCTGGCTTTCGTGAAAAAGCATCGCCAGGGTTTCCGGAGCCTGATTCCCCTGGACTCCATCGCTGGTTAGCCCCCGGTAGTCAAAGAGCGTCTGCAAATCGGCCATGGCCTGTTTACGGATGGAACCTTCCCTGAACAGACCGGTGGGTTTTTGAAGCCTGTCTCCGACCACGAATCCCGAACCCAGGGTGACGAAGTTATCGGAAATCCATTTTCGGTCTTCCTGCAGATCCTCATTTGGCAGATTGAGCTCCCTTAACTGCTCCAGGGCCACCGGGAAATCTTCTACTACCTGTCTGAGCTCCTGGAGGTTGCGACGCAGATCCTTTTCTACGGTCTTCTTTTCTTTTTCCGAAAGCTTTTGAACCTCTACGTAGACGAAAGCCTCCGTGGTGTCCAGGCCGGTAACCGGTTCCAGGGACTGTATGCTCCCTTTTCGCACAACGGAGAACAACGCCGGAATGCTCAGGTGGATTCGGTGGCCTTCGGATCCCAGGTAATCCAGAATTGTGTCTGTAATGAAGGGAGAGTCCGGCATGCAAACTTCGATGGTGCTTGCGTTGATAAGCCAGGGAAAGTCCTGCGGATCCTGGATACGAATCTCAATTTCCCGGGACTTGTTTTCCAGAAATTCGTAGCGGGTCTTGAGAAAGCTCTGAAGATCCTGGTTGGTGAGAAATTGCTGCAATGCTCCGGGCATCAATTTGCGATAGGTTTCGGCGAACCTGTTGAAAGGACTCTCCATGGAAGTATTGTTCCAGCCCTGCCTGTGAGGGCAACCATTGCACAAAACCGGGATTTCGGGACTCCTTCCTCTGGAGGTCCGGACCCGGCCGATCTGTCTGTGGCTTTAGGTGTGGCCCATCCAGCTTCAGGTTGGTTGCGTTGCCATAATTTGGTTGCCTCATGTAGCCCGGCGGGCTTTTTGCCGAGAGGATTTCATCCCATGCCCCCCAGTTGTGAAGTAATACCGTCCTATGAGCATTCCTGTCCGGTTCTGCATATCAAAGGAGAATTCACGCAGGACATGGAAAAGGATTTGGAGCAGCATTATCTTTCCATCCCGGAAGGAAAGCGGTCCAGAGTGGTGCTGGACTTTTCGGAAACACGCTATATCAACTCTTCTGGCATTGCCATCCTGATTGCTCTGATTACCCGGGCCACGGATGAAGCCTCCAGCCTGGAATTTGCCGGATTATCTTCCCATTTCAAGAAGGTCATGGAAATCGTTGGTCTGGACGATTTTGTCCAGATGCATGAGAATCTTTCCGATGCCTTTCCTTCCGGTTTCTGAATCCCTGAATCTGACGGGTCCTAACGGCTACTAACCTATGGGGCATTTGACGGCTGCCAATGGGTCGTCCCTGTCCTGCGGCTATACGGGCTGTAGCCTTTCTGGCAGTTCGCTGCGGCCTATACTTTGACCGCGACCCGGCTCGGCCTTCTGATTCAGCTTTTTCCGTTTTTTCCCGAACTACTAGAATAGATGAAGCGGTATCCAACAAACCGTGGGGAGGCCTGGACCGCTCCGCGCTCCTGGCACAGGAAAGCCGAAAGCCCTGGCGGGTCTTCCAAACAAGGGTTTTCGATGCTCCCCGTTCGAACCCCTGGGCTGCTTGGGACGCTTCTTTTTATTCTGCTGGCCATTCCCATGCAGGGGGGCCACGCCCTTCCGGTCTCGCGAACGTTGCCGGATCCCTATTATCCCCAGAAGCCCGAAGGGGAATTGCGGCTTAACTACTATTATGATCGCACCGGTCGCTGGGTGAAATTTTCCGACTGGATTCCGTTTCAGCAGAAGAAATACAGTCCACGATTCTTTGAGGATTATTATGAGCTCTATGGACTGAGCCAGGGATACCGGGTAGCTCAGCTCAAGGAGAACATATATTTTCTTTTTCTGGCCCAGAGCGCGCCGTTTCGCCATCCACGAAATTCACTCTGCAAAATCGAAACCGAAGAACAATTCCACAAATACCGGAACCTGATGTTTATGCAGGCGCACTTGATGATCATGCGAATGTATCTGCGGCTGGGCTCTCTCTTCGATAAGCGGCATCTGTACTTCCACGATCTGGATTTTGCCGACGATCTGGAGATATCTTTTCTAATTGCGCGCACCTATTACCGGGAGGCTGAGAAATACTGGGCCTCTGCCAAACGATACGCCGAGGAAGCCAATAAACATCGATTCGAAATCGACCTTCCGCAGATCGAAACCACTCGATTCGAAATCGTAACTGGCGAACTGGATTTTCAACGGATTATCCATCGGCACAAGGCCCGCGTCGATGCCAAACTGGAGGTGGTAGGCTCTTTTCTGGACGAAGAGGGAAGGCCCCGACCGGTAAAGCTTCGAATGCTGAATGACATACAAAACATGTATGATGACGACTTCACCTCCGATCCTCTGGAAATGCCTCGCCTAAACGAAGAATGGAAGGAAAAGCCGCTCTTTCCGGGTTGGCCGGAACCCGAAGGCGGCGGCGTTCCCTGAGCTATGTACCGATCTGCTTCAATGGATTTACTGAAACCGGGTCTTTCTCCTCGTGGAACTCCTGGAATAACTTCTTGTCTAACTTCTCGATCAACTTCTGGCTTAACTCCTGTTCTAACTTCTGGTCGAGCTTCTGACTTAACTTTTGGATTAACTTCTCCTCTATCTTCTTTCTTAATTTCTGTTCTAGCTTCTGGATTAACTCTTTGTTTGTGGTGTCGAATGGTGGGCATTCGAGCCCTTCGAGTTTGTAGAAGCGCAGCTCTCTTTTTTGGCCTTTGCTTTTTCGTTAGTCCCGGATTTGCCGTGGAGCCGGATTCGGGATTGGACTTCTTTGAGCTCCAGAAAGTGTTTCAAGTTCCGGACCGGAATTTGACCGTGGAGCGTTCCCGGGAAATTCAGGGTATGTGGGCCTATCCGGAAAATATCCGCGAAAGGTTCGATGAACTGGCCTTTCGTCGGGACTATAGCAGCGCCTATTATCGTCGCGCAGTTTCCATGTTCGACAGGGTGCGAAAAACAGACGTTGCCTTTCAACAGAAGCAAAAGCAGGTCTACCGTACACTCAAAGAAAATGACGATCCGCGACCTATGAGCGCGCAGGAGAAAAGGGATGCGCTGGCCAATCGATTTGCCTTCGAAAAGATTCGGCATCATGAAACCATGGCTGCCGGTTACGATCAAGTATTGCAGCTACTGGATTCCGGCAAAGCCGGTCCGATGGATGGCGCGACCAGAGACCTCTACATAGAATCCCTTCGACTGAACATCATACATCTTAGCAAGGGCAGGAACTACGATAATGCGCTGTGGAAGCTGCGCCGTTATTTTCAGATGGAAGAGCGGGCCGGGCAGGAATGGCCCTTTCATTATTACGTGGCGGCTTCTTTGAGTCGATTGTATCTGCGGGCGGAAAAAAGGGGAGAGTCTCTGGAAAGGCAATACCGACTTCAGAGCTTGAAGGATCGCTATATTCTGAACTATCTGGAACTGCGATACGGAGTTCAGTCCTATCAGTACAAAGAGACGTTTAAGCGACTTCGGGCCGAAGCCGGTCCCTATCATTTCCTGCGCAAGCAGGGTCCCCTGGCACAGTAGCTGTTACAGTCCCCGACAGCCTGAGCGTTGGCCGATGCACGCACGGCACTCCATTTTCAGTGTTTTCCCTGGCACCTCCCTGGCGGCTTCCAGGGGAGGCCAGGATCCTGGAGCCTCATGCGCTGGATGGCGGATAGTCTAAAGCAAAGCTTCGGTAAGGGCCGTCTGGCTCAAGCTTTCGGCGAATTTCTGGAAAAGTACCGCTTCTTTCTCGCCCAGGGCCTGCAGTTCCTGCTCGAAATCCACCGGCAGCTCACCAGCCATGTTTCGGATTTCCTGCATATGCCCTTCCTCTTCCTTGAGGATACCGGAAAGATGTATGGGGAGATCCTTTTCGCGCAGAAGCGCTTCGTAATCCCGGTAAACATCCACCGCGCGCTCTTCGATAATATACGTCACTGCCAGGTAAGAAAAGAAAGTCTGATACTGACTGCTTTTCGGCAGCAACTCTACGGACCTGTCCCGGCAAAGCGCATCCAGGCTCTGGAAGTATTTGATTCCGGCCCATTTGCATAATGCAGGAGGGGACTTCTGTTCTTCTTGTATCTCCTCCGAATTGCGACGGCCGGCTGATGTTTCGCTTATTGCCGATGGACTGACCGGACTCAAGGGAGTTTTCTCGGATTCCGGCGGAGACGTTTTCAGGCCCTGGCCGCTTTCGGTTGCGTTCTTTTCCGGGCTGTTGTTTTCGAACTGGAGAAGCCGGCCTATCTGTTTTTTGAAGAAATAGGCATGCCTGGCTTCCTCCGCTGCATGCTGCAACACGGTTTCGGCGTTCTGCAGATGAGCTGGAAACCGGGCCATAGATTTATGGATTTTCCGTGCGCCCATATTCTCCAGAAGAGAAAGGGTCTCCAGCCAGCGCGGATGCAGCTGGCTGTCCTCCACAACGGTTTCCAGAAACGGTCTTAGATCAACTTTTTTGAGTATCTCGGACATAAAGCTTCTTCTGCACAATCCAGATTATACCCGCCAGAGCGATGATCAACCCGAAAACCTGGCTTTGAGTGAAGCCGTACCAGTGCCAGTTCTCGAAGTAGGCGGCTGTATGCTGCACCGAATGCGTGTGGTGGGCAATGGGCGTACCATCCTGGTATGTGGGATGATCGAGAACCGGGATCAAAGCGTCGTTTATTCGAAGGAACTCAACCAGGAAGCGTGCGATGCCGTTCCATACGAGAAAAACGGCCACCATAAAGCCGGGTTTGAAACCCTGAAATCTGAGTTTGAGCATCATCCAGGCAAACAAAGCCCAGGAGAGAAGAGCTTCCATCAAAGGAGTGTTCCAGACATTGACTCCATCGGTGCCCATCACGCCGCCTGGTTTGTAGGCGAACCAGCTTGTTAGTTTCTGCAGACTTCCGTCATGATAGACCATGGTGAGAAAAGGAATGTCCACCGAGGCGCCGTAGCCAAAGCAGCCGTCGCCGCTTACAATACAGCCCAGCCGGCCAATGCCGTAGCCGACAGCCATGGAAGGAATGAAAGCATCTCCGTAACTCCAGATCGGTTCTTTCTTGTAGCGAAGATAAAGGTAGAGAAACAGAAATCCCATGGCGAATCCGCCGTAGAAAACCAGGCCGCCCTGACTGAAAAGAGTGTCCCAGAGCCCCAGGTACTCGGCGTCCATTGGGTACTTCACCCGCAGTCCATGCCAGTTAAAGAGTACGTATTCCAGCTTGGTCAGGAATTCGTCCGGTCCCCGCCAGATGCGTCCCCAGACCTCAAGTACGTAGCCCAGTTTGGCGCCTATGATAGTGCCTATTACCGCCAGCAGGAGGGAGTGATCGCCTACTTCTTCTTTCAGTCCCCTTCGCCTTAGCTCTTTTGGGATAAGATAGGCCGCCGTCAGAAAGGCCGCCATCATGAGCAGACTGAAAGTGGATATGGGTAATCCGAACAATTCAAATCTTTCTAGCATTTAAGTTCCTCGATCTGTTCTATCTCTACGGGCACCGCTTTTGTTAGATTCAACGGCGGCCCTTCTGTAATTACAATATCATCTTCGATGCGGATTCCCTGGCCGCGAAAAGCTTCGGGAATGTCGTCATCGGAAGGGATGTACAATCCTGGCTCCACGGTGCAGACCATACCGGGAACAAAGGTTCGGGGCTGTCCCTGCAGATAATAGCTGCCCACATCGTGCACATCGTAGCCAATCCAGTGACCGGTGCGATGCATGTAGAATCTTCGGTAGGTCTTCTTTTCCAGAGACTCTTCTTTGCTTTCCTTCAGGATACCGAGATCGATGAGACCTTCGATGAGAATATCCAGGGCCACATCGTGCACCGAATCCATGGTGGCGCCCACAACGCTGGCCTCCACTGCCTTTTTCTGAGCGTTGAGAACCACGGAATAGAGATCTTTCTGCGCCTGGCTGAAGTGAGGGCCCACAGGAAAGGTGCGAGTAACATCCGAGTGTATGTAGCCCCGGGAAGCCGCGGCATCCATAAGCACCATATCCCCGTCTTTTAGTATTGCATCGTTCTTAATGTAATGCAGTATGCAGGCCCGCTCGCCACCGGCAACGATGGAAGGGTAGGCCTCCCAGGCGTTGTGGCTTCGAAAGACACGGTGCAAAATAGCTTCCAGCTCAAATTCGCCTGTGCCGGGCCGTGCCGCACGAATGATTTCCGTATGGGCTTCGGCGGTAATGGCGGCGGTTTCCTGCATTCGCTGGATTTCCCAGTCCGATTTAATCAGACGCAGTTCATGGAGAAGCAGAGCGGGGTGCACGATCTTCGACGGTCCGGAAGTGCCCGCCCTTCCGCGGATTAGCAGGCGTTGAGCCGTTTCCAGGATTTTATCCGGCGAATCATTTCCGTAAGTATAGTAGAGAGCCGAAGTACCGTTGATCCAGCCTTCCAGGTCCTTGTCCAGATCCTCCAGGTTGCGGCTGTCCTGAATCCCGGACATTTCGGCGCTTTCTTCCAGGTTGGGCTGGGGACCTTCCCAGATTTCCTTTTCGGGACTTCCTGGTTTGAGGTAGACGACGGCCTTTTCCGGCTGCAGCACAAGAGCGCCTTCCTCTACCGGCAATCCGGTCAAATAGTAGAAGTCCGAATCCTGACGAAACCGGTAGGCCACATCGTTGGACATGATGCGCTTTGGCGCTGTATGCAGGATCAAAACAGAGCCAGGCTCCATCTGTTGCTGGCAGGCCTGGCGGCGCCGCTGCAATTCTTCCAGGGGAATCTCTGGTCCAAATCGGCCCATATCAGGCATTCACCGGGCCAGGCCCGAGAATTTCCAGAAATAAATCATAGATTCTATAGCTGCCAGTAAAAAGCGCCTGTGAATAATGGTGTGCCTGACATAGTTCAAATATCTGTTCCCTTAGTTGAGCCGGATTTTCGCCGCTGGCTGCATGGATATGTAGTTCCCGCTTTGTGCGAAAGGCGCTGGCTTCTCCCGGATTCGCGTTGCTTCCTGCCGTAGTTTCATCTGTAGAGATACCCTCGGTGCTTTCTTGCCTGTGCGACGGAACGGCTTTCTGCGATAAGATGCCCGGCGGCTCGGCCAGTCCCGGTCGACGTATGCAGAGCACATCCTGGATCCCGTGGTTGCGGGCCACGCGCAGGAATTGCCGGTAGGAGCGATCCGGCAAAAGGCCCAGAACCAGAAGGGTGGGATCATTCAGGGAACTCAGAACTGTATGCAGCGATGCCGGATTGTGACCGGAGTCATAGCGCCAGGTCAGTCCATATTTTTCGGTGCGAAACATCCGGCCCGGCGGATACGGCAGATCCTGAAAGCTCAGGTTCGTCGCACCGGAGGCGGGGCGCCACCCTTGCCCCGGTTCTTTCGGTAGAAGTTCTTGCTGCTCCAGGTTCTGAACCACCCATCGCGCGAATAGAAAGTTCTGTTCCAGATAACCGGCCGGGCTGCTTTGATTCAGCGTCGCCCGGTCTTCGACGCCTTCGACGCTTCGCTCTTCTTGTTGTCCGGCGCGCTGTTCGCGCGCTCGGTAGCTACGCTCTTGCGGCTGATGCCTTTCCGGGCTATACTTTCGCTGGTTATGCTTTTCGTTCCAGCGCTCATCCTCCGAGAAATTCAATATCTCCGTTCCGTTTCGCAGCAGGTCCGTGGCCAGCTTCTGGTATTTGCCTTCCATTAGCAGGACCAGCCTGGTGCTTTCCCGGGCGATACCCAGCTTCTCCTTGAAGATAGCCTGCCGCGTATGTCCCAGAAGCGCTGTATGATCCAGAGCGATTTTTGTAACAAGCACGGTCTCGGGATTACACAACCGCGTGGCATCCAGGCGTCCTCCCAGACCGGCCTCGTAGATCTGAACGTCCAGGCCCCGGCCCTGGAATCGTTCAATGGCCAGTAGAGTGAGTAATTCAAAGTAGCTGAGCTCGGGCCACATGGCTTTGTGCTCGGAGCTTTTCAGAAAGGCGCTTTTCAGAGATTGGTAATCGCCTTCCAGCGAATCGTCCGCCTGGATTCCGTTGATTCGGATTCGTTCGTAGAAGTGGTTCAAATGGGGGCTGGTGTATAATCCCACGGAAAAACCAGCCCTGCGCAAGATCTCGCTTGTATAGTGACTGACGGATCCTTTTCCGTTGGTGCCCACCACCGATAGTCGAAGACCATTTTTCCGGGGCCAGCGGTATTCGCCGAAGCTTTCAAGTTGCTTCAACCGCTGACCAAATTCATAGGCAGAGAAGTTTCGGTTCTTCTCGGGATTGATTCGCTTGTCCAGATCATCCTGCAGATTCATGGTCTACTTCTGGTTCTAGTCCGGGGAGTTCTTTCGCGGCGAAGCAATAACAGGCTCAGGATTTTGCCTTCTGCTTTAGATCGTTTACCAGCAACTTGCGCCATTTTTCCACCGGAGGCTCCAGGCCTGTGAACCAGCGAAACTGAAACACCGCCTGATACAGAAGCATGGAATAGCCATAGACCACTTTGCATTTCTTTTTTCGGGCCAGCGCGATTAATGGAGTCTCCATGGGATTGTACACGATATCAAAAACTGTGGTGTTCGGCCCTATCAGTTCGGGACTCAGGGGCAGTTCCGGTTCAATGTTTATCTTCGCATTTCCGGCGCCGCCCCGGTGGTTCTTTCCTGTGCCCGACATGCCCAATGGAGTGGTCTGAATGATAATGTCCGGAAGTCGTCCTTGTTTGGCAACGACGGCGCTCGTGGCTGAGGCGGGCGTGGATTTTCTTTTGTCGCTTTTCGGCGAGCGGGAGGCGCCGGCTTTGCTCGAGCTTTTTCGGAAACCGGAGCCCTGGCTGTCCGTCGCAGGCAGGGCCGTTGCATCCCCGGTTAACGCATAAAGTTCAGCGTTGCGGAATTGTTTCTTCAGGTCTCTGATGAAGGCTTTGATCTTGCCCGGGTTTCGCCCGGTAATGTACACTTCACCGGGCCTTTCGCTTAGAAGCAGCTGGGCAGCGATGGCCCTGGCCGAACCTCCGTAGCCGCAGATCAGAACTGTCTTTCCCTTAATAGAAGTCTGGTCCTTCAACGCTTGAATGGCCCCCGGGCCATCCGAATTCCGCGCTTCCAGTTCGGTTCGGCCTCTCTTATGATGAAATAGGATCGTATTGCTCGCGCCGCAGACCTGGCTCAGTCGATCGGATCGATCGGCCATCTGGTAAGCCCATATTTTGTGTGGGATGGTGACCGACAGTCCTCCCAGGTTCATTTGAAGGAGCGCTTTTCTTAAAAAGGATCCGGTTTCTTTTACCTCCAGGGGTATATACACTCCAGGATACTTGTTCTGATGAAAGGCAAGATTATGCATTAGAGGGCTTAGCGAATGCTTCACTGGATAGCCCAGTATGCCAAAGACCCTGGTGTTTCCCCTGATTTCCATCCCTGGTAGATCCACTCGCACTGCCTGTATGTAAATTCTTATTTACTCAAAGCGGGCCCCCTGAAAGGTTAACTCGATTCGCATGGAATGGTTTATTGATTTCTTACTAATTCTACGGGACCTGTTCGTATACGGCCTTTGCGGGCTGGCGGGCGCCTACTATTATTATTACCGATTGAACCGGGATCTGCTGGGCGGCTTCTGGGGAGCTACGCTGATCGGCACCATAGGGGCGGTCCTGATCCATGTAATCGCAAACATTCAGAACTGGTTTCCGGTTGTTGTGAACTTTCTCATGTTGCCCAAGTGGGAGAATACCCCGCTGGCCCGCGTGAACATCATTGCGGCCCTGATCGGCTCCTTCCTTTTTGTCTACGTGCTTAACCGCATCAACCACGACAAAGAACGTCGTCGTTAACAGCCGCTCTGGTATTGCGCTACTCGGCGCCAACCATGGGCTTCCCTTCCATTATGCCCAGGCCATTCAGATGGGCATAGCCCGAAAATCTCTACTCTTTGTCGGTGGACGGTATTCCGTAGAGGTGGGCTCCATTTCCGGCGGTGGAAGCGGCTCCGCCGGGCAGGGAGACTACCCGGGCCCGGGCCCTGGACTGCCGGTCCAGTTCATCGATTCGAACGATGCTATGCAAGGGCAGAATAATGCGCTTTGTATCTTCGAACTCTTTTCGCAGGCCGTCTTCCGTGGGATCCACCAGCACCTGGGATTTCTCTCCGAATACCAGGTCGCGAATTTCCAGAAATCCGAACAGGTCGCTCTGTACTACTTCCCGGGCCAGTATCTCATAGGACTTGCCCTGATTCATGAAGATTACTCGAAAAAGTGTTCTTTCCCCTGGGGCCATAGATCCAGGGCTTACGGACTATGGGGTCTGTCAAGTCATAGAGGCCCCATTTCAGGAGCGCGAGGGCAGTCATTTTGAAACTAAATCTATCTCATAGTCTAATGGATTTTCTGGATTTCCCGATGTACACTGTACATAAGGGCCATTAGGCCCGGGAGTCATTATGCCAGCGCCAGCGATTTTCCAAAACAATGCCGGAGTCAATCCGGGCGAAATGATCGAAAAGCTCATGAAGGCCGAGCGAATGCCTCTTCTTCGTCTGGAAGAGGACATTGCGCGTAGCCAGATAGAGATCAAAGCCTTTGAAGAATTGCGCAACCGGGCCCGTAAGCTTTCCGATGCCAGCCGCGACCTGTACTCCTTTGCCGGTCCTTTTGCTACCAAGTCCGTGGAGTCTTCCGATCCAGGCGCCATCACCGGACAGGCCGCTCCGGATGTGGATCCGGGTTCCCAGGAAGTAGAAGTGCTGGAGTTGGCCACCAAGCATCAAATCACCAGCCGACAGCTTTCCCGAAACGAAACCCTGCCGAAAGGAAAGTTCACGATCAACGTGGGTGAAAAGGAACTGGAAGTAGATTTTCCCGGCGGGGGCGTTGTGGATCTGGAGCGGGCTCTGAAGGGGCAGGCCGGTCAGGATTACGAAGTAAGCGTAATTAACATCGATGCAAACACGGCGTTGATTTCGCTGCGTTCCTCGGTGAGCGGCACCGACGGCGCTTTCAGCTTTTCGGACCCGGACGGCATATTGAAACAGGCCGGATTCATTGGAGACAAGAAAGTAGAAAAAAAGACCTCCGAAGAAATCGCATTCGAGCAAAGCAAACTCCAGGCGCCGGCGGATAGCAAATACTCAGTATCCCCTGATAGGAAATCCCTTACACTGAAAGAGGGAGGCGAAGCCTCTTTGAGTATGGCCTCGGAGCCAGGGGTTATCTCGCTCACGGTTACCGGGAAAGGAAGCCAGGAGTCGACCCCGGCGCCGGAGAACCAGTCCAATGATAGAAGGAATGTTCGCACCGAAAGCACTACTCCGGGACCGGAAGTGGAAGTGGAAGCCGGCGATATCAAGATCCAGGCCGCGGATATCGAACGAACACGAACCGTAAAAGAGGGAAGCGAGAATCCCGAAAATGCCAACCAGTCCGCCGGAAGCCCCGGAATCATAACTGTATTCTTCGAAAATGGCGGAGCCATTCAGAAACGGCAGTTTCAGGTTAGCCAGAACGGCCCCATGCAACTGCCGGTGCAGGACTTGCCGGAAGGAAGCAAGATTACCTCGTTGAGTTTTGATGCAAACGAAGGGATGGAAATGGTGGTGCAGGATCTGCGTCTGGATACCACCAAAACCGACGCTGCCTTTGGTCCTTTGAACGAGACCCAGCCGGCCCGGGATGCCAAACTAAAGATGAACGGGATTGAAATTACCCGAAGCAGCAATTCCAACATTACCGACATCATCGAAGGCGCCAGTCTGACCTTGCATCGGCCTACCAACGGACCGGTGGAAGTAACCGTTAAAGCCAATACCGAAGAGATCAAAAACAAGGTAATGGCCTGGGTGACTGCCTACAACGAACTCGTGAAGTTCGTAAAGGAGAACGATCAGTTCGTACAGAGAGACGAGTTCGAAATGAATCGGTCCTCGGATCCAAACGGAGACATTCGGGACGGCTATCGACAGCTAAAGGACCGCTCCGGCATTTTTGCCGGCGATCCCACCACTCGACAGTTGATCAGTTCGCTGCAGGTGCTCACTGCCTCGTCTTATCCTTCTTTGAGCGAGCCCGACTACCGAGTGCTGGCGCAGATTGGAATCGGCACCGGCGACGTGGGAGCCAAGTGGTCCGAAATCAAAGATGGCTATCTGAAAGTTGATGAGGCCAGGCTTTCCCAGGCCCTGGCGGAATCTCCCCAGAGCGTAAAGGATTTATTTGCTTCGGATCTGAATGAAGATGCCATTACCGACAACGGCGTGGCTTTCAAGATGAACGAAACCTTGAAGCCCTACGTGCAGTTTTCCGGAGGACTGATTACGGCCCGAATCGAAACAATAAAAAGCAAAATCGATTCCAAGAAGGAAGCCATTGCCAGCAAAGAAAGAAGCCTGGCGCAGAAAGAGCAGCAATTGCGGGAGAAATTCGGTCGAATGGAAAGCTCCATTCGAGAGGCCCGTTCCCAGTCCGAATATCTTAAAAGCAAACTGGGAACTCCCTGATTTCCGGTGAATTTAGGGATCTATTCTGCAGTAATTTTTCTGCAGTTTTTGGGGATTCTTTACGACATAATTATCAGCGGTGGGGACGCGCTATCGGGCGCAGTTCTCGCCCGGGGCCTTGCCCGCAAAGTTAGCCTCAGGGCTGGAGGAATGCCATGAATATCTATGTGAATGATCAAAAGCTGGACGCATCGCTCAATGAAGAGAAGACCCTTCGCGATGTGTACGATGCGGTGGATCAATGGTCCCGAAATCAAAATCATTATATCATGAATTTGCTGGTGGACAACCAGGAAGTGGCGCCCTCCAGACTGGATGACATGGAACTGGAAACGGTTGAGCGTCTGGATTTTACCGTGGCCGACCACGATCACTTCATAGTAGAGGCGGCCCATGAGCTGGATCGCTATCTGGATCAGGTAGGTTCATTTCTATTTCAGAAAGAATATCTTTCCGAGAGTCAGATGAAAGATCTCATGGAAGGCTATGAGTGGATCGATCAGGCCGTCCATAGTCTGGCCGGTCTGCTCAACCTGGATCTGGAAAACCTTGTGGTTCCGTTGCCGGAAGGTCAGGTATCGGCGCCCATCGCTCATACAATGAATGCGCTCAAAATCAGCCTGGAAAGCCTGGCTTCTTCGGTAGAGCAGGGTAAAGAGCAGACGGAAGAGTTGGAAACGGTTCTTCTGCATATGCGACCGATTAAATCCATGTCCATGCGATTGGCTCTACAACTGGCCGCCCAGAGCGCCGGCATGGAAGAACTGGGCGAAGCGCTGGAGAAATTCGAATCCCGGCTACCCGAATTCAAACAAGAAATCATATCGATCAATGAATCCTTCCAATCCGGAAGAGAAGGGGAAGCTCTGGAAAACCTGGATGCAGTGATAGAAAAACTCCAGGGTTTCATGTCCTGCCTGTTTGCCCTGGAAGCTCGGTGCAAATCCTCCGGAATGGAAGAGGCAGAAGTGGACGGAATGAAGTTCTCCGCGGCGGCGGCCGAGATGATGGAACTTCTGAAGGATCTCTCATCCGCTCTGGAAGAAAACGATATTACGGCGGCTGGAGATATCCTGGAGTATGAGCTAACCGAAAAGCTGGATATGATCCGTCCTTTTCCCGAAGTGCTCCGCAATTTCGTTGTTGCCAGTAAATAGCAAAACAAGGCCTGTCTCCCTGTGACCCGAGTCAGGCCTCTCGAAATCATAAGATTCTTTTATTCTACTTCTCTGGATCATATTCCTCTGGTTCAAGACCTGAGCGGCGAACTCGAGGGATATCTCTCCAGGGATCTAATCAATCGTCAACTTTCCGATCTACAGCGAGCCCATCTGGAGTACGACTCAATTCCTGCGGATTGGGTGGATGCCGATATTTCCCGGGAGGACTTGCTGAAGCTTTCTTCGCAATGTCCGGTGCCGGTGCTGAATCGTGCGGGCCAGAAGAAAAGCGATTGGTCGGATACGGAGCTTCTCCGCCACGCATCGGATCTTAAAGAACGAAGGTCGACGGAATCCGCGAAGACCGGGCCGGTTATTGATCCGCTTCCGGAATCCAGCGATCAGTGGTTCGCCCGCCTGGTTCTGGCCGCCATTCCCCATCCTATCCTTGCCACGGACTTGAACGGACATGCTCTCTTTTACAACGAGGGATTTCAGCAAAGGGTGCTGCACCGCGATTTTTTCCATAACAATCTGGCCCTGGCCGAATCCTACTTCCTGGAGCTGACCCGAGGACTCCTGGCCCGGGTCTACAGCGAAGGCCCCCATCCGGCGGATCTGCTGTTCGCCTCCATTCCCGAGCTAAGTATCAGCGTGGAAATCACCACGATACATAGAGAGAGTCAGGTATCGGGCTATCTATACATCTTTCAGGACCCGGAGTTATCCGGCATTCCTCACGAAGTGCTGAGCAGACTGGAAAGACAGATGAGTCTGGACGAAATTATGGAAGAGCTGGAAGCGGGCATCATCGCCAGCATGCTGCGAAGAAACGGACAGAACATTTCCCATGCCGCGCAAGCTCTTCGAATCAACCGATCCACTTTGCAGAACAAGATCAAACGACTCAAAGTAAATGAACGATTTGCGCGCAAGATCGATGGGCCAGTTCGCCGAGTAAGGTCGGCCAGGGAAGGGCACGAAGACCGGAAATCTTCGGCTGAAGATCCTTTGGAAGAGACAAAGTCCACCGTCAGAAAGAAAGAAAGTTCGTCGGCGAATGCTACCGCAAAGAAGGGTCGGGCAAACTCGGCCAGCAAATCCGGATCCCGTAAGGGGTTCGGTAGCAGTAAATCCGGTGGAACCAGGAAAGAGGCATCGTCGGAGAAGAGTTCGGCTAAGGCTACGACGAAATCATCCGGAAAAACCCTGGGGAAGCAATCCAAAAAGGGGACGACTGCTTCTACAAAGAAGAGCGCATCCAAAAAGAAATCGGTCCGAAAAAAAGCTGACAGACAAAAGGCAGATAAATAAGTTCAAAGCCATTGGTGCGGCGCAAGCTGCTCGAACTGTAGAAACAAAGAAGAGTGACTGCAGAGACGGCCTGGAGTGTGGCCGAGAAAGAAGCTTCCACAGAGAAAGATCTGATGGAATGCATTCAGGTTCCCGGCAGAACCGGAATGCGCGAGCTTCCCGGAGGTGTAAAAAGCCTCCTTCCTAAAGATATACAGGGGGATTCAATGAAGAGTAAATTGCCGATGATTTTGATCGGAGCCGTAGTTCTGGTTCTGGTCGTGTTCACCGTCTATCTGCTAACATCAGATAGTTCAACACAGGGAACTCCGGGAGACGAAGACATAACCGCATCTCCTTTTGATCCTACAGTAGAGAGACTGGGCGAAGACGGCGAATTTGTTGCAGTGGACGAAGATCCAATCGCGAAATTGGAAAGATACAAAAAGTGGGCCCAGTATCCGCCTTATTCAAGGCCTCTATATGAGTGGCAGGAAGACCTGACCAATCCATTCGAATTCAAACTACCTCCCACAGGAGTGATCAGCAAACCGGCTGAAGGTTGCGAAATGACCAAAGAGGGAGTTCCCAATTGCGAAAAGCCTGCCGAGTTTGCCTCGGAACAATGCGAAATGTGGGCCGAACAGTCCATCTCCGTAGGCACCGGAGACTTTCATGTCTATCTACGTTGCCAGGATGAGCAGAGCAATGCCGTAAAGGTCGAAGATATCGAACCCCGAGTCTACAGAAAGCTACATCGAAAAACCTATGGAACCCTTCCACCTGTGGGCTTCGGTGATGATGGCGAAAACGGAGACGAAAAGGCCAACGATGGTATCTACACTTTCCTGGTGCGTCCGACTGGTCAGGACTGGGGCGATATGTTCCTTGAAGCCAACATGACCGTGAACGGAAACAAACACAATCAGCGCGCCGGCTGGTTTTCTACACCGCATACGGTGGCAAAATTTGGCACCAACATCAATAACTCTCTGGATAATGGCAGTCTGTCTGTGCGCGTTCCGATAACCGTTAACAAAGCAGGTTACTATCAGATCGATGCCAATCTTCAGGAAAAGGAAGGCAAACAGCGGTTCGTGGCCACCAGTAGCTGGGAAGGACAATTGGAAAAAGGGAACCACACCGTAGAACTGGAGTTTTTTGGCAAGGTTCTGAAAGACCGGGGCATCGACGGTCCTTATGTTGTCAGAGACATTCGCGGACGCAGGAACAACTCCCCTGTAACGCCCGATATGGTCGAGCGGTCCATGCGAACCGGAGAGGAGATTTCCGGCACCCATACCGAGCCGCTCTGGGAATACGTGGATCCCGCGCCCAATCATGAAACCCAGGCTTACCGGGCTTCCGAATTCTCCGGTCAGGAATGGACTTCCGAAGAGAAAAATGAGCGCATCGAGTTTCTGGAGAAGATGGCCAACGAATAATCGTTTCAACCACTCGTTACAACCAGGGGACGGCCAGTGTGGAATCCTTTTTCCAGACTGGCCCTACGGGACTAGTTTTTCCCGGTAAAAGTTAAGGCCGCTCGAAAGAGCGGTCTTTTTTATGGCTCCATCGTCGGCTACATACTGCGAGAGGATTAGGCGTGAGCCTGCCGGGCGTTCGTTGGAGGATAAAACGCAATTTGATAAACCGGATTTCCTATAGACTTGCCAGGAACCATCAACAAATTCCCGTGAATTCGGGGCGTTCTGTAATTTATTATAGACAGACCTTGTGGCGGCCGCGATGCTTATAATGGACAGTTGGACAAGTTTAACTGTCTGCGATGTAACGTCGCATGCCGGCCTTGCCGGCGCAAAACAAAGAAGATTCCCAAAGAAAGGGAAGAGGAGTGTTTGAATGCGCAAATTAGCGTTAATGGCTGTGTTGCTCTTCGTAGCATCACAAGGACTATCAGCAGCAACCTACCGGTTGTTCGTTCACGGTCGATCCGGTGATAACCACTGTCAGGCTTTAACCAGCACGTCCAGCGGAACCACAGATTACCGTAACTACTGGGGGGGAGCTGTGACCGGACTTTCCAACGTAAGATACGTTGGATTCGACGGTACTCGCAACGGAGGCGCCTATAGCTGGGAGACCTGCGGAGCTCAAAAGCAACTGCACGATGCTCTGCGAACCTTCTGCACTGGTTCTAACGATTGCGAGATCTACACCCACTCTACCGGTGGTCTGGTACTGGCTGCATATTTCGGACTGAACAATCCATCCGGATTGAACATTCGAAGGATTCAGCTAATGGCCAGCGCGGCCGGCGGATCGGAGCTTGCGGATTTTTCAACCAGTTATCTGTCCTGGCTGGGTTTTGATACCCTGGGCGGCGAACTGGATGATTCTGTAAGTACCAGCGGCGCACGTAACGGCTTTAACCATTATCAGTCTCGAGGCCGCACCTACTATACCACATCCGGCGAGGGTACAGACTATCTGTATGCTACCAGCCCATTGCTGCCCGGATATGACGATGGGGTGCTGGCCAACCACTCGCTTTGCAATGTAAACACTGTGAAGTCTGTGGACCAATCCTGCACGAGAGGAAACGGAACAATGACTCGTTCCTATTCCTGCGGGTTCCTGTGGAGCAAGACCTGTTACGACAACAGCTATCGCTGGACTCCGTACTACACCGTATACACCGGTGGAGGCGGACACTCGCATGGCGATGCCAAGCGAGATTACAATCGTCGCTAAGCTCTAGCTTAAGCCGGGCTTCGGCCCGGCTTTTCTTGCTTCCATTCAAACAATCCTGACTTCTGGAGAGCCCCGATATCGGGGCTTCTTTCCTACCTGAAGCCCCACTCGCTACGAGTCCTTTCATCGAACATCCCTGAGGCCTGAGCCATCTTGTGTCCATGGCAGGAATCAATATGATCGGTTGAGCAAGTTTGCCTCCCTGTTGGGATTTCGTGTATCTATCGTTCGGTCGGGCGATGCCGCCTGGAGCTTACGATACTCTCGGGATGGGCCCTATCCGCCGGTCCATGCAGCCGTCCCTGGAGCCTGCAGTTGCTGTGCCGGGCGCTCCGGCGGGGCTGTACCCGTGTACGTCTGCAGCACCCCGGACGTTATATGGATCGAGTTTGTCTGCCATCCGGGTAGAATGTGGGCGAAAGGCTGCGAAAGTTCGCAAAAACGGGCCCACGTTCGCCCGGGGTGCTTTTTTTATAGACACGAATTCACCGAGTCTCAAAAATTTTGGAAAATAATCCCTCAGGGAAGAGGAGTGTTTGAATGCGCAAATTAGCGTTAATGGCTGTGTTGCTACTCGTAGCATCACAAGGACTATCAGCGGCGAACTACAAGTTGTTCGTTCATGGTCGTTCAGGAGATAACCACTGTCGGTCTCTAACGAGTACCACCAGCGGCACCTACGATCATAACAACTACTGGGGGGGAGCCGTATCCGGACTTTCTGACGTAAGATACGTTGGATTCGACGGAACCCGCAATGGCGGAGCCTATAGCTGGGAAACCTGCGGAGCTCAAAAGCAACTGCACGATGCTCTGCGAACTTTCTGCACAGGTTCCAACACTTGCGAAATCTACACCCACTCTACCGGTGGTCTGGTACTGGCTGCATATTTCGGACTGAACAATCCATCCGGATTGAACATTCGAAGAATTCAGCTGATGGCCAGCGCAGCCGGTGGATCGGAGCTTGCTGATATTTCAACCAGTTATCTGGGTTGGCTGGGGTTTGATACCCTGGGCGGCGAACTGGATGAGTCTGTAAGTACTCGCGGGGCTCGAAATGGATTCAACCATTATCAGTCTCGAGGAAGAACCTACTACACCACTTCCGGTGAAGGTACAGACTATCTGTACGCTACCAGTCCGTTCCTACCTGGAAAGGATGATGGCGTACTGGCCAACCACTCACTTTGCAATGTAAACACTGTGAAGTCTGTGGAGCAGGGATGTACCCGCGGCAACGGAACCATGACTCGTTCCTATGCATGCGGTTGGTTCTGGAGCAGCACCTGCTACGATCGTAGCTACCGCTGGACTCCGTACTATACAGTATATCAAGGCGGTGGCGGACACTCGCATGGCGATGCCAAGCGAGATTACAACCGTCGCTAATCTCCAGCTCAAGCCGGGCTTCGGCCCGGCTTTTTTCCTTTTCCCGGGATTTGCTAAAGGCCGCATAAGCGGCCTTTTTGCATTCTGCACCTCTAACCGCGCCGCAGAGTCATCTCCCGATCCATTCAAAAACTCCCCGGTTCCCCCGTGGGCTCCCCGGCGGACGAGGTTTGCGGCAGGGACCCGCTGACCCGTGCTCGATAGACCGGCAGTTAATACTTATGGTATAGGCGACTGGCCCATATCCTCCTGCGGGATTAAAAAAACCGTGGAATGTAACGTCTCTTACAGTTTTTTTATGGACATTGACATAGTGTCAGAGACATTTATGGCCAAAACAGCCCCTTCGGGTAAAGGAGTGTTCAAATGAAGAAATTGGCATTTATGGCCGTGCTGCTAATGGTAGCGTCTCAAGGCCTATCAGCTGCAAACTACAAGCTATTCGTCCATGGCAGATCCGGTGATAACCACTGTCGTTCCCTGACCAGTACCTCAGGCGGTACCTACGATCATAACAATTACTGGGGCGGGGCCGTAAAGGGTCTGAGCAATGTGCGTTATGTTGGATTCGACGGAACCAGAAACGGCGGCGCCTATAGCTGGGAAAACTGCGGAGCCCAGAAGCAACTGCACGATGCTCTGCGAACTTTCTGCACAGGTTCCAACACTTGCGAAATCTATACTCACTCTACCGGCGGTCTGGTAGTTGCGGCCTATTTCGGTCTGAACAATCCCTCCGGTTTAAACATTCGAAGAATTCAACTAATGGCCAGCGCCGCAGGGGGCTCAGAACTGGCGGACATCTCCACCCGGTATCTGGGTTGGCTGGGCTTCGACACCCTGGGCGGCGAACTGGATCAGTCCGTAAGCACCCGCGGCGCACGAAACGGTTTCAACCACTATCAGTCTCGCGGAAGAACCTACTACACTACTTCCGGTACAGGAAGCGACTACTGGAAAGTTACCAGCCCCTTCCTTCCCGGTAAAGACGACGGTGTCCTGGCCAATCATTCTCTGTGTAACGTGAATACGGTTAAGGCTGTGAAAGTCGATTGTACACGCGGCAACAGCCGGCTGGTAAGAACCTACCGTTGCGGTTGGTTCTGGAGCAAAACCTGTCGAGATTACAGCTACCGCTGGAGTCCCTATTACACGGTTTACCAGGGCGGAAGCGGTCACTCCCACAGGGATGCAAACAGCGACTACAACAGAAGATAATTCTGAGTTTATTGATCCGTTGAGTCCCGCTGCATAACAATCGCAGTAAGGACTTAACGGGGACGGAAAGCCGGGAGTAGTCCCGGCTTTTTCGTTTTAGAAGGGGCTTCCATTCCAGGAAATCCGTTTCAGTTTTGATTGATTTTGAGACTTGCCGTATTATCCCGTCCCTAGCCTGCAATATCAGGTCAGGAAAAGCATGTCTGACAGATTTAAATTAACTCCAGCCCTATTTTTGCTGTTCTTTATCTTCCTTTTTGGTTCCTCCTGCAGTGTGCTGTTCTGGAAGCCTGTATCTCAGAGCGTTGATGCCCGCTGGGCCAACAGCAACCGTGTGTACGAAGTTCTGCTGCACTTTGAAACTCGGATGAGCTGGAACCCGTGGAGTCAGGCTGCTGTAAATCGCAATTATAGCACCGAGATAATTCTGCACGCGGTTAGAAATGGCCAGGTAGAGCAGTCCCGTTCCCTGGTTACCTTTGAAGGCTGGGTATTGCCGGAATCCTTCTACCCCTATGCCAAAGGCTTTATTATGCAGCGGGGCACTTCCGAGCAGTTGGGCGAGGGCAAGCGGGAAGTCTATGCGATCAACGTTTCATCGGACTTGAAGTCCGCCACCGGCAAGACCCTGATTGAACCGGAAAGACAGATTCAAGGGCTTTTTGTCACTCCGGATGGACGGACTCTGGCGCTGTTCACCAGCGATGCCGAACCATCCGAACCCGGCGGGGAAATTCATTACTCCTTTTACTCGCTGGCTGGCGCCACCATTCATAAAGATCCGGTTTTGCTTTCAAAGGGATCCTTTCCGTTTGAAGGCGCCCCCGGGCTTCCGGAACTCACCTGGGGCAATGGCATGGATCGCGTCTATGCTCGACTTCCGGCGGTGGTTCTGGAATTGGAAGCTTCTACCGGTGAAAGCCGGGAAGCGGAGCGTTTCCCGGCTTGTTTCGATATGGTCCGGGTCCCTCCATTCGTCAGTCCGCAGGGATTTAGATTTGCTAGAAGCGAGGAGGGGCTGGCTATCATCGACGAAGGCCAGAGGCTACCGTCCCCGTTTGCTTTTGTGCCCATGATTGAAGATATGGCGGCCATCTCCACGGATTGTAAACAATACCTGGTGCGCTGATGCGCCGTCATCTTTACGACCAACCCATCGAGGTTAAAGAATCGATTCCGGAACATCCGCGGGCCCTCCGACTGGATCTTCCGGAGCCTCCGAACGGCGATGCGTCCGACCAGGCTTTCGTCTACAGATTCGATGATGAGGTTGTAGGTTTCTTCAATCGATGCGGCCACGTCCGTCTGCCCATGGATCTCGACGATGGTAAATTCTTTGATCGGGAAGGTATGATTATCTGCCGGGTTCATGGAGCCCGATTTGATGAGCGCAGCGGCGCCTGTATTATGGGCCCGGCTTATACCGGCCTGTATCGATTGCTCATCCAGTCGGGCAACCGACCTGCCCATGATGAAAACTCAAAAGACTCCAGCCCGACCACACCGTCGGAGCAATCCTTTTACAAAAGCAACACCATGGCGGAAAGCAGCGCGGTCTCTACCGGGGAATTAGGCAGCAGCGGGGAAAGAGCCGGTGAGCAGGCCCCGAACTATAGGATTCTGGGTTGGGAGGGACCGGTAGCTTCAAAATGATTTTCCTCTTTACTTACCGTGGGTACCCTTTCTTTGTTTGAAAGGTATGAATAGCTCCATCCTCTACGGCGACCAGGCCAACCAGTTAGAAGAACTTTATGACAGGTATCTCCAGGATCCCCATTCGGTATCGGCGGATTGGGCCCGCTTCTTCGAGGAACTGAGTAATGGCCGCATTTCCTCTACCTCCTCCAATGGATCCGGCCCGGCCACGCAGACCGGCTCGGCGGCCCGGGGCGGCATTGCCGGTGAGCGCCGAAAAGCGCAATCAGTACAGCAATTGGTACTGGAATACCGCCGCCAGGGTTATCTTGCCTCTAAATTGGATCCCCTGGGGCTGGTGAAGCCGGACCGCAGTCGCCTGGATCTTCCATTGTACGGTTTGAGCGAGGCCGACCTGAACGAATCATTCGAGTCCGGTCTGCCCGGGGTCGGGGCCCGCCCACTGAAAGAAATCATTCAACGCTACGAAAGCATCTACTGCGGATCGGTGGGTTGCGAACACTTCTACGTAAGGAATCGAGCCGAGCGCGCCTGGCTTCAAGAGCGGATCGAATCCCCGGAGTTCAACGCTCCGTTGGACAAATATACTCGTCTTCGGCTGTTTGAAAAGGTATACCAGGCCGAGCATTTCGAACGCTTCCTGGCGACAAAGTACGTGGGCAAAAAACGATTCAGCCTTGAAGGCGGCGAATCCCTGATACCGCTGCTGGACACCGCCATTGAACATGGCGGCGAAACCGGAGTGGAAGGGATGGTGATCGGAATGGCTCATCGGGGCCGGCTAAATGTTCTGGTTAATGTGCTGGAAAAGCCCGCGGGACTGATCTTTGCCGAATTCGACGAGAACTACAACCCGGATACCCTGGATTACGCGGATGTGAAATACCATCTGGGTCATTCCAACCGAAAGATGACGCGAAGCGGTCGCGAAGTGGCGCTTTCCCTCCTGTTCAATCCCAGCCACCTGGAAGCGGTGGACCCTGTAGTACTGGGCTCGGTGCGAGCCCGGCAAAGAGTGAACAACGATTCCGAAAGAAAGAAATACATACCGGTTCTAATTCATGGCGATGCCGCCTTCATGGGACAGGGTGTTGTGGCCGAGTCTTTGAATTTCATGAATCTGGAAGGCTATCGCCTGGGCGGATGTTTGCACATAATCGTCAATAACCAGATCGGCTTTACTACTGTGCCTTCCGAATCCAGGTCTACTGCCTTCGCGACAGACCTGGCCAAAGGATTCCAGATCCCGATTTTTCATGTGAATGGCGACGATCCGGAAGCCGTCTTTAGAGTAGCCCGACTCTGCATGGATTACCGACTCAAATTTGGCAAAGATGCAATAATCGATCTTATCTGTTACCGAAAACTGGGGCACAATGAAACCGACGAACCCGCTTTCACGCAGCCCCGGATGTACGAAACAATTCGCAAACATCCTTCGGTGGCTACGCAGTACGAAGATAAACTGAATAACAACGACGATGTCAGCTCCGATGAGTTGGATTTTATAAAGAACGGTATCAACGAAGGTCTGGAGCATTCCTTTAAGAAAGCCCGGGAGTCCAATCAGCGCATGCAGGTAGATACCCTGCGCGGCGTTTGGTCCAGCTATACCAGAGGCGAACTGGATTCTGAGCCCGAGACAAGGCTTCTGGCCGAGCAACTGGAACGAGTGGGGACAGCGCTCACTTCCATTCCGGACGGGTTCAATATTCACAAGAAATTGAATAAGCTAATCGAGCTTCGGCAGAAGATGCTGCAGGGAGAGCAGGGGATTGACTGGGGAATGGCCGAGGCTCTGGCATTTGGTTCCATCCTGGAAAACGGACATGATATTCGAATGTCCGGCCAGGACGTTCGAAGGGGGACCTTTTCTCACAGGCATGCCGTGTTTGCCGACACGGAAAAGGACGATATCTGGATTCCTTTGAACGGCATTTCGGAGAATCAGGGCCAGCTGGACATTCACAATTCCCCGCTAAGCGAATTCTCGGTGGTGGGTTATGAATACGGGTACTCCTTGAGCGATCCCCACGCTCTGGTGATCTGGGAAGCTCAATTCGGCGACTTTGTTAACGGCGCTCAGATCATAATCGACCAGTTTATATCTTCCTCGGAAGTGAAGTGGTATCGAATGAGCGGGCTGGTAATGCTTCTTCCTCATGGTTACGAAGGGCAGGGACCGGAGCATTCCAGCGCTCGGCTCGAGCGATTTCTGCAGCTTTGTGCGAAGGATAACATGTACGTAGTCAACTGCACTACACCGGCGCAGTATTTCCATCTGCTACGAAGGCAGATCCTGAGCAAAGTGCGTCGACCTTTGATAGTTATGACCCCCAAGAGCCTGCTTCGGCACCCCATGGCCACTTCGTCGCTGGAAGACATCAAGACCGGGGTGTTTCAGGAGTTGATCCCGGAAGACAAACTGGGCCAGGATGAGGTGCTGGTTTTTTGCTCCGGCAAAGTCTACTACGATTTGACCCGGGCCCGGCAGGATGCCCAGGATCAGAACCAGCCCGGTCCGCAGGTATCCATTGTTCGCCTTGAGCAGATGTATCCGTTTCCGGAAAAGGACGTAAAGGACGTCTTAAAGGCCAGTTCGGCGAAGGCCATTCGGTGGGTGCAGGAAGAACCAGTAAACCAGGGGGCCTGGCAATTCGTTGAAGATCGATTCAATGCGCTTCTGGATGGGCAACGCATTGAAGGTGTGGCTCGACCGGAATCGCCATCGCCGGCCGCAGGCTTGAGTAGCATCCACAAATCGGAGCAAGAAGACTTGATACAGCGGGCTTTCAGAAATCCCTAGAGTCTCTTTACCGGGGAATCCGGGAAATGTCTCTAAAGACTTGAGTCTCCGTATGCGATGAGTCCGGTTGCTCCGCTTTCTAACTTATTGTGCGCTGCTTTTGACTTATTGTGCGCTGCGCCGTCCGGCTGGCGTATCGCGCCGTCCGTCCTGCATGTTGCGCAGCCATAACCTGGACTTTACGTAGTTGAGCAACCTTGCGAATTTTGCGACAGAATAGATTGCATCGACTGAAATAATTATTGACCAACTTGCTATCTAGTATTAGAACAAAGGGACAAAACTTTGTTTAGGAGATATCAATGATTAAAAAGATCGGACTTAGCCTCAGCCTTCTGGCAGGACTGGCGCTGTTCAACTGTGCCAGCATCGACAAAACCAGCGTAAACGGTAAAGAAGTAGTAACTGCTACCAGAGCAGCTCCCGTAATCTTTACTGTTCTTGGCGCTCCTGTGACCAAGTGTCTGGACGACCTGAACGATCAGGGCGTATCCACTGTAAATAACGCTGCTGGCGCTCCTACTGGCGGTCTGTTTTCTATCAGCCGACTGACCGGTTCTGAAAGCTGCCAGGCAACTGGTACCAAGTAAGCCATTTAAATTCTGGGGCCGGCCTAAAGCGCCGGCCTTTTCCTTGAATGTTCTCACCCGGTGCCTTTCGACTCATACTCATCTTTTGTTTCTTTTTTCATGCATCGTTAAAGGCAGGACCTCTCTATTCGCCTCAAAAGGTTAAGACCTGGTCAGAAAGTGGAAACCTTTCGCGGTCTCCGTACTGGCATAAACTCCTGGGCTACAAGAAGGAATGGTTTTCGTATCGCACCGCAGCGGACGGGAATTCCTTCTTTCTTTCTGACCGCGGTATGGATGATCCGGCGGCAGAGCTTAATGCCAGCATCGAAGCGTTCCTGGCGCCGGTGCCAGAAAATCCCAATCGTCATGCCATCTGTAGATTCCCGGCCCGGTTTCACTGGCTTCTGAATAGTCTGAGCCTGCAGCGAAACCGTTTTCCGGAGCCAGACTGCGCCGAATACAAAGAATTCGCCGCGCATCTGGAGGCAGAGTCTATTTCATACGTTTTCGCCTCCTATTATTCCGGCCATCCTGCTTCATTATTTGGTCATACCTTCATTAAATTCAATCGATCAGATTCCGTGGAAGTTTCCGTTGTGGCCGCCGATCCCAGCCTTTCCTACGGCGCTCGGGTAACAAGCACAGACCCGGTAACATACTTCCTGGATGGCATGTTCGGTGGATTTAACGGCACTCTGGAGCTGCAGCCATTCAGAAATCATCTCCAGGTATATACGGAGGGCGAACAACGCGATCTCTGGGAATTCAGGCTGAATCTGCACAAAGAGGAGGTGGACCAGATGATTCGCGCGGCCTGGGAGATGAATTCCACTCACTATGATTACTACTTCCTTAGCGAGAACTGCTCCTATCGACTCCTAAACCTTCTTGAACTGGCTCGACCGGGTCTGGATCTGGCCCGGGATTACTTCTGGACTGTTCATCCTGCCGATACGGTGAAGCAGGTGGTGGATGGAAACTCCATGGCCCGTTCCGTAGTTTTTTATCCGGCCACGGAAACCCGTTATCGCAAACGACTCCACTTACTCAGCGACAGAGGCCAGGAAGTGATGCTCGCTCTGAGTCAGGGTCTGCAGCCTTCTCTGCACGGACTTTCGGAGCAGGACCTGGCTCTGGTGCACGAAGTAGCGGCAGACCGCGTGCTGCTCCAGGCAGACGGCAGCGGCGAACTCCCCGAAGAGAAAAAGGACCTCATTCAGCGAATACTGTCGCAGAAAAACGGAGCCTTTGATCCGGCACAGATTGCGGGATATCAAGTTCTGCCCCAGGGAAGGAATCCTTTGATCGGCCATGAAAGCACTTTGATTAGTCTTCAGGCCGGAGACTCCAGTCTGGGATCCTATGCGGAGTTCCGGTTTCGGCCGGCGCTCCACGATTTGCACGATCGCTCCCGGGGGTATTCGCCTTATGGCGAACTCGAATTTTTCACGGCACGACTACGAGTCTACGGCAGCGATTCGCGGATCGAGCTTCAGGACTTTGTTTTGATGAACATGATGAGCATGGACCCGGTAACCACCGGACTGTGGCCACTGGCCTGGGAGGTAAAGCTGGGAGTTCGTTCGGCGGCGCCAGAATTGTACCGGCCGGGCTCAGAGTTGCCCGTTCTGGAAGCGCTGGAAGATGCACGAAATCCTCGGGATCCGTTTCGCCATCTCGGTTATGGAACCTTCCGAGTCGGCCTGAGCTGGGAACCGGAACTGGGCCAGGCGGAAGGGGCCTTTCTGCTCTATTCGCTGGCCGGTCTTTCCCTGGAAGGGGGTAATGGAGTCGATTCGCAACTGGCGCCGACGATTCGCACCGGATTGTTACTGCGTCCCTTTTCGGTGTGGAGTCTCCGTCTGGAATATCTGGGCAGCGCATACTCTGCCGATTCGGGGCTATCGCGCGACAAGTTAATGTTCTATTCGAATCTCGCTTTTACGCGAAGCCTGGCGGTAGAAATCGGGTACTCGGCCCGTCCGGACAACGGTTATTCCGACTTTCAAGCCTCCTTGAAGTATTACTTCTAGACTCCCCTAAAGAACTTTGGAGGCGCAATTAAAGGCAGCATCCTTTTTGCAGGCCATGCCTATTAGGCGCTGCCATGTGCTGCTGTGCCTACCAGGCATAGCGAAACCTGTAGGGCTTAGTTGGCCCGGGATGCGGGTGGTGGCAGGGCGCCGCCGGCGGTCACTGCCTCAGGATCTTGATCTCAGGGAGCATTCTTTGGTGGGCCAATCTTTGAGCCCTGGGGTTCAAAGAACCGATTGCGGGTTGCCGGCGTAGAATCGTAGATCCTGGGCTTGATACGCATTCTGGAATGGCTTTCCGGATTCGGTACCGGCTTGAGAGACCGCTTTCGGTTTTTTGAAACCGGTTTCAGTATTTCTGCGATGGCAGAGTGTCCCTGGTTTTCGGCCAGTTGCAATGCGGACCATCCCTGCACGGTTTGCTCGGGATCAGCGCCGGCTTTCAGAAGAACCTCGCACACAGTTTCATGTCCATAGTAGGCGGCGTAATGCAGGGCGTACCATCCTTGAAAACTGGCATTCGGATTTGCGCCCTTTGAAAGAAATCCCTGCACCGCCGCGGCATCTCCGCGATAGGCGCTTTGCAGTAGGGGCAAATCCAGAGCCGGGTCATACTCCACTTGAACGGGATTTACTACTTCTGTATTGGGGTCTTCTTCGGTGTTATCGGTTACCTGCGAGCCCGGAACTGCGATTCGCACAATTTCCATGTTTGAGGGTTCGCCGGTTGCGTCATTTACCCAGCCTACATCGCCGTTGGGGAACTGAAATAATCTCGTGGCCCCGCGTATCCTGGCTGGCACGGGAAAAGGAGCGATTTTTGTCGTCCCATCTTTGCGAATTACGGTGAGATGAGTGACCATATCTCCGGTCACCGGGTACCAGGCTTTATCCGGGGAATGGCCGCTTTCGTCCACAGCCCAGGCAATGAGAAGATCGTCACCGAACGGTTGAATGCGCGGTATCCTTTCTCTAGAATTTGAAGTCCTGGTAATCCAAATCGGCGAACCCGGTTTTCCATCTTCTCCGGTACGAATCAATCCAATGTCGTAGTCTGTTCGGTTGAGGCGGCTATCGAATACAATCCAGCCCTGACCCTGGCTACCGTATACGTCCCCGGTACTGATAACCACATTCTGGTAGGTTTCGCCCGGAGCCGCTTTCGGGACCTCTATTACGGTTTCGCGGCCCGTGGAGGGGTAGGACTGCACTACCAGTCCCCTGGGATACGCATCGCCCACTGTAGACATCAAGAAGCGCTTTCCGTCCCAGGAAATGCGCGGGCGAAAACTATGGCTTACATTCCAGGTCCAGCCCGCAGGCCGATTATCGTCCATGATCCTTTTTCCCGAAGCGTCGTATAGCGCCAGATACTCGCTTTGATGTACCACGCCATCATCCCATTTACGGTAGGTGGTGAAGTAGGCTGCATACTGCTTGCCCGACCAGGCAAGGTTGAAGGTAGAGAACGACGTTGCCAGTCCCTGCGACCCTATTGCTTCGTAGCTTCGGGCGCCCACGATTTTGTCTTTGAACAGAACCTGTCCGGACGTGCTGTAGGATTCAATATGAGCGGTGTGAAGATTTTCTCGACCGTCTGCCTTATCCCATTCAAGGGCGAGCAAAGTGATGGACTTTCCATCGGTCACCGCATCGCCAATCCTTCGTCCCGGCAGGCGCACAAGGTCCTTTTCTACTGCGGAAAGATCAGGCTTTAACAGGGAAACCCGGCCATTGCTGCTTGCATCGGTCCAGACCAGATAGGCCCGATTACTGACAAAGAGCAATTCCGGCGCCGGCATTGCATCGCTCATCGAGTAGGTGTAGATCGGGTTTCGATCATTTCCCGGTGTATACGGCGCCGTTAATTTCAGCCCGGTTATTGCCAACGGTAAGGGATAGTTCCTGTCGGCGGTCAAACCGGAAGCCATCAGCAGAAAGGCAGCAATTGCCATAGCCCGGGCAAGTTTGGCGGATCTGCGAAGGGCTTTGTGGATGGAGTTTCGATACAGTGAATTCTGATAGGGGAGCCGCATGCCTATAGGACGATGTTCTCTAATCGCTGGTTTGGGCTCTTTTCATAACCCGGCCTTTTTTTCTGCCCGGCTCGCCGGATGGCTGACCCGCATACCCTGGCCAGCGGACGGCCCCGGCGGACCAGTACCGGAAGGTTTATTGCCCGCCAGAGTCCAGAAAAGAGCCGAAGCCCGGAGAGGGCGCCTCTAAATCACCTTGAAAGCCTTCAGCGACTTGTACAGCGTAGAGATCATCATCCCCAGAACGCCGGCCGCCGGTATCGCAATCACCATCCCGATGACGCCCAGCCATTGTTGGAACGTGATCAGAGCCAAAATGGCAATTACCGGATGCACCGAAACGCTGCGGGCCAGAACTACCGGCTGAGTAAACATATTGTCCACAGCCTGCGCGATACCGAAAGCTAGAAGCACAAACAACGGAACGCTTCCTCCGTCGAGGATCAGGGCTACAAGCAGAGCAGGGGTGAGCCCGATGATAGGCCCAAGATAAGGTATGATGTTAACGAGCGCGGCCACCGTGCCCAGTATGGCGCCGTAGGAAAGCCCGGCCAGGGAAAACCCCGGAATTAAAATGATTCCCAGAATGCTAATCTGGATCAGAATTCCTTTCAGGTAGGAGGCAATTTGTCCGCGGGTTCGATGAACAATAAGGAGCGCCAGTTCAAAGTAGCGATTCGGCACCAGGCCTATGACATTGCGAAAGATTTCATCTCCCTGCAGCAGAAAAAGGAAAACCAGTATCGGGGTAATGAGGGAATACGTAATGAAGTTTGGAATGGACGAAAGTAAACCTTTTGACGCTTCCTGAATGGGCTTCAGAACCATGGAAGAGATAGTCTTAAAATCAATGGAAACGGACTGATATTGCTCCGGGATCATGATGCCCAGCCTGTCTTTCCAGTCATCCAGCTTCGAGGGTAAAGTTCCCAGAAGCACTTCCAGCTGGGAAATAAGCTTCACCGCTTCTTCCCGGGCCGGTGGGATGATTACGCTGAATAGCAGAATCAGCCCGCCAATGAATAACAGCAATACAATGGCTACTGATAGAACCCGGGGAATGCCCAGCCCTTGAAAGAAGTCCACCCCCGGGTTAAGCGCAAAGGTGAGAAGAAAAGAGAGCCCGATGGGAATGATCAATGCCTGCAGTCCGTAAAAGGTCACCGCAAGAAAGCCGATTACAAGGCTTACGAAAAGTAGCCTGACGATGTGTGTGGAAATGTCCGTGTCTTTAAACATCAGGCCAGTTCCTTTCCTGCCTCGAGTAGCATTGTTTCCAGTCGTTCATTGGTCTTGATCAGGCGCTTGCCAGTGATTCGCGCAATGTTAAGAAGTATGATTGATGCAATCCTGGGATTACGATTCATCAGGCTTAATAGATCGGGACGGAAGAAGCCCAGCATTCGGCAATAACCCTGCGCCCGGGCGCTGGCCGTGCGGGGCAAATCGTCCAGAAGGGCAAGTTCACCAAAGAAGTCCCCGTCGTAGAATTGAGCCATGCTGTCTTCTTCGTCGGTATCCCCGTGGAGCCGATAGATCTCCACAGATCCTTCCATGATGATGTACATCCCAACTCCGGGCTCATTGGTGCGAAAGATGTGCTCACCCTCTTTAAAGTGGCGTACATGGCAGAGGGAGCGCACCAGTTTCAAGGCTCGGTGAGGCAACTTGTCGAAAACCGGGATCTGTTTAAGTACCTCCAGTTCCTGTTGCTCCGGATCCTTCTGACCCAGTTTCATGCTTTCCCAGAATGGTAGCGCCATACAGGGATTATCGTCATGGGAAAGTCGATCATAGAAGGCCAGGATTCGTTTTTTGGTGGACGGCGCATGAGCGCCCGGAGAATTGATTCAGGACACGGGATGTAGCGCAGGGGTAGCGCATCTGCTTTGGGAGCAGAGGGTCGTTGGTTCAAATCCAATCATCCCGAATGTGCCAGTAGCTCAGCTGGATAGAGCAACTGCCTTCTAAGCAGTGGGTCGGGGGTTCGACTCCCTCCTGGCGCACAGCCTGGCACAAGAAATGGCGGATGTAGCTCAGTTGGTAGAGCGCCAGTTTGTGGCACTGGTGGTCGCGGGTTCGAATCCCGTCGTTCGCCCATCCGGTGGCCCGGGCGGTTTCCGGGAGTGGTTGGCAATTATCTGTTGACCGCACCATCGGAAGCCTGAACCTGGTCAGACCGGTTTCGCGAGCGTGGTGGAACTGGTAGACACGCCAGATTTAGGTTCTGGTGCCGTAAGGTGTGGGGGTTCAAGTCCCTTCGCTCGCACATGCGGGAATAGCTCAGCGGTAGAGCACCTCCTTGCCAAGGAGGGGGTCGCGGGTTCAAATCCCGTTTCCCGCTCATCCTTTTCTTTCGCGAACAGAATGGAATTTAAAACAAAGAAAAAGTCCGAGACGGTGATGGAGATCACCGTCAACAATACTGCGGAAGAAGTGGAACGTTCCTTTAAGAAGGCCTACGAAAAGGCCCGACCGAGCGTGAAACTTCCCGGTTTCAGAAAAGGCAAAGTGCCGCTGGATATGGTAGCCCGTCATTTGGGCGACTCCGTGGCCGGCGATGCCGCCAACTTTCTGATCCAGGATTCCATGGAAGATATCTTCCCCGAACTGCAGCCGCCTCCCATCAAGGCCCCGCAGTTCGAAATCGAAAGCCTCTCCCGAGAAGGTGGCGCAGCCTTCAAAGGCGAATACGAATACATCCCCGAAATCAAGCCGGCCAAATACCGTAAGCTCAAAGCCGAAAAGGGCGAAGTTAAGATTGAGTCATCTGTCATCGACAAGAAGATTGATCTTCTGCGCAAAGAGCATGCCGTTATGAAAAGCCGGGAAGCCGGCAAGATAGAAGAAGACGATTACGCGCGTCTGAATCTGTCCGTTAAGGACGGGGACGAAGTACTTTTCGAAAACGACGATTTCCCGTTCTACACAAATAGAGACGATGTATTTCCAGGTCTCAAGGAAAACGTAATCGGAACCGAAGTGGGAGCCAGTTCTTCCTACGAACAACTGATTGCCGATGATTTTCCGGATCAGAAGTTCGCCGGTAAGAAAGTCCAGGTAGAGTTCACCGTGAAGGAAGCTTCTTATAGAGAGCTGCCGGAACTGAACGATGAATTCGCCAAAGACCTGGGCGAATTCGAAACCATCGATGATCTGAAGAAAGACGTTGAGAAGAATATCCGGGAAGCTGCGGAAGATACCGTGCGGTCCCGGGTATTGCAAACTCTGGTAGACGAACTTACGGAAAAAACGAAGTTTGATGTCCCTTCCAGTCTGGTAGACTCCGAGTTCGACCGTCGGTTGCAAAACCTGCGTCGCCGGATCGGTCAGCAGGATATGCCCCTGGAGCAAATCGCTCAACTGGCTGGAGATACTAAGGAGTCCCTGGAAAAGCGTATGCGGGACGATTCTGAAAAGCACGTTCGCGAAAGTCTGATTCTAACCGAAATCGCCGAAAAAGAGGAGATCGAGGTCGACGAATCAGAAGTGGATGCGTTGATCAAAGAACGAGCTGGCGGTCGCGTGCCGGAAGATCAGCTGGATATGCTGGTTCAAAACCCCAATTTGCGAGACGATATCCGTTTTGAAGTCCGTATGCGTAAGACTCTGGACCTGATCTGGGACAATGCCGAGTTCAAAAAAGGTAGCCCGGTTTCTGCCGAGAAGCTGTTCGAAGAAGGCGCACTGCAGTATTGATTGGCGCCGTGCCCCTATCAAGCGAGTGATCCCCGTCGATTCGTGACCGCACTTCCAGGGCCCAAAGTTCGGCCGGTCCTGGTCGGCTGATTTTGAACCCTGAAGTCAAATGCAAGAAAGTGGTTTTTTTCGCGCTTTACTGGACGATTGCCCGGTTTCGTAGTTCACTTGACGGGTACGGTCCTTAATTTAAAAGACTCTGAAGCTGGCATTATGTCCGCTGCAAGCCCCGGCCCCAAGACCGGAGCGTTGAACTATTGGGAGGAATCCATGGCAATTATGCCCTACGTTATCGAGCAGACCTCAAGAGGGGAGAGAACCTACGACATCTACTCTCGTTTGCTCAAAGATCGGATTATTTTTCTGGGGTACCCCATCGACGACAACTACTGTAATATTATCATCGCGCAGATGCTGTTTCTGGAAGCAGATGATCCGGAAAAAGATATCTATCTCTACGTAAACTCCCCTGGCGGCTATATCTCTGCCGGGCTGGCTATTTACGATACCATGCAGTATATCCGTCCGGACATCCGCACCATTTGTGTGGGCCAGGCGGCCAATATTTCTTCCCTGTTGCTCGCGGCCGGTACCGCAGGAAAGCGTTCGGCGCTGCCCAATGCAAGAATCATGATGCATCAGCCTCTGGGCGGTGTAACCGGACAGGCAGTGGATATCGAATTACAGGCAAAGGAAATTCTCAGCGTAAAGGATCGTTTGAACCGCATCTATTCGCACCATACCGGCAAGGCCCTGGAACAAATCGAGAAGGATACGGATCGCGTACGAAACATGGCGGCGGAAGAAGCCCGGGATTATGGGCTCATTGACCATGTGATTGAAATCAAACCGAAAGGGGCCGACCTCGTCTCCAGCGGTAATGGAAAATCGGGTAGTTAATTTTCTTTGAAATCGACTACGGCCGGGTAGAAACTGACAATAATGGCATCCAGAAAAAAAGGATCAGATAAAGAGAAGCTTCATTGCTCGTTCTGCGGAAAGGAGCAGGATTCGGTGCGCCGATTGGTGGCCGGTCCTGGCGTCTACATCTGCGATGAGTGTATTGAACTCTGTAATGAAATCATTGCCGAAGAGGGGGAGCAGGAAACCGGTGCGGCCGGCGTTCTGCAGGAATTGCCCCGTCCGGTGGAGATCAAGAAGATCCTGGATGAATACGTAATCGGTCAGGATGAGGCCAAGAAGGCCCTGGCTGTGGCGGTGTATAACCATTACAAGCGAATCCAGCAGAATCAGAAAAAGGGCGATGTTGAGCTGGACAAGTCCAACATCATGCTTATCGGGCCCACCGGTTCTGGAAAAACCCTTCTGGCTCAGACCCTGGCCCGCCTGCTTAAAGTGCCTTTTGCCATTGCGGATGCCACTGCTCTTACTGAAGCGGGTTACGTGGGCGAAGACGTGGAGAATATTCTTCTGCGTCTCATTCAGAATGCCTCCAACGATGTCAAAAAGGCCGAGATCGGAATCATTTACATCGACGAAATCGACAAGATTTCGCGCAAGACCGAAAATCCGTCTATTACCCGGGATGTTTCCGGCGAAGGCGTTCAGCAAGCATTGCTCAAGATCATCGAAGGTACCGTTGCCAATGTTCCTCCACAGGGAGGACGAAAGCATCCGCATCAGGATTTTCTGACCATCGATACACGAAACATTTTGTTCATCTGTGGCGGCGCCTTTGTGGGTCTGGATGATATGGTTCAGAAGCGCCTGGGCTCTCGGACCATTGGCTTTGACCGTCAAAGCGGTGTCGCTCGGGGCAAAGTGACCAAGCAGGAGATCCTGCGAAACGTAATCCCGGACGATCTGATGAAGTTCGGTCTGATCCCAGAATTCGTTGGTCGAATCCCGGTTCTCGCCACTCTGGATGATCTGGACGTGGCGACTCTCAAGCAAATCTTTTCCGAGCCCAAGAACTCTATCCTCAAGCAGTATCAGAAGATGTTTGAGATGGAAAATGTGAAGCTCAAGTTCACCGACGAAGCCATTACTCGGATCGCCGACGAAGCCATCAAACGCGAGGCGGGCGCCCGGGGACTGCGAAGCATCGTCGAGAAGATCATGATGGATCTGATGTATGACATTCCCGGAAATGAAGACATCGATCAGGTTGTAATCACTCCGCAGGTCATCGAAAGCGGGGATCAGCCGGTCTTCACCTACCGAAAAGACGATAAGAAAAAAGAGAAAGAGAAGAAAGAGAAATTCGCCTGAGGGTGGACTTTCGCTCTTCCGGATTCTCTGTGGCCTGTAGCGTGGCTCAGTTCAAATCCTTTTTCGCCCGATAAAGCCCGATAGACGCTTGTTCCAGGACCATGACTTTGTCTGTCATGGCCTGGAAGCCTTCCGCCAGGACCCTGGTTTAGAATCCGAAAACGCGACGACTCGTCAGGGTCAGGGAAGATTATCTATCCGCCTTGAAAGACTTTAGCGGAGCTCTCTTTCTATGAGGTCTTTCTTTCGTCGGCTTCGCTCCAGAAGCCAGACTATGCCTACTGCAATAGCGTAGAGCGCGATAATCGGACCTGCCAGGATAGATTGGGTGAGCGGATCCGGCGGGGTGATGATAGCCGATAGAATGAACACGGCCGTAATGAAAAATCTCCAGTACTTCTTGTGCCACTCCACCGTTAGAATCCCCAGGGCGCCCAACGCCACAATCAGCAATGGAACCTGGAAAATGAGCCCGGCGCCCATATGGACCATGAACAAGAAGCTATAGTACTTCTCAATCGTGGTCTGAGGGATAGTGTTTTCCAGACCCATAAGCATTACTTTAAAGAACATCTCCAGGCTAATGGGGAAGAGGTTAAACCAGGTGAAAACCACGCCTCCCCAGAACAGCAGTCCGGAGGTCAGCACGCTCATGTGGCCAATCCAGGCCACTTTGCGGCTTACAGCGGGCGTAACGAAGCCCCAGAGTATCCAGAGTATGATGGGCGCTGTACTAAGAATTCCCAGAAGCAGGCTAAGTCGAATTACCACATCCAGCGGACCGGCCACCGCCTGCAATAATAGCGGATAATCGGAAACTGCTTTGAAGGGCTGGACCAGAATGCTGTGCAGATCGTAGCTAAAGATGCCAAAGCCAACGGAAGCGAAAATAACCACGCCAATGATCCAGAGTAGTCGCTTTCGCAACTCTTCCAGATGATCGCCCAGGCTCATGTACCTTTCTCGCGGGTCTTGCTCGTCTAGATAATCGGAGTCCGCCACACCGGCGGTGTTGCCCGTGCTTTGCACAGCTACCGCCCGTCGGGTTTTGCCGCTGGCAGACTGTCCGGTACCGGTTCGGGAGCGCGTGGTGGAGGAACCTTTGCGGGAGTCTGTGGCTACGCTGCTTTTCTTTCTGGCGGCTTTCTTCTTGCCCGTTTTTTTGGACGACTTCGCTTGAGCCTTGCTGGTCTTTTTTCCCGAAGGCCGTTGGGCTTTTGCCATAGATTAGCTCTTGGATTTAGATTTGGTTTTTCGTTTGGGCTTCTCTGTGTGCAGAGGTTCGTTTTGCGGCTCTTCCAGTTCGGGAGCCGCATTGGTGACCGATTTTCGAAATTCCCGGATTCCGCTACCCAGATCTTTTGCCAGCTGAGGGATTTTTCGCCCGCCAAAAAGAATCAAAATCACTGCAAGGATAATGATCCATTCCACCGGACCAATTCCCTGAATAAATAATGGTGCCATACCGTCGACGCTGCGCTCCGTGCCTTTTTTTACAACTTGAATTTTGAGCGGCACAGCCGATATCATGGACAGAGCTATGGCGGTTTCCAAAGAACAGAAGGCACTGTACAACGACAAGGTGCGGCCGTACAAGGATGCCCTGGAAGAGCTGAAAAAGGAGTCTTCGACGCTGAAAGCAGCGGCGCGAAAGAATGCGGATATGGAACCCTATTTCATGTTCCGAAACGCCATAATCGCCCTTAAAAGCTGCAATTTGATGGTCCAGATGTCCACACTGTCCCACGAAATTCAGAACTTGAAGAATGATAAACTGGTGGGCGATGCGCGAAAGGAAGTCGCCAATGCGTTGAACGAGCTTGTGAAGATCGTCGGCGACCAGATCGATGAAGGGTTAACTGAGAATCAAGATCGACTGGAAAAGATCGAAGGCATCAATCCGGCCCGGCGATTGAAGTTGCTACTGGCTTTTCGGGAAACGATGCAGAATCTGAAAATCGCCGTGGGCACCGGAAAATGGCGCTGGTATTTTCCCGAGTTGCATATGAAGCTCACAATACTTGCCCGAAACCTGATGGATTTCAAACAGTACGGCGCCGCCAAGGACAGCAATGCACCCTACTACAGGGAGCTTCAGGAGCATATGCAATTCCTGACCGAAGAAGCCCAGACGGCAGCGCAGGATTTCCGTTCCAAATACGAACTGGCCAGCCAGGACCTGGCAGATTTGCAATCAATACAGAAACTTTTTGAGATGTTGAAACGAATCTTTGTTTTTACAGGAAACAAAACGGAACAACAAAAGATACAGATCTCTCTGGATTCGAACAAGGAGCGCATCGAAGCGATCATTGCCGAACAGAAGGGAGGCAAGAAGAAGAAAAAGTAGATGTCAAACCCTACGCCCCTTTTTTCTTTTCAACGAAAGGGGCGAGGATGAATTGACCGCATAAGCGCCCTGGAAAAGCCCCGAATGGTTGGTTTTTCAGGCCTCAGGAGTAAACAATGGCAGTACAAGCGTTATCCGAAGATAAATTTACCGAAGAAACAGCCCAGGGCGTAACCCTGGTGGATTTTTGGGCCGAATGGTGCGGTCCCTGTCGCATGGTAGCCCCCATCGTAGAGGAGCTTTCCGGCGAAATGGAAGCCGTAAAGTTCGCCAAAGTGAACGTGGACGAGAATCAGGGAATAGCACAATCCCTGGGCATTACCGCAATCCCCACACTGGTGCTTTACAGAGACGGAAAGCCCGTAGACAAAGTGGTTGGTCTGCTGCCCAAAGAGCAACTCAAGGAATTCATCGAGAAGCATCTCTGATTTCCCGGACACCAATTTCCGGGTTCATGATTCTCGGCCGTGGCCGTCTCAATCATCCGCACTGAAGAGGGGAGCGCATCGTTCCCCTTTTTCGTTTACAGGAACATTTGAAAGCATCCTGATCGGGAAAAAAAGCTCTACGGCGATGGTCTGAAGCCCGCCACGGACTGGATATACTTTACCGGCAAAGCGGCATTGGAAAGGACCAGAGTCCGGAGAAGAATCCCTCGGGGCAAATCCAGCAGAGTGAGCCAGGTCGCTCATCGGCCAGCCTGCCGGGCATCTCATCCTGGGATTCATCTCATTCTACGACTCATCTCAGCCTGCAAGAAACTTCAATAGAACTTTTCTATTTTCACCAGATGGGTGTGATACATCTCCATACTTGACTGAAGTTCGGCAATTCCGCCGTTCTTGATTGTTTGCACCATTTCTTCGGTAAGTACGATGTTATGTGTATGCCCCAGGGTGGGCTGCAATGTGAAATTGCGGATCCCGGATTCAACCTGGGACAAACGGATCTTTACCTCGTGCTCATGGCCGGCCGCCGGTGCGACCAGGGCTTCCAACCCTTCCGAATTTCGTTCTCGATAGCAACTCAATATTGGCAGTACCACAACCGTTAAGAGAAGGGGAAAAAAAATTGTGTTCCAGCGCAAGGGGGGTAACATAGACTACAGGAAATCTCCCAAAAATCCCCCGATATAGCAAGAAAGCAATCCTGTCCACACAATCCTGGAAAGATAAAAAATGGCCCGAATTATACTAACAGAACCCTATACCACGCTTCCCCGAGGGGGCTATCTGGTAGAAACCTCGGTGGGATACATTCAATTCGGGGCCCCGCCAGAGACCATCAAGGATACCATGTTGCTGCCCCGGAGCACTCCGCAGATTTTTGTGCTTCCAGGCGAGTTCTTTCATGTGGAAAAGGGTATCTCAGTGGCGGAACTGGAATTTCCGCTCTATTACAATTTCTATCTTCGCCAGAAAAAGACCTACGTAGTTTGTACCGAGGAGCAGCGGGAGCAGTTCAAGGTGGTACTGCAAGAGTCCGTTTTTGGCCCCGAGGTAGTGGATCTGCGCTCCGAGTACGTGAACGGGGAGGAGACCTTCGGATACCCGGATATGCGGGCAGAAATGGAACATTTCCGCGGCAACCGGGAGTTGGATGACCTGGTTCGGTTCGTTATCTTCAAAAACGACAAAGTCCGCTTCAACAACGTTACCATCGAAAAGAAAGATGGCGGAGATTTTGAGGTCCGCGACGAAGACCTTCACAAGAACATTTCCGTGCCCGGCGAAGTGGGCTATAACATCATATACGACGCCGGCGAAAGAATGCCCGAGCCCTACCAGCCGCCGCTTCTGGGTGTGACCTGTCTGGGACCTAGCCACGGTTTCGATCCGGACGACAACACTTCCGGCTTCATACTCTGGATCAACCATCAAGGAATCATGGTGGATCCGCCGGTGAACTCCACCGAATGGCTGCGAAAGTCCAACGTAAACCCCAAGCATATTAACTCCATTATCCTTACCCATTGCCATGCCGACCACGATGCCGGAACTTTTCAGAAGATTCTGGAAGAGGGCAAGATTACCATCTACACCACAGAGACGGTGATCCACTCCTTCATTCGAAAGTACAATGCGCTTACGCGAATCCCAAAGAAAGAGTTATTCAGTCTGTTCGATTTTGTGCCGGTGGTTATAGGGAAGAACTATATCATTAACGGCGCCATCTTTCGCTTCAACTACGCATTGCATTCCATTCCCAGTCTGAGCTTCGAATACCAGTTCCAGGACCAGAGCTTCGTATACTCTTCGGATCACCTGAACGAACCCGAAAAGTTCACCGAGCTCCTGGACAAAGGCGTACTTACAGAAACCCGATACCAGGATTTGAACGATTTCCCCTGGCATTACGATATCATCTATCATGAAGCCGGCATTCCGCCCCTGCATACGCGCATTGACTATTTAAACACTCTAACCGAAGAGACGCAAAAAAAGATTACGGTGTATCACATCGCCAAGAAGGATATGCCGGCGGATACGAAGATGCGTCTGGCCACCTTCGGAATTGAAAACACTCTGTACCCGCCGGTGAAGCCGCCCAGACATGAAGTGGCCTACCGGATTCTGGACGTACTTTCCAATGTGGATATCTTTAAAGACTTTCCTATCGCCAAGTCAAAAGAGTTCCTTTCTATTGTAGAGGAGGAGAATTTCGAAAGAGGCGAAAAGATCATCGAAAAGGACACTCCGGGGGACAAGTTCTTCATCATTGTTGCCGGAAACGTTCGTGTTGAGGGCATGGAACAGGAGTCCGTTAAAGACGATAGCATTTCCAAGCAATACGGAACCTACGAATACTTTGGCGAAGCATCCTTGATTCTGGAACAACCCCGCAGCGCTGACGTTGTCGCCTCTACGAACGTTCGGGCGCTCACCATAGAAAAAACCAAGTTCCTGAACTTCATACGCGGCTCCGAGCTATTGGAAAAATTCAAGCGACTGAACGATATTCGCCGTACCGGAACCTGGGAAACCCTTTCCCATTCGCGATTCCTGCAGGGGATTACCTCTGCTCAGAAAACGCAGCTCGAATTGATCATGGAGCAGCGAACCTATCCGGCCGGAACGCGGATTCTCATGAAAGGGGAAATCTGCTATGAGGCATTCATCGTAAAGCGCGGCGAAGTGAACGTTGTCGTGGATGGCGAAGTGATCGAAACCCTGGGCTGGGGGGATTTCTGCGGAGAGATCTATCAGATCCAGAAGGAAGCTCCGTCTTCCTTCGATTTCATCGCAGTTTCGGAAATCGAGGTCTATCGTATTTCCCGGGAAAACCTGGTGGATTACATTCAGGAGAATCCAGGGGTGTACATGCGACTGCTTCGCATCTACGGAAAGTAATTTCAAACGGAAGTCTTCCGACGGCTCCGGCCCGATTGATCCGGCCGGTGGCAGCTACGATTTTCGCCTTTGCCCGGGGCGTTTGATATTTCGCAAAGGTAGTAACAGATTCAGTGCCCGGCCAAAAACAGACGAAGTCCGAACAGACCAGACCCGCAGGCGGAAAGCCAGCCGGAGGCAGCAAGAATGCCTCGGTATCCATGGAAGAGCACATAAAGCGACTCCTGGCCTGCCGCAGATGCCCGAACATGGAAGGCCGACCGGTGCACGGCTGTGTGGGCAAATCAAGCATAGTCAGTCTGGGCCAGGCCCCGGGAATCCACGAAGAGCGCTTTGGAAAACCCTTCGCCTATACCGCGGGCAAAACTCTATTTAAATGGTTGGCCAGCATCGGCATCGAAGAAGAGAGCTTTCGTCAGGCGGTTAACATGTCAGCTGTATGCCGCTGCTTTCCTGGAAAGGCCAAAAACGGAGATCGGAAACCCGAAAGGCAGGAAGTAGATAATTGTATTGTCCACCTTGAGTTCGAGCTGGAATATCATCGACCGGAGCTTGTTATTCCCATCGGAAAACTTGCCATCGACCAGATATTGGAAAGGGCTACTCTATTTTCCGGAGACCATTCGTCAGTGCCAGCGCCCCACAAACCCGGGTCCGCCAGCAAAGGAGCCAGGTCTACCGGCGCCGTATCGAAGTCTGACGATGCCCGTCTTGCCAAAAAGGGTACGTCGCAGCGAGAACCCGATTTCGCCCGCGAGGCCAACCCGACGTATACCCGGCAGAATTTTTTAAACAGCAAGTCCAGGGCGGCTTACAAGCTGGAACAGGTTATAGGAAGACAATTCAGAAGTCAGTGGAACGATATCGTTTTCGACTGGATTGCTCTTCCTCATCCTTCCGGTCTTAATGTCTGGAATCATACGGAAAAAGGGAAGGGAAGTATCCAGCGGGCCTTGAATCTGCTCCAGGGACACCCGGCCATTCATGCGGCCTTTTATTCGAGCTAATTGCATACTACTCAGGCAAGGCATTCCTTTCGCAGCAAGGGGCCTGCCGGGTCCACTTTTTTCCCTGCAATGCGAATCGCAGTTGCAATTCCTGGAACATACCTTAAGAATTCGCCGTCAATAAGCAAAACTAGAAGGAGAAATGAATGAATACTAAACACTGGCTGATCGCTGCTCTGGGATTGTTCTTGGTCTCGGCTACCGGACTGATGGCTCAAGATCGTTGGGTGAAGGGCTCCAATGGAAAAGTCAACGGTTTCACTTTGTACGGCGGAAACGAAAACGGACAAAACCTTTTTCTTTGCGCCGGCTACATGAACGGTACCTACCATCCCGGAAAAATCGTTGGCACGAACTGCAACTTTGGATACGGCGGTCGCGAGATCACCGCCAATGAATACTTCACTTTGCAGGTGTCGCAGGCAAGTCTACAGCGATACAGCTGGCGCGCTGCGGCCAACGGTCAGGTTCCTCGTTTGAACGGATACGTGCCCATTGAGGTTGGCCGCGAAGGAAACCGGATTCTCTACGTATGTCGCGCAAGCTACAACGGCGGAGTCCATCCTGGAAAGATCGTAGGCAGCAACTGCAACTTCGGATGGGGCGGAAATGAGATTACGATTCCCAACTATGAAGTTCTGATGTTTAGAACTAACTGATACCTATCAGGCCGAGCTCAATTCCTGTGCGCGAATTGAGCTCGGAAGAGTCCGCCCCGAGGGAACCCTGATCCCTGTTTGCTGCGGAACCGGAAGGCTGTAAGCAGGGTTGTACGCCTGGTGCCGTCCCAACCTCACCAGGTGTTTACGCCCCGGAGCCAGAGCTACCGCCTAAGGCCGGAAACGGGGTAGAAGCATTCGCCAGGGGGTATCAGATCCATCCTTACATAACTTTATGAAACGCTACTACCTCCCATGGCGAGAATCAGAAGTAGTAGAACTGAACCGTCACCGCAAGCATTGCTCCGGCGGCCATGAAAGCGCCCAGGGGCGCAGGCGCAGCGCGATCCTTCGCAACTAGCACAATATGAATTACGCTCCAGCCAGATCCAAGGATTATGGGCAGCAGTATGTAGGGCATACCCAGAAATAGAGCCAGGGGCATCAGAAGCCATACATCCCCCAGACCCAGACCTTCCGGTTTCCAGAAATGGAGCGGCAGAGTTAGAAGGAGCGCACCCAGAGCTGTTACTAATGGCCCCGCCCAGATGCTGGAAGCCAGGAAATGTAGCAGTAAACCTGTTGAGTCCAGATAATCGGTCATGAGTGAAACGTTCTGCTTGAGCAAATCCCATTCCTGCGCCGGCCATAGATCGGCTATGAAGGACTTGCGCAGCAAAAAGAGTAGCGCAACCAGCGCGGCGAGAATGGTGTTTTCGTAATCCAGACTGTACAGATTCCAGTCGGTGGCGATGGCGATGAGCATATGCCCGCAAAAGAGAAGAGCAAGAAGCGAAAGCGCGAGGTCCTGACTGGCAACCAGAAAGTAGATTAGAAGCAATCCCCCCAGGCTTTCCAGAATGGGATGCATGGCCGGAATCTCCGCCCCACAGGCCGGGCAATGTCTTCGCGCAAGGAAATAGCCAAGAACAGGAATAACATGGGCCGGCCGTATCGGGGTTTCGCAGTCATCGCAGAATGACCGTCGGCTGAAGAATTCCTTCCAGCGGTTCCAATAGCTCAACTGTTTTCGCGCCGGGCCGTAGAAGAAATATAATACCCGGCTTGCCGAAGCCAGATAGAAGCTGAAGATGGAAGCTCCCAAAAAGAAAGCCAGAATTAGGGCGGAGCCGAGCATCCAGCCCGGCATGTTTTCCGGTAACGGAATCAAGCTCCTACCAGCGCTTTCAGGGCTCGGGCTCCGCGCTCCAGAGTTTCGTCCGGAGCCGCATAGGAGATTCGAATCCAGTTGCCCTTATCGGTGAAGATGCTTCCCGGCACCACCAGTAGTTGATGTTCATCAATGCCTCGTTGCACAAACTTCAGGGAATCCTCCGGCACTCGAGCGAAAAGATAAAACGCTCCATCCGGCGGTCCAAATTCGTAGTGGTCCTTGAGCTCCTGTACCAGATAGTCCCGTCGCTTGCGATAGTCGGCAACCTGGGCAGACATATCGGTTTCCAGGGCGGCCAATCCGGCCCATTGATGCGGCGTAGGCGCGCAGACGATGGTGTATTGCTGCAATGTGGTCATGGCCTTGATCAACGCTTCCGGTCCGGTTACAGCGGACAGACGCATTCCGGTCATGCTGTAAGACTTGGAAAATCCCATCATGGTTACTGCTTTTGAATAAACGGATGCCGCGCTTTTGAACTTTCCATCGTAGTCGAAGATCTCGTAGATTTCATCGCTGCAAAGCAGTGCTCCGGTGCGATCCGCCAGTCGGCCCAGAGCGCTGATCTGAGATTCTGATAGAATTCGACCGGTAGGGTTGGAAGGGCTGGAATACAGGATTAGCTTCAATCGCTTGAAATCGAGCTTATCCAGATCGGCGGGTTGGAAATCCTCGGGAATGGTTTGTTGTTTCGCTCCAAAGAAGCCGGAAAGGCCGCGATAAATCAGAAAGGAAGGCTCAATGAGCAATACTTCATCGCCCGGATCTACAGTAGTGAGAAACAGCAGTTGCAGAATGGAGGCGACGCCGGAGGTAACCAGGATGTTTTCCGGGGCGGCCTGGAAGCCGTTTCTGGATGCGAATTTATGACTCAAAGCCTGTCGCAACTCCATGATTCCCTGGGTTTGACTGTATGCTGTTTTATTCTCCAACAGCGCTTTGCGGGCGGCTTCGACGATGGGCTCCGGTGTGGGGAAGTGGGGGAGTCCGATGGACAGATTGATGGGCGAGTCCAGTTTTGCGGCCAGGTCGAACATTCGTCGAATCTGGGAGGTATCAATGTGATTCATTCGCTCGGAAAGGAAGGATTGAGTCATGATCACACCAGAGGCCGGGGAACGTAGATTTAGGAAAGTATAAATCGAAAACAGAGCCTCAAAGCGTTTACCATATTGTAGAAGATATCCGGAGTTCTCGCAGTAGAATTTGCACCCGTAGCCATACCGATTATGAAAGCGGTATTCGGGCCGGGCCTGCTTTGTGGGTTGATCACAAGCATTTCGAATCAGAAATAAGAAAGCGGCCACGGTCCAACATTTCCTTTGACTCAAAAGTCAATATGAGAGGCAATGTCCATTATGCCGTCCATTCAGATAGCAGGTTACAATGTTCCCCTATTCCATGAAGATCCGGGCTGGATTCCGGAAACAAATATCATACTCACGCCCACCACGAAGGCCAATCTAAGAAAGATTTTGCCTGCCATGGTGCAGAACAAGCCGCTTCTACTTGTGGGAGATGCCGGAGTCGGCAAGAACGCACTTATCTACTATATAAACAGCCTTCGAAAGCATCCCACAATCCGCTACAGCTTTAATGAAGACACGCTACCCGAGGATCTGGTGGGCTCGTATCGACTGGATCCCAGCACCCACGGCTTCGTATGGTCCGACGGTCCTCTGAGCCAGGCCATGCGTCAGGGCTCCACTTTCGTGGCCGATGAGATGAACCTTTCCAGCCCCGAAGTGCTGAAACGGTTTCAGTCCATCTTCAGCGAACACTACCTGGAAATGCTGGAAGGGGATGCCACTAGAATCGATCCCGCCCCCGGGTTTCAGTTTGTAGCGACGCAGAACCCGGCGGAGGGCTTTGAGGGCCGAAAGAACCTGCCTCGCGAGATTCAGAAGTATTTCGTTACTGTCTATTTGGACCCTTATCCGGTAGTCGAGCTTGTGGAAATTCTGAAGGGGTTGTTTCCCGACGTGCCGGAGGATGTACTGAATGCCATCGTTCATATAAATCGGGACGTTGAAGATTCGGTCATCCGAAAGAAAATCGGCTCCAGGGATCTGGAAAGATATCACTTCAATCTGCGAAACCTCACCCGACTAACGCGAAGAATTGAAGATCAGCCGCAGGCCCTTTATCAAGAGTTAAGCGATGTCTATCTTCGTCCTTTCAGAACTCCGGAAGATCATGTAGAGATCAAAGGGATGTTCGACAATCGACTCAAGGAATTCAATCTTTCCGGTGCCGTAGAGAAGAAGCATCACAATGTGGAGCTGGCGGCAAACACCGATGGTCGGTTCTCTATTGGCCGGGCCGTCCTGAACCTCAAAGAATTCCATACCGAAGGCTCCATTGTACCTGATTCGGAAGCATTCAAATCCAACCTGGAGAAGGCTACGGAGGAATTTGTTCCGGTGCCCGCCCGAGCTCAGATCCTGGAGGCTATTGCACGAGCCATTCAGTTCAAGGAAAACGTACTTCTGGAAGGGGATTCGGATGTGGAGCCCGACGAATACGTCCGCTTTTTTGCCCAGGCCCTGGGCCGGGACTTGCACGTTGTTACTCTTTCCCGCGGAATGCATACGGCGGATGTAATGGGCGGACTGAAGCCGGCCTCCAGCAATGCCTCCGATGGCGCGGCGGTGGACTGGGTGGATGGACCGCTTACGAAAGCCGTAAAGAATGGCGAGTTTATCCTTATCCAGGGATTGGAAGCCGCCGGACCAGAACTGGTAGAGAAGCTAAACATGCTCATGGACGATGCGCGAGCTTTGATGCTTCCCCCGGAATCGGGAAGCAATGATCCTGTGTTTCTGCCCACTGAATCCCGCATCTTTGGAATCAAGTTCTACCGCTCCCAGCGGACTTCTCCCACGGTAAGCCGGGCCTTCCGAAACCGATTTACCTGCTATACAATACCCCCCGTAGAAGATGCGGAATCCTTGCGCGAAATAGTGCGCAGCCAGCTGGGGCTGGAAGAAGCAGAAGCGCCGGAGCTGGTAAAGCTGATGCAACAGTTTCATACAACGCTTCGCGAAAAAGCCCGAAAGCGGGAAATTGGCGCGGCGAATCTACAGCCCTACAGATTTGGACTGACGAACCTGAGTCGCTTCGCGGATTCCGTTGGCTGGGCGGTGGCCGAGCCGGAAAACCTCACCGAAGGTATGCTCAAAGATATTATGAGCGAAGGCGCCGGCATCGCCTATTTGCACGAAATCGCGGACCCCGTAGAGAGGGAAAAGATGTTTTCGCTTCTGGATACCCTGCTGGATGGACAGGATCCGAACGCATTGCTGGATGGACTAAAAAACATCTCAAAAAAAAAAGCCCTGAAAGAAAGAACCCATAAATCAAAGATCTGGTGGGATCAGGATAAGCACTGGAGGGAGGCCAATACCGGAAAGGCCAAATGGAACCTGGACGGCCGTGACCTGAAAGAAGGGGTCAACATCGATACGCCTGAAACCGGCGGCGATACAAAAGAAGGCCCCGATGCCTGGTATGGGCAGGATACCCAGGGCAACAAAGGAGTAGGCGATCCCGGCCATGGCGGCGGCGCCTGGGGATATCGCAGCGAGGAGCTCTATCAAGAATTCTTGAAAAAGCGAAAGATACTCTGGGACTATAACATCGGCGTCAGCCTCGAGGACTTCAAGGATGTGTTCGGTCCTGAGATCGATCGCGTGACTGTGGATCTCGATCGGTTCATGGATCCGGACATTCAAATCAATCGTCGTTACGAATCCCGGGGTTCCCGGGTGGATGCGCGAAAGTATCTATCCTACCTGGCCGGACGTAGCGATGGCCGCATCTTTGATCGCACTACGATCAATATAGACGAAGATCGATTGAAAGGCGTGGAAGTGGTATTTGCTCTGAATAAAGGGCGAAGGATTTTTAATTTTGAATACTCCATCGCCACCCTGGTGGCTCTGATGAGCTCCGCCGAGATTCTGAGTAATCATCGCATCCCTTTTGGAGTGGTGGGCTATTCCGATCTCAAGAACTCCAAAGTAGATATTGACATGCAGTGGTTCAAAAACCTGGATCCGGAATACGGACCCCAATATGAGAGCCACCTGTTCACCGGCATTGCCCAGTCCTGGCATGGGGATACCATCCCGGAAAGCCATATCATGGAGGAGCTGAGTTCCTATTTCTCCGCCGAAGCCCGAACCCGAATCCTGGTGGTGCTCTCCGATTTTCGCGGAAGCCGCGGCAAGGTAAACATGGAAGCGGATCTTCGCAGCCATGAAACCAAAGCGCTGTTCGGCGAAGTGGAAAAGCTCAAAGAGCGGGGTCTTGTAATGCTGGGTGTGGGATTGGGGCCACGAGCCATTGCCGAGCAGATCTTTCCGGAGAGCCTGAGCATTGCCCGGGAAAACTACGCCAATCTTCCCGGGTTACTGGCATCGTCCATTACCGAGCTTATCCATCGCTACCATAGCGCCACCGAAGGCGCCCAGGGTTCTTCTTCGGATCAAGGTAACGACGGCCGCTCCTATAGAAGAGAGGAAGCATCCTGAAACACTCTCACGCTGAGACCACGCGCTGAATAGCGCCAAATCAAAAGGGAAAAAGGGCTGAAATACGATCAACGGAGAGCGGTTGTCTATGGCGAAGAAAGAATCGAAGAGCGGACGCAAAACAAAGAAGGCCAGCGTCAAGGATGCGAATCCGGCTCGAGGCAGCATGAATAAGACGAGCGCTGCCAGCGCAAAGAAGTTGTCCAAAAAGAAAGGGGCAGCTCAGAAAAGATCCGGGCCGAAGAGAATCGACGCCGGCACCACTCGGGAGCACAGCAATGATTTGTCGGAACTGGGTGCGGAAGGGATGGTCCACCCATCCGCGTGGATCCACCCAAAAGCAACGGTGATTGGCAACGTAGTTCTGGGACCCGAGTGCTCAATCTGGCCATCGTCGGTAATCCGCGCCGACCTGGGACACATTACCCTTGGAAAAGCTGTGAATATCCAGGATGGATCCGTAATCCACTGCGATTCCCGAGGGCGAGTGGAGATCGGCGATTATACCCTGGTAGGACATCGAGCCATGTTGCATGGCTGCAAGGTGGGCAAAGCGGCCCTAATTGGAATCGATTGCGTCATTCTGGATGGAGCCGAAATCGGCGATGGCGCCATGATTACCGCCGGTTGCATGATTCGTGGCGGCATGAAGATTCCCCCTCGAAGTATGGTGGTTCAAAAGGGAGGGGAACTTAAGATTTTTCCCAACAAGGCCAGGACTCAGCTCACCATTGGCGGTAGCCTGGAATATGTTGAACTTGCTCGGCGCTGGAAAGAGCGGATCTTCACTCCGCCCACCGAAGAAGAAGACCGCGCGCTGTTTGAGCGGGCCGGCGCTATCTTTAAAGAAATGTTTTCGGAATAGGGGCCCTGCAAAAACTGGCCTCAGTCGGAGTTTAAAATGGCCAGAGACATTCAGAAGATAGAGCAGGCGATCGAAGAGATTCGCCAGGGTAAAATGATTATCCTGGTGGATTCGGAAGACCGGGAAAACGAGGGAGACCTTGTTGTTTCCGCTCAGCATATCACACCCGAGGCCGTCAATTTCATGGCCACATACGGAAAGGGACTGATCTGTACTCCGCTTTCCGAAGATCGGATTCAGGCGCTTCAGCTGGAACCCATGGTCCGGGAAAATACCGAACGGTACGGTACAGCTTTCACGATCTCTGTGGATGCCGCCAAAGGAATCACTACCGGAATTTCGGCGCCGGATCGAGCGCATACCATCCGACTGCTTTCCGAGCCGTCCACCCGTCCGGACGATCTGGTCAAACCCGGACATATTTTTCCGTTAAAAAGCGTTCGGGGCGGGGTCCTCCGGCGCGCCGGCCATACCGAGGCCTCCGTGGATCTTTGCAAGCTGGCCGGTCTTCATCCCGCAGCAGTTATCTGCGAGGTGATGAAAGAGGATGGCACCATGGCCCGGCTTCCGGACCTTCTGGAATTCGCCGAGCAGCATGACCTGAACGTCTATACCATCGAAGGTCTGATTCGTCATCGAACCAAGTTTGACTCGTTGATTCGCAAAGAGGCGGAGTCCAAACTGCCCACGGCTTACGGGGAATTCAGTATTCAGGTCTTTTCCACGACGATCGACGATAAGCTTCATGTTGCCCTGGTTAAAGGAGATGTAGAAGGCCAGGAAAACGTTCTGGTACGCGTGCACAGCGAATGCCTCACCGGCGATATTTTTCATTCCGAGCGATGCGATTGCGGCGAACAGCTGGACCGAGCGCTGCATTTGATCGCCGAGCGGGGAGCGGGAGTGCTACTCTATATCCGTCAGGAAGGTCGCGGAATAGGACTTCTGAATAAGATTCGAGCCTACAATCTTCAGGACGAAGGTCTGGATACAGTGGAAGCCAATGAAAAACTGGGGTTCAAGGCCGATCTGCGGGATTACGGTATCGGAGCTCAGATCTTGTCTTCCCTGGGACTGACAACAATTCATCTGCTGACGAACAATCCCAAGAAGGTAGTGGGGCTGAACGGTTACGGACTTCAGATCACGGATCGAGTTCCTATCACTATTCCCCCAAAAGAAGCCAACGAAAAATACCTTCGCACCAAGAAAGAGAAGCTGGGACATCTTTTCGACTTCGTTTGATGATTCGTTTTCGCATAACTTGATCAATTGCCTTTGGGCTGTTCGACCGGGTTTGATCAGCTGTCCTGCGAGGTCGTAAAAACTACGTGACAGAAACGCAGTAACGTCTATGCTCCACGAATGTCTTTTTCAAGAAACGATAGGAATCCCGGGGATAGAGAGCAAAAAACCATGGCAATTCCGCTCTTGCTGTATTCTTGCATCGGTGCAGTGATTTCCCCTTTTTTGTCCTGCTCCGTCGGTAGCCATATTTCGGATAACCGGGCATCAGCCCGGCGGATTACCTTGCTTTCAATCATCTTATCACTCATTGTCCTTTCCTGCGATGGAAACCGTTTAACCTCTATACGTAACCGTACGCTTCAGTTGGCTTCCTGCCAGACCGTAGAGTTTCAGCTTGTAAGAGGCGAATCGGACGGAAGCCAGTTCTACACAGGAAAGATCGAAAAGACTCTGGAAGGCTATACTATCCACTACGAGGAGCCTGAAATGGCCAGCGTGGAGCTGGAACAGCCAGGTCTACTGGTTCCGCTGATGAACGATGCCGCCGGAACCGCTGTAGAATGGAGCTGGCTAAAGCTATACTGCCCCGGTAGCACGGATCCGGTTTTTGATTCGGACCGGATGGAAACCTCTGCAAACACATGTTATTGGGAAAGGAAGGGTTTTCACGTAACCTTGCTTGAGCCGGAAAAAACCTTGAGTGATCCGGAATTCTGCTGCGAACCGTTGAAGCCCTGTAAGTAGGATTATGCTTCGATCGATTTGGAAGGCGGGGACGCCCGAGTTGTGACCGTCTGAATGCGAATGGGAGTTTCTTAGCTACCCAGAGGCTCCACGCGCACCTCAATACCGATTGTACGAATCACCGAGGCCACCTCATTGGCGCTGGCTTCATCGCCATGGAAGACCTCGGCTACTCCGTTATTGTCTACTGCTACCGCGATCTGAAGCGCCTCTTCGAAGCCAATTCCCAGGGCCTTCATACAGATTCGTATCACCTGTTCGTACGTGTTGTAATCGTTATCAATTATGCTTACCTTAAAGATCCGGTGAGGCTGCTTCTCTTCCTGTCCTTTGATATTCAGTCCTGGATTCTCTCTGTTTTCGATTCTCCAATGCAACCTCAAGCCCGCCGGTTCTTTTATTACTCCCCGCCTTCCCGCAAAAAGGCCATTTCCGGGGACGGTGGATGGCCCGGGGAAAATGTGGCGTTGTTTTTCTTCTGGTAACGCAGAGGCGGGGCGAAACGAATCAACATCATGCAAGGTCTTATTGACTTTTTGAAAAGAAATGCCGTTACTCTCGTTCTGTTTGGCGCTGTGCTGGGATTCGTGGCGTATCAGAAGGTACCGGTGTATATGGCGAACAAGAAAGCCCTGGAGCGCCCGCCGGCGGCTTTTCAGGCGAATTCGCTTGAAGGGCAGTCGTTCAGTCTTGAGAGCTTGCGCGGAAAGTTCGTGGTGATCAGTTTCTGGGCCACCTGGTGCATGCCCTGCAGAGCCGAGATTCCGATCCTTAATTCTATCTATGATGAGTTGCATGACGAAGGGCTGGTAATCCTTGGTATAACCGCCGAGGAAGAGGCTGTAGTTCAAGGTTTTTTAAAGGACCGTCCCATTTCCTATCCAGTGGTCATCGACGATCTTGGTCGGATCACCAACCGGTATGGCATCCAGGCCTATCCAACTCTCGTGATGATCGACCGCGACGGCAACATGGTGGACCGGGCCACCGGTCTGGACGTGCTGCTGAAATGGAAGATCCGCAACCGCGTGACGGGCAGTTTCTTTTAGCCTTGAATCAGGCTATTGTAAAACGCCCTTCCATAATAATCTGGAGACTTCAGGCGCTGGTAGTGCGGTTGCGCTTCCCGAGGACCCTTCTGGACATCGCCGTAGGCTGAGCATCGGAAGCCAGGCATCCCGCCAGCGCAAATGCGCACAAGACCGGCACGCCGGAACTCCGCTATGAGCCGGTTTTCTGCGGCTGGATTTGCATTGTCCTACGGACCGGCCACTACTGTCTGGACATAATCTGTATCCGGAGGATAGAATGCAGGAACCAGGCACAGCGCATCCGCAGGAAAAAATTGCCGTACTGGATTTCGGCGGCCAATATGCGCATCTGATCGCATCCAGGATTCGCCGTCTGGGCGCCTACACGGAGATCGAGTTTCCCGACGAGTTCGACGCTTCGCGAGCATCCCGCTATCATGGTATTGTCCTTTCCGGCGGTCCCGAATCGGTCTATGAGCCAGGGGCTCCGTCCATTGATCCCGAGGTTCTGCAAGTAGGCGTCCCGGTACTGGGCATTTGCTACGGCCATCATCTAATGATGCATAGCCTGGGCGGAAAAGTGAGCGCCTCCGGAAGTCGAGAATACGGCGCGGCGAAGATTCGCTGGAACGGGGATCCGGACTCCAGGGGACTATTTGGCGGTCTGAGAGACGATGCGGTTGTCTGGATGAGCCACGGCGACGAGGTAGAGGCGCTGCCGGAAGGTTTTGAAGTGCTGGGTTCTACGCCAGACTGTCGGTTTGCCGCTCTGGGAGACACTTCCCGAAATCTTTTTTCTATACAGTTTCACCCCGAGGTTTCGCATACCGAAATAGGCGACGATTTGCTATCCCGTTTCATCCAGGTCTGCGGGCTCAAGGACTCCTGGAAACTGCAGGACTTCTTGCGCGCCGAGCAGGACCGCATTAAGGCCGACACAACCGGGCGAAAGGTCTTCTTTCTTGTGAGCGGGGGCGTGGACTCTACAGTGGCCTACACCCTGCTGGCCGAATCCATGCCTTCCGACCATCTTCGGGGTTTGCTGGTAGATACTGGATTCCTGCGAAAGGATGAATCCGCGCAGGTTCTGGAAGCTATAGAGAAACTGGGCCTGCAGCTAATGGTGCATGACGCATCCCGGGAATTCTTTGAAGCCCTTAAAGGCGAGTTCGAACCCGAGAAAAAACGCAAGATCATCGGGGATCTGTTTTTGAAAGTCCAGGCTCAGTATGCGAAGGAACTGGGCCTGGCCAGCGAAGAGTGGATTCTGGGCCAGGGCACCATCTATCCCGATACCATCGAATCCGGCTCCACGAAATCATCCCATACGATCAAGACTCACCATAATCGAGTGGAGGCCATTGCCAGGATGATTGAGGAGGGTCGAATTATCGAGCCTCTGGCCGAGCTTTACAAGGATGAAGTCCGCCAACTGGGACGACTGCTGGGTTTGCCCGAGCATCTGGTGGACAGACATCCGTTTCCGGGGCCGGGACTGGCTGTGCGATGTCTTTGTACGCCGGCAAAGCCGGAGGATCATCCAGGATACGAAGAAAGATCTGTAGATATGCAAACCATCCTGGAAAGCAGCGGCAGTATCCAGGAGCTACTGGATGCTGCGCAAATCCAGGCGCATCTGCTACCGGTGCTTTCAGTGGGTGTACAGGGCGACAAGAGAACCTACGCTCATCCGGCCGCCTTATTCCTAAGCTCCAACGAGAATCTCGATACCAGGTATGATTCGCTTCTGGAGCTGGCCACAATGATTCCCAATCGTGTGGAGAAAGCTAATCGGGTCGTTCTATCGGCAAAGACGGTGAGTACCTATCGCCTGAAGGCCGGACAGGATTTGAATCCGGAAAGAATAGAGGCGCTGCAGCTGGCCGATTCCATTGTTAAAGACTTTCTGGAGGAAACCGGGCTGTATCGAAAGATCTGGCAATTCCCGGTAGTGCTGTTACCGGTGTATCGCACGGCTGATGAGCTCCAGCGCGAATGCATCGTGTTGCGGCCAGTGCACTCCAGGGATGCAATGACCGCCAGTCCCTATATGATGCCAGCGGAGCAACTGCAGGATTTGTTCAATCGCCTTCTGAATACCGATCGTTTCGGGGATGTCTTTCTGGACCTTACCAGCAAGCCCCCGGGCACCATTGAATGGGAATAGATAATCGGTGCGCGAATCGTTAGGCCGCTGATCGGGCAAATATTCAGGCGAAGTACTTCTCCAGGTCTGTGGCAAATGCCGGCAGGGCAAAAGCGGCCTTATGCGTGGCCGGGTTCCAGAAGCGAAAATCCTGCGCCGTGAGTTCCGATTCGTTGTAGCGTTTCTCCAGGTTAATAAAAGGATCCGGCCCATTCTGTCCTTTGGCAAAAAAAGTGAATCCAATCATTCCGCCGGGGTAGGTGGGAACCCTGGTGTTGTAATAGAAACGGCGCTGATAGAACTTTTCGCCGTACTGCAGGAGTCTTTCTATAATGTCCCGATGCATGTAAATGTTTTCGGCCTGGGTAGCGAGAATACCGCCTTCGCGCAAGGAAGCATAGCAGCTTTCGTAGAAGGCCTCGCCGAAAAGAACGGCAGCCGGGCCGACTGGATCACTGGAATCCACGAGTATTAGGTCGTATGTCTCCGGATGTTCATCGGCCCATCTGGCGCCGTCTTCGTAGAAGCACTTTACTCTGGGGTCGTCAAAGGAGGCCGCTATAGAAGGCAGGTGCTCCTTACTAACCTCCACTACCCGGCGGTCGATCTCGCAAAGATGGATCTCTTCCAGATCTTTATGCTTGCATAGTTCCCGGATTGTGCCTCCGTCACCGCCGCCGATCACCAGGGCGGTTCGAGGGTTTGCATGAGCAAAGGCAGGAACATGGGCGATCATTTCATGATAGGCAAATTCATCGAATTCGGTGGTCATGATGACGTCATCCAGAACCAGCATCCGGCCGCAATAGGCGGTTTCCAGGACGTCGATCTTTTGATACTCGCTGACCTCTGAATGAATCGTGCGCTGCACGCGTAGCTGCAGTCGCATGTCTGCCGCAATTTCAAGGTTTTCGGTGAACCATAGCTCCATCAGGAACCGTTTGTAGGGGGCCCCCGGGCGGTAAACTACTTTCATAAATACCGTGGCAGCGTAGATCTGACCAATGAGCGAAAGACCTTTCCGTATTCTTGGAATCCAGCAGATTGCTATCGGAGGAACCGATAAAAGCAAGTTGGCCAATCTGTGGATAGACCTGTTCGGGCTGGAGAAAACCAGCAGCTATCAAAGTGAAAAAGAAAACGTGGATGAGGATATTCTTCGAATTGGAAGCGGACCTCATGCCATCGAAGTGGACATTATGCAGCCCATCGATCCCGAAAAAGCGCCCAAAGTGCACGTTCCTCCGCTGAACCACATAGGCCTGTGGGTGGATGATCTGGAAAAGGCCGTGGAATACATGACCCAGAAAGGCATGCGTTTCACTCCCGGCGGAATCCGAAAAGGCGCCGCCGGCCATAACGTATGTTTTATCCATCCCAAAGGAAACGATGAATTCCCCATGTCCGGCGAAGGAGTCTTGATCGAGCTGGTCCAGGCCCCCGAGGATGTGATCAAGGCTCTCGGTTAAGGGCCTGACGCTTCCGAGCCCGAGTGTCGCTGGCGGGGTTCGGGCTTGCCCGCGGGAGTTCGGGTTAAAGCGGCCGGACGGTGTTTATGCGCACCCGGGCCATGGGTTGCGCCGAGCTGGCGATTCAGAGGTGCGGGTTAAAGCAGCCGGACAGTGTTTAAGCGCACCCCGGGATGGTTGCCGCGCCGGAGTTCGGGTTAAAGCGGCCGGACGGTGTTTATGCGCACCCGGGCCATGGGTCCGGGGCGGATGGGGGTTGTGCTGGCTGAGGTTCGGGTTAAGGCGATCTGGTGATGTTTAGGCGCAATTGCAGACGGTATTCGGGCCACCGGGTGGGCCTCGGAGTTTGCCGGATTCGGAAGAATTAGAGTGACGGGAATCTGCGGACATGGATTCCTTTTGGGCCGTTCACTCAATGGGGCGGTGCCGCCGTGTCCGGATGTACCCGGAGCGGGACTTGAACCCGCACGACCGAAGTCCCAGGATTTTAAGTCCTGTATGTCTACCAATTCCATCATCCGGGCAGGATGGGGAAAAAAGAAATGGAGGCGTCGGCCGGATTTGAACCGGCGATAGAGCTTTTGCAGAGCCCCGCCTTAGGCCACTTGGCTACGACGCCCGATGGGTTCAAAGACTATAGACAAAGGGTAGGGGTCAACCGTAAAACGGTCTGACAGACATCATGAAATTCAGAGATATTGCCAGAAGGGTTCGAAACCGTATTCAGAAAGCAGGCCAGGGCCTGAGCAGTCGCGGCAAAGAAGCCGGCCGATCCATGCGTAGCATCATTGGCTCCTTTAGCGACGAATACATTGAATCCGCTTTTCGCAAGGCCCGGGAGACCATAGCCCCGGACCGGGACTTCCTTCCTGCGGATTTTCAACTCCGGCAGTCCTACTGGCCCCGTCGGCTCTATGAACGCATGTTTCCGGTGAGTCATGTCTTTCGAATGGGTATGCGATATAAACGCGAGCACCTGGAAGACTTCATGCCCATATCCCCGGAGCACTACATTGGCCGGGGTAGCTACAAGTTTGTCTACAGCCTCCCCTGGAAAATGGTCCTCAAGATTTCGCGCCGTGTCCTGCCTTCGGATCCGATTTTTGGATCCATGTTTCGTGAAGTAGATCAACGACCCGAGGAGTTTCTCAGTCAGGAGGAAATGGCCCTCTACGATTACCTTTGCCGGGGAAAACGCAAAGGAAAAAGGGACTCACTCTGGTTTCAGTTCTTGAGGCTGGGCATGGAGCGATACCACTATGCCAAGGTTCGGGAGGCGCTGCCCGATCTGGTGCTTCCCACCCGCTTTTTCATGGGAGTGCGCTACAGAAAAAAACCCTTCGGGGAAGGACATTACGAATCCATCCGACCTATGGACAGTCAAATCATGCTGGTAGGGAAACATCTTAAGGAATTCGCCAGCGCTGCGGTGCACTCGGAACAGAACAAAGTCATGTCGCGATTCTTTCCCAAATGGGATTTTGAATTCGATGTAGGCCGATTCGGCAGTATAAAAAAGAAGGTACTCGTCAAGATCACAGAAGATTTTCGCAGGCTCATTGAATACACCGAGACCCTGGCTCGGGAAGAGAAGCTCATCCTGGATATCCATACCGAGAATCTGATCATTACACTGCCGGAATTCGAGCTTAAGATTTTCGATTTCCATCTTTTTGACGAACACCTTTACGAATCCACCGCCGGACTGGCCAGTCCCGAGCAGGATCACGTGGCTGTGCTGGAGCGATTTGTAGATTCCCTGGATCTACATTAGGGTCGCATTTCCCCTGGTGATTTCTGGCCGCAGGATCTGAATGACGGGTATCTGCGCCGCCGGGTTTGCCAGTGACTTCTACTGCGAAGAGTTTGCATCGGGGACGGCTACCCGGCCGCCCATACCCGGCCACCGGGGCTTCGCTTGCGTTGGCCGCATTCCGTCCGGGTTGGCTGGCAGAAATGGCCGTCGGGCGGATTGCTGCTCGAAAAACTGGATGTCTCTGCGATGGAATTAGAAAGTCTGGCATCATGAGCGCAACCGGCAAATTCAAAGCTGTCTTCTTCGATGTGGATGGGACGATCTTTTCCAGCGAAGGGATTATCCTGGATGTGTACCATGACAATTTTCAGAAGTTTCAGCAAGAAACTGGAAAGCCTGAAAGGCTACCCACGCTGGATGAAGTCATGGCTCAGATCGGCAAACCGGTTCGCACGATCTTTGATAATCTGGTACCGGAGCTATCATTTGAAGAAAAGGAACGGCTCAGCAACGCTATTCTGGCGGATCTGGTGTCCAGGATTGAAAACGGTAAAGGCGATTATTACCCGGGCATTACAGATGCGGTTAAGGCACTTCATGAGGCCGGCTTGATGATCTTTGCCGCTTCCAACGGACGAAAACCGTATGTAGACGCCATTCTGAAAGCCTGCGGCATTTACGATTTCTTCACCGAAGTTCCTGTGCTGGATTACAAAAGTATCCATACAAAAGAGGAACTGGTGGCCCATACCCTGCAGAAGCACGGTCTAATGCCGCAGGAATGCGCTTTGCTCGGAGACCGGGAATCGGATCGTCAGGCCGCTCTACAGAACAGTGTGGCTTACATTGCCTGTGCCTACGGTCACGGTGATGCAGAAGAACACCGGGATGCAATACAAATTATTCAAAAGCCCGAAGAAATGCTGTTTCTGATAAAGGACTAGAGCTTCGTATCAGCGAGCGCCGGCAAGGTTGTAACCTTTTGCATAGCTTTCGAATTCGTCCGCCGGCAGCGGTCGTGAGAAAAGAAATCCCTGCCATCCCGTAACCGGGGTCAAGCCGCGAATCTGTCCCAGACTGACTTCGTCTTCTACGCCTTCAACTATGACGTCCAGACCCAGTTGTTCGGCAATTAAGCCCATGGCTTCGATCACGGCGCGCGAGTTAGAGCCCGATGCCAGTTTCTGAACAAAGATTCTATCAATTTTAATGGAATCCACCGGGAAGCGATCCAGATAAGACAGAGAAGAAAAACCGGTGCCGAAATCGTCGAAGGCGATGGAAACGCCGGCCTTTCGAAGCCGTTCCAGGTTTTCGCGGATTACCGGATGATCCATTGCCAGAATGGATTCGGTTATTTCGATCTTCAGACGTTCCGTGCGCAGGCCGCTTTCGTCCCAGATACTCAGCGCTTTCGAGGCGAAATCCTGATCGGCCAGTTGTCGCACCGATGTATTTACAGAGTATAAGGACAGATCCAGATTGTTCCAGGCCCTGGCCTGATGCGCTACCTGCTTTAGCATTTCGTAGCCCAGATCGATGATCAGGTCGGTGCGTTCAGCCACGGCGATGAACGTATCCGGTCCCATGATCTGGCCCTGATTGTTCCAACGAATTAAAGCTTCGCTACCCAGAAGTTTGCCCAGATCGTTCGAAATGATAGGCTGATAGTGAACCAGGAAATGACCGGATTGTATTGCGCTCTTTATTTGCTGATGCATTCGATAGCCGGAGCCATGGCGACTACGAACCGCCGTGCTGGCAATGGCCCGGGTCTTTTCGCCATCTTTTCTAAGGTCCTGCAACGTGCTTGCCGCAAGAAGAAAGAAATCGGACAGCGGATCCGGATCGTTCAGGTTCAATAGCGGTACCGGCACGGCCACCATAAGGGCTTCCACCGATAAAGAATCCGGGCCCAGGGCCACCGGGTCTTGTAGTTTGCCGGAAATATCGGATAGAAGTTCAAAGATCCTGGATTCCTGATTCAAATCCTGCACAAGAATAGCAAAGCTACTGTCATCCCACCTGGCTACGACTCGCTCTCGGCCTACCAGACCTTCGATTCTACGCGATAGAATGCGAATGACCGAATCTGCCATTTCGTAGCCTTCATTCTCCACGATTTCCTGCAGATTTTCCAGCGAGATCAGGACGATGCATCCATCTGCGTACTTGTTTCGCGAATTGTAGAAAAGCTGTCGTAGTCCCTGTCGGTTGGACAATTCGGTTACCGGATCGGTCAGGGTGATTTGCCTGAGAAGCTCTTCGGCCTGGTTTCTCAGGTCCACCTCCTTTTGTAAGCTTTGATTGGCTCTTTGCAGTTCTTCCGTTCTTGCCTGAATAATGTCTTCCAGGTGATTATTCATCGCCTCGATCGCATTGAACGCTGTTTTTTGAGATTTACGTTGCAATGCGATGATCCATGCGCTTAGCACAACCAGTACCAGGTACCCCTGAACGGATAGCGCCGATGTAAAACTACTATCGGAAACAAAGGGACCCGCGCCCAGCAGAGTAGCGACACTGACGGAAACACTGTGCAGTATCAGGCCCAGAAGTACCCAGATCAGCGCGAAGCTGGAAGCCAGATACAGAACTGCCGGCACCGATAAGAGCAGGGATAGTCGGGTCAGTTCGGGATCGCCGGTGAAAGCAAACCAGAATAGTACAGGAAGCAACGTGGCTACCAGGGCTAGAAGATAATGCGGGATTCGTGACTTAACCACCACATATTCTTGTCCGGTGATCATGTAGGTGACGAACATGCCAACGAGGAGAACGGAGGCCGCCGAGCCCAGGCAGTCGGCCAGCAGTCGATAGAGCCAGAATACCTGACCGATTTCCCCCTGAAAAAAGTAATAGAGAGGGGCGCTGGTAATCAAATACAGCGCCAGAAGGAGGACAAACAGGCGACCGATTTGGGACGGAGAATCAATGATCGCATTTCGCTGATCTTTGTGGAACAACAGCGCCGCCGCAACATTGGGAATGGCGGCGCTCAGTGTCATACCCAGCGAGCCAAGGGCCAGATGGATTTCGCCCATGTCCGGCGCCCAGATCCAGGTGCGAACATACAGTACGATGCAGAAAAAGATTACGGCGGGGAACCGGGAGCGGGCTGTGAGCGCAAAAAGGGTGCCGCCGATCAGAGAAAAAATCAAGGGTTGTTCGGTGCCGTAGGCCACCGAGGCATACGTAGCCTCGATGCTTACAATGGTGAGCACCGAAAGAGCCAGCCAGCCTTTCCAGGTGTTGAGTTTCGCGATGCTTCTAAATGGGCCCACGTATTTCCTGCCTGTTCGATCAAAGCATTTCCCCTCTGTAAAATCGAGTGTTTTTCTATAATTATGCGCCCGGACGGGGCCAGTCCCGTTGCCCGGAAGCTCTGTCGGAGAAAGCGGGTAGTCCGGAAATGCGCAGACCGGTGCGCGAAGCCGGCCGGGTCTCTGCTGTTTCCCTGGCGCTCATTATCCAGGGTGAAGCCGCATCTCCGGAGCCCCGGGCTGCCATAAATCCAGAAACGGAGCTGGCTGATTCTTGCCAGAGGTTGGAGCGGGAGGCCAGGAGGTGGAAAAGGTTGACCCCTGCGGCGGAAGCCATGCCTTAGTGGGCAGGACTGCTTAATTAGCAGGCAATAGCATATCAGGAGAAAGAATTCATATGGCTCGTAAAAAAATCGCACTAATCGGTTCCGGTCAGATTGGCGGCACCATGGGGCTTCTGGCAGCTCAGAAGGAGCTGGGCGATGTGGTGATGTTTGACGTTGTGGACGGACTACCCCAGGGAAAAGGTCTGGACCTGCACGAGACCACTCCCGTGGAAGGCTGCAACAGCACCATTACAGGAACCAACTCTTACGAAGACATCCGGGATGCAGACATCTGCATCGTAACAGCTGGCATCCCCAGAAAGCCCGGCATGAGCAGGGATGATCTGGTAGGCACCAACACCAAGATCGTAAAGGATGTTGCCGAAAACATCAAGAAATACGCGCCCAATTCATTTGTAATCATCATTACAAACCCGCTGGATGCCATGGTTTATGTGATGCAGAAAGTAACTGGCTTTCCCAAGAATCGAGTAATCGGTATGGCCGGCGTTCTGGATTCTGCGCGCTTCCGAACCTTCATTTCTATGGAGACCGGCGTTTCCGTTCAGGACATTACCGCATTCGTTCTGGGTGGCCACGGCGATACCATGGTACCTCTGCCCAGATACTCCACGATTGCGGGCATTCCGCTTCCCGATTACCCCGGATTGACCAAAGAAAAAATCGATGCGATGGTAGATCGTACGCGAAAAGGGGGCGGGGAGATTGTAAATCTGTTAAAAACTGGATCTGCTTTCTACGCTCCTGGCGCCAGCGCCATCGCCATGGCCGAGTCCATCCTTCGCGACCAGAAGAGAGTTTTCCCCTGCGCTGTACTCTGCGAAGGCGAATACGGCCAGAGCGGTATTTTTATGGGCGTTCCCGTTCTTCTGGGCACGAACGGCGTAGAGAAGATCATCGAAATCGAACTCACTGCCGACGAGAAAGCGCAGTTGGATAACAGCGCGGCGGCTGTGAAAGAGCTCATGGGAGTAGTGGATAACACTGGAATACTGTAAATAGATCCTGAGTGTTCGTCAGTCTTTGCGTCCGACTGCTAAAAGCAGCTAGAAAAAAGGGCTCATTCATTTGAATGGGCCCTTTTCCTATTATGGGGGATTCGGCGCTCAGATCGATTTTTTGAGCTCAGGAAGCGTCTGAAGTGCCGCTGAAGGACAGTCCGGATCGGGGCGCCCTTCCAACGGCTTGCACCCTGGAACCCTTCCTTAATTCAACTTCTCTGCTACAGCCTTCTCAAACTGTTCCGGAGTAAGGTTAGTCAGGGCTTCTCCGTCGATGTAAAAGCTGGGGGTTCCGCGGACACCAACCTTTTCGCCCTGTTCAATGTCGCCCATTACCTCTGCCTGCATTTCCGGGTTGGCCACGCATTCGTCGAATTTGGCCTCATCTACGCCGAGAGAAAGCGCCAGCTTCTTGGCCCCGTTTTCTACCCTCGTTTGCTCCAGTTTCGTTTCGTCGAACATTGTGTCGAAGAAGTCCCAGTATTTGTCCGGTTCCAGTTTACGAACGCAGTTTGCGGCCACGTGGCGGCCCATGGCTTCCGGATGGATCTGATTCAGGGGGAAATCCTTGAAGACCCATTTAATTCGATCGCCGTACTTCTCGCGGATTTTCTGAGCTGTAGGTTGAATACGAACGCAGTATGGACAATCAAAGTCGGAGAACTCCACAACAGTCACTTTGGCTTCCGGGTTGCCTCTGACCGGATCGCCGTCCACCGCAATGTCTACGGCAGGAAGTTTGGGCAGATTCGCGTCCACATCCAGACCGTATTTATCCGCCATTTCACGGATCTTTGCATTCATGGCCATGCGGGACGGGTTCTCTTTGAACATATCGGCCATGAATTCATCGGATGTCTTGCCTGCTTTTTCGGCCTCCATCTCGATCATCTTTTCGTATACATGATTCTGTAGCGCCTGGGCTACGCGCTCGTTGTGCTGACGAATCAGTTCTATTCTGGATCTTTCGTCCAGGTCATCGATTGTGTATGTCTTGCCGTCCAGAGTGGCTTCAGCCTCTGGAGGACCGCAAAAGGGAAGTAGTGCGGCAATGCCCATCAGGGCAATAATGGAAAATGGCTTTCGCCAGTTCAGTCTCTTCATTGTTAACCTCATTATTCGCAAGCTTGCTATCGAACCGTTACGGCGCCTTTGTAATCTACTTCGCATGCATGGCCTTCATAGCCGTATTCGGACGCCTTCTGGTTGATTCGATTCAGTTGCTCTTGTGATACATCGTTCTTTTCAAAAAATATGGCTATTCCCGGTCCGGAACCGGACAGACAACTGCCCAGGCAACCCGCCTCCAGACTCAGTACCCGGATTTCCTGAAAGCCTTCCACCGCATGGGTTCGGTATGGCTCATGCAGCAAATCGTGCTGCAGCGCCGCCTTGAGGCCTTCTTTGTTGCCCGATTCAATATAATCAAACCAGGCCGCAAGACCACGTAGATTGGAAACACAGTCCTTTAGCGGATAGTGATCCGGTAGACGGCCTCGACTTTCCTTTGTGGACATCTGTTTTTGCGGTGAAAGAATCAGCATTCTAAAATCGGCGGGGAGATTGCGTTTCAGGTATGTGCCGCCAGGAAGCGAGCAAATCCATCCCCCCACCCGGGCCGGAATTACGTTGTCTGGATGTCCTTCCATTTCGCAGAGTAGAGCGATTTGCCTGTCCAGCGGAAAAGCGTTCTTACCCAGCTGATTGAGTCTTTCGTTGGCCGCCAGAATGCCTGAAACCAGCGCCATGGCCGAAGATCCAAAACCGCGTCCTGGCAAGAGATCCGATCGCACGGATGCGGTCCAGGGCATGGGGCTCACGCCGGCATCTTCCAGAACGCGCTTATAGGCCCGCGCGATCAGGTTTTTTTCCGCCGGGATGGGCAGGGGCTCTCCGCTTGCCGCGGTAAGTTGAAAGTCTGCGCTTTGATCGAAATCAAAGCGAATGTCCGTGCCCAGACTCAAAGCCAGTCCCAGAATATCGAAACCAGGGCCAAGATTGGCCGTGGTGGCCGGGACATGGATCTGCAAGGATGAAGGAGACAAGATCCGTTAGTCCATTATACAACTACCGGTGAATCGAGAGCCGGATTCTACTTCCAGATCCGGGGATTTAACATCACCGCGCAGCTGACAGTTCTTGCGCAGGCTTACTTTCCTTGTGGCTACTACATTGCCCGTGAGTTCGCCTTCCAGAACCAGTACTCCGGTCTGCACATCCGCCTCTACTCGAGCCCGGGAGCCTATGGACAGATCGCCCCCGGAGTTGATGGTTCCCTTGAACTGGCCATTCACCCTCAGCCTCTGATCAAACTCCAGCTTTCCCCGGAATTTGATGTCTTCACCCAGTACCGTTTCCTGTTCCTGCATATCTGAATGCCAGATCCTCCAGCCATACGGTCAGTCAAGGTTTATTGGAGAAAAATCGCTGCAAATGCGCGGGAAAATGCCGTATAAATCACTATGAGCGATCTGGACATGTCCGCCCTGCGGCGACTCTGGAAATCCGGACCTTCCCGACTGGAAGGCTATTCGAAGCACTACTATACGGAAACCCCGGACGGCGATGAGCTGGAACTGGACTACCACTTTGCCCGGGAGATGGTTAAGATCACTCTGACCATGGCCAGCGAGCGGGGACGCCAGTACGTGGCGGTAATCAAGAAGGGAGTGGTACTTCAAGAGAGGGATTTCTCCGGCAACAGGGATGCAGATCTTAGCTCTAGAATTTCCCGGTTCCGGGACTGGTTCGAGTACTTTCCGGACAATCACGTATTGTCCAGCATGGGCGGCGCCTACGGACTACCCATGAAATCCAGATTACACCAGGACCTGATTCGCGAAAGCCGGGCCTGGGAGAACCTGAAACCGCTTCGTATGGCCGACGAGTTTCGTCGCTACATGGACCGGAAAAAGCGCAGAGAAGATCGCGTGCAGGGAATCATTCCGCGACTCCTTAGAAGGCTGCCTGCCGAAGCGCTGGATCTGGCCATTGGTCTTGCCATGTTTGCGGCCTTTCTTTCCGGCAAGTTGGGACCGGGAGAGTTCGCTTTTCTGGGCGGGTTGTATGGTCTGGCCACCGGCGGCCTGGACTGGCTATGGCGCCAACGAGAACCTTTCATTCCCAAGATACTCTTCTTTCATGGACTGGCTGCCTGGACTGTATGGCATGAAATGCAGCTTCGGCTCTGGGGGATTTTTCTCTGATCGGGCTTGCCATCTGATTCGGGCCCACCAATATTGAATCATGCAGGGATCTGCCACAGGCGCCAAAAAGAGTATCTCGGAAGTAGAACAGAAGTACATCGTGTTCTCTCTCGGCGATGAGGAGTACGGATTGCCGGTCCTCCAGGTGCATGAGATCGTTCGCCTCACCGAGTTAATCAAGGTTCCCCATTCCCGGGATTACTTCATGGGTCTAATGGATATTCGCGGCCGAGTGCTGCCGGTTATCAACCTGAAGAAGAAACTCGGTATTCATCTGGAGCAACAGGACAACGTCCTGGATCGGGCAATAATTCTGGAGACCGGCGGTCGTCGTGTGGGTCTGTCCGTAGACAAGGTATCCCATGTAGTTCGATTTGCCGCCGAAGAAATCGATAGCGGTCCTCCAACGGTGAAGACAGTGAGCACCCGATTCATTACCGGCGTAGGCAAACATAAAGACAGGTTCGTGGTTCTAATGAATCTGGAGCATTTGTTCTCAGAAGACGAATTGCAGGAACTTTTTCACCAATAGATTTCTAATTCGCTTGACCGCCAGGCCACCTCCAAACATTGTGCCTGCGGTAGAGACGATAGCTCAGTTGGTAGAGCATCTCCCTTTTAAGGAGAGGGTCCTGGGTTCGAGCCCCAGTCGTCTCAGATCCGGTAACCGGAAATACGTCCCGTTCGTCTAGCGGTTAGGACTCTGGATTTTCATTCCAGCAACAGGGGTTCGATTCCCCTACGGGATGCATAAATAGAGTTGAGCCCGACAGAGAAACCGCATCTCTGAGAAGCAACTCAACGAATTCATTTAATTCTTTCAGGCCGCCCTCGGGTGGCCTTTTTGCTTTTTCGGGCCATCCTAAAAAGCGTCCCCAATCGTTTCCCGTTGTATCGAGATGCGTCGATGGGCCTTCTGACTGGCGGTTCCGTCCCATGGATTAAGCGAAGGGTCTGGCGGCTGCGCGAAAGCGCTTCTGGCAGGATCAGCCCACCGCGCGAAGAAACTCTAGATAGGCATTCAATACCTGCTGCGGCGCCTCGGTCTGCGGATAATGACCAATTCCTTCCAGAAGTACAATGTCCGCTTCCGGTACAAGTTCGCGATAACGCTCCGCCATGTGTTTACCCGACACCGGATCGTCCGGTCCGTTTATCAGTCGTAACGGCACATCGCCTTTTTGTAGCGGTTCTACCCATCGCGTTCGGAACTGCTTTCGTTCCTGCATGTAGCGAATAAGCTTATGATAGATTCGTGTTCCATGGTTGGTTTCGATCAACTGCCAGAAATAATCCAGTTCCTGCTGTGATGGCCGGCTGTTCTTTCCGAAAATCTCGGCAAAACTTTTCTCAAATTTGGATTTGTTGATTAACCGGGCGACGATAGAGCCGAACGGTCCAATCAGCAGTTTCTGTATTGTCCTGGGGCGATGAACCTCGGGAAAAAGACCACCGTTTAAAAGGCAGCAGGAACGAATCACGGACTGAGTGCCCACATCCGGCCAGCTTTCGGTAGACTGAATGGTAGTTTCTTTCCCCGGCTCCAGCCGGTGCTTTCGCATCCTGTGCCGCGCCAGTAGTTCCTGGGCTACCGTATCGCCGTAATCGTGGGCAAGTATCTGGTATTCGGCGATACCCAGTTGCTCCAGCATTCCTTCCACCAGACTGGCCTGATCGCTTATGGAATAATGATAACTGGTAGGTTTTGCGGAGAATCCGAAGCCCATCAAGTCCGGCGCAATTCTTCGGTAATCACCGAGTCCATCCCAGATATAGGACCAGTCAAATGAAGAAGTGGGGAATCCATGAATCAAGACAATGACCGGACCCTGACCTTCGTCCACATAGAATACGGGATGATCCTTGTGATGGAAATAGCTTCCTTTGTCTTTCCACTGGTCCGGGCTATAGGGGGGCATTGCGTTAGCCTAACATTCTGTGGCTTCAGTTGCAAGCCTATAAGTTGTGGACTACATCTGTCCGGAAGAACCGGACAGATGCGAGAAATCACCAACACGATTCGGACAGCTTATCCTGATGCTACGAGCTTGCTGCCATGGGCCCTTCCTGGCGCTCGGTCGAAGCCACCACGTTCAGCCTTCGGTTTTTCTTCGACCGTTAACGCTGCCCCTACAGATGTCGGTGCTGAAGCCACCGCAGATACCGCAGCGGATGCCATCGCTGATATCCCAGCGGATGCGATTGCTGACACCGCGGCTGCGTGCATCGCAGAACTACACCATTCAGAAGATGCCGGGGATGAGGCTTTTCGTTTTTTGCTCCCACGCAATGTACTGATCGCCGTATCTTTCGGCAAGGTATCGATCCAGCATCGGCCCATTAAAGAATGCGAAGAAACAGAAGATGAAGGCCACCACCAGAAGCGAATAGGGACTGGCTGTTATGCAGGCCATGCCGGAGACCCATATGATATCTCCGGTATAGTTGATATGTCTTGCCAGACCGAAGCCGCCTTTTGTGTATAGGTTGCCTTTGTTTTCCGGTTTCTGCTTCCAGAAGTGCCTTGCCAGTTCCGAGCCGGTGTTGATCGCGGAGCCGGCGAAAAACACCACAAACCCGGCCCATTCCAGCCATCCCACACCGGAAGGATTGTATCTAACCAGAGCGCCATAAAAAACGAAGTAGAGCAAAAAGGCGAAAGGTATTCCCAGGGCCTCTTCCCAGTTCATGGATCGTCGGAGCAAATAGAGCAGCGTAAAGAGGATGCGCGCCGCGGTGATGCCCATAGTAATCGCAAGTAATTGGCTCCGCATTAGATTTCCCGTATCGGGAGCATAGCCCGGCCATAGCTCTTCTGCAAATAGTATATGCAGTCCGGCCGCGAGCAGTAGCAGTCCGCTCAGAACAACAAATAATCGGGGGTAGCTGGATCCAGCCTTCTTCTGATATATTGCATTGGTTTCCATATTCGTCTTCCTTGTGTATTCGTTATATTGAGATTCAAATCGCAATTCATAATTACACGATCATCGGTGCCAGGACCGGAGTTGTAATCTGGACTGTCAGTTCCTGCGTTGTAAACCTCGGGCCGGTTTTTCGTTCCAATGCCCCCGGGAGCCCATGACGAAAGGATGGCAATGCACTATCGATTGAATTCGGTTTACTATGCGCGGTTTCTTGCATGCGTCTATCCTGGAAGCACTCCGGAGGTGCTATGATCCACCATTTCCAGAAAGGCATCGATCTGCTTCTTCCTTTGCGACGGCGGAGTGTCAAAGAAGGCCCAGTGGAGCACGATTCCGTCCATGCATGAAATCAATGCGCGTATTCGGGGTCTGGCGGAATCCGGAAGCTTCAACCATTTCTGTAGATTCTTTGCGAAATCGTCAAAAACCGACGAAACCCAGCGATTCAGTCCGTGGTCCGGACCGGAGATCTCTGCCCCCATGGACTCAAAGAATAGCCTGGTCATATGTAACTGGGCCTGGCTCACCTCCAGACTTTTGCGAAACAATTCCAGGGCGGCCAGCGGCGAGGGGGGGGTGATCCGCAAGAATTCATCGATCTCGTTTTTGATTCGCAGAAAGAATTCTCGGAAGAGTTCCTCCATCATCTCTTCTTTGGTCCTGAAGTGCAGATAGAATGCCCCTTTGGACATTCCGGCCGCACGGCAAATATCGTCCACCCGGGTAGATGCATAGCTATGACTCTGAAAGTGGATTTGCGCTGCCTGAAATATTCGCTCTTTTCCGGAGAGGTCGGGTTCCGGTGACCGGGTTCGCTTCCGGGGCGCAGACGTTTGCGTCGACCGCTTTCTGGTTTTAGCCGTGTTAGGCAATGGTGGGCTCCTTTTGAGCTGCCAGCGGTGCATGAATTTGAGGCTTGAGTCCTGGAAATATTGCCTGTTTATTCAAATTCGTACGGAATGACTGACTGGTCAGTCATTTGTATGCAATGGTGTTCCTCGCGCAACTTTTTTTTGAAAAACCCATCGCTGCGCGTATTTCCGATCGCCTGAAGTCGCCGCTTCGGTTTGAGAATGACGAGCTGGCTGTGCAGGCCAGTATTGGAATGGCCCATTATCCCGAAGACGCCGCTTCGGTGGAGCTCATGGATTGTGCCGACCGGCGGATGTATCAAGCGAAACGAAACCGAAAAAGCCCTGGCTGAAAAGGAAATCTGGTATCGGATCGCTATACTAGCCCTGTGTTAAGAAAAGGCGGCGGATGTCGAACAGTATAACGATGCGTCCTTCTGCTTTTGTGCTACTACTGCTAATCTGGCCTGGGCTTTCCGGCATCTACTCCGAGGACCCTTCGATTCAAGAGGAAGGATGTTACGAGTTTCTGAGGAGCTTTCCCGAGCCATTTAAATCGAGGGAGTATCCCTACCATTTCTCGGCCAACGGTTATTCGTTCATTTTCTATCGCGACGGCCAGGTGTTTTTTCAGGGTACGGATCCGGACGGACGAGGATGGTCGCAACAGGGCCGTTGGTCGAGCTCCGACGGCGAAATTATCTTGAGGCTGGACTATACCGTAGATCTCTCCCGTCAGTGCATCAGCCAGTGCACTCCCTTCGAAGGTCCGGGCAGGACCCAGCGTTTCAAGCAATGGCATTTCGATTTTGATTTTGGTCAGTCGTTTCTGATGCAGCAGATCGCCAGTTGCCAGAGATACTGCTATGAAAGCGTACCAGGGATCTATGGAAAGGTCATAGCCGATTTTCTCGTAACAATAGCCTTGAGGGCCCCATACGATGAACATCCGGGCTGGGTCATATTGGATGGCGCAGATGATCCGGATGCCGTTCCGGGAAAGGCCAGGGTAGAATTTCCCTTCTTTCGCAAATGGACTCCCTTTCGCTGCGACTATGTACTGATGGAAAGCAGCAGTAAATGATAGGAACGGCGTTGCAAAGTTTCTTGCGGCGAACGTCTGGATTCCAGCCGGCATGGCTCTGGCTTTCTTATTCCGGGTCGGCCCTATTTCTCTGGCCTTTTCGTCTGGTCCAGGTCCCGGCTCCGGCTTTCCTTACCTCGCCGACCTCATCATTTCCCGGGGCGCCGTATTCGGGCCGGTCTGTCTTTAGCCGGGTGGTCGTTCTGCTCTCCCTTTTCTGGCTGGTCCTGTTGGCAACGGAATCAGTTCAGGCCCGGGAGATGCGAACCTTGAACGTGGACCCGACCAAAACCAGGTGGGAGAATACAAAACAGTACAGCCTGGAGCATTGCTCGGAGCTGAAACAGGATGTAATGAATCTATTCTTCTCGCGCAGCCCTTTAAAGAAGTGGCACTCCTTTAACTACAAGGGTTTCCACTTCGAATTCGGGACCGGCGGAGAACTTCAAATAGAACATCGGTACCGGTGGCAGGTTCTGCCGCATGCGGAAGGACACTGGGAATTCCGGGATGAAGGCTTGGTTCTAAAGGCGCAGTATCGGCAATTCTTGATCCATCCCTGTATGGCTACTTGCATGGCAGGCTCGGACTACTACCCCTACCGGCAGGATATGGATCGGGCATTCTATGCAAGGTGGAAACTGGACCGCCCGCTTCGAAACGTTAACAGCTGCAAGATGCACTGCTTTCGCCGGATTCTGGATGACTACGGCAAGACTATGGTGGACTTCGAGCTACAGCTGAAGATTACTTCCAGGGTGGGCAGCGGTTCCGATGCGGGTCCCGTCATCGTTATTCAAGGCCTCCAGATCGAGGACCCCGAGCCGGCGCCAGGCAAGCAAAGCTATAATCTGGATCTCTTTAGCGAACCTTTTGAAATTAAATGCGATTGAGTCCACCTATGTGAAAGAAACAAGGAGCCTCTCGAAGTGTACGGCAGGCTCCTGTTAAATCCGGGATATGCCGGGATATGCCGGGATATCATGGGATGACACCAGATCGCATCAAGCACGAATCATGTCCTGCAACGGTCGTCGCGGCGAAAGGAAGTCCACATCGGCTCTACCAATCAGCGCGTTGATTTGAATTTTGGCCGGTGATTTCACGCCTACAAATTCATTGTATTTCTGCGCCAGCGGTTGCATGGAGGCGAATTCCTGCATCAACTGGCTGGTGGGTCGCATAACAAGCCCCAGGCTGGCGGCCGCCAGTTGATACCGGGCGTAGTCGCGACCGCAAAGGACCCAATCTTTCACGGTATTCGTCTTTGTGATGAACAGAACCTGTCCTTTTGCCGTGAACAGATTTTCCCGGTATCGGTCCATAAATATCTTCTGGCCGTCCGGATCATAGTAGTCTTTGGGGTCATGACTCAGAAAGAACGTTTCAATGAACCACTTCTGGAAGCCGGTGATCCCGTTACCCGCGAGCGAAATTCCGTCCCTTTTACTGTAAATCTCATCGTTTCCAATGCGAAACCACAACCTGGATTCTTCAGCTGTATTGAAATCCTTCATCTCCGCTTCGAAGCCGGACATATGAAATTCTAGATGTTGTTTCAGATCGGCGGCCGGAGTGGCGCGCAGTTCGGACACATGCGGGGAAGCAAGGGAGGCCAGTGTCTGGTACTCCCGGTGGGTTATCGCAGGGCCATCATAGGCGGCGCGCACTGTATGTCGATTGGCTACGAAGGGATAAAGCGGATCCTTATTGGAGGAAGGCGTTAGCTTGATGGAAGCCACCGGCTTATTACCTGCATCCGAGGCTTTGTAGTTTTCGGGAAATAAATCCACGGAAGCGTCATATCCAACCTGGCCGGCGGATACGGCGGCGATTTCCAGAAAGCAGCCCTGGCCCATGTGAACCTGTCTTGTGGTGGGATCCGTTTGCGGTAGAACCCTGGTTTCATCGACATAGAGTAGCGCCTCCGTGGGCGAAAGAATCCTGAATTTCCAGGCCTGGGTGTTATGCGGATTGGGGGCAGATATCCCGGCATTCAAGATCTGCAGTATAGGCGAGTCCAAGCCGGCGCTTTGAGCGCTTTGCAATGGATCGCTGGTTCCGGAAGGATAGCGATTGGCGCCTGTGGTACAGTATTGCCCCAGAGCGGTTGCTGTCAGAAAACCGCCGGATGCCTTCAAGAAGCCAGCCCGGCTCAGAGTACGTTCTTCCGATTGGTTCGGCCTTTTTGCCGCCATGAGGTTTGTTTCCCGAGAACGGGAAGGGGTGTCTTTGCGTTTCATGCGCATACTGTAACCGAAAATCGAAGTCCCTGCGACCTGCCCTGCAGGGCAGGTCGATTCAAGAGCGTTTTTGATCTACATTTGGCATACGGATGAATTCCGGCTCAATGCCTGGAACCGTTCCTAATTCGAACCAACGGAGAGTTTACAATGGAATCTGAAAAACGACCTCTTGCCTGGCTGGGTATTTTGATCGCTGTTCTTTCTTTCACTCTGTTTCAGGCCGCCTTTATTACGCTGGGATCTGCCATACAATGGCCGGACTCCCTGGATTATCCTCCGGAGCGAATTTTCCCGCTATTAATCGAAAAAGCGTCAGCGGTCTATTCCGGCTACTATATGTATCTGATGTATTCGCTACTGCTGATTCCCATAGTCCAAATATCCGGCGGACTGTTCACCGATCGGGGGACCTTCTGGTCCGTGCAGTTGATGAAAGTAGCGGTGGGCTTTGCCGTGGCCAGCGCTGTTCTCAGGGCGCTGGGAATCGTACGATGGCAGTACGCCATGATGTATCTGGCCGGGGTGCACGAACAACCGGAGGCATCCGCGGCGGCGATTCAAACAACGGAAATCGTGTTTCAGACTTTGAATTTATACGCAGGCAAGGTTGGCGAACACCTGGGAGTGGGACTCACCGGTTCTTTGATGCTTGCTTTCTATGGCCTGGCGCTACTGGGAGCGGATCTTAACCGAAAGTGGTTGGGGTGGTTGTCTTTGATCGTGGCTACTTTGATAATCCCGCTGGAAGATTTCTTCTCATTCATTCCCGATTTCTACATTACTTTTTCTACAACAGTGTTCCTGCTATGGATTCTGGTAGTGGCTGGAGCGTTGTTTCGGTTACAGTCGCGGGAGCTCTGACGAAGCGATGAGCGCCGATGGCCAGGGGCAGACAAGCTCGTAGAAGGAAATATCCACACCGTGTGGCGACGCTAAAGAGGCAGAAATGAAACTTAGAAGTACCGAAGAAATCCTGGAAAGACGGGAAATAAGGGCTCTCACGGTAGTGATGGTCCTGAGGCTGCTTTACTCCAGCTTCATGGCCGTGGGAACGCTGATGGTGGGCAAAACCGACTGGGAAAAGGCGGTTGCCACATCCATTGCCGGTCTGGTAATCCTCTCTACAATTCCTTTCTGGATGGCTCTGCGTCGCCGTGCATGGATTCTACCCGTAGGTTTGTCCGGCCTCGTCCTGGATTTGGCGGTGTACACCATGATGCCCATCATCTGGTACAACTCGGTGGGAGGCGAAGCCGTACTTCCCGCATACATAGTCAAGCATCCGAATGTCATGGCTCTGGGCTATCTCCTTGTGATTTTCCACAGTGCAGCCGGCCGCTCCATTTATCCGTTGATGGCCACCCTGGGTGTGACCATGGTGCAACTGGCCTTTCTGTGGTTTGCCTCTCAGGATCCACGGACCATTTTCTCCAGCGATTTCGTTTCGCACATGACCGCAGAAACCATCAGCCTGGAGTTCTTCTGGGGCAACCTGCTTACCTACCTTGCCTCCGGCGGCTCCCTTGCTTATCTGGCTCATTCCAATCGTAAGGTTCTCAACGATGCCGTTAACCGGGAAATGGAGAACGATCGACTCTCCCGATACTTTTCGCCCGCCGTGCAAAAAGCAATCATTGAGCAATCCGGCGATCCGTTCGATCAGCCCGGGGAAAGAAAAAATGTAGCCGTGCTTTTCTCGGACATTCGCGGCTTTACATCCATGAGCGAAAGTCAGTCTCCGGAGACGGTGCTACGCTGGCTGCGGGAATATCATAGTGTCATGGTGGAGGTGATCTTTCGCCATGGCGGCACCCTGGACAAGTTCCTGGGAGATGGCATTCTGGCGGTGTTTGGCGCGCCCGCAGAGTCGTCCGACGATGCGGATCGGGCCCTCAGGGCGGCGACGGAAATGCAGATGGCCCTCAAAAAGTGGAATCTGGAACGTCTGGAAAAAGGGCTTCCGGAGATGCGTCAGGGTATTGGAGTCCATTACGGCGCGGCCACAGCCGGAAACGTGGGAGTGGCGGACCGAATGGAATACACAGTGATAGGCGATACCGTAAATGTGGCCAGCCGCATCCAGGGATTATGCAAAGATCTGCAGCGCGACACCCTGGTAACCGGCGATCTTTTGCAAGCGTGCGCCCATCCGCCCTCGTTGCAGCCGGCCGGACGACACATGATCCGGGGACGGGAAGGTTCTATGGAAATCTTTTCCCTGTAGGGTTCCTCGATTTTGCTTTCCTCTCGCTATTGGCGGAGAGATTCTGGGGTATGGAACTGATCCATGCAGCGGGTATTACCCAGGCGCTGCTTCTTGCAATGTATTTCTTCCATCGCCGCAAGGAGCCGGGCAACCTGGCGGAGGCCAGTCTTCTTCTGGTTGTTGCGTTTACCATCGCCATGGGTTATCTTTACGGATCGGGGCTTATCCTAAACTGGCCGCATCTGTCCCGACTGGGTTTCACATTGATGTCTTTAATCGGGCCGTTCTTCTGGATGTCTCTAAAGCAAAGGCAGGGGCGCAAGATTAACTGGAAGGATCTGGTATGGTTCGCGGTCCCGATTGGCATTACGATCTATTTGATTCCGTTTCATCTGTCTTCCACGGGGCACAAGTTAGAATACCTCCGACAGGATCTGGTCCAGATTCACTTTGATTGCATCGTAATCCTCTATTTTAGTCTCGTGAATAATCTTGTCTCCATGACCGGAGGTATATGGCAGCTCTACAGGGAAGACAAATCCAGTCTGGAGGAAAATCCTGGAACGGCCGCCTCCATTGGCACCAGGCTTTACTACTCCCTTCCTGTTATTCTGTTGATTACCACCGCTGTATTATCTTCGCTGGACCCCAATCTTTTGAATTCAGGTCTGTTCTCGGCAGTGGGCTCCCTGATCGTTCTGGGGCGTTCCTATGTGGTGCTATACAACCGGGAAAGCTCCGGCGCCGGGCATGCCATGTTTCCGCCGGCGCAGCGATACCGAAAAAGCCTTCTTTCGGATGATCTTGTTGAGGCGAAGGGCAGGGAAATCGAGATTTTTCTGGAAGACGAAAGTCCTTATCTGGAACCGGATTTTCAGCTTTCGGATCTTGCGAAACGATTGGATCTAAGCTCGGTGCAGACTTCGCAGATTCTGAATCGATACTTTCATTGCGGCTTTGTTCCGCTGATCCAGAAGAAACGGGTAGAGCATGCGAGACGGTTGCTGCAAAGCCGGGATAGTTCGTTTACGATTCTGGATATTGCCATGGAAAGCGGTTTTAACTCCAAGTCGGCGTTCAATGCGGCCTTTCGTAGGATTGTTGGACAGTCCCCTTCGGAGTTTAGAAAGCAGCCGGGTAACCTGGCATCGTGAAGTTTGCCCGGCAGGACGCCAGGAGCGCAAGATGAAAATACGAAAGATGGGCCCCGTCCTTGAAAGCGTTTGGGTCGACGATTGCCTTCGCCCATTGCCATAATTTACGAAATGTTGGGAACGGCGGCCTCTACAGCCTGTTTACGATTGATTCGCGAAGTAGTTCTGTACGTTTCGAATGATCGAAGGGGCTTCCGTTTTCATGCCATACTCCACAAGCCAGGCCGGCACCAACGATAAGCCAGGATCAAAACGAACCCGATAGATCATCAACGTTTTATTCCCTCTGGGGAAGAGTCTCCAGGCGCCCTGGTTGGTCTTGATTGTTCCATCCACTCGATTCCATTGTATGGCATGCATTTCGGGAAAGAAGCGCGTTTCGTTCAGCGACCAGCGATCCTCCATGGGCCAGGGAAAGGCCAGCTCCGAGTAGGATACATACAGATCGCCTTTTCGGGAACGCTGCTCGTTTTTCTTCACGCTGGGAAACAGGGTGGTCACAAGGTTTGGATTCGTGAGCGCCTTATACACCTGCTGCGGAGTGGCATCGATGTAGCCGGCAACGGTCACTACTCCTAGACTGTCACCTTTCCGTTCTAGATCTTTGTAGATTTCTGTACCCCGGGGTAAGGTACGGAGTAGGTTTGGACTCAGGGTGGCCGGCTCTATGGCGCCCAACGTTCCGGTGAATAGGATTGGAAGCATGGCTAAAATCGCAGGAAGCAGTGTTTTCCATCGCATGGCACAGATTAGAGCTTCGGATGTTGCATATCGATAACAATACCATTAGGTTGCTGTGTTTGCGTAAAACCGGAGATGGAGTCGATTTCGGAGCTGCTTTCGCTTTCGGCCTTTAAATCCTGTTACCCGCTTCGACTCCGAGCTTCCACTTGTGCTTTAACTCCGGCGGCCCGCTTCCACTCGGTGCTTCCCACTCTGGCTCTGATTGCGAATTTCGGCTATCAGTCCGGGCATCCAATAGCTATGAATCCGACGGCGCGGATTTATCGCTGGATCCATCGGGAGTGGCGATGAGATGCCGGACGGTGGGAGGCACGGAAGGGGGATACAATCGCCAAGTTTGGAGTCCAAAAGCGTTTGCTTTGTAGGATTGGACAGCAAAAGCTTAACTATGAGTCGGCTTACCCTGGATCGCTGGAAGCAGCTATCGCTCTTTGTAATCTACTTCCTGTGCATTTCACTGTTGCTTTTTTTCAATGACACCTACATCCGCACAGCCCCGGATCTGAAACAGCTCGGGGAGTACCATGCCTTTCCCAGTTTTCTGACTTACATTCTGGGAGGCTTGTTCGGCGGAATAATGATTGCTATCTTTGAGCTTTTTTTGCTCGGAAACCTATTCAAGAAATATGGACTCATAGTACTCAGTCTTGGTCGTGGCGTGTTTCTGGTGGCCGTCTATCTGGCCATGACCATTGCGCTTTCCTTCGCCTATAACGTCGTCACGGCACAGCTGCCGCCTTATGATCCAGCAGTGCTTGTAGGCGTCTGGGAATACATGACCGGACCGGTGGTCTTGATCAATCTAGTGTTCTACAGCGTCTTTGTTATCATTTTGATCTTCTTTCATCAAATCGTAGATCTGGTAGGGCGGGGCGTTCTGGGCAAATTCCTGTTCGGTCGATACAAGGTTCCCCGAGTAGTGGATCGAACCTTCTTGTTTATGGATATGAATGCCTCTACCACTGTTGCCGAGCAAATCGGTCATGTGTCCTTTTTCGAGCTAATGCAGGACTTCCTGGTTCAGGCGGGTATAGAGATTCGCGAGCATGGCGGCGAAATCAATAAGTACGTAGGCGATGAAATCATTGCGGTGTGGAACGTGGATGGAGGAGCAAGGCGAGCTCTGGCGCTAAAATGTCTTCTGGCAATTGCTGTGCGGCTCCAGAAGCGAGCGTCCTATTACCAGGAAATCTACGGTCTGGTTCCGGATTTCAAATCGGCGCTCCATGTGGGCCCGGCCATGGTAGGAGAACTGGGAGACTGGAAAAGGGAGGTTGCCTACATGGGCGATACTCTTAACACGGCGGCGCGTATTCAGGGCGCATGCAAGAAGCTAAAGGCCCGAGTGCTGATAAGCGAAGACTATCAAAGGCTCATGATCGATACCACACCATTCAAGATGGAATTTGCCGGCAAAGGTCGACTGCGCGGCAAAGAAAAAGCTCTGTCGCTCTTCAGAGTGGAGACGGTGGAGCCTACGGTAATAGAGCCTTCTGATGGCAAGCCGTCAGGCACTGAGCCCACGGACGGTCTCACCAGTCTGGAATCAGCTCGGGATTCGGCCGACGATTCGGAAGTCTGACATCTCTTAGTTCTGGTCCACTCTTATGCGAGCGACCAGAGGCAGATGATCGGAAGCCTGACGCGACAGTGCGGTGGAATACCTGGAGCATTCAATCCACTCAACGGATCCGCCGGCCGCCATTCTATCCAACGAAAGGAATGGCCAGCGAGCGGGAAAGGTATGGTCCCGATGCCAGCGGGTTTTCAGATGTTTCTCCAGATAGTGAAGCTGTCGGGAAATAGGCCACCATATGTTGAAATCGCCCATCAATAGAAATGGCCGATTCTGGAGCTTTCCCATTCTTCTGATCCGCGCGATTAATCGCAGTATCTGAGTCCAGCGCTCCCTTTGATTCAAGCCCAGGTGCGTGGCGTATATCACCATCTCCGGGACCTCATGGGCTTCCCGGGTGTCCCCATGGCCTTGATTTGTACTGTGGCTTCCTGCTCTGGCGGCAGGCAGCGGCTGATTGTTCGGATCCAATTTAAGTATACAATGAAGCATACCTCTGGGTTCTCTGTTTCGATAATTCAGGACGGTCCGGCCGTTCTCCAGTACGGGAAAACGGCTCAGGATGGCATTTCCGTAGTAACCCGGGCCGGTGGGCCCGGCCACGAAATGCAATCCCGTAAGTCGGGCCAGGGCCTGAAACTGACTTCGCCCACGACTGATATCATCCAGGCTACCCACTTCCTGAAGCGCAATTATATCGGGGTTTATTTCCCGGATTACTCCTACGATTCTTCGCAGGGATAACCGGGAATCGGCGCCGACGCCGCCATGGATATTGTAGCTGGCAACCTTTAGCTCGATCATGGTTCCAGGGGCAAAATGTCTGCCAGCACCTTTTCGACTTGAATGGGCTTTTCCGGATCTACCTGCTCCTGCGGGATAACGGCATCTAGCAGTGGCTCGGTTCTGGTTTTCAGCGGCACCAGACTGCGTTTCCCCCCGCGAAAGCGGGCAATGGTGCCCGCCAGACTATCTTGCTGCAGCGATTTCTTCACAGCGGCTTCATTTTGCCCCAGATGTTCGGCCAGTAAGGAGCAGAGATAGTCCTGAATGGCCCCTTCTAGAATGCGTTTTCTTTCAGATCCTCCGTTCTGCTTGGCGTCCTCCAGAAGAGCGCTGTCCAGGGCAACGCTACATTCAGTGTCCAGGCCCATGGATCTGTTGCTCAGATTCGTAGAGCCTACGAAGGCCAGCCGATTGTCTATGATCAGCGTCTTGGCATGCACGAATATGTCATTTCCATCAACGGACGGATAATAAAGATAGAGCCGGCCGTAAGAATCCGACTCCTGCATGGATCTGACCACACGGTGTCGCAGCACTCCCATGGTTGCCTCTTCCAGCCAGCCAGGGCATTCCCTGGGCGTGACTATGACTACCTCCGGACCCTCCGGCTTTTCCAGCATTTCGCATATCGCTTCGCCGATGGATGTAGACGTGAGATATTGATTCTCAATGTAGATGTAGTCCCCTGCGCTTCTGATGGCCGCCTTAAGAAAGTCTTCGCTTTCGCGGACTTCCGGCCGGCCGTCGAAAGCCGGGTCCGTTCGTATTATACCCACGTCCACGTTCTCGACCCAGGGCTCCACCGCCTCCGGCCAAATATTGCGTGAAGGAGGCGGGGCAGGGATGTTTCCGGTGGCGCGCATCCATCGATTTCTGGCCAGTTCCCCCAGGCATCGGGCCGCCTCACCGGAAACCATGAATTGTATATCGTGGAAAGAATCGTAGCTTTCGCCGTCGGGACGATGCCGACCGGGTTCATCCGGTAGATGCATGGGAGTGTCCCATCGCTGGCCCGTAAGGTCAATGCCGCCGGCAAAGGCTACGCTATCGTCGATCACTGCCACCTTTTGATGGTGGGAGGCGCCCAGGGGATGGTTGTTGTCGAATTGAAACTCCAGTCGTTCGTTGGCTTCCCAGAATACCTTGATCCGGGCCATGGCCTCTCTTTCCAGAGCGTAGATCACCGAATAATCCCAGTTCAGCATGTAGATCTTCAGGTCCGGCTTTTCTTCCAGAAGCTGATTCAGGAATGTCAGTAGTTGCACGGGTTCGCCTTCCAGCGGTTCCGGGGCTCTGGAAATCTGGCGTTGCTTCGGGCTCATGCTGGCTTCTCGATTCAACAGAAGCCGACTGTCCATATCCCAACCCAGAATCATGATGGATCGTTCCGCCAGCCGGGCGGTTTGCATGAAGGCGTTGTAATACGCGGCCGCATCAATGAGAATACGGGCTTTGTCGGCCCGCGCGATTTGCCAGGCGGTTTTTCCTTCTTTTAAGACGGGAGAGGGCATAGAACCAGATTTGTGCATTGCACAAATTGTGCAAGGAAAAGGGGCCAGGATTTTGAACTATGTCAGGCCCGAGAAAAGGGTCTGGAGAACCTTCTGAAGATGAATCAGATTGGATTCGAGTCCGGGGTTTCGTAGAAGGAGTCTTTCGTCTAGATCAGCGCTTTCCTTTAGATGGCCGCTCATTTTGGCGGGGAAACTGCCAATCTCGAAGGATTTCGAAAAAGCGGGGTTAAACTCCAGGGCCTTTCGCGCATTCTAAAACGCATCCAGGTAACTTCCGGCTCTGTAGGCCTCCGCTGACTCCCGTCCATATTCTCGGCCGTTGTGCCAGGCGTCGAGGATCGCGTAGCAGAGTTGCGGTATTCCGGACGGTCAAACTGCAGAATAGGAGGGACGATACTTCAGGATGCCTATTGCTTTTGACTCATTCGGATGTAGTTTCTTGTATGAATACCTGCGGACTGAAACAACGGGAGGAGTATTTCGGTAAGCTCCTTCGCTTTTCCATCTTCGAGGAGGATTCGATACATATTCTCGTTTTCTTCCACGCCTTCATAGATGTGATCCGGATCATGAGCGATGGACTCGGGTAGAAACTCTTCGAGAAGCAGGTCGATTTCCGGGGCGGCCTGTGCCGCTTCGCCGGCGATAATGTTACGAATATAGCCTGGAGCGTTGAAATCGTAGTCCTTGTCTCTGGATGTATCGGAAATCGCTTCAAAGGCCGGCCAATCCTTGAGATCGTTTCTCCGCCCATCGTCAGGAGAATTGAAGGCTTCCCGGTAACCGTGTAGCATCAGATTTCGCTGAAAGTTCTCCAGAGCCAGATGGCGATTCGAAAGCAACTGAACTGCACTTGCCTGCGGGCCGGTTACTCCAACGGTATTGAGCAGATTGATCCAGATCATACCGGCCGAACTGCTGGACGGCATTACGGTGGCATGATAGGGCATGGTAAGATCCTGGACGTAGTGCAATCCCCATCCGAGAAATCGGTAGCCCCAGTAGTCATGACCGGTGCGAAAGGCGAACTGTGCCAGTCGCAAATATTGCAGGGCCCTGAACTGGGCAAAGGTTCGCTTGAGAAAACCGGCAAAGGCATAGATGACCGCAGATTCATGATAAAAGCCCATGTGAAAAGGCGCCTGACTGGAATACTCCAGGGCCGGGTTGCCGAAAGGCTGTATCCCAAACTTGTATTGATTGCCAGAGTCTGAATCGTTGTCTTCAAAGAGGGAGATATCATGACCGTAATCCGGTTCATCGCTACCGCTGACGATTACGTCTCTGGCCGGAAGCATCGTCCCTGCGTTCACCGAACAGAACGGTACGTCTTTCAGATAATCCACTTCTTTCAAAAAGGTGATTTTGCGATAATCCAACGGCCGACAATTGGCCGGCTGCGTACCCGGCACATACTGTACATAGCTCAGGAGCCTCGTTTCCGGGTTAACTCGAATGGCTCTTAAGAAGGCATTTCGTATGTCTTCTGCGTTGGGATCGAATCGCAGGGCCTCGGGCAAAGGGGGATAGGCGGGTATGGCCTGGAACTCCCGTTCCATTTTCTCCAGTTCCGCGGCCAGGGCCGGCCCTTCGGCCTTGAGGAAGCCCTCCAGGGATTCTACCTTCACGGTGCGGCTCAAATCCATGTTCTCGAGAGCCGCCCGGGTGATCAGTGTATGCTCCCACCAGGCTCGGGCCGGTTCTGGAGTGGCGATGAAAAGCAGAGCAAGAATAAGCATCCGCCCGGAGAAACCAGAAAACGCCGAAGGGCCCCGAGTATTCCAGATTGAGTTGCTAACGCTACTGGCTGGAAAGAGATTCGCAAACCGGGTGATCATGTCACCTGGTGCCAGCCTACAGCGTCCATGTCAACTCTACAATGGATTCGGTCTGCCGTAGCCTGCAGCGAAAGCCAGGAAATAGAGACTATACCGCAGGTAAGTGGCAGGCTCGGCGCCAGGCGCTGATTTGTCCCAGATGTATGCCCTGGTGGGCCAGCATAATGTAGCCCAGAGCCATTCCGGAAACAGGCATGCCTTCCTGCCAGCGCTCCAGTTGCACCGGTTGCTTCAAGGCCTCTTCTCCCAGTTCCCGGAGAAGGGCCGCCGCCGCTTCGTTTCCTTCTTTGAATGTACGGCTCAATTCCTCCCTGGATGGATAAAGGGAAGAGTCCTGCTCGGGCCTGGACTGCATTCCAAAGGGATGGTCTTTCGGATCTGGAAAGGACTCGCCTTTCATCAGGTTTTGCATGATGGGAAGGTACGCATTCAGATGGCTCAGTATCCAGGCCGGATGATTTAGATTGGGAGCAGGTTGCTGAATCATCTGCTCATCGCTTAGATCAGAAACTAGTTTAACGCCGTAGTCTATGAGTCTTGAATGTCCCGTAAGGATGATATCTACCACGGTCAAAGACTCGTAGCCGCCCTACCAGTGTCAAGGCAGAGCGGATGCAAATTAGCTACCGAAGGCGCGTAGAAGGGCTATCCAGTCGGTCTGGCTTTAACCGCTATCGAGCCGGTCTAATTTGAACGGCGAAATATCTGAAAGGACTGCTTTTCCAGGAACTCCAGGTTCTGCACGCGCTCAAATCCTGCCTTCTGCATTTCGTCCGCGATTATTCTTTCATCGGTGCTATGGCCAATGAGATCCGCGAAGTTTCCGTCGTTTCTATAATCGAGAATGGCGATCCTGCCCCCCGGCTTCAAAAGGGAAGCTACGGTTCTGAAGTACTCGACACGATTCTCCAGATGATGATATACGTTTCGCGTGAAGATCATATCCAGGCTGGCCTGCGCCGCATCGAAGCCATCGTTGCGGGCTTTCACAACGGCAATCTGATTCAGCTTTCGCCTGGTGGCTTCTTTCTCGATGAAATCAAGGTATTCTTGATTAATGTCTACGGCCAGAACCTGGCCTTCCGGGCCCACCCGTTCGGCGATCAAATAGGAAAAGAAGCCTCCTCCGGCTCCCAGATCGGCCACAGTCATCCCCGCCTTTAACTCCAGGGCGTCGATCACTCGCCGCGCCTGGCTGTCTTCGGCGGCGGCCATGTTGTTGAATCGTTCCGCCATGGAGGTGGAACCGCACTGAGCAAGAAGCGTGGTCTGTAGAAACAGAACTGTGATTCCCGCAACCTTGATACCGATTTTTCCCATACCATACTGTACTACGGTTTCCGGGGGAAGCCAACAAAAGAATGGAAATCGGATCCAGGATTTCGCCGGGGTGTAGCAGGAACGGCGAAGAAGAAAACCAGACGAACCGGGTAGAATCGAAAAGAATCAAGAGAATCAAAAGAATCGCCGGGCTATCGACCAATGGCCGAATTCGACAACGACCATAGCAACGGCCAGACCGTTTGAAATCCGAGTTTCGGGATGGCCTATCCCTGGCCCGCCGTCAAACCGGATTGGGACCGGTTTCTTAGATCCGCGATGAAATAGGGCAGATACAGGATGGCAAAGAAGACCAGCGCCAGAAGTAGCATAAGGATCAGATAGTACGGCCAGCCAGGTAAAGCATCCAACAGGCTGGCCGAACCAGGCTTATAGCAAAGGAAGAAATAGTTTCCGATCTTGTACGGAGGCACAAACTGCATAAGATAGTTGAGGCCGCCTACAATGGGACCTGCAATTACAAGAAAGAGCAGGGACTTCAAAATGGAAGCAGGGCGGGGGCGAAAACCCTCGCTGGAGATCATGAATACCACCGCAGCAATAATCAGTCCGTGGCTCAAAAAAAGCTGAATAAATCTGAAATGGGGGAATCCGTGGATCAAATAGGGCGTAATCAGCGCCTGCAGGGAGCCGGCAATTCCTGCAAAGTATAGAATCTCGAATAACAAGTAGCTTCGCCTCCAGAGCATCAGCGCCGAAAGCAGGATGCTGAGCCCGCAAAGATGGAGAGGTAGGTTCTCGGTGGGGTTGAAGTCCGTGAACCATTTGCTGCCCCAGATCGTTATGGAAATCTCACTCACCACCAGAAGCCCTGCCATTACATTGGCCCCCAGTTGCTTGCGAGTTTCGCTACACTCCCGGAAATAGAAATAGACCCAGAGCAAAGCGACGGCCAGAACCACCAGGGTGACCAGGTGCGCCGGACCGAACATCTCAAACGGAACAGTGGCCTCGTAGCTGAAGAATCCCATGGCTTAGCTATGCATACCCTTCGAGCATCCTCAAATCTTTTTCCTGGAAGACTGCCGGATTACTCATTTGCCCTGAAGTGTTTAAGGCTCTCCTTTGCCACTTGCAGGAGCCCTGCAAGTGACGGAATCCGGCAGGGAGCCGCCCTGAAGAAGTTCCGGTAGCCAGGCAGGGCATAAAAAAAGGTCAGGCGAACCTGACCTTTCTGGCATTACGCAGTGGAAACCGGATTACCAGTTTCTGCCACGTCCGCCGCCGCCACCGCCGCCATTGCGGGGTTGTGCTTCGTTTACGCGGATGTTTCGGCCATCCACTTCCTGACCATCGAAGGTGGAAATGGCTTTAATGCCTTCGGCTTTCTCGGACATTTCTACAAAGCCGAATCCTTTGGAACGACCGGTATCCCGATCAATGATGATTTTTGCGCTTACTACATCTCCGCAGCTAGAGAACAGGCTTCGCAGCGAGTCTTCAGTGGTTCCGTAGTTTAGATTACCTACATACAGGTTCATTTTTTACTCCTAAATCCAAAATCCCGGGCGCCATGCTACTCGCAGGACGCCGACATTGCCAGCACAGAATTACCAGAGGTCTTTCCAGGGCGATGCCTTAAATGAATCCAAATTGTAAGGAATAAAAAACGCGAAGTCAGGACAAAGCAGTCAAGGACGGAGAGAGAAATATTCAACACAAAGCAAATTCATTTAACAGCCGCCACCATTCCAGATTCATGTCCGGAGTCAACACCTATCGTATTTCTCCAGCGGCAGTTTTTTCGCACAATTTCGGGTTTTGTTAGGCCGCCGGTAGTCGGGCTTCCTGGTTCAGAATCCAGGTCTTCCAGGCCAGCCCCCAGCGAAAGCCGGCCATGCCGCCTCCGGCGGCCACCGCTCGATGGCAGGGAATCAATAATGCGATTCTATTGGCCCCGCATGCCTGGCCAACAGCACGGGCCGCCCCCGGTTTACCCAGGCTGGCAGCAATTTCGCCGTAGGTCCGCGTCTGCCCGCGGGGAATCCTTCGCAACGCTTCCCATACCTGCCTCTGAAAGTCCGTGCCCTGTGGCGCCATTTTAAACTTCGCCGAGCCGGCCAGAAGATCCGACAGCAAAGAGGGGGCGTTCGGTTGGTGTAATAGTTCGTAGCCTGGATATTGCGCCCGTAATTCCTTAATCAGGATTGCAGGATCCTCGCCCAGACTGGCGGTTACGATCCTATCGCCTTGCAAGGCTATGAGAGCCATGCCTGGTCCAAGAGTCTCCAGATGATAGGAAATCGGTTCAGAGGACATAATAATACCGGGTCATCGACTCCGTAAGACTCAAGCAATTTTTTCCTTTTATTCCGTTTTCGCCGGAGGCCCGGTCCTACTCTCAGATAACGTTGGAATTGTGCTTGCTCGGAAGGGATTGAAAGTAATAATACTGTAATGCTAGAAAAGTGTTTAACATTCCTGGCAGGGGCTACCATGCTCTTGGTAGTTTCCTGTGGAGGAAGCGGAAGCGGTGGAGATCCCAAAGTAGGGGACTCCTGTGAGGGGATTGGTGCGGCGGAAGCGCGCATTGCCTGTAGCGAGAACAATATAATCTTTTGTTCTTCGTACACAGATTACGAATACAAACTACAGAGCGAATGCGGCGAAGGGCGCAGCTGCGAAGTAGCTACAGACGGCAAATCCGCCAGCTGTAAATAAGGGACCGGCCTTCGGGTCGGGTTGAGTCTCAGTAGTCTCCATCATGATGTGGTATGGACTCCACTGCCGTGACTTGCCTGGCCTGGCCCGGGGCCTTACTGTTCGCCATTGCCGAACCCTTGTGAAAGGAATGGTTTACTGCCTCCAGTACCAATTCGCTGCGCTGCCTGGCTTCTCCCGGGCTCATCCCGGCCTCCAGTTGCTTCTGCAAGTGTCGCCGCAACCGAGCCGCCCGACTTCGCCAGTTGAAATCTACTGGATACAGAAGCAGCGCCGAATCCCCGTAGGGAATTGTCTTGAAGCCCTGGCTCTCCACAAAAGAACTCAGTCTGTTTCCTTCCGGAATCTCTGCCGCTACCTCGGCGATCAGCGGAGGTAGCCCGTCTTCGTAAATCCAGCGGTCCACGGTTTCGATTATCTGCCGCAGAAAATGCAGGGTTTCTGCCTGAGCCGCTTTTTCCTTTTTCTGGATGATTCGCTGTCTTTCGGCGGCATCCCTGCGAGTCTGGTTGCGCCGATGCAGATCCGTTTGCTGTTGCGATATTCGCTTTTTGGCGCCCTGAAAGGCCGAATCCGTGAACATCTTCAGACCAAGAAGTAGCAGGAAGCGATAATACCAGGGAATCCGGTTCCAGTAGGCCTTTCGCAAAAGCTGCCCGTAAATGTTCATGAACTCGGCATCGTAAAATAGCGAATGGAGCGAGGACTCATGACGGTCGACCAGAGTTTTGAACGCCAGGATTTTCCAGTGTTCTTCCGGATTCAGGTTGAGCAGACTCAGCACCAGCGGCGGGAAAAGGGAAGTATCGTTCTGTGTGAGCAGGTTACAGGTTCCCTGGTTCTTTTCGTAGGTCGCATGCAGCAAATCAACGCTGGACGTTAATCTACTCCAGACTTCTGGAGTGATTTCGGCCACCTCTTCCTCGTCAAAGAATCTGAGCCTGTCTATTGCGGATACGTCCGGCCCGACGATGCCATTTCTAAGTTCTCGATATTCCCGGTCGGCATTAAGTTTCTGAATATCTTTATAGGCTTTCTCCACGTCTCTTTGCAGGGCCAGGACGATCTCCACGGCAAGCGAACCCGGTATTCGATTCTTTCGGTCGACGCCAGTCATCAAGTGCTTCTTTAAGGCGCTGGCCTTCTTGAATCCAAAGTCAGCAGTCCTGGGCGCGAAAGTGTCCAGATAATAGGATTCTTCATTCGTACGAATCGCTCGGATCTCCTCCATGAGACCCTTCTCGGTCCTGTAGTGCGGCAGTACTCGGTTTGATAGGAATTCCTGTGCAATCTCAAAGCGCCGAACTATTTCCTCCGGTCGCAAGGGCATCCAACCGTATTCTACCAGGGCCGCAATGGCTTTGCGACGAAACAGTTCCTCTGAAATGATTTCGCGGGATCTCTGAATAAGCTCAGCCGGTGGTACGAAATCGAAGTTGCCCGGGTCGAGACAATCCAGCGGCGAAAAAAGTGTGGAGGGCAGGCGAGCCGGATCCGGAACTCCGCTGGAGCTCAGATCCACTTCCAGCTCCTTAACCATCTTTTCCCGGTCCAGTCCAGGAGCGGTTTTGATGAATTCTTCTATAGATTCCACCGATTGCATGAGCAATTCCCGGTAGAGTTGTTCGGTGGTCTGCCGGTTGTCTTCGGGTCGGGCAACGTAGCAGGGAATGAGCTTGAGCGTGTGAGCCGTGGGGTCAAATTTGATGAGAAAAAGCTGGGTGATCAACTTCTCTTTGATTAACTCCTCCAGTACCTCCCGGAGTTCAGAGTTGCGATAATCCAGAGTGCCCAGTTGCGGGATATGATAACCAATGTAGTAATAGTGTCCGGCCTTGATCTGGTCCGTATGGGAAAAGCCCCTTATGGTCTGAAAGATTGCATGGGGGATCTTTTCGGTGAGGTTGGCTCCCCGGGACATGGCCTCACTTTCGGTTCGTAATTGTAGAAAACCTGGCTCTTCCATTCTCTTCCTGTGGCCGCTGCATTTGAAACGCCCGTTAACATTTCGGTGGGCCTGCAGACTCGTAAAATCTCTCCGCAAAAAAATCCTGAATCCAGAAAAAATCTCGGAAAAAATCTAACTGAATTCGTCTATTGAATGGGAGAATTTCACTCTTTTTGTCTGTATATTGCAGTACAAGGCGTTCCGCGCAAGGGTTTTTCTTCCAGCAAAGGCCCCGGCCGCCTGGCCGGGAGGAAGGAATTGACGGATTTTGGCCTGGATCTTAGATTTCAGCCAGGAATCCTTGATGAATACAGCTTCAGCTACCACCGAAACATCCCCCTCCATGGTCCGTTTGGCGGATTACCGGCCGCCTCAGTTTAGTACAGATACCGTCAATCTATCGTTTCAGATATTTGAGGACCATACTCTGGTTTCCTCGCTGGTGATATATAGGCGCACCGAGGCAGGACAGTCCGCGGAGTTTCTAATCCTGGATGCCCAGGATCCCAATCCACGGTCAGGAGCATACATCCGGCAGGTCCTGGTAGATGGCGAGAGCCTGGATTCCGCCTCTTCCGCGGAAAAGCTGTCGGGATCCAGAGCCTTCTATTTCGACGAGAAATCGGATAAGCTCTATATTCCGCTGGCGGCTGACAAACAGTCCCTGGAGGTGCGGATAGAGACCTATCTAGAGCCCCAGCATAATACAGCCCTTTCCGGGCTCTACAAAAGCGATCGTTGTTTTGTGACCCAATGCGAATCCGAAGGCTTCCGACGTATTACGCCGTTTCTGGATCGGCCAGATGTCATGGCCACCTACGACGTGGTCATCGAAGCCCCGGTGGATCTGTGTCCTACTTTGCTTTCCAACGGCAATGAAGTGGAGAAATCCCGGCTGGAAAACGGCCGTCACCGGGCCCGTTTTCACGATCCCTATCCCAAGCCCTGTTATCTATTTGCCACCGCCAACGGATCATTCGATTGGATTGAAGACCGGTTCAAGACCATGGGCGGAAGAGATGTGCGATTGCGCGTCTATACAGATACATCCAGCGCCGAAAAGGGCTGGCATGCCATGGATGCGTTGAAGCGGGCCATGAAATGGGATGAAGAGGTCTTTGGCTGCGAATATGATCTGGACGATTACGGTGTGGTGGCCGTGGCCAAATTCTCCATGGGGGCCATGGAAAACAAAGGACTGAACGTTTTTCGCGACAGCCTCGTGCTGGCAACCGGGGAAACCGCTACTGACGACGACTATCAGAACATCATCGATGTAATTGGACATGAGTACTTCCACAACTACTCCGGAAACCGAATCACAAATCGAAACTGGTTCAATCTAAGCCTGAAAGAAGGACTCACCGTAAACCGCGAGCAGCTGTTCACGGCTTACACGACTTCTGATGCGATTGAACGGATAAGCGCCGTTCAGGTGCTGCGCCGGGGTCAGTTCCCCGAGGACGACGGCCCCAATTCCCATCCTGTGATGCCCCCGGAAATCCGCGCAGTGGACAATATCTACTCCGCTACGGTGTACATCAAGGGCTCGGAAGTCATTCGAATGATGAAAGTAATGATGGGAGAGCAAAAGTTCATCGAAGGGGTAAAGCACTATTTCCGTACCTATGACGGTCAGGCGGTTACCATAGCCGAATTTGTAGATAGCATGGAGCAGGTTTCCGGCCTGGATCTATCCGGACAATTCCATCTATGGTACAGTCAGTCCGGGCGTCCATCGGTGAAAGCCAGCGGTACTTACGACGCTTCGCGGAGAACCTACACACTTAAATTGAGCCAGTCTATTTCGCCCACCAGGGATCAGCAGCAAAAGGAGCCCATGTTAATTCCTGTAAAGATGGCCCTGATCTCCGGAGAGGGCACCAACATGCCTCTCAAATTTCAGACCGAAGATACGCCGGTAGAAGAACTGGTCCTCTCTCTCACCGAACCCGAACAGAGCTTCACTTTCTACGATGTGGAGACGGAACCGGCCTTTCATTCACTGTTGCGGGGGTTTTCGGCGCCGGTGGATCTGGACCCGGGCCTGACAGCCGAGCAACTCCATCAGCAGCTACGCAAGGATACGGACGGCTTTAATCGCTGGGATGCCGGCCAGAAGCTCGCTCTGGCGGAACTGGAAAGGATCTATCGCAGACTGGAGGAGTCAGGAGAACTACCGGTCATTTCCGGGGACTACCTGGAAAGCGTTCGCACGGTAATCGAGGATCCGGAACTGGAGGCGAATCTCAAAGCCGTGGCGCTGCAACTGCCGGCCGTTTCGGAAGTAGAATTTCGTCTGAAGCCAGTGAACCCGGAGCGACTGTTTCGCGTGGTGGAGCATCTGAAGAATGAACTGGGATCCAGACTGAGAGAGGAATGGGGACTTCTTCTGGAGAGCAGCATTGAGGCTACCAGGGGAGCCTATGGCTTCGAGTATCAGGGCACCGGTTATCGAAAGCTTAAGCGACTGGCCCTGGCTTATCTGTGCCAGTTCGGGGAGGCCGGGGACCTGGAAAAGGCCCGCCACATATACGAAGAGGCCGACAACATGACCGATAGCGCTTCAGCCCTGGGGGCGGTTACGCATCATCCCGGAACCGATCGCGCCTCGGTATTCGAGCACTTCTACAATAGATTCAAGGGCGATGCGCTGACCATACAAAAGTATTTCTCCTACCAGGCTATGGCTCGGTACGACGGCGTAATTCAACAATTGGAGAGGCTCCAGGACAGCCCCGAGTTTCAATGGGAGATCCCCGGTCACGTTCAGAGCCTGTATCGCGGCTTTCTGGCAAACTACGGCCAATTTCACCGAAAAGATGGAGAAGGGTACGCCTTCCTTGCCAGGGGAGTGATGAAAGAAAGCCGCGTAAACGGAACTACTGCTGCCGGTATGGTAAGCCCTCTATGTCGTTGGAAGGATTATCAGGAGCATTTCGGAAATCTGATGCTGAATCAGCTAAGAACCATCAAGGCAGACCTGGAAAGCGGGCTGAGCACCGGCGAAGTGAAAAAGGAAGATGCGGCCCCTGTTCTGGATAGAATCGATCGGGCGCTTCCCTGAAGATTCCGTAGCGCTCCCGGTTTGCCTTAATTCAGATTCCAATCGGCCATTCAGATTCCACTGGCCATTCAAGTTCGCTGGCGAATCAGTCCGGACTGCACATCCTTGCTTCCCGCCTTTACTTCGCTGCAGACCGATGGTCTATGATCCGGTAGCCTAACTTCTAGCTTTTTCGAACATCAATCTGGACATCGATCAGTCAATGTAGGCCGCGGTATTGTGGTACTGCCTCTCAATTTCGTCCCAATTTCAGAGCGAAAGCGAAAATGCATTGAATTCGCCCGGCGTCGGGTGTAGAATCAATTGACAGGGCATACTATGAGCGAAGAGCAATCCCATTCCCCGGACGACGACGTATCGTCCTCACCGGGGATTCAAGCAGGCCGGGAAACGGCAGAAGGGGTAGATATTGCAGCGCGAATCCTGCAGCATCTACCCGGGGCTGTGCTGCGGTACCGACTCAATCCTGACGGTACCGACGAAATCCTTTATCTGGGTAGAGGCTCGGCTCGTCTCTGGGGCTTGCCTGAAGAACAGATCAATGCGGATGTGAATCAGGTCTGGGCTCTGACCCATCCCGATGATCTGGACGGTTTGAGGGCTTCCATTGCCGAGTCCGCGGAAACTCTTACTGAATGGAATCATCAATGGCGAATCATTCGCACAGACGGAGACATCCGCTGGCTGCAAGGCAGAGGCACTCCGTTGCCTGAAGCCAATGGCTCTGTAGTATGGAATAGCCTGATTCTGGACAACACAAAGCAACAGGAAGCCATTAACGGTCTTTCGGACTTAAATGAAAAGCTCAAGCTGGTGTATCAGCAGGCGGCTATGGGACTCTGGGAATGGGATTTCCAGACCGGTCACCTTGAGTGGGATGACGGGATGCTGGACCTTTACGGCATAAGCCGGCAGGAATTTGGCGGTACCCTTGAGGATTGGTCCAGCCGCGTTCATCCGGAGGATTTACCGTATGCTCAGACTTCGATGCAAAGAGCTCTGGATGGCACGGACATCTATGATGTCGATTTTCGCATCCTCCTGCCGGACGGAGTCTTCCGCTACATACGCGGAGCGGCCCGGTTATTATCGCCGGCCGACGGGCAGCCAGCTCGAATGCTGGGCTTTAACATGGACATCACGGACCGAAAATTCATGGAACACCAGGCGCTTCAAGCCAGCGAAGCCAAGTCCATGTTTCTGGCCAACATGAGCCACGAAATCCGCACTCCACTCAACAGCATCCTGGGATTCAGCGGCCTCCTCATGGACGCCGACCTTGGCCCGGAGCATAAGAACTTTGCTCAGAGCATCCATGTGTCGGCCAATGCTCTGAATGAACTTGTTTCAGATATTCTGGACTTTTCCAGGATCGAAGCGGGCAAACTGGAACTGGACCTGATTCCCACTGACATTCGTGATACCCTTAATTCCTGTTTTTCTCTGGCATCTTACAATGCGCGAAACAAGAACCTGACAGTAGAAGCCCGGGTACCCGATGATCTACCGCCTTATATTCTCACCGACCCCCTCCGGCTCAAGCAGGCCCTGATGAACCTTCTGTTCAATAGCATAAAGTTCACAAATCGGGGCTCGGTAGCGTTACGAGTGGAATGGTCTCGGCGGGAGGACGACCCGGATGGGCAACGGCAGTTCCTCTTCACTTTTCATGTAATGGATAGCGGAATAGGCGTTGCTCCCGAAAAACAACAGAAGCTCTTCGAAGCGTTTTCGCAGGCCGATTCCAGTACTACTCGGAAATTCGGTGGCACAGGCCTGGGGCTATCCATTGTGCGCGGTATTGTTCTGGAAATGGGCGGAAACCTGGGCTTTTCCAGCGAACCGGGTCGCGGGAGCGATTTCTGGTTTCAGATTCCGGTCACAGAAGCGCCGGTACATGCAGTCAGTCAGAAGCACCTGAATGAAATACGAGAGGATGCAGAAGGCTATGTTCTGGACCAATTGCGGGGGCGAGAGCTACGGATCATGATTGTAGAAGATGTAGCCCTGAATGTGGCTGTGTTGCGCGCCATGCTGGAGCACTCGCTGGCCAGTTGTGCCATCCAGACGGCACAGGACGGTCAACAGGCAGTGAACGAATTCGCGGACTTCAGACCGGACATCATCTTTATGGATATTCAGATGCCTGGAATGAACGGAATCGAAGCCACTCGACAGATTCGCGGGTTACCTGGCGGAGAGGATCTCTGCATTGTAGCCCTCACCGCCGGAGTCACCGAAGACGATCGTCGTCAATGCCTGCAGGCGGGTATGAATGCATTTCTGGCCAAGCCCATCGACAAAGATGATTTGCTCTTCACTTTGAGCAAACTGCTGGCTTGATCGAGCGCGGTTCTGCGCTTATTTCTGGTTCGCCCGTCCTCCGTTTTCGAAGCAGCAAATGCGGTCCTGTCTACCAGGTAGCAAATTAGACCCAGAAGAAATTCTTCTCCGTTAGAGCTCTCTCTCCATCCCAGCGATAGGCCATAAGCGGCCCGCCTTTGCCCGCGCTGTAGTCCAGGCAGCAGACGTTTTCGGCTTCCAGTTCGGCTTTGCCGCGATTCCAGTAATGTCCAAAAAATACGGGAGGCGCTTCCTTCGCATAACCCGGGAAGGACTGGAGAAGGCCCCGGGTTATGCCGGGCATCGAGGAGCCATCGGGCACAAAAAGGTATTCAGAGGCGGTCAGGGTAGGTGGGACGGCAGCGGGGCCACGAGTTGTTCTACCCGGCGACGTGGAAACGGGAGGATCAACCGAGACGGACAGGGATTTCGGTTCCCCTATTGCCGCATTCGCAGTCTTGCTTGCGCTATATGCATCTTTCCACCATTTGATGCGCGCTTTTCTGCGCTCATGGCCGTCTTTGTCATGGAAGTGCATTCGGTGGGGCAGATCTGCTTCCTGTCCCTTCAGCAGTGTTTCGGCAATCTGGAATTCCGGAAACTTCGCCGGATCGGACTTACCCGACACTTCCGAAATGGTTAGCTCAATGAAGGGCGTATCGCTCGACGTTTCAGAATCGTCCAGAACGTAACCCGCCGCTCGCAAAACAAATGATAAATCGATTCTTCCATCCGGGTAAACGGCCTTGAGTTGATCGATTCTATCCTGGTTCCAGGTGGCATGCACTACGCGAAAATCCGGGCTATCGTAGAACAGGGGCAGCCGGTAAAACCATTCAATGTGCGTTAACAGCTCCGGATCAGGCTCGTCCTCGCTGCAATTATAACTTTCCAGGGTCTGCGCATGCTGTTTGCGATTCTTTTCGTTTCTTTCGCGCAGGTATTGATGATCCGGGCCCCGGGTATGATACTGCAGGGCATTCCATTCGTGGTTTCCCATGACTGCCAGAGCTGCATCGGTTTCTATCATTTCTCGAACCAGACGGACAACGCCTCGGGAATCGGGTCCGCGGTCGATGAAGTCGCCCACGAAAAAAGCCTTCCTTTCCGGATGTCTGTAACCGTCTCCGGAATTGCGATACCCCATTCCCTTGAGCAGCCCTTCCAGCTTCTCTCGGTGTCCATGAATATCGCCAATAAAATCGTACATAGAATGCCTGCCTGCGCGAAACCCTCTGGTAAACGAATGACGTAGTCTGTACCACGCCGCATAGTAGAAAAGCGAATTACGGTTTACGAGAACCTGGCGCAGCGATCAGACCGCGGTTCCGGTTGCCCGGGCTTCCGACGCTCCAGTTCCCAGGCTTAACGGCCATAGACCCGGGAGAAATCCTGGTCCTGGTTATCATCCAGGGTGGCTTCGTAGATTCCGATGCCGGCGTCCAGCAAAGGCATGATCGCGGCGTTTCCCAGGCTTTGCCGGGCAAGTTTCAGATCTTTAAGCATATGTTTGAGAGGAAAGTGCACTTCTGTATCCTTTCCTTCAAAGCGCGGCCGCAATCCCTGTAAAATGGGGGCCGCTACTGGCGTGGCCAGAAGCGTATCCAGGAGATCGCTTTCGCCCAGTCCCAGACTCTTTCCCAGACGAACAGACTCGGCGGCTGCCAGAACGGACTGGGCCAGCATGAAGTTGACAACCAGCTTCATGGAGCTTCCCGAGCCGTTTTCGCCGCAATGGACCGCTTTTCGGGAAAGTACCTCCACCACGGGCTTAACCCGCTCCAGCGCCTCTGCCGGACCGCCCATCAGAAAGATAAGCTCTCCATTCTCTGCCGGTATCTTGCTGCCGGCCACCGGGCAGTCCAGGAATTGCAGTCCGGCCCGTTCGGCCTCGGCGGCCATGTCACGGGAAAACTCGGGATCCACCGTAGAGCAATCCATCCAGACACCGCCTCGGGTTGCGTTGGATAGCAACCCCGTTTCGCCTCGTGCAACCGCTTTCACGGCCTCGGGATTGGAAAGCATAGTGATGATCAATTCGCAACCGGCCACGGCCAGCGCCGGCGATTCGCAGGCAGTGGCCCCCTTGCTCGCCAGAGCTTCCAGGTCCGAGTTTGCAGAGCGATTATACACTCTCAGTTCATGACCGGCGTCCAGCAATCGCCTGGCCATCCGGCTGCCCATAATTCCCAATCCAAGAAATGCAATCTTCATATCTGCATGGGAACCTGGCCCATTTTTGCGGTCAAAGAGAAAGGGCGGCCCCTATGGCACACTCCCGAATCCTCCGATCGCCCCCCGCAAATAGGCGAATCTCTCAAACCAGGACACCTACGGGATCGGCCGACTGCACGGCCGCCTTTTGAATCATTTCATTTTTAATGACTTTCGTCCGGCGGAAACAGGGACCAGAGAAAGGCCAGGAGCGTTCCCGAAGCGATCTGATAGGCTCCTACACCCGCGCCAATGAGTAGCATATCGCCGCGGCCGCCAAAGAAGCTAAAGATGATGATGATTGCCAGACCGGCGTTTTGAATCCCGGTTTCGATGGAGACCGCCCGGGCATCCGCTTCTCTAAGTTGCATCAATCGGGCCGTAAGGTAGCCGCCGGTATAGGCCAGGGTGTTCTGAATCAGTATGATGCCAAAGACCAGGCCAGCATAATTCAAGAACTGCTCCCAGTTGGCCGCAAAGGCTCCGATGACTGCAACAAAGAAGAAAAGAAATGCCAGTATCCGCACCGGTCCATGTAGCTTCTGCGCCAGCGCCGGATATCGATGCGCGAAGAGCATTCCCAGAACCAGCGGTAGTATCAGGACCAGTCCAATGGTTCCCAGCATCTGCCAGGGATCCAGGGAAACCTGTTGCATCAGAGCGGCCGTATCCGGACGCAGAGAACTCCACAGGGCGATGTTCAGTGGAGTAAAAAAAAGAGCCAGAAGTGTGCTGATACCGGTCATTCCTATAGAAAGCGCAGCGCTACCCCGGGCCAGATGCGTCATGATATTGGAAAGATTTCCTCCCGGGCAGGCCGAAACCACCAGGAGTCCCAGCGTAAGTCCGGCCGGAGTATTAAGCCAGTAGGTCAGGAGAAAAGTCAGGGCCGGCATGACCACAAACTGCGCCAGCGCGCCTGCCAGGGGGGCCCTCGGCAAGTGGATCAGTCGTCGGAAGTCCTTGATCTCTATCGATAGGGCAACGCCAAAGATGAGCAGGGCAAGTATCAGGTTAACGCCCATTACGGCGGTCTCATTGAAATTCAGTTCTATGGTCGTCATCGGATATGGGCCAAATTAATCACCTGGGCAGGGACGGGCGAAGAATAATCTAATGGCGGTTACCTGTCCGGTGAGCGATTCGGAACCGGAAATGTATCTCCGGCCGGTGGCGATGGCACCCGGGACCTGGAACCGAAGGGTGCAAAGCCGTGTAGAACCCTTCAGCTTTTGGCTCCTTTCAGGGGACAATTATTCCGGGTCATGCTCTGTTCGGGCCCGGTCTTCTGGTTGGAAAACCGATTTCTGACCGAATCACTCAAGATATAGATGGCTACCGTGGTAGGGTATCCTGTCATAAATACCTGCTTGCGTACCGGGCCGGATATGCCACAGTATCCGCAGATGAAACAAATACTGATCATAGGCGGAGGCACCGCCGGAACCATGATGGCCCATCACTTGAATCGTCACCTGGATTCGAAGCAGTGGAAAATCAGTCTAATTGATCCGGAGCAAAAGCACTATTATCAGCCTGGCTATCTTTTCATTCCCTTTGGCTGGTACGACGAATCAGACATCGTAAAGGAACGCGGAGGACTTCTTCCTCGCACCACTGAATGGATTCGTCAGGGTGCAGAGACCATCGACGCCGAGTCCAACAAGGTTACCTTGAAAGATGGACGCGAAATCGGTTACGACATTCTAATCATTGCCACTGGCTCGCACATTGCCCCGGAGGAAACCGAAGGAATGCTCGGACCGGGCTGGCGAAAAAACATATTCGACTTCTATTCCATTGACGGCGCAAACGCGCTGTATCCCGCCATGGAGAAATTCGAAGGGGGCGATCTGGTGATTCATGTAAATGAGATGCCGATCAAGTGTCCCGTGGCGCCTCTGGAATACAGCTTTCTCAGCGATTATTACCTTAAGAAGAAAGGGGTTCGAGGGAAGACGAAAATAACCTACGTAACCCCTCTGGGTGGCGCATTCACCAAGCCGGTTGCCTCGAAAGCCCTGGGACATTTGATGACAGAAAAAAACATCGATGTTGTGGCAGACTATACCGTAGAGCACATCGATAATGAAAACAACAAGATGGTTTCCTACGACGGTCGGGAAGTGTCTTACGATTTGCTGGTCACTGTGCCGACGAACATGGGCGATCCCCTCATGGAACGGTCGGATCTGGGCGACGAGCTCAACTTTGTACCGGTGGACAAGCATACGCTGCAGGCCAGGAAGAAGGACAACATCTTCGTAATTGGCGATGCCACCGATGTACCGACTTCCAAGGCGGGGTCCGTCGGACACTTTGAAGGCGAACTGTTAATAGAGAATATCCAGCGCTACATTCAAGGTAAAGAGTTGGAATCTTCTTTCGATGGTCATGCAAATTGCTTTATCGAATCCGGTCACAAGAAGGGCCTGCTTATCGACTTCAACTACGATCAAGAGCCGGTGCCGGGCAAATTCCCAATGGCCGGCATCGGTCCTCTGTCTCTGCTGAAAGAGAATCGTATGAACCATCTGGGCAAACTGGCTTTCAAATGGATCTACTGGAATATGATCGTCAAGGCCCGAAAGATTCCCATGGTGCCGGCGCGAATGAGCGTCAGCGGCAAGAAGATCCCCGCGAAGTAATCTGATTTAAACTGGAGGTAAACAATGACTCAATTACAGGTAAAGGAAGAAACAGTAGAACTAAACGATGATGGCTTCCTCGTAGAACCGGATAAATGGAGCCGGGACGTGGCCGAGGCCATTGCAAAGGAAAACAAGGTGGAGATGACCGATCGACACTGGGTGGTGATTGACTTTATGCGAAAGGACTATCAGGAATCCGGAAAGTCTCCTACCGTCAGAAGAATTACCAAGAACAGTGGCGTAGATACGAAAGAGCTCTACAAGCTGTTTCCAGTCAGACCCGGGGGCACGGCAGCAAGGATTGCCGGAGTGCCGAAGCCCGAGGGCTGCGTTTAGTTCAGGTAGGCCATAATGATAGATCTAAGTAATGACAAGATTTCGTTGATCATCAGCAAAGGTTCTCTGGAGGGCATCTATCCGGGGTTGATCATGGCCAACGGAGCCCGGGCCGAAGGTATGACCGTGAATCTGTTCTTCACGTTCTTTGGACTGGATGCGGTGACGAAGAAGACCATGGAGCACATCAAGGTAGCTACAGTAGGCAACCCGGGTATGCACATTCCCACCGTGATCGGGATGCTGCCGGGAATGTCGGGCCTGGCCACTCACATGATGAGCAAGAAGATGGAAGACCTGGATATACCAACCATTCCCGAGTTCATAGAAATGATCCACGATACCGGCGCTGGAATGTACGCGTGCAAAGCGTCGGTGGATATGTTCAAACTGAAAAAAGAAGACTTCTGTGAGCAAATAGACGAAGTGATTACGGTGGGGGATTTCTACGAAATGGCGCATGGAGGACAAATCGTATTCACTTGATGGACGGTATGTTGCCCTGCGGCGCAGTATTTCGCCGTCAGGAAAAGCGCTATCCCGATATCGCTATCCCCGGATCGTTATTCCGCTCTACGGGCCAGCGCCCGGTAGAGCGGGGGACCCTGCATTTCAAGGTAAACGGGGTTTTTTCCTTTGACTTCAAGTGCAGCGGAGATTTGCACTTGAATCCAGGCAAAGCGGGGTTTCGATACTTAGATTTGGAGCCGAGCTGGCCGTTTTTGCGCTTCACTCCGGCGGCCCTGCGCGCCGGTCAGTAACACGAACAGTTAGCTACCCGTTAGCGAACCTCGATTTCGCTAATGGCCAGGTCATTCCATTTCGCCCCCGGATAGACGGATTCGATCTTGACCGATATCGTATTTGCATCGTCCGCATCGATATCGAATTCGTCCCACTCGGAATAAACAGAAGAAAACTCCAGCGTCTTGCGGTAGACTCCGTTTACAAAGAGCGAGGCTTTTTTAATCCGCGCATTGCTGGTCCACAGGTCGCCGTATTTTGGATGATTTACCCAGTGATGACCATTCTTGATTCGTATATTGCTTACGTCTGACTCCTCGGACAATTGCAGAATCACAGCCTTTCCTACGGGTTTGCTGGTTTGCCATGCGGTGGTTGCCTGACCGTCTATCATGTTCTTGCCTTCAAAATTGAGATCACCCACTGGAGCCAGGGAATCCGGTACAGAAACAGTAAATACTTTTTTTCCGCCGAAGAGCATGCTACAGCCCGGGACGGCGAAGGCCAGGAGTAGAATAGTCGCACCATTCAGTAGACTGCGTGCAAAATGCCTCTTCTTGAATAGTACAGATTTCATTGGCAGGTCTCCAGGTTAAGTTGTTGTCGGTTAGGATGGACGAGGCTTACGATTTGTAAAGCCATATAAGCAAAGTTGGATTGGTGAAGCAATCCTGGAAAAGGAGGGATTCGGGTCCAGGGTTCGTATCCTTTTCGCTGACAGATTTCGCCTGTTGCGGCCTTCCGTGTAGTCGCGGCTATTCCGGATGCTTCTTGAAGTAGCGACGAAGGCTGTGGATGATTTCCGGAGCTTCCTTCTCCATACCATAGTTCACCAGCCATTTCGGAACCAGAGCCAGACCGGGATCAAAGCGGACTTGATAGATCATCAGGGTTCCCTGATGGGACGGGAAGAGCCGCCAGGCGCCCTCGTTGACTTTGATCGTGCCGTCGGTGCGTTTCCATCGCAGTCCCTTGAGCTCCGGGTAGAACCTGGTCTGATTCAGGGACCATCGATCTTCCGCGGGCCAGGGGAAGTCCAGTACGGAGCGATAATAGTGGAGCTGGCCTTCTTTCCGGATTAGCTCGTTGTCTTTAAGCTTGGGAAACAGTTCATCGTTCAAAGCTGGATTCGTCAGGGCGGCATAAACTCGGTCCGGAGAAGCCGGTATATGACCGATCACCGTCACCAGGCCCAGTGTACCGGTGCTGCGATCCAGATTTCTGTAGATATGATTACCGTCCGGTACCTCGGGGAACCGATCGGGATGTAATTCTTCGGGTTCGATAGAGAGAATTCCTGCGGGCATCAGAATCGCCAAGAGCATGGCAGCGAAAAATGGCTTCATGCGTAGTATTCTGAACCTCTGAAATCGTGCGTCAGTAAAAAAAACTTCAAAGCATAGTTGAAAGGGGATGCAGATCGTCAATCCACATTCCATCGATTATTGTTCCATCGCCCAAGACTCTATTCAGGGTACTCATCCAGGGCGGCCCGGTTTATTCTCCAACCGAGATCAATGAGGAATCCGCCGGTAATGCTGGTGGCGAAGTTTCCGTCGCCCATCAATTCCATATCGGCGGAAGGAAAAGGCCGCTCTTCGCCCTGATATCGTTCCGGATTCTCATCGTCGCTAAAGTAGACGTGACCTATGTCGGCCGATATGGGCACCACGTCCCAGTTGCCGAATACCTCCCGGTAACCAGACAGAGCCGCGGGTTCTCTATAATAATACCCGCCATACTCATTGGACTCCCGGGCCCAGTGCCGGAGATCCGGATTTTCATCCTCCGGGTAAACCTCGCCGTCTTCGCTGCCAAGATTCCAGAGTGTGCCTATGCCAAAGATGTGTCCCAGTTCATGCAACACGATGGCCTTGTATTCGTCGTCGGAGTCTTCCTGGCTCTCGAATTCTTCCAGGTATGCTTCTGTATAAACTTCGGAGGCGACCACCATTTCCCCCTGAGTAGGGAAATAGTAGCCACGAACATTCTTGAGCGAGTCGAAGTAAGGACTTGCAGCGCCGACACCTTCCTCGTAAGGCTTCACCTGGACATATACATCAATGATCAGTCCGGGCTCCCCCGCCGCGCTTTCAACGATTTCGAGCCAGCGCTCTCCGGCCTCTTCAAAGCGGGCCACTTCCTCCGAATTCCAGGGTTGCTCCCCTGATTCCAGTTCCATGTCTCCTTTGAACTCGAACCGAATTGTAATAAAGCCGTTGGACACCGTGGCCGTTTCGGTAGTTGGCAGGGAAATGTCTACTTCCCCCGGTTCCAGTTCCGGAGCCAGGACTCCGAACCGGGACTTACCGCAGGATAGAAGCAGGAGCATTACGCTCAATTGTACCAGTATTCTTTTTTGCACAATAGACCTCGGAAGATACAAGTAGCATTCAAGGATCTCGTTCACGATAGAAGGCAACTCATTTTCGCGACCCTGCGGGAATAGGAAGCCTTCCCCGATTTGTGTATCCAGGTACGGTTACCGTACCTTCGGAGACCAAAACGCGGACAGGACCCGCTTTTTGAGTTGCTTTCGATCGTTCCGGATGTTAACTGCGGCATGCAAGAACTAGTGATTCAACGTCCCGACGGCACCCAGATTCGAGTCAAGGGGTACCGGGCCGGGAATCTACTTTCCGATCGAAAGCCATTCGCGTCTAAAATGGGTTCCGGAAAGGGTCTACCCGAGCGAGTGGACCTGAGAAAGCACATGACGCCTATTGAGCGGCAGGGTAATACGAACTCTTGCGTTGCCAATGCCACAGCCGGGGCCTATGAGTATCTCCTTAAGCGACATCGACCGGACAATGCTTACGATGTGAGCCGACTCTTTCTCTACTTCAACTCCAGAGCTCTCGAGGTCGGCGAAGAAGTGGACGGCATTTCTGTAGAAGATGAAGGAACCTACATTCAGCATTGTATTCGCAGCCTGGAAAAGTTCGGAATATGCTCTGAAGAAACCTGGCCCTTTGATGAAGGCAGGGTTAACGACACCCCGGACGAGGAATCATACCAGGAAGCCTCCGACTTTCTCGTGGAGGATGTAGCTCTGGTTCCCAACGATTTGAATTCCTGGAAGGCTGCTCTTGCCGAAGGCAATCCCATCGTTTTTGGAATCTCTCTGTTCAGTTCCTTCGATAGACACAGGAATGGCAAGGTTCCCATGCCCACCGAGTCGGAACAGGCCCGGGGCCAACACGGCGGCCATGCGATGCTCTGCGTAGGGTACTCCGATCGGGATCAGGTCTTCATCGTCAGGAACTCCTGGGGGCCTGAATGGGGCGACAATGGTTACTGCTATTTGCCCTACAGGTACATTATTAACGATCGCTTTAACGACGGCGATAGCTGGATTATTCGTCGGTTGGCCGAATTGGACCTGGATGACGAAACCTGGGAAGAAGAAGAATCGGAATCCCTTCTAACAGATTACGAGTCTGTGCTGGACGAAATGACCGATGAAGAGTACGAGGACATGCTGGATGACTTCGGGGACATTAGTCTCGAAGAAAGAATAGCGCTTCTTCTGATGTATGCGGCGGACGAAGACTGGGAAACCAGCGAAGAGGAGCTGGCGGCAATCTCCGGCTATTTGTCCGATATTCTGGAAGCTCTGGGATCCGACCTGGAACCCGGAAAGGTTCTGAAATTCGCCAAACGAAACTACGACAATGAAAACCTTATCGAAGAATCCATTGAACTAATGGGCAAGCATCTGAGCAATGAATTCCTGGCTACCGTGGCCTCGGACATTGCAGAGGTAATCGGAGAGGATGACCTGTCCGAAGACGAAGAAGCCTTTGTCGATCATCTGATTGAGCAGTGGCAGGTGGAAGAGCACTTTGAGGATGACTCCGAGGACGAAGAATACGACGAGGATGACTCCGAAGACGAAGAATCCGAAGACGAAGAAGACGACGAGGGTGAATCCGAAGATGAAGAGTACGACGAGGAAGACTCTGAAGACGATGACAATGGCGGCGGAGTAGGAGGGCGCTAGGAGATAGGGGAGAATTTCTCTTGATTCACCGCGCGTCCCCCTGCATTTAGAAGAATGCAACGTTCAGTTCGTTTATCTGTCCTGTTGGTCCTTTTTCTGAATATTGGATGTCTGTCCGCATACACGAAAAGCGTGATGCGCAGCACGCAGGTGCCAAACTGGATCTACATTCATTCGAATCCGGAGGCCGGAGATTTTGCCGTCCATCGGACGGCGCAGGGGGCCGACGTCCGATATCTGGTCCATTCGGTGTCCGAGAGGGGAATTGAGATTTCTCAAAGGTTTGTTAGCACGGGAATCCTTCTGGGCAGCGGTCTGGGCGATGTAGAATACAGGCTATTCGTAGATGCCCGGGGATACGTTCAGGAGGCCTACCTAATTGAGGATGATGGCCGCCGTACCCGGCTCCCGATAGCCTCCCCCGGGCAGAATGGCTACGTGGCAGATGTTTCGGATGTGCAGTTTCCGGCTTCAGAGCTGATGCATGTGGAAGCTGGTTATTTCGCAATCACCGATCTGAGGTTCTTTCGCCTGTTCAGTCTTGGCGCCCTGGGCCCCATGGAGATTACGATCATTCACTATGGCAATCCAACTGTTCCTTTTGGGATCGTGAGCGTGGAAGGCTACTCCAGCACGGAAGTTAGCTTCACGGATCTGGCCGCTCTCGTTGACGATGCCGGAACGGGATTGGCGCTGGATGTGGTGCTGCATTTCCTTGATGCAAAGTACAATCGCATTGGCGCCGAACTTATCAAGCACGGAAACGATACAAGCCTGATTCGTTGACGTCCTTTTGGCTTCCAGGCCCGTTTCAATTTGGACTATCGCCTTCTCGATCGCCTCCGGGACCGGATTTCTCTTCGTTTCGTGGGCTCTTGCGCCGGGCGGATCCCGGAATCCTAATCGTTTGGAATACTCTTAAAGCCGATATCATTCGTAGTTCGCTGAAACTATGTGCCCCTTCCAGAAGAGCCAGTAGCCCGAGGGTAGATGCCAGCCAACCTCCCCATAATGCGGAATGCGAAAACCGGAAACAGACCGGTAATCGCTAAACCGACCTTCCCAGGGGTAGGTCTCATAGGCGCCATCGAACAAACCAGCGCGGTTCCCGGTATAAATGGATTCTATTTCGCCTGCCTGGTTGAAGGTGAATTCCAGAGACACGATTATTCCATTGTGGGCCAGTGTTGCCAGTGCTTTGTTCTCCGAGATTTCGCTCCAGGTTACGCCGTTGGCGGGTAGAAGGGCTGGCGGATACCATACAGATTCCGCCAGGTATCTGTAGAGAGCCCCGGAATTCAATTCCGGTTCATCCTGGCGGTTGCCCATGGGCACAGTGGACTGCAATAACACCTTACCGGTTCCCGTGCCATCCATGTAGGCATCCAGCACGGCTATGTAGAGAGGAGGGAAGAAATCGATCTTCGCATGCCAGAGAAACCCCGGTACTCCCCAGATTGCATTATGGACGGCTGTAAACTTTAGGTACTCCTCGGCGCCCGGAGCTACCATCAACTCACCCTGCTGATCAATCCGGACCATTCCATGCGCCGGAACCGATGCCGGAAGCGCCATTCGAAAGTATCGCTGGACCGGCGTCGGCAAACCCCGGATGGATTCTTCCAATGCGATTGTATCCGCGGCTCCTTCCGGCCTGACCGAGAGCATCTCGGCGAGCAAATCCTTTGTGCTGGATCTATGAACCAGATGCATTGCAATAAGCGCGGTCGCCGCGATGAGAACCAGGGCCAAAATTATTAGAAGAAATCGATTCATTGATGCCGCTCCATTGCCTGCTAAAGGACCATCGTATGCTATCACATTTGGAGGAGTCAGGGCTCCGGCCGATAGACCGCAGCGCTTTCGTCAATCTTAACTAGCCTTTTGAAGGGCTTCTTCCACACTGGGAAATATTTGGAAGATGTCTTTGAGGCGGGCCAGGTCAAGTACGTAGTCTACTACAGCGGAATTGTCGGCAAGGCAGAGCGATGCTCCCCGGTTTTCGCATTCTCTTGAGAGCTGGAGAATTCGACCTATGCCTGTAGAACTGATATCAGTGACATCTATCATATGCAGAATTATGTAGCGAGCGGATTCGTTCAGGGCCTGCTGCACTGATTCGGTGAGACGGGCCACACTTTCCAGGTCCAGACGGCCCTTGATTCGCAGCACCGCCGATCGATCTCTTCGCTCTATCTCAATCTGCATATCTGTATGGGACTGCCGCCGGGCTATGTGTCAGCAAATTTTTTTGAGCAGCACCTGGCTTTTTCGCAGGCTGCATTAGATTCCAGAAGTATCACAATGGTTTCGACTGCTTCTGAAATTTCTTCAGGCTGTTCGGGCACCGACTCCGGATGGTTGTAGACCGGTGATTCTAAGCCCTGCCAGGGAGACGTGGCAGAGCCCGAACTTTGCTGATTGGCAATTGTTGCGCGACCGATGGGATGAGTCGAAAAAAGAATCCGTCCATTCGTATTGGATCAAGTGAGCCCGCCGGTCAGTTCATTACAGGACCGCCGGACTGGCCTTAACCTTTAGCCTGCCAGAGACATGGCCGTACGAACATGTGGACGTCGAGCCATTCTTCCCAAAAAAGACCAGTGAGCAGCCAGAGCTTCGCGAATCGTTGGATAGCGATTGTATTCGAGATCAAAGTCTTCGCAGGTTTTTTGCACAATCCTGGATAGGGCAGGGTAGTGCACGTGGCAGACTTTCGAAAATAGATGATGCTCGATTTGATAGTTCAGTCCGCCCAGATACCAGGTGGCCAGCGGGTTGTTTGGCGCAAAGTCTGCTGTTGTGCGAACCTGGTGAACGGCCCAGTCATTGGGCAGTTTTCCTGACTGAAGGTTGGCTTCCGGAAACTCATTGGCCGGAGTTGTATGGGCCAGCTGAAACACAACGGCCATGGTGATTCCAGTAACCATGTGTACGGCTAGAAAAGTCAGAAGCACATACAATACCGGATGGAAAAACATAGGTATCAGTAGCGTATAGGAAAAGTAGAAGATCTTCGTCAGAAAAAAGAAGGTTTGATCCCAGGTGTTGGTAGCTGGCATAGAATGGCTCCCAATTCGGCCGGTGAACAGTTTTTTGAAATCTGTGTAGGTCAGCCAGTACAGGGTTAGCAGGCTGTACAGAGGAAACACATAAAGCCTCTGGAATCGATGCCAGGGCTTCCAGGGTTGATGCGGACTCAGTCGAAGCATCCCTCCTGTATCAATGTCGTCATCCAGGGAATCTACATTGGTATAGGTATGATGCAGCACATTGTGCTTCTGGCGCCACATATGGCTGCTTCCGCCAATTAGATCCAGGCTCCAGCCCATAAATCGGTTGATTCCCTTTCGCTGGCTATAGCTTCCGTGGTTGGCATCATGCATTATGTTGAAGCCCACCATTACAAATGCCTGAGCCAGAGCGAATGCAGAGATGAGCGCTATCCAGAACGACCCGGAAAAGAATACCAGCACGGTGTAAGAACTGACCAGCCATAAAAGGATGATGGCTGTCTTTACATACATCTTCCAGTTGCCGGTCCTGCTTTTCTGGTTTTTCAGAAAATAGTCGTCCACTCTTTGCTTGAGCGCTTGATAGAATTCTCCCCCGCGGGGAAACGTGATTCGATCCATATATCCTCTGGAACTGCGTTGTGCAGTCGGTTACTGTTTCTGGCCGCCCCTGGTAGTCGTGGGCAGTCAATGGATGCAATTTGAAATGATCTTTCTGAATTGCTGAGCTGGTTGAGATAGTGAGCTTCAGGAGTGCATGGGCACACTATTCGTCCCTGTATAGGACCATGGATTGGCCTCAGGGTTGCAAAAAAACCGCTGCAGTATATGCACGAAAAAGCGGTGACTCCCTTGATCCAGTTTTCCACTTTTGCCAATGGAAACCCCTCGCTCTGGACCGGAGTCCAGTGATCCGAATAATCCAAAAGACACAGAGACAGAAAGCCCATCCTTCTGGAAGGCACTGGGAGAAGGTCTCATGAATACCGCCGTCCTGGCCGGCCAGGGGATAAAGACCGCCTACCAGGCGGGAGATGAAAATAAGCATTTCATTATGCCGGCCATCAATGGCATAGTAGGTCATAGATTGGCCCGTTTTGAGCATCCATCGGCCATTCGTATGAGCTTCAGGCTGCAGGAGCAGGATAGGACAGTAGATGACATAGTGCAGGATTTGAAGCCGAATTCTGTGGTCCTGGTCTTCGTACATGGCCTTATGGCGGACGAAATCCCCTGGCAAACCGCTATGCCCGAAAAACAGGGCTATGGACCCGTGCTGGAAAGCCGAACGGAAGCCAGATGTCTATACATCAGGTATAATACAGGACGTCACATCTCAGAGAACGGCCAGGATCTGGATCGACTGCTTTCTGAGCTTGTAAAAAAGGGAGGCCATCGCATCGGTCGCATGATTCTGGTGGGCCATTCCATGGGCGGCCTTGTGGTGCGAAGCGCCGGGCACTACGGTCAAAAGCGAAAAGGCAAATGGATCGGGCATCTAAGCGATGTGGTTCTTCTGGGCGTGCCTAACGATGGTTCTTTTCTGGAGCGTTTTGGACATATAGCTACTTTTGTTCTCAAAAACGTATGGAACTATCCTACGCAAATCGTTGGGCGAATCGCGGATGAAAGAAGCGATGGAATCAAGGATCTTCGTTGGGGCTTCATGGCAGAGGACTGGAAACGCGAGGACGCGGACAAGCTTATGAATGTGAAGCGCACGGAAGTGCTGCCGGTGCCCGGGGTCCGCTACCATCTCTTGCTGGGAAGCATGTCAGAAAGCGTTATATCTCCCCTGGCCACGTATTTCGGGGACGGTCTTGTTGGGACTCGCAGCGCTCTGGGCAAAGAGTTCGTGGAGTTTACCGAGCAAGCGGAAAAAAGAGGGAATCATAAATCGCTCCTGGGACGAATCTTTCCCGCGAAGAAGCCTGCGACCATACAATACCAGGCCTTTATGACAACAGGGCATCTGGGACTACTGGGCAGTCCGGAGGTATGCCAGTACTTGATCGCCCTGGTGGCCGGCCGAAAATAGCTCCTGGCCCGAAGAGGTCCAGGAAGGAGCGCACTTTACCAACAGATGCAGATATAGTGTCGCGTACCATTGCAGGTAGGGGTGGAGGATGCAACCCAGGTCGGGTCAGTAGAGGTGCGCAGTCCGGCGGCTCCGTTAAAGGACAGGCTGGCATCGGTCCAGCCATTACAATGATCTCCAGCCGTGCTGCCGTCTGCGGCGGTTCCCGTCCAGTAGGTGGTGCCTATGCTTGTGATTCCGGCGGCATCAAAACTCGTTGTGATGCTACCATCGAAAAGGGCGGCCCAGGAACTATCCACCACTACGTCTGTTTCAGAAACGACGGGGACGCCGGCCGGAACCCCGTGGTTTGTCGTGGCCAGACCCATAGGATCGCCGGGATAGGACAGGAAGGAAAGATCATTCGTGCAGGGAAGCCCCGGTTTGTAAGTGGTCCTTTCGCTTGAGCATGCAAAGGAGCTGGCGCCTCTGTCTCCCCAGCTTCCACCATGCAGGGCGTTGGAAGAAAAAAGATAGACTTGCAAAGGCGGTGTCGAACCAGAACCGGTGGAAGAGACGTCGCGGTTTAGCTGAAGCGTCAGAAGAGCCACCGCATCGCATGAGGCATCTTCGGCTCGGCAGGGTAATTCCTGCAGACAGCTGGCCACGAAGAAAACAGAAAACAGAGCGGCGCACAGCCCGGGAATGCAACGTGAAGCCAAACCCATACGGAATCCTGATCCTATTCGGGCCCGGGTCAAGTCTTATTGTTACTTCATCTTGATCCAGTGACCGAAGTGTCAATGCCGTCCGAACCAGGGTGCAACCATCCCTTCTTTAACCGACGACCTCGAAACCTGACGCTACATTTCCGACTCATTGGGGAAAAAAAGCGAAACAAAAATGTCATAGACGACAGGTTATGAGTATGGCAGACTTGAGTTCCAGGGTGAGATTCGTGGAGCATCGAACCGACATAAATGAACGCCAGATCGAGCAGGCCAGAGAGGAATATCGGGAAGGCCGCACACAGATCCGGGGAGAAATCTCCGAACTTCGGGTGGAACTGTATTCCTTCAGCGCCGATCTCCGAGCGGAAATGAAAGAGCTTCGTTCGGAACTGAAAGGCGAGATGGATGCACTGCGCTCTGAAATGAAAGGCGAGATGGGCTCACTTCGTTCGGAACTGAAAGGCGAGATGGATGCACTGCGCTCTGAAATGAAAGGCGAGATGGATGCACTTCGTTCGGAACTGAAAGGCGAGATGGGTACATTCAGTTCTGAAATGAAAGACGAACTGCGCGCGATGCGGATGGAAATTCGGGAAATGGGGAGCGAGCTTCGGCTGATGCAGCGTTGGATGACCGGACTGGCCTTTGGCGCTGTGGCAGCCATTTCCGTATTGCTTCCAGTGGTCTGGCACATCGCGGAACGTTTTGTTTAGGGTCAACGGCGCTCGAACCTGGGCCAGGTATTTTCGTTGGCCGAAACGTTGCTGCGTTGGATAGTTAGCAGCCTGCTATAGTCCAAGCTTCCGTTTACTGATTTCTACAAGGTCCGGATCCAGAGCTATGGGCTCTGCAGGAAGGGACCTTACCGGATCCACGACTCCACGTATCAGGGCAAGTCGACTTAGCTCGCCGCCGGAATGTATCTCCATCCGATTATAATGACCGTGGCGAATGCGAAAGATATCATGATACGATGCGCCTGGATTTTTTGCCTGGATTTCCAGGATCTCCTCCTGCTGTTTTCTATACCACTCCAGAAGTTGACCAACCCGGCGGGGACCGTCGTCGTAAGGACCGCCATGGCTGGGGCAGAGGACAAAATGGCTTCCCAGGCTCAATAGCCATTCCAGGGATTCAATCATGTCCGGAACGGAGGTTTCGTAGAGCGCATTGGGAAGCCTGGGCGCAAGATAAACATCGCCACTGATTACATAAAGACGGTCCGCTTCGAACCAGATAGCCTTGTGGCCTACGGTATGCCCGGGTGTGTTGTGCGTGTTCATTACGTAAGATTTGGTGCGAAACTCGGCGCCGGCTGAATAGGGCGAAAGTTTGTCGAATGGATGCATATCGCCCCAGAAGTTACGCCTGTAATCCGGAACGAAGTAGCCTTCTCGCAGGATCTGGCAATGTTCTTCCGGAGCAAATACAGGTAGAGCGCCGAAATGCCTTCGCAGGGCCGGAACGCCGCCCACATGATCTTCATGCTGATGGGTCAGCAAAATGGAATCCGGCGGATCATCGCCGATTTCATCCAGCAGCAAGGGGGCGCATGGCTCGCTTCCGGCGTCGATGAGTGTATTCTCCAGGCGAAAAAGGTTTACCTCCGAACTCTGAATGGCGGCCCCCGGAACCTTTTGCGAATACGTATACTGAATTAAAGGACCGACTTGCCGGGATCGAAGGACCATATGTCAGGATCTCCTGTAGCTTTTTTCTAGCCATTACAAACCTTGCCTGCAGATTGTCCATAATGACTTCGATAAGGGGATTTGCTTCCAGGTCCGCAAGGGCAGATTTCTCGCTCATAACCCTCGGCAGATCACCTACCTCCCACCGAAGAACCCACCTTTCAAACATTATCTAATCTTGTTGCATTTTCCAGGTGCTACCGAGACTATGCTTGTCGAAATCTTCCGGCGGCTCGGATTAGCTTCGCCGCCGCATTGTTTCCATTTTTAAGAGAGAATATTCATACTATGAATTACCGTATTCGAATGCTAATCGCTGGAATCTGGGCCGGCATTGTTACTCTTCTGGTATTCTTCATTAGCCTGGTTACCTGGAGTCGGCCTTTTAGCGCCTGGCTCTATGCCCGTATGCTTGGCGGCGTGGGAATGAGGATCCTGGGCATCAAGGTGCGCGTCGAAGGAAAGGAGAATCTTGCATCTGAGCCCGCCGTTCTAATGGTAAATCATCAGTCCAACCTGGATGCATTCTTCATGGGTAGTATGTATCCACGGAATACCATTGTCCTTGCGAAACGGGAAATGCTAAAGGTTCCTTTGTTCGGTATCATACTGCTTGCATCTGGAAACATCCTGGTGGATCGCGAGGATGCATCCGGTGCGAAAAAGGCCGTAACCGATGCGACCAATGCAATCAAGAAACGAGGGCGTCATCTCTGGATTTTCCCTGAAGGAACCCGAAGCAAAGGGAAGGGCCTGGGCGAATTCAAGAAGGGAGCCTTTGTAATGGCCATCGCTGCGCAGGCGCCCATCATACCAATCGTTAATCAGTCCATGGGCCATTTGCTGGATCCGGCCCGAAAGTTCCTGAAAAGCGGAACTCATCATGTAAAGGTTTTGCCTGCCATACCTACGAAGGGATTGAGGTTCCGAGATGCGGATCGGTTACTGAACGAGATTCGCGCTTCCTTTGAGAAGGAGCTGGAAGGGTTCACGATCTAGACAGATCGTACACGCAGAGTTAATTGGTGGGCGCCTGGAATCGCATCTTCGCGCCTCGACTCCCGCCCCGCCGCCTCTCGACATCCATGTCTCCGGCGGCATTTTTGGGCAAGGATGCCCTTATGCTGCGAAGCGCAGGAGGCGCGAGAGCTGCGAGAACATCCGTGTTCGTCATCCACGGCTCCGCCGACACTTGTCCATCCGTGGACATCGTCCATCTACCAATACGGCAAATCTTCCCGTCCGCATTATTATGCTACGTTGGGCCGGTAGGTGTTTTTGAACGGGGGGAGCGCTCCCGAATATGGACGTTGATGTAAGAAGCGGACGGCTAGATTTGGATGCGGGGCTCAACTGAAAGGCGAGAGTAGATCAATAGCAAATCTGAGATTTGCTGCCAGTTCTCTCAGACGGGACTGGTCACCATTTCCCATGGTGACCACACGTAAGGTTGGCAAGCGTCCGTGTGATCACGTCCGCTTGCATTCGTATGTGCGCTTGCGCGCACGGCGTGAATGCCCCCGAAAGCGGCTTCGCAACCCATCTGCCACAAGGCAAATCCCGCTTCCCACCCGATCTAGCATCGCGCAGCTAATCCATTTTTCGTTTGAGATCGAAAATATCGGGGGTGTAGAGAGTTCTTCCGCGGGCGGGCAGCGGAATTTGGATGCGGGGCAGACGGGACTTGTTTGTCCGCTCTCGGCCGTCCTGGCCTCCGCGGACACTTGGACATCCTGTCCATCGCCCGCGAGAATTCTCGGCTTCGCGATCCGTCTACCCATATCGCAAATCTCCCCGTCCGCATTATTATGCTACGTTGGGCCGGTAGGTGTTTTTGAACGGGGGGAGCGCTCCCGAATAATGACGTTGATGTAAGAAGCGGACGGCTAGATTTGGATGCGGGGCAGACGGGACTTGAACCCGCGACCTCCGGTGTGACAGACCGGCACTCTAACCAGCTGAGCTACTGCCCCTCAGCGATGCACTACTTTTGATGGCGGGCATTGCGCGTCAAATCATTCCCGGATTGAAGGCGTGTCTGCCAGCGAAAAAATTCGTCCCAGAGCGGATCTCGTAGCGCATTCAAAAAGTAGAGCGCCAGCGGGATCTGAAAAAGGCCAAACAGGACTCCCGGTGTAGGGACCACTGAGAAAAGTAGAGCGGTTCGGAGCCAGCCCTTGCTTCTGAGGTAGCGGGCCATGCCGCAGGCAATCAAAACGTAGAATCCGTGTAGCATGGAATAAAGCGCGTAGATCACAAGGGGCCGGTAAAGCACCGGTCGTCGCTGATGCATTTCGGGGCTGGTGATTTTATTCTGGTCGGTCTGGATGGGTTCCTCACCAGGGATCAATATCAGATTTGGATGTTTGCTTCCAATGTAAAAGAGCCCAAAGGCCCAGAGCAACTGGATCAGGGTCAGGGTGACCGTGGCCCGCACCATGCGACTAAAGCGGGGCCAGATGACTCCGGGATGCTGCAACATGCGTCCTTCTTTCCTTTCGCCGCTCTTTTGACTGTAGGACTGCATGGTCTCGATTCTAAGACATGCTGGTTTTCTGGCAATGGGAAATAGTTTCGTTCAGGCCCTGCTTCCCCGGACTTGAAACTTCTTCTCGGCTTTCCTGAAGGTATTCAGGTAATAGCGATACCGTCTTCGACGGCGGTCCAGGTCTTCGCCAAAACTACGGCTGTCTGTGGTGTAGATGCGTGATACGGCCAGCTCTTGAATCTTGAGCCCTTTTCCCTGGCAGTAGGGCCAGAACTCCATGGGAAAGGCATAGCCCGTTTCTGAAAACAGGGCCGGATCGATTCTCTCCATTTTGTAGCGTTTGAACCCGCAGAAACTATCGGTAAGACTCCATCCATACCTGCGGTTGAGCCGGGCTGTAATGCGAGAATTGATCTCCACCCGATCTTCGGGGGCGTGCCCCTGTCTTCGCGACTCCGGCAGATATCTGGAGCCGGATACCACATCAATGTCAGGGTCAACATTCAGGAAGCGAATTAGGTCTTCTGGTCGATGTTGTCGGTCGCAATCCATGGTAATTAGATGGGAATAGCCATGTTTTTGAGCGATCTTCATGGATTCTATCATTGCGCAGCCATATCCATGGTTTTGTCTATGATGGCGCACAAATATAATACTCTGTTCTTTGCTCAGTTCATCCAGGATTTCCGCCGAACCGTCGGTGGAACCGTCGTCTATCGCTACGATTGCCTGGATTTGTTCCGGAAGATGATCCAGGATCTCCGAGAATACTTCTCTCAAAGAGCTGGCTTCATTGTACACCGGGATCGCAAGTAGCATACTCCAGGATAAGGAACCCTCCGGTCTCGATCCAGCTTTTCGCGGGCCCTGGATTGGAAAAGATATTGATTCCGCGCCGGCCTGTGACAGAACGAATCTGTTTTGTCGAATAAAAGAGAAAAATGGAGCCCTTCCTGGGTGCTGGAGACGCCGACCCGTTCGTTACGGTCCTTGTTTCGCTGGGGGACGCCGGATCAGTACAAGCATCCGAATCATCGACTTGTGTCACTGATGCTGGAAAAATTTGGCCTCAGTTCGGCGGAGCTCGAAAAGCCGATTTCGGCCGGATTGGAAAGCTTCAAGGCCGAAATTCCCTGCAAGCTAACCGATTCACAGCTGAAGTCGCTGCAATCCCTGGTAGGGTCGGATCAGGTCTCCGTAGATAGTTATGATCGAGTGCGTGCGGCCTATGGAAAAACCATGCTGGATCTGTTTCGCCTCCGGCAGGAAATATTTGAAAATGTTCCCGATGCCGTGGTCTATCCAGCCAGTCGCAAAGAGATAGTAGATTTGTTGCGTTTCGCATCCGAGCATGGAGTGCACATTCAGACCCGAGGGGCCGGTTCCAGCGTAACCCGAGGATGTGAAGCTCCTGCCGGTGGGATCACTCTGGATCTGAGTCGGCACTTAAACCGAATCATAAAAATCAATCCTGTGAACGAAACCGTTCAGGTAGAGGCCGGAATGCTTCTGCCCGATCTGGAAAGCCAGCTGCAAAGCGCCATGCGCGAGCAAAACCTGGACTACAATTACACTCTGGGGCACTTTCCCCAGTCCTATGAGTTTGCCACCGTGGGCGGCGCTATTGTCACCCGCGGGGCCGGTCAGAACTCAACGTACTACGGCAAGATCGAACAGATGGTCATTTCCCAGGACTATGTGACTCTGCAGGGCGATCTGGTTACACGAGAAGTTCCAGCGGAGTCCATGGGACCGGATTTCGACGGGTTGATGATGGGCTCCGAGGGAACACTTGGCATTCTGGTTTCGGCCACTTTGCGTATTCGCAGACACTTACCTCAGAATACCCGACGATTCAGCTATATGTTCAAGGATTTCGCTTCCGGTCTAGCGGCTGTAAGGGAGGTATTGCAAAGTCAGGAGGGCATGCCTTCCGTCTTTCGTCTGTCCGATCCGGAAGAAACCGATGTGGCTCTTCGTTTGTATGGGGTTCAGGGCACGCCGCTCGAAACCATGCTACGCTGGGCCGGCTATAAACCGGGACAGCGTTGTTTGTTGCTGGGCTCTGCGGACGGTTCGCATCGATACGCCCGTTTGGCGGCGGCCAACGTGCGAAGAAGGGTACGTCACTTCGGCGGTTTTCCGACGACTTCCTTCGTGGTGCGCAAATGGGAAAAGGGGCGATTCAAGGATCCTTATATGCGCGACGATTTGATGGATTTTGGGGTCATCATCGACACTCTGGAATGCTCCACGAACTGGGAGAATCTGCCCCGGGTACATGAAACAGTGCGCAATGCCTGTCATGAAAACGCCAACGTGGTTGTTATGAGTCATCTTTCCCATTTCTATCCCCAGGGCGCCAATCTATATTTCATTTTCATTGGTCGAATGGACCGGTCCGAGTTCGAGGCCTATCATCATAAGGTCGTGGACGCCATCTACCAGAGCGGCGCCTCCATTAGCCATCATCATGGCATCGGAAGGCTTCTTTCGCCCTGGTATCCAGAGGCTGCCGGATCGGTGGCTTTCGATTTACTGACTGCCATCAAGAATCATCTGGATCCCCGGGGACTGCTCAACCCGGGAGTTCTGGGCCTGGGCAAAGGGAATTAGCATGAAACGATTTATTGAAAACACGGTAGAAGGCGAAGAGTTTGATCTGGTCATCATCGGCGGGGGAATCACCGGGGCATGCATAGCATACGAGGGCGCCAGTCGAGGTCTGAAGGTAGCTTTGTTCGAAAAGGGAGATTTTGGGGGAGCTACCTCGGCCGCTACCTCCAAGTTAATCCATGGCGGATTGCGTTACCTGAATTACCTGGAATTCGGTCTTGTGCGCGAATCTCTTCGGGAAAGAAGGATCCTGGAAGACATTGCTCCCAACCTGGTGTATCCCCTACCATTCCTGATTCCCAATTACGGCAACTTGAAATCCAACAAATGGATCATTAAGGCCGGGATGATTCTATATGATCTGCTTTCATTTGACAAAGGGCATACCAGGCATAAGTCCAAGAAGCTGCCCCATCATCGTAGCCTGAAAAAATCGGAAGTCCTACAGATTGCCCCATTGCTTCCTCCAGAAGGACTCACCGGCGGGGCGGTGTACTATGACTGTCAAAGTGTGGCGCCGGAGCGTCTGACGCTTTCCTTCATCAAATCGGCTACGGCCTTTGGAGCGCAGCCAAGTAACTATGCCGAAGTCGTGCATCTGGAAAAAGAGCAGGGCCGATTTCGCACCGCCACTGTGAAAGATTGCATTTCCGGAAAGACCGTCAATGTCCGGGGAAGGCTTTTTATCAACAGCGGCGGGCCCTGGGCCGAGCGAATCATCAAAAAGCTTTCCGGTCAGGAAACTGCTCACTCGGTGCGAATGTCCGAGGGGATTCACATCATCGGCCCGCAGATTACAAAAGACCATGCCCTGGTTCTGCTCACTCCCGGCGGAAGACACTTTTTTGCCATACCCTGGCGAGGTTACAGCCTTTACGGAACTACCGATAAGGACTACCAGGGCAGTCCGGACCAGTACCGAGTGAGCAAAGAAAGCATCGATGAATTTGTGGAGGAGATCAACAGCACCCTTAAGGAAAAGCTACTGGATTATTCCAACATCGTGCATGCTTACGGTGGACTGCGCCCGTTGACTGACACTCACACCGAAAGCAGCTACAAGTCGTCCCGAAAGTATGAAATCATCGACGGCGAAAAAGAAGGTCTGGCCGGCTTGATCACTGTGGAAGGGGGAAAGTATACTACAAGCCGCAACCTGGCTCAGAGCGCGCTGAAAGTGATCGGTAAAAAGCTGGGTCGAAAGCTACCGCCTTCGCGAACGGCCAGGCTACCTCTGGTGGGTTCCGATATGCCCGGGCTTACCGATTACCTGGCCAGTCGCAAAGAGGTCTATCCGGAGTTTGCAAGCAATACCTTGCATACTCTGAGCGTGAACTATGGTACCGAAATGGAAAAAATCGTCGAACTGAGTCAGCAGAACCCGGAATGGAAAGAAACCCTAAACGATGATGGCGAGATTCTGGGTCAGGTTGTCTTTGCGGTGCGCGAAGAAATGGCGGTGCGGCTTCTGGATGTGTTGCAGCGAAGAACCGGTCTGGGAACACTGGGAATGCCCGGGGACGATGCTTTGGAGAAGATTGCCGGCTGTATGGCTCGGGAGCTGGGCTGGGATGAGAATCAGAAGAAAGAAGAAATACGGTCCGCAGTGGAAAAACTCAAGCTTCCGTTCTTAGCCGACTGACATCTGATTGAGCGTTTGCCAGGTTAGGGCTACAAGACAGCCAGAGAAGAGTGGTTTTGCTTCCGTTTCCTGGGCGGCCAAAATCAGACAACAATAATACGCGAACCTCTGGATGACCGGGAGAGCGCGAAGAGAGATGTTCATGAAACGATTGATTATCCTGAATCCAAAGAGTCGGGCAGGAAATGCTCGGGCAGCCTTTCAGGAGATGGAGCCCGAGCTCCGGGAGAAACTGGGCGAGTTCGACCTCCACGAAACCTCCGGACCCATGGACGCCTCGGCGAAGGTTCGCTCCGCGCTGAAGAGCGGAGGGTACGCTCAGATTATCGTGGCCGGGGGCGACGGAAGCATTAATGAAGCCGTTAACGGCTACTTCGAGGAGGGTAAGCTCCTCTCCGACACCGTTCCTCTGGGAGTGATTTCGCTGGGTACGGGGAGCGATTTCATCAAGACCCTGCGCCAGGTCAGCGCGGTCTACGACGTGGCCCTTCAGAAGAATACGTTCAAGCTGGTAGACCTTGGCCTGGTTCGCACAGAGAAAGATCGCAGGTACTTCATCAATATTGCCTCGGCCGGCATAGCAGGCAAAATTATGCAGAGTCTGAAATCATCACGATTTCAGCATGGCTCGCCGGCCTACTACTTTCATACGGTAAAATCGCTGTTTCTGTACAATCCGGAAATCGTAAAACTGAGCTACGAAGACGGGCAGGGGGAACTCCATTCCCGGGAGTTGCGTTTGCTGAACTTCTTTGCCTGCAACGGTCGATTCAATGGCGGGGGTATGAACTGGGCACCCACCGCCGATCTGCAGGACGGTCTATTCAACGGATTGGTCGTGGGAGACGTTAGCAAGACCCGAATGGTTATGGCCAGTTCCAGGGTTTACTCCGGACATATTGACGGTTTTCCAGGATCCACTCAGTTCCAGGCAAGGAAAATGACTCTGGAAAGCAAAAAGAAAATCCAGGGCGAAGCGGATGGCGAGCTGTACGGCTCGGAAGGCCCTGCCCGGGTGGACTACGAAATCCTGCCTTCCTGCTTTCCGCTGGTGCTTTAGCCATAAAGTCCGGCAGGGCTCGGCGGGCTCGGCGCGAGCGAGGCCTGCGCACCGGGGAGAAGAGCTAAAAAACCTTCTCCAGCGTAAAATTGGTAATCCAGCGGCCGTTGCGGGGAACTTGATTTTCGGTGCGGAATTGGAAACCCTGCTTCTCGAAGAAGGGACGGGCCAGATGCGATGCATCCACCGTCAGGCTCAGCAGACCCCTTTCTCGCGCTTGCTTTTCCAGATGACTGTACAGTCTCTGTGAGATTCCCTTTCGCTGATGCTTTGTTGAGACGTAGGCCAGGTCGATATGACCGCAGCCAGGTTTGCTTTCCCCGGCGCCGTCCATTTCCAGGTTCATAAAGCCCAGTAGATGGGATAGCCATGGGGCTGCGGATCCCCTGTCGGCAACGGGCTCACTGGCCCTGGTGGCTGCCAATTCGAATGGAGCCCGGGGATGTTCCATGGATGCCGCGTGCGAAGTATCGTTAGAAAAGGGAAGTGCCGAAGAGGCTGATGCAAGAAAGGCCAGCGCCGGCGGAGCTTCTCTGAATCGTTCGATCCAGTCGCTCACGGCCGGAGGCTCCGGCGACCAGGCCATTTGATCTTCCACGGAATAGACCCCGGGATCGATTTCATGAACTATGGAGTGATAGAGCGCGCAGATTCGGGCTACCAGCTCTTCTTCCGTGCAGAAACCTTGCTTTAGAATCTCTTCATACTCCAGAATTAGAATGTCCATGATATTCCCTGGCCGAGGTTCATACTCGGTGGCCGCTTCTGGCCTGCCCGATACTACGGATGCAGAACCCACGAGCCATTGCGAGTCCCGGCAGTCCTGCTTCGGAAATCGATGAAGGATCCACCGCGCCGGGAAACTGGACCCGGACGCCGTACCACCGCAGCGCGGGTAGTTACCTGGCTTGGCCTTAGCTTCCGGCTTTCAAGGATTCGACTTTTTCGTCGATGAGTCGGTTAACTTCATCCGGAGGGGCCTGTCCGCGAGTGGCCTTCATGATTTGTCCTACCAGGAATCCTTTAACGCGGTCCTTGCCGTTTAGAATGTCGTTTACCTGCTGTTCATTGTCCGCGAATACCTTGTCCACGATGGCGGGCAGGTCCGAGGTATCTACAGGTTTGTAATCGTATTTTTCTATGATATCGTCTACTTCCAGCTTTTCTTCATAGCAGTGTTCGAAGACCTGTTTGGCGATACGCTGGGTGAATTTCTTTTCGTTCAGGTACTTAATGATTTTTCCCAGGCGCTCCGGATTCACGAAGAAGTCTTCAATCTCCACATCCAATTTGTTTACGATGCCAAGGACTTCATCCTTAACCCAGTTCGAGGATTTCTTGGGATCGTCGGTAATCCGTACCACTTCTTCGTAATAGCCGGAGATTTCCTTCTCCCGTGTTAGAACGTCGGCGTCGTATTCGGGCAGACCATAATCGGAAACGTATCGGGCTCGTTTTTGTGCCGGTAGCTCCGGCATTTCCTTTTTGACTTTTTCGATCAAATCCTCTTCGATTACGAATTCGGGCAGGTCGGGATCTGGAAAATAGCGGTAATCCTCGGCGTTCTCTTTGGTTCGCATGAGCCTGGTTTCGCGCTTATCGGCATCCCATAGGACGGTGGACTGAATGATCTTCTGCCCGGATTCAATTAGAGCGATTTGCTCTTCTATCTGGTAGTCTATTGCTGCACGAACTGCCTTGAATGAGTTCAGATTCTTGATTTCTACGCGTGTACCGAAGGGAGCATCCGGACCTTTGCGCACGGATACGTTGGCGTCGCATCGCAGAGATCCCATTTCCATGTTGCCATCCGTAACTTCGACCGCGCGCAGAATACTTCTAAGGGTTTGCAGATAATAGTAGGCATCTTCGGAGCTTCGCAGGTCCGGTTCGGAAACGATTTCCAGCAGGGGGACGCCGGCCCGATTCAAATCCACGAAGGATACGGCGTCGCCGCCGCCCTGTCCGTGGAGCAGCTTACCGGCATCTTCTTCCATATGGATTCTGTGAATGCGAATAGTGGTGTCCTCTTCGGCATCCTTTTTGCGGAAGGACACCTTGCCGTTGATTGCATACGGTCGATCGTATTGCGATATTTGATATCCCTTGGGAAGGTCCGGATAGAAATAATGCTTTCGGTCGAATCGTGTATGCCTGTTGATTTCACAGTCCAGGGCCAGGGCAGCGGTGAGCGCCATTTCCATTACGCTTTCGTTCAGCACTGGAAGGGCTCCAGGCAGACCCAGAGTAACCGGCCCGGCCTGGGTGTTGGCGGCGGCGCCATACAAATACGGATCTGTAGAGAAAATCTTGGTTTTTGTCTTTAACTGACAGTGCACTTCCAGGCCAATTACTGGCTCGTACTGACTCATACCCCCGGTTTTTCAGCGGAAAGGTCCGGGGCAAGCAAAATCACTTTCCAGGTCAGCCCCTTTCTGGAAAGCTGGGTTGTGGTCACAGTTGCGATTGCCAATCAGAAGGGAGGAGTGGGGAAAACTACAACCGCCATACATCTGGCCGACGGACTGGCGCGCATGGGCAAAAAGACATTGCTCGTGGATCTGGATGCCCAGGGAAATGCAAGCTCCATTTTTAGCGATCCGCCCCCAAGAGAAGAATCGGTCCACGAGCTGTTCCGTTCCCGGACTCCGGCCCAAGAACTGGCCCGAAAAACCAGAAACGAAAACCTATCTCTTCTGCCCTCTGTTCTGGAGCTGGCCGAAGTGGAAACCCTCCTGGCCGGCCACGTGGACGGCTTTTTTCGACTGCAGGAAGGCTTGAAGTACCCGGATGGACAGGCCCCGGACTTCATTATCATGGATTGTCCGCCCAACCTGGGATTACTTACCTTAAACGCCTTTATTGCTTCCGACTATTGCATCTTGCCCATTCTTGCCAGTCGATTCTCTCTGGACGGTATTCGCACTATGCTGGATACCCTGGAGACCGTGCATCATCGTTTCTCCCGTGAGTTGAAAATCCTGGGCGCTCTGATGACCATGTATAACGACAGGACAGCCATCAGCGGGGCTGTACTGGAGCCAGTGCAAGAGCTAATTTCTGTGTTCAAGACCAGGATCAGTCGTTCGGTGCAGGTAGAGGAAGCGCACTTAATGCGACAGACATTGTTCGAATATCAGCCTAAAGGAAAGATTGCGCAGGAATATGAAGCAATGATTCAGGAAGTACTGGATGGCATCAAAGAAGGATAAATTTCGCAAAGAAGTCAAAAAGAGTCTGGGTCAGGAAGATCCTTCGATGGAAGGTATCGTCGGCGAGATAGCCGGTCGGCGCACGGAGAAATCCAGAAAGCAGGAAGAAGAGACTGCTACCGGAGCAGGGGCTGGAGAGCCCACGGAGTCCGGACCGCCTGCCACGGAGGCTCAGAAAGAAAAACCGAAGCGCGAGCAGAGCGCGCCAGGGGCACAGCAAGCCTCAGCCGAATCAGAACCGAAGATCTCGGCGTTGGGCGAAGCCGGCAGAGAGGAGGATCCGTCGCCTTCGGACGCCGAAAAGCCGAGCCCGGACAGGAATAACGGGGCGGTGGACGATGCAACGTCCGTGGGGCCCGTGTTTCTTGAGGAAGTGGAGACGAAATCCCACAAATCCGACGGTGGCAGTGAGCATTCCAGGGACCGCGGTGCCGAAAAGGATACAGAGAATGACTCTGCGGCGGGTTCAGAAAGGATTGATTCTACAAAGCAGAGTAAAAAAACGGGGGCCAGATCTATGGCACGCAAAAGAGATAGTATCTATAATGTATCCAGCGACATTCGACTGGAAGATTACACCGAAGCGGATCGTCAAAAGAGCAATAATTCCATGTTCAAAATGGCCGGAGTTGTGGCCGTTCTGCTTATTCTGGGCTTTGCCATCTGGCAGGCCGTAACCTGGCTCATGGCCCCCTCCTATCAGTTGGCCATTGCCAACCAGGAAATCACCGGCGCCAATATTGAGCAACTGGCTGCCACCCCCGTGGCCAAGCTTTCCGCCACATCCCCCGTACATATCCGATTCCAGTGGCAGCCGGGGGAACTAAAGACGGACTATCTGAAGATTATGGTGGAACGCGATGAGGGCGGTGCGCTGGTAGAGGAGGCCGTTCTGGGCCGTCGTCCGCCACGCACAGCCAGCTATATCTACTTCATGGGACCCCTGGACTCCGGTCGCTACCGGGTGCAGGTTCTGGACGCTTCCGGCTCCGTTCTGGCGGATCGGGATTTGGAGCTGCAGTAGTCAGCGGTAGCGAGGGCCCGGGTTCATAAGCTGTGACTTCTGGCAGAAAAACAGATACCCGGTTCTGGATTCCTTTTCCCGGAAGAGATAATCGGCCCGAAACAAAAGTGCTGATTCGGCTCATATCCCTGATGGTTCTTATTCTTATTTCGGGACTGGGATTGCATTGCGACCGTCTCAAATTGCCTCCCAGACCCGACAATGTTCCCGAATCGGCGGAGTATGACCGGCGGAGAGCCTTCTGGAATGTACTTGATGGAAATGAGTACCGTCAATACTACAAGGATGGCAATCTGAGCACCGAAGGTCAGATCGAGGCGGGCAAACGCATCGGCCGATGGAATTGGTACGCTCCTGATGGAAAAACCCTCACCACCACCGGTGTCTATTTCAACGGCCGGCGGGATGGACTCTGGAAGCATTTCGATGACAGCGGCCGGCTGTATCTTACTATAGAGTATGCGCCGGAGCCCATCGATCCCGTAATCGGTAGTCTGAGCATAGACTACGGAAACGAAAACGGACCGTATAAACGGTATTATCCTGATGGAACCCTGGAAGAAGAGGGCTCGCACCGGGCCGGAAAACGGGACGGAGTTATGAAGCGCTACCACCCTTCCGGAAAGCTTATGCTTCTGGGCCAGTACGAAGAGGGAAAAAAAACCGGAAATTGGAAGTACTACCACTTTTCTGGAGCCCTGGTTCGGCTCGAAACTTATAAGGATGGCAAGCTGGAGGGAAACGTTTTAACCTATCATGCGAATGGTATTCCCTACAGCGAAACGCTCTACCGGAACGGGGAGCCAGCGGGGCCGCCCGGAGTCCAGAATCGTCTGGAAGAGGCCTACGAAAAAGAAGCCTACAGGCTTTCGCCTTCCTTCGATCAGGCTTCCAGCGATCGTCGTCGTCTTTGATAATCGTATCTATGAGATAAAGGGACCCTGGCAGGGGCTAAGAATTATAGCCAGGGGACTGCTCTACTTTCTGCGAGGTCTGGGTTTGCTCATTCTCCGGGCCTTTCGACTCCTCGCCGTTCCTGTTCTCTCAAGGACAAAAGAATCGGTTTGGCTCAGAAGCCTGTGGGATCCAGTCACCGGGCGGATCGCTGCGTATTTCGCCCTGGTTGCAAAGCGAATGCCGGGGTCCAGTTCTGTGGGCGTTTTTAACGCCAGCCGGAATCGCTACAGCCGAAAGCGGAACAGTCAACCCTCTACGCAAGCCAGCCTATCCGTATCTCACTCTGGGACCGATGTTTCGCAGACGAACGAGGTAACCGAAACCTCATTTCCAGGCGGCGGGCTGGCAAAGCGTCCACCGGTCAGCCGTGGCCCGGCGGAGGTTCCAGATACAGAAACCGCCGGCAAAGCCATCTTCCGAAATCCATCCAAGGCAAATCGAATGCGATGGAGTGGAGCTTATACGCTTGGGCTGTCCATTCTGGCTCTAAGTGCTTTGTTGGCCTGGAGTTTGAACGACGCCGGATTGCCCATAGGCTCCGGGTCACTATCGGAGCAGGCCGAGGAGGAAATGGAGCGAAGACGGGAACTGCTCCGCAGATTGAACCAGCAACAGGATGAGTTGCATACGCTCCTGCAGGCTCGACCGTCCCGGGGATTGCTGGAATCCATTATCCGTCCGGCCACGCAGTCAGAACCGGTCGCCTACGAGCAACCAGTAAGGGATCAGGGTTTTTCGAACGACAACGGCCAAATCGATTCTGGCGAAGCGGCCCGGCAACCCTACCCATCTCTTGCCACGGTCTATGCCCTGGAGATGCATCTTTCCGCCAACCAGCGGTACCTTTCTGAGGGACTGGGCGTCCTTCAGGCCATTCCGCATCGCTGGCCGGTTCAGGGAAGGGTGCGCCTCATTAACAGCCATTACGGAAATAGAAAGAGTCCGTTTTCCCGAAAAACTCAGTACCATGGGGGTCTGGATCTAAAAGCCCGGTCTGGCGACGCCGTTGTGTCTTCCGCCGAAGGTTACGTGTATCGCGTGGGAGTACATGGAGGGTTCGGTAAGATGGTGCACATTATTCATCCGTCCGGTTATGAAACTATCTATGCCCATTTGAGTAAGATCAATGTCAAAAAAGGACAAACCGTGCGGGCCGGGCATGAACTGGGACAGGCCGGGGACTCGGGCATCACTACGGGCCCCCATCTGCATTATGAGGTGCGCCTGGACGGGAAGCGATTGGATCCTATTCGCTATTTGATCCCCTGATTTGATCCCCTGGTCAGGCGCTCTGCTTCACAAACCGGCGCGCCTGCAGGGAATCGAATACTGGTCAGCGTAAATCCGGCGAGGTAATTCCAGGTGGATTGATTCTCGTGGAATCATTCCAGATAAACTGATTGCGGTTAGCCGAAATCCAGATATCCCGGATGCCTTTGGCCCGGTTCCGGCTAACTCAATACTCGTCAGTGGCGCCTCCGCCGCCGCTTTCGCCGCCTCCGAAATCATCGGGGATGTCAAATGATTCGCCTCCTGAACCGCTGCCCGAATACGAGTCGGAGCCCGAATAAGAGTGAGATCCATGGCGTACCTCATAGAGGGCCGCAGTAATCGCAGCGCCTGCCAGACCCGTTGCAATACCGGAAACGGTTTCATCCTCACGCTTCAAGCGCTGTATCTCGAAAGGCTCGGTTCGGGTGTAGTCACAGAAGGAGCATGCGTAGATCTTTTCTCCCTTTCCGGCGGAATTGTAGTCAGGCTCTCTTACGGTTCTTGTTTCCGATAACTCGTAGGTGTAGTAGTTGCACGACGGACAGGGCTCCTGGCTTCCGGGGCTTTTGTATCTTTCTATGCGTACATTGCCGCAATCGCAAACCCACACATCGTAGTCCACTGTGCCCGCATTCTCTTCGGCAACCTGACCTTTTTCGAGATAGGCATCATCGTCCTCTTCCGAAAGCTTCCGCATCTTGTTGTTGCACCGGGAGCACTTTCGGGGGGCCTGTCTGAATTTCTTTAGATGGGATTCCTGCCAGATCCATCCGCCCCCCACGAACAAAGGAAGAAGAATGGCCGACCAGAAGCTTCCTACAAAACCAATCTCGGTGGCGATGATACCTACGTTTAACAGTAGAGGAGCGCCGCTGTACTCGAGAATTGCATCGTCGATGGTATCGTATTTCTCTTTTCCGTCGAGATCAGAGTCGCGTAAACCTCCGAACCGGCGAATAATGCCAAACAGCATCCATAAGCCCGGAATATAGCCCGGAGCCATAAGGGAAATGCTCATCCATTCAGGACCGGATTGTTTATCCTCTTCCCGTTTCTTTCGCTCGGCTCTTTCTTCTGTGCTACTCAAATAGCTTTGCTCAGGTATCTGGTCCGGATTGATTCTGGTTCCAGGCTCGATAGTCTCTTTGATCTCAACGATCTGGGCTCGCGAAGCCCGGGGATTGAGAAGCACCCGTAGCAGGCTTTGCATCAGATAGTAGTGCCCGCTGGTAAAATCTCCGTCTTTGAAGAAGGGAATGGCGACGTCGCCAGTTATCCAGCTTGCTTTCGCATCGGGCAGAACGCCTTCCAGTCCGTAGCCCACTTCAATGCGAATCTGGCGAGCACCGGAAACGTGAAGTACAAGGATACCATTATCCTTTTCTTTTTCGCCAATGCCCCAATGAGAAAACAGCTCCACGGCAAACTCTTCAATGCTTGCATCGCCGATGGATTCCAGGGTTACTACGACAATCTGAGCGCCGCCAGCCTCATACATGGCCTTTGCCAGACTATCGATATCGGCCTTTCGGTTGCCAAGCAACCCGGCTCCGTCGTAGACAAAGCTGCGGCTATCTTTCAGAGGATTGGGAAGATTCTGGATCTGCTGTTTGAACGCGGGTTGAGCCTGAGCAGGATCTGCGCTCAGCAGTGTGAAGAAGAGTATTACCAGTCCTTGTGCGATTTGCAACTTGGATGGAACGGGCTTACCGTGGAAAATCATACGGTAAGATAACCTGTCCGTTCAGATGGACCGGTCAAGCAGATTCGATTTGCAGGAGATCCGCTTGCTGAACAACTGCAGGCAACGACATCCCCGGGCGCGCTAACCCCCGGTGCCCTATTCGGTCACGCTACCCGAGTTAACGATTAATCCACCACCTCCAGGATCTTTTCCTCTACCAGGGCAGGCGTAAGTTCGCGCATGCAACGGAAATGCCCTTCGGGACAGGTATGCGAACCGTGGGTTCCGCAGGGGCGGCAGTACAGTCCTTCCAATTCGGCTACAATAGTGGAGGGCGCAATGGGGGCGTAGCCCAGTGACGGTACAGTGGGTCCAAAAATGGCCACTACCGGAATTCCTGCGGCGCATCCGAAATGCACCGGGGCCGAGTCGTTGGATACCAGAAAGTGCGACCGTTTCATCAGGCTAAAGAGCCCTGGAAGGCTGGTTTTCCCACAGCCGTTGTGTAGTCGTCGAATACCGTCCGCGCCCATGAACTCCCTGGCCAGTCTTAGTATCTGTTCGGCCACCGGCGAATCGTCGGGCGAGCCGATCAGGATTACATCCTCTTTGTATTTCTGTACCAGATCCCTGGCGAGTTCGGCAAAGCCATGGGCTGTCCAGCGCTTCGTCGCCCATACCGAAGAGCAGCCCAGCAGTATGGGCTTTCGTATGTTCAGATCGCTCAGCAGTTGCTGGGCTTCGGCCCGCCCGGCTTCCGTTTCTTCTAGATGGGGTACATCATCGCTCATGTCGACATCCGGACAGATGCTATCCTTCAAGAAGCGAAGCAATCTGTGTATCTCGGGAAGCGCCATGGGGCGAGTGAGCCGGTGATGATAGGCAAGAGAAAACCCGGCCGATTTATATCCAAAGCGAGTGGGAATTCCGCTGAGCCAGGCAATCAAGGAGGTTCGGTGGGACTGATGCGGGGAAAGCAATATACGGAACTTCCGGCGCCGGATATCGGAAATCAGTTTTAGCATTCCCAGCCCTCGATGGGCCTTCTTCTTGTCTATGACCAGTACTTCATCCACTTCTTCGAGGGACTCAACAAAGGCTCGGGCTTCCGGTTTTACCATTACGGTGATTCTGGCCCCCGGTTTGCAGCGCCGCAGGGCCCGGATCATGGGCGTCGTGAGCACCACGTCGCCGATAAAAGCGGTTTGAATCAATAATATGTTCTGATTTTCTGACACAGGATGCTACTCCGGTTGGCGTACAGATTGAAGCCGAACATCCTTGATGTTTACATATTCAAGGAGATTCTTCAGCCTTTTTTTACCTGGCTGTTTTTCTGGACCACCCTCTTTATGTCCATTGTCATAAAGGACGTTCTGGGAGATCTGGTAGGCAAGGGAATCGACCTCAGCCGGGTTTCCATGTATCTGTACTATTTACTGGCTGAGAAGATCACCCAGACGGTGCCCATTGCCTGTTTGCTTTCTGGAATTCTGGCCGCAGGCAGGCTTTCTGGCGACTCGGAGATCACCGCAATGCGGGCCAGCGGTATTAGCTTTCCCCGTATCTACACCGTTTTTCTGTTCTTTGGCTTTCTTACCATGTTGTTCATGGGGTTCATGAATCTGTACTATGGGCCGTTGGCGGCCCGCGAACGACAGGCCTTCCAGCAGTGGCTTCAATCCTATCACAGTCTGACTCTGGTTCGCCCGGGTCAGTTCCTGGGCGCTGGCGATATGGAGGCCTCCGCTGCCGATAGCTGGGATATCTATGCCGCGGGTCGAGATGGGCCGGAGTTGCAGGATGTGCAGATTCGCTCCTGGAATTCCAGAGTGCTGCCTGGCGGAAATTCCGAGCATGTGGTGGTTCAGAACATTCGCATTCCCATCGGCTTTGGCGTAATCACCCGGGTTATCCGGGCGGAGCGGGGCCGAATCGTTAAGCGCATTGAAGACGGCAAAGAAGTGCCCATCATTCATCTGGAAAACGGATACATGGTGGAATCGGACAAGAACCTGGGCAGCTTCACGGTTACGGATTTTGCCGATGGACAAATGAACTTTGTTCTTCCTGGCCCAAAGAAGGGACTGGGTAAACTAAACGTTCAGCCCGAGGAATACACATTTCTGGAGCTGTTTGCATTCCTGGAAGGACTGGAGAGCGGAAAACATCGCATCAGTCCCGAGGCTTTGCGGGGGGTGGGCACAACCGTGGCGGATGCTGCCGGCGGGGAAGACGGCTTTCGGATTCCTTCGCCGGATGAGATGATGATCACCCAGAATCAGATCATCATCTGGCTAAACGAAAACCAGGACAAGATCGGCAAGCCGGGCGGGCCCACCGAGGCGGAGATGCAGGCCAAGCAACAGATGCTTCTCATTCTCCGAGGCCTGAAAGAAGAAGCCGAAAAGAAACGAAACGAATTCAACTACGAAATCCATTCCAGGATTGCTACTCCGCTGGCCTGTATGCTTTTTTTCTTCGTGTCTTTCCCCCTGGGCATGGTCGTTAAGCGATCCGGAAAAGGGATGAGCTTTTCTCTGGCCCTGGTAGTCCTTCTATTGTATTACGTTTTGCTCTCGGTGGGTGTGAATCAGGCATTGGATGGAAAAATGAAGCCCTGGCAGGGCGCCTATCTTCCGGTTCTGGGTGTGGGGCTGATGGGAATCTACATCATGGCCTCCCGCACCGAGGGTTTCACTCCGCTGAAGTTCCTGGGGGCGCCTTTTCGTTGGATCTATGGTAAGACGTTGAAGCGATTCCTGGATCCAGTATTCGCCCGGATTCCCATCTACGAGTTTCTCGAATGGGGAAGAGATTTTCTTTCCAGAATTAAGGAAAGGGGCCGGAAAAGCTAGTTCGGTACGGAGAAACCTTTCCTCGGAGGGTGGGCGGCGGTCGGCCCCCTTACTTTCGATTCACAAATCTTACTTGAACAAATCCCGGTACCCTGTTGAATGGGGCGACTCTTATGTATACGGTTAAGATCTGGCATATATCATCGGGCAGAAAATTCCCCTTCGATTTTCAAAGCGTGGGTCGTTTCCAGGTTCAGCTGGAAGAACTGGCCCCGGACCGAATGCCCGATCTCAGTCCGGATCCAGCAACCATTAACCTGTTTTGCATCCAGGGAGAATCCGGTCAGGCCGACTATATCAGAGGTCTTCTCGAAAAATCTACCGACCTGATCCCGTATCTACGGGTGTTGATTGTTCCCGAGGACGAATATCAGGAGCACCTGAAGGGCCTGAAAGGAAATGTTCGTCTTGTTCTGATTGATGATTCCATTCGAAGCGACAACCTGAGGCTTCTTCTGGAAACCTTGATCAACAACGAATACTTTCGGGCCATTATCCAGACCTTTGCCCGGGATTTACGGGCGCAGAGTCGGGCCTTTGACGGTTTCCGCGAATTGGCCAGCAAAGAACTGGTTCAGTCCAAAGAAGAGTCCGCTGCGTTCCAGCGACTTCTGGACTATGAGAGTTCCTATCGGGATTTCGAAGGCAAAGTGGAAAAAGCCATGCAGGAAGCGCTGGCGTTGAAGGACCGGGAAGTGGTGGAGTTGACCTCCAAGATGCAGGCCATGGAGAGATTGAGCGAGTTCCGCGACAAAGAGTTAAAGGATGCCCGGGAAACCCTGGATGCAGCTCAGCGGGCTCTGGATCTTTCCCGAACCGAGAACATGGAACGCGAAAAGATCATAGACGCTCTGCAAAGGCTGAACATCTACACCGACCAGGAAGTGGTGGAACTCTTCAGAGAGAATGAAGAGCTACGAAAGAAGCTCGGAATGCCTCCACGGGAAGGCTAATTTCTCTCCACCGCACTCCGCACTGATTCGCACCTCAACGGGAGCATATCCGAACGGCAACGGCATTTGGTTCGCAACCCACGGGAATTTATCCGTGTCCCACCGGAATAGATTCGGGGCCAAGGGGAACAGGTCCGTGTCCGGCCTTGATGCAACTTCCCTGGGAGTGGGGGTCGGCTTCGGATGGTCCCATTCCAGGACCCAATAATGGGGCCCGTGTTTTCCTTCGATGCATTGGGCTAAATCGATCCTTCTTGTGACATAAGAAAAAGAATCAAGGCTTCGCAAACAGCGTTCGATCTATAATAGAGAGCGCGTGAAGTCTATGCATATCCTTTCCAGTATCCTTCTGCGAATGCAGAGTTTGATTATGTCTCGTATTGACACTCCTGTGGGAGGAGTTTCCGGGTCGGATATCTTCAAGGTGCCCGTCACTTCCGGATCCGCCCGACGTCGCTGGGCAGGGGCCTTTTTTCTGGCCATGGGCCTTATACTGCTTCCGGCCATCGCCGGCTCCCAGGAGTTTCCGGTCTTTCGTATCAAAGAAGAGAAAGCCCGACAGCATTTTCAGAAGGGACTGGGCTTCTACAATCGGCAGAACTATGTGGCGGCGCGGGAATTCTTCTACAAAGCCCTGGACGTTCATCCTTACTTTCATCTGGCGCGCCGTTATCTGGGTGATTCCTACTACTATTCCGGCGACTACAACGGAGCGCTCGAGCAATGGAGCTATCTGCAGGAAGTGTCCCGCGGCGCCTATCCTACGGTAGGTGAACGACTGGGCATTCTGGAGTTCCACCTGAATCAGTACAGCGATCCGGGGGAGCAGTCCTTTCTGCGGACCTACGACTCGGAGAGCTTTCGGCGAGTGCGTATGGACTATCCCGTGGATGTGGCGGTGGACTCCAAGAACAACCAGTATGTGGTGAATTACAAGGATCCGGCCATTATACAGATCAGCGCCGACGGCTCCTACTTGAATCAGTTCTCCGGCCCATTCTATGACGGGCTCAAAGGTCCCATCGCGGCCATCGTTCATAATGATCTTCTCTATGTTGCGGACTACGATGCCGATCAGATCCAGGTGTTTCGCACTTCCGGTGGTCGGGCGCTGGCATTTGGCGGTAGCGGAGGAGGGGCCGGTCAATTCAGAGGGCCCTCCGGCCTGATCGTGGAGTCGGGCTACCTGTTCGTAACGGACTCCGGCAACAATCGAGTGCAGAAGTTTGATCTGGAGGGAAATCATCTACAGAGCTTAATGCCATCGGAAAGTCGGATGCAACAGCCTTCGGGCATTACCGGCGATGGCAAAGGAATTCTGTATATTAGCGATCGTCAGTCATCGGCCATCTTCGTGATGGATGTTGACGGAAATATGCTGGATCGGATCTCCCATCCCTTAATCCGCGAGCCCCGAGGATTACACTTTAACGAAGGAAGAGTGTGGATTGCCGATGAGAAAAGCGGCGTTCTTTCTTTTGATCCCTCCACCGGTCAGATACAGGAATTGACCGAGCTTCGTAACTTCGATGACGAGCCAGTGCTCTGGAACCGGGTGTTCTCTGTGCGCACGGACTCCCGGGACTCCCTTCTGGTATCCGACTATGGAGCTCATCAAGTGGTTATGACTACACCGGAAGCCTACAAGCGTTCCGGATTGAATGTAAAGATACAAAAAGTAGACCTGGGCTCTTTTCCCGTAGTGGGATTATTTCTGCAGGCTGAGACCCGTGACGGAAAGCCACTGCCCGGTCTAAGTCGAAGAGAAATATTTATCTACGAAAACGATCGTCGCATTGGCGGGGCCCGGACCGACAATATGGCACCGTTCCAGAAGCGGACGAACATCGTCGTTGTGAAAGAGAACTCTACAGGACTGCGAGAAAAGGGCCTGGATGAGATGATCCCTGCAGTGCTCAAGGGGATTGTGGAGCCTTTAAGCGTCGTGGATCAGTTCAAATTAGTTCGCAGCGGCGAGCAGAGCCGTTTGATCTACGAGGGCAGGGAAAGAAAACAAATTTTGAAGCTTATGTCCGAGGGCGAGACTTCGCCGCGGCCTTCACTGGGCCTGTCCAGCTACTTTGCCATTAGCGAACTTGTGGATGCTATAGGTCCGCGGGGTGTTGTGCTTGTGGTGTCTGGCTCGCTTTCCGAAGAAGCATTCGCTCCCTACGGATTGAACAAGATAGTACAGTATGCCAACGCACAGCAGATTCAGATACATGTAGTCTCTTTCGAGCAGGATCAGGATCTGATTCCATTCTATCAATCGCTGGCGAAGCGTACCGGCGGTGAATACATGCGTTCCTTCGATGAAACCGCGGTGAAGAACCTTTATGCCAACATTAGAAAGAATACGGACAATCGTTACATTGTTACCTACGACTCTCTGGCCGGCGAATCGCTGAAGGATCGCTATGTTGACGTCAGGGTGGAGATACATTTTCAGAATACCTCCGGTGTGGGCGATGGCGGATTCTTTGTGCCGGGGGAAATGTAGACCATACTGTTACTGGATGACACGGAGATACGAATGAAAAAAGCAATTATACCAATACTGGCTGTTCTGTTAGCCGGCATTCCGCTTCTGTCCCGCGATGGAGGGGAACCCGCCTACAGCAGTTCCATTGCCCTCTACGAAGAGGCGCAGAAGAACTACGAAAAGGGCCAGTACCGAGAAGCCCTTCAGTTGCTGCGCCAGGCTCTGGAAAAGAATCCCGCCTTCTCCCGGGCGCATCTATTATCCGGAAAAGCCTCTCTGGAGATTTCGGATTACGAACGGGCTTTGCTACACTTTGACCGGGTTCTGAGCAGCGACCCCAACAGTCTGGACGCTCGAATAGGAAAAGGACGAGCGCTTACAGGCCTGGATCGGCCCACCGAAGCCGAAACCATATTTCAGGAAGTAAAGGAAAAGGATCCCGGCAATGCGGACAATCTGTATGGGTTGGCCCGGCTACGCATGATGGCCGGACGAGAGGATCTGGCCAGGAAGTACTTGCAGTTGATCCTGCGCAAGGATCCGGCCTACCGCGAGGCATTGCAGGATATGGCAATACTCGAAACCAGCGCCGGGCGTCTCGAATCCGGGGAAGAGTATCTAAAGAAAGCCACAGCGGTGGATCCAGCTCATGGAAGTCTTGCGGTGACCCGGGGAATTGTACTCTCCCTGCAGGCTGAATTTGCGGGCAATGAAAGCGATCGCCTGGCGCTAAAGGATGAAGCCGCCGACGCATTTCGCACGGCCATTCGAGAGAATCCGGGGCCGGAACTAATGAAGCAGATTATTCGTCTCGATATTGAGCGCGGTTATCCCGAAGAAGGACTGGAACTACTGGAGGAAATACGAAGTCAGGATTCGGGGGACGATCTATTGAGACTATCAGCCAATCTATCTCAGGCCTTGTTCCATAAGACCGGCGAAAGAAAGTATCTGGAACAGACCATGCACGAACTGAAGGCGCTCTGTCAGCAGGCTCCGCAGGATCCGCTGGCCTGTTTTCGTCTGGAAATGCTGGGGCTGGACTATACCGGCACGGCCGAGCTTCGAAATTTCCTTGCGGGCCGTCACATGGCCATCGCTCGGGATTATGAGGAGGATCTGCGATACGGCTTGCGGATAAGCCATTTGAAACAGGCCATGCGTCTCTCTCCTGGAAACCCGGACGTGGAACAGAAGCTCCTGGATGTATATCGAGCTGGAGGCGACTTTCAATCCTATCTGGAAACCCTGGTTGCTTTGCGCGATCAGAATCCGGAAGAGCCACTCTGGCAGTACAGGGTGGAGCGAGCGCTACAGGAAAAAGGTAAGTATTTGTCCTATCGCGAAGAGCTGCTGGGTTACTCGGCCCGTAGTGGAGGAACCCACAGGCCATCGGTGATCCTGGTTATGGATTTTGCCAATGAGGGCGGAAATCACTGGAACGGGGAAGCAATCATTTCCAGAGCCATTGAGGATGCCATCAATGACCGCGGAAAATTGATTTCCGCCGGCAATGACATAAAATCGGATCTGCGAGATTTTATGTACGCTCGTCGTGCCCTGGAAGAGCGAGAGATCCAGAGCAGAATCGAATCCGACTACAGACCCCTTCTCTTTGACGCTTCCTACTTCCGATTCCTGGACGAACTGGATAGAAAAGACAACGGACGAATTCGTTTCATTATTAGCGGTAGCTATCGTAGTTCACCCGGTCGCCTGGAAATTGAATATGTATTGAGCGATCGATTCACCGGCAAAGAGGTGCTCAAAGGTAAGGCTATCGCCTCCGGTCAGGACGCTCTTTATCGGGCCAGCTTTCGCATAGCGGCGGAAATCGCCCGTGTAACTCCGGTGCGCGGAGAGATTGTGAAGATTAAAGATGATCAGGTCTTTATCCATGCCGGTAGCAAAGACGGAGTGAAAGAAGGACAGGTGTTTTATCTGGATACAAATCAGAAGAAGACCTTTCGAGTGGTGGAACTGGATACATCTTTCAGCGCACTGGCTCCGGAGCAATCCGGAGATCTACTGAGTCCGGGTATGGTTCTTCTTTCCAATCCCCGTCGTCCGTGATCCTGTGGCTCCCGCCTTGACATGTGCGGGAGCAGGCAAAGCCATGGACTGGAGTAATGGTGGTGATTCCTGCTTACGATCCTGCCCGGCGTAGCCGCCTGCCTATCCGTGGCCGGATCAGATACTAGCGCGGGGGCTCAGGGGGTGGTCGTGTCGGGATACTCCTTCTGTATCTCCAGATTAAAGTTAGTTGTGGATACATTTCCGGCGAAGTCCTGGGCCTTTACCGTGAGTGTATTCTTTCCATTCTTAAACGGTAGACTTCCCAGGTTGTAGTACCACTCGGTAAAGATAGTTTCGAAAGGTTGTTTTCCGGCAAGCAGCCATCCATTCTCGGTGGATAGGATAGAGTCAAATTTGCGACTTCCCAGTTCCTGACCATTGAGACTCCAGGAAAGCTGATAAACGCCTCTTCGTGTGGACCGCTCCAGGCCGGGATCCCGAATGTTCAGATGCACTGGATAGGCCTTTGTGAGACGGATTCGGTGTTCCTTTTCGGGCAGTAGACTGGATTTTCCGTTATCCGTGAAGAAGATCATTTCTTGAACTACAGGCGCATTGTTGTCTGTGGCCCGGGGCAGCAGGCGCAGGGGGTTAATGAACTCCTTACCATAGGATTTGCTGATGAAGAAATGCAGATGGGCTCCTCCAGAACGACCGGTATTTCCCGTGTAGCCTATGACCGTATCCTTGCTTACGTTGCCTTTTCTTACCGGGGCCAGACTTTCCAGGTGAAAATATCCGCTCCACCAGCCTTCGCCATGATCAACGATCATTAGATTTCCAGGGCCGGGAAGCGGCCGGAAAGGATTGTCGGACTCCTGTCGGCTGTAGAGGATGCGACCGTCGGCCATGGACTGCACGGCTTCATCTCGACTCGCAATGTCCAGGCCTGCGTGAAAATGGTCGTCTCTGGACTCGCCAAAGGTCGATGTGATTCCTTTTAGATCCGGAAGGCTTCCCTTTATCAGGGGCCATTCGAATCCTGGATCTCCGGCGGAAAGGGGAAGAATGGCCAGAACGATCATCGAGAACAGAAATAGGGATTGGGAACGGATTCGATCCATGATGGGAAAGTTGCTGGACAGCGTGTGGAAATGCAGCCATTTTTTTCCGATATTGTGCTATATATTGAACCGGTGGATCTCTGTTGCAGAATTCATCGATGCTTTTCCGGACCAGTGGGCCCAAGGCGGGCTGGCCGGGGAACCGGTTAACGATAGCCCGGCCATATTGCAAAGAAGGACTGAGTGGTAAGTTGAATCATACCCTGGAAAAGAATAAAGGATTGAGCGCCAAAGAGGTGCTGGCCCTGGTGAAACGATGCGGCGAAAAGGACCCGGAAGCTCTGAAGGAGTTCTTTCGACTGTACTCCAACGATATATACAATTTCCCGCTCAGGGTTTTTCACCTGGATGAAGATGCGGCATCGGACTTCTATTTGTATGCCTTTGAGCGACTGAAAACCGGACAGAGATTCCGTTCCTTTCAGGGAAAAAGCAGCTTTCGAACCTGGTTCTACACTGTGCTACGAAATATGCTCATCGACTGGATGCGCACAGTGCACGAGGTCAAGACTGTAGAGAAGCAGAAGTCGGACGACGAATCCAGAAACCTTCAATGGATCGAAACCGTGGCCGATCCGGATACCGAGAAATCAGACGACAGCGATTTCATGGAGCATTTCCATCATATCCTGGATGAGCTTCCCAGGGATCTTTCCATCGTATTTAAGCTAGTATTCATCTACTACCTGGATCTGGGCCTGGCGGACTGGGACTATCTCCTGGAAAACTCCAGTATGGATCGGGGCGAGATGGCTCGCCGAATAGCCGATCAAAAGAATGAACTGGCCGAGCGCTCCACCGGCAATCTGAGTCAGCAGGACAAGATCACTTCGCTCTATTTGTCGGTCCTGGAGCTCAAGACGAAAAGGTCGCGACTCATGGCCGAGATGGAGACACGAAATGTGGATCCCGGGGAAGAGGCGGAACTAGAGCGTATCGACCATCTCATCGAGAAGAAGCAGAATCAACGGGAAAAGTTGATCCAGAAAAGGAAAAAGGGCCACTTCGTGGTCCGGGCGCCTTACAGATTTGTCTCCGAGATTCTGGATATACCGGAGGGCAGCGTTTCTGTAATGATGTCGCGGATAATGGACGCTTTCCGCATGGATTCGGAGATCCGAAAAGCCATCCTGGATTGATTTTTTTCCTGGATATTTCATAGGATTATCGTCTCTTATCAGTAGCGGAGACCCAAAATGAGTAGCAAGGACCTGGAAAGATTGGAAGAAGCCCTGATTGCGTCAGGACTGTACAAGAAGCTCATGCAGCCGGAATTGGATGAGTCCACCTGGCCGGCGGAACTCGAAAACCTACAAAAAGAGATCCAGAGCGGCAGAACTCTGAGCTCCTTGAGTTCAGGGCAGATTCTTGCGCTAACAGAACATCTCCATTTGACCCGCAGTATGGAAGGCTCCCTGGACTCGGTACCGGAAGCCTTGCTGGCCAGCGTTAATCGCGCTCTGGATGCGGAGAAAACCGTTGCCCCGGAAGGTATTGTGGTGCGTCTGCTCCGCAATGGAATGGAACTAATTCAAGGCAGCCTCACCGGAGCTACTCTGGAACTGGCGCCAGTGGCGGCCACTCGCCGAGCCACTCCCGCCGAGGCGCCGGTGGAGAATCCTACCGGCTCCAGAATAGATCTAACCTTGCCGGTGGGTCGAGGTCAACTGCACTGTAGTATTCTTCAAACATCATCGACCGAAGCCATGGTTTCTCTGTCGCTGAAGAACCTGGCAGGTACCTATCAATTATCGCTTCGCAAGGATGGCCGTCTTATCGGTTCACATAGCGGCGTAAAGAGCGACCGCTCCGTTCAATTTGATCGCATTGCCCCTGGAGCCTACTCGGTAGAGCTGAAGGGCAAATCAAGCGCACAGATCCCATTCTCCATCGTTTAACAATAGCCATTCTCTGGATGGTTAGCCCGTGCAGATTGCGCGGGCTTTTTTTTCTTTTATAGTGTCCTCGTGGCTCGTCCATCCATGGACTCGCCATCTCGGACCAGGGATGCGGCCTCCGGCCTGGATAAACCTCCTGTTTATGGGCTTCCTTCGGAAGCCTGGTGTCCTGGTGTCTCGGCGCTCCTGGATTCCTCAGGTCGGACCAGACGTGCGGCCTTCGGCCTGGACAAACTCGTCGCCTCCCGGCATCCGTGCCTCCGGCGACACTAGAACATCCGTGTTCGTCGTCCTGTTTATGGGCTTCCTTCGGAAGCCTGGTGTCCTCGTGGCTCGTCCCTCCTGGACTCTCCAGGCCGGACCAGTGGTGCGGCCTGCGGCCTCGATAAACTCGTCGCCTCCCGGACCGTCGGCTTTCGACATCCTGTCTCCGCCGACATTAGAACATCCATGTTCGTCATCCTGTCCTCCGCGACACTTTTGGCCATGGAGGGCCTTATGCAGCGGAGCGCAGGAGGTGCGAGAGCTGCGAGAACATCCTTGTTCGTCGTCCTGTTTATGGGCTTCCTTCGGAAGCCCGGTGTCCTCGATCGTCCATCCTGGACTCTCCAGGCCGGACCAGTGGTGCGGCCTGCGGCCTCGATAAACTCGTCGCCTCCCGGCCCGTCGGCTTTCGCCTCGCCGCCTCCCGACATCCATGGTCGCTCTCGGCCCTCGTGGGTCGCTCCTTGACTCGCCGCCTATCGACATCCGTGTCTTCGGCGGCATTTTTGGGCAAGGATGCCCTTATGCAGCGAAGCGCAGGAGGCGCGAGAGCTGCGAGAACATCCATGTTCGGCATCCTTGCCTCCGCGACACTTTTTGCCATGGAGGGCCTTATGCAGAGGAGCGCAGGAAGTGCGAGAGCTGATCTCCTTGCCCGGCGTCCTCTTTGCGCTGATTTCGCTACGCGAAACCTGGTAAGGCACGGTCCGAGTTTCTGGTTAAGGCAATATGGAAATGCTTTCTTGAACTCGGTAGAACAGGTCTTGGATAATATCTCCTTCGTCGGTTTAAACGCCGGGAGCTACACCTCTGAAAGAAAGTAAATGCGAACTTCGAGCCGCTTTTTCTACCTGAGTCCCAGGCAGAACCAAGGGGATGATTGCAACCGCCCCGCTTTTCAATAGAATTCATCCCAGTGGGCGATATCCAGAATCCACACGATGCATTTGTCCGCAGCGTTTTCCAGGAGAAGGAGAATGCTATGGATTTAATCCGGAGTGCATTGCCGAAGGAGGTAGTTGATCGCATGGACCTGGCGAGCCTTGACGTGATCGATGCATCTTTCGTAGATGAGGAGCAGAAGCAGAGTCAGGGCGACCTGTTATTCTCCATCGACGTGAAAAGACCAGGAGGAAGTGTTTATTCCGGAACGGAGAGCAAGCGCGATTTGCAGATCTACTGCCTTTTCGAGCACAAGTCTTACCTGGAGCCCGGAATCTATGTTCAATTGATTGAGTATCTTGCTCGAATCTATCGAAGACAGTGGACTGCATTTCGCTGGTTCTCGCCCGTTATTCCTCTGGTATTCTACCACGGTGCGAAGGAATGGAACCTGGGGAACCGTCTTCTGGATCAGATGGCAAGGAACTCGGGCCTCGGTGGTGAGGATCTGGAACTACTCAGACGCTACATTCCAGATTTCGGCATTGAATTATTCAATGTTCCGATGATGGACCCGGCCGCCTTGCCGGTTTCTGAGCCTGTCCAGCTGTATCTGGCTTCCGTGGCCTTCATTCGAGATCCGGGAGTATTTGAGCATCTGATCCCTTATCTGGAGCGCCAGAGCAACATAGATGACATTGGAAAAAAGGTTGAAGTGGTCGCGAGAGTACTTCAGTATATTTTCAATGTGCAGGATGTGGAGTCCGGGGCCGTTTCGGAGGCCCTCAAAATGGCAGGGTTCTCCACGGAAGAGAGTGAGGGCGTTATGGCAACGACAGCAGATAAACTGAGAGCAGAAGGTGAACAGAAAGGTGTCTTAAAAGGCAAGCTGGAAGGTAAGCTGGAGACTGCTCGACGGATGAAGGAGCGTGGTATGGATTTGCGTACTATCTCCGAGGTTACTGGCCTATCTGTAGACGAACTCAAAAAGCACCAGATCATCGACTGATCCTTTCGAATCTCCGGCGCCGGGGCCAACTGGAAGGCGGCAGTATGAAAAATGATTTGGGAAGCAAATCTTCTCCTCAATTGACAAGGCGAAGAGGGGTCCGCTTCCGAGGAGTAGCTCGCCCGGGTTGGCTTCGGACTCGTCGCCTCTCGCCCCGTTTGCTCTCGTTTAGCAGAGGTCTGGTGGGAATCTGATAACGATGAGGTTCAAAATGCGCACTATGCGTAATCAATGGTGCATTTGTCTAGAATGGAAGATCAATAATTCAATCCCTACGTACGAGAAATCCAATTGATAAGGTATATGAATCAGGGGGAGTATTAGGGTGAGACGGACACAACCAGTGAACTTCTTTTTCTTGCAGACCATTATAGGTTTGCTGGTCACTGGCGCATGTTACGGCCGATCTGGGCCCGCTGAGCGGTTTCCATTCAAATACCAAAATTGGTCAGCGATTGAAATCTCTCCGAATGAGCGCTTCAGCGCTGCCTTTATTGGCAAAGATCGGATCCTTGTCGAGAATTGGATTTCTTTGTTCGACTCGAAAGGCAATGTACTCGATTCCGAAAGCTGTGGCCGGGGAGGGCCAGCCGACATTGTGTGGTCCGATTCAGGCAAATTCCTGCTTGCAGTGAACGAGGAGAGAGTAGCCTGCTTATTTGAAATAGTAGAAGAAAGACTCCAAATTGTAGCAGCAATGGACTATCCCGAAGGGATCTCGATCGATGCCGGTGCATTCTATCAAGGGTCTTTTTATCTTTTCGGTGACAAAGAATCCGCTGGGCTTTTTGAATCAGTGCAACGCATTTTCTATCGTTTGAGCTTCACTGGTCAGGACGAACCACAGCTTCGAGAATGGGTAAGCATCAATAGTGGCGGGCGCGTAAAGATGGGGTTTCACGATAATGTGAATTCACCTGAGAATCGTTTTTTTATTTGGCAATTGAACTGCGTTGAAGAGTGGGACTTCGATGCCGCCAGTCGCTCACAAAGGATTTGTAACGATTCAGGATCATCGGAGTTTCCCGTGGAGGATGTTATCACTGCATGGAAGGCTGATGTTTGGGGCATCGATATGGATGATTCTGTTTTTGTTTGGGATTGGGAAAAAGGGGTACCGGAATACCGATTCAAGTTCGAGGATCCATTTATCCAGTTCTCAGCTCATCACTCAGGGCTATATTTTCTATTGCGGTCGGAAGAAAGTGGGCCGGGGAGCATTGTCCATTACAGCCGGAAAGGCGAAGTGATACGGACCATTGATACTCCTTGGAATAACGTTTTCTGCATGGATCTATCGAGAAACAAAGCTGCTGTCCTCTCCAATACAGGGGAGGTTTTCGTCACTGATCTTTAGTTGCTCCATAGCCTACACCATCGAAAAAGTCATCGGCTCATGCAGCATCCTCAAAGAAGTATCTTTGTTGCCGTCGCCTACCGGTCCGTCGGCTTTCGACATCCTGGTCGCTCTGGGACATCCTGTCCTCCGCGACACTGGGACATCCTGTCCGGCGTCTCCGGCGACATTTTTGGGCAAGGATGCCCTTATGCAGCGAAGCGCAGGAGGCGCGAGAGCTGCGAGAACATCCATGTTCGTCATCCTGGCCTCCGCGACACTTCTGGCCAGGCTCACTTATGCCCGCCCGGTACGCTCCAGGGGACGGTGTTGCAAGAAATATCCATACTTGAAACGGACTGGCTAAAATCATTCCGGTGTTTCTGTGTGGCATTATGAAGTCTAACTCATCGGGAAATAAGGCGGATTCGAGAAACCGGAATGTACTAATAATGGCTGCCACTTCTGATATAGGGTTTCACGTAGCGCGAGGTTTTGCCGAACGAGGATTCGACCTTTGCATTACGGGGCGAAACCAGCAGAGACTGAGTGAGCTGGAAGAGAAATTGAAGCCAACAGGTGTTTCGGTCCGTTCCTCCTTTCTGGATGTTTCGGATTTTGGCTCCCATGAGGACTTCTATGACTCCTTGCCCGAAAAGCCCGACATTGTGGTCTCCTGCGCAGGTTACTACGAAGACCAGCAAGAGGCCCGCCTGGATTACCGAGAGACTGTTGCTACAATAAACGTGAACCTTACGGGACTGATGACAATCCTGAATACCATCTCCAATGACTTCGAAGAAAGAAAAAGTGGATCTATCATAGTTCTGGGTTCTGTGGCCGGAGAGAGGGGACGACAGCTGAACTACATCTATGGTGCAGCGAAGGCAGGTATGGCAACCTATCTTTCCGGCCTCAGGAACCGATTACATGGATCCGGGGTTTCCGTTACTACAATCAAGCTGGGTCCGGTGTATACCAGGATGTCGGAAGGTCACAACCTGTTGCCTGTCCTTACCCTTTCGCCCGGGGTAGCGGCTGAAAAGATCATCAAGGCGGGTCTCAAGAAGAAGAGCATCGTTTATATCTTTTGGCCCTGGCGATATATCATGCTGATGATTCGACTGATTCCTGAATGGATCTTCAAGAGGCTTCCGCCATTCTAACGTTCTAATAGAGTATCGGATCCATCTGTGCATAGAACAGCCACATCGAGCAACGGTGGCCGGAGCATTGTGGCATTTCTGAGGTTCCCGGCAGATTGATTTGAGACTGTGTCCGAGTCGGGCGGAGCTTGTCCGCCAGGACCAACCCTGGTCGCTCTAAATTATTCGCCGCTCCTATTTGGAGGACAAAGGCAACCTCGGGCTCAGCCGGCCCGGGCTTCTTCTTTTCGCATGAGAGTGCGAGACTGTTCGCCTACGGTGAGATAGGCTCCGCGGATTTGCGGAATATTGGCCAGCTTTTCCTGAAGTTCCTGATTCCAGTTCACGCAGAAGGTTTCGTGGGCACGAATTACTGTGGGATCGGTGGTGTTTTCTTCATTACTGCTGGATGTAAGATGGAAGTACACCGCCAGCGGGCCCTGGTGACAGCGAAACAGAGTAACCAGATTCTGAATTACGTTTTGATTGAGATCCTCGCGACTGATCTGCAGATGGAGGCTTCGCTCAAGCTTCTCTTCCAGAGATTCCCGGTTCAAAGGCGCCAGTCCGTCTACGAGAAGCTGCACGGTTCCTGTTTCATCGTTTTTGTCTATCTTTGCTTTTACCCAGAAGGCCTGGTCCACTTCGATCTTGCTTCGAATCTCGGCGAAGGTTTTGGGAAATACAATGCAGGCCACCCGACCGGTTAGGTCTTCAATCTGCAGTCGACCGTATTCGTTGTTCTTTTTGTTCACAGCCACGGTGGCTTCCGTGATTACTGCAGCGATCTCAACCACTTTACCGCTTTCGAACTGGCCCAGTTTCTCTATGGGAATAACTCGAGCGCTTTTGAGGAATCGCTCATACTTGCTCAGCGGATGGCCGCTGAAGTAGATTCCCAGAACCTGTTTTTCCTGATTTAACAGCGTGGTTTCGTCGTATTCGGCCACTTCCGGGCCCTTTGGGATGGGCTCTTCTTCGGTCATGGCCGGTCCCATGGCATCGAACAGGGAACTCTGACCGCTGATTCGATCTTTTTGATGATTCTGCGCATGCTGCACCGAAAGGTCCAGGCTCTCCATCAGGGCCTTTCGCGTGTACCCCATGGTTTCAAAGCAGCCCGCCAGAACCATGGACTCCAGAGTTCGCCGATTGCAGAGCTTGAGATCGGTATTCTCCATAAAGTGAAAGAAGCTCTTGAATCCTTCTTCCTGCTGCCGGGCCTCGATGATGGATTCCACGGCCTGGGCGCCCACATTCTTGATCGCATTGAGACCGAATCGAATCACACCTTCCTTTTCTACGTGGAATCTAAGGAAGGAATGGTTGATGTCCGGCCCCAGGATTTCCAGACCCATTTCCTTGCATTCCAGGATGTAGGGAACCAGTCGGTCTGTTTTATCGATTTCCGAATCGAGCACGGCGGCCATATAGTCCGTGGGATAGTTGGCCTTCAAATAGGCGGTGCGATACACTACCATGGCGTAGGCTGCGGAATGCGATTTGTTGAAGCCGTATCCGGCAAACTCGGCCAGTTGATCGTATAGTTTGGCCGCGAAGTCCTTGTCCCGATTGTTATAGCCCCTGGCATTGGCCCCTTCGATGAACTCCACTTTGAGTTCCGCCATCTTCTCTTTCTTCTTCTTTCCCATGGCCTTTCGCAGGTCATCGGACTTCGCAGGGGAGAAGCCGCCGATCTTCTGAGAGATCTGCATCACCTGCTCCTGGTAGAGCACAACTCCGTAGGTTTCGCCCAGAATTTCCGCCAGATCATCGTGGGGATAGATTACCTTCTCTCGGCCCTTCTTTCTGTTTACGTAAGCATCGGCCATGCCGGATTGCAATGGTCCCGGACGGTACATGGCAATCAAGGCCACCAGGTCTTCGAAGCATTCCGGTTTCATGCGGATCACGAACTCGCGCATTCCGGGACTGGTTTCCAGTTGGAATACGCCTTTTACGTTTCCGCTTTGCAGGAGCTTGTAGGATTTTTCATCGTTCAGCGGGATTTCGTTTAGATCCAGCCTCTTTCCGGTGCGCTGTTCTATACCCCGCACGCAGTTCGCGATTACAGTGAGGTTTCGCAGACCCAGAAAGTCCATCTTTACGAGACCCACCGTGGGCAGCGCCAGGGTGGTCATATCGTACTGGGTTACCAGGATTCGCTGTTTGGTCTTTTTGTCGCCGCCGCCCGGTGTGGCAACAGTGGCCAGAGGGACGATTTCGTCCAGAGGTCGCGGACCAATGACAACGCCGGCCGCGTGAACTCCCGTATGTCTTGAGTTTCCTTCCAGGGCTTTGGCTACCGAGTAGACTTTCTTTCCCAGCTCATCGTTTTCTACATAATTGCGGAATTCGGACGACTTCTCGTAAGCATCGTCCAGGGTAGTGCCCGGCACCGAAGGAATCATCTTGGAGATGTTGTTGGCCTCGGCGAAAGGCATCTTGAGTACCCGGGCCACATCCTTCATACAGGCTTTGGCGGCCATGGTTCCGTAAGTAACAATCTGGGCTACATGGTCTTCGCCGTATTTGTGGCGCACGTAGTTGATCACTTCTTCGCGACGGTCCACGCAGAAGTCTACGTCGATATCCGGCATCTCTTTTCGAGCCGGGTTCAGGAATCTCTCAAACAGTAGTCCGTAACGGAGAGGATCGATGTCGGTGATGCCCAGGCTGTAGGCCACAATGGATCCCGCGGCCGATCCGCGTCCCGGGCCAACGGGAATGCCGCGCGCTTTGGCCCAGTTGATGAAGTCCTGAACAATGAGAAAGTACCCTGGAAAGTCCATCCCTTCGATGACTTGCATCTCGAACTCGAAACGATCCATTACATCTTTGTGTAGCGGGGTTCCGTAGCGCCGCGCCAAACCCTGAAGACAAAGCTCGCGCATGTAACTGTTAAGGCTATGTCCTTCGGGAACGTCAAAGTTGGGAAGCAACGGATTACCGGATTGAAACTCCATGGAGATCATTTCGGCGATCTTTCGCGTGTTATGGAAGGCATCGGGTAGCTCGGGAAACAATCGGGACATCTCTTCCGGGCTTTTGACGTAGAACTCGGGATTAAACCCAAAGGCCAGATCTTCGTCTATGGACTTCTTCTGATTGATGCGAAGGAGAATGTCCTGAACTTCATGGTGCTTTCTTGTAAGAAAATGACTGTCGTTTGTTAGAACCAGCGGAATGCCCAGCCGGCGGGAGAGTTCTACATTTCCTTTTGCCGCTATGCGTTCGTCTTCCAGACCATGATTCTGGATTTCCAGATAGAAGCGATCCGGACCAAAGATTTCTTTGAGCTTGCCGGCCAGTTGCTCGGCGGCGCTTTCCTGTCCTGTAAGTATCTTTCGCTGTACTTCGCCGCCCAGGCATGCGGTGAGGCAAATCAGTCCATCTGAATGATGCGATAGGAATTCATAGTCGATTCGTGGCTTGCGATAGAATCCGTCCGTATAGGATTTGCTCGTGAGTTTGATAAGATTGCGATAGCCGGTTTCGTTCTGAGCCAGAAGAATCAGATGGTAATTGTTACCGTCAGCCAGGTTCTCCATTACTTTTGTTTCGCTCATCTTTCCAGGCGAAACGTAGAACTCATTGCCTATAATGGGTTTGATTCCGGCCTTCACAGCTTCGGTGTAGAATTCAATTACGCCGAACATGTTGCCGTGGTCGGTAATGGCCACGCTATCCATCCCATTTTCCTTGCAATGCTGCATCAACTCCGGTATACGGATAGCACCGTCCAGAAGGCTGTAGGTGGTATGCAGGTGAAGGTGGGTGAATTTCTCGCTGAAGCTACTTCTTCCTGTAGATTCTGCTTGCATGACAGGGGACATAATTCCAGCATCCCGAAAGCGGGGCAAGCAAGAAGTTGGGTCCGGGCAAAATCATGCGGATTTCGGAAATCGCTCACATACTTTCCATCCCCAGGCATAAAATCAAGTACTGGAAGAGCACCGGCCTTCTGGATTCCACCGGAGACACCCTTGGATTTGAAGATCTGAAGCGTATCCGCCTTCTGGAGAAATGGCGCAAGAGCGGTCTTACACTGCAAAGGATTCGACGGATGCTCAATTCCCAGGCAAATCGCGTCGGGGAGCAACCTGGCCGGGCCATGATGCAGATGGAACTCCTGGACGGACCGCTTCTGGGGGTGCGGGAGGACGCCGTTCTTGTGGACCCGGTGCAGGGGCAGGGCCTGCTCGATTTTGCGCCTCCCGGAGATTCCGGGCGCGTTGTGGAGCTGGAAAAGATCCGGTCGTCGCAAAAGCCCACGGACTGGTCCGACCAGGACGATGAGATTCTGCGACTGCTTGAGGATCGTCTGGCCGAAGAAGAAAAGTCCCTGGAGACCGGCGCCGGGATACCCGGGCCCGAATGGGGTTCCCCGGAAGAGGGGGCTCGGCTATTCGAGGCCATTCGCGAATCGGATCCGCAGCGGGCCATGGAAACCCTGGAAGCCATTGTTCAGGACCGTCCCGATTATCTGCCGGCGCGCATTGAGCTGGGTAATCTCTTTTTTGAGAAAGGGGATCTGGATGCGGCCGCCCAGGCCTACGAATCCGCCCTGGAACTGGACGAGGATTGTGTGGAGGCGCTCTACAACCTGGCCAATGTCTACTATCGTCTGGAAAAGTTCGCGGCCAGTATTCGATTGTTCCATCGATCTATCGATCTGGATCCCGCCTTTCCGGAGTCTTATTATAACCTGGCGCTGGTGTATTTCAGCCTGAAGTACTTCCGGGAATCGGCGGAGTTGTTTCAGTCCTATCTGGAGATGGATTCAGACAGCCCCTTTGCCGAAAATGCCAGGGATTTTCTGGATGAAATTGATCAACTGCAGCAACAGGATACTTCGCCGGGGCTTTTTGATGACTGGACCAGCCATTAGAGGCTATTCCGCATAACTTTCGGAGTTTCATCGTAAAGACCCGGTTCGGGCGACTTCGGGCCGTTTGCGCCCTTTCTTGAAGCCTCTGAATCGCTCTGGACAATCGCAACGGCTATGATCAGAATGGAGCGAGTGGTGGAACACGGAACCCCGGAATCTCAGGAGCAGGCCCATATCGTCTACGATAAGGTTAATTTCCTGATGCTTAAGAGTTCTGCGGATTATCTGGTATCATTGGAGCCAGAAATCCTGGAGGACTTTGTACTCAAGTATTCCGGTGTACTCATCTTTCTACTGAATGTTTTGGACCCGGACCGCAGCTTAAACCTGCTCAGCCGACTTACCAGGGCTTCGGTTCTGTCGTTGCTTGAAGAAGAGCTTCGTATGCTGGCCATACGGGAAGTGGCTCGCCTCGGGGATGAACCCGATAAACTGATCACCCTGACCGGTTACCTGGATCTGCTGGATCGATTGGCCGGTCACGATGAGATTCCTGACCCGGAAAAAGAAGTAATTCGGGATGCCGTGCAAATACTGGAAGAGATATCTACCAGCGGTGGGCGAAAGCGATTTCTCTACCTGGAGTACTTCTCGGTGGAGCAGTTACAGGAAATCTTTCGCTTTAATCTGGAAAAGAACCCGCCGGTTAACTTCGGTTTAATGGCCTTTAGCTCCGAGCAGGTACGCGAAAGCATCCTGGAGATTATGGCTCGAAAGAAGCCCGAATTCCTGAGCTGCGTACCGCCAGGCCTCTATTCCATAAAGAACTATCAGCTATTCCTTGACCCAGGCGTGTTTGCCTACTTGCCGGAGACCGTGCAGGGCATTGTAAAGGAATTCGACTCTATGCAGCGGGGAAAGCAGGATATTATCACCTCAATTCGCCTTAAGCTCAATTTGCACGAAAACGATCAGGTGAATCCGGAAGAGTTTGCCCCGGCCGCCAGAAATGGCGTATTGGATCTGATATATAGTAGGCTGCGTCTGGAAACAAGGGAAAGCCGGGACTTCTTTCTGCGACAACTTTACAATGATGGCTACTTACGGCAGCAGGATCTGGATCTTCTAAGAAGCGCCCTGGAAGGACACATAGACCTATAAAAAAGGCCCGCAGTAGCGAGCCCCTTTTCTGGCTGCTTTCGCGCAGCCATAATTTTCTGGATTATCAATCAGGCCGCAAAGAAATCGGCCTTTACGATTTCATCTACGTGAATGGAATCCGTATTTCCGTCTTTCTGGTTTCGGATCACCATGTCGCCTTCCAGTCGGCGATTCTTGTCCAGCTCTACCATGCTTCCGTCTTTCAGATATAGAACTATGTCTATTCCTCGAAACTGAATGTATTGTCTTAGTTGTTTTTTGAAATCATCCGCAGTAACTTTCAAAGCCGGGCTCCTATATTTAATTGGTACAATCTGTTTAACGGTCGCGTACGCGAAGAGGTACAGTACTTTTTTTATGTCGCCATAAAAAAAGTGTAACCGTACAAAGTAATTTCTCGTCGCAGGCGAAAGTACTATACGAGTGACGGCCTTTGTGCGTTGGGTGAGGCGAAAAAGGAAACCGGGTGGATGCTTTCCGAGGGTTCGCGCTCTATTGAGCTTTTACCAGATGGAAATAGTACTTTTCGCATGACGGGTGTTTTCCGGTTGGTTCTTCCTGAATCCAATGGATTCTAAAGGGGCGAAGCTCGTCTGATAGCAGGCCGTCAGAAGTTCAATGGAAAGGAAGAAGAAAGCGGCCGTCATCTCAAAAGAGACGGGAGCTCCTCTCTGTCTGGCTCTGCTGCTGGCGATTGCCTTTGGTCCCGGTGACCTTCAGGCAACCAGTATTTCGCCGGATCGAGATGCCTCCGCCTGGCAATTCTTTCTGGAATGAACCTTGCTCTATTGTTTTCCTTTGGAACTGCGCTATTGTTCAAAGGTTCCGTGGATCCAGGCACAGAGCCTTCGGATACAGCTGTGAACTTCATGGTTGGTGCAGACCGGTTCAGGGCCATTACCCGGCTTCCGCTATCCCTTCCGTCGCCATCAAAAGCTCGGCGATCTATTCGTGAAAAAATGGGAAAAGAGGGTCTATGCTTCCAAGGCAGGTCGATTCCAGGGCTTTTTTCCTATATCCTTTGCCTGCTGCGAGATTCCCAGGACCAGGGCGCCCTGGTAGCCCGAATGACGCCTGGTTAAAGCCCCGGGATGCCACAACTGGCCAGACCCGGCTCGACAGTGGGATGCAAATGGTGGATACAGAAGGGAAAGAAGTGACGGAACGGAGAGAAGCTTTCTTTTACGGGGGCCGTTTATCCAGAAGAGGCCCCGGCAAAACGGTTCGGTTGGCGACGGGGGCTTTGATGGTATTTCTGGCTGGATGCGTTTCCGAGTTCCCGGAATCCTTCTTCGAATCCGACGCGGCTCTGCTTCTGGCAAACACTGGTGATGCAAACGAATCGTTCACCGCTACATCGCCGAATACCTACTCCAGTCTGGCGCTCTGGTTCAAGGCCGATGCACTATCCCTCACCGACGGTAGCGCCGTTTCCACCTGGCCGGATTCTTCCGGGCTGGGAAACGATGCCACGGCGCCAACAGCAGCGGAAGAGCCTGTCTTCAGACAGAGCAGTTTGAACGGGATGCCGGCGATTCAGTTCGATGGAGTGGATGATACTTTGATCTCGTCTGATGTGGATTTTGAGACCTACACATTCATTGTAGTGTCAAGGTTTAGCAGACCTTACGGCGGCGCACAGTACCGAATGGACCCAATTACAAAGATGTCAGGGGGCCGGTCTACTGCCCTATACTTTGAATGGTGGAGCGATGGCCTTTCGTACATAACCAGCCGAAACAGTCTGGATGGATCTGCGGAGTTCTTCATCCGAACACGGGTAAACAAGGATGAATGGTACTTAAAGGCAGCCACATACGACGGCGTGGCTTCACACCTTTTCGTAAACGGACAGCTGAAGATATCCTCAGGAATCCACGTGGGGGCCATTTTTGATCTTGCCACGGGCTTTCATATTGTAAGCAAGAATGCCTTTGGTCATATCTTTACAGGCGACATTGCAGAGGTCATCATGTACAAACAGGCCCTTACCGATTCGCAACGCGTCCGAGTGGAATGCCATCTCGCCCTGAAGTACAATATCTCCGTTTCGCAGTCCTGCATTCCTTGAGAGACGATGACTCCATCCAATGGCCAGGCAAAGCCCATCGGGCAGTGATAAACGCCGAGCCATTCCTGCGGATCAGTCTTTTCGCTCCGGGTTTCCGAGTTCCTTGCGAAATTCTCCCGGGGCCTTGCCTGTCTGCTTCTTGAAAGCCGAGTTAAAGGCGGCCTTGGACTGAAAACCGGCTTCAAAAGCGATGGAAAGCAATGTGTGATCCTGGTATTCCGGATGGCGCATTAGTTCCATGGCCTCCTTAACACGATATTCGTTCATGAACGCAAAGAAATTCATGGAAAGCTCGTTGTTTATGACCATGGAAAGATGGTGAGATGGAATACCGATTAATTCTGAAAGGCGAGTCACGTTCATATCATCCTGAAGATACGGCTTATTCTCGCGCATGTACTGCTCTATTCTTTCGCGGTAACTGTTCGCCTGTTCCGAGCTCAAACTCTGCTTTGCGTATCGCGTTACCGGGATCTGCTCATTCAGAACTGCGGGATGCTTCAACAGGAAATGTAGCATTCCGAAAAGCACCAGCAGAGCCAGGATCACTTCCGGAATATGGACCGGTAAAGGTATGATATTCAGTAGCGTCAGTGTTCCCAGGAGAAAATAAGCGAGAATGTAGACCGAAAAAACCGCGATCAGCAGCCAGGCCCAGCGATACATCGGGGGACTCAGACTTCTGGAGTTCCTGTGAAGAGTCCTTCCGGCAAGCCCAAGCTGTAGTATCTGAACCGAAGTCACTATGCAAAGAAACATGGCCGTATAGAGTTTCAGTGTTCCGGTCTGATTTACGATCTGGTCGGGCTGTCGCGACTCGGGTACGGTGAAGTATATAGAGGCATGGGCAGCCAGAGCGCAGAGGGCAAAGCTCAGGCCCACATAGAGGTTGGCGCCGGATTCCTTATTGAGAATCGATTGAATGTAGCGTTGAATGGAAGGGCCTACAAGGCAGACCAGCGGAAAAATAACAAAAGGCAAGTAAGGAAGTGCGCTGGATTTGATTTCAAATAGATACCTTCCCAGAAGCGATAAGGTAAGGATTCCCATGGCAAGGGCCAGCCACAGGTTCTTTCTCGCACTCCGATGCTGTAGAAAGTAAAGGGTCAAAAAGCCTGACACAGCCGGAGACACCAGGGTAAGATGTTGTAGAAAGTCCGAATCCATTTCTCTATGCGTAGCAATGCAGGTGCAGAAACCTTACCAGAAGAGTTACTGCGCTACTGCCGTTCTGGAAACCTGTTTTTTACGTAGTGGCCATCTGGACCGCCGTTATGCCGGTCCGTCGCCAACCAGGCTTCGAGCTACTACATCAAATAGTCCTTTCCGGATTTGTCCACCAGCATCGGATCCCCGCCGGCAGCCCGGAGCTTTTCTGCAATGTCGCCGGTGCCACTGAAGCTCTTGCAGAGATTTAAAGGCGTGACTCCGTCCCGGTCACGGCTATTCGGATTGGCGCCCAGAGCCAGAATTGAGTCCACCAGGTCATCCCTTCCCAGCTCCACACAAAGATGGAGAGGAGTGCGTCCCATGGCATCCTTGATTTCCGGATCCGGTTTCCAGCCGGCCTGAATAAGCATATCCAACGTTTCGCGGTCCACGTCCTGTTGGCAGATATCTAAAAGAAACGCAGAAGGCAACTCCTGCAGCAAAGCAGGTCGCTGAGACAGAAGCTCTCCGAGTCTTTCCCTCTGGTTGCTCAGCGTCGATCGCCGGAGATTCCGAATGGAATGGAATTTGAGAAGCGCCATGCACCACAGGGTTCTGTGGGCTCCTGGGGGGCAAGCGACTCCTGGTCCCCCTTCGACGTCAGGGATTATCGCCCCGGTTGTCGAGAGGGTAGGACTCCGGGGGACGTTTCTGTCTTTCTGGAACCCGGAACGGGGCATCTCTGCTGTCAGCTCTTCGATTCGCGTCGAATACTCATTCTCCGTAACGGTCCATCACACGGAATAATCGGAATAGAATCCGCGAAATCCAGGCCAGGACATAAGACCGGAATTTTCGTTGACCACCAGGTGCGGCTGGGCGTTTCTGGCAGATCGGGTGATCTATGTACTCATGGATCTCTCGTCCGGGAATCCCCGAGACTTTTCAGGAGTTATTTAGGAGGAGTATGATAGGCGTTGTACTAAAGGATGGCGAGTCCATCGAATCCGCACTTAAGCGCTTCAAAAGAGAATGCGTAAATGCCGGCATCCAGTCGGAAATCAAAAGAAGAGAATTTTTCGAAAAGCCTTCTGAGCTGAGAAAGCGAAAAATTGAAGCAGCCATTCGTAAACGAAGAAGAAAGCAAGCCATGATGGCTCGCCGAGATCGCGGCTAAAATCATACTTTAGGAGGGTCCCATGAGCTCCCTGATGGAACGCATTGAATCAGATCTGAAAACGGCCATGAAAAGCCGGGATCAGGAGACTCTGAGTACCCTTCGATTGCTAAAGTCCGACATTCAGTACGAGATGACCAAATCTGGAGCCAAAGAGCTCGCGGATGCGGACGTCGAGTCTGTGATCAAAAAGGCCGTGAAGAAACGCCAGGAATCCATTGTGGATCTGGACAAAGCCGGCCGCACAGACGAGTCCGAACTGGAAAAGCGGGCCATTGAAAAATTAAAGTCCTATCTACCGGAAGAGCTGTCCGAAGAGGCCATTGCTGCCGAGATTGATGCCGTTATCGCCGCCAATCCCGAAGAAAAGAACTTCGGTAAGCTCATGGGCCAGGTAATGGGCCGACTGAAAGGAAAGAACGCCGACGGCGCACTGGTGCGTAGCCTTCTCCAGAACAAAATCGGAAATTGAATTCAAGGGAGCTCAAAGAGAGGATCCGCTCCTCCTTGCCCATAGAAACCTATATCGGTCGTTTTGTTACGCTCAAGCGCTACAACCGCAACTACAAGGGGCTCTGTCCTTTTCACCGGGAAAAGACCCCATCATTTAACGTCGTTCCGGACAAAGGTATCTATCATTGCTTCGGCTGCGGCCGGGGCGGGGATATCTTCGCCTTCGTTATGGAACATGAGGGCGTGGAGTTTCGGGAGGCCATGGAAATTCTGGCCCGCGCCGCTGGCATTGACACCAGCAATCTCCAGAAGAACGAAAAAAAGGATCCCGCCTACGATCTATTGATGCGCACTGCCCGACTCTACAACGAATACCTCGCGGAACCCGCCGGCGCAAATTATCTGAACTATCTAAAAGGTCGGGGCATTCAGCAGGAATCCATCAAGAAGTTTCAGATCGGCGCAAGTCCCGATCAGTGGCAGTTCCTTCTGGAAAAGTTTCCGGAAGAGCTCAAGACCATGGAGCGCGTCTCGCTGGCGCGAAAATCGGAAAAGACCGGTAAGCATTTCGATTTCTTTCGCGGTCGGATCATGTTCCCCATCCGGGATGCCAGCGGACAGGTTGTTGGGTTTGGCGGACGCATTCTGCCGGGTTCAGATAACCCTGCCAAGTACATGAACAGCCCGGAATCCCCGGTATTCCACAAGAGCAAGGTTCTATACGGACTCTTCGAAAACATAGCCAGTATTCGCCGCAATCGCGCGGCCATCGTTACGGAAGGATACCTGGACGTGGTGGGGCTTGCCGAGGTGGGAATCGACAGCGCCGTGGCGCCGCTGGGAACAGCGCTGACGCTGGATCATGTGCATCAGCTCAAGCGCTACGCCGACCATGTTACTCTCATGCTGGATGGCGATGCGGCCGGGCGCGAGGCGGCCCGAAAAGGAGCCAGCCTGCTGATCGGGCAGGGCTTCCAATCGTCCAGGATGTTCTTTCTGCCTACCGGGATGGATCCCTTTGATCTTTCGAGAAAATACACCGGAAAGGCCATAGGGGAATTCCTGGAGTCCTCTGTATCCAGCGATAGCTATTTGATATTCTACACACTGTTTCCCGATGTTCTGGGACGAGCGTTTCAGCGGTTTGCCGATCCGGAAAAGCCCGCCGAGCTTACCGAAGGCATTAGGGGATTGATCCATGATCTGCGATTCGATGAACCTCCGGGCCTGGAAGAAAAGAAAGCCGCAGTTGACCGATTTCAGCAATTATACACCGACATTGAAGATTCCATAATCCGAGAATTCTACGCTCAGGAGGCGGCCCGCATTCTCGGAATAGATGTGGGTGGATTGGTGCAGCAGCTCAAGCTCAGGGCTGGCGATAGTCAGAACTCCCGAGGGGAGAGGCGTCCCCGCCCGGAGGGGGATTCCGCCGGTTCCACTAGCAGTTTTCCGACTGCGGGTGCGAGCGGAAGCGCCGGGGCCGGTGGCGGAAGATCTTCTTCTTCTTCCGGAATGGGAATCATGCGTCCCGGATCGCCCGGGGGAGAAGGCGCCGTTGCTGCCGATAGTGGGCCGGCAGATCAAAATCGGAACCCGGACCGGACCGGGAACCGGGGGGCCGGAGGACAGCCGAGATCAGAGGCATCGGCGCCCATGAATCCGGAAATAACTCGCAACAAAGAGCAGCTCATTCGATGCGAACGTTCGTTGATGGTGAAGCTACTGTCCTATCCCAACCTGCTGTCGGCGCATCTTAACGAATTGCGACAACTGGATTTTGAGGACCAGGACTCCGAAATATTATGGAGAGTACTTGAGGATAGATTCCTGACCGGAGAAGGCTGGGATGAAGACGTATTGATTCACTCCAATCTGCCATCCCGGGTTATGCAATCATTTAGCGGACTTCTGGCCGCGGATTCCCGGTCTGAGGGGAATGCGGCTACAGAAACAACGTTCAAGGAGTTGCTACTGCACCACCGCATCCTCGAGTCCAAAAAACAGATGTCAGAAATCCGGGGGCAAATGGTAGTGGCCGATGAGGTTGAACAGTCCTACCTTTGGGAGAGGTACTCTGCCCTTTTGAAAGAGACCAAAAGCCTGGAATTCCAGCTGCGGAGCCAATCCGCGCAAAATCCTAAAAAACCTACCCATCAGGGTGAATCGGGCCCTACAGGGGTCGAAAATTAAGTTCTGGAGAACCTGCGTATGGCAATCGAAGATCTTCCCGAAATTCAGAAGATTATTTCCATTGGAAAAGCAAATGGAGAAATCACCTACGATGAAATAAACGAGTACCTACCCGAAAAGATCGTCAACTCGGAACGCATTGAGGATGTGTTTACCCTGCTGAATCAGCTGGGAATCGAGGTTGTCGAAGAGTACTCCAGTCGCATGGAAGATGAGGTAGCCGTAGGCGCCCCCGTAGTTCGAGAAGCGCCAGCCCCGGTTCAGGCGGCCAATGGCGCTCCGGCTCCCGCACCCAAGCCAGCGCGAAAGAAAAAGGAAAGCAGCAACTCCTCCAGCGACGATCCCATCCGTCTTTATTTGAAAGAAATCGGCAAGGTCTCCTTGATTTCCGGGGACAAAGAAGTCTTCCTCGCCCGTCGCATCGAAAACGGCGAAAAAATCATAGAGGAAACCATCCTGGGATCATCGCTTTTGCGGGCCAATTTCGCCAAGCTCACGCCCAAGATCCGTTCCCGAAAGATCAAGATCTCGGACGTTATCTTTGCCAACAAGGCCTACTATCTGAGCCAGGATGAGCTGGAAAAACTGGAAAAGCTCTTCTTCGAGCAGATGGAAATCATCAACCGAGAAGAAAAGAAGTACCAGGAAGCGCAGGCAAGACTCAAGAAATACACCGACGGCTCCAAGAAATGGAGAGAGTATAAGCAGAAGGTCGATGAGTCCAAAGCGATTATCGATGAAGCCGTGCGAAAGCTGGGCGTTTCTCAGAAAGAGATTCAGCGAATATCGCAGAAAATCAAGTCCATGGTCTTTAGAATCAAAGAGATTCAAAGGCACTTTCTGGCGATCAAAGCTCGCTATGGAAAGGACATAAAAGAAATCAAGGGCTTCAATCGCTTCATAGAAAAGAACGAAGAACTGGATATGATCGAACAGGAGATGGGAGTGCCCATCGACGAGGTTCGAGAAGTCATCAAAGACATTCGAAACAACGAACGAAAGCTCCGTCGAATGGAACAGGATGCAGGCTCGTCCATCCAGGAGATTCTACAATGGGGCGAATCGCTTACCAAAGGGGAGCGCGAAATCGCGCAGGCCAAGAAAGAGCTTATTAAGGCCAACCTGCGACTGGTTGTTTCCATTGCCAAACGCTACGCAAACCGTGGTATGCAGTTCTTTGACTTGATCCAGGAAGGAAACATCGGTCTGATCAAGGCCGTGGACAAGTTCGAATACAAGAAAGGCTACAAGTTCTCTACCTACGCCACCTGGTGGATTCGTCAGGCCATCACCCGGGCTATCTCGGACCAGGCCCGCACCATCCGAATTCCGGTACACATGATCGAACAGATCAACAAAGTGGTGCGCGAAACCAGAATGTTTCTCCAGGAAACCGGCCGGGAACCCACAAACGACGAAATCGCCGAGCGGCTCGGCTGGCCTGTACAGCGGGTGAAGGCAGTAAAGGGCGTGGCCAAAGAGCCTATCAGTCTGGAAGTGCCGGTGGGATCCGAAGAGGATTCGGAACTGGGAGATTTTATTCCGGATACGGAAGTAGAAAGCCCCATGAATCAGACCGCCAACCGACTCCTGGCCGAACAAATTCGAAGTGTGCTCAATACGCTTCCTGCGAGAGAGCAGAAGGTGCTTCGCATGCGTTTTGGTCTGGACGATGGGTATTCGCACACTCTGGAAGAGGTGGGCTACGTATTCCAGGTTACCCGGGAACGGATTCGTCAGATTGAAGCAAAAGCGCTGCGAAGACTGCGTCATCCTTCTCGGAGCAAGAAGCTCAAGGATTACATCGACTCCTGATTGCCTGGGCCCGAGGCTCAGATGCCATGCCTACTGACGCTGAGAGGCTGTCCCTTCGGCCGCCGCCGTACCGCCAGTCCACGGCCGGGTTGTAAGGGATAATCTAGATTTCGGGAAGCCCCGGTTCTTCTCCCGGACCGGGTTCATTTTGAGGCATTCTTTCTCGAGTGCGTTCAATCATGGTGAATAGATCCACTCTCCATCCATCGGATGTTTTTCGAAGCGGGAAGCGGGCTTCCGGTTCCTCTTGCAGGTAGCATTCAACCATCTCTGCTTTTTCCTGAATCTCATCGCACTGGACCGTGGCGGAAAGGGCATGCAGATCCTTTCGCAGTTCACCGATCTCTTTTTTTTTGTCTTTGGCCTCGGTCCCGGTTTCCGCAAGGGAGATCATCTTCATTCCAACAGCTACCAGCAGCTTGCTCTTGGTTGTTACGAAATGCCTTGCTGTGCTTTCGTCATTTTTGGCCACCGCCTGCAGAAAATGCTGGGTTACCTCCCGGGGAGTCAATCCATCCGGTTCGCCGCCACAGTTTGCGGTTAGCGCTGTAAGCAATACGAAAGCCGGGATAAGGCGCCGAATCGGGTTTGGAGACAGAATTTTTGGAAGCATGCAGCGATAGACACAAACCGGAGTACAGATGTAAAGCAAATCCCGTCACTTGATTGGAGGTTTTTCTCGGGCTGGATGACCGTTAGCGCGCAAAAAAGTTATGTGACACAGAAGTTGGCATTTTTATTGTTTAGTCTATGTTCTGGAAAGCCCTTCGTAAATGGACGTTCGTTTCTTTCGCAGTTATGATCTCTGCGGTTTTGTCCGGTTGTACATCCGGCCCCATTCGGGGGGATCTCTTTGCCGATCGATTCAGCGGTGGCGAGTACATAAACCATGCCGCCGGATTCAAGATGAGCCTGCCGCCGGATTGGTCCGCCTATACCCACTTTGACGATATGCCTCCGGACATCAAGCCCCTGGCCCGCGAAACCCGAGATTACGGTTCGGAGATTGCGATGGTGGCCATCAGCGGAAATCAGCTCATGGGCATGCGAATCTTAATGGAAGATACGGATGTTCCACTCCAGGAATATTTTGGCCTGATAAAGGAAGTGAATCAGGTAGATATTGCCCGGGACCAGGGACACAGAGTGACCAGACTGGGCAATGTGGATTCTATTCGATGGATTATGGATTCGGTCCAGGAAGGAGTCATGGTACGTTATCTGGAATACCAGGTTCATTTGAATAAATTCAATGTGCGGATCACATTCTGGACTCCCGAAAGGCTCTATGGCGTGTACTCCAATCGGTTTGAGTCCATTGCAGGCACCTTTCAAAGGCTATACTGATTCATACAGGCCCACCGGCGGGTTCAGGGATGGGGCAGACCTGCCGCGGCGGATTCGGCAGGCGGCATGCATGACTGTCGGTATCTCGATTCGGCGAAATCCTTTACTCCGATGTTTAATGTCAAAGGAGCAAGCGGTCTTTTAGCCTCCAGACTCCTGCCGCTGCGCATCCTCACCGTCGTTCCATCCATAGCATACCACTGGTTTCTTTCGGCCCTTCAAGGTTAGATGCTCCAGCGGCCGCAGGAGAGCGCTTTCTTCGGCCAGTCCCAATTTTACTTCTTCGCTCAATATGATAGGACTGTTTATGCTTCGGGTCATGCTTTCCAGCCGGGCGGCTATGTTTACGGCATCGCCGATGATGGTAAAGTCACGTCGCTTTTCGCTGCCGATACTTCCCAGAACCACCGTTCCATGATGCAATCCTGTGCCGGCCTGCAATTCGATTTTCTCAGAGACCTTTAACTGTGCGTTCAAGAGCTTTAGCTCGGTGCGCATTCTTCGCGCAGCCCGCATCGCGTTTTCCCGGGGATTTTCCAGGTTTACGGGAGCGCCAAAATAGGCCATTATTGCATCGCCAATGAATTTATCTACTACGCCGCCTTCTTCCTGGATGATTCGCACCATGCGATCGAAATACTGATTCAGAATCTGTACTACCCTTCGCGGACTCATCTCTTCCGAGAGGGTGGTAAAATCGCGAAGGTCGGAGAATAGTACCGTGACTTCCTTTTCTTCTCCTTCCATGGAAAGTCCCTGGTCCAGCAATCGATCTTTAATCTCTTCGGAAACATAGGCGCCCAGGATTCGTGTTACGAACTCGCGGTCTTTGATGGAGGCCACTACTCGGTGCACCAGTTTTCTGGCTTCGTCCCCCGCCTTTCCGGCCACTGTGCCGGACAAAACAATATAGAGACACATCTCCACCATATTGGGTACGTCCGGCCTGGCGTACGCGGCCGGGCCAAAACAAATGGCCAGATACACAAGGGCCGAGACGACGCCGGCTATCAAACCAAAACGTAGCGAGAAGCCGAAGACAGTGGTGCCCACCATGAGAATCTGTAGCATGGGTATGCTACTGGTAAGAAAGCTTGTCATAACCTCGGGCTGGGTCTCCAGGGTAATCCAGACCAAAAACAAAGGACAAAGAATGGGATAGGCCAGTCCCACCGCCTGTATGGTGCGGGCCGTTACTTCTCCCGGCTTGCACCGTTTCAGAATCGCCCAGTCTGCCACGTTGAATACGAAGGTGACCGCCAGAAAAATCATCAGCCCGGCGAGAAACTCCAGGGGTATATCGTTGAAATAGTGAAAGACCAGGGTTACCAGGGCAAACAAGGGAATGGCCACCATCCAGAGCTTTAAGATGCGAAGCACACCGGAATGTATTGCCCGGTCCAATTCTGGATGAATCTCGGGTAGGTAACTCTTCAGCCAATCCTGCATACAGTTGGATAGATCATGGGCAGGTATTTTCAACTGAAAAAGATCGTCTGCACAGGGTTTTCCCCCGCCTGGCCCGGGGGCTCATCGGTTGATCAGGATTCAATGCCATTTGTAGATCTTGAGTCCGATGGCCGCCGCCACAATTCCCGTAAGCGCCAGTACCGTTGAAGGAAGGAGGACCTGGTAGATTCCGGCCCCTTCGATGAAAACGGCTCGGACATTGTCTGCAAGCAGCGTCAATGGCAGCCATTCAATGATGGACTGACTCCACTCCGGGAAGTTGCGATAACTAAAGAAAATGCCGGAAAGCATGGTCAGCGGCAGCGTTACGGCATTTACGATTCCGTTGGCGGCATGCATGCTGCGAGCTCGGCTGGAACCAAGGATGCCTATTCCGCTCCAGGCAACGTTGCCCGCAAGAAAGAGAAGTAGAAGCGCCAGTAGGGATCCTTGAATCGATACTCCGAACAGCAGAGTGGAAAAGCCGAAAAGGAGCAACGCCTCCGAAAGGGTAAAAGCCAGTCGGGCCATAAAATGGGAAGCCAGAAAGGCGGATTTATGCATGGGGCTGGCTGCCATCCGTCGCAGAAGCTTCTTCACCCTCAAGTCAATCAATCCGTAGCCCACGCCCCACATACAGGAGTTCATGATCCCCAGAGCCAGCAGCCCGGGAATCAGAAAGTCGATATAGCGGCCGCCTATGCTGTCCAGCGGTACGGACGATAGAATTTTCCTGGCATTTTCGGATTCCCCTTCGCCCTTATCTGGGTCCGGAAGCTCCGGTGGCCGGCCGCCAGGTTCTGGTCGCTCTTTCTGATTCGTGGTGGTTTCAATGTCGCTCAGGGATAGCTTCTTATCCAGGCTTTGCACGGCCTGTTGCAATGCCAGAACGGAAAGTCGGGCTTCCGGATTGTTGGGATCGTAATGAGCCCGGATTCGCACGTTCGCAGTCAAAGGATCCGAGGATTCCCTTCTGATTGGTTCTATCTCCGTTCGAGGCCCTGCATTTTCTGGCGACTCTCCATGGGCGCGGGAGAGATCATATTCGGAATCCCGGAGCAGGGAGGCGTACAGTTGAATCTCTCCCCGTTTGATGGCCAATCTGGCATCCTTCTCTTTCATGATGCGTACGCCAAGAAGTCCGGTCTGACCGGCGCTTTCTGCCGAAGCCCTTTCGAGAATGAGCTTCCACCGCTGCAGATCCTCGCTGGTAAATCTTCTACCCTGGAACTGCTCGGCGTTCCGGGCCTCAACGGAAATCAGAGCGATGGGAATCTCTGGCGGTTTACCCTGAAAAGCCACTCCCAGCACTCCGGCGATTCCGGCGGGAAAAACCAGAGCCCAGAAAATTATGGCTGGCTCGCGGAAATACCCGTAGAAATTCACCGCAGTCAGGGTGCGTAGTTGTTTAAGCCATCCGGTCATGGTTTAGTTTTCCGTGGCATTATGATCTAGATGTCTTCCGGTCATTCGCGTAAAGAGATCGTCTAGATTCATCCTTCGGCATACCAGTTCTCGCAGATTCCAGCTATCCGGTCCCAGACGCTGCATCAGATACTGCAGCGCCGGGCGCACGTCGGATACGATGATGCGCAATCGTCCTTGTCCGGGCTTTTCCAGAGCGATGAAGCCCGGGGTATCGCTCCAATCACTGTGCAGGTCCGGGCTGTTGAGCGCTTGCGGTTCCAGGGAAAACTCCAGAATGTCGCCGCCGCCCTGGTTACGTAGCAGTTCATTCATGGTTCCGGATGCCAGAAACCGCCCCTGGTCCATAATTATGATTCGTTCGCACAGATTCTCCGCTTCTTCCATATAATGGGTTGTAAGAATCATGGTTACTCCCCTGGACTTAAGATCCTGAAGAATCGCCCACACATCTCGACGAGCATTCGGGTCCAGGCCTGTGGTCGGTTCATCCAGAAGAAGCAATGCCGGGTTGTTTAGAAGAGCGACTCCCAGAGCCAGCCTTTGCCGTTGTCCCCCGGACAGGCCCATGGTATAGACCTTTCGCTTATCCGTAAGCCTAACTAAATCCAGGATTTCCTGAATGCGATCTGTGGCATCATAGAAAGTGGCAAACATCCTCAATGTCTCTTCGGTAGTGAGTCGGTCGTAGAAGCGGGTTTCCTGTAGAGCCACGCCAATCAGTCTTCTGATTTCCTTTTCCCGTTCATTCCAGGACATGCCCATGATCTGGATGCTTCCTGCATCCGGGAGTTGAATCCCTTCGATCATTTCTATCAGTGTGGTTTTTCCGGCGCCATTCGGACCCAGAAGGGCTAGAAATTCTCCGGATTGAAGAGTTAGATCAATTCCGTTTACTGCCATAAGCGAACCGTATCGCCTGGTCACTCCTTTCGCCTGTAGAATGGGTTCGGTCATTGCTAATGGTTGCTTTCTGTGGTTTTCGATTCTAATGGAATGGCGCTGCGAGAGGGAAACGAAATCGACTCAGTATGTCGGGAAGGGCATACCGAGTCGAGGTTTCTGGATTACTATACGGGAACTTCAAATTCACGCAGAGCGTCGTTCAGAGAAGTCTTTTCATCCGTGCTTTCCTTTCTCTTTCCGATGATCAGCGCGCAGGGTGTGCCGTACTCTCCGGCCGGAAATTTCTTCATTCTTGTCCCTGGAATTACCACCGATCCTGCAGGGATGCGTCCTTTACTGATCTTTTCTTCGCTGCCCGTAACGTCGATGATGGGGGTAGAAGCGGTGATAACTACATTGGCGCCCAGCACGGCTCGCTCTTCTACGATTACGCCTTCCACGACAATGGCTCGGGAACCCAGAAATGCCCCGTCTTCGATGATTACGGGAGCGCCCTGAGGCGGCTCCAGTACCCCGCCGATGCCTACGCCGCCACTCAGGTGCACGTTCTTTCCGATTTGTGCGCAGGAGCCTACGGTGGCCCAGGTATCCACCATAGTTCCGGTGGAAACGTAGGCTCCTATATTCACATAGGAAGGCATCATAATAGTCCCTTTTTCTACAAAGGCTCCGTAGCGGCAAACAGCCGGAGGAACCACGCGTACTCCGCGCATGCTATGGTCGGTGCGGACAGGAATTTTGTCATAGTATTCCAGGTCGCCGGAACTTATGCCACGCATTTCCGAGATGGGAAAGTATAGAAGGATGGCCTTCTTCACCCAGGCGTTTACCTTCCAGTTTCCCGGCGACACGGGTTCGGCCACTCGAATCTTTCCTTGATTCAGAGCCTCCATGGCTTCGCGAACCAGTTCTCTGGCGGCCGGTTCTTTCATTTGATCACGGTCTTCGAATAGTTCGTTGATTCGCTTTTCCATATCTTCGTACATCTCTTTCTCCAGTGGGGTTTATTTGGTGGTTAAGTGTCTAACTGAATCCATTTATTGCTGTCATCGCTCTGTCAATACCCGAGGTCTTTCTCTGGCGTTCGGGCGTAATATTGCAAAATTGCAATATTACAATATTGCGGTAGTCTCTCGGTCCGGGATATGCGGGTCTCCTTACTTTTTGTAAAAAGCCAACCCATCCAGAACCGCTCCTTTGTGTTGCGAATAAGCATCATCCGGCAACTGACCCCTTAGAATCTCCAGGGTGATCGTAGGTATTGCCCGTTCCCAGCCCGCATAGGTGCCCAGACTTCCCGGCGTGGGATATCCAATGTCCGATTTCGGCGGAAGTCCGTTGCTTTTGGCCATGGCCTCGGCCAGGTCCAGGCAGTCGCCGTTATAGTTAATCATTGCATGCTCATAGGAATGGAGACTCATAATCATGGTTGGCTTCAGCGATTCGATAAGGGTCACTGTGATTTCGCTCTCCACTTCGCTTCCCGCAGAAAGCCCCGGAAAATACCGGGGATTGGTGAAATCGACGGTCCAGTCCTTTGTAGGCAGGTTTCGATTCAAGTCCACGTTTCGTGCATTTGTCCGCCGGTCCACGGCACAGCCGTCGGGGTTTAGCCGGGGACAGATAAAGAGGCTTACATGTTCCGGAAGCTGAAGCGATCCGTCTTCCAGTTCCTTCTTGAAGCGTTCGGCGAACAGATACCCCTCGGGCTCATCGCCATGGACGCCTCCGATGAGCAGGGAGTTCACGGGTCCTTGTCCAAAGCGAGCCAGTTCAATAGATGCCTGTCGGGTGCTTTTTCCAATGGGTAAAGTTTTTCCGTGATCGGGCAAGGTCAAAGAAGCCATGCGACCAGAATCGAAAAAGAGCTTCAGGAAGCAATTTCGATTATTCGGCGCAATCCTGCATCCGTCCGTCGAAATGTGTCGCTTTTGTCCAGGTCAGGGCGTGGGACCGGGTTCCGGCGATTTCGGATCCGCTTTCGATGCATCCGGGCTCGAATTGGAATTGGATTGGTCTTTCGACGGATCGCTGGCCCGGTTTTCCAGGGCTTTTTGGGCTTCGGCGGGCAGCGTCTGGATCCACTTTTTCAGCTCCGGGAAACTGCCCGGCGATTTCTTCTCCAGGTCCTGGACTCGCTTCAACAGTTCCAGGAACTTCGGAGAGGAGTTCTTCTGTTCTATTTGTGCTTCAATGTAGGCAGAGAGGAGGGCTGGATTGTCCGGTTGACGCGCAAGGGCCTCTTCCAGGCGTTTCAGGGCTTTCTCCGGCTGTTCCGACTTCTCTAATCTGAATAACTGCAAGGTAGGGGCCGGACTCCCGGGATGTTCCTTCAGTAAGTCCTCCAGTTGTTTTCGGGCCTTTTCGGGCTCCTTTTCTGCATAGATCCGGGCCAGAGCCGTCAGCATTTCAGGGTCATTCGCATACAGACCCCGTATACGCTCCTCGTATACGGCGAAGCTGGTGGCTGTTTCACTTTGATAGGCAACGGTAGCCGCCAATATCAATCCCTTGCGGTCGGTGGGGTCCTCTTTTAGTACGCGCAGGGCGCCGGCATAGGCCTGGGACTTGTTCCCTTGATTGAAGGCCCTTCGCGCCTGCATTAGATGATACTCTTTTCTATTTTCTGAATCCAGGTGCCGATAGCCCTGCCGCTCCTCCAGAATCTCCATAGCCAGTTCGTAATCTTGAGCTTCCGTGTTTTGAGCTTTGGCGGGAGCCTCCCCATCGGGTTGAGCCTCGGAATTGCTGCTTGTTTCGCTGCCATCGGTTTGCGTATTCGTGCCCTGGTCGGGCTTTCCGTTCTGGTTTTCCTCTGAAGACGTTTCCTCGGTTAAAGACTCCACCGATTCCGGTTTGCCAGAGTCTTTCGCATCGCCGGGTTTGCTTTGCTGATTCGGATTGGTGGCGCTATTGCTCTCGTCGCTGGCGGCAGCGTTTTCGGGCGCCGAAGAAGCTGTGATTCGCGCCATTTGAAGCGCCGGGTACGCTTTTTCCTTAATAGGGAGGTCGCTTCGTTTTAGCTGTAGTCGCAGGACTTCTCTTGCCTGCTGGCTGCGGCCGGTTTCTGCATAAAGCCCGGCCAGTTCAGTGGACAGTTTCGCATCATCGCTGTGCTTGTGGGCCTCTTCCAGAAGAGCCAGAGCCTTCTGTTTTTCATCTTGCTGCCTGTAGATCTGGCTGAGATCCATGACAGTGTTCAATCGCTCCGGATGTTCTTTTACGGATTGGGCCAGCGCCAGCAAGCCGGGATCCGGCGAATCGCTCTGCTGGATGCCTTCCGATCCGGAATCCGAATTCGGAGTCACCGGCTGACGGGAAGGACCGCTGGAGCCCGGATCCACCGAGTTTAGGAGTCTGTCCATATCCAGCGGTCCGGATGGGTTCTCTTCGGTGGTGGAAGCGTCTGTACGCAGGTAGCTGATGGCCTGCTCAATGGCCACTTTTTGCGGATCCTGGGGTTTCAAGCTAATGTATTTTTCCCAGTGCCGGGCGGCTTCCTCGCGCTTTTCTTCCAGTTTCCAGGATACCAATCCCAGATAAAAAATGGCGGGAGGAAAGTCCGGATAGTGTTCCAGGGACTGATTCAGATGCGTTCGGGCGGCCGGGGCATCTCCGGAAAGATATGCAATCTGGCCCAGTCGGAACTCTGATTTGTGCTTTTCATCGCCGATTTCGCTAGCAATCCGAAAATGATGCGCCGCTTCATCCAGTTTATCCTGAATCAGGTAGATATCGCCGGCATAGCTGTGCGCCCGGGCATGTTCCGGGTTTAGCTCGAGCACCTTGAGAAAGAGCGACAGGGAAGTATTGTAGCGGCGGGAAAAGAAGTGTTCTTCCGCTCGTTCGAATATTGCGGCCCATTCGGGAGCGGGCTCGGAGACACCGGGGCCTGCCATATCATTTTGCGGCGCTTCAACTCGCCATAGAAGGCTGTGCTCTGCGAAAACATATGGGCGTGGGGGGCTCGCATGCAGAGAAGCGTCCGGGTAATACTTGAAAGAAAGGGCCGCCGAAATTACAGTGCACGAACAGAGATATAGATAGAATTGCCTGCCCGTCATGTAGTTAGTATCGGGCTTTTGAAAAAAAATTCAATACCGCGGGCAGTATTGGCAGGCAAAAAGAAGGCACGATTCTGGGAGTTGTGCCCGGCACTTTCAGGAAGAATATGAGCACAACGGCCACGGTAGGAGAAAAGGATCCATTTGTCAGGTTACCAGCCCGTATCATTTTCACTCCCAGGGGATTGGAAATGGTGGGAGCGTCGCCGGCTGTAAAGAAAGTACAGTCCCGAGACGGTCTACCCAAAGAAGGTCTGGAGTCGGAAAGCTACAATGCACAGACCATACAGAAACTGGTGATGAAGTCCTGCATTGAAGAGATCAACGTGAACTTGCCAGATTTGCTTCGCAAGCGATTCGAGATCATTAGCACGAATAACCTCATTGTATACGGTGTCCTCTACAAAAAGCTCACTCCATCCCTGGCTCGTACGTTGTTCGAATCCAGTGTGGTAAAAGAGTACAATCGCAAGAATCCCAAGAACTCCATAGTTGATTTGAATCATATTTCTCCTCAGAAGGTGGAGGCGCTGCAGCAGAATAACCCGGAACTGATAGAAGGAATAAAGAAGAATCTCCGAGAAATCATCACCGAAAAGATTCTGGGAGCTACTTCCCTGAATGAAGAGGACCAGCAGGCCAGAGTGCGAAGTCTACCCAGATTTCTGGATCGTGTGGATCCTCGAATCTGGTTTATTTTTTATGTGATTTCGCATACCGGCTTCAAATCCGCAATTGAGCGGACCTTCGCTTCTATGATCTATTCCTATTTGCAGCATACTCAAATCGCCACGCATTTGAGCAACCTGCTCATGGAGTTCGTGCAGAATGCGGAGAAGGCGCACTTCGAAAGGTTGATCGTAAAGCATGGTCTGGCGGATCGTTCGGCGGTGGACGGATTCCTTCGCGATCCCGAGAACCGAAAGAAAGTGATCGCACTGGCGCAGAAGACCGGGCAGATGCTGGAGTTGTCCTGGACCATGAATCCGGAACGTAACACCATCGGGCAGCAATACCGAATACTCATCGCCATCTCCAACTATGGTCTGATAGACGAAAGGCTCTCGCAGCAACTTGCGCGAAAGATGAAAACGAACACCGACGGTATCAATCTGGCTTCTTTTTATGGAAGCGATGAAGAGGACGGCAAACTGGGAGCCGGTCTGGGACTCTTATATAACTCATATCTAGAAGACATCTGTCGCCAGGAAGGCATTCAATACAGGTGTAACATTTATCCCGAGCCAAGAAAAGAAAAGACCACCGTTCGAATCGACATCACTCTCTAGGCACTTGGTCCCGCCTTCGCTTATCATAGAGTTTCTCGGATTCGCTTGCTGTATTTCTCGGATGCGCTTGCTGTGCTTTCATTGAGGCCCGCTCAGCTATCCGAGCGAACGCAGTCTGTTGCCGGCGCCCGGGATGTCATGCCTGCAATCCCGTCCCTGTGCATCGGTGTAAGGATCTCTATTAGAGACCCTTCACCGGTTGCAGGATGCCGCTTCCCTGAAGCATGTCAATGTTTAGAATCGCCAGACTTACAATCGTTCCAATCACGATGGTAATCGCGCCAATAAGCAGGGTGAGAAAGACAGTATTGCTGAGAATGCGAAATCCCAGGAAGGCCGGAGGAGCCAGGAAGCTCTTTTCTTCTCCCGCCATGGCCGAGACTTTGCTGTAGCTGTACAGATAGAAGATGGCCAGCGCCAGAATGGCAATCAGAAGAAGTATTCCGAAGTAACCGGGAAATGAAAGCTGTAGCTTGTACAAAGGCAAAAGGAACAGATTGCTGATCAAAGCTCCGGCCAGAGTAATCAGAACCAGTTGCAATGCCACGGTGAATCCGCCGGAGATGCGCTGCTTTTTGCCGGTGCCGCGTTTCTGTAGAAAGTCGAGAAAGGATCTTCCTCCAGAGATGGGATCCATCCGCATCTTCTGATAGAGTAACATTCCAATTCCCAGTCCCAGCAGTATGGTTTCTGGAATCACATGATTATACAGCGCCACGGTAAAGTCTACGCTCAGGGCTTTACTACGCGCTACCAGGAGGATGGCCAGAAGTATGGCTATGGACGGTCCCAGAATCACCTGGAGCATGGGTCGATAGAACCAGTATCCCCGGGCTCCGGCCAGAAAACAGAAAAGGAGGAGGGCACACCAGAAAGCGCTAACGGCCAGGTAAAATCGGTCGGCCACGGCGGAGCGCTCCACGGAGCGAAACACCTCGGAGGGCCGGGCATCGCTTTCCAGGAGGGGATCGTTCATTATGGCCAGAAAGCGTGATTCCAGAACCAGACGACCCAGAAGTCCGTTTTCGAATCGAATGCCAGGTTCCTCGGTAAGCGGTGCATTGTGGTCCGGCACATGGTAGGCCGGTCGTCCTGTGATGAATGTCAGAAAATAGAAGAAAAAGGGGATCAAAAGTAGCGCCGACTTCTGGAACATGGATTGCAACCTGCGGCAGGCCTTCTCTCTGTCAGTGACTTTTCGATTTTTCGGATATTTCGGGATCCCATCTTACGCCGTCATGGGAGCCCGATTCGGGTTGCCGTGGCCCCCCCTGCCAGGGGTCATCGAAGATAAAAGCCTCCTTGACTCCGGCTATAGTCATCGGAGTTTGCCAATCTGTGTTTCGCTCCCGATTCAGTCTGGAAGTTTTTATTGCAGCCCGGTATCTACGCGGGCAGGGAAGAATGGTCCTCTTTAGCCTGGGGACCCGTCTATCCTTCATCTTCATGGCGCTCATGGTTTTTATCATGGTGGTGGTCCTTTCGGTATTTACAGGTTTTCAGAAAGAGGTGCACAACTCGCTGTGGAATTCCGGTTACCACATTACTCTGAGCCGTAGTCTGGCCGGAGCCTCCCTGGACAACTATGCCGACATTCTGGAAGCGACGAAAAAGGAACCGGCGCTGGAGCCACTGTTGCGCTCCAGTTTTCCCAGCATTTCCATCAATGGTCTTCTTGAGATTCAGAATCGCTTCGAAGGAAAAGCCATCCGCGCTATCCCCGTGCGTAGTGAAGATCTAAAGACCGGCGATCTGAAGGATTTTCCCCGCGTGGTGCACTACAACCAGGACCTTCTCGATCGATTTGACGGCGGAAACATTGTGATCGTAGGTCGTGAAATGGCCCGCTACTACCACTGGGAAGTGGGCGACCAGATCCGTCTATTCATGCCCCGTGGCGGCGCGCTTACCAAAGGCATGCAGGTGCAACAGCAGACATTTACCATTGGCGGCTTTTTTCGCACCGGTTACTACGAATTCGATCTAAATCTGATCTTTCTTTCCCTGAACACAGCGCAGCGGGTTCTGGGCCTTCCCAATCGAAGCACCGAGGTCATTTTTCAGCTGGAAGACCTGGCCGATCTGGATTCCGCCCGCAGGCTGATCCGGGAGTCTCTTCCTGGAAACCAGTATTTATATTCCATTCGAACCATTCGCGATGAAAGAGGCAACTTCCTGGCGGCCCTGCAACTGGAAAAGACCTTGATGGTAATGATCCTGGGGCTTCTGATTCTGGCCGGCGTGGCCGGGATCTGGGTGACTTCCTATTTGCTGGTTCGGTCCAAGAGTCGGTCCATCGGGATGCTGCGTTCCATGGGGCTTCCCACCGGTTCGGTGCTGATCATTTTTACGGCTCATTCTTTGTTGATTGGTCTGCTGGCCACGGCTGTGGGCGGCGCCACCGGTATCTTCATGGCCAATCACCTGGAGAGCGTGATTCAGCTGGTTGAGGATATGATCAACTCGGCCTGTATCTGGTGGTCCGGTAACTGCGCCCCGGTGCATCTAATACCCAGAAATATCTATTACTTCGATCATCTTCCCGTGAATGCGGATCTGAACATTATCTTTGGAGTGGCGCTGACTACGATGATCCTTAGCGGATTTGCCGGCTTCTTTCCAGCCCGTCAGGCAGCCATGCAGGATCCGGTGCAGACAATTCGAAACGATTAATGGCCCCTGATTAAGCGGGCCCGGACCATTTGGATACGATGTCGCGAAGTCGAGACCAGGGAGAAACGGCAAAAAGTCCAGAGATGTGACCATGAGTGAAATTGCTATAGAAATAGAAAGTATGTCCAAGTCCTATCGCGGCGAAGGGGAAATCGTTCACGTGATTCGGGACCTGGATTTGACCGTGCCTCTGGGACAGATCGTTTCCGTGGAGGGGGCCAGCGGAGTGGGTAAATCCACTCTATTACATATAGTGGGCTCCATCGACACGCCGGTAGAAGGGAAGGTTCGTATCTTTGGCGAAGAGATCACGTCCATGACCGAAAGACAGAAAGAGAACTTTCGCGCCGCCAACGTGGGTTTGATTTTCCAGCATCATTATCTGCTTCCCGATTTTACGGTACTCGAAAATGTGATTATGCCGCTCTGGATTCAGCGAAAGAATGTAAGCAAAAGTACGGATAATGCTATCGAGATGCTCAAGAATGTAGGTCTGGGGCACCGATTGCATCATTATCCTTCGCAGATTTCCGGAGGGGAAATGGCAAGAGCCGGTGTGGCTCGCGCGCTGGTGGGAGGCAAGAAGCTAATTCTTGCGGATGAGCCTACCGGAAATTTAGACCGGGATAACTCGGAAAAACTGGCTGATCTACTTTGGAAATTGCAGGAGCAACTGGGCTTCACCATGTTGATTGTAACCCATGACCAGGATCTGGCCGCCCGGGTTCCTCGCAGGTTTCGTTTGAAAGAAGGTCACCTGGAACCTTTTTCCTGATCGGGGAAGCCAGCCGCGTTAAGACCCGCCCGGTTGCTACCGGAGACGTTGAATGTCTTCTCTATCATATAGAGAAGGTTGCAAAGCGGGGAACGGCCGGCCTGAAAAAGCGGTCTTTCCTGCCGGTTGGATGGGCTCCGGTGGATGCCCGGCGAAGTATGAGAAAGCGGATAGAATAAGCGAACATGATTTGTCCCACCTGCCAGAGTGAATCTACTGTCCATATTTTTGACCCCCAGGCGGGTCAGATGATGTATTACTGCCAGAGCTGCAAAAAGGCTATCATACCAGAGAATACCATTAAATGCCCCGGTTGCGGTGTTTCCGAATACGTATTTTTGAGCACAGGTCTCTGCGGTTGCGAAGACTGCTACAGCGTTTTTCGCGGATCCATAATCCAGGGCATTGAATCCTACCGAAAACAGGTATTTCAGAAAGCGGGACGCTATCGGATTCCGGGGCGTAATGCCATGGCCAGGCTGCAGACCTACTTTGAAATTATGAAAGACCTGGCGCCGCCCGAGGACCCCATGCCCGCCACGCCGGATCCATGGACCGACGTGGACGAACTGCCCCCGAACCAGGTTCAGGTGCGCGTAAGGATGGCGCGAAACATACCCGGCCTGAACTACAGGAATGCCCTCAAAAGAAGCGATGATCTGGAGCGCATATTCCTTTCGAATCGTGGCTTTCTTTCCGGCGTCTTTTCTGAACTTCCCGACGACCTGTCCAGGCAAGTAAGAATCGGAGACGAGGACCACTTCCGGTTCAGCTGGAGCTGGGTGTCCGATAGCGAACTGCAAAACGCCGAGTCCATGTTATCGGCCATTATTCGAGAAATCCGAAAGCTGGATCGTGCCTTTGTCTGGCAGTATTCCACTATATTCGGTTTCCTCACTGGATGTCCCACCAACAGCGGTTCCGGGCTGAGAATGTCGGCCCGTCTACGGATTCCGGGCCTCCTGGCCGACCCTTCCTGGCTTAGATGGAAGAAGGAGTTGCACCGGGCCGGTTTTGAGGTTCGTCCCGGAAGCGGGGAAAAATCCTTTCCGGATGGCCAGCACATCCAATTGGCCACCCGGTACATCCATGGCCCGGCCGCATTTCGATCGATTCTCGAACGGTTTAGAATCTATCTGGCTCGTCTAATAGTTCGTGAGCAAAAGCTCGGCGAAAAAATTCTTGCTCATAACCCGTAGTCGTGGCATTGATCGGGGGGAATCCGCCGAGAATAAAAAAGACGGTGACACTGCCCTGAGACATAGTTTTTATTGTACAGACGTCCCCTCGCCAGTAGGAGTCTCCCCATGTTTGATTTTACCAAAAGAGCCAAAAGAGTCATAAACGAATACGCCCAGCAGGAAGCCAAAAGGCTCGGTCATGATATGATCGGTCCGGAGCACATCCTGCTCGGACTCCTGAGAGAGGAGGACTCGGTGGCCATCAAGATACTCAAGAATTTGAGTATCGATCTCAACGAGTTGCGCAAAGAAGTGGAGCGCCGTGCGCGCCAGGGCGGAAACACCCTTCTTCTTGAGATCACCCCCAATCCGGACAAATACCAGAAGATTATCGACTATTCCAAAGAGGAAGCTCGTCGTCTCAAGCATAACTATGTAGGCACCGAGCACATCCTTCTTGCTCTATTACGCGACAACAACAATGTTGCCGGCGCCTCTCTTGCCAGTTTCCAGGTGAACTATTCCGTAATCAAAGGCGAAATCCTTCGTATCCTGGGCGTGGCCACCAGCGGTCCTGCCCCCAGCGGAAGAAGCGGCACCACCGAAAAGTCCAGAACCCCCACGCTGGATGAATTTGCCCGAGATCTTACCCAGTTTGCTCGCGATAAGAAGCTCGAGCCTGTTATCGGAAGAGAGACCGAGATTCAGCGGCTGGTTCAGGTGCTGTGTCGTAAGACCAAAAACAATCCGGTTCTAATCGGCGAAGCAGGCGTCGGAAAAACCGCCATTGTAGAAGGTCTGGCCGAGCGCATTATCCAGAACCAGGTTCCCGACATTCTGTTCGAAAAGCGGGTCATTTCTCTGGACCTTGCCTCCCTGGTGGCCGGCACGAAATACCGCGGTGAGTTCGAGGACCGACTCAAAAAGATTATGCGAGAGATTCAGAGCTCGCAAAACGTAATTGTATTCATCGATGAGCTGCACACCCTCATCGGCGCCGGAGCGGCAGAAGGAGCGATAGACGCTGCCAACATGCTGAAACCGGCCCTGGCCCGTGGCGAACTGCAATGCATTGGCGCAACCACGCTCACTGAATATAGAAAGTATATCGAGAAGGACTCCGCTCTTGAGCGAAGGTTTCAGCCCATCCAGGTGAAGGAACCTTCCAAAGACGACGCGTATCTAATCCTGAAGGGCCTGAAAAAATCCTTCGAGCAGCATCACCGAGTGCGCTATTCCGACGAAACCCTGGAACTGGCCGTGAAGCTGGCCGAGCGCTACATCAATGATCGCTATCTGCCGGACAAGGCCATCGACGTAATTGACGAAGCCGGTTCCCGTGCCCGTCTGGCCAACTCGTCCCGTCCGCAGGAAATTGTGGATCTGGAAGAGGAAGTAAAACTTCTAACTCAGAAAAAAGACGATATGGTGAAAGCCCAGGAATACGAAAGGGCAGCCCAGATCCGCGACGAAATCAACGTCAAGAAGGATCAACTCCAGGAGTTGATAAACAACTGGCAGGAAAAAATCTCCGACTATTCGGTAGATATCTCGGATGAGGACGTTTATTCCGTAATCAGTCTGTGGACTGGAATCCCTCTGGAAAAGATTGAAGAAGGGGAAGCGGAAAAGCTACTTCGCATGGAGCAGGAGCTGGCTCGTCGCATCGTAGGACAGACCGGCGCCGTAGAACTGGTGAGTCGAGCTGTCCGCCGTTCGCGAACAGGTTTCAAGGACCATCGCAAGCCTTCCGGTTCCTTCATCTTTTTGGGACCCACAGGAGTGGGTAAAACCGAACTTGCCCGCGCCGTAGCGGATTTCCTGTTCGGGGAAGAGCAGGCTCTGTTCCGTCTGGACATGTCGGAATACATGGAACCGCATTCTGTATCCAAGTTAATCGGATCGCCTCCAGGCTATGTGGGTTATGACGATGCCGGCCAATTAACCGAATTCGTAAGAAGACATCCGTATTCCGTAATCCTTTTCGACGAAATCGAAAAGGCTCATCCGGACGTATTCAACATCCTGCTCCAAATCCTGGAAGAGGGGACTCTCACCGACACTCACGGTCGCAAAGTGGATTTCCGTGATTGCATCATAATCATGACTTCCAATCTGGGCGCCCGGGAACTTCAAAAAGGCGGTCGCGTAGGCTTTGCCGAAGACGAATCGCTACGGGAAACCGGCAAGAAAGAGCAGGCCATGGAAGCTCTGAAAAAGCACTTCAGCCCGGAATTCCTGAACCGAATCGATGAGATCATTAGTTTTCACTCGCTGAGTGCCCAGGAAATCCGTCAGATCATCGGAATCATGGTTGAGCGAATGAACACTCAGCTTTTCGATAAGAAGATTCTTCTGGAACTCGATGACAAAGCGAAAGACTGGATCGCTAAACGTGGTTTTGATGAAAAGTATGGCGCTCGACCCCTGCGAAGAACACTGCAGCGGGAGATCGAAGACCGGATGGCGCATCGATTCCTGGAAGGCGCTTTCCGCGAGCCCACGATAGTGTTTGTCAGTTCGGAAGGCGAGGGCACCGAAGAGAAGCTTAGCTTCGATGAAAAGCCCTGGGGGGATTACGAAGAAATCGTCCGGCAAAAGGAAGAGGAAAAGAGAAAGCGAGAAGAAGAGCTGAAAGCCAAAAGCCAGAACAACATCAAAATGGCCGGCGGCGTCTCGGTGCGTAACTCCGATTCTCCCTCAGCCCGGCCGGCCAATACAGGTCAGGTGAGTTGAATCCTGCACAGACATTTTCAGTATATCAAGTAGCGCTGGAATCCGGCATCTTGTTGGCCGGCTCCGCGCTGCTTTCTGGAATTTGTCTGTATCTAAGTATTCGTCTGGCCCGCTGGAGGTGGCAGCGTGTCGCCAATGCCACGGCGGAAATCACCCGCATTCGTCCCTATTATCGTAAGCCCTCCGTTCCTCGTACCCGGTTCGTTGAAATTGAATATTCCTTCAAACATCGAAGGTATTCCTTCACCGGAAGCTCTATTGTACCTATAAGACACTTCATTGCCGATCTGGGTCCGGTCATTGTGCAGGATCCCCGGGTGGATGTGCCGGTACTCCACTGTGACCTGAACGCCCGCATTGTCGGGGAAGAGGCCATTGAACACCATCTTCTGGAAGGAAAGAGCAGGGTCCAGGTGCGATTTCTGCTACGGGACCCCGATAGAAATTTCCTTGCCTCGTCGGAAGGTCGCAGAAAAAGCATAGTAAGAAAGCGCTCCCGCCATTCTTGAGCGACTAAACCAGCGCATTCTACCGAGAATGTATCAGCGGTCCCAGAATCAGGAGTGTATCCTGAGATTGCTGGCCGATATGGGCCGGAGAGCTATCCGGGCAACCCCGGCGTTTGCCGGCACAGGGGCCAATTGCCAACCCATTGGCGGAAGAACAATTTCGACGTACAATTTAGAATAGCGATCTATTATGAAACTTTTGCAAAAAACCTTTATTCCTCTTTTACTTATTCTGGCAACTGCGTTGCAGGCTCAGGAGTTGCCTCGCTACAAAGAAGCGGTGCAGCTCTTCCAACAGGGTAAATACGAAGACTCTCTGGAAGCCATCCGATCGGTATTCGATGATTATAAGGATTCCTACGATTTTAGAATGCTGGCCGCCTCCAACTATCTGGAGCAAGGCCAGTTCGATAGCGCCATTTCGCACTTAAGATACTGCATGAAGGACCATCCGGATCGGGCTGAGCCCCATGCCCTTCTGGCTGCGGTGTACAGACGATCAGGCCAGCCTCAGAAATCCCTGGCACACATACGCGATGTAATCCGAAAATACCCGGACTCCAACCAGATTCGATGGGAGGCCGCTCTGGCCTATATGGCCCTGGACAGCGTGGCCCCGGCACGCACGCATGTAAGCAAGATTCTGTCCTCCGAGCCAAACCACTTTCGTGCCCTTTATCTGGATGGCGTTCTGTATCTGAAAGCGGGGGATCTGGAGAATGCCGAGTTCCGCCTGAGAAATGCGGCCCGTGTGGGTACTTCCGACAAGAATCTGCAATTCGGTCTTTTGAACAATCTTGGATTGACCCTCAGCCTCCTGGCTTCCCGAAGCGATGGCGAACGCAGATCCGAATACATCAAGCAGGCCCGGGAATATTTTGAAAAAGCTTCACAGATTCGACCGGACGATGCGGCACTAAAGCGAAACATGGCCGGTGTACCAGCCTCCTGATGCGGACTAAAGGGCAGACCAGAGATACGAATACTGCGGCAGCCCTGGCGGCCTCGGCAACTTCATCAGATCCGGGAACGCCTCCGAAAACCGTAGGGATTCACACATTTGGATGCCGGTTAAACCAATTCGAATCCGATGGAATCATTTCCAGGTTTCTGGAAGGTCGTGATTACGAACTGTCGGATGTGGCCGGTGGTCCCGACATTGCTATCATCAACACATGCACCGTAACCGACCAGGCCGAAGCCCGTAGCCGGGCGCTGGTGCGCAAGATACTGCGCAACAATCCACAGAGTAAGATCGTAGTTACCGGCTGCTATGCACAAACCGATCCGGACAAAGTAGCTGCCATCCCCGGAGTTTACGCCGTTGTAGGCAATGACCAAAAAACTGGCTTACGATCCCTGGTAGAGGAGCTGGAAAACCAGGCTCCGGTTGCCCGAGCCCAGCAAATACCTGGCGCCAGCGAAGACTCTGCGGCGAATGCGAAAGCGCCGATTTTTTCCGGCGGCGGACTGGATCGTGCGAAAGGGCAAACTAAGCGGCCGGTTATCGAAAACCCATTTGCCTACGGCGATGTAATTCCTGTAGGGCATAGTCGAGCTTATCTGAAAATCCAGGACGGCTGCGATAGACGATGCAGCTATTGTAAGATTCCCCGGGCCCGGGGAGGGGGAGTATCCCGCTCCTATGCAGAAATCCTGGATCATGTGAAACGATTGGATGATCGGGGAATACCGGAAATCGTCATAACCGGAGTAAACCCTGGTTGGTACCGGGATCAGGGGATTGGATTCAACGATTTAATTGGCTCAATTCTGGACCGGCTAACGTACAGCCGCCTTCGACTGAGTAGCATTGAGCCCTGCGATGTTGACCAGGAACTGGCGGAGCTCAGCCTCCATCCTGCATTCTGTAACTATTTCCACGTTCCTCTGCAAAGCGGATCCCGAGAAATCCTGAAGCTCATGCGCAGAACCTACAGCGCCGAAAGCTATCGCAAGCGCATGGAGACAGTGCGAAAGATAAACCCGGATGTATTCATGGGCACCGATGTAATCACCGGATTTCCCGGAGAAACCGAAAGCCATTTTCAGGAAACACTGGATCTCATGGCCGATCTGGGAATCGTGCAGGTGCATGCCTTTCCCTATTCCCCTCGCGAAGGCACTGACGCTCTGAATCTGCCCAATCCCGTGGATCGCGGAGTATCTAAAGAAAGGGTCCGTCGCTTACAGGAATTTTCAGCCAATCAGTGGAACCGTTATTTGGGCCGGGTAGTGGGCCAGCGCCGCATTGCCGTGGTGGAGAAGCTGGACCAGGCCGCGGGCACAGGAAATGCATTGAGCGAAGATTACGTGCGAATCGAATTCGATCTTGCTCTAGTCCCGGACGAAGCATTGAAACAGACGGCCATCCCCGGGGATTCCGGTCTGCAGGGGCAACTTTGCGAGTTCCAGATTCAGCAGGTTTCCGGAAATAAGACTGTAACAGGCGAATTAAGAGCGGTCCTCCCGGAAGGCATTTCATCAATTCTGTGATTCTGGCCAGGTGTAGGGAGCTCCCTGTCTACGGATGCATCGTCTCGGCGCACAGGCATTAGATGGAAATCCCCCGGATTATCCTGCTTTCAACCGGGGGCCAACTACATCTGATAGTACACAGTTTCTTCAAATTTCTCCGGGTCTTTGAAAAGCACCATACCGTAAACGAATTCGTTGATTTTGAGTCGCTGGGATATGTTGTACCCGGCTTCGTCGATAAAATACTCCATTCTATCTCTGGACACTTTTTGAATGAGTTCGGGTCCCGACGGCGCCTCTTTTCGCTCCCAGTCAATTACCACCACAGGTTTCTTTTCCCTGAGCACTCTTCCAATGCCCCGTAGCGCCAGGGTAGGGTCGGCAAATGTAGACATAACGCAGCTGCAAAAGATCAAATCCATTGGCGGAATCCAGTCTGGAAGTAGCGGATGTTCCGTGCGCTCTATATAAAAAGGCGTGAACCTTTCGATCTTTTCTTTTACCTTTCTCTGCAGGCAATAGTCTATTAATAGCTCCTGACATTCAGCGCCCCATACATGGGCATCGTCCGGCAGATTACGAAGAAATCCGTCCAGGAAATAACCATTGCCCATTCCGAAGTCCAGAACGTTGTGAGTATCATAAAGAGGGAGTTGATTCAGGATTCGGCTAACAGGAAACAGGTCGGCGCGGGCCTGCGACAGCAGATACTTGTGATACTTTGGATCTTCGTAAAATGGCAGTCCGCGCATAGGTTTGGTCAAGAGCCTGCAGGTTCTTTTTGCAATATCTCAATTGAATTTGCCAGCTGACAAGTCCGATAGTACACACAGGCTTCCACAGGAACTAATGATGAGACGGTATATTACAGTTGCCATTGTCTTTTTGACAATGGGTAGCGTTTTTGGCATTGAAAGGGCCGACAAGATTCCCGGAATCGATCCGATGAGCATGGCTCAAGGCGAGCCCACGGGAATTTCCAACGAAAAGCCCGCCGACAATACTCCGAACGACGGAATCCCGGAAAACGAAAACAATCAGCGTCCGGAGGGAGATAGCGGCTATCCGCGTATTCGCAACCTTACCGTTACGCCGGATGCGCGCTACAGCAACACCGCCAAGATTTCCTGGGATGCCCATCCAGATCTCACCTCGGCCGTGTACGTAATTCGTTACAGTCGGCCTATCACTACTCGCGCTCTGGTGCTGGACTCCTACAACCTTACTCCAGAACCCTTGAAGCCGGGGCAGAATAACTTCATCGATAAGGATATTCCGCAGGGCTATTATTACTATGCCGTAGTGTCTACTCATGAGCTGTCGCCGGATGGACGTCTGAAAATGGTGGCCGACCAGAATTATACCGCAGTGCCCTTCATAGTTGGAAAGCCGGGACAGCCGGAAGGCAAAGCCTGCACCGCCGATCGGGAACGGGAGTATCGCACCGAAGAGTTTCAGGCGCTGGATCTGGTAGCGGTAAATACAGAAAAAGGCGTAGTTCTCAACTGGAAGAAGTCTCCGGTGCCGGGCATTCGTTATCGCGTTTATCGGGGCCCCGAGCCCCTGGATTCCGCCGAGCGATTGGCCAAAGCTACTATGCTGGGCGTAGCAGGGGAGGAAAGCCCCTTCTTCGAAGACAAGGCAGCCGAAGACGGTAACCGGGTTTACTACGGCGTCGCCGTTTACGATTGTGTGAAGGACCAGGAGTACCCCCAACTCATCCTGAACGAATCCTACATCAGCCATACTTACTCTCCGCCGGGACGAAAGATTGAATATGATGCCTTCCTTCCTGGTTCTCTCATGGCCTATCTTGCCAGCAAAGACACTATCCGACTTCTCTGGGTCGATCCGGGTCCTGCGATTAAGGACTATGAGGTGTATCGTTCCTCCGAACCGATTCAGGACATGTCGGCGTTATCCCGGGCCAAGCAGATCGGCGTCGTGGACAATGGAGCCAAAGGCTTTACCGATACTGGCCTGAAGCCCGGTCAGTACTTCTACGCTTTGATTCCCCGGTCTACCTCCGGGCGAAAGATTCAGGAACTGCAGGCAGGTCGCACATTTACTGCATTCGGAGTAACCATCCGAGGCGGCACCTACAGTCCAGACGATCCCAAACTATTCGACAAACCCGGCGATGGAAGGATTGAAAACCTCAGCGCGACGGTAGAAGGCGATTCCGTTGTGTTCGAGTGGAAGTTTCGCGCAGGCGTAAATGAAGAGGATGTTCAACTATTCCTTTATCGCAGCAAGGAGCCCATCCCGGACATCAAAGCGATAGAGCGCACCGGCGTATTTCTTGCCGAAATACCTGTGACGGCGCGAAGGTATCTGGACCGCACCGGAGGCGAAAGGTTCTACTACGCATTCGTAGAGAACTATCCGGGAAAGCAGAAGACCAACGTATATCATACTCCGAAGCCCCTGGGACCGGAACCCACGGCCGATAGACCAGAGCCTACCGAGGAGAAGCCGGATGCCGACGACCGTCTTAGAGCCATACTGGGTAGAACCTACGCATTGCAGAAATACCAGGACTGCGTCGACGAAGTACGTAACTTCCTTCAGCAAGAAGGCATTCCGGAAGATGTTCGAATCAAGGCGCTTTTTTATCAAGGCCAGAGTTATTACTTCACCGGCCAGTATGAGCAGGCGAAAGAGATTTTCAGTAGGAAGCAGGTAATCGATCAATTCGAGGATCGGGCGCTGTTCTGGTATAGAAGAAGTCTGGAGAGGACCGAATAATGTTATCCGCACAAAGAGCAATATTCATTGCAGGATTGCTATTCCTGACTGCAGGAACCGCATTTCTTGCCCTGGATCAATGGCGATTCAGTAGAGTGCTGGGTGAGATGAACCTGGCGGGTAGTCCTGATGCAAGACAGGAGCAACGTCTGGAAGAGGGCATGAGCGATCTTCGGGAGGCCGAAGAGTATCTGGCCCAGAACTCCATAGAATCAGCGCGAAAAGCCCACGATCGTTTCGTACATGTGTTATCGCGAGATCTGAGCAAAGAAATCAATCAACGCGCTTCCTACGGCATAGCGGCCAGTCTGGATCGACTGGGGGACCGGAACCGGGCAGTGGAGCATCTCCGGGCGCTCCGGGACGAGGGCGTTGAAGATAAATCATTGCGCGAAAAGACGGAGTACCTGCTCGGAAGACTGCTTATCCTTTTTGGACATGACGAAGAGGGTAAGTCCATTCTTCAGGAGCTACTGGCAAAGACTCAGAGCAACCAGATCAAGTCACGAATCCACACAACATTTGGCGACTATTACCGGCTTACAGGCCAAAAGAAGAAGGCCGAAAGGAACTATCGGATAGCGCTGGAATACAGCCCCGGCAACCTGCACGCGGAAGTAGAGCGGGCAGAGATGCTGGACGATCGCCCCAATATTCGGTACTACTACCATGAGGACTATCTCATTGATTCCGGACTGAAGAAGAAGGAAGAGAAGCCTGCTCGTCATACTCCGGCGCGCAAGCCTCAGCGGGAAAAACCCGCGAAGGAAACAAGCAAACCGGAGAAAGAAGATAAGCTGAATGCCCAGAAGCTTTATGAAGAAGGGATTCGTCACTTCAGGGACAAGCAGTACCCGGAAGCGATCTCGAAATTTCAATCGGCCCTGAAGGCCGGGCCGGATGGCGAACTGCGAGAGAAGATCCTGTACTGGACTGCAGAAAGTTTGAGCGCCGGCGGAGAAAAGAACGAGGCTCTGGAAATATACTCGGCGGTGATTGAAAACCCCTCCTTAACTCTTGACCAGGCCGCATACATTCAAAGAGGGATCATACTCTTTGACCGGGCCCGGCTGAAAGAAGCTTATGAAGAGTTCAAACGTGCCTCTCGGTTTCCGGATGGAGCCTACACGAACCAGGCCCTGGAATGGCAACGCGAGGTTGAGAACATTCTTCAGGATCGCGAAAGACTCAAGGACTAAGACCGTAATAGAACTGTAAAGGAACCCTTAAGGTAGGGGTAGTAATCCTCGGGGCAGAATCCCGCCATACTATCAGCATTGCGAAGAGGCACTGTCAAAATATGAAGGTGTGCGCGACTGTTTTTGCAGATTCGAGTTGCGTTCAAGGTGGCTCCCATTTTTTATGCGAACGGGAGTTATTCCAATGAGTAATGCAGCAAAGAAAAAAAGAAAACCCATTACCGAAACAAGCAAGCAAAGCAAGCGCGAATATGCCGTTCGTTATTATGCGGAAAGGGACTACAGAAAGGACGACGGTCCCGGCGGTGTAGCCCCCGGCGACCTAAAGAAAAACTGGAAACACATTGTTACTTATAGCATGTCGGAAGGCGACCTGGCCCAGAAGCTGGAAACCTCGGTTACCTACATTCGCTATCTGCGAAGAAAGGTGGCCATTTGCCAGAAGCATGGCGTAACGGACCCGGCCCAGATTTATAAGCTTTCTGGCGGCGTAGGCGAAAAGACGCTCAAAGCCTATTTCGAAGCGAAAGGCGGCGCCACCGGTAGCAAGAAAACGGCCAGGAGCTCAACCGGGAAGACTGCCAGCAAAGCCGCGAAGAAGTCCGCCAAAAAAAGCGGCAAAAAGAGCGCCAAAAAAACTTCTAAAAAGTCGGCAAAGAAATCTGCTTCTACCAGCAAGAAATCAAAAAAGAAGGCCCGGAAGTAAAAGGCCGACGTCCGTTAACGTCCGAATCCCTGGCGAAGGAAAACGGATGATTCGGGGCCTCTGTTGGACAAAAATGCTTTACTCCGCAGGCCCCGAAAAAGACACTGCATTCAACGGGTCAGTAGCTCAGTTGGTTAGAGCACTTCTCTGATAAGGAAGGGGTCGGAAGTTCGAGTCTTCCCTGACCCACACACCCCTCCGCAAACGCCTTTCCGCAGGGGAGGTTGCTTTGCAAAGTCCTCTCTTTACTACATTTCATTCAGGTTTAAGCAGATCCCTAGTGTAAGCCTGAACCCGGACCGCTGGTTTGCCAGTCCGGCTGCGCCAGCTCACCGGATCGTGGAAGTCACAACATTGGCTGGTTAAAGGCATAAAAGAAGTATTGTCGCGCAGGAAACCCAGGATGAATCCAGGGGAGCGCCATACCATTTTCCTCTGGACGATTTCGTAACGAGCCGATTTCTTAACGTTCGGTGATGCTTAGAGGTTTCAACTGTCTGTCAGTGCTGCTTTTATTTTTTCTTACCCACTGTGTGGCGCATCCGCTATTTCAAACCTATGATCGTAATGCGGATGGTCCCAATACTTCAGCTACCTTGCTGGCTGCCCTGGTCGGTGCGGGTCTGACCTCCGCTGATCCGGCATCCGGCCTTGCCTGTGCCGACGATGGCGATGTATGGACTGCTTATTCGGAGCCATTGGGAGCCACGTGGTACGACGTGGCCTATGGCGCGGGCAAATACGTGGGGCTGGGCACCGGAGCAGGGATCCAATCCAGCGATGGAATGAACTGGAGCGTGGCCAGCGGCGTGACGTCTGCACTGTGGCAGTCCATAACCTACGGTAATAATCGATTTGTATCGGTCTCGGAAAACGGAACCAACAGGACGCTAAGTTCCAGCGATGGAAGCGTCTGGACCGACGCCCCCGCTCCGGTAAACAATTCCTGGCGAAGCGTGATCTATGCCGGCGGCCAGTTTGTGGCGGTGGCCTTGACCGGCACCGAAAGGGTCATGACCTCTCCAGACGGTCTCAGCTGGACCATGCGTCCTGCCCTGGAGCCCTCCGCCTGGACCTCCGTGACCTACGGTAATGGATTGTATGTGGCTGTGGCCCGTCTGGGAACGAATAGAGTAATGACTTCCCCCGACGGCATTAGCTGGACTACGCAAACCGGCGCTCCGCCGTTTGTCTGGGAAGATATCACCTATGGCAACGGTTTGTTTGTGGCCGTAAGCAGTACGGGTACCGAGCATATCATGACATCTCCCGATGGAGTAACCTGGACTTTGCGCTCCACCCCCGAATACAACACCTGGCGCTCGGTGACCTACGGTGATGGGCTTTTTGTGGCTGTGGCCTCGGACGGGACCAACCGAATCATGACGTCCGCAGATGGCATAAACTGGGTGGGGCGTTCTTCTCCCAATCTAAACGCCTGGAGGGGGATTACCTACGGGAACCGGCAATTCGTGGCCATAGCCAGTAGCCTGAGCAACAGAGTTATGGTGTCCGTCTGCGATTGACAGTGAGCGACACAGCGACCATGCAGCGAGCTCCGTGTCGGAAATGCTCTGAGCAAACAGGCACCGCTAACGGTAGGGACGCGTAATTGAAGAAACCTCAAACCAGGTCGGCTTCATCGATGCAAATAAGAAAGCCGACCCCCTGAAGGAGCCGGCTTCATCGGTGATGATCGAAGCTTTGCAGGTACTGCACCCGGAAAGCAGCGATCATACATCGACTGTCGCAGATGACCACTGCACATGGTGTGCAGCTGTCATCAAGAAAACCGCCAGACTTACATATCGTCTGCGGCGCTTGTTCCGGTGGATTCGAAATAGCCTTTCAGCCCCGAAGCTCGCACGGAGATTTCTCCCAGCTTGCTTGCAAAGGCCGCTGCTGTTTTGGGGCCTACAATACCGTCCACGCCCACTCCGGCCGACTTCTGGAAATCCTTGATGGCCGCCTGGGTTTTGGGTCCGTTGATCCCGTCGGTGGCCAGCGGATGACCCAGCATTCGCAGGGCTTCCTGAATACTTTTTGCGTCGTAATTTGAACTCATCTGTTTGGTTCTCCCTATTAACTTATGGACTCAATTCTGGTCCTAATTTATGCTCCAGAGTTTTGACCACTCTGCATGAGCGGCGCCGAAGGCAGCCGGGTCATTCTTGCCTACTTCGGTGGCCAGGTTCTTGTACTTCTCTGTCAGTTCTTTGAAGCGGGTTTTTTCGGCTTCGCTAGCGCCCTGGCCAGCTTCTTTGGCCGCTTTGGCCTCGGCTCGAATGGCCGTAATGTCGTAGGCCTGCATCAGTCTGTTTAGCTCGGAAGCAGCTTTCGCTGGATCCGTTGCGTTGGATTCCAGGGCCTTTACGCCCATTTCCATAACAGTGATCATTTTATTGCCGGGAGTGCCGGTCAGTTCCACCGCTGTTGTGGATGGCTGATCCGTGGTTGCTTCTTTGCCCTTGTCTTTGCACTGAGCGGAAAACAGGGTCGCGATGGCAACGACTCCCAGAATGGTTATCGTTCGTTTTGCTTGAGTCACTTTGGCTTTTCCTCCTGAAAGCCAATAGTGCTGACCAACAGTTTGGAATGCGACTCAAAAACGAGAAGTCCCGATATCTCGAACCGTTTCGATCTTGGGCGAGAACAGCGGGTCAGGTCTGTATATGAGTACATGTTCCTGGCTATCGTGAGGTGAAGTTATCATTCTCCCGGACCGGTTATCCCAGGTCGGTAGTCGCAAAGATGAATAAACTTGATCCCGGCCGGAGTACCGATCCTCCGTCAGGATCCGGATTGTAGAGCTGTCTCCGTCGCCGTTCGAAGCGGAAAAAAGAACTGAGTAGGGTAGGTTGGGCGCCGGTAGTTGACGGCGCCTGGTTGAATCTGTTCACTGGTGATGTGAAAAAAGAATGATAACGAAGCACCAAAAAATTAGGACGCCATGCTGACTAAAACTTCTTAGTATATTCTTTTTACCATCGGAGCTTATTTCTAAGATGCCTTTTATAAAAGAAACAGATCATTTGCCGGTTCGCCTCTGGACGAATCCTGAATCCGTGGATGAGCGAACCCTGGATCAATTGAGTAACATTGCTCGACTGCCCTGGGTGTTCAAGCACGTGGCTGCTATGCCGGATGTTCATCTGGGAAAAGGAGCAACGGTGGGATCGGTAATCGCCATGAAGGAAGCGGTGAGTCCGGCGGCCGTCGGCGTGGATATCGGTTGCGGCATGGGCGCATTTCGCACAAATCTGACTCTTTCGGATTTGCCGGACAGCCTGAAGGAGATTCGGAAGGCCATTGAAAGGGTCATCCCGGTAGGTAAAGGATCGCACAGGGATCCGGTGATCGGTAGAGCCGGCCTATATCTGGATGATGCTCATCGAAAGCGCGTTGAGAACAATCTTCAGGCCTCCCGACACATTTCCCGGGACGTTCTGGGATCTTCGCAAAAAGAACGAATCATGAAACAGTGCGGAACCCTGGGCGGAGGTAACCATTTTATCGAACTGGTACACGATGAAGATCAGCACATTTGGCTCTTTTTGCATTCCGGATCCCGCAATATTGGAAAAACCCTGGCCGATCTTCACATTAGCGTGGCGCGAAAATTGGCGCATAACCAGGAGCTTCCCGATCCGGATCTGGCTGTATTCCTTTCCGGAACACCGGAAATGGAAGCCTATCGACGGGATCTGGCATGGGCGCAGGAATATGCATTCTGCAATCGTCTTACTATGGCGGCTTTGCTATTTCGAACCCTGCAGAGCAATTTCTTTGGCGATCTTCGCATGGAAGAAAGCATCATGTGCCATCACAACTATGTTTCTGAAGAAGTCCATTTTGGAAGCAACGTACTTGTCACCCGAAAAGGGGCGATCAGCGCGAAGAAGGGGGAAATGGGATTGATCCCTGGTTCCATGGGAACTCGTTCTTATGTTGTGCGAGGCCTGGGCAATCCGGAGTCCTTCCAGTCGGCTTCGCACGGAGCCGGGCGTCGTATGAGTCGAAACCAGGCGCGCAAGAGCTTTGACATCAAGGATTTAATGGAGCAAACCAGCGGGGTTGAATGTCGCAAGGATGGCGGAGTGCTGGACGAAATCCCAGGAGCGTACAAGGACATCGATGAAGTAATGGCGAATCAGAAAGACCTGGTGGAAGTGGTTCACAGTCTTAAACAACTGGTTTGCGTAAAGGGTTGACGGAATGGCTCCGGGTACCGATGCCCCTCCGCTGTGGCGCCCTCGTTACACCTCTTCAGAACTGAAAGAATACGGAGAGGGTAAAGCTCTCTTCGAGGAGCGCTCTTTGCGGCGTTCGGGGCACAATACCGATTTGCGAGTATCCCCATCGCTCCAGGGTGCGGTCTTCAATTTTCTGAAAAGGTTTCTGATATCCTGCTGAAATGTAGAAGTCACCGAGGAGGAATCCGGCTCCGGCTTCCCATTGGCGAAAGAAAACAGGGTCAAATTCGGACTTTTCCTGGAGAACTCCGTTGTAGGGAAGTCTGTACAGAATTCCGGCATAAGGCTCGAACCAGCCAAAGAGATAAGAAATGCGGGCCGAAAGCGCGGTGGATTTTTCCAGCTCGTAATCCGCGCGGTTAACGTAATCCTCTGGCGGTCTCCAGGGTAGTTCTACCGTTTGCAGTTTTTCCTCCGGTAGCGATCCCATGGGGAAAACGCCTTCGATCCTGCCATATATACGCAGATCGCTTAGATAGCCGACGGTGAGCCCGGCTCGGGAGTCGTAGAAAGGTTCATCCACCATGGAACTACCGTTTGCGGCAAATCCAATGTCTGCATCGAGAACCACCAGCCAGCTGTCCCAGAGAAAAGGACGGTATCGCAAGCCGGTTCGCGGACGTCCCCAGAGGGCCGCATCCCGGGTATCCTTCTGCGCAAGCAAATAGTGGCTGATTTCCAGATTCCATGAAAGATGTCCGTCCAGAAAACCCAGTTCAACGCCCAGTCTGTTTATAAGAGTATTTCGATTTCCCCGCTCGGCTTTCCGGTACTCGGATTCGAATCTGACTCGATCTTGCGGGATGGCTCCCCTTCCGGCCACTGCATTCATGGCCGGTGGATGGTGCGCGCTTACGCCTGTGCCGCCCCCTAGTAGTAGAGCGGCGGCGAGGAGCAAGCCTGGACCGGGGAGCCCGTTATCGAGCATTTCCCGAAATGTAGGAACATGGCCGAGACGTGAAATCCATTCTTTCAAAATCCGAAACATTCTGCCTCCGTAACCAGAGCTGTGTTCTGCAGCCCCGATTGTATCGCGCTGGATGAGGAACCGGTTGCGAAGAGGAGCGAGTAATCTATTTTCAGATACTTGCTCTGACTGCCGCCGGAGGAAAGCGTTCGCTGGCATTGTATACCGGCGTTCAGATCCACCTGCTGATTGACAATTGAGGCGAAAGGCGATCCGTCATCGGTGCCGCTTGCCTGGACACTCTGAAAATGAAGTTTAATGGATTTGATCTGTCCCGGCGGCACTTGAAGCGTCAAAGGAAGATTCTGGAAGTTCCTCCCGCCTGGATCGCTTCCGGTTGCCCCGGTAAGCGTGAAGCTGGCGCCGCTGGTAGAAAAGACCGGATCCCCGGTGCTCACATTCTCTTCACCATGGGCATAAAGGTCGCCATGGCGGTGCAAATATAGCAAACCTGTCAAGATTCCCTGAAAGAAGCCGGGTTCATAAATCAACTCTATACGATCTATTTCAATACGAAGGGAACCGAGTGTCATGGCGCCGGCTCCGGTAGTGAAGCTGGATATAGAATCGGTCCCTCCGTCGGTGAACCTCAGATTCAGGTTCAATTCTCCTCGCGTGCTTCCGAGAATGAAGTCAGCCAGAGCTGCCTGTTCTTGCTCTCCATCGTTTACCTCGCCGTAGCTGCATTGGCTTAGCGGCCAGAGAAGAAGGAGTGCCGATAGCATGATAGTGATCGGACGAATCATGGCCTTTTCTCCATAGATAGAATATCCGAGGCTTGCGATTCCACGTAGCTGAACCTTCTGGCCTGGAGTCCGTCAATAGTCATCATCGCCCAAACCTGGAATGGGAGGGTCGGGGATTCGCTAAATCGCTTCTGCTGGCGAAAGACCAGTCCGTTAGCGATATAAGAAACTCCACCAGATCATCTCTTTGCGAATCAGTAATACTGAATGGGCGAATCAGACTTGCATCCACGGCTGCTCCGGTAGGCTGTCCCCGTTTGGCCGCATCCCCGCCGGCTCGATACATATCTACAATGACGGTCAGAGCTTCCCGGGCACAGGCCTCCATGGCTGTGCGATTGGTGGCATCCGCGGGCGGACTCGAGCAATTTACCGATCCATCATGAAAGTACGGCATGGTCAATACGATATTTCGCAGCGAGGGCGCTCGGAACTTTCCCCGATCCAGAGCCTGATTGGAAATGTCCTGCAGTCCTTTCGTGGGCTTTGAATTGTACTCCGCGTCCGAATAAAGGCCATTATTGTGAAAAGCGAATTCCACTGCTCCTGAATTCGTATGCAATGAAGTATCTGTGAAGTTAAACCCTCCGTGGCAATGAAAGCATTCGGCCACTTCTCCATTAAAGACCTCGAAACCGCGGTAAGCGGCCGGACTCAAAGAACCCTGGCCCTTGATGAAGCGGTCGTAATCCGAATCGAAGCTGGTCATGCTTCGTTGAAAAGAAGCCAGCGCAAATCGCACGGATTGTTCGGAGATATCGCCGTCATACGCCTGCTGAAAGAGCTGGCGGTAGGTATCGTCGGAGGCCAGCTTGTTAAGGTACTGCTGATCCTGGAGACCCAGTTCAACAATGGAGTTATCTCCGGATTCGGAAAAAAGAGGCACTCTGGACTGACCCTCCAGTGTGTCCAGAAGCGGATTGTTCCACGTAAGCTTGGTATGATAGCCGGCATTGGAAAGATGTTGGGCATTTCGCGGATGGAGTTCACCGGTGGGAAAGCCGGCATGAGCGATCCCTCTGGGGCGAGTCTTCCCATCCGCAAAAGCTCTCTCCTGGAAGTGACAACTGGCGCAGGACATGGACTCGTCTCTAGACAGCGCTTTGTCGTAGAAGAGATGGCGACCCAGCTCAACCCGGGCCGGTGTCATGCAGTTGTCCGACGGCACAACCGGGGCAGGGACTCCCGGGGGTAAATTCCAGTCATAGGAAGGGCAGCCCCCGCCGGCGGCCAGGGCCGCAAGCAGGGCTACATCGTTTCCGGAATCTTCTTTGCATCCGCCCGGCGCCAGCCCGGCCACAATCAAAAAGATGTAGAGCGCGCGCCTTATCGCGGCCAATGGACGGATTTCGCCAACACCATTATGATCCGGCGAATGGCTTCTGGCCATCGAGGCGAAGGACGGCAACAGCGCTCGTCGCTCGATTTGCAATGGATGACTGGCTGATGGCTGCGACAGGGATACGGTTGAGGATTCCATGATAATTCTCCTATTAATCGGCAATTACTGCTTCAATTCGAAGCCGATGGCATTTCCGGTGCTGGGTTGTCCGCTGGTCTGATCCAGCCCCATGCGATTTCTAAGGGCCTGGCATCGTGCATCGGGCGTAGGGGCTCCCATACAATCGGTCACTGCATAGGCCTGACCGGAAAACCAGTCCTTAACGTCGAACTGTATTCCATTGGCCACGTTAACATTGTTTAGCTGCACTCTGCCTTTCATGGGTCGGCTGCAGCTGGTATAGGCTTCACCGGGAGTACCCGTGCATCCAATGGAACCTAGATGAAAGCGATATGCCGTCGTACCATTCTGGCTCAGTTCCACGTTTGCGAACTTGTAACCGTTAGCCCAGGTCCAGTACATCTGGCTGATATTAAACGGCGCCGATGTGGTCGTATTGTTCAGTCGGTTCACCGAGTCAGGCAACCCGATAGAAAAGGCCAGCCCCGTGGCGTTTGACGGCGGAGCCGGTAGAGTTATCTGGCCGTTCGTGGCTGTTGTGCCTGTTCCAGAGCAGTAGCCGGTTCCATCTTCCAGGTCAATGAGTACCGCGTTGTTTTTCTGCCAATCCCCCAGATCGGGAAGAGTGACGCTGACTTCTCCATCCGGCGTGATCCAGGCGAACTCAGAGAGATAGACTCTGAAGTCCTTGATTTGCACGGTATCGTTGCCGGTACCGATAGTGAAATTCTGGTTACAGCCAACGCTCTGGTTGTCCGCCACCAGAGAGAAGGGCATACTTACAGGAGCCGATGCCAGGGCGACCAGCGCCAGAGTTTCTGCATCGTTGTTGGATTCGCTCTGGTTACAGTGTCCGGCCACCACAAGGGTTACGGCAGCGAGAGCCAGAGCTCCGATTCGGTGTCTAACGACCGAAGGATCTATTTCTCTATTTAATACGTAATTCATAAATGAATGTCCTAATTCTAAATGTTATAAAAATGCTTTGTCTACACATTGTCACGGATCAGGCCTTTCCGTCGGATGCCTTGCTCCATTCGTTTGCTCCAGTCTGAGCATTGCGCGCTTTCGGGCCGCCTCGAACCGACGGTTCGCTTTCGAATGCTCTGATTGAAGCTCTAAATGCGTACACGAATCTAATCGCGAAAGGAGCCACTTACCAGAACAGTCTTAAAGGCCAAAAAGCGCTGCGAAGCCGGGAAGGGGCAACATTCCATTCGGCGACATTATATCGCTGGATGGGCTTGCGTCCGAGCCACGGTTTCGCAGCCAGAGGGAGAAGACCGAATCAGCTGGATTCTAACCGGAACAGACCAGATCGGCAGAACCCTACAGCCACCAGGCTGTATCGGGCCCAGGGCGCACAGATGCGCAAGAGCCCGTATTCTGTATTCGATCTATGATAGGTAGGGCGGAGGTCGTGCCAGGATCTCGCGAATGCGAGTATGGCTGTAGCTCGTTGAGGTAGAGAGAGAAATAGTATCAGTGCTGATTTCCTCTAGAGTGAGGAGCGCCGGACCCGGTTGCTGAAAATCGATGAAGCCCAGCAACAGATATCCCTGACAAACCGGACAGGATTCATGGTCGTGTCCGGAGCTTTCTTCGGAAGTTGCGGATGATCCATGGCAGGGCGGGCTGCCGGTTGCAGAAGGCCGATGGCCGGCTTCAGGAGAGGCCGGAGTTTTGCGGGACGCTGGAGCTTCGGGGTTCGAAGAATAAACGGCGGTAGCTTCCGAATGCGAGCTCGTTTGAGGCCGTGGCTGCGAAGAGCCGGCCACCTCGGGGTGCAGCTTGCGACACTGGTGCCATTCCGGAATCGGATACTGACTTCCGAACCCCAGAAGAGCAAGCAAAGCCAGGCTTCGCATAATGTCCGCTTTCCTGCTTCGGGATAGCATATCGGATAAACCCTTAAACGACTGTTACAGGATTGGTATTGGGGTCAAGCCTGTTCCAGCAACTTTTCCGGGTTCCGTTCCATGCCTGCCAGGTCCCATTCAAGCTGGATGGAAGTTCCGTAGCCTCTTGGGCCTTTTTCAATGGCCAGGTTTGCGAGCAAGGACTGCGCAATAGTGCGAATTGCATGCAGCCCTTTCCCGTTTTCCGGATGGTCGCTGCCTGCTTTCCGGATCAAGCCTTCGCCATTGTCGGTGATGGCCAGCGAGATTCGGTTATCCTTTTCCTGAAGCTTAATCTGAATCCATCGGGCCTCGCTATGCTTGATTGCGTTGTCTATTGCTTCCGTAACCAGCCAGAAAAGATTCCGAAATCGATCGCCGATGCGGGCTTTGATGTTTCTGGCGGCCTTGTCGTTCCAGTCGAGTTCGAACTCCATGCCGTTTTCCTCGGCCCGGGTGCGAAAGCCTCCCAGGTATTCCTTTAGCAGATTGCCCAGATCCTGGTCCCGGTTCACCAGGGGAGGTAATATGCTTCGGGACACACTCTTAATGTCTACGAATAGCTCTTCGGGAAGCCCTTCCGGTTTCTGGTCCAGGAGACGATAGATGCCCCGGGAGCTTTCCAGATATCTGTGATGCAGATAATCCTGGATTTCATCGGAGATGCGAATGTTCTTCTGGGCTACCTTCAGATGCGATTGATTCTTCTCATACTGGAACGAAGTGGACACGAAAGGAATCAAGCTTTCCAGCAGCTTCTGGTCCGCGTCGGATATGCTTGTTTTTCCCGGAAAGGTGGCCACCAGTAATCCCCGGGTCCGGTCCGCTTCTACCAGTGGAAGCAGTACGTAGACTTCATCTGATTTCGCGGCTTTCTGTATCTTTTTGACGATGCCCGCCAGGGGATCCTCGTCCTCCCGTTTCGTTTCCAGGAACTCCCGGTTTTCGTCCATTTCCAGTTCAGGCAGATCATAGGGATCGGCCCCGGCTTTGCGGGTCAGAATGGAAGGGCGGTGGGTTGCCAACGCTTCGCCAAAGAATGTCGACGACAACGGGATCGACGCACGGACCGGGAATTCGGGCACGTTTCGGCTATAGAATCGTTCCAGTAGATCTTCTTCCAGCAGGGTAAAGACACTCAGTCGTTGGAGCTTATAATTGGCAAATACCTGTTTGTCGAGGATGGCCAGTTTCTCCTCGAAAGACTGACTTTCGCTCAGGGATCGTGCGGCGCTGGCGAGCAGGTAGCCGGCTTCTCTGGAATTCTTCTCCCGTGTCAGCGCCTTGTCGAGATCGTCTCTTAGTTGTGTTTCCCGGCTCTTCGCATTTTCCAGGTCTTTCATCCGCTGGTTGAGATTCTCGCGGAGCTGCGCTTCTTGCTGATTCAGACGGCCAATATTCTGTTCTTTACTTTGAATATTGGCGTTTAGCTCTGAGATCTCGCCTTCCAGATTACGAATATCACGGGTGAGACGAGCTTCCTGTTCCTTTCGGGCGCCGATCTCATTTCGGAGCCTTTCTTCATTCTGGTGCCCTTCGCGAATGGACTGATTCTTTTCGGCTATCAGAGTCTCTAGTTTCGCGCTCTCCTTTTTTAGATCATCTACCAGTTTGTTCAGCGCCTGGATTTCTTCCGATTTCTCATGAATCGTCTGCTTTCTGGCAGAGACCTCCACCTGGAGATCATGCTTTTCCTGATTTAGGCGGTTTCGTTCCTGGGTAGTAATTCTAAGGTCGTTTCGGGTTTGATCCAGATCTCCATTTAACTTCTGGAGTTCCTGCTGCAGATTGCGAATGTTGCGCTCCAGGTCCGCGCGTATGCTATCCCTTTCGGATTCCAGCTGAAGGATTTGATCCTGATGCTGTTTTTCGGCGGCGGCGATACTCTGCTTCAGCGAATCGATCTCGCCGGAGAGCTGATTTCTATGGATCTCCAGGTCATGGATTCTATCTTCCTTTTCTTTCAGGGTGTTTTCCAGACCCTGAATGTTGCCATCTCTCTCTTGAAGGGCGTTGCGAGCATCCTGTAGTTGCTGCTCGTAGCTGGCCCGGTCCTCGGCGATGGTGGCTTCCAGTTTTTGGATTTCTTCTTCTTTGTTTTGGACAACCGACTCCAATCGGGTTCTGTTTTTGGAATGCTCTTCTTTTTCTCGGGCCAGATTGGAGCTAACCTGCTCATAGACATTCTTGAGCCTGTAGGCCTCTTCCCGGAGAGCCGTTTCGCTTTGTTGCGAAGAGCGGTACAGCTGCTCGTATTTCTCGTTGGCTTCTTTCTCGTTCTGTTCCAGGGTTAGCTGCAGCTCCGCAATCTGGTTCTGGTAATCCGTTTCCAGCTTCTGGATCTTTTCGCTGGTTTCCTGGTTGGTCTGATTGATTTGCTCTTCTGTCTCTTTCTGGATTCGGGCGATCTCGGCCGCGGAACTCTGCCGGGTCTCCTGCAATCGGGACTCGTAGGACTCCTTCTGGCTTGCCAATTGACCCTCCAGGTCTGTGCGAAGGGTTTCGATTTCGTTTTGTTTACGGGCTTCCAGAGCCTCCAGTGCATCTGATTTGTCGCGCTGTAGCCTTTCCCGGGTTTCTTCTAGTTCGGACTGCAATTGCTGGATTTCCGCGTCCTTTGTCGTTTCCAGTCCGGTTAAAATTTCCTGGTGTTCACTGCGTAGCTTTTCTAACTGGCTTTCCTTTTCGGCGGTGATCCGCTGAACCGCTTCATCCTTTTGTCGATTGATCTGCTCAACCGTAGAGTCCTTTTCCTGCTGCAGTGCCTGGATTCGAGCGTCCTTTTCCGAACGGAGGGAATTCAGGTCTTTTTCGAACTGCTCCTTCTGTTCCTCTACCAGGGATTCGTAGGTCTGGATCTCGCTTCGAAGTTCTTCTTCCGTTCTTTTGCGAGAGACTTGCTCCGCTTCCAGGCTTCGATTGGTTTCTTCTAGAAGGCTATTGGCCGTTTCCAGGGAGTTCTCCAGTTCATCTCGCTGGGTTGTCAGTCTGGATATTTCGGCTTCCTGTCTGTGTATTGTATCCAGGGATTCGCTTTCGCTCTCTTCCAGCTTGCGAATCAATTCCGCCTTTTGATCTTCAATGCTCTTTTCTGTATCCTGCAGGCTGGAGTGGAGCTGGTCCACCTTTCGAGTTAAATCATGCTTTTCATTTTGCAGTGACTGGATTGTGCTCTGGTTTGCCTCCAGTTCCTGGTTCAGATCTGCCATGGAACGGCTCTTTTCCTGGACCTCATCTTCCAGGGACTGCCGCTTTCTTGACTCATTTTCCAGATTGGTCTTCAGATCTTCGGCTTCCTTCTTTGCCGACTGCAAAACTTCTTCAGTTTCTTTGAGCTTACCGCTTAGGTTCTCTTTTGCATTCTTTTCAGACTGCAAAGATTGCTCTTTTTCCTGGATCTCTTTTTCCAGTGTTGTTACGGTCTGCTTTTCCTTTTCCAGTTCGGCATGCAACTGGGCACGAAGAGTCTCGGTTTCGCTTGCCAGCTGAAACTGGAATTCCTCTTCCTTTTGTTTGATTTCTTCTTCTTTTTGCTCTACGGAATTCCGAGCCTGCTTCAATTCTGTTTTCAGCCCTTCGATTTCCTGCTGCTTCTGTTTCTGAAGCTCCTCCAGGTCCTGTGCGCGCTTGCTTTCCAGTTCTTTCAGCGCTGCCTGTTTGTCCTGTTCGGATTGTTTCTCCAGAGATTCGAGCTTTTCGGCCAGCTCCGATTGATGGTTCTTTTCGATTTCCTGTTTTTGATGGGCCAGCTTTTCTTTGAGAGTTCGGGAGTGTTGCTCCTTCATTGACTCAATTTGCTGTTCCAGCGATTGTTTCTGTTGCTTTAGATCCGCGGTCTGTTTTTCCAGCCGGGCCGAGGTTTGCTCCAGGGATTGCTGTATCTTTTCCTTTTCTTTTTCCGTGCCCGCGAGCCGGGAGTTGCTGGACTTCAACTGCGCATTGAGCTCCCGTTCCATCAAGCTACGATACTGAGCCAGAAAATATGCCTGGAAGAGTCTTAGAATATCCAGGTCTGATTTTACAAAGTTTGTAGAACCACGGTAGGCGAGCAGATAGCCTTCTGGTGAAGAAGCGCTTTCGGGAACCGGCAAACTCAATCCGTAAACCGTATCTGACTCCCCGAAGCTCACCCCATCTTCAATGGTGGGGCTCCGGGTACTACGGAAAGCGCCAGCGTTCTGGAACTCCTCCACAGAAATCGGGACTCCCTTTTCCGGGGAAGGGGCGAGCCAATCGCCGGAACCTGCAGCGAATAGAATGCGATATTCGGACTGAAATCGACCGGCAAATATGATGCTCTCTACGTCTACATGAGCCTTCAGGCTTTTGAAAATCCTTTGCAGCCCCTGAATGAAATCCGACTCCTGGGCGACCTTGAGGTAATCCTTCCCCAGTTCCAGGAATGGATCGCCGGCGCTCTGGACGCTGGCTGCCGAGGTCTTCTTTGTGCTGGTCTTCGCGGAAGTCTTGGGAGCTTTCTTTTTGGCGGTGGTTTTTGCTACCGGTGCGCTCTTTTTTACCGCCGCCGTGCTCTTCTTCTTTGCGGCTGGTTTCGCCGTTTTCTTTGCTGCTTTCTTGCTGGTTTTCTTACTCGTTGCCATCGTTTCGCTCAGTTCGAAGTATCTATGCTTGATGATTCAATTGGATAAATTCTACCGGTCATGGTTCCTTTAGGGACTGGCCCGGATCATTGGCTTCCGCTTCTTTAATTCCCGGCCGCATTGTACGTTCGCTTTGTACCCAACTTTAGGGCTGCGTCCAGCCACGACTCCGGGAGCAGTCTGGTGGCTCCGTACACCAGCTTGGCATCCAGGCCAATGCGATAGCTGGCCGGAAGTCTACGCCGCTCCACCAGAGCGGACAGTTTACGTCCGGCTTTTTCGGCAGGAGTGGAAAACCTGCCGTATTCTTTGATTTCTGCGGCAATCATATGATTGAACGGTTCGTAATCGCTGTGATTATCTCTCGAAATACCGCGATTCGAAGGATTGCTTAATGATTTCTTCTCCGACCGTTTCCGTCCTGGACTATTCCCGGAGGATTCCTGAATGGCCGGCACGCGCATATTTTCTTTGAAGGCAGTGCGAATCAATCCTGGTTCCACAGCGCAGACCTGGATGCCGAGTGGCGAAAGCTCGTATCGCAGCGATCGGGTAAATCCGGAGACGGCCCATTTGGAGCTACAATAGGCGGATCCTGTAGGAAGCACCACTCGCCCCAGGATGGAGCTGACGTTGATTATCTGCCCGGCATGCATTGCACGCATCGCGGGTAGAAGCGCACGAGTAACATTCAGTATGCCAAACAGGTTTGTATCGAATTGCTCCTGGAATTGCTTATCCGGCAACTCTTCGAAACAGCCGTAGAGCCCGTACCCGGCATTGTTGATCAAAGTATCTATGGATCCGTCTTTCAATAGCCGTTTGATTTCTCTATTTACTTCCGTAGCTTTCGTAACATCGAACTTCGAAATCTGGAAAGGTGGAGGCGTGTTGCCCGCCCGGGCTTTCCAGGCCTTTTTGAATTTGTCCGGATTTCGGATGCCAGCTATGACGGTGTGACCATTTTCGGACAACTTCAGGGCAGTTTCGAGGCCAATGCCCGATCCTGCACCCGTAATCAGAATGCGTCGCGTAGAACTCACTGCTTTGATGAATTTCCACCGCTGAGTCTCTGGTAAAGCCCAAAAATTTCAATTTCGACTTTACAGCAGAGGGCCGGAAAATTTCATCACTAGTAACTCATGGGGGCTTAGCTCAGCTGGGAGAGCGTCTGCCTTGCACGCAGAAGGTCACCGGTTCGATCCCGGTAGTCTCCAAATTTTACTTCCCAAAAGAACCATAGCAGGCTAAATGTAGGAAGCTTTATGAAAAAAGCAAAAAAGCTCCTGCAAGACCTGCTTTCCCGTTCTCTGAACACAGAGCAGATCCATTACGTCGGTAGGGAAGTAGACCCCTCCTTCGATCTCGCCGAAGTTTCCGGCTTCGGGGACCATATCGTCATACCCAGACAGGTCGCGGCTCAATGTGTAATTCAGTATTTTAGCGCTCGCGACAAACTGCGGGACTTCATCGCCAAATTGATCATGCTTGAAGGCTACGGCGGAAGCGGCGGCATCATCAAGCTTAAGGGCATTGAGCCCATCCTTAACGAACTGAGAGAAAGCGGCTTTGTCCTGGATCGCGAAAAGGGCGCTTTTGTGCGCGATCAGGCGCAGTCCAAGACCCAGGACTGGGGCTTCATGCGAGAGGGGCAGGAATATCGCCTGGCGTTTGCCAGCCTTGATATTGTCGGAAGTTCCGAACTGGTCCGCACTAACGTCAAGGTAGACGTGGAGACCACCATACGCACGCTTCGCGATTTTGTGGGGAGTCACGTGGAGTTCAACAATGGCCGTATCTGGTTCTGGTACGGCGATGGCGGAATGGCGGCTTTCATAGGCGACAGTTGTGTGCAGAGCGCGGTGATGTCCTGTCTGGGAATTCTTGCTTATCTTCCGGTTTACAACATTACACGAAACGCCCTCCGCGAAGAGAGCGATATCCGGTTACGGATAGGGGTGCATTACGGATCCGTAGAATACCACGGCGATACATCGAAGATGCACAGCGAAGACATGGAACGGGCCTCTCGCCTGGAAGATCGATACGGAGTGCCCAACTCAATTATGCTGAGCGAAACCGCCTATAATCTATTGCCCGATGAGCTACGGAAGTACTTCCAGGGAGCCGGCAGCGCAGATTTCGGATCTCTATATCAGAGTCTGACTATATAGAATCAAAATGAGGGACATGCTTTGCAGTTATTAATCATAGATCCCGACCAGGGCATTCAGGAATACTACAAGAACACTCTGGAATCCCACTTCTCGGGGATTCAGGTGGATTTCGCAAGCAACTGCAGCGAAGCGGAAAGAAACCTTCAATCCAACGATTACGATCTTCTGATCACGGAATCGGAACTGGACCGACCATTCTTTGCCTTTCTGGATGGTGTTGTCCGCATAGGAATGCCTGTAATCGTAGTTAGTCGCACTGATTCGGAGCGATTGGCCGTTGAGAGCATTCGTCTGGGAGCCATTGACTTCATCTCCAAAAAGAATCTGAAGCTGGGTATCTTTACAAACATCCTGGCTCGAGCCTTACTCGATGGCGAAAGGTGGAAGAAGATAAGAGAGTTTTCGGTAAGTATGCCTCCATATCCCGAGGTGCGCAAGCATACGGATATCATTGTTGGATCGATGCAGAAAGAGAAAGAGGAAAAAGATCGTCTGGAAGCGGCGCAGAAGCTCCTGGGCGGACTAAAGAATCTAAAAGAAGGGCATGCCTATAACATTCTTTTTCTGTATGCCACAGTCAAATTCACCGAACCCACCTTTTCGCGAATGGATGACTGGCAATTGCAGCAAGTGCTGACTCGATGGAAGCGAATCCTGGGTCGGATACCCGAGTCCTACGGCGGGCAGGTATGGATCGAAAAGAAGGATTCGCTGGTAGCTGCCTTTGACGGCGGCGATACGCTTTCGGCTCTCCTGGCCTCCATGGAGATGAACGCCCGGTTGTATTTGCTTTCGGGAGAACTGCCCATAGATCGAGCGGGGCTCAGTATCGCCCTGGCGGCCGGTCAGACTGTGTACACCAGCGATATGGGTAACCTGGTATCGGAAGCGTTGAATTTTTCAGCGCACCTGGCTTACCGGGAAGGTTCCTACAATGGAATATTCATTCCCGGGGAGATCCATGAACGATTGAATGCAAGAAGTAAGAAATATTTCTTTCGTGAAGGCGAGGCTTTCGAAGGAAGAAATATCTACCGATTCGAACGGATCGCTTGATGGAGCGCTTATTGGCGCGCATCAGCCTGTTGTTTCCCGTCTGGGTTTGTCTTTGCGTTTCTCTTTCTCTGATGGATCCCTCGCTCTTTACCTGGTTTTCCGGGATCTGGATTCAGCTGGGCCTTGCCGGCATCATGCTGAGCATGGGATTGACCCTGCTGCCGGTGGACTTTCAGCGAATCCTTGCTTTTCCCGTCCCTGTAATCCTGGGCGTGCTCTTTCAGTACACAATAATGCCTGCGCTGGGCTACTTCATCGGAACGGCCCTGAACATGGAACCTGCGCTGAAAGCCGGACTGGTTCTGGTGGCCAGTTGTCCTGGCGGAACCGCTTCTAACGTTGTGGTTTTTCTGTCCCGAGCGAATGTGGCGCTTTCCGTTTCAATGACCGCCGTTTCGACTCTGATTTCGGCGTTGGCCACGCCCACAGCGGTGGAGCTGTTGCTGGCCGGTTCCGAAATCCAGGTCTCATTCATGGGGCTACTCAAGTCCACGCTTCTTGTTGTTGTAGCGCCGGTGATTGCCGGTGTGGCCTTAAACCGATTTCTGGGCAGGAAGCGCCTGATCCATGGGCTGAAGCCGGCTCTTCCTGTGATCGCAGTGGTGTTGATTTGCCTGATCGTTGCATCCGTAATCGGACAGGACCGGGCTTTGCTTCTGGAATCCGGGCCGATCATAGTTCTGGCCACGGTGCTGCTTCATTCAGGCGGTTTTCTTCTGGGCTATATTTTCACTCGGCTGGTGCTTCATTTTAGACCGGATGTTGAGGGCCTGGCTCGCACGATTTCCATCGAGGTAGGTATGCAAAATTCCGGATTGGGAGTTGTTTTGGCCCGGACGCACTTTCAGCAACCGGCGGTGGCCTTACCCCCGGCCGTTTCCAGCGTAGTGCATTCTTTGATAGGAAGCGCACTGTCGGTTCTATGGCGCAAGGTGCTGGTGGACCGGAGCGCTGAAGCTTCGCCGAGCGGGGCAGAATCGATACCACCGTGAGGAGGCCCGCTTACGGCATACAACTACTGGTACTGCCCATGGCGCCGGATAGATTCGTGACACCGCAGGCATTACCACCAGGATGAGAGGCGAAGCCAACCCCGACTAAACTGCGCTGCCCGAAGTTACGCTGATTCCATCCACTATCAAATAGGGCGCCCGGGCGCCGCCCATGATTTCGAAATCCCCACTGCTGGCCGCCACAATTGAATTCAGTAGCTCAAATAGATTACCCGAAATCATCATTTCCTTCACCGGGAACATTTCGCCGTTTTCGATCCAGTAAGAGTTCTTGGCCACCCCGGAGAAGTGTCCCGAGGAGGGGTCGGCATTTCCGCTGAATCGTTTGATTAGAAGACCGCTTCCCAGGCTTTTCTTTAATTCGGTCAGGTCCTTCTTATCCAGACTGTCGTTCAGTTCCAGTTTTACATTGAAGAAGCCAACAGCGGGTGTGCTACCGGAGCCGCCCGAGGCATTTCCTGTAGGTCGAGCGCCGGCCCGGGAGGCGCTGTAGATGTTGTGGCCGACGAACTTCAGCACGCCGTTCTCTACGATATTGTGTTTTCCGGTAAAGAAACCTTCTCGGTCAAAGGGCAGGTAGGTTTCCAGTCTTTCGGTATCCAGGGGATCTTCGAATACGGTGAGGGATTCGCTGGCCACTTTTTGATTCAGGCTTTCTTTCCAGGGGCTGGTTCCATCCTGTTGATTCTTTCCGTTCGCATTGGAGGAAATCGTGCCCAGTATGAATTGTCTAACAAGAGCTGGATGAATCAGTACCGGCCCTTTATAGCTCTTACCTGATCTGGGATTCAAGGAGCTGATTACACTATCCCGGAACCGTCCCATGGAAGCCGCAATTCGCGGAGCGATCTGATCGGTATTGAAGGCTACCGCACCATCATAATCAAAGCTTGTTACCTGATCGTCCTGGCGGGCCATACCCATGGCGCTCCAGCTCAGATAAGACCGTCGCATGCTGAGCTCTATTCCCTTGCTGTTTACCAGGGTCTTCGCATCGCGAGTAAGCGCCAACTCCACTCGGTCCAGACGTATCCTGGGGTCCTGCATCGCTTCGCGGATGACCTCTTCGGTATAGTCTATGATCTGGCTTTCGGGCAGAGCCAGCAGATCGCCGTTTTCATGGATAAATTCCTTTCCCGGGCTGTGCTGGGGACCGGGTTCGGCCAGACTGTAATGCTCCGATGGCGGCGACAAACGGGCCATGGAGTAAGCTTCACCTACGGCCTCGATCAAAGCAGCATCCGAAGTGGAGTTTGTAGAAACGAAACCGAGCCGCTGGTCCTGCAATGTTCTTATTCCCAATCGGCTGTTGCTTCCGCTGGTGCTTACGGAGAAATCATCGCTCTCGTATACAATGCGAATCTCCTCCGAAGCTCCGCCGGCGATCTCGATGTCTTTGTCTCCGGCTGCCTTGAGAGCTATCCGGGATTGGTCCAGAAGTCTTTCATTCAGTTCTCTTGTCTTTACTGTCATAGTTGCGTCTTCGGAGTTCTAAGGACTTTCCTTTGTGCTGTGCCATTCCGGGTCATCAATTTTGCGCTCCGCCCACCAGGAGCTCGCATCGCAAATAGGGCCCCCCGGCATCTACTTTGGCCGGCTGACCTTTGCCGCAATGTCCGGAGCCCAGGTCCCAGCGGAAGTCCGAACTCACAGCGTCTATACTCTGCAGCACATCGAAGGCATTTCCAGAAACGGTGACCTTTTGAACCGTTTCGCCCAGCTTGCCGTCCTTGATTCTACGGACGCGGCTGGCGCCGAACATGAATTCGGCCGTGGCATCGGCCTGACCGCCTTCGGGGCCATCGATGAAATAGCCATCTTCAATACCGGCAATCATCTCCTGAAGATTGTCTTTGCCGGGGGCAATGTAAGTATTTCGCATTCTAATGAGAGGTTCATCAGAGAATTCCCAGGCTCGTGCATTTCCCGTAGGCTGGGTTTCGAAGTTCTGAGCGCTTTCTCGATTGTGGAGATAGCTCACCAGACGACCGTCTTTGATGACCTCGGTTTTGCCTGTCATGACGCCTTCATCGTCCACCGGAAGCTCGCCGCCGGCATTCGGCGCATATTCGCTGGCGCCGCTATCGCAAAGAGTGACCAGCTCTGAGGCTACCATTTCACCCAGTTTGCCCTGTGCCACGGATCCGGCCTGTACAAAGTCCGCCTCTACTGTATGACCAATGGCCTCATGGCTGAGTAGGCCCACCATGGCAGGAGATAGAATGACCTTCTTGCGGCCCCCGGAGGCTGGCCCGGCTGCAAGAAGATCGCTGGCATTCCTGGCTGCGGTTTCGATGTAATCTTCCAGTGGTCTGTTCTGGAAGAGGCAGTTCCATCCGCCAGTGGCGCCCACAGAGTCATAGCCGCGGGAGAGTCGGCTGCCGTCCGCTGCGTAGGCTACGAACCGTAATTCCGGTCGCACCAGGCGAACCCAGCAGTCGGCACCATCAGTAGTGAATATATATTTCTCTTCGAAGACTTCGGTGTACTGGCAGACCGCAGTCTCTATGGATGAATTCGCTTTTCTTAGGTTCTCTTCACTGGTTTGAACGGTATGAAATTTTTGTTCCAGGTCCATGGACTTGAGGTCGAAGTAACCGTCCAGGTTGAATTCACCGGTGGCCAATCGGTTTGTTCCGGCCAGATTAACCCGGTTCTTCTTGCGGCCGGACATGGATTGAGCCATGGCGCTGGCCTTCTTTACCGCGGACTGCAGGCCGATTTCGGTGAGGTCCGACGTAGAGGCGAAACCCCAGGCGCCATTTTGCAGAACTCGAATACCTGCGCCCTGGATCTGTTTGTAGGAGTTTTCATTAAGCTCGCCTTTTCGCACGCCCAGACTACGCATGGTTCGGTTATGATAGCGAAATTCCAGGTATCCGGGAAATCCAGAGGCGATTCTTTGAACGGTCTCGTTGATTGGAATGTTCTGCATTCTTGCAAGATAGCTGATCCTGCCGCCAGGGGCAAGATGATTCAGAATTTATTCAATAGCTTGCGGGCCTCTTCTGCCGGTACCGGTCTGGAGATCAAGTAACCCTGTACGTACTCGCAGTTTCGTTCTCGTAGGAAGCTCAACTGGGCCTCGGTTTCCACACCTTCCGCCACAACTTCCAGATCCAGGCTCTTGCCCATGGCCAGAATGGCGCTAACAATGGCCGCATCATCGGAGTTGTCGGGAATGCTCATCACGAACTCGCGGTCGATCTTTACGGCATTGACAGGGAACTTTTTCAAATACGTTAGAGATGAGAATCCAGTGCCAAAATCATCCACGGCCACTCTCAGTCCCATCTTGTGGATTTCCTGAAGTTCTTCTATGGTTTGCTCCACATTCTCAAGCGCTACCGTCTCGGTGAACTCCATCTCCAGAGCTCCCAGAGGAAAGGTGACATCGGCAAGTTCCTTTTTTAAAAATGCGGACAGTGTGCCCGATCGGAACTCCGTGGGAGAAAGATTTACCGCTATTCGAATTCTCAGGCCTTCATCGTACCATTTCTGCATCTGGGATATAGCTTCCCGCAAGGTCCATTCGCCGATTTTTCCGATGAGCCCGGTGTCCTCGGCCACGGGCAGAAATCGATCCGGTGAAATGAGACCCAGTTCAGGATGCGCCCACCGTATCAGAGCTTCGAAACCCGATATCTTGCCGCTTCGCAGGTCCAGTTGTGGCTGATAGAACAATCTAAACTGGCCGGTTTCGATGGCCTTTCGGATCAATGTTTCCAGCTGAAGTCGTTCGCGGGACGCTTCGCTTAGCTCCTGGCTGTAGACCTGAAATACGGAACCGCCCCTCTGTTTGGCCCTCTGTAGTGCGCTGTGAGCATCGCGGATGAGACTTTCCGGTCCTTCTTCCCGCAATTCGCTGAAAATCACCCCGGCGCTGAAATCCAGATGCAACTCCTCGCCGCCGTAATACAGGGGCCGATGGAGCGTTTCCTTGAGACGGTTTTCCAGAGCCGCTATGCCGGTTCGGGAATTCACATCCTCCACCAGTATGAGGAATTCATCGGAGCCAGGTCTGGATATCGTATCGCCCACGCCCAGCGCGCTGCGTAGCCGTCGAGCCAGGTCCGCCAGTACTGTATCGCCGCCGCGAATACCGAAGCTTTCATTAATCCGGCCAAACCGATTGATGTCCAGATAGATCAGCGCAAAGCCTCGCGAGGCATGGCTCTCAAAGCGAATATAGGCCTGCTCCAGACGATCGGAAAAAAGCAGTCGGTTCGGCAGACCGGTGAGTGTATCTATCAGGCGAAAGTCGGTAATGTCTGTTTGCGAGCCGGCAATTCTACGGGCACGGCCGGACTCATCCCGGACCGCTTCGCCCCGGATGAGCATCCAACGATATTGTCCATCATGGTGGTGAACCCGGTATTCTACCCTTAATTGTTTCAGGGAACCTTCGACGTGTTTCTGAATAAGGTCACGAAAAGCTGGCGCATCATCCGGATGAAGCATATGGCTCCATTCTTCCAGGTTTTCCGGCGCTTGATCCGAATTCAGTCCCAGCATAGAAAGGAATCGGGAAGAGAAGTATAGCTTACCCGTGGCGAGGTCCCAGTCCCAAATTCCGTCGTTGGCCCCTCGGGCGGCAAGAGCGTATCTTTCTTCGCTTTCTTTGAGGGCCTTTTCGATCTTCTTTCTTTCGATGGAATGACGTACCGATTTTCGCAGAAGTTCGGCGTCCATTTCGCCTTTGACCAGGAAGTCCTGCGCCCCTTCCTGTACAGCCTTCAACGCTACGGCTTTGTCATCCAATCCGGAAAGAATGACCACCGGCAAATCGGGACAATCCGCGCGAAAAGCGCGAAAGGAATCCAGGCCTTCGCCATCCGGCAAATAAAGATCCAGAAGGACTACATCGAAATCTTCTTTCGTGAGTTCGGTGGCAGCCTCCGCAAGTGTTCCCACCTGGTTTACTGTGAACTCGGGCTCTTGCTCCAGAATGGCCATGGTGAGCCGGGCCGCCACTGGATTGTCTTCTATAAGTAGTAGTCGAATGAAGGGGACTGAAGGACTCATGCTGCGAATTACTGCAACAATTGATAGCCTGGCGAATCGGTAAATTTAATTATATTTACCAGGAGAAAAAGAAGGCCCTGTATTCCGGTACGAAGTCCAGGGAAGGAAACAGGGCCCGGGCCCGATTATTTTCGGACTTCATCGTACCAGTACAGCCATTGATTCCTGGTATAATACTCTTGATCGGTCTTTTCCTGTAGGAGCGTGTAGATCATGGAAGCCGATGTGCTCTCCGTATCCGTTTCGCGCAAAGTCTCGATCAATATGGTGACAACTTCTGGCTCATCCCTGTACCGCAGGGCCCTGATGGCCGCCTGTTTCTGCTTTTCGTCGCGGGAATCCGCCAATTCCTGCAAACGCTTGAGGGCTTCCGGCCCGGGGATTTGCCCAATGGCATCAATGGCCATGAAGCGCGAAGCGGAATCTCTTTCCGCCACTGTGGTCAAAAAGGAGAGCGTGGATGGATCGTGCATCATTCCGATAGCTTCAACAGAAATCATGGCCAGTCTTTCATCCGAAGACCTGGCCGCCTGCATTAGATCAGGTAACGCCTCTCGCGCTTCCAGGATTCCCAGAGCCCAGGCGGCGCCGTATCGGCCTTCGCCTTCGTCTTCTTTTAGAACTTCCAGAAGAACGGGTACGGACTCTTTGTTGCCCAGCCATCCCAGAGCGCGGGCGATGGTTTCCCGGTCCGGCAATTCCTGATTTCCCAGGGCCTTCTCGATGGGAACGCGCGCTACTGCCAGTTTACGACGACCCAACGCATAGGCGGCCGGGGCCACTGCAATGTCGCTTTCGCCGTCCAGAAGACTCAGTAGTTTATCGTTGAGGGACGGATCAGGAATAGTGGCGATGATCTCCGCCGCCGCGAATCGACTGTCTCTCCGCTCATTTTTGATTAGCGGAAAAGCGAGTGCGGGCGCCCGGGGATCCGCAATCTCCAGCGTTGCTTGCAGGGCATTTTCTCTACCCTTTACAAATTCTCGGTCCAGGGCTGCGATTAGCTCGGGCGTGGCCGGATGATAATCGACGCGCCCCAGGGCCAGATAGGTGGCCGCCAGATTGGGCCCGCTATCCAGTTGTTTTGCCAGTTGCAGAAGATAGGCGCCAGCCCCTGCGTAGTGAACCTTGCCCAGAGCCATGATATACGCTCTCTGCACGTCCGGATCCGGGTCCTTTAAAGATTGTACCTGGGCAAGAATACGCGGACCCATAGCCGTGGCCTTCATGATTTCCAGAGCGCGAACGGCCTGCAGTCGCACCGAATGATTTTCGTGTCCCAGATACTCCACGACGATAGGGGCCGTGGAGGCCACCCCCAGTCGTGTCAAAGCATCCAGCAAGAAGGTAGGGTTCTCGCCGTTGGGATTCTTGAGTCGAGCCGCTATCAGCGGAGCTGCCGCCTTCTCGCCAAAATCCGCAAGAGCCAGGGCTGCGGTTTGTCGTACCGCTGCATGCTCATCCGATTTGAAGAGCTCGTACAGAGTGGGAATCACTTCCCGATGGTTCCCATCGATGGCAGCAAGTATGGCTGTGCTACGAGTGGACCAGACATCGGAAGACAGGTCGCTTTTTACCTCTTCCAGAGTCTTTAGCGAGGTGTAGGGCACCTCGCTTTCCGGTACCTGGTCCGGTTTTTCCGGACCGCAATGAAACAGCCATCCGAGCATCAGCAAAACAACGATAATCCTCTGTACGCGCATAAAGGTGGTTTATTCCTCCGGAATCCTTTCCATTACTTCTTTGTATTCTTCCACCTCTTTTTGCCAGCCCTTAATTTCTTCCGCTGCCAGTTTGCGTTGCTGGTCATCCGGTTCGCCGTTGTTGATAAAATACTCAATCAGCTGAATCCGGGATTCCAGTTCCTTGATGCGGTACTGAAAATACTGCCTTTGCTCCTGCGGGGTTACATCCGGTTCTTCCGGAGCATCCGGACCGTCCTCTCCCGGCTCAGCGGAACGGGCTTTTGCCTGATTGGCGGCCAGTCTGGACTCCACGGAAGAGACCAGATCCAGGGTTTGTCTTCTTTGCTTCTCCTGGTCCTCGGTAAGCGGGGCCTGGAATCGGTTGGGTATGTACAGGTTATCCGGGTGTTTGTCCGCGAACTCCTTCCACTGTCGGGCCACTTCTTCGCGGTCCGGACGCGGCAAATACAGATCGGGCCAGAGTCGACGAATCTCTTCGGCGGAAATTTCCGGGGCAGGGGCATCGGGCCATTCCAGACCGGAGGGATCTCTATCAAAGGATTCCCGGGGAGGAGTTCCGCCAGGACCCTCTACGATGTCTTCTTTCTTGTCTCCAGGGGACGAAAGAAGCCAGATGATGGCCACCAGAAGAACGGCCACTACAGCTACAATTATATAGATTCTAGATTTGGGCATTTCTTACCTCTAAAGCAGGATTTAGTCACAAGTTGGGTTATGAGTCAAAGATAAAAAAAGCCCGGCCACCAGAGGAAGCCGGGCCAATATCAGGCTGAAATCAGGATCAAACGAAGATGTTGATGATCCAGGAGATAGCCTGACCTACGATACTGTCGCTCAGCCAGCGCTTCAGATCTACAGGGTTTCTGTTCAGGGAATCGTAATACCAGGCGGCGTATTCGCTAGCCTGAGGAATGTTTACGTTGTACTGACGGTTGATGTCTTTGATCAACTCGTTCGCCAGAACTGTGTGTCCGTATCGGTTCGGGTGCACTCCGTCCAGACCAAATACTCCGGGCTTTCCAGGAAGAGGCCAGTTAGCTCCAGCGTTTCCCGGGCTCCATCCGCTGGAATGACGAATGGGACGTCCGTTTTCTTTGATGTCGGCAAAAATTGCTTCTGCATCGGTCAGGGCGTAGTTTCGCGCTGCCGCCTGGCGACGAAGCTCATTGTTCAGCATGGTCAGGAAGTTAGTGATAGTATTCACTTCGCCTGCATCCAGAACATGGTTCGGGCTGGAAACGCCGGTTCGATAGAAAGCTTTTAGTCCGGTGTAGTTTGCTCTACCCTGCGGATCGTTGTAGCGCTCCAGATAATAGATGGAAGTTACATTGGGCACGGTGAAGATGCTTCCGCCTTTAATGGTGCCTATGTTGTCCAGGCGACGCATTACTTCAGCCACATCTCTTTTGAAACGAGCTTCATCCAGGCAGTCCAGAGTAGTGCTCAGCGCAGTACAGAGAACGTGGTTGGCGCCCACTGAGGCGAATACGAAGCTGGGCTTCACTTTTTCCATTACCTGGATCTGAGTACCTGCATCGCGCAGTCCGAACTGGTGGAATTTATCTGGCTTCTGGCAGTCAGAAACCTGCACCCATCGATATGTGTACCAGTACCACTTTTTCCAGTACCAGTCCTTTACCCATTTCTTGGCGTAGATATCTTCACATTTGCCGCTGGTTCGCAGCGCAGAAGTATACTCGCCACCAGTAATACCGGCATGGGTAGGAAGGCTGTAGGTTTTATCGTTCCCGCCGAGCACAGAAGATGCCAGGCAGAAGACTCCGCAATCGCCTTTCAGCACATCTTCCAGGTTCGCATAGGGACCTTTTAGTTCATTATAATATACATTGGATCCGGCTTGTTTGGATACAACGACAGGATAGGCCCAGTTCTGTGTCTTCTTTTCAACTGTTACGCCATAGAAACCCTGAGACAGGGAATCGCCCATAACAGCCGGTCGCTTAAACAACTCGGACACAGACTGAGCAGAAATTGAAGTGGCACTTACCAGTAGGGCGGCCACAATCCATCGACCCAGTTTCATATACACTCCTCCGTATAGGTACGTTGCGGCGGCTACATCCTGTAGCCGTCCTCACGTGGTTCTTTGTGCGGGCCTTCGGCCCTTGCGAACATCCTGTTCGCGTCAAAATGCTACGCATTTTGTGGTCCGCTCGGTCGCCTACGTATTGTAGCCGTCCTCACGTTGTTCTTTGTGCGGGCCTTCGGCCCTTGCGAACATCCTGTTCGCACCAAAACGCTTCGCGTTTTGGTGGTACGCTCGGTCGCCTACGTATTGTAGCCGTCCTCACGTGGTTCTTTGTACGGGCCTTCGGCCCTTGCGAACATCGTGTTCGCGTCAAAATGCTACGCATTTTGTGGTCCGCTCGGTCGCCTACGTATTGTAGCCGTCCTCCCGTGGTTCTTTATGCGGGCCTTCGGCCCTTGCGAACATCCTGCTCGCGCCAACGTGCGGGGTGCGGAAATCCCGACATTATGTGCCACTCTTCTATACCCGGAGGATTAAGAAATGTGACACAGTGTCATATTAAGGGTATAGTGCGTGGCAAATCAAGAAAAAATTACACCCTGTCAGGGTTGGACGGAGAAAAATTCAATCTTCTGCAATGAATTTCAGCAATCCGCGGAAGTCACGGACACCGTTTAGCCTGTAATGGGCATGAGTGTAACCGGCCCCAATCTTGATGGACCACCCATCAGCCGGGATTGCCTGGAATAGATGTTCGTCGGTAGCATCGTCGCCTGCGGCCAGATGGAAATCATAGCTGCGATTCTGGGTTTCCAGAAACGGAATGATGTTACCTTTATGAATGCCCTGAACCCGCACTTCGATCACGCTCTTGCCGTCCAGGACATCCAGTGGTGCCCCCGAAAGCATATTCTTCAAATGCATCACCAGTTCGCGGGCCTGCCATTTTCCGAAGGTGGGGTCGCTAAGTCTGTAGTGCCAGGCCAGAGCCGCCTCTTTCTTCTCTGTGAAGCTACCGGGGGTCTTTAGATTAAACTGCTCAAAGATGTCTTCAACGGTGCCCAGCCAGTCCAGGTCATGACTTTCGGAAAGTTGCTTCTGCCAGTCTTCGCCCACCATACGCACCCAGAGCCCGTGTTCAGCGGAAATGATCACCGGGTACTTGCCCATCCAGTCCTCAATTTCCTGACGCTTTCTGCCGGTTACAATGGCTATGTCTGTGTCCGGCAGTTTGGTGATACGCTCCATGATTTCGCGGAGTTCCTGATCCGGCGCGGCCGCCAGAGGCAGGTTCTGGATCTCGGCCAGGGTGCCATCGTAGTCCAGAAGTAGAAGCCTTTTGCTGGACTCCTGAAACTGCTCTTTCAGCTCATTTCGCTTCTGCACATTCAGAGGCATCACCGGTCCGTGTCGGTCCGCATACTCCTGGGTGCTGCGAATCATATCCTCCAGAAAGGAGTTGGACCAGTAATGTACATTGTTCCTTTTCACCCGTTCGTACATGGCAGTCATTCTACGGGTGCATTCATCCTGACTCAATTCCAGGGCCGATTCCAGCGCATCGGAAATCTGATCCCGATTCCAGGGGTTGATTATAATCGCTTCTCCCAGTTCTGAAGCGGCGCCTGCCAATTCGCTCAAGATTAGCGCGCCGTGATCCTTCTTTACCGCCACGTACTCTTTGGCCACCAGGTTCATACCGTCGAAATAGGGGGTGACCAGAGCGACGTCCGCTTCGCGGTAGAACGCTGCCAGACGTCGAAAGGGCAAAGATCGATACATGAATTGAATGGGGGAATCGGGCAGGGTTTCATGGGCTTCGATGATATCCATGACGATTACTTCTACCTGATCCTTTAGATGCCTGTAGTCCGGGATTTTCGTTCGGGATGGAACCGCTACCTGTACCAGAACCACCTCTGCGGCTTTCTCTGGATTCCGTTCCAGGAATTTCTTATAGGCGCTGAGTCTTTCCGGGATGCCTTTCGTGTAATCCAGACGATCCACACTCAGGATCATCTTTCGCCCTTTCTTGATTTGCCGAACGATCTTTAGATCTTCTTCAAAGTCCGGATCTTCCATGGTGGATTCAATCTTCTGCGGGTCCACGGAAATGGGGTAAGCTCCGATCATTACGCTATGATCTTCCATATCGATTCGATTAATCTCTGAATCGATGCCCAGGATGTGCAACAGGCTACTGCGAAAGTGTCTTAAACCGCTGTGAGTCTGGAATCCGATGAGATTGGCGCCCAGAAGCCCCTTCAGGAGCTCCTCCCGATACGGGAGCGCGCGAAACATCTCGGAGGAAGGAAAAGGCGTGTGTAAAAAGAAGCCGATGCGCGCTTCCGGGATCTTTTCGCGCACCATGGACGGTACAAGCATTAGCTGATAATCATGAACCCATACAATGTCTTCGGTATTTCCTTGCTGCAGCTCCTCAATGATTCGATCCGCAAATACCCGGTTAACTTCCCTGTAGACCCGAAAGTCCTTTTCGTCATAATCAATGTGCGTGGGCAAATAGTGTAGAACCGGCCATAATACCCGGTTTGAGAATCCAAAGTAGAAGCGATTCAGCTGACGCCTTGTTAGAAAGATGGCGGAAGCATTGTATTCCTTTTTGAGCTCTGCCGAAATGTTTTCAGGCTGGATCATGGAAAGATCCACTTCGCCAGGCCAGCCGATCCACATCAATTCGTAGGAATCATTTAAAGCGCTGAGTGCGCTGGCCAGGCCGCCCGGGCTGGGCTGAAAATGAAAAGAGCGTTCTGTGACTTGAATGGCAACGGGGAGTCTATTGGCTACTACAAGGATTCTTTGCTTCATGTGACCTTGTTAGTGAACCAGAAAAAGAATTCGCTGTCAATCGCCTTTCCTGTATTCGTCTTCCGGTAAATCCTCGTAATACAGGTTATCAAACCTTTGATACATGGGCGATTTGCCGTATTTCGAAATGAAATTCGCTCTAGCTCTTGCCGCATTCGTCTTATGATCGCGATATTCCACTGCGAAATGCAAATTCCCGGTGGTCCAATCGTATACGAAAAAGATGTCTTCGGTGTTGGCCGGATTTAGAACCGCCAGATAAGCTTCGTCGGAAAACTGTGCGATAGGAGTGGGCGGCAATCCGGCTCGTTTGTAAACATTGTAGTCGGATTGTAACTCCAGATCCTTGAATAGCAGAAAGGGCCGATGGTAACCCAGTCCGTACTCTACGGTGGGGCAGCTTCCCAGAGCCTGTTTTCCGTCTAAACGGTTCAGAAAGACGGCAGCCACTCGGTCATAGTTGCGGTTACTCACGGCCTCCTTTTCTACTATGCTTGCCAGAATGATTCGTTCTCTTTGCGTAAGAGTTTTTTTGCTCCCCGGACTGTGACGCTGCCTGGTGGTGGGATCGCTGGTGTTGTTGGAAGCATCGGGCGCTTCAGCCTTCTGTTCCAGCCTATTGAACCGATCCTGCGCTGATTGGAGCACATATCCCAGGAGTTCCTTCGCCTGTTGTGCCCGATCTTGCTTCAATGGAATCTGATGATCTCCGGGCGTCAGAAGACCTTCAAATCGAATCAGATTGCGAATGGACCGCTTTTGAGGCGGAAGCTGACCGGCGGAAACCGCTGGAAAAAGCAGGGGATGTTCGGGCATAGATGCGGCAGCAAGGTCCAGTTCGTCACATGAGGGGCCTTGCGAGTTTTCCATTCGCTTACAAAACTGAAGCATGCTTTCGTCTAATCTTACTTGAAAGCTGAATTGATCGGAAGCCACGGATTCTGTAGGCCCGCAACCGGGCGTCGGTAGGAAGAGTATCGCCGGCAGCAAGTGCAGAGTAAGAACTGACAGAAGCGCATTGCGTTTCGACTGTGCGAAGCCTGACGGTAAATCCTGGATTGCCATGAACCAAAGGGACTGGACTGTGTCTGGGGAACAATCACTTAAGGATATGCAACCGGGATGGAAATTCTTTGCCGATCGGGGAGGGACATTCACCGACATAGTGGCGCTGGATCCTACCGGCGCAATGCATACCCACAAGCTGCTCTCCAGTTCTACGGAATACAGCGATCCGGTGCAGGCCGGACTACAGCAAATTCTCCGGCGAGAGGAAGCGCAGGGCTTGCCGGGGATTACCGAACTCCGTGTGGGAACGACCATCGGAACTAACGCACTTCTGGAGCATCAAATCTCGCGCGTGGGCCTCCTGATCACGCGGGGCTTCCGGGATCTTGCCCGAATTGGCTATCAGAGTAGGCCCGATTTGTTTGCTCTAAATATCAAGCTTCCGGCCCCGCTTTTTGTCCAATCTCTGGAAGTGGATGAGCGAATGAATTACCAGGGCAAGGTTCTGGAGCCGTTGAGTCTTTCTTCGCTGAACTCGGCCCTGCACGAGATCGTGGCTTCGGATGTGGACTGCCTGGCCGTGGTCTTTCTACATTCGGTGAAGAATCCGCAACATGAGCTCCAGGCGTTGGAGTATCTTCGCAGTCGAACCGAACTGCCGATCTATCTTTCGCATCAAAGCAGTCCCTTAACCGGAGCTGTTGCCCGGGCCGACACCTGTCTGGTGGATGCAGCCCTGGGGCCCATCATTCAGAGCTATGCCAGGGATCTGATTCAAGCTACCGCGGCGCCGGTGTATTTCATGGGATCGGCCGGCGCACTGATTCCGGCCGAGGAATTCAGCGGTAAAGACAGTTTGCTTTCCGGCCCCGCCGGCGGCGTAAACGCTGTGGCCACTCTAAGCAAGAAATATGGAGCGCCCCGCTGTGTGGGATTCGACATGGGCGGAACTTCCACAGATGTATTCGCCTACGAGGGTATACTGGAAAGAGCCGAAACCAGCGAAGTCGGAGGTTATCGGATTCAGGCGCCGCATCTGAAGATTCATACCATAGCCTCGGGCGGTGGTTCCATTCTGCAACGGGACGGGCTTCGACTTCTGGTGGGGCCCCGTTCCGCCGGAGCATCACCGGGGCCGGCCTTCTACGGAAAAGGCGGACCGGCTACAATCACCGATGCAAATGTCGTTCTGGGGCGAATACTGCCTTCGCATTTCCCGTCCATTTTTGGCCCCGATGGCAAGAGTCCTCCTGATCGGGAACGATCCAGGGAGGCTCTTGCGGAGCTGCTGGCCGAGGTAGGAGCCCGCAACGATGCCCCTCCCGCGGAAGAAGACAATCTTGAGTCGAGCTCGGTGGCTGCCGGACTGCCGGCCACTGCAGGCGAGCCTGTGGCCCGGGATGTCGGCCATGCAGGGGCAACAGAGGATCAGGCTTTGGAGGAGTTGGCCCAGGGGTTTCTGGCAATCGCCGCCGAACAGATGGCCGGGGCTGTGCGAAAGATGACGGTGGAGCAGGGACGGGATCCTGGAAAATACGTTCTTGTTAGTTTCGGGGGCGCCGGGGGACAGATGGCCTGCGAAGTGGCCCACCGTGCGGGCATTAAGCGTATCCTTTTTCCTTCCCTGGCAGGACTGTTCTCGGCCGTTGGCATTGCCGCTACCCGGCACAGCGAGCTACACACCCTGGCCTCTGGCGAAGAACTTGTGCAGGGCCTGGAGCTGACGCGAAACGAACTGCTGGCTTTGCTGGAAGAAAGAAAAGCGGCGGGCAGAGCGACGGCCTACAATCTCGAACTGAGGGTTATTCCAGCCGGAAGCGATTTTTCCGTTTCTCTCTTTTATGATCGATGGCCCGAAGCGGACCTGGTTGCCAGGGATTTCCGTGAGAGGTTTAGCGAGCTCTATGGTTATGCGCCGCAAGGCGGCGAAACTCTCGGTTCTGCCCTGGTGGAATGTCTGGACTCCGACACCTTCGAAATCCACGAAGCGGCAGCCAGGCTGTCATCCCGGGTTTCCATGTCCGCATCCCCTGATGAAAAGCGAAGAGAGACTGTGCGTATTTTTGACCGGACGTGGATGGACGCTTTCCTTCTGCGACGGAGCGAGCTGGAAGAAGGACAAAGGATCGCGGGCCCGGCCCTGATAAGCTCGGATAGCGACACAGTATACATTGCTCCGGGATGGGAAGGACATGTAAACCGGGGCGGCGATCTGGATGTTGCCCGGGACGAAAGGGAGGCCCCGGCCCACGGTTCAATAACCCTCAAGGCAGAAGCAAGTGAAGAAGGCGCGGATTCGGATTCCGCCTCTGAGCCCGCCGCGTCAGTTTCGGAATCAACATCCGGGACCACTCTGGAGGTGGAAGCCGAGATTCATCAGCGAAAACTGGAGTCCATCGCCATTGAAATGGGCGTGGTTCTACAGAAAACGGCACGAAGTGTTAACATCAAAGAGCGACTGGACTTCTCCTGTGCCATTTTTGACGGAAACGGACGTATTCTGGTAAGCGCTCCGCACATTCCCGTACACCTGGGCTCCATGCAGGATAGCGTGCAGGCCATAATGCCAATGCTCAAAAACAGCGATAGCCTGCAGAGTGGTTTCTTTGTCCTGAATGATCCCTATCGGGGAGGTACCCACTTACCGGATATAACCGTGGTATTGCCTGTGTTCGCTGGTGAGACCGGCTCCGAATTTTCGGAGGGCGACGCCCTGGCGCCGGATGCCATAGGTGAAACAAGTGCCAGGGAACAGGAATCCGCCGACAGCCGAAAGGAGCGGCTGACTCCGCAGTACTTCCTGGCCGCCCGCGGGCATCATGCCGACGTAGGAGGAGTGGCACCCGGGTCCATGCCGGCGGCGTCAGAGAACATCTCCGAAGAAGGAATCCTGATTTCGCCCAGGTTCTTCCTTATGAACGATCTGCAGCCGGGCGCGGCGGTCGAGGAGCTGTTTCGACAGGGCGGAGCTCGACAGCCGGATACCAACCGCGCTGACCTTGCCGCGCAGGTAGCGGCCTGCTTTCGGGGAAAGGATCTTCTGGCAAGGATGGGACAGTACGGAGGCTACTCCGCAGCAGCCAGAGAGGATTATTTAAGGCAGGCGGCCCGGTTTGCCGTGGACCGTAGCCTGAACGATTTGCTGCGAAACGGGCCACTCGATGCCAGAATTGCCCTGGACCCAACGGAAGATAAGGCCGCAAAGCGGATTGATGGGCCGGAGGCCAGCCGATCCGACGAACCAGACGCAAGCGGGGCCCCGGGCGGCGCCGGCGCTCCCGAAGGCCTGGCTGCAACATCGCCGACGTCGGCGTGGTCGATTTCGGCATCGGCCCCGTCATCAATGGATCAAACGAACCATGCCCGCATCGATCTTCAGATTCGCCGCCAGGGCAACAAGGTGCTCTTTGATTTCTCTGATAGTTCCCCACCGCCGGTGCGAAATTTTCAAACGCCGGAATCTGTAGTGCGATCCGCCGTGCTCTACAGTCTGTATCTTCTGGCAGGCAAATCTATACCGTTGAATGCCGGCGCTCTGGATGGCGTGGACATCTATACCGGAGACAGCTTCCTGAAAGCTCGGTATCCCATGCCGGTAGTGGCCGGCAATGTGGAGACCTCCCAGGTTCTGGTGGATACAATTCTATCGGCCTGTCAGGCGCTCAGTCCGGGACCGGGCACCATGAACAATTTCAGTTTTGGAAATGAGAACTACCAGTATTACGAAACCATCGGAGCGGGCGCGGGAGCCGGTCCAGGCTTTGCGGGGGCTTCCGGTGTGCAATGTCATATGACGAACTCCAGGATGACCGATCCGGAAATCCTGGAGGCCCGCTTTCCCGTGATCCTGGAAGAGTTTTCCTTGCGCACCGGTAGCGGAGGAGCCGGTGAATTCTTCGGCGGAGATGGTCTGATCCGACAAATTCGATTTCTGGAATCCATGACAGCGTCCATTTTGTCGAACCGTCGCATCTCGGTGGCTCCGGGTTTGCTCGGCGGCCAGGCCGGAAAACCGGGCCGAAATGTTCAGGTCACAAGAGACGATGTACACACGCTGGGTTTTTGCGACACCGTCCGGGTGAATCCAGGGGAAAGCATTCGCATCGAAACCCCCGGCGGCGCCGGCTATGGCTATCCATTAGAGACTGGTCGCGAGAGAGCGGCTCATGGTGCGGTTTCGCCGGATCGCCCCTGAGTCGGAATCCGCACCGGTGCGCTTCGGAAGCGCCGGGAGGGCATTGAAAGTCTAATCTGCGGCCGAAGCCTGGCAGCTTTTTTCCATTTCTCTGATGTTTTCCCGGGCCAGGCTCTGATGTTGATAATAGCTAATCGGAATGCCAATCACCGGGATCGCCAGAGCTTCCACGAAGCCGAACCATAGTACAATGCCTACCCCGCCCAGAATGCCATTCGTCCGTCTGTAGCTCCGGGATATTTCCGTATGGGCTTGCTGGCTGTAGACATGGGCTCGCTTGCATTCCGGCCTATCCAGCGGCGCCGTCAGGGGAGGGGCGCTAAGACATGCAGTGAATGCTGTGGCCAACAGCGCGGCGGCCCATCGTTGTGTTATCTTGTACAGCATAAATGGATTTCCATTTTCCGGAGTCCCATCAATCGGACAGGATCCTCTATTTGACGCAACGGCAAAAAAGGGCCATCGTTGAAGTAAAAAGCAGGTGCACCTGGCACAAAGGGCCAAGGGCAAAAGGACATCGCACAAGAAGATAGGGCGTGCCCCGGAAAAAAGAAAGACGCTTCCGAAGAGACGTTTTCTGGCCTCCCGCAAACAAAAAAGGCGCCTCCTGAGAGACGCCTTCTGGCAGAGGGCCCGATCGAATACTCGCACAATCAGTGGTTCGATCGTTGCGAGCTTTCGATCAGTGCTCGGCTGAAGCCGCTTCTTTGGAAGCGAAGCCCCCGGCTACAGGACCGGTCCCGCCTTTCATGGAGGCGGCCACCAGCTCGGCAATGTCCAGAACCTTGACATCTTGCAGTTCTGTGTTCTTTACTCCATCGGAGATCATGATCATACAGAACGGGCAGGCAGTGGCAATGGTATCTGCTCCAGTATCGATGAGCTGCTGAGTACGTTTGTTGTTTACTCGCTCGTATTGCTCTTCCATCCACATTTGCGCTCCACCGGCGCCGCAGCACAGGGAAGTCTTGTGGTGGTCGGAAGCTTCGGCGATGTCCATTCCCAGCGCGGCGCGGATGGTGTTTCGCGGTTGCTCGTAGACATCGTTATAGCGGCCCAGATAGCAGGAGTCGTGGTAAGTTCCGCGACGGTTCTGCATTTCCTCTACGGCTTTTTCATCCATTTCGATTTTGCCATCGTTGATCAGGTCTTCGATGAAATCGGAGTGGTGTTGAACCTCGTAGTTTCCACCAAATTGCGGATACTCGTTTTTCAGTGTATTGAAGCAGTGAGGACAGGCCGTCACAATCTTCTTCACATTGTAGCGGTTTAGGGTCTCTACGTTGGTCTGAGCCAGCATCTGATAGAGATACTCATTACCACCGCGACGGGCGCTGTCTCCGGTGCATCCTTCCTCATTGCCCAGGATACCGAAATTTACGTTGGCCGCTTGCATTACTTTTACGAAGGATCGGGCGATGGTTTTATTTCTATCGTCGAAAGAAGCCGCGCAACCGGTCCAGTACAGGACATCTACGTTAGGATCTTCTTCCAGGGTTTTAACGCCCAGTCCATCTGCCCAGTCAGCGCGGGTATGGGCACCCACACCCCAGGGGTTGGAGTTGTTTTCCATGTTTACGAAGGCGTTTTGGAGTTCCTGAGGCATGCGGCTTTCGGCCAGAACCAGGTTTCTTCGCATTTCCAGAATGGCTTCCAGCTGGTTGTTGCCCACCGGACAGGCTTCCACGCAGGCCGCGCAGGAAGTACAGGCCCAGAGCTCTTCGTCGGTGATGTAGGGATCGCCGATTACCGGGGAAGGAGCAGGGCCCTCTTCCTGGTTGTGGCTCATGATGGTGCTGGAATGATCCAGCATGGCATGCTTTAGATCCACCATGATCTTTTTGGGATCCAGAGGCTTCCCGGTTCGATTGGCCGGGCACTCTACAGTACAGCGACCGCATTCAATACAGGACAGTCCGTCGATCATGCTGGTCCAGGGCAGTTCGGTTACGTTGCCGGCGCCCCATACAGCGGTTTCGCTTTCCAGGTTGATGTAGTTCATGGTTCCGATGGACTGATCTTTTACCATGAAGAAGTTGATAGGAGCGAAAATCAGGTGACCGTGCTTGGAGTTGGGAACATAGGCCATGAAGATGTATACAGTCATGATATGAACCCACCAGGAGAAGTTGCGAACAGCTTCCGCTTCTACGGTGGAATCCATACCCAGCAGGCCCAGAAGCTTCAGAACTACGTTATTGACCCAGCTAGCATGGGCTCCGTTGTTCAGGCTTACCTGAGCGGCAGAGCCGATCAGAGTGGATACCATCAAGGTGCCGATCATCAGGATTACAATAGCCGATTGAGCGGAAGGGATATCCAGGCCTTTGGCTCTTCGGATCCAGCGTCGGTAAGCGAAGTACCCCAGACCGGTAAGCACCAGCAGGGAGAAGTTCTGAACCACAGCCTCGTAAATGAAGGCTCCGGATCCAACGATGATAGCAAATCCTGCGCCAAATTCGGCCAGAAGTAGAATCAGGAAGGCCCACTGTGCGCCAGGGCTTTTCTGAGCAGAGAATTTCTTGCCAATGTTCAGATTGAAATAGGCAACGAAAGTGAGGGCCATTACCGCGATCACGCCCGCCACAGCCAGAAGGGCCTGGCCTTCGGTGAGATCAAGCCCCAGATAGGTGAACTCCGGGATCCAGAACTCGTAAGGATTGATCCCGGCCGCCAGCAATAAGCTCCAGCCATTTCCCGCGATCATCTGGCTGGTGGTATGAACACCATACACGATGAAGCCGTAGAAAATGAAGGCATGCATAAGCCCACGCATGGGATGCTTGAACAACTTCTTCTGAAATAGAACGTTGAGCAGGAAGGAGCGGAGCCTCGCTTCGATAGAAGCCAGGTTATCCACTTTCTGACCTTTGGAGGCCAGCTTGAGCCGGTAGTATACGGCGTACACGAAGGCTGCATGAGCCAGCGTAAAAATGGTAACATGAAAGATATGGGTTAGAATGTCCCCGGTGGAAAGCATGCAAAAACTCCCGATGCAGATGTTTAATTGTCTGGTAAAGACAGGGAATTTGAGTACAGGTCGGAAGTCCAGAAAAAAGCTGTGCAATGTGGGCCGAATTTCGAAATTGATGTATGCAGCTTTTCGCCAACGATACCACGGATTCCATCCTCAAGAAGGCACTGGGCGGCAATCGAATCAGCCCGGAAGAGGCGCTGGAACTCTACGAAAACGGGGATTACCTGAAAATCCAGGCAGTGGCCAGAGAACTCCGAAATAGAAAGGTAAGCCCGGCTATTGCAAGCTATACAGCCTTTCGCGTCGTAAACTACACCAACTACTGCAATGTGGAGTGCAGCTTCTGCAGCTTCATGGACGAGATCGGAAACGGAAAGGGCTATGTTCTATCAAAAGAAGAAGTGCTGAAGAAGATGGAGGAAGCCGCCGCGCAGGGCGCCGACCAGATGTTTCTCCAGGGGGGAGTCTATCCCGACCTTTCCTTCGATTATTACCTGGACGTTATTAGACACGTAAAAGAGAACCTGGGACAACACATCCATATCCGTGCCTTCTCTCCGGTAGAGTTGAGGAACATGGCGGATATTACCGGCCGGCCGTTACCCGAAGTGCTGCGGGATCTCAAGAGCGCCGGTCTGGACTCCGTCCCCGGCGCTGGCGCCGAAATTCTCACCGAAAGGATGCGTAAGATACTCTCTCCCAAGAAAGCCACCACCGAGCAATGGGTCGAAGTAATGGAAACCTGTCATCGGGAAGGTCTGCCAGGTAGCGCAAACGTTGTCTTTGGCTCGGAAGAAACCACCAGCGAAGTTGTGGAACACCTTGATGTAATCCGCAAGCTGCAGGATCGCACCGGTGGGTTCAAGAGCTTTATTCCCTGGACCTTTCAAAAGCAAACCAAGAAGTTCTACGTGCGGGCCGTTCCGGCGCAGGAGTACTTGAAAGTGCTTGGAATTTGCCGCATTTTTCTCGATAACATAGACCACATTGAAACCAGCCTGATGGTTCTGGGACAGGGTGTGGGTCAACTGGCCCTTCATTCTGGAGCCGATGATATCTCTTCCATTGTGATCGAGGAAAACGTACTGCGAAGCTACGGCATCAAATCCGAAGAAAAGGCCCGCAAATTTCTGCAGGAGTCGGGATTTGTCCCCGTACGTCGGGACCTGCTCTACAATTATCAGGATCTTCCTCTGGAAAAGCAAACCGCCTAGCAGTTGGCTGCTTTTTACGCTCCTGAAAACCTTTCCGGTAGCCTTTTCGGCTGTAAATAGTGTTTGCCAGCCTGAGACAACGGTATACCATCCTGTCCTGGTCCGGTTTTTATTCGTTTCGGCGCCGCTGGTTTCGCTGCCCGAATGCGCATGCGACAAGACCGAGTACCATCAGATTCAAGCCTTCTAATGGGCGCCGTTTGTTCAATTCGGCAAATTTTTAAGTTAAGGACGCGCCGGCGTGGAATCCAGGGGAGATGTTCCCTTCCATAGAACACTTAGATTCAAGCTGATGATTGCCATTATCGGAAGCCTGGGCATATTGTCTTTGTTTCTGATACAGTACGGGTACTCGGTGGCCCGGGATGCGCTGGTAGACGGCACAATCCAGGATCTCAAGCAAAGTACCCGGCTGGCCACCAATGAACTGGAGTCCACCCTGGCGCTTTATGAACGGGGAACCATCGATCGCTCCGATGCCATGGAGATCATCGCCAGGAATCTGGCAGGGGAAATACGACAGGTGCGGATCCGAATCGATCCAGCCGACACCGAATTACTGACAAAGGCCTTTCCGCAGATCTTTCGCTCAGGCGAGCTAAACTGGGTGGAGCCTCAGTTCTCAGAGCTGGAGCCCTCTGACTTTCCGGGCGTGGGTGAAGAGATGGATCACGGTAGTCCGGCTGTACCTTTCATCCATCGAAACAAGAATCTGGGCTATCTCTTGAATGTGGATCAAATGGCCGGTTTTCTGATTACTGACCCTGAAACGGCCCGCCAGATATTTCGTGCCTACCTGGAGGCCCCCAGAGAGATCAAGACGCGATGGGAACAGTCCCTGGATCTGCGGATTATGCGCGACCCGGAAACCGTCACCGTGCAGGCCGCGGGCGAGGGCTACGTGTATGTGCTGACTCGATATCGGCCCGGTTGGCTTCTTCCGGAAACCAGCTATCCCGAGGACTATTCCCGGCAGGCCATCGAGCTGCGCATGGAAAGAGCTCTTCCGCAGCTGGACACTCCGGCAGAAAGACAACGCTATCTGGAGCTATACGGACGGAGCGCCCAGGAGCAGTACTATTACATCCTGGAGTTCATGCTCCGGGACAATGAGCCGCCACTTCCCATTTTTGCAATCGCCCATCCGTATCTTGGTTATCGAAATGCAGATTCCATCGAATCCTTTGGAGATCGCACGATCAGAAAGAAAAAGATCGGACGGGATCTGGCCGTTGCGGCCAAAGGGGTGTACGAATACTGGTGGAAGAATCCAGGCGAGGAAAAGGCTCGTAAGAAACTGGCCCATTACCGGGATTTCCAGTGGCAAAGCCAGGACGGTAGCTGGTCCGTGGACTGGGTGGTGAGCGCGGCTGCCTATGAGGACCGCGCTTTTGCCGCCCTGACCGACGTTCGTTTTCGGATCTATGCTGTTTCCGGCGTTCTGGTGCTGGCCACCGTAATCGCTCTTTTGTATCTGTTTCGTACCTCCGTACTGGCCGGCTTCGAGGACCTGGTTACTGGCAGCCGCAACGTTCTGAAGAAGAACTTCTACGTACGCATACCGGTGCGCGGCACCGATGAAATATCCACAGTGGCCCGGGCCATGAATCTGGTGCTGGAAAAGATTGGCGAAAGCCGGGAACATGTAGAAAGCATTGCCCGGGAACTAAAGGTAAGGAGCAAATCGGAAAGCGATCTGCAGCAACTAACCCGGGACCTGTACGTCCGTTCGGCCATGGACATTCGCAGCCGAATGGAAGGGATGATACGGGTGGCCGAAGCCCTGCAGGGAGCCCATTTCACCGATGGAGTTCTTAGACGGGAAGTGGATACGCTTCTCGAGTCCGGTCTCCGACTTCGATCCTTCGTAAACGATTTCTATGAATTCTCGCTCATCCGCTCGGGCTCCATTCCTCCGGCGCCGTCCTGCGTTCCTGTTGAGCCTGCGGTGAATTTCTCATTTAATCGTGCCCAGGAGATAGCGGAAATTCAGGCCAACGTAAACCTCATCATGGCCAACCGAAATCTGCACCTGGATGTGGATCCGGTTTTCCTTGAAGCCATCTTTGTGAATCTTTTCCACTACTGTCTGGACCGCCAGAAAGAAGGACGCCTGGATCTGGAAATACAAGACCAGGGGCGATGGATTGGATTTCAACTCACCTTACGCGATACAGTGATGGATTCCCGGGAAGCGGTGGCCGCCTTCGATTTCTTCCTTTCCATTGTGGATAATCCAGGGGCTGGCACCGGTCTGGCGCTTTGCCGACTATGGATCGAGGCGCTGGGCGGCAAAATCACTCTGGCCAGCGAAAGCGATCTGGGTACTCGTTTTCTATTTACCCTTCCCAGTCATCCCGGTCCCGAGATCAGGGAAGCGAGCCAGGAGCATCTGAGCACATTAAAGGATTATATTCAATGGACCTCACCCAGGCAGGACGAGGGGGATCGCCTGGTCAGCATTTTGCCGCCCTGGGCCATGAAAAAAGAGGATGTAGAGAATTACGCTCGGTTCTATGGCGAAGAAGAAATTCTAAAGGGCAAACTCTATTCTGGTCCGGATACCGAAGGGTATCTGGTGACTCTCATCGACCAGGATCAGACTCTACAGAAAGCCTACGATTTCCAGGATTCGGCGCTGGTGTATCAGCAGGCCTTGGGCCACAAGGGTCGTAGCGCCGGCGCGCATTTCGTGTCCCTGGTAAAGGCCGAGGATGAAAAGATGCTGGCCGAGATCCATCGGTGGCAACAATGGCTGGCTGTGCCTTTTCTCATCACCGGTGAACTGGAAGTCCCGGAGGATGCCTTGCGACGCAAGGTGCTCATCATAAAGGATCGAAACGAAAAGCAGCACGAATTCTACGAGCTTTATAGGCCCGGAGATTATCTGAATCCGTTGAGAAAGAAGACGCTGTCGGATTTCGAAAAGGGGGTCGAGGAGTTCTTTGCCAACCGAAGGGACCAGGCATTCTGGCTGTTCGAAGAGGTGCTCAGAGAAGACCCATCGGATCGAGTGGCATCGTCCTTTGCCTATCGCAATTTCTGGAAATAGGTCCTCGCCCGGCAAAGAGGTCTTGCAGCTTTATCCGACACTTACCAGGAGCCGGATGCTCCGCCGCCACCAAAGCTGCCGCCACCGCCGCTGAAGCTACTTCCCGAGGAAAAAGAGGAGGAGGAGTAAGACGATCCGCTGGAATAGCTGCTTCCGCTATACGAACCGCTACTGGACATATCCGGCTCCCATTTCTCGGAGAGCTTCTTGCCCCAGTCGGTGTACTGAAACAGGCTCCGGAGTAGAATGGTGCCGCCAAAGATCCCGATCAGGGAAATCCAGAAAGGAATAGAACCTACTTCAGCATCCAGTGCGCCCGTGATGATTGCTGAGCCAACCATAGCCGGAATCCAGCCTATGGCGGCCAGAAATACCCAGCCGGCCGCCCCCTCGCCAAAGAACATGGCTCGCAGGAAGTACTGAATCATCCATAGAGCAAAGATGGCGATGCCAATGAAAAAGATAAACCCCAGGATCATGCTTACCCAGTCGCCGAAGCCTTTTTCGCTTTCGGAGGTGGATGGAGAACTATCGGCGCTGGTTGATGTGGCGGAATCCAGACCGTTAGGAGTGCCAATGGCCGGTACCTGTTCGCCTATAACAGTGCCGGAAAAGCTGCCAGTCCCGGAAAGCTCATCGCTGGCCTCGCTGGCCACGGGGCTGTTGATCCGATAGAGAATCCCGGAAACGCCGTAGAGAATGCCTTCGCCGAAGTTGCCCTTTTTGAATTCGGGAACAATCCGATGGTCGATGATACGTTTGGAGTACAGGTCCGTGAGCTCGCCTTCCAGGCCGTATCCTACCTCGATGCGCACTTCGCGGTCATCCCGGGCCACGAGCAAAAGCACACCGTTGTCCTTTCCTTTCTGGCCGATTTTCCATTTTTCCACCACTCGAATCGAGTAATCCTCAATGGGCAATCCTTCCAGGGATTCCACGGTCAAAACAACAACCTGGTCCGTGGTGGCTTCTTCGTGCCTCTGGAGTAGTGAGTTAAGCCGGCTTTCCGTGGCGGGCGGAATGATATCGGCCAGATCTACCACCCTGCCGGTGAGTTCAGGAAGATCGTCTTCGGGTTTTGGATCGCACTGAGCAACAAAAAGTAGAACCGGGAATACAAAGAGCGCGGCCACCTTCTTCATAGAAGCAAAAGCTACGCTTCCGGGTAGATCCGGTCAACCGAATTAGGCCCATCCAGCATGCTTACAGCCTGGATTCTGTGCGGGTTCAGCCCGGAGGCTTTATTGCCCTGATGGCCTTGCCGTTCCCTGTCTGGTGCGACGACGAGGGTGGTTAAATCCTTAGGGCTGTCCGGACGCTTTTCTGTCATGGAGATTCAGTGTTCTTCCCGTCGTTCGATCTTCAGTTCCAGAAGAAAGGGACCAGTTACACCGCGCCAGGAACCTTTCTCGATTATGCCGGTAACCAGAATTCGATTCTGGAACAAATCCACCGAATGCAGGGAAGCCTTGATGCCCTCGGGGGGAGCGAGGGCCGTCCATAGAATCCGGTTTTTGAAACTTCGATCCACGAATAACAGGGCAGCATCGCCGCCCATATAAGGACCTACCGGTCCATCCACTCGGTGCATGCTTCTGTCTGGAATGCAGCAGGCCGACGTCCCGGCAAACAAGAGAAAATCCGGGCCTACAATCAGGTCTTTGCTCCGGAAGGTATTACCGGCATTTCCGCTTCTGCGTGGGATGATCATCTGCCCCCGGATTACCTCGCCCGTTTCTGGATTCAAATGCGCGTAATAGCCTTTATGTTCGCTCTTTGTATTCCACGCAGTGTTGTAGACGTCGTATGTGATCAGAGCTCCGGTCTTTAAATCCTTTCCATTCCAGCGAAATATGGTGTTTCCGCCGGCGGTTTCACCGGAAATAAAGAGACCCTCCGCCGAGGAATGTATGCGATAGATTCGGCTATCGGCCATGTCCTGGTCAAGCCGTCGGGGATCATATCTGAAGGTGTACCAGTTCAGCGAAGCCTTGCTAACCGGGACGTTTTTCGATACGCTCGGAAAAGACCAGCTTTCAACAAAGGCCACCTGCACCGGATTCTTGTTTCTTTGATTCTTGAAGCCGGACACGATGAGCTGATCCCCATAATAGGCTACGTCTGTATTGTAGCGTCCGGTGGAGGCAAGCTTGTGCTGCAAATCACCTTGCGGGCCCATAACCAGGATATAACTGTCGCAAAGGATAGCCATCCTCACTTCGGCTTTATGGACGGCAATTCTGCTGCAGCCGGAATGGCCTTCTGGGAGGGGAATCCAGCGGAGCTGCCCATCTCCATGGATGTGGATCCGATCGGAATATAGCAGATAAAGCGACTTGTTCAATCGTTGCCCATCGCGCAAAGAACTGGAGTTGTGGGTCACATCGGACATCTCCTGACCGTCAGGAGCAAACCGCTTCTTCTCGGCGACAATACCTCCGTCAGGCAGAAAGAAGGCGCTTCCTTCGAATTCGCTTTTCCCTTTGCCGAGCTCCGTAATGCGAACGAACTTCAAGGAGAGTCCGGACGCTTTCGGGACTACCAATTCATGGAGGCTGAGCTTTTCTGTTCGGCCATCGCACTTTTCCCGGGCAAGGGCAAATACTCGGTTCTTAACCGACGCCAGGGACAGAATCTTGCGCTCTTTGCACTGCGGAAGGGATACTGTAGTGCGGCTTTGTGGATCGGGATCGTCGGAAAGCGGTCTGGCAGATACAAACTCGATGCTTGATCCCCGGGCCTGGAAGAGTCCTTTCTCGGTGGCGGTTATTTCCGCATTACCCCGATTTTGAACCAGAAGTCGCCAGCCAGATGCGTGCCGCTTCCAGACTCCCTGTTCCGTGCTAATAAAGAGCTGGTTGCTCGAATACATCTCACCCAGAGGACCAGGCTTCACTCCATCAGTCAGGTTTCCCGGATTGAGGCCCTCGGTAACATCCACCCAGGCGGTCTTTGTTTTCAGTTGAAAGACTCCATGCCGGTAAACGGGCTTTTTGGGAACCTTGTCTTTCCCGCCACATCCTCTATAGTCAGGATTCCACTGACAGAAGTTATCCCTGGTCTTCCATTTGTAACGAAGATACAGATCGCCCGAGTATTTGATCTGGACGTGCCTATCATTCGTGGAAGGCAGACCCTCCAGTGTGATTTCTCGAGGCTTTGGTGGCCACGATGCAAGAGACAAGCTCAGAATGCGGAAGCCGGACTTTGTTTCGCAGAGAAAGAATGCTTCTTTGACTGAATTGGTAGCCGATGCAACCTTGCAGCCAAGGTCTAGGGACTGATACGCGGAATCCACGAACCGATAAACGGTACTCTGCCTGTATCCGTAGATCGTTCCATCCGCAACGAAGAAACCGTTCAACTCGTATTTGCCGGGAAGAGGGGCTTCCTTCTCCAGCCGAAGCGTTTCTGAACTAGCGTTGATTCTGTAAATGCCGGCTTGTCCGCGGTTAATGTAGATCCACAGGGATTCGCCGACGAACAGACGGGCCTGGGCACCCGGTAGCGACAATGACGCCGGCTCTGTCTGCGCCTGAGTCGATAGGGGCGCCGCCAGGGTTGAAAGATAGATCAGCAGGGCCAGACAGATAAGAGAGGAAGTGGATTTCATTCGCATAGCCGGTATGACTTGGATTCATGAGCCCCGCTCGATGTTTGCCTTTTTTCCCCCGAAACGCCAGGTTTCGGGCTGGTGCACGCCACCTGAAATAGATTCAGCAATGCGGCGAGCGAGGTCGTCGCTTTCCAGCGAAACGGTTTCGCTGGTCTCAGAGCCGAAATCGGTCTATCAATCCGGCAAATCAGGAAGGGCGGGTGCCAAACATTCCCTGGCCCAGGAAGTTCATGACCAATTTGCCGTCCTGGTTTTTCAATTCTGCAGTGCCTTTTACAATTCCTACGCCAGGGCGAAACGGTTTACATTCGGTGATCTTAAATCTTCCGGTGAGAGTATCGCCGGGGCGTACGGGGCGTTTCCACCGTAGCTGATCCACTCCCGGGCTACCCAGGCTGGCCGCTTTGTTGAGAATGGCATCCACGTAGAGACGCATACAAATGGAAGCTGTATGCCATCCGCTGGCAATGAGACCGCCGAACATGGACTCCTGGGCGGCCTGATGGTTAATGTGAAATGGCTGCGGATCGTACTTTTTCGCAAATTCCAGAATCTCAGCTTCGGTGACGTTATAGGATCCCAACTCATATTCCATGCCGGGTTCCATATCTTCAAAATAGATCATGGTTCATGCTTCCGCGCGCCCACAGAGCCGCAAGCAACATACGCCGGGTAGAAGTCGGCGAAGTAGCCTGGATTGCAACCGACCTGGTTCCTTCCGTCCCGACGCTCGGAGGTGTCGGAGGTGTCGGAGCGCCGGGCCATCCGGGCTTTTTTCCGCTATGTGAAAGCAGTGATCCTATTAAAGCCAGGGCAAGAGAATGCCCGGCTTGACAGCCAAAAGGGGCATGGTAGCAAAGAGCAGTGGCGGAGCCTCATAACCTGCAAGAATTTCCGGGTCTGGCCGGACTTTTTATCAAGGAACTGGATCTGTATCCCATTATCCTGGGGCCGGGCCATAAGATAAAGGCCGTGTCAGGAAGACTGATCAAGCGCATGGGCCTTCGGCAAGAGGACGTCCAGGGCGCCACCATTCTCAAGATCCTGGGCATTGAAAGCTTTCAAGAACTGTTCATGCGCAACCTGGATTGGTCCAAACCGCTGAAGAACTACAGGGTGATGCTAAGGGATGCCGAGAAAGGTAAACGGTTGTATCAGCTTTCGGCCTTTGAAAGGACGGAGCCTTCCGGCAGGTTTCATTATTTGCTTTTTCAGGACATAGATTTACCGGATGTCCATGTTTCCACAGGTTTCTATGAGAAGGGAGTACATAGCAACGAAATTCTACGGCGCTATGTGTCCAGCCACCTGGCCCACCGCGCTCGAAGCGCCAGTCTGGCGGGCCTGGACCATATCCCCAACGAGGAACGGGAGTTTACCTTCCTTTTCGCGGACCTGGTGAGCTATACATCCATTGCGGAACGGACCAGTCCGGAAGCAATTCTGGAGATGCTGAATACGTCCATTGGGGCCGCTTCTTCCATCATACTTCACAACCACGGTTTTGTAGACAAAATCATGGGTGATTCCATCTTCGCGGTTTTCGAAAATCCTATGAACGCTCTATTGTCCGCCATTGAAATGCAAAAGCAGTTCAACCTGCTGAATCTGTTCAGGTTAAAGAGCGGCGAAGAAGAGATTAGTATTCGCATAGGTATTCATACCGGCGAATGCATTCTCGGAAGCATTGGGGGCGATGGCTTTCTGGAACTAACATTTATTGGCGATGCCGTCAATACAGCGTCCAGGCTGGAAAAGGCCTGCAAACCTTCGGCCATACTTGTTTCCGAAAAGACAGCATCCATGGTGGGCCAGGCCGCCGGCTATCTGGAAAGTATTGATCTATCGGCAAAGGGCAAGACCGAGCAGTTGAAGGCCCACTACCTGAACCGGGTGGAATTCGAAGGTCCCAAAGGGAAAATGTCTCTGGGGCTGGACGACGATCTTTTTTAGAGGCCACGGTCTGGATTACTTCGCAGGGCGGCCGCCAGGGCTTCGGCATCCCTGGCGGGTAGCGTCCCCGGCGCCAGGGAACACCACGACATTCAAGGTCGCCTAAACCGGGCGTAGCACGCAACACCATGAGAAAACTCCATACTAGAGATTCTTTGGCAGTGGGTTTCTCTAATCCGGCAAATGGCCCGGACAGTGAGACCTCCGCGGCTTACGATTCAATGCTCGCTACAGGGGCCAGGAACTGCATCCGACTGCAGGAACCCTGCGCCTTGTTCCATGCCTTTCAGCAACTCTCGGAAAGGGAACTGTTCCAGCTATCCGGCCGACTGTACGGATTTCCCCTTTCCCGAAAGGCGTTCGAGCAAGACATCGAGAGCCTCAGAGCCCCGGAAGGAGTCTATACGCTGCGGGAGTTCTTACCGGCGAAAGGGGGGCGGATTCCGGCAACATTACAGATTCGAAAGTGGCAGGACGATACCGCCATGCTTGCCTGCATCTTTGTCCATCCTTCCCTGCGACGACGGGGTCTGGGAAAAGCCCTGGTAAGCCAGGCCCTGCAATTTTTGGAACAGAAGGGAATACAACGGGTGAGACTGAACGTGTTTTCCGACAATCCGGCTCTGGCTTTATACGAGGCGCTGGGATTTGAGGTTTGCGGATATCGAAACAGACAGTATCCAGACGGTCAGGTTGTCCAGAAGCTATTTATGGAGCGCATGATTCAGGTTCGAACGGATCCTGGAAGGCGCTAATCGACCCATCATCGCAAGGGGCTATCGCCACCGGTCCCGCCTAAAGGAATTTGAATTGATTCCGCCGAAGGCTGTGCGCAAATCAGCCATGGCCGATACGCATAGCAAAACCCTGGGATATCTTCTGTGGATCTTCGGATTCACCGGAGCTCATAGATTCTACTACGGTAAACCTATTACCGGAATCATCTGGCTCTATACCGGAGGGTTGCTGCTCATAGGTTGGATCATCGATTTTTTTCTGATCCCTTCCATGGATGCGGGGGCAGACAAGAAGTATGTAGAAGGTCGCTACGACTACGGCACCGCCTGGATACTTCTTACCTTCTTGGGACTGTTCGGCATTCATCGATTCTATATGGGCAAGGTTTTGACCGGCATCCTGTATTTGCTCACTGGCGGGCTCTTTACCATAGGTTATGCCTACGACTACTGCACTCTAAACGGTCAGCTGGCCGAGCTCAACAGCAAAGGATAAGATTCCCATACCTGGGCCGCCCAAGGTCAGCCGGTGTGTTCGCGCCCCGGATAGTCCCCGGGCAGTCCGTGCACCAACGCGCCAGGTATCGACCAGGCAGGCTGTATGCAGGATAGGAATAGGCTGCTCTTATCCGATGGGTTTATCCACCGCTTTGAGGTATCCATGGGGCCTGCCCGGGCAGGCCTGGTTTAACTTTGTCCGCTCTGAGTTCGCCTGTATCGGGCTTTTCCGTCCAGCCTGCGATACCGGTCATGCCAGAGTATCCGCCTCGGCATAAACGGCCGGATGGGGGGACTTTTTCCTATGGCGATTTCAGGTTTCCACCAGATCCAGGTAGATGGGCCGCTTGAGGTTCTGCAAAAAGAAGCCATTGTGGCCCCCATGCCGGGTTAGAATCAGATTGATGTTGGGATTCGTGGCAAAGTCTTCCAGCTCCCGGGGTGCGATGATCGGATCGTCCTGGGCCGACAGTATTGTTAAAGGAACATCGATTCGGTCGGCATGGCCTTTTCGCACGGTATAGCTCTGGAAGTAATGGGAGGCATCCTGATAGTGCGAATACTGCCTTGCCACACGATCGGTTAAAGTCATTACGTCTCCGGCATCCGAAAGATTACCAAATTCGTAGAGCTCCGGGAAATGCTTCTCTTTTAGTTTGAGGGACTGGAACCATTTGCGCAGAAAGTAATGCGAAAGCACGGGATGGCTGTCCAGCATTCGTGTAGTCTTTTCCGGATCCACCGCCGGCGATATGGCATAGCAGTGCGACAGGCCCGGAATCTGCTTTTTAGTAGTGCTATGACTTCCCGCCACACGCAGTGCGAAGTTACCCCCCATGGAGAATCCGGCCACCACGGTTCGGCCAATGGGGGATGGACTCACCAGGTTTTGCCAGTGAAACACCGACTGGCGAATAACGTCGTAAACCTCGTCGATTAGCGAACCGTTGAACAGGCCGGGGTTCAGATGATGCGTAGGACCGTGATCCCGGAGATTCAAGCGAAAGATATCCCAGCCTTTGGAATACAACTCCTGTCCCAGGCGAATTACATAGGCCGATTCCGAACTGCCTTCCCAGCCATGAATGAGCACTGCCAGGGTCCGGCGTTCTTCATGACCTGAATGGGCCGGTTGCAGATCGTAGATTCCCGTGAGTCTTACCATACGATCTTCCTGGGGACAGTAAGTCTGGAACAGGTAACCTTCGGACTTTGCAGCTATGCGGCCCTTTTTTCCTCTGGAGGCCAATGTGGATTGAATCATAGGATGGCGTAGCCAGATCGGCGGTGTGTAGTCCAGGTTCATAGCGGGTACTGGACAAATCCTCACTGCGGCTTATTCTTGCAAGTTTAAGTGCCCGGTTCCTTCTGGTTACGTGCGATTGTTTGTAGTCCTCCTTCTGATTTCCTGTTGCGGCCCGGCTGCCTCGGCGGTGGAGCCTTTGATCCCTGCCATCCAGGACCAGAAATTGATTTATCTCGACAAGACGGGCCGGGTTTCATTGAGCACGGATTACAAGAGCGGCGGTTTCTTCCAGGACGGAATGGCCCGGGTCTGTGGCGCCGGCTGCGGCTACATTGACCACGCTGGTAGCGCCTTATTCGGTTTTGACTATGATTGGATCGGCGAAGCATCGGAAGGTCTTATTCCTTTTTGCCAGGATTCCCGGTGCGGCTTTCTGGACATCAAGGGAGAAACAGTCATCCCTCCGCAATTCGAAGATGTGCAGCCGTTTTCCGAAGGTCTGGCCGGCGCACAGAAAAACGGGCTCTGGGGATTTGTAGACAAGGCAGGTAACTGGCGTATTCGACCAACCTATGGTCGCGTGCTTCCGTTTTCCGAGAATCGCGCCGCGGTCCAGTCCGTAAAGCCGCCCCATTTATTTGCCCTCATCGATAAATCAGGGCATGTGGTTTTGCCGTTCAAGCATCAGATGATTTATCCCTTCCAGGGGGGAAGGGCGCGGTTCTTTCACTGGGATCGCTTTGGTTACCTGAATCTTTCCGGGGCGATGGAGCTTCATGCCTCCCTGGAGTGGGCCCAGGATCCGGTTTCAGGACTGAGCTACTTTGTGCATGAAGCAAAGCAGGGTTATCGAGCCGGGAACCGGATTGTTCTGGAATTGAAATGCCCTGGAGGCCAATCCTTTTCGGCGGAAGCGCCGGTGGTGGCCCGTGTTCGGGATTGCGGTTCCGGATTATTTCAATTCATCAAAGGGGATGGAAGTGTCTGGAAATCGGGCTATGCGGAAGCCACGGATTTTCGCAACGGATATGCCCTGGTTCGCCGACCGGATGAACCCGGTTTTGTTTTAATCGATGCAGGCGGCGATGAATTCGATTTGGATGCGGGGATAATGCCCGCCTGGTGATAGGCTCTTTGGCATTCTGTCTCAGTCTACAATATCCAGACTGTAATCCTGCATTTTTCTGGCTTTGAATCTAAAAGTGCCATGAATGGTTTTGCCCTGAAGAACGTAGGGTAGCCAGAACCGGTCGTCTTCCCACATTTGTTCAAAAGGCAGATCCTTGATCGAAAACCAGGATGGGCGCATCTCCGCCGTTTCTACCGGATCGCCGGTAAACCTGGATGTGCGAAACAGATATCCTTCGATTCGCCGGGGATCATCATCAAAATGAAAGTACAGCTTGCCTGCAGGACTCAATTCCAATGCATGCAGTCCGCACTCTTCCTGGATTTCGCGCACTGCAGCCTGTTTGGGCGTTTCCCCGGGCTCGATCTTTCCTCCGAAGCCATTCCAGTAGCCTGCTCCAAATCCCTTCTTTTTCATTCCCAGTAGCACATTGTTGCCGCGAATCAAAAAGCTTAACGTGGCCCGGGTGATTGTGAATTGAGGCAGTACAAGCTTGCATTGGCTCTTATTGTCGCGGCCGGAATCCTCCAGGATCTCCGCTTCGCCGCAGATGAAGCGCTGCGCGGCCAGAGCGCAGAGATAGGCGTCCAGGTAATCCGCCACCTGTTTTCGCTTGGACTTTTCCTGGAGTAGACTCAATGGAAACTCAGCATCCAGTCCAAAGAGACGGTCAGAGACAGCGGTGGGATAGGTTTCCAGCATTGTCGCATCCCTGAACGCCTTGCGACATTCTCTATGGATGGCTTCGCTACGACTCATCCAGTGATCCGGTTCTGGTCTTTCTTCTGGCGTATACAGGACACGATAGCCGCGTCGGGCAAGTTCGGCCTCGGTGGCGCGAATGGTCGCTGTAGCACGTTGAGCCCGGGCCGGACCATCTACGGCGATTGCCTGGATGTATTGCCCTCGGTGTGCTGTATGGATCTGCAATAGTCGGATCAGTTCCCGGGGCTCGGTGGCATGGGCCAGCAGTTCAACTCGAGTGCCGTTCAAGACGCAGATATGATAGCCTTTTCGGGGGCCGCCTACGTCGATTCCGCAAACCATGGATTCAGACATTGGACCGCGATCATCAGACATTGTACCACAATCAAAATAAGGGTTCCCTTAAAAACCACTTTCCATCGGGGGTTTGCTTATCGTATTGGAAGCATGGACTCTGGTTCGGCGCCCATTGTTTTTGTCTATGGTACCTTGAAACGAGGATATCGTCTCCATCAGTATATGGAAGGGGCGCGTTTTCTGGGGGAGGCCCGGCTCAATGGATACAGGATGCATCGCGTAAGCTGGTATCCGGCCATTCGACCGGATGCCGACTATTCGGTGTACGGCGAGCTTTTCGAAATCAACGAGGACATCCTGGCCATCCTGGATGAAGTGGAAGACCGGGGCACCGAATACGAAAGGGAACTCTGCCTGGTGCAGCCCCTGTTTCCATCGGAGACGGATTCGATTCAGGCGCTGGTCTATGTCTATTTGCATCAACTTGACGATGATATCATTGAGAACGGTGTCTTTTGAACGATGTCTTTTGATAAGTGGGGACCCGGACTGCGCCAATCCTTTAGACTGATCCGATCCGTCATAAGCGAGGAACATCTTTACCTTAAAAGAAATTCTCGTTCAAGGAAATTCTCGTTCGAATGGAATCGCCACGCATTTCTGACGTCCGGCCATGGTTTCCTGAGCATTCCGGCTCGCCGTCTCTCGGGCGCCAGCGCCTATTCGTTTCTCCGGCGCCAGCGCCTATTCGGCTTTTTTTTCAGCGTCCGTCGACACCTTCCGGTATTTGTCCTCATCCAGGGGTTTGATGTGAACCTTACCTTCCGCATCCAGCAGTGCGGTTTCGAATTCCTTCTTTAGCTTTTGTTCGCCTTCATAGCTGGTTTCCAGAAGGATCAGCCCCTGGATGGCCTGGAACCTGGCTACACGAAAACGTTTGATGGCCGTTTCCGGGTTTTCTGCCAGCATGCTCTGGGCCTGTTGAGCCGTCTTAAGGGAAATCTGTAGTAGATTGCGTCCTTTGCTTAGCTTCCGGCTGGAGACTGACGAAGAGGAGTAGCTGGACTGGCCCATGAGAGCCTGAATGCGATCGCTCAATCGCGATAGAATGGCATCGGTATCCTGGCTCAGGGCTTTGCCGTAGGCGGCCAGGCGGGACCGCTGTTTCTGCACGCAGCTTCGCACGGTGGTAAGCGCATCGTTCACCTGGTTTCGGGAATAATGCATGTAGGCGGCCGAGGGGCAATCAGACAGCTCTATGGAGTTCCCGTCCGGTGAGGAGTTCTCCGCTGATGAGGGCGCCGCCGACGGTGAGCTCTCCGAGTCCGTGGCGGTTTCATTACCCGCGGATGTGAGTTGTGAGGGGCTACCATAGTTCTGATCCAGAACCTGAAGCATTTGTCTGTATTCCTGGCTCAGCGCATAGAGTTCTCGATAGGTTTGACGGGCATGATGCAACTCCAGCGCCGAAGGCTGGCTCGCCTGGGAATCCGCACGAGTGTCGTCGCTACGTCCGGGAGCCGGCGTATCCGGCGTGGCAGAAGGTTGCGGATCCGCCGATATGTTTTCTTCTTCAGCCCAAACCAGGCCGGCGGCCATCAGATTGATGGTAAAAATCGCAGCGCTCAGTTGGCCGGCTTTGAATCTGCAGAAGTCCATGGATATAATATCGGTATAAGAAAGAAAAACTTATGGCAAGCAGGAAATGGTTTTTCCGGGTACAGGAAGTTGCTTTTCTGTCCTTATGTCCTTAAACGTTCCCGATAACAACGAAACAAGCAGCGAACCCGAGATTACGGAAGACGACCTCTCCCATAAATTAACGCTCAGAACGCTTAGAATTGACGACTACGACGATGTCCAGGAGATCATGAACCTGGTTTATAACCGAATGGGGGGCGCCTGGTCTCGAGAAGAGATATCTGTGCTTTTGAATCGCTTTCCGGAAGGCCAGATCTGCATTGAAGATAAAGGCAAAGTTGTCGGATGCGCGCTTTGTTTAATCGTAAACTACGCGAGGTTCGGCGACAACCATACCTACGACGAGATTACCGGCTACAATCGCATGGATACTCACGATCCATCCGCTGATACCCTGTACGGAATCGATCTATTTGTTCATCCCGAGTACCGGGGGCTTCGCCTGGGACGTCGATTGTACGATGCCCGTAAACTTCTATGTGAAGAAAAGAACCTCCGAAGAATCATCACCGGCGGACGAATCCCAGGTTACAACAAGCATGCGGACGATATGACTGTGCAGGAGTACATCAATCGGGTGCGAAATGGGGAGATCTACGATCCGGTGCTGAGCTTTCAGCTTGCCAATGACTTCCACGTTCGCAAGGTTCTCAGACGATATATACCAGAGGACGAAGATTCTCGCTCCTACGCCACGCTTCTTGAGTGGATCAATATCTACTACGAAAACAGGGAAGGAAAGCGGGACTCTTATTTGAGTTCGCGCAAGTCAGTAGTGCGAGTGGGCGCCGTCCAATGGCAGATGCGAAGATTCCATTCCATGGACGACGTAATCGAACAGATGGAATACTTCGTGGACGCTATCGCGGGTTACAATTCGGACTTCGTACTTTTTCCCGAGTTCTTCAACGGTCCGCTTCTGGCCAATAGCCCGGAAAACCACCCCAGCAAGGCCATTCGGCACCTGGCTACCTACACGGACGACATGGCCGCTGCGGTGCGGGATCTGGCCGTGGCCTACAACATCAATATCGTGGCGGGCTCCATGCCCTGGCTGGACGAGGAGGGAGGAATCAAGAATGTTTCCTACATCTGTCGTCGGGACGGAACCATGGAAAGCCAGGCCAAGATTCATATAACTCCCGATGAAAAAGCCTACTGGGGTCTTCATGGCGGAGATACGTTAAGCGTTTTTGAAACGGACATCGGAAAGGTGGGCGTACTCATCTGCTATGACGTGGAGTTCCCGGAACTCTCCCGGGTGCTGGCGGAGCAGGGCATGAAGATACTGTTCGTGCCTTTCTGGACAGATACTCGCAACGCCTATTTGCGGGTGCGTCGGTGCGCCCAGGCCCGGGCCATAGAAAATGAGTGCTACGTGGTGATTACCGGCAGCGTCGGTAACCTGCCGCGGGTGGAGAACATGGACATTCAGTATTCGCAGGCGGCCATGTTTTCGCCGTCGGACTTTTCATTCCCTCACGATGCCATTATCGCGGAGGCCACTCCCAATACAGAGATGACCCTGGTAAGCGATCTAGACATGGATTTGCTGAAGGAGTTGCGATACCAGGGCTCGGTACAGAACTTCAGGGATCGGCGACTGGATCTTTATCGCATTGATTGGCTTAAGCACGAATAGACATTTTGGCTGCTATTCTACTTGAAGCCAGGAGGGGTTAGCTTAAAGAAGTCCTATGATAACCATCGCCGAATTAATGACCCGGGATCCAATCACTGTTCGAGAGGATCAGAAAATCCTGGAAGTGGTACCTCTGTATAAGGAGAAGAATATCCACCACATCCCGGTTGTGGACAAGCAGGGAGAGGTTATCGGAATGCTTTCTGCGAAAGATGTGGAGAACTTTGTTACTGTGACCCGGATCATTGAAGAGGAAGGAAGCGATGTTCTGGTCCAGGAAATCATGACCCAGCCTATCTTTTCGTTCTTCGAAGACGTTTCTGTCCAGCAGGCCGCCCTGGCCATGGTAGATAATCGAATCCATGCCATTGTAGTGGCAGATAAGAACACCGAGAAGATGATCGGAATCATCACCTCAACGGACCTACTGAAGTATCTGGCCGGTCAGAAGCCCTGATCCGCGAAAAACCTCAAAGGCTCTCCCGGTGGCCAAAGTAACGGCCAGGTAAGTTGATTGGAATAAGGCAGGGTATGAGAGTGGCCAGGCTACCAGGTAGCCCGGCCCGGGGATTATGCACCCATCATCTCTCGCAGTTCGTTTACAGCGCGATCTGATTCTACGACTTTTGTGCGGTTCACCGCTTTTCGCAAAACGGTTTCCCATTGCTTTTCCGGAAGATCCTCTTTCAGCCCTTCCAGGCTTTCCAGGATTTCCAGATCATCTCTGGTGTTAAAAATCTCGTTCATATCGTGACGAAAAAGGGAAGATAGGTGGGTGATGTAGTATCCGGCATTTCGCTTTTCGCGGGTTGCCTTTCTTTCCAGCACCTCTACTTTCTTTTCTGCCCGACGTAGTTCGCGTTGCCTTCTTTCGAGTTCTGTTCGTTTCATCTTCGAACCCTCCGGGTTGGCTATGCAGCGCCGGCTAAGGCTGCATCCTTTGTTTAGACCGAAAAAGCTATGAACTTGTTCGGTGGCCCCTTGAGAGTGGGCCTGAAAGGCCTGGTGGCCCTTCTCGGATCAATGCCAGATTTTTGGAAAGGGCGTACCTGACCACTCTTTTTAATCGGTAACCAGGGCGTCCACGGAAGCGAAATTCTAGCAAATCGCCAGGAAAACATCGCTCCAACCGCGGAATCGGCTGGAGTATGACACAGTCCAGAAGAGAGTTAACGTATGCAGCCAGTCATGAATCTATTATACCGGATCATCGGTCATCCCCGCTTTCACAGCCTGGAGCACCGGCTCTTCTCTACGATAACCTTCATAAACGGCCTGTCCAATCTTCTGGGTAGCTTTTCCAATCTGGGACTGGAAAAAGGGCTTCCGCTGTTCTATCTAAATTTTGGCACCGGTATATTGTTCTTTGTTCTCTATTATTTTTCCCGGGTACGTTCCATTTATCGCAGTCTTTACTGGCCGCTTATCCTACTGATCTTTGGCTTTCTTTCGGTGAACATTGTATTGAATGCGGGATCCAAAGGGGGCACTCACTACTATCTGATTCCGGCCCTGGTCATTGGAGTCATTCTTTCCCGGGGATGGAAGACTACTGTTTCGGTGATCGCTTTAAGCGGTCTGGTTACCCTGGCGTTGTTTTTAATCGAATTGCACACCGATCTTGTCGTGCCCTATGCCAGCGAGCAGGAGCGCTGGGAGGATGTACTGGGGCAGTACTTCTTCGTGCAGATGTTTACGGGAATCCTGGTTGTGATTCTGGCCGGCAATTTCCAGGACGAAAGGGAAAAGTCCGAATCGCTTCTGCGAAACACGCTTCCGCTTCCCATTGCCGAAGAGCTCAAGAAAGAACAAAAAGTTGCCCCCCGCCATTACGATGACGTAACCGTGCTTTTCACCGACTTCAAAGGGTTTACTGGCATCGCCGAGTCCATGAGTCCCCAGGAATTGGTTTCTGAACTGGATGAATGCTTTCGGGCATTTGATCAGATCATAAAAGGATGCAATCTGGAAAAGATAAAGACCATCGGAGATGCCTACATGGCGGCCGGCGGCATTCCCGAAGAAAGCCATGATCATCCGGTGCGAACCATACAGGCCGCGCTTGAGATGTTACGATTTATGGATCGCTGGAAAGAAAAGAAGGAGCGGGAAGGCAAACCCAGCTGGGAAATCCGCATTGGCATACATACTGGCCCTCTGGTGGCGGGGGTCATTGGCACGGAAAAGTTCGCCTACGACGTATGGGGAGATACGGTGAACCTGGCCAGTCGTATGGAATCTTCCGGTCAGCCAGGCCGGATCAACATTTCCGGCGAAACCTACGAAAAGGTGAAACGATTCTTCGAATGCGAATACAGGGGGCAAATCCAGGCCAAGAACAAAGGCCAGGTGGACATGTATTTCATCGAAGGCTTACTTCCGCATCTGCGGGACTCGGAGGACGCCCTTCTGCCCAACTTTTTGTTTGAGAGCCAGCTGATTGACATGGCCCGGGGACAGTCCGTTCCAGGCGCGGCCCGTTCGGCTTAAATCCTTCCACGGCGATCTGGTTCCTCCCTTTCGCTGGCGGGACTTAACCGGTGACGGATGTGTCAGGAGGTCAATTAGGTGCGGGCACAGTGCTCGAAGTCGGGGGCACCCGAGCGGGCTTTCGCGGGAAAACAAAGCCAACTGTATTGAATTGCCTTAGGCGGCATGGTCCGGCCGGCGACGATAAAAGTACAAATACTCGATGGCCTTCTTGAGCGCAATATTGATCGGAAACCGCTGACTCTGAAGATCCGGATGGATTCCGTACAGCTCGTAGTGTAGATTCTGATAGTTCGGCAGGCTACTAACGCCATCCTGAACTCTCTGGGAGATCCTTTCGATCTCCTCGGGCCAAATGGATTTGTGCTGTTTACAGAACACGGGCATGGTTTTGCCGTGTTTGTCGTAACGCGCCGAAAAGCCAAACATGCGGCACAGATAAGGCCTCTGCTCATAGACGGTACACCGACCGTTGCCTCCGATGGCAGGATCGGCCGCATAGTGGATACAGGCCCTGTGGGATCCCGGGTTTTCCGTTTCGATACGGTCGTAGATCTCTTCGGCCCGATTGCTTTCGTAAAGATGCCAGGCCAGGGGCAGGATTTCCAGAACCGTGGCTTCCACGTCCGGATTCTCGCAGCAGCGACCACAACCCGGGGGGCAGCGAAAGCTCTCTGATCGGTTGAATTCGTCGATCTGGCTGTCAATGCGTGCGTACACCTCCAGAACCTGGCCGATCAAAGTCAGTGGATCCAGCGTGGAGTGATCTATTTTCGCATCCTCCGTTATTCGGCTTAAAATGCCTGGCAGAAAACATTCCGCCCTGGCATTTAATGCGAAAAGGCGGGAGTGGCGTTCATTACGGCAAGCAATTTATGGAAGATGTCCGTGTTTTCGTAGACCCCGGTGAAGCTTTCGGCCCCTGGTCCCCGGGCAAATACCGGAACCATTTCAGCCGTGTGTTTATGCGTGATGAATTCGCTTTTCTGCAAGCTTCCAGGTCTTCCGTCCACAATGGCATGACCCCCGGTTTCGTGGTCGGCGGTTACCACAATGAGTACGTTTCGGCCTTCGGTTTCCCGTAGCAAAGCTTCCAGGGTTTCGTCCAGATCTACCAACTCCCGGATCGCATAATCCGCCCGGTTGGCATGACCGCCCCAATCGATCTGACTGCCTTCTATCAGCATTAGAAATGGCCGCTGGCGAGCCAAAAGCGTGCGAAGGCTGCGCAGGCTGGCCGTTTTCAGATAGTTCTTTCGGTTTCCTGGCTCGGGAGGAGGATTGTCAAGGAGACCGCGCATCCAATCACTCAAGGAGGCGTCAAGGGTCTCAAGCTCCCTACGGGGATTGGGGTTCGCATCGTCTTTTTTGTAATTCAGTTTATGGTTGGGATCCACTGGAGGCAGATGATCCTGTGCCAGCAGGCCGATGAATCGATCCGCCGGTTTGCCATCAACGCAAAGGTCATCGCAATCCTGGGACATGAAATCCTGGTAAGAGAGTTGAACGGTATGGCTTCCGGAGAGGAAATCCAGGAAAGTGGAGACGTCCGTTTTCCTGGTTTCGGAGGGCGTGGCATCGTAGCCTTCGGAACCTTCGGGTCCGGGGGATTCGTCAGAATCAGGATTATTGGTTCCGGTCTGGTCTGCCGACAGGGGTCGAACCTGGAAAAAGTAATCGCGGCCGCCACCGATCAAAATGTCCGGCGGATTGAGCGAAAGCTGCCTGGCAATATCTGCATCGTTATGACGATCTTTGCTATGCACCAGAGCGCCGGCCGGTGTGGCATGGGTGACCGACGAAGTTGAAATGATGGCCGTGCTCCAGTTTCTTTCCTGCGCGATCTCGAACAGGGTCTTTCGTCGTTGGCCAGATTCATCCACGCCAATCCATTTGTTTCGCGTTTTGTGCCCGGTAAGCATGGCTGTGATGGCCGCAGCGGAGTCGGTAATGCTTCCGCTGGTACTGTAAGTTTTCTGAAGGCCGACAATGGGCATGCTTTCCAGGGCCAGCGGCTCCGCGCTTTCCAGGGATGCCTGGCTAATCATGGAAAGTCCCATTCCATCGCCGACGATGAAGATAATTCCATCCAGTTCTGTGCTTTGTTTTTCGCCACCGCAATGAAGGGCAAAGCCCAGAGCCAGAATACCGATGGCTACCAGAGGGAGCAAACGCCGACGGCTGGGAATGCGCGCACGGCCGGGGGAGGGATGGCCGCTGAGGGCTCCGTTCAATTCCATTGGTCCAAGAAAGTAAAACCGGATGGCTCAGAAAGCAAAAGATAAATCAGCAACGCAAAAGACTTATTTCCATTTGTTAGCATAGCTTACACGTTAATGGCATATCCTGCCCGCATTCGCTTAGCCGCCGGCATGATGCAGAATCATTTTCCAGGAATCGTCCAGCTTTCGAAATACATTTGTAGCCCGCACCTGACCCCGATTGGTTTGTCCGCCGGATACCGCCATGACCGACTCGATGCAATGTACTACCGCCAGGTCCATGCCGGCCATTACCGTGGCATCCTTTACATCGATTTCCATATAGGAGGTGCCGGAGAATATCAATCGCCAGGACTCCATTATTTCATCGAAACCTACCAGCGCGGGTTGGCGCGGATGGATGCACATGCAGTCAGGCCCCGGATCCCAGCACTGCTTCATTTGTTCCAGGCTGAGCTTTTCAAAGGCCGAATAGAAGCTTCGGTTGGCTTCCAGTATTTCCTTTTGTTGTTCGCTTAGAAATTCCTGCATGTCAGATTTCCTGTGACGCCGGCCCCCCTTGAGGCTTTTGGGCTTCCGACTTTCCAACAAAACTGCGGTTTGCGCTCGAGGATGACCAGCAGCTTTCCTGGGGAGGCTTCCATTTTGGCCGGTTCCTATCGGCCTCCGATTTCCTGCTGTGTTCGAATTGCGCTTACGGCCGGTGGATTCCAGATATCGGCGTTCGGTACCGGACGGAGCCTGATCTGGCAGTGGGGCCGGAGACAGGCCGGAGGGAACCCCGCACAACCCTGGCCAGCAGGTTTCCGGAGTGCCTGTCAGGCCGCGAAAACCGCAAATCCTGGCTTTCTTCCTTAGAACAAATCCTTTTCACCAGAGGGCCGATTTATTTTCTTGTACTTCATGGCCGGTAAAACACTCTATGATAAGATTTATGATGCTCACCTGGTGGCAGATGACGGAAAAAGCGCGCCGCTTCTGTATATTGATCGGCATCTAATTCATGAGGTAACTTCTCCCCAGGCATTCGAAGGGCTCAGACTGGCCGGTCGAAAGGTGCGCCGACCGGATCTTACCTTTGCTACCATGGATCATAACGTTTCTACCCGGACCAGAGACTGGAACGGGGCCGGCGAAATCAGCCGAATCCAGATGGAAACCCTGCGGGACAACTGCAACGAAAACGGCATCCAGCTGTTCGACCTGAACAACGAAGATCAGGGGATCGTCCACGTGATCGGCCCGGAGATGGGACTTACGCTGCCAGGCCACACCATTGTATGTGGCGACTCCCATACTTCCACCCATGGAGCTTTTGGAGCCCTGGCCTTTGGAATCGGCACCAGCGAGGTGGAGCACGTTCTGGCCACCCAGACTCTGCAGCAGCGAAGGTCCAAAAACATGCGAGTGTATATCGATGGTCCGGTGGGCTACGGAGTCACCGCCAAAGACATCGTTCTTGCCATTATCGGAGAAATCAGCGCCAGCGGCGGTACCGGCTACGTAATCGAATATGCCGGGGAAGCCATCCAGAATCTATCCATGGAAGGTCGGATGACCATCTGTAACATGTCCATCGAGGCTGGCGCCCGGGCCGGTCTGATTGCTCCGGATCAGACCACGTTCGACTACATCAAAGGCCGGGACTATGCTCCTAAAGGGGCCGACTTCGATAAAGCCGTCGAGTACTGGAAAAGCCTGGTGAGCGATGCCGACGCCGTGTATGATAGAGAAGTGGTACTCAAAGGATCCGAAATCGCACCTCAGGTAACCTGGGGCACCAATCCAGGCCAGGTAACCGGAGTGGACGGCACTGTGCCGGATCCGGATTCCATCTCCGATCCTGTGGAGCGAGAATCGGCCCGACATGCCCTGGCCTACATGGATCTGAAGCCAGGCCAGAAGATCGAAGACATTGCAATAAACACCGTATTCATCGGTTCCTGCACCAACTCGCGCATTGAAGACTTGCGACGAGCGGCGGCTGTAGTTAAAGGACAGAAAGTGGCCGCGAACATTCGAGCCATGGTGGTGCCCGGCTCCGGTCGTGTGCGAAAGCAGGCCATGGAAGAAGGACTGGACAAGATCTTCACCGAAGCCGGCTTCGAATGGAGATTCGCCGGCTGTTCCATGTGTCTGGCCATGAACGATGATAATCTTGCCGTGGGCGAAAGATGCGCATCCACCTCCAACCGGAACTTCGAAGGCCGACAGGGCAAAGGAGGGCGCACCCATCTGGTAAGCCCGGAAATGGCAGCGGCGGCCGCATTGAACGGACACTTTGTGGATGTTCGCAAGGTAACAAAAGAAGGAGTTACAGTATGAAGCCATTCACAGTACATGAAGGCATCCCGGCGCTTCTGGACCGGGCCAACGTAGACACAGATCAGATCATCCCCAAGCAATTCCTGAAAAAGATCGAGCGCACGGGCTTTGGAGTGCATCTATTCCATGACTGGCGCTATCTGGACGATGAGGGCACAAAACCCAATCCTGAGTTCAGTCTGAACCGTCCGGAATTCAAGGGAGCCAGCGTTCTGGTGGCCCGGGAAAACTTTGGCTGCGGCTCCAGCCGGGAGCATGCGCCCTGGGCTTTGCTGGATTACGGCTTCTATTCCATCATCGCTCCATCCTACGCTGACATCTTCTACAACAACTGCTTTAAGAACGGAATGCTTCCCGTGCAGCTAAGCAGCGCAGAAGTAGAAGAGATCTTTCAGTGGGTTTCGGCCAATCTGAGTCAGCCCATTGTAGTGGACCTGGAAAAGCAGGAAGTGCGCCTGGGTAGCGAAAAGACGTTTAAGTTCGAGGTGGATGCATTTAGAAAAGAGTGTCTGCTAAACGGAGACGATGACATCGCTCTGTCTCTGCGTCACGGCGACTCCATCGATAGCTTTGAAAAGGGCTACGAACAGAAATACGATTTCATGTTTCCGGCGAAGGCCAGCTGATTCCGGCGTTCTGAAAAGACTTAACGCGAGCTAAACGAAGGGTGCAACCCGCCCGCACCGTGTTGCCGTGTTGCACCCCCGGGCTACCACCGCCAGGTTGCGGCACGGGCTGCGCCGCGGTGGTCACCGCCCGGTTGTATTTCGGGGGGCCAGCCGCCAGATTTGCGGTGGATGGATCCCGCCACGGGGCTGTAAGGCTATGCCATGGATTGCGGTCGCCGGGGCCAATAGGGAATAGGGAGTTCTGGATAAGCAGGGAGGAACCGGTGGCATCGGCGGTCTCTGAAAACCAGAAAAGCGACAACTCGCTGGCTCTGATTTCAGTCCAAGGTCCTGTAGGAGACATGCCATGACTTTATCTGCCCGCACCCGTCGGTCTAAACATTACAAATCGGACAGGGCCGTCCTGTCCCGCCTGGATGGACGCCCAAACCTTCGGTTGCCGGGTCGCAGGCCAGCGGGCCAACGTTCACGGGCGCTCCGTTCAGGGCTGCGGATCGGTCTGATTTGCCTGATTTGTTTTGCTGCCCTGTCTTCCTGTAAGACATTTTTTAGGCCCGAAATCCCCACCGGAATCGAGCGACACGTTCTGGAAAACGGAAACATGGAACTGATCGTAACCGGCCGGGCCTCCAAAAACGCTATTGATAAGGATAGCACGGCCATGAAACAGACCACATCCAGGGAGGCGGCAAGGCTGCTACTGGAAGCGGAGCTTCAGAGCGGAAGTTATCCCGACCACAAAGAACGGTTTGAAATCCAGTCCGTGGAATTTCTTTATGACTTTGAATACTGCAGAATGAAAGGAACGTACAAGAAAAAGTGACTCTACTGGACGGAAAAACATTATCCCTGGAAATCCGAGAGGATATCCGAAAGCAAATCGAGAAACGGAAGGCTGAAGACAAAACCATACCCTGTCTGGCTACCATACTGGTGGGGCAGGACCCTGCCAGCGAAACCTACGTTAAAATGAAGGTAAAGGCCTGCGAACAGGCGGGAATGCATTCCATCCGCCGGGATCTGCCGGAAACAACCACCACCGCCGAACTTCTGGAAGAAATACAGCGGCTAAATGCCAATCCGGATGTCCACGGAATACTGCTACAGCACCCCGTACCGGAGCAAATCGATGAGCGGGCCTGCTTCGATGCCATTGCCATCGACAAAGATGTGGACGGAGTCACTACACAGGGCTACGGTCTCATGAGCTTTGGTCTGCCTTCCTATCCTTCCTGCACACCGGCGGGCATCATGCGGATGATGAGCCATTACGGCATAGAACCGGAAGGCAAACATGCGGTGGTGGTGGGACGATCCGCCATCCTGGGGCGTCCGCTGGCAGCGCTTCTGATTCAGGCCAATGCCACGGTTACGGTTTGTCATTCAAAGACAAAGGATCTACCTTCGCATGTGAAACAGGCGGATCTGGTATTTGCTGCCTGCGGGAAGCCTAACTTTGTTCAGGGCGACTGGCTTAAAGAAGGAGCCGTCGTAATCGATGCAGGATATAACAAGGGCAATGTGGGCGATGCGGACTTCGAAAGCTGCTCGAAGAGAGCCAGCGCCATCACCCCGGTGCCAGGCGGCGTGGGTCCCATGACCATTGCCATGCTACTTCTGCATACGCTGCAGTCTGCGCAGGGGCGAGACGTTTCGCTGATTTAAGAACATCACAGAGTGTATCGTTTCTGGCGACCCCATGGGCGGCTCTCGAGCCTCGGGGCCGGCAATCGAGTTAAAGGGCGACAGGGCGGTCCTGGCAGAAGGACCGCAATCCCCGGACCGCAATCCCCGGCTTTAGGCTGGGCTTTGGACCTGTTATGCAGCGGTTTGTGCAGTCCGCGCTACCGGCGTCCGCCCGATTACCTGATCAGAGATTGTAGCCAATGCCAAAGGACCACGTGCGTTTGCTAAACGTAGGGCTTTCCAGGACGTAAGTGTCCGTCCCGCCCTCTGAATTCTCCACGGATTGCACAATCTGAAATTTCTGGTGCTCATACTCCAGCTGTGTGTAGACGAAGAACCGTTCTGAGAAGTTCATCTGGATTCCCACTTTGGGAGCCAGCTTGTAGGTGCGGCAAGATCCGTTTACTTTGATATCAATGTTGCAGGTTCCGAGCCCGACATCCAGACCCAGGTAGGGATCCCATTTCTGGTCGCGATAGGGATGCAGGCTAATACCGCCTTCAAGCATGAAATAGTCGAAAGAGTAGGCCTCATTACCTCTGGAATATGACTCCGGTGCGGGAATGGGCAGGGGAAAGGCATAGCTGTAGGCCAGCGCTGAAATGGCCTGCTGGGGAGAGTTGGCCAGGAATTGCAGATAGGCCAGCCGCGTTAACTCGAAGCAGTTGAGCAGGCATTTCTCTACGCCGCTTCCATAGGTAATGCCCGCATTGATCCTGAGAAAAGGGATGGCCTGAATGTCTTTGTGGATTCCTGCCCGGAACTGATTGTCGATTATCTTTCGACGGCTCGTATTGGAACTCTCCAGGAGAACGGCGTTTTCCAGGGTTGAATAACCCGTGCCGCCAATATTCAAGAAGAGGCGACCGAACCCTATCCGGGCAAGTGCATCTCCCACGTCCGGCCTGGCCGAATACTCATCCACAGAATGGGCCCCTCCTACATAAATGGAGAACCCTTTAGTGAAATTAGATTCCGCTTTAAGCGGTCCACCGAGAATCAGCATAAACAGAAAGAGAAGAGGGAAAAGCGCAGAAAACTTCGCCCTCAGGAAGTTACAGGACGATGGGCGCTCCTGCTTGAATATAATGCTGTTAATTATGGATAGATCACTTGTTCTTATACGATTCATAGGATACCTGAGCTTTCACGGCTGAGTGGTGCCTGGGTATATATGCCGGTACTTGTTTAATTTGTCAAGCATCAAGAGTTACGGGCTATATATTAATTAATACAGAAATTCTCTTGACGGGGTGTATGAGCGGCCCGAGCTAAGGAATCGTTTCCCGTCTATTTTTGGTCCAGAGGCTGAAGGAAGTGGGAGCTTTTGTCTCCGCCTCGCTTGGTTTGTGCAATCGGCAAGGGTCCCGATGCAATCACTGTGAATCGGGTCGGAGGCACCTATCGCTCGGATCATTTCAGGCAAGAACAAAGAGGAGGAAGATAGAATGAACATCAAATACTGGATAGTAGTTCTGGGAATTACTATCAGCAATATCGGTTGTATGGGGTTGGATATCGCGAATGGAGATATAGCCCTGACCAGGGGGTATCGAGCCAATACCAATCCAGCTCCCGAATACCAGCATTCTCCTACTATAATGGCCAAGGGAGGACTATTGTTCCATACCAATACGGTCCCGCAACAGGTTGGGTTTAATGCCAAGAATACAAAATCTGGCGAAGCGTGCTCCTACGGCGTCCTCTGGCTTGCAGCTTTTGGCGATCAGTCCATTGAAACCGCCAAAAAGAACGGCTCTATCCAGAAGGTGGCCTCCGTGGAGCAAAGAATCATGGCTGTGCTGGGCTCGGTCTTTCAAATGAATTGTACGGTGGTGACAGGATCATGATAGAACGTAGAGTTTTAAAGAATCTATTATTACTGGGAGCGCTGTTCATCGTTCTTGGGACTTTTTCCTGCGCTACGGGACCGGCCAGCGGTGTTCTCTTTAGTAGCGTGAAGTTCGCAGGGGCTGTGAATGCCTCCAATGAGGTTTCCGCTGACGTGTCGGCAGAAGGCTGTCAGCATCAAATCTTGATGCTCTTTGCAGCTGGTGATGCCGGAGCAGGGCAAATCGCAAAGGAAAACAACATCAGACGCATTGCCACCGTGGATCATTCGGCTCTGAACGTGCTATCATTTCTTTACCGAAACTATTGTACCGTCGTTACAGGGGAGCGTTAGGAGGAATTTATGAGACGAAGAATAGGTATTATCTCTGGAATGATTGCTCTGGCGCTGCTAACCGCCCAATGTATTTCATCACCGATGCAAGGTGTGCTGGTTACATCCACTGAGCACACGGTCCATGACCGAAACACCGGCAACCTGATTGGGAACGGTGCAGTCGAGAAACGAGGAGAATCCTGCTCCTATGGATCAGTATTGTTGTTTCCTTTTTTCTATGGTGGAGGCAAGAGCCTTGAGGAGGCGATGAAGCAGGGCGGAATTTCCGAGATCGCCATTGTGGATCACAGTTCTCTGGCCGTCATCGGTGGACTGGTGTTTCACCGTGAATGCATCATCGTCTGGGGAAGCTAATCGACCCGTCCCGGCTCGTCTGAGCCCGGGACGCTACCTTCTTAACCCGGGTTGAACGCGGAAATCATCCAGAACCGGCTGGTTCTTTGGAGGCGGCTACGCAGATTTCCTGCATGATATGGGCAAAGCCCTGGGCCGCTTCTGGGATACCACATTCGGCAAAGACGGCGCCTACGGAAAAGCCATTGAAATCCGCAAACAGGCCTGGGAGGCTGCTGGCCGGTTCCTGACAGAGGCCTGGAAAAAGACGCTGCGCTTTGCCCAGGATGTGGGCGCCTGGTATCATGAAAACATAGGAAAGATGATTTACAGAAACATCGCCTGGTATGATAAGCAAGTATTACAGCCATTGAAGCGGGAGCCGCTGACGTTCATTGGGCGGACCATTGCAGCTGCCGTCGGAGTCCTGGCGGTGGCCCTGTGCGTAATATATTGCTACGGCTGGGTAGTGAATGTGGCGATTCCGTGGGTGACAGAGACTGCGATTCCGGCAGTTACAGGCTTTTTGGATTCCGCTGTGTGGCCGGGGGTTTTTGATTTTTCCTGGGTGCAGGCCGGCAAGGTATTCGGGTACGGCAAGGCGATTGTAGACGGGAACCCATTAGGTCTTCTTTATTCTGCATTTTCGCCTTTGGGATATTTTGATTTAGAATCGAATTTTCTCATCGACGGAGTCATTACATCGGCTCTTGGAGAGGTGCATGAAGGCTGGGATATTCTCTAGAGCGCGAGCATTCTACATTTCATCCGTGATATTGACGGTGACTACAGTCGCCTGGAGCTGCACGGGTGCGTACAACAAGGTTCCTGTGCGGGATGAAGCGAATTCCATCCCGATCCTTTACCTGGAACAGTCTAAAGAATCAGCGGAAGGTGTTGCAACGCCAGTCGAATGGGATGCGGAGCTCTGCAAGGTTCAGGACAATGCTATTGTTCGGCATCCGATTGACATTGCGAAGGAGACGGTTCAGATATTGGACCGGAAAAATGGTCCGCACTCCAGGGTGCTGGTTCGCTACGGTACCTTGGTCTTTGGTGACAAAACGGTTGCGGGGATTCCATGCATTCTACTAAAGCAAATGGATTGATTGTCCTATCGTTTCTCTTTGTAACCTCGTGTACAACCTTTGATGAGAGGGCTGTTCTGCAGGTCGGAGATGAAACCGTAGAATTCGAATACCGCGAAACGGACCTCTATGTCAGAGAGCTGTGTAATGGTTCAGAGCGTAGGTATGGCTCAGGTATCCCATCCTTAAAGGCTCTCATAGAGTCTTCAAGGATCGAATTGGCGGGAAAGGGAGCCAACGCATTGGCAAAAGCCGAAATCCATTTGTATGCGCGTCAATACAAATTGGCATCGATTTACGGCCGATTGAATCTAAGGCTCTGCTGGAGGATTACCGGATATCCGGTGTATGTCTCCCCGCCGGAAGAGTAGAAGCTCTATCCACTTTTCCGCAGTAGGGCTGGGTAGTGAGTGTGGCGTGGCCCGCGATCAAGTCCTGGTGGCAGGGCAGCCTCTTACAGAAGGCCTGGCATCTCTATAGTAAACCAACTATGACGTTATTTGGAGTTGAACAACAGATACCGGTGAGCATAGCCCAAATTCATGCGTATACTTCGCTGGTGGACAACATGCTGGAAGGAGACACGCTCGGGGCGTTGAATGCGCTGGCAGGGACCGTGTTGCCGTCGGTGAATGAGCTGACAGGATTGGGTCTTCCTATAACAAGCATCCCGTTGTTTGACAATTTTTGCTGCGATTAATGATGAAAAATTGTATCCGCTTCTGCATATTTCTCTGGATGCTCGGAAGTTGTATTT
>PCBI01000016.1 GCA_002730875.1 Spirochaetaceae bacterium | reverse complement strand
GGGGGGGGGGGGGGGGGGTAGGATAGCGCCTTTCTGGCGTCCTGTCAAGAGATGCTACCGTAACCAGAAGTTCGTCTAATCTACCAGAAGCGGTTATTAAACGAACCGACTGCATTAGAGTCAGAATTCATTGACAGAGAGGTCGGCTACCGTACGTGCCGCCTCGCCGTCCGCTAGAAGAGCCAGGGGCATCGCGGTGAGCATGCGCTTCGGAAGGTTAGTAGTGGCGGGATATGCCATACCGTCGGAGCGATTTGCAAAACGGCGCCAGGTGGAATGGGACGGTGGCGGAGGGGAGGAGTGCCGAGGAACGGTCAGTCCCTCGGCGGCTTGCTCAATCGTTACTTCATTTGCCGTAGCGCTTCCGCATCGTATTTCTGGAATACTGCTTTAAGCAGGTTCAACACCTCATCAGAGGTGCCATCCATTTCGCGGCGAAACCAGAATGTAGCGGCATGCCCCGGATCAAAGCTGTAGCTGTAAGGATCGTTTTCTTCGGTGCTAAAGGCATCCTGTAGCGGCGAATCTCCCAGGATACTGTGCTTCATTTCTATGCGCGCCACGGAATCCCCGTTCTTGTATTTTTCGTAATACTTTGCGAAGTCCCCGGATCGACGTAGTTCGTAGAGGGTGTAGGCCAGTATGCGAGCATTTCGGCGCGCGGCCACATCGTAGAGCCTCTGAAAGCTTGCGTCCAGGGTTAAGGGAGTCGTCGGATCCGGGATCATATTTTCGCGAATCCAATCAATAAGCGCCGGATTGTAATAGTTGACCTCCTCGGAGAATTGCTGCGAGCCCTGCCGTTCCTGGTAAATCGGCAAACCGGAAAGCTCGGCGAGGCCATGATAGTGGTCCCGGTTGCCCACGCTGTAGTCCATGTTCGCATAATCCGCGATGCAGGCCGGAAGGTAGCTGTAGCGAATATGCTGGGCGCCTCCCAGAAGCGTCCCAAGTTTGTTTTCCCCGATTTGGATCGTTTCCTGTCCATCGGCCCACATCCAGGAAGTCTCTTCTTTCATTAGAGCGCATCGTGCAAAATAGGAGAGTTCCCGGCCGGTGAGTTTGTAGTCCCAGCGAAGGGCTGGCTCGGCCAGAAGGACACCGGTAGAGATCAGTGCAGTGAGAAAGATCATTCCCAAAAAGCGGGAAGAAGAATTGGTGGTATTCATGTGAATGAGACCTGTGGTTACCCTGAAAGGTTCAAGCCAAATTTCTGCTCAAGCGTGGTAACCGTGCTAGTTCGCCTTCATCATTTCCGTTTGTTGCTCGCCTTTTTGCTGCCCTTTTTGGCCCTTCCCAGGGATCTCGACTTTTTTTGAGTCGTCCGATCAGCAGTTCTCTTTTTCGAATTTGGCGTGCTTCTAGCTTTTTTGCGGTCGGTGGCCGGATCTCTCGATTCCCCTCCGGTCGGCCCGGAACCGTTTTCGATGAAATCCAGTAAGATGGCGTTAATGGTTTCCGGGCTCGTGCGATGAATCCAGTGGGGACCGTCGACCAACAAAGCTCGATAATTGGGCCCGGCCAGTACGCGATTCTGTCCATCGTACAATTCTACGGATACGAATAGATCGCCGGTGGGGATGATCTGTTGGGTAGGTATCGTCGGAGCCTGTGGACGGGGCGGCCGCCGCCGGATTAGCTGGCGGTAGAGATTCACCGTTCCTGTGGTTATTGCGGCAAACTCTTCCTTTGTTTTCTTGATAAGAGGATCACTGTGATCCATCCCGCCTTTTTTCAATAACCCGGCCCGCCATTCAGGTGATAGACGCCGAATGGAAAATTCGGGAAGCAATGGAATCTGGAAATACCAGACATACCAGGACTTGAGCAACTGCTTTCCCAGCGGCCCAGGATTGAGCGTCTTAAGTTTATCCGCGACACAGGTAAGAATAGTCCCCGGATGAGGAGCCGACAATCCCTGGTAACTCAGCAGATTCCGGCTATAGTGCGGGTCCGTCGCATAGCACCAGCCGATCATGCTGCCCCAGTCATGTCCGATCAGGTGGACCGGGCCTCCGCCCATCGCCTCGATTGCGGCGCTGATATCCGGAAGTATGCTTCGCACAGCATAATCCTTTCCTTTCTTTGGGCGCTCGCTGTTGTTTACGCCTCTAAGTTCCAGAGCGGCAATATGACACTTATTGCCGAGAGCCTCCAGCTGATATTGCCAGGTCTCGTGGTAATCCGGAAATCCGTGTAGAAGCAGAATCTTTCCCCGGGGCCGCCTGGGCTTAGCTGACTTCAGATATAGCGTCAACCCCTGGGATTGGATGTACTGCTCCTCAAACTTCATGGTTCATTTTCGCTATGTCCCGATGCAGGGTCACCAGCTTTTTAGACTCCTGCTCTCCATGCCCCCGGGCTACTATGGGAAGCTGATAGTCCGAATCCCGGTCGTTCGGAGAGCACCGCCTACGGATTTGTCAAAGAGTTTCCTTCCCAATATCGCCGGTTCGCATAATGTCCGCCAGTAGCAGTTAAGGCGAACCTGGCCTTCGATTGACTTTCGATTGACGACGCCCCCGCACTGGCCACCTCCCATGAGCGTGGGAATGTGTTCGTATCCCATCCCCTGCTTCCTGGCATCAGTTCTGGGACTGCGCCATCCGGCCCTGCTGAGAGTTTCGCTGGACCCCACTCGAACCTTCCGTTTCAAGCCAGCTACCGGCCAGGTAACCCGTGACGGCTCCGTATATCAAATGAAGGACCAGGGTTGCCACAGCAATAGCCGGAGTGATGTCGATGCCGAAGAATCCCCATCCGATGCCGGGAAGAACCAGGACTTGCATAAGGAGCCAGAGAAATGCTCCCAGAGCCAGACCTTGTAATGTGCGAAACTCGGTGAGCAGTCGGCCGGCGATTAGGGCCCATACTGTGCCGTATCCAAAGTGAGCCACCATAGAGAGCAGCATCAATGGCGGACCGGTCAGATTACCTGCCGTGAGAAAGGTTAGAATGGCTCGTGGAACAGGCTCGGGCATGGGAGCCACTCCGGCAATCATGCCGATCACCATTGGAATAGTCATACAAAGCGTTCCGAATGCGCCGGCCCCGTTAAGTGGGCTATTTCCGACTGAGTCCGTACATCTTCATTTTCCCCTTTCCGGGCACCTCAGCGCTCTGGCGTTCCGCACAGTCATATCTTCCTTTCACAAGTTCGTAAGTGGCTTCGGAAAGATTGATTTCTCCGGCAGGGGCGAATCGTTCCATGCGACTGGCCGTGTTTACCGTGTCGCCCCATATATCGTAGGCGAACTTATTTGTGCCAATTACACCGGCGGTTACCGGGCCGCTATGCAGTCCTATCCGGAAGGTCCATACTGGCTTTCGCGCCAATTCCATTCTGGACTGATAGGCTTTCATCCACGAGGCGATCTCCAGAGCGGCTTCGCAGGCAAGCACGGCATGATCGGGTCTGGATTCCGGGATGCCAGCCGCAGCCATGTAAGAATCGCCAATGGTTTTTAGCTTTTCCAGGCTATTTCTTTCGGCGATTTCATCGAAAGCGCTGAAACAGGCATGTAATTCTCCTACCAGTTCATTGGGATGCCACTTTTCGCTGATCCGGGTGAAGTCCACAAAGTCGACAAAAAGCACCGTAACCAGAGGATGATACTGAGGTTTCACTTCCCCGCGATCCTTTAGTTCGGCCGCAACGGAATCCGGAAGAATGTTTCTCAGCAATGTGTCGGATCGGTTTCGAGCGGCTTCCAGATCCACCGTCCGATCCTGCACCTTCTGGTCCAATTCACGGGTCAGGGTTTCTGCCGTTCGAAAAGCGATGGCGAATCGGCGGCTCAGTAGAAAGGCCTGGGAGAAGAAGAAAATGTAAACGCCGATGGGAAAAACAAAGGCGGATTGAATCAATCGCTGAGAATAGAGAATATCGTTAACCATGGCCGAGATCAAGACGAGGATCCCGAGGAGAAAGCTCATGGCAGTCTCTCTTTTTCGCGCTACGGCAAACAGGATCACGCCCAGTCCATAGGCCACCATGAAAGCGGCTATTATATGAAATGCCAGAAGCGTTTGCGTATAGAATCCGATGGGAGTCAGGATCGCAACCAGTGCGAACAGGACGCAGATACCGTGCAGAACCTCGTCTGCGTATTTGATCCTTTCCTCGGGATAGAGGCTGCGTAGAAATAGTATGAAAACAGAAGGGGCCATGTAGAAGGTCAGATATTCGAGAAGCGTGGAGCCTTTCCAGGTGATGGGCCAGAATCGAAATGCCAGACCTTCGCCGGTAACAAGAAGCCTGACTACGATCAAAATGCAAAACAGCGCAAAGTAGAGCGGGGAGCGATCCTCCTTTCGCATGGCATAGATGCCAAAATGGTAAATGGCCAGCAAGCCCAGAGCGCCGAGAATGAAAAACGATATATAATTGCGGTTTTCGCTTATGGCGAATATCAGGTGCGGGGTTCCCAGCAATATGGCATCGCGAAGGCCGGGCCGAGGATATACATCATTCGCCATGTGCAAAACAAGCAGGTTTTTCCCCTGGTTGGGAACGCGAACCGACTGAGTGGCGTAGTAGGTTGGCATGGTGCCTTCCAGATTGTCAGTGATATAGCCGTTGCGTGCGATCTCTTTACCGTTCCAATAAAGAACGAAGGCTGTGTCCATGGCCGGGATTCGAAGCGCCAGTTCTTTGACGTCTGGATCGACCTGGATCTGAAGCCAGAAAGATGCCAACCCACGCACAGGATATCCTTGTTCGCGGCCCGGATGTGCCGTTTCGGACGCTTCTCTGTCATGCGTCGATGCTGCGGACGGGTTGGCGGAATAATCCGTCCAGTGACTGGGAACCAGAACATAACGAAATTCCCGGGGCTCGTCCGGCGGATTGGCCGGATCTACATGATTTCCCCAGTGAAAGGACCACTGCCCTACAAGCGACACTGCGGACTTGTGCAGATTAAACTCCGCGGTGTCCAGTTCGCCTTTTTCGGCCCGGGGCTCCACTACAGGATTCGGATTACACCGTACCAGTGTGGCTAGAATCAAAAATGCCAGTAGGGTAATCGTTTTCCAGGATCCGGGTATCCGGTAAGGTAGAATCGACGACATCATAGAAGGCATACCTGGCTGTGCGGCCCCGCTTCTGTAAATCGTTTTACCTGCGGATGGCTATCCGCTATCCATTTCGCCCAATGAATGGAGAGCCATTCAACCACCGGCCTGCCGGACTGTCCGTTTGCCTGTTTTGAACCGGACCGGAGGAGGCCTCTGGTATTTCAATTCAGCGATCGTTTATGCGCAGATCGCCATGAACTACTTCGAGCTGATGGGATCGAAATGAATCATCCATTCGATACCGTACTTATCCCGGAACATGCCAAAGGCGGCGCCTTCCGGCGAATCTTCGAAGGGCACTTCAATATCCCCTCCATGGGAAAGTCCATGGAAGAACTCCGCAGCCTCTTCTTTGCTTTCGGCTCTTACGGAGATCTTGCTTCTATTCTCGTTTTCGCTGACGAAACCCATGCTGGAAGGGACATCATTTGCCGTGAGTATGCTTTCCCCTGCAATGGAGAGGGCGATATTCATGAGCTTCTCTGCCTCCATCTCTGGGATGGGAAAATCCGGATTTAATGGGAGATCTTTGAAGCGAACAATCCTGGCGAACTCTCCACCAAGGACAGATTGGTAGAACCTGAATGCTTCTTCGGCATTTCCATTGAAGGCGATGTGAGGAGTGATTTTGGGCATAGCTTGATCCGTAGCAGCTTGAAAAAACCGAGCCGCCCTCTCACGGAAGCGAATATTGTCTGCGCTCGAAGAAATTTTGTCCCGCCCGCCTGCTTGCGGGAGCGCCGTTCGCATAACGGCGGCTCCGCAAACATTAACCGAACCTCGGCGGACTGAGGGGGGCGCTGTTCGGATAACGGCGGCTCTGCGAACATTATGCGAACTTCGACTGCTTGCGGGGGGCGCGCCGTTCGCAAAACGCGGCTGCTACCCTCAAACTTTCCCGCTTCACCACGGGCAAGGCGTCGACCTCCGGGTCAGTTTCGCATTCTAATTCGCCTTTAATTACCTGGGGTGTCGATTGCGAAAATGGAAAGACAAAAATCCTGAACGTTCTTGTGTCCTGCCGCTCATCTGATAGGCACGCCTCCATGAAAAATCGAAAGAACAGAAAAACTGAGACTACTCACAAAGGGATTTCATTCCTTTCCGCGCTGTTGGCGACGATCTGTATGACGGCTTGCAGTGTCGAGACTCCAGATCCCATGAAGGATCTTGCCGACCTGATGTTGCTGAATCAGTTGCTGCAGAATCCGTCCAGGTTTGGATTTTCCAGCAACAGGAACCTCGGGGGCTTATCGGACACCAACAACGAAGACCACAGTGGAAACGGGTTCTCCTGCGATACCGGGGGTAAGGTCAATAATTGCATTGTTCCTTCCTTTCATTTTGAATTAGTAGGTCATGATGGCAAGCTAATCCAGGATGCCAGGATTACAGTGAGTCTGGCCGCACAGACTACCGAGCTGACTCCGGTTTCGGCCTACAACCCTGTATATATTTGTGAAGACTGTGCTCCTCTCGCTCAGGGAAAATATGTGACTGACCTGATTGGCGAAACGATTACCATTCGAATTCAACAACAGGAGCGGGGAATTGATGCCACCGGCACCGCACGGATAACGCGCCAGCCCGATTCCATTTCCTTGAATGGGGATACCATATACCCCGATTCCCTGGCTGCCTTTCTCAATCGGGATGGCGGGGACCAGATCTCCTGGAACCTAACCGCGTCCAATCCTCCTTCGCGTATCGCGGTAGAACTCCGAGACGGGTCGATCTTCCTGGAAGATGTAAATTTCACCAATGTAATTCTACCCACCAATGGTTCGGACGGCGCGGCCACCATCCGGAAGGATCTGAGCCATCTGGACTCCACCGCGTACGGCGGCTTTGGCCACGCAGTGGGGCTGAGCGAATTCAGCTGGGTTGGAACTCAGCCAGAATCATTTGCAATCTATGATGCCGAAGACCGGGTCCACCGGAATCCCTCCGGCAGCCTCTATCTGGAAAGTGCCTGCAACCAGGACAACACCTCTAGCTACAGTTGCGATAATCCAGATTCGCTTGTGAACACAGATTTGATCATCTATTAACATAAGGAAGCGCCAGCCCAGGTTTGTGCGGACCCCTATCGCGCCAAGGCGACAGAGTCCGGCGCAACCGGCGTGGCGCCCCCAAGGAGGCATTACATTTTCAGCACAATGCGATAGCGTGCCTTGCCATCCTCCAAATGCTTCACTGCCTCATTCACCTTTTCCAGAGGAAACTCCTCCACTACCGGCGCGATATTGTGTCTACGACAGAATTCCATCATAATGCGGTTCAATGCCGGACTTCCCAGCGGACTGCCGGACAAACTCTTTTCTCCGCCAATTAGGCTGAATGCGGCCACAGGAATCGGTTCCAGAACGGCGCCCACTGTGTGCAATGTGCCCCCGGGAGCCAGTGCAGCAAAATAGGAGGCCCAGTCCAGGGTAACATTCGTGGTGTTTATGATCAGGTCCAGGGTCCCCTGAATAGACTTCATCGCTTTGCTGTCGCGGGAGTTGACTACATGGTGCGCTCCCATTTTCCGGATCTCTTCGGTCTTGTCCGGGTTTGAGCTGAATGCGGTCACTTCACAACCCCATTTGTTCAGGAACTGCAGCGCCATATGACCCAGACCGCCAATGCCTATTACTCCTACGCGCGCTGTGGGTTTGACACCTTGCATGTCGATGGGACGAAATACGGTGATTCCTCCGCACAGAAGAGGGCCCGCTTTGGCCGGATCAAGCTCGGCGGGGATCTGGATGGCCCAGGACCAGTGGCAACGTACATAGTCGGCGAAACCGCCATGTCTGCCGATGATGGTTTGCTCCAGTGTGCTGCAGAGATTGTGCGATCCCTGCATACACTGATCGCAATGCATACAGGAAGCGGACATCCAGCCAAGACCCACTCGATCGCCTACCTTGACGCCTTTCGCATGGGCTCCGACAGACTCCACCGTTCCTATGATCTCATGCCCGGGCACCAGTGGGTAACGGCTAATGCCCCATTCGTTTTTGATCATGCTAAGGTCCGAATGGCAGATTCCGCAGTATTCGACTTTGATATCTACATCTTCGGCGCCGATTTCGGGCAGTTCATAGTTGAATGGCTCCAGCGGGCCTCCGGCTTTCTGAACCGCATAGGCCTGGACAGTACGTTTGCTCATACAAGAATCCTCGGGTGGCCCCGCGCAGCGTCAAGGTACTAATACTAATTTGCAGGAAACTTTAAGAGTCTGAGTCTATCGCAAGAAGGAAAACCTGGCTCTTTATGAGATTTCTTTAGGTCGACAGGTCCACAGACCGACTGGCCTGCCAATTCCCGGGATCGGCCGTCCTGTGAACATCTTGAGAGGAGGCGCGGCCCCGGCAACCGAGCGCGGGTGGGGATCCAGGGAGAAGAAGGCGGAGCGGAAACGAAGACAGGCGTAAGCCTGGCAGATTGCGCGTAGTTTTTTTGTTGAAAGTCTATCGCGCATTGGTTGCGATCCCGGATATATGCACAAAAATACAGAAGAAGCCGGGGTGCAAATGAGCATGAATCCGCTTGTTGAATCCCTGCAAAAGCCTGCGACAGATTTTACCAGACAAGACATCATTCGCTACATCAACGAACACGGAATCCAGATGTTGAATTTTCGCTACGTGGGGGGCGACGGCAAGCTAAAGACGCTGAATTTCGTGGTGACGGACCGGGAATACCTGGAGTCCGTTTTAGCCACCGGCGAACGAGTGGACGGCTCCAGTTTGTTCGATTTCGTAGAGTCGGATTCCAGCGATTTGTACGTAATTCCTCGTTTCTCGACGGCCTTTCGAAATCCCTTTGCGGAAATTCCTACTCTGGACATACTCTGCTCCTTCTACAACCGGGACGGGGAACCTCTGGAAAGTTCTCCCGAGTATATCCTGAGAAAGGCGTCCCGTTTGTTCTACAAGCAAACCGGACTGCAATTCAAAGCCATGGGCGAACTGGAGTATTACATCTTCAGCGAACATGGAGATCTCTATCCGCCGGAAGCTCAGCGAGGCTACCACGCTTCCGAGCCGTTTACGAACTTCGAATGGATTCGCACAGAAGCCATGCGATTGATCGCTCAGTGCGGGGGGCGGATCAAATACGGACATTCGGAGGTAGGCAGTTTCTCGGACGGACCCATCCATTACGAACAGCATGAGATCGAATTCATTCCGGTGGAACCGGTGGAGGCGGTGGAACAGTTGCTACTTGCGAAATGGGTGCTCCGGATGCTGGGCAGGCAGCATAACGTAACCGTCAGCTTCGCGCCCAAGATTACTCCGGGTCAGGCCGGAAGTGGACTGCACATTCATTTTCTGGCCGAAAGAGACGGACAGAACATCATGGCCGACGAAGAAGGAATTACCAGGGAAGCCCGAAAGATGATCGCCGGTGTACTCGCAAAGGCGGCATCGCTGACGGCTTTTGGAAACACCATCCCAACATCTTATCTTCGCCTGGTCCCCCATCAGGAGGCGCCCGTGAAAGTCTGCTGGGGAAAGGAGAATCGATCGGCGCTGGTGCGCGTTCCTCTGGGCTGGAACACAAAAACCAACATGGTGAAACATGCCAATCCACAGGAGATGGATCCGGTTCCACGCATTGGCGGTAAGCAGACCGTGGAGTTTCGCGTGGCGGATGGTTCCGCCAATCTGTATCTTCTTATGGCAGGTCTCATTCAGGCTGCCGCCGAAGGACTGAATGCCTCGGATTCGCTGGAGAGGGCCGATGTCTTGTTCGTAGATGTAAATATTTTCGCCGGGAGCCACCGAGAATTGCATGATAGACTCGAGTCCCTGCCTGCTTCCTGCGCGGAATCGGCTGATCTTCTGGAACGCGATAGAGAATTCTACATTGCCGACGGAGTGTTTCCGGCTGGACTCGTCGATAGCACAATTAAGAAGCTACGGTCCTACGGAGATGCGAGTCTTCGCGAGCGCCTGGAAAACGATCGCGGGGCCTTGCGCGAACTGGTAGGGACGTACATCCATACTATGTAGTCAGAAACATGGAACGCAAAAGACAGCGACAGTTTTTCGTGGAAAGCCGTCATCAGGAGTTGCGGAAACTTCAGGACGAATTTCTTCGTATCACCCGTCGCGGAAAATATCGAGACCCCGACGCAGAATTGAAGGACTGGATCGAGCTGGAAAAACCGGTACGGGCGGGGTGGGAGCAGACCTTCGAGCTACGCGACGACGTGGCCGCAAGAAGAGACGCCCACGTTTTTTCTGAGATCCTGGATCGTATCAACCACAGCATTCGCTCGCACCGAAAGGATTTTCGTTACCGGAGAAAAGCAAAGCAATACGAAACTTTGGAGCCAGAACTACAGATCATTCGAACGGAAAAATGGGATCTTCCGGACCACTACAAGAAATTCTTTGAGTTTGGCGTTTTCCAACCATTGCGGGACCTCGGGGGGCGTGCCGTGGATTCTCGCTATCGCTCAAAGATCAAGGGGTACCGGTTTGGCACGCCGTATTTTTACCAGCCGGTAATTCGACCTTTTTATGCCACCCATCGAAAGATTCATCGCGCCGATAGAGACTCTCGGATAAGAGAAATCGAAAACAAAATCGAAGCCCTGGGGGGATGGAAGATTCTGTTCAAGGCATATCATGACTGTAACCAGGGCTCCTACTGGTGGAGAGGAGATCGTGGCGAGCGTTATGAGATTTACGGTAGGCTGGAGCAGAAAGAGGGCATCCGCGAGTATCTGGAAGTGGCCGTGCCTCGAAGAGCCGACTAATCCAGGTGTTTGGCCCATCATTCTCGCCATACCAGCCCCGGGCGGCACACTATGTGCTAGAAGTATGGGGCCCCGGCTCGGCGTTTGTAGAGGTTAATCCGTGGTGGTTAATCCAGGCTGCAACAGCATTACTGAGCCAGCAACACCGACAGATTCACCGTGACATTGTCATCGATAGGGTTAAGCACCGAGTCATAGTCGACGCCAAAGTCCTTCCGGTTCAGTGTGAAGCTACCGTGCAATCGCACTCCAGAGTCCGAAGCTTGTTTTCTGAAAACTATCTTCAAGGGGCGGCTTACGCCGCGAATGGTTAGAGTCCCGTCCGTGGTTACCGTGTTGTTCTCTGATGCGATGGCCTCTAAACGGTAGGTCGCTGTTGGAAACTGTTGCGATGCGAAGAAGTCTGGATTACGAAGATGATCGTCGCGGCCTTCGTTTCCTGTATCGATAGAGGCGATCTGAATGGTTACCATTCCTGAAGCATGGGAGAAATCCGGACTCACCAGGACGGTAGAATCCCAGCGATTGAAGCGGCCATCGACGTTGCCCCAGAAGCTCCCCACCTTGAAGGTAACTGCGGATGCGGATGGATTGATCTTCAGGTCCACCGGCTTGCCCGTCACCGGCGAAAGCGCGAACAGGAGAGTTAGCGCTGCCCCCAGAAAGGTCATGGAAGATTTGCGGTTCTTCTTCATGTCCAGGTCTGCGATGAGTTGAGTTAGAGATCCCTCTTCATCTTTTCTTCTCGTGGTTTCCAGCATTGTTCAAAAAGGCAATCCGGGCAAAATTGTCCATTTCATTTGCGCGGATAGATCGGTTCCAGGATTAGCCGCATGGACCGCCCGGCGAAACCTTCGGTGATACCGACTTTCCGCCACTGAACTCGACCCTGATGTCGCCTCAACTGGATCTTCTTATCACCATGCCACGCATACAAGATAGTAGCTATCGGTACAGTTGGGCGGGTCGGTGGAGTCTATCCAGAATTCGTTGGTAAGAGATGCTTCGCCCACGGTGGCATTACCGGACGTAGTTTCCCAATCGCCGCAACTGTAACCTGGAACATAGTCGCCATACCCATCCGTTCCTGTGTAGAAATGATCGTTCGATCCGGGTAGAACCCCGGCATCGAAGAGACTTGCATCCAGAGTGACCGTGGCTCCAAACAGAGCGTTCCAGTTTGCGGCTATTTGAATTCCGCCGGGACCATTAATTGGCAGGTTGGTGGGCACTCCGGGCAGTGCGTTCAGGCTCTGTGTACTGGTAGATATCAGCGCAAAGGCCGTGGTTCCCGCAGGTTTGTTTCCGGAATTATTGCAGATAGTATTGGCCCCGCTCAGACCGCTCATATCGCCCTGAGTTAGACCTGCATTGAACATTCTAATTTCGATCGGGCTACTGGACGACGGTTGGGCAAGCAGGAGCAGTAGATTCTGGATGTCGCTTTTCTCCGTTTCGCTTAAGCCCAGGGCCTCCAGAGCCGGCTTGCCGCTAACCGGGTGGAGCAGACAGTTGCCCGCAAAAAAGACAATCGCCAGACCGATTCTGCCCGCTAAGGAATGCAATCCGTTATGCCTACGACGCATCTGATGGCGTTTTGTCTTCATTGATGTCATTGGATATCCGCCTTGCACTTTTACAACCGGTTTGGCCTCAGAAAAGCCCAAAAAAAGTGAGAGCGTTGGGTGTCAGTTTTGCCAGAGGGGGCTTTGACTCTGCAAACTAAAACGGGTCATGTTACGGATACTGTTCAGCCTCTCCTTAATCGCCGTCGATTATTTCGGTGCTTACCAGATGCTCCAGGGGATATACCGGCGGACCAAACTGATTGTAGATGGCTACATCTGCCGCATCGCGACCATAACCGGTGGCTACGTAGCCGCCACGGACCGAGGCCTGCGTGGCGTCGAATTTATACCATCGGCCACCCACGAAGGCTTCGAACCAGGCATGGTTATCCATGGGCTTTAGTTCGTGTAGATATCCTACGACCAGACGGGCTGGTATCGTAAGGGCGCGGCAAAGCGCTATACCGAGATGCGACAAGTCTCGACAGACTCCGGACTGCCGTAGATTCACTTCTACTGCGGAAACCGGGATATCGCTGCTCCCGGGTTGGAAACGAATCGCTGATTGCAGCCACCGAGTAATCGCCGCGACCTGATTGTAACCAGGCTTTTCGCCTCTTGCGATCTCATGGGCCATATTGTTAAATCGATCAGATTCGCAATACCGGCTGGGCAACAGGTAATGGAGCACGGATTCCGGTAAATGCTGGACCAGAATCATGGGCGCGTCAAAACCCTGATCGATGGTATCCGGCGTATACACATCGGCGCTGGTGTGGATCTCGAACCGGCCAGGGGGCGCCACCAGGCGCTGGCAAAGATTTCCAAAAGAATCGGTAAATTCGAACACCGGAACGAAAGGCCTGACCCTGAATTCCTCGCGGGCCACCCATTGCAGGGGACCGCTTCGCGGTCGAAGCATCCAGATGAAGGGTGTGTCCACTTCGATCGCAAAGGCAAATTTACAGCTGGTTCTAAGCCACATTTAGAAAAACTCCGTTTCTTCAGGAAAGTCGACGCTCCATAACGTCCGCCCGGGCAGACATGGAAGGAGGGCATTTCCTGAATAGTAAGTTAATGAAGTGGGTTAGCCCGCAATCAGACATCCACCGAGTCCCTGAAAGATTTCTCAGCGTTCGTCAGATTTCGGCCAGCGCGCCAGACTGTGAAAGGCCGATCCCCGGTTGAGGGGAACAGTAGGTCCAGGGCCGGTCTTTCTTTCCCCGGAAGGGGAAATTAAGTTGTCGGGTATGCATCCGATTTGTTTATGCAGGCTAGGCGCATGCAACCCCTTCTAGAAAAAGATGTAGCGTTGGAATGGGGTACAATCCGAGTGCTTCTTCTGAATTCCAACGACTTTCTGAATTCCTCGGCCCGGATCTCGCATTACCTGGAGAACCCGGTGTTTGCCGGTCGAGTGTTCACCGTCCCCCTGGTGCAGTACTACTGGAAGCGAAAGCGCCAATTGCGTTTCGAAGAACTTTTCTACGGCTGCAACTTCAGTCAGGAGGATCTTTCGCAGTTTTCCCGGGAATATGGCGAGCAATTGTCTGTTGAGGAGCGCTGGTTACTGGAGTCCTCTGGCAATCTCAGTTCGCCGGCCTACTTTGCCATTTTGCGGGCGCCGGATCTGGTCTCGGATCAAAATCTCTTTCAATGCGAATTGACTCTCAAACATGAGCTTTCGCATGGACTCTTCTACCTGAACCCGAACTACCGTGAGTTCGTGGGGCGGCTCTGGCTGGGTCTTTCCGGCGAAAAACGGCTGGATTTGACTCGCAAATACCGGTATTTCTACATTGACGAAAGGATTGCCGATGAATGGTCTACTCACATTGTAGCTTCCTTTGAACTGGATCAGATCCTGGATATTTCGGAGTCGGATTATCTGGCGCTGAAAAATCTCTATTGGAACAGCCTGGGCCGAGAACAGTTTCTGGAGTTGAAGGATGAGCTATACGCAGTCCTGGGGAGCAAACCTTGAGCGCAAAGACTACCATGAGCAGAACCCGATTGAGCGCCGAAAGCCGCGGTCGATGCAAACGCAACAGAATAATCATGACAATCTGACTTCTGGCAAACAATCTGACTTCCCGCGAACATCGTGACTACCTTCGAAAAATATGACTTCCCGCGAACTAAAAAATAACCTGGATTCGCTGAGAGCGCTGGATGCAGATCTGGATCGCGCCCTGGATCAGTACGGTTACCCGGAGCCCAGACCAGTTCGCCAGGGCTTTGATGCCTTACTTCGTATTATCGTCAGCCAGCAAATCAGCAAGGAAGCCGCCACATCCATCTTCAAAAAGGTAGAAACCGAGATCGGAAGTATAGATCCCCGGGCATTGGAGTCTGCTTCGGATGAGGCGCTACGCAATTGCGGTATGTCTGCCCGAAAGGTCGAATATGCCCGAAATCTGGCCCGCTCGGTTTTAAGCGGCGATCTTGACTTCGGGAAAATGAAGCGCTGGAGCGACGAGGAAGTAGTTAAGAAAATACAGTCGCTGCGCGGACTTGGACGGTGGTCGGCCGAGATATTTCTCATGTTTGGCCTGGGCCGCAAAGATATTTTCGCCGCCGACGATCTGGCCTTACGGGTAGCGTTATCCAAACTCAAGCGAAAGCGAAAACAAATGACTCCGGATCAATGCCGCAAGGCAGCGCAGCACTGGTCGCCCCACAGGACTTCGGGCTGCATCTTTCTGTGGCACTACTATCGCGGCGCTCCGCAGTAAGTTGCACTCCGTTTGAATCGTGCGATGGCACTCCCGTTCGGTCCACCCATCCCCCCAACTGTTATCATAGCATGGCCGCCAGCTTTGTCCAAAGAATTCCAGCCAGCTACCGGGTTCGCATAAAACGCTGCATTCGCATGTTATGCGAACCGCCGGGAACGAGTGAAATCTCCTTGTCGCACGAATCTTGTATGATACAATGAAGGGGGGAGTCTTGCATCCGGCAGGGTCGCGATTACTTGACCATTGCCTGAATCCGGAACGGCATTCGTTCTGCCAATGGACAATCGCAACCAAAGCGACAACCGGAACTGAAGCAGTAACTGTAATTGAATCAATAACTGGAACGACCGGCTAAAATACACCGATAATCGTAGCTACTGCGTTGACCGAATCCCGCCCGGAAGCGGAAGGCTTTTTCCTAACGCCCTTTGTAGTTAGCCTTCCGCTTTTCCAGAAAAGATTGTACTCCCTCCGCCGCATCTTCGGTATCCATGAGGCGAAGGGTTTCTGGAAGCAGATCGCTCTTGCAGGCTTCAATGCCTTCGTATTGCGCTTTTCGCGCCGAAGCGATGGTGGCCTGCACTGCCAGGGGCGCTTGATCGGCGATCTTGCGAGCAATGGTTTCGGCTCGCTCCAGTAGCTTATCCTTTTCCACTACTTCCTGAATGAGCCCAATGCGTAGCGCTTCGTCGGCGCCAAAATCATCGCCGGTAAGCATGTATCGCATGGCATTTCCCCATCCAGCCGCTTCGACAAAGCGAAAAGTGGCCCCGCCAAAAGGCATGATTCCACGCTGAACTTCGACCTGCGCGAATTTGGTGGCGGGCGCAGCCAATCGAACATCGCAGGCCAGCAGCAGTTCAATTCCCAGGGTAAAACAGAAACCGTGCACGGCCACTACAATGGGTTTGGTCCTTCGACGGCTTGCTCCATTTCCTGCCTCCCAGGGGTCCAGCGCTCCATCCGGGAGGAGACCCTTGCCGGATTTCATGGAGGCGGAGACATCGTCCAACTCTAACCCCAGACTGAAAGCCTTTCCGTGGGCGAAGATCAATGCGCAACGAGCTTCCGGGTCATCTTCGAAACTGGTCAATGCCAGCGCAAATTCCTGCAGCATCTGGGTGTTCATTGCGTTTCGGGATTGGGGTCGGTTCAATCCGATGTGAACCACCGTATCTTTCTTTTCGTAGCTTATGAATTCGAAGTCTGTGCTCATAGCGCACACTGAATGTTAAGCGTGGCTCTGTAAAGAGAAAGAAGACATATCCGGGAAAGTGATCCTGCTAGAATAGCTGAACAACGTTCGAAAAGTCGGGATTAATGCAGAAAGTGGACTCGAAGGTACACAGAAAGTAAACGCTGAAGGCACAGGGAAATGTGGCTAGCCGCTACTGCGGCTTGCCAGGGCGGCCACAAAATCGGCGATTTGCTCCCAATTATCCTCTTGCAGGAAGTGTTTTCCCGTCAGCGCTTTGTACTCGTTCAGCTCGGCGATTTTCATGATCTGGCGACCATGTTTCTTGAATCGAAGACTCCGATCGTTCATACCCCATATCAGCTGGATAGGATAGCTTCTTTCGCTCAGGGCTATGCGGCATTGCCGGCTCGCTTCCCCGGTAAGTTCGAATCCTTTCATGATTCTTAGAAAAGCGCGGCCTCCATCGTTTCGCTTGAGCAAATCCATATAAGCGTAGATCTCCTGGCGGGGAATGGCGGCGAAGTTCTTTACAGCAGTCGGCCAAAAAGGAGGCCCTGGCGCCGCCAGGACTTTCGAGTCGGATGATCTAATGAATTATCTTTTCGTAGATTCGGATCACAGTGGCCTGGTCTGGCCCGGAGAAAAAATAGTATTTTGTGGATGCCGTGGTATCTTCATCCAATCGTTCCGGAATTTCATGCACCAGCCAGCCTTTCCAGTTATCCTTCAGAGCGCCGGATCGGCCCTTCGCATTCCGTATGAATTGAGCCAATCCAGCGCGCATTTGCGATAGCCCTTCCCCGTGCTCCGTCGACGAACCGGCTCCTGGCAGCAGCGACAGAAAAGAAGGCAACTCGGATATTTCTTCCCACAGGTACTCCTGCCAGTGGGGAAAGCGACTCCGCAGATCGGCGAAACTCCGGCTGGCGATCAGACAATGCCAACGGTCTTGCCTTCCTGGCGGCGGCTGTGTTGCGACTGAAAGGTCGAACGACTCCAGTAGTATTGAAACGCCGAACCACTCATTTACGTCCGAGTATTCGGTAACCGCAGCGGCCCGAGTTCCCGATGGTACGTCCATTTCTTTCAGCAGTCGGTGTAGATCCGGTCTATCCGGCTTGCCCTGTTTTCGAAAGTATCTATCGCCTATCCAGAACATAACTGCTACTCCAACACTACATCAGACATCCGCGCATGTATGGCATCAGGTTGTACAAGATTATCCTGGCCAGGTTTTCACCCGGCCAGGCCCGCATAAGATATGCTCTCCGGCTTGCTGACCGTGTGGCTACCAATATGTCGTATCCAGGCAATAAGTCCAGAAGCTTGTGTCGGCCCGAGGGGCGCCGCTGACCTGGTCAGGCTTGTTTCGCCCGGGCTTGCCTTTTCCATGCCTAGCCCCCTCCATTCGAAAAACTAGTATACCATATTTAAATTTGCAAAAATTGCTCCCTGTACGGTTGTGGCTTCATACCGCTATGCTTACATGTAGAAAGATTACATTTATGTTACTGGCCTCGGCATTGTTATTATCCTGCGGTCAGTCCGGCAAGAGCGATCTGTCCAGCGCTTTGCTACTTTCCACTATGTCAAATGAGTCGGAGCCTGTTTCCAGGATAGATCTGACCATCTTTGATTTCGGCGGGCAACCGCTCAGAGACACCACCGTATATTACAGCAAGAATGAAGCCTCCGCCGCGGCCTTAACCCGATTCCAGTCGGCGCGAACCAACGAAAACGGCGAATTGAGCATCTATTTGCCGGAAGGCTATTACGCATTCGAAATATTCTCCATAGGCGCCGGCTTCGAATTATTGGTAGGGGCCGGCGGCCCGGAATCCCATTTCATAGGACCGTCCCGTTCCGGGTACGTGGATGTGTGGCTCGGACTTCTGGGGTATCCGCCCGGATCCGGACCCGGCGACGGAGGCGATACCGGCGAAGAAACCGGAGATGGCGATTCCGGGGACGGGGGCGACTCCGGCGGCGAAACCAACCCGGTTGTCTACCGGGACATTGCTGTTCAGTCCAGCGGTTTGACCGGTACCGTCCAGCTCAAGAATCAGTCCAATAACGAAACTCTACAGATTACCGCCAATGGTTTATGGTACTTCCCGACAGCGATCGAGGAGGGGACCCAGTATTCCATTTCCCTGTTGTCGAGTCCGGAAGGACAAAACTGCTCGCTGAGCCAGGCAAGCGGCTATGCCAGTATGTCCATGCCGGCAGTAATTCTGGAATGTTCTACGCCGGAGCCCACCTACAAAATCAGCGGCGTGGTAGAAGGTTTACACCGCCATATATATCTGGGACTCACTACGGAAGGCGAATACATCCAGGTCTGGAGCGATGACGGAAGTCCCCGGAACTTCTCTTTTCGTTCAGAGGTGAAATCCGGCGAGGAATACAACATAAAGATACCGAGTATTCCGTTCAACTTCACCTGTGAGATTGAAAATGCCAGCGGAATTGTCACCGATCATGATATTACGAATGTGCGGGTAATCTGTACCGAGCCCGAGTCTCCGGCCCCGCAGAGTCCGGTAACCGTTTCCACACTACAGTTGGAGGGCATCTCCTATCTGTACGGCATCGATTATGCCCCCAACGGTTACCTGTACCTTTCGCATAACGGAGAAAACGTCATAAAGGTCCATCCGGACACAGGGGCTACCTATGTAGTTCTGCAGGAGGGTCCGGACAATGGCAACCCGGAGTTTGATACCATTAGCGGTATCACTGTAGGTCCGGACGGAACCATCTATCTGAACGATACGGAACTGTTCACCACTTACAGGATTTCTACGCGATACTCTATTAGCGTCTTTCTGGAACAATTCGTAGCCTTTACCGCTTTTGATCTGGACGTAGGTCCCGATGGAGCCGTCTACATCGCCGATTATGGCAATGAGCGGATTCTGCGAGTGGATCAGCAGGGCAATCATACGGTAGTTGTGGATCTTGATTATAATCCGATGGGGCTTGTGGTGGCCGAGGATGGCACCATCTACTTCACGGTAGCTCAGATGGATAACGTCTACCAGTTCAAACATGGAATCGTTTCCAGATTGGCGGGCGCCCATGGGTGCGGCTTTCAGGATGGCACCGGTATATTTGGCACCTTCTGCGGACCCGACGGGCTGGCCATCGATCGCGATGGAAACATTGTGGTTGCGGACCGATTCAATAATGCAATTCGACGAATCACTCCGGACGGCGTTGTAACAACCGTGGCGGGAACCGGCGAAGAGGGTCAGTTAGATGGTCCGGGTGGCGAAGCCACGTTTCACAGTCCGCGCAGACTCACCACGCTTCCCGATGGGCGTATCGCCGTGGCTGCCAGACAAAGCGTAATTCGAATCATCAGTCCTGTGGACGGCGATCTCTAACGAAAAGGTTGCGTTAGGTTCTCTGCCCTGCACGCTATGGCGCATTGAGTCGAGCGCGATTTTCCCGGTGTTTTCATCCGTGCGCTACCTGTCGCGCCCATGTGCCGCCACCGGCACCGGGCGTTCCTGGTTGCGCTTACTTTCTTGTAAGCTGATGCTGTTTCCTTTCGCCTCTGTGCAAAAACCTGGTGCAGATCTAAAACGGATAGGGCAGGTAGCCCTGGGCAATCAGATACTGCGCCGCCAGATAGGTTAGCATGATGATGGCCTGGTCGTATTTGAATGGCTTCACGAACAACTGATTGGCCAGCAGAAAATCCGAAACAATAAAGCAAAGCGATCCAATAAACGGAAGAGCTATGAAGAATACTCCGACGCCGGAGCCGCCGATGAGGATGGCCAACGATGTGTAGCTCATGGCCACGATAATCGATGCATACAGGCCCACCGGCACTTTCTTGTCGGCGTTTTCGCCGGTAAGGTATGGCTTGAAATAAATGAAGAAGGCCGCGGCCGCGAATGCAAACAGGGCCGCCAGCGCCACGTACCATACGGGCATGCTCTGGAGAAAGCCTGTGGACTGTAGAAAAGCATAGATAAACAAAGCGTGGCCGACAAGAAAGGATGCCAGACCGATTAGAAACATGATGGCGACTTTCGGAAACATCAGAACCACATCGCCAATCCATCCCAGAAATAGACCTCCTACAATCCACCAGTTCGGGTTATCGGTATGCAACAGGTTAAAGGCGATCAGCGCAGGCATGAGTAGCGGTTTGGTAGCTGTGCGAATCCTCTTGCGAATAGGATCCTGCAGGAACTCCCCGGCCACATGAATGGCGGAGAGACCGAAGAAAGCGTAAAGAAAGAATTGCGATGACATAGTGTCAGCCTTGGCTGATGCCTGGAAAAAGGCAATCATTTAGAGCCGTGCCGGGCGAGACCTGGCCCGGAAACTCGGCAGGAGCATCTCTGGCCTGCCAACTCGGACGGTAGAGAACCACCGTTATACTGGAGTTTCTGGCGGGTCGGCAGTGCTCCCTCACCGAGAATGGCCGATTCCGGTCCTTAAATGGGAAGTAATTCTCGCATGGGAATGGTGGCATTGGGAAGCCAGAGCAGAATCCCCACAGAAAAAGCCACAGCGAGCCAGATCATCTTCTTGCGGGAAACCGGTCTTCCCAGCCGTCGTTCGGTCCGAGCATAGAAGACAAGACAGCCCATGGCAAAGAGCCATTCGATGAGGATCGCAATGTGTGGAAAGCGAGCATAGGAATTCAGGCCAATGGAGGCGCTATCCGGACCCAGGATTTGATGCTCGAAACCTACAATGAAGTCCAGCCAGACATGGGAGACGGTGAGAACAGCGCACCATAGAGCCAGTTTTTGTTCCCGGTAATATCCCAGGACTATAGCGTAGCTGACCAGACCCAGGGCCAGGTTGGGCGCCAGGTTATGACTGTAGGTCATGTGTACTTTCAAATTCTGGAATGTAGCATCGAGGAGCGAAGACGGTTCCGTAGCTTCCACGCCCAGAAGAGCAAGTACCAGCCATAGAAATTCCGCCAGGTTGGAAAAGAGCAGTAGTAACCAGAAAGGCGCCTTTTGATTGTAAGGCCTGGCAATGAAGGCGGCTCCATAATGCCCCAGAATCATTGCTTCTTCTCCAGTCGGGTGAGCAGATAGAAGAAAGCTCCGTAAACGGCAATCAACGTCCAGATCAAAGAAGAAGTCATGGCAAGCCGAATTGGATTATCAACATTGAGCCTTGCAACACTTTTTAATCGCAGAAGGAATCGATTGGAGCGGATAGGAGCTATAAGCCCGAAGGTCCGGGCGCTAGAGCGCTGCAGGTCGCCTTCCCTTTCCAGATGCAGTGGTTCGACGTCAGGCTATGCGGGCGCTGCCGGGTCAGAGGGCAGCCCCAGCTTCTGCTGCAGCTGCAGCGCCGATGGGCTGTTCGGCGAAAGGCTCAGGGCTTCAGCAAGTAGCGAACGGGCGCGATTTCCATTTCCCAGCAATCGGTGCAGATCCCCCAGGTTGATCAGGTTCTTTACCATTGAAGGATCCCTCAAACGGCATCGTTCGCCAAAATCGCAGGCCCGGTCATATCGGCGGCCGAGCTTGTAGCAATAGGATGCCTGGAAAAGGACATCCACCCGGGATGGATCTTCGTTCATGTACTCTTCGTAGAGCCGGGCCGCCTGCAGGTAATCCTGAATCTTGACGGACTCGGCTGCCCTTTCCAGAAGGCCGGCGGGCTGAATTGTGGGCGTGGTTAGAGCCCCTTCCCGGTAGGAGATTCGCATAAGACTCAGGTCGTCGGTGATTTCGCCGGAAGACTCCAGAGCACGAACGATTTGTCCCAGATCGCCCTGGCAGTTTTCCGTATGAAGTAAAAATTGATTCTCATCGTCGTTGAAGGTGCGGCTTCCATCGGAGGCAAGGCCCGTAACCAGATCGTCGCGTCCGTCGGAACCTGCTATTAAGACATCCCCTGGCTTAAGCTGGAATGCGTTAAGATGAAATTGATCCCCCAGTCCCTGGATGCCGAATCGCATAACGCTCTTCTCATCCGGTAGAAAGGAAGCCTTGCCCTCTCGCAGTAGCACAAGACCTGGATGGTCTGCGTTCAGATAATAGAGAAAGCCGTTGACTTCATCCACCAGGCCAATTGTTGCCGATGCCTGCATGAATCCATCGAAGGAGGCGAACACCGTTTGCAATTCTGTGAATGCATCGCGAAGCCACTGTTCCGGAAAGCGGGCGCTCTGCGCGCTTACCATGGAGGTGCGAGCGACAATAGATTTGAAAACTGTTCCCAGAACAATGGCGCCCCCGGCTCCCTGGATGGATTTCCCCATGGCATCGCCGTTAAGAAAAACCACATACTTGCGGCCTTGAAGAGTCAGTTCATGGGCGGTGCAAAGATCGCCGCCAATCTCCCCGGACTGATCCCTGAAATGGAATTGTTTCTTCTGTCTTACGAATTGATCCACCTGAACGGTTTCGCTTTCAATGTCCTGGGAGGACAGAGGTCGTAGAAGATGGGATGTCAGATAGTAGTCGCCGTCCTGCTGGGTCTTAAGCGATCGCACCTCAATGAGGGAATTTTCCAGTTGTTGTGTCCGATCCTGGACCTGTTTTTCCAGGTTCTGGTTCATCTCTTCGATTTTACCGTACATGGATCGCAGTCTTTCAATTACATTGTTTAGATGGATGGCTTGCTCGCCAAATTCGTCCGCTGTGCGAGCGGCTGCCGTAACATCAAACTTCCCTTCGCCCAGGCGCGAAAGCACATCTCGGGTATCGCCCAGACCAGCCCTTACGGCCCGGGCCACAGCAAAGGCAGCTATGACTGTGGGGATGAGAAAAAGGACAATGACGATTCCGATGTGTAGCAGTGGGTTTGCGATCTTAAGATTCCCGTAGATGAATTGATAAATCAAATAGGTTTGCATCGTAAGCGGCATGAGCATTAGAGCCACCACTGTGAATAGAAACCTGGAAAAGTAGCCCAGGCGAAACAGCCCGTGGACACGAAGTGTGCGCAGGGAACCCCGGCTGAGTGGGGCTCGCAGTACGCTTTCCGTCAGATAGAAATAGGCCGCCATGGAAACCGGAGTGATGATCAGCAGTAGAAATGGAACGGATGTATGCAGGGCCCAGTTAATCTCCTGTTCTATCTCGATATAGATGACATGGGCCAGGGGCACACCCACAACCCATCGCAGCGCGATCACCACGGCCTCATGCAAGGGATGATTCAGTAATGCCTTCTTGAACCGATCTAGTTTACGGCGTTTTACGAAGCCAAAAACCTGTCGGAGCCTAAAAAAGCGCCAGATGATTCCCAGAACCAGCATGAGAACTCCGGCTATGGTGCCGGCAACAAATGCGGTCATGCTTTGCTCCGGCGTCATGGGAACAAGCGTGGCGGAAAAGTAGATAGATATGGGAACCGGCACTATATGCGTAAAAAGTTCCAGTCTCCAGCTCAAGGCCAGAAAGAGACGCTTCATACCGTTACCGGGTTTCCCACTCATGGGACTTGATAAGATTGGACAGACCTGTTACAGTCAAGTGCATTAGGTTGGATGGCTCGGAATCCGAGATCGCTGGGACTACGGGTATCCAGGAATGGGCTTCCCTGCTGCCATTCAGGTACGGGCCCGAAAGGCAGTCCGAGGGTGTCCAGCGTCCCCGCCACAAATGGGGACGCCGGGCCGGGAAAGGAGACATGTTGGGAAGAACATGCCTCCGGTGATAAGAGGGTCTTTCTTCCGCCTAGCCTTTGGCGGCCGCAGAAATCAAAGCATTCCACACCGGAGCAAAGGGAGGAGCATAGGCAAAGTCCATCCAGGCGATTTCGTCCGCTTTCGCTCCCATGTTCACCAGCGCTGACGCAGCATCGATTAGTCCGTAGGAATCCAGAGGACCAAACATTGCGGCGCCGAGCAGGGTCCCATCTTTCTTATCCATCGTCAGACTCACCTTAACTTTGTCTGAGCCAGGGTAGTATCCGGCCCTTGACGGACGCATGGCGCTGGCTTCCTCGATTTCGTAACCTGCTTCCAGCGCTTCCTGCTTTGAAAGGCCGGTCATGCCATAAGCGCGATCAAAGAACTTGAAAACTTGAGTTCCTACTATACCAGGAAAGGCAATCTTTTCCCCGCTCATATTCATTCCTGCTATGCGACCCTGCTTGTTAGCGGTATGACCCAGGGGATAGTAGACTGGCTTTTTTAAGAGTTTATGGTAGGCCAGAGCGCAGTCGCCGCCTGAGTACACACCGTCCACGTTTGTGGCGCCGTACCGATCCACAACGATAGCCCCTTTTTGCATTTCCAGTCCGGAGCCTTCCAGAAATCCGGTGGCCGGCCTTACTCCAACGGCTACGAGAAGCAGATCGTAGGCTTCGGTCTTCTCGCCCGCGGTGATCTGGATTTCAGAACCATTGTCCTTGACGGCGGAAACCTTGCTTTCGGGCCGAAAGTCGATATCGTGGTCCTTCATTTGCGATACGATGGATTTGGACAGTCCTTCCGGCAATCGAGGCACCGGCCGATCCAGCGCTTCGTAGATAGCTACCGATAATCCCATTTCGCGGAACGTTTCGGCCGCTTCCAGGCCAATGTAGCCGGCTCCGATAATGGCAGCTCTCTTCGCGCCGTTTTTCTGGATGAATTCCTGTATGGCGCGACCGTCCGGGACGGTTTTTAGTTCGAACACCCGACCGGAGCTATAATCTACAAAAGGTAGCCTAATGGCCGGGGCTCCTGTGCCTATCATCAGTTTTCCGTAGCTGACTTCCTTTTCGCCGTCTGGAGTCTTCACTCGCACGCTTCGGGAATCAAAGTCCACGCCCACGGCCTCGTGGTTCAAAAGCACATCCGATTTGGTCTTCTCTCCGAATGTAGGCCCATCAAAGTGAATCAGATCGTCAAAGGATTTTACCGAACCGCTAATGGCATAGGGCAGGCCGCAAGCCCCGTAGGATATGATACTGGTCTTTTCCAGAATGCCGATTGTGGCCTCTTTGTCGTTTCGCCGGATCTGGCCAACCGCCGAATTTCCGGCCGCATCGGCCCCAATGATTAGATAATCGTAGCTTTGCTTCATATTATAGGATTCGTAGGTAGGGTATAAAAGTCACGAATTTTTGGGGATCAGTTCAATTGCCGAAGAATCCCAACGGTTCACCTGCAATATGGCCTTCACCATCCATTGACATACCTTCTGATCCGTGGCCCTGACGGCGCTTTCGGCCACGCTTTCTATGGGGTGGTCGCCGGGCCAAAAACTCCGGAGCAGTGGTAACCTGTAGTCGCCGAAACCAGTGATGTTTGCACTGGACGTAATTATTGGCTCCGGCCAGGATGGGATACTTCGTCGGAGCCCTTGCTGCCGTAGCGAGCAAGGGCACAATAGAAGCGCGCGGCTGTCCCCGTAGCAAAACGAAAGCGAGATAATACTTACGATGACTGGAAACCCTGGACCCAGGACCAAACCTACGGCCTTTTTGAGGCTTTCGCTTGTGCCGGCGATCCTTGTCCTTGCCGGGGCCTGTAGCAGTCTGGAGTCCTTCTACTCGCTGGAGCCAGAGGATGGCCAGGGATGGGCGAAAATGTCGGACGGCACCGCCCAATACAGAACCAATGACTTCAAAGTGATTCTATCCGTTCCGTTTTCGGGTAGCAAGCGACACTCCTTTGGCCCCTGTATTTTTCCAGTGATTCCGCAAGTAAAAGAGAATCCCCGTTCCCTGATCCTGGATCTTATGATCGAGACTTCAGAGCCTGCCCGAATTGAAACCAGCAAGGAGCGCTGGTCTGCGGTGTTGAGATCCCGAAATATGGACGGCCTATTCGGCGATGAAGAATTCAGGCGGGTGCAGCCCTACGATGTAGGCGGCGGTCAAAAAGACGACCGCCGCTATGTGGGGCCCGTGATCTTCTCGGAGTTTGACAACTCCTTTATCGATCTGGAGATTAAGGGCGGCTTCTCCCTTGATGGTAAAAGTGTGGAATTGCCTGTTATTCGTTTCGACCGCGAATCGGATATCGAGTACACTCCGTTTACCACCGAATTCGGCGAATTTCTGTTTCCTACCTATCATTAGAAGGGAGCGGCCGATGGCTGGTTCCTGTTGAATCACCGTTTGCACTGACCCGGGTCGGCCGGGAACCTGGATCCTTCCTTTACAAGGTAGTCAGAGCAATCCATGCCTACGCCCTGGTAGCCTGGGGTCTGCAGCAATTTCGCCAGAATCGAAAGGGGTGCATTAATTGCCCTCGAAAGGAAGCAAGAGGATACTCCGATTCGTCAAACATACCGATATCGGTTTCGCGTAACCTGGCTTGAGGCAACCGGAAGGTTCCGGCCACCAGATCCCAGAAGATCAGAAGGCCCCCGGAATAGTTGCTATTGCCGAATTCCGGGGCCCGACTATGATGCCATCGGTGAAGCTCGCCGGAATTGAAGACCCAATTAAGCCAGCCCAGGCGAAAGTCCACATTGAAATGGTTTACTATGGACATAAAACTGTTGAGAATTCCCACCGCGAAGATCACTTCAGAATCGAATCCAAGAAGAAGCAATGGCAGCAAACCGGCCGCCGAATTGTACAATGTGTTGATTGGATGAAGCCTCAATGCGTTTAGCCAATAAACATTGTGAGGCGCATGGTGTACACTGTGCACTCGCCAGAGAAAATCAGAGCTCTCATGGGAAATGCGATGAAGCCAGTAGGGAAGAAGGCCGGAAAGGAGTAAGGCTGGCAGGAATTGGTAAGTAGCCGGCCATGTGATCATCGCAGCATTCGGCGTGGGTAGCGATGAGATGAGCAGGGGTATTCCAACGCCCGCTACTGGAGCTACAAGAAGTGTCAGTAGACTAAACAGCGTATCCAAACGCCTGTCTTCACTACTGGGCGTATTGTCCGAGTAAGGAATCCGCTTTTCCATCGCTATCCCTGCCAGCACCACCACCGCCATCGCTGCATAGGCGAAGCCAGGACCCAGCATTAGTCCGAGGCACTGAACCAGCAATAGCATCGCAAATCCCCCCCGCTGAAGTAGGCTTTTCCTTAGCGGCGGCCGGGCGGTGGGTTCGCCGAGGGCTTCACCCGCGCCTTTGTTCTGGTCATCTTTCATTTTTGTCTCCTGTGTTCTCTATATCTAAGAATCTATACATCTAGAACTAACGATATGTTTACCATGAATCATAGGCTGTATTTTTCGCCATACATCCTGTTGTGGTGAAGTCCGCCGGGCAGTCCTGAAATCAGGGACAGCAATTCCGTAGATAGGTACCCAATCGGTCCAGAGTATCCTGGATCCGTTTTCGGTCCGGAAGATAGTAAACTTCTTTGCCCTTTTTCTCCCTTAACAGCAGACCACCGCGGTAAAGTGCACTCAAATGGGCTGAAACCGTGGACTGGCCCAGACCGGAGTAATCGACCAGTTCGCCCACGGTGCGGGCCTGCCCATCCAGGAAGGCCAGTAGCAGCTTCTGCCGAGTTCGGCTGGAAATCGCATCGAGGAAGTATTGTAGCTCCTGATCGGGCAGAGCGGGCTTCTGCGGTAGTTTCGACATATCGTTAATTCCAAAAATAGCGATATAACGATGGGTGGCCAGTCATTTTCTTTCCCGAATTAAGATGGGCGGGACGCTTTCCTGATTCAGGGACCTTCCAGTGCCTCCGCGGAAAACTCCTTGCCCGCCGGAAAGAGGCAGGCAGTCTATCGCCATGAATCCTGGTTTTCGCGCTATACTGATCCCCCTTCTTTTTCTTTCCCTGGGTTTTGGCTCCTGTAATCAGAGCGCCAGCGGAACCGATGCAGCTGAAGAGCAGTCCGGTTTGCCCGCTCCCTGGAATAGTCTTGATTTGGAAATCGACGGGGCTGAAGTAGTTCGTTCCAGCAGTAAAGAGCTTCAACTGGTTTTCCCCTTTATCAAGCCGGAAAAGGCAAACCTTCCCTACGCCATGATTCTGGATGCCATGAAGAAAGCGGGCTGGAAGACTATAGAACAGGACTACGGAAAAGAAGGCAAATTTGAAGCTCCCGATGGAAAGAAATACGGCATGGAAGTGTTTCCGGCAAGACAGGGAGTGGCAGCCACCCTCTGGGCGCTGTAGGAAACTCGAGTGCTTTCCTGGTTAAAGTTCTTTCGGAAAGGCCATACTGCCCTTTGCCTGAATTCGTCCTACTTCGGCTTCTATGCTCATGCAGGTTTTCTCCAGGGGTTGCATGAACTGGAAGTTCATCCGCACCATGTTTCCGGCGCATCCGCCGGGGCTCTCGTGGCCGGGCTCTATGCTGCGGGAATGGAACCCGAAGAGATCGCCCGCCAGTTTCTGAGTCCTGGACTATCAAAGGTGTTCGTCGAATGGCAGGCAGCTTATCGCATGCCCGCATTGATGATGAATCGCAAGGGAGTGACAGGCGCCTTCGATGGAAGAAAGATCCAGGCACTGCTAAAGGAGTTTATTGGCGATCGGCGAATCGAAGACTGCACCGATCCCACTCTTTCACTCTCCGTGGCAAATCTATCTGCCGGCCGAACCGAAACGGCCCGCAGCGGTCTGATCCGAGAATACATTATGGCAAGCTGCGCCATGCCCGGACTGTTCCAGGCCCAGCGAATCAACGGCGATCTTTACTGGGATGGCGGCATAGCGGATCCCATTCCTTTTGAACACTGGCTGGATAATGATCGCATTCGTCGAATCATCGTGCATCAGGTGATTCCGGTTTCGCAGGAGCGCAAAGCAAGCAGGAAAGACGAATACTATTCTGGCGGTGGCGATGCACGATTGAATCCGGATCATCAAACCGTTTATCGTAGCGGCACAGACTCGGCACCGGAAAAGTTTAGCTTTCTAAGCGCGCTGGAACGATCTCATGAAATCATATCCGATGAACTAATCCGACTACGATTGGAGATGGCGCGCTCCCGAGGCGTCAAGGTGCTCTGGTTTCGCACAGAGACTCCTCGCCTGGGACCTCATAGAATGCGACGAGGCGGGGTGAACTTCGAGCTGGGTCGCAAAGTCGCGCTGGACAACGCTTCCATTCTCAAGCCATGACGCCGGGATGGATTCCGGCCGAAAGAGTACCGGACCTGCCGGACCTGATTTTCGGCCTTTGTTCTCTTTCTGAACTCCAGGGCTCTGAGTTATCGCGGGGGAGGGTAGTAGGTACCCTGTTCATTGCAGATCTGCTGTTCTTTGTTGTCCGGAATAGCCGAGTAGTATATGTCCACTTGCACCAGGGTTCCCTCCGGGGATCCGCCGGGCTCTACCGGATCCAGTAAACACCGTCCTTTTCGGGGGCGATCCTGGCAATGGGGTTCTCCGTCGTCCGATCGGACCAGTCGGCAGGAGGTATTTCGCACCATCAATACCAGCATGGAAGCTGCATCGATCACGTCCGGACTGTAAAGCTGCGTGCAGTAGCCTTCCGGGAATTCGCAACTCCCCGCAAACTTGTAGTCTTTTGATACGCCCTCTTGTAATTCAATGGGGATTCCGGGAACGTCTTTTTCCGCAGCGGGCTCTTTCTGGCCGCCGCCGTTGTCCGGACTTGCACAGTGGAAAAGAATCGCACATGTGAAAATCAAACCATGGAATCGCATCCTGGCACTCTATAGCCTCTTCTCAATTTGACCAGTATACTTTTTTTGAGGAGGTTTTATGGCCACCTTTCTGAGAAAACTATTAAATATGGATTCCTGGTGACTCCGCTCCCTTGAACCTTTTACTTGTAGATATGGAGAAGCTCAGACTGAAAGAATCAGAATTGGCCCGACTGGGCAAAGTGCCCCGTCTGAACCTGGTGAACTCCCTGTCTGGCTACAAAAGCGCCAACCTGATTGCTACCGCCAACAGTCAGGGCGTACCCAATCTGGCTATCTTTAGTTCCGTGATCCACCTGGGTAGCGATCCGGCGCTCCTTGGTTTTATGCTACGTCCCACCACTGTGGCTCGCCACACCTACGAAAACATCAAGGAAACCAGGCATTACACCATAAACCACATCCATGAGGATATGATCGAGCCGGCTCATCAAACGTCGGGCAAGTACCCGGCCGGCCAGTCCGAATTCGAAGCTACCGGCCTAACTCCGGAAACCTGGGAAGGACAGTTGGCGCCGTTCGTCGCTGAGAGTCGTATTCAGGTAGGCCTCAGGTTTGAAGAAGAGCACATGCTAAAGGTAAATCGTACTCGACTGATTGTTGGCCGCATCCTGGAGATTCGCTTTCCCCAGGAAATTCAACAGTCTGACGGGACGCTGGATCTGGAAAAAGCGAAAGTAGTTACAATTAGCGGCGCCGATACCTACAGTCTTCCGGCTACGATTCGTAGAATGCCGTACGTACGTCTCTAAATAAAATGAATAGTCAATCTCACATCATGCCCGGTCCGTCAAAGATGAGAAGGAAGCGAACTGTGTTCATCGCCTTGACCTGTCTTGCCGTCCTGCAGTATCTGAGCGCCTGCTCGACGGCTCCTCTCCCGGCGCCAACCAGCTATGAAGATGCCTGCGATCACTACGAAGCACAGCTATGGGAATTTCACCGTTCCAATAAAGAGGCAACCGGGGCTCCCACGCGGATGGATCAGCACTACAGGCTTTCGCAGTGTTCCATTTTTTATAATATCCAAGTGGGGGATTATAATGTACAGGATAAGGATTACGATGGTGTAATCGAATCCATCGTAGTTATCGTGGCTCTGCCGGGGAAAATACAGGAGGCCTGGGAATACTATAAAGAAGTCCAATCGCCCCTTTCGTCTACAGAGGATCAAAGTATTGTACTTACCAAATCCGAAGAGACCGATACCTCTGTTTATCGCCGTTTCGTTGTAGATCGGAAGCGCGAGTCGCCTGATTCGATTACCTTGCGTCGTGGGGACCTGCGCTTTTATGTCAGAAAACTCGAATACGGACTTGTGAGGTTCCAGTTCCGATACTCTGCGCCTGTGGAGGAATTTCGCGAGCCGAGCCTATCTGATTCGACCCTGGAGTTCTTCCATTCGCTTCAGTAGACTTTGGATTGCCGTTCGCAGTCTTGCGTTCTTTTATTGTAGGATGCCTGACAAGATTGTCTGCCGAAAGATCTGAGGATATAGGAGCCCACTTCCGCTGGTTCCGGCTCAACGAGAAACACATATGAAACTAAGCATAGCAGACCAGACAATGATACGTGCCGGAGGCAACGCTCCCGGGGCTATTCAAGAAACCGTGGAGTTGGCGCGGCTGGCGGACCATCTGGGTTACGAACGATTCTGGCTTACCGAGCATCATAATATGCCCATGATTGGAAGTTCCACGCCTGAGATCCTCATAGGCAAGGTGGCGGAATCTACCAAGCGAATTCGAGTAGGAGCCGGCGGCATTATGCTTCCCAATCATAGCTCGTTGAAGGTTGCCGAGTGTTTTCGCCTTCTGGAAGCCATGTATCCTGGAAGGATCGACCTCGGACTCGGGCGCGCCGCCGGAACAGACCCTTATACTGCGAAACTGCTCAATCCTTCCAACGACTTCAAAGAAGAGAATTTCCCTGCCAAAGTGGAAGAGCTACAGGCATTTTTTGCCGATGCTGCCATGACTCAGCGAGGTCCGGTTATGGCCTGCCCGCGCATCGATACAATTCCGCAACAATGGATCCTCACTGGCGGTGCCAACGCAACCCTTGCGGCGAAATGGGGGCTGGGGCTCTCCCTGCCGCACTTCATTCAGGAAATACAAAGCACCGAAGGCGTGGAACGGTACAGAAAGGAGTTTTCACCATCCGGAACGTTTCCCGAGTCCAGGGTTTCCATGGGACTTTTCGTCATCTGCTCCGATTCCGAAGAGAAAGCCGCCTTGTTGGAAAAATGTATTCAGATGGTATTTGTGAGTCTGGCAATGTACGGCAGGTTTCAGCCTCTGCCTTCTATCCAGGAGGCTGCCAGCCATGAGTTCAATCTCAAGGAACGAGCCTTTGTGGAGATGCAGAAAGGAAAGTATGTGTCCGGTACTCCGGATCGGGTGAAAGAGCAGCTAGAGCGGTATGCATCGGAATATGACCTGGATGAAGTAATCTGCATGATGATGGCCTATGACTTTGACGACAGGAAGCGTTCCTATGAACTGCTGGCAGATGTCTTTTCGCTGGATGCAAACCGCTCCAGTGCGTTGGCGAAAGCCGACGTCTGATTCGGAATTCTTGTGGCGGGAAAGGAGGTTGCCGCCGCATGTGCGATCCTGGATTGCTGGTGAGCAGGTCGCGATCCGAACCGTAGCCAGGTATCAGCGGCGAATCAGCTTCAGGAATGAACTTTCCATTTCGGCCATATAATTTGCATCGTCCGAGATTCGCCACATGGTGAGTCCTCCCTGATATACCGTCAATGTTTGTCGGGCCAGAAGGTAAGCATCCGCTGATGGGTCCAGGCTGCCTTCCTTTTGAAACCGGGCGAACTCGGAAGCCAGAAAGCTTTGCCATTTGTTTTCAATCTCGGAGGCCGCTTTGCGGAGCCCTTTCGAACCGTTGCGTCCCAATTCCATCATGATCGTAGCGACCGGACAACCGTTGTAGCCCGGCAATTTGCGTAGCGAATCCTTCTCCAGTTTGATCCAGTTTCTGAATAATTCCTCCGGATTGCCGGCGCCCTTGAGCTTTCTCTCCCAGAGGACTACCAGTCTTCGCCCCCAGATGATAAGAGATTCTTCAATGAGACGATCCTTCGAAGGAAAGAGGCGGTACAGAGTGTCTTTGGCCACTGCTGCCTCGCGAATGATCTGATTGATTCCAGTGGCATGGACGCCCTGATAATAGAATAGATCCACGGATCGCTCCAGGATTCGAGAGCGTGCATCCTGGTCGGCCTTGTTGCCGGCTTTTTTTTTCTTGCTTGTTGCCATCCACTTTCCTTTGTTGTAGAATCAAAACAGACAAGTCTGTCTGGTCAAGTGCTTTTCCGTGTTTCGGGTATGGTTGAGTCGGCCATGGCAGACAGACTGGTCTGTGGGATAATTCGGGGCCCGGGCAATTTCGAGTCGGTGGACTCCCGGGACGACCAGAGGAGAAATGTATGGCAGTTGTTAAAGAGAAAGTGGAGCGCGAGTTACCCCCGGGTCTGGCGAAAATGGAAGAAGTAGGAGTGTTTTGCACGGAACTACCGCTACTCTGGTGTGATATGGATGCGAACGGTCACCTGAACAATGGCCGGTTTCAGAGTTATCTGGATGAGGCCAGGATGCAGGCTTTTGATGGGGCAGGCCTGGGAGTGGCCCGTATGCGGGAACTCAATCAGGGGCCTGTCATCTACGAGGCCAGCTTGAAGTATAAGAGCCCGGTGGAGCATCCGGAACAACTTAGAATTCTAACCTGGATGGAATCTACGAATCGTTCCAGGGGAGTGGTGCGGCAGGAAATGTATCGACTTTCGGACGATCGTCTGGCCTGCGAAGCCAGGTTTCAGGGCATCTTTATGGATTTCAATCGGGGCCGGCCCATCACGTTTCCCGAGCATTTTCTGGAAGCCTTTGGTTTCTGAAGCAAGGGACGGATCTGGGCGGGTAGCCATTGCGCTTACCAGAGTCGGGGCCGAGACCGGGCCTGTATCTTAATACTTGCCCGGACATGGCCCGCCCATTTTCTTGCAGTATGCGTAGCCCCGAGGACGTAAAACACGTCTACATAGATAAATCCCTGAACGATGGCCTGCTTGCCAATAGCATCCGGCAACGTCTGGCAGGGCGCGACGTTACAATCGAGACTGTGGACAACTATCGCGAGGTGCTGGATCATTATCAGAAGCAGGGCCAGATTCTTGAGAAGGATTCACTGCTCATCTATCCCTTTCCCGGGCGCTTCGTTTCTTCCTGCCCCGGGTCCGACGGTATGGTGTGCTGCCAGTATTTCGTGATCAACTTTGGGGTTGGTTGTCTCTACGACTGTCATTATTGCTACCTTCAGAACTTCATGAATCATCCTTTGATGACGCTTTTTGGCAATCTGGAAGACATGTTTGCCGAGGTGGACCGCAAAATCAAAGGCAAGAAATTCCATTTCCGCATCGGAACCGGCGAATACACGGACTCCCTGGCCCTGGAGCCTATCACCGGACTTTCACGCATCCTGGTGGAGCATTTTGCCGACATTGAGAATGCCACCCTGGAGCTGAAAACCAAGTCATCTAACGTGGATACGTTGCTGGACGCCCGACACAACGGACATACGGTGATGGCCTGGTCCGTGAATCCCCCGGCAGTGATAGATGCCGTGGAAGACGATACAGCCAATCTGGATGAGCGATTGGAAGCGGCGGTGAAAGCACAGAACGCGGGCTATAAGCTGGCTTTTCATCTGGATCCGCTAATCTACTATGAGAACTGGGAGCAGGAATACCACGATCTCATCGATCGGATCTGCGATACAGTAGATACGGACCGAATCGCCTGGATTTCTATTGGTAGTTTTCGGTATTCACCGGGACAAAAAGAGGTGATGCAGTCCAGGTTTGCCGAAGATGAACTTACTAAAGAAGAAATGATTCAAGGACCGGACGGTAAGTACCGTTATTTTAAGACGATAAGGCAGAAAATGTATGCATCCGTCCGGGAAAAAATTGTATCGCGGGATCCCCGTCTATTTCACTATCTTTGCATGGAAACCAGGTCTTCCTGGCAGAATGTCTACGGCTTTGTTCCGGACTCGGCCCGCAATCTGGACGCTATGTTTGACGATCGCCGCAAGTATGTGGACTCCGTCCTGGGCGGAGAATCCGCAGCCGAATCCGGCAAACTCGAAACAGCCAGGCAGTGAAACTCTAAACGGTAACGGAACCGGCGCTAACGATAATCAGCCCGGAGCCGATGACCGGTCTTCCCGACTGAACTCCGTGGATTCCATCCTGTCTTCCAGGGACGGTTCTGGAAATCCGGACACTTCGGCTTATCGCAACCAGATGCGGGAGCTTCCCGATGATGAGGTTCCTCAGAATCTTAATACGCTCAATGCGCCCGGGGCCGATTACGCTCCCTTTATTGTAGAAGACGGAAAATACATTATCTTCCAGTCCGAAAGACCAGGACCCACGGAAGGACACAGTCTGTGGTATAGCTTCAATCGTAATTTCAGGGATCGAGCAGGGCCGGCGGAATATTCCGTGCCCCTGGAGCTGCGCTTTCCATACCAGGATCGTGACCCTACCGACACCATGCGAATCTTGTTCGCCGACACGGACGGATTCTTTGCTCCGTCCAGCGATGCCTTCGACGGCCATCCCTGCATACTGTATAGAGATGGCCGGCCGGTGGAGATCTACTTCACCTCGCACAGACTGCTGGGAAAAGATGGAAAGCTTGCTCGTGACGGATTTGCCAAAACGAACATCTACTATGCCCGCTTCCGTGACGACCGCTGGTCCGAAGTGCGACACATAAACGAAATCAACAGCGATTACAACGATCGAATGGCATTCGTTACTCCGGACGGAAGCCGAATGTATTTTGTTTCCGACCGACCGGGAGGCTACGGCGGAAACGATCTCTATTATACGCAACGCGATCTGAAAACCGGTTTGTGGTCGGCGCCGGTAAATCTGGGTCCGGACATCAATACTCGCTACGATGAAATCACACCGCATTTGAGCTACGGCGGTTCCAGGCTGGTCTTTGCCTCAAACCGGCCCGGGGGATTGGGTCATTTTGATCTATATTACAGCCGTTTCAGTGGCTACGACTGGGAAAAGCCTGAGAATCTGGGAAGACCCATCAACAGCGAACGCGACGACGAATCCCTGGTTTTGACTTCCGACGGTTTGTGGTTATACTTTGCCAGCGATCGCATGGATGCTCTGGCCATGGGCGGATTTGATCTGTATAGAATGGCTACTCCGGACAATCTGTTGGATTCGGTGAAGATACTTCTTACCGGCAAGATTATGGATGCATCCAGCAAGTTGCCGCTGGGTTTGGATGCTACTATCAAGATTCAGTTTGAAGAGCGAACCATAGTAATGAGTTCGCGCAAGACTGTGAAAACCGACGGACTTACCGTTTCCAATCAATTCGAAGTAGAGCTTTACTCCGGCCGAGTTTACCAGGTAGAGATCAGCGCCCCCGGCTATGAACCTGCGGAGATTCAGCTGGACTATCGGGGCTCCATTCCTTCCGGACGCACCGATGAGCGAATCGTTTTTCTTGAGCCCATCCGCCCGGACGGTCCGGATACCGGTGAAGAAGGACGCATTATCCCTGGAGTTGTTGTGGATGCAGATACGGGGCTGGCCCTGCCGGCATCTACCATTCGCAAGTTTCTGGGTAATGACGTGGATCAGGTACCCAATGTTGATGAAAAAGGGGAGTTCGTCATCACGGCGAAGCCCGGCCAGGAATTCGAAATAGAAGCCCGATCCCCGGGATATGTGATGAAGCGGCAGCGTTTTCAAGAAGAGGGGCTGGAACGCATTCGAATTGAACTTAAATCGGACGGCACCGATCCCTGCGAAACATTGCAGCCGGCTTGCGTGGACAATGTGCGCATACTCTTTGCGCTCAACGAATCCAGCATCCGCCCGGCCGAGTTGAAAAAGATACAGAATATTGCCCGGGTGCTCAAGAAAAACCCGGATATGAAGATTGAAGTTCAGGGTCATGCCGACCGCACCTATCGTGGTCCCGAAGATCGAGCCTATGAATACAACCTGATGCTTTCCAGAGAACGGGCCCGGGCGGTACAAAAGGCCCTTCTGGATCTGGGTATAGCGGCGGACAGAATGATCATAAAAGGTTTCAGTTATTTACGTCCTATTGTACAGGCAGAAGATGCTGTAAAAGGGGCTGTAAATCGAAGGGTGGAATTCCGAAGATTAAGGGAGTAATCATCCGGGAGTAGCAATGAGCACAATGGAGAACGCCAGCCCGGAGAACGATCAGGCGGGTACCGGGGCAATGAAAGTAATCGTAAACGGAAAAAGGGACTGGGAAGTACTCCGAGATCCAACCAAGCTACTCTACCTCCTGGACAACAAACTGGAGGGTCGGGCGCTGTTTTTGAAGCATTCGGTGCCTCCGGCAGAATTCAGCCGTGAGCCCTCGGAGAACGGCGTTGTCACCTTCTATTATGCTCCGAACATCCCCATCGAAGGCAACTTCACTCTCTATCTTACACTGAATCGTCAGATTGAGTTAGACTTCCAGGTGGATGAGATTCTGGAGCCAGGTCACTTGAAAGCGCGACCTGTGGAAGTCCGTATTGGCAAGGCCATGCGGGCGTTTCCCCGCATCCCGGTTAACGACGAGACCGCCTACGTCACCAATTTCCGGGTAAGCAAGAACGAAATCGCTCCGAACAACACCAAGCTACAGATAACAAACCAGGTGATTTTCACCGAGTTTGAGAAGCGTCTGGGCGCCCGGTTCAAAGGTCTGAAGATATATGCGCCCTACGAACCTAAATTTCCGGCCTACTTGAAAGACTTCTCCGACCATGATGGTCAGTCAGTGCCTACGCCCACCGGTCCCGGTTTTGCCCAGCCCGTGGTATATGAATCGGAAACCGGCGGCAAGGTCAATCTGGCCTATATGGTGGTGCCAGAAGAACTGGATTCGGTGGGGCAGCAGGAGCTGGCCAAGGCCGCCGAAGACATGGTGAAGCGGATCATTGATGCAAATACCTTTGTCATCAAAGACAAGCAAAAGGTAATCAATATTTCCGAGGGCGGAATTGCCATCCTGTTCACAAATGAGGACTTGAAAAAATACGCACCTCTCAGGAAATGGATAACGTTTGATCTGATTTTTAAGATGCAGGCTCCCCTTCGACTCCATGGCGCCATTCGGCACATGGAAGAAATGCCGCCTATTTCCGGAGACGAAGGTGAGCAGGTTCTGGCAGGTCTGGATTTTCAGGGACTGGGGCATACCGACTTCCGCAAAGGAAGCAAGGATCGTCTGAAGTCGCTTCTGCAGATGTTGGCCGGCTAGAGAGACCGTCTGACGATTTCTGGCAGGGCTTCGTCAGTATCCGGTTTCCGTGCTGGGCCTGTGCCAGCCGCCTTCGCAGGTGCGACCCGCAACAGATTTCTTTGATGATTCCGCGCCGTCAGGTTCAAAGCCCGAGGCCGGTGCATGAAGCGAGCCGGGTGCGGATATACCTGGCCAGAAAATCATTTCGCCTGCAGCAGAAAGATCAATTCATCTTAACGAGGAATTCATGGCAAATCCAGGGCTGAAGGCCTATCCAGGAACAAGAGACTTTTATCCAGACGATATGGACTTTCGCAACTGGATGGCGCAAAAACAGCGATCGGTGTGCGAAAGGTTCGGCTACCGGGAATATGGGGCCCCCGTGCTCGAGTACCTGGATCTCTATTTACGCAAGTCCTCAGAAGAAATCGTAAGCGAACAGCTCTATATCTTCACCGACCGAGGCGAACGGAAGGTCGCCATCAGACCCGAGATGACTCCCACGCTTGCTCGTATGGTGAGCAGCCGACCCCAGCAATATATACTGCCTCTTCGCTGGTTTTCCATCGCCAACTTCATGCGCTACGAAAGGCCCGGTCGCGGTCGATTGCGGGAGTTCTATCAACTTAATGTAGATTTGCTGGGATCCGATGCCATTTCCGGCGATGTGGAAGTTCTGGCCCTGGCATGCGACATTATGAAGGAATACGGCGCGGCGCCTACCGACTATGTGCTGCGCTTTAGCGATCGCCGGCTTCTGGACCACAGCTTTTCCGAGCTGAACGGGGACCAGCTCCGCGAACTGGGGCGAATCCTGGACAAGAAGGAGAAGCTGAATCCGGAAGACTTTCGCAAGACGGTGGACGATCTGGGCGGCCAATGGCAGAAGAAGGATCTGGTTCAGCGGGTAGAGACGTTTTACGAGCTTTCCCTGGAAAAGGCCGATGGAAACCCCATTCTGGAGTATCTGCGGGAGATTCGCGACCGGCTGTCGGAGCACGTATCCGTAGAGTCGTTCAAGTTTGATCCCGGCATTGTGCGCGGCTTCGATTACTACACCGGCCTTGTTTTCGAAATGAACGACACCGATCCATCCAATGCGCGGGCTTTGTTTGGCGGCGGTCGCTACGATAAGCTGCTTTCTCAGTTCGGCAAGGAAACCATACCGGCCGTTGGCTTTGGAATGGGTGACGTTACCCTTCAGGATTTTCTGGAGGTGCATAACCTGAGACCCGCGCTGAACGAAAAGAGCTCGCTTTTTCTCACCATGTTTTCCGAGGATTTGGCCCGGGATACAGAAAAGGTGGCGGCCAGGCTTCGGTCAGCCGGAATCCAGGTGGAGCTTGCCCTGGACGGTAACCGCAAGCTCGGCAAGCAATTCGATCTGGCCGAGAAAAAGGGGCACAGCCATGCCGGTGTAATGGGCCCGGAAGAACTGGCAAACGATGCCATTCGTATTAAGAATCTAAAGACCGGCGAGCAGAAGGATGTTTCGGTGTCCGATCTGGATTCATCGGCGCTTGCCGGGATCTAAGGGGATAAGAAACGCCTATTTGCCCTTCGGAGCCTCGGATTCCGGAGCCTCAGAGCACGGGCCCGACAAAAGACCGCTCGCTTCAGGTCATCACCAGACGGTAGGCCGTGCTGTGGCCGACCTGGGGGGCGGGGAAGGCTTTCCGGGCGCCTTCGGACTCTAATAGTCTTCCATTATACCATCGATCTCATCGATGATCTGATATCGCAATTCCCGAAAGGGCTCCAGCTTCTTTTCCCGGAAGACAGAGGTAATCATATCTCCAAACCAGCGCAGACCGGTTCTGAACCGACGCCCTCGTCGCACCGAGAAGCCCCAGAGCCAGATCAAAAAGAAAAATGCCAGAATGGAAATCAAAACCGCCGTGAGTTGCGGATGACTACCCAGTAGATAGCTTATGGTTCCTGCCGGAAAGGCTTGCTCCGGCCACTGCGCGGCCCATTGCGACAGGGGAGGCCAGGCGAACCTGGTCAGGGCCCAGTAGGTCAACCCGGCCAGCGCCGGGTAGTTCAGAACGGAAGTAAAGAAGGCTCCCAGCACTGCCTTTTCGTCTCCGTCCACACGTGGCATCTTCTTGATATCGATGATGTACTTTCGGCTGAGTCCGGCGATGCGGCGGGGCAGAAAGCTGGTGATGTAGCCTGGAATGATCAGAGGTAGAAGCAGAATGCCCTGTAGCAGGCTCAATAGTCCAAAGCCCAGCGCAGACTTGGATTTTTCTCGTCTTACAACGGCATCCCTGAGGTTGGCGGACTTGAGCTTCTTTCGGTAGGCGCGAATGGTATCCTTCAGAGTCTCCAGACGCTTCCGCCCTTCGTCGGATTTAGCGGCCAGTTGAAACTTGTCCGAAAGATTTTTGCTTAACCGGTACTTCTCCTTTATATTTCCAAAGGAATTCATGTACTTAACCGGAGTTAGAATGAGCAGGGCGGTGGCCTCATCGATAATGTCGATCAAGCTCAAATCATTGATGGAGATGATTAGATCGTTGATTTCTGATTCCAGTCGGCGCTTGCCTTCGACCATGATACGCTTTTCCAGATCATTGCGTCTGGATTCGCTTTGCGACATGTAGTCTTCCGGTAAATCCACCAGGTCGCGAATGCGAAATGGCTTTCCAAAGATCAGACAAACCGAGCTCTGGAACTTGTTGATTCGATCGTAGTAGTAACCGTAAGGAACGATCTTCAGATTCAGGCGAAAGTTAAATTGCTTTTCTGCCTGGATTACCGCGAACATGAAACCCAACTTGATCTTGTTTAGCTTCCGTGAATCGGTGGAGCGACCTTCCGCATATATATTGAACAGTCGACCGTCCACAAGATGGTCCACCAGAACCTGAATGGACTGGTCATTTGCCTGCTTGCGCTCTTCTTCGGACACCTTTGTCAGCGACTGGTCCTGCTTGCGCGCAATTGGAATAAACAGCGCATGGTCCCGCATAAGAGGACCAAAAACAGGTACTTTTGTAAGGGTATCTTTGGCGGCGGTGGCGATGGGATGCCTAACCACAGTTAACAGATTAAAATAGTCCAGAAATGAGTTGGGATGATTGCCTACCAGAAGGACGGATCCGTCCGGCGGAATGTTTTCCAGGCCGATGACATCGATCTCGGAATGCTGAATTCGGGCCGCAGTGCGAAACAACCAGCGAAAGGGAAAATAGAAAATCCCCGCCTTGCGTCGATGGGAATGAATACTCCTGTATACTCGATAGGAGTAGCCTTCTTTCTTGCGGCCGAACAGTTTTCCCAGCACTGGAATTCTCAAATCTCGCTCCTTGTTGCCCGATTCAGCAGATTCTCCGGCGTTGTGTTAAATTCCGCAAGTAGAATACGCAGGTACTCCCGGTCCCGAAGTCCAGGATGGGGGATGGTTAATCGGTCCGAGTCCAGCCGCAGTTCTCCGTAGGTCAGGATATCCAGATCAATTTCCCGGGGACCGAATCGAATCCTTTTGACTCTTCCAATGGCCGCTTCGTATTCTTTGAGTGTATCCAGCAGCTCATAAGGTCCCAGCAGGGTTCGCACCCGAAAAACCTGGTTAAGGAATGCAGGCTGGTCTTCGATCAGCAGCGGGGGATTATCCAATATCTGCGAGCGGTCCAGTATGTCGATTTTCGGATTATGGGTGATGAGATAATCCGCATGGGCCAGGTGAGCCCGACGCTTGCCCATATTGCTGCCCAGTGAGAGGTAGCATTCTACCCATTGTCGATCCGGGCTCATGAGATAGAGCGGCTCTCCCGCAGGCGGTAATCCTCGCCATCCAGATGGATCTCAATACATACCTGCTTGAGCCGGGAGTATACCCGGCCGCCGAACAGATCTTTCCAGGAATCCATGGGCTCATTGGAGGTCAGGATCGTGAGTAGATTCTTTTCATAACGGCTGTCGATTAGATCGTACAAAGTCGAGTTCACCCAGGGGCTTTCCCGGTGAACTCCGAAATCGTCGATGACCAGCGCCTCGTAGGATGCCAGTTCCTTTTCAATCCGGCCACCCATGCCGTAGGAATCGCTGGAGGTATTGAAAGACTCCCGTATCCGGTTCAAAATGTCCCGGCTGATCTTGGCATAATGAGCTTCCACCTGATAGAGACGAATGAGCTCATTTACGATGGTGCAGGCAATGTGGGTTTTTCCGGTGCCGGTGGAGCCGTAAAGGTAGAGGCCCTGAATGTCAGGGGCATCCGGGTCCTTTCTTCTTCCGTACTGGTAGATGATTTCCACGGCATGATCCATGGCAATGAGCAGGCTGATGCCCGGATCCTTCGTATCCAGGGTATCCAGGAATCGATTCTGGAATCGGGCCGGCACCCCGGAATTTCGATTCAGTCGAATGATCCGCTCCAGAGCCAGATAGGCTTCCCGGGCCGGGCAGGGTACCATGGCATTGTGGGACTCATCGAAATACATAAAGGGAGCCTGTCCGCCGCACTGGCAACGTTTCTTGTTACACTGACAGAGCTCATAGGCGCCCATTTTGCCGGCCTGGGGATCGAAGACTATGCCCAGGCCCTGGCAGACAGGGCATCCTTCCACGCCGTACCGGGGGGCATGGGCCTGCAGGCGGCTTCTAAGGCTTGCCGCTCCATTTTCTTTCTTTTTTCCTGGATCCGGGGCCGTCATATCTGACATAAAGGGGATTCAAAAGGCTCCTATGAGCAAAAGAAAAAAATGAATTCCCCGGAAATATTTATCTGCTACCGTTGATTTGCGCCCATAAAATCCCGATAGAATACCGTGAACGGAGGAAAATCCGGCCGTGCGGCAATTTCGGGCATCGAAATGGCAATATGGCAGGAAGGAATCCAAAAACAATGACAGGTAAGGTGCGAGATATGAAGAAAGCAGCATTGCTTTTATCCCTGGTATTTGTAGTAAGCTCAGTATACGGCGAGGAACCTACAAATCCGGCCAACCCCACTCCTCTGGAACCCACCCCGGGCGAGCTGGTATCCGAGGAAGTTGACGAAACTCAGCTTTCTGATGCAGAGAAAGAAATTCGGGATCGAAACCTGAGAGCAGAAGAGCTCTGGAAAAATGCGGACTATCGTGATTACGATCCTGCTTTCTCCGAGTTGCATCAACTTTCTAAAGCTTTTGCAAACAATAAATACAGACTGGCCCTGTCCATGTATCAGTCCGGTGTGAATACTATCATCAAGATGCGTGATGAAGTAGAGCTTTTTCGCAAGCAGCAAGAAGAAGCCAAACACCTGAACGAGAAATGGTACTGGCAGGTAATCGACCGCAAGGCGCAAGAAGAGCGAAAGATCAATCGCATGAAGCGCAAGGCCAAACTGGAAGCGGTAACCTATTTCACGCGAGCCATCAACCACATGGATGAGATTCGCAACCCCAACCTGCGTGAGCAGCAAGCGTTCAAGAGATTGATCTCCGCAGTATATCGTAACTGGGTAATGTATCAGTATGACCTGGGCAATCTGCCGCAGTCGATCCCAATTCTCGAGCTATATCTTGAGATTGACGAGAACGAAAAAGAGTATCCTGCGCACAAGTATCTGTCTCAGTGCTATGCGTTCCAGGAGAACATGATCAAGAAGTATGGAATGGGAACAGAAGACCAAATGTTCCGGTTCCGATACAAAAAGAATGTGCACCTGCTGCGTGCAGCTGAATTGAAATATGGCAAGACCAGTGCGGAATACAAGCATGTTGTAAACCTTGTAAACCGCGATGAGATCATCTCAGTAATGCCTTGATTCGGCGGTATCGCACCTGACTGCACAATAAGGTGGAAGCCGGTTCTGGCCTCCGGTTTCCACCCTGTCATAGGCGACTGCTAAAGGCCTTACAGCGAAGGCGGATCCGAATGGGTCCGTCTTTTTCTTTTTTGCCCTTAACCGTCCCCTATCTGGCATTCCTTTAATTTCTGGAAGACTGCCTTTGATATCTGCGTTAGCCGGGGTCGCCGAAAAGGCCCCGCAATTCTCTGGACCTGCCCGGGCCCATGGCAAACATGCAATGGTGAGCGCAAAATCCATTCTCAAGCTTAAGGCCACAACCCTGAGAGGCCTGGAAGACGTTCTGGTCCAGGAGCTTCAGACCCTGGGCGCGAAGAACGTGGATAAGCAACACGGCGCGGTTTTGTTTTCCGGCGATTTCGAGTTAATGTATCGGTGTTGCTACCGACTGCGCACCGCTGTAAGGGTGCTTTTGCAGCTTGCCTCTACCCGAATTGCGGATCAGAAAGATCTATACGACCTGGGACGTTCCGTTTCCTGGAACGAGCTTTTTGCAGTAAACAAAACCATCGCCGTGGATTCGGCGGTGCACTCCCGGATCTTTTCCAATTCCCATTACGCCGCACTCAAACTGAAGGATGCGGTATGCGATGAGTTTCGGTCAAAGACAGGAAAGCGCCCGGACGTATCGCTGAAAGAGGCCGATATTCGCATTCATCTACATATCCACGAGCAGGATTGCACAATATCTCTGGATGCGGCGGGCGGTTCGCTGCACCGGCGTGGATACCGAGTTCGTGCAGATATAGCTCCCCTTTCCGAGGTACTGGCCGCGGGAATGGTTCTGCTCGCCGAACCTGATCCTGAGAAACCTTTCTACGATTTCATGTGCGGCTCCGGTACTCTGCCCATCGAGGCCTTTATGATTCGGTATGATCTTCCCTGTGGAGTGTTCCGGGAGGTCCATGCCTTTGAGAACTGGAGGAACTACTTTGAGAAGACTCATCGCACTGTCCGCCAGCAGGAAAAAGGCAGGTGGACCGAGTTTTTAAAGAAGAGTTTTTCACAGTCCGGGTCAGACATCCCCGATAACCCGCCGGCGCCTCTGACGGATGCGACCGGGACAGGGAACGAACAATCAGAAGCCACCGATCAGCCTGTGACGGAGGAAAAAATCGTCGTCGCCGATTCGCAGGAGGGCCGGTTGTCGGCGCCCGGGCAGTCGCCTCTGTTTCGCGGAAGCGATCGATCGTGGAAGGCCATGGAAATTGCAAAGAGTAACCGAAAGGCGATGGGCCTGACTTCCAGTCATATTCTTTTCGAAACCAGAGATGCATTCTCTGATGCCTTTTCTATTGCGGAGCCCGGGGCCGGTGGAACGGCCATTATCAACCCGCCGTACGGAGAGCGCATGAGTCTGGAAGATGCGGCCGCCTTCTACAAGGAACTGGGCGATACAATGAAAAGGTCATTCAAGGGTTGGAGCGTATGGGTGCTTTCTTCCAATAAAGAAGCCATGAAACGGATTGGCTTAAAGCCCTCAAAGAAGCTCACCCTCTATAACGGCCCGCTGGAATGCACCTACCGAAGATACGACATGTATTGATAACGAAGCCCCGCCAATCTAAATCCAAACGAACTGCTTCAATGCCGGCAAGGCTCCCAGGCGCCAGCAAGTAACACTAAGGCCGCAAAGCCAGATTGAATATACAGTACAGATCCCGGGCAATTGCCTGCATAGCAGCATCGTAGCTTGCATCGGCACCTGGTTGGCCATCGCTTATTCCCGGGTCCTCGAAGGGTAGGGAAATCCGAAGATCCGCGCCCGACACTACCGGGCAGGCTTCGTCTGCGCTGGAGCATACCATGATGGCGGCAAAATGGCTGCCGGGATTCATGGGATGATCCAGCTTTTTCGAAAACAGTTCCAGAAAGTGTCCTTCCGGATCTCGCAGGCGATACATGGGATTTTCGCCGGGCCCCTGCATACCGCCACCATTTTGCACTGAGCTCGCATTGGCTTCGGCGCTCACAACGGGGTCTGGTTCCCTCGCGGGCGCCTCTGAATCCGTTCCAGGGGAATCGTTTTTTTCGATGGAAGGATTACCTTCGTTGAGCTCGAATCCGGCTCGAAGCAGAGCCTTCACCGTGTTCGGATGAACCCTGGTAACTTCGCTCCCTCCGCTGTAGGCCTGGACATAAGGGCTATCGGCCTGAGGATCCAATCGGCGGGCCAGCCTGTGAAAAATCAAAGGCGCAATAGAGCGGGCGATCTGGCTTCTCCTGGAGTTGTGAGTGCACACAAAAAGTAATCTGGGCGTATGGTTATCACTGCGTCTGTGTCGAATGTAATCCGCCAGGTTTCGCATTTCTTCGTATCGGTAGTCCAGTAGGTTCCAGTCCATGGTCTTTTCCTAAATTAAGAAGTGGTCCGCTCATATCCGCGAGGCGCCGCGACCCGGAAATCTTTCCTTTTCGCATCGGCAATACCGCACGCATTACTGCATGGGATAATGCAGCTTCCAGATTTTTGTTATACCAGCCTTTGTGCCGCTACGCCGGTGCGGTACCGTTTTCGTTCGGATACAGTCTTCGGTGCATCCAACGAGAGACTTGCACCAGAAGTACAAGGGCCGGCACTTCAATTAGAGGCCCGAGCACCGCCGCAAAGGCCTGACCTGAATTAAGTCCGAATACCGATATGGCCACCGCGATGGCCAGCTCAAAATTGTTGCCGGCTGCCGTAAAGGACAGCGCAGCATTTTCGGGATATCGGGCCTTTAGCAACCGGCCCGCGAAGAAGGCCAGAAAAAACATGCAAATGAAATACAGCATCAATGGGATCGAAACCTGAACTACGTCAAGCGGGAGAGTCAGTATTTGCTTCCCTTTTAGCGAAAACATAAGAACGATAGTAAACAGTAATGCAATCAGGGTAATGGGACCAATGGCAGGTAGGAAGCTTTCTTCATACCAAACCAATCCTTTTCGAGAAACAAGAACCATTCTGCTGAGAAAACCTGCCAGAAAAGGAATGCCCAGATATATTGCTACGCTCAACGCTATTTCGCCCATGGTAATGTCAACCTGGAAGGACGGCAGACCAAATGTCTCCGGCAGATAGGTAAGAAACAGGAAAGCCAGGGGGGCGTAGGCCACTATCTGAAACAGACTGTTCAGGGCCACGAGTCCGGCTCCATATTCAGGGCTACCATCCGCGAGATGGTTCCAGACCAGAACCATGGCAATGCAGCGAGCCAACCCTATGAGGATCAACCCCGACATTAAGTCCGGCTTTCCCTGAAGGAATAACGCAGCCAATCCAAACATCAAAAGCGGGCCCAGGATCCAGTTTAGCACAACGGATAATCCCAGCACCTTCAAGTTACGGAAGACGCCCGGTAGCTTCGCATAGTCCACCCGGGCCAGCGGAGGGTACATCATCAGAATTAAACCCAGGGCCAGCGCCAGGTTGGTCTGTCCGTAGGAGACCAGTTCCATCTGCGAAGGCAGGGACGGAAACAGAGCGCCCAGTGCGATACCAACGGCCATGGCCAGAAAGATCCACAGGGTCAGGTATTTATCGACGAACGAAAGCTTCTTCATTTTATACGCTAAGATTTTTTAGTCGAGGCCTTCAAGGCAGAATGCCACCGTATTTAACAGCATCCACCGCCGGGAGTGCAGCATTGGTCCTGAGCTTCCGCTGCCGCCGGCACGGCTTTCTTGTTCATTTCTGCTTTCGTCACAGATTCCTCCGCCGATTCCGGCAAGGATTCTAAAGAGAACTCGGTAAAGCAGCAGGGACCTTCGCTTTCTTTGTTGAAATAGGCCGGGTCGTTAAACTCTACATCATCGTGAAAGTAGTAAACTTCCCATTGCACCCCATCCGGATCTACAGCCCAGAACTTGTCCTGTCGGGCGTAGCAACAGGCCACGTCCTTTTCCTCAAAGCTGAAAACGCCGCTTTCCGTAGCGCGTCTCTTTAGCTCCTCGAGTTCGGATTGACTCGCAACCTGTATGCCCAGATGGCCAAAGTTGGCTGCTACTCGCTCCTTGTTCTCTACGAGCGAGAATACCAGTCCCGGCAGATCTAGATGAAATTTCGCGTAGCCCGGCTTGATCTTTTCCGGCGCTACTGCGAATAGTTTGCTGTAAAAATCTATCGAACGATTCAGATCCGATACATAAATAGATGCATGCATTCTGGGAAACATTCAAAACTCCTCTAACACTTCTGTGACTTAATGGGTCGGTTCAGGAATCGATCCAGGGATTCTTTGAGCTCATTGAGCATGGCCGGATCTACACAGTAGCAAACCCGGTTTCCTTCGATGGAGCCCTGAATCAATCCGACATCCTTCAGCCTTTTCAGGTGCTGATGCACCGTGGTTTGCGAAAGACCCAGCTCATCCACCAGCATATTGCCAATACATTCATTGCGTTCAATTATGAGATCCAGGATACGCAATCGGGCCGGGTGGCCCAGGGCCTGCAGAAATGCTGCAAGCTCCAGTACATGATCTGGATGGAGGTCGGTTCTTGTTGTGCCCATGTCTTTCGTAATATTGCAATATTGCAATATTACGACCAGCAAAAAAGCACCAGAGTGGACCTGAAATCGATTTTTTAGCTCTTCTGCAACAGCAGACGTAGAGCCTCTTCGGACTCATTGATGGATTCCATCCGCAGATACTGAGGGCCAAAGAAGTCCATGAGGGCCTGAAACAGTCGGTTGCTCTTTACGAAAAATTCGATACTTCCTTCGCTCAAACGGACATAGAGCATATGGAAATCTCCCACGAACTGAGGGACCATGCGTACATAATAGGCTGGCCGAAAATAGATGAACCGACCGTGTTGCTCGAAAGCGGGGGGCATCTTTCGAGTGAATCGGTTCATGGCGATTCTCTGAGCGAAAGGAAAGGGACTCAGAAATCGGTACAGATCAAAGGTCTTGAACGGATAGGTGCGAAACCTGAAGCGCTGGCATTTAAAGTAGATCCCGTGGTGCTCCACGTGATCGGGCCTGAATATCACTTCAAAGGAGGCGCCACGGAGTCGACCGGTGCGGGTGGTTTTTCCAAGCACCCGGATCTCCCTGGCGTTGGCCTTGAGCGAAAACTCCAGAAGCGAAGCATTCCTCATCCTGGCCTGGGTCTGTAGAACCGGGTTCAGGGCCTCCAGCTTTAGCTGAATGCGGTATACCTTTTCCTCCAGAGGATTCTCGATTTCCATCCGCAAAAACCTTTACAAAAGAAAATCCCCGGTTCCATGTCTACATTTAAAGCCTATGAAAGTATCAGTGCTCGGTAGTGGATCCTTCGGAACAGCTCTTGCTTCGGTGCTGGCCGATAAAGGGGAGGATGTCCTTCTCTGGGCCAGAAACCCGGAAATCGTTGAGTCCGTCAATCAGGCTCATGAGAATGCAAGGTATCTTCCAGGACTGAAGCTACCGGAAAAACTGAAGGCAACATCCGACATCCAGGAGTCCCTGTCCGGGGCCGAACTCATCGTGGTGGCCATACCATCCCAGGCTCTGGGCGGAGTGCTCAGAGACATTGCGGCCGATCTGCCCGCCGGGGTGCCTCTGGTAAGCGCCGCCAAGGGTATCGAAAAGGGAACCCTCCGTCTTGTGTCGGAAATCTTCGAAGAAGAGCTTCCGGGCAAATTTCACAAACAGCTCACCTATCTATCCGGACCCAGCTTTGCCAAAGAGATCGTGCGTAAGATCCCTACCGTAGTTAGCATTGCCGCCAAAGACGATGAGGTGGGCCATCATGTGCAGCATTGCTTCTTCCATAAATATTTTAGAACCTATCGCACTCAGGATGTCGTGGGCGTTGAGGTGGGCGGAGCGCTCAAAAACGTCATCGCCATTGCGGCTGGCGTTTCCGATGGCCTGGAACTGGGGCACAATACCCGCGCAGCCATCATTACTCGCGGACTCGCGGAGATCACGCGATTGGGTGTGGCCAAGGGAGCCGATCCCATGACTTTTCTGGGTCTGGCCGGTATGGGCGATCTGGTACTTACCTGCACTGGCGATCTCAGTCGAAACCGTACCGTCGGTCGTAAACTGGGCGAAGGGATGAAACTCAAGGACATTATCGCAGAAATGAATCAGGTTGCGGAAGGAGTAGATACCACCGCCTCGGCTCATGACCTGGCAAAGAAGCTGAACCTGGAACTGGCTATTACAGATGCGGTTTTCGCCATGCTCTACAAGGATCAGGATCCGGCATCGGTAGCCAAAGAGCTAATGAGTCGCGGTTTGAAAAAAGAAATGCCGGATGAAAACCGGGGCCGTAGAAAGTCAGACCGCAAGTAGAATTCTCTCCAGATCGAAGTTGGCTTCGGCCAGGTCGGGATGCGAGCCCTCCCGCCGGACTCTTACTTCAGGTTTCCCGGGATATCTGGCCTGAACCATCGGCGAGAACCAGGCCTTGAGGAGAAGGCTCGTCTATTGTTTGTTTGCCGAACGATGCTCCCGCAGCGCAGCATGCAGCTTGCTTTTCTGCGATTCGGAAACGTTACATTCATTGATGATCTCGTCGATTCGCCCGGCATCCAGCATCTTCTCTTTCAGGATCTTACCTTCCAGGGAATGCATAAATCGCACAGCTTCTTCGATTTCTATGATGCCTGTTTCCAGGGCATGCATGGCAAATCCAGCCGCGCCTTCGCAGGCGAAAGGAAAATGAATTGTAGCGAAATCGGGCTTCTGATCCCACTCGGAAGGCAGGCTGCCTTCAATTTCCTCTTTCATGGCTTTCGTGCTGTTTGAGGCAGCCCGGTTAATCCAGACCGCCCGGACAGGATTGACGGCGCCATGCTCCTGCAGGTTTCGCTCGGCCAGAGCCACAATGGTCCGGGCCGCATCCCTGGTCAGCGCTTCGCGATCCTTGAACTGCAATCGATAGAGGAATTGCTGGAGGCGCTCGCCGTGAATCCAGCCGGAAAGAATGCATTGATAAAAAGTGAAAATGAAATAGTCGCTTTCGGTATCGTCGCCCAGGAGGATCTCTTTTGCATAGGTAGGCCGGTAAACCCGCATACGAAGCAGGGTTTCCAGTTTATAGCCCACCTGATCGAACAGGCTTTGCAGACTGGATCCCATGTACTTCATGGAACGATCCAGCGCTTCGGTGAAACCCTTCGATAGGTAGTCATCCATATTGAGCACTGTCTGCACAGTCTTTCGCACCATCTGATTCAGGGTGCCCATTAGATACTTCAGATGTAACGAATCCACGGGAATGTCATGTCGGGAAAACACCGACATAAGAGTTCTTCGAAAGAAGTGCGGTGAGGCAGAAATAAAGCTGAGCGAATATCCGTGTCCGGCCAACACGCGGTACAGCTCTTCCATGCCGGCCAGGGGCTTCTTCATATCCGGAAGTTCCATCAGAGTATCCAGAAGTCCCTGTCTGGATTCAATCTTTGTATCCAAAAACGTTTGATCGATGTCGGAGGTGATCAGGGTTCCGTCGAACTCCTCGTCCAGTATTATGGCCCGACCGTATCCAATGGCGGTATCCGTCTGATTGGTCTGCTGGATTCCGGCGCCGATTCTTGCAATATCGGTGAAGCTCTGTCTGATAGAGTCGCTACCTCGAAGCATGATGCGAATCAGGTACTTGCCTGGCGCGAGTTCTCCCTTCAGTTCAGTAGAGAAGAATCCGTCGTCTTCTCCGTGAAATTCCTCGCTTTCCAGCACCGCTTCGGGTTCGGCAAGTTTTTCCAGCCGATCCGGGAGGCCCTCACTCCATTCCGCCGCCCAGGGAACGATTTGTACGCTGATGCGGGGCTTGCGCACCGCGCTCATGCCCATGTCCTGCACCGGGCGAATCCGTCGCAGCTGAGAAACCGGCAAACCGATGAAAGGATCCCAGGCCTCCTGATTATGATCAGAGAGAATCGATACGTCTACCACCTGGCCTTCGGCCCGGATTCTACGTCCGGAGCCAATGAATCCGTTTACCAGAGCGATTCTTTTGCGGTCTATTCCTGGGACTGTGGGTTGTTTGTATTGTTCTGCCATCGTGAAATACTTGAACTATTGAGCGGTGAATCCTTAATGCTTCCGACAGCCTGTACTCTGTCATTCAAAAAAGCAAGAATCATGTCTACATTGCCTATCTTCATATATTCCGAAAACTACAACATGGACCTGGGAGAGCATGTCTTTCCGTCGGTGAAGTACCGAGTTATCCGGGAGGCCCTCCGTCAGGATGAGCGATTCCAGCACCATAAATTCCTGGAACCTTTGATGCTCAGCTACGAAGAGGCTGGCACGGTGCACAAAAAGCCCTATCTGGAGGATCTCAAACAGCTAAATTTCTCCAAGCGGGTGTATCGAAGCGAGTTGCCCCTCAATCGGATGATTGTGGATGCCTTTTTCCTGGGCTCTGGCGGCACCCTTCTGGCTGCCGAGATGGCTTTGCAGCACCGTCTTGCCATGAACCTGGCCGGCGGATTTCATCACGCTTTTGCCGATCATGCCGAAGGCTTCTGCTATCTGAACGATGTGGCCATTGCCATTCGCGTTTTACAGAAACAGAAAAAGATTCGTAAAGCGCTGGTCATAGATCTGGACGTTCATCAGGGAAATGGAACGGCCCGAATCTTTAGAAATTCCCGATCGGTGTTCACCTTTTCCATCCATGAAGAGAAGAATTATCCGCCCAAGGAGAAGGGATCGTTGAATATTGGTCTGGAAAGTGGTACTTCCGATGAAAAGTATCTGCAGGTTCTGACCGATAGCTTGAAGCAGGTGCGCAAAAAATTTAAACCGGACCTGGTAGCCTATGTAGCCGGCGTGGACCCTTACGAAAACGATCGTCTGGGCGGACTATCAATTAGCAAAGAAGGACTGGCCACCCGGGATACTATTGTGCGTGATACATTTTCGGACATTCCCATGTTTGCTGTTCTGGCCGGCGGATATGCCATAAATACCCAGGACACCGTGGACTTGCATGTACAGACCTGCGAGGTGCTGGCGGGATTTCGCTAATGGCATTGTTCGGCGATTCAGACAAAGTAAGCCGCAGAACCGGCGGCTCGGACAAAGAGATCGAGCTTCCGAATCTGGAGCCCCTGGATATTGAAGAGGATCTGCATGGCGGTCCCCTGGTAAAGAATCCGGACGGACAGGTGCGCATATTCGGTAAGTTTTCGGAAACCGAGATTCGGGAACTGATGGAGTGGTCTGGCATCTTTGCCGAACTGGCCGAAAAGGGGTACGCCGAACCGCTTCTGGAATTGCATTATCTATCTGATCTTGATCAGCGTATCTTTGTTAAAGATCCGGATTCGGATATGGTGCTTATCCATATTCGACTAAAGGTTTCCTATTTTCGCTTTCGCCTTCATCCCGGCGCCCCGCAAAAGAAGCTACTGTACATCGACTGGTTGCTTACTCAGCATCCGAAGAGTAAGAACATTCGCCCGGATCGACTGTTTCCTGGCCAGAATGCTCCCGGTCTGGGAATCTTTTCGCAGATCAGCGATTTCATTACGAATCTGGCGCTGGGAGTAGGGGCCAGGGGCGCCTTTAACATACCCGAGTATTTTCACGACGCCCTGTTGTTTCATCGGGAGTTTCGTTTCTACGATCCGGCCACCGAAGCTTTCTTTCGCGGATTGATTCGAGACCTGCGAAAGCATGGCGCCCGCGAGATATCCAGAGCTTTATCGGAAGGGCGGGTTCGGGACGGAAACGGCGAGTCGGTGCGATGGGTGCCCGGCGAAATGATTTCTATACTTGATCCCGAACTGGAAGAGATTATCTGGTCCAAGGATTACTTTACACGAGTAGTTCGTCAGCTCAAGAGGATTCAATATAGCATAGTCCCACCGGAACCGGGGCCGGAATCGCCGTAGCCCGGGCGCATGCGACGAGTGATTGCCAGATGCGCAAGTCATCGTCGATATAGGCAACCGAGTAATCAGCGATTGGATTTTCCATTGCCCGAACCGGGCAGTTGCGCTGTTTCAAAGCAGGTTTTGTTTCGTCCGCTTTCTTTTGCTTCGTAAAGCAGTTTATCGGCCCGGGCGTAGAAATCGGCCAGCTTTTCGCCAGGATGAAAGCGGGTGGCCCCTATCGAAATTGTAAAGCGTATTGGGTTCGGTTGCCATTCGATTTCCAGCGCCTCCACCGATTGTCTGAGATCCTCGGCTATTCTACGGTAATTCTCGGAAAGGTCGCCTCTGAGAAGCACCATGAACTCTTCGCCGCCGGTACGTGCGGGCACCGCTCCTTTCGCTTCCCATTTCTTGAGCTCCACAGCCAGCACTTCCAGTACCCGGTCTCCGGCCTGATGCCCCAGACTATCGTTGATCTGTTTGAATAGATCCAGATCCATTTGCAGAATGGAAGGCGGAGGCTCGTCTTTTACGGCGCTTTCCAGTATGGCGAAGAATCTCCTTCTGTTTAGTAAACCGGTGAGCGGATCCGTGGTAGCCAGCAGATTGAGTCGGGCCTCGTAGCGGAACTTGAATATGGCTGCCGAGAGCGCCGGCACCAGAAGCTGCAAGATACGCCGTTCCCGGGAGCGAAACTTGCTTTCCTTTCGCAGCAACAGTACCAGTCCCCGGCGATTCTTTTCATAGAGGACCGAAGCGGCCAGGCATCCGCGATACTCATGCGGAGCTACATCCGGAAGCAAAGATTCCAGGGTGTCCATGCGGCGAATCAGAAAGGCGCCTTCTTTCTGGAGCGCCGGATCGGCTTCCCAGGGGTCTACTTTGTTCTCGCGTCCCAGAAGATCCTGTCTTTCGCCTTCTACAAAGGCCACTCGGGAGCCGTATTCTTCCTCTGTTATGAGCAGGCATTCATCCGCCCGAATCAGTTCCAGGGCGCCCCGGAGGGCGCGATGGATGGTGTCTTCCGGACCAGGTACGCGTAGCAAATCCATTAGAAGCTGATTTATGCTACGATTCAGTTCCAGGGCTCCTCGCAGGCGCTTCTGATTTCTATGTTCGCGATGCATATCCTGCACCACCACAAGCACTTGCGCTCGGTTTTGCGACCGAATAGGAATGCAGTATAGATCCAGAACCGATTGCCCCATGGTGACAGGCCCCATTCGAATGGAGCGGGACTGCTCCAGGGCTCTATTCCAGGGCGCCCGGTCTATGGAGCGCCTTCGATTGGCCCGATCTCTGGAATTAGACCAAATCTGGTTGAGATCGCCGGATTTTTCCTGGGGAATGGATAGCAGTTTTCGCGCAGCTGCGTTGGCTTTTTCGATTCTACCATGTTGATCGATGAGCACCAGCCCAAACGGTAAGATGTAAGGAAGCTGCGAAAGCGAATTGAGGCCCACCGCATTACCGGACTCCGTAGGCTGGGCCCATAGCATCAGTATTGCATGTCCATCCGCCGGGATCAAGCTTACCAGGCATTCGGACTGCAGTCGGCTGGACTGAAATACGAATGCGGCCACGTCGCCGGCCTGAAGCGAATCCGCCAACCAGCTCTCTGGTATTTCCGGAAAAATGTCCGTCATCGCAGCGCTTTCCGGCTTCTGGAGTCCTGCCAGTTCCCGGAAAATCGGATTGCTGTGCAGCACCTTGCCCGAGCGGTCGAGCATTACGGCCGCCTCTTCCAGCGAGTTTAGCAGTTGTTTGTATTTGGCCTGGTCAGCCATGCAACAGTAGATTGACTCCCGAAGAACAGGTAAAGAAAAATAAATGACACAGTCCATAGTCTCCATCCTCTGGAACATCATGGCAGAAGAAGTTAAGCTTGCGGTTATTGGCGGTTCCGGCCTCTATGAAATGGAAGATATGAAAGTGGAGCGGGAGGTATTTCCGGATACTCCCTGGGGAAAACCATCCGACAGCATCATTATTGGAAACCTGGACGGAATCCTGGTAGCCTTTCTGGCGCGGCATGGAAAGGGGCATTTCCTGAACCCTTCTGAGATTCCTGTTCGGGCCAACATAGCCGCTCTCAAGTCCATGGGCGTAGAGCACATCCTGAGCTTTTCTGCTGTGGGATCACTGCGAGAAGAGATTGCGCCGGAACATTTTGTTCTTCCTTCGCAGATTATTGATCGCACAAAAGGGATTCGTCCTTCTACCTTCTTCGAGGATGGAGCGGTAGCCCATGCCATGTTTGGCGACCCCTTTAGCGACAGCATTGCTGCCATTGTAGAAAAGCATGCGGCCAATGCCCTGGATGTTCCTCTGCACAAGGCCAAAACCCTGGTCTGTATGGAAGGACCGGCTTTTTCTACGCGGGCCGAATCCATCATGTACCGCAGTTGGGGCGCCGACATCATCAATATGAGCGTTTTGCCTGAAGCCAAGCTTGCGCGAGAGGCCGAGATCAACTATCAGATGGTATGCATGTCTACTGACTACGATTCCTGGCGCGAAGAAGAAAGCAGCGTAACCGTTGAGGAAATCCTGGGCTATCTGAAGTCCAACGCTGTAAGAGCAAAAAAGCTGGCGCGGGCCTGTATCCCGGATCTGGCCAAACTGGAAAACCCTCTAAAGGGAACCATGCAGCACGGTATCATAACAGCGCCGGACAAACGAGGGCAGCAAGCCTTGCAAAACCTGAAATTTCTGTTTCCCGGGCTGGGTTGATATGTCTGCTCGCCAGTTCAAAACGCTGGCTGCAGTTCTGCTGGCTGCCGGTCTTATTCCAGGAGCGTTAACGGCCCAGACCGTGGGAACGCAGCAGACCCTGGAAGAGAAAAAGCCTACACCCCGGGATCCTACCTACACCGCGCCGCTGGTTCCTCCTTACCTTCGTGAGCTGGAACCGAATGCGGCAACACAGATTCTTCTGGATCCTGATTCTGTGCGCGAGCAAAGCGAAAGCTACACCGACGTAGAAGATCGCAGGCGCGAGGAGATTCGTACAATGAATCGGCTGGAAATGGACGGCGACCGGCAGTACCTGGAAGATCGGTACTTGCAGCAGTACGGTATGGATTCCTACGACTATCGATTTCCGTACCGGGAGACTTTCAAAGAGGATGGATGGCGTCGGGTTCAGATCACATTCTTTCTGTCTCTTCCGATTACGGCAGGCTTCACCTATGGAGCCATGAGCCTTGCCAAACAATCCTCCGGGGAGTCCAACGCATTTACCGGCCCGCAAACTGCGGCCCTGGCCGGTTTCTCCATCCTTTTTTCCGGACTGATTTCCTGGTATGACTACGAAAACTGGAAGGACTGGAAATCGGAAAACGAACAGGACCTGTCCTATCTGCTACCGGAACATCTGAAGCGCACCAGAATCAAAAAGAGTCGCAGCAGCTTCATTCATCCAATCTGGCTTCCACCTGCGGTGGCACGGGACAATCCAGGCGCCCCATCGCCGGCGCCGTTCGCTGGAGCTTCGCAAGAGTCCCTGGCTGGTGGTAGCGCCGGTCTGGGCATCAGCTGGAGGTTCTAATGGCAGAGCTAATCACAAGAATCCACGATGTGGATAATGGTCATGGCAAGATATTCGAAATCATGATGAATCGTCCGGAGCTGCACAATGCAGTGAACGGAGGCATGGCAGATCTGTTTTTGCAGGCCTGGCAGGAGTTCCGAGACAATGACGATCTGGGTGTGGCCATTCTGCACGGAGCGGGGGATAAATCCTTCTGCGCGGGCGCCGATCTCACCGCTCTGGAAACCCTGGTAAACGTTAATGCCAGCGAAAGCGAAAAGGAACAATACCCTCGCACGAATGCGGGCCCGCTGGGAGGCTCGCGAATCGTTCAAAAGAAGCCGGTGATTACCGTCAGTCAGGGATATACTTATGCCGGCGGCCTGGAATTATTCTGCCACGGACACATCCGCATCGCCGAAAAGCAGGCCCTGTTTTCTGTGGCCTGCCGGCGGTGGGGAGTGCCGCTCATCGACGGCGGTAGCGTCTATTTACCCAGGCTTCTGGGAGCGGGCTCGGCGTTGCCGTTAATCATTACCGGTCAACGGATTCGCGCAAAACGAGCCTACGAAATAGGTCTTGTATGGGAGCTCACGGAAAAAGGAAAGGGGTTGCAGCGCGCTTTTCGTATGGCCGAACAGATTCTGCAGCAGCCGGTGGATGCTCTTCGGGCAGATCTGGCCTCGGCAATAGAAGGAATGCATCTACCTCTGGAAGAAGCTCTGCAACGGGAAGCGGCCAATACCTATCCGGTTATTGAAAGCGAAAGTATGAAAAAGGGCGTAGAGGATTTTCAGACAGGAAAGCGATTCTGGTTTCTATGATGAGCGGGTTTCAGTTTCTTTAGGTGTCTACGCCGTTTGATGCTCCGACGATTTCTGGCGGCAAGATTCCAATCCCATGGCAGGGTATTCTCCAATATTCCGCATCGTGAACCTGCAGGCCAGGAATCAGAACGCAGGGGCAACGCTACAGACCGACGGCCGCCATGGCCACCGGAGAGGTAGCCATGGCGATTGAATATCTTTCACAAAGTAAAAGTCTCACGTCAATTTTGATACAGATCTTCGCCTGTACCGTCCCGGAATCAATCGTAAGCTTTGCTGAGAACCCACACGCTGATGGCGATCTGAATCTGCGCCAGAAGCTGAAGTAGCCAGATCCAGAAAGCTCCGCTGGCCAAAGCCAGAGTAGGGGCGCTAAAAATGAAGTTTGCGAGAACGATCCGGATTACCCAGAATACGAATACCACCAGGGCAGCGCGGTACAGAGTCTTTCGACTGGCATGAGTGAAGAGCGCGGCCAGCAGGATTACCCCGCAAATCAGCTCGATGATTCCAAAGAGCTGCTCCAGGAGTATGTTGTTGTTATTCAAGCTGAAGATTCCTTCTTCAATGGAAGGTAGAATCCCCAGAATACCCAGAACTACGAAGAATAGTCCGGTGATGATTCGAAGTGCTTTGATCGGCATGGTGCCTCCTTTGGCAAGTGTTCAGATGGTGGGGGCCTGATTGATTCGAATCAAATCGAATGATCCGGAGGAGTCTCCGAGACCCTCGAGGCATCTCGATTATTGAATCTGGCCGAGCCCAGACAGACATAGCCACCCGGCAGTCGATCCCGCAACGAAAAAAGGATTGCCACGGCCAAAATAGGCTGCATGTTTCGAACTAATGCGACATAATTCCACAGCAAGGCCCCTTTCCGGTGGAGCCTGTTCGCCAAAACCGGTTTGGCGATGGATTCTTTCTATTTTATTGCTGAGCATCGCCTTTGCGCCGCTGTCGGCCGAAAAGGAAAAGCCATCCTCCAGGCCAAAGTCAGAGCAAAATTCAGAGCAAAAAGCGGAAAAGGAAGCTCCCGGGACCGAAAGCAAATCCGAAAGCCAGAACTCCGGCGGGATGCAGGACATTGATCGCGCCTGGATGGAGAGTATTCGAGGTGAGGGCCGTCCGGAAGGCAAGAGTTTCGCCAACCCGGGGTCGGAGGAAGGTCGGGATGCTGGCCAGCGGGGAGATAACTCCGCCCAGGAGTCCCGGGCGACACCCACCGGAGCCGGGCAAGACAGTCCCACCGCCTCCAGGATGTTTGCCACGCAGGAAGGCCCGTCCTTCTTTTCTCTCTTTATTCGGTTTGTACTGTTCATGGGTCTTATGGCCGGCGGATTTTACGGCTTGGTTCGTTTCATGAAGAAGAAATCTGGCATCGTCTCCAGCGCCGACGGGGGACCTTTACGCGTGGTGGCTTCGATCAGCCTTATGCCTGGAAAATACATGCAGGTAGTGGATATGGCCGGACAGTTGATCGTGCTCGGAGTGAGCGATCAGGGTGTCCGATTACTGCAGAACATCGAAGATGCCACCGTCGCCGACCGAATTCGTCTCTGGGAGGAGAATAAGCCAGAGCCGGCGGATAACTTCTTACAGGGTTTACAGGGACTACTCAAGAGCACCGACTTCAGACTCTGGAAATCCCGGGGATCCGAGCCCAATCGCCGCGCCGACTTCCATTCCATTCTGAAAGGGCGCCAGGCAACAGATGATGTTCCCATGGAAGATCTGGAAGAATTGCTCAAGCAGCAGAACCGTCGTCTTCGGGCGGTTTCCAAAAGCAGGCCCACCGAAGAACCGGGCTAGAGATTCCTCTCACCGGGCCGTATCGGACGGTTCGGAAATATGCGACATAATTTTTTTTGCTTGTACGTGGGATGGCCTGTGCTACACCCCTGCCACAGGGGTAACGTATGCAGCGCCGCATTCTTAAATTCATAGTACTGGCAGCCTGTTTGCTGCTTCCGGGTTCATTGATGGCCCAGGCCATACCGGACATATCTTTGCCCGTTATCGACGGGATCCGCTCCGCCAGAAACGGGCAGGAAGCCTCCACATCCTTGATGCTGATCATGCTGGTGACCTTCCTCAGCCTGGCGCCGGCCATCATCATGATGATGACCAGTTTCACCAAAGTGGTCATCGTATTCGACTTCGTGCGAAGAGCCCTTTCGCTCCAGAACATGCCTCCCAACCAGGTTCTCTTTGGCCTGGCTATCTTTCTTACGATCTTTATTATGGCTCCCACAATTCAGGAGTTCAACAAAGTAGCTCTGACTCCGTATCTGGACGGGGATGGGATGAGCACCACCGAATTCGTCCAGGAAGGGGTAAAACCGTTTCGCGGTTTCATGATCCGACAGATCGGAAAAGACGGAGCCAGCGAAATAGCCCTGTTCGTAGAAATGTCCGGCAAGGATAGAAACGAAATCAAAAGCATCGACGACATCGACACCTACATTCTCATTCCGGCCTTTATGCTCTCCGAGATCAAAAAGGCTTTCATTATTGGAATCGTTATATTCGTTCCATTCATTGTAATCGATCTGGTGGTGGCCTCCACGCTGATGTCCATGGGTATGATCATGCTACCGCCGGCCATGATCTCGCTGCCATTCAAGATCATATTGTTTATTCTCGTGGACGGCTGGCATCTGATCACATACAACCTGGTGCTCTCTTATTCGGCGTAGGGGTTGGAATACAAAGAACAAGGAAGCGAAAGTCTGAAATTAGGAGATTCATATGCTGGAAACAGACGCCATTAAACTCATTCACGATGCATTGATTGTAACCATGAAGGCGGCCGGGCCCATGCTGATCCTGAGCATGATAACCGGTCTGGTGATTTCTATACTACAGACCACAACATCGATCCAGGAACAGACGCTGACCTTTGTACCCAAACTTATCGCTGTATTTCTGGCGATTATGGTTTTTTCGGCCTATATAATCCATACCACGGTGGACTACACCGTTGAAGTCTTTGAGCTAATACGGCGGTTCTGAAGCAACGCCGCAAGCGAAACTAAAAGGCGCGGTTTGCCGAGAGGCGATATTTCCTGATGCGCCAAAACGACGATTAGCCAGGAAGGGATACCCGGGCCAAGCCTTGCGGCCCCTCCCTGGATAGAGAACGAGGAGGAAATCGACTAACTATATGGAAGCGCTGTCCACAGGACTACTCTACTACGTATTGATACTTGCTCGAGTAGCCGGGTTGATATTCACTACTCCGATATTCAATTCGCAGGCCGTGGGTTATCGCTCTCAGATGGTGATTTCCATAATGCTTTCCTTTGTTCTGTATCCTATTGTCGCCAACCATCTAAACGCGCCACCACAGCAAATGGGGCCCTTTATCCTCGAGATTCTTTCCCAGGTGTTCATGGGCACGATCATGGGATTCATGATCCAGCTACTCTTTGCCGCCTTTCAGTTGGCCGGCGAATTCTTTTCTCTGCAAATGGGTATTTCCTTCTCCGAGGTTCTCGATCCCCAGGCTCAGGTATCCATTCCCGTAATGGGCACCCTGAAAAACCTGATCGGAACTCTGCTCTTTCTGGCGGTGCCTTTCGAAGTGGACGGAGTCTATGCGCCGGCATATTTGCATCTGATTCGTGCTGTGGGCTATTCCTTCGTGGCGGTGCCTACCATCATCATCGATGGACAGACCAGTGGAGGCATTCTCAACTACATGGATGAATCCTTCGGGGTGATGTTTCTCACAGCGCTTCGTATCGGCATCCCCATGATGGGCATTCTATTCATAAGCTCTGTGATGCTGGGAATTATGGGTCGGGCCGCGCCGCAACTCAACCTGATGAATATGGGTATCCAGGTAAACATTACGGTGGGTCTTCTGGTTCTAATTACGGTACTCCCTGTTATTGTTCCTTTAATGCGCGATTCTTTCGCCTCCATGTACGACGTCATCGGCGAGATGTTCGATACCTGGCCCAAAGCCCGGCCGGGAGGCCCCAATGCTGGCTAAAGCGCTAACCGAAGCCGAAGAGCGTAAGTGCCTTCTATTGCTCCGGCCAGATTTCAGTGGCGGCATAGAGTTTGCCAGTCGGGCTGTCTCTTTCGAAGTCGCGCCCGGCGAAGCGCTGGACCTGCAGCTCTTTGCCGCGGAAGACGAGGGCCGAACCGAAGAGCCCAGCGAAAGACGTAAACGCGAAGAAAGGGACAAAGGTAACGTCCCCAAAAGCCAGGATATGGCCGGCTCTGCCATTCTCATCGGCGGGGTCTTGATGCTCTTTCTTTTTGGCACCTACATGGTACAACGGATTGGCGAGATGTTCAGTCGATACTTCGGCCTCATCGCGACGCAGCAGGGAGTGTTTGGAATCGAAGAACTTCAGGTCTTGATGAAGGATCTTTTCTATCAAACCGGGATGATTCTACTGCCCATACTGGGGATCACCATCGTCATGGGCGTGGTGGGAAACCTGGTTCAGGTGGGCCTGATGTTTTCGCTGCAGGCCATACAATTCCGAGCCGATCGAATGAAGCCGGATATCAAAAAGGTCCTTCCGGTTCGTCGAAACCTGTTCAACCTGTTGAAGGTGATTGTGCAAATGCTGATCATCACCGGAGTGGCGTATCTTGTTATTGTAGATGACTTTATTCCCATGTTGAAGGCTTCGGGAATGGGACTTACCCAGGCGGTAACCATATTTGCCACTGTGGCTTTGAAGCTACTTCTTCTTTGCGGGGTTCTACTCCTGATTATATCGATTCCGGATTACTTCTATCAGAGATTCGAATACATCGAAAATCTGAAGATTACAACTGCAGAAGCCAAACGGGAACGAAAGGACGAAGAAGGGGATCCGCTCTTAAAGCAGCGTCAACGGGAGCGGGCCTACGAGATGCGCCAGCAAAAGAACATGCTGGATGAAGTACCCAGGGCGGATGTGGTGATTACCAACCCGACACACTACGCTGTGGCCCTGCGTTATGATCAGCTCGAGTCCAACGCTCCCATGGTCATCGCAAAAGGAACCGATCAGCTGGCCTTCAGCATTCGAAAGCGAGCCCAGCAGAACAATGTGCCTATCGAAGAGAATCCGCTGCTGGCGCGCACACTGTTTCGGGACGTGGAGATTGGGCAGGAAATCCCGGAAAATCTGTATCGTGCCGTCAGTGTGATCTTCTCCAGACTTACTAAATTCAGGCAGAGGGCCGGAGCATGAAAGAGCTTCTAGAGCAATTAACCAAACACTTCAAGAGCACCGAAACCGTACTGGGCCTGGGTGTAGTCTTCATCCTGGTCTTGATCATTGTACCCCTTCCGGGGATGATTCTGGATGTGCTGATTGCTATAAGTTTGCTTTCGGCCATTCTGATTCTTATGACTTCCCTGGGGACCAATAGTCCGGCGGAGTTTACCGCCTTTCCCACGTTGCTCTTGATCACGACCATCTATCGCCTGGCGGTGAATATTTCCACCACCAGAATGATTCTGACCGAAGGCGATCAGGCGGATAGCGCCCTGGTCAGCGCTTTCGGTTCCTTTGTTGTGGGCGGCGGAAACTCCATGGGCTCTTACGTGGTGGGGATCATCATCTTTCTGATCCTTACCCTGGTTCAGATCATTGTAATTACCAAGGGCGCCACCCGGGTTTCCGAAGTCGCTGCCCGATTCGCCCTGGATTCCTTACCCGGTAAGCAGCTGGCCATCGACTCCGACCAGCAGGCTGGCTACATCGACGAAAGGGAGGCTCGAAAACGACGAAATCTTCTTCAGACCGAGATGAACTTCTATGGGGCCATGGATGGTGCTTCCAAGTTTGTGCAGGGGGATGTCCGACTGGGTCTGGTAATCACGGCTATCAATATCCTGGGCGGTCTGATTCTGGGCGTAACGATCCAGGGCGAATCCTTCACGGAAGCGCTGGAAATCTACACCCGCTTCACCATCGGCGACGGTCTTGTATCGCAGATCCCGGCTCTGCTGATTTCTGCAGCCACCGGTATAATCGTTTCCAGAAGCACCTCCGAGGATTCGCTGCCGGAAGACCTGAAGACCCAGCTACTGTCCAACACCGGCATTCTATATGTCACCGGCGGCTTTTTGATTCTTGCCGGCTTGCTTCCGGGATTTCCTCTAATTGCCATGGCTTCCCTTGGAGGCGGACTGATCTATCTGGGCTATCAGATGGATAAGAGCAAACAAAAGGCGGTGGAAGAGGAGGCCCGTCAGGAACAGGAAAAATCCGAGGAGCGCAAGCCCGAGTCCTATCTGGAGCACCTTCGTACCGAACCGCTGGAAGTGGAAATCGGCTACAGCTTGATTCCGCTTGTGGATCCCAAGCAGGGCGGGACTCTTCTGGATCAAATCTCCAGGCTTCGCCGACGCTTCGCCATGGAAAGCGGTCTTATTGTTCCGCCTGTGCGAATCAGGGATAATATGAACCTGGACGCGGGCGAATACAACATTAAACTCCAGGGAAGCGCCATTGCCGGTTCTAACCTGGAACCCGAGAAGCTTATGGCCATCGACACGGGGCGCACCAGCGGAACGCTGGAAGGTCTGGCCTCCTTCCAGGAACCCACCTACGGCCTCAAAGCCTACTGGATCGATCCTACTCAGAAATCGGAAGCGGAAGGCATGGGCTTTGACGTAGTGGATCCTTCCACAGTAATTGCCACGCATCTTTCCAGCGTTATTCAGCAGAATAGCCAGGAGATCATGGGTCGTCAGGAAATCAAAAGTATCATCGATAGCGTCAGAGAAGACAATCCGGTGGTTGTGGATGAACTTATGGGCAAAGATGGTATGACCCTGGGTCAGGTGCAGACGGTGCTCAAGAATCTGCTAAAAGAGGGAGTAAGCATTCGTAACATGACCAAAATCCTGGAAACCGTATCCGATCACCTGGACCGCGGCCAGCCCCGGGATCCGTATCTGATTACCGAATCCGTGCGACAGGCCTTGAAGCGACAAATCGTGGGCGATCTACTGGGAAGCGACAAAAAGCTACGAGTGATTACCCTGGATCCCGGACTGGACCGTCGATTGCGGGAAGGTATCCACCGTGATCCGGAGCTGGGTTTTGTGATGTCCCTCAAGCCCGAAGTGCAGGTGGCGCTACGCGACTCTCTGGAAGATGAAGTGAAAAAGTCCCAGGATGCGGGCCGCAACGCCGTCTTTCTCACGAGTTCGGCGGTGCGGGCCGGTATCTTTTATATACTTGAACGCCTGTTTCCCATTAGAAACTTCGCAGTACTGGCCCATGAGGAGATTCCTTCGGACGTTGAAGTGGAAGCGGTAAGCCAGCTAAGCCTGCGTAGCCGATCGGAGGAAGAAATGGCCGCCGCTCAGGCCTGATCCGGCGCCCAGGAATAGCGTATATCGGATCGGCTCGGGGCTACGGGAGCGAAATCCGGCGTTGAACTGATGGCCGACCGTGGATTCGCGGCTGTCCGGGTGTCAGTTAGTGGAGAACTTTTTAGATGAATCGTTTTGTTAAGTTTTTGATCCTTCTGGCTGTACTCATGGCCGGCTTCTTTCTGTTCCAGTGGGTGCGGGGATTTTTTGCCGATGATGTGGCGGCCCGGATTGCGGATGAAGAGCCTTTTTCGATTCGATTTTCGGTACAGAAAGAGCAAGACGGCAGTCTTCTGAGCATGGCTCGATTGATGATGTATCCGGCAGAGAAGAAGGCCGTGTTCTATTTTTTGAATACAGCCAGCCATTATCCGGACGAGCAAAACAATATCTCCACCATGTCCGCCTTTTCCGCGGATCGGTTTCGGGATTGGGTGGGTACGGGAGCGAACTACAATCTGTATTTCACGGAAAGCAACATGGCCCGCTTTATAGATTTCCTCGGCGGAATGCACGTTTTTCTGCCGCAGCCGGTGGTTATCAAAGAAAGCAAGTTTCAGTATCCCCACGGAATTCAGTTTTTCACGGGACGGCAGGCCATGGAGTTCTCTCACGGCGCAATACCCCTGGAAAGAGGTTCGGATCACCTGGCGCAGTTGGACCGATTGTTTCGTACGGAAAGCATCATACTCAATCTACTGTGGCAATTGAATGGAAAGCAGGATTTCCTGGAAGGGGAGGGTGTAACCGAATTCCTACATAGCCTCGCCGAAACGGATCTTACCAGTGAGGAATTTAGTTCCTTGCTCATATATTTTGCCACCGAAGAAGAGCTGGATGTATTTGTTCTGGAAACTCCGCTGCAGTTCGAAGACGATCCCACAAATCCGTACGAAAAGCGATTGGGCGTAAACGAAGAACGCTGTGAAGAGCATTATGAAGAGTTTATGCAGGAAATGCGCACCGGCGCCCTGGATACCGCCTCCTTTCCTATGGATGTGCAGAACGGCACCGAGCGGGGAGGACTGGCCGGCCGGGTGAAACAGTTCCTGCACGGTAGCGGCACCGAAGTTCTGTACGCAGATAACTACGAACGAAAGCCCCTGCCAGAGAGCGTTGTCCTGGAGCGATCCGGCAGTTTCTCTGTGGCAAGGCGCATTGCCTTCAAAACCGGACGCTCCCGAGAGCGGGTGTTCTTTCTTCGGCAGCCGCTGGACATCAGCGGCACATTCATTCTGGGCGAAGACTTCCAGATCAAAGATCTGAAGTACTGATTGATAGTCAGGCCCCGCGCACAGAAATGGCCAATATCGTAAAGAAATGGCCGAAAACTCTGAAAACAAATTGAGCCCTGCCGCTTTGAAGGGCTCCGGGCGCACGGAGCCGGGAGTCGATCCCGAGGCCTACGAACTGGCCGAAGGCATTATTGAGATCCTGGAGGAGAAGTCTGCAGGCAAGATTCTATCAATGAATCTGGAGCAGGTGAACCCCTATTTCTGCATCTTTGTTATTGCCAGCGCGAACTCCATGGTGCAGCTAAAAAGCCTGGCCCGGGAGATTCAGAAACGCATGGGCCACAAGCTGGTGGCCCGTGGTCTTAAATCCGATGACATCGAATCTGGGTGGGTCATCCAGGATTTCGGGGATGTAATCCTGCATTTGTTTATGCCCGAACAACGGAGCTTCTACAACCTGGAGAGGCTGTGGGGGGATGCTCCCATACTGTATCGTTCTTCAGATTTCAAATCCGAATCCCCCACCTGATGGGGAGCGCTGTCGCTGATTTCAGGTTTATATCCCGATTCAGAGCGAGATCCGCGCGAAAGCCCGATTCGCACAAAACCCGAGCCAGATGCGGAACGTTCCGGGGCGGGTCACTAACCCCGCTTTGCCGCAATACTATTCAATCCCGGAAGCGCAGACTGGACAAGAAAAGCGCAAGCCCCAGAGTGAATACGCCCACAACAAGGAGTCCGGCCACCGGACTTTGCGCCAGAGTGGAGGGAAAAGATACGATCGATAGCGCCATCAGTATCCCCGCCCCGCGAATGGCCCAGAATACCGACTGTCCGGCAGCATTTCTTTTCGTATAGGCCCAGAATAAAGCCAAACCTGGCAGCAAAAAGAAAAGAAAGACCAGACCGCCATAAGCGCCCCCCGTCGACTGCAGAAACCAGGCGATGAGGTTCAATACAGCCAGCACGGAAAAAACCGATCCTGTGATGATGCACATTCGAAATAGGGTCTTTCGAGCTCGCTCTTTCACTTCCGATTGTTTCTCGATGTATTCCATAACTTATCCTTCTCCGGAGCCAGCTCCCATAGCTTGCGCGGTTAGCTTATCCTCTGAAATCCACTTACTGGAAAGGCCTCGGGAAGAAAGCTTACCGGCGCAAGCTTTTACCTAAAGAGACCCTTCGGCAATTATCTCATCAGGGACGCGCCGGATCCCATTCCAGTTTGTGCATTCTTTTCAGACTGGCGGCCACGGTCTGAAAGATCAACAGGGCCGCGATAACAGCGTAAAGCGCATAGGCTGCCGGATCGGTCCAGGCCAGTCCGTAACGGAAGTGAAACTTCAGCAGATTGTAAATGGCAAGGGCTGCGAAGATCACAACAAAGGAGCCATGCTCTTTGTTGATCAGACGTTTCCAGGTAAAGGACATACCCTCGGTGGATTTGGACCAGTCCTTAAGATTGCCCAGCATGAGCCGGTTTACTTCTTTTTCGTACGCTTCATAGTCGGCGCCGAATTTTCCGCGTAGAAACTTCTCTTCGGCGAAGATGATGCAGTAGTACAAAAAGTATACCAGGGGGATTACCAGGATCCAGTACCAGAAAAGATTCACCGAGATCAACGCCCCGGTGGCGATGAGCAGGTTCCCCAGATAGAGCGGGTTTCTACTATGGGCAAACATCCCGCTTCGTACCAGGGTTTCGGCGTAGATTTTCTTGTTCAGACCGCCTCGCTTTATGTAGGCCCAGCCGATGGTAATCGCTCGCACTACTTGCCCGGCAACAACGAACAGAAATCCGATCACAGATATCACGATTTCCTGAGTAAGGGAGATCTTCCATTCTTTCAATTCCTGGATGGGCGGTAGATCTTTTCCAGGAAAGGCCACCAGAACCAGCGCTGCCAGCAAGAATAAGCTAAGGATGGTATCTCTCCACTTGAAAAAGAAGGTACCAATGGATATCATTAGATTTTTCATAGGTTTTTTCCGGGGTCCGGCTAACACCTGGATGGAGCACAGGTAGTAGCTCACCGGGCCGCTATATTTCGTGCGCCGGTTTCGGACACATAGAAGGACTCAGCCACCAGTTGGCATTACTTGATGGCCAGAAATCCCTCGAAGCAGATATACTTCATTATGACCATCATATCCTGGAAGCCTGCCCGGGCCAGCATATCCAGGTTTCCCTGGGTAGAGAACGGTTCCAGAACGCCTTTCAGGCTCTTGGACTTACCGATAATCTCTTCGGGATTAAATCCTCGCTCCAGCTTGAAATCGTTGTACAAACCGGTAATTATATCCTGAAAGCGGGCATCCGGTCCTCTGGTTTTTTCAAACATTAGAAAGGCGCCTCCCCAGTTAAGGGAGTTGTAAATCTTATTGAAGATATCCTGTCTGTAGGCCGGCCGTACAAACTGCATTGTGTAATACGAAATTATCAGATCGGAGGATTCCAGTTCGACATCTACCAGTTCCTGGCATTGCATCTCGATGCGGGGTTCTTCAGCGGTTCTTTGCCGGGCCTCCTGCACCATGGCTTCTTCCCGGTCGATGCCGATCAGACGTAGATTGGGTTTGGATTTATGCCTCTCAGCAATCTTCGAAAGGAGACTTCCCGTGCTTGCGCCCAGGTCATAGACCACAGAGCCATCGGAAAGAAAGTAATCGGACAGAGCATTGATTAGATTGTGTCCTTCCTGATAAAGGGGCACCGACCGACCAACGTGGGAATCGAACGTACGGGGAACTTCGCCGCCAAATGTCCACGAAGCATCCGTGCTGCGAATGTTATCTCCAACATTGAAATCCATAAATACCGGAATGGAACATCCAGGGAAAGGGTCAATAGAGAAACGCCAAAACGCTTCCCTGCACTCCCGAGCTCAAAAGGATGGCCTGATGCCGGTTGGATTGGTATCTTTGCGGCGATGGGCCTGAAATATCAAGGAAGGCCCGAACGTACCCGCCCTCCAAAGCGGCTTACTAGCGATAAATCCAGAATTAAAGGATCATAAATGGACCTGAAGAAAATAGAATCCCAGATTCAGGAAGCTCTGGGTAAAATCGAGCATCCGGCCTACAAACTGTCCCTGGCCGAAATTGGCATGCTGGACAGCGTGCAGGAAGAAGACGGCAATCTTCGTCTCAACCTGAAGGCGCCGGATCCGGATCGGAAGACCCAGATTGCCCTTGAAGCCCAAATTCGAGGCCTTCTTACAAAGCTGGAACTACCGGGCAAAGTGAAGATTCGCTTCACTGTAGATGAATCCCTCAAACCGGAAGAAATAGGAAACCGGATTCGCGGAGTAAAGAACATCATAGCGATTGGCTCCGGAAAAGGCGGCGTAGGTAAATCTACTGTCAGCGCCAACCTGGCGGCGGCCATGGCCAGGAAAGGACTGAAAGTGGGGCTGCTGGATGCAGACATCTACGGACCTTCCATTGGAAAGATGTTTGGTCTTTCCGGAAAACAACCTTTGTTTGGCGACGGGAAGCGCAAAGTAGAACCTCCCCAGGCTCATGGAGTCAAGGTTATCTCGTTTTCCTTCCTTCTTAATCCTGACCAGGCGGTAATCTGGAGAGGTCCGATGCTGGGCAAGGCTGTAGAGCAATTCCTCTACGAGATCATCTGGGGCGAACTGGATTATTTGCTCATTGATCTTCCGCCCGGTACCGGGGACGTGCAGCTATCGTTGGCGCAGCTGGTGGATCTGGACGGCGCCTTGATTGTAACCACTCCTCAGAATGTGGCCATCCAGGATGCTACGCGCGCTGTGGCGATGTTTCAGGAAGTGAAGATTCCAATCCTCGGAATCATCGAGAATATGAGCGAATTCATCTGTCCTCATTGCGGCAAATCCAGTCACATTTTCTCCAAGAATGGTGGCCCGGCTTTTGCGGCCAAATACAAGGTGCCTTTCCTGGGCGATCTGCCGCTAATGACCGAGATCATGGAATCCGGGGAAGAAGGCACACCTTTCTCGATTCAGCAGGAAGGACCGGTTCAGAAGAGCTATTTCGAAATCATTGATCGTATCGGAACCGAAGTCGAGCGGTACCGATAATCCCCTGTCATTGCGGAGCGTACCGGGCCTTCCGGGACGCTCCGATAATCTCGTAGAATTCTCTGGAATCCGATAACGCCGTAACCCGGTGAGCCGCTTTTTTAAGGTCTGAATATCCCTTTTTTCCGTCTTATACATAGTTTTCCCGGGAGGAGCCATGTTGGGGCCTCGCTGCAGGGCGACGGAAGGGTCATGAGGGACTGGACAGGATTCGAGAGCAGCTGCAGGGGACGTTTTCCGGAATATTCCGGATCCCATTTTGATATATTCTGGTCGGAAGGGCAGGTAAGCACATTGGCCGGCGAAGGAATAATCCAGGGCCCTCTACCCGAGTCCGATCTAGTAATCATTACAGCCTACAATCCCGGGCAGGCCCGGCCCTCTGCCGAAGAGAATCAGAAAGCCAACGAAAAACTGGGGAACTATTTGAAAGAGGCAGGACTGATGTTCTACCAGGCTGTGGGCAGAGATCCACAGCACAGTCATTCAGAGCCTTCCTTTGCGGTGGTTCTGGAAACCGGCCCTGCAAAGTACCAACTGGCCTTCCTCTGTAGTCTTGCCGGTCGCTTTCAGCAGGCGGCTGTGTTCTGCTGGGATTGCAACTCTCGAACCGGCCGTACACTCTGGCTGGCTGGAGTAGTAGAGACCTGACCCTCGCGGGCTATCCGGGGCCAGAGCGACCAGGCCTGGAATAAAAAAGGGCCGCCAGTGGCGACCCCTGTGTAGCGGAATAGGATTCTATTCCGGAAAAAGTGCAGGACGATTATCCCAGAAAGGAATCAGCGATACGATCCGCGATGCTTTTGGCTATTTCATCGCCAATCTCATTGTAATCGCCGCGGGCCAGTTTTTCCCTGATTTCGTCCAGTCTCTGGCTTCTAGAAGTCTCTTCGGTATGAGCCAGCTTCTGAATTCTCGCTACACTGGCAGCACGAGCCGCTTCCTCGGAGATGGTTACTTTATCTCCGGATTTTACCGGAGCCTCATTGCGAACCTGAGGTTCCGATTTCTTTGGACCGTAGCCCGGGCCAACGCCGCCAATTTTATCAACTACCATTCCAGTTACCTCTGGGAATTATATCGGCCCATAAATGGATTTTCTAAACGATTTTTCTTTTTCCTGAGCCTTTTTTCCAGCATACACCGCCGGTTTTTTACGTCAAACACTGGTTTTTTTCCCAATTTTCCCATTTTCGGCTCTGATTATGTCCATTCCAGCCGTACAGGGTGCCAGACAGCAAAACCAGCACGGACAGGCAAATAGTGGCGGGGTTCCCGCTAATCCAGTTCAAGGATCTTTTCCCGGGCCGGACCGGCCATGATGACAAATTCGCCTTTGGCGTTGAATTCCGGAAGCGATTCTCCTGTCGCCCAGTACACCCATTCTTCATGAATCTTGGTAATCTCCCGGCCAATCAATAGGGGCCGATCGGGAAGTGTTTCCCGGATGAAATGAAGGGTCTTCTGAATCCGGTGCACGGATTCGTAGATTACCAGCACACCGTCCACAGAGCCTGCCTCTTCCAGCGCTTTTCGCTGCTTTCCGGGCTTTCGGGGAAGAAAGCCCAGAAATACCGTGGGATTCGCCTGCCAGCCGCATACAGAAAGGGCGGCGGAAAGGGCCGAAGGCCCCGGTATGGGTACAACAGGACATTCGGGCAGACTTTCCCGCACTTCCCGAACCAGATGGCTTCCCGGGTCCGAAATGCCCGGGGTGCCGGCATCGGTTACCAGGGCGATCTTCATGCCTTCGCGCAACCGGCTCAAAGCATACTGGATATCGGCCCGAATCTGATGCACCCGGAAGCTCTTCAGTTCATTCTGGATGTTGTACCTTTGAAGGAGGATCCGGGTTTTTCGGGTATCCTCGCTCAGGATTTCATCCACCAGATTGAGTACGCGTAAAGCCCGGATTGTAACGTCTTCCAGATTGCCGATGGGCGTTGCTACTATATAGAGGGCGGCTCCGTCCGTGGTTGAATCCTGGGACGGGCCAACGGTCAGGGTCCATTCCTGCTGCGAATCCATTCAGTTGCAGGAGCTATCCGACGGACAGAGGGTAGAATCGTAGAATGCGCAGGAGGATATTTGGGGCCCGGGGGCCGACTCCACGCCGGTGAGCAGAACGGCCTGCAGTCGAAAGAAGTACTTCTCGCAGATTTGAAAGGGAATCTCCCCAGGCGGCGCCTTCAGGGCTGTGACCCGTTTTGTAATCAAGGAACTGGAGGAGGTATTCGCCTCCGAAGGGCTGTGATAGAAGGTGGGCTCATAGCCCAGCGGCAGGTAAGGATCCGTTCCGATGCCCGTCAAAATGGCCTCTGTGGACAGGCTGGTTGTTGTAATATACAAATTGTAGCCTACGAACTCCGGTTCCTGATTGGTTACGTAGTATTTCACGTCAAAGCCATATCGCAGCCGGTAACCCGGCGTACCAAACAATCCCTCGGAAATATCCACCGGCGCCACATCCACTATAGCCGGTGCGGCCACCGACAGCAGGGAGAAAATGGAATAAACCGGCCGATCGGTGTTTGTGCCGCAACGGATGAGTCCCGTCAAAATGAGCGCAGAAAGCAAGATTAAGGAACCGGACCGGCGCATGTATACCTGGTGGCTTCCATGCCTCTCCTATACAACGAAAAAACTTGCCAAACCCGGCGGCATAGTTCAACGTCCAACCCATATGCGCTATAGTAATACCAAGGCCAGGAATGTATTTCTGGCGCTGTCTCTGGTAACTGCGATCACCATTGTATGGAGCGCTCCTTCCGATGAGCCCGATCTTTCCGAGGCAGACCTGGCCGCCCAGAGTCTATTCGGTATGGATTCGGGAAACTCCAACCGGAACTCCAATCCGGTCCAACGTAGCAATGAGCCTGGAAACTCTCTGTTCGACTCCGGCTTCATGGAAAGCGGCGTGGGCGATAGCGATCTGCCGGACCGACCGGAGGCCCGGCAGCGGCAGTACGGGGATCCGGAAATCCTGGACCCGGTTAGCGAAGGCAATCCCATCAATCCGCAAACCGGACAGCCCTTTACCGATAGGCAAATGTCCCAATTCAACGCTCTGCGCGAGAAATTCCCGGACAACTCAGTCATCCCGCAGCGGATGACTCCGGAGCTAAAAGCGCAGAAAGAGCAAAGAAGGCAGGAGATCTACAAGATCCAGACCCGAATCGTTAAGAAAGAAGCCTCCGAAACGGAAGTGAACGAGTACTACGATTACCAGCAGAAGTCGCTGGAAGATCGTATGGAATTGATCGAATACGTACTGAATAATCCGAACACCGATATGTCCGATGAGATGCGAAAGAAGTTTGAAGAAGTGAAGCAGATGAATCAGCGGACTCTGAAAAGCTACGAAGATGCGCGAAAGCGAGCGTTGAATAGCCTGAACTGATCCATTACGGCCCAGGCCTCCTGGGCCAGGAGGCCTAAATGAGAGATCGTAAAATCCGCCAGCGCCATCTTGCTGGCCCGGGAAATACTATTCCCCTTCAAAGATTGCCGGGTTCGCCGATACCATCGGCGGACGATTCTCCATGGCCGGCAACGGCCGGGCCCGAACCGAACGCCAATCGATGGACTCTTGCCCTGGCGCTTATTCTGGCGCTCTTCGCCTCCGGTCCCGCAGACCTTGCCGCCGAGGACAAGCCCGACAAAGCCATTCCTTCTTCTATCACCAGGGTTCATCTATTCGATGGGCAGGCCCTTCTATTGCGGACCACCGCCGTTGATCTGCCCGCAGGTCGCATTCGCCTGGCCTTTGAAGATCTACCGGAAAAGCTCCTGGATGAAACCGCTCGACTCAGGCTAAAAGGGAATTCGGATTTGCGGCTGCTGGATCTCCGGGTAGAGACCGTAGTGGAAAAGGAGTTTCGCACCGATGAGGCACGGGATGCGGAGAAAGAACTAAAGGCAGCCGAGCAAGAGTTACGGGAAGCGACCGCACTGTATCTGGCGCAGGTGGAGCAACGAAAGGCTCTTTCTGGAATCGAATTGAAACCCTCCGGCGACGATCGGCCCATAATCTCCATCGATCGCTGGAAGCATATCTTCGGCTTCGTGGATAACTCGCTCACCGACATAAATGCTCGCATCAATGAGCTGCTGGGCCGAATCGACAGCGCCCGGCGAAGACTGGAAATAGCTCTTACGGTGGCGGATCGCTATCGCAGCCAGAAAGAAACGAAAAGGAAGACCGTCATTGTGGATCTGGAAGCCAGCCGAGCCGGTAACTATGAGCTGGCCCTGGAATACGGCGTGGAAGACGCCGGTTGGTATCCCCATTACCGACTTACCCTGGAAGAGTCCCGATCATCTACGCCGTCGGTGAAGCTGGCCACGGCGGTGTACGTGTACAACGAATCCGGCGAGTCCTGGGGCAATGCAAAGCTTACCCTCTCCACTGCCGATTTAACCAATCCCAGTCGTCTTCCCGAATTGCAGCGCTGGACTATCGCTTCGGTGATTCGCCCCGGCAGCGATCGAATGGCTCGAAAGGATGAGGGCTATGCGGAAACCGAAGCCGATTACGCAGTAAACGATGTGGCGGAAGCGCCGTCCTCCATGCATCGAAGCCGGGAAAGCAATGGTCCGGCAGCGGAGCCGGTGCAAACCAAAAAGGCCGCTCCACGCAAGGCCCTGGAACAGCAGCAACGGATGGAGCAATCCGTAAACGAAATACGGGGCTACTACGAGAAGAACCTGGCGGATGTAAAGGAAGAGCTGGCAGATCAGAAGGCGCGGGAAGCCCGGGATTTGATGGATGACTTTCGCGAGTCCGTAAATGAGCAGGAGAACTACTATTATAAGCGAGATTTCAATAACGCTCGAAAACACGCTTCCCGGACTCTGGATATCATCCGACGGCTAACGCCGGCGGAGAAAGGCCAGTTTCAAAGGGAGATCCAGCAAGCCCAGAAGATACAGTCCTGGTCCTACGAAATGGAGCAGAGCCGGAAGTTAAAGCAGAACCTCACTGCTCCGGGAAAGCAGGTGCCGGGGGATTTCTCTATGGATGCACCTCTTTCTGTTACGGTGGCTTCCGATGGAGTATTGCGCTCGGTATTCATTTCAGAAAAACGATACGATGCTTCTCTGAGCTACGAGGTATCCTTGAATCGAAATCCAGGGGCCTATCTGACGGCCCGAATCGAATATAATGACCGTCAGTCCCTTCTGGCCGGCCCGGTGGATATTTACTACGGGGAAGACTATGGCGGGACTTCCCGACATCCCATGGTAGCTCCGTCGGAAAAATACGACCTTAATCTGGGCAAGGATCCGGACATAGAGATTGATCGGGAGGATCGGCATTACGAAACGTCCGAAGGTCTGTTTGGCACCCAGCGGGCTGTGCGATACGAACAGGAGTTCACGATAAAGAATCGAAGATCCTACGGAGTGAATATGGTTCTGTATGGCGCCGTGCCTCAGTCGGCGGATGACCGAATCAGTATCAAGAATGTGAAGCTGCAGCCGGCTCCGGAAAAGCAAGAGGATAACGGAATCGCACGCTTTCGCATGAATTTAAAGCCCGGCGCCAGCGAAAAGGTGATCATACAATATCAGTTGATCCATGACAGGGATGTGATACCGGTTATGGCCAACGAAGGAGGCTCGCGATGAATCGATCCATACCTCTGGCCGGTCTCGTCCTATATGGCGCGGTACTTTTTTCGGGCTCCGAAAGTCTACAGGCCGAATCCCGGCCTTTTCCTATCGAAAGCGTGATTCTATATAACGACCGGGCCATGATTCGTCGTGCCGCGGAAATTCCGTTGCAGGCCGGCTTGAATCGGCTTGTTTATCGCGGGCCTGCGGTGAAGCTTAAATCTGAAACGTTGTCGGGCTTCTGTGCGCGCAGCAATTGCATAGTGCAAAGCGTCTGGACCCGAACCGATAAATCAGATCAAGCCGTAGATAAGAAACTGGCCGCCCTGGAAGCCCAAAAGAAGGAGCTACAGACTTCGCTGGATGCATTGAACCGTAGAATCGAAAAACTCAAGTCCCTTTCCGGACTGAATGACCGATTCCTGGCTTTGCTGCTGCAGGGGGTATCCGATGCCGCTTTCGAACAGACGGCGGCGCAACTGGCCGCCTGGCAGTCGGCAAGAGCGCATATTGCTCGTAGCTCCGACGATCTACAACTTCAGATGCAGAAATCGCTGCGAACCCGTGACGATCTCAAGGAACAGTTGGACCTGGTAGACTCCCGGATTGATCAAATCGCATCGGACCTTTCTGATGAAATTCGCATAGTAGAGCTCACTCTATATGTGCCCGAAACCACTACAGTGCGTGCCGGCTTTGATTATATGGTTGAGGATGCAGGCTGGGACGTATCGTACAATCTGGAATACCAACCCGGCGCCAAAACCATTCCCGGAAAAGTAGTAGGTCTGATTCAGCAAAGCAGCGGCGAAGACTGGGTAAACGTGAAGTTGGAGCTGTCCACATCCAGACCGGACCGGGGAGGTAACCGACCGGCCCTTTCGGCGATTCGCATCCATGCCCGTGAAGTAGCCGCAAATACTCAGATTGTAACGCAAAACCAGGCTGTGGATTTCGACGGTGTATCCGACGGCGAAAGCTCTGTTGAAGAGAGCGACAGGCAAACTCAAGAGCGTCTGATAAGGTTCCAGATCCCGGACCGGGTAAGCATTCCATCGGGCAAGCGATATCAAAGGATTACCGTGGCTTCGCTGGATCTGGAAGTTATGGACGAACATCTGCGTGCGGTGGGTCAGGTATCCAGCGCCGTGCATCGCGCATTACAACTCAAGAATCGTTCCCGGTATTCCATGCTTTCCGGAAAAGGTTATATTTACGGTCCGGACGGCTATCTGGGTATGACCTATCTGGAATACACTCCTCCGGGAGCGGAAGTGCTGGCTGGCCTGGGGGTTACCGGTGATGTGCGGCTGAAGCGAAAGATATACCGATCGCAGAAGGAAACCGGCCTGATCTCATCCAACCGAATCTACCAGACTGAGGTTCGTCTGGAACTGGAGAACCCCACATCTTCACCGCAGAAAGTGCGAATCTATGAAAGGATTCCAGTAACGGCCACCGAGAAAGTGAAAGTGCGACTTCTGGAGGATACTACTCCGGGCTATAAAGAGATCTCCGGCGGCACGGGAATCCTGGTGTGGGAGATCACTATGCCAGCCAGGGGAAAAAAGGAAATTCGCCTGGGGTATCAAGTGGAAGTTCCGGAAGGCATTTCCGGAAATTTCTATGGAAATTAACCCGGGCTCCTACAGCCTGGACCCATGGCTGTACATCTGCTTTCGGGTTCCAGGCTTCCGGTAGCCAAATCTATCAACCAGTCCTCCTGGGAAATGGGAGGTACCCTGGTGCGTGAGGCTCTGGAACGTAGCGGCCTGGACCAGGTGGATGCCATCTATGCTTCCAGCATGATGAGCGGCGAACTGGAAGGCCAAATGCATCTGGCCTCCCTGATTGCGGACGAGGCAGGACTTTCCGGAGTGGAGGCCATGGATGTAAGCTCGGTGTCAGCCAGCGGGGCTGCTGCTCTACGGGCCGGCTATCTGGCGATTATGAGCGGTGAAGTGCGTTCGGTAGCGGTTGTGGGCGTGGAACGGATGTCTGCCGGGGATGCGAATCCGGTGCTGCGAAAGGCCCTCCATGCTGTGCGCGAAGCGGACAAAACCATGGTGCTCAAGAATGCCGACGCGCTGGCGCTGTATCTCAAGAATCATGGCGTTGCCTATGAATCCTTCGCCAATTTTGCCATCAATGCTCATCGCAACGGCGCCAGGAACCCTCTGGCGCTGTTCCAGAAAGAGATCGATCGAAACAAGGTTCTGGAAGCAAGGGTCATTGCCGAGCCGCTCCGGTTATATGATTGCTCTCCTGTATGCGATGGCGGGGCCTGCATAATTCTGAGTCGGTCCGATTTCAAAGCCGGTCCGGTGAAGCTTACGGCCAGCGCTTGCGCCACGGATCGATTCATCCTGGAAGATCGAACCGATCCGCTGGATTTTCTGGCGGCGCGCAGGAGTTTTCAGAAGGCCTGCGAAACCAGCGGCCGCAAAACACAGGACTTCAAGTTCTTCGAAGTGCACGATGCATTCAACATTATGGCCTGCCTCTGTCTGGAGGCCTGTGGCTTCGCCGAAAAAGGTCAGGGCTTTCGCCTGGCCGAATCAGAAGATATCTTTCCGGGAGGAAATCTGCCCGTTGCTACAATGGGTGGCCTGAAGGCCAGAGGCCATCCCATAGGCGCCACTGCATTGTACCAGGCAGCGGAAATCTTTGCGCAGCTAACGGAAAGTGCAGGGGACAATCAGCTCCCCGGAGATAAAATCGGTCCAGCATTGATGCAAAGCATTGGCGGGGCAGGAACTACGCTGTTTACACATTTTTTCGAGCCAGGAGCAGATCTATGATATCAAATAACTACTTCTCAGATGACGAAGAACTGAAGCTCATATTCGAGCGTTTAGTGGATTGGCCAGCAGTAGTCAAAGAGGTCGAGGGCGAAGATTTTGCCGATCATCAGCGCTACCAGAAAACCGGCTATGAGCTCTATGCTATGGCCCCTTCCAGTGTTGAGGATGCAGTGGAGTTCTATCGATCCAGCCTGGAAGCCCTGGGTGATTTCTGCGGCAAGGAGATCGCTCAGGCTTCCGCGGTTCTGGATCAGGCCGGCCTACGTTACGAAGACGGTGTGGTTCGCTTTCCGGATGAGGCTGTTAAACTGTATGAGAAATTTCGCGACACCGGTTTGTTACCTTATGCCATTCCCAGAGAGGGTGGCGGACTGCAGATGCCTGCGGTGATGTGGGCTTTCGTTAACTTTCTATTCACTCGTTCGGATGTGTCTTTTTCCATGCTTACCGGCCTTGCCAACCTGGCGCAGATCGTTACCCGCTATGGAACGGAAGATCAGATTGAGCGCTTCGCCAGGCCCATGGCTGCCGGAGAGCATCTGTTTGCCATGGCATTGACCGAGCCGGACTATGGATCGGACTTAGGGAATTGTCGAACAGTGGCCACGAAGCAGCCGGATGGCTCTTACAGGCTGAATGGCACAAAGCGGTTCATTTCTCAGGGCTGTGGCATCGGTCCTTATCCGTCTATTATGATTACCCTGGCCCGTACAGGCCAGTCCGGAGCGCGGGGGCTTTCGGCCTTTCTTGTGCGTAGCTCGGATGCAGAAATCGGCGGTATCGAAAAGAAGATAGGTATTCATGCTTCGCCCACCTGCGAAGTAGTCCTGGAGGACACTCCTGGCGAGCTCATAGCAGAAGAGGGCCAGGGCCTCACGAAGTGTACCATTGGCATGACAAGTTTCATGCGCCTCATAAGCGCATCCGGCGGACCCGGTGGCGCCCGTGCCGCCTACGCAGAAAGCAAGAAGTACGCCAGCGAACGTATTCAATTCGGCAAGACCATCGATCAAATACCTGCAGTGGCCGACATGCTCGATATGATACGCCGGGAAACAACGGCCATGCGTCTCATGTGTCTGGAAACCGGCGTTGCTATCGATAAATATCAGCACCGACAGATCCGCCTGGAAAAGCAGGGGCTGAAGGATCGCGATATCCGAAAGGACGAAACCATTCAGCACTGGAGTCGTCTGGCGGCCTTTTTTACATCCCTGGCCAAATACTATTGCTCGGAAAAAGGGATGGAATGCACTTCCGTGGCGCTGCAGATTCACGGGGGCGCCGGATATACGAATGACTACGATGTATCCCGTATGTTTCGCGACGCGCGAGTGAACACAATCTACGAGGGAACAAGTCAGTTACACGTGGGTATCAGCGTTGCCATGGTGGTTGCAGGCATGGCCGGCGACGGCTACCTCCGTCGATACTTCGATGGATTGCTTGCGGATATTCCGGAACCCGGTTTCTTCCTCACGGAAATCCGGGAAACAATGGATACGGCCATCCCATTGTATCGGGCCCTTCCGGACGGCGTTCGGGAACGCTTTGCCGAGCCATTGGTGCTAACAGCAGCACGCTACATGTGTAGCCTTGTCTTCGAGCGCGCCGCAGCCAGGTTGGGGCAAGATTCTCCAGTCTACTGGTTTACAGACAAGGAGGCCTTTCATCTGGACAGTCTCGCAATGGCTCAGACGGCGCTAACTAAGATCAAGAATGCGGAGAGGGTTTACCAATCCAGGAAAGAAACAGCAAACGCACAGTGATAAGTTCGGCAGCGCTCTAAACTGAATTTGGCCCAGGCACCGGCACGTTGATCGGAACCTGGGCTAGAAGACCGGGCCAATCCATGGCCATTTTTTATGAGCCTGGATGCGGTGAAGTGAGTACACTGGGCTCAGGCCCGGAACTGATGATAGCATTTGATAATACCTATACCAGCCTTCCCGAGAAATTCTATGTCAGGGTAAAGCCCGAAGAAGTATCTCAGCCTCAGCTCTTTGCTTTCAATGAGGAACTGGCCCGGAAACTGGGGCTTGATCTTTCCTCTTTTTCGGAAGAGCAGCGTGCCGCGCTGTTCACAGGCCAGTCATTGCCGGAAGGGGCGAGCTCCTTATCCCTGGCCTATGCCGGGCATCAGTTCGGACAGTTCAATCCGCAGCTGGGAGATGGCCGGGCCCTCCTTCTGGGGGAGGTGCTGGCCCCGGACGGCAAACGGTATGATATACAGCTCAAGGGTTCCGGCGCCACTCCCTGGTCCAGGGGAGGCGACGGTAAGTCCTGGGTAGGTCCCGTGATCCGCGAATACATCCTTAGCGAAGCCATGCACCATCTGGGCGTGCCCACGACAAGGGCTCTTGCCGCCGCCACCACCGGCGATCCGGTGTATCGTGAATCGCCATTGCCGGGTGGAATATTCACCCGGGTTGCTTCCAGTCATATTCGCATTGGCACCTTCGAATTCTTTGCCGCCCGCCGCGACATTGAGAGCCTGCGGCGCCTGGCCGACTATTCCATAGATCGTCACTACCCGCAGTGCAAGCAGGCCGAAAACCCGTATCTGGCCTTTCTGGAGGAGGTGGGGCGAAAGCATGCTGCGCTGGTGGCAAAGTGGATGTCGCTGGGCTTCATCCATGGAGTAATGAACACGGACAACATGTCCATCTCCGGCGAAACCATAGACTACGGCCCCTGCGCATTCATGGATACCTTCTCCAACGAAAAGGTATTCAGCTCCATTGACCGGGGCGGCCGCCATGCCTATGGGAATCAGATAAGGATCGCACAATGGAATCTGGTGCAGTTGGCCAATTGTCTGGTCCCGCTGGTAGATCCGGACAGCAGCCGTTCTGTTGAGAAGCTTCAGGAGTGTATAGGTCCGTTGGATGTCTACGATGAAGAGTGGCTAAGAAAAATGGCAGCCAAGTTCGGTATTTTTGAACCTCGCCCGGAAGACGCAAAAATCGTTCAGACTTTCTTGAGCTATCTTGAACAGCAGCGATTGGACTTCACTATTGAATTTCGCAGACTCACGGATAGCATTGATGCAGCGTACGCCAGGGACAGCCTGAAAGATAACGAAGACAAATACCAGGAGTACCAGAACCACGGGCCCAAAGACTTTCGCGAAATGTGGCTCAAACGCCTGGAGGAACAACCGCAGAGCCTTGAGCAGGCGGCGGAGCGCATGCGTCGTAGCAACCCGGTGTATATTCCGCGCAATCACCAGGTGGAGCGCGCCATCCAGGCCGGAGTGGCAGGCGACTATTCGGTTTTTGATCGCATGAACGAATGCCTGCAAGCGCCCTTCGAGAGGCGCCAGGATTTTGCCGAATTCGAGCTGGCGCCGGAGCCGGAGGAAGAGGTCAGGGCAACCTTTTGCGGCACGTAATGCCTGCGGAACGGTACCAGGACTCGGCGCCGGGAGTACAAAGAAAGGGCAGAGAACTCTCTGCCCTTTTATAATGATTATCGGACTGCCGATGGTTCTGTGGGCTCGGTTGCTCCCGGTGGAGGAACCCTTTCGACCCTGCAGTCCAGTAGTGATACGAATCAGGATTTTTCGTTCTGATTCAGCGATGCAAGCAATGCCTTTCCGAAGCTGGACACTTCTTCCTTTTGCTCGGGCTGATTTTCCTGCATATATTGTTCGTATTCCTTTCGTGCATCCGCATCCTGAACACGACGCAAAGACAGGCTGATCTTTTCTCTTTGACGGTCCACATCCAGAATCATCAAACGAAGTTGTTCGCCGCGATGGAATTCTTTGTCGGCGGCTACGCCTCGTGGAAGACCGGTTTCGCTCATGGGAATCAGACCGCTGAAACCGTCAGGCAGTCGCGCAAATACGCCGAAGTTCTTTATGGATTCTACGGTAGCTTCTACGATATCCCCTGGAGCGAAAGGCATCTGGCCCTGCCAGGGGTTTTCCAGTAGGGACTTGAGCGATAGAGTAATTCGTTCTTCTTTCCAATCGATGGAAAGAACTTTTACTCGAATGGATTCGCCGGAGCGTACTACTTCAGACGGATGTCGGATGCGCTTGTAGGAAAGCTCGGAAAGAGGGATCAACCCTTCCAGGCCTCCAATGTCTACGAATGCGCCAAAGTCCAGCAGGTTTGTCACGGTGCCCTGAATAATGGCGCCTTCTTCCAGTTCGTGCTGCAGCACTTCTTTTTGACGCTCTTTTTCCATTTCGCGGAAAGCGCGGTTGGAAACCACTACCTTGCGATCGGACAGCTCGATAACCAGGAAGTTAAGAATGCTTCCTACAGCCGGGTCCCCGTCCATTTGAGACATGGGGCAAAAAGCGGAAGCTTCGCCCAGAACCACTTCGTAGCCGCCTTTGATTTTCTTCTGAACCGTTCCCATGACAGGAAGCTTTTCCTGAAGGCTGTGCTCCAGAATGGCTCTTTGAGCCTTTCCGCTGGGAAATAGAGTCAGATGAAGTTCGCCGTTTTCCCGGGACAGGACGTAGGCCTGAATGGTTTCGCCCGGATTAACGGTCACCCGATTGTCTTGATCCAGAAGCTGCGATTTGGGGATCACGCCCGCTCCCAGATGGGTGTTCACGAAGATGAAGTCTTTGTCTCTTGTGCTGGCAATTCTGGCCTGAACCGGAGTTCCAGGTCGGGTCTCCTGGCGGTTTTCCATGCTGGCCTCCAGCAATTCGGCGAAAGATGAATCCGCCTTTTCTCTTCCGATCTGCTTACTTTTCATAGGATACCCCTCTTGTTGTGCTTGATAGTATGAGTTCTAAGAACGAATACGGAAACATGCAGGCTGGTTCACAGATCTCCGTCCCTCCGGTATCCCAGGGAGTACTACGTATTTTGGTACTTCTGGTGTCCGCTTTCGTCCTGGAAGTCATCGCAGGGTCCATGGGCACGAATTTGAGCCCCCTGGCACTGCATTTTGGTCAGAATTTTCATCCCGCCCAGATTCTCACTCACATTTTTGTAACGGACCCTCGTATGGGGGTGCCTTTCCTGAGTAAGCTCATTTCCGTATTCTTTGAGGCCATCATTCTGTTCGGATTTGGGTCCCAGCTTGAACTGCTCTGGGGGCGTCGCCACTTTCTCAAGTATTTCCTGGTTTCGCTTCTGGGTGGTGTGGTAGTCTGGGCTCTGGTGGGAACCTTCTTGCCGGTAGTTGTCTGGGGCATGGGCGCGGGCATTGCGGGTATGCTCGTGGCTTACGCTGTGATCTGGCCGGACCGCCAGGTACTTCTGTTTTTTGTGATCCCGGTGAAGATGAAGTGGCTCATCCTGGGGTTGTTCGTATTCATCTTTCTTTTCGCTCTGGGCGGAAGCCTGGACACGGTAATACTCTATTCCGGCGGCGCCCTGGCCGGAGCGCTTTACCTGTTCTACCATGCTCGGCGCGGTCGAGTGATGGCCGAAAGTCATAGCGGTGGCGGTTTTCAGGGATCCACGCGAAGCTCTTCCGTCAGCGGCGGAATTGGAGCTCAGCATCTGTACGAAAAGAAATCCGGTGGACTGAGCGGTTGGTGGGAAGACAGAAAGAAGAAGAAGCGTCTGGCCAAAAAGCAAGCCGAGATAGATCGACGAATCTCGGTAAAGCAAGAAGTGGATCGATTACTGGAGAAGATTTCTACGGAAGGGATGGATTCGCTTACGCGAAAGGAGAAGGCCTTTCTGGATGAGGCATCGAAGGAGTTCTAGCCAGATCCTGTTCCAGTAGGACTTGACCGGGACTGCGACTTGGCACTGTGGCCGCCCCTTCAAGTGTCCCCGGAATTCAGGCTCGAGTCATGCGAATCGATTTGACAGTCATTCCGGATCGGCCACGCAATACACAGGAAAGGTTGTGGTCTTGGCCGTGGGCTGGAGGTCAAACGGTGTAGCAGAGCTTCTAACGCTGAAGCCATCGGAGGGAGCGCTATAGACAGCGGTTGTGGATGTCCAGACCTGGTTAACGCCATTGGGAAAGTATGAATCGTTAAACATGGATCCGCTACTACTGGAATAATCCATAATGGTTAGCATTTCCATCACCGATGGCAACCTCCAGCCACTTCTACCCTGGGTACCGTTAAGTGACGAGCAGTATTGCAGTGCCGTCTGCCAATTCGCATTAGCCTGCGGACCGGCGCAATTGCTGCTGGTATCCAGGATTCCGGAGGATCCCAGAGGACAACTGGTCCAGTACTGGTTGAGATCGCTTGAGGAAACGATTCCCGGAGCTACTTGATTAAAGCTGGCCAGCGGTAGAATGTCCCCTGTAACACAGAGTACATAGCGCGTATTCGTTTTGGTGTAACTCAAGAGCGCGCCGTTCGCAATGTTGTTGGCCAGCGCATTGGTCGGTGTTGCAAGCACCGTGGTATTGGACCAGAGCCCGGTAGCCCCGGGAAAATTGGGGAAGTAACTCGTATCTAAGGCCGGGGCGCTTCCGTCGTACCGGAACAAAGTAGACAACTCGCGATATTCGGGTAATCGCCAGGGCCCGTAGGTGCTTTCCGGTAGCGCTGCGCAACCATTAACGGCGTCGGCATGGTTCAGCGCTTGAGCCGCCCCGGTGCAAGTGGATCCGTCCCAGGTCATGCCCAGAACGCATCGACGCCAGAGAATGTGGGTTTGCAGATCCTGTACAATGTTTCCCTCATTCTGAATCTGGTAGGAGCGCGCCCTCAGGTATTCTGCGTCCTGACGGGGCCAACCGCCTACCGGACACGTAGCGGAGGCTGCATTGTCGAAGCACTGCGAAAGCTGCGAATGGGGAAGCTCGAAGCCAGCTAACGATGCTTGAAGGAGCACAAACAGGGAGACATCATCGCAAGTGGGATCGCCCGCAAGGCATGGGGGCTCGGGCTTGCACCTCGGCTCCGCCGAGACAATCAAAGCGGTCCAGAGCGGAATCATCCATCTGGAATGGATGACGGCGGTTTTTTTCTCCGAGAAGCCCATGTTCAAGCGTCCATGAATGCCTTCAGGGTGGCGATGAAAGCTTCCTGAGCGCTGTAGTGTAACCAGTGATCCGCTCCTTTGAGTTCCACCAGTTTGAAATTCGGAAAAAACCGTGCGAATAGAGCACGGTCCTCTTCTTGAATATAGTCCGAGTTCTGACCTTTGATGACCAGGGTGGATCCGCCAAACGACAGTCCCGGAAAATAATCCTGGAAACCCTGTAAATAGGCGGCGTTGCGCAATGCTTCCACGTTTATGCTCCAGCGATATCCATCTTTGTCACGCTCCAGGTTCATCTGTAAAAACTTTCGCACCGGCGCGACGGGATGAATCTCAGCCATAGCCGAGTCGATTTCGGACCTGCTCTTGAAGCCGCTCACATCCATTTCCAGAGCCTGAAACTCTCGATCGTGATGCGGCTCATAGCCTCGCGGCGCTATATCTACCACTACAAGGCGATCCACCAGTTCCGGAAAAACAAGAGCCAGCCCCATGACGGTCAGACCTCCCATGGAATGACCTACATATACGGCGGGAGCGCTCAGGTTCTCCTCATGCCATCGTCGAAGATCCGCCACCATATCATACAGAGTATGGGATTTCGTATGTGGACTGCTTCCATGATTTCGCTGATCGATGGAATACACCGGGGCCCGGTCCGACAGGGACTGCGCTATGGATTGCCAGTTACGTGAAGAGCCAAAGAGACCATGAACAAGGACCAGCGGAGGAGCGTCCCCATTTGAATCAGTCCGCAAATAAGAAAGGGCCACAGATTCTGTGGCCCCGAGCTTATTCTGGATCTCTGCGCGCAACTCGCGCTCCTGCTCAATGGAGCCTTTCTCAGGCATCGCAGGCTTTTCTAATTCGATCGAAGTAAGGAGTGGAAACGATTCCTCTTCCGGTGCCCCCTAGGGATGAGGCCAGTTCATGCATTTGCTTAACTCGCTCTTCCGCCGGCGGATGGGTGGTCATGGCATCGTTCAGCTTGGAGAACAGTTCGCTTTCTTCGTCGCCGCTGGATTCAATCTGGTAGAGCTTCTCGTAGAACTTGCCCACATAATCCTTGTGGTAGCCAGTCTTTACTGCCGTGTGAAACGCCACGCGGTCCGCTTCCATCTCATCTTCCTGGGAGTTGGCAAAGAAAGCATATTTGCCAATAAGATAACCGGCGCCCGCGCCCAGACCTGTTCCGATCAGTGTTGCCTGGGTTTCGCAAGCCTTGTTTCCTTTGCAGGCAGATCGGCCAATACCGTAGCCGATCAGGGCGCCGATTAGCGCGCCTATACCTGTGTACAGCCAATCGTCCTTTTCTTCCTGCATTCTTTCGGCGGTATGTCGCGCTTTGATGTGTCCGATTTCATGGCCCAGCACTCCGGCAAGCTCAGCCTCGGTTTCTGCCATGGCCACCAGCGGACGGGTTACGAATACCGTTCCGGCAGGCAGTGCAAAGGCATTGGGATAAGGAGCCTCGACTACGCGAAACGTGTACGTATAGGGGTTTCTTGCGAGACTATTGCGTGCGACAATTTTCTGGCCCACCTGATTAACGTAGCCTTGAACGGCGGCGTTTTGCATTCGGGGAAAATCCTTTTCCAGTTCCGGCAAGACGGCCTGGGTTAATTGCTTTTCCTGTTCTACAGTGAGGGCGGATTCCTGTCCGGTGTTATCGCCTTCGCGGTTTCGATCGCCGCTAACGCAGGCCGCCATAAGCGTGGGCACTGCAGCCAGAAAGGTTTTCCGGCCCATGGGAGTGGCGGTCCATTTCTGGAGCAGATGTTCTAGTTCTTCATTATCAATGGGCTGAGACATGGCATCCATGGTAACCGTCCACATCCAGAAGCAAGGAAAAAAAGGAATGCGGCGGGCTATTTTCAGCCGATCCCGGCTTCCAGATTTGCTGCACGGTTCAACATTTAGCTCGAACGATAAAGAAAACGTCGAACCAATGTCGCAGATTCTCGTCCCGGTAAACGATGGTTGGCAGCAGAGCCGGAAACCGGCTTCGCTACCGGCTTATGGCAGGCGGCAGTAGTGTCGTGAATCTGCACTGCAGATTCTTCAAGTATAAACTACTTGACCCATGCGCCGGCTTCCGCCTTAAATCGGCTTTCCTATGACACCGGCCGCCTGGATAGAGAAATGCAATCCGGACTGGAATCGATTCCAGACTCTGCTTCAGCTTCTGGAATTCAATCCCATGGGAGCCACGCCGGAGGAATTAAAAGAATTCTCGCGTCTCTATCGCAAAGTGACCACGGACCTCTCGCTGGCCACAGTATACCGGTTACCGGAAGACCTTACCGAAAGGCTACAGAACCTGGTGAGTCGGGCCCATAGCTTTCTCCATTCCGGCCGAAAGGACCGGGGACGATTCAGTAAGTTCTTCCTCGAAACGTTGCCTGCCGGCGTTTTTTCGGACAAATATGCCTGGAGCTGCATCGCTCTGTTCTATGCATTGTTCTTGATCACCGGCGTGCTGGGCTTTCAATACCGTGATTTCGCGGCTTCCATTCTGGGCGAAGCCACCTTGCAGGAATACGAGTCCATGCATTCCGGGGACCGGGAAGAGCTGAGCACCGGGGATGCATTGCTTGGTAGTAGCGGGTACGTTCTGAATAATCTCAGTCTATCGTTGCTCTGTTACGGTCTGGGGATTCTGGCCGGGGTCGGCTCGCTCTACATGCTGGTCTACAATGGTTTCTATCTGGGGACTCTCATTGGTTTCCTTTTGCAATCTCCGGCCAGGGACAATATCATCAACTGGATTCTGGCCCACGGCCCCTTTGAGCTCACCGCCATAGGTCTGGCAGCAGGCGCCGGCATGCGAACCGGTTTCGCATTTTTTAGTCCGGGCAATTTGACCCGGGTAAGGGCGCTTACGGAAGCCGGCCTTCGAAGCGTACCGGCCCTGGTGGCCGATGTCATTCTCACCTTTACCGCTGCGTTCATCGAAGGATTCGTAGCCCCTTCGGATTTGCCTACCTGGGCCAAAGGTAGCATTGGTGGGATTTGTCTATTGATTATGATTCTTTATTTTGTTGTTCTGGGCTGGAGGGCTCATTCTGGACGTACGTCGGATACAATACGAACTGCGTAAGCGTCGCGCCGAAGAAATCCTGGATTTTGCTTTTGTAGTGATCCGGGAAAAGCTGGGTCAGGTGTTGCGAATTTGTTTGCCGCTCATGGCGCTGTTTCTGATCGCCGATGCGGCATTGAGTCAATGGCTGAAGACTATTTCGGAAGGGGATCGCGCCCTGGAGCAGGTGCTCATGGTACCGGTGGTCTTGACTCAATTGATGCTCATACAGATACCCCTGTTCCATATGAATGCGCGCTGGTTGTTTGAACCGGAAGTGCGCGACCGGGTAATCTGGAAAGATAGCCTGAAGTCCTTTTTCCCTTTTCTATTCAGGATAGTGATCCCTTACTTTCTCCAGCTGACCATCCTGGCGCCATTGCTGATAACCGTCTGGAACGTTTTGATTCGCGGATTCTACAGGCCGGAGGTTCTTTTCCTGGAAGGGCTACGCGGCAAAGATATGCGAAAAAGAATCTCTTCTTTGACTTCGGCATTGCAGGTTTTTACTTTCTGGCTTTTTCACATGATTCTGTTCTGGGTGGCCATGTTTCTGGCCCTTTCGTTTTGCGAAGCTGTGCTGGAATTACTGCGGGTGCAAAACTTCGAGGATTATACGTCCTTTTCCCTGACTTCGCCGCTCTTCCTGTTCCTGGTTTTTCTGTACTCCGTATTCTTTGCCGTGTCCCGGTTCCTTTTCTACGTGGATGCCCGCACCTTTCTTGAGGGCTGGGATCTGGAGCTTCAGTTTATCCGCGGTCTGGATGAAATGACTTCGCAAAAGAGGATTAGCTGAGCGATGGATTTGTCTGCCAATAGCTTATCCCTTTCCCGGGAACGAGTCCCTGACCGGACAAAAACCTCGGCACACAGGGGAATGATGGGCGGTCTTTTCGGGCTCGCCAGCAATGTTTTCAGCCAGAGGACGCCGGGTCGGTCTTCACGGTTGTTTCCCCGTCGCACTTTCAGGATTCTATTGCTGGCCGTCCTGCTCGGTCCTCTGGCTTATTGCGATTCGGCCCGGGATATATTGCCATCCGGCGAAGCCGAGCAGGAACTAACGCCGTACGAAGAGACTCTGGAAAAAATGTCCTGGTATGACTTCGAAAAGCGGGACTACCGAGAGTTCAAGGAAGAGGAGTTGGCTCCCTACGTAAAGGAAAGACCTCAAAGGGAGGCATCGGGGGGGATCCCGGTATTCAATCCGATCATCATTCTCTGGGTGCTTCTGGGCGCTGTGCTTGTTCTAATACTGTTCTTCATTTTTCGAAATGGCCTTAATTTTAGGCGCCGGGGCCGGCTTAAAGAGGAGGATCTGCCCGATCTGGAGTATTCCCCGGAGGCTCCGCGTAAGAGGGATCCGCTATTTAACGACGCCCTGGCCGCTCTGGAAGACGGTCGCTACAGAGACGTAATGGAAACGTTGCTTGAGATCCTGGTGCGATTCAGTCATGCCGAGAAATATCTTTCCCGGCGAACAGGCTTCACCCCCCGCGAATTTCAGCGACTGGTGCGAAAGGTGGCCCCGGACTGGTTCATAAAGCTTGCGGATGATCTGTCCCCTGCCTTCGAGGAAACCGTCTATGCGCTCCGTCCGCGAGACCGGGGGTATTACGAAGAGCTGATCCACAGGATGGAAAAGCAGCTCCAGGGGGTGGGCCGATGATCACCTGCAAGTTTTCCTCTGTAATCCGGATCCCGGTTTCTTCTGCTGCTCCCCGGTTTGCCGTTTTTGGGATTTCGTTTCCGATGATGTTTTTTTCTGGAGCCTCGACCGTTCGCTCTCTGTTGCAGTCCGGGCCTGGTTCGGACGTTGGCCGTGGGAGGCGCCGTCGGATCCTCCAGATATTGCTTGCTCTTACCTTTAGTCTGGCCCTGCCTTATTGCGGCGATCCTCCGGTGGTAGAAGCCTACGGAATGGACGGAGTAGAAAGCGTAAACGGATTCGATCTGTTCGAACAGGCCGTTTCCCAGGATGTGGACCTGCAAACGAAGGGATTTCTGGAATTCGGCTTTTTTGATGAGCGGGATGTCATCCTCTATCTGGATCGGAGCGGTCGCTCCTCGGCCTTTGCTCGACTGGTTCCCACTCTGAACGAACTAAACAACCAGCGCGAAGAGTCCGGTGAGCCCACGGCATCGCTTCTGATTCTTCTGCGGGATTCGGATGCCAGCGCCGAGGTATGGCGGAAGATCGCAAAGGACATGCCGTCAGACTCAAAGGTAGAGGCTTTCGCCGAGAAGATCACCGCGTTGGAGCTTTTCAGCAGTTATATGCAGCGGTTGATTTACGAACCAATTCTGGGCATGCGTCAGGCCCGAGCTCCGGAAGAAGGCAATGTTCCCCGGGCCTTGCCGGTGATCGCTCCGGGCGGTTTCCCCATGATCGACGAAGCAAACTGGAAACCTCTCAGGGAATGGTATCCGGGCCTGGATTTGCCGGAGAAATGGGCGGCCTGGAACTACTTTCCGCACTGGAGATCCCGGGTTTCGGATCGCAATGCGGGGGAAAGCCGCTTTGGCGCTCTTCCCGATCGATTGGCTATTCGCCGTATCCTGGAAGCCACCGATGGTTCGGAAAATCAGACCCAGGCGGAGCAGCAGTCAGAGAATGAGGAGTCGGACGACTATTCCGATTATCAGCGATTCAGACAGGGGCATCGCACCATCATTTCCGTAGCCGGTCGACCGCTGCTGGTGAGGATTCAGTACGGCGCGGTGCCCGTATATATCATGTCTGGCTCGGAGAATTTCCTTAACTGGCATATGGCCAGGCCGGAGCACGTGTCCTTTCTAACTTTCCTTTTGCATGCCGTAAGCGAAAAACCTGCGGACGGAAAACCATTGAAGGTTACCTATGTGCAGCGTGGGCTGGTGCCCGCCGGTCAGGTGGCCAATCGCGAGAAGAGCCTGGTATTCCTGCTTGCGGAGGAGCCCTGGGGGCTCATCTTGCTTCAGTTTATTCTGGTTCTTGTCGTTTTTATCTGGTCCCGGTTTCCCCATGAAAGAACTCCGCTGGAGCCCCAGGAGTCGGGTAGTCGGAACTTCAAAGAGCATTTCGAAGCTCTGGCCAGTCGCATGGTAAGATCCAGAAAGCGAATCTACGGTCTGGCTTCGCTGAGTCGCTGGAAGAAAAAGAAGTCCATTGAAGCTGTGTTTCCTGAATTGGAACAAAACGTACGGATAAATGAAGATACCATCCTGAAAAGGGTGCGGAACCTCTGGGAGTAGAGAATGCTAGACGAACAGCAACAGGCGCAGATGCGCGATACAATACGAAGACTGAAAGAGCAGATGTCCCGGGTATACGTAGGGCAGGAGGAGTTGATTCGCGGAATCCTGGCCGCTCTATTTGGCGGCGGACATGCCCTCATTGAGGGCGTACCCGGTCTCGGTAAGACTTTGCTGGTGCGAACCCTGGGAAGTTTGCTTGGCTGCGATTTTAACAGGATCCAGTTTACGCCGGACTTAATGCCTTCGGACATTACAGGATCTCATATTTACGACCAGAAAGAGCAGAAGTTTGTATTCTATCGCGGTCCTGTGTTTACGAATCTTCTTCTGGCCGACGAAATCAACCGGGCGCCGGCCAAGACTCATTCGGCGCTGCTGGAGATCATGCAAGAAGGAACCATCACTGTGGACAACAGTACCTTCCAGGTGGATGAGCCATTCTTCGTCATGGCAACCCAGAACCCCGTAGAATCCGAAGGCACCTACAACCTGCCGGAAGCCCAACTGGATCGTTTCCTGGTCAAACTGTTCATTGATTACCCGTCGCTACAGGAAGAGCAAAAGATCTACTTCCAGCATGCCGGCCAGGGGGAGCCGCAACCGGAAAAACTGGATCCAATAATGGATGCGAAGGGAGTGCGGCAGACCATGGAGATCTGTGAAAAAGTAACCCTATCCGAAAGCATAATAGAGTATGTGAACCGCCTGGTCCGGGAGAGTCGAAACCGAATCGAGGTGCAACTGGGCTGCTCGCCCCGAGCCGGTATTGCTCTGATTCGAACAGCCAGGGTTCTTGCCTTGATGGATGGTCGGGATTACGTAATTGCAGACGACATCAAGGAAATGGCGCCAGCCTGTTTTCGACATCGGCTGATTCTCACCCCGGAAAGCGAAGTGGAAGGGATGAAGCCGGACGACATAGTAAGCAGTCTTCTGGAAAGCGTAGAAGTGCCGGGCACCTGATATGTTCTTTCCTACGAATCGCTTCTGGTATCCCCTGCTGGTGATAGCGGCTCTATCGGCTCTGGTGGCCGGAGTGCTGTACTTTTTGCCCGCCTACAGAATCCATTACGACCTGGCCCGCCTGGCGATTCTGGGTACCCTGTCGTTCTGGGGGATACTGGGCTTTCTGGATGCTATGACCATCCCGGGAAAGAAGCGATTTCAAATAGAAAGAAAGACGGACCGCATTTTCTCCCAGGGGTTCAAGCATCATGTTCATCTGGACGTGCATGTTCGTAGAACTTTGCAGGGCCGTTTCCGGGTGAAGCTCGCCGACCATGAATTTGAAAAGGCCCGCCAGTACGGAATGCCATTCCAGGGAGTTTTTCGCCGAGGAGTCAACAGCCTGTCCTATCGGATCCGGATCTCGAGGCGCGGATTGTATCCCTTTCGGCATGTTTATCTTACCTGCTTTTCTCTGCTGGGCCTCATGCGTCGCATCCACATTGTTTCTTGCGAAACGGACGTTCGTGTGTATCCGGACCTGAAAGCCATCAGTCGCTACCTGCTTCTGGCCCGAAAGAGCCACCTGGGTCTGATGGGCGTGCGTAAGTTCAGGCGCCGCGGCGGGGATCAGGAATTCGAAAGACTGCGGGACTATACCCGAGACGACGAATTCAGACACATAGACTGGAAGGCCACTGCACGAAACCAGCGACTCATTGTCCGGGAATACGAAATGAATCGTAACCAGAGCGTTCTGTTTCTGGTGGATTGCGGCCGAACCATGACCGCCACCGATGAAACACAGAGCTATCTGGATTATGCAATCAACGGCGCCCTTCTTCTTACGGCAGTGGCGGAAAGGCAGCAGGATCGAGTGGGATTTCTGGCCTTCTCAAACCGTGTGCTACGCTACGTTAAGCCCGCTCGAAACAGCCGGGAAAAAATCATTCAGGCTGCGTACGATCTGGAAGCGGATTACACCGAAAGCGACTACGAGGGAGCCTTTCGTTTCTTAAACACCGTGCTTCGAAAAAGAACCCTGCTCATTCTCCTTACCACTATTATCGACGATCGCACGGCTGAAATGGTGCAGGCCTATCTGGGTACTTTGAGCGGTAAACATCTCCCTTTTGCCGTTACGCTGAATCCTCCGGACCTCTATCACAGTCTGGATCATCCGCCAACTTCTGTGGATGAGGCCTTTTATCAGTCCAGCGTGGCGGACTATCTCCTCTGGAAATCGGAATTGCACCAGAAACTTAAGAATCGTGGTGTTCTGGTCATGGATACGCTTCCGGAAGAGCTGAATGCTGGCATCATAAATGAATATCTGCGAATCAAAGCGCGAAACCTGCTGTAGCCTGCGTTACGGAATCGTGAAACCTGCTGTAGCCTGCGCTACGGAATCGTGAAACCTGCTTTAGCCTGCGGTTACTGATCCTTCGCCAGGATTGGCTCGATGCTCTTCCAGATGTTTTCGGCCATGATTCGCGTGCCCTCTACGTTTGGATGGATTCCATCGTCCTGGTTTAATTCATCCTTTCCGGCTACACCGTCCAACGGGAAGTCGATCAAAGTTATGTTTAGCTCTTTGGCCAGTTCCGGAAACGCCTGCTTGAAGCGGTTCGCATAGTCCGGACCCATGCTCGGGAAAGTCTGTAGCTCATACATTAAAATAGTGATCTGGGGGTCGAAGTTTCGTGTGCGCGAAACGATTTTCCGGATATTCTCTTTCATATCCGTAACCGGTAGTCCCCGCATACCGTCGTTGGAGCCCAGCCCGATGATCAAATACTTAACGTTGTTTTCTTTTCGCAGGTACCAGTCCAGCCGGGACAACCCTCCGGCAGTGGTATCCCCGGATACGCCGCCATTGATGACCTTCAGGTTCCAGCCTTGCTCATCTATCTTTTTCTGAATCAAAGCCGGGGCTGCCTGATACTTCTCCAGGCCCAGACCGGCTGTAAGGCTATCGCCCAGAAATAGAATGGCCGGCGCATTGCGGCTGTCCGGCGCTGTATCCGACGAAACCTTCTTTTCTTTTTCGCAGGCCGAAACAGAAAAGAGAAATAGCGCCCAGAGAAGGATTGCCACCGGGCCCGGTTTTCTGTGTCTTCTAGATTTCACAGGACTTCCGGGTCTTAGAAGCTTCTCGGCTCTTGAGGACACGGTGTGTCCGGAATGCACGCATCTCTTCTGGTTAAGGTTGGTCGCAGATGATGCGCCTGCTAGAAAACCTTCCAATCTCTGGCTCATATGAAAACAAGTTAAGGGCCCGGCGCACCGTTGTCCACCGGTTGTTCTTGCCGGGAATCCCTGTCCGTGGCCGCTTCCTGTCGGGAACGTTTGAGCTTCACCGCGCGGCCTGGAAAATCGGTCATAATTCCATCCACGTTTCTATCCAGCAGCGCTTGCATGTCGCTGGTCTCATTGATGGTCCAGTAATGGGTGCGAAGTCCGCGGTTGCGCGCATACTCCAGAAACTCCGGCTCGGCGCGCAGGGCAGGGAGTATGGAGTTCTTTCTATAGGGTAGTTGCAAAGCCTGAAAAGAAAAGCTACACCGTGCATCTAGAAGATAGCAAATGGAAGCGTGGATCACCTCTGTTGTATAAGCGGATGAGGGCAGGGAGGAATGTCTTCTGAATTCTTCAATGGCTTCCGAATGGGCGCTGCCAACGATTACGTCCTTGCGGTCCTGCCTGTGCGCCAGAAGCTCCGCCACCTTCCTGGCCAGGGTCCGGTCATTCACTTTGATTTCTACGTTGGTGGGATGTTCGGGAAATGTATCCAGAAGCTCCTGAAGCGTGGCGATGGTCTGGCAATTCTCTTTGCATCCGGCGGGAATCTTGATCGCACGAAGCTCGTCCAGGGTCAGCTGGGCAACAGTTTCCGGCCTGCTGGCCAGACGCATCAGATCCGGATCGTGAAACAGTACCACGGTGCCGTCTTTTGTCATCTGCACATCGGTTTCCAATACATCGGATCCCAGTTCTGCCGCTTTTCGAAAGGAATCGATGGTGTTTTCGGTGGTATTCTCGGTCAGGCCCCGGTGGGCAAAGATGAGACTCGTGGCCGGCGGCTGAAAAATGGAATCGGGAAAGCCAATCCTTTCCGGTTTTCCCGAGTTGTACACAGCTACAGTGAGCAGAGTGAGCAGGTAGGTTGAAATCACCAGCGCCACAAAACCTATACCATAGCGAATAAATGCCTTTCTGGTCATGTCCGTTACTCCAGGCTGCTTAGCTAATTCTCTGGCTCTGTACTGGAAAGAAAAAATATGGCCAATCTGCCGGGTCCGGCCAAAATGCCGCCATGCAAGGCGCCGACGTTGATGTAAAAGACAGGGAGCGGATTCTCCAGGCCGTGAATGAGGGCAAAAGGATTCGTTTTGTGACCTATTCGCTTACCGACACCATGGAACGGCAGCTGGACTTCGTCATTGCTGCTATCCTCAAAAAACACCATCATCCAGCCCTGCAAAGCACTCTGTATTCCTGTCTCAAGGAACTGGTGGTAAATGCCACCAAGGCAAATGCCAAACGGGTCTATTTCGAAGGGCTCGGGCTGGATATCAACGATCCAGACCAGTATCGCAGCGGAATGCAAAAGCTAAAGGGCAGTATTTCCGAGAAATGGATTCGGGAATATGGAGAAAAGGCGCGACTCCGTGGCCTGGAAACGTCCATCACATTTGATCATACCGACGATGGGCTTCGCATTCTGGTACTTAACGACACCGATCTTATTGGCGCGGATGAAACGCGGATTCGCGAAAAACTCTCGGAAGGGATGAGCTACGACGATCTGCTCTCTTTCTACATGGCCAACGGAGATCAGACCGAGGGCGAGGGCATGGGCCTGGTTATGAACCTGCTTCTTCTTAAGGGCGAAGAAATCGATCCTGCCTTGTTTCGCATTGGAAACATCGACGGAAAGACCATGGGACGAATCGAGATCCCTTTCACGGAGAATTTCCAGAGTGTTCGGGGCAAGGATCCCAGGGGCTGGAAAGACCGGCCGGCCGAAGAGACCATAAACCTGAACTTCACGACCGAACCTGGCTCCTGAACTCCGCCGCTTCAGAAGCCTATTGCAAGCCTCTTGCAGCGCCGAAATGCCAGGTGCCTGGCCTTTTCAAAGCTCCATTGCTGTCTCCTGCGTACTCCCGTGTTCTCCTGTCTTCTCCTCGAGCCCTGAACGCTGAACCCGTTCCGGGATTTCACATCTGTAATTACGATTGCTGATTGCCGGTTACGCCTTCTTACGTTCCTAACCTTGTCGAGGTTCTGGTAAGTCCTTTTTTCCCATCACAAATCCGAGCCAGGGATGGGAAGTAGAATGTCTTCGCTGTAAAGTATTCGACTCGTTGGATAATGCTTCCGCAGGTTCTTCACTTTCTCCCGGTAGGGTGGAGGCACGCGAAAGGCAGTCTTCTCCATATAGTTTGCATTCTTTTCGTTCAGGCGAACGTGGACCGCTTCCAATTTGATCCGGTGCGGCTTACGAGCCAGCCGGATCTCGTCCTGCCAGATGCGAATTTCTCCGGACTTGAGGCGATTGTCCTGTATCTGTCGCGCTTCGGGCTCCCACTCCCAGTGCTGGCCCAGACGATAGCTCTTCTCGGGCGCTCCGGTGGCGCCGGGTATGGACAGAGTGATTCGAATGAAGCGTTCCGGATCCCCGGTGGGCAGGAAGTGCCCTGTGTCCAGGTTTCGCATCTCAACGGAGAAGGTGAGCACCTGGCGCTTCGCATCCCATGAGTGATCCACGAGCTCCAATCCCAGACCGCTTCGATAGCCGCCCTTTTCCTGGTAGGGCATTAGAGCAAACTCCTTGGGTATGCCTCCTCCAATGAAATAATGCATATGGGACAATCGCGAGGGATAGTCGCTCCCCAGACTTACTATGGAGCGTTGGACTTCGGGCATGTGGCAGTCCGAGCAGGCTTTGTGCGAAAGCTCCGATGATTTCAGTTCGTTACCGGTGTTAAAGAAGCAAACCAGGCTGGAGCTCACTTTATAGTTCACGTTGTGGCAGTCCTGGCATCGATTCTGCAAAGCTTTCCGGTCCCGTACCACCGGATGTGGAGCCTTTCCGGTACCGAGGGGGCCAATGACTACAGTGCGCCCATCCCTTTCCTGCAGATGACATGTGGCGCAGGTTACTCCTTCTTCCATCATGGCCGGATCAAATTCGGGATTGGGCTCCTCCACAGGTTGAAGTAGATCGCCCTGCCGTAGCTTTCTAACAATGGACTCCCGCTGGTTACCCACCGGGATGTGGCAGTTAAGGCAAAGCCATTCCGGCGAAGAGGGCTTGGCCAACTCCGATTGAAATTGAAGATCCGATAGGGCATGGGCATGGGTGGATTTGGACCACTCCTGATAATGATCGGCGTGGCAGGTAGAACAGTCCTTTGCGGTGAGGCCCGGCGAACCATCCAGGGGTTTCAGGTTCTCCATGGGCAGGGCCCACTTCTGGTCCGGAAACATTTCCGTAACTTCCACGAAGTCCGGTTTTTGCTCTTTGCAGGTTCCGGCGAAGACCAACAGCAGCAACAGAAGCAATCGAGGGTTTGGCTTTGCTTCCACACGTGGGGAGACTTTGTCTGTCCAGCAATTGTCTCTACTGCATTGGTGCGAATTTCTGCTTTGATCGTTTCGGATGTTCTTATTCTGCATTTTTTCTTTCGAGGGGGAGGCGCCCTATGGGCCGGACGTTTCCAGGGGATAGTCCGCGGGATTTTGGGAAGACCACTCCCACATGCTGCCAGGATAATTGTAGGCATTAATACCGTAGTGGCGAAGCACTGCTGCTGCGAAAGCGGAGCGAACGCCGCCTGTGCAATAGGTAATGTAGGTCCTTTCTTCCACTCGGGCTGCGGAATCGTTGGAATCGTCGAATCCGTGGATGCGTTTTCGGAGTAATTCTATTACTGCTTCGCGATCCAGTATGAATCCGGACTCCTGCATAAAGTCCAGGAAATAAAGATGAACGGCCCCGGGTATGTGTCCTCCCCGGTCTTCGCCGTAAGGAGTGCTCCCGGCGAATTCCCGTTTCTCTCTAGTATCCAGGATCACTACCTCCGAGTTCATGCCCGACTTAACCTGTTCTATGGATACGGATAGCCTTTCGTCCGGCGCTTTCTGCTTCGAGATCTGGTCGGATGATAGGGCCGATCCCGCCAATTGGGGCTCGCCCTGAATGGGCCCGGAGGTCCGACCCAGAAAAGGATGCAGCGCTTCGTAACCGCCGTCGACGATGTAGGAGTTTGCATAACCCGCGCTGCGAAGCATCCAGGCAATCCGGCCTTCTTCGCCCCATCCATCCCGCGCCCCGCCGTATACAAGCATCATATCATCCCTGTGGAAGCCCCGCTTCTCCAACTTGGTGCGTATATCTTCGATGGATTGGAGAAGGCCTGTGCCATCCACAGAGAAGTCCTTCCAGTGAATGGAACGGGCTCCGCTTACATGGGATAATAAATACAGACCATAGAAGCGAGCATCCAGGAGCTTCCCCCCTTCGCGCACCAGAATCGCCGCCTCTTGCGGAGCCAGAAACCAGATTTCGCCGGACTTCTGCTCCGTGGTCCGGGCGGGTTCCCGTTTCAGGCTTTCGTCCCCGTGCATTGGGTTCTTGTTCTGATCGCTGCAACAGGATGCAAAGAGCAATACCGACAGGATGACCGAACCGCGCATATATCTCTTTCGCCTGTTAGGGCTATTTAGTTTCAATTAACATCCCTGGCTTCTGGCTTCCATATCTATTCTGCGCAGGTGCGCAAATCGTGGATTGCAAGAGGAACGGCCCACCGTCCTGGTCGGGCGTCTGTCCGACTCAATGGCCGGCGTTTGCTTTGTCCAGGATTTCTTTGTGATAATCCACGGTTCGCTTCAGGGTCTCTTCGATGGGACGGATCTGCAAACCCAGGCTGCGAATTTTGGAGTTGTCCAGAAGTTTCTTCCTTCCTCTCTGTCTAACCCGATCCACTGTCATTTTGGGCGGCCTGTGAGTGAACCAGTCCGAAGCTTTTTCCATTATGAAGCCGATGCCATAGACCAGGAAGCGGGGCAAGCGTAGCGAAGGCGCGGAAACTCCGCTTACCTTTTCCAGGAGCTCAAAGAACTGCTGCAACGACACATCGTGACCGGCCAGAATATAGCGATTCCCGGGCTTACCTTTCTCCAGGGCGATGACCTGCCCCAGGGCCAGGTCATCCACATCGATTACATTGAAGTAGCCGTAAAAAAAGAAAGGGATCTTGCCGCGAAGAAAATCCTGCACCACTTTTCCGGTGGGGCCGGTATCGCCTGGCCCGAACGGGCCGGATGGATTCAGAATAACAATTTCCGGCGAGTCATTCTCTTCTATAAACTTCCAGACGGCCTGTTCCGCCATGTACTTGCTTTTGGTATAGTGCGAGCTCTTCTTGAACTCCTTGAAGGGAGTCTCTTCGTCCGAAAGACCCCGGGGATTCCATCCAATCACATTCTGTGTACTGGTATATACGATTCTCTTGACGCCCATTTCTCTGGACTTCTCCAGAAGAAGTCTTGTTCCGTCGACGTTCACCCTGTACATCGGCGCGAAGTCGGGCATCCATTGGGCATGAACCGCCGCCAGGTGAAAGACATAGTCTACGCCTTTCAGGGCTTTTTCCAGGTCTGCGGGATCGGTTAGATCGCCGTCCATAATCTCTACGTTGAGTCCATTGAGGCGATTTCTGGGTTCAGAAGGTAGGGCCAGAACTCGCACATTGTATTTCTTTTCCAGTAGGATACGGACTACATGGGATCCGATGAATCCGGCGCCCCCGGTGACCAGGCAAAGCATACACCTGAGTGTGCCCGGGCCGCGCCTGTGTCAAGCCGGAGGGCGCCGGCCCGGAGTCACAGTCCCGCCGCAAAGCGCAGCGAAGCTATCTACCCGGACCGCAGCCGAAGGCCGCCCGGGCGAGGGGATTGAGTCCGAACCCTGGGAGTAAGAATTGAAAACAATTAACATAGAAACAATCGTGAACACGGATCTGGATACCGTCCTGCGCTCGCTGGATCTGCCCCTTTTTAAGAAACTCAATCCGCCTTTTCCGCCAGTGAAAGTACTCAGGTTCGATGGCACCGCAAAAGCGGGGATCACTCATTTGAGCCTCAACTTCCTGCTATTCAAACAGGAGTGGATAAGCGAAAATATGGAGTCCGGGTATAGAGAAGACGGCCAGAGCTTTCAGTTCGTTGATGAAGGCAAAAAGCTTCCCTTCTTTCTGAGTTACTGGAGACACACACATACATTTCAGGCGCTGGATTCCAAAAGCGGACCGGCCACCCGCATCACCGATCATATTCAGTTCAAAGGCAGGGGACTGATGGGCTTATTTTTGCAACCCGTTCTGAAATTGCAGTTCCTATATAGAAAACCGGTGTATCGAAGCATGGCAGACGGGCGGTATCTTCGGCCGTAGCATAGTCTATGCCTCCCGGGTTCCTTCTTTCGCAAAACCGGGGTAGCATTCTTTTTTACTGCTTGCCCGAACATCGACAAAATTACAGAGGGTAAAGGTGTCCGAGATTTACAAGAAGTACGATGGTCATCCAGGAAAGAAACGCTACGCCGTCTTTCTGCTGGAGTGGTTCGGCCAGATCTACACGCGGCTACGATTCAAAGTCCGGGTGGACGGAATTGAAAACATACCTTCCACCGGTTCGGTGCTGATCGTGGCCAAACATGTTCGAAACTCGGACATTCCGCTGGGACTTGTTCGTGGGATTCATCCGGCCCGCTGGGACGTGTGGTGTATTATGAAAGACACCCTGGCCAAAGGTGCGGTGGCGAATTTCTTTCTGCACTGCGGCGGTATACCCGTGGACCGCAAGAATCCGGAAAAGAGCAAGCGGGATCTGCTACTTGCTCGAAAGATTCTGCACGATGGTCACCTTGTAGCCCTGTTTCCTGAACAAACTCATTTCAAAGGGAAGATGGGCAAGGGCCGAACGCCAGGGTTTCGTTTTGTAATCGGAAGACCGGATAATCCGGTGCAGGTTGTTCCCCTGGGCTTTGACTACAGGTTCCACAAATTTCCGCGAAGAACCGAAGTGATTATTCGTATTGGGAAGCCCACGGCATACGATCGACATTCAGTGCCCGAGGTTTTTCTGCACGATAGAATGCATGAGATCGCCGAGCTAAGCGGGCTGGAATACACTCATGAAGTAGTGACCAGAGGAAAGCCCACTAAAGAAAAGACCTGAACCGGTTGGTTTCGGCCCCTTACCTGAACTTGCGCAATGCTTTCGAATTCGGCGGATGCCAGCAGATCCACCAGATCTTTGCTTACAACCAGCCGTCGTTTCAGGCGTTTGCACAGTCCTTCCAGTCTGGAGGCGGTATTGACGGTATCGCCCAGGACTGTGTATTCCAGGCGGTTTTCCGATCCAATGGTTCCGGCAAAGACCTCGCCGCAATGAATGCCAATACCGATATCTAACTTCGTAGGAAGCCATTTTTCCAATCGCCTGTTAAAATCCGGCAGCGAGCTTAGCAGTTCTCGGGCGCAATCCACTGCCGCCCGGGCATCCTCTTGATTGCCGCGAGTTTCGGGTACTCCAAAGACGGCCATCACCGCATCGCCGATGAACTTATCTATCATTCCTCCATGGCGAAAAATAATCTCCGTTACGGATTCCCGGTATTCGGTAAGCATCCGGGCCAGGTCTTCCGGCGGTATACCCTCCGAAATTGTTGTAAAGCCTCTGATATCGCTGAAGAGTACGGTTACATATCTTCGTTCGCCGCTTCGAAGTTGATCCGGATTGGATGTCAGTCTTTGGGCCAGTTCCGGGCTGAAGTAACGGGAAAGCAGGGTCTTTTGGGCCTCTGCACTGGCCAGACGCTTTAGCATGGTTAGAGACCTTCGAATGGTAAGTCCTGCCGTGAGCGCGACCAGGCCAAACAGAAGCGGTCGTGTGGGAATGACATCTGCCAGAATGATTCCTTCGCCCATAATGTAGTCATACCAGTCTCGTGTCAGGGCCGTTCCCATGTTGAGCGCAATCAGCACTGTTGCGATATGGATGGCCATAAACATGGAAAAGGAGATTACGATATATTTGATGCGAAACTGAAACGTGGGAATCAAAAGCGGTATCAGATAGTAGAGGTTCGTGGGATTCTTGAGCGTGAAGCCGGCATTGTCCGGGCTCTCCACGATATTCCAGAAGATTAGAAGGCCGGTGACCAGGGCGTAGTCAAAAATCAGAGTAATGTAATTGAAGGCCTTGATCCAGAAAGCCTTCCCGGCGCGAAGAACAAAAGTGTGGATGACTGTAACCAGAGCAAATGCGCCAAAGGATAGAAAGTTTGCCAGGGCCCCCGTATCTTCCAGACTCAATGTGTTCCATAGAGTGCCAATTCCTATGACGACTATGGCGCCGTAACGGAAACGGTTTCCCAGGATGGCGCCGTGCACCTCTTCCTGTTCCAGTATATCCTTTACCGTTCCCTGTTTCGCTTCCATAGTCTCTCCGGGCTTGCACTCTTCTGACGGTCTGCGTCAACCGGTCTTTCGATCCGAAAAGGATTCGTCCAGAACGGAGCGCAGGATACGGGTAATGGCCGGGTCATTTAGAATCTGGAAATGGTTCCTTCCCAGAATGCAGTGTACCCGATTTGCTGGATTCTCTTTTCGTGCGTAGACGTCGGCGGACAGTCGCGCCAGAGATACCTCTTCGACCACGCCGTCGCCCAGCCAGGACTCCCAGACATTGTTGTTCTTGGTTACCAGACTGTAGATTTGAGTAGCGGGAACGGCGTCCAGTTCGCCGAAGTAAATCCTTTCCAGGACTGTCTGGCCCTGGTCTTCCGGGCGGATGCGACCGAGGCTTAGATCTTCAATGGCCGGGCTTCGCTCAAGCTCAGGATAGTTCAATAGCTGATTGGCCAGCTGCGACAGGCCAGCCAATCCCAGACCAATCCAGAAGCCCATCTTTTCCAGGAAGGAGCCGCCGTCCGGGGAGCTGATCATCAGAACGTGTCGAATCCAGCCGGCCAGCGCGGACTCGTTCGAACCCGAAGACTGGTTCGAATTGGAAGCCACCTTCGAATCGGACCCTTCAGTCGGCCGATCCTGATAAAGAGCAGATCGCAGAATCAGACCTCCTTCGCTATAGGCGACGATGTCGATGTAATCTGGATGACCTGATTTCAACTCATGCAGTAGTTCTTTAAGTCGGGCCCCGGTTTCCGGGATGGATTGAAGAGGAGGAAAACGAACAAAAGCGCTATAACCGTCCAGGGACTCCACGGTTTCCACGTAAGAAAATGGCGTTCCCGAATTGGCCCAGAGACTCTCATCTGAAAACAATCCGGGCAGAAAAACCACCAACCGTCGTCGGCCGGACTTTCGGAAATCCTGGATCAACTCGGGGACGGAAATATCCTTCCCGTCCTTGCGGAAAGATGTTTGCACCTCATGGTCCGGAGCCCGGAAGCTATTTCCCATTATGCTGACCGCCGGCACATTCTCCATGACCGAGCGGCGCACCGAGCTATCGGCCAGTCGGTAGGATTCAACAGTGGATTGAAAGGCTCCGTCGAAGGCTTCGTGCAGGTCGGCCAGGGTGGTTTCCAGAACTCTGGGAGCATCCTCCGCAGCTTTTTTAAGCCGATCGCCGGCTTCTTTCACCGATCGGGCAAAGCCCGTCCGGTCTACAAAAGGAGAATCGGAGAGCTTTTCGAGTTGCCTACCGGACCAGGACAGACTATGGGACAGGAATCGTTGCAGTCGTTCCGCAGCATCGGCAGGGATGGCGCTGTGAATTTCTTCTTCCAGCTTTTTCTGCTGCTCCTCATTGCTGTCGGATGGATCGGAAGGGGTCATATTCCAAGCCCACCAATACCGTTTGTGATTACAAGTCTTTCGGAAAACGCTTGTAAGCAGGATTCCGGACAGTGCATGCTGGCTCCGGCTACACCGGACTACAGGACCGTGCTTACAATCCGGGCCTTAAATCGGAGGAAGTTCCATTTACTGCTTCCTTTCCGGGAAGTCGATCGGGGGATAAGATGTCAGATATTCTAACAAAAGAAAGAGAAACACGAAGCAAGCAGGCTATCAGTCCGGCCACTGGAGAAGTTGTAGGCGAATACCACAGCACCGATATGGATTCGGTGCCCGAGATTTTTGCCCGGGCCCGGAAGGCTCAGAAAGAATGGGCCGCTCTTGGCTTTGCACAGCGAAAGAAACAGATTCTCAAAATGCGAGATTACATTGTAGAAAACGCCGAGGATCTGGCCGAAATCGTGAGCCAGGAAAACGGTAAATCCAGGGTCGATGCTCTGGCGACCGAGGTGGTGCCTTGCGCCCTGGCGGCCAACTGGTATGCGAAAAAAGCCCGTGGTGTTCTCAAGCCGTTCAAGCTTTCCGGCTCGACAATCCTGTTTTTTAACAAAAAGAATGAGATGCTACATGTACCTCTGGGAGTGGTGGGTATCATCAGCCCGTGGAACTATCCATTATCCATCCCATTTGGCGAAGTGGTTATGGGCCTTATGGCCGGCAATGCCATAGTGCTCAAAGTGGCCGGCGCCACCGTAATGGTAGGAAAGGCCATTGAACGTATTGTGGCCGCAGCGGATCTGCCTTCTGGCTTGTTTACGCATATTATTGGCAGCGGGGGAGCGGTATCCACAGCCATGTTCGAAAACGGTGTGGATAAGATATTTTTTACCGGAAGCGTTCCCACCGGCAAAGAACTCATGAAGCAAGCGGCGGACACTCTCACTCCGTTATCCCTGGAGCTTGGCGGCAAGGATCCCATGATAGTGTTTGAAGACGCTGACCTGGAAAGGGCCACAAACGGCGCTGTCTGGGCCGGCTATCAAAACGCCGGTCAGAGCTGCGGCGGAGTAGAGCGTATTTACGTGCAGGAAAAGGTATACGATCGATTCGTTGATCTGCTAACCCGAAAGACAAAAGCGCTCCGTCACGGACCGGACCGGGACTTCAACGTAGATATGGGGTCCATGACCACGGAAGCCCAGAAGAACATTGTCCATCGACATGTGCAAAGCGCCCTTCAGCAGGGGGCTCGGGTTCTGGCCACATCTACGTCCATCGACCCGCAGGCGGAACAGAAAGGCTTTTTCTATCCAGCCACATTGCTCGCCGATGTGAACCATAACATGGATGTGATGCGCGAAGAAACCTTTGGGCCCGTTCTGCCGGTCATGAAGTTCAAGACCGAGCAGGAAGCTGTGGAGCTGGCCAATGACAGCACCATGGCGCTTACCTCGTCGGTGTGGACAAAGAAGAAAAAGCGGGCCCGTCGCGTGGCGGCGGCGCTACAGTCCGGCGTTACCACTGTGAATGATCACCTCTATACTCATGGGCAGTCAGAGACTCCCTGGGGCGGATGGAAGGAATCCGGCATAGGCAGAACCCATGGAAAGTACGGCCTTCTGGAAATGACTCATCCCAAGCTAATCAACTATGATATACTGGCGGCCAGTCGAAATCTTTGGTGGCATCCGTTCTCTCGCCGGACATACGATGCGCTGCTGCAGGCATTGCGCTTCAATTACGCGGGGGGCAATCCATTCCGTAAGCTGGCCAACGGCCTGAAGTTGATGGGTTACATGATTCCCAAGATGTTTGGCCGCTGGAAGGTTTAGCGCGAAATCCGGAGGTTTACGTCCATTGGCCGGCCGTGTCTTTAGCTGGCCGTTGCGATGTGGCGCTTCCGGAGGTTTGTGGACGAAGGATCTGGCTGGCTTAATTTGAGGACAGGTTCGGGCGGAGCCTGACGCCAAACCCTTCAGAAAAGCGGGTTGAGTTTCGCCCCGGAATTGGAATTCGCAGCAATAAAGAATAGAATAACAATTAGGAAAGGAAGGCGTCGGATGGCGCAAGGGTAGTAGATGAATCTTGAAGGAAAGACTGTAGTTGTTACCGGCTCGGCATCCGGCCTGGGCTATGCCATGATCCAGGCGTATGCCCGAAAGAAAGCCAGGGTAGTGGTAAGCGATATAAGCCAGGAAAAGGTGGATGAGGCGCTGGCCTCCCTGAAGAAAGAGGGTATTGAAGCCCTTGGGATTCCCTGTAACGTTAGCAATGAGCCGGAAGTAGAGGAATTGTTTGCGCGAATCATTCGGGAAACGTCCAGGCTGGATGTGGCCGTCTTGAATGCCGGGATTCTTCGGGACGGTAAGCTGATTAGTGTGGACCGGCAAACGGGGGCCGTGAAAGACAAGATGAGTCTATCCCAATGGCAATCGGTCATTGATGTGAATCTGACCGGGGTCTTTTTATGCGCCCGGGAAGCTGCGGCGGGCATGGTGGGCCTGGGTAATCCGGGAGTGATCATACCCATTTCTTCGGTGGCCCGTCACGGTAATCCGGGACAGACCAACTATTCGGCGGCCAAGGCCGGGGTTGCCTCCATGACGCGTCTCTGGGCCCTGGAACTGGCCCGGCATTCCATCCGAGTGGCCGGTGTGGCTCCCGGATTCATCGCCACCGAAATGGTACTCCAGGTAATGAATCAAAAAGCCCTGGAAACCTGGCAGCAAAAGATTCCCATCGGCCGACTGGGTAAGCCCGAGGAGATTGCCGATACGGCCGTATTCATAGCAGAAAATGACCTGGTGAACGGTGAAATTATGGAAATCACTGGCGGAGTGCGCGTGTGAACAGACTTCGCCTGTTTGTTCTGCATTGCCTGTGTACAGTAGCGTTTGCTATCCCTGTGGGGGCGGCGCCTTCGCTTCCCCCGCTGGCATTGCACGATGGCATGCGAAGAGAATCCATTCAGCCGCATGCCAGTTACCTGGTGTCCGGCGAAAGCGCTCTGGCTGTATGGAATAAGAAAGAGCAGTTCCAGCCCCTGGATGACAATTCCTTTGGCTATAGTAGCGAAACATACTGGCTGCATTTTCGGGTCGAGAACCCGGACAATGTGGAGCGTACTTTCTATCTGGAGTATGATTTTCCGCCTTTTGACGATATTCAGGTCTATCGCATGCAATCTGGCGAGGAGCCCGCTCAGGCGCTCGCATCCCCGGAGAAGAAGGGAGGCGATCGATATCCATTTCATGAAAGAGAAATGGATTACAGAAACGTAGTTTTTTCTTTCGAACATCAGCCCGGTTCCAGTTACGATTATCTCATTCGACTGGAAACCACAAGCTCGATGCTGGTTTCGCTGAATGGCTACACAGAGGAAACCATTGTTTCGCACATAGGTCAGGAGCAAATTATCCTGGGACTTTATTACGGCATTATGCTGGCCATGGTTGTGACCAACCTGTTCTTACTGGTATCCACCCGGGACCGCACCTACCTGTTTTATATCCTGTACATCATTTCCTATGTGCTATTCCAGGCTACCTTGAATGGACTTACCTATCAGTATCTGTGGCCGGGCGCTGTGGAGTGGGGCAATAACTGCCTGCCCTTTTTTATCTTTCTGGCCTGCGGGGGCATTCTTATTTACTGTCGATCCTTTCTGAACTCGAAAGAGCACACCCCGGGAACCGATCGCCTCTACTGGATTGTTCTGGTATTCAATATTGCCGGCCTTTTTTCGGCCCTGTTTCTGTTTAATTACCGAATCAATCTGATCGCAGCGGTGATCCTGACCCTGGTCACCCTGGCTCTGGTTCTGGCCAATGGCATCCATACCATGATTCTGGGCGTCCGCCAGGCCAGGTTTTTCCTGGCGGCCTGGATACTGTTCCTTCTTGGCGGCGGACTCAACGTTTTGAAGTCTGCCGGGTTTCTTCCGGACAACATACTAACTACTTACGGAATTCAGATTGGTTCGGCTCTGGAAGTGATGGTGCTTTCGCTGGGGATGGCGGATCGCATTAATCAGCTCTCCGCTTCTCTCAAAAAGAATGTAAACGCTTTGAGCGCAGCCAGGCATGAATCCGAGAAAATCAGCGTTCGTCTGCAAACCCTGGTGGAAGAGTCCGATGACTTCATCTTCACCCTGGATGAATCCTGGAATTTCACAATGGCGAATAAATCCTTTCAGCGCATTCTGAAGTATGGTCAGGAAGAATTACTGAGCATGAATTTTCTGGAATTGATCTACAATCGGGACTGGAAGGATTCGCTTAACAAAATATTCGTTCTGGAAAAACTGGAAGAGCTTTCGAAGCCCGGAACCTCGGTTTCCTTTCAGACCGAATTCAAGCAGAAGCATGTTCTGGAGCCCCGGGATTCGCAGGTGCGACTTCAGTATCTGGAATACGACGACGGACGGAGGGAAATCCTCGGCCGGGCCAGTATCATAACCGAAGACGTACTGGCGCGCTATCTTATTAAAGAACGGGTGGAGTTCTCCATCGAAAACTATGTGCGTAATGCGGAGATACTCAGCCAGCGGCTCAGTTCTTTGATTTCCCGTTTTGCCGATGCAGAAGTTCAAATGACTGTGCGAACCAGTTTGCGCGAGATCATTATCAATGCAATCGAGCACGGCAACCTGGAGATTACCTTTGACGAGAAGACGAAAGCTCTGGAGGAGGGCAGTTACCTCAGCCTTATTGAAGAGCGACGCAGCGATCCCCGGTTCAAAAATCGGAAGATCTTTCTCGAGTATTCCATAGACGAAGACCGGGTGGCTTTTCGGGTAACCGATGAAGGACAGGGATTTGATCATCGCAAAGTACTCAAGACCGACGAAAAGAAGCTAAACGAGGATTTCATGGCTCATGGCCGGGGAATCATGATGACGGTTTCTGCATTCGATATTGTCCGATACAATGAAAAAGGCAACCGGGTCGCTCTGGTTAAGTACTTCAAAAAGAAACGAATCTAGATGCAGAATCGCTCCTACCGAGGCCGATTGGCCCCGTCGCCTACCGGGTTTCTGCATCCCGGTCATCTCGCTACTTTTCTGAAGGCCGCAAGCAGGTCCCGTGAACGTCAGGGAACTCTGTTATATCGCATGGAGGATCTGGATGGGGCCCGATGTCGTCTGCAATACGATGAGGCCTGCCTGGAAGATTTACGTCCCTTCATGAACTGGCAGGAAGGACCGGATATTGGCGGCCCCTTTGGTCCTTACCGTCAATCGGAGAGACTGAAATCGGGCATCTATCATAAATACTGGAAAATCCTGCGCGATAAGGGTTTTATTTATCCATCGCCCCATTCACGAAAGGAGATCAGGAGCCATCTTCGCGACGGGGAGGATCTGGATACCGGAGACATCTTGTTTCCGCAAGAACTGAGACGGCCGGCGGCCGATGCGCTTGCCTTCTCGGATCCGGGAAATACAGCCTTCCGATTTCGAGTAGAGCCGCAGACTATAGAGTTCACTGATCTTAACCTGGGATGCGTAACCTTTCAGGCCGGCCAGGACTTTGGAGATTTCTTGATCTGGAGCAACCAGGGCTATCCTTCCTATGAATTTGCCGTCGTAGTCGACGATTATCTAATGGAAATCACCGAAGTCGTGCGAGGACAGGATCTTCTACTATCCACCGCCCGACAGCTTCTAATTTACCGGGCCCTGGGCTGGTCGCCGCCTGACTTCTACCACTGTTCCCTCTTAAGAACCGGGGACGGTCAGCGCCTTTCCAAACGAAGAGGATCCTGCACATTGCGTTCGTTACAGGAGCGGGGTTGGACTGTGCCTGCATTGAAGGAGGCCTGTCAGGGCTCGCAGCCGAATTCGGCGTTGATTGAGGCCATTTCCGGGGATTTCTGATTTTGAACGGAAGGAGCGGGAGTCTCCAGAGCAAGGAAGGGCGAGCCGCCTTTATCCCCCGGAAGTCTGGTTGAAGATTGTTCGTCTTGAAATCTTAAAGGGCGGTATCGGTAGCGCCACATTGAGGTACCGTACCTGTAGGCCAGGGACAGAGCAAAGCAAGCAGAACGGGAATTTCGTACAAAGTAATTTGTGGGCAATAGAATCCGGTGGTCATTTCTGGATCATGTGAAGTTCAGGGGAAGTAAACCATCCGCAGGCATTAGCCGCCGAGATTTTCTAAAAGGGAGCGCCATTCTTGCCGCCGGTCTTTCTCTGCCGGGATGCTCCAGTCTGCGAACGCTGCGAAATACCTTTCGTAGCTTAAGCGGGAATTTCGATGTCATACTCAGAAACGGCACTGTGGTCGATGGCACCGGCGAGGCCTCCTACAGGGCAGACATTGGAATCCAGGACGATGAAATCGCGGCCATTGGAAATCTATCCGAGGCTCATGCCAATACTGTATTCGATTGTAGTAAGTATCATATCTTTCCCGGATTTGTAGATCTTCACTCCCATAGCGACTATGTGTTATTCGAAGACCGGAGGGCGCTTTCTAAGATCTTTCAAGGTGTTACCACCGAGATAGTGGGGCAGGATGGGCGTTCCCCCGGTCCCTTCACGCCAAAGCTGGCCCGGGCCATGCATTCCTACATGGAATCGAGATACGGTAAGCTGCCATTCTGGGATTCGGTAAAGGGATACTATGATGCCCTTGAAGATCTGGGTCCTACCGTGAACGTCAAGACCATGATTGGCTCCGGCGTACTGCGTCAGGGACAGGCCGGCTATACCAGGCGAAAGCTGGACAAAGGGGAGATGCGAACGATTCGCGGTTTGATCGACGATGCCATGGATCAAGGAGCCTGCGGCCTGAGTAGCGGCCTGGAATACATGCCCAATGCCCATTCGGATACGGACGAGCTCATAGCGATGTGTGAGGGCGTCGGATTGTATTCCACGCACATGCGCAACGAAGACGACCGAGTTCTGGAGGCGATGATAGAGGCTATCCGCATTGCCAGGGAAGGAAACGTAAGGCTCAATATCAGTCATTTTAAACTCCAGGGGCAGCGAAACTGGGACAAAGCCAACAACGCATTTCATATAATTGCCGAGGCTCGATCCGGAGGTCTGAAGCTTACCATGGATCGGTATCCGTACACGGCCTACCACACGGCGTTGAACAGTTTGTTCCCTATATGGGCCCAGAAGAAGGGTCTGAATCTTTCGCTGGCTCGTGGGCGGGATGGGGACGTCCTGCGAAGGCAGGTGGATGATAAGATTTCGGGAATAGGCGGCTATGATAGGATACGCCTGGGCGTTGTCTACTCGCAGAAATACAAGCAATACTCAGGCAAGACGTTGGCGGAAATCGCCCGGAGCAAAGGCATGCCGCCTTATGAGCTCATGTTCGATATCGCCTCATCCGGTAGCGCATCCACGGTGGTCTTTGCCATGAGCGAAGAGAACCTGATTCGAATCTACCGGGATCCTTTTTCTGCTGTAGCGTCCGATGGGTCCGGCCTTTCCCCCGGAATGAAAGGCAATCCACATCCCCGCAACTACGGAACCTTCAGTCATTTTCTGAGCTATTTCGTGCAGAAGAAAGGAATCATGAGTCTGGAAGAGGCGGTGCGAAAATGCAGCTCGTTACCCGCCGAGATTGCCGGTCTTGAGGATCGAGGCAGAATTGAACCTGGATGGAAAGCGGATCTGGCAATCTTCGATATGAGCCGGGTTCAGGCTTATGCTAACTATGATAATCCCATCCGTCTCTCTGCCGGTGTTGAGGGGTTACTGGTAAACGGTCGTTTTGTTATCCGAAACGGCCGTTTTAACGGTAGCTATCCCGGAAGACCGTTGCGAGAAAGAACGGTTTAGCGGGGCTGGAGAGGGGCTTGTATCCAGCCCGGGCAGCCCGCAGCAATTACAGGCCCATCTGATCTCTAAGAGCTTTGATGTAGGTGCTACCCACCGGTAAGACCGTCTCGTCTTCGTTCTTTAGAAACATGAGGAACTTGCCGTTGTCCTGAGTTTCCAGCCGATCCAGGAAATCCAGATTGATGGCGTACTTCTTATGGATTCGCAAGAACTGCTCGTCCGGCAATCGTTCCATCAGGTCTTTTATCAATGCGTTGAACTCCAGATCCTGTTCGATGGAGTGCAGGATTGTACTCTTGTTGTTGGCCGTGAGGTAAATGATGTCCGAAAACTTTACGAACTGGTGGGATCCTCGCTGCTGCAAAAAGAGTCCCTGATTGCGGCTCCCATCGCTGGCGGCGGCAACCCCATCCCGGGTCTTCATCATTGAAGTAGCCTTTTCTACGGCTTTCCGGAATCGGTCCCGGCTAATGGGCTTTAATAGATAATCCACTGCGCCCAGATCAAAGGCTTCCAGAGCATACTCCCGGTATACCGTGGTAAAAATAATGTAGGGGACATAATCCAGTTGCTCAAGAACCTGCAAACCGTTCAGGAAGGGCAGGTTAATATCCAGAAAGCATAGATCGAACTTGCTTTCCTTCAGTTTCTCCAGAGCTTCCCGACCGTTTCGCGCCACTCCACCCAGGTTGAGGCTTTCTTCGCCAATTACGTATTCGATGAGTAGTTCCCGTGACGGAGCCTCATCTTCCACCACTATGGTGTTTAAATACATGAAAATAAAGAAAAACCAGGTGCCATAAGGTCAATGCAAATCGACACAAAAAAAGGCCCCGAAGGGCCTGCGGAGTTTCTTGCATTTCATGAACCCGGGAGAAGATTTTTCGTCCCGGGATAATTGAATTCGTTCCTAGAATATGAAGGTTACGGCCAGGTTGAAACGGTCGATCTTATTGTTGCTTCCGTTCTTTTCTTCAATGTCTGCCGTTAGATTGGTCTTTGAGTCCCAGCTTTCGTAATCCGCTTTGATGGCTACGTTTGGATGGGGAAAATAGGCCAGACCGTAGGTGATGATTCTTCGGTCCAGACTGCGATCCGCCGTGCCTTGCACGCCATAGAGTTCGGCGCCGGCTTTAGATGTGGAGATTACGCCCACATTTTTATTGCTGGCTACTTCGAACAGTCCGCCAGAGTTGCTCGCAATCGTATCCTGAAGATCTTCCTGTCCGCCGGCGTACCTTCGCACAGTTTCCTTCTGAGTGTTTACGTACTCGTTTCGGATAAGAGCCATCAGACGATGATTGGTATCGAAGAAGCTGAGTAGATCGTAACCCAGTTCTATGTATCCGCCTTCGACCACAACACCCACGTTTTTTCCTGTATTGGCGTTGATTGCGCGGGCGGTGTTTTCATCCATCCAGCCACGGGCAAAAAGGCCCTGGAAGTGGAAGGGGCCGGTCTGATACCTTACGTGTCCTTCGGCGATGTGAAACCGCGCTCGTTCCTGGCGTCCGGCACGAAACTCTCTCTGGACATCAGCTTTGAGAATGGGATCCGTAATGCCCAGGTTATCAAAGTCCAGACGACTCATGAAGTCGACTTGCTGAATCTCATCCTGTCCCGAGCCGCCATAGTAGTAGGAACCACCAACCATCAGACCGGCAAGGGGAAACACATCCAGGGAGGCTACGTAGGCCAAATCTTCGCTCTTTACTTCGCTCCCTTTTGTGCGGCCACCCCGGATCCAGCTACTGTCGGAGAAGCCGGAGCCTTTCATTCCTGTGAGTATGCCCAGTTTGTATCGCACCAGGCCTTCCAGGGGTTCTCCATGAACGATGACGCCAATGTCCCGCCAGGTGCTCGGAATAATGGTGCTTTCGGTCTGGGGTCGCTCTACACTATAGAAAGTGGTCGGCTCATGCATGTAGTTCGTGATTCCCATGGGAACAAGCTGCAGACCGGCAGCCACCTGAAACCAGGGCGCAAATTTGAAATCCAGGTAAGCAAACTCAACGAATACCTCGGCTTCATTGAAGCTTGTATTGCTTCCGCTGGTACAGGCTGCATCATCACACTCGCGCACAGAAGTGGACACGAAACCGGCATGCTCGTATTCGATTTCCGTGTTTAATACAATCCAATCGTTGAACTTATAGCCCGCATACAGGATGAATCGGTGTACGTCGGCTTCATCCGCTTTTACATCGGAGCGATAGTCCCGAAATTTGATCTCTCCATAGCCGCCCCAGCTTAAACCTTCGTCGACGAAGTAGACTCCAGATGCGGCCGGTCCCAGGCCAGCGTAGGATTTATACTCCTTCGTGGCACGGTTGAGCTTCATTTGCTCTATCTCTTCCTCGAGAATACTGATCCGGTCCGCGTTTCTGTCGCGGTTCCGGTTTCTCTCGGGCTCCGGTGGGGCTTCCTCCGGAGCCGGCTCCTCGGCCGATACGGAAACTGGCCAGGCAATGGTCAGTAGCGCAGCAGCGAGAAGCAACGTGGCAATCCTTCTTAGCGTCACTCTATTTCTCATTGTTTCCTCAAAACGATCAGGGCAGGGCCCCTTTTTGAGACCGAGAATCAAAATCGGAGGTGAGTGGTCAATAAAAACTGAGAATCAGTCTCATACTCAGGTTCGGACACGGAATCCATGGTGTCCAGGGTATTCCGAGTGCAGCCGGCAACCACTCAAGGCCGTGAAGGGGCTATTCCTGCCCCGGGGAAGTTAGGTCCGATTTTTGAATGTTTACAGAATGGCCGGATTAAAGGTGCCCCATGAGCCTTCAGATTTTTGGTACGAAGAAATGTAAATCCACGCGAAAGGCAGAGATGTTCTTTAAAGAAAGGAATATCGACTATCACTTTGTCAACATCCAGGAAAAACCGATGAGCAAAGGCGAACTGGAATCGGTAATGCGATTCGTGCCCGCGGAAGATTTAGTAGATCCCGAAAGCCAGGAATATAAGAAACAGCAGTTACAATACATGAAGTATAGTCCCCTGGACAAACTTCTGGAGAGCCCCCTGTTGTTACGTACACCTGTGGTTCGCAGTAAAACTTTCGCCACCGCAGGTTACGATCCGGAAGGCTGGAAACGCTTCCTGGCATAAGGTATCCCGAAATAAATTCCACCAAGCCCGGTAAAGACTTGAACCCGCAAACTGGCTCTGTCAGAATATGGCGGAATTGCGGCAACGAGTATAGAATTCGCAGTGCTTGCAATTAAGAACACTGATAACAGGAGCGCATATGAGCAGTATTAAGAGATGGGTAGCAGCCCTGGCGTTGGCCAGCGTTGTGCCTTTTGCATTCAGCGGTTGCTATGGACACTTTCCTCTGGTTAGAACCGTATACAAATTCAACGGTTCTGTAACTGTGGGTGGTCCTAAAGTCACAGGAGTAGTTCAGAGCATCCTGATGATTCTCATGGCAGTCTTTCCCGTTTATGGATTGTCCTTTCTGGCGGATGTGATCGTCTTCAATTTAATCGAGTTCTGGAGCGGTCGTCCGGTGTTTACGGCTCATGAAGGTCCGGATGGATCAAAAGTCACCATGAGAAGCCTGGATCAGAACACTATGGAGATCACCCTTGAGAAGGATGGTAAGTCGAGCACCTATTATGCTCTTCGAGATAAACCTTCCGAGATTTTCGTGATTCGCAACGGACAGTGGGTACCGGTGGACGCTTCCTATATTGATGCAGGCGAACTTCGAGCGGTAACCGTACGCGAAGGAGAAAAAGTAATCGATTCTCGTATGCAACTGCGGGAAGAAGCCATTCAGGCCGAAGACAAATTCAGCCAGATTGAAGCGGAAATGGACGCTCAGGCCATTCGCTAATACCTGGAAGCCGGGTAGCGCTGCTTCGCGTCTGCGAAGCGGCGCTTTCTCAACTTGCCTCGAAGTGATTCTGCAGCAGGTACTTCTTCAATAACTCGGCTTTCTTTCCGGTAAACCGGTAGGCCTCTTTCTTCCTGAACACTACCAGTACATCGCCGTTCTCTTCAATTTGCACCCGACGAGCTCGCTTGATATTCAGATAGGTATCTTCCAGTTTCAAAAACTTCATACACAGACTCGTATTTCACTTTTTGCGCCCAGGGTTCTATGGGATAATGGCCTGGCAACTCAATTCCCGAAATCGATCCGGCCCCATGGGCGCGTATCGCCGGGAGATTGCCAGCTTTCAGCTTTTTCGGGGGGAAAAGAATGTATCGATCCATTGCGCTGATTACGCTTCTATTCGCCGTAGTTTCGGCGCTCACTTTAATCACTTCTGTTCCGGTGGGATGGAAGTTCCTTTTTCTGGTGCTGGTATTTGCCGCATTGTTTGGCGGGTTCAGCTACAGGGAAAAACAACGATGGCCCGAGCTCTGGGCGATATGGACCTTCTCAACCGTGGTAAGCGTCTTCCAGGTATTGCCCGACTGGTTTCTTTCGCAGGTACTGGGCGTGCTTGTATTTCCCGAGGACGGCTTGTTCAAATTTGGCACCGTCAGCGGATACATGGCCGGTTTGTGGGCCATCCCCTTCTTCTTTACGCTCCTGGCAGCCAGATCCTATCAGGGGTCTTTTAGTTCCACGCAATGGTTATCCCATGGTTTCAGTGTCCGTGCGGGAGGTGTTGCCGCGGCGGTAGCTCTCCTGATCTTTGCTACGTCCGAGGCAACTCTCTGGATACTCGGTTCCTGGTATGCCCGGGATGTGATGATGCTGGGACATGTGGCTCTCTACGTATTGATTCCCGAAGCGTTGCTTGGATTCTTTCTGTATCAGTACTTTCATACCAGCCAGGGACAGAGACCCTTGGTAGTGGTTTTGAACGGTCTGAAGGTGAGCATTCTTTATACCGGCTGTCTGGCTCTGTCCTATCTGTTTCTGGAAAAGGTAGCTTGACGCTTTCGGCCGGAACGATGTTCTCAACGGAATGGATTGGACCGGCAAGAAAGTACTTCTGACCGGGGCTACAGGCGGCTTCGGCTCGCGATTGGCCCGTCAACTATCTGTGCGTGGAGCCAGCTTGATGTTAGCTGATCTAAAGTTTCCCGCTGGATTTGTGGACGATATCACGTCTGTGTCCAACGGGAACATCCACACTCAGGCCTGCGATCTATCCACGGAAGCCGGTTGTAAGAAACTCGTGGGGGCCACCCTTAAGAAGCTGGGCCAGGTGGATATGATCATACACAATGCCGGTATTGCCCGGTCCGGTACATTTGAAAATGTACCCCTGGACGAGACGGAAAAGGTCATCGCAGTCAACCTTCTTGCTCCTATTCGCATAACCCATGGATTACATGATCACATTCAGTCAGGCGGAATGATTGTACACATATCATCTGTAGCCGGCATTCTGGCTCCGGCAGGTCTGGCCTCCTACGTAGTTAGCAAATGGGGGATTCGCTCCCTGGGCGACGTGTTGGATCAGGAACTGGTAGGCCGGGGGATTCGCGTTTTGAACATCCACCCGTTCTTTACAAAGACCGCCATTCTGGATTCGCCGGCCTATGGCGCCGACGGTAATTCCGGGCCTATGAGTCCCACGGCCCTGCCTTCCTGGCTTGTGGCCGATCCGGACAGGGTGGTAGCGGGTATGATTCGTGCCATGGAGAAGCGAAAGCGTCGCTATCTCCCTGGATTCATGGCCCGTTTATCCTACTTTGGCTCCCGCTGGATGCCCGATGTCATCCACCATCTAAGCCGCCGGCAGGTGAAAACCGGAAAGCACCCCATAGCTCGATAAACTGTCCCAGGGGGGCGGTAGACTGAGATCGTATGGAGCTCTATATTGCGGACAGTTTGGAGCTACTTCTGGATCAGCTTCAGAAGCAGCTGCATCGCTCGGACCCGTTGCAGGGGCCCCGGATATTGATCCCCAACCGTAACCTGCGAAGATGGATGCAAATGGCTATCGCTTCCCGCCACGGCGTATCGGCCAACTTGAACTTCCAGTACCTGGAGCAGGGCATCTCCTCCATTTTTACCGGGGTCACCGAACTGAGGCTGGCCAGTCCGGCCCGTCAGCACTGGGCTTTGCTCCGGGCTTTGCAGAACAGCTCCGCCGATGCCCTGGAATCCTACCGAAAAGCGGCTCACTTATCGTATCTTTTTCGCGATTACGAGTATCATAGAAATCCTCTGATTCGCGCCTGGCAAAGGCAACTGTCCACAAGCCCGGCTGGCAATCTGGAACCGGACATTTTCTTTTTGGAGGAAGAGTTTAAGTTCTCCCTGGAGGAAAACGGCTATTATCAGCAACAACAGGAATTCTACACAGGCATGCTCAAAGCGTTGCATGCATCCGGTAGCTTCACATTCACCGAACTGGCCTGCCGCGCTCTGGAAGAAGGCAAATTTGCTCCCGAGCCCCTGTATGTCTTCGGCCTTTCCCGGATGTCACGATTGCACCTGTCTTTGTTGTTTCGACTTTCGCTCCATTTTCCTGTGCAGATTTACCTGTTTGATGTATTCGGCACCAGCCTGGGACCGGGGGGCCAGAAAAATTGGGAGTCTGTTCATCCTCCGGAGCTTGTAGCAAGGAAGGAAGAAGACACATTGTTCGTAGAGCATTCCAACCTGACGGATCAGGAGTACAGCTTTCAGAGAGACGGTCTCGAACTACTTTATCTTTTCCAAAAAGGGAGCGATTTTCTGAAGCAGAACGGTGCTTCGCTGAACTGGCATCGCTGCCTGGAAAAATCCGATGGCGGCATTCTTCGTAGTAAGCGATCCTCGGCCATTCGCGTGGTGGAGGCCCCGAACATGCGTCGGGAAGTGGAATCCATTCATGATGATATTCTACTCAGGATCAAAGATCAGTCCCTCGCTCCCGAGGATTTCGGTATTCTTGTGCCCACAATGCATCGCTATCGTGCGCATTTTGAGTATGTCTTCAACGGAAGGAATCAGCTGCCGTTCAATTTGACGGACTTCTCGGCCCGGGAAACCAGCCGATTGGGCGATGCTGTGCGTACTCTGCTCAAGTTCGATCAGCCCCTGGACCGTCGAACCGTCTTTCATCTTCTTTCGAATCCCATGATTCGAAAGAAGTGGGGATTTCGCGGCGACGATTACCAGGATCTGCTTCGCAAGGTAGATGATCTAAATGTCTTTCGAAGCCACCGGGATAGCGTTTTTCCGGTGCATACCTGGGAGCATGGACTGCGCAGGCTCCGGCTTTCGACGATTCTGGTAGGTACCGGACAATCTTTCCAGGGGTATCGGATTTCGGAGGAGGGTTATGATGTCGAAGTCTACGGACGACTGCATGAGTTCGTTGAATCGCTCAAGGGTTATCGTAAACGTTTGAATTCCAATGACGACCCTTTTCGCGCCATTCGGGAGATGCTGGACGCTTTCCTCTCTCTAGAAGACTATCCAGGGGAGGCCAGGATTTATCTTTCGCTTCTGGAGAATCTACAAAAAGGAGGGGAGAGCTGTCGCGAACTTGGCATTGCTCCCACCGCCGTAATGGCCCGGGAATGGGCTCTGGATTCGCTTAACGAAGTGGCCGGCGGTATAGGCGAGTATCTGATCCAGGGCGTGACCATTTCCGCCCTGCAGCCCATGCGTCCTATTCCCTTTCGCTATCTCTACATTGCAGGACTGAAAGAAGGAGACTTTCCGGGTTTTCCGTTAAACCATCCCGAGGATTTACGGCGACAGTATCGATTACCCGGGGACTCATCGCTGCCGGATGGAAACCGCTTTTTGTTTCTTGAAGCGTTATCGAGCTTTACCGACGGACTGACCCTGAGCTACGTGGGGCGGGATCTGGCCCGGGACGACGAATACCAGCCATCGTCGGTGATTCTGGAACTGGAAGACATTGTTGGCCTGCAAAGAACGCGACTGCCCCTTCTATGGATCTCCGAAGGCTACCAGAACCAGGACATTCTGGATCCGGTGCATGCCCGGGTCCTGGAGAATCGCTGGCAGAAACCATCCGGTATGGATACCGCCGACAATGCCGAAGCACAGCTTGAACAGTCCGTTCCGGCCAAAACCAGCTATCAGCCGCATCAGCTTTCGCGACTGTTTAGCGAACCATTGCGGGCATTTCTGGAGTTCAGGCTGGCTGCCTATCCCTTGCGCCAGGAAGATGCATCGGACGTTTCCGATGAGCCATTCAGGCTCCTTTCGTCCCATCGCAAGAGGCTGAAGTACTTTCTACGCGATATTGCTCCGCACTATCTGGAACGGATCCCCGAATACCGACAGCTGATTCTGGATCGATACAGTGAACTGATTCTGTCCGGGGCGGCGCCCGCAGATTTCTTCGCAGAACTGGACCTGCAGCAAATACTGAACTCACAGGGTTTTCTATCGCTTCAAAGCCCAGCCTTCCGGGAGCTGCGGAATAAGTCTGGACAATTCGTAACGTCCTTACCTCCGGCGATTTCCCATCTGCCGTTCATGCGCTTCCACACAGCCTATCATCTGGATGGCTTAAACTTTCACTACACTATGCCGTTTATTTCGCCGGATTCCGGGGAGGTGGCCTTTGCCAGCGCGGGCGTTCCCGAGCCTCGAGACTATCAAGCGGCCCTGCTTAACCTGCTGTTCTACTGTTTGCGATTTGAGCGCGAGCTAAACCACAGGGTTTATTTTCTCAATCTTTCCGGCGAAGGGACCCTGGAGAGATATGATCTGAAAATGGATCATACAGCGTTGCACGAGATGGCCCGTTTCATCTACGAAGAGGTTACAATTTACGGTCCTTTAATGTTCCATGACTCCATTGAGGAGGGCCAGGAGCTAACCCATGAGCGTCTGGAAGAATTGATGCTGGAGGCCTGGCAGGACTTACAGGAAAGCGATCATCCGGTGTTGTCCATGGTGATGGAGAAGATGGATGCCAGGAGTCTGGGTAAACTGGTTCTGGATGCGCGACAATCGGAGCCGGATCAAGGAGAGCAGCTGCATAGAAGAATCCAGATGCGAAAGCGAATGGAGGAGATATGGAAGTGAAAGCTCCGGAGCTGGATCCTTACTCTACGGAATTTCTGGGTAGCGGCGAGCATCGTATTATTGAAGCTTCGGCCGGTACCGGAAAGACTCATTTCATCGAAGAGCAGATACTGTACTGGATACTCCTGGGAGCTCGCTTTAAGGACCGTGACGAACCTACCATACCGGAAATCCACGAAATCCTGGTCCTCACTTTTACCGAAAAGGCCACCGGCGAACTCAAACTACGTATACGGCAAAGACTGGCCAGGTTCGTTGAGGAGGGTATTGCCAGCCTGTCTTTCAAAGTGCCGTTTCAAGTCGACGAGAAGACAATGATGAAGCGTGCGAATCAGGCCTTAAAGAGATTCGATTCTGCCTGCATATTCACAATCCACGGGTATTGCAATCATATCATACGAACCTCGGGTCTCACCGGGGATGCAGACTTCACCATTGAACAGAGCGACATTCTCCGACAGGAAGCGATCTCTGAATTGGTTCGGCAATATCTGCTGGGGTGGTTTGGCCCGGCCCTGCCCCTGGCTCTTTCTGTATGTGGCTTCTTTGATTATCGCAGTCGTTTCGGCGCCGAGGATAGCTTCTCCTTTGACAACCAGCTACTGAATCTACTGGAACACATTCAGGAGAAAGGGCTTCCGCTGGATTACTCCGAGCTTCCCAATTCCGATGGCGCAACGGAATCCGATTTAGACCATGAGCAAGATCCCCGGCCAGTTCCGAAGCCCGATCCCGAGGCACAAACCCGGTTGGATTCCGGCACGGAATCCCAGCTTTCGCTTTTTCAGTCTCGGTCCAACCCTGAAGTGGCATTGGAGACCGGATCGAGGTACGCAGCGGAATCTGTAGCGCAGCCAGATTCCCATTCCCCGGCGGAGTTTGCGTCGGGACCCGAATCGCAAAGAGGCGAACAGAGTCGACACGGCGGATTGCCCGAAATCGATCCTCGGATAGAAAAACGAATCCCCGAACTACTTCAGAGTCTTCTCGATCTGGAAACCAATGTCCTGCAGGCTTGCACGGAGCTTAAAGCATCCCTGCAAAAGGAAGAGGGCTGGCGATTGCCGGAGCAACTGGAAAAGGACTCGGCGCTTCATAAATGGCTTTTTTCGGTTCGCAAGACCTACAACTCCAGAAACCGATCCGCTTCCCTGGCCTGGTTACAAAAGGTGTGGCTTCTATGGCAGGCGCTGGAACGGGAAGACCGATTCGCGGCCGAGTTCTTATGGCCGCCCTTTCAAGAGGCCGCGCAGGCAACCATCAAAGAAATGGGTGGCTCGCAGGAGCCAGGTTGGGACAACCTGGAGACAGACAACATTCTCAGGAAACTTGTAGCATACTACGAATCCTGTCAGTGGATTTCGCAGACAATCTATGAACGCTTCATGGAATTGTGCAGCGTGCAGACCGATCGTGTAACCGCCTACTGGAAGCGCACAAATCGAAGCCTGGAGTTTCAGGATCTATTGCGATTTGTAGATCGGGAAGTGGAAAGGGATCCCGAGCTTGCTTCCATGCTGCGTCAGAAGTTCCCGTTTGCCGTAATCGATGAATTCCAGGATACCGATCCGGTACAATGGAGTATTTTCAAGAACATCTATCTTGTGGAGACCCCCGGGGCATCTATCACAGTTGTTGGCGATCCCAAGCAATCTATATATGGCTTTCGGGGCGCGGATATTTCTGCCTACGGACTGGCCCGTCGCGCCATACTACAGAATGGCATCGAAGGAAGGCTGGCGGTTAGCTTTCGCAGTCAGGCCCCGTTGCTGCAGATTTTTGATCAATTGTTTGCGCACGGGAACTGGTTCGGGGACGCCTATCACTCGGTAAGCGCCGCGGCCGACCATCTGCGGAAATGGAAATGGCCGGAAGGTCAGGACACCGGACCTCCGCTGGAAGTGCACGATTTAAAGGATGCCACCTACCAGCGGCTTCGGATGTTCGAAACAGCCCGCATCATTGCGGCCGATATTCAAGGGCTCGTCGGGCATACCCGAATTCTGGAAGGCCGGGGGGAATCGGAAAAAGAGAGGATACTGGAATACGAGGATATGGCCATCCTGGTATCCCGAAACAAGGACTCCAGGCTAATCGAAAAGGTTTTGCGGGAACGGTCCATTCCCTGCTCCATATACAAAGAATCCGGATTGTATACCAGCGTTCCAGCCTACGAATTTCTGGTCCTACTGAGCAGCCTGCAGGATCTAGACCGGCACTACCGCCAATTAAGACTTACGGCTTATTTTCCGGCTTCTCCGGTAGATGTCGCTCGATTCCCGGAACCTGGCTCCGACCACAGGGTGGTTCAGACGCTGGACCGGCTACGAGAACTGGCCAGTTCCGAAAGATGGCCTTCCTTTTTTCGCTCGCTTCTGGATCACACCCAGGTGCTGGATAAGAGAGAATCGGATCATCAATACGAAAATCGAATCGCTGTCACACTACAGCTCCTGGAGGAGTTTTCCGAGTATGCCATTGGTCATGGATGTAGTCTTGAGGAATTAACCCGGCATGCTCAGCAGGTGGCCTACCATTCCGAGCTACAACAGGATCTAATGCGTCAAAAGCGGGAGAAGTCCGGAGTTACGATTATGACCATCCATGCCAGCAAAGGACTGCAGTTTCCCGTAGTCTTTTCCGCATTACAGTACACCGGCGGCTCGCGAACTCCGGATATTCTGCGATATCAGAGCGATGAAGGAATGAAACTGAGCCTGAGTCAGAGCCGGGAACGGGTGGAGCGGCACAAAGAGGAGAGTCTGGGCGAAGATCGTCGATTGGCTTACGTAGCCTTTACCCGGGCGGCCTTAAAGTTATTCGTATACTATGTTTCCGAGGCCAAACAGGCCCACCCGTTTCAAAAACAGGTACTTGCGCCGGTTATGGAAAGCCTGGCGAATCGCGGGGATTCGCAGAAATCCCTGGTGCGTTTTCGAAATGCCCCTTCCGCCGGCTGGTCCCCGGTTTTCGAGTCTGCCGCCGACTATCAGGATTCTTCTGAAAGGTTTAGCTTCCGCCGCCTGGATCTGGACCTGCAATTCCCGGCGAACCAGGTACATTCATTCAGCAGTTTGCTTCGTAAAATGAGTCAGCCAGAAAATCGTTCGCTGGATGAGAAGCTGCAAGAGCTACTCTGGCAGTCGAAGCCCCGGGTAATGGAAACGTCCGCGGGATCCGGGCGCGAAGAGATGGCCTCCGCCAGCGAAGTGGATCTTCCTGCGGGAATTCAATTTGGCCTTCTCATTCACAGTATTCTCGAAGAGCTGGACTTTGCTGTGGGCGCGAATGATCAGTATTCATTGGCTCTGGTTCGGCGCCAGGTTTCGCACTATTTTCCGGACCGGGATCCCGCTATAGTTGTTCCACAGATACAGAAGCTCATAGAATCCACCCTGACAGCCTCCCTTCGGCCGCTTTCGACCAGTCTACGGGATGTTCCGGAGCAAGACCGCCTGGCCGAGATGGAGTTTTTCAGTCAGGAAGAACCAGATCAGCTGGCCAAACTGGCCGGCGTAAGTCTGGACGATTTGCAGCAGGTGTATCTAAGAGGCTTTGTGGATTTGATTTTCCGCATCGATGGTCGCTACTATTTGCTGGACTGGAAAACCAATGCTCTGGAGGCCTATGACCGAACCCATATGGACGAGGAGATGCGACGACACGGATACGATGTCCAGGCAAAAATATACTATCATGCCTTGCGAAAATGGCTTTCGTCCGTCATACAGGACTTTGACGAAAGGCGACATCTGGGCGGCGCCTTCTATTTGTTCGTGCGGGGAATGAAATCAAACAGCGATCAGGGCATCTATTACCTGCGGCCGGAGGATCTGCATGTTTGATTGGCCGTGGTTGGAGCGCTTTCGCAAGGAAGGATTCCTTGATCTGTATCGATGTCAGCTCGCCGAAGATCTGCAGGAGATGGGTCATCTAAATCGGGAGGCGATGTTCTGGGTGGTTTCGCTGATGCTGGCCAACTCCTCGGGCAGTCTCTGTGTGCCGGTGTTGCCAGAAACCAGATCGCGACTGGAGCAGGTTCTCCAGGGAGCCTTACCGGGGCCGGAACTCCAGGATTGGCTGCAAGAGTACTCATCCTTCGACGTCTTGCGATTTGGAACTTTATTGGCCGAACATGGATCCGACGACAGAGCCGTTCCCTTTGTTCCGCTGATCCTGAAAGATGGATTTCTCTTTTTCCAGGCGCATTTCTATTATCGCCAGAGATTCCTGGAATCGTATCATCGTCGGGCCACAGCGCGTCCGGGACTTATTCCCCAGGGCGATTTGTTGAACGGGCTGGAATCTCTCCTGCGTGGGAAGGCTCCCATTACCGTCGAACAGGCATATGCAGTGCTGCTGGCCGGCATGCTGCCACTGGTTCTTGTTACCGGAGGGCCCGGTTCGGGAAAAACCTCAACCATCTACGCAATTCTGAAAGTCGCTCTGGAATCGGAAGTGGACCCGAAAGAGATTCGCATCGCTGCGCCTACAGGGCGAGCGGCATCCCGTGTGCTGGAAAGCCTGCAGCAACGGGCCAGCGAAGACCCCCGACTCTGGGAATCCATGCAACAGGTGCAAAGCAGCACAATACACCGGCTTCTGGGGGCAGGGGAAAACGGCTTCTATCACAACGGCGAGCTTCCCGTGCCGGCCAGACTTCTGGTAGTAGATGAGCTATCCATGGTAGACGTTACGCTGATGGGTCGCCTGCTGGAAGCGGTGGACCCTGAACGTACAACCCTGGTTCTGTTAGGGGATCCGGATCAGCTACCCTCGGTGGAAGCCGGAGCTGTCCTCCAGGATTTCCTGCGAATTCCCACGGACTCCGGACCACCGGAAATTGACCGGGTCTATACCTCTTTGCAGTCCGGACATGCTCACTTCCCGGACCGGAAATCATTACAATCCGGTCCAGCATTCTCCGTATTCTTGAAGGGCAGTCATCGCTTCGGAGGATCCTTGATGGAGTTTGCATCCGAATTGCGCGAAGCCAGGATAGACGAAAGTTCGCTGGCGGCTCGGAAAGGGGCCGCGGATACCGCACAGGATCTGTTTCAGGGCGAAGGAGTGGTCTACATCGATTCCGCGGAAATGGAACTACTGGAGCTCTTAAAGCTCTGGATAGAGATCCAGGACGAGAATCAATTCGGCGACAACATGGACCTGACGTCCGCTTTTACCCGTTTGAATCGAACCAGGATTCTAAGTCCGGTTCGCAAGGGACCGGCCGGCGTTGAATTGGTGAATCGTATCTGCGGCCGAATTCTAAAGGAACGCTTTTCGCCTTACGGTACCGAAGACTGGTTCGCGGGCATGCCGTTCCTGCTACACCGAAACGATAACGTACGCAGAATCTACAACGGGGATACCGGTATTGTAGGGCCCGGCAGGGATCTTCTGGCCTATTTTGCCAGTCAGCAGTCACAGGATCTGTTTTCCTTGCGGGCCTTTCAAAGGGACTCGCTTCCGGAAAATGAACCTGCATTCTGCCATACGATTCATAAATCCCAGGGATCGGAATACGAGGTCGTCCTGGTTCTTCTATCGGGTCTTGAGGGAAATCGAGCGCCGTTGAATCGGGAATTGATCTATACGGCCGTTACCCGGGCACGGAGAAAATGCATACTCTATGGAAATGCGGCGGAGATCGCGGAGGCCAGCGAAAGGCGCATCATCCGAGAAACCGGTCTTGCGATGTCGAACAACTCGCCGGCAGCTGACGTATAATCAATTACGGTTCCCTGGCTTATCCTATTCGGACCCTCCGGAAGCCACAGCCCGTTCAGGACGCTGGCATGGCGATCAGATATTAATAAAGCTGCCTGCCCCGGGAAAGGTTGAAGGTTCCATCCTGGATACGCTGCAGAATCACCGGCGCTTCCACCGGCGGGCTGAACAAGAATCCCTGACATCGAATGCAACCCAGGTCTCGCAGTATCTCTATCTGAGATCGGGTTTCTGTGCCTTCGGCCACCACGGTAAGTTTCATATTTTTGGCCATATCGATCATGGACTTTACGATGGCCTGATTTCTATGGTTTTCCGGTAATCCCGACACAAAGCTACGATCGATTTTGATTCCGGTAATAGGGAAGGTGCGAATTGCCGAAAGCGAAGAGTAACCGGTGCCAAAGTCGTCCAGGCTGATTCTCAGGTTTCGCGCCCGAAGGCGATTCATCTGCGACTCTGCCACTTCCAGGTCCGAAAACAGCGCCGTTTCGGTAACTTCCAGCTCCAGAAAAGGCTCGTCTTCCTTGAACTCTTCCAGCAATGCTCCAATCTTTTCTACCAGGTGGGGATCTCTGAATTGTGCCGGAGAAAGATTGATGGCCACAGGCACCGTGCGTCCCAGTCGAACCCTCCATTCTTTCTCAAGGCGTAGCAATTCCTGAAACAAAAAACTTCCCAGCTCGAGGATGCTGCCAAAGTGTTCGGCCACCGGTATGAATGTGCCAGGCGAAATCTCGCCCTTTTCCGGATGATTCCATCGCATGAGGGCCTCAAAGCGAAACACCTCCTGGGTAAGGACATTGAACTCGGGTTGAAAAACCAGACGAAACTGATTGGATTGCAGCGCCGAATAGATCTCTTGATGTAGCCTCAAAGTATTTCGGCTATCTCGTACCATCTCCTCGGAAAAGCTCAGTATCTTTCCGGCGCCCTGTTGCCTCGCCTGGTCCTGAGCGATTTCAGCACAGTTGAACAACTGCTCGAAAGTGCCGCCATCCACCGGAAAATAGGCCAGGCCGGCATGGATGTCTCGCGACCAGGTACGCTCGCCCAGAGAAACATTCTGGTGCACTGTACTTGCTACGTGTCTGGCCAAATCCAGGCCCGCTTCCTGACTGGATACGTCCTCCATAATTACCGCGAAGACATCGCTATCCAACCGGAACAGCGTGGCGTTCTCTGGCAGCGAGCTCTTCAGAGTTCGGGCCAGTTCCTGGAGATATCGGTCGCCGCCACGAAACCCCATCTGTTCGTTGAGCTCTTTGAACCTTACAATATCGAAAACCAGAAGTCCCAGCAACTGTCCTCGATTCCCCGCTTCTCTGATACAGTGGGTCAGGACCGTCTCAAAACGCTTTCTATTGGGAAGGCCGGTGATAGAGTCGAACTTGGAAATGCTTTGAATGCGTTTCTCGGCTTCCCTTACTTCGGTTATATCTTCCTGGACCACGGAAAGGAAACGAATCTGCCCCGTATCGTTTTCAATGGGAGTTACAGTCAGAAAGGCGATCCGTTGCGGACTTCCTTCCGCTTCTTCAATGATTTCGCCGGTCCAGACTCTTCCGCTTAGCAAGGTTCGGCCCAGGGCTTCCTGGTAGTCTCGCCCGGAAAGATAGGGGATTTCCGATACCGGTTTTTGAAAAAGATCAGAAGGAGTGAGAGCCGAGCGTTCCTGGAAGGCCCGATTGCTCCAGACCATGCGAAGCAGATGATCCACTACGAAAATCACGTTGGCCGCCGAATCCATGGCCCGGGAAAAGAGCTCCAGTCTTTCCTTCTTAAGGGAAAAGCTAACGCTAAGGGATAGGCGTCTGGATACTTCGTTCAGCTCGGCCAGGATTTCGTCTCTAAAGGCGCCTTCTTCTTCCGAATAAAGGCAGAAAACGCCTATGGAACGACGATCTACGATCAAGGGAAAGGCAACCGCCGCACGCAGGTTATGACTGAACATGGCCACAGCCCAGGGGCCCATATTCATCTCCGGATGGTCGGATCTGTAAACCTGCTGAAAGCGAATGGCCCGTCCGGCTGGTCCTTCGCCGGCGGCGCTTTCGTCCCAGCGGGTGATTAGATTGCGGAGATAGTCCTTTCTAGGGCCGGCATGAGCGGCAACCCTTACAGAATGATCCGGCTCCGCCACGCCTATCCAGCAAAGGGGAAGACTGTAAATCTCCTGAAACCGATGGCACAGGAAATGGAAGATCTGATACTGGGACTGCTCATTGATAATCATCTGATCCAGATCCTGCATCGTCTTCTGAATCCGTTCCCTGCGATACGATCGCGTAATGTCTGTGAGCTCTAGTCGGCGACCTCCGGACATTGAATCGGATTCGTTTCGCTGGAAGCACCGGATGCGAAATACCTTTTGATCCGGGCTCATAGCTGTGGCCTGCCAGAGCGAAAGCACTTCCGGTACTCGATCGTCATGGGCTTCTGAATCGATTATTTGCGATACTTCGGGAAAGAAATCCTGAATGTGTTGATTCAGGATCCGTTTCCTTTCCAGACCTGCAATTTCGACAAAGCGATCCGAAACAAAATCTACCCTTCCATTGCTGTCGGTTTCCGCAATACCCGCCGGCAAGCTCTCTACGATGCTTCTGAGCTTGTTCCGAGAGTCCTGAAGCCGGGACCGACTGGCCTCCAGGTTACGGGCGTAGCCATAAATAAGCCCGACAAGAAGAAGCGAGGAGAAACTTACGTAAGCCAACCCTTTTATTGTCTGCCATCGACTGATCTCTACCGCATTGCCAAATTCGGAGAGAGTAATCTTATCTGATAACAGGATCCACAAACTGCCCAGGATAAAATAGATTAGTGGTATGTAGAAGATCGCCCGTAGCTCTCGTTTCATAATATTTCCAGCACTTCCTGGTCTACCAGCGCTCTAAATCCGGCATCCCGAGTGGCATAGGTTCCATTCTCTTCAACTTACTTGCATTCCAGAATGCGCGATGCAATGGGGCCTTTGCTGCTGCCGCCAGACCAGAGGCAGAACCCAATCACACTTTGCCTTTCGCCCGGCGCTTAATCAGTGATGATAGCGGAAGCAAGGGAAGCAATACAATCAAAAATAAGGCAAAGGCCGACCAGGAGGCGGAAAGGCTGATCCCGGAAAGAAGAAGTAGCGCCAACAGAATCCCTCCCAGAGCTTCTCCGGCAATCAATCCGGAGCTATAGAGCAGGGGATCCCCGAACCAGGACTGGAATCTGCTTTTCGCTTTTTCTGGTTTCGGGGGCTGTATGGAATCGCTCGGCTGGATCCTGGCAGGCTCGGACGGCGTAGTCTCTTCTATACCGCCGGACATACCTGCGTTCGGGCTTTGATCGGGGATTGGATCTGCAGTTGGTTCGGGACTGCGAGGAGAGTGTTGATTCACTCCTTGATCCGAGCCGCCGGCCTCATTATCGGTCAGGTCCCCGTGTTCTTCTTCTGATCCTTCGCCTGCCCGTGCCGCTCGGCGTTCGGATTGTTCTTGTTCCGTAGAGGGAAGCACCTTCTCAGCAGGCGCAGAAACATTGCTCTCGGCTACCGCGGGTTGGTGCTCCTTTTTCAAGCCGGCCAGCAGGGAACCTTCCCTGGAAAAACGATTGTAGATCCAGAATAGCAATCCTCCCAGAAGGAGCGGCGTCGAAACACTCAAAGGGAGATACATCCCCACCGCCACCGGCATGATTGGGATTCTGAAGCTACCATATCGATTCCAGAAGAACAGAACGCCGCCCAGCAAGCTCCCTACGGCAATCATGAATACTGGAAGCGGAGCATCGGAAAATATGCTTCCGGCCAGAGAAGCGAAGAGAGTAGCCTGCGGGGCTTTCAGTAAGCCATTGTCCCCAATGCCGTAGGTTTCGTGTAATAGCTGCAAGACCAGAGCAAAAAAGGGCGCGCTAATGGCCACTCCCAGTATTTCGGCCATTTGCTGCCGGGCAGGTCGGGCCCCCACCAGGGATCCGGTGCGTAGATCCTGGGCAATATCGCCGGCGGTGGCTGCGGCGCAGCAAATCATCCCGGCCACCAGAAGCAGAGCCAGGATTCCCTGTTGTCCGTCGACGAAGGGCCAGAGAAGAAGTCCGGTCAGAAGAAGAACGCTCAGGGTTATGCCCGATACCGGGGAGTTGGAAGAGCCTACCAGACCAACCAGATAGGCGGCTACCGCCACTACCGGTAGCGATAGCGCCAGTATCCACAGTACCAGCGGAATGGCCAGCCATCCGGTCATCTGCGAAACCAGGAAGAATGCAACAGCGCTCACAAAGAGAAGAAAGGAAACAATAACATAGCCCGGAAGGTCCTCGCGCTCTTCGTTGCTCCTGCGATTTCGATTGGACCAGGCGGATTTCAGCCGTGTAATCCAGGAACCTGCCGAAAAAGACCGGAACGCCGCGGATGCCAGGAGGAGGGACTCCACCGTGCCGATTAGCATGGCCCCTACGCCGGCGAAGCGACCGTGCGAAGACCAGAAGCTGTAAACCTGTCGCTCCAAAGAAGTGGCCGGATTTACCGGAGCGAAAAGGGGAAGAACCACAGCCCAGGTAATCAGACCTCCCAGAAATACCAGAAAGGCGATGCGAAGCCCTACAATGAAACCCACTGCGGTGAGCGCCGCCGAAAAATCCAGACCCATATAGGCCACACGACGGCCGGAGGGAAGAACGGGCAGCGCGAAGTAAGCGCTGGACTTAAGCCACAAGCCGGATACCAGTTTGTAGATGATTCCAATGCTCATTCCCGAAAAGATTGAGCGCGCCTGGGAAGACTCGCCGGATCGCAATACCTGCGCGCAGGCCTCGCCTTCCGGGTATATCAAATCCTTGCTCAGGGTTGGATCCTGTTGTTTCGAAATGAAGGGCTTGCGAAAGGGAATAAGAAATAGTATGCCCAGCATACCGCCGCAGAATGCAACGAGAGTAGTCGGCCAGAACTGGAACTCATGCCAGTTGCCCGATATCAGAAGTGCCGGGATGGTGAAGATCACTCCGGCGGCCAGGCTTTCGCCAGCGGAGGCCATGGATTGCACGATATTGTTTTCCAGGATGGTGCCCGAGCGCAATATCTTGCGAAGGATAAACATGGAAAGGACCGCGGCCGGAATGGATGCTGACACCGTTAATCCGGCATACAGACCCAGATAGGTGTTCGCGGCGCCCAGAACCACAGATAGAAGCAGACCCAGAATAATGGCCCTGAAAGTAAATTCTCCTGTTTGCAACGATGCAAAGTATGTAACTACTTGATACAGAGGCAAGCGAATTGCCTTTGAAGAACAAAAGTGAGTAACCAATCTCCGCGACCGATGACCAATCAATTGATGAATCGATACTCATTCATAAGTCATGGCGCACCTACCATGGTGCTGGATCATCAGCGGGGGGCCATTTATTCCGAATGGAGTCAGAAAAGCTGGCCGGAAAGGTCGCCGGAACTGGTTCTGGTTGTGTCGGCCCACTGGGAAACCCCGGATCTGGCTCTGGGTACCGATGAAACCCGGGACTTGATCTACGATTTCTACGGCTTCCCCGAAGAGCTCTATCGTATTTCCTATCCTGCCCCGGGTTCACCGCACGGACGAAAGTCACTGAAGGAGTTTCTGGAGAGCGAAGGTCTGAAACCCGAGTTGTCCGACCGGGGATGGGATCATGGTGTATGGACTCCGCTCTACTGGCTCTTCCCGGGCAGAAATGTGCCTGTGCTTCAAGTATCGCTGCCCCGTTGGCCGGCGGAGCGCCTTTTTGAACTGGGACGCAGTCTTTCTCGATGGATGAAGAGCCAGCAATCCGTCTGGCTCATAGGCAGCGGGGGGCTGACTCACAACCTGGGCGCGATTGATTTTTCCGGGAGGATGCCGGTGCCCGAGCCCATGCATCAATTTCAGAACTTTGTGAAGGAGCGACTGGAGAACGGACAGCTTGAAGAGTTGATTGAGTTCAAAGAAAAGGCGCCCCATGCATCCCTGAACCATCCCAGTCCGGAGCACTTCCTACCTCTGATTGTTGTGGCCGGAGCGGCCCATGAGACCGGTGGACTCAAACCCGAATATCCATTGGATGGATTCGAGCTTGGATCTCTGTCCAAAACATCCATAGATTTCGTATAACCGGAAAACGATTCCTGGAATCCTGGCGCCTGTGGCGGAACTTGCCCGCCCGACTTCAGGCATAGCTTTCGCCAAGCGGACACCCGTTAATTGGATAGGCCGGCTTTCAACTAGGCCCCACTGGCCGTCTCAAGGTCGGTTGGATTTCTATACTGTGTTCGAAAGACATATTCTGGCCGGGTTCCAGTACAGGAATTTCCCACTGTCCCCGCGAGTGCAGGTACATAGCGTTGGTGGGCGCAGTCATGGGTTCCAGGCAGACGAAGTTTTCGTCCGGCGGGCTATAAACGATCCCGACAGGAAAATCCGGGCCACAGTGCAGGTTTATCGAAAGGTCCGGGCGAATCAGCTTGAATACAGGATCTTCGCCAAGATCCGTGAACACGGTATCGAATTTGTTTTTTCCGAGTACCATGTCTTCATGTTCCGGCCACTTTTCACTGACCAGGATGTCGTTGCCATCGGGTAAATACAGGTCGGAAAGAGATAGGGATTTTCCTGCCGGTATAGAAAGCCGGATATCGTTTCGCTTATGCTTGCCCAGAGAAAAGTAGGGATGAAAGCCCGGGGTGAGAGGAAAAGGATTCCGGTCCCGGTTTTCCACTTCCAGCAGAATTCGTAATTGATTCTGCTGCAACTCGAACGTCAGTAGGAGGGCTTGCCCAAAAGGGAAGTTGTTTCGCAGGCTCATATCCCGTTCCAGATTGAACTCGAACAAGGCTCGAGCGAAGTCTCTGGATGCGTTCAGATCTTTCAAACTCCAGGCGCTGGATTTGATAATCAGTCCATGAATGGGCAAACCGTTTCCGTCCCGGTATAGCTCTTCGCCAGAAAGCGGAAATTCTTTACCTCGAAACGGAATGGCATCCCTTTCCAATCGATTGGCGAAAGGATACAAAAGCGGTATACCGGCCAGATCCTTGCTGGCTCTGTAATGATTCAGATTGAAAGGAAAGTGGAGCAACTCTTCGCCCTGAAAGCGAAGAGAAAAACAGGTGCATCCAACCTCTGGACAGATTTCAGCCTCGATGGATTCGTCGGGACCGGATAGATATACCGACGTTAGTTCCTCCTCGCCGGGGGCTTCGATGCTGCCAGGTTCCCTTAGTTTTCTATGCTCTGCATTAAACATTATGACTGTGTATTTGCCTCGACCAGACTCCTCCGAGATAACTACGTATGAGGACGGAGCTTCCACGTAAAGGAAAGTAGAATGATGGCAAGTACCATACATACGGCGATGGCGGAAAGGGATGCATTCCAGCCATAGTTTTCGGCGATCCAACCCAGTCCGGTGCCCTGGACAGCTCGACCCGCATAGCCAAAGAGGCCGATGAAGCCGGCGGCGGCTCCCACAGCTTTCTTGGAGGTGAAGTCCAGGCCGGCCACCCCCAGTAGCATTACCGGCGGATAGATGAAGAATCCAATAACGCCGAAAAAGAACAGGTCCAGATACAGATGGCCCGGCGGAATCATCCAGATCGCAATTACCGAAAGCAGGATGGGAATCAAGCAGAGCAGGGAGACCATGCCTCGCCGTCCGCCCAGGCGATCGGATAACCAGCCCACCAGAAGCGTGGAGAAGATACCAGCCACTTCGAAGATAGTATTACTGTTGCCCCCCTGAAGCAGGGTGGCGCCTTTCTCTTCGGCCAGATAGGTGGGGCCCCAGTCCAGAAGGCTGTAGCGACCTATATATACGAAAAAATTACACAGGGCAAAGAGCCAGAGCGCCGGGTTGGTAAGGATATAGTTTACGAACAATTCCTTCGTCGACAGTTCCCTTTCGGGATCTTCTACATCTGGATGGTGCAACAGTTCAGGCTCCTGATCCTGCGCCGACGAACCGTCTGGATTCTTTTTGGAGAAATCCAGGGCCCGGTCCGGATGCCTTTTGATGTAGGACTCCACCGGAGGTAGCCCGACGGATTGTGGCGTATCGCGCAGTCGCCAGATCAAATAGGCCGCTCCCACAAGTGCGATGATCCCTGGAACAATGAATGCATTCTCCCAGCCATAGTTTTTGGCCAGATATCCGGACAACGCTCCGATGGCGGCTCCTCCCACATTGTGCGCAATGTTCCACACTCCAAAGATCGTTCCCCTTTCGCGTAAGGCGAACCAGTGGCCCAGGCTGCGTCCGCAAGGGCCCCAGCCCATGCCCTGAAAGAAACCGTTCATGGACCACAGAAACAGGTGTGCATGGTAGTCTGTGGCCATACCGAACAGAAAATTGCAAACCGCGCTGAGTATCAGGCCAGTGGCCATGAAGACCCGGGGGTTACTGCGGTCCGACATCCCGCCCATAATGAATTTCCCTATACCATAGGAAATAGCGGTGGCGGTAATGATTGTGCCCAACATGGTCTTATCGTAGCCCATGGCATCGCCAAAGGCCGCCTGCGCCGGAGCCAGGTTATTGCGCACCAGGTAGAAGGTGGCATATCCCAGGAATGTAGACTCCAGGATCTGCCATCTCATCCAGGGATACTTTTTTTCTACCTGAGTAGAATCTAAGGGTGTGGTGGCCGGTGCTGGAGCATAGAATCGATTGAGGGCGCGCTCCACGGCGGTAAAGGGATTCACAGACTCTTGAAAGGCCCCGGCTGTGTAATGTGTCAAGAAAAACCGGGTGAATTGACTTGACTGAGTTATGCCCTGCAGGTCTTTTCCCAGAGATCTATGGCGCGGAAGAAACAGGAGTCCATCCCACTGGACGATATAGAACTACTGAATATCCATAATTACCCGGAGTCCTATCCAAAATCTGTGGTAAACCAGGTTAGAAATAACCGGGTCTTCCAAAAGCGGTTAGAAGAGCTGCTGCGGGACATGCCTCAGAGAGGTCGTCGCCGAAAGAGCGAGCCTGCCTTTCAGGTAGATGAAAAAGCCCTGGAAGAGGCGGAGGCGCAGCAGGCAAAAAGCGAGCCGCAGCAATCAGAGAAAAGAAGCGGCGGATTCTTCGGTCGCCGAAGCGGCAAAGGGGATAAAGAATGAAGGAACTGCGCATTGGTTTAATTGGCGCAGGCACCGTAGGTCGTGGATTGATAGAGCTGCTTCAGACCAGAGCTGAAGTGTTGCGAAAGCGTACCGGCAAAGAGTTAAAAATTGTAGCCGTTGCGGACCGATCTTACGCCAAAAAAGATTTTCTCAAGAATCAGTCCTTTGATGTAACCGATGATGCCTCCGGTCTCGTGCAGCGAGCGGACATAGACGTAGTGGTAGAATTGATCGGCGGTTTGGATCCTGCCAAACAATGGGTAATGGATGCCCTTAAAAGCGGAAAGCATGTTGTGACCGCCAACAAGGCCTTGCTGGCAAACCACGGAGCGGAGATCTTTCGCCAGGCCAGAGAGTCCGGCAAGGAAGTAGGCCTGGAGGCTGCTGTGGCTGGCGCCCTTCCGGTGATTCGTAACCTTCGCCGGGTCTGGGTGGGTAGCGAAATCCAGGAGATGTTTGGAATCCTGAACGGCACCTGTAATTTCATCATTACTCGCATGCAGAAAGAAAACATGGCCTACGAAGACGCTTTGAAAATAGCGCAGGAAAAAGGCTTCGCCGAAGCTGATCCGGCTTTCGATGTGAGCGGTCGAGATGCCGCACAGAAACTTGCCATACTTTCTACTCTGGCTTTCGATCATCTGGTTCAGGAAAGCGACATTCGCGTGGAAGGGATTACGGAACTGAGCCCCCTGGATCATGCCATGGCCATGCGAATGGGCAAAGTCATTCGGCTGCTCGCCGTGGCAAAAAAGGCATCCGACGGCTATCATTTACGTGTCCATCCCGCATTGATCTCCTCCCATCATCTCCTGGCCTCTGTAGAAGAAGAGAACAATGCGTTGTTCACCGAAGATCCCTATTGTGGGCCAACCATGATCGTAGGAAGGGGAGCCGGCGGATTCCCTACGGCCAGCGCCGTGCTCGGCGACATTGCAGCAATCGCAAGAAATCCGGAAAACGAGCCCGAAGTCTGGTTATCCGGGGAAGAATCTCTTAAGGTTGCTGCGGATGCCAGTTACAGATTTTATCTACGCTTCCGAACCCTGGACCGCGCCGGCGTTCTGGCTTCTATATCCAGGGTACTTTCCGATCATGAGATCAGTATAGCCTCCATGCACCAGGAGGAAGGACCGGAGCCCGTGGACGTGGTGATTTTGACCCACCATGCCCGGGAGAGCCAGCTATTCGGCGCGTTGGACATTATCAATGCTATGGAAATGGTACGCGCTCCCACGGTGGCGTTGCGACTGGAAGAGCCCGGCCAGAAGTAGGGCGCAGTCCGGCAGTCATGCATTCCCTGAAGTTTCATCTGGTACATCATATTCAAGAACCGCAAAGTACGCAAAAGAATCATGGCGATCTGTTTCTGGATACAGGAGGGGAAGCCCTGCCTACCTATGAAATGCGCGAAGTAGATCTGCAACAATTGCGCGAGCTGGTTCCCAATGGTATCGATCTAGTGGAGCTCTCTGATTCGCCGCTGGAAAGTGTGCAACAATGGAGTGTAACCAGAAAGCAGAACCACAAAAGGAAGTACATAGACTATGCGGGTCCCATTTCCGGTAATCGTGGGCGTATCATTACAGTATTAAAAGGAGAACTAAATTTTCCTTTCCGTCTGGACCGGCTTCCAGAAAAACTGTGGTTCGGGGTACACCCTGTTGACCATTAGATTAGCCAGAAGGTATAGTGGGCTTTTTCAAGTCGCTGAAAGTAAAAAGCTCTCTACCCTTTGGAGTAATTCGAAATGATATCGTCCAATGATACAATGATGACAGGAGCTTTTCATGGAGCTTGAGTTCCCCGAGCTAAAGGTGGCGGTGGAGGAACGTGAGCTTGGCTCATCCAGCATCCGAATTGTGAAGCTTGTTGGCCGTATCACTAACACCAATTCCCAGGAATTCAACCGGAAGTTCTACAAGCTCCTGGCAAGTTCCAACCAGATCATGGTCTTTGATCTCTCCGATCTGGACTATATCAATTCTACCGGAGTGGCTATCCTGTTTTCCATTCATTATCGCGCTCGCGAGAATGGCGGCCGCCTGGTAATCGGCGGACTGCACAGCTTCCTGCGGAAGGTTTTTGGCTTGATGGATTTACCCCCGGAGCTGAAGGTCTACTCGACTCTGGAAGAGGCTCTTGAGCAAACCGAGTCTGAACTCGACTGATCACACATATCTATTCCGGCGGCGAAAATGTCTGTTCCCTTTATTGAGCTTAAAAGATTTGAAGATGGATTCCTGGATTCCTGGAATGCAAAGGTAGCGGACCTTTCCGCGAATACCCGGTTCATCGGTGGGCCGGAAGTAGAAAACATTGAGAATACTCTGAAGACCGAATGCGGGGTTTCGCATGCCATAGGCTGCGCCAACGGCACCGATGCGCTGCAACTGGCTCTGCGAGCGGCAGGGGTTTCAAAGGGGGACTCGGTCCTTGTTCCGGATCTTACTTTCTGGGCTACCTTTGAAGCTGTAGTGAACGTAGGCGCAGATCCGATTACTGTGGACGTATCCGCGGAAGACCTTCAGCTGGACTTTGATCTGTTCTGCAAAGCCTGCGAAGAACACAAACCCAAAGCCGCCATTCTTGTGCATCTTTACGGATGGGGTTCTTCCAGACTCAAGGATTTCCGGGATTTTGCAAAGAGCAAGGGAATCGCTTTAATTGAGGACGGCGCGCAGGCCTACGGAGTCACCTACAACGGCAAGTCTATCTACGAAGGGGCGCAACTGGCCACCATTAGCTTTTATCCGGCCAAGGTCTTCGGCGCCGCCGGCGATGCGGGCGCGGTGCTGACCTCCGATGATGATCTGGCCCACAAAGTGCGCAGCCTGGAAAACCACGGCCGCACCACGCATTATTCCTACGGACTGGTGGGCTGGAATTCCCGAATGGATACCTTCCAGGCCGCCTACCTGAATCTGAGCCATCCGCATCTGGCAGCCCGACTGGAAAGCCGTCGCAAATCGGCGGAATACTATCGAAAGGCACTGGCTAATCTTCCCATCCGCGTAGTCGAGGCTCCGGAAGGATATACGGAAAACGGCTACCTTAATGTCTTGATCGTAGACCAGGAAAAGCGACCTGCCCTGGAAGCCTTGCTAAAAGAGAAAGGCATTGGTTTTGGCATCGTATATCCCGGACCGATGTCTTCGCAGGAAGCCTCGCCGGGATATTTAAAAGCGAAAGTAGGCGGCGAAAACGCCGAGCGTATCTGCAAGAGCGTATTGAACTTGCCTTTGTTTCCCTACATGCAGGAGCATGAGCTTCAGGAAGTTGTGGAAGCCGTTAAGGGTTTCTTCGCCTGAGATTCGTCTGGCGTTTGGCAGCTGATTGCCTGTATACTGCTTCGCAAATGATGCCGAATCCTCCGGCCATATTATTGGTCCGATAATGGCCGCGAGCGGGCACGAATGCCTGGCATTGTACGGGAAAACAGCGATTCCTTTCCAGGCCCGTTTTGCCGGTTCCGCCTCTCTTAATCCTATGCTCTGAACGCTTGCCTGAATAACGGCTGTCTCAATAGCGGAAATAATAGATAAAGTGGAAGAATAGGGGCGCGGTAAACGTGAGCGAGTCGATGCGATCCAGTATGCCGCCATGGCCAGGAAGCATGTTTCCGCTATCCTTTACCTGGATATCGCGCTTAACGGCCGAAAGCGTGACGTCGCCCACAAAGCCCGAAAAGGCGATGAGCAGACCCGCTCCCAGGGATTCATATAAGCTCAGCGGAGTCAAAAGGGGCGCCAGAAAGTAAGCCAGTACAGTAGTTGTCACAAGGCCGCCCAGAAATCCTTCCACCGTTTTCTTGGGGCTCACGGTGGGTGTTATAGGATGTTTACCCAGAAGCTTGCCCCAGATATACTGGGCCACATCATTAAACTGCGTCAGCAGCAGCAGAAATAACACGAGACCCGGACCTCCGCCGGCCGGATTGCCTTCTTGCGGCAGTACCATTAAATAGGCGCCATGACTGATGGAAAAAACGCAGGTCATGAGCCCCCACTGAATGGTGCCGATGGACTTAAGGAAACCTTTTGTTTCCCCTACAAAGACCATAACCAGAGGAAAGAATAGAAAGGCGTACACGGGGATGAACACAATGAACATCCCGTACCAGCGCTCATAGATCCAGAAATACTGCAACGGAATGACCAGAAAGGGAACCCAGAGTACCTTTCGATCCGGTTTGCGAAGCTCGATGAGCGATAGAAATTCGTAAAGAGCCAGTACGCTGATTAGTGCGAAAAACAAAATACTGAGTTCAATGGTGCTCAGAAGGACGGCGGCAATCAGACCAACCAGCAGCCACCAGGTTCGTATACGCAGGGTCAACTCGGTGAAGTCGCTTTCTTTTTTAAGACGCGTGAGAAGGAAAGCGATGAGCGTGGCCAGAACCAGGGCCGCAAGAATTCCGCCAAAGGTATAGAGGACATTGGGCGTTAATGTGTTATAGGTCCATTTCATTCGTTGAGAGCCTTTCTTCCGCGATTGATAACCGTTAGAAGGGAAAGCAGGGCCAGAAGTGCAAAGAAAATCTCAATGTAAGGTCTTTCCGGTCCCCCCAGGGCCAGGTAAATGGCCAGAACGCTGCACCAGAAAGCCCTGTCCGATTTTCCCATGGGGCCGTCGTACCGTCGGCTGGAACCTGTGGCCCGGGAAAGAACGCCCATGAATTCGGTAATTATGGCAAACTTGACAAAGAAAACCACCGAAAGAGCAACATAGGGCTGCACGGCGCCAGATTGTATTCCGTAGAGCGCGAAAGGCAGGTATAGAAAAGCGTCGGATAGTACGTCTCCCAGTTCGTTCAGGAAAGCGCCCAGATGGCTTTCCATGTTATGCTCCCGGGCCAGCATTCCGTCGATGGCGTTCAAGGCCATGCGAAGGAATAGCAGGGCAGGTAGTCCCAATAAGAAAAGTCTCTTATCTGGAAAGTAGATGAAGCGAAAGGCCATGTATGCGCCGAACAGGAACGATAGAAGAAGCGCCAGGATAGTTACCTGGTTGGCGGAAACTCCTATGCGAGCCAGAAATCTACAGAGCGGCCTCAGAAGATCCTGGAATTTTGACTTGAGCTGATAAATGCTTGCCACTGCTTAACAAGACGTCATACACAGAGCAGGTCAAACAAAAATGGGGCTCTTTCCTGTCAGATCACTGGAACTAAAGAACGGTAACCGAGAGGCGCTTCTTGTGCTTACCGGTATCGGCTATGGTTTCTCCGGTATGCGATCTATGAAAAAATTCCGAAAACAGGCTCCGGATCTGGATCTGTTTGTGCCGGATTACATTCAAAACAGCGGGATCGATGATTCGGTTCGGTTCCTGGAAAGCTACTACAATCGAAACGACCTCCATCGCTATGACCGGGTGCATCTGTTTTGCTTCATTGCCGGCGCCTATGTGCTGGAGCGTTGGATGGATCAAATTCCCAATGCTGGCCGACTTCTTCTGGATCGCAGCCCATACCAGGAAAGGGCGCCCTCCATTGTAACCAGGCGAATACCGTGGGTTGCCCGGTTGTTGCTGGGCGACTTTGTCTTTCAGCTCGCAGCAAGGGAATACCCTCAAAAGCCCCTGTCCCGGTTCAAGCCAGGTCTGGTAATCGAAAGCCGACCTACCACGCTAATGAAACTGTTTTCCCGGGACTGTAAAAAAATGGGGCCGCTTAAATGGCCGGCCCGGGAGATGCAGGATGAATTCGCCGACTTCCAGTATGTTCCTTTTAATCATGATTCTATCTACTCTAACTTTCATACCCTTGCTCAGTCAATCCGGGCCTTCTTGCAATCAGGCAATTTCGGAGAAATCTACCGAAACCCTCCCGGCACGACGGATGAAGCGTCCCATACCTGAGCCATTTTGATCGATATATTCCCTATTTGCAATCAGCGTTCGAATCTGTACCTTTGTTTAACGGATACATGGCGCATTTTGCCATCCGATGTACAGCCGATGTATTGCCGGTTTCGAACAGATGTATTGCTGAAGTATGCTCGATGAAGAACAGATATAGTGCTGACGTATACTCGATGAAGAACTGATATAGTGCCGCTTTGGAACCGAGGTATAACCCATGACTATTTGGCTTCACCGAATCTGCCAGCTTTTCGCTCTCGCCCTGGTGGTTGGATCTACGGGCTGTGCTTCGCTGATCTCTATGGCTGGCTGGAGCGATACCGATCAGGATACGCCGCTGGTCTATGGAGGTGTGGTAACTGACACTCTGATTATAGATCAGGCGCTCAGCAGAGAACAACCGGTTCTACTGGGCCTGGCAGCCGCCATGGACCTGCCCCTGAGCGCCGTTATCGATACAGTGTTTCTGCCGATTACGCTGAGTATCTATCTATGTCGCGATGAGCCCTATGATCAGGCTGCGAAGCAGTCTTCGCAATAGCATCGGTTCAAGGAAAACAGGATTACGGAGGCGCCGGCTCATTCCGCCGATCCTGTTACACGGGCCCTGGGAGTCTGCCCCTCAGGCCACTCGCGGATTGGACGGTCTGCGTTCGGTGACATCGACTGCGCGTGCATCGGAGGCAGCTACGGGACCACTATCAGTCATAGCTAGACCAGGTGAAGAGGTTGCAGGTTCTCTTTGCGCGGATGCCCTGCTTTCGAACTGAGCATGGTATTGCGGATGATTCGTTTTCATGAGCCGGTCCCACCAGTTAAAGTACAGACCGTAGTTACACTCAAAATACTTATGATGCATGTTATGATGCGTGGACGTGTTGTGCCAGGAGGTGGCCGGCTTGCGCGTAAATCCAGATGGAAAGAGCTCGTAACCCAGGTGACCGAGCACATTCAGAAACGTCATATACAGAAGAAAAATGGCCAGCGCGCCAGGATGGATCGGATAGAGAAAGACTACCAGTGGTACAATACCCGCCTCAATCACAGCTTCGATTGGATGAAAGCTAAAGGCAGCCCAGGGTGTGGGATTGGTGGAGCGATGATGCACAAGATGAACGTGTTTGAAGATCTTCTTCCAGTGCATAAACCGATGGGTCCAGTAGAAGTAAGCATCGTGCAGCAATATAGTCGCCACAACAGTAAATGCGAAGTAAACCCATCCATACTGATCAATGTCGCGGTAGATCCTGGTCCATCCGGCGCGTGACGCTTCAAAGATAAAGATACCTACAAGTCCGAAAACAAAAAATGTTATGAAAGAGTATTTAATTTCGTGTAGTATGTTTTTTCCACCGGGTCGACGGTCCGGTTGGATATATCGGTGCGCCAATCGACCGGACAGAAGTGTCCAGATGATTAGAAAAGCCAGCCCGGCAATAACGACGTAGCGAACAGTAAGGATGCTATATACGATGGCAAACCGTTGTAGCCATTCCAGTAGTGTGGTACTAAAGATTTCCATAGAGATAATCCCTGTCCAGGGTCTGGCTAAGCCGATCCCTGACTAATAGGACGGCCAAAAGCCTGCTTCGCAAGTCTAATTCTGGAAAATGGGATGCCTGATCCGGCCCGGGAACAGCCAATGGCACGGAGCGGGAAGAGAGGCCCGGGTTGCCCGGGCCGCTCAGTTTCAATAGCAGTAATCGCGCTGCATCGGCCATGGACTCGCCGCCCGAGTGCAGGGGCGCCCGGGTACAGGGATCTTTTCGAGAGCCGGGAATGAGCCCTTCTGGATAGGGCGCCAATAGTTGCCAGACCGGCCGGAAGACTAATCTACTTTGAATTCGATTTTCTGGATTACGTCCTTGTGCGGAAAAGACCTTACGCCACTGGCCGGGCCTTCCATGCCCGTAAACCAGCTACCGTCCTCGCGTTTGTAAAGATCCATCCAATAAGTGAAGAAACGAACCCTACCATTGTCGTTTTCCAGAAAGAAGCTCTGCCAGAAGGATGGCAGCCCATTATTCACCTGCATTGTGTATCCGTCCTTCAGTTCTATTCTGAAAGAGGATACCTGGAAACGGTATATATCTCCCTGTTTGTTCTCGCCTACTTTTATGGGCTCCCATTTCTGGAAATGCAGCGCTCTTACATCCTTCGCATGGATGGTTTTCTCATACTGGACGCCTTCGCGATTGTGTTGAAAGATAAAGGTTTCCGGCGCCGTGAACTTGCTTTTGCCCGAAACTGTGCGGTCATCGCCCAGAGTGATTTCCGCTCGAGCCGAATAATCGCGCATCTCCGGACCATCTTTTTGCGGCTTCTCTTCGGCCAGTCCTGGAGCCAGAGTCACAAACAAAATAACGGCGAGCAGCATCCTTTGCGAGACCCGCCGCGAGACGCATGGCGAAAAACGGACAGGGCGATAGGATTTCATTTCAGAAACCGGGCCCTTGCACACAGGGCGCTTAGAGCATGCCGCGTAGAGAGCTTGCAATCCTTTCCACATTGTTTGCTGTGAGCGCCGGATAAACCGGGACGCATACCGCTTTCTGATAGATCCTTTCTGCATTCGGAAATTCCAGACGGGGAAGATCCAGGAAATGATGGAGAGGCTCGGGAATGCGGGTAATTCCGATCTGCAGTGAGTTGTAATAACGTTCCACTTCTTCATGAGTCCTGGCTACCACCACAGGAAATAGATGGTAACAGTCTACTCCAGGTTCGCCAAAATAACTTTCGTGTTTGGTCTGTCGCAGGGTCTGCAGGTACTTTTCGCCAATCTTTCGGCGGCGGGAAAGGGTAATGCCCAGACGATTCAGTTGAATCAAACCCATGGCGGCCTGAAAGTCTTCCAGCCTGTAATCGTAGGCCACGGACTTCTTGTCCCGTTTGTTTCCGTAACGCAGGCTGAGCATTCGCTTCTGCAATTTGGAATCCGCGGTTACCACCATGGCTCCGTTGCCGGTGGTGACCAGGTCGAATTCGGACAGTCCGCACACAGCGATATCGCCTTTATGTCCGGTATAGGCGCCTTCGGCATCGGCCCCGGGCATACCGGTGAAGTCTTCCACGATTAGAAAGCCCTGACCTCTTAGCCACTCAACGTCGGTGGGATTATGGCTGCCGTAGATGTGATCAAAAATGAATACGCGTTTGGGCTTTTCGCCGTTTCCCACGCGAAAAGCAGGATCTTCCGATACCGGGCCGGTTTCGGAAGTGGCCTGCACCGCAGTTTCCAGGCTCTCGCGGTCAATATGATAGGAACTTCGCGCCGGATCAAGTAGCCTGGGTGTGGCCCCCACATAGCGGCAGGCATCCAGAGCAGAAACGCTACTCAGCGCATTGATCCAGACTTCGTCTCCGTCCCCAATTTCCAGCGCCAGAAATGCCAGGTGATAGGCGGCCGTGAGGGAGTTTACGGCCAGCGTGTGCTTGTAGCTGGCCACCTGGGAAAAAGACTTCTCGAATCTTTCGCAGATGGAGCCGGAGCCCAGTCGGTCCTGAATCAAACAGTCCAGCACCGACTCCAATTCTTCTTTACTTAGAGCAGGTCTCTGTGCTTCTATGGGACCAGGTTTCTTTTCGGTTCTATATATTCCAGCCAGTGCCATACCATTCCTCGGGCTTTCAGGGCAAAGTGTAATGAGTTTGGATCACTTTGCACAGCCTCTTTCTGTCCCCTGTAACTGGATTATGTCACATGATGTGTCAAGATAAAATCCCGTAAGTACTACAAATTTGTTTATGGCTGGCCGGAGGCAGATCAGGGCCTTCAGGCACCGGTTCGTGTTTTCCCGGGACCGGCCAGCACCAAACGGGCTTTCTGAGCCGAAGATACTCTGTAAGTCGTCCCATTCTCCACCGGACCGGCGGGCAGAAGTACACTTCGTCCCGGTAGTAGTTCAAACGATTCGGAGTCGGTTTCCAGGGTGGCGGAGCCGGACAAAGAAAGGACTATAGCCGGAAACAGTTCCGCGGGCAGGGTAAGTGTTTCCGGGCTCGCATCCACGGTCCATACCTGAAAATCATCCACGGGTGGCTCGTAAATGGCTGCATTTCCGGATTTTCTGGGCCGAATCAAATCCGGAGGTCCCATCCGATAATGGAGCATCTCCACCAGGGTGTCTACATCTACAAACTTGGGGGTGAGACCGCCACGCACCACATTGTCGGAGCAGGCCATGCATTCTATGATGGCGCCCTGCAAATAGGCGTGTGGTTCTCGCGCTCCCATAAAGAGCGAGTCCCCCGGATTGAACTGTAGCAGATTCAAAATGAATATAGAAAACAGACCTGGGTCCTGGAAGCCATGTAACTGGCAGAACCGCAGAAAATAGGATTCCGTACCGTTTCGGTTCTCCTGTTTTTCAAGCCTGTTGTACAGGCTTCGGGCCAGCGGTTCGATTTCTTCGCCCTTCATCCGATACAGATGCGCGAATGCGTTTTTCAACGCCGCCCGGGCATTACCGTTTGCGCTACTCAGGCCGGGTAGGAGTGTTTCCAGTTCTGGATGTTTGGCCAGGTTGCTCTGAATAGACTCAAGCGTGCGAAAACCGGCCATGGCTGTGAAACCCGGGCGTAGACAAATTGCAATTTCAGGCTTGTGGTTCGAATCCGGATAATGCTTCGGGTCGTCGCGATGCAGGGTTTCCGCCAGGGGTTTGTCCGGATGGGCTTGAATAGATAGGGGAGTCTGGCTTTCCAGTATCTTTAGCAAATACGGCAACTTGCCATCCTTTGCGAACCGGCCCAGAATATGGTCTGGTTCAGCGACGATTTGTTCGCGCAAGGTGGAGCCGTCCGCCAGTAGCGACGAGCCGGATGGATGGTCGCCGTACCAGAGTTCTGCGTACGGGCCGGGAGGGATTTCCCCGCCGGTGTTTTTTCGCAACAGATCGCCGATGGCGCCTTCCGGATCCTGGGAGCCCCAGGCATAGTCCTTCAAAGCGGGAAAAACCGGATAGAAGAACGCCTTCCTCATAGAACCCCGTGGGTCAGGGGTGTCGTCGATAAGAGTTCCCTGGTTCGGCTAGCCTCGGCCATTCTATGGGAAGCATCCTCGGGATGAGAGGGATGCTCCAGGGGGCTCTGGATGATCTTGCCTTCAGGCCTGCCTTCCGGAGTGGTTCCCAGGCAACTTCCGCCGCCAAAGACACGCAAACAGAATGTGAAAAATGCCAGATACAGAACGAGTTTCAAAAAGAAGAAACCATCAAATGGCGGCGAAAAGTCCTCCTGAAACATTCGGCCGATTTTCTGTAAAAAACCCACGAAACCATTCTGGGCTGCCTTGCCAGACAGGAAAGTAGAATTAGCCTGGCGGAAATGAGCAAGGAAGGCAGCTTGTGGATGGCTTACCTGGCCCGAATGCAACGAAATACCGGCGCCACCGACGCCCTGGTTGCGGAGTATCAGCGCCACCTAATGGCCAGGCTCCGGTCCGGTGTAATCGTAGCGGCTTCCGGCGGTCCGGATTCTCAGTTATTGCTTCATCTGCTCGCCAGCCTTGCGGAAATGGCCGGCGTTTCTCTTCCGGTAAGCTTCCATCTGAACCATGAGTTGCGCAAAGAGGCGGCGCAAGATGCAGACCTTGTGCGAAATACGGCCCGGTCCCTGGATCTGATCCATTACGAAGAGAGCCACGATGTGTCCGCCTTTGCCAGAAAAATGCGAATGAATCTGGAGTCGGCGGCCCGATTTCTGCGCTACAGGGATCTATTCCGGGCCACGAAGCTCGCCGGTTGCGGGTTCTGCGCCACCGGCCACCACGCTGTGGATTTCGTGGAAACCATGATCCTTCATTGGATTCGCTCCTCCTCCAGGGAAGCTTCCGAGTTGATGCCCCTGGAGAGCCAGCTTCCTATCTGGTCCTCCCTGCGCAAAAGTAAGAGGTTTCTGGGCCGTCTGTCGTTGGTTCGCCCCCTGCTGGTTACACATAGAAAGGATGTCCTGGAGCTACTGGAGGAATTCTCCATCCCGTTCGCGGAAGATAGCTCGAATCAAGATATTTCCTTGAATCGGAACTGGATCCGTCATCGGGTTATACCGGGATTGGAAGGCAGGGGCCTGAATCCTGCCTCTTTATGGTCGGTACACCATGACTTCGCCTGGCCGGAAAGGCATTTAAGCACGGAAAAGCCTTCGGTGGGAGCGGGTCCGAATCCTCTGAATGCCGAGCCGGAATTCTTTGTTCGGTTGCCGGGGCCCGTGTGCCAAAATGCCTCCCCATCGGAGCTGGCCTCAATCCTCAGGGCTTCCCTTCGCGCCCTGGCGTTGGAAATGCTGCCCCGCTCGGTGGTTCTCCAGATATACTCGGAATTAAGGACCAGCGAATTCGGGCGGTGGCTGCGAACGGGAACCTCTGCCGTGGAGCTCTGGTCTGCCGGAGGGGATCTCTGGATATATCCGGTGAATGGTGCATTCATGAAAGGACCGGAAATCAAGAGTATTTCCGATGGATCCGACCCGGTGGATTCTGGGAAAAACTACGAAGTCTCCTGGCTGGGGCTTACCCGCCGATATTCTGGCGCGGTGCTCAGAACCGTCCAGGGGGACGATTTGTACAGATTCCGAAATGATCGAAGAATTCACCGCTCCCGAATAAAGACTCTTTTTCAGAAGGAACAACTACCACCCCCGGTACGGCGGAATCTACCCGTAGTTCTCGATGCAGAGGGCTATATTGTCCGCGCCTGCCTCTCTTTTCTGGGACAACAGGACCGAATATTTTTCCTTGCTTGACTTTTGGACAAGTCGGGTAGAATAGCAGGTCGAGCCATGGCACAAAGGCGTTTCTTTCAAAGTCCCGATTGGCGGGAATTTCTGGGTAAAGACCTGGACTACTTCTTCTTTCGAGGGGTGACCCACGGATTTCTGGATGTAATGCGTAGCTTTACAGATCTTCAAACCGAAGGTCTGGAAAACCTTCCGCGTACCGGACCGGTAATTGTGGTGCCCAACCATAGCGGAGTTCTTGGCTGGGATGCCATGGTTCTGCAAAACGAAATCTTAAAGCAGGCGAAGCGCATGCCTCGAACCATGAGCCACAATTACTGGCACAAAGATGGTTTCTTCAAGATGGCAAGCGCCAAATTGGCCTATATTCCACAGGACTTCAAAGTGGCCATTCGCGTTCTGCGAAAGAGAAAGCTACTAATCCTGTTTCCGGAAGCGGAGGCGGGTAACTTCAAGTCCAGTATTGAGATGTATCAGTTGAAGCCGTTTAATCCCGGTTTTATTTCGCTGGCCATTATGACCGGCGCCACTATCGTTCCGGTGTCCATTCTGGGCGCCGAAGAGACTCATCTAAATCTGGGAACTCTGGATTGGACCGAGAAATACATTGGCGCCAAGATACCGGTGCCTTTGAACCTGATACCGCTTCCGGTGCAATGGAAGATCTGCTTTCTTAAACCAGTAACGTTACACGGATTTGGAAAGAAGGATGCCCGCAACATTCGCTTCCTGGAAGAGGCTGCCGAAATTGTTCGAATGAAGATACAACATAGAATTAACCGGGAGCTGGTGGATAGAGGAATATTCAAATTCACTCTGGATGGATAACGAATACCCGAACTTGAGAGTTTGCGAGCTTGAGAATACTAATCTGGCAGAGTTCGGATACGATGGCGCATCTGAAGCGCTGGAAGCTTCGGGGCCTGAAGAAAGAAATCTTGCGCAAAGAATTCAGGCGAGCAGTGGGGTTGGAGCATAGAACAAGCTCAGATTGCAGGAAGGTGAAATATGTCAATGCTGGATGAAATCAAAGACCACGGTTTGAAAGAAAAACTCCTTCGCCGTACCCAGAAAATGATAGAGGCGAAAGTGTCGGATGTCATGACGCCCGATGTGATTACGTGCGATGCACGGGATCCAGCTGCCGCTGCGGCCAGAATCTGTCTGGAGAACGGTTTTCTGGGCGTGCTGGTAATCAAAGATGGCACACCTCTGGGAACCATTACCGTTTTTGATCTTCTGCGCCTTTCTTATGAGGAGTCCCTGGAAATAGAGCGTAACTATCTGAAAACTACGGTAGAGCAGGTTATCGAAGGGAAAGAAATGGTTTCGATCACTTCCGACGCCTACCTGCGAGAAGCGCTGAATCTTATGATCTCAAAAAAGGTGCGAAGCCTTCCTGTGATTGACGATGGAAAGGTAATGGGAATTCTCTCCTATGTAGACATGGTGCGTTGGTACCGAAGAACCCACGATGAGGTCAGAACCGGAAAAATTTGATCCCTTCTTCGCCCCCGATACAGGCTGGATTGAACGCGAGAAGAAAAAAGCTCGCAAGTTGCGAGATAGCCCCTGGTGGAAAAAGAAAAAATCCTCCGGAAAGTGCCACTATTGCCAGCAGTCCTTCAAGCCATCCGAGTTAACCATGGATCACATAATCCCCCTGTCCAGGGGAGGCTCTTCGGAGAAATCCAATATCGTCCCTTGTTGCAAAGATTGTAACAGCAAGAAGAAGTATTATCTCCCCCATGAATGGCAGGAATATCTTCAGTCCCTGGCCGGCAGGTCATCGCTGAATTCAGATGGTCACCTTGATAGCAAGAACGTCAGCGAAGAATAACAGGGAAAGCCAGGGAAAAAGAAAAGGCCGCCCAATGGGCGACCTTCTAAATCAAGACAACTTTGTTTTCTTTATAACAATTTGGTTATCGATTCAACAACTTAGATATCGATTCCGTAGCTAAATGCGAAGAAAGCAAAGCCCTTTGTCTGATCCTGCTCCTGGAAATCCCAGAACAGAATGTCTGAAATGATCTCATTTATTGTACTGTTTACGCCGCTACCGTCGGTGCGAATGGCCAGGTTGAAATACCCTGGATAGCTGGTACTTTGAACTTCTTCGCGCACGCCAACCTGGATGTACATGTTCTTGTTAATATCGTACTGAATACCCAGGGTGTATCTGGTAAAGGCAACTTCGTAGCCTGCTTCTGCACGATCATATCGCAATACGCCGTCGGTTTGCAGAACGGTTTGCTCGAATTCCATGCTACCGCCAAAGTTAGGAAAAATGGAGGTAGTCATCAGGTCGAAATACAACGCAATCTGAGGCATGAGATAGAATCTGCCGGACAATCCGATGTAGCTTCCCTGAGCATTCCCGGAAAAGGGACTGTCCAGGCTTATGGCGGAAGGAGTGCCAATGGTAAGCTCGTCGTAATTGAACTCCTGAGTATGCCAGCGAAAACCCAGGCGAGGGGTCAGGAAAAGCTTGTTGCCTACAAGAGGGATTTCGTAGCCCGCTTCGAATTCCCAATCGGTAGTGGCAAAGTCTTCGAGAGCTACCAGAGCGATGGAGCCGCTGGTGCTAATTCCGTTGAATGAGTATTCGGGAGCATACCGAATATAGTTCGCGGTAAAGACCAATTGGCCGGATCCCATGGGCTTGAAATACTGCAGTCCCAGGGGGTAAATTGTTGTCGTATTCTTGTTGGACCAGGGCAGATCAATGCGGGCCGTGGGTTCCACAATGTCATCCAGAAGCAGTCTGCTTTCCAGCTCCGGATCCAGTTCGCCTGGCCATAGACCAACATTCAGTCGCAGCTGGTCGGCGGAAGCCGTAGAAACGGTCATAGCGGCCAGCAAAAGAGCAACAATTCTTGCTCGTGTTATTGCCTTCATAAAGATATCCTCCGATTCTTGAGGTAAAGCTCTAGGAACGATTCCGGCAGACTCTGGCCGGGTCCACCAAAAAAACCTATGCTGGCAAATTGTAAAAAAAAGTGGATAGTCCTGGCTCCGTGGTTGGCGCTTCTATCCTTCCCCCTGAAAGCGGAAGCTCCTGCGGATTGGAGGGACATGCCTGTGCAGGCTCTGGTTGCCGAGTTGGACTCCGGTCTTGCCTATCCCGATGGTGTATATTCAGGCAAGCTTACAATCATCGACGAAAGGGGCCTTCCGGAAATGCAGGATTTTCAAATGCATGTGAACCAGGGGCGGCGATTCATTGAAATTACATCGCCGGCCAAGGGAGTCATATTAAGAATTCTCTACTTGCGCCAGGGCGAAGAAATATGGGTCTGGGACGCGCGCCGGCGGGACTTGCTGCAGCTGCGGGGGGCGGACCAGTATAAGGCCATTATGCGGTCCGGTTTCTCCTTTCGCGATCTTTCGGGTTCAAGCCTTGAGGCCAATTATCATCCGGCTGATCGCGGAAAAGAAGTAAGTCTGGAGGCTGGCGAAAAAGCGATCAACTATTCGCTTATTCCCATGTTGCCAAGCTCCTACGGAAGGATATCGGTGATACAGGATCCGGGTAGCTTTCGCGCCCTGAGGATGGATATCTATGATAGAAATACCATTCTGTTCAAGACAATCGAAATCAACTATGACATTCCCGTACTGCATCTGGGAAAGAAAAAGGATGTAGTGACCGCCTGGCCCGTGCGCATGGAATCCCTGGATCTGGAAACCGGTTCCATCACTCGCCTTGAGTTCTTTACGTTTGATGATACGCTCAAGGTCTCAGACTCGTTGTTTCGTCCCGACTATCTGAACAGATAAGACTAAGACTTGCGAAATAGGACGGCAGCATTGCCATAGTCGAGAGCTTGGGTCCGGGGCTACGTCCTTCGAACTCAATCCGTTGTCGGCTGTACCTAACCGAAGTATTGGACCCCGGTCTTCGGGCCGGTAAGGGATTATGAAAAGCCGTGGACGAGGCAAGTCGGGACTGCATGTTTGAGCAGACATATGTTTTTTGATGATGCATTCAGCCTGTTTTTACAGAGCATTGGACGTAGCGAAGAGATAGACTTCTACCTTAAGAAGTTTCGTCAGGGAGATAGCGATCTATTCGCGCTGATCGTGCCCGATGCAGAAAGCGTATCCCAGGCTCCGGAACTGCTACGAACACATCTTTACTTTTTGAGTCGTCTGGGCCTCTTTCCGGCGGTACTTCTCACCGAACCTGTAGCCGCCAGGGAGGTGGCGCATTTCGAAAATGATAGGTCGTTTTCCGTAGTGAATTATTCCAGCGGAGTGCCCAATGTTTCCGTCCCGTCTTCCAGTTCTGCTACAAGACAACTAATGGTATTGCGGAGCGATCGGGCGCTGATGGAAACCCTTTCCCTTCTTGTTCCAGGACTTACTCGTCGGGTACACTTTGTAAGACTCAATGGGGCGATCCGCGACAAGAGCCACAATCCTCTTTTTCACTGTCATCCGGAAGCGGATGTGCTCGACCAGGATGAGGCCTTGCTTTCCCTGTGCCAGGAACTCCTGAGCAGAGACCGGAATCTACACCTATCCGTTACCACGCCCTTCGATCTTCTAAAGGAAATATTCACCGTGAAAGGGGCGGGCACTATTGTCAGACCCGAAAGCGAGATTCTACAGTTTGGAAGTGTAGACGAAGCCGATCAGAAAAGACTTCTGAATCTGTTACAGGAAAGTTTTGGAAGGAGCCTGCGGGATCCGGAAGTGCTGGGCCAAATGAAAGAGCTGCACATCGATTCAAGGTACCGAGGCGCTGTCCTTCTGGAAGATTATCAAGGTATGCGTTATCTGTCCAAGTTTGCCGTGGGAATACAGGCTCGCGGCGAGGGTGTGGCTCAGGAACTATGGAATTCCGTACTGTCTCGACCCGGAGCGCTTTTCTGGAGATCCCGCCGTAGCAATACAATCCATCGATGGTATGAAAGGCTGGCGGATGGATTTCATCGTCTGGATTACTGGACTGTTTACTGGAAGAACGTTTCCGCTGACCGAATTCCGGAGATTATTGAGTATGCCAGCAATCGTCCGGAAGATTTTTCTGATTTTTCTTTGCCCGTAGACGGACAGCAACAGACTGACGACTGACTTGAAATCTATCAAGTTCGCGTTCCTGCATGCGTCTGCAGGGACGTAAAGGTAGGTCCTACGATGTTATTGCAAAAAAAACTTCTGCGGCCCGGTTACGGGATTCTCCAGTCTTTGTCCTCTCGGATTCCGTTATCCTACCGGTTTTGCTCGCGATTCAGAATGTCCAGGCCTGCTTGCGACGCCGGATTTTTTTCCAGGCCGGTCTCGGGGGCAGGATTTACTCCCGGGCCATTCTTCGTTTTTCTGTTCGCTTTCTTTATAACGTCGGCGCCGCTTGCGCCAGGCCTCCAGGCCAGGGATCTCACGGATGCCCTTGGATCCTATATCCCTTCATTGATGGAGGACCAGAACATTCAGGGCGTTCAGGTGCATGTTTTTCGTCCGGGCCGCACCTATACCGAGAGTTTCGGGCTGGCCGCTTCCGACATTGGCTTTGGTTCATCGGAAAAAGACACACCGCTAACAGATGACACGGCCTTTGCGGTGGGAGCCCTGCGAGGGCCTCTGTCCGCTTATGCGGCCTTGAAGCATCTTCAGGAAAATGGTCAGCCCTTCGACTCGGACATCAAGTTGCCATCGGGCGAAACGGTTACCGCCGATCAATTGCTTCTAATGACTGCCGGACTGCAAAGTACTCATGAAGGTCTGCTCTCGCCGGGAATGGAAAAGTCCGTGAGCGAGATCCGCGATGAACTTCTGGAAGAAACGGTGAATCAAAGTATTCCGGCGGCTACGCACTACGTTTACGCTCCGCAGGGGTTTCAATGGCTTTTTCGTTCGCTGAGTCTTGATCCCAACGAAACCGTGCGGCGGACGGTGCTGGCACCGTTCAAGTTGAACAATACCTTTTTCTATGCGGAAAAGGAGAACCGGCCCGTTGCTCAGGGGTATGAACCCAGAGGAAAGACTCCGGCTCCCATTGATCTGCCGCAGGTCGCCTTTGATGCCTATCTGGATTTGCTTACCACGGCCGGGGACTATGGCGCCTTTCTTTCCGAGCTGACGCGGCAGGCCCGGGCCGGCGATCCTGTTGCCTCTTATATCCTATCCCGGAAATGGAATACGGCTCTTCCAGGTGGTCGTAGTCCGGGTCTTTACTTTCACAAGCTCTGTGGACCGGATGGCCCTGGTTTTTACAGAATCCTTTCCCAGTATCCCGGTTTTGCGGCGGGGGCCGTATTTACCAAAGACGGCCGGGGAGCGGTGGTTCTTCTCAATGCCAGACAACAGATTGTATTGCAGAGAATTCTGGATCGTATCATTCAGGATCTGTATCCGGAATGCCGGTCTTTCCTGGAAGAAAAGAAGCCAGGTTACTTTCCTGAAAACGTTAGTCCCAAAAGTCTGGATGAGCTGACCGGCTACTACCGTCCGCGCTACCTGCTTTCCGGCGCCGGAGAGGCCTTTCGGTTTCTGGCCGATACGCATCTGGACATAGACGATAGGAAAGTCCGGTTCTCCGGGTTCTTTGAAACGGATCCTTCCATCTATCTGGTGCCCATCGCTCCGGATTTATTTCTGGCTCGCGGCAAGGCCGGCATGGATGGCTGGATGGTTCAAGTGGTGCGAAACAGAGACGGCGAAGTGGTGGGACTGCAGTCCGATCTCATGTACTACGACCGTGTAAATGTGATTTTCTCCATAGGCGGCATTGTAGGATTTTCTGTACTGGGCCTTGTAATGCTTGCGATTGGAATGGTCTGGTTTTTTGTGCGGCGAAGGGAGTCTTAATTATGAATAAACCCAAACATGTAGTTATTATTGGCGGCGGCTTTGCCGGAATCAATGCCGCCAAGAAATTGGCCAAAGAGGATGAAGTGACCGTTACTCTCATCGACCGCCGAAACCATCATCTATTTCAGCCGCTACTCTATCAGGTGGCCATGGCAGCTATCAGCCCTGCAGACATTGCGGTGCCCATACGCTCCATCGTTTCCGGATACGACAATATAGACGTTCTTCTGGGCGTAGTCACCGGAGTAGATCTCAAGAAAAAGAAGGTGCTATGCGACTTTGGCGACGTGGACTATGATTATCTGATTTCCTGTGCCGGGGCCACCCATAGCTATTTTGGCAATGACCAGTGGGAAGACTATGCTCCCGGCCTTAAATCTCTGGAAGAGGCCACGGAAATTCGCAAGAGAATGCTGATTGCCTATGAGCTGGCCGAACGCGAAACCGATCCTGCCAGGCAGAAGGAACTGCTTACCTTCGTAATCGTAGGAGGCGGTCCCACCGGTGTGGAGCTGGCCGGGGCTCTCGGCGAAATCAGCCGATACACCCTGGAGAGGGATTTCCGAAACATCGATCCAAGACGCACACGAATTATCCTCGTGGAAGGCGCCTCCAGGATTCTAAACCAATTTTCGGAAGAGATGTCCGAGCATGCCAGTCGCGAACTGGAAAGATTGGGCGTAACTATCTGGACCAACAGTATGGTATCGGATGTGGACGACCACGGTGTGGTGGTAGGCGAAGAGGTGATTCGCGCCCAAACGATTCTATGGGCCGCCGGCGTGCGCCCCACCGAGATTAACTACACCCTGGATGCGGAACTTGACAGGGGCGGTCGTGTAATCGTGCAAAGCGATTTGAGTCTGGAGAATCATCCAGAAGTGTTTGTGGTTGGCGACCAGGCCTCCTTCTCCCATACCCGGGACGGAAAACCTCTTCCAGGGCTGGCGCCGGTGGCCATTCAGCAGGGAAGACTGGCCGCCATAAACGTGCTTCGCACCATTGCCGGCAAGACCCGAAAACCATTTTTCTACAAGGACAAAGGCATCATGGCTACCATCGGTCGGGCCTCGGCGGTCCTGGAAGTCGGTAAGCTCAAGATGAGCGGTTTTCTGGCCTGGATCGCCTGGCTGATCGTTCATATCTATTATCTGATCGGATTTCGAAATCGAATGATGGTCCTGGTGCAATGGGCCTGGTCCTACATGACTGTGCGCCGGGGCGCGCGGTTGATTACCAGTAAGATCTGGAAGACCCGTGAATGGGAAATGTCTATTGCACGGGGAAATGCCAGCGCCGCAAAGAAGCGCGTAGGGATTAGCGGGCAAACCGGAAGAACGGGAAAGAAGGCAGCCTCGAAAAAGTCGGCTACCGGCAGGGTTGCGAAGAAATCCGCCACAAAACCCAAAAAGAGCGCGAAGAAGTCAGCAAAATCGAAGCCGTCCGCGAAAAAGTAGACCGCTGCTTTCGAATATCAGCGTTACCGGGTATGGGTCGCTATCGGTGCGTTATTTTCGGTTGGTTCTTTCGCTGACTTCGGATTTCTGCGCCACCGGTCTGTCGGATGCGCCGGACAGTCCCATGCGATCGCCTTCGCCCAGAAGTAGTCCCAGCTGAGGAACAGAGAGGGCCAGCTCATGCAATGCCAGCGCCGTAAGCCAGGAAAGGGGAATCACAACCTGGGTTTGGTACCAGGGATGCAGGAATCGCGTAGCTTCGATCCACAAAGGATGAAGCAGATAGACCAGAAAGCTGGCCCGGGACAGCTTCTTTATCCAGAGCGGCGATGATGCCTGCGGCAGCGTTAACAAAAACAGGATCAAGGCCACCGCATAGAGGGCTACAGAAATCCTCCACACGCGACCCGCCGGATCCGGGTGCAGCCCTGCCTGATAGCCGGCTACAAAGTCGTTAAGAACCAGAAGAAAACCTGCCGCCACCGGAATGACCCAGAGCGCCGGTTTGATCAAGGTTCTCCATTTCACGTTTCGCAGGCGCTTCCAGGTCAGTGGAATCAGAGCCTGCAGGTTCTGCACCAAAGCGGCCATTCCCGCCAGGCCAGTCATTCTCCGAATCGAAATCAGCTCTTTCTTCGCGTCGTTGTGAACGGGCCGAAATCCACTGGCGCCAGTGTCATCAACCGTAACGGGTTTTGTCAGGAAGCGGGCCGATTCACCGGTCTGCTTGAATGCCACAGTGGCTTTGCTATCGGCGGTACCCAAAAAGGAATGGCGCTTGACGATTTCCGGCATCCACAACCCGGCCATGAAGAAAGGAACAGCAAAGGCAAAGTATTCAAGCCAGATCACACTTCCGGGGCTATTGGATGATCCGGGTTCTTCCAGAGCCAGGTTACCCACATCGGAAAGTCTGAAACCCATGAGCACGGGCAAAGGGGCATCATAGCGCAATGAATTGATCAAATGGATCAGAAGCCCCAGACCCACCAGGGTAAGCAGATAGGAAGGTCGGTAGGGGATTTCGCGCAACAGGGGATACAGTATATACAGATAGAGAAGAACCGCTACGAAATACAGATGGTAATGGGCCGTTCCGGCGAATATCCATCCCACCGGATCCAGCCAGTGGAAGGGGGCTTCGCTGTAGAACGAGAAAATGATCGAGAACAGCAGAAAGGGGGGCAGAATCCGGAGCAGTCGGCTCTTGTAAAAGGCGGGGACCGATAGCTTCTCCTTTTTTCCGGAGAAAGCCAGCCCCGATAGGAAGAGGAAGAATAGAACCGAAGGTTTGCCCAGTTGATTGATGATGGCCGAAATATGGGCCAGCATTCCTCCCGAGGCGCTGGCTGATGAAACAAACAGGGGCCAGCTCACGTGATTGAACACGATACAGGTAACGGCAAAGATCCGGAGCAGATCTGTAGCAATCCGACTCACAATGCACCAAAATTATATGGTGCGCTGCACGGCAACTCATTAAATCGACCGACAGGAAGTAGTATGACCCGAATTCTAAGATCCCCGATTTCCATTCCTTTGCACTGGCAGATCCTTGCAGCGCTGATTCTGGGCGGCCTCTACGGCTTTCTACTGCCCCATGAGGCCCACTATGTCACATGGGCCGGGGATTTGTTTTTGCGGGCATTGCGGATGATTGTGGCGCCTCTGATTCTGTGTTCGATCATCAGCGGCGTGGCCGGGTTAAAGAACAACCTCACCGGCGATTCCGGTGCAAACCAGTCCGGCCAGTCCGGGGGCGCCACCCTGGGGCGCCTGGGGCTGAAGACGCTTTCTTATTACGCCATTACCAGCCTGCTGGCCATCACCGTGGGGCTGATTCTGGTGAATCTGGTGCGCCCCGGTGATGGAATGGAGCCGCCGGCCGTGCAAGAGGCTTCCATTGAAGTAAAGCCTTTGAACCAGACGCTTCTGGAAATCATCCCCCGCAATGTCTTTCAGGCGCTGATGCAGGACGATATGCTTTCCATCATTTTCTTTGCTTTTCTGGCCGGTGCGGTGATGCTGCGCATGGAAAAAGAAAAAGGCGAGGTTTTGATCAACTTCTTTCAGTCAGCCTTTGATCTTATGATGCGAATGACCGATTGGATTGTTCGTTTCGCTCCTCTGGGAATCCTGGGAATCGTGGCGGGGGTTGTTTCAGAAAAGTATCTGGAAGGAAACCTTCTGGAGTCGGTGAAAAGCCTGGGCGCCTACATGGCGGTGGTTCTGATCGCTCTTTTCATACATGCCTTCGTGACTCTTTTTGCCATCCTCAGATTCTACGGTGGCTTCAATCCGCTCAAACATTTAAAAGCAATGAGCTCGGCGCTGTTGATGGCCTTTTCGACATCCAGCTCCAGCGCCACCTTGCCGCTGACCATGGAATGTTGTGAAAAGCAGGCCGGTATTTCCAATCGCACGACCAGTTTTGTTCTGCCCCTGGGCGCCACCGTGAACATGGATGGCACCGCACTTTACGAATGCGTGGCCACTCTGTTTATTGCTCAGGCCTGGGGCATTGAGTTGACCGTAACCCAGCAGCTGATTGTAGTCTTTACTGCCCTTCTTGCATCGGTGGGCGCTGCCGGCATCCCCATGGCGGGGCTGGTTACCATTACCATTATTTTGTCCGCTGTGGGACTGCCGGCCGAGGCAGTGGGGCTGATCATTACTGTGGATCGAATCCTGGACATGTTTCGCACCGCTGTCAATGTATGGAGCGATTCCTGCGGCGCTGCGGTGATTGCGCAAAGCGAAGGAGAGGGAATTTACAAGAGCGATCCAATCTGATAAACAAGCAGTCCGGCCAGATAGGCCAGACCGGTCATGTATACGAAGGTGTACAGAGCATACTTCCAGGAACCGAGCTCTTTTTGGACGACCACCAGGGTGCTCATACATTGAGCACATAGAGCAAAAAATACCATCATGGTTATTGCATGCAGAGGTCCATAAAGCGAGTTGCCTTCTTCATCCTTCGCAGACGATAAACTGAGTTTCAGTCCTTCCTCTTCGTCCTGAGCGTTATAGATGATTCCCAGAGTGGAGACGATTACCTCTCGGGCGGGGAAGGCGCTAAGGATGCCCACGGTGAGCTTCCAGTCAAATCCCAGAGGGGCAAATGCTGGCTGGACCCATTTGCCGGCCATCCCCAGGTAGGAACCTTCCAGTCGGGCCCCGGCCAGAGCTCGCTCTTTTTCTGCCTGGAGTTGTTCGATTTTCGTGGGCTGCTCTTCGGGTTCGAGAATGGCTGAATCCCCTGGTTCTTTCAAGGTCTCTACGTTGGCCAGTTCCTCGTTATCCGCCGCTTCCGGGGACTGTTCGCTTTCGCGGGCATCAGCAGTCTGTGCCTGCTCGATCAGCGAGCTGTATCGGGCTTCTATGGCGCCCATTTCCTGGTTATGCGAGGGAAAATAGCTCAGCGCCCAGATTATGATACTAAGGGCAAAGATGACAGTTCCGGCCCGAACCACGAATTTCTTTGCGGACTCATAAACCCGGATGGCCACGTTCTTTACCATGGGCATGCGGTAAGGAGGCATTTCCAGAACGAAAGGCGAGGGCGGAGTCTTCAGGAATCCGCGGTTCAAAATGAAGGAAACGGGAAGGGCCACAAACAGCCCCAAAAAATGCATGAAAAACAGCATGGCTCCGGCCCATAAAGGACCATAGCTCGGTTCAATAAAGGCGCCAATGAATAGAACATAAACCGGCAATCGCGCCGAGCAACTCATGAGCGGAGCCACCAGGATTGTGGCCTTTCGCGCTCTTTCGTCGCCAATTACCCGGGCCGACATTACACCCGGTATGGCGCAGGCGAAGCTGGAAAGTAACGGAATAAAGGAACGACCATTTAGACCGGTCCAGCCCAGCAGTCGATCCATCATAAACGCGGTTCGGGCAAGATATCCGGAATCTTCCAGGATAGCAATGAAGGCGAACAGAATCATGATCTGAGGCAGAAATACAAGTACAGAGCCCACCCCCGCAAGTATGCCATCCACCAGCAACGATTGCAGAACCGGAGATTCGGAAAGCCCGCTTCCGGCCAGTTCGCCCAGAGCCGAAAAGATCCATTCGATTCCATCCATTAACGGTCCGGCCCAGGCGTATATGGACTGAAACACCACCGCCATAATGACGAGAAAGGATGCAAAACCCGTTACTTTGCCGGTAAGGAAGCGGTCCATTCGGTCCCTGAATGTAGTGGGCGCTTTGCCAATGCGCTGGATTACCTTTTCGGTCACCCCTCTGGACCAGGAATAACGGTTTCGCGTCAGCACGCCGGGACTTTGGAGCCCCGCCGCCTTCAGCTTTTCGATGGCGTCCTCGGCAAGTTCCAGCACTGCCTCGTTGGGTTCCCATTGTCTTTCGTCGCCTGGAAAAATCAAAAGCTGCAGAGCTTCCTGTCGACTAATCTGATGATGGCCGCGGGCCTGCCTTAAAAACTCATCCAGCACCGATTCCAGCTTTGCTTCATACGCAAGGTGCTGTTCGGGAAGGGGGGATTGATCTACGAACTGATCCAGCTTCCGGCGAAAGCTTTGCACCGAGGTCGCATCGCCGGCAACTACCGGGACTACAGGCACGCCCAGCTCTTTTTGAAGCTCTTCTACGTCCAGATTCTGGCCCGACTTTTCCAGCAGGTCGGTCATAGTCAATGCCACGAGGACCGGAACGTCCAGTTCCCGGATCTGGCTAAACAGGTAGAGATTGCGCTGAAGATTGGTGGCATCTGCCACAAAGACTACATGTCCCGGGCGTTCTACGCCTTCCATACGATCCAGAAGCACCTTCGCAGAAACCCGTTCGTCCGGCGAAGCGGGACGAAGGCTGTACAGCCCTGGCAGATCAATGACGGAAAAACTATGCTGATTGTACTGCGAAGAAGGAACCAGTCCGATCTTCTTTTCTACAGTCACCCCGGGATAATTGCCGGTCTTCTGGCGCGTTCCACAGAGAACGTTGAACAGGCTGGTCTTGCCCGTATTTGGATTACCCACGAGAGCTATTCTAACGGTTTGAGCGGATGCAATTTGTGACATGTGTTTCAAAGGGGGCTGGAATCGATGAAGATACGTCTTGCCTGCTCGGCACGGATGCACATGGCGGAGTCCATGATCTTTACTTCCAGGGGATCGCCCATGGGGGCACGCTTCAGCAGCTCGACAGTCTCCCCCGGCACAAAACCCAGTTCCGCGAGCCTAAACAGGAACGGATCGTTTTCGTCCAGGTCGTGAATGATTCCGGTTTGGCCGGGTTCAAGGTCAGCGAGAGTCATGGCTACAACCGCAGGAAGATGCGCACCTGGAAGTGGGTTTTTTGGCCAGCCGAAACAGACTCACAACGCGCATAATAAGATAGCCTCCGGCAGCGGAGACGATTAGAGTGATGATTGCCATTTCCCAGATTGCCATTTGTACCTCGATGCCTTCAAGAAAGGACAGAGATCCCCTGGCGTCAAATTTTTTTGAGAATCAGTCTCATGCCAGGGAAGCAAAAAAGCCGCATTCGAATGCGGCTTTTGCTGTAAAGGGCGGAAACGGGAGCGCGAATTGCTTCTCTGGCTCCCTTCCATCGGCCTTAACGTTTGGAGAACTGTGTTCCTCTTCGTGCTTTGCGCAGACCGTATTTTTTACGTTCTACCATTCGAGGATCTCGAGTAAGAAGACCGGCCTTTTTCAGGGGTTCTCTTAATTGTGGATTCTCTGTCTGAAGGGCACGGGCCAGGGCCAGACGAACGGCTCCGGATTGGGAGCTAATTCCGCCACCACGAACGTTGATCCGCAGGTTCACGGAGCCTTCTTTGCCGGAGAGCTTCAGTCCTTCGGTAGCATGTTGCATCATGCGGGGAACAGTGAAGTACTGCTCGATAGGTTTGCCGTTTACCACGATCTGTCCTTCGCCGCTACTCATTTGCAGTCGTGCTACAGAGGTTTTTCTTCTTCCCAGGTATGTAGTTTGTGTGCTTGCCATAGTCTTATTCAAGAATTCGTTTTTCAGGTTCGATGAGCAGGAGTCCAGCTTTCCGGCTTCTGGGACTGATGCGGATGCTCGGTACCAGCATACACTTTCAGGTTGCGAAACATCTTACGCCCCAGAGAGCCTTTGGGCAGCATTCTACGGACTGCCAGTTCCAGAGCCGAAACTGGATTCTTATCCAGTTTTTCACGGAGAGTCATAGATGTAAGACCGCCGGTGTAACCGGAGTGCTTGTGGTAGATTTTCTGATCCAGTTTCTTACCGGTTACCTGGATCTTCTCTGCATTTACCACAACCACGAAGTCTCCCAGATCCTGATGAGTGGAGAAATCCACACGATGCTTACCACGCAGGCGGTAGGCAATCTGTGCGGCCAGACGACCCAGGTTTTGACCGTCGGCATCCACCAGGATCCACTTCTTGGTGATGTTCTTCTCCCCGATAAGGGGGGTTCTCTGTGTAGGCAATAGATGGCTCATACTGATCTGGACAGGATTTAGTCGCGCTTGAGACGGTCAATCTCCTTTTCCAGTTTTACCCGTGTGCGCTTCATGTTTTTCACATCATCGAGCAAAGCACCCAGTTGCTGCTTCAGATCTCCCAGGTGCGGAGGGGCCGAAGGCGCAGCGTTGGCTGCAGGTGCCGGCTCGGCTGCGGGTTTTGAAGCAGGGGTTGCACTTTTCTTTTTCGTTGCGGTCTTTTTGACCGCGGCCTTCTTGCCGGCCGGGCTGGCAGAGGCATTCTTTGCCGATGGCGCGGCCTTGTTCGCAGGGGCCGATGCTGGTCCCGCTTGCTTTTTCTCGGGGCCGGCCGTCGCGGCGGCGGGTGGGCCCATTTGAAGACGGATGGCCAGTTTTTCGATAAGCGCTTCTTTCTGCTGCTGCAACTCCCGGAGTCTGGCTACCAGACCCTGCAGCTGTTTTAGCTTTTCCGTTCCAGCTTGAAGTCGAGCATCCAGGCTCTTCACTCTTTCTCCGGCTCGTTTGTGCTGGTTTCTCAAGTCCTGAATTAATCGGGCCCGCTCTTTTCTGCGGCTCTCAACCTCTTTTTGCAAGCGCCCATTCTCATCCTCCAGCTGCTTGAGCTGGTCCAGGATCCGTTGCAGGTCGCCGGACTGGGCCTGTTTCTTTTCTGGTTTCTTGTCTGCCAAAGCTTCCTCTGAGCCGGGGATAGTGCCGGCATACTCTGATTATCGGCCTGTTTGTTTTGCTTGCAACCAATTCCCGGGGGCCCACGGCCACTGCCCGGGGGGTCGGCAACCCGGTCCTGGAAGCGGTGGAAGGGGCCTACCGGAATCTTCTTCACCCAACAAAGTGGTAGAGCGAAGAAATGGGCCGCTCTGGTTTAAGAGCCCAGATATTTTCGTTTCGCTTTCACATGTTCTTGAAAGGTTTTCGAGAAATGGTGCGAGCCATCCGGTTTGAGTACAAAGAATAGAAAATCGCCTTCCTCTGGATGGAAGGCAGCCTTAAGGGCCGGCAGTCCCGGATTGGAAATCGGGCCCGGTGGCATCCCTGCATTTTCGTAGGTATTGTAAGGACTGGGAATCTGCAGATCCTTTTCATAGAGCTTTTCCCGGGGTTTGGGTAGCAGATATTGGATGGTGGCGCAGGACTCCAGGCGCATTCCTTTGTCCAGACGGTTCAGAAAGACCCGGGACATATGCGGGAGTTCTTCTCTCTTGACAGCTTCCCTTTCGATAATGGAGGCCAGAATCAGCTTCTTATGCAGATCTTTACGACTGATGTTCTCTGGAGGATTGGCCTTCTCCAGCTGGGCAAAGAATCTGGCAATCATCGCCTCATGGATTTTCTCCAGCGGGTATCCATAGCTGATTGTATAGGTTTCCGGAAAAAGATAACCTTCCGTGGAATCTGCCGGAATCTGGAACTTCTTCAGGATCGCCGGATCCTTCGTAAGCTTCAGAAACTGCTCTTCGTTCTCGGCAAATCCTCGTTCTACCATCAGTTTGGCGATTTGCCGATTGTGCCAGCCTTCCGGTATGGTGAACTGAACCATGCGCACACGACCTTCCGTCAGCACTTCTGCCACCTCATGGGTGGACATGCCATCATTCAGTTCATAGGACCCGGCTTTGAGTTCGTCCTGCAGTCCGGTGAGTCGCATATAAAGCTTGAAATAATCCGGAGAGCGGATAATGCCCGCCTCGCTTAGATCCCGGGCCACGCTGTAGGCGCCGGAGCCGTGTTTCAGGTCGTAGACAATTTCCTGGGAGCCATCGCCGGCCGGACGGGAAGGGCTTAGAAACTGCATGTAGAGGATAAGCCCCAGGCCCACAAATACCAGGGCACCTGCCCAATAACGTAGATCCTTTACTTTATTCATTTGCATCACCTTCGGTTGCATTTCCCGGGAAGCGGATGGCGGGTTCCGAACTCTCTTTCTCTCCATAAGATAGGCGAACATTGGAGGGTCGAGCAATGAATTTACGGTCCATTTCGTAGATTTTGGCGAATTTCAGAAAGGTCGAAAAGGCCGAGGCCACAGCTATGGCAAATCCGGGGAAACCGTCCAGGAAACCTCGTTTAAATAAGTAGATTTCCCAGAATTTGCCCCAGGGCTTGTACAGCACAGGAAGCCATGAGAATCGCCGCCCTTTGCGAAACCGGGTGAACGCTACAATCGAACTGAACTTGTTTACCGTATCTACTTGATGGGACAAATCTTTGAAGCTGTAATGTATGATATCGCCCTTTAGAACGCCGCCGGGCCCTTCAATCTCCACGAAGTCGTGAGGGTTCTCGCCGGACCAGCGGGCCTTTCCTTTGCGAAACAGCCGGTATCTTCGCTGCGGATACCAGCCGGAATGTCGAATAAATCGACCCATATGGAAGGTTAATCGGGCCAGTTTGAAACCGTTGTTTTCGTCGTCGGGCTTCTGCTTGAACTCCTGCAGGCTTTCTGCCAGTCGGGGCGAGATTCGCTCGTCGGCATCCAGGGAAATAATCCACTCGTGGCTGCAGCGATCGATGGCGGCATTCTTCTGTTCTATATGACCGTCAAAGTTTCTGGTTTCGAATCGCACGTTGTCGTAGGATCGCGCAATGGTTTCGGTTTCGTCGGTGCTGTGGGAGTCCAGAATCAATATTTCATCTGCCACGGGCAGACAGGACTCGATGCAGTCCCGAATATTGTTCTCTTCATTAAATGTGATGATTGCGGCGGATAGTTTTTTCATCGGATATTGCTCCGGCCCTCAGATCGGTATTCCAGTTGAGCGATGGGACAGCGATGTCGGGACCGCATGAGGGCCGGCGCCGGAGGACCACATCAGGACCCGCGACCCTGGCTCTAACGGTCTCGATACTCCGGCTTTCTCTTCTCCTGGATCGCATCCATGGCTTCCCGAAAATCCTCGGTCAGATAGTTTTCGGCCTGACTTGCGGCCTCATACTTTAGAGTCGCTTCCAGATCAGTTCCTCTATATAAGCCTTGCTTCAGCGCCCGCACCGCCCGGGGGGCGGCTGTGGCGATTTCCCGGGCCACCTCAATGGTCTTTTCCAGCACATCTTCCTTATCGTAAATGCCGTGGCAAAGACCTCGTTGCAGGGCCTCCTGTCCCGAAATCTGTCTACCAGTAAACAGTAACTCCTGGGCCTGATGCAAACCGGCTACGCTTCGAGCAAGGAAGCTGGAACCCATCCCCGGATGGATTCCGATTCGCACAAAGTTGAAGGCGTACTTGCCGTCCGGCACAAAGTATCGCAAGTCGCAGGCCAGGGCAAGAGCCAGGCTTGCGCCAATCGCATGACCGTTTACGGCAGCCAGTACCGGAAAGGGCATATTTCGCACTTCCAGAAAGAGGCGATAAAAGGATTCCATGAATTCTTCGTTATCCTTCTGACTCTTTTCCATGAAAGAGCGCAAAAGCCCCAGGTCTCCGCCGCTGGAGAACAGTCCGTTTTTGCCGGTGATAATGACCGCCCGGGGCATGGGATCGGCGCTGGCCAGTCGATGTAGTTCGCGATGGAAGCTCAGTCCCATATCCAGGGTCATGGAATTCTTTGATTCCGGATTATTCAGATAAAGGATGGCAATCTGACCATCGTACAGTTGTTCTAAGGAGATAGAATCGCTCATATGGTCAATCATCGCCATGCATGTCTGGTGTCTCTTCCATTGTAGAATGCATGTGCTCTGTTGGATCCGGCTTTTGCCGCAGAATCATGTACAGAGTGCTGCCGAATAGTAGGCTCACAAAGCCCACGGAAAGGCTCATTACAATCCAACCACCGATGGTCATAGGTCCTCCTTTTCCTGCTTACGCCACCTTCGCAGCGCGGCGGAGATGAGTATCAGGAAGAATGCAGAAAGCACTACCAGAAACGTAACAGTAAGCTGCATGGTCACATCCGATTCCAGAGCCTCCAGCTTCTTGGGGAGCTCCTGTTGGATCCAGAGTATGAAAATCAGGATGAGAAAAGCCGGCGATACATAACGCCATATCCACGCTACCCATGGCGGCAACTTTAAGTAGGAGCCACGGTTCGCTTCCTCCAGAGCCTTTTCGGCGCCAAAGAACCATCCGCCCACCAGAACCTGGAGCATGGCCAGCAAGTAGATGGCAAAGGTGCCTACCCAGAAGTCCATATAGCCCAGCCCCTTGTTCTCCATAGAAAAGAACGCAACGAAACCGGTTCCTATGAGAGTGATAAGCCCCAGAAAGGTGACCGATGTCTTTCTTTCCAGGCCAAGACCTTCTTCGAAGAAGGCTATGGCCGGCTGTAGCATGGAAAGTGAGCTGGTAATGGCAGCCAGAAAGAGCAGAAAGAACCACAGAAAGCCGAAGAAATTACCCACCGGCATGGCCTGAAATACCTGAGGCAGGGTTTCAAATCCCAGAGCGAAGGTGGAATCGCTGATTCCTGCAGGGCCCAGGAATATAAAAGCGGCGGGGATGGTTATAAGTCCACCCAGGGCTACCTCGGCAAAGATGTTCCCCGATGCCGACGTGGTGCCGGAAAGGACCACATCTTCATTGCGACGAACGTAGCTGGAGTATGTGATAATCACTCCAAATCCCACAGAGAGCGAGAAAAACACCTGTCCTGCTGCTTCCATCCACATTTCGGCGTTCAGCAAGGATTCCATGAAGGTCTTGTTTCTGGGTTCCGGGTTCCACATGTAACCGAGCCCCTCCAGCACGTTCCTTTCCGGAAAATTAACCGGATCCGGGGCCCCCAGGGATAGAACCCGAATCAGAACAAGCACCGCGCAGACAAAGAGCACGGGTATTGCCACCCGGGTGACTATCTCAATACCTTTCGAAAGCCCTCTATATATGATGCCCGTGTTCAGGACAAAGCATACCAGCACAAAGAAAAGGATGGGGTGGGATCCGCTAAAAAGGGTTCCATCGCCGCCGGAGCCCGTGGCCGCAGCGAACAGATCCTTAAAGGGAGTGCCGCCGCTCAGTGCGTTGAACTCCGGCAGGCCTCCGGTGAGATAAAGAAAGGCATAGTAGAGGCAAAGGGCTTCGATGAACACATAATACATGTATATGCCCACCGGCACCAACAGCCCCAGAAAACCAAAGTAGGGCGATCCTTTCCACTTCCATAGCGCGCGGAAAATACCCGGACTGGAGTGGTAACCCTTATCGCCTCCGTAGCGGCCCATGGACCATTCCAGCCAGGCGATGGGTAGACCGAGCAATAGCAGGGCGATGAAGTAGGGGATCATGAAAGCCCCTCCTTCGTATTTTGCGGCCAGCCCTGGAAATCTTAGAAAATTTCCCAGGCCGATGGCGCTTCCCATGACCGCCAGAATGACTCCAATTCTAGATCCCCATCTTTCTTTGTTCTGCATAAGAATCGTTTTTGTTCCTTTATAGAGGTACGCTCGCCGGGATACCTCCTGTATCCCGGCGAGCGTGACAATACTGCGCGGCTTCGCCGCTTGCAGACTCGTCGGCTCTCGACCTCCTGTCTTCGCCGACACTAGAACATCCTTGTTCGTCGTCCTGTCTGCGGCAAAACGCTTCGCGTTTTGCGGTACGCTCGTCAGATCCAGTGCGGGCCTTTGGCCCTCACAAACATCCTGGTCGCTCTCGGCCTCGTCGGCTCTGGACTTCCTGTCCGGCGCTTCCGCCGACATTAGCACATCCTTGTGCGTCATCCTGATTGCCACAAAACGCTTCGCGTTTTGCGGTGTCCGGTCTCAAAAATGCTATGTTGGGCCCATTTATGCTCTGGTTTTCTCTGCGGCCAGGCTTTTTTGCCAGAGCTGGAAGCTATCCGAAGCCCAGACTCCCGTTCTGGCCCGGTTTCTTTTTCCGGCGCCCTCATAATACAGTACGGCCAGCGCCGCTCGGGCCCGCTCCAGGGTGCTTTCGCTGGTGGTGGGCTTCCAATCGGACATCTCTTTTTCAATGAAAGCCGTGGAGAAATCGCCGGATTGGAACTGTGGATTCTCCAATATGGATTTGAGGTACTCCAGATTGCTCCTGGGACCAAAAAGCACTACATCATCCAGTCCCTGCCGCAGATTGGCAATGGTTTCGGCCCTTTTTGACCCCGTGGCGATGATCTTGGCAATCATGGGATCATAGAATAGCGAAACTTCCGAACCCGATTCTACTCCGGTGTCTACCCGAAGGCTGGAAGGCGTCTTGAATCGATGGATTTTGCCGGCGGACGGAATAAAGCCTTCGGAAGGATCTTCGGCATAGAGCCTTACCTCCATAGAATGGCCTTTCTGAGTTATTTCGCGTTGATCGGGGAGGTGAGAAGGGTCCATGGCTACGAGAATCTGATCCCGAACCAGGTCCCGGCCGGTGACCTCCTCGGTCACTGGATGCTCCACCTGGAGCCGAGTATTCATTTCCAGAAAATAGAAGCTTCTGGTGCTATCGGAATATACGAACTCTACGGTGCCGGCGCCCCGGTAGTTTACCGCGCGCCCCGCCTTGAGAGCCGCTTCAGTAATGGAGGCTCGTTCAGAGGGGCCCAGCGCCGGAGAAGGGCTTTCTTCTATGATTTTCTGATGTCTGCGCTGGATGGAACACTCTCTTTCAAATAGATGAATACAGTTTCCCTGACCGTCGCCGAATATCTGTATCTCAATATGGCGCGGCGTTTCTACAAACTTCTCCAGAAAGACGCCATCGTCGGCGAAAGCGCTGGCAGCCTCTCTCCGGGCGGACTGGATTCCGTCCATTAGCTCCTTTTCGGACTGTATGAGGCGCATTCCCCGGCCTCCGCCTCCGGCACGGGCCTTGACGAGCAATGGATAGCCTATTTCGGATGCGATAGAGGCAATCGCGGCGGGATCGGAAGGCAAATCGTTGTTTCCTGGAACTACGGGTACTCCATGGGCTTCCATGATTCGTCTTGCCTCGATCTTATTGCCCATAGCGGATATTGTTTCCGGCGTAGGACCTATGAAAACGATCCCGTTCTCCTCCAGGGCGCGCGCAAAGGACTCGTTTTCGGACAGAAAGCCATATCCTGGATGAACCGCGTCCGCTCCGGTCTTAAGGCATGCTTCTACAATGGCTGGAATGTTCAGATACGATTGCGAAGGGCTGCTACCGCCAATATGAATGGATTCATCGGCCATCTTTACGGCCAGACTGTTGCGGTCCGCATCTGAATAGACTACGATGGACGTAAGCCCCATTTTCTTCACTGTTTTGATTATTCGAACGGCTATTTCGCCTCGATTGGCGATCAGGATACGCTTCAGGTTCTTCATGGACTCCAGTTGGCCAATAAACGCTGTAAAATCCAGTCTTTCTTGGCCGTCTCCGTTGAAGGGTGTGGCTTCTTTGCTACAGTGACTTTGCCCGTTCAACGTATCTGTCGGTCCGCTATTGGGTTATCATCGAGTTTCTGTGCCGCTATCATCGATTCCGCGTTACAATGAACGACCGATGGAAGCAAAGTGCAATACTGAACGTCGGGCGCGAAAACTAAAGCATCTGCGTCTTCAAAGCGGCGTTCCAACTGGTTCATACTGTTCTAAACCGGCGATATTGAGAGTTTGATAGACCAGTATGATGCGATTCGACGTCAAAAGGGCGAGGCGAAGGCGAAAATCGCGCGCGATATCGTCTTCGCAGGGTTAAAATGCCCATTTTTGCAATTTTTTTTCGCTTAAAGGGCGATGAATTACAAATTTGATTGACTTCGCTTCGTTTACGCGTCTATCCTTCGGGAAAATTAAAAGAGAGGTTAGCCCGATATGAGACATTGGTCAGACCTGAGCGAAAAAGAACAAAGAGAAATCGAAAAGCAGTATGCCCAGGGAAAAGAACCTGGCGATATTGCTCCCGCTTACGGCCTAAAGCCCAAGCAGATTTCTGACCAGGCTTATCGAAAGAAGTGGACCCGTCCTGGCATGGCTCGAAAGAAAGCCACTGTTAAGAACGCGGTAAAAAAGAAAAAGAAAGCCGCTTCCAAGAAAAAAGCCGGTAAAAAGAAGGCAGCCAAGAAAAAAACTTCTAAGAAAAAGGCAGCGAAAAAGAAGACTGCAAAGAAAAAGGCGACTAAAAAGCGTCGATAAGTCTTCAATAGAAAGGGGGAGCCATTGGTTCCCCCTTCTTTTATCCCTCTCCAGTGCGCAGATGCAATTTCTGCCTTATGCGGTCTTCCGACCCTGTTTCCATCTGTAAAGGAACCTTCCAAAAAGGTCGATCCTTAATATACTATGAACCGTATCCTTGTGCTGACCCTCTCCCTGGTCCTGCTGGGCATTTCGAATTGCAAGACCGTGGAGCCGGAGAAACCCGAAGTCAGCTCTCCCGCCAGCGAGAATCAGGGCCGAGCCTATCTTGGCATCATGTATCAGGAAGATGCCATGGGAGTCCGCATTGTGCAGGTGTTTCCCGGAAGTCCCGCGGAGAAAGCCGGACTGGAGATCGGGGATTTGATTGTTACGGCGAATGGCTATCCGGTTCTGGGGACCTACACCTTGAATAAGCGAATCCTTTCTTTGAATCCTGGCGACGAGGTAAGCGTGGAGATCATGAAGCGGGACGGAAAGCGTCAGCTCAAAAAAGCTATTCTCGCCCCGTTACCCGAACGCTACAAAGAGCAGTATTCCGGCAATCCTGGATATCCTAATTGAGACGGCATTATACAAAACCCGTAGATTCCATAGAACTCCGGGACTGTCAGGGATTGATTGATCTGGCCATTCTGGAGGATGCCCCTGCCGGCGATCCTACTTCGGAGGCGATCTTTTCCGCCGATCAGACGTCCAGCGCCCTGCTGATACCCCGCGAGCCCGGTGTGTTTTGCGGAAATGCGATATCCCTGCATTTGCTTGATCGGTTTAAAACAATAACCGGCTACAGTCTCACACTGGACAGCTATCTGAAGGACGGTGAATCCTTCGAAAAGGAACAGAAGCTTATGCAGCTTTCCGGTTCGCTACGCGGACTGCTCCGCCTGGAAAGACCCTTCCTGAACTTCCTGCAGTATCTTTCCGGTATTGCCACCACTGTGCGAAAGGCCGTGGAGGCGGCCGGCGACGGAATAGACATCCTGGATACTCGAAAGACGTTACCCGGTTATCGCAAGCTTGCCAAATATGCCGTATACTGCGGCGGCGGGACCAACCATAGAATTCATCTGTCTGACATGGCCATGATCAAGGACAACCATGTGCAGGCCGCAGGTTCCATCTCTGCAGCTGCCGGCCGGATTCGCAGCCAGTTTCCCGATCTGCCCGTAGATCTGGAGATAGACAGTCTGGATCAGTTGCAGGAAGCCCTGGAGCAAAAACCGGATGTAATTTTATTGGATAATATGAATGGCGAGCAGATCCGCGAGGCGGCCCGGCGAATCCGCGAATACTCCGATGGAATTCGCATCGAAGTGTCCGGCGGTTGGACCCCGGATATGCTGAAGGATCTGAAGGATGCCGGTCCCCTGGGCGTAAGCATGGGCTACATCACTCATACCACTCGTTTTCTGGATCTGAGCCTGGAGATGCAGTAATCATGAACGAGAAGCAGCTGTACAACGAAGCTTTGAAGCGCGAAAAGTCCGGAAAACTGGACGATGCCATAGCGTTGTACAAGAAATCGCTGCAACAGAATCCCGGGTTTAGACCGGCATTAATGAATCTGGGCGGGGTTTACGGAAAACTCAGGCGACCGGCCGATTCCATTCCTTATTACGAGGCAGCCCTGAAACTGGGTGTGGACGAAGCGGTCCATTTCAATCTGGGTAGCGAATACTATCAGAGCAAGAATTACGAAACGGCCAGCGCTCATCTAATCGCCTGTCTGAAGATTAATCCACGTTTTCTTCGGGCTCACATATTGCTTGCCTACGTATACGAAGCGCGGTCGCTTCCCGAAAAGGCCGAGGTATACTTCAGGAATGCGCTGAAGCTCCAGCCCGGCAGCAGGATCGCCGTTCTAGGGCTTCTTCTGAATCTTTCCGAAAGAGCGAAGTATTCGGAGGCTCTGGGTATTTGCGATCAATTCCTGAAGCAGGCGCCAGGGGATGAAACCGTGCTGGGCCTACGGGCCGGGCTGCTGATGGAAACCGGCGACTATCAGACCTCTACCGAAGAGTTGCAGCGACTCAGCAAGGAGTCTCCCGGCTATGCAAGCTTCGGCGATCATGTCCAGAAGGCCCGTCAATCCAGCGATGAGGAATCCAGGGTCTTCTTTGAAGGGGTGCGGAACCGAATCCAGGACCGATCAAAGACATTGCGTCAGAAAATCGAGGAGCGAAAAAGGGCCCGGGCTGCGGGCAAGAAACTCGATACGGCCGAGCTAAAGGATGATGCAAAAGATATGATGGATTTAAGCCTGATGTATCTTTTTTCCGGCGAATCCGAAAAGGCCATGCAGTTTCTGGTCCAGGCGAAGAAGCTGAAGGATCGCTCCACCGGGGATTCCTGAGAGAGTGCCGCAAGTCCGGGAAGCATCCCCCTGATCATCTCCTAATCTTTTGAAAGTCTTTCGGGTGTTCTGGCTGCCCGTAGCAGCTAGCGAAGCTCCCGGTTATTCGTCCTGCGGTTTCTGAAAGCCTTCTGTGATGCGTCCTAAAGCTGCTTCAATTCCTGCGTAATTCGTCTCAAAGTAGCTGATAGAATCGACGGCAATTCCACCGGAAATTCCAACGCCTCTGTTCCGTTCCGGAAAACGAGGCTCAACTACTCCGCCTTTGTATGGAAAAGATTGGAACCGCCCTCCGGGACTGCTTTAATCCGGTATGATCGTTACGTGGTAGCACCGCTGGTTTCTTTCGTAGATCGCATACAGCAATCCTTCCCGTTGAAGCTGAAGCAATGTTTCGGCCAGCGCCGCTCGGAACTGCCGGCGCAAAGAAGCGCCCAGTAGAAACCCCGTGCGAACCCTCAGGTTCTCCATGGATTCCTGAATGGCTCCTGGAGCTTCGCTTTCGGGAAGGTTAACGTAAAAACTGTCGTAAAACAAATCAAAGCTGAGTCCGTAGCTGTGCGAGGATACAAAAGAAGCGTTGGCATTCTGTTTTCGCAGATTCTTCTGATATTGCACCGGACGCAAAGCGGAGGAGATGGCAAACTTTATGACCACGGGCTTGAAGCCGTCCTTTCCCTCCAGATTTCGGTGCAACACCTGCTGAAACCTTTCGGCAAGAAGTAGAAGTCCTTTGTGCGCCGCCGGATGAAGATAGCGATACTCCTTGCCAACGTTGTAGAAGTAGTAGGGGGTGCTCTTGTCCTGCTTGAGGTTTTCAAGACTGCCACTGGCCGCCAGGTTCTGGATTTCTTCGGCGCTGCCCACCGGCTCCAGACCCGCTTTTTCTACGACGGCCAGGTGCTCTTTTAGTAGAAACTTACGAAGATCCCGTTCCTTTTCGGGGGCGGTCCAGTCTTCGTAGATGGGTAAATTCTCTATGTAGAACCGCTCGGTCTTGTAAGCCTGATCCTTGAAGGCCTCTATATGCGCGGCGATTTCCCTGGACTGCCTCTGGGCAAGATGATCATGCAAGAACCAGGATGCGCCGGCCACCAGAACGGCTGCGATAAGGGAACTCAGAACAGGAACCGATTTCATAGTCCCAGAGCATGGGACTGTCTTTTTCCATCCAGTAGAAATCTTACAATGTATGTAGTAGCATTCAGCTCGCCCACCGGATCGTCCTGACCACCTGGCCATACATGGGCCGTGCGCGGCAATTCTAGATACTGCACAACGCGGTCGTTACAATCAAAGTGTTGGGTTCGCTTCTGTAGCTCTCTTGGTAGATACAGAACCGATGCATCTCGCGACGATCGGCATTGATCCATCCATTGCATGAGCGTTCGACTTACGGAAGTGCTGCGATCTACTGTGGAATGAGGAAGCTTGCTGATTTCCTTGTTAGGAGGAATGACGGAGTCCTGTCGGGCCGTAATGTAGAGCAGGTCCTGCTTGTCTCCTTCCATGTGCTCCAGCCAGGACACTCCGGCCACAACGGCGATGCGTCGAAACAGCTCCGGAAGTTCCCGGGCAAGGCGAAAAGTCATGGAGCCGCCGTTAGAAAACCCGGCAATGTGCACCTGATCGGGATCCGCGGGCAAATCTTCAAAGATGCGGTTCAATAGACCACGAATGAATATCACATCATTCTCGGGATTCTCACCGGCAAAGCCTCGGCCTGTTCCGTCCGCCCACACCCGCGGGTTCTGCGCGCTGGCGGGCTTTTGCGGATCCAGAGGGAGTGCATCGGGGTACACTACGATGAATCCTCTCTGTTGAGCCGCCAGGCTCATTCCTGACTGTCTGGCCACCGAATATCCATCGCTCCCTGAACCGTGGAGCAGGACGATTACCGGCAACTTCTGTTTATTGTAGCCGGCGGGAACATAGATCCGGGCCGTTCGTTTCATGTCCTGAATGCTTAGCGATAACTCCTCCATATCTCCAGGAAGTCCGGAGCGATTTACCGAGGGAGCCGCATGGCATGAGATCAGAACCGAAACCAGAAATGCAGCTACAAAAAATCGAGGAGCTCCAGGAGCGGTTTTCGACAGGTTTGCATTTGGTCCGGGATGCATGTTAAAGGATTTCATATCGGCCTACCTGAAAATTAGACGCCCGCGTCGGTTCAGGTTAGCATATTTTTCGCCAGGGCCATCCGGTTTACAACTCCCATTTCGCTAAAAAAAAGCGAACAAAGAGTATTTCTCGGCGACTATGCCCAAATGATTAGAGCGCTATGGCGCCCCGGTTCGTGTCTTCAGGGCTCATCTGGGCCGTAAGCTCACTTTGGCCAGGCCGGTGCAGTGCATTCGGAAGTCACTACGGTGGCTTCAGGCGCATTCTGTTGGACCGCTTTCCTGTAAGGAGTGTCTTACAGGGATTCCCGGTAGAACTCTTCCAGCACCGAAATCATGGTTTCTGGCATTTCCTGATGGGGGTTATGCCCGCTTTCCAGTTCCACGGATTTCAGGCGCCTGAAGTGGGAGAGTATCTCCTGGATCTGATCATCCGGCGGTTTCAGAGGACTGTGCTTGCCGTACACAAAGAGGGTCGGGCATTGAATTCTGCTCCATAACTCTCGGCTCAGATCCGGCGGGAAAGGTATGGGCAGCATCCGACTTCGCAATGCCGGATCGTGTTTCCAGGTAAAGCCACCGTCCTTTTCATTCGTCCAAAGCTCGGCTAGAATGGCCCGATTCTCTTCCGGTGTCCTCGGGTGAGCCCGGGCCAGTAATTCCCGGGCAGCCTTTAGGGATGGCATTCGGCTTTCTCGCGGAGGCCTTTCCTTTCTTAGTTTTCGCACCCAGTCGGTCATCCGGTCCGCTTCCTTTTCGGCAGGCCAGCGACCGGAAAAGCCCTCGATCAGGACCAGAGATTGAACTTCCTGGCCCACCAGACCGGCATGTCTGGCGGCCAGGGCCGAGCCCATGCTGTGGGCCAGGATATGATAGGGGCCTTCCACAATTTCGCCGGTGAACTGCACGAAATCCGCAAGAAGCATCCCCGAGGAATAGAACCATCCTTCCGGTAGATGCGGCGAATCGCCATGCCCTCGCCAATCCGGCGCGATCAGATTGAATTTCTCGGACAGATAATCTTCCAGGAAGTAGAAACCGCGGCCCGTATCCTGAAAACCGCTTAGAAGCAGAATCGTCTGCTCCCTGTTATTGTCCTTGAAGAAATACCGGAACCGACCTTTGAAATCTTTACTTTCCATGAATATTGGGATCCTGGTGGGGCGTGGTTATATTAGCATGTCAAAAAGGGATGGGATGATCCCTGCGGACTTGCTCGATCTCCTTCATGATATCGTTGGAGAGTTTGAGGTGGAATGCTTCCAGGTCTGAATTCAGCTGCTCCATTGTAGTGGCGCCAATGATTACCGAGGTCATGAAATACTTCTGATGGGCAAATGCCAGCGACAAATGGTTTAGCGGAACATCGTGCCTCTTGCTTAGTTCGAGGTAGGCTTCCACCGCCGCATGGGCCTGGGGAGTGTTTCGCTGGTTGTGCCGGCTGGACTGAATCTTCCACCGGCTACCTTCCGGGATTTTGCCATTTCTATATTTTCCGGTTAGCATTCCGGTGGCCAGGGGCGAATAGGCCAACAGCGACACATCTTCACGTACGGCAACTTCGGCCAGGTCAGGCTCGAATAGTCGGTAGAGCAGGCTATATTCGTTTTGAATGCTGGCCATCCGTGGAAGCGAAAACCTTTCTGCCAGTTCCAGATATTTCATTGTGCCCCAGGCGCTTTCGTTAGATAACCCGGCATGCCGAATCTTGCCCTGCTGTACCAGTTCGCCCAGGGTTTGCAGTACTTCATGCAGGTTTTCGGTGACTTTAGCCGTATCTTCGCCGGAAGGCGAGAATCTCCAGTAACCGCCAAAGTGATAGAAGGGACGGTTGGGCCAGTGTAGCTGATACAGATCTATATAATCGGTCTTCAATCGCTTGAGCGAATCCTCAACGGCTGCCAGTATGTTTTTTCGATCGATAATTGCATTGCCGTCCCGCACCCATCGCAGACCGCGACCGGAAACTTTAGTAGCCAGAACGATCTTTTCGCGCATGCCCGGTCGGCTTGCCAGCCAGTTACCGATTATGCTCTCTGTTTTTCCGTACGTGTCCGGGGAAGGGGGGACCGCATACATCTCGGCGGTATCGATGAAGTTGATTCCCGCTTCCAGTGCACGATCCAGCTGAGCATGTCCTTCTACTTCCGTATTCTGGTTTCCGTAGGTCATGGTGCCCAGGCAGGCAATACTAACCTTTAGATCGGTTCTTCCCAGCTGTCTTTGTTCCATATACCCCAGCCTGAATACGCCGGGTATTGGGCTCAAGTGAAAAGTAACAGGGAGCAGACCTGAATTCAGGCTCGATAGGCCGCGGTGGATAGGCCGCGGTGATGGATACCGGGACTGCTAGTGGGCCGGAACTTGCATCAACGTGTGGTGGCGAAGACGTGGGTCCAGTGGTTGGTTTCGAGAAAATGGCCGATTCCATGTTCTTTCAGTCTACAGTTTTCAATATTTCTTCGATGACCGCTGCTGCTCAGCCAGCTCTGGAGTACTTCCCGGGCCGAACGTTGTCCGTAGGCGATGTTTTCTGCTGCGATGGAATAGCGAATCCCCAGGTTTTTCATCCGATCGAACGGGGACTCCCCGTCCGGATTTGTATGCGAGAAGAAATCGCGTACGGCCATATCCCTGGAATGCTCTTCGGCCAGCTTCTGTAGTTTTGTGTTTAGCTTTAAGGGACTACAACCAACTTTCTGGCGGTGTGCATTCACCAGATCCACAAATTGCTTTTCCTGGAAGCTGAGCCGGACTTCGGCGGTAGGCGGCCTGGGGTCGCTGTTTTCCGATTCTTCGGTAGAGATGTGCGGAGGTTGATCCGGTCCGGGCTCCTGGATTTGAACCCGGCGCTGCTGGATGTCGGGCCCGAGGCAGGACAGATAGGCCGGCAAGAATAGTAAGGCCAGAGAAACCGCTACACGCTGCATACTGAGATAGACGGCAGATAGACGCTCGGGATCAGATTATTTCAGCAGGTCCAGAAGCTTTCCTACCGGGATATGCTCTTCCAGGGGATGCCTCAGGCTGCGATCCAGATAGATTTCGTACCGATTCCGTCTGCCTTGCTTGATCCGACGCAGCACTCCGGCCTCCTCCAGATCCAGAACAATGCCCTGTACCGCGCGTTCCGTGATATTCACCAGTTGAGCCACATCCCGTAGGCGCATGTCTGGATCACGGTACAGGCAGAGCAGCACATGCGAGTGATTGCTCAGAAAAGTCCATTCGTGCCCCTGGGTCTGGGGGCTTTTTAACGTATCCTTTTGTCTCATCTCCACAATGAATCTCTCCTGCATAACTCCGTCCCACGAGAAACCGGACGGGCAAAAAAGAGCAACGCTACTTCTACCGGAAGTACTTCAGCAGCCTCACTTCATTACCTTTTTCGTTATATTCCACGAGGTCAAACGCATTCCTGGTAATCATAATTCCTCTACCATGAAGGGGGAGCTCTTCGCTGGGGGAAACCGATAATTTTCCGCTCATGGAGTGATGGTCGAACCCTTTTCCTTGATCCTGAATGCGGTACACTACGCCGTTTGAGTCCAGATTGTAGTCCACGGTAACCCGGCGGTCCCGGTATCGGGGGTCGCTCTGTCGCAGAATGATAAAATCGCTGTAGTTACCGGTGGAAAGCTCCCTGCTTTTTTCTTCGAAACTTATGGCCAGGTTACCGTGTTCGATGGCATTTATCAGAATTTCCCTGAGTCCGATTCGAATCATGCCGGCCTGGGAGGCATCAATATATCTGGGCAGGTTTCGGACCAGTCGCTGGGACAGTTCTTCCACGGCGATGAGCTCATTTCCCATGCTGAAAGTGAGCTGCTCCTGCTCCAGGAATTGCAGCAAGTAGTCTTCCTTCAGCGGCATCAGTCGACCCAGGATTTCCCAGTGCTCATCCCCCTGCATTTTTTGCAGAGTGAGTTGAAACTGCGCGGGCTGGCTTTCGCTCCGGGTACGCACAGGTATCTTCATCTGAAGATTTTCTTTCTCTTTGCGGAATACCTCGAATCGTTCTCGAAAGAACTCCAGGGTTCTGAACTGATCCGCCGGATCTCCGTGGATCAGTGATTCAATATTCTTTCCTTCCAGGTCTTCCGGCCCTATGCCCAGTTCCACCCGGCAGGCCCGACTGGCCAGAAGTATGGTGCCCCGGGAATCCAGGGAGAGTATGATGTCCCTGGAGCCATCGATCAAGTGGCGGTAGCGCCGTTCCGAAGTGCGTAGCCTGGTGTTGGTTTCGTTCAAGACGGAAAGGTTGTGGCGTAACTTGCGGTTCAGGTTTTCCACCATGTCATTCAGGAAATAAAGCCTGTTCGCGATTCGCAGCGCCGAGCCACCGACGAAAATCAAAAAAACGTATTCAATGATACCTTGATTGCCGCGGCCCTGGGAAGCGTTCACGATGTCGAAAATGCCGGCCAGGACCACCACCACAGTGCCAATGAGCAGGTTACCCGGCACCGTATTCAGAATGGCCTTCTTCATTGACTCCAGGGTTTGGTAGCGGAGCTGAAAGAGCCTTACATAGCGCCAGAATCGCATCGGAATGATGATCAGAAAGTAGAACAGGAACAGTATTGCCAGTACACGCCACCAGGTAATCAGATCCTGAAGCAGGTTTACCGAGGGCCACAAAAGCAGGAGGAGAAACAGACCATGGCTGATCCACAGAGTCCGCATGAACCAGACGTGTACTCCGCCCTGGGCCGATTGCACAAAAGAGGCAAAGGACGGCAGCAGCAGAAATAGAGCGAGCAACTCCAGGCGCAAAGTGATGGGGTACTGCGGAATCACCGAATAAATCAACGACGACCGGGAAAACAGCCAGAGCGCCATGATGCCGGAAAACAGCCCGAAGTAGACGTTATATCGATCTCTCTTCTTCTGCAAAAAGAAAAGCGTATGAAACAAACCGATGGCCAGATAGATACTGATCAAAGAAAGCTTGATGGCTTCGGATTTGTCTTCTACGATCGCCTGGTATTCAATGATGCGATAGGGCCCCCCATAATAGAGGCCGGTTTCCATATTCACAGGATCTCCTCGTATGTGAAACAGAAGGCAATTGCTGCCCTCCTGGAAGAGCCGCACATCCAACGGAAATATCAGGTTTCTTCGGCTTCGCGATTCCGGGGCCTCCAGATTGCTCATGAGCTTTGTTCCGTTTAAGTGGATGGCCCACTTTTCGCCTATATGAGCCAGATGCAGGGCCGGCGATGTAAGCTTTTCCAGTTGCTTCTGATCCACAGAAAAACAGATTTCCACCGAAAAGTCTTCCATGGGGCGATCCCACCATTGTACCGGTTTTCGTTCCGGTATTCCGGGCAAGCCCAGGGAATGCAGTCTTAGCGGTCGTTGCTGGTCGGGGTTGGCGGCCGGAATGCGAACCCAGCCAGGGTTATCCGTGGCTTGAGGATCCACCAGTCCTGGCGCTACGCGAGCCGGTTGTTCGTTCAGATCTATCTTCGTATAGGCGGAGTTTTCTCTGTTGCAGGCAGTGAGGGACAAAACGGTCAGAAGCAGTATTATTGCGCGAAACGATAGGCGTTGCCTCTGGCTGGAGAAACCCAACGGGCGAAAGGAGAAAGGCCGCATGAATCGGGAACGGCCAGATACAACGGGGGCGGTAAATATCCGAGGAGTCTCCTGGAAGAGATGCATCGGCGACGAACCTCGCCGGGCTCGAATATTGATATAGGTGCAATTGCGCATCAGCCCTCGGTAGCTCGTTCCGTCCCTTTTTTTATTTCGGGACTTGCCAGGTAATTATTGAACGAGCAGAATCACTGCCATACATCCCAGGCCTTCGGATCGGCCAAGGAAACCCATTTTTTCTGTTGTGGTGGCCTTGATTCCTGTGCTTTCTTCTGCAATTGCAAGCAAGGAGGCTACTTTTTTTTTGATCTGCGCTCGATATGGGGCCAGTTTTGGGCGTTCACCCATCACCGTTAGATCCACATTATTGACCCGGTAGCTTCTCTTTCGCATCTCCTGAAGGGCCGTTTCCAGAAGTACGCTGGAGTCGGCGTTTTTGAATGCAGGGTCCGTGTCGGGAAAAAACTCTCCCAGATCTCCCAGACCCAGGGCTCCCAGGATGGCATCGGTAATTGCATGGAGGATAACGTCCGCATCGCTATGACCTTTTAGAGCCAGCGATCCAGGAATCTCCACGCCGCCCAGCATTAGAGGCCGTTTCTCATCTTCGATAAGCCTGTGGAAGTCAATGCCCTGTCCTATGCGAATTTCCAAATTCCTGTTCTCCTCTGAATCTGAATAATAAGACAGGCCTTTCTGTGCCTACCAGGCGATGGTAAATCGAAGTGCTTCAAACGGCCCGCAACTCTACGAAATCAATTGGATGGAATCCGGTCCAGGGATCTTTCCAGTTCATCCATAAACTTTCCGAACTGCTCCCAGTCTCCGCGCCCGGCGGCCGATTTGGCCTGTCGCAGAGATTCCTTTGCCTGGCGAACCAGTTGTTTCGGATCCACCGCCACCGAAGGAGCATCCTCCGCCCCGGGCTGATCCGTTCCGGTGCGATTTCGCGCTACGGCTTCAATGGCTTCCTGCAGAGTGCTTCGCATGGCAATGCTTGTTCCGCTGGCCACAATGACTCGCTTGAGTTCCGGAAAGGGGCTCTCATCGGACTGTAAATAGAGCGGTTCTACATAAACGAGCTCATCTTCAATGGGTAGGACCAGAAGATTGCCGCGAATCACCGAGGAACCCTGCTGATCCCATAGCGAAAGCTGGGGCGAAATCTCCGCATCCTGGTCGATTCGGGCTTCAATCTGCATTGGGCCGTAAATCTGGCGGGAACGGGGAAAGTCGAAAACCAGGATCTCGCCCAGGCCCCGGTCCACATCGCAACGCACGCCCATCCAGGAAACCAGGTTTTGTTTGTTCTTGGGAATGAAGGGTAGCATAATTACCGTTTCCGGTTCTTCTTCGCCGGGTAGTTTGATAATAGCGTAGTAGGGCTCCACCATCTGTTTGTTCTTGTTGTACAGTTCCTGGGATATTTCCCATCGATCCTCCCGGTTATAGAAGACCTGCGGATCCTGCATATGGTAGTCCGTATAAATGGAGGCCTGGATCATGAATATGGCTTCCGGATACCGCAGATGGGGCTTGAGAAATGCCGGGAATTGGTCCATGGGCTGGATAAGTTCCGGCAGGAACTCTTTGTAGGCCCTGATTACGGGATCCTGTTCGTCAAGGGCAAACATTCCCACCTGACCATTGTAGGCGTCGATCACTACTTTCACCGAGTTTCGAATGTAGTTGATTCCGCCAAAACGGCGCAGATTCAGTCGGTTGGATAAAGAAGACAGGAAGTCCGGATTGATTCGGGCGCTGTACGGATAGCGACTGGAGGTCGTGTAGGCGTCGATGATCCAATAGAGCTTGCCGTCTTTGCCAATTACTGGATAGGCATCGTCATCAAACTCCAGAAAAGGGGCCAGTCGTCGCACAGCTTCGTGAATGTTTCGGCGAATGAGTAACCGGCTTTCGCTCTTAACGGCATCGGCCGTTAAGAGCTTGTAGGTATCAAAGGGCCATGAAATCAGTAACCGATGCAGGCCCGAACCGAGTGGTATCCCCCCATCGCCGGCATACCGCGTTTCGGCGAACTCCTGTCCGGCCGGATAGTCGATCTCGTTCATGCCGGTGTTGACGACCACGTAGCTTTCCTGGATTTCTCCGTAATAGATGCGCGGTTCCGTGAACTCGGGCAATCCTTCCTGCTTGATTTCTGGCGGGAAGTTCTTGATCCATAGCTCCGGCAAGCCGTCCTCGGTGACACGGTTTGTAGGACTCATCACTACCCCGTAGCCGTGGGTGTATTGAAGCTTCATGGGGATCCAGTTCTTCTGTACGTGCGACGACAATTCCGATGCGTTGAGCTCTCTGGCGCTGAGCATTACCTGACGTAGCTGGCCGTTGATACGGTAACGATCCACATCCACGTCGGCGAATTCGTAGTACGGTCGAATCTCCTGGAGTTGCTTGAAGGTGGCTTTCAGCGGACGATAGTCCCAGAGTCGGATATTGGAGATCAACTCCTGGTTTCTCTGCACGGTTTGCGGGTCAATTCCCTGGCCTGGTTCAAAATTGCTTCGCTTTACTTTGTCCAGTCCATAGCCTTTTCGCGTGTAGGCGATGCTGTGTTCAATGTAAGGCTCTTCCATGGTCAATTCGTTCGGATTAACCTGCAGCGATTGAATCAGAAAAGGTACCAGACGAACCCCTACAATGTACAGCGCAAAAACCGAAACCACGGCAATGGCTGCTGTTTTGTAGGACTTTCGAATAAGCGCGAACAGGGCTACCAGAGCCGCCAGCGCGGAGATTATGGAAAGGATGCGATAACCGTACAGAGTGAAGTTGGCGTCCGTATAAGCGGCTCCCGCCACAGTGCTAGATGTGCCGGTGGTGATCAATTCGTAACTGTCCAGCCAGAAATCCACTGCCAGAACGGCCAGAAACAGAGCACCGAGCACGGAGCCCAGAACCGTGATTCGGAAAATCAAAGCGTCTTTGTAGTGCAGTTTCCCGGAAATGCCCGCAGCCTGTACAGGTAGGTAAAACATGGCGGCGCTGTAGATCACCAGAGCGATGATGAGAATCTGAAAATAGTGGATGATTCCCTTGTAAAATGGAAGATCAAACATGTAAAAGCTAACATCTACGCCCAGAATTGGATCCGCCACGCCAGCGTTAGATCCGTAAAAAAACAGAGGAATGGAATCCGATAGAGTTACGGCCGATGGGCCATGAAACAGAAAAGCGGCCACAAAGGGAATGGCCGCAAATAGATAGTTCCATCCTTTTGTAAACATCCCCTCCGAGAATAATAGGCGAAGGCTCTTTGTGTTGAACTTGTAAACAGGAAGATAGAAAAGGAGAGCAAGCAGGAAACCGCCCAGAAAAGGCAGCAAATTGAGCCAGAAATAGGTGAAAAACAGGCTACCCAGCTTCTGAGATTTGTACCATTGATAATCCAGATAGTAGTTACTGATTGTGCTAAACGATAGCAGCAATAGTAACCCGATTCCGATCACAATGGGTAGTGTATATTTCTTGATTTGTTCCATACTCGATTCGTATCCTGACTGCGCTCTATTTGTCCTGGCTACAGGTTTCCGGGGCGTTTGATAAAGTGAGTCCCGCAAACCGCAACGGCAGCAGGATCTGATAAGGCCTACCCGATTTCAATCATTCTTTCTACGGATTTTCGGGCCTTTTCTATGATCTCATCGCTGAGATGGATCTCAAATTGTTCTTTTACTAAGGCGTCCCGCACTTTGGTCAGCGTGATTTTTTTCATATGCGGACAGGTATGGCATGTGGAAATGAAGTGCCGATCCGGAAACTTGTGCCGCAGATTATCTCCCATGGAGCACTCGGTAAGCAGCATGATGTTTTTCTGATGACTGTTTCGGATGAAGTCCTCCATCTGCGAAGTGGAGCCGGCAAAGTCTGAAGCTTCGGTAACATCTGTATCGCATTCCGGGTGGCTGATGACAACCAGGTCCGGAAACTGACGTCGCATGTCGCGAACGTCATCGCCGGAATACAGCTCATGGACCATACACTTGCCGTTTTCCCAGGCGATGAGCCGCTTTTTTGTCTGTTGCTGCATGTTCTTCGCCAGATAGGCATCCGGTAGAAAGATGATGGTATCATCAGGCAGGCTTTCGATGACCTTCAATGCATTGGCGCTGGTGCAACAAATGTCTGTTTCTGCTTTAACCTCGGCCGAGCAGTTTACGTAGGTTACTACTGGCACCCCCGGGAACTTCTTCTTGAGCTCCTGAACATCTTTGCGAGTAATGCTTTCGGCCAGCGAACAACCGGCTTCGGGATCGGCGATGAGCACTTTTCTAGTGGGGTTCAGCACTTTGGCGGTTTCGGCCATGAAATGGACGCCATTAAAAAGGACAATGTCTGCCTGCGTTTCTGCCGAGAGTCGGGCCAGTCCCAGGGAATCCCCCACATAGTCGCTCACGCCATGATACACGTCCGGAGTCATGTAGTTATGGCCCAGGATGACGGCGTTTTTCGCTTTTTTCAGCTCATTGATTTCATGGATAAGCGGCAGAGCCTGCTCCAGGTCATGGGGCATCATGGTGGCCGAAAGGGTGTCTCTCAGCTGATCGTCGGTGGGTACGGGGAGGCGATTCATACTACCAGGATAATCAATAGCATAGAGGAAATCAATGGGAATCGGAGTTTTGCTGTTGCAATTGCATGCGGCCATAGCGGTATCGTTCTATGGCTCGTGAAATACCGCTAATGGTGCCCGACATTGGAGATGCAGAGAAAATTGAGGTTGTGGGCTGGAACGTGGAAGAAGGAACCCAGGTCGACGAAAGCCAGGAGCTCTGTGAACTGGTGACCGACAAGGCCGCCTTTCCGCTGGAGAGTCCCGAAAAAGGAGTCCTGAAGACCATTCTGAAAAAATCCGGCGAATCCGTAAACGTGGGCGATACCCTGGCCATTCTGGAAACTCCCTGACTTCGGTCTTATTGCGGGGTTCGAATCATAGAGACCGGATCTGATCTCATGTGTCGCGGACTGGGCGTTCGTACCGTCACTTTGGCCCTCCTTGCGCTCATCGCTGGCTGTTCTATCAAGGATTACTTCATGCAACCTACGATTCTATTTCTGGGCGATAGCTTTACCGAAGGTTATGGCCTGTTGCCGGATCAATCCTTTCCGGCGATTATTCAGCGGAAACTGGAAAATCAAGAGCGATCCTGGAAAGTGGTGAATGGAGGCATTAGCGGCGATACGGTGATGGATGCCTACTATCGACTCGGCCCGTTGCTGAAGAAACATGCACCGGTGGATTACCTGGTAGTCTTTCTGGGCGCCAACGACCTGTTCAATCAGACAGATCCCGAGTTTTCTTATAACCACTTTGGGAAAATCATAGAGGACGCCCGAAGATCCAATCCGGCCATTCAGATCTTCGTGGCAAGGATGCCTGCGCTTCCGGGCATGGATCCTGACCGAGCCAGGCGGTTCGAAGCCATCTTTGACCGGTTGGAAAGCGAATTTCAAGTGGAGCTACTGCCTTTCTTTCTGGAAGGGGTGATGTTGAATTCGGAGCTCTGCCTGCCCGATGGAGTACATCCCAACGCTCGAGGCATGGCCCTGGTGGCCGAAACCGTATGGGAAGCCCTGTTTGTGGAACGATTGCTTTCTTCCGGTGGGTGAATCGTCGTCAACCCGAACCAGAAGCTGTCCTGCCGTATAGCCTCTCAGGTTTCTAGCAGTACCAGGCTGCCGTTATCCCGGGCTCCGGATTCCCAGTAGCTCCTGTACACGCTCTCGCAGCATTCTTGAATCGGGCCGTCCTTTGTTTGTCGCATCAATTGTTCATGATGCATGGACTCCCATATTCCGTCGCTTACCAGCAGGAATCGCATGCCTTTCTTTAGCGGAAAGGATTTATGGTCCAACTGCGGAATCTCTTCCCTGGCCTGTATACATCGGGTAAGCCGGTTTTTCATTGGATGGGTGCGCACCTGTTCCAGGAACAATTCGCCCCGTAAATAGTCCTGGAAGACCATAGTATGATCAATGGTTAGCAGCGCATGGGACTCATCGTCCCGATCCACTCTATAAGCCCGGCAATCGCCGCAATGGATCAAGTGTATATGGTCCTCGGTGATGTACAAGCCGGTGAACGTAGAGGCCATTGTATCGCTGTCATGAAGCTCTCTAGATTTTTCCACCAGTTTGGCGGATAGAAATGCGCCGAATTCGTTCAGGTCCTCCTGGTTTTTGAAGGGAGGGTCTTCTGAGATAAGCGAATATAGCAAAGTCTGGCTGGCCACGTTCCCGTGCGCATGGCCTCCCAGCCCGTCCGCAACTGCAATCCATCCCGGGGTTTGGAGTTCAACAGAGTGTAGTCGAAAACTAGCATCCTGCACCAGCGTGCTTTCGATAAGCGCTGAATCCTCGTTTCTACTTCGCACAAGACCGGTAACTGAGAAACCTGAAGCCTTCACCTTGTTGAAGGTATTTTTATGCCCGGGCAGTGTCAAGTGTAGCGCCAGACTTCGCCCGGCTCTGGACAGTTAATGGCTAAACTGCCGGCTGGCCCACGAAAGAGGGGCCGGGCTGAACTTCCGGGCTTCGCCTGCAAGACCATTGGAAACCATGGGATGCCTTGCCTGTGGGCATCCTGCACGATTCAAGACAGTCTATTGAGCAATTTGAGCATGATTGCAATGGCTTCCGAGGCGCCGAGATTAATCGTTCGAGTCTGCCGGTTGCAGAACCAATAGATACTTGCTCAGTTTTCGGGCTTCTTCTTCCCTGAACGGCGAAGCCCTGTAACCGCCTTCGATATAATCCTGGATCTGATCGTCATAGTGGGGGCTCAGAAATTGACCGCTAATGCCGCCGGGCAAGGCGGTTACCGATGCGTCCGGGTTGCCCACGTCATAGATCATTCGTTGGGAAGCTCCATGCGTTACCGCGAATTCCGCGGAGTCGAGGTCCTGGATCTTGAACCCTGCCGGAGCCACGGTGCTCCAGGAACCATCGATAGGGAAGGGGCCCCGGTTGAAAAAGTATCCCAACAAGGCGGAATCTCTTCCAAAAGGATGCTTGTATTCCAGGCTGTGGATGTCGGCCCAGCGGACTTCTGTGGCCGTGGAATGCTTGTTCAACAGAGTTCGTATTGCCTGTTCAAAGGATTTTCTGATTATTTCATTCCGGCTTAGCTTGCCTTTTTCATAGAACGGATGCTCGGGACTACGAAGGATGTTCTGCAAAGTATTGAACATTGTATAGCGATTGGAAGCATAGTAAGGAAACAGATCCGAACCTATCACCGGTTCAAATATGTTTTTAACTAACGTTATCAGAAAATAGTGATAAACAACAGCGCCGCTGGAACTGCGATCATTCTGCAGATTCCAGTCCAGAAGCAGGTTTCGGGCCTTTTCCAGGTTCTGGTCCGTCCAGCGATCGTCGGTTTGCGGAAAGGGAAGATCCAGTGCTTGGCGGAAGTAGGGCATTAGATTCCGCGCCTGGAAGTTAAACACATCCATCTGTAACCGCTGATGATCTTTTCGGTCCAGGCCGTCGGTGGTGTTTAGAAGCTGCTGGATTCTTTGATATCGATCGGGGCTGGCATAGTAATTGGAGATGGTGTAGGGGAAGTTCTCCGAATGCCTGTTGTTGGCGGAGGCAATCCATCCTTCCTTGGGATTTCGCACGGATGGCTGTCTGGCGGTGGGAACGTAGCCGTTCCATTCCTGACTTCCATCCCAGCCCCTTAGAAGTCCCTGGCCGCTGAATCCCTGTCGAACAGGAATACCCGCCGCCGCCGTATAGCCGATGTTCCCTTCGGAGTCCGCATAAACCCAGTTCTGCGCGGGTATCTTGAAATTCTCCAGGGCCTTTTCGATGTCCTTTATAGATCTGGCTCGATTGGCCCTGTACAGGCCCAGGGCGGCGTCCGTGTGATCATAGAGAGTCCACCGTATTGAGATGGCCTCTCCCTGCAGGGAATCGCGGATACTCGATGCGTCCAGATGATCCGCCTCTTTGCGCAGCAAGGGATGAATATCCGTTATGATTGGCCCATGAGGTGTGATGCGAATGGTATGCTCTACCGGGTCCTCTCCCTTGACCTGAATGGTTGTTTTGATAGTCTCGATATCCACGTAGCGGTTGCGATACATTACGCGGTCCGGATTATCGGGATCCAGTTTTTCTCTATAAAAATCAATATCGTCCAGCATTACATTTGTGAATCCGCGGGCCGTGTGCTCGTTGCCCCCGGCTACCACAAAAGGAACCCCGGGAAGCATCACTCCTGTAACGTTAAGATCCGGACTGATTAAGTGCGCCTGATACCAGATACCCGGTATTCCGTGACCCAGGTGCATATCGTTGGCCACTACCGCTGTTCCGGTGGCCGATTTGTCCGGCGAAATCACCCAGTTGTTGGAAGCGCCGGCCCCGGGGCTTCCGGCTATGGATTCGAATAGTTGATGGGCCCGCAGCGCATATCGTAATCTGGTCTCCAACACTTCGTCTTTTTCTGTTTTCGCCCCCGGAGTCGTTGCATTCATTTTATCCCCTGGAACCGCAGCGGCCCACAGCTTTTCCCATACACTTCCCGTGGAAGTCCGGAACACCTGAGCGTGGGATTCTTGAGCGCGCGTAGCCATTGGATGCGAAATCCCGGGGAGCGATTCTTGCCTGTGCGAAATCTGGCTTTCCGTAAGCTCCGCTTCCAGCAATTCCACTTCGCGCAGGCCCGGTGCCGGATCATCCCTGGCGAACAATTCATTATCAGGACGATAGGCGGAGGCCTGCATGCCGGTAAGAATGTCCGGACCGCGATCTACGTATTCGCTGAAAAGAATACCTGCGCTTATTGGCCCCAATCGCTGCTGGATTATGTGAAATAGTATTTCCTGCGAAAAGGCCGGACTTAGATCCCAGGACATGATATAGAGCGCCGAAAGGGAGTCCTCGGGCTTCCAGGGCTCCGGCGAATAGCCCAGCAGCAGGAATTCCACCGGACGGGATTCCCGCTCCATGGCCAGGTTAACACCTTTGCTGAATGCCAACACAGCATTTCTGACTTCCTCCGGCATCTCCGCATAGATCTTTGTGGCCGGGATGGGAGCTGTGATTGTGCGAAACAGGATGTCTGTCTTCAGAAGCTCCGGTCCCAGAACTTCGGCCAGGCGACCGGTGGCAGCCCGGCGAAGCAGATCCATCTGAAACAGACGATCCTGAGCCATGGCATAACCCAGACCAAAATAAGCGTCTTCATCCGAGGAAGCGATTATGTGCGGCATGCCGGAGCGGTCCCGGTGTATCTGAACCTCGGCAGTGACGTGTTTTGTTTTCAGGGAGCCGTTGTAGGAGGGTAGTCTGAAAACCAGGATTCCGTAGACAGAAAGGAGAATAACAATCAGTACAGAAATGCCAATATAGACTGCCGGCAGAACCCTTTCACGAACCATGGCTCACTTTCTTTGCCGACGGTATTCTGTAAAGATTTCGTTTTCAATTCTTTCACAACGAACTAACTTCCAGCTACGCTCCTTAAAATCCGGTAAACAGCTATCGGAATCCACAATACCGGGAAGGGAGGAATCTCCCAGTATGTACGGAACTATAGTTATATGCAGTGTATCCACCAGATCCAGGCGAAAGAAAGCGGCGTTCAATGCAGGACCGCCCTCAAGCAGCAGTCGGTTGTAGCCCCGACTACTTAGATCCCGGATGATCGAAGTAGGTTCCAGTTCCACAGCGCATACAACCTCGGCCTGCTTGCTGAGATTGTGGCCTTCCGCACTTTCAGCAAGGGCCGGGCTGGTATACAATATTGGTTCATGCTGGAAGAACCGGAGGTCCGGACGGGGCAATCGGGAGCGGCAGATCATGACCGGGCGGGGACCTGGCCTGCCATCCTTGAGCGCAAATACCGGATTGTCTTTTTCCACGGAGTTTCTGCCCACTATCAAGGCCTGCGCCCGGGCTCTATACTCATCCATGGTTTTTCGATCCGTTGCCGAGGTCAGTCCATGCCAGGTACCGTCCGGAAGCATTACTTTGCCATCCAGGGTCATGGCCATATTTACAGTGAGTGTGGGCTCGTGCATGGGTCAGTATCCGTTCCACGGTTTGTGGCAAAAGCTTTTTGTTCTATACTCGCATTCCCGGTTTTCTTTATTGGAGTCATGGCCAATCCTACAGAAGTGAACAGTCCACAGGAGATGCTGGATCAATGGAAGGACTTCCGCCAGCAAGTTCTGCAATACCTGGAGTCCATTCCGGACGCGGAGTTCGCCGCGGCCCCTGAAGCGGGGGGGTGGTCGCCCTCGCAGATTGCCGAACATTTGTATTTGACTCAATGGAGTATGGCCCGGGCCCTTCCGGCCATCATGGCGGGAAAAATCGGACTTTCCGGCGATGAATGTCAGGACCTTGATTACGAAGCCTACGAAAGCGATATTCTGAAAACGGGAAATGCCGAGGCCCCGGATGTTGTGATTCCGAAAGAAAACTGGGATCTTGCTACCTGCAAAGAGCATCTACAGAAAGCCATGGACAAAACGGAAAAAGCGCTGGATGGCAAATCGAAATCGGATCTACAGAAGCGCGGTATTCCCCATGCTATCTTTGGTGGCGTGAATCTTATGGATTGGATGTGGATCCAGGCCTATCATGAAATCCGGCATTTGAATGCTTTGAAGCGAAAGCGCGGGGACGATTCGACGAATTAAGTTTTCGGATCCTACTAGAGCGCTTTCGCACGTAGACCCGTCCATCTCCAGTATCGAGTCGCCCGGGGGCTTAGCCCTGGACTGCTGAAAAATCGCCGGTTCGTTGTTTCCCGAAAGCCGCCGAATCCATGGTCGCCTGGAAGCTGCCGATGGGGTGGTCGCCCAAAGGCTGCCGATTCAGTTAATGCCTTCGATTTCTCGAGCCTGTTTTAGAATCTCCAGCATCTCGGTATGCAGTATTCCGTTGGAGGCGACCAGGTCCTGCTGTTTAATGTGAAAGATTTCTCCGGAGAATCCGGAAAGCCTTCCGCCGGCTTCTTTGATAATGACGGAGGCAGCGCAACAATCCCAGGGATCTACGCCCCGTTCCCACATAGCATCAAACCGGCCTTCGGCCACGTAGCACAGATCCAGAATCACCGAGCCCGTGCGACGGAGACCGGTGCCGCTGGATACGAAAGCGGAAATATCCGAGATTAAACGAGTGATGATTTCTTTTCTTTCGTAAGGCAGCCCGGTGGCCACCAGGGATCGATCCATCTGAGCGATTCGGGATACCGAGATAGGCTGATCGTTCTTAAAAGCGCCGGAACCGGAAATGGCCCAGTACATCTCGCCCAGTACCGGAACATAGACGGCGCCGGCCACCGGGGTCTCGCGAAAGGAGATCCCTACAGACATACAATAGAAAGGAAGTCCATGAATGAAATTACGAGTACCGTCCACGGCATCGATCCACCAGGTGAAATCGAGCTGGTCTCCTCCCGGGTCTACCATCTCAGCATGATAGGTGTCATCGGGAAAAGACTCCCTTAGCGAACCCAGCAGTGGACCTTCAATCTCCTGGTCCGCCCGATTCATCAAAGTCAGATCCGATCGGGAATTCGCGGAGTTTTCAATATGCAGCTGCGGCTGAATTTGAAGTAGCTTCTGTCCCAGAGAAGGCAACAGCTCCTTTGCCAATTCCAGGCGCTTCTGTATCTCTTCCAGCGGGAACTCCGCTATCTGGCTACCATGCATGCTGTCAACGGACCGTAACGGCTACAGGAAATCAAGTCCGGTTTTTGCTTTACAGTAGCTGGAAGGCGCACCCTATACATCCATGCTTGGAGAAGGTATCTGGAAATGGGGCGGCGATATTGTTGCCGAGATTCAAACCTGGGGGCTACCCATACTCCCTTTTGAGCTGGTAACCTACCTGGGAAATGAAACATTCTATTTCATTCTGGTGCCCATCTTCTTCTGGTTTGTGCAGCCCGCCATCGGAGTGCGACTTCTGGGCATGCTGCTCTTTTCGTCTTACACAAACTCATTTTTCAAGCTCTGGCTCACCGAGCCCCGACCATACTGGGTGAGTTCCGAAATCAAGGGATACGTATTCGAAAGCAGTTATGGTATACCTTCCGGACACTCGCAGAATGCCGTGACCATATGGGGCTATCTGGCCTATGTCTTTCGCCAGCAGGGCGCCATCGTTTTCCCTGCCGCCTTCATCCTCATTTGTTTGATTTGTTTTTCCAGGCTGGTTCTGGGAGTGCACTTCCCCCAGGATATCATCGGTGGAATCGCTCTGGGCGCTATTTGCCTGTACGTTTACATTCGCACTACCGATGGCGTTATCGCCTGGTTCGAAAAGCAGTCTACCGGACCAAAGATCCTGATCAGTTTTGCCGTATCGCTGGTACTCATTCTGGTAGCGGTAATCCTGAGGAGCCTCATAGACCATGAAGATCCGGCCAACTGGCAGACCATGTCCACCATGGCCGTGGGACTGGATTCGGCGGACCTGGCGAAGCTCAAGGAGTCCTTCGATCCGCGTAGCCTGGATACATTCATTTCCATTGGAGCCACCATGGCCGGACTGGGAACCGCTCTGGCGCTATCCGAGCGATCCAATCATTTTGTCCTTCATAAGACTCCGCTCAAGATCCTGGGCGTATTCGTTATTGGTTTTGCCGGTATTGGTTTCTTTCGTGTAGTGCCCAAACTACTGTTTCAGGTAGAAGGGGAAGTGCTCGAAGGCATCGTTCGTTTTGTTAGGTACTTTCTGATTATTCTCTGGGCTGTGTACTGGGCTCCGCTTCTCTTCAAGGCCTTCGGTTGGGCCAGCCCCTTGAAAGATGATGAAGTGCATCAGTTTTTGAAGAGCCGGAGCAAAGCCTAGAGCCGCCCCGCACTCGTGAGTTCGAGGACCACGGACGGAATCCGCCGGTGCCTCAGTCACTCAACCATGGCGCCTTTCGGGGCTGCCTCCAGTATCTAGCATGGAGTTCAAGTATGATTCTCAGTCGTTTCTTTCAATTTCAGGCTTCTGGCAGGCGTCGGCAGTCCGGGCAGGCGAATTCCAGGAAAGCCCGGGTGCGGCCGGGAGCTCAAGCCTGGATACATTACCCGCAGTTTGCCCGCGCTGACTTTCGTCCTTTTTCCTGGATTCCAATGGCTTTGCTTTCCACCTCTTTTACCGGCTGCCTGCTGATGCAACCGGCGCCATCGGAGCCCCCCGGCGCGGAAAACCCGGCATCCGGAAACCCGGAAGAAATTAAAGAAGGATCCCCTACAGATCAGATCTCCTATCCTCGAATTGTTGCCAGTTCCCGCCCTGAAAGCATGAACCGACAAATGTTCAGTCCCGGAGAAAGCAGCTCGGTGGTACTCAATGACGGAAGCCGAGTGACCGGCACCACCGGGGAAGACCATCTGAAAATCGTATGCCACTTGCCGGACGGTAGCGTTAAGCGCCATAGATTGGATGCAGAACCGGAAGTGAATTACGGACTGTATCCCCTGGGCAAGCATCTCCTGGTTGTTTCCGGGGTGAATGCCGGACCATCAGGAGCAGGCACCGTTTTTAATATTCGCACCGGTCAGACCGTAGAATTGGAAATCTATACCGCCATGTATTCGGAAGGTGAACCGGAGGCCATGTCCATGAGCCTGTACAGCATGAGCCTGATTGAACTTCAGCCGGGAATATACGCGCTGGCCGGTACGGGAAACGATGCCATGCTTCGAGTGGACGGAAATGTATGGCCATTGAAGATTCGTCAGTTCCGATTCCCCCATGTGGAGCTGGATGAGGATTTCCGGTCAGCCATCCGCGCAGGGAAAATCGTATACAATTATCGTCCTTTTTTTCCGGAAGACCAGCCCTGGAAAGAATTCAGCGCACCCGCTGAACTGATGGACTAAGCGATGGCAGCGCGAGTTTCTTAATCCTCAAAATCGATTTCCAGACTGGCCCCCTGGCATTCCGGCGCGCAATGGGGGCCGTTGGGATAATAGGCGCGGTACTCTAATTCGTGGCGGCCCAGGTACCGTCCATTCACTGAAACCTCTATCTCTTTCCATTTGCCCGGAAGAAAAACGCCGCAGGGCCCTCCGGAATGCATTACGGTATTGGTGCTTCTGTCTTCAACGGTGCGCTCAATACTGGATTCGCATTCCAGTATACGGGTTTTGCCGTCGGCGGTGAGGGCTACTTCGTGCTCGCCGTCGGGAAGGTCGTGGATGGTTACAGACAGTCCCATGTCTCCGCAGCCTATTTGCGTGCAGATTCTGTTTGATGGGGCTTCCTGGCAGCCCGAAAGGGATACCTGCAAGAGGGCAATGGTGGCGACCAGGAGCCTGGCCCGAAGGCTGGCGCTGCGAATTCGAAACCTGTGTTTTAGATTCTTTCTCATGAAGTTAGTGCTAGAGCGGTTTCCTCTCGCTCTGGTTCGGTTTTGCTCTGGAACGGATTGAAATTCCATGAATCGGCGCTCTGGCACTCAATCGCAAAAAAAGGGCCCGAAGGCCCATCGTCGGATTGCCTCTCTTGGACGAAGCCCGGGGTATCCTGGTTCTCATTCCAGCGGTTTTCTTTCCCGGGCTCCTGGGCAAAACTTCCGTTAGTGCCATCAGCAAGGCAAGAAGCGCGCCCCCGGTGGAAGCATTCGAACAGAGTTTTGATTGCAACTGTTCTTGGAACCGCCAGGTTTTCCCGAGTATGACACAGGAAACAGCCATCATCGTTCTTCTTACAGTGGTTTTCTTTATGTTGATTGGCGGCGTATTTCTGGGGATTTCCCTGGCCCGCCGGACGTTGGATGCGCGTCACAGCGCGCTATCGGGAATTATGGCGGACTTGAAGCAGCACATACCCGACCTGCAGTCATTCATAATCGCAAAGCGAACCTACATTAGCGGCAGCTTGAATGGCCGAAAGATAGGATTCAAATACGTGCAGATCACCGGCAACGATTGGACTTCACCCATGACTGAAAAGGGTAACCGGGCTTTGCAGATACGACTGAAGATTCGAGAGACGGAGCACGATCCGTTCTATCTAAGCGTTTTTACCGAGAGTCAGAGTATGCTCCGTTCGGTGGGAGGCTGGACCGAGATGGATCCAGGGGTTTACATTGGCGATCTGTCCGGAGTGTCCCTGGACGAGCAAAAGAATAAGTACGGTCGATTGTCCCCCGTAACTCGACAGGCTTTGATGAGTCTGGCCCAGGCCAGCGGCGGCAACGTATCGGTGGTTCCTGACTGGGAAGTGAATATGATTGGTCGCGATGCGGCGCTGCGCCTCTGGAACCAGGATGGAGTGGCCCTGACGCAACTTGAACTACATAGCAGGGTTGAAGAGGAGGGAAGCGCCGGCGATCTGTACAATCACATATTGAAAATGCAACGAGTGGTGGAAATGCTGGAAAACGAGCTTCCGTCCGGCGCGGTTTGAAGCGTGGATTGTTGCATTGCCCTTTTCGCCATTTCGCGAAGTCCAGACTTTACTTTCGGTCTGGACTTCGACGGCTTCTGGCCTTGACTTTGCAGTTTAGACTTCGGGTCCAGGCCGCTGCCCTTAACCTGCCGTCTATTCCGCGAGTCTATGCCGGGTACCTTTAACTTCTAGTCGTCCCAGCCGCGGATGGCCCGTAACGCACAGGCTTCGGCGGCCACCCGGGATCCCAGCAATTTCCAGATCGGTAGCATATCCAGAGCTGTTGCGGCGCCGCCGGTTACCGAGTCCGCAGCATTCATAATGCCCGGCAGGGAACCCTGAACTCGATCCATGAACGGATCCAGATAGCCCTTAACCTGAACCAGGGTACGGTCCATGGTTTCGCCAAATGTCTGAAGAATCTGTTTTACCTCGGAAATGGAACCCTGGCCGGCGAACTCCGCGAATTTCTTCTCTGCGGCATCGCCCTGTTGATTTAGGAGCTGGTTGAGCCAGTTACCGGCTCCTTCCAGCAGGTTGTCGGTAAAGGGCAGAGCGATCTCCGCGCCTGCGAAATACACGGCCATTTCCTGACCGGCCCGGGTTTCAAAGAATCTTTGGACCTTTTCCGGAATGGAACCGGGGAAAAGATCTCCGATCAAATAGGCGATGGTCATGGCCTTGATGCCAGCATCCGCCGCCTGCTGCGGATCCGCCTCGAAGGTGCGAATTCCTTCCTTCTTTTTGATATGATCGTACGCATTCTTGATTCCGGTGAAAACCCCCAGACCGCCGTCGGCAATATCCACTGCGGACGCCACCTTTACGGCGCGCACCATATCGTCGCCTTTGGCCAGTTCTTTGGCCCTGGCGATGGTCTGTGGACTCGCCGATGCATCCAGCCGCTTAACCGCGCCCTCAACGCTGAAGTAGTACTCAAAATCCGGCGAAAACGGAAAGGTGTTGCAGATCAGGCGACATACCTTGACGCTTAAATCGTCTTCTTTGTATTGAACCAGCGTATCGTCGATCTTGTTGTCCGATACCTTGTATTTGGACTGAATCTCCGCTCGCAGCAGATCGCCTTTTTGATCGCTGGCTTCGCCGCGCGCTTCCAGAATCAGCAGATACTCCTTTCGAGAAATCAGCGCATGTATTATAGGAATGATCCAGGCGGCAGCTACCAGGCCGAGAATAGGCCACATCAGATGACCGGGACGTTCGGCCCCATCTTCCATCCCTGGATAGGGTTGTTCGGTGAGATAGAAAAAGCCGGCAACAAAGGCCAGATACACAGCCGCCGCCAGAAACCACTTGATTTTGCGGGCCCTGAGGGACTGATAAAGAAAGGCCAGCCAACCGGTAAGACCCATGGGAACCAGAGTCAGCAAGATATGCCAGGATTGTAGTAGCTCCCAGCCCAGTCCTTTCTTCGTAATCGCCATAGATGCCTCCCGAACAGATGCAGAATTCTAAACGGGGCCCCTGTGCCGAAAAGCAAAAAAAAGCGGCCGGACATCTGATCCGATTTTCAGGCTAGTTTTCCCCGGGGCCGGTCCCGAGGTCGGGCTCGCGGACAAGTTAGAAAAGGCCCATTTGCTCCGATTCAGGCTCTTCGGAACTCGCTTCGGAACCAGCAGCGCTTCGGCTGGCCTTTGACCTGGACGGCCTTTCCTCGCCCCTGGTTTTTTCGGCGTCGGACTTTCCTGCGCTTCTTTGCTCCGTCTCCAGGGTTTTCTTCCGCACCTGCAGGCTATGGTTTTCCAGGTCAGCCAGGATGCCTTCGGCTCGATGAAGCACCGACGATGGTATACCCGCCAACCGGGCCACGTGGATTCCGTAGGAACGATCGGCGTTGCCGGGGATTACTTTTCGCAGAAAGATTACTTTTCCGTCGTGTTCTTCTACCTGCACGGTAAGGTTGAAGATGCCCGGCCGATCCGCAAGATCAGTGAGCTCATGATAATGGGTGGCAAAAAGGCAACGAGGTCTTTGCTCTCTTTCGGTGAGATACTCGGCTACGCTTCGCGCAATGGCCAGTCCATCGTAGGTCGATGTGCCGCGACCAATCTCATCCATAATGATCAGCGAATCCTTTGTATGCTGATTCAAGATCGATGCCGTTTCCAGCATTTCTACAAAGAAAGTGGATTCCCCACGGCTTAGATCGTCGCCGGCGCCGATGCGGGTAAACACCCGGTCTGCCGGGCTCAGCCGAGCGCTACTGGCCGGAACAAAGGCGCCCATCTGAAACAGAATCTGGATAATCGCTACCTGGCGAATGTAGGTGGATTTACCCGCCATGTTGGGCCCGGTAATCAGGGCAAAGCTCTGCCGGTCCTGGTCCAGGTAGGTGTCGTTGGGAATGAACTGTTCGCCCGAAGGTAGATGCTTTTCTACCACCGGGTGCCTACCGCCGCGAATCTCCAGGCTACCATCGGCAGCGATATCCGGCAAACACCAGTTACGGTGGCGGGCGATAGTAGCCAGACTCTGACAAACATCCAGTTCGGAAATGGATTGCATGAGCTCGCGAATGTTTCCGGACTGCGCAAGAATCTTTTCCGTGAGTTCGTCCAGGTATCGTTGTTCGATCTGAGAAATAGTTTCGTCGGCCGAAAGAATTTTACGTTCCAGCTCTTTTAGGGGCGCGAAGGTGAAACGTTCGGCATTGACCAGGGTTTGCTTTCTTTCGTAGTCTTCCGGCGCCTGAGCTGCCTGGGATTTAGGGATCTCTATGAAGTAGCCGGATACACGGTTGTATTTGATCTTCATGGAAGCGATACCGGTGCGCTTCTTCTCGGCGGATTCCAGTTCCAGGATCCACCGCGCCCCATCCGTGCGAGCTTTCCGGGCTTCATCCAATTCGCTGTCTACGCCCTCTTTCAGTAGCGGTCCATTGCCAAACACGGCAGGCAGTTCTTCCTGAAGGTTGGCATCCAGCCATGCCGCCAATTCTTGTAGCGAAGAATCTACAGCCACTGGCGCTCGATTTCGCAGGTTTGCCAGCCCGCTGTTCGAATCCAATTGCTCTTGAATGCTTCTGGCGGCCTGGATACTCTGAATTATGTTTCTAAAATCTCTGGGAGTAACCTTGCCGCTTTCCATTCTTCCCAAAATGCGTTCCAGGTCGCTGATTCGATCCAATTGGTCGCAAAGCGAAGGCAGCGAGGCTCCGTCAATGAGAGATCGGACAGCCTTCTGCGACTGCTCTATCTCCGCCACCGAACGAAAAGGGGAAAGCAGTCTCTTTCGCAGCGCTCTTTTTCCGGGCGCCCCACGGGTTGCATCGATTACGCTTAGAAGCGTTGCTCCGGAGTTTCGGTTTTCCACGAGCTCCAGATTGCGTATGGTTTTTTCGTCCAGGATGAGGGAGTCCGCCGCCGGCGCCCGAAGTACCGGCGCTTTCAAGTGAGGAGGGCGGGAAGGAAAAGCTTCGGCGATGTAATGCAAAATGAGCGATACGGCCCCGGCGGCCAGGGAGTCCCGTTGGAAGCCCAGACCCTCGATCTTTGCCTGATAGCGACTTTCGATCTGACGAATTCCTTCGGAGATCGATGCTTTGTACGATTCCTGAGGACGTATGCGCTGTTTGATTTCGTCGCGTAATCCGTCCAGAGCCTGCCGGCGATCAGAAGCCAGCAGGATTTCCCCTGGTTGATAGCGGGCAATGAAATCCCCGGGCCCCATTCCATTTAGCTGGTTGGCGGCCAGGGTTTCGTAACAGAAGAAATCCCCGGTGGAAATGTCGGCCAGGGCGATGCCGCATCGATCTTCGTTGAACGTCAGCGCCATTAGATAGTTGGCGTTTCCGCCGGGCAGGAGTCCCTCTTCGAGAAGAGTGCCCGGAGATAGAATACGCACCACCTGGCGCTGCATTAGTTTGGGGTTTTCCGGATCCTGTTTCTGCTCGGCTATGGCCACGCGCAGGCCGGCATTTACGAGCCGGGCCAGATAGGTGTCTACGCTATGGTAGGGAACGCCGGCCATGGGCACATCCCCCTGACGGCGGGTGAGGGCAATGTCCATTATGGGAGCAGCCTTCTTCGCATCGTCAAGGAACATCTCGTAGAAGTCCCCCATGCGGAAGAACAGAATACAATCCGGGTACCTGGACTTCATGTCCAGATACTGTCGCATTACCGGAGTATCCAGTGGGTCGTTGCTCTTGGGCACTACAGGTCCAGATTAGCTACCAGTTTGGCGTTCTCTTCAATGAATTTTCTGCGGGGTTCTACTTCGTCGCCCATCAGAATTTTGAAAGTGTTTTCGATCTTCTCGGCCTGCATGCGTTCGATGTCGATGGGGTTTACCTGAAGCATGACGCGCTTTTCCGGATCCATGGTGGTTTCCCAGAGCTGTTCCGGGTTCATCTCCCCCAGACCTTTGTAACGCTGAATGACCGTCTTGTCCGAATTGAATTTCTTTACGAGCTTGTCTTTTCCTTCTTCGGTATAGGCGTAATCGAACTGCTTCCCATTCCGGATCAGATACAGGGGAGGCTGAGCAATGTACAGATATCCGTTGTCTACGATGGGGCGCAGCTTCTTATAGAAGAACGTTAGAATCAACGTCCTGATGTGTGCGCCGTCCACGTCGGCATCCGTCATGATGATGATCTTATGGTAGCGAAGCTTGTCCAGATCGATGGATTCGTTTCCAAATCCAATACCGATGGCCGTAATCAGGGTCTTAATCTCTTCGTTTTCCAGGATCTTATCATCTCTTACACGGAACACATTCAAGATCTTTCCTTTAAGTGGCAGAATCGCCTGAAAGTTCCGGTTTCGACCCTGCTTCGCGGATCCGCCGGCGGAGTCTCCCTCCACAATGAACAGTTCGCAAATGGCCGGATCCTTTTCGGAGCAGTCCGCCAGTTTGCCTGGCAGTCCGCCACCTTCCAGAACTCCCTTTCGCTTGGTGACCATCTCCCGGGCTTTTCGCGCGGCTTCTCTGGCCCGGCTGGAGAGAATACATTTCTCCAGAATCGGTTTTATTTCAGCGGGATTTTCTTCAAAGAACAGTGTAAGATGTTCGGAAACCAGTTGCTGCATTAGCCCTTTGACTTCTGCATTTACCAGTTTCTCTTTTGTCTGCGAGTTAAACTGAGGGTCGGGCAGCTTTACGCTAATCACAGCAATCAGTCCTTCGCGTACGTCTTCGCCGCTCAGGCTTACCCCGCCGATCTTTTTCTTCAAGGCTTCATCTTTCTTGAGATACTCGTTTAGCGTTCGCGTGAGCGCCGTGCGAAAGCCTTCCAGATGGGTCCCGCCCAGGTTGTTGTTAATACCGTTGGTAAAGGTGAAGATAGATTCGCTCTGACTGTCCGAGTAGGCCAGGGCAATTTCCGCCCTTACGTGCTCATTTCTGCCTTCGAAGTAGATGCTCTTTTTGTGAATCTTCTGCTTCTTTTCGGCCAGCTTTTCGATGAGCTCCTGGATACCGCCCTGAAACAAGAACTCCTCTTTCTTCACTTCCTTGGTACGATGGTCTTCGAGATAGACCTTCAGACCTTTGTTTAGAAAGGCGATTTCCTCGAAATGCTGCCGTAGAGTGCTGTATTTGAATTCGGTAGTGGTGAAGATGGTGGGGTCGGCTTTGAACCGGACTGTAGTGCCGTGGAGTTTGGTTTTGCCAATCTTTTTCATCGGGCCTTCGGGAATGCCCTGTTTGTATCGTTGCTGGTAGATGGCGCCATCCCGGTGTACTTCCGCTTCCAACCATTCGGAAAGTGCATTTACCACAGAAACGCCCACCCCGTGTAGGCCCCCGGTGATTTCGTAGGCATCGTCCCCGAATTTGCCGCCGGCATGGAGCACGGTCATCACCACTTCCAGGGTAGGTACCTTTTTGGTGGGGTGAATATCCACCGGGATGCCCCGTCCATCATCGATGACTTCGATTACGTTGTCTTTCAGGATCTTGACGGTGAAATGAGTGGCATAGTCTGCCATGAATTCGTCCACGCAGTTATCCACCACTTCGTAGACCATCTTATGGAGTCCGGTGTGGTCCTGCGTTCCGATGTACATACCGGGACGTTTGCGGACGGCCTGGAGACCTTCCAGAACCTGGATTTTGGAGCCGCTGTACTCTCCCAGTTGCTTCTTGGCTGGTGGTGCTTGTTCAGAAGATGCCTTTTTCATAGTCGTTAGACATAATTTTGGAAATCCATGCAAAAGTCATCCATTATCCGCCCATTTCTTAGCGGAGAACGGCCCTTAAGCGGGATGCGACTCATAGATTTCTGGAGAGGGGGATGGAATGGGCGGGTGTCCCCGCCCGAGGGGAATGGGCGCCGGGAAGCGGTTACTTTGGTTCCTGGCTTTCTATCTGAGCGGCCTTTTTCTTCTGCTTCTCCACCTGTTCGGCATGTTCCACCGTGTAGGGGGTCCATGGGATGGCGTTCAGCCGAGCTTCCGGAATGGCTTTCCCTGTGCCTTCACAGACTCCGTAGCTACCGTCTTCGATTTTCTCCAGGGCCCGGTCAATGAGCTTGATCTTCTCGAAGTCCATATCGGACAGTCGGTTCATGATCTCGTTGTTGATCACCACATCGGCGATGTCGACCAGGTCGCCTTGCTCGCTGTACATGATATTCTCATTCTCGAACTCAATCTCGTGCAAGATTTCAGCTTTAGACTTGAGCAACATCTCTTTGTACTTTGCCAGCTTCTTTTTATCCATATTTGTTCCTTTGCTTTCCGCCACAGTATAGGAACCGATGCATTAATCGGATAGTCCTTTGCTTCGTTTCCCTGGTTCCTATGGACGGGAAAAACCCGTCATAAACGATGCAACAATCCAACCGTAAAGTTTTTTCTGCAAAAAAGCAGCAATTGCGCTCGTTAGAACGGGCCTTATTCCAGCCTACACAGGGCTACCGCAGTCTCTGCAAACACTGCTCTCCGAGCTATTTCCCCGAATTCTTCTCCTGAATTCTCGCCAATGAGCAATGCCGGCGAGAATTTCAGACCGGGGAGTGAAAATTCTACCGAACTGTATAAAATTCATTTGACAGATTGTGCGGCGCATTATGATTTGGTGCAACGCACTAAATCGCTAACAGGAGGGCAAAATGGATAACAAGCAATTACAGGATCTGGTGAACGCAGGTATTGGACTATACAAAGCGGGGGAAGAGAATCTTCAGGGTTTTCTGTCCACTCTACAGAAGTCTTTTGAGGATCTGAAGAGCAAAGGTGCTCAGGACAGTTCCGAAACTGCAGTGAAACTACGAAACAGTCTGGATCAAACCTTGAAGGGAGTGAAAGATGTTTCAGAGAAGGCAGAGGGAAACCTGAAAGCCATCATTGAAGAAGCGCAGAAGAATTACTCTCAAGTATTCGAGCAAATCAAGAGCTTCGTAGGCGAAGAGCGAATTGCCGATCTGAACACCAAAATGGATGAGCTTTCCAAATTGATTCAGGAGAAGGCCGGCAATATTGCAGGGCAGCCCAGCGGAGGACAGGCCAAGCCTGCTTCGGCGCCGCGCAAGCCTGCTGCACCTACTCCAGGAGTTTAAGTAGCCGGTATGACTCGAAGGCGTTGGCCAAAGGCCAGAACGCTACCATCGGTAAAAGAGCCCGTCTCGCAAGAGGCGGGCTTTTTTATTCCCTGTAGACCTCCTACAATGGACTTCTGGCGCCATGGAATTCGTCGAAAAAGATCGCTCTCTAGCGGCCTGGCGTGGGTCTTAAGTTGTTTGTGCATACAACAGATGGTCGCAAAAAAACCTAATCTTCGCCGTAATCTTCGCAATCGCTTCCCGGGGACGGAGTTTCGAACAAACCCGCCTCTTTGGACCAATCATCATCGTCCAGTAGATCCAGACCCAGAATACCAACGGCAAAGTCCAGAGCTTCGATGAAATTGGCTTCTATGCGAAATGAAAATAGGAATAGCCCTGCCGAGATACCCACCGCGCCAGGGCGATGCGGCGGCCATTCGCCGAGCCCGATTCCCGGCGGGACGATGCAATAATGGGCTACCGTTGTCTGTTTTGCGAAATCTCATAGAGTAGCGAAACTGTGCAATCTGCGTGTGAGACCTCCGGCGTGGTGAGTCCCGGAAAGATCCGACTTTCGGCTCTCAGTAATGAGGGTCCTCCGAAACGAAGACTGAGAATATTTTGCCATCCTTCATTTCGAAGGAACAGTAAGATCCTTTCTGATAGAGTATGGGAAATTTTGTGTCCGTCCTGACAGATAGTGGAGTCCCCAGAATCGCTTCTGCCTCCTGTTTTGTGGCTCCCAGGTGCAGGTCCTTGTAGAATTTCATTTCGCCCTGATTATAGGTGGAAAGTTGGATCGAACTCACTGTGTCCGCGTACTCCGGGCCCCCGTTTCGCAGATAGATCGCTGTTTTAGTCTCTTCATCCACTGGGAATACCGCTACATCCTGTTTTTTCTCGTTCAGGGAACGGCTAAACGGCGGGCCGTACCGTTCTTCCAGCTGCTCGAAACTCTCTGTAAAATCAGCCCCTACTTTGACTCCCAGGAGCTCGTCGGTAAAACATGTGTGCCGGGGAATCCTTTCAGGCTTTCCCAGGTCAACCCGGTTCATGTTTAGAATTCGCTCATCCTCTTCGTAGCAGCAACCCAGATAGGTTAGCATTGCGGTAAAATCCTCACCCTCATCTATGGCCTCATCGATCCTTTCTGCCAGCAGTCGATTGGCTGGAATCCAGAATTCCCGTCCGCCTTCATCGCGAATGAGTACTTCGTAGTTGAAAAAATGTATCTTTCCGTGCAGAACATTGATGTTATCCAGCAGATCAAACTTCTCTTTCTTGGATTTGCTCAGAGGTCTATATTCGCCGAGATAGGTCACAACGGCTCGGAAACGAATGAATCGAGCGTCAAAATTGATGTCTGCATCCTTTCCGGCAACTACGACATTCTGACGGAAGTACTTGAAAGTGCTCAGCGGATAGTGTACATCATGATGCCCGGGTCCCGGAGACTCCGACATTACTGTGGCCGGCAAAGCGTAGAGGATAGGCAAAGTCAATACTAATCTGTGAATTGTCTTGATCATTGGTTTTTCTTCCCTTTACCCGTGCTCGACCGAAATGGGCTCCAGGCCAGCCAGGCAACAGGTTTCTGCGCCCTCACTAAATGGCCGAATGCCACCTGGACTAGTCTATTTTTCGAGAGATAGTTGTGCCAGCCCCCAGAATCGACAAATGGTCTGCGCCAGGAATTTCTGTAAAGCTTGAGTCAGCTTTCGTCGACGGCTTGAGCTCCTCATAGTAAACCATCAGCTTATGCGGGTCGATGAGTTGATCTTTTTCGCCAATAAAGAAATGAACAGGAGCCTTCAAAGCTCGGATTTGTTCCGCCGGTGAAGACGGTGTCAATGCCTGGGCCATCTCCGGCGAGATTCCCGTTATTAGCAATGAATCCTTTTACAGGGCGTAAATGCGCATTCTGGCATTGGTGGCCAGGTCGCTCAGCAACGGCTGGTAACCGGCATTCGCATGGGCGCCGCCCCCGTGCAATAATAGAACTACGGACTTCGGGGACGTCGTATCATACTTGTAGAGCGCTAAACGGGTACCGTCATTGCTCGAAATATATCGCGGCTTGCGGGAATCCGCCTCAGGAATTCGCTCAAAGTCGAAGGCCGGTTCCTTTGGCTCGGACGCAAAAGGAAAAATGAGCCACAGTGCCTGAATCGTCAGAATGAAAGATACTACTCTGGCAAGCTGATGCCTGGCTGACCCTGCCTTTAACGGCCCGGACGATCCAGCCTCCACTCTTGCGAGCCCGTGGCATCCGTTAGCGCGTCGATTCATATGATTGTTGTAATAGCGAATCATAAGGAAGTATGCCATCCAGCCAGTGCTGCTTTGATTGCAGCTTCAGGATCGTCTACGGAAGGCCAGGTTTTGAAAACAGGCTCGGGCCCAATTCCGTTGGCAGGATCATTTTCGACCGCCGCGTCCTTACTCTCGGTTGCACCTTTCTTCCAGCGTTTCCTGCTTAAACAGGCGGCCACGAATTGCCGGATCGTCATCATTTAATGGATCCCATCCTAACAGACCTGCCCCCAGGTCCAGGATTTCGAGAAAGTTGATTTCGAAACGTATGCCGATTATCAGAATACCAGCCGAGAAACCCACCGCGCCATACTGATAAAGCGGAAAATTGCTTCTTCGGTACGCTTTGTTCCTGCCTTCCAGAATGCATTGCAATCTCTTCTTCCGTGCTACAAGCTGATGCGAAATGGAGGAAAACACGCCGCCCGGAATCGAAGCAATGCATGTACCTGCGGGGATGTACGGGATTTCCCTGTCGAAAGTCCCGAAATAGCCGCCCTGAAGCCCGGCCGAGTATCGGCCAACGTTGATTTCCGCCCCCACGGCTAAAGGGCCTGCTCTGACGCTGGCGCCAACTGAACTGCCTATAGTTAGTGTTACGATATCTGCAAGGTCACGAAAACGGTTGCGGGAGTATGTCGATGTACAATGCGCTCCTACAGTGATAACGAGGATAATCGAAATGACTCTCAGGCGATACATTTCATTCCTATTCGGGCGATATGTTGGTTTTCTTACCCCTGGTTTCTGACTTAATCATATTCATGAGAACACTGGACAGAGATTCCCTATACGGGAAAGCCTTAATATACATCAACGACCAATCATCAATCTCGGAGCAGAACGTAGCGACACTCCACGAAGGCCAGAAAGCTTACGTAGGCGGCTTCCAGTGCCAGATGATTGATTCCAAAAAAGGTCCAGGTTTCCCACTGATACCAGATCTGCGTCAGGCAGTGGCCGGCCCAGATACTGTTAAAGATGACCAGAATAATGACTCCAGCAAGAGACACGACACCCGTGCGTCTGAATCGCCAGAGAAGAATTCCTGAATAACATCCATAAACCAGGTTGGCCACACCTACGAACAATAGAAAATCCAGAGACCAGTTGTAGAATCCGGTAAGGAAGGAGTATAATGCCAGAGTCAGGACTCCGACGATTAATCCTCCATAGGAGTCCATTGAAAGAATTGCTGCAGGAGATTTCATTACCGGTCATTGGAGCCCGGCAGACATTGTCTTCAAGCCGATTTTCCGGCTTTTCGCATCGCCAGAAATCAGGGCCGGGACACAGGCGCTCAGTCTTCGCTTTCTATTATGTCAATAATGCGCTGTCTTTCTTCCGCCGTAATCTGTCGATCATACTGTGCGAAACCAAACGTCTTAACCCCGAAGTCTTTGATGATCATGCGAGAAATCTCATGGGTGGGCCGCACCTGCGGATTGCTGCAGCCTGCATGGGACCACTCGAACAGGATTCCAGATTCGTCGGACTCCAGGACCGACATTTTGATCTCCTGGCAGTCCTGATTCTCCAGACTGGCCTTCATTCGATCTGGAATTTTGGTAAGATCGATCCCCGGCCTGGCGCGGGTTAGCATGTAACGGTAGAGCTGGCCCGGCTCGTAGATGGAATCGGACTGAGGGACATATTCACATATAAAGGTAGCGGCATTCATGAAGCTGCACTTCATAATCTTCCAGCTCTTCCCGTTGCGGGCCAGATAGGGAAGCTTTCGAGGTTCATCGGGCACCGGGTTCCTGAACATGGGGGTCTGGGCAGCCAGCAACGTTTTGGATTTTTCCCCGAAGGACAGAGAGAGTTCCTGGGACTCGGTGGAGCCATCTTCAAATTCAATGTTCAGGCGAAGATCGAAACTTGTGTTGCCCGGCGAGTAGACCCAGTAGAACTCCTGGTCCGGCCTTTCCTCCAGGAAATGAACAAAGCTTCCATCCTCTTTAACATCCGGCTTAATAGATGCCTGGAGTATGCGGCTCTTCAGTTCGATTCGCGCGATCGGCGATTGTGATTTACCCATCAGATTCCAGGCGAACACGCCGGATTTTGTCATGGGCCCGAAGGACGTAATCTTAACCCGGTTTTCCTCGGCGAAAAGCAGTCCAGGAAGAATCAAAGCTATATAAAGGATGTTTTTACCATTGAGCATAATAGTATATCCCATTAGAAATAAGAGATTCCAGATTTCTATAAATTTTTTTGCGCTGGATTGCGCCTGCTTTTGCCCGAATTCTCCTGCCAGGAGCAAGGGTCCGCTCTTTGCATGTTGGCTGGACGGAAAGGTGTATCAGTCCGTCATATCCAGATCATCGGTGAGGTGATGATGTAACTCTATAGCTTCCAGTCGATGGTCCAGGTGCAAAGCGATGATGGCTTTTACAGCCAGTATTAGATCCTTATCAGAATAGGGGGACCCGGCCTCGATTTCTTCCAGCAGGGTCTGAGCTACCAATTCGCGCATAGTTACATCTTTTGGGAGTTGGGCGAAGGAAGGCGGGAGCAAACCCCAGACAGCGAACGTTGCCAGAACGCCCACAATGAAACCGACAGGCAGAATGATTATAGGAACCAGGCGAAAATTGTACGCAATAATCGAACTCAATATTGGAAGCAAAAAGGCCAGAAATGATAGGGCGCACCCGCTTCCTGTGCTGGTGATCTGCAGAGTACTTCGTGCGAAGTGCTTTCGGATTAGATCCCGCTTTTCCGGCCAGGTTTCCGGGGGCAAAGAGTCCCAGATTTTTGTGTCCAGTTTGAGCGACTCTCTATTATAGTTGAATACATTGGCCAGGGTTTCGCGAACCCTGAAAAAGGTGATTCGGGCCACGCATTTTTTGCCGGTGGCTGGGGCATGCCGGCTGACGAGGGCCAACACTTCTTCAACAGTACCGGTATTTTCCGCCTCCTCATCTGAAATCTCAAAACCGAATACATGTTCCAGATCCTCTATGATGGCGATGCTGGGAAAGCCGGAGTAACTTGATCTCATTGAAAACTCCCTCACGCACTTCAGCGCAAATCAACTGGGCTGGTCCCAGGGGCTGTACGTCTCTTACCCCGGAAATAAGAGATCTCAAGATTTCGCTCCTTATATCGGAAAAGGAGTCGGCAGCGATAGAGGAGTTACAGGGCCTCTCTGGATTTCACGAGCCTGTGCGCCATCCCTTCAATCATCGAGTAGTCCTGCAGGCGCTGCTTCCAGGCAGTCGGTATACCGGACAGTCCGTAGTACGCTCCGGCGATCTGGCCACAAATAGCGCCTGTGGTATCGGCATCGTCTCCCAGGTTTGCGGCTTTCAAGATTGCTTCTTCGTATGAGTTTGTGCTCGCAAAACACCAGAGCGCGGCTTCCAGGGACTTGACCACGTAGCCGCTGCCCCGAATTTCCGAACCAGAAACCAGGTCCCAGTTTCGTCCTGAGATTTCTTGTAATTTAGGTTCCGCAGGCTGAAATGCTTTGTTTATAAGAATTTGATCCCTGGTATATCCGGAAAGAGCGTTGAAGAGATATTCGGAAAAAAGCTGGCAGGCTTCTATTGCTTCCGCTGCGCCATGCGTTGTTCGAGAGCTTTCGCCGGAATAGCGTATTATTGCTTCCAGGTCAGGAAAGAAGAAGATCGGTATCGGGGCCAGTCGCATCAAGGATCCATTGCCCGCCGTGTGCGGATCTGCGCTTCCAGAGTAGGGATTGCCCGTCCTTTCGTATTCCAGCAGGGCTGCTCGCACTGTATTGCCGATGTCAAATGCGGTGCCGGTGGAACTGGGTATTCCATAGTGCATCCAGTTGCAGTACCGGTTCATCTGGTTCTCTGCATTGAAGCCGTTACAGTGAAATAAGCTTTCGGCCAGACAGAGCGCCATGGACGTATCGTCGGTCCACTGGCCAGGTTCCAACGAGAAGGGACCTCCGCCAATCATGTCTGTTATGGGCTCAAAGCTACCTGGTTCGTGAAACTCCAGAGTGGTGCCCACGGCATCGCCGCAGGCCAGTCCCACCAGGCAGCCGGCGGCGCGATCCAAGAAGGCAGAGGTCATTGATGATTACCTGTGTGTTTCAGTATGCATGTGGCTATTGCTTCCAGTCCGGCATCTTCTGTTGCCCCTGGCACGGGCCAGATCTGCTCTCCATGCGTTTCGCAATAAACGCTCAGGCCCAACTCGAATTCCACGTTCAGTCTGTTGTTTTCATGCGTCAAGGTTGCCCGCCAACCGCGAAAGTCACGAGAGCTGTGTTCAACGATCCAGCCCGATCCCAGAAGCTTCACGAGGGCCTGCACCGCTTCGGGGGATCTGGATAATCGACGGCTTTCTTTGCTATTCATTTTCGTTTTGGTTAAGCTGAAAGCTTTCACATTCGCTGGTCCATTGCGGCGATTTCTGTCAACAGCTCCTGACATGTGCCTACTATGAATTCGTCTATGTTATCTTTGCCCAGTCCTTCCAGGAGAGAATAGCCCTCATCGAGCAGCTCAATGGCATCCATGATTTCTACGAACCGCACATAGAGGCGATCGAAGTCGGCCGCCAGCCAGAGCGAGTGAAATTTAGGCAACGCCTCTTGCGGAAGAATCTCTTTATCCAGGACCTGTCTACAATAGGTGCCTGCCAGAAAGCGAATCAGATAATCATCCTTATATTGTAGATCGGCCAGGCCGGTCTCTTCGAGCAGGCCCCTGAAGTAGGGCTCTATTTCCACTTTGTAGTCGGATTGCATACCCGCAATGATCCGACAGTTCAGCGAATCGTAGCCCGTGTCCAGAAGAAAGAGAGCCAGGTCGCTGTAATCCTTTGAATCTGTATGCTCGGTAACTTCCAGGGCTAGCAACTCCAGAATTCTAGAGTATTGTTCTGGCGATAATTGATGGCTCATGGGCGCTGTCTGGGATTCACAATGCGTGCAGGCGCAACTTCTTCAGGGGCGGAAGTGTTCTGTGTCCCGGGGCAGTAGTCGCTTTTTGCAGCTGCCATCCCCTGCATCTGAAACCGGGAAAGCGAGTCGAACCCCGGGAACGATTTGCATAACCGCCTGGGTCCTCCAAAGACGACGTCTCTGATGCCTGGCTGCAGCACCCGAGGGCGGAGAGGGCAACCGTCGCCGCTCCTTTTGTTAAAGATTTCATGCTATTTTTGCTCTCGAACGGATCGGATTTCTGGACTCACATCCAGGAAATTACTGGCCCGGAACCATAGACCCTGTTTTTGCTGGCTCGGAGTCTACGAAATTGACTCATCTCAATTCAGGGTTACACTATGCAGCGCAGAGACAGCAATCGCTTTTCGAAACCAATCCGAGGCAGGAGTTCCCAAAAAAAGCGCCGGATCAGTCGCTTATTTGGAGTTCTGGGCGCCACGATGATCGCCGTGTGCATTGCTGCCTGCGAGCCTGCAGCGGATGTCTCCAACCCAAAGCCTTATTCCAGGGATGGCTTGAGCTTGCTCATTCCGGATAACTGGAAGGTAACCGAGGATGCCAGCGAGAACGGTTACCGTTACCTCTTCATTGAGAGTCCGGGTAATGCCCTGACCATTTTGCAATTTATGCCAGGCGGCGATTCCTGGCCTTTGGCGGAATTTGCCGCGCACTTTTCGGCCGGGGCCAAAGACCAGACGCCCGTGGGAGAAATCGTTGATGGAGATTTCCTGGAGATTGAGCACGATACAGGCGAGCAAACCCTGAAAGGGATTCGGGAACGCTTTTCCATTGTCCTGCTCGGTGAAGAGGTTCCCCATGTCCGAGATTTCTTCTTTGTGAGATCGCAAGGAGCGGAGATCTTTGTAATCAATCAGATCGCCGTTGAGGATCTGGAGAAGGTGAAGCCTGGTTTCGATCTGATCCTGGGTTCCCTGTGATCCCCGGGGCCCTTACTCACGCATCTTACTGCTTCCGGGGCTTGATGAGCCAATGTAACAACGCCAAAAGGGCCATCACTATAGCCAGTGCGACGATGTAGGAAAACATGTTGTTTGTCCGTACATCTTGCGTGAACTGAAAATAGTCTGCGATCCAATTTCCAATTCCAAATACGGCCCATGGCACGTCATTATACTCAAGTGAGGGACATGAGCCAGTCCATGCACCAGGACCCGGCGAAACCGTTCGGCAATCAGTTCCAGGGTTTTCATGAATTTCATGCGTTTGCGCGAGCAGGCTTTCTGAAGTAAAAGGAAAGCAGGATCAGTATTGCCATGAATACAGGAACATAGCCTACGATCCCAATGTTTCGGTGGCTCATGTTTCCGGTGACGACACCTAGCAGTCCAACGGCCGAAAGGAAAGCGCTGAGAAGCATGAGGGCCTTGATTCCCTTTTCCAGACGTGCGGTCCCCATGGCAAGGGCAGCAAAGAACATAGAGAGCGGCCAGAAAACGTCCCAGGCCACGATATCCAGGGCATAAGCGACCGAAGGCCATTTAAAAGGAAAGATGACTTCGCCCCAGGGGGCTCCTTGAAAAGCTTCGTGTCGGGAAAGAACCAGAATAGAAAAATGAAGACATGTTGTGATGATGCAAACAGCCAACATGAAAAAGACGGATACGAGTGCGAACGGCTTCTTTTGCGGGTCTGCGGTAGTATACAAAGCAGTCATGAGCACAACAAGAGCAGGCGCAATGCTCAGAATTAAAAGCTCCATGGCGGTGAACCAGGGATCCTGTATGGGTGATTCCGGGGTTGGAAGAAAGGCAAGTCCCATAGAAAGGGCAACAATGTACGCCAATTCAAGAACTATTAGAATGATGGAAGTTCTGAAACCCAATGAAAATGACGAATCCATGAATAGACGCTCCGGCCTGGTGTTCCGGAGCTACAGTGTAATTCCGGATACATAGTCTTTTTCCCGCACATTAATCTGTAAAGTCCGGTTTCGCGTCTGCGCCTTTTTCGGTCAGCCGAACTCAGCTGTGGTTGCGAAATCTTGTTTCACACAATATCTACGGTGCCGTTTACCTCTTGCAAGGAACCAGGTTGTATTTCAAGAGCCATACACCAGGTTGCATTCCCGGTGTAATCCTTGATATGTCGTATCCCGAACTCGAAGGACGGGCGAAACCCGAGGCGGGAATAGATGGCAGGATCGCCGCAAAGGAAGATAGCGGAGTATCCCATTCTGTCGGCCTCGACAATGGCTGTTTTTAACATTCGGCGCGCAACGCCCCGTCGAAAGAATGCCGGGAGCACCGAGATTGGAGACAGGAGCAGGGCCGGGTAAGCTCCCTGCGAAGTACTAACTTGCATTCTGGTCAGTACAACCTGTCCAATTATCTGACCGCTATCCGACTCCGTTACCAGAGATAGCTCCGGTAGGAAGCTTTCGCTATTTCGCAGTTCATTTAGATAATCCTGTTCGTCGCCTTCAGAGTGCGGGGAGGTCGAAAATGCCTCTTTAACGAGCCGGTAAACCTGTTCATAGTTTGCCGGTGTCTCCTTTCTAATGATCATCGTTTAGGTTCCAGAATAGCGGCTGACTGCCTGACCCTGATGGCGAATTGGCCCGGCTCCCATCGGTTTGCATCCTGGTTTGCGCGTTGCGTGCAACGGAAAAAGTCAAAAGCCAGCCTCGTCCGTCATCAATGAGGCCATAGCTCAGGTCCAGGAGTATCCATTGAGCCCGGGAGCGCGGGATCTCCGTCTTGCTCCCGTAGTCCAGGACTCTATAAACTGGTTTTCCTTCCAGGGGCTCCACCACGTATACTTCCCGGTCATTCTGCGGGAAGCGAATCAAATAGAACGGTAAAGGTGGATGTTTCGGGAAGGCCCCGAGAGGGGGCAGAATGCAAATGGTCGCATGGTAGACAGTATCAATGCTTGCGACTGAGAACACCCCGTTTTCATCAGCTTCCAGACGCCAGGTTCTGTCCTCGTGGCCAAACATACCAGCGTCGCCCAGGATCCGATCGCTGGATCCCAGCCCGTACATCGCCGGTAGAGTTATGATGATTGTAGAACCCCGGGAAGGCGATTCTACAAAGGTCCCGCGAATGCGAAGGGTTCCCATAGCGCTTCCCGGAAGGGCGCAGGATGCGACCACAGTCGCAACCAGAAAACAAAGCCCGAGACTCTTTGTGTACATTTTAGATGCTATCATTACCTGAACATCCTTCGCTTTGCTTTAGCAGCTTTTTCAGGAGATCGGAAAGGCGGGCTTCAGCGCGGAGATCGCGGGGCGGCAGAGTGATGTCCTTCAATAGGGGAAGGGCTTCCGATAGCGCTCTCGCTTCCAGGGAATGCGAAACATCGCGCGGCCAATCGGATTCACACCAGTTTCTCCAATTGTCCCGGTGTACTCTGAAGCTACTACCTGACTTCCGTAGCAATACATCCAATTCTGCCACGGCCCTGCCATAGGTGACCAGAGCAGTCTGATTCTGAAAGATGACCGTCCAGAGTTCATCGTTGGCGGCGTTCTGGGCTTTCGTCTGAAACAGTAAATCTGCAAATGCGGTCTGATCTGGCCACAAAGCATAGCATGACCAATGCATGGGCGCATCGCTGAATTCAAACAAAGGATGATTGGAGTCCGCAATGAAATGGGACGTTGCGTAGAAAGGCTCGCAAAGTATTTCTCCACAGAGACAGCACGTGGACTCAATATTTCCGTCTTCATCTTGAATGATCAGGGCCACGGTTTTTACTCCTGGTTCTTGTAAAGCTTTCGTCGGAAGTGCATTCAGACGAATTTCAGCAAATCAGTTGGCGAAGAGGCGGTTTCGGGCCTCGGACGGCGGCATCGAGTACTCCCGTTCCAGCGGTAACTGGAGTTTATCCAGGTTGCGCTTCTGAACATGTGTTCTCTGGTCATGAACAAATCCCGTGATGTCGGAGATTGCTATGATCCAATCAGTGGCGTAGGCTGCGAGCATCGATCGACGTAGGCCCAGCTGAATCGCCCGGCGCTGTTGCGGTGCGCCGTATGGATCGTGATCCGGATCCCACTGCAACCGGACATCTCCTCTGCCAACAAGGTCTTGCCAGGTATCTTTGTCAGGGTAAGCCGAAACCAGAAAAGCAGAATGCACCGCCTGATGCAGAAGCTGATCAAAACCAGTGCGAGAGATTCTTACTGCAAGAACCCTTTCCTGGTTCTCCTTCGTAGCCCATCCGCAACGGTACATCATCCAGAGGAAATTGGATTTGATCCAACTCATCCTGCTAAAGCTAAAAGGACCGCCGAATCGCTGATTGGTCACAGCAAAATCGGCAATGGCCGGGTTATAGGCCTGGTAGACAACAATGGATTCATCATCGTAATGAGCCATTATATGCTTACCGGAGGTTGGCCATCCCTGTAATTGACTGTGGTAGCTTTCGGTTTCGAATGGGGTCACATTAGCGCCGGGAATAACTTTGCTCTAGAATCTGGTTCGAATCTGATTCGTAACTCTGGGCAGGCGCTGAGAAGAGCGCCAGTAGAAAATTCATCAAGGAGGTTGCGCAGCAAATTGTTTATCCGGTTCCGAGATGGCCGAATGGCTCAGAGAATCAAAAAGAATGCAGGTCAGAATCAAGGTCGCCGCTCCCGGAGGAGAACAACCCCGGGTTTCTGGCGCTCAGATTTCAGTGCTGTTGCAATACATAAATGCGCGGAGGCTTCTGTTGAAGAAGGAAGTAGACGGTGAGTTGAGTACGGTCCTCGCTAAACACGATTTTGAACAGACCCGCATGCGCCGCCCGCAACGTAAGATCCGGCTCTCGCTGAGCATAGTCCCGAAACCTGTAGTACCCCAGATTCTGTGGCCGTTCGCCGGATTCGGGCGCAGAAACATCGAGAGAATAGTAAAAAGAGCCGTCTGGCGCAAAGACTATATATCCGCCAGTCTCTCTGTGTTCGAAGGTTCCGTCGATCCGTATTTCGCTTGTTGCGCAATTCAGGCCTGCAAGCAGGAACAAGGAAAGGAGACAGCGGCCAACCGAGTTTCCAGTCACTAACTCGAGCTCGGGGCGTCTACATGAGTGCTGCTTCATTAAGTATCCCATATAGCCTGGCCAACCTGGGGCCCTCTCCGGGGTTGGCTTTCCTGGAGACAAGAGTCTTTCTTGAGTATGGAGACCGGGTTCATTGTGTATTTCAATCAGCCGTCCAGGCTCCAAACAGAAGTCAAATGGGGAGCGGGCCCGGGGCCCTGGCTGGAATTAGCGGTCCTTGTTGCTTTGAAGCGATTGGCTCCGGTTTCTGCTCTCCTCGATAACATTTCGAATGGGGTTGAATCTGTCTCCCAGGTCACCAGGATAGTCCGCCTCTTCGCCAGGTTCCGCGATTTAAGGCCGGAGAAAACTGTCTCGACGCGGCCACACCGCATAAGGTATCTCAGATTCAGCGTCAGCTGTTGTGGGCCGGGCACCCTTCGGCAAAAAAGCACTCTGCGGGCGGAGGGGAAAAAAACGAGGAGGGAGCTAAGTGAGTTCGCCACGCTTAAAGCCCGGTTTGTCGAAATGCCTCCAGGAATTCTCCTTTCTTTATCTGCTGAAAGAAACCTTAATCATTGAGAGCAATGAGATCATCCTGTTCATAGCGATTGTGGCCCGGTAATGACTTTTTATATTTCCAGCATTTCACAGCTTGAACTCTGGAGGCACCAGGATTCGCTCGAAAGAAATCTCGTGTGTACTGATTGTACTCGAATTGGGGCGCTATCGGATTGCGCCTTCCGTTCCTTCTTTCCTGGTCGATTCTTTTCCATTCGGATACCGCTGCTTTGTAAGTCTTTCCGGGATTGTTTTTCATCCAATCCATAAAGCGGACATTGAACGCAAAATGATCACCGATTTCGGCCTTGAAGAACTCTCTGTGGCGCTGATCATTCTTATATCCTTCCGGGATCCGTGAACTGAGGGAGAGGGGAGCATTCGATTTAGTAGTCCTTTTTATAGAAGTCTTTGGATGTAATGGTGGGACTCCTGTTTTTAGATAGGAGTAGATCCGCTGAGTCAAGACTTGCTTTTTACCCCCGGTCGGAATAGAGTGATACTTACAGAATGCGATCAGTTCTTCCTTCAACCAATAGAAATTTATGAAGACTTCGGGGTCAGTTTCTCTATTTAGCTCAGGTCTCAATTTCTTCCCTTATCGGCGCATTACGCCTAACGTATTTTTTCACGCGAAGTTGCGCGCCCTGGACTGCTCCATTTTTGCCGCCGCGCGTTCCCAGCCGCGTCCCCTGACGTGCCCGATAAGCGCGGCTGTGGCGAGAGCCAGGCCTTCTTCGCGCAAATGGAAAACGTTTCGGCTGTGTCGCTGGTCAATATGTCTATTCTTGTGCACCCGCGTTGTGAGTTAGTACAAGAGCATAAGAGCTAAATACAGAGTAAACCAAATAGAATAGGATCAGATGGACGACCAATAGGGCGGTGCTGGCACTCTCCTGGGAGAGAATGGAATACAGAATGCCAAATACGACCGTAGAAGCGGAATAAATCATTAATATTGCCAGAAGGCATGGAGTGAGTCGCAAGCTGGAAGAGGTATTCTTACCTGACAGCGATTGAAAATAGTAGAACGCCGGTAGGAAACTTAGTAAGACAGCAGGAAGGGACATTAAGAGGAGCAAGTAGAGAGAGTCCCAGTATCTGAGAAGCTCGGTACCTAAATCATGGTATGCCTTAAACGCTGTAAGGAGTATCAGGAACAGGATCAAATAGCGCGATAGGTGCTTCTTCAGGTTAGACTGAACTACCTCCCAGGATATCTCGTGCTTGGAGAATACAATCAATCCACTAAAGAAGAGCAATACATAGTAGATTAGAGCTGGGACAGAGAGGATCAGCAAGGTGATTTTCAGGAGAGGGTTCTCCCAGTAGCCGGTACCGAGTTCTGAATGATACGAGGCAAAATGAGCCAGCGTAATAGCTGATGTCACAATCAGAAAGAAAGAAGCAACGCGTCCATGGAAGTCATTGATTAAGAATCTATAAGGAGACAACAGAAAGAAAAACGGCAGAAGTCCAGGTAGGGCATAGTATTGCATCATGTGATTGGTGAATATGAACCTGAATGCGTTGGGTGTCCCTATTAATGCAAAGTAGAATGGCTTACTGCCGGTCTCAAGCCTGAGAAATGGTTCGGCAGGATAGCCAGCGTAACCAAGGTTTATGAAGCGCACAGCTACTATGCTTATGCTTATCGTAAGGGCTATGAATAGCGAAAATCGGATTTGATCTGGAGTGATAGTGAGGAGCTTCTGAATCCTGGACTTCATTTGGTATCCTGTTGCGCGAAATGCGCTTAAAAACGTACGTTAGGCGAAGGCGGGCCCTTTATCGAATAGAGCGCAGTAGTTGGAGGATCCCTGCATCTCGGCAGATTGTCGAAATCGTGTCGCCATCTAGAATCCAGAGTTTCGGATTTATTGAACGCAGTCGTAGAATTATGTGAGCATCCCAGTTGGCCACCGTTGGGTCAAATCCATGTTCGTTGACCAAAGGCTCGGGTAGAGTGTCTGGTTGTGTTTCGAAGAACATGAGTTCAGTAAAATCGGCCAGGGGGACTTGATCGATGGTCTCGAGAGTGGGGATTACTGATGCTTTTTCCACGGTGGTCCAGCCTTGTTCTTTTTCCTCGTCCGATGGGCGAAAGGGCGCACTATCAAAGCTCAGAACCGCGAGGGCATTTCCCTGAACCATTGAGAATATTGCGGAGATCAGGCTGTGAGAGTCGGGAATATGCTTATCCTTCCAAATGAGTGCCGTATGATTTGCTATGGACCGCTCTGTTTGCATTTCTTTTGCAACCTGGCACGCTTTCGTCTAACCTGTGTCTTTCAGGGAAGTCCAGGTTTTACCAGTAATCCAGCATGAGCTCCGTAGACCAGGATGGCTGCTTGATTTGTGTATTGCGATCCGGCAAAAATTCCTTCATTACCGGTTTTATATCGAGAACGGGAGTCTGATCGATGGCATCGAGACCCCTGACGGAAATACTTCTTTCAGCCACTTGCTCAATACGGCAGATTGTGGATCCAATTCTATTTGGTCGAGATTTCTTTCTCTGTGCGAATATTCCCACTCTGGGCCAATCGGGATTTTCTCGAGGGTGCTCTGCGGTCAGGACTATGGTGTCCTCTGATACGAGATGAAAAAGGAATATAACCTCAATGTGCGAGAATGCGTCTAGGCCCAGTATGGTCTCGGAGGACACATGGCCCAGAAGTTCAATGACGGACGGGAAATTGCTCCAATTGTCGTCTTCAGGGCGACTTCGTTTGTTCTTAATTGTTGCAACGGGTGAAACCTGAAACATGGTGACAATCTTCCACTTATGCCCCCCTAACACAAGCGAAAGCTTGCATTGATTTCGCCTAACGTACGTCTTTAAGCGCAGTTGCGCGCCTTCTGCGACGCGCAATTTGGTTTGAGAGGCGCTTGCCGTAGCGCATTCTACTATCCGCAAACTGCGTGGTCACGATGCGGCCAGGCCCCGTATAGATTGGAGCAATCCAATGGTTGTCGGCTTTAGCGGTCGTCGGCCGAGCCCCCTTCGGGAATAAGAGCACCCTCCGAGCATAAAGGCACCAAAAAACCGGGGAGTCAAAACAATAACGAGGCCCGCGGCGCTTAGACTGCAGTTAGACGAAGTTGCGCCAGGCTTTAGCTATTTAGATGCTTCGGAAATATTTAGGAGAATTCTATGAAATGCCTCTGGCTCATCCAGCATTGGATAATGGGCAGAATTCTCCAGCCAGAGTAGTTCTTTTTTTGGGGCACGAAGCTTCTGAAAGTATTCGCTGACCAATTGGGGCGCTGCATTTGCATCATGGCGACCGGTGACGAAATAGACTGGAACTTTTACCTGGGGTACTGTTTCAAATAGATTGTATGGTTGAAGACCCTGCTCTGCAGCTTGCAAGCTCTTTTGAATACCCCGGGTAAAGAGAGCCTTTTCGAACCACGAGTACTCGGTGCATTCGATAACGGCTCTTGTGTACGCCTGTTCGATATTGTAACGAAAGCTGTCCCCATTGTAGCGGGCGAGGATGCTACGTTGTTTGCGAATGGCCTGTTCGCCCGTGGGATACCGGCCGTGTTGCGGTGGGCCAATTTCCTTAAGGGTATTCAGAGCCTCCTCATCGTTAGCGTGCTTCGCCTTCTCCATGGTAAAGGAATAGGCCAGTGATTCTTGCCTGACAAAGTCAATGTTCTGCCCAACGCCAATGTATGCGCGATACAGATCCGGGTAGTGGTGCGCCGCCGTAAGTCCGACCAGAGATCCCCAGGAATGCCCCAATAGCAGCAGCTTCCGTCGCTGGAATCTGTCCAATAGGTAGTTGGTTACCGCTCTTGTATCTTCTACATATTGATCCAGCGTGAATGGATGGAGTTCCATGAAGAGGGAGTAGGATTTTCCGGCACCTCTTTGTTCCCAGTAAACGACCACAAATTCTCTTTCAAGATCCGCATTGTGTTTTCGCATGAGTGGGGTTAAGGGTGTGCCGGGACCACCATGGAGCACGAGAAGTAGTGGTGACTTGCGGTCCGCCCCCCTGATTACCAGGAATTGCCTGGTTCCGTTTATTTCCACTTCAGCGATCTCGGAGACAGACTCAAAGCCGGCAACCGAGCGGAACGCTGGTGTGTATGAGAATTGCAAATACCAGACTATGCTTATGAGCAGGAAGGGCAGAATTGGAAGGATAAATTTTCTAGCTTTCATTTGAAATCTTTAGCTCCTAAGCAGGATGGACCGGCGGACTTTTTTCTAACTTACGTCTTTGAGTGAAGTTGCGGGCCTTCTGGGGCGCGCAACTTCACTTGAGCGGCGTTTGCAGCCGCGCATTCTAACATCCCCAAATCGCGCGGCTGCAACGAGGCCAGGCCGAAGAGAAAGGGGCAAGAGCAGGGATTTCAGCTTCAGCGGCCGTCGGCCGAGACCCCCCGGGCATAAAAACCCGAGGAGCGAGCGAAGCGAGCCCGCAGCGCTTAAAGTGCAGTTAGGCGAAGTCCGCCAATTAGGCCTGAGCTAGAGGTCATGAGAGCGTTGGCTTTTTTCGACTGTAGCCCGCCAGATATAGTAGATGGCACCGAGTAGAAAGTTGAGAGCCGCCGGCAAAAGAAGCGAGAAGATTGAAAAAGCATTGAATGAAATGTATCCAACAAGGCTGCCGGCGATGAATCCAGAGAGGATTGCGAGGTGGATACTGAGATGCCAGGTAGAAAGTAGTCGCCTGGCCCTTAAGGAAGTTCCCAGGATGACTCCAATATCGGTAATAATGCCCGTTAGATGTGTGCTCCTAATAATGGCGCCACTGAAGGTGGTTGCCAGGGCATTCTGCATTCCCGAGGAAAAGGCAAGGGCATACTCGGCCCAGATAGATTGCACGGAGAAAAGAGGTATAGCTGAAAGTATGATAGCGCTTTGAGCGATCAGAACTATCCCGTATTTTCGACCAAATTTAAGATCTGAGCTGCCGATAAAGTATCCGGAGAAGGTGGCTCCAATCAGGAAGCTAACGGCAACAACAGCGAGCAATATTGCCGATCGGAATTGAGCTTCCGAAAGTTTCAACGAGAACTTGGAAATAGTCCCGGTCAGATGGCTAACAGGGATTCCGAAAAAACCGGCCAGGGCAGAAATATTCACAAATCCAGCACTAAAGGCGAGAAGAAAACCGCCGTATTTTGCCAAAGAGCGGAGGGATCTGTCATTTTCCATCTGGGTTCAATAGGGAACTGGCCTGCATGACCGTCAATTTCGTATTTTCTCAGAAACCTCAATTCGCGGATTTAGCATAATGTATGTCCTTTAGCGAAGTCGAGCGCCTTTTGTGGCGCGCGCTTTGGTTTCCAAGCGCGTCTGCAGCCGTGCGCCATAAATACCCCCAAAGCATGGCTGCAGTTCGGCGAAGGTGCGGCCATGATCTGGCCCGGTACGGCCTTGAATCTAAGGCTTCCGCTTGAGCGAGAGAACTCGAGTTCCCTTTGCCCCGGCTACGATCCAAGAATGGCAATGCTCACAGTACGAGGCACCAGATTTAATGATGTCGAGTTCAGAATAGCATTGTGGGCAGATCTGTTTTCCTGGAGTGGAGGATTGATTCTGGAATGCTTGGAGGTGCAGACGGACGAGGCCGAGCTTCCGGGCAATAGCCCCTATTAATATTCCGGATACCAGGCCAGTAATGACGATGTAAAGGCTTCCTTCACGGCCATTGCTCGACATCTGAAAGGCTGCATCGAGAAAGAGATAGATAGCGATCCAAGCAATAAATCCGATGTAGAATCGAGTGGGGGTATCAATCTTGGTTGTACGCATTTGCCCGACTATGCGGACCGGCGCATTCGGGAAGAACACCAAGTATGCTCCCATTATTCCAGCAACAGAAGCCGAAGAGCCGACGATGGAAGCGGCGGAATAAGGATAGATATACCAATAGACGAGAAGCCCGGCAACTCCGCAAACAAGGTATATGAAAGGATATCTAATTGACCCAAATATATTCTCCACATTGTCACCATAGAAAAATAAGTGAAAAACATTGTAGAAAAGCGCAATAGGACCAGCATGTAAGAAGGGAGATATCAATAGTTGCCAGAGCTTTGGATCGGCCGGCTCAAATGCGTAGGCTTCCAGTTCTGATTCCCCGAAGGAAACCCTCGTCACGAGACCGAAAACCACGAGGGCCGCCACAAAGATGTAGTTCACTATTGGTAGCGAATGTAATCTATTCTTGATCTCGATGATGAGCATAATTCTGGATTCAATGCTACGGAAGGCCGCACTTTCGCCTAACGTAGGTCTTTAAGCGAAAGCGCGGCTGCAACCAGGCCAGGCCGAACAGATTTTGGGGAGAGCAGGGATTGCAGCTTCAGCGGCCGTCTGGCCGAGCACCCTCCGGACAAAAAAGCGCGAAAACTCGAGGAGCGAGCGAAGCGAGCCCGCAGCGCTTAAAGTGCAGTTAGGCGCTGTTGCCGAGTTTCCTAAGGTCTTTGATAAAGAGTAGCTCAACGGGTTCCCCCGGAAGATTGAGGGACCCAGAATCAGCATAACCGAGTTTTCTGTAGAAATGCTGAGCATCTTCATTTGACTGGGAGGACGTCATGACGAACGCGTGGTTCTCTTTTGCCATTTCAGATTCCCAG
>PCBI01000015.1 GCA_002730875.1 Spirochaetaceae bacterium | reverse complement strand
GATGATGTTCAACTCCAGTACATTGGCCCGGATGGTAAGACGTATCCCAATGACGAGCCCCGGGAGAGAGAGGAATATCGAATAGCGCCTATTGGTCAGTGATGCGAGCAAGTTGCGAAAGACGGCGCCTATGGAAAAGCCATTGAAATCCGCAAACAGGCCTGGAAAAAGACGCTGCGATTTGCCCGTGATGTGGGCGCCTGCGAGATGTGCATCGTCGTAAGGGGATATCCAGTGTATGAGGCAAATAGTGAAAGCGAGTAGAAACGACATCCAGCCATTTCGCAGCTGGTCCAATCCAGAGAAAGGAGGCCGCGCCAGAATGAGTCTTAAGAGAAATCACCGCGATTATGTTAAGCCTCCGCGTATCTTGATCAAGACAATATCTTGCCTCACATTAATTTTGACTCTGCTACTCGCGGCAGCCTGTGCGCCCAATACTGAACCCTATGACGATTGCCGTGAGGAAAAGCTGGCCTTTCTCACCCTTTACCCCGGATGCGAAGCCAGAATCGGCGCAACCGATTCGGAAGGAAACACCACCACCCGGGAAGACTGCGATCGATATCTGGCAGGAATTATAATCGGCCTCGATTACTGCGAATCGCTGAAGCCAGACCCTTTGCTTTGGATGGAGTCGCTCGGTCGGCCGACAAGATCGTGGGATGTCACAAATGAAATACTTCTGCATTTGTAGCCTTTTTCTTGCAGCCCTTCTTTTCCCGACCAACAAGGCCATAGCTCGGTCTCCGGTGCCCGTGGATTTCCTTTACTGGAACGTAGAAGAGGATCGCCCACTGGACAAGGAGGAGGGCTTCGAGTATAGCGTGTCCATTTTCGAGTTAGCGGTGCGCGAACGTATCTCTGAATGTGACGGTTTGTCCGGATTGCATTTTCGGGAACGCTCGGTGCCCAAATCAATGGCAACCAGGCTTGGACGTTTCATTCGCTCGAGCAAATCTCGGCCCAATTACGGAGAATGCATCCGCCTGCAACGTCCTGAAACCCAGAGAGTAATCTTCTACGTAGTGCCCGAACCGTTGCCTTTGTACTGCATCGGAGGCACATTTCTTCTGGCTCCCTGATTCGGGGGGCCGAGCAGTGAACTGGTGGATGTGTGGTTCGTTGCGTTGGATGCAGAGGGGAGAATTGTCGATCAAGCGAACTACAACTTTCCCAGATCCAGGTTCCTGTTCTTCATCACAATTTCGGAGTCGGACTATAGGATTGCGGTCTCGGTGATACTCGAATAGGGAAGCGAGCGTCTGGTTGCCGGAACGGAATTGGAGAATGGATAATCATTAGGATAAGCAAAAAAATAAAAAGATGGTTGAGAAAACATATGGGTGTGCGTGAATAGGCCGTACAGAAGTACGGGGTGGGCGCATGGAAGTGGCGAAGAGAAAGACAGGATTTTCAAAGAAAAGATTGAATAGATGGGTCTCCTTTCGGGCACTCCTATTTCTGACGATAGGTAATCTGCTATCCCTTTCCTGTAGCAGGGAGAACAGCGAAACGGCGTTACTCTCTAATTTGCTGACTTCCATGGCCCGAGATAATCGTTTGATTGTCACCGGGGACTATCAACCGTTTATGCCCGGCACGCTGGCCGGGGAGGCTAATACCAATGTCTCCAGGTATTGGAACTACCGCGTGAGACTTCGTGAGCAATTCATGACATACGGAGTTGCCGACGGGGACTGTATTCCGGTGGAAAGGATTGTGTCCTATTTTCCTGGATCCAGTGAGTCAAGTAGAGCAGGCTACTGGGGAGATGCCACCATCAAGCTTGGCTGGTACATAGGGATTCTCGCCACCGAGATATTCATGTTGCGCAATCCGAGTCTTTATGGGGGTTTCGGCGACCAGACGGACCTCAATAACGCAACCAAGGAGTTATACTGTTCGCTCATTGCTCTGGAGCGCTTGGATAGATTTGGTGAACAAAGAATGTGGGAGGTTCACCCGGTTTCATTGAATAAACTTATAGGCTCCGAGGGCTACGAATGGCCCGACTCTCCAGGCTTTTTTGTCCGGGACGATGTCGGCGCGGAAAGCGGACGTGCTCTGGGCTTCGATTTCATGCAATCGGACCGTGTTATGGCTTTCGACTTAAATGAACCTTCTGAAAGCATTCGGCCGGCCGGTCAGCACAACAAAGAGATGAGCCAGGACCAGGTTATTCATGTCTTGATGGGCTTGTCGCTGGTCAAGCGGTTGGTCCCCGGAGATATTCAGTACAACGGGGTTGGCCTCAAGCGCTACAGTCAGAATCAGGCTAGAAAAATCATGGACTGGGTCTCTCGAGGCAACGAATGGCTAATCAAAGAGCCCGTCACTCCGAAAATCCAACACTTTGGACCGATCCCCTGGTTTGATCCCTGGCATCCGGCGGACTGGGACGATCTGGATGTTGTCCAGCGCGGCGGCGATGCAAGGCCATTCTCAAGAGGCTTTGTTTATGCCGACCGCTTCATTAATGATCGTACGCTACCGGAACCTTTGTTGTTTGATCAGGTGTGGCACTTCCTTCAGTCTTCAGCGCCGGCCTTTCAGCCCATTGCCCAGCTAAACAATTCACCTGCGGACAACCTGCATATGATCATGAATCTGGCTGCAGTGGGAGATGGCTGGGGAGCTACCACCAATCACTCGCTGAGGCAGCTGGCAAGCTATGAAGGTTTCACCTTGTATCCTATCTTGAACTATGTTCTGCATTATTCTCCGGGCAACCTGCATCCTGACCTGAGTCGAGACGCTCGTCACATCCTGGAAAGCGCACCCTATGCTGGTCCGGAAGTGGGGCCCGATAGGCCGCCGGCACTAATCGCAGGCTGGGGATCTGAAAACCGGTTCATTCGCGAGGCTGCACAGCAGAACCAACCGGGAGATCCCTATAAAGAAGTTAAGTTTAACGGATTGGATTACATGTTGCTCCATAACCTGCTGTATATAGCACAACCGCAGTTTTTCGCTTCGGTTCAACATTTCCCCCGCACCCCGATTCCGGAATTGCCGGCGCCAAACTGGCCAGTGCCGCCTGCTACAGAAATTCCTCCCCTCGGATACACTTCTTTTGGTACGCCCAGGGGTATCAATATTGGGAGAATCGATGAAGCCATGCAAGTGGATATCTTCCTCAACTATACCGATCCGGATGGAGACACTCAGAAAGTCTTTGTTGGACATGACATGCCCGACGTAGGGTATATAGAGCAGGACGGCAGTAAATTCATCTTTACCGGTCCGATCTATGGGGCGACTACGCATCGTACTTCGTTCAATATACTTCTACAGGATGAACAGGGACTGCTCAATACAATAAACGTTCCTCTGGAATGGCCGGGCAAGATCAACCATCCGCCGGATGTAGGAGCCGTTACCTACCTGGAGCGCATAGTTGTGGGCGGCCATGTGATGGGATTTCCTGCCTGGGGAACAGCAGAATGGAACATGACCGTATATGTTGTGGATAAAGATGATTTTCCTCCCAGCGCAGGAGATTTTCTGGTGGTCGGCATGGAAAACCTTTTGGCTTACAAGACTTCCATGCACACCGTAAAGATCATCACTGTTTGGAGTATTCTGGAGCCGCACGGACGGGGCACCGTTACAATTCGCGGCTTTGATCGTTTTGGCTCATACCAGGACAAGACATTTGAGGTCGTGTGGTAATACTATGCACAGCAAGACAGCAAAACCTATATACTGCTCCATCCTGTTGACCCTGCTCCTCTTCGGAGCCTGTACGCCCAATACTGAACCCTATGACGAGTGCCGCGAGGAGTATTGGGCCTTTCTCACCCTTTACCCGGGTTGCGAAGCAAGAATCGGCACCACTGATTCGGAAGGAAACACCACCACCCGGGAAGACTGCGATAGATATCTGGCGGGCATAATAGTCGGGCTGGATTACTGCGAATCGCTGAAGCCGGAGCCCTTGCTTTGAATCCGGCCGGTAGTGGCTACTTTTGCCGCAGAAGAAACTGCATCAGACGATCCGTAAGAATGGCCGCGGCCACTCCCGCATTCAAAGAAGCGGTACGCCCGCGCAAAGGGATGTGTATCTTGTAGTCGCACTGCTCCAGCAGTGACGATTTTAAACCGTCGCCTTCGCTTCCAATGACCAGGATGAACCGATCGGAGGAGGGAAGCTTGTCCAGACTCCAGCAATCGAGGCTGGCTGTGTCAGTCGCCCCTGTCCGCTGGACGGATGACTGCGCTCCGCTGGTTTCGGCGGTGCTGATCGACTCTCCCTCTTCCTGACTCGGATCGTAATCCGCGCCCAGTAGCCAGTAGTTGAGCGATCGCGCTGTTTTCACGACTGACTGGGAGCTGGTTTCAAAGATGGGAAGTAGCATTGTAGCCCCGGCGCTAACCCTTGCAGCCACGCTGCCAGGTCTTGCCCCTTTTCCGGTAATGATCAATCCGCGCACGCCCAGGGCTTCGGCGCTCCGTGCAATGCTTCCCAGGTTCTGCTCGTCCTGGATACGATCCAGCATGATATACAGACCAGGTTTTTCCGCGAGAGCCGTTTTCAGGCCCGTTTCTTTTGTTTCCAGGCCGCCGGATTTGAGCGGCGCTTTGAGGCGAATCACAATCCCCTGGTGACGAAGATCGGTCATTTTGGAAAGCTCGGCGCCGCTAACGGTTTGCACCGGACCTTTGCCCAGAAGCGCTGACAGATCCTTCTTTAGCTTTGCCGGAAAGCTATCCGAGATGTACACCATCTGAATGGCCGGCGGATTGCCTTCCGGATTACGGATGGCCTGATCCAGGGCCTTCGCTGCCTGGCGGCCGCAGATCAAATCCTGTGCCATTTGGTGCCTTCTGGCGTATCCTTGATTTCGATTCCCATGGAAGTGAGTTCGTCCCGTATGGCATCCGCCCGGGCGAAGTCTTTGGACTTACGGGCATCCGCTCGCTGTTGCAAGAGATCCTCTACCTTTGTAGCCAGATCGTCGTCCAGGCCTTGCTCTTCGGGACTGAAGCGAAGAACGCCCAGAACTTCGTTTACCGCGGCCAGAAAAACCAGCGCATCTTTAAGCGATTCGGATACGTCATTGGCTGGCTTGTCCGCACCAGTTTTGGATTTTCCGGCGGCCTGCTTTGCATTTTCGGAATCACCGCTGGCGGCGTCTCCGGACTCGCCGCTTCCGGCTTCCCCGGCGGTTGTCCGGCTAAGCAAAGTATTGGCCGTCTTCACAGCTTCGAATACGGCAGCCAGGGCGCGAGAGATGTTTAAATCATCGTCCATGGCATGCAGAAATTCCTGGAGTTCATCGTAGAACGGGGAATCCTTGCTTACCAGATTGGCCGATCCCTGACCTGGCTTATTGCCCTGGCGCCTGGCGGAGATCAGTTCCTGGATTTCATCCTCGCCCAGGCCGGTCTTTTCCAGGAGCTCATCCACTGCATGCTGGATTCGCTCGATGGATGTTCGGGCCGCCTTGAGTCCGTCGAAAGTAAAGTTAAGCTTATTTCTGTAATGGGTAGCGCTCAGCAGATAGCGAATGCAAATGGGCATCCATCCGCTTTCAATGTAGTCCAGAATCCAGGACGGAGCTACGCCGCTGTCGATCAGCTTCTGGGCCCGGTCTTTTTCGGTAAGATCGCGCAATGTGAAGAAGTTGCCCAGGGATTTGGACATCTTCTTGCTTTCTACCAGAAGATGCTCGTTGTGCATCCAGTATCGCACAAAGTTTTCCCCCGGATAGGCGCCGCAACTCTGTGCGATTTCATTTTCGTGGTGCGGGAAAAGCAGGTCGATTCCGCCGGTATGTATGTCGATTCCATCTTTACCGTAGATGTTTCGAATCATGGCGGAGCATTCCAGGTGCCATCCAGGTCTACCGGCGCCGTAAGGGGACTCCCAGGCTGGCTCATCCTTCTTGGCCGGAGCCTTCCATAGCGCAAAGTCCCGCACGTCTTCTTTATCGTATTCGTCCGCTTCGAAGCGGCCTCCGGCGGCTGTCATCAATTGCTGGGTCTCAATTTTGGAGAGCTTCCCGTATTCGGGAAAAGACTTCAGCTTAAAGTAGACGTTTCCATCCACTGTGTAGGTATGGCCCCGCTTATCCAGTTCGCCGATCATTTCGAGCATGGTTTCGATATGCTCGGTAGCTTTAGGTCGGTGTTCTACAGATTCAATGCGAAGGGTTTCCAGATCCTGTAAGAAGGCGTCTACATACGGAGAAGTGAACTCCTGGATGGACTTTCCTTCTTTCAAAGCATTGTCTATGATCTTGTCATCTACATCTGTGATGTTAGATGTATGATCCAGTCCGTAACCTCTAAATCGCAGATACCTACGCAGTTGATCCACAAAGATATAGGCCCGGAAGTTACCGATGTGGTTGAAATTATAAACCGTGGGTCCGCAGTTGTAGATCCGCACTCGCTCCGGGTCAGCGGGCTGAAAGGGCTCTTTTTGTCCAGTGAGTGAGTTGAATACGGAAAAGCTCATGTTCTATGTGAGAAAAAAACCGCAGGCCAGGCTGTCAATTCAAGCCCTGGCCGTAGATCCGGTCTGTGATCCAGTAATGCATATAATTCTGATGGGTAATCCGGCAATAGTTGCGGCTTTCGGCTTTGGGGATGTGTTCCAGGAAATGGTTGAAGTCCCCGTTGTAGTACCGGGCCTTCCATTTCTTGAGATTGCCGGGACCTCCGTTATAGGCGATGGAAGCCCATCGAAAGTCCTGATCATACATGCGCAGCAGATCGGCAAAGAACATGGAGCCCAGCCGGATGGAGGTTTCCGGATCCAGCAAATCGTAGTTTCGCATATTGCTGCGGCTGGCCAGCCATTCGCCGGTTTTCGGCATGATCTGCATCAATCCTCGGGCGCCGGAGCGGCTGATAGCCAGTTCCCTGAACATGCTTTCCTGACGCATTAGACCGTATACCATGGACTCATCCACTTTGAACGTCTCCCCGTATTTCTGCACCAGGGTGTGGTACGGCCGCGGATACAGTATGCGAAGCAATTCCGGGGGCAGGGTAAACGGATCTTCCGATACTTTGCTATCCCGCAGAAGGTTCCGGGTGTAATAGACGGAAATGAACAGAGTGTTTCCGCGAAGTCCTACCTGAGCCAGCCGGCGCATAAACTGATAATCGCTTACCTTGCCTTTGTATTTATCCCGGAAGAACTCCATACCCAGTTGCCATTCGCCCAGCTGAAACAGTTCGACTATGTCTTCGGGAATAGAATCCTGGTCTCGCTTCAGATCGCGCAGAATGCGCACTGCATCTTCATTCCAGTAGGCGCTGAGATTCTTCTTTGCCAGAAATGCCAGAGCCTGTTCGTTTCCGCCGTAGCGCGATACCCAGCCAAGATAAGTGCTTTGATCGCGGACGTAGGACCAGTGGTCCCGGTAGCTGGTTTTCTTTGCCGATTCATTCAAATCCCAGAAGGCCTGTTTGTAATAAGAGCCAGGCATGCGAGTGTAGAAATTCTTGAGCAGTTCTTCGTTGGCCGCCGGGTCGTTCTTTTCATTGTAGCGATACAGCCAGTACACGAAACGCCCGCTTCCGGCCTGGGAGGGCATCATAGACCGGGCATAGTCCCAGTAACGCTTTTCGGCCCAGTGCAGATGATCCGGGTCATCGCCTATGAGAAACTCAATCAACTCATCGTGGGTTTCGTAATCCGCATGATTTACGTTCAAATAGGCTACAAGCTCCTTGAAATACTCATCCTTGTTTCCGGATTTCTTCAGAATATCCAGATAGATGTGCCACAAAGAGGCGTCCTGGCTTTTTGCATGCTCGAAGCGCTTGAATAGCTGTTTGGCAACATGAACCCGATTGGCCTTTCGTAGATGATAGGCCCAGGTTCGTAGCTTTCCCGGTTTGGAAGAAAGAAACGTATAGGCGCGGGATGAAAGCTCCAGTACCTCCTTTTCCTTTCCCAGTTCCAGAAGAACCATGCCATCCGCCTCCACGGTAATCGCATTGGACGTGGCGATTAGATTCTCCGGCGAAAAAGTAGCACTGTCACGGTAGAAGCTGGAGGGAATGTATTGTTGAAACAGGACCAGCTTACGTCGGTAGTGCTGCTGATCCTGGTAGGCGTTGGGCAGAGCAGGGTCGTTTTTCTTTAGCTCGTAGTAGATAGCCTTCATCAGCCAGCCCGGAGGGTCCATCTCCGCAGCCTTAAACAAATAATCCCTGGCCTTGTTGGTATTGCCGGATTGTCTGTAGGCCCTTCCCTTCAAAAACTCTGTATAGTCACCGGAAACATGCTCGAACTTGTCCGCGATGGCAGCCGCTTTGCTCACCTGTTTCATGTCGATGAGTATATCCAGGCGTTTCTGCAGAATCTTTTGATCCAGGACATCGCCTTTACGAAGATCGACTCTGGACAGAATCTTTTCGCGGGCGCTCTGACTCAGTTCCTTCTGCGAAGCTTCCTGGGCCCTGTAAAGGGCCAGTCTTTCCAGCAAATCGCGTACCGAATGTTCCGGAATTCGGTCCAGACATTGGTTTAAATCGGACTCGGAGCTTCCGCGCATGCAGTCCTGGCGAACCACGTTTAGATACGGCGCCACCGCCTGCAGACCGGAATGACCTTTGCTTTGTTGCATGGCCCGGGCCAACGCATAGAAGTCCGACTTATTGCGCGGCGTGCGGCTTTCAAAATGACGCAGAATCTGGGCCCATCGACCGGCCCGGAGCATCTCAAACGGATCCGAATAGAGCGGCCGGGCCTGGGAAGGGTGGTGGCAGAAAAAAAACAGAAATATAGTAAGATGAGCCGCCAGATTTGCGCTTCGTTTCATCATAGTGTCCGATCCTATAAGGAGAAAAACCTTACTCTACCATCGGACATTTGCCTGTTCCAGATGCAACGATTTCAATGGGATCTCTATGAAGCTGCAAAAACTAATTCAGGATACTCTAACCGGCGGGGATATGTGGCTTATTGCCGTGGCCATGGGCCTGGCGCTACTTCTTCTGCTGATACTACTGGTAGTGGGACTCGTTCGGCTGGCCAGGAAACCTGGACGAGCAAAGCGCAAAGCGCCGCCCCCGGGGTTGATTCGGCAGGGTTCTTCTGACGAGAATGAGGCGCAGAACGGCGACTCCGTGGCATCCACCCCGGATGCCGGCCCGGTTTCCTTCGGCGCCGATCAAGCAATGAGTGGGGCCGCTGAAGCGCAAGGAGCCACTGAATCCATCCCTGCCATGGAATCCGGCGCTGCCAGTCCGGCCGGTAAAGGGGGGACCTCAATACCGGCTGAAGCAGCCTCCAGAGAATCGAAAAAACTGTCATCCCATTCGGCAAAACCAGCTACAGATATGTCCTGGGTGAAGGAGATCGAAGTCCGACCCGTAGCCATAAGCGAAACCCGGCTTTCCGAACCAGCGGCGGGTACGGGGCGAGCCTCCGCCGACTCTGCCGGCAAGGACGAATCCATCCCGGCCGCCTGGCGCGAAGAGATGTCCGGTAAGGGGGGCACCGGATGGACTGGAACCGAACGGCCGGGCGGCGCCAAAGAAGCCCTGGCTCCTATTCTTGACCTGGAATCCCAGAGAGTGGATTCTGCTCTAATTTCCATACCGGAGTATCCAGTGCCCATCGGCCAGAACCTTACCAGCGCTAGAAAGGATGCGGATTCTGCAGCAGCGGAATCCCGGTCCTCCGAAGAGGCCCTATCCGCAGTGTCCCGGGAAGATGGTCTCTTCGATGTTTACCGAAACGTGGCATTCCTGCGAACTCATCTAAAGAGCGGGTTGGATCCGGCGGATCTGTTCTTTTCGGGTATGGGCGGGGACGTGGCCGCGAACAGCCATCCCTACGTATTGTTTTTGCCGGAGTTCGCCCACGATCCAGAGATCCGTCGAAAGACTGAAAGCATTTTGCAGACAGCGGCCTCGGGTTATATGCAGCGTGGACTGGATCGTCTGGCCAACATCGAAAGAGAGGCCCTTTCCTGGACATTACGGTTCCTATTCTGGAAAGGCCGGTTGGACAAAGCCATCAGTCTGCTGTATCGTTTTGAGATCTCCGGCGGAAGCGAACTGGGTCGAATCCGGTCGCTACTGGCAGCCTGCCTGGAGGATTCGCTACAGAATCGCATCTACGGAATGAGCGATGAAGAGTCCGCCGGTTACGATCGCGCCCTTCTGGGAATTCCCTCGCCGAGCATGCGCGGTCTGCGAAGCAGCCTGGCTTTTCAGGCAGCCACGGATACCGAAGATCTAAATGCTCTGCGACCGCTGGAAGACCTGGACCGCCGCAATGTGCGCTGGGTTTATCTGCAGCTCTTGCACCGAGGGCATCTGTTCCAGGCTTTTCGATTGTGCCATAAACTAAGCTTCAGCGACAGCACCTTCGAAGACGAGTGCATCTACCTGGCGGGAGTGCAGGGGCGCTATCGACTGGTACTAAAACTACTTCTGGAAATGCCGGCCCGGAATCGCTTCTTTCGCCTGTCGGCGCTTAAACATGCGCTGGCGCAGTTGGACGAGCAATCCAGAGACAATTACCTGAAGCTCTTGCGAAATCACTGGCCGGAAGCCTCCCAGGAAGCCCTGGAAAGCGTGGAGCCATTTGCCGAGTTTCAGGGCGCGGATACCATGCGTCGCAGTCCAGGAAACATCCTGGGATCCGTGGCCAATCCCATGGATCGATCGGCGCTTCTGGACTGGATGGATCTGGCGGCCTATCGCTCCCGAGCTGGCTTCCATGCCGGGGCATTGAACCGAGCGGCGGTGCTCCTCTACACAGTGCTTCGTGCCGGGCGCCAGGCCCGTCCAGGCTTTGAACAGCGGGCGGACCGATTCTTTAAGAAAGCCAGTCAGTTCTCCGGCGTGGCCAGGCACTACTACGTTCTATGGCTGAAAGACCGTCAGAGATGGTCGGAAGCCCGCAATCAGGCGGAATACTTTGTCCGAAGATATCCGGATCTGGAATACTTCCAGGAGCAGTTCGTAAGCCTTTCCAGGGTATAATGCACGGAGTATTCCAGGGGGCATAAAAGTTCTTGCCGCTAATTTGATTGATTGGAGGATCATTGCGTGGATCTAAATCAGGACCAACTTGCTGAAATCGATAAGCTTACCCGCTACATCAAACAAATGGAAGGCATTGTTCGCACCTCTCCCAACCCCGACCAGGTGGCCCGGGTAAAAAGAGAACTGCAGAAATACCGGGAAAAGCTGAAAACACTGTATCCGGATTATGATCCGAATTCCCATCAAATGGACGATGTTCGGGGCCAGTTGGGTCTGGACGGCGGAGGAAAGGCCAAAACCGGGGGCGGGGGCGGCGCCGCTCGTTCTGGCGGCGGGGAAGGCCACGATATCCTGGACAAGTTTCCGGTGGCCAAAGCCTCGCCGAATTGCACGGACCATGACGTTAACTTTCTGGCCACCATCCTGCACGTAATTCAGAAGGAATACTGGCCGGCCATAAGCGAGCAGCACACTCGCATGGATTTTTCTTTGAACCAGGAAAGGGATACCATCCGCTATCATCTCGATACGGCCCTGAGAAACCTGAAGATCCTCACCGAAACCGTAGAGGAATATGCCCAGGCCGAAAAGCAGGACTTTCGGGAACAGCTCCTCAAGATGAAAAACAAGCAGACCCGGGTTTTTCTGTTCGAGACCAACGACATGCTCAGGCTCATGCGCGAATTCATGCGCAAAGTGGCCGGAGACATCCAGCAGAACGGATCCGCAATCCAGAACAAGTCGGACAAGATTCAGTTTAATCCCAAGTTCGAAGACGCCACACTCCTGGACGGATATACCATCCGGGATGCTGTGTTGGAGTTCCTGGAACTACTGGATCAGACCATTGCTCAGCTCCGGCTTCCGCAGATGAAGCAGGGCAGTTGAGACACGACCTTCTGATGGCCCGTTTCCCCCGGGAAACGTGGATGCTGAGACTGCGTTTGGCCCGCGAGGGATGGCCAGATTAAAAATGATTGGACATAACAGCGATTCAAAGGACTTTGCGCTATGGCCCTGGTAAAGACAGCTTCCGAAGTAACCAACTCCACCATCGGTGAAAACTCCTACTTTAGTGGTCGGTTCTTCATCAATGGTTCACTAAAAATCGATGGAAAGTTCGAGGGAAAGTCTCTCCAGGCGGATCAGCTCTACATCGGCGTTACCGGCCGGGTTAAGACCAATATCACAGCCACATCGGTTATCGTAGAAGGTATCATTGTAGGTAACATCACAGCTCGTAACCGGGTGATGCTCCTTCCCACGGCCCGTATTCTGGGCGACATCAGCACGCCGGAACTGATCATTCAGAATGGTGTGATCCTGGAAGGTCGTTGCATGATCTCCAACGATCTAAAGCATTCGGCCAGAGACTTCATCGAAGCAGAGTACGGCAGGGACAACCTATCCCTGGAAAAGCTCTTTGGACCCCGCGCAAAAGCCTCCTAATACGGTAGTCATTTCTGCCGGTGATCCGGCCGGGGTAGGGCCGGAGCTTCTGCACAGCCTGGTGGACGAATACGATCCGGCCGGGCCGTCCTGGTTAATCTTTCATAGCTCAGTCAAAAACGAATCCTTCATAGAAGCTCTGGAATCCCGTAGCGGTCGAGATGTGCTTCGAATCCCCTATGCAAAAATCCCGGCCATGCAGTCCACGCTGGAAAAAGCCATGGCCGGACCGGGCCAGGCCGCGGTGGTGGAGCCCGAGCCTTCCTCTGTTGTAGAACCTGGAAAGCCGTCGGCCCTTTCGGGCGGTCTGGCCTTTGAAGCTCTCAAGGCCTCCTGCGATTGGATCCTGGGACATGGATGCCGGGGACTGGTCACGGCCCCTTTATCCAAGGAGCATGTTCATCTTTCCGGGCAGGCTGGATTTAGCGGTCATACCGGATATCTGGCCCAGCGATTTGATTCGCGGGTCCTCATGCTAATGCATGGCCAGAATTTCTCGGTACTTCCGCTTACGGTGCATATTCCCCTTAAGGATGTGCCGCAGAAGCTTAAATCTGTTGTGACGGATGATCATCTTATTGAGCAGATCAAGGATATCATGGCTCGACCAGCCTTTCGCCAAACCCGAATTGGACTTTGCGGATTGAACCCCCATAGCGGCGAAAACGGTCTTCTGGGCACGGAAGAGCAGGACTATCTAAACGATTTCGCCGAGCGGCTACGCAGCCAGGAACTGAACGTGGATGGTCCGCTGTCCGCCGACGGGCTTTTTACCGATCATGCCAGGAAGAACTACAGATTGATTCTGGCCTGTTACCATGACCAGGGGCTCATTCCCTTCAAATCCCTGGAGGGGATGAACGGCATTAACGCTACCATAGGTCTGCCATTTTTACGCACCAGCCCGGATCATGGCACGGCATTCGCGCTGGCAGGAAAAGGCATTGCAAGCCCGGATAGCCTGATCCAGTCTTACCGGGCCATCGTGCAGGGAGAGCTTTCCATCTCATGATTGAACTCAAATCCATAATCCTGCCTGTATACGCTCTCTGGTGCTTTCTGCTCCTGTTCTTTCTATTCCGCAGAGGACCGGGCGCCCTGTGGAAAGGCTGCGCCTTTCTGATCTTCGCCTTCTACGGCATCTATCACTACAACGAGCTCATCCAGTCCTACCAGGCCTTTGTGGATCAGTTCAACAAGACAACGGTTTCCATGGTCATCCAGATATTCAGGAGCTTTGGTTCGGTGCTTTTTCTGCTCTGGCCGGTGATGCTCTGGGTGTCCTACTACGCCTCCTCCGATGAGCTTTCCAAAACGGTGATTCGTTGGATGGTGCTTCTGACTCTATTCTTCTGGGTCTTCTATTTTCTCTTTGAGTTTTATCCGCCGGTGGATCGATCCACTGTGGAAGGCTGGCTACCGGATCGATTCTCCATGCCCAGCATACCTTCTCCGCCCACGGAATAAAAAGGCCGATTACCGTCGGCGCCACATCCCGGGTAACGATGGGGCCGGGACCTGCCAGAAACGGCCCCGAAATGAAAAACACTTGTCCGGCGGCCTCCGGCCATCCACGGAGTAAATATGCAGTTTCAGGGCCTATACACAGCCATTATGACTCCGTTCCAGAAAGGGGGCCAATCCATCGATTTTGGCGCCTATAAGGAACTGATCGAAAAGCAGGTAGAGGCCGGCCTGGCCGGAGTGGTGCCCTGCGGCACTACCGGCGAATCCCCCACATTGAGCCATGAAGAACACCGGGAGCTGATCCAGAAGACGGTTGAGATCGTAAATGGTCGGATGGCTGTAATTCCGGGCACCGGATCCAACTCCACCCGGGAAGCCATGGAACTGACGGCCGATGCCTGCAGCATGGGTGTGGATGCCGTCATGCTGGTGAACCCCTACTATAACAAACCTTCGCAGGAAGGACTGTATCAGCACTTTAAAGCAATAGCCGAGAAATCATCCAAACCAGTGGTGCTATACAACATCAAAGGACGCACCGCCGTAAACGTGGAGCCCGAAACCATCCGCCGTCTGGCCGAAATCGAAAACATTCAGGTGATCAAAGAAGCGTCCGGGGATCCAGGGCAAATGGCGCGGATCATGCGTCTTTGCGGGGATCGTATCTCCATGCTTTCCGGGGATGACAACATCACTCCGGCGGTCATGGGGTTGGGCGGCAAAGGTGTGATTTCCGTGGCTTCCAACATCTACCCGAAAAAGCTAAACCGCATGGTGGGGCATTTTCTGCAGGGAAATTTTGCCGCCGGTAACCAGGTTTTCTACGAGCTATTGGACATGATGAATGCTATGTTCTGGGAAACCAATCCGGTGCCGGTGAAGGCTGCGGCCGAAATCAAGGGACTGTGCAACGGCGAACTCAGACTACCGCTGGTTTCGCTGCCCGAGGAAAAGAAAAAGAGCCTGAAAGCTGTGCTGGATCAACTGGGAGACGACAATTGAGTTCCTATTGCATGTCAGGGGCAGCCGGTCGCATGGGCCGGGCCATCATCAGCTGCCAGAAGCAGGCCGGCCTGGAGCTGGTAGGCGCTCTGGAGCGGGATGGCTCCGAGTTCATCGGCCAGGATGCGGGAAGTCTTGCAGGTATTGGCGAACTGGGGGTTTCCATTTCCTCGGATGCCGGCGCGGTCCTCAAGAATGCGGCCTCTGTGATTGATTTTTCGTCTCCGGAAAACACTCTGGAACTGGCAAAGCATTGTACGGAAACCGCTACCGGTCTTGTTGTGGGTACCACCGGATTTAGCGCCGAGCAGCGAAAGGAACTGGAGTCTTTCGCTGCGAAGATTCCGCTTCTGATCTCTCCCAATATGTCTCTGGGAGTCAACGTTCTATTCCATCTCACTCGCATGGCTGCCCGGGTTCTGGGACCGGACTATGCCGCAGAAGTGACAGAAATCCATCATAAGCATAAGAAGGACGCCCCGTCCGGAACGGCCGTGCGCCTTCTGGAAATCCTGGAAGAGCAGTTCGGTCTTACCTCCGATGACGTTGTCCATGGTCGAAGCGGTCTTACAGGCGAGCGGCCCCGGGATCAGATCGGCTCGCATGCATTGCGCGGCGGCGATGTAGTGGGCGATCACACGGTCTTTCTTCTGGGCGAAGGGGAGCGAATCGAAATTACGCATCGTGCCGCGTCCCGAAACACCTTTGCCATGGGCGCGCTCCGCGCCGCGAAGTGGCTTGCCGGGCAGAAACCGGGTCTGTATTCTATGGACAGCGTGCTGGGATTGAGCTAATGGAACTGGACGGTCTATTACAGCAGCTAAGGCCGTTCCTTAGATTTCTGGATATCTTTGTAGTCTCGTATCTACTGTATCGCATCTACATGCTGCTCAGCCGAACCAGGGCCATGCAGCTTCTGATCGGATTTGGCTTTATTCTGATTCTGGATCTCCTGGCGCGCAGACTGCATCTGGAAACTCTGTCCTGGATCATTACTAACGTTTCCTCCTATCTTGTTTTTGGTCTAATCGTTTTATTGCAACCTGAACTGCGAAGGCTGGTTTCCGAGATTGGGCGCATGCCCATCTTTCAATGGGTGAATGCTCCCGCTGTTCTGCCACTGGAGGAACTAACCGAGGCCTCCATTAGCATGGCCCGTCAGAAAGTAGGCTCGATTATTATCCTCCTGCGTGAAATTCGTCCGCAAACCATTATCGACAATGCCGTGCGCGTGGATGGACTTATCACCAGGGAACTCATAGAAACAATCTTTCACAAAGATACCCCTTTGCACGACGGGGCCATGATGATCGAAAACAATCGCATCATTGCCGCTTCCTGCTATTTGCCGCTATCGAATTCCCGCGTACTTAAAAAGACTCATGGAGCCCGTCACCGGGCGGCCATGGGAATCAGCGAAGAAACCGATGCCGTAATTATCGTAACCTCCGAAGAGACCGGCAAAATAACGCTTATGTGTAATGGGGCGATGTACACTCCCGTTAAAGCGGACGAATTGCAGAGTAAGATCCAGGAACTGTGGACCCGTACTCGAAGGAAAAAGACCGTGGAGAAAAAAGACGAAGGAGCTCCAACATGACTCTGGATCTTGCACGAAGAGTGGTGCTTTTCTTCACGCGAAACTGGAAGGTAAAGCTGGGAAGTATTCTAATCGCTTCTATGCTGTTTTTCTACGTCCAATGGACGCGAAACGTTACACGAGTATTCCACGTTCGAGTGGAAAGACCGGAGATTCCGGATGATTTGATCTTGAGTTCCAGGATACCGTCATTTATGGACGTACAGTTCTACGGCCCGGCGGAGGAGATGGAATTCAACGCTTCCGCCTTTAGAATTACAGTGTTTTCGCCCTCCAAGCCTATTCCAGGGAAGAACCAGTACAAAGCCATATTGATTCCCGATCCTCCGGGCCAGATTGAAGCGAAGTACGACAAAGACCTGGAAGTAACCCTGGATCGTAGCCTTACCCGGGAGCTTCCGGTGGACCCGGCTCTGGACCTGACCGCAACTTCCGATGTGGGGCTGGGTTACGTATCCACGAGTCCGGCTACCATCAAAGTCCAGGGTCCCCATTCCATTGTGGCCGAAATGGACCGGGTGCCCACCAGGGAAGTGAAAGTAGACGGTAGTCGCGACCTGGTTCAACAAAAGGTATTGATTTCCGAGCTTCCCGAATTCGTCGCAGTGGCGCCGAATCAAGAACTGGAGGTGCAGGTCCGAACCCGGTTGCTTTCGCTTACCGAAAAGGAAGACGACAAAGAAACGGTGCTGGAGGATCTACCGGTCCGTTGCATAAATCAGCTTCCGGAGCTCAACATGAAGGTGCAGGGTAATGGCACCGTGGATCTCAGGGTGCGCTCCAACGAGCCAGTGAACAAGAATCAGTTCGACGTTCGCGTGTTCTGCCCGGCCTTCTTTGATCCGTACAATCGTTCCATTAAGCCGACGTTTATCATCCATGACCTTCCGTTGCTTGCCAGCGACAAGCTGAACAGGCCCGAAGTGGAGATCCTGGATGTCATTCCGGCCCGGGTTACCTTGCAATTCGAAAGAATTGTGCCCAGGCAGAGGCCTGAAAATGAAGTACAACAGGGATTGCAGGAGCACTTGATGCCATGATTCTGGGATTGGGTACCGATCTGGTGGAAAACCACCGCATTCGACAGGCTCTGGATCGCTTTGGCGATCGATTCTTAAACCGTGTCTACTCCGAAGAAGAGATTCAGTACTCGCTTTCGCATGAGGATCCGGTGCCATACCTGTCGGCGCGTTTTGCGGTGAAAGAGGCGGCTATCAAGGCCCTGAACCTCACCGAACAGGTGGGTCTTAGCTATCAGGATGTGCAGGTGGGCGGCAAGGTCTTTGGAAAGAAAAAGTTAATCCTTTCGCGCAAAGCCCGGGAATTGGCCGATGGCATGGGCGTTAACCAGTTCCACATCTCGCTCAGCCACACCGATGGCATGAGCATGGCTGTGGTGATTCTGGAGGGCTGAGGCCGGATCGCCGAAAAGTACCCCGGGATGCTACTCCTGGATGCGAATGTCTATGGGTCGTTCCAGCGCCTGTTCCAGCAATTCCTTTCGCAACGTAGCTCCATGCACTTCCAGGGATAGATCGTCCCCAGTTTTCAATTTCTGCGACGGCTGCACCCAGAACACCAGATCTTTCCCCTGTTTCTGAATGCTTACCTTCTCTACGCGTCCGGATTCGCCCCGGCTCAATCCGATGGCTATTCGTAGAACTCCTGCCAGAACCTTCACAAGATTCCGGTCATACCGGTTTAGCTCTTCGTATTCCGAATGCTTCTTTCCGGGCATAGCTTTTCGATGATAGCGGGCAATGGCAGCCATTACATCGATCTCCCTGCCGGTAAATCCCAGCAGCATTTCCGAGTTCTGAATGATGTAATGGCTGTGCTTGTGATGGGCGGAGTGGGCGATGGCGATGCCACAATTATGCATCAGCGCCGCATACTCCAGGATTTCCTTTTCCACTTCTTCGGCAAAAAAGGCTCCGGCCGAGGACAGCTCCTCCAGAATATTCAAACTCAGGTTGGCACAAATTTGGGCCGGGCCTTCTCGGGGAATCATTCGATTGGTCAATTGCAGCACCGAACTGCGGCGAATACCGGAAAGTTCCTTCTTTCGATGGGAACGATTGTAGGAGTCAAAAACCACGCCTTCCCGCAGAGCAAATGGGCTGAAAACCATCTCCTTGATTCCCAGAATGCGAAAGCTCTCCTGAAGTAGGAGCGCGCCCCCTACGATGATGTCCGAGCGTTTTTCGTCCAGGCCCAGCTTGGATTCCCGTTGCTTACGATTCTTGCAGCCGAGAAGAAGCTCCACTACCTGGTCCAGTTCCCCGGCCGTGATGCTTCGCGCCTCGCCATTGACGTTGCGAATATGGTTCTGGGCCAATTCCAGAATGGTTCGAGCGGTGCCGGAAGAACCAATCACTTTATCCGGCAATTGCTCGGGCATCTCCGCGCGCAGGCCCAGGAGATTCAGTCGCAGAAAGTATCTTGCATCTTCGATCCCGGAGGGGCTGACCTGACCTTCCGGGAAGAATCGGTCTGTAAGACGGATGGCGCCCAGCTTCAGACTGGTGGCAAATTCAGGTATTCCTTTTTCGCCTATCAAGTATTCGGTGGACCCGCCGCCAATGTCTATTAGTAGGATTCGCTCTTCGAAGACGGGCAAAGCCTGGAGAACTCCCAGATAGATGAGTCGAGCTTCTTCTTTGCCTTGAATGACATCGACACGTAAACCGGTCTCTTTTTTGACCTGCTTGAGAAACTCTTCCCGATTTCGGGCTTCCCGCACCGCCGATGTTGCCACAGCCCGCACCGAAGCATTCCGGGTTTTGGCAATCTTGCCGAACCGATTCAGGCAATCGATGGCTCTTGCGGTGGCTTCCGGAGTAATGCTTTCGAGATCGCCGGCGCCGCTGCCCAGTCGCACTGTTTCCTTTTCCCGGGTAAGGATTTGAAATCCGCCGGAATCGTTGGGTTCTACTATGACCATGTGGAAAGAGTTGGTGCCCATGTCTATAGCGGCCAGAGTTGAGCTCATACAGGAAGTCCTTCGTTTCTTAGAATTGCGATGGCGGTGGTGCCTTCCACGGAACCGGGGTGCAGCTTGAAGTCGAAGTGCAGTCCTTCGCCCGGGGCTTCGCGAAAATGGTAAAGTTCTACCTTTTCGCCATAGTCCTGCTGCAATGAGGTCAGTTCCATGTCATGGGTGGTAAGCAGGCCAGTGGCGCCGGATTCAATCAGATGGGACAGGATCCTCTTACAGGCATAGGTACGGTCTTTCTGGTTTGTGCCTTTTAGCATTTCATCCAGAAAGTAGAAGACCGGCGACCTGCGATCCACCAGGCTTTTCAAAGACCGTACCTCGGCAAAGAAAAGCGATTCGGAGCGGGAAAGGTTATCCTGGATCTGCATGGAAGTCACCAGCGGAGTGGAGCGAAAGCGAAAAGCATCGGCCCGCACAGCGCCGCCCATTTGAGCCAGAACCAGGTTCATGCCCAGGGTGCGAAGGAATGTAGATTTTCCTCCCATGTTGGAGCCCGTGATGATCCACAATCGGTTCTTCGCTTTGAAGTCTACATCGTTTCCCACGGATTCCTCTGCAAGCAATGGATGATGTAGATTCGTGGCCTGTATAATGGGACTGTCGCTGTCTTCGATCTCGGGTAAAGTCGCGGGCCGGCTATAGCGGAAATGGCAGGCCAGACTGAAAAGTGCATCCAGCTCGGAAAACTTTTGAAGCCACTCTCGAATGATGGATTCGTTTCGAGCGAGGAATCGCCCCATGGACCAATCCGCCAGTATGGGACCCCCAAGGATCAATCCACCCAGGGCAAAGGCCAGAGGATTTCTAAAGAGGGAATAGAACGAATCCTGAAAGATGGCGCCCCGCAACTGGGTTTTTAGACCACGGGTTGTGTTTTGTTCGTCAGCAAGATGGGGCGAATGGAAGCGAAAGCCGGAAAGCTCGCGAAGGAGCGGAAGAGCTTCGTCCAGGTCCGAGAGCACTCGATCAAATCTTAACCTGGATTCCTTATTTCTAAAGAGCAGCAAATAGATCCCAAAGAAAATCCATAGCAGCGGAAAAGACAGAAAATGAAAAGCCCGGGTCTGCAGGATTTCATGGGAGAAAAAGGCGCCCAGGCTGAATAATGCCAGAGCACCGGCTGTTGCGGCCAGCCAACCGGGTACGGTGTGGAGCTTCCGTCCGTCCGATGCACCGCTCTGAGCACCGGACTCCACTGCACGGTCGGCGTCCGGCTGCGCCGGGTACCGCCTGTCATCCCCTGGGTATCGACCTTCAGTTGGATCAAACAATTCCCGGCCGGTTTCTTTGCTTCGATGGGAAGGAGGCAGACTGTTCAAGGAGGATTCGCCGTAGGAAGACCGGTGGTTGCCGCTCAGGCCTGCCGCCGAATGGCTGTACCATCGCCCCTGAACTACAGTGAGGCGGCTCAGGGCCTGCATGCGACTCTGCCGGCGCTCCAGGGTTGCCGGATTCGGGCCTTGAAGGGCTTCTAGCATCCAACGGTACAGCGTGCTTTTTCCATGGCTTAATCGGCTTCGGTTCAAAAAGCCAAACAGGGAATAGGGGCCGGTGAGCAGCAGATCTTTTTCGATTTGTAGTTCGCCAGGTCCTTCTCGAAAATCGAGTTCTGAGGACCGGAGGGCGGAATTTACCGGGTTGCTCGTGAGGCTGGCATTCTCGGGGCTCTGAAACCAGGCATCACTTTGCCGGTTGGCTTCGCCCTGGTAGAAATCTAACCTGTGGATGCAGGCACGATCTTTCTTTCCTATTTTGCCGTGCCATCGAACCAGGGCTAGAAAAGCGATCCAAACGGGTAGCGAAGGTAGCAGATGAACGGCGCCTGGCTGCCAGCCAAAAATGATAGCCAATGCCAGAAAAAAGGTCGCCGTACGAAAGACCGAAATCCAGCGATGCAGTCTTCGAATTTTTTTTTGATGGTCCGTGAGTCGGCGGATACCTTTCTGGATGCGAGTGGGCACGTCACCAGAGAGACTCTGCAGTCTGTGCAGTCCATCGAAAACACATGCTAATCCAGGTAGATCATCTAAACAAATCCTTTGTGAATCGTAAACGGAAAGCCGGCATTATGGGATCCATTGCCGGGTTGTTTTCCGCTCAGAAGGAATACATCCATGCCGTCAAAGACATCAGCTTTAACATTGGCCGGGGCGAACTTGTAGGCTATCTCGGACCCAACGGAGCGGGTAAGTCCACTACCATTAAGATGCTCACCGGCATTCTACGGGCCTCCAGCGGACTGATTCGCATAGACGGCTTGAACCCGGAGAAGAATCGGAAAGAGATTGCGCGCAAGCTGGGAGTGGTTTTTGGCCAGAAAACTCAGCTCTGGTGGGATCTCCCGGTGGAAGAAAGCTACGATTTACTGCGCACCATATACAAGATTCCGCAGCGACAGTTCCGGGACCGGTTGGACTACTTTGTGGATCTGCTCAAGATGGAGGACTTTCTGGGACAGCAAACCCGTAAGCTTTCCCTGGGTCAGCGGATGCGCGCCGATCTGGCCGCCTCGCTATTACACGATCCGCCCATACTCTTTCTGGACGAGCCCACAATTGGCCTGGACATTATAACAAAGGACACTGTGCGAAAGACCATCAAGCAGTTGAACCAGGAAAAGCAGATCACCGTGGTACTGACTACCCATGACATGGAAGATATCGAATACCTGGCCAGCAGACTCATTCTGCTGGACCGAGGTCAGGTCCAATACGATGGCCAGCTGAAAGACTTCATCGCCAACTATCAAAAGGAGAAGGTTGTCAGCCTGCATCTGGAGCAGGAAACCGATGCCGGATTTCTTCTCGAACGCGGCTTTCATCTGCTCACCGAGCCCCGGGGACAGTATCTGGAAGTGCGGTTGAAAGTAGATGAAAGCGTAAGCAACCTCATCGCCACCCTGAGCGAACATGGCGCCAAAATCCAGGAGATCTCGGTAGGCAAACAAGACCTGACAGAGACTCTGAAAAAGATCTACGCCGGAAAGAACCTGGAGCTCTAACATGGCCTACTTGAAGTTTGTATCCATGTCTTTTCAGCGCTCCCTGGCTTACAGGTTTGAATACTATACGGCTCTGTTGAACGCATTTCTGTATATCTTCATCTTCACCAGCGTCTGGAAAGCGCTTATACCGGAAGGGGAGACGGCCAACGGTTTAACGCGAGAAAATATGATAGCCTACGCGGTGATTTCGACGCTGATCAAATCCAGCTTTGGACGCAACGACTCTCTGCTTTCGCAAAAGGTACGCAGCGGCGAGATTGCGGTGGATTTGATGAAGCCTTTTTCGTTTCCCTTGATGTATCTTTCCGATACCTTTGGATCCTCCCTTTTTCAGTTATTCGCCCGGTCCATTCCACTGCTTGTGTTCTGCGTATTCCTGTTTGGAATTTCGCTTCCGGTGGATGGATGGCTACTGCTGCAATTTCTGCCCGTGTATTTCCTGGCCTTTCTGTTATTCTTTCTGATGTCTTTTTTGATCAGCTCTTTCTCTTTCTACTTTGTTGAGATATTTCCATTCTGGATTTTCTACTATGCGATGATTACCCTGTGCTCGGGCGCCATCATTCCTCTGGATTTCTTCCCTCAGTGGCTGGTGGACATACTTCTGAGCACACCCTTTCCGTACTTGTTTTATTTCCCCACCATGCACTTGATGGAGCGGATTGCCATGCCCTATGAAATGCTACTCCTACGGTATGCGATACTGCTCATTTCCGTGGGTGGACTTTGCTGGCTAAGCTACAACGGAGGCTTGCGTAAACTGAGTATTGCCGGAGGCTGAGCATTGACAGGAAGCTTCTGCGCTATTGAACTATCGTAGGATGACAGAAAGGGAGAATGGCAGACTGCCAGAATGCCAGAATGCCAGATTAGTATCTGGCCACCTTCCGATACTCTTTGCCCGTCGTCCGTCTATTCAGTTCTTTGTGAGAAATCGGTCAAACGTCCAGGGGAATCATGCTAACACGTAGCTAACATCCATATGAATGAACTAACAGAAACTGATAATCGGCCCGAGTCTTCGTTTCGCTCGGATATGCGCTCCTACATGGCCATTCTACGAGCGGCTGTTCAGAGCAAAATGGAGTATCGGGGTAGCTTTGTAGCCTACATCTTTACGCTAATTGGATTCTACGGCGCGCAGGTCAGCGTAATTGCTCTCATGCTGAATCGTTTCAAGCAGATGGGCGGCTGGCAACCTGGCGAAGTGGCCTTTCTTTATTCCATGCTTCTGCTTTGCAATGGAGTGGTAAGCGCCGTCTTTTCCGGAATGACCGAGTTTTCTGAACTGGTCCGCGAAGGCACTTTTGATCGGGTAATGCTACGGCCTTTGTCAGAGCTGGGGCAGATACTGGCTATGAAATTCGAGCCGGGAGGCGTTGCGCACCTGATTCTGGGATTTGCGGCGCTGGCGGTGGCGGACAATATGATTGATCTGGACTGGACTCCGCTTAAAGCCATCTTTCTCGTTGGAAGTATCCTGGGCGGGGTTTTCATCCTGGCCGGGATTCGGATCATAATCGCGGCGGTTTCCTTTTTCGCCATTAAGAATCAGGGACTGCAGCACCTGCTGGTCTTTTCGGCAAGGGAGTTCTTGATGTATCCGGTGCACATCTACAGTTTTCCGGTGCGGGTTCTACTAACGTTCATCTTTCCCATTGCATTTGTGAACTTCTATCCGGCGCATTTTTTCCTGGAGCGCCAGTCAGAGACCCTGTTTCATCCCATGCTTTCGTATTTGAGCTTTCCTATCGGACTCACCGTTTTGTTCCTTTCGCTGATATTCTGGAGATTCGGTGTGAACCGCTACTCGAGCACTGGAAGTTGAGCGGCCGAGCGGCTGAGTCTGAGTCCGTCGGATCAATGACCCGGCAAAGCTGACGGAGACCCCACGTGTATGGGTAGCCGGGCTTGCTCGGTACCATCGCCTCATCCATGAAGTTACGTTCCGAACAGGAGAAAGAATGCCCGCTCGAGACGCCGCTAAAGACCACCGAAGCGCCACCGCAACCGCGCAAGACGTAGCGCTTCGGTACTCCCTCGGTGAGGCCCGTTACCTGCTTAAAACCCTGGGCCGCTGGTATGCGAAGAATCATCGCAAGCTGCCGTTCCGGGAGAACGTCAATTGGTACAAAACCCTGGTTTCCGAAATCATGCTGCAGCAGACCAGGGTGGCGGCCATGTTGCCGGCCTTTGAACGCTTCATGAAACGCTTTCCAGGTCCCGAGGCACTTGCCCGGGCTGCCGAAGAAGATGTGTTGCATCACTGGGCCGGCCTGGGCTACTACAATCGCGCGCGTAATCTTCAGAAATGCGCCAGCCAAATCCTGGAACACCACAACGGACAATTTCCTTCAGATCGAAAAGAGGCTCTGGCCCTGGCCGGCGTTGGCCCATACACGGCCGCCGCTGTGCGAAGTATAGCTATGGACATTGCGGACCCGGTCATTGATGGAAATGTTGTGCGAGTGCTGAACCGGATCTTCTATGATAATTCAGGGGCCACCGGGGGCCCGGCCCACAGAGACTCTGTGTCGGGCGGAAAACCTGCCAATGAAAGCCCGAAGAGGGATCGCCAGAAAAAGGCGAATGGGATTCAAGACATATGGGAAGAACGGAATCAGAAAGCCTTGAACAAACCGGATCGGAGCTTCCCGCCGCTCTATGCTTACGGTTCCGATGAAACAAAGGCAGCCGGCGAAATGGCCATGGCCTTGATGGAATGTAGTCCTCTGGAACCTTCGGTGCACAATCAGGCGTTGATGGAACTGGGAGCCATGGTTTGTACACCGGGCCTTCCGTCCTGTCTGGTCTGCCCCATTCGCAACGGATGTAGCGCCTTCGCCGCCGGGGGGCCGGAGTTCGCGGCTGCTATTCCGCAGATCAAGAAAACACCCAAACAGGATCTGCAACTGGAAGTATACTGGCTGGATGCCAACGATTCCATGATAATTGTAAAAAATCCCAGCCGCCCGCTTTTCAAGAAGGACTGGTTTCTGCCCTGCCGCATTCATGGTGAGGCCGGGCTGATCTACAGCGATTTTGACGAATCCCGGTTTTCCGACTCTATTGGCGAACTCCGAGAGCGAAACGACGCTGAAGTATCCGAAGACAAGCGCTCCAACCGCAAGGAAACGGCACTGTCGGATCCGTCTACGAAACAATTCAGACATAGCATCATGCAATACCGCATCCAGGGAACGGTGCGCTACCTGAGCCTCGACGGCAACAGAGTCGAGCGACTCTTAAAAGCGTCTTCAGGATCCGGGGCGGGAGCGGACCGTGGGACCATTCTTGCGTCAGAAAAGTCCTCCGCCTACGGAGGCGAAAGCAGCCGTCAGGGAGCCGACATCGGGGCGGAAGTTATGGCGATAAAGTCCAACGATATAGGCAAATACTGTCCGTCCTCGATCATCAAGAAGGTCCATCCCGGATCCTGAACCTTTCTCTCGTGCAGGCTCAGGATAGAAGTTCGAGGAAACGCTTTGGACTGCGAAGATACCTGGATTCTCGAATGCGCCTGGGGTTCTGCAGCAGATACGATATCTCGAGACCAAACAGAAGTATTTGCACCGTAGAAAGAAGTACGATCATACCCAGCGGAATCGCCACATAAACGCCATACAGCGCCGCCGTGGTGGTGGACTTACTCACAATGAGCCGAAATACCAGAAAGAAGCCAACCACACACAAAGCGGAAAACAGCGAACCTCCGAAGGCTGCCTTCCAGCCTACGTCAGCGTTGGGCAGGGCCCGAAAGAGCAGAGCCAGCACCAGCCAGACCAGAAGCAATGCCTGGGCGTAGAACACAATCTGCAAAACGGTAATCAGGGCCGGCGAATACCTGGACTGAGGCCCGCGTTCAAACAGGGCGCGTTTCCCTACGGGAGCGCCGCTTTCGTTGAGCAGCGTTTCTACGCCGGCGAACCGAAACTGACCGGTGTAGCGTCCGCTTCCGCCCAGAAACAGGTAGTCTTCGGAACGAGCGTGGGAGAATATCTCGGTATCTTTCAGGCGAAGATCGGAAGGGATCCAGGAGCGGCCGCCATCCGTGCTAATGCGTACCATGCCATCCGCTCCGTATAGAAAGGCCGGCCCACTGGTCCCCAGAAGCAGTCCTCCCCGGCCGGCGGTTCCGCTTTCGAAGAGCGACGGATAGATTCGCTGACCGTCGGCTGTGTCCAGCCAGAGTACTCCGGAACGCGCCATGAAAACAAGGTCGCCGTTAGCATTCTTATGTATGGATTGGATGAGTTCGTTTCGGTTGCCAAAGCTGGCATTGTACGGTCCGGCCCAGCTGAATCCCTGATCCCGGGACACGCGGTACTTTCCATTGCCGCCGGCATAGATTCCGTCCGGTAGCAGATTCAGCGAACGATAGGCGCTTTCCAGCGGATTCATATCGATGATGGAGAGGTCCCGTCGGCTCAGAACAAGAAGGGTGGACTGAAGTCCGTCCCCGGTAAGCATCACTACCCGGTCAGGGAGCAATATCATATCTTCGATGAGCGCGCTTCGCAGGGCTGACTCGGTTTTTACCATGTATCTTCGATAATCCCAGGTCATGCCGCCATCTTCGGAAAAGACCAGCAGGCCGGACTCGGTGGAAAGCAGCATGTAGGAGCCGTCGATGCGCAGGTTGCGGAACTCCTGGATCTCCGAAAGCGCCGGCCGATCCAGGGGCGTCAGGCTGCTGTCGGAAGAAATGCGGTTCAAAATGCGTTTCGAACCTGGATCGTATATCCGTTCGCGAAAGGGAGCATCCAGATTTACCGAATCCATGATACGTCGAATTTTCACGCCGTCGATGGTGCGCTCTTCCAGAACGCCGGTAGACTCCAGAAGGTAAAGATTCCCATCTTTAAAGCTTAGATCCACGTAGGCTGGCGGCGACAGACCGGCTACCGTTTGTCTGTAGAGTCCGCTGGCGCCAAAGACCAGGGCCGGCAGAATCACAAAAGAAGCGATGTAGATAGCAAATCGAAAGAGAATAGGTCGGTCGGGCGCGCGAAATACGTGGTTGCAGGCATCCTCCAGGTGCCGAATTAAATTGTTCGCCGAGTAGAGAACAAAGATGGTTCCCACGCCGGCAATGGCATTGGCTCGGGACAGTATTTCGTCGAGCATGACCAGAAGCCGGCCGGATTCAGTGATTCCATAGGCGGCGAGCAATCGCGCAATCTGGATCTGCAGGCTGGCCCGGTCAATGGAGGCGAATTTTACCAGCATGGCCAGGGCCGGGATCAAAGCCAGAACGGCCGCATAGGCCACCGCATTGGCCCGAACCACCAGCCCGTCGCGCAGAAATCGCTGAAAGGCGCTTTCTAAAAGGTCCAGCAGGCCCAGAAAGCCCGCACCTAGCTTCTTCAGGGGCATGCGTTTTCGTCGTTCTCCTGGTTGTTGCCGGCGCCCGGACCCCTGGCGCTATGGAAGAAAGCCCGATTGCCCACCTGGACATCGCGGATGCAGATTTCAGAGGTCGTCTGTCTGCGGCCCGGTTGCGCAGGCAGTTCGAAAATTAGGCGGACCCAAACGTTGTAGAACTCATCCGGGAATCCCCGGGAAGGAGCAAAAGGCTCCAGGTCCAGATCGAATCGCTGCGTCGCATTCCGGTCCAACCGGAACCGATAGGTTTTCCAGTGCTCCGCCGGGTCCGGCACGCGGTACTGTCGATCCACATCGTACAACTTCTGTCGGAAGAACTGGACCTTTACAGCCACCGGTCTGACAGAACTATCGCTGTCGCACAATTTCAACTCTAGAAAGGAAAAGTCCTCTACGGAGGGCGGATCGCCTGCCCCATGGCTCAGTCCCAGTTCGCCGGTGACGGTGGGATAAAGGTAATCCGGAACAGTGTCTGGTTGCCGGGACGTGTCAGGTCCTGTTGAGGCATCGCCAGTCTGGCCTGGTGGCAACCCCGGTGATTTTTGAAAGTCGGCGGCCGTAAGAGGCATACGTAAACAGGTGTTTTCCATTCCATCGAAGGCATGCTCCGGAATCAGCCCGGGATAGACGCCTTTCCACACGGCGCTGTAGCGACTGAATGCTCGAGGCCGCTCGAAAGGTTTCAAGTAGTCATGGTCTCCAGTAGCGCTGAGCGCCAGGCGAAAGTGAACAAACAAAAAGCCGCCCAGCGCCACGATTAGAATCAATATTTTTTCCCTGCTGGACAATGCCTTACCTCTGCCAGAATCTGTCTGAGTCCGCCCTGGCGGACTGAAGGAAGAATGCTTCCCGGGTCCACATGTATGCAATCCTTTTCCGTTCACCAGAAAGGCGCAAGCCATCGATTGAGTTTTGCCGGCGGAGCCATAATGATCGTCGGCTCGGCCATGTCCATTAGCCTGGTTAGCCTGGGAGGCTTTCTGGCCGTGATCGGTTGGATCTGGGAGTCCTGGGAAAGAAGGAACTCCGTGAGCGGTACATCCTGGAGGATTCCGGCCCCCTTCTGGTGGGCCGCCGGACTCTTTGGCTGGCTGGCCATCTCTTTGCTGATTCGGGCCACCGCCGCCTATGCCGGCTATCTGGATAATTCGCTTATGCCTTCGGGGACTCTGGAGTCGTTCGGGTGGCATCTGAAACAGGGCTGGAACAAAGAGCTAAAGGATGCCTTCCTGATCCTGGCCGGGCTATGGACCTACGCGCACTCCAGGGATGGTCGAAGCCGTCGATGGCTCCTCCGTTGCTTTTTCTGGGCCGGCGTGATTATGCTGGTGGCAGGTTTCGTCTCGGTATTCACCGAGTTTCGGCTGGCCAAAATTCCCCAGTATATCGCCAGCAATTGGGAGGATTCGGCGGATGCCCGGCTTCAGCACCATGTGGGCAGCATTCCTTTACCTGGATCCCGGGTTATCCATCTATTCATGCCCATCGGTCTTCTTAACACACACCTGACGTATGCTGCTCTGGCGGGTCTGTTTCTAATTTATCTTTCCTTCTCGGTGGCCAGTCGCTATGTACGCAGCCCGCTGCAAGCCTTGAAGTCCCGGGCCTTCTGGATACACGGCGTGGCTCTTGTGGCGCTGGGGCTGGTTCTGTGGCTAAACAGCGGCCGTAGCGCTCTTCTGGGAACGGTTCTTTCAGCGATCATCGGACTGTACTGGTTCATTCGTTCCCGATGGAAAAAGCGGGCCCGGGCTCTGATTCTGCCGGCCGGCGCGGTGCTTGGCCTACTGGTCCTTGTTGGACTGGGACTGCTGGTGCTGGACAGTAGCGAGGGACGGATGCGTGAGATTGCGGCGGCCACGGCGGGAGAAGAGAAGCACACAGACTATCAGCGGCTCATGGTCTGGGACGCGGCCCTGAAGATGACGGCACGATATCCCATCACCGGCGTAGGACCGGGGGGATTTGAGGACCATGTGCGCCAGGATATTTTGCTTACCGGAAAGAAAGAACCCTATCTATATTATCCCTATGCTCTGATCCAGCGGGGCCATGCCCACAACGATCTATTCAACTTTGCCGCCATTGGCGGAGTCCCGGCCGCCATTCTATTTCTGGGGTTCTGGGGATCGGTCATTCTGGCCATTCTCAATTCCGGGGGGCGAGCCCGAATGTGGCGATTTGGGCTGTTGATTGTATTCTTTGGCGGATGGTTCCAGTGCTTCTTTCTGGACGATGAAGTGATGGTGCCTTTCTGGGCCCTTCTGGGGCTGGTGCTTCCGGGAAAGAAAAGGATGACCCCTGAATCGGGCCCGGTGAAATCGGAATGAAAAAGAGCGCCAGCAAGGCGCCGTACGAAACACTCCAGGGAAACGATGGAATAATACTTGGCTGCAAAGCCACAAAAACGCCGCAACAGGCCCCGGGCCGTCGGCATCTATAATTGAGGAATCTATGCTCGGTAAGATTGTACAACTGGTAGTAGGAACCAAGCATGAGCGCGATATAAAGCGCATGCTTCCGGTAGTGGATCAAATCAACGACCTGGAACCGGAAATGCAGAAGCTGGAGCAGGGCGATTTTGCCCGCAAGAGCGACGAGTTCAGAAAGCGTATTCAGGACGGCGAAACCCTGGATGACATACTTCCGGAGGCTTTTGCTCTGGTGCGCGAAGCCGCCTGGCGAACCCTGGGTATGCGTCACTTTGACGTTCAGATGATGGGCGGTATGGTGCTCCATAGCGGTAAAATCGCCGAAATGAAAACCGGTGAAGGTAAGACTCTTACATCCACGCTGCCGGTATACTTGAATGCTCTGTCCGGCAAGGGCGTGCACGTCGTTACAGTAAACGACTACCTGGCCCGTCGCGATGCGGCCTGGATGAAGCCTGTTTTTGAGCTTCTGGGCGTATCCGTAGGAGTGATTCAGCACGAAATGAATCCCGAGCAGCGCAAGGTAGCGTATGGCTCTGACATCACCTACGGAACCAACAACGAGTTCGGATTCGATTTCCTGCGGGATAACATGGTTTCCGAACTCGAGTTTCGCGTTCAGCGCGGCTTTAACTACGCTATCGTGGACGAAGTAGACTCCATTCTCATCGACGAAGCGCGAACGCCGTTGATTATCTCGGGACCTGCCGACGAAAACACCGACAAGTACAATCGTCTGGACAAAGCCATTCGACAGTTACTTCGGGATGAAGAAAAAGCCCCGGAGCCCGAGCCCAAAGAAGTGGAGCCCGGCAAAGAGGAGCCCCACGTAGCTTTTGGCTATTACTTCGATATCGATGAAAAGTCCAGGAACGTTCTTCTCACCGAAGAAGGCGTAAAGCGGGTGGAAGAGCTTCTGGGAGTGGAAAACCTCTACGCTCCGGAAAACGTAGAACTGGTGGCCCATACCAATCAGGCGCTGAAGGCGCACCTGATCTTCAAAGACGAAGTAGACTACGTGGTTCGAAACGGCGAAGTGATCATCGTCGATGAACACACAGGCCGAATGATGGAAGGCAGGCGCTATTCCGATGGTCTGCACCAGGCCATTGAAGCCAAAGAAGGGGTTACCATTAAACAGGAAACCCAGACACTGGCTTCCGTTACTTTTCAGAACTTCTTTCGCCTGTACAGCAAACTATCCGGAATGACCGGAACGGCAGATACTGAGGCCGAAGAATTCCGTAAGATCTATGGACTGGAAGTGGTAGTAGTACCCACGAATGAACCGGTTCGACGTATTGATTATCCAGACCGCGTGTACAGGACCGAAAAGGAAAAGTTTGAGGCCATCGCCCGCGACATTGAAGACTGTATCGAAAACAAGCAACCGGTACTGGTGGGAACTGTTTCCATCGAAAAATCTGAAATGCTTTCCGCTATTCTCAAGAAGCACAATATACCGCACAATGTATTGAATGCGAAGCAGCATCAGCGGGAAGCTGAAATTGTAGAGAATGCCGGAAAGCCCGGAGCAGTGACCGTGGCAACCAACATGGCCGGCCGAGGAACGGACATTGTTCTCGGCGGCGCGCCGCTCTATATGAAGGATCTGGACGGACTGGAAGAGTCCGAACCGGCGGTAGAGAAATTCAAAGAGGCCTTGCTCAAGAAGCAGTTCGATCGAGCCAAAGAGGAAGCCAACCGAATCATGGGAAGCTCCGCTTCCAAACAGGCCAAAGAGATTCTGGATCGGGCGCACATCTGGCTTGGTTTTCACAAGCAGGTCAAAGAAGCCGGCGGACTGCACATTGTAGGCACGGAGCGTCACGAAGCCCGTCGAATCGACAACCAGCTTCGGGGCCGTTCCGGTCGTCAGGGGGATCCGGGTTCCAGCAGATTCTACCTCAGCCTGGAAGACAACCTGATGCGATTGTTCGGCGGGCCGCGCATCATGGGGCTCATGGAGCGTCTGGGGATGACCGAAGGTCAGGAACTGGAAGCCGGCATGGTGGATCGGGCCATTGCCCGGGCTCAAAAGCGCGTGGAGAGCCATAACTTCGACATTCGAAAGCATTTGCTCGAATACGATGACGTAATGAATCGTCAGCGCGAAATCATCTACACGGAAAGGAACAAAGTCCTGGAACAGGACAGTATCCGAGACACGGTGCTGGAATGGTCTGAAGAAGTCCTGGAACAGCGCATCCTGGAGTTCTGCGAAACCAACGATCCAACTCGCTGGGATCTGGCCAGTCTGCATGAATGGATGCTTAACGGCCTTGGCCTGCGGCTGGATATCAAACCCGAGGACTTCAAGACCGATCGTGATCCGCAAGCCGCTGTTTTCGAATACATCAACGAAGAAGCGCGCAAGTACTATCAGGAGCGTGTGGATTCCGTAGGCGAAGAGAACTTCCGCTACATTGAGAAACGAATCGCAATCGATATCATTGACGCTCGCTGGAAAGAGCACCTGTACCAGATGGATCATCTGCGCGAAGGCATCTGGGCTTCTTCCTATTCCGAGCGCAACCCGCTGGTGGAATACAAGCTCCAGGGCTTCAAGCTGTTCGATGCCATTATGGATACGGTGAAGGCCCAGATTGTGGAGTTCCTTTTCCGCGTTCAGATCGAAGGACCGGTGGAGCAAACCAGCGCCCGGCGCCGGAACCTGGGAACCGCCAGTCACGAAAGCATGGAAAGCTTTGAAGCGCCCCCGGCCGGAAAGGGCGGGCCAGCCCCGGGACAGGTGGTAGGCGAATCCCAGCCTAAACGAAGCGGTGAAGCCCCGGCTGTTGTTTCTGGCGGTGGGGCGTCCAAGCGGAAAGGATCTAGAAGAAGGAAGCGTAAATAGTGAAGTTGTACGGACAGAAACCGGATCTAACATCCTCTATATTCAATCCGCTGGTAGTGGACTGGCTCATGTCCATGTATCCTCCGGCGCGAAAGATGGAGTTGCAGGCCGGGCCTTCCCCTTACTTCCCCGGGGTTGACTTGATCACGGGTATGGAGGACGAACGAGCCCAGGGCGGCTTGAAGCCCTACGAATTGTTTACCGGAACCATTCGCATGGGCTACGGTCATCATAGAATGGCTTTCTCGGTTTACAGCCAGTCCGTGGAGCGCGGCATCGCCACAGCCTTGCACGATTTGCTGGCCATCGAATCCAACGAGGCTACCTGCATAGAACGATTGGATTCCCTCTACAGTCAGTTTTCGCGCATGGCCACGGAAATTGGCGGCCCGGTAGAATGGATGTGGGGCAAAGCCATGACCGGCGGGGGCATTGGCGCTCTGCATTTCTCCATGCTTCTGGCCGGGCGACTGATCGCGCTTTATTCAGGAATGGATCGCAGCACGCCCATCGTCACCACCTATCCGCTCAATGCGCACATTGCAGCGTCGCTGGGTTTTGAGCGAATCATTCATCTGGTGAACGACACTCTGCCGCAGTACTTTTTGCTTTGTCCCGGAGCGTTGAACCTGGTGCAGACCCGGCATATGCGCGATGGCTATCTGGAAATGGGTGTAGAAGAATCGGACATCGAGTTTGCCGGTCACTGGGTGTCCGAACCTGTGCTCAGCACTCTGGAGAATGCAACATCGGAACGACTGGGGCGACTGGAAAGAAAGGACCGACTCCGGCTCCTGATACCGGTGGGCGGAGCCGGCGCGCAAAAGAAATTTCTGAAAGGATGGATTGCCGGTATCCTGGACGATGCCGATCTGCTGGGCGGTTACCAGCCCATCATCAACTGTGGAGATCATCAGGATTTCTTCGAAACGGTAACGAAACTTCTGGAACGAAGGACTGTACGCTACAAGGTTTGCCGAAGCTTGTCGGATGTTCAGAACCTGCCTGCCATTCTGGAAGACTACGATCTGATTCTGTTCTATTTTGAAAGCCGCTACGAAGCGGTGTATGCCACCGACTATGCCATTGTGTATTCGGACATTCTGGCAACCAAGCCATCGGAACTGGCCTTCTATCCCATTCCCCGATTGTTTCTTCGACGCGTGGGCGACCATGAGGGATTTTCCGCGGACTATGGATATAAGCTCGGTGAATCCACTCCGGAGCGAAGAACGGCGCAAGAAGCCCTTCAGGATCTGAAGGAATGGAGAAAGGATCCCGGCGCCCTTAAAGCCATGAATGAGGCCATCGCTTCAAATCATGAAAGGAAGCTCTACCATGGTAGTTCGGTGGCCCTGGAAAGAGCGCTGGAAGACTGAATCCGTTTCGCCTGGAGCGTCCTGGCTGCTCGGCCGGTCCGTACTCTTCCAATGCTATGCCTCTCGGCACTGACGGCCCGGCGGAAGGACAAATCAATTCAAAGACGGGTCCTGGTTTGAATCCGCAAAGATTTTGTAGATGCCGCCTTTGGCTCGCAGGGCATCCCGCCAGCCCTGTTCGGGGTTAGGATGAAAGACTATGTTCGGCCGCGCCTTTAGAGTAACCCAGGAGCCGGAACGCATCTCCTCTTCCAGCTGCCCCGGCGCCCATCCCGAGTATCCCAGAAATGTGTGAATGACCGGCTGATCCTCCAGCGGGATGGATTCCCAAATCTCCGGCTCGAAGAACTTTTGCAGCTGCCGGAAGCCTGGTTCAAAGAATACGCCTGGAACAATCTCCATGGCCGTGGAGGACGGACCGTCCGGTAAGGCCGAATGAAGCGCCGAAACCAGTTCCTGCTGCACCGGGCCGCCAACATACACGGGTCTTCGGGCGCCAATATCATTGGCAAGTTCGGGAATAATATCTGCCACAGTAAGATCCGATTGTCGATTCACTACCAGGCCAAAGCCGCCTTCGTCGTTGTGTTCTACCATGAATACAACTGTTTGCTTGAAATTAGGATCCATCATATTGGATTCAGATATCAAGAAATGGCCTTTCAGACTGGCCGGTAGATCATTTTCCATTTATTCCATCCCGTCTCAATTTCCCTGGTCCTGGTATCTGCCTCATTCAATTCATAGCTGTCGCATCATGCAAAGCGCCGAAACGGTCTCCGGCTTGGCCAGTCACAAACCGGCTGTAACCGACCTTCCCGACTCAGACAGCGGTGGGTAATCCCTTTCTGCTTTGGAGCTCCGCTTCGGATTGATGCCTTTCCAGGAGCAGCATAACTGTTTCGATTCAATCTTTGCAAAGCTTTGCGCCATCATTGCTCATTTCAGGGAGCGAATGGGCGACTCGAAGAGCTCTACGTCTGGCTTTTCACGCTTAAAGCTCTGCATCCTGAACTCGCTTTTGAATAGAACCACCGGATTGTTGTTTTCATCGTATACGACAAGGTCATATCCGCTGAACTTATTCTTGTCTTCGGGTTTGATCCAGCGCGAGCACTCGTAGCCCACGTTTTCCAGCCTGCAGGGGACGCCATATTCGTCCTGCATACGATGGCGAATCACCTCGAATTGAAGCTGACCCACCGCGCCAATGATCGCCGATCCGTCGCCAGTGGTGAACACTTGAACCACGCCTTCTTCGGGCAGTTCCTGCAAGCCTTTTCTGAACTGCTTGAGCTTGGAAGTGTCCTCCGGGACCAGCCGTGCGAAGAGCTCCGGTGCAAATCGGGGAAGCGGATGAAAATTTGGCTCTTCGCCAGTGTACAATACGTCGCCCAGCTTGTACAACCCGGGATTGATCAGCCCGATAATGTCCCCCGGATAGGCATTGTCGATAGTGGAACGTTCCTGTCCAAAGAAGGCCACCGGACTGGATAATCGAGCTGTCTTCTTCTGACCTGAGATGTTTACAGTCATACCGCGTTCGAACAATCCGGATGTAACCCTTACAAAGGCCACCCGGTCCCGGTGGGCCCGGTTCATGTTTGCCTGCAGCTTAAAAACGAAGGCGGAGAATCCCGGGCTGTCCGGCTTGAGTACACCTCCGTCTTCCAGCGGTATACTTGCAGGCCGGGGAGCAATCTCCAGGAATCGTTTTAGAAAAAGCTCCACTCCGAAATTATTCAAAGCCGAGCCAAAGAACACCGGAGTCATGTTTCCTTTTAGGAACTCGGACTCGTCGAATTCCGGCAACGCCTCGGAGGAAAGCTCCACGCCTTCGCGAAAGGTTTCGTAGAGTTCTTCATCCATTAAAGACTTGAGATCCGGATCGTCCAGACCGCTGGTTGCGGTGGGCGCGGGGAAGGCGCCGCCCGTTGTTTTTTCATATCGAAAGACCTGCCTGGAACGCAGGTCGTAGACGCCTTTGAAGTCGGGACCGGAACCGATGGGCCAGAACAGTGGCACAGCGGTGATGCCCAGAACCTTTTCTACTTCATCCAGCAAAGAGAAGGGGTCCCTGGCAAAATGATCCATCTTGTTTATGAAGGTAACAATGGGAATGTTTCGCTGTCGACAGACATGGAATAGTTTGATGGTTTGCGGCTCCACGCCCCGGGCGCCGTCCAGAAGCATGATGGCGCTATCCACGGCCATCAATGTACGGTAGGTATCCTCGGAGAAGTCCTCGTGGCCCGGCGTGTCCAAAAGGTTGAGAATATGATCTTCATACAGAAACTGAAGGGCCGCGGTGCTTACGGAAATGCCCCGTTCCTGTTCCATGGTCATCCAGTCGGATTTGGTCTTTTTTCGGTCCTTCTTGGCTCGAACGTGGCCGGCCAGCTGAATGGCGCCCCCGTAAAGTAGAAGCTTTTCTGTGAGCGTTGTTTTTCCCGCATCCGGATGAGCAATAATGGCAAAAGCCCGTCTTCTTTCTATTTCCTTTTGGAGCTCCACCGGGTCAGGTTTCCCGGCTGACGATACGGATCAAATGAATTCCGCCAGACCAGGTTTGCCCTGGACTATGTCGGATAATGTCCGATATTGGAACTATGAAGGAATGGAAACCGGAAAGACAGTTCCAGAAAGCGGATTTTCCGGTGAAGAAGAAAGAGGACAGACCGAACGATGGCGGCAAAAAGCACCGCAAAGGTCAAATCCCGGATACTGGTTCTAAAGATGCCGCGGCTCCATCAGGGCGGTCCGGGACTGCGGATCCAAGTCCGGGGGTGCAGGAGACCCGGGAATTAAAGGGATGGTCGGTTCCCAGGCTGGAAGGGGGACATGTAGTGGCCGGAGGTACCGGCAACCGTTCGGGCAGTACAACCAATCCAGGGTCGGGCTCTGATTCAAAAGGGGCTGCTAAACCGTCCGGTTCCTATAACGTCGCTTCCGGTGCGTCCGGCGGAAATGCTCAGATTTCCAGCGCTGAAGCGGCAGGCAATCAGCAGAAGAAGGATATGACCAGGGTATATCTTTCGCAGCTGGTGGCCGCCGATCCGCGGGGCGCCACGGATATTCTCCGTAGCTGGTACTGGGAAAAACCCGGCCGCGAAAGTCCCGTAAAGTACACGCCTCCGAAAAATCGAATCCATTTGATTCTTCAATCGCTGACAAAAGAGAGCCTGCTGGCGCTATATGAAATGATGACTCCGGTGGAGCGCAGGCAAATGGAAGAGATTCGCCGGGAGCCCATGCACGTAAACGAAAGAGAAATTCTAAAACTACGTCAGTATTTCATGGCACGACTCACCGGTCAGATTTGAGCGCACCAGAACCGGGCAAGCCCAGGCAGACCAGCTCCGGACTCACGGGTCAGGCCAACGCAAGATCCCGGTGTCGCGCCGGATTCAAACCGGATCCAGCTGAACGTACAGTGCTTCGCCCAGATCCTTCAGATCCTGGATGCGCAGCTCGGATTTGTTTTCCAGATTGGACATCACCGGAAGTGTGAACACCGATTTAAATTCCTTACCCGATGAAATGCTTTTCTGGATCTGCTCTTGCTTTTCGATCATGCTGATAACAAACTGCTTGAGTAGCTGTTGCTCTTCCGAGGTTGCATCCAGGTTTTCCAGGGAAGATTTCTGAGTAAGCATGGCATAGGACAGAGCTCGATTCAAAAGCAGCGCATCGGGCTTGATGTCTTCTTCGGTCATGAGACGGGAAAGCTCTCGAGCAACGCTAATGGCATCATCCCGTAATGCGGCCACTGTATAGATTTCGGTCACAGGATCAGCCAGCCAATCCCGGGCCAGGTTCAGCCGTCCTACCATGCGAAAGAAGACCTTGTCCAGAAGCAGAAGCATCTCGCCCAGGGAAAGGATCAGGTTTTCGCCGCCTATCCGACCCAGAGCTTGAAGGATGCCTCTGGCACCACCGCGAACCATCTTCTGAAACCAGTTAGCGTCGTCGCCGCTGCCGGCGAACCATTGTAGCCATTCCAGGATTTTGCTATCCAGAAATGCCAGCAGTCGTTCCGGGCGAATGACGAAGTCCACGGCATGGATTCCCGGCGCCGTATCAATGATTAGATAATCGGTTTCCGGGTATTGCTCGAGCCATTCGGCCATACGCACCGGCGCCAGGGTTTCTGTGGCCGATGCAATCTTCTCGGTAACTGTCCGAAACAGCGGATGGGCAAAGAGTCGGTCTTCATGATCCTGCTCCAGACCCTCGGCGCGAATCCAGCGTCGCAGGCTACTGGAAAGATCCAGCATGCAGCCCCGAAGATGACCTCCCGACGAAGACTCATGGATAATGCTGCCGGCTTCGGTTATCCCGCTTCCTCCGAAGGCGGATTGCAGTCGCCTGGCCGGATCAATGCTTATCAGTCCTACTTTCAGTCCCTTTTCGGCCAGGTAAGCGGCATAGGAGGCGCTCAGAGTGGTCTTGCCAACACCGCCGGCGCCGAGAAACACTACCAGCCTGGGACGGGGCATGGATTCCGCGTTGGGCGAATTGGAGTTGCCGCCTTGCCCGGCGCTAGAAGGGGGGTTGCTTTCTGAGGATCTCTTTTCTTGCATTATCGGCTATCGCTGACCTTGTGTAGCTTCCTGTGGCTGGCCAATCAGATTTCGAAAAGCGGGAGTTGTAGCCATCTGCCGGATTATCAACGCGGGCTCCTGCGTTGGATTCTCTATCATAAAATCGGGCACCGAGACCACGGGCACGGTGCTTTCCCGTTCCAGACGGTGCTCCATGTCAAAACGACGTCGCAGATCCGAGTGGAGAGCCCGAAGCTCGGCCTTTAGATCCTGGGACTCCACGGCCGGATACAAGAAATCCGGGTTACCTGGTTCATTAATACTGGAACCATTCAAACGTGCACTTTTGTTTATGATAAGAGCGACGGGCATATGGCCCGGTTCTTCCTGATAGCGGGGTAGGGCTTCCAGGGTTTCTTCCACAGGTAGTTCCTCGGGAAGGGATACGGTCAAAATGGCGGTGCGCGTAGGATCGGAGAGCAATTCGCTTACCCGACGGGTTTCATCCACCAGCGGGCCGGTGATTTCGAATGCACTTATTGTTTTGGCTATGCCGAACAACGCAGCCCCGTGTCCGGTGGCCGGCGCATCCACAATAATTCGGTCAAAATCCAGGTTGGCTTCCTCTTTAGCGAGTTCGCACAACCAGAATAATCGGCCCACAAAAAAGAGCTCTTCCAATCCGGGTGCGGACTGCAAAAGCTTCTGCACCTGTTTGTTTTGTAGAACCAGGGTATATAGCAGCTTCATGTTCAGATGATCCACGAAGTATTCTTTCATCGCTTCCGATGGATCAAAGTTCATGACGCTGAGGTTTTTCTGTATCTCAACGTGTTTGTGTCCGCAGGGCTCACGGTTCCAGAGCGGGGAAATGAAATCCTTGAAGGACCATTGGACAATCAAGGTATTTTCGCCGGCCTCCGAGAAGGCCAGTCCCAGGGATGATGCCACGGTGGTGCGGCCCACGCCGCCTTTGCCGGTTACGAAAATCAGTTTCTGATCAATTGCAGACATTCTATAAGTCGAAGGCTCTTATCCAATAATCGAAAGCTCTCATCAAGAGAGCAAGATTCATTATCTGAAGACCGAAAGCTCCTATCAAAAAGAGCAAAGGTCCGTATCCCAAATTACGGGTTTCTAATCCGAATCTCTAAACGCCGGCTCCTGATTGGCCCACCATTGTTGAGAAGCGTTCCAGGAAGTCCATCTGCTCCCGGGTCTCAATGGCCCTTTCCGAGCGGGCCTGTCGCACGGTCTCTACCGAACTCTGCAAATCCATGCCATTTTGCATCAGGTAGGCCGCTGCCACCAGGCCGGATCGCCCAAGGCCACCAACGCAATGAATGAGGACCGTTCTATTTTTCCTTCGCTGCTGGTCCAGCCAGGAAAGGGCCTCCAGCAAACCTTTTTGTCCAGGGGCATGCTGATCCAGTATCGGAAAGGAAAGCGTTTCCAGGCCGGATTTCTGATACTCGGGAATAAGCTCACTAACGCCATAGTATTCCAGTTCATCGGGCGTAACAAGGCACATCACCGAGTCCACGCCATGCTCCTTGATTGTCTTTAGATCCCGGTCCAGATCCCTTAATCGATCCTTTCGGCCTGGCAGAATAGTGATGTAGATGGGCGGCTGGTTATGCTCCAGTGCAGCCAGGTCCAATGAGTCCAACCTGAGCTTCTGAGCGTTTTCAATGGAATCTACGATCTTCTGTGTTAGGAGTCCACTGGCATACAGAGCCCATCGTTTTTGAAATTCGTTGCATTCATCGAAGGACAGTGTATGAACTGCGTAGCGCAGAAAAGCAACAAAGAACTGGTACGGATCGCGATCGGAACCAATCAAGGGGCTGTATAGCTTTCGCAGCGAGCAAAGCGCACGCCAGGCCTTCTTGAACTGAGGCCTGGTGAATTGGCTGGCAAGTTCAGGGTCCGGGGCCATGCCCAGGTCTGGATGATTGATTTGCATTTCGCTCAAGAGTACTGCGTCCTTGAGATCTGACTCGTCGGCCAGCGGAGTCATAATGAATAGTAGATCATTTTCCAGTTTAATCAAGTCTCTTAGAATATGACCTCGATGCGTATGAAAAAAATCGATGAGCCATACATTGTCGCGGCTATCCAGGATAATGTTACGGCCATTCAAATCGCCGTGGATAAAAGATTGTGCTCGGGAGGAGGCATTCTCTTTTAGATGGAGCAGGTCGCGTTCATAGAATGTGGCGGGGTTCTTTACTGTTTTGCCGGCCACTGTAACAGTATCTTGCTCGCTGTCTGGCAAAATGGCATTCACTCGCTTACGTACGCCGGATGCATACCGACTGGAGAAATCATAGTATTCCAGAAGATTGAGAGTCTCTGGTTCTCCGGCGGAGTACAGGCGGCCTAATTGTTTTCCGAATACGGTGTTGAATACCTCTTCCAGAAGCGGAGGGGGTTGATCCGGATTCGGGGATTCGCTTACATAGAAATCCTGAAACGTGCGCACATTCCCTTCGAGCATGGAGGCATATCTATAGAGAATGGCGCCTCGATCGTCCAGTTCGCAGGAATCCACTATGGCCGGCGCGCTGTTTCCCAGTACTTCCTGGATGCGTTCAAAGCTGGAGCGTTCCCTGGCAATCATGTCCCGTGGTCCGATCTTTGCTACCAGAGGCACCTGACTGTGGCCCAGTTGATCCGTGGCCCTGGCGCCCAGCACCAGATCTCCCGAGTAACCGCCATCCAGAACCGACAGTTCAACTTGCTTGCTATTTCTGAAAAGGTAGAGCAACAATCGCTTGTCGGTTTCGCTGGCATTGGCATCGCCCTTCCAGACCAATCGCGACTCATCTATCCTGGAATGAGTTGCGGGAATTAAATCTGGAGCGCTTCCGGTGAGAAACTCGGCGAAAGAGGCCGGAGAGCTAATGATTTCCAGGCCCAGGATATTCTTTATCTGATCCAGGGCATAGAAATGCATCGTCCGTGAAGAACTGGCGCAAAGCGCGCTACAGATGGCAATCTGAAATTCCGGGTAGCGAGTGGCCAGTTCATAGGCCAGAAAGTAAACCTTGGCCTCGGTCCATACGCCCATGATTCCCACACGGATACTCTGACCCCGGTATTGGTCCAGAATGCCTGCAATGTTTGTATCTTCGAAATCGTTCAGGCCGGTAGCGTTCAGTATGTGATGCTTTCGGTTCGCCTTCATGCGATCCTGGAAGACAAATTGAGCTCCGATGGTATCCTGAACGCAGTGGCTGCCAAATTGCTTAAGATGGTTTATCTGCGCAGAATCCTCCGGATTATGCCAGTCCCGAATATGGATGATTTCAAGATCGTTTTCTGAAATACCGTAAGCCCAGTCGATCATGAGACGGACGGGATCGTCCTCCAGTTGTCCCAGAAGCAATCGCCGGGATTCTTCGTAACCAACATGCAACTGGTTGGGCAATGGATCGAAGCGCTCCAGGGGTTGCACGAAGTCATTCTGCAAACATTGTGTAATCAGTAAGCCCTTCATTTCTTTCAGTACACATCCACACTTTTGAAACTGGAAATCTCGCCCAGGCGGCGTCGGCTGATCTTTTCGGTTACGGTTAATCCTTCGAAAATGAATTCCATTCCGACAGCCAGCATTTGATCATCCTGGTCCCATTTCTTATCCCGCAGAAGATCAAAGAGAGCGGGGACTTTTTCTAGGAGCTCACGATAGGCGGCCGCTGGCATGGAATCGCTGATCTCCACCTGACCGGCCGCATAGATCTGCTTTGTGATCGCCTCGAAGGTAGAATCATATTCTGCCGGCGGGAAGTTCTCCAGAAATACCTCTTTGATCGCCAGATCGATGATCTTCATTATTACTTGATATTCTGTAATCGCTTCATCCCGGTAGGGATCCAGTTCGATCTTTCCGGAGCTGGATGCGAAAAGGTTGCCCAGATCCGTAGGCCTCACCATGCCCGGATCTTCCCGTAGAAGCAGAGCCCGTCGTCGCGCCGAGGCAACGCAGGTTTCATAGTTGGCAATACTCAATCGCGCGCTGACTCCTGACTTCTGGTTTACCATGGGATGGTGACGGGCCTGCGAAGTGATCTCCTCTACAATATTTTCCATGAAATCGGGGAAAACTACAGCAGGTTCAATATCAGGGTTTCCGGCCTCCTGGCGAGTAATCTCCAGGCCCACGGAACGGGTCTTGGGATAGTGAGTGCGAATTTCGGCGCCTATGCGGTCCTTTAGCTGGGTGATGATCTTTCCGGAACGGGAATAATCCGCTGGATTGGCGGTGAAGCATACGAATACATCCAGCGGGATTCTAAGGGGTAGACCGCGGATCTGAATATCCTCTTCTTCCAGAATATTGAACATGGCCACCTGCACCAGGTAGTCCAGGTCCGGCAGTTCGTTTATGGCAAAGATGCCGTGGTTCATTCTAGGTAGCAGTCCAAAGTGCAGGGCCTCTTCGGCGCCCATGGATTTGCCTTCCATCACTTTAGCGGGATCCAGATCGCCTATGATATCGGCAATCCGGGAGCCGGGAGCAAGGCGTTCGCCGTACCGCTCCTCTCGGGGAATCCAGTGGATGGGCGTATCGTCGCCCCGCTCGGCCACAATATCTTTGCCTTTGCGTGTGATGGGACGGAACGGGCTTTCCGGGACCTCGGTGCCTGCTATTGCCGGAAAATAGTCGTCCAGCAGATGATTCAGGTTTCGCATAATCCTGGACTTGGCCTGGCCCTTTTCGCCCAGGATGGCGATGTTGTGTCCGGCGAGTATGGCATGATAGAGTTGAGGCATCACCGTGTCTTCGTATCCGTGTATGCCCGGAATCACCGGATCGCCAGATTTCAGAATGCGACCCAGGTTTTCGGCCATCTCCGCCTTTATGGGTCTAAACTTGTAGTTTGAGCTCTTTAATTGTCCAAGGGTCTGTATTTCTTTCATAACCGTTCCTACAATATCGTAGCGGGGAGGTTGATCGGCGATCCTGTTAGGTGGCTAAGCCAGTTCCGATCCCGGTAGCCACTGTCTTCCGGACAAGCTACACAGTTCCCGGCCGGTGAGCCGTTGCTTCCAGTAATAGGTCCACATCCTTCTGCCAGACGGTCGCCCACGGATTCCAACAGGAAAGCGATAGTCGAAGAGTGTGGAGATCTGTACTGATGTTTTTGGGCTCGCATTCCTGAGAATAGTGGATCCAGCCGCCCCCGGACTACTCATTTACTCATGCAGCTTTTCCTGTACGCGGAACCATTTGGCCGGCAGGAAGGGAAATATGTGCAGGAGGATGTCCGAAGGATGCAATACAATCCGCTCCCGATTGTATTCCACCTGTAGATCGGCATGTCTTGAAATGGCATACTTCAGTCGTTCGATAGAGTTACCAAAGTACAGGTTCAGGATTGGACCAATGCCTCGCACCATGAGCGGAATTAAATGCACACGGTCGGGCTTTTCTTTTCTGATGAACTGATTGATTGCAGTGATTGTATCCATGTCCGGGGGAACGGGAACGTTCAGAAACCAGTCCGGCAACTCATGGGGCTCATCCTGACCCGGATCGCTGTGGAAATGAACTACTAACGGCATCTGTCCGCTACGAACAAAGTTTCGCAGGAAATGCACCACCCCTGGATGGAATTTGGAAACCAGCACAATATGTTTCCGGTTCACAGGATGATTCTGAAAGGCCGGATACCACAGCCCCAGTTCCAGGGGCACGACCTTCAGCTTCTCTTCCCAGATTTCATAGATAGCCTGCGATATCTGGAACACAATGAAATAAAGAAGCATCAGAACCACTATAAACCAGGCGCCTTCGAAGAACTTGTTGTAAGTAATGTTCCAGAACATGGCGTGCATGACAATCAGGGCAATTACGGTAAGAGCAGAGATCTTCTTGGTTCGTACCTGTCGCAGGAAATAGCTGGTAAGGTCGATGTTCATCGCCGCCACAACCGCCAGACCATACATACCTTCGATGGCATGGCTGGAAGGGAAGAGCCAGAGTATGATGGCGCTCAAGATTCCAAGAACGATGGTTGCTCGAGGGTTATAGACCCCTTCATGTCCGCCCAGCAAGAAGGCAGGTCGAGTACGTTTCCAGGCCATATCGCCCACGCCTCTCGGAAAGAAACGGCTTCGGGCGGCGCGTAACATTTCCAGCGGAAAGTCAGTATGGGCCGTTTGAGCCGCCAGAAGGAGCATTGTGGCTGTGAGTATACCGAACCCCAGGGCCAGGTATTCGCCACCCAGCGTTTCGGCGATGTTTATAGGGACCGGAATCAGTCGATCATAGGTGATCCCCAGACCCATGAAGTTAATCAATTGCATGAAGTAGGTGCAAAGCACCAGACTGAACAGAATCCACATGGAGAGTCGGATCGCCTTTCCCTTGTGATAGGGGATGTTTACCGATGAGTAGCCCACCTCCACACCGGTCATCAACGTGGCCCCATTGGCTACCGAAGCGAGAACTATGGGAATGAGCATGGAAAGCGGAGCGGCCTTGATAGTCTCGCTTACCACCGGCGGCTTCCATCCTTCCTGCAGAATCGTATAGATTCCGTACGCATTGATAAGTAGATTGGACGCATAGAAAGCCAGCACCGGCCATATCATGAATCGGGCCAGGTTTCCGAGACCGTACCTCTGAATGAGCGACAGAAGTACAAGCAGAATCAGAGCCCATTGTAGCCGATCCGTGCTGGGAATAATGTAATGTAGAGCTTCTACCCCCGCAATTAGACTGATCGCCTGGGTGGCGGGAAAGTCCGCCAGCAAGCTGGCTGTACCCAACTTGCCCATGTTATGGATGAATGCCTTTAGCCGCGGATGCCTGCGAATATGCTGCGAAGTGATAAGGGAAGATACAAAGGCTCCACCGCCCAGCACCGGATGGGTGTGGTGGCGAATCATGCTGTTATAGGCGAGAACAGCTATGAGATACACCGTCATTACTGTGCCCCCGGCCAGTAATGTGGCGGTCATTCCAGCTTCAAAGCTGGTGGCAAAAAGGACAATGGTAACTGCGATTACAGCGTCAGCCCCATAGGCCAATGAGGATCCTGGGTCCGTGAGAATGGTGGCAAAGATGATTCGTATGTCGCTTAAGAGGGAAGGTGGTTTGTCTGTAGAGTGTTCCATATGTATCGCAAATCAGTGATCAGGTGCGACTCCAGGCTCTGGTCGCCGAAGACCAGATGGGTAGGACGATCCTGCGATTCTACTCCTTCATCCAATCACGGACCATAGAAGCAACCTTTTTGGGATTATCCCGGGCTAGATTTCGAACCCCTTCCAGCATTTCGTCCCGCTCTCTGTGGATGCGAGAGCCCCCTGTCCGGGAAGATGTCTCGTCGAAACCTCCTTTGACAGGATCCTTTTGACTGTTTTGTACGACGGACTTTCGTGTGGATCGAGAAGACGAGTTGTTCCGGCCAAGAAGAGGCAGAAAGATCAATACGCCTGCAATCAGCAATACGAAGCCAGCAATCCAGAGCCACTCCACACCGAAAGGCTCTCAGATTCTGGCAGTAGGTCAATTCATATTTCCATTGACTGCTGAGGCGGCTACAGGCCTCAGTCAATGGTGATCTCAGAATCTGAATTTAAAGACCTCTGCAAACTTGCGCGGCTGGATCCCGAAGATGAAAGTCTGAAGAATCTGATGTCAGACTTCAACCGGATCCTGGAATCCGTGGAGCAGATCAACGAAATCCAGGTGGAAGAGGCCGCCGGTATGTCAGAACTGGATACCCGGGATATGGCCCGGCCGGACGAGCCTGTGGAGCCCCTGGGAACGGAGGCGATCGCGGCCATCGCACCAGACTTTCAGTCCGGCCACTTTGTGGTTCCGGGCGTCATAGAGTCAGAAGGATAGGCGATAGGCCAGGGACCCTCGTGAACCCAATTCTAAATCCTATCGCCGGCGCCCTGGCTGCATTGTCTACACATACGCCCGATCTTATAAATCCCCGCAGGAACCTGAGAATCAAGGTAGCATCATGATTGATCGAACAGCAACACAGCACTCGCAATCCCTGGAAAAAGGCGAATACACATCCCAGGAACTTACCCGAGCCTATTTAGACCGGGCGAACGCCTGCTCCAGTCTGGAAATGTTCAATGCCCTGGACGAATCCAGGATCATGGACGCTGCGAAAAAGTCGGACGAACGCATCAAGAAAGGAAATCGATTGAGCCCACTGGACGGAGTTCCGGTGGCGATCAAAGACAATATCTGTGACAGGGAAGAGAAAACTACCTGCAGCTCAAACTTCCTCAAGGACTATCGCTCGCCTTACGACGCTACCGTAATCGAAAAACTGAGATCCGCCGGAGCGGTGCTCTATGGTCGGACCAATCTGGATGAATTCGCCATGGGTTCTTCCACCGAAAACTCCGCTTTTCGAACCACCCGCAATCCATTTGATCCGGCACGAGTGCCAGGGGGTTCGTCCGGCGGATCTGCCGCCGCTGTGGGCTCGCTTTCCGCTCCGCTGGCCCTGGGAAGCGATACCGGCGGATCCATCCGTCAACCGGCATCATTCTGCGGCATTGTGGGAATGAAGCCAACTTACGGAAAGGTTTCTCGATACGGCCTGGTGGCTTTTGCTTCCAGTCTGGATCAAATTGGTCCCATGTCTTTGAGCGTGGAGGATTCCGCGTTGCTTCTTTCTTTGATCGAAGGCAAGGACACCCGTGACTCCACTTCGCATCCGTATGCGGACAAGTATCCGACAGCCGCTACCGTGAAACCTTATTCCGGAAAGGATCTAAAAGGCAAGAAAGTGGGGATTCTTTTTCCCGAAGCAAAATCGGAGGGCTTCGACGAATCGGTTCTGAAAGCCTGCACGGATATGCGAAACTGGCTGGAAAAGCAGGGATGTGTTGTCACCGAAATCGAAAGCAAACTCTGGAAATATGTAATTCCTATCTACTACATCCTGGCGACAGCCGAAGCATCGAGTAACCTGTCGCGATTCGACGGCATCCGGTATGGCAGGCGGAGCCAGCAAAGCAATCTACAGGATTTGTATGTGCGAAGTCGCACCGAAGGCTTTGGACCGGAAGTCAAACGAAGAATCCTTCTGGGAACTTTTGTACTATCTTCCGGCTATTTCGACGCCTACTACAACTCTGCACAGAAGGCCCGACGCATGGTCCGAGCCGAGTATCTTCAGTTCTTCAAGGATCTGGACTTCATTGTGCAGCCTACGAGCCCGACCACCGCTTTCAAGATCGGGGAAAAGGCGGAAAACCCCATCGCCATGTATCAAAGCGATTTGATGACCATATCTGTGAATCTGGGCGGTGTACCTGCGCTCAGTCTGCCCATGGGCATGGATTCCGATGGATTGCCGGTGGGCATGCAAATCACCGCTCCGCACTTCGAAGAGGATAGCCTGTTCCGATTTGCCGCCAGCGTTGAATCGGACTTCAAGCTGGATCGAAGCGGCATCGTAACGAAGACCTATTGAGTCGCGTCAGACCTAAGATCTGCCAGGAAGTTGATCCTGTCAGCTGTCGATATTGGGGCAGTCGTTAATCGGCCGCCCTCGGATGCGGCGCCGAAGCAGGTCTGGTAAGTCTGGCAAGTAAAGCCCTGAACGGGAAGAGAGTAGCTACGGTCGTAGCTACGGTCCGGGCAGTATCTGCAAAACCTGCCAGCCGCCTCCCTGACGCACCGGACTTCCATCGGGATTAACAGGATAGCTACTTCTTGGGTCGGGAAGGGTGCCTTCCACTTTAATAACAGTCACAGTTACAAATTCATGGTCGCGAGACAGTAGATCCTCGCGACTGACCTTATCGGAAGGTTGTAGCACGATCCGATCGATTACAAATGGTATTCCCGAACTAAAGTAGTGGGGATCATGCAAAAAGAACTCGGCGCCGGAGTAGGCCTCCACGCTTCGCGGTGGATACTCCCGGCGAATCAATGTGCCGTAAAGTGTGTACAGGCCTTCTTTTACCTGGTCCTTTCGCACGCTTTCCTTGCCTGATTCCGTTGTCTGAACCGATTCACCGCTATTGCCTTCGCTGGACTGGCCTGGTCCGGCCTGACGAATGATTCCAGACCCGCTACAGGCTACTATTAGAAGCAGGCCCGACACCAGAAACATGACGCTACCCCATCTGCCTGCCGGTAACCCAGATGGCCTGCGGCTCTCGAACTGGAATGGGTCTGCGAAATCGGTTTTTGCAGTTTTCATCTAATCCGATTGGACGATCAGATATTTCTTTTTCCCGATCTTGAACTGGTATTTCCCGGGAAATGTGAGCACAAACTGCTTGTCCTGGACTTGTTGCAGATCCTCTCCCATGCGAATGGCCCCGGACTCGATCAATCGTTTTACGGCGCTTGCGCTTTTTTCCAGACCGGCATCCACCACAGCCTGGGTCAGCGGGATTTCTTTTTCCTTAACGGTAAGTACCGGGGTATCCGGGGGTAATACCATCTTATCCCGGCCATCTTTGCCTTTCTCGCTATCCCAGGCCTGGCGAGCCAGTTCGCCCTGGTTTTTTCCTGTTTCTTTGTCCGTCGTCGGATGCAGAAAATCCACCAGGTGCGCGGCCAGCTTCTTTTTGGCATTCAGCGGATCTTTTTTGAGTTCTTCGATTTCGTCAAAAGGAACGGAAGTTAGAAGCGTGTAATAATCCCACATGAGATCGTCGGAAACCGACATGGATTTAGCAAATACGTTGTAGGGCGTTTCGTCGATGCCAATATAGTTATCGTAGGACTTGGACATTTTCTTCTGCCCATCCAGCCCCACAAGCAACGGCAACGTCATGATAACCTGGGGTTCCTGACCATACTGACTCTGCAGCTCCCGCCCCACCAGGAGATTGAACTTCTGGTCCGTACCGCCCAGCTCCACGTCGGACTCCAGAACCACCGAATCGTAGCCCTGAAACAGTGGATAAATGAATTCGATGATGCTGATGCTTTCGCCGGCCTTCATTCGCTTGCTGAAGTCGTCCCGCTCAATCATCCTGGCCACGGTGTACCGGGCCGTGAGACCCAGCACCTCTTCCACTTTCATGGTCATACACCATTCAGAGTTGAATACGATTTTTGTCTTTTCCCGATCCAGAATCTTGAACACCTGTTCTTCGTACGTCCTTGCGTTTATCTTGACTTCTTCGGCTGTGAGCCTTTTTCGAGTGGCCGAACGTCCCGTGGGATCGCCGATGGTGGCGGTGAAGTCGCCGATCAAAAAGGTTACTTCATGACCCAGATCCTGGAACTGTCGCAGTTTGCGTAGAAGAACGGTATGCCCCAGGTGCAGATCCGGCGCGGTGGGATCGAAGCCCGCTTTGATTTTCAGAGGCTTGCCGGTGGTTAGGGCCTTTTCCAATTTATCCAGCAGCGGTTGTTCGGGAAGGATCTCTTCCACCCCTCGTTTGAGCGTTTCGAATTGCTCCAGGGTTTCCTTGCTGTATTTTCGTTTTTCTTGGCCGGCGTCGCTCATCGTAGCGAGAATTCTGCCGCCGTTCACTCAGCCAACCGCTTTTTGGATGTTACAAAGTCAGCAGATCTTGAGAGAAAGCGCCTCGGCCAATCCACCGCCAGGGCGAAAACCGCGCAAAGCAGCTAAACTGGCCTATTGGCCGGATGTGGTATCGTGGCTACTGCTCCAGCCAGGGGCGAAATAGACGAACCTGGATGCCCAGGGAAGATAGAATACGCCCGGCAATGAAACGACCCAGATCGTCCAGATCGGCAGGCTTCTGATAGAAACCAGGACTGGCGGGCAGAACGATGGCGCCGGCCTCGGTGATAGATGTCATGTTACGAAGATGAATGAGACTGTAAGGGGCCTCCCTGGGTACTACCACCAGCTTCCGTCTTTCTTTCAATGTGACGTCGGCGGCCCGTTCAATGAGATTTTGAGTCAGTCCGTGACTGATGGATGCCAGGGTTTTCATGCTGCAGGGAACGATGGCCATACCGTCATGATGATTGGAACCCGAGGCCGCACGCGCGCCAATGTCCCGATAGTCCTCCAGACTGAAGGAGTGCAGGGAATCAGACTTTGCTCGACGCTCCATGATCCAATCCAGGTAATCCTGCGCGGTGGAAAGGTTCGTATCCATTTCCTCGTTGCATACTCGTAGCCCGGAAGGACTCATTATCAGTTGAGTTTGGCCCGGAACATGATCCATCAGTGCGTTAATCAAATGCACGGCATACAGCGCGCCGCTTGCTCCGGTGATTCCAATGATCAGGCTTTTCTTTTCTTCGTTTTTCACTGTGCTCCAAGTTTCACTTTGATTTCTTTCCGCGTTTTGCCTGGTTGCCGTCTTCCTGGCCATTCATCCAATCAATCTCAGTTTTTTCCCCTCCGTCTGGTTATGGTATGCGCTGGATCGGCCATTCCATCCCCTCGCTAGTTCAGGCTTTCGCCCTGCTGAATGTTGGGACCCGGACTGGAGCGGATTAGAAGGTTTTTCCTGCGCAGCACATTCAGGGCACGTTCCATCCTTTCCGTCAGTGTTGGGATTTCCAGAAACTGTTGTCGTTGCGGCAAAGGAAGCCCGCTGTTTTGAATGGAAAGATGGGCAATCATCTCGGGCTCCGTGGGCAATTCTACCTTTGTCTTGATTTTTAATAGGGAAAGATAATCGGAAAGCTCCCTATGGATTAGCGCCGCCAGTTCCTTCTGGCGGGCTTTCTCATCCTCGGAGTCTTCGTCCGGCCAGAATTCAAGAGCGGCCTTAATGTAAGGTTCATCGGAGATCTGCTCTTTCCATTTTACACGATGCGTACCGGTGACCAGTAGATTCATACGACCATCGGCCATTCGTTCCACCGAATCCAGACGTATCAGCGTGCCTGCCGAGGCGGGTTTGGCCAGTTCGCCCAGCGCCTCCTGACCTTCTTGAATGGAAAAGATGGTCAGCGGTAAGCCCGCCAGAACATCTTCCATCATTTGCCTGTACCGCGGTTCAAATATGTGAAGCGGCAAAGGCATGCCCGGAAACAGGACCGTGCCCAGGGGAAATACGGCCGCTACGTTGTTGCCAGATGAATCCATCGGTCCGCCAGTAAGATAATGAACAACAGAGAGCTGACATAGGCATTTATGTTAAAAAAAGCCACCGGGATGTTCTCTTCTCGTCCATCGCGGACAAGATAATGCTCATAGAAGAAAAGCGCAGCTACCAGCGCCAGTCCCAGAAAGAATATCAGTCCATTTTGCGCTTCCAGCCCCGCCCGAGCAAAACAGGCCAGGGCCAGAACATGACTCAATCTTGCCATCCATAAAGCGTTTTTCCTGCCAAGCCGACCCGGCAAAGAGTGCAACCCCTGGGATCGATCAAACTCCACATCCTGGCAGGAATAGATGATGTCAAAGCCGGCGATATAAAGAGCAAGTCCCAACGACCAGTAAACGGCAATCCAGTCCAGCGTGCCGGAAAAAGCGATCCATACTGCCGAAGGCACCAGGCCAATGGCCAATCCCAGAAAGTAATGGCAAAGATAAGTGAAGCGCTTTGTTAGCGAATAGCCCAGAACGAATACTACAGCGGCAAAGGAAAGAAAGCCTACCAGCGGTCCCATACTGAAAGCGGCCACAACGAAGACCAGAATCCCGAGCACGGTAAACACGATAGCCGATTTAAGAGGTATGGTGCCGGCCGGGATCTCCCGGCTGGCGGTTCGTGGATTGGCGGCATCATATTTGCGATCCACAATCCGGTTAAAGCCCATGGCGGCGCTTCGGAGGCTTACCATACAAACCAGACAGGCCAGGATTCGATGGACAAGCTCGACGGTGCCGGGAACCTGGAAGCCGTCCCAGTTCAGCACTTCAATCATTCCTATTCCGGCAAAGGGCAGGGCGAAAATGGAATGAGAGAATTTGATCATGACCAGATAGTTTCTGGCGGTGTGGAATAGGTTGGAGGCAGCGGCCATGAGAAACAGAGCTTCAATTTGGATTCTAGCATCAATTCAATTTCCCTTCAGGTTCAAAAAAGCCTGCCGCATTGCCATTCTACTTACCGGGCTTCTACTGGCCTCCTGTTTCGAATACGAAGAGCATCTGTATCTGGCCCCGAATTACAGCGGCTATGTTGATTACAAGTACCGAGTGCCGTTGCAGGCGGAGTCCGGCCGATCTCTGCTGGCCTTTCTTCCGGCTACGGAAGAGACGGTCCGCCAAAAGTTTGGGATCGCCGATAGCGAAGGAAACCTGATTCTGGAAGGGTTCAAGTCCCGGGAAATGTATGAGCCCGATGAGCGTTTTCCCAGGCAAAGACAGGTGGAGTACAGGATTCGTTTCAAAAAGCCAGAAAGCCTGGAGCAATTACTTCTGGGGCAAACCCGGGTGTACTATCTGGATCAGCGTCTGGTGATTCAGCGAGCCTTTCCCACCAGCGGCGGGCTAAAGGAAGATGCCGGCAGGATCGCTCAAAACTTTCATACGTATCTGGAAAACTCGCTGCGCTCCCGTGCCCTGAAGCTGTCCATCACTGCGCCCTGGTATTATAACGTCTACGCGAATGCCGGAGCTACCGCAGGTCCGGGACGCATCTACTACAATGTTCCGCTGGAGGGCACTATAAATCGAAAAAATCCCAACCTCTGGCGATTGGAGATCAAAGCAAATCCAATGCCTGAAGACGGTCCCGGAAGCGCTGCAGAGCCTGCCATTCCGGTGTTCCCAGGCGGTAATGAAGAAGATCAGTGATATAATGCCGGGCAAAAGAAAACCTGGAGGAAGCGGCGATCTCATCCAGGTGATCCAGGCCGGCACTAAGGGACTCTTCAAACATTGAATCAGCAACCGGATGCTCTTTCGGGTATGCCCAGAGCGCAAAAACAAAAGGTAGACCTTCCCGATCCTTCCACCACTGACCCAGATCCGCTACCAGGAATCGGTCAATGTCCGGACGTTCGGTGAAATCCAGGGCGGCATCGCCTATCAGGAGTCCGCCAGAATCGCTTTCGGCAAGTACACTTTCCGGAATCCTTTCCGGCTCCATAGAGTTCAAGAAAGGCAGCCCACCGGTGGACGAATGGTATAGCACCTGCAGCAATGCTACCGAGCTTCGGGAGCCGCTGTCTGCATGGATCCGGGCAGGCGGACGAGCCTTCAGGTCCAACTCTTTCCGGCCCTCTCTGGACTCGAAATAGAGTATGCTTCGCAGCGCCCCGGAGCAGCATACACCCACAGAGCGACAGTAAGCGAAACGATGCTCATTTCGCAGGCACTCTACGGAGCTTATCAGCGCGGCGTCCAGCTGGCCTTCGCCGAGCATGGAATAGAGCCGGGCAGGGGTATCCTCGTGCAAAGAGTGCCCTCCGTGCTTTCGGAATCCAAAGTCCAGAGGATGGGCATTTAGATGCTTAACCAGGCCGAGTCTCACAGTGGCCAGGTTCAAAGGACCCGGTGTATAGAAAACACAGAATCGTTAACCGGGGAAAAAAACCGCTTCCTATGACAGAGGGAAAAAAAGCTACAGTAGTCTACAATGCAGCGCTTTGATTATCCACTCAGTGCGGAACGGCTGAGATTTGATGCAGAACTGTATTTGCCCGCGGACGCAGAACTCGAAGAAGCGGGAAACGTAATAAGGAGTCACAGGGCTCTGGATCATGGTCTGGGTCTTCTGCGAGTGTCCTGGTCCGATGAAGGCCTGTTTGCATTCCTGGGACTACTGCAAGAGCTACCGGGCACTACCAGAAATGACTCCCTGGGGGATTCCCTGCTGGACTGTCTGGATGAAGACAGCAACGCTTCCATGAACCGGCTGTCGGCCATCGCCTGCGAAAACCAGCAATCGCTGAAATGCCTCATCCTCGAAGTGAAGCCTGCCGACCAGGAGGATCCCGAAGACTATTACCTGGCCCGAGTTTATGCTGCCGGAATGCCTCCGCTTTTATTGATCGATGAGGGCAATTACCGAATCCCCACTCGCTCCGGTATTCCCCTGGGGATTTCGCCCGATCTGGAACAGCCTTCCCAGTCCCTTGAATGGGATCGAGGCGGCATACTGCATTTCCACACAGACATCGCCGGTGTTGTAAACATGGAGACACTCCACCAGGATCTGATTTCCTTTCAAATGGAGCAATACCAGGAGGCATTCCATGTTCGGCTTACCGTATGAATCAAAACGCATGCAGTTGCGACGTTTCCTGGTCTGGCCCGCGGCGTTATTGCTGGGTCTGACCTTTAGTTCCGGTTGTACAGAGCTAAGCGTTCCGCCAGTGATCGAAGAAACCTTCATGATTCCTCCGCCGGACCAGGGGCCTGGAGTGCGAATCACATGGGAAGGCGAGGGGTTGGAGAGCCCGGAGTGGATTCGATCCTACACCGTCTATCGGATCTTTTTTGACGATCTGGAAAACACCAGCGGTTCCATTCGCACATTACTGGAGCCCGGCGTCGTGCAGTCCATCCATCGCAATGAGTTCAAGGTGGCCCGGGACACCGGCTTCACAGATTCCAATAATGAGCTCAATCGGTATGCCACTGCCCAAACCGACTGCACGCTTTCTATCAAAGTGGAGCAGAGGGACCTTTCTTATTTTCCCCGGCGAGAATTCGTTCAGACGCCGGGGGGTATTCGCCCCGGTCATATTGTAACCCTGTTTCGCTATAACCTGTGTGTGGACGATGAGTGTCAGGACTATAAGATAGAAAGAACCGTCAGAACCCATACCGATGAGGCGGCCCAGCGATTGGAGATGGAAGCCAACATGGTTCTGAAAGAAATACAGAAACAAACCTACACCTTCCTGCGCCAAAACCGAGCCCTGTGTGAAGATTCTTCAAATAATTGAAATCAGATTCAGCAGAAATCGCACTCAAATAGACTCGCATTCAACTGAAGTCATAATTCAACGGAAATCATGATTCAACGCAAGTTATAGTTTAATGAGATTACCAACCCGTCAGGAGCCAGTCAATGTCCATGCAACATCCGTTACTCATGTGGGGGTCTCTTGCCATCGCAATCGTTCTGGGAGCCTTTGGTCAGATACTGATGAAAGAAGCTATGAAAGCGGCGGGACCCGTTCCCCTGGATCGTAGCCCGGCCGAACTTCTGCGGTATTCATTTCACATCCTTTTTTCCTGGCGAGTATTCCTTCTGGGCATCTGCTATGGAATCAGTGTGCTTCTGTGGCTGGGAGTGCTGAGTGTGGCGGATCTGAGTATGGCCCGTCCATTGATGAGCGCCGGCTACTTGATTACTCTGGCCTACGGCTTCTATATGGGCGAGCAGGTTACCACGGATCGAGTGGTGGGTACCTTTTTGATCATTGCGGGGCTTTTTTTCGTTGCGAAAAGCCAGAATGGATGAGAGCATAAGCCTGCATGTTAGCAGCCGTACTGGAAAAAGGAAATCCTGAACTGATCATCCGGGATGTTGCGGATCCTTCCCTGGGCGAAGGTCAGGTAAGGGTAGCCGTAGAAGCCTGCGGAGTATGCGGCTCGGATCTACATATTACTCTACATCCCATCATTCGGCTCAAGCACTACCCGCGTATCCCCGGTCATGAATCGGCGGGTCATGTACTGGAAGTGGGGCCTGGAGTCAGCGATCTGAAACCCGGCCAGCGAGTGGTGATCTCCGCCGGGACCAGTTGCGGCCATTGTCCTGCCTGCAAAGAAGGCAAAGAAAATCGGTGCCCGGAAGTGGGCGTCCTTGGCTTCGACCGGGACGGAGCCTTTGCCGAGCAAATCGTAGTAGAAAGAAGCAAGGTTTTTCCTTTGCCTGACTCTGTCCCCATAGAGCAAGGCGCAATACTTGCGGATGCCGTATCCACCCCCTATCATGCCATACGGTTCGTAGGCGAGATGCAGCCGGGCCAATCGGTGTTGATTGCGGGGTGCGGCGGACTGGGCATCCACGGAGTAATGATTGCAAAGGCATTAAATGCCGGACGCATCATTGCTCTGGATGTGGATGAAGGAGCGCTGGCCAATGCGGAAAGAGCCGGCGCCTCTGAGATATACAATGCCCGGGAAATGAAGCGCACCATGCAGAAGATCCGCGCCAAAGGCGATGTGGATTTGATGGTGGATTTTAGCGGCGTTTACTCCAACGCCGAGTATCTGATCCGCGGACTGCGCCCCGGGGGAAAATATGTGATGGTGGGTCTTGGAAAAGGTGCCCTGGGTTTTTCCATGCCCCCGTATATGATCTACAAGGAGCTGTCCATTCGCGGAGCCTACGGAAGCGACTCCCGCAGCCTGCCCGAATTGATACAGTTGGTGGAAAGCGGAAGGTTGAACCTGGCCATGTCCATAACATCAACCCATCCGTTATCCGAAATCAATCAATGCCTCCGCAAACTGGACAGCCGAGAGGAAAACCCAATACGATATATCATACAACCCGGAAAATAGGGAGATCCAATGGAACGCAGAAAACTGGAAGAGAAAGAGATTCAAGAGGGTTTGAAAAACCTTAAGGACTGGGAAGAAAAGGACGGAAAACTGTTCTGCGAAATCCAGTTCGAAGACTTCAATGAAGCATTTTCCTTCATGGTAGGAGTGGCCATCAAGGCAGAGAAGATGGATCATCATCCGGAATGGTTCAACGTCTACAACAAGCTCCGCATCTGGCTGCATACCCACGATGTAGGGGGAATCACTCCCCTGGATATGGAAATGGCGCGGTTCATCCAGGATCGCCAGGAGTTGATGGAAAGGGACTGATTTGCCGGATATCCTGGCTGCCGGTAAGGGCCATCAGTAGTCTTTCCAGGCCCAGCGCTACACCGCAGCCATCGGGCAATCCCCTGGTCTGCATTACCGCCAGGAATTGCTCCGGAAGAGCGGGAGGCAACCCGGTGAGGTCTTTTTTCAGTCTGGCTTCGGCCATCATCCGGTTTCTCTGTTCTTTCGCATCCGTGAGTTCACGATAGCCATTGGCGAGTTCCAGGCCCCTCCAATAGATTTCAAAACGACGCGCGCGACCGTTCTCCAGGCTTGCGTAGGCGCTCAGCGGTTCCGGATATCCATGAACCGCCACCAGCTTCTCGGGCGGAAGCACCGCTTCAATGTAATTCAAAAACAGCGTGAAGAAATACTCTTCGTATCGTCTGGCCCTCTTCTGTGCGCCGGTATCGTGTCGGAAGTGTCCTTTCTCTTCGCATACGCGGATCAGTTCTTCCTTTTCCAGGCCGCAATCCAGATGCTTTCGAAACAATTCTTTAATCGAGTGAATCTCGAGTTCCAGGCTGGTACCGGATTTCCTGGCCGGAGCAGCATGATGCCCGGTCCTTCCAGGGCCTGCATCACCCGCAGAATTTCCAGCCGTTGCAGTCCCTTTCGGGCTTCCATCACCTTCCGCCGCTTCAGAAGTCCCGGAACCTGTGGGAACCAGGGTCGGAAAGCAATCGGCTCCGTGCTGGAGCAGGCCTAGAATCAGGGAATGAATGAAGTGAATCGTCTTGAACTCATCGTAGTCGCAGGCATACCATTCCAGCATCAGAAACTCCTGGCTATGCAGCGTACCATATTCCTGGCCGCGAAAGCAATGGGCGATTTCAAAGATGTTGGAGCGGAGTTCACTCCAGAGTATTTTCAGGTTAAACTCCGGACTTGTGATCAGGCTTGCTGGACTCTGGAGCCCGGCCACCGGCTGCAATGAGTGGTCTCGAATCGGCGTCGGGGCCGAAGCATTGTCGCCGATGTTAATGGCGTTTTCGTCGTCGGCTCTGCGCTGGTCGGGTATTGCAGAGCCGTATGGAACTACCCAAAACGGATACAGGAACGGTTCCGGTGTTGACCAGGGATTCATGGACGGGGTTTGCACCTCCATAAAACCATGGGTCTCGAAGTATCTTCGAATTTCGGCCAGAAGCCAGCCTCGAAGACGCCATGTTTCTTTGCTTAGATGATTCAATTGTCCAGTTCCAGATAGATTTCCAGATTCGCATTTTCCGGACGCAAATCGTCCAGGGTCAGCGAGGAGTCGAACTGATCTACGGAGAAAACAATGTTTGGTTCTGAACCTTCCGGAATTCTAAGTAATTCCAGATCATGTACCGAGTCCAGATACTCCAGACTGTTCTGCATGGGCCTGGAAGGCCCTGGAAAGGGCGGGCCATTTTCCTTTCTGTAGAGCGGGCGACAGTCCGGTGATTGTTTCAGAATTCCTTGATTGACGGCCACAAAGCAACCCTGCTGATTCATACGGTCCGGAGCCTCCTCGGCCGGAAACAAGTAGTGCACGCTTCTGAGCGCCACAGGAACCCTGAACTCAATCTCCCGATTCTGATTACCGCGGGGTCGGATCAATACGACCCGTGTATTGTCTGCCAGATAGGTGATCTCATAGTCTCCGGACAGCATGGGGCTGCCCACCCGCTGGCCCCGGCCCGAAGCGGGAAGAACTACAATCAATGTGCGTTTCTGCTGGTTGTCATAGGTCAACCGGTACAGTACGGAGCGGTTCTGTTCCTGGCCGGCGATGAAGTTTGGACCCTCGGAGAAGAAAACTGGCTCCAGGCGAAGATTGTCCCGGTGAATAATCCACAGCTCTCCTTTAACGAATGTAAGGCCGCGTAACTTCCTGGAGGGCGCTTCCAGGCTGCCGGTGGGACGGAAGCTGGAAGGATCGAATCGATGGATCATCCCGGAGTTGCCTCGAGTCACCCATAGTTGGCCTCTGTAATAAGCAATATCCCGGGCCTCCGGAAGACCCGTGCTACCCGAGTACAGGATTCTTCCCGAGTCGGGAGAGTACACGTGGACCTTGCCCGTTCCTTTCTCCAGCAGATAAAGAACCCCCGGCCCGAAAGCGATTCCAGCCACCCGATCCACTTTTACACTGAGACGGTCCAGTTGCTTGCCGGTCACCGGACTGTAACGATAAAAAGCCTCCCTGGAGCCTGCGTAGATGTAACCGTCAAAGGGGGAGTAGCGAATTCCATACAAATAGCGGTTTCCGTAGAAATAGGCCTGCATACGACCTTTGCTATCAGCACGGTAGAGTTTGCGGCCGCTCAGTTCGGTGAACCAGAAGTACTGTCCATCGTGCGCCAATCCATACGGCACACCAGGGACAGGGAAGCCCCGCTCCTCTCCCTGGAGATTCGCGGCGGCCAGGAATAGGGTGAAAAGGCCTACCGGTAACAGGAAGGCCAGCCGCAGGCACTGGGCCGCACGATTGAGCGAAAGGCTTCTCCCCGGCACCATGAATATGCGGAAATATCAAATTCTGGCCTGAGTGCACAGGATTTTTTCCTTGCCTAAGAAGGCCTTTTTTCGTCTATTGATTTAGAATGATTTTAAATCCGAAGCAGGTTTAAAATCAGCAGGAGGATGCGGTGAAAGCAGAGAATGTAAAAACAAAGAAGAGGACCCGGACCGAAACGAATACGGATTCGGACGCCAGCGACTCCATTCTGAACTGGTATCTAAATGAAATTCATAAAATACCTATGCTCACACGAGAGCAGGAATTTGACGTAGCCACCAAGGCGCGGGAAGGGGATCAAGAAGCCAGAGATCTGCTGGTTCGCTCGAACCTGCGGTTTGTGGTTACCGTGGCCCGGCGCTATCAATCCTATGGGCTGAGCCTCATGGATCTGATCAACGAAGGAAACCTGGGCCTGATTAAGGCCGCGGAGCGCTTTAACCCGGATCGGGGTTTTCACTTCATCTCCTATGCGGTGTGGTGGATCAAGCAGTCCATACTGTTTGCCATCCAGCAGAAGTCCCATCTTATTCGCCTACCGTTGAACCGGACCGCCGACCTGCGTCGCATTGAAGAGGCGGAGCGTTGGATGGACAACCAGGACAACGTTGAGTCCAATCTGGAAAACCTGGCGCAATATGTGGATATGAAGCCGGAGGATTTGAATCACCTGCTTCGGATGAGCCGGGATCATCTCAGCCTGGACGCACCTTTTGCTGATGCCGAGGACTTCACCCTGGGCGAAAACATCGAAGACGATGGCGATCCGGGGCCGGAATACTCCATCGAAACCGACCAGTTAAAGTCGGAAATCGAGGCAAGCCTGGATGAGCTCACCCCCAGGGAGCGCAGGGTACTGACCCTACGTTTTGGTCTGGGAGACAGCCCGGTATACTCACTCCAAAAGATTGGCAAGATGGTCGGTCTGTCCAAAGAGAGAATTCGCCAGATCGAGAAGAAAGCCATACGGAAAATTAGAACTGGTAAGTTCGGTCAAAAACTGAACGCATATTTGTAGGGACCTCACTCAGTTTACTCAAAACTGTTTTCCAAGCCGGCGACCTCAGGGGTCGCCTTTTTTTTTTGCCCTTTTTAATTGAAAGCAGAACGGACCCACCGGAAATGATGGCTTATGTTGCGTCTGGGTCTCTTGCTCTCACCTGTAATTGCGCTGGTTCTCTTCCGCTACCCTGCGGTCAGCATGGAACCCTTGCCCGCTCTCGCTCATTTAGAGAGTAGCAGTCTCGCCGAGCCGGGATCCGTTACCGCAAAAATGACAGTACAGATACTCCATCGAGAAGAGGGAAAACGCAAGATCTACAGAAATGGTCGTCTTTACGATTTGCCTGAAGAAGCGAAAGAACGGAAGGTCTTTGTGCCGGATCGAGCGCAGGGATATCTCCTCTTTGAGCGCATGGGCAAAGAAATTGAACATCGAAGCCACAGCGGCGAACTGTTCTGGCAAAGGGAAAGCTCTGCCTATCCGGTGGCCAGTCCCGATGGAGATATCATTCTACTGATTACCGGAGATTCCAACCGCGTGGATGTAATGGACCGAAACGGCATCCTGGTAGAGGGATCGGCGCTATCCGGGAGCCTTCTGGTGGACTACAGCTTTGCCGTACCGGAAGAGAGGGCAGAAACCGGGGCTTCGGCATTGGTGGTGTTTTCCGACGGTCATTACTATCTTCTTGGGCCCGGAGGTAAGTTACTCTACCGAGACGTTTTCTCAAAGAAGCCGGTGTTTGCCCGAAGCGCTGGAATATCGCCGGACGGAAAAACCTTCGCGATCCACTTTGACCAGGACGGAAAGGACCATGTGCAACTGTTTGAACTGGACGCCTCCGAAGATGGCTACTCGGTGAGTCGGTCCTTTGATTCGGAACTGGGAAATGTGCATCCCTACACCGTAGCCATGGCCGTACAGGGGGAAACAGTGGTGCTCGCTCCTCCCGGAGAAACGATCAGCATCCGCAACGGCTCGGTGGAACTGGACAGGCTATACGAGGCCGGTGAGAATCCTTCGCTACACAAAGCTATGGGTAGCCTGGGACAGGTTTTTCTGATACAGGAAAAGAACCGCGTATTGATCATCGATGACCGGGGTCAATTGCTGGGCTCTTTTGCCATGTCGGCGCTGTTTTCTGCTGGAAGATTTCTGCCACACGGGGATCGGCTGCTATACCATAACCTGAACGGTCAGTTCCGGCTCTTTCAGCTCACGTCTGAGTCCGGTTCCGTGGAATAGATAGAAACGCCACGGTTGCGCACCTCCAGGTCCGATAGCAGCATTCCAATCACTTCCGTGCAATGGTCGGGCTGGATGTTAAATATCAAATGATCCAGATTCTCCCGGCTAATGAAAAGCCCGCGCCCATGTTGATCGGCCAGACCCACTGGCAATCCCTTGGCGTCCAGGGTGACCTGTCTTTCCAGTCTCCGTAGAATCTCCGAGCGATTCAGGCCTCCAGCAAAATCGCGGACCACGAGGATGCAATAGTTGCGCACGACTCCGGCTTCCAACTCCACCCGGTTTCGTCCTTCAACGGGTAACCGGCCGTATACCATGGCATTGCTCATTAGCTCTTCCAGGATTTGCCGCACAAGACTGGGCGCGCCCCCTCGGCCCAGCAGATCCGTAGCCAGGTCGCAGGCTCGATCCTTTTCTTCCTGCGTCTCAATGGATAGCCGGTAGAGCTTGCCGGATTCCGGCACAAAGTCGGGATCCTTTAGCAGGCGGTAAATGGCCGCGAAGCTATGGGGTTCCACTTCGCATTCCGAAAAATACTCCGAGACGCCAAAGATCTTGCCGGATAGCAGTTTTCGGATCATCACGTGGATGAAATGCAAATCCAGAAAGGTGCTCTTGGGAATGATGTTCCAGATCTTCAATTCCCGGGCATACCGAACATAGTCGTTGATGTCATAGGCAGTCATCAGGGCAAAAGGGCGCCCCGGGAACGCCTTTCTGTACAACTCGATTAGTTCAAGCCCTCCCATCTGCGGCATACGGATGTCGGTAAGAAGGAAATCCACCGGCCGATTCTGGCATACCTCCCAGGCATCCACTCCGTCCGCGGCCTGAAGCACCTCAAAATGAAAGGACAGATAATCCGCAATGGCCGTGCGAATCGAAGGAATGTCGTCTACAATAAGAACGGAGCGGTCTTTCATCCGTCCACCTCGCTTCTTCGATAGGGTAGCGACACAAAGAATCGCGTTGTGCGGTCGTTAGTGCGAACGCTCAGCCTACCATTATGCTCCCGTACGATTCCCAGAGAGATAGAAAGCCCCAGGCCAGTTCCCCGACCATCCGCCGAACGACTATAAAAAGGAACGAAGATACGGCGTATCTGATCCTGCGGAATACCCCCCGCATCGTCTTCAACAATCATATGCACATACCTGGCCGAAGTGCGGACCTCTACCCGGATCTCCCCCGGGGAGTAGTCATAAGCTTGTAGGGAGTTTCTAAAGAGATTGATAAGCAGCCGTTCTATCTTTTCCTGATTGAAATAGAAAATCACGGTTTCGTCGGCGCTATTCAGGCTCCAGCGAATTCTTCTCGAAAGGACCGGATAGAGACGCACGGTATTTGCCTGGGCTCGCTGAATGACTCGTACCAGGTCTCCCCGGTTTCGCGTAAGGTTGCCAGGTCTGGCCAGGCCCAGAATGTCTGAAACGATCCTGGCTGCCTGCCGTAAATCCTTCTGGAGTATTTGGAGTCGGTGCAGAACCTCCCGGCTCTCCATGGTGGTGAGATTCGCCTCCAGGTTTTGCAGGGTGAGTCCCATGCCGGTTAAGGGGTTATTGAGCTCGTGGGCGATTCCGCTAATCATCGTTCCCAGGCTGGCCAGGTTTTCCATTCGCAGGGATTCTTCCTGTTGCTCTCTTTGTCGCGTAATGTCCTCTACAATCTCTACCATCCGAACACGTACCGTTTGGCCCAGGATAAAAGTAAGCTTGTAGGTGAGCTCCCCCTGGGAACCTGGATGATGAATGATCTTTTCTTCCGAAGGCGTTTCCGCCCATTGTCCTTCGTCGTCCACGTCACGGGGCTCGGTGGACGGCAGGGGGTTCCACTCATTTTCCAGGGGGCAGAATGGACACACGGAATCCCGACCGTGAATTAATCGATAACAGGGCTGTCCGATGGCATCCTTGTAATGCTCATGCCCGGTAAGCTTCAACGCCGAACGGTTCAATCGCACAATTCTAAAGGCGCCATCGATGGCAAAGGTGGCCGCAGGCTGGGAATCCAGTATGGCTTCCGTTTCCGCAAGGCGTAGCTTGGTGATATCGGACACAATCCAGTGATAAAAACGGCCGGGCCAGCTACAAATAAAAAAGGCCAGCGCTGGGCTGGCCTTTACCGTTCTCCAGGGGCCTCCCAGAGGGAGGCAGGAGGATTGGAAATCTTAGTAAGCGTTATGGTCTTCCATGTAGTCGATGATGGTTTCGTTGTACTTCTGACCGTCTTTCTTGGAGTATCCGTCCACCAGACGATACAGCATGTTGAAGTGATCCATCAGTTTAACATAGAACTTCTGCTTGAACTTATTTCTCAGCGGATAGTTGGCCGTATTGTGCATGGTTCCCAGAACCACTGTATTGGGAACTTTCTGGTTGTAGCGATGGAAAACAAAAACGTCGTCCATTTCCGGAGTGTTCGGAGACGGATCGTAAATCACTTCTACGTTCTTGATTCCCATTTTGAAATCGTCTTCTACCAGTCTGGTTACCACTGCATCCAGATTCCACTGTTGTTCAGCGTCCGCGGCTCCGCCGGCAGGCGAAAAGAACAGAGTTACGCTCTTGCGCCGTGAGCCAATGGCTTCGCGGTCCGGTCCTTCACTGTAAATGAAATCGAACTGAGTAAGCTCAATCCCATCCCGGTCGCCGAAATTCAGCGGCTGCACCTGCAAACCGGCACTCTGTGCTCTCTGGGCCTGCTCCTGAATCTGCTGCTGCAGAGTCTGAGGATCTCCCAGACCTACCAGCAGAAACGGGGCGCTCTCCTTCACGTATCGAAGGTAGGTGTTTCTGGGCGTGTATTTGATATTTCTAAATGTGTTCTTGAAGTCGTACGGATCCGCTTCTTCCTTTTGTCGGAGAACGCGGTCTTCCTTTGCCATGGGCACCAGATGACCGAATCCTCGGATACGTTCGTAGGCGTTCTGAATGTTCTTATCCAGATTCTCTTCAGTTTTTTGCAGGGCAGGGAAGTTCTCGTTTTCGTATTTCACGTCCACGAGGGAAGGGTCCTCTGCACTCAGTTGCGTAGTGATCAGAGCAGTCGCTCCAACCAAGATCAAAATCCTTTTCCAATTCTGTTTCATAGTTCCGTCCCTGGATATTTGGCGTCCCTCTTATTATAGGACAGATAAAACCTGAAATTTACTGTCCGCAGCAAAAAAAACCGGCTTTAGCCCAAAATTATGGAGCCGGGTTTGCAGGATTCTCGGCTGCGGGCTGCTCGGCTGCAGGAGTCAATTCATTGGTTCCTTCGGTCTGGGCTGCTGGTTGCTCGCCTTCCGTGGGGGCCACCGGGGGACTGTCGGCAAACGCTATAGCGGCCACAATAGCCAGAACAAAGAAAGCGATGCCGGCATAGCCAGTGGCTTTCTCCACTACATCCACTGTAGAAGAACCAAAAGCGCTCTGGGAGCCGCCGCCGCCCATAATTCCCATGCTACCGCCCTTTCCGGACTGAATCAGCACCAGAAAGATCAATACGGCGCATACCAGAAAGAAAAGAATTACCACTACTGATTGCAAGATTTCCATGAGTTTTCTCCTATGCTTAAGCTGTACCTGATATCAACATTATTATATTAGAAGTGATTAGCTCTTGAGAGCATCAATGCCGGGAAGACTTCCCTGCATTACAAAGTCGCGGAGCGTTTTTCCGTCCGGAATCAAGAAACGGAACTCCTTTCCGCTGGCAAGCGCCTGGGTACAGGTGTCTTCTCCTGCCAGAATAAGACTTCCCTTGAATTTGGACAACGCTTTGAGCATCGCTTTCGTTCCCTGGCAGAACTTGTCGATCTCTACCACACCCAGTGGGCCGTACCATAGAATGCTGTTCATACCCTTGAGCAGTTTTTCGTAACTGCTCAGCGTTCGGGAGCCAATATCCACGGACATAAAACCATCCGTCACTGAATGCTGCGATAGCGACTTTACTTTGGCCTTACGCGACACCTGATCCGCAATAATATGATCTACGGGAATCAATGCCTCGATTTCCTCAAGATCCGCTTTCTGAAGTACCTGAAAGGCTTCCACTTCCATGCCGTTGTCTACAATGGACTCCGCCACCTGGACTGCCCGGGCCTTGAGCATGGTATTGGCCACCACTCCGCCGGCAACAAAGGCGTCGAGGAAGGGCATCATTTTCTTGAATAGTTCGGTCTTGCCCGCTACATCCAGGCCGCCCAGGATCAGACCGGCAGGCCGATTCTTTCCGCTCAAAAAGGAGCTCAGAGCATCCCACTTCTGATATAGCGTCGGACCGGCATAGCTTTCCAGAAGAGAGGGGAGGTGTTTAATTGTGGCATAGCCCAGTCGACTGGCCACAAAGGCATTGTTTACATACGCATCGCAATTCGTGGCCAGACTTTGCGCAAAGGATTTATCGCCTTTGATCTCGCCGGGCTCGTTGGCCAGGTTTTCCATGAGAGCGACTTTGCTGTTCGCAGACAGCCCCTGGAGATCGGCGGCCGGCGAAGCAAGAAAATCCACTTTCATACCGTCCAACTTTTTGGACAACGGCTCCACCAATCCCTGCAGTGATGGGAGGGCCCCACGGGCTTCCGGGTTGCCGGTATTCCCTGCCAGCACTACACTTGCACCGCGATCGAGAAGCATCTCCACGGCGGTGGCCACTTCCGTTAAATAATACTCGCAGAAAGGGGATTCCGGATCGGCAAGATCCACGCGTACCAGAATCCGTTGCCCCTTAACCTGGGCTGTATCAATACGTGGCAAGGACATGATAGCTGGCATTTTTGACAGGGCTTTACAGGGGCATAGTGTTTTTCAAATGAAGGTTGCCGGCAGTATGGCCGGATCGCATCTGGATGCATGAAGAAGGGATTGCTGCTGATCAACCTGGGAAGTCCGGACTCCACCCGCGTTTCCGATGTTCGCTCCTATCTCAAAGAATTCCTGTCCGACCCCGACGTGATTGATTTACCGGCGCTGGGGCGAAACCTGCTTCTGTACGGCGTCATAATTCCTTTCCGTCCGGCAAAAAGCGCGGAAGCCTATCGAACCATCTGGACCGAAGACGGCTCTCCTCTCATTCATCATACCAGGCTGCTTACCCGGGAAGTGCAATCCAGGGTACCGGATCTGGACGTGAAGATGGCCATGCGCTACGGCAACCCATCCATCGAAAGCGCCATCCTCGAGTTTCGTCGCCAGGGCGTAGAACGAATCCATGCCGTGGCTCTCTATCCTCAGTACTCCACGGCATCCATGGGTTCCAGCTACAAACAACTTATGCGTGTAAACGAGAATCTCCAGGATCCGTTATTCCTGTCCACGGAACCTGCTTTCTACAACAACGAAGGCTTCCTCAATGCCTGGGTGGAGATCATCCGGGAAACCATGCAGCCGGAAACCCACGTATTGTTTTCCTTTCACGGAATTCCAGAACGTCAGGTGCTCAAGTCCAGCCAGGATGCCAGTTGTCAGATCGGGGAGTGTTGCGACACTCAGACTCCATCCTTTTGCTATCGGGCTCAGTGTCTCCATACAGCCCGCGAAGTAGCCCGTCGACTACAGCTGCCGGAGGACAGCTGGGAGGTGACATTTCAGTCCAGACTGGGTCGTACTCCCTGGCTCAAGCCCTACACCGATTTGCGGCTGCAGGAGCTTCCCGGTGAAGGAAAGAAAAAGATAACTATTGTTTCACCCTCTTTTGTGGCCGACTGCCTGGAGACCCTGGAGGAGCTCAACATCCGGGGCCGGGAAGACTTTATGGCCGCCGGAGGCGAGGAGTTCACGTTTGTTCCCTCGCTCAACGAGAACAGGACCTGGATTCAGACCGTGGTGCAAATGGCGCGAACCACTTTGGACTAGCTTTCCCGGTTCCGGCAGACTATCGGGGGCGGGCACACCCGTTGTCAGGGCCGCCACCGCTGGCTACAGTGCAGCACTATCTTACCTTTCCAGGAGGGGCCTCCAGAGAGGCTATTGCCAGGGGCTATTGCCGCCAGAGATTTCATTGATTCGCAACCGAAAAAACGATTCAGAGCCCATCTCGGACGTCCGACCTTTAAGATGGAATTCTGGAGCTATAAATGAATCGTTCAACATTACTCATAACAATCATCATCTTCGGCGGGTTTCTGGGCACACATTGCGTTACCACCAATATTAACAGTCCAGGACATGCAACCCGCGGCGGAGAAGATGCCTTCTTCCAGGAGCTAAGCGAACAGGATGATGCCTTTGAAAGCCGTCCCGCTCGCGATCAGGTGAAACCCCGGGAAGCCAGCAACTGCGATTGCGATCCCCGCACCTCGCCCCCGGGTTACGCCCACCAGGATTCAGATTCGGATGTAAATCGCAATAGTGACCGAGACGTCTCCGGCAAGGATCGGCCTTCCGATCGACGGGTTCAGGTCGAGGATAACGTTGCCACCAATGACTTTGATGATCCATCGGATACGTCCCCCGAAAACACTCGACCACAGCCAGAGGAAGTAAGTCTACAAAACTACGCTCTCACCGGCACCGCCTCCTGGTATGGACGGGACTTTGACGGCAAACCCACTGCCAGCGGCGAGATATTTGATTCCCGAAAGCTGACGGGCGCCCATAAAGAGTTGCCCCTGGGCACCATTGTCATGGTCAAGAACCTGGAAAACGACAAAGAAGTTATGCTCAAGATCAATGATCGAGGGCCCTTCGTCGAGGGTCGGATTCTGGACGTAAGCGAGTATGCTGCTGAAGTGCTCGGCTTCAAAGAGCAGGGACTGACAACTGTGGGCATTCGCGTTATTCGTACCGGCGACAAGAAGAGAGCCAACGACGGAGCCACCGCCGACTTTTTCAAAGACGGACATAAGCAACAGCCGCTTCCCTCCGAGCGAAACCTGAACGACCGTGACGTTATGGAAGAAAGGACCTTTAAGGACTACTCCGTCCAGGTGGGCATGTTCTCAACACTGGAAAATGCGAACCGAATGAAGACATTTCTACAGAAGTTCAATCAACCGGTGTTCATTCTGCGTAGATCCAACGGCGAATACGTAGTTCGAGTGGGACAGTTCAATGAGCGCTATCCCGCCGAACAGCTCAAGCTGAAACTGAGTTCAGAAGGTTATAGCGGATTCGTAAGCGAACCGGTGTATTGATTTACACCGCTGAATTCCGCAACGGTACAATGCTGTAACGGTATCGCCTTTCAAGCGGACCGGTGACTATGTAGGTGAAGATTTTATATTCGCTGCCGCCAATTGGGAAAGGAGGACTTGAAGTCCTCCTTTTTTGGTATCTTTCTATCCCGGGTTCCCGGAGACGGAGAGCGCCGGGGCTTGCTTGGGCTCTCTAAATTCCTCGCCGGAGCTAATTGGCGCTCTTTAAGTGCCTGGCCGCGGCTAATTGGTGCGCCTGGAAGTTTACTCGACACCTGCGCGAGATTGCATTCCGGGCTCCGGTCTCGCAGAAAGTGCCCTTCCATTTTGGTCGTTTCTTGTTCGATTAGCAGTTTCGGAACCTAACCAGGTTGCACCAGGGAAGGTCGGTACCCTTCGGGGACCTCATAACCCATCAAGGTAAGCACTGTGGCGGCAATGTTCGATAATCCGCCATCCGACAAATCGGAGGCTTTGAAGTTTTCGACACCGGCGCCGGTAATTACGAATGGCACGGGATTTAAAGTATGACTGGTCTTGGCCGAATAGCTACCGTCTTTCTTCTTTTTGGGCTCTCCGGTCTTCTTATCTGATTCAATCATTTCTTCGCAGTTCCCATGATCCGCGGTAACGATTAGTGTTGCTCCGCTTTGCTCGCAGGCTCCGATTAGATCCTTCAGGCACTTGTCTACGGTTTCGATGGAATCGATGGCGGCTTGCAAGACTCCAGTATGCCCTACCATATCGCCGTTGGCATAGTTCACTCGTAGAAAACTGAATTCACCGCTTTTTAGAGCTTTAATTAAAGCCGCTGTAATCTCCGGCGCCTTCATGGCTGGCTTCTGTTCAAACGGAATGACATCGGAAGGAATCTCTTCCCAGACTTCCAGGTTCTCGTCGAACTTCTGCGAATTGTTGCCATTCCAGAAATAGGTGACGTGACCAAATTTCTGAGTCTCGCTAAGGGCGTAGGTCTTGAGACCGGTCCTGGCCATGTATTCCGAAAGGGTATGATCGATTTCTGGAGGCGGTACGAGGTAAAGGGGAGGAATCCTCAGGTCGCCGTCGTATTCCATCATTCCGGCAAAATGTACTTTTACCTCCGGATCGCGTTTGAATTCGGAGAACCCTTCCTCGGTAAAGGCCCGGCTCATTTCTATGGCCCGGTCTCCGCGAAAGTTGAAAAAAATTACACAATCGCCGCTCTGAATGCGACCTACAGGCTGTCCGTTTTCTTCTACTACAAAAGGCGGTAGATCTTGATCGATGACTCCTGGCTGGTCCTGCCGGTATTTCTCGATAGCTTCGGTAGCGCTGGCAAATCCGGGCGCCTGGCCGGCAACGTGGGTCTTCCAGCCTTTTTCCACCATGGGCCAGTTCGCATCATAGCGGTCCATGGTGATATTCATTCGGCCGCCACCGGAAGCTATCCGATAGTTCTTTCCGGAAGGGTCCAGTTCCTTCAGAGTCTCTTCCAGTTGATCCACATAGGTGAGGGCGCTCACTTCGTTTACATCGCGACCATCCAGCAGTATATGAATGCGAACCTGTTCAACTCCGGATTCATGACATTTACGAACCATGGCCAGAAGATGATCGATATGGCTGTGTACGTTTCCGTCGGAAAGTAGCCCCATGAAATGCACCACCGGCATACTTCCATCTTCCTTCGGCTTGAGCGCTGCGCCGGGCTGATCCTTTGTTCCGATAAAGCCCATCCATCGTTCATCGCTGAAGATGGCGCCGGAGGCCACGGCTTTGCCCACCAGCTTGGCTCCCTGATCGAAGATCCTTCCTGCGCCGATGGCATTATGACCGACTTCGGAGTTGCCCATATCGTCGTCCGAAGGCATTCCCACTGCGGTTCCATGAGCCTGTATCTGCAATCGGATGGGAGCGTTTTCTATGAGTCCTTTAATGGTGGGAGCATTGGCCAGATCCAGGGCATTGCCGGGATAACCCTGGTCCTTCCCTTTGAAGAGTCCCACGCCATCCAGGATGACAAGCACCAGAGGACCCTGGATGCCTTTACCGTTCGATTTCAGGGCAGATACACTCATACTTCTGGAATCTGCCTGTGGATTCTGCTTACAAGTGCTTTTTGCCGCGATTGGCCGGCCCGGCTATGTCCAGCAGCTGTTTGCGTTTTCTCTCTACTCTAAGCGCAAGATAGCCCAGAAGCTCGGATCGATTCATTCCCTGTTCCAGCAAAAAGCTAACCGGCAGGAAGGCCCCCGGCGCTCGTAAGGAGCGTAGCGCGCGCTTCAATCCCAGATTGGCGCCTTCGCGAGCCGCTCGGCCCAGCAATCGATTCCCCATCTTCTTCCAGTCCAGTTCCTTCTGACCGTCCATCTCAGTGAGAATCACTCCAATGAGCGGAAAACCGGGCACCAGAGAAGACAATACCTGCATCCAGGTGCTATTCATCATCTTGCTGATCGGTGCGCCTTCCGGCGGTTCTTCAAATTTTGCGATCATTTCTTTGAGCCGACTCTGAACTGCATCCGCCGAAAGATCCTGGTCCAGGAGCTCGATTCCCTTTTCGAAATAGGCCAGTACCTGTTCGCGAAGTTCCAAATCCGGGCTGCCATCGGCTTTCAGTATGGCAGGTCCACCGCCGGCTTTCGGCTTTCGCGGCATTTGAGCGATCTGATCCGGCTGCAAATAGAGGGGCCCCAGGCGGCGTCCGCGCTGCAACAGTTCGGTGAATTCTCTGGCGAAGAATTCTTTTCGGGAGGCAGGATCTTTGATCTCCAGACTTTCCAGAACCGCCTGGGTAAGCGGTCGGTACCTGCTGACCAGGGCCTCATCATAGAGCCGGTTCAGGCCGGGCTTGAGTCGCTTATAACTCTTGCGCCAGAATCGATTTCTGATTCCAAACTTCCGCTTGAGCTCATGAAAGGCCACCGAGTCATGATAGTACTCCCGTGGGTTTTCCGGACTACCGGTCTGCGGCATCAGGTCGGCATCGGAGAGCGGCGAACCGGCCCTTCCTGGATTATAGAAATCGAGGCCAGCCGCACCGGGGCTGCCCGCCCTACGGCGGCCGCCTGAAGCAGGCGTTTCCCCGGCCTTGTGCGGATCTGACACAGCAGGCAGGTTGTCCGGATTATCGCCAGATTGACGGATGATTTCATCCTGCATCTTCTGGGTTTCTTCCAGCTTTTCCCAGAAGGAGTCTTCGGGAGGTTGTAGATTCTCTTCTTTGCTCATTTCAGTTCCTGGCGCCAGTGGCTTCCCGGAGGTTCGCGGCTGGCTTCTACACCTTGAAGATAACGGCAAAGAGCGCCGCCAGGGATGCGAAGAAGGCAAGGATAGAGAGAATGCGCGCGATCCGAGCCTGGGAACGAATTTGCTGCTGGCCTTCCACAGTGAAGAATTCCGGATCCTGTTTGCGCATCTCTTTTAGTCGATTGATGATGTCAGCGCTCAGCCGAGCATCTTCCAGGCTCGACTGTCGTTTTTCCAGACCGTCCATTCGATCGTTCAGATGTAGCAGAATCTCGCCGTAGACTTCCGAGTATTCCTGGATACGGTCCTCCAGGCTCTTGCCTGTGAGACTGCCCGCCAGGTTTCCCAGGCTATCGCCTACGGCTTTGGCCGCATCGGCGGTAAATGTGGCGAATCGATCAAAGCCGGAAGCGGATCCAGGATCCATGTGTTCGGCAAACTCCCGGCCCAGTTCTCTATCTTCCTGCTGACTCATATAGCGATTCTAACGTCCTTCGCCTGAGGTTCGATCATTTTTTCTCGGCTTCGGCCAGTTCTTTCATTACGGTCTTTTCATCGTATCGGAGAAAGAAGAGCACGGCCAGGACACAGAGAACAAGGCCCGCAATACCGCTATAGCGAATGCCTGCATCATTGCCCGGATCTACACCGAATACAGTTAGCCCGGCAAAAATAAAGAGTCCGGCTGTCTGTCCGAACTTCTGCATAAAAGTCCTGGCCCCAAAATACATACCTTCTTGCTTGATACCGGTCTTGTATGCATCATGCTCGGCGATATCCGCAAGAACGGCATTTTGCAGAATTCCCAGAAAAGCATTGGGCATGGCGGCGCCCACGGCCAGGATCAAGCCCTGCACCAGCGGCGAGAAGGGAAGCGGACCCATAAAAAAGACGTAGGAGAAGACCACTGCATAGAAACTGAAGGAACACAGAACAAGGATTCGCTTACCGAACTTTCGGGCCAGGATGTTGACCAGAGGATAGAGCGCAAACGAGGTAATAGTCATAACAATCATCAGCAAACCGGCCAGTTGTTTTCCCTGAGTTGGATCGTCTGGATACAGAAGCACCGTGGCATAATAAAGCACCCCGGTGAGAACGATCGTTAGCGCGCTGAAATAAACGAAGTCAGAAAAAACGAATGCGATGAAATTCTTATTTCTGAAGGATGTCTTCAGGGCTTCCATCACCGGCACCTGCGAAGGTTCGCTTTCGCAGTAGCGTTTTTCATCAATAACGAAAACAGGAATGAACATCAGTATAATCGCAAATACCGCAAGAATGCCCGTGGCTACCTGAAAGCCCTGGACCGTGCTTAACCCAAACGCCCCTTCCAGGCCGCTGCCTATAGCCGGCGTCTGAGCCGCAAGCATAAGACCCAGCGCCCAGGTCACCGAGATATACGTGGAGAGGTTGAGCTTCTGCGTGGCATTGTGACCCAATTCCGGCAATAATGCGAAAAAGGGGGTCACATACATGGTGATGAACAAAAAGAATAGCAACTGGATCACTACCAGATAGGCAAAGTTTGCCCAGCTCTCGGGTTCGAAAACCGGAATGAACATGAGCACACAAAACAGCGCGGCCGGGATGGCGCCCATGGCCATGAAGGGTATCCTTCTTCCCCGCGGATTTCGGGAACGGTCACTCATGTTTGCAATGAGCGGATCGGTAATCGCATCGAACAGTCGTCCGCTCACGGTCAAAAGAACTACGGTAGTGATTACCACGAGAATGGTGAAGTCGGGTAGGAACCGGGGTATTCCGGCATCTGCCGGCGGGCTATAGAAGAATACGAGCTGAACTCCGAGAATGTTTACGATAGTGGACCATCCGAATTGTCCTACCGCATAGGCGATCTGTTTGGATAAAGGTAAATCTTCTACCCTGGAATTTTGCATGAAACGTTCCTCTGTTTGTATCTGTTGATCTGGACCTATATGATCCAGGTTACGTTTGCCTTTGAGTCTGCTATTTGATTCACCGGAGGCTGTCCCCGAACGAAGTCGAATCTTTCTTCATAACTGACCCTTCCTTACCGCAATGGGCGTACGTTGAATCCTGCCACCTGGTCCGGGGCCGGCCGTATTGCGGAAGTGGCAGCAGGATGAACCATCCACAGTGTATATGGCAAGTAATTACCGGCGTCAGTTGCGGTTTCTTGATGACCTTTCTGGCTGTGCCCCGGGCGTGGCCAGTAGCCTGGCGCCGAGTGCCCGGGCAGCGGATACATTACTGAACGGGTCGCTGCCATTGAGGGATTCGTTTTAGTCCCCGCATTAGCGTTCCGTCCAATGCTGACAAAACGTTGAATTCTTGTTACACTGGCAAGATAGAAAGAGAGGGAGAAGCGAACCCTTGCCCTGTTCCTGGAATAGATTGACTCAAAAGTCAATATGCAAAGCATGGATCAAGGGAGCCGCAAGGGCCACAAGGAGGATAGAATCCATGATAAACGGCAATTATTACGAAGATAATGAAGATCTACAGCTTCATCTGAACGAAATCACCGACTGGGAAGAGATTGTCCAGGCATACGAAAACGACTTTGCAGATGCAAAGGCCTACAAAGAGAAAGGCGATGAGAAACTCGCCATGGCTCCAGGGACTGTGCAAGAAGCGGTGGATTACTATCGGACCATCCTGGAAAGCTCCGGAGAGATTGCCGGAACGGTCATCGCGCAGGCCTCCCAGGCCATGGACCACGAAGGCCTGAAATACAACGATGGAAAGGTCACGTTTCCAAAGCCCATGGTGGAAGCCTATGAATCCGTTAAGGAAGCGGGTCTCATGCCGTATGCCACCAATCGGAGATTCGGCGGAATGGGAATCCCTCTGACAGTACAGACACTTCTGATGGAGCTCACAAGCCGAGGAGATGCTTCCTTCGCTATCGCGGCCGGCTGCGTTAACCTGGCCGAAACCATCGAGAAGTTCGGAACAAAAGAAATGATTGAGAAATGGGTGCCGGCCATGTCCCGGGGCGAGGTTGTAGGGGCCATGGCTCTTACCGAACCCAACTACGGTTCGGATCTTCCCAATGTTCAGACCCGTGCCGAGCAGGACGAAAACGGAAACTGGAAAATCAACGGCACCAAGCGATTCATTACCCATGCCTGCGGTTTCGACAAGTATCCTTCTGTAATCCTGACTCTGGCTCGAACCGGAAAGCCCGAAAGCGGCGCCCGGGGGCTGTCCTTCTTTCTCGTAGAAGGCAAGGACGTATACGTAGCGAAGATTGAGCATAAGATGGGCCTGCATTGTTCGCCCACATGCGAAGTGGTCTATGAAGACACTCCCGCTCAGTTGATTGGCGAACCCGGCCAGGGCCTGGTGAAATATGCCATGGAAATGATGAATACGGCAAGACTTAGTATTGCCGGTCAATCCATGGGTATCGCCGAGGCTGCGTATAGAGAAGCAAAGAAGTACGCCAACGAAAGAGAGCAATTCGGCAAACTGATCAAAGAGATACCAGCTGTGCGAAAGATGCTGGATAAGATGGAAAGAGAAGTGATCGGCATGCGAGCTCTTCTCCAGGAAGCGGCCCGAACCATCGATAACTATCTATGGAGAAAAGAGCGACTGGTACACGAGGGCATGTCTGACCGGGATGTTCGAAAGGACGAGACCGTAAAGACCTGGGAGAAACTGGCCAACTTCTTCACTCCGTTGACCAAGTATTACATCTCCGAAGGCTGCAATACGCTGGCTTTCGACGCTCTGCAGATCCATGGAGGCTCCGGCTATACAGAAGAATACGATGTAGCTCGAATCTATCGGGACGCACGGATCACCAATATCTATGAAGGCACCACCCAATTGCAAGTAGTGGCAGCGATCGGCGGTATTGTATCGGGTATGACTCCTAACGGAAACCTGCGCTCCTACATCGATCAGGAGATGGCACGGTTTAAGCCTTCCCAGGAGCTTCTGGATGTTCAGCGTAGTTTCGAAGAAGTGGTTTCCATGTACAAAGAGGTGAAAGGCGATCTACGAGATGAACTTGCTTTTGAAGTGGTTCAGTCCGCAGCACGCTTCATCATGGGACTTCTGGTGGAACGCTCCAACTCTAGAGTTAATGCGGATGCCGCGGCCCATCGCGCCAAACTGGTGCATGCCTTTAACCTGGAAAGCAAGGCGCTTCTGCAGGCGAACATCATCCGCATTCAGAGTGCGGCTGCAGCCCGAAGCCCCGAAAAGGAGCCGGCTGCCGTATAATGCATCTTGAGATCGGTCCACTAAGAGTTGGAAAGCCCAGGGTCGGAGTTGCCCTGGGCTCTGGCTCGGCGCGTGGCTGGTCGCACATTGGCGTCCTGAAAGAACTGGAAGCAGCCGGGATTGAAATCGACATAGTCACCGGCACCTCGGCCGGAGGAGTGATTGGCTCCTTCTTTGCGGCGGATGCCATTGAACACGCCGAAGAGTTCGCCGCCAAATACAAGAGTCCCCGCGTAACGCTTTCCTACATGGATTTTTCCGTAGGCACCGGCGGATTGATCGGCGGTAAACGCTTCGTAGGATTTCTGGAAGAATACCTGCCGGTTCGAAAATTCTCTGAACTCAAGCGTTCCTTCGGTGTTGTTGCTACAGATTTGTCTTCCATGCAGGAAGTGCACATTTCCGACGGCGCTCTGATCCCGGCCGTTCGCGCCACTGTGGCAGTGCCCGGATTTCTGTCCCCGGAAGTCTTTGGCGACTACCAACTTGTAGACGGGGGATTACTCAATCCGGTGCCTGTGAGTCTGGCCCGTAAACTGGGTGCCGATCTGGTAATTGCCGTGGATCTGGATGCCCATGCGGTGCGCGAAAAGGCCGAAGGCGTCACCGGAATCATGTACCGCACTATCGATACCATGATGAATCGGATTCGCCTGGAAAACTACAAGTCACACCCGCCGGATATTTCAATAGAGCCAGTGCTGCACGATTACGGCTTTCTGGACTTTCACCGATCTCCAGAGGCCATCGAAGAAGGACGGCGAGCGGCTCGTGAAAAGCTACCTGAGATCAAGAAAATGCTACACCGTCCTCTGAGTCGTTCCAGTCGATTGCTCTTCAATCCTGGTTCCATTCCGGATGCCCTGCGAAGCCTGAGCCTGCGCCAGGAAACCGGATCGGCCACCACCGGAAGCTCGAAGGAAACCGATAAGACATAGTCGCCGGTTTAAGACATAGTCATCTGTATTCGGAAGTTATCGCTGGCTTTCGCCGGGCTCAATTACAGATTTCCAGGGGCCATCCGGGTCCATTCTTGCGATTCGAGTCACTCCTGCAATACAATCCTCCGAGAAATCCAAAATGCCTTGTCAGGGGCAATGTAAGTGCAATATTCCGTTTCATGTCGGAGAACCCGCACCTTAGATCTATCCGCATCTTTGATCCCCGGGTAGACTTAAGCGAAGATAAAAGGACAAAGCCGGCCAGATCGGTAGAAACCGGTGGCGATCTCTTCGAAGAGTTGCAGTCGGCACCCGGAACCACTGGAACCGGCTCCCATCCTGCCCAGACGGGCCCGAGCGCCGGTGGGCCTTCTGCGAATGCACAAAAGGCGGACCGGGCCAAAACCGATCAACGTTCCGATTCATCCGGACTGGATGTAGTGGAAGACGAATCAATGGAGATCATCGATCTATAATGGCCTCGAATAAGACATATATTTCGGTTCAATCCTTTGTAGCGGTGCTGTTTCTGATTATTGCCGGACTGATTCCCTTTCTTGTGATGCAAGAAAAAGGACTCTATCATCAGGTAATCATCATCTCGCTGGGTCTCGGTTTTCTGGCGGCTCTGGCAGCGGTCTTTGTTCTGACCCTGAAAGTGCATAAGCTTAAGAAAGGTCCGGAGCCCCGAAAGGAGTCGAAAAAGCCCACCCCGAAACCGAGTCCTCGGCCCGGTCCTGCCAGTCCGCCGGCAACGGTAACTCCTAAAGAGCTTCTGGATCCGGGACTGGTGTATCGGTTTCGTCTGGGAAAGGATAAGTCCCTGGAGAGTCAGTCCAAGCGAGTGGTCATAGGAAGACACGAAGGTCATATCAAGACCCACAGCACAGAGATTATCGAGAATCATCTGGAACTTGAGTTTCGCATTCGCCAGGATCCGGATCGAGATATCTACAATACAGACAAGACTTTGATTCAGAAATACTCGGTGGATCTACGCCGAGCCGGGAAAGCCTTGATCTACTTTCCGGACCAGGACGATAAAACCTTCCGGGAAATGAACTCCCGCCAGAGGTTATTGATCCAGTCCGAAGAAGATCCGGAAGGCGATCCACATTACTCCAGCATTCCATCCGGAAAGCCATTGCGCATCCAGATAGGCGACCGGCTACGCCATGATGGCAAATTCGTGGCGGGCTATTTCGAGTTCCATCTATTCACGAAAGCTGTGGAGGTAGAGGCGGGTAGCTATACCAGAATGGACCAGGATTTTTATTTGAGGCTTTACCGAATCTTTCCTGGCTATGATACTTCGCACCCTTCCACGGATGGGGCCTATCCCATGATCGATCCATTTCTATCCAGGGAAGGGGGAGGAGGCTGATTTGCCTAACTTCCAGCAAAAAGCAGAAGTACCCCTTTTCTGCAGCTTCAAGGACGTCTCTATCCATTGCACTACTTCTACTCAGATTTTGCAGTTAAGGCAGCCCATTTTCCAACGCGATCCGCCAGCGAGTAAAGGTCCATTAGGGCAGACAACAGTATAGTTCCAGGCAGAGTTTTTCCATGAGCGATTCCACTTTCTTCCAGTCAGCCACGCGAGTATTAAAAGAAAACCTTCCCATGGCCCGGAAGTCCCTGATCATAGGAATGGGCGGTTCCGGAATGAAAGGAATTCTTTCCGCCCGCTCACAAATTGAACGCGAAATGCCTTCAGAAGCGCGTCAGTATATGCGCTGGATTGGAATTGATACTACGGACATTGGAACCAGCATTGAAGGCAAGGGCGAGTATTATCGCTTCCCGGGACAGGAGCAGTTTTTGCAGGAAGATCGCCGCATGCTCTACATTGGCGCGCCCACGCCGTCCGAACTCAGTCTATCCTATCTCAAATACCTGCGCGATAACGATCCGGCCTATAAATGGTTACCGGATCCTGAAATATATCGTATATCCACTCGATCCGGACAGGGCGCAAACCAGACCCGGGCTCTGGGACGACTGGCATTTTTTCACAACTACGAAAGGATTCGCGCGGCCCTCATCGCCGAAAAGGAACGACTGGAGGCCATGAGTAACGATCCAGCCTACTTCAAGCTAATGGATGTCCAGGAAAAATCCGCTGTAGAAGTCCTGGATCTGGATGTAGAGCTAAAGCCTGGAAAGACCCGCTATCATTTCTCGGACTATGTACCCGGTCATAATGACATACTGGACCTGGATCTGGACGAAGAAACGCGCACTGTACTCTGTCCGCACATTCCTCTGGAAAAGATAGGTCCGGAAATCTTTCCCCGAGACGAGAAGGGCTACTACTTCGAAATCAATCCAGAAAGAGCCGCCATCAAACATCTGGGCTTCCAGGTTAAACATGCGCCCCGGGAAGGCCAGATTAGCATCTTCCTTACCGCTTCCGTGGTGGGAGGGACCGGAAACGGTATGTTTCTGGATATGGCCGCCATGATCCATGACATCTTTAAGGATACCTGGCCATCGCCCAAGCTTTACGGCATTATCGTTTTGCCCTCGGCCTTCAAGCGCGTGGTGTACAACCAGAACGCCCGGGCCAATGCTTACGCCGCATTAAAGGAGCTGGACTATTTTCAGAGCGGAAACGCATTCGAAGCCACCTATCCGGGCGGCCGAGAAGTGAAGCTAGAGGATCGTTTGTTCAAGGATGGAATGCTGTATCTATTGGATGTGGAAAACCTGTCCGGGAACATCTTACAGGACAGAGATCAGGTTCAGGAACTCACCGGTCAGTTCATACATACCTTCGTGAGCTCGACTGTGGGCGGCGCCATCGAAGAGCGAATGGTGAACGATTCTACCCGGGCCAGTATTTACTTCCCCGAGGACGGCTCCGAGCCCGCTCGTAGAGCCAGCTACAACTCCTTCGGAATCTCCCGGGTCATGTATCCAGTTCCTATACTGCGCGAGATAGGCTTCAAGCTGGCCGCATTGCGCATCGTAAAACGATTTCATGAACCGGTAAACGAAAAGCTACTCAACGAAACTTTCGGCGATCTGAACCGGGGGCTCGTCCGGGCTCTGCGGTTGAACTGTGCATTGATTTTCGAACGAATGTATCCAGATTATCGCCTGGACTGGAAGGCCGAATTCAACGGCTACCGAGATCGCATTCAACGCAGTATGCAAAGCGGCGACCGGTCCGGCGTTGTTTCCATCCTGGAGCTCATGCGACGGGATTACGGTCGCGGGGAGATGGAGCATCACAAGGATCGATTGCTTCGCCGTATGGAGAGTCGCTGGCGATTGGAACTGGAGAAGGTCCGCCAGGTCATGGAAGAAGCCGTGGCCGAAATCACTGCCGATCCGGCTCGCGGATTTCTGTTCACCAGGGCTCTGCTGGACAAGGTTATGGATCGGCTGGAGTATTTCCAGGGGATGTGTTACGAAAACCGCGTGGGGCTTAACTACTACGCAGACTCGGAAATTGAAGAACAACTAAGGGCTCTGGATACAGGAGATTTCAGCGCCAAGCGAGTCGAGGCTGTCTATACGATGATTCGCCTGAACCATCTGCAATTAATCCATGAGTCAATGCTTCAGGCTACGGAGGACTTTCTTCGAGACTTCAAGAGCGCGCTCTATCAACTGCGCAACGAAACCCTGGCTCCCCTGGAAGATCGATTGCAAACCCTGGCTCACAGCCTGCATGATGAAATTCAAAAAAGCCACTTCGAACTCTTGCAGAAGAAGAATCCGCTCTTTTTCTACCTGGTGAACAAACCCGAAATCAAGGGCTTCATAAACCGACATTTTGGGGCCAGACTTTCCCTGGATGATCTTTGCAACGAAGTGGATTTTCTGGCCATGGACCAGGGCGACGACTCAACGCAAATCGTACAGACCTATCTAATGGGACGGTTCGGCCTGGAAGTCCTGGAGCGATCGCAGGCGGAGATGGAAGAGCTCATCCATCAGGAACTGGGCCTCGAGATACTACAGAAGTCTCCGGATGAAGTGCGAGAGATTCTGTACGGCCAACAGGGCGATGATCGACAATGGAAGATAGACGAAGCTACCATGAATCGGATCGAGGTGGATCGGCTACGCGCCGGCCTGTTCCAGGCCATTCAGAAGCGGTTCGCTGGCTTCTCTTTTGAGAATCTGTCCATTCAGGATGTGTTGCGAGAAAAGAAGATACATCTAAAAAACCTGCTAACCAAACTGGATACCTATTCCCGACCTTATACATCAGCGAATTTTTCGGGACTGCGCTCCATGGAGTATTTCCGGGCCGTCACACAGTTCCCGTTGAATGTCTTCGAAGAAGGGGATCAGGCGCCGGAACAGGCACGAAATGATCTGCCCCCGAGGATGGACCATTATGCAAAAAGGTCCGTAGCAACACCGAATATCTCCGTGGAATGCTTTGAAGTGCCCAATCTGGTTAAGCCCTACGAGATCATATCCATGGGCATCGTCCTGGGCTTTCCATTGTTCCGAGTAAACGGCCTGAACGATTGCGTGAGCGACTATCATGATTTGATGCATCGACGGGAACACCCGCTGCATTTGTTCAACCATCCCTCATTCGATGCGAAATACTTTCCGGATCCGTACCGATCCAGGAATTACCTGAACCCAAAACAACTCTGGAACGGACTTCTGGAATTTGGATTACTGGAAAAGAAAACGGACCGCTACGAATATGCTGCCGAGCTTCATGATGGACTGAAACAGATCCTGGCCGGCGAGTCCTACATGGCCGGCATTCGAAAACTGATGGACGAGGTACAGAAAGCCGGAGGCACAAAGACCATTAGTCCGGACCTCTTTGCCCGTTGCCTGGCGGGTCCCGGAATCCTGAAGAAGAACCGGGAAGGACAGATTTACTTTCGCAAAGAGTACGACCTGGTCATTCGAGATATCCTGGACGGGGATGGCACCGGAGATAGGGCGTCTCAGCAGCATATGACGAAAGAGCAATATCTGGAAAAGAACACCCGTGCCATTGCATTTCCAGGGATGGCGGATCTCGTGAAATTCGTATATTCCAACCCGAGCGTGAAATCATTTCTGATTACCGACCTGGAACGAATCTTTGCGGAAACACGGGGAGGGGAGGTAAGCGGCGCTTCGGTCCAGATTCCTCGGTCTCGAATGGCAAACGTAAAACTGCATTCGTTTAAGGACGAATTCCAGTTCTACGACTACTTTCAGACCAGCGGATCCCTGGCGTGGCAGGATTTCCTGAAGAATGAAATCGTATACAAAGTAGATGCAGTACTACGCACCTACAGACATCCGCAGGACCCCACGCTTCCTGACCGTGCGCGCATGGAGGCCTATTTGAATGAAAGGCAGGACTCGATTCCCTTTGTGGCTCTCTGGGAGCTAAAGGTGAAGCACGGTGTAATCCGCTAGGAGGGGTTTCGCTTCGGCTTCAACCCTATTTTTGCTTCTGCCCTTTCCTCTAGGTACATAAAAAAGGGCCGCTTTCGCGACCCTCATTCGGGATGACTGGATTTGAACCAGCGACCACTCGCCCCCCAGACGAGTGCGCTACCACTGCGCCACATCCCGTTGCTATCCAGAAATGGAGCGGGTGACTCACTGTCAAGACCAAACGGTCCGAGATGGGAGGGGCGTCAGCCCGGATTTCCTAAGAATCGGGAATCGGACCTGGAGCATTCGCCTGGTCAGGCCTCCGGGGGGCAGCCTCTTGTCAATGACTGGCCATTCACAGTGCTAGTCACCGAAAAGCTGGTGCGGAAAGCCCATCGACGAAACCTTCAGCGAATTAGCGCAAGCAATTGCTCCAGGTTTCCTTCCTCCGTAGTCTTGAGCAATTCCCGTGCAAGTTCTTCAACGTCGGCACCCGATTCTATTCGAAGTCGCACATCCAGAAAGCCGGCTTCCAGATGATCCGGGACCAGAAACTGCATCTTCTTATGCGTTGGTAGCCTCTTCTGCAGCTGAAAAACTTGATTCTGTAGATCGGAGATCTCAGGATATCGCATTGAATACAGAATGTCTCGCAATTGTTCGCCGGGGAAATTCCCGCTTCGGGCTTTCCAGTTTTCGGAAAACTCCTGACATCTTTCCAGCGCCGACTTCCTGGCTTCGGCGGAAAGATCGTGATAGTATTGAATGATTTCTCGCACCAGGTTCTTTTTCAGGCCGCGGCTCTGCCATAGTTCCATCCAGGCAGTTCGGTCATCGTCGCCCAATCGATCCCAGAGCCTAAGAGTGTTCAGCGGAAAATCATAGATGAGAAATAGCTTCTCAGAAATCGCATCCAGTTCCGCCCATTGCGCCCACTCCTCGCGCGTACGATAGTGAGCTTTCCAGCCCAGAGCCTGTATGAGCCCGTCCGGAGCCAGGCCTTCGTCCCGCGTAAAGCGGGCCAGTGCCGGAATATTACGGCGAACGAAGCGAAGAAGGAATTCCCAGGTTTCCCTTTTCCCGAGCTCCTCTGACTGCACATCAAGCACCGGCCAATTATGAAACGGCAGGGCCAATCTTGATTCTTCTGCAGTATGCTCTGATGGGTTTACAGTGTCATCTCCGCCTGACGGCATTGCCATCCACCGACCATCCTTGCGAACGCAGATCCCTGTGGATTCCAGGCATCGGTTTTCGCCAGTATCGGGCAATTCGGATAGGGCCATCCATTCCATATTGGCCAGGATGAAAAAAGCCTGTGCCCCAACAACCCTCTTCTGTTGACTGTAGTTGTGGGAATCCAACGCATCCTTTGCCTCGGAAAAAGCTTCACCGGTGGATATCTCTCTGCGGAATTTCCTGTAGATGTGCAATTTCTTGGCCGCTCCGAGCCTGCACTGGATCCAAACTTCGAGCCCGATCTGATCCTGGACACCGTTCCAGCCGTGCACGAAGAAGGAACTCTCCAGAATCCTTTATATAAGAGAGAACTGGCGAATTTCGCGCAGGTTCCCTTCGTGCATATTTCGAGTACTTCTGTTTATCCCTCCTCAAGCGATGGATTGCTGGAAGTGGACGAACACTCTCCCACAGGGGACAGCGAAAGCTGCCGACGCCGGCTGGACGTGGAAGAAGCCGTGCTTTCTTATCGCCCCGACGCTTTGATCATTCGAGCCGGCGGCCTTTACGGCCGCGGTCGTAGTCTGCCGCAATTCCTGGCCCGGGGCCGCAGCCGATTCTTTGAACGCGGAAATGAGATCATTTCCCGAATACACGTTCACGATCTTTGTCGATTAGTGCTGGCAGCAGGCCAGAGACTCCAGGACAAGACCGCCGAATTCTACGGCTACGAGCGCAAAAATCTGATCAACGGCGTAGATCCCAATCCGTCCACAGTTGAGGAAACCCGATTGTTTTTGCTGGAATTCTACAAGCGGTCGGATGTGCAGAAGGCTCTGGAAAGGGAAGGACTAGTTGCGCCAGCAGATCTACCGTCCCCTGGCGAAGTACCCGGCCAACGAAAGGTGCTGAGCCTCTATGCAGCCGAATTAATCGGAAGGTTTCGGTTTCCTGATTTCAGGACCGGCTTCGCCGACTCCATACTACGATCAGAGAGCAAAAAAGACGATTAGACGCGATGAGGGGCAGTCGAAACTTGACGTGAAAAAGCCTATCGCTCATTAGCTTAGTGCGTTCTTGCGTTGTAGGTGGCCGTAACCCTGGTCTTAATGCCGCCGCGAACATTGTAGTCCCCGTGCAATCGCAACCAGCGAGGCTGGCAGGCCTTCACCAGGTCTTCCAGCATCCGGTTCACGACATTCTCATGGAAGATCCCGACATCCCGGTAAGCGGTTACGTATTCTTTCAGACTCTTCAGTTCCAGACAGTACTTATCCGGTTTGTAGCTCAGATATATGATGCCAAAATCGGGCAGTCCGGTTTTAGGACATATGGCCGTGAACTCGGGAATTTCCATATCGATTCGGTAGTCTCGATCGGAATAGATATTCTGAAACACTTCAATCGAGGGCAATTCCAGTCCAGGAATATGTTCCTGGCGTCCCTCGTAGCTTCCTGTTTGAACTTCCTTTTCAGTCATCGGCCTCACCTGTTCACGGTACTTTGACCATTCCCCGCATGCCCCTGCATAGAGAAAGCAAAAGCAGGTCCGTGTTGGAGCACAGGCAAACCTGGGCGGTGTAGCCGTCCCATCCGATGATGCTGGCGTTCGTAATATTGTAATATTGCAATATTGCGATATTACGAATCCACTGTCGGAAGCCATGACGGCCATTACTCAACGCTCCACATTCCGATCCTTGCTACGCTACCGGCCGTACATAAAAAAGGCCCGACTCCAATTGAGAGTCGGGCCTGTGCACTGCACGAGGCAGCTGCATTGGACTCTTAGGCTCCAGTAGAGGTGGAAGAAGTTCCACCGGAAGAAGCAGAAGTTCCGCCGCCACGCAGCTCGTTAACTTTGCTGTTGATAACGTTGGAGAGCTCTTCGATTTTGTCTTTGATTTCGTTTACTCGCTCTTCTGGAACGATTTTTTCGATCTCAACAGTGGCCTGGTTGTACAGGTCTTGCAGTTGAGTCAGAGCTTGATTGTAAGCATCGCCAGTCTTCTGGTTCAGATCGTTAGCCTGGGCTACGATGTCGTCGAGTACTTTGCGGAGTTGAACAGCAGGTTCGCTATTGTCAGCAGCACCTTTTGCTTTCAGCTCATCGAAAGTTCTCTGAACTTCTTTGATGGCGTTGTTTACGCTGTCTTCGCCTGCTCGAAACAGAGCGATACCAGCATTGAGAATGTCGTGCAGAATCTTTTCCATGACTATCCTACCTTTCTAATTTTTTGCCTGCGTTTTTGTGCAACGCACAAGTCAGTATTGTGCGGCGCGTCATTGCCTGTCAAATTAATTTTTTATCCCGAGCCGTTTTTTTTGGCAAGCTTATTCAGTGTTTTCCGAGCCAGTTTCTCAAATCCTGGAGCGGCTCTGGTCTTATTTCATTGAAGATTTCATGGTACAGACCTTCGTAGATCTGAAGCGATCGATCGACCGAAGAAACCCGCTCATAGAACTCCATGGCGCCTTCCGGGCTGGCAATGCCGTCATCGGAGCCATGTCCAATCCAGACAGGAATCCGGACCTTCCCTGCCTTTCTCAACACTTCCTCACCTGCCTCCAATAGGCTGAGGGCCATTCGGACGCTCACTTTTCCATGAACCAGGGGATCGGAATGATAGGCTTTTCTCACCGCTTCATCGTGACTGATTAGGTTTTCATCCAACCCGGCTTCCATGATCAGATCCTCTTTCATGAACGATAGCAGTTTGCCGGCCGTCTTCTTGACCTGCATCAGGGGCGTGAGCGTAACTCGCAGGCCAGGAGCGCTCAGCAGGAGCCCCGCGATTTCCCACTGATTCAGCTGCGTGGTAGCAAAGGATGCGGCCACCAGTCCGCCCATAGAATGCCCCAGAAGAAATGGCTTTCGGATCCCCCATTTCTCCTTGAGGTGCAGGAGAAATTGCTCCAGATCCCTTACATACCGGAATATGCCCGGGCTATCGCCCTTTTTGCCCTGGCTTCTGCCATGACCCCGGGCATCGAAGGAGTACACGGCAATTCTCTGATCCTCCAACACTTGCAGGACATTTCCGTAACGATCGCTATGTTCGCCGAAGCCATGATGAATAATCAGGTGCTTTTCCGCTTTTGGCGGAACCCAGCTCTGGGTAAAGAGCCTTAGACCGTCGTCGGTTATGATTTTGTCTCGGTGATTCGTGTAGTAGGAGGAAGCCATGCCGGAGTGTTCAATGGAATTGCAGGGGCTCCATGCAATCAATCAAAACTCGATTATGCTTTTCGGGGGTACGTAGTTCTCCAATCATTGCTTATGAAGAGCCGCAAACTGATTCTGGCGTTGTTTCCCTTTGTTCTTTTTTCAGCATGCAAGACCGGGCTGCAGGGACCAGCCGGTGAACCGCAATTCGAGCTGGCTGGATTATACAGTCAGAGGGACGGGGACGAATGGCGGATTCTTTCCATCGCCTGCCAGCCCATTCGACACTCCGCCAAACCGGAGGAGTCTCAGTGCATGTTCGTACACCAGATTCGTGTGGCCCGGGACCTTGCCCTTTCCGGTAAGCGAGTCGAAATCACCGAACGATGGGGCAAGGCCCAGACAGATCTGGATGAAGCTTTGCTCACCCGAACCGTATTCATCCGCTACTACACAGAAATCAAAGGCGCCGAGCAGTGGAAGATTGAGGCGCTGGGCGGCCCCGTGGTGGACCGGGAGCTCAAGGGCGATGATACATTCCTCCATTTGCGCTTCGAAGAAGGATGTTTGCGTGACGACAACGGTTGCTGGATCAGAGAGGACGGAAACTTTGTACTGTGGAAACCCACGTCTACCGATCAGAATGGCGCCCAGGAGCAGTCGGAACTGCCGGAGGAGCATCGGTCCGTTCAAGAAATATTCAAACGATTCGAAGCGAGTCGCTCCCCGGGCGCCGGAGTAGCCTTCTCACCCGCAACGGAATTCTTCCTGCAAAACGGGATACTGCGGCTTAACCAGCCCTTCCAATTGACGAACGGCAAATGCTCGGCGAGCGTTAAAGCAACTCATTCCGGCGGAGGATTCATTGTAATCCATGGCTCGATTCCTTCGGAATGTGGCGAAGCCTTCACGGTTGTTCCCGAAACGAAGCAGAAGTTCAATCTTGCCGAACTCTATTCTTTGCGAGCGGGCCTGGGCACACCGCTCCTGGCAGAAAAGCAAAATGAAAAGAAGGATCCGGAAGAACTGAGCGAAAAAGAGAAGCGCCGTCAGGAAATACGCGAAAGAATCAAGCGAGGCGAAGAGGTGAGCCAGGAGGAGTTGCTGGAAGTCCTGGAAAATTGAAATCCAGAGGCGGCTTCCGGTAATCGGAACGCCCCGAGGCGTCACACTCCTGCCTGTGTCGCAGAAATCCTACCAGTGCCGTAAAAAACGGTTCTGGCAAAGGTAGAGTTCCGCCGGCCAGTGAAAGGAAAGCCGCGACCGTGGCAAAACAAGGTACCGGAAAACCCTCAGGGCATTTCTTTGCCCATGCAAATGCAAAGCAAAGCCATCCGAACGATTACGCCGTAGGCGGCCTGGCGAAAATAAGCCGCATTGGGAAGATCATCCACATCGGTGGAAAGCTCGGAAACCCGGGGCAGGGGATGCATAATCAGAGTAGGCTTGCGCGAAGCCAGAACGAAAGCTCGGTTGATGGCGTAGGAATCCTTTAGTCGCTGATATTCGCTGCGGTCCACAAATCGTTCTTCCTGAATTCGCGTGATGTAGGCCACATCGCAATCCCAGAGCGCCTTGATATCCTCTTCCTCTTCGAATGTGACCCCGTGTTTGCGAAGGTCCTTTCTGTAGGATTCGGGAAGGGCGAGGTCCACGGGAGAAATGAAGATCATCTCCACATCATAGTGCGCCAGAAGTTTCACCAGACTATGAATGGTACGGCCGAATTTCAAATCCCCCACGAAGGCAATTTTTAGCCCCTGGAGCTTACCCTTTTCTTTGAAGATTGTATATAGATCCAGAAGCGCTTGCGTTGGGTGTTGACCGGCTCCATCGCCGGCGTTGATTACCGGAATGTTCACCGCTGCGGCCGCGATTCGGGAGCTTCCTTCCACCGGGTGCCGAATAACGGCAATATCTGCATAGGCCTCGATCATTTTCATTGTATCATATAAGGTCTCACCCTTACTGATGGACGAGAACTGAAATCCTACCGTCGAGACTACGCGACCGGCCAGTCGATTCATGGCTGTTTCGAAGCTGAGACGGGTTCGGGTGGACGATTCAAAGAAAAGCGATGCCAGAACATTGCCCTCGAGCAGTCCAAAGACATCTTTGCCCATCTCTTCGATGCGCTGCGTGTAGCGCATGATGTAATCCAGATCCTCATGGGAAAACTGATCCGAGTCGAGAATATGAACGTGGGGAAAGCTGTACATCCAGTCATAAGAATGCCGGCGCGCCTGCCCCGTAAACAAAAAGCCGATCAGGGGATAGGGGCTGCATTCAATTTTGTTGCTTTGCTCTTACTGGCCTTTCAACTGGCGGTCAATCCGTTGAACGGAGATGATTTTGCGAAATTGCCGGCCATGCCGGAGACCCCGGCCCTGGATTTTGCGCCTGCTTCGCCACCCATCTCTGATTCCTGGAAAGAGGGAGAAACTCTGGTCCAGGCCTACGAGATCTGGGACGCACGATACTGCGAACTGACTCCTAAGCCTTTTTTGTGCTCACGTTGCATTCGCTCGGACCGCCAGTTTGTAAGGATTATCGATTTTGCCGGAGACGGCCCTCCTTACCGTAGCTACGAGTGCCGGGCGTTTAAGAAGCCGTACCTTTACTGAAGGCCGGATCAATGGACCTCGACTAGTTCGGCCACCGGTAAACGGGCCGGCATTAATCAAACTGACAACTAGAAGTTGTCGAAGCTTTTCCGTGAATACTGGCGACCACCGGCAACCAGGAATCACCCGGCTACCGAAATCGGCGATGAAACTCTAGCTAGAAGTCAGTGCTCCATTTTCCTTCCATTGAGGGAGGAATGTCCTTCTTGCCTTCCATGGAGTCCAGCAGTTCGGCGGGATCCTGTGTATTTGAGGCCGGGGTGGTATCATTTCCCAGACCGGATATGCGCGGAGCGGCAGGCGAAGAAAAACTCTCCGTTCCGCAAGGGCCGCCGGGTTGGATGCAAATCTTCCAGGGGCCCGTTCGTTTTTCAGCGTTGTACTGCCCGGATTGATAGAGCTGTCCGCCTTTGTAGTAGTAGGTCCATTGACCATGAGCTACATCCCTTACGTATTCTCCTTTAAAAAACACTCCTCCGCCGGGATAGTATTCGGTCCAGGTGCCATGCTTGTAGCCAGCAGCGTAGCTTCCTTCACCGGTCTTCTGGCCCTTCTCATCGAAGACTGTCCATTTGCCTTCTTTGTGGTTGTTCCTGTAAGGACCTTCGGCTTTCTTCTGACCATTGGAATGATACATGACCCATGTACCGGTCATCTGTCCGTCATTGTAGGAGCCTTGAGCTTCCTTCTTTCCGTTTGAGTAGTAAAAGACCCAGTCACCTTGACGATTGTTGTCCGAATAGGGGCCCCTGGCCTTGAGCTGACCATTGGAATACCATACAGATCGGACTCCGTTGGCTGTCAGGAACCACACCTTTGATTTGGTGTAGTAAGTAGCCTTTGGGTCCACCCCGGCCGGTCTTTGCGGAGCGGCCTCGAGGACGCTGGCTGAAAGGGCCAGGGAGCATAGTACTGCAAGCAGGATTCGGTTCAGGTAGGTATTCATAAAAGCCTCTAAACGATCTTCGGTTATATTTTCGGCAACTTGACAGTGACCGCGCGTAGATTCTCTGCCTGAAGCCAATATACTAAGAATCGGAGGGATTTCAAGTCCTGTCACAAGCGGCGCCAGGGATCCATGGGGCGGGCGGCCCGGAATGCAAGGTTTCGAATCCGTTGGGCTGCTCGGCCAATCTTCACCGGCTTCGGCCCGATTCGGTCAGGCTCCATCCTGGATTTGACGTTCCAGGGCGGCCGCTTGTTTGCGAAGAAACAGATCCTGGCTGAAGAGGGACTCGGTTTTTCGGATCCCGTAAAGCACGGCCGAATGATCCTTACGCCCCAGTATCGTAGCGATCTCGCTGAGCTTCAAACCGGAAAGCTTATGCAAGAAGAAGGCGCAGAGATGTCGGGCCCGGACTACAGACTGGTCGCGGGCGCTGGAGCATACCAGATCGGGATGAACATTGTAGAATTTGCACACCGACTGCAAAACCGCTTCGGGTTGAATGGCCTCGGAAGAGTCCATCAGATCCTCGAGGAAGGTCTCGGTCCAGGCCGGATCTTCCGGTAGGTCCCCCTGTACCGACAATCGATGGGCCGCGTTCAACAGCTTCCTATGGTCTCCCTTGATGCGGGCCGCCAGATAGGCGGAGTATCCGCCCGGCAATCGCAATCCAATACGATTGCATAACTGCTGTAGCAAAGTCTGGCGTAGATCACCGCTCAGAAAACTCAATTCCAGCGGACGTGCCTCCAGAAGTCTGGAGCGAAGATCCGGACCGCCATCTATCTGAGCCACCGGCTGATCTGCCAGCAACACCAGCCGGATCTTTCCTTGAAGCGCCGAGTCCATCAAAGATCTCAATTGCTCCGATGTTCGAATCGCCTTTTTGCGCAGGAATTGCAGATCGTCCAGGACGACCATCTCCTTGCTATGGATTTCCTTCTTCCATTCAAGTAGCTTCCCTTCACTGGAAGCGGTGGCAAAGCTAACCATGAACTCTTCCATACTAAAAAAGGCGCTCTTTGCTCTGGCCGAAAGCAGCCGGGCAAGGTGACTCTTTCCGGCACCGGAGGGACCATAGATATAGAGAATTCCTTTCCAGGAGTCGTTACAGAGGCTACGGATTCGCTCCTTCAGATTTGTTTCCGCGACGAATTCCGGAACACTGGCGTCCGGGCCGCCTGCCAGAGACAAGCCCGCAGCCGACTCCTCGGTGCGAAGTGGCAGGGGATTCAAGGAGGAGGACAACTCGGGAGCCATCTTGAAATCACTTCCGGAAATCAGTTCCACCCGAAAGCCAACGGGAAGCACATTGCCCAGGATTTTTCGGATCAGTTCCCCATACTTCATTTCGATGTGATCGATTCGTCTTTGATCCGAGCCAATTAGATACAGGACAGCGCTCTCCTTGTCGTAACGGTAATCCAGCGGGGCGATGAAATGCTCGAAAAAGATGCCGGGCAAATGGCTGGACAGAGCATGTCGCGCGAGATCCCAGATGGAATCACGCTTTTCTATATTTGTTTTCTCTGCCAGCATGCTTGCGATAAACCTTCTTCGCTTCTTTACGTATTCACCAAGTGGATCCGCCCTCTGAGAATGCCTGCAAATCGTTGCGACAATGCAATTTATCGGGCTTGCATCCAGAATGTGCCGGAATCTTATGTCGCATAAAGAAATACGATACAGTCATGTTCTTCTGCCCATAGCGCAAAGACAACGACGGTACGAAGCAGAGTCTTCAATTAGTGGTGGAAGACCGGTGGAAAAGACTGTGGACAAAGATCTGGCAATTAGGCGGATAAGAGCAATCTGCATTTATCTGGTCGCCTCCGCCGCGATCAGCGGCCCGAGCATTTGCTCCTTCCGTTCATAATAATATTGGCAACAAAGGGCCTCGTATAATCCTAGGGCACCATGGCAAAGCGAAAGCCCGAAGAAAAGATTCAACCGCATACATCTCAATTAAAGAAAAAACAGGCCTTAATCATTGGCGCATCCTCGGACATGGCCGTCGCCATGTCGCATCTGCTGGCGGAGCAGGGCTGGAATCTGATTCTGGCGGGAAGAAACATCAAGGATCTACGGGAGCAGTCCTCGGATCTGGGGATCCGGCACAAGATAATCGCGGAGCCGCTGGCCCTGGATCTCACCGACGGAAAAGGAATCGCAAAGAAGATTCAGTCCCTGGACGGAGTGCCCGAACTAACCGTGTGCTTCGCCGGTATCATGCAGGACGAAGACCAGGCCCGAACGAACTACGAAACCGCCGAAAGAATCCTGACAACGAACTACAACGGTGTTATTCATGCAGTAAACCCCATCGCAGAAATGCTGAAGAAAGAAGGCTACGGCGTCATCGCAGTGGTGAGTTCAGTGGCGGGGGACCGGGGGCGACAGAGCAATTATCACTATGGATCGGCCAAAGCAGGGCTTACTGCCTATCTTTCCGGGTTGCGCAACTATCTGTATTCCTATGGAGTGCACGTGCTGACAATAAAGCCGGGATTCGTGCGCACCTCCATGACGGAAGGTATGCCATTGCCCGGTCCCATCACCGGTAGCCCGGAAAAAATAGCCCGAGACATCTGGAAGGCTATCCGGAAAAAGAAAAACGTAATCTACACTCTGTGGATGTGGCGCTACATAATGATGATCATTCGCAACATTCCGGAGTTTGTATTCAAAAGACTGAAGCTCTAGGCGGGGTTCGGACGGGGGAACTACTTCCGGAACTTTGTTGCTCTGTCACGGACTTTGTCGCAGGCCCTCTGCGCACAATGCTTTGTGATTCAGTCGTTAACCAGGACTGCGAGAATGATGCTTCGGTACCCTGTAGATAACCCGGATCCACGGGGAAGTATCCAGGGAAAGCCGGCCAGCTGACTCAGATGTCTTGTCAAGAAGAGGAGAATTCTTTAGATTGCAGATATTGTTGCGAAGTAGCCCTCTGAATAAGGCGGCCCGTGCAGAGAACAGAAAACAGGAATCGAACAGCAAAATGGAAAGAACACAACTCGAAATGTCATACAATACCCGGGCTCGGAAAGCCTCTCGCTGTCTCGGCGGAACCGCTGGCATCCTTATTCTGGCTCTGGCCACCCTGGGGTCCTGTAGACCCGGCGTGCATACAAGTCCTGAAATTCTATCACTGGAAGGCAAGACCCTGGAAGGTCAGGAGATTCCTCTGGAACAAATCCAGGCCCGGGGCGTGGTCTTGAATTTCTACAGTCCCACCTGCGTTCCCTGTATTGAAGAGCTTCCCGCGTTACACATTCTCTATGAACAGGCACAATCCCTGGGGATCGACATGTATCTGGCCGTGAGCCCGGACCTGGAATCCAATGGGGTAGATTTGCTCAAGGCATCCAGCGATCCTTCTTTCCAGGAGATGTATCCTTTGCTCAAGGAGCGGCTGGAAAAGGACATCCGAGATTACAACATTCGAATCCCGATGATGGTTCTGAAGCCTCCCTTTGAGATCAAGGAGCAGGGGCCAGTGACCGGCACTCCGGAAACCATATTTCTGATGACCGGACCTCTCCGTTTGCACTACAACCTGGTAGGACCGGTGACGTTGGGCCAGAATGAGGAACAGGTATTGTCAAGCAGCCGATTTCGTTTTGCCCTGGATCTGCTGACGCAACTGGCTGCCGCATCCGGGAGTGATTCTTCGGACTCGCCGGCCGCCTATTGATTGACGGAGCCCCGGCAGACCAGGGTGACTCTAGGCCAGCATGACCGCAGGCTGTCGCTCAGCGAATATTTCGCCGAAACCGGCCAGAACCAGGGGACCTGGCGGATCAACCTACCGCTTCTTTTTGGAAGCGCCTCGGGCCGATTTCTTTGCGGTTCTTGTCTTCTTTGCCGGTGTCCTGCGCTTTTTGGAGGCGCTGCCTGATGGCTTTTTCTTGGTACTGCCCGCAGTCTTCTTTTTTGCCGACTTCTTTCCGGATTTCTTTGCCGATTTCTTGGCGGTCTTTTTACTGGATCCGGTCTTCGAGCGAGAGCCGACTGACTTACCGGTGGATGCAGATCTGGAAGAACTGGTCTTGCCTTTGCCCAGCAGTTCTATGGCGGGCCTTCCGGTGGCTGTGTGTATATGCTCCAGGGGGAATTGCTTCAGATAGTCTTTAATCTCTTTTTGCTGCCTGGCGCTGGACCATTTAAGATGCTTTCCGGCCAGTCGGGCCACGGCTTCCAGGGCTGACTTTTCGATCGGGCCGTAGGCCCCTACGGCCAGGCGACGGTTCAGGATATCTTCCAGGGTTCTGGCCCCTTCATTTTCCACGGCATAGACTACCTGAGCCATGACATCCAGCTCCGGCCTTTCTTTGCTCACCGGTGCCCCGAGGGATCGGTCCTTTTCCAGGAGTCTCAGAACCGACACATGCTCGGTGCCATACATGGTTATCAGGTGCAAATGGTTGGAGCGAGCAACGCCAGCCATTCCGTACTCTTTTAAAGCAAAATCGCGATAAATGTCTGCCGGGTTTCCAAAGCCAGGCGAGCCATACAACGGAAGAACTGAGGTATCCGCACGATTTGTCAGGACATCCCGGAGTTCGGACTTCTTCAGCGCGCCCAGAACCACATCTTCGCCCAGTTGGCGAGAAGTAGTCCATTTTCCGCCGGCCACCGAGATAAGACCGTCGATGGTTTCTTCGGAGTGGTCGTAGATTTCGTATTTTCTGGAGGCTTTGTAGGTTCCGCTTCCGTCTCCATCGCCGGCTGCAATCAGCGGCCGAATGCCGATGGGCACATGCAGGATATCCTCTTTGTTCAGCGGAGCGCCAGGGATTGTATCGTTTACATCGTTTACGAGTTCTTCTATGTCCTGTTCGGTGGGCCGCAGATTGTCCGGATGATCTTCAAACGGTCGATCAGTAGGTCCAATCAGGCTATGACCTTCCCAGGGAATCACAAAGAAGTGGCGCCCGGTACGAGTGCGAAACAGCACCGAATGCTTGCCCATGATGGGTTTGGTCAACAGATGAATGCCTTTGGAGCGTTGAAGCTTCTGGCGCGGCTTATCTTCGAAGAGGCCCAGAACCAGATCCATCCAGGGACCGGTAGCATTGATGGTCAGCGAGGCCCGAATGGTGGCCGTCTTTCCGGTGATTTTATCTTTTACGTTTGCGCCATTGATCCGGGTGCGTCCGCCGGATTTTTCGACCAGGAACTCTACTGCCTCGGTGTGGTTGTAGGCTACGGCGCCCTTTTCAAGGGCTGACTTCAAGAATGCCAGGGACAGCCGTTCGGGGCGAACGCTTTGATAGTCGTAGTATTCGAAACCGCATTTTACATCGGGACTGTCCAGCGTAGGATCCAGCTCTACAATCTCCTTCTTGCTCAGATAGCGCGAGCCCGGCACATGTTTGTCGTCGGGCACGTCCCGGTTTCGATCGTAGGAAAGCACGTCATAGGTCAGTAGACCCGCTCGCATGATAACGCGGCCGGGATGGCTCCAGGGGAAGATGGGAATCAGAAAAGAAAGGGGACGGACCAGGTGACCGGCAGCCAGCCCCAGGATTCTCCGTTCCCGCAGGCTTTCTCTTACCAGCCCGAACTCATAGTTTTCCAGATACCGCAATCCGCCATGAATCAGCTTGGAGGTGGCCCCGGAGGTGGACCAGCCGTAATCGTTCTTTTCCACCAGACAGGCACGAAGACCTCTTTCGCTGGCTTCTCGAAGAATGGCCAGACCGGTGATTCCGCCGCCGATGATCAAAAGATCAAATTTGTCTGATTCCAGGTTTCGGTGTAAATTCATGCGGGCCTTTTCTTGATTAGTATCTTGCGTTCGATTTCGAAGATTTTGGACTCAATCTTTTCTTTGCCCAGATTTTTCTTATCGTTTTCCTTGATGAACAGGTCTTCGCCATGCTCATCCAGCACCTCGGCAGGACGTTTGTTCTTAACTCCAATGAACTGGGCATGAACGATGCCGGTGCCGGTGCCGGCCACAGGTCCTTCCTCCACGGCCAGAACGCGAGTAATCGATCCCACGGTGTCGCCGCTGATGGCTGGCTGAGTATGATAACCCTCGGTGTAGCCGAGATCCCAGAGCATGTTTTCGGTGGTATCGCGACTTGCCATGCCGGCCAGCCAGCCAAAAACCAGACCGCCATATACGATAGGCTCCCCGCTCATAGGGCCGGAAAGGGACTGTGAGTAAATCTTGTCGTAATGTAGCGGATGGGTATTCCCCATACGATAGGTCCAGGGAACATGTTCATCGGTAATGGTTCGCATGTTTTTGTGAACCAGAATATCGCCTACCTGGAAATCTTCGAAGTAGGTGCTGCTTCCGGTGTGGGCGATCATATCGGCGCTTAGTTTGCCCATTTCAGGTAGTTCCACTTCCGGGTTGGTCACTTCCGGAAAAGGAGCCTTTGGGTCGCCGCCCTGGGTGGGACCGTCTCCTTTGCGCGGAGGGATCATGATCTTTCGTTCGTATTGGATAATAACTTCGCCGTTCTGATTGAGGCCCAGAGTCTTAACGTGAACGATTCCAGGCTTACCTTCGCCCCGCTCACGGCGGTCCAGGACTTTGGAGCGAGCCGTGATAGTATCGCCCGGATATACTGGCTTAAGAAATTGTACGTTGTAATAACCCAGGTTTGCAATGGCCTTCTCGGAGTTGTTCTGCACTCCCAGTGAAAGCACGACATTGAATACCTGCAGGGGATGCACCAGCAGGTCCTTGAATCCGTGAGCCTGGGCATAGGGGGCGCTTAGAAACAGGGGGCATGCATCGTGGAATACGGTGGCATATTCCTGTGCAAAGGTTCGATCAACAGTGAAAGCCCGGGGATGGATAAACACATCGCCCTGGTTGAAATCCTGTAGATACCGGCCGTACTGGCGTTCCTGTCTTTTGGACAGATCCACGGATACCGATGCAGACTTTTCTTCTATGGTGGGTGCTTTGAACTTTGCCATCAAACCTTGATTTTCTTATGCGGCGCAGGACGCAACCGTTTTGAAATCCGGGAAATTCGTGGTAATTCTGGAGACGCCCACGCTCGCGGAAGCGACGATGCTCCGGCAAGACAGCATACAATGTAGCATACAATGCCGCTTCCTGGATTGCCTTATTCTGTTCCGATGCTATCCCACTGAATGGTCCACAAGGGCACCGAGAATCGGGCAACGGCCGCCCGGACCGGTAGCGGAAAGTGGGTATTGACGGCCACCATTCTTCCAGGGAACAGCCAGGATCCGGAGGAGCCCGGTCCCGAGCCTGGAGACTACATGGTACCGTAGTAGTCGGCGGATGTGTAATCTTCGGGCAAATCCTCCAGTTCAGTGCGGACCAGCTCCAGGCCTTCGCGATCTTCGCGGGGGACCAGGGTGCCTTCCGTTGTGCAATCGGTAAAGTCTGTGTCGATAAACCTGGTTCCGTGGAACCGGGAGCGCTCCAGTTCGCATTCCACCAGATGACAGGCCTGGATTTCAGAAAGAATCAAAGATGCCTTGGTAAAATCGCAGTTCAAAAAGCGCATGCTTTCCAGATCGGTTTTCATGAACGAGGTTTCGGAAAGGTTGGCCTTCTTGAAGGAGCAATTCTTCAGATGGGCCGCATGAAAAGTGGATCCCTGAAGATCGGCTTCATCAAAGGTCACAAACTCCAGATCGCATCCGGAGAAACAGACGCGGCGCAGGCCACTACCGGTAAAGTTGGCCCCGGACAGTTCGCTCCCGCCAAAATCGCTGCCGGAAAGATCCAACCCGGAAAGATCTATCCCCCGCAAATCCAGATGCTTGAGTTTCAGGCCATCCGGGAATTTCAGAAGCAGCCTGTGGATGTCTTCTCGGGAGGATGGATATCCGCCGGTCATATAGTATGGTAAGCAATCTGGAAGACTCAGACAACCGGACCGTCCAGTTTTTCCGTAGCAGAAAGGACACACCTGAATTCCAGAACCGGATTGGGTTGGATACTCTGGATTGTCCACGGTGGGACCCGGCCGAAAAAGGGAAGAGTAGCCAGAAAGGATAGCACGGAGGCGCTGGTTTCTTTTACGGATCCTGCCACATTCCATGCTCTTTGATCAGATCAATCAAAGCCTGGTCGGCCTGCTCCGACGGAATATTCTTCAGCACTACTTCCTTGCCGCGATACAGGTTGATCTTACCAGGAGCCGAACCTACGTAACCGAAGTCCGCATCGGCCATCTCTCCCGGGCCATTTACAATACAGCCCATGACGGCAATCTTGACGCCTTTCAGGTGCCCGGTTACGGATTTGATGCGGGCCGTGGTTTCCTGCAGGTCAAAGAGGGTGCGGCCACAGGAAGGACAGCTAATGTATTCCGTACGATACAGTCTGATCCGCGTGGTCTGAAGTAGATCCAGCGCCAGGCCGGCCGCCGACCCGGCATCGGTGGATTCTACCAGGATCCCGTCACCGATTCCTTCAAGCAGGAGGCCGCCTGTATGGATAGACGTACGATACAGAACGGCATACTCGGCCACTTCCTGGTTGGCCGCCTCGGATTGCGACACCGATTGCGACAGGGACGGACCATGGGCGCTGGAAAAGAGCACCAGCGGCAGACGTTTGCCCATAGCTTCCAGCATCTCCGCCACCAGACGGTAACAATGCGTGGGCGACACCGGATCCTTGCATTTAAGGGCAATAAAAGCCGGTCTGGATGATTCGGCCCAGCGAAGCGCTGCTTCCAGATGGACCAGATCGCCTTCGCCTTCCACAGAGAGCATGATTGGGCCATTCCAGGCCTCGGAACTGAATGCTGCCTCTTTCAACGGAATGGAAAGTACGGCTTCCTGCGAAGCGTTCGGCCTGGACTCACCGTCCAATGTCCCTTCGCGGATCGAAATACCGTAAACTATCACTCCTTCCGGCGCAGGGAAACTATGAGGCTGTTCGGCAACAATGAAATCGATTCCTTCTAGATTTTCCGGAAGGGTCTGTTGCGCGGACAAATAGATGCCCGCGCGTATCGGATGCATGCCGCCGAACGGAAGGACCGCAGCGGCCAACGCCGCCCGATCGCTCTGGAGAACAGCGCTACCGTCTTCGGTGCCATCTTGCAGAACCGCGCCACCGTCTTTGGCAGCATCTTGCAGAGCCGCGACGGGAGTAGCTGCGCCGTTTTGTCCGGCCGTATCGGTCTTGCGTCGAATGGTCTGGTATGGATTGGCCAGGGATTTGCAGCGAAGGCCTGAAACAGCATCCGCAAGTCCGGCTTTTTCCAACAGATGGATTTGCTCCTGCCAGGATTTCTGGAATGCGGCGCCCGAATCTTGAGCGAAACGATTGTACAGATCGGCCAGAGCTCGCGCTACTGGGACTTCCTTCACCGCATCTTCGGTTAACGATACGCGAATCGTATCGCCCAGCCCGTCTTCCAGAAGAGCGCCGATTCCGCAGGCGGATTTCATTCGACCATCTTTGCCGTCGCCGGCTTCGGTAACTCCGAGATGCAATGGATAGTCCATGTTCTCCAGACGAAAGCGCTCAACCAGCATTCGGTAGGCCTGGATCATCACCTGGGGATTGCTGGCCTTCATGGATACAATGATGTCTTTAAAATTGTACAGCTCGGCGATCTTGATGAATTCAAGAGCGGACTCCACCATGCCTCGGGGTGTATCGCCTAAGCGGTTCATGATTCGGTCGGATAGAGAGCCGTGGTTGACGCCAATTCGCATAGCGCGTCCAAGTTCCGCAGCCCTCAGCACAAGCGGCTTGAAGGAATCGTGGATCCTTTCCAGTTCTTTCTGGTACTCTTCGTCGGTGTATTCGCGCACAGCAAACATCTTGGTGTCTGCGAAATTGCCGGGATTGATGCGAACCTTCTCTACGTATTCAACAGCGGTAAGCGCCGCCCTGGGCGAAAAGTGGATGTCAGCCACCAGCGGTCCGTCGAAACCTCTGGATTTCAGAGCTTCGCGGATGGGTTCCAGATTCCGGGCTTCTTTTGGCCCCTGGGCGGTAATGCGAACAATCTCGCAGCCCGCTTCAAAGAGCTGAATGGCTTCGTTTACTGTGGCTTCGGTATCCAGAGTGGGCGCCACGGTCATGGACTGTACGCGAATGGGATTGTTGCCGCCCACGCCCACAGATCCGACCATTACCTCCCGCGTCTTACGCCTTTGATAGTAAAAGGGGCTGGCTGTATAATCCCCTCCGGGCTCAAATTCTGGCCCCATCAAGGAGGCTGCGGATTGTTCCGTATTGACGGCTGAGTTCACAATTCAAAATTGAAACGAAACCCTTCGGGAGCAACATAAAAATGGCCAATCCAGGACTACAACCATTCGACATTTCGGACTATGAAGGACTAAGAGGGCTGAACTTCTTCGAAGAGGACCGGGTACTGCAGCGCATTCTTCTGCAACATGCCAGCGGACTGGAAAAGGATCATGCCCGGGATATGATGGCTCACATCCACGGATACGGCGAACTCACCGGCGGAATCATCGATGAGCTTACCATCGAATCGCACAAAGAAGGGAAATACGGGCAAATCAAGACCTTTGACCGCACCGGGAACCGCATCGACGAAATCCAGTACTGCGCCGAGCAATTGGAATCCCGTCGCATTTCTTACGACTACGGCATTGTAAACCTGGACTTCCATCCCGAGTGGAAGCATCCATTCACAACGTTACACCGCATGGCCCTGGCCTATCTTTGCAACGAGGTAGGGGAAGGGGGCGTGGCCTGCCCGCTGGCCATGACCGATGGGATGATCCTGGCACTGAAAGAACTGGGAACCGAAGAACAAAAGGAACTGTATTTGCCGCTGGTTGCCGGCCCCGGTAGCCACAGTCACTTCATGTGCGGCCAGTACGTCACCGAACGTGTAGGTGGCTCGAACGTAGGGGCCAATCGAACAGTAGCCCATCCCCGAGAAGACGGCAAATGGGTGCTCACCGGAGAAAAATGGTTTTGCTCCAATCCCGGAGACCTCTGGGTTACAACAGCCAGAATTGAAGGCTCAGAAAGGATCGGAATGTTTCTTGTGCCTCGACTCAAAGAGGACGGCACCAAGAACGGTTATCAGCTCATTCGAAAAAAAGACATTATCGGATCCCGAGGGAAGCTCACCGCCGAGTGCATCTATGAAGACCTGGTGGCCGAACCCCTGGGCCGGGTATCCCACGGACTGGCCAACATAATCCGGTACGTCATAAAGACCAGCCGCATGCATGTAGCCGTAGGCGGCGCAGGCATGGGTCGACGAGGACTTCGGGAAGCTATAGCGTACACTTCTGTTCGCACCGCCTACGGAAAGCGAATCATCGATATCCCGGTCACAGCTCTACTTCTGGCTCGCATGAGTATTCTACAAACCGCTGTGGAACTGGCGGTGTTCCGCGCCTTTCGCATGGAAGAAGAGGGAAACGTAATGACCGCACTAATGACCCCTCTCATGAAATACTGCGCCAGCGTCCATTCCACCTGGCTGATTCAGAAAGCCATGATGCTGCACGGTGGAAATGGCATCCTGGGCGATTTTTCGGTGCTTCCCAGACTACTGAACGATTCCATCATAAACGAAACCTGGGAAGGAGCGCATCCACTCATTCAGGAACATGCGCTTAAAGCCTATCATCGCCCCAAAGTGAAGCGGGCGCTGGGCGAATGGGTAGAACGCACCGTAAGCAATGCCTCCGGCGGCCCTGCCAAAGAAACCGCCGCGGCGCTCCAAAAGGAATGGCAGGACTTTCAGAAATATATGAGCGAAAGCAGCCACGACTTTTTGGATTTGAACCGAAAGGCTGTATGCGATCGATTGTACTCCATCATCTCCGTTGTCCTTTTGCTCGAGCAGACGATCTACATGCCCGAGCCTTCGCCGGTTTTCGATGTCCTGGATTCAGAGATACTTCCGGACGGCGAAGACGGAAACAAATCAGGTTTCGATTACTGGAGCGGTCGAGTGGAAAAGGAAAACCAGGTCTATGCGCTCATGGCTTCCGGGATGATGGAAATGCTGTCCCGCGGAATCGAAAGCTCGGCGCAGCCGGACGGAGTCTTTGCCCGAATGGATGCGATGAAATCGATTATCGGACTTCAGGGATTGATGAGACCCTGAATCCTGCTGGCCTTCACGGGACCAAAGAAACGACTATCCAGCCCTGAGTACCGGTTGTCCGCCAGCATGAAGTATTCTTCGGCCTTCAGCCTGATTTGCGGCATCTGATCCCAGGCGCTGTCGGCCAGAATAGGCCTCTTTTCGCGCAAGCTCTGAAGGGCCACTTCCTGGTAGGTCGCCTGAACGGGGGAGCCATCTACGTAGAGGTCACCGGCACGGAGATCCACGGTCTGGCCCGGACCGGCCACAATTCGGCGAACCATCCGTGTATCCGGCATTTCGGGATGATAGAAAACTACCACTGAACCGGGCTTCAAGTCATCGGCCGAAAACATCCGGCTCACATACACCACATCGCCAGTCTTAAGGGTCAGGTCAGTGGCCGGGGCCATGGCATCATCCGGGATCGCCAGCGGATAGACAAACCATCCGTGTAGAATCCACCGGACCAGAACCGCTATCAGAACGGCAAACACCAGGCCTGCTACCAATCCGGCGCCTTTGAATTTGGGTTCCTTGCCGGGAACCAGGTCTCGGTGACGAAGATTCATTCAAAAACAGAGGCGTGTTGTGCTCCGGACGGTCAACCGGAATCTAAAATCGCTGGCCACTGAACTTCCCGGTTTCAGTCTGGAATCTCGTGCCGGACTATGAATACATAGATACTCAGGATGCCCTGGACAGGGCCGTGGGAACCATTCAGAAATCTTCCTACCTGGCCCTGGATACAGAAAGCTCCAGCTTTTACACCTACTTCAACGAACTCTGTTTGCTTCAGTTCAGTTGCGAGAACTTGCATGGAATCATTGATCCGCTGGCAGGCCTCAATCTTTCCAGCCTGGGTGCTGTCATGGAAAACCCTGACATAGAAAAGATTTTTCATGCAGCCGCCTCCGATATCGTTGAGTTGAAGCGAGACCTGGGGTGGAAGTTCGTTAACGTATTTGATACCTTCCTGGCCTGCAAATATCTGGGCCTGGAGTCCTGCTCGCTGTCCGCTCTGGCTCATTTCTATTGCGGGGTAACCCTGGAAAAGGGAGAGCAGAAATCCAACTGGAAGCAAAGACCGTTAACGCAATCCCAACTGGACTACGCCCACCTGGATACTCTGTATCTGTCGGCGATCCGAGACCATATGCATCCCGAGCTCAAGCGTCAGGGGCTGGAAGAAGAGTACTACCAGGAGATTGAATTCCAGGTGGCCAGTCTATCGTCGGATACTAAAGAAAAGGATCCGGACGCCTATGCAAAGGTAAACGGCGTACAAAAACTCAGCGCGCCGGAAAGAGGCCGTTTTAAGGCAATCCATGAGATCCGGGAACAGGAAGCCGCAGCCCAGAATATTGCACCTTTTCGTCTGATGAACAACCATGAAATGATTCGAATGGCTCGCAACGTGCCCGAGAAAGCGGCGGACCTCAAGCGCTTCAAGGCCCATCCCAGGTTTTTTTCGCGTCGGGGACAGGATTTGATAGAGGCGCTTTCCGCCGCCGAACCTATCGAAAAGAACCGGATGCCATCGCCCACTGCCTTTGAGCCGGGTACCGAAGAACTCTTTAAGACCATGAAATCCTGGCGAAGTAGAGTAGCTGAGAAGCGAAACCTGGAAAGCGGAATGATACTGAACAACCGCGTATTGAAAGAAATTGCGCGCCAGAAACCCGCTTCGCTGGATCAGTTGAAATCATTGCAGTTGATGACCGACTGGAAAACCGAAAACTACGGACCCGATCTACTTAAAATGATACAGTCCGCCGACGGCAATGGGCCGGAAAAATAAAATCGTCATGCAGTGCCGTATTTACCGGATTCCACAAGAGTTAACAATGCCCCTGGTCGGCCTGGGTAGACCGACCCTGGACAGACCTGGCGATCCGCCTGGAGGGATTAGTCCCGCTGTCCAATTCAGGGCAAAGCCTTGCCTTTTTTGTAAGCTACCAGAAACAGGAGAATAGAATGTCCTCGAATAGAACTTCCCGATTCACAATTGCCACACTGGTCTTTCTGGGATTACTCATCGGTACCTTCCTGAGTCCGCTCATTTACAGCGGCTTTAGAAACTCGGTGAATTATCAGTTCTCGGATGCCAAGCCCCTGAGCGCCGACGACCAGAAGGTAGCTCTTGCCCTTCAAGAGAATTTCATGAATGTTTTCAAGAAGGCGCAGCCATCGGTAGTGTATATTCGCACGAACGTTGTTATTCAACCCAGGAACTTCTTTGAATACTATCGTCAGGTAGAAGGGGCCGGGGCCGGTTTTGTCATCGATAAAGAAGGCTACATAGTTACAAACAACCATGTGGTGGCCGGCGCCCGTCGCATAGAGGTTATATTCAGCGACAGCCGTACGATGGAAGCCACTCTGGTAGGCAGGGATGAAGCCTCCGACATTGCTTTAATCAAGGTACCGGCTTCCGATGATCTGGTACCGGCGGTACTGGGCAATTCGGACAAAGTAGAACCAGGTCAAATGGCCTTTGCTCTGGGCAGTCCCTTCGGCCTGGAAAGTACCTTCACCATGGGAATCATCTCGGCAAAAGCGCGAAAAGTAGACAACTCCCGATATTCGCGCATCCAGACCGACGCTTCCATTAATCCTGGAAACTCCGGCGGCCCTCTGCTCAACATTTACGGCGAAGTGGTAGGCATAAACCAGTCCATCATTTCGCCTAACGGTCAGGGCGGCTCGGTAGGCATTGGATTTGCCATTCCCATAAACGAGGCGAAGGCTATCATTCAGCAGCTAAAAACCGAAAAGCGAGTCATTGGTAAACCAGCTCTGGGCGTTTCGCTCACGCAGCCCGGACAATCCTTTCGCAACTATCTGAATCTGGGCAATGAGCCGGGAGTCCTGGTTCGATTCGTCGTGCCTGGTTCTGCCGCCGAGGAAGCCGGTATTCAGCAAAACGATTTCATAACCAAAGCCAACGGCGAAGTGATTGAAGAACCGGAAGATTTGATCGCACAGGTTCAGGAAACCGGCGTGGGCAACAAGATGGAACTGGAGATCATCCGTAACGGTAAGCGAATTACCATTACGGCCACCATCGGCGAAGACCTGCAAACCGGAAGCCCGATGTAGGAAATCCCTCGTTGTAATATGAATTCTCCGGAGAATTACCTGGAATTGGACCAGTGGATTCAGCTTGAGTCCATTGGCTCCACCAACGATTACCTGATGCAGGGCAGTCAGCCACCGGGCACAGTGGTTACGGCGCGCAAGCAAACCGCCGGCAAAGGACGATCCGGACGATCCTGGCGAATGGGGGAGGGGGACGCCCTTTATTTTTCCGGGCTTTTTCAATGGAAGGATAGCCCGCCAAGACCCATGTTTTCCCTGGCCATGGGACTGGCCGTTCTGGATGCATTGCGCTTCTGGCCCGGGCGCCCATCTGAATCAAAGGATTTGCATCTGAAGTGGCCCAACGATCTTGTTCGCAAAGATGCGAATGGTCTGCAAAAGCTGGGTGGTCTGCTCATTGAAGGCAGGCAACAGGCGGGGAAGTGGCAAACCGTGGTGGGCATCGGCATTAACTGGTCCACCGCTCCCGAGTATTCCGAAGGGGATGCGTTGAAACCAGGTTGTATTCTGGAACGGGGACAGACGGAACCCGGGGCAATGGATTTCGTGCCGGTACTGGTGGAAAATCTGAATGCCCGGGCGGCTTCCTATTTCCTGGACGCCACCCGGAACCAGTTCGTTGAGGCTGACATACTGCAAAATCGTGTGGTAAGACTGGATGATTCCACGGTCCGGGTTCGGGGAATCACTGAAGCAGGGGAGCTAATTCTGGACAACGGTAGCACCATAGGCGATAGCTCCCGAAGTCTGTCGATTGTATGGGACGATTAGTGTAGAGGTAGCGTTGGTCAGAACCTGCCAGAGGTCCGGCAGTCGTCAGGATGCCTTGCTCTCGGGGCCGGGCCCACGACGGAGCTGTGGCCATCATCCAGGCCCTGGAATCGAAACTGTTGGCAGCAAAAACTGGTAATCTCAACCGTGGTTTGACGGGAAGCGAATTCGCCAAACGATATTGAATCCAAAACAAAGTTAGAGAGGCAGAGGTAGTAGAAGCCCATGAAATACGGTCTGGCAGTAGACATTGGAAATACGAATACGGTATTTGGACTCTATTCGGAATCGGACGGGGAAATACTCAAGTCCTGGCGGACCGTAACCCACAGAGATCGAACTTCGGACGAACTGGGGATTTTTCTCAAAGGCTTTTTGCAGTCCGGCGGCATTGTTGTAGAGGATGTAGCACATTTCATATACAGTTCCGTGGTGCCCAGTTTCAATCCCATCGTAGAAAAAATGGTTCGCGACTATTATCATACCGAGCCTCTGCGAGTACACTATGAATTGCCCCTTCCGATCCGATTCGTCTATCCGCGGCCTTACGAAATCGGCCCGGATCGAATCGTAAATGCAATTGCCGCCAATCGAATTTACGGCGGCGATCTAATCGTTATTGATCTGGGCACGGCCACTACGTTTTGCCTGCTGCACGATAGGGATTACATGGGGGGCAGCATTGCTCCTGGACTGAAGCTTTCCATGGAAGCGCTGTCCAGGCGCGCGGCCATGTTACCTCCCATTGAATTTGCCTGCCCGCCCGGGGGAGTGCTCGGAGACTCAACCATGCATTCCATTCAGTCCGGTTTTTTCTTCGGATGGATTGGGCTGCTGCGCGAAATCATAACCCAGTTTCGCAAGAGAGAACCGCAAAAGTCTTACAAGGTCATTGCCACCGGCGGCCTGGCTTCGTTGATACACGAAGAGAGCCCGGATCTATTCGATGAAGTGGACGGTCTTCTCACATTGAAAGGGCTGCAAATCATTCATGAACACCTTCGATCCGTCTGAAATGCTCCTGGGGGTTTCCTATTATCCGGACTATGTTTCGGATTTTCTCGCTTCGGAAAGCCCGGTATTTTCCCCCCGGGCATGGTCTGGATCGGAGCCATCCGCCGAAATGTTGCCGAGTTCACCGGCTGGCACCGCCCCTTCCTTTTTGCAGCCCTCCATTCCGGTAGCCCCCATCCAGGCACCGGCCGTATCCGCGAAGGATATTCAAGACCGCATAATCCAGGATCTGGACGCAATGAAAGATCTGGAACTGGGCCTGATTCGCATGGGCGAATTCAGCTGGCATCATGTAGAACCGGAGCCGGGCCGCTACAATCCGGAACTGTTTCTTTTTGCTCTGGACGAAGCGCAAAAGCGAAATCTCAAGGTGATCTTCTGCACTCCCACGGCCACGCCGCCGGTATGGCTTACGAGGCAGCACCCGGAAATCCTGCCCATAGACCGTGACGGCCGAACCCTGGCCGCAACCAGCCGCAGACATTACAATCTGGCCAATGCCGCATACAGAGAGCACTGCAGGCGGATCGCTCGTTACTACGGAGAAACCTTTGGTATCCATCCCGCCGTCATCGGATTCCAGATCGACAATGAGTTTGGCTGTCATGGATCCGCCTTTCAGTTCAATCCGGAGATCAGAACTGCCTTCCAACATTGGCTGAAAAAGCGCTACCGCTCCGTGGAGGATCTGAATCGACTGTGGTTTCATTCGTTCTGGTCAAGAAACGTAAATTCATTTGAAGAGATTGAGCTTCCTTCGCATACTTATACAGATAACAATCCCCATCTTGAACTGGAATTCCGACGCTTCAGCACCTGGCTCACAGCGGATTTTCAACAACTGCAGATTCGCGAAATCAAGGAAAGCTGCGGCAAATGGGTGACCCACAACTTCATGTCCTTGTTTTCCGATCTTGATCACTGGAAGCTGGCCCGGGATCTGGATTTCGCCGGATTCGATCATTATCAGATGAAACCGTTTCCGGATGCTTCGGACAGCGCCTTCCAGTTTAATCTGCTACGTTCGCTAAGGCCCGACCGTCCCTTTCTGTTACTGGAACAGCAACCGCTGCAGGTGAACTGGCAACCTGTCAACCGGCGATTGCCCTACCACCACCTCTTTCTCTGGACCATGCAGGCTTTCCTTCAGGGGGCCGGAGCAGTGCTGTACTTTAGCTGGCAGAGGTTTCGCGGCGGCGCAGAGCGAATGCATGACGGCATCCTATCCCACGATGGATTGCAAGAGGACAGCTGGCAGCGGAAGTTAATCCGGGCCATGATTCCCATTCGAGCCGACATTCAGCATACATTTGCCCTGGCTCCCGAACCGTCGCGCAGCGAAACTGGCAATGCCGATCAGCCCGAGGCACTTAGCCCTGGCGGTCCCGTGGAGGGGCAAAGCACATCACAGCCCGGGTTCGATTTTGCGCCGGACGCGCCCGCCGGCTCGTTTCGGCCCCGGGCATTGATATTCCTGGATTACGAGGCTCTTTGGGCCCACGAAATCTGCGCCCAAAGTGTAGAATACCGGCCCCTGGAAATCATACGAAGACTGGGACTACTCCTTCAATCCCTGGGATATAGCTATGGCTTCTGGCCTGGACCGGAAGAGCTCCCGGAACAATTCAAGGAGTCTTCGCTATGGATTTTCCCGGGCGCGAATTTTACCCTTTCGGAACAGGGCAGGCAGACTTGCCAGACACACCTGGAGAAAGGTGGAAGGATATTGAGCCTTCCGATCACAGGCCAGATGGATTATCTGGGTCGAATGATTCCGGATTTGCAGGGCATGGGAATTCCCGGTATTCGACGAGTGGACTTTGGCGCTCTGGGACCGGAAGAAAACGAATCCATACAATGTGACTCCGGGTTGCTTGCCGGCGATTTATGGAGCGAAAGCGTAGAAATCCGGACATATGCCAATGACGACAACGAGTGCAGGGAACTGGCCACGTTTCTGGACGGGCCCTATGCCCATAAGCCCGCGGCCATTTCTGGCGAACGAGGCAGGGGAAAATGGCTGCATCTTTGCACGGTTCCCATAACATCCGGCGGACACTGCAGTCGCTGGGCCGATCACATTGGTAGGTGGCTGGATCTCTCGAGCCGGTCCGAATCGCCGAGTGCCGATCATCCCTTGAGAAATCCCCCGGGGCTGGCTGCGGCGACGGCCGACATACCTGGACTGATCTATTTGCCGTGTACGGCCCTTGGATCGGCAAGTCGGGCCATTCTGAACTTCGGAACCGAAAGCGCCTGTTTGAGCGCCGAACTAATCGGCTCCGCTGAGGTCCGTAAGTATTCGGTTGCCGGACTGAAGGCGGCAAGGGAAATAATTGTTTCAAGCCGACGGGGCGCAGACGCGGGAGGCTTTGTTTCCAATCCGCTCAAGAAGCCGGCCGGAGAGCTGTATGAGACATCGGGAACGGTGATTCTGGAACCCGGAGAGTTGATTCTGTTCAAAGCCAGCGTCTAGAAGGGAATGCCAGCAGGTGTGGCCAACGTTGACGCCCCGGCCGATTTATTCGGCGGATTCAAAACGTTACTTGTAGCCACCGGAGCCTTCCCTGAAAACAACAAACAGGCACAATACATGAGTCTTGAAGTAACCCACCTTAAGAAAATCTACAAGAAACGATTCACCACACGACCGCCGCTTACGGCAGTGGATGACATCACCTTCAGAATTGCACCCGGCGAGATTTACTCTTTGCTCGGACCCAACGGTGCCGGAAAGTCCACGACGATCAAAATGATTGCGGGCCTGGTGCTACCCACATCCGGCGAAATCAAGATATCCGGCAAAACCGGCCGGGGCCCCAGCTATCAGAGACTGAGCGCCATTCTGGAAGGTACGCGAAACGTGTACTGGCGTTTGACCCCGCTTGAGAATCTGCACTATTTTGCCAACCTGCGGGGGGTGCCGTCCCGGGTTGTAAAAGAGAAGGCGCCCCGGCTACTGGAAGAGCTAAACATTGACGCCAAGAAGAAGAACCAGTCCCAGCATCTTTCCAGGGGCATGCTTCAGAAGTTGGCCCTGGCCGCCGCTTTGATTACCGACCCCGAGGTTTTGCTTCTGGATGAACCTACCCTGGGTCTGGACGTAGAAAGCGGCCGTAGAATCAAAGACATGATTCTGCGCCTGGCCCGGGAAGAGGGACGCACAATACTGCTTACAACGCATCAGATGGATCTGGTAGAAGAGATCGCCGACCGCGTTGGGATCATAAACCACGGAAAGCTCATTCAGGAAGGAACCCTGCCCGAGCTCCGGGCTGTTTTTAAGAGCCACATCTACCGCCTTCGTATCAAGGGGGAGTTGCGCTGGGATCCCGAATGGCAGACCAGGGGGCTACAACTGATCCAGAAACAGGGAGACGTGCATCTCTTTGAACTGGATCTGAAAGATAGCGCCGGCGTCGGAGTGCTGCTCGATTATCTTTCCCGAAAACAAACGGCAGATCCAGAATTGGAGTTACTCTCCCTGCACCGGGTAACGGATGAACTGGAAGAAATCTTTTTAAGAGTACTTAAACCCGATCGTTCCGGTCAGGTCGCCCCGAACAAAGGCGCCGGCAGGGATGTGCCAGCATCGCAACAATCGAAAAACGACGGGAGCGCCAACGGTCAGGAGGCGGAATCATGAAAACCTTGCAGGAGTTTGCTCTCATCGTAAAAGCCGAGTTCAAGCGCGATCTGCTCTTCATGTACCGGTATCCTCTGGAGATACTATCCTTCCTTTTCTTTATGTATCTGATTCTGATGGCCATCCTGCTGGGCCTTTCGGAGTTGATGCCCGACGGCCAGGGTCTGTCCGGCAAAGACAGCCCCATTGATCGCGAAACCATGATCCTGGGGTACTGTCTTATGCAATTCGTATTGGCCACCCAGATGGGCTGGTCCGGTCAAATACAGAATGAAAGCCAGACCGGCACCCTGGAACAATTGAGCATCTCCGGTCATTCCCTGGCCGGCGTGCTACTCGCCAGGGGTATCTCCCAGCAGCCGCGGCAGATCCTCAGTTTCTTTATGCTTCTGGGAGCCTATTTTCTGTCCATTCCGGAAACAACGATTGCCCCTCACCGCGCGCCCCTGGCAATTCTGATTCTGAGCATAACAGCCCTGGGGGTATACGGTGTGGCCTACCTGTTTGCCGGACTCACGCTGATCTTCAAGCGAGTGGGCTTCTTCTTTCAGATTATCAACTTCGCATTTCTGGGGCTCTTCTGGCAGGACCGCAGCGGCATGGAACCGGACTCCCTGTCTGCTTTTCTGTATGATTCCTTTCCGCTGACCCGGGGAATGACTCTTCTAAAGCGCGCGCTTATTCCGGAAAGCCTGACACTGTCGGCGTACGAGGTGGGCGTTTTCGCTCTGATATGTCTGGCCTTCACCATCGGCGGCTACTGGATCTTTCGATGGTTGGAAAAGAAAGCCCGGATGCAGGCATTGCTTTCTCAGTACTGACTCTGACTCGCCACTGAAAGCCTGGACAAACCGGGAACCTGGCAACCAGGTAAAAAAAGCATGGAGCCAATTTGCAGGATTTTTATTTCGGATATAGAAGGTAGTTCTGCCGTCCAATAGGCAAATCATACGTATGACAGATTCGAACAAGCGCAAAGCAGGCAAGTATCCCCAACAAATACTGATCGTGGAGGATGACCCGGTTACGGCCCGGGTTCTGGAATCCACGCTGGAAAAGTCACCTTATCGCTGTAGGGTGGCCACCAGCGCCGAAGAGGCTATCGCTGCCTTTGACGAATCCTTCTTTCCTGTAGTTATCGTAGACCTCCACCTTCCGCAGAGCAGCGGCGACGAACTGATTCAGCGGCTCAACGATCGCCCTATGGTGCCTATCATTCTGGTCCATACCGTGGAAAGCGATACAGAGAAGGTCATTGAAACCATGAAACTGGGCGTTTATGACTACTTGATCAAACCGGTAAATGAAAAAGATCTCTTCAATCGCCTGGACAAAGCTTTCGAAGTCTTCGAATTGCGACAAATGCAGCGGGACCTGGAGCGGGAACGGGAAATCCGAGTTCGCAAGCAACTGAGCTGGAATTTATGGAAAGAAACACTGATCTTTCGCAACGGGGACCGTTTCGACCAATCGCTCTTCAATAATCTGCATACGATTGTATCCCAGGGCAAAGGTTTCGGCATGCTCGTCAGCATGGTAAAAGACATGAAGATGATGGGCAAGCATACAGAAGACGGCCTTGTAGTTCCGGAAAGTCTCATGGATCTAATGGTGGAAAACGCGCACAGCGCGGATCAGGCCATTAAGCAATTTCAATCGATTAACAGGATACTCAAGGCGCAGCCCAGGCTGGAACCATGTTCGGTGGCAGACCTGTACCAATCCGTGCAGTCCACGCTGGACCAACTAAAGGAGCTGGGGTCGATCAAGAATCAAAGCCTCTTTCTGAGTTCTGGAGGCAAAGACGAAAAGGACCGCTACTTGCTTCTTGAAAAAGACGCATTGGTCGAAGCCTTCAAAGAGTTGCTTACCAACGGAATGAAGTTTTCCCGCGAATCCAGTTCCATCCTGGTTCTGTTCAAACCCCTGGCCGAAACCCTGGAGATTTCCGTCGTATCAGAGCCCCTGGACATCGATGGATTTTTGGGAATTCCGGAGGCTCAGGAAACAGCGGTATTCGAGCCCTTCTATAGAATCGGACGAACAGTAGACGAACGCTACGGCACTCTGGACTACGGGCTGGGGCTCACCATGGTAGATAAGATCATACGCAAACATGGAGGTCGGGTGTCCGCCTTCAATGTGAAGGACCATCTTGACCTGGAGAAGGGAGGCCTCATTCGGGTCAACCTTCAGACCGAGCTTCCCCTGGTTCGAAAAGAAGATCTGGATAAGGTGAATCTGCAGGATCCGGGACGATCGGTAATCTCAGGATAAGGCCCGTTCTGTCTTCGGCGCACTGCCTTGTTGCCCTTCGAGCGCCCGTGTATGTCCTCCTGGGCTCCAGGGGACTCTGACTCCGGGCTACGCGATTTCTTTGTTGAGCGACTCGCTGAGTCGATCATAGGCGGGCCGCAATTCCTTCATTTGCTCTTCCAGTGTCCCGGCATCCTGATCTTTGGCTGCAGCCATGATTTGCTGACAGAGTGCCCCGAGCTCGGCGCCGCCAATGTACAACGCGCTACCTTTCAACCTGTGAACGGCCTTGTACAGATTATCGTAATCCTTGCTTTCCAGGCAACTCTGCGCAGTCTCCAGCAAGGACGGAGAGTCCTTGAAGAACAGTTCGCTGAGCTCTGCTACGAGGTCGGTCTTTCCCGGCCGATTGAGGGACCTGAGCTTTGCGATGGTTTCCTGATCCAAAACGGGAACAGATTCAGACATGCTCCAAGTATAGATCGTACTATAACAGATGCAATAACGATTTCCAGACGCCGGGATTCTTAGCGGTATAAACGGGAGCGCCCGGTGCTCTCCAGATCCTGAGAAAAAAGGGACTTGCCGGGCCCGTGACTTCGCATCGGAAGCCCGACCTGGTTAAACGGTTGTGTACAAAACGGACATGGCCAAGCGTGGATGTATGGCTACCATCTTCTCCAAAATCATCGCGGGAGAAATCCCGGCCTATAAAGTTGCAGAAGACGAAAAACATCTGGCCTTTCTGGATGTGCGTCCGGTGAAAAAGGGGCATGTTCTGGCAGTCCCCAAAAAGGAAATCGATTATTTGTTCGATATGCCCCAGCAGGATTATCTGGATCTCCAGGATTTCGCGCGAAAGGTGGGCGTCGGTTTGAAGAAGGCCGTACCCTGCAAGCGAGTAGGCACGGCAGTGGTGGGCCTGGAAGTACCCCACGTTCACATTCATCTGATCCCAATGGACCGAATTGAAGACATATCCTTTTCCATGCCCAGATTGCAGTTTACCGCCGAAGAATTCCAGCAACTGGCCGACAGCATATCCCGGGAAGTGCAACTTTGAAATTACAGGAATACATCGAAGATCGAATCAAGAAAACCGGTCGGCCGCTCTACATGCCGTACATCACCAGCGGGGATCCGGACTTTGCTCGGACTGTGCAGTACGCCCTTGCCATGATCGATGGCGGAGCCGATGTTCTGGAGCTTGGCATCCCCTTTTCCGATCCTACCGCGGACGGGCCGGTGATTCAGCAGGCTATGGTACGAGCCATGGCAAGATCGGATTTCAGCATCGATAATGTCCTGCAGGCTGCCCACGAAATCCATAAACAACGGCCAGAGGTGCCCATCGTTTTGCTGGGGTACCTGAATCCTATTCTAAGTCATTTCTTTGCCGAACTGGACCCGGAAAACGAGAGGAAAGCCGATCCGGTACTCGATTCCAATACCGGCTGCCATCTAAGCATTGATCGATTTCTCAAACGGGCCGGGGAGTGCGGCGTAAAGGGGATAGTTATCCCGGATCTACCTTTTGACAGTCCGGAGGCGGAACTGTTTCGCAGACACCCCTCCGAGATTGCTCTCATCAGCATGGTGGCGCCCAACACAACTCCGAAGCGAGAAAAGGCCATTTGCAAGCAGGCCCAGGGGTTCATCTATTATGTGAGCAGTCTGGGCACTACCGGAGAACGAAAGGAGCTTCCCCCGGAAACAGCCCGGAAGGTGGAATCCCTGAAGAATGCTTCCGGAGTTCCTCTGTTTGTGGGCTTCGGAATCAGTCAGCCGCAACAGGCCAGACAATTGGCGGCTCATGTGGATGGAGTGATAGTAGGCAGTCTCAATCAGCGGATCATTGACGAGGACGCCGATCAGGCGGCCGAGAAGCTAAAAGCCACCACGCAAGGCTTCGTAGACGCGCTACAACCCGCCGCAGTATAGATCTCAACGGCGGCTGTCGTCGCCGACCGCGCGGATTCCTGGCCAAAACGACGATTGAGCCGGAAAAACACTTGTAAGCCATGGGCTTTCAGTCATTCACTTTCCCATGCGCAAATTCGGTCTGATCCTGCTGCTCGGTGCGGCCGCATTATTCATCGTTCTTCCCATTGCCCTTGGCTCGGCGCTTCTCTTTGAATGGGACTCCATGGTCATCTTTCTGGGACTGTTCCGAGAGCTGTTTTTCACTCTGGTGCCTGGCTTTCTGATCGTGGGACTGTTGCTCTATTTCTACGACCGGATTGTAGCCTACTCGGAAGCCAATTCCTGGACGCTCTATCTCTGGATAGGACTTCTACTCCTGGGTTCCCTCTGGTATTTCATGGCCTACACCGCAGGGCCGGCCTCGGTTTTTATTCAGGTAGAAAATGTGGTTCCAGGGGATGAATACTTCTCTCCGGATCTGCAAATCTTTTCGCTTTATCTGGCGCTCACTACCATCGTTTCCGGCGGCATCTTTTTGCTCCGGGCGGTGAAAGATCTGAAATGGGATACCCTTAAGTCCGGCTCCCTGCTTCTAGGGTTTCTGATTTCGCTGGGCTTCAGCTTCCTTCTGCACCGGGTTCCTCTGATTCAGCAGATGGAGGATCAGGCCATCGGAATGCGTTATTCCTGGATGCGCGATCCGCATTCGCAGTTCTATGGCGATACGGGGGAAAGATACTGCCAGCCTCCTCTGACCAAAGAGGAACAGGCCCAGCAGGACCGAGAACGCTCGGATGAGCAGGGTACCCGCGCGCTCACCCCGCCGCCGGATGGCATTCGAAGCGATATCGTAATTCTAGGTCTCGACAACACTACCATTGAAAGACTCAAAGGCAAGTGGCCCTTGAACTGGGAGGTCTACGGCAACCTGGTCAATTTGTCGGACAATTCAAACGAAGCCATTCTGCTTTTTGACATTAGCTTCATTGATGAGAAAGGTGTTTTCGGGGGCGAAGACTGCGGCACCAAGCTTCGTTGCGAACCTCTGGGGGGGAACAAGATGGTACCTCAGTCCGAAGCGCTGGCCAATGCGGTAAAAGACTCGCAAATCCATGTACTTGCTGACTTTCCATTCGAGGTGGCAGCCAAGACTATGGATGAGATCCCGGATATCCAGGAACGAACCGACATCATAAGCAGTAAATTCCGCATCGAACGCGTAGAGCATATTGAGCATGCGGCGCATCCCTGGGGAAAGCTCATGCATCCGCCTTACCCGGATTTACTCCGGGAACTTGACGGAGCCGGTTATGCGAACATTCTAAAGCACTCTTCGGGCATGAACTATCAGATGCCCGTGGTGGCCGTTTACGACAATCCATTCAACAAGCGCCGCGAGGTGTACCCGGGCATTGATCTTCTGGCCGCGGCGGAATACTATGGAGTAGATCTGAGAAAGGACGTGAGCGTAGACTTCTTGAAAGGGGAGGTTCGTATAGAGAATATTCCGGAAGGGGACTCCGCCATGGTAAATATGGATACCTTTGAAGCGGTACCCAAAATGGCCAAACCCAACCCGGAAAGAACCGTGGTCATCCCCATCGACCGCACGGGCCAGATGTTAATCAACTTCCGCGGCGGACGCTACTGCTTCAAGAGTTACAGCCTTCTGGACTTCATGGACCGGGCGGAAGCTAACGAAAACTTCGTAAACAACTTCGATAAGAATATCATGCTTGTGGCCATGTATTATGCCACTGGTGTGGGGACCGCCAAAGACATACACCTGTCTCCCTATGGCGATATGGCCGGTATCGAGCACCACGCCCATGCATTGAATACCATCCTGAATCAGGACTTTGCCCATCAGGTATCGCCGGCCGTGAATCTGCTAATCCTGGTAGCCATCGGTCTTCTCATGGGACTTTATCAGCCCCGAATACCCACATGGGCCAGTTTTGCCATGGCCATTGTTCTTTCGGCGGCCTTTTCGCTGGTAACTTTGCTTTATACCTTCGGCGACCTGTCTTTGATACACGTATTTCCTACGGCGCTCATCCAGATGTTTACAGTGCTGGTTGGATTCATCGGATTCCGGGCGCTGTCAGAAGAAGAAAACGTAAAGTTCATTCGGAGCACTTTCTCGAAATTCGTCTCGCAGGATGTGGTGGAAGAGCTTCTGGCGAACCCGGACACAATTACCCTGGGGGGATCCAAAAAAGAGCTCACTGTGTTCTTCTCCGACGTTCGAGGATTTACTACTATCTCCGAAAAACTGGGACCAGAGGAGCTTGTTCAGCTACTGAACGAATACCTCTCCGAAATGACGGAGTTGATCATTGACTACAGAGGCACTATCGACAAATACATGGGCGATGCCATTATGGCCTTCTGGGGCGCTCCGGCTCGCAACGACGATCATGCCTACTATGCCTGCGTGGCGGCTCTTGCCCAGGTTCAGGCTCTACGTCGCCTGCAGGAGATGTGGTCGGATCGAAATATTCCGGTTCTGGACATCGGAATAGGAATAAATACCGGGGCTGCCGTTGTCGGAAATATGGGCTCCAGCCGCCGAATGGATTATACTCTAATGGGGGACACAGTAAACCTGGGCTCCCGATTGGAAGGGATTACCAAAACCTACGGCGTGCGTACCTGTATTTCCGAATTCACTTACGAAAGAGTGAAGGACCGGGTCTATGCAAGGGAGCTTGACCTGGTAAGGGTGAAGGGAAAACTGGAACCTGTAAGGATTTATGAGCTTATGGGGCTGGTAAATCCGGAAGACATTGAGAACCTGAAGGTATCTCGTCAGGCCCAGGCGAAGACAAAAAATGAGTAATTACCCGCTACTGGATCAGATTAACCTGCCGGCAGATCTGCGGAAGCTTTCCGACAAGGATCTGCCGGGGGTCTGTCACGACGTACGCGAATACATTATCGATACTCTGTCGGAGGTGGGCGGCCACTTCGCTTCAAATCTTGGAGTGGTGGAGCTCACCGTGGCTCTGCACTATGTGCTGAATACTCCGGAGGACAAGCTTATCTGGGATGTGGGCCACCAGATCTACCCGCATAAAGTTCTCACCGGTCGCAAAGACAAACTGCGCACCGTGCGAAAGCGCCATGGCCTGTCTGGCTTCCCCAAGCGAGAAGAGTCCCCGTATGATCTCTATAACACCGGTCATGCCGGCACCTCTATCAGTCAGGTGCTGGGTGAGGCAGTGGCCCGGGACATCCAGGGCAAGTCCCACAAATGCGTAGCTGTAATCGGCGACGCTTCCATCGCTTCCGGAATGGCCTTTGAGGCCCTGAACCACGGCGGTCACGTAAAGAACGACTGCGTTGTAATACTAAACGATAATGACATGAGCATCTCCCGCAATGTGGGAGCCCTGAACCAATACCTCAACCGCATGCTTACCAGCTCGCTGTACAACCGCTGGCGTCGTATGTGGTATCGATTCCTGGTCTGGTTGCCTGTACTGGGACCCGCTTTCCGTATGTTTTCCAAACGAGTGGAACGCTCCATCAAGGATCTACTCACTCCTGGATCGCTTTTTGAGGACTTTGGATTTCGTTACATTGGACCCATCGATGGGCATGACATACATGAATTGGTACGCGTACTGAAGCGTACGCTAAAAATGAAAGGGCCTATTCTCATCCATGCATTGACGCAAAAAGGGAAGGGATACCGACCGGCGGAAGAGAATCCCATCCGCTACCATAGCGTCTCTCTATTCGACAAGAAAGACGGAACCTTCAAGAAAGCGCCGAGCAAGCAGATCGGCTTCAGCGATGTGGTCGGGAACACTCTGCTGGAGATATTCGAGAAAAACCCCCGGGCTGTTGCGGTAACGCCGGCTATGATCGAAGGAAGCGGGCTTAGAAAGCTTTCCGAAACCTACCCGGACCGCGTTCACGATGTGGGCATTGCCGAGCAACACTCGGTGTCCTATGCCGGCGCTCTGGCATCCGGCGGCGCCATTCCGTACATGTGCATTTATTCCACGTTTCTGAACCGTGCCTTGGATCAGTTAATCCAGGACGTGGCGCTCATGAACCTTCCTGTACGCTTCGTAATCGACCGCGGGGGGTGTGTGGGACCCGACGGCGAAACCCACCAGGGTCTGTACGATACCGGCATCCTTTATACGATGCCGAATATGGCGATTTACGCTCCGGCTAGCGGCGCGGAGCTCAAAGCATTCCTGGAATATGCAGAAAGCTACGATGAAGGGCCTATTGCGGTGCGATTTCCCAAAGCGGCCTGCGACCCGGAATCCATCAACGAACCGGTAAACATCCAGGATCGAGCCCCTGTGGTGCATGGACATGGAAAGGACGTGGCGCTGGTTTCTGTAGGCGTTATGTGGGAACAGGCCCTGGAAGCAGAGAAACTGTTACGCAACGAACATGGAATCCTATCCACCGTTCTGGGGCTTCGCTGGATTCGCCCGCTGGATATGCGCGCTCTGGTCAAGTCCCTGGAGGAAGTGGATAGCTTCGTATTCATAGAGGACGCTTACATCCATTGCAGCGCAAGCACCAACATCCTGGAACAGCTACCGGCGCATATCAAGGCGAAGCATCTTCGCACATTCGCATTCCCCACAGAGTCCATCGATCATGGCACCCGGGAAGAAATCATGGATGAATACGATCTCAGCGGCCCCAGGATTTCGGAATGCATCCGCCAGATGCGCTACCCGGAAGGAAAAATCATATCGAGGGTTGCCGGAAGTTCCGAAGCATAAAGCAAGAAATTGCTTTATGAACACAACAAAACAGGATTCCTTAAACACGATACAACAGGCCATGGACTTGGCCGCGCAGGGCAAAATGGAGCCTGCGGAATATTTTTTGTTAAGAGCCCATGAGATTGATCCGTCCTCTACAGTAGGATGCGTCCTCGGATGGTTCTACGCGCAACAAATGAAAGACCAGGCTAAAGGCGACCGCTATCTCTACAAAGCCGTGCTCCAGGATCGGAAGAACGCTACTTCCACACTGGAACTGGCCGTGTATCTCTATGAAACCCACAGACTGGATCGGGCCTGCGCCTGGTTCTACCGCTGTCTGCGCTGTCCGGACAAGCGAGTGCATCCGGTGGCGCTTTATTTCCTGGCCCGCATCTACCAGCAATGGAACCGTCCGGAACGAACCATTCGCTATCTGAACCTGGCGTTGCGGATGAAACCCGATTTTGAAGCTGCCAGTCGTTTTCTGAATCGATTGAAAAAGAGCGGGCTTGCAGAAAACTACACCTCGAATGACTCCAACCCCGGACAGCTCCGGTTCTAATACCTCGGACCAAAAGAAAACAAGCATTCCACGGGCGCTGAAGGGCGCCTTCGAGTCCCTTTCCGAACACATTGATGGATTCCAGCTCAGAGATCTGCAGCTGGAATTCGCTCGTTCTGTTCATTCCACTCTTTCAGGGTCGGGCACGCTGATCATAGAGGCAGGCACGGGGATAGGAAAAACCCTGGGCTATTTGATTCCGCTCATCGCCTATGCACGACGTAACCAGGTACGCGTGGCGATTAGCACCGAAACCCGAAACTTACAGCAACAGATTCTACAAAAGGATCTCCCTCTGGCTTTGAAGGCCCTGGGGCTGAGCGGAGAAGAATTCCGGGCCGAGGTCTGCATGGGGGCATCGAACTATTTGTGTATCCGGCGTATGCACCGAGTGGGCAAAGAAATCCCTCCTGACAAAGCCGAAGAATACGAAAGACTGCTGGAATTCCATGCCGAGCACAGCATAGCCATGCGCACAGAAGCTCCGGTGAGCCCGCAACTCTGGAGCAAAGTAGGAAGGGATTCCGAGGACTGCCTGGGACGCAAGTGCATGTACTACGATCATTCGCCGTACTTCCTGGCCAGGGAACGGTGGCGACAGGCCCATTTACTGATCATGAATCATAGTCTGCTGGCGGCACACCTGGAAAGCAAAGGACAGTTACTTCCAGACTTCCGTGCCATCGTGGTGGATGAAGCCCACGGAGTAGCAGAAACCATCAACCGTAGCCGTGTCCTTCGCATGGGACCTGCCGAACTGGATCAGCTGGCTCGTACCGGCTTGATCCAGAACCCGGAACTATTGCATTCCGGGGAGGGCCTGAAAAAGGAACTGCAGCATGTGTTTCGGCTGGAACCCGGCCACAGAGTGAGAATTCGCCGCGGACTCAGACTCACCCTGCTTTCCAGTTTTCTGGAGGCCTGCCGAAACACCCTTCGCATGGTGGAGGACCGGATGGACCAGGAAGAAGATCTTTTTAGCGGCGAAGAGGACCGACTGCAATCGGAGAACATGCTCGAGTTGCAGTTTCAAAAGAACCGCCTCATGGAAGCCATGCAGTTCTTTGAAGAGATATCGGTGGACGAAAAGGAAAACCACGTCCGCTGGGCCGAAGGTTCTAAAGCAGGTATAGATCTTTTCTCCGGGCCGGTGCAATCCGGTCCATTTATTCGAGAAAGACTGATTCAATCTATGGACGCCACTGTGTTTTGTTCGGCCACGCTAAAAACAGGACCGGATTTCTCATTCATTCGCCAGGGGCTGGGATTGCTTTCCGGCGATCCCTCGAACAATAGTAGAGTTGCAGAGAAATCCGCCAAAGATACCTCGGATGCAAGGGGTACCGCGAGTCACAGCCAATCCAGTTCTGCACTGGATACAACAGCGGAAGCTTACGACCGCGGGGAAGCAAGTGCAGCAACCGACGCCCTGGCGAAGACAGACCAGGCTTCGGCGCATCGCCCATCCCATCCCGGGGTCCTGCAGGAGCGCAGCATCCCGTCGCCCTTCGATTATCCGCAACAGGCCATCTTATATCTACCCACCAGCATCCCGGACCCGGCTCAGAACGAACAACTCTACAACGAAAGATGCGCTTCGGAGATCCAGCATATGCTGGGCCTTACCGGGGGCGGCTGCTTCGTGTTGTTCACATCCAGAAAGAGTTTAAAGCAAATCCATGACCTCCTTGGCCACTATCTGGATGAGGCTGGCTTTCCGGTAATTTCGCAGCTGGACATGGATGCGGGCCGGGCCATTCGGGAATTCCGCAAAGACCCGTCGTCGGTGCTCTTTGGTCTGGCAAGTTTCTGGCAGGGAGTCGATGTATCCGGCGATGATCTTCGAAGCGTAATCCTCTGTAGAATACCGTTTCAGGTCCCGGATGACCCCCTGGTGGAGGCGCGCATCGAATCCGAAAAGGAAAGCGGTAAGGTTCCCTTTCTGACCATTCAGTTACCCCATGCCATCCTGCGTTTGAAGCAGGGCGCCGGTCGGTTAATTCGAGGTGAGCGAGACAGGGGGATCATTGCCATTCTGGACCCCAGGATTCGTACCCGAAGCTACGGAAAAACCATCCTGGAGTCTTTGCCTCCGGCCAGACCGGTAAGTAGTCGCCGGGAACTGGAATCCGCCTATAGAGAGCTGTGGGAAAGCCGGCAGGTTGCCGATACCTGAATTATGTCCTGCAAATCATATGGTCGCTCCGCCGCCGGCTGTACTGACCCAACAGTCATCTCAGACAGACAATCCCGAAAAAGCCAGGGCTCTGCACCGGTCCTGCACTCGGGCATTGCCGGTGCGGCCGGTGCATGTTGGCAGCATCGCTTCTTTCCCCGGACAGCTCTGTGCACCGGCGGTCTGCTCCTTGCCGCTTTGATTTTCGGACTGTCCGGTTTTTCTGCGGCCATGGCTCTGGGGCCGGAACCGGGGACTCCCTTTGCCATTCGTTCCTACCACTTTGTGCAGCGGATTGACGATTCCACTTTTATAAACTGGACCGGCGGATTCATCTATACGTCCATAAAGGTTCCTCTCAAGCGAGTCAACAGTAAGGACGCCCCTTCCGCGGATACTCCAGGTTCGCTCACCGAAGCCCGGGCCATGGCCCGAGAAGAAGCCCATCGGCTGGCCATGGGCAAACTGTTCCAGGCGCTGAAATCGTTTCCAGTGGAATCCAACAAGACAGTTCTGGATCTTCTTCAAGAGAATGAACGATTTCGCATGCAAATGGGAGCGCTTCAGGATCGGGTGAAGATCAAGTCCAGACGCACCGGAGAAGGATACGTAGCTCTGGAACTGGGGCTTTATCTTTATGGCCGAAACGGATTGCTGGGCATCCTTCCTGACCGCTCCGGCGAGTCCGTACCCTCCATGAGCCCGGAAGGTCCCGAAGACGAAATAACGGGAATCATTGTCATGATCGATAGCAGCCTGGATTTTGAACCGGTGCTTCGGCCTTCACTCTATATGAGTAATGGTCGCCGCATCTACGGTCCCGGCACCCTGCAGCCCGGGCTAAGCCGCCCGCCGGTGCTATACTTCAAAAACCTTTCCGATGCCCGGGATCGAGGGAATGCCGGTTTGCGCCCCGCCATCGTTTACGCCACGGAAATCATGAATAGCGGCGATGCGGTGATTGACTCCTCGGACGCTCGAAGGATTCTGGGAAGCCGCACCGGCCGACAGGCTTTGCGAGATTCAAGAGTCATTTTTGTGATGCCCTGAGTTCCCCATGAGGCGAGATCGAATACAGCAAATCATATCGGAATTTTCCAAACGTCCCATAATTGTACTCGGGGATTTCATGATCGATGAGTACATCTTCGGTCAGGTAGAACGTATCTCACCGGAAGCCCCGGTGCCGGTTGTAGAGCAAAAACGAGTCCAGCGCATTCCCGGAGGCGCAGGAAACGTAGTATGCAACCTTCGCAGTCTGGGAGTGCCGGTAGTGGCTTCCGGAATATGCGGTTTTGACGATCGGGCTCAGGAACTGGAAAAGGATCTCATTGAACTGGGAGTGGATCAGGGACGAATACTATTCGAGAAGCTGGACCGGCCCACTACACGGAAGACCAGAATCTTTGCGGCCAACCAGCAGGTATGTCGCCTGGACCTGGAAGATCGAAGTCCGATTCAAAGCGCCACAGTAAATACCTTGATGCATCGGCTGGACCAGGCCCTGGGCGAATCCGCCGCCATCATTCTTTCGGATTACGATAAGGGAGTCATTGTTCCCGAATTAATCGATCGCATTGTTCAGCGAGCGGCACAGCAAAGCGCCTACGTGGCCGTTGATCCGCAGGTAACCCATTTCAGTCAGTATAAGAACGTAGACATTCTCACTCCGAACCATCATGAAGCCGGTCGCTTTTTGCTACGCGAGCTAAAAACCGACGAAGCGGTGGAAGCAGGGGGCAAGGAAATCCTGGAGCGACTGAACTGCAAGAGTCTGCTCATAACCCGGGGAGAAAAGGGAATGAGCCTTATTGAACCGGACCGCACCCGCCACTTCCCCACGGTGGCCACAGAGGTCTTCGACGTCACCGGAGCCGGCGATACTGTAATTTCCGTATTCACTCTGGTAATGGCCAGCGGAGGAACTCTCGAAGAAGCGGTCCATCTAAGCAACTTCGCCGCTGGCCTGGTGATCCGACGCATCGGAGCGGCCACGGTAACGGCCGAAGAACTTCTAGATGCGGCCTCGGATTGAGAAAAGCATGTCTGCAGGGCAAAAACGCGTCGGCATAGATTGCTGTAGAAAAAGTTGAAAGAAGGCTTCTATCCTGGATAGAACACCTGGTTTGTCGTCCATCATCGGAGGAATAGATTATTGAAAGCCGTGGAAACGCTGGAATCCAAGATATACACTGACGCATCGGAACTTCGCAAAAAGATCCAGGGCCTGCAGAAAGCGCAGAAGACTGTTGTGTTCACGAATGGTTGCTTTGACATCTTACACCGGGGGCACGTAGAATATCTTTGCCGTGCCCGGGATCTGGGCGACTGCCTGGTTCTGGGACTCAACTCGGATGAATCTGTACGCGGCCTGAAAGGGCCCGATCGTCCCATCCAACCGCTGGAGGATCGGCTTCGCATCATGGCCGGATTATTCTGCCTGGATTTCATAGTGCCGTTCGCGGAGCAGACTCCGGAGCATCTGCTTTCTGTTCTCCAGCCGGATATTCATACCAAGGGCGGCGACTACAAACCGGAAACCCTACCAGAAGCTCGAGTGGTCGAGTCCTATGGCGGAAGAGTAGTACTCCTTCCGTTCCTGGAAGGCCGCTCCAGTAGTAGTATTATTAAGAAGAGCAAATCTACCGGCGACTAGAACGCCCGGGTTTCGCGGCCTTTGCCGAAGGTTCCGTTCGCCCTACGATGAACGGCGGGCGAATGCGTTACCGGGCAAGCGAGAATCAGCCGATTTCCAGAAGATAGTGCCCCAGATCATCAATGAGCTGCTTTGCCTCGGGCACTGTTCGGGCCAGGTTTATGGCGCCATGGATTAGCGATTCGTAATTTCGGACCTGTACTGTAGCCCCGGCTTCCCGCATCAGGCTCCCCAGACGCAGTCCCTGGTCGCGCAACGGATCGAAGCCGCATACCTGAATGAACGTAGGAGGCAGAGCTTTTAGATCGGCTTTCTTTGCATGGCAGGGGCTTACAAGGGGGCTTTCAAAGTCCGTATTCTGCGGAAAAGCATGTCGGCGAAAATAGTCGAGCATGGTTCCCGTGAGACCAAAACCTTCGGCCATTTCGATCATGGAACTATCCGTAATCGCCGAATTTCCCAGGTCCACCCAGGGATAGATCAACGCCTGGAAAGCGGGCCGCTTTATTCGCTTTCGCTTCGCATTCAGAGATATATAGAGAACGATGTTGCCGCCGGCGCTATCGCCGCCCAGGCCCATTCGGCTGGCATCAATGCCCAGATGCTTGCCGTGTTCCAGTAGCCATTTATAGGCTACCAGTCCATCTTCCGCGCCGGCCGGATAGGGATGCTCCGGCGCAAGACGATAGTCCACCGAAACAATAGTCAGCCCGGACTCTATAGCCAGAAGCCTTAGCATGGAGTCATTTGTTTCCAGATCGCCGATCACATAACCGCCGCCATGGAAATAGATCATTGCGGGCTGCAAACGAGCTTCGCATGTGGGGGCGTAGATTCGAATACGAAGTCGACGGTTCTCCGGACCGGGAATGGAAAGGTTTTCAAGGCGGGCCAGAGGCTCGGGCTCCAGATCAAAGTGGCCGAGCAATTCAGCCAGCTGCTTTCGTGCATGAAGAGGAGTCAGGTTTTCGGTAGCTTCATGGATCCGGGAAAGCAGAAGCCCCATTTGAATTCGGGCATCCAGAAGATATCCCGACTCATTTCTCTTTTTCCCGCCCGACAGAAACCGGAGCAAGCCCTCCGGCAGGCTTAGAATTGCTCTTCCTGTTTTTCCTTCCAGAGTGCGCAACCAGTCAGCCATTGTTTAGGGTTTCCATACATGCTTATGAAAGCAAGTAAATCCCGGGCAGCAAACCTACCCCGGAAGAGGCCAGTCCCTGGCAGACTTGCCTGCAGGCTCCCGGACAAAGCGCTGATTTCCGACGACACTGTTGGCATACCGCAATCTTTCTCTGGCTGACCGGAATACCGAACGAATGCCTTTCTGGAGGGATCACATCTGGGACTCTCCGAAACTCCGGAGATAGAAGCAGCCGAGCCACGGGAATCAAAGGAAGGACGTGGTAACGCAGGAAAATGTGTGGACCGTTGATGTGGAGCATGCGATCGTCGGGTGTATGCATTCCCATCCTTTCGATTTCGATTATATCATTGTAGGTAGCGGATTCGGAGGTAGCGTTTCCGCTCTTCGTCTTGCGCAAAAGGGCTACTCGGTGGCCGTAATCGAATCGGGCAAACGATGGCGATCCGAAGACTTTCCGCGCACAAACTGGAACCTTAGAAAGTATCTCTGGATGCCGCGACTGGGTTTTTACGGAATACAGCGAATCAATATACTCAACGACTTTCTCCTGGTGAGCGGCGCCGGAGTCGGGGGCGGCAGCCTGGTATATGCCAACACACTGTATGTTCCGCCGGATTCGGTGCTCAGCAAACCTGTGTTTTCGCTTCTGGGCGGGCCAAAGGGATTGCATCCCTTCTACAAAGTGGCATCGTATATGCTCGGTGTGACCACCAATCCTCGGCTCTTCGAAGCGGATCATGTACTAAAAGAAGTGGCCCGGGACATGGGAAAAGAGGATACGTTTCGTCCCACTCCGGTGGGCGTGTATTTCGGGGAGGGGGCCGGAAAGCCCGGCGGAGATCCATTTTTTGAAGGAATCGGTCCCCATCGCATAGGATGCAACTATTGCGGCGGATGCATGGTAGGTTGCCGTTATCATTCCAAAAACACTCTGGACAAGAACTATCTATACCTTGCCGAAAGCCTGGGAGTAAAAGTATTTCCCGAATCCAAAGTTTACGATTTGTTGCCTTTGAATTCCACCGGCCAGACGGATCCCACCGCGGACGGAACTTACGGTTACGAGATCCGCACAAAGAGTACCACGGGCTTTTTCGGATTTCCCCGAAAGCGCATGCGATCGCGGAACGTCATTTTGTCCGCCGGCGTAATGGGCACCGTTGGACTTCTTCTGGAAATGAAGAAGAAGAACCGTCTTCCCGCTCTGAGCTCGAAACTGGGCAGTCGTGTGCGAACCAACAGCGAAACCGTGCTGGTGGCCACGAAGTACGGAAAGACCAGGGAAGGCACGAAGCCCGATTATTCCCATGGAGTGGCCATTACATCCAGCATCCACGTAGACGATCATACGCATGTGGAGCCGGTTCGATACCCCAGAGGCGCCGACTTCTTTGGGCTTCTGGCCAGCCCCATGCCATCAGACACCGGAAGGATCCCGCGACCATTGCGCTATCTGGGTATGTTGTTCACTCATCCGATCTATTTTCTCAAGGCATCCAACCCTTTTGGTTTTGCACAGAAATCCGTAATTCTTCTTGTGATGCAGACCCTGGATAACAGCGTTCAGCTCATCCGTAAACGAAGATTGGCCTGGCCTTTTCAGAGATCCACCACATCCCGATTGGAGCCAGGTAGCGAGCCTACGCCGGCCACGATTCCCATAGGCAATGAAGTAACCCGGCGTGTGGCCAATAAGATCGGCGGTATTCCTCGTAGCTCTATCAATGAGGTAGTACTCAATGCTCCGGTCACCGGTCACATTATGGGCGGCTGCATTATGGGTCAGTCCCGCGAAGAGGGCGTCATTGACCTGGAAAACAGAGTCTTTGGCTATCACAACCTCAGGGTCTGCGACGGCTCCATGCTTACCGAGAACCTGGGGGTGAACCCCAGCCTTACGATTACGGCGCTCAGCGAAAGGGCCATGTCATTCATTCCTCCAAAGGAGCGACAGACAGCCACTTTCGCATTTGAGAAGAAAAGGGGATTCGAGAAAATCCTGAACAGCCCTCCGCCGGCCCGGCCCTCCGCTGCTTCTACCCGCAGCGGTAAGAACTCCACGCGCGCATCGGCAGGAAAAGACAACTCGGGCTCTACGGCGACTCGAAAGAAAAACCCCCGGAGCAAGAAAGCCAGGGCCGGAAAAGCGCGCCTCTAGGCAAAGCTTTCGTGGACTCTAGGGAAAGCTTTCGCGGACTCCAGGCAAAGTAGCGAGTTGGCCGTTTAGTATCGGCGCCAGGGCCGCGAAAAAGGCCCGGTCCGGGTTCGGCCATGGTTCATGACCGCCGGACCGGGGGCAGTGTCCAAATGAAACCTGCGACGTGAAAAGCGGCCGCGCAAGACCGGGTAGCCTTTCAAGCGTCCAAATCAAAGCCTATCTCCTGGCGCTCAGGGCTCGTTTGCCCGTCCCGCCGGAGCGACCAGCGCGGTCTCTACCGGATGCTCGGGAGCTTCGACCGGTTCGAGTTTCCGGATAGTTATGAGCCAGTGGAAGTACGTTCAGCTGGTTTTCCTGCTTTCGAGCCCTTTGCTGTCCCTGTCGGCTTTCCTTTTCCAGTTCTGCAAGAAAGAGCTCGAAATCCACCTGCATGGTATGACGGGCCGATTGCACATATCGCTTCGCCATCACTTTCTGCTCCCTTTCCATGAAACGATGCATGAACTGCTCGGTGGGAAGCGCATAATCGCCGGTAAGGTACTTCGCATACCATTTACTCTGGGCCTCCGAAAGAGGCATTACGGGCCCCAGCGGCTGAAGAAGGCCCACAAAGCAAATTCCGGGTCTCTCGGGTTGAATCGCCCGATGAAAGAGCGGCAAATAGTTGTCCGGAGCCGAAATGAAATCCTGGTCGAAGAAGGGAAACTTAACATCGTATCCCGTGCACCAGATGATTACATCTATCTGCTCTGAACCGCCGTTGACGAAATAGACGTTCTTCGCATCCATTTTTTCTATGCCCGGTCTATATGCCAGGTCCCCGCTTCCCAGTCTTCCCAGGATCTCATTCGAAATAGTAGGATGTGCCTGGCCTATGCTAAAATCAGGTTCGGGCAATCCGAAACTGGACATCTTTCCCACAGCCAGGCGAAAGATCAGCGATGCCACCGCTTCTTTGAACCAGAAGGGCACCCATACAGGAAAGGCCTCGGTGAGTTTATCGAATGGCTTACCAAAGAGATATTTGGGAAATACGTAGGCGCCGCGACGACCGGAAAGGAATACATTCTTCGCAAGTCCGGGTCGGGAAATCTCCGTGGCAATATCCATCGCGCTGTTTCCCATACCAACAACCAGGACGTTCTTTCCGATGAGATTGTGTGGCTTCTCCGGATCCACGTAATGATGCGCGTGGAACTGAGTCCCTTTAAACTGTTTCTGACCTGGATACTCAGGATCCGGCCAACGTTCGGCCCAGTGATGGCCGTTAGCCACCATCACGGAATCGTAATGGATTTGTCGGCCATCGGACAGAGTGACTTCGTAGGTGCCATCGGGTTCCGGCTCAATGTGGCTCACCGCGGTCTTGAACTGAATATGTTCATAGAGACCAAATTGCCGGGCGTAGTCCTGAAAGTAATCGTAGATCAGTTTATGGGATGGGTAGTCCGGATAATCATCTGGCATGGGATAGTCCCTGTATTCCATCCGGTCCCGATGAGTGTTTATGTGCAGCGATTTGTATACGCTACTCATTCCGTTGTCGTTTCCGAATCTCCAGAGGCCGCCGATGTCCGATCCTTTTTCGTAACAGTCAAATGGTATACCTGCATCCTTAAGCGCTTTCGCCGCGGTCATGCCACTACAACCCGCTCCTACAATACAAACCCTGGGTAATTTGCCTTCATTCTGAGCATTGGCTCTGGTCGCCTTTTGGGCTCCCCGGCCCGCACCGTTGCGAACGTTGCCGGTTCCTGATTTTCGTTTCATAAGTTCCCCCTGGCGGTTTCCGAACGCAAGGTTCTGCGCCGCCTGACCGGTTTTTACTCCTATACCATTGTCCTGTCAAGAAAAAGTGACGCCGGCGTCAACTTTTGCTTGCCAGCTTCCATGGCCGGGCCTCATGTGAGGCCATGTCTGGCCCGGGATTGCGTGAGAACCAGAAGGCGGCCAATCGAGCCGCCATAATCAAAGCTGCCACCGAAGTCTTTTCCGAAATGGGCTTTGAAGCCTGCACAGTGAGAGATATTGTCCGGGCCAGTGGTCTGGCCGCCGGTACCTTCTACAACTACTTCGAGAGCAAAGAACAGGTGCTGGAAAGCATGATTGCCGAAATCGGCGCCGAGGTGCGAAGTGTGGTCCATCGGGCTCGCCGAAAGTCGGGGGATGGCCGAAGCTTCATCGAAGACGGCTACCTGGGCTTCTTTCAGGTGCTGTCTTCGGATCCCGGACTGCTACTGATGCTGGCCAGAAACCAGAACGTTTTCCGAAGCATGGTCTTTGGCACTTATCAGCCACTCCGTTCCGCCAGGGATGCTTCAGGCCAGCGGCCAGGGCCCTCAGACGTAAACGCGGTGCAGGGCATCCTGGCCGACCTCAAAAAGGATCTAAAATGGGCCTTCAAGAAGGGGTACTTCCGCGAAGCCAACCCGGAACTTCTGGCCCGGGCCATGATTGGCTCCGGCTTCGAAATTCTGGTGTCCATGGGCACGGATCCGTCACTGAGTCCGGAAAGGGCGGCGGGATTTCTCACAGATCTTTTCCTTTCAGGGCTGGCCATTTAATCCATTGACGCAGCTCCTCTCCGGATATCGGTCTTCGTCTTCCGCTTTTTGCTCAAATGGCGGACCATTCATCTTCAGAAAGGTTTTCCAGGCCGCCGGCTTCGCTGCCTTTGTTCCGAAGGGGCAGCCTCGCAGCCTTTCGCCATCCGGACCGGCATCGCGAACTCGTTTCCCTGGAACCAGCTTTCTTGCCGGTAAGAGCAAGCGGAGCCCATCAAGAAAACCAGAACACCCGGGATCTTCGGATCTCCCCTGGTTTGCGATGGAAGCGGGGGTCGCGGCGGGGGAGATCCGTTCTGGCTGACGGCACATCCGAAGCTTTTTGGAAAAAATCGTTGGATGCAAGAATGGAGACTGGGATATGGCTTCCATGTCTGCCCGATTCATCTTCATTACTGGCGGTGTTTGCTCCTCTCTGGGAAAAGGGGTCACCGTGGCGGCCCTGGGCTGTCTTCTAGAAAACCGGGGCTACCGGGTATCGCTACAGAAGATGGATCCTTATATCAATATCGATCCAGGAACCATGAGTCCCTATCAGCATGGCGAGGTGTACGTCACCGACGATGGGGCAGAGACCGACCTGGACCTGGGCTATTACGAAAGGTTCACCAGCAACAACCTGACTCGCGCCCATTCAGTAAGTACCGGCCAGATCTACAATGCTGTGATTCAGCGCGAACGCAGAGGGGATTACCTGGGACGAACAGTGCAGGTGATTCCGCATATTACCAACGAAATTAAGAACCGGATGATGGAACTCACCCGCAACGACGATGTGGACTTTGCCATCGTTGAGATCGGCGGAACGGTAGGCGATATCGAATCGGTGCCTTTCCTGGAAGCAATTCGACAGATGCGCCGCGAAAGAGGCCGGGAAGGGGTATGCTTTATTCATCTCACGCTCGTGCCCACGATTACAGTGGCCGGCGAAGCAAAAACCAAGCCCACACAACATAGCGTAAAGGAGCTGTTAACCTTTGGTATTCAGCCGGATGTCCTGGTTTGCCGGGTAGCCAGTCCGCTGAGTACGGACCTGAAAGACAAACTGGGATTGTTCTGTAACGTTAAGGAAGAAAACATCATTTCGGCCTCAGACATCAAGGGAAGTATATACGAAATCCCGGAAATGTACAGGACCGAGCAACTGGACCTTAGAGTTCTGGAGCATTTTCAGATTGAGCCCAGGCGCCTCAACTTCAAGAAATGGCACGACCTGATGGAGATTACCAGGACGCCCAAAAAAACAGTCCGGGTTGCCATCTGCGGAAAGTATATCGCGCTGCAAGATGCCTATCGATCCATCTATGAAGGGTTGATGCATGGAGGTATTGCCAATCACGTAGAAGTCGAATTCGTATCTGTGGATCCGGAAGAACTGGAAAAGGATACAACACCTGCGGATGCCTTCAAAGGCGTTCATGGAATTCTGGTTCCTGGAGGTTTTGGAAACCGCGGCATCGAAGGCAAGCTCAAAGCTATCCACTATGCAAGAACCAGGAAGATTCCCTTCTTTGGTATCTGTCTGGGAATGCAATGCGCCGTCATTGAGTTTGCGCGAAACGAAGTAGGTCTGGAGGAAGCCAACAGTACTGAATTCGATCCCAAGTCCGATCACCCGGTTATTTCGCTTCTCGAGGAGCAAATGGGACTGGAACAAAAGGGCGGCACCATGCGCCTGGGATCTTATCCATGCACCGTCACCGAAGGAACCCTTGCTCACAAAGAATACGGACAAACAAAGATCAAAGAAAGACACCGGCATCGATTCGAGTTTACCCTAAAATATAAAGAGGAATTCGAAAAAGCCGGGCTCACGTTTTCCGGCACAAGTCCGGATGGACAGCTCATCGAAATTGTAGAGATAAAAAATCATCCCTGGTTTATCGGCTGCCAGTTCCATCCCGAGTTTCAGACCCGACCGGTGAAACCGCACCCCTTGTTTGCCGGATTCGTGCGAGCGGCCTCAAAGCAGACGAAGTAATCAGTGCCTGGCTTTTTTCTTGCCGGACCGTTCAAAAGAGCGTGCCCGGGCTTTCGGAAGAACCCATCTCGGGACGCCCCGAGTTGCGAGAACTGCCCGAATTAACGCGTCATCGAGCCATCCTATACGGCAATCCCCGGCGGTGGCGCCAGCCCAATCCAGCCTTGCGTTATTCCGGCATCCTTCGGCCAGGCAATGCAGTCCCATTAGCCCTCCGCCAAAAAAGAATGGCCTGCCCGGCAAGAGTACTTAGCCTGTCACTATGCAGGCATCCAGACGCCCCTTCTTAAACAACTCCCATATTGGCGGCGACGAGCCGTTCTTTCTGATTGCCGGTCCCTGCGTTATTGAGAGCCGGGATATGCTGCAACAGGTCTGCGAAACAATGCTGGAGATTACCGGCAAACTGGGCATCCCATACGTATTCAAATCCAGTTTCGACAAGGCCAATCGAAGTTCGGCGGACAGCAAGCGCGGACCTGGAATTGACGAAGGCCTGAAGGATCTGCAATTCATCAAAGAAACCTACGGAGTGCCGGTTCTCACGGATGTGCACGATGCCTCCCAGGTAGAATCGGTGGCCCAGGTTGTGGATATACTGCAAATCCCCGCTTTCCTTTGCCGGCAAACCGATCTTGTATTTGCCTGTGCCGATTCGGGTCGATGGGTAAATGTCAAGAAAGGGCAGTTTATGGCCCCCGGAGATGCGCCCACCATCGCCGAAAAAATCAAATCCAGGGGCAATGATAAATACCTGATCACCGAACGGGGAGTAAGCTTTGGTTACAACAACCTGGTTTTTGATCCTCGCAGCCCGGAGATCATGCATCAAAGCGATATTCCCGTGATCTTTGACGGAACTCATTCCACCCAGCTTCCAGGCGGAGGAAAACAAAGCGGCGGAGACCGCGCCATGGCACCGGTTCTAATGCGCGCTGCGGCGGCCGTGGGAGTGGAAGGTTTCTTCATGGAGGTTCATCCTGACCCGGCGAATGCCTGGAGCGATTCCAGCAACCAGTACTGGTTGGATAAGTCTGAAGACTTGCTGAAACAATTATATGATATAGATCGATTGGTTAAGGTTGGGGGCGCGGTTCCGGCCTGATTTCCTTGCCTCCTGCACACGATTTATGATTCTATTCGGAGTTAAACGCGGCGAAAAAACATCAAGCCTCGCTCCTGAAAGCGCTGCTCCACTGCTACGGCCAGGCGTAAACAATTCCCCGAGCGCCGTCAGTCATTCGCCGGGGGATGGAATCTGCGAAGCCGCAAAAGCCGCCCGAAGCGGTAACGGCCGCAGCCTCCGGCTCGCCTCCTTGTCCCTCTTTTTTTTGGCGCTTCTGGTAACGCTGCATTGCTCGGATGACATCCCGATACTAAAAGAGGAAGGGGCCGAACAAGGATCCACCATCCGAATCTCCAACTTTGAAAGAAAGGAATATAACGCTGTGGGTCAGCCCGAGATGCAGGTGAAGGCCAGAGAAGCCTACATCTACGAGTCAGGGGAAGGGGCAAACAAAACCCAGGAACGTCTGGTAGGCTATGATTTCGAATACACCGATATCGACGGGGCCGATACTACCATCCTGACCGCAAAAAAAGCCGAGATGAATCAGAAAACCGGTCAGATGTATATGACCGGCAATGTACACCTTAAAGGCGTGGATCGCGAAATCCGCGGCGAAGCGCTCTACTATGATATGGAAAACAAGATCGCTCGCAGCGACTCGCCCGTCTATATAAAGGAAGGAGAGATTTCCACGCATTGTCGGGGCGGAGTAGTCATGTACATGAAACAGGAAAAGCAAATCTGTCGATTGCCCGCGGGCCAAAGAGAAAAGAAAAGGCCTCAGGTACCGGGCAATGCTGCGCCGACGCCCACTCCCGGAGATGATCTGTTTCAGTAGAAACCGCGAATCAAGCAGGAATTTGAGCCAATAGGAATCACTCCAAAATCACTATGCCGAAGACACCAAACAGGCCGAATGCTAATTCATTCCAGGCCACCGCTTTCGCAAAGAAGGTTCCATGCCTGGTAGGATCCGATTTTCTCCGTCGTTTTGCCGTCGGTTGTGTATTGCTTGGCCTCGTCCTTCTCCCTGGCTGTCAGTCCGTTCAGGATTTGATCTACGGCGAAACAACTGCGGAAGAGGACTACAACTTCCCCTGGGATGGAGAGATATCTTCGGAAACGGAAGAGTCAGAGACAACTGAGCCGGACTCCCAATCCGATACCCCCGGCAAAGAAGAAACAGTGACGCCCATCGATCCAGAAAAGGATTCCAGGCTGCAGATCGAACAGAAGAAGAAGACGGATCGCGGCCGCGAAATTGTCACCCGGTTCTACGGCGCCGAACTGGTGCGCTCCCGGATTTACGTGGACGGGAAACCGGAATGGCGCATTCAGCTTCGGGGGAATGCAACCATCCGACACGGAAATGTGCTCATTCGCGCGCCGGTGATAACCATAGATGCAGGCAAATACGGTAAAATGTCGGGAGGCGTTCAAATCTACGATTCGGAAAACGGGATCTTCATTCGTGCCGCCCAGGGCGTTTACAATCGAGACAAGGAGCTTGTGCAGCTGTTGGGCTGGCCGTATATGCGTATTAAAAAGGAAGGTCAGGAAACTACCCATATTACCTGCGTTCGTATGGAAAGGGACCTGGCGGAGAAGATCGCCTACCTCAAGGAAGATGTGCGAATCCACCATAGCGACTACAACATCCTGGCCGACACCGCCAGCTATACCGACGAGAAAGAACTGATAGAGATTCCCGACAATCCCAGGATACTGGGCAAAGGCGAATATCTCACCGGAGACAAAATCTACTACTATACCGGCGAAGAAAAAGCAGTACTGGAAGGCCGCACCCTGTATGCAACTTATGAGCCGGAGAAAATCCAGACAATGGACCTGGAGACCTATGCCCGCAGTCATGGCCCGGTAAGCGAAAAGGCCATTGAACGAGCCAAAGAGGAAGCGCAAGCAAGGGGAGAGACTTTGCCGGACCCGGAGGAAGCGAAAGAGAATCCCGCCGGGCCGGTACTGCAGGTCCTTTCTGCCGATCGAATCGAGCATCTATTCGCGGACAAAAAGAATCCCATTACGAAGATCACCGGCAATGTAGTGTTTACGGATCCTACCCGCGAATTGCGCTCTCCGGCGCTCATTGGAACCGGTCCATCCATGGCCACACTGAGTACCGATCAGGGGGTGGAGTTCATAGACAAAGAAGAGAATATCCGGGTGAAATCCCGAGAGATGGAATACCAGCGGCAGAAACAATTTCTCACGCTTACCGGCAAACCGCTGGTGGAGTTTCTGGACGAAAAAACCGGTGAGGTCACAGGCACTCTCACCGGCGCTTTCATCGAAAGGGATTTCCAGGCCGAAGTCACACTGGCCCGAGGAAATGTGGAACTGAATCGAGGCCAGGATCGCGCTCGGGGCGAGATCGCCCGGTATGAAGAAAAGGATGGCTATCTGGAGTTCATCGGAAATCCGAGGATCTATCGCGATGGGTCCTGGATTCAATGTAGCCTGGTGCGGATGTATCCCGATCAGGATCGCATCATCTTTGAAAAGAATATCCAGGGCGCCATTGTAGAATAACCCTTATCCCATTGCATCCTTGCCCCAGACCGGGATGGCAAGAAAGGCAAGAAAGGCAAGAAAGGCATTAACCTGAATATGAGCGGCCTCGCTGATGAATGCCGGATTGCAGATGCGTATTCACCATTTGCGGTTTCGAAGCGGATGACCTGTCAGGTTGCTTGACATGGGGATGACTCTGGCGCTTCCGCCCTGCAAAAGCCGGACCAAACTACGAAAAAAGCCAAAGAAGGTTTGCCTCTAAAAATGGCCCTGCCATTCTGGATTTGTGGCCAGGGCAAAGAAAACCAGGAAAAGCGAGGAAACCGCAGCAGGGTTATCTCCGGATTCCTATGATCCGAACTTTCGCATGCGCACTCTACGTATGGAGGGACTGGTCAAGATCTATAACCGGAAAAAGGTCGTAGATGGCGTCTCTTTTGAGATTGCTCGGCGAGAAATCGTGGGATTGCTCGGTCCCAACGGCGCTGGTAAAACAACATCCTTTTACATGGCCGTCGGTCTGGTCCAACCCGATGAAGGTCGCGCATTCATCGGCGAAGAAGAAGTAACCAGACTACCCATGTTCAAACGAGCGCGCCTGGGCGTGGGTTATCTGGCCCAGGAAGCTTCCGTGTTTCGAAAGCTGTCAGTCCGCGAAAACATTGAAGGCGTTCTACAGATGCATTTCAAGGATCCAAAGGAGATTCGCCGACGGTCCGACGCTCTCATAGATGAGCTTCATCTAAACAAAGTCACGGATCAGAAGGGATTCACATTATCCGGAGGAGAGCGCCGCCGTTGCGAAATTGCCCGGGCGCTGGCCACGGAACCGGATTTCATACTTCTGGACGAACCTTTCGCCGGTGTGGATCCCATCGCTGTTCGGGACATCCAGGATTTGATTTCTCAGCTACGGGAACGCGGGCTGGGGATACTCATTACGGATCACAACGTTCGCGAAACACTTAAGATCACCGACCGAGCGTACATCATGTACGCAGGTCAGATACTAAAGGCTGGCACCGCGGAAGAATTGGTACAGGACCAGCGAATCAAGGAAATCTATCTGGGAGAGGACTTCACTCTGTAAGGTTGCCTATGGCTCTTTCCCAGCAGCTTGTTCAAAAACAGACCCAGAAACTGGTGATGACTCAGGATCTGCGGCAGTCCATTGAGTTGCTTCCGCTCTCCAACCTGGAGCTATCCGAAAGAATTGAAACCGAACTCCTGGAAAACCCGCTTCTGGAACTGAAAGAAGAGGAAGACAGCAGCCGGGATGCCCAGGAAAAAGAAGCCCGCCAACGGGAAAGGTCTTCCGAAGACGATGCCTCCGAATCCGAATCACGATCCAGAGAGGAATACAGCGATTACGGTCAAATCGATTATGAAGGCGCGGACCGAAAGAACCAATTTCTGCAGAATGCGGTCACTTCCCATAGATCCCTACAGGAATACCTGATAGAACAACTGCGTCTCACAAATCTGAGCCCTCCAGAATTCGAAGCGGCGACGATCATCGTTTCGGCCATCGACCAGAAGGGCTTTCTTACCGAATCTCCGGAAATACTACTGGATGATCAGAATCTGCCGGCCGGCGCCATAAATAAGATACTCTCCACGATCCGAGAACTGGATCCGCCGGGATGCGGCGTAAGCGGCGTCCAGGAAGCGCTACTCGTGCAGGCGGCATTACAGAATGCTGAGCCCTTTGTACTGAAACTACTGGAGCACCATTTCCAGGACCTGGAAAGACTGGATTATAAGAAGATCGAAAAAGAAACCGGAAGCAACGAATCCAGAATCCATTCGGCCCTTCAGTTCATTCGAACCCTGGAGCCCTTTCCCGGAACGCTTTACTCCAGTCGGGAACCTGACTATGTGGTGCCGGACCTGATCGTAGTGGATCTGGAAGACCGTATAGATGTAATCATAAACGACGATTGGATTCCGTCCCTGCAAATCAACGAGGCCTACAAAAAGCTGCTTTCCGGCGGCAAGGAAGGGGACACCGAATATCTGGAAACCAAGCTTTCCAGCGCCACCTGGCTTCTGCGCGGAATCAAGCAGAGAAGACAGACCCTGTACCGGACCATGCAAACTATTGTCCAGCATCAGGAAGAGTTCTTCAGACAGGGACACGGCCACCTGGTTCCTTTGACCCTGCGCGAGGTGGCCGACGACCTGGAGATGCACGAGTCTACGATTTCGCGCATCACCACAAACAAGTACGTTCAGACCCGCTGGGGCATTTTCGAGCTCAAGTATTTCTTCACCAGCGCACTCCGAAAAGCGGATGGAGGGCGAGGGGAGTCATCCACGAACATCAAAGAGAGGGTACAGAAGATCGTAGATTCGGAAGACCCATCCTCCCCTTTTTCTGACCAGGAAATCGCCGATCAGATTGCCTCCGAAGGCGTATCCATTGCCCGAAGAACGGTGGCCAAATACAGAAAGGTATTGAATATTCCAGCGGCGGAGAGAAGAAGAATACTGAAAGGCATGGGACGGAGCGGCCAGGATCGGTCGGGGTAAGAGATAGGGCGCAGGGATCTGCACGAGACAGATCCGGAAAATCAGTTCTTATAAAAGTTATACCAATCCAAGGAGAGGCAGAATGGAAACCAGCTACCACTTTCAAAACATAGACTCTTCAGATGCTCTGAAAGAGTACGCAGACAAAGTTGTGGATAAACTTTCCTCACACTTCAGCAATCTGCAGAATGCCACCGTTCATTTTAAGGTGGAAAAGATTAATCAAATTGCTGAGATTACAATCAATGGCGATAGCGGCCAGTTCGTAGCGGAAGAAAAGGCAGAAACCATGTATGCCGCTCTAGATCTGGTAGAAAAGAAACTGGAAAAGCAGATCAAAAAGCACAAAGAAAAGAACCTGGGCAAGAACCAGCGAGGTTGATATGAGTTCGATGGAACCTGGCAGATTACTGGAATTCCCGGAACTGGGATTGCGAATACTGGCCGGCGAAGAAGGTCTGAGCCGTCAAATCCGCAACGAAGACGTGAACCGGCCGGGGCTGGCTCTGGCCGGGTTCTATCGTAACTTTGCTCATGATAGACTGCAGGTATTTGGCCAGGGAGAGTTTGCCTACCTGATGGACTGTGGAGGCGAGGTGGAGAACCGGATCAAAGAGGAATTCTTCAACTACGAGTTTCCGGCTCTGGTTTTCACCCACGGAAATCAACCTCCTTCCTGTTTTCTGGAAAAGGCCAACCACTGTAGCATTCCGCTGCTTCAGACCACCCTATCCACCCACGATTTTATTCTGAATTTCAACCGGATAATCACCCGGGCTCTGGCGCCCCAGACGTCAATCCACGGAGTGCTAATCGAGGTTTTTGGCCTGGGCGTTCTTTTGCTGGGACCGTCCGGCATAGGCAAGTCCGAAACCGCCCTGGAACTCATCGAACGCGGCCACCGGCTTGTAGCCGATGACATGGTACACATTCGCCATATGGGTAAAGGCGAACTGGTGGGCGAATCCGATCCCATGATCGAACATCACATGGAGCTACGGGGCATTGGCATCGTAAACATAAAGGACCTGTTTGGCGTAGGAGCCATACGGAAGAAAGTACAGGTTGATCTCGTAGTCTTTCTGGAAGACTGGAATGAAGAAAAGGAATACGACCGCCTGGGCATCGACGAACAGACCATGGATATCCTGGATGTATCCATCCCAAGCATTACGCTTCCGCTGCGCCCGGGGCGCAATATACCGATTCTGGTGGAGACCGCCTCAATGAATCATCGATCCCGAAGGATGGGTTTTCACGCGGCGCGCTCGCTTTCCGAAAGAATTCATACGCGAATCGCGGAACAGGTAGGTCAGGATCCGGAAAAAGGCGGAGGTTCTGGCGCCGGGCCTTCGGGCCCCGGCTCAAAGGCCCCCGCCAAAAAGGAGCGCAAGAAAGTGAATCCTAAGCCATTAATGGGACCCGTGTAATGGAGACAGTTGAAGTTGTCATTGAACTGCAGGAAGGATTACATGCCCGGCCGGCCTCGATTTTTGTACGCGAAGCGGCCAAGTACAAGAGCGAAGTCTTTCTTACCGCCAACGGTGTAACCGTAAACGGAAAAAGCATAATGGGGATCCTTATGCTGGCCCTGAGCCCTGGAACAAGGGTACAACTGGAGATTCGTGGCGATGACGAAAAGGAAGCCATAGCCAGGTTGCCCGGGCTTCTCAACGGAGAAGAGAGTTGAGGCGGACAGAGCCCTGGAAAAGAGAGGAATCCAAGATTCTTCTCCGGGACGCTCTGTTTCTAATTCTCATCCTGTGGATCTCGGTCTTCATCGCCGAAGCCTACTTTGTCCGGGAGGACACCTCCCCGGTGGATCGAATCTTCATCTATCTGGTGGTATTCATTCCACTGGGTACGCTGAATTTTCTCTTCCTGTACTACTACCGTAATAAGCGCATTCGACGCACCGGAAATCTACGGTCCTCGCTTAGATACCGACTGATGATTGCTTTCATGGTGGTATCCATCTTTCCGTCCATTCCCATATTTCTGGTAAGCTCGGACCGTGTGGAGACCGTTATTGGCGTCCTTTTCTCCCTGGACTTCCGCGGCGGTCTGCTGGCATCCGAGGATCTGCTCCGGCAACATGAATTAGAAGAAACCCGGGACTTTGCCAACTATGTAAATGCCCGTCAGGGATTTCTGCCCGGCGTGGGGGCCTGGCCCGGTAACCTGGAGAATGGCTTTGATGCAGATAGCGAAAGCGTATTTCTCATCGAAGGCTCCAGCGTACTCAAGCGATTCGGCGACCAGCCGCTGAATCCTCTGGAGTGGTCCTCGGTGGCCCGAGCAAACGAAGTCGGACCGCCAATTTTCGCCGGGGTATCCTCAAGCCATCGATACGCAGCCGTTACGATTCCCACGGCTACCCCGGATCGCTACTATCTCGTGACGCGGCACCTGTATAAAAATAACAGGCGATCCGAAGCCAGATTCCAGGAGATACTGAGTCTGGTGGCTTCAGGCAAAGAGGAGTGGGAGGAAAAGATCCCCTATAATCTGCGACTGGGACTGGCCATCGCCTATGCATTGATGATTACCATCGCTCTGGGGGTAGCCATTGTTCTGGCTCGCCAGATTTCCCATCCCATTGTATCATTGGCCGCCGCCACGCGTTCCGTGACCCAGGGAAAGCTGGATACCCGATTGGACATAAAAGCTGAAGGCGAACTGGGAATACTAATCGACAGCTTCAATCAGATGACCGAAGAACTGCAAACCCTGCGCGGCCGATTGCTGCACAGCCAGCGGGTTGCGGCCTGGCAGGAAGTGGCCCGCCGCCTGGCCCATGAAATCAAAAACCCGCTTACTCCCATACAGCTTTCCGCGGAACGAATGCTGCGACGCCTGGACAGACCGGACCGGGGCAACGTAGACGATATCGTGCGATCCGGCGGAACAACAATACTGGAGCAGGTAAACGTACTCAAGCATCTGGTGGAAGAATTCTCCAATTTCGCGCGGATGCCCGCTCCCCGCCTGGAGTTGCATTCGCTGATGGAACTGCTGCAGGAATCCACTCAGGCATATGCAAACCTGCCCGACATTGACTTTGAACTAAAGGTTTCCCCTGATCTGCCGGAACTGGCGCTGGACCGAAACCTGGTGATTGGAATGATTAACAATTTGATACAGAATGCCATTGATGCCATACGCTCCATGGAATGGGAGCCGGAAGACGAGCCCGATCGCCCGCTCATCCGGGTTTCGGCCGCGCCACATCTCCAGGCCGGTAAACGCCATGTTCAGTTGACAGTGGAAGACTCCGGTCCAGGCATTGAAGAGGATCAGCGAGAGCAGATTTTCGAGCCCTACTACACAACCAAAGGGGAAAACGGCAACGGTCTGGGATTGGCCCTGGTAGAACGAGCCGTTCTGGACCACAATGCCCGAATATATGTTACCGGTTCCAGCCTGGGGGGCGCGGCCTTCCGGGTGTTTTTTCCTGTACCGGAAAGCAATCAAGGCGAAAGAGACGTTATGGTATTTCCTGTATGAAAATTTACATTGTCGATGACGATCAAAGCATCCGATCCTCGCTACGAGCCATACTGGAAGACGAAGATTTCGCAGTAGAAGACTTCGCCACCGGTCGGGCCATGCTCAAGACTCTAAAGGATCAGCGACCGGATCTAATCCTGCTGGACGTATGGATGGGCAAAGAGGACGGACTGGATATCCTGGACAAGGTCAGGGCCGAGTATCCGGCATTACCGGTCCTAATGATTAGCGGCCATGGCACTATCGAACAGGCCGTTACCGCCACAAAAAAAGGGGCGGTGGACTTTCTGGAGAAGCCCCTCAGCCTGGATATTGTACTCGAAAGGATAAATACTATACTCCAGATTCCGGCGACCAACGGCACTCGCAAGCCAGAGATCAAACTCGGTTTTGACGAAATCATCGGACAATCCGAACAAATCCAGAAGGTGAAGCAGTCCATTTCGCAGGCGGCGCGCACCAATGCCCGAGTTTTTATCTACGGCGAAAACGGAACCGGCAAGGAACTTGTGGCACGAGCCATTTACCGCAACTCCAGGCGTTCCGAGGATCCTTTCGTAGACGTGAACTGTGCGGCCATACCCGGGGAACTAATCGAAAGCGAATTATTCGGTCATGAAAAAGGAGCCTTTACCGGAGCTTCCGATAGACGAATCGGAAAATTTGAGCAGGCCAACGGCGGAACGCTGTTTCTGGACGAAATATGCGATATGTCCCTGGCCACACAGGCCCGGGTGCTACGGGTTCTGGAAGAGCAAAAATTCAGCCGGGTGGGTTCCACGGAAACCATCGAAGTGGATGTGCGAATCATCGCGGCGACGAACATCGATCCGTTACAGGCAATCAAGGAAGGGAAATTCCGCGAAGATCTGTATTTCCGATTAAACGTAATCCCGATTGTAATGCCGGCGCTTCGAGAACGTCCGGCCGACATTTCGTTGCTTCTGGATCATTTTCTTCGTCAGTCGCTCAAAGAAAACCAGATTGATCCTCGAACCTTTACCCAGGGAGCTCTGGAAGCTCTTACGCATTACCCGTGGCCTGGAAACGTCCGGGAACTGAAGAACGTGGTGGAAAGGATTGCCATTCTATCGGAAGGTCCGGAGATTACCGAAACCGAGGTTCAGCTGCATCTGAGGCAGTTCCCGGTGGAGGGCGAAGGAAACGACGGTCCCCTTTCTTCCGACCTGAAAACGGCGCGAAAGGAGTTCGAGCGAGACTATATTATGCGCGCCCTAAAGCAAAACGACAAGAATATCAGTCAGACCGCCAGGTTTCTGGGACTGGAAAGAACCCATCTCCACAGGAAGATCAAGTCTTTAAAAATTGATCTGGATCAGATCCAGTAGGGTGCAGTTGTTCATCGGCGGGTTGGCCGGCTTTTCTTGCTTGCAGTCGATTGAGTCTTTCTTTTCCTGTTTGTAGCGCGTACTGTCATTTCCGGAGCCGGAAATAGGCAACACCTTGCGGATCAAAATGACTGAAACAGTGAACACGGAAAGCACTCCCCGGACCGAAGGCGCCACCGGTCTGCAGCAAATGCAGGAGATCCTGGACGATCTTCATGCGGTCCTGGAAAATGAAGATCTGCTCTGGAATCTGGAAGGGCAGACCCATCCCGAGCATTTCGACTTTGCGGGCATCGGAGCGCTGCTGCGCACAGCCCACGATACCGCAGAAAGAAGCCTGCAGGCCATCCCGGCAAAATCGCCGGGCGCCGGCTCTACCCCGAAAGCCCAGGCGCCGGGCAGAAAAGCGTTCCCTGAACCGCCAGTCGGCGAAAGCATGCACCTGGCTGCGAATCAGAAATGCACACTTTGCAAGGACCGAATCTATGCCACGCGAAGGTTCTACATCCGGGGCCGCAAACCGATACTTGTCATCCACTTCGAAGGACCATTCGCCAAAAACGCCGATGGCCGGGACCGTAGCGAAAAACTCCACTTCGCCACCGAACAAGAGGACGATTTGTTTAAGCGAATGATTGAGCGATTGGGCTTCTCCATGGAGGACCTGCATTTCCAGCAATTACCCGCCTGCCATTTTGTAGCCGAAACAAGCACTGCCGATGACTGGAATGAAAGAACCCTGAATTGCCTGACTCACCTGGAAGACACCATAAAGAGAGAAAGCATCAAACTCGCTTTGATCACAGGACCGGCGGCCATTCTGCTATTCGGCGAAGAAGGAGCAAAACAGTTCTCGGAAAGCGGCGAATTGATTCCCATGCCCGTAAATACCGTTCAGGTGGGCGCCACCGTGCTGCGAAGCCCGGCGGCGATACTATCGCTGGAGGCGCGAACAAAAAAGGCCCAGAGCTCCGGCGATCAGGAAGCGTACAAGAAGGCTCGTGATCAGGAGATTCAGATCAAAAAACAGATTCTGGCCAACCTGGAAAAAGCGCTGTCCACTCCGGGTATTCGCTAGGTGTTCGACCGGTTCGCAAAGCTTCTGTTCCGGCTACCGCTGGAGCAGGCCCTGTCCTATCGCATACTACCCGAACAGGAAGAGCAGGGACTTACAATTGGCTCGCGTGTAGAAGTGAGTCTGAATGGTAGGCCGGAAATCGGAATCGTAACAGAAATCGGAAAACACGCCGATACGGACCGTGTTCTTGATATTGGTAGCGTCCTTGACTCAGAACCGTTGCTCACCTCCAGTCAGATTCAGCTTGCCCATCGCATCGCCGATTACTACATCTGCGGACCCGGAGAAGGCTTGTTCAAGATGCTTCCGGCGCCCCCGGCTTCCTTTCTACGGAAAGCCACCAGGAAGCTCAGGATTCCGGATGTACCGGCGCCGCCGCAGCCGAGGCCCCGTCATAACCTGAATGCGGAACAGAAAATCATCTACGACGACATTCGAAATCATCATTCGGCCGGAAAGATGCACCTGCTGCATGGAATCACAGGTTCGGGAAAAACCGAGATCTACATCCATCTGATGCGGGACGCCTATCTCGAAGGAAGGGGAGTCCTTTTGCTGGTACCGGAAATCGCCCTGACCGTGCAGATGATTCAGCGGCTGCAGGAGGTTTTCGGATCGGCCATCGCGCTGCTGCATTCAGGTCTGGCCGGGCGGGAACGATTCCTGAACTATCTCTCGGTGTTGCAGGGAAAACGCAACCTGGTAGTGGGTACCCGGTCGGCCATATTTGCGCCTGTTTCCAACTTGAAGTACATCATAGTCGATGAGGAGCACGACAGTTCTTATAGAGAGAATAGCGCTCCCCGGTACGATGCGCGACTGCTGGCGCGATGGATCGCCACCGAAAACGATTCCATGATCATCGCCGGTTCGGCCACGCCCCGGCTGGAAAGCCGCCGTGCCTGCCAGACCCATCCGGACCATTTTCAATATCATGAAATCAAAGGACGGGCCTCCGGTAGCCTGCCGCAGGTGCAGGTGGTTCAGGCTCCTCTGAATCAGAATCCCATCTCCGGTCAGTTGATTACGGAAATCGAAAAGAACCTGAAGAACGGCCAGCAGACAATTCTGCTATTGAATCGCAGAGGATACCAGCCTTTCATTTATTGCGAAAGCTGCGCAAGCACCCTGAAATGTCCCCGCTGCTCCGTTACCTTGCACTTCCATCGACCGGATATTCTACTCTGCCACTACTGTAGCTATTCCGCGCGAAACGACGGCAATTGTCCCGAATGCGGTTCCAGGACCAAATCCAGCGGCACCGGCGTCCAGCGTCTGGAAGAGTTCCTGGGCTCCAGGTTTCTGGATGCGCGCATAGAACGAGTGGATACGGACACATCCAGAGGCGGCAAGAACCTGCAGGATTCTCTGCAACGATTCTTCAACAAAGAATTGGATATACTAATGGGAACTCAGATGATAGCGAAAGGGCTGGATGCGCCGGATGTAACCCTGGTCGGAGTTCTCCAGGCGGATCAGGGGCTCATGCTTTCCGATTACCGGGCCCAGGAGCGAACCTTTTCGCTTCTGATGCAGGTCGCGGGCCGAGCGGGGCGCGGTCAGTTCCACGGTCGAGTATTAATCGAAGCGCTGAACCCGGAGCATCCGGTAATTCATATGGCCGCAGCCCAGGATTATCATCGCTTCTATCAGGAAGAGCTGGCTCTGCGAAATGCCACAAACTATCCGCCCTTTTGCCGATTGCTACGATTTCTGATTCGTTCACCGGAGCAGGAGTACGCCGAGCAAAAGATAGATGAGCTGGCCGAGCTGCTGGAGTCCGCTTTCTCTGAGGAACTGGAGAGTCAAATGCAGCTTCTCGGTCCCGCTCCGGCGCCCATCGAACGAATCCACGATCAGTACAGAATGCATATTCTCCTAAAGACCCGAAGCTACGAAAGAATTCGATCCAGATTACGGGAGGTTTTGACTTCCTTTCGTCCTGGACTCAGAAAGGGCCACCTGGAATTTGAACCGGATCCACAGGACGTAGTATGAAAATAGGATACATGGGAACACCGGAAATCAGCGCGGAGCTACTGAAGGCGCTGATCCAGGCGGGTTATGAGATCAAATACGTAATCTCCAACCCGGATCGACCAAAGGGACGCTCCGGAACGCCGCAACCTTCCCCTGTTAGCCAGGCAGCTCTGGAAGCGGGACTTCCCCTTCTGCGGCCGGAAAAGCCGGCCGAAATCCTGGATGAGATTCGCAATACGGAAGTAGATGCAGTCATTGTATTTGCCTATGGCTCCATATTGCCGGAAGGGTTTCTTTCGCTGGGAAAGATCGGGATCTTCAATCTGCACGCTTCCTTGCTTCCCGAACTCCGGGGAGCAAGCCCCATACAAAGCGCCATTCTCCAGGGACTGACAACTACAGGATGGTCCTTTCAGTTCGTTTCCCAGAAGATGGACTGTGGCAACGTAGTGGCGGAAAAATCCCTGCCCATCGATCCCGAAGAAACGGCCCTGGAACTCACCGAGAAGATGCTTCCGGCGGGCATCCAGCTGGTCCTGGACACGCTACCGCGCCTGGAAGAATTGGCTCCCCGGGCCACCGCCCAGGACGAAAGCAAAGCCACTTATTGCCGAAAGATATTACCCGAACACAGCTACCTGGACTGGAAGCAGAGCCCTCTGCATCTGCATAATCAAATCCGAGGCATGAACCCGCGACCTACCGCCCGGACGGTGCTTGTGGAGGGGGACCGGGGTGACGACCCGGGGCAGGCGGGTCGGCTTTTCAAAATCTACCGAAGCAAGCTGCTTTCCGCAGAGCAACTCCAGACCCTCCAGGATGAAAAGCAATTGATGGCAGCAGCCCCTGGAGATCTGCTGTCTTTTAGACTGGATGGCAGCCCGGCTCTTCTGGTGGTCACCGGAAATAACCAGGCCTTGCAGATTCTATCCCTGCAGCCGCAGAACAAGAAACAGATGGATGCGGTTTCCTTTCTGAACGGTCACAAAGTGGGTTCCGGTCAGCGATTTGTCATTCCAGCGGAGATCTGAAGTGCAATACTTAAAGAGCCTTTTACAAACACTATTTCCTGTCATTGTTGCGGCCGCGGTCTTTGTCCTGATAACCGTAACCATCTTCTTGATCCGATCGGAAGATCCCGGCAGCTTTTCCCTGCAGGATTACCGAGGACAGTATTACATAAACGTCCATAACGATCTGCATCGTCGTCGGCTGCGAGTTGAGATCGAAAAGCGTAACTTCCCGGACAGACCGGAAGGTATAATCCTGGATCAAAGCATCAGCCCGGGAACCATCGTCGAGCCGCGGCAGAGTCTACGTCTGGTTGTTAACCAGCATCAGCCGCTTCTTACCGTCCCTGATCTGGTGGGAACCGGCCAGGCCGGTATTAGCGCTGCGCTGGAACGGATTGTGATCGGCGACCAGGTGTACTCCCTGGCCCGGGGCTCCACGTCCTACGTATTTGATGACGGCGTACCGGACGGAACAATCCTGGCGCAGTCGCCCCTTCCAGGTCAAAAAGTAGATCCGGATTTTCCGGTGGATTTCCTGGTCGCCACATCCAACGCCTATCGTGGCAAGCAGATCACTCCGTCGGAGCTCAAGGAACTGCCAGTAGATCTGGCTTATGAGTTCTTACTTCGCACCGGCGCATCATTCACGATCAAAGAAATCCTGAGCCCCACAAGACCCGCAGAGCAGGGAAGAGTGGCGGATGCCCGCCTGACCGGCAAGGATCAGTACGAACTGGACGTCTTTTTTCAGAAGCCTTCGGCTGCTTTCGCCTCCGGCTATGAGCAAGAAACCGTGGAAATTCCCGCGGAATATCGGGGCGAAAAAATGTGTTCGCTGTACCATTATCCGGAAAGCGACCCACAAAGCAGAAAAGCAATCTTCCGCCAGAAACTATCGTCAGAGAAAGCGACCGTAGTTTTCTTCAGAAGAAACACCGAGGTTTTGGAATTGCGGTGCGAGAACAAAGTAGTTAGCAGGAAGGTCCTGAGCCCGGATTTCTCCGGCTGATACGATACGGTTTCAGGGCTGACCCAAAGCGGCTTCGCCGCGGGACGAGCGGACATTAAGACCGGTAAAGAGAGAAATTAGAGCATAACTATGGATTTATCACCTTCAATACTGGCTGCCGATCTTACGGACATGAAATCCAGCCTACAGGAGCTGGAAGGTCGTGTAGAGTATCTGCATATGGATGTAATGGATGGTCATTTCGTGCCCACGCTTTCCTTCGGGGAACTTTACACAAAGATTCTTAAGCAGCATACGAGCATCCCGCTGGATGTGCATCTTATGGTGACTCAGCCAGAAAAAGAAGTGCCCAAGTATTTCCCGCTGGAACCGGCCAATATAACGTTCCATGTGGAAGCCACCGATTTTGGCGTTCGATTGGCCCGCGAAATCCGAAAGCAGGGAATCAAGGCCGGCGTATCATTGAACCCGGCCACCCCATTATCCAGCCTGGATTACCTGCTGGATGAAATCGACCTGGTGCTGATCATGAGCGTGGAACCGGGCTTTTACGGTCAGAGCTTCATCGAATCCAGCCTGGGCAAGATCGAAAAGCTGGCAGCCATGATCGGGGATCGAGACATTACGATTGAAGTGGATGGCGGAATCGATGCCTCCAACATAGGGCGTATCCTGCAGGCCGGCGCTCGACGCATAGTGACGGGCTCGGCATGCTTCAAAGGCGGTGATATTGCCGGCAATATTGCCCGATTGCGGGATGCTGCATCAGTTTCTGTTGACAGCAAACATGCGTCATAATTTCTCGGTTTGTGGTTAAAATTCGTTTACAGAGATACGGAACCCGGAAGAAGCCTTTCTACAGAATTGTAGCGGCAGACTCCCGATACCCCCGAGATGGCCGGTTCATCGAGCAAATCGGCTACTACAATCCAGTGGCCTTTGATGCCTCTTGTGTTCTGAAAGAAGACCGAGTGAAGCACTGGCTGGAATCTGGCGCTCAGCCCACTGACTCCGTTCGCTCCCTGCTTAAAAAGCAAGGTCTGCTGAACTAATCTCGGAATCGAAGGAGTTTCCCATGTCCCAGGCAACCGACTTCATTGAATATGTACTGGAAAACATTGTTTCCCAGCCCGATCAATTGAAACTGAACGAAATCGAAGGACCCGAAGAGTCCATCATCGAGGTTCGTGTTGCCGATGAGGACGTGGGAAAAGTCATTGGAAAGTCTGGAAGCGTTGCGCGGGCCCTCAGGAACGTAGTAAACGCTATTGGGCTGAAAGATGATGCCAACTATAGCGTAGAAATCATCGACTGAGTGTCCTACATATCCGTCGCCCGAATCAAGAAACTCATTCATACAGGGAAGTCCCTGTACTCTTGCACATGTCCCGGTGACGGACTGCCATCGTTACCATCAACCTTTAACGCCTATCTCCTGGCGCCTGCAGGTACCCCGGACCGTCCTCCTGGCGATGGTGAGCTGGAAAGCTTGCCGGCCAGCGCAGTAGAATCCAGCATTCAGAAACAAGGGAATATCACGGCCGGACGCGGACGAATCTCCATCAGTAGCGCAACGCCGCCGCCCTCCGAGACCGAAGGTTTCCGGGGCTTCTGGGTTTTTGTAGATCGCACTGAGCTTCTGTCCAGCGGCAGCGATGAGGATCTCTTCCTTTTTGACCTCCTGGGATTCGATTGCCGGGATGAAGCCAGCGGTAGAACGGACGGAAAAATCCGCGGGTATTCGGAAACCGGCGCCCACGGAATCCTGGACGTGGAGCTTGACGGACGAAGGATTCTGGTGCCCCTTACCGAACCCCATGCCCATGTGGACACCCGGGCTCGACTGGTGGTCTTTTCGGACCTCCTTTCTCTGGATCCGGATTCCGAGCCGAACTCCGGAGATGCATCGAACTGAACCCAAAATGGTCTTTCAAATAGTAACACTTTTTCCGGAACGCTACCGTTACTTCCTTGAAAGTGGCTTGCCTTCAAAAGGACTTAAAAAAGCCTTGCTGGAACTGCGGTTCAGACAGCTTCGGCACTATGCCGATCCGGGGCGAGGCGGTCGTATTGATGATTTGCCCTATGGCGGTGGCCCGGGGATGGTGCTCCAGGTAGGCCCCATCCATCGCGCCATTCAAAGCTTTCCGGATCAGTACCCGGTGGTGTTATTCACTCCCCGGGGTAAACGTCTGAATCAGCAAATGGTGCGCTCGTTTTCCAGTCTACCGGGACTGACTCTGGTATCTGGTTATTTCGAAGGAGTGGACGAGCGCGTGGCGGCGAATCTGGTGGATTACCAGATTTCTCTGGGAGATTTCATACTTGGCTCCGGAGATGCTGCGGCTATATGCTTTCTGGAAAGCGTGAGCCGCCTCATTCCTGGTTTCATGGGCTCCGATGAGAGTCACCAGGAAGAAAGCCACGAAGTGGAAGGAGCGCTGGAGTATCCGCAATATACGCGGCCTCCGGAATATCAGGACTGGGAAGTGCCTCCGATTTTGCTCTCCGGCGATCATGGAAAGATCGAGCAATGGAGAAAGGAACAGAGCCTGAAGCTCAGTGAGAAGATGCAATAATACTCTTCTGTGATACGGAAGAATCGGCCCCTTGGCCAAAATGCCGGAAACGGGCATAGAACCGGGAAAAGCCCGGAACGTTCACCTGAGACACATTGGCCGGGTGAGCTAACAAATAGAGAGGCTTTAGCCTCCGGGATGATGGTTTGCCAGACTGAACCAGGAGTATTGAGATGAGCACTGAAGAAACAAATAACGAGAACCAGACCGCAGAGACCGCCGAAGAAACACCCGCGGCCGCTCCTGCTGAAATGGTACAGATTACGCTAAACGGCGGACAGGCTACCATTGCCAAAGGGGACCATATCAACTTCAAAGAATGGCCTTCCTTCAATGTGGGTGATACCGTAAAAGTCCACTACAGGATTACAGAAGGCGACAAAGAGCGGATTCAGGTGTACGAAGGAGCTGTTATCAGCATCCGCGGCGAAGGGCTGTCCAAGACCTTCATCGTGCGTCGAGTTTCCCACGATGTAGGCGTAGAGCGTATCTTTCCCTATCATTCGCCCAGCATCGCCAAGATCGAAGTAAGCAGAAAAGGTAAAGTGCGCCGCGCCAAGCTTTTCTATCTACGCAAACGATCCGGCAAATCAGCCCGAATCAAAGAAGCCTTCGATGCAGGCGCCGTGGCGGCCGCAAAAGCCAAGAAATCCGGCGGCAAAAAGAAGAAAGCCAAAAAGAAAGAAGAGGCGGCTGCAGCGCCAGCTCCAGCGTCCAGCGAAGCAGAGTAAATCAGACGCAAAGAGTCGAAGTACGAAAGCCGGGATCCTTCCCGGCTTTTTTGTTGGAGTTATGCACTGAAGGGTATCCAATTCGAAAAGCTAGAGCTCCAGTTCTCCGGACCGGTCCTGGGTCTGGATGAGGCGGGCCGTGGCTGTCTGGCCGGTCCCGTTGCCGTGGGTTACACAGTCTTTGCTCAGGACATCATAGAGACCCTTCCGGTAGAACTATCCCTGGTGCGAGACTCCAAGCTCCTGTCCCGCTCCCGCAGAGAAGCCTTAATGGAACCTATTCGGAAGCACAGCCAATGCTCCGGCGTCGTAATGCATTCATCGCGCAAGATAGATTCGCTGGGAATCAATCAATCCATTGAGGATTGCATGATCCAAGCTATACACCGGACAAGAAGCCGTGGTATCGCGCCGGTTGCGGTACTCATTGATGGTAACTATCCTCTGAAAAGACTCAGGTCCGCCTTCCCGGAACTTCAGATCCTCTGCCTTGTGGGAGGCGATAACCGGGTATTTTCCATCGCCTGTGCTTCCATAGTAGCCAAGGTGCTCAGGGACCGCAGGATGCTACGATTCGATCAGTTATTTCCCGGATACGATTTTGGCAAGCATGCTGGCTACGGTACAGCTCACCACCGCAATCAAATCAAGAGCCTGGGTTTATCCCCGTTGCACCGCCGGAGCTTCAAGCTGAAAAACTGAGCCCGGTTCACCCGACCAGTCGCCGTGGATCACTGTAGAAAGACAATGATTGGCAGGCATTGCGCAAAAACAGGGCTTCCCGGTCCAATTAGAAGGCAACAACCCGCCGGCATTTCACAAAAAGAGGGGCTTTCCATCATCCGATACCCGGGACCGTTTCGGATCCGTTCGGCGCCAGACCGATCCGATGCTTCTTATGCTTGCCCCGCAAAGCAAGCGGTGCCTACTTATTCCAATGAAGGTTGAGTTGGCCAATCTTCCCGCGCGACTGCGACTACCCCTGACGGATATGTTGCAGTCCATGGTGGGCCGGGAAGTTCAGGGAAAGGCCCTGGATTCGGGTATACCGGGTCAGGTGATCCGACTTCATCTGGGCGGCCAGATGCTCAAGGCATTGCTCCAGGTACGTGGGGTACAGGAAGGTCAGAACCTGTTCTTCAGGGTAGAAAAGCAGGATGGACAGTTCTTTCTCAAGTTGCTAAATCAGCAGGACCTGGATGTTTCCCGGGAATCGAGTGCAGCGCTACGGGATTTCGTCATGAAGCTGGGCCCGGAAAAGCTGCAATTCTTTCATTCGCTCACCGAGTTATTCAAATACTGGCGAAGAAGCAAGACCGAAGCAAACCTGGACCGTTCCGAAGTGCCCACGGACAAAGGAGCGCCCATGACAGGCGCCAGTGCCACTGGAGATTCAGCCCTGGAAGTGGATCCTGGCGAGAATTCAAAGCAAGAAGCCACCGCTTTGAGCTCAGGGCCATCCAGTCCGGCCTTCTGGGCCATGACTGCCAGTTTGGGCAACCACCAGGAGTCGCTTTTCGTATTCTATTCCGATTCGGCGGACTTCCAGACGATCCGGCTACTCATCGTTCAACCGGAGGAGACAGCCCGGCAGGAGCTTCTGGGGCTGGTCCATGGCTTTCGGGATCCATCCATTGCCGAGATCGCGGTTCTGTCCCGTTTTCCGGATCCATCCTTTTTTAGCGCCGGGCAATTGTGGCAGGCATGAACAATTGTGAACGGGGACTCGGTCTGAATAGCAGGGCGATGTCGGGCCGGTCTGGAGACTGACTATGGAAGGACAGGAACCGAAAACGGATCAACTCAAGGCGGCAGCCTTATCCTTCGACGAAGCCCGGGATATGGCGCCTCGGCTAATGGCGCGGGGGGAGGGGGAGCTTGGAGAAAGGATTCTGGAGCTTGCCCGCAGACACAATGTAACGATAGTTCAAGACCCATCCCTGACAGACTTCCTTCAGGGAGTCAAAGTGGGGCAGGAAATCCCGGAGAATCTGTACAGGGCTGTTTCCCGTATATTTGCCTATCTTTATCAGACACAGGGAAAGTATTAGAGCCGGATATAGGAGAACAGTGAGCCGGAGGTTAACATCTAATGTCCGCCTGAACATCTGCTTTTTTTGCCGTAGTACGGAATGCGTTGGATTTTCACTGCTTCGGGAGCCGAAACAATAAATGGTCCTGTGCAATGCATATACGGTTGCGATTCTACAGGATTCATTAGAATGGGTTATAGTAAATGGATTATTCCGGCCACAATAGCCGGAAAACATGTATGCGTAAACTAAAGGTATCACAGCTGCGACCTGGAATGGTATTTGACTCGGCCGTCTATATTGATCCGAGCAATGTACTGGTTCAAGCCAAACAGGAGCTTACTCAGAAGGACATTGATCGACTCAAGAAATGGGGCATTGAGGATGTAGAGACTTCGGGTCAACTCATGAAGGAACCCGAGGCCGCCTCCGCCAGCGCCTTTGATACCAGAGATGAACCCACTCCGGTTTCGGCCAGCTTTTCAGCGGAAGCCCTCCGGCTGCATAGCGAATATGAACAGCTAAGAAAGAACAGAAACCAGTTTCGCACTCGTCTGGCTGAATACGGAAAAACTCTGGAGCAAAACTGGAAGCTATTGAATGAGAAAAAGCAGTTCGATAACCAGGCGGTGCTCAAGGTATCCCAGGCCCTGGTAGACGATCTCTTTGCCGTACCTCTCATCATTATTGCAGCCCGCTACCGGTACGTTTCAGCCAACCCCATTATTGCTCATGCGGTGCACGCCGCCTGCTACGGAGTTCACCTGGGAAAGTCGCTGAACTTCTCCCGGCCGCGACTCCAGGAAGTCTGCCTTTCGCTTCTGCTTATGGACTCCGGTATGACCCGTCTGCCTATGGATCTTTACACCACAAAGACGGATCTCGAGGATCAGGAAAAGAATGCCATTCGCACACATCCGCTGATTGGCTACAAGATGCTTCTAAATGACGCCCGGGTAAAGGCTTCGCTGGCCGTAGTGGCTTTGCAGCACCAGGAATCGTTTAACGGAAAGGGCTATCCCCAGGGCCTTTCCGGCGGACAGATCGATGTGATGGCGCGAATGGCACGGATAGTGGATACCTATACGGCCCAGATCGAGGAACGACCCTATCGCCCGTCCAAGTTGCCCTACGAATCGATGAAAAACCTGCTCAGTCTGGGCACAGAACAATACGATCCCAAACTACTGCGAGCCTTCCTGGGATGTATGGGCATGTATCCCCTGGGCTCTCTGATTGAGCTAAGCACCGGCCAGATTGGTCTGGTCGTGGGCGCGAATGCCGAAAAGCCCCTTCGGCCTGTGGTTCGACTTATGCGGGACGAAAAGAAGCTGCCTTATTCCGGGCTGTCTTTTCTGGACCTAATGGAACACACGCAAGTTTACATTATTCGAGCCATCTCGGAAGAAGATGCCGGCCTCGATCTGGAACAGGAAATGTAGTTTCGCATAGCCCTGCCTCGCTGATTGTTGCCTCCTCTAGCCTATCGCCTTCTGTTCTTTGCTACAGAAAAAAGAGCAACGATACCCGGTTTGCAGACATTCAGGGATATGACTACCAGGCATCACAACGCCCCCTTACTGCCACTTAAAAAAGGCAACAAAATGCGAAACCGGGGAGAATGGCGGGCCGCCCTTTATATGCGAAAGAAGGGACATCGGATTCTCGCGCATAATTATAGAACCGGTCGAACCGAAATCGATCTACTTACCCTGGAGCCCATAGCCGGGCCAAGCGACGGGGCAGCCAACGGGCCCGCGCTCCATGCAGTGGAAGTTAAGTCGCATGAATCGATCTGGAAACATCCGCTGGAAACTCAGCATCGGTTGCGAAGACATAAAACAAGAATTGCGGCACGTTCCTTTTTGATCGAATATGTCGCCTTTTTACGTCAAACAGGACATAAACAACTTGCTTCGGAACTTGATGCGCTTGACCTCCCGGTCAGCTTTGATCTAATCTGGGTAAATAGGAATGGCCTGGAACACTTCCAGTCTATTTTTTAGAATCAGCCGGGAAAGTTCTCAGCCATTTTTGGTACCGGGTCGAATGTACTTTTGTCGGCCACGGAAATACAAAAAGAGTAAGGTCGATTTCCACGGATGGAAATAAACGTTACAGGGAAGTAACAATGAAAATACTCCTCGAACCGGACAGGGAAGTCCAGCGGGAGAAGTACGGTCCGGATCCAGTTCTACTGCGCAAGCAGGGAGTGGATATGGCAACCCGTGACATCTCCACGTATAAAGAAAAGATTGTAAACGATGACTACATGGAGCATGCGATCAACCGTATAGCGATGGAGCTTTCGCACTTTCTTGCGAAATAGCCATGCCTGCATACGAATAACGCAGCGCCTCCAGTAAATGTTCCATCTGGATCCAGGCGGCCCCGGACATATCCGCTATGCTCCGGGCAAGCCGCCGGATTCGATGCTTTTTTCTGTTGCTCCAGCCTTCGGTTTCCCGATGAAACCGCTCGTAGGCGCCACCTTCCAGAATACACCACCGCTCAAGGTCTTCAATGTCCGCGTTGAAGCGATAGCCGCCAGACCGCGTTCTCTTCTGCTGCGCGTTGCGTAGATTCTCCCGCCAGAGATTGATTTCGTCCCAACCTGTACAGGCCCCATCGCTTTCCACGAAAAGCTGAATATCAATGCGATCCTCCAGAGCTCCCAACATTCGGGTCTGATACTGCCGGACAGATGCCTCGGTGCACCGGCAAACTCCGGAGGATCCTGCCATCCCGCATTTACAGGGATTGGCTGTGGCAATCCACCAGTTATGGCAGGGCAGAGCTTCCCGATGATTTCCCCTGGAGATGTGGACAAAGTAGTTGTCCATGGGTTCGCGCAATGACTGCAGGACCTCCCGTCTGAACTCACCCAATTCGTCCAGAAGCAGCATTCCATGATTGGCTCGTGTGACTTCGCCGCATCGTATAGGAGTGCCTCCGCCAATCATGGCCACCACCGTGCTGCTATGATGGGGTCGGCGAAACGGACGCTGCCCCGGTTCCTGCTCGGACTGGTTGCGAAAGAAAATCTCCCGGGCCTCCGTTTCGTCCGCAGGAGGGAGCATTTCATAGATCGCGCCAGCCAGCGTTGTCTTTCCCGATCCAGGCGGTCCCAGACACATTAAACTGTGGCGGGCTTCCGCAGCAGCCACGGCAGCTCGCATTACTTTGCGGCCGTAGGTTATTGATCCGGCCTGCGACACCGGACCGATCTGTTCTCTTTCGATGATCGGCGAACAATTCACAGGCTTTTCATTCCCGCGTAGTAGATCCTGTATCGTCTCGATCCGCTCCGGTGTGGCCGAGCCATCGCACAGTTTCAAGGGATAAGAGATATGCGAGAGCATTCTTTGAAATCCCAGATGACCGGCCACGGCCAGCAGGCGGGCCGGCTGATTGAGCGGGCGGATGGCTCCGGACAGAGAAAGCTTACCCAGACAGGTAGCATTGCCCATTAGACCAGGAAGTCGGTTTTTCTGAGCGAGTAGTATGGTTACCAGAATGGGAAGATCCAGAAGCTCCACCAGATCTGGATCGGGCCGGCCCTCTACGTTCACTGTGATTCGTTTATGTCCGAATCGCAGTCCATGCATCTGCAAGCCGCAGGAAAGTCGCTCCATTGCTTCCCTGGCCCGGGAGGGCGCCAGGCCGGCGACCTGGAACTCCGGTATCCCGGTTTTCATCACACATTCCAGAAGCACGACCTCCGGATTGCCGGCCGTATTCAAACAGGGCGCTCGAAAAGAAGAATACTCCATACCCCTGAATGTCCTGAAGGAAAGAAACGTTGCCAAAAAAATGGCTCACCGAAACCCTGTTTGAGCATGTTCTGCCCATTTTTTCGTAGCTTTCGGTCTCTCAATTTCCCGCTTCTGATTCTGTTTGTTTCGGGACTCTGGCTGGTTGCTTGCTCCACGCCCATCCTCAAGCCCGCCGAGACTCTGGAATGGAATGAGGAACTGGAAAAGCAGGTATTCCGCGCAAAAACGGATATTTTTCCGGAGTTCGCCAACCAGGCCGACAAGGACGATCCTCTCTTCAAAAGGGGCACACTTTTGAAGATTCAGATTGAGAGCTCTCCGGACTGGGTGAAAGTCCGGGCCCGGGAAGCCAGGAAGGACCGGGAAAACACTCCGGGACGGGTGATATTGTATCTTTTCCAGACAGATGTGGATACGGAGCAGGGAAATGGTCGACAGGTGGTCACCGAGCGGCTAAACCAGCTTCTAAGCCCGGCAAACTAAGACCCGAAATAAAAATCATCGCCGGATAGCAACCGACTTGCTGATGGCGCAGGCCATCAGAGCACGGAGCGGTCCCTTTGTCCGGGAAACGGTCGGGAAACATTGAATATGGGTAATCATCTGGTCGATACTTCCTTTATGAGGTCTGCAGCAAAATGGATTCTATGCTTATTTCTGCTGGGCGGAGCTTTGCAGGCTCATCCCGGCGCGGAAGAAGGTCAGGATCTAATTGATGATGCTATCGAGAAATACTTCCAGGGCATCCAATCCACTAATTCCGTGGATCTGGACCAGAAGAAACTGGAACAGGCCTTTGGTAAGCGAACCCCCGCCATCCTTATTCCCGAATCCATAGCCAAGGATGAAAACGCCAGCGCATCCGAAACGGAAGAGACATTCTCTTTTGCCAACGCCTCGGATCTGAAATCGGAAACCTACACCGTGCAGAAGGGCGATACGTTCTACTCCATTAGCAAGAAACTGGGTATTTCCGTTGCCCAGTTGCGTACCCTGAACGCCGGAGTGGACCAGAACGACCTCTCAGTGGGACAGAAGCTACAGGTAAAGGGATCGCCCAAACCGGTAGAAAAGAAGGATTACTACACGGTGAAAAAAGGCGATACACTGTACGAAATCGCAAGAGCGCAGAGCGTAACGGTGGCCAACATTGCGGACTGGAACAAAATCAAAATCAACGATCCGCTGAAAGTGGGTCAGAAACTTGTCATCATTAAGAAGGCTCTACCTGCCGGGTATACCTATCGTCCTGTGTTCATCAAACCTATTGAAGGGCGAATCACTTCGAACTACGGGCGAAGACGAAATCCTTTCTCCGGCTCCTACCATTTCCACAAAGGCATCGACTTCGGCGCGCCCATGGGAGCAGAAATCAAAGCGTCCAGGGATGGCCTGGTCATCTATTCGGGACGAATGAACGGCTATGGCAACGTTGTATTTCTACGCCATGCGGACGGGTACATTTCCGTATACGCTCATGCTCGATTGAACAAGGTCAAGAAAGGCGACATCGTCCGCCAGGGACAGGTCATCGCCGAAGTTGGCCGCACCGGGGCCGCAACCGGTCCTCACCTTCATTTTGAAGTGCGAAAGCTGAAAAAGCCCATGAACCCCTGGATAGCGCTTAAAATGAAAGAGGCCGTTCCCTCCGGAACCAACGAAGCTGCATACAAAGACTGATGGCCTACTTCCTGGCAAGACTGCAGAAGAATATTTTTCTTCTCTCCATTGCTGCTGGAGCTTTTCTGGGTGCCGCGCTCGCTTACCTGGTGATCGTACTCCTAACGTTTCAGTTTGCCGGGGCCACGGACAGTTCGCAGGCTCGTCCCCGGGCCAATCCGGGACCCATCATTACTCCTCCTCCGTCCCGACCTTTTGAGGACTATCAGGAGATAATCTCGGGGAACTTCTTTCGCGATTCTCCGGTGGTGAAGGGCGAAGAAGGCATCGCAATCGCAGAAATCAAACAGTTCACCCTTCTGGGCGTTCTGGCCGGTTCTCCCGAATTCGCCAACGCCGCTATTCAGCTGGAAGGCGAATCCGAGCCCAACGAATACTACCTTGGCGAAGAGGTCGGCGGCTCCAAGATCGTCAGCATTTTCGCCGAAGGGATCGTAATTCAACGGGGGGATGGCAAACTCACGGTCCGCGTGGGAGAAACCACCGGGGCCGCCCTGGAAAAACAACAAACGCAGAATCAGACCGAATCTGATCCAAACGCAACGAAGATAACAATTCAGCGCGCCAAGATCCAGGAGCTGGCCAAAAACCAGAAAGAACTCTACGAGAACAAATTTGCTCCCATTACAAGCGATGATGGCCGTATCCTGGGCCTGCGACTGATTATGGTACCTCAGGGCAACATCCTTTACGAAATGGGCGCACGCTCCGGGGATATTCTCAAGCGAATCAACGGGGAACCGCTGGAGAATCAGCAGAAGATGTTTGAGATATGGCAACGGGTGCAAACACAGGACCGTTTCAATGTCGATCTGGAACGCGGCGGCAAAAACGTTCCGTACGAAATCATCATTCAGAATTAATCCTTCACCGTTTCAGAATTGCTGTGTCCGTTTCCGATAGTTAGAAAAAGTCATCGGACAATCAAATGCGGCGATCGGTATATAAAAAGAGTATTGCTCTGCTACTGGGCTTTTTCCTGGTCACAGGCCCCATCCTGGCGGAAAGACCGCCCCAGCAGGCCCCCCGTGGAACCTTCATTCCCAATTTCCGGGATATGGAGATTAAAGACTTTCTGGAGAATATGGCCCGGGTGACCAGAAAGAACATCCTGGTGGATGACTCCGTAAAGGGTAAGATCAATATCATCTATTATAAGCCCATTCCTATCTCCCGCGCCATGGACTTCCTCCGTAGCGTTCTGGAAGTTCGTGGTTATGCAATCGTAGAAGAAGGAAACATCATCAAGGTCATTCCGGCCAAGAAGGCGCAGAATGTGTCGCCGGCCACGGAAGGAGACATTGACTCCAACGCCACTGAAACCCTGAGCAAGGTCTTCAAAGTGCCGCCAAGGGTGAATCTGCAGGAATACGCACAGTTGCTCAAAAGCCTGGCCGGCGAAGGCGCCCAGGTAGAAACCTATCGTTCCGGCAACGCGGTGATTGTTACCGGTTACGCTCCGGTCATCAAGCGACTGATGGACATCACCAAATCCATCATGCCCGAAGGACTGGACAAGGATGGTTCCCAGGGCAACGAAGGCGTACACATCTATCAGGTTAAGAACCTGCAGGCGGAAAGCCTGGCGCAAGTTCTCGTACGACTGGATAATCCAGCGGCCGCTCCCAAAGAAGGCGAAGAGGGCAAACCGGCCGCCACCACGCCGGGGGGAAAGATTAAGGCGGTGGCGCATAAGGAGTCCAACTCCATCATCGTAACGGCCAATTCCACCGAATGGGAAGAAATCAAAAACATCATAGATCAGCTGGATCAGCCACGGCAGCAAATCCTCCTGGAAGTCTTGATTGTAGAAGTGCGCGGCAGCAACACCAACGACTTCGGTATCGACTGGCGCTACCAGGGCGTTAATTCCGCTCACACTCAGTTCAACTCCGGCTACGCAGTAGAAGGAAACCTGGTAGATCCGGAAACCGGTCGAATCACCGGGAATAACACTCTTTCGGGCTTCTCCCTGGGGTTTCTGGAACGAGGCGGCGAATTGCTGGGTATTTTCAACGCAAACATCGACAACCAGAACTTTAACGTATTATCCGCTCCGCAGGTTCTGACTCTGGATAACCAGGAAGCGGAAATTAACGTCGGTCAGGATGTACCGGTGCGAACCCAGGAAAGAACGTCCGGAGGCGGTTCCGCTGAGGCCACGGTGAACTCCTTCGAGTACCGACCCGCCGGTATTAAACTCAAATTCACTCCGCACATAAATACGGAGGGCAACATTTCCCTGGATGTGTTTGCCGAAGTTACCAACATTGAGGGCGGCGTTTCCTCCATCAGTAACCCCACGTTTAACAAACGAAACGTTAAGACCTACATCACAGTAGACAATCAGCAGACGATTGTAATCGGCGGTCTGGTTTCCAACGAACGATTGCAGGCCATCAAGAAGATTCCATTGCTGGGCGACATACCGCTGCTGGGCTTCCTGTTTCGCCGAACCACCATGACCAATCAGCGCACAAACCTGATGGTATTCATTACCCCGCATATCCTGGACGACCGGGACGCTGCGGACCGGATCACAAACTACAAACGGGAAAACCAGATCCGGGAAAGTCGAGAACGCGTTAAAGACCTGAATCTCTGGCCACAGCAGAATCCTCCGGGCGGCCGAGAAGAGGTGCTGGACGACAACGTAGAAGAGCATCCGGTGAAGCCCTACAAAAGGCCCAACTTCGAAGAGCTGAGCAAGCCAAAGCCGTCGAGGGACAATTCTTCTTCGGAGGAGGATTCTGAATCCGCCCCCGCCACTGGCCCGGACTCAGATACCTACGGCCCGAATCCCGAAGACGAGGATGGAATGGAGGAGCTGGATTCGGAGCCCCAGAGTCTGGCCCCGGGCGCCGAGCATCGGCAGGATGATGTCCTGGACTATCACCGTAAGATCTGGCATTCCCGGGGGCCTTCTGTAATGACCGCTTTCAGGGCAACCGTAGAGCGATGATCCCGGACAGCGAGGTCCGGACACATTCTCGCTCCGGTAACATCCTGGCCGGTAATGAAGAATAGACAAAGCAAAATGGTTGCTTTCGAAAACGGCTGGAGTGCAATGAAGTTATGAGAAAGCCTTTTGGCGAAATACTGCTGGAAGAAGGAGTCATCAACCGGGAAGAACTGGAAGAAGTACTCAAGATCAAAGAAAAATCACCCCTCCGATTGGGGCAGATCATACAGAAAAAGGGCCTGGCCGAAGAGGCAGACGTACTCAAGGCCCTGGCCAACCAGTACGGCTACAAATACGAACCCAAGCTAAGCTACAATCCAGACCCGGCCTTCGAAAAGGTACCCCGGACATTAATCGAAAGAAACCGGGTCATTCCCATATCCAAGAAAGGAAAAGTCGTTACCGTGGCTGTGGCCAATCCGGCAGAAATCCATCCCATGGACGATATCCGCCAGCATTTGAAGGGCTACAAAGTGAACTTCGTAATGTCTTCGGATACGGAGATCATGCGCATCATCCATGCGAACTTCCAACAGGCCAGCGCCACCGCCGAAGAGGTAATGGAAGGCCTGGATGGCGACGAGTATGCGGACCTGGACAGTCTTTCCGAAGACACCATGGATATGGCCAACGAGGCCCCCATCATTCGCATGGTGAATGCCATCCTTTCCCAGGGAGTGCAGGAAAGGGCATCGGACATACACATTGAGCCCTACGAAAAGACCCTGGAGATCCGGTATCGCATAGACGGTATTTTGCATCCCAGACTGAGCCCGCCACGAATGATTCATGCAGGAGTGGTGTCTCGAATCAAGATTATGGCGAACATGAACATCGCCGAAAACCGACTTCCGCAGGATGGCCGAATCAAGATCAAGCTTTCCGGAAAGGAAGTGGATATTCGCGTTTCGACCATTCCTACGCGTTACGGTGAACGCGTCGTAATGCGTCTTTTGAACAAGACGGACGTACGATTCAGCCTGGAAACCCTGGGCTTCTATCAGGATGTGGAATCCAACATTCGCCGGGTAATCGCCGAGCCCAACGGAATCATTCTGGTCACCGGACCCACCGGTTCGGGTAAGTCGACTACGCTCTATGCTGTCTTGAGCGAGCTCAATCAGTCGGAGCGCAACATCATGACCGCCGAAGATCCCGTGGAGTACGAGATCTCCGGCGTTTCGCAAACCCAGGTGCAGGATAAGATCGGGCTTACCTTTGCCCATTGTCTGCGAACCATGCTTCGTCAGGACCCGGACATCATTATGGTGGGCGAGATTCGAGACCAGGACACCGCCCGTATAGCCATTCAGGCGGCCCTTACCGGTCACCTGGTGCTTTCCACGCTTCACACAAACGACGCTCCATCGGCCGTAACTCGACTGATTGACATGGGCATTGAGCCCTATCTAATTACCTCCACCGTTCGCGCTGTCATCGCGCAGCGGCTGGTGCGGGTGATTTGTCCCCACTGCAAAAGCACTTACAAACCGCCCGCCGGGGAGCTTAAGGATCTGGGCATTACGCCCAATCAGCTCAAGAAGGGAGTGCTCTACAAAGGCGAAGGCTGCGATCAGTGCGTGGGCACCGGCTATCAGGGACGAAACGGTCTTTATGAATTCATGGAAGTAGACACCCAGGTTCAAAGGGCGATTCTACAGGGCAAGGACTCGGAACAAATCCGCGAAGTGGCGGACGGGCAGGGCATGATTACTCTGCTGGAATACGGACGCCGAAAGGTGATAGACGGACTTACGACACCGGAAGAAGTGTTACGTGTTAGCTAATGCCCATCTATCGATACACAGCCCTTAACCGAAAAGGCAAAGAAGAAAAAGGCATCCTGGATGCAGGCAATGCGGTGCTGGCCCGAAAAATGCTCCGTGCCAAGGGCCTGTATGTTCGTACCATCGCCCAGGATGAAGAGAAGCGGGAACGAGAGCTCTTTCCCTTCCTGACAAAAATCATCTATCGAGTGCCCCGCCGGGACGTGGCTCTATTTGCCCGTCAGCTGGGAACCCTTCTGGATGCCGGTCTGCCGCTGGACCGGTCCATGAATAACATCATCGATCAAACCGAAAACGAATTCCTGAAAAAGGCATTGATCGAGATTAAATCGGACGTAGTGGAGGGGGATTCCCTGTCCACGGCGCTTTCCAAACATCCGGCCATATTCCCATCTATCTACGGCAACTTGATTAGCGTAGGCGAAAAAACCGGAACCTACGAGAAGGCCCTGCTCCGGCTGGCGGATCTGGAAGATGCCAACCTGACCATGAAAAACAAAGTCCAGGCGGCATTGTTCTATCCTGTCATCATGCTGGTACTTCTGGGCGCTATCATGTCCTTTTTGATGGGCGTTGTTGTTCCGCAGATTCAGCAGCTGTTCGACGAAATGGATATGGAATTGCCACTCATTACAAACCTTGTGCTGGCAGTGTCCGATATCATGAGCTCCTGGAAGATATTGATCCTGATCGGTATTCTGGCCGCAGGCATCTACGCCCTGCAGAGGTACTACGCAACACCTGAGGGCCGACGACGGATCGAGGAACTGCTTCTAAAGGTGCCTCTTGTGGGCAGTCTGCTACAGAAATCCATCCTGGCCCGATTCTCTCGTAACCTGGGGGTAATGCTGGAAAACCGGGTGCCGTTGATTACATCGCTTCAGGTGGTCTCCAAGGTGGTGAATCATTCCATTTTCAACGCCGAAATCGAGCGGGCCATCGACAAAATCAAGGAGGGTAGCCGGATCACCGATGCCTTCCGGGATTCGGTGATCGTAAATCAGATGATTCTGGGTATGCTCAGCGCCGGGGAGGCCTCCGACAACATCCCGGGTATGGTGAACAAGATCGCCGATATCCTGGACGAGGACGTGAACGCCGCCGTGCAGAAATTTTCCACTTTACTTGAACCCATCATGATTATACTGATGGGTGGGCTCATAGCCCTGATCATGATGGCAATTCTGTTGCCCATTAGCGATCTACAAAAGAACATGCAATTCTAGAACGGGGCAGAGCCCCGAATAGGAGAAAGAAAATGACAGAGGTTTTGGAAGCTCAGCCATCCGAAAGCAAGCTCAAGCGAGCTATGGAAAGGCTGAAGAAGCGCAAATCCAGGAAGGGTCTAACACTTGTAGAACTGGCCATTGTACTTTTAGTTCTGGGAGTGATCATCGGAATCGTGTATGCGAACCTGGACACAGGCGCAGTGGACAATGCAAAGATCACCATGTTTCCCGCTCAAGCGGCGCAGCTTGAAATGCAATGGAAGCAGTACGAAAACCGGGTAGGTCAGGTACCGGAAGGCAATTCCCTGGAAGTACTGTCGCAGAATGACCGGGAAAACGGCTGGGACGGAATCGACGAAAAGACCGTCAAGGATATGTGGGGAAACCCCTACTTCATCTGTATGAGCCAGCAGGGGTATCGCGAAATCTGTACCTACGGCGCTGACGGACAACCGGGCGGCGAAGGCGAGAATGCCGATTTCTATGTAACCGATAAATCCAGCTGGCCGGCATGGCTTAAGCGGTAATGGAGCGAAATGGAAAGGCAGGCCCAGGGTCTGCCTTTCTTCTTGGCCCTCATCGGCGACTGTCCAGCGGCCTGTGCACAAGCAGGTCGTGGGATTGCGCCGAACATGCGCAGGACCAAAACCCTGAGGGCCCGTTTCTAAAGCAATGCGAGGATATACCGGACACATAAAAGGCGCGATTCATTCGCAGCCCTCTAATGCCCGAAAAGGCCTGACCCTGGTTGAAATGGCCATCGTCCTTCTGGTCATCGGCGTGGTGCTGGCCGTCCTCACTTCGATGGTATCGTCCATACCCAACCTTCGAAGCACCGAAAGCGAAGCGGAAGCTCTACAAGGGAATTTCCTGCGAGCACGCAACACGGCGCTTTTTACTAACAGTACATTCTATATGGAATTCAACCTGGACGAAAACCGCTACCGGGGCTATCTGATAGAGCGTATTGACGGCAAAGCCGAAGAAAAAGAGAAGTTCGAACACGGCCTGGCCACCTCTAATGGGCTTCTGGGCGTGTCAGTGGGCCTGAGCGGCAAGGTGCAAACGGGCAAAGTTACGGTGACTTTTTTGCCCGATGGCACCGCCGAACAGGTAGCGGTGTATCTGGGCGAGCCTCCCCTGGCTTCGCAAACAGTGGTACTGAACCGTTACGGCGGCCATACCACAGTCATATCCGGGGAGCAACCCCTTGCTCTGGACCGGGAATGGAGCCAGGATCTGGAGCAGTTCTAATGCGATTCTTTCCCGGAAAAAGAAATACAGATCGAAACCGGTTTAGCCCCGCTCAACATAGATCTGCGCACGGAGACAGGCAACTTCAAGGAACCAGTCCGTGCAAAGAACGCCCTACGAATGCGCCCAAACACCCTTCGGCGCCGCTAGCATTGCACGAGGCTGGCCCCGAGGCCTCTTCGGAGCCCGGAGCAGTCCCGGGTAGCCAGGGCTCCCGCCATCAGTTGCTCTTGCGAAAGCTGGGTGCCTGGAACATCAGGACAAAACTGCGTACCGGCCTGACACTCGTAGAGATGGCCCTGGCAACGGCCATCGCTGCAGTATTTACACTGTACGTTACGCAGTTTATGGCCGGAGGCCTTCAGGCTCAGCTCGAAGCGGATCGTATGGCCATTGCCGCCAGCCTGGCACAGACAAAGATGAGCCAACTACTCAGCGCTCCGGCGCTGGAGCCCACCGGGAATAACCCACAGCCCCATCAGTTCGCCCGGGATGCAGGAATCTATGCCGGCTACGAAGTCACGGTCAAGGTAAGCCAGGACAAGATCAATCTTCAGGATACCATCTCATCCGGCGAGGTGCAGGGCATCCCCATCGACGATAAACTACCCGCCGGCGTCCAAAACCAGGAAGCGTCTATAGAAAAAATGGGTTCCACCGAAACGTCCAAGACTGGCGGCGACGTAAACGTATTTCGTATTGTAATCGATATCAAGATTCCCCTGGGCCCGACTTCGTTCAGGATGTACCGAGTGGAAACCATGCGCTCGGCGGAAAAACCCACGGAGATGGGCACGCCGTGAACCCGGCCAGGCAAAACCATTCTCCGATCGCGCGATTTCGCCTTTGCTCTAAGGGCCGGGTCCGCCGAATCCGCAGGCATTCTCTGAACGAGGCTGCCGTGGCTCGTACCCGTGCCCTGGCCATTGCGGCCTCACGACGCGGTCTAACCATGGTGGAGTTGGCCATGGTCATCCTTATCATGGGCGTATTGTTTTCTGTGATGTTTGGCGTTTTCTTTCGCGCCTCCGAAATCGCCCGGGAAGGATCTCCCCCGGCCGAAGCGCGACAAAGGGCCATGCTCGCCCTGGAAAACATGCGCACTGCCATCAATAATACGTATTATATGGCAGACATCGAAAGACTGGTTTTCTACGGAAAGAGCCAGACCACCGGCAGTGGCGCAAAAGACGAACTCACATTTGCCTCCGTGGTCCCCGGGGCCGAGGAAAGCGGCACTCCGGAAGTGCGCGAAGTCTCATTCTATCTGGACGCTCCACCGGAAAGAAATGTATCCGAAGAAGGATTTGTGCTCTATCGGAGGGAAGACCAGCAGGTGGACGAGTATCCGGGCAAAGGCGGCGCCCATTATCCCATGGCCGAGGGAGTGATTTCGCTGAACTTTCGCTACAGCTACAATGCCAAGACCTGGTATGATGACGAAGGCTGGAACACAAAGAAGATGGCCGCCCTGCCCAGGCTGGTGCAAATCGAAATGATTATCAAAGTGGGTAGCAGAAAAGAACGACTGGAAACCCTGGCGTCCCCAGGACTCTATATAAACTGATTGCTATCCGGTTACCGAGGGCTGCAGCCGGGACGGCGGCCGGAAACATTAGAACCAGCCAATCAGGGCACGGAAACCGGCTGCACTGTGGTGCGATCTACCTGAATCTTCAGTCGCTTGTATTCGTAGGAGTCTTTTCCGAACTTTAGCTCGGCGTACTTGAGGATGTTATCATTCTTGCGGGCCTTCATGGCGCGGTACACATCTTCCCGTCCCATCTCTTTTGCGGAGGCTTCTTGAGTTCGGTAAGCGATAGCCAGGAGTCGATAGGGTTCCGGTTCTCTGGCATGTTCTTCTTTCAGCGCCAGGTACTCTTCGAGTACGGAGATGGTCATCCCGGGATTGCCGTTCTGAAACTGTAGCTTCACGTATTCTCGGATGGCGGCACCTTTAAGATTCAGGAATGGCTCGCTTTTCTTGATTTCTGGATTGGCAACCTTGTCCAGTTGCTTCATGGATTCGATCAGATAACTCACGGCCTGGTTGCGGTATTTGGAAAACACCTGGCGCTTTTCCCGTTCCAGCCGGGCTTCTTTCTCCTGCTGCTGCCATTCGTACTGGGCCGGAAGCTTTTCGATCTTCTTTTTTGACTCTTCGAATTCCATGCCGGCTTCGCGCATTAGATCCCCGGCGGTTTTATACAGGCTACGGGCCTTCTTCATTCGCTCCAGGGATTTCTTCTGGCTTAGCTCATCCAGGATTTGCAGCTCCGGAAATGTGGAAGGAATCTCGGGATCCTCCCATTGCCCGGGTTCGTGCACGGGTTCATCTGGATTCTCAAAGGCATTATCCATCACCGGACTATCCGGTTCCGGGGCATCGTCGGAGAAAAAGAAGTTCTCTTCGGTCTTGGTCCGGGAATCGTCGGAGCCATTCTCCGCCGGGTCGGTGCCGGATTGCTCGGCAAGGACAGGAAGGGCGAAACCGAAAATGGCTACAAAAAGGAATCCGAAAAATACAGTATGGTATGTCTTGCGTGGATACATCATGACCTTCAAAATCTACTGGCAACGCTCAGGGCCGGTACTTTTCTATCCTACCATCGGCAGAATTGGCTGAAACTGTAACAGGACCCATTCCATATAAATGAAAGAAAACCTTCCCGTCACCTACACCGATCACCGGCTACATATTGAAGACGTTTCCGTGGCCGAACTTGTTCGAAGCTACGGAACACCTCTGTATGTCTATTCCGCTTCGTATTTTGAAAGCCGGCTGGATCTCTACAATCGGGGTAAAGAAGGGAAGGAGGATTCCATTCAGTTTTGCTATGGAATGAAGGCCAGCTCCAACCTGGCGCTCTTGCGATTGGTGGCATCCCGGGGATGGGGCGCCGACATTGTCAGTGGCGGGGAACTCTTCCGCTGCCAGAAAGCCGGTATAGATCCGAAGAAGATTGTATTTTCCGGAGTCGGCAAAACGGAAGAAGAAATCCGCTACGCCCTGGAAAGCGAAATCCACCTTTTTAGCGTGGAGAGTCCCTCGGAGCTGCGGACCATTTCCCGCATTGCAGCCGAAATGGGTAAAAAAGCCCCGGTGGGGATTCGAATCAACCCGGACGTTGACCCAAAAACCCATCCTTACATCTCCACGGGCCTGAAAGAAAACAAATTTGGTATAGGGCATGACCAGGCTCTGGAGATCTACAAAGAAGCGGCAAGCCTACCCGGCATTCAGATCAAGGCGGCCGGCTTCCACATTGGCTCACAGCTATTGGATTTCAGCTCTTACGAGGAGGCTGCCAGGAGACTTCTTAAGCTGGTTCATGAAATAGAAGCGGCCGGGATTTCCATCGACGAGATCGATGTAGGCGGAGGCCTGGGAATCGATTACCTGGAAAATCACGATCTGAGCCAGCCGCTGGAAACCCCGGATCCCGCCGCTTTTGTAAAACAGATCTGGCAATGGATTAACGAAAGCGACGCCAACGCCAGCGGCAAAAAGCGAAAGATTACGTTCGAACCGGGCCGAAGCGTGGCCGGCAACTCCGGTTTTTTGATTACCAGAGTATTGTATCGCAAATCCAACGAGGATCGCCAGTTCTTCATCTGCGATGCGGCGATGAACGATTTGCTACGTCCATCGCTGTACCAGGCCTATCATCGCGTAATCCCGGAAAATCAGTCCCGGGGCTCATCCTTTGGCGATCTGGTAGGACCGGTATGCGAAAGCGGCGACTTTCTGGCCAGGGGGCGGGAACTGCCGGATTTCCAGGAAGGCGACATTGCCGTTTTGGCCTCCGCCGGCGCCTACGGATTTATTATGGGCTCCAACTACAACACGCGCCCACGGGCTGCCGAAGTTCTGGTCCGAGGCAACGAGCATAGCTTGATCCGCAAACGTGAAACCTACGATCAACTGCTGGAAAACGAATTACTTTAGGGCCGGTGTTTTGCGCTCTGACTTTGCGCCAGGTCCCTGCAGTGTGGTCAATCCTGGCGCTGCTCAATCCTGTATTCGAAACAGAGTTCTTTGTTGAGCTCCACCGGCACAGTCCATAACTACCTCGTATTTACCCGGACGCGGATCGATGTGCTTTCGCAGATGACCGTCAGCCGGTAATCGATGCTCTTTTCCGTTTAGCCAGTAGCGGCAGGCGACGTCGGCAGGGGCCCTAATCTCCAAAAGCACGGACTGACTATCTGCTGGTCGGTGCGGATCCAGAACGAATATTTGATCGTCCAGCGGATGAAGGATTCCGGTGGGCTGGCTCCCCTGGTGGTTACCGGAGCAGGGCGGCGGGAAGGCATCGTAGGGAAGGAAGGGCTCGGTGAAATGCGCACAATTAGGTCCGGCCAGATGTCCGGTCTTTTTACAGATGTTAGCGTACTTCCAGTTTTCGGGATACTCAAAACGAGGGCCTCCGGATTCGTGAAGCATCCGCATTACCTGATGCATGATTCGCCCGGCGCCCCGGGATCCGGAAACGCCCAGGGTTGGATCGCTTTGAAAATTGCCCACCCAGACGCCTACAACGTACCGGTCGGTGTAGCCTACCGCCCAGGAATCACGAAAGTCCTTGGAAGTACCGGTCTTGGCCGCCACATCGAAAGGAAAATCCAGAAAGCTTCTCGGACCGAAAGAACCCCTTCGCGCCTCTTTGTCCGACAGGATATGACGAATGAGAAGGGCCGTGTTTTCCTGGAAGAGCCTCTTGTTCTGACCGAATCGGATCCTGGGCTGCGATGCGATCTGGACAGGAAGCATTTCCCCGCGGGCCGCCAGAGCCCCGTACAGCAAAGTGACCTCAAACAAAGTAGCTCCGCCGGTACCTAGCGCCAGTGATGGCCCGTAATCCCGGGCCGGCTCTTGCATATGCTCGAATCCGGCTGTTTTCAGAAGCTCATAGAACTGCTGGATTCCCAGCCGCTCGATTAAACGAACGGCGGGCACATTTCGCGAACCCGCCAGCGCTTCTCTCAAAGTGATGATCCCGCTGTAGCGTAAGTCATGATTCCGGGGAGCATAGGTTTCTTTGCGGATGGAATCCGAAACAACAAACTCGCTGTCATCGATCAAAGTGCCGGGCCTGAACCCCAGCTGTTCCACTGCCAGCGCATAGAGGAACGGCTTCAGTACGCTTCCTGCATCGTTTATGGCAAGTGCGCCATTGACCTGACCGTCTTCGCCGGCAAAATCGGAGGATCCGATCATCGCCCGCAGTTTCCAGAAATACAATCCCTGCGAGTCCTGCAAGGGGGATCCACCGTCATCCTTCGCCGGCGCAGGAGAGCCCGCTCCGGGGGAATCCTCAGCCACTGCCGGAGGTCTGTTACCGCCCTGGGAGGCGGCGGGGCCACTGCCGTCCGGAGCCTGTTCGCTTCGCGCCATTTCCAGAACGATGACGGCAGCCTGATTGGCTCCTTTTCCCTCCAGAACCTCGAGTTCGGACCGAATAATGCTCTGGATATGACTCTGTAGCCCGGAGTCCAGTTCTGTATGCACAGTGCCCCTGATATTTAGATCATGATAGAGGTACACTCCTAGATGGGGAGCGCTATGGGGATAGCCACTGGCTTCATAGGCGGAGGCCTGATCCGATGGTGTCAATCCGGCTTTAACAATGTTTGCAGAGTTCTCATCGGACTTCGCCACATTGCCATCGTTAGAGTTTTCGTAACTTTGTCTGGCATCGGCATCGACTTCAGTGGATTCGTAGGATGGTTGAGCATTAGCATCGTTCCTGGAGCCTTCCGATTGTCTGACATCGGATGGAATGCGTGGCTTCGATTCTATGGAGTCACCGCCATCCGTCTTTCCGGCTTCTTGCTCACTTGCCTGACCAGGGTTGTCAGCGCCGCCTTGCCGGGATGCACTCGGGTCGGAGTAGCGATAACTCGACGGGAACTCCAGCGCAGTGCCGGCTTTCCATTCGCATTTCCGGGCCAGTTCCGGATCTTCCTGTATGATTCTGTTGCGAAGCAGATTCATGCGAAAAAGCAGAGATTTCGGATTCATGGAGGTCCGTCGCAGCAGCACAACCAGGGTCATCGCTTCTTCGCAACTCAGAAGCGCCAGGTCCTTGCCGAAATAGTGCTTCGAGGCGGCAAAGAAACCCTTTCGATTCTTGCCCAGGGGTACGGTAGCAATATAGTCGCTCAGAATCGCATCTTTCGAACTCTTTGCCCCCAGCTTGATCGCATAAAGCGCTTCCACGGGTTTGCGCAAGTAGGGATTGCCCGGCATCCGGCTTTTGAAGTTGTTTCGCACATATTGCTGGGGAATTGTGGAGGCGCCGCTAACTATTCTTCCAGCTCGCAGGTTTGTATAGAAGGCCCTGGCCATGGCCTGGAAATCCACGCCGCCATGACTGTAGAAATCCTGGTCTTCGGCCAGAAGGAGAATGGCCTTCAGAGTTTCCGGGATCCGCCCGGGGGCCTTCTGAATACCTCCGGCCGGATCGCTGTATTCAAAAAGCAACTCCTGGTTGCGCGAAAGAAGATAGATGTCGCTATTTCGTGCCTCAGGCAACGGGCTTAGAAAAAACGCCAGGGACACAAAGACATAGAGGGCAAGGAATACTGCGAAAATAAGGTTGGCCCGTGGCAGGCCCCCCGGGCCAGTCCTACGCAAGTAACGCTGAAGTAGGCGGCGCCAGAGTCGTCCACGATTGGCCATATTTCGAAAAGCCGATGCGAAAGGGCTCAGAACCGCGGTAAAGGGCCGACTCCATGCATTCCAGCGCGGAGCTCGAAACCAACGGAAGCGAGGGCGAATCCAGGGAGCCAGAGCCTGCGCAATGGCAGACCCCGGCATGGCCCAGGTCCTACGAAAGCTCCCGCCTTTGTAGATCATTCTACTTTTTGCATGGCATCGGCGCTTCTTCCGAAGATTTCCGGCTCGTACATGCTGTAGGCGCTGGCCGCCGGATACAGAGCTTCTCCACGAAACAGCGGTCGCAGTAGATAGACATACTGATGGGCGCCCACCGGAAGATAGGTCTGAACAACTTCAAAGGCGTCGTCCCGGTAGTCGATGATGGCCGGGCTGGCCCACCAGTAATCTCCCGGAGTATTGTAACCGGCCAGGCCGCTACCAGCAAAGGATTCGGTGGCGAACCCGGTGTTTACTATTTCGCTATGCGAAGGAAGCGGATCCCGCAGAATGAAATGGCTCAAAGGCCTGGTGGTGGTCACCGTCAGTCGCACGAGATAGATTTCCCCTCGCTTGAGCTCATCGTCTCCCGCCTGGAAGGGTTTGGTACTACCTTTGCCCAGCGCCTGATCCAGGGGCTGAATGGTACGCTGAATTTCGATACCTTCATCCGCCGGTTCCGGACGCAACGGCGGAATGGAATACTCCATCCAGGTAGTATAATACAGCTGACCCGGGCCTTTCGAAACAAAATCAAAATTCTTCAGGGAACCGCTGTAGAATTTCTTCAGCTCCTCTGCCGTGAGCGTGGCTTTGGTTTCAGGCTTGTCGTCGGTTAGCTTGCCATCGAACACCGACTCTTTGCCCAGGTTCACCACAAAGGATGTGTTCGCGGACTTCTCTATCTTGTCGTGATAATCCCGGAGCGAAAGCGCCATCAAGGCCTCGCCATGGGAGGACGAATGATAGGGATTACGGACGATCACCGACTGAACCAGCCTGGGAACCAGCGGATGCCTGGGTTTCCAGGCGGCCAGAACTCGAAGCCACAGCGCAATCGTCCCTTCGTCAGAGTAGAAGGCCCGGGAATAGGAGAACTTCACCCGTTCCTGCAGCTCCGCTCGGCGGGCGTTCCAACGTATCTGGTTCTGGAAACGGGCAAACAAACTGCCAGCCACTGCATCGCTCAACTTGATGGCTCCGGACTCGATGTCGGCCAGAAGTAAATACGCGCTGGCGCGCAGGGAAAGATCGCCTTTGTGTTGAACCAGGTAGTCGGTGAGTCCATCCACCGGTCGGTCCCGCAGGACATAGTTAATCAAAGCCAGGGTTTCCAGCGTATAGGACAAAAAGTCCTTCGTGGGATTCTTCGCATATCCGCGTAAATAGGCTTCGGCTCGCGCCATGACACGAGCGGAAACCGGTCGTCCACGTTTCTTGGCTTCCTGAAGTACCAGAAGTACGTAGGCCGTGGTGTAGGGATCAGATCGGGCCGTTGCGCTCTCCTTCCAGAGTCGGAAGCCGCCATCGCCGTTCTGAAATACGGGTAGGGAATCCAGAACCAGCTCCTCCAATTCCGATTTACTGTACTTGCCCATGAATTTTTCGGGCAGGTACCGATCCGGAGTTACAAGCGTTACCAGATACGCGCTACTGCGCTGCTCCAGACATAGGTAAGGATAACGCTCAAAATAATAGAAAGCGCCATCCAGGGCCTGAAGCACCGTGGAGCTAAGCTGCATATGAACTTCAGCCGGATACTTTTCGGGATCCGGTATAGACATGAACTCTTCGCCTTTCTGATCCGTAGTGGCCATCCCCGTGGTAGCGAATGTCTCGCGGTATCTTTCGATCAGGATGGGAAACTGAAATTCCATGGCATCCAGAATGCGATTATCCTGGGAGGCCTTGAAGCTACCCTTTAATTCGCTACCGGATTCCGGCAGTTTGGCTTTCTTTTCGGGCATGGGAAGCCAGCAGGTTTCCGTGGCCTCGGTGGTTTCTCCGGCGGTCAGCTTCACGGATTTGCTTAACGGGCTGCTGCATTTCAAACCCGGCAGGTTCATGCTTATGTTTATATTTTTGTCCGATCCGGTGGAGTTAATAACCAGGGAACCAAGTTCCAGGCGATCCCCGGGCCGAATAAAACGAGGAATCAATTTCTGGATCACAATGTCTCTTCGCACCTGGATTTCATGGTCCGTCTTTCCGTAGCTTCCGTTTCGGGCGGCCATAGCCATAAACCTGAACGTGGTCAGGTTATCCGGAAGCTTAAAGGTGAACTTGATCTCTCCATCGCCATTGGCTTTCAGAGTTGGATTCCAGTAGGCTGTGAATTTGAAGTTGCGTCGACTCGCCTGATCGGAATCCAGGCCGAAGCCTCCGGAGTCGTCCTCATCGCCGCCGCCGCCGGGGCTGTCGCCTTTCGTGGCCAGCAGCAGTTGTTCGATCAAAGAACCCCGGTTTTCCAGAACGCGCACACCCAGCGGCCAGCCCGAATACATTGCCTGCACCGGGTCCGAAAAGCGATAGTTTAGAAGATCCAGTACAGCCCGATCTGCCACGGAAAGCGCAACCTCGGCGTTGGGAGCGGTGCGGATCGTTGTTGTTACTTCCATGCCTGGCTTGCAGGGATCGCAGCTTGTTTTTACTTCCAGCGGAATACGTTTGCTTTCGCTGGAAACATTCAGACGCACCATACCCATCTTGAATTGCGGCTTTCCTGGATCTTCCGAGCGGGTGGGTTTGGCATCCGTTCGCGGCCGAATCAGCATGACGCCGACGTGTATCTCGGGCAGATATTCGCCTTTGATCGGAATCTCAACGGTCTGGGCAGATGAGTTCAGCTCCACGGTGCGTTGTTCAAAGACCTTTTCTCGTTCCACCGTAACAATAGCCGTGGCTTTTTCGTAAGGGGATTGGATCAGTACTCGCGCAGTATCCCCCGGTTTGTAGTCGGTCTTTTCCGGGATAAGTTCGATCCGATCGTCCTGCGAAAGCCCCCAGAATCCATAACCGGCGCCGCCGGCGTAGAAAGGCACACGGGCGTACGCTCCGGACGACGTTCGGGCGACTATGAAGTAGACCCCGGCCTCTTCCGGCACAAAGTTGTAATCCACCGGCCGGCTTCCCGTTTCCAGGTTTTGTTTGCTCACCCGCTGAAGGCTTTCGGTAGTCTCTTTGCGCGTGGACCCGCCAGGCCCCTTCGTTTCCGTTGTTCGATAGACTCGCTTGAAGACTTCCACGGTGAGGCCAGTCGCTTCCACTCGCCCGTTCTTGTTCAGCGCCACAAGTTGAAAGCCCATGGGTTTGCCGGCAGTGGCAAAATAGGCATTCCGTTTGATTCCCGGGAATACGTCGTCCGCATAGACAATGGATCCTTTGGTACTGGTTACGGAGCGATCTCCCAGGTCTTTTACCTGATTTTCCACCGTCAGAGCCAGGTGAGGTTTCAGTTCGATTTTGCCGGCATTTTCCGTTTCCAGAGTCACCATCTTCTTATGAGCCAGATCCGTATTGAACGGATGCTTCATTTCTCCTCTGGAATCCAGGGTTCCTTCCACCCGGGAAACCAGCGCCGAAGAGTTGCTTTCATAGGGGTCATAGACCGCATCACCGAAAGTATAGCCGCTGAATCGATCGTCCGGAATATCTGTAGAACGAGCGTAAATCGTCAGGGTAGACCCGGCTCCGCTCATGGGTGCGCCGAAAAGGTACATCCCTGTGGCGATTAGATTGAGAGTTTCGCCGCTTTCTACGTTTCGTAACCCTTCGATCGATGACGAAAATGTAGCCGGTCGGAACTCCTCTACCTGAAATGTTGCCGAGAGACTCCGATCCGGAAACCCCTGGATCGAATTCACGGAACGCCCTTTGTATTCCTCAAGTTCAATGTGAACTGTATAGTGGCCAGTGGGAGCATCCTTTTCCGTCTTTAACGACAAATCCAGACCGCCTTCGCTGGAACCGGTCATGACCGCTTCTTTGAGGACGGTGCCACGGGAGTTGGTAACTTTAATGCGAACCTTTCCCTCACCGGAACTCAGGGCGCTAAGCTTTCCGTGGTCCAGAAGCGACAGGAATGCCTTGATATGAATCTCTTCTCCGGGACGGTAAAGCCTTCGATCAAATTCTATGAGCCCTTTCAGGTCCGGAAATCCGGCGGTGTAATCGAAATATGAGGAAACGCTCCAGGTGTAGCGATAGTGATCCCTGGAGGTGAGGAAAGCTTTGTCCTCATTGGTGCTTGCCACAACCAGAGTGCCGGCAGTCAGTCGGTTCAGCTTTCGATCAACCTTGCAGTAACCTTTTCCATCGGTCTTGCAGCCCCCGTGACGGTTCGTCACGGTATAAGCATCCACTTTGGCATCCTTCACCGGAGCATTGTCGCTCAGCCGGTGCACCCATACGTGAATCCCTTCCGGGCTTTCTTTGGCGATCATACCAAGATCCGTCGACTGCAATATTCTGTAGGAAGACTCTCTTCGCTTTTCGTCTTTCCAGTTCAGCGTATCCGCAGCAACATAGACGGCCACCCATCCGCGCTTCTTCTTATCCAGGTACGGAGCGATATCCACTCCAAAGGTAGCCGAATCGGTCTTGCCCAGGCGCGTTTGCACCTTGTTTGTTTCGTATCCCAGGCTTCGCAGATACTGCGAAGAATTATTGTTGGACAGATATTTTTGTATATCGTAAACGCTCAGTTCTTTATGACCCACCGTGAACTCGGGGATATTGGCCATACTTGCAGGCAGCTGCTGTTTCATCTCCGATTCGATGACTTCAGAAGAACCGTAGGGCATGGAGAATTCCGGGCGATAAGCGGGCAGGGTGATTTCGAATTTATGATCCTTGCCCAGGCGATTGCCCATGGTATCGCTCAGCGCCGCCGAAACATAAACGGTTACCTTTTGACCGGCTTCCACCGGCCATTCGCGGATCGACATGAATGTGGTTTCATCTTCTGGCGTGCTTCGCTTCAGCGGCGGCTCAAGACGAATGTGCTGCACGGCCCTGGCTGCATCCACCGGGTTGTTGAAGGCCAGGCCGGTGGACCAGGCGTCCTGGAAATACTTGCCCTTGTTCTGCAGCGAAACCTGCAAAGGGCCGTAAGTCTGGTAATGGATGATAGTGTCTTGCTCCAGGCCATCGTTTCCGTCGATCGGCGGCAGCCCTTTTTTGAGGATTAGCTGAACCTTCGCGTCGCGAGGCAGACGGGCGGACGGAACGATGCGAACGCTGGACCGGGTAACGTCGGATTCAGTGGCATCGTCCGGGTCCAGATCATAGCTTACTTCGAAAGCCACGGGCCGACCATCGGCCATTAGCCGTCCCATACGTTTGATGTCGTTTAGCGAGACCGGATAATTGAAGTAGAGTTTAAAATCCTGATCATAAGGGATTCGATTTCCGGAATACGGATAGGAGTAATGCATCTTAAGCGGCGGGGTCCGAAACTGGAAGCTGTAGCTACCGGTCATCTCTTTGCCGTTCAAAGCTTTCTGTTTGGCCACTGTTACCGTGTAGGAACTACCTGGCTTTAGCGGCGCCTCCGGAATAAAGGCGGCCACTCGGGTACCGTACCAGCGGATCGCTCCATCGATTTCCGGTTCAATCTTGATGACTTCCCGTTTGGCTTCCTCAACCCGTCCTAGCGGCACCATGGGATGATTGAAGACGACGACGATCTCCTGATCCAACTGAGCCGTTTCCAGAAGGCCCCGGGGACTGCCCTGGATTACCTGAAGTATGTTAGGATTCGGGGCTTCCGGCTCCTGAAGCGGATTGGTAATGGCGGCAGGCAGCGCTTCCAGCGCCGGGTTGGCGGCTCGCCAGATTCCGGTGAGAAGTAGCAGCAGCAAGCCAGACAGGAACACTGCGGAAAAAGCAGGCAGGATGCCCCGCTTGCCATGGGTTTGGAAATAGGCTCTTATAGGAGCAAAGGGTCTGTACATATTTTTTCCTGGATCTGCAGGATTGGGCCGATATTTAGACTGTATGCGACCGTTTCCGGGGAACTTCTTTTTTCACCATGCCGGGCTTTTGGCAAGAAAAACTGCAATCGCCGGGTTGCTCATGGCTGCTGCAACAACGGTTGCTTTTTCGCCTTCATCCGAGTTGAGCGCTGAATCGCCGGATTTCACCAATATGGGTGAACTATTAAAAACGAACCGGGGGGACCTGGAATTCATAAATGTGGCCGTCAGCAATCTGCCCCTGACTCCGGAAAACGGCGCCGAACCCACGGAAGGTATGAAAACCGGGCTGGCCCTGAAAGAGAAGCTCAGCGAAAAGATGAAACTGGCTGTGGAGCATGACTTCTTTGCCGGGATCTACTATCTACAGGGCAACTACGGTCATACATATCGCGAACTGAGCATTTCCCGGGATCTACTTCAGCAGATCTACCGGGAGATACTGGAGTACTACATAGACGGCACCTGGGTTCTCCTGGAATCGGCAGCCCCTATCATTCTTCGGACCCAGGACGCCAAGTCCAAGCATTTCCTCCAACTCGGTTTCCGCGACCTGGAATCCTCCCGTCTTTTTCATCAACGGGGAAGCAATATCGGGAAAAAGCTGCACACGAATCAAATCAACTTTTATCGAGAGGGCATCAAAAGAGTGCGCCGAGCAAGGAAGTATGGCATCCTTGCTATTCTCGAGTCCCGAACGCCACTGGAAGAGAAGAAAGAGTATCAGTACGTAAGCTACGACGAGCAGCGAAATCCGCCGGTTACCGAAGACGTAAAGGAATATGATCGCATCCTGAACCGAATGATCGGACTGATCAGCCGCAAGCTGGTGGATGCTACGCTTACTTCGTCTACCCGCGGCTATCCGATTGAACTGGATCTTATTGAAATGCACCAGGACAATTTTGGCGCCATCATCCCGGATCATCCACATCTGCTCAACCGAATGCTCTCCGAAGTAGAGACTGCCAAATTTCATGAGCGAAAGAAGCTTCCGGAAAGAAGCAGGATCGGCAACTAGACAGAGGCCCACCGGCATAAGAGCCGATCCGAAACGCCCCCAAGTAACCGACGCCCGGCCGTGTTTATCCGAACTTCTTAAGGCAAACCTGCACCGGGTGCCCGCGCGTTCGAGCAATGAGCGCACGCCCGTGTTTATCCGAACTCCTTGAGGCGAACCCGCACGGGTTTCCGCGAGAAACGATTGCTGGACAATGTCATCAGAAATCGCTAACCTGCGGCAATGGCAAAAATGTTGATGATTGCTGGAGCGGTGCTTTTCGCACTGGGTTTGTTGTTCTATCTGGGCAATCGACTGGACGGTTCTTTGTTTGGTTGGATTGGCCGGTTGCCGGGGGATATTCGCATCGAAAAAGAGAACTTCTCCTTCTATTTTCCACTAACGACCAGTATCCTTGCCAGTCTGGTAATCTCCGGGATCCTGTATCTGTTATCGCGGTTTCGCTAAACCGTACCCTGGCCAGGCTTCATGGGGCAGTGCGAGCAGCGCAGGCTGCCGGAGCCGTTCGGGGCTTTACTCGGCGCTCACTCCGGGACCGCCGCTGTGCCCGGGCCGGGTTTCTGTATCTTTGCGTCCGAGCAACAGGTTCAAGCTGGACTCCACGATCGTAGTTCCGGTGCGCGTCATGGCCCGCACGGTATCGTCTACCATCTGTCCCGAAAGAGCATCGGTGATGGCTTCCCTGAATCCCGATCGTACCTCTTCTTTGAACCTCGGAAGCATGGTCTCTCCCGCTTCTTCTACGCCTTCTTTCAGTCTTTGCTTTACGATCTCGGCGTATTCATCCAATTCTTCTTCGAGTTTGGCCGCCACCCGGGATCGGTAATAGTAGTAGAATCCCAGTCCGGTTAGAATGGCGCTGAGCACCGAAGTCAGCACGCATGCGCCCGCTACAACCAGATAGAATTCCAGACCCAGAGATTCGCTCATATACTTACTTTGAGGTTATTTCGAAGATCGGTCAACCATTCTTCCATCTCGTCTTTCTTCCGTTCGGCCATTTGTGATACGCTATGGTCTTCCCGGTCCAGAAGTTCCTCGGGGATCTCGTCCAGAAACCGGGAAGGTTCCTTCTCTTCGGTCTCACCGAATCTTCGCCTGGTGCGACTGGCCGTTAAGAAGAGCTTTTTCATGGCCCGGGTAATCCCCACATAGCAAAGCCTGCGTTCTTCTTCCAGGGCGGCTTCCGGGTTTTCGGACTCCGAAATCGATCTTTCTCCGGGAAAGATGCCCTCCATCATTCCGGTTAAAAACACCGTGGGAAACTCCAGTCCTTTGGATAGATGCAGGGTGAGCAATTGGACCCGGCCTCGGGGATTGTCGTCGTCTTCGTCGCTGGCCTGGAGGCTAATGCGAGCCAGAAAATCAAATAGACCGGGCGGCGTGGAATCCTCCCAGTTGCTTTCGAAAAAGGCCAGCATGTTGGTTAGCTCAGACAGATTCAGCATTCGGGCTCGTACTGCATTTTCGTCCGAGCCTTCGCGCATAAATTCGTGTTCCCAGTTTAACTCCTGGATCATCGTGGACAGAACGGGTGCGAGCTTCCGCGCCCGCGAGAATTCTTTTTTGTATTTTTCGATGAACTCTACGAATTCGTAGATGGCGCTCACCTGTTTGGCGGGGATTCCCTGAATCAGCCCCGGTGTGGATCCAATACGTTCCAGAGCATGAAAGAAATCCGGCCTTCGCATCCCGCTGGCATCCGCTTCTTCGGCCATGTTTTGCAGAAAGGCGCCTATCTTTTGCACGCTTCCTTCGCCGATGCCCCGGCGCGGACGATTCAGGATTCTAAGCAGCGATATCTCGTCGCTACGGTTTGCTATGACTCGCAGATAGGCCAGCAGATCCTTAACTTCTTTGCGATCGAAGAACTTGTAGCCGCCCACTACATGATGGGGAATCTGAAGCTTGCGAAGCTCCTGCTCAAAGGCCCGAGACTGAAAGTTTGTACGGTAGAGTATGGCAAAATCGCCCGGGTTTTGCGCTGCGTGAATGATTCGGTTCTGTATGATGTCGGCCACCACCATGGCTTCTTGCTCTTCGTCTTCGGCCATGATCAGCGACAATTGTTCTCCTTCTTCGCCGGTGGCGCGCAATATCTTTTGAACCCGCTTGGAATTGTTTGCGATTACGGCATTGGCGGCGGACAGAATTCGTGACGAAGAGCGATAGTTGTGCTCCAGCCGAACGATCTTCGCCTGCGGAAAATCGGTCTGAAAATTCTGAATGATCCCTACATCGGCGCCCCGCCACCCGTAGATGGATTGATCGTCATCGCCCACCACGCAGAGGTTCTTTTCATCGCCTACCAGCGATAGCAACAGTTCATATTGCGTGGGATTGGTATCCTGGAATTCATCGATCATAAAATAGCGAAAACGTCGCCGATATTTTTCCAGAACCTCGGGATGCTCCTTGAAAATTCGGGAAGGCAAAAGAATGAGATCGTCGAAATCCACCGCATTGAGCGATTTCAGGCTGGCATGATACCTTTCGAATACATCGCAAAAGAAATTCGCCGAAACCGGAAGGCTGCGGCTGTTGGCCCAATCTTCATGATGCATATTGGAGTTTTTACAGAGCGAAACCATGAAGGGCATGGAATCCTCTTTCACTTGATCCGGATCCAGCTTCAGATCCCGGTAGATGCTTGCGTACAATTGCAGTCCGTCGTCGGAATCCAGAATGGAAAAGGGGTCGCGATAACCCAGAATACGAATCTCCTTCTGGAGTATGCGATTTCCCAGGGCATGAAAGGTGGAAAGCACCATACCGCGCAGCGCTTTGCTACCCACCATCTTTTGTAGCCGGTGCTTCATCTCCCGGGCGCTCTTATTGGTGAAGGATACCGCGACGATGCAGGACGAAGCTATCCCTTTGCTCAGCATGTACTGAATTCTATGGGTGATCACTCTGGTCTTACCGCTACCAGCCCCGGCAAAAATAAGCAGGGGCCCGTCGATATGATTTACAGCTTCAGCCTGATGGGGATTTAGCCGGGGGCCGGACACAAATATCAGGTGACATAATCAGGCACCACTCAGTCAATAGAGAAATCCTGGACCCACCAAAAAGGTACATCATTCAGGTTCTTCAGGAGCCATCGGCGCGTGGTAGCCGGAGGGCCCCATCTACCTATCTACTATTCTTGCCTATCTACTTTCAATTATGGAAAAACAGACCCTTTCAAAACTGCTCGAAGACAATGCCGGCAAACGATGGGGGATTCTGGCCAATCAGACGGCTTATGATCCGGTGAGAGGCCGATACACCTTCCAGATTCTGGCCGACATGGCCGAGCGGCTCAAAGTCTTTTTGCCCGAGCACGGACTCTTCGCGGAGCTTCAGGATCAGATCGGTCTGGAGGATACCCGGGCTTACGAAGGATTTCTCTCCGAAGAGGCGAGGGCGCACACCCGATTTCAATCCCTGTATGGCTTCCAGGAGTCTACGCTGCGACCGGACCCCGCCGCCCTTGCCGACCTGGACTGGCTGCTTGTGGACCTACAGGATGTGGGGAGCCGTTACTATACCTTTCTTACTACCATGTTCTACTGCCTGGAGGTGATCCAGGAACTTCGCGCCGCCGGAAAGCGAATCCGTTGCGCCGTGCTGGATCGGCCCAATCCCATAGGAGGAACCATTGAAGGAACCATCCTGGAGCGGGAATACGAAAGCTTCGTCGGACTGCCCGGAGTAATCCATCGCCACGGTCTCAGTTCCGGCGAAATGGCCCGGCTATTCGCGCAATGGCTGGCCATGGAGGACGCTCTGGTGGTTCTGCCATGGGATCAGGCCGGTGGAGAGCTTCCGAAAAAGGACTATGGAAAAGAACCAGGCTGGAAAAACGAAAAGTCCCTCCCTTCACAGCCAGGTGAACGCGGTGCCCGCCATTTCGGAGAACTCGACGCCGGCCAGAAAAGGGAGTCCGGAATTCACTTCGATGTGTATCCATCCCCCAACATGCCCACTATAGAAACGGCCCGAGTCTATCCGGGTCAGTGCCTGCTGGAAGGCACCAGTCTGAGCGAAGGTAGAGGCACCACACGGCCGTTTGAAATTTTCGGCGCTCCGTATCTGGCGCCGCTTGTGGCCGGGGCTTCAGATTTCTTTTTGCCGGGAGCCAGACTCAGGCCGTTGCGATTCCTACCCACATTTCATAAGCATGCCAATGAGATCTGTGAGGGGTTTCAGCTGCACATCACCGGCGATGATTTCGCGCCCCTCTTTGCGACTTTGAGGATTCTGCGATGGATTCGCGCGAACGTTCCGGAGTTTCAGTGGAAGACCGGCGTGTACGAGTTTCGTTCGGATCGACCGGCCATTGAATTGCTGGCCGGCGACTCTTTGCTGCTGGAGTATCTGCAGCGGAGCCCGGCGCCAAAAACCGACCGGCTGGACGATGCTGACCGGGCCCTGCTGGAGCGTATGTCGGCCGAAGAAGGTCGATGGATGGAAATCATTTCTGCAGTCTCCGAATACTCCCATCATTACTCAAGTTCGACACGTTTACTGCAAACCTACGCTTAAGCGACTTTCTGCTCTATTCGAATCCGGCGCCGGTCCACCGAAACCAGATACTGTTTTCACAGAAAGCGAACTGCTGCTGCAATGCCGGCTTATCGGAAAGAGATTCGCAGAAATCCTTTCGTCGTTTCTCATGATTGGATTGCGCCTCCTCAAGACGGTCCTGGACTCCGCGCAGAAAATCGCTCCTTTCCTGAAGGAAGCGCCGTCGCTGTTTCTCAGCCCAGGGTGCCGTTGTTTGCGCTGTTTTTTCGGTGCCTTCGCTGGCGGAGGGAGCCGCCGGGCTGGATTCGGATTCCAGCCACTTATCTTTTTCTTCGGAATCCATACGTTGGATTCTAAACGAAAACCGATGCCGATTCAGGGGGCCGATTCCGGGGGTTTCCAGATAGCAGTCTTGCTCCAGCGGAAGCTGCTCAAAGGGAAGCAGCACAACATAGGATTGGCCAATTTCCAGAGTCGCGAAACGCGTCAGCGATCTCACAAACCTTAGCTTTCGCGATCTTAGAAGCTGCGATTCTTTGCGGGAAAGCAGATACTCGTCCACCAGGGCCGGTTCCGCCGGATCCTCCCGGAAAAAAAACTCCACCGGTCGGGGTGTCATATGCCAGCCGTAGGAGAGCCAGAAATGCGAAAGACCTTCATAATGCTCCATGTACGCCTCAGGACTCAGAACCTCAGACTGATAGGTTCCGCATCGAATGCGGGTTTCATACGGATCAAAACGAATTTTCGATCTGCCATTGTTGACAATTCGCATCTCAAGAAAGAATAGATCAGGCATTCGTCCGGCTTGTTCGGCATTTCTGGAGCGTCTATAAAGCCCCCTGGCCATGTCCGGATTCATAGCTGTGATGTAGAGCTGAACCCCTGGCTTTTCAGGTTCCGGCGATTTCCCTGAATCTCCGGAATCCAGCGAGTAATCCGAGGGCTGTGCCGCAGCTTCGCTCACGTCCACGGATTCCAGATAGAAGCGAATGGAACGGCCCTGCCCATCCGTGAGCACCCGGGGAGGCGAAGACTCTTTTTCGTCCTCAGAGGTAGCTCCGTTCTCCCGGGGATTCAATCCAGCGCCCGGGGAAGGCGGCGAGGAGCGCTTAACTACGCTACGGTCCTCAGATACATCCAATGGTACGTAGACATAGTGGATCTCATCAAATACCTGACATCTGCCGGAGAATCCTAACGCCAGGGCCAGCCCGAAAGCGGCCAGGGCTTTGCTGCGAAAAAGCAACCGGGGAAGGCCGGGCAAGCGCCATGAATCGGTCGGATCAATCATCGGAGTATTGTCCTGCGCCACGAGCTCCTTTTCCAGTCTTTTCTAATTCCACAATTGAACCCGCCGGCCCTTCCGGAAAACCCTCAAGAAATAGCCAGAACGAAAACGATATCTCAAGCAATGCCATGGGAGCGTTCATCAGCATGTACGCGGCGCTCACAATCTGGATAATGTTCAGCATTAGAAGCAGAGTAGCCAGAAGCGTAAGACCGGATGCGATGAACCCCCACAGATAGATCCAGGCCGGAACAATACGCATACTCTGCAGGCCCAGAAACATCAGCAGTCCTCCCATAGCCCAGGGCAAGACCATGGCCACATGGTTCAGCCAGTCCCGAACCATGCGCGCCATTTCCGCAAACAGTTCCATTTGAATGACAACGGCTCCCAGGGTCCGGTCATCAAGGGGGGAATGCGCCAGCAGCGCGTATTTCTCGGAAACGAAAAGCAGAAGTAAGAGTGTGGCAATGCCGGCGAACAGAAAAGCCGCACCAACGATCCTGAATCCGAAATAAGCAATGGCCAGACCTTCGCTCCCACGCTTAAGAAGGGGAACCATCAGACAAGCGATAGAAACGTAGGTAACCGCCATCAAGGCCTGAGCGAAGACGGCGAAATAGACCTGTCCGGCCATTTTCGAAAGTCTTTGCAGATAATCCGGCTTTTCCAGGGCCGGCACCGAGGACAGGATTCCAGTTATTAAGCCCAGCACTATCAGTATTCCGAGCAATATTGATAGTCGCTTCCCTGAATGCATGTTGCGCCATCGAGTTAGCATGCAGGCCACATTTTTAGACTTACACTGTAAGGTCCAGTGCATTTCAAAGACTAATCTGTGTCAGGATTGAATATAGTTGTTTCGCAAACTCCAGGGCGGGACCCGGGGTTGTCGGCCCTGGCCAATATAGCAAGGATTGGGTACGGGGTTACCAGGATTGCCGGGTATCGACAGGATTGCCGGGTATCGACAGGATTGCCAGGTATCGACAGGATCGCTCCGGGTGAGCTCGAGTCTGTTCGAGTGGGTCGACGACGAGCGGGCGAAAGCTACGTCGGGCGGCGGGACTTTTACTTACCTTCGGTTTTTAGAAGCGCAAGGAAAGCATCCTGAGGGATTTCCACGGATCCGATTTGCTTCATCCGCTTCTTTCCCTCTTTTTGCTTTTCCAGAAGCTTGCGTTTACGCGAAATGTCGCCACCGTAGCACTTGGCGGTTACGTTCTTCTTGAGCGCGGAAATGTTTTCCCGGGCAATTACTTTGGCGCCTATGGCGGCCTGCAAGGGAATCTGAAACTGATGCCTGGGGATGAGCTCCTTTAGCCGCTCTACAAAGGTCCGTCCCCGAGCTTCAGCTACTGACCGGTGAACGATCATCGCCAGAGCGTCCACCGGTTCGCCATTCACCAGGATGTCCACTTTCACGAGATCCGACTCGCGATAATCCGCCAGCTCGTAATCCAGAGAAGCATAACCCCGGGAAATGGACTTTAATCGATCATAAAACTCGTAGATGACTTCGGCCAGCGGGATATCGTAGAGAAGCTGGACTTTTCCGTCTTCCAGATAAAGGATATTGTTCTGGATACCCCGTTTCTCCTGCAGCAAGCCGATCAGGTTACCCATGTACTCCTGCGGAGTGAGAATTGTGGCTTTAACGTAGGGTTCTTCTTTCTTGTCGAATTTCGTTGGATCCGGCCAGTTACTGGGATTATCGATGTAAATCACTTTGCCTTTGTGATCCGTGATCCGGTTCTTCACGCTGGGAGCGGTGTTGATCAAATCCAGGCCAAATTCGCGCTCCAGTCGCTCCTGCACAATCTCCATATGCAGAAGACCCAGATAGCCAACGCGGAATCCGAAACCAAGAGCCATGGAGTTCTCTTGCTCGAAAATCAATGCCGCATCGTTTAGCTTGAGCTTATGCAAAGCGTCCTTTAGTTGCTCGAAGTCATCGCCCATCACTGGAAACAGACCGGAAAAGACCATGGGCTTGGCTTCCTGATAACCGGGCAGGGGTTCAGTGGCTTTTCGCGACGCCATGGTAACGGTATCGCCCACCCGGGTATCTTCCACGGACTTTATGCCGGCGATGACATAGCCCACTTCGCCGGCCTGGAGTTGCTTCCGTTGCACGGGAACAATGGTGTTGATGCCAAGATCGGTTACCATGAACTCTTTGTCCGTGCCCATGATGTAGATCCGATCGCCCTTGGCCAGCCTGCCATCAAAGACACGCACCTTCATTACGGCCCCGTTGTAGGAATCGTAGATGGAATCATGGATCAATGCTCGCAGAGGAGCCTCCAGGTCCGCCTCCGGTGCCGGTATGTACTTCACGATGGCTTCCAGAACGTTCTGAACATTTTCGCCAGTTTTCGCGGACACAGGAATGGCTCGGTCCTTGTCCAAACCCAGGCTTTTGTCGATTAGCTCCAGGCAGCGATCTACATTCGCGGCAGGAAGATCGATTTTATTGATTACAGGAATGATTTCCAGATCGTTTTCCATAGCCAGATAAAGATTGGCCAGGGTCTGGGCCTCCACTCCCTGGGTGGCATCCACCACCAGAAGCACGCCTTCGCAGGCGGCCAGGGAACGCGAAACCTCATATGAGAAGTCCACGTGTCCCGGAGTGTCGATCAGGTTAAGCGTATAGGTATTGCCGTCTTCCGCTTTGTAGTCAAAGGTGGCCGAGTTCGATTTGATCGTGATTCCTCGCTCCCGTTCGATGTCCATGGAGTCCAGAATCTGTTCCTTCTTGGTACGATCGTTAGTAATGTGTCCCAGCTCCAGCAAACGATCTGCCAGGGTGGATTTTCCATGATCGATGTGGGCAATGATGGAAAAATTACGAATATAGCGAGCATCCACAGCCATTGCTGGCCACAATCCCGGAGGGCTTAAAAAAAGCAAATTCTTGTTTGAGCCACTGCCGAATGCCGGAGAGCCGGAAAAGCTTACCTGAATCGTCGTCTGTGGCCCCCTGGACGGTTCCGGACAAGAAAGTAAGACAGCCGCCTGGTCGGGGACCGGTTCCGGAATCATCCGGATCCCAAATGGGTGACTGCCGGCTTCTGCAGGGACAGAAGTGTATGACGAATGGAACCCCGCGCAATTCTACCAACCCCGGTCCGCCTCGTACAGATATAGCAACTTCCCGGAAAACGGATGCAAATCTCTTTCTAAGAAGTGTTGATGATTCAGGGGCTCCACTTTCCATCGATCTTACAATGGACTCTGGTCGAAAAGAGTTTTGACTCACCCACCGCGCGAAAGCCTGGACATATCCAGAGCCAAACCTGGCGGGAACGATTGTCTCAGTAAAAAGGTATAACAGATATATGCCTTAAGATTTAGAAGTACGATTCTCACGACTCACAGCGCATTTTTTCCTGGTTCGGGAAGCCACATCCGTTTTTATGCTCGTCAATTCACAGGGCGATTCGTCTCATACAACTGTAAACAAAATAGAACTGCGAAAGAATCCCTGAAAGGTAAAAAAATACAAAGATAAAAATTTGGATTCCGCTAGCAGATGAACAAAGACAACTCTCCCGCCCTTGTTGTTCTGGCTGGCTCGGCCGGCAGCCACTCCGCCATGACCCAGATTTTCCGGGCCATGGATGAGAATTTTTCCGCATGCATAGCGGTAATTCAGCACCTCAGCCCCGCACGTCAGTCGATACTGGTCGATCTAATCCAGAAGCATACTTCTAGAGAGGTGATGTGGCTGGAAGATGGACATCCGGTTTTGTCCAATCGGGTCTACGTAGTGCCGCCGGACCGCGAAGCGATGCTGGAAGATCAGACCTTTCGGCTCAGACCCAGCCCCCGAGTCATCGGAGGTCCAGGGTTGATAGACACTCTGGGCTTCTCTCTGGCAAACTCCGGCCTGCGCGAACGAGTGATGGTGCTACTTTCGGGCGCCGGTCATGATGGCGCCAATGCCATTCGCTCTCTCAAGGCCAGCGGAGGACTTACTGTGGTCCAGAGCCCTGACAGCGCCAGTCATCCGGACCTACCCCGGGCCGCGCTGTCGGCGGCTGAACCCGATCTGGTTTTGCATCCGGCCCGGATACCGGCCGCCATCGAGAATGCACTGGTTATGGCGGATTCCACGCGCTACAGCGCCGAGGAATGGAATGCAGGGTTGCAGCGAGCGTTGCAGATACTCGAGAACGAGACCGGCCTTGATTTTCGGGGCTACAAGAAAGCTACCATGCGTCGCAGGTTGGAGCGAAGACTTGGCATTCGAGGAACCAATCTGGAGCAGTACCTCCCTCTACTCGAGGGAGACCAGGAAGAACAGAAAGCTCTGACGCAGGACCTGCTGATCAATGTAACCAGCTTTTTTCGCGATGAAGATGTATTTCGAAATCTCTCCGACAATATAATGCCGGATTTGCTGCGGGACTCCGGTCATTCCGTTCGATTCTGGGTGGCTGCCTGTTCCACCGGCGAAGAAGCCTATTCCCTGGCCATGATCCTTCGCGAATCCATGGATCGGCTGGGCATTCATCGCGATGTACAGATTTTTGCCACCGATGTGGACACCCGTTCCCTTGAAATGGCCAGGCGAGGATTCTATTCGCCTGTGGCCATGGCAGGTCTCTCCGGCGAAAGAATCCGTAATCATTTTGTACTGGAAAAGGACGGTTATCGCATTCGGAACTCCCTGCGGGAGATGGTACTGTTCTCAGAACACAACCTTCTGAAAGATCCGCCGTTTTCCCGCATGGACTTCATCAGTTGCCGTAACATGCTAATCTATCTGGAAAAGGAGATGCAGCAAAAAGCGTTACGGGCCTTTCACTATGCTCTGGCTGATAACGGAGTGTTGCTACTGGGGCATTCAGAGTCGGTGGGGGAACATCAAACAGATTTCGAGGCCATCAATTCAGGACACCGTCTCTTTCGCCGGAAAAACGGGGTCGGTTCTTCGCTGTTGCACTACTCGATTCCGTCCTACAAGAAGAAAGCCCCGGAGCCGGAAGGCAGAACCATTCCGGAGCTCGCCCGGGAAGCTGTACTCAGGCGGTTCACGCCTCCGAGCGTGTTAATCAATACTAGAAACGATATTCTCTTTGTGCAGGGCAAGACCGGCGCCTACCTGGAATTACCCACGGGAACCGCAACCAACGATATTCTGTCCATGGCTCGGGCCGGTTTAAGGGTTCCCCTTTCCAACGCCTTACGAAAGGCCCGAGCCTCCGGACAGGAGATACAGGTCAAAGGCGTTTTCCTGGGCGAACCTCCAGACCTGGCCGAAACGGTAGAAATAGTAGTGAGTCCAATGGAATCGGTAGAGCACCGAAACCTGCTTCTGGTTACATTCTTGCCCGGAGAAAAAAGGGAGCTTCCCGGTAACAAAGAAGACGCCGAAACGGAGAACACTACGGTTCAGCAACTGCGGCAGGAGCTGGAGCAAACCAGGGACCACCTGGAAAGCACAATCCACGAATTGGAGCAGGCCAACGAGGAACTGCGAACTACGAATGAATCGGCCGAAACCGCCAACGAAGAACTGCAGAGCGCCAACGAAGAGCTGGAGACATCCCGGGAAGAGTTGCAGTCATTGAATGAAGAGTTGCTGACCACCAATACCGAGTTACAGCACAAAATAGAAGCCGTTACGCAGGCAAACAATGATATCCATAACCTGCTGCGAAGTACGCAACTACCGGTGATGTTTCTGGACCGGGAACTTGGTATTCGCTGGTTCAGCCCCGAAATGGCCCGAATGATGAAGCTTGAGGACTCGGATGTGGGTCGCTCGATACTCAGCTTTCGCCATGGATTTCTGGAACTGGACTGGAACCATCATCTCCAGGGCATACTCTCAGACCTGATTCCCAGGGAACGTACACTGGAATCAGAGGATGGTCGTTATTTCTCTTTGAGGGTGTTGCCGTATCGCACCCTGGACGACCGGGTAGACGGGGCCGTATTCACGTTTCAGGACATCACAGAAAGTCGGCAACAGCAAAGGGAACTGGAAAAACACAGAAACAACCTGGAAAGGCTTGTTGAGGAAAGGTCCGGACAACTGGAACGTTCCCGTCAACTTCTCGAACAGACCGGGAAGGTGGCTCTCGTAGGGGGCTGGGAAATGGACGTATCCACCAAAAGGATAGAATGGACGTCGGTTACTCGAAGCATTTTCGAAGTGAGCGATGACTTTGACCCCAATTACCAGGACGGAATGGGGTTCTTTACCGGTTCAGACCAACAGAAGTTAACAAATCACATCTCTCTGGCATTGTCCCACGGCCGGCCATACGACATCGAAATGCCAATAACCACGGCTGAGGGCAACAGCAAATGGATCCTGCTTTCCGGTAGGCCGATGATGGAAGGAGGGCAGTGCATCCGAATCTATGGCTCGGTGCAAGACATTACCGAAAGAAAGCAATGGGAAGCCAGGCTCGAGCAAACGACGAACATGCTTCTTCGAACAGAGCATGTAGCCAACCTGGGTAGCTGGGAATGGGATATTGAAACGGATACAGTAACCTGGTCCGAGGAACTCTACAACATCTTCAGAGTGCCGGAAGAGGAGGGGCCGCCTTCCTATGCAAGACAGCATGAACTGTATCCCCCGGAGAGTCTAAAAAAACTGGAGAGTGCCGTTCGGGATGCCATAGAAAAAAAGATGCCGTACTTTCTGGAACTGGAAGCGGTTCGAAGGGATGGAAAGCAGATATTCGGCATCGCCACCGGTCTACCCATCAAGGATGCCCGGGGCAAAGTAGTCAGTCTGTATGGCTCCTTTCAGGACATTACGCAACGGGCCCTGGCTCAGCGAGAGGCCATTCGAGCCAGGGAGGAAGCAGAAAAAGCGAACCGAGCCAAGACCGTCTTTCTGGGCAATCTCAGCCACGAACTTCGCACACCTATGAATGCCATTATCGGTATGACGGAACTGGCTCTCGAAGAGAGTCTTCCGCAAGAAGCCCGGGGCTTTTTGCAGACGGTGCGACATGCATCGGATCACCTGATGAACATCATCGGAGATTTATTGGACTCGGCGGTGATGGAGAATGGTCGGCTGGAATTAATTCAGGAGCCCTTCTCCTTAAGAGCAGCCATAGAAAAGACGGCGGCTATCGTAGAAGGTATGATGGAGGAGAAAGGCCTTTTTTTCAATGTAAATATAGAACAGGATTTACCGGACAATCTTGTGGGCGATTCGAAGCGCTGCTGTCAGGTTCTCATCAATCTGCTCTCCAATGCAGCCAAATACACCCAGGAAGGCGGCGTGGAACTCACAATCCAGCGCGGTTCCCTGCCGCAGGCAAAAAACCTGTTGTTACTGAATATCTCCGTGAGCGATACCGGCGCCGGAATCGCCGAAAAGGACCTGGAATCCATATTCGAAAAATTCACACAGGTGGGCGGAACCAGAAATCGTCTGCTCAAGCAGTCTACTGGAACCGGCATTGGGCTGTACATCGCCCGTAACATAGTAGAAACCATGGGCGGCCATATCGACGTTCAAAGCGAGGTCGGCAAAGGAAGCACCTTTATACTGTCCGTACCCTTCGAAGTCGCCGAGCCTGATTACCGAAATACACCGGAGGAAACCATTCCAGAGCTCAAGGCAATGGCCATCCTGATGGCTGAAGACAATGCGGTCAATGCCCTGGTTCAAAGAACCGTGCTGGAACAGGAAAACCATACTGTCACTACTGTCTCCAATGGTCACGAGGCATTACAAGTTCTCGCGCGCGGGAATTACGATCTGGTGCTGATGGATCTGGAAATGCCGGTTCTGGACGGATTTGAAGCAACCGTCGCCATTCGGAACGGTAAGGCAGGCTCAAATAACGGCGATATTCCTATCATCGCAGTAACCGCTCACGTCCTATCGGATGTGGAAGACCAATGCCTTAGATGCGGAATGGACGGGTTTGTGACGAAACCCATAGATGTAATGGAACTAACCAATACTCTGGCGAAAATCCTTCTAAACAAAAGCCGTCGCACCGAACTGTCGCCGTAAAAAAAACAGCCAACGAAATTCTCCGGGAAATTCGAAATTGTAATTGCAATCCAATATGGCAGGAGTCTGCCAGGCAAATGAAAGCCGGGGTTCTGAGCCGCGCTCGCCAGATGCGCCAATTTTTTGTCCTGGCTTCGCTTATGGCATCCCTGGTTTCGGTGCTGATCGCGGCGTTTAAGGTAGAGACAGATCTGTCCTACTGGATCTTTCAATCCGGCATCTGGATGATCATCCTCATTACACTGGTGCACACTCTGAAGGTTCGTCTACTGGCAGCGGCAGGCGTGCGGCTAATACTGGTTGCCTTTCCCGGTCTAATGCTGTTTGTTCTTCTTCTGATCCAGCATGCGCAGCTACGCCTGGACCAGATGTCCTGGGACCCGGCATTCCTCTGGTGTCTTCTTGTGGCTGGTTTCTTCCTTCCTTACCGTAACCGTGGAATAATCGCCTGGGCGGCGCTGGTAGCGCTACTATGGTACATGTACGGCCTGCTGAACACTCTGTTTTCGGAAAACGGAATAGATCCCTGGACCATGGACCGATGGATACAAAGACTCAGCGCAACTATTGCCGTAATCGTAGCTCTGAAGCCCGGCTGGTTCTTGTTTGCCACAGCGCCGGCCATGGCCGGACGAATGGTACGCACCGTCCTTCCGCTCACTCTATTAACTCTTATTGCTTCAGGCTATGCTAACGTTCAGATGACAACTCAAGGGCTGATATCGACTCAGACGCGAATCACGCTTTTTTCGACCCTTTCAATAACCGTTGTTTTCGCGCTGGTATTGATGTCGGCCCGTCACATCCACGAACTGGAGCGTAGACGCAACCGTACGGATGCAAAAATGAACGCTCTCTTGCGGGCTTCGGATGCCAAGAACCGACTACTGGAAGAGTACACATACATCGCATCCCATGATTTGCGCGAACCCCTGAGTACGATTGCCGGACTCATTGATCTGATTCTGGAGCCGGACCCGAATCTACCTCCCATCCCCGAAGAACGGAAGGAACTTCTGGAGGCCGTGGCCCGTTCCACGGAGCGTATGCGGTCCCTGGTTTCCGGCCTTCTGGAGTATGCAAGACTGGGCTTCCATTCGGCTCCGGAGCCTGTGGATGTACGAGCCAAACTGCAAATCATCCTGGACGATATAAGCCTTTCGCTCCAGCATTCCGCCGCCCTGATTTGCGTTGGCGCACTTCCCATTATTCGCGGTTTGCCGCTGGAGCTGGGATTACTGTTCCAGAATCTTATTTCAAATTCATTGAAGTTCCGCCGTGCGCAGGAACCTCCCCGAATCACCGTTGAATCCTACGAGCTTCCCGACCACTCCTGGCATTTTCTAATTTCGGATAACGGAATTGGCATAACACCGGAGAATCAAGAGAATGTGTTTCAGCTTTTTAATCGACTGCATAATCCGGGCGTATCTGGCATCGGGCTGGGCCTTGCCCATTGCAGACGAATCGTAGAGTTGCATAATGGCAAGATCTGGATTGAATCAAACATGGACGCTGGCATTACAATGCACTTCGTCCTTCCATCCAACCAGCTTGTTGACGTTTCCGGAAACTGACAATGGATACCAGGCCAGAGCACTTCTTGCTAATCGAGGATGATTCGCCTACAATTCTTCTGGAAACTCGGATCATTCAAAGAACCGTTCCGGATGCTCGGGTTACCGTCCTGGAGCGAATAGACCAGGCGCTGGATTTTGTTGCTACCGAGTATGCGGAGTTTGCCGCAGGCAAAACATCGCAGAACATCCCTGATGCAGTTTTGCTGGACTTGAACATGCCTGGTCTTTCCGGCTGGGACTTTTTGGACCGCTACTCGCAGTACCCGCAGGGGTTTCGCATGCGAATGAAATTGGCCATACTCTCGGCCAGCCCGCATCCTGATGATAAGGTCCGCGCCCGCAAATATACCGATGTACTCTCTTATATTGTAAAGCCGCTAAGCGAGCACTCACTCCGAAGCTTTCTCATGGATCAGTACAGGTCATAGTCATGAGTGGTCAGTCATCATAGTCATGGGTCAGCGGTTGTCGGCAATCTGCAACCGATGAGTAGATTGGCCAATCCGGTTTACCGGGCAGATTGATTCGCGGATTTTTTGTGGCCGGGAGTCTACAATTCGCATTACTTATGCGAATAAATTTCTACAACGGAGATATTTCGTGTATCGAACAACACTCACTCTTGTATTCTCAGCTACACTCCTGGGCTACTGTGCCGAAGCCCCGGATGCGGAAAAAGCGCAAACCGGGGACGCCTCCCAGGAAATGGCGGCAGAAGGAACAAAAAAGGACATAGACCTTTCGGCCAGCAAGATTAACTGGATCGGCACCAAGATTACCGGTCAGCATAATGGAACTATTCAACTCAAGAGCGGCCACATTCTGGTCAATGATGGCGCTATTACCGGCGGCGAATTCGTAATGGACATGGATACAATCACGGTCCTGGATCTTACCGGCGAAATGAAGCAAAAGCTAGAAAAGCATCTTCGCGATACAGACTTCTTTGAAATTGCCCGGTTTCCGGAAAGTCGATTCGTAATCACCGGTATAGAGCCGGGGCAGGGCGACGAAATCAAAGTAACCGGCAATCTGACAATGCGTGACATCACGAAGTCTGTCAGCTTCACGGCGAACACGGAGAAGGATGCCGACGGCAATCCATCCCGGGTCACCGCAGACTTTAATATCGATCGTCAGCTCTGGGGTATCGTTTACAAGGGAAAACAGGACGATGCTATCCGCGACGAAGTGAATCTCGCTCCGGTTATCGTAATCAAGTAGGACGACGCTTTCGAAAAGGATGCATGGGGCCGCTACGAAGTATTGCAATCGTTCGGCATCATGCGTCCAAGGGCGTTGCCCGGATTAGATTGCCGTGAACCTCACGGGCCGAATTGTTTCTTTGATGCCATATACCCGTGTGGGGCAAAAAAATCCGCTTTTCCTGGTGCAGTGCAAATGAGTTCTGGAACTATGTGGGCGGAAGTAGAGCGATTGGAGCGCAATGGATGCGTTCTGCTGCGCTTTCGGGGACACTGGGAACTGGAGCGACACTACGAATTGCGCAATCTGCTGGAGGATTTGCTGCAGTTGGCACAGCCCCGAGTAGTCATTAATCTGAGTGAAGTAGATCATTTTAGCTCCAGCATCATGGGCGCCTTTATTGGTTTTCAGCAGGACCTGGTGCGTCGCCAGGGTGGCCTGGCTATCGTGGATCCTTCCGAGTCTGTGCAGATGACGATTCGGCTACTCCGATTGGAGAACTTCTTCACGATTTCTGCCGGCGAAGAACAGGCCATTGAGCAATTGACCGGTTCCGGAAACAGATAAACCGATGAACGCAATGCTAGCAACTTTCCATCAGTAGACGGCTTCGGCTCGGCACTCCGAAAACCGCCTTAAGTCTTCCCCGGAGAAAAAAAACAGCTGCCTAAATGAGACATAATCCACATTATCGGAAGTCATAGCTGTGTACCAGCCAGCCATCCCCAGCACGCACCCACCTGGAATTCGTTCTGAAAGAGACCCGGAAGTGACTCCGAGTGACTCCGGTAGTTGCAGCTCAACCAGCACCCATTTGGCTCTCGGCTTGACCTGGCCCGGTGTGAACCTTTCTATGCGCCATGCTTCCATTCTTGTCATCCAAAGTCCTGTCCTCTAAAGGTAGTGCTCGATTCATAGCCGCGCAGTTTTGCCGCGGTTGGCCCGCTGGATTCGCGCTATTGATGGCCGGCGCCTGTGGGCAAAACCAGCCGCCCGCAGAGTTCCTGGGTAGCATTCCGGAATTTCAGCATGAGCACCGTGAGATCCCGGGTCTGGAGATTGTTCTTCAGGGCCATGCATCGAACGTTGAATCGTCTGCTGAAACCGGAAAGATGCTCTCCTTTGAACTGGGTCCCTACCTGATTTTCCTGGACCAGGAAACCAGTCTCCCTTCGAATCCTGTTACCGGAGGCGCCAGAGAAATAATCCAGGTTCTGGCCAGGCCCGGAAGTTTCACGACTACTACCGTCTGCGTGCCTAAATGGGCTGTATTGGCCGATGCAATCATGACCCGACCAACAGACAAAGAGTACCGGTTTGAAGAGATTCACCGCTATACAGGCACGATCGAAAAGCTAGATCCGAAGCAACCATCAATGGTCATTCAATTCAGGGCGCACGGGGAGATGAATAGCGCTTACCTTAACTGGCCTGCAAGAGCGCATCCCTCTCTTCCGGATTTCCGCTCCCTGAAAGAAGGTCAGAAAGTCACAGTAGTCGCATCCTACCGGGATGGAGCCTACGATACTTATTGGAAATTGGTTCAGGACTCAGATCGCTGCGACTTGCCGCAATCCTTTTATACAGAACATTTTCGCACTGTTATTGGCATTGAGCTTCACTGACGCATGTGAAGAAAGGTTAAGAATAGGTTAGGCCTGTCCTCTGCTCCAGGGACCTGGCACCCGACAGAAACAGTAGTCTTACCGCAATGGGTTCCTGAAATACTGGCCTCGATAGATCTTTCACCCTGCATTCGCCATAATCTATGTACACCAGTAAAGCCTGCAAAAGCTATGACAAAGTTTGCGGTAAATACTTTACAATTTTGCAACAAAAAGAAACGCTAGGCTCATGAAAGCGAGGTTCACAATCTCGGGCCTTTCTAGAATCGGTGCGGTCGCACTGGGGGTTTTGGCGCTACTTCCCGGCTGTAATATCAAGGGATTCCCGGATGATCCTTCCATTCAGAGACTGCTTGAATCAACCCTCCTTTCTAATGACCCCGACCAAATTCCCGCGGGCGTACCTGGAATTATACTAACCCCTACCGGGGGCAGCGTTGACACCTCTGAAGCAGGGCTAACTGATAGTTACACAGTCCAGCTGAATACGGAACCCACGGCCGCCGTAAACTTGAGCTTCACATTTGATGGCACCCAGATTACAGTGAATGGTTCCAGTGTTTCGCCGGTAAGCATAGTTCTGGATACAAGTTGTCCCGGGGCCACCTGCTGGAGTTCTCCGCAAACTATCACTGTGGGCGCCGTGGACGATGCCAATACGGAAGCCAATCCACATTCACAAGCAATTTCACACAGCGCCACATCTGCAGATACGAACTATTCGGGCATCTCCATTTCCAATATCGTAGTTTCAATCACGGACAATGATTCCCCGGGATTTGCCATCATCCAGAGCGGCGGAAGTACCACGGCTACAGAAGGGGCCACCGACTCATACACCATCGCTCTAACCGCGGCCCCGGCTTCGCCGGTAACGGTAACCGTGAATGCGGATGCTCAAACTCTGGTAAATGGCGGGGCTTCGGACGCTCTTGTTTTTGATTCCACCTGCCCCGGCCCGCAGTGTTGGTCCACGCCCCAAACGGTGACGGTGGATGCTCAGGATGATGCCATAGCGGAAGGCCCTCATTCAGGAACTCTAACGCATTCCGTTGCTTCAGCGGATGCCAGCTACTCTGCGCTGACTATAGCTGACATCAACGTTACGATCACAGACAATGATACAGCCGGCATAAGCCTGGTCGAGAGCGGTGGTTCTACAGACACTACCGAGGCTGGCGCTACAGACACCTACACCCTTGTCCTAAACAGCGAACCCACCGCCAACGTGACGATAACGGTAAACGGGGATGCACAGACGCTTATAAATGGTGGCAGCTGCGGCGTGCCTTCCGCTTCCTGCGATTTTGTATTCAGTGCTGTGACCTGGAATGTGGCACAGACAGTTACTATTTCAGCTGTGGACGATGCTGTAGCGGAAGGCGCCCACAACGGAACGGTGAGCCACGGTGTGTCCAGCGGAGATGCCAATTACACCACAGCCCCGGGTAATGTCACCGTAACGATTAGCGACAACGATACGGCCGGAATTACGGTGACCGAAAGTGGCGGTTCCTCTCAGGCCACGGAAGGCGGCGCCAACGACACATACACGATAGTTCTGGATAGCGAACCGGTGTCTCCGGTTACGATTACCGTAAACGGAAACGGTAACCTGCAGGTGAATGGCGGTAGTTGTGGCGGAGCATCTGCAAGCTGCGATTTCACCTTTAACACCGGGAACTGGAACGTGGCCCAGACCGTAACGGTCATCGCCGCCGATGATGCAACCCATGAAGGAGCCCACAGCGCCAACCTGACCCATAACATCGCTGGCGCAGATCCGAACTATGCAACAGCTCCAGCAGATATTTCAGTATCAATCGTAGACAACGATCCCGCTCCCAGCAGATTCGTGGTAGTCGGAGCCAACGGAACGGCCATGTGGTCCCCGGACGGTCAGCCCGGAAACTGGATCGACTCCAGTCCTGGAGGATTGACTCTAAATGGAATCGCCTACGGTAATGGCCGGTTTGTGGCCATTGGCGCGGACAGCACAGCATGGTGGTCCTATGACGGAACTCCGGGCTCCTGGAACAATGGAGGACCGGTGACCGGGCTGCCTCTACAATTTCTGCGCGGTATTGAATACGGCGCAGGACGATTTCTGGTTGTGGGCAATGGCGGGAGGACCTTCGTTTCCCCGGATGGAACCACCGGATCCTGGACCGAAACCACTGCGCTTCCCACGACTATTCTGAACGATGCGGCCTTCGGCAATGGCAGGTTCATCGTCGTTGGTCGGACGGGACATGCCAGGTATTCAGACGATGGAGGCCTGACCTGGACTACTTCAGAGCCGGAACCGGCAGGTCAGGACATCAATGGAATCGCTTTTGGCAATGGAGTCTTCATTGCAGTGGGCAATAGTGGTCGGATATGGAGATCCACGGACGATGGAATCACCTGGACCAATGTGAGCCCTACTGCGACTCAGCTATGGAGGGTAAGCTTTCTACATCCGGGGATTTTCATCATTGCAGGCGGGGGCGGAACCATCTGGGCCTCCACGGACGACGGCCTCACCTGGAATAGCGTGGGTCCGGGAGGAAACGTTCTTCGTGTTCTGGCTTACACCAACGGAAACTACATAGCAGTGGGCTTCTTCGGGCAGGCCTGGTGGAGCCCGAATGCCAGCCCTGGAAGCTGGCTCGATGCCAGTCCAGGAGCTCCGCTCACGGATACCTTCATTGACGTAGCCACCACTCCCTGAAGTCCATGATGCCGCTTTCTCAGGCTTTCAGGCGGTGGGCCGGGATCCTAGCATGGTTCGCAAATCCTGGCAGTAATGGCAGCGGTGGAAACGAGCGTGGCCAGACAGGTAGCCGGTCCTACAACCCGAATTTGCGCCATTCCAGATGCGAACAGACCTAACTGTACGCTCCGAAGTTTTTTTTCCGCAAGTGTCACAATCCATCTTGCCTATCAGTCTAAAGAGCTAACGATAGCGGAGTAACCGCGGGCCAGAGAGGCATGGCCACAATCGAATACAAGCCTCGGGAGATTTAAGTGAAATTAGCTGCGAAGGTATTTATTGCTCTGGTAGCTCTGGAGCATATTCTATTTCTGGTGCTCGAAATGTTTCTGTGGGAGCATCCGCGCTTTGGACTGAAGATTTTCAACATGACCGCCGAGGTAGCCGCATCGTCGGCCACTCTGGCATTCAATCAGGGACTCTACAATGGTTTTCTGGCCGCCGGACTGATCTGGTCCGGTTTCCTGTTACAGGATAAAGACCATGCTTTCAAGACCGCTGTGTTCTTCCTGGTCTGTGTAATCGTGGCCGGCATAGTGGGCGGTTTTACGGCAAAGATTACGATTCTATTCACTCAGGGAGGACCGGCCTTGATTGCACTGGTTCTTGTTTATCTAGCCCGCAAGAACGACTAGATCACAGACAGGATGAGCGAAACTTCCAGAGAGTCAGGCACATTGCTTAGCATGCGGTTACAGAATTCGACGCCGGAAGAGCTCATCCCCCGTGCTCTTGACGGAGACCTGAAGGCCCTGGAAAGCATTCTTGCCTCTGTCAAGGATCAGATCTTTAATCTCAGCATTCGATTTCTCTGGCATCCCGCGGATGCTGAAGATGCCTGCCAGGAAATCCTGGTGAAGATCATGCTCAACCTTAATCGCTTCGAGTTTCGCAGCGCCTTCTCCACATGGACCTATCGAATCGCCATGAACTACCTAATCGATGCGAAAAGAAGTCGCCTGGAGCGCCTGGGCATGGAGTTTTCCATGGCGCAGCAGGAAATCGCCCGCGCCGCTTCCCTGGCCTCGAACCTAAACCAGAACTCGGCCGAGGTCATGGCGCTATCAGATGAAACCAGGTTGGTGCATGAGGTCAAAACCGCATGCTCTCATGCCATGCTACAATGTCTTGATCGCAACGGGAGAGCCGCTTTCATTCTGGGAGAAGGATTTGGAATGGATAGCCGGGATGCGGCCTTTGTCCTCAACATTAGCCCCGAGGCCTATCGCCAGCGACTCTCCCGGGCCCGAAAAACAATGGACCGGTTTCTCAATTCTAATTGCGGCTTGAAGAATACGGACAATCCCTGCCGATGCGAGAAAAGGGCCTGCCAGGTACAGTCCTCCAGCATGCTACGTCGATACCTGGCCTATTCAAGCCAACTGCCTATTCATGAAAAAGCAGATTTGCCGGACTCCCTGGACCGACTTGCCTGGATCTATCGATCCAATACCCGCTACATATATCGAAATGCGCTACTGGACCGAGTACGTCGTCATCTGCAATCCAGCCAGGTGTAGGCCGGGCCAGAAACCAGACCCCTGCCGAGACTTCAGGTTAGCCAACGTCGTTGGTAACGCTCCAATACCCATAAAAATGGCACACTGACAATCAGCAGGAACTCTCATCGCCCATGGTTTCACGTGAAACGATACGTATTACTTATTATACGACCATAATCAGGTTTTATGTCTCATACTTAAATCGTGCGGTTGAACGAATCAAAGTGATACCGGACACCTGGACGCGTAACCATCGACGGTTTCATTAATAGCTCGTCGTGGCTAACGCCAATGCCCTACCAGTCCATTACGACCCGGAGTCCGAGTCGCTCTGCTCATCCGTCCTATCGTCCTTTTCGTTGAGCCATGGCCGGCCCCATTTATCGTACGCGGCCCTGTCGCTCAGTTTAAGGTCGCTTTCTCCTTTTACGAATACCGTTATGCTGATCTGGTATTTATTCTCCAGCTTCCAGATATAGCCCCTTTTTGTGGGCCTGGTAGGGCTTCCATACTCCGGCAAGAGTTCCAACAGCAGCTCTTCCTTCTCCAGCGCTGTTTGAAGATTTAGTCCCGTGAGTCTTCCGTTTGGATGAAAATGGAGCGTAAGCTTGCGGTAATCGTCGCTTAGATCTTTGTAGATCACCATGGTTGTTTTCTTATCCTCCAGCACTGCCGGATCCTCGGCTTCAGGAAAGGATTCTTCCATGGTGGCCTGCACTGTTTCTCGGGGCTCGCCCAGGGTTACGCCCAAAAAGGACGGAGGCTGCCCCATCACAGGAGAGAAAGCGAATAAAAGGAGCAATGGAACCAGATACTGAATTGAACGTCGCATATCCGAGTCGACAGCGGTTTTTTTGCGTTGTCAAAGAGGTTTTTGCCGGGAACTATAGCTCAGTATTCAACCAGGTCCTGAACAGCGATTGCCGCTCGAATGACACTATTTCATCTCTTTGAAGAGTCGCATCATTCCTTTGAGTCCCATCACCTGGCTGGCGCATCCGAATCCGCCCATCATCGCTCCTGCGAATCCGGGGGAACTGGCATCGGCTCCGGTGATAAAAAGACCGTCCACGGGTGTTCTTATGCCAATCCATTCCTTTTTGAATCTTTCCGGCGAACAAACCAGGCCATAGATGCTTCCGGCCGGGTGTCCGCTAAAGTGCTCATTTGTTACAGGAGTGGAAAGCTCGGTGTAATCGATAAGGTCCGCCAATCCAGGAAGCACCTCCTTGCTTCGATCAATAAGCGCTTTCGTAATTCGATCTTTTAATGACTGATAGTCGTCGCCGCGATTCTTCCATTCCTTTTCCTTCCAGGGCTCAAACGGAGCGTAGTCCACAAAGCTGATTATCTCCGCCGTATGACTGGAAGCGTCCGGATCCTTTAGCGAAGGAAAGGATGCGTAAAACCCCGAAGCCCGTCCTTCAAGAAGCTCGTTTCGCCGATTGTAGTTTTCCTCGTGATCAAAGGAGCGATAGGCCCAGTAATTCTCGCCCTGAATGCCTGCCCTTTCGGGACTGTCCTTTAATCCCAGGTACAGCGTAACGTTGCTGGTTCCCTGACTGAATTCTGCCAGTTCCTTTCGAAACGGAATTCGAAAAGACTCGGGAACCATCCTTGTGAGTGTGTTTTTCATTCCAGCATCGCTGACAATCACCGGAGCATAGAACTCCACCATTTCGTGGGTTTTACCCGAAGTGTGCTCGGCTCGCACTCCCACGGCCCGACCATCATCCAGAAGTATTTCCTTCACATCATGATAAAGAAGGCATTTTCCGCCGTTCTCTTGAATCTTCGGCATTATATACTTTGCAATGTTTCCTGAACCGCCCACCGGATAGAATCCGCCATCCAGATAATGAGCGACAATCAAGGAATGGATTACGAATGCGCTTTGCGACGGAGGCAGTCCGTAATCTCCCCATTGACTGGCCACTACCGCTCTAAGCTCCGGGCTCTTAAAGCGATGCTCCAGGTACTCCTTTGTTGTCATTAAGGCCCCGTGACGGCCAGGAATCTCAATGGGCGAGCTGAGCTTCTCCAGAAAGGATGGCATGGCCTTTAGAGTTACGTGCCGACCAAACCAGCCGGCCGTGGCTTTAACATCCGAAAAGTAACGGTCAATCCCTTTCCCTTCTTCCGGCCACTTCTCTTTCAGGGTTTCTCTGAAACGCTCCTCCGGGCTGTGCACCGGGATTGTTAGGTCGGGATACACGAACTTCTCGAACGGCTCGCCCATCTTATTCCATTTCAGATTGCCTTCGGTAAGCCAATTGATCAGGTTTCGAAGCATGGAGCCTTCCTGCATACCGCCTATGTAGTGAATCCCCACATCCCACATGTAGTCCTTTCGCTTGAATACATGTGTAAACCCTCCCACCTTGAAATGACGTTCCAACAGAAGTACTCGTTTGCCGGCAATGCGTGACAATATGGAAGCTGTGGTAAGACCGCCAATGCCAGAACCAATGACTATTGCATCGTAATGATTGGAGGTAGCGCTGGCGGCGGTACCGAATTTAGTCCCGGGCCGGGTATTTCTTGCTTCGGTATTGGATTCAGATCCTGGCGATTCGCTCATACCCAAGCTGCGGATAAAATGTTGTCAGTGTCAACACTTTTCTGTCAGTAGATGTAGATGCGTCCATTCGGTTCCGGGAATCCTGTTCCGGGAATCCTATGCCAGGCACCTCGCTTCAGGTCCAATTCTCCCACGTAGGGCGAAGACAGATCCAGGATCGGAGCGGGACACCAGATTGCGAGAGCCGCTTCATTTCCGGCACCTGAAGCTGCCTACAGACGCAAGAAAGGCCGACGGTTTCGCCGGCCTTCCTGACTTTTTCGAATGCTGGGGTCAGCAGCATGATCCGTGAAACGTGCGGACTACGGCATTCGTAAGCCGAACGATTTCTTCACGTCTAACCTAAACAGATTATTTGCCCAGAAGCTCTTTCATCTTGGCGCCAATGTCTGCCGGCGACTGCACAACAGCGATGCCCGCGGCGGTCATGGCTTCCATCTTGGACTGAGCCGTTCCCTTACCGCCGGAAATGATGGCGCCTGCATGGCCCATTCGCTTTCCCGGAGGAGCGGTCTGGCCGGCAATGAAGCCCACCATAGGCTTCTTCACGTTATCTTTCACCCATTCGGCAGCGTCTTCTTCGTCAGTTCCGCCGATTTCGCCGATCATGATGATGCCTTCGGTGTCCGGATCGTCGTTCAGTAGCTGAATGGCATCCTTATGCTTGGTTCCGATTACCGGGTCGCCGCCGATGCCAATACAGGTGCTCTGTCCCAAACCTACGAGAGAAAGCTGACCTACGGTTTCGTAAGTCAGAGTTCCACTTCTGGATACAACGCCGATGTTTCCGGGCTTGTGGATGCTAGCTGGCATGATGCCAATCTTGCCTTTGCCCGGAGAGATAACGCCTGGGCAGTTCGGGCCGATTAGCCGAGTTTGGGAGTTTTGAAGCACGGTGTATACGCGAGCCATGTCCCGTACCGGGATTCCCTCGGTAATGCAAACACAGAGTTCGATCTCGGCGCCCACCGCTTCGAGAATTGCATCCGCCGCGAAGGGAGGAGGAACAAAAATCACCGCCGCATTGGCGCCTTCGATTTCTTTTGCTTCTCTCAGCGTATTGAAGATAGGCACTCCTGGTCCGAACTGCTGCCCTCCTCTACCTGGAGTCACCCCGGCCACGACTTTGGTGCCGTATTCGATCATTTGTTCTGTGTGAAAGGAACCTTCCTTACCCGTGATTCCCTGTACTACCACTCTGGTATCGTCTGTTACTAATACTGCCATTATAATCTCCTCTGATACTGAAACTGTTTTCGCTTCCCGACCGGAAGTCTACTTAACAGCGGCCGCCACCTTCTCGGCCGAATCGCTCAGTTCTTCTGCCACTGTAATGGGCAGTCCTGACTTCTGCAGAATTTCCCGGGCAAGTTCTGCGTTGGTTCCTTTCAGTCGTACGATCAACGGTACGCCAATCTGCACTTCCTGCGCGGCCTGGACGATTCCGTTGGCCACACGGTCGCACTGTACGATGCCGCCGAAAATGTTTACGAAAATCGCCTTAACGTTCGGATCTTCCAGGATAATGCGAAATCCGTTGGCTACAGTGGTTGGGTTGGCTCCACCGCCTACGTCCAGGAAGTTTGCAGGCTCGGCTCCGGCCAGCTTTACCAGGTCCATGGTAGCCATGGCCAGACCGGCTCCGTTTACCATACATCCTACGTTTCCATCCAGATGCACATAGTTCAGATTGAATTCAGCCGCTCTAACTTCGATGGGATTCTCTTCGGTAATGTCGCGCATCTCTGCCGCCTCTGGATGACGGAACATGGCGTTCTCATCGTAGCTGAACTTGCAGTCCAGCGCTACCAGTTCGCCGGACTTCTCGACAACCAGCGGATTGATTTCCAGCATGGAAGAGTCTTCTTCGTCGTAGGCTTTCCACAGCGAAAGCAGGAAGGGAACTCCCTGCTTCAGGGATTCTTTGGGCAGACCAAAAGCGAACAAAATCTCCCGCGCCTGCCAGGGCTGTAGTCCGATGGCGGGCTCTACCGGGACTTTGATGATTTTTTCCGGAGTCTTCTCAGCCACTTCTTCGATGTCCATACCGCCTTCAGTAGAGCACATTACGATGGGTTTGTTCAACGCGCGATCGTGCAGAATACTCAGATACAGTTCGCGAGCAATGTCGGTTCCTTTCTCCAGGAATATCTTGTGGACTTGCTTACCGGTGCCCCCGGTCTGATGGGTTACGAGATAGTTACCCAGCATTTTGGAGCCGAACTCCACCGCTTCTTCTTTGCTTTTGGCTACCTTAACCCCGCCTTCCTGGATCTTGGAATCCTTGTGCGGGTCCGGTCCATCATAGAGAACGCCCTTTCCCCGTCCTCCAGCATGTACCTGGGATTTTACAGCGATAACGCCGCCGCCCAGGGATTCATAGGCAGCGCCTATATCTTCCGCTTTGTCCACGACCTTGCCGTCCTGAACCTTTACACCATGACGCTTTAGTAATTGCTTGGCTTGATACTCATGAAGCTTCATCCACGCTTCTCCTGGATAATAAGAATTTCTGGACAGGATTTCCCTCAAGGGGGTCCTTGAAAACCGTTTTTAGCCATGCAATACTCGGATCTACTAAAGCCCCTGGATGATTCGCAAAGGAAGGCCGTATTGGAGGCCGCCCGAACCATGAAAAATGCGGGTTTCGAATGCTATCTGGTCGGCGGTTGCGTTCGAGACCTTCTCCTGGGACGATCGGTGAAGGATCTGGACCTGACCAGCAACGCCCATCCCGAGCAATCCCGGAAGCTCTTCAAGAAAACCATCCCCACCGGCATTGAGCATGGAACGATTACAGTCCGACTATTTGGTCAATCCCTGGAGTTAACTACCTACCGAACCGAGGGCACCTATTCCGACGGCCGACGACCGGATCAGGTGGCTTTTGGACAATCCCTTTCCGAGGATCTATGCCGCCGGGACTTCACGGTAAATGCCCTGGCCTATGACCCGATTTCCGGCGATCTAATCGATGAACATGGCGGTTTGCAGGACCTGGAGGATGGACTGATTAGAACTATTGGAGCGCCCCGGGACCGATTTTACGAAGACGGACTTCGGCCGATTCGCGCCTGCCGCTTCTTGTCTACACTGGGCTTTTCTCTGGAAGCCGTAACCGAGAAGGCCATTTCCGAACCCGATGTCCAGGATCGAACCGCGTTGGTAGCTATTGAACGATTCACCGACGAACTGCGTAAAGGCTTCAAGAGTCCCGATCCTTCGCTTATGCTGGAAAAACTAAGAACCAGCGGTCTGCTTCGAATTTTTCTGAATCGGGCTCAAATGGAAGTCTCTGTTGAAAGTGTCCGGACAGAAAGCTTGCTGCATGGACGGGAAGCGCAACTGGAAAGGTTCAAGGACAGAATCCAGGGTCTGGAGGATGGCATGGACTGGTTCGTGGATATTCGAATCTTTCTATGGCTACGAAGTGGATTGCCCGATCTATCTCCAGAGCAAGCGGGTATGCTCCTGAGACGCTGGAAATTTCCCAACCATACAATCAGTTGTTTTCAGGGATGCCAGAGGTTACTGCAATCCGCTCAGAAACTCGCCGCCGCAGACGGCGAGATGGCTCCGGGCTCCCTGTCCATCGAAGAAGGAAGCATACCACAGATGCGCGAGGACGCCCATACCGGATTTGAAATTCGCTCCACATTATTTGATCTGGAAAAGCTACTGAGCCACCGACTGCACAGTTTTCTGAATGTATGGAAGGTAGCCCTGGAAGAGTTCCCTTCTCCGCTCCCCGGAATTCTGTTCACGAAACGGATGCAACAATTCGTGCAGAGCTATGAAAACGAACCGTTTCGCATCAAAGATCTGGCCATCGGAGGCAAGGATCTAATGGAACGGGGCATCACGGGGAAGGAAGTGGGCGATAAGCTATTACTATGTCTTGAGACAGTCTGGCAGGAACCGACCCGAAACTCCCGGGAAGGACTTCTGGCTCTGGTAAGCCATACGTAGAGCGATGTCCGGCCAGAGCAGGAAGACTCGCCGTTGCAGCGGTCCATTCATCCGGGAATACACCGCCAGCCCTCCTTGGATTACCCTGCCCGCTCTTGGCCGGAATTGATCTCGACTAACCCTTCATCAGTTCGGCGAAATTATACGGCGGTCGGTGAATCCCACGCTCGGTTACGATGGCGCTGATCAGACTTCCTGGAGTCACGTCGAAAGCCGGGTTGTATACGTCCACTTCCGGAGGCGCGCTGAAGCTTCCCTGAAACCTGCGGACTTCATCCGGGTTTCGTTCTTCGATTTCGATTTCGCTTCCGCTCTGCATAGAAGGATCCAGGGTTGTAGTAGGCGCCACAACATACATGGGAATGCCAAAGTGCCTGGCCAGCACGGCCAGTCCCATTGTACCTATCTTGTTGGCCGTATCGCCATTGGAAGCAATGCGATCGGCGCCCACCATGATCAAATCCACTTTGCCGTCGGCCATCACCGAGGCGGCCATACTGTCTGTGATTAGCTTAACCGGAATACCTGCTTGAAACAGCTCCCAGGCAGTGATCCGGCCGCCTTGCAGCAATGGCCGGGTTTCATCCGCATACACCTGGATCTTTTTCCCCGAAAGATGAGCGTTGTAGATGGCCCCCAGGGCCGTACCCAGACCGCCGGTTGCAATAGCTCCGGTGTTACAGTGAGTAAGGATCCGGGCGCCATCCTCAATCAGTTGCGAACCAAAATCGCCCATCTTCTGACAGAGCTCTTCGTCTTCTCTATGGATGGCCGCAGCCTCTTCTTCCATCCGTTGCGCAGCAAGTTCGCTATCGAAAAAAATCCCAGAGTTATCCGATTTGGCATGGTCCACGAAAAGACCGGCCACCCGGTCCATCCGATCCATGCAGTGAAAAAGGTTAACGGCCGTAGGCCTGGTGGCGCGCAAGGCCCGGGTGATTTGTCGGAAGCTCGCAAGCCAGGGATCGGGCAAATCCAGCGAATCGCCGCTTCCACTTTCCTGAAGTCGACGTATTTCGAGTACCGCTCCATAGGCGGCCGCCACGCCGATAGCGGGGGCCCCGCGAACACGAAGCATCTTGATCGCTTCTGCCACTCCTTGTAGATCCGTAAGTCGCAACCATTCCTGATCCAGGGGCAGTCGGGTCTGATCCAGGAGCAATAGATGGTCGCCTTTCCAGAAAAAGGCACGGGGGATCTCAGTGGCGGCTAAATTTGTCATCCTGAAACTCCGGAAAGTATTGGAAGAAAGACTTTCGAGGAACGATCCTAAATGCCTGGCCGTACACGCGCTCGAATTCTTCGGTAAAGCCCATGTAAGGCGTCATATGCAACGGAATCTGATTTTCGAATTGATGAATCTGATCCAGGGTAAGCTCCATTCCAGGAACCACGATTGTTTTCATGAAATTCCAGTCACCCTTGAATCGAAGGCTGTTGGGGCGCAATTCCTTCACTCGCTCGGACAAATGGATGAGTCGGGGCAAGGGGCAACCAGCGTCGGAATAGGCCACGAGGTTGATTTTCAGTAACCGACCGGCCAGGCCCAGGGGTTCCCAGACTCCGTGATATTTGGGCGGATTGAAGCGGGCGATGCGAATGTCCTCGGTAAGCTGATCCAGAGCCGAGGACGGAGCCTCGCCGCCATAACCGAATTCCCCCAGATAAAGCCAGTGATACAAATCCACCGCTTTCTGTGCCGGATACATATCCAGAAACCACTCCCCGGTTTCGGTCTTATACTCCGGCGTTACGTCTTCGGTCTGTTCTACTAAATCGTAATACGAGTCCATCAGCCGCTTCGCTCCCGGAAGAACACTCGAATGGGGACGCCCTGCAAATGGAAGTCCTGCCGAATCTTGTTTTCGATAAACCTGGGAAAGCCCTTCTGCATCTTGGTCTTATCGTTTATAAAGAACAAAAAAACCGGGGGATTCGCATCTGGCTGAGTAGCGTAGAGAATCCGAAACCCGGCATTTTTTCCGGGCCAGTCCCGAAACCAGACTTTGATTCGACCGTTCAATTGCGAAGTGCTCACCCGAAACGCGGATTTCTCTTTCAGGCTGAGCGCTTCTGCCAGAATCTTAAGGGTGTTCTTTCCGGTGAGCGCAGAAGAAAACAAAACGGGCACATTTTCCAGAAACCGAAAGGCCGCCTTCAGATCCAGAAGGAAGTTTTTCTGCGTCTTATGATCCTTGTCAGGTACCGCATCCCACTTATTGACCACAAGCACGCAGGGTCTGGCAAATCGGGCGATCATAGCCTGGATCTTTTTATCGTAGTCGCTGATTCCTTTGAGTCCGTCGATTAGATGGATCACCACTTCGCTGTCCTGCATGGCTCGCAATGTCCGTCGCATGGAATAGAAGTCTGTAGAGTTTTTTACGGCGCCTCGCTTCTTCAGGCCCGCTGTATCAATAATTCGAATAGCCTTGCCCTGATACCGAAAGACGGTATCCAGAGTATCTCGCGTCGTTCCGGCAATATCGGAAACCAGGCTCAACTCCTCGTTTACCAGTCGATTGAATAGCGACGACTTTCCGGCATTTTGTTTACCCACGAGACTGATGCGTAAATCGCTACTGCGATCATCGCTTATGGTTGTGGACCGCGCTTCTTTGCTCCTTTGACGTTTTTGCCAGATATCTTCAATTTCTGCTTCGGTCAAGTCGCCGGCGCCAGCATTCCCGGTACGGCTTCGAGATAGGGAGGAACTCGACTCTTCCATGGTTTCCAACAACGGTTCGTCCGCATTATAGAAGTCGTCTTCCTCTGGTCCTTCGGCGTCTTCGACCTCATCGTCCGAACGGGAATGTCCGGCAACATAGACCACTTCCAGCGAATCCCTCGAGTCCAGATCCCCTACATCGTCGCCGACATCATGGGAATCCGCGGCTAGATTCGGAGCGTCAGAGGGTTCCGCGTTCGCAGAATCGGCAAGGTCTTCTTTTTCGGAGCCCGCCGAAGCTTTCTTCTTCCTTTTCCAGGGCGGCTCCGACTTGAACTGCGATGGATCCTTTTCCGCCGCCGGGGGAACTCGGATTCCCCGGCTTTCCAGGTTGTCCTTAATCGCTTCGCAAAGATCCTTTAGATGGTACTTGCTGGCCGCCGAAACCGGCATGGGATCCAATCCGTCTTCGTAGAACCCGTAGACTTCCGATTCCTTTTCCGGAGCATCGATCTTGTTTACCGCCAGAATCAGAGGACGATTCTCTTTGCGAAGCCATTCAATGAAATCTATATCAAAGGGCGCGGCCGCCGGCGGCTCCATCAAATAGACGAGCAGGTCCACGGTGTTCAGACTTTCCCGAGCCCGGGCCAGTATTGCATCGTCCAGACCATGCTCCGGCTCCAGATCCAGTCCCGGCAAATCCAGAACGTGAAATCGCATACCGTAGCGGTTTACTTCGCCGCGAAGTATGTCCCGGGTAAGCCCCGGAGTTTCATGGGTTAGGGCCCTGTTCTTGCCCAGAAGCGCATTAAAGAGGGATGATTTGCCTGCATTTCTTCGCCCGGCCAGGCCAACTACCGGTATTCGTTTTGCCATAATTACTCTTTCTTTGTTCAAACAACTGGAGGCTTATTTGCCAGTGATTTCGCCAACTACGGGAATCTACATTGCCGGTGCAGAATCAGAAGCCCGGCACACGTTCTTGCGGTCAGGGCACGATCAACGATTCGCATCGCGCAGGGCCCGGGCCATTTCTCGATCTGCCTCTCTCTTTTTCTCATCCTGGCGTTTGTCGGCCTTTTGTTTTCCTCTACAGATACCCAGGAGAACCTTGACCTTGCCTCGATCATTGAAATAGAGCTTGAGCGGCACCGCCGTAAGCTTCTTTTCCCGAATCTTACTTGTGAGCTTATCGATTTCTTTTCTGTGCAGTAGCAGCTTTCGGCTTCTGGTCTCTTCGTGATTGAAATGGGTAGCGTTTCGGTAAGGCTGAATCCGCAGGTTCAGCAGGATCATTTCATCCCCCTGAAGAGTGGCATAGGAATCCAGGAGATCTCCACCCCCTTCCCGCAGGCTCTTCACTTCCGTGCCCTGGAGGGCAATGCCCACTTCCAGGGTTTCCAACACCTCGTAGTTTCTACGGGCTCTCTTGTTCTCCAGTGTCGGGGGTGGTTTCTTCATCTGCGCTCTCTACGGCCTCCGTCTCCTGCTCGGCTTCTGGCTGAGCAGGTCCAATGGGCGTGGACTCGGGAAGAAACTTTGGATTGGAAAGGTTTCCTTCCAGCTTGAAGCACAGTTTCCCGCCGCCGGCGCCACCAAAGGCTATGTAGAAGTCATAAATGGCGCGGTTCTCATTTTGTAAATCCGATACCGGCTGTAAACAGATACGGCTCCTGAGTTGCATGGAGGCCAGGTTTCCTCGAATATCCCCTCGGCCATTGAGCGAAATTGTGAAAAGGTTGGTCTGGAGGCTACTGTCGTCGAAGTCCACTCCGCCTCCGTCGAATCGCATCTTGATTCGGCCCTGCCGCACCTCCAGATCTCCCGGCGACAGGGGCAAAGGAATTCCCGATGGAAGGGAATTGAATCTTACGGCCTTTAGCTCCAACTCCAGATCCCCCACCCAGGTAGAGGCGGGCTGCACCATGGCATCCGGAAGGTTCAGGCGCAGTAGGGCGCTGGTGCCCGTTAACGAAACATCCCCGGCCTGCAAATCGAACGGACCGCCCAGGGTGATCACTCCGTCCAGATCGTCTCGCAGAAGACCCATCCAGGAAACCGACGACTCCACCTGCGGGCTGGAAATGGAAAAGTTGCCGGCCCGAAACTGGAAGCCCTGGATTTCATCCGAACCAAAAGCATTCAGGTTTAGCGCCGCAAAGTCAGCCTGCATGCCCATCTGCGGATCCTGCAGGGCCCTTCGTACCAGGATGTCCAGCGGAAACAAGGCCACAAAGAAAACCAGGAAAGAAACAGCGACAGAAACCCCGATCCAGATCTTCTGCTGACCGGTAAGCGTAGTTTCTTCGAAATCATCATCCAGCTCCTGGCCCGGTTCCTCCAGCAATGCCGGATCCGGTTCCACGGTCTGGGTTGCGTAGTCTTCCTGTTCTTCCAGTAATTCTTCGTCCGACACTACCTGTCTCCTCCGCCCTGGGAAGGTCTCTGTACGGCTATTTTCAGGCGAACGTCGTAGACCTCCTTTTCTGCATAAGGCCTTGTAATTTGAAGGTCTTCGACCCTGGCCGAAACCGCTCCGGAGACTTCTACCTGGTACAGGAATTGAAAAATATCCACCAGCTTCTCGGAATTGAAGCTAATGTCCACCTGCACCTTCTCCTGGCCCTTGTTCACCTGGGTTACGTTGGAGTTCATGCTGGAACGTTGCAGACCCTGGCTTTCGATCATCTGCCGCAGTTGATTCTTCAGCTGCTCTTCGGTGGGCGCCTGACTGCCGGACGGAAGTCTCTGTATAAGCGTTCCCATTTCTCGGATCTTCTGTAGATCCTGACGGGCCTTTTGCACATCTGCACGAAGAGCGCTGCGATGCCCCAGTATGGTCATGATCCCCATGATCAGCACCGCGGCCACAGCCACAAGTCCGCCAACAAACACGAACATCCGTTCTCTATCGTTTAGTTTTTCCAGCATCAGTTACAGTTCACTCCCGAAGTCGAACCATCGTTGGCCAGGTTTATGGTAAATCGCACTCGCACTCGTTGACCTGGTAATTCATCAGAGCGGCTTTCCGTCACCGCTGAAAACATGCCGCTTTCGCGCAGCGCCTGCTGCACCTGGGCGATTTGCGTGGATCGGCCCAGTTCCAGCCCCAGATCCACCTGTCCGTCCCGGTAATGCAGTACTTTGACTTTCAGCTCCGGAACCTGAGCGCGGGCTGGAGTCTTTTCGGATATCTCCCGCAATATATCCAGGCTGCGAAAGCCGCCGTACCGGGTCTGAGCCATGGCCAGCCGTTCCTGACACACTTTCTGAACCGCTGTAATCGGTGTAATGGGCCCCGGTTTGTATCCAGGAACGATTCGTTGCGCTTCCTGGATTGCTTGAGCCCGGTAGTCCTGCAAACGCTGCCGGTCAGAGACAATGCCGGTGATGAATCCGATGAGAAGAATAACCAGGCCTACCGATGCGATGTATAAGGGCGTAGAAAAGGCATTTAGGCGGATCTCTCCCCGTCGCAAGGTGCTTCCGAAAGGGGTAGAAAGAAAATCGATGCGCTCCTTTTGCTTGCGAGCAAAGTGCTCCATCATCCCGAGAGAGATAACCCAGGGAGCAATGTTTTCCGTCTCCAGCTGAAGCGGATACGGATTCACCGGCATCCCCAGAGCCGTTTCCAGAAAATCGTCGCAGCCTGGCAGCGTGGCCCCGCCGCCCGAGATATAGATAGAATCCGGCGAAGGGACCGGCGCCGAAATCAGAGTTCTTTCGATTTCGGCGGCAACTTCCGAGTAGAACTCTTTGGTCTTTTTGACTATCTTTTTGGCATCGTCTTTGTTCAGGCGATACATGGAAAGCACCGCCTCGTTGTAGCCGCCGGCTTTGCTTTCGCTTACATCCAGTTCCAGATCCTTGATAAAGGATTCCGCTTTCTCGAGATCAAATCCGGTGATTTCTTGAATACCTTCCAGAAGCGATTGGAAACCAAAAGGTATACTTCGCGTGAAACATACCGCACCGGAATCCAGGATGTTAATCAAGGTATCCTGATAGCCAATCTCGGCCTGGCCCACAATCTTCCCAAGATAGAGGTGCTCCGGTAGTAGCTGGATGGCGCTGGCAAGGGCCGCCGTTGGCACGGTAAGCATGCGCACGCTTCCGCCGCTTCGAATCAATGGATCTACGGCATTCTGTATGGAATCCAGCGGCGCGGTATAGGAGATGAAATGACTGTTCTCCTCGTCGGACTTCCAGTATTCGCCGATTACTTCCGCATCCTCCAGGGATACCGGCACCTTGTTTTCAACTTCGTTGGGCAGAATCTCAAGGGCCTGCACGGGATTCACTACGGGGATATCTATATCGCGCACGTAGGCTTCGCTCAAAGGAAGCATCAGAATATAGCTTGTCTCTTCCGGGAAAAAAGACTGAATGAATCGTACCAGATTGTATTCGTAGTCGTCGCGCTCCGCTTCTTCTTCGTTTTCGGCGTCCGGGTTCCGGTCCGCCCGGCTAACGGCGGGTAGCATCTCCGCTCTGAGGATTTTCCGGGCGCCCAGCCCTTCCTGGACCAGAAGTCCCTTGATGAAGCGGTTGCCGCAGTCTATGATCAGGTATCTGTTTTGAAATAAGGCCATCTGCTTTCTTTTTCTGGGACCGAAGGCTGCCCGCCATCAATCCTCTCTATAGTAGAGAAGTCGCGCATTCTTCCGGTCATACAGCCCAACAACCCGACGAACCACCAACTCCTCTTCTCCTTTATCGGACCCCAGATCCACTGTACCGATCCCAACTATGCGGTAAATATCTCCTTCGGTCTTAATTAATGAGGTGTTTTCCCCTCCCCCGCCGGTCACTTCCTCGTACAGAGTGACTCCCAGCTCGGTCTGGACCTGCCAGGACGGTAGCTCCCGAAGCATGGAAATGTCCTTGATGTAGCCGTTGTTTTGACGCCGTAGCTGGAATAGCTCCAACACTGCCTTCTGACTCATGGCATTGCTCAGCGATAGTACAGTATGGTATCGGGCCGCATTGATGTTAATCCTTCCGTTGTCGCCAGGCGGGGGCAAATAGGCGGTGACATTGTTTGCCAGAACGTAGTCTTCTTCGGTTTTGAGATTCTTTTCGTCTATAGTCTGAAAGGCCAGTTCTTCTTGTTCTTCGGCCCATCCTTCCGGTGCCCTGGATTCATAGATCATTTCCTGGCTGAAGCCTTTAACCAGGGCCAGCTCCGATAGGCTAAATAACCGGAAATTCTTAATCTTCGTGGGCGGCTTTAGCGAATCATAGTAAGATCGTTCGGCGCCACGACCGTCCACGGTGTCGTTTTCATCGATCCAGTCAACAATGGCGTCAATGTTTTCCACCGGTATGTCCAGCGCCAGGGGCTGAAACATCCGTCGCAGGAGGGCCCGATAGGTTTCGTTGGGACGGTCCTCGAATGTGAGTACCAGATTGTTCAGATTCACCTTTCCGTCTTCGGGCTGGATGCGATAGGTGATATAGCAGCCTTTGCATTCCTTGCTGATGGAAATGTTCGGCGGATTCAAAACCAGCCCGCTACTATACAGGTATTCTTCTGGAATGTTCCGGATAGCCGCCAGACCGGCCTGGAATCCAGCATGAGCCAGTAGTCTGGCTTTGAAGCCCTCGGCCAGTACCTGGGCCGCTTTGAACTGGCCAAAGCTCTTTTTCTGAAACGGAAGCGCTATGAACTGCGTAGCCGTGAGACCCATGACCATGCATAGCAGGATGACGATTGCGCCCCGACGCCCTCGTCTGGAAAAGGGTCGTCGCACTCTTCCTTTTCCCGGTCTCTGCATACTTCGATAAAAAAGAAAGGCTTCCGTTTCCGAAAGCCTTTTTTGGTCAGTATGAACCGCTGCCCGGCGGCAGGCCCGAAGACAGAGCCCGGGGCGCCGGTCCATCGATCCTGAGCGAATGAACTGCTGGCCCTGATCGCTGCATGGTTTGCCCCGGTCCAGAGACAGGGCCATGCCAGCATCAGGAAACCCTCAAACTATTAGCGGAATTATCGCTTCAGTCCCAGCACTTCCTGGATCATCTGATCCGTGGTTGTGATTGTTCGGGAGTTGGCCTGAAAACCACGCTGCGTAACGATCATATCCGTGAACTGATCCGCCAGATCCACGTTGGACATCTCCAGAAGACCGGCATTGATCTTTCCTTTTCCGGCCAGACCGGCTTCGCCGATGTTGGCTTCCCCGGAGTTCATGGAATAGGCAAACTTGGTTTCCCCTGCTTTGTCCAGACCGGCCGGGTTGGTAAAAGTGGCCAGAGCGATCTTCGCCAGGGGCTCCTTCACGCCATTGGAATACGTACCGGTAATCGTTCCGGCATTATCAATGGAGAAGGCCTCCAGATAGCCCATGGGGTATCCGTCCTGCTCCACAGCTTTGGTCGTGAAATCGGAAGCATATTGAGTTACGCCCTTCACTTCACCGGCTTCGCCCATATTCATGGTGAATGTCTGGGTTTCGGGATTTCCAGGGATTCGAAAGGAAACCTGAATCTCCAGTTTACCGTCGTTCAGACTGTCCACGCCGTCGCTTACGTTCATCAGGCGTCCGTCGCTGGAGAAGCCCAGTTCGAAGTTGTTATTGCCAGGCACAGCGGTGTCCTGTCCGGCAGGACCAACAACATTTACCGACACGTTGGTAGCGCCGTCCAGATTCACTCGGCCGGTCCAACGGTTCTCGTCGGTCTTCCACATTTCCAGCCGAAGCTCACGCTTGTTTCCTTCCGGATCATACACGTTGATCGTTGTGGCATGACCGCGACGCTGATCCGGGGGACCGCTTATGAACTGATTGATTTGCTCTTCGGTGGCATCCGCCGGAACAATGTCTACCGCCTGGTTCAGGTTGGACTGAAACACAACTTCCTGAGTAGCTTTGGCCGGCTTCTTGGAATACAAAGGAATCTTGATGTCTTCAATAGAAGCGGACGTGTTCACATAGGCATTTTCATTCTCGTCCATGCGAGCGTTCCAGCCCTGAACATGCAGGCCGGTGCCCGGATGAACATAGTTGCCATCCTTATCAATGTTGAAGAATCCGGCCCGGGTGTAATACTGCTTATCGCCGTCCCGGATCACAAAGAAGCCTTCGCCGGAAATGGCCACATCGGTGTTCTTTCCGGTAGTCTGCAGCGAGCCCTGAGTCATGATCTTATCGATAGAAGAGATCATTGAGCCCAGACCCACCTGCATGGGATTGATACCGCCAATGTTTTCCTTTGGCTCCGAGGCCCCGGTCAACTCCTGACTGATCATGTCCATGAAATTCACTCTTTCGGATTTATATCCATGAGTGTTCACGTTGGCCACATTGTGACCGATCACATCCATCCGAACCTGGTGGTTCTTAAGACCGGAAACGCCGGAATATAGTGAACGCATCATAAGCTTCTTTACTCCTAGGCCAGAGACATGGCTCTGGACTCCTCTTTATTTTGTTGATACAGATGATTTAAATAAGACTGACCGGACGGATTCGGTTTTTCCTCGATCGATTGTTTGCCTTCCGAGGGTTTCTCGTTCAGTGCCGGCGACTGCTGTCTGGTCGGTTCGCCGGTATTGTTCGCTGGAATCCGACGATCGCTCTGCGTGCCAGGATTCATTTGACTCTCGGAAGCGTCCGTTTTGCTTCCAGGAACTACGGAATGATTCTGATTGCCGCTATCTGCCGGAGCTTCGCGAAGCCGCACATTGGACTGATCTGAACTGTCGTCCTGCGCAGGTCCAGGACGGTTCCCATTCTCGATGGGCGCTCCAGGATTCGCGTTTCGCTGTATTTCAGGAATGTTTCGTAGCAGTTCCTCGGTGGTCACACCCAGGTCCTGCCGGGCATCCGGGCCTGAAGTGGCCGGGTTTGCACTTATGGTTGGGGCATCCTTGCCCGGATTTTCCGGATTAACTTGCGGCTGCCTTGTGCCATCGGGATTTCTTTGCGCGCCGGGCATCAGGGATTCGGGCGCAGGATTCTGGGCATTGGTAGCCGGATTGCGCTGCGCTGAAGGATCCACTTCATAGGGGCTCGCGCCGGGATTGTTGGCGCCCGGACCATTCGGATTGTTCTGTCCATTCTGGCCGGGAGTTCGCTGGGAGGCAGGTCCGCCGTCAGGACCGTAACCGCCATATTCCTTCTTGAACTGATGGGGATCGCCAATGAGAGAAATGTCGTCGATATTAACCGTTCGTCCGCGAACCTTAACAAAGCCCGCGCCTGAACCGTCGTAGAAGATTGCGGCCGCCACTCCGGTCACTTCCTGACCGGTAACGAAGTCCTTACCAACTATGAATTTTCCTACCAGGTTGGCCGACTGTCTCTCGCTGAGCTTGTTCAGATTCTTCGAGACGTTTTGCATCTGCTCCAGCGAGGAGAACTGCGCCATCTGCGCGATAAATTCCTGGTCGGTCTGAGGCTTGGTAGGATCCTGATGCGTAAGTTGCGTTACCAGAAGCTTGAGAAAGTCGTCCTTCCCCAGGGACTTCACGGTCTGGCGCACTTCCACGCCGTTCAGACCGCTGTCTTTTAGCTTCTGCTGCTTTTCCAGTTCGTTCTTTATGCTAACAGTGCGATCCTGTTGCAGGTACTGGTCTTTCGCTTTTAAATCTACTGGTTCCATGTTTGCCGTTCAGTGTATCTTAATCAGATAATTCCTTTATCTTTGATCTGGTATCTGTTTCCTGACTCCCATCGATCCTGAATCCCGCTCTAGACACTCAGGTCGATCCGTCCGGCGCCTTGCACGGTTAGCAGGGTCTCACTGACTTCACTCAGTGAACGCTCCTGCCAGTTAGGTTCAGCGCTATCGTACTTCTCGGTATTTTCTTCATTTCCTGAAGGTGTGTTTGAATCTCTTTCGCCACTATTTCCTTTTTCCAGATTCTCTTGCTGAAACTGCATGGACTGTCGATTGTCCTGCTGAAGTTGACTTTGCAGGGATTCCCGGGTCTTCACGCTCAGGTTCTCCAGCTGAATGCCATGGCGGGCCAGCTCCTGGCGCAGGTTCTCGATATCCTCCTGGATCATCTTAAATGCCTGCTGATTTTCAACGATCAACCGACCGCTGATCACGTTGTCTTTCATGACCAGATCCAGATGCATTCTACCCAGGTTTTCCGGATTCATGCGAATCTGGGCCGTGGAACGACCATCCGGGCCCATTCGAACTCGGGCCTGCTCCACCATTTGCTGGAATTGCTTTCGATCGAAGGGAGCGCTATCCCTGGCTTCGGCAGCCATTTTGCTTTTCGCATCCGCCGTAGCCACAGAGTCCATCCGGAAGTTCAGGTTCTGGCTATCAGAGCGAGCCTGGCTCTGTCCTTCATTGCCTTTGCCCTGACCCTGTTGACCCATAGAAGATTTCTCGTCGGTCTTTACGCGCATTTCCGCGCCCAGCACCGGCCCATCCACAGTCCACTTTCCGTCCACGGAATGCCTGACGGTGTTTACGTTGCCGGCCAGGGTTTGCTCGCCCATGTTGCGGAAGGCGCTCTGAGCCATCTCTTTGAGGCTCTTTAGATCGCCCTTATCCATTCCCTCTACGATCCGATTAATGAACGAATCCAGATCTTTGCCTTCGCGCATGGCCTTGAGGGCTTTTTCGAATTCAGGATGGGCTTGAATCTTTTCTTTGAGTTCTTTTGCGGCGCCGGAATCAAGAGCTGATAGCTTCTCCCAGAGGCCGGTGGATTTTTCCCCGCCTTCCAGACCGGAGGTGCCCTTCTCTGAAAGGGCCTTTTTCATGATTGCATCAAGCAGGGCTGCGCTGCGCTGCGATTCCCCGGATTGCTCCGCATCACCGTTTTCTGCTACGGGCTTGAAATCGGGCACCTTACCGCTAATTCCTGCGATGATTCCACTATCCGGACGGAGCTGAATGGCCTCGGAATCTTCGTCGGCAGGATTAACCTTTTCGGCCGTTTCCTCGGTTCGGGTTTCCGAGCTCTTTTCGCCGGATCGCCCGCCGGCAACCTTTTGTGCGTCTTCGGTTTGCCCGTCTGTTTTTCGCGATTCTTCAGCCTGACGCTGTTCGGCTTGCGCCTGGCGCGCTTCTTCCTTATCTATTCGCTTCTGTTCGGCTTGCTTTTCGGCCAGATCTTTCGCACGATCCTTTTCCCGGGCTTCCCGGAGATCATTTTGCCGATTCTGGTCCGCCTGCAGTCGATCCTGTCGGATTTGATCCTGCTTTGCTCTTTCCTGCTCCACAGTGCGGATTTCTTGCTGGTCTTTCAATGACTGACTTTGCCGGTCCGATTGTACTGTGGAGTCGCCGGGCGCGGTGCTGCTGCGTTCCATTCCGGCCGCATAGAAATAGCTCTGGGAATCTCTTACTCGCTCGGTTTGCGGAGGTGTTGTGAATTCGAATTGCGAAGAGAATCCGCGGTCCTGTTCCGTAGACTGTACCGGAGCCATTGACAGCAATGTCCGGGAATTCTCCAGGCTGTTTGCTCCGGGACGGAACTCCCCGGGAAAGCTCCGGGCGCCGGGAACGCCTCGGCCGTCCTGCTCGGAAGCCCCCAGCAGACTGATGAACTGCATGGACGGAGCTTCGCTGTTTCCCTTCACAATTGGAGTAGCTTCCGGCGATTTCTGGCCGGAGATTAGTGAAAGCATTGCACTTTGCATCGTACTTTGATTCGAGATTTTTTCGGTCTTCCATAAGTGAATTTGTCCGGGTCAGAGGACATATTGCAGGCAAAGATGTATTTTTTTTGGACAATCACTTAAGGCGACATAATCGCTCTACGGGATGCGACATAAAGGATTTGAATCGGCACCGGAAGTGGGTTCCCGGCGGTTATGGCCTCCCTGCTGAGACTCCCTATTGAGGCTCCCTGCTAAGACGGGGCAGACGGAGCGAAGAGACAAACCGGTGCAGGATTGTAGATCTGTGCTAATGCCTGAAATCCCGCGTCGAAGGACCCGGGAAGAGGAAGCCAGGAAACAGCCTGCTTGACAGCGGATGGCCGCCCATCGCTGTGGATGCAATGCATGAGCCGAAGACCACCCGGGCCAGAGTTGAAAAAACGCTACAGGGTCAGTCTTTTGATTTCAAATGCACCGCCTGCGGCAACTGCTGCAAAGGACCCGGGGACGTCTACTTCACCGAAGACGACCTGAAAGCCATCAAGGATTATCTCAAGCTATCCGCGTTCGCTTTTGCACGACTCAAGCGAAAGCTCATCCAGGAAAAGATACCGGGCTACTATGTTCATCGCTCCGGGGATGCCTGTCTGCTACTGGTGGACAACAAATGCTCGGTGTATCCGGTGCGGCCCATGCAATGCAGCACATTCCCGTTCTGGCCTTCCAACTTCCAGAGCCAGGCCAACTTCAGGCAGCTCAAGAAGGAATGCCCGGGTACCATGTCAGGCAAAGGAAAACCTCTGGAGGCGGAAACAGTAACCCGTCGTGTGCGAAAGACCGAAAAAGAATTTCTGGAGCCCCAACAAAACACGGATAAGCCCATAATGCTGTAGGCCCTTCCCGCCTGAATGCTCCCCCTCCTACGCCCAGGCAGCAACGCCCGGGCCAGAGTCAAGAAATGCATCCCCATGGATTCACAGACGCCCCAACCGGCAAGGTACCGGTGAAGCCGTGAAAGTATTGATCGCATGCGCATGAAAGCAGCAATGACCCATGCGCGAGCCGGAATACCGTGGAAAAGTCAGAGATCTGTACAACCTGGGAGATCGCATTCTGCTCGTGTCAACGGACCGACTCAGCGCCTTCGATGTGGTGTTTCCGGATCCAATCCCGGAAAAAGGCATCATACTAAACCAGGTCTCCAGCGTATGGTTTCAATGGCTTAGACGATCCGGCTTGCAGCAGGAGCTTAACTTCAAGGATCACTGGATTTCGGCTGACAGAAAAGACTTCCCGGAGCCATTCGCCAACGAACCGGGACTGGACGGGCGAAGCTCCCTGGTAAAAAAAACAAAACGCATTGATTTCGAATGCGTTGTGCGCGGATACATCGCCGGCTCCGGCTGGAAAGACTATCAGAACAGCGGAACTATTTGCGGAATCAGTCTGCCGGCAGGACTGCGGCTGGGGGACAAACTTCCTGAGCCCATTTTCACTCCGGCGACGAAAGCTGCGGTAGGCGATCATGACGAAAACATAGGATTCGAAGTCATGGAGAAATCCCTGGGCGATCTGGCGCACCGACTACGCGAGATATCTATTGCAATCTTCCAGAAAGCCTCGGAGCTGATGGCCGCTCACGGAATCTTACTCTGCGATACAAAATTTGAGTTTGGACTTCTGGACGATGAAATCTATCTGATCGATGAGATGCTCACTCCCGATTCCAGTCGTTACTGGGATGCATCGCTTTATGAGCCGGGCAAAAATCAGGCCGGTTTTGATAAGCAATTCATTCGCGATTATGTTGAGCAGCTGGGCTGGAACAAGCAACCCCCGGCGCCGAATTTGCCCGAAGAGGTAATACGCAAGACTGTGGAACTGTACCGGGAGATCCAGAAAAGAATCCAAAAGGCGGCCGGCTGAAAACGACTCACAAAGCCGATTCGAGACCCGGCCCACCAGACAAAAAAAGATTGCTAATGCAGCCGGCGCATAGCCTTGCTTCGGTTGCCCTATGCTGTTTAATACTGCAGTTTTCTTAATCTTCTTTGTTCTGATTTACCTGCTTTATTGGAGCGTAAGAGGGCCTGCCAGGCTCTATGTCATTGTTGCTTCGTCCATTTTTTTCTACGGATTCTGGTCGCCTCCCTTTGCGGTTCATTTCCTGGGCATCGTCTTTCTGAATTATTTCCTGATTCACCGAATACGAAAGGCTGAAAGCAAGAAAGGATGGCTGGCGGCATTGATCCTGCTGGATGTGATCAATCTTTTCTTTTTCAAGTATTTCTATTTCTTTTTGCAGATACTCTCTGACTCCACAGGCCTTTCGCTTTTCACCAGAGATGTTTTCAATTCCTATTTGCAGTCCGAGTTTTCGATCCGTGGCATTGTGCTACCCCTGGCCATAAGCTTTTATACTTTCCAGTTAATCGCTTATGCCGTAGATACCTACCGGGGAGAAATTGAAAGAAAGCATTCTCTCATCCAGTATCTGACCTTCATTACCTTTTTTCCCCAACTCGTGGCGGGGCCCATCGTCAGACATAGCGAATTCTTTTATCAGGTTGAAGATCCTTATTCGATTCGACCGGACCATAAGAAACTCATTGGCGGTATCTACCTGTTGCTTCAAGGACTGGTCAAGAAGATACTGATCGCCGACAACCTGGTACCCCATACGAACCTGATATTCAGCCAGCCCGAGCGATTCGACTGGTTCACCCTGGTGGCCGGCTGCTTTGCATTCGGGGCTCAGCTTTATTGCGATTTTTCTGGCTACACAGACCTGGCCCGGGGTCAGGGTAAACTACTGGGCATCGAGCTTCCCGAAAACTTCTTCGCGCCATACTTCAGTCGCTCTGTACGAGCGCTCTGGAACAACTGGCACCGTACTCTTACATCATGGCTGCGTGACTACGTCTACATTGCCATGGGCGGTCAAAGCGTTTCCTTTGCTCGCACCCAGTTCAATGTTATTCTGACCTGGGGTCTGGTGGGGCTCTGGCACGGCGCCTCCTATAATTATTTACTGCTTGGTGTATATCATGGTTGTTTCATTGCGATCGAAATCCAATATCGAAGAATGCAGAAGACGGGCCGGATTCCGGTGCTTTCGGAACGGTTTCCAAAGCTCAGATCATTACAATCCGTTTCCGGACCTGTTTACACACTGGGAATCCTGGGCGCGGGATTCGTGATGTTCATTACTCCGGACCTGGAAACCGCGATTACCATGTATAAGCGAATGTTTTCGGGCGCCGAAGGCGAACGGTCCGTCTATGCCGGTTGGTTCTTTGGGGCCTTTTTAATCACAATGGTTTTCAACCTGTTCCAGCTCAGGTCGCACGAGATCCGGGAAAACCGGATCTGGATCTACTATCCAGCGCTATTTCTGATGAGTTTTCTGGTCGCGGCTTTGCTTGGGGCTTTCGCTCCGGGATCGGAGGATTTCTTCTATTTCAAATTCTAGGGGAAGCTCATGGACTTTATTCGGCATAAGATACTATTCATTCCTTTGCTGCTGCTTGTAGCGCTACTTTCTCTGGACCAGGTCCTCAAGCGTCCTGAAGTAGTTAAATACACCGTAAGATGGACCAATTTCGAGCGGGAAAACTATCAGTTCAAAGAAATGCTATTTCGGCAACTTCTGGAAGAGTCCGCCCGGCAGAAAGAACGGGGTATGGAGCTCGGGCTTCTGTTTGGCACTTCCAGAATCATGGAGTTTGATAACACCGAAATCGACAAACTTAGCGCGGGACATTACACCTACAACTTTGCCGCCCCGGCAGCGCCACCGTCCTATTACTACTACTGGCTGGAGCGGATTGAAGAAGCGGGATTGATGGAAGACGTGGATTTTGTATTCCTGGAATTTGACCCAACAGTGTTGAACAAAGCGAATAGCAGAGCATCCCTGGCCTACGCCTATGACATGCAATTCATTCTAGAAAATCTGGATCTAAACTCGAGCGCGCCCGCAAATATATGGAATGCCGAAGGGGACGGATTCAGTGTTAAAGAGGCCGAAACCTTCTTCCTGAAACAGTACATAGCCTTTAGCAAGTATCCCCTGAATCCCGGTAACGTCCTGGAGAATCAAAAAACAGCTCTCATACCCACCGCCTCCGGCGAAATGAAATCGCTACAACATTGGGAGATCAAACAGGAATTGATACAAAAATCTAGACAAACCCTCCGTGAGCATCGTGGAGGTAGACCCACCTACTGGCAGCCCGACCCGGATCCCGAAGAACTGGAAGCTCATGAGAGACTTACCAACAGAGTCCACATTCAGTATCTCGAAATGGCCCCGTCCCAGATGATTTTCTTCCAGCGCACGCTTCGCTTACTTGCGCGACATGGAAAAAAGGTGATTATCTACTGGCCTCCCTCTACCCCGGGGCTTCGTCAAACCATGAAAGATGCGGGACTGTTCCACAGCCATCGCGATGAGCTCAAGAATTTCACAGAAACCCTTTCACGGCAATACCCGGACTCACGATTTACGCTACTGGATCCCATGGCAATCCAGGACCTTCCATGCCTGAAGCTTGTGGATGCCTATCATCTGAAGAGTGAGTGCTTTCCGTTCGTCGCCAGAGAAGTAGTAGAGATACTGAAGCGGCAAGAAAGCCGTAATTGAAATCCTATCCTACCCGGAATAAAGGCCGATCCTGCATCATCAGTCGGATTCCCCCGGGCAAGCGATCGGGCCCCTACCCGACGGATTGAGGCAGCTTCCACAGACCTTCAGAGACGCAACCGGGCTCCTTGACCCGGGGATACACACCTCCCCTGTAGTGAAAACCAGGGCGTGGGCGAAACCCGGCATAGCCTGAAGACAGTTTACCTTAATGGATGGAGCGACCCTGATCCTGCCAGAAAGGGGCTCGTAGTTCTCGACGAAGCACCTTGCCCGATGGATTCCGTGGCAGCGCATCAATCATTTCTACCCTGCGAGGCCGTTTGTAATGGGCCAGGCTCTCCGGCCTCCAGGTTCTCAATTCCTCCACGTTGATTTCCCGGTCCGCTACGATAAAAGCGCAGACTGCTTCGCCGAATTCATCATCCGGTATTCCGACCACGGACACATCGCCAATCTCAGGATGATCTATAAGAAACCGCTCAACTTCAATGGGATAAATTTTCTCTCCCTTTGAAATGATCAGGTCGTCTTTCCGATCCATAAGAAACAGATAGCCCTCCGAATCCAGATAGCCGATATCGCCGGATGCGAACCAACCATCGTTGAAGCATTTTGCGTTCTCTTCCGGTCTACTCCAGTAGGACTCCACCACCGTGCTTCCTTTCAGGAAGACTTCTCCCGATTCTCCGGCTTCGCACAATCGGTCACTGTCTCGGATCTGTATCTGGATGCCCGCCGCCGCTTTGCCCGCCGAGGCGCTCCGATCGATGGCGGCTACCCGAGCGTTGGCATCCGTAGAAGCAGATGCTACGTTCAGAATATCCAGGTGATCCTGCACAGTTAGCACCGTTGCCACGCCAGTGGTTTCCGTCAGTCCGTAAGCCTGCGTATAGTCGCATTGCAGTTTTGCATGGGATGCTTGCAGAAGTGGCCTGGAAATTGGCGAAGCGCCATAGATCAAATGCTTCAAGGAGGAAAAATCCGCATGGTCGGAGCGAGGATGACAAATAACCGCCTGTTGCATGGCCGGAACCATCAGGCCATGACTTACCCGGTAAGTTTCAATGGCATTTATCACCGCTTCAGGCTCGAATCGCGGCAGCACAACGTTGGTAGCGCCTCCCAGTATTCCCAGAAACAGAATTCCCACACCGGCGATATGAAAGAAAGGAGCGCATACCAGATTCACGGAACCAAAGCCAAAGGACGGAATCTCCAGTCGGAGTTGTTCCAGCAATGACATCACGTTGGCATGATTGATAGGTACTCCTTTAGGTCGGGTCGTGGTTCCCGAGGTATATAGCTGCAGAAATGTTTGCTTCGCCTCCGGCAGCGTCAAAGCCCGCGCAGAAGCTCCCCCCGGCGGCGTCCAGAAATCCGCAGTCAGATCCACGATTTCATAGGCGGAGTCGGATACCAGCGGTTTGAAATCGGAACCCGCAAACACTAACTTACATTTGGCATCATTCAGAATGAAGAGCGTCTCTTCCTTTGACAGACGCCAGTTAAGAATCACAGGAACAATACCCGCGTAGCCGCAGCCCAGAATGAGTTGTATCGCAGAAGCATGATTGAATTCCAAAATGCCGATCCTGTCGCCGGGTTTCAACCCCCGGTCGATCAGTCCACCGGCCATCTCAATTGCTTTCTGTCGGAGCTCGCCATAGCTAGCCGAAACCACTCCGGCCAGAGCCTTTCGCTCCGGACTGAACCGTGCCCTGTAATCCAAAATATCGATTATTGTATTATGCATGTTAGACTCCAATGGGTCGTTCTTTCATCGCTTTTTGCGAGGCCAGGCGTTCTCTGTATCTTCGATAATGCAATGCATTGTTCCGGGCTCGCTCGCCGATTTTATGTCCCGGTCCCACTCGCCGAATTGTTGAACCCTTCTCGGGCGGAGTGGATAGTTCTGCTGATTTCCCGAACGCGATTGATCCGGCATTCGCGTCCGACCGGGTGTCATTCTGCCCGGTGTCATGGTTCTCTATATAGTGTCGCCCCACCCGAATAGCCGGCACCGGCCGCAGTTAGCAGAACGAGAGATCCAGGTGCAATCATTCCCTTTCTGCGAGCCACATCCAGCGCATACGGAAGCGTGGCCGAAGTAGTATTGCCCGTGTAATCAATCGTAATGACGGTTCGTTCGTCGGAAATACCCAGTTGCCGTCCCACAGTTGTCATGATCTTCAGGTTCGCCTGATGCGGCACAAAGCAATCGATATCCGCAGGCGAAACGCCGGCTCCGTCGCAAACGAGCCGACAAAGAGCGGTCATGGCTTCCACGGCATCCGCAAAGATCTGATGACCGTCCACGGTCATTTGCACCGAGTGCAACCCTCGAGCCACTGTCTCTTCCGAGGCCGGCATCGCACTGCCGCCGGCCGGAGTATAAAGATTCATGGCACGAGATCCGTCAGACCATAGTTCAGTGGCCATCATACCGCCAGCCCCCGCCCCCGCAGAAAGAATTACCGCGCCGGCGCCATCGGCAAAAATGGGCCCGAGACGTCGATCGCCTTGCTGAATGAATCGGGACTTGATGTCAGCTCCGATAACCATTACATGGCTCAGACCTCCGGCTACTAGATGCACCCCATGATCCAGACCAAAAAGGAAGCTGGCACAGGCAGACTGTTTGTCCTCCGCCGGGCAATTGGCGGCGATGAGCGTTTGCACGCGATTCGCCGCAGCCGGTGAAGTCCAGTCCCCGGTAGTGGTACAAAGAATAATCTGATCCAGCTGCTCAGGCTCAAGACCGGCATCCTCTAGAGCAAGGAGCGCTGCCCGGGCCGCCAGATCGCTGGTGGCCATTTCATGCGCCGCGAAATGGCGGTGGCGAATGCCAATATGGGTTTCAATCCATTCTGGCGTGGTATCCAGTCCCCGTCTGGCGATAACGGACGCATTGTCGACTGGATCGCCGGGAAGATAGCCCCCGGTACCTGATATGATGATTCCGGGGGGATAGGGTGGTCGTCTACGCGTGTATCGATTAATGGCTTTGCTCCGCTTGTATAATTGTCTGCCAGCAGTACCGTCGCGCTAGTCGGCAATAATGAATGCTGTGTTTCCTACAGGATGCTCGTTACGACGCATCAGTCCATGAATACGGCCAATATCTTCAAAACTATGGACGGCGCCAATATATGGAGCAAGCTTTCTTTCGGAAATCAACGCATGCAAGGTTTCTATATCTCGCTGCCCCGCAAAATGGGAGCCCTGTAGCCGCACGCTGCGACGGCATGTTTCCAGTCCATTCAACTGTGCCATATAGCCGGTGGTCCCGGCGCAAATAACAACCATACCGCCTGCGGCACAACAGAACTCCGAAAGCGGAATAGTATTCTGGCCGGGATGCTCTACTACGATTTCCGGCAGCAATCCGCCGGTCAACCGGAGCACCTCGTCTCGGAAGGCCTGGGCCTCGTCCTTCCAGTGTTCCGCGTTCTCCGATGGCAATCCAGGCACCGGAAACTCGGAACGATTGATGCACTTTGCCCCCAGAGACTCCACAACATACCGTTTATCTTCCGAGTTCACCACCGCCACCGGAATTCCACCGTACGCACGGACAATTTGAATGGCCATGGACCCTACCCCGCCGGAACCGCCCCAGATCAGCACAGGGCTTCCTTCTGAGACTACGTTTGGCGTCCAATGCAGCAACATTCGCACGGCCGTTGCGCCACACAATAGGTAGACAGAACTCTCTTCCCAGCTCAAGGCTTGCGGGCGGGGGTATACTTGCCAGGCTTTGGCAAGACAGAATTGAGCAAAAGACCCCCAGTTGGTTTCGTAGCCCCAGGCTTTCAAGCTCGGAGCCATGGACGGATCTCCTCCGTTTTGAATGTACGGATCGGCTGAGTCCCAGCTGGCCGGCGAAACCACAACCTCATCGCCGAGTTCGCAGGTCTTGACATTCGCTCCTTTCGCAAACACGATCCCGGCCGCATCGGAGCCGCCAATATGAAAATCTTCAGCGGCGCCCTGCCGCATGCGCATGGATATAATATCTACGGGATAGCCCAGCGCAGCCCATACATTGTTGTAGTTTAAGCCGGCCCGCTTGACGGCGACCAGAACTTCATCGGGACCCGGATGCGGAGTGTCCACCAGTTCTATCTGGAAGGCAGTTTCCGGCTCTCCGTACCGATCCCTACGAATGACCTGGGCATACATCTTTTCAGGAATGGGACCTGGATCAGGCAGCACCCCTGGTTCTAACGACTTTTGCTCGGATTCCATCCTGATCAGATTGCCCCTCCCGGAAGCCAGAAATACAATCGGCTTCAGTGTTCTGCCATCCTGGATAGTATAGCAATCATAATTTTGGGCCCTCCAGGTCAATCCCGCGTCCCGGCCAGATTGAGCTAATTCCCGATGGCACAGAAAGCCGTAAACCGCCAGAAAGCAGCCAGCGCGACTGCTCTAGAAAGAAAAAGACGGGGGAGCAAGACTTGCCGAGTATTTTTAGGAATGCGAGAACCGGGAAAAAGAACTATGAACTCAGCTTCCCGGGGAATACACCGGACCAATGAAAGGTTTGCGCCTTCCCGCGGTGCCAGGGGTAGAACTTGTGGCGGCTGCCCGAGCATTCTCAGATTCAGGAAGATGGGTCACGAACGATGACATACATGCTTTGCGATACGGGCCGAACTGGCGCTCCACCATGGTCGAACGAGGACTGGACCCGAACCATCCGCAGAAAAAAGGATTCAATCGACGGCATTGGACCGCAACACCGCAGTCCGCACGAACCGAATCAGAAGAAAACTCTGCCGATCTGATGCTCAGGGCTTGCAACCAGGCCTTGAGCAATGCGAGAATGTCTGCTCAAGATATTGATGTGTTCATCGCCGTGAGCACGACTTCGCCTCGCTATACTTCATCCCTGGGAACTCTGGTCGGCGGACGAATGGGCTTTCGGGGCCCGGCCTTTGAAATGAAATCTGGATGCTCAGGCGCGATCTACGCGATGAGTATTGCGTATCAGTTCCTTGCTTCCGGTGCTCGCACAATACTCATAGCGGCGGCCGAAACCCTCAGTCGCGTTGTTTCCATCGAAAGCCCCTTGCTATATGCTGCAGGCGATGGAGCCGGAGCTCTGATACTTCAGAGAGTGGAGGATTCCGGAAGAGGATTACTGGGCGGCTATTTGAGCTCGGACGGTAGCTTCGCAGATTCCATGGGGGTGCCAGGTATTCTGCCTCCTACCCGGGAAGCTCTGGACCGGGGGATGTATTTCATGGGACAGAGTGATTCCATCGCCGGCGATGTGGAGCCTTTCTGGTTTGAGGGACAGCAAACCGTCATGGAATTCGCCGAATTGGGTTTTGCGGACCTGGATATGTACATTCCCCACCAGACCAGCGGAGCGATGCTGGATAAGCTGGCGCATTCCATGGGACATCAAAGACACAAGCTTTTTCGATGTCTGGATCGATATGGCAACTGCGGTTCGGCCACCCTGCCTATTGCCATCTCGGAGGCAATGGAAAGCGGCTTGAAAACCGGGTCGTTGGTGCTACTGAATGCTGTGGGAGGCGGACTGGCCTGGGGTAGTCTCATGCTCCGGGTTTGATCGGCAAGAGTTCTGGTAATTCGGAGTATCCCTGATAGCTGGAAGCAGAGAAAGGACGGCGGCATTGCATCAACCGCGAACTCGTTGGCGCGCCTTCCAAGGACGTGCCAGGGGCCTGCGAAAAACTCAATAACCTTCCAAGAGTCTTGCAGAAATCTCGCGAAAATATCGCAAGAAATTGCGAAAAGGAAACACTGGAGGCTAGTTCATGCAAAGAAAGACAGCCCTTATCCTCGGGGCAAGCCGCGGAATCGGAGCCGCAACGGCCATGAATCTGGCATCCAGAGGTCTTCGCACCATTCTTGTTGCCCGCAACCAGTCCAATCTGACAATCAGGCGAGATTCCTTACCCGGTGAAGGCCATGAGACCATCGCCGCCGATTTGAGTCGGCCCCAGAGCGCCGCTGTAATATTGGATCACTGCAGCCGCATTGGCCTGCCGGATATCGTAGTCTGGAATCACTATGTTCGCTCCGAACTAAAGAAGCTGGAAAAGGTATCCTCTGCCGGATGGGCCCAGGCCTTACAGGAGAACTGCCGTGTGATCCTGGAGCTCTACCCAGCTTTCGCCGATCATCAAAGAATTCAGGGATTTGGACGATGGATTCTGGTAAGTTCAGCCGTGGCCCAATTGGGCGGACCGGGCCAGGGGATCTATGCCTCGGTGAAGTCGGCTCAGGAAGCGTTGATTCGCACCATAGCGGTGGAACAGGGAAACAAAGGAATCACGGCTAACATCATACGCGCAGGCTTCATTGACACTCCTGGCATTAGAGAAAACTACGATCAAGAAACCATTCAGCGTCTGTCCTCCATGAATTTGGCCGGACGCGCCGGCAAGCCGGAGGACGTAGCAGCAGCGGTGGGCTTTCTTGTCAGCGAGGAGGCGAGCTTCGTAAATGCAGCAATTCTACCTGTGGACGGTGGACTGAGCAGCGGCTGGTTTTTGAATCCGCCCGCGCCTTAGAATTCAGTCCGGCCGCGAAAGCAATGACGACTCCCCGTACCGTGGGCCGGCCGCGAAGCTTCCACGACTCGTAGACCTTAGTTTCCGTACACTATCAACGTAGTAGGATTACCCAGATTCCCAAACGTGTTCAAAGCCATCGCAATATCGCCGTTGGATGGATTCACCACCACTTCATTAATCGAGGAAATCTTATCGCTTACAGTGGAGACCTTCTGGCCGGTCCGAATGTCCCAGATGATGTAGGGGCCAGTATCGTCGCGTTTGTAGCTCGTGCTAACGGCATGGTTATCATCCACTGCGGCCACCGATGTAATATGCCCCTTATGACCGGTCATAGTTCGCAGCACCCGGCCGGAGTTCAGATCAAAAACTACCACCTTGCTTCCGAAGGTTCCGCCCACGGCAATAGAATCGTTCTTATGCAGACTCATGGAAATGATGTCATCGTTGTATGGAATCGTCTTTAGCTTCTGGCCGTTGATTGACCAGATATGAATGCCATGCATGGAGTTCTGGACCGAAACGATTACTCGCCTCGAATCCTGCGAAAACAATATGCTACCGGGTACAAAGCTGCCCACTGGGAAATTGGCCAGAGTGGCGGTTTTCTTTCCCGATTGCAGATCCCATAGCTCCAGAAGCGTCTTTCCGCTGCTGGCTCCGGAGATCGCCAGATACTTTCCGTCCGGCGAAAAAGCCAGGCCAAACGCTTCGTCGAACTGCGAAAGCGTCGCCTTGAGCTTGCCTTCTTTCGCATTCCAGACTTTGACATTGTCTTTACCCAGCATGCCAGTAGCCATAAGGTCTCCGCTTTGCTGAACTGCCAGCTGATACACCCGTCCCCTGTGCGCCTGAAACTCTTCTATGGCCTTGCCATTGGAGGCATTACGCACGGCAACGGACCCATCGGCATGACCGGTAACAAGAATATCGCCGGAATCTCCGTATGCCAGGCGCACTACCTGGGCCTGATCGTAGCGAATTTCGAACTTGATTCGGGAAGGCCAGGCAAAAAGCGACGTGGAGATGAGAATGGCAGCCGAGGCCAGGGCAAGAGTCAATCTATGTGAGAAAAAGACACGTGGCGAAGATTTTGGACGACGACCAAGATTTTGATCTACGGGCAAGAGGAAAGACATGCACGTTTAGACGATAGTCTGTTCGAGTTGTCCATCGAATTTCGAGTCCGGCGGCCCACAAAGCAATGCACATCCATGGCCATGTATGTAGCGGGTCGGAGCTTTCCGAAATGCCCTTGCATTGACCGTCCCTGGCGCGAAAAGCCTGGACATTATCCTTCCCGAGTGGCCTTCTTTAAAGCCCGACCGGCTGCGAAAACGATTCCGCTGGCATTCAAGGAGGCGTCCATTTTGAGTCGTTCTTTGAGGGCCTCCGAACTCTCGAAGCCGTTGCCGGTAAGTTGATCGGTCCAGAACTTCAGCATTCTGTTTTTGAGACTGTCTTCTTCGGTCTGCGAAGTGGCCTGGCCTGCGCCCAGGGATTCAATGGAATCGTTTAGAAGCTGTTCGAGAAAGTCCAGGCTGCGGTGCAATTGACCTCTGGCCTCGCCAAGATCGTCAAAACGTCCAAAGTGGGTTAGAAAGACCTTGTTACAGCCAGTGTTTAAAATCCGATCCACACTTTCGTGGGCGGCCGCGGGATCGAAGTCCGTAGGCGTACTGGATGCAAAAAGAAACGGTCCGTGCTTCTGCAAATCCGGGTAGCCTATGCCAAAGCTATCGCCGGTGAACACGCCGTTGGCGGTCTTTTCATAGATGCAGAAATGGTGATTCGCATGCCCCCGTGTATGCAAGAATTCGAATTGGCGGTTACTCCAGGAAAGGCTGGCGCCGTCCTCCATGGTGCGGACTTTGCTTTCGTCGCAGGGAACGATCTCACCGTACAGCTTTTTGAACAATTCTTCCCCGTAAACCTGCATGGAGCTTTCGATTAGCCGCGCAGGATCGATTAGATGCCGGGCGGCCCTGGGATGCGCCAGCACCGTGGCATTCGAACAGCGTTCCAGAAGCGCGCCCGCCCCACCGGCATGGTCCAGATGCACATGGGTGGGGATAATCCAATCTACGGAATCCCGGGAAAGACCTATGTCCTCCAGCGCTTCTAGCAGACGATCCACGGCGAGGCTGGTATTGGTTTCAACAAAGGCCGCCCGGCCCTGGTCGTTGACCATTATGTAGGCACAGGCCAGACGGGGCTGCACGTAATCGCAATCCACGCAGTAGATCCCATCCGCTACCTGCTCCATCCAATCCGGTAGCGCTTTGCCCGAATGGGGTTGTCCGCTATTGCCGGAGCGGTCCAAATCCTGCCGATCTGCTTTCGAATCCATTGTTGCAATGTAAAAAGGCCGCTCTGAACCGAAATCAAAAAAGAGTTTCTCCTGAGGTGGAGGAATTTACACCGTCCCTGTGATAAATGCAAGGGTTTATGTTACGCTGAAGGAGTCTGTACTGGATCCCCAGGGCCAGGCAGTGAACACAGCGCTGCATCATATGGGCTATGATTCGGTGCAGGATGTGCGCATCGGCAAATACATTGAGCTGAAGCTCAACGCTCAGAATCCGGATCAGGCGCGTAGCCAGGTGGATGAGATGAGCAAAAAGCTACTGTCCAACCCGGTGATTGAATCCTTTCGATTCGATCTGATCGATGAGGACGGAAAGCTCCTGGCGGGGTAACCGGACCGGTTCAAGCCGATCGGTCACAACCGAGGAAATTGAAAGTAAAGAGCTCTGTGCAAACTCAGGCGAACTCCTTTGCACAGACTAACGATTAAACCATTGAAGCGAATATGAAAGCAGGCGTTATAACTTTTCCGGGATCCAACTGCGATCGAGATATCCAGACCATCTTGCAGGATTTCTTTCAAGTTCCCACAGATATGCTCTGGCACGGAGACTCCATCCAGAACTCCTACGATCTACTGGTAGTGCCCGGAGGGTTCTCCTACGGCGACTATCTGCGAGCGGGCGCCATTGCCCGGTTCGCCCCGGCCATGCAGGATTTAATGAAGCATGCGCAGAAAGGCGGCTACGTTCTGGGTATTTGCAACGGCTTTCAGATTCTTTGCGAATCGCACTTATTGCCCGGGGCGTTAATTCGAAATCAAAACCTGAAACATATCTGCAAGGACGTATCGCTGGTTCCGGAAAGCTCCAACTCGGTCTTTGGACGATTGACGGGCCCTCTTTCTATTCCTGTATCCCACGGCGAAGGGAACTTTCGAGCCAGCGCAGAAACCCTGAAAGAACTGCTGGATAACGGACAGGTGGCCTTTCGCTACCAGGAAAACCCGAACGGTTCCGTAGAAAGCATTGCCGGTATCACCAGCAAAGATGGAAAGATTATGGGCATGATGCCTCATCCAGAACGCGCCACCGATCCCGTAAACGGAAAGACCCAGGGCAAAGCGATACTGGAAGCTATCTTGAATTCCATGCAGGCAGCTTAAATGCTCATTCGCCTGGCCACAGCATCGGTAAACCAGACGCCGCTGGACTGGAAGGGCAATCGAACGCGGATCTTACAGGCCGCGCAAGTGGCCATGGAAGGCGGACCCGAGGCAATCCTTTTTCCCGAGCTTTGCATTAGCGGCTATGGATGCGAAGACGCCTTTCACATGCCGGAAGTCTGGTCCCGTAGCCGACAGAGCCTGGATATCCTGTGCGAAAAGCTGGCCGGTATCGCTGGCACTGTGCCTGTCATTGTAGGTCTCCCTTACATGCATCAGGGCTTGCTCTATAACGTGGCCGCCGTAATACATTCCGGCTCCGTTACAGCGATTGTGCCCAAGCAACACCTGGCCGGGGATGGAATACATTACGAACCCCGGTGGTTTCATCCTTTCAAGTCCGGTCCCGATCACACCGGACCCGAAGGACTTCCCTTTGGCCCCACGATTTTCGATACCGGACGTTTTCGCTTTATTGTAGAGATTTGCGAAGACTCCTGGGTAGATAATCGGCCCGCCAGCCAGCATGCCGGCTCATCCTACGATGCCATTCTAAGTCCTACCGCTTCGCACTTTTCCATCGGCAAACAACGCATTCGTCGGCAGATTGCTCTGGAGTCTTCGCGCGCTTTTCACTGCGCCTATGTATCCGTAAACCTGCTGGGCAATGAGGCCGGTCGAGCAATCTACGACGGACAAACCCTCGCCTGCCAGAACGGGAATCTGATTTTGGAGAGCCCGGCCTTCTCTTTTCAGCCCTATACAGTTAGCCAGATTGCCTTCGATCCGGAAGCCAATCGATCGAAGCGAGTGCAAACCCATAGCTTTCGCGAATCCATCAGCATCCCCCCGGGCGGAGTTCTGGAATCCGCCACGGTGCGGCTGGAAACCCACTTCAAGAAGGAATTCGGCTTTCGCCTACCGGAAGAAGATCGTGCCAACCCCACGGCCGGAAACAACCAGGTGGGCTTTGGCCGAGGCGAGCCACAGTCCGGCTCCCTTAAACCGGAGCCCAGACCTGAGTCACAGAACCGTCCAGGCATTGGCTTTGCAACACCTGAACGCGATGTTGCGGACTCGCTCTCCAATGATGCGAACTCAGCTACCCAATCGTCTTCGGGGAGCAAGCCCAGCGGAGAAAACGCCTCGGGAACAGGCGGCGGATCCAATATCGCTATACCAGGCCTTGTATCCGAAAAACGCCACGGAAGCGCCTATCTAGAATTTCTATATGCTACATCCCTCGCTCTTTTCGACTATTTGCGAAAGAGTCGGTCCCGCGGCTTTGCTCTTTCTCTGTCCGGCGGCGCCGACAGCGCAGCCTGCGCCGTCCTGGTAGAACGGATGATTCGCCTGGGCATCGCCGAACTGGGTCTGGCTGGTTTTCTCAAGGCCATCCATCGAGAGGATTTGTTGGAGGCCCCCACGCTTAGAGGGGACGATCTGTCGGATTCCCGTACAGCAGGTCAGGCGCCGAATGGTTCAAATCGATCATCCGCATCCGACTGTACACCGGACAATTCTTCGTCGGCCGATCCAGCGCTGGACAGGCCGGAGTCTCTGGTTCGTGAATTGCTCTTCACGGTCTATCAAGGCACGGCCCAGAGCTCGGATACCACGCGAAACGCAGCCTATGGGATAGCCACCGCACTGGGCGCGAATCACCAGCAGGTATCGGTGCAATCCATTGTAGAAAACTACGTCGAGACCTATGAGCAATCCTACGCCCGCAAACTCACCTGGGCGGCTGACGATCTGGTATTACAAAACATCCAGGCCCGGGCCCGAAGTCCCTTTGTATGGATGCTTGCCAATGCGACGGGTAGCCTTCTCATCGCCACCGGCAACCGAAGCGAAGGGGCCGTGGGATACTGCACAATGGACGGGGATACATCCGGCGGCATCGCCCCGATTGCGGGGATCGACAAACACTTCCTGCGTCGATGGTTACTCTTCATGGAACAAACCGGCGATCCGCACTTTGGTCCCATCCCGGCCTTGAAGGCAATCAATGAGCAACAACCGACGGCGGAACTAAGGCCCGGCGATCAGAATCAAACGGACGAGTCCGACCTGATGGCTTATGATTTGTTAAACCGAATCCAGAAACTGGCCGTGCGCGATCGCTTTGGGCCGGAACAGATCCTCGAGAGATTGGTTCGGGATTGTGACCTGCCGCGGGAAGACTCCATGCTACGCCCGTCCATTCCAGGATCGGAACCCCAGGTTCCCAATGCGAAAACCTATAGACCTTTTGCCGGGGATTATTCCCGCGAACAGTTGATCCAGGCCATAAAGAAATACTTCACTCTCTGGTCCCGAAACCAGTGGAAGCGCGAGCGGATTGCGGTTTCTTTCCATCTGGACGACGAAAACATCGATCCCCGAACCTATTTCCGCTTTCCTATTCTTTCAGCGGGATTTATAGAAGAGCTGGAAGAATTGGAATAGACTCCGGTCCTGGTTGAAGACCTTTCTTTGCCTTCAACGCCTTTGACTACATGCCGCTCCGGCAGCTACCTCCCACAATCCAGCTCTCACACTCCAGCTCTAATGATTAGAGGCGCCCTGCTCGATCCCTTATGCGCTTCCCCAATCCCCGGGAATGAAAGTTTGTCCCGTCACAAGACGACGCACCGACGGCACCCGGTAGCGAAACCGTGAACGGGCCCAAACCTCTAATCATAATTATGCGGGCATTGATGGACTCTGTGCTTATGCTTTAAGGAATTCTCACTGTAAGAAGGCTCACCCTGGCGAAATCTGGAAAAAATTCCCGAGTAGTGATTGCCGGAGGCAGCGGCTACCTGGGCATCAATCTGGCCCGGTATTTGCTGAACCGGGGATACGACGTAACCATCCTGTCGCGCTCGCGTCCGGAGTTCTCTTTCCATAGCCCGACAAAGGCAGGCGATAAGGTCCCTACCAGGGATTTCGAAACCGTGGATTCCCCTTCCATAGCATCCGCGCAGCCTACCGGCCACTGCGAACATGTTCCATGGGACGGCCGAACTCTGGACTCCTGGGCAAGCGCCCTGGAGGGTTCGGCAGCCCTGGTGAACCTGGCCGGTCGCACCGTAGATTGCATCAAGACTCCGGAAACCATGGACCAGATATTGCGGTCGCGGGTCGAGTCCACTCTGGCTCTGGGCCAGGCCTTAAAGACCGTGCGAAAAAAGCCAGGCGTCTGGGTGCAAATGTCCACGGCCCATATCTATGGCGATTCCCTGGAGATGTGCGATGAAAGCTCCGCCTATGGTTACGGCCTGGCGCCGGATGTGGGCCGAGCCTGGGAATCCGCACTGGAGGATTCGCTGCCTCGGGGAATGCGAACCGTCATCCTGCGAACGAGTTTTGTGATCGGACGAAGTGGCGGGGCCTTGAAACGACTGGCGCTCCTGGTCCGATTGGGTCTCGGCGGAACCGTAGGCCACGGCAAACAGGGAATGAGCTGGATCCATGAAGAGGATATGAATCGGCTCTTTTGGGAAGCTATTGAGAATCGAAGGATGCGAGGCGCCTACATTGCCAGCGCCCCGGAACCGGTAAGCCAGCGGGAGTTCATGCGCTCCCTTCGTAAAGCCATGGGCATGCCCATGGGACTGCCCGCCACGGCTTGGATGGTGAAACTGGGCGCGCCACTGCTGATGAACACGGATCCGGATCTGGCGCTCTATGGACGCTACTGCCGGTCTGCCCGACTCAAAGAAGCGGGCTTCCAGTTCCAATACGCGGCTCTGGACTCGGCCCTGGCAGATATCTACGCAAAGAATCGCTGAAGCGGCGTTCCTCTTGCGGGAGAATCAGTAAGGACTGACTCTGGAGCCTGCAAGCGTCCGGGGGGCCAATTCTTTCTTGCTACAAATCCCGCTTACCATAGAATTCAGATTAGATGCTTAATCTGCGAAAGATCTACCAGGAAGGCCAGCTATGGAGCGTAATCTGGGATGTACTGATGATCCTGATTGCGGTTACCAACCTGGCCATGATTTCTTTTGATCTGATGTATTTGCGTCTGAGGCCCTATTTGTATTATTACACTCCGGAACTTGTCGGCCAATACGACCAACTCAAGGGAATCGAAGACAATCCGTTTACTACGGACTATTTACAGAGAGTTCATTCCCTGGAACAAAACATCGAACAGGATCTTGCCCGGGGACAGAATAACCTTTCGGTATCCACGCTGAACCAGCGACAGCAACTCGCGGATCTTTCCACAGAGATGCTAAAGCAGAATCCTTTCCAGACAGCGGGTCTCAGTAAGAACCTGGAAAAGATTAAGGCACGAATCAGGGAGTATGTGCGCTCAGAAACCGGCGAGGAAATCGAATCCTATGATCGGGCTTTCGCCTACTTCTGGCGGCTGGATGAAACAAATTACGAGAAACGACTCCGCTACTTCGATACGGAAATCGCTCCCCTTATGGAAGTGAACTATTTTCGCCACCGGAACATCGATGGGGACTTTGTGAATTTGTACTGGAGCACCATTGACCTACCCTTTCTGATATTCTTTCTGTCCGAATTTGTCGTGCGCTTCCTGCTTTTCTTTCGCAAGGCTCCGTCCAGATGGTTCCTATTTCTTGTCTACAACTGGTATGATTTCCTCAGTTTGTTTCCTTCCAGCTGGCTGCGATTGCTGCGATTGTTTCGCGTAATGGCCATCTGGGCCAGGCTCCAGCAAACCGAATTACTGGCGGCGGGCAACAACATCGTGGTTCGCACCATCAGAAGTTACTCCAACCTGCTTAGCAGAGAAATCTCCGGCATGGTTGCGATTCAAATCATTGCGCAGCTTCAAGAGGAGGTGATGAAAGAAAGACAGGGCCAATTCCTGGCCGATTCCCTGGAACCGCATCGAGAGGAGATCAAGGAGGTGGTGCTGGAACAGACGGAGAAACTGACCGTGGAGCGGATTCTACCTTTCAAGCCGCGAGTAGCGGCCCTGGTGCGAATCACCCTGGAGAAGTCCCTGGAAAGTACGGCCTTCAGATTCGTCCCCAATGCCATTCTACGGCCGGTCTTACATCGAGCCGGCTCAGACGTAGTGGATTCCCTGTTCCAGACCATCGCCGCCACGGTAGAAAGTCAGGAAGGCAAAGAAGCCATAGGCGGTATTGTAGATCAAATCCTGGATTCGTTAAAAGGACCGGATGGGGAGAAAACAGCAGGACTCATTCAAAAATTGACCTACAACGGCCTGGAAGAACTCAAGGGACAGTTTATCAACCGGGAACTACATGAGGAAGGCAGCAAATCGCTGCAGGAACAACTAAGCGAAATATCGGCCCCTCTGTTTGGCGGCGGCCGCGCTACGGCGCCTGGAGGCGACCGGGCCAGAGTGTCCCAATCCGGGGAAAACACAACGAAGGATCCTGTAGAGACCCAACGCCCGACCAAACGCTAGCCCCTAAAACAACCCCATCGGGCCACAGCACATGGCCCGAGTAAACGCTAACCCCTGACACAACCTGGACTGCTCCAAACCAACACCGCACTAAACGCTAACCCCTGACACAACCCGAGCATGCCACAGACCAACACCGCACTAAACGCTGGCTCCTGACACAGCCCTTGCAGGCCACAGACCAGGGCCCATGGGCGGTGGACGGAATGCAAAATTGGCAGAAACAGTGCCGCGGTTTTCAGCCGTTAATGGCAGCCATTCTACCGGCCTCGTACCGCTGTTGCGACTTCTAAAGCGTTGACCTGCCGGGAGCGCTGACAATCCTGGGACCATGCCGTCCACAAACAATACCGAACTAAACTGGAATAGTAAGAACATTACCCGGGGAGATCGTAGAGCTCCGAACCGGGCCATGATGCGTGCGGTGGGCTTCAACGACGATGATTTTCGCAAACCGGTCATTGCCGTAGCCAGCGGCCATTCCACAATCACTCCTTGCAATGCGGGTATCCGACCCCTGGAGCAATCCGCGGAGAAGGGCATCTTCGCCGCCGGCGGTATGGCCCAGGTATTTGGCACGATCACTATTTCTGACGGTATCTCCATGGGCTCCGAAGGGATGAAATTCTCCCTTGTAAGCCGCGAGGTGATCGCGGACTCCATCGAAACCGTTTGCCGAGGTCAGCACATGGACGGCCTTGTGGCCATCGGTGGTTGCGACAAAAACATGCCGGGCGCCATGATGGCCATCGCTCGATTGAATATCCCATCCATCTTTGTCTATGGCGGCACAATTTATCCGGGTCACTACAAGGACCGGGATCTAAACATTGTTTCTGTTTTCGAATCAGTAGGACAGTATCAGGGCGGAAAGATTGACAAAGAAGAATTCGAGCAAATCGAGAAGCATGCCTGCCCCGGCACCGGTAGCTGCGGCGGAATGTACACCGCCAATACCATGTCAAGCGCCATCGAAGCTCTGGGCATGAGCCTGCCTGGCTCTTCTACCATGGGAAGCCCGGACAAAGAAAAGGCGGACTCCGCCGGCGAAAGCGGAAAGGCTGTCTACGAACTGATTCAAAAGAATATCCGACCATCGGATATAATGACTCGAAAGGCCTTCGAAAATGCCATCGCTGTGGTTATGGCCATGGGCGGTTCAACAAATGCAGTGCTGCATCTGCTGGCCATTGCCCACGATATCAATGTAGAACTATCCATCGACGATTTTGAACGCATCGCAAAGAAGGTTCCCCATATCCTGGATATGAAACCGTCCGGGAAGTATCTGGCCGTTGACTTACACCGTCTGGGCGGAGTCCCCCGGGTTATGAAAATGCTTCTGGATGCGGGTTTGATCCACGGCGATTGCCTGACCTGTACCGGAAAAACCGTGGCGGAAAATCTGGCGGACATTCCATCCGGCATCCCGGAAAACCAGGACCTCATTTATCCTCTGGAAAAGCCCATGTACAAACGAGGACATCTGGTCATTCTTCGCGGAAACCTGGCCCCAGGCGGCGCCGTGGCCAAGATATCCGGCGTGGCCAAACCGGCCATTAGCGGGCCGGCCCGAATATTTGACTCGGAAGAAGAGTGCATGGATGCCATCCTCTCGGACAAGATCGGTCCGGGGGATGTTATCGTAATTCGCTATGAGGGTCCCCGCGGCGGCCCAGGAATGCGCGAGATGCTTTCGCCCACATCCGCCTTGATTGGCAAAGGCCTGGGCGATAGCGTGGGCCTGATCACCGACGGACGCTTTTCTGGAGGGACCTACGGAATGGTAGTAGGTCACGTAGCGCCGGAAGCGGCTCTGGGCGGGCCCATCGCTCTTGTGCGCGAAGGCGAAATCATCACCATCGATGCCGAAGACAATTTGCTTCAGATTCACATCACCGAAGATGAACTGGCCGTTCGACGCAAAGAATGGAAAGAAAGGCCTCCACGGTACCGAAGAGGCGTCATAGCCAAGTACGCCAGTCTCGTAGGCTCCGCCGAGTTTGGCGCTGTCACCGATGACGTTTTTCCGGAGAGCTAGCCCGATTCTTACAGAGGAGTGAGGAGCATGCAAGGTAGCCTCCTCCTCGACTGTAACGTTTCCTCGGCCAACCATATACTGCAAGAATTCCCTTTACAGGAATTTCTTTAATTTTAGATTTCTGGAATCTGTGAATTTGTAACCATACGTCACAGATTTCGGAGGTCACTAATGAAATACAAATTAAAAGCGCCAGGAGTTCTGGGCGTCATGGGCGCCGCTCTTTTTTCCCTGATGGTTTTGACACATTGCGGTAGCGAAGAAACCGCTGCCTGCTTTGAACAGGACAGACTGGGATCCTGTAAGTACCTGTGCGAAAAGGGCGATGTCGAGGCTTGCAAGAAGGAAAGGGATCTGGGTCAAACAGGCTGCTTCGAAGATGAGAATCCCGCTGCATGTAACATTCTCTGCACTACGGACGGACTGAGCGGAGCACATCCTCCAGCCGAGCCCTACTGCGAAAAACAAAAAGAGCTCTGCGGGCTTGAGGAGCACAAAGACAGTTTCGACTGCGAAAGGTTTAGCACTTGACGCCAGTGCGGGCAAGCGCCGGACGGTAGCAACAGCGCAAAGCCGGTATACCGTGTATCCCGAAGTAGCTAGCTCGCTACCTCGCGGCTTATAGCGGGCTCACAGTGCGGCTCTTGCCCGGACGAATTTACACTCCAGCCCGGCTACGGGCTTCGGTACATTTATTGAGCAACCCAGGCCCCTGGCTACTGACGCGCTTGTTTTAGCCAGGATACCACTTCGGCAGTGGTTTTGAGCGATGAGCTGTCGCTAATGGGTTCAAGCACTGTATCCTGCAGAACGGTCCATAGAGTGGGATCGCTGTTGCAGCCTTCCTGAGCTGTCTGCGGATTGGGCTTCATGGCAATCCATCGAGCTATGGAATTCACTTCGAAGTGCTCCACAATCCAGGGGTGCCGATCGTACTGCCCTACGTTGATTCTCACGTCCACCCAGTGGGAAAGCTCATCCGAAAGGGCCGCCTCCTGTTTCATCGCTTCCACCCGACGACAATCGGTGCACCAGTCGGCGCCCATTTGAAGCAGTATGGGCTTGTCTGCGCTATTAGACTTTACGCAGGCCTGAAGCAACGCCTCTTTCAGCTCTGTATCTGTGCGCATGGCGCCGTAGGATTCGGCCAGGACCAGGGATTCACCACCACATTGAATGAGCAAGGTTGTAGCCAGCAGGCTTGCAGCTACTCCCAGGAATCCGAGTCTGCGAGCGGCTCTGAAAAATAAGCCCAGCTGCAACCGGGATGTAAAACAGGTTGAGACGGCGACGCCAGGCTCAGGGGCCGCCTCCATCAGATGGTTGGAAACATCGGAAGCGGGCTTACTTTTGATTCGATACATTTTTTCTCTCATGATTGGACGCTATTCTGGGACATTTGCTTTTGCAGGGGCCCACCGCAAACATGCGCAAAAAAATTCAATCAGTCCACAGGAAAAACCATTTTCACAACGGCCGTAGCCAGAACATTGGAACCAGTTTGAATAACAAGGCCACGGTCGGAGGTTCTTATGTCCAAAAAAGAGCATGTGATTTACGATAAAGAAGGAAATCCATCCAGAGATAAGCCCTGGATTTTTAGAACCTACGGCGGACATACAAACGTCTGGGAAACCAACAAGCTCTATAGAGAAGGATTGAGCCGCGGCCAGACCGGTCTTTCCATAGCATTCGATCTGCCCACCCAGTGCGGATACAGCTCCAGCCATAGTCTGGCCAAACCGGAAGTGGGCAAGGTGGGCGTTCCCATTAACTCCCTGGACGACTTTCATGTTCTGTTCGATCAAATCCCCATCGAAGAAATGAATACTTCGATGACAATCAACGGCACGGCCATGTGGCTTCTTGCTCTGTATGTGGCTCTGGCCCGGGAAAAAGGAGTGGAGCTCAGTAGCCTTCAGGGAACCACTCAAAACGACCTGGTTAAAGAATATCTGGCCCGCGGCACCTACATCTTCCCGCCGGATGCAAGCTTTCGGCTGATTTCCGAGATGTACGAGTACTGCATCAAAGAGATCCCTAAATGGAATCCATCTAACATCTGTTCTTATCACCTCCAGGAAGCTGGCGCCACTCCCGCTCAGGAACTTGCCTTCGCTCTGGCCAATGCCATCGGTCTGCTGGACATCATCAAGGAAAGGGGCAACCTGGAAAAGGACCAGTTCGAGCAGGTTGTAGGTAGAATCAGCTTCTTTGTGAACGCCGGTATTCGCTTCGTGGAAGAGATGTGCAAGATGCGCGCTTTCACCGAACTCTGGGAAGAAATCACCCGCGAAAGATACGGAGTGGAGAATCCAAAGTTCCGCAGATTTCGCTACGGCGTCCAGGTGAACTCTCTGGGCCTCACCGAGAATCAGCCGGAAAATAACGCCTGGCGAATCCTGATGGAAACCCTGGGCGTAACCCTCAGCAAGAATGCCCGTTGCCGTGCGCTACAGCTCCCCGCCTGGAATGAAGCATTGTCCCTGCCCCGTCCCTGGGATCAGCAATGGTCTCTGCGACTGCAGCAAATCCTGGCCTACGAAACCGATCTTCTGGAATACCCGGACCTATTCGAAGGAAGCAAGGTTGTAGAATCCAAAGTTAGTGAACTGAAAGAGGAAACGCGATCGGAAATCGACAAAATCCTGAAGATGGGCGGTATTCGCTCGGCTGTAGAATCCGGCTACATGAAATCGGCGCTGGTTAAATCCATGTCCGAAAGAATGAGTCGCATCAATACCGGCGAACAGATTGTAGTGGGCGTGAACAAATGGACCGAAGGCATCGACAGTCCGCTTCTGGGCGGCGATGACGGCGGAGTCTTCAAGGTTGACGCCGAAAGCGCGGCGCGCACCGTTCAATCAATGGAGGAGACCCGCTCCAAACGCGATCCTGAAAAAGTAAAGAAGGCCCTGGAAGCCCTTAAAGCCGCTGCCCGCGATGGCTCGAACCTGATGGAACCTTCCGTGGAGTGCGCCCTGGCCCGGGTCACAACAGGGGAATGGGCTGATGCTTTGCGTGAGGTATTTGGCGAATACAGACCTCCAACGGGCATCGAAGGACAGAAGCTTTCCCTGGAAAACGATCGCGTCAATGCTTTGCGAAAACGCGTGGAAGACTTCACTACTCGTGCCGGCCATCGCCCGCGGATTGTCGTGGGAAAACCAGGCCTGGACGGTCATAGCAACGGCGCCGAAATGATTGCCGTTAGCGCGCGACATACAGGTTTCGACGTAATCTATTCCGGCATTCGACTTACGCCGGAAGAGATTGTGCAAAGCGCAGTAGAAGAAAATGCAGATGTGATCGGCGTATCCGTTCTGTCCGGTTCGCATATGGAACTGGCGGAGCAAATCGTAGAAGAGCTGAAGAAAGCCGGCGCCTTCGAGCATATCCCGGTGGTCTTTGGTGGGATTATCCCCAAAGCCGACTTCCAGGGACTCACCGATAAAGGCATCAAGAGGATCTTCACTCCTTCCGATTTCGAGTTAATCGATATCATGGAAAAGATCTTCGATATCGTGGAGAAAAACCAGGCCGCGCTGGCAATGTAATACGGCGCATCAGCCAGCCCTGTTGCCATGATAGTCGCGGCGGCCTTCGGGCCGTGCGCGCTGCGGCCACCCCCCGGCGCCGGACTCGATTCACCGAGACGGAGAGCTAGCTCGGTGCCGGAGGAATGCGACGCAAGATCGGTGCAGAGGTTTTTTCTGAAACCCGGCCCTTCCGGCACCTGGTGAGAGTGACTGATTACGTTTCCCGTTGCTAAAACGTATCCGGCCTGGCGTCCATTGACCTTGAGAGTTTAGAAAAATCCAATTATGCCTGACCCCCTAGATTTAATCCCGGCCGCTTTCGAAAGACAGAAGTTTGCCATCGCAAGGTTGATATCTGTTTTCGAAGATCCCAGACCCGAGGCGGCCGAAAAGAGAAAGCTAATCCTGGAAAAGATGCAATCCTCCGGCAAATCCCGCCGCGGTGTTTTTCTGGGGTTCACGGGCACTCCCGGGGCGGGCAAATCAACTCTCGTCGGAGAATTGGCGAATCGCTTCATTGCCTCCAATCCCGAGAAGAGTCTTGCTGTGTTGGCCGTGGATCCGTCCAGCCATGTTTCCGGCGGATCCATTCTGGGGGACCGAACGCGAGTAAGATTTTCTCACGGCGAGGACCGGCTGTATTTTCGCAGTCAGGCCTCGGACCGGGAACTGGGAGGAATCAGTCGCACAACCTTTTCGGTGCTTAGATTGCTCTACCATCTCTTTGACGTTATCATCATCGAAACTGTGGGAATTGGACAGAGCGAAATCGAAATTCAACAAACGGCCGATCGAGTATTTCTGCTTCTTCAGCCTCTGGCCGGAGATCAAATTCAGTTTATGAAGGCCGGAATCATGGAGATCCCGGACAGCTTCATAATAAACAAGTCCGACGAAAAGGAAGCGGCTGAGCGAACCTACCACGCGCTGCGAGCCAGTCTACAGCTCATTCGCCCGGGAGATTCCAAAGTGCCGATTTTTCGCACCAGCGCCATCACCGGCATGGGGCTTGCGGAGGTTCTGGAGTCATTTGCCAGCATGATTGCTCAGAGGACCGACCCGGCCAGTCTGGATGCATCGCTATATCGACGCGAGGTGTACTACTTCGAGAAATGGGTAAAGGATGAGCTGGGGCGGCAGGGACTGCGAATGCTAACGCACCTGGGAGGCGCCCGGGAATTGATGGATCGCGCCGGGGGCTTTGACGGCGCGCAGAAAGTCATTCTTCAATCGGTACACACTTCTTTCGAACGTCTGGAATCTGCGGTGGAGAAGTCTCTGGACTGATTCCGGGCCCGGTCGCCACAAAAACCGATTGCTGGGCGGGCTCACCGTAAGAAAAGGAATCTAAATGCAAGTTATAGGTCTACTCTTTGGCGGTAAATCCGCAGAGCACGAAATCTCAATTCTTTCAGCACGTAACATTGATCGTATCCTGAAGCAGATTGGACTGCCGGTGGTTTGGATCTATCTGAACCGGAAAGGAGCTTTTTTTCAAATCGAAGCATCCGGTTTTCCCGCGGCCGAAGATCTGGAAAAGCTTAACCAATTAAGCGAAAGCGCTGATTCATTAAGTGCAATCAGCGCCGGGGATGTATCTGGCCATCCCTTAAGTCTGCATCCCGGCACACTGAATCCGGTAAGAAAGAGCGAAAACGGCGAAGCGGTGGACATCGATATTTTCTTTCCCATCGTCCACGGAACCGGCGGCGAAGACGGAATTCTACAGGGGTTGTTCCATACCCTGGATCGCCCCTTTGTAGGGTGCGATGTTTTTGGTTCTGCCCTGGGGATGGACAAATCCGCCATGAAGATCCATCTGAAAGAAGCCGGAATTCCCTCGGCCGAATACAGAATCCTCTGGAGCCATAGCTCCAGGGACATTGATTTTGCCGGTATCGAAAAGCAACTGGGACTGCCCCTGTTCATCAAGCCCGCCCGTCAGGGATCCTCGGTGGGAGTGAGCAAAGCTACCGATGAAGCTAGCTTCAAAAAAGCGCTCCAGCTGGCTTTCCGGTTCGACAACTGTGTTCTCGTGGAAGAAGCGATAGTAGGAAAAGAAATCGAATGCGCGGTTCTGGGAAATGAAGATCCCCGGGCCAGCATCATCGGGCAGATTCTACCAAAAGACGGCTTCTATTCCTACGAATCGAAATATATAGATGCCGATGGCGCCAAGTTGCTAATCCCGGCCGACATCAGCGAAGATCAAGTTGCCGAGGTCCAAAAACTGGCTCTACGCACCTACAGGGCGCTCTATTGTGAAGGGCTGGCCCGGGTGGACTGCTTCTTGACGGAATCCGGCGAGCTCTACGTAAACGAGGTAAACACCCTCCCCGGTTTCACGGATATTAGCATGTATCCTACGCTCTGGGAGAAGTCGGGTCTGGCGCGAACAGATTTGATCAAAGCGCTGCTGGATCTGGCCATACAGCGAAAGAAACGCCAGGATAACCTGGAAACCCGGCACTGAATCCGAGGTCCGCAGCGCAGACCGCAGCGCAGACTGCCGGACTCATTAAAGCCCCGGCTTCTACTTCACTCCCGCTTCCTTTAAGTGCTTTCCGATGCGAAATGTAAGGATACAGAAAAACATTCTAAAATCGGAGAACAGCGAACGAAAGGGAGCCTTAAAAGTGGCCGGACGGTTCTTCTCTACAAAGAAGTGCCCGAACCAGGCGAATCCGTAACCGCAGACTGGCATGGCCAGAAGCAGCCACCAGTTTTGCAGAGCAATTGCCAGCCCCAGTATAATGAATACCCCGGCAGTTCCCACGAAGTGAATGGCCCGGTTCCTGGGATCCGCATGCTCACCCAGGTAAAAGTGCCAGAACTCTTTGTACGTGGCCCAGGTTTGCTCGGGCGCTTGCTTTTCTGCTGTCGCTGTTTGCGTAGTCATGATTTCCCCCTGAAGCGGCATGAAAGACATGGGCCGAGACCTGTATTCGCCGACGAGGCGAAGGATGTCCCCTGCTGGCCCCGGGGCCGCCGAACAGGCCCAACCATCACTATGCGCTCCTGTAACAAAGATAATACGGCCCCGGCGGCTGAATCAAGTGCAAATTTGACTGGGTGTCAGATTCACGGTGTTGCAGCCAGACGCCGGGAGCAATGCACCCGGTGTTCCCGGCGCCTGACCGAGAGCCCTTCGCAGGGCACACCTGACCGTTGGTATTGAGTCCTGTTGGTCGCCTGGCCGCTAAAAAGGATTTACGACAGGACTCTGAATTTCATGTTCCCAGCATGAGCAGCAAAAGCATTGGATTTCTTGGATTCGGCAAAATGGCACAGTCCATTGCCCGGGGAATAGCGGATAAAGGACACAGTCTACATTACTTTGATCCGGCTCCGGGATCTGCCGATCTGCACAGCCAGGCTGCCAAGATGGGCATTGATCGAGCCCCTACGGCCAGGGAACTGGAAACCGGCTGTGATCTATTACTGCTCTGCATGAAGCCCCAGGATCTCGCCGGCGCCCTGGCAACCCTGGAAGGAAACAAGGACTACATCTCCATTGCGGCGGGAATACAGATCCAGACCGTCCTGCAAGCCCTCCCCAACCCGAAAGCGCGGGTCGCCCGAGTCATGCCCAATCTGGGCGCCACCATTGGGCAGTCTGTAAGCGGTATCTATTGCCCGAACGAGGATCTGCTGGCCCTTGCCCTGGAGCTATTCTCTGGCATTGGCATGGCCTTTCCTGTGCAAAAAGAAGAGTTGATGCACGGAGTCACGGCCCTGTCCGGCTCCGGTCCCGCCTATGCATTCTTGTTTCTGCAGAGCATGGGCGAGGCGGGCATTAAAGAAGGAATCCCTGCCAGTCAATCCTTCGAGATGGCGGCCCGAACCATCAAGGCGGCCATGGAGCTTTATCTGGAATCCGACGAACACCCGGCCCAATGGATCACAAAGGTGAGCTCCCCGGGGGGCACTACAATAGAGGGTCTGGCCGCCCTGGAAGACCAGGGGGTACGAGGAGCCATCATCCGGGCCGTGGAAGCGGCGGCGGAAAGAAGTCGAGAACTGGGCCGCAGCTGAAAGCCGGGCCATGGGAATGTGAACGACCACGGGTTTTTTCCTTGAGTCGCCATGTGCCCTGTCGATGCTGCTCCAGATGAACGCTGCAGCCGCTTTCGATATCTTTGAAAAGACGATTCTGGATTACCACAAAACGGACAATGTGGATGCTCCCATGACCAACCCCTATGCGGATGGTTCCTTTGAATCGCTACTCTACCGAAAAAACTGGATAGATACCGTCCAATGGCACCTGGAAGATATTGTTCGGGAACCGGAGATTGATCCCCGAGAAGGATTGGCCCTGAAGCGCAGAATCGACAGCTCCAACCAGGATCGCACCAATGTGGTGGAGCTGGTGGACGACATGTACATCGAAATGCTCAAGGATGTTAAGCCCCGGCCGGATGCGCGGCTGAACACCGAAAGCCCGGGCTGGGCCATGGATCGACTCTCCATACTGGCGCTGAAAATCTATCACATGAAAGAGCAGGTGGAACGAACCGATGCCTCCGCCGAGCACATCAAGAAATGCCAGACAAAACTGGACGTATTGATGGAACAAAAAGCCGACCTGATCCGCGCCTTCGACGAACTAATAGAAGACATTCGAGCCGGAAAACGATTCGCAAAGGTGTACCGCCAGATGAAGATGTATAACGATGAATCGTTGAATCCGGTGCTCTACGCGAAATCCAAAGGCTGAGAAGTAAGAATGCATCTTCTCATTCTCAGATTCTCCGCAATGGGGGATGTAGCGCTTCTGGTTCCGGTACTGAGCGCTCTGGCGGGCAAGTATTCCAGTATACGAATGACTCTCGTTACCCGGCGAGCCTTCGAACCCTTCTTCTTTAACATCCCGGGAGTGGAAGTAATCGGAGTAGATCTGAAGCAGCCCCAGTACCGCGGACTCAAGGGAATCTACAGGCTGTATCGCGAACTTAAAGTCCTGGGCCCCTACGATCACGGAATCGATGTGCATGGATCCACTCGTTCGCGAATTCTGAAATTTCTGTTCAAGTTCCAGGGGCTGAAGTTCTCCAGCATCGTCAAGGGACGTCGAGAGAAGCTCAAGCAAACCAGGCGAAAGCGCAAAAAGCTTTATCCGTTGCCACACGTTGTAGACCGTTACCTGCACGTATTTGAAAGGGCCGGATTGGAGGCCAGGCCGGACAAAGGGCCCTGGATCAGTCCGGACACGCGGAGCCGGGCTCTGGCCACCGATTTCTTGAAGAAGAACGGGGTTCCCAAAAAGGAAGGCTACTGGATAGGAATTGCCCCCTTTGCCGGACACCGACCCAAGACCTGGCCTTTTGTCCATGTGCATGAACTGGTCAGTCTCCTAAACCGAAACATGAAGTGCCGTATATTTTTGTTTGGCGGCGGAAACCAGGAGATCGAGCAACTAAAGATTCTTGAGAAGAGCTTTCCCAATGTTACCACCATGGTGGCCGGAAATCTAAGCATAGAAGGCGAAATGGCGCTGATCATGCGGTTGGATTTGATGCTGGCTATGGATTCTTTCAATATGCACATCGCCGCTCTACTGGGCACAAAGGTGCTGTCCATCTGGGGCGCCACGCATCATTACTCGGGTTTCGGTCCCTATGGTCAGGATGAACGGGCTATCGTCGAAGTCCCGGTGGAGAAATTGCCCTGCCGACCCTGCTCCATTTTTGGAAACAAGAAGTGCTACCGTCGAGACCTTGCATGCATGAACTGGATCACCCCTCTGGAAGTATTTCGAAGAATTGAAAGCCGGCTTCTGGAACGGAATCGACCGGTTTAGTCCGTCGTATTCCTCAAATTCAGCGCCGGCCGACTCCGAACCAACGAAGAGCGCTCGTCGCGGCGGGTCTAGCCTTCGATGCTTTCGTCGTCGATTGGCGGCGAGCTCGCGGTGCGTTCAATTTCTGTGAGGATTCGGGGCGCATTCCTGAAACTACGGCCTGTCAGCGCCCGCGCTTCCAGATCAGCCAGAGACCGATGCCAGCAAATATGGCTGTAGGCCCCCAGCCGGCCACCGCCGGTGGAAGTATGCCCGCCATGCCAAGATTCTCTCCAATCTCGAACGTTAGCTGATAAAAAAAGATCGTGGCGGTGGACAAAAGGAGACTACGAATCAAGGGCCCTCCCGAACGGAGCGAACCCATACTTCCGGCCACGGATCCCACCACGGCCACAATCAGCACCATAAACGGAAAGGAAAGGGACCGGTGGAAGTGAACTCGATACTGGACGGTAGAAAATCCATACTGCTCCCGGAACTCGATCTCCTCCTGAAGCTCACTTAGACTCAATTCGCCGGGATTAACCTTGGGATTCGAAAAGAATTCCAGTTGTTCCGGAAAGTCCATGACCAGAGATTCCTTGATATCGGTCTTAATTACATTCAGGTTTTTATCGAGATGCACATCTTTGACTACCTTCAACGTCCAGGTGCCGTCCTCATTGTAGTGCGCCGACAGCGACTGAATCATTCGCACCGGTCGATCGTTTTCGTCCACCTGCATGTAGTGAAATCCGCCGATGATTCGGTTCTTTTCTCTGTCAAAGAAATAGATGAAATAATAGCCTTCTTTGCCGCGAAGATTCCGTTGCCAGACAACGTCGGTAGCCTTGCTGTTCTTTTTGTACTGAGCCAGATATTTCTGAGCCTGGCGATTGGACGGTGTAACGATTTGATCCTGGAAAACGATGGTGCCGACGCTTACCAGCGAGGCAACAACGTAGATTGCGATGACTGCACGATAGAAGGAAGTGCCGGCGGAATATATGGCCACCAGTTCCCGGGCCATGGCAAACTGGGCCACCACGAAACAGACAGAAAACATCATGGCCGGAGGCGTAACGAATACGGCGATCTGTGGCAGGCTGTACACATAGTGCCAGCGCAGAAGTTCCTTGGGTTCGTTGCTATCGATCTTTTGCGTATCCAGTACCTGGAGCGCCAGAAAGACGATGGTAAGTCCTACAAGAGCCAGCAAAAATGCTTTGAGAAACTCAAAGCCAATGTAACGATCCAGGATTTTCATTTATAAACAGATACAACCCGGGTAGCCGAACCAGGGATCAAAAGTTTCCCAGGCGACCTGGATCGAATAGAACGTCTGACCAGGGAAGCCCGGCTGCATGGCCCAGCAATGCCAGACTGAGACAGCCAGCCAAAGGCACAATCAGGTTATCGTCGATCAATCCTCTGAAGCCGGTGACTGAGAAGAATTCCGCAATGCCAGCCCCGGCGGAACTGAGCAGTAGAATAGCCAGCCACCACCAGCCAGGACCTATAGCGGAGCCATAGATCCAGAATACGCTGGACTCCGCCTCTATGTGCGTATGGAATGCAAGAAAACCCCAGCAGGCCAGAAATCCGGCGAAAATGAAGCCCAGGGCTCCTTCCAGTGACTTGCCGTTGAAGAACCTGATTTTTCCAAAGCGCATTCCAAAGTACGCCGCGGCCGGATCCCCGATCATAAGAAAAAGACAGGACAGTACGATGATCTCTTTTGAGAAAAAGAGATAGAGGAGCAGATTGGCAAACATATAAGGCACGGTGCCGTTGTAACGATCCCTTTCCTCTTCCTTCATGAGTGGTCCTACCAGGTTTATGAAGAATCTGTTGAAGGAGGGATTGTTCAGCCGTATACTATCTACGATAATCAGAAATACGGTTCCGAAAGCCAGAAGACCAATACCCACCCAGCGGGAACCATGCTTGAACTCGGGCCAGATCATGTGGATGGGATCCACATATACAAAAAGCGGCACAATGAGTCCAAGTAGGTGCCACGCCTTCCGATAAAAATTAAAGGAACTGCCGGACTGGCCCATAAACGTGGCAATGGTGAGTGGCCTTGCTCATTTTTCCACCATTTACCGGATTATTTGGGACTTGACAGCAGAAAAGACATGGATCAGTAAGAAGGCACCCTTGAAGCTCAAAGTTATCCACCTACTAAGACGACTGGAGAGGATCGAAAGAGATCTGGAGGAATTGGACGGAATGTTGGCCGGACTTCCCATGGACCGGGAATATTCGCTGCGGCTGCGGGATTCTTTGATCGAAGAATCCAGCAGGCTCAAGGACTTCAAACAGAAGATTCTCACTCAACGGGTTATTTCGGATTCTCAAAATGGTCTGCCTTCTCCGTCGTTGCAGGATAGCCATTCCGCGGGCTCGGATGCGCAGTCCGCTAGCGATGCAACAGAAGTGAGCATTGATCTGCCAGGTTCGGGCAACGGAAAATCCGGACGATCCCGGCCCGTAAAGAAGGAAAACGGCAAGAAAGCTACTTCGCCCAGGGTGGAGAAAAGAGAACCCGAAAGCAAGAGCGGCGGCGCGCCCGGCAAAGAATCTGGCGCCGGACAGAAAGAAGAAAAGCCCTCCTTCGAATTTCGCTTCGAGTAATCCGGGCCAATAGGCCGACTTAATTCTTTGACTCGTAATCCGTTCCAGCGAACCTGGATTTATGAACTCTTTATTTACCCTATTTAGATCCAATACGGGCAAGCTACGACAGGCCCTGGCAATCCTTTCTGTTGGACTAATTGTTCTGGCCAGTTCCGCCTGTAGCGGCGACGGGGAAGTCCTGGCCACCTATGATGGCGGCGAAGTAACCCGTGGCGACATGCGTCGACTGGTCGAGGCCAGCGGACAACCGTCGGAAAAAATCACCACCGCTCAGCAAAACGAAATCCTGAAGATGCTGGGTACCTATCGTCTGGCCGCCCTGGAAATGAAAGAAGACCAGGACGTGCAAAACTGGCTGGAACAGCACTCCGAGCTATTGGAAAGGAAAGCTTTACTACGATCCTTTCAGCATCATTTTCGCGCCAACGATCCCTTCCAGCTGATGAGTATACAGATTGCCATCGTCCGAAAGGATCCGAATCGGGACCGTAAACCCGAGGCTGAAGACCTGGCCAGGAAACTCAACGAACTCGGCTCCGAAGAAGAGATCGCCAAACTGGTAATTGAGGCCAGCGAAAGCCAGGAAACAAAAATGAATGCTGGAAAGATCGTTCCTCATTGCATTTCTTGCTCCCCTGACCTCCTGGAGTTCATTACCAGGCCCCTGGGTGAAGCCGAGAAAGGCAAGTTCATCGTAATTGATGCAGAGAATGCCTACTATGTGGCGCGAAGGATTTCTACAGAGGAGCTTGAGGCCAATGAACTGAGCCCATTCTATCAGGAGTACTTTGCCGGCCTGGCCCAACGTGCCAAAGACGCCGGCATAAAGCAGGAAATCAGCCCGGCCATGATTGAATCCCAGGCCCAGCAGTACGCCGATCGATTGATCCGATCCCAGAGCCAGAGCAACGAAAAGCTGATGGCCCACATCGATGAACTGGAAAAAAAGCATGAATTTAAGCTTAACCGCGAAGAATTGAAACCAGACTCCTTTGCGGATGAATCCGGCCAGACCTGGATTCTGGAATTGGACGGAAAAAAGAAAACAGTAGCAGACTTTCGCAAGATTGCCGACACAAGCCTTCTCAATTCGCAAACCCTCCTACAGATTCTGCAGAATATCTACATACCAACCGAGATTCTAAGACTCTCTCCGGACTACGAAGAAGTTGTAGATACAGACCTCTACGCCTTTCTCAGCCAGTATTACAAAAATGAGGCCCTGGCCGGTCGCTACATCCAGAAAAGCATCGAAAAGATGCAGGTAACCGATGAGCAGATCCAGGAGTACTACAACCTGCGAAAGCACAATCAGTTTAACGGACAGCCACTGGCCGCTGTAAAGGAGACAATCCGTCAGCAACTGCAGCAGGCTCAAAGTCAAACCGCCGTTCAGACGATTCAGGATGAACTTTTCAAAAAGTATAACTTTGAAATCGATCGAGAGAAGCTAGATTCCGAAGAGATCTGAGGCACGGGGACCAACTCCGTTAGCAAGACGCGGGCGGCCTCCGGGGGATGGCTGTCCGCGAGTTGGTTCCCGGGGATTGTTAGCGGACTGCCGTGGCGCCGACCTTGCGGGACGACGGCCCCGGAGCGACGCTCAGAACATTTGCGGCACGTTAACGACCGGGAAGCTTACCGTCGAAGCCTTTCCAGAACATTGTATAGAAGGGACGAGCCAGGCTTCCGCGAAAAAGCTTCTTTCGCGAGGTGGTATCTATTTTCAATCGCTCCATCTGTTGAAGCAGCATATCGCGACCGCGATTCAAACAACGGTTGGAATACTGCTCCACATCTGCCGCGGGCTGGTCCGCATCCGGTAACCTGGAGATGAACTCGTATTCCAGGGCATCCCGTCTTGCCTGGATATCCGGCGCATGCTTCATGAAGTCGTTAAGAATGCCGCGATGCATTCGTTCATGCATCCACCAGAGACTGTCATCGGGTATTGCGCCCGGCAGAACCCAGTCCGGACTCTGCAGGTTGCTGTGGCCGAAGAAGAAGGGCTTGAATATAGAAATGCACGGAGCCGCGGTTCCCGTGAACCAGACAACCGGTCGCTTATCCAATTGCACTACCATGGAACCAGTGGTCTGGGAAGGCGCGGTCATCCCAGAAGCATGCAGACAAAGGCTTTTCATGCCCGTTTTGGAGGGATGAAAGCCCTTCTTTCCGTCGTAGTCGCCATGACTTCGCAGGATTCGCATGGCATCCCTGGGCGTCATGGTGTCCGCCCGGGCGCCGGCCTGCGCGTAGGAGCTGGACTGTCGATACCTGCATCCGGACATGCGGGTGTAAAAGGAATCGGAGAACACCTTCTGGAAGTCCATGGATCTTCCGGGCTTGAGCAGTCCCGCCTTTCGCGCCTCATCGGCCAGATCCGTGGAACTCAGGTCGAAATCCTGCCCGATGGTAAGCCCATTGGAAATGGAAGCGTAACCCTGTACTTTTTTGGCCGCCCAGAAGCGATCCACCGTTTCCAGAACATAGGCCTGCCCGGGATCGGCGATGATGAAACTATTATGATAGTAGAATTTCCGGTCCTGATATCCGCCACAGGCATCCTGTCCGTGCTTCTCCAGAAGCTCGGTCATCAACGCCACGGCAGATTCTGCATCCGCGCTACGTTCCAGAGCCAGGCGAAGCAGATCCATCCCGGTGAGTCCGTCGTCCTTTCTTGCAAACGGGAGCTTCGTGAAAACCGCTTCGTTTCCGATGGCAAGTCCATGCTCATTGACACCCATCTCTGCTCCCCACATATGGAAAGGGCGGGAAATCAGTATTTCGTGGGTGTGTTCTACCTGGTCGATTTCGATATAGGTAGTCTTTAGACGCCCGGCGGTTTTCGGATCGTAATCACGGGCGGGTATTCGTTCTATGGCCTGAGCTTCGTTGGGCTCTCGGTCCGAGTTCTTCGCCAAAATGGCAGGGCCGGAACCGCTGGAAGTGACCACAAACGTATCGCACATGATTCTCATTTCTCATCGTTGCCCTATGCTACAAACCATTTTCTTGTGAGGCTTTTTTAATGACCCGGATACAACCCGTTCAGCTGATCCAGGAGACCGAAGACTATGCCGTTTTCTATAAGCCGGCCGGGCTCGTGTTTTTTGAGGACTCGCCTCGCATGGACTTTCTGGACGAAATGCGGGCGCTTTGTCAGGACCAGGCCAACAGATTATTTCCGGTCCATCGCCTGGACAAAGTAACCTCCGGCGTATTGCTCTGCGCCAAGGGGCGAAAGAATGCCAACCTGCTGGGAAATGAGTTTCGCTTCAATCGGGCAGAAAAGGTGTACGTAGCTCTATCCAACCGACCTGGTTTCAAAAAGGCTGGCATGATCGTAGGCGATATGGAAAAAAGCAGGCGAGGCTCCTATAAGCTGCTCAGAACCAGGGATAACCCGGCCCGGACGTCTTTCGTTTCCGAACCCCTGAACGAACAGCGCACCGGCCTTCGTTTAATGTGGGTACGGCCTATTACCGGAAAAACGCATCAGATCCGGGTAGCTCTAAAGAGCGTCGGATTCGCCATCCTGGGCGATCCGCTGTACAATGCATTCAGCGAAGCAAGACAGGAAGACCGGACTTATCTACATGCCCTGGCGCTCAGGTTCCAGTTTCTGGGAAGGGAGTTCATGGTCCGTCAGATACCTCTGGAAGGCGAGGAATTCCTGAACCCCCTTTGCCTGGAAACCATCAAAGAACTGAAGGATCCTTTTGCTCTGGACTACCCGGGGCTGAAAGGCTGGAAAAAACGGACAAATGAACCTTCGGCAGATAAAAGCAACAAGTCCCGGGCAAGTAGCGCTGGCCGCGCGGGAAGCCCCGGCAGCGGCAGAGGCACGGACAAGAAGGCCGTAGCCGGCAAGCCCGGCCCTGAGACGAATCGACGCGCAAAGCGAACACAAGGATCTGACCAATCCGCCGATGGAGATCCCCGAGCCAAAACCCGGGCAGAAAAACGAACTCGTGGAGAAAAGCCAGGGCCAGGCGCCACGGTACGGTCCCGCCCGGAACCAAAGAGCTCCAAAAAGGCGATTCGAAAACGCGGTCCCAAAAAGAGAAAAGGCAATCCGCCGGGACACAGGCATTCAGAAACCTGAGAAATTGGCCGTTAGTATAAGAGCGGAACCTCTGGAATGCGTACACGGCCAATTCAAATCCTTACATTACCCCGACCAGGGCAAGGCGAAACCCCTGGCGACCAACGCAGCGGGATTCCAAGGAGAACCGACTCTGACCGGAACCGGGCGTTTCGAACGAGGGGGGCCTCGCCCTCAACCTTAAGGCCCCCCGGGCTTTCGCGGGGGATGCCCCATTTATCCGGCCACAATCTTGCGCCCTGGCGGGCCAAACCGACTGTTCTGCTAAGCGTGGCCCTATCCTTTTTGCTTGCAGTCCCGGCTTTCACAATCTCCGCAATTTCGCCGGAGAGTAAACGCGAAGCGCAGGATCAGATCCGATTGCTTTCCGGAATCCTGGAGGAAATGCCCGAGCGCATGCGCCTGGAGTCTATCGATATGTTCGAGTCCGAACGGGACTACTACACCCGGGCGCCCTCCACAGATCTGAGCATCATTGACTACGTATATAGATCGCCGGATGGAGCGGAGTTCCTGGAAGAAATGGAACTGCTCAAGTCAAAGGTCGATCCGGAAGCCAGTTACCATCGTTCTCTGATGATCCACACTTCTTTCGATGTGCCGGGAAAGCAGCTTTATCAGGTACTACTCAGACACCCAGTGCCTCTGGAAGGCGAACTTATTCGACTCTCCCTATGGGTGCACGGTCAGGATCAGAAGCATTCCCTTTCGGCGCTCTTTCTGGATCCCCGCGGTAAAGAAGTAGAAGTACCGCTGGGAGCTCTGGCGTTTAAGGGTTGGAAGCGCATCACGGTGAACTTACCGGCAGGACAGTTTCGCCGCGGAAGGGATATGCGAATCAGGCCGGGGGGAAAGTTTCGAGGATTTTTGATTCGCAGCCATCCGCAGGAGGAAGCGGGACCGGTTTCCATTATGGTGGATAACGTGTTGGTTCTGAAAGATATGCGAAAACTCATGTATCCCGGCGCCGAGATTCAAGACACATGGGGAAAAGGATCGGGTTGGGTTCCGGCCTCCCTATTTGAGCGAAAAGTCATTTCTCCACGGCAGATTCTGAAGCACTCGGGATTTTCGATTCTTAATGTGGGTTCGGGTTGGCTTATCAACGCACCGGCATATACATAAACGGAAATTCGTAAGGCGTATAGCTATAGTTGCGCCGGGACCGAAACCGCATTGGCTCGGAACTGATTTGCCGGCCGTTCCGGTAAACAGTGGGCCGGAAATAGAACTCATCTACTTCCGAATATTGTAAATCGTAATACCTAAACACCATGCATTCCGGTCGGTGTAGCGTGAGTATGTCGCCGTCTCGATAATTAAAGTCCCGTTCGCCTTCAATTTCATCGCCGATTATATCGCATTTGTAGAAGTTTGCCGGCCCGAAAATGCGATCCCCTGCCACGATTTGTAGATCCTTTCTATGAATCTCCAACGGAAACTTTGATCTTTCGCCCTCTATTTTCCAGTGAAAACTCAATGTCTGATGGTTCAGAATCGGCGGCTCCGCATCCCACATCGGCACGGGACAGGGACCTCGCATCACGGTGTAGGTCCCGGAATAGGCCCAGATCGTATGAAGGATACCGTCTTTCTCGATTCGCGCAGCTGTATGCTCCCCCTCGCTGTAGCGAATTGCGAAGTCCGGTTTGGCATACCAGAAAGCGTCAATGGATGAACATTGGCCAAGACCAACGGCTGATGCCAGGGCCAGCATTCGTATTGGCCACAGGCTTCGGCGCATTTTCATTTTCATTTCCAGTGGACGCCTGCGAAATTCAAAGCTCGATGCCGGATAGTCGCGCTATCTCGGCCACGTCTTTATCGCCACGGCCGGAAAGACAGATCAAAATTCTCTGTCGCCTGGCCTTCTTTACCCTGGCGCTACCTTTCTTGCCTTTCTTTTCAGAGCCCCCGGCCTCATCGCCGGCGTCGCTTCCTGGCCCCTCGGCCGAACCGGCCGCAGACTCCGCCGCCAGCTCCCGCGCCATGGCAAATGTATGCGCCGTTTCGAGAGCAGGCAGTATTCCTTCCAGTCGAGACACCTCTTTGAAAGCTTCCACCGCCGAATCGTCGTTTACCATTCTGTATTCGGCGCGACCGCTCACAGCCAGCCAGGCATGTTCCGGACCCACACCGGGATAATCCAATCCGGCGCTTACGCTATGTACATTTTCAATTTGTCCATCGTTGTTCTGAATATACAACGACCGAGTTCCATGGAAATATCCAGGACGGCCAAAGGTAATGCTGGCGGAGTTTTCCCCTGGCTTCAGACCGCGACCGCCGGCTTCGGTTCCAATCAATCGTACCTTCTTGTCTTTGAGAAATCCGTAGAACATCCCGATGGCATTGGAGCCTCCGCCAACGCAGGCAAGGACGGCATCGGGCAAAGTCCCTGTGGCCTTCTTGAACTGTTTGCGAGCCTCAATTCCGATCATGGATTGAAAATCCCTTACAATGGTAGGAAAGGGATGGGGACCAATGGCCGATCCAATTATGTAATGCGTATCGGTAGCATTTCGAGACCAATCGCGCATGGCCTCGTTGGTGGCATCTTTTAAGGTGGAATTTCCGCTGGTTACCGGAACCACCCTGGCGCCCAGCAGTTCCATTCGATAGCAATTCAGTTTCTGCCTTCGCACATCCTCGGCGCCCATATAGACCACGCATTCGAAACCAAGGCGAGCCGCGGCCGTGGCTGTGGCTACTCCATGCTGTCCGGCTCCGGTTTCGGCGATGAGTCGCTTTTTGCCCATTCTTTTGGCAAGAAGCGCCTGGCCAATGGCGTTGTTGATCTTATGGGCCCCGGTATGATTCAGATCCTCACGCTTAAGATAGATTTCGGCGCCCCATTCGCGACTGAGGTTGGGGGCGTAAGTCAATAGCGATGGTCGACCAATGTATTCCTTCTGGAAGTAGCCAAACTCCTTCAGAAAGCCTTTGTCGTTCTTGTATTTCTTATAAGCTTTTTCCAGCTCTTCGATGGCGGGAATCAGCACTTCCGGACTGTAGCGACCGCCGTAGGGACCGAAGTAACCGTCTCGCTGGATCTTGTTTAGCTTTCCCTTCTTCGCTTTTGTGCCGGCTGGACTCTTGCCTTTGCCAGTACGCTTCCGGGCGCTCCCATGGCTGTCCGTGCCTTTCTCCGGAATCTCCATACTATTCTGGTTGTTTTCGCTGCTGACCTTGTCGCTTGCTTCTTGCACTTCTCTTGCCCCCTGCGTACGGTACTTCCAATTCTACGGTGAGTCAGTCCTCTGGCTTTAACTCCGCCAGAAGCTGGTTTCGAATGGACTCTACTTCCTGAATCAAGCCCTGGAAGTCCTTCCCTGCTTCTACTTTTTTCGCTTCGCCGGTTTTTCTCACCTGAAGCTCCGCCTGGTCTTCCTGAAAGAAGAATTTTCCCAGAGTGATGCGAATCGGATAACCCAGTAACTCCGCATCATTGAAACGAACGCCAGGTCGCAAATCCCTGTCGTCCCATAGAACGTCCAGACCGCGATTCAAGAAAGCCTCGTAGACTTCCTGGGCTCGGCCTTTCTCTTCTTCCGTTTTAGTAATGCTTACCAGACAGATTTCAAAAGGCGCCACCGATATGGGCCAGATGATTCCTTTGTCGTCGTGGCTTTGTTCGATGACGGTGGCCATGGTTCTGTTTATGCCCACGCCGTAGCAACCCATGATCGGCGTGATCGGCTTCTGATCCGGATCCAGGACCGTCATCTTGAACGCATCCGTGTATTTGCGGCCCAACTTAAAGATGTGCCCGACTTCAATGCCTCGCATGGCTTTCAACGGACCGTCCCCAGCCGGTGACGGGTCCCCGTCCACAGCCAGAGCCAGATCCACAGCGGCCTTGCGCTGTTCATCGGTGAGCCAGAATCCCTTTACGTGCAGATCCCTGGCATTTCCGCCCGTAATCCACGTTGGGCGAGTAAGTGCAGACAAGTCGAAGAGCAGTTTCAAGTTGTCCGCCTGCTTTAACCCAAATGGTCCCGCGCTTCCGGCAACGCTTCCGATCTTTTCAAAGTCTTTGTCCGATGCAGGCTCCAGTTCGCTGCAGCCAAGATGATTCTTGAGCTTTACTTCGTTTATATCGCGATCGCCACGTATACCTATGAACACAAGACCGGACTCGGTGCGATACAACACACTCTTCAAAAGATCTAAAGCCGGAACATCCAGAAACTTTGCCAGGTCTTCGATGGTCTTGATCTTTGGAGTGGCGATGGGCTCCATGTCGGAGGCTTCTGGAGGTTTGGGCCGCTTTGTATCTGCCCCCGCTTCCAATGACTCTTCATATATGACGGGAGTCTTCTCCTGGTTGCCCCGGTATTCTTTCGAAAGCAGCAAGACCTCTTCGCCGATTTCCGAAGGCACCATGAACTCCTCGGATCCGCTACCCCCCATGGCGCCGGAATCCGCTTCCACAGGCACCGTTTCCAGTCCCGCACGCTGGAATATTCGTCGATAAGTGCGACGCATCTCCTGGTAGGTTTCATCCAGACTTTGCTCGTCGGCATGAAAGGAATAGGCATCTTTCATGATGAATTCCCGGGAACGAATGACGCCAAACCGGGGACGAATCTCATCTCTGAACTTGGTGTGGATTTGATACACATTTACAGGCAGATCGCGATAGGAGCGTAGAATCTGCTGCATCAGATCGGTGAAGGATTCCTCATGAGTGGGCCCGAGAACATTCCAGACCTCATGCCGGTCCTGGATGCGAAACATCTCCTTGCCCATGGTTTCCCAGCGACCGGATTTCTCCCATAGATCCGATGGTATCAGCACCGGAAGCTGAAACTCCAGAGCCCCGCTTCGGTTCATTTCTTCCCTTACGATGCTTTCGATCTTTCGAATAACTCGCAGGCCGGCGGGCAGTAAATGGTACAGGCCGGCGCCCACCTTGCGTACAAGGCCGGCTCGAAGCATGAGTCGGTGGGAGGCTACCTGGGCATCTTGCGGATCTTCTCTGAGTGTAGGAATTAGGAACCGGGAAGCTTTCATCTGGTACGAGAATTCGCCCGGTTGCGCTGAAGACAATCAGAATGTGAGCACATCCACCACATCTTTGTACATGATCCAGAGTCCCAGACTGACCAGAACTATGAAACCAAAGCGGTAGAACCCTTCCATAACGTTTCTGGACAGCGGCTTTCCAGCTATAGCTTCCAGCAGGAAAAAAACAATGTGTCCTCCATCCACTACAGGAAAGGGCAACAGATTGATCACCATCAGCGCAATAGAGATGGCTGCCATCAGATGGAAATACTCGGTAAGACTGGAACGAGCAATGGCTCCTGCATAGGCAAACATTCGCACCGGACCGGCGGCGTTGTCGATAAACGATACTCGACCGGCAAAGATCTGCGAAAAGAACTCCGGATAGATCATGATGGACTGATAGGTTCTTTCCAGTCCCCGCATAAATCCTTCGCCTATGGCTGGCAATTCACCGGTCTGGGGTTCAATTACCTGGGCCGGCCTGAAGCCCATAAGGCCGATCTTTTCGCCCCGGACGTCCGCCTCGTATTTCTGCGATCCCAGAGTAATTTCCGTCCGTCTTTTCTCTGGATACCGTTCCGCAAGACTTCGGTACGATAAAGACGGTCCGTCCCCGAATTTAAGATCGCCCAGAAGGCGCTGGTGTTCTGGTAGATGCGATACCAGTTGCTGATCCGGCACGATGGCATTGTATTTCAGATCCTTGATGTTTCTAAACCAGACCCGGTACTCGCCTTCCACCGGCACCTGAACGGTGGTCTCCTCGGTGAAATAGGGCGCCAGCCAGGAGGCGGTTTCTCTACGCACCTTTACTTCTACTGTGCCATCGCTGTGCTGCCCCAATAACCGTTGTAGATCCAGGACTGATGTAGGAGTGACGCCCTCTACGGAAAGAATTACATCCCCTTCTTCCAGATAAGGCAATGCACGAAGATGATCCGGGGGCTCAGCAGCCCCAAAGATCTGATCAAAACGATAGCTCATCACCGCGCCAAACGGATAGTCCACCCGTAAAAGGCGTTCGCCGGGTACGCGAATCCCAATTGAAGCCCGTCCGGCGGCGTCAACGGCTGGCGTAATCTCCAGGGTTTTCTTTTCCCCGTCGCGAATGACTTCGAAGGGAAGCGGCTTACCGCCGGATAAAATAACCTTGTTCTGAATATCGTAAAAGTTTTCTACAGGTTCGCCTTTGATCGCTACAACGCGGTCTCCAGTGCGCAGACCGCCCTGATGAGCCGGCGAATCCTGACCCAATTCTTCCAGGATGGTGACCTGGTTGGACGGCGGCGCCGTAAACATACCCAGTCCCAGAAAGATGATCAATCCGAGGATCAGGTTAAACAGCGGACCTCCCAGAACAGGAATGATCCGCTTCAGTGGAGACACGGAAAAGAAGCCACCCTTTACATCCCGGCCTTCGTCGTAGTCATCGCCGTAGAATTTGACATAGCCTCCGAGAGGAATTGCAGTGACCTGCCACGTGGTGTCCCCGATCTTCTTCTTCCAGATCCCGCGACCGTAGCCTACCGAGAAAATCTCAGCTTTGACGCCTACGGCCTTGCCCATCAAAAGATGGCCCAGCTCGTGGATTATTATGCAAACGCCCAGCATGAATACGCCGGCTAGAATTGTAATTACCATTGATTATCCTCAATTAAAAGAGCCATAAATACGTGTTCGAACCGGCGGCGTCGCTGCCTTTAGCCGCCTACCCCGCTGGTCGACAGACGCCGGGCTAGATCCCGGCGAGTCTTCTCGTCGGCCGCGATCAGGTCTTCCAGTTCGGTGGTCTGTCGAATCTCCTGATCCTGCAAGGCTCCCTCAATCCACCGCGGTATTTCGCTGAATTTGATTTGATCCTTGAGAAAGGCATCCACCGCCACTTCGTTGGCGGCATTCAAAACAGCGGGGGCCGTGCCGCCCAGTTCCATTGCCTTTCGACAGAGCGCAAATCCGGGAAAGCGATCTTCTTCCACCATTTCAAAAGATAATGCCGGCCAGCTTTCCGGAAACGACATTTCTCGATGCGGTGTCGGCACACTCTCCGGGTAATGCAGGGTATGCGCCACCGGAAAGATCATATCCGGATGGCTACAGGACAAATGAAAACTGCCGTCTTTGAGCTGAATCATGGAATGAACAACGGAGTTACGATGGATTCGAACATCCAACTCCTCCGGCTGGCAGGCGAAAAGGAAGCGAGCTTCGATAAGCTCCAGTCCTTTGTTTATCATCCCGGCGGAATCCACGGTAATCTTGGGACCCATAGTCCAGGTAGGATGATTCAGGACCTCTTCGCGCCGGGCATTCTGGATTCGTTCCACGGACCATTCACGAAAAGGCCCGCCGGAGGCAGTAAGCAAAACCCTCTGCACGTGCTCGGGGTTCTGTCCCTCCAGAAGTTGAAACAATGAGTTGTGCTCCGAATCTACCGGAATGATGCACGCTGTGCTCTGCGATCCACCAGCGAAAGCCGGCAGCGCCTGAATCGCTGGTCCGGCCGTAACCAGGGTTTCTTTGTTTGCAAGAGCGATCTTCTTTCCAGATTCAATGCCGGCTACCGTGGCTCGGATACCGCAGGCTCCTACCACAGCCGTAAGCACGGTGTCGGCCTCGCTTTCGCGCACCATTTCTACCAGGCCATCCGAGCCTCGGAAGAATCGCACCTGCGGATAGTCCTGCTTTAGCCCTTCTATGGCGTAATCATAGGCATCCTCATGACTGATGCATGCAAGGGCCGGCCGAAACTCCTGAAGCAACTGCTGAAGCTTCTCGATGGAAGAATGAACGCTTACCGACTCCAGGGACATTCCCGGATTGCGCTTCAGATAGCGAACCGCCGTGCCACCCACCGAACCGGAAGCCCCCAGGAGACACAGGGATTGCGTGGGCCTGGATTGTTCGGGTCTGATGAGTGAAAAGTCCATTTATCGAAATAGAAAGTATAGAGTTCCCAGGGGCACCGTGAACAGCAAAGCGTCGATCAAATCAAGAATGCCGCCATGCCCGGGAATCATGGATGCGGAGTCCTTTATCTTGGCATCACGCTTCAGTTGACTCTCGACCAGGTCGCCGAAAACGGATACAACGGACAGCACCGCTGTAAGGATACCCGCTTCCAGATAACCTAACATTTCCGGTCCGCCATGACCTGTAAAATGCTGCCATAGATACAGAAATCCCTGGTTAAAAGCTACCGCAAAGACCACTCCGCCGATGTAGCCTTCGTAGGTCTTTCGAGGGCTCACCTTCAGCCCGGCATTGTGCTTTCCAAACCACTTTCCAGCAAAGTAGGCGCCGGCATCGGTCATGATGGTTGCCAGAGCCACAAACACGAAATAGAACACGCCCATTTTCAGCTGAAAGAGCGGGAAAATCATGGCCAGAGGCAACGCCACATACAGGGGAGCAAAGATGGTTGTTGATGCGGAAAAGATCGCGCCGTCGATGGGCCGAAAAACAAGCTGCAGACTGGTGGTTAGTATGACGGATACTATCAGCACACTGGAAAAGAGGCCAGTCCAGGGAGTAAAGAACTGCTCGGGCATTCCGGTGGCCAGGCCCAGTTCAGGGTGCTTTTTGGCGGCGTACATAAGGTAGAAGTTCACCAGAATCAGAATCACCATCAGAAAGCCGGGCAACCGCAGGGGCCTTCCCTCCAGGCCCCGGTCGCTCAGCCGATAGAACTCTTCCACTCCCAGAAAAGAGACCAGACCGACAATTGCCACGACTCCCAGCGAGTAAAACGCTGTGTAGTGGTAGAGCGCCACAATGACCACTGCTCCAATGGTTAACCCAGAAATGATTCGTTTGGTAGTTTCGCCCATGGGACGGTTTCTCCTTTGTTGCAATACCGCAGCGGCTCAATAGCCCGGCAAACTTCAGCTGTTTTCCAATCCGCCAAACCTGCGAGAACGGTTTCGGAACCATTCCAGAGCCCGGTTTAGTTCTGTGCTATCAAAATCCGGCCAGTAGACTTCTGTAAAGTAGAGTTCCGCATAGGCGCATTGCCAGAGAAGAAAATTCGAGATACGGAATTCGCCGCCGGGCCGAACCAGAAGATCCACGTCTCCGAGGCCGGCCGTGTACAACTCGGATTCCAGGTCCTCTTCGGATATAGGCCGAATCGCTCCCTTGAGACGGCTGAAGAAGCCTCCGCTACGCTTCTTGAGCAAACGGTTGCAGGCCCGAACAATCTCGGCCCGGGAGCCATAGTTTATGCAGAAATTAGCGGTCAGCGCGGTGCAGTGCCGGGTGGCCTCCATGGCATTCTTTAGCACACCCGAAGGCCCGGGAGGGATGCGATTAATCGCGCCGCTGCAGCGAATCCGAACGCCTTTCTCCAGACATACATCCAGGTACTTCTTAAAGAATTCTTCCATCAGGCCCCAGAGCGCCGTGACCTCGGTGTCCGGTCGCTTCCAGTTTTCCGTAGAGAATGCGTAGAGCGATAAGACCGGGATTCCCTGTTCAATTACATCGTCCAGGAGACGCCGCAGGGCTTCCCCTCCGGCTCGGTGCCCTTCGGGGCGGGAAAGCCCCCTGGATTTGGCCCAGCGACCATTTCCATCCAGGATTATGGCGATGTGCTTGGGATTGGAAGGATGGGACTGGCCCAGGGGATTACCTCAAACGGTGAGAATGCTTTCTTCTTTTTGTTCGGCCAGCTTCTCGGCTTCCCCAATGGATTGATCGGTAAGCTTCTGAATCTCTTCCTGGCCGGATTTAACGTCGTCTTCGGGAAGACCGCTAAGCTTCTTTACATGGTCGTTCGCATCGCGACGGACATTACGAATGGCAACGCGGGTTTCTTCCAGGCGGCTCTTGACCTGCTTTACCAGCTCCTGGCGGCGCTCCATGGATAGCTCGGGAAGCACCAGACGAATCATGGTTCCGTCGTTTTGCGGAGTAAGACCCAGGTCGCTTTTCTGGATGGCTTTTTCAATATCGCCCAGGGCGCTCTTGTCGTAGGGAGTGAGCAGCATCATACGGGCTTCAGGAATGCTGAGAGATGCCAGTTGATTCAAGGGAGTCATAGCTCCGTAGTATTCCACCTGGATTCCATCGAGCATATTGGGAGTAGCTCTTGCCGCCCGAATGGTGGCCAGGTCTCGCTTATAGGCTTCGATGCTCTTTTGCATCTTTTCTTCTGCTTCCAGCAGAATTTCATCAATACCGGTTTCTTCAGGCATATTCCAGTCCTTCCTTTGAGGAGATAAGGGTACCTATGTCCTCACCGGCAATCAATTTCTCCAGGTTGCCCTCTTTAAAGATATCGAATACAATGATAGGCAGATTGTTTTCCATGCAAAGGGTCAGAGCAGTGGTATCCATTACCTTCAATCGACGTTGAATGGATTCCATGTAGGAGATATGTTTGAACCGCTTCGCGTCTTGATTCTTCATGGGATCGGAATCGTAAACCCCGTCCACCTTTGTGGCTTTCAGAATAACCTGGCTTCCCACTTCCACCGCACGAAGGGCAGCCGTTGTATCTGTAGTGAAATACGGGTTTCCCGTCCCCCCGGCAAAGATTACGATTCGATTCTTTTCCAGATGGCGCATGGCCTTTCTGCGAATGTAGGATTCGCAGATAGATTTCATTTCGATGGCGGATTGAACGCGGGTGATCAGGTCGATGTTTTCGCAGGCATCCTGCAGCGCCAGGGCATTGATTACGGTTCCGATCATGCCCATGTAGTCGGCGGTGGCCCGGTCCATGCCGGCTTCTGCGAACTGGGAACCTCTGAGAATGTTACCGCCGCCTATTACAACAGAGACGGCCACTCCGGCTTTGTGGCAGAGCTTGATTTGCTCTGCCACCTTGCGGACAAGATCAACTTCCAATCCATTCCTTCCCCTTACCGTGAAGGATTCTCCGGAAAGCTTCAGGAGGATTCTTCGATAGGGAAACCCGGACATGGAATCAACCTACCTGATAGCGGGTAAACCTTCCAACGGTGATATTCTCACCGAACTTGGAAATGGCTTCTTTAACCAGATCCTGGATCGTGGTTTTAGGATCCTTGATGTAAGGCTGTTCCAGAAGAGCTACTTCGGAATAGAATTTCTTCATCTTGCCTGGAACGATCTTTTCGATTTGCTCAGGCTTCTTGCCTTCTTCTTTAAGCTGGGCCTCTACTACCTGCTTCTCGCGCTCGACTTCCTCTTCAGGAATCTCTTCGGCCGTTACGGCCAGAGGAGCCTGAGCGGCGATTTGCATGCAGATATCTTTGCCAAGCTGAGCAAAATCTTCGTTACGAGCAACGAAGTCCGTTTCGCAATTAAGTTGCAAAAGAACGCCAATGTTTCCTTCCCCATGGATGTAGGAAAAGATTCGGCCTACACCCGTAGTCCGGTCCATACGCTTGGCCGCTTTGGCCAGACCTTTGGAGCGGAGGGCATCCGCGGCTTTCTTGATATCTCCTCCGGTTTCTTCCAGAGTGCGCTTGCAGTCCATCATGCCAGCGCCAGTCATTTCACGTAGTTCTTTAATCTGATCGGTAGTAACAGCAGCCATTATGCTTCCCCTTCCGTTTTTGCTTCTTCGGCTTCTTCGCCATCGCCTTTGATATAAGCCTTGGCTTCTTCATCTACGGGCTCGGCGGTACCGGGAGCAATGGGTGTATCTTCGATAAACTCACCGGATTCATCGTATTCGCCTTTGTAGCGGATAGAATCCACCGGGATGGAGTCCGGATCGAATTGCTCGTCGTCGTCGGTAAACTCGGATGTTCCTACGATTCCTTCCGTTCCTTCGATAATGGCATCGGCCATGGTTTGCAGGAACAGCGAAATGGCGCGGATAGCGTCGTCGTTACCGGGAATTGGATAATCGATTAGCTCGGGATTGCAGTTGGAATCTACCACAGCATAGATCTGGATACCCAGGTTCTTGGCTTCGCGAATGGCAATGGCCTCTTTGCTGGGATCGATTACAAACATGATGTCCGGAGGAGTAAGCATATCCTTGATACCGGACAGGTTTTTGCGAAGGTTATCCAACTCCCGCTGAAGCATGAGCACTTCTTTCTTTGTGCGGGCTTCCTGTTCGAATGTGCCGCTCTCTTCCATGGCTTCCAGTCGCTTCAGTCGAGCGATGGATTTCTTAACAGTATTCCAGTTAGTCAGCAGTCCGCCGGGCCAGCGAGTGTTCACATAGAACATTTTGCAACGCTTGGCTTCTCTTTCTACAGCGCCACGGGCCTGCTTCTTTGTTCCTACAAACAGAACCTTTTTGCCGCGATGAGTAGCTTCTCGCAGGGCTTCGTAGGCAACTTTGGCCATCTGCACGGTTTTCTGCAGATCGATAATATGAATGCCATTTCGTGCGGTGAAGATATAGGGAGCCATGCGAGGATCCCATTTTCTAGTCTGGTGTCCGAAGTGTACTCCAGCTTCCAGCAGGGTTTTCATAGAGATGGTCGACATTAATTCTTTCCTTTCTTATAAAGAAGCCAGCCACCCACGAGAATTCCGATCAGAGCCCCGGGGGTAACTGTAACTTCCAGGATACTTATTATATAGAAATCCTTTGCTACAGTAAGCGGTTCACCGGTCAGGCTAATATCCAGAAACGACAGCCCGAAAACCCTGTGCAACAACGACCCGGCCACCGAGCCCATGAAAGCACAGAGTATTAATGTGAGGATTGCGAAGCTTATGGAAAGCTTCCCCATCTATCCGCCCGATGACAAAGTTGAAAACACCTCAACCAGGTCAATCCATTTCATTATTTTGGCTCCCGTCATTGGCAAAAACTGTCAGATTATGTCTCATTGGTGCTACGGCTGCACAATCCGCTCCCAACGGTCAGGCTCTCCGTTCTGCGATTCCGGTGGACCGGAAAGTGTCGGATTTGAAATCCAGGGTCAACAGGGACCCGTTTATCAAGCCACGGTAGCGAGGTCAATTCATCTCGACCCCGGAATCTGAACTACTGGATCTTCGGATTAGCTCGGCTACTGCTTTTCTGGAAGGAAATCCCTGGAGCGCCCCTTCCTCGTTTCGATACACTCTACAGCACTGCCCCTGCCCATCCGACGGATCTACCTCCTGACCGTCCAGAAGGACCGTGGGCGATCCAAACCCTCTCCAGCGGGGATCGAGATCCCTGGAGGTGGAGTCTATCATCTCTATAGAGAATTCCAATCCCTCGGTCTGGCAGACTTCTTCCACAATCTCTCTAGCCTTTTGGTAGTTTGGACAGCCGGGTTCATAGATGATGGAGACTTTCATATAAAACCGCTTCTGATTTAGCATAAGGCCGCGTCCCTCAGAAATCAATGGAAAATGTAAAACGTTCCGGCCATGGCTGCGTCCAAGTATCTCAGAATTCACTGTAAGACATATGTTTCAATACTATAGGTTTATTACGAAAACGGGCCGTATTCTGGCCTGTTGCTCTTTGTTTCTGCTCTCCGATTTGGCCCATGCGTCCCCGTGGTCAATCTATCTGGGCGGTGGTGGCCTTACAATACGGCCGGAGGACTCCAGGCGCACAGCACTGGGCCAGGACAGATTTTACTACTTCCTGGATCGAATGGAACGCATGAACACATCTCCCGGGGACCGTACATTGAACTATCTGATTCTGGGCAGTACGGACCTATCGCCGCCGCCCATACAGCCGGGCTCCGGAAGCCTGCAAATCAGATATTCGGAAACCGGCGATCCCTGGATGTTTCGTATCGGCTACAGAGGTGTGAGAGGCCAGATTCCCTGCCGGGAATGCAGCGAGCTGAATGGATTTCCTCGATGGCACATTCTGGACCAATTCCAGCAGGGAAACCGGGATGCGACCTTTCTTCTCTATGCATCCGAGTTTGCACGTAGCCAGGGCGGTTTCCGTGTATCAATGGATCTGCTGGAATTTGGCTGGACGTATCATTTCAGAAAGAATGCCGGACTGGATCCATATTTGGGCCTCATGGGTCGCATCGGCACCTGTCGACTGGGAGCAGTACGGCTCAGGCTCCTGCCAGGCCGGGTTTGCGGGAGTGCATGCCGGATTGCGGTTCAGAACATCCAACAGGACTTTTCTGGAACTGGAAGCGGAATACAGCGTCGGCCGACCCACCGCTCTGGGCCAGGTCTCGTCAGCGGGTCTGAACCTGGGGCTGAGCTGGATGCCTTGAATGCTGGCGTCCGTGGCAGAGCTGAGCGGTGCCCTCTGATGGGTGGCGTTGGGTGATGGGCCCGGCCCGAATCTGGCGCCGGGCCATGGATGCGCGCGAAAATCATAGAAACGAGAACCGGTTCAAAAGAGGAAACCAGGGCAAGGCGATGATCTGTTTCAGGTTTGGCCCTTCTGCATTGTTCCGAAGGATAATCGCCCCCATTGCCTTTTTGATAAGGAACCCAAATTACTCAGTCACATTCTGAAACCATGATCTGGCCTGACTCTGCAACAGCTACGAACTTACCGTTCCCGTAGGCAACATTGATCCAGCTTCTGGTTGTGGGTTCAGCAACCCCGGTCCAGTTGATTCCATCTGTGGAGATAATTACTTCAGGGGAACCGTTGTGGTTCACTGCCACGAATAGGCCACCTCCGTGCGCCACAGCCCTATACGAAGGAAATGTGGCAGGATCGTTCGCGAGGACCCAACCATCGATTCCGTTGGGTGAGTACATCAGTGTATCACCGCCGCTACCTCCAAAACCAACAGCAACAACCCTGCCGCTTCCGTAAGCAGATGAAGTCCACAAGCCGCTCGGTACGGTGCGTTCGGTCCAGGAATTGCCGTCAGTAGACGTGAAGCTCCTGATTGAGGAACCGGATGATTGGTCAAAAATCAGGAATTTGTCGTTGACGTAGCTTACGTTATTGTAGGCCGCAATGGTACCGGATGGTGTAACCGAGCTGTTGGAAACCCCGTCCGCGGTCACCAGAAGATTAGCCGTACTTTCAGCAGCCGCCACAAACCTTCCTCCCCCGAATTCAATCCGACGAAAATCAGCAGTTACCGGTTCCGAACGGCGAGTCCAGTTCACTCCGTCTGAGGACGTCATGACATCTTCGGCTCCGTTCGCGCCTGCCACAGCCACGAACAGATTATCCCCGTAGGCAACATCATACCAGGGAACAGCGGCTCCGGGAGCCGAGCGTACAGTCCAGTTGCGCGCATCCGTAGAAGTCATTATTCGATTGGTTCCATCGTTAGCAACGGCTACATAAAGGCCGTTTCCGTAAGTGATTCCGGTCCAGGCATTCGCTTCCGGAATCGTAGGCTCCGTCCACACCAGACCATCATCCGTGCAATCGAATTGTGCTTGCTGGGCGCCGGCAAGCGCTAGAAGACCGGCCAGAGGAAGCAAATCATCGTCCGAATCGGATGGACCAAGAAAGCCGCAACCCACGGAGCCGAGACTCAAGGCCATGATCAGTACTTTAGCAGGAACACTTCTAATATAAGAAATTCTATTCTCTTTTTTTATCATAACGGAACAATAGAATTCCCTGTGTAAAAACCGGTCAAAGGAAAAACCCGGTCCCGGAGTGAAGGGTTGAGGAAAACGTAGTATTCCTTTGCTCAGAACCACTTTGCGTTGTCGTCGGTTTGGCACGGGCTAGTTCTCCCGCCCTACACCTTCCACTATAGATGTTAAGCACTGGTATCCCTTTTGAGGGGCGGTTCACATTACGTATCTCGAAGCACTGGTCTGAGCACTACGGCTGGAGAAAAAACCTGCTAACCCATTATGTATCAAGCCGGGCGTCGGGTAACAATGGATCTGCTGGAATTTGGCTGGACGTATCATTTCAAAAAGAATGCCGGACCGGATCCATATTTGGGCCTCATGGGTCGCATCGGCACCTGTCGACTGGAGCAGTACGGCTCAGGCTCCTGCCAGGCCGGGTTTGCGGGAGTGCATGCCGAATTGCGGTTCAGAACATCCAACAGGACTTTTCTGGAACCGGAAGCGGAATACGGCGTCGGCCGCCCCACCGCTCTGGGCCAGGTCTCGTCAACGGGTCTGAACCTGGGGCTTAGCTGGATGCTTTGAATGCTGGCGTCGGGTCCGGAATATGCGAAATCCCGAGCGCCTCTCTTATCAACGTTACCGGGGCAACCTTCCGCGGAGATTTGAAAACTCAAAAGACCTGCCCGTTTTCGCAGCAATACACGTTCAGTAATTCGTCATTTTCCGCGCCGGAGTTGCGACTTGCTATGCAAGAAGGCGGCTCAAACTGGCCTTTCGTGGCCGTTTAGTGATCTCGCATGGCGACTACCTTTGACGACATATTCCACGATTTTCTTCACATTTTTTCTGTAACCAGGCCGCAAAAATATTGACTGAATCCCGGGAGAATCGTAAGACTCTCAGACTCCGTGTGCGGCGGAAATCCGCCCGGAAGTAATGAGACATAATCCAGAAAATTCATACCCAGATCTGGAATGAATGGTTAAAATGACGAGGCCCCCGGGTCTTCGCCGGAGCTTCGGCTCCGCCAAAGGATTGTCCCCCATCCGGAATGCATCTGAAGGATGGGGCGATTACGATAGGCTTTTCTATCGATTTCTCTGTCTACGGACAGAGTCCGCTGCGGCGGATGGGCCCCGGTGGTCCCAAAGGCCTTCGGGTCAGGCGTTCCTGTTGCGGCAGGTACGGCACAGAACAATTAGATTATTAGAGGTAGTTTTAGAAATGCGAGTCAGCCGCTTATTTACGTCCCAGATCCAGGAAGCCCCCGCCCTGGAAGACTATAACAATCCCCAGGAGCAAACCCGAATCAAGGAACTGTTCTCCTGGACCCGTCGCACATCGCGAATCGTGAACCCGGATGGAACCGTGGTTTTCGAAGCAAAGGATGTGGAAGTACCGGAACACTGGTCGCAGGTGGCCGTGGACATTCTGGCCCAGAAGTATTTCCGCAAAGCCGGCGTTCCCGCCTTCAGCAAAGCCGTGCACGAAGAAGGCGTTCCGGGCTGGCTACAAAGAAGGGAACCGGACTATGATCGACTGAATGAATTACCCGAAGAAAAGCGATTTGGGTCCGAAACCAGCGCCATCCAGGTATTCCACCGGCTGGCCGGATGCTGGACCTACTGGGGCTATAAGAACAACTATTTCTCCAGCGAAGAAGACGCTCTGGCATTCTACGAAGAAATGATGTACATGCTGGCGAAGCAAATCGCCGCTCCCAACTCTCCGCAGTGGTTCAACACCGGACTGCACTGGGCCTATGGAATTGATGGAAAAGGACAGGGACACTATTTCATCGATCCGCAAACGCAGGAACTGATTCGCTCGCGTAGCGCCTACGAAAGACCTCAACCTCATGCCTGTTTCATTCAATCCGTGGACGATGATCTGGTTTCCGACGGCGGCATTATGGATCTATGGGTGCGCGAAGCACGACTGTTTAAGTACGGATCCGGAACGGGAACCAACTTCTCCAGTCTTCGTGCAGAAGGCGAGCCTCTGAGCGGCGGGGGTAAGAGTTCCGGCCTCATGAGTTTTCTGAAAATCGGCGATCGCGCGGCTGGCGCTATCAAATCCGGCGGTACCACGCGCAGAGCGGCGAAAATGGTATGTCTGGATATGGATCATCCGGATATAGAAGAATTTATCAACTGGAAGGTAGTAGAAGAACAAAAGGTACTTTCCCTTGTTGCAGGTTCCAAGCTGGCCAACAAGCATCTGAACAACATCATGAAGATCGCCTCGAAAGGAGGCACAAATCCAGCCGAGAATGCAGATCTAAAAAAGGCGATCGTGGATGCACGAAAGTCCGAGATCTCCGAAAACTACATCCGTCGAGTACTGGATCTTGTGGACCAGGGACATACTTCCATCCTATTCGAAGAACTCACTACGGACTGGCAGTCTCGGGCTTACCAAACCGTTTCCGGCCAGAACTCCAATAACTCCGTGCGAATCAACGGCGACTTTATGAACGCTGTAGACAACGATGGCGACTGGGGACTCTACTGGAGAACAGAAAAAGAGGATGCCGCCGAGCAGAACAGAAAGCCTACAGCCGTCCGCACCGTTAAAGCCCGCGAATTGTGGGAAGACATCTCTTTCGCGGCCTGGGCCAGCGCCGATCCCGGAGTCCAATTCGATACAACCATCAATGAATGGCATACCTGTCCGGAAGACGGTCCGATTCGAGCGTCCAACCCCTGCTCCGAATACATGTTCCTGGACAACACCGCCTGTAACCTGGCCAGCCTGAACCTGATCCGCTTCTTGAACGAGCAGACCGGCGAAGTGGACGACATCGCACTGCGCCATGCGGCCCGTCTCTGGACCATCGTTCTGGAGATCTCTGTTACAATGGCACAGTTCCCTTCTAAAGAGATCGCCGAACTGTCCTATAAATTCAGGACCCTGGGACTGGGCTATGCCAACCTGGGAAGCCTGCTAATGGTTCTGGGGATTTCCTATGATTCCGACGAAGCCCGCTCTATGGCCGGCGCCATCACCGCCATTCTGCATATGACCGCGGCCGCCACCAGCGCCGAAATGTCCGAGCGTCTGGGACCGTTTTCCGGTTACGAAAAGAACCGGGAGCATATGCTTCGAGTGTTCAGAAACCACCGTCGAGCGGTATACAACGAAGCTCCGGAGCATTACGAAGGACTGAGCATTACTCCTGTGGGCATCGACGGCTCTATTTGTCCGGAAAACCTGTATATGGCCGCCCGGGATGAAGCGGACCGGGCCCTGGAAATGGGAGAAAAACACGGATACCGCAACGCCCAGATGACTGTAATCGCTCCTACCGGCACCATCGGTCTGGTAATGGACTGCGATACCACTGGTATCGAGCCTGACTTCGCTCTGGTGAAATTCAAGAAGCTGGCCGGCGGTGGCTATTTCAAGATCATCAACCAGTCGGTTCCTCCGGCCCTCCGACGATTGGGTTATACAGAAGATCAAATCAAAGACATCGTAAACCATACCACCGGTCACCGCACCCTGAAAGGCGCTCCGCATATCAATCCGGAGTCTCTGAAGGAAAAAGGCTTCACCGATGAGGTCCTGGCCCGTCTGGAAGATGAACTGCCATCCGCATTTGACATCTCATTTGTGTTCAACGCATTTACTCTGGGCGAAGACTTTGTCCGAGACACTCTGAAAGCCGGCGATCAGGTAATGCAGCCAGGATTCCAGCTTCTGGAGTTTCTGGGATTCAATCGAGAGCAGATACGACTGGCGAATGACTATGTCACCGGAACCATGACCATCGAAGGCGCTCCGCATCTCAAAGAGGAGCACTACCCGGTGTTCGATTGCGCCAACAAATGCGGTCGCTATGGAAAACGTTACCTGTCCTGGCAGTCCCACGTGAAGATGATGGCTGCGGCGCAGCCTTTCATTTCCGGCGCCATTTCCAAGACCATCAATCTGCCCATGGAAGCCTCCATCGACGATGTGAAGCAGGCCTACTGGCTGAGCTGGAAATTGATGAACAAAGCCATTGCGCTCTATAGAGACGGGTCCAAGCTATCGCAGCCTCTGAATGTTCTCAGCGACGATGACCTGGCCGAAGAAGAGACTCATACCGAGCCTGCAGTCAAAGAAGTAGAGAAAATCCTCTACAAGTACATTGCCAAGCGACGCCGACTACCGGCCCGTCGAGCAGGCTATACCCAGAAAGCCTCCGTGGGCGGCCACAAGGTTTATATTCGCACCGGCGAATACGAAGACGGCGCTCTGGGCGAAGTTTTTCTGGACATGCACAAAGAAGGCGCTGCCTTCCGTTCACTGATGAACTGCTTTGCCATCGCTGTATCCCTGGGTCTGCAATACGGAGTGCCCCTGGAAGAATTCGTGGAAGCCTTCGTATTCACGCGATTCGAACCAAACGGCATGGTTATGGGCAATCCGCATATCAAGATGTCCACCTCCATCATTGACTACATCTTCCGCGAGCTGGCCATCACCTATCTGGGTCGCTACGATCTTGCCCAGGTAGAGCCGGAAGACATTCGACCGGACGTGGTGAGCTCCCGGGAAACACCGGCTCCGAACAAGATCCCTGCCAATGCAGATCGAGATGCGGTGCCGGCAGCCGCAGCCAACAGCCCCTCCCCTACAGATCTGTCCGCTCCTTCTTCGGATGCAAAAGCGGCAGCTGCGGAAGAGGATCAGGCTGCCATGATGGAGCTTTCTTTCATGAAAGGGTCCAGCGCTCAAACCTCCGGTAGCGGCACCGCCGTTGCCGAAATGGACCTGAGTACGGTAGCCAAACTCAAGGGCTACGAAGGAGATCCCTGCCCCGAATGCGGTCAGTTTACTCTGGTAAGAAACGGAACCTGCCTCAAGTGCAACTCCTGCGGTTCCACCACCGGATGCAGCTGATTCGCAATTAACCGAGGGGCAGACCCTGTATCGGGGGCCCGGAGATCATCAGAGAGCGGAAACGTTCATTGGCGATCTTCAGGGCCCTGAATTTAAGCACTCTGGATCAAGAAAGAAGCTCGGCCCGCTGGTCGGGCTTTCTTTTTGCAGGCGGCGATCCGGGGTAAGCGGTGGAGCTTCTCTCGGGATGTCCCCCCAGCGCCGGGGCGGATGGGAACCTGTTCTGGAACGGCCGTAGCGCGCCTGATTTGGTATTATGCTAGCGGTCGCCTTGACAAAGAACGGGTTAATCTTTGGTTATTTCGAGTAAATAATCCTATGTTTCAGGAAAAGAAAGGAAAAGACCTGGCCATTGGAGTGAGCAGTCGCAAGGAGTGGCGCTCCTGGTTGCGGGCCAATCATGGAACCGAGATTTCCGTCTGGCTGATTCTATTTCGCAAAGGGTCCTCCAAAGAAAACCTGAGCTATGAGGAAGCCGTGGAGGAGGCTCTATGTTTCGGATGGATTGATAGCAAACCGAACAAGCGAGATGATTCAAGCTACTACCTTTTCTTTTCAAAACGAAAGCCCAGGAGCAACTGGAGCAAACCGAATCGCGAGCGTGCGAACCGGCTAATCAAGAGCGGCCAGATGCATCCAGCAGGGTTGGAAATGATCGAACTGGCCAAAGAAACCGGAACCTGGGATGCCCTGAAATCTGTAGAGGACCTGGTCCTGCCCGAAGATCTGAAACAAGCATTCAAAGAGAATGGGAAAGCAATGAAGCATTTTCAGAGTTTCCCTCCCTCGGCGCGCAAAGGGATCCTGGAATGGTTAATGAACGCCAAAAGAAGCGAAACCAGAAGCCGAAGAATACAAGAGATCGTAACCCTGGCCGAAAAAAACATCCGAGCCAACCAGTATAACCCTGGCGCCAAAAAGAGAAAATGAATTCCCCGTTATGTTCGGCGAAGGACTTGAATCAGCTGGCCGCTTCCGTCCCCCATTCCGGGCAATGCTACTAAATCTTACTTCTCAGTTTGCTCCGGTCGCATCAAAGGAAACAGAATCGTATCGCGGATGGACTTCGAATTGGTAAGGAGCATTACCAGTCGATCGATCCCTATACCCATTCCGCCAGCAGGGGGCATGCCGTATTCCAGGGCCCGCACATAATCCAGGTCCATGAAGCCCGCTTCTTCGTCGCCGGCTTCGCGCATCTCCACCTGCTTCTGGAATCGCTCCCTTTGATCCAGGGGATCGTTTAGCTCCGAGAAAGCATTTCCCATTTCCCGGCCAGTAATGTAGGGCTCGAATCGGTCTACTACGGCGGGGTTGTCCGGATTGGCCTTGGCCAGAGGGCTCAATTCCCGGGGAAATTCCGTTATAAACACTGGCTGGATCAGGTTCGCCTCTACCTTTTCGTCGAACAGGCATTCCGCCACTTTCCAGACGGAGTCGCAGGCCTGTAGATCTTTGTCGGGAACCCCGGCTTTTTTTGCCTGCTCCTTGAGCGAGTTTAGATCGCTATCGGCGGCGACTTTGATGCCTGAAAACTTTTCGATAGCATCGACATAGGGAATTCTCGGCCAGGGCGGAGTAAGGTCGATCTGTTCATCTCCGTAGGGAATTTTCAAGCTTCCGTGGATCTCCTGCGTAACGCCGGTAATGAGAGCCTCGCATAGCTCAAGCATCGTATCCATGGAGCCGTAGGATTCGTAGACCTCCAGCATCGTGAATTCTGGATTGTGTTTGTAGGAGATCCCTTCGTTGCGGAAGTTTCTGTTGATTTCGAAAACCCGGGGAATTCCGCCCACCAGCAATCGCTTGAGATACAATTCCGGAGCGATGCGTAAGAAGAGCTCCATATCCAGGGCATTATGATGTGTCTGAAACGGTCGAGCCGATGCGCCCCCCGGAATAACATGCATCATCGGAGTCTCCACTTCCAGAAAACTTCGCTGCTCCAGGAAGTTTCGAATCCAGGAGATAATTCTACTTCGGGTTTTAAAAGTGTCGCGCACTTCCGGGTTTACGATTAAATCAACGTAGCGCTGTCGGTATCGCTGCTCTTTGTCGGAGAATGCATCGTAGACTTTGCCATCGGCTTCCTTAACTACCGGCAAGGGACGCAAACACTTGGAGACCATTTCCAGCTCGGTAACGTGCAGGGTGCGTTCTCCCATCTTCGTAACAAAGGGATAGCCCGCCACGCCCACGATGTCCCCCAGATCCAGGGATTTGAATACATCGAAATTGATACCGGGCTCATCCTTGCGGCCGTAGATCTGAATTCTACCGGACTCGTCTACGAGGTCCATGAATCCAGCCTTGCCCATCATTCGCTTGGAGCGGATTCTTCCGGCCACCTTGAATACCGGCTGTTTTTCCAGTTCGGTTTCGGCAAGAGATTGAACATCGCGGGCCAGGGAGTCCGGTTTAAAGTATTTCTGATAGGGATCGTATCCGTCGGCCCGGAGCTTTTCCAGCTTCTCCAGCCTGGTTTCGAACAGATCGCCGGCTTCTTCCGGCTGGTTTTGATTCTTCTGCTCGGGTTTCTCTTTGGCGCCGCCGGGGTTTTTATCCTTCTGTCCCGATGATTTTGTTTTTTTGCTATCTGACACGGAATCCTCCCTGACTGAGCAAGAACTGACAGGGGCAATGATCGTAAACTGAAAAAAGCAACCGGTTATGAATGACGCTTGAGCGATCTAACCGTTGTCGGGGCCGATTCTCAAACGCTACCCCCGCTGTGGCAAGCTAGGCCTTCATGACCGCAGCTGGAATCACCATTGCGGGCCTCGAAAAGCACCATCCATGGCCTCAGGGAGTGCCACCAATCCTCGCCCATTCCCGAATCGACATCCGTTCCCTATGGACGGAGACCGGAACTTGGGTTCCTGGTGCGGGGCAAAAGGATTGACACTACTCTGTAAACTACAGTCGTAACTATATTATGGGTCTTTTTAGCAAACTCCAGGACTCCCTGGATCGAAATGTCCGCCAACCCGGACAGGAAAGACTCACCATCATGGTGATCCCCCACGGCCAGGAGAAGATCTTCTCTCTTCAGCTCAACTGGCTTATGATCGCCTTTCTGGTTGGAATCCTGATGCTTGCAGTGGGCCTCTCTGTCTATGGCGTGTATCTGCACACAGCCCGGCAGAGAGAAATCCAGCGTCTAAAGGATCTATACGGTCTCAACTATACGGCCACTCTCCGAATTCAGCAACAGCAAGAAGAGCTCCGCGAGCTACAAGACCAGCTGAGCAACAATGTGGAAGAAATCGCGGCAACCCTGGGCGCAGAACCGGAGTATCTGGACAACTACGCTACGCTTTCGGATGCCCGAGACCGCGCCTCCGGCGAATTGTTCAGGGAAATCACCTCCAGAGTGGACATGGGACCGGGTACCCGCTATCTGGAGCCCATCTACTCGATGAAGACTTTGAACAATTACCTGGATGATCGTTCCAGTCTGCTAGAGGCTACCGGGTATAGAATCAAGAAAGGATTGAATGTGTATCAGTCTATGCCTCTGGGTCGTCCAGGCCCGGCCGGCATGTGGGATTCGTCCAGATTTGGAATGCGAATCGATCCTATCACTCGTGCTGTAATGGAGTTTCATTCGGGATTCGACATGAGCGGTCCCCACGGAACGCCGATACATGCCACCGGCGAAGGCGTAGTTGATCGAGTATTGATCTATGATCCAGGATATGGAAATGCCGTCATCATTCGTCACGATAACGGATTCTATTCCATGTATGCGCACCTATACCGCGCCACTGTTAAGCAAGGACAAAGAGTTCATCGCGGCGACACAGTAGGCTTGATGGGACGCACTGGCAGAGTAACCGGAACCCACCTCCACTATGAAGTCTGGCTGGGCGAAAGCAAACGCGTGGATCCTCTACCTTTCGTATGCGCTACCGATCTGGATAGTTCTACATGCCAGAGCTTCCTGCAGGGCGAATAAGGCATTTTGGCTCCGGGAGCCATAGATCAAGAATAGAACAGGGCTGGAATCGGCCCGAACCTCCCGCCAGGTCCCGGCGGGCACTCTCGCCAGAGCCCGAATAGACTGTGTAGTTTTAACTCAGGTTGCTTCTCCGCTAAACATAGCGCTAATTTCATCTGAAGACCAGCAGTTTCTAGCGCCCGGAGAAATACTCATGGACAGTCCGCCCCTATCGGGCGATCCTGTCACCGTTTATGCCTCGTAGAACAGATGTACATTCCATACTTATTCCCGGAAGCGGTCCGATCGTAATCGGTCAGGCCTGCGAATTCGATTATAGCGGCACTCAGGCCTGTCGAGTGCTCAAACAGGAAGGCTTTCGCACGATCCTGTTTAACAGTAATCCGGCCACAATCATGACCGACCCGTCCCTGTCCGATGCCACCTACATCGAGCCCATGACGCCGGAAGTAATGATCCAGATTCTAGACAAAGAGAAGCCGGATGCCATCCTTCCCACAGTGGGGGGCCAGACTGCGCTAAACCTGGTGATGGAACTCAATCGCCGGGGCGAAATCGAAAAACGCGGCATTAAACTGATCGGCGCAAACGTAGATGCCATCGAGAAAGCCGAGAGTCGATCCCGCTTCAAAGACGCGATGAAAGACATAGGTCTTGCGGTCCCGGAATCGGCACTTTGCGATACATACCAGGAAGCCCTGGACTTTAAAAAGCGGCTGGGGCTGCCACTTATTATTCGGCCTTCCTTTACTCTGGGCGGCACCGGCGGCGGTATTGCCTTCGACGATGCGCAATTCGAAGATATCTGCAAAGGCGGATTGGATGCCTCCCCCACCCACCAGATTCTCGTAGAACAGTCCATTCTGGGCTGGAAAGAATACGAATTGGAAGTCATGCGGGACCTGGCCGATAACGTAGTTATCATCTGCAGCATTGAAAACCTGGATCCCATGGGCGTGCACACGGGAGACTCCATTACCGTAGCTCCGCAGCAGACCCTTTCCGACGTTCAATACCAGGCCATGCGCGATGCATCGCTCAAGATTATTCGTGAAATTGGCGTAGAAACCGGCGGTTCCAACATCCAGTTCGCAGTGAATCCGGCCAACGGCGAAATTGCAGTCATTGAAATGAATCCCCGGGTGAGTCGGTCTTCGGCGCTTGCCAGTAAAGCTACGGGTTTCCCTATCGCAAAGATTGCGGCCCTGCTGGCTGTGGGCTACACACTGGACGAAATCTCCAACGATATCACAGGAGTAACACCGGCAAGCTTCGAGCCCACTATCGACTACGTTGTCACCAAGATCCCTCGTTTTACCTTTGAGAAGTTCCCGGGCAGCAAAGATTCCCTGGGGAGTATGATGAAATCTGTGGGCGAAACCATGTCCATAGGTCGTACTTTCGCGGAATCATTCCAGAAGGCATTTCGTTCGCTGGAGACCGGCCGCTACGGCTACGGTTCCGATGGCAACCTGGACGAGCTATTCAAGGTTCACGAATTACGAAAAGACGGCACCCTGCAGGCTTATCTGGAAGAAAGCCTGGGACGAGCCAACCCGGGGCGTATCCTGGATGTGCGGCTGGCCATGGACCTGGACATCAACGGCGAACTGGACTTTCCCGTAGAAAAGATTCAGAAGCTTACTATGATCGATCCCTGGTTTCTGTGGCAGATTCGCGAACTCGCCGAAGCGGAAGCCGAGTTCAAACCTCCTCAGACTGCGCAAGACATTATGGGATGGAAAGAATGGGGCTACTCCGATCGTCAGATGGCCTACCTTCTGGAGCGAGAGCGAATCCTTGCCATCGTGGCCGATGAGAACAAGCGTCTGGAGGATCGCAGGACGGAAATCCTGGGAATTCTGGATAAAGCGGAAGCGGACTTCACAAAGAAGCGAAAAGAACTGAATATCAGGCCTGTTTACCGTCGTGTGGATACCTGCGGCGGCGAATTCGAAGCCAAGACCCCCTATCTGTATTCCGCCTACGAAGAAATGGATGAATCCAACGTAGAGGCGGATTCGGGCAAAAAGGTAATGATTCTCGGCGGTGGTCCAAACCGCATTGGTCAGGGAATCGAGTTCGACTATTGTTGCTGCCATGCCGCCTACGCGTTGGAGGATATGGGAATCACTTCCATTATGGTGAACTCCAATCCGGAAACGGTTTCCACGGACTACGACACTTCGGATAAACTGTATTTTGAACCGCTCACATTCGAAGACGTGGTGCATATCTGCGAAAACGAAAAGCCCGACGGAATCATCGTTCAATTTGGCGGACAGACTCCTCTGAAGCTGGCCTCCAAACTACAGAAAGCAGGACTTCCCATCATAGGAACCTCGCCAGACTCCATCGATCGCGCCGAAGACCGGGACCAGTTCAGTCAGATGATCATCAAGCTTGGCCTCAAGCAGCCGGAAAACGGCTTCGCCCGAAACTTCGACGAAGCGCTGGCTACAGTAGAAAAGATTGGTTATCCTTGCCTGGTGCGCCCCAGCTTTGTTCTGGGCGGACGCGCCATGGCCATCGTACACGATCGCACCGGACTGGAACAGTTCATGCGCGAAGCGGCCACCATCAACCCCGAGCATCCCATCCTCATCGACCGATTCCTGGAAGGGGCCATCGAAATCGATGTAGATGCGCTTTCTGACGGCGAAGAGGTATTCGTGGCCGGCATCATGCAGCACATTGAGGAAGCCGGCGTTCATTCCGGCGACTCGGCCTGCGTAATTCCGCCACAGGATATTCAGCCCGCGCTTATTGACGAAATCAAAGAAGCCACCACGAAACTTGCCAGAGAACTGGAAGTGAAAGGACTGATCAACGTTCAGTACGCCATTCAGGACGGACAGCTGTATCTGATTGAAGTGAATCCGCGGGCCAGTCGAACCGTACCTTTCGTGAGCAAGTCCATAGGTCTGCCGCTGGCCAACCTGGCCACTCGCATCATGTGCGGACAGAAGCTAAAAGAAGTGCTTCCCGAGCCTCCAGAGAAGACCGACTACGTTTCGGTCAAAGAAGCCGTGTTGCCTTTCTCTCGCTTTCCAGGGGCAGACATTATCCTGGGACCGGAAATGAAATCCACGGGCGAAGTGATGGGTATCTCAAAAAGCTTCGAGGAATCCTACATCAAAGCCATGCTGGGTGCCGGAGATCGAATTCCCACTTCCAACCAGGGCGGAGTGTTTTTCAGCGTGAGCGACGAAGCCAAAGAAGATCTAATCGAAGAGGCCAAGATTCTCACCGAACTGGGTTACCGACTATACGGTACCTCGGGAACGGCCACCTTCCTGGAAAAACACGGAATCAAAGCCGAAACCCTGTACAAACTGCGCGAGAAGAAATCTCCCAACGCGCTGGATGAAGTTAAGAACGGAGCCATCAAGCTCATTATCAACATCCCGCAGCCCAATGCAGATACCAGAGACGATGCATTTCAGATTCGCCAGGAAGCGATTCGAAATCGAGTGCTTTGCATTACTACAGTGGACGGAGCAAAGGCCTTCGCCAATGGCCTTAAGAAGGTAAGCCAGACGCCGTTCACCGTGCACAGCTTACAGGAAATCCACGGCCCGCAGGTGGCCGAGATTCCTTGATGGTCTCTAATTCAAAGGAAGGACAAACCGGGCCCGAAAAGGCCCGGGTGTCTTCCGCAAAGCCCTCAAAAAAAACCTCGAGGAAGCCTTCCGGTAGATCCTCGGGGAATAAGGGCTCCCGCCCCCGAAACCGCAATGCATCGGTTCCTTCCGACGGCAACAGAAAACCTACCAGGGGCCATTCCAGGAAGAGCCACTCGCAAACCGGCGGCAAGCGACGCATCCTCTGGATACCCGGACTGGGCGCGGACCGTCGGATGTATGGACCCCTACAGCGCTCCCTGGATCGCATCATGCCCGGAAAGTGGGAGCACCATTTCATCGACTTTCCCGATAAGGCGCAATCCCTTGCAAACGTAAAGTCTTTGCAGGACCTGGCCGAGGTCACGTTAGAGAACTCCATTCAGCCGCTGCAGACCCATCACAAAGAGAGTCGCCCTTATTACGATACAGTTGTAGGCGTTTCCATGGGAGGCATGCTCGCCCAGGTTCTGGTGGGCCAGAATCTCTTGCATACCGAGAATCTGATTCTCATTTCTACCGCGTATCGGGGAAAGGACTTGCGACAGCCGTTTCTTGCTTTCGCAAGAATTCCCACGCTGCTCCCCGGGTTCTTGCGCTCCCTGGTTCAGTGGATCATCGGCAAGGCGTACCCGCTCTTCCGCAAGAATGTAGCGGAAGCCCAACAGTTCGCGGAAATGTTTCTCCAGTTTCCCCAGAAGATATTCTTTGATGCTCCGATCTGGATCAAGAAGTGGAACGGCGAACAGGGACTGCAGGCCACTCTTGCCATGAAGCCTCTGCCATCGGATAGCCAATCCGTTCGCGTTTTTAGAATCCATGGAACTTCCGATCCTTTACTGTCTTACAAAAAGATTAAGGACCGAATTCACCTGGATCTGGTCATTCAAAAGGGAAGCCATATAGTCTTTGCCACCCATTCAGATACCATCGCCGAAGATTTAAGAGCTATTCTTGATTCCGAATCCACGCTTCCCGATTACTGGCTGCCCGATGAGCAAGCCACCGAACGGTCGTCCGGCTCGCAAAAGCGCCCTCGCAAGACAGGCCAGGCTGGATCCCGACAGCAGGACTCTGCCGGCAAGAAAGAGGCAGGCCCCAAAAGAAACGACCGAGGACCTCAGGTAGACTCAGCGAAGGGATCCAACGAAGACTCTAAACCGGGAACCAGAAATCCATCCAGTCGCCGCAGGCAAAAACAGCAAACCGAGGACGGACCGGAAAAAGCCGAAAAAATGAACGGGGCCGAAAAGGATCTCTCGGCGGGGACCGAAGAGAGGACAGGTCAACGGAGGCGGCGCCCCAGGCGAAGAAAGAAGCAAGGTGCGGATGCAGGCCAACCGGAAACCACGAAAGCTTCGAGTCAGAGCGCTCAAGAAAACAAAGGACAGGACACTCAGGGTGGCCTGCCAGCGAAGGAAAAGAACCACAATCCGCAGATCAATCCGCAAGGCGAATCCACAAATAGCGCTACCAAAAAAAGCTCCGGAAAAGGTCGCGGCGGGAGGCGAAGGCCTCGACGATCAGGCAAGAAGAACGCCGCTTCGCCGTAGCTCACGCTTTTGCTGACTGGCCGGGAGTCCGTAGCTCAGGCTTTCCTGGCTGCGCCGGAGGCCGGGGGTTATTCCCTGAATGCCTGGATCCCCTATCGGAGATTTTCACCGGAGCCGGAAGCAGAACTCTGAGAGGGGCTGGCGAATCCGGGGAGCGGACAACGAATCCGAGAATGCGGTAGTCGGGGAAAGAGCCGAGGTCTAGACCTCCAGCACTTCCTTGAGATGCTCCAGGATCACCGAGTTGTCCGGATCCTTCTTGAGCGCCTTGCTCAGCGCTTTGCGCGCCGAGTCCTTATTTCCTCTTTTATTCAAGAATACGCCGAAGCTGTCCAGGTAAGCAGGATTGTCCGGCTTTGCTTCCATTGCCCGCTTAAGGCAACGATAAGCTTCATCCATTTCCTCGGCTTTTCCGTACAGAGTGATCAGATAGCCCAGAGAGTTCAGGCTGTTTATGTTGTCCGGATTGATCTGCAGAACTCGACGGTGCTGGGCCATGGCATCTTTCAGGCGCCCTTCCCGTTCATAAACATAGGCCAGCATACCCATGAGCGTTTCGTCCGTTGGTTCAATTTTTAGTCGATCCATGAGCACGAACCTGGCTTCTTCCCAGCGCTCCAGCTGAATCATGGCGTAGATGCGAAGCGCCTGAACCCGTCCAATATCGACATAGTTGCTGTACTGATCGATCAGGCTTTCCAGGGTCTCCAGGCACCGGTCGTAGTTTTCCAGATAGAAATAGCAGATTCCCAATTCGTGCAGATCCACCGGACCGCTACGTTCCTCTCTAATCACTTGCTTGAGAGAAAGCACTCTTTCTAGGATTTGACGTTCTCTATCCATCCCTGGAGCTCCTGATCATGGGTGGTCTGTAATCCAAGTGGAGTGATGGATACATGACCGGATTCAATGGCCGAGAAGTCGCTAAACTCCTCTTCCTTATGTCCCATTATCGTCTCTTTTAGTTTGAATACAAAGCTTTTTCCGGCCTCTTCTTCCAGGATCTCATACTGGTCCCGATAGATCCTTTTCCCATGACGGGTGAATACAGACCGGAGGTCCGGACTGGGTAACTCGGGGTAGTTAATATTGTAAACAACGCCGGTGTTCAACGACGGCAGATTCTCTTCCAGCCACTGGCCAAACCAGTCCGCCACATGACTGAAATCGGCTCCAATGTCGTAGATCCCACAGCTAATGGCCACGGCCAGATAGCCGTGGATACAGGCATGCCGGGCCGCTCCCACAGTTCCGCTATAGTGCACATCGTCGCCCAGGTTATAGCCATGATTGATGCCGGAAACCACCAGATCGAATGGCGGAAACATGCCGCTGTGCAGCGCCAGGTTAACGCAATCCACCGGAAACCCGCTTACCTGGAAATGCCTGGCCTCAACCTCTTTCATTCGCAGGGTTTCCCGCAAGGAAATGGCCTGGGATGTACCGCTGCGCTGGCGGTCCGGACATACGGCCCAGACCTCATGGTTCCGTGATAGAACCCTTTCCAGGCTTCGCATCCCGTTGGAGTGTAGTCCATCGTCGTTACAGATCAGTATTCGCATAATTTCGTATAGTATCTCAAAATACAGATTCTTTCGGTGCTCTCTGTCCGCGGATATTTGTCAGGTGCAAAACCGGATAGAGCATGCAGGCTATCATATCACTGCGACAACCCGGCCTTCCCGAGTCAATCAGTCAATGGAGCCGGTAACGGCCCCGGCATCGCAGACCACCCGCCGTTTTGGATTCGCAGTAAGAAATGAGCCAACCGCTCTGCGGATCTGAACCCGAAAAACCTGGAGCAGACGGGCCCCGGGGTTTTCCGGACAAACTTAGAGCAGACCGCCCAGAACAATTATTGCGAATCCAAGTGCGGTAAGGGGAAACAAGAACAGGACCGAAGAAGAACGAAGCAAGGCCTTCCAGACCACTTTTGGCGGCAATTCGTAAAGATAGATCAACGATTGGTGTAGAATCAAAAAGCACCAAACAAAGATCAGAATGGCCATGGGCCAGAACAGAAACGCTCCGAAGTCCAGCAAGGAAACGCTTTTGGCCACCGGGTAGAGAAAGATGGCCGGCAGGTAGGACAGCAGGATGATGGAGATTGCCTGGGCTTCCTCGCGAGTGGATCCGGACTGAGCCTGACGAGAATCCGCCGCCAGCCTCTGAATGAAGTAGTCTACCAGGGAACCGCTCAGATAAGAAAGAGTCACAAAGAAGGCAAAAATAATCAGTGCGCTCAGTAGCAAAGGCACAAGAAAGAACGGGCGATATTGCGGCGCCATGGTCCAGATGGCCAGCACCGCTGAAAGGGCCGCCACCGCCGGGTAAACAAGCAACGCGGTGCGACGATCTTCCAGACTACGAATGTAAACGCTAATCTCGGCCGGCGAAGTTAGACAAACAGTGGCCAGCTCCAGGATTCCGGCCAGGGATGCTTTCAGTCGATCCAGACGGCTCATCGGTGGCTCCCGCTCAACTCCAACCAGCCGGGCAACTGGCTCAATCCCATAGGAGACATGTACATGACGCCGCTGAAACGAAACGCAGCCGGACGCTCCGGTTGAGCATCTACCGACGACGGAATCGGGCCACGGATCGCCAGGCCGGATCCGCCCATACCTGCAAAGAAGCGATCCATGAAATCGGGCTCCACTCGATAAACGGGCAGATCCTCGTCGGTTTTCAGGATGAGTTTGATCTTCTCGACAGCTTCCTTTTGCCCGCCAATGTCATCGATCATCTGTATAGCTTTTGCCTGCCGACCGGAGTAGATCTTACCATCCGCCCATTCCCTTACGTCCTTGATGCTTTTCTTGCGACCTTCGGCCACGTCTGCGAGGAATTGTTGATAGGCATCATCCAGCACCTGCTGATACATTTCCCGCTCTTCTTCGGTTAGATTCCGGAATGGATAGGATGAGTCTTTGTACTTACCGGCCGTGAGTGTTTGGATCTGCACGCCATGACGATCCAGGAAAGGACCTATATTCGGATGAATGGCAATGGCTCCAATGGAACCCAGGATAGTGGATTCATAAGCAAAGATCGCGTCGGATGCGGAGGCCACATAGTATCCGCCGCTGGCGGCCACATCGGTAACCACAGCTACAATGGGCTTTTTGGCCCTCAATTCTATCAGGGCATCGTAAATTCGGCGAGTAGCGCCCACTGTGCCGCCCGGGCTATTCACATATAGAAGAACTCCCCTTATGGCCGCATTCCGGGATGCTTCTTCGATTTGATCCACCACATCCTGGGCGCCGGTACTTCCCGGAGCCGAGAATCCGTCTTCAATCGGTCCAACAATGTCGATTCGGGCAATGCCAGCCTGCCCGGCTGTGAGAAAGTTTGAGGTCGGCGTGGAGAATCGAGACTCCCCGGACTGCACCCCGATTTGGACGATTCCCACGAGAAGAGATAACAATGAAAAGGCCAGCGCCATGGCCACCAGCATTCGGGAGCGATTCATACCGCTCAAGAATCCAGCGGATCATGTCGGGAAAACAAAATTTTCCTTTTTTTCTTGAAAGCTGCTGTACGCGCGCCGATCTATAAAATAGACAGACATATGGGCCTATGTGGCCCGCCAAATCAGGTGACATAAAACACGAATTGAGGCAAAAACATGCAAATCACAGGCAAAGCATTACTGAATAGCGCAGAGAGCATCCTGAAGGATCGAAAAGGCGATGCATCTTCAAGAACCCAGCGCAGTGATGTGGCGGATGCATCCGGCGCGCGTCCGGGCGATCGGCTGGAACTGGATGGCATGGAGAATCGACTGCTCTCGCTACAAAAGAGTCTCGGAGAGCTTCAGAATCAGTACACACGTGAGCAAACACGACAGTCCTATTTGAATCAGTATGCCAGCGAAGTAAACCCGGAGCTCCTGTTCCAGGGCGAACCTTTGTTTCCGGAACTTTCCCAGGGCAAAACCCTGAAGGATATTCAAACCCTGGTTGCCGAAAGCCTCAATCAACTCACCAATCGTCTCCGAAAGACTGAAGTGGAAATGGAAAACCTGTATGCGCTTAATGTGGATTCCAGCGTTGCTCCGCGAATCGGCGCGGAGGATCTGAACAGTCAGGCGCTCAAGAATATCGATCCGGGTCGAGTGGCCAGGCTTACACGCGACAGTCAGTAAATGGAGCATAGCTCCCGGCAAGCTCTTGAAGAGATCCGGTCCACTCTAACGCAGATGGGCCGGGACGTAACGATTGTAGCAGTATCCAAGACCCATGGCCCCGAGCGTATAGACGAGCTGGCCGAACTCGGACTGCGAGACTTCGGCGAGAATCGATATACCGAAGCAAGAGATAAGTTCCCTGAAGTCCACTATCAGGGCCCTTTGAGCCCCCTGATCTATCATCACATCGGACCGCTACAGTCCGGCTTTGCCCGGAATCTGCCCGGTCTTTTCCATTGGGTGCATGGCGCTTCCTCAGTTTCGGCAATCAACAAGCTGGCCCGAGCCGCCGACAAATATGCCCAGGAAAACCCCGCCGCAATAAATAAACTCTGGCCCATGCAATATCTGGTTCAGATTCGACTCACCGGCGAGGAAACAAAACTCGGCGGAATGGATCCGGCTGAATTTCTGAACCTGGAAAGCATTCCTGAAAACGATTCTTTAAAATTTGCCGGGTTTATGACCATGGGCCCGGAAGACCAGGATCCAATCGAGACCCGAGAAGTCTTTTCCCGACTACGCAGTCTAAGGGATGAAGCGCTGCCAGGAGGGGAACTGAGTATGGGTATGTCCGGAGACTGGCAAATTGCGGTAGAGGAAGGAGCTACCATCATTCGTCTGGGATCGGTGCTTTTTGGCCCCCGTAAGGGCGCTCCATGGAAAAAGGATTGATTGTCTGCAGGCAAAGAGGAGCCATTCAATAGATGCCACTGGAACCAGGCAAACCACTTCAGCAACAGAAGGTAGAACCAGGAACGGTTCTGTTTCAGAGCGGTCAGGCAGCAAGTATGCTCTGCCTGCTCCACAAAGGCGAAGTAGGCATCCAGATTCCAGGACACAAGACACCGGCCTATCGATTGGGAGACAATACCTGTCCGGGATTTGCCGCACTTCTTCGCAGAGAGAAATACGAAACCAATTTTGTAGTTACAAAGCCATCCGTAATCAGCGCTTTTCCGGTGAAGCGCGATCAGGGATTCCAGGGACTAGTGCTGGGCAAACTGAATGTGGCCATGCTGGCGGTTCGCACCGTGGCTCAAGAAATCATGCAAAGTCTACAGGCCATCAAGCAGATGGAGGATTTTTCCGCCTATTTGCAGAAGACCCTGGATAACATGGCCCTGGCCTACTATCGCTGTAACCCTCAAGTCTTTCAAAACCAGATCGAAGCCGGCGGCGAATCCTTCGTAGACCCGGTTGTAGCCGCAGCACGAATCGTGGTAGATAGCTTTCAGGAGCATGGAGGCGAAATACCCGAATCCTTGAACCGTGCCTGGTTGGAAGCGGATCATTCGCAATTTCTGGATCGTACATACGACTTCGAATCCTCCGTAGATCAGGATAGCTTTCAGCTCTATCGAAGAATCCTTTCCCTGCCCGCCAACGTTCAGGGCGCCATGTACAAGGCCGATCTACAAATTCTGCAGGGCGTCGGCATTCGCCTGACAGACATTCTGGGCGAAGCGCAACAGGATCTACGTCAGCTATTTCATGGAATTAAAGAAGGTATGGAAAGCCTGGTTCAGGGCGAGTACTGCTTCGCAGAGAAATACTTCATGCTATCCGATCTGGCCCGTTCCGGAATCACAAATGTCTCCGCTCCGGAATTTGCTCAGGTGATTCGCTGGGTACACGATACAATTGCGCGTACGGTTCAAAACTACAAGTCTTTGATGGGCGGCTCCCTGCCCGACATCACCCCGTCTGTTCAGAAGATCGAAGAATTTCTCAAAGAGGACCCTGCGGCCAAAGCCGTGGAAGAACAGGCTCAAAAGAAGGCGGCCCGGGCCGGCGCCGATATGGATGCCATCAAAAAGGATCTGCAGGGCTCGGCGGGCAAGATCTTGAGCTTCATCCAGATGCCCAACGATGAATCGAAAAAGCTCATCGAAGACCTGAAAGAACTCAAGAAAGTTAGCAACCCGCTGGATTCGTCGCCCGAACTGCGAAAACTTCGCCGTGGTATATCCACACTGTACTGGAAAGCCTATGAGAAGGCATTCTTCAAGTTTCGCGAATCCAACGGAAATGTCCCCCGCCCGGTACGACTGATGCTGGACTACGGTTTCTTTGACGAAGAGCTACTGGACGACAATCATCTGGAATTCATCTACGATCTCCAGGATACATCCCGGGCCAATAAGATCTACCCGGTTATGTATTCCAGGGAATGGATCGACCAGGTAGGTAGCAGAAAGGAGCCCCCGTCCATTGACGAGATGGGACAGACCTACTTCGAAAAACTCAAGCAGGAAAACAAAGAGAAAGGCTGGAAGCGCGAAAGCGATTTGCCCGAGGAATACACCAATTTCAACGTTCTGGCAAAGTATGAATTGCACAACTTCCTGGAAACCAACGTAAAGCTAACCTCTGGAAGTCCGGCCAGCGCATTCCCCATCCTTACCAAGTACGATATCACAATCGATCTGGATAAATCCTTTGTAACAAGGGAACGGATCTCCGAAGCGCTGGATAAGCTACTCTCCATTGACTACTCTGCCTTCCACCGCGAAGTGCTAATCAATGACGAAGAAAAAGGAATCCTGAAGGAATTTGTGCAAACCCGGGTAATCCCGAACTTCATTATTGTGCCCTCCATCGGAACCAAGATCATGATGTGGCAGGAATTGGCTCTGTCACGATTGAAAGGCTCTAAAGGACGTATTGCTGTTCCGGTCTTTGCTACCGCCGATTTCTTCACTCTCCTTCTTGAAGCAGTGGCGGCCTTTCGCTGGGAGCTTACCAAAACCATTCTCGGGGCGGACTGGAACAACATCGCGAACTCATCGCTCACCGCAGACTATACGGACTATATTCAGTTCTTCAAGAAGAACCGCGAACTGTCCCAGGAAGCCAAGGAGAAGCTTGCCGCAGAGCTGAAGCGTTACCGGGGCGAAAGAAATATGTTCGTAAATGATTACACCAACTGGGTTCGCTATGAATCAGAAGGTGTGATGAAACTGAACAAAGTGGCCCGGGCCATTCTGTATCGACATGTGCCCTTCTCCAAAGCGGTGCGGGACGGCCTTGCCAATCAGCCTGCCTTCTCAGAGCTTCAAAACCGACTTACCAATATTCGCAAGAAGAAGCTCCACGAACTGGAAATTAAATACAGAAAATACGGCGAACCAGGCAGCCTGCCGGAAGTACTCGAAGAGAATCTCAACTTTTATCGAGTGTAGGGACTTTTCGGATAGCGATATCGCAGTCAGGAATTGCATAGGCTGTGAGCCGCTTACTTCGCTGCCACCACACCTGCTCTTGATGGAAACTGCCCTGGACCACCGGCAATGGAATCCCGGAGCTGGCTTCAAACCGCCACCTGTCAGAGAGGCCCGGGGGAGGAACAATTCTCTTTAATTGCGAATCTCTGATTGTAGATTCAGGAAGAAGCATCCATGGTTTGCAGAATCAATCGAATCTCCCGACGCTCCACTGGATGTTTGCTCAGAAACAGGGCCCTCTTTAGAGTGCGCTTCGCTTCAGATAGATTCTGCGAGTCCAGATACCATTGACCCAGTTCTCGCAGACAGCCCACATGCTCGCCCTTTAGCGCGCAGGCCTTTTCTAACATGGACAGCCCCCTGGATTCATTTTGACCATAGTAAGTGCGCGCAAGCAGATACATGGAGCCGAAATGGTTCGGTTTTAGCTCCAGAGCCTTCTCCAGAAGATCCACTCGATCCTGCGATTGCACCAGCGCCAGATTGTAGTAACCTGCGTAGAAATCCGGAGCGCAACGAATGGCCTTTTTATAGAGCCCGGCGGCTTCGCCCTGCCGGTCCAGGTCCGAGTACAGATTGCCCAGATTCACCAGGGACTTCGCATGACAGCCATCCAGTTGCAGAGTTTTCTGATACTGCTCAATGGCTTCTTCCCGAAAGTTCATCTTGTGATACAGAAATGCCAGACGAAACCGGATCTCCGGGGAATCGGACTCCAATTCCAGAGCTCTGCGAAGCATCCTGGCCGCTTCCACATCGCCCTGACTCAAGGATTTCTCGTAGAGCGATTGTGCAGTATCCCCATGGAGCGATACGCTAACCATCATCAGCGGGACCAGAATCATGGCCCGGATGCAAGCTTTGAGGGCCGCCTTCCCGGACCGACCGTGATTCACAGAAATGTCGCCGAACGTTGGTCCAGAGTTTCCCGGCAGCGTAGGTGCCGAAGAGCCGGACTCCAGTCTCTCTGCAGGGGCTCCTTTTAAGCATTCCGTCTTTGACCCTTCCACAGTAATAGTATCGATTGTTGTCCGTGGCCCCTTAACAGGACTCCCGGGGGCCCTTCCAGGCGCCGCACCGTATTCTGTACGTAAGTAGCAAGCTTCCGGCCCACCGGGCCATAGAAGTCCAATGTAGAAACAAGCAACGGCCGCTGCCTGGATTGGAACAGATTGGCGGAAAATGCAATATTCCGGGCATTATGGCCTTGTTCAGCCAGGTACCGGACTCGCTTAGAAATCTTCGACGAAATAGGATTTGGTATACTCGCGCACCACTTCGACAATGAAGCGGGCCCAGCTTCTTTGATCCCCGGATTCGATGTGAACCTGCTTGAGCTTGGGAAAATAGGGGCGCGGCTTGTGAATACTATGGGTCAGCTCGATGGCCCGGATATAATGATCCACTCGCTTGATTCTAACAAAGTTCAGCTGCTCGGTTTCCAGCCTGCCCGGAGGAAGAAAACCTACAATGATTAGCTTGGGAAACAGAGCCTTCTTAAGCAGATTAAGAAACTCGGAAAAAGAATCTACGCGATCGATGAAGCCTTCGTAGGCGCCGCCGCCCAGGTTCATCATCTGAGTCACTATGTCCATACTGAGAGATATACCGGCCATCTCATTCATGTCAGAGACGATTACGATTCCTTCGTCCGGCTGAAAGCATTTGAACTCCTGCTCCCCGCCAAAATGGCGCCGCAGTAGCTTGGCTCGAGAAATGTCGATCTCTTCGCCTTTGGTGAGTAGCGGATCCCGGTTTGTGGGCACCCGCACATCTTCTCGGGACATGATGAACCGTTTTTTTAGAGCGCTCTGATTCATGATCCGGAAGGCTTTGATCTTCTCTTCCAGTTCGTCCAGAGTGGAAACCCCTATGCGGAGTGGGTTTTCCTTCTTTCTTAGCTCTGCTTGACTTGGTTCGTCCATAGTGTTTCCGGATTCAGGATCCTCAGTGTTTAGGGATTCAGGATCCTCGCAATACGAATAGAATCAGAAAAGCGGAGAAAAACAAACCAATAGCAATAATAAAGTATTGCATCCAGCGAGTTTTCTTTTCCAGTTCATTGATTCTACGGCTCAGCTTGAGATTTTCCTCTTCCAGCTTATCCACTGCGGGCCCGGATTGACTGTGCTGCCATGCCTGAAAAAAAATAGGGATGACTTCAGCAACAACCGGCACAAGCAGTGTAAGTATGCTGGAGCCTTTATCTTTCTTTTCGGAACTTCGTGGCATAAGACAGGTAAGCACAGTTACTCTTTCCATTGCCCTGGGAAGCATTTTTTTCTCCGGATGCTATACTGCGGACTTCAGGCCTCATCCCGATTATCCCGGACGAAGGCCCCTGACAGTAGCCGAAACTGAGATTCGGGAAACCTGCTTTAGCCCCAGAGGCGTATTTCTGGGCACGCTTACAATACGTAACTTCCAGGGGGATCTGAGCAATCCCGGATTCAGAAGCTATATCAAATCTGAGATGGAAGACCGGGGCTCCAACTTTGCCTGCATTAGCAACGCCAGCGTACAAACCCAGGAGTTATATCAGGTACAGAATAAATCCATGCATTCCAACAAGGTGCAGCGAGGGGAGTCTCTCCAAAAAAGAGTAGGAATAATGGAGTTGCATCTATATTATGATTCTGCAGGGGATTGAATGCGCACCAGGCCGGAAGTATACGTAAACCAGGCCGGAGTATGGTATTTCCGGTCGAACCCTATAGACAACCAGTCTATACTGAACTACTTCAAACAAAACCTGAAACGCGACAAAGAAGGTCTCTATTACATAGAGAACAGATTTGGCGAAAGAAAAGAAGAAGGCTATATCCAGGGAGTAGCGGGCTTCCCTTTTCAGATCAGTAGCATTAGCAATTCCTTGAAAGCCTATCTGGAATGCGATATCGAGTTAGCTCTGGATCCGGTTTGGATTGGCGATCAGGCCAATACCCGGCCAACGGTTCTCTTCTACAAAGACGATTCCACTCTATGGACTCTGGTGCAAACGGAAGGCTCTTCCAGGGCCATCCCGGCCAGGCTTACCGGCCCTTGCATGGCCTCGCTGCACAAAGATCTCGAGGAAAAGGCCGATGGACTGGAACTCCATCTGAACGAAAGCAGCTTTCCTGTCATCGAACGAAGCCCGGATGACTTCTTCCAGGAACTGGACCTTACGCCGCCCGATCCTTCCGACAATCCGGTGGAATAGTCAGGAGAGACCCAGGGCCACGATTCCCGGGATTTTCCTGTACTGCGACGATCGCGTATAGATGTACGAAACGCCGTAATCGCGCGCAATAGCGGCATGACAACACAGATAGATGGGTAACCCTTTTTCCGCGGACAGGGCCCGCCCCTTCTGCCAGTGGGACCTCTCAAAAGGAATCAATTCGGCGCATAGTTCGTCGAATTCATCCAGGATAGAATCAGAGGCGGCCTTTTCCATTCCGACCTGCTCAAGAATTTCCTGAAGCTGAATGAGAGCGAGCGTTGAACTGAACAGAGTGGCTCCCTGTTTCATTATTGCCTTGAGATCTCTACGGGCCTCGGCGGCTGATGGCCCGGCGGAAGCCAGAAAAAAAAAGTACGAAGGATCGAGATAGTATTGCTTCGTCATTTTGGCCTGCGCTCCAGAAGATTGTTTATTTCCTCCAGGGTATCTTGCGAAATGGGCGGGCGGGCATCCCAGCGATCCAGAATCTGCAGCGCGCGCAGACGGCTGCGCGGCCAGTACAGATCCTGGTAGGCCGAACGTACCAGCTCGGAAACGGAGACCTGTCGCCGGTCGGCCAACTCCTTGAGATGACGCCACTCCGAATCCGGAACCAGCATATGCAATCTCTTCAGCTTCTTTTCATTTTCCTGGTATTCCGATTCAGGGACCACGGTCCCAGATTGTTACCGTCCCATAGCAGGAAAAGAACAATACGAAACCCGATATCCACGCCGATCCGCCGTTTAATTTCCTTGCTACCAGGCCCGCCTGGCCGTCCCTTTACCCTGTGATCGCACTCTGGATAGCAAGTGGCCTGGCGGCCGTTATCGTAGGCGTTTTTGTGATTGGTTACTACGGTTTGCCGGAACCGGAAGTCCCGTATCCAGGCCTTCCGGATCCAGATCGGATACTGCCCGGCGCCGAGCCCTGGGAGTTCAAAGGCAATACAGACGTTTGCTTTCTTGTAATTCACGGTTTCGCCGGTTCCGCCTACAACACCCGACCACTGGGGGAGTTTTTCCATTCCCTGGGTCATACCGCTGTGGGTCCGCTCCTACCGGGCCACGGCACCGATCCGGAAGAAATGCAGAAAACCCGGTACTATCATTATCTGAGATACGTTAACCATCTGTACCATGAATGCCGGCGCAGATACAAAGAAGTGTTTATAGTCGGATTCTCCATGGGCGGCACCCTGGCCATGGACGTGGCCAGCCGCAACTCGCTGCGCGCTCCCTGCTCCGGCCTGGTGCTCGTTTCGGCGCCGGCTTTCTTTAACGGCTACTTCAACGGGCGTATGATCCTCCATGACTTCAGTCTCATGCTCACTGGATTCGCTCGCATATTTACCGACATCATCAAGCTGGATAAGAAGCTACCGGATGAGGTCAGCGAATCCAATCCCTGGATCGGCTACCGCTTTGTTTATCCACTGGGCCCTTTACACAGCTTTAAACGCGCTTTTCGCGGGATAAGACGCAGGTTACCGTTGATCACCAGTCCCTGCTGTCTTGTAATGAGTCAAAACGACGAAACAGTCAACTCGGAGAATCAATACTACATCTATTCCAGGATCAATAGTCGAGAGAAGCGAGCCTGCATGTTTCAACTACCCATGGATGGCACTACAAGACACGTTTTACCTACACACAAGTATGCCAGAGACAAGGTGTTTCGCTTTCTGGAAGATTTTATCGAGGACACTCTCCAGGATATGTCCATCCCCCCCCGGCCCACGGCCTGGCGGCGATTTATGCGCTTCTTTGGGCGCTGAGATCAAAGCCCCATTGATAATGTCCAGGACATGCGGATAAGGCCCCCGCGAAATAAAAAGTCTATTCGTCTTGAGTCCGTGGAAGAATTTGAGAGAAAGGTCTACCGGAACCGGGGCCGATGGCATGCCCATCGGCGGAAATAGAATCAATGTTTGGATGGCTCAGGATGCGAAAGAATCAACTACCCGTTAATGAATACTTGATACGACAGGATGCAAGAGGATCCGGAGTTCCGGTTTCGTGGACAAAGGCTCAATTAGAATCAACGCTCAAGCGTTTGAGCCAACCTTTCTTCAATTTCACTGGTTTCCGTTTCAACTCGGTCCGCCAGGGACGGACCCGCGGACTCATTGCCTGTACAGCGCTCATTGGACTCCTTTTCGGATGCGCAAGCCTGCCCGAGGCGCCGGAAAACCAGTGCCAGAGAATTCCGGTGGGACCGGGTCCGGAAGACTTTGCCCTGGACCTTTCGGGAGGTCCAGGTTCCCCGCGCATCCTGGTATCCAGCCATGAACGCCGAGAATGGCAACCCGGGGAAATCTTTGAAGTGGATCTTGATCCTGGATCTGGCTACGCAGCGCAAGCGCTGCCCCGCCGCGGCGAACCGGAAGGGCTTTTCTTTGCGCCCCACGGTATGGACGTTCGAGAAGTGGATGGTCAACACCTGTTGTATGTCATCAGCCACGGCTCAGACGAAGTGGACGGCGCCCAGCACATACTTGTGTATCGAATACTCCCGGAGGCCCTGGACTACCTGGGATCCGTAGCTTCGGAATTCTTTTTTTCGCCCAACGACCTGGCCATTGATGCAACGGGTAGCTTCTATGTTTCCAACGATTCACGTAATCGCGGTAGCCTGATGGAAATGGCTCTGTCCCTGTCCTGGTCCTCGGTAGTTCACTGCAAGGCAAGCAGCATTCAGCCCGGCCCACTGGCTGCCCCCGCCTCAACCCGGGAAGATTGCATTCTGGCTGCGGAAGAACTGGCCTCGGCCAACGGAGTTGCCATTCAGAGAAGTCCCGATGGCAAAGGCGATTCCGGCACGGTATTTGTATCTACCAGCCGGGGTAACAGCCTATACGTTTTTCATCGTGATGACAGCGGCCGACTGGTAGACCGCAAACGGATTTTCGAAGCCCCCATACTGGATAACCTGTTTTTTGTGGGCCACGGCCAGAAGCTTCTTGTGGCTTCGCATCCCAGCGCCCTGGCGTTTCTCCGGCACGTATCGAATGGGTCGAACGAATCTCCATCGGTAATCTACAGCGTTCAAATTGATAGCGGCGCCGCGGAAGCGGTGTACGCCAATTCGGGCAAGGAACTGTCCGCCGCTTCGGGAGCCTTCATTTACAAGGAACAGTTGTTTATTTCTCAGGTGTTTGAACCGTTCCTCCTGCGCTGCCAACTCCCCGGGCAGTAGTCGCAGCCAGGCAACGACCAGAACAACTGACTTCAGGTATGCGGTCGGGGCACCACCCGGTCGGTTTGCCGTAAAAACCTGTCAGCCGCAGCTAGCCGAATTCCAGCCCGCGGTGAACGGCGCCGGTTCGCCTTAAAGCTCGCCGCCCTTATACGAACCCCGCCGAAGACGCCACCACCCAGCCGGTTCGCCTTAAAACCTTCCGGCCGCCGTTACACGAACCACGCCCGCGGCGAACGCGGCCCACGGCCACCGCGCGCGGCAGCACTATCTCCGACTGACGCGGCATTCCAGGCCGTCCAGGCCTGCTCCCCTCATTCCGGTTGCAAGCCTGGGTGCGGTGCAAAATACTGACATGGTATGCAACATACAGTCTTAATTTCAGACAAGTTTGATAAAGAAGGTGTAGAGCGATTAAAATCCTCGGGAAAATTTGAGGTTATATACAAAGAAGGACACTCCCGGGAGGAAATGCTCTCAGTAATTGGTCAGGCCGAGGCGCTGATCATTCGGTCTGCCACAAAGGCAGATAAGGAAGTTATCGAAAAGGCATCCAAGCTGAAGCTCATCATTCGAGCCGGAGTCGGTGTAGATAACATAGACATTCCAGAAGCATCCCGACGCGGCATCATCGTAATGAATGCACCCGGCGGAAACTCGGTATCTACCGCCGAGCAGGCCATTTCACTTCTGACATCCATGGCCCGGAACATTCCTCAGGCCAATCAATCCATGCATGAAGGCAAATGGGAGAAAAAGAAGTTCAAAGGAACGGAACTTACCGGTAAAACCCTGGGCGTTGTAGGCCTGGGACGAATCGGAAAGGAAGTGGTGAAACGAGCCAAAGGACTCAAAATGAATGTTCTTGGCTTTGATCCCTACATCCCGGCGGAGGCGCTATCGCATCTGGAAATCGACATTGTGTCCAAAGAGGACCTGATCAAGCAGGCAGATTTCATTACCGTCCACACTCCTCTAACGGATACTACACGAGATCTTATTAACAAAGACAACTTGAAAGATCTAAAGAAAGGCGTGCGAGTCATCAACTGCGCCCGTGGCGGCATCTACAACGAGGAAGCCCTGGTAGAGGGGCTCAAATCCGGTCAGATTGCAGGGGCAGCCCTGGATGTGTTCACTACCGAGCCTATACCGGCGGATTTCCCGCTTATCGGCATGGACAACGTGATCCTTACTCCACACCTGGGGGCATCCACCGGCGAAGCCGAATTTGCTGTAGCCATGGAGTCCATCGATGAGCTCATCGAATTCTTCGATACTGGCGTAGCCAGAAATGCATTAAACTTCCCGTCCATCGATCCAGACAGCCTGGATTATCTGAAGCCTTTCTTTCAAGGCGGCGAGAAAGCCGGCAAGCTTCTGGCGCATTTCGTGGGCGGCGATGTTAAAACAGTAGAACTGAACTATAAAGGAACCCTGGCCGAGTACAAATGCGATCCGGTTACCACGGCCATTTTGAAAGGCGTACTGAGCGTTGCTCTGGGCGACGATCAACTCAACTATGTAAACGCTCCCGTTTTTGCAAAAGAGCGAGGGATTCGCGTACATGAAAACAAGACCGAAGATCCAGATACCTACAAAAGCAGCGTAGACATCAAGCTGGAAGCTACTTCCGGAAAGACGGCTACCCTGAAGTACACGGCAATCAACTCGGACCCGCTGGTGGTTTCCATGAACGATCTGCCCATCGAGTTCAAGCCCGAAGGTATCCTGATCCTCTGCGAAAACAACGATGTGCCCGGCGTTGTGGGCGCCATTGGTTCTTTCCTGGGACAGGAGAATGTAAACATCGCCAGCATCGAGCTGGCGCGCAAGAAAGGCGGTAACGCTCGATCGGTTCTTGTTGTGGACGATCTCCTTACTGCCGATCAGCTAAAGCGAATGAACGAGCTAAGCCACATTGTAAGCGCCACCCAGGTGGACTTGCGCGAAGGCTGATTAGTTCCTCCGCCAGAAATTCGAGCAAACGGAAGCCGGCCCAGGGGTCGGCTTTCTTTTTTTCTGGCAACCTGTCTTACGAATGGCTGATGCGAGCCGCCAGGTTCTCCGCCCCGTTCCGTAATCTCTCGGAGATCGCGCCCAGCTTCTGATTGGCCTCGTTCAGCGAGGCGGCCATATCTGAAATCCGGCGAATCGTAGTGCGGCCCTCCTGCATGGAGGCAAGCTGTTCGGAAGCCTCCGCCGAAATCTCCCGGGATTTCTGGTTCAGTTGCACGGTATGCTTTTCCAGAACATCCACAACCTGATTTTGCTCCACCACCGAACGTCCCATCTCCGAAAGACTGCTCTGGACCTTTTCGATATCCCTGGCCAGGTTCTGGACCAGACTCACTGTAGATTCTGTGGAACGGGTGCCGCCCACGATGCTTTTCTGGATTTGTTCCACCCGCGAGGAAATCTCCCGGGATCGACCGCCGGTTTGTTCGGCCAGCTTGCCCACCTCATCGGCCACAACCTCGAAACCGCGGCCAAACTCGCCGGCCCGAGCCGCTTCAATGGACGCATTCAGGGAAAGCATATTGACTTTTTCCGTGATCTCCCCAATGACTTTAACGAGCTCAGCAATGGAGCGTCCGCCCTGCTCGATTTCCCGTATCTGATTCTGAAGCGCATCCAGCTGACGAGTGACGTCGGAGAAAACCCCTTTCATATCCTCCACGGATTGGTTGCTCTGTTGACTTTTCTGTATCACCGCTTCATGAGCCTTGCGAAGCTGGTGTACCTTACCCTGCATTTCCTCGCCGGATTTGGCCTGGCCCTCCATGGAGCTATGTATGCGTACTGTAACCTCGGTAAGCCCCTCGATCGACGCGGAAACCTCTTCGCTGGCCGCAGCCTGATCCGAAGACATTTCCGAAAGCTGCTCCACCAGATCACTCTGCTCCCGGGCCACTTCCCGGAGTTCATTGGCAGTAGCTGTAGCTTCATCCAGCACTGTTTGCAATGAGCTTTTCTGCTTCTCCAGAGATTCCCTTTCTTGATTCAGGTCCGCATTTAGCTCCCGGATTCGGTCCGCCAGACCCAGAGAAAGCAATACCACCTGGATCACCAGTCCCACGGGAATGGCCATCCGGGTAAATAGATTCGTCGGCAACCAACCGGGAACGGTGCCCGCAAAGATTAGCACGCCCGCAAGCATCACCGACCAGGAAAGGAGAAAGACTCGGGCCGGTCGGAAACCCGCCCGAAGCCCTTTTATGGCTGTAGCCATCAATACGGGGATATAAGTCACTACAGCGAGAATTCCGGCCAGAACCGTATAAAGGTAGGCGGGTACAAAAGAGGCCGGAATCAAAAGCACAAAGAATACCAGATAGATCTGATTGGTCCGCTTTAGAGCGGGGGAATATTTTCCGGGGGATAGGAAATCGAGAATGAACAGATTCAAAAATGTCAGGGTCAGCGCCATTCCCAGAGGCACCGAGCGTTCGGATACGTAAGGGAGTAGACCGAGACCCGCCAGGTTGATCAGTCCCATCTCGGCTGCCATGAAGAACAGAATCGATAAGAGATAGGCGCTGTACACCAGATACACTCGATCCCGGAGCGAGAAGAACAGGAGTAGATTGTATAAAAAGATTATGAAGATCCCTCCGTAGTAGAGCCCGGTGACAAGTCGTAACTCGGAGGTATTCTTATAGAAATCCTCGGGCTGCCAAACCACTACTGGATATTTGATGGAATCGCCACTGGTAGCCCTGGCGTACACCTGGAGCTGCTGACCTCCCTCGAGGTTCACCGGTATCACAAAGGTGGAATGCTCCACCGGCCTCGAGTCCAGCGGGCGGCCTCTACCGGTGAAGTAGCTGGTTCCATCCGAAAAGTAGACATCCAGTTCGTCGTACAGCGGATGCCCAAACTGTAGCAACCACCGTCCGCCGTTTTCCGGGGCTTGCAGCGTAAACCGGATCCAGACAGCGTCCCGTCCCAGACCAAAACTGGTACCCAGGCCCGCCCTGGACCTGAATTCCTGATTTCGAACCTCATCAAGGGGCATCTGCCGCGAGGAATCCAGCCAGTATTCCATGTTCGAGTCCGAAATAGCGGCCCTTTCCGTCGCCCCATGCGGCAGATCCACTGGACGGGCCTGCAGCAATTCCGGGCAAGAGAGCAATAAAGCGCAAGACAGATAAGAGAGTATGAGAAAGGAGTCGGCTCGGAACAGCGTAGTTGTCATAATGGTATGCGTAGCCCCCTCAACGGCATAGGTGTAGCCGGTATTGAGGAAAAGCCTTTTTCCGCCTCGAGGATTGGCCATACGGGGAAAATCCTTTGACTCCAGAACGGCAGCGAAAGATTGGGATTGTAACCGCTCCGGTAGCTCAGCTGGATAGAGTGACGGACTTCGAATCCGGAGGTCGCAGGTTCGAATCCTGCTCGGAGCACAATGCACTTTACGGTTGACCAGTTTTGCGAATTCCGCGTAAACTGGCGGCCAGATCGGAAGTAAGTTCCTTAATTCAACAAAGTGATAGGGACCACATTCCCGGGAGAGATCAATGAAAACTATGGTAAAAATTCCCGGCATCGAAAACACGCCGGTAATCTACAGAAACCTCAGCTATGATGAGATTTTTGAACATGAAAAGAAGAATGGCGAAACCACTGTAACTTCACAGGGAGCCATGACTGTGGACACCGGTATTTTTACCGGCCGGTCCCCCAAAGACAAATTCTTCGTAAAAGAGCCAGTAGCCGAGAAGGATCTATGGTGGGGAAACATCAACCAGGAAGTTTCCGAAGACGTTTTCAATGAGCTCCTTGGAAAGGTTCAAGCACATCTGAGCAACAAGCCACTCTATGTATTCGACGGTTTCGCTGGAGCTCGCAAAGCCACTCGAATGGTTCTTCGAGTGGTAACGGAAAAGGCCTGGCAGCATCACTTCTGCACCAACATGTTCATTCGCCCTACAGCGGATGAGCTCGAAAGCCTGGAGCCGGATTTCACTATTCTGAACGCCTCTGGCTTCACAGACATTGACTGGAAAGCCCATGGACTGCACTCCGAGGTTTTCGTTCTGTTCCACCTGGGTCGTCGTCTGGCCATCATCGGCGGAACCGAATACGGCGGGGAGATGAAGAAAGGTATCTTCTCCGTAATGAACTTTTACAAGCCTCTGGAAGGAATCCTTACCATGCACTGCTCCGCTAACGTGGGCAAAGATAAGAACGACACTGCGCTGTTCTTCGGGCTTTCCGGTACGGGCAAGACTACCCTCTCCACAGACCCCAAGCGACCGCTAATCGGCGACGACGAGCATGGCTGGGACGATGAAGGAATCTGGAACCTGGAAGGCGGATGCTACGCAAAGGTAATCAACCTCAACCCGGACGATGAGCCCGACATTTACGCAGCCATCAAGAAAGATGCTCTCCTGGAAAATGTGGTCCTGGAAAACGACGGCCGCGTGAACTATGCCGACGGCTCCAAAACCGAGAATACCCGGGTAAGCTACCCCATCCATCATATCCCCAACCGAATCGAAAGCGGCGTTGCCGGACATCCCGAAAACATCATCTTTCTGACCTGCGATGCATTTGGCGTTCTACCTCCGGTTGCACGGCTAACTCCCGAGCAGGCTATGTATCACTTTCTGTCCGGCTATACGGCAAAAGTAGCGGGAACGGAAAGAGGGATTACCGAGCCTCAGGCCACGTTCTCCGCCTGTTTTGGCGCTGCGTTCATGACCTTGCATCCTACTCGCTACGCAAAACTGCTGGGCGAAAAGATGAAAAAGCATAACACTCGCGCCTGGCTTGTAAATACCGGCTGGGCCGGCGGTCCTTATGGCGTGGGTCAGCGAATGAAAATCAAGCTCACTCGTTCCATCATCGACGGTATCTTCGACAAGTCGCTGGATCATGACGATTACACTCATGACGATGTAATGAATCTTCAGATCCCTAACAAACTGCACGATTACGACAAGCAGGTTCTGCACCCCTGGGAATCCTGGTCCAGCAAAGAGGACTACGAAGCTCAGCGCAAGAAACTGGCTGGCATGTTCATCAAGAACTTCGAGCAGTATATTCAGGGCGGAGCTGAATTCGACTTCACCGAATTTGGTCCTAAAGTCTGAGTTATCAGCCTTTGCTCATGAAAAGGCCTCCGGTTACCGGGGGCTTTTTTTTTGCCATTCGCGAAAGCGCTCCGACAATGGAGCTGGGAATCTTAATCGTCGCTACAGGAAAGCCCGTTGACAGCCTTCGCCAATATCCGCCGGTATCTAGTTGCAGTATGCCATTCCGCTCCAGGTTACAAATGCTCATAGCCCTCACTCATCGGGACTATGTGGTTCAATTCGCAGGGGCCGGACTCGGCATCGGATGGCTCTTTGTTCAGTACCTGTTTCAGATCGCCCTTTTCTATCTGATATTCGGCGTGGTTCTGGGCGGCGGGGTGGATGATTCCCTGGGTCTGGAAAGCCGAAGGATGACGGGCCCAGGTTTTCTGAACTACCTGCTGGGAGCCATGACTTTATGGCTCCCCCTATCTGAGATGATTCTTCGCTCCGGCGCCATTCTCTCGGAGAATCGCGCATTGATTCGTCGCACTCCTGGAGCCATGGAAGCCATGTCCTATATTCCCCTGGCCCAGGCATTCCTCCACTTCACGATTCTGGCGATTCCGGCCTACCTGGTGGCGGCCTTTTCCGAGCCGAAAGGACTGGGCCCGCTTTTTCCCCTGTCCTACATTACGGGACTGGCTTTCCTTCTGATATGCTTTCCCCTTTGTCTGTATCTGCAAAGAGTATCTGTACTTCTAAAAGACCTCTCTCCCATTCTTCGGCTGGCATTGCAGATTCTTTTCTGGTCCACTCCCATGGTCTATCTTATTCAGGATGCAGAGGTACTCCAAATCATGAGTTGGAATCCGCTATTCTGTATGGTGGATATTCAGCGATATCTGAGCTACGCAATGCCACTTCAGCAAGTCAGTGCAATGCCGGGTCTTCTCCTTCTGGTCCCGATAAGCCTCATCGCGGGTTTTCTTTCGCGCATCCGCTTGAAGGAGGTCTGCGCAGATTTTCTTTGATGCGGGTACCTTGCTATGCCAGTTCTGGAAATACAGGCTCTACAGAAAGAGTATCCGATTTTTGCTTCGCTTTCGGACCGACTGAAGACTGCGCTGAGCCTTGGTCTTTCGCTGCCGTCCCGGAAGCACAGGGCCATCCAGGATCTAAACCTGCAGCTTGGCGAAGCACAGTCGGGCCGGATCGTGGGACTGGTAGGCCCCAACGGGGCGGGAAAATCCACTCTACTGCGCGTTTTGTCGGGAGTAACAAAGCCTACAAGCGGCACGATAGAGTTTCAGGGAACCATCCGGTCCATCCTGGAACTGGGCGTGGGTTTTAGCGCCGAGCTCACCGCCCGGCAAAACATCGAGCATAACGGAGTACTCTGGAACCTGACGCGAAGACAGCTGATCAAACGTACTGACGAAATTCTCGAGTTCGCCGGTCTTCGGGATTATGCCGATCAGCCGCTCAAGACCTACTCCACCGGTATGCAGATGCGTCTGGCCTTTTCTGTGGCTACTCTGGAGCCCAGCGATCTTCTCCTGGTAGATGAGGCTCTGGCAGTGGGCGATGCCAGTTTTCAGCAGAAGTGCCTGAATCGATTCAGGCAGTATCGCGATTCGGGCTCTTTGATATTGATAGTAAGTCATGATATGAATCTCTTGAAGAGCGTTTGCGATGAAATGGTGCTGCTGGACCGGGGCCGAATCCGAGAGCATGGCAGTCCTGTGGATGTAGCCCGAACCTACATGGACCTGGTTGGCAAAAGCGACGAAGCGATAAGCACAACAAGAAGCGAGGATGGAACTCTGGAGACATCCCTGCAGGTGCAGAACGCTCAGGGCCTGGCTGTGAACCGATTTCATAGCGGAGACCAGGCGATATTTCGCATTCGCGTCCTTGCAAACCGGCAGCTTTCGGATCTAACTTGCGGCATTCACATCGAAACAGCTACCGGAAGTCTGGCCTTTGGAACCAACAGCCATCTCCTGAACCAGAAGTTCGCCGCCGGCGACGAACCTGTAGAGATCGTATATCGACTAAAGATGAACCTGGGCCCCGGAAAGTACACCGTGGGCTACTCCATTCACCGCGGAAGAAGCCATGCCAGCGATTGCTTCTTCTGGAGCCATGTGAGCTCCTCTTTCGAAATTGAAGCGCCTTCCAATGCTATGTTTGAAGGTCAGAGTAACCTGGAGCCTGTGATTGAAATCCTCCCTGTATCGGACTGAAGTCGCCGACCTGGCGAAGGTATATCCAACCGGGCCCGATAGAGAACTACCTGTGCTTGCGCCGGCCGAGATCATCCGCGCAGTGAACGAATCCGCCGGCGACCCGGAAAGCATTCTAAGAATATACCTTTCCCTTCAGTACTGGAAAGATCAGTCACCGGAAACCTGGCTGAAGGCTGGGCAACCAGGGGGCTGGCCGGCATTCCGAGAGCAGTTCCCGCTCAACAGAATCGCCGCTCACATAACTCCGGACCGTTCAAATGCGGATATCTGGATCGAGCTTCTGTTTCTGATTTGTCTGAACCGGCACGCCGACCGCGATGCCCTGAAGTTCTATCGCCGTGGTGTGGCCTCCGGATGGCTTGGTTACAGGGATCTCTATAGACTGCTATCAAAGGCTCCGGGGCCTACGAAGAAGGCATCCCGGTGGAGCCTCGCCGTTCTATGGTCTCGCTTGAAAGCGGCCTTATTCAGTCGACTCTACCGAGAAACTTCCAGGGCCGAAATCTCTCCAACCTCCATACCGGCCGACAGCGAATTCCAGGCCGCCGATTCGACTATTGCGCGAAAACCGACGCTTGCTTTCGTTGTTCCCAGGTTCGGAACTGGCTTTTCCGGCGGAATCGAACGTCTCTCCCTGGAAGCGGCGAAAATCCTGGCCCCACACTATCATATCATGGTCTATACAACCTGTGCAAAGGATTACCTGACCTGGGCCAATGAATGGCCTGCCGGGGAAACGCAACTGCAAGAACCGCCGATTACCATTCGGCGTTTCGAAGCACAGACGCGAAACCTTCATCGCTTTGTTCAGGCGGAAGAAGAGCTAAAGTCCGCCCTCCATGGGAAGGGGCAAAATCCCGCTACATCTCCAACGTCGAAAGATTCTACCGGAGACGAGCTGCTCACCGAACTAACCCGGGAATGGCTCATTGCTCAGGGCCCCATAAGCGATTCGCTGGAGGCATCCCTGGTAAAGGGGGCTCGGAGCCGGGAATTTGAAGCCGTAGTTTTCTTTGCCTTCCAGTACAGCCTCACTCCCCGGTTGGCTCCCGCCATGGTCGAGTCGGGAATTCCGGTGGCCGTGGTTCCGGCGGCCCATCCGGACTGGACGCTGGACATACCGGCTTTGCAACGCTGCCTCTCCGGGGCGAATCTATGGATCACCAGCACGCCAGAAGAGCAAACCCTGCTGAGCCGGACCCTGCGACAGGCCGATTGGCCGATTCCTGAATGCATGCCAGGCGGGCTTCCCATCGCAATACCGGAAAAGTCCGGGCCGAACTCCGAGCCCGATACCAGATTCGCGCTCTATGTTGGCCGACTGGATCCTTCCAAGGGCGTAGATCAGTTGATTCAGTTTTTTCTTTTTTATCGCATGGCTGTTCAAGATCCATTGGACCTGGTGCTTGTAGGAAATCCGGCAATGGCCATTCCCGAACATCCGTCCATCCGGGTTGTAGGATTCGTTTCGGACGATTATCTGAATAAGCTATACGATGAGGCCACCGTTCTAATCAATCCTTCGCCGTATGAAAGCCTTTCCATTGTGCTTCTGGAAGCCTGGGCGCGAGGACTACCCACTTTGAGCAACGGAAACAGCGACGTTCTCGAAGCCCAGACGGCGCGTAGCAATTGCGGACTTTGCTACCGGGATCTGGCGCAGTTCATTCGCGCCCTGGAGGAACTTCAGCACAACCCGGGCATAGCGAAAAACGGACCGGGTTTCGTGCGTGAAAACTATGACGTGGAATCCATCGCTGCCAATTATCTGGAGGCCATGGACTACCTGATCGCTTCCACTCACTTCCAGGAATGATAGGTAAGCGCCAGTCGGATGAATCTCTTGAGTCCCTGGATTACTTTCTTATCTTTCAGCGAATCCTCCGGCCGCAGCGATATACCGCGACTGCCGTCGTAAGCGAATACATTACCCATCTCCGTTTTGAAGCGCTCCACGACCTTTGACTGACAATGCACTCTTAGATGAATCTGAGAATCGTGTTCTAGTCGAAGCGTGGTCCCTTTACCGGACCGGGCAATATAGGCCGGCGCATTCCATTTCAGGGTTTCTTCCACTCCGCCAATTTCAGGTTCCCGGGCCACGGAAACGATCATCGAACGAAGCTCGACAAGTTGTTTCTGGAGATTGGGGGATGCGGATTCTAATCTGGTCCGAATGGGTCGGGGAATCTTGGCATCATTCATAGATACGTTCCTTGCCTGGGAAGGGTGTCCGGTATTTCGATCAGACGAGACCGATGACTCTGGGGGCGCCCACAGGAGCTACATCATCTGCATCATCTGCATCATCTGCATCATCGTTGCCGCTCACTTCAAGGCAGATTCGACCCCTTTCTTGCCGAGGTTACAGCTCCTGGAGCCTAACGGATCAGTATATTACAGGCGTAGCCTGCGATTATCCAGGCTTTCCAGCTCTTTTTCGCTGAACCGCTCCGATTGTTCCGATCCATTTGCTGCGCCTTGCAGGGGTTGAAACTCTTCGCGATATTTGCACTGAAAGCAGATCAAATCCTCGGTTCCCAGAGTCTTGAGTTCGTAGCTTTCCAGGGTTTCCGCATCCAGCTGCTCCAGGCGGCTTTCCGGAAACATGGGCTGGCCGCATTGGGGACAGGGCTTCACCCTTCCCTGATTTTCGTGGGAGTCGACGCTGAATCGATCGTCAAAAACAAAGCATTCCCCTTCCCAGAAACCGTCGGGATACTTCTTTAAATAATTAATAATGCCGCCTTCGATCTGAAAGACATTTTCGTACCCCTTGCTTCGCATAAAGGGGACAACCTTTTCGCACCGAATTCCGCCTGTACAAAACGTTACCAGGGTTTTGTCTTTGAATCGATCCAGTCGAGTGTATTGCTCTCTGAAATCGGAGAATTTCTCCAGTGGCATTCGGTACGCTCCTTTGAAGGAGCCCACCAGGGATTCAAAGTCGTTGCGTACATCCACCGGCACTACCTGGCCGGACTGCATAAGCTCGTGGAATTGCTCCGGAGTTAGAAATCGACCTTCGTTCGCCTTCCAATCCACCGGTTCGCCAAAAGTAATTATTTCGGCCTTTACCTTCAGGCGCAAACGGCGAAAGACATAGTGATCCCGCCCGGTATATTGCCTTTTGATCTCCGCCTCTTTCAAGAACGCAAACTCGGGATCGGCCAGGAAATCCTGGATAAAGCTGTCCAGAGCTTCGGGCAATCCGCAGAACCCACAGTTGAGGCCTTCCGGCGCGATGAGCACGGTGCCGTGTAAGTCCCGTGCCTCGGCCAGATCCAGCATTCGCTGGCCCAGCCACTGTGGATCTTCGATGTCATGGAATCGGTAGAAGTTTATGACGTCCCCTGTCCGTCCCGCCGGATATCTCCTTCTTCGAGGCATTTTTCCAGCCCGTTCGGCGCTGAATGGGTGGCAAGCGTAAAAAGGCCTGCATCAGGATGGAACCACTTACGCGGGATGTTTTGAGCTGATTGCTCATGTTTCTCCGGGGGCGCTGGCCTGGCCAGGAATAAGGGTTGCGTTTTTAGCTTTCCTACTCTGGAATCAAGGCCTGACGGGTGACCTCCCTGCAGAGTAACGGGAACGAGGAGAAGAAATGATTCTGAAGTACGTGGTTAGACCTGGTGACAGCCAGGACGAGATACGCAATAAGTCGCTCTTTGTTCCCATGATATTGGTAGCCATTGTGCTGAGCGCCATTGTGGCTGTGGTTCAGTATCTGGCGCTGGGTCCCGTGCAGGCAATTCTGCCGCTAATCCAAGGCGGAATGTTTGTGCTGATTTTGATTCTTCTGATCCTGACAGGCAGTATGGCGCTGTGTCACGGTCTGGCTTTTACATCGCTACTGTTCATTCCCCTGGGCAATCAATGGGCTCTGGGAGGCTTCATGGCCACCGGCGGAATCGGGATCTGGGGTGTCGGAGGACCATTCGCCGGGACTATTTTTAGATCCAAGAAAGAAGCGTTTTTTCAGTTCAGCCTTTATTTGATCGCTTTCGCAGCCACGATTCTCGCTGAGAAGCATTATCCCTCCACCTGGCCGGCGGTTCCGGAAAGCCTTTCCTCCTACTTTCTGATTGGAAACCTGTCCATGTTTCTGATGTACATCATGCTAAATGTACTCCACTTCCGCTATCAACGGGACGTAGCACAGGAAGCCCTGAACAGAGAGCACAGTCTACTCCAACAGGAACAGAACAGATCCGAAAAACTCCTGCTGAACGTCCTGCCGCCCAGAATCGCTCAGCGACTCAAAACGGAGCCCGGTCCCATCGCGGAGGCCTTCGATAATGTTTGTGTAATCTTCGCCGACATCGCCAATTTCACGCCCCTGGCAGCGCGAACCTCTCCAGAACGACTGGTAGGCATCCTGAACGAAATCTTCTATCGCTTTGACGACATTGCGGAAAAGCATGGCCTGGAAAAGATCAAGACCCTGGGCGACGCCTACATGGCGGCCGCCGGCTTGCCCGATCCTGTGGACAGGCCGGCCCATCGCTGCGCGAAGGCGGCTCTTGATATGCAGGCTGCGCTGGAAAGCCTGAAATTCGACGAAGCTCCCGGCATCGAACTGAGAATAGGAATCCACTGCGGTCCGGTCGTAGCAGGAGTCATTGGACGCAAGAAATTCATCTACGATCTATGGGGCGATGCCGTAAACGTGGCCAGCCGTATGGAGTCCCATGGATCCGCTGGACGAATTCATTTGAGCGATGTGGCGGCAACCCTGCTGGCTAACGAATTTCAGATGGAAGCCAGGGGCCCAATCGAGGTGAAAGGAAAAGGCTCAATGCAAACTTTCTTTCTTTCGGGCGCCGCCGAAACTTGAACGCGGGAAACAGCCAACCCCGAGATCGATACGTGAACCTCTTTCAGAGAACCGGCGACGACCTCAGAGCCTATTTCAGCTCCTCGGAGTTGGCAGCAACGATCCGCGAGTCCATTCAAGCCCCAATAGGCTGGCCATGACCATTTGCGAAAGCAAGCGACCATGTCATTCATATCGATCATATTTCAGAAAGCGATGAATCCGTCTTCGGCGGTATAGAGCATGGCCTGGCGCTTATCCAGAATGGCGCGCTGCAGAGCCTTGTCCGCCGTGCGCATGCCATCCTTAAAGGCCCGGCGCAAACCGTCTTCCATCCTGGCAGGATCGACAAAATCTGATTCGTGCAGGCTACGCACGGCCCAGCCTCCCTGCACCTTCAGCGGTTGTTTGTCCTTTCTTTCCAGCGCTTCCAGCCTGGTCTGAATCTCGCCGTGTTTGCGAATGCACTGCTCCGGGTTATGGTCCACTGTGTAGATCAGGAAGTCCGAAATGCCGGACCGAACAATTACCATGGAATCGCTGCTACAAAGCCGCAGCATGGAAGCCGCCGTCAGAAGGAGCTCCTCTACGGCTGTCTGCCCCTGGTGTTCCCTGTAATGATCCATATCAGTGATTCGAATATGGCCGGTTGCCAGATAACGGCAGGGAATGCCCGAATGCCGCAGAGTCCAGGCCACTCGCCGGGACAGGAGGGAGGCCACTTCTGTTTTTGTGGGCAAACCGGTAACACTGTCCAGACGATCGCTGGAAACTTCAAAGGTGACATCCTTGAAAACAAAAAGATAGCCGGTGACCTGATCGGTAGCCGAAATTAGCGGCAGGGTTGTTCGCTGCAGATACAATGGTCCGCGCCTGAAGAAATCCGAAACGGTTTCATCGGAAATCTGCACCGGCAGGCTAAACAGAGAAACCTCGGATGGCTCCTCCTCTTTCAAATGCTTCTGGATTTGACTGAGCGTCCATCCATGCCAGGTTTCCAGGTCGCGATTCAGAAGAAGTTCCAGTCGATGATTGTAGTGCATGAGTTGCCCATCGCTGGCACCCTCGATGACCATCAAACCCATCTGTAAGGAGTCCAGCACCGATCGGGTGCGTTCCATTTGCACTAGATGCAGGGATTCCAGGTACTCATGCGTGGACTGTATGATTCCCTGTCGCCTGTGGGCATCGATAATCTGAAAAAGATAACCATTCCAGTCCGAGCTTTCATCTTCGAACCGGAAGTTCCGCACGCCCATAGCGGCCAGCTCTGCCGCCACCTCGGCGCCGGATGCCGACCGCTCTAACTTTATAATCACCGGCGCGCCGCACCGAATCAGCGCCTCCATAAGATCCTGGGTCGGCTGTACCGAAGGCCAGTGTACAATAATGGCTTCAGGCTGTGCGCGCAACGCCGCCTCAACTTCTTGCGGATGGGCCCCTGTGCACTGGCAGCGCTGATTGATCTGGGCTGCCAGTTGTTGCCCTTGTTTGGAACCTGCCACTATTAGAATCAAAGCCCCGCAACTCTACGTCAAGAGTCCGGACATTGCCAGCACAAAATCCCCGGGATAGGGGTCGGTCCTCCCCTATGTCATTCTGTACAGAGCTGACCCCGGGCAAGCCTGGTTACCGACACCTCGGCATTATGCAATGGATTCCCGCTGGAGAATTCGACGAAAACTGCTTTTTCGAGCCTGACCAACGTTAGTCTACTCTAGATGATGGACATTAAATTTCGCTACGGTAATCTAAGCCTGTGGCAGAGCATGTATCACGTCGCTGACTTACGGCGATCCGTCACGGCCAGAGCAGATCTACGTCAGAACCCCTTTAATAGCTTCCACCAGTTCACGAGCGTTGTCCATAGCCTCTGGCTTAAACGGGAACCGCTGGGATAAATTCGTGTCGGAATACTTGATCTCGAAATAGTTCTTTTTCTCAACCAGCTCAACGCTCTTAATCAGCTGGACATGGTATCGTCTGCTTTCTCCGTTGCTGGCAAACACTTCCAGGACGCTACCATCAAACACTATCAACCCATATCTGGGGTCCGGTACTGCAATCATAGCGCAGGAGCATAGCCCGCCCGAAGTTCCTGTCCAACGGAAAAGCAGAATGCCGGCCAGTCTGGTCAGAAAAGAGTCCGCGACCTTCCCGGAGGACAAATAAAACGTTACATCAGTCCAGTTCTCTGCGGATGCCCTTGCGCCGGTGAACAATTGCGAATCAGCTCGGTGTCCGGACCCATCCTTGCTTTCCATTCTCGCCGGTGGTGGAAGTAACAACTATACTGATGTAACATCATGCCCGGACCCATTACTGCAAATGAAGGCCGCGCCCGGAGGCAGGTATTACCGTGAGTGGTTGGATAAGACGAATCTGGCTGAATGCAATGCTGCTCCCGTTAAGCGCGTATTTCATCGCCTGTCAGCCAGTAGCAGACGATACCCTGGATCCCCTATTGCTGGCGGCCGCCGTGCCGGCTCCGGAATTGGCCGTTGTGGACTCTGTAGATCTAGAAAGGTATTCCGGGACCTGGTATGAAGTGGCCTCCTTGCCGCAGCCCTTCAACCAGGGATGTGTGTGCACCACCGCCACCTATGGGGCTCTGGAGCCAGGAGTGGTTTCCGTATTGAACCAGTGCAGAAATGGAACTCCCGATGGAGATCTTCGCTCCTTCCAGGGACGGGCCTTTGTACAGCCAGGTACCGGCAATGCGATTTTATCCGTGGAGTTCTTCTTTCCGTTTCGCGGACCTTACTACATCATCGATCTCGATACCGAGAACTATCAGTGGGCCACCGTAGGTGAGCCATTTCGGGGCGCACTGTTCCTGCTTTCCCGAACGGCCAACCCCGCTTCCTCAATTGTAGATGCCCAGATCGAGAGGGCCCGGACTCTGGGCTTTCCGGTGGAGAATCTCCGGACATCCATCCAGGACGGCTGTAGCTAAGCTACCGGTTACGCCCTGGATGTTCCGAATGAGGATTCAATCCGAACTTCCAGGTTCCTCTTTGGCGCTTTGCTGATCGACCCCTTCGGATGGTCGGGCCTCGGGCTCACTGATTCCAAGTCGGACTTCGGACAGGGCTGCATCCTGCCACTGGGATCCATCGGCCACTTCCAGGATTTCCAGAATCACACCGTCGGCGTTTTCGCAGTTACCCACATGTTGAAATCCCTGCATCATGTCCTGCAGCTGCACTGTTCTGGTAGATTTCGAGAATCCTTCGAACAGACACTCCAGCTTAATACCGGTGACACGATTGTTTCGCTCATAGATGTCGTCAGATTTTGCGAAGCCATTCACCACTTCCACGGAAAGAAACGGAACGGGACTATCGAAACGCATTTCCAGAGATTCCCCCACTCCTCCATTCTTGCTGGTTTGCCACGATGTTTTCATGGAATCATCGAAGGCCTGCTGCGGAGCATAGAGTTGCTCGCGCCCGGCCACGTCGCTGTCCACCCAGGAGGTTGCATGCAACCTTGCGGTACCAATCCCGGGAATTTCAACTTCCGGGTCTACCTGCACATCCCCCTCTACTACCGTGCCTTTCAGCACCCAGTGTTCCTGGCCTTTCCAGACATTTATCTTATAAAAGTCGCCCTGCTCATCGATCAGGTATCCTTTCTTCCCTACCGGGAGTTTCCCGACCGGCGATCGAGCTCTATCCGGGCGGTCGTAGGTCTCCGCGTCGTTCTTCGCCGTAAGCACGGTTTTTTCGCCAACAAAGATGTCTTCTTTTTTGACCCAGGCAACCTCGTCCACGCCTACAATGCCCACCTGGGCGTAGGTAGAGTTTCCAAAGGTTTTTTCACGGATTAATTTGAACTTTTCCCCTCGGGCAAGCCTGGTAACAAAACCGGGATTCTTGGACGAGGGGTCGCTAACTACATTTGTCGGTACAATTGCAAACGCATTTACGGCCAGAGCCCCCTTCTTATCGGAAAGCTGCACCGTTTCCGCCGGAATCCAGCCAAACTTGTCCTTATCCAATCTAATCTTTAGTAGCTTGTCGGCGCCATCGCCGCTCTCCCCGGCCACGGTGACTTCGTCTCCGGGCCGGAGCTTGCCTATTACCGATGGATGGGCCAGTTCGGGATCATCCACGATCTCGGTTGATTGAATGGCAATTCCCCTGCCTTCCTGACCGCAGGCTGCAGCCAGTGATAGAAGGAGGATTGCGAGCCAAAGATGTTTATGTGTTGCTTTAAGATTCATTTCGAGACACCATTCCAGCGGCGAATTGCGGAGCACAGACTAGAAGCTGCATGAACGCATTTTTTCGCCGACCAATACTTAAATTCTGAGATTCAGAACAGTAATAGATATTAACCCTGCGTCAAGTAAGTATTACGCTTAAGCATTGCACTATTGGATGTAACCGTTACCACATCGTGTATCCATCAGCCAGGATCACTCGAAAGGTAAGAATCCACCGGCCGGGAATAGGCCGCGGCACGGGGCGCGCTGGTTCAGGGCGCCGGGCAGGTTATCTACGGGCCCGAACGAGGATCCGAATGGGTGCAGGCAGTCCGTCTTTGAGATATCCAGGTCGATCTGGATCCAGATAATCGGTGAGAGCAGGCAATCCGGTTTCTCCATTCAATTCCGCCGAATAGTCCCACTGCTTGAGTATCTCGATGTCTCGAAATCCGCTTCGGTGCAGGTAGTTGCTCAGGGTCGCTGCATCGGGCACATGCCAGATACCTCGAGCGCCGGCGTATTTTCCGGGAGGCACCAGGGCGCGAGGATACCGCGCCAGATCGTCTTCAGGGATTCCCATGGACTCCAGATAGAGCGTGCCGCCGGTTCTCAGGGCTCCATGAATTGTACGCAACAGTTCAATAGGATCGGTCCTGTGGTAAATGACACCCCAGCAAAGAATAGCGTCGAACTGACCCGGAAAGACTGCATTAAGATTGGATCCCGCGGCCCGTGCTGCGACTCCGGAGGTTCGGGATAGATCCGTCTCCGGTGTGTTATCCGAACCGGGCGGGTTGTGGTCGGTGCTAACTGCTGAGCCAGACCTTAGCGCTTCATGACCGGCCATGTGGACTTGAATCCCAGCGATGGCATGATCCGGCCGCACCATCTCCTGAACAAAGCAAAACTGCCGATAGAATGAGGGCGCCGGGTCCAGTCCATAGAGGCCACCGGATCGCTTGAGCTCAAGCAGGCGGAGCAAATAGTAACCATTGTTGCACCCCAGATCCAGGACATCCCCTTCCAATACTCCGGGATCTTTCTCAAGGAATGGCCGGCAATGCTGCCATTTGGCATCGCTATTCCAGTGAGATGCCACTCGCTCCCCGTAGAAGCTAAACGGCCCTTTTCTGAACGGACCCAGCTTCTGAAGCCAGTCCCGGAGCTCCGCACGCTGGGGCTCGGAGAGCCCGGAGCTCTGGCCAGCGCCGGGCTCCGGGTCAGGCCGTTCGGAAGCGGCATCACCTGGATGGGACAGCCCGGATTTGGGAATATGCGGGCCCAGCTGAATCGTGGGCCCGATCTGAATGTGGCCGCTTCGAATGCTACGGGCAAACCGCAGCGCCTCTTCAAACTCAATATCCTCCACCGAGCCGCTCTTGCTTCTTTGTAAGCCCGGGCTTACTTCAGGGCTACCCTGTCTTTATCCAGACCAAGCTTGTATTCCTTATCGGAAGAGAAATCCCCTTTCAGAATCGCCTGGCTCAATGTATTCCCCACATCCTTCTGGATCAGCCGCTTCAGTGGACGAGCCCCGAACTGCGGATCGTAGCCTTTCTTCGCCAGATGGTTGATCAAAGCGCTCTCCACTTTCACATTCAGTCCCGCTTCCCGGGCCCGCTGAATAATCTTGCGCATCTGGATCTTCACAATGTCTTTTAGCGCCTCTTCGGTAATCGGATGATAATAGATCGTGTCATCCAGACGGTTAAGAAATTCCGGACGGAAGAATCCGTGCAGCTCCTTCTCAATCAGCGCCTGCTTCTCCTCTTCGGATTTAGAAGCATCCATCAAATGATGACTTCCAATATTGGAGGTCATGATAATAATTGTGTTCTGAAAATCCACCATCCGGCCCTTGGAGTCGGTAAGTCGACCGTCATCGAAAAGCTGCAGAAAAAGATTAAACACATCCGGATGAGCTTTTTCCACCTCATCGAAGAGAATGACCTGATAAGGACGGCGACGCACCGACTCGGTAAGCTGACCGCCTTCATCGTAGCCCACATAGCCCGGAGGCGCTCCGATCAGACGGGCCACCGCATGCTTTTCCATATATTCGGACATATCGATCCGAAGCATGGCATTCTCATCGTCGAACAGGAACTTGCTCAAGGCCCGGGCTGTCTCGGTCTTGCCTACGCCGGTGGGTCCTACGAACAGAAACACGCCTACGGGTCGATTCGGATCGGACAAACCGCTTCGGTTCCGTAGAATGGCCTCGCTCACTTCCTGTAATGCATGGTCCTGACCGATTACAGTCGTTTTCAGCTGATCGAACATTCCCAGGAGCTTCTCTTTTTCTCCCTGCATCATTCGGGAAACAGGAATGCCCGTCCATCTAGACACAATGGTGGCAATGTCTTCGTCGGTTACTTCTTCCTTCAAATACTGCTTCTTGCTCTCTTCTATCTTCTTTTCGAGCGCCTTCAGCATATTTTCCAGGGTTACCAGTTTTCCATAGCGAATCTCGGCGACGCGATTAAGATCGCCAATCCGCTCCGCTTCTTTTTCCTGCAGTCGCCAGGAATCGATTTCTTCGCGCAGTGATTTGGCCTTTTCTACGTCCACGCGTTCCGCTTCCCAGACGCCCTTCTTGTTTATGAATTCCTCTTCAATGTTTGCCAGTTCCCGCTCCACGATGCCCAGCCGCTCTTTGGAGGCGGGGTCCTTTTCTTTCTTCAGAGCTTCCCGTTCAATCTTCAGGGACTGGATCCTCTTGGAAATGATGTCCAGTTCTTCGGGCAATGAGTCCAGTTCGATCCGCATCTTGGACATGGCCTCATCGATCAAATCCACGGCCTTGTCCGGCAGAAACCGATCGGTGATGTAACGATTGGAAAGCTTGGCCGCCGCCACAAGAGCGCTGTCGGTAACACGTATACCGTGGTGCAGCTCGTAACGGTCTTTAAGCCCTCGCAGAATGGTTACGGTTTCTTCTTCTGAGGGTTCCTTCACATACACCGGCTGGAATCGACGCTCCAGGGCCTGGTCCTTTTCGATGTACTTCTGATACTCTTTTAAAGTCGTGGCCCCAATGCAGCGTAGATCGCCTCGAGCCAGGGCTGGCTTGATCATGTTGGATGCATCCAGGGAGCCCTCGGCAGCGCCGGCCCCTACAATAGTGTGGATTTCATCTATAAAGAGGATGATTCTTCCGTCGGAGCGCTGTACTTCGTTTAGCAGGGCTTTGAATCGATCCTCAAATTCTCCTCTATACTTGGCGCCGGCAATCATGGAGCCCAGATCCAGAGCATAGAGCTCCTTATCCAGCAGGCCCTCGGGAACCTCGCCGGCCACAATCTTGCCCGCCAGTCCTTCTACTATAGCCGTCTTGCCGGTTCCTGGTTCTCCAATCAGGATGGGATTGTTCTTGGTCCGGCGACTGAGCACCTGCATGATTCTTCGAATCTCTTCATCCCGTCCGATTACCGGATCCAGTTTACCCTTCCGGGCCGAATCATTCAGATTCCTGGCGTACTTGGACAGCGCCTCGATGGTATCTTCCGGATTATCGCTATTGATGGGCTGACCGCCCCGCATTTCATTCACTGCTTCTTTGATCTCCTTTGGATCCAGTCCAAGACGCTTGAGCTCGCCGGTAAGCCGCTGGGAATCGTCTTCCAGGTATGCCAGGGCGATGTGCTCGGTGGACAGATACTGATCGCCTCTGTTCTTGGCGATTTTATCTGCTCTTTGAAGTAGCTGGGCAAAGCCCCTGGAAGGTCGGATCTCCATTTCTCCTTCCGCGCGGGGCAGCGTTCCCAGGTGACCTTCCAGCAACCCCAGAACGGTGCTCTGAGAAACGCCCATACGCTCCAGAAGCATGGGGCCCATGCCCTCCTCCTGGCGAAAGATTTCATAGAGAAGATGCTCCGGCATCACTTCCGGATTGCCTTTGTTCTGAGCCAGCTCCTGCGAGCTTTCAATTACTTCATGTGCCTTCGTTGTTAGTTTATCCAATTTCATAATCTATCTCCGTATTGCGCCTCGCATTCAGAGCATTGTCGTCTCTGAATCAGAATCCAATGGGGGCATCGAGAACTGCCATGGTTGTTTGATCCCCTGGCGTCCGAAAAAAACCTTCGAGTATGAGTCCTGTATCTTGCCGCCATCCATTACCATTCGTCAAAACTAAAGAAAATACCGCTGAGACCGGGCTACGCTTCCGCCGAGAGATCTCCCCGGGACCTGGCTATCCTCCGTATCGTCGCAATGATAGCGCCAGGTTTTCGACCACGGCCTCTATGATTGGCATCTCCTGGACCTTTTCCGTCGCTTTCCATGCCATACCAAACTTTATATAGCAAAGTTCGGACCAGGCTTCTCTGTATTCATCGGGCCATCTGTGGGTTCCTGAAGCAAAGTCGTTGTCGATTTGTCAGATGGCCAGGTCACAGTGTCAGGTAAGCAATGATCTGAGAACCGTTCTCAAAAAGCGACAAAACACTGAATTTTTGCCCTAAAAGAATGCAGGGCTGGCAGATTCTATTGACAGCCTCATTGCAAATCCATTCTTGTTCAAGGCGGGATCAGCGATCATCGCGGCGCTTCCGCCAATTTGGAAAAAGGGCACAGGCCAAATGGCACCTCTTCTAAGAATCGCAAAGAAGCACGGAATCAAGTTTGTATTACTCTTCGCTTTAATCGGCGCATTTGTATACCTGTACGGGGTCAATCCCAAGTATCAGGGTTATGCAGCCGATCAACCCATCCCATTCAGTCATAAGATACATGCTGGCGAACTGAACATAGACTGTCAGTTCTGCCACACAAGTGTAGACAAGAGTGCGATGGCCAGCGTACCGGACACGGCCACATGTATGAAATGCCATGCATACGTCGCCTCCGACAGCCCGGATATTCAATATCTGCGTAAGACCTACGAGAAGGGCATCCCCATGCGCTGGAACAAAGTGCACGATCTACCGGATCATGCGCGTTTCTCACACAAGGTTCACATTGCCCGGGGCTTTGACTGTACACAATGCCACGGAAATGTTGCGGAAATGGACAAGGTGGAAGTAACCACCGAGTTTAACATGGGCTGGTGTGTTAACTGCCACCGAGAAAATAATCCAGATCCCAAACCGCCAGGCGGCAACCACGCCGTTGGCATTACCGATTGTAGCACCTGTCACTATTGAGATCACTGGAAGGATCGACCTGGTTGGATTTCATGGAAACAAAGAATAGAACTAGAAAATACTGGCAATCTCTCGAAGAGAGAAATGCTCCCCCTGTAAGCAATTACAAGGAGCCCGAGTTCGGCATGTCCAAGAATGAGATGCTGTCCGAGCTCAAGAAAAAGCCTGTTAGCCGAAAGAACTTTCTGAAGTTCATGGGCGCCGGGGCCGTGCTGGTCCAGGCCGCTTGCCGAAGGCCCACCGAACAGATCGTTCCGGCTGTAATTCGCCCGCCGGAGGATGTTCCAGGTGAGAGCAATTATTATTCCACGGTAGCCCCGGACGGCACCGGACTGGTGGTTCGGACCATGAATGCCCGGCCCAACAAGATTGCCGGGAACCCGGAACATCCGCTTACCCGCGGAGGCGTTAGCGCCTACGATGTAGCCAGCATCATGGATCTGTACGATCCAGACCGACTGCGAAAACCAGTAAAGCTTACGAATGGTAAGAAGAAACGATCCACTCGAAAAGCCATTATTTCTGAAATCCAGACCGAGCTAAAGAAAGGGGACTATGTCCTCTTGACCGGTCCCATCGACAGCCCTACTTCCCGCAAGCTGATCCGAGACTTCCTGAATGCCAACCCTGGCGGAAAGCACGTTGAATTCCGTGCGGATCCTACTCTGCGACAAATCGCTGAAGGGCAGCGGGCCTCCTATGGTCAGGCGCTGATTCCTTACTATCGACTGGACCGTGCCGAACTGGTTGTAGCCATTGATGCCGACTTCCTGGGCACCATGGGACTTCCCGCAGCTCAGACCGCCGCATTCTCGGCGCGACGCGACCCTACAAAAGGCAAACCCTCGCGACTGATTGCCATTGAGTCCATGTTTAGCGTAACAGGCTCCAACGCGGATCTGCGGATTCCCGTTAAGCCCGGCGATCAAACTGCGGTGGCTCTGTCCCTCGCATCGCACATTACACTGAATCTGAAAAGCGGTCCTTATACCGGAAATGCCCAGGTTCGCGGACTCCTGGAAAACTACACTCCGGAGCGAGTAGCCGAAGCCCTCAAACTGGATCAAACCGCTATTGAGAAAACAGCCGAGCAACTCTGGGCAAGCCGCGGCAAGAGCCTGGTAATCGGAGGTTCTCCCCTGGCGGCCACAGGTCGACAGGCAGCTCTTGCCATCGCTGTGAATCTCCTCAATCATATTTGCGGAAACGACGGTGTAACCGTAGACCACAAAAACGCTCTGAACTATTCTCCGGGCATTTCTGATCCGGACATGCTTTCCCTGTTGGCCGATTGCCAGGCAGGCAAAGTCAAAACCGTAATCGTATCGGGCGCGAACATCCAGTACCATCTGCCCGAAAGCGCGAAAGTGAAAGAAGCTCTAGCGGCTGTGCCTTTTGTGGCTTCCATTTCCGATCGAATCGATGAAACAGCAAAACTGGCCAGCGCCGTTCTGCCTCTCAGTCACTACCTGGAATCCTGGGGGGACCGAGAGGTAATCGATGGTATTGCAGCTATCCAACAGCCTACAGTAAGACCTATTTTTGACTCGGCCAGTCTGGAAGATTACCTGATCCAGATTAGCGGCGGAACCCTGGGCGGCTCCTCTGACTTCCACAACTATCTGAAGGCTGCCTGGGCGGGACGGGCCGGCGGAAACTTTGAGCGTTTCTGGGTGAAGGTACTTCAGGACGGTTTTTATGCGCCGGATGCCGGAAAACTTAACGGAAACGCTCCTGCGCGAAATTTCAATGCAGGATCGCTGAATAACCTGCCTCGCAGCGTAAGCGACAAAGACGGCCTCAAGCTGGGCCTCTATCTGAGCATGGCAGTCCGCGACGGTTCGCAGGCAAACAACGCTTACCGTCTGGAACTGCCGGACCCGGTAACCAAAGTCGTGTGGGAGAACTATGCAACGATTCTACCTGCCACTGCCCGAAAGCTGAAGCTGAAGCAAGGCTCTATTGTAAAACTGAAAGTAGGCGAAACCACTCTGGAGCTTCCGGTGCACATGCAACCAGGAATCCATCCCGATGCGGTGCTGGTGGCGCTGGGATACGGCCGCACCGAGGCCGGAAAAGTCGGCAACGGACGCGGCCTGAATGCCATAGCCGTGGCCACCACCGGCGACGATTCGCTAACTCTTTCCGGTCAGGCGGTAACCATCGAAAACACCGGCGACCGCAAGACTCTGGGCAATACTCAGACTGTATATAGAACGGGAATGAATCAGCCGGATAACTTCCCTGGCATTTCCGACGATATCCCCTACGCTCCATTTGCTGGATCCACTCAGTATACTGCGGAGCAACGGCCCATTATCCTGGAAGCCAGCTACGGCGATTATACCAAAGCCAAAGGCAAACTGTACGAAGCCACCATCGAGCATCCCAAGAATGCTCAACTGATGGAAGCCTGGGAATACGGAAACCTCCGATGGCACATGGTAGTGGATCTGTCCAAATGTACTGGATGCGGATCCTGTGTAACCAGCTGTAATCTGGAAAACAACATCCCCATGGTCGGTCCGGAAGAAGTGGCCGTTGGTCGCGAAATGCACTGGCTGCGAATCGATCGCTACTACAGCGGCACAGAAGAGAATCCTTCTGTGAGCCATCAGCCAATGCTGTGTCAGCAATGCGAGAACGCGCCCTGCGAGAATGTATGCCCGGTAGCGGCCACCACTCACAACTCGGAAGGTCTTAACGTAATGACCTACAACCGTTGTGTGGGAACGCGTTACTGCGCGAACAACTGCCCGTTCAAGGTACGTCGCTTTAACTGGTTTGAAAACTGGTATTATATGGAGGGTCTGGACCGCAAGCTCCGCGACCCGATGCAACTGGGGCTGAACCCCAACGTAACCGTTCGATCTCGAGGGGTTATGGAGAAGTGCACCTTCTGCGTGCAGAGAATTAATGCCGCTCGTCAGGATATGAAAGTCCGTGGCGATAAGAAAATCAAAGACGGCACCGTGGTCACAGCCTGTCAGGAAGTATGTCCTACTGGCGCAATTACCTTCGGAGACATCAACGATGAAGCTTCCGAAGTAGCGAAACTGGCCAAAGACAAGCGTGGTTATCGCGTCCTGGATTTCCTGGGAGTGGAACCATCCGTGACCTACCTTGCGAAGATTCGCAACCCCATGGCGTAAATCAGAAAGGGAAAAACTACAATGGCCAATAATACGGAAACCCTGGAAAAAGTAGACCTGGTACAAGGTAATAAGGCGTACGGCGATGTTAATGCGGACATCGCCCGTCCCCTGGATACATTCCCCGAAAAATGGTGGTGGGGGGCCTTCGCGGTAGCGCTGGGTCTGCTGACACTGCTGGTTGTGGAAATCGGATATCTCATCGCCACAGGTATGGGCGTTGTGGGCGTAAACGTGCCCGTTAGCTGGGGCTCGTTTATCATTACGTTCGTCTTCTGGATTGGTATCGGTCATGCCGGTACACTGATCTCGGCCATTCTGTACATATTCCGTCAGGAATGGAGAACCGCGGTAAACCGTTCTGCCGAAGCCATGACCATTTTTGCTGTGGCTTGCGCCGGTATCTATCCACTGATTCACGTGGGTCGACCCTGGTTTACCTTCTGGCTGTTTCCCTATCCGAACGAACGCGGAACCCTGTGGCCCAACTTTCGATCCCCTCTGCTGTGGGACCTTTTTGCCATTTCTACTTATCTTACGATCTCACTTGTATTCTGGTATCTGGGACTGATTCCTGACTTCGCATCGATTCGCGATCGAATCAAGGGCGGCGAGTGGTTTAACAAGCTGCGAAAGAACGTTTATTCCGTGCTCTCCCTTGGCTGGGTAGGTTCGGCCCGCGCCTGGTCGCACTACGAAACCACAGCCATGATTCTGGCCGGTCTTTCGGCGCCCCTGGTACTTTCCGTTCACACGATCGTATCCTTCGACTTTGCTACTTCGGTAATCCCCGGATGGCACACTACCATCTTCCCGCCCTACTTTGTGGCGGGGGCGATCTTCTCCGGATTCGGGATGGTGCTAACTCTATTGATCCTCATGCGAGAGCTATTCGGGTTCAAAGAATACATCACCATCAAGCACCTGGAGAATATGGCCAAGATTACCATGCTTACCGGAACCCTGGTAGGTTTGGCCTATGCCACCGAGTTCTTCATCGCCTGGTATTCCGGCTCCAAGTTTGAGGGTTTTGCATTCATCAACCGTATGCTCGGACCATACTGGTGGTCCTACTGGATCATGGTGTCCTGCAACGTAATCTCTCCGCAGCTCTTCTGGTTCAAAAAGATTAGAACCAACCCTGTGGCGCTGTGGATCATTAGCATCTTCGTAAACATTGGTATGTGGTTCGAAAGATACGTGATCGTTGTAACCAGTCTACACCGGGACTTTCTCCCTTCCAGCTGGGATCTGTACATCATGACCATTCATGACTTTGGCATCCTGATTGGATCGTTTGGACTGTTCTTTACACTGTTCTTATTGTTCATGCGATTCTTCCCCACCATCGCCATGGCAGAGATCAAAACTGTCATGAAGAGTCCGGGAGCTCGCGGCTACGGCGGAGGCCATTAATCCAGACGAATCTGGCAGGTAATTATGGAAAAGCTAAACGCTATGACAGAAAAACTGGAACAATTCTTAGACCGGTTCTTTGAAAAGCAGTATGTGGCCTTCCGCACTTTGCTGGACAAGGCTTTCGAATACACATACCGGGAAACCGACAAAGGAGTATTCGGCCTTTTCAGCACTCCGGAACAGATATCAGACGCGGCGAAGAAAACAAAGGAAAAGGGTTACACCAATTTCGATTGTCTGACTCCCTTTCCGGTTCACGGCCTGGAATTTGACATGGGGTTCAAACGATCCAAGCTCCCGTATGTTACGTTCTTTGCCGGTTTGACTGGCTTCTTAATCGCCTTCTTACTGCAGTTCATCGTTCATGAGCAGGTGATCAATTACACAATCACCAGGGCCATTGACGCGTATCCCAACCTGAACTCTTATCCGCTTAACATCGGGGGCAAGCCTACTTATAGCTGGCCGGCCATGATCCCGATCTGTTTTGAGCTTACTGTCCTTTTCGGCGGTCTGGCCACAGTTACAGGTCTATTCATGATCTCACGGCTGCCCAAACCGTTTCGTAAGGTATTGCACCCTTCCATAACAGATGATAAATTCTGTCTGTGGATCCCGGGCGACTCCGCCAACTACGACGAAGAAGGTATCAAAGCCTTCATGCAAGAACTGGGAGCCGAAGAAATCACGGCTGTTAAGGAGTCGGCCTAGCCGAGAAAACCATGGATAAGGCAACAAAAATGAATTCCCTTACACGCATTCTTACTGTAGCCATTGCTTCCGGCGCTGCTCTTCTGCTTTCGCAGTGCAACTACGCAGGCAATCAATCCGGCATGCACTTCTTTCTGGACATGCACGATTCGCCCGCAGTAGAATCGCAGGAAGAAGATCCCAGCACACTGGACGAGGTCTACGAAGGAAACTACGAAAAGACCATGGGTTCCCTGGAATCCTGGGGTGGCCCCGGATCGGCGGCGCGCACGGCTCCCGAAGGAACCGTCCCCAGAAACAAGACCCCGTATCTGATTCCGGCGGCTGATTTTGACCGTGCGGCTGCAGAGCTTACAAATCCGCTCCGGCCTACGAAAGAAGTACTGGAGCTGGGGCAGAAAAAGTATAACACTTATTGCGCGGCTTGCCATGGAAATACAGGCATGGGCGACGGTCCGGTAACTCCCAGGTTCGCGGATATACCCGCTCTGACTGGCCCGGATTCGCTGGTCCTGGACTGGGAAGACGGACGAATCTTCCATATTATTACCGTGGGTCGGGCCAGAATGCGGCCTTATGCGGCGCAAACCACAGAAAAAGAGCGCTGGGCAATTATTCACTATATCAATCTGCTTCAGAAGCAGGGACAGTAGAAACAGGAACGATTATCTATGGCAGCAAATCTGGAACAGGACAAACTGAAGTTTGAATTCCCTGCTCGACTGAAACAAATCAGTCTGGCGTTGATTGCGGTGGGTCTGGTGCTCACAGTAGCGCAGATATTCGTCCCCTGGCATGGACAGGCGGACCATGGCGAAGGAAGCCATAACCCGCGTCTATTTCTCTCTATTCTCATGGCCGTTCTGGTTTTCCTTCCGGTGGCCGTGGGTGGCATCTATTTCACCGCTTTGCATCATGCCTCCGGGGCCGCCTGGAGCGTAACCGTTCGACGAATCGCCGAGTCCTACTTCTGGTTTCTACCGGTAATCCTTCTGGCGCTCATCGCAGTATTCTTTGGCCTGGGCGACGCTTATCATCACTGGGTGGGTAAAGCGGAATCGGACCATCTCATCCACTGGAAAGCTCCTTACCTGAATGAAGCATTCTTCATTGGCAGGAATCTGGTAATCGTCGTTCTGTGGATCCTGTTTGGCTTTCTCTTCTGGAAGAAATCCACAGCACAGGACAACGACGGAAAGGTATCCCACACCAAATCCATGATTAAATGGTCAGCTGGTTTTCTGGTCCTATTTGGACTAACATTCTCCGTTAGCTCCTGGGACCTGTCCATGAGTTTGGAGCCACACTGGTTCTCTACGATGTGGGCGGTATACATCTTTGCCGGATTGGCGCTCACGACATTTGCATCCCTGATCCTGTGGGTGAACTATCTCAAAGGTCGCGGCCTGCTGGGCGATGCGGTGAACGAGAATCACATCCATGACCTCGGGAAGTATCTATGGGGCCACACCATCTTCTGGGCCTACATCGGAATCTGTCAGTATCTTCTGATCTGGTATGCCCATATCCCGGAAGAGACGTATTTCTATAATAACCGACTGTTTACCGGCGACATGAGCTACAACGCCTGGGCCTGGGTAAGCGTTTTACTTCTTGTAGTTCGTTTCTTCATCCCATTCTTCGCCCTACTGAAGCGTGAGAATAAGCGAAACATCAAGTTCCTTTCAGCCATTGCCTGGCTGGTAATTGTGGGCCAAATCGTGGATATGTACTGGGTAGCCTATCCCAGCCTGGATGTGGAAGGCGACACAGCCCATTTCGTAATGTTCTCATGGCAGGAATTGGGACCCCTTCTGGCCCTGGGTGGAGCCTTCATATTTGTAGTGGGCTCGGCTCTGTCTCGAGCAAACCTGGTGCCGGTAAAGGATCCCAAGTTGGAAGAATGCCTGCACATGCACCATTGATAGCAATGTTTAGAGGGAAAGCGAAAGAAATGCAATCCAACAAGTTCATCATATCTGGAATTCTGATCCTGGCCATTGCCGCGTGCAGCCCGGAACCGGCCCCTATTCATGAGGCTACTCCGGAAAGCCTTTACAAGGGATCCATCTACTATGCCAGTTCCGAGTACAACTGCAAGAACTGCCATGGTACTGCCTGGGATGGCAACGGTCCCGAAGCGAAGGCTTTAAAAGAACAGGGTCTGGAAGTTCCGGCTTTCACCGACGCCACTGCGCCGGAAGTAACGCCGGTGGATTATTTCAAGGCGATGACTGTGGGAACAGACAAGACGAAAGAACTGCCCTCCGGCCATGCATATCAATCGCATACGGATCGAGCACGCTGGGCCATGGCCCACTATTTGTACTCCCTGGCTCCTCCGGTAGCGGAGAAGGACGCGGCCAAACGAAAAGCCGCCATCCATGCAGCCATGGAAGAAGTGAAGAAAGCTTACGCTACCAGCCGACGCTGGAACATGGGCTACACTCCGATTTCGGAAAGACCTCAGTCGCCAAAACTGGAAGACATGAGCGGTTACAACCCGGCTCCCGCAGAAGAGTAAGGCATTAGAAACAGGAATCGATTATTACTATGAAACTACTGAGCAACGACTATAATCGCACTACAGGGCTTTATCTGGTAATCTCCACTCTATGGTTGCTTCTGGGCGTGGCCATTCGGGTTGTAAATGAGATCCAGATGGTGACATTCATGCCCGGTCCGGATTCCTATTTTTCTTACGGATATCTGCGGCCCATCGGCGCCAATCTGCTAATCTTTGGCGGTGTGCTGGGTTATTTCTTTGCCCTGGGTTATCAGATCATCAACGAGCGCGCCAGCTTTCGCGTGGATCTGGCCGGCCTTGCCGCTCTGGGTGCACATCAGACCGCTCTGCTATTTGGAGTCGTTACTATACTTTTTGGATACAACACCGGACGCGAATACGGCGAACTGAACTGGATTGCAGACAATCTGATGATGGTCGTTTTCACGGTGTTTCTGGTGCTTCTGATCATTGCTCTCTGGGGCAAAGAAGACCTGAAAGTATACGAGAAATTTGCTGCCGCTACCATCGGCGGTATGATGCTCTTCTACTTCCTGGGCAACTTCGGTATGCCCAATGGCCTGCTGGTCACTACCGCTCCTACATCCGGCGCTCAGGACGCTCTGGTTGCCGAGATGTACAGAAATGCCGTCCTGACGTTCTTCATCCTCTTCCCGCTGTTTACAATGGGATATTACTGGCTCGAAAAGCACTATGAGCTTCCGGTGTTTAGCGAAGCCACCGCACATTTTCAGATCGTCGCGGGCGCCGTGCTGGTCCCTGTGGCGGCCGGTGGAGCTTTGCTGGGCACCGCTGATGCGAAAGTCCTACAGTATGTTGGAACGGGCGCCGCTCTTGCTTTAACCATGTCCCTTCTGGGCGGCGTGGCCAATATCCACTACTCCCTGTCTCGTAGCGGAAAGATCGTCAACTCCGACCAGGACGGAAAGGCCCTTCGATGGGGATTGGTTCTGGTGGGTGTGTATCTGGCGGTTCGTTTTGTTCTTCAGATCCCTTTGATTGGTTCGAACTTCCGCTACATGGCCTGGAACAATCAGGATCTTTACACTCTGGCAGCCACTGCGGTGCTGCCTCTGGCTCTGGCTTCGGCCTATCTGCTACTGGGCTACTGGAAGCAGGCCTCTACTCCATCCGGCCTAAAGTCTCTGGGTAACTTCCTGCTCTATACCGGCATTATTACTGTTCTGTCAGCGGCTTTCACGCAGGGCTGGATCCAGGCCGAGGCAGCTTCGTCGCTTACAGGCGAAGGCGCGGAAAAAGCCCTGGCGAACCCGGCCTGGGCCCAGGTTTTGTTCGCCGGCAGCCTGGAAGCCGAAGTGGGTAAAGATGCATTGTTCAGCTATCTATATTCCGTTTACGGATTTGTTCTTCTGGGACTGGTAATGATTCTTCTGGGAGTGATCTCGGGAATCATCGCTGTTCTGGCCGGTCTTTCAGGAAAGTCTGCGGCCTACAATCGACCGACTGTCGTTACGGATCCTCCCGTGACTGCGTCTGCTGAATCGCACTGAGTTAAGGATTAGAACGATATGAATTCACCGTTCAAAACAGTATCATCAACTATCGTAACTACCGTGGTAGCGGGCCTTGTGGGTTTCGTGGCCAGCGTGGTCCTACCCTTCGGAGCTCCGGACCTGCATGGAAAACATCAGTACACCCAGGCGCCCGAAGACATTCTGGTTCTAAAAGGCCAGGAAGTCTACTATCAAGAGGGATGCCAGTACTGCCATAGCCAGGGCCTGCGAGCGCAAGCCTGGGAAGTATTGCGATTCAGCGATATCGAAAAGCTGGGTTACTTTCCCGCCCCGCAGAAGCAGGCGAACCTGTTTTTTACCCCTTCGGTGCAAGGCTCCAGCCGCATTGGTCCGGACCTGAGTCATGCTGGCATAAAGATGGACAGGGATGCTTTGCGAAACTTGCTTATGAGCAATCCTTACGCGAACCCAAAGAATCCGCAGTTCGACATGCGAACTGGCAATCACAGCTACGCTTACCTTTTCGAGGAGGATAACCTGGATGCACTGGCTATGTCCTGGAAGGTTCGCTGGATGATGAACTTTGGGCTTCCGCTGAACGATCCTTATCAGCGCTCCGCATTCCCTCGCCTGGCCGATCAGACCAGAGGGGATGCTCTGGTGGAATATTTGAATTTTCTGGGCAGCCGTCAGGCGCAGTACGATGGCGAGTTCTATCAATAAGGACTGCCACCGCTTATTAGTGAAGTAGAAGGAACTGGCAAGAATTATGAGTGATAATAGCAATAACAAAGCCGTACCAGGGTGGGTGAATTTCCTGTTCTGGGGAGCTCTGGTAGGTGGCGTTCTGGTTGCCATCTTTTCCCAGGGATTTCTGAATCAGCCGGATACCGTATCTGTACGCGACGAATTGGGCCAGCGGTATGTAGTGCCCAGCATCGATATCATCCCTGTGCGAAACCAGGCTGCCATTGATGCCGGAGAGCAAACCTACGGTCGAGTATGCGTGGCCTGTCATGGCGCCAATCTGGAAGGTGGCGTAGGTCCTAACCTGAAGGACAACGAATGGTGGCATCAGCCAGCCTCTGAAACGAACCTGGCGAAACTGGTCATGAATGGCGTAAGCGCCGGCGAAGCTCTGGGACCGAACAAGGTTCCCATGCCAGCGCGCGGTGGGGCCCCCATCTCTAACGAAGAGGTATGGCAGGTAATCTATTTCCTATCCGATCAGAATGGCTCCATTGAGCAGGATGCCGTTCCTACAGGGCAGTGAAACTCTCAAACACAGCACGAACTGAACATCGCCGGTAACCAACACACCGGCCGCAAGTGAACAGGCCGCTAGATGCTCTCTAAAAGGTCGCCCCGAGGCGACCTTTTTCGTGTACTCAGAACTCTCGAGATGACGTCCACGATGCTCGTGATGTGCACGATGTTCCCGATACTTCCTCAAGGCTTTCTAAAGGCCGGACCGGCAGGTGCCCCCCGGGTCCCAGAAGAGCGGCCCTACAACGGCAGCTACAATGGCAGCTGCGATGGCAGCTGCGATGGCGATGGTAGTACAGAGTACAGAACCGTGGCCGTAGGAACTGGTGATTAGCGAGTAAACAGGAGATCCTGGGCGGAACCGCCCTTCGGGGAGCCTGCCTCATTGGCAACCGCGCCGCTTTCTGAACTTCCTCCGGAGGATGGGGATCCAGGAAGGGAAGGAAAGCCCGAAGCCACCGAACTCGAACGAGTATGCTGCCCGTCCGGAGTTACGGCTTCTTCGAACAGCGGACTGTGGAGATCTTGAACTACGAACTGAAACCTGGATCGCTTCTTGCCCCCGCGGAAGGCATCTGCTTCCAGGGTGCCTGTGATCCAGTGTACCGGTAGGCTGAGACCGGACACCAGGCCTTTCGCATCCGATTCATGGCCCGCGGCAAGAATCATGGAATGGATCAAAGCGCCTCTGTTCCAGAGCACGCCGCGAAGGCTGCGGTGGCCCTGAAACGTAATCTGAGCATGGAGCCCGCCGGACATGAACTTCACTTCAGAAATGCTGGTGTTAGAAAGCCTGAAGATGGGCTCCGGATTGCCTGGCCCGAAAGGTTCAATGAGCTCCATCTGTTCGTACAGGCGGGCGTTCAAAGCATGAATAGGCAGGTCCACAAGGAGCCCTTCGCGCACCAGGTGGTCGTCGCCATTCCATCCGGTACGCTGTAAGAGCTCATCCATATGCTCCAAAAGCGACGATTCCAGGGCCGGTAGCGCCTCTCTTTCCAGGGAAAAGCCTGCGGCTTCCGGATGACCGCCATACTGAAGCAGATGATCGGAAACACCCTCCAGAATCGAAAGCGCGCTCAGTCCGCCAAAGCTCCGCACCGATCCACGGATCCGCTCGCCGTCTGGATTCATGTAAACCACGGGCTTTCGATAGCGTTCCATCAATCGACTGGCCAGAATTCCGGACACGCCCGGCTCCAGTCGCTCATCGTAACAGACGATAAGCGGAGCGGTGGCCTTTTCTGGTTCCTGTTCCAGGAGTTCCTCGAGGATGGACTGGTTCTTTCGTGTTCGATCTTTTCGTTTTTCGTTCAGCCTTACAAGCTTACGGGCAAGACCATCCGCCTGGGATTGCTCGGAGCTACATAGCAATTCCAGCGCCAGCTCCGTTTCGCCCATCCGGCCGGCGGCATTCAGCACCGGACCGATCTTCCAGCCAAAATCCCGGCCGGACCAATCCGAACGGTCAATGCGCAGAGCCGAATACAGGGATCCCAACCCGGGGCGAAACTGAGGCTCGGGTATGACATTTCCCAGAAGAGTGTTCAGTCGCATACCCAGCCGTGCCACCACCCGGTTCTCGCCGCGCAGCGGCACCATATCAGTAACCAGACCAATGGCGGCCAGATCCGAATGCTCCACCATGAATTCCAGAAGCCGGGGTCGCTGCATTACGGCGGCCGCAAACAGGTATTGCCCTGCTCGCAGGCGCCCTTCCTCGGTTTCCAGCCAGGGATCTGCCTGCATTCGGGAAGGATCCACCAGTTCTTTTTCCAGTACCGCACAGAGCTCCGGTTTAATCGTGGGCAAACCGTTCAGAGCCATCAGGGCAGAGTTGCTTTCTCTATCCGCGCCCGAAGAGCCCTCCACGGGCGCCGGGCCGGAAATCGAGCCCGAATCCTGTTGGAGGAGTTCGCTGGCTATTGCGGCAAGGCTGTTCTCCATACCGGCCAGATCCGAGCTTCCCTTCACAGTGTATGGCAGAAGATGGCGCACTCTTTCGGGAATCAGGCTACTTTCCGGGTTCGCGGAGGAATGCAGAAAGGCCCCTGTCCGGTAAAGGTTGTAGCTTCCGTCATCGCTCAGAAGAACTTCCAACCGGTTCCAGAGCGAGGTATGAAAAAGTGCGTAGGCAATGAGGAGTTTGTAGACGAGCCCAACAGTTGCTATCTTTCCCTGGTGCTCCAGATTGTCGCAGTATGGCAGCAATCGGGGATTTATGAATGCGCAATCCGGGATGCGCTCTGGATGCGAAATGACGTGATGATCAAGGACAATTACTCGCTTTCCCGCATCAAGGACCTGCTGGATTTCTTCCAGGTGGGCGCTACCCATATCCATCAGAACGATAAGACTTGCGGAAGAATTCAAGATCCGCTCCAGAAAACTACCGGCCAGACCGTAATCGTCCCCTTCGCTGGAAACAAGGGTCTGCACCAGGCCGGAGTCGGGACCGCTACGCTCATCCAGGAACCGATGTAGAAGAGCGGTAGAGGTAACTCCATCCACATCCCGGTCTCCCACCAACAAGATGCTTTGCTTGTTACCAAGTGCCTGCTCAAGATAATCAACTGCCCGCCACATACCTGGTAGCGCCAGCGGGCTGTGCATTACCGGATACTCTACAAAAAAGTCCGGATCCTTGAGATGTTGGTAAGCCGGATGACTCTTTAGAGCTTCCAGCAGGTTCTTTCCGTCGGTCGAGATGCTTTCCATCGGTTCCACGATATTATGGTATTATGTCCCTGTGACAAGTCAGAAATGGCCGCATTCTCCGGAGAGACGGGCCGAACGGCACAAAAGTGTGGATAGATTCGGCTTTAGCTCATGTATTGGCCTGGATTGGATATCCGGCCCTTTTTTCCAGGCGACCCCTGTTTGCCCACTGGCCATCCGCCAGGGAGTATCCAGAAAGGGAGTCCCCGGATCGCCAATCAGTCCCCGGATCGCCAACCGTAGAACTCAGGCCGGATCACTGGCCGTAGGACTTGAGATAGTCGGGATCTGCCAGCCGCGGTCGCTGCCCCGTGGAAGCCTCCAGGGGATCCAGATAACGCGGAGTCTCCGAAAAATGTCGAGGAGCCAGCGGGTAACGATGGGACAGATCCCCGCCTTCCCGAAAGAATAGACGCTCCAGCGTGAGCAGAAATCCATGCCAGCCGTGTTTGCCCAGGGCTTCGTGTGCGTAGCCGGCGCAGGAAGGATACATTGGGCATCGGGGCCCATCGAAATGTGTGCCAGTTTTTCGATGGTATTCAACAAGCTTGTCCAGCAGTCCCAGCCCAGGGGGGACTTCTCGCCGGGACTCGGAAGATGCACACGAAAGCGCCAGAGACAAGGATGAAAGCACGAACAACAGCCCAAGGCGGCGCCCGGCTATGAACGAAGGGTTTTTGTCCTTCCCGATGTCGAAAAACCCTTCCAATTGTCTGCCCCGTAGCTTCAAGTTCTGTCCTCCGCTCTGCTTAGTCGCTGCAATCCCTGCCCTGGTTTTACGGTTGAATGCCTGACCGGCCGGATGAAATCCTTGCCAGAGTCTATGCTGACAAGCAAAGCCCTGACACGCAACCTATTCTACCGGGGCGCCCTATCCCTGTTACTGCCTCTTTTCCTGTCTGGCGGATTGCTGGCCGAAGAATTAACCCCCTGCAATGAGCCATCGGGAAATGCATTGTATCTATCCGGCGAGTATCCGCTGGCATCGCTCTCTTTCTATCAACCGCGCTTCGAGAATTCCAGAGATTGTGCGGAAAGATACTCCCTGGCACGGATGCGGCAGGGAGAATTTGAAGCCGCCCGGGACGCCCTGCGAAACAGACAGCATACTTCGTCCTACTTGCTGCGCATGTTCGCGGGTATTCCCCTGAACGACTACAATAGCGTCCTTTTCGATAGAGATCAAATCCTGCTACGGGAGGCATCGGACCGACAGAAGGATGTGGCGCGGCTTCTCGGGCTATCGGTTTATCTGGATGCCGGGGATTATCCCCGGGCCAGTCGAGGATTGGAAGAGTTGCAAAGAAGCACGGAACAGGAAGATCTGCGTCTGTTGATAGGAAAAGTACGGACCGATCTGCTGGAATATGAAAACCTGGACCGGAAGTCGCCTTGGCTGGCCGGAGGTCTGGCGGCATTGTTGCCGGGAGCGGGACATATTTACACCGAGCATTACACCGATGCTACTCTCTCTTTTTTCTGGAACGGCGTCTTCCTGGGTGGAGGCGCCTATCTATATAACCTGGAGAACAATGCCAATGTAAGCCATGCGGGCTCAATCATCTTTGGTCTGGCCGGATTGATCTTCTACGCCGCCAACATCACCGGGGCCATTGGATCGGCGCACCGATTCAACTATTTTCAGGAAAGAAAGCTACAGCAAAAAATTAGAGAGCGTTATTTTAATCTTGATTTTATTGAGAAGCAATCAGGCCTTACTTTCACCGTAGAATAGACACAGTATTGCCTGAAACAAGGATCGCAAGGGATATACGCACAAAGGATATACAATGGAAAAGGACCCACGAATAACCATCGCCGAGATGTGCCAGAACTTCTACCAACTGGGCTGGGTTTCGGGCACTGGCGGCGGAATCTCCATTCGCCGAGGAGAAAAGATCTATATGGCTCCCAGCGGAGTAGAAAAAGAAAAGATTTTGCCCGAGGACTGTTTCGTGGTAGATATGAAGGGCGAAGTCCTGGAAAGCCCGCGCAATGCATCGCTCAAGCTCACCGAATGCGCCCCGCTATTTCTGTCCGCATTCGAACTGAGAAATGCGGGCGCAGTATTGCATTCCCATTCGTCGAATGTAGTATTAATGACTATGCTGGCCCGTAGAATCGATGAAGACCTTTCAGTCCTTGAATTCACACAACTGGAAATGCTAAAAGGAATTCAGGGCCACGGTTACTACGATGTATTCGAACTCCCTGTAGTGGACAACACGGCCCGAGAATGCGATCTTACCGATTCCCTGCGAAAGGCCATTGATCGTTTTCCGAATAGCCCTGCTGTGGCAGTGCGCAACCATGGCATTTATGTCTGGGGTCCGGATGAAGTAAAGGCCAAGACGCAGGCAGAATGCATAGACTTCGTATGCGAGGTATACTGGAAAATGCGATCTGCGGGCATCGATTCGCATATCGCTACAGCGGCCCAACCGGCCATGCGATGAGGCACGGGCCCGAGCGCCGGCTTCTGGGACCGATACCGGGCACGGACCGGTACGCCGGCGGCCCCGGTTTGCCGACGAAGCGCCGGCAATGCGCAAGCAAACAAATCGATGCCGGACCGGGTGCAGATACGCGAGCCGGAACTTTACCATTAGCCGATTAGATCTCGGCCTTGAGGAAGCGAACCAGAGAGTGACACAACGAGAACCGGATTTTGTATTAGATATATTTCTTCAACCGGGGGAGTTTTTCTGGGGGGATGCAACTACCCGCATTAGAACCATCCTGGGCAGTTGCGTGGCGATCTGTCTGTGGCATCCGGAGCTTTGCGTGGGCGGTATGAGCCATTCCATTCTGCCACGAAGAAAGTCAGCAGAACTGCCCGCCGCCGGCCAGGAAGCTCGTTACGTTTCCGACGCAGTAGATCTATTTCTAAAGAATATCAAAAAGACCGGTACAAGTCCTGCCGAATATCAAGTGAAACTGTTTGGCGGCGGAAGCTTCTTTGGCGATGGAGAAAGCGACCGTTCGGTGGGCTCCATGAATGTTGCCATTGCCCGGGAGCTTCTGGAAATGAACGGCTTCAAGATCAACAAAGAACACCTGGGCGGCATGCAGGGCAGAAACGTATTGTTTCATCTATGGAACGGCGAAGTCTGGATGAAACGAATAGCGATCACAAAAAAATGATTCAAGTAGCAGTTGTAGACGATTCAGCGGTAGTCCAGGAGACCTTCAAACAGCTTCTGAGCCAGGATCCAGAAATCAACGTACTCTATACGGCTTCGGATCCAATATTCGCCCTGCACAAATTTGAGAAGCAGTGGCCGGATGTAATTATCACCGACATCGAAATGCCAAGGATGGACGGCATTTCATTCATCAGAGAAATCAAAAAGATTCGGGATACGCCCATCATAGTCTGTTCCTCGGTCACTGGCGACCTTCCCCGGAGTACCATCGCCGCACTGGAAGCGGGAGCGGTAGAAATCATCCCCAAACCACAACTGGCAGTGAAGCAATTTCTGCAAGACATCGAACACAAGGTGGTGCACCTGATTAAGGCGGCCTATGCGGCCCGAAAAAGCACAACCTATGGCACACGACAGGTGCAGGCAGAATCCGCCTCGGATTCGCCGGTTACTCAGAAGTCAGCCCCAACCACCGGAGGGGACTTTGATGCTCTGTTTGACGATCCCAGAAGCAAACTTCCGTGCAGGCTCGTCGCCATCGGCGCCTCCACCGGTGGCGTGCAAGCGCTTGAATCCATTATCACAGCTCTGCGCCCTCCTCTACCGCCTATCGTTATTGTGCAGCATATGCCCGAAAAATTCACCGAGGCGTTTGCGCAGCGCCTGGACCACATTTCCGTACTGCATGTTCGCGAAGCCAGAGACAGCGAAAACTTGAAGAACAGCACCGTTTATATTGCTCCCGGGAACTTCCATATGGAAGTGCGCCCGGATGCGGCCGGATTTGCCTGTAAGATCAGTCAGACACCGCCGGTAAACAGACATCGTCCCTCGGTAGATGTGCTTTTCCGTTCGGTGGCCCGTCACGTAGGCAAGCTGAGCGCGGGCATCCTGCTTACCGGCATGGGCGCCGATGGCGCCGAAGGACTGCTGGAAATGCGCAAGGCCGGTTCCCGAACATGTTGCCAGGATCAGGCCAGTTCCATTGTATTCGGTATGCCTTATGAAGGGATCCGTCTGGGAGCCGCCCAAACGGTTATCTCGTTGGACCGGATGCCCCAGTATATTGCTTCGCTGGTCCATCGTTAGACGCCCATTCTTCCGGGCATTGCTCCCATCTGCCTAAGGCAGCGTTCGCAGCCGCCGCACAGTACCAATTTTCCCCGGCCGTCTACACTCGGGGCGCTTGATCGGACACAGGTCCGGTAATAACGGCATCTTTCGACCCTCCTCTAATGTACACTGGCAATCCGCCACCGCAACGGGAAAGAACGTAGAGAGCCAGCCTCCGCTGCTTGTAACGCATATTACATGCATTCTGCATGCAAACATAGTCAGATCGTTTTTTTTATAGCTCTATCATTGACAGTTTATATCCATTATGATTAATGTAAGGGCAGTCCGCCGACGTAGCCAGGCTCGCAAGGGCGGACTTTTCGGAGATGGAATGCTAGATAAGCTCAAGGTAAGCCAGAAACTCGTGGCGCTTCTGGGTCTGCTTCTAACCCTTACGCTTGCCGTAGCCGGGGTAGGCCTGTACGGAATGAATAGTGCCGTGAAAGGGCTCAGGCAATTGTACAATGACCGCGCGGTACCGATTGAAAGGCTGGAAAAGTTTCGATCGTTGCTTCTTTCGAACCGAATTTCCATTACGGCCGCTCTGGCTAACAATGATGCCCGGTTTGTCCAGAATCAGGTAGATAGTGTCAGAAGTAACCTCGAAGAAATGGAGGTCGCCTGGAAGCAATTTGATGACACCAACCTCACGCAGGAAGAGCAAGCCAGGGCTGATGAACTGGCCAAAAATAACCAGGCGTTCGTAAACGAAGGTATTGAACCGGCCCTGGAGGCGCTGGAGGCCGGCGAATTTGAACGGGCCAACTCAATCATGAAGAATCGAATCCGCCCGCTTTACGAGCCCGTGGGCAATGGTCTCGACGAATTGATCAAGATGCAGCAAGATATGGCGGAATCAGATTTCAACATGGCCGAAACCGAGTTTGCCACTATTCTGGTGATCTCTTCGGCCACGGTAATTCTCGGTATCATACTGTCCGTGACCCTGGGCTTTCTCATAATTCGTTCCATAACGGCCCCGCTGGGAAGGGCCATTAAGCTGGCCAACAACCTTTCCCAGGGCGATCTCACAGACAAAGTCTCGGCGCGCTCCAACGATGAAATCGGCCAATTAATGGATGCCATGGGAAACATGGTCAATCGACTTTCGGGTATCATTCTGGAAGTTCGCGATAACGCGGCGGTCCTCCAGCAGGTATCCCAGCAAGTGAATTCTTCGGCACAATCCATGAGCCAGAATTCCAATGAGCTGGCATCCAATGTAGAAGAGAGTAGCTCTACCATGGAACAGATCGCATCCAGTATAGAGCAAAACACAGAGAACGCCAGCCTCACAGAGAAGATTGCGCAGGAGTCCGCAGGGAGCGCTAAAGAAGGCCGAACCGCCGTGAACCGGGCTGTAGAGGCCATGCAGCAAATAGCCGACAAGATCAACGTCATCCAGGAGATCGCCTACCAGACCAATCTATTGGCCTTGAACGCTGCCATCGAGGCGGCGCGAGCCGGCGAACATGGCCAGGGGTTCGCCGTAGTGGCCACCGAGGTTCGTAAACTGGCCGAACGTAGTCGAGGCTCGGCTCAGGAAATTAACGAAATTGCATCCAACTCGGTGGATGTCGCCGAAAGCGCTGGCAAGATAATAGACGAAATGCAGCCGCGCATTCAGCGAACGGCGGATCTTGTTGTGGAGATATCGGCATCGTCAAAGCAACAAAGGGATGGCGCCGAGCAAATCAATACCGGTATCCAGCAAATGAGCCAGGTTTCACAGCAAAGCGCCTCTTATGCTGAAGAATTGGCAGCCACAGCCGAAGAACTCTCGGGCCAGGCAGACTCGCTGATCGAGAACCTCTCCTTCTTCACTGTAGACCAGGACCGAAGTTCCCTGCGAGCGCAAAAGAAAATGCAGCAAGAAATGGCCGCCAGACAGGATCAGGAAGACTCGGTGTCGCCGGGTTCTGATTCAGAATCGGCCCAAAAGACGGCATCCAGAGCTCCCAGAATCAACGAAAAAGACTACGAAAAGTTCTAGTCAACGAAGCCAGGGATGCGGTAGCGCATTCTGATTACATTTTAAATCTTCTACTTAGTTATATCCATAGATAATTATACGGTGAATAGGAGACAAATGGTTGTATTACCTTGCTGTGTACTTTTCCAGGATTGTCGCCACACAAATTGATACTGATTCTCAAAGATGCAGGTAAAGCAGGCATCCAGCGCCAGAAAATCTCGGTCTCAGTGGGACCGCCCCTCCGCCCCCACCCTTTTCTGGTCACCGGGCCAAAGCCGATACAGAATTACAGAAATTGCTTGCAAGTATAGCTCTGCCCATGGCAATTCTTTACAGTTTTAGTCGTCCTATTTAAGTTAGTAGAGAGAGTCCGGTACAAAAGTACCCATTTTGGACTCAGGACATAAAGGAATTAATATGAGCAAAAGGATTTTGATCATCGACGACTCCCAGTCCATGCGTAGCTTCACGCGAATGGCGCTGGAAGGCGCCGGTTACGCGGTGGAAGAAGCCGTGGATGGGCAGGACGCTCTGGACAAGTTGGAGAAAGACAAGTTCGATACAATTCTGTCAGACTTGAACATGCCCAATGTAAATGGAATTCAGATGATCGAAAAAATCAGGGACGATGACCGCTACGAAGGCGCCCGTTTTACTCCGATAATAATGCTGACCACCGAGTCCGAAGAAGAAAAAAAGCAGCAAGGGCAGATGGCCGGCGCTCGGGCCTGGCTGGTAAAGCCATTCGCGCCCAGTCAACTGGTAGCTGTGATGCAAAAGATCTGTCCGCTGGATTGATCGACAGTAGCCAGGGCTGCCGAGCGCTACCGGCACAACAGAGTCAGAGCGCCCGCGTCGCGAATAAGCGTCCGGCATTGAGTCGCGGTTCAGAATTGCAGAAGGGGAATTGAATGCTTGAGATATCACAGGAAAGCGACCAGGGAACCATCTTGAAGGCCACGGGCTCCTGGACCATTGACCAGGCAAGGGGTATATGGACCGAACTCAAAAAGCACCTCAACGGAAACCTGGCCATCGATCTTCAGGGGATCGATAGAATGGACTCCAGTGGTTTTCAATTGCTAATCACCGCCAAAGCGATGAGCCAGAAATCCGGCAACATATGCAAGCTTCTCAACCACTCGTTGCCTGTATTGAAAATGATGGATCTGGCAGGTGTACTGGGGTCCATGCGCGATCAGGTAAGAATTAGCGCATCGAACAAAGAAGCCCTGCAATTAACCTATAGCCGAAACCGATATAGTATCTAACGAGTATTTCCGAATGGATCTAAACGAAATCCAGAAAGCCTTTGTAGTCGAAATCCGGGACCTCCTGGACCGGGTGGAAGACAGCCTTTTTCAACTGGAGCAGCAAACCACTCCGGCAGAGTTGGATGCGCTCTTTCGCGCCCTGCATACAATCAAAGGAAACTCGGGTATATTTCAGGCCAAGCGTCTGGAATCCTTTGCGCATACCGTTGAGAGTCTTCTGGACAAATATCGAAATGACCCGACGCTTTTCAGTCCGGGCGATGTCCCTCTTCTGCTGTCCTGTCGAGATCATATTGAATCGCTATCCACGGCTGAATTGTCCGAAGGCGCTACAGGCCAGATCCCCCAGGAGGTGGAAGACCAGGACCAGGATCTAAAGGCACAGATTGCCGTCAGGCTGGAAGAACTGGGTTCCACAGCCCCCGCCACCGAAAGCGTCGGCGCAGTTGTCGAATCGCCCTTACCTGCCTCCGCCTCCAACCAGGGACTGAATCATCTCCCCGGCCAGTATCATATTTCCTTTCGCCCGCCGCTGGATGCGATAAAGGCCGGACTGGATCCGCTTAACTTTGTGCGGTTCCTCAAGAACCTGGGCAATCTACAGTGCGTGTTCACCGTTGCAGACCGTCTACCTGAACCGGATTCTTTTGACCCGCAAGCAGCCTATCTGGGCTACGAAATCCTTCTGCAAAGCGAAGAAGACGAATCGGCAGTAGAAGACGCCTTTGAGTTCGTCAAAGAAAACGGTATCCTTCGAATTCATACATCAGGCAGTTCGGCGGCCGACTACGAAGAGACAATAAAGCTTCTTCCTGAATCCAGAGAGCGAATGCTTTCTATCTGGAAGGAAATGCCTTTCGAAAATCTCAGCTGGATTCAGCAGCTGGAATCCGGCGCGTCTTCGATGCCAGCCACCGTCGAAAGTGTGGCTCCCGCTCCTTCGGCTACGGCTGCGCCTTCGGTAAACATTGCGAAGGCAGCCGATGTAACCGCAAACGCAACAGCCCCTGCAAAAAAAGGCGCCGGTAGTTCGAACGTTGCCACCGCCACCGAACAAGCGACTACCGGGCATGCTACCCTGCGAGTAGATGCCAGTCGGCTGGATGCACTTATAAACCTGGTGGGGGAGCTGGTCATTCAGTCCCAGAGCCTCAAACAAATTTCCCGAGCCTCCAAGGACGCTTCACTGGGGGCCTCCACAGATAACATCGAACGTCTCATCGAAGATCTACGGCAGCAAAGTATGAGCCTTCGAATGGTAGAAATCGGTACGGTATTCCAGAAGATGCGAAGAGTGGTGCACGATGCCTCGCTCAATTTAAAGAAAAAGATCCAGCTCAAGCTAAAGGGCGAGGATACTGAACTGGACCGAAGCGTAATTGAACGGATTCAGGATCCTATGATCCACCTGGTCCGCAACTCCATAGATCACGGATTGGAAACGCCGGAAGAAAGAATCGCAGCCGGTAAAGGGGAAACGGGAACCATCGAACTTCGCGCCTACCAGGATATGGGCCACGTTGTTGTAGAAATCGAAGACGATGGACGCGGCGTTAGCACCGAAGCTGTTAAGCGACGGGCCGTGGAAAAAGGGATCATGACCGAAGACCAGGAAGTGGATCCGGATCAACTACATGAATGGATTTTCCATCCAGGTTTTTCTACCAAAGAGACAGTTAATGAGTATTCCGGACGCGGCGTTGGCCTGGATGTCGTAAAACAGGGTATCGAATCCCTGGGCGGGTCGGTGCAACTGAAAAGCGAGGAAGGCCAGGGCACCGTGATAACGCTCAAGCTTCCTCTTACACTGGCTATTATTGATGGATTTTTAATTCGAGCAGCGGGAGTGCACTTTGTTGTGCCCCTGGACATGGTGTATGAATGCACCGAACTGTCTGCTCACAAGCGAACCGGAAATGCGGGTAACTTCATCAACCTTCGGGGCGACGTGGTTCCCTGCGTCAACCTGCCCGAGGCCTTTCAGATGCAATCCACCAAAGCAAACGATTTAATCGTTTTGCAGCAAGGCGAGCACCGAGTTGGCCTGGTGGTGGATGAGCTTCTGGGAGAGTATCAGACAGTGGTGCGAAAAGGCGGCCGGGTATTGAGCAATTTGCCGGGAGTGAGCGGAGTTACGATACTGGGAACAGGGCAAATCGCCTATATCCTGGACGTTGGCTCGTTTTTCTCCAGGAAGACTGCGAAAGCCAGTTAGCGGCTCTTTTTGCGCCTACCGATACCGCACTTCGATTCGGTAGATTGTAATGGTTGGGGTCTGGTGGTAAATCATCGGGCTGTGTCGGTTCTCCGGGCTGTAAGCCCGCGGAGAGAACGGCGGACTTAAGGGACGGGGAGAAGGCCGTCCGAGGGGCTCGCCGGTTAGTTTTTTTCATTGAATGCCCGGGGAGTTCCGGGACCGAATTGGGAGATATACAGGATGTTAAAGAATCTATCAGTTAAGGCCAAGCTGAGCTCACTTCTAACAATGATGAGTGTGCTTCTGCTCGTCATTGGCTTTCTGGGTCTATATGGAATGAATGATGTAGTGGGCGGACTCCGTTCCGTTTACCAGGACCGGACGGTCCCTCTGGAGCAACTGGGGCGTATTCGCGCTCTCATGCTATGGAACCGAATAGCCATTACGGCGGCGGTGGCCAATCCAGACCCTACTATGGTTCGCGAGCAGGTGGAAAAAGTAGAGTCCAACCTGAAAGTGATCGATGAAGTTTGGGCCAAGTACATGAACACCTATTTGACCCCGGAAGAGAAGCGCCTGGCAGATAAATGGGCCGACGACTATCCCAAACTCCGGGATGAAGGCTTCAGAGTATCTATTGCCCAGCTCAAGGCCGGGGAAATCGAAGGGGCCTCCAATACCATTGCGAACAAGATTCGCCCTCTTTACGAGCCCGTGGGCGAAGGCATAGATAATCTGGTGGAGCTACAGGATCGAGTTGCTGCGGAGATATTTCGTAATTCAGAAGCGGAATACGAGATTATCCTGACAATAGCGATCATAGCGATCTCTGCGGGTGTTCTTCTGGGAATCCTGTTGGGCGTGATGATCATTCGAAGCATCACCAATCCCCTGGCCCGCGCAGTGGATCTTGCGAACCGCCTTGCGGATGGCGACCTTACCCACCAGGTATCGGTGGATTCAAAAGATGAAATTGGCCGATTGATGGATGCTATGCGCAACATGGTAGTCAAGCTTTCCGGAATTATTATGGAAGTGCGTCAGAACGCAGCCATCCTGAACCAGGTTTCGCAGCAGGTGAACTCATCGGCACAATCCATGAGCCAGAACTCCAATGAACTGGCCGCCAACGTCGAAGAAAGCTCCTCTACCATGGAAGAGATGGTTTCCAGCATTGTGCAGAACACGGAAAATGCCGGCCTTACAGAAAAGATAGCTCAGGAATCCGCTGGAGCGGCCAAAGAAGGTAGCAGTGCCGTAAGACGAACCATCGAAGCCATGCAGCAGATTGCAGATAAGATTAACGTGGTTCAGGAAATCGCCTACCAGACCAACCTGCTGGCTTTGAACGCCGCCATCGAAGCGGCCAGGGCTGGAGAGCACGGTCAGGGATTTGCCGTGGTTGCCACCGAAGTTCGAAAACTGGCCGAAAGAAGTCGCGGTTCCGCCCTGGAGATTAGCGAGATTGCCGCGAACTCGGTAGACGTAGCCGAAAAAGCCGGACAGCTCATCGAAGATATGCAGCCCAGCATCCAGAAAACGGCCGACCTGGTTGTGGAAATCTCGGCTTCTTCCAGACAACAGAAGGACGGAGCCGAACAGATCAACACTGGTATTCAGCAAATGAGCCAGGTGTCACAGCAAAGCGCTTCTTCTGCTGAAGAGCTGGCCGCTACCGCTGAAGAATTGTCCGGCCAGGCAGATTCTCTTATGGACAATCTGTCCTTCTTCAAGGTAGATGAATCCAGGGCACAGAAAAAGGCCGACAAAGCGGCCCGACAAAGAGCCACGGCAAACATGGCCCAGAATGCATCTAACGGTGGCGGGACAGCGCCGGAGTCATCCAGGGCTCCGGGCCACAGAGCGGCTTCGGCCCCCCGCGCCAATGAAAACGATTTCGAGAAGTTCTGAATCTATGGCAGCAGATAAGCAAATACTATCCTTCAACTGTGGAGACCAGGTCTTTGGTCTGGACATTTCCTTTCTACGGGAGATCATCGAGAATCAGACTCTGACTCAGATTCCACTGATGCCGGAACACATTCGTGGAGTCCTAAACCTCCGCGGCAATGTGGTACCCGTAATCGATTTGAAGGCAAGACTATGGGCCATCCCCACAAAGGTAAGCAAGCTGAGCTGCATACTGGTGGTGGAGTTCCACGGCCATGATCACACCGAAACCCTGGGACTCCTCGTGGATTCCGTAAACGAAGTCATTCGTGTGCCGGCGGACCACGTCGAGCATACTCCCGAACTGGGGGCTAAAATCCGAACGGACTTTATGGATGGAATCGCCAAGGTAAACGATGAGTTCATCATCCTGCTTCGAGCCGATATGGTTCTCAATCTGGATGAATTGGCCCAGGTCCATGAAACTCTGAAACTCACTGGCAAGGAAGTGCTGGAAAAGACAGAGGATGCAGAAGAAGAAAGCGATTCGGCCGAATCAAAAGCAGCCTCGATTGGCTCCGCTGCCAATGCCAATTCCAGCAGCAAAAGCTCCGGGGGCGGTTCGCAAGAAAACTTCTAAACCTGGCCCCGGCCAGGTTTAGAATCGCACCTACCGGAACCCATACTGTAGATTTCCTTCCGCGAAAATGTGTAGCCTACCGGTGAGTACTACTTCCTTTCTGAGCCGACAATAGAGAAGCCGCATTCGCGGAGGACCAATATGCTAAAAGCCACCACCATTCGGGGAAAACTCAGCCTAGTATTACTTGTCACTGTAGCTGCCTTGCTGCTTAACGGGGCCGCCGGCTTCTTTCTCAGCCGGGTCATGCATTCAGAAGTGCAGCACCTCTACGAAGAGGATGTTCAACCTTTAGAAGAGGTGTTCAAGTTCTACACCGCCTACTCGGTGCAAATGGTGGATGCCGTTCAGAAATACCGGGATGGGATCATCGACTCCACGGAAGCCGAAGGAAAAATCCAGCAAGCCCGAACGGCGGCCGAGGAGGCATGGGTGCTTTTGGCAGCCCATGAATTCTCCGAGGCCAATCAGGCTGTAATCAATCGCCTGAAGGAGCAGCGGCAAACTGCGGATACGGCTATTGATCGAGCGATTCGATTAATTCGGGCCGAAGACCGGGAGGGGTTGGATAATGCTTCCGGTAGTCTGTACCGGTCCATTGACCCAATGGCACAAACCTCGGAGGCTCTGATTCAAGGCAAGAAGGAAGATGCCCTCCGCTCGTATGAGAAATCAGGGACCCTGTTTACAACTTCAAGTGTTGGTCTGGCCATTTTCGTAACCTTGATTCTTGTGTTTCTGGGACTGTTTGTCCGCTCCATTTCAAAATCGATCAATCGCTCGGTGAGCGCACTGGGCAAAAATCTGGAAAACATTGCCGCCGGCGATCTGGAAACCTCGGCGCTGATCCAGCAGAAGGATGAACTGGGCAAGCTAAGCGAATCCGTAGAAGAAATGCGCCTCCAACTACAAAAGCAATTTGCCACCTCGGCAGTCTACCGGGCGGCCGTGGAAAATGCATCCACGAATATAATGATCGCAGATAATGATCATAACGTCATCTATATGAACGGTGTCATTCGCGGGATGTTCACGCGAGCCGAAGCGGACATTCGCAAGGCAATGCCGTTCTTTTCGTCCGAAGGGATTATGGGCAACAGCATCCACCGCTATCACAAGGATCCTCAGAGAATCAAAAACATTCTGGATAATCTCAGAGGGAACCACTTTAGCACGGTGGAAATCGGTGGACGAACATTCAACCAGGTGTTCAGTCCTATACTGGACGAAAAAGGAAATCGCCTGGGAATTGTGGCGGAGTGGATGGACCGCACCGAAGAAGTGGCCGCCGAGAATCAGGTGCTCTCCATAATTGCAAGAGCTCAGGAAGGTGATCTGGACGCTCGCATGGACCTCAAAAGCGAGAATAACTTCATCGTCAGCGTGGCGGACAATATGAATAGCCTGCTTAAGATTGTGGATGGTTTCGTTAAGGAGATCTATGAGTCCATGTCCAGGCTCGCCACCGGCGACTTGCAGGCCAGGATTCAACGCGAATACCACGGTAGATTCGAAGAGATCAAGGATGCCTTTAATCGCTCCATGGACAAACTGGAAGTGACCGTCGACGAAGTAAGGCAAAACGCCGACATTCTCGAGAAGGTTTCGCAACAGGTAAACGCAACAGCGCAAACCCTCAGTCAAAATGCTTCCGAGCTTGCAGCCAACGTAGAGGAAACCAGCGCAACCCTGGAAGAAATGACTTCGAGCATTACGCAGAACTCGGAAAACGCCACACTAACTGAAAAGATTGCCAGCGAATCGGCCAAAGGGGCCCAACACGGCGGCGATGCGGTGACGCGCACCATTGATGCCATGCGCGAAATCGCAGAAAAGATCGGGTTCGTTGAAGAGATTGCCTATCAAACCAACCTGCTGGCGCTGAACGCCGCTATTGAAGCGGCCCGAGCCGGCGAACATGGCAAGGGATTCGCCGTTGTTGCCACGGAAGTCCGCAAACTGGCCGAAAGGAGCCGGAACTCCGCCCAGGAAATCAGCAAGATCGCCGAGCACTCGGTGGACGTAGCGGAAAATGCCGGTTCGGTAATCCGGGACATGTTGCCCGGAATTCAGAAAACCGCCGACCTGGTCACGGAAATCAGCGCCTCTTCCAATCAGCAGAAGGATGGCACGGAACAGATAAACGGTGGCGTCCAGCAGATGAGTCAGATCTCGCAAAACGGCGCCGCCAGCGCCGAAGAATTGGCCGCCACAGCCGAAGAATTGTCCAGCCAGGCCGAATCCCTGACCGAAAACCTCGCCTTTTTTCAAACCATGGGTCGTACGGATTCGTCAAAAGAGCTGCAAGAAATCCAGAGGCGCGCGGAAGAGCTCAGCAAGATTTCCCGAAGCGCAAGAGGGTCGGAGCAACAGACATCGCCGAACTTTAAAGAAGGCGATTTCGAAAAGTTCTGACGGCTCGGCAGTCTCCCAAAATATCTCCGAGGTGCTGAACGCAGAGATGCGGAACGCCGAGGCGCCGAACTCCCGGGTCCGGGCCGCCGCATCCGGGGTTCCGCGCCTCGCAGCAAACCTTCTAGTTTCCGATCCATGACTTCAGATGGCCCCCTGGCTGCAGGATTTGCAGGAGAGTCGGATTCCACGCCCGGTTTCCGAACAGACTGTACCGGGCTTCATCCACCTTCGGCCTGGAATGGACGGGCTTTTTACTCGACCTTCTGGAACCGGACTCTATATTGTCCTCGGTGCGCCACGGACCCTTTCCGGCGAAGTCCGCATGCATCCAGGGATAATCTTTCCCGAACCATCCGTGGCCCCAACCAACTCGAACACAGGAAGGTACCATGAATCCAGGATTCAGGAAGATCCAATTTGCACTTTCATTAATCGTCTTTCTAGGCGCAGGCGCCCTGTCCGGCGAGGAAGAGGCGCTCAAGCGGCTGGAGCCAATACGGACCGATAGTCCGCGAGAGACAATGCAATCGTTTATGGATGCCATGAACGATTACAAAGAGGGTAAAGAAAAAGGGATCTCCGAAAAAGAATCCAGGATTCAGGATGCTATGCGCACCCTGGACCTGTCGGAAATACCGGCGGTAACACGAGAAGAGAAAGGTCGCGAAGCGGCCATGCTTCTGAAAGAGGTAATGGACCGGGTCATCGTTATTGATTATGAACGGATCCCGGGAGAGGGATCTGACGAGGAACCCCTGCCTCAACGATGGAGATTGGCCGGCACCGAAATTGTTATACTGAAAAAGCAGGATGGCGAACGCGCGGGCGAATACCTGTTTAGCGCCACTACAGTAGAGCGTAGCCGCGAATTCTACGAAAAGGTGCAGGATCTTCCGTATAAGGACGGTTCAGGGGGTGGCGCTGCCTATGAAGACCCCTGGATGGACCAATACATTCCCGCCTGGGCCCAGAAGAACGTGGTAGGATTGTTCACCTGGCAATGGATTGGATTGGCGCTGGTAATACTGCTCGGTTTGATCATTCGCACCATCGTTAAATTCTCGGTGGGCAAGCTTGTCATCCTGGTAAGCAAAAGCGAAACTAAATGGGACGACAAAGTGATCGATGCTTTGCGCGGACCCACTGGTTTTGCCATTGCGACTCTGTTCTGGTATTTTTCGCTTAAATATCTCCGATTCGACGGCGGAGTACTTACCTTCTTTAACGTCATAATTCAGATTCTGTTCAGCGTTAACTTCATCTGGCTGGCCTACAGACTTACCGGCGTGGCCACCGAATACATGACGGCTCTGGCCTCAAAAACCGAATCAACCCTCGACGATCAACTGGTTCCGCTGCTTTCCAGAACTCTGAAAATCTTTGTTGTTGTTTTTGGAGTTCTGGTAACCATCCAGAACCTGGGCATCAACGTTATGAGCGTTCTGGCCGGTCTGGGTATTGGAGGTCTGGCATTTGCTCTGGCCGCCAAGGATGCTGTAGCCAACTTCTTTGGCTCCCTGATGATTCTTTTCGACAAACCTTTCCAGGCCGGCGAATGGATCAAGGTGGGCGAAGCGGAAGGAACCGTGGAAGAAATCGGTTTTCGGTCTACGCGAATCAGAACCTTCTACAATTCCTTGATTTCCATTCCCAACGCGGAACTGATGAATGCGAAAATCGATAACATGGGACGCCGAGAATATCGCCGACTGCTTTTGAAACTGGGCGTTACCTACGATACAGGGCCCGATAAACTGGAAGGGTTTCTGGAAGGAATCAAAAACATTATCAAGGCCAATCCGCATACACGAAAGGACTACTACCATGTGGTCTTCCATGAATACGGACCGGACAGTTTGATCATTATGGTCTATGTCTTCTTCAAGGTGCCCGACTGGTCCAGCGAACTTGTGGAGCGTCAGAATCTGATGCTGGAGATCTACCGCCTGGCCCAATCCATGGGCGTGGAATTCGCCTTCCCTACTCAGACCCTTCACGTGGAGACTTTTCCGGAAAAAAAGGCCTACCGCGTTGCCCAGGAGAAACCAGTGGAAGATATCAAGAAGATCGCTTCGGAGTACGGCCCCGGCGGATCCCAGGCCAAACCTTCCGGTCAGGGTATCTTTGTCCCGCCCCATACGGAGTAAGCGATGCGCTCCCTTCGGGTAACAGTAAAACCTAACTGCAAGACCGTTGGGATTGAAAAGCCGGACCCGGACCATTGGATTGTGAAGGTCCGGGAACCGGCTACCGAAGGGAAGGCCAATCGTGCGGTAATACTTGCGGTGGCCCGGGAATTGGAGGTACCGCCCTCTTCGGTAACCATCCATCGGGGAGAAAAAGGCAAGGAGAAGCAGCTTCGTATCATTTAGCCGGCCATAGAATAATCCTTTCGCTGATCAAGGGCGGCACAAGGTATACCCTCCCCGGGTATACCGGCCCCTCTGATCCCGAACGACTGAATCGAAAACAATTGACAGTACAGCGTATCCTTCGCTTCCTCTTAGCAGGAGAAATAAATGTCTATAAAAGATGCATCCCTACATACGTTAAAAACATCCTCCGGCGATGTTAAGATCCACAGGTTGGACATCATAGAAAAGGAAGGCCTGGGAAAACTGGACAAGCTTCCCTTCAGTATTCGAATCCTTCTGGAAACCGCCATTCGAAACCTGGATGGATATCGTGTGGAAGAAGCGGACATCAAATCAGTGGCCGCCTACGATGCAAAAAAACCCTCCAGCAAAGAGTTCCCCTACCTGCCTGGCCGCGTGGTGCTGCAGGACTTCACAGGCGTACCCTGCGTTGTAGACCTGGCCGCGCTTAGAAGCGCCATGGTAAGAATGAAAGGAGACCCTGCACGAATCAATCCTCAGGTGCGGGTAGACCTGGTAATCGACCACAGTATCCAGGTGGACTACTTCGGACAGAACGATGCTCTCATCAAGAACATGGAACGGGAATTCGAGCGAAATCAAGAACGCTATGAATTTCTAAAATGGGGCCAGCAAGCCTTCCAGAACTTCGGAGTTGTACCTCCTGGCGCCGGTATCGTCCACCAGGTAAACCTGGAATACCTGGCCGGGGTAGTTCTACAAAAAGACGGAGTGGCTTTCCCGGACAGTCTCGTCGGAACGGATTCGCATACAACTATGATCAACGGCCTGGGTGTCCTGGGCTGGGGCGTGGGCGGTATTGAAGCGGAAGCTGTTATGCTGGGCCAGCCAATGTACATGCTGCTGCCGCAGGTTGTGGGCTTCAAGCTCAAAGGGCAATTACCCGAAGGCGCTACCGCCACCGACCTGGTACTTACCGTCACACAGATGCTACGAAAGAAAGGCGTGGTAGAAAAGTTCGTGGAATTTTATGGTCCGGGGCTGAGCAGCATGGGCCTGGCGGACCGGGCTACCATCGCCAACATGGCTCCTGAATACGGCGCCACAACGGGCTTCTTCCCGGTAGATGCCGAAACCCTGGATTACATGCTTCGAACGGGAAGAACCAAAGAACAGATAGATCTGGTAGAAGCCTATTACAAGGAACAGGGCATGTTCCGTACAGACGACTCTCCTGATCCCGTTTATTCGGACAGTCTGGAGCTGGATTTGAGCACCGTAGAGCCTTCCCTGGCCGGCCCCAAGCGACCCCAGGATCGTATCGCCATGAGCGGACTAAAGAGCAAATGGAACGACCTGATGAAGTCCCCTGTAAAGGAAGGCGGATACGAACTGGACGATCAGGCTCAGGCGCGAAAAGGGCATATAAAAAACGGATACGAAGCCGAAATTACTCATGGCGATGTAGTAATCGCCGCAATCACTTCCTGTACAAACACTTCGAACCCTAACGTAATGGTGGGCGCGGGATTGCTGGCCAAGAAAGCGGTGGAAAAGGGACTGGAAGTTAAACCGTACGTTAAGACCTCGCTTGCGCCCGGGTCACGCGTGGTAACCGACTACCTGGACCGCTCCGGACTTACCGAATATCTGGATAAGCTGGGATTTCAGACAGTGGGATACGGTTGCACCACCTGTATTGGTAACTCGGGCCCGATTCCTGAACCCGTTGTAGATGCCATCAACGAAGGCAACCTGGTGGCGGCTTCGGTGCTTTCCGGCAACCGCAACTTTGAAGGTCGAATTTCCCCGCACGTTAAGGCCAACTTTCTGGCCAGTCCTCCGCTGGTAGTAGCCTATGCACTGGCGGGTACAATGGATATCGATCTTACAAAGGATCCCATTGGCAAAGGCAAAGATGGAAACGATGTATTTCTAAAGGATATCTGGCCTACAGCTGAAGAAATCCATAAGACCGTCACCTCCTCTATTGAGCCCGAGATGTATACCTCGCGCTACGGAAACGTTCGTGTGGTAAACGAGATGTGGAATGACATCCCGGTTGCAGAGGGCCAGATCTACAAATGGCAGGACAGCTCTACCTACATCCAGGAGCCGCCTTTCTTCATCGACATGCCGCTTGAGGTACCTTCGCTGGAAGACATTAAAGGCGCACGCTGCCTGGTCAAGGTAGCCGATTCGGTCACCACCGACCACATTAGCCCGGCCGGAGCCATCGCAAAGGACAGCCCGGCCGGCAAGTATCTCCTGGAAAATGGCGTAGAAACCAGAGAGTTCAACTCCTACGGGTCGCGAAGAGGAAACGACCGCGTGATGACACGGGGAACCTTTGCCAACATTCGATTGCGAAACCAGCTCGCCCCGGGTACCGAAGGGGGTATAACCAGGCTACTGCCCGAGGGCAAGCAGATGTCCATCTATGAAGCCAGCCTGGAATATAAGAACCGAAACATTCCGCTGGTAGTGCTGGCTGGCGCCGAATACGGAACCGGATCTTCTCGGGACTGGGCCGCTAAAGGAACCTTCCTTCTGGGAGTGAAAGCGGTCATCGCCACGAGCTTTGAAAGGATTCACCGCTCCAACCTGGTTGGTATGGGGGTGCTGCCCCTGGTCTTTCAGGAAGGACAGAGCCATGAAAGCCTCGGGCTCACTGGAGAAGAAACATTTGAGATTCTCGGCCTTTCGGATGATCTGAAGCCAAGACAGGAGCTAACCGTAAAGGCGGATGGTAAAGAATTCAAGGTGATTTGCCGGCTGGATAATCCGGTGGAGATCGACTATTATAAGAATGGAGGTATACTGCAAACCGTACTTCGCTCCTTTGTGAAAGACGGTTAAGAGGTACCCCAAATCCAATCCACCTCCGGGTCGGAACACCGGAAGGAGGTAACACTATGAAAAAAACAGCAATACTGCTACTGGGAATTCTTCTTCTGGCTGGCAATGCCTGCACAGCAGAAGCCGAGGAAAATCAGGAACACTCTATGAACGATGTAAAGACAATGATCGACAATGGCGCCCTTGTGGTAGACGTTCGCTCGCCGATGGAATATAACATGGGCCATTTCCCGGATGCGAAGAACATCCCGATCACGGAGCTACAAAGAAGAGTAGATGAGGTCGGACCAAAAGACCAGCCTATCGTTGTCTATTGCGCCTCCGGAGCAAGAAGCGAAACCGCACGAAACTTCCTCAAGTCCATGGGCTATGATAACGTGGTGAACGCGGGCGGTTTGTCCAACATGCCCCGGTGAGTAGTCTCTGAGCTCATTGAGTATAACCTGGGACCGGGCCTGCATGATTGTCATTGCAGGCCTTTTTCTTTTCCGGGCCCCGGTCTATGCGCCGGATACAGAGTTTATCGTCGGCGGATTCAGTAGCGATACGGCCATTCCGATCTTGATGGCCAATTCGGATTATTTCTCCCCTTTCAGCCTATACTACTGGGGCCAGGATCGTTTCGGCGCCTGGCCATTCCTGGTTCTTCGTTTGCTACCAGACGTTTCCGATTTTCAAGTGTTTCTGGCGATGTTCGTCTATCTTCATGCGGGGTTGCTGGTATTCTTCTGGAACCGGGATCCGTTCGCCTTTCTGTCTGTGCTATCTCTGCTACATATCTGGCAGGGAACATCCGGTTTTCTTTTCGACATAGCTCAGCCCTACGGTTGGCAATTGGGCTCCATTTTGATTGCCCTTACTTGCCTGGAGTCCACAAACAGAACAGCCCGAGCCGCCGGGGGATTTTTATCCGGGCCGGCCCTATGCACCGGGCTTTTTTCCTTTCTGGCCATATGGCTCAGTCCTTCGAGCATCCTCTACTTTTTGGCTTATCCGATATTGCGCCTGGCGCCCACAGACGGACTCCGTTCACTGCTTTCCAGCGCTCAGATCTCGCGCCTGTTCCGGCTCTGGATACCGGCAATTGCGGCCTATGTCGCGCATTCGCTCTTGCGAAGAAGCGTGGTAGCCTACAATAAAGAGGCTTTCTACAACAAATTCGAAACTCCTCTACGCTGGCAACTCGACCTGGTCACGCCGGCCTGGAAAGCGGTGCTACAGAGCCTGCAGACTCCGGAGATTATTCTCTGGGCGCTAACGCTGATCATGCTGACCTTTCTGGCCATGGCTCTCTTTTTAGGCCTGGGGAAATGGGCCCGCTTCGCACGACGGTATCCTATGGAAGTCAATTTGCTGGCTGCTTCATTGCTGTTCCTTCTGGCTCTGCTTCCCTTGAACTGGTTCTATCTGAATCAGTTCGGAATCCGCTACATTGCACTCCCTCGTTTCCTTATGGTAACCGGAGTCCTCCTGCTGATTCTTCGCATGGCGTCTCGACTAAAACCCCCCTTTCAGCTGTCCATTCGATACGCAGGACTGGCCCTGCTGGCCGTCACATTGCTCTGGACACCCGGCGTCTTACCGACTCGAAAAGAATCTGCCGGTTACCAGGAGAGGAAGCGAGTTGCCGAGTTCCTGGAACGAGAATACCCGGGCATTCCCATTCTGGGCAACTACTGGGAGACCTATGTGTACGCCGCCTTGCAGAATCGCCGGAACATTCCGCAACCGGGCACCGGTCAGTATCAGCGCACTCCTTTTCTGGTGCCAGAGTTCCTGGAAGCTTCCACAATAATCGTCAATCATCGAGGGTACGATAGGACTGTAGAATCTGACGGCAATCCCCTGACCTACTTCCGATTCAGAAGTCAGCAGTATAAGCTGGAAGAACACTTCCAGTCGCAAGGAGTTCCTTTCTCCGCCTACAGTCTGGTCCGATAGCTTCACATTGGCCTGCTTTCTGATTCGCTTTTTTTCGAGGGCCGTTAAGTTCTTCTTCTGGATTTCGATATCTATAGAACAGGCGGAGGACAGCAGTGGGCAGCATATATCCAATCATCGTTTCTGCATCGAACACTCAGGGAGTCGATGATCTACAAATCCTGGCCATTCTGGAAAGCGATGCCAGTCTGAAGATTCGACTGCATGGAGATTTAAGCCTGGCCAACCATGGATCTCTGCGCTCGCTACTGGAAGACGTTCTTGAGAAAAGCAGTCAAACCGAAGTGCTGGCAGATCTTTCAAGAGTGAACTCCATAAGCTCCAGTAGCTTTGGCGCCCTGGTGGATTTCTCCAGAAGACTGAAAAAACAGAATCGTCGATTCTTGCTTCAGAACCCATCCGAGAGCTGCAGACGCGCCATGAATCTCTTGAATCTCGGATCCTTTCTGGAAGTGCAATCACCATAATCCGGTCCCTGTCCTCTTCCAAATTTGGTCCCGCCCGAGCCGCTTCAATTAGCGAACAGCAATACGGGACCGCTCGCGGCTCGGCACTGTTTTCACGGCGGCAGGCTCGCTGGCTCAAGCCGCCGGTCTTTGCATTGCTTCCATCCCGGCCGCCGGCCGCGCAAGTTTGCTGGCCCTCCTTCGCGCCACAACCCCCTCAAAGTATTCGTCGTAGTTGGGAAAGTTCGTTCCACATATGCGATCCCAGAAGTTGAAATAGAGGCTAAAGTTACCGTTGAAGTGCGAATGATGCATGTTATGGTGCGTTGATGTGTTGATCCACTGAGTGATACGACCCCGGGTCCATCCGGCGGGAAACACTTCGTAGCCGGAGTGCCACCAGATATTCATGATCATGGCGTAACCAATGTGAACTAGTATCACTGCCGGGTGTATGGGCACAATGAAAGTGAATAATGGCAAGTAAATGGCCTCCAGAAACGCTTCGTATCCATTAAAAGCATAGGCGGCGAAAGGACTGGGATTGGTAGAACGATGATGCGTCAGATGCACCAGTTTAAACCAGGGCTTCTTATGTACCAATCGATGCATCCAGTAGAACCAGGTTTCATGCCATATAGTCACCGCCACAAGGCTGAAAACGGCGTATCCCATGCCGAACTCGGAAAAATCAAGATAAACCTGATTCCAGCCCGCTTTTCCCATGGTGATGCTGGCTATGGCGATGCTTGAAAACACAAGGAGGGTTACGAAGGACCACCGTATCTCATGCCAGATCTTGCCGGAATCCGGCCACTTCTGTTGGATTCTTGATCCAATGTATCGGCGCTTTCCCCAGACCCAGACTACGAGAAACAGTAATCCAGCCACCGGATAGTACCGCACAAAATTCATAAAGAACTGAAATCGGGCTACCTGCCCCACACAATCCCATGATAGTTCACAACTCAAAGCTTCCATATATACTCCCTTGCGCGCCCTTACAGACACTTTGCAGGCTGCGGGCATCCGATGCTGCCGAATGGCCCGCCGGACGGTCTATGTCCGGGCATTCCGTTTCCGATGGGCCCTGGTGACGCTCCAGGTCCGGAACACAGCCTTCGGATTCATGGGTAGATAATATCAGATTTTCGGGAAAGGGTCGTCCGGTGCTATACAATCGGACCAAAAAAAGGGACCGGTTTTATACAACCGTTCTCGCCCTTCCAGGCGGCACTGGAGCACGTCTAATCCGTGCGAGAGCCCTGCTGTTTTCGAAACTGGCCTGGACTGAGACCCGTATGCCGTTGAAACGCGTCGTTGAAGGTGGATTTGGAATTGAATCCAACGTCATAGGCGATAGAGAGTACCGTGCGCTCCCTTTGCGAAAGCAAGAGATCACATGCGGCCTTAACCCGGTACTGGTTTACCAACCCGGCAAAGTTTTGCCGCAGATGATGATTAATGTATTCGGAGAGTTGATGCGCCGTGATGTCAAGCCTGGAGGCCAGTTCCGGCAAGCTAAGGTCCTCGTCCTTGTAGGCTTCCTGCTCCTCCATGATTCGTTTCAACCGGATTTCCAATTCATCCAGGCTAATGCCGCCCAGCCGGGACCGTTGATATCGATTTCGTTCCTTGTCTCTTTGGACTACCTGCTCCAGATCGTAGAAGAATTGCGGATATCGTCGTTGCACGATGTAAATCGTGGGGGCATTGAAGGCCACAATCGTAATCGAAATCGCAAGCCAGTCATAATTCTTTGTTAGGAGGGCGATTACGGCCACGAAAGTGCCCATCACAATCAATGCAGGAAAAAGCAGGGATGCCCGAACTACCGATTCCTTCTTCAAACTGTCCAGACTGATTTCCGAATACAGGTCCTTGAGAGTCCAGAGCATATAGAATATGTTATGGAGCAATCCTGCCAGAAATAGGTAGGCCCCAACTCCCTCCGGTTGCCCGGCATAGAGGCTTTCGATTCGCTGAAGTTTAACGGATGTGGGCTGTAGCCAGGAAGGTATCAGTAGCAAGACGGCTACCGCGGCAGGAATAAAGTGCAGAGCCAACCTTCCGAATCTAATCGTCTGACCCAGAACCCGATCAAGCAAGAAGGCCCGGATGAGCGGTCCGAGAAACCAGAGCACAGGAAGGGTGGTTTCGAACAACGGGGCCACCAGATGCATCCTTTTCGTAAGGATGAGCCAGGCACGAACCAGGATCAGCGAGAAGCCAAGCAGAATCGAAAACAGGGCAATATGGCGAGCCTGAAGCTGGGCCACAAACAATTCGCCCAGAGCGAAGACCAATGCCAGAAAGGCGAAAGCAGGCAAATAGTCCAGTGGCTGCAAACCGCTCATGGCACCAATTTGTATTGCCTGACTTCCACATCCAGCAGCTTTCCAGGAGAGACAAATAATCGGCGGAGTTCGCCGTAAGTAGTTGACTTCTGCAAAACCGGATCTCCATTCATGCCATGATCAGGATTGGCAAACCCCGATTGAGCGCCTTGCTAAGCCGGCGACTGGCCCTACTGGCAACTGTAACTATTCTTCTTTCCTGCGGTCCGTCTGACCGAATCGAGGCACAAACCGAAGATGGCGAAATCATTAGATCCTTTGAACGGTTCTCCGAGCTTCACGACCGGGGCGAGTTCAACGGAGTAGTGCTCCTGGCCAGGAACGGAAAGATCCTGTATCATAAAGCTCTGGGCATTGCCGATTATCGCACAAACAGGCCTCTGCGACCGGATTCGATCTTCAATCTGGCTTCGGTTTCGAAGCCAATTACGGCCACGGCCGTATTGATCCTTGCCGAGCAGGGAAAGCTAAAGCTTCAGGACCGGGCAGTGCAGTATATCCCGGAACTGGCTCAATACGGTTCCGGCGCCAGTCGCATCACCATAGAGCAGTTGTTGAATCATACTTCGGGCCTGCCCGACTATGAAGAGCTTGCGGATGAATATTTTGACGAGAGTGGTCAACCAGAACCCATTCAGGATTTCGTCACGAATAGCGATATTCGAGAGATGATGATAGAAGAGCAGCCTGGACTACAGTTCGCTCCCGGAAGCGAATACAGCTACAGCAACACAGGTTATCTGGTACTGGCAGACATTGTAGAAAAGGCCAGCGGTGAGAGCTTTCCCGAGTTCTTACAGCAGCAGATTTTCAAGCCCTTACGGATGAAAAACACATCCGTCTGCACCGCCCGAAACCAGCCGCCGGAGAAAGCCATAGGCTTCTATGAGGAGGACGGTGCGTTCGAACTCGATGATTTGGAGTTTTTGGACGGTGTCTACGGAGACGGCAATGTGTGCTCCACCGTTGAAGACCTGCTGAAGTTCGACCAGGGCCTACGGACCGGAAAGCTACTGAAATCCGACCTGGGTTCTGCGGCGTTGCGGCCCGGAACACTGATCGGCGGTGATCCGATTGAATACGGTTACGGCTGGGAGATCTCCGAATCGGGCCTGGTGTCGCATACAGGCTCCTGGACCGGTTTTCGAACCTACTTTATTCGCGATCTGGAGGAGGGCTACACTGTCATAGTGCTGGACAATTCCTCCAATGACGAACTCTATGAGCAGGTAGACAGCATTCTGGAAGCGGCCTTTCCCTGATTGGCCGAAAGGCCGACATGATCGAAATAATTATCTTTTTCCTGGGTACCGCATTCACTCTCGGAATTCTGGCAGTGCCAATCTATCTTCTGGTCAAGGTTTCCAGCCTTTCCCGGCGGATTGGCCATCTGGAACGAATTCTAAACCAGTCCCCCGAAGTCCTCAGGCAATCGCAGGCTGCATTCGCAAAGCCCCCCGGCTATAGTCAGGCTAAAAGCCCGGTTCCCGGTATCTCGCAGTCGCCTCCTGAAACACACCCAGCGACGCCCACTGGTCGTGGGCCGGTACCTGCTGCGGGGGTTGCAACGGACACCACAACGGCAGCCATTTCCGACCCTGGATCCACCGCGAGCACAGTTCCGGCCAGTGCGCAAGCCGGGCCTGTGGCAAAAAGCGCGGTTGCACCCGCCGGCGTTTCGCCCCTCCAGCGCCCCGAGGTTGGCCCGCGCAACAAAGTTGGCGCCAGCCATCCCTCTACTGCCCCGGAATCAACGGCTACGCCGGCTGTCCAGAAGTCGGATACGCCGGATTGGTGGAAGAAGCTGGAAAGGTCCCTGGCCGAGAATTGGACGGGAATACTGGGAACGCTCATACTGGTAGTGGGTGTGGGCTTTCTGGGCGTCTATGCGGCGCTGAATATGGGTCCATTTACCCGTTTTCTAATGGTACTGGGCATAGCCGCCGCCCTCTTTGCCGCTTCCCTTTTTCTGGTTCGCCACAATCACTGGAAACCGGTGGCCTACTGGCTTCGCAGCGGCGCCGGCGCAGTGCTTCTGGTGGCCTGTCTCGGTTCGGCCCTGTTTCCGGCCATGCAATGGATTCACGATGAAAACCTTGCGCTGGCGGTGATTCTGGCGGGAGTGGCTGCCAATCTGGCCTTGAGCTGGTGGGCTTCTTCGCAGGCTTTCGCATCCATACATACGGTACTCGCTGTAGCGACTGTGCTCATTCTTCCCAAAAGCGCCCTGCTATTCAGTATTGTGGGCGGCATCAGCGTTTTTAGCACGTATCTATCCTATCGCGCAAAATGGGAGTTCCATCTTTTGCAGGCGGTGTCCGTATTCTTTCTGGCAAGCCTGATTTATGGAATGCATTACGGCGCCCCGGAAAAGGACGTGGAGCCCGCCATTCGATGGATTGGCCTCGTATCCACAGGCGCAGTGAGTATCCTGGCTCTATTGATTCATTACCGGTCCCGATACAGGGCTCGTAACTTTGAGCGATGGCCTTTCATTTCGCACATAGTTACCTGGGCTACTGCGGCTTCCGGCTTCGCCCTCTACTCTACCGGATCCAAATACAACACAATCGTTCTGCTGATAATCGCCGCTCTCGTCTACGCTCATGCCCGAAGGGCGCGCAAAAGCGAAACTACCTGGCTTTATCGAACCGACTCCATAATGGCCCTTTTCATCGCAATATTCGGGGCCCTGACCCTGGAACGATGGCAGTGGGATGCGCTGGCCACCGGTCTGGTGATCTCATTTCTGCTTTTTGCTTTTTCTGTGGCGGCCAGTCTGGAAAAGGAAACCCTGCTTCGCAACCTGGGAGCCGGACTGTTGCAATTTTGCTGGCTGAGCATCCTCACCATTGCAGCCGCCGAGGCAGATCCAGAGAAGCTCATTTATCAGACCGCTATCGCATTGATTGGTCTGCTCTTAACCGTAATCTATATCTGGTTCGACACCTACCAGGCCCCACAGGAACCCCTGGATACCAGACTGGACGCTACGTTCGGTATCGATCCCGGAAGCGCTCTTTCGCCGGCCGGAATCTTCGCAGGACTCTTCCTGGCGCTGGTTGCATTTCTGATTCGGGACCTGGCAAATGCCGAGTACTACGTGGCGGCTCTGGCTCTGGCAATACTGGTGGCTCGCCATACCACTCGAATGATTCAGCTCGTTTCGGGCTTTTTTCCGGCCATACTGGCTTTGCACGCTCTTGTCATCTACCGAGCCATGGATCATGGTCCGGCCCTGCAGTTATTCACCGACGCTCCGTTGCTAGCATTGCTGGTTGCAGCGACATTGCTTTGCACCTTCAAGAACAGGGAAGCAGCCGCAGCTATCCAGAGTCGACTATCCGTAGGATTGCTTGTTGCTCATCTCGCTGTACTGATCTTTGTCCTTACCGAGCCCCTTTCCAGTTTGCTTCCCGGTGTACTCTGGCTTCTCCTGTCGGTCTTTTTGCTGGAGGGCCACACGGCGCTTCGCCGCCAGGAATCCCGCGCCTGGCTTAAACCGGTTCGTCTTTCCGATCCGGTGCTCTTTCTGGGCGCTCTAATGTTTGTGGCTTTATTTCTGATATCCCACTTCATAGTCCACTTACAGAGCGAATCCCTTCTAGGGCCGGTGCGGGCGCGCTTATTGATTCAGATCTTTGCTATAGGCGTATTCCTTTACTGGGCGCTTTCGCAGCCCGTAGCAGAAAAGCATGATTCCGGCATCCTGCATCGAATACCCACTGGATTCTGGGAACTGGCCATCCTGTTTGTGACCATCGCCTTTGCTCTGGAAATGGACCTGTGGCTTCCGGTGGTCTGGGTTCTGGTCGCTCTACTGCTCGCCATGTCGCGGCTCATGCATTTCCTTCCGGCCCGGCTTTCGCTGTATTCCATGGCTTTTTTCTGGACCTCGGTCATCCATACTTCCTTCATTTCCAGTTCCAGCCCGTCCCCCTCGCATTACTGGGCCGATCAATCCTGGCTGGCCGGTATCCTGGCCATAGCGGGCCAACTGGGATATTTGATTCTGCATTATACCTATCTGGCAGCACGACAGAAGCCGGGCACTCTGGACTGGCTAAGCGCTCGAATGGAAGGCATGACCGCGAAACTCCAGGACAAACGGGATCTGGCCCTGTTTTATCCGCTGTTTCTGTCTGTGGCCCTGTTTCTATTCTGGACGTTCGATAGTTCGCTTCTCACCCTTCTCTGGATGATCGAGGTATTTGTGGTCTTCTTCGTTGGCCTGAAGCTGAATCAGGACCATTTCAGGTATGTGGCGCAAGGAGCCATGGTTCTTTGTTTAATCAGGCTAATCTTCTTTGATCTGAGCCAGTCCAGTATCGTAATGCGCGCTTTCGTTTTTCTGGGCGTAGGCGGTATCATGATCTTAATGAACGTAATCTATCGTAGATTTCGCACCGAAGAGCTTAAGACCGACGCCGAAAAAGATCAGTAAGGTATGGTAGCCGGTGGATTGTGTTAACACTGAAGGAATGGCCTTTATGCAGAGCCCGCCGCCTGGCCACAGTCCGAGCTTGCGCCAGGGCCCGGTGCAGGCCTGGCAAACAAAGGGCGTAGTAAAAAGACTGTCATTTAATTGGATCAAATTTCTCGCAGGAGCAAACCATTGACCATTCGCAATATCGCTCTATTAGCCCTGGCAATCGCTGGAATTGCATTGTCCGTCATCATTGGCCTTTTTCAGCCGGATAAAAACCTGCCCCCAACAGCGGCGCCCCTGTTCGAGTTAATGGGGAAACCGTTAAAGACCGCCGATCGCGCTTTGACCAGGGTTCTACCTATAAGTGATCTGGACGAAAGGGAACTGGGAGAAGCCATTGCGCTAAGGTACGCATCCTACCGCGAAGAAGGCGTCCCGGAGCAGAAGTATCTGGATGAACTGGTCCAGGCTCTTACGCGAAACAACGAAAAGGGATTTGAGTATCGAGTATTCATTCTTCCTTCCAGTGTTCCCAACGCGGCCGCGGCGCCCGGCGGGATACTATTCGTCACCAGCGGACTGCTGACGATGGTAGAAACCGAGTCCGAACTGGTGTCGATCCTGGGGCATGAAATCGGCCATGTGGAGCTTTCGCATTGCATGGATATGGTGCGGTTCCAGTTGCTGGCCCAGAAAATCGACTCCAGGCCTCTGGGCGAAATCGCCGATATTGCCGTGGGCATCATGCTACGGCCATCGTTCAGCAAAACCCAGGAAGCGGATGCTGATCGATACGGATTTGGTGTCTTGATACGCGAGGCCTACAACCCTTTTGGCATGGCCAATGCCTTTGACAAATTGGCCGCTCTGGATCCGTCCAGTATGGACCGGGCCAACCCACTGTATGAGTATTTCATGAGCCATCCCTATTCGAAGCTAAGGGCCGACCGGTATCGCGCAGAGGCCAGACAGGCCGAGCTGGAAAGCTACTACGTAGGCAAACTGAATCTGGAAGAAAAGCTATCCCGATTCAGCCAGGAATACGAAAAAGAATGGGTACGTCGCTGATGCGAAAACCGGCGACAAATGGCTGCCTCCGCGAAACACAACCTTCGTGCGTGCCGAACCTTACTTGTCTTTCAGTGCGCGAATGTGGGCCTGACATCGCTCTATGTTTTCTTCCATGGCCTTTTGCACCCGCTGCTTTTGGTCCTCGAATTCCTGCTCGGTGAGTTTGCCGGGGATGTAGATGGGCTCTCCATAGGATACCACAACCCGGGTAAACGGTTTGGGCACTCGGTGTTTGTCCCATGCCTTTTCGGCGATCCATTGCCTTACGCCTTCGTAATGAAAGGGAATGATGGGCTTTCCGGACATCATGGCAGCCATGATGATCCCGCTCTGTACTTTAAACGCGGGGCCGCGGGGCCCGTCCGGTGTAATAGCCGCTGGCTGGCCCTTCTTTAGAGCTACCACGCAGTTCTTCAGGGCTCGCATGCCGCCCTTACTTGTGCTTCCTCGAATTGCGAAATTGCCGAACTTACGCACTACTTTGGTGATCATCTCCCCATCTTTGGAATCGCTTATCATTACATTGGCTTTCATGCCACGATTCAAATACGGGGAAAAAAGAACGTTGGTGTGCCAGATTCCGTAAATCCAGGCCTTGCCGCTCTTATGGATTTCGTTGAAAGAATCCCTTCCGATATCGATTCGTTTCCAGGTCAGCCCCCATAGCCGTTGCAGATTAACCACAATAAACGGCACCAGCCAGACCTTGATTCCTCGTTTTGCCGCTCCGTCTGGCTTTTCGGCAACCTCGGGCTTCACGTTGTCTGATTCAGCTTCCGTCGCCAGACCTGGAGCCAGGGCCTGTTCCTTTCCTTCCGTTTTGCCGCTCATAGCGCAAGTGAATTCAGGCCGTATTCTATGGAAACTAGAATTCGTCCGCTCTTCCTGGACCGATTACTGGTTGCCAGACCAGGTGGCGAAAGTGCTTTCGGGAATACCTAGTTGAACCTTGTATCGCTAAGCAGAAAGAAATCCACATGGCCGTTCGTGGGAATGCCCGGAACCTGAATTTCCTTGCTAACTCCCATGGTCCGGATTTGCTGATAGGTAAATAGCATCAGCGCATTCTCATGTACGTATTTGTCCAACTCCATGAGGGCCCGCTCATGCTCATCCTTTTTCGATTTCCTCATAGTTTCTTGATAAAGGGCATCGTAATCGGAATCGTTCAGTAGAGAAAAAAGTCCGGCGGAGGAAAGAAATAGTCCTGCATGGAAAGCCATGGAGTAGATAGGATTGTCCACCATATTAAAGGCCATGTCTCCTTCGTAAGGGTTGCCCATGACTTTGCCCACCACCACTCGCTCGGCCCATTTCGGGCGACTCACTACTTCAAGTTCCAGTTCTACTCTTATGGTGGCCAATTGCTCCCTTACCGTTCGCGCCACCTGCTCCGCCACATCTGAAGCCAGGGCCCTTAAAGTGAAGCCATCGGAGTAACCGGCTTCGTTCATAAGCTTTCGCGCTAGCCGCAAATCATACTCGTAGGGGGTTAGAGCGTCGTTGGCTCCGAAAGAACCTTTCAGCCCAAGGGAAGCAAGGGGTTCTCCGTTGCCGTTCTCCGAGCTCTGAATCAGCGCTCTCCGGTCAATAGCATGGTTCAGCGCTTTTCGCACACGAACATCGGCCAGCGGTCCCTGGTTTCGCAGAAAGACCCAGGGACTCTGAAGAACCAGTTTTTTCTGTATTTCGACGTTGTCTGAACCGGCCAGCAGGTTTTCCTTGCTTCCGGACAGATAGGGAACGAGATCCACTTCACCGGCCAGCAATCGGTCTGCCCATCTTCTTTCGGGAAGGATCTTGATTTGCAATTCCCGGGCGGCGGGGATGCCCTTTCGCCAGTAATGCTTGTTTCTTCGCAGTAGATACTCTTCGCCGGGCCTGTGATGAACAAAGTAGAACGGACCGGTTCCCACCGGATGCTTTAGGGCCTTTTCCAGACCCACTTTTTCGATGTACCTTTTTGAGTTTATCAGTCCGAACATGGTAAGCCGATTGAGAAGCATACCGTCCGGCTCCTGGCTACGAATCAACACTCGGTACTTGTTCACCACCGCCACCGATTCCAATCCGGCCATGATCCAGCCGGTCCCGCTACCGGTGGAAGGATCCAGGATCTTATCGATCGTAAACTTAACATCTTCGGCATCGAAGGGACTGCCATCGTGAAACCGGACGCCCCGGCGCAACTCGAACTCGTAGGTTCGCTCGTCCACAGCCTTCCAGGAAGTGGCCAGACCGGGAACCATCCTTCCGTCCAGGTCATTGTGTATGAGACTGTCGTAGATTTGACTTTTTAGCGAGTAAGAGTCCGGATCAAAGGATGGACTCAAGTTACTCAAAGCCGGCACGTCGCCGGAAAACATGGTTACGGCCAGCTGTCGATTCTTGCGAGACCGTCTCTTTTTTCGGTCCACAATTCGAATCACATCGCCGCGAGTCTTATGGACAATATCCTTCAGCTCTTCCGAGTTTACCGAAACCTTGTGCACCGACTCTGACGCTTCCAGCGACAATCTATAGGATTTGTCCAGTTTCTGAATAATCTCCTGAATGCTTCGCGCCTGATCGTCCGAGAGCTCTTTGATGGTGGCTCCGCCGGATGCTATGCTGTGAACGGCGCTGGTGATCTCTTCCATTGTACTGGCATGATGGCCCATGGCCCCTGCAATATGCTCGATGCTATCCCGGGTAGTATGCACGGACTCGGAGATGGCCTCCAGTGTATTCACCATTTCTTTTGCGCTGTCTACCGCCGAGGTAACGTCGGAGGATGCGTTTTGAACCTCTGAATAGAGGTTGTTCATCTCTTTTCGAGTGGTGGCGACCAGATCATGAATCGCCCTGGTCGAGTCCTGGGATTTCTCCGCGAGTTTTTTAACCTCGTCGGCAACCACGGCAAAACCTCTTCCGGCATCCCCGGCCCGTGCGGCTTCAATGGCGGCGTTCAAACTAAGTAGATTGGTCTGTTCGGAGATATCGTCGATCACCTTTGTGATCTCGCCCACCTGCTCAATGGATTTTCCCAGTCTTTGAATCTGATCCTCAATGCTACTGAATACACGCGTGATGGATGCGACGTTCTGGCGGTTCTTCTCCATCAACTCGCCACCCCTTACGGCCCGGTCGCTCATGCTTCGCGCCGCTTCCGAGGTTTCTCCGGCATTTCGCACCACTTCCTGGATGGTCTCGGATACCGACTGGATTGCAGTGGAGGTTTCTTCCGTGGAACCAGTTTGATCGCCCACCTGATCAACAGCTTTCTGGGTGAGCTGGTTCAGATCCGATAAGCTCTCCTGCACCTCCATGACGCTATTGATCTGATGCTTCACTGCTTCCTGGATGATGGTAACATCCTCGGCCAGATTGTTTACGTAGCTTTCCAGCCGCTGAGCGGTAGTGCGCAGATCTCGCATTCTGCTTGTATTTCGCAACTCATTGCTACGAAAGCGGCGCAACAGATACATTATAACACTGAAGAAGGACAGAATGGCCACACCCTTGCATGCCAGCCATTGCCATGAAAGCAGTAACTCGGGTCTGAAAAACCAGAGCACGTCCACAAGCATTCCCGCCAGGGCGATGAATCCGGCCAGGAAATAATGTTTCAGCTTCATCCCATGGCTCCCTGGAAAGCAGTCCATTCGGTAAACGGCAAACCGTTGCCATCCCAGGCTAGAGGATGCCATGCTGGGGTATTCCAGGCTAGAGTAGAGAGGGTTTCAGTTAGGATCTCAGGGAAAACGCACACCCAGAAAGCCTCACAGGCAGATACTCTCCGTCAAGAGGTTTTGTCCAGGCTTTGGATCGGGCAAAGTCTGGCAGATGAATGATCTTCTATTTTCGCAGAGCCAATCTGCCGGCGAATACGAATCAGGTCCTGGTCCAGGTTTTTGAAAGAGAGTCACCTAACTGTCCGATTCATCCCGAATCAGAAAGGAATGGGAGTGTATCACCTGGAGCCCGAGAGGGTTCGCATACAGCGAAACCACAATCGGACTCGATATGGAGAAAAACCCTGTGGGTTAGCGACCTACGGGAGTAAAAACCTCCACTTGATTCTTCACCGGTTTCACCGTTTTCAGATAGGCATACATGGCCTTCAGGTCAGATTCTTTCATGCCGGCGTACATAGTCCAGGGCATGTAGCTGTTTTTCTGCCCCGGCTCAACTTTCTGCAGTCTGGCCTGCTCGCCTTCGTATTGTTTGAAGCGCTCCACAAAAACGCTTTCATCCCAGCTACCGATGCCGGTTTCTTCGTCCGGAGTGATGTTGGCTGACCTGACGATTGAGCCGTCTGGCAGTGGGAAAGGGAAGCCGCCGGCCAAATCCATGCCGGGTAACTTCTTTCCCTTTTCCTGGGGAGTATGACAGTCCGCACAACCAGCGATGGTGACGAGATACTTTCCATAGGCCACTTCATCCTCGGGATCTACTTCCATGGGATCATGCGGGCCGGGAATTGTGCGAAGAATGAGGTTCATGGGGAAATCCGGTTTCGAATCCGCCACCTTATTTTCAACAGGCTTCAGCGTGCGAAGATAAGCCACCAGCGCAGCAAGATCGGTGGAACTCAGCCGGGAATAGGAAGGATAGGGCATCACCGGAAAGAACGGTGTACCATCCTTACTGACGCCGCTTGTAATTGCTCGGGCCAGATCCCGGTCTTCCCAATCGGAAAGAGCGGTCGGCGTGATGTTTTTTGCGACAAATGCGCCCGGAAAACCCAGCGACTGATCAAACACTTCCCCGCCCTTTCCTTCCGTGCCGGCAACAATGGGCCCCGAGAAATAATTCCAGTCGCGAACCGAATGGCAATCCACGCAAACTGTGACATGGTTCGCCAGGTACCGACCTCTCTCTATGCTCTCTTCGCTATTGTTGGCTTCAAATTCCGGATAACCTTCATAAGGAAGCGCCGTAAAGAGGTAAGTGAACAAACCGCCCAGGCCAAGCCCAATCGCCAGCACAAGGAATAATAGGATCTTTTTCATTTTGCCCATTGGTATCCGTGCAAGACAGTCAGGCAGACGTCAAACCTTTGCTTTTGTCCCGGGTTGAATTTGCTGTATCGAACGATCGCTAAGTTTCTCTGGTGTAGATTAGCGGACTATGAAGGATTTTTCCGGTCAGATAAAGACAGAGTTTCAGCGGGCTACGGAGTCCCGCTGAAACGAACCTGTTTCTAGTCGTTTAATCCCTTTAGTTTGGGCAGGAACTGCTTGAGATCTTTTCCTTCCATCTTTGGACCGGAATAGTCTTCCATGGCATCCAGATCGAAAGAAAGGATGAAGTCCTTCAACTTCCGGGTATTGCGGTAGGCCGGCGCATTACTATCGCCAATAAGCCGGATTTCGAAACGATCGCCAATCAGCATCCAGACATGCATGTCCTTCGCGACCTTTGCCGGGTAAGGAAGGTCGGGATCGGAACGACCTTTGTAGCTATCGATGGTATCCTGGTCGTCTTTCTGATCAAACACCTGAAACCAGATGACTCGGTTATCTGTGCCGGCTTCATGGACGTCAGCTTGCAGAAAACTGAAAGCGGAAACTCTTCCGTATTCCAGATCATCAAGATCTACGGAACCGGATCCTCCCGAACTATTGCAGGCACTCAGCAGCAAAGCGGCAACCAGCAGCGATGCAATCTTAAACGTTGCTTTTTGCATTGAAATCTCCTTGATATTCTTGCCCAGGAGTCTACGGCACTTTCAGGATTTCGCAAGCCAATTTCACATTTTTTCGCCGGTATGCGAACAGGAAAGTCCAGCAGGCATAACCAATCATAGACTCGGCCCGCGCTGCGGAAGATTACGATCCACTCCAGAGCTATTCAATCGGATCCAGAGCGCTCAGGACACTGGCGCTGTGCTCCCGCTGTGCTCCCCAGCCATCAGCTCCAGTCCACGGTTTTTAGAAATTCTGGAAACGGAACAGGTGTCATTTGCTCGGCCGTAGCCCTATCCTGTCTAATGTACGCTTTGCTGTTGTGCTGCTTTTCTGCCCGTGCGATCATATTCGAGTCCGGTTTTGCCCCGGGCTTCATGATCTGGTGCACTTCCTTCATAAACTCAACGGCCCCATCCGAATACCACAGCAGTCCGTTCTGTTGCTGATTCAGAAATGTCGGATGATTAAAGATATCATCCCAGGTCAGGCCAAAGTATTCCTGAAAGATCTCTTCGCGTACCTTTAGCATCCCTGGTTCGCACTCCTGGGTTCGCTGAATATTCTTCATGGTCTGGGCTCTGGAGTTCACCCCGCCCATGCCGCACCATCGCTCATCGTGGGGCGCAAAGCTACAGAAGGAGTCTACCCAGTCCTGGACCATATCCAACATACGATCCCAACGATCTTCGATGGCTTTCCACAATATCTGGCGGGGCTCATATTCCCATTCAATCTTCTGTCTGGTGATTTCCCATTGCACAGGATCGGGATATCCGAAGGCAGACTTTGTAACCAGATCCTGATATGCGGCCCACTCGGCCTCATGCATTTCCTGGTCCAGCGGTCTAAAAGAGATCTTCGCACAGTAGATGGAGTACTGAATGGTCGGACCGACCCGAGGACTGTTCAAGCCAAGAAACAAACCTTTCTCTTCGCATTCCTTGAGAAAAAGCGGATAGCTCAATCCCGACTTTCCTTTTTCTACCACTTCCTGTAGAACAGGAACCACATGAGCGTTGGACGGATTGCTTTTTAGCTCGTTGAGAGCGTCCTCATAGGCTTTCAGTGTATTGGCCATGAGCTGATCGTCACTGCTATCGCCATCCACCGAAGTATTGGAGGCCAGCGCTCTACCGTAGGCGGTGGAAAAGTCGGTAAACAAACCGTCCACGCTTAGTTTCGTCGAATAGGCCCCCAGATCGTTCATTTCCAGGGCCAGACGTTCCATGGTTTCCAGAACGGAGTAACACTCCTTTGCATCGTCCGATTCGTTTCCGGCATCCTTTAACTGCTGGGCCATCCCGCGGAAGGTTCCGAGTATTGTATCTACCATTCCAGGATCTACAGGCATTAGCTTAACCCTCTATACTCTTTATGCTCTGTGAGCCGTCGCTGCACTACAGAATCCGGAACCGGAATTCTGCGCCGGTGACGATCCTCCTGAATCAAGGAGTAGTCAAATTTCCAGTTGGGATCCCATTGTCGGGCATTCGGAACTACGCGATTCTGCCATTCTTCACGGCCTTTCGCAATCGTATCTTTGATGTATTCCTCCTGCTCGCTTTTCCAGCGCGAAGGGACTTCGGCCCGCCGGGCTACTTCCAGGCTTTCCAGCACCGGAAAGTCGTCAAAGAAGTAGTCCGCAAATCCGTCGACGCTAACGGCTACACTGTTCTTTTGCTGTAGTTTGGGGATTTTCGTAGTGATCTCCGCTTCGCTTTCGAAGGAATCCACAACATCGAGTATCTCCTGCGATCCCCGGGCTCGAATCGGATCTTTGATTTCTCCATAGTGCTTGAGCCGGGCGGACTCCTGGTCCTTCACCAGCGCTATGGCGTTCTTGATATTGAGCTTTTCCCCAAAGAATTTCTTCTGATATTCTTCTTTGGATGTGGCGTCCCGCATTAGCTCGTACAGGGCCTTTTCGGTTTCGTAGGAATTCTTGTACATCGGATTACCCTCGTACTTCTTCATACGAACGTAATAATATTCCGTGTATTCCTTTTGCCGCTGATCCATGGCCATCACTAACTTCAGTTTTGGAATCGGTCCAGCGAAATTTCTCCGGACGAGGAAAGGTCAACCTGCAGGCACAGCAAAGCTTACCCTGAAGTTCCCGATGGATCGTTTCCATCACATCCATCATTCGATCTCTCGCTGGAAAACGGGAAAAGAACCCTCCATCTCGCGGCCATCAGGAAATCGACGCAAGCGGCCTTTCTTGAGAAGGATCATTCGGTGCGGTTCCACTTGACACCGGCGGCGCCTTTCCGACTCTGCAGCATGGCCGGAATCCAGCAAGAAGTGAAAGATCAGATCCTGGAGATTACTTTCCAGATGAACGAAAAGAACACGGTGGACGCGGAGTTTGGAAAGGAATTCGCGGCCATCCTGGGCGAGGCGGAAAAGAACTCCGCAGTCCGGGGACTGATTATTCGCGGCAGCAATGGCTTTTTCTCCAATGGGTTTGAGCCAAACAGTTTTGTCGGGACCTCCAAGAATGAAATTGAAGCGGTCATCGGCCCCGCTTTTCGCATATGCGGTCAGGTCATGAACCTTCCCTTCCCGGTGGCAATGGTAATGAACGGCCACTCCATGGGCTACGGAGCAATCCTCAGTCTCTACGGCGATTTTCGCTATATGCAAAGCAAGCAGGCCCGGTTTGGTTTTCCGGAAATCAATATAGGGCTGCCCATTCCAGCCGCGCCCGCTTTGATGCTTCAGGACATCGTAGGCCGGAAACTCACTCGGGACATGATCCTGGGCAAAGCGCTCAAAGCGGATCAAGCTCTGGAAGCAGGCATTCTGGATGCGGTCTTCGACGACGACGAGTCCATGATGAACCGGGCCCGAAAGGATATTTCTGCACTCTTCAAATTTGCACGATCCACTGTAAGAATGAACCGGGAAATGATGTACGCGCGCTACAAAAAGACCATACCGGAGGCCATCGAACACGATATTGAACTGGCTTCTGTGGCCATCATGGCGGCCGCCGGTCAGGAAGGTCTGGGCGCGCTGAAAGAAGGTCGACGACCGGACTTTTCGAAAGTCGACTAAAGGGGACCAAAGGAGACCAGGGGACTACTCTATTTCCAGCGCTATCAGGGCAATGTCGTCATCGATTGCATCCGGCCCGCCGCTATAGTCCATCACCTCTGACAGCAACGATTGCAGCCAGGCGTCCAGACTCAGATCCGAGCGGTTGGCCAGGAATCCTTCCAGTCGTTCCATACCAAATGGTTCGCCATCCGGCGCGCTTGCTTCAAAAGCACCGTCGGTATACAGAAGGATGCGATCGCCGGACTCCAGGGTCACAAATTCTGAAGGCTGGTAACTACCCTCTTCGAGAATTCCCATAGGGCGACCAAAAGGACGATAGTGATTCACCGTTCCAGCAGAGGCTTTCCAGTGTAGTACTGGCGGATGCCCTGCATTGGCCACCCTGAGTGTTCGCGCCCCCGGATCTATGTGGATTGCACAGGCCGTGATGAATTCCTGTCCAACATTACCGTAGAGCATGGAATTCAATTCGGTGAGCAGGCCACTGGGATCGCGGGCTTCCTTACGCTGAAACGTGTAGGCCATTTTTAGTACGGAAACAATCAATGCCGCAGGTACGCCGTGGCCGGATACATCGGCGATAAGCAGCGAAAGACCCGACTCATCCGACAGATAATCATAGTAATCTCCGCCTACATTTACCATGGATCTGTAAACATGAGCGATCCGAATACCCGACGGCCCCGGGAGTCTGGCCGGAATTAAAGATTGTTGAATCATCCGCGCGGTAGCAAGCTCATGCTGGATTACGGCCATGTTCGCCTGGGTTCGCGCCGCTTCTTTGAGCGCGACCATATTCTGTACCCGGGCGCGCAATTCTTCCGGTTCGAAAGGCTTGGCAAGGTAATCGTTGGCACCGCTGGCCAGCCCTTCTACAACGTCCTGGGTTCGGCTTCGAGCAGTTAGCAGGACAATGGGCAGTTCTGCCGGAGAGTGCGACTCGCGCAGGATCCGGCAAACCTCGTATCCGGTTAAGCCGGGCATCATCAAATCAAGAAGGACCAGATCTACGGTTCCGGTCTCTTCCAGGACAGTGAGGGCTTCGGTGCCGCTGTTGGCTTCCAGCACTTCATGATTCATCACGGAAAGCAGATTTCGCAAGACCTGCAGGTTGACGGGATCGTCATCCACTACCAATGTGCGAAACCGCCTTCCGGGTTCTCGGCCGGCCTGACTCCTTGCCCCCGCTGACGATTCAACCACGATACTTGCTTCTGACTCAGTTACTGCCGGTAGTGGCTCAACGGTTGAAACGCCTTTCGGCGCCGTAATAAAATCCGCCCTGGTTGCCGCTTCTGCGGATTGCCTGTTCAGGCTTCCATGCTCCAAATCCAGCGCATCCATTCCAGAAGCTGCGCCGAACGCCGGCAGAGAGAAACTGAACACCGAACCCTTACCTGGACTGGACTGGACCTGGATGTCACCACCATGCAGTTCCACCAGACGTCGAGTAATGGACAGTCCCAGCCCTGTGCCGCTGTATTGTCGGGCTATAGAGCCATCGGCCTGGGTGAATGATTCGAAAATCATTTCCTGCCGATCCTCGGGAATCCCTATTCCGGTATCCTCCACCGAAACCACTACAGAATCGCCTTCGTCTCGCGCTCGGACCGCAATATAGCCGTCCCTTGTGAATTTAATCGCATTTCCCAGAAGATTAACCATAATCTGACTCAATCGCTCTGGATCCGCATAAACATCTCGTACGACGGAACGTTCATGGATTAAATCCACGGGCTTATCTCTAAGGAGCGGACGCACCAGCGAAAGCGCCATATCCATTGCATCGGCCAGGTTCAACTTTTGTGGATGAATCTGCAGATCTCCATGGTTGGCTCGAGAGAAATCCAGGATATCGTTTACAAGGGCCGTGAGCCTGCGGCCGCTGGCCGCCACCAATCGCAGGTTAGTTCGGGTTTGCTCTCCAATCTTTCCGGTAGCGCCCTGCAGCACGGACTCCGTAATTCCAATGATCCCGTGCAGAGGGGTTCGCAGCTCATGGGATGTATTGGCAAGAAATTCATCTTTCAGCTCATCCAGCCTTCGTAGCTCCTTGTTCTTGGACTGCAATTCTTCGGAGAGCTGTTCGACTCGGTTAAAGGAACGCGCAAACCGCACGGATAGAAGAGCTGACTGCAAAAGAACAAAGGGGACCAGGCTGAAGCTACCGATCTGGATTGTGTTCAGGACTCCCCGGGCAGACAGAACATCGTTCATGACACCAAGAAACAGAGGAATACCGCCCAGCAGAATTGCCAGACCGTCCGGCTTTTTCTGAATTACTGCCAGCACAAGGAATCCCAGGATCGCGATGCCGCTTAGCACCAGATGAAGCTGATAGAGCCAGACCAGGCGACTGAGCCACATCGTACTTAAAAACAATGGCAAGAGCACCAAGGGAAGCGCCCCGAAACCGATCACCAGCGCCAGGAAATTGGCCAGTCGCCCCGGAAAGAGGCTACGGAGGAAGAGTAGAAAGAAAACCACCGAAAGTGGCAGACTGAGATACTCCAGGGAAAGATAGAAATGGTATCCCGCCTCCGGCCATAAATGCAACAGCACCTCTTCTCCAGTTGTCAGCGGTCGGATGGCAATGGCCATACAGTGCAGCGCAAGAAAGGCCGGAGCATGAGTTCTTTTTCGCACAGCGATCAAAGAGAAGTGATAGAGACCGATCATTATCAGTGCGCCGGCCAGGAATATATCCCGGGCCCGCGCTTTGAGCGTTATATCCTGAGTAGCGGAAAGAGATCCAAGCCGCACCGGTTTTCGAATCCCCCCTTCCCGGTAATCGAAATTGGAAACCTGAATTACGAGATCCAGAACCCACTCATCATCGACCACAGCCGGCAGAGGGACAATTGCGGATCGGGCCCCGGCCTGCGCATTTTCGGGGTCCAGAGCTGGAACGCCGCTTTTCATCAGCTTTTCGCCGTTTACAAAGATCGCCCAGCCGGTGTAGACGCCCTCCAGTCGCAAGGCCATGGGAGGCAAATCCCGGGGCAGCAAAACGCGCAAATGATAGGTTCCCGCCTTATCAGGACCCGAAGGGTTGGCCGCGTTCCAGTGTCCGGGAACCTTCAAAAGGGTATGCGGAGCGTCGGTATCGGGCTGTTTTAGAAGGCGGCCTGGGTAGAATTTCCACTCCCCGCTTAGAGATGTCAGGTGGTCTACCCCCTGGCGCAGGTCCAGCACACCGTTGCGGGCCAGCTCACTGGATCGCACAGGTTCCCGACAGGAACCAACCACTGGCAATGCCAGTAGCGAAAAGCAGACGATAATACTCCGCAGCGACATTCCAGAGATTCCCACCGCCATACGAAAGAGCAAGATTTTACCGGTAATCGCAAGAGTTTTTCGGCTTTTAGCTGTTGACCCGTTCTTTCTAGCCTGGCAACCTGGGTTTGTGAATCTGAAGTTCGCTGGAACTCTGGCACTGCTTCTGCTATTGTTGACCGAATCGTCCCCCGACGCTCGCACCCTTTTCACAGAAAGTTCCAATCATCACCAGATAGTGCGCCTGAGCTTTCGAAGCGAAACGGTATCCGTCCTTGCTTTTGTGATCGTTTACGCGCCGGTCCTTTCGGTTCGCGCCGGGGCTGGCATGATTGTTTCCGTTTCTATAGACGGAAAACAAAGCACCGGAGGGTACCATTACTCATTTTCCGATGTGCAGCTCACAGGCAATTCCGTCAGGATGGGAAAGCAAAGACTAACTTTGAATGGAAATACCCTCGAACTGGATTTCCGTTCAAGGGATCTTTCGGTCCGTGTTACGCTACCGGAACTACTATCCGTTTCAGAGCGGCCCGTTTCCCTCGCTCACAATGGAGAAACCTTCTTCCAGGTTAGCCGACGGGCCTACTCGGACGGAACGGGGGCCCGCATACTGCTATATGGCAAAGAAGTACGGACAATGGGAAGCTCCACCGTAGATTCGTGGAGCATCGCCGACTCTGTACCGGATGACCTGTTGCGAATACGAATTACCACCGGACGACAGCGACATCCGGTATTCGTAGCCGAATCCCTGTACTCGAACAGGGAAACCGCCTATATCCACTTTCCCGTGGACTCCCGGCATTATCGAATGCGAAAAAAAAGCGGTCCCCGGGCGCCGGCTACGTGGCAATACTCCGAAAGCTGTACGCTTTCAATCAGCCCCGGCAGGACCGAACACACACTGAATCGACGAACCATGCCTTCCACTTCCAGGCTTCTGGGCCGGTACCTGGGTCGCCACGCCGTGTTTGTTTCCTTTACAAGCCGGACCATCACCAGGTGCGGCGAAGAAAACAATTTCATGGATTCGGAAACAACGGTGGTCACCTTCCAGTAAAGGGCCACTTTTCCGGCTTAGGCCAGCGCCATGGACTCAGCTTTCTGCTTTGCTGCGTTTTCCCGTGACCTTGCCCTGGGTGGGCGCATTCTTGATTACAAATCGTTTTCCTTCCAGAAGCTGAAGCAAATCGAACGTACTGACAACACCGGCCAGCTTCTTGTTGTCTATTACGATAAGATGATGGATTTTATGCTTTCGCATCATTCTCGCCGCCAGATCCACATCGCCATATCGGGGTATTGTGTAGATCTTTTCGGTCATAAACTGGCTTACGGGTTTGTTATCCGAGACTTTCTTGATCAGGTCTGCAGAAGAAACTACACCCAGCACTTCTTTGTCCGGGCCCACCACCGGTACAATGTTGATCTTGTTTTTTTCCAGAAGTTCTCTTACATGGCCTGCGGTTTGATGCGGGGTCACGGTAATGACTCGGGATTTCATGATTTCATCTATTTTTACACTCATGGTGCGACCACTGAGCCCGGGCTGAACCCGGGGTCAAGTCAGAACCAGGATCTCCGGCCCATTGAGTTAGAATCAAAAAACTTGCTTGATAGCAATTGAAGTAGCGATATCATCTCTGACGATTAACCCGGCCAGACCGGCCCAACTAACAAGTAATTTGTGCGATAGCGAGCACCCGAATTGGTCCAGCGCCTGCCTGACCTGCTTAAGAAGATGAATGTAATTGCCTCGTTGAATGGAGAAATCTAATGAACAACGAAACAGAAAAAATCTCAGAACCAGCATCCCTCAAGCCCCTGAATCCGGCCCTACTGATTGCAGCAATCCTGGGTCTGCTGATTTTCAGCGCCTGCTACCTATTCGTTTCAGCTCTTGGCGCCAATCCAGACTGGATTCGCGCAACATGTAATCCAACGGGAGAATTGCTCACTTATTTGCTCTCGCTGACAAACCGGGTGTGGTATGTAGTAGGAATAGCCTACTTCGCCTGCGTTTATGCCGTGGGCAGACATATCCAGAGGTTTATGGTTCGTAAGGATAATGACTGCAATGCCCTCTGGAGAACGCTGGACCGAGATTCCGTGTTTCACCGGACTCTCTTTGCAGCCGGAGCTTTGAATATTGCTGGAGGCTGGATTGCCATTGTTTTCGACCGGGTGATGACCCACGCTTCTCTGAGCGTGATTGCCGGGCTGATTATTCTGGCATTTCTGGTGCCGGCGGACGTCAACCTGGCAAAAAAGAAACTTGAGGCAAAAAGAGATGGGGCCAACGACAGGAAGGCGACCGGTCCGGTAAACTTTCTGGACCGTTTTGCGCTGGCTCTGCCTCTGGTACTCGCCAGTTTCACCGGTTTCATGGGCTGGATACTACCAGGATGGGCATCCAGGCTCGATTCCTGGAACAATCAGGTCCAGTTTGTGATCCATTACGATGCCTATTACGGAACAGAACTGGCTGGCGATCGGGCTGATCGCTACAGTGACTACGCGGAAACGGCAAGTAGCACGCGAGAGGCTATGGGGCAATTCTGCCGTATGTGAATTCTACAGCCTTAATGGTGATCTACCGCGGCAGCCAATTGGCAAAAAGAAGAGGTTCGCACGCTCGGCCCAAAGGAAAGCTACGATTCCTTTTTCGCCAGGGGTACTTCGATGGAGAATTCGGCGCCCCCTTCCACGTTTCGCGCACTTAGTTTGCCTCCCATGCGGTCTTCCACGATACGACGACTCAAACTGAGGCCGATTCCGGTGCCCAGATCGCCTTTTGTGGTTACGTAGGCCTCGAACAACTTCTGCGGCAGCAGCGTTTCGGGAATTCCGCCGGCATTATCCCTGATCCGTATAACGCCCGTCCGACCCTTTTTCTCGGGGTAGATGTCTACGGTCCGATTCTGGATGTCTCTCTCGGCGAAAGCATCCCGGGCATTGGAGATAATATTCAACAGGACCTGCTGAAATTCATTCTCTTGACCAACAAAATTGAAGTGTTCGTGCGAATGAATGGTTACGGCTATTTTTTCCCGCCTGAGAACCGGCGCCATAATGCGCATTAGCTTTTCGGCGGATTCGCAAGCACGGAATGGCTTCTTCTCCTGATTCGGGCGGAAGAAGTCGCGAAATTCATTTATTGTCCGGGAAAGGAAGTCCACCTGGCGGATTATGATCTCTTCCGTTTCTTTTAATTCTTCAGGCGACGTCGAATCCGGGATCATCCCGGCAGCCATGGAAATGGCATTGAGCGGTTGCTTCCACTGGTGCGCGATGGCGCCGATCATTTCGCCCAGGGAGGCCATCCTGGACTGCTGGATTAGCAATTGTTCCTTTTCTTCGTTCTCCTTCTCCAGCTTGAGTCGATCGGCAATGTCCCGAACGGAAGAAAAGCAGGCCCATCCATCCGGCAGACGGAACAAATGGGAGCTCATATCTACCGGAATGCTATCTCCCCGGGATGGCTGGATAAAGCCGCGATAAAGGGCCACACCATCCTCCAGCAGGGCTTCCACGTTTTGTTGCAGCCCGGGGTTGCTCTCCGCCGGGAACAGATCCGAGAATCGAAGAAGAAGTAGATCGGAACGATCATAGGCGAGCATAGAGCAGGCTCGGTCATTGACTTCGATGAGCGAATCGATGTGTTCGGAATCGTCAAGATAATGAATAATAAAGGCATCGTTGCTGGAATTAAAAAGGAGCTGGAACTTCTGTAATTGCCGCCGTAGCTCAATCGTTTTTTCGGATACTCGCTCTTCCAGTTCCTGGCCAAAGGCGCGAAGACTATCTTCCAGTTCTCGATGCCTTGTAATATCCGTATGAAAACCAATCATCCGATAAGGCTTTCCGTTCGATTCCCTGGAAGCTTTACCCCGATCCAGAATCCAAATATAGCTTCCGTCCTTTCGGCGCATTCGATGTTCGTTGATATAATAGGCGGTGCGGCCTTCGAGGTGCTCCTGAACGTCTTTCATTGCCAGCTCAAGGTCGTCAGGATGAACTCGGGATCGCCACTCCTCCAGATCGTTACCGATTTCCTCATCCCGATAACCGAGCATATTCTTCCAGTGAGCAGAAAAGAAAACCTGGTCCGTCTTGAGGTTCCAGTCCCACAGACCATCCGGAGTCGCATCCATAGCCAGTTGTAAGCGATCCTGGGCTTCCAGTAGATCAGCACGAAGACCGGCCTCCGACTCCTGAATTCGAAAGACACTGAGTATGCGACTTTTTCCGGAGTCCTGCCTTCGCACCAGGCATTGCTCCATGACGCTAACATAGTCCTTATCCGGATGACGAATGCGATAAGGTCCCCGTTTGAACGAAGCGAGGCCGGACTCCAGAGCTCGGTCCAGTTGAAGACTGGCGGTAGCCAGATCTTCTGGATGAATGATTTCTTTTAGGGCCAGAGATCCCTCATGACGAATCCCCTGGCACTTGAGCTCAAGCACCGGCCAGTCAGCTTCCGGGATCCACTCGGCCAGACAGTCCGTGCTTTCCAGAAGCGCTTCTAGTTCCTCAAAGGTAATCATATATCATACCCGGGAAGCCAGAACCGAGACCAGGGTCCTGAGCAAAGATTCGCGGTGTACCGGTTTAATGAGAATGGCATCTGCCTGTTTGGCTTCGTGGGCTTCGTCTTCAAAAGCGGTGATCACCACTACCGGTTCGGCCGGATTGAGTTCCTTTACCTTCTCGAGAAGCTCCAGGCCATTCATGTTGGGCATTTCGATGTCGGTAATCACCAGATCCGGTTTGTCGCTCTGTATTAACTCCCAGCCGGCCGAGCCGTCTTCGGCCAGCAACACCTCACCACATCGGCTGGCAAGCATGCGCTCCAGCGCTTTTCGGGTATAGGGATCGTCGTCCACGAAAAGAATTCTCTTTCCTGACAACACTTCAAGGTTCATTTCTTCCATGGGGAATCCTAATGGTGAATCTGGCCCCGACCGGGGTGTTTTCGGCTTCTATCTCTCCATTAAATCGGTAGGTAATCATACTGAATACAGTATATAAGCCCAGGCCCTTGTCCCGGCTCCTGAAATGGGTGGTTGTGTAAGGCTCAAATAGACGCCTGGGCAGCAAGGTGGGATCAATCCCTCCGGCATTATCCTCTATAATCAGATACGTAGCACGCTCATCGGATCGGCTTTCTACAGTGATACGGGCGGAGCCCAGCCCCCTGGCTTCCTTTATTTCCCGGACATTCATGAAGAAGGTCGAAAACAGGTTCACCCATTCGTCGGCCTCGGCCCGAGGAAGACAATCCGGCGACACACGGTCTATGACTTCAATCCCTCTGGATTTCAATGATCTTTCAGAAAGATCCCTGCTTTTTTTCAGGCCTTCTTTTATTCCCACGGACAGGGCCGATTCCCGTTCGTAGAAGCCGGTCAGGCGCGACAATGTCGATGATAGTTCCGTCAATTGCTCCATTACAATACCAATCAATTCTTCGATCTTTGCAGCGCCGGGGGCTCCTTCCAGTAGATCGCCAATGTTTTGAACCTCCAGCGCGGCGGCGTTCAGCGGCTGCCTCCACTGATGCGCCAGATCAATCAAGAGATCATCCCTGGCTCGACGTTTCTCCCTTTCATGAATGATGGACTCCTTCTCCCGAATACTCTCCACAGCGATGCGAATTCGCTTCTCCAGTTCCTGATTCAATTTTTCCAGGGCCCGCTCCGCTTTCTTCCGTCTGGCCCGGGTGTACACAAGCGCCGCAATAACCAGAAATTGGAGTATTGCAAGCGCAATTAGAAAATACTGATAGGTTCTCAATTCCTCCGTCCGCTCATCTACCTGCCCTTCCAATTGTCTATTGTAATGCTCAACAGTCTCCTGCATGAACCTTTCATCGCTAACATCGTGAATGATGGAAAAGAGTACCTGGCGTCCTCGGTATACGATGGGATGGGAGTATACCTCGACGCGCTTAACTCTACCGTCCGAAAGTCTGTGCCTGAAAATGAAAAAGTTTCGGTTCTCGCGGGCGGCGCGCAGGCGTTCCTTTTTGACCTGCTCCGGAGTGAATGTATTGATATCCTGAATCGCCATGGATTGAAGCTCTTGCTGGCTATGGCCGTAGAACCTGGCGGCGCTGGAATTGGCGCGAATTATGGCGCCGCTTTCGGGTTCTATCAGTAGCATTACCACGCCGCTGTTTTCGAAGAGAGAGACCAGCGAAGGATCCGGTTGGGCAAGCAAAGCCCGGGGAAGGAATAGTAGCGCTAGCAGAGGCACTGCTACAAAGGTGATGCGCCATCCAGAGCGAAGAATAATTGAATGAAAGGCGATCCGCAATCGTGGCAAGCCCGGAGTCATGAGGGACCGATTGCAGCACATCTTTTTGGAGTGGCAAGCGTTTTGATTGAAAACATGCACCCGGCTACAGGAAGGCAGGCCACTGCCGAGGCGGTATTTCCTGGTTTAGAGTACAGTCCAGAGTGTTAGCTTCAAGCTTTCCAGGGAAACCGGCTTCGCCAGGAAGGCGTCGCACCCGGCTTCCAGAGCCCGATACCTGTCATCATCAAAGGCTCCTGCCGTAATGGCAAGGATGGCGGCCTGCGACTCTTCTCCTTCGGATTCCTTCCGGATAAGTCTTGTCGCTTCCAGTCCATCCATCCGCGGCATTTCTATGTCCATTAAGATGCAGTCCGGTCGGTGTGATTGCCAGAATTCCACCGCCTGTAAACCGTCAGTAGCAACTATAATGTCGTTGGCGCCCAGAGATTCGAGCAATCGCTTTAGTATAAGCGCATTCATCGCATTGTCTTCGACTATTAGGATTCTCGTGCGACTCAGATCCAGTTCTGCCGTCGCGCTACTTTCTTCTGGTTCGCCGCCAACCAGTGGAAGTAATACCCGGAAAACGCTGCCTTTTCCGGGTTCCGACTCCACCTGGATTTCGCCGCCCATCAATCGGGTCAACGCATTGGCAATGTAGAGCCCCAGTCCGGTAGACGGGGTTTCAGGATCAATGTCCTTTCGGTGAACATCGCTGTACATCTGAAACAGCTCGGGCAGAGCCTCAGGCGGAATGCCGGGACCGCTATCCTGAACTTGAAAAATGATCGCTTCTTCCTCCCGTGACACCGAGAGATCTACAAAGCCCTTCGCAGTGTATTTTACTGCATTTCCCAGTATGTTATAAAGTATCTGGCGCAATTTGGGCCGGTCCGCCTCAATCCAGAAAGGAAGATCGTCCTGGAGCGAAAACCTCAGGGTAAGCTCCTTATCCATGGCCATAACTTGAGCGGAGTCCACGATGGATTTAACAAATTCGCTCAGGTTCAGGGCTGTTTTTCTAAGTAGGGTTCGCCCTTCTTCCAGCTGAGAAAGTGCGAGAATTTCGCCGACGATTTCGGCAAGATTTCGCCCGGCCTCACCGATGTAATGAATATACTCTTTGATACGCTTCGCATCCCCGGATTGTTCCTCCTCAAGTAGGCGGGCCGCCCCTATGACTGCATTCAGCGGTGTCCTGAGTTCATGGCTCATCCTTGCCAGAAAGAGGCCCTTTGCCCGGTTGGCCTTTTCGGCCTCTTCTCGGGCCTGTTCCAGTTCCCGGGTCCGGGCGGCCACCATCCGTTCCAGCTCGGCCCGACTGGACTTGAGTTCGGTTTCGGTTAGAATTCGTTCGGTGATATCCTGAACGTAACCCCTTGCGGCCTGCTTTTCACGATGATCCTGAAAGCTTTCTCCAAAGGCGCGAATGTACCTTACCTCCCCATCCGGCCTTCTGATTCTATAGGTGAGTACATCCGGTACGCCGGTTTTCGCGTACCGTTCCGCCGCTTCGGTAAGGATGTGTCGGTCTTCTGGCACGGCAGCTTCGAACAGTGTTTCCTGCCGTCCGTCGAACTCCTGCTCCGATATCCCGAAAATGCGATGCATCCCGGGAGACCACCAGAGTCGATTCTCTGCAGCAAAGTACTGCCAGCTTCCAAAATCGGCCAGAAGTTCGCTTTCTTCGTAATGCTTTACTATTTCAGCCAGGTCATCCAAATTGCGGATCCAGTTCGATAAGCCCGGGGAATCAGAGCCCGGGCGGCTCATTTGCCAGGGCCACGTGGCTCAAGCGTAGCAAATTAACCCGGCCACTTACAGCACGTCAAACAATATATGAACGTAACGGCATTCCAGGCGAGTTAGAGCGGAGTCTCTTCAAAGACTGGATTGAAGCACGCTAACAACTGCGAAAGCAAGCATTTTGCCCATATCCTTCTAGCGCGCATGCAGCAGCATACTCAAGAACCAGTATATAAAACGAAACCCTTCTGCGCGTTGAAGAACGCCTCTGCCAGACGGCGAGTGGTAACCGGCCTGACAAGATAGCCTTCGCAGCCGCGCTCTATTCGAGGTTTTCGCCCATCAAGAGCGGCGCAGTTAGGATCCGTTGCAGCTAACCGGGAGACCAACCCTGGACAAAAAAGCATCCACTATCCTGGTTGGCCAAGTTGACCTGGCCAAAACCTTTAGGTCTGATGCCAGGGCCAGTTGCCCCAGGCCACAAGCCATGGTCCGCCGCCCAATGTCCCGGGCGTAACTCGCAATCGATCAACGCGATACCCTAGCTACGTACGAGCATCTGGTAGGCATCCTTGTATTTCTCAATTGTTGCAATCTCTTCGCGCATTTTCTCAAGTTTGCCCGTCTGAGCTTCCAGAATCGAAGAAGCTTCTACTGACTGACTGGACAGATTCTGTACCATATCAGTAAGACTTTGACTCCTATCGACGATCTGTCGCAAGACCTGATTGGAACTCTCCATACTATCGCTGATCTTTTTGATTCCCGTAATTACTCCGGAGATGGTGCCGCGGGTTTCGTTCAGACTGCTTTGAGTCTTAACAGCCAGCTTGCCCACTTCTTCGGCCACAACGGAGAAACCCCGGCCGTGCTCGCCGGCTCGGGCGGCTTCAATGGAGGCGTTCAGCGCCAAAAGATTGGTCCGATCGGTGATGTCTCCCAGCGCCTTCAGAATACTTTCGATATGGGCCACGTTGGCCGCCAGACTATCAACGGAAGTTGCCAGAACCGAATTCCGGTCCTGCGAAGCGCCCACCTGCGACGTGTAGTCCTGGAAGGTTTGCCGAACCCGATCCAGAGTCTTTTCTACATTGTTTGTGGCCTGTTGAGCGTTCACCAGCGCATCCACCAGAGTCGTCATAACCGGCAGGTTTCGAGACACTCGCTCCAGCGTTGCTTCCATTAACAGATTGACGTTCGCCAGGACCCGCTCGCGCCTGGATTTGAAGTAATCCTTGAAACCTGAGTACTTGTTCACGAAGTCATCCACATAGTCGTCCACGAATTCCTGGCCGGGCTCTTCTTTAAAGAAAACAATGGCGGTCAGAGTCTGATTGATGTTTACTCCAAGGATCTCACCAAATGTGGAAAAGCCGATGGACGGAATGTTCTGAAATGTGCGGACTCCGGCCAGGGCGCTTTGATTGAAGACACGTCTGAGAATGCAATCGTTCAATAGGGCGCCCAGGGGCTGTGGTTTGTTCTTCATGAATTCGGCGAAGTCCGAGTCCGTTACCGTTTGTAGGTCCGTTCTTTCTAGAAGAAACAGTTCCTCTCCGGGGCTCACGTCGCAGTAGAATGTAACTACCTTCCGGTCCAGGTCAATACTCATCACCGAGCGCACATAGATCTCGTCGTTTACTTCGAGTCCGAACGAATAATTCTCCAATCTACTCTCCAGTTCGTTCGGCTTACACTGGAAGTGTTCGCAGAGGGAGTCGATGATGTTTACGTTGCTCAAGGCCTGGCGGTCCAGAAATTCGAACACTTCACGTTTTACCGGGTTGGCCGCAGAGACAACAAAACTGGTATCCAGCTTCCTGAAATTCTGGCTCTTGAAGATACCGAACCTGAATCCCGGTCGCAGTTTGAGAAAGGCGATAACCGCCTTGTGACGATAGACACCTCGGCCGTCCGAGATGAACGTATCTTTGAAATCCAGCTTTCCGCCGGCACTGCCGCCGGCAAAGAGGCAGGGAAAGCGCTTACTCTGATAAACCGCTTCCATAAGAAAGTTTTCGCTACTGGAAAGCCCGTCGATGAGAGTCATCGCCAGAGTATCCTGGAAATTGACCTTGAACGGCAACTGAACCTTTGCCAGTTCCTCTTCGATCAACGAAACTCGCTGGGCTGCGGTCCTGGAGTCCTGCGCAGAGATGTCTTCGCTAAAGAGAGGAATTTGAACTATCTGAACATCCTGAAATATTTCTCGGGAAATGGCCATGAGAACCACATGCTTGCCTTCGCCGGGCGTGGCCCGGGAGTAAAGCTCCGCCAGCGGTCGGTCCCCGTCGATACTACAAAGCTCCCCGGCAGTGGTACCGAAAAGAAACTTGCAACTAGAATCCATTTGCCGGGCGATCTGGTTCGTAACATCCTGAAAAGGTAAATCCTGGGACACAAACCCTGTGATGAGAGCGGGGTCGAAAGGAATTCTGGAACGAAGTCCTTCCAATTCTGAAGGGCTCAATGAAAGAGTAAAAATGTAACGATCCGGAATTGAATCCAGGGGACTTTGCTGGACTTCGTGCTGTGAAACCTGATTCTCATTGTTTTTCTCTTGCCGGGTCTTCTTTCTGAATATGAATCCAAACATTTCGTTCTTCCGTTGGCCGTTTCGGCATTTGCCGGGCGGGTTTGTATCTTTTTGTGAAAATCGCAGCGAGCCGCGAAATCAAATGGCCGGTCCTGCCTACGAATGGGTCAAACAGTATTTTCCCCGGGACGGGTTTGACTGTCATTATTCGCAGCACAGAGAAGCAAACATATCCTGGGAACAGTTAGAGCACCGGGCCTCTTGCAATCGTCGTTCCTGTACCTGCCTTCAGATCGGGGTATAACCGCGACACAGCTAGAACGAGGTTTCTGGCCTTCCCTTTATCCGGGGAGTTTCTAAATGTGATATCCCATGCAGGCGGACCGCCATCTTGTATGGCGGCCCATAGAATGGTACCCCGGAATCGTTCGGGAATTCGCAGGAATCAGACTATCTTGAGGGCGATGTTACCTTGCTTGTGACCGGCTTCTGCATGACCATGGGCTTCCACTACGTCTTCGAACGCATAGACCTTCTCGAGAACGGGTTTGTATTCGCCGCTCTCTATCATGGTCCTGAAGAGTTCCATGTCTTCTGCTTTTACGGAGGCTACACCGGTGTAGATAGAAACACCCCATCGGCGGGCTCGCAGAGAGGCAAGGAGCATGTCTTTGACTCCCGCTGAGACCAGAATCAAATGCCCCCCGGGTTTTACCAGCGTCCGCAAAAGGCCGTTCGGGGTCCGATCCACGGTTTCTATTACCAGGTCGAATGGCTCCAGGTCGCCGAGGCTTTCGCTTCGGTAATCCACAACTCGGTTCGCTCCCAGGCTCTTAACCAACTGTGCATTGGTGCCGCTGGTAACGGCAGTCACATGGCAGCCCTTCATCCGAGCCAACTGCACGGCGGCACTGCCCACAGCTCCGGAGGCCCCGATCACCAGTACCCGGGAGTCCTTATTCAATGGTACCGGTTTCAGAAAATGATGCGCGGTATGCAAACCGAAAGGAATGGAGGCCGCCTCCTCATGGCTCAGAGTTTCCGGCGCCGAGACAACAGGCGCATTCTCCGGCAAACAGATATATTCTGCATAGCAGCCCAGGGCCAGATCGGACATGCCAAAAACGGCCTGGCCAATAGAGAATCTGCTTACGCCTTCGCCCAGGCCTTCCACAGTGCCCGATAGCACCGAGCCCAACACACGTGCCGACTTTTTGGGCCTGAACAACCCGAAGAAAAGCCGAACCAGGAATGGGTCTGCCTTTCTTACGCGCCAGTCCCCGCTATTAATGGCAGTGGCATGGATCTTAATGAGAACCTCTCCCGGGCCGGGAGCGGGTTTGTTTTTTTCTACTACCTTCAGCACTTCCGGCGGTCCGTATTTCCTGAACTCGATTGCTTTCATTTTTTCTTGCCTCCGCACTGGACCGAGCCAGCCTTACACTGTAAGCACCAGAAAAACACTTACACTGTAAGGTGTCAAACCGTATTTTCGGAGGGATTACTTGAGCGCACGAAGAAAGAGCGATAGCAACAGGCGACAGCCCGCAGCAGGAAAACACCAGGAACGCACACCGCAACCAGGCCCGTCAAAACAACCCGGTGCCAGGAATAAATCTACCCGGCAGACCGTTTCGAAGTCGGCGCCGAAGAAGGGCTCCCGGAATGCCACCACTGCTGCAGAAGGCGGAACGACCAAAAAGACGAGGAAGTCCCCGACCCTTTCAGTAGAATTCATCGTCGCTACAGCCATTGGCCTGGCTGACCGGGGTGGAATACATGCTTTGAGCATGCGAAACCTGGCAACAGAACTTCGAGTAGAGGCAATGTCATTATACCATCACATTCCCTCCCGGGAGAGACTTCTGGACTTAATGGTGGATGAAGTGTTTGGCGAGTTAGGGACTCCCGCAACCGACGCTCAAATATCCTGGCAAGAGTGGTTGAGTGTCCAATCCAACCGTATGCGAAAGGTTTTGCTGGATCATCCCTGGGCCGTGGGGTTGCTGGACTCGAGAAAAAACCCGGGACCGGCCACCTTGCAGTATCAGAACCATCGCCTGGGTAGATTGAGACAGGCCGGCTTTTCCATGGATCTGGCGGCGCATACCGTGGCGATTCAGGACAGTTTCGTATATGGATTTGTGGTCCAGGAGTTGGCCCTTCCCTTCGAAGGCGCGGTAGATATAGAACAGCTGCAGGGATTTCAAGATGCCATGCAGGCCGGAGACTATCCCTATCTGTCAGAAATGGTGGCATCAGTGGTTTCGCAAAGAGGCTATTCCTTTGCCAGGGAGTTCGAATACGGTCTAAAGCTGATTATAGAAGGCCTGGAAATGCGTTTCCGAAATTAGCTATTTTCCGGGCCCGGCTTCAAGCTACGCAAGGCAATAGTCATCAAGATTGCACAGGGTTTGATTGCTGATTTCGATCTAACCAAATAGAGATGTTCGCTTTCCCGGGATCAAGAGTCGATTCATTTAGTTCCTTACCAGCAAGACGAATCCTAGCTGGCATCAACCAGAGATGCGGACCGGCGCCGCACAGGGCCTCGACGATATGCTAATTATCCCGGAGACAATACTTCGGAGCCTCTGCAGAAGCAACAAAGGGCCGACCATCAAGGCCGGCCCTGGTACCTCAGAACATCACTGACTCCCAGTTCAGTTTACCCGTGTAGCGATGAGTAATCTTTCCCTCTTCCATGGCCATCAGTTGCAACCAACCATTGTCCACAAGATGGGCCACAGACTCATACTTTTCTATTACCGAATTGATGGCTTCCAGAGGCGCCTGAATCATAACGTTCAGTCGCACCGGTTCGTGCTGATAGTCTTGCCCATCGTGCACTGACTGCCAGGGAAGCCCTACTCGAAGATCGCCGCCATTTCCTTCCAGAACGCCAACGCCGCCGGTAACATTGTGCAAAGTCTTGTTTCCGGAGCCGAACAAATGGTTATCCACACTGGAGCCGTAATACTGCAGACTGATCCAGCTGGCCACAACCATGGGAGCAGTCATAATCAATTCCAATACACCGAAACCGTTATCCTGCTTCCAGTCGTAGCTATGCAAGAAGGATCGACCGCCTAAATCCAGACCGCTAATAGCTTCTCCTGGCGCAGCAATAAAGGCAGAGCAACCGGCCAGACCCCATTCTGGTCTTACCTGAGCCCAGTCTTTGCTTCGCGCCATTACAGAGGCGTCCAGTTCTCTGGCGCTGAGTCCGGATTTCAGTCCCAGCCTGGTCGCTCTTTCCGCTCTGGTCATTCGACCTGCCTGCTGCAACGAAGATCTCAACGCTTTTATGGCAGGCCCGTGAAATCCGGGAGCCTGCTCGGCGTTAAACATTGTTACCTCATCCGTGGTAGTGTCGTGCTGACAGGCCAGGAAGAAGGTATCCTCTGGAATTCCGATGCCTTTCGCAGAAAGAGCATCACGAACTTGAGCATCGTTTAGCACCTCGGCCGCTACTCTTGCATTGGCTTCCCCGGTACGTCCCCCGCAAGCGCCACAATCCAGTCCAGTGGCATGGGGATTGTTAACCGTGGACGAACCGTGGCCGGTGATCATTACCAGAGGAGCGAATCCTTTCGTTAGAGACATGGCGTTTAATGCGCCGAATGCCAGATCCACTTTTTGTTCAACGGTCATTCCTGTGGCGCCAGAACCATCACCTTCATGGGTCAGAACGGGCCCTTTCTGGCGCGCCAGCCTTTCGCTCAAAGATTCGGATTCCGGATGGGGCACAGGTCGAGTCCAGCCCAGTGCATCCGATAGAATCTTGGGAAGGTAGGCCAATCCAATTGGACCAACAAAGCTGAAGCAGGAGATAGCCCCCATCTTGAAAGACCACCACGCATTCTTCACATGATGCTTCAGTGATCTCCGCTTCTCTGCCTCTTTGAGTGTCTTCGAATCCTGAAAGCCTTCCTTGATCTTGTTTGCAGGGGTTAGGAGCACCGGACACTGAGCCCCACCCTTGTCATGACCTATGGGCACGTACTCCAGGGGAAAGGCGAAGAAGCCCGCAAATCCTATGGTCCTGATGGCTGGGCTGGCCGCCTCCAGATGACGACGAAATACCTCGGAGCGGACATCGATACAAAAAACTGCCTGAACATCGGGACGATCAGATCCTACCGTCTGCTTTGTCGCCCGTTCAGAATTATTGATGAGCTGAATCAGTCTTCGTTGCTCTGCTCGATCCAGGGCATTCTGCAAGACCAGGAGACGAGCAAGCGCTCCCCCTGCCCTGCTGGCATCGGACATAGGAAGTAGTTGCTCTCTGGATTCTTGCCAGGCATGCTCCAATTCTCTGGATCGAAGAGCCTCCAGCAGGGCTGCCTCCTGACACAGAAGGACTGCCGCCAGTTCACTCATCGCATCACTGGTTCCGCCATAAAGCTCCGCATCCCATACAATTCTGGATGCGAAAGCAGACCAGCCCCCCACTCGCATGAGTAATCTGAAAAGATAGATTTCGCGACCCTGCGATGGTAACCCCAGGGATTCCAGGGCTTTTTCTGCCGCAGCCACCGGTTCGCTGGGATAGGCCTGAATTACTTTTCGGTATTGCGAAAGGCCCATGACGTCAGCATTGCGATTCACTTCCGCCTCAAACTTCCAGGACTGGAACAGGCTGCCCTTGCTCGCCGAGTTCCAGATTGCCTGCCCTACATCAAAATATGCCGCGGCCCACCCAGAAAAGCTATTGTCGATGAAGCCCTTCCAGTCCCTGGCTGTGACAGAATTGGCCACGTCTGCCACGGTGGGGACCACTGCCTGCGGTTCATAAGATTCATCCTTGCGCGCCATTTCCAGGAATGTAGGTACATCATCGGCGATGGGCGATGAACTCTGGTTCAACGCATACTCCAGATCCTGCTCCTGAATCTTTCCAGATTGAATGGCATGCAGATAGTATGAGGCAGGAAGGGTCATTCGAGCGCCAGCTACCTTTTCCAACACCGATCCCGCCTCTTCAAACTTCAGATGGCTGAGTCGAAGATAAGGATTCACTGCCACGAAGTTTTCCAGAGGCCATACCGGGGCCACCATGGTGGCTGCGCTCTTCAAAAAGGATTCTGTGTCTTTATTAGATGTTATTTGTGCATTTGTGGTTTTCATAGTTAACTCCTGGTATTGGACTAGTTTGTCGCTTGCGCGGATCTCCCATGGATTCGCATGGAGCCTACGCAACGGTCAAAAATAGCATTCGCATACAGACCATTTCTCAGGTGGATGGCCATTCTCTGATAGAATGGTTTGTTAGAAAGTGTTGGACCAATGATCTGATACACCACAGCCAAAGCGAAACCAAACAGAATCAAAGACGCTAATACCAGGGTGACGGCTGATACCCCGACGGGATCCGGTAGCACGGACTTCAGGATCAGATAAGCGCCGCTTTCCAGCGAGAAGAAGGCCAGTGCCACAAACAAAGCCAGTCCGCAGGCCTGAATAGTGCCCAACACCGGACCGGAGGAATCCAGGGCTGGCGCTATGATCTGCGCCAATCCAAGTATCAGGATGGCCCCGACCGCCAGAAGGGCCGGCTCGTTTGTAAGCTCAATGCCCCACATCCAGGCGAATCCGAAATAGATACCCATGGCTACCAGTAGGCTGAGTAGCACTCTTAATGGACTGCCAATCCTTGCCGGAGTTCTTACGTATGAGGCTCGATGCTGCTCCACAGCGCTTCCGGAAGAAAGAAAGGCATGGGCTTTATAGAAGGAGTGGGCCACCAGATGCAGGATTACTGCAGGATACACGCCAAGGCCGGTAACCAGTAGCATAAACCCCATATGAGCGGCACTGGAGTAGCCCAGAGCCACCTTGATGGAAGGTTGTGTTAGGAGCACTACCGACGCAAATAGCGCCGTGAACCCACCAAATGCAATCAATAGCAACGGAGCTACCGTGGAAGCTTCGATCACATACGCCAGGCGAATGACCAGGAAGGGACCTGCATTCAAGATGCCAGCGTGAAGAAGGGCAGAGACCGGCGTAGGGGTTTCCATCACCTCCACCAGCCAGCCATGGGTGGGAAACTGCGCCGATTTCAGAATGGCCGCGCCTGCGATGAGGGACGCCGCGATTTCGATGCTTGCGGCTACCTCGGTGGACCGGGACAGCGCTGCAAAGATTTCGCCCAGATTTCCTGTGGAGAATTCCAGGTACAGAATTGCAAAGGCAATACCAATACATAGATCCCCGACTCTTGCTGCGATAAATTTCTTTCTCGCCGCGATGAGGGCCGGCTTTCTTTCCGGGTAGAAGATCAGCAGTTGGTGAAGAGCAAGGCTAGTAGCAATCCATGAAAGGAAGAGCAAACCCAGGTTGCCCGAGATCACCAGCAATTCCACGGCTGCCACCGTTGCGGCCAGACGAGACAGAAACACACCCTTTCGAGGGTCTCCATCCAGATAGTGTCGGGAAAAACGTACGATGACAAAGGCCAGAATGGCTATCATTGCCAGAATCACCGCGCTCAGAGGGTCCACTCGCACAGATAGACCTAGATCTTTATAACCCAGCAATGCACTTTCCAGTGTGCCCCGTTCATAGGCAAGCACCCCTCCGATCACAGCCACTACCAGGCCGATCAAAGTGGCCGCGGATAGCACCCCCTCTAAAAGAACAGGACGGCTCCTATCCTGCAACCGTCCCAGAAGCGCAGCCACCAGAAAAGCGGCGGGCGCCAGCAATATGATTAAAGACTCAAAAGGCATATCAATTCTCCTTAAATACCCGGCGCAGCACTGCGTGCGCCGAGCTGATATACCCACTATAATGCCGGTATTTTTATTCGTCAATTACAAAACACGCATACCAAATCCATCCCTGGACAGAATGGCCCCCCGTATTCTCCAGGCCTTTCTATGCAAGCTGCAGTAAGTACTGGTTAGAGTTCCCGTTTTACGGGTTTTGAAAGTGAGGGTTTACGATTGAGCTAAACACAGAGACAGGGACGTCAGAAGCACAACGGCTCAATAGAGGGATTGTGCAGTAACTGCTGGTTAGTTACGCTTTAAATCCAGGCCGATCAGGGAACAAACCCGGCTCAAGCCAACAGATGCAGGCGACCCTGGGTGAAGCCCCGGCAGCCAGCTCGTATCCATAGCTTGAGCCAGAGGAAAAGCCGGCCCACTGCTTCCGCTGCTTTAATGCGATCTGAGGAATTCAGCCGGGAAGGCAACGCAAACAGAAACCAGTACAAGCGCTGGAAGAAGCACAATACGATTCATTCTACAGGGCATGGCCGAACAGAATCCCTTCCACAGTGTATGTCAACAAATCCCTGTCTGCGACGCGTCCGCTCAGTGGCGTTCAGGGGAAGATTTCCTCAGATAGTAGATACCGCAAAACATGGAAAGCATCAATACCACCGACATCCCCCAGAAGATAAATCCGAATGCGGGCTCCGCCGGAAATGCGGATCGCATACTCAGTCCGGTAGCTGTGGCCGCTACGCCGAAGGCGCCGCTGAAAAACTGCATTAGTTGAAACAGTCCCATTCCCGAGCCCAGCTGTTCCGGCGCCAGAAAGCGAGATATTTCATTGGAAACGCTGCTTGTCAAAAAGGTGAATGCAACGCTCATCAAAATGAAGATCACAAGAATATAAAGGTAGGAAAGTCCGGCCAAAAAGGTAAACAGGATCGTGGCCATTAGCATGACCGCCGGCGCAAACTCAATGATATGCCTGTTTCCAATTCTATCGATCATCCTACCCACCATGCGCGAAATAACCATGGAAGCGAAAGAACCAGGAAATATGACCAGACCGGCCTCCATGGCCGTTAATCTGAAATGGTCTACCAGGATCTGCGGCATTAGATACAGCATGGCAAAGGTACAAATGTAGCCGCCCAGACCTACAGCTACCAGAGTTAGAAATCCCGGGCTCTTAAGAAGTACAGGCATGACGAATGGACGATCCGTATTCTGAATTCGCCACCAGAACACCGGGAAAGCGCCCAGGGAAATGCAAAGTGCAACCAGGGAAGACTCGGTCATGGCCAGGAGCAAAAATGTAATGCCGATGGATGCCAGAACTGCGCCTGGAATATCGAAGGCCCCCGGGCTACTCTGCTCCGCCGGTATCTCGGATTGAAAGAAAGGAACCAGAAACCCGGTGCATGCTGTAAGCAGAAACAGATAATTCCAGCCCAGGTATTCAACAATGGTTCCTCCTACGATGGGTCCAAGACCCAGACCCACTGCAACCGCCGCCATAACAACGGCCATGGCCCGGCCCCTTCGCTCTAGCGGAATGTATCGGGAAATCAGGACCAGCGCAAGACCGGGCACAGATCCGGCCCCTGTGGCCTGCAGAATTCTAGCTACCAACAGGAATGCGAAGCTGTCGCTGAAGAATCCTGCTATGGCGGCAAGGCTGAGGGAAAGCAAGCCTATGATGAAAAGGCGACGAATTGGAATGAAGTCGGAAAGACGGCTATATGTAATCGATGAAATGGCAAAGACGATGGAATAGGCGGTTACGATCCAGGATGTCACGGCCGGGTCCAGGCCAAACTGCCGAGAAACAGACGGAAGCGCCAGGTTGAACATCATGGTGTTCATCACCACGAGTACCACCGCCAACCCTAGAAGAAGAATGGTAGGCTTTTCGCGGCGAATGGTACCTGGGGACACCGACCGGACCGGCGAATCAAGGGTTCCGTCTCTCATTCGGTCAGTTTTTGCCGGGGCAGAGCCCAGGTCGAATCCTTCCTGTACTCGGGTAGAAGCTGAATCATTGGACTGGAGGATCATTGGACTGGAATCTGCTGTGGGCAATGCATTTGCTTCCGCAAGACCTCTTCGCCGACGTCCAAGCTTCGATGTAGATTTTTCCTAATTTTGGTTTGACTTATCGCCGCCTCTGCAGGGGTGTTTTAGGCCAGTCGTTTTGACCTCCAGGGCGAGACAGGAAAGTGGATCCCGGAATTTTTTGTCCACCACCGAAAGCCCTGACACGAAGCACTGAAAAAAAGATTGAATATCAAAAAAGGTAGGAATGGATGAAAAAAGGAAACTCGGCGAAAACCTTAACCTCAGTTCTCATGGCAGCTCTAATCGTCACGATAGCGGCCTGCGAAACAGAACCAGAAGCCAAAGAGGGAATTACCATGTATGCGGCCGCCAAAAGCGGTCTGATCATTCGCAGCGAGGCGACTACCGACTCGGCCAAACTGGGATTGATTCCCTACGGAAGCAGCCTCACGGTTCTAGAGCAAACCGGCGATACGTTAACTATTCTTGGCCGCCAGGGTCGTTGGAGCAAGGTGGAGTTCCAGGGAATTACTGGCTGGGTTTTTGGAGGCTTTCTGTCTGCCAATGCTCCTCCGAAGCTGGTGCAGGAAGACCCATGCGATCGATTCGTGCGATGCTACGGAAAATGCGAGGAATTGCTTGCGGGCCCCGGATACGAAATGTGCATGGATGAGTGTTCTCCTGGATGGGCCAGACTGGAAGAAAGCTGCGCTCCGCCCTCGGTTTACCATTAAAAGAGGCGCTTGCCTACGGGCATCGAACGTTGGACCGGGCTTCAAGTCCGGTCCACGAATGTCCATCACAGGATCCCGCTCCCAATGCTATAGTGTCAACCGTCGTCGCCTGTGTAAGAACCAGACGCGCATGCAATGACTACAGGCCCCCCACCCTGCCTATGTACCGGGAAACAGGCGATGGATCCGGGGCTGCCGATGAATCCCGGGCATCACAAAAACCTGGTGACAGGAAGGATGTCTGAACGTCCCATCTGCCATGCAAAAGGGTCTTCGCAATTCTCTCTACTCCGGACTGCTGGTAATCACCGGGTTACTAATCTTTCCCATTGCCTACACTATCGGCGAGACCACAGACTGCCGGGACATCCCGGGAGCGCGCTGCCCGGATCTGATCATAGGAGAAACTACTGATCCCGAGACCGTAACCGATACCCCGAACCAGACTTCCATTCGAAATACATTGATTGCATCATTGCCAAAAGGCGAGCCAGTAGCCTGCGAGCATGAGTGGACCATTCGTCACCTGTATTATCAGCCAGACTCAATCCTGCCCAGGCGGATGTATTTCGCCGCCTGCAACCAGGATACAGATCGCCCGAGTCTCTTTGTTTCCCTTTCTCTGGGAAAGGTAATCAAAGCCAAAAATGATGCCTATAGCGGCGCCCTGATCAAGAGCACGCTCAATCCCAAAACGGGCAAACTCGAAGTAGAGAAGATTCAGCATCATCCCGAATGCGTATTCATGGAGGGGATTGCGGTTAGCTCGGACTGCAAGAGCGTTAATGTGATCTGTCGGCGAAACTTCGGCGACAAGGACTTTGACCACGATGTGTTGGCCAGCCAGCCGAACAAGGACTGGATGACACAGCCCAAATGCGCCAATCATGAAATGTGGCTCTATGAGTGGAAAGACGGCAATATCGCCTCAAAACCGGTGAAGAGTCGTATGCACCGTGCGGTGGACTGGGGATGGGAATACGGAAACAACTACCTGCGAATGGGCGACGACGGCACTCTGGGCATGGCGGTGAAAGCCCGAGTGGCCGACCCTAAAGGGAATTGCCACGAAGCAGATGCGTTTCTAGTGATGGACCGGCAATCCCACACATACACGAACCGGGGTTGGTATTGGGCCTGCGGTACCGGTCATACTATCTTCAATCGCCTGGCCTATAATAATAAGTCGGATAAATACGCCATGATGTGCGGCACCGACGGTAGCAAGAAACCTGGTTCGCTGGCAGGGCTCTGGATTCGCCGAGAAGATGGCCCTTCCCAGGAGTTCTTAACTACGCATCGCCACCGACTGATTCATAAGGGTGGCCCCGGTACTCTCTTGCCGCTGGAAAATGGCGGCTATCTGGGAATCATTGTAGGAAATGCCGGCAATATTACGGCTCAGGATAAAGTTCCCTTAACGCCACCCAGCGAAATTGGTCTCGTTCGTTTTGATGAGAATGCAAAACCGTTAGGACCTGTTCGATGGATCGCGAAGAATAAGGATACATATCTTGGGTACCCACAGATCACAGATCTGGGCAATGGGCGCTATCTCCTCGGCTACGGCGAAATGAAGCACATAAAACACAGCGCGAAAGAAGAATGGTCCAACTATTCCTATTTGATACCCTGGGATTACTATCTTGTCGAAATCGACATCAATGGTAAGTTCTTAACCAATCCGGAAAAACTCGAAGGCATAGGCTGGGGCGAACAGGATCAAATGGTAAGTCTGGGCCAGGGCCGAGTGGCCTGGGCCTATATCCCGGATCCGGCCTATAAAGAGCTCAACAAAGCCCCTGCCTGTAATGTGGATCAGCTTCAGCTTTCTGTCTATAGCTCAAAAAGGAGGTAGCCCTGACCCGGATACCGTTTCTTCAGGTTGAAAAAAGTTGTGAAACTATCCGGGTTCTGATCTTCTCAGGAGCAATGCAGTGATTCGCTTTTCTTTCCTCTACACGCCAGTATCCTGACTTTACTTTTTGCACAGTGTACAGCTATGAGGGTTGCCTGGTTGGCAAACATGTATGAGATTACTCTGGCGGATTCCACGCAGCACGACACTACGGAGCCCACCGTCATGGCAAATCGCGATCGTCAGGGAAGACAGGCCTCTCTGCTGTCCGCCTTCTTTGGCCTGGACAATGGGTATAACGGAAGGCTCGCTTTACAGAGTCACTATTCAAAAAGACGATGGATCGCTAACGCATGTCAGCCCTTTCGCAGTGGCCGATCTCCAGGACGGCGACAATAATCATTTGCTTTGCCTGGACGTGTCTGGCGCTCCGAGTAAAGTCTTCTTCCCCGCAGGACATTTAACGGACCCACGGGAGGATCTGAATCCCGATACAGAGATCGCTGTGCAGAAATGATATGCGGCCATATTCGAGCTAACACACATGCCACCGCTCCCGACCGAACTCCTGCGAAGGGCTCCGACTGGCAGACAGACTATGGACAATTGCCCCTTTGCGGATAACAAAGAGTTGCCATTTCTGGATTGTGCGAACCGCACATGGGGCGAGCTTCTAAATTACGCCGCCGCCCATAAACAAGCGGAAGCCACCAACTACCAGTACAACGATATTGATGATGAGCCCGGCTTTGTTTTCGCTGAAGGCTCCAATGATGGCGCCCAGTGTGGCCCCCGGTAGCATAAGCCAGTTCATCCAACCAAGAAGCGGGATCATGCCCAAAAAGACTACGGGCGAACAAAGCAAACCGATGATGATAGAAACTACGTTGGCCATTTTTACCTCTTTTCTTTAAGACATCCCATTGTGCCAGTATTGGGGCAATCCTCAAACGAATTGCCCTGGATAAACAGCGACCATTATCATGGGATGTCGCCTGCACCCAGCAAGACGCATATTAATGCCGGTTCAAGGATATTTTTGCCGAGGAAGAGAAAAAGACAGAGCGGCAATCGATCGGTAAGCTCGTATTCGATCCGGGCCACCTCTCATTTCGATTGACCTGTTCCGCCTGGCCCTGTAGTGTTTGCCCGCCGCTGACAGCCCACAGATTCGATGGGTTGCCAGAATGGAAAATCGCAGCCTCATGTCGTAAGGTCTATCTATGCGACCTAACAGGAATGAGAAATCCCAATCGAATATTTCGCATTCGCATAGCAGTTCATTTGATTTAATTCGGCTGCCGTCAGGGCACGAGAAAAAATGATCAGTTCGGCAACATAGCCATCAAAATTGGAAGTACCGGTACCGCTGCAGTCAGTTCCCATCCATATCTGGGGGGAATTTGTAAATCCGGGCGCGGAAAGGATCTGGGCTGTTTGTGCTCCATTCAAATAGGCTGTTGTAGTCGGCGCTGATGTATCGCGAACAAGAATTAAGACCTGCCCTATGCCGGACTGCACGGAACTGGCAGAGGTTAGAATATTCGCATTACCCTGTTGATCCAATCTTATTGTATTGTCCGAAAACAGGTAAAGGTCGAAGTTATTCTGCAAGCCGCATGAACCATTTCCGAACTGCAGTAGTTTTCGAAGGCCGGTGGTTGCTCTGGGCTGAAAGATTAGAAAAACGGTAAAGTCCCCGGTAATACCTGTAAACCCGCTGGTTCGGTGTAAACCCACCGCTCCGGATCCCGGAAAATCCACTGCGGACAGATCATTCAGTACAGAGCTGGCAAGCGATGGAGACCCGACCCATGCGGACAGATCAAGGCCATTTGGGCCGGAATCATTCCATACAGTGACCGAGGCGCCGGTTGTTGTAATATTCAGGTTGTTCAGCCAGAGATAAGTAGATTCGGTAACAGGAGGGTTCGGTATCATTCCCTGATTCGAAAGGGAACCCGACAGTAACAGAAAAGCCAGCAATCCATCGAATGAATTATTCTCTTCCTGGGATTGTTGGTTCCAGAGCGGATGGGTCCAGCATGCCATAAAGAACAACGGAGCCAACGCTATGGTAGTGAAATGTACAGATTTCATTTAGCGAATCGGATCAGATTCCCGGGGTCAGAATTTGATACCATTTTTTGTTTCTGGTTGTTTTTTTTGAGAGAACCAGACGTGTAACAGTTGCTCTGAGCCTATTATAGCCGGTCTAACCTACAGAAGCGGCTGTTAGTGTGCGAGAACGTTTGGTGCAAACCGGAATTACCATCAGAGATTGCCTTCGACCAGGATTTGCTAAAGAAAGGCCCTCCAGGGAGGCTTGCGGAACAATTTCGCTTCTCTGGATTCTCGGTTCCGAGATGTCAGCATGAAATAGGTCAGCTAATGCAGTTTAGCGCAATTTGCTCGTTCGATTTGGCGCGGTCAGCTCGACTTAGTTCAATTCCACTCCAGCGAGGCCCGCTGGTTCCAATACTCTGCGGGTTCTTCGCCCATCCCCCGTAGGATTTCTTTGTCCCGGTCTGGGAGGGGGATTTGCAGGGCCTGCAGATTTGACTCCAACTGTTCAAGAGTGGTGGCTCCGAGCAGCAAGCGGGACACAAAAGGCATGGACAGCGCATACGCCAGAGCCAGAGCATCCGGCGGTACACCTTTAACAGTCGCAAATTCAAGAAATTCGGGGCAATCGCCCCGTGAAGTGAGTCTTCCGTTTGCCAGCGCTTCCTTTATGATGACAAGCCAGCCGCAATCATAAGCGGCTTGTAGAGCTGATGCCACATTCTGTTCCAACACATTGAACGTTGCTTGCACAGAATCGAAAAGCTGGATTCCATCCATGCGAATCTCCAGAGCGCGCTCCAAAGTGGCCGACTGGTCGGTACCGGAAAGACTGAGCCCGATTTGCAGGCCACCCTCCTTCAGGTCCCTTAGAAAATTCAACACTTCTACATCATCCAAAACGCCGGTCTTCAAAGTGGCGGAATGGATCTGATAGAGGTTAAGAAAGGAGCCAAGTCGAGTGCGGCTTTCCTTCCATTGCGACTGCAAATGCTGCAGACTATGGTCCTTAATTTCGTGGGCCTCAGCCTGAATCTTCCAATCTGCCGTATAGCGATAGCCCCATTTGGAACTTATGTAGAGGTCGGCCGGGTTCCGTCTATCGATCCAGAGAGCCAGGAAATCCTCTGCGCTGCCGTAGGATCGTGCCGCATCTATGTGGCGAATCCCGGCTGCGTAGGCCGCATCCAGCATCGCCAGGCAGCGATTCTGCAGCGACGAGTAATCTTGATTACCAGCCAGGTCCTGACCGTGACCCAGATTAATGTATCCCGGCCGGCCAAGGGATGCCAGACCCAGGGCAAGTCGGCTGTCATTCATGTTCTTGAAACGATGCGTGATCCGGATTCTTCTGGCAAGCAAAGATCAGGATTCCCCGGGATCTACATATGAGAAGGCCCGGCAAACTACCAGTAAGCCGGGCCCAAAAGTCGTCCAGTGTTTATGCTGGATTACTCTTATTGGCAGTTCTCTTCTACTTCAGAGTCAATGTAGTCGACAAGGTCGTCCACTGCTTTCACAAATCCTTCCTGGTTCCGGCTGTTAAGCATAGAAGAAATCTTGTTCACTTGCGAAGTCAGTTTGCCGTCCTGGATGGCTCGTGCCATGTCTTTCAGGGCTTCTACGTCTTCTTCAACATCTTCGGGGCTCAGCTCATCGTTGTGTACGCCTGTTGCCATTTCATCAAGAGCAGTTGCCAGGTTGTCCAGCGCCTCGCATGCTTCCTCGTCATTTGCCTGAACGGCTGCCGTGGAAAACACCATCAGGCAAAATGCCAGACTGATAGCTAAGATTTTTTTCATTTTGGTGATACCTCTCGGGTAATTCTACTGCCGGATCGAAAAATCAGGTAGCCGCGCAAGTAGAAGTCCGGATGCGAAAATGTCTACTTTTTTTGATGCGTTGGCGCCGAATAATGCGAAAAGCCGGTACCTCAGTCATGCCTGAATTTTGGCGAACTCCGAGGGTATCAATGGCGTCCGGGTGCCGCCTGGCTGCCGACGCATGAAGTGTTACCTTGCTCGATGAGTGACAAAACGAATACAACAGAGAAGACCCACGTTTGTCGATAGGCGACGAGACAGAGACCGTGGAGGCGAGAGACGGGGCAGTCCAGGTCAATTCCGCGAAACAATCATAAATGATAATGCAGATCGCACGGTATGGTCAACAATCAGTGCATTTCAAAGCGGCTGCGGACTCACCGGTCTGGCCGCAGCCTCCAGCTCCTCTTTTCGCTCCAGGTATTTCAGGACCGTCATCATGAAAGCCGAATGACTCCAGGTTAAAGGAGAAACACAGAGGGGCGCTCCGGTAAGCGGATGAATCTGTTCTGCCAGGACCCCGGAAGGTAGAGCGTTTCCACTACACCATTCCAGATAGGAAATCACCGTCTGCAAATCTTCGACGTTCTGCGCTTCCATAATGCGATAGTCCGCCAGCCAGAGGGTAGAGATGAACCATGGATTGCCCGGCACCCCTTCGGGACTGTCATCCGGCCGCTGATATTCATCCCCCTCATATCGCGCAACACCACCGATATTCGTATCCACTCTTAAACTTTCATCGATTGCTGCGGCCGTTCGAACCATTCTCGGATCGTTGGCATCCACCAGGCCCAGGGTAGCCAGACTGAGAAGGCTAATATCGAGGGTTTCATCAAGCAAATAGGCGCCTCCCTTTCTGGTTCCGGAGCGTGCGAAGCGCTCAAGATCTGGATGGTAAAGATATTTGCAGGCCGCTAGCGCCATGTCATCGGCCACGGTATCATAGTTCCTGGCCAGAGAGAAATCACGAAACAGATTCGCAAACCTGGCAGCAGCTCGAAGACCGGCCACCACGGAGGCCACCGTGTAGGCATGCACTGCATAACGCTCCTCCCATAGATCATAGGATGGCAATGGCAATCCGGTTTCGCTGTCCCGATACCTGACCAGGAAGTCTGCCATTTTCTTGATCATGCTGTGGTACAGGGGGCCGACAAATTCCACATCGCCGGAGCATTCCTGATGGATCCACAGAGCCCAGAGGGTTAGAGCCGTTGAATCCTCCTGTATGGGCAGGACTTCCTTACCGTTTACCAGCCAGGGATGCCAGTTGCTGGCCAGAGAGCCATCCGGGCTGTAATGCTGAAACTGGTATCCTTCGCCGGACACAATACCGGCACAGAATTCGAAGTACTTCATGGAAGCGTGAGTAAAACCGGCTTTCGCCAGGGCCGCCGCCACAAAGGCGCCATCCCGGCCCCAGACATAGGAGTAGGTATCTTTGCCAAAGCGCACTATATCTGAATCGGTAGCCGCGACGATAGCACCGCGCTTATCGATCTGAGATTGAACAATCAGCAGACTACGACTGTAAATGTTTCTGATCTCATCGGAAAGCTGATCCTCCCGTGGATGGTGTCTGTTAGACCAGGCTGCCCAGTATCTATCGGACCGCTCGATGAGTTCTTCCGGGGTGATTCGATGCACCAATAGATTCAGGTCCGCCACTTCCTGATATTTGGTTCCTGCGGCCATCCAGTAATAGGCCGTTTCCTGTCCATGGGCGGGAATGTTCAGCCATATTCCCAGAGTGGAATACGGGGATCCCCAGGCGGAAGGAGCGCCCGAAAGCTCACCAGTCAGTCCCTCCGGACGAAACTCATCCGTCCCGGCGGCTTCTTTTCTCCCGCAGGCGAAATGCTGCACCCCCCACTCGTCGTGGGCCCAACAACTCATCAAGAAGTAACGATGCACCTTGTAATGGATGATCGATCTGCTTCTTGGATCGAAATAAGCTGTACCGCCGATTTCATTTCCATAGAGATAGAAGTCATGACTCAAAAAGATGCGGACCTGTCTTGGCCGGGGACTGCTGTTTACCACAGTTATTCTCTTGAGATAAATATCTAGTTCCTGGTCTACGGCATCCGAGCAATGCAACGCCAGCTCCCATTCCTGGTTTTCCAGAGTAACATTCGTGACCAGGCTCTCATCTCTATAGCGCAGATCCTTGACCCATCCCCCGGTCATATCGGAGAACTTTCCATCCACCCACAAACCAAGGTCAAAGGGATGCCCCTTTGTGTGGTTCTCCTGACCAACATACGGAAAATAAACATCGCGCATGCGATATTCAGAATCAAAATTCACAAGAAGAGAGCCATTTCCAACGGGAATATCTCTAGGCATATACCTTCCTTTCCAGTAATTGCTGGTATTTCTTCACATAGTTTTCGGCCATCACCGTAAGCGAGAATCGGTCCTCTGCATCGGCCCGGCAATCCCTTCGATCAATAATGGATAAGCCCTGCACAGCCTGGGCCATTTCCTGGCTGGTATCCACCACAAAGCCCGTATGTCCGTGGGACACGATTTCTGGAACGGATCCCCGTCGAAAGGCAATCACAGGCGTTCCGCAGGCCATGGATTCCACAAGAACCAGACCGAACGGCTCTCCCCACTCCACAGGAAACAGGGTGGCCTTCGCATGCATAAACCAGACTTTCTTCTGCGCGCTGTTCAGTTCCCCTATGTAGATAATCTGCTTCGGGGATTCGAGTATAGGCTGAACCACCGATTCGTAGTATCCGGGCCCCCCTGGATGCTCATTGGGCGGAACCACAAGATCGATGGATTCCTTGAGTTCTTCGAAATAGGCCCGGTCCTCTGGTTTGTTTTGAACATTTCCCGCAAGCACAAGTCGCATTCCGGTTTGCCGGGCTGCTTCGATGGCGCTGTGCTGTCCCTTGTTTCGCGTAATGCGTCCTATGGAGAACAGGTATTCATCCGGTGCGGAATCTACAAGGTAAGGGTATTCTAGCACGTCAATGCCATGATAGATTACTTCCTGCACATTGCGCATGCCTGCATGCTGATTCTTCTGGTATTCGCTTATGGGCACAAAGAATACGTTGGAAGCGGCGCCCAGAGAATCGTTCCAGGTTCGAAAAGATCCTTCCTCGGAGGCAGGCACATGAAGGGTCATGACAATCGGTATTGTTGTATTCAATGTACCGTTGTAGATATATTCGGTCATCGCTGCATCGTGCATGTGGATGACGTCGATATCGCCCATTTTCGCCCGTTGCCAGGCTTTCAGCATGTGTCTCTTCGATTGCATACGCTGGGAGTAGGTATCCTCGCTATGGTACATGCTAAAGCTTTCGGGTATGGTGGTAAACGGCTCACCCACTACATTCGAGTCCCCGGAGCAGGCCACTATGGATGTGTGTCCCAGAGCGGTAAGGCCCTTATCAATGTTATAGATGATTGTTTCGATGGGCGCATACCCCAGATCGCCGCGCACCGGTCGATTCAAGGTAGCGATTTGAAGTACCCTCATCGGAAATCTCGAATGAGCCGGAGATTAAACAACAGGCATGCATTGCGCCGGTGACCGGAATCCGTTTTACGGAAAACGGAAAAATCTTTTCTAAAGGACATGATGTCTCCCTGCACCTCAATCCATACGACGGAAAATGGCATCCCTTATTTGAAGTGCTCAATTACGGGGACAGCAAGGACTTCGGGTGGAAAACCCGAGGCAGGGGCGATCGGTAAGTTCGATCACATTACTACTATAGTTCCGCACCTCTATGATGCATAGCACAAATTCAAAATAACCCCGCTCCGCAACGGGGTTCGGAAGAGCCTATTCCTGCCGGGGGGCGGGCGCTACTCACTCCGCGACCAGGGCCCCGGGGTCTGTCCTGGAATCGGAAAACACAATGGATCGGTTTCCACAATTCAGGCCATATCGTAACTTGCTGGCTCGTGGAATGTCGTCCAGGCAGATGAAAGGATTCCATATATTAATTCTAAGGGGGCTAATAAGGGCCGAAAACGGCATGAAAAATGGTCTGCATTTTGGATCGATTTCTCAAGTTCTAAGAAACTCTAACATGCAAGAAGTTCCTAGAGCTCCACCTTCCTGAATTCGCTGCCATGGACTTTTTCTTTTTTTTAGGCGCACCTGTTTCGATCCATCTATGGCTCTCCCAGGTGCGCGCAGGGTGCGGCCTTTCGGCAATTCATTGGCCGGATTCTGGACCTGAATAGCGTAACAACGCAGCTGGCCAGTCCCTGGCAGAACGTGCTGTACAGGAGGTGCTAATGTCGGCGGAGACGCAGGACAGGAAATCCCAGTGTAGCGGAGGACAGGACGACGAACAAGGAGGTTCTAGTGTCGGCGAAGACAGGATGTCGAGAGCCGACGAGTCCGAGAGCGATCAGGACGTCGGGAGCCGACGGCACCGAAGATACTTTCTGGAGGATGTTGCATGAACCGATGACTTTTTCGAGGGTACAATTCCCCGATGCCAGCGTCCAACCCTCAATGGGAGGTTTACATTAGTACCCGATTGTCGCTCAACCGATCACTATTCAAACTTTCGCGGGGACTCCGGCAGAGCCATGTAGAACTCAAACAAATCAACGCAGGGAGCGCAGCCGCGGATTTCCTCTCGATGATCCGATATTCCACCATGCAGCCGCACATTAAAGGTTCCCCGAAAGAGCTCCAGAAGCGGTCCTGCAATCTTGTGCTCTACCAGGATTTGGGCGTCTACCGAGTTATCCTCATCATCCCATTCGATATCACCGGGGAGAACGGGGATCGGAAAGATTGTTCCTCGACCCGAAAAGATAACCGCATCCCATTTCGCCCCTGGAAAAACATCCTGAACCCAGAGCGATAGAACCATCCATTTCTCGCCATCCTGTTTTCCGATGTAGAAATCGAACGGAAAGGGAGCAAGCCCCGGGTGTCGGTACCAGGTCTTTCCATTCACTACGTCATCTTGCTTCCATATGTCCCCGGTGCCGGGAAGACGAGTGAACCCGTTGCGCTGTAGCGCAACGATTTCCTTCTCTCTTGTCCATCTGCCTGAGGTCGAACATGTTCCGAGCAATCCCAACAATATGGTGAGTGTCAAAATTTTCCGAGCTATCCGCATTTCACTACCCTCACGATTAAGCGACAATTTGCCATCGTTTCTTCAAATAGCAACAAGAGGCCCTGGGCCGAAGGAGTATTGAGCCTACCGGATCAAAGACCCGCGCGGCGATACCCAGATCAAGCAGTATTCAGCGGTCCATTGATGGCATAAGGGCATCAAACGGATTGCGAGGCTCATGGATGAAGCGGCGCTTTCGCCAAGCATCCCAACTATCCCGCTTCTTCTACTGCTTTTTTAGGCACAGAGCGGACACCCACAAAACATTCAGTAGGATTTGCGAACTCTGACCCTAAACAATTTCATCGATTCGCTCCTCACACCGCTTTTCGATTGACCTTACTCAATAATATTACTTCTAAAGACATTCTATGCATCATTCTATGTTATTTCCTTTACGACTCTTGTATATCAGCTCCCTTATTGTTGTTCTTTTTTCCGGGAACCTGCTAACAGCCGAACGGATATTTGCCCCAGATCGCAGGGCTGCCGCGTTGAAGGCCTGCCGGGATTTCAGCTCCCATATCGTGGATAACCGACCAGGGGCAGCCCGTCGATTATCCACGCCGGAAGGTTGGTACATGACAGATATGCTAACATCCTTGTTTGCTCGCTTTCCCCGGAGCCGGGACAAGACACGTGAGAATCTTGCAAAAAACGCTTTGGATATCAAAATTCTAACGAGCGAAACAGTGCTCTGCGATACCACCAAAGGACTAAAGGAAGGAAAAGGCTTCACATTTGCTTGGTCCGACGGATCGTGGAGACTGACTCCTGTTCCCGGGCCGGGACAAAAGAAGTCGGACAGCCTCCATAAGGCTCTGAATACCCCGGAAGAAAGATTGCTACATGCTTGCACGACATATTGGCAGGCAATTCTGTATGGCAACCTCCCAATGGCTGTTTCCTACATACGTAATATGGACCAGCAGAAAAAAGAGTTTATCGAAGGACTATTGTCTTCACCGGAAGAGCAAAGAAAAGATTTCATTTTTGGCTTTCTGGGTAGTTTGTCAGTGAAGGTGGATGGACCAAAAAAGGGAAGATGCGGTTTGCCGCATCATTTTGAGGAGGAATCTGCTTCGGTTCTCATTCGCGGCGAGATTGGCTGGCAGTTCGAAGAACCGCCCGGCCGATAGCGCCTCGTAATGGTACGACTGAATTCACCTGGATATAGGCATTTGCAGCCCAAGCCCTGAGGTTCTGAGGTTTACATGGTGCCCGGTTCCTTCGCTTCGCAACATGCTGAAGGGCCAATAATGGCAAGCAGGTCCAAGATAGACTACTGTCGGGTGCTGCAGCTTCTTGGATACTCCAGGAAATCTATCCGATTTCAGGGCCGCATTGTCTGCGGTCGTAATCACACAATGCTAATAACCGAGCATGCGTATTACTGCAACAAAAGCAGAATTATCTTGCCTAACAAGTTCGTCAAACCACTCAAATCGTTCTCATCAGTAATCCTACTCAGGCACACCGAATTGATTTTCCCCAAAGTGCAACAAATCGAAAGTGACTACACCCGCCTTAAAGGGGGACCCGTCTATTCCAGACGGTCCATTACTTCATTCCACCCCGGATGTGGAGGAATAGCGGAGGCGGCTTCAAACGCCCCCTCAGGAAATTCAGCGAGTAGCGGGGATTCAATATCCGTTGGGACGATTGGCCCACGGTTCTCGATATACACGGCAATCGCGCGTGGGGAGAGCATCTTGTACCTTTCGATCCTGTAGCGATTCTTTGGATTTGTGATTATGAACGAAAATTGCCTAAGGGAGGGCGAACGGTTTTCGGAATCACCGGTAAAGACAATTTGCGTGCCTCGTCCATACCGAACGTCGCCCTCTCGCATATTCATATCTTTTGTCCACTGACTCTCGGCCACCTCCGCCTTACGGTAGACCCAGATATATAGACTGATTCCCTCACTGTATGCTTCCGTCTTTCTTGTCGAGGCGGCTACACTAATGAGGCACTTATACTTATCATCGGAATTCTTCCAGTGGAGCCCGGGGCCATAATTGATTTTCGAGAGACTGAGCTCTTCTACAAGACTGGACAGTTGATTTTCATAGTATAGACATTCTTCTCCGAGCGTTAGGGCGGACGCTGACCTCGGACGGGCGAACACTGAGACCGGAAGCATAAGGAATAGAATCAAAGATAACTTAATAATCTTCATGTCGGATAGGAAGATCCTCAGATGGAATTGTCAAGGTATATTGGAGTGATGAGCGCCGGAGAAGAAGGGGCCACGGGAACCGGAGTCCGAAAAAAACGAGTAAGGAATCAGTCCAGCCTCACAAATTTTGGTTGGGCAAAGACGCTTTGCAAAACTGCATTTACTATACTCCGCTCCGATGCAGGGATTCTTGCCTGTCTACTGGGTACACAAACCTCACGTGTCCAGCTGGGACTGGAGTCGGAACCGGCTTGTCACAGGAATTACATAAGAGCAATCATGGGTTTTGTATAATTAGGAGCGCAGTAAATGAACAAAGCATTATCGCTTGCCACCATCCTAACCCTTCTCATGGCCACTGTGCCTGCCGTCGGACAGATAGAAACGGGAACAAAATACTGTCGTGTGCAAACGTTTAGCGAAATCGCAGACCTTGTCCGCTGTATCAATTTGATTCGCAGAGACGACAATGCCATTGTCGTCCAGTTCCTGAATTATTTTGAATCATCGATATCGTATAACCGCCCATTGGAGTTCAAAAAGCAGCCAGCTATGGAATCTCACGTATATTATCGATTCTCAGAAAAGAAGGGGAACTATGTCGGGCTATTCATCCTAAAGGATGAATCAGTCATTGTGGACAACCGATACTCCAAACCGATCAGTGGCAGTATGCCCAAAGTACTGGAAAAGAGAGGTGTATACTATCGTTGTTACTCAGCTCCTGAATGTCCAGACTGCTCGCTCAATGAAATGTAGCCAAGCCCCAGCTATGTGAATTACTCGAGCAATGCCGATTAACCACACGTCTCCAGTGATCGCGTCCTTTTTGTGAGGTGTCCATTAGTGCCAGAAACGTACTATACCAATCAGTCAGTACACTTGTCTGGGCTGGACGAAGCGGTCCTTTATCACTCGCCCGATCAAGGTTCCGATATATTTCCATTGGATCTACATCTGGCTTGGGTTCACGATTATAACTGAGTTTCTTGAAGTCTTTCATGCTGAGATGTCATTCTATTGTTTTCTCCTGTTACCTTCTCTAAATATTCTTTGCTCATTAATTTTGTCCGCTACAGTATCCCGGCCACAACTACCCGACCTCAATGGAGCATTCGCTCTAAGGAATTGTTTGGTTGAACGAGACCAGAATTCTGACCGTTTGGGTCACATCGTTCTGATATTAGACGTATAGTGGTAGAGAAATTCGGACCATGGACCTGACCTGCCATATGCAACTTAGCTACCTGACTACCATCGGAGAACCGGAGATCGGCGTCCTGCGTTCCACCATAAAGAATCGCATTCAAATCGCCACGAGTCAGCACAGTGCCATCCGGCAGAATGAAGTTCCCATCTGCGTCCACCGGCAACTTACCCGGATCCAGCTGCCCATTTCGTATCAGCTTCGCCAGGACCAGGCTGCGACCCGCCACCTGTCCGGCAGAGGCCCCGCCAACCAGTCCGGCATTCTCCTCCTCATCCTTCCAGAACTGCCCAGCCTTCAAAAAAGCTGGCCGCCCGACGATTCTGATCTTTCTGGTTGGCTCTTTTCGAGTCCCCGAAGGCCAGACTGGCCGCGCTCTTCACCAGACTCAGACCGGTGCTCAATGCGGGGATGGCAAATTGTTGAGCCAGGGAATTCTCAGCACCCATGCGACGATTTATCCCGCTTGCCGCTCCGTCGATCCCCCGCGATACCATTTCGTCGGTGGAGGCCGTTTCGAACTGGCTGGAGAAGCTACCATTCGTTATGAACGGACCAACATAGTTGCTGTTTATCATTTTGCTCGCGCCGCCGGCCACTCAGTTCACAACTCCAGCGGCAAGATCCGCCGTGGTAATGCTTCCAGCATCCCAGCCGGTAAGCTTGCCATCCGAGGCGTATTCAAAGCCTGCGGTGCCAATATTCAGCATTGTTTGATACGTGGACGGAGATGTCAGCCAACTACTCGAGGTGGGCACCTCGCCTTCGGCGAACGGGTGCTTGCTGTACACGATGTGCGAATGTCCCGGAGGACAGGATGTCCGAGAGGGACCCGCGCGAGCTACTTCCGCCGGCGGCGGGACCATCTTCGCGCTGTCGCCTGCATTTCAGCCCTGAACCACCGCTCCGGTTCGCATAGTAACGTCCGCTCCGT
>PCBI01000014.1 GCA_002730875.1 Spirochaetaceae bacterium | reverse complement strand
CAGAACCAGAACCAGAACCAGAACCAGAACCAGAACCAGAACCAGAACCAGAACCAGAACCAGAACCAGAACCAGAACCAGAACCAGAACCAGAGGCTCCGTTTCCGCCCAGAAGAGCCAGCAGTTCCGGGCCGAGCTCTGTTCCTTCATCCTGGTAGGCACATCCCGATAAGGCTACACAAAGTAAAAGGGTTGCCGACATCCTGGATAGTGCGCGTACCATAGGCAGGTACAGGCCTTCTTTCTTATCCAGGGTCAAGCAAAAAATGTAAAGATCAACTTACCAATAATTACGTAACACGAAAGACGGGCCCCGGGGAATGGCGGCACCTGTCGGAAAAAAGATCATATTTGTATCATCGAATGCGTACTCCGGAAACCCGGGAAATCTGTCCGGTGCCGATAGCAATGGAACGACGATCCCGGACGCCCCAATGATTCGCAATACAAAGCACTCTTGAGGAACAATAACTCCGTGAAACTACATACTGTATACTTCAGATGTGTGGAACAATGAAAGGTCCAGGTTCTGCACGACCCCATAAGATATCCCGCGCTGAATAACTCTGAAGCCCTGATTCACTCCAGCGGCCAGGCAACCAGATTATCTGCGACTGAGCTTTAGAAAATTGTGAACTCGCTGTCACACAACTCGGAAGCCGCAGCCGGGCCATAGTTGCAGCTAATACTGTAAAGCCGTTTCGGACCGGAAGCAGTGCCGCTGGAGTTAAAGGCTACAAACCCTGGATCAATCAGGGTCAGAAAGGAATCTTCCGTACCTGACGAATAGCAAGTGCCCTCACCCTGGGATGACGCTACATTCACGACTACCTGAAGGGCATCGACTTCAAGAAACTGCGAATAATTGCCCGGCATCAGAGTCGAGATATCTTCGGAAGAAAGACCGGCCGCTGTCAGTCGACTACTCATCCGTGCCTTGTAATTATCATCGTAGATCTCATACCTTAAACTGAGACTGTTCCACGTGGTCTCATCTACGAAGATTCCGTCGCTGAAAGACAGTGTCGGATCGCCAAGGTATCCCTGCAGTCGGGCTATTGTAACCGGGCAAACCGCTTGCTGTCCCTGCTGTTCTATGATCTTGAGAGCCCGCTGAGCTTTGACCTTCACGTGCGCCAGGGCTTCCGCATAGTTTTCGGATCCGAATCGGCCCAGGTTGCTGCAAAGAGATCCTGGCGTGCTGACCAGCTCGGCGCGATAATTATCAACTCCGTTCATCGACAGGCGAGCGCATACTCCAGAGAAGCCAGTCAGCAAGAATTGGGCGCGCAGCAAATCTGCACCATCTTCTGAAACAGAATCAACAGGGACGCACTGAGCCGATAGGAGCGCCCCCAGCAGAATCGCAACAAACCCTTTCCGAAGCGAATTAGCAATCCGCCTTCTCCTGTACCGCCTTTTCTCACCTGCTTTCATAACATGGTATCCCCTATTTCCGCAAAAAGTACGCACGAACTAAAATCTCCTGGTCATACCGATTTGCAGAGCCCCCACCTGGTCCTCAGTATCAAAGACAGGCGCTATCACAGGTGACAAAGCGGCTACCATTAGGCTGGCCTGAGATACAGATGGATCCCAACTGTTTTGCCTGGTGACCCGGATTCGCTCGGTCTCGTATTCAACGGTCTCCCCATGCAGTCGGACAAAGACATCAACGTCTTCCACAATCTCGTAATGCACACCAAGGTGAATCGTACTGCTACGAAGGACTTGCCGCAGCGATGATTCGGACTTATCCTGAACTACTTCCCCTATATTATAAATCGTAAGCCGCTCGTCGTTGTAATTTGTGTCCCCGGAAAGTCGTGCTGCATACAGTCCCAGCTCCAACTTCAGAGGAAATTCTGATAGAGGCTGATAAAAAAAGCGGACGCCCCACGTTACACCTTTGCTGCGATGAAAAACGTCGGTCTCTTCGTCCGCCAGATACTGAGATGGGCCGAACGTTGAGGCGCCGGAAGCTGTGAAGGATAAATTCCCATCATGCTGCATAGCGCGATATCCGACGAGCGGTTCGATAGCTAGCCTGTCCACCCATTCATGCTGAATCGATAGACCGGTAAGTTCAAGGATGTCGCGCAGTTGAGCCCGGTACCCGATTTGAATTTCGCCAGATGTTCTCAGGATTCTGGAATAGCTGCCAATGCCAACGCCTGACCTGGTCTGGGATCCAGCAAGATCAGTTAGGTCGCGCCCGGCCTCAAACACTGCAAACTCCGGAGCATAACCAGCCGCTTCCCCGTTCACTTGAACAAAGATTAGATCCCAAACAGGTACAGCAAACCCCAGGCCAAATACACCACTACTTGCTTCGCCAATAGGAGCCTTGAGCTCAGCCTCGCCGTTTACCAGGTTAAAGGAATTGATCTGCGTGTTCAAAGCTTCTGGAAGCAATTCTAGCTCCGCCGGTCCCAGGTAAATCCACATGGCATACGGATTGCGGGCCAGGCGGTCTTGCTCCCGTTGCTCCTGCGCCCGTGCTTTCTCTTCCGCTTCCCGGCGCTCCTGTTCCAGCCGCTCCTGTTCTGCCTGCTCCGCGGCTTCCTGCTCGGCCTTGCGTTTTTCTTCTTCCAGGCGCTTTCTCTCTTCTTCCGCTTTTTGCTTACGCTCTTCTTCTTCCTTCCTCTTCTGTTCCTCGCGCTGCCGCTTTAGCTCATCCTGCTGTTTTCTGTAGGCATCCCCGTAGAAAATGCGGCGCACATTTGCTTTGGTAATAGTCTGCACACCGGCGCGGGTACGGATGGTAATGGTGGTTTCCGACTGGTTGATAATCTGGCCGTCCAGCTCCTGACCGGATTTCAGAATGACTGTATCGGCACCCAGAACGGCGGGAAGAATGAACAGGACAACCAGGAGAAAAAGCGATGCAAATCGATTCATGGGATTAACGTTGGGAAGATACGGTTAAACTGAACGTTGCTGCAGAATTAGTCAAGCGTCATCCCCTAAAGAGGAGACAAATTGGTCAGGTAAAAACCTGGACAAAACGGACGCAGGTTGCGTACAAAAGAGTAACGCGCGTCAAATGTGCATTAATTCTGTGGTTCCAATTCCCAGAACATTGAAGCCAATACGATGCAACTTCTCCGCATCCAACCAGAGCCTACCATCGAAAACAAAGGCCGGCTTCTCCATGGAATTATAGATGCGCTCAAAGTCCAGGTCCTGGTATTCCTTCCAATGCGTGAGCAGAATAATACTGTGGGCTCCTTCGCAGGCTTTGTAAATATCGGCCTCAAAGCGGATATCCCCTTCCTGGTCTTTCAAGTCCCACCGGGCATTTTCCAGGGCTTCTGGATCATGAATGACTACTCTGGCTTTCTCTTCCAGGAGTCCCTGTGTCACAGTAAGCGCCGGAGTCTCTCTTGTATCGTTGGTGTCCGGCTTAAAGGCAAACCCCAGAATGGCCTGCTTCTTTCCGGCCACTGTATTAAACTGAGCTTCCACGATGCGCTTTACGAATCGTTCCATCTGGTATTCGTTCATTGCTACAACGCTTCGCCAGTAGTCCGCTACTTCTTTGAGCCCAAAGGATTCGCAAATATAGCTAAGATTAAGAATGTCTTTCTTAAAGCAGGAACCGCCAAAGCCAACGCCGGCCTGAAGAAACTTTGATCCGATCCGCGAGTCCATGCCAATGGCGCGACTGATTTCGGAAACGTCTGCCCCGGTGGCTTCGCAGAGCGCAGAGACACTGTTTATGGAAGATACTCTCTGGGCCAGAAAGGCATTTGCCACGAGTTTGGAAAGCTCGCTGGACCAGACGTTAGTGAGCAGCACCCGCTCTGTAGGTACCCAGCGACGGTACACATTGGCCAGAGCCTCGCCGGCTTCCTGTCCTGCTGTGCCGGGTTCATTTCCAATGAGTACGCGATCGGGATTGAGTAGATCTTTAATCGCTGTTCCTTCGGCAAGGAATTCAGGATTAGAGAGTACGCTGAATTTTTTGCCTTCGGTGCCACTGTGCAAGATCCGGGAAATGGCCTCGGCAGTCTTCACCGGAACTGTGCTTTTCTCTACAATAATTGTGCCGCTTCGTGCATGTTTGAGGATATCCCGTGCAGCCAGTTCCCAGAACCTGAGGTCCGCGGCCCGGCCAGCGCCCTGACCGTACATCTTGGTAGGTGTGTTTACGCTGACGAAGATCATGTCAGCGCTGGCCAGTAATTCCGGTGATGCTAACTTGAAATGCAGATTCTTTCCGCGTCGACCTTCCACGATTTCCTGAAGTCCGGGTTCATAAACCGGCAGCGAATCAGAATTCCAGGCCTTAATCCTGTCTTCGTTCAGATCGACTACTGTAACATTTATGTCATGGCACTTCTCGGCGATGACGGCCATGGTGGGTCCGCCTACATAGCCGGCGCCCAGACAAAGAATCTCTTTCACTTCTCTGGAACTCATGAATGACTCCTAAACAATTCGGCCCGCACCGTGGCCTCTCACCGACGGGCGGTGAATGAGAGGCTATATTTCAGGAGGGCCCTGCTGTGGCAAGCGGATGCAGTAGCCCGAAAACCTCCCTTTGAAGGTAGCGCCGCTTCGGGCAAAAATGTTTCTTGATTCTGCGGATACTGGAGGCCCTCTGGTTTCATGCTTCGCGGGCCTCTGCTAGCGATTGGTTTTCTCTTTTTCTGGTCCACGATCGTTTCCTACCCCACACTAGATAGACCTCTGGATTTGCGGCATGATTGGCTCACGGCGCACGCTTCCATCAGCCTGGAATACATGTATCAATGCGGTCCCGCGGAAAACCTGGGCGCCAGTGTATTGTTTCTCCCGTCCACCGAGATAGATTGTGAATTTCCGAGTAGAGTCCCGGACCCCGGGAAACGTGTTTACTTGAGCTACCCCTCTGGCTGGCTCTGGGCTTATCTCCCTGCCTATGCTCTTCTACGTTCGGTCCTTCCTGAATCTGTGGCCCCTTATCATATTGTAAGAATTCTGGGCCTCTGTCTGATCAGGCTTCCCCTTCTTGCAGCTCTGATACTTTGGACCAGACACCAGCTAGAATTCTTTCCAGGCTTACCGGAAAGGCCAGCCATCGTCTGTTCCTTCGTGGCCAACGCCATATTTGCTTCCTCACCGGCCTTCCTGCATTACACTCAGAACATAGTGTTCACGGACATGATTGTTCTACCGATTGTTTATGCGTCCGGATTACTGATGTATAGATTCCCGAGGAAAGCCCTTTGGAGTCGTCTGCTTCTCCTCGCCTTTCTACTATGGATTTCCACGGCTACCGCATGGTACGGCGCTCTATGGAGCACTTTTCTGGTCGGACTTCTCTTCTTCGGGCACAAAGAATATGGAGTTAGCCGAAAGCATGCAATGGTTTTGGCCGCAGGGCCCGTTCTCGCAGCCATCCACTATTGCCTCCAGCTCACGCTGCTACCGGGTGGATGGTCGCAGCTTGCAAACACCGCCGCGCAGAGAACTGGTGGCATTTCTGATCTTCTAGCCTTCTATGGACAATCGATTTCCTATTGGAGCTTCAACCTTCCGTTACCCATCGCATGGGGCAGCCTGTTTTTGGGAATCTTAATCGCGGCATATTTTCTGATGGTTCTTTCTTCGGCCTGGAATGCCAGGTCCCGGAGTCGCCAGAGGTTACTGCTTCTCTACGGTCCGCTTCTCTGCAGTATTGCTCATCTTTTAATTCTATCCGAGCATTCCTCCAGGCATGACTTTTCAGCATTGAAGTTTGGCCCTATGATTACGTATTGTATTCTCGCCGGGATCATTTCGGGGTTTCGAAAATTCGGACGGGCTCCAAAGGCAATGCTTCCGGTAAGAGTGCATCATGTGGCCGCATCGACGGCTTTGATCGCAGTGCTATCTACTGGCGCGGTTCGAAAAAGTCACCGATCCACTGCTGGTCTGCCCGAACCAGAGATCGACCACGTCAGCCTGGCCGCTCTGCATCAGAGGATTTCAGAGAATGAGATTCCCGTCACTCTGGCGAGCCCACGAAAGGATGGTTATGTTCCCATGGAGGCCACAGGTTGGAATCCTCCCCAGGGGTTAGCCCTATCCGGTCGCGAGATTTATACCCCTGAGCGCCTCAGGAAGTATGAATCTGCGTTCGCAGCGAGTCATAGGAATGCACCGGTTGCCCTTCTGGGTTTCGCCCCTCACAGAGGTTATCCATGCGAATGGGAGTCCACAGGATTACTCTTCACAGAAGGGATTGCCCTCGTCTGCCGGCCGGGCTGGACCGTTAGGCAGTTTCTGTCGTTCTAGTTCGCTACAACTCCCGGAAACCAGGGTCCAGGGGCACTCAAAGCTCCTTGACCGTTCACCGATGCGGAATTTCCTGTAGCCAGATGAAAGTCCTGGTGACCGGAGGAGCCGGCTACATTGGTAGACATACGGTACAGGCGCTACTCGAGCAGGGTCATAAACCGGTCATCCTGGACAGCCTTGTTTACGGTCATCGAGATTTCCTGACCTCGGCCAATTGTCCCTATTACATCGGCAGTATATCCGATCACGCCCTATTGCGAAGAGTGTTCCGTGAGCACCAGTTCGACGGAGTCATGCATTTTTCGGCCTTTGCCTACGTTGCAGAGTCCGTTCGGCGACCGGACGTATACTACAGGAATAATCTCATGGGCACCATTGAGCTACTGGATCAATGCGTTGAGCATGGCGTTAAAACCTTTGTGTTTTCTTCCACCTGCGCCACCTATGGCCTGGCTCAAACTCCAACGATGGCTGAAAACCATCCGCAGAATCCCGTAAACCCCTATGGTCGTAGCAAATGGATGGTGGAACAGGTACTGAAGGATTACGAAATCGCCTTTGGACTCAAACACGTCATTCTGCGGTATTTCAATGCGGCCGGGGCTCACCCGGACGGACACATAGGCGAAGACCATTCTCCCGAGACTCATCTAATCCCTCTGGTTCTTTATACGGCCATGGGGAAGCTACCAGAAATACAGGTATTTGGCACCGACTATGACACTCCAGACGGGACTTGCATTCGCGACTATATCCATGTTTGCGATCTTGCGGATGCCCATATCCTGGGGTTGCACTATTCCATTCGACACAACAAGAGTGTAGTCGCCAACCTGGGGAATGGTAGCGGCCATTCGGTTCGTCAGGTAATCGAATGTTGCCAGCAGGTTACGGGCAAGAGCATTCCCGCGCGGGAAACCGGACGACGCCCCGGGGATCCTCCCGTTCTGGTGGCGCGCTCAGACTATGCCCGTACCGAGTTGGGCTGGGCGCCGCAGTACTCTTCCCTCCGCACAATAGTTGAACATGCCTACCGATGGCACTTGGGTCGACATGCTTAAGCACAAGCTCACACGTAAGTTCTTGCTCTACGTGTTCTTCTCTGGATTCGCAGCTCTGGTGAATTTTGCCTCCAGATTCCTATACGAAGCTCTACCAGGTGTTAGTTTCGAGGGAGCTGTGGCATTGGCTTATATCTCCGGAATGGCCGTTAATTTCGCCTTCAGCAAATGGATTACGTTTCAGGCAGCCGAATCGGGAAGGCTCCGGCGAGAAGCGATCAAGTTTCTGGTGGTGGCCTCTGTGGGGCTTCTGACAACTCTAACGGTGGCAGCAGCGGCCTTACGAGCCTTTCTGTGGGCGGCCCCCGGATTCGAGGATAGAGTGGGGCTTTCCTTTGATCGGCAAACCCTTGCAGCTCTGGCGCATCTTGCAGGAATGGCCGCGGGTCTGGTAGCCAATTTCCTGGGACATGAACTGATATCGTTTCGCCGAACAGGAATTGCCGAACGCATAAGCGCCCTATGGAGCCGGGAAAAGAAGCTATGAATACGAACCCGAAAGTAGCGGTAATTGGAGCCGGCCCGGCGGGGATGTCCGCTGCCTATTGCCTGGCCCGCGCCGGTTTAGCCACAGTGGATGTGTATGAGGCCAGCGATTCCGTGGGAGGACTGGCGCGAACCATCCAGCTCTGGAACCAGAAGGTAGACATTGGACCGCACCGATTCTTTTCCAGCGACAAAAGAGTGAATGAACTCTGGCTGGAAGTGGCGGGACGCGACTACAAAATGGTAAACCGCCTCACCCGGATCTACTACAAACGAAAGTTCTACTATTATCCGTTAAAGGCCTTCAACGCATTATTTAATCTGGGCATCTTTCAAGCGCTGCTATGCGTTCTTAGTTACGGTCGCCAGCGAATCGCGCCTAAGCCGGAAGATGGAAGCTTCGAGTCCTGGGTGACCCGTCGATTCGGGAAACGACTGTTTCGCATATTCTTTAAGACATACACAGAGAAGCTATGGGGCATCCCCTGCGAAAAGCTGGATTCGGATTTCGCCGCACAAAGAATCAAAAAGCTTTCTCTCTACGAAGCAATCAAGAATGCTCTGTTCCCTTCGAAAGAAAACAAGCACAAGACGCTGGTTGATCAGTTCGCCTATCCCCTGGGCGGAACAGGCGCCATCTATGAGAGGATGGCCCGTTTCGTCGAAGACAAAGGCGGCAAGGTTCATCTCAATACCCCGGTGCAAAAGGTTATTCAGGGGAACGGCAAAGCCACCGGTCTGGAACTGGAAAACGGCCAGACCCATCATTACGATCACATTATTTCAACCATGCCCTTAACTCTGATGGTATCCCGGCTACCCGGAACACCGGAACAGATCCTGGACCGGACGCGGAAACTGAAATTCAGAAATACGATCATCGTCTTTCTGAATGTGGATGCCGTGGAGCTTTTTCCCGACCAGTGGCTTTACGTTCACTCTCCAGAGCTGGACACCGGCAGGATAACTAACTTCAGAAACTGGATTCCCGAGATCTACGGCGAAGAAAAAACCACAATCCTTGCCATGGAACTCTGGTGCTACGACGAAGATTCGATCTGGAGCGAAGACGATGCCCATCTGATAGCGAAAGCCTCAAGCGAGATTCGTAATACAGGACTAATCGGAAAAGCTGAAATCCTGGGCGGCCACGTTTATCGCATTCCGCGATGCTATCCGGTTTACGATACCGGCTACAAAGAAAACCTGAAGCCGGTGGAGGATTATCTATCTGGGATAGAGAACCTGCACGTTATCGGACGCTACGGGGCATTCAAGTACAACAACCAGGACCACAGTATACTGATGGGCATGCTGGCCGCCGAAAACATCCTGGAAGGCAAAAGCCATGATCTCTGGGAGATCAACACCGACTATGAAACCTACCAGGAATCCTACGTAATCACGGAGACCGGTCTGAGTAAACAGGGCTGAGTAAGCATCGCTCAGCAAGCAGGACTCTTCTATTGTTTTGCGGCCCAGTCCCTGACGTGGAAGATAGCGCTTCGCCCCATGGCCAGCACAGCTTCTACGGCATTGCCGCCAATGTGCGGCGTACAAACCAGGTTAGGCAGAGACAGAAAATCCAAATCGTCGGCGGGTTCTCGCTGGTAAACATCCAATGCAGCTCCCGCAATCACTCCCGATTTCAGAGCCGCCGATAGATCCGATTCCTTCACAACGTAACCACGACTGGTGTTGATTAGATAGGCATGGTTTTGCATTTGTTGCAAGAACGTCGCGTTCACCATTTCCCGGGTCTGATCGGTGAGAGGTACGTGCAACGAAACCACATCAGAAGTTTCCAGAAGTTCATCCAGAGACACTTGCCTGGCGCCGAACTCCTTACATACATCGGATTTATCCAGAATATCGTATATTAGAACGTTGCATCCAAAAGGCTGCAGAAGCTGGAGCAGATCATGGCCCACGTGGCCGCATCCGATAATCCCTACAGTCTTTTCAGAAAGTTGGAATCCGCCCCGCTTGTCCCATTCCCCTCCTCGCAGTTTTGTTGAAGTCAGAAACAGATTTCTACACAGACCGATCATGAAAGCCAGAGCCATTTCGCTTACGCTTCGGCGATTCACGCCTCCAGTCCAGCCCAGACCAATACCTCTGCGCTTTAGCGCTTGCTGGTCGATATTGTCCAGCCCCACTCCGTATTTGGCGATGAATTCGAGGCTCGGTAGAGAATCCAGGATTTGCTCGGATATCAGTTCGGTGCCCACTATGGCAGCGCGATAGCCGGACAGAAACTCGATGAGCTCCTGACCTTGAATTACGCTTCCGGTCCGGTTCAGCTTTGCATCCGGGAAATCAGCGGTCAGCTCTTCAATAAGCTGGCTGTTTTTGCAAAAACTGGCGGCGCTTACAGCAGGACCGATCATGAGGAGAAGGTGGAATTGCGGGCCGGGCCTGTCAGCTGAAAAGTGGAAGCCACGGAACAAAGGGCAGTGAAGCCAGAGAAAAAGACCGCCCGCTCCTGCTGCTTCCTCAATTAAGCAGCAGGATTCCCCTCTAATGTAAGTCCAAGAATTACATATTTATGGCGGAGGGACTCACTTCAGGGAATATACTGGTTTCCAGTAGCCCCATCGTTGCCCACAGGTCCGGAGCCAGTTACACTTCCGGCGTTTCCCGGGGTACCGACAGCCAATACGGAACTGCTCAGATCGGGAACCAGACTCACTTCGGATGCGAAAATTGCATAAGAATGCCCCCCGTCCCCTGAACGACCATGGCGCGCATCGCCACCGGGACCACCGGGACCTGATTGCAGTTGAACCGTATCGAGACTGACGGGACTGTCCACGATAACCAGAGCGATGGAAGGACCTCCGCTACCACCGCTCCCGTCTCCTCCGGGACCACCGTCGCCTCCTTTACCGCCGGCGCCGCCACCGCCGCCACGGAATGGACATGTATCGGGACCGTTACCTCCGTCGCCACCGGAACCGCCGGGTCCGCCGGTTCCCGCATTACCACCAGAACCGCCCGGCTCGGAAATCAAAGTCACATTGGTCAGGGAAACGGATGTATTGTTCGCATAGAGTGCGAAGCTACCGCCCCCACCCTGGCCTCCCTTTCCGCCTTCGCCGCCGGAACCAGCAGCGCCACCACCCCCGCCTCCATTGCCGGGAGTGTCCTCGCAAGTAAAGCAGGTGTGAGCTCCACCGCCGCCGCCACCGCTACCAGGGTCGCCATGATTACCGTCGTCACCGTCTCCTCCCGATAATGGCTGGTAAAAGTCGCTCATAGAACCGGGTCCTGAGGCCAAAGTAAGATAAGGGGCTCCCGGGCTGCCATCGTCGCCGTTGCACGTCGCATCTTCGGCAGTGTGTGGCCCATCGCGCTTTGCTGTCCCGCTACCCCCACAAGGCCCATCACCGGCATTACCATCGGTAGCATTTCCAAATCCCGGCGGACCGTTGCCCCCGGCTCCCCCGGAGAAGCCATTGAGTTCCGGAATCGTAGGATGCTCTCCGCCCGCTCCGCCTGCACCTCCATCGCCTTTCGCGGAACAGGATTCGATAGCTCCGCCTGGATCCCCTGGGTCACCGTCCTCTCCCTGTTCTCCATCGGCTCCTTTGCCGCCATCGCCTCCGCGTCCGCCTCGTATTTCCGAGTCCTGAATTTCCAGGTTGGCTAACTGATAGGCATACACTCCGTAGCTGGAACCGGCGGATTCATCCTCGGAAGCCTCTATGCTAATATCACCAGCTCGTATCTCTGAATCTATTATGGTCAACTTTGCGGTCCCGTGTACCAGACGCAGTCCCATGGAATCCTGGGAGGGGGTGCCGGGGCTTGCAGCGCTGATTTCCAGGGTATTCAATTCCGCATCACCATTCAGGTTCACATATCTGACTGCAATATGATGGCCTGAAATCGGAGTTCTCGTGGAGGTATGATTCCAACTCGAATCGAAACCGCCTACAAGGCTAACGCCAGAGGGAACGTCCAGAGTAGCCCCGGTTTCATCGTAGGCGGCGTTTCCCGATCTGGACTGGATGCAAATTGTGTCTCCGGACTGCGATAGACTCAAAGCATGGCTGATGGTTTGGACCGGCTCGGACTGTTCCGCGCCGGATTGCGAGTCGGCCCCGGAGTCAAAAGAAACGAATATGGCGTTCTCTTCTGCGAAGCAGGAAGCTATGCCGTCACTGGAAGCGGTGGGTTCGGGATCCACCGGCTCTCCGGGACCGGTTGTTCCTGGTACGACAGAATCCCCTTCTTCGGGGGGAGTAACCAGTCCCAGTGCGGCCCATGTAAGCGGTTCCGAGGGCTTCCCGGTGCAGACCACACTGGACATAATCATAATTAAAAACAAAGGCCTTGTTAATTAACCTTATAGATGGCTCCATACAAGGTCATATTCTAAACATTTCTAATTAATTCAATCCTTTTCGCTGAGATTTACAGGCCGGAACATGGCGCTATCAATGAAGAACTGGAAGGAAAACGTTAGATATCGACGCTTTCAAGTATCCCCGGCAAGGCTTCTGGCCAGGGATATGCCGCATCGGCAGGGCTACCCCGGCACTTTGGTTTCCCTGTATGCCTGAGAATCACTGCAGGGTAGCGCAGAAATCCGGGCTTCCCGAGTTGGCGGAACCGTATACACATCGAGTAAGAAACAATACTGGATCGGCGGAGGCAGGACCGGAAGAGCCATAAATAGTATCTGCGACCTGGTCGCCGACCCAGCCTGGCTTCAAGGCATTCAGAGTAGGAGCGATGGCCGTTGCGCATGCGGGCTCACCGGCAGCCTGAGCAAACAAAACCGAGAGTACAATATGGACTTCACGCTCGAACTCCAAGAGAGTAGCCATCCGTGCAACGGAAGTTTCTGCGGAAGCGTCTGGGGCTGAGAACCCGATGGACTGTAACGCTCCTACAGTTCTCCCCGTTCCCTCCAAAACGCCATTCACGATATCAAATCGGACCAATTGCGAAAGCTGGGTGGAGCTAATCAGAAGAGGATTCGAAGCCGGATTTGCGATATAATTCTGAACACTGGCGATCGTTGCGGTACAGCTTCCGGGCGCAGTTTGTTGCAAAAGGGACTCCACCGGATAAAGCCGATTCCTCTCCTTTGCCACGTATGCTTGATAATCAGCTCCAAAGAAGAAATTCTGATTGCATCCAGCAGGCGGGATCGGCCTAATCTCGACCCTGAAATCGTTTGCAGCCGGACCATAAATGAATGCACAATCCCCGGAAGGTTCCAGGAGGAGACCCGCAGAAATCAATGTTTGAAGGTCTTCGGTTTCTGAACCGGAGAATCTGGTGCAACTGACTATCGATAGCAACGATAAAATGGCACTGGCCATTAACCTGGACGAAGGCCGTCTTATCCGCTGGCCGCCTTGTTGCAGACAAACGATGCCGATAGATTCAACTTTGAAGTCTTCCCTTTTTCGGAACATGGTGCTGCCCCCCACGGCTCGTTTAGAACCGTTGCTCCCATTGGATCTTGATGTAGCTGGCTCTTTGCGTCTCTCGAGTAGTGAACAATCCCTTTAAAAACAACGGAAAGATGTTGGCTCGAAGACTACCCTGAAGATCATTGTCAGACGTATCGTTGTAAACCTTTTGAGTTTTGAGTAGAACAGTAGAGCCATAGCCTCCTACATGAAGCGAAAGATTGTAAGGTAGCGCGAATCTTAATCCCAGTTTACCGCTGCCGCCGGTACCTTTATAATCGATGGCGGATTCTTCCCGGTTTCCCCGACTTCCATACAGAGTGGAAAAACCCAGAGGCATAGATGAGAAATGAAACGTTCCCTGGTTGGAAATATACCTGGCCTCCCATTCAACATCGGGCAAGTAAGGCGCATACTCCCCGGGTAGCCACTCATCCGGCAATCTTACAATTCCGCGAAGGCCGCCTTCTACGGACCGCATCTTTGAATAGGACCGAACAGAGTACGTGCGATATTGACGATCCGGATTTTGATCGAACGTAGCCAGACCGGCATAGTTGACATCAGCTACTGCCGTACTGCGCCCGAAACCAATCAGGAAATCCACGTCGTAGTCGCCGCCGTATAGAATTTGATAGCCAAGAAAGAGACGACCTTCTTCCCATCGCATACGGTCGTTTTGTACTGTGCCGATCTCGGTAACGTTGCCGAAAACAGTCTCTATATTATTGAGGAAGAGGTTGCGCTGTCGACCGAGCCGGGTGTATGTTTCGCTGCCCTGTTGCCTGCTGACGGAAAAATCAAGGCCTATGAAGTATCTGTTTAGTCCGTATTCCAGCTCACCGGTGGAATGCCATCCATTTCGTGTTTCCAGGCTACCCTGGCCGAAGAGCTGTCCGTTCGAAAAAGAGGCGTCCACTTGCCGATACGTGCGGATCACAGAGAGCCCCATCCAATCATGATCCACGGTGCCCAGGGATAGGCCGGCGCGAATGCGATGCGTCTTGAGGTCCGGATCCCAGATGAGGTCCGAAGCCGAGAATTCGGGAATCCAACTCGAGGGCCCATCGGAATCAGAAGCGTCGCCGGAGTCCGTAGCAGTGGGGTCTTTGTCTTCCGAGCTTTGCTCCTCGTTCTTACGCAACTGCTCCTGTCGCTTTCGCTCTTCTTCGGCCTTGCGCTGTTCTTCCTGCCGGCGGACCTCTTCCAGTCGCTTGCGCTCTTCTTCCTGCCGTCTCTGCTCTTGCTGTCTTTTCAGCTCTTCTTGCCTTCGTCGCTCTTCCTCTTTCTGACGTTCTTCGTCCGGGTCCGGGAAGTTGCCGTACTGGATTCTTGCAATTCGCCCTTTTGAAATAGTCTGCACGCCATCCCGGGTACGAATCACTACAGATCCCTGATTCTGATTGATGATCTGGCCATTCAAGATCTGACCGTTTCGAAGAATGATTCTATCTGCCAACAGGGATGCGGGCATCAGGCTACCGAGGACCAGAAGGAGCGTCAGGGTTTTCTTGGGAAAGCTCATGATAACAAGCCAGGCATTATTAGACGTGCTTCGGAATCTCCAGGTTCAGGGAAAAAGCATCCCGTTTAACGGAAACCGTCATCCGGACCCGGAGAAGACTCATGCTAGCCAGCTGGCCTCCACCGACAAGTACAGTATTTCCATCCTTTAGTACTGAGGCTCGAAACCTACAGCGCCCCGAGCCCCGGAGCGGCTTCCGGCTCGAAGTCTGAATATGCAAAGAGCCGTGTAGTCCACGGCTCCCAACTCATTGCTACTTCGCTTCAAGACTTGATCTCCGAGGTAGCCTGAAACAACCCGGGTCTGTTAGAACTCAAGCCGCATATTTTTTGGCAAAATCGCTCAGATTTACTGGCTTGATTTTGCTGGCGTTTCCCGCAGTCCAGAAGCTCTGGAATCGGGCGGCGCAGACCTCTTCCATGGCCTTAATGGCTGGCTTGAGGAACTTCCTCGGATCGAACTCCGAAGGCTCCGTCGCCATCACCTCGCGCACTGCCGCGGTCCAGGCAAGGCGTAGATCAGTATCGATGTTTACCTTTCTAACGCCGGATTTAATGCCTTTCTGGATTTCTTCTACGGGCACACCATAGGTTTCCGGAATCTGACCGCCGAATTCGTTGATCTTCTTGAGCAGGTCTTCCGGCACGGAGGAGCTTCCGTGCATTACTAGATGCGTATTGGGTAGCTTTGCATTGATTTCCTGGATTCGTTTGATGACCAGCACCTCGCCGGTGGGCTTCTGCTGGAACTTGTAAGCGCCATGGCTTGTGCCGATAGCAACGGCCAGGGCGTCCACACCGGTTGCCTTTACGAACTGCTCCGCTTCGGAAGGATCGGTCAGCAACTGCTCGCGGCTAAGGGTTCCTTCGAATCCATGTCCGTCTTCTTTGTCGCCGGTTAGAGTTTCCAAGGAACCCAGACATCCCAGTTCTCCTTCTACGCTCACTCCCAGACTGTGAGCTACCCGGGTAACTTCCCGGGTTACGTCCACGTTGTATTCGAAATCAGAAGGTGTCTTGGCGTCCTCTTTCAGGGAGCCGTCCATCATCACACTGGTGAATCCAATACGAATAGCGGAGTAGCAAGTGGCCGGGCTGTTGCCATGATCCTGGTGGAGGGCCACCGGAATATGGGGCCATGTCTCTTCCGCAGCGAGAATCAAGTGTCTTACGAAATTCTCCCCGGCATAGCTTCTGGCTCCACGGCTTACCTGTAGAATGACCGGGCTATCCGTCTTTTCAGCCGCATTCATGATAGCCAGTACCTGTTCCAGGTTATTTACGTTGTATGCGGGAATTCCGTAGCCGTTCTCCGCTGCATGATCCAGAAGTAGTCGCATGGGCACCAATGCCATAATAATCCTCCGAGTCCCCATCGGGTTTCCAGACCGCGATCGGGCTGCTTTTATTGATTCTTTCGATTCTGATTAAAGAAAGGGACTGACCATGCTTTTCGGCAAAGCTGTCAGTCCGCAAGCATCTCTAGGAATTCTGTTCCGGGTGGCTGGTAAAGCAGATTTCCAGGCGGCCTCAGAACCGTAACCGACGAAGAGGAGCAGCGGACGGAGAGTCCACTGCGGGCCACTGAGCCAAAAATTCAGATGGAAGGATCAAAACCCCTGGGGATGTCATAGCGCACAACGCATACCTCGCAATACTTCTCGCTTACCAGTCCCAGCCGGATGGCCTGCGCAAACAGGAAGCAGGCCGCGCAGAAGCCTACCGAGAATTCCAGAAAGGAAAAGAATACCAGGATGCCCAGAAGAACCTGCGACACCAGTGTTGCTCCCAGAAGCGCCGAAACCAGGGCTGCCACAGAAAACACTGCGCCCACGAACTGGGCAAATCGCTTGGGAGCGCCGGGAGTAGGACGGAATGGCTTTTTCAGAGGCTTGATGATCAACGCCCGAGCCAGCGCCACCTGCAAAGAGAGCCCGGGGCCGTAGATGAGCCTACCCAGGAACTCATAGACCAGGAAGGCCAACACCAGCCAGTTTTGAGTCACCAGACCCGCCACTGCAGTCAAAAAGACGAGAAATGCGGTGGCCCGCACCGTGTTTTCATCCAGCTGCTCCGGAAAGTCCGGCTTAAATGTGCTCTTTTCACCCATTGTATTGCGCTCCAAATAATGCTACAGACCGGTTGCCCAATTCCCGTCAGGTTCCCGGAGATGGGAGCTCCCAGGGAGCAATCCCTACCTTTCCGATAGGAAACACATTGAGTGTTAACCGGGCAAGCATAATTTCCGTCGGCACCGGCCATGGAACCGGGCCCAGTGGTACGGTCAGCGAGTTGGTCCCGGGAGCTTTCTAGACTTGCAGGATTCGATCCGCGGCTTCGGAAAGGTTGGCCACATGATGCTTGAGCGTTTCAGGCGCTGATGGCCTCCATCGCTCTTCCGGGCCCTCCTCATCACCGATTAGAATCCCAGGAACCCCCCGGTGCTCGCCGCAGGCCAGGTCCCGGAGCCGATCGCCCACCAGCCAGCAATGGGCTGGATCCAGCTGAAATTCGTTTAGCGCCGCATCTACCATCCCGGGCCCGGGTTTTCGGCAATGGCAGTCATCCGCGTCCACATGAGGACAAAAATAGATGCGCTCTATACGTATATGATCCCTCTGCAGCAGCTCCAGAAGGCGCCGGTTCACGGCATATAGCTGCTCCGGGCTAATCAGTCCCCTTCCCACTCCGGATTGATTGGTGAGCACCATAAACATATAGCCGGCGGCCTGTAGTTTGGACAACCCCTGGACAACGCCGGGGAGTAACTCCACTTTGTCGGGATCATTCAAGTAACCGGGATCAGCGTTCAGTGTTTTGTCTCTATCCAGCAGCACGGCCTTTCGCATAAATGAGTGGTGCGGCCCTCCGCTCTGATAGCGGACGGAATGGGAACTGATTTCGGTCATGGGTTTACCATGCGCCCGTCGTTCCAGACAGTGTAAACCTGTTTGACAGGAAGAACGCACTGGCTTTGATTCTGGCATCTTTTCATCAGGTGGAGTAACATGGGGATCATGACCAGGATTCGGGAAAACAAGAAGGCTCTGGGTGGCGGCCTTCTAATCATTGCAATTATTGCCGGCCTATATTTCTGGCTCCGGGACCCGCATCCGCAAATTGAACCCGGTCATATCTCGGGAGAGGGGTTAAAGCAAAGCACTACCTATACCGCGGGCCAGTTCACTCTGGAAGTAGTGAACGCCGAAGATAAGAGCCAGCTCATTGTTCGAAACCTGGCCGATCCCAATCACGTTGTATTCTCCTCCCTTCCCGGCAAATCTCTGGCGGGCACAGGCCGAGCCAATATGGCCATCCATGAGTCCAGGGGATCTTTCACGATAGAAGAAGAATTCGAGGAGATCTGTACCGATCAAATCGTAGAATCCATCTCAGAGCGAAAAGCTCCGGATACGATCCTGATTCGGGGTAGCTTTGTATGCCCGGACGATAGCCGCATTGCCTATCAGATGCGGTTCATCCCGGCAACAGATACACGAATGCTCGTAGAAGTGCAGGCCTTCGAGAAATCGAATCGCACCTTTCTGTTTCTGGAGTCCAGCGAAGAAGAAGGGTACTTTGGCTTCGGAGAGCAATTCACGTACTTCAATCTAAAAGGCAAACGACTGCCCATTCTTGTTCAGGAACAGGGCATTGGCCGGGGCGCCGAGCCCATCACCACCGGCGCAAACATCACAGCCGGAGCCGGCGGAGACTGGCATACCAGTTATGCCGGGGTACCTCACTTCATTACCAGTCGAATGCAATCGCTGATGCTGATGAACTACGAGTACTCGGTATTCGATATGCGAAAAGACAATTACACCGTGGTGGAAGTGGCTTCCCCGCGACTGATGGGCGAAGTCTACTACGGAAAAACTCCAGGGGATCTGGTTACAGCAGCCACGGAATACACCGGGCGAATGAAGGCGCTGCCGGACTGGCTTCATAAGGGGGCCGTTATCGGAATGCAGGGCGGCACCGACGTGGTTCGCGAAAAGCTTGCTCAACTGCAGAAAAACGATACTCCCCTGGCTGGTTTCTGGCTGCAGGACTGGGTGGGCCAGCGCAAGACCAATTTCGGCAAGCAATTGTGGTGGAACTGGGAACTGGATAAGGACCGGTATCCAAACTGGGACCAATTGGTAGCGGACTTGAACGAAGACGAGATTCGAGTACTCACCTACATTAACCCGTTCATCGCCGACATTGGCGATCTTAAAGATAACATTCGCAGAAATCTATTCGAAGAAGCCAAAGATAACGGCTATCTGATTAAAACCCAGGAAGGGGAACCCTATCTGATCCTTAATACCGATTTCCATGCAGGCCTTCTGGACCTGACGAACCCGGAGGCGGTGGCGTGGATCAAATCCATTATCAAGGAAGAACTGATAGCCGTGGGCTCCGCGGGCTGGATGGCAGACTTCGGCGAAGCTCTGCCCTTCGATGCGGTGCTGTACTCCGGGGAGTCTCCGGCCACCTATCATAACCGCTATCCAGAAGTATGGGCGCGAATCAACCGGGAAGCCATTCAGGAAGCCGGGCGCGAAGATATCGTTTTCTTCACACGAAGCGGATTCACGCGAAGCCCCGAGTTCTCTACTCTGTTCTGGCTGGGCGACCAACTGGTTAGCTGGGACAAATACGATGGAATCAAAACTGCCATTACTGGACTGGTTTCCAGCGGCCTATCCGGCTACAGCCTGAATCACTCGGATATTGGGGGCTATACCACCATCACCAATCCCATTGCGGATTACCATCGATCCAAAGAACTATTCCTCCGATGGACCGAGCTTTCCGCTTTCAATGCGGTGTTCCGAACCCATGAAGGCAACCGACCGGAAGAGAACCATCAGTTTCATTCAGACGAGGAAACACTTGAACATTTTGCGAAATTCGCAAAGGTATACACAGCGCTATTCGATTACAGAAAGCAACTATTCGAAGAAGCAGAGACCCTTGGATGGCCGGTCGTCCGGCCTCTTTTCTTCCATTATCCGGAGGATCGAAACACCTACAACATCCACTATGAGCAGTTTCTACTGGGATCGGAAATCCTGGTAGCGCCTGTGGTTGATGAGGGCGATACCACGAAGCAGGTTTACTTCCCGGAAGGACAATGGGTGCATATCTTCACCGGCGAATCATTCGAGGCAGGTAAGGATGGCCTGACAAAAACCATTGATGCGCCCATCGGCACTCCCCCCGCCTTCGTAAAGAAGGGCAACGAGGAACTGCTGACGAAGATTCAAGAGGCGATCAAGTAAACGAAGCACAAGCTCCGAGCCCGGGTTCTCCCGGGACCCGGGACGCTAATCCAGTAAATCCCTCAGGGCCCGGGCAAACTCGCCGGGCCGCTCCTCATGACAGAAATGCCCAGCGTCCAGTTCCACCAGTTTGCCGTTGGGAAAGCTCTCTTCAAAACCCTCCACATAGTTCATGTTAATGATGGGATCTCTGGTTCCGTAGAGTAGCAAGGTCGGCATTTCGAATCGATGCTTGCGAAGTGTAAGCCAGCGTCGCGTATCGTAGGGCAATGTTCTATACCAATAGGATGCAGCGGCGGGAGTGCCCTGAATTCTGTAGCACTCTATAGACTCATGAATGGACTCTTCTGGAATCGACGGCACTCCTTCCGGCGAGCGCAGAAAATATCGTAGAAAGGTCTCTTCCTTGCCCGGAATCAGTTGAGCCGGTAGGTCTGTTTGCTGGAAACTCTGGTACCAATCTACGTCGAAGATACCCTGCTTTGTTTCGCGCCCCCTTCGCAGTCCCTCCAGATGCGTTATGAGCGAAATATTGCTGATTACGAGCTTACGCACATTTTCCGGCCATTGAATGGCAAGTTCTTGAGCTACCACTCCTCCCCAATCGTGCCCGACCAGGTCAAAGCGCTGAATTTGCAATTGATCCAGAAGACCCATGACTTCCGAGGCCATGGTCTGCTTTTTGTAGGTTTTCCAGTCCAGAGACCGCGAGCTATGACCCAGTCCTTTTAAGTCCACGCAGATAATGGAACGAGAAAACCCGGACCCCAGAAGAGCATCCACCACGCCTTTCCAGCTATGCGACGCTTCCGGCCAGCCATGCAGTAGCACCAGGGGATGCTCCGTGAGATTCTCAGAATGGGCGCTCAGGCCCGTTGACTGTTCCTGCGTCGCAGGGGTGTAATGGACGTAGGAGAGCGTTACCGAGCCTATGGTGGCGGTTTTCTTGTGTTCCGGAATTCGCATCTCATTTTTCTGCCTTGCTGGATCAGCGAATCAAGAATAATTCACAGATCCGTTTCGAAGGGAGAGCGGATATCTGAAGGCAGAAAGCCGGACTCTAAGAGCAAGAGATGCGTACGCAATCAATTCAGGATCCCTCTGCCAGCGCGCCCGGGTGATTCCAATTCGTTGCGCCAGAGCCTCGACAAAAAATACGGTATTGACGGATCTGAAGAAGTAGAATCAAGTAGGGTCGCGCAGGACAACCGGACCGAGACAGAAGGCAAACGACATGAAATGCGTAATGAATCATTTTTCGGGAAATCGTGATCGGACTTATGGCCGGAGCGGAACACATATCATGGCTTCGAAATCTGGAGCAAGAAGTCGCCGAGTGGGCGTTGCAGGGGCTCTGGGAGCACGATTCACGCAACGATCTGATCCGATGGAGCGGTGACACAGGCAAGCTTCTAGGACTCGAAGAAACGGAAAACCCCGTAACCCTGGAGCGGTTCCTGCAATGCGTTGCGTCGGAGTTCCGCACCGAAGTCCGTCAGGTTATCCAATCCGGCGAGGAAAACCGGCGCAGCCGACAAATCAGCTTTCGCTCCTCGTCCGGGGCTACCCTGGCCAATGGAGGCCTTCTGGAGGCAATCTGGAAAACGTCCCCCGCCCCGGAACCTCCCGGCACATTCAAGTACGGAGTCTTGCGGCTTTGCGGAGATAGCGAGCGGCGAGGTCCTCTGGAGGAGATAAAAAAGTCTGTATTGCATGATGTCGGTTCCTTCTTCACAACGGACAGCACGCTGGTCGCAACCCTGCAAGATGTTCTCGCCTATTTGAATGAATTTGGCCATTTCAGCGCTTCAGAACTCTGGCTTTCGCATCAGAACAGCCATCGACTCGTAGCGCATCATACAAGGGAGCCGCACGGGCGCCGGTTCTATGAGATTTCAGGCGATGAGATCTCCTTTCCTCATGGAACAGGGCTTCCCGGACACGTAGCCAGGAACGACGACGTTACCGTCTGGGACAATCTGGGCACCAACCAATGGTTTCTACGGAATGAAGCAGCCCGGGAGGCCGGGTTGAAATGCGGAACCGGAATCCCATTGAATGCTGCCGGACTTACCGGTGCCCTGGTCTTTCTGGATCATAAACGAGTACGGCCAGCATATGAAGAACGTCAGGTGTATCAGGCTCTAAGGGAGTTCCTGGCTCGAGAAATCCTGCGAAAGCAAAAGGAAGAAGAGATGCGTTTTCTCTTCGAAGGCGCGCCCGACCTGATGGCTGTGGCGGGCACAGCGGGCCGCTTTGAAAAAGTGAACCCTGCCTTCTCCAGAACGCTGGGATTCTCGGCCGATGAACTCACATCCCGACCATTCACCGAGTTTCTTCACCCGGATGACCGGAACCGCACTCAGGAAGAATACGCAGAAACCATAACTGGCGAACGCCGGGCACGGGGCTTCATAAACCGCTACCTTACCCGAGATGGCGACTATCGATGGATTTCCTGGACTTCTTCCGCAGTCTTTGGTCTGGACGGTCATGTTTTTGCCTACGGACGCGATATATCACAACGAATTGATTACATGCATAAGCTGGAAGAACAGAATGGCCGGCTTCGCGAGATTGCCTGGATTCAATCCCACGTTGTGCGGGCTCCACTCGCCCGACTTATGGGCCTGATCGAACTTTTGAAAATGGAAGCGAATTCCGATCAGCAGCGGCGCTGGGTCTTGCAATCAATCGCCAAATCTGCGCAAGAGCTGGACTCCATTATTGGAGAGATTATCGAAAAATCGCAACAGGTCGAAAACAATGACGGTTATAGTAATCGATGACGACCCGGTAACGGTAACCCTGCTGGAGCGCTTCCTGGATATATGCGATTATCCGCAGCCAGAGACGTACCGGCAGGGAAAAGAGGCACTGGATGTTTTACGTCCTCAATACAGGCCCTCTGCCCATTACGTAATCTTTCTGGATCTGAATATGCCTGTAATGGATGGCTGGGAATTCCTGGACTCCTTACATCCTTTTGCATCCGCAGAGAATATGCAGATTTATGTTGTCACCTCCTCGGTGGATGAAAGGGACCGCAAACAGGCGCTGGCCAGTCCTTTTGTCCGGGACTATCTTGTGAAGCCGGTCTTGCCCGAAACTCTGACGGCGATCAAGAAGAACCTCGGGATATAGGAGCAGATCCCCACCACTGCAAAGATGCTGCGAGAGTCATCCGGCCCTCACCGCTCTGCAACTCTGACCCGATACGTTGTCAGGAATCGACCTTGACAGAGCCATATTGCAGCCGGAATAAATAGCGATGGGCGATGTAGGAGCCAACGTATGAAACCGGTGCAGAAACTGCGATTCTCGGTCGGTGGCCGCTTCTATCTTCTATCACTTCTATTGCTCGGTCTAGTGACATCCTGCGAAGATTCGGCGGGGGAAGAGGACGATCCGATCCTGGTGTCTCATTACGTAACCCGGGAGGATGGGCAGACAGAAGTCATCAGGAATTATATCCATCGAAACGGTCATATTGCATTGAAGACCGATTTCGACTATTCCGGTCCCTTCCAGAATGGGATGGCCTATGTATGCCAGGGTTCCAGCAGATCCACAAACGATAATCGTCCGGACTACATTCGCCTCCTGGATGATCCGAAACGCAAGTGCGGTCTAATGGACCGAAAAGGAGCGCTAATGTTTCCCCTCCGAGGGGACCTGCAAGCGGCCTACTTTCAGCGTGGTCTCGTACTGGCTATGGCCGGTGAAAAATGGGGTCTTCTGAATCGGCAGGGGGACACGATTCTGGACTTCGAATACGATGCCCTCTTCGTCGACGCTAACTTTATTCGCTTTCGACAGGACGGCTACTACGGCTTGATGGATCTACAGGGAAAAATCATCCTGGAAGCAAAATACGTAACGCTAAGCCCTTTCTTCGAAGGATTCGCATTGTTCACAAACGAAGACGGCCAGGTGGGATACATAGAAAACGGAAAGGAAACCATAGTCCATAAGGAAGTGCACTCCGTCCTGCAGGGGACTATGAGTGAAGGTCTGCAGCGGTTCACGAAGATAGAAATCCCGCCGGTAGTAGAAGGACACTTCCGTCATCACCATGGATTAAAGGACCTTCTTGCTATTTATAGCACATATACGATCGGTAAAGTGGGCTTCGTGGATAGCCGCGGCCGACTGCAGATCGAACAAAGATTCGAAAAAGCCGGCGACTTTCATGAAGGACTGGCGGCCGTGGTTGTGGACGGCAAACTGGGATTTATCGATAGCTCGGGAGAACTGGCCATTGAGGCGAAGTTTCCTGCAGGCGAGCTCTGGAATGCAGAATTCTCGGAGGGGCTTGCGCCGGTCCCCGGTGCTTCTGGCTATTTTACTTACATAGACAAAAGCGGAGATGCGAAGATCCGGTTTGTGCAGCTAGGCTCGCAGGACTGGATGCGAGGCCCTCTCTATATGTTGGACAGAGTGGACTCCGATCGGGCCACCTCCTGGGGCGAAAAGCATGGTTACTTTCGCATCGATCATTATGCCAGACCATTCCGAAATGGCCTGGCCGAAATCCGCGTTACGAAGGAGCCTTACGGTCCGAGGTTTCTGGGACTCATGAACCGAGAAGGGAAACTCGTGTATGTCAGCCGAAGCCATCAAATTACAGACAAAGACATCCGGATGTTTCCGGGTCCGTACGCGGCGGAGCGCGTTCCAGAGTCTTTCAGATGAAGAATTGCGACTGAAGGCCCGCCGATGGACGCCGCAGGCGGACGCCCCGGGGGACAGAAAGTGTCATTCCAGAACCTTCCTTTTGCTGGAACAAAGCGGTCTCCCACCCGGACGACGTCACCGCTCTGTTGCTGCGCCGGGTTGCCGATGATAACGTTTCAGAGCCCGGATAGCGAAGTGATAGCGAAGTGACAGCGAAGTGATAGCGAAGCTGACCCAGATCACTCGGCGGGAGGCTTTCCACCCCAACAAAGAAAAAGGCCCCATCCTTTCGGATGAGGCCCATTCTGGATTCGCCCTTCCGGAAGCTTTGGTGGCTGCCGGTAGGGACAGTTTCGAAGGTTCTAGAAATTAGCCGATGGCGTCCTTTCCTTTCTCTCCAGTTCTGATTCGAATCGCTTCCTTGAGTTCAGAGATGAAGATCTTTCCGTCTCCGATGTTTCCGGTGCGGGCTCCATCGATGATGGCCTGCACTGTGGCATCTACGTAGTCTTCATTCACTGCAATCTCAACGATTGTCTTATTCAGAAGGTTCACTTCTGTAATCACACCGCGGTAGGTTTCCGAGAAACCTTTCTGCTGTCCGCATCCCACGGCCGTACTAACGGTCATCTTAGTTACGCCAGCCTTAGCGAGAGAATCCTTAACATCCTTCAGCTTGTGTGGCTGGACAACGGCTTTAATCATTTTCATAGGCCTTATCTCCTTCGCTCTCGCTTACTTCACGTTAATGATCTGGAATCCAGAGTAGGCTTCCTGGCCATGCTCGCCCAGGTCCAGACCTTTCAGTTCTTCTTCTTCGCTCACTCTGAGTCCGATAGTGAACTTCAGTGCCAGAAACAGAATCAAAGCGATTGGGAAAGAGAATGCTCCTGCAGCCAGCACTCCGATCAGCTGAGCCATGAAGGCGCCAGTGCCAAAGATACCTACAGCCAGGGTTCCCCAGATACCACAGGTCAGGTGAACCGAAATCGCACCCACCGGGTCATCAATTTTCAGTTTGTCCAGAAGTAGAACAGATCCTACCACCAGGGCTCCTGAAATCAATCCAATGTACACAGATCCCATGATTTGAACACCGTCAGCTCCAGCGGTAATACCAACCAGACCTGCCAGAGCGCCGTTAAGGGCCATGGAAAGGTCGGGTGACTTGGTGATGATCAGAGCGGTGATAACAGCTCCAACGATACCGCAAGCGGCAGCCAGAGAAGTGGTCACCAGAACATAGGATACTCCAGCAGGGTCGCCAGAAAGAACGGAACCGCCGTTGAATCCGAACCAACCCAGCCACAGAAGGAACATACCGATTGTAGCCAGTGGCATGGAATGACCCATAATCGGGTTAATTCCACCGTTTACATACTTACCGAGACGTGGTCCAAGAACGAGAACTCCCGCCAATGCGGCCCATCCGCCCACAGAGTGAACAAGGGTAGAACCAGCGAAGTCCACAAACTCTCCACCGAAGGATTCGGCAAAGCTCGCGGCATTGAGCCATCCGCCGCCCCATTCCCAGCTACCTACGATAGGATAAACGATCGCTACGTAGATCACCGAGAAGATGATGAAAGCATGCAGCTTAATTCGCTCGGCTACAGCACCGGAAACGATGGTAGCTGCCGTGGCGGCAAACATTCCCTGAAACAGAAAGTCAGTCCAGTAAGGATAGTTTCCGTCGTAGTAGAGTATAGATGTATCTGCCGTAGCCTGGGACTCAAGCCCGAATCCGGCGAAACCAAACCAGGTTCCAGAGATCCATGAATCTCCGGGATACATCAAGTTGAAACCCATGATCGCATAGGTAAGTAGCCCGATAGCGATAATCATGGTGTTCTTGAATAGAATATTTACAGTGTTTTTCGCCTGGGTCAAACCACTTTCGATCATGGCAAATCCCAGGTGCATGAAGAACACCAGGAAGGTTGCAACCATCATCCATACGTTGTCCGCAGTGTAGTCAGCGTAAGTTTGAGCAGAGTCGGCTTTCACCGGACCTACTGTTCCGTCCGCAGCAACTTCCTGGGATACAATCCCGTCGTATGTGATGGTAGTTAACCCGATTTGTTGTGTGATGGTAGCGGTCACCTGGGCAGTGTCGCCCTCGAAGTCCGCTCCGGCTTCTTCTTTGGCTTTCAGAATGCCATCCACTGCTTCTTGCAGCGCTTCTTTGTCGTAATCCAGACTAACGGTTACGGGCGCATTTGCAGGCGCAGCGGGCTCTTCGGCGGACAGACTGGAGACTTTCAAGGATCCGAATGTAATCGGAGCCACAGTCATCGCAGCGAACGCCAGCAGTAGCCATTTCTTCTTACTGGTCATAATCAGCTCCTCGTATTTCCTGTGTTTTGCGTATTCTTCCAGCTTGCTACAGCCCGAAGTTACTCGGGCCGCAAGACCCGTTTCCGTTACCAGTGCAAGGACAGTACCAAGCCCTGGAATTTGCCAAAAAAACCGGCGATCTGCATTCAGGGAACGGCGCAGGGCACGATGCAGAACGGAATCGTAAGGAGGCCGAGCCGCAATCCAGGCGCGGATCCGGGGCTGCACCGGGTTGAAGGGCTTCAAAACTGGCTATTTGGAGGCTTTCTTGCTCGAGTCCGGCTTTCGGCTTATGGGTCCCGTTCCCGGAGGGTCAGCCCGTATGACCGAAGGAGGCTGAATGTAGAGCGGTGGCCCTGAACCGGCTTCAGCCTCCCGGGCGACGCCAGAAGGATCCTGAGCGCGGAGAAAGGCAAGGCAGGATGCGCAATAATTAAGCAGCCCACTTTACAACCCCTGCTTTTGCCTATTTTTTAGGCATATTGCATACCAGGATCCAGCCTACATGGTCGAAGAGAGGATGGGGCCCGCACCCCGGTCTTCGGGAGGGAACGGGAACCGGCCTTCGCTGGACTTAACTTAGCTCAAGCCCAGGCGTTTGTAGATGGCATCTATGTTGCGCAGGAAGTAATCCAGCTGAAAGACCTGCTCGATTTGCTCCTGGCTCAGTTTAGAGGCGACGTCGGGGTTATCTTGACATGCCTGCTTTAGATGTAGCGAAGAATCGCCCCAGACCTTCATACTCATGGATTGCACCACGTCGTAGGCATCGTCCCTGAGCATGCCCGCATCGATCAAAGTAAGCATTAACCTTTGCGAAAAGATCAGCCCTCTGGTCACGTTCAGAGTCTTTTCCATGTTTTCCGGATACACATGCAGTCCGGAAAGCACAAAGATCATTCGCTCCAGAATATAGTCCAGGCCAATGCAGATGTCCGGTAGCACCACTCTTTCTGCGGAAGAATGACTGATGTCTCTTTCATGCCAGAGCGGCATATCGCGATAGGCTACCTGAACATTGGACTGGACCACGCGGGCCAGGCCGCAGATCCGCTCACATACCACCGGGTTACGCTTATGGGGCATGGCGCTGGAACCTTTCTGGCCCTTTGCGAACGGCTCCTCCACTTCACGACCTTCTGATTTTTGCAGAAGTCGGATTTCATTCGCCATTCGATCCAGACCTCCGGCAATGACTCCGCAGACCGACGCAAAGTAGGCATGGCGGTCCCGGTTTACGACCTGGGTGGCCACCGGTTCAGGGCTCAAACCCAGGGATTTGCAGACTTCCTCTTCCAGATCCGGATCGATGTTGCTGAAGGTTCCCACGGCGCCGCTGAGCTTCCCCACGGCGATCTGGCTGCGAGCGCCTTCCAGCCGCGCCTTGTTTCTCAGAAGCTCCGCGTAGAAATGAGCAAACTTCATACCCAGAGTAGTGGGTTCGCCGTGGATTCCGTGGGTACGACCCACCATGGCCTGATCCTTGTATTGCAGGGCCAGTTTTCGAGTGATTTCGATGAGGGCATCCAATCTCTTGAGCAGCAGATCCGCTGACTGAACCAGCTGCATGCAAAGAGCCGTGTCCCCTACATCCGAACTGGTCATTCCGTAATGGATCCAGCGACCGGCAGGGCCAATCCGGTCCCGAACATCGGTTAAAAAGGCAATTACATCATGGTGCACCCTGGATTCGATCTCCAGGATGTCCTGAACGTTAAAATCTGCCTTCTCCTTGATCGCCTTCAGATCCTCATCCGGAACAACGCCTCGCTTGTTCCAGGCTTCGCAGACGGCGATTTCTACATCTAACCAGATGCGATATTTGTTTTCCAGGGTCCAGATCCCTGCGATTTCCGGATGACTGTAGCGATCGATCATAGAGGGCCAGTGTGACGATTCGGGCCTCAGGGGCAACCTTTTCAGGCCCGGTCCCATAGACTGGACGCGGGTTACCTGTCCGTAATGTGCCAAAAGGGACCTGTGCCAGACTGTGGTCTGGTTGCGCTGGGTACCGAGGGCCGAACCCCACCGGCTTCGATTACTTGCCCGGAACAGGTAAGCCCAGACGATTCATCACCATCTGGATATCGTGCCACACATCTTTGCGCAAAGGACTCTTTTCTCCGCCGTTTCTAAGCACGTAGCTGGGATGATAGGTGGGCATGACCGGAATGCCGCGATATTCGGCCCAATTCCCGCGCAGTCTTGTGATCCCCACAGAAGTGTTGAGCAGAAAACGTGTGGAAGGATTACCCAGAGTAACGATTACCTCGGGCTGGATTAACTCGATCTGCCGCACCAGATACGGGCTGCAGGCTGCGGTTTCTTCCGGATCCGGCGGACGATCTCTCGTCCCTTTTTGATCCACCGTAGGGCGGCACTTGACCACATTGGCGATATAGACGTCGGATCGATTCAGCCCCATGCCGTTTTCAATGATTCGAGTTAGCAATTCGCCGGCCCGTCCTACAAACGGTCGGCCGGTTTCATCTTCGGTTTTACCGGGACCTTCGCCAATAAACATAACCCGGGCGCCAGGATCGCCCTCGCCAAACACAACGGTGCGCCGGGTTTCACATAGGCGGCATTCTCTACAGGCAAGCGCCGCCGCTTTCAGGCTTTCCCAGTCTTGTGCTTCCAGGTCTTTCACTATGAGTTATCCGTAGTCAATCGTGGAGGCTGTTTCCCACTCGGGTCCTCGCCGATCCCGCATAGAATCCGCAAGAAGGCATTAAGGACGTTCAGAACAAGGCCAACATGGCCCCGCCGTCCGAAAGAAGGTCAGGGCGATGGCCGTCCTGGTTCGCTAACGCGCTCTGAGTCGATTAGCCCTCCATTAAATGGGAGGCTAGCTCGGCCAGTTTCGATCGCTCGCCTTTGGTCAAAGTGACATGCGCGAAGATGCTTTCGTTTCGCATCCGCTGCGCTGTGAATGTAATTCCGTTAGAGTACAGGTTCAAGTAAGGATGATCGATCTGAAAGAAGTCCCCTGTAAAAACGATTTTGGTTCCTTCCCCGGCACGGGTAATAATCGTCTTTGCTTCGTGGGGCGAAAGATTCTGGGCTTCGTCTACGATCACGTATTGCTCCGGAATCGAACGACCGCGAATATAGGTTAGAGGCTCCACCGCCAGAAGTCCGCTCTGCATCAGGTACTGGATCGTTCCCTGGGCAGGGGCCTGCTTATCGCCCTCTTTATTTCCCGGATCGTCATCGGCGCCCAGGATGAATTCAAGGTTGTCGTATATAGGTTGCATCCAGGGTCGCAATTTTTCGCCCAATTCCCCCGGCAGGAAACCCAGGTCCCGTCCCATGGGGATTACCGGGCGCGCTACCAGAAGCCGTCGATAGCGCTTCTCCTCCAGGATCTGCTCGAGGCCGCAGGCAATGGCAAGCAGCGTCTTCCCGGTACCGGCCATGCCGGCCAGTGTTACAAGTTCGATTTCCGGATCCAGCAAGGCATCCATGGCAAATCTTTGCTCACGGTTCCGCGGGTTGATATTCAGCGCCGCGCGTTCGATAAGCGAGTGGACTTTTTTATCGCTGCGAACTCGGCCCAGTCCGCTTCGACTGGTTCCCTCCAGAGTGACGTACTGGTTGATTTGAAACGGGAACTCCGCCGGCGCTTCCAGGTGAATGCCATCGTCTTCGCTAAATACTCGAATTGCTTCTTCGTCCGGCGCCTCTTCCCGGCTCCGCGCCCCGGAATCCTTTTGCTTTTCGCTACTTCGGCTGGATACGGCGCCCGATGTCCGGGCAGAAGGATCTTCGGAAAGTGCATCCTGACCATCTCGGGACGGCCTATCGGCAGCGCGGGTTTCCGGGACTACGACGGAACCCGCCTCCGAGCCGGACACCGAAGACGAACGAGCGCCGTTGCCGTTTTCGTCCGCCGGTAGCGGCTCGGCCAGACGATCCGCCATAACGGGCTGTCCGGAATAGAACCCGTCTACCACGAAGTCTTCCACCGCAAGTACGCGCTGACCTGAGTAAAGATGATGATTTCGATCCAGTTGATCCTGGCTATAGTCGATAGCCTCCAGGCCAAGAACGTCCGCCTTAATCCTCAGATCCGCATCTTTGGTAACCAGGCGAACGCTCTGGTCTGTGCGCTCCGATATCAAGAGAGCGCAGGCAAGAATGTAGTTGTCTTTGGCGATGTGGTCCAGTCCCGGAGGGATTTGATAATCCGGGTCTTCCAGGATGAATACTCTTAGATCGGCCCCGTTTTCCAGCGAAACGCCTTCGGTGAGGGGACCTTTGCTTCGCAAATCGTCCAGAGTGCGAATGATCTCCCTGGCCGCCTTTCCGATGGCCGTAAGCTCTCGCTTGAAGGAGTCCAATTCTTCAATAACAATTAACGGAATGATCAGGTGAGATTCGGGAAACTTAAGGTAGGCGGATGGATCGATGAGAAATACGTTGGTGTCCACCACTACGAAAGGTTTGCCATCCGGCGGTTGTTCGCTCCCGTAATGGCCTCGGCCTCCGTTTTCCGTCCGCGATCTGTTTTCCTTTTTGTCCGGGCGGGATTTCTTTTTTTCGTGCTTCTTATCGTGCTTTTTGGAGGCCATGTTCAGACCGATGGTGCGGGTCTGCTTTCTTTTGTAGAGGAATTTTTTGCGGCCTTCCGGACTCGCTCTTCATGCGACTTTACATCTACCTGCAGTCCGTCGTCGCCCCAATCGTAGGGTTCCGGTCCTCCGGTGAAGGCCAGTACCATGAGCCAGACGCAGCAGAGTGCGGTGGAGCCCACAAAGGCAGCGAAAAGCGGCGTTCGGATGTAGGAGAAATAGGCCGGCCCGTAGGTGACCAGAAAACCGCTGAGGATGTCCAGGAAGGCCGTGGAGTAAACCAGAACGCCCAGCCAATCGGCAGGTTTTCGCCGGTAGCCATCCGGCAGAATAGACCTCAGCAGATGCACAAGCAGGAATGCGAAGAGCCCATAGGCAAGACTGTGACTAACCGCCACTTTGAGCAGTCCATGCAACGTGGCCGGGTTTCTGAAGCCATCCGGCCGATCCGGGTAGACCTCCAGCATCTTTTCGGAACCGGCATAGAACTCCAGAGCGCCGGCCGGATGCAAACCAATCTTCTCGATGTAGAGCACGCTTCCCGTGGCCAATTGAGCCAGTGTAAAAAGCGAAAACACTACCACCGCTGGCTTGAAAAAGCTATGGTCCTGTAGACGAAAGCTCATCCATTCCCCCGGTAAAGATCTACAAGAATCCAGATGAGAACGCCTGCCAGCATTGCATGCACGGAGAAATACAGAAAAACCACCGCATAGGCGAAGACCCCGCTCAGAGGCACAAGAAATCGAGCTGCGATGTAGACCAGAATCAGAACCGACAATCCCAGAAAGATACCGTTACGGAGGGTTCGGCTACCTCGAATCTGATAAAGCACGGAACCTATGAATAGCAAGGCCATGCCGAAAAGGACCAGGTCGATGTGTAGATCTTCCAGAAGTAGCACTGCCTGGGAACTGAACTCCCCTCCCAGATTCTCATTGACCTGGGCCGGACTGTAACCCACGGAACTCCATTCCCGGGCGAAGTGAGCCGCGGTAAAAAGAAGAAAGAAAATCAGTGCGCCGGTGAGGATCTTTCGCGGACCGTTATCGCTTCGTATGCTTCCTGTTACTAGAAATCTCATTAAGGCTTCTCAAGTTATGGTTGTTCAATCGCAACTAGAGCTTCATTTTTATGATGGCCACTACCATGCGCGTGATTTCTGCACTGGAGCGCGCAGTTAACGTAGCCCCGCTCATGGCCGGCAAATCCTTGCCCGGCTGAATGGGATCGGCGAAGGTCTTACCTTTCAGAATATCCAACCAGCGTTCCGGCGGTCGATACTCCTCGGGCTCGAAGAACGAAATGAGCCGCACATCCATCACCTTACCGGAACCGTCCACGGCAACAAACAGGGTCTGTTCTTTTGTTCGCACTACATCGGTATAGAACGTGCCGTATCCCAGCAGCTTTCCGTTCTTACGGGCCTCGTAGAAGGTGTAGAAACGGCTCTTTAGCTTTTTGTTTATCTGCTCACTCAGGGTCTTCTGTTCCTGTTTGCTGAGATAAACCGGCTTTCGCGTGATCTCGGCCCCCGGAAATACCGCTTTCAGCGCATCATCGGGCTTCTCATACACCCGACCCAGCAGCGGATAGCACGCCAGGATAAGAAGGGCGAGAGCCAGAGCAGCCAGCACCGAGGTACGCCCCTGTTTTCTGATACTCAATCTCATTCTCATGGTGAGATTTGGACGGGCTGGCACGGAGTAAAGCAAATGGAAAAAAATAATTCACCACTCCGTTATGGATCCCGGACACTGGCAAAGTGTCATAATCCAGACCTGATCGAATCAGCCTTTTACGAGATCGTCGATTTCCGGGTAAATGCCCCCAAATCCGCCGTTGCTCATTCCCAGTATGAGAACCGGGGCGCCGGTTTTCGTAGCCAGAGCATATTGCTTCTTGAGAGCGTTCAGAACCCCGGCCGGATCTTTACAGAAATGCGCATCCACGCCGCGTTGCTGCAACTGACGCACTATCGACTTCACATCCAGAAGCACATCCGAGGACACCTTCTTTCGATTAAATACATCCGGCAAGAGGACCGTATTTGCGTCCTGAAGGGCATCCACGTATTCGTGTTCGAAGATGCTTCGGTGACTGGTGGCGCTTCGCGGCTCATACAAGGCGATGATTGTGTAGCCCGGATAGGCCTCGCGCACAGCATCCAACGTTTGCTTAACGGCGGTGGGATGGTGCGCAAAATCTTCCATAAAGATCCGTTCTGAAGCAGCGACGGTTTTCTTTTGTCGCGACCGTTCCCGGGTCTCTACCTTTGCCCTGCCTCCTATGCCGGTGGACGAACCCGCTGCCAAAATTGTGCCGGAGGCCTGGTCTCCAGTCATGGATATACGAACTTGCTGTCTCCGCAGAACGCCAGGGAAGGACTCCAGACCGGCGATGATCTGCGCCTGCGATATGCCAGCCTGACGGGCCAGAAGAGCGGCCGCCGTGGCATTGAAAGTGTTGTGCTGACCAATTAAGGACGGCGTGCATTCGAAATCAAGATCCGGGCGGCCGTCAGGCTTTCTTAGCTTAAAGCGAACGTCAGCCCCTTTTCGTTTACCGTAAGACAGAGAGTTTTTTCCGTAACCCAGAACCGGGCTGAATCGATACTCCTTGCAGACTTCCCGAACGCCGGCATCGGCCATACAGGGAATCAACGCGCCGTTCGGAGGAATCCATCGAAGCAGAATGCGAAACGACTTTTTGTACTGCTCGAAATTCTCGAAAATATCGGCATGATCGTATTCCACGGACGTCAATATCAAATAATGCGGACGGTAATGCAGAAACTTGGATGCCTTATCGAAGAATGCTGTGTCGTATTCGTCGCCTTCGATGACGAAATAGGGATTGTTTTTGCCCGGTATACGAAAGCCTGGATGACCATCCGCTCGCACACCACCAACAAATAATCCGGGCAGATCGGCCGCGCTGACTCTCCTGGATCGGGCGCTTCCATGGCCGACAGAAGACGCTGCCATAGAGGATGACGAAGCCCCGGAGCGAGCCGACCGCGACGCCAGGGCGGCGGCTTCCCCCAGAAGGTAGTCGGTCAGAAACGTAGTGGTAGTCTTTCCATGGGTTCCGGCAACAACCACAACCTTGCGACCTTTAAGGAAGAACTGCTGCAGGGCGGCGGCCATACTGGTAATGGGCAGTCCCAACCGCAAGGTTTCCTCGAGTTCAACGTTTCCGCGGGAGATGGCATTACCGGCGATTACCAGGTCCTTACCCTTCACCGAGCTCTTGTTAAAAGGTCGGGCATCGATTTTCCATTCCTTCAACCGATCCGACATCGGCGGATAGAGATCCTGGTCCGAGCCGCTCACCTTGTGTCCGCTCTGTTTCAGCATGGCAGCCAGATTCCCCATGGCCGCCCCTCCAATACCGATTAGATGAATCTTCATCCTCGGCCTCAGGAGTAGATTTCTCTGAAGATTCTGAAAGTCTTCAATAGATTGTAGAGCAAAGTAAGAATCAGAAGTGGCAGCAGCAGCAATCCGCCGCTAAGAACGTACATGGAAAGCGAATGCAATATCGTCTGGTTGCGAAGGCGAGCCCAGGAAACCACGGTTTGATAGATACAATAGACCGCCGTCGCAAGCATTCCCGCATAGCCCAGGGCCGGATGAAAGAAAAACAGAAACACGGAAGCCGATACCGGCATTAGCAGATACAGCGAAAGGTTTTTCCCTTCCGGCCGCATCTCGAAGAAATCCTTTCGGTCTGGATCGATTCCCCCCGCCACAGTGTATCTTTGCATTCGATCAAAGACGGCCCCGAGAACCAGAAGCCCCAGAATGATTACCGTGGGAAATCCAAAGATGTCGCGCTTTCCAAATCCGCTTCCGGATACCAGCCGATAGGGACTGATCAGAATCAGTAACGGCAGAAGAATCAAAAACGGAAGATGGTAGAATACGAAGAACCTGAGGCTCTTCAGAGCAGGTCGCTCCAGGAAGCCTGCCACCGCCTGAGAAGGACGGCTCAAGATGGTTTCTACATCGGCTGGTATGGTTCCGAACACAGGGCCAAAATCCTGACGGTCATTGGCACTGTAAACCCGGGTTTTTCTTGAATTAAGGTTGAAGGAGTGGAAGCCCGGACCGGACCCACAGGTCCGGCCCGACTTCAATTAGCGTTTCGCTTAGCCTTTTGCCTGGCCTTTCAATTAGCCCTTAGCTTTCTTGACCGCATCCAGGACCTTGTCGTAGTCAGGCTCCTGACCGATTTCAGGTACCAGCTCGGTGTAGGCGATTTTGTCGTCTTTATCCACAACAAAGACCGCTCGAGCGGAAAGCCCCTGCAGTCCGCCTTCGGCAATGTGAGTCCCGTAAGCCCGGGAAAATCCCATATCTCGGAACTGAGATCCCACAACCACACCGTCCACATTTTCTGAAATGCAGAAACGTTTCATGGCAAAGGGAAGATCGCCGGATACGATAATGGTGGCCACATCGGAGTCGCCAGCCAGCTTTTCGTTGAACTTTTTGGTCTCTGTGGCGCAAACCGGAGTGTCCAGACTGGGCACTGCCACCAGAACCTTAACTTTGCCGGAAAAATCCTTCAGAGAAGCCTCGGACATATCGTCTCGCACAATCTTGAAGTCCGGAGCTTTTGCTCCCGCTTCGGGCATATTTCCTTCGAGACGGATAGGATTACCTTTTAGTGTAACCGTGGCCATAATCACCTCTTGATCAAAAATGTTGTTGTCACAATTAGCTCATTGATTAGAAAAAATCCAACCATTTTATGAAGTCTGGCTCCGCGGTCTGGATCCTTCGAATCCTATCTTATCTTCTGCTGCTTCTGGCTCTGATACCGGTACTCTGGCCCATCGTATTGCCGGCGGGGCTGCTGCTCACCGCCTGGGGCTTCTGGCTCGCCCGACGACGAGCCGGCGAACTGCCCCCCGTATCAGCGCTTTTTCAGGGAAGATTGTTCGAGAAACGAATCCGTAACATTTTCAAGAAGAAAGACGACGGGATGTCGTTCGGGGATGTGCCGGAAGATGCGGCCCTTCGTTCCGCCCGAAGAGCGGCTTTCGCAGTGTTATTAAATCTGGGGTTGTTACTAATTTTGCTTTCCATCTCCTGGCTGGGATTCATAATCCCACTGGACCGGGATCTGGAACCGCTCAGAAAAGAGAGTTACGAGCCGGTAGAGAGATAGGATCAGAGCCGGAAAGCGAGCTCTTTAGAGCCCGCTGTAAAACCTGCAGCGCCAGGGTATCATAAGCGGCACGCAGAAATCATGTTTGCCGAAAGGCCATTGACAGGCGGAGACGATTGGGTCTTGAACCCATGGGCGCCCGCAAAAGGAACAATCAGTTCCATTGCCAGGAGAGTGTTATGAATATTGCCATCTTTACAGATACATTTCTACCCAAGATCGATGGGGTAGCCATTTCCGTGGACCATTTTTGCCGTTATCTGTCGGCCCGGGGGCATAAGTTCATCATATGCTGCCCTAAATATGGTCCCGACGATATCAAAGTCCTGGGCGATGACATCGAAATACTTAGATTCAAAAACGCTCCACTGCCAAGCTATCCTGATATCAAAGTAGTGCTACCGTCCCAGAAGAAGATCCAGAAGGCGGTGAAAGGATTCAAAGCCGATCTGATCCATATCCAAACCCCGGGTCTTCTGGGACAATACGGTGTAATGGCCTCGCGAATGTATGACGTACCTCTGGTGGGCACCTACCACACGCTGGTGTCCGAACAGGAAACTTACATCTCGCTATACCGTCTATTGAAGCTGGACAGGCTCATGTCCTATTTTCAGGCCAACAAGAAGATCAAGAAACGACTGGATAAGATTGAGCGAAAAGATTCCAAATCGCTCAAGAAACAGTTAATCTGGAAACTTACCAACAGCCTTTACGAAACGGCAGAAATCATCATCAGTCCCAGCCATCTTATCCGGGAGGAACTGGTGCAACATGGCGTGCGAAAGCCCGTAGAAGTGGTTTCTAACGGCATGGATCTCAAAGTATTCAAGGGCGAAATCAAGGAATTCTCAGGAAAAGCGCCAAAGCTTTTACATGTTGGACGAATCTCCTATGAAAAGAACTGCGAAGTAGTCATCAAGGCTTTCGCATTGATCCTGGAGCATTTTCCGGAAGCCACTCTGGACATAGTCGGGGACGGGCCGGCGCTGGAATCAATGAAGATCGAAGCCAGACAGCACGATGTATACGACAAGATCAAGTTTCCAGGATTTGTGGCGCGAGACACGCTGCCCAACGTGTATCCGCAGTATGATCTCTTTCTCACCGCCTCCACCATGGAAACCCAGGGTCTGGTAGTACTGGAATCCATGGCCTGCGGTCTTCCCTGCGTGGGGGTCAATTCATTCGCCCTGCCGGAGTTAATCCAGGACGGTCGAAATGGCTATATCGTTGAACCGGGCCATCATATCGATATGGCTCAGCAGGCTATGAAAATCCTCAAAGATCGGGATCTGTATCGCAGCTTCTCGGAACAGAGTCTGGAAATCGCCAAAGAACATGACATCGGCAATTGCGCTCTAAAGTTGGAAAATACATATAAACAGGCCATCGAGTCTTACAAGAAGAAAGGACCGGGACTGCTCAGAACCATAACCGATCCGTTTGGCTGGGCCCGAAATGCGGCCGCCGTCACCGAAGCGGCCCTCTCCGACGAAAAGAAGGACAAGGATAAGGACTGAAACTTTCTTTGCGGTAACCAGAGAGGAGTCGGGCCTACTGAAAAGGCAGTCAGTACCTGGCGCCGAATAACCGACTCTAATAACCAGGGACCCGATTTTTGGTTTGGCGCTCTCGAAAGAGCGCCACCGGCGGAGGCGCCAATGGAGCGCTTCAGAGCGCCGGCCGCCGACAATCGGTTTCCAGGAGATTCCATGCCCCGCCTCAGTTCCTTTCAAATCGGATTCGCTCTGCTGGTTGCCATTTCCGGGGCGCTATGCCATAACACAATCCCGGTGGATGAGTTGGCCCGGGACTTGAGCAAGCTGTCCGTAGAGGAAATACGGGACCGGATGGAGCTCTATATTGACCACCGGGCCGGTTCGGATTATGTGCCCGGGGCGGCTGCGGCGCTGTTCAAAGAAGGCACGCCCATACTCTGGATGCATAAAGGCCTCCGGGAAGACCAGAAAGTATCCATCGCTTCCCTTACAAAACCTTTTACCGCTCTGGTGGCCATCCGACTGGCACGTAGCGGCAAGCTGGATCTGGATGCGCCTCTTGCTGGCTATCTCCCTGAATGGAAAACCCTGGCCGAAAAGCATGTAGAGCTGCAGCCCATTACAGCGCGGATGCTGCTAACACATACGTCGGGTATCGGCTACGAAGCTGCGGACAAAAAGAATAGCTTTAACCTTGCCGGTAAGAATTACCCGCTACCTAAAAAGAAACCAGGAAGTTACCAGTACTCCAATTTTAACTATCATCTGGTGGCATTCATTATCCAGAAGGTAGAGGGAAAAACCCTCACCGAACTGGTGCAACGCTGGATACTGGTTCCGGCCGGAATGAAGGATACCACCGCCAATCATAGCAACGGGGCAGCGGGCATGGTGAGTACCCTGGAAGACCTGACCCGGTTCTGCGAATTTCTCCTGTCGGAGAACGAAAAAGAGTCTTCACCATACTACAGGGTTTTCGCATTAATGAAGAATAGCGAGAACCGCAAGACCAACAGCGAATACGGTCTGGGCTGGCATGTGTATGCCCCGACGAGCGGTCCGGACCTGTTCTTTCACTCCGGCACCTGGTACAATGCGGCGGCCGAAATCTATATTATTCCGGAAAATCGCTCCTACTTTGTGCACCTTGCCAATCCTCCGGACTTCAACAACCGGGATACCATTCGCTACAGAAGCGACATACTCAAAATGGGACGATTGGCCCTGACAAAATCAGAATAAATCGGCGCTTCCCCTTTTCTTCTGGACGTACCCCGGGACCGGTCGGATAATCTGGCTGACGGCCCCGGAGAACCTATGTCCAGGCAGAACAAACACTTTCTTTATTATCTGCTAGCGCCATTTTTGATTTTTCTGGGCGCCCTGGCTGCCTATTGCTCCAGTGGGGACGGCCCGTACCAGGAGGCCATTGAAGACGCCAACGAAATCTATGATCCGGTGGATATGCGAATACCGGATGGCCCGGAGATCGCGCGACATAAGCAGGATGTCATTCAGTGGATGGAACGGTTCCATCGCGGCGGATACTTCACTTCTTTTGCGGTGGCCGTTATTGTAGACGACAGCATCGTCTTTTCGCACTACATAAACTCGGATCCGCACAAGACCTATCCGGTGGCTTCCGTTACAAAAACATTCACCGCCACAACGGCACAGATTCTCATCGACAAAGGAATTCTTAACCCCGAGGAACCGGTATCGGCAATATTTCCCGGAATGAAGTTAGAGCGGCTGGGCCGAGCTCCCATCGTAGTGAATCATTTAATCACTCATACCGCCGGCCTACCCGACCTGCGATATTACAAGGCCTACGAACCAGTAGACTACGATAAGCTTTCTTTCAAGCTGGTGAAGCCCATCTATCCGCCGGGGAAGCATTACCGCTATTCCAACCACGGCTATATGCTTCTGGGCGATATCATCGAGAAGAAAACCGGGCTCACTGTGGAAGAAGCTGTGCGCGTCCATTTCCTCGAACCGGCAGGACTGAAAGATACGCGGGGCCCAAAGACCGGGGCCGGGGGTCTAAAAACCAGCATCCACGATCTGTCGCGATATGCTTCCATGTGGCTCTCCGGCGGGCACATTGACGGAAGGCAGATCATTCAGCCAAAGAGCATCCTGGAAATGCTGCGAAATCCGCTACATGCGCCGGCTTCGCGCAATCAGTTCTATACCGGTCGGGGATGGCGAGTCAAAACGAATGATGAAGGGCTGGTCACATTTTTCCATATCGGAGGAGCAGATTACGTTGCGGCCTGGGTGCAGATGTTTCCACGATATGGCGCCGCGATCTGCTATCTGGGCAATCCCCCGGAGTACACGCCGCCTCTGGAAATGTATCTGGCGGAAATGCAGAAGAAACTGGGCAATCTGGCCACCGCTTTTGTGGGCGCCCGAGAGCCCCTGTATGAATGGAAAAGCGAACCGGCTCCGCCCTGGGTGCGAGATCGGATCGTAGGTACCTACCGCAATCCACTGACCGGCAAAGTAATCGAGATCCGAGATGCCGGGGAAGGCCTCCGTTATCGCAATACCTGGGGCGGCGGCTACTACCTCTACCCGTTCACAACGCATGTTTTCCGCGGCGGCGAGAACTGGCTCACCCACGACTTCGTCTTCGATAAAGAAGGCAACCTGGAAGGTATGGCCAACGGTGATGGTTTTTTCAGGCCTTATTCACAACCCGACAATGAAAGCACCCGGCGCGGCCCATCCACCGAGTCGACCAATTCATCCGATAGCCCCTCCAATGCAACGCTGGAGCGCACGGCAACAAACGAATTGGCCGATTAGTGGAGTAAGGTTCAGCTGAACCCTTACCGGGTGAGCTGAGCGATTACCCACTCACCAGCCCGCGCGTCGCATACAGGAAGACCGAGCAAGGCAGTGGCCGGTGTGGTCGGACTAACCTTCCTGGATGAAAGGATTTACCGCGTGCGACACGAAACGGTGATTCATCCATTACTTGCTCCTACGGTTCCGCTCGTGGTGGGATTGGGACGGATTCCCGGGCTACGAAGGATGAAGGTTCCCATGAAATGGCTATCCAGGATGTATACTCTGGTAAACGACAAGAAGCTCCTATCGATTTTCCTGAAAGACCGCACGTCTGCAGGGGCCAGCGTATCCCTGGGGTTTCTTTCCTCATTTATGAGTTACAGGCCCGATGTAGAACCGGAGAACTTCGCTGTATGCCCGGTGCTTCTGGCTCAGCCCGAAAAGGATCGATGACCCCCGAGCATCTCAGCGACCTATCCCTGCGAAAGCTGCGCACTCCTTACTTCGTAGAGATATTGCAGAATGCCGGCCATTACCCCTACGAAAGCCCGGGCCGAAAGCAATTGCTCGAGGCACTCCTTCGCTTCACGGCCAGAACTACCGCTACCTGACAATAGCGGACAGCTATAACCCGGCCCCGAAAAGCAGAAAGGGGCCGCTGATTCACAGCCAATTGCTTGCAGTCTAACGCAGGTATATATAAACTGTTGTAATCATACTGTAACAAGGAGGATTCATGAGACAACTATCATTGCTACTGCTGGCATCCACCCTCTTTTCCTTCTGCCAGCCCGAGCCTGCTGAACTGCAAAAGCGATGGAAGGCCCATTCAGTGCAGGTGAAGAAAGGGGCCAGTTCTCAATTTGCCGAGTTAATAAAAAAAGAAGCCTATATGGATCTGAGCGTTCCCTTTAACTTCCAGGCAAGGTTACCGGAATCGGACGGAATGTTTTCCCATTTCGATCGCCTGACAAATGTGAGCGGGATGGCCAGCATTGAGCGAAATGAAACCATCGATAAACTGGAAATAAACATCGAATACGAAAAACCCGAAAAACTTCAAGGAAGCAGCGAAAGATTCGCGGTCCACAATGCTTCAGCGGAATCCATTACCATATATTTTGGAATGAACGATGAGTCCGGCGACGGAGGATACCGGGTTACATTCCATCCGGCGGACTGACGGGCATGCTCCGAAGGGGCGGCTCCATTGACCGTCGTTGCGTCGCGAAGGAGCGGCCCCAATAGCTCCTGTTTCGGTACGAAGGGGCCGGATTCCCGAATTTACCAGGCAAGCCTGCCTTCTTTGTCAAAGCCAAAGGCGGTTTTTGCAAGATCGGCTCCGGGGAATTCAAGATCAGAATTCCCCGTGACTCTATAGCTGGAACCGCCGGCTCTGAACAGTGACAGGAAAGCTCGGCCAGCGCCCATGAGCGGAATCTTTGAATCAATGCGCACCACGGAAGTAGTACCCTCCTTTCGGGTTTCTACCGATTCGCCGGATAGAAAGGAATTTCCGCTAAGCTCCAGCGAATAGTTCAACCCCTGCACCAGAAAATCGGCGGCGGCCTGGTTTTTGATCTTCAGATCGAATGCTGTAGCCAGGCTGGCGTCGGAGCCGGCCAGCAAATCCGGCCCCTTGAAGTCAAAATTCTCAACAGCCACATCTGGAAAGAAAGCGGGCACCTTTTGCTCCATAGAAATAGGTACGCTGACGTCCGAAGACACCGAAGCCAGTCTTACCGGGAAATCCGCGGATCCCTGGATACCCATGGTGTATTCTTTCACCGCAGATAAATTCTGAAAAAGTGCTTTGAGTTTGGAAAACTGCAGGTCCAGACGGATAGGAAATTTCGCCACCGAGTTGGCGTTCACGGAAATAGGATCCGTTTTCAGATTTGTAAGATGGTCCTGGTTTATCTTTAGGTCCAGATTCAGAGCGCTGGCCGGCAAGCTCACGGGATACGGGTTGTCCAGTTCCGCATCCAGGCGCACCACCATCCCATCCAGGGAAACATCTTCTATAGAGAACCCGGCAATACGAAACTGCGGCCCGTTAGGATCAAACAAAGCCTGCAGTATGGAGCAGCTCCCGCCCATGTACCATACCAGAAGCAGGCTAATGACCAGACGTCCGAACCGCGCACGGGACCCGGGTTGGCGACGGCCATGCAGTCCGCTTCGATCGAGAGCTTTCAGAATGCTTCGCGTATTTTTACCTGGATTTGCCATAGGATCACTCCCTTGTTAGATTGGGCCGCGCCTCTCTGGCGGTAGCCGCCATGCCTGCCGGTCATTGTCCGATCCTGGCGGAGCAGAAAGGAACGGCAAGAAATAAAGCAGATGGCCGCGCCTTGACTTGAATCAAGGACCGGAAGCCCTTATTATGGTTATGTAGCTCCCTATAGGCCCGGGTAAACCGGGAACATGCGGGAACCTGATTGAACCATCAGAGCCTGCAATAAGACAACAAGTTGAGCTCATTTATGACAGCCAAATCCGAAACACCAACAATAGAACCCTATAGAATGCTATTTCCTCTGGCATGGCTGGGTGCCGGCTTTTCTGTGGGACTATGGATGGCAGTGGCCGTATCCAATCGACTGGGCTGGGGGCTACCGCCTTACCCTGCTTCCCTCCATGCCTATGCCACATTCGCCACATTCATTTTCCCATCGGTATCTGGATTTCTGCTTACAGCTTTGCCCAGGTTTACCGGAACGCCGCTTCCGTCGGTTCAATTTGTTTCCTTCGTTCTGGGGCTGTATCTTGTCGCGCTGGCTGGATTCGCCCTGGGTTCCCCGGGCCTGGTTTGTCTGTTCGCATTGGGAGGACTGGTTGCTACTCTGGCCTTTGCCCGTAAAAGGATGAAAGAATCCATGACGGAACTGCCGGCCTACCTGCGAGCTTTCCTGCCCGCCGGACTGGGCGCTGCGGTGCTGGGGTGGTTGCTAATTCTCATCGGACTATTCATAGAGAATTACCTCCAGAAGGCCTTTCCGGAGCTGGCGGCGGCGCCGTACACGGCAGCAGGACGTACGCTTCTTTTCTATTATAGTATTTCGTTTATTGTCCTGGGCGCCGGATCCCGAATCGCGGTTACGATTCAGGCATCGGACCATGCAGACAAAAACAACTGGCGCCGATCCCTGGAGGAAAACCAGTCCGAACCCCTGATGGTCACGGCGCTGCTTTTCGCTGCGGCCATGCTGGAAATAGCCGGGATTTTGATGGGCGAAGACCGGGCCGGCACCCTTGTGCGCACCGGAGCCCTGCTCTCTTTTTCGGCAGTGTTTTACTGGCTGCTTCTTCGCTTTCGAGTTTACAGAAACTCATTTCGACGGGCGGTTTCTACCGGGCTGTGGATATCGCTCTGGATGATTCTTGCCGGTCTGGCCGCACGGTTTCTCACCGGGCTTTCTTCCGTGCACTGGGTGCATTTATTCTTCGTTGGCGGATTGTCGCTGCTCACGTTTTCGGTAATGACCCGCGTGATCCTTTCCCATGGAAAATGGGATCTAAATCTGGAGAACCGAAGCTTTCTGCTCTGGCTGCCCATTGGGCTTCTGGTTCTGGCAGCGGCCACACGAGCCAGCGCGCATCTGCTACCGGCAAGCTACATGAATCACCTGGGCTACGGAGCCTTCCTATTTATCCTGGCTTTGCTTCTATGGCTGGCGCGTTTCATGGGATTTCTGATTCGGCATAATAAGTAATAGCGGCAACACCACTGGACCACAGAGAAAGCGATAACGGCCGCGATGCCCTCATGCCCCGGGGCCGCCATATCCGCCGGGTCATTACGACGGCCCGCGATCAGCGCAAAAGGGCTTCGTCCAGGTCATGGATTAGAACGGACCGATTGTCTTCGCCCATCTCGACCCGGGCAATAACCGGACAACCGGAGAAATCAGCCACGGTGCGCTGGTTGTCTTCATTCTCCGGACCGAAAAACACCAGACCGGCCAGCTTCAGTCCGCGGCTTCGTATGGCTTCAACGGAAAGCAGCGAATGATTGATGGTGCCCAGCCCGGTGCGACAAACAAGAATTAACGACAAATCCTTGTCCTTTAACCAGTCCGGCCATAATTCCGCTCGATTCAGAGGAACCAGAATACCGCCGGCGCCTTCAACGAACAGTACAGACTGAGCGGTGTCGTTCTGGTCCATCCCACCGCTCTTTCTTGTTTCAGGCCATCTTGGGCCAGCTGTACGGTCCAATCGCAGCAGAGAATCGCGCACTTCCGCAAAGGCCCGGTCCAGATCTTCCCGGTTAATGGACTGTCCGTCCAGCTCTGCAGCGCGGTGGGGCGACAGCGGCTGACTGAAGGTTCGACCCGGATGAAAAAACTCCGATGAACGGCCGCTAAATTGCTGTACTGTTCGCAGATCTCGATCATCGCCTGTTTGAACCGGCTTCCAGTAATGAGCTCCCGGAATAACCTTCATCAACGCCGCCGCCACCATTGTCTTGCCGGCATCGGTGTCCGTAGCTGTAATAAAGAATGTTCGCATGGTCTCCTCTTCGCCGATGGCAATCCTCAGGGTTCCAGCAAACTGCGCCGCCGACCGTTCCTGGAGTCGACTTGCATTCTGCCCTCATCCCGGATGCTTTGCTCATCCCGCCTGGTGTCCTCGGCCCGGTTGCTTTGCTCATCCTGGATGCTTTCCAGAATGCCAATCAGTGCAGATTCCGGAAAGCTGGTACCGCTCAATAGAGGCTTGCCCGGGTTTCCCGGATGAAAGAAAGACAGCGCCGGTACTGCTCCCAGGCCAAAGATTTGCCTGGCCTCGTCGTAATCCCTTTCATCCGTCACATCTACCGATACCAGCAGAAAGGAATCCAGGCGATCCAGGATATCCTTTCTTTCCAGCCGCCGCTTTAGTTCGTCGCAGTTACTGCACCAGTCCGCATGAAAATAGAAAAGAACTGGCTTACGGGTTCGAGTTGCCTGCGCGATAATTTCTTCGTAGTCTTTCTGCAGGCCGCCGGATTCCGATGCGCCCGGGGCAGGGATGGATTGAAATTCGATTTGGCCATACTCCACAGGACGGGCAAGGAGCGCGAATGCGATCAACAGGACGCTTCCCAGTCCAAGTCCAATCCGCTTTCGCTGTTTGTGGGCTTCCAACAGAGACCACAGAATAATCAGCGCGGCGGTGGGGCCAAGAAGGAACGTAAAGGCGCCGGACCACTGAAACTCATTGAAGATGATGGCGGACATGGTACCAAAAAGCACTTGATGGGCTTCGCAAACCAGTCGATTTCTAAATGGAGCGCCACCAGTTTACAAATAGCCGCAACTCTATGAACCAGATGATGAAACCAGAAAAGACAAAGAGTCCTGTTTATGCTACGTTCCCGGGTTTTTCCGGGCTCGGCTGTTGTATTGCGCTCCCCTGGAATCGGAGAAGCTTGCTGTTTTTCGCCATCGTCCTTGTGACCGCTCTGCCCCTGGAAGCTCGACAGACCGATCCGCGAACCTGGACAAAAACGTCTTCGAGTACCAGTGTACTTCTTCCCCCGGAGTATCGACCGCCAGAGCCGCAAACACGCGTGTTTCAGAAAGGCGAGTTCAAGCTCACCCTGTATAGCCGAAAGTTCGCCACCGGCGATATGGTGTACGCCGAGATAGAGCCGGTGCTCGCCCCGGGCCAAAAGATGTCCGAAGAATTGAAAAGAAAGCTGGGTTTGAATCAACTGAAATACAATGGACTGCAAGTGAAGCTTGTGGAACGCCCCTGGGGACTGCGAGGACTGTTTGCCATCTATCCGCATCAGAAGGAGAACGGCTGGCTGGGCTGGACCTATCCTCTAAAGCAGAAGTCAGCCACCGGCGAAGAGACGGGATTTGAGTCTACGCGCCTGCAGGTGCACATCACCAAATTCCCGGTATATACCTCCGAACTGAAGCTGGGCAAATACTCCAATGTCCAGACCTACGAAAAACCGGGCGTGGCCGAACGCATCAAGCGCGAGCGAGAATTGAAAAACAAGGCCTTTGCTTCCCGCGAAGACAACTATATCAAGGATAAGTTGGCTCATCCCCGGGATCTACACAAGATCACTTCGCCTTTTTATGTGACTCGCGTAACCTACAGATACGAAATCAAGAACGGAAAGAAAATCAAACACCCCCCGAAGAGGTACGTTCATAAAGGCCTGGATCTGCGCGGCTGGGTGGGCCATCCGGTTTTTGCCATGGCGCCGGGAAAGGTAGTACTGTCCAGAGAGCTGTTTTTTGAAGGCGGATTCGTTCTGCTGGATCATGGAAACGGAATCAAGTCCGGCTATATGCATCTAAGCGAATTAAAAGCCAAAGAAGGCCAAATTGTAGAGGCCGGGGACTTAATTGCAAAGGCCGGGGCTACAGGCATGGTCACCGCCGCGCATCTGCATCTGTCCATCTGGGTGAACGGCTACCCCGTGGATCCATTGAGCCTGCTCAGTCTACCGGTGCGATACTGACCCGTTTTTTTCGCTGCCATTCTTATTCCAGTAGAAATCCTGTGTAGAATATGATCCACCAGAGATTGAGGATCCGGATCATGGCGGGCGTCGGATCCGTCAGAGGATGACAATCCAGCCCATCCAGATGACTGAATCGATCGGACGTTCGTATCCGGCTAACTCTCCCAGGCGATGCTTCGCAACAACTCCAGGATTCGCGGATGGAAGGGAAATCCCTCCTCCACCGGTTCTCGAATCCATAGCAGATAAGTGGGCTGCGTTGCACTACCTTGAGCCGATTCACTTCGAAAGATGAAAAAGCCCGTGCGAAGTCGATCCGCTTCAAAGCGATCCACATACGTCCAGAATGAGCCCTCCATGGGTATCTGGAAGTCCGGCGGGAAAAGGGATTGTTCCTTCTCCTTCTGCAGATCTTCGATCTGGTCGCTTCGCAGATTACCCAGCAACAACTCGGTTCTGTTGCGGATCTCCTCTCTTCCCAGGATTTCCGGTATGCGATAGAGAATGGCCGACGGTATGCGATCCAGCTTCTCCGGCGCGCTGGTGATTGCCAGGATCGGAACGCCAGGTCCTTCCGTTTCCTGCAACGCGTCGGAGTCATACAAATGCATTCCGTCGGGAATCTGCATCTTCAAATTCGGGGCGCTCTCGGAACGCACCCTTAGAAGACCGTTGGGCCCGGTTTCGATCTCATGACTCAGAGAAAGACCTTGCGAAGATTTCCAGAGGTACTGGTAGGTGGTGAGTAGCAGAGTCTTTTCCAGGTCAATGACCCGGAAAGAAACAAAAACTAATACAAAGAGAGTAAGCCCGGAGAAGGATAGATAAAAGTACAATCGATGTTTGAGCGCAAAGAACAGGACAAGGATGATCACCAGGGTCAGCCAGAAAAGCGCGGACAGCCCTGCCCCATCCAACGCCAGGAATGCGGAAAAGAGCACGGCGAGAATCAATTCTGGAATTAAGGATTTGCCGCGCTGATATCGAGACATTAACTTGCCGAATACAATCAGTAGCAAAGACGCAGTCATGGCTGCGGTCAGTCCGGCCAGGGGAATTCGAATCCAGATGGCATAGGGCTGAAGCCGGAACTGGAAATATAGAAACAGGATGAAACCAATCAGCAGGGTCCAGGACCCGACGGCGGGTTTACCATCCTTGAAGAGCTGAAATTTTTCCCTTGCGCGGGCAAGCGCCGTCCGCAATCTACTGGTTGTTGCTGATTGTTGCATTGAGAGTTCTCAATCCATGGATCTTAAGATAGAAAAACAGGGCAATAACCTTCTGATCAGACTGTTCCATCCCAGGGTGGATGGGGACAATTTGATTCTGAAGGAACTTGATGCGGGATCGTACCATGCAGAACCGGTGGAAAGCCTGAGCATTGATATGGCCGAAATCGAATACATCAATTCCCTGGGAATCACCGAGATAATAAACATCCATCGCAAATTCAGCGAGAAGAATCCCGCGGGATTCAAGCTACAGCTAATGAATGTGGATCGCAAAATCGCCACAATCCTCGAGCTTGTAGACATCCATCGGATCGCAGACATCCAGACCCGCATTTAACCGAGACTGTCCGGTGCGAAGCTATTTCTACTCCAGCGCCACTCTGATCCTCTGTGCCTTACTGGCTTCCTGCAGAGGCTACGACATTCGGCTTTTCCAGGGGTGGGACCGGCTGGAACTGGATTGCTGCTACGTGCAGTACCAGGAAGGCATGGATACGAGCAAGATTCGCGCGGCCATCGAGTGGAAATGGCCCACCGTCAAGGCCATCCAGGAACGATTCTTTCCCCAACTTAAAGACTTCAAGCCTCTCATTGTCGTCTATCCTGACCAGGAAAGCTACAACCGCTCCAGCAAACATCTCCCTGACAATGCGCTGGCCCATTATGACCGCAGCCGAAAGGCTATCCATGTTTCGGTGGACGCTTCCGATGCAGTGTGGCGCCATGAGATGTCCCATCTTTACCTGGACGAAGTTAGTTCCACGGCGCCGTTCTGGTTCCAGGAAGGATTGGCCCGTTTTTTACAGAACTACAATACGCAGAAGCCCACCTGCTCGCCCCAGGCGATTTTGCCCGAGTTCAAGACCTGGGTGGAGAAGAACCCGGAATCCCTGGCGCTAGAAACCCTGGATTTACCCACAAGCGTGGACTTCATGGATCCCACAGGCACAGTTGAAAAAACCGTACTTAGCGGAGTGTTCGTTTACTTCCTGTGGACCCGGGGTGACCTTACAAAAGTAATGCGTGGATTGAGCGATAGTCCACGTTCCGACCCCTTGTTTCACATCACCTACGGCGAACGGGGCGCCATGAACAAACTGCGCCTGGATTACATCTCCTACCTGGAGCGGCCAGTATTCAATGCCGCTCCGGCCAACTGCAGCCCGTAAGGACTTTCGGAGAGCCTTCCGGCGCATTTACTTCTTTTCCGTTACGCTTTATCCTGCATAATGGCCGCGGGGATCTGAATGGGCGTCGAAGCCCGGCCAGATCCCACACCGTTGCCCAGCGAAAAGCCATGATCATGACGCCATTGCAGATTCGATTCAACGATATGGATCCCATGCGAAGGGTGAACAACTCCACCTATGCAAGCTACCTGGAGCTGGGCAGACTGGATTTCTGCAGCAAGTATTTATCCATCCAGGCCCTCGAAGACATCCCTTTTGTGCTTGTGCGAATCGAAATGGACTTGAGGAAATCTCTGCGGCCCAACACTCCGGCCCGGGTTTGTACCTGGGTTTCTCGGATCGGGAAATCGTCCTGGGATTTCTCCGCGCGAATCGAAGGTAGCGAAGACAATGCGATTTATGTAGAAGCAAAAACCGTACAGGTGTTTTATGATTATCGCGAAGACTGTAGCAAACCCATCCCGGATGATTTTCGCGCCTGCCTGGAAAAGGAGATGCTTTAGGGACTTTCGCCCATTCCGCTAGGCGACGATCGGGGCTATTGGGCCCGGGACCGCCGAGGATCCATAACCGGGCACTGATAATTGAGCCCCGGTCAGCCTGCAGTGGATTCGCGGCTGCTCTCTAATGCTTGACTTTCCCGCAAGCCCGTTTACCTATTCTACTGTGGAATTCTTCCGGCAGGCCAGGGGCTTCAAGCAGGTAAGCGAACAGGACTTTGATCGCTTCATATCGAATCTATCCGCGGGTCATACCGTGGATGTTTCCTACTCTGTTGAACCGCCCATAAAAAGCTGGAATGATTTTTCCGACGGCACCCGATGGCCACATAGTGTAGTCGCTTTCCAGCGGCTCACCCCGCTTCCCGAGTATTTCATCCCCGAATGGGCACGGCTGGAGCCGAAAGACTGAGATAGACCTGCATCCCTCCGGAATGGACCACTGGAGCCGCGGGATCAGGACCTGGTCGGGCCGGAAGGCAACGGCGCAATGGATATCACTCTGGTGTCTCTATGTACCGGGTAGCAGCGGAAGCTTCTCCGTGAGCTTCTCCATCAGCTGAATGGATTCCCGGGGCGCATTATCCAAACTGCAAACCGCGGCTGGCCTGCCTTCTTTGTATTCGGCTTCGCTAAATACTTCATCTATGGCAAAACTCATTTCTATGGATGCGAACCGATTGCCATAATGTATTATATTGCAGCCTGTCACTTCTGGTCCCGGGCGTAAGGGATTTTCGCCCAGTAGCGTTTCGGGATGATAAAGGATATGGGCGGGTCCAAATCGGGTTTCGGTTTCCTTGAACAGGCCTTCCTCCTTCCATTGTTTCATCCCTTCGTAAAAGTCGTAGATGGATTCAGGTCCGGCCTCGGGCGGATATACGACCAGGATCAGCCCCAGGCTGGTCTTGCCGGCCTCCAGGTCTGCCTGCAAACGGGAACCAGGTATGATCCAGAGTTGGCAAAGTGTAGTACCGTCTTTATCCGGGCCCAGAAGCAGTGAGTCACGAATCTGGAAACCGGAAAAATCGACAGCCTCCACGTGCTGCTTCATCATGGCACAACTGCTGCCATCCACCAGATAGCGGTATTGTTTGCAGGATGCGAAAGTCACGAAGAAAGCAAGCAAGGCCGCAGGGAGGACCGAAATACGGATGGCTGCCCAGCCGGGCAAGGGGCGCCGAACCGGTATTAAGGATGGTTTGCGATCAGTTCCGTGCCCTTCCCGAACTGGCAATGGCCGTCCATCATCAGTGAGTCTTGAATCTGGACTATTGATACCGCTCATAATTATCGCTCCTGAATGTGCTGGCCCGGCCTGAACCAGGAGATCTAATCAGTATGGCCCTGATAGAATTCAAGCCTTAATCGCAGGCCGACCGGGAATTCGGCACCGGACCCTGGACCTTAAACCGGATCACAAATCCGTTGTGAGGCAACAGTGCCTTCAAAGGTAATCATCGAAAATGCCGGCCTCCGCCCCGGGAAGCGGGCAGAATCATTGACATTTCGTTGGTATCGATCCAGAACTGGATCATACATTCTCTGGTTTTAAGCGACAGCAGGATCTACTTTCCCTGTAAATGCCCGACCAGAACTTGATTTCGAACGCGCCTTAGAGTCCTTCCGGGGATCTGGCGCCAGACACAAAAGGAAGAGTATAGATGATCAACGAGCATAGTTATCCTCCCGCCAAAGATTTCGAACAGGAATCCAACCTGAACTCCTCGCAATACGATGCGATGTACGAAAAATCCGTGAAGGATCCGGAAGGTTTCTGGGCCGAACAGGCCGAAAGACTTGCCTGGTTCAAGAAATGGGACTCGGTGCTGGACCATTCCTTTGGCGATGCAAAAGTAGAATGGTTTAAAGGAGGAAAGCTCAACGTATCCTACAATTGCCTGGACCGACATCTAACCGGAACCCGAAAAAACAAAGCCGCCATCATCTGGGAAGGAGATCACCCAGGCGAATCCAGAACCTATACGTATCAGCAACTCCACCGGGAGGTGAGCCGGCACGCAAATGTCCTCAAAAAGCTCGGTGTGCGCAAAGGCGATCGCGTCCTGATATATCTGCCCATGATTCCGGAGCTGGCCTTTTTTTCCCTGGCCTGCACGCGGATCGGCGCTGTGCATTCAGTGGTCTTTGGCGGGTTTTCTCCGGCGGCGCTGATAGGAAGAATCGAGGACTGTCATCCCACTTTGATCGTAACCTCCGATGCCGGTTTTCGCGGCGGCAAGATCATCGACATGAAAAAGAATGTGGATGAGGCCCTGAACAAATCCAATTTCGCGGTAAAGGACGTGGTAGTTGTGGAGCGAGTGGGCCGCGATTCCAACGCCACTTACAAGGAGGGTCGCGACCACCGCCTGGAAGATATGCTCCGAGATCCCGACCTTCCGGCAACGTGCGAGCCGGAGCAAATGGACTCGGAAGATCCGCTTTTTATCCTCTACACTTCCGGCTCCACCGGTAAACCCAAAGGAGTGCTACACACCACAGCGGGCTACCTTCTGGGAGCCAGCCTCACGCATCATTACGTCTTCGACCACAAAGAAGACGATACCTACTGGTGCACCGCCGACATCGGCTGGATCACCGGACATAGCTACATTCTCTACGGACCGTTAAGCAACGGCGCCACAAGTTTGATGTTCGAAGGAGTGCCGTCCTACCCCGATGCCGGTCGTTTCTGGGAGATTGTAGACAAGTATCAAGTAAATGTTTTCTATACAGCTCCCACCGCCATCCGTGCATTGATGCGCGAAGGAACCGGGCCTGTAGAAAAGCATTCCCTGGATTCACTGCGTCTGCTGGGTACCGTAGGCGAACCCATCAACCCGGAAGCCTGGCAGTGGTATCATAAGAACATCGGTAAGGGGAAATGCCCCATCGTAGATACCTGGTGGCAAACCGAGACCGGTGCCATAATGATCACCCCTCTGCCCGGGGCTACGGCCACCAAACCCGGCTCGGCCACAAAACCATTCTTTGGTGTGCAGCCGGTGATCCTGGATGGCGAAGGCAAAGAACTGGAAGGAGCAGGGTCTGGAAATCTTTGCATCAAATTTCCCTGGCCGTCCATCATGCGAACCGTATACGGCGATCCGGAGCGATTCTTCAACACCTACTTCTCGCAGTTCAAGGGCTACTATTTTACCGGCGATGGAGCTACCCGGGATTCAGATGGCTACTTCTGGGTGACCGGCCGTGTGGATGATGTCCTTAATGTTTCGGGCCATCGGCTGGGGTCAGCCGAAATCGAAAGCGCTCTGGTAGAACACAAAGGTGTGGCCGAATCTGCGGTGGTGGCCTTCCCTCATGACATCAAGGGCCAGGGAATCTATGCCTATGTAACGGTCAAAAACGGATTCACTACGAATGACGAACTCAAGCGCGAACTGACGGATATCGTTTCCGAAAAGATTGGAAAGATCGCCCGCCCGGATGTAATCCACTGGGCCCCCGGTTTGCCCAAGACCCGCTCCGGCAAGATCATGCGAAGGATTCTGCGAAAGATCGCCGAGGGAGTCTACGAAAACCTGGGCGATATTTCAACACTGGCGGATCCGTCGGTAGTCGAGAAACTGATAGAAGACAAGAAGAAGTTTCACAGTTAATCGGGGCGAGGTATTCCTTTCGGGGCGTTAATGCGCAGAGGAAACTCGGAAGGCGGCTTAATGTCCGAGTCGTAACAGTCTTCGCCGGTCGCTGTATGTTGATTTCCGCGACTGTTCAGTGTGCTGTATCGCGATAGTAACGCTACCGACCCTCGAGTATGACTCGGACCAAAAGGAGAGCTCCAATGAATACAAAATCCTCCGAGACATCAAAAAGTGACTCGTTACCTACGTTGATCCCGGAGCTGCCCCGGCTACCGGAACGAATCGTCTGCCTTACCGAGGAATCCGTGGAACTACTCTATATGCTGGGCGAACAACACCGAATCGCCGGCATATCCGTATATGTGGTACGACCGGAACGAGCACGAAAAGAAAAGCCCATGGTTACAAGCTTCATCAAAGGCGATGTAGCCAAAATCAAGGCCCTGAATCCGGATCTGATCATCGGCTTCTCAGATATTCAGGCGGAGCTTGCGGCAAGCCTAATCAAAGAGGGACTTCCTGTTTGGATTACCAACCAGCGAAGTCTGGCACAGATATTCGAAACCATGCTTCAGATTGGGACCATGGTAGGCCGCAGCAATGATACCCTGGCCTTGCTGCAGCAATGGAAAGATAAGCTCGAAGCAGTTTACGGAAGAAACAAAGAGAAAGAGAGGGTTCGGGTCTTTTTTCAGGAATGGGACGACCCCCTTATTCACGGAATCCAGTGGGTTGCCGAACTCATAGAGATCTGTGGCGGAGAGAACTGTCTTTCCGAAGATATGCAGCATCCGGATTCGCACAAGGCGGCTCAGAGGATCACCAGCGTGGAGCGAGTAGCGGAAAGCCAGCCGGATGCTATCATCGGATCCTGGTGCGGCAAGCCCGTGGACTTCCACTGGATACGTCATCAAGATGGGTGGAAAGACACAGTCGCCTTGCAAAAAGACTTACTATTCGAAATAGACTCCAGCATCATTCTACAGCCAGGGCCGGCACTGTTTCTGGAAGGAATCGATGAACTGGAACGGCATATAGATCGGGCAAGAGCTCGGGTTTAGAACGCATATCAATCGGGCCACAGCGCGGGTTTGAACGAACTATTGACCGGGCCCGAATCTAACGCCGGAATGCCATTGGTTGCAGGGAAGAGTCGGGAAGTAACCGCAGCACTGGTGGTCACCCGACGCTGCGGTTGCGATGGAGGACTCGCTCATTAAAATGTTGACAGGGCTCAATTATCCAATCCAGTACTGTATGCTTCGATGTATACCTCGACATTTTCCTACGATCGCAGGCGCAACGCTAGCTTTGCTACTGTTTACCGGCTGCAGTTCCGACATCGAAGAAGCCCGAGCATTCGTCAATTCCACCGAAAAAAAAGGAGCAGCACTCCTGATTGAAATGGCCGAAATCTGCGGCAAAGGATATCTCGTTGGCCATACCTCCACGGAGGCCCTGAAGACTGCGGAAGGCTGGCGTCTTCAATCCCGCTTCTATGTCAGGGACGATGCCAAAGTTCGATCCATAGTAGAAGCGACGCAGAAAACAAGATGGCACATAGCGGACTTCATGGAGTGTATGTTCATAGCTTCAGACAATGAAAAGGTAACATTCATCGAAGCGAAGGTAACCTTTAGCCCCATGGATGATATTTTCAACCCATTGCTTCTGGGTCAGTACAGCCTGGATCGCACTAAACTGGATGAACTGGAAAACTGGCAGGAAAAGCCTTCTTTCTTGGATCGCCACCGAGTGAGTCAATTCATTGAGGCCAGGATGACAACCGACCTGGAAGACTGGAGCGAGATGCAACTGGAATGATTCTCATATTCTTGAGCTGCCGTAGCAAATCCTACAACCAGCTTCGATTTATGTGAAACTCTACATCACTGATCTCTAAGCAGTTCGACGAGCTGCTCGCTTCTCCTTCAACATCTTTCCGGCCAGAGCATAGCCGCCATCGGCGGAGTCAACGAAGTGCACTTCGCGGTGGGAGTCCATGTGAAGAAGGCAGGTAAGTAATGCGCGGTCGCTTTCATGTATGCCGTAGAGAATCTTACCCTCTCGTTCCAACCCGTCCAGGTATTCGATGAACGACGAAAGACCGGTTCGATCCGCATTCAAAGTCATTTTCAGCGAGCCATCGAACTTGTAGTAATCGCTGGAAAGCATCTGATACTCGTTCAAGCGGCTCAAATCATACCAGCCGGACTTTAGAGGCAGGCCGGTCTTTTTTGCGAAAACACAGGCGAATTGCTCCAGCCGAATGCGAAGCATGGTGGCCATCCGGGCCAGCGCTCCGCGACCCACGGTTAAGGCTTTGCCTTCTCGCTTGAGCCCCTCCGATCCGGCCAGTTGAATGCCTTCTAGATGTAGCGGATGGGATTCGCCCAGGAATCGCTTCAAAGCATCCTGAAGTTCGCGCAAGTCTGTAGCCGGAAACTCGGCTTTCTGGAACTCCACCACCAGCGAAAAGGTTATGGGCTTTTTGCCCGGTATGTCCTGCCATCGGCACGTGAATCCTTGAAAATTCGCCTTCGACCCAGGATGCTCATCGCTTATCATGTAGGGCAATGCGAAATCTGTCTTTAGCAAAGACTCTGCATCCTGAATGCCGCCAGAAATAATGGCCTGATCGTAGTACTCGGAAATTCTGAGTCTGGCCACCTGAATGGGCGGAAAAGCCTGCACGGGAACCATGGCTACTCGCAGGGAAAGATCATAGAGCTCGGCAACTTTGTTGGCGGTGTCTGCTAGAATGGACCTGAGAGTAGCTTCCCCCTCCTGGCCCAGCGGAGGCAATAGTAGCGTCATGCCATCGCCGCCAAAGACGAAAGGGTAATCGAGACCGCCCAGATGATTGGCCACAGCAATGGCAGCCAGAGCACCCGATATATTCACTTCCTTGTAGCGACCGTCCTGGATGGCGGCTGTGCTGTTTATTACGTCGGTCATCACCAGGTTCCAATCGGCTGGCACCGTCTTGTAATAGGAGGCATCCCCGATCTGATCATAGGACTCCATGGCAGGCAGGTCGTTGAAAAAGGAGGGCATGAGCAAAGTGTACGGCGCTACACGGTATTGGCAAATAGAAAGTCGAAGCCGGGTTACGGTCGGCGTTCGGTGAGTTGCCAGGTCTTGGAGAAAAGAAAAGCAAGTATCAGAGCGAATGGTATTGCTCCGGCACACCACGACGGCCAACGCTGCCTTCTGCGCAGGAGAAGCCCCTTGCAGCGGCCCGGCGGGCCGATTCGGGGATCTATATTCATGTCTCTCTGTTCTACGGAAATGAAATTCTTGCCGGCAGGTTAGCAGCAATAAATCTTTCGATTGTGGCATTCGAATAATACGAAACGATTTTGTACGACTGCTTCATTTCGGACAAATCCCTACGACGACAGCCAATCCGTTCGTGCCAGTCGGCCACGTTTACTTCACGTTCTTTGTGTTTTCCCTCCGGAAACCGAAGCTCCGTAAAGGCATGCTGAAGAATGGCCTCAATATCCCGTAACTTCTCCGCATGCGACAGCGCCTGATTGCCGTCTGCCAGCACCGGCAACGGAGCAATGGCAAAATAGCTGTAATCTACCAGGAATTGGCCTGCTGCGGCGTGCCGCTCCTCATTTCCAGACTTGTGGCCCCATTTGATATCAGGGTCATACAAATCTGCCCGGGCCTTCTGAGGATCCAGTGGCAGCCAGTAGTCATCTTTTTCCCCGGTAATGCCGTAATAGTGATGCATCAGCCGGTTGCCGATTTCGGAGTCGGACATTCCCACTCCATACAGCTGCTTTCCATCAATTCCAGATAGAATATGAAGATAAATGCCTTTTCCGAAGAAGGGATTGTAGTACGCATCTTGGCCCGTCTTCCCGGCCAATGACCGGTAAATATACATCGGGATAAGCTGCCAGTACAGATCAACTTGAATGGTTTTCGAATCACTCATGTAATACCTCTATAAACTACTATTCATTAGACCATTGAAGTGTGACAATTCTCACCGATCACTGCTCTTCCGGTCTGCGCCCCCCCGCATTATACAGACTTGTGATGGCCGCCCAGTGGCCGCGGAGAACTTGCTCACCTCCATTGAGTGACACGGGCTCAGCATCGACTGTATGCAACAGACGCATCCACAATTGGCGACAAATATACTTAGCCGAAATTCTATCGGGCTACAATTCAAGAAAATACTGGATTATGGAATAGCGGTCGGCCAAATAGTCTCAGAGTTTCCTTCCGCTGGCGTCCTTCAGTAACCAAATGACCACCTACAATCACAACCAGAACCCGGAGCAGATGGCCCGGGACCGCATTGACGAAAAGCTTCGTCAAGCTGGCTGGGTTGTGCAGCGCAAGAATGGCATCGATTTTGGGGCCGGACCTGGCATTGCCGTGCGGGAGTATCAGACGGATGTGGGCCCGGCGGACTATGTGCTGTTTGTTGACCGAAAGCCAGTCGGTATCATCGAAGCCAAAGCTGATGATGGCGGTCAGAACATCACCACTGTCGAAGAGCAATCCCATGGCTATGCTACTGCACGGCTGAAATGGATACAGGATAAAGAGCCACTGCCGTTCATCTATGAAAGCACCGGTACCATAGTACGATTCACAGACGGCCGAGATCCAAAACCCAGGTCCAGAGAAGTCTTTCATTTTCATCGTCCGGAAACTCTGAAAGACTGGAAGAGCCGAGACGCTTCCCTTCGGGCAGGGTTGCAGAATCTGCCTGCTCTATCGCCTAATGGCCTGCGGCATTGTCAGATCACGGCCATTGAGAATCTGGAGAAATCGTTTAAGGAGAATCGGCCCAGGGCGCTGATTCAGATGGCCACGGGCTCGGGAAAGACCTTCACCGCCATTACGTCGGTGTATCGACTGCTGCATGCAGGGGCAAAACGCATTCTGTTTCTGGTGGATACAAAGAACCTGGGTGAGCAGGCAGAGCAGGAATTTCTGACTTATGTTCCGCAGGATGATAACCGTAAATTCACCGAGCTATACAATGTGCAGCGGCTCAAGTCCAGCTTTGTGGCTAAAGACAGCCAGGTTTGCATTAGCACCATCCAGCGAATGTATTCCATGCTACGAGGAGAGGAGCTGGATGAAGCCGCCGAGGAACTGAACCCGGCGGATCAAATGATGAAACCCAAAAAGCCGGTGCAAGTGGCCTACAATGAGAAGATCCCCCCGGAGTTTTTTGATTTTATCATCATCGACGAATGCCATCGCTCCATCTACAATCTCTGGAGACAGGTGATCGAATACTTCGATGCCTTTCTGATTGGCCTCACAGCCACTCCGGATGATCGCACCTACGGATTCTTTGAGAAAAACGTTGTGAGCGAATACGATCATGAACAGGCAGTGGCCGATGGCGTAAACGTAGGCAACGAAGTCTATGTAATCGAAACCGAGAAAACGAAAACCGGCGGCCAGCTTAAAGCAAAACGATGGGTACAGAAGCGAGAGCGACTCACACGAAAGAAGCGCTGGGAACAGCAGGATGAAGATGAGGCTTACTCGGCCAGGGAACTGGACAGGAACGTTGTAAACCCGGATCAGATTCGCACTATCTTGAAGGAATTCAAAGCAAAGCTTCCGGTGATCTTCCCGGGACGCAAAGAGGTGCCAAAGACTTTGATCTTTGCCAAATCCGACAGCCATGCAGATGACATTATTCAGGAAACCCGCAAGGCCTTTGGCGAAGGAAACCAGTTCTGCAAGAAAGTGACCTACAACGCAAAAGAGGATCCTAAATCGGTTCTCAATCAGTTTCGAAACGACTACTATCCCCGCATTGCCGTTACCGTGGATATGATAGCCACAGGTACGGATGTTCGCCCTCTGGAATGTCTTCTGTTTATGCGCGATGTAAAGAGCAAAAACTACTTTGAGCAGATGAAAGGCCGGGGAACGCGAACGCTGGACCACGATGGACTCCGCAAGGTCAGTCCTTCCGCGGCCTCGGCCAAGACGCACTATGTAATTGTGGATGCCATCGGTGTGATGAAGTCCCGAAAAACTCCCAGCAATCCGCTGGATACAAAACCTTCAGTGCCTTTCAAGGATCTGGCCACGGGAATCATGATGGGCGCAAGGGATGAGGATTCGGTGAGTTCGCTTGCCAGTCGGCTGGCCCGGTTAAACAAGCAGCTCACTGACAAAGAGCAGGAAAAAATCAAGGAAGTGGCCAAAGGCACATCGCTCACAGACATTGTGAGCGATTTAATCCAATCCATCAATGCAGATCGCATAGAAGAAAAGGCATGCAAGGATAACGGCGTAGACGATCCCACAGAACAACAGATGGATGCAGCCCGGGATGCACTGGTAGGTGAAGCTACGAAGGTGTTTACGGGACCATTAATCGAGGTTCTGGAAGGCATTCGTCGGGAGAGGGAGCAAACCCTGGATGTTACGGGTCTGGACAAAGTACTGACATCCGAATGGGAGGGCGATAGTACCGAAAATGCAAAAGCGGTGGTCCAGGATTTCGAAAGCTATCTTCAGGAAAACCGGGATCAGCTGGAAGCGCTTACCATCTATTTCAAGCAACCGGCGCGACGTTCGGAAGTGACCTACACCATGATCAAAGAGGTGCTGGAAAAGCTGCGATCGGATATGCCCAAACTGGCCCCTCTGCGCGTTTGGCAGGCCTATGCCCATCTGGAAGACTACAAAGGCAGCACTCCTGCCAACGAGCTTACCGCCCTTGTTGCACTGATCCGTCGGGTATGCGGCCTGGACAGCGCCATCGCTCCTTATGCAGAAACGGTACGTAAGAACTTCAAAAGCTGGATTATGAAAAAGCATAGCGGAAGCGCCCCGAAGTTCACCGAGGAACAGGTAGAATGGCTGCGGATGATTCGGGATCATGTAATCCAGTCTTTTCATATAGAGAGGGAGGATCTGGACATGGCCCCCTTCGATGCCCGGGGCGGGCTGGGTCGAATGCATCAGCTATTCGGGGATTCCACGGATTCGGTGCTGGAGGATCTGAATGACAACCTCGGTGCCTGAAAGGCCGCGCCCAGCTGAAAAATCTGGACCATATTATAGCCAGGGTATAATATGGAGCCAGAAGGATTCCATATTGAAGCCAGGCAATAATAAGAGAGCGGGAGAGTATCGGCGGCAGCCTTCCGGCCATTCCACGTTTCATCCGGCCCCGCTGCCCCCGGAGCCGCCCATTGAATTGACGGAATCCCTGCAACGGGCCCTTTCCCGGGCAGACCGGGAGCTGGGACGGCTGGATGGATCCATCACCACGCTTCCCAATCCAGATCTATTCGTGGCCATGTATGTGCGCAAGGAAGCGGTGCTTTCCAGTCAGATAGAAGGTACCCAGAGCTCATTACAGGATGTGCTGGCGGCGGAGGCCCATCTCATGGATGCACAGCGTCCGGATGATGTAGAGGAAGTGCTGAACTACATTGAGGCATTGCAGCATGGTCTGCAACGACTGCCCACGCTTCCTGTATCTGTACGATTGATCTGCGAAATCCATGAAAAGCTCCTACAGGGAACCCGGGGCGGGAAGCTTACACCGGGGCAACTTCGCAAAATCCAGAACTGGATTGGACCCTCGGGAAGTCCCATCGGCGAAGCCAGCTTTGTTCCCCCACCGCCGCAGGAGCTGCCGGATTTGCTAACAGAACTGGAGAAGTTTCTGCATAACGACCAGAGCCTGCCTGTACTGCTTCAGATTGGACTGGCCCATGCACAGTTTGAAACCATCCATCCCTTTCTGGACGGCAACGGACGGATTGGACGGTTGCTCATTGCTCTACTTCTAAGCGAAAGAGACATTCTACAAAAGCCGGTGCTGTATCTTTCGCACTATTTCAAGCGGCATCGGCAAAGATACTACGATCTACTGCAAAATATACGCGATGCAGGCGAATGGGAGCCGTGGCTGGAATTCTTTCTCACCGGCGTTGCCGAAGTAAGCGCCGAGGCCACCGAAACCGCTCGCAAGATTCTGCAACTCCGCGAAGAACACCGCGCATTGATTGCAGAGAACCTGGGTTATTCGGCGGGTAACGGTCATCGAATCCTGGAAGAGATGTTCGAGCATCCCATCCTTTCGGTGAATCGGGCGATGAAAATCACACAGACCACCTATGCAGCAGCCAACGCATTGATAGGCCGTTTGGAAGACCTGGGGCTGCTACGCGAAATCACAGGACAGAAGCGAAATCGACGGTTCCGGTACGAACCGTATGTGCAATTGTTCGATGGGGGATGAGGATCGAAGTGTTCCATTAGTCCATGGCCGGAGAACGAACAAGAATGAGTAAGCTACCAGTTTCCTGGGAAAGCATTTCTTTCGTTGAGGGATTCGACCTTGAAGGTGGAACTCAACCGCCGAAGAGTACTTTTAGAACGCGGCCAACCCCAGGCTATTTGCGCATGTACCAAATTCAAGATTTGAATGGTGCAGAGAGCCCCGTCTATATTTCTGAAGATGGTCCCGTACGGCGCTGCCAGGTAGGTGACATTCTAATTGGAAGATATGGGGCCTCGGTTGGACGAGTTTTCTGGGGCCGTGAGGGGGCCTATAATGTTGCCCTAACAAAATTAATCTATCCCGAAAGCGCATTCACTCCGAAGTTCCTGTTCTACCTGTTGAAATCTCCAGCGTTTCAAGTTTACGTGGTGGGTTTCTCCCGCAGCGCACAAGCCGGATTCAACAAGGACGATCTGGGACCCTTCCAAATCCCCCTCCCTCCTCTAAACGAACAAAAGCGCATCGTCGCGAAAATCGAAGAGCTGTTCTCGGAACTGGACAAAGGAATCGAAAGCCTGAAGAAAGCCCGGGAGCAGCTGAAGGTGTATCGCCAGGCGGTGCTGAAACATGCATTTGAAGGAAAGCTGACTGAGAACTGGAGAAAGGAGAATCCGGAAACCAAAGCCTTGTCAACTCTAATTGGGGATATTCATCAGGGGTGGAGCCCCAAGTGCGACACAAATAGGCAACCCAAATCTGGTGAATGGGCAATAATCAAAACAACTGCACTCCAGCCTTTGATGTACAATGATCAGGAAGCGAAGCCACTTCCTTCTAATCTGGTTCCACGACCGAACATAGAGGTCAAGGCCGGCGACTTACTAATGACAAGGAAAGGACCGCGCAATCGGACTGGAGTTGTGTGTCTAGTTCGCGAGACCCGCGCCCACTCCATGCTTTGTGATACGGTTTATCGGTTTCGCGCACGTTCGAATGCTGTGCTTCCAGAATACCTCGAACTTGCACTGAATTCCCCCACTGTTCAACTTGAGCTGGATAGGCGAAAATCGGGGATTAGTGACAGTGGAATTACTCTAAACCACGAAAAGCTTAAGACCCTACCAGTACCCTACTTTGAGAACCTAGACTATCAGGCTTTCTTGGTGAGGACCGTCCACGATAAAATCGAAAGATTGGCACCGCTTTTTGCGCTCATAGACGATCAACTCCAGCGCGCCGAAGCATTGCGGCAATCCATACTGAAGCGCGCTTTTTCCGGAAAGCTGGTGCCGCAGGACCCGGACGATGAGCCGGCTTCGGTCCTTTTGGAACGAATCAAGGCGGAGCGAGAGAAAGGGGAGCAGTCGAACGGGAAGCAGAGCGTGGCGAAGAAGAAGGCCACGGGGAAAAAGAAAGTGAGTAAGAAGAGATGAATACATTCGATACCACAAAACTGCCCCTACCTAGAATCATTGAGCACATTACGGAAGGCACCATCCAGTTGCCAGACTTCCAGCGAGGCTGGGTCTGGGACGATGAGCATGTTCGCTCTCTTCTCGTCAGCGTGGCTCGTTCCTTTCCCGTGGGCGCCGTAATGCTTCTGGATACTGGAGGGGATGTTCGATTTCAAGTCCGTCCTATTGAAAATGTAAAATTCAATAGGGATCCACCGGAGCCAGAACGTTTGATTCTGGACGGGCAGCAAAGGCTTACATCGCTCACGCAAGTCCTTGCTCTGGATGTGCCCGTGCAGACATTCAATGAAAAGAAGAAACCAATTGAGCGCTACTATTACATCGATATTGAAGCGGCTCTGGACGATGACCAGCTGGATAATGCTTTCAGAACCGTGGAAAGCGATAGAACCATCAAGACGAACTTTGGTCGTGATATAGTTCTGGATCTTTCTACTCCAGAAAAGGAATGCCAGGAGTTGCATTTTCCCTGTAACCAGATTCTAAATTCAGATAGCTGGGAACAGACATTCTTCAAGGTGGCGCCCGAGAAAATGGAACTCTACATGGATTTCCGTGAAAAAGTTCTCAGTGCCTTTCGCTCCTATCAACTCCCCATCATTGCCCTGGGGAAGAGTACAACCAAAGAAGCCGTTTGCCTGGTATTCGAAAAGGTCAATACCGGTGGAGTCCCCCTGTCTGTTTTTGAGCTGGTCACCGCCACCTTCGCGGCCGATGGATTCAACCTTCGGGACGATTGGATTGGAAGCAAGCTCCGTAAGGTAGCCGGGCGCAAATCGGTACTGGGAAAAGAGCCCATCCTGGAAACGGTGGAACCTGCGGATTTTTTGCAGGCCATCAGTCTTCTGCACACCTATGAAAAGCACCAGGCGGATCAAGCGGCGGGAAAAACCGGAAAGCAAATATCAGCGGTAAGCGCCAAGCGAGTATCCGTGCTTGCCCTCGGGTTGGACGATTACCAGAAATGGGCCGATCAGGTTCAGGCGGGATTCCTTTTGGCTGCCAAATTCCTGCGCAAAGAAGGATTCTACCATACTCGCGATCTCCCCTATCGCACACAGCTCGTCCCCCTTGCTGCAGTACTCAGCTTGCTCGACGATCGCTGGTTGCAGCCCAGGATCTATGAAAAGCTCAGCCAATGGTACTGGTGCGGAGTGCTGGGGGAGCTTTACGGCGGTGCCGTGGAAACCAGAATCGCCAACGACCTGGAAGAGCTCATGGCATGGATTGACCATGACGCCGATCTCCCACGAACGATCTACGAGGCCTCTTTTCATCCAAGCAGACTGTTTACCCTTAGAAGCCGCCTAAGTGCTGCGTACAAAGGATTAAACACGCTGGTTCTCAGAGAAGGTGCAAAGGACTTCTTTCACAAGGCAACAGTTCAGGAGCTAATCGATGATGATATATCCCTGGATATTCATCACATTTTTCCCAGAGCCTGGTGCGATAACAATGGAATTCAGGCCAATCGTTACAATTCCATAATCAATAAAACTCCTATCTCCGCGAAAACGAATCGAATGATTGGCGGACATGCGCCTTCGAAGTATCTGAGTAGCATCCAAAACCACAAGCAAGTGGGCTCTGACGACTCTGCAATGGATGCAATTCTGGAGACGCATTTGATAACGCCATCCACCTTGCGAAGCGATGACTTTGAGGCGTTTTATGCCGCCAGGGAAGCAAGCCTTCTGGAAATCGTTGAGCGGGCCATGGGCAAAAGCCTGCCCGGAAAAGATGCTCAGTCGGATGCGCCCGACGCTGACGATGTAGTCGAAGAAGAAATGGAGCAATCTGCATGAACGCAGCACCAATCATATCCAGAGTCTGGAGTTTTTGCACCACCCTACGCGATGACGGAGTAAGCTACGGCGATTACCTGGAGCAGTTAACGTATCTGATCTTTCTCAAGATGGCGGATGAATACGCCAAACCGCCGTACAATCGCAAGGTGGGCATACCCGACCAGTACACCTGGGAAAATCTAAAGAAGCGCAGCGGCGCCGATCTGGAGGCCCATTACATCGAGCTTCTGCGGGCCCTGGGCACCCAGAAAGGAGTGCTGGGACAGATCTTTACCAAGTCGCAGAATAAGATCCAGGATCCGGCCAAGCTGTACCGGCTCATTGAAATGATCGATAGCACTCAGTGGGTGGTGATGGGAGCCGATGTAAAAGGCGAAATCTACGAAGGACTGCTGGAAAAGAATGCTGAAGACACCAAATCCGGCGCCGGGCAGTATTTTACGCCACGATCTTTGATTCGCGCCATGGTAGAATGCATTCGCCCGGAGCCCGGCAAGACCATCGCCGATCCGGCCTGCGGCACCGGCGGATTCTTTCTGGCAAGCTACGATTACCTGACCAATCCGGACAACTACCAGCTGGATAAATCCCAGAAGGCTTTTCTAAAACACGATACATTCCATGGAAATGAGATCGTGGCCAATACCCGTCGCATGTGCCTCATGAACATGTTTCTGCACAACATCGGCGAAATCGATGGCGATAGCTCCGTGGCCCCCACCGATGCCCTGGTGGCGCCGCCCACCACTACCTACGATTACGTTCTGGCCAATCCGCCGTTTGGAAAAAAGAGCTCCATGAGCTTCACCAATGAAGAAGGGGAACAGGACACGGATGATCTCACCTACAACAGGCAGGATTTCTGGGCCACAACATCCAACAAGCAGCTGAACTTTGTGCAGCATATCCGAAGCATGCTCAAGACCACAGGCAAGGCTGCCGTGGTAGTGCCGGACAATGTGCTCTTCGAAGGCGGTGCTGGAGAAACGGTACGCCGCAAGCTTCTTGATAACACGGAATTACATACCATCCTTCGGCTACCCACGGGAATCTTCTATGCCCAGGGCGTAAAAGCCAATGTGTTATTCTTCGATAACCAGGCAGCCAGTCCGGACCCCTGGACCAAAGAGGTCTGGTACTACGATTATCGCACAAACGTGCATCATACACTCAAGAAGAAGCCCATGCGATTCGAAGATCTGCAGGACTTCATCCAGTGCTACAATCCGGAAAACCGGCATAAACGCAAAGAGACGTATCATCCAGAAAAGAATCCGGACGGGCGCTGGCGCAAATACAAAGTGGATGAGCTTCTGGCCCGGGATAAGGCCAGCCTGGATGTGTTCTGGCTAAAAGATAAAAGCCTCACGGATCTGGACAATCTGCCGGAGCCGGATGACATTGCTGCAGAAATCATCGAGAATTTGGAGGCCGGGCTGAATAGCTTTCGCGAGGTGCTGGCCGGACTGGGTAAGGAGTGAGGGCGGGTTGCTATAACCCTGCTTGTACCCCCTCGGGCATCTGCACCGGCGACCTTCCACCTGTGCAAATGCTTGCAGCGCTCATTGGGAAACGAATCGGAAACGAATCTGGTCCTACAGACCTTTCACAGCTGTAGCTACAGCAAGAATCACGAATCCTGCCATAACCAGATAACCAGCATAAGCAGAAACCGTAGGAATCATTACGAAACTCGCCAGGATTCCAAGCGCTCCCAGAACAACGGCAATAATCCAGGTAATACTTTTAGGTGCGTTTGTTTTCATACAAACCTCCAATAATCAATTTGCTGTCAGTATTGGTATTGGCTATTCACGGGCGATTCAATTTAATGCAGTTTCGCGGAGTGCGGGGCCCTACAAAGTGCTCAATCATGGCGTAGCAGTGTTTGTTGCCTCGAAGAAGAAGATTTCTACAGGCGCGGTTCTTTCTGTGGCTCTTCGGTTAGGCCCACCGCTCGGACAATCCATCATTGCTTAACCAGAGAGTGGCTCATTCTACGTAAGCTGTGTCACAGGTCACTGACCGCGGCCAGCAGATTTACCCGGCTGGAATCAATCAGATGCGGAAGATTCAATCCGGCTTTTCCTTTTGCCAGCCAACCCCGCTTAAACGCGCTTCAGCTACTCATCGCTCTTTCTCAAATACAATCAATGTTCAAATGGTAAAGAACTAGAAGGACTCGCGCACTATTCCAGGTTGATTTCGGGATTCCGGAAAAAGCTCTGTAGATCGTCCGGCAATGCCGGAGTGGAAAAAGAAAGCTCCGGAGCGGGCCTATCAAGTGGATGGTCGCTTGCAGGACGCAAATACTGAACCGAAAGTATACCGAATTCCACGGGCCTCTCCCAGTAATGAGAATGCATCCCATAGAGTAGGCTGGACTTATCCCGGTACTGTGTGGTTGCGACTATATGATCCTGCTTTCGCTCCACCCGGCTGACGAACGCTGGCATTCCCGGTTGCTTTTCGTTTCTATAGTAATCCTGCTGCGCTTTCATTTCCTGCTCTTTCTCCAGAACATATCGCTTCCAGTCTACCTCACGCCAATTGCTATCCAGAAACAGAAAGATCGAAAACCGACCTTCCAGTATTATCTTGATCTTGCATTGAAACTCCTCGCTCTCTAAATATTGCTGTTCAAAAGATTTTGCTGCGAAAGTACCGCCGGGGCTCACCGTTGTACAGGAGATTACTTTTCCATCCTTTTCACCCCGGGGAAGCAATCCGCCTGCCAGAATAAGACAGAGTATTCCTGTCAGGACCACCCATGGCCGTAAGCGCTTTGTTGGAGCGAATTCGTGCATTTAGCTTGCCTCCACATCCTCGTCTTTAGTCGAGTTGTTCGATTTCTCTTTAGCCCGTCCAATCAACTCCCGGTCTGGCTTCTTACCCCAGATCTCCCGGTCGGCGGTCAGTTTTCCGAGTTTCACTTTTCCGATGTTGGGGCTGCGATCCATAATCGTTTCCAGTAGCCATCCCAGCTTGCTGGAGTCTGGATGAACGAACACCGCCCCATCTGCGTGCTCCACTCGAACCATATCTTCCTCAGCGACTACTTGGACTGCTCCATTTTTTTCGGACACCTTTCAGGCAACCTTTTGCATTTCAAACTGCTCCGGGGATAGATTTCCCAGGTAGCTATGCTTT
>PCBI01000013.1 GCA_002730875.1 Spirochaetaceae bacterium | reverse complement strand
TGCTTTCGGCTGCTTTCGGCTGCTTTCGGCTGCTTTCGGCTGCTTTCGGCTGCTTTCGGCTGCTTTCGGCTGCTTTCGGCTGCTTTCGGCTCGTTTCGTCCCGCTTCGCCGGGGCGCGCCCACTTTTCCTTACGTTAAATCGCCTTCGCTGGGTTTGATCCGCTTTCGCCTTCATGGTCCTTGCAGACTGTTGCAGGGCGGGGCATCAAAATTTTCTAGATTATCCCGTGGTGAATTCAAGTGACCTACATGGGCCAGCCCTCTAGAAACCCGACCGTCTAGAAACCTGGCCCTTTAGCAATCCGGCCCATTCGAAATCCGGCCGCTAGAAATGTGTCTCAGCGAAAGTCGCTTTGGATAGCGGCGCCGGGCCTCGATTTGTTGTCCCGCACCAAGTGGCGCCATCGTACCCGAATTTCTTTCGAGATTTCGCTTTTGCCCGGCGCGGATGAATGATCTCCATTAGCTGCCTTTTCTGAGTTGGGAACCGATGAATGGTTCGCCGGGGGACGCTTTCGCAGCGAATGCAGCACGTACACTCGAGCCAGGGCAGTTCTGAGGCTGTGAGAAACAAAGCGGCGTACCCGCGCATCCGAAAGTAGCTTTTCTTCCAGGGCCCGCCGCGCGAGAAGATCCACTTCAAAGCTGGATCGTGCGAAGCGTGAATAGCCTGCCGAGTCCAGGGCCTCCTTACGGCCTTTTTCGGGATCTGCATTGCCGGAAATCAGGCTGTGGAATGCCAGATAGGTTTGCTTTAGATCCCATTTGCTTCTCTGGAAATCGCCTATTGAATACGCGGGCTGGTCTACAGATCGCTCACTCCGATAATGATTCTGAATCAGATCTGAGAGCCCGGGTTCTGGAGCGGTCATTCTGTACACCGCTGGGCCGCAAAGACTGATCAGCAAGAAGGCATAGATCCATTTCTGGGAGGAGTGCATCCAAACCCGGAAGGCTTCCATTCGGCTATCGTTTCGGGGAGGCGGGGATTCCTGGAAGGGAAGCGTGGGATTCTCGGGATGCAGCCCCGAAGCGGAGTAATCCTCCATTCGGTTGTTACTCTTATTCGCCCGATTGTTTTCGGAATCCTGCTTTGCCACGAACCTCTCGTTTCCGATGGCGCCATTCGTTTTGGCCGTTGTGCTTTCCCCATAACCGCTTGCCCGAAGCCTTTTCTTGCTGTAATAGGGATTCGTGTTGTCCTTCTTTTTGTGGTCCTTCTTGCTGTAATAGGAATTTGTGTTGGCTTTCTTTCTGTTGGCTTTCTTTCTGTCGGCTCTGGTTTCGTTCATTCCGCGCATGATACGCCTCCTTTTTTTCTATGTTTCCGTTAAGTGCAGGCTTCTTTGCATTCTCCAGTAGTACAGAGTCGGGGTTAGAAAAAGAACGGAAGGCACTGAGATGATGGTTCCGGAAATTGAGATCTGCGCCACGGTAATCCAGAAACCCGAGTCCGCCGCCAGCAAGAGAGGGGTCATTCCCAGCACCGTGGTGGCCGAGGTAATGAGAAGAGGACGCAACCGTGAGGCGGCGGCGTCCAGCAAGGTGTCTGTGATCGCAACCGTGTCGGAAGAGAACTCGTCACCCATTGCCCGCTCCAGGGTGGACACCATCACAATCGCGCCATTGGCTGTGAGTCCTGCAAGCATCATCAAAGAGAAGAGAGCTACCGGGGACAATGTATCTTCGAGCACCAGATAGACGGTCAGGGCAAAGGAAAGCGAAGGAGGAATTGTGATGAGAATGAGGGCGGGCAGCGAAAAGCTCTCCATAATTGCGCCCAGCAGCAGATAGATAGCCAGCAGACAGGCAAGGATGGCCAGAGCCAGTCTGGCGGCGCTTTTTTGATTTTCCAGGTATTTGTGGTTGAAGCGATAATCAATGTCCTGCGAGTCCACTTCCTTCTGAAAGAATTGTTCAACGAAAGCCTGTAGCTGTTCATGCGCGGGCTTTCGCATCTCTACCGAAATCGACAGCGCCCGCCGTTTGTTCTTGCGGTAAATGACCGATTCTTCCTGACTCTCGGATAGGTAAGCGACGTCGCCCAAATGCGAATTGCCCCCCTTTAGGCCCAGGGGAAGGGATAATAGTGCGGAGCGTCCATTTTCAGGCACCCAGTCACCTTTCAGACGTAGATCCAATTCGGACTGTTTCCAGTGTAGTTTGGATACTACAGCGCCGCGAAGATGATATTGCAATGCTCGGGCCAGTTGCGCCGGGCTTGAGAATGCCGTTTTCTGCGAATCCGGAAGAACGTTTAGATAATGGCCGGGCTCTCGGAAATGATACACCACTCGATTTACGTAGTCCAGTTTCTGCACCTGGCGAGCGAATAAGCCGATGACCTGTTTGAGTTCGGAATAACGTGGCCCCAGAAAGGAAAAGCGAAACGTATGAACACTGTCCGATTCCTCGGCCTGCGAAAAATGAACGAATGCATCCTTTACCCGAGCGAAATGTCTTTCCAGATCCTTCATTACACGAATGCGGTCTCTGTGGTTGCTGGCTTCCTGCTTCAGGTGAATGTAAAGAAATCCCCGATTCTTTTTGATGCGCGTGTCCACCTGGCTTACGTGGGGGTTCTTTCGGGCCGCTCCTTCCAGCTCTTCGAATTTTGCGGCGGCGCTGCTCAGATGGAGTCCTGTTTTCAAAGTTACGCGACCCTGTATGGTTTTATCCGCACCCGCTTTGTTCGGAGATACCGGAGAAACCCGGAACAGAATGGGAAGCAACAAGCACGTCAGAAGACAAAGAATGATTACAAATGACTTATTGTGTATCAACCGGCGCAACACCCGCTGGTAATGCCTTTCCAGGAAGCTGGAGGCTGACACTTGAGAAGTGAAATCCGGCAGCCACTGGACGATCGGGCTTACCAGTGGGGACAACCAGGTCTGCCATCCTGCGAATTCTGATATTGCCGAAGATGGGCAAAAGCGATGCAGTAGCACAGGCAGAAGTACCAGGGCGAAGAAGAGGCTCAAAACCAGGGCAGCAGAAATGGAAACAATGAAATCCTGAAACTGCTGCCGAACCGTCTCCGATACGAAAGGGATGGGAAGAAGGGCAATCACCGTGGTTCCGGTGCCCGCCAGAAGCTCCAGAGAGGAGGCCCCCATTGCCCGGGAAATGCTTTGAAAATACTCGTCGATATCTGAGATGCCAGAGCTGAGTCCGTTTTCGCTCATTCCATGGATTCTTTCAGAAAGCAGAACCGCATTGTCTATCACCAGACCGGCGCTCAAAGAAAGAGCGCTCAATGTCATTGCGTTCAGACCCAGCTGAAATAGATAAAGTATAAAGAAAGACCCGATTACCGAAAAAGGAATACACAGGGCGGAGACGATGGTAAGTCGGACTCTACCAAGAAAGCAGAGAAGCACTATTATCGCTACCAATGTACCTGAAATGCAGGCTCGTATTAGATTATTGAGCTTTTTCTCCACAGCCCGTCCGCGATCCAGGATAATGCTGCTCTTCATATCTGCAGGAAACCCTGTTTGCTCAAGAAGGGTGCGAGCTTTCCTGGCCACCGCCAGGGTACTTGCGTTGGACGTCTTTTTCAGATACAGACTAACATGCGGTTTTCCATCTCTTCGGGAGATGGAATCTGGAGACCGAAAATCCTCTTTGATCCGAGCCCATTTGTCCAGCGAGAGTTTGCCCTTCGGGTCGGGCAGTTTGCCCAATTCCTTCACGGATTCGATGCTCGAGTTGAAGCGGACGGTTCGGAGAGCAGGACTCTGAATGCGACCAACATCTACGCTAACCTGTTGCTTCTGCACGGACCTGCCAAAGGGCAGGGGGCTCGCCGATACGGAAGCCAGCTTCTTTGCGGATAGAATTAATTGAACTTCGGCGGGTTGGCCCCCTGAAAGAAGTATTTCCGAGACTCCTGGCACGCGGCGAAAGGAAGGCTTTATTTCTGTTTCTACAAATTTGCGAACCTCCGATGGGCTCCTACTTTCGCTTTTAATAGAGAATGCGAAAACCGGTCTCTTTTCGGAGTTGAATTCAATCAGGTAGGGACGGTTTACGTCGGACGGCAGGGTTTTCAATATCGGCTGGATTCTTTCGCTGGCCTGATTCATGCGCATGGCCAGATCTACACCTTTACGAAAGGAAGCATGGATCCTTGATTCGCCTTCCAGGGAGCGGGAGGACAGACGGATTAGTCCTGTAAGGTCGCTCAAAGCCCGTTCCAGAGGGATGGTTATGGTTCGTTCTATGGTTTGCGCATCGTTACCGGGATTGCGAGTTACCAGGGTAATGGCCGAGGCCTCCTGAGTGGGCAGCAAGGAAATCGGAAGATGAAATAGTCCCACCGCCCCGAGTTCAAGAATGACAAGAGAGACCATCAGAACTGTGACCGGCCTTTTTAGAATCCGTTCGCGAAACGGGGGTTGCAGACCAAAACCAGCGGCCCACCGCTTTTCTACCTTGCCCGCCACGCAGACTTATCGAGTTCTCCGGGATTCTATCAGATAGTAGAAGCATGGATAGATTACTATAGCGCTGGCAGTTCCGGTGATAAGCCCGCCCAGGATGGCGATTGCCATGGGCTCCTGAAGGGAGCCTCCTGTTCCGGGCAGAAAAGCAAGAGGGAGCATGCCGCCTGCCGTGGTCATAGTGGTGAGCAGGATGGGGCGCAATCGTGTTCGGCCCGCCTGCATTAACGCCGTCTTTACATCCGTTGTCTTCGTTCTTCGCATTTCCGTCTCTTCAAAAAGCGCGATCGAAGAGTTAATTACGATTCCGGTCAATAGAACCATTCCCGTAGCGGATCCAATGTTCAGGCCGTGATCAAACAGAAACAGCGAAAGGGCGCAGCCAGGCAGCATTCCAGGAATTGAGATGAGCAAAGCCAGAGGCTGCAGATAGGATTCGAACTGGGCCGCCAGAAGCTGATAGATCAGAATTCCCGATAATAGAAAGGCAAAGAATAAAGGCTGCAATTCTTCGCTGGCCCTGGCCGCCGGCCGGATGGAGTAGCTCGCCCGGGATCGTCCTGTTTCGCCGGGTTGCGAGACGAGCGCAGCCTCAATATTCTTTCGTATTTCCGGGAGCGCTGCATCCTGTTTGTCTCTGGAAATGCTGAACGAAAGCCGATGAAGTCCGCTTTGATTCTTCCGTAAGAGTGCAGGAACGCTGGAAACGCTTTCAGCCTTGAGAAGGCCCTGCAAAGAGAGCTGTTTGTCCGAGCCCAGGTTAAGCTTGATCTGATCAAGATCCTCTACCCTCCGGGTTGAACCCTCATCCAGGCGCAGCCGCATATCGATGCTACGGTCTCCCTCCCGAAATCTGGAAACTACGACTCCCTTGATGGAACTCTTCAGATGGGTGGCGATCAAAGCCGGAGAAGGCGAAGGAATCAGACGGTCTCGAACGGCCAGCTTCAGAAGAGGCTGGTTGCCCTGGTTTCGAAAGCCTACGGAGGATACATGTGGGCTCTTTCTGAGCTGACGGGCAACCCTGGGCATTAGAATCTTCGCCTGCTGATTGGATAATCCTCTCATGTCCAGATTGAATCCACGTCGACCTTGACCCAGAATGCGATGAATAGCGCCCGGCGCCGGAGCAGCCTGCAAGATAATGTTTTCGCCCCGGGGATCCAGGGAGCGAATGCCCGGCAATAGTGCGGCTCCTCTAATTCCCGGCTTAAGATACACCGTCATGGCTCCTTGATTCTCAGGCATACGACCCTGTACCTTCTCCGAGGGATCGTCCGATTCATGGCCAATGCGAGTCAGTGTAGACCGTATCTCGGGGAGAGCTTTCAGTTCGGATTCCAGGGAACGAGCAAATTCGGTGGTTCGTTCATAATCCGAGCCGGGCGGAAGGGCGAATTCCACCTCCACCGACCCGGAAACCGAATCTGACATCAGGGAGTAGGGTAGCAGTAATAATAGCAGAAGTCCGGAACCCGACATAGCCAGGAAGAGCAGAATGGTTCTCCGGGGACGGGCGAGGGTGCTTCGCATACAGGCCAGGTATCTGTCCTCCAGCCTTTCCATAAATCCCGCGGCTCGTCGGGAAAGCGTGTGCAGAGCGGCTCGCCATCGGCCCTGCATCGGTTTCGAGCTACCGTTACGGCTCTCCGTTGCCCGGAGTTCCAGCAAAACGGCGCACACTGGCATCAGAACCAGCGAACAGTACAGACCACAAAGCAGTGTCACGATTACCGCTATAGCGAGATCCTTAAACATGGCGGCGGCAATACCCGAAACCAGTGTAATGGGAAGGAAAACTACAACCGTGGTAAGCGTAGACGCTGTTAATGACCCGGTTATGGATCCTGTGGCCCTGGCTACGCGGGCCGAAAGATCTCTCTTATTGTCCCGAAAGATCGTAATAGGTTCGGCTCCTGTGAGATCAGGACGGGCCTCTGTATTACCCCTGGTCTGCGTTGCAAAGTCTGGCTCCGGTATTTGGTTTCGCTGTAATTCCCGGTTAATGGATTCGCTCACCATAATGGAACCGTCGATGAGCATTCCGACGCCCAGGGCCATACCGCCCAGGCTCATAATGTTCAAATCCACTGCGAACAAATACAAAAAGCCAAAGGAAATCAAAATGGATATCGGCATAGTGAGACCGATCAAAGAAGCGCTTCGTATGCTATTCAGAAAGATGAGCAGAAGGACGAAAGCGATGGCTCCTCCGAGCGCGGCCGCGGTGGTCACCGAATCAATGGAATCGCGAATTTCTTCAGATTTGTTCTCCAGAATCGAGATTCGCACAGATTCCCTGTGTCTGGTATTGATGCGCTTCAGAGCCTCTCTGACCGCTCGAACAGTGTGTAAAGTATTTGCGGAGGCCTCCTTTCGGATCTTGAGTATAACGGCGGTTTTACCATTGAGCAGCACTTCTCCAGTGGGATCCGAGTATCCGTCCCGTACCCGGGCCACGGCGGACAACGGGACTATCGAATTCTCCTTGCCCTTCTTTACCGGTATGCTCCCTATCTCTTCAAGGCTTCTTGCTCTACTATCCAATCTTACCGTCTTTTCTATGGCTCCAGCGTGGACAAAACCTACAGAGCGTTCCACGTTATGGCTTCGAATCGACTGCGCCAGGGTGCGTATGTCCAGGCCCAGGGCATAGGCTTTGCTCTTGTCCACGGCGATGCGAATCTCGCGTTTTCGTCCGCCATCTATATCCACGGCGGCGACGCCGGCCAGTTGTTCCAGCTCCGGTCGCAGGGAAGTCTCGGCAAAGAACCGTAATCGCCTTCCGAGTCCACGGTCCTGGACGTGGAGCAGCATGATCGGTTCACGGGTCGGATCATACGCCAGCATGGTGGTGCGCGATGCATTTTCCGGAAGGGAGGAATAAACCCGGTCCAGAATCTGGCGAAGCTCCACCATGGCCAGTTCGGGCTTACGTCCCCATTCAAAGGTGACCTTGATTACAGAAAGACCTCTTTCGCTTCTGGATTCCAGTTCCTTCAGTCCACTACAGCCGCTTACCGCTTCTTCCAGGGGTATGGTTACCATTTGCTCGACTTCATTGGGTCCCTGACCGGGGAACTCGGTGAGCAAATAGATTTGAGGCACGTCCATTTCCGGAAACAAGGAAACGTTGAGCCTTGCCAGACCCAGTACGCCCAGCAGTACCAGAAAGCCGGAAAGCATAACGGTGGCCACAGGTCGGTGTATCAGGTGCTCCAACATGATCGAAAGCTAATCGGGATTGATGCGAATGTTGTACAGCCGTTTTCTTTGACTGATCAGAAGGCAAGGTAACGGCGAAACCGGTCTTGCAGCGGATTACCCCGGGAGTCCTTTGCTTTCGTCGATATCTGCAGAGCATACACGGGCGATTCGCTAGAGCCAGTCGGCGTCCAGGAGGCGATAACCAGTACTTCGTTGCTGTCCGTTCCGAATTGAATGCTATGCACCGCGATTTCTGAGCTTCCTGTGTTCAGAACCGGAATGAACTCAATGCCTTCGTGTAAAGAAGCAAGCTCCATATCGCGATTGAAGAGAATGCGAAATACAAGGGCTTGATCGATGCCGGCTTCGTCTCGATCGACATCAATTACGTGACTGGTGTCCACAATACCATAGTCCGGTAATTCGGGATCCGGTCTGTAATTCCGGGTGATTTCGGCGCCATCAACAATACCCGGCGGGTCGGCCAGGCCTTGCTGAATAAGTACGACCTCGGGGTGCTGCGAATCCGATGCGTTTGTTACAAAGGGATATTTACCGGGGTTGACTATCTCATTGCCGGAGTGGTCGGTAAGGCTTGCAGGCAATGTGAGTTCATAGTCTGTTTCGCTACTCAGTGGAGATTCCGGATCAAGGGTTAGCCGGTCCGTATTACTGTTCCACGATTTTAAGATAGCAACGTCCGGAGACAAATCTACTTCGGCTTCCACGCTCGGAGCCTCCATGGGTTCGCTGAACTGAATTACCAGATCGCAATCCTTACTAATGCCATGGGTGAGCTGACCGGCCGTAAGTTGCACGTCGTCGGCCGAAACGGATTGAATTTCGGGATTCGAGTCCTGACCCACCCGGAAAGAAACGGTTTCAGGATCGATGAGGTCGTTTCCTTGTCGGTCTCGGATGGACTGTGTCAAAGAAATATCGTAGTTCAGTCCCCTGGACAGCGCCGAGTTCGGATTGATGACTACCGTGGAACCGTCATCCTTTAAAGAAAGCACGTAGGCGAAAGAAGGAGAAACGGAGATTCCATTTTCCAGACTGGAAAAGGATACAGGCTCCGAAAAATCCAGTTCTATGCTCGAGTCCGGCGCTACGCCCTGAGCTCGGTGTTTTGGTCGGGACCTCAAAAGGGTAGGACCGCTGGTGTCCGCGGAAAGGGAAAAGTGAGCCCGGTACTCTTCTTTCAGATCCTTTCCCGAACCGGACTCAGCGCTGCTTGCCAGCCGAACCATATACTGGCCGCCGGAATTCAGTCTTCGCGATGGCGTGAACTCCACTCTTCGGTCGCCCTTCCACTCAAATGCGCCCTGGATTTCCCCCTCCGGTCCGGTGAGACTAAAGGCCCGCTCGGTTTGTGGCCGGTCCATACCTCGATCAAACAGAAACCAGACCTTGCCATCCGGTGCCATTTGCTTCATTCCGTCAGGAGGGAAGGCCGCCACTACCCGGGGCGGAGCAGTATCAAGAGCAAAGGCAAGCATGTCATCCTCGGAGCAACTCGGCGCCAGGAAAAGAAAGAATAGGCATTTCAGGCTTAGAATGGCCACATAACCGTGCGGCGCGTGGGATACTCTGTTTCCATTTTCGCATACAGCGGTTCGATTTGCTTCTTTCCTATTGATCAACATCAGTCTGGCTCCGGAATGAAATATACTGTTCGTGTCTTCTCCATCCAGGTGGATTCCTGGCTTGTGGCAGCGCTCCTTAGTCCGGAACGACTTCCGTAAAGAGTGATGCGATACAGATTCGGATGCAGTCCGGCAACTTCCAGGCGAACAACGTTGCTTTCCTTTTCATCGCTCCCCAGAAACTGAACGGATTCGAAGTAAACGGAGGATGGATAGGGCCCGGAAATTTTGCTGATAGTGAGGTTTTCGGGAAGGACCGACCCGGGCTTGACGTTGTGACTGAATTCGAACTCCAGAACCGCATTCCAGCTTCCTGCATAGGGCCGCGGTAGGCTCATCGAGTTAAGCCTGGATCCATTCGCAACCAATGACATCTCTGCCGGAGGATATACTTTGCGGGCCTCTTCCAATTGCAGATACTCGGAGTTGATCAGCCCGGCAGAGCCATCTACAGTGAAGTGCAAATAGAACGGCTCCTGTAGTCGGTTGCCCGCTTTGTCGGAGGCGCCTTCGCCAAGACGAAGACGGTATTCGCTCTCCGGTTCAAGGGTTCTGGAAGGAGAAAATGTCAGCTCGGTGAAATCCGAATTCCAGCTATAGCGGCCGTCCAGACTAACGTTTCGCGAAGTGGGGCTGAGACTGAAGGCAGCCTGAACGGCGGAGTAATTCATAGGCTCGTCAAACCTAATTCGATATCTGGAATCCCGGGCGACGCCGGACTGACCGTCGGTCAATGGTTCCGGGTTGCCGGACTCCATTACCTGCAGCACCGATGGCGACTGGAAGTCCTGCCCTACCTGAAAGCTTGCATTGAATGCGGACATTATGGGAACCCCGTCCTGATCTGTGGCCTCGGCACCGATTTGCACGGAGTAGATCTGTCCGATCTCCAACGGTTGTATGGGGCGATAGCTCATTTCCTTTCGATCTTCACTCCAGGTGATCCCGCCTGGAACCCGGGGAGAAAGACGGAAGGCATTCTCGGTGGTCTCGCTTGCCATTGCCCTGGAAAACCGTAGCAAGATATGGCTGTCCGCCGGCGCTTTCTGAGCATTGGGAGCCGGCTCCATAGTCAGGACTTGCGGCCCGTCGACTCGAGGACCGGCGAAGAAAGACAGTAGATATGGTGTCGCTAACGATTTGCCGTCTTCATCGGTGGCATTCTTTCGTAACGTTAATTCATAGCTGGCGCCCGTAGAAAGAGGCGACTCGGTTTCGAAGATCATTCTCTTCCCAATCCATCGAAAGTCGCCGCTGACAGCGGAAGTTCCGGTAAGCGAAAAGGAGTCCTGAACGGAGCGTCGGTCCATGGCGCGATCAAATTCTAGAAAGATCGAGGTGTTTTCGGGAACCGAATTCTGATCGGGTCTGGGGCTGGAGTCTATTACCCGGGGATGGGACTGCTCGGCGCTCGGAAGCAGAAGGGACGGTATGTCGGCCAGTTTCTGGCAGCTTGATACGCCCGCAAGCAGGGCCAGCGCAACCATCCAGTAGATCGCATTCAGTTGAAGTGTAGCGTTTCCTCTGTATTGTTGTCTCATTTAGTAACCCCTTATTCTGAAAGATCGCCATGGCCCGAAAGAGCTGCCCGAGACGAAGCTCGGGTTCCAGCGACCCTGACTCGCGCAGATGCGCGGAATCTAGCGACATTGGTCCGCGCAAATGCACGGTATCCAGCGACATTGGCTCCCCAGAAGCGCGGTATCCAGCGGCTTTGCCTTACTGGTCGCTGTCCGGTTCGCTGGCTCGCACCATCATGCCGTCTTCCAGGAACTCCTTTCCGGAGGTAACCACAGAGTCGTCCTTCGCAAGTCCGGAAAGAATTCTAACTCGGGATCGAAAGCCCTGACCAACCTTAACTTTGCGAAGGAAGACATGACCGTTTCGAAAAACGAATACCTGACAGCTCTGTCCCTGGACCGGTTTGCTGCATTCGCCTCCTGGAAGTATTGCCTGCATCGGAATAGACAGGGCGTCTTCTGCTTTGCGATGGTTGATGCGAATTCTGGCAAACATCCCAGGCGACAGCGGATGCTCGGCGTCCTTTTTCACGATAACAGTGACCTGGAAGCTTCGTGTTTCCGGACTGACCACCGGCGATATGCGATGTACCTTGCCCTGAAATTCCACTTGAGGGTATACATCTGCGGAAACGAAGGCCTTTTGTCCTATGCGAATGTCCGGCTTCTCCATTTCGGAGAATGAGGCGGAGATCAGTAGCTCTTCTGTATTGACAACGGTAAGGAATGGCTTTCCAGGGCTCACCTGTTCGCCCGGCTCCCGCGTTCTGGTGGCGATTGTGCCGCTTATGGGAGAGCGAATGGTGGATCTGGCCAGGGTTTTTTCCGCCGCGATTCGTCGGGATCGGGCCCCCAGATACCTTTGGCGGGCAGCCTCCACATTGTTTTGATCCGGAGCCGTGTTGTTACTGATCAGAGCCTCTTTCTGTGCTTCTCTTTCGTCGGGGATGAGATCCCGGGACAGGTCGGATTTCCTGTAGCCGATCTTGTCGGTGCTTAGTTTCTCTCGGGCGGCGTAATAGCCGGTCATAGCCGACAGGTAGCTGGAGTATATTTGTTGCAGTTCCTGTCTGGAGATACCGCCCAGCTCAAAGATTTTTCGCTGATCTTCCAGATGGCTTCGCGTTCTGAGAAACTTGCTTCGTGCCCGGACCAGATTGGATCGGGCCGTTTTCAGCGATCTGAGCCGCTTCTCGGCGCTCTGGCGCGCCTTGACCAGGCGACCCCGGCTGAGCTTCCACCGGGCCCGGGCCGAGGCTTCATCCGTCCGGGCTTTCTGGAGAGCAAGCTCCAGATCCAGGGTATCCAGCCGGGCCAGGGGCTGTCCTTCGGTTACAGAATCTCCTTCATGGACCAGAATCTGCTTCAGGGTTCCTTTGAGCGGCGAAGACACGGCCGCCTTTTCTATATAGGACACGGTACCTCCTTTTTCAAGGCTCGTGGTCAGATCTGTGCGTTTTGCGCGGCCCAGTTCTACCCGGGGCGGACCTTTATGCTGCTGTGTCTCGGCCGAACACTGCGCCCACAGCCACGCGGAAGAAACGACCAGACCCATGATCGCGTAGATTTGCCTGGATCTATTCACCTGGGGCTCCTCGAATCGGATAATCCCTTTGCAGGTAGCGGCGGAAAATAGAGTTGCTTTGGCCCGTCGACAAATATCGCAGATCCAGCAGCGGGGAATTCTCCCGGGCTGATACCAGTTCCTTTTCCGCTCGGGCAATTATTTGCAAGAGGTCAGCCTGCTGGCGCTTCAGCTTCGTTTCGGCGCGGCGAAATCGAAGCTCTTCTTCCTGATACTCTTCCAGCGAGATCTCTCCGGTATCATAGCGGATGGAGTCCACTTGAAACCTGCGCTTTCGAATTTCCTGGGAATTCTCCTGGAGCTCAAGTTGTCTTTTCTGATGATCCAGTTGTTGCAGAAGCCTTCGCATTCGGACCGGTAGACGCTTCCGCAGATCTTGAAGCTTTCGTCGCGCGTTCAGTAATTCCTTTTTGCTTCTTAAAATCGAATTGCTACGGTCCATGTCATTCAGCAGACGGAGCTTTCCCCCGGAGCTAACTCCGCTGGAATTTCCGTCCATTGATCGGTTCATTCCCAGGTTATTCGAAAGAGTGCTGTTTAATCCTCTGAATGTAATGTTGATCCCAAATCCCCACTCGGATCTTTCGGGAGGCCAATTTTCGCCGGTCTTACCATACCGGGCGGTGAGCGAAATGCGCGGCAAATAATACTGCCGGGCGATAAGATAGTTCTGTCGGGCCCGGTACAGCTTTCGCCGTAGCCGGAGTACTTCTGGATGGTTCCTGAGCCGGGCGTGCAGATCTTTTCTTGCGATGGAATCGTTGGACGCCCTTACGGAACGTCCCAGATCCAGCAGACGAATGCCTTTGAATTCGCTCAGTCTCTGCCCGGTGAGTAAGCAGAGTTCTTGAATTTTCTGGAACAGAGACCGTATGCTCGATTCTAGCTGCAATCGAGTTTGCTGGTTCTGATTCCGGATCTCCAAAAAGTCCAGTCTGGTTTGTTGGCCGTGTTTGAATTCCTGTCTGGATTTCTGCAGCAAGTCCTGGCTCCGCTGAACGGCGGCCTCTTGAATTTGTATCTCTTCCACCGATTTCTGGATGGAGAGATAAAGTTCGCGCGCCCGGAAGCGAACTTCGCGTTCAAGTAGGCTACGTCTGTCGCGAAGAGAGGCGCTTCGAACCCGGGCGATCTGGTTTCGCAGACTCGTGCGGCCTCCGTCATAGATGGGCTGACTAATGTTCAACTGAACCGAATAACGTCCGTTATCGAAGTCTCGGCGGGCCACAGTCCGGTTCTGTCTGTAAGTTACCGAAAGAGCCGGGAAATACTCCCGAAAGGCGGCGGACTCATCGTTTTTAGCAATGGCGCTTTGAATTCTGGAGTTCTGCAGCTTCAGGCTGTGATCCAGCGCCATACGTTCCACAGCCTGGATGTCCGGTATCTTCTTGCCCGACTGTTGGCTTTCGGCGCTCAATTTCCCGGCCGCGGGCTGCAGGGAAACCAGAGCCCAGGGATATACCGTTGCGCATGCGAATATAGTCGCGCCTCTAATCCTCATCTGTGGACTCCTTCGCCTCCAGTCTGGTAAGCGATTCTCGGGCCTTTCTGACATGATCTTTCAGGCCCAGCTGCTCGACTTTACGGAACTGCGCGACGGCTCGATGCCTCAGCCCCTGACGTTCCAGAAGCTTACCTAGATGTAGATGGGATTTGCTGAGCGATGGGTAAGAGCTGGTAGAGCGTTTGTAATGGAGTATTGCCTTTTTGAGGTTGCCACTTTTTTCGGCGCAGCGTCCAAGGAGATAGTGGGCCTGAATATCCTCCGGATTTCGGGCAACCACGTTCTCCAGAATGGAGCGTGCCTGCTCGGGCGATTTCTGCTGCACCAGAGCGGTCCTGGCCAGCCATCGCATCGCTTCTGGATGGTGTCCCTTCTGCTCAATTATGGTTTGGAATGCCTCTTCGGCCTCAGTGAAGCGGCGGGTAAAGAACAGGATTTTCGCATCCAGTAAGCGAGGCGCTACCCAATCGGGATGTTCCTGAATCAGTTCCCGGGTAAGGGTTCTGGACCGATCAAATTCTCGGGCTCGATAATGCTCCAGAGCAGTCCTTAGTTCCTTTTCATCCCCCGGCTGAATCCCCGGAGCGCAGCCCGCCAGCGCCAGTATGAGCAGTCGCCAATGGATGTATGGCCGATGGTTTTGTCCTTTCTTGTCGAGTTGCATGGGGCCTCTGCAAGAAAGGTGTATTGTTTGGCCAAATCGTTGCGCAAAAAACCGACAAAAAATGCAAGAGTCCGTCAGCGGGGCAGGCTCCGCCTATGGCTGCGACGTTTCCCTTATACGAACCGCCGGAAAACAACCGGGCCGGGGGAAGTTTCGTCCAGTAGTCCGAGGCCGAGTGGATGCGAAGCCAAGTGCGGCTGTGAATGTGGGTTCGGTTATGAGCTTTGTCCGGAGCGGCGCAGTTTCTCAATATACTTTGCTTTGATTCGTTGGCCTTTTCGCTCCAGCATAGGCTTTAGTAGTCGGCGCAGACCGGGCCACAGATAGGCTAGGGTGGCCAGAATCCCGCCGGATACTGGAATGGTGCGCTCGGGTTTTCCGTCCCGGGCGCATTTTAGCACCAGATCGGCGACTTGATCGGCGGTGCTCATGGGCTGGGAAAACACCAGGGGCGGAACGCTATCGATTTCGGTAAGGATGAATCCTGTTTCGATGGGTCCGGGAGAAACTACCGAGGCGGTGATTCCGGTTCCTTCCAGTTCCTGAGCCAGGGCCAGGCTAAAGGCTCGTAGACCAAACTTGCTGCTGGAGTATGTGGCCTCGTGGGGCAGGGGAAAACGGCCGGCCAGGGAGGCTACATTCACCACCGATCCGCCGGAACTGGCCCGGATATGCGGAAGAACTTTCTGCGTTAAAGCGATGGGAGCCCTGAGGTTGAGATCAATGATCTTCCCCAGATCCTCTTCTACTTCGAGAACTCCTCCCCGGTAGTTTACGCCGGCATTGTTGACCAGTATATGGATGGCTCCGAATTCCTTTAGAACGAATTTAATCAGTTTATCGTAGTTTTTGGGATCCGAAATATCTGCCGGAAAGGCCCTGGATCCAGGGATTTGCTTTTGGAGCTCGGCGAGCTTCTTTTTGTTGCGGGCTACCAGCACTGTACTGGCTCCCTCTGCCGCAAACTTGCGGGCGCAGCTTTCGCCGACTCCGGAGGAGGCTCCTGTAATGATTGCTACTTTACCGTTGAATTGTGCCATGTCTGTTTGTTCTCCGCGTTAGTCTGGTCCATCGGCTAAACTCCGGCTCTATACCCGGTTCACCGGCCAGAGCTCCGATCCCGATGATCGGGAGGCGGACTAATTCTGTTGCGGCCATCCCGCCTGAACCCGTAAACAGCATAGGGATGCGAGCTCTCCTGTTACAACAAAAACTATTAAGAATGCTCGAGGTTTTTTCGGTATCCTGCCGAATGCAGAGTTTTTGCACGGATTCCAGGGATTGTGTATTCGGGGGAAAATTAGCTTATCGGTCTGGAGGGCCGATTTTCTGATCTCGGTACTGTAATATATGCAATGATGGTAAAGTTGTATAGACAGTAAAAAAATGATTGAATGTTACGCATAGGCTCACGGCAATATCGCAGGTAGCAAAACCATGTTGTGGCGTAAACAATCCAGCATCTACGCGCTGACGCGTTTGGCGTTCCTCTTCGGAGCTTCCTTTTTCGCGGTCATTCCGGTATCCGCGCAGATACTGAACCCGAACGTAATCGGAACCGAGCAGGAAAATGAAAAGAATCGTCCCCGGGACATAGACGATTTTCGACTGGCTATCAATCCCGGAGTCGTGGTATTGGCCGAGGATTTGACCATCAAGCGAAACGAAACCGACACCGTTGAGTCCATTGCCGTTCTGGACGGTGGGGCGCGAGCAAGCTGGCATGTGGATTTGACTACTGCTGACTGGAAACTGGGCGAGCATGTGGGCCTGCATTTGCAGGCCTGGGCCGGCAACATGCATTACAAGAAGCAGGTAATCAACACATTGAACGAAAGAGGGGAAGATGACCGGGTTAGCTCGGACCTGGGAACCAGGATGACCGGGTATTATACTGTGGTTTCTCCCGTGTTCTACCTGGGCTCAAGAAGCCGCTACAAAGGCTTCCGAATCGGTCTGGGGTATGGGGTCCAGTCGCTGCGATTGTCCGGTAACTTTCTCTTTCGGGATGAAGATGAACGCGTGCTTTTATTTTCGGAAACAGCTGCCAGCAGGTTTGACTTCATCGATAATCTGCGTCAGACCACTCTGCTTTCCTCAGGCTTTAACATCACCGGCGGCGATCCCCTGGCGTCTTACATGATCCTGACCTTGAATCAACCGCTGGGACTGGAGAACTACGGTCGCTATATTCTCTTACGGGATGGTTTTAGCCTGCGGGGAAACAATTTATTTTTGCTTCAATATCTGCTAAGGGGACCGCCTTCGGGGAAGCTCAACCTTTCTCTTGAGGAGGCCTACGGAGCAATATCTCTGGGGCGAAACAATCTAAATGTATCTCGAAGAGCGGCGGGAACGGGCTTCGTATTCATTTCCTGGGGTACTGACTTTCTCTGTCCTACGGAGGCCTGCATCTATCAGGCTACTTACGGGGCGACGATGTTTCGCGAAAGGGAGCTGCAACTGGACCTTCGCCTTTTTCGATTTTCTTACTCGATTCGTCTGGTCCTTCTCTAAGACTGGCTCGGATGGATCCGCGCTACCGAACGCAGAACCTGATTCAACGCAGGCAAGATCCGGTGCGACAAATAGCTGCCACCTGGGCCTTCGTCTGGTTGTTTGCGTCTGTAATGGTGATTGGAGCCCTTCTGGCTCCCGAACCCCTCCGCCGCTGGTTAAGCTATCCCCTGGTGGGGGCGGCCATCTTTGCCCATTTTCTACTCTATCTATGGCTTGTGGGGCTCGCTTACCGATCGCGAGCTCCGCTTATGTGGATTGCTCTGATGGGCCATGCACTTTCTGGTGCGCTCATTGGACTGACCTTTGTTCAGTCACCTCGGGTTCTGGGATTGGCGATTCTCTATCCGGACGTAATGCTCTCCATTGTCAGCTATGCTCTTACGGGGGTCGCCTTTCTCGCATACCTGCGTCGCGACCTGGACCGCCAACTAAAGCTACGATTGCTATTTCTTGGACTCTACTGGATCCTGGCGGCAGCGGGACTCTTTTTTGCGCGCGGGACCATTCAGTCGGTACTCAGAGAAGTGCTATCGTCTGACCAGGATCTCTACTTCTGGCAGAACGTGGCCGAATGGGCCGCGCGTATCCTGCTTTATTCAGGATTGCTGATCCAGTTTGCCGGCCTCTCCTTGCGAAGTCTGGATAGAAGACCCGGCACGAAAGATGCGATTGCGAACAGCCCCTCCTGATTCGCGGTCCTGATTACCGAAAGCCGGTTCTCATCGACGAAAGCCGGCTCTCTATGAATGCTGCCTGGCAGGTATGACTTCCGGTCCCAACAACGAATTGCGCCTGATTTACTGTCCCACTGAATTTCCGATGCATTCGCTGGAGACTGCCGCCAGGTGAGGAAAGCCCCCCAGGTCTTCTGCAAAGTCTTGCATAAGACGATTGAGCAAGTCGACCTTCTTTCGCATTGCCGCATCCTTCTTACAGATGGCGATTAGCTCGGGCCTTTCTTCGTCGGTGAGCAGTACGGCCATGATCTCGGAGCGATCCTCTTCCTGTCCGGTCATGGAATACAGATTAAGAAAGCCAGGTCGGGGATGCACAAAGGAATAATAGTCGGTGCCTGTATCGGAGTAGGCAGTGATTCCTCCGTCGCCGTATTGAAAACCGGGACTCAGAGCGGCCCAGGCCGGCCATTTGTAGTACTGGTCTTGCCAGATGGCGTATTCCGTCATATGATTCAGCTCATGGTGCATTACGTGAATCAGATAATGGGAAGAGTCTATTCCATGAGCGCCATCAATGGCCAGATAGAGAACCCCGCTGTAGGGATCCGGCATGGCAGCCTGGTGATTACCGTTAAAGTGATAATTACGAGCAAGCGCTATCGTGCTAACGTGCGCTCGTCTAAGAAAGCCAGGCGGATATTTAGCGAACTCGGTCTGTAGGATTTGGAGGTATGCGTCGGTTTCGCCGCCGAAGCCCGCCGGTTGGTAATTGCTGAGCTGCCATGTATCCGGGACGATTCGGTCCAATACGATCTTGACTCCCAGAGCCTGCTCCGCGGCGCGATGGGCCCCGCTTCTGGCCTGGACTGGCTGAGACAGAATTGTCGCCGAAAATAGCAGCAGCAACGCGATATCGCTAAACCCGAGTTGCTTAACAGATGTGAGAATTCCCACTTATCGCCTCCGGGAGCCACCATTCTTGCTGTTCTGAGATGGCCTGAGAATGGAGCATTCTGAAGGCAGGGTCCGGTAATCAGCAACGACTTTTGCGGACCGGTGGCGCATTTATTTGAACACCGGTCTTCTTCGTTCTATTATGGAGCGCATCCCTTCCTGACCGTTGGCCGCCGCGATCGTAGAAGCAAGACGCTCGGCATCGCCCTGGCTGAGATTTTCGGCCATGGGTCTGAGATAGTCTATTAGAGATTTCTTGATACCCAGTACCGACTCCATGGCCATGTCGCGAAATTGATTGCAGTAGCGTTCCAGGGATTTTCTTGCTTCCTCTTCAGGCAACGCTTCGTCAATCAATCCCAGCTCCAGGGCTTCTTTCGCTTTGTAGGGTTTCCCGGAGAATAGGATCGCTCGAGCGTTTCGCGGGCCGACCAGCTCCTTGAGCACAAAACCCGGCACCGAGGGAAAGTTCAGTCCAATTTGCGATTCCGGAAAGCCAAAGCGAGCTTTGCCATCGACCATGATTCTATAGTCTGTAAACAGAGCCACCACTGAACCCACGCCCATACAATGTCCGTTCAGGAAGGTGACCACCGGCTTCGGAAACACCAGAAGGTTGGAGGTGGCTTCCATGACCGGCGCCAGGCAATCCAGGATGTAATCATAGGATTTATCCAGAAACATGGTGGGCTCAAAACCGTTTGAGAAAAACTTGTCCCCCGCCCCGGTAATCTGAACCACCTTCACCGAATCATCATCCCGGGCCGTATTGAGCGCCGCACCCAGAGCCGCAAATGCCTGGTTGTCGAATGTATTCCGCTCATTTGTGTTGATGGTAATTTGAAAAACGTGGTCTTTCTTTGCCTGGTCTATCATAGCCTGAGTATCTCCTCAATTAATGTTCGCAACAGCGTATATCGGTTTACCTGGACAGGTGAATCGAGCCGGGACTCACAGTGCGGCAGGATTGCTGCAATCAGGGTGCGCTGGCTGGTCCCGCGCTGCGAATCATCATCAGAATTCCAATCCATAGAAACCACACTATCTGGCCCAGTCCAAAAAAAATTCCTCCGATTTCTGACAGAGGAGGGATCAACGTGATGGTTCCGGCAAACCCCACCAGAAGTCCCAGCCAATTAAGGATACCGGGAAACTCCTTTCCGCGCAGCCCTGCCAGGCTTACGAAAAGCATCCACAGTCCGCCCAGGATTTCTACACCGCCGCCCATGGCCTGGTGTACCGTATCTATGATATGCCAGTAATCGCCGGCCGCCGCCGAATCTTTCGCATTGAGTAGCACAGCCTGCTCGGCGCCTAGATTGAAAAGCATCCCGGCCACAATCACAACGCCAGCCCAGATGATTCCAAATGCTGAGGCCAGCTGCATCAGGGCCGGTTGCAGTGGGCTCAGTCGTTCGTGCAATGCCACAGCCAGAACTACCAGGGCAACTCCAAAGACAATATAGATCAGCGTATTTATGGCGATCAAGCCAATCAGGTTATCTACCAGCAGTTGAACCCTGGCTTCGGCTCCCGAAACCGACATATAGTCCACGACCAGAATGAAATAGATCATGCCAGCCACGTAGAGTAGCCCTTCCATTACGGCTGCCGCGCCGCCCAGTCGTTGCAAAGTCTTGTTCATCGTTTCTCCTTTTTTGGCAATGGTCCTGTGCAGGTTGCTCGTCTATATACTGATGGCCTTTCTATTGGTCCGAGATCCATTGGCTCGATCCTATTTGCCCGGTCTTTCGAGTCGTCGCATTCTTTGCTGCAGAAGTTGGCGGCCTACCCCGGGTTTAACGGGCGAACCTCGAAGAATTTACTTCACATCCCGTAGCGAAAGAAGAGCGGGCCAGCCAAGGCCGGGCATATGATAGGCCAGTACGCCCGGGTTGCGAAAAAGCGCATAGGCATAAGCCAGGTTTCCATGGTCCATCTTAACCGATTTCTTATCTTTGGCCGCAATGAATAGCCGCTCATGTTCTTGAAACAGCAGCGGCCAGCCAGTGGGTAGGATATAGGCCAGTTTATCCCGGTTTTCCCACCATAGTTCCTTCAGCTCATCCAATTCGTAAGGATCGTTTCCGTAATTGCTCACGGCTTCGTTTAGTTCATCCTGGAAGTGTTTTTGCACCACTTCGCGGAGCCTTCGCATCTCTTTCTGCGAGATCTTTTCGTAGGACTGATCGGTGAGCTCGTCTATTCGGATTCGCCGTCCTTTCACGTAGGTTAAGCGCGCCGGTAAGCCAAAATAGAATGACCAGGGAAAGAGTCCCACCAGGGTGGTTAGCGGCCCCACTGGCACAAAAGGAATTCCGATTTGCTGGGCGATCTGATTGATGAGATCCACGCGATAGCCGTAGGGATTGATATACTCGCCGTTGATTGTCAGTACCGGCACAATGTCGGTGCGATACTTTAATGCCATACGAATCATACTGTTCGAGAAGCGCTGAAGCTGATAGCGATGGTCAAACCCTTTGCCGATTCCTTCGATTCCTTCGGGATAAACGATGACGGCCTGATTGGGACGATCCACCAGCGCGTCAAAATTGTGCAACGTGGCATCCACACCGCCGATTCGGTGCCAGAAGTTGTCCAGAAAGAACGGATGCAGTACTCGCATACGGGAAAGGGCTGGAGCTACCAGGGCTCGTACCGGATGCTTCTCGCTGTAGCCCTGTCGCCGGAATATGGTGGATGCGAAAACCAGGGCATCCCAGGGGAAAGCCATTCCCGAGTGGTTACCCGCATAGATCAGCGGAGTGCCATCGGTCTCGGTGTGGGGCAGGGAATCAAAACCCACCATGCGCGCCCGGAAGTAATACTTGTCCAGGAAATCCAGGACATTCATGCAAATGCTACGTGCATATTCGGGATCATAGTACTGATCTACCGTATCCAGCCGGGAAGCCCGTACCCTTTTCAGAATATCCTGTTCGCTGCGAGCCATGGACAGAATTCACAGGCTTACACCGAATAAGGCAACCAAAAATGCCCTATCCGGCCAAAATCCTCGACCCAACCTGGCCTCGAAGGAAATGCCCCTTGCTACTGCTCCGCGATTGCGGTGTTTCTCCATTGTATGCGGCGCGCGCTTACCTGGAGCGTGCCAAAATGCTCTGGAATAAGGACTTCCTTCGTTTGGCTTCTAAAAAGTATTGCCAGATATACATCGATGACACGCAATCAGGCCATGAAGCAGGGGCCGTTATCCGAAGTCGCTCGCCAGGTATTGGAAACGGAAGAGCAGGCCAGCGCCCGTGTTGTTAATCGCGTGCGCTATGTCATAGGCATAATGTTTAGCGGGCCGCTGGTCCTGATTTCGCTTCAGAGTATTGATCCTGCAGCCCTTACTGTAAACCTGGGCTCCATTTTACTCTATCTGCTGATTACCGTTGGGCACAGTTTTGTCATTCGGAACGGACAGATTCGACTGATTCGACTCTTCAACTGGTTGGCGCTTTTTGCGGATATTCTATTGGCATGTGGTATGATCCTGTATTGGACCCTGAGCCTGTCGCCGGAAAGCTTTACCTTTGCCGTGAAAACTACAGTCTGGTACTGGGTCAGCCTGATTCTTGCTGGGACGGCGCTACAATTTGACCGCAAATTACCTATAGTAGCCATAGTCCTCTGTGTACTGATCTACGCTGCTATGGGCGGGATAATGCTCTATCAAGGGGTCGAGTCCACCGGGGACTGGAGAGAATACATCAACGGAAATAAGGTGGATCTAGGGGACGTGCTCTTTACGAAACCTCTGGTATTTGTTTTGATCGGTCTGGTTTCTGCGTACTCCATTCGTCATGCTCGAAGTATGGTGAATTCCATCACCTCGGCGGAATCAAAAAGAGCTCTGCTATCCCGGTACTTTTCGCCTTCCGTGGTCGACGACATCACAAGCGACGACTCGGAAGCTACCCGCGCCCGCCGACAGGTAGCCACCATACTATTCATGGACATTCGGAACTTCACACAGATCTCCGAGTCCCAGGATCCTGAAACACTGCTGAATTGGCTATCTGATCTGCGAGGGCGGCTTACGCGGGTAGTCTTCAAATACAGTGGCTCAGTGGATAAATTTATTGGCGACGCCATCATGGCTACTTTCGGAATCCCCCGGCCGTCCGAGAGTCCGGGGCAGGACGCTACTAATGCTGTGCTATGCGCTCGGGAAATGCTTCAGGTGTGCAAGGAATTGGACGCGACCTGGGCTCGTTATGGTATTACTAATGCCATAGGAATCGGAATTCATTCCGGCGAAGTATTTGCCGGGAACGTCGGGGATTCTGATCAGATTGAATACACCGTTATCGGCGATCCGGTAAATACCGCTTCGCGAATAGAAGGTCTGTGCAAGAAGTTGGATCGAAATCTAATCATTTCTCGGGCAGTGAAAGAGCAACTGCTTGCTGAACTGCCCCTGGAGAAGCTCCCGAGGGTGCGCGTGAAGGGTAAAGAGTTGCCGCTGGAGCTTTATTCGGTGAGCGGCTGAAGGTAGAACTATGAACTCAAGCGATCAAAGAATAGAAAAAGCGAAGTCCCTGATCAAAGAACGAGAACTGGATCCGGAGAACCTTGACCGGGCGGAATCCTTGCTTATTGAACTGCTGGAGGGCCTGGGCTCTGCGCCGGGTGAGTCTGCAGTCATCTCTGGTCTTCTAAGCCAGGTCCAATACTGGAAAGGGGAAGTAGCGGATTCCGGTCTACTCGAGATCTACGAAAAGGGAGTGGATTATGGTAAAAAAGGGTGCGAACTGGATGCATCCTGCATCGAGGCTCAGTTCTGGCTGGCAGTGAACTACGGCTTTCTGGGCGAAACCCGTGGAATTCTTACGAGCCTCTTCTTGATCGATCCTATTGAAAAGGCGCTGAGCAAATCCCTGGAACTGGATGAGTCCTATTTCTATGGAGGCCCCCACCGAGCCATGGGATGGTTCTTGCACAAGGTACCACCCTGGCCCATATCAAAAGGGGATAGCCGCAAAGGCCTGAAGCACCTGGAAAAAGCGCTGGAATACGGACCGGATTTCTATTTGAACCACATCTATATCGCGCAGGTATTCGCTGCCTTACGCGACAAGGAAAACGCTCGTAAACATCTGGAATGGATTCTGGAGGCCCCCCTTTCGCCCAAACATGGGCGCGAAGATCAGCGGTACAAGGAGCAGGCGAAGGGCTTGATCGAAAGAATCTGACTCCAGAAATTTCGATTGGATGAAACCCCGATTCGCCCGTTGCTCCCTGCCTCACTTCCGGGCAGCGCCGCCGGAAAGTAGCAGTTCTTCGTAAATGTTAGTTACAACGAATACTGGTTATGCTGAAAGTTCCGGATCCGTCGCCACCGTTTTCTTTGTAGTTTCCGCTGAATCCTTTCATCGTATCCAGTGGTCTTATCCATTCAATGTCGCCGGTATAGGTGTAACTTCTGCCGCTGAAACGTCCGGATGTGTAATCCTGGTCTACTGTGCATTGACCTTCGGCGCAGGATCCGCTCAGTTTATAGCCGCCATAGGAATCGGAGCCCGAGCCTGTGAGTTCCAGAGCCCATAGCCCGCAGCAGACATCTTCCTCGGTAATGTTCCATTGAATCGGGCCGGAAGAATTGGCCGATTTCCAGGTCCCCGAATAAACGCATTGGGAAGCGGAAGGAGCAGGTTGGGCCAATACCAGCGCTGGAATGCAAGATAGCGCCAGAATGGCAGCGCCCTTTAGAATCGTTCGTTTTGTCATACCCCTTTGGACGACCGCCCATGTATCATGGTCCATCCTTTTTCTAGAACATCCACGCAATCCCGGGCAAACCTCAAGAGGTCATGTCTGTTTGGACTGGAGCAGGATTCTTTTTGCGGAGGTTTTCCCGTCAGGTTATGACTACGGAATTGACTTTCTCAAGGCATCCAATTGTTGCGAAGTTCGGATTGCTAACGGCTTCTCATTTCCAAGATTTGCCCGATGACATCCCCATTCGTCCAGTTTCGTTGCGAGCGCTCGGGAGTTGTGTTAATTCTCGAAATTCTCCGTCAAGAGGGTGACAGTTTCCTTATACAAGCTCGGTACCAGGACACAAGGCAGAAAAATCACTTCGATTCCAGATCGACGTCCTCGGAAGCGGAGATCCCCTTTCAGACACTGGGACAGGCCCGGCTTCCTCGGGAGAAGCTCAAAGCGATGGCAAACTGGCTTCGGCGGCTGGACATAGAAAGCCTTCCGGACTTCGAACTCGGAGCATTCCAGTTCAGGTTGCGATATGGTCACTTCGAAAAAGGGGAAGTAAGCTATGATGTCAGCTTCCAGACTCCGGCCGGGGAAACACTGTCCCTTGCTGAATACGACCAGGTCGGAAATTCCAATGAGTTTCGGGCAAGGCGGATAAGGGACGCTCTTGGCTAAAGGATTCGCTCAGAACCATCCAGTACTATCGAGCACTATCCAAAGCGGTGAGCTTTTTTGCGAATCAGAGATCTGGGCGCTCGCAGATCTTGTTCCAGCAGGCGAATTCGCGGCGATCCGAGAACTTCTGCCGAACGGAAATTTCGCCGGCGAAGGGACGCTTACATGATCGCGCTCGTACCATCCGAGAATTCGGGATGAGCAGATGATCGAATCGCCAATGGGGCTTTCCCTGGAGAAACGATCTTCGGCGAAGCGGCGAAGCAGATCGTTACATAGTTGCTATCAATCATTTGATAGAGAAAATCTATTGAGAAATTAATCGGATAGATAAAATAAATCCTTCTTCGCTTGACAACTTTTACCTGCGACTCCAAAGTCTGTCCAGCGGGCGTTGCTTTCGTAAAACAGATGGAAGGGTCTGGCATTCTGTATGATTGCTTTCTCGCAGCCATTGCGACCCCGCCAGGAGACTACTATGAGCGAAGAACAAAAATGTCCGTTCAGCGGCAAAAAGATGCCGGTGGCGGGTAAAGGGACAACGAACAAGGACTGGTGGCCGAATCAGGTAAACCTGGGCATTTTGCATCAGCATGCGCCCTCATCCAATCCGATGGATAAGGATTTCAACTATGCCGAGGAGTTCAAGAAGCTGGACTACCAGGCCCTGAAGAAGGACTTATACGCATTGATGACCGATTCCCAGGATTGGTGGCCGGCCGACTGGGGGCACTACGGCGGATTGTTTATTCGAATGGCCTGGCATAGCGCCGGAACCTATCGCACCGCAGACGGTCGCGGGGGCGGCGGAACCGGCAATCAACGATTCGCGCCAGTAAATAGCTGGCCCGATAACGGAAACCTGGATAAGGCGCGAAGGCTGCTCTGGCCCATCAAGAAGAAGTACGGAAATAAGATTTCCTGGGCAGATCTGATGATTTTGGCCGGAAACGCGGCCCTGGAATCCATGGGCTTCAAGACTTTCGGCTTTGGCGGCGGTCGCGAAGATATCTGGCAGCCCGAAGAAGATATCTACTGGGGTAAAGAAGACGAATGGCTGGCAACCAGCGATAAAGAAAACAGTCGCTACTCCGGCGAAAGAAATCTGGAAAATCCCCTGGCTGCGGTGCAGATGGGTCTGATTTACGTCAATCCGGAAGGTCCGGACGGAAATCCCGATCCTGTGGCTTCAGGTAAAGATGTACGCGAAACCTTCAAGCGTATGGCCATGAACGATGAAGAAACCGTAGCTCTGACTGCTGGCGGCCATACCTTCGGAAAAGCGCACGGCGCCGGCGATGCCGCGCTGGTAGGACCCGATCCCGAAGCCGCCCCCATCGAAGAGCAGGGCTTTGGCTGGAAGAACAAACATGGTACCGGCAAAGGCTCTGACACCATAACCAGCGGCATCGAAGGGGCCTGGAAACCTAATCCCACGAAATGGGATAATGGGTACTTTGACATGCTTTTTGGCTACGAATGGGAGCTGACAAAGAGCCCGGCGGGAGCTCATCAATGGCAGCCAAAAAACACCAAAGAAGAGCATATGATTCCGGATGCCCATGGTAATGGCTCAAAACGGCCGCCCATGATGACTACGGCGGATATGAGCCTGAAGATGGACCCTGTCTATGAGCCTATTTCCCGCCGATTCCACGAAAACCCGGATCAGTTCGCCGACGCTTTCGCAAGAGCCTGGTTCAAGCTGACTCACCGGGACATGGGACCCAAAGCACGTTATCTGGGACCGGAAGTTCCGGACGAAGATCTCATCTGGCAGGATCCGATTCCCGCAGTGGACCACAAGCTGGTGGATGAATCCGACGTTCAAAGTTTGAAAGAGAAGATTCTGGCCAGCGGACTTTCTACTTCCGAACTGGTGGCCACTGCCTGGGCTTCGGCTTCTACTTTTCGCGGTTCGGATAACCGCGGCGGAGCCAACGGCGCTCGCATCCGACTGGCCCCGCAAAAGGACTGGGAAGCGGATAATCCGGCGCGAGTCAAAAAGGTTCTGGGCGAACTGGAAAAGATCCAGGGGGATTTCAATAAGTCAGCCTCCGGCGGTAAAAAGATATCCATGGCGGATCTGATTGTTCTCGGCGGATGTGCCGCGATTGAAGAGGCGGCGAAGAAGGCCGGCTATAAGATCAAGGTTCCCTTCAAGCCCGGTCGAATGGATGCTGTTCAGGAGCAAACGGAAATTGAAGGATGGGCGTATCTGGAACCCGAAGCAGACGGTTTCAGAAACTATCTAAAGCAGAAGTTTACCGTGGCTTCCGAACACATGCTGGTAGACAAAGCGCAGCTTCTTAAGCTCAGCGCTCCGGAAATGACGGTTCTCGTTGGAGGTCTTCGCGTTCTGGACGCTAATTTTGACGCTTCGAAACACGGAGTATTCACCGACAAACCGGGAACTCTGTCGAATGATTTCTTCGTCAATCTGGTGGATATGAACGTCACCTGGTCGCAGAAAGATGGGGATTCCGGTAGATTCGACGGAATCTACGAAGGCAAGGATGTGAAGTCAGGGCAGTTGAAATGGACCGGAACACGAGTGGATTTGATCTTTGGTTCGAATTCGCAGCTTCGTGCCCTTTCTGAAGTTTACGCCCAGGACGATGCGAAAGAAAAGTTCATTAAAGACTTCGTGAAAGCCTGGAATAAGGTGATGAATCTGGATCGGTTTGATCTGGAAACTGCCTGATCGGAAACAAGGTGATGGATCTGCATCCCAGTGATGGTGATGCAATCCAGAGCTTGCACGGCGATCCAGCCCTGGAAGCCCGTTGCCTCCGGCAGGCATAGGGCCGTTTCCGGTTCCCGGACTCGATGCAGGCAAGGATAAAGCGAAAGAGCGGCTGCCTCTAGGGGCGGCCGCTTTTTTTATCATCCACAGGACGTGGATTCGTTTTCTTCAAGTTGGCTGTGTATCCGTCATTCCTGGAACACAGCCCTGGGTCTGAATTAACGACCTACAGCAACTCGATTCAATTGAAGACGTTGCTTGATGACTTTCTCGATTCCTTTAAGCAACGGAAGCTCTTCGCGAGAAACCAGGGAAGCGGCATGACCGGGGCTGCCGGCTCGTCCCGTGCGGCCAATGCGGTGCACGTAGTCTTCCGGCACATTGGGCAGATCAAAGTTTACTACCTGAGGTAGTTGTTCGATGTCCAATCCTCGCGCTGCGATATCGGTAGCTACGAGCACTCGAACGGCGCCATCTTTGAATCCAGCCAGCGCTTTTGTGCGAGCGCTCTGGCTCTTGTTTCCGTGTATGGCGGCGGATTTGATACCGCTACTCTCCAGTTTCTGGGACAGACGATTGGCTCCGTGTTTGGTGCGCGTGAACACCAGTACCTGCTGCCAGTTACCGTCATTAATTAGATGACGCAGTAGTTCCAGTTTGCCTTCCCGCTCCACTGAATAAGCTTTCTGCTCTACAAGAGTAGCTGTGGTATTGTCGGGTGTGGCTTGAATGCGAAGCGGATTCCTTGAGAATTCGCTGGTAAGCTTTAGAATTTCTTTTGAAAAGGTGGCCGAGAACAGCAGATTCTGCCTTTTGGAAGGGAGCAAGGCCAGGATTCGGCGAATGTCGCGAATGAATCCCATATCCAGCATTCGGTCCGCTTCATCCAGCACCAGTGTTTGGATGGCCGAACAGTCCAGCTCTCCCTGGGCGGCCAGATCGAGCAATCGACCCGGAGTGGCCACAAGTATGTGGGTGCCTCTTCGCAAGTTGGCAATTTGAGGTTGGATTCCTACGCCGCCGAAAACTACGGTGGAGCGGATCTTCGTGTATCGGCCATAGGCGCGAACGCTTTCGTGTACCTGTGCGGCCAGTTCTCGGGTCGGAGTGAGAATCAAGACCTGCAGTTCGGGCTGACCCTTTGGATTATCTTTAAGTAGACGTTGTAGAATAGGCAGCGTAAAGCCTGCCGTTTTACCGGTTCCGGTCTGGGCTGCAGCCAGTACGTCCTGACCGGAGAGAATTGCAGGGATGGCCTGCTTCTGTATCTCTGTGGGTTCTGTATACCCTTCTTTTTCAATGGCACGATAAAGAGGCTCGGCCAGACCTAAAGAGTCAAATTTCATGTGTTTCCTCGCTTTTGGAAAGCTGTCTTGTAGAAGCTTCCTTGCGAGGTTGCTGCTACAACGGGGCCTGGGAGGCCCCGAATGGATTGGCAGTATTGCCGTGGTAGTTCTTAGAATTGTTGAGATTTCTTAGAATCGGTCGTTTCTAGGACGGGCTTCGTTTACTACGAGTTGTCGTCCGTCCACTTCGGATTCGGAAAGATTACTCATCGCTGCGATGGCTTCTTTCTTGTTGGGCATCTCGACAAAGCCGAAGCCTCTTGAACGGCCGGTTTCGCGGTCGGTGATAATATTTGCAGAGTCTACGTCGCCGAAGGCCGCAAATAGGTCCGAAAGGGACTGCTGAGTTGTGTCAAAGCTTATGTTTCCTACATAAAGTTTCATTTTCTTTTTCCTGAGTTAGAGAATCGCTTTGCGATCAAATAGCGATATCATGGGAAAGGGAGAAGAACAAAGTAGAAGGAAAGGCAAAGCCGGTCATGCTGCTCGGGTTCTTGCGCCGAGTCGTGAATCGAGTGATAGAAAAGCGTTATGACCAGAGTTACGGATGCAGCAGGGTTGTAAAGCTAATAACGAAACTTACGGCAGAGGCTTTATCCGGGGTTGGATTTCCTCGGTCTGTTCCCGCAGCTCCCGCGAGTCTTCGATAAGGCGGTCCGTTTCATTCTTACTCGGTAGAGAAAACTCGGGCGGCTGGTCGTTGGGCATGGACTCCGCTCCCTGGCGTTTGAGAAACAGATACATTTTCGGGTTATCCCGGGCCAGATGCAGGAGACTATAGCTGTTCCATACCAGCATCCGGACCGATGCGCCGGCCTGAATGAGCAACTGCGCGGCCTCCACGTTTCCCTGATGAACCGCCGCTATCAAAGCATCTTCCAGTTCCTCTTTGCTCCAATCCGACCTTTGCCGGAGTAGGTCCGGCAAGAATTCAGGAAATCGATAGGTAACATCCGCCAGCGGTACTGCGTGGTTCGAATCATTTTCCAGAGCAATTCGCGCCAATTCCCGGTTACGTTGATTCAGAGCATAGGCAATCATTGGTTCGGTCCCGATAAGTCGATGCAGAGAGGCCCGGGCCATACGTTCGTCTAACCCGAGCAGGCCTTCTAACTGAACCAGGTCCAGGTTTGCCTCTTGATTGAGCTTCAGATAAGTTGCAAGCCGCGCAGGGGAACCCTGAGAAATAAGCTCTTCCAGTTCGCTCTGCCGGGTGGCTGGCAAGAGTGCGACGATTTCTTTCCGGCTTGCCTTTGGAGCATGACGCATGGCGTAGACCCGGGCGCTTAGCGGGCCTTCTTCATTTCTGAAGCATGTCTGGTTCGAAGTGAAGTTTCGCAGAAGCCGCACACTTTCTGTTTTGCCTAGATCGATTGCAGTGCAAAGCGGCCTCTGGGCAAGGTACTTGTACTGGTGGTCCGGGCCAAAGCCTTTCGCCCCAAGTTTGCGAATCAGAAATTCGTCCAACATATTAAACCGAATCAAGTCCGAGTAGAATTCCCCGGCCAGGTCCGGATGTAAGGCTCCGGCTTCGATTAATCGGTGCATTCGTTGTTTCGCATCCGGGCAAAACCAGATTTTCGAAAGAAGGGACTGATCATAGAAGTAGAAACCCTGGAAAGGAGCCGGCCGGGGGTTGCCGCCAGCATCCAGATAGGCATATAAGGCTCGGGTGCATGCTGCCCCTATAGGATAACCCACCATTTCTCTGGCCAGCAGCGAATCGATCAAAGGATGCTCGGTAACAGCAGCCTGTTTTTCTGCATCTTTGTGCTGATACCGACTATAGAAACTGGTTCGCGGGTTTTCGAAGTTAATCAAAGGCCAGATTTCGGTGACCAGGTTCTGACTCAATGTTCCTTCAAGCTTCGTCAGAAGAAGTTGCAGAGCCTCGGTTCCGTTTTCTGAGAGCTCACCGTCATAGGCGTGCAGCACTGCGCGAATCATGGGGGCTGGCTTCGCGCCGGAGTCCAGTCGTTGCTTCAGCCAGTCCCTTGTCCAGGGCCCGTCCTGCTGATCCTCCTGACGTTTCTCGTCCTGACGACGCGGCTCCTCACGTTTCTCATCCTGACGATGTTGTTCCACCGCCGGGCCAGTTTCCGGCTTCCCGGTAGCTCCCCGGTCTTTCATTGCCTCCTGCAGAGCGGCTCTGCAGTCTTCGCGCCGACAATAATCTACTGCCCGGGCCCCATCCGCATCCCGGGCCGTGGGATCGGCTCCGTTTCTCAAAAGGAATCCAGTCTGCCAATCATCGCCATAGTAGAATGCCGAACTCAGCATCAACAGAGTGCTCTTCGAGTCTGTATATCTTCGATCTACATCGATGTGCTGAAGCAGGAATTGCAATGTTCCGGGACGATCAAAATGATACATGTGCGGAAAGAAGGCATAATAAAGAGCATCCTTGCTATCGACTCTCCTGTGGCCGATTTCGGCCCCCGATTCAACCAGGAGTTGAACAATTTTCAGAGATCCAGTATGACTGGCATACATGATGGGAGTGGTACCGGATCTGGTTCGGGCGTTTACGTCCGCGCCGGCCTCGATGAGAAGGCGAACAATTGGTTCATAGCGCTTACAGGCGACCATCAACGGAGTCAGGCCATCATCCGTTTTGGCATCCACCTCCACATTTCTAATGAGAAGGTCCCGGACAATCCTGGCCAGTCCACGATCCGCTGCCACATGCAATGGAGTAAGCCCATTCTTCGTCGGAAGGGACGGGTCTGCTCCTTCATTCAACAGGATCTGGATCAGATCTACGGATCGCTCATCTATAGCTGTAATTAGCGGAGTTTCTCCGTTTGCGTTCCGCGCATTAACGTCAGCTCCGTTTCGCAACAACAGGTACACCGCTCGCAAATCCCCATTCCGAACAGCAAAGTGCAGGGGTCGGTCTCCGTGCCAGTAGCCCCCGGGGTAGGATGTGTTGGGATCGGCGCCTGCCTCCAGGAGCTCCCGTACTCTGCTGTGCTGACGAGATACCGTGGCATGGATCAATCGGGGCCCGGAACCAGTAACCGAGATTCCCGGTCCCGGTAAAGACGGGGATGTAGTAGCGCAATTCGCAAGAGTCGATGCCAACAAGACTGCCAGAATGATTCGGATAAATTCGCCGGTAATCGCCCTGACCGGGCAGCAGCCCTGCATTCGTGTTGGCGAAGATCGGAGTGTTCGAGATGGGCCCTGGGTGCCGAACTGCATGGTACGATCTTCGGCAGTTAAGGCATCGGGTTTAGGCCCGACGCAGTTTTGAGGGAGCGTTGGATTGCTCAAAAAAGGCCAGGGCAGGGAAAATGGACTATCTTTCCAGGGCTTTCTCCAGTCTACTTCGCGTAATGGTCTGATTGTTGAATACCGCCGGATTGTCTGCCATACTCAGGGAATAATCGGATTGCTGCGAAAGCCAGGCTGCGAAAGAGTGCAGGTCTCCAAAGCTCCAGCCACGCTCCCGACCGTAGTAAGGAACCGGATGCCCATCATCAACGACTGTATAGAGATACTCGCCCTCCAGATAGAAGAGCCCGGTTCCGCAGTAGTCCCGGTGGTTGTGGGCAATCGAGCCCCTTAGCTTCAGGTGCTTCGCCACTTTTTTTGCCAGGTCATGACCGTAGGGTTCCTGGCTCAAGGATGCCAGTTCGGCTTTTTGATCATCGGAAAGATTCTGGGACACGAGCAAATCTGTCCTGCCAGGTTAGATTCGAGCAACTCAAAAAAAAGGAAGGGGATATTCATTGTGCAGAACGCCTGTACGAAATGGGAGGTCGAGGGCAAAAACCACCTGTTCAGGGGACCGCAAATCGAAAACTTGCTTGCTCCTTTTCGGTCGAAAAGAGTATCTTGCGGCGGTCGCATGCAATCCATCCGGTCCCACGAAGAAATCGTTTCCTACTATGATACCTGCGAATGGGACTACCAGTTTGTTTGGCATACAAGTCGCAGTCTGGCGCTGCACTATGGCTTCTGGACGCAGGGAATTCGGTCCCTGATTCAAGCCCAGGAGAATCAGAATCGCTGGATGGCGCAGGCCATTGACATCAACGGAAAGGATCGGGTTCTGGATGCGGGTTGCGGGGTGGGAGGCAGCTCAATTTACCTGGCGCAAACCTACGGATGTGAATGCACCGGTATTTCTCTGTCCCAACGCCAGGTAAACCGGGCTACGGAATCAGCCAGACGAAAAAAGATTCCCGCTAATTTCCAGGTTCAAGACTTTAACCGCACCAGTTTTCGCTCGGAGTCGTTTAGCGTTGTCTGGGCTATCGAAAGTATCTGTCACACGGCCAATAAAGAGGCGTTTCTTACTGAAGCGTACCGCCTGCTGGCTCCCGGGGGTAGATTGATTGTGGCGGATGGCTTCAGTACTACGCCAATGGAATCCCTGGAGTCCGAACAAAAGGATCTAATGCGTGGCTGGCTTGAACCATGGGCCGTGGACTCCCTGGCAACTACTGAAGAGTTTGTAGAGTTCGCTGCCCGGGCTGGCTTTGAAAACATTCAGTCGCAGGACGTAACCAACCTTGTTATACCGTCGGCTCGAAAGCTTAACAGCCGCGCAATCATGGCCACCATTCCGGCTCATCTGATGTACTGGATAGGACTTAGAAACGAAATACAGCATGGGAATTACACCGCCGGAAAATACCAGTGGCGAGCACTCCAACGAAAACTCTGGCAGTACGGGGTCTTTATGGCTCGCAAGCCAGGTTCAGCCGGGCCCGGCGCCTTCGAATGAAAAACAACCGGCCGGAAACTGAAGAATTGCAGCGGCGCATGGCGCCGTACTTCTACGCCACCGATGTGCTGGCGGATGCCGTTGTAGAAGATTTTTCTCGTATGCGGCCCGGCGAAGGAAATGCCATTCTTTCAATGGCATTGAAGCAGGGAATTGATCGGTTTCCCGAGGCGCCAGCTTCTGTTCGGGCGCTTCTTGCGGATATCGAACGTACTCCGCTATGGGCGGACTGGAGCGAAATCGAGTACGGAGCCAACACATTTATCCGTACCGGTCCTTTTGGGCCGGCGGCTTTGATGTGCCATTCGCTACCCACCGGTTATCTGGATCCGCTGAGCAGCAAACCTCTGGTCCTTTCCGGTCGTCTCGTGCAGCGTGCGCGTCGTCGTCTGGATGAAACGGCGGGCTTTGTCTACGAGTGTTGTCAGCCGGGCGGATTACGTCCGAGCGGTCGCGGGTTTCAAATTACGATTCGAGTCAGATTAATGCATGCCCAGGTGCGCCGGCTGCTTCTGAAATCGGGCACCTGGGATAAAGAAAACTGGGGGATGCCCCTGAACCAGTGGCAGATGCTGGGAAGCAATGTCTTATTTTCGCTCGCCGTGATTCGCGCATTACGTCGCTGGGGTGTTTTCATCAGTCAAAGAGAAGAGCAGGCAATGTACGCAATCTGGCGTTACAATGGATTTCTTCTGGGGATCGACCGAGATATCTTACCTGCCAATGCGAACGAATGCCATCGCATCCTGGACGTACTGGAACTGAATCGCCGGCCGGCGGACGAGCCATCCGTGCAGCTAATGAACTCGCTGCTGGATGCAGGATCGGCTATGGCAGTGGATGTGGTGGCTTTGCCTATGCGATCCTTGATTCGTTCCATGTTGGCCGGACTAACCCGAAATCTGCTGGGGGCAAGGCGGGGATCGGAACTGGGTCTTGGCTTTAATGTTTGGCAGTTTCTTCCTTATTTTATTTGGCCATTCGTGCGAACGCTGGAGCTCCTGAGACTGATTTTGCCTGGTTCCCGGTTTCTGGCAACGCATATAGGCCAGTTTGTATGGCGTCGTACTTTGAATGCAGGGCTCAAGGGCAAAGAAGCGAAATTTAATATGCCAGAGAAACTAAACTCTGGCGCGAAAGGGGAGGGCTAGTATGGCAAGAGCGCTGGCATTATTAACGGATTCCGACTGGCAGACTTTACGGTCCAGCGCCAGAGAAATACGCTACCAGAACAACGACGTTATCATTACTGCAGGAAGCGATCAAAAGGCCATATACCTCATCCGGAGCGGCTTTGTACGAATCGCCGGCGAGGTGGACGGACATTCCATTACACTGCATCGGTTGGGGCCCGATGAAAGCTTTGGAGAAATGAGCTTTCTGGAGCAACAGGGGGCCAGCGCTTTTGTGGTGGCTGAAGGCGATGTTCTGGTGGAAGCTATCGATGTCCATCGGCTGGATTCTTTGCTATCCTCCGATCCCGGATTCTCGGCGCGGGTTTACCACTCCCTGGCCGTCACCCTTTCCCAGAGACTTCGCGAAGCCACCGCCTATGTCCAGGAACTAAATGTGAACGAAGTGGCGCAGGTAAACCGGTTTCATTCCACACGAATGGGCTATATTACCCAGCGGCAAATACCGGAAGAGCTAATTGCCTCAATGGAAAGTTTCGATTCCAGTATGCGGGCCCTGCATAATGCGCTACGTCGCGGAGAAAGCATTCCAGACCTGGACACCCGGGTAGACGAATTATGCGACAACGTGATTCAGGACCTTAAACGCTTCACCGGTCCGCAGGCCCTTGTGGAGATTGGCTACGACGACCTCATGGGTTACCGGGATACGGATCAGCTACTCATTGGAATTGGCGCGTACGTGTTTCGTGAGACCTTTCGCTGGTTCATGTTGAGCGAAACTATGGCTCACTGTTATATGAAGCCGCGAGGATTCTCGGATGATATCGTCACCAATACGCTGGTTCAACAAAATCAACCCCGGGGCGATACGATTCTGGGCGAATCCATAGACCGCTGGTTTTTGAACCGGGATTTTTGCCGCGCCCGGCGGGATGGAGTTTCGCTGGCCGCATCGATCATGGCTCGACTCCTGGTGGACCGTTCTCAGCCTTTGATCCTCGGACTGGCTTCGGGCTCGGCCCGAGAGACACTGGAGTATTTGGGCCGAACCAGGAGCGCGCCATCCATCACTATGGTGGATCTCGATCAGGATGCTCTGGCCGCTGTAGCCGAGGAGCAGACAATTCCTGGTATGCAGCACACTGTAGATCTGGTGGAACAGAATGTCCTGGGACTTGTGGCGGGTAGGGGCCGGATGACTCTGGAACCCCAGGACCTGATCACGGTTTTTGGCCTCATGGACTATCTTGTTGAAAGCGAATGTATTTCGCTTCTGGATTGGATCTACGAAACACTGCAGCCCGGTGGATTCACATTAATCAGCGTCACATCTCCCAACCATGCGGACACACCATTACTTGTGCATCTCCTTGAGTGGCTCATGCACGAACGTTCGCGAGAAGACTTTGAGCAGATTATCGCGGGATCCAGGTTTGCCGAATGCAGCATTGAATGGAGCGTGGACGAAAGTCAGATATTTCAGTATTGCCTGCTTCGCAAGCCCGACTGACGATTTTGCCATGAGCCAAACCGGGGCTGACATCCTGAACTTTTGGACAGGACTGTTTTCCGCGAGATCAGTGGCGGCAGGGCTACCGGCCTGCAGATACCCGAGTGTAGAGCGAAGCTACTGGCGCGCCCAGGGCAATAAGAACAAAAGGGCTTCGGGCAGAAACGAATCCTTCGAATCGTAGGAGCATAGAGAATGAAGCCAACAGAGTCAGTAAAAGACCGTCCAGGCCGGGAAATACCCGGGCCATCCGCCGTCTTTTCCCTGAGGTATGCCCGTGAATTACAGCGCGATGTCCTGGGTCTTTCGGAGGCGTTGCGCAAAGAGTATGGCGGCATCGTAAGAGTTCCGATCCCGGGTAAGAGAGTATATGTGGTTTCCGACGCTGAGTTGGTACATGATATTCTGGTTCGCACCGAACGTGACTTCTTGAAAGGACCGGCCAATGTGCGTTTCGAGCCTCTTCTGGGAAAAGGGTTGGTTCTAAGTAACGGTAACCATTGGAAACGCCAGCGACGTCTGATGAATCCGTTCTTTTCCACAGCCGCTATCCGAAGTTTTGAGTCCCATATTCAGGGCGCCATTTCCGAAGTCATTCTTGCTGACCGTTCTTTGAGAGTGCTGGATATACATGAGCAAATGCAGCGGGTCACACTTCAAGTCATCCTGCGAAGCCTTTTCTCCGGAGAGGCAAAACGGGAATCAGAAACGCTCTTTGACTGCTTCTCGATCCTTTCTGGTTTCTGCATAAAACGCTTCTTCAATCCGTTCCCTCTGCCCCTATCGCTAGCCTATCTGGCGCAGCCGCGAGTGCGAAATGCACATCGGATGCTGGAAGAGCTACTCAAATCTCTGATTGCAAATCGCCGAGCGTCCGGGGATCGACCATCGGATCTGCTGACTATGTTCATTGAGGCCGAGGATGCAGAAACCGCGGAACGCATGACCGATGAGGAGATTCGCGACGAATTAATGACCGTATTATTTGCAGGTTTCGACACTACGTCCTTTGGACTGACAATGACATTATGGCTACTCGCCCAGAATGCAGATGCGGCCGAATCCCTCAGGAAGGAAGCACAGGAGACTATAAATGGGGATATCCCCACAGAAGAAGAAAGTCAGCAACTGCACGGGATTCGCAATGCGTTTCAAGAGGCCATGCGAATCTACCCTCCGGTGTACATGGTAAATCGAACGCCGATTAAGAGTGTTCGCCTCGGGGATTTCGGGATCCCGAAGGGCGCTCTGCTTCTGTTATCTATCTGGGACATCCATCGAAACCCCGAGCATTGGCCGGAGCCTCTGGCTTTCTTACCCGAAAGGTTCGCCGATTCAAATGCGGCCGGCGAAATACGCTCCCATTTCCTACCTTTTGGGGGCGGATCCAGGGCCTGCCTTGGCAAGAACCTGGCGCTCATGGAAGGTCCCATGATACTGGGAACGGTTTTGAAGAATTTCCGCTTTCAATCCATTGAGGGCTCTAGCCCGGAGCTGATGACCGGAGCAACCCTGGGCCTGAAGAAGGGGCTGTCTATGAAGTTGGAGCCGTTGTAGGAACAACTGAACCGATTCCGGAGTTCCCGAGGGGTATCGAAGGGCTGGCGTGACGATCAACCGCTATTTGAATTCTTTGACGTTTGCATCCGGTACGTAGTCGGAATTATTCCACTTCGTAAAACGTGCAACCAGGGATGCAAGGTACCAGCCCACGTTGAGCGCCAGGTTTGATCGAATCGAATAGGCGATCCGAGCCAGGCGAAATCGCATGAGTAGCTCCCCTGTCACGGAATCCTGGATAATCTCCTCTTTGTAGCCCTTTCCGCTAAAATCCTGGCTCTGGAATGCTTTGACGATGTGCCTCGCGGCCACCCGTCCGTAGCCCAGGGCGAATGCGATGCCTTCGCCGCAGAGAGGATCCACTCCGGCGGCATCCCCGGCCAGCAATACATGGGGACGGGCGAAATCGTTGGATGGATCAAAGAAGTGATACGGATGGCTTCGGAGTCGCGCTTCCTCGGACTGGAGACGAATTCCCTGATCGGCAAGATAGCGGGCAAGCTCCGGCTTCAGGCCGAGAAGGGGACGCCTGGTATCGATGCCGCTGTCGAACAATCCCCGGTCCATGTACACTGTGCCGTCTTGCTGGGTTGGTATGTCCCACCGGTACCCCTGTAGGCCCCGGGATATGCGCGAAAAGTCCAGAATGGCCAGCGCTGCCTTTGGACCCGGTATGCTTTCCGGGGGCGAAGGAAAGTCCAGAAGTCTGGATTTGTTGTCCGGCCGAATAGGCCAACCCAACGAATGACGCAGTGGACTGGCTGCGCCATCCGCTGCTACAGCCATTCTTGCATGATAGGTGCCGTGATCTGTTCGGATTCTGACTCCGTCCTCGTCTATGGCGGCTTCGCGAATGGGTTCCTTTTCCTGAACCGTAACGCCCCTTTTTCGTACTTCACTCGCGAGCCATTCATCGAATTCGGATCGTTGAAACACCCGCGCGATTGGATTTCCTTTAAAAGAGTAATAATGCTTACCGTAGGCCATCCGGATTTCTCGAAGGGGAACATGCGATACCGGGGGTTGCAGCCCCAGGCCCTGGAGCACCAACGATCCGTGATGACTCAAGGCGCCGGAACATACCTTGGTTCGGGGATGAGTGGCCTTCTCGAGAATCACAATGTCTCTGGCCATTTCCGGATCTAGCTTACAAAGATGCAGCGCCGTGGATAAGCCGGCGGGACCGCCCCCGACAATAATAATCTTTTTGCGGATTTCCATTCAAAGGGCCTGCCTGGGGGCAGGTTGCCAGGATTTCGGTCTGTGCCCAGTTTATTTCCCGTTTCTGCTCCACAAAACGACGCCAGGGTAATCCAGTGGACAGCCGGCGGGTCCGCAGGCATTCGCACAGCCGTTTTGGAAATTCTCAGAGGTGGAGCCCGAGATTTCCATGATTCGCTTATGGGCTGTACCTGCTGGCATGGCCAGGATGCGGCCATTATTGAGGCGGAAAAGAAGTAAAAAGCAAGAAGGAAGAAGGAAGAAGCAGGTATTGGGATGGCTAACGAAAAAGAAAAAAAGTTCCTGTTAAAAGATCATCTGTTTAATCGTGCCAGGGTTGAGGCGCTGGCCGGTGACATTCAAACGGTCTACTCTGACTTTCCCCGGAAAGATTTCGTAAGAGAAACCCTGGCCGGGTTCAAGAGCAGAGAATTAAAAGAGCGGATTCGCTGGATGGCCGAATTATTGCGAAAGCATCTTCCTGCCGACTACCGAAAAGCCACGCGGATCCTGCTAAAGCCCTTACCTCCGCCCCTGGATCCCACTCGATCCGACGATGACTTCGGAGACTTCATATACGCTCCCCTGGCTGACTTTGTGGCCCTTTATGGATGCAATGCAAAGGACCTGGAGTTCTCGCTGGAAGCTCTACGGCAAATCACTCAGCGGTTCTCTGCGGAAGATGCGATTCGCTACTTTCTGAATGCCTTTCCCGATGAAACCATGGCGAAAATTCACATCTGGAAAACGGACCCTCATTATCATGTTCGGCGGCTTTGCAGCGAAGGTCTCAGACCCCGATTGCCCTGGGCTCAGAAGATCAGCATTCCTGCGACGCTGGCTCTACCGGTTTTAGAGGCGCTTTATGCCGACGAAACGCGATACGTAACTCGATCGGTGGCCAATCATATGAACGACGTAGCCAAAGCAGATCCAGAGCTTGCGTTGAAGACCCTGGAACGTTGGAAGAAAGGCAGCAAACAGAAGTCGGCGGAGATGAATTTCCTGCTCAGTCACAGCCTACGGGGATTGGTAAAGCAGGGCCATCCGGAAGCGCTCCGTTTTCTTGGCTATAACCCGGCGCCACCGGTGCAGGTATCTGATTTCAAGGCGCCTGGCAGAGTCAAGATGGGAGATTCTCTGGATTTCTCTTTTAATATACGGGCGCAGGAGCCTACAGCCTTAATTGTAGATTATCTCATCCATTTTGTAAACAAGACCGGGAAGCTGAACTCGGGTAAGGTGTTCAAACTTAAGAAAGTGTCACTTAAGAAAGGAGAGAAAATCGAGATAAGGAAGCGCCACATGCTGCAACCAAAAATGACTACGCGAACCCTCTATGCCGGCGCTCACTATCTTGAATTACAGATCAACGGTCAGTCCCTGGGCAAAAAGAAGTTCGAGCTGGTTTAGCCGGAGGATTCTTTTTGCAGGCTATCTCAATCCGGACTTATTTCCGGGCCAACCTCTGATCCTTTCTCTAGTTACATTTACGATGCACTATGGAAGGCCCGGTCTCATCGTATTCATCTTTGCTTACCCACATGTCCGAAAATGTGCTCAGGGCGGACAGGATCGCGCCGCCTCTCCAGCTTGCCTGGGAAGCCGGAGCAACACTCAGTATATTCGGTTTCTTTTCGCCGCTGGCCACAGCAGCCAGTTGTTCCAGAGCCATTGCCGGGTCGGTTGCGGCAGGGCCCACTACCAGCAAATGTTTGGCAGCCTCCTGCCTGGAATTATCAGGAAGTGGATCGAGAACCTGCTTGAACATGGATGGCAGATCTCCCTTGCCGTCCATTCGCACGGTCCGGGCCATGTAACCCTCATAAACACTGGTGACCGTGGTATAGTTCGCACCCTGCTGCACAACAATGCCCGATGTGTTTTTGGCCGCGTACAATGCCAGCGGCGGATCCCAGGACAGATACGCGGCCGGCACATTAAACGTTTCGAACAGGATTTGCATAATCTTTTCCCGGTTTGCCTTTGACATCTGGGGCGAATGCGCGATCAGCACCGCCGAATCTTCTGGCTCTACCTTGAGTTCGTTGTACAGAAGATGATGCAGGATGCTCTCCAGACCATCATGGTCCTGAAGGTCCCCGTTCTGAATAATGTAAGACAGGTTCAGCGTGGATTTGCGTGCCAGGGCTTCTTTTCCTACATATACTCTCTTTTGCATCATTCCGATCATAGGGCCGGTATTCTTGCTTCGGCCAATAACGGCAGGCATGGACAATCTGGGCGATGCTTCGCCAGCAAATCCGGCCTGCACTGTAGCATCTTCAAGGTGGATTACAACCGTTCTTGCTTCGAGGGAAGTAACGTTCAAGATAAAGAACAAAAGACCTGGCAGCACTGTAGCTAACTTTCGATTTGTCCCGGAGGCCCGGTGGTCGCTTCTTGAATCAGCCCGGTGCCGGCCCGAACGGAACAAAGATCTACAATGGTTGATGAAACGTTTCATAGAGAACTCCCGAATGTATGGACGGGCGAAACCTGCAATTGTTTCGCATAAATCGAGAAATCTGTGGAATGAGTGCGAACAGACGGACTGTTCGTTACAGGATTCAGGGCGAGGGGGCCGAAGTCCGGCGGGGTTCAATCGGATAAGGGCGATTCGAGGAGGCCCTACATGTCAGATGTCATAGGCCGGTAATGAGTGGGGCGGCGAGTTGTTGGAAAGCGCCAGTCCAGACGTCAGAATGACGACCCGCCCGAAAGCGGGCGGGCCCTGGATTCGCTTATTTCTCGCAATCAGCTCGAATTAGCAGCTTACCCCATCCTACAATATAGAAACTGTGGTTGAAGTACTGTAGATCGATGTTCTTTAGCTCTCTGCAGGAATGACGGGCTCGCATTGCTTCCAGCTCGGTTTTGATGTCCAGAGGATCCTCCGTAGGAATCATGCTGAAAAGAAGCAGCGTGCCCTGGTTTTCATACTCAATCCTGGGGGCCCGGCTGTCTGGATCATGTTCCAGGAAAGTTTTGCTTGCCACAGGAAGCATGCAATTCCCGGCCAGAAGTGCGGTGGCCAGAGTGGCGATCAATGCTCTGTATAGTGTTGTTTTCATATGTATCCCTTTTGTATTATAAGTTTATGGCTTTCAAATAGCCATAATGTCTTGCTATAAGAAACCCGCATGTGGTCAAGGATGGATCAATGTAACAGTAAGCGCCCTGGTTTCCCCGGATCGTCTAAAGAAACTCGGAGGGCTGCGGGCGCCGCTGGAAACTGTGTGAATGCGAACCTCGGCCGCGCCCAAACTGAGAGCATGTAGAAGGTTCCTGTTACGGTGGCTTTCCAAATCGCTCAGAAATGACGTTTCTTTTATCGCCTGCGGAAGTTACTGTACCCAACTTGACGTATGCCCGGTCTTAAGCGTCTCATCATCTTTCTCTCAGTGTTTACCTCCATCCTGGCCTTGGCCTACGGCTATACCGCATACCGGCTCCTGCCGTTTTCTACCATGGAGAGCTGGCTCAGGTTTGTAGCTGTGACCGGAGTGATGATTTGCATATTGCTGGGGCCTCTTTCTCAAATCGTCAGGATTTTCTATGAAGATTCGCCGCTCAGCGACTCCATTCTCTGGGTGGCCTATGTGACCTTTGGTTTTTTCAGTATGGCCTTGTTCTTCGTCGTAGTTCGGGATCTTGGTCTCGGGCTCTATGATCTTGCTATGATGGCCATGGATTCGCCGTCCGATCTAGTAGGGAAGGCGGCCGCTCGCGCCAACTGGATGAGCGGCTTAAACCTGGCTATTCTGAGTCTTACCACCGGATTAACGGTGTATGGCTTCTTTCAGGCCAGAGGAAAGATTCGCATCAACCGAGTAACTGTATCCCTTCCTGAATTGCCGAAGGACCTGGAAGGCTTTACAATCGCGCAGATTACGGACCTTCATGTGGGACCTACGATCAAGGAACAGTTTGTCCGGCGAGTGGTGGAGGCAACTAATGCCCTGGAGCCAGATATAGTGGCGGTTACCGGCGATCTTGTGGATGGAAGCGTAGCCAGGTTGCGAAAGCATGTAGCGCCGCTTGCCGAACTAACCTCCAGTTACGGCACTTACTATGTTACGGGCAATCACGAATACTATTCCGGGGCTTTACAATGGATCGCCGAGGCGAAACGATTGGGTATGAACGTGTTGATGAATGAACACAAACTCATCCACCACGGTGGAGGGCGAATCGCAATCGGTGGAGTCACCGACTATACGGCCGGAAGCTTCATTCCTGGCCACAAATCGGATCCGGAGAAAGCGTTTGCGAACTGCCCATCCGAAGCAGTCCGGTTGCTTCTGGCTCATCAGCCAAAGAGCATTTTTGCGGCTCTGAAGGCCGGTATTGATTTGCAGATATCCGGCCATACCCATGGAGGTCAGTACTTCCCGGGAAATCTATTTGTACCCTTGCAGCAGCCCGTAGTAAAGGGACTGCATCGATTGGAGAATTCCTATTTATTCGTGAGTTGCGGCACCGGTTATTGGGGGCCTCCTTTGAGAGTAGGGACCAGGTCTGAGATTGCGCTCATCACTCTACGAAAAGGCGATCCGGAGGCCCCGTAGAATGGATCATCTTCGCTCCATAGTCGGTGCATTTCCCCGGTGATTTCCCCGATCCAGGTTGTATTTCTGTAACGTCCGATAGGTAGTATCTCTGGCTTTTTTTGCCCCAATCTCGAAACCCTGCGTCTAACATTCTAGTTCAGGAGTTAAAAAATGATCGTTAACCGTAGAAACTGCTCTCGTGGATTATTCGCTGCCGGATTCTTTACCTTTTTGCTTTCGCTACAACCCATCCAGGCCAATGAGCCGGAAACCGTTGTTCTGTTTCTTAACGGCAACCAAATCAGCGCTGGTTTCGCTGGAGAGTCCTCGCCGCGCTTCAGCATGCCCGCTGCAGTTGCCACAAGCGGAGGGTCTGGACCAATTGGCATGCAACGACCCAAAACTCTTTATGGGCAGCAGGCCGTGGATTCGGGAGGCTCGAATTTGACATACGCGGTGCAGGCCGGTCGAATTGTCGATTTCAACGCATTCAAGAAGCTGGTTTCCCATATGTTGAATCAGAAGCTTGGTGTGGATCCCACAGAGATTGCATTGGTGATGAACGAGTCATCCGCCAGTACCGATTCTGAGCGCGAACAAACCACCCGGATGATGTTTGAATCATTCGGCCTTCCTTATTTCTTTATGAGCCCGCATTTCCAGAGCTTTTCTCAAATTTCAGAGATGGCATCACGATCCACTTTTCGTGAAGCCCTGATTACAAAGGATGAATACGACGAAAAAGGGGCCGGTATCATTCATCAAAAGTCTAACTGATCCCGGTAAGCCGCCGTACCTGCAGGCCGTGGAGCGTGGCAGTCAGAGGCTTGAGCGGGTGGCAGGCGCGTTTGATCCGATTCTTGGTGCTGTGAGACTGGCTTTTCCTCTTCATCCCGGCCCTTTATTCCCTTTTCTGCACCCGCTCCAGGACGATTGCCTATTTTGTGGGCAGAAATGTGTACGGATAAGCATTTAGTTGAAGGTCCAGGCATGCTGCTGGCCCCTGAAAACCAGAAAAAGCGGTTTTCGGGCCCGGTAGCCTGGTCTGGAACTTGCACTTTCTCTGTTACGGGCCCGTTTGAGGTGGTCGTGGACTCTTACAGATTGGAAACCTCGGCAACCATTAAGAACCCTGGCAGCGTTGCGCTTCATGGAAGGTGCACAAACAGCCCGAACACAAAGAATATTACCTGGAGTTAAGAAATGAAAACAAAGCTGGAATACATTTGGCTGGATGGATACAGACCAACCCAGACCTTGCGATCCAAAACTATGGTTCGCGAGAACTTCAGCGGAAAGCTGGAAGAATGCCCTATGTGGGTTTTTGATGGAAGTTCGACAGAACAGGCCGAAGGCGGAAGCTCGGACTGTCTGCTGAAGCCCGTCTTTATTGTGCCCGATCCGGCGCGAAAGAATGCCTATCTGGTGATGACCGAAGTGTTGAATGCTGACGGAACTCCCCACGAATCCAACGGACGCGCTACTATCGACGACCATGATGATGAATTCTGGTTCGGTTTCGAACAAGAATACTTCCTATGGGACATTGACCACAACCTGCCTCCTGGATTCCCTCCCGGCGGTTACCCTGGACCTCAAGGGCCCTACTATTGCGGCGTGGGCGCCAGACGAGCCTATGGCCGTGACCTGGTAGAAGAGCATCTGGACCTTTGTATCGAAGCGGGCCTGAACATCGAAGGGATTAACTCCGAAGTGGCGGCCGGTCAGTGGGAGTTTCAGATTTTCGCCAAGGGCGCTGCGCGAGCCGGGGATGAGATCTGGATTGCTCGGTATCTGCTGGAAAGAGCAGGCGAGAAGTACGGCCTGGCCATTAACTGGCACCCGAAACCCCTGGGACGCGACATGGACTGGAACGGTTCCGGTATGCACGCTAACTTCTCCAACAAAGCGATGCGCGAAGTGGGCGATGAGAACATCTTCATCAAGATTTGTGAAAACTTCGGTAAGCACATCGAACGTCACATCTCCGTATATGGCGCTCACAACGATCAGCGACTCACCGGTCTGCATGAAACTCAGTCGATTGACAAGTTCAGCTACGGCGTTTCTGACCGCGGCGCTTCTATCCGAATTCCTGTTAGCACCAAAGTTGATGGCTGGAAAGGTCGACTGGAAGACCGTCGAACCTCTTCCAACGCCGATCCTTACAAGGTTGCCGCAGCGATCATCAAGACAACCAAGGAAGCGCTGGCCTAAGCAGCCCGCCTACCACAAATCTGAAATCGCTGGTAGCAGACTACCGGCGATTCGAAGTCAAGGGACAGGTGAAAGCCTGTCCCTTTTTCGTTTTTGAAGGCCGGCCACAGCCCCGTGGATGGGGAAATTCTCTTTACGCGGTAGCATCGCGCTATCTCTATGCGAAGAATCCAATCCTGAAGGAAGATCCATGAAATATGCGATTTTGTCATCTTTATTTGTAGCCATCTCATGTGTGAGTTTGCTCCAGGCTGGACCTGCAGCCGCGGAAAAGCCTGTAATTACCGGGGACTATGTCCGTATCCGGATGAACCCATCGCTGAAGGCCCCCACGCTGGATTATTTGTTCAAAGGCAATGAGATTGAAATTAGCCAGAAAGTGAATGGTGACTCCTACCAGGGGAATGCTGTCTGGGTAAAGATCCGATCGGACCGAACGCGCGAGGGCTATGTACATTCTGCATTTGTCGCGGAAGGTAAGGAGGCGGCGAAATTTAGACGCTCGCTGCCAGACTCAGTGAACAAGGACATTCTTGCCAAAGACTTTTCACCGACTCAAGTAGCCGCGATCGAGAAATATAGGCGCTCTTATTTTGCAGCGAAAACGGATCAAGAGCTGAGTCAGGTGTATCTGCAAACAAAGAAGCTCGCAGAGATGCTCGGTCCGGTTATTCAGAAAAAGCACGATCTCAATAACTCCGGGAATTGTTCTGAACCCTGCTCGCTAAAACTGAACTATCTATTCAACTATGTGCCCGCTGGAATTATACTAATTGGCGGCGAGGGCACTGTGGCATCATTGCAAGTAGTACCCGACATCTTTTATAGAAGGGCGCAGAGTACAAAAGGGAATTATGACGATCTGTTTTTCGCACTGCTGGGTGCCTATTACGGGAAGGATGATCCCCTGTGGCCGGCGTTTCTGGTAAGAACCTGGGATTATGGCGGGAACAGTCTGCTTGGACAGGGAATTCATCTTGATATACTAAAGAAATCAGATGCGGTCCTGGATGCCGGTAGCCTCCTGAACGAAGAGGTTGAGCAGATGCGCAACTGGACTCTAAAGGATATTGAAAGCAGTGAGTCCTATTACGAAGACAAAAATACAATTATCCAGGAAATACAGAAAATACTCTCCTCCATTAAGCTAAATGACCAGCAAAGGTCCATGCTTCAAAAGAGAATCATTCAGTTTCAATCTCCAGAAGCGAATGATATTGTTCTTAATCAGAAGGCAGGCCAGTGACCAGGCCATAATGTTTCGCTTGTCATTCTTCTTTGCCTCTGACCGGATGGTTGGGTGAAGTATACAGTAACCGTCTTTATTCTTCTGGCAACTCTGAGTTGCCAGAGTTCGTACGTTCGGGACCGAGGCGCCGATATGGCGGATATCGTGGACTTTGCCGTTCCAGCCCAGGGTTCGGCGCTCCTTGTTCAGGCAGGGATCGGCCCACTCAAGATTGGTCTGGGGCACAACAGCACATGCTTTTATGGGCTTCTTGCGGGACGATGGGGCACTCATTGCATCAATGAACAGAACTATCTTTTCTTTGATCAGAAGCTAGAGCAAGAGTCCCTTTTCTATGATTACCGATTCACCTACCGCGGCAAGCGCGCATCCATCAGCATGGCCGATATGCAGGGCAATGAAGAATGGACCAAGGCCGGTATCTTTCTATGGGCCATTGCCGGTATCAACCCTGGGGAGATCGGGGATTTCTTTGCCGGATTGTTTGGATTCGATCTCTACGACGACGATTATTACGAATTTCGCGAGGAAAGGACCAGCAAAACCCTGGATCTAACTCACAAGCCGGGAGGCAGACAATGAGTGGGCGCCATTCCAGGTATACGAAGCGAGCCGGTATGCCATCCATGCACTCTGCACACTCTATGCGCGCTCAAAGGAACCGGAGTCTGATTTTGAAGCCTGTGGCGGCATTTTCTTTATTGCTCCTTGCCCTGGTGGCGGGTTGCGTTCAGTTTCCGGAAGCCAGCAAGTATCGCATTGAACCTAACTACGAATTCGACGTAAAGGCCGGACCTTCGCAAATCAAAGCTAGCTGCAACGAAGGCAAGCTGGCTGTAGTTCGCACGCTCAGCAACAAGTCCCTGTGCAGAGTTGAATGCAAGTTGGAAGCAAACCCCACCTACAAAGAGCCCTGGCAGTGTGAGCTGGATGTTCCCGAGTCCATCGAAGCCGGCGCCACTGCGGACATCAATATTCAGTGCAAAGGCGCAAGCCAGTCCGCCGGCTGCGAAAAGGACTTCGATTATCGATTATCGGTGAACTGCGGATGCAACACCGAAGACCTGGACGCTCTGGATGCGAAGTTCACTGAGCAGGGACGCCAGAAGCTACAAAAAGCGCAGGGTAGTGGACCGGCAAGCACGGAAGGAAGTTCAGGAAACTCGGACTCCAGCGCTAGACCCGGCAGTACCGGAAGCACAGACGCGGGCTCAAAGGGCACACCGGGTCGCACCGGTAACGCCGATGGGGAACCGCGCAGCGCGCCGGGAAGTTCCGGAGCGCCTTCCGGTGGTTCGGATACAAAGAGTCCGGCTCCCGGAAACATCGACGGCGGTCTTTAAGACTGACAATTCGCTCAATCCGAAAGGCCAGGAGGTGAACGCAGCCTATCCTGGCCTTATCTGTCTACCATCGCCCCATTTGTAATCTGACGGCTTTCCAGATCGGTTTACAACTCAGGTGTGCTTCGGAGGCTTTTCGATTCCCGGGGAAGACTACGGGGATTTCTGGAAGTAACCCTCCTGATTTTGGGAGCCCGGGATCTTTAAACGATATGGGTCTCACTCCGGTGAAAAAAAACGAAAATACTGCTGTTCAGATATTCAATGCCTATGGTCTACTCTATGAACCTGGGAGCCCGTATATGCAAAATCGGAAAACAATCCTTACGATGGTTCTTGCTGGAGTTGTTTTTCTGCCGGCCTGTTCTCCGTTCCAGTTCGAGCATCATGCTTCTTTCGGCCAGTGGTACAGGGGCAAGTCCGGTTTTGATCGAGCCCTGGTATCCAGCAGTTGCCCAACACTGGAGGAGCGGCACTGGCTTTATTTGCACTTCCGTCTGCCGGAGTTAATCTTTAATCCCCAGGGAGGCTTGCGGTATCCGGAACGCTGTTTCCGTACCCAGGGTGGCGGATGGGCCTATGCAGGCGAGGGAGTGGTTACTTCAAGTGTTACAGATCACTTTACCGGTACAGATGATGGCCTTGTGGAAATTCTGTTCAGTTATCGTTCCCTGAACGTTGAGAGTTCGGTGGGCGAGCCGATGGAAGAAACGCATTTAGTTCGGGACTCTCTCGGGCGTTTGATAATCTACCCAGTTTCATTGATTCCGCGTCTGCCTTCCTATGCAATACACGACATTGTGAAAACGGCGATGATTCCCTATGCTCTTGTCCACTATACAATGATCGGCGAGACTACTTTGAAGGATAACATGCGCATCCGCATGGAGCAGCGTAAAATCATTGCCATGCCATTCTTTTACGTCGGCAATTCCCGGGCACAGCACTTATTTAGTCTCGATGTTCGCTGGCGTGGCTCCCTATCAAGCCGGACCATTGGCTTTGTGAAGTACGCTCCTAAAAATGCGCGTATTCATATACTGGGCCTGGATCATGCGGACGTTTCACGAGCCCTGGAGATGGCCAATCTGGTTGCCTCCGAACTGAAACGACGCGGCATTCCGGAAGATCGGCTGGCTGAGCCGCGAGCGCGGCTAATGAACGAACGGGAAAAAAGCATCCATAGTCGCTCCGATATGATTCATGTGGTTCTCATGGCAGCTCCGGCGGAAAGCAGAGACATGTATGAGGAAACAAAGGATAATTCTCGTCTTCTATATAAGCGGACAAGATGGAGCGACCTGGAGCCCTGACTCTTTACGCGGACTTGAAGTCCGGAAGCGGCCGCTGGCAGGCCTGTCTATCTTAACGTTCGGGCAATCGGGGGGCTGACGGTGGATCTTGATCAGAACTTGAAGTAAACGAACAGTCTGCCAAAGTTCTTAGAGTCCTTATCTACGCGATGGTAGAGAGCTTTGATGTCTTTTCGATCCAGGAATCGCAGCACCTTCTTCTTCAGCTGGCCGCTTCCTTTTCCGGGAATGATTTCCACTTCTTTGATTTTCTTTTCTACGGCTTCATGGATTATGCTTTCCAGGGCTTCGTCGATCTTGCGGCCCTGGTTGTAGATATCGTGCAGGTCTAGTTTAAGTTTTGCCATAATGTGTTACTCCTGCCTGTACCGATCGGGAGCGCCCTGCTAGCAACAAAAGCGAAATCTACTGATTTGCCTTTGAGAAACAGCGAATGCATCCAATACGTGATTGTCTACATCGTTTCTTTAGATAGAGCATCCTCCAATCGTTTGCGTGTAATGGTCTGGTTATTGAACATTCCGGGATTATCATACCTGCTGAAGGAGTAATCCGATTGCTATGCCAGATAGGCAATGAATTTGTGAACCTCATGGAGGGCCCATCCTTTTCCTGAGATCGGTACACCACTGGATGCCCATCGTGCACGAAGGTATGCATATACTGGCTGCCCTGCAGAAATAGGCCGGTCCGGCAGTAGTCCCCGTGGTTGTCAGCGATGGCTCCGTTCTCCTTTAGATGCCGCGCCAGTCGTTTCGCCAGATCCATGCCAAAGAGTTCCTTGCTCAAGTATTCTAGATCAGCCTTTTGCTCTGAGTTCAATTCCTGGCTCCCGGACATTCGCACGGAGGGCAGGGCGATCAACTGGAAAGAATACCGAGAACTATATCTATCAGAATGCAGGGAATGAGGGCTATCAGCAGATGAAATTCCGGCAGGAAGACAGCAAGGACCAATGCAACAAAGCAAACGATACGAATGATCAAGCTAGCGATAGCGATTTTGCTTATTCGGATGTTCCCCCAGGTTAAGTCCAAAAGGGAGATCCTTGTCTCTGCTCCGGGTTCGCTTCTATCAATCTCTATTTCGGAACTGCAGGCTAAAGGAGCCCCAAACGTTTGGCGAACCACCCGCCCGCTCTTGAGATGTCGGGGCAACTCTTTCGCTGTCAACCCAATCAATGATCCGATCAGGGTTAGGCCTACCAGGATGATGCTGGGAGCTGCTCGGGGATTACCTCAGTCGCAGGCAAACAAATGTATTGTTCCCAATGAACTGCTCCTGGCGATCCGTTTTCTCATGGATTGCAGCTGAGCGACCTTCGGTCATGGGCAGGTTAGGTGAATTCCGGGCCTGCGAACCGAAGGCCATCTACTCATAGTGGTCCGGACCCGGACTTCTATGTGAGGAAATGTAAATACCAATGCAGGCAGCTTGCGCAGGAAATGTTACTGCATCCAGGAGATAGGCGATGGGAATGTCTACCGGGTACAGCAGACTTCCTTCATTATAGGATCGAATCAATGGCGCTGCGCGAACATCGATGGTCCTAAGTCCTGGATTCTCCGGATCTCTGTAACAGAAGCGGTGAAGCACCTGGCCATCCGGATCCCGTGCATGCACCAGGACCGTTCCGATACTCTCCGTGGATGGAGATGCGATTTCGTTCGCGCAAGCTTTCAGAAATTCTTTCGGTCGGATTTCGCATGGATACTGATTCGCAGAAATCTCTACGGTTTCTCTGTCTCCCATAGATGGGAGGCAGAAAATGGAGTACTCGGGTCGGTCGTAGGGATGGTCCAATACGCGAAATCGCGCCGAGACAATTAAACGATCCGATTCATGGCCGATAAACAAAATGGCCTCGGGACCGATGGCCAGGTTTTGATCCCTGCTAATTCGCGGCTGGGCCTGGCTTCGCCATTCATTTGCAAAGAAGCAAGCCGGTAATAAAAGAAGGATTCCCGAAATCAGGAAGAGGGACCGTCTCATGTTCTATAGCCCATCGTTTTGATTTGTCCCTGCTGGAGAAGCTCTGGCACTGGTCTTTGCGAAATACTCTGGGACCGAACTATCATAGATAGAATTCAAATGAGATATGTATCTGATCACGCACTGCATTTTTAGATCCCTGTCCACATAAATGTAGTCCTGTGCTTGGCTCGGGCTTAGACTGAGCAAGAGCATTTCAAGAAAAGGCCAAATGATTCTGTGCCATTCATGAAGGGGCACCCCACCTCATCCTGTCGAATCGTAACTCTAGCCTGTTCGTTCCACAGCATGGCCTCCGTTGCACAATTCAACGAAGAAAACAATAGCGGTAGCCCGGGCAAAACCAGGAATCTCTGGAATGCGAATTTCAGATTCTCCATTGAGAATCCAAATCTGCTACAAGCCAATAATTCTGGCATTACCATTGTCAGGCCCATTCCACGTTGCGGGCTGAATATCTTTGTCCTGAGGTCTCGTGGGGTCGGCAAATAATTCTCCTTTCAGGTCGAGATTCGCCTTGACCGGGCTCCATACCTCCGCCGCAATTCTTTATCTGGAGTGGTCTAAAATGAATCTGCAATCCTCGAATCGAATTCTCGTACCTATGGAATGGCTAAGAAAGGGGATCCTGGCTCTCGCCCTGCTCACCATGCCGGGTTGCATAAGCTGGATGAGTGGCAACGATGCTAGACTGGACGATTCGCAATTCAGGGCTGCCCGCAACGTGGAGGAGGTAACCGTTTCCTTTCGGTATAGCAATGTTGACTATTCCGCAATGGAAAGGGACAAGACCATAGAGCAGCGCTATGCCCCTCAGCTTCAGAGGTATATGCAGCCTGGAATGGATGCACTTGTATCCAGGGGTGTCTTCAAAAAGGTGGAATTCGTCGGAATTAATCGGGCGGAATCCGGAAATCATTTAGAGATACTCCAGGAGGAGATATCGGGTGCATGGACAATGACCAATGCTGTGATTGCGGGGCTCACGTTGAACTGGATACCGACGTATACTAATCCGGACCATCGATTTGTGGTTAACTACTATGAGGAGGGAGAGCTCCGAAAACAGTATGAATATACCTTCTCTTTCCACTCCCTGAACTGGAATTTGTTTCTTCCAATTTGGCTGATCTCGTCAAACCAGGACACCAATGACTCCATATACGCGACTCTATTTTCATATGTTGCCCGGGACCTGATTAAGGATAATGTGATCTAATTGAAATACGAATACTGGAATGAAGTTCGTATTTGATTCCTGGGGCACACAGCTTTGACACCAGTCGTGCAAGGATCGGCGGGATTTTCGGCAAGGAGCCTCACACTCATTGATCGCGGATTCTTCGCTGCCGCCTTTTTGCTGGCGAGGGAAACGGTTCTGGCGGGGACCAAGAACATATTTGTTCTGATGTCGCGGGGGAAATGGATGCCGGAAAGCGGTGAATTCACTGCCTACAGGACAATACTCTTTCTCTGGAAATAGGCTCCTGACCCCTCCGCTCCTTACCGTTTAGACCGGGCGCTCCATTCGATTTAGGCAGTGCATTAGGAAAACCATCCAGGTAAAAAAACTAGCCGCAAAAGAAGTTTTCCCGCAGGGGAGATGGGCGGCCCATGGTTCCCATGATCACATTCTTTCGAAGTCTGGGACCGGGCCTGCTATACGCCGGCGCCGCCATCGGCGTTTCTCATCTGGTGCAATCCACCCGTGCCGGCGCGGAGTACGGCTTTCAGTTGATCTGGGTGATCATAGTCGCAAACGTAATCAAATATCCATTTTTTGAAATCGGCCCCCGGTATACAGTGGCAACCGGCAAGAGTTTGCTGGAAGGCTATCGCGAACTGGGCCGATCCGCGGTGATTCTTTACCTGCTAATCACGATTGGTAGCATGTTTATCGTGCAGGCTGCCGTCACTGTGGTCACCGCCGGTCTGGCCGCACACATCTTCAGAATCGAGATTCCGCTATGGGTCATTAGCTCCGGTCTTCTGGCTATTTGCGGGGCCATTCTGGCCATCGGCCGATATAAGCTTTTGGATCGATCCATGCGATTGATTATCCTCACGCTTACGGTTTCGACGATCATCGCCGTTGTATCCGCTTTCAGCTCTCCGGCGCCATCACCGGTCGGGCCACTCAAGCAGTTCGATTGGAGCGATGCGGCCAGCATTGCCTTCCTGATTGCTCTTGTGGGCTGGATGCCGGCGCCCATTGACATATCGATATGGCATTCCCTGTGGACAATTGCGAAAAAGCGGCAGGATGGACATCTGCCATCCATGCGCGATGCGATCCGCGATTTTCACGTAGGTTACTGGGGCACCACTTTTCTCGCAGTGTGTTTTGTTTCTCTGGGCGCTCTGGTTCTTTACGGGTCCGGGGAGGCCCTTTCGCCCAGGGCCGCCACGTTTGCCGGTCAATTAATCGAGATGTATACGAAAAACCTGGGCCCGGCCTTCTTTGTCATTATCGCCATCGCCGCTTTTACGACCATGTTCAGCACCACACTGACGGTCCTGGATGCGTATGCGAGAAGTTTGCGCCATGGTTTGATGGTTCTTCGCCATGGAACGGATCCGGAGCTCTCCGCAGAGCAGGACGATAGCCGCTCCAAACACTACTGGCTGCTATTGGCTGCACTTATCGTCGGCAGTCTGATCATTCTGGTCTTTTTTCTCGAGAATATGCGCGGCCTGGTAGACTTCGCCACATCCATCGCCTTTCTAACTGCGGCCGTCCTTGCCTATCTTAATCTTCGGGTGATGAGCAGGCCGGATGTCCCGGATGAGCATCGTCAGGGCCCCATCGCCCGCGGACTGGGCATTGTGGGTCTCGTATTTCTGGTTCTGTTTAGCTTTTATTACGTCTTTGTTGAATTCACCAGCTAGTACTCGACGAGTAAAAAAGTCCCTGCGACTCGCCGCGCCAGCATTACTCAGCTGAAGTCCCGTTTCGCGATCCACTTTCTCAATACGTCTTCTACTTCGGGTGGGTAGTGGATTTCTTTCGTGAGCATATAAGTATTGCCCCCCGAATATCTAATCCGCAGATGCATTATTCCGCTGCGAAGCTGGACGGACATCAATTTGTAAGGGTCATTTAGAAACTCCTGGTATTCTTTTTCCCCCCGGAAGTATTCATCGTCTGTCAGTATGACTTCTTCTCCGGAGTCGGTATCCTGGAAGCGGGCGATAATGAGCTTTTCGGGATCTGCCAGCACGTCGGCCAGGCGTTTCTTTCGCCAGGCTTTTCCCAACCGGCTTGCCAGATAGCCTCCGCCGATGAGCGCGGGCAGGCCCAGTCCGAGTACTATCGAACCTTCCAGGGGCATATCTGAAAAAATCAACATCATGGCGCCTGAAAAACATCCGCCTATGCCCAGAAGTATGAGCAGCCCTACAAAGTGACCCTGGAAATTATAGCTACGCTTACTTTTCATCGTGATTGGGAAATAAAGTAATCGGGACCGGCGGCCCGTCTACACCATTCGCGGAAAAAATTGTTACGCGTAGCGAAATCTTTCCAGACGTTAAGCCCTGAGCCAAAGGAGCAAGTCGATCAAAATCCGGTCCAGAGTCCTGGCCGCGAGCAGTCTATAAGGTGAACCAGGCCCGAAGCGCCGTCCGAGCAGGGATGGTCGAATAGTGGGCGCAGGAAATCCACAAAGCCGAACTTCCTCGAAGGATAACAGGGCCAGGCGGACAATCATCGCAGGCAGGGCAATCGCAGTTGTGCCAAACGGGCACGGCCGACGAATGATTCAATCCGCCGGGCTGCGTACCTACCTACCGAGTCTAATTGTCAAGACAGGAGCCAGCAACCGTGTGACCGTGGCGGCGCTATATTGGTCCCGGGTGGGCTGACTCCGACAGCGCCCAATCCGCTTAGGTTCGGGTATCGAAAGCTAAAGTCCTGGTGCCTGTTTGTTTTTCTGCGGCGCATAGGAAAATTTCCTTAACGGCGGAGAAATCGATTGACGGAAAACGCTGGCGAACAAGCGATCCTCATCGCTCTCGCTGAGCGGATTGCATGCGAAGGAGCGAAATCTATTTTAGACATGGCCCTGCGCGCCAGTTTAAGCGGAGGAAGTCGTTGAAAAAGAAATCTATGTTTTTTCGGCGGCGGTTATTGGTTTTGATTCTGGGGATGACCACTCTTACGGTCTCCTGCTCAATGTTTGAAGAAGAGGACAACAAAGACGAAGAGACTTTGCTGGTTTTGTGGGCTCTTGCAAACTCGTTGCAATACAAGGATAGCTGCAACTACTCGGGTAGCAACTACTGCCAGGACTCCTATGGATTTGGAGGTGGCGCTCAAAACTGTACCACCGGTACATATCAGACTACGCCTTGCTCAACGTCCAACGTGATCGGTTCGTGCCGGATTGTGAACAGCAACGGGTTGACCTCTTCCGGGTTTATACTCCTATTCTATACGGGTTTTGCTACCCCGCAAAGCACCTGTTCAGGATTCGGGGGAACCTACTCGGCCTCCATTCAGGCCATGTAAGGCCGGGGGCCGTCGCGCTAAACGAATGGAAGCCGCGGCCCCGTTTTCGGTGAGCCTGGGACGAACGAAAGGGAGCGGTTCGGTCCACTGGCAACAAACAGGATCATTCAGAAAGGATCACAGCAAACGCCGAGGGAATACTTCAGAGCCAGCGGTCGGCCAGCTTGAACGTAACAGGCAGAACGGTGACGATGAACAGAGCTACTGCGATAATCCAGCGGTGGATCCTGTTCGTCTGGGCCGCAAGTTCCAGGATTTGCTGGCTGAGGTTATTCTGAAGCTGATCGATTCTGCGGTTCGTTTCATCTATACGCATGTCCAGCCTCTGGAAGGCGTCCCGCACTTCCATGCGTGAGCGGACCAGTTCATCTTCCAGTCTGCGGTTCTGTTCTTCGTTGTTGTCCATTCTGTGTTCCAGAATTCCCATGCGAGTTTCTAAATCACTCATACCTCTGAATGTCTTTTTCAGGGTAACCGTTACGGAAAAAATGGAAGGATTTGCCAGAATTGGCAAGGAAAAACCGGGCGCAGGGGGCCGGGTTCGGCTAACGGCGTATGCCGGGTTTTAATGCGAACTTCCGGCGGGCGCCGGATCAGAGATAGCGATCCGCCAGCTTCAAGGTAATGGGCAGCAATACCGTAATGACGGTTGTCATTGTTGCCGCTGCCGTCACAATCCAGCGATTGGTTTGGCGGAGCTCGCCAGACATATTCAGAATCTCTCGCGAGAGTTCAAGGGTTTGACCGGTCATCTGGTTGGATAGCTGATCAAAGCGCTGATCCATCCTTTGATTCGTCTCATCGATGCGACGGTTCGTTTCATCAAGTCGCTGATCCATCCTTTGATTCATCTCATCCATACGCATGTCCAGGCGGTGGAAGGCGTCCCGTACTTCCAGGCGTGAGCGGACCAGCTCATCTTCCAGTCTGCGGTTCTGTTCTTCGTTATTGTCCATTCTGTGCTCCAGAATTCCCATGCGTGTTTCCAAATCACTCATACCCCTGAATGTCTTATTCAAGGCTATCGTTACGGAAAAAATGGAGGGATTCTACAGGGTTGGCAAGGAAAAATCGGGCGCAGTGGCCGGCGCCGTCCGTATAACGTTCCGCAGACAGGCATTATCCGAACTCCGGCAGCGCTGGGCGACCGCCGTGGTTCGTGTAATTATGCGGGACCGGCTTTAACCCGAACTGCGGCAGCGCCGGGCGAGCGGCCGGGTTTGTTTAATGGCGTATGCCGGGCTTTAATGCGAACTTCACCGAGCGGCCGAGTCAGAGCCAACGATCCGCCAATTTGAAAGTGATGGGCAACACAGTTACGAGGAACAGGGCTACTGCGAGAATCCAGCGATGGAGCCTATTCGTCTGGGCCGCAAGTTCCAGGATTTGCTGGCTGAGCTGATCAAAGCGTTGATCCATCCTCTGATTTGTTTCATCGATCCTACGGTTGGTTTCGTAAATTCTATGATTCGTTTCATCCATACGCAGGTCCAGCCTCTGGAAGGCGTCCCGCACTTCCATGCGTGAGCGAACCAGTTCATCTTCCAGCCTGCGGTTTTGTTCTTCGTTGTTGTCCATTCTGTGTTCCAGAATCCCCATGCGTGCTTCTATATCACTCATACCGCTCAATGTCTTATTCAAGGCGATCGTTACGGAAAAAATGGAGGGATTCTACAGGGTTGGCAAGGAAAAATCGGGCTGTGTGTGATGGGTTCGTGTAATGACGTAAGACTGGCTTTAAGGCGAACCTTGCCCCTTGGGACGGGGCGGTTCAGGCAAATACGCCTGGGAGCCCTTAAGTCGAACCAGGGCCCAGGGCGGAGCCGAGCGGCCGGATCAGAGATAACGATCTGCCAATTTGAAAGTGATGGGCAGTAATACAGTGATTGCGGTTGTCATTGTCGCGGCCACCGTTACAATCCAGCGATTGGTTCTGCGGAGCTCGCCGGACATATTCAGAATCTCCCGGGAGAGCTCAAGAGTCTGACCGGTCAGTTGGCTGGAAAGCTGATCTATCCTTTGATTCGTCTCATTGGTACGGGCGGCGAGCCTCTGGAGGGCATCCCGTACTTCTATGCGTGAGCGTACCAGCTCATCTTCCAACCTGCGGTTCTGTTCTTCGTTGTTGTCCATTCTGTGTTCCAGAATCCCCATGCGTGTTTCCAAATCACTCATACCCCTGAATGTCCTATTCAAGGCTATCGTTACGGAAAAATTGGTGGGATTCTGCAGAATTGGCAAGGAAAAACCGGGCATTGTCTGTTGGGTCCTTGAAACGTTTCAGAGGCGGGTGTTATGCGAACTTTAGCGGCCCACCGGTCTCGTTCGTCTAAAGGTTCGATTCTGCCCAAAAGCCGTACTTCGCCAATAGTGCCCGCGGTTCGTGTAATTGCGCGGGACCGGTTTTAAGGCGAACTTCGGCGGGGCTGAGCGCGCGGCGTGGTTCATGTTATGGTGCGGGACTGGCTTTAATGCGAACCTCGGCGGATGGGACGGGTGCGTCAAAGCCAGCGGTCTGCCAGCTTAAATGTAATGGGCAACACGGTGACGATGAATAGAGCTACGGCGAGAATCCAGCGATGGAGCCTGTTCGTCTGGACCGCAAGCTCCAGGATTTGCTGGCTGAGGTTACTCTGAAGCTGATCAATTCTACGGTTATTTTCATTAAACCTGTGGTCCATCCTCTGATTCGTTTCATCGATCCGACGGTTCGTTTCCTGGATGCTACGGTGGGTCTCACCAAACCTGTGATCCATCCTTTGATTCATCTCATCTATACGCATGTCCAGGCGTTGAAAGGCATCCCGTACTTCCATACGTGAGCGAACCAGTTCATCTTCCAGCCTGCGGTTTTGTTCTTCGCTGTTGTCCATTCTATGTTCCAGAATCTCCATGCGTGCTTCTATATCACTCATACCCCTGAATGTCTTATTCAAGGCTATCGTTACGGAGAGAATGGAGGGATTCTATAGGGTTGGCAAGGAAAAACCAGGCGCAGGGTCCGGCGCCTGCGGTTCGGATAAGGGTTCAGAGATCGGTATTATGCGAACCTCCCGGGGACACGGTCTGCTTCGTCTAATGGTGTCGAACCGGTTTTAACCCGGACTGCGGTAGCGCTGAGCGCACGGGCGGGTTCGTGTAATGGCGCGGGACGGGCTTTAATCCGAACCTCGGCGCCTGCGGTTCGGGGCAGTGCGTGTAAACACGCGTGAGAGCCCTTAATGCGAACTTCCCGGGGACACGGTCTGGTTCGTCTAATGGTGTCGGACCGGTTTTAACCCGGACTGCGGTAGCGCTGAGCGCGCGGCCGGGTTCGTGTAATGGCGCGGGACTGGATTTAAGGCGAACCTCGGCGGATGGGACGGGCTTTAATCCGAACCTCGGCGCCTGCGGTTCGGGGCAGTGCGTGTAAACACGCATGGGAGCCCTTAAGTCGAACCAGGGCCCAGGGCGGTGCCGAGCGGTTCGTCTAATGGTGTCGGACCGGTTTTAACCCGAACTTCGGCAGCGCTGAGCGCGCGGCCGGGTTCGTGTAATGGCGCCTGACCGATTTTAACCCGAACTCCCGGCGGTTGCGAGCACCCGGACCGGGTTCTAGGAACGTTTTTTATCTGCCTATAAGCCGTACCTGCACACAGGGATGCCCGGCCACGAGCATCTGCGCCATTCAACGGGGATGCAACAGATACGCACGGCCAGCCGATGATCAAGCCGAGCGAAAGAGCTCCACAAGATCGATGTCCGGAGAAACGTTCTTTTTACCGGCCGAAACCCATAGAGGCTCGGAGCGATTGATGGCTCCGGCGTAGGCCCAGGCAAAAACGGGAAGAACCGCTTCTTTGCCAGTCTGCAAATTGCTGCGGGCAAGTAACTCTTCAAACTCCTGTGGATTGCGGTAGCGTGCCAACCAGTGTTCGAGATGATCCCGGGCCGGTAGAAGGTCCGACTTCGAGGAATTGCATTTCTGATCGGCCAGGACGAAGTTGTGTCCCACATCCCAGGGATAGCGCGACCAGGGGACAAAATGATCCACCGCAGCCTGGTTCTTCGCAGATTTGATAGGCCTTTCGCAATAGAAGCAACGTCCTTCCTGAAATTCCAGCAGGGCGCCGCGATAGGACTCCAGATTCTGGCGCTCCGTTTCGAACAGAAATGTGTGTAGATCTCGCCCTCCGTCGTTCAAGGCTGGGTTTAGGCGAAGTACCATGCGATACCATTCAGTGCGGGCCATTCCTGTAATCAAACCATGGAATCGAGCAAGACAGAAGGCCACATTCTCGCAGAGTTCGATTTGTCCGGACCCGATAATATTATAAAGAAACGGTATCTTTTCTCCACCGATGACCTGAAGCAGCTGTAGCGGGTATCTTCGTATGATCTTCTCAACTTCCCTGTGCGTGGACTGCCAGTCCTCCGTTCGCGCTTTGAATGCATGGATGGATTGGTTACTGGCATGCTCTAGCAGATGGATAACACCTGCTTTGCCTCCCTTCATCTGATGGAGCGGAGAACTCAGGGCCGGATGATTTCTGGATTGATTCCAGTAGAGTTCAATGAATCGTTCCGCAAGTTCGGAGACCTCGATGATGCAGGGTTTGCCGGACCAATCGTTCTTCTGAACGGCAATGTCAGCGATGGCATGCAAAAGCGCATATTTGTAGGTAGTGGTGAATCGACCATCGGCCAGTAGCCCCTGGATGCGTTCCAGAAAACGGATCTGTTCTGCGGATTCGACAGGATCTATGTCCAGAGCATGGCGCAAAAGAGCGATGTTGTCCTTCTGTGGCTGTGTCATACGATGTGCTTGCTCTTATCGTGGCCGGATCTGCATGGGCCGATTTCCCGGTCGCCAACCGCATTGGTAACTTTCAGTCTGTCCCTGAATCCTGCATACACTCAGGGAAAAATCAAGTAAATCGCGGACATCTGAATCATACACCGGTGGGCGTCAGTGTGCAAACCTGGCAATGCGCCGAGAATAGCCCATCCCGGCGTATTAGCCTGGCTCTATGAATGCTCCGGAAGCATGCCAATGAGCGCCATTAGAATCGCTTCATATATAGCATCAAAGTCCGTCGCCCCCGCTGACTCCGGAGAGTAAAGAACAATGAGACCTCCGCTGAAGTAGTTTGCCTTCTCCGTTTTCAATCCGTCGAAATGGTGAAGGCTGGGAGGATTTAGTTCCAGTTCCCGATCCTTTGTCCATGCTCCGTATAAGCGCGGCCGACCGTCCATGTATCCAAGGGAGATTTCCAGGTCTGCGTTCTTATTCGTTTGCCGCATTGTTCCCGGTAGGTGAGTGGCCATCCAGTAATACTGCCTTGGAGAAAAGCGCGTGTTGATTGAGCCGTAGTCCGGAACATAGGGGCCCCAGTCCCGTTCTTTGCGAAGAATCTCTTCGGTAATGGCCGCGAAACCGCCTTCGAAGGCACGAAGAGCGCTATATGCATCCCAGGCCGAGAAAACTCCGGTTCTCATGAAATCCTGCATTTCATCGTTCATGGTCTATGGCCTCTCGAACCAATCGTAATTGTTCTTCCAACAAATCCAGCCTTTCATGGGTATTGGTAGCTGCCCCGGTTGCTATTGGTGGAAATCCCAGGATTTTCTGCTCAATGCATCCGCAATAGGCGAGAGCAAACGAACGCCAGCCCGGGCTTTCTTCCTGATTGTAGAACGATTTTCTTAGACTCAAGAGCACATCTCTCCATGTGATGTGATTGATCTTAAGGACGGACTCCCTCTCGAGGCCAGTTGCCTGGAGAGCCAACCAGGTTTCCAGGTTTTCCTGACGAAGCAGAATCAGATCTGACCAGCTCTCGGAAGGGGAGTCCGGGAAGTTCTCGCGTAGCGCCAGGGCTGTACCCGGGGTTTTTGAAAGACCGGGGTCATCGATCTTGACTTCAATATGAGTCCTATGACCGCATTTCCATTCAACCAGGATATCAGCCCTGAATCCTTTTGCCGTGATTACCTCCCGCCACACCTGCGGGTAGGAAAGATCCTGAATCTCGGGACATCCTCTTTCAAACAGGTTGCGATTGAAAATGCCCGAGGAAGTTTCGATCATATGGGCTAACCAATCGGACCAATCCTCCTCACGACTTAGCCGGAGGGGCCGAAAGCGAGTCCAGTCGCCGAACGCTGGATCTCTTCCCAGGTTACCGAGTCGATGGTTGGAGTCCTCTAATGCTGCTAGCAGTGTATTCAGGCTGCGTTCTGCGGCCATGCGGCGGAGCTGAAACCAGGGCTCGCTTTTCCTCCAGTCATCGCTGCTCCAAATTTCATTGCGGGCAGGTCCAGGATTCGGGATGGAAGCGTATTGCCGAATCCAGGGATCAAGGATTTCCCACAGGAAACGATTCATAGCTGTTTTCTGCGAATTCATTGGAGTGCTACCGTGCAGATTAACCCTCGGCCGGCCATATGCAGGGAACCGCGTGGACAGGGAGGTCCGCAATCCAAATTCTTGACTGGACCTTTACTGTCTCACCGCCATCCTAAAATAGAGCGATGAGCGATCAGGAAAAAGATACCGTAACCATCATTACCTCCGTTAGCCTGCCGGATGTGCACTACGTTCCGGAAGGTTACGATCGCTACGGTCGCTTTGCCATTCTACAGAGCGGAAACTTCTGGTTTGGTGATGAAAGAAGCAGCCATCCCTATTGTCGCATAGGGTTCTATTATGCAACAATTGGCCGGCAACTGTATTTGAGTCCCAGAGGCGTGGCGTACGGATTCGAGCAGGAGCTGACGGCCGAGCTTCTGGGGTATCTGCTCCGGAAGTTGGGATGGCGTGGGGCGAGGTTGGTTCGTGGGGAGGGGAGAGGGGAGGAGCCTTTAGACAGATGGCGAGTCCGGCAAGCTGCCCGAAGGGGAGGCGGGCCAGGGCCCTCGGGACAACCTCAATAGGATACGAACGCATCCTCTCATTCTGTACCGGGGCTAGAGACGCCATTTAAAGGAGAAAGCTATCAATTAGCCCTCTTCTGATGCGCTGCGTTTTTACTGCTGGATTGCGCTTTCGCTCGTTTCTGCCCCACCATGAAATCGCTAATATCCTGTGGAGTGTTTAGTTCCAGAGCCTCGATGATCTCCCGGGCCAAATTTTCGGCCCGATCAATGACACCGGCCAGCCGATCCTGAAAACCGCCCTGACCGTAGCGTGTCTTGTAGCGCAGAATGCGAGCTATTTCCCCTGGAGTAAGCGACAAATCCTGACCCTCCAGTCTACTCTGTAGCAATCTGAGCAGGGACTGCCAGCCTCCGCTGCCCTCGATGGGGCGCTTGAGCAGCCGAGTTTGGGCTTGCGTTAATTCAATACAAATTTTCATTCCCATGTTTATCCTTCCGTATTAAACCAAGCGGTGGACCCTTCTTGATATCTGTTGTAATCAGGTCCTGGACCTTATCCTGCCGATAGTTTTCCGTTGGTCGTGTACTGCGGTGTACTGTCGGCTCTGCCCCAAAACCTGTCACACCCCCGGCGCATACTTACGGAAAAGTTCGGCTTAAAGCACCATTGGAAAGCAAATGCATTGACAGTTAACGATTGCAACTATCTTTCTTGGTGCCGGGGAGTTTGCATCCACCAGAAGAATTCCGGGGCTGGCTTCCGTTGACTGCCGCGGGCCGAGACAAGGAAGCTGACAGCATACACATGACAACAATACCAGAACAGGGACAACTTGTAGAAGTCCGAAACAGAAAATACGCCGTAGTGGACGTGAGCGCCGGCCATCCAGACGCAAAATCGCTGGTGTCCGATGAAGGCCATACTCTGGTGCGGCTTGCCAGTGTGGAGGACGATGGTATTGGTGAAGAGATTTCCGTAATCTGGAACATTGAGCCCGGGGCGCATATCTTCTCCGAGGGAAGTCTTCCGGCTCCGGATGGATTTGATCCTCCATCGGAGTTTGAATGCTTCATGAATGCGGTACGCTGGGGAGTGATTTCTCCCGGGCGAAGCCGAGATTTGCAGGCCCCCTTTCGCGCTTCGGTGGATGGAGAAGCGTATCAGCTCGAGCCCCTGGTGCGAGCGCTGCAGATGCCCCGCGTAAACATGCTCATAGCCGATGACGTGGGTCTGGGAAAAACCATTGAGGCAGGGCTCATCGCATACGAGCTCATGCTGCGGCATAAGGCCCGTAGAATGCTTATTGTCTGTCCCGCTTCATTGCAGGTGCAATGGCGTGATCAAATGCGCGATAAGTTCGGACTGGATTTTCGCATAGTAAACAGCGATTTAATGAAGGAGCTCCGGCGAACCCGCGGTCTCCATGTGAACCCCTGGTCTCATTTTCCTCGTTTAATCACTTCTATCGATTATCTCAAGCGTGAACGACCCATGCGCCTTTTTCGTGAGGTTTTGCCGGGCCCGGATGAAGACATGTTTCCCCGCCGATTTGATCTATTGATTGTAGACGAGGCCCACAACGTAGCTCCCCCGGGTACCGGAAAATACGCTACGGATTCTCAAAGAACCATGGCCGTTCGCAACATTACCCCCCATTTTGAGCACCGATTATTTCTGACGGCCACACCTCACAATGGCTATTCCGAGTCCTTTTCGGCGCTGCTGGAGCTCATTGACGATCAGCGGTTTGCGCGAGGCATTGAGATTAAGCGAGAACTAATCAATTCCATTATGGTGCGCCGGTTGAAAACGGACATTGTGGATCCAGACACCGGCAAAAAGAAGTTCCCGGAGCGAAAGCTTATCCCTCTGGAGATCCAGTACACAGACGATGAAAGGGAGGCGCACAGCCTTCTGCAGCAGTATACGGAAGCCAGAAGAGAGTCGGACGATGGCAGCCGCATGGCGGTGGAATTCGTGCTTATTCTGCTCAAGAAGCGATTGTTTTCCTCGCCTGCTGCCTTTGGAAATACACTTAGAAAGCACGTTAAATCCCTGACCAGGCCACGGACCGGCTCTCGGTCTCGAAAGACCCCGCCTGTCAGCTTCCTTAAAGCCTACATGGCCCGGGTGGACGAAGACTACGATAATGAAGAAGAGCAGGATGAGGCCACACTTGAAGTTATGGAAGCAGCGGCCCAGTATCAGATGGAGCTGCGGCCTGCCGAGAAGCAACTGCTTACGAAACTGGAAAACTATGCAGAATCCTACCTGGGCCGGGCAGACTCCAAAGCGGAGGTCTTGCTGCAGTGGATCAAGGATAACCTGTTTACGGACGGCAAATGGAATAATGAACGTCTCCTAATCTTTACCGAGTACAGAGATACACAGAAATGGCTGTACGACCTGTTTGCGGCCAATGGCTTCTGCGAAGAGGATCGCACACTACTTCTGCACGGAGGAGTGCCCCACGAAGATCGAGAGCGCATCAAGGCGGCCTTTCAGGCCCATCCGGATATGGCGCGGGTACGAATCCTGCTGGCCACGGACTCCGCTTCCGAAGGCGTGGATCTGCAAAACCATTGCTCGAAGTTGATCCATTACGAAATCCCCTGGAATCCCAATCGACTGGAGCAGCGCAATGGTCGCCTGGACCGGCACGGTCAGAAGGCAAGCGAAGTGCAGGTCTTTCACTTCGTGGGCGCAGGCTACCAGGATTCCCGCCCTGCGGGTCTTGGAAAGAGCCTGGAAGCGGACCTTGAATTCCTGTTTCGCGCAGCCAGGAAAGTAGAGACCATTCGCGCGGACCTGGGAGAAGTCTCGCCGGTGCTGGCGGAAAAGGTCTCTCAGGCCATGGTGGGCCGGTCTGTGGATCTGGAAGCTATCAAGGTAAAGCAGGACTCCAAAGCAAGAAAGCTTGTTCAGTGGGAAAAAGACCTGAAAGAAAAACTCAGGCAATGTAGAGATCGTGCAGAGGAGACTCAAAAAGAACTGCATATTTATCCGGACCAGATGAAAGCTGTGGCGGATCTAGGACTGCGTCTGGCAGGTAAGCCGCCTCTGGAAGAATGGACCGGCTTCCCGGAAGGCGCGGGCAGGGTATTTCGCCTGCCTGAATCCTTGAGCGGAAGCTGGGCTCAGGCAAGGTACGGAATCAAACATCCCCACACCGGCGAAGAGCGTCCGATTACCTTTGATCAACAGTTCGCCTCCGGGCGCGACGATGTGGTTCATGTTCATTTAAATCATCCGCTGCTGCGCTTGAGCTCGAACCTGCTCAGGGCACAGATCTGGTCTTTTGCCGAAGAGGGAAAACTGAACCGCTGGGTGGCTCTGGTGGCTCCTCAGGGCACGGCCCATCAGCTTACCGTGCTTGTGACTGCCAGGCTGCTGGTTCTGGGTAGCGATCAGCAAAGACTCCACGAGGAGCTATTGATCGCTGGCGGAGAGCTGGTAGAAGGCAAGTTCAAACCGATTACGAAGCAGGGAGACCTCCAGGGTTTGGCCGACGTCGCTTCCACCACGGCAGCCGGGGCCGGCAGCAAGAAGGATCTCCAGGACCTATGGCCTGAGATTCAAGAAGGATTAGAGAAGGCTCTGGACAAGCGCATCAAAGAGCGCACGCAAAACCTGGAATCCAATCTACACAAACAAAGGGAGGCAGAGATCAAAGACATCACGGAAGTTCTGGAGGAGTTGCGAAGTCGCATCCAGGCGGAGCTCGACAAGGAAGAAGATCCGCAGCTGATACTGGACTTCAACGATACAGAGCAAAAGCAGTACCGAAGGGACCGGGAAAACCTGAAACGCCGCTTGGAAAGGATTCCTGGAGAAATTGAGCAGGAAACAGAAAAGATCCGGAAACGCTATGAATCCATCACCCCGCGGGTGTTTCCGGTGGCCGTTACAACTCTGGTGCCGGAGAATCGAAACAAGAAATGAGCATTACAAGACATCATCAGGAATGGACCGGTCTTCTGGAACATTCTGGACCTTTTCTATCCATCAAACTGCTACAGGAAACCTTTCCCCAGGGATTGGACGCCCTGGATTCGGAGGTCTGGGCTCAGACGAAGATTTCCTACGAGGAATGGCGGGAAGCTACGGAAGGCCCGGAGCCCGATATGGCCATGCATACGGCCTGGATTCATTTTATGCTTCGGGAGGTTCTGGAACTGGAACAGCTTCTTTCTGAGGTGCCCGCCACGTTTCAGGTGAGCCATCATCAGATGGGAATCAAGCTCAAGCCGGACCAGATTCTATGCGCCGATCCTGCCCGCCCCGGGCCGGAGAATACCTCCCTGTTAATCTCGACCCTTCCTCCGCGCTCCGGCCTTGAAAGGAGCGGTGCGGATGAACGTCTGTCTGCTGTGGCGCGAATGATCTATTTGCAGCATGCTCTGCGCGTGCCACTGGGGCTTCTGACCAACGGAGAGAAATGGACCCTGGTATTTGCTGTGCCCGGAGAAACTACCGGTATTGTTACCTGGTCTGCCTCCCTGTGGACCGAAGAGAAGCTCACATTTCGTTCTTTTCGACAGCTTCTTCATCTACGTCAGCTCGTGGGGGCTCCCGCAGGCCAAACCACCGCTGAGCTATTTGAGCATTCCCGGGACGACCAGGTAGATGTAACCAGACAGCTGGGCGATCAGGTGCGCCGAGCTGTGGAAATCCTGATTCATACGATTGATCGCATCAACAAGGATCGCAACGGTGAACTGTTACAGGGTTTTGACGAAAAGCGTCTGTACGATGCGGCGCTGACATTCATGATGCGCCTGGTTTTTCTGGCCTGCGCCGAGGAGCGCCGGATTCTACTTCCCGATGTAGAAGAGTTTCAACAGAACTACGGGTTGTTTTCTCTATACGATGAGCTGGAGAACCTGTCTGCCCAGGCCGGTGAAGAGGTGCTGGAACGACGGGGGGATGCTTACGTGCGCCTTCTGGCAACGTTTCGGGCCATCCACGGGGGCATTCGCCATCCGGACTATAATCTGGCCGCCCATGGGGGGAGTCTGTTTGATCCGGAGCGCTATCCTTTTCTCGAGGGTCGCCATTCCGGCCAGAGCGTGTACGAAGCAAAGCCCCTGCAGATAGATAACCGCACCGTTTTGCATCTTTTGAAGTCTTTGCTTTATTTGCAGGTGAAGGGAGCCGGGGGCGAAATCGAAGCCAGGCCCATCTCCTTTCGCGCTTTAAGCGTGGAGCAGATTGGTCATGTGTACGAAGGACTGCTGGACCATACGGCCCTGCGTGCAGAAGACACCATGCTGGCTCTTGAAGTAAACAAAGATGGCATTCCCAATGTAGAACTGGCACTGCTGGAGAAGGAACAGCGAAAGGGCGAAGCAGCTCTTCTCAAACTTCTCCGCGATAGGACCGGGAAATCGGAAAACCAGCTGCGTCGCACCATGGAAAATAGCGGTGCGGTGGAGGATCACCTGCTTTCTGCATCCTGCGAGAATGATCCGACCTTGCTTTCCCGGGTTCGACCGTTTGCCGGTCTGTTGCAACGGGATGCTTTTGGATTACCTCTGATCATGCCGAAAGGCAGCGTGTATGTGGGAGAGGGCGTAGATCGTAGGCGCACCGGCACTCACTATACACCCCGTTCTCTGACGGAGCCCATTGTTCGCCATACTCTGGAGCCATTGGTCTACGAAGGACCGGCGGAAGGCCGGCCTCCGGAAGAATGGACTCTAAAACAACCGGCGGAAATCCTTTCGCTTAAGATTTGCGATCCCGCTATGGGTTCCGGCGCGTTTCTGGTACAGGCCTGCCGCTATCTGGCGGAGCGATTGCTGGAATCCTGGAAGCAGTACGGAGCTCCGAAGGATGCTTTGCGCACGGTGCCTTTTGGCCAGGAGGGGGAAGGATTTCTGGACGAAGAGTATCTTTCCAGTCGGGCCGAAGAACAAAAGATCCAGGCCATGCGCACGGTGGTGGACCGTTGTATCTATGGAGTGGATGTAAATCCCATGGCCGTGGAGATGGGCAAGCTATCTCTATGGCTGGAAACCATGCAAAGGAATCGCCCCTTTAGCTTTCTGGACCATGCCATGAAATGCGGGGATTCCCTTCTGGGTGTGGATCGCAGTTATCTGGAACAGCTGGTGGCCGGGCGAAAGGAATCCGAGCAGCATTATTGGTACGACGATACTTTGATGCGCAAGCTTGCGGAGGCGGCCGCAAAGCGTAAGAAATTGGAAGCCCTGGACGATACCGACATTGCCGTCATTCACAAGAAAGAAAAGCTTCTACAAGAAGCCGAAAAGCTCAGCGATGAGCTGGAAGAAGTGGCTCTGTACATTACCGGTGGACTCCTGGCCGGGGCCAAACCGGAAACTCTTCTGGAGAGAGGGGCGGCAACGCTTGCGGAAGTAAAGGATGTCAATTTCGGAAGCTATGTGAAGGCGGCTCGGGCGAAGGCTGCATTCATCTGGTTTGCGGAGTTTCCTGAGGTGTTCGATGCGGGTGGATTCCATGCTCTCGTAGGCAATCCACCGTTCATGGGCGGCCAGAAGCTCACGGGCAATTTTTCAATGGAGTATCGTAACTATCTTGTCGAATACATTGCCCGCGGCAAGCGCGGCAGCGCCGATCTCAGCTCTTACTTTTTCCTGCGTGCTTTTGATCTACTACGGGAGCCCGGACAGTTTGGACTTCTGGCCACCAATACCATAGCCCAGGGGGATACCAGGGAAGTGGGTCTGGACCAGGTTACAGAATGGGGCGGTAAAATCTACCGTGCGAATCCCACCCGACCCTGGCCGGGCCAGGCCGGGGTTCATGTGGCCGCCGTATGGCTGCGAAAAGGAGCATGGAAATCCGGCGCGGTTCTGGAAAATGAAGAGCTGGAAGAGCACTCCGTTCCCGCGCTGACACCTTATCTTACACCACCGGGCGAAGTCGTGGGTAATCCTTATCCATTGAAGGAGAATGCTGGCCTGTCTTTCCAGGGAAGCAATGTTCTGGGTATGGGATTCGTAATGGAGCCGGAAGAAGCCCATGCCTTAATAGAAGCCAATAAGAGGAATGCAGACGTACTCAAACCTTATTTGAATGGAGATGACTTGAACTCCCGGCCGGATCAATCGCCCTCCCGCTGGGTCATCAATTTCTATGACTGGCCTCTGGAGCGTTCGGCTGGCGGGAGCTGGTATGATGGACTGGCAGAAAAGCCAGAGGAAAAGCAAAAGGAGCCAGGCTTCACTTTCTACGAGGATCCAGAAGGGTTGCCCAGTGCACTGAAAAAGAAGCGCAAGGCCTGGCTAAGAGAAGGAAAGGTACCGTCGGATTATCCTTACCTCGTAGCAGCGGACTATCCAGATTGTCTCAGGATTGTTGAGGAAAAAGTGAAACCCGACCGAGAAAAACTCTTTGCGAACGGAAACCCGACCGCCACGGATCGGGCCCGCAAGTGGTGGCGTTACGGTAGGATGTCGGCAGCTCTGTATGGGAAAATCCGCGGGATGGAGCGGGTGGTGGTGAAAGTATTGCACAGCCCCGCTGCGCTCTTCGGGCTGTCACACCAAGCGATCGTCTTTAGCCATGCACTCGGGGTATTCGCGTTGGCCCCAGAGCTGGGTTACTGCATTCTGAACTCTAGCCTCCACGTTGAATGGGCCTGGACTTATGGCTCCACCTTGGGGTCGTCGACGCTCCGTTACACGCCTTCTGATTGCTTTGAGACCTTTCCTTTTCCAGAGGTTGAAAATGCAGATGTGTTCGTTAACATGGGTGCTGAACTCGCGGAACGGTTGCACGCCGCCGGTCAGCGGATTTCTGGAGGCATAACCACTGTATACAATGAGATCCACGATCCCTCCAATGAGTCGACAGAAACCGCGAGAATAAGGGAGCATTCACGTTCCATCGACCTGGAGCTAATCAAGCATTACGGCTGGACAGACTTGGAAATCGAGCATGGCTTTGTGGAGAAACGACAAGGAACGCGGTATTCATTAGCACCGCAAATCTGGTCGGAAGTACATACCCGACTCTTGAAGCTGAACCACGAGCGGCATGCGCAGGAATTGGAGGAGTCGGCCAAGCAGTCGGCCAAGAGCAAAACCACGAAGAAACGTGCGGCCAAAAAGAGCAAATCAGATGATTCGCAGGGAGAGATGTTTTGAAAGGGCAACCAGCTCAATCGAGTACCCGGATTGCGCGTCAGTACACTGTTGGGGATTGGCGGACCGACCGGGAAGCCCTATTAACCAGCCCCGGTTCGAAAGACGGGTTGCTACGCCCGCTTGAGGCCCTGAGAGACCGTGGCTCCCTCAGGTTCCTGGGGCCCATGCGCACTCTGGCAGATTCAAAAAAGCGGGAAGGAGAGGGCTTCGCCATTACGGCTCTGGCCTGCGCTTTTCTGGACTACCTCGCAGGTGGCTATTCCGGTCAGATATACAGTCATGAGTCTATTCTCGAAAGCTTAATGGCGGATTCCAGCAATACTGGTGAAGACCTGGGAAATTCAGATGAGTCAGGGACGGAATCTACGGACGCCACTGTCCGGCGTTTCAGTTTTGAGACCGGCGACACTATCTCGCCATATGTTCGGTTTCTACGCAATGAGCTTGGACTAAGCAGAAAACAGGCCAGGTCATTCTATTCAGATGTTCGATGTTCCCTTTTGCATGACGGGATGACGCGAGGCGGCTGGCTGATTCGCTCTACCGGGCACTCTGAGCCAATACACGAAGAGAACGGTCTGAAGATAATTGAGAGGGATCGCTTTTTGGACCTGCTCGAAAGCAAGTTTCAAGACTTTTGCGCACCTGAATACTGGGAAAGCCGGATTGCCGACTTTGTAAGGCATATGGACCACATATGTGAAATCGAGCATGTGCACTACTTTGCCTATGGCGCCAACATGGACGCTGCTACTTTGCGTCAAAGGATTGGGCAGTCGCCAGTTTCCAGACAAGCGGCCATTTTGCCCGGTTACCAATTTCAGTACAACAAGAAATCCGTCGACGGCTCAGGGAAAGGAAACGTACAGCGAGCTTCCGAGTTCTCAGTGCGGGGCTGGCTTTATGAAATGACTGTCCAGGATTTGAAGAGTGTTGCGGACTGCGAAAAGGGTTATGAACTGCAGGCCGCAGAAGTGAAGCTTCGTGACGCTGATGTACTCCATCTGGCTGTCATCTTTGTTGCAAATCATGAATCGATACAGGATGGTTTGCAGCCTACGGCTGACTACCGCAGCAAGATCGAGTCTTCCGTATGGAAGGGGTAAGAACGCAGGTCAACAGATGCCATTAGAACAATACAAGAAATCACAATCGGAGATCCGCAGCGAATTGTTGCGTCTGGTAATGGAAGATCTGATGGGCCCCAAGGATGGTCCAGAAGAAGAAGTGCCGGAGAATCGAATACCGGACCGCTATATTGTAGGGCGCCTGGCCCCTTTGCATCTTAGGATCGATCCTGGCGAAACGGACGATCTGGAAGAGCAGGATCAACTGGACGGGGATGACGATGGAGAGGAAACGGATGCGCCGCTCCATGCATCCCTATTTCCTTCATCGGTAGGCCTTAGCTTTACGGTGGACGGCGCGGAAACCAGCTTCTGCGCTCTGGCCCGGTGGGGCCAGTATGAAAGAGGCAAAAGCACGGTCCTGCAAGATAAAAAAGGCGATTTTCAGAATGTCTGGAAGCGCATTCCCGTGGAAGGGGTGGAGCATGAAATTGAGCTGAAGGAAGGAGCCATCGAAAAGCTCACAGCCTCCCATGATTATCCCTTTGCCGCTCTTTCCGGGCGGATTCGAAAGACCGCCGAAGGAAACTGGAGCGTAAGTCTCTATATTCGCAATGATCGGGAAACCCAGGGCCGGGGCCGGGGCGAAGACTGGATGTTTCAGGTGGAGCTTTCCGTTTACGGCGGAAAGAACTCAGCAGGCGCTCCGTTCTGCAGTCGCAGGCCCCCCGTCGGAGCAAAGGCCAAAGACGATGAGGAGCGTACCCAGGAGCTGGTGTATCGCAACCACTATGAGTTTGCAGTGGGTCACGGAGTGGCCGTAGAGCCCGTAGTATCGAGCGAGCGACCGGAACGCGCAGAAAGGCTTTCCATTTCCTTTGCTCCTCAGATAGAGCTGCCTTACACTCAGCTGGACCCTCACGGCAAGGATTCGGATACCCTGGTTCTGGACATGAAGGTCCTTTCGGAGCTGAAGGATGCTGAGCTATTCGAAGCCCTGGGTGCGTTGCCGGATGCCTACGAAGCATGGATCAAACAGCAGTCCTCTCAGCTTGCTAACCCCGATGTAGAGGTCCACAGGGAACAGGCGCAGAAGGTTCTGGCGCACTGCGAGCAGACCAGTGTGCGAATCAAAGAAGGGATTGAACTGCTACAGAACAGCGCTGCGGCTCTGGACGCTTTTCGTTTCGCCAACCGGGCCATGTATTTGCAGAGGATTCACTCCCTGTATTCAGAAAAAAGGCGCACAGCCGGCAGGAATTACAGAGGCACCCTGGAGGAATTTGATATTCCGGCCAACCGTACCTGGCGTATGTTTCAGCTGGGCTTTATCCTGCTGAATTTGCCGGCCCTGACAAATCTCCAGCATTCGGAGAGGTCGTCTTCTCCGGATGCCCTGGCGGACCTCCTCTGGTTTCCCACGGGCGGCGGTAAGACGGAGGCCTATCTGGGTTTGACCGCCTACGCTCTGGCCATTCGCAGGCTGCAGGGTAATGTAGAAGGACGATCTGCAGAAGCGGGCGTGGCGGTGATCATGCGCTATACGCTGCGATTGCTAACCTTGCAGCAATTCCAGCGCTCGGCGGCCTTAATATGCGCATGCGAATTTATACGCAAAGAGCGCGCCGCGGACGGCGATAACTCCCTGGGCCAGACGCCGTTTCGTATTGGTCTATGGGTGGGTAAGGCCACTACCCCGAATTCCACAGACGAAAGCAAAGAGGCCTTGAATCGAGCCCATGGTCACGGAGGGATGAGTAGATTCTCCGGTACTCCTTATCAGCTCACGCACTGTCCCTGGTGTGGAAGCTATATTGATCCAGGTCGGGATATGATCGCTGAGCGCTATCCTTCCGAGCGGGGCCGCACACTTGTCTACTGCTCGGATCCCGTGGGCCAATGCACATTCAGCAAAAAGCAGTCTTTGGAGGAAGGGATACCTCTTCTGGTTGTGGATGAAGAGATCTATCGCCTACTTCCTTCCCTGGTTATAGCTACCGTGGATAAGCTGGCTCAGATGCCCTGGCAGGGAAAAGTGCAGATGCTCTTTGGTCAGGTGAATGCCTATTGTCCGCGGCATGGCTATAACTGTCCGGACCTGCGTTGTTCGGAATCGCATCAGGCTAACGGAAAGTATCCGGCTGTAAAGGTCCGCGAGCACGGCCCCCTCCGACCGCCAGATCTCATTATTCAGGATGAACTACATTTGATTTCCGGGCCTCTGGGCACGCTGGTGGGACTGTATGAAACTGCCGTCGATGAGCTCTGCACCTGGCAGGTAAAAGGCCAGAAGGTCAGGCCCAAAGTCATTGCCTCTACCGCCACCATTCGCATGGCCGAACAGCAGGTCCGCCAGGTCTTTGACAGGCAGGCCAATGTCTTTCCGCCGCCGGGCATTAATGTGGAGGACAATTTCTTCTCCAGGCAGTCGCCCGCCACGCCGGACCGTCCGGGTCGGATCTACATGGGAATCAATGCCCCTGGCGAGCGGGTGAAGATGATTCTCATTCGAGTGTATCTGGCCTTTCTATCCGCTGCGAAAAAGCTGCATAACGAAAACGGGGACTCGGCAGATCCTTACATGACGCTGGTGGGGTATTTCAATTCCATGCGTGAGCTGGGAGGTATGCGACGACTGGTAGAGGACGATATCTCCACCAGACTATATAGAATGTCGGACCGTGGACTGGTCGCACGAAGGCGTCCTATCTTGGAAGAGCTCACATCCCGAAAAACCGCAGCAGATATTCCCAGTATCTTATCCAGATTGGAACTAAAGCATGAAGTGGAGCCAGTGGAGCAGGGCCGGGAGCCGGAGCCGCCCTACAAGAAAGGTAAAGGTAGCGGTTACGAGGCGCGCCCCATAGATGTGCTTCTGGCAACAAATATGATCTCTGTAGGGGTAGATGTTAAGCGCTTTGGCCTGATGGTCGTGGGTGGTCAGCCCAAGACCACCGCCGAGTACATCCAGGCTACCTCACGCATTGGTCGTTCATCTCCGGGAATTGTATGCACCGTGTACAACTGGACGCGGCCCCGGGATCTGTCCCATTACGAATCGTTCCATCACTACCATGATACCTTTTACAAACATGTAGAAGCCAATAGCGTAACTCCGTTTTCCGAACGGGCTCTTGATCGCGGCCTAAACGGAGTATTCGTGGCTCTTGTGCGACTGCTGGGTCCTGCCCTCAACCATAACAATGCCGCCGAAACCTTTGATCCCGAACATGAGCTTGTGCGCAGGACCATCGAGGTGATAAAGGCCAGAGCCCGTAGAATCAATGGAGAAACCTACGAGCAACTTCAGAACAAGCTGGAAGAGATTCGCCATACCTGGGAAGAAGCTACGAAAGAGGTCAATGCCCTGGTGTATCGTGCCAGGAGAGGCGATACCTCCGCCCTTCTGTATGCCATGGGACATCCGCATCTGGCCCAACGGCTGGGCTGCTTGAACTCGCTCCGCGAGGTCGAGGTGCCGGCCAATCTGGTAATCATCGATCAATCCAACCGGACGAATGACCAATGAATAGAGAGAAATTCAAAATAGGTGAACTGCGGCCCAGCCAGCTGATGCATTCCTTTGGCGTGGGTTCCATCGTGGATTTTCCGAACTTTTCGGGAATCATCATGGGCTTCGAAGACTGGCAGGTAGGTGAACTCCGGGCTCAGGTATATGAGCGCCGCCTTCGGGAAGCGGTGCATGCCAGACTTGGTCCACGCATCAAGAACATTTATAAAGTTCCGGTTCCCGTATCTGAAAACCCCTTTAGCCGCGAAGAGAACTCAAAGGGAGTTCCAGTAGAGGTATTTCCTCGCTGGCTGCGCTGTCCGGTATGTGGTCGCATGGCGCAGGCGCACGATCATGTAGTGGAGTTTCAGTCCGACTTCTACTCGCCGGATCGCATGAAATTCAGACATGCTCAATGCACAAAGGCTTCCGGGGGCAGGCCTACCATGATCCCGGTTCGGCGTCTGGTGGCCTGCGAATTTGGACACATTGATGATGTAGATTGGGTCTATTTCGTGCATCAGGGAGAATCGGACTGCAAAGGGCCTCTGTACTGGAAAGACTATGGAGTCACCGGGGCTGCCGAAGAAACCGAGATTGAATGCAAAACCTGCGGAAAGAAACAGAAACTCATTGCTGCCTTTGGGGACGGCGATGGAGGAAAGCGAAAGAGCGCTATACCAGAGCAATGCAACGGCCATCATCCGCATCTCCGACATACCGATACTGGCTGCAAAGGTCAGCCCCGCACAATAGTTCTCGGGGCCAGTAATTCCTGGTTTTCCATGACTGTATCTGTAATTGCAATCCCGGTTGAAGGCAGCGAGCTGGATGGCCTGGTGGCCGACCATTGGACGAACTTAAATGGTGTCATAAACGTGGCCACGATACCCGCTTTTCGACAGGGTGGATTGCTTCCCGGCTTTGAAAAATTCAGCGACGATCAAATCTTCGCCGCCATAGAGCGGTACCGTAGCGGTGCGGGAGCCAGCCCCGGTGGCGCCGGCAGCGCGAACGCAAGTTCCGACAGTACAGATCTGAAACTTCCGGAATGGCAGACCTTCACCAAATCCAGAGAGAGAGTCGAGGACCGCAGCCTTAGCTTTCGCTCCATGCCCATCCCCGATGACTTCAAGGCGGACATTTCCAGGATCGTAAGAGTGGATCGGCTGCGCGAGGCCCAGGCGTTGATTGGCTTTACCAGACTTCTCTCTCCAGGAGAATTCGGAGAATGGGACGATGACGTGAATGAGATGCGCGTGCCTCTTGCCAGAAGTAAGGATCACAGCTGGCTCATAGGCAACGAAAACAAAGGCGAAGGTATTTTCATTCAATTCAATGAAAACCGAGTCAAGGCCTGGTGCGAGCAGTCAGCAATTCAACAGCGCAGCGCCGATTTTCTGCGCGCCCATGCAGAGTTTCGCAGTAGGCGAAATCTGGAGCCCAATGATGCCCTTTTTCCCGGAATGCGCTACATTTTGCTGCACTCCTTCTCCCATGCATTTATGCGCCAATTGGCGTTAAGCGCCGGCTACTCCCACGCTGCCATTCGAGAGCGGATTTATTCCAGGGCCCCCGGAGATCCCGGCGGTCCCATGGCCGGCGTGTTGATTTATACGTCTGCCCCGGACAGCGAAGGCACTCTCGGAGGTCTGGCAAGCATGGCCAATAGCCCGCGGCTGGATTCTATTCTTGCAAAGACCCTGGAAAGCATGCAATTCTGCTCCTCGGACCCGCACTGTGCGGAAAAGGCCCCGGATTCGGATGGAATGACACTTCATGCGGCAGCCTGTCATGCCTGTCTTTTTTCGCCGGAAACCTCCTGCGAAAATGGAAACAAGTACCTGGATCGCGGGCTACTCATGCCAACGCTTTCCGGGGAGAATCTGGCATTCTTCAATCAAGGTTAGCGTCAGAGGTTAGAACATGGCAGAATGCATTCCCAATAGATTTCCCGCACACAAAGAGAATGACCCAAAGCTCTGGGCCGAAAAACAGGTCTACAAAGCTCTTTGCGAAGGTCTGCCGGATGACTATTTGGTGCTCTACAGCGCCGCATGGATGGGACCCGGTAAGGGCGGCCATACGCTGGATTCAGAAATCGATTTTTTGGTGGTCCATGAAACGAAGGGCATCCTGGTTCTCGAGGTAAAGGGCGGTGGCATATCCTACGATGCCAGCCAGGATCAATGGTTCAGCTATAGCAATGCCAGTGGGCATGTGAAGATCAAGGATCCCTATGAGCAGGCGAAACGCAACAAATACAAGCTCTTGGACCGTCTGAGAAAGACTCCGGGTTGGGTGAACGGGCATGTTGTGATCGGACATGGAACGGTTTTCCCGGCATCCAGCCCGGCTAAAGGCTACGTAAGCGCCAGCTTTCCCGCAGAGTTAACCGCTTTCTCCGAGGATCTGCCTACGATTCGGAAGAAGGTTGAGGGAATGCTCTCTTTCTGGGCCGGGGAGCAGCCAGATGCGAAGCAACTCGTCGGCAAGACTGGCAAAGCCCTGATTAAGAAGCTATTTGCCCAGGATATCGAGCACAAGGTTCCGCTCCTTTCCGTGCTGAACGCAACAGAAGAGAAGATCATTCAGCTAACTGAGCAGCAGTACGCTATTCTGGATTTATTGAAGCTACAGCGGCGCGCCATAATCGAAGGCGGCGCCGGGACCGGAAAGACAGTCCTTGCTCTGGAAAAGGCACGCCGCCTCGGAGCCGACGGCTTTCGCACCAGGCTTGTTTGCTTCAATGCCGGTCTGGGAACCTACCTCGAGAAAAATACCGAAAAGATGGAGAACGTGGAAGGCGGGACCTTTCACAAATTTGCTCTGTCTCTATGCAAAGAAGCGAAGTTGTGGGAGGGGGCTCCTCCAGATACACCTGAGTTTTATAAGTCAGTTCTGCCCAAGTTAATGCTGGAATCCCTTGATCGATTGGATTACCGTTACGACACCATTATCGTAGATGAAGGGCAGGACTTTGAATCTAATTGGTGGCTGCCTCTGCAGTATGCGCTTAGCGATCCAGATGATGGTATCCTCTATATTTTTCGTGACGAGTATCAGAATGTTAGCGGTTCGCAGAAGAAGGAATATCCATTTGAATCCAATCCTTTTTCTCTTAGTCAGAATCTCCGCAACACCAGGCAAATATTCGAATTCGCCAGGAAATACATTGCAGACGAAACCGGCCTTGTTGCCGCCGGACCGGAATCCGATGTGGACGTGGAAGTAGTCCGGATTGCAAACAAAGACAGAGATCTGGTTTCCGCTGTCAGTAAAGCGTTACACCGTCTGGTCCAGGAGGGAAAGGTCAGCCTTCAGGATGTGGTGGTTCTCACTGGTCGCAATCAAAAAAGCAGCCGACTGAATGGGGTGGAGAAAGCCGGCCAGTTCCATCTGTCGTTTGGCCAGGAGAAGCCGAACCACGCATATGTAGAGACCATTCGAAGATTTAAAGGCCTGGAGCGCACAGCTGTGATTGTTGTGGAGACGGAAGAAATCCGCAGCAACCATGCATTGATGTATGTGGCGCTTACACGGGCGCGAAGTTATTTGATTGTGATTGAATGAGGGGGGAGAAGGATGATTAAGACTTTAGATAAATTTGAGCTAGAACCTTTATTAACCGGGCGACTCTTTCGGATCCCGAGATACCAAAGGGCCTATAGCTGGGGTAGCAGGCAGCGAAAAGAGCTCTTCGATGACATCACGGCCATAGATGCCAATGAGCCCCATTTCATGGCCACAGTGGTCGGTCGATCCGTCGGAGAGAGAACTATTGGAACCACGCGCTACTGGGTAATCGAAATCGTGGATGGTCAACAACGACTCACAACCCTCATAATTCTACTTAAAGCAATTGCGAAGTGTTGCGATATTCAAGATTCCTCTGAAAAGCAAGCGGCCGCGGAATTAAACAACCTCCTTGTTCGAAAGAGTGACGGTAAGGAACATCATATACTTGAATTGAATCACCAATCAGGTCTCGACTTGCTCCCAGAATACCTTAGATCGGGTGCTATTCCAGACGCTGACGTAATTGGGACGCTTTCAGACAGTAATCTACGAAAAGCGATGAGGGAAGCCGAAGACTTCGTCAATGTCTGGAAGCAATCCGCTTCATTGCTCGAATTGGTAAAGCGAGTCAAATACAGTCTGGTTTTTCTATTCTATGAGCTCGAAAATGAGAAAGCCGTTTATACTGTGTTCGAAGGGCTAAATAGCCGTGGGTTGCCAGTTGATCCGCTGGATAAGTGCAAGAGCATGATCATGGGGATTGCTTTCGACCTTTCCGGCCGCACCGACTCGCCAGCACTAGCTCGAGTGCACCAGACCTGGGGCGACATATATGAAGTACTTGGAATCCGGGAGGTTTCGGGATCCGAGGTCCTACGATTTGCCGCTTCCTTGCGGGGGGCTCAGCCGAGCCGTACCCGTAGCGTCGATGACTCACTCGAATTTTTTCGTGAGGAGTGCAGGAAAGGGCTAAATGATCTCCAGGACAATATTGATTGGATTCTCACGGTGACAAAAGAATTGAAGCGCCTTGTGAGCGATCGTAGACTCAGTGGGGTTACGACAATCGCGCATGCCCGGCTGCTCGCGATAGCAATCAGGCTGAATGGTCATCTGTCCAATAAGGAAGATTTATTGAACCAATGGGAAAGAGTAACCTTCCGGATATTTGGAATGTACGACAAGGATGCTCGCACCAAGACCGGTGAGTATATTCGGCTGGCATGGCTGTTCTTGAATGATAATACTCTGACCGCGGCCCAGGCGATGGACAAGCTTCGGGACCTCGGCAGTGACTATCCCATTGGAGATGCGGTGGCGCAATTGGCTGACAGTAATCGCTACGAGGGTTGGCAAAGGTCACTGCGCTACTTCTTATATCGTTACGAAGAAAGTTTGAATGCCCCTATGGATCAAAGCCTCTGGACCGAAATTTGGGAAAATAGTGCAAACGACTCAATCGAGCATATCATGCCGGTCGAAGGCGGTACAATCCCTTGTTGGCAAGGTTCCTTAAGTCAGGGTATTAGATTTGATCGAACGGTGCATCGCCTTGGAAATCTTGTTCTGCTCCCACCTGGACTCAACTCGCAATGCAGCAACCGATGCTTTGACGAAAAGAGTTCTCTATACCGGAAGCCGGAAAACCTTCAGCTCAAGATGATGGAGGAGATCATCTATCAGGATTCCTCACAGCAGCAGGTGAGGAATCGCTGGGACTTGGATTCCATCAAGGAGCGCGAAACCCGATTGCTAAGGTTTGCGAAAATCGAATGGGCGGATTTGTAGGAGAAGCTCTACTCGCAGCTTCGTCTTCGGCTTTTCCGATGTGCCGGAGGTCATTTTCGACGTAGATGACCTCAAGCCTATCTTGATTGAACCCGCACCACAGCTGGCAGGATTGACATGGCGTTTTTCGAAGAAGATGAGGCCTGTCTACAAGGCCCTGAAAAAGATTCATGCAGTCGGAAAGTATTCCACCGAGAAGAAACGCTTTCTATCCCAGGCCCGGGAAGGAGCTGGTTTAGGCGCAGCGATGTAGCCGCACTCTCCGAAACAGAACGGGGAGGCCGTAGCGCGATTGCGCACTGTTCAAGGGCAGCGCAGGGCAAAACTCCTGAATTACTGGGAGTCGAAGTGCTGCGCAACCGGCCTTGCCATCCCAGAGCTACCACGCGCCAATCATATTGAACCATGGAAGGATTCCACGGCAGAAGGGAGAGTGGACGTATACAATGGACTGTTGTTGAGCGGCAGCCTGGACCTGACCTACGACCAGGGATTCATTTCGTTTCGAGATGCCGGGAAAATGCTCGTGTCTTCGCAATTGTCAGGCACCGCGCTGGCTGCGCGGCCACTTGGTTGCGATGAAAGGATACCTCGGCGGCTTGAGCACAAAAAGTACCTTGCATTTCACAGGGAGAATGTGCATAGAGGGTAGCGTGCGGTTACGAGGTTTCGGGCCACCGATACGAACATGAACGACTGAGTCAACTAATAAAAGAAATTGACTACCATTATGCCAGCCCTGCCACAAAAAATTCAGCGAATCGAGCTTCCCGAATACTTCCATCCCATCCATTGTCCATTTTGCGGCAAGCAAATCGGCGGTGGCTATGAAGATGAGGCAGAAACCATCGCAACCGAGTTTGCCCCTTGCGACCACACTTTGTTCATCGCATCGGATGGCGGGTTTGAATATATCTCCGATTTCATTGTGGAGCTATTTGACCTCGAGAGTCCAGAGAAGGGGCCGCACGCCTTTGTTAGGTTCAGCGTCGACGAAATTGAGGAAGGTCTCCTTTTGGAAGGCTCAATAATGTTCGCGTTCTATGGTCCACCTCAGGTCGGCTTTTTTGGTGCCTACATTGGCTTCAGTCAGATTCCAGTGGATGAAATCCAGATTCGAGATTAAGCTTCAAGATGCAATGACGGCATTGATACCCTCTGATATTCGCCCAGGTATACTTCGGCTGAGCTTCTGCAGTTTTTAGAACGGTTGCCGCTGTCAACATCTCCGCCCTTACTTCCCGAAAGGCAGCCGCGTCTGCTCTTGCCGTGCACCACCCGCCCTTTCCCTCAAATATAGATGCCCTTTTCCATAACCTTCGGTGGCATATTCCCAGTGCGCAACCACTCCGTATTCTTCGAGAATCGCCAAATACTCCCCCCGACCAGGCATACATAGATCATCGTGCAGAATATACTCCGGTAATCCAACTTCGCGTAAGGCCCGATTAAGAAGAGAAGGGAAGCGACCATAGTTCCCTCTATATTGTCCCATCCCCTCATTGTTTGCTCATTGTATTGCATTGGACTCGGGGAAAAGGTCAGCCTGACCGACTCATGGCGACTTTTTCTTTACCAGAGTAGGATAGATACGTCGAATGGAGGAAGGAAAAAAACTTTGCATATTCAATTCTCCACATTTTTGGATGGCGCCGAGTGGACCCATACGAATCCAGCCCTGGGCGCCATTCGCACGGGATCCGTCGGTCTTCAGAGCCATCTTGAAGGCCGGTTGGGGCTGGCGCCCAATTCTGTGCCGCAGTCAGACCGTATTCTGGAAATGCAGCGCATACTTACAATGCTGGATACACCGGACGCGTATTTCCATGAGTCGCTCCAGGCTGATCCCTTTGCCACTGCGCGTCATCTATTGCAGCGCCGGGATGAACTGGTGTACGCTGGCTGGGACGGCGGAGCCCTTACGGAGGGTGGGCGCAGGTTGGACTGCCTGGCTTCTATTGAAAAGCAGGCGGTAGGGGCGCTGCATGGACCTGCGGACAATCTGCTTCTGGTGCGGAATCGACTCATTTCCTGGAAGAGTAAGCTCACAAAAGCCCAGCAGGCCGGACCCGGAATCAAAGGGCTGCGGCTCACCGCGATTGAGCTATGCCAGGATCGTAGCTATTACCATCCGGTATGGCAGTCCATCCTGGATTTGCTGGAGCAGATCGGCGTATCTATCCATGAGAGAGCATTACCGGACGCTCAACATGAAGACCGCAACAGCGGCTACGGAAAAGTAGAAGAAAAGAAAGCAGCGGAGGCACGGACACAGCCCCGGGCGAAGTCAACGGCGAAAGCAGCGAACGTGGGATTGCCGGGTTCCGGGGTCACGAATCTGAAGCAACTGCAGGCCCGCTTTGCAGGCGAGGAAGCTTCCCGGGCAGGTAGCAAGAAATCAGTGGGGAAGTTGCATCCCCAAGAGCAGAAGAAAGAGAATGAAGCCGCAGGTGCTGATCTTCTGGCCCTTAACGAAGATGACCAGAGTCTGCTCCGGATCAGTGGCCACGATGAATGGTCCCTGGCCATCCACCTGGCGGCCTACCTGGCTGCGGACCCAGAAAGGAATCGGGACCTGGCCATCATTGCTGCGAATTCGGAGGTTCTGGATGCGGCCCTTGCTGAGTTCGGCCTGCCGCCCATTGGAACCGGTAACGTTGGAGCTACCTCGGTGGCGGAGGTTATGGAAATCTGGCTTCAGTTGATCTGGCGTGCCCGGGATAAATCGCTGATCCTTGCCTTTCTGGCCCATCCTCTCTGTCCCATGTCGGGCTCCATTCGCTGGCCCTTAATCTCCGCGCTGGCGGACTCGGATCCCAACAAATCCGCAGACTGGAGCCAGGCAACGGAGCTTCGCACCTTTCTGGATGAGGCTTCCCTGCAAAGCTCAACGGAATCACAGCAAATGATTGCCCAAAGGCTGGATTGGCTGCATATGCAGTGCCGCAGTCGGGTGCATTTGAACCCGGGTTTTGCTCTTTTGCTCGAGACCTGCAAGAAACTGAAAACCATGGTGGAGCGGCAGCCTGTGGAGGGATGGGCTCAGCTGAGGCGCTATATTCGCACGGTGGCTCCATCCGGCAGTAGCCGTATAGCAGGCGCCGGGCCCTGGCGCATCGTGGATCATCCCGGACAACTTACAGATCCTTGCACGACTCTCATCTGGTGGGGGTTTCAGGATGAAACGTTGTCATCACTCTACTGGTCCCCGGAAGAACGAAAGGCTCTGGAAAGCGCCGGTTGTAGCCTGGAATCCCTGGAGCCAGCCCGGAGGGAAAGGGAGGCAGCGCGCAATGCCATCCGACTAACCGCAGCTAACGTTCTTTTTTACGATACACAGACCAGCGCCGGCGAGTCGGCCTTTGTTCATCCATTCTGGGATGAAATCGCAGCTGCCTTTGGCGCAAAACAGGTCGGTAGACTCATTCGATCGCCCGAGCGAGCCGAAGATTCAAAGTTAGCCGGCAGAACCATTACAACAATAGAGGATTCAGTTCTGGAAGCTCCGGCGCCGGTGGATCAAATTGCCGTTACAGCTTTGGAGCCTCGGTCCCATTTCTCCTACTCCAGTATGACAGCGTTACTGGGCTGTCCGGCAAAGTACGGCTTTCACTATCTTCTGGGCCTGAAATCCTCGCCGGCCGTCCCGGATCCAAAAGAGCACAACATCCTGGGCTCTCTGGCTCATTTGATTGTAGACCGACTTATACAAACCGATCCGGCCATTTCGGAAGCAAAAGCCATTGCCGGCGCGCAAAAGCTTTTCGATGAAACTTTGCCCTCGGCGCTACCCAACTTGCTTCTTCCGGAACGGAATGCGGAGCGCCTGGTTCTTAGAGAACGTATGAGCCGAGCCGTGGGGCATCTAATGCGGACCATGCAGGAGCAGGGACTACAGTTTCTGGAAAGCGAGCAGGCCATCAATCGCACCTGGAAAGGCGCAGGCGGCGAAGAGATACCCATTACCGGTCGCATCGACCTGACGCTGAGAGACTCCGGGGGCCGTTCTGCGGCAGTGGATCTGAAGTGGCAGAACTCTTCAAGGCGGCGACGAACAGAAATAGAGGAGGGGGAGGCCCTGCAGCTCGCTACCTATGCCTGGCTTCTTTCGGAAGAAAACGAAGAGCCCGGCGCGGCCTACTACATGCTGAAACAAAATGAGCTCCTTGCAGCCTCTGGTATGCAAAGCTTACAGACCGTGCATGCTCCGGAGATCGGCTCAACTCTCAACGAGATATGGCAGCGCGCTACGAACAGTCTGGAGCAGTCCATTGAGGATCTCAAGAAAGGACATTTACCGGTTTCAGGCGTCATTCAGGAAAGGGAGAGTCGAGACCGGGGACATACCCTGGCCAAGGTGCAAAAGAACCTCAAAGAGGAGCTTCGCAATCGCGGCGAGATGTACGTTTCGCCTGAATGTCAGTATTGTTCCTACGGCAACCTTTGCGGTCAAAACGGAGGATTCGATGAAAGATATTGAAATCATTCGTGCAAGTGCCGGCTCCGGCAAGACCTATACTCTTACGCAACGCATTCTGGAGGCAACCAATGGTCAGGTCCGTCCCTCAGAGATCGTAGGCACAACATTCACTCGCAAGGCCGCCGCCGAACTGCAGCAGAGGTTGCGGCAGGCCTTTATCGGGGCCCATCGTTCTGACGATGCCCTGGAATTGCAGAATGGATTTGTGGGCACCATCAACAGCATCTGCGGACAGTGGCTTCAGGACTATGCTCTGGAGAACGGGCTTTCCCCCGATGTCCAGATTCTTCCGGAAGAAGTGGCTGCCCTGGCCTTTCAAGTGGCCACGGCCGAAGCAATCGATCGCTATTCGGCGGAAATAAGCGAGATTGCCGATCGAATGCGATACCACGGCGAAGGTTTCGAAAACAATAAGGCCCCGGACTGGAAAGAGCAAGTACAGTCCATCATTGGCTATGCCCGTCAAAATGCCATGCCTCGCTCTGTGTTGCTTGAAAGCGCAGAAAGATCCTGGCAGGAAATGGAATCAATATTTGATGGGAATCGTCCGGAGGGCCAGAAGAAGCCCGTGTCCTGGGAAGACTGGAGCAAAGAATTTCAGTCGGCGTTGCGAACAGACATTCAGCGCATGGAAGCGAACAGGAAGGAGAAGGGAAAACTCGGAGGCGCTTCTGCCGCCGCGCTGCGAAAGCTGAAATCATTGAACTACAGGCTCCAGAAGAATCTTCCCGTTTCATACGATGATCTATGCGTGGGCCTCGCCAGCATAAACAAGCCAGAGACGCAGGCAGGTTGTCTCGTCGAGCTGCAGGCGCTGATGGAAGAATTCCCGTACATCAAAGAAGTGCGGGAGGATTTTCGTCGCTTTATCAAGCTCTGCTTTGAATGCGCCGCAGCTGCGCTACAGATCTATCAGGATTTCAAGAAGCATTCCGGCCTCATGGACTTTGCCGACCAGGAATCCTTGCTACTGGAATGGTTTGAGAAAGGAAAGGCCGGGGAGATCCAATCCCGAATCAGACATATACTGGTGGATGAATTTCAGGACACAAATCCCATTCAGCTGGCCCTTTTTCTGAAGTTGCATAAGCTGGCCGGACAATCCACCTGGGTAGGGGACCCCAAGCAATCCATCTACGCATTTCGAGGCGCAGATCCGGAACTGATGCAGTCGGCCTTGCCGGAAGATGTGGAACCGGCCACTCTTGGCTTTTCGTATCGATCCACTCCGGAGCTGGTAGACTTCGCCAACGCTTTGTTTACGCCGGTGTTTGGCCGGGACGATCCGAAGTCCGTGCAGCTCACATCAAAGAGGGACGATACCCCGGAAGGCACTCAGGGCTTACACCACTGGTATCTGAGCCATACCGGCCGGAAGAGCCATGCAAAGCTGGCCCGTTCTCTGGCCAGGGGGATTGACCAGCTTCTGGCAGGAGACCCGACGCTGAAGGCATCGGACATTGCCGTTCTGTGTCGGGCGAACAATACAGCTTCCAAAGTGGCTGCCGGATTGGAAGAGGCCGGCATTCGCGCCTCTGCCTCCCAGGGCAAGCTCCTGGAGACCCGGGAAATCCAGCTCGCGATGGCCGGTCTTCGCTATCTTCTGGATAGCTCGGACTCCCTGGCGGTGGCCGAAATCGTTCGTCTGCACGCAGACCATCCCGGACATGCAGAGAGCATCCAGGCCCTGTTCAATGCTCGCTCCCTTTCCCGGGAGTCTCTTGAGGCTCTGTTCGAAGAATGGAAATCCCATGCCCTGTTTCAGCGATTGAATCAGCTCCGGGATCGCAGATTTGCGCTGGATCTTCCGTCCGCGGTTCGCGGCGTTATTCATGAGATGCGTCTTCCTTTTCTGGTCGCCCGCTGGACGAACCCTGACTTTCGCCGTCAGAATCTGGACGCCTTCAGTGGCGCCGTACAGAGCTATTGTCAGGCCCAGGAGGCGCTGGGATGGCCCGCCCATCTGGGAGGATTGATCGAGCATCTGTTGAACGCGGATTTGCCCCAGGCGGCCGGCTCAGGCGCTGATGCGGTGACCGTCATGACCTACCACGGCGCCAAGGGTCTGGAATGGAAAGTGGTGATTCTGGCTGAGCTGGATCATGAACGGGCATTCCGTGCTTCCGGACTCAATGTTGTTCCGGCAGAGGATTTCAACATAGAGGAACCTCTGGCTCACCGTTGGATTCGCTTCTGGCCCCGTCCTTACCACTGGAAATCTGATCGCCCCTTCTTCGATAAGCCCCTGGCAGAAAGTGAAATCGGTGGCTCCATGGAACGCAGAGAAACCCGGGAAAATCAGAGGCTGCAATACGTTGGTATCACCAGAGCCCGGGATGCTTTGATATTCGCAGCCGGCCCCCGCAGTTCTCAGGATGCCTCGCCGGACGATCGCTGGCTGGAAGCTCTTAGGCGACAGGAGGGTGGGTCAGGCGCGGAATTCGAGTTGCCTGCAGGAATACCGGAAGACGGCAATGGCTCCTTCATCCGGGTCAATGGACAGAACTTCCCGGTTACCGTAGCTGTTCACGACGGAGATTCTCCACCGGAATCGCAACAGGGCGTTAGGGCATCGCAACGGCGCTTTGTCACCGGTGGTGAAGAAGCGAAAGATGCTGACCCGGATCTCAACGGAAAGCTGTGGCAATCGGTGACTGCGAGGCCCCGGCGAATCAGCCCCAGTATTGTAGCAGATATGTCTTCGGATTCCCTTGTTGCCGAATTTCGCATGGAAGGACAGCCAGCGCCCTCCTTGATTAAAAGCCTGGGCGATCCCTTTTCTGTTTCAGATGATCATGACGAAGTAAGTCTGGGAGAGGCGGTCCATGGCTTTCTGAGTTTAGACCTGTCGATGTTCAGCGACGGAGAGCAGCTGGATCTGGCGGTAGAGCTCCTGAGGAACTGGAACGTAACGGATCTGGACCCGTCTGATCTGATGGCTATGTCTCAACGATTGCAGAGCTGGATCGCCGCGGACTATGCGAATGCCACGGTTCGCACGGAGTGGCCGGTGACAATGGTGAGCGAGGGTCAGCACATGCAGGGCTGGATTGATCTTCTAATAGAAACGCCTGACCGATTCATTGTAATCGACCACAAAAGCTATTCCGGAGGCGCTCTTGAAAAGAAGGCCAGCGAGTTTGGGCATCAATTGTATCTGTATCGCGCCGCGATCAGCGCCGCATATCCATCAAAGGATATCGAAACCTTGATTCACTTTCCGCTCCTGGGGAAGGTGTATCGTGTGGAGTTTTGAAATAGGACGGACGGCGGCTAACACAATCTAGCCTCGCAGCCTGCGTTCTTTAGAGGTTTATCGCAACTTCGAAAGGCACCGGGTGAGAACTTGCAGGTTTTCTTTTTTTTCACCTGGTAACCCCTTATACAGCTTTCCATTCATCTCGAATTCCAGAACTGCCGCGAATTGTTCAGGCCCCTGTATTTCCAGCAAGGAGCCATAGTATTTGACCAGAGAATCCAGCAATTGGATGAATTCTGTACCTCCGTTTCCCGCCCTCAAATCATCCCAGGAGCTGAAGCCTCCAATCGCGGATAGTTCCAGCCCGGACGAATTCAAGAAGGCAAGGCAAGCCTGTATGTAGGATTTACGCGGGAATGCTGTGTTTTGCATATCGTTCATTCCGGTTTCAGCATAGTCCCAATTCGAAGGCTATAGAGTCGGTCCAGCTGACTCTTCTGGAATTCCTGTGTGCTATCTTTTAAGCGATATGGTCAGCGGACCTGCAGGTAGGCATGGCACTTCGGCTGGGGCTGACCAGCAAGAGACTCTGCCATTCCCAGAGGCTGACGCAGGCGCTCAAACTGCTATCCGGCTTGAATGTCAGAAGCCTACTTTCAGGAATCCCTCCGTTCTGATTAGGTGGGCGCCGCACCGATTGCTTCACCCTCCTTGTCTCATCTACCGATCCGAGTACTCCCAATAACAATTGACTTCCGCGAAGCGCATCGGAAGTTCATTGCCATCCCCAGGGCCGCAAGTACTTCTACAGAGTACTTTGCGGTTTTGCGGAATAGTGGGAACGGGAATAAAGCAGCGTGGCAAAGGTTTACGGTGAGGTGGATTCTCTCAAGTCCCTTCTGGTCGAACTCCGGGGCAATGGCATCCAATTTCTGAATTCGCTGGAGGATATTGAAGCATTTCGCGGCAGTTATTCAGCCAGGATTAATGCAGCAAGGGTCCGGGCCCGGGAAGCGCTCCACCGAGAGAAAGAGCGTCTTAAAACTGTAATAAAGGAGCAACAATCGGAAATTGAGCTTTCTTTAGAGAAACAAGAAGAATTGCTGAAAACAGAACTGGGCTCTGTCGGCAAGCAGCTTGCCGACCTGGAGCAGATTCGCAAGGCAAACAAGTTGGTCTACATTCTCCTGCGCGAGAGAACGAAATACGTCCGTTTATTTCATGATCACTGGGGTCAGAAAAGGATCCAAATCCGGAATGTTATTCTAATGATGAATCATCGCCCTGCGGCAGAATACGAATATGTTAAGATAGTTCTGCTTGAAAGGATCAATCGCTACATCCAATACTTTGAAGCGCAGCTGAGCGCTGCGGAAGTGGACGCCATTGCAGAAATTCTGCTTTCGGAAATGCAGAATCGATGAGTTTTCCCGGGATGCCTGCAATTAACGGGCATTTTCCGTTGATCGTCTCTTTCATAGTTTAAATGAATCTTGATTTTCGGCGAAAACCGCCGATTACCAGGGTATTTGTAAACCGTGCGCTGGAACTAATAGAGGGGATACCATGTGGCAACAAGGAGAAGATCGCTTTCTGGCAGACCTTCTCTGGATACCCGTTGAAGGCGTAGAAACCGTGGCCCTGAATTCTGACAGTCCGGCATCGCAGCAATTGCGCAAGCTCAACGAAGAGGTGCAGCCGGTACGCCACACCGCGAAGCATTTTCAGAATGAATCGCTAAGAGCCGCCAGCGAATCCTCTGACTATCCCTGGCGCCACTTACGAAAGCCCGCTGACTCCAATATGGGTCAAGGTCGAGCCTTCCCCGGCGCTACCGGAGAAAAGAAAGGATGAGGAGGAGAAACTTGCCAGGGAACTGTCCCCCAAACTGTCCTCAAAACTGGCCAGGATTCGACCAATGAGGGCAAGTCGGCGCAGAAAGCGCCTTGGATCGCCAATCTACCCGATAATCTGCCATAATCGGACAAAACGGAAAAAGATGGTCATGGAATAAACTATCATGTAAACTGTCCACGTGGTCACCCTTGCCCATACCATTTCCCCTCTGGTTCCCGAGGCTGCCGTGGCAGCACCCTTGCTGGAAAGGGCCGCAGCTCTTTTAAAGGAGAGTCGGGACCTTTTGAATCATACGATCGGGCCGTCTTTGCGACCAATTCTTCGTTCCATGAACTCGTATTACACCAACCGGATTGAGGGGCAGCATACCAGCCCGACGGATATTGACCGAGCCTTGAATGCGGGCATGAGCAATGACAGGCGAATTGCTCGGTTACAGAGGCTGGCTTTGGCGCATATGCAAGTAGAAGAGCAACAGGAGTTAGAAGTCCTGGACGAATCTCGGACCAGGCTTTTTTCTCCCGAATGGGCACAATCCATTCATCATAACCTCTACATGGCATTGCCGGAGGATGAAAGGACTACGGAAGAGGGCCATCCGCTCGGGCCCGGACAATGGCGAGACCGCCCCGTATCGGTGGGGCGACACCTGGCCCCTGAAGTAGAAAATGTGCCCGGGTTAATGGAGGTTCTTCATTCCGGTTATCGGAACCTGCCTTACGGAGAATCGCTGCTTATCGGCATCGCAGCCTGTCATCACCGAATGGCCTACATTCATCCATTTCTCGACGGAAATGGCCGCGTGGCTCGTCTACATTCGCATCTTCTGCTCCACTGGATGGGACTTACCGGCGGAGTTTGGTCTATCATGCGAGGGCTTGCTCGGAATCAGCAGGACTACTATCGATTTCTGAACGACGCGGATTTGCCTCGCAAGGGCGGTTCCGATGGCAGGGGAAACCTGACTCAAGCCGGACTTGTGGATTTCGTTTCTTTCTTTCTGGATATATGCCTGGACCAGGTCCGGTTCATGGCGAAAATGCTGCAGTTGACTGAGTTTCGCAATCGCCTGCGGGATCTGCTCCTCTGGATGGAAGCGAATCCCTGGAAGCTGGGCTCGGAGATGTCGGTTGTAAAGATTGAGGCTCTGGAAGCTCTACACTACGTTTCTCTCGTAGGTCGCCTGGAAAGGGCAAAGTTTCTTTCGATGACAGGCCTTTCGGAAAGGACGGCCCGTCGAGTCTTGAGTTCGCTTATCGACTTTGGATTGCTTCGCAGCGAATCCAGCAGGGCCCCGGTGGAGTTTCGCGTTCCGATGGGGGCGCTGCGATTCTTATTCCCCAGGCTCTGGCCGGAAGCAGAACAGGACTTCGCCGATTATCCCAGAGTTCGCTGAATCGCTGATTCAGTGCATCGCTCGTTGATTCGACTGCAGAGTTCCGGTGCCTTTTGAGAGCTACTCGAAGGTCGAAAGCGCCGAACAGGGTGCCGGGAAACATCCCACAACGGCACATTTGTAAATGAGAGCCCGTTTCGCATGCAGAAGGTCGACGTCCTAACCTGCAGGCCAGAGGATCACGGAACTGATGATGCGAACCTCGGAGGTTTGCAGTCCGTTCGCGCTGCACCAGGATTCTACGGCTCGGCCGTGCCAGGCCTCCATATCATCCGGGCTGAGTCCAGACAGCATTGCCTGCATTGACTTGCGCCGCACGGGCGGGTCCGTCCGTGCCAGGCCATCCATGAATTCATCAAGTAAAGTCTGGATACGATTGCTGCCCTCTTGAGGCCTGCCAGGCAGAAGCCGGATTTCCCGACCCCGGAGCACCATTTCAATTAGTTGCCAGCCGCCGGGTTCAAAGTAAGCGCTGGCAATTCGGATTAGTTCAGCGCCATCCAGGGTTTCGGGAAGCATCCTGGCTTCTATACCAGATCAAGGATGTCTTCGCCGAATCGTTTGATCGCTTCTCCATGAACCATCTGTACGGCAGAATCGTTGTGGCTATGAAGGCCGCAGCCAGGCAGAATCCGCAGGCCACGGCGGCAGACTTGATTCAGGCAGGCTATGAGCTGGCGCTGGACTTCGCCTGGAACTGGAAACGGGAAAGCTATCGGGACAAAAATCTCCTGGACGACACCTGAAAAGTATGGCATCATTACAAACGAGGGTTACTTTCCTGGAAAACCGCACAGATCTAAACGAAAGGCTTTTGGAGCAGGCCCGGGAGGAATACCGGGACGGCCGGGCTCGTCTGGAAGGGGAGATGTCCGAGCTACGCACAGAACTTCGTAACGAGATGCGCGCGTTGCGCGCTGAAATGGGGGAAATGCGATCGGATATCCTGACTCTTTCTGCGGATATGCGCTCTGAAATTCTGGGTCTGTCGGTGGAAATGCGTCGTAATACCCGCTGGACCGCTGCGCTGGCCTTTGGAGCGGTTGCGTCCCTGTCTATCCTGCTTCCGGTTTGCTGGCAACTGGCTCAGCGATGGCTGTGATGCGAAGGCGACCCGGAAAATCGATCCGGCCCCTGGTATCGCATATCGCCAAAAAATCCATCCAGGTCGGTTCAGCTGACTCAAAACTTTGCCATTATCCTCTAAGATGGGGGTATGCCAAATCGAAGATCATCCCGAAAGCGACGCCGTTTCGAACGAAGAACGGGCCTGAATCGCAACGCGGAAATGCACAGCGTGTCCGTGTACGTTCCTGTCTATTACTACTACATCCAGCGATTGCTGGAGTCCGGTCCTTTGAATTCGGACTGGCTTAGCGCCTTCGCAGAAATTCTGCCCAATCCATTGTTCGAGGAACTGGGAGAGCATGTGCATCGACTACTTCCGGATGAGGCCACCGAGGATTTCACCTACGGGCCCAATAATCTCGAGGGGTATCTGCAGTACATTCTGGAATCGCCCAATCTCAGCCGCCAGATTCGGCAAGTCTATCTGGATCTATTTCGCAAGAGCGATCCGGCGCCCGGTCAGAATCATCATCGGCTGCCTGCATACATCGAAGAAAGGCTGGCCGAGGTAATCGAACTTGTGGGCCTGGACGATGAGGGGCACAGGATACTGCATGCCCTCTATTGCTGGACCCTGCCGTTATTCGACGAGCGTACAGTGAGCGACGATTCCCAGTTCAACATAGAATTGCTGTCCCGATTGACCGGTGTCCATCCATCCTCCGTCAGGGAACTGTTGAGCGATCAGAGTCCACTGCTCAGCTTCGAGTTGGTAGAGCCCCGAAACCGTTACTCATCAGCTTTTGAAATCAATCAGCAGTTTCGCCACGATTTGGAATACCCGGGAAAGGCATCCTCCTGGGAAAAGCTTCTAGAGAAAGATTCTGGTTCGACCTTCGCACTGGATTCGTTCAGCGTGCGAAACTCTGAACTTGAAACGTTGCTTTCCATTCTGGATGATGGAGTCCCGTCTCAGATTCTGTTCTACGGTTCCGCCGGCACGGGAAAGACAGAACTTGCCAGGGCCCTGGCTCACAATTCAGGACGGGAACTAATATTTGTGAACCCGGCCCCCGAAGGCGAAGTTCTCAAACGCAGATTGGCTCTGGAGCGGGCCGTAAAGATGCACCAGGGAAACGTCATCATTTGCGTGGATGAAGCGGATGCCCTTCTCAACGTTTCGCCCGGATTCTTTTTCTTCGCGCCCATGACTGCCGGCGACAAGAACCACGAAAAGGCCTGGCTAAATCAGTTTCTGGAGCGTAATCAGGTCACCACCATTTGGATTACGAACGACAAAAGAGCGATTCCGGAGTCGGTGCGACGGCGCTTTCACTACAGCGTGCCTTTTCAGCCGCTTTCCGGAAGTCAGCGACTCAAGCTGTGGAGAACCATCCTGGAAGGGCATCCGCTGGCTCGGGAGTTTGACGACGACTACATTCGTCTACTGGCTCAGAATTTTCCCGTGAATGCAGCCGGAATACATGGTAGCCTGTCCTATCTTAAGGCCATGCGAAAACGTCCCAGGGGCAAGCGATTTCGAAGTCGTCTGGAGGAGCTTCTAAAATCTCGAAGCCGGGTGCTCCACGGCAAGTCCCCGAAAATTCGGGCACAGAATAATGAGCCATTCTTTCCCGAGTTTCTGGAAGCCAGCGTCGATCTGTCCGCTTTGAAGTCTTCAATAGAGAATCATCTGAACTCAGAATCGGACCGGGGGCAGCATTTGCTTTTCTACGGCCCTCCGGGAACCGGCAAGACAAAGTGGATCCAGAAAATGTCCGACGAAATCGCAGTGGAGGTCCATGTGCACAGAGCCTCTTCGCTTCTGAGCCCTTTCGTAGGGATGTCGGAGCGCCAGATCCGTGAAGCTTTCGAGAAGGCCGAGTCTGCCCGGGCCATTTTGATTATCGATGAAGTAGATTCCTTTTTGATGGATCGATCCCGAGCCCATCGAAGCTGGGAAACCACCATGGTAAACGAATTCCTGGACGCCATGGAGAGCTTCACCGGAGTACTTGCCTGCACAAGCAATCGCATAGACGATATGGATCCGGCGGCCATCCGACGCTTTCGCCAAAAGGTAGAGTTTCGACCGCTGAGTGCGGACAACTCCTGGAAGATGTTTCAGGCTTATTTTCGTCATTACTATCCCCGCGCGAAGATAAAACCGGAAGAAAAGGAGTCTATTACGGCTCTAAAAGGGGTGACTCCCTCGGACTTTGCCGTTGTTTTCGAGAATCTGGAGAGTCGCACCGCTCAGTCACTGAAACCCGGCGAAATTGCAGACGCTTTGCGAAAAGAAGTGAAGTTGCGCAGGAGCGACTCCGGTCCTATCGGGTTTCGATGAGAGTCAAGAGGAAACGGCGGGGTTCGGGTAAAGGCGCGGGGTCTGATGTTATGCGAACGCGGCGCGGCGAGCCCCAGGCCAGCGGGTTCGAGTTACGGCGGTGGGCGGAGTGTTATACGAACTCGGCTCGAGCCGCGGTGGGGCGGGGTTCGGGTTAAGGCGCGCGGGTTGCTGCTATGCGAACCTCGGCCGGCTGGCCCCAGGCTGGCGGAGTTCGGGTTAAACCGGCCAGACGGCTATTATACGAACTCGGCCCGGTGACTTTACGTTGCGGGTTCCAGCCAATCCAGGGCTGGATCGATACCCTGATAAAGACGGAAAGCGGCTACATAGTTCTGGACCACAAGAGCTACGCCGGCCGGGATCCCTTGAAGAAGGCCCGGGAGTATTTGCCGCAACTCAAGGTATATCGCGAGGCAGTGCAGCAGTCCACCGGCGAACCGGTAACAGATACGCTAATCCATTTTCCGGTTTTAGGATTAATCGTACGTGTGGATTGGCCTTCGTAGCAAGTCGTGCGATGCGTATTGGGGGCTCTGGTTTTTTCGGACACCCGGCGCCCGAAAGTCTGCACACGCTTGACCGTATGCCCGCCCGGATCATCTTACAGCATGGTAGAAAGCTCCAGAATTGATTTTCAGCAACAGTTACTACTGGCCATTGAGTACACAGTAATTGGCTGGTATCACTTTATTCACCGGCCGGGCTCGAAAAGCGCCTCTATGAGTGATCTTCTGGATCTGGCCGTGTTTACCTGGAAGGCCCATGAACACCCAGATCTGCCGCTGAGTGAACTGCCCGAAAAGTCCATCTCCGAAACCTCCATAAAGGGCTACCGAAGTGCCCTGGCAGAAACCTTCCAGATTCAGTTCGATTTTCAAAGCAAGTATGTGGATTTTTTCAGTTCTGATCCTGCCGTGCAACTTCAGCGTCTGCGAGTGCTCACAGGGTACTATCTGAATACCAGGTTACGCGTATTCTGTGACGATGCGCTTTGTTTGCTTCTTACGAATTTGCAGGAAGAGGGCCCCGGCGAAGATCCTGAATTTCGGCGAGCGCCGGGGCTGCTTGCGCTGTACTATATCATAGTTTTTCACGCGGCCGCCAGGATGGGAATACCGTTGGATCTGCGCTACAGGCCTGTTATGAGTCGGGAGGTGACCGACCGGCGGCTTGTTCCTCTCTCTGTGGTGCATCGCTCTCCTTACCTGGATCTAGTTGCAAGGGATAAGAAAGACAATCGGATCAAACAGTTTCCCATCAGCTCCATTGTTTCTCTCAAGAGCCACTTCTGGACAGAAGCTTTCAAAGCCATGGCCGGCCAGGCTGGACGGGAGCCATTCGACTATGAGTCCTACAAAAAGGATCCGGAGTACCGTTTCCTGCGGCCTCTTCGCCGGTATCGGTTTCGCATGACCGGTTACACATTTAACCACTTTTCGCAATCGCATAGAAAGGAGTGGACTCTGGTAGAAAAGGAAAGTCCCACCAGCTACGTTCTGGACATTGTGGACGACGACTGGAGATCAATGCTGGCGCTACTTTTCGAATACGGCAAGTTTATTCAGCTTCTGGAAGAAGAAAGCCTGCAACCGAATGCCATAGAAGGATCCAATTCGCTTCCCCGGGAATGCGAGCAGGAAAAGTTTCCCTTGCTCTGTGCTTTTAGAAAGCGAGTAGAAGAGCTAAGGCAATCGAATCCGGACCTGGTTCTGTAGATCGGCTCTGAATGTTTTTCAGGAATTCGATGGATGAGCCATGGCAATCCCCGGACTCCGATGGCGTTGTTTTCCGTGTCATTTGGAAATCTCTGGCCAAAAACTTCCGATTGAGTGAGTCTGAAAAAATCCAACCGGAGTCGCCTGAACCGACTCCAATACATTCGCGCCCATGCTAATCTAGCTGCATGATCGTACTTGCAGCGCCGGACCCCGCCGATAGCTATTATCGCCATTGCCGGCAAGCCATACTGGACACCATCATTGCTCTGATTCGCGCGGCTCTCGCCCACGATGAGGAAATCTACGTCTTTGCGCACGGCGCCGCCGCCGGGTATTTGCGTAAGGAAATCCCGGAAGGTTGCATTATCCCGTTTCCTGCCGGAGATATCTGGCTAAGGGATTATGCGCCCATTGTGGGAGGCAGGACCTGCGAGTTTCGCTACCGACCCTGGTATGCGGCGGAGGATGGCCGGACGAGCCGGGCCGTGCGATACGGGGCGGTCACTCAGGTGGGATTGCGAAACTTCTTCAAGTCCTGCGGTATAGAGAGCGCACATCGCTCCGACTTGGTTTTGGATGGAGGAAGCTTTCTATACAACAGAGGCGGCCGCGGTTCCAGAATAGGATTGCTATCCCATCGTTTTTGCAAGGATAACGGTCGGGGCAGGACTAACCTGGATCTGGTGAAGGAGCAATTGGACCTGGACAGGCTGGTCGTCATCGCCGAGCCCGGGGATGTAACGGGACACATCGACGGTTGCTTTCAATTTCTGGACACGGATCATTTGTTCATTCAGGATGTATGTCCTCAGGGCATGGCGCCTGCCGACTCCAGAAGCCGGATTGTGCGCATTAGCGAACATCTCAAAGAAGCGTTGCCCGAAGTTCGGCAGACTGTCTTTACTAGTCCAGTCGTCACAGGGGCCGTTGGTTTGTACGCCAATTGCATTGTAACTGAGAAAACTGTTTTTCTGCCAAACTACGGCCTTGGTTCTGACGAAAGAGCCTGGGCTACTCTAAGAGACGTTACGGATCGCGCCATTGTATCTGTGGATGCCATCGCCCCGGCAATCCTGGGCGGCTCCTTGCACTGCCTGTCCTGGCAGCCGGACGGGCTTACCGCCAGTCGAATTCGAAGCAGTCTGGCGCTGATGAAACATCAGATTCGAAGCGAGAAGACCCAGAAAGGAGCAGACCATTGATGGAAGGAAGGGTCTATATCGTTGTAGTAACCCGCTGAAGCATAGGCGAAAACGCCTCGCCATTGAAGAGATTCGATTATCAAGGAGGAAAGAAATGAAAGACCCGAAGGAAATGACGCTAAGGACTCTGGAGGATGTGTCCGTGGTTAGCTTCATGAACGAGAACCGTTGTCATCTAAAGCGCAAGGGGGAACCTGGATTCGGATTCGTTACTCTGCAGGATGCGCTTTCTGGAAAGATGATTGTCCGCTTTCACGAATCGGATGATTTTGTGGAGTATCCGGATGCCGAAGCCCTGGTAGCTGATGGCTGGATATTGGACTAGTCGATGCCCTGGTAGCCGATGGCTGGATACTGGACTAGCCGGCGGCACCGTTCCGGATCGATGGATTTTGCAATTCGCAGGCGCCCTGGTTGCTGCTGGCCGGAAGGCTGGCAGCCGTTTTCGGGGCCGGAGTTTCAGCTGCTGGCAACCGTGAGTGTCGCGGCCCTATTCGTTGGTGGTCGGACTCGCGTAATCTCTCTTGTAAATGTCGTCAGAGTAGATATCGATGGTGAACAACCCGAGAACGAAGTCCAAAAACTCACCTGGATTCACTTCGAATGTAAGGCCGCCGATGAAACCCAGGTAAAATCCAAGCCTGGTATAGTTATGCGGTCTGCGTAGATTGGCGGGAAGTCCATCCTGGCTTGCTTCGTGGTAGGTTAAGTTCGTATCCTTGCCGCGCAGATCGCTACGACCGTCCACGGTTCCCGACTGCTCATCAAGGCTAAAGCCCGGCACAAAGAGCGTGGTGTAGACGTCACCAAACTCTCCGTGTCTCCATCCGTATTCACTGGCCAGGCTTCCATGGCCTCCACCGCCCGGTACAAAAGCAGCCCCCAGTGCAGCGGGACCGATCTGGACGGTGGCTCCGGCCTGCAATCCTATCGTGAAACTGAGAGTGACAATGTCCCTTAGATCCATGACCCGATTACGATAGTAATTCAGAGCGCTGTTGGATCCTGCACCGGGCCTGCGGTTGTCAATACCTTCCATTGAGACGCAGGCAATGGGGGCGCACAATGCCAGTAAGATGAATGCGAATATTCGTAAGCGGCACGAAAGCATGGTGGCGCATCCTATAGTTCCCATTTATGCAGACCAGCCATTTTTGCTTTCGCCGGTTGGTATTGGCTCCGCTCCTGGTAATTACTCGGGCATCGCCGACTGTCTACGAAGCCGCCGGAATCTACGAATGTAAACGCAAAACCGTAGCATCGAGACCACGGCCGCGCCCGGGCTGCTGGCCGGATACTGGACGAGCCGGCGCTCTGGCTGCCGATAGATGGATGCTGGACTGGTCCGTCTCCGCGGCGCCCGAAAACGAGTGCAAATCATAGGAGAGTTCGTCCAATAGACTTATGGCCCTGATGTTTCCCGACCGATTGCCTGCCGACGTTCGTCCAGAAAGCCGAGAGGCGGAGTTCTACGAAAGGTTCAAGGCAGAGTTAGGCGACGAATGGACCGTCTACTACGACATAGATCTCACCACGCCGGCTGTGCCCCGCCGGCAGATCGATTTTCTCCTGGTGGGTCCTCCGGGCATCCTCGCTCTGGAGCTAAAGAACAGTTTGCTGCGAAAAGAGGGAGGCCATTGGCAGCGCTTCGATCGGCATTCCGGTCGGTGGATGAAGGATGTCAGTCGCCACTACGCAGGTCCGGTAGATCAGGCGCACACCGCTCTCGCACAACTTCAAGAATTCCTGAAATCGCACAATGGAAACAAACCGCCGGCGCCGGAAAGAAGCTACAGAAGCGGCGCCATACTGCTTCAGAACGAATCCTCCGAATTTGGCGACGATGCTCAATTCATCATTGGCAAAGGCAGCGCCGAAGGTTCGCTAAAAATTGCGGTGGACGAATTTCTGGGACGCTTTGCTATCAAGGAAACCACAGAAGAGCAGCGCCAGAGAATCCACGAAGTGATCCGATGGAATCTAAATCTGGTGGAATCATTTTCTGAACGCCGGGACCGCCAGGAAAGGCAACTAATCGCTCTTACGCGAAAGCAGAATCGCATACTTTCCGATTTCGAAAGAAGGGGCCGCCTGCTTCTGGAAGGTGTGGCCGGTTCCGGAAAAACATTACTCGCACGAGAGGCAGCCCGCAGGGCGAGCAATAGAAAGCAGAAAACCCTTTTTCTGTGTCACTCAAGCAATCTAAGCTCCTACCTGAAAGACGGGCTGGCGGATTGCGATAACCTTGACGTGTATACCTTCGCAGGGTTCTGCAACTCGGTGATTGAACCTGTGGATCCGGAATTTCTCAGGCGGTCCGGATCTAACAGGGGCGGCAGCGCAGAAGAGCCGGCGTCCCAAAAAGATGCCGCCCGGCAAACCTACGTCAGGGAAAACTACGTTAAGGAGACGTTGCCCCAGAAAGCGGCGGAATGCTACCGGGATCAGAAATACGATGTACTAATAGTGGATGAAGGCCAGGATTTGTTTTCCATTGATCAGGTACTCTTTCTGGATATGGTGCTTGCTGGCGGATTCGAATCCGGGCGCTGGTTCATTGCCTACGATAGCCGCCAGGCCCTTCTGGGAGAGATCAGCGACGGGCTGTCATTTCTGGAAGACAAGAAGCCGCGAAAGCTGAAACTGCATATAAACATTCGCACTCCGGGCAAAGTGTATGCCTTTTTGCGTAAACTGGCCGGCTTGAAAAGCGAAAGTAGACTAAGCGATGTTATGGACCTGAATGCCTACGAGTATTCCAATGAGGAAGAAGCAGAGAAACTTCTGGTTTACACTTTGAACCATGCCATCCGCGAAGCGCACTATCAGCCCGAGGAAATCGTGATTCTGTCTCCTGCGAAGAAAAGTCATACAGAAGGTCTGGACCGTAAGGAGATCTACGGAGATCATCGAATTGTAAGAATCAAAGACGGTAGGCCCCAGCCCGGAAAGGTGGGCTTTCTTGAAATCGATCGATACAAAGGCCTGGAGAGTCGCTTCGTAATTCTCATGGGAATCGATAGATTCGACGACCCGGAGGCCCGCAACTGGATCTACGTGGCGCTTACCCGTACTACCGGCGCAGCCGCCATTCTCTACCATGAAAGAAATCGAAACTTCTTCGCTGCCATGGGTTAGCTCGGAGCGGATTATTTACCAGGCGTTCGCGGCCGTTAAGACGGAAATATCTCTTTGCGGCAGGAGTGATTAGGCTGCTCAGGCTTTGATCTCAGGCTCGGGTCCGGATGAGGATAAACTGGTCTCCGTGAACCGGCGTTTGGTGTCCGAATGAATTGAATCGCCAGAACAAAAAACAATGTCACAGTCCGGAAGTATTATCTGATTCAGTGGGATTTACCGCTGCAGACTTAGAGACACGGGAGGTATACTATGTACTATTTCGCATATGGCAGAAACATGAACCAGGAAGTGATGAAGAAGCGCAATGTCTGGAGTCAGCATCGGCGGGCGGCGATTCTCGAGGGATGGCAGCTCAAGTTTAACAAGCGCTCCAGTAGCAGGCCGCTGCAGGGCTATGCCAATATTGAGCCCGAGGATCAGTCATACGTTCCGGGGGTGCTCTACCGTGTGGACGAGCAAGGTATCAGTTCGCTGGACCAATATGAGGGGTATCCTGAGCACTACGAGCGGCGGACCGTTCAGGTGAAGGATAATTGGGGTCAGTATCACGATGCCATTTGCTATGTAGCAAATCCGGATCATGTGACGGAGGGGCTGCTGCCCACCCGGGAATACCTGGCCGATCTAGAGCAGGGCGTTGAAGTGCTGGGCGACAAATATTTTGCGCACATTCAATGGATCCAGTCGCATCCTACTGTGGAAGACGATCGAACCATGCGAAACCGGAAACTAAAGGCTATGAATGCCGGTATTCCAGAACTACTGGCCAGGATTCGATCAGAAATAGACGACGGGCTGTACCAGTCCTTTGACGGCAAGCTCTGGGCCGGCGCCGATGTGATAATCCGCGAAATACCCACAACCAGCGATGTGTCCTGGCGGGAAGAGTCGAAGGATCACATCCTTGTCATTAGCGAGAATGCTCGGGCGCTGTCCTGGTGTATGCATCGGCTGAAGGATGTCCGTGATTTACAACAGTCGTTTACGAATAAATACGAATTCTATGGTATAATCGCTGGATTGGCGAACAACAGTAAGCCGGAGGAAATGCCTCCCAGTGACGTAAAAGCGCTGCTACATGCTATGGTGGACGCCGCCGAGGAAATGGAGCTGATGCTCCCCGGTAGGACAAAACTGGGCCCAGATTGATCCAGGAAGTGATCGAGGGTTTTAGGCTCTGGACGAGGGCAGCTTGAATCCAGTGATGATCTCTTACGAAAATACCACCGAACGAAAGGGGCCGACGCATAGCTGATTTTAAATGACTGCGGGGCTCGAGTTAGGTTGACGTAGAAGAGAAGGGGTTGTATAGCTTAAGATGGGCCAGGATAACTTAATTAGGTCGACATCTCTTATGTGCCCGTCCAGGTTTGTACATCGGAGGAGTAAAGCTAATGCCAATACATTACACCAGGCAATCTGTAAGAAGCCTGTTTAAACTCTGCGGGGTCACCACTATTATGCTGACCCTGTCGCTAACCCTTCTACCCGGATGCGCGAAAGAGTCCGACAATACGGCAAGGGACGCTGGATTGCTGTTGCTTCTGGCCAATCTAGGGTGCGGAGACGATGGTGATGTATGGACGGCGCGATCCGCGGCCGAGGCCAATCAGTGGAATAACGTAACCTATGGTAATGGCACTTTCGTTGCTACTGCCAACAGTGGAACTAACCGGGTCATGACATCTTCGGACGGCATCAACTGGACAGCTCGATCGGCAGCCGAGGCCAACGAATGGAACGGCATAGCCTACGGAAATGGACTCTTCGTTACAGTCTCCACAGATGGAACCAATCGTGTCATGACTTCGCCAGATGGTATTACCTGGACCGCCCGCTCGGCGGCGGAAGCGAATCTATGGCAGAAGATAACTTATGGAAACGGACTGTTCGTGGCGGTCTCCTCCAATGGAACCAACCGTGTTATGACCTCTTCGGACGGCAGCACCTGGACCCCCCGATCGGCGGCGGAAGCGAGTCTTTGGATCGGGATAACCTACGGCAACGGGCTATTCGTTGCCGTGGCGGCAAGCGGAACGAACCAGGTGATGACCTCTCCGGACGGAATCACCTGGACCGCACGGACGGCAGCTGAACCTAACGTCTGGGCAAGCGTCACCTACGGCAACGGACTCTTTGTGGCGGTTTCAAATAATGGGACCAATCGGATCATGACTTCTCCGGACGGGATCACCTGGACAGCCCGATCGGCGCCCGAGGCCAATGTCTGGACAAGCGTAACCTACGGCAATGGACTCTTCGTGGCCGTGGCCAACAGTGGAACGAACCGAATCATGACTTCTCGTGACGGAATCAACTGGACGGCTCGTTCGGCCAGTGAAGCAACCACATGGAGTAGCGTTGCCTATGGGAATAACCTATTCGTGGCCGTAGCCAATAGCGGAACCAATCGTGTCATGACTTCACCCTGCGATTAGGATTGCGGCCAGAGTCATCCGGAAGCTGTGGAAGGACTTCGTCTATCTTTCGTTCAAAGCAAATTCTTCGGGCTCTGGCCACAAATAAGAAAAGCGCCTCTCGGCGCTTTGTTATTCACAGCAAATCTTTCAGCCTTCGGCCATAAATAAGAAATGCGGCTTGCGCCGCTTTGTTATTCAAAGCAAATTCTTCGGCCTCCGGCCGAGAATTTGCTCCCCCGGTAGGACTCGAACCTACGACCAATTGATTAACAGTCAACTGCTCTACCGACTGAGCTACAGGGGAGTGTCAGAGGCAGAATCGGTGAGAGGCCCCGGACTGTCAACTCTGTCTGCATTGAGTAGCCGGGTCTGTGGACAAAAATTTGGGGCTCGGGCAGCGGCTGGATTCCAGGGAGCGCTTGCGAGGGCCCTGGGCCCGGGCTGCAATAGAACCGGAAACGGCATGGGGGAGTGGCCGGAGAGCAGCGTCCGTTTTGATTCCAGGCTATCGGCCATTTGGCTCCCGACGATCAGGACTGTGGGCAGACCCCGAAATCTAGTGGTCCACGAGACTCTATCTTTGCATCTGGTTCAGGGTATCCAACTATGAGCAAATTCGGCGAAAAAAACACCGGCGAAGATCAGTCCGGAGTCAAGGACTCGCGTTCCAGCCGATTGAGTTTCGAAGTTCATCCGCTCTGGAAGTTTCTCCAGGAGACGTATGGATTTGAAGACAGCTTCGTTTTCTTTGGTCCTTATCGTGGCGCTTCCATCCGTCCCCGAATCATCGACGACTACACCATAGAAGTTCGGATGCCGCTGGAGCTGAGCAATACGAACTACGTAGGCACCCAGTTCGGCGGATCGCTCTATTCCATGTGCGATCCGTTCTATATGGCTTTGTTGATTCGAAATCTGGGCCCGGATTATATGGTCTGGGATAAAGGCGCATCTATCGACTTTGTCCGCCCCGGCACGGGGGAAGTGCATGCTGTGTTTCAGATTTCCGAGGAAGAACTGGAAGAGATCAAGCAGATCGTAGCTAAGGACCGAAAGACGATTCGGCACTACGAAGTGGAAGTGAAAGGCGAGCAGGGCGAAGTAGTCGCTCTGGTGAAGAAAGAGCTCTACGTTCGAAAGCTAAACCGTCGGTAGGAGCCACCTGGCGAGTATTGCTAAATCTCGAGCGATTCTTACGAAAGGGGGTAGCGATCACTGTCCTGGTCTCCCGAAGCCGAGTGGCCGGAGTATGGGGAAGGGGAATCAGTCTAGGGATCTGCGTCGTTTCTGTAAATAGGAAAATTATTGATTGATGGCCCGGGTTGCGATCGCTCCACTGGTGCATGAAATCGATGAAATACGCGCTGGCGCTCCTTTTGGCTGCCAGCCTGGTTTATTGCGGGGGATCCGACTCTTCAAAGGATGGCGATCCCATGGAACTCACAAAAAAGGACCCGAAGCATACTGCAGTGCTTCTGGAAAACGAATATGGTGCCGTTCTTCAGGTTGAACTGCCAGCAGGAGCAGAACAACCTGAGCACTATGGATCATCGCGCATTGTTTATTCTCTAAATGATTACTCGCTTGATTGGCTGGAAGAAGGGGAGCAGAGCAGGGTTGATTGGAAAACCGGCGATGTCCATGAGCACGATCCGGGGATGCATCGCGCAAAGAATGTAGGATCCACTCCAGCCAACTATCTGATCGTGCTTCGGAAACAGGCAAAGCTTGATCCGGTGAAGGATATGGACGCACCTTCCGAGTATCATCGGCAGATCCATGAATCTCCGGAATTCATAGTGTACGAAGTCCATATCCCGACCGGAGAATCCATCCCATCGCACCCCGGGTTTCCCCGGTTCGTATATTCGCTCACCGATTACACAATTGAATATACGGAAGGGGAAGAAAAGGGTACTCACTCCTTCAAGAAAGGGGATGTTCACTTCCATGAAAGCAAGCAGCAGCATTCAGCGGCGAATACCGGTGATTCTGAAGCAGCGTTTCTCGTAGTGGTACCCAGAAAGTAAGCCGCTGCCAGAAGAGTTCCTGTCGGTAGTTGGCTACCGACAGGCTCAGGACGGTTCGCAGGACGGCGCGGGCGCTTAAGTTCGAGAATCAGTTCCTATGTCATTGGTACTTCAATCGCCAGAATGCGCGCCGGCGCGGTCGCCTCGATTGGCACAGTAGACAATCCTTCCAGGCCCAGGCCGTCGCGGTAACCCAGGGTTTCCTTGTTGATTGTGGCTGATCCTTCGATTATGAAAAAGTAGACTCCGTTGGCGCTATCGTTCAGCGAATAGTCCAGCGTCTGGCCTTTGTCCAGGTCGGCCATGGAAAAATAGGCATTCTGATTGATCCACAGAGTTTCGTCGGATTGCTGCGGCGAAACCATCATTTGAAAGCGATTCTTTCTGTCTTCGCTTGCGAATTCTTTTTGATCGTATCTGGGCTCAATGTCCATCTTCCCGGGAATAACCCAGATTTGAAGGAACTTCACCGGCTCTTCATCCGAGTGATTATACTCCGAATGCGCGATGCCTGTGCCTGCAGACATGATCTGAACATCGCCGGTGCGAATCACTCCATCGGTGCCCGTGGTATCCTTGTGCTCCAGAGCGCCGCTCAATGGAATGCTCACGATTTCCATATTATCGTGCGGATGGGTAGGAAACCCTGCTCCCGGAGCCACCTGATCATCGTTCAGCACTCTCAATGCCCCGAAGTGCACTCTCTCTGGATCGAAGTAACTTCCAAAGCTAAACGTATGCCTGCTTTGCAGCCAGCCGAAGTTAGCACCGCCGCGAGTTGCAGAACGATGTAGAGTTTTCTTTATTGCGCTTTGAGTGCTCATATTAGCCTCGCTTTCGGACAATCACAGATTGTCCCGGGATTCTTCATTTTCTGAAGTACGGAGTTAGTGGTATGAGTCCCTCCATCGGTTACATCGAAAACGGGCATTGTATCTGCAAAGGCCATCAATCCTGAGTCCGTCCACTGCGAAGACATCCGACAGTGAACGTGGCCGGACCCTATCGGCGAGGGACTTCCGAGTCCGGTGGACTCAGTCCGTCAGACTCCGAGCCTGTTCAGGTCTGGGACTGTAGCTTCTCGATCTCTTTGCGGATCGCCTCGGCTTCTTCGGTTTTCGCCGCAAACCCCTGGATGTTGCCGGATCGTTGCAGATCCCGCGCTTCGGTGAGTAGTTTATCGTATTTCTTTTCGAGCTTTGCGGCCGGATTCTTGTTGAATAGTCCAAACATGTTTTGTCTCCCTGGACAAGATGGACTAAATCTAGCCAGTATGTGCGCAGCCAGCCATTCTTTTTAGAAGTAGGGCTCGCATAAAACTGGAGCGACCTTCCACGAGAGAGATTTCCTATTTGCGGCGCGGGTCCAGGTATCCACTTGAGCGCGCAGTTGTTATACCGATTTAAACTTGCAGTCATCTTCAAGGAGCATATTGTCGCAAGGGCAAAGCTAACCTAAACAATCGGGAGAGCCCCATGAAGATCAGACTGCATATTCCATTAATCGCTTGCTTTATCGTCGCAGGGGCGGTGCTTGCCTCACCGGAAACGGATTCGGACTCGGATGGCCTGCCCGACGTTCTGGAAACCCTGGCCGGCCTGGATCCCGAGAAAAATGAGTGCGTAGCCGATCAGTGCAACGCCGCGCCCGGACCCCAGTACGCGGTTTTCCTTTTCGATCAAAGCGGCAGCATGGATACGGAGTTTGGCGAATCCACTCGGATTGAAGCGGCGCGAAGCGTATCGAAACGATTGGTGGAACGGCTGCCTGAATCGCTACAGCTCGGTCTATACACCTATGGCCCGAAAGAATGTGAAGGCTCCGTGGAGATTCAGTCTCCATTCGAGAAACGTTCGGTAGACTCCGTGGTACAAAGGATCGAAGGGCTGCAACCGGATGGTTCTACACCGATTGGCGCTACTCTGGATGAGATAGCAGCAAAGGTTCAGGAGAAGGCCGGAAACTATAGCATTGTTCTGGTAACCGACGGAGGGGAATCCTGCGAAGGCGATCCGGTGGAATCGGCGCGAAACCTCATCGCTCAGTCAGGGGCTGATAGAAACATCACACTGGATGTGATAGGTCTGGACCTGGAGCCTTCCATTCGAGAAGAACTGGCATCCATTGCCGAAGCTTCCGGGGGCGAATTTCAGAATGTAACTACTCAGCAGCAATTGGAGAATGCCATCGCTCGGCCTATGCGCCGGATCGTTCAAAACTTGAACGAGATGATGTGTCTCAAGAAGGAGATGGATGCGCTTATTCGATGCGAAAAGAATCGTATAAGCCGGATCCATCTGGCCTACACGAAGATGAGCAGTGGGGTGGGCAACCTGGATGCCAACGAGCGGCAGTGGCTTGAAAAGCACAGAGCGGACTTCGAAGAAAAATCCAACGAGCGTTTGAAAACCTACAACGACTTTAAGGAAAAGCGAGCCGAGGCATTACAGGAAGAAATCCGGGAGATGATGCAGTTTCTGGGAGAATTGGAGCAGGATGACGAGGAAGCGCAGGAGTAGGGCGTCGACCCCGGCTTTCCTTTAGCTGTCAGCATCCAGGCCTCGTCGCAGTAGCTGGACCATTAGTCCAATCTGTCCGCGTAATTCGCCGGAATCTCCCAGCGGATTCTGGCCGGAGTTATGAAGCATGGCGAACCCATGCATCGTACTCCATACATGAAACGCCATGATTACTGGCTTTCGCTTTCGAAAGAGACCCCTGGATTGACAAACCTGAATCGAATCTATCAGCCGCTGAAAGGCCGATTGTCCTGCGGAGTGCAGACCCGGGTATTGAGTGTGATCCGGGATCACTCCGCCAAACATTAATTCGTAATGTCTGGGCCGCGAAACGGCCAGATCCAGGTACGCCTCCACACATTTGCGGAAGAAGATCCGACTGTCTACCAGAGGCTCGGCCAGGTTGCGATCCAGAGCCCCTCGCAGTAAATCGAAACCCTGTGCGGCAATAGCTGCCAGTAGAGCCTCCTTGGAGTCATAGTGCCTGTACACCGCTGCTGCGCTTACGCCCTGCTTCTGGGCCACCTTGCTCAGGGTCAACCCCTGGAGCCCGCTTTCCTGGATGATCTGCACGCCGCTTTCGATCAGCGCTTCCTTCAGCGCTCCATGGTGGTATTTGTCCTGGCTTTCCTTTTTTCGGGGCATGGATCAACCTCGGCCCTTTTCCTCGGATTGCCAATAAAAAATGTTGTCGTTATTAACATTTGGGATTAAGTTCGAATGGCGATGTTAATGATATTAACATCGGGGCTGGGTGCCGTAATATTGCAAAAAGGCAATATTGCAATATTACGAACGGAACGGCCTGCTCGAACTAGAAATGGCAACGGAGGCAGAAAGGATGGTAGTAGCACAGGAAGAAAACGCAATCGTAGACGAGCAGCAAATACTCCAGCAGCTGAAGCAGGCGGCTCCGGATGCAGAATCCCTGGGGATGGAAGTGCCGCCCCCTGTATTCAGGATGATGGAAGGTAGGATCGAGTGCTACACACCCGGGAAGAGCCTTCGCGCATCGTTTCCGGTGAAGCAGGATTACTCCAATCCCATGCATCGCATGCAGGGCGGAATGATCGCTGCGGCCATTGACAATACAATGGGACCGCTTTCGCTGCTGGTAACGGGTGGAGCGGCGGTGACTCTTTCCATGAATCTGGACTATATTCGGGGCATCGCACCCGGCAAACGACTCTTTGTTACCGCTTCGGTCATCAGTCGTAGTCGAACGAACCTGATCATGGAAGCTCTTGCCAGCGATGAAAGGGGAAAGATGGTGGCTCGTTCCACTGCTCAATTCCAGGTTTTTCAAATGAACAGAAGGTGAATCGTGCGATACGAAGTCGGCGCCGGGCCAAGATGTGAGAGGCAGCAATGGACTGGACAGATAGGTTAGGAAGAGACAGCCAATCGCTTCCGGGAGGAAAAGATGATAGAGGTTAAGAAAATCTGGAACGGATTGGACCATCTTGTTTCGCAGTTGGCCAGTCCCACATTGTTTTTTTCCGGTGGCCTCGGCGATGTGGACTTCCTTCGCCGTCTGCCACTAAGTCCTGATGTGGGGCCGGCACGAGTGTCGATTACCGGAGAGGACAAGGGCTCCGGATTCGTTCGCAGGCAGGCGGAATTCCTCAGTCCGGCAGGATTCCTTCCCGAAGAGTCCAGAAAAGCGCGGATCGAAATGATCCTGCCTTCCGTGCCTGCGGGTAAAGTAGCCACCGATTTCCCGGTATTCATCCACTTTGCGGCAACGGGAGACGAAACAATGTTTCCCCGTCGGCTCCTTATTGCTGAACCGCTGGCGCGAAAAGGAATAGCTTCCATTATACTGGAGAATCCTTACTACGGAAACCGTCGCCCCGCGTCGCAGAAAGATTTCGTGATTCCCACAGTCAGCGATCAATTCAAGATGAATCAAGCAACGATCCTGGAAGGCCTGTCATTACTTTCCTGGCTGGATGGACTGGGTTACCAAAACACCGGTGTGACCGGAATCAGTATGGGAGGCTCCATGGCCGCTTCGGTGGCCGCCGTTTGCCCACGTCCTGTATCGGTAGCCGCCTGTATAGCGCCGGTGGGGCCGGGACCGGCCTTCGCCTACGGAGCATTGTCCAATCGTGTAGATTGGGAAGCGCTGGCGCCGGAGCTCTTTGAGTATTTTGGCGAAACGGACTCTACCACCGGCTCCCCGGAATCATCCGTCGGAGCAAGAAGCATGGTAAGCGAAGGTCAGGTCAACCAGGAGCGTTCAAACCCGGCAGCCGCTAAACGAAAGCTTTACCGTCTCATGGCAGTGGCCGATTTGCGAAACTACCAGGCTCCCCGGGCTCCTGAAAGAGCGATTCTTGTGGGCGCGAACCAGGACGCTTACGTTCCCTTTCGTTCAGTTCAGGCCTTGCACCAGCACTGGGTTGGTTCGAACCTGCGAGTGCTCTCCGGGGGGCATGTATCGGCGGTGCTTTTGAACGGACATCACTTTCGTCAGGCCATCCAGGATGTAGCTCTGGCCGGCAGCGCCTGGCCGCAGTCGTGAGCCCGCCTATCAATGCAGCGGCGAATCGATAAGACGAATTCGCATTCACTGGCCAGGTTCGTCTCAATATTCGAAACGAACCGGGATAAACTGCTTAATGGTGATGGGCTTTCCCGCAAGATACGATGGCTTGAATTTCTTGGTTAGATAAAGTTCTGCGGCATTAACGGCCAGTCCATGGGGATCTCCTTTCACAACGCAGGCCCGTAAAACATCCCCGGTGCGGGCGATGACCAATTCCAGTACTACTACGCCTTCGTATTCGGCTTCCAGGGCTGCTTTGTTGTATTGCGGGCGCATCTCCGGGGTAAGATCAATAGGCGCTGTGGCGCCGATGGCAAAAGGATTTGGCGCGTTCTGGACCTCGCCGGACTCAAAAAGAGTTTGTAGCTCCGGTCTCTGGTTTTCCCGGCAGCGATTGTCTTGCTTCTCCGCCGGTAACGAACCGACCATCAGAAGAAGGAGTAGAGTCGTTGTGGCGACGAAAGCCTTTTTCATGGTGAACTTCCCTACGAAGGGTCTGTGCTCAAAGCGAAACATGGAAATCTCCTGCGAATTTGACGCAGATCGTAGCCATCATGGATATCTATTCAAGCTCAAATTCCCCGGGGCCGAGAGGTAATTGTGACGATTCCGTTTCTGTCTCGTGCCCTGGCTATCATTTCTCCGCATGGCTTCTGCAATGACCGGGGCGTTATTTGGCGAAGCCATCGCTCTAAGCACGCAGCTTCGAAACGCCGTAGGCCCATAGAATCAGGATCGGATGGATCACCACAAGTCTAACCCATCCCAACCACTGTGGCGTGCAAAGTCCGCCCTCAATACAGGAATCAATCTGAATGAAATAGACATGCGCCGGAATAAAAGCGATGAGCATTGCGATAATGGCATAGCAGGCCAGGCGAAGCGTTTTTTGATAAAACACCATCGCCCCGAGCACAATCTCGGCGATGCCGGCCACTATGTTAATGATTTCGGGGTACGGAAAGTAAGGCGGGATCAGCGGGATGTAGAATTCCGGGCTGACGAAATGGTTTACTCCGGCAACGATATAAAAACCGCCCAGCGCATACCGTAGTAACTTCATGATCTTTCCGTTAGCGGCCATTTTGCTTTCCTTGCCTGATTCAGAATGTAGAGAAAGGGAATCCACCAGATCAAATCGTTTGTCAAAAGTGTAAATCCAAAAGCGGGATCGATGGTGCCCGTAAGGGCATTATAGGCATAACCCAGCGGGCCCAGGAGCTTACCCAGAAGTCCCACGGCTACAATAGGCCAGTGTCGGATCGGATCGTAGGAGGCCAGCCAGTAGGCCACGCCGTACACTCCGATGACCATTCCCATGCCCTGCCAGATGGCCACATGATTTATCGGTTCCATGCCAAGAGCAGAGAAGAAATGCATGGGAAAGAGCACCACATAGGCGCCCCAGATGATGTTATAGATTGCGGCCAGTTGCAGTATCAGCTTCATAGTTTTTTTGAACCCGGTGTCGATCTGGCATTCGCCGACAGGACCGGACAGAGCCGTGTTTTGCAGACAAGCTAGCGGATTGGCTTCGCGCAGGCCACTGTTTTCTGCCGTTGACAGTTACGATCTATGCTGGATGGTAGGGAATGAACGTTTCTGGCAGTAGCGGGATGAATGCAGGCGAATCTAGATCTTCCGACGAAACCATGCTTCGGGCGCTTAAGCTTGCCGGCGCTACGTTCTTATCAGCCGTAAGGGAAGATTCGCTCAAGCGCCTTCTTTCGGATGCACTGTTTGTTGATCTGCCGTCGAACACGGTGATCTATCGACCCGGGGACAAATCGAAAATGCTCATAGTGGAATCCGGGGAAGGGAGAATGCTTTTGGATTCGTCCGATGGCCGACGAATGGTTGTGCGTCACTTTTCCAGGGGAGAAGTGATCGGGCTTGTGGCCTGTCTGGGAGGTCCTGTGGATCTTACAGTGGAAACGATCCAACCGGTCTCCGCACTCTTGATTGGCGACGAAACATTGAATCGCTGCGCCTCCGTGGATCCGATCCTGGCCCTGGAACTGGCCCGTCAGTGCGCCTATCGTGTATACGGCGTAATGGAGGAGCTCCGCAGCATGGCCTTTGATGATGTCTACAAACGCCTGGTTCGCCATATATTGAAGATTACCGGTAATCCGGACAGGGCCACTGTGGCTCGCATTACCCAGCAGGAACTGGCAGATAGTATTGCGACATCCAGGGAAGTAGTTAGTAGAAGCTTGAAGAAGTTAAGAGAAAGTGGATGGCTTGCCACTCATCCGGATTCTCCAGGCCTGATTGAAGTCAAAGATCCACAGGCATTAAGGGCCGAGCTATAGTCCGGCGCCGGCACGGGCTGCCGGTGACAAAAGTCACAACGCCGAGTACCCTGAAGCACATACATCCAGCCATGATGTGCTATATTGCCAACCATAACGCAGGGTAGCTAGCTACCAGGAGGATCTATTATGAGAAATTACGCCGCTTTACCGCTACTTCTAATATTAAACTGCATCTCCATCGGGGAGCCGGATAGGGAGCCCTCCAGGTTTCCCATGTCAGGCCACGTCTATCGCAGCTGGGAGCAGGTCTTGCAGGGCTCAACACCCATTTCCGAGTTTGAAGTGCTGCATACCGGTGAGGTGGAAGTGCCTGTTACGGGAATGCTAAATGCGGATCGGGCTGTAGAATTCTTCGAAGGTAAGACAACCTTTGTTGATGTTTACGCATTCTGGTTCTGTCACCGGGATTATGGCTGCTACTTGATCGATTCAGGACTGGACGATTCCTTTGGCGAAGGAAAAGAAGGCAATGTGCGGGGCCTGTTGGCCAGTAGCTACATAGTGAGCTCCAGACAAAAACCGGGGACGGATATTCTGTCGCAACTGGCTACGGGTAACCGAAAGCAGCGATTAAAGGGAGTGTTCTTTACGCATTTGCATGGAGATCATACATCGGGCGTGCCGGCGTTGGTTTCGGAGCCTGATATCGGCCCTCTGGAGTTTTTCGTGGCCTCCGGAGAGGAATACATTAACTATTGGATGCTGTATCAAGGAGATCATCTGGCCAACGTGAAGAAACTAAGTGAACTCAATCCAAATGCCGGTCAGAACATGCCGATTCTCGGTAACTGCCTGGATATTTTTGGGGATGGCAGCCTGTGGGCCATTTCCACTCCGGGCCATTCCGGGGCTCATCTTTCTTATTTGATTCGCACACCGTCCGGGCCGACGCTCCTCACCGGCGATGCTTCGCACACCAGGGTGGGCTTCGAAAATGGGATCGAGCCGGGCTGGATAGATAATCGTGACCAGGCGCGGAGCAGCTTACTCGCACTCATCGAATTCGCACAGACATACCCGCAAGTTAGGGTAATCTATGGCCATGAGCGTTAGACGTCCGGTTTTGCGGGCTCCGGCTCGGGGGCCCATTTGCGGGACGTTCCTGGCCCTGACTATTTGACGTTCAGTTGAAATCCGTAGCTAATGGGTAGCGCATAAACCATCATACCGACCAGAACTCCATAGGCGATGTGTCCCAGAATGTGCGCCACGGCTACGGAAACGCCCGCACTCCGGTATTCTTCCAGCGGATGGTTTTCGGCCACAAGGGCAATCATCATAAAACTAAAAACGAATCCATGAAAGAGCCCCAACAGGGCTCCAAGGGTCAGTGGACTGGAAATGGCTGTCTGTGTAAAAGCGCTGATTATTATAGCATACGGGAAGGCGAACATAATGCCTGAGATCAGATGAGCGATGAAGCCTGCGCTCATGGCTTTCTGCTTGCCCTTTGTGATGAGACTTCCCAGAGCCCGGACCATGTCTGCATTGGTCAAACCGGTAGCATGTATACCGTACATCACCGCGGACATACCGAGTGTTGCGATCAAACCCGCTACAATCGTATTTAGAACTGTTAGCATCTTACCTCCTGACGGTCATGCGGAGAAGGTAACGAAGAAACTAATGAAAATCAATAAAAGTTATACAAAAAAACATCAGGCCGGCCCGTCCAGACCTGGCAGTCTGAGTCATCACGATTGCCGCATCTTTTTTCGCTGTCTATTGCCTCATTCATGAGCAAAACGCTGTAGTAACCGGTGGCTCCTACGGCCGGGGCAATTATAAAGAATCGAAGGAACCGGGAAGACATGGAGTGGGAACGTAACTTCCGGCTCCGTATTGTAAAGCTAAATATTGGCGGGTCGAGTCTGACTTCATGACGCAACCCGGTCTTCCTTCTTGTTGCGATGGACGCTTATCAGGTTGCAGACAGACTGCATTGACTTTGCTGCTATTCGCTCTCTCGCACAACGCGATCCATCCACTCCCGGGCCTGCATTTCGTTGGCCAGCACACGTACCGTGGGCGTTCGCATGGCGGCCGCGAACACCACTCGTATATCGTCTGTGTGCGGATGCGGATGCAACGGATCCACAAAGAAAATGATTGCATCGCACTGATCAAAAAGGACTTCTACAGCGATTTCAATGTCTCCGCCCAGGGGGCCGGAATTCAAAGGGACGATTTTGTCCTTGAGCATAGAAGTGGCATCCATGATCTTCTTGCCGGTGGTTCCTGTGGTCAGTATGCGCTTGAATCGCGCCAGTTCGAACTCGAAGTCCACGCAGAATTCGATCATTCGGGGCTTCATTTCGTCATGCGCAATGAGAGCGATGGTCTTTTCGCCAAAGCTTGCGCGACCGTAGGATTGTGAATCCCGGGGAAATTCGATCTTGGTGGCTCCGCTGCTTGCGGGAATGGCGCGCTTCAGGGTCCCGTCGGCCAGTTTGAATTCCGGAGGAACCGGTTGCAGTCGTCGGTTTTTGTCCCGATGGGCTTCGTGATTGAACCATTCCTCCACGGAGCCAAAGTTAAGCAGTCGTTTGGCGCGCCAGACATCGGAAAGTCGAATCAAAGCCAGAAGCTCGGGATTCATCCAATGCGTGGTCGTGGGAGTGAGAAAGGTCCAGAGCAGGGAGCACCGTTTCTTTACCAGCAGATTGGACAACAGTATGACGCCGCCATCGCGATTTCGTGGAAGGATGGTGGTGTTTTCTATCATAAAGTCCCGGACCGGGGACTCCAGTCCCGTGAGCTGCCCGGCTTCCTGAAAGTCGCCCACATCTTTGCCCAGTACGCATCGATTAAAGGTTCCCCGGGTCATCAGGAAATGAAACTGCGAAAGCAGCCCTTTGTCTTTTTCGTAAAGTAACCGCAGTATGGTCGAGAACTCAACGTTCTTTCGCACCGAGTCATGGCTGGCAATGGCGCCTATGAGAGTCTTCTGCATAACCTGGATTGTACCGGCCCGCTCAGAAAGTTCAATCCATTTCTGCCCGGGCTCCTGGCTTCAAGTCAGGTCGTTTCGGGCAGTCCCGGCGAGAAGGGTGGCGCTTTAGCTACCGGTGCCCAGCTTCCGGGCTTCCAGGAACTGTCGAGTGCTGAGCAAGAGAAAGCGAGATATAAAACGCAATTGTCGGTCTTCCTCGTCGTGGTACAATCCGTCCGCATAGGCCATGCGAAACAGCGATACCAGCCATTCGAAGCGGGATTCTTCGCTCAGGTTTTCTACCATCAGTCTTCCCAGATGGGCCAGCTCAAAGTGCTCCGGCGGTATGGTGAGCAGTCTATGAGCAAGCTCTTGCGTATCTTCTGGATGCTTTCCCAGTTGTTTGGAGGCGAGTTCTACGAATGCCGTTAGTTCTTTGTTTTGTACTTCGTTGTCGCTATGGATTAAAATCAGCATCAGTCCCAGACGAGCCCCAATGATCTCGTGGTTGAATCCTTCGTAGGGGATTTCCTGCTTCAGGACGGCGGCTACCGGATTCAGCGAATAGAGGCTGGCATTCTGTTCGGTGCTCGATGGCGTTTGACTTCGCAGGGCCTTGCCCAGCGCTTTTACAGTGTTGTCCAGAAGAGTAGTTTCCACTTCCTGCAATCGGCCCCGGAGAGATACGAATACCTCTCTTTCCTTGTCTGCCAGCATACTGTCCGCTTCGATCATATCACGAATGGCGTTCAAGAATTCCTCTTTCTGGACCCGGGAGCGCACTTCCTTTTCCAATGTTTGAATCATGTTTTCCAGTTCCTGGTCGGAGATCTTCGCATGCGCGTAGAACTGGATCTCTCTCCACTCGCTTTCGTTTAGCGCGTTGCTAAATGCGTAGTCCTGGAGTAACTCAAACTCCTGCGGATCAATCTTGCCGTCATGCTTGGCGATGGCCATCAGAAGCTTCAGAAAGAGCACCTGGGTTCTTCTTTCTTCGTTATCCTGTACATACTGCGGTTCTCTAAAATGCCGGGCCACCGGGTTCTTATTGGCCGGGTTCAAAAACGATTGCAGCTTCTGGTTCAAGGATTCAAACATGGTGTCGCTCCAAAAGAGGGAAATGGGACGCTGTGGACTTTCAGGCCCACCGCTGGCCTGAGGATGAATCCGGTGAACAGCCAGCCCGAATCGTCCTCTAACTCCGGTTCGCCCTCTGTGAGACAAGGTTGCCCGCCGGGATTCACGGAATCAACAAAAGAAAACATCGAAGCCCCGGGCGTTTTTGTCACAGAGCGCAGCTAGAATAGCCCCATAAAAGATTAGCGCTTTGGCGCGTCTATTATGGAGGTTATTATGAAATTGTCCGAATTCTTGAAGAGTCCTTACACATCCACGGAGCTATGTAGTATTATTCCTGCCAGCATTCGGGAAATGGATCCGGAGCTTAAATGGGAGGATGAGAAACGGGCCCCGCAGTCGGTGGAGCCCTTTCCACTGAGTTATCCGGAAGAAGTGGAAGTTAGTTTTCAGAAGAACAGCCCCGGCCTGCGCTTCAGTTTTGACAATCAGGGCCTGCCTGCTCAAACGATATCCGCCGGTACACAAACCGCACCGGGGCGGCTATTCGAGGAAAAGGATCCGATTGTCGGTGCCGCTGCCGGTAGGAATGCGCCCGGTCAGTTCGCCGAAGATGGCTCTACCAGGACGAGTCGCCACCGAGTGGCGGATCCTGCAGATCAAAGCTCCCGGTCATTGAATGATTTCGGCGATGACCCTCCTTTCTGCGATCGCGAAGCCGCGGGCCCCGGAGGCCTGGAAAAAAGAGCTCCAGCACTCGAGGACTGCTCGCTGAACGATGAAAGCTTACCTGCCAGGCAATATCCTATGAACTCCGAGATACGAATGTACAATCAGGGACGTTTCGTGGGACAGATTTGCTACGAGATGAATTACGAAAGGGCCACCTTGATAACCCTGGAGCCCACGGAATGGCATAACGACCGGGACCGGGACTTTGTTCGTCGGGTGGCCGCGGCCATGGAGGAACCAGGAATCAACTGGTACCTGGGATTCGGATGGGGAGCTCTTGCCCAGGTGAGAAACGAAGAAAACGATGAATGTGCCATCGTAATCAAGGATTCGGAGAATCGCTATACAATGGAGTTTTACTATCCCGGCGCCGAGCAAGAACTGGAGGAAATGTGTTAGCAGGGACCGGTGCGGCTTCATCTGCGGAGCAAAATCACGAAATCGCCCCGCTCCCGAAAGCTACCGAGGCCTTCCCGGACTTTGCTGGATCGCTCCCGGTTGTTCGAAGGCTCGTCGCCGGCAATTCTTTCTTACCAACGGTATGTCAGGGGCAGTTTGTGCCCGTTTTCATGCCGCCAAAAATACGTGGTCACAGGGAGCAGAAGGGTAATCTGGGATGGAAATCGGAAACTCCAGCGGAGAATCCGGAATTTTTTTCGAATCAGGGTTATTTTTTCTGTACTTAATTGCAATCTGTGTTTCTCATGAGCATGTGAACCTGAAAACAGGGGAGGCACAATGAAGCTGGATCGATTCCTTAACAGTGAAGAAGGCTCTACGGGGCTTGCGCTTTGCATTCCCGAAAGGCTCAAAAAACAGAATCCAGAAGTAGTGCCGGGTCCCGAGGATCGCACTGAGCTGGAGTTCGACCTCGAGTTCTACTGCGACGAAGAACTGGTGGGCATGGCGGATTACGACCGCGAAAACGAAATTGTTCGGGTCATGACTCTGGAGCCCACCGAGTGGCACAATCCGGCAGACCGTGACTTCATGGAGATGCTGGAGTCCACTTTCACCGAACCGGTGGTCACCTGGTATAGCGGTTTTGAAGACGGCTGCATCGGGAGCATTTATTGCATTGTGGATGGCTATTCACTCATCGCCTACCGTCAGGCCGACGGAACCTACAAAGCGGACTTTTTGGCCGAGCCCGGAAGGGATGAGTTACGCGAAGCGGTGGATCACGCTCTTAAGAGCGAAGAGGGCATGGAGCTTCTGGAAGACGGAGCGGCCTCCGACTGGTACCCCGATCTGGACGAAGACGGGGAATCGAAAAAGAATCGCGACGTGGCCTGATTCCCCTGGATCGCCGGATCTGTTCTTCCGGGCCAATCTTGTACTGACCTACAACGGCCTCAAATCACTTGACCTTACCGGACCGGGGTATCCTTTCCAATCAGGAGGATTCCGTATATGAGCGTCACTTTAAAACAACACTGGAGATCAGGGTCTTCAGTTCCCGGTCTTTCCGTTCCGGCTTCGCGGCTGATTTGCGTGGCCTTGCGCCGGCCTTTCGTCACCCATCGTCCCATTGTCCCGATTCTGAGTCTGGCTGCGCTTTTCTTTTCGTTTCATTCGCTTCAAGCCAATGAGTTCTGGAAGCGCAACTACAGCTGTCCCGGGGGCGCCACTCATACAGAAAACAGACAAACCTGGTCTGGCAGTAGCGCGCTGCAAGAGGTCAAGCACCTCTGCAATGGTCAACTGCAACATATCTATGAATACGATCGAAACGGAAAACTGAACCGAATCAAGACCTACAACGGCGGACAGGAAACCGGATGGCAGTACTACCTGAATACAGTCACCGGCGGATTAATGCGAAAGGTGATGATAACCAACGGAAGGATGAACGGTCCCGAAGAATCCTACTACAACACCGGCGAGCTGCTTTCCAAAGGGCAGTACAACTACGGGGTCAAGGTGGGCACCTGGATCTACTACCACAAAGACGGAAGAAAGAAAAAGACGCTGCAGTACGACGGTCGAGGATTCTTACTAAAAACCACCGATCATTGACGGAGAGAATTACTTGTCCGTTGCCATACGATGGAGCACGACGAACCTCGTCAGGCTGCGTGCACCGTTCCTTTCCTTCTTGTCACACCTGAATGCTACACTGAGCAAAAAAGAAAACGGAAAGTAGGCGCCTGATAATTTACAAAAGGCGCTTCTTCTTTCGCAGTCTTCTCCAATGCACAGGAGGGCAAACCATGGGACGAAACGGTATCGGATTCCCCGGGAATCTAATCTCAATGGCCGGAGGCATTCAACGTAAGATTCGCCGCTGGCTACATCAGAAGAATGCAGGCATTCTTTTCTATTATGACTCGCCGGAAGGACGCCAGGTCCTTCTGCTGAAAAGAAGCCACGGGCCCGGCAAGGGACTCTGGGGCGGATCCGGCGGTGGGGCCGATCCCTCCGACGGAACTCTCTGGCATACTGCCATTAGAGAAACCCTGGAAGAAATGGGGGATCATGACGCTTTTCGTGTAGCCCGTGCAGTGGCCACAGAACCCGAATACTGGCATGTTTCTGGTCTTTATCATTTCAGGATTTACTTGCTACAACTCATGGAGAAGCCATCCTTGCAGCTCTGGCCATCGCAAAATAGATTGCATGCTCGAGACTGCCACGAATGGACCGAAGCTCGCTGGTTTCCTCTTGGCGATCTGCCGCCGGTGTGGCAAAGATTGCCGGGACTCTGGTTACTGGCGGATCGATTGGCCCCGGGACGCAGGTCGAACTAAAGCAACCGATCCGGCTACAGGACTACAGACCGGGCCCAATGTTCAGTCCTGTCCGGCAGATCAACGATCTCTTTCACAGGCCGGGTTGCGAATTTCGGGCGGACACTTTTCGGAGTTACCATGGCAAATTGTACAGATCCAGAGCGCAGAAATCAGATCTGTGTTGCTCGGACCCGGACTACCGGCGCTGCGGCCTTGCTGCCTCACCAGGAAAAGGAATCGTTCTTCAAAACGATTCGCGCCTGATGGCCACTCTGGCAAAAGGAAATACTTTATCTATGCGAATACTACATACATCGGACTGGCATCTGGGAAAGACGCTGCATGAGCATTCCTTACTCGAAGAGCAGCAGGCTTTTCTGGATCAATTGCTCGAGTTTCTGCAAAGGGAGAAACATGACGCTCTGGTTGTGGCCGGAGACATCTATGATCGAAGCGTACCTCCCCGAGAGGCCATACTGCTTCTGAGCAAGTTTCTCTCTGATTTGCGCTCGCTCAGTTCCATCCCGGTTCTGATTATTCCCGGAAACCACGACAGCGCATCCAGGCTCTCCTATCTCTCGCAACTTATAAAGGATCAGGATATTCACTTCCTGGCTGACCTCGATCAAATCCACGAACCGGTGCGAATTGGCCCGGCAGATTTTTTCGGAATCCCTTTTCTCAGCCCGTATGACATGGATCTGGAAATCCTGCCCGAAGAACACCGTCAGCGAACCCATGAAAATGCCCTGCGAGCGGCTCTGGCGCGCATTCAGCTGAATCCTTCCCGGATCAATGTCCTCATCGCCCATCTTTTTGCCACAGGCGGAAGTACGTCGGACTCGGAGCGTGCCTTTGTGGGAGCCAGTGGCGAAGTCGATGTTAATCTGCTCAAGGATTTCGACTACGTGGCTCTGGGACACCTTCACCGTCCTCAGAAGCCGGCGGCAAATGCCCATTACAGCGGAAGCCCTCTGGCCTATTCTTTCTCCGAATCCAGCGATCAAAAATGCTTCCTATCCGTGACGCTCGCCGATTCGGCGGATTCGTCTGCTCCTTCTGGCTCCCATTCTGCACCGGTCTCTACTCCAAACATGGTCGATGTCAGGCAAGCCGGCAATCCAGGCCGGCGAAAAAGCCGCAAGAGCCACCATAGCGATGCACAGTTGGAGCTTCTGGGCGAGAAGACGACAGCAAAGGACTCTGCGATCCCGGCGGACCACTCGGACTCCAGAGCTGACCGGCCGGGAGATATATCTCCGCCGGAAACCATCGATCCCCCGGGGGACGGGCGACTAAGAGACGTGCAACGAATTGCCATCCGGCCCCGGCGACCGGTGTCGATGATATCCGGCTACTACGACGATTTGTTGAAGTCGCCGGAATTTGAAGTCTACAAGGGGCATTATCTGGAAATCGAGCTATTGGATCATACCTTCGTAGGTAGCCCTATGCGATCCCTTGGCAAACGATTCCCCTTCCTCCTGTCCATAAAGCGGGAAATGAAGAGCGTTCAGAATCACAGCGACTCCTTTCCGGAACGAAAAGGAAAGTCCATAGAGGACGACTTTCTATCTTTTCAAAGCTATCTCTACGGAGCCGAAGACAACGAGCTTCTGGACGCAAAGAAGAGGCTCTTTGAGCGGGAACTGGTTCGTTCCGAATCTGCCGACAGCGGCTCGCCGGGGCAGTTTGAAGCCGGCGGCAACGCCTCAGATTCGCATACGGGGGCCCAGGAGCCCGCCGCCGGACCCAAAAATGCGGCCATTGAGTCGGGCCGAGTGGGAAGCGCCGAGGAACAATCCGCCGATGAGGGCGATGCATCCGGGCAAAAAATGACCCCCACCAACGCCGTGGGAACAAAGCAGACGGCGAAAAAGAAAACAGCCGGCAAGAAGTCTGCGAAGAAGAAATCTGCAAAGAAAGGAGGATCTAAATGAAGCCTCTTAAGCTCACCGTAGAAAACTTTGGCCCCTTCGCCGATACGCAGATTATCGATTTTCGCAAGCTGGACGAAATCTTCCTGATAAGTGGACCTACTGGAAGCGGAAAAACTTCCCTTTTTGATGCCATTGTCTACGCACTGTACGGCGATCTTCCTGGAACCCGGGATGCCTCAAAGATCAAATCCAATTTCACGCCAGAGGAGGGCACTGCCCGGGTTAGCCTGGACTTCCGCGCATCCGGTAAGTTCTATCGAATCAACCGCAGCCATAAGTTCTACGTGAATCGAAACGGGGCCTTTACCGATCGCAAAGAGCATTCCCTCTTTGAGCTTACCGGCGTTGGGCAAGGTGGCAAAGCTGGACTGGATCATCAGGATACAGAAAATGCAAAAGAAAAGCCTGTGCCAGAAACCAGAACCGAGACGGAGCTTCGAAGTTTCATAGAAGGTTTGCTTCATCTTTCCCTGGATGAGTTCTCCAAGATCATCCTTCTTCCGCAGGGGGAATTTCAGAAATTCCTGGAGGAAAGCAGTGCCGGGCGACAGGCCATTATGCGGAAACTCTTTCCAACCTCGGATCATCTTCGCATTACCGATTCCCTTACCAGCAAAAGAAACGAAATAAATCGAAAGATTCGCGCGGCTCAGGACCAGCTCGACGAGTTGCAGGAGTCGCTGGATCCGGAAACTCTGGAAAAACAGGAGCTTGAGCTGGATTCGTTGATCGGCGAATTGGAAAGTAAGCGATCCAGTATTGCGAAGGAACAGGAAGAGAACTTCCGTTTGCAGGAACAGGAAAAGAACCTGGCTCTTCAGTTTCAGAGATGGAACGATTATCAAACCCAGCAAAGCGAACTGAAAAATCAACTGCCTGAAATGGATAGTCTGCGGCAGAGCATCGCTCAGGCCGAAAAAGCGGCAACGCTCATGCCTGCTCTGGAAGAATTGGATCGAATTGCGGCCGATCTGGAGGAAGCCGGGCGGGAGCGCGATACTCTGGAAAAGGAGAAGGATGGCCTATTCGAGCAAGAGAAGCAAGTAGATAAGCGAGTAAAGGAGAGAGAAAAGCTATCGGCGGAGTGGCAGAAGAAGCAAAACTCCCTGGGCGAACTCAAGCCTCTTCTGGAAAAGGAATCCCTCAGAAACGATCAGATCAAGAAGCAGAGTCAAGCGCGCTCTGAGCTGGAGTCTCTGACGGAACAACTGAGTCATGAGGAGGCGAAGAAGGCCGAGTTAGAGACCAATCTAACGTCCCTGGATCAGGAGACCGAAGAGCTGGAAACTCGCCTCGGGAAGGACGATACCGACCGTACATTGCACACAAAAGAGAAACTACTCTGGCATCTAGAGGAACTTGTGCAGCACGGTTCGTCGATTCAGGAGAACCTGGATAAATGGCGCGAATCACAAAAAAGCGTCATTCTAAATGCAAATCAACTTGCAGAACTCGAAAACCGCCAGCGCATGAGTTCCGCGACGCAGCTTGCCGCTACGCTCCACGATGGACAGCCCTGTCCGGTTTGCGGCTCCAGGGAGCATCCGGCGCCGGCCCATGATGATGGTCTGGAATTCACCCAGCAGGACCGAATCCAGACGGCAAAAGCCAACCTGGAAAGCTCCCGAAACGCTCTTTCTCGGGTTGAAGCCAACCTGGCAGCTAGCGCCAGGGAGGCTCGAAAATGCATCGATGACCTGGAAAGCCACTCTGAATCCCGCAAAGGCGAAAACGAAAGCCTGCTGGAATCGGAGCATCGCACTCAACTGGAATCCCTGGATGAGCTATGCGAGAAATTGGAAACCCAGGTGACGAGCGCCGAAGGGAATTCTTCCTATGCTCATTCATCGTATACCGACTATTCCCCGGAGGCCAGGTCCGAAGATCTATCCGATGGTCTTCTGTCCGCTCAGGGCGCGTACGTGGACACGAACATGAAAACGAATCGGTCTGCGGCTGATGCCCTGGAAGGCGGTCCCAAAGCGGTAGCCGATTTTGATCGGGAAGCCTTTTCGGTCCTACTGAACGAACTGAACCACTGGATGGAACAGGAAGTAGCCCGAAGAGAGGAACTCCAGAAGCAGAAGGACATGATCCAGCACGACAAACACAGGCTGGATTCCTTACGAAAGAGTCGCAAAGAGCGCGCGGAAGAACTCGATGCTCTGAACAAGAGTCTGCAGACCCGGCAGAAGGATGTCCAGTCCAGGCAACAGGACCTGGCCGTGCTCGGCGAAAGTCTAAAATCATTGGATTCCGATCTGAACGGTCGCACCAACATTGCAGGCGCTCTAGAGCAACTCCAGGAAAGGCTTGAGCAACTGGAAAGGGAAATGGCCGAAATCGACGCTCTGGTTTCCGATCATGCAAAGCGAAAGTCCGAAAACGAAACAAAGCTCCAGTCCAATCAGAAGCAGTTGGATAAACTGGAAAAGGACCGGAAACAAAGAGATATTAAACTTCAATCGCGTCTGAAAGAGAAGGGACTACAGGACTTAGCCGAGATTCGCGCATTGTATATAGAAGAAGACGAACTGAAAGCGAAAGCGGACAGTCTGAAGTCGTATGAAAAAGAAAAGGAGAGAATCGAGACGCTGGTTTCCAGTCTGGAAAAGGAACTAAAAGACAAATCTTTGCCGGACCTGGAGTCCAGGGCCAGGGTTCTGGAAAAGCTAAAAAGCGACCTCAAGACTACAGATGCCGAACTGGATGATAACCGAGCCCGGCGCGAGCATTTGAAACGTGAGAATGAACGGAAAGCCTATCTGGAAAAGAGAATTCAGAAGCTTCAATCGGAAAACCGGGCCCTGGTGGAACTGGCAAATGATCTGGCAGGCATTAACAGTCGCAGAGTAAACTTTGAAAACTTCGTTCTGAACTATTACCTGAGAGATGTAACCGATCATGCCAACCACAGATTGAGAAGCTTATCCGACGGTAGGTACGCGCTGACGGTTAACGCTGAGATCGAACACGGAGGAAGACAGACCGGATTGAACCTTGACATCATGGATGCTCATACCGGCGTTCCCAGAAGCGTCAAATCTCTGTCCGGCGGCGAGAAGTTTCTGGCTTCCCTTTCGCTGGCTCTGGGACTGGCCGACGTTATTCAAGAACGCGCGGGAACCATAGAGATGGATTCGCTCTTTCTGGACGAAGGTTTTGGCACTCTGGATGACGAAGCTCTGAATCGTGCAATGGGTATTCTGGAAGAGATTCGCGAGAATCGAATGGTGGGCATTATATCCCACGTATCCGAGCTCAAGCGAACTATTCCCTGTCAGTTGCAGGTTCAGCGAAGCCCCGGTGGATCCACGGTAGAGCTGGCCCTGGTGGGTTGATGTTGCGGTAAACGTTTGGGAAACGGTTTCCTGCCTGGTCCGTCGATCCGTGTGGCTGGGCCAACGGTCTGTGTTGGGCTAAGTTTCGGGCTGGGCCGAATCTCTGGGTTCGGTCCTGGCTCAGACTCGGGCGTCATTCGGTCCAGGGCCTTTATCATAATCTGAATGTTTGTCAACGAAAAGCACACGGCCCCCTGTCGGGTTCGCTTAATGCTTCGATCTGGGTCTTAATCCGAACCTGGCGTTTACAGGGCCGTGATGTGAGCTTGTTCGGATGCTTTACTGCTGGTAATGCTCAGTCTTACCGCGCCTTGAGCTGCGAAATTGACGGGGGGGGGGGGGG
>PCBI01000012.1 GCA_002730875.1 Spirochaetaceae bacterium | reverse complement strand
TCTTCGCCGTTTTCTTCGCCGTTTTCTTCGCCGTTTTCTTCGCCGTTTTCTTCGCCGTTTTCTTCGCCGTTTTCTTCGCCGTTTTCTTCGCGGCAGCCAGGGAACGCTGGGCCCATTCCAGAGCAAGGGAAGGGTTTTCCAACGCCTCCTCCGGCAAGGACCAGTAGGACATCTGGATAGGCTTTCGGCCCGGGCTTTCGTATACGAAGGGCTCGCTCCCCGCCGCTTTGTAGTCCTCCAGCAGAACCGCATCGACCTTCATATAGAGCTGATCGTAGGCGATGAGAGCAAACATCTGGTCGCGAAAATAGACTCCGTGACCGCCGAACATGGCTCTGGTTCGTAGACCAGGGCCCAGATCCGAGAACAGATCCTCGACGAAAACTACGAATTCGGAACGGGTATTCTTCATCCAGAAATTCTCCTTCGTCACCCTCGCGCGGATTTCGCCCTGCTCGTCCTGGCCGGGTTGCTTTTGCCGACTTTTTTCCTGGACACCTTCTTCGGGGATTTCTTTGCAGCCGAGTTTTTGGCGGACCTGGCCGTCGCTGTCTTCTTCCGGGATTTCTTTACGATCGATTTCTTTGCGACCGAATTTTTCGCGGAATTTTCCGTCGTTGCCTTCTTTCCAGATTTCTTCACGACCTGAATATTTGCGGACTTGCCCACCGCTGACTTCTTTGCGCCTGGCCTTTTCCCCTGGCCGGCCGTTCTTTTCTTTTGAGCTTTGGAGGTCCCTGATGCGCTGCCACGCTTGCCGCTACCGGCGCCATTATGGGCTCCGACGATTTTGATTCGGCCCAGGAGTCGCTGGCCCACTCCCAGCTCGGAGAAAAAGCCGTCCAGACCTGCGATATCCGGCGAGCGCAAGGATAAGCGCTTCAAATCTGGCTCCACTTCCAGACCGGTTTCGATCAGCGTTAACTTCCGGGATTTCTCAAGCACATCCAGGTTTTCGCAAATGATTCTGTGAAATCGGGCCGCGCCACGCATGGAATGATCCTTTAGCGAATCGATCCGTTTTAGGAGAGAGTCCAGGGTCTTGAATTCGCTCAAGATAGCCGCCGCCGTAGTCTTTCCAATGCCCGGCAGGCCGGTAATGTTGTCCACTGGATCGCCGGTCATGGCCAGCAGATCGGCCATTTGATGGGCATGCACGCCCACTCGTTGCTTTACATCTTTGCCTTTGAAGCGTTCATCCTTGCTAAAGTTCCAGAATTCGTCCAGGGGCTCCAGGACCTGTAGCAGGTCTTTGTCCGTGGACACTATGCAGACCCGGGCGCCCCTGTTCTTGCTTCGGTATCGGTGGGCCAGGCTACCCATGAGATCGTCAGCTTCGTAACGGGGGCTGGCATAGACAGAAAATCCCATCATAGCGCCTACTTCTTTACAGGCCCGGATCTGCCGCTTCAAATCCTCCGGAGCCTCCGGTCGGTTGGCTTTGTAGGCAGGATCGATTTCGTTTCTGAAGCTAGTGGTGAGGCTCTCATCAAAGCAAAGCGCGGCCAGCCTGGCCTGGCTGGTTTCCCGAAACTTGATCAAGAAGTCCGTAAATCCGTAAATGACGTTTGCGCTTCTTCCTTCGGCATCGCGAATGGAGTCCGGCAACGAAAAGAATGCCCGGAAGAGATAGACGCTGGCATCCACCAGATACAACGGTTCATTTTTCGAGGCCATAATGCTCCGGGTTTCTCATCGGATTGTTAAGGGACGATTGCGCCAGAGTCGTTAACTTCCGGATCCACGAGATCAGCCTTCCGAAAGGATTCTTCGCACAATAGCGGAGGTTTCCGGCGAGCCCATAATCTGAAAGTGACTCAAGCCTTCCAGTTGATGAACGCGATCCTCCGGATTCTTTTTCCTGCGAAAAACGGTATCGCTCAATAGTTTCAGGCTGGTATCTTCCACAACGCCATCGCCAAACCAGGAACCCCAGATTTCTGACTTTGTGGAGATGGAGCTGAATATTTGCGTTCCCATGATGTTGTCCAGTTCGCCGTGATAGGTGTTCAAGCCATAACGGTCCGGATGATGCACGGCTCGATCCTCTTCGCGGATGATTCCATGAGACAGGTCTTTCATGGCATCGCTGCGTTCGTTGCCGATGGCGCCAAGAATGGAAACCACCGGCAGAGGAACTCGGGACAGCCCCAGACCAATCCAGAATCCCAGCTTTTCGATGTAGGAACCGCCATCCGGCGATGCAATAAAGACAGCATGATCGATCCAGTTCTTATAGTCCCCGGCGGAAGCTCCAGGCTGCATGGATAGATAGATGGCGGAACGAAGAATCAAACCGCCCTGACTATAACATAGAACCTTTGGTCGAGATTCGTAGAACTCTTCGTGAGCGAAAAAGGCGTTCAGCATGTCAAACAGCGCCTTTCCGTTCTCCGGGATGGGATTTCCTGGATTAAAACGAAAGTGTATCGGATAGTAACCCAGTTCACGCACCAGGTCTTCGAAAGATGTGGGGGTACCCGAGTCTTTCCAGAGACCTTCATCGCAGAAGAGACCGGGAATCATCAAGATTGGTCCGCGCTTTAACGAACCGGCCTGCTTGCGATAATCCTCCGCCACTTCTTCCAGCGTAGCGTCTTTGCCGTTTAACCGGAGAGAGGGTTTGATCTTGCTAATGGTCACGCCGCCAAATGAGGAGCCGGCCACGCTGGCTACTGCGACGTTGTGAAACAAGATTTCTTCGACGGTGCGATCGGAATCGGCCACGCTTTTTCTGGCGACATCGAAGGCATAGCGAGTGGCTCGGGAAGCAATACCCAGCGCCTCGGATGTGGAAGCGGCGCCTTCTTTCATTCCCCGGGATGCTTGATACAGGGCCCGGCCCACATCGGACTCGCGTATGAGTGGCTGATCCGAAAGCTTCTCCAGTTGATCGCCGGACCAGTCCATGGATTGATGCAAAAACGTCTTCAGACCGTTCAAAGTATCGGTACTCAATTTTCCTGTGCCTTGAAGCACCCAGTCTGCCAGTCTGAAAGGTTGTTCCATTAGAAGTCGATTTTACACGTTACCGCGCGAAACGGCAAGCTGAATTGAACCCGTGACGAAATATTTCCGTCTATGGACCATGAAACGTTCCCTTGTCTTACTTTTTATTCTAACCCTGGCTTTTTCCGGATGTGACCAGGCATCCAGGGAGTCCTCGCCGGCCATGGAGTCCGACGACTATGGAGCGGCCGAACCCATGGCAGAAGAAGCCGCGCCCTCCGGCGCTCCCGCCGAAAGAGAGCGCGCTCTTTCGAGTAAGGGGTTCTCGGAAACCGCTCAGGAGAAGAAAGAGCAAAACGCACAGGAAGGAACAATGTCGGTTCTTCCTCTGGATGTGTCCGAGGAAGCCAGCGGAAGGATGCTGGAATACACCATCAATCTATCCTTTTCGTCCAATTCAATCCTTGCGTCCAGGGACGTTGTTTTCGAAGCCGCTCGCAAGTACGGCTTTCTTTCTTCATCCAGAACCTACTCCAGGGACAATAGTCACTTTCAGGCCACCATACGTGTAGACTCGCAGCGACTCTACGATGCGTTAAAAGAACTGGAAAAGACCGGAAACCTCTGGCAGTCCAGTGTGGATGTTACCGACCATACGGCGGACATGGTATGGGAAAGCATCAAACTGGACCGGGAAAGACTACGCAGCATTCGACGACAGGGATTGGCGAATCGAACTGGCCCCCGGGAGCAGACCCAGGTAGAGAACCTAATCTCAGGGTCCGAAGACAATCTCGACCGGGCAAAGTTTGAAAAGTGGAAAATTCAGGACCGGGTTCAGTGGGCCACAGTTAACATAACAGTGGACGGACCGGAAGCTACCCAGGAAATCAAGGTTCCCGCATATCAAAATGCTTTGATTGGACTTACAAATTCCTTTCTGTCTTTCACTTACTGGCTACTGGAAAACCTGCTATGGCTGGCCGTTCTGGCTGTGATCGCCTGGAAGTGGAAAAGCATCTGGAATGCGGCCAGGAGACTGGTGGGTAAGGATCAGTAATTTCGATTTCCCGAGGGGCGCTGCCCTATGCGCTTCAGATCAAGCCGGTGGTGGGCCCTGCCCCGTTCAGGTCCAGATAGCGTGGGGCCTTACGCCGTTCAGGTCCGGCGGCATGGGGCCCTCGCGATTCCCTTTACCAGGCCGCCAACCGGTCTCCGGGCCCCAGAACCGAAGAACAAAGCGATGAACCGAACCGGAGGGCGGTCTTCCGGCAGAGGGCGGCCTGGGAATTCCCCGCAGGCTCTGGTTTACGCGTCTTCGGCGGCCTGAACCCCTCTGAAGTGGGGGCCTTCTTTCTTGATGATTCCTTTCTTGATCAGTTCGTTGGCCATATCCATCAAAGCCCTGGCGGACTGGTCGTTTTTCGCCGTATCATCGTCGTTTTCTTTGATCATTAATGCATGGACCACGGTTCTTTGCTCCACGTCCATCAGTCCGAGTAAGCTGCCGCTCAGGCGGGAATCCACGGTCAAAAAGGCCCTGGCCAGAACCACTGGCGGTATTTCTCGAAGAACATAATAGAGCGCCAGGTTGTCGAAGAATAGTAGCTGGTTTACCTTTTCAATCACGGACCTTTCGCATGTTTTTCGGCTGGATTGGTGTCAAGGAAAAGCGAACGCCGCCGATTAGATCAACAGAGGATGGGCCGCTAGAAAACATCTCCCCTGGTCACCTCGACGGGGATCGAAGAACAGCTAGCCGGAGTATTTGGAGTCGCAATCCAGACTGGAGACCGGCGGTTCGCACCGGTGAGCTGGAAAGGGTAAGCGGGCGGCCAGAAAACGAAAAGAAGTGAAATTATGAGATCAAACCAAAAATCCAAACTGACCAGACTATTGGCCGCCGCGCTGATTGGAGTCCTTTTTTCCTCCAGCGCGCTCATGGCCCAGAAACGAATCTACCGCTCCTCGCAGCCGGTGGGCAAGTTTATCCCGGCTCTCATTGATGCCATGGCCGATTCCGGAATGCGCTTCACTGTGGAAAAAGCTTACGATGAAAAGACCGACGGTAAGCTGGGCCTGCTTCTAACTCTGAAACCCGGCGGCCGTGTAGTAGACATTAGCTTTCACAATGAAAACGATAAAACCACCCTGGTGGCTGTAAGGTATCAGGATCCCTCGGACAGCAATCGTTTCAACCAGTTGTTTTTGAACCGACTTGGAATGAGCGAAGTGGGCGTTGGCAAGATCGACGATTCCGTGCCCGCGGGCTGGCCTTCGCCGGGCAAGTAGGCGAAGCGAAGCGGTCTTGCATCCGGAATTCAAGCCAGGGGTTGCCACCGGTGATCCCCTGGCGACTGCGATTTCGGCCACAACCGGTTGGATCTCAGTGTTAATTTGAGCCAACCATACTCGCTGCCACTCTCGGCCGCGGACAGCAATCACTTGCACATACAAATTTCCGCTTGCCGATGACTCCGCCAGGCCCTTCCCTGGCCAACATGAATACTTCGGTTCTGGCGCAGAAATTCGACTCGCTAAAGGCCTATCCGGCGCTACCGGAAGCCGTAGTGCAGGCTCTCAAAGAAAAGATCCCTGGCCTGGATGACTGGCAGTTAAACCGAATCAACCCCTACGCATTCGCAAACGACTACAACCTTGATGCACAGGACACGATCCATACCTTTGTGCATGCAGCCAAAGTAGGCATGTTCGATTTTCTCTACAATATGATCTGTCCGCAATGCGGAGGGATTGTCCACGCGCACCAGGAGTTGGATCAGATCGAAAGCGATAATTTCCACTGCTACATTTGCAACGTGAATGTCGAAAGCCAGCTGGATGATCATGTGGAGGTGGCCTTTCGCATACATCAGTCCATCCACGATCTAAATATAGATCCTCTGGCGAATGTAGAGAGTTATTTTAGATACCACTTTTCCCCCAATTACAAGAAGTCTTCCGAGCTCTTAGCCTGGATACAGAGCACCCTTCGTGGCTTCGAGGTATTGGAGCCGGAAGGAAGTTATTCCTTTGGCATTCGGCTGACGGAGGAAAATGAGCATGGCCAGGGTCATATTCTTCAAGTGGCCACGGTAGATGCGAATTCGGGATCCTTCTTTGTTGTCGATTTCAATGCGGAAAGTCCGGGGGATGAACTGCACATTGAGCTTCTGCCCTCCGGCTTCACTCCCTATGAAAAGAAAGTCCCTCCGGGTAACTACATTGTGCATGTACACAATCGTACGGGAAGAAAAACCGGAACCACGTATTTGCAACCCAATCCAATCAAAATCGTCGAAATCGCCCGGCAGAGTCCGACTGAGGTTCTTCCCTTTCTTACAGCACGGGAACTACTCAACAACCAGAGCTTTCGTGAGCTTTTCAAAATACATCATCTATCTGCCAACCTTAACCTGAACATCAAGAGTCTGACCATACTCTTCACAGATCTGCGCGGAAGCACGGAAATGTATGATCGTGCCGGAGATCTCATTGCGTACCGGCTGGTGCAGGATCATTTTAAAGAACTAACAGAAACGGTGAAAAAGAACAACGGCGCCATCGTAAAAACCATGGGCGATGCCATAATGGCCACCTTTTCACGGCCGGTGGATGGACTGCTGGCATCCCTGGAAATGATGGAACGCCTGGAAGGCCTGAATCAGAAATGGAGAGAGGACGGATACGAACTGGGCCTTAAAGTGGGGCTCAATGAAGGACCGGCGCTGGCCGTAATGACGGACGACCGTCTGGATTACTTTGGCCAATCGGTAAACGTGGCTGCCCGGGTTCAGGGCCTGGCAGGCTCCGGCGAGGTATGGATCACCGATACGGTCTGGAATCATCCGACGATCAGCGAAATCGTAACGCAAAGAGGCCTGCGAAACGAGCAAAAGGAAGCGACTCTGAAGGGAGTGGGCCGTCCCACGAAAGTCGTTCGACTTTACCATTGAGGATCTGGCAATTGGCGAAAAGATAGAGGAGTTCGAGTCCATCGTCCGGAACGCCAAATCGATTCCAATTCCGTTTTGAAGGCAGAAGATCCGGTATGGACCGCTCCAGTGTTTTCGGACACCTTTCAGGCAACGCCCAATGCGGCTCTGCAGAGCGCCAGGGGATGCTTAAGAGCAAACCAGGACAGCGCCTTTGCCGCGCATCGCAGAATTGCCTATCGCAGACCATTGGCCAGGAAACCGTAACGAAAGATCATCAAAGAAAGCAGTTCCTGACCGTCCAGCTCCGTATCTCTTTTCAGAAGATCCCTTTTGAGTCCCTTCGCATCCTTTTGCCCTGAGAGCAGAATGCGAAAAACCAGAGACTCCCGGTTCAATCGATTCTCGCCGCAAATGTCCAGGATGCTGCGTCTTAGTGCCTGGAGGCTATTCTGGTCCTGGTCGGAGAATGCATAAGTTTCTAGAGCGGCGGCCAGAGCCGAAACAGTCCGGCGATCTTCCGGTCTTTCCAATCGCGCATAGAGCTGCTCCATTTTTCTGAGGATGGATGACACTCCATGGAGCCCCAGGCCCTGGCTTTCGGAATCGGTATGCGAATCGCCCTGGAACAGCTCCTTTTCCAGGGATTGATCAAGAGCCCGTCGAAACAAATGCAGGGATTCGTAGGCGTCCGGATTTCCGGCGCCGCTGCGAAAGAGAAAGTCACCGAACTCAAAACTTGCCCGGGCGCTACCGTCCAGGGCCCATCGCGCGAACTGCAGCCGGTACAGATATTCCTGCAGCCATTCCTTCTGCTTTGCGTTCATCACACTTCTATCCTGAGAACTCAGGGATTCCTGGCACAGCCTCAAATGGTCCGATAACCATGGCACCTGGTCGGGACGTGACTTGAGGTCCTGACCTACTACGCTGTAACCGTGATAGATTGTTGTCATCAATTGAAGTTGTAACCGGTCCCCTTGATTCAAGGTGCGATTTCTAAGATTGGCAAACTCCAGAGGGTTCGAAAACTGCAAATGTTTGTCCAGCGGGCTGCCGGCGGGCGTGGCGACACCGTTTTCTTCGGAAACGAACTGGCAGATCAACAACGGATACTGACTGCTATCCAGTTTATTCCTGAATTCCACCCAGCCCGTCTTCTGCGGCATGGCGGATTCCAGGATTCCGAAGGATCGGAATTGCCGGAGCAGAAACAACTCTTCGGCGAGATACAACCGGAAGGGACCGGCGGACTGTCCATTGGCCTTGTCTTTAAAGAGGGCGCGCAGATAATCTCGGGCGCCGGTCAAATCGCCTCGGTGAAAAGCCAGGAATGTCCTCAGCTCCCTCAGCTGGATTTCCTTCTGGACCGGACTGTCCGGAGGAATTCTCTCCAGGTAATGCTCAGCTTCGGTAGGAAAGCCCGACTGGAATGCGCCTTCCGCGGAATTGAGATTTCGCAGATCACGATCACGATTGGTTGTCTCGGCGGAAAGACTCACTCCGGCGAGCATTTGTCCGAATAAGCCCAACAACAGGAAAAGTGCAATAGTTAGGGGAGCTCCGGCGCGGCTTTCGGCAATACGAGGCTCTGGCTTTGCCCCTAGGGACCCGGATACACGGTCCAAGTATATTAGATAAGATCCGTCCATCATTCTGGAATGTAGCCATCTCTCCACCCGTCCCTGCGGAAAAGGCGGACCCGGGCTTCCCGGGACAGGGTCCGGGGTTTTAGGCTTGACAGTTGTAGGGCAGTCATTGTGCTGATGGCCTTCCTGGCAAGATGGGAATGGCCCTATATTCCATCTTCGATGAATCTCCCGAGAACTTGATTCATTCGACACCATTCCGGGCCGGGAAAGGCCGGTTCTTCGGCCAGGTGGATACTGGTTTTCAATTTGAAATCCAGACATCCCCCTTCGGGCGCAAAGCAGAAATGCCAATGCGCAATCATTAATATAAGGAGAAGATTACATGGAATTCGTGTATCTTGCGATCGGATCGGGCGTTCTGGCCCTTCTGTTCAGCTTCTGGCGTACCGCATGGATCGGTAAACAGGACGAAGGAACAGATAAAATGAAAAGCATCGGAAAGCACATTGCTGACGGTGCCATGGCCTTTCTAAAGGCTGAGTATAAAGTGCTCTTTATCTTTGTATTTGCTGTAGCCATTCTGCTTGGCGTAACAGCTAGTGAAGAAACCTCCTCTCCGCTGGTAGCAGTGAGCTTTGTTGTAGGAGCCCTGTGTTCCGGATTGGCCGGTTTTCTGGGTATGCGAGTGGCCACCAAAGCCAACGTCCGCACCACCAACGGCGCCAGAACTTCCCTGGAAAAAGCTCTCTCTATTGCTTTCTCCGGCGGTTCCGTAATGGGCCTTTCCGTGGTAGGACTGGGTATTATTGGTCTGGCCGGACTGTTTGCCATCTATGAGATGAAGTACGGTTTCGATGGCGCAGCCACCAATAAGGTATTGAACATTCTTTCCGGATTCTCTCTGGGAGCTTCCTCCATTGCACTGTTCGCTCGTGTGGGCGGCGGTATCTATACCAAAGCGGCTGACGTAGGCGCGGACCTGGTAGGAAAAGTGGAAGCGGGCATTCCTGAGGACCACCCTCTGAACCCCGCCACTATCGCCGACAACGTGGGCGATAACGTGGGTGACGTGGCCGGTATGGGCGCGGACCTTTTCGAATCCTATGTAGGATCCATCCTGGGTTCCATGGTACTGGGCGCTACCTTCATGGGAGCTCTGGGCACTTCTCAGGAAGAGTTCGGCGGAATCGGCGAATTGGGCGCAGTGCTTCTGCCTCTGGTATTGGCCGGACTGGGAATCGTTGTTTCCATCATTGGAACGTTCTTTGTTCGAGTTAAGGAAGGCGGAAACCCGCAGACTGCTCTAAACATCGGTGAGCTTGTGGCTGCCGCTCTGATGCTTATTGGCGCCTGGTTTGCCATCGACTACATGCTACCTTCTCAGTGGACCGAAAAAGGGATCCTCACTGGAGAGACCCGTACCTTCTATAGCTATGGCGTATTCGTAGCCGCTATTGGCGGTCTGGTAGCCGGTCTGGCTGTAGGCTTCATCACCGAGCATTACACCGGAACCGGAACTGGTCCCGTTAAGGCCATCGTGAAGCAGTCCACCACCGGTGCGGCCACAAACATTATCGCCGGTCTGGGCGTTGGTATGCAGTCCACTGCTCTGCCAATCCTGGTAATCGCTACGGGTATCTTCTTCGCTTATTCTTTCGCAGGTCTGTATGGTATTGCCATTGGCGCCCTGGGAATGCTGGCCAACACCGGTATTCAGCTGGCAGTAGATGCCTACGGTCCCATTTCGGACAACGCCGGCGGTATTGCCGAGATGTCCGAACTGCCCCCGGAAGTGCGCGAAAGAACCGACAAACTGGACGCTGTAGGTAACACTACTGCAGCCATCGGTAAAGGTTTTGCCATCGCTTCGGCCGCCCTTACTGCTCTGGCCCTGTTCTCCGCTTTTATGAGTCAGGCTGGAATCAGCGTAATCGACGTGGCCAACCCTCTGGTTATGGCCGGTCTGTTCATTGGCGGTATGCTACCCTTCCTGTTCTCGGCACTGGCCATGGGTGCCGTGGGACGAGCAGCCATGGATATGATCGCCGAAGTTCGTCGTCAATTCCACAACATCCCCGAGCTTAAAGAAGCTCTGGCCATCATGAAGAAGTATGACAATGACTTCGAAAAGATTACGGAAAAGGACCGAGCCGTATTCGATGCTGCGGATGGCAAAGCGGAATACGCCAAATGCGTTGAGATCTCCACCAAAGCGGCCATTCGAGAAATGATTTTGCCCGGTCTTCTGGCAGTGATCACTCCGGTGGTAATCGGCTTTTTGTTCGGAGCTCAGGCTCTGGGCGGTCTGCTGGCCGGCGTAACCGTCTCCGGCGTTCTGATGGCAATCTTTCAGTCCAACGCCGGTGGCGCATGGGACAACGCCAAGAAAATGTTCGAAGGCGGAGTGGAAATCGATGGAGTAACCTACAAGAAAGGCTCCGAGCCGCACAAAGCGGCAGTTGTGGGCGATACTGTGGGCGACCCGCTGAAAGACACTTCCGGTCCGTCCATCAACATCTTGATCAAGCTCATGAGCGTTGTAGCTCTGGTAATTGCTCCTATGCTAAAAGCGGCAGGCGCGCTGATCAAGGTTTGATGCTTATCGAAAAAGAGCCGAGTTAAGAACTTTTTGATTTAGGCTTCGGGTCTGGCGTTCAGATCCGGGCCAGATGTTCCAACTCTGCGAAAGCCCGCCGATTCTGGCGGGCTTTTTTCGTCTCTGGCGGAAAGGCACCGCCCCTGTCTCTTTTTCCGGGAAACACCGCCTCCCTACCCTCCCGGCCAGGCCCTGAACCACCTTTCCGGCTCGAACCGCACGGTTCATCATCCACACGGTCACATCCGCCTAACTTTATTTTTTTAAAGTTAGGGTCTTTTTGCGTTGCCGAACCCCCGGGGGCGGACCGTCTATAGGCAAATGGGTCGCTGGATCTTGCTTTTGCTCGGGGTATCTGTGACGACGGCGTTGTCCTGCTCCCGACTTCCATGCCAGGGTGCCGATCCGTCCTGCGAACCGGCATCCGCGGCAGTCCTGCTTTTCGCATTGCCCGGTTCGTTGGGGGGCAGCGCCCTGGGGATCGTAAGAACCGGACAGTCGCTGTGCTACGATACGGCGGGGACGTCGGCTGCCTGTCCTCTGGCAACCCACCCCCTCCAGGATGGCGAAGTGCTTCTGGGAAGATTCCGCAATTCTGTGGGGACTTCCGACGGGCACATCTTCGACCAGGCCACAGGTCTGATCTGGCGCCGGTGCACCCTGGGGTATTCGGGCCGCAACTGCGAATTTGTAGGGCCTCAGACCAGCTTTACCATTGCTGATGCAAACATTGAATGCAGTAATTTAGGCGAGGGCTGGCGACTGCCTACCATCCAGGAGCTTTCAACTCTTATGGATTCCGGGCGTTCCAATCCTTCCTACAACCCCGCTCTTTTCCCTGACGGTAATTTTGGCATTGCCCATTGGTCGGCCACCGCCGATGCGGGTACGCCTGGTTCAAGCTTTCGCCTGGATTTCAGTCTGGGAGTCATCATCTCGGATGCAGATACCAATACGAATGGCGTACGGTGCGTCAGAGGTCCTGTCCATTCAGGCAGGCATACCTACTCAGCCGCTGGAGAGAATTCCGTTCTGGATACGGTTACGGGTCTTACCTGGCAGAAATGCGCGAACGGCCAGACCATTCCGAATTGCACCGGAGCTATTACGATCCAGGGATGGCAGGCCGCATTGCAGTATTGCCGGGATCTTACTCTGGACGGAAAGTCCTGGCGATTACCCAACCGCAATGAGCTCCAATCACTTATGGATTACACCGTAACCGCGCCACGGATCAATCAGCAAGCCTTTCCCAACGCTTCCACGGGCAACTTCTGGACGAGCAGCACTGTCCATGGCTCCAGCTCGCAGGCATGGACGATTGATTTCAGCACAGGTATTGTAGCTCCTAACGGAAAAGGCGGCACAGGCCCCGGAGCCCGCTGCGTGTCGGGGCCCTGAAAGACCGGAAATCGGACTTCTTTTTTTATTTTGCCGCGTTCCATTGGTGCGGCATAAGAGAAACCCGGCAGATTTCGGCAAGAAAGGATGGGCTAACTCCGTGGAAGACTTTCGATTCCCTGTTTTGGAGCGATGACATTCCATGACTCATGAAACGATTCCATATTGCCATCTCCACATTCAACATTGATGAATCGGTAAAGGATTACACCCGACGCCTGGGGACAGAACCCGTTTCGGTCATCGCCGGGGAGTATGCGCTGTGGCGAACCGAAACGCTGAATGTTTCCATTCGTCAGGACCCAACCACACCGTCCGGCGCTTTACGTCATCTTGGATGGGAAGATCCAGAAGCTACCGGATTCAGCTCCGATACCGACTGCAACGGAATCCTATGGGAACGGTTCGCAGCCAGGCATCAGAATGATGAGATTCTGGAGATCTGGCCGAATGCGAAGATTGGAAGCTAAGCGGTTGGCCGGTGATCCGCCTGGCCGAAATGACCCGCAAGCGAATAGCTCAGGATTTAAGAAACTCCAGAACGTCTCGGTGAAAAGATTTACGTATGGGGGGAAAGATCTTAACCGAACAAAGCAGTAGCGCCATTGCAATTCCAAAGACTATGGTGCCCGTAACCCATTGTTGTCGCGCCAGGGCAAGGTGAATGCCACCAAGGAAACCCGCGGAATGCAACCAGAAGTAGGGACCGGACCAGCCCGGTCCCTTTAAGGACAGCTGAAGTCTGTCTTCCTTCCAGAAACCTCGACATCGGGCCACATAGTTACTACGAGAGAATAAGTTGACCCATCGGTTGGGACTATTCCGGCGAACCAGAACAAAGAAATTAGGCGTCTGCTCAACCAGCTCCATGTAACCGGTTTGTTTCCATTGCTGCGGTAGACTCCGGAGCTTCTCCTCCAGGCGCTGCTGATTCCAGTCTCCCGGAACAGGGAAAGGGTAACCCGACCTCCAATACGGCAAATCTACTGGCAGACCTTGCATCCGTTCAAACTAAATGAGAGATGGATGGCAGTCCACTGGCAATTCGGAGTCTGTGTAGCCGCTCCAAGTGCAGGAGCCATTCCCTTTTTACCGCACAACCTTGACCGGCGGGATGGCGCTCATTATATTGAACTACTATGGCAGAAAACGAAAATCCACAAGTGGATGCAACCGTCAGTGAAGCAGAATCCGGAGACGGAGCCCCTGAAGAAACGGCGCCCGCCACCGGTGCTCCAGCCGGAAGCCAGACCGAAATAATCGATCAGGCCTGGAAAGAGATCGGCACCGTAGCGGATCCGGAAATCGGAATTGCCATTACCGAACTGGGACTGGTGTACGATGTGCAGCTGGATGGCGACAAGGCCCTGGTAACCATGACGCTGACATCCATGGGATGTCCGGTGGGACCTCAGATTCAGACTGCCGTACATGGCGCCTGCCTGAGAGTAGACGGAATCGAAGATGCTGAAGTGGAGATTGTTTTTTCGCCGCCCTGGAATCCCAGGGAAATGGCCTCGGAAGAAGCTCAGATGATGCTGGGGATTTACTGATTCCGGACCCGGAATAAGGTCAACTTCGGCACAGATGAAAGCCCCCGAAGGTCAGGGGCTGACTATACCTCCCGCAGGAATCCAGAGCGAATTGTACCGGATCACCGTTCATTGGGACCGAATGCCGGCCCACCGGGGTTCACCTGACAGATCCTGGTGGACAGGGGGACCGACGGGCATCAAAACTGTTTAACCACCGTAGGAATAAACGACCAAGAGTCCTGAGATGCCTCAATACTTCACCAGAATCTGTCTTATAATGGCTTCGGCCCTGCTACTTTCGGGCTGTTCCCTGAACGCCAATCTAAGACAGGACCTGGTCCATAGAAGCCTCTATTTCCGACCGGAAGGGACAAAAGAAATCACCTACGTAGAAAAGCCGGAAGAACTCACTCTGCTTTCTTACCCCACCGGCGGCAACAATCCTGTGGGAGCCGTTATTTTTATCCACGGCGGCGGCTGGTCGATCAAAGGACCGGATATGCCCCTTTTCCAGGACTGGCTGGAAGCGCTAAACGAAAGAGGCATCAAAGCGTTTTCTATCGAGCATCGGGTATCACCGCAGTACCGAGGGATGGCGCCCATCGAAGATAGTATCCAGGCCTTTCGCTACATCCAGACCCATGCGCGGAACTTCAATGTTCCTCCGGACAAGATTGCTATTATGGGCTTTTCTTCCGGCGGCCACATCGCTGTCATGACCGGCCTGGAATTGACCCGGCAAGTGACTTCTATCCCCCCCTCGGGCAACCCGCTGGATTCCACCGATGAAGATCTTCGCCAGGCGCGAGAGAACCGGGCCGACGCCTTTCCGCCCATAGCGATAGTGTCTTTCTACGCTCCCATGGAGCCCGGCGAACTCTACCAGGTAGGCAGCCCGGGAATCAAGACCATCCTGGAACGGTATCTGCCCGAGCCGCCGGAGAATATGCGAAGCGACCCCGGCAAAAAGGCGGCCTACCTTCGCGAAAGATTCCGGGAAATCTCCCCTGGCGCCCAATTGCATCGAAACGCTCCTCCCATGCTATTGGTCCATGGACAGAAAGACCGGTTGGTCCCTGCCACGCAGAGCATCTCATTCTATTGGAAGGCACGTCGCATTGGAGTTTCCCATACGCAGCTCATCCTGGTTCCCAGGGGAGATCATAACTTCAATGCATCCAGAAACGATTGGGCACGAGAAGCTGAAGCGCAAGCTCTGGACTACATTGTGCAGCGACTCAACAGCGGCGGCTGATCGGTAGCTCCTCGCCCTGTTCAGGAAAGAGCGCGATCGCCCAATAGCGGGAGATGACGCTATTGCAATCATGCGCCGGAAATTGAGTACCGGTCCTGGAACCACCCAACGTTCTCGCCCTTTCTCGCTTCCAGATCCCTATCAGCGGCCTAACGCTCTGACAGTTTTTCGCTTTCACTACCGGCAACCTGACGCCCTGGACAGGCAAGCTGGCCCCTACGCATCGTCAAAAAAGTGCAATGAAAGATTATAATGCACCGCTCTGCCCTCTTCGCTCTTCATATCCTCCAGGAATTCCAGCGGTCGCAGGCCAGTGAATCGTTTGAACTCCCGTATGAAGTGGGATTGATCATAGAAATCATATATCCGGGTCAAATACTTGATATCCGGATTCTGATGAAACTCGGCCAGCATCTGCTCCATTCGGCGAATTCGCAGATAGAGGTACGGACTGAGTCCTGTGACTTCCGAAAACAGTTGCCGCAGGTGACGAACGCTCAAGGGTAAGGCGTCCAGTCCCTTCTGGATCTCACGAAAGTCAGAAATGGTATCCAACGTTTGCAGTATCCTTCTTTTGCTTTCAGGTATGGTTGTATCTGCATTTCGAAAGTAACCACTGAAGTCCCGGTTCAGACTTTCGCACGCAGCCACTTCGTTCTTCCGAATAGTTGCTTCTTTCTTCACCTCAGAAATGCGTGGAAGGTAATCCTGCGCATTTACTATGCTATTGGAAATGGCCGCCGGGGTCCCATCCGCCAGGAGAAACAGTGCGGTGGGGCGAAAATCCACAACTATTGAGCGATTGTGGCATGGCACGGGCCGTAAACGCGATGGATACGAGCGCGGGCCGACAACCATTTCCGGAAAGCCCGGTTGAACGTCACCATTGGCCATCACGGCCGAGTAGACGTCTCCCAGGTGCAGAAACAAGAAACCCTGGGTCCAGGCTGGAAACAGGCGATCATGGATCGTAGTTCGAGAGAATAGATATCCTTTGATAAAGCGCTGCAGTTCTCGCGCTGGCATGTGCAATTGCATGTAACCCATAGATGCGCCTCGATGATCATGTAAGCAAAGGCATTGAAGGCCAGAAGTTTTTTCCGCTGGTTTTCAATAGCGCCTCGTCGGGCGCTGGCGATGGCACAGCTCTTTCTCCGTAATATCCAATACAAGACTCTTCAGAAGCTATAGAATCACAGGTCATCGCCGACGGTATGCCGGTCGGCAACAACAGGGTTTTCTGCACCACTGGACGATGGATACAAACCAGCCATGCACAGGAAGCAGAGCCCTGCGGAGATTAACATGACTGACTTAAATACAAGAACAAGAGATAGTGGAGCTCTGGATTCCGGTGTACTGCATGATAGCAATGAAATGCTCTTATACTCTAGAGTGAAGAGCAACGCTCAACACGGCGCTCTCAAGGGTTTCGCTAGAAAAGAACATGTTTGGAACATTTTCAATACTAGTGGACGCACCAGGGGGCGAAGTAGGCCCGGCAGAGTAATCATACCAATCTTGCTGGCTGCACTGGTAATAACCGCGTTCTTCTCCAACTGCAAGGGGAACGGCGACAATAATGAATTGGCGCTGCTGACCTTATTGGCCGCTTCTGGATCAGAGAGTTGCGACAATGCCAGCTCTACAGTTCATGGCGATTCAGCCTCGCCGGCAGGGTGCGTCGGAATCGCCTACTTCGAAGGAATGGCAGACGATGGAAGCTCCGATTACGAACTATGGAGAACGGACGGAACCGACGAAGGAACGTATCCGGTAAAAGACATCAACCCGTCCGGATCCAGCTATCCCCAGAAATTTGTCGAACTGAATGGGAATGTAATCTTTGTGGCCAGGGAGTCCAGCAGCAATCCAGAACTCTGGAAAACCGACGGTACCGAATCCGGAACCACTCTGGTAAAGGAAATCCATCCCACCGGCAATCCTGGCATAAACTACATGACAGTATTGAACGACCGGATCTATTTCGCCGCAGATGATGGCAGTAACGGCAAAGAACTATGGGTTACGGACGGAACGGAAGCAGGCACTGGCATGCTAATAGACATTAATCCAGGAAGCGGTCATTCGTCACCTTCTCTTCTCACAGTATCCGGTAACAGGCTTTACTTCAAGGCGAACGACGGAACCAATGGAGCGGAGCTGTGGATCAGTGACGGTACGGCCTCGGGAACTTCCATGGTGAAAGATATCAATACATCAGGTAACGCCGTAATCGATGAGATAATTCCCTTCAATGGTAAAGTGTACTTGAATGCAGACGACGGAACTAACGGGAATGAACTCTGGAGCAGCGATGGTACGACCTCGGGAACATCCATGGTAAAAGATATCAATCCTTCCGGCGATGCCTATCCATTGAAGTTCTATGTATTCAATGACCTGCTACTGTTCAGGGCCACAGATAGCGACGGCGTGGAGCTATGGATAAGCGATGGAACGCCCAGCGATACTTCCAAGCTTAAAGACATCTACTCCGGCTCCAGCGGATCCTATCCCTACTATTTCGTGAGCCTGGGCGAACGGGTATTTTTCACGGCAAAGGATAGTACCCATCAAACCGAGCTCTGGGTTACGGATGGCACAGCATCGGAAACAAATATTGTAAAGGATATCAAGGCCGGGGCCTCTGGCTCGGATACAGCCTACCTGACGAATGCGAACGGTACAATTTTCTTCTATGCCACGGACGGCTCTTCCGGCTATGAACTATGGAGAACCGACGGAACCGAAACGGGTACAGAAATGGTTGTGGATCTGGCAGCCGGCGCGAACTCGAGCGATCCCATGCCGCTCTACTACAACAACGAAAACATAGAGGAATTCACTCATGCTGGAAATGGGATCGTTTATTTCTGGGCTGATGCAGAGGCTGATGGTACCTACGAGCTCTACAGATCTGATGGAACCCCTTCCGGCACATCCCAAATCGGTACGGTTATCTGGGAATGATCCTTTCCCGGATAAACGGATTGACTCCAGGCAGGCAAAATAGAGGTAGCGATGGTCCCGGGGCTGTAGATTATTTTTGAGAAAGGCCCTGAGAAAGAACGATGAAAAAGACCTTCGATACGCAACGTCCTGGGAATGTTTTTCGCTTTCAATAAGGAACATGGCTTCAATGCTTTGCAGCCATGTTCGGCGATTTTTTGATCTACCTTTTGATTCTGGGCTTTTCGGTTCCGTTTCGGATACTGCCCTACCGGTGGTGCCTGGGCTACGGCAAATTCCTGGCCGGGCTTCTATATCCAATTTCCGGAAAGCAACGCCGAATTGCAGCAGACAATATCCGGCAGTCCTTTCCAGATAAGGACGAAGCGTGGGTGAAGGACACTACCAGAAAAAACTGGTTTCACCTGGGTCATCTGATTGCGGATTCCTTCTATGGTCCTCGAATGAATCAGAAATTCTACGATAAGTATCTGGTTTACGAAGGCGACTCCCGCGACCAGGAAGCGAAAGCTCTGGAGCGCGGAAACGGCATAATTTGCAACTGCGGACATCTGGGCACCTGGGAACTCCTGGTACAGTACACAGGGAGAATTTTGAAGGGCGGCGGCATCTATAAGAAACTGAGCAACCCCTTTGTGGATCGCTGGTATAAGAAGGTCCGCGAATCCAGCGGAATCGAGCTCTTCGAGGTAGAAGAAAGCCAGAAGGCCATTCGCTATCTGCGGAAAGGCGGGCGGGTCGGATTCGTTTCGGATCAGAACGCCGGACAATCTGGAATATTCGTAGACTTCTTTGGTCGGCCCGCCTCCACATTTCGCGGCCCGGCCCTGATGGCAGGCCTTACCGGCTCAAATATTGTGATGTACAGCGCCATTCACAAGAAAGGCGGCAAAGTGCATGTTAAGATCGAAGACCTGGGAACGGTGGATTTCAAGGGCTTCCAGGACCGCGAGTCAGCGATTCGGCACTATACCGAAAAATGGGTGAAGGCTCTGGAAAGTCAGATACGAAGTTGCCCGGAACAGTATTTCTGGGTGCATCGGCGCTGGAAAACGAAACCTCCGGAAGCAACCGCAACAACTGCACTAAGCAGCTAGAGCGGCTTTTCGAAACCTAAAAGAGCCGGTCTTAGTCCGGCCCGACCGTCTTTTCGGCCTGGTAGAAGTATTCCAGGTTCTTTTTGATATATTCATTCACCTGCGGCATCACCGACTTGGTAATCCGCAGATCATCCACGAGAATAGAATTGATGAACTGGAATATATGCTCTTCGACTTTCGCGTTATTGTAGATGTAGTAAGTCAGATCTCCACTGGAAGGCCTTTCGACGTTAAAGGAGCCCTGACTCATGTAGGGCTGTTTGGAAATAAAGATCTTATCGTGCTTTGGCATCTCGATGGTTTCGATTTCATTAAAACGAGCTGGAAACTGATAAATGCCGTCGCGAAGATAGGGCTCCTGGTAACGAAACCGATAGGTAACAGGTTCGTAGGCCACGAATACTTTGTAACCGTCCGAATAGAAAGTTACGTTTGTATCGCTCATGGCTACGTTCTTGACGTTCTTGAAAGCAATAAGCTCCAGCACGGCGTAATTGCTGGCTTCATTATCAAATGTGGCCTTGATGATGTAGCCATTTTCCTCGAATGGGATTTGCTCCTTCATCAAGCCTTCGAACAGATCGATCCACTTCAATGCCATACGCTCATCGTAGATGAGGGCACTCTATTTGTAAATCAGCTTTCCCGAACGGCCCTTACAGTTTCTGAACTCCCGGGCGGGAAGACCGCCAGGACCGGCCAGGCGCTTCTTCCGGCCTGGAGCAGTCCATTTCCGCCCACGCCCCCGGAGATTTCGGACACAGCAGGCGATTCAGCGGCGCTTCTTCGGCGATAGCGGGCCTGAGAACAGTCTCACAGATACCGGGGCCGCTACCGGGCCAGTAAACAGATCACCGGAACGAGCCGATACCATTGTCGATCCCAGTTTATTGTTGTTCATTACGCAAAATAAAATCGTACAACAAAAAGAGTGACATAATAGCCGTGTAGTCGCGAATCCTTTCCCGGTCCAGGGGAAAAAACAGCGGATGGACTTCGGACCCACGCGGACCGGCCAGGCCCACAAAAACGGTGCCTACCGGTTTCTCTTCGGTGCCGCCGCCCGGACCGGCTATTCCGGTTATGGAAAGGGAGTAGTGCACCCCGGTGCGCTGGCGCAGCCCGGAGGCCATGGCCCGGGCGCAGGGCTCGCTTACGGCCCCGGACTTGTCCAGAATCTCTTGCGAGACTCCGAGTACCTTAACCTTGGAATCGTTGGAGTACACCACAGCGCCGCCGTAGTAGAAGCCGGAACTACCGGCGCGATCCGTAATCAGTTTTCCCACCAGCCCGCCGGTACAGGACTCCGCCGTAGCCAACCAGTAACCTTTTTCGAGGCAATGCTCATGGATCAATTCTTCCACCGGACGATGGAAGAAGCGACCCCGATAATGCTCTTTTACCGAATCCTCAATCAGCGCAATCTCTCGTTTTTGCGGCGACTCGAGAAATACGCGGATGTGTCCGCGGCCCGAAGTAATACCCCATTGAAAATCTGGCGAAAGATCGTCGCGAATCGGCTCTATCACTTTAGACTGAAAGGACGATTCCCCTTCCCCGTAAACATAAAGCACCGATCGCTCCATCGAGCGAGCCGGCAACCGGGACAACAAATCTTCGCTTACGGACTCGAACATGGGATGCATTTCCGACGGCACACCGGGCAGGGCCAGGACCAGAATGGTTCCGCCTGCAGATGTTTCTTTCTCCAGAAGGATTCCGGGGGCCAGTCCGCGGCGATTCTCTACAACCTTCTGGCCTTCCAGGACACGAACCTGTCTTCGCGCCGATTCCAGCTTAACCCGGGAGCTCTTCCTGGCCACCCACTGTAGCTTTCGTAGTGCGCCGGGATCTTCCGTGGTCGGATGCCCGCTGAAACGGGAGAGTACGTCCACCGTGTGGTCGTCTTCGGTAGGTCCCAGCCCGCCGGTTATTACGATAAGCGTAGTTTGCGATGGCCCGGTCTGCCCGTCCATACGATGAAAATAGGCGATCAATGCTTCCGGGTCGTCCGGCAGTATGGTCATACTGTTTATAGTTCGCCCGACATCGGAAAAAAACTGGCACAAGAAAGGACCGTTGCCATCCCGGGAGCGCCCGGAGGCCAGTTCGGTGCCGGTGGATAGTATATGAATTTGTGTCATTTTCGCTTTCGTCCTTTATCGTCCGACTGCAAGAGTCCAGGCAGCAGCTGAGAAAACTGTCGTTGCCCATTTGGGATTTTTAACCGCCCTTCTCTCAGGTGAGTTACCGCTTTTCCTGTCCGAAGAACAACTCCATGGCCTGGAAATCAAAATAAGCTTTGTGGTGCTCCGGACGGACATTACTCCTGAAGGCTTCTCCCGCATCCACGAGAAAGTCGTAGATCCGTTCCAATCGATCCGGGCTAAACCGATTCTTTTCTGTATCGCGCTGCTGCAGGATCTTTTTCTGCACGAATTCATGCCGTCCTTGAATTCCCAGAAAACCGGCCATTTCCGCAGGCTTCATACTCATGGAAGCGCCCAGACGATAATGACGCAATTCATTTACCCTGCGCAGAATCTGCGACATTAGCGTAAGAAAGGAATCGGTCGATGCATTATAGCTTTGAAGTTCGGCCCGGTAGGCAGACACATCGCCGGAGAATAGACTGTCCACCAGCCTGAAAAGATTCCAGCCAACGCGGGGAAAGAGTACCTCGCGCACATCCTCCAGCGATACCGACTTATGTTTTTCCGGCGGCACCAGATCCTTCAATCGCTGCAAGGCGCTCTGCAAAGCCCCGGTGCGCGGGGGCGTTCGCTCTTTGATTTCGTGCAGCGCCTCCTCGGAAAGAATGAGTCCGGATGAATGAGCCATTTGCTCAATTGTTTGCTCCAGTTTTTCGGCGAAGATATCCCGCGAGACATAATGAAGCACATTCGATCCCAGGGATTTCAGGAAACCTTTGTTCGGACTGCCTTCATGCTGTAGAACCAGCAGCGTGGCATCCGGTCTGGAGGAAAGGTCCGTCTGATAGGTGTCTTTCCGGGACTCCTTTGCCAGTAGTTGCGGAAGTACCTGCTCAGCATGGCGGAAAACGATCATTCTATAGGGACTGAATAGTGGAATATTGAATAGTTCTTCCAGAAAGCGCTCTCCGTCCCCGGGCTCGCCGCTAAAAGTTGTGATCACTGCTTCCAGGGGAGTCATTTTGCTCTCCAGCTTTTCCAGAACCGAGTCAAAAATAGTCTCATCATTGCCGGAAACCAGAACTACAGGAGGCGCCTGTACATCCATTTTCGAAAGCTGCTGATAGAATTGCTTTAGATCTTTGATTTCCATTTGGAATACTCGAAAAACCGCCCTCGGACAGAGTTTTTTTTTGCAGTATATCCTGACTTTCATTTCTTTGTCCAGAAAGGGTGCGAGATTCATCGCCCCTCCGGAGGAAGAAAATGAGCAAGACAGGTGCCAGGTTACTAGTAGAGCTTCTGGAGTCCAGAGGTGTGGATCTGGTCTTTGGCTACCCGGGAGGCGCCATTCTTCCCTTCTACGATGAGCTCTATCATTCCAAGATGAAGCATATCCTGGTTCGGCACGAGCAGGGCGCCATCCACATGGCCGAAGGCTATGCTCGCTCCACGGGAAGACCTGGAGTTGTTATAGTTACTTCCGGTCCGGGGGCCACCAATATTGTCACCGGGCTGACCGATGCGAAAATGGATTCCATTCCGCTCTTTGTTATCTCCGGACAGGTGCCTACTTCCGCCATCGGTTCCGACGCTTTCCAGGAAGCGGATATGTTCGGGATCTCCATTCCCATTACAAAGTACAATGCACTGATCAAAACCCCGGATGAGATCGCCGACGTTTTCGAAGAAGCCTGGACCATGGTCACCAAAGGCCGTCCTGGACCGGTTCTTCTGGACTTTCCCAAGGATGTTCAAACCGGCCTTACCGAAAAACTACAGGGGCAAAGCGGACTCAGCCCACGGTTTGCAACGCAACCCGAGCTCTCCGGCGACTTCAAAGCTTTTGCCGAAGCTCTCAATAGCGCGAAGCGACCTCTGCTTTATGTAGGCGGCGGCGCCATTAATGCGAAGGCTTCCGAAGAGATTGCCGATCTGGCCGAAAAAGCGATGAGCCCGGTTACCTGTACTCTGATGGGACTGGGAGCTTTCCCTGGAAGCCACATACTTTCGGTGGGCATGCCAGGAATGCATGGTACGGCGGCAGCCAATAAGGCCATCCTCGAATGCGACTATATTCTATCCCTTGGCGCTCGCTTTGACGATCGCGTGGCCGGTGTGCCCGGTGACTTCGCCGCCGATGCAGTTCGCGCCCATGTGGACATTGATTCCGCCGAGTTCAACAAACGAGTGAACGTAGATCATGTACTCCACGGGGATCTAAAAGAAGTGCTTCGAGCGCTACTTCCCTACGTAGAAAGCAAAGATCGCTCCGAGTGGGTGAATCATCTCGATGGCTACAAGCAGAAGTTTCCGCTGGAATACGAAGAAAGCCAGGAGCATATCAAGCCACAAAGGGTACTGAGTCTTCTGTACAAGAAATCCGGCGGAAAGGCCATTGTTTCTACCGACGTAGGTCAGCATCAAATGTGGGCCGCTCAGTATTATCTGTTCGACAAACCCAATCGATGGCTCACCTCCGGAGGCCTGGGAACTATGGGCTACGGTCTACCGGCCGCCATTGGCGCCAAGTTCGCCAATCCGGATGATCTGGTGATCTGCGTTACTGGCGATGGCTCCTATCAGATGTGTATCCAGGAATTGGCCACTATTCGACAATACAATCTGGGCGTTAAGATTCTTCTTCTAAACAATAACTTCCTGGGCATGGTTCGCCAGTGGCAGGAGCTATTTTACGAAGAACGCTTTGCCGAGTCCGAATGGCAGTACAATCCGGATTTCGTCAAGCTTGCAGAAGCCTATCATATCCCGGCCATGCAGATCAATCATCCTTCGGAAGTGGAGAGCGGTCTGGACTTTCTGCTACACGATGACGGCCCGGCTCTTCTGGAAGCCGTGATCCCGGCGGATGAAAAGGTCTTCCCCATGATCGCGGCGGGTAAGAGCCAGCGCGATATGGTGCAGTTTTCGGACATAATCAAGCAAAGGTCCGAGAAGAAATAGACGCTTCTGATCACTGCGGACCAGGCTAGAACCCGGTCTTTTCGAACCTGTGGGCGGCCCAGATGCCGCCCGTATAGTTTATCGTATTTCAATTTCCTGAAGTCTTCACGGAGATTCTCGTCGGCAACTCGGAGATACCCGGAGCCCTTTCGAGATTGGCGCCGGACAGTCACATACCCGATGCTCTAAAATTTCCCCTCCCTCAATTTAAGTGTTGACCTTTTTCAGGGCACGAATAGAAATCTTGCATCCCGGGCTGACCTGGGTCGATCGCTAATTGCCTTTGTCCCGCCAATGTCAGATCCTGGAAATTTTGTTTGGGTTAAGTATGATGAATATCTATGCGGGTAACCTCCCGTACAGTTTGAAAGAACAGGATCTTCAGGCTCTATTCGCAGAGCATGGAGATGTGGAAAAAGCCACGATCATGATGGATCGTGAAACGGGCCGGTCCAGAGGATTCGGATTTGTAGTGATGCCAGAAGAAGGTCAGGCTCTGGCCGCGATTTCTGCCCTGAACGGTCATGAAATCGATGGTCGAGCGCTTCGCATCAATGAAGCCAAGCCAAAAGAGGACAGGCCAAGATTTGACCGATCCGGCGGCGGTGGCGGAAGATCGGGAGGAGGCCGTGGAGGCCCACGCGGCGGCGGTCGTCGAAACAACTACAACGACGACTATTAGAATTTGGTAAGCGGCAAACCCGCACAGGCCGGCTGATGAAGCCGGCCTTTTTGTTTTTCAGGCAAGCGAGTCCAGGAAACACCGGGCTCGAGTCGCCGCGGCGCGGACCCGGAATCGCAGGTTACGACAAAGCTATTTCGGAAACCCGCCCCGGGGAGAGCCGTGGTCAGAGGGGCAGACAAAGACCGTGAAAAAGTCCAGCTATGTCAGGTTTACACTGTGGGGCATTTAGAAGTGGCCGGTGATGGTATCATCCGGACAGCGGAGGCATGGGCGGCAAATCAGAGTGGGAAGTTAGCCGTCGTTGCCAATGGCTTCCGTAGGACAGGCTTCCATCGCTTCCCGGGCTTGATTCTCTTCTTCGTCATTTTCGGGCTGTCGGGCAAAGAAGGTGTGGGTTTCGCCATCCGCATACTTAAGCAAATTGGGCGCCTCGTCCATGCATAAATGACAGGGAACGCAGGTTTGATCAACGTACCACTTACCGGAGGTGTTTTCGGGTTGCTTGATTGTAGGATCGGCCATGGACCAGTGAGATCTGTCAGCGTTTCTAAAGTCAATATCTATTCGAAAACCATGCCGCTGGCCATCAGATCCAGGGTTGCGTCATCGCCAACGCTGGAGTCTGAAAACACGTAGGGAGCCGGCTCAACACTCTGAAGATCCTGTTGACCGCTGCTTTGCCAGCCCAGAAAACCAAGCCCCAGGACAATGAGGGCCGCTGCGGCCAGGGCAGCGAGCCGTCGAAGCCCCTCCTGCTTGCGAACGACAGCCCCGGCTATTCTGTAATCCCAGGTCTCGTCCTTTAGCCTGGCTTCGATTTGCTTTTCCAATTCATTCATTGTTTTCCACCTTGATTCTTTTCTGTTACCTCATCCCCGGTTCTCCGCTGGCATGCAGAGGCCCCACGAAGCCGATCTTCGAATTCAGACATTCCCCGGGTCTTTCTGGCTGACCATTTTGCCCGGTGAGTCCGGAATCAGGATCTCCTTTAATCGCTCCCGGGCGCGATGCACTCGCGACTTAACGGTTCCTTCGGGCGCGCCGGTGCGAATTCCAATTTCCGCCAGACTATGGCCTTGAACAAGCAGAGTCATAGTCTCCCGGAATGGCTCTTCCAACTGCTGAAGCGACCTTTCAAGAGCATCCTGATCCATCCATCGGTCTTGCTCACCGTATTGAATCCATTCATTCAGCAGAAAGAGATCGCTGGCCACTTCCATTTTTCTGCGATTCGACGCTTCGCTTTTCTGAAGCCGAAAGCATTCATTGCGCGCGATCACATAGGACCAGCTGCGAAGCGTAGCCTCGCTATGTTTGGACGGGCCGCCGCCCTTCCGTAGTGCTCTATAAATGCGAACATACGTATTCTGCGCCACATCATCGATAGCATGCGCAAGATCCGGGCTCAAATAAGCCCGGATTGCGCCCAGCACAGCCGGCTTGGTAAGAGTAACAATCTTTCGGAATTGTTTCTCAGTCACGGTTTCGCTTGCCTTTTTCCCGCGCGAATTTCTTCATCTGCTCTTTCCATTTCTGCTTTTGCTCGTCGTTCAATATTCTAAACGTCTCGCTACGGCCATCCAGCATAAGTAGTCGCAACTCAATCCGAATATCGCTTATTTGTTCCATTTTTGCTTTCACTGCGTTGCGATCCGGCGCTTCCTGGCTCATCAATTCGAAAAGCTCCTTTCGCAAAGGCGCCATTTTTTTCATCAGAGCTTCTCTTTTAGGAGCATATTTTGCCATGATGGCTCGAACCTGCTCCGTTTGTTCATCGCTTAGATCCAGGTTCTTGCGCATATGCTCCAGCCGCTTTTCCGGATCCATACGTGGCCCTTCTTTTCCGGGCTTCGCGGATAAACCGCCTGCCGAAAGAATGAGCGTCAACGCAGCAGTGGCTCCCAATAGCTTTTGAGTGGTGTTCATAGGATTCTCCTTTTTCTCGGCCCATGGTCGTCGGCCGGATACAAGGAGAACCCCGCCGGAGACAAAAAGGTTCCCGGGATCCGAAAAAAAAACATGCATGGGCTGACAAGACGGAAGACTTGGCGCAGCACGAACTAACAGCCCTATCGGGTTTACAGCGGACATCCCATGTCTTTCAATTCTTCCATTCTTGCTCGATTCTTTGAAAGGGGCGTCAATCCGATTGAAATGTATTCCAATCCTTTTAAGCCTGCAATCTCATCCGGCAAATCCTGCAACGATGATTCTACGAATCGAACATCACGCAATTTCGAAAGCCTTCCGATTTCTGGAGAAACGGTTTCCAATCTTGACGAACTCATGTTAAGGTATTCCAGATTGCGCAGTCTACCGATTCCATCTGGCAGGTGCCGAATTTTCGTATTTGCCAGCTGTAATTCCTTCAAGCCTGTGAGGCTAAAGAATGATTGTGGGAGTTGCGAAATCGGATTCCTGCTCAAATCAATCTTTTCGATTCCCTTTACATCTAAAATCCCTGAGGAAATCTCCGTGATATTCATAGCTGATAATCTCAGCCATTTATGAGTCCCGTTATCAATTATGAACTGAAGGGCGACTGTAATTTCTTGAGGCGTAAAGTCCGCTGAACTCAGGATATAATGGAGTGCACCAATGCACACTGCGACTTTTTTGTGGTCGAGCCCCAACTCCTTTGCCTTGAGGACATACTTGTCAATCGGCTGGCCATGTGTCTTTAATCTCTTGATTGGGGAATTTAAGACTCTGCGATACGTTGATCCCTCTAGAATTTCGATCAAGCATTGAGTTCTGCTGCCCAACATCCGCTCCCCTGCCATCGTTGCCCGGGGTAGTGTCCACAACAGATAGTAATCTGTGACTTGTTCCTGTACGATGCCATTTTTTGAGGCATAATCGATGGCAATGTCGACGTTCTTCAAGTCGTCATCAGTCAGAATTTTACAGCCGGAAATTGCCTGGAAATAAAGGCGCTTCGTGATAGACGAGAGGGTTTTGTCGCTTATCATGTTCGTCCTTGAGTCTGTTGCAAAATAGTCTTCAAGAGATAATACACCGCCTTCATGAAAGGCGCCGGCCCGGATGAGTGCCCTCGGGGTGACCATCGGAAATAGGCTCCCCGAGCGCACCAGAAAGTGAAGTATTGTCGGACGGTACGATCTGAAGAGAGGCATCAATCACTTTCATTAGCTCGCCTTTGTCCACCGGCTTCAGCATGATGTGCGAGAATCCCAAATCTTTCATTCGTTGAATTACTTCCGGCTCGGAGTGGCCGGTAACCCCGATCACCGGAATATTGTATCCCAGCCGGTCCATGTTGATTTTGAGCTCAAACCCATCCATCCTGGGCATGGAGATGTCCGTAATCACGCAGTCTATTTGCGCGCCACTCTTCAGGATTTCCAGAGCCTCTTCACCGTTCGTAGCAACATGGCAGGTCGCAAACTTTCGCTTCAACAACATTGAAAAGAGCAGGAGGACTTCCCGTTCGTCATCCACCAGCAACACGGACATTTGACTTCTACTTTCCAACCGGCAACCTCAGCAGAAATTTTGCGCCCCCAACCATAGGCTGATTCTCAATGGTCCCGGCGAACGTCTTTTCGATAATAAGTCTGGCAATATACAACCCCATGCCGGTACCCGAGGCAGGACCGCGGGTGGAAAAGTAAGGCTCAAAAATCCGATCCTCAATACCTGGCTTGATTCCGCTTCCGTTATCCTGAACCGAAAGGAGCAACTCCGCGTCCTTCGCTGTCTCCCTGCGAATGATGATTTCAGGACTCGACGCTTCTTCCAGCGCCTCCATAGAGTTACTCAGAAGCGTTAGAAGCACCTGCCTGAACTGATTGGAGTTTCCCTTAAGCGTCACATCGGCGAAATCCCCCTCCACTCTGCAGGTAATTCCCCGGCTTCGCAGTTGCCCTTCGAAGAATCGCACAGCAGACTCTATCGAATCCAGGACACGAAACTCCTCGATTTTTGCCGATGGCCCGTAAAACTCGCGGAAATCTTCAATAGTCTCAGAGAGGAACTTGATGCGGTCCGAAATCACCGGATAGATTTCTTTGAGCTCTTTGACGTCGTCCGCCGGCAAACGGTCCAGGTTTTCCTCGACGATTTCGCGACTCAGTTCCGTTCCCAGCAGTATGGCATGCAATGGCTGTCTCCACTGATGGGCGATGGCAGCCAGCATATCGCCCATGGCCGCCAGCTTGGATTGCTGAATCAAAGCATGGTCCTTCTGACGGCTCTTTTGTATCTCCTTTCTTACCTCTTCCTGAAGGGCGCTGTTGAGCACCTCCAATTTCTCGGATTTCTGGACCAACTCGGTAACTACGGAAAAGGTGACCACGAAGCCATCGCCCAGCTTGACCGATTTATTGGAGAACCAGTCCGTGATTCCGTCCGCCTCAAAATGGAACAGAAGCGATTTGCTGTGACCGGTCTCCACTACTTCCTTGTAGAGCTCAAAAAGGGAACGACCATATTCAGGCACGATGTCCCGGTGACCGGGCATGACTTCCAGAAGCCCCTTCCCTACAATCTCGGATTCTTCTTTACCAATTACATCGCACGCTACGCGGTTTGCGAAACTGTATTCGAAGTCCTCTATTGTTCCGGCCTGGTTTCGCCGAGCCTTGAAGTACATAACGCCGTCCAGCGAAGAGTCCAGGACCTTCTTCAAGGTCTCCCGGTGCTGAACCGCCTCTTCTTTCCAGCGCAAGTAAGCGTCGCGCAGAAGAAGCTCGGAGGCACTTTCGCCGGTAAAGTTCTGGGAGAAGATGATTACTCCATCGGAAACCTTTTGTAGTTCCAGTTTGTACAGGGCAATCCTTCCGTCCGGAAAGGCGAATTCATTCAGAACGGACCGAGACTCGCCACTCAGTTGCACGTCGTGAATGGCCCGATAGATTTCGGTAGCTTCTATCCCTGGATACACCCGCTCCATGGGCATACCAATCATCTCTTCCCTGGACTTGCGCACTTCTCCCAGGAGAGTGCGATTCACGAACCTGTATTGCATGTCCGGATCAATAATCTGAACCCCGACACTCAATTCGTCCAGTAACTTGTAGCTTTTATCCATCAGAGTGCTCAAACTGAATGCTCAAAGGCTATACTGCGCCAAAAAACTTTCCCCCGGGGTGGAGTAAAAAACCAGACAGGGTGTGAGCAAAATAGGAGGACAGAAGCCTTCTGTCACTAACTTTCATTGTTATATGTTAAGAAATGACGGTAACAGGCAGGGTGCCTGCCCCGGCTGGTACCGATCTCTCCCGGGGCCCTCCAGCCTCGGGAGAGATCAGTAATGCAAGAATTAGCAAATTTGGGCCTTGCCTGGCGTTGCAGAGGTAAGCCGTGCCCGCAGGGGCATCAGATTCTATGCAGTCTTTGTCCGACTGAATCAAAATTTACGCAGACTGTACATGATGCTTTCCAGAACTTTCTCGCCTTCCATGCCTTTCACCATCACGGCATGCACCGCAAAAGCCACCGGGTAGTCGTCCGGGTTCAGGTTAATCAAGTTCGGAAGAGATCGCACGCCGAAGACTCCGTTGGACTTGTGGTTGGGATCCGCCTTACCTTTTACAAAATCGTGCGCGTATTGACGATCTCGGGCATCGGCGCCAAAACAGGCCAGCATTAGATCTGTCAGCCCGGAAAGACCGCCAAAGGTTTCCGCCTGTCCGCCCATGGCCGTGCCGATGGCGGTCATTTCCCGGAAGAAGCGATTGGAAACATGAAACAGGGAATTGTCGCAGTTACCGCCCAGACTGCTTTCATAGTAACCGTCCAGAAGTCCCGTGGCCAGCGCGTAGATGTTTTTAAGCGCCCCACCCAGTTGCACGCCTCTAACGTCCGAAGGATTCACCGCCGGTCGCACAAATACGTATCCGGTGCTAAAGAGCTGCGTAAGTTCATTGACCAGTTCCACTCGATTCGCAGCCATTTCATAGCCGGAGATTTTCCTTTCCATGATCTGCTCGGGATAATTGGCCCCGGCCATAACCACATGTCGGGCAGGATCGATATCGTATTCATTTGCGAGGTCATCCAGAATCAGGCCTTTTTCCGATCCGGTAAAACCCTTTACAACGCTAATGATTGGAGCGTCGCCTTTCTCCAGATACAATTTCAGACGGCTATAATACTTATCCAGCTCCCAGGGTCGGGCAGCCTGCACAAACAGAGTTCCCTGTTCCACATCCACCGGATTTGAAGTGAAGCTGATATTGGGAGGCAACTTCAGTAACGGAAAGTTGGCGCCATCCACGCGACGGGCATTGTATTCCTGAGCCTTTTCGGCGTCGTCCGTATAGATTAATATATCGGCATCCTTATTCGCAAGCACGGATGCTATCGCCGTTCCATAAGGAGAGTGGCCGATCACCACTACTTTGTGAGCGGGCTTTGTGGACCGCTGTATCAGTCGGTTTTCCTTATTTCGCGGATCGTCGGCCACATACAGGTTTCGATAGGTGCCATGACGATGTTTATGCAGATTCTGGCCTACAATAGTGGCGAGGTTATCGATGATGTACTGTTTCTTGTCCGCGGTTTCTGGAACGTCCAGACGATCCACAAAATCGGGCAATTCTTCCATCTGCTTTGCGGATAGCTTGCCCACCAAAATGGGCCTGCCCAATGCCATCTTTCCTTTCGCCGCATTAAAAAGGAATGAAGACGTAGGTAGAATGTTATCGGTACCTTCCAGGGTTACCGGAATAATGATCTTATTGGCTACGTAATGATAGACTGTATCGACGAAGGAGATCAGCCTTCCGGTGCGGCTACGAGTGCCTTCGGGAAAGATAGACATGATCCGCCCTTCTTTCTGTAGTTGCTGGGACTGGCGAAAGGCTCGCATATTGATCCGGGTCATCAAATCCGCAAGACCCGGGTTATCGGACATGTCCAGTTTGGAACATACCAGAAGAGTGTCGAACATGTACAAAGCCAGTCGCGCGAAGTCCGGCTCAAAAGCAAGACGACCGGCAATGAAGACCAGCTGGTCGGCGATCATTCGGGCATCGCCCCCTTCGTTGTAGAGCATATTATAGATAGCCGGAGCGTCCAGATGACTCATATGGTTGGATATCAGAGTTACTGGAAACTTCCCGAGTAGGGGTTGGATGTACTGGATATTCTCTCGGCCCTCGAATGTAAAGTTTCGCATGAGCGGCGTAAGAAACTCCACCATGAAATCCCGCAGAGCCGGGTCCTGGCGAGTATGTACGCCAACTTCATCCAGAAGATCCGGGTTCTGGAATGTTTTTGTAACATCCGGCAACGGCGTGCTTACGGAGAGTTTGAGGAACTTGGTCAAAATCTCTTTGGCCCGCTCCTCCGGCACACCGTACTTGATGAAGCCTTCTATGTTCTTAAAAAACTCGCGCTGCCAGGGCGCATGTGTATGAGCGCCGCCTTCCGCATCAGGATTCATGTTGCTATCTTTTTCTGCCATAGGCCACGGATTCTCCATTCAATGGATCGTAGAGGCAAACCTTTTTTGAATCCTACAATTATCGAAACAGTGGTGCGCAGGTCAGGCCCTCCAATCCGGCGATTTTAGCCAGAGTCGGAGGCTTTCCACTGACTTCTCTTACCTTCCGTGGCCTTGCCAGGCCTGTCGAAGCCGGCATTGTGGCATTGAGACCAGGGGCCCCGCGGTCCCGGCAAGGCAGGAAAAGTGCTGGATTTACTGCAGCCCCACTTCAAGGCTATCCTGTACCCGGGTACGTCGCTGATATTATGCGCCGAGGCTGTAGCCCGGGCGGCAACCTGGGCACAGGAAAGTGGACGAGCTATGCAGCCCCGGGCTGTCAGGGCCGAAAATGAAAATGACAGGAAAGCATACCCTTCAAAAAGTGCAGGCATTGGACTGACAGAGACGGTTTTTTAAGCAACATGCTTCGGAACCAGGGTTGCCCCGAGGGCGAGAATCAAAATGGCTAAACAGAGAAGCGACAAACAGAAAAAAGCCAGCACCAGGGGCCGAAAAAAGTCCTCCGATCCCATGTCCTATTCGCAGCTTCAGGACTATCTTCGTGATCCGGGCCAACCGCAGAAACCGCCGACCCGCTGGGATAAATGGAAACACGATTTTCGAGAGTTTCTAGAGTGGGTTCATTTAAAGGGTCGGGAAAAGCTCACCATCATGGTGATTCCCCACAATGAACGTAAGATCTTTAACGCCCATATTACGCTCTATTCTCTTGCTGCCGGACTCATTACGCTTCTCATCGTAATGACCATCTCTGTTTTTAGCCTGGTAGGTAAATCCGGGGAAGATATTCAGTTCTACGATATGGGGCTTTCCAACTCCCAGTTTAATCTGCAGAGCGTTCGCATGGCCGAAGAAATCCTGCCTCTGCACGGAACCATTACTCGATATGCAAATACAATCGCCGAGCTCTACTTGAAGCTGGGCGGGAAGAAAACCGAACCCTATGCCCAGGGGGGCGCCGGCCAGGCCATCATGGAAGATGAACTGGAGAAGCTTCGCACCGCGGTCAAAGAGTGCAAGGAACTGGGCAGCGATTGCGACCAGACGAGGACCGAAGAGCTTCTGCAGCGGGTACTTTTCCTTTCCCGACAGGACAACGAAAACCTGAAGCGAGCCGTGGAGCTTTCGGACCGAATACTGAAAGAGCTTAAATCCCGGGAGATGCAGAACCTACTCACCAACACTCCCAGTATCTGGCCTGCGCAGGGATATATTCTCAGTCCCTACGGCTGGCAAACAGATACTCTGCGCGGCAAGCAAGTTTTTCGCCAGGGGATTGAAATCGGCACGGTACCGGGTACCGAAGTCGTAAGTACCGCTCCGGGCGAAGTCATAAGCATCGACTACGATGACGTTTTTGGACTGCATATCTGGGTAGAGCATCGATTCGGTATGAAGACATTCTACGCTCACCTGGATCGTGTCGATGTGGGCGTGGGCGATACAGTGGAAAAAGGCCAGACCATTGGCACATCCGGTCGCACCGGTCAGGCCCCCACGAACATGCTATACTACGAGTTACATATAGGCACGGTAGCCTACAATCCACACGCATTCATGAATCATCTGCAGGAACAATGGCTGAATCCACCGAATCGTTAATCGTCAATTCGCTCATTGGCGAAGGCTCCGAATTTCGCGGCGAGTTTAAAGTCAAAGATCTAATTCGAATCGATGGCTACTTCAAAGGTCTCATTGAGACCGAAGGCAAGGTTCTGGTTGGGCAGAGCGGTCTGGTAGATACCGACATTCGCGCAGGGATCGTTGTCGTAGGAGGCGAGATCCGGGGCTCTATTCAGGCAAAAACCCGGGTGGTTCTTCTTTCCACAGGCAAGCTCTACGGAGATATCGTAACCCCGAGCTTGATCGTTGAAGACGGCACTGTATTCCAGGGTCGCTGTACTATCAACACCCCCGCCACTGCTTGAATCCCGGACGGAAGAACGGAGCCCGATTCTACCAACCCACGCCGAAGGAAATCGGATTTCCAGTATCACGAATTGATCGTTTTTCTCTAACTTTTGCAATGCCGTCCTGGAGTCCTGCGCTCATCCCAGCCTTCGAGCGCTCATTAAAGCATATGATGTTTTTCTCAATTCAGATCCCCCGCCCTCCCATGCAGGAGGTATCTGCACAGCCAGGGTACCATGGACAAAGAACAGGTCATAGAACTCATCCAATCTGCCTTTGATGGCGTGCCTCAGCCGGACAAGCTGACATTGCATGTAGCGGAAGCCCATGATAATTGGGATTACGACAATGATGCGATTCACTGGAAAAAGGATCATAAAGGCCCCTGGCAAGATGTTCCGGATGATCATCTAGAGGAATGTCAGTTCGCTTTGAGCTATCTGGATCCGGTGGGGTTCAGATACTATCTTCCTGCATTCATGGTCTGGTACCTGCGCAACTATTCCCATCCGGGAAGGGTTCCACTGGACAATGCGCTGTATGCTCTGGAACGCAGTGTGCATGAACCAAAACGGAAGGAATTCGACGATAAAAAGTATTCGCTTTTTTCGGAAGAGCAGCTCCGGGCCTGTGCCGCTTTTGTTCGGCTGCTGGCCGAGGATACCAGCGGCATGACCGACGAGGATTTCGCGGAAAGGGCATATTACAAATACTGGCATCAGTTTGACGTATATTGAACGGTTCCGGTAGCGCGCCGCCCGCGCCCCATAGAACCTCTTTTGAAAGACCGTTTTTCCTCTTGCCCTACTCCAGCAAATTGCCGTAATAAGTAGTAATGGATGCCAGGATCAAAGAAGAACTTATCCGGCGCGGCGACGTGGCCTTTGAAGAGGAAGACTTCCACCGAGCTCGGGAGTTCTACACCAAAGCGGGGTATTCAGAAGGCTTGATCCGCATCGGCGACTACTACATGTATGAAAAACGCCTTCCATTAATGGCGTATGGCTATTACAAAAAGGCCGGCGCTCAAATCAAGATCGATGATCTACACCGCCGAATGGTGGGCGCCTTTGCCCAGTGGATTGGTCCGGACAAACTGAAGGACGATTCCCTGGAAGACGTTTTCGCCCCGGACGACATGAAGCCCGACAAAGACGGCATGATCCGAGTTCCTGTGGCCACGGATCTACTCAAAGAAGCTCGCAAGATTTTAGAGAACCAACACTAGAAGCTAGAACGTGTCCGATGACGCGACCTTTCCGATTCCTGCGCCGCGCTAGCCGGTCAAAAAGCAACCGGAGACTCTAAACCACAAAGAATCATTTTTTTTCGACAAACATATGGGATTCTCGTCCCAAGCAAGCAGGGGAACCGACTTATCCCCCTGCCTGAAAGACGGGCATCCGATCCCATACCGGGGTACTGCACCCACCTTTCGCGGGAATACGGACTTTCCTGAATTTTTTACTGACACGTTTTCGTGAATCTACCACACTATGCCTCTGCTGTGATGAATTCACCTATCTACATAGATGCCAGCGATCGCGTGGGCAACTGGGCCCTTAACTTGCAGGCAAGCGAATTGCAGTTTAATGCAAATGCGGCCAAAATACTCGGACGCCCCGAGTTGCGGAAGGTCGGGGTAGAGGAATTCTTTCAGTTCGTTCATCCGGATGACCGGGCACGGGTGCAATCCTCGCTCCTGAGTTCCGGTGCCGGCCATTCGTGCAACCTTCACTTTCGCATATTGCATCCCGATGGTACGGTTCGCATCCTGGAGAAAATCGGGTCCATAGCAGATCAGGAAATCCAGGGCATTCTCCGAGACGTGACATTACGCGAAAGCCAACTTCAAAAGCTTATGCGCGAAAACCAGGAACTGGCCGAAGCGCAAAGCCTTGCTCTTATGGGCCGCTGGGAACTGGATCTGGTACGCAATCATCTGCACTGGTCCTCGGGCATTTTTGAGATGTTCGAAATCGATCCAGAACGATTCCCGGCCTCCTACGAGGCATTTCTGAACGCCATACATCCGGAAGATCGTGGCCGGGTAGACAAGGCCTATACAGATTCTCTCAAGAACCGCCAGCCATACGAAATAGAACACAGATTACTCTTTCCGGACGGACGCATCAAATGGGTTCGGGAAAAGTGTAAGACCGCCTTTGATAGCCAGGGCAAAGCCTTACGATCCACAGGCATCGTACAGGATATAACCAGTCAGAAACTCGGCGAATTGCAGCTTAGAAAAATGGAAACCTTCCTGGAACGAACCAGCGAGGTAGCGGGCATCGGCGGATGGGAAGTGGATTTGACCACCGGGATTCTTTTCTGGTCCGACGTTACACGAAGGATTCACGATGTTCCGGATGGCTATCAGCCAAATGTTCACAATGCCATTCAATTCTATGCGGACGAAGCCAGTCGAAAGGCCATTCGAGAAGCGGTGGAAAGAGCCATGAGTGCCGGCCAGTCTTTCTGTCTCGAACTGCCCATAAAGACCTGGAAAGGAAAATACAAATGGATTGAAGCGCGCGGGGAAGGCGAACTATTCGATGACAAAGTCCAGCGGGTCTTTGGAACGGTCCAGGAGATCACAAGCAGAAAAGAAGAGGAAGCCCGACAAAAAGAGGAACACCGCCGGGCTCTAGACCATAACCAGGCCAAAACTCGATTTCTTTCCAATCTCAGTCATGAACTCAGGACCCCGCTAAATGCCATGCTGGGCTACGCGCAGTTGCTGAACGGGCCCGGGGAAAATCTCGGTCCTACCCAGGCCCACCGAATCGCAGAGATCTTAAAAGCCGGAGACTACATTCAGGGCCTACTGGCTGATGTTCTGGACCTCTCCCGAGTAGAATCGCGCGAACTGGATCTAAACATCTCTACCATCGACGGGAAGTCTTTGATAGAGCAATGCATCCGTTTAACCGGCCCCCTGGCCCAGAAAAAGGGTATACGGGTGAACTTCGAGCCACCCGGTAAGGACCATGCCATTGATGCCGATCCATTGCGCAGCCAGCAATGTGTTATTAACATTTTGAGTAATGCCATCAAATACAACCGCACCGATGGTTCTGTAGAAGTCCGCATCGAAAATACCGGAACAGGAAATGTGCGAATATCCATTTCGGACACCGGCCCGGGTATCCCGGAAGAAAAGCAGACAAAGCTCTTTGAGCCATTTCAACGTCTGGGCATGGAATCTTCCGGCATTGAAGGAACAGGGCTGGGATTGGCTCTTACAAAGGAGCTACTGGAGCTTATGGGCGGCGGTCTTCGCTTCCATTCGGCTTCCGGAAAAGGATCCACCTTTTGTCTGTATTTCCGGGAGGGAGAGGCAGCCTCGCCTCTTTCAGACCTGGATCTGAAACCTCAAGAAGGAAAAGATCTAAATGCCATCCATGGCAAAGTACTCTACATCGAAGACAACCCGATCAACATGCGGCTCATGGAGCAGATTATTCTTTCTACTCCGGGGGTCGAACTGCTAAAAGCCAACACCGGCGAAGAAGGTTTGCGAATGGCCCGCGAAAACGATGTAGACCTATTTCTCATTGATCTGCGGCTGCCGGATCTCACTGGCTTTGAAATCATTCAGACCATTAGAAGCTGGCGCGATGCGAGCGTGAAGCCAGCCATTTGCATCTCTGCGGATGCCATGGAATCCGAAATTTCCAATGCGCGAAACGCCGGTTTTGACGATTACCTGACCAAGCCTCTGGACATTGCTGATCTTCAAAGAAAGCTGGCGCATTATCTTCACGCTGATCCCTGAGGCCGCAGGCAGTCTTTATCGCAACCCCGGTTCTACTTCATTTATGGGCGATCGCCGACAAATAACATCGGCACCGCCTATCTGGCTTGCCCTCCTCTTTCTTTCGAAGTCCTGGCCGGCATAGTCCTCTATAAAGTGTGACTCCTCTGGATTTCCTCTAATTCCACCCACCGTTCCATGGCCTGTTCCAACTCTGTGTTCGCTTCAACATGCCTCGCGCCCCAGGTCGCCAGCTTTCCCGAGTCCGACTCGCCGGAAGATAGCTTACTTTCCAGTTCGGCGATCTCCTTTTCCAGGCTTTCAATGCGCCCCGGAAGCTCCGCAAGCTCTTTCCGCTCCTTATTGCCCATTCGCCGCGCTGGAACGGGCCTGGCCGATGTCGCATTCGTCGCCAGCTTATCACCTTCCCCGTTAGTCGTGCCCTGATTCGACTTTGCCAGCAAGACGGCTCCAGCCGGCCTTTCCCTGTCCGCGTCGCCTCTTGCGGACCAGTTATTCTCCTGCAACCATTCGGAGTCTCGACGATCTTCGAGGAAGTCGGATGCGCTGCCTACATAGTCCTGAATCTTTCCATCCGGACGAAATAGGAAGAGATGCGAGGCTACGCGATCCAGAAACCATCGATCGTGCGAAACAGTGACCACCGGCCCCGGAAAGTCATCCAGATAGGATTCCAGAGCCGTCAGGGTAGAAATGTCAAAATCGTTTGTAGGTTCGTCCAGAATCAGAAAATTCGGCGAGTTTAATAGAACGGAGACTAACAGTACTCTTCGCTTCTCGCCGCCGGATAGCTTGCCCAGCGGACGATAAAGCACCGATGGATGAAAAAGAAAAGCTTCCAGGAGCTCGCCTGGCGAAAGGCCGGTACCGATGGTATGATGGCCCACTTCCTGTTTGAAGAAGTCTTCTACTCGCATGTCATCGGGCATGATGCGGCCCATCTGATCAAAGTAGCCGATTCGAACAGTCTCTCCGTACTCGATGCGACCATGGTCCGGGCTGCGACGGTTGGCGATGGTGTCCAGCAATGTAGATTTGCCGCATCCATTTGGCCCCAGGATGCCAACACGGTCGCCGCTCTGAAATCTGTATTCGAATTCGCTGAACAGCGCCTTGTCCTCGACGCTGGCTGCCAGATCGTGAATCTCCAGGATTTTGTTTCCCAACCGGGCGCTTTTTCCGGCCAGCTTCATCTGCTTTTGCTCGGAGTACTTGTCTCTGCTTTGCACCTTTTCAATGCGATCGATTCGCGCTCGTTGCTTGGTTCCGCGCGCTTTAGGCTGCCTTCGAAGCCACTCCAATTCCGTGGAAAGGAACTTCTTTGCTTTGTGCTCGGCGAGGCGCGCCTGCTGCTCCAGGGCCTCTTTCTTCTCAAGAAAGCTGGAATAACCGCCTTCGAATCGCCGCACGGAGCCCTGGTCCACCTCCAGGATGGAGCCTACAATGCGGTCCAGAAAGTAGCGGTCATGGGTAATCAGCAGTAATGCGCCTGAGAACCGTCGCAACCGATCCTCGAGAGACAATATCGCATCCAGGTCCAGATGATTCGTGGGCTCATCCAGAATCAATAGATCGGCTTCGCTTAACAGGGCCCGGGCCAGAGAGGCACGGCGAAGGCCGCCGCCCGAAAGCATGGATAGCGGCTTATCCTCCGCTTCAATGCCCACAAGAGACAATACTTCGCGCACCTGTCCTACAGGCAGACTCTCTCCGCCGGGGCGAATGTACTGCTGAATGGTTAAATCGGAACGGGCTTCCGGATTCTGTTCCATGTAGGCGATCTTCAGCCCCTTCTTGTGCACGACCTGACCTGAATCCGGCTCCTCCAGCCCGGCCAGTATTCGCGCCAGCGTAGACTTCCCCTGACCGTTTCGGCCGATGATGCCCAGCTTCTCGCCGGCATTCAATCCGATGGTCAGGTCCGCAAACAGAGTTTGATCGCCGTGTCTTCGTCCCAGGTTCTGGGCTGAAAGGATGTTCATCGGTTCAAGGCATGCGCTGGCCTTCAGGTGTCAACGCTGAAGAACCGTCTTTCCGTTCCCATGAGGCAGGCACAGACTCCCTGACTCTGGCTCTATTCGAGGCCGTGCACAACGACTTCGGGCCGGATTGAGGCTGGCAACGGTTCCAGGAGGCCGTGCCATCGGGGCTGGCCTTCTGGGGGACAATTCGCCAGGGGACTTGTTTTTCCTTTTGCATTCTGATCGCCAGAGCTGATTATCGGGTATGGAATTCAAGCGCACGCCCGACGAAGCATTTCAGAACCTGGTGGATTATCCGTTTTCCCCCAACTATGTTGATGTGGACAGGTCCGGCATGCGAATGCATTACGTGGACGAAGGAAACAAGTCGGGCCCCCTGGCGTTACTGCTCCATGGCGAGCCCAGCTGGTCCTATCTCTACAGAACGATGATTCCGCCCCTGGCTCAGGCGGGCTTTAGAGTGATCGCCCCCGATTTAATCGGCTTTGGTAAGTCCGACAAACCCGTAATCGCCACAGATTACAGCTACCAGGCTCATATTGACTGGCTTAAGAAGCTCATCCTGGAGCTGGATCTAAAAAACATCAATCTGTTCTGTCAGGACTGGGGCGGTTTGCTGGGTCTTCGCATAGCTGCCGAAGAGAAGCACCGATTCGAGAAGCTCGCCGCCGGGAACACATTTCTGCCTACCGGGGACCAGAAGCCCGGCGAGGCCTTCTTTCAATGGAGAGATTTTTCGCAAAAAGTAAAAAAGCTTCCGGTAGGCCGTATTATAGGCAACGGATGCTTTCAGAAGCCCGGCCCGGAAATCCTGAAAGGCTACGAAGCGCCGTTCCCCGACGAATCCTATAAAGCCGGAGCTCGCATTTTTCCGGCGCTGGTCCCGGTGGAACCGAACGATCCAGCGGCTCCCGCGAATCGAAAAGCGTGGGAGGTTCTCCAGGCCTGGGAAAAACCTTTTCTGTGTACGTTTAGCGATTCCGATCCAATAACGCGAGGCGTAGATGCCATCTTCAGGCGAAAAGTCCCCGGCGCGAAAGGTCAGAATCATGTTACGATTCCCAATGCAGGACATTTTCTTCAGGAGGATCAAGGCGAGCTTCTGGCAAACCATCTCATCGAGTTTTTCGGCAGGGTTTAGAGCTCTCTGGGAGCGTTCAGCCCTGGAAGAGCCCAACCCGCATTGCCAACGGACGAACGGATTGATTCCAGACCTGGACAAGAAATGCCGAGATTGGGGCCGGACTACTTCGCGAGGTCAGGCAGGGTTTTCGCGCTGTTCTTTGCCGTCTTGATTTAAGAATTCCCTTTCTGACTCGGGTGGCCGGCCTCCGGTAGCTTACTTTTGCCTGGTTTTTAGGCATCCAATCTAGCAGCGAATCGGCGAAAAGGCGGCCGGATTTTCCTTGACCCCCAACCGGACCGGACTTTCCTCTCGTTTTAAATTCGTAGTAGTATCGCTCCTACTCTAGCAGGTATCCCATGAATCGTATCAAGATTTTTGCCATCGCGGCAGTTTCCGTGGCGGGACTGGCTCTAAATTGCCAGACTAAAGGCCCGGACATAATAAAGGATTACCCGGACTATAGTTCGGAAATCAACCTTAACAACATTGGCATGCAACCGCTTGGAGCCGCCAATAATAACAGCCAGATCATTGAAATCCGAAAGAACAGCGAGGGAAACCCGGTGGCATTGCTGGAGCTGGATTACAAGAATTCCGGTTTGAATGTTATCCAGGAGATCAAGAACGGGAAGATTCTGGAGCACAACATTGTAATTATGGATGCACAGGGTCGCGAAATAGGCCGGGCCCCCATCAACTTCATCGCCTTTGAAGTAGAAGAAATCACATCTTCGGTGCAGTCGCAGAAGCTGCTCTTCACAGATTCTGGCTCCGAAGTGGAATACGACAAATCCGATCGACCGGAACCTCAACCACTGGAAAGACGAGCGCGGCTGAAAGTTTACGAAGATGGCGCTCGTGTACCTCAGTACGTAGAACTCAAGCGATCCCCTGCCAGCGGCAGCACTGTCTCCATTTATCTGGAACTGGTGTATATTCAGCCGTTCTACTCGGAGCTTTGCGCTTCCGGCGACAAGGACTGTCCCTCCGTGGAAAAGGTGGCCTTCAAGCAAATCGAGAAAGACAACCAGGAAACTCTTACAGAAATCGAGGACAAAGTTAACAAGACTCTGCAGCGAAGCGGCGAAGGAAACGAAGCTGAAGTGGTGGCCCTTGAGTCGGATGCTCTGGTATTTCGCCTAAAGAAGCCTGTAGAAGAATACAAGGAAGGGATCCAGCGTGAAATCAAAAAACTGAACAAGCGCCCTACCAATAATGAAGATAACGATCCATACGTTAACTACACCGCCCGAGGCGGCGACTACCTGCATTACCGCGAATGGAAACTGCTGACGGTACCGCGCTATTTTCAGATCAAGAACGAAAGCAGCCAGCCAGTCCAGCCAGGGGTCGAGGAAGGTAGCGACAGCTACATGGAAGACCTCGATTCCGGGAAAGACTCGGCAGATCCCGGTGACAATACCGAATCTGCCGATAGTAGCGACCCGGAGGAAATGCAATCCAACTAATCGCCCCCTACATGCGAGTTGCCAACGTAATCAAACCCCTTTTTGAGAGGCGGCTATTTCTGGCCGCCTTTCTCACTTTCATAGCCGGCGCCCTGCACGCAGATACCGTAATACTCAAGAATGGCGTAATCATCGAAGGCGTTGTCTATGACCAGAATCCCTACATGTTGCGGATTCAAAAGGACCAGGGCGCGGCGATCACCATTCGCAAGAGTCAGGTGATTCGAGTTATCTATGGCGATCGCGTGGAGACCCTGGAAGAGAAAAAGCGGGAAAAGAAACAGGAACCCACGCCAGCCAAAAGGGAACCAGTGAAAGAACCACGCCCCAAACCTGCCGTGGACACCCGAAAAGAACCTCCAAAAAGGGAGACCACCGAAAAGAAGACGGTTCAGCCGGAGAAATCCGAAACCAACGAGCCAGAAGTAAAAACAGAGCCGGAAGTAGAGAAACCCGCCGACGAAACGAAAGAACAGAAACCGGAAATCATACGCAGGCCGGTCTCCAGTGCCCTGGCGGACCCGAACTCTTCGCGCTTTATCGCCAATCTTAAATCCACACCGCCGGGCCTAACAAAGAAAGAGCTTTCCAGAGCCCATTCTTTAATCTATGGCGAAGGCGACGGCAAACAAGAGTTAATTCTGCGCGACAGGCCTCATTCGCCGGTCATCGATCTGAATCGCATAGTCGTAGGACCTGTGGATCCGGACAAAGAAGGACGACTTCGCATTCATACCGACGACGAAGGTCAGCCGGTAGCGCTTGTAGAAGTGGACTATTCCAGGGCTGGCCTGAACGTCCCCCAGGCAATTCGGGACGGCAAGATCCTGGAGCATGAAGTGTTACTCCGGGACCACAAAGGAGAAATCCTGGGCCGAGCGCCGCTCAACTTCAGCAGTTTTCGCTTTGAAAGGATTACCGAACAAAAGAAAGCCCGCCGCTTTCTAATCCTGCCCAATGCAACTTCGGTTACGGTGGAAGAAGCGGAAGATCCGGAACCCAAAACTCGTATCGTTGCGCACATTAAGAACTACACTGACCGAGATGCCATCCCCCAGTCCATTGAGCTGAAGCGACGACCTGATACGGATTATCCGGTCACCCTCCAGGTACGCATGACTCTCATTGATCCCTATCTTGCGCCTTTGTGCAAGGAATGCCTGGAGGATCCGTTGTATCGAGAAGCACGGAGCGACTACGACGAAGCCCTGGCCCGACTGCGAGAATTGGAAGCCAATCCAGACCTGCTGCAGGAAGACACCGCTACCGAAGCGGTTCGAGCCCCGCAGGAACTGGCGCAACTGGCGCATAAGAAAGCCGAGAGCTATCGAGCTTCCATAAAGAATGCGATTAGCCGTATGAATGAGACGTCGCATAAGATCAAAGAAGGCAAGATAAAGAACCATTCGTCCAACGGTAACTTTATTCAATACAGACAGTGGCATCTGTATTCCAGACCATACTTCTTCCGAGTATCCACCGATAGCGCCAACTAAGCCTTGATTGCGTGGCGCTGAGCCCGCCCGGACGAGCGCCGACTCACGCACAACATATATCTTTCAGCGAAATTCTATCTGATTTATTACATATCTCATAGTATCTATTCGTTTTAAGCACAGCCGATCTTTTACAGGAAACAGGCCACGGAAGTTCTATGCGAGTTGACCTGGATCAGGCCGACTATTCCATTTGCCCAATGATGCGAAAATGGATGACAGAAATTGCCAGATTAACCGGAGTGCTGTCGCTTTTGGGACTGGCCCTGGGCTGCACCGGAGTTCCCAGAACCACCGAATTTGACTCCGCGCTACCGCGAACGGAAATCGACGGATTTCCGTTTCATACAGTTGTCTATGGCTCCGAAACCAATCCGCCAGTTCTGTTCATTCATGGCGGCCCGGGCGGCGATTTGGAGTATTTGCGTCCCATGAAGGCCCTCGCAGAAAACTATCAAGTAATACTCTATGATCAACGGGGCTCGGGACTGAGCCCTAGAGCGCCCACCGATCAACTTACCGTGGAACAGCACCTGGCGGATCTCCATTCAATGGTAAAACACATCGGACAGGGCAGCCCCATCCGAATCGTAGGCCACTCCTGGGGAGGTATGCTGCTCGTTGCCTACCTGGGACAACACCCGGAAATGATCAAGGCAGCGGTAGTGATTGAACCGGGGATGCTGTATCCGGAATCGGCTGTGGAGTTCGTAAAGCGAATGAAAGAGCATCAGTCTTTCTGGGCCATGCTAAAATTCATCCCCGCATTTCTGGCCGTTCCCTTCATCGCAGAAGAGGACGGACATGAACCCACCGACTACGTAATGACAGACATTCTGAATGGCGGTGCCTCGGGGCCTCCCTATCAATGCGAAGGCGAATCCCTGCCCGAAGGTTCGTTTGTGCGAGGCGGATACCAGGCATTCGACACTCTACTGGCATCCGTTATGGATGATCCAGGATCATTTCCTCTGGACCTGACAGAAGGTTCCCAACGCTACAAGGGACCGCTCCTGATGATTAGTAGCGAATGTAGCGTATTCGGATACGATTTTCAGAAAGAGTACCATTTGCCCAGATTGCCACAGCAAACGAAGCACACCCTGGCCCCGAAAATGGGACACAACATGCTGACCTTGAATCCAGAATGGAGCACAAAAACCATCGCCGAGTTCTTCAAGGCCCATCGGGAAAGATAAGCCCGGGCGAGCTTCAGGCCAGATTCGTTCTAGATGGACTGCCGGTAGCATTAGGATCTTAGAAGCCGTGCCACGAAAATGGATACAGTGGATTGAAGCCGGCTACGTTGCCGCCCTGCCCTTTCTGGGAGCCTGGTCCGCTCTGGAGCTGGATTCCGATTACGCGCAATGGATCATCTTCGGCGGCTGGCTTCTGGCCACGATGAACATATACATATACGTACCTGTCATTTTGCAGGGCATGGGCCGCAACTGGGTCCTTCTAGCTCTACCCCTGGCGCGAATTCTGGTTCTGGCCTTTAAGCAGTCGGAAAGCGATGGCTCTCTCTGGGCCTTCTTCCTGGACGAAGCGCTGATTGAAACCGGCAGCCTTATGATCGGTTTCGCATTGTATTTCCTTTTTGGAACCGGGATCGCTGGCACATCAGCCTGGTCCGAATTTGGCTTGCTGGGAGTGTTATTGTTCGTCTTGCTCTTCCTGGGATCAGTGGGAGGGTTCGTCATGGCCTGCCTGGAGCAACAGCCAGAGGGACGATGGGACACCGTCGTCTACATGGGATTGGCCCTCGCGCTTTCTGTCTGGCAAAAGATTGGATTCATTACAGCAATCAAGAATGGCGAAGCCAATCCGGATGCCGTATTCACGGAGAATTTCATGATTCTGGCGCTGGCGCCGCTGGCTTATATTCTTGTGCTTCCGGCACTTTTCGCATTGCGAACCTGGATTGCTAACGAGTGGTTTTGATGACGCCTGAATGCCTGAATGCCTGAATGCCTGAATGCCTGAATGCCTGAATGCCTGAGAGACTGCCGGAATTCCGGCCGGATACAGACTTTTTCGCCCCGGCCCGCGAATAGACGCAACCTACGCACCAACCCGATGTTAGCTCGCTCCTTACCTCAGGATTGCGCCGGGGAAGCTTCGGCAGTCTTACTTGCGCGAGCTAGGATTTCCGTGTTATCCTGTACAATTCGGGCCACGGAACGCATCATGTAAAAAGCAAACTCCGGATTCTGATAATAGAGCTGCAGAACCTTGTCCCTGGATATCTCGTATACAGTGCAGTCTTCATCGCAAACAACTGTACCGGCCCGTTGATTGTCCGGGGAGAAAATCCCCACTTCCCCAAAAACGGCGCCTTCGGCCATGGTCTTTCCGAATTCCGGTAGCTTCACTGAGCCTTCCTGTATAAAGAAAATTCCGTCTGCCGGATCGCCCTGACGAAACAGGACATGACCGGCCGGATAATTTCGTTTGGTCATATGCGGGATTAGGAACTTTACGCCCTCGTCGGAATCCGCTGCATGTTTAACCTCCCGTATGAGAGACTTCATTTGATAGAGGCGAACTACGTTCAGCGGAAGAAGAAGGCAATGCAGAACAAAGATAGCGGCCACCTTATCAAACACACCCTCCTGTATTCCGAGCAGGGCATAGGCAATGAATGTCAGATTGCTTACAATGGCCATGATCCGTAGCGGAATCATGGTCTTCATAAAGAAGGATAGAAAAACAAATAGAGAGGCGGTCCAGGCCACAATTTGCATCAGCATGTCCCAAACAGTTAGGGCCCGCAGCCAGAGTCAATGAAAGCTGATAAGGTCCAGGACCAAGGGCTTTGTCCCTCGCAGTCCGTTACCTGAATTGTTTACTCGATAAGCAACCGGAACCCTGTCAGGAATGACCCATTTCAGATTCTGTATGGAGCCGTGAAGCCTCATTCGATGGCAAGAGGCCCCTGGAATCTTCATGCCTCGGCCCCGGCGAACTGACCTGAAAACAGCCAGGGAGTCGGCAAAACCGGAGCAGATCAAATAGAAACACATCGTCCCATGAATCAGAAAGTTGCCGAATTATTGGCCCGGATTCGACCAAAACATTAACGGAACTATTCGAAAATACCAATCAATTAGAGAGCAAATCCATCGGCGAAAAAAAAGACCCGGGCAACGCCGCCCGGGCCGATGGGAACATTTGAGTTTGTGTATGCGCCGGTGGAATTGCTCCTTTAACGCATTCGAAATCCCGGTTTCGCTCGTCCCTTCAGATGAATCCCCGTTGCATGGGTCCGGAGTCCTCCGATCCTTGCATGAATTCAGCTTCGGGCCAGCCTGCGCCGAGACGCAAAAACCAGGACCTCAAACTACGTTTAACGCAGCAAATTCAAGATCCCTTCTGGTCTTACACCAGCATGTGAAAGCATCGCAATCGAGGATTGGGTCAGTATCTGATTGGTAGTCAGCTGAACCATTTCCTCGGCCATATCCACATCGCGAATACGGCTTTCCGAAGCCTGCACATTCTCGTATGCGTTCATCAGCCCTTTGGCCGTATGCTCCAAACGGTTGTAATAAGCTCCGAGATCGGCTCTTTGTTTCATCAGCACTTCAAGCGCAGCATCTGCTCGACCAATGGTTTCATTGGCGCCTCCCGGCGTAGAAACCGTGACGATCTGGTTGTCCGCTTCTCTCAGTCCCAGCGCTCGCGCTGTCATCGTTCTGATGAAAGCCTGTTCTCGCTGCCCCTGGTTGGGTCCCATCTGGAACCACATGGATCCTCTTACAGATCCCGGCGCAAAACGCCCCATGAGCAGGTCGAATCGATTGAACTCGGCCTGAGATGCGATACGATCCACCTCGTCGACTAGCTGGGATATTTCCACCTGAATCAGCTCTCTATCTTGAGCCGAATAGATTCCGTTTGCTGATTGAACAGCAAGAACGCGAATCCGCTGGATAATATCCGAGGTCTGAGCCAGATACCCCTCCGTGGTCTGTATGAAACTCATACCGTCTTCGGTATTACGTTCCGCCTGGCGAAGGCCCTGGATCTGTGTCCGCATCTTTTCAGAAACAGCCAATCCGGATGGGTCATCACCGGCATTGTTTATACGCATGCCGGAGCTTAACTTCTCCATAGATTTGTCTGTTTCCCAAACGTTAAACTTCAACGCCTTGTGAGCGTTGATAGCACTCGTGTTGTGATTGATAATCATCCTGCACTCCTTTGCCTCTAATCACCTATTTCTGAGGAAGCAGGTGGGAGAATGCAATTGCACACTCCGTCCGAATGGCACCGGCAAACCCGCCGGCTGCAGTGTACAAGAAGCCAGGTATCTATCACAAAGTTTCTCTTTGTGCGCCCGACATTTTCAGGGCTCGTTCGAATCCGGCGGTTTCTCAAAAACCGGAAATAAGCAAGCCATGAGGCGTCAGGCGCACCTTCTGGAGAAACACGAATGCAAGTTTAACTAATTCCTCCTCGCGCTGAAAACGCTTACCTCAGTAGTTGCAATACCGACTGCGGGCGAATATTCGCCTGCGACAGCATTGCCGTTCCTGTTTGAACCAGAATCTGGTTCTTGGTAAAGTCCGTTGCCTCTTCGGCCATATCCACGTCTCGAATACGGCTTTCCGATGCCTGGGTGTTTTCGTAGGCCACCATCAGACCTTTTGCAGCATGCTCCAGACGGTTGAAATAAGCTCCCATGTCCGCTCGCTGCTTGTTGATTCTATCAAGAGCGGCATCCAGGGTGCCTATTGCTTCATTTGCCATTTCCGCTGTGGAAATGCTCATGATGTTTCCGTCAATTTGCTTGAGATTGAGGGCATTCGCAGTCATTGTCTGGATATACACTCTTTCTCGGTGATGCTGGTTGGGCCCGATGTGAAACCACATGGACGACTGTCGGGAATTCCGCGCGAATTCGCCCAGGAACAGATTCATTGTATTGAACTGTGCCTGCGAAGCGATTCGATCTACTTCATCCACCAGAGCAGAAACCTCCACCTGGATCATCTGTCGATCCTGGGCGGTGTAGATGCCGTTAGAAGACTGAATGGAAAGTACTCGGATTCGCTGAAGAACGTCGGCCACTTCGGCCAGATATCCTTCGGCGGTCTGAATCATGCTCATTCCGTCTTCGGCATTTCTTTCTGCCTGTCTCAGTCCACTGATCTGTGCGCGCATCTTTTCAGATACTGCCAGGCCAGATGCATCGTCCCCGGCGCGATTGATACGCATCCCGGAGGACAATTTTTCCATGTTCTTGTCAACATCCCAGTGCTGGAATTTCAGCGTGCGATGGGAATTGATCGCTGAAAGGTTATGGTTGATTATCATTCGTTTCCTCCTTGAAACGCGCCGGTGTCACCCGGCATTCATGTAAACACCCCGCTATTTGTTAGGCCTTCCCTGGCCTTCTGTGTTTGCGCGGAGTTCTATTTATATCTGTATCTACTTTCGAAGGAGGGAGGAACGACCTTTAGCCCAAACCGTAAAAAAACACGACTCGGGCTTCAAAAAATTTGAGCTTTTTTAGCTACCTGACCGGCCCGGAATGGGCCTGTATGTCAGCGAAGGCCTGTTATGTATGTTGCCTCACAGGAAGATGATCGGTTTTGGCCGGAATTGCTTTAGCAAAAAATCCCGGCCAGCCCCATGAAAACATCCTGAATTCGCTCAATACCGATTTGACCTTCTCTGTATTTCTCACAGTCCTCCTTCGTCACTCCGCCGGGGCACTTGATTCCACTGTGCAAAAACCTGGCGGAAAAGAGGGCGATTCGTTGGCTCCATTCTTACAATATTTCGGCCCGCCTGGTAGACCACCAATGCAAGTATAGCGGCCCCGCCCATGAAGAGTAGCGAGTAGGTCCAGTATTCGGCCTGGGATCCCATTCCGAGAAGCCCAAAGAGACCAGCAGCCACATTGATTGAAAGATGCATCAAAATAGGGCCGACCAGGGATGGACCGGTGCCATCTCGCAGGATCGACATGAGAACACTGAAGGCCATAACATTGCCCAGAAATACGGCGAAGGGGATCTCGGACTGCGGAGACTCAATGAACCACAGAGGCGCATGCCAGAAGCCCCAGATGATGCCCACCAGCAGGGCAGCTCCGAGCCAACCCAGCCTCAGACGCAGAGCTGGATAAAGAAATCCCCTCCAGCCGAATTCTTCGCCCAGGGGACCCATAAACAGATTGATTCCCACCAACAGGATCAACCCGGGAAACGTTAGAAAATCGGGCCAGATCCCGGGCAGTATTTGACAGAGCGCAAGCAAGAGTACCAGAGGAAGAAGGGTCAGTGAGAGCAAGGCCGGATTTGCGGGCGCAGAAATCGCCTGCTTCAGAAATGAGAATAGACCGCCGGATCGTAGCCGCAGGATCAGAATGGCCAGGTTGGGACTCCAGATTGCCAGTAACCAGACCAGGAGACCAGGAAAGCCCTGGGGGGAATGCAGGTCTTTATCAAACAGCATCATGGCAAAGGAGACCCCGGCGATGGCGAACGTTAGGAGAAGAAACGGCCAGATGCTTTCGGAAGGTGTATCGCCTCCGACTCGGTACTTTGGTTTCACATTCTTCTGATTCATAAAACCTCTCCTGAATTTCCTGCTCTATCGTTCTTTTCCTTCATCGATTCTCTCCTTTTTCTCTCTTCCCCGTCTCGGTCCAGTCTGCTCTTCGGTCCAGCTACGCAAAAACGACTGGACTCGCGGCTCCTCCAGCACTCCCAGCTCGCGAAAGAGCATTCGTAATGCTAACTGCCTTTCGTCGGCAAGATACTCGGTGGCCTCGTCTAGAATCGCTTGCCGGTTAAACTGTCGGTTTACGGCCTGAAAGATCAGGGCCAGGGAGCTGGGCGAGCCTGGTCTAAGTTCATCCGCGGCCATCCCGGCCCGCAAAATCTCGGTCAAAATCGCGCCCAGCGGCTCATAAAACACATCTTCCAGGACTTCCAGGTACTGCAGCTTATGACCGCGGGAACTGAAGAAGGGCAATATCCCAGGTGAGCCCTGCCTATCATCGGAACCGAAATCGAACAACGCTATCAGCGCATCTATGGAGTCCTTGGCGGCGACCGTACGATAGCGGAGATCCTCCAGCAAACCAGCCAGGTCTTCCGTTATCAGCTCCCGAAGCACCTCGTCCAGGGACCGGAAGTGGTGATAAAACCCGCCCTTGGATAGGGACAATTGCTGGAGAATGTCCTCCACTCGAACCGATTCCACTCCGGCCTGTGAAATCAGCGTCCGGGCCGCGACAAGGATCTGCTTGCGTCGCTCCTCTGGACTCAGCCTTCCATGAACCATAAGAGCGACACTTACCGACCGACGTCGGTTTGTCAATCCCTTTTTTGCCCGCCCTGAGAACTTCTCTACCCCTAAAACTGTTGTCCGAACTACGCCAAAGACCTAATGTTGGCGGGAGGGCTGATTGGGAGATTGGCCCGGGGTTGAACTTGAATCTGCTCATCACTCCATCCTCCGACCTGAGCGCCTTCATTCGGGATCTCTGGCTGATTGACCACCGGCATGATAGCTCCTACTCCACTTTGCCCGATGGATGCCCCGGGATTGTCATTCAGCTTCCCACAGCACTCATCGATAGCTCCGGCGCTCAGATCCCGGTGGCCTTCGTTTACGGGCAGACAATACAGCAGCGGACTTTTCATACGACGGCGGGCACTCGAACCCTGGGAGTGGTTCTGGAGCCCGGTGCGCTGCGAGCCCTGTTTGATCTGGATGCGCATATTCTAACCGATGACTGTCTGGACCTGAGCGAACTGCTCCCGGCTGACTCCGACTTTCTGGAACGAATGGCCACGAGAAAGAAGCCCACTGCACAAATTGCAATGCTTGAAGACTTCCTGCGCCGGTTACTGCGAAAGAGACGGATCTACGAGGAATGGAGAACGCTGCGAACCGCGTATAATCTGATTTCCGAGGACGCGAAACTCAGAAGTATTGCCGAGATACGAAGCGAGCTCGGGATTAGCGAACGATCCCTGGAACGCCGGTTTCGCCAATGGGTGGGCGTGTCGCCCCGGCTGTATGGAAGGATTGTCCGTTTCCAATCGGCCATGAACTACATGCGAGCCGGCGCCGCTGATTTTACCGCGCTGGCCCACAATAGCCATTATTCGGACCAATCGCACTTTATTCGGGAATTTAAGGAGTTTGCGGGAACAACACCTGCGAAATTCCGCAAAACCTTTCTGGAGTCTGTTCCCAATTTCGTAGAATCCAGAGCTACGAAGCCCGGAGAGTCCCTGCCACACTCTGAATCTATATAGGTTACTCCCGCCAGCCCCGGCCTGCGGCCCATAACTTTGCCTCGCTGGATTCGGATCCGAATGTCGGATTCATTCTATTTTTCCAGTTCGTCCTGTGCTACGTTCATTCACAACAGGAGGAAACTATGAAAGTGATTATCTTTGGAGCCAGCGGAGCAACCGGAAGGCTTACAGTTAAGAAAGCAGTTCAGGCGGGTCATGAAGTCACCGCCTTTGTACGGAGCCGAGCGCGGCTGATGGAAACAGCTTCGCTAAAGGGACTGGAAGTAGTAGAGGGAAATGTCCTTGATATTAGCCAGGTGAAGGATGCTCTGGCCGGTCAAGACGCCGTTATTGTGGCTCTAGGAGCGCCCGGACGGAACAAAAGCGGAATCAGAGAAAAAGGGACCGAAACAATCATACAAGGGATGCAGAGTCAGGGGTTGCGACGCCTGGTATGCCTTTCCACCATGGGTATCGCCGATACTCGCCACATGCCCCCCTGGATGTTTCGAAACATTATCGTTCCTTTGTTCATCAAAGATGCCTTTAGAGACCACGAAAAACAGGAACAGAAGGTGCGAGCCAGTGGGCTGGACTGGACCTTGATTAGACCGCCGAACCTGACGGATGAGCAAGCCAGGGGATCGTTTCACGTCGGGTTTCCCAGGGAATGGGATGAACTGGTCGACAAGATCTCCCGGGAGGATGTAGCTTCCGCGCTTGTGGAGCAACTGGAGGATGAAACGTCCTGGAACAAGGCGCCCACAGTGTATTATCCTGCAGCGTAGTTAGTCGCGATGGTGCTTCCCTGAGCAGACCCCATTGTGCGGACAAGAGAGGGGCCACAACTTGACGGCCGTTGCTTTCAGATTGGAGGCAACGGCCTGTCCTGCATTCCATTTTCCCCCTCCCGTTGAATTCAGGCAGTCGAAAGTCAAGGGCATTGATTGGATGCCGTCGAGCAAGGGTTTCGTTCTCTCCTCCTGTCTACCCTGGACCCATTTCCGGAGTACCCTGTTCCTGCCTCGTCTCTGCTTTTTGTAGTAGTACCACTTCCAACTTTCTGTAATCAAACCTGACGCACAATCGAACCTGAAACTCCATTACTCCGGAGCCCAACATGCAGACCATATCGTTAGAATTCCCGAACCATGAGAATCAGAAACTGGCCGCTCGCCTGGATCTACCGCTAAAGGAGCCTCGGGCATTCGCTTTGTTCGCTCACTGCTTTACCTGCACGAAAAACCTCAAGGCTGTGAGCAACATCGCAAGAGCATTGAACCAGGAAGGGATCGCCGTTTTACGATTCGACTTCACGGGCCTGGGCGAAAGCGAAGGCGATTTTTCTAGAACCAACTTTAGTTCCAATGTGGACGACCTTGTATCCGCTGCGGAATATTTGAAGCAGGAGTATGCGGCCCCGTCGATTCTTATTGGACACTCGCTGGGAGGAGCGGCTGTGCTGCAGGCCGCCCATAGAATCCCTTCGAGCAAAGCTGTGGCGACCATTGGCGCTCCCGCCGAGCCCTCTCACGTCATTAATATGTTAGAAGATGCGAAGGAGGAAATCGAAGCAAACGGCCGGGCACGCGTAACGCTGGCTGGTCGCCCGTTCACGATAAAGAAGCAATTTCTGGATGATCTAGAGCAGTCCCGAATGCACCGAGCGGTGGCGGAACTGAACCGGGCCCTTCTGGTGATGCACAGCCCCGTGGACCGGCAGGTAGGAGTGGACAATGCCGCGGAGATCTTTCAAAGAGCAAAGCACCCCCGCAGTTTCATTTCCCTGGACGATGCAGATCATCTATTGTCAAGGGAAGTGGATTCCCTCTATGTCGGGGACGTTATCGCATCCTGGGCAGCTAGATACCTGCAACTGAACGACCCTGTGAAAGACACAGCTGCCAGGGAAAGTCCGGTCACCGCCCGCATCGGTCGCCAGGGATTTCATACACAAGTTAATGCAAACGGACATCGGTTAATCGCGGACGAACCAATCGCTGTGGGCGGAGAAAACCACGGACCATCCCCCTATGATTTGCTATTGTCCGCTCTGGGAGCCTGCACAGCGATGACACTTCGAATGTATGCCGATCGAAAGAAATGGCCGTTGGAGGAAGTAAGCGTAGATCTTAAACATCAAAAAGTCCATGCAGAAGATTGTGAATCATGTGAATCGTCGAAACAGAGAGTCGATCAAATCAAGCGCCAAATTGAAATCAAGGGCAATCTGTCCACCGAGCAGCGCCAGAAATTAATCGAAATCGCCGATAAATGCCCGGTGCATAGAACGCTGGAGTCGGAAGTGAAAATAGAGACACGGTCCGTGGATTAAAGCCCCGGTACAAAACTTCAGGAAACTTTATCTCAGGGGCGTGGAGCGGAGCCGAACTGCATCCTTAAGGCAACAAGAGGCGCCGACCTGCATCCGTCGACCCGGAAATCTGTGTAGTGGATAGCCCGGGACTCGCACGAAATGCCAATTGCTCAGATTCGTCGGACCAGCATCGACCTGGTCTGAATTCAAATAGCCCGGACGATTCGAATTTAGTAACTTATAGGACAGATCCCTGGCCGCAGAGCAGCTTTCAGGGATACGAACCCATGCTAAATCTATTCTACCACGAAAACTATACTTCGGCGATTTCTCCCCATGCCAGGTTTCCCAGGGATAGGTATCGCCTGGTCTATGAAGACGTACAAAGCCGATTGAAGGAAGACCCAAAGCTGCCTATTTCCATACAGCATGCGCTCCCCGCTACCCGAAAGCAGCTACTAATGGTTCATAAGGAATCCTACGTAGATGCTTTTCTGCACGGTAAGATGACTGACGCAGAGATCCGTCGCATTGGTTTCCGTCCCTGGACTCCAGAATTCGTAGAAAGGACGCTCACCATTGCAGGAGGGAGCATTCAGGCATTGCATTGCGCCATGGAAGGTCATCGGGTGGCCGGTAATCTGGCCGGCGGCACTCATCATGCCTATGCAGACCATGGAGAGGGCTTCTGCGTCTTCAACGATCTGGCCCTGTGCGCAAGAATCGCCCAGCGCGAATATGGGATTCGCAAAATCGCAATTATCGACTGCGATGTTCATCAAGGCAACGGTACCGCGACTATTTTTGCCGGGGACCCGGACGTTCTGACGTTTTCCATCCACGGAGAGAAAAACTATCCCTTTCGTAAAGAAAAGAGCGATTTTGACATTGCTCTGCCGAACGGATGCGACGACGACACCTATTATGCAGAGCTGAAGAGATCCTTGCCGCTAGCCCTGTATCCCTTCGAGCCGGAGCTAATTCTATTTCAGGCAGGATGCGACCCATTGCACGAAGACACCCTGGGCAAGCTCTCATTGAGCCGTGAGGGCCTGGACAGGCGAAACCAGTTGGTCTTTCAACATGTGGCTTACTGGAACTGCCCTGTGGTAGTGTTTATGGGCGGCGGCTATGCTGACCCGATTCAGGCTTCCGTGGTATGCCATGGAGACGTTTTCGAAGAGGCTGCTTCTCTTCAGTCTTCGGTGTCTTCCGGGTATTGACTGATGATTTGCCTGCGAAACAAGTTATGCGGGTGTTGCGAATCGCAAGTTGCTTTCGACCGGTAAATGGAATCACCGAAATAGCTTGTTCTCCCGGCGCCAACATGCTTCCGGCCACCTCCTCTACTTTTTTCTCAGTAACACCCGGTGGGATCCTACACTTCTCCAGATAATTGGGCCGAACAACGATTCCTCTGAGAGACTCTCATGCGCCTGTATACCAAACCGGACCGATCCGACGCTCTGTAATCAACTCGAAAACCCGGCAATGCCAGGGAGAGTTTTTTTTCCGAATCGCGGATAATTGTTATTTCTGGTTTACGATAACAAAAGGCCTTCTGCCATGCGGGCCTGTAAGCAAGGTCGGCGTTAGTTTTGCCAACCCTGTGTTTTGAAGCAGCGGACCTGGTCTGTTGCGCTATGACGCTTGTCTGGCCATTACAGGAAAACGGAAAGAAGTCAAACCTACATTTTCTCCAGCATTCCTACCAGGTCATCCGCATGCTCTTCTTCCATGGCAAGAATATCCTCAAGCATTCGCCGGGTGGTGGAATCCCTCGGACCAATGTAGTCGATCATTTCCCGGTAACTATCGATAGCAATCCGTTCGGCTACCAGGTCTTCTTTGATCATCTCGATGAGATTCTCGCCTTCTACGTATTCGGCATGGCTTCGCATGGCCAGCCCTTCCGGATTAAAGTTCGGTTCGCCACCAAGCTGAACAATTCTTTGCGCCAGCTGATCGGCATGTTGCTGCTCCTCATTGGCATGCTGCAGAAATTCCTGGGCTACGGCTTCGGCGTTTATCCCGCCAGCCATGTAAAAATGCCGCTTGTAGCGAAGCACGCACACTATCTCGGTAGCCAGTGCCGTATTCAGCAGTTCTACCACCTGGCCCACGTCTGCCTGATAACCAGCCGTCACAGCTCCTTTTTCAATCTCCTTGCGCGCTCTTTCCCGCAAGGTCTTGACATCTGTCAGAAACGGTTTATCACTCATAAAAACTCCTTATCACTCGAAACAGATAGTATACCCTCCCAGGGAAGTGCAGCAAAGGGAAAGGGTCAAGTAATTCATTTCTATCAAGGGACACCCCGGAGTGGACGATCATTCGCCCGGGGATTAACCTCGTTGAAGCGATTGCAAGCCAGACCCTTCGGTTGCACAATGACTGATGCGGAAGATCCCTTCTCCACCGGCCAAACTCATTTCCGGTCATTTTGGTCCCTTCTACAAAGACGAACTGAGCTTTCTCTATAAAACATCCCTTGAATTCCCGGTAGCGGCCAATATTCGCATCTTTCACTTTCAGGCCATACTGTTCAGTCATCCGGAGGCGGTAGAACACATTTTGCAGAAGGCTCATACGAACTATAACAAGGATGTTTTGGACTATCAGATCCTCAAGCGCGTACTGGGAAACGGATTGCTTACTTCGGATGGTACGTTCTGGCTTCAGCAACGCAGAACTGCGCAGCCGGCCTTCCACAGAGATCGAATCAAAGCCTATGGCTCCAAAATGCAAGAGGCTACAGACGAACTCGTAAGAAGCCTTCATGAACGTAGAGGCGAAACGATCCCGGTGGATCTTATTATGATGGAGCTTACCCTGAAAATCGTCGGCGAAGCGCTCTTTGGCCAGAACCTATCCACCGCCGCGCATGATGTGGGGTATTATTTTGGCCGCGCCAACAATCTGCTGGTAAAACGCTTGAAAGCGGGAATGCCCGCATGGATGATCACCCCCTCCGACATACCACTATACCTTGCCGCTCGCCGTCTTCGCTCCATCGTGATGTCTATTATCCGAAAGCGCAAGCAGAACGGAGAGCAAGCCTTCGATTCCGGGGGAGACCCAAATCTCCTGGACCGATTACTTGCAGCCCGAGATCCAGAAACCGGACATCCCATGAGCGAAAAGCAACTAAGGGACGAAGTGATGACGCTTATGTTGGCAGGGCACGAAACTACAGCCAATGCGCTTACATGGACGCTGTACCTGCTGGCCCTACACCGGGACGTATACGAGAAGTTAAGGGAGGAAGTTCAAAAAGCCAGCGTCGAACAGATACTGGACGGGGAATCGTTACCGTATCTAAATCAAGTGATTGAAGAATCCATGCGACTGTATCCCCCCGCCTGGATAGTCTCCCGCCGAACCGTCAAGGAGGACGAGATTCTGGGCTATCGAGTTCCCGCCGGACGACCGGTTTTCGCCTGTCAATATGTGACACACCGCCACCCGGATTATTGGCAAAGTCCGGAAGCATTTGATCCAGAGCGCTTCTCCAGCGAAAACCGAAAGCGGATTCATAAATTCGCCTATTTTCCATTCGGAGGTGGGCCCCGTCTATGTATCGGCTCCGGCTTCGCCATGTTGGAGTCCCGTATCATTCTCGCCGAGCTGGTACGAAATTTTCGCTTTGAGCATTCCGGCGAGCCGGTGGAATTGGATCCATTGATTACTTTGCGACCAAGGAACGGTTTGCGACTGAGGCTAATCTAGCGCGAAAGCATAACGGTTTCGGCGGGATAAGCCCCCGCAGACGACGCTTGGTGCGGCCAATACTAGTTCGGGCCGGACTCAGGCGCCGGAGCCGCTTCGCCTTTGTTCTGATTCCGTAGCAATTCCAGATCCATTTCGTCCTGATTGTAGTAATCTACGTAATCCACATCTTCTATGGGCACGCGAAACAAACCGTCGGGAGCAAAGAGGAAGAGCAATCCGCCGGCCTGAGCAATAATAGCACCAGCTCTCCGGGAACCCTTGTTCATATGGATTACTTCGAGAATTGGATAGGCCCGCTTGAAGTCTTCCGGGGTGCGAATCTCCGGCGAGGACTTTAGGGCCATTTCCAGGTCATCGCCGCTTGATTGGACTTTTTCGCGGTATTGTTTTTCCACGTTTTGCGCGGATTCTTCGCGGTCCTCGGCATCTTTACTGAGGGACGCTTGCCTCGCTTCTTCGAAGTCCTCGTCGGGAAGAACGGGCATCAAAGCCGCTTCCCGGGCATCCTTTTCTAGATCGTTGTCGTCCGCCTTTGTGACTCTGGGCTGGCCAGACTCTGCTATGGTCTTTGCAATCTCCTTCGATTCTTGCGAAGTAATGGCGGGAGCTGTGGCTTCCTGTCCGGCTGTAAGCGAGACACCTTCTTTCATGCGATCAATCGCCTCCTGCAGGTTTTTGTTCTGCAGGTCTTCGGGCTTGATTCTTTCAAGAACCGCCTGGTCCCGGCTGAGTCGAACTTCGCCCTCCAGGACTCGGACCTTTACCCGATTTTCCTCATCGCCGGCCTCGACGACAAAGGTCGTTCCTCTAACATCTATGTTCATGCCGCCGGATCGAATGCGAAAAGGCAAAGGCCCCTCCCCTTTGTAGTCTACAATAACCGATCCTTTCTTCAGATTCAGGACTCGGTGTTCCCGGGCATCCACCGGGATCTGTAGTTCGCTGAAGGGCTTCAAGCGTATTGCGAATCCCCCTTCGCCCTGAATGTCGGCAGCATGCTGTTGCGTCAGAATAATGTCTCCTGGGGCAAGGGGATAGCCGGCGCTTACGGAATACTTGCGGCCATTTCGCAACAACAGGGCGCTATCCGGGGCATAAAGCAGCAAGAAACGGATTTCCTCTGGCTCTACTCCTACCGGAACATCGGCCTTCGGGGCTTCGGCAGCAATTTCCAGCGACTCTGAATCGCACATTAGCTGAAAATTCTGTACACGACATCTTCGCTTCTTTCCGTTCTCTATCAGGGTGCCGCTGGCTCCGTCCAGATTCAGAATTCCCCTCTTTTTTTCTTGTCTATCGGGCGGGAGACTTCCCAGAAACACGGCTCCAGCAGGAAAGCTATATTCAAAGGTAGCCACCGGCTGGCCGTCCACAAAGGAACCCTTTAGCGTTATCCCTGACGGAAAGCGGTATTCGCCCTGGCCTGTTCTTTCGCCGCTGCGAAACTGTCCCTGGTAGACGCTACAGTCGGCAAATTCATAAGTCCCGGTACCACTCTGACAATCACCGGAAAGGCATCGGCTTTTACATTCGACGGAGGTTTCAGCGCTTAAACGAGGCCGCGGCCCCCTTTCCACCGGCTTCTGGCCCAGGGAACAATGGGCGAATAATAAGATCAGGCCTACTATAAGACCGCATCGAAGCAACGCAGAATTTCCGAACATATTACCCAACTAACAACAGGGATGTATATTTCTATCAGATTATTTCCATGGGTATAGTGATGAGCGCCAAAAAAGCTGTCTCGAGCAGTGCATCGGAGACTACTGAAACGGCTCGGTGCCCTCCATGGGCGACGACTGCGAGGGCTCTGTGGGCTCATTTGTGGATCTATTCAGGCCCGGCGCAGAGCCTTCCAGAGTCTGCAGAACCTTCACCATCGTCTCTTCCGGCGTTCCCCAGAAGGGGCTGTTGCGAGATAATGCGGAATAGCCTGCATCGCAGAATTCATCCAGCACCGGATACCAGTCGCCGGCATAAGTTAAATATCCAGTCCTGCTCCCGGCGAAGCAGGGCCTCCAGAGAGGCCCTGTCGCCGTTCATCGCATTCTCTACCAGGGCATCGCTGCGATCGTCAGTTTGCATAGCTGATCAGCAGATCCCCGTGATAGGGTGTCAAGCTATCCATGTCGATGACACTCATCAGTAGCGCCACGGCCTCGTGCTGCTGGGCCTCTGACATAGCCTTCTGAAAGTCCGCCTCGGAGGCCCAGCGATTCATCTCCAGGAATTGATCCGGCTTTAACTGAATCAATCTACGCTCCAGAAATCCGTTGCAGCCGGACAAAAACTCGCCTTGAGTTCGTTCCACTGCGGCTTTCAGATCTTCCAGGGTGCGGCCAGAGGCCAGGTTGTATACGAAGGTTTCTACGTGTTCCATACGTATCTATACAACTCCGAAGCCTCACTGTGACCGTAGACCGTCAAAAAAGCGAATTTTTTGGCGGCCCTGCCCGGCCGGGGAATGCGAGGCGATCCCGAACAGCCGGCCCCGGCGGAGATTGGAGAAGGGAACCGCGGGCGTTTATCCTTTCCAGGCGGAGGCGTAATCCTTCGCGTACCTATCGAAGTCGATTGGATCTCGACCCAGAACCTTCTTTACGTGATCCGTTACCGGGGCAGCAAATCCATCCCTCAGGGCCGCCGCAATGCCGGAAAGCAATTCCACATAGGCTTCGTCCAGGCCTGCCTGTTTAAGCGAGCTTTTGAAGTCCTCGGGATCCACGTTGACGTAGTCGATGTTCTTGCCGGTGGCTTCGGAGATCTTCCGGGCAACTTCCGAATGATCGAGAGGTGTGGCGCCGGTGAGGCCCAGTTCCTGCCCGTTAAAGTCCGTGGAAGTCAGGACAGCTGCCGCTACCGCTCCAATGTCGCGAGCGTCAATGAAGCTGGCTTTTGCATCCCCGGCCGGAAAATAGATCTTGCTATCGTCCAGGATCCCCTGGATCCAGTAAGTGTTAAAGTTTTGCATGAACCAGTTTGGCCGCAGGATAGTGTAATTCAGTCCGCTGTCTGCCAATTCCAGTTCCAGCTTTCGCATGGGCGCTTCCGGGGGCGCATGTTCCACACCAAAGGCTGTCATGAGCACCGTCTTTTCAGGCTTAATACTTCTGGCCTGATCCAGATAGGGCTTCAGCACCGAGTGCTGATCCGGAAGCCCCCCGGGACTCAGCAGAAAAACCGAATCTGCCCCCTTCATTGCTTCCGGCATGGAAGCGTCCACATACTGCAGTCCCGGTTTGCCCTCGCCGGGCTTTCTTGTGGCCGCCAGCACTTCGTGCCCGGCTTCGAGTAGAGAGTTCACCAGCGGGGCTCCTACGGTGCCGGTGGCTCCAAATACGTATACTTTCATCGTTCACTCCTGATTCTTCTATGGCAATTTCGCAATATGGCAATATTGCAATACTGCAATATTACGAACGCTCGTAGTCCGCCAATGGGCTGCAACACCTCCGAACGGACTGGACTCAGTGTAGGGAGCTCCGGCGAGACTGAACATACCCGAAACACAAACTTCCATTGCCGATCGTCTCATTCCCACCTATATTGCGAGCGTTTTAGATATATTTGATGAATTTATCTGGTCAAAGAGACATTTCCTGGTAGAATACCAGAGTGGACTTGCTCAGCCGAATATCCGATTCCATTCAAGGTTCCGTGGCAGCCAGGGCCCGAGTAAGCGGCCAGTGGGGGGTGCGGTTTAGCTGCGACTTTGCGGCCGGGTTTCATGTGCTGCTAAAAGGAAGCTGCCTGGTTCAATGCAACACCACGAACCAGGTGCTGCAGATGGTACCAGGGGATATCGTGTTTTTTGCCCGTGGCTACTACCATGAGCTGAAATCGGACCCAGGGGCCAACTGCGTAGACGTCAGGGATTTCCGGGCGGACTTGAATATGAATCCTCCAGAATCCTCCCGCCTAAAACAGACCGTGCCCGGGATGACTCAATCACAGGCAGAAGACACATCCTTCTTAAGCGGACGCTACGTGTTTCCGGTGGGGCCGCTGCACCCTCTGTTTCGCGCACTGCCGGAATACTTTCACATCAAAGGGGCCGATTTACCGCTGCACGATCCAATCAAAGGACTCATTCAGATCCTTTCGCAGGAATTTGCTCGCGAGGATGCTTCGGATGCAATCCTCAGCCGAATTACCGATACTCTGTTTCATTACATTCTACGACATTGGATGCTGGAGCATGATTCCAGCAGTCACTGGGCGGCGCTGTATGCCGATGAAGCAGTGCTGCGAGCCATAGAGTCCATGGAAGATCGGATGGAGTACCCCTGGACGGTGGATTCGCTGGCCGGGGCCCAGGGATTGTCCAGGGCCACCCTTGCCCGGCGGTTCAAAGAAGCTACCGGCACTGGTCCCATGGAATATCTGAAGCAGATTCGCATGCAAAGAGCGGCCAGAATGCTTCAAAACGGAGAAGGAAATGTGGAGCACATCTCTATGCGGGTGGGCTACGAATCGCCGTTCTCTTTCAGCCGAAGTTTCAAACGATTCTACGGTCTTTCGCCAAGAGAATTCAGAGCAAGCGATGCCACGCAAGCAACGATAACCCGGAGCCTATAAAGCTCCGCGAGTCATGTAAGCTGACAGGCAATAGTGGGGATCTGCCCGGGAATTGGCTCGCCGTTTTGCACGAGGTCCCCTGATTCCGATACTGCTCTAGAGCAAGCTCCATGAAAGAGCCTTACGGAAGCGTGGGGCTGGTTTACTTTCGACCAGCCCCGGATTTCTTTAACTTGCCCCGTCGGCCTTCAGCAGGGGCTTCGCCGGCGTACTTTCGCTGTCGATTGGCCGCCTTTCGCGCCGAACGGTAGTTATGAGCGCCCGCACTGGCGGCGCCTTTTTTTGCGCCGGAGCGTTTTCCATCGGAATCGCTTCCGCCTCTACCCTCCGAAGTCTTACCGCCAGAGTTGCGCCCACTGGAGCCGCGGCCGCCCGAACCACCGGAGGCTCGGCTACCGGAACCGCCCTGGCCTTTTCGGGAACGATCCTTACTCCTTTTTCCGGACCCGGACCCGTGGGGCTGGGGCACGGCGATCTCCGGAATGGAGCTTTCCAGAAGGGCATCGCCCATACGATCTCGCAGCAGGCTCGCTACCAGTTCCTCGGCATCGTGGGTTTCCAGGAGCTCTTGCGCGAATTGCACATACTCGGGCGTGGGGTTTTTGCCAATACCGCGTTCGACGCTGCTTCGCGCCATGAGTCTGCGCGCATCGCGGACGGCATCACGGTCTGGCAAAGGCAATCGCTCATGCATCAATCCGGTACGTTTTTCCAGCGCACGAAAGCGGGAGGCCTCGGACGGAGTGATCAGGCAAATAGATGTACCGGTCTTGCCTGCGCGGGCGGTCCGGCCGGTGCGGTGAGTTAGAGCATCGGCGCTGTCCGGCATATCGTAGTTTATTACATAGGTCAGGTCGTTTACATCGATTCCCCGTGCGGCCACGTCGGTGGCTACGAGAATCTGCAGCTTGCGTTTTTTCAGTCTACCTAGAACCTTTTCCCGGGCCGGCTGGGACATATCGCCGTGCAAGCCTTCGGCGTTAAAGCCTTTCTTCGCGAGAAACTGGGCCAGATCGTCCACGTCGGACTTTCGCGCGCAGAAAATCAGTCCGTAGAAGTCCTCGGCCGTGTGAAGTATCCTTCGCAGCGCTTCCCGTTTGTCCTTGCCGTATACTTCAAAGGCAAGCATTCGCACATTCGAACCGGACGTATCGCCGCCTTCGGCCTTCACCATTTCGAATTTGTCCATATAGGTGGCGGCAGCTTTGCGAATCTCCGGAGTAAAGGTGGCCGAAAACATCAAGGTCTGTCGATCCGGTCCGGCGCTTTCCACGATGGCTTCCAGATCTTCCTGAAAGCCCATGTCCAGCATACGATCCGCCTCATCCAGAACCAGAAACTGCAAAGCGTCCAGGTTTAATCTACCAGAGCGTAAATGATCCAGCACTCGGCCCGGAGTTCCCACGACAATATGGGCTCCGCTCTTCAGTGCCTGGATCTGCGAAGACATTCCAGCGCCGCCGTAAAGCAAAGCCAGCTTCAGCTTTTTCTTACCCTGCATGGACTGCATTTCATCGCATACCTGCATGGCCAGCTCGCGGGTAGGAGCCAGAACCAATGCCTGCACAGATTTAACGGAAGGATCACACCTTTGCAGCAGAGGTATGCCAAATGCGGCCGTTTTTCCTGTGCCTGTGCGGGCCTGACCCATGATATCGGATCCGGGTTTCAGTAACTGAGGAATGACAGCTGCCTGTATGGGGGTGGGGCTGGTGTAGCCTTTAGCTTCCAGGGCTCGAAGGATATCTTCCTCTACGCCCAGAGCTTCAAATGAGGTTTGCATCTTGATGGATGCCACTTTTTTTGCGGCGCACACAGTGGGAAGTCAAAAAGAACTGGAATTCTGGAATGTAAACACTGTCCTGAGAACTGCCCTGCAAATTCAGACGGAGAACAGCCCTGGAACTGCTACCGGCGGAGCCATGAAAATCGGTGTGGGCGCCACTGGACGATGCAGAGTCATCCGATCAAATAGGCATCCCGCACTTTTTTTCCTTTCGCATACTCGAGCACGACAGATTGCACCGTGGACGCTCTTTCATTGATGAGACTCTGCACGGACTCAGAATCCATGAACTCCCGAGTAACGCCTATCTGATTGGCCCCGGTTATATCCTGCAGTTTGGCGGCCAGATTCACTGTTCGGCCAAAGAAATCGATGCCGGTATTGAAGTTCACCGCCAGACAGGGACCTTCATGAATCGTGAATCGTATACTCAAATGCAATCCTTCCCGTTTGGAACCAAAAGCATCCGCGGCATCCAGGCCTGCATTCAATGCGTTTACAGGCGAAGGAAAACAGAACATGGCGCCATCACCGACGGTTTTGACTACTGCCCCGCCATGCTTTCGCACCAGACCAAACAGATATTCGAAATGACGCTTTACGGCGCCAAAGGCCGCTCCATCCCCCTGCTCTTCGTAGAATCCGGTGGACCCCACGATATCTACAAAGGCGATGGTTTGCTGACCTAAATCAATCTGCAAATCAGCGGCCAACTGCTCGTGAGGAAACAGATCGCGAAAGGTTTGCATGCCAAACAACAGGGAAGGACGCAATGCCTCTTTCGAATGCTCGGGCTCTTCTACCATGAGAAGAGCCGGCTTCTGAAAGGGATTCTCTACGCGGCATTTGCCGTTCAGTCCGGGAACCTGTGTTTCGCCTTTTGCGAATTCCGCCGCAATGGGAAGCTGCTCCCTCTGCAGCAAGAAGCGATAACGACCTGGACTCATGTTAGCCTCAAATTGCTGGTTACCCGGTTGAAGCATTCTTTGAATCCGAACATGGGTCTTCTTCGAAGGTTCAGCCGCGCAGAAGAACTGAGGACGGGTTTCTCCAATGGATGGATGGAGCCTGAAGACAATTTCAATGGATTCTTTTTCCCCGGCGCTGAATTCGATTTCGCAGATATGGCACTCAGCGCGAACGGGTACCTGGGCCAGAGTGCCAGGATTGTCGCGACTGCCTTTACAGTGCGGGCAGATCACTTCGTAGTTCATGGTAAACAGGCCGGCCAAAACCCCGTTTAGAAAGATGGAAACTTTGCGTTCCGGATCCGCAAAGGGGCCCGACAGCGAAAGGGGCCTGATTCTGTGCAGGTCGCCGCGATCTCCGCTGGTTATCATGCTTCGCATCCATTCGATTTCCGCATTGCTGAAGCCGGATTGCCGCAGCTTGAGCAATCTATCATTTAGAATGGATTGGCCTTCCGGAGATATATCTACCGTCGCCGGCGGATACACGGTTTCGATGCCGTAGTTATTCTGAATCGCCTCTACCGCTTTCTGGAACGTGGCCCCGTACCGTTCGCCGAACGGTTCCAGATACCGCGGTAGCAGCTTCTTTGCTACGGGATGATTCGAGTATACGGCGTTGTGAATGTAGACGCGACATCCAGACTCAATGGGCTCGATGTACCCCTGGATGAAATTGTATGCCGGGAGTCCTTTGGAGTATTTCCGAAGCCTACGAATATAAACTGGATAGTTCCATTCAAAGGGAAACTCAATCCACTCCTGGAGCATCTTTCCTTCTCCGGACCATCCATGTAACTGGCCATTTCGCTCTTCGTACTGAACCTCTTCGTAGCCCACTTCCCGGTTCATACGGGACGAATCCGAAATATACGGCCAGAATTCCTCTGCAGTTACCGGCAAATCGTAGCTCCAGAAGCACTCGAACGGCTCGCCGGAGTTCAGGCATTCCTCCGGAACAGGAAACATCTCTTTGAATTGATCCAGGCTAAAGGGCACTCTTCAAGTGAAGGAAAAAAGAAAGCCCGGTCAACAGTTAATCAGATGGAAAGCCTGGACAGATTCCGCCGCGCAATTTCCAGGGCCTGGTCTAACGTTCTCATGCTTCATTATGAAAAACCCGACCCTGAGCCTTTTCCGTTTACCTATGGAATCACTGTTCCTCTTTATACGGACTGTGTAGATGCACAGGTTTGCCCCGTTTTGAGCGAAACTTCATGTTCAGCAACTCCACAAAGACAGAGAAACCCATGGCGAAGTAAATGTAGCCCTTGGGCACGTGGTATTCCATACTTTCGATCATCAAAGAAAAGCCAATCAATAGCAGAAAACTCAGGGCCAGAATCTTCACTGTTGGATGATCGTTTACGAAGTTACTGACCGCGTTGGCCGAAAGCATCATTACGCCTACAGCAATTACTACGGCCGCAATCATTACCCATAGTTGGTCCGCCATGCCGACGGCGGTAATCACAGAGTCCAGAGAGAAGACAAGGTCCAGCAGCATGATCTGAATCAAAGTGCCCATCAATTGACCCTTAACTCTGGCATCCCCGTGGCCTTCTTCGCCCTCCAGCTTTCCGTGGATCTCGACTGTGGCCTTGCCCAGCAGAAATAGACCGCCAAATAAGAGGATCAAATCCCGTCCGGAGATATCGGCCCAGGCGCCGGCTGGTGCCAGAAAGGTAAGCCAATCGGCTACGTTAAACAGAGCTTTCGTCAGCCCCATAATCCAGCTAAGGGACAGAAGAAGCAGAATTCGCATAATCATGGCCAGGGCCAGACCGATTTGTCGCGCTTTGGCCTGCTGTTCCTGCGGCAATTTGCCGGCAAGAATCGAGATAAAGATGATGTTATCGATGCCCAGGACGATTTCAAGCACCGTCAGAGTAAGCAGGGCTATCAATGCTTCGGATGTAAAAACGATTTCCATAGTATTCTAGGAAGTGTTTTCTATATTACGGTCAATGAGTTTTCCTCTTTCGGCCCGGGTCCTGGCAGAATACCTTTTAAAGGGACCCCTGCCGTAACCGCAGGGATCCCATCGGTAACCGCTCCCGTTCTTCCTTCGAACCAATATATGGCCGGGCACGGAAGACTATCCGGGACCCACCGGCGCTGTGGATGCATTCCATGACGCAGAGAAACCGGAAAGGGCCAATATCCTATGCGGTGCCTCCCGGTTTCCATTTCGTAAAAAAGAGCCAGGTATTGGCACCAGGTAGAATCAGTATGTATACCCAGAGAACCAAAAAAGTGTCACAAGCGATGATGAGCGCGATACTTCTGGTCATCTTCGCCTGCGGCGATCCCACTTCCGCCGACTCAGATCCCATCGAAATGGGCGCCACGAAAGCTTTCAACTTTGAAACGAACCAGCATTCCCTGGCCGTATTCGCCGGCGGCTGCTTCTGGTGCATGGAAGGTCCTTTCGAAAAGCTGGATGGCGTTATAGAAGTCTATTCCGGATACACCGGAGGCAGCAAGAAAAGCCCGGCATACAAGGAAGTCGCTTCCGGGTCTACGAATCACATTGAATCCGTGATCGTATTGTACGACGAATCAAAGATCACCTACGAAGAACTGCTCGCAGTTTTCTGGAGAAACATCGATCCAACACAGGACAACGGTCAATTCTACGATATCGGAAATCAGTACCGCACGGTGATCTTTTATATGGACGATAAGCAGAAGGAAGCAGCGGAGAAGTCCAAACGGGAACTGGAACAGTCCGCAAAATTCGATAAACCCATTGTCACAAGACTCATTCAGTTCAAAGGCCCCTTCTGGCTGGCAGAGGACTACCATCAAGACTATTATAAGAAGAACCCGGTGCACTATAATCGTTATCGCGTTGGCTCCGGCCGGGATGCATTCATCAAGAAGTACTGGGGCGATCAGAACTAGATGTCTTCGTTAATCCTTTACAGACGACGGCCATAGCAAGGACCTGCTGTCTGAGCGGCTTGTCTACCTGGACGCTCCCGGGTAGGAGCCCCGCGCACCGATCTTACTACCAGCGATGAGCGGCAGGGGTGTTGCCACACAACTTCCAATCTCTGCGAATCCAGAGACAATCGGATGCGCCTGGTCCACCAATTTGGACGAGGAAAGGGAGCCTACCTTTTGCGGTTTGGATTGACCCTGCCCGCGAATACCACCTTTCTGGCTCATGGCCAAATCCGATTTCCCCTCTCGAATGAAAACAGCTTATAACCTGGAGCAGGACCAGAGTATACTTCTGGGCCTGGCCATGAAGGATTCCGAACCGCAGGAAGGCTGCCAGATTCGGCTTCCTCTGAAGACCTTGAACCGCCACGGCCTCATTGCGGGCGCGACGGGAACAGGGAAAACCAAGTCATTGCAGCACATTGCGGGCGAGCTTTCGCTGAAAGGTGTACCGTCGCTGGTGATGGATATCAAAGGCGACCTGTCTGGTTTGGCCGCCCCCGGCGAAAAGAGCGATGGCATTCAAAAGCGAATGGATACCATCGGCGCGAAATACGAGCCTCAGGCGCTGCCCTGCGAGCTGTATTCGCTAACGAAAAAAGGCAAAGGCGGAACTCTGCGAGCCACCGTTACCGAGTTTGGCCCGGTGCTCTTATCTCGCATACTGGATCTCAATGATACCCAGGCTTCTGTTCTCGCAGTGATCATGCAGTTCTGCGACGATGCAGGACTCCTGCTTCTGGATCTAAAGGACCTGAAGAAAGCCATGTCTTTCGTCATGGAAGAAGGCAAAGAAGCCTTTGAAGAGAAATACGGCAAAGTTTCCGGCGCCTCCACGGGCACCATACTGCGGAAAGTAGTGGCCCTGGAGCAACAGGGCGCCGACGAATTCTTCGGCGAAAGGTCTTTTGAGGTCCAGGACCTGCTTCAGAAACGGGACGGAAAGGGAGTCATATCGATTGTTCGACTGATGGACATGCAGGATAAGCCCGCTCTGTTTTCTACGTTCATGCTGCAACTTCTGGCCGAGATTTACCAGGAGATGCCGGAACTGGGCGACCCGGAAAAACCGGAACTGGTCATCTTCCTGGACGAAGCGCATCTCATTTTCGACAGGGCCAGCCGCACGCTACTGGAGCAAATCGAAACCATGACCAAGCTCATTCGCTCTAAAGGCGTAGGTCTATTCTTCGTAACACAGAACCCGCAGGATGTGCCGGGTCCGGTGCTTTCGCAACTGGGGACCAGAGTCCAGCATGCCCTTCGCGCCGTTACGGCCAAAGACCGCAAGGCCATAAAAACCGCAGCCGAGAACTTTCCGCTGAGCGACGATTACAAAACCGATCGGCTGCTCACGGAACTGGGAATCGGCGAAGCCCTGGTAACGGGACTTACAGAAAAGGGCCGACCTACTCCTCTGGTTCACAGTCTGATGTGTGCTCCCTGCTCGCGCATGGATGTATTGAAGCCCGCAGAAGTGGATGCGCTTGTTAAATCTTCCCAACTGGCGAAGAAATACAACGAGACTGTAGATCGAAAAAGCGCCTACGAGATCCTAAACGAAAAGACCGAAGACCGACTGGCCGCCGAGAAGGAATCGGAAAGCAAGAGTTCTACTACCAGGTCATCCAGAAGCAAGAAAACAAAAGAAGAGGATTCGGTTCTGGAAAAGGTGTTCGAAAGCAAGATCGTCCGGGATGTGGGCCGAACAGTAGCGCGGGAGATTACACGAGGGCTTATGGGGGCCATTGGCCTGAAGAAGAGCCGAAGAAGAAAAAGCAGCTGGTTCTAGACCAGCAGGCCGGCACTCCAGAGGACTCCCGGATACGCTGCCAGGGCGTGCCGGGCAAGAAGATAGCCGCAGCACGGACTTCTTTGCGAATCCATGAGCCGGGAGTCCGGCGAAAACAGCGAGTTACAGCGCCGCAAAGATCAGGTCGACAGCGACGGTTCTTTGCACCCTAAACCAGTCCCTATGCCGCATTACGAAGTTCCCACAGGTCTACTAAACCAGTTCGCAGATCAAATTAACCAGGGCCAGTACTATGAGGCTCACGAGTCCATGGAGGAGATCTGGATCCTCAACGATCGCCCCCGGCCTTCGTTGCTGCAAGCGCTGGTACAGATGGCAGCTTCGCTGGAACACTGGAAGCGCGGAAACATCAACGGAGCCCGCGCTCTGGCTTTGCGAGCGCTACAATACGTGCGAAACTTGCACAGTCCGGGAGTCCTGGACAGGGATGGAGATCAAGCACCTTCAGAAGAGTTTATTCCGTTTCAAATCGGCGCTTTTGTTGAGGATTTTCGGGTATTCGCTGAACGGGACTTTGAGGGCGCCCCGCCAGAGATTCAATCGGCCACGGACCACTGATCAGCATCCCCCGGAATGGGCACCTGGCTTCCTTATAAGCCGAAGGTCCATCGCGATGAACTTTCTCGGAATCCTCGGGAACAATCCGGTCCCGGGAGCAGCGTTCCTACTGCAGGGCTTGGAACGGATGGTGCCTCCTGGAAAAACAACGCGAAACCCACAGAAATGGCAGGCAACGGGGCAAAATAAGTCTTTGCACATAACGGGTCTCCCTTGAGATTAAACCAGATCATCTATTCGATCTGGTTTACTTTCTTTCTGGAGAATCGACATGAATTTCATCACATCAGTGATTCGCGCCCTGGGAGGCGTAGGCATTTTTCTGGGCGGCGCAAGCATGGCCAATTCCATCTGGGATCTACACCTACAATGGAGAAATATGGACCTCACCGACGATCCACTCATGGCCGGCTTGATTCTGGCCGGAGGACTGGTGGTTTCCGGGGTTGGCTTTGTCCTCGGCCGAGCAAGAAGTAACTAGTTTCTGACTCTGGACAGTGGCCCCGCCCATACCCGGGCCAGGGGCCAATCCACAAGAACGTTCGTCGCTCTGCGTGAAGCCTGCAATGGGCATCATTGCCCGGAATGCAACGAAAGCCGGGCTGGAATCAGTCAGGTCCTGTGCGGTTGTTGCGTAGATCGTGCTTTTCGCATCGCTACTGCCAGCCTGCGAAAAGCTCTCGTAGCTAACGCTGGCGAACCCGGTGGAATCGAATGGAGTTGGTTTCTTTTCCTTCGCCCAGGGGAATAGCGCCGGCCACAACGATGGTATCCCCGGGGCCTGCCCATCCCTCTTCGATGAGCCTGGCATCCGCAAGCTTAATTTGTTGCTCCATACCGGCCTGCGATTCAATGGGCAGGGGAACCACGCCGCGCAAAACGTTCAGACGCCGGAGTGTGGCTTCGCCGCCGGACAGCGCAAGAATGGGTACGCGCGACCGCCATTTGGACAATAGCAATGCGGTAACATTGGAACCCGCAAGCACGACAATGGCTTTCGCGCCCAGTCTTTCGGCGGCGCTTACCGCCGCCCCGGCTGCCCCGGCCGCAAAACTAATGATATCCGCCTCAAACATCTGACGGTGTTTGCTTTCTGCAGCATCCGCCGTTTTTAGGATTCGCATCATGGCCTGAATGACGAGCGCAGGATGTTTGCCAACAGCTGTTTCTTCAGATAGCATAACGCAATCAGCGCCGTCCAGAACAGCGTTGGCCACGTCGGTGACCTCCGCTCGAGTAGGTCGGCTATGATCCACCATGCTACGCAGCATTTCCGTCGCTACAATAGCCCATTTACCGCGCACCGAAGCTCGTTCCAGTATTTGCTTCTGCACAAAGGGGACTCGTTCAAACTCTATTTCCACGCCCAGATCGCCCCGGGCCACCATTACCCCATCCGCTTCTTCCAGGATTTCGTTGAGTTGATTCAGGGCTTCCGGTCGTTCCAGCTTGGCAAGCACCGGAATGCGCGATTCGCCCAGGGCCTGTCTGGCATCGCGAATATCCTGGGCCCTTCGCACAAAGGAAATGGCCACCAGGTCTATGTCCGATTTTGAAATGAATTCCAGATCCGCTCGGTCTTTATCTGTCAGTGTGTGAGCGCTAACTTCAGTATCCGGCAGATTCATCCCTTTGTTCGACGTGAGCAGGCCGCCGTGAAGAACCCGGCACCGCACATCCATGTCCTCAATCGACTCTACCTTTAGTTCAATGCTGCCATCCGCCAGTAGAACTCGATGACCGGGCTTCAGATCCTGAGCCAGTCTTTCATAAGGGGAATGCACCTCCGTGGCCGAGCCTTCTACCACGCGATTCGTAATCACAAAGAGTGAATCCTTTTCCAGTTCCACTCCTTCAGACGGAAGCGAGCCAACCCTTAGCTTGGGGCCCTGAATGTCTGCAAGTACCGGGATGTACTTCCCCTCCGCGCTGCTGGCCTTGCGAACCTTTTCCAGAAGGGATTGCATACTCTGGCCACTTCCATGGGAAAAGTTCAAGCGGAAACAATCGGCGCCAGCGCGAATCAGGGCCCGTATTTGCTCCTCTTGCGCACTGGCCGGGCCCAGGGTTGCGATAATTCGAGTAAATTTAATGTCAGTCATTTCTGGTCCCAAAAATAGAATATCGACAGCCGAAGTTTCTCATCCCTGCGAAGCCCCTTCGTTTACCGATCTTGACGTCAAACAATGTTTGCCATCCCGACAATACCCCGCACCCCAACCAGAAACCTCACCGCGATAAAATCGCGCATACCTTTGCAGTTTCTTTCTGACCGGTCCCATTGTAGTGGATGCATTGACGATTCCCCGGGTGGTTTGAGAAGTTGATGTCGATGGAAAGTCCTCTGCTATGGATAGGCTTGTTGCTCCTTGCCGGATTTGGAAGCGAATTTTTGGCGGACCGGGCGGGACTTCCAGGGGTTAGCCTTTTCATACTCACCGGGGCCCTCCTGGGCATGCTGGGCATTCTACCGGACGGATTCGTAGAACAAAGCGATGTGGTAGTTGATCTGGGACTGGCCATTATTGGCTTTCTTATTGGAGGAAGCCTGCAGTGGGATCGACTTAAACGATTGGGCAACGTAGTATGGCGAATACTGTTTTCCGAGTTCTACGGAGCCACAATGTCAGTGACCGCCACGATCTTCGCCATCGCTTTCTGGTTCGATAGCTTTTCGTGGACGGGCGCCCTGGCGCTGGCCCTGATCCTGGGCAGCATCTCGGCCGCCACCGCTCCCGCCGCTACCCTGGCAGTGGTACACGAACAACGAGCCCGAGGACCGCTCACAACGGTCATTCTTTCCATAGTCGCAGCGGACGATGGCCTGGCTTTGATTACATACTCGGTGGCCATTTCTGTGGCCGGCATGCTTCTGGGTCAGGGTACCAGCCTCCAGGTTTCGCTTCTGGCAGCCGGCTATGAAATTCTGTCGTCGGTCTTGATTGGCATAGGCGGGGCGGTCTTTCTGAAGATCGTACTGAGACGAAACCAGAATGGGAGCAGTATGCTGCTGCCGGGATTCACTGCCATTCTGCTTTGCTTCGGTCTCTCCAGTTACCTGGACGCCGGCGGTTTGCTCTCATGCATGGTACTGGGCGCCTTTCTCGTAAACACCTACCACCGATTCGATACACTCTACAACGCCATCGCCGACTCCTTCGAAAGCATAATCTTTACGCTGTTTTTCATCCTTTCCGGATTACACATCCGCTGGGACATCCTGGGCGCTGCCTGGGTACTGGCCCTGGGGTACTTCTTTGCGCGAATCACCGGCAAACTGACAGGCTCCTACCTGGCGGCCAGGCTTTCCAACGCCGATCCGGTAATCAAGAAATACACGGGAATGTCGCTGATTCCGCAGGCCGGCGTTGCCCTGGGCCTTGCTCTACAGACCCGGTCCCAGATCAGCCTGCCACATGGCGGCAATGAAATTCTCTTGAGCGTAGTCATTGCTACAACGACAATCAACGAACTGCTGGGACCGGTTCTGACCCGTCGGGCTTTGATCCTGGCCGGCGAATCGCATACGGTAAGACTCGGGGAGGCTAAGAAATGAAACCCGGTAGGAAACTTACAGTTAAGGACTTTCTGAAAGATCTGACTTCCAACCAGGAACCATTGCTTGTGGTTTCCGAGGATTTGCCCATAGCGGAGCTCGTAGACCGCATGACGCGACTGGCCGACGATCGAATAATACTGGTAGCGGATCAATCCGAACGCATTCAAGGGCTTATCAGTCTCGGGGATCTAGCGCGGCATTTGAAGCATACGCGAAGCACTGAACTGCATTTCCATAGTCAGCCGCCGGCGCAGAAACGGTCGTATAAAGGAAGAAACATCCGGCATTCCGGTCGGGAAATTCTACATCAAATCACGGCGGAAACGGCCGGCGATATCATGTGTAAAGAGATTCGCTCTTGCCGCCCGGATGAACAGCTTTCCGAGGCGATACATAAAATGTTGGATGGGGAGGTAATCAAAATCTTGCCCGTGGTGAATGAAAACGGCTCTCTGGCGGGCTCGATCCATCTACTGGATATTATGCAGTATCTTATAAACACCGTTAGTGCCGACTGAAACCGCCAGACGGCGGGTTTCGGCACCGACCGCTTCGCACTCAATGGCATTACGGAAAGCGGTATCGGTCAATTTGGTCGGTCCCCATTGACTGACTGCTCAAGTCGCTGGTTTTGCCATTAGCAGGATTGATCAGGCTGCTGGTTTCCCGCTGAAGATCACCACTATGCTCGTTTGGCGCCGAAAGCGAATGCTGGATGCGCTGATTCTCGCAGAATGTTGATGGTCAATCCCTCTTCGGGGGGGCCGTTGGGTCGGCTAATGAAAAGTCCTCAGCCACCGGACGCTGCCGCCGCGACATTGCAGGTGTCGTGAAGCGCTCCGGATATGAATCCCTCCAACCGCTCTCTGTACTGCGAAGGAATTTTTTTCTCTGTAAATCGATAAAGATTCAAGCCCTCCAGGTCCTTCCTCTGTAGCAACTCTTTCAGGACCGTAAGCTGCAACAGAGTCGCCCTGGTTAGATCCGTTTGTAGTTCAGCCTCGTGGGGATTGTGACTGCCGCCATAACTACGCTCCATTAGCAACACCTGACCGGACTCGGCCAGACTATAAGGCTTCACATTCTGTTGCATCGAGGATTCTATTGTTACATCAAACCTGGCCTTAAGATCGCTCACCACTTCGTCGATTCGCCTCCGGAAGTTTTCTGTGCAGTCTTCCGTGTCCGTGCGAAGGTCAATCGAAAGCCTGGTCTGATTGTAGACGTTAACGTAGCTCATCCTATCCACTCTGGAGAGGGTGACGCCCTCCCCGCCTGCGCTCACTCTCTTGGCCAGGGTACCTACGGCGAAGCCCTGCAGTTCCTGAGAAATGCTTTCGCACTCCTCCACCGGAATGCCCCCTTTGAGGGCCAGAGTCAAACTTACCGATCCAGGAATTACGTTTCGGTTTGTCCCAGGATAGAAGCGTACGTTTCCCACCATTGCCTGGAGATCAGGGTAATGCTTTCTCCTTTCCTCCGCCAACTCCCGAAACCTGCGCGCAAGCCGGGAAGCGGCCACTCCCGGATCTTTGCGATCCTGTACCATTGTGGCTCCGGCATGATTCAGCTCCCCATCCAGCGTCCACCGCATGGAGTAGCTCGCATCTTCATGAGAGCGATAGTCTTCCCTGCCGGTGAGGATCCCCACCGTTATTCGCACATCTCGAAAATCCTCTTCGAAGCAGAGATCCCGCATCCGGGCATCAAATTCCAGGGCAGCCGACTCGGATTGGTGGCCGGTAAAAAAGAAGTCCTCCTGGTGAATACCCATAATGCGGGACACAAGGGCCATGGGTACGGAGAGTCTGTCCAGCAAAGGGCCCTGTTCAATGTGCCGTTCAAAGGAATGCCTGGAGTAGAAATGAGTTGGATCGAAGCATACATCCAGTAGCTCCTGGTCGCTGGCCCGGTCGGGGAACTGGTTCAGAAGCACTACTCTGCCGGCTTTGTGTTTTTCGGCCATCCAGCGAAGAAATGCCAGGAAGCGATCCAAAAACAGTTCTCCTTCGTTGTTTTTCATTTTGTAGATGGACTCCGGCGAAGCGCGGCCGGCAACGGCCCCGCTTCCGGGCATGGAAACCCCTTCTCCGGTAAAGGTCATTTCTTCGCCGAGAAATGCAGAAACGTGGCTTCGCACCCGGAACTCTCCCTGCGACGGCAAAAGAGTGTGGTCGAAATATTTGCGAAGATCGTGTACGATGTGCGCCACCTCGATTCCGCCGGCCACGCCCAGTCTTCCGTCAAACCGGCCGGCATTCTTCACCGAGTCGATATGCGATATATGATGCACAGAATTCGAAAGATAGCCCGCCACCGAACCGTTTCGCCGAATCTCATAGGCTTCTTCGTCATGAAGGAGAAGTCCGTGGATGTTGCCGGCTTTATCGATGCAGCAATGAAGACCCGCTACATTCATCTGCCGAATGGTTTCCAGGGCCGCTTCAAAATACGGCTGGCTGAGCGCCCGTGCATCGATTTCGCCCTCCAGATTTAATGAGGCTTCGGCCAACCAGTCCACTCTTCTTCGTAGACGAACGCCCAGCCCTCGGGCCCGGTGCAGCAACCCGGGATCGGTAATGTAGTCCAGCAGGCTTTCGCCGGTTTTCATGGCCTCGGACAAGGCCAGGAGCGAATGGAAATACACCGCCGTCATGGTTACGTCCGCCAGGGGAGCCAGGGCCCGGGCCGACCATTCAGCGTCTTCGCTACAGATCCGCATTATTTCATTTTCATCTATTGTGTTTCGTAGGTCCGCGCGGCGAGCAGGCGCATCGCCGGCTTTGCCTTCCCGGGCACGAATCAGCGCTCTTCTTTGAAAACGGAGCGCCTCTCCTCTACCGGTATTTACCATCTGTTGTTCGTCCTGAGCGCGCTCCCATCCCTGCAAATTGTTCGCATAGGTCCAGGTGGTAGGATCGCCCAGGGAGCCCTGCTGTGCGCCGTTCATAGCTCGAATGAGCCGGGCATGTTCATCCTGATCCAGGTCTTCGATTCGATCGTTAAGCTCTTCCAGATCGGACACAAATTCGCCGGACTCAAATCGCTTTAGAAGACTCTGCCGCTGTTTGTCTGTAAGCGAGAACACATCCAGACGGAAATAGCCGAGCAGCGGCGCCTGAAACATCAGGGCTTCTTCCGAGTGCAGGAGTATCCTGACTTCGGAAGGATCGAACAATCGTGTACGATCCAGACTGGGATCGATCACTTTTCGCACAGCTTTGTTCCCTTGAGGATCCCAGAACCAGAGTATGGGATAGATATGGCTGCGAGCCTGAACGAACTGTACCTTCGCATCGTTTCGAAGAATGTAGTGTCCGGCATGTATCAACCCTTCCTTCGCATCCACGTTACTGCATGTTTTTAACAGCATATCAGTGAGCCTCGCATCGTTTAGATCGCAGAGCTCGTGGAGCGGATTGCTGGCGACCAGGGCATGAGGCCGCCCGCGATAGTCGGTCTCTACCATGGCAGAAGGCGACATGTCCGGTTCCATGGCCATCCCCCGGGCCAGGCCGTAGGCGGGAATGCCCAGTTTCAGAAGATATTCAATGATCAGACTGGCCTTTTTTCCGCATCCGTGCTCGGTCACAGAATAGGGAAGCTCAAGATAGGCCAGGATCAACTGGAGTATTCCGTCCGATTCGGAAAGCAGGGGAAAGCCGGTGGTATCATCCCGCTGTATCTCGGAAGGCAAGCCTTCCTTTTGTCCATAGGCAAGCATGGATGCAGTTCATGCAGGAATGGGCGATGGTTCCAGAGAGTTTTCTAACTTTTTTGGTTCCTGTCTGATGAATCCATGGGAACGAAATGATAGATGTTTCCCGGGAAAGAGCAAGACAAGCTGCCGCTTACCGAGTTCCGATGTGGCCGCATCCCGGTCTCCGCCCGGACCTGGCGCGGAGGTATCAGCGGCCAAGATCAGGCCCGCCTACCCGCCACTGGCAGCTCCCTCCACACTGGCATTCTATGATTTGTGGAGTTTGCCCCAGGGATTAGAAAAATCCGTCCCATTATCAGGGGTTTGACAGAAAAAGAGTTGCAATTAAGCTGATTTAGAATTATTCTAAATTCAGAACTGCTATACTACATTAGAAAAATGAAGAGCAACCGGTCATTCACAGGAGGAAAAATATGAATCTGGCAGCAATGAACACAGGAATTCCCGAAGAAGACAGAGCCCGCATTGTGGATGGGCTCAAAAAGGTTCTGGCGGATACCTATACACTCTATTTGAAAACCCACAACTACCACTGGAACGTAACCGGCCCCATGTTCGACACTCTGCATCGCATGTTCATGGATCAGTACAACGAACTCTGGACAGCTGTGGACGAAATAGCCGAACGAATTCGAGCGCTGGGGCACTACGCTCCGGGTAGCTATGCCGAATTTGGCGCTCTGACGAGCATCAAAGAGGACAAAGATGTGCCTGCCGCGAAGGATATGCTCGGCAATCTGGTAGAGGCGCAAGAAACAACCATTCGAACTTTGAGAGATGCGTTCCCCGCCGCTGAGGAAGGGAACGACGAAGCCACCGTGGATATGCTTACACAGAGACTGCACGTGCACGAAAAGACTGCCTGGATGCTTCGAAGCCTGCTGGCCTGATTGGCCCAATGGAAGCGTCAAAAAAAGAAAGGGCGATAACTGAAAGGAAGCTGGGGCCGCACGGCCCCTTTTTCTTTGCCGTCCTGAACCTATAGCAGAAGTGGAAAACGGCAACCGGGATGACACAGGATTCCGGACCGACGCATCAATCCCCGAAATTAATACCGGAAATAACCTCCTCACCACGATTCGTCACCATGGATCCCGTATGAAGAGAATCGGATTTATCGAATCGCCAGGGTTTCGTCCCTGCGAATGCCATCGATGGAATCCGCCTCATCCAGCGCCTCGAGTAAAATGCTTCGCCAGGGCCCACAGGCCTTTAATTTGCTGAAATTCCCAAAGTAACCACCTAAAGTGCGATGGATAAAGAGAATTTCGGCGGGAAATTTTATTCCCAGCGAATCGAACCACTGGGCTCGGCCCAGCTCAAAGATCGCATCGTAGAGCGCCTTATCTTCGCCGAAGGTGTATCCATCGTTTCCGAATACCTGCCTTACCAGGTCCGCATGCGGCTTGAGCAGATCCAGCTCTACGGGACGTCCGTCCCCGCGATGGATGCCAATATTCTTCAGTATTTCAGGAATGGCTTCATCATGTCCGCCCAGAACGGCACGAATGATGTCGCCATAACCCCGGGAAATTGTATGGGGTACCCGCTTCATACATCCAAAATCATAGAGCACCAGCGATCCATCCATGCGAAAGGCAAAGTTCCCTGCATTCGGGTCAGCATGAAGAAATCGCCTGGAAAAGACGCCCTGGGCAAAGGTTCGGGCCAGGGCCTGGGCCCAGGTGTTTCGCAGTTCCTGATCTATATTCGGAGAAAGGGCATCGTCGAAACTCAAGCCTTCCGCAAACTCCAGCGTAAGCACCCTCCTAGAGCTCAGCTCTCGAAAGCCCCTGGGCACCACGCGATTATGATCATGATCAAGAAGCGCCTGCATCTCTTCCAGGTTGCTCATCTCCTGTAAATAGTCCAGCTCCTGGACCATCACTTCTTCGAGTTCATCGAAGATAGGTCCGGCAGAACCGCCGGTAAAGAAGTTCACCATGGGTCCGGCCATCCATCGCAGCTGTTTGATGTCCTGTCGCACAGCGCGGTCCACGCCGGGATACTGGACCTTGAAGACCACATCGCTGCCGTCTTTCAGCTTACCCCGATGCACCTGACCAATACTGGCAGATGCAAAGGGCTCCGCTTCTATGCTTGCTACAAGTTCCATTCTGGACCCCAGTTCTTCTTTCAGAACCTTTTCGATGGTGGCGAAGGGTACCGGCGGCGCAGCCTTTTGCAATCCGGACAGTATGCGCGCCGCTTCCGGAGGGAGAATGTGCTCATGCAGGCTGAGCATCTGCCCGAGCTTCATGGCCGCTCCTTTGAGCTCGCCCAGCTTGCTCACCATACGCTCGGCCTCTTTCAGCCACATCTGCTCGAGGAAACCGGCGCGTTTCGCCTCATTCTGGAATGGTTTTCGCACAAAGGCGCCGAGAAGCGATGCGCCCAGCCCACCCACAAGACTGCCAAGAGAACTGCTGCGGGAGAAGCCGGATTTGGGCCCGGACGAGTTTTGCTCCGCAGGGCCGGGATCAGAGGAACTGGATGGGGAGTCGTTATCGTTCACTAATTCAGTTAAATGAATTGTCGATCCGGGATCGGTTCTTTTTCACGCTGACTGCTTCCGTATAAATGACAATCCACCGGTCCTTCAGCGGCCGCCCGGACCGATTTCCGAAGACCCGAAAGGCCTGAGAAAGACCCGAAAAAGGAAGAAGATCGAATAGCTTTCGATAATCCCCGGTGGCTCCGGACGATCACGGCCTGAGGCAGAAGCCAGTATTTCGGTACTACCCAGAACCATAATTCAGGGCACATCACTGGTCTATCTATCCAGCGCCACAATTTCGGTCACACCGCCGGACCATCTATCCAGCACCACAATTCCTGTCACACCGCGGGGCTATCGTAGTTCTATGGAAAAGGAAGTCTATGAGCTGCATGTGGAGCAATGTCCTTCTGTACAGATCTCTGTTGTACGCCTGAACATGCTTTCCGTGGTGCAACAAATCCTGTCCAGGATTCCGGCCTCCAATACTGCAGAATTCCTGGCCGCCTGTTACCGAATGGAGCCAGAGGGGCTGCCAGACTCGGCGCAAGAGCTTCGCGATCACATTCTAATCGTGGAAGGGGATATGGCAGGCCTGGAAATCCGAAACCGCTGGGGCGGGGACGACCCCACGCTTGTGGAGCCATTCTTGAAGTCGCTGGCCGCCGCTTCTACGGAGTTCTACGAAACTGTGGAAGGCGAATTGCGACTACAAAAGATCCAGGGCATTCTCAAAGAACTCATGTTCAATCCGGAGAGCTAGGAACGGAAAGGCCCACAGCCTCGTCGAGGTTCCCGAGCAGACAGAGAATGGACACCAATCGGGAACGAAAACGCGAGATAGCGGCGGGGATGAATGCGGCGATGGCTCCACCTTTAGCGGCATGGAGGGATACCTGCCGGGACGTCGTCGACACATGGACGACCCGGATACCTACAATTCGTCCGGAAAATCTTCGTGCCTGTATCCCAGCAGATAGAGTATTGCATCCAGCCCCAAATTGGATATGGCCTGATCCGCTTCCTTTCGCACAACGGGTTTTGCCCTGAAAGCGATGCCCAGGCCAGCCATTCCCAGCATTGGTAGATCGTTGGCCCCGTCGCCTACAGCAATCACCTGTTCCTTTCGCACGCCTTCTTTTTCGGCAATCTCGCCCAGTAGTTCGGCTTTGCGTTCACCGTTCACAATCGGTTCCTGGACCTCGCCGGTAACATGTCCGTCTCGGATTACAAGCTCGTTGGCAAAGATATAGTCCATACCAAGACGCTTTCGCAGTCTTTCGCCAAAGAATGTAAAGCCTCCGGAAAGAATCACTGTCTTGTATCCCATGGACTTCAGAACCTTGATCAAGTGCGGCGCGCCTTCCGTAACCGGCAATCGTTCATAGATGCCTTCAAGAAATTCTGTGGACATACCTTTTAGGAGCCCCACCCGCCGGCGAAAGCTCTCGTTAAAGTCTATTTCGCCTCGCATGGCGCTTTCCGTTATCTTCGACACCTCTTCGCCGACGCCCGCTTCTTTTGCCAGCTCGTCGATAACCTCCGCCTGAATCAGGGTAGAATCCATATCGAATGCAATCAAACGACGATTCCTGCGAAACAAATCGTCTTTCTGGAATGCGATATCCACGCCAAGTTGCTGAGTGGCGGATAGCAGAGTTTCCTTTAAGCGAGCAAAGTCGACATCGTTCCCGCTTACCTGAAATTCCAGACAGACCGGGGGGCGTCGCTGGCTGCCTTCCACTGGCTTTTCCGGTTCAACGGAACGGTCCAGGTCCGCCAATTCGTCTCCGGGGATGCGACGGGAAAGCCTGCGAATGGAGTTAATGTTCAGTCCCTGATCCGCAATAATCCGGGTAACCTGATGCACATGCCTGGCCCGCAAATCCCGGGAAAGCAGGGTAACAATGTAGCGCGGCAATCCGCCATGCATCACCCATCGATCATAGGACTTCTGGTCCACCGGAGTGAAGTTGATGGGAATACCGAAGTCATGGGCGCGAAAAAGCAGATCCTTCAGAACCGGGGCCCCTTGCTGCTCCGGAGGTATGCGAATTAGAATTCCCAGGGAAAGACTCTCATGAATGACCGATTGCCCCATATCCAGGATCTGAACATTGTAAGCGGACAACACTTCTGTTATGGACCGGGTAATCCCGGGTCGGTCCACTCCAGAGATGTTGATGAGGAGCAAACCGGATCGAGTGGCCTCCTGGAGCTTGTTGTGTACAGGTTCGTGGGATGGTATTGGACCGGCAATGGAAGAATCAGACATCCCGTACAGGTCCACAGGCCGGCCAGCACCGGCAAGCAGGATTGTGTGGACCCTATCCCGGATCCGAAAAGGACTTCTTCCATTTTCTCCAGGGGCTGTCTCTTCGCCGAAGCAGAATCAGGGAGGCATCCGCACTCCGAATTCACTCGGCCATGGTGGTGCAGGTCCTTCGATTGGCGGTTCCGGCACCCCGCCCGGATTATGTCGCCGGGGACGGACGTGCCAACGGGGGCGAAGAGGTGTGAGCGAGTGGGAACGGGTGTTAGCAGGTCCGATCCGGTGCATGCAGGAGCCGCTGCGGCGTACCGGTCTACGGCACGAAGCCGTTTTCCTGCATCGGGAACCTTGCGCCGCTGGCCGCTCGGGCCCTGGACTCGGTGCTATGGGACGTTTGGGAGATTCACCGACTTCCAGGCCTCCATCCGGCCCTTTTTCAGTTTACAGGAGGCGCTAATCTGACGCTCTGACGTCTGGCAGGCTCAACTGGCTTGAGCTGAGATACCGCGTCCTTCGGGACCAATCTAGCGGCTGCCTCCGAATCTGTTGCAAGGCCAAATCGCACCTATTCGGGCAAATTAGAGGAAAATGGCTACAATTAGAAAACCAAAACACAAGATCTGCCGTACGGTAGGCTACTGCCTGTACAATCATCCCAAGTGTCCATCAATCAAGAGACCTTATGCTCCGGGGCATCGACCCGGCTCAAGACGTAGAAAGCGTTCTCCTTACGGCGAACAGCTACTGGAAAAGCAAAAGCTTCGTCTCACCTACGGGATGATGGAAAAGCAATTCTTCAAAACCTTCGAACGTTCTTCCAAACTGCAGGGGAACAAAGCGGATAACTTCCTGTACATGCTGGAATCCCGACTGATGACCCTGGTTTACCGACTGGGTCTGGCCAGAAGTATCTTCGATGCTCGACAGCTAATCAACCACGGCCACGTAATGGTGGACGGCCATAGCGTAGACATCCCCAGCTACCAGGTAAAGGTGGGCGAAGTCATTGGACTGCATCCCGCTTCCAAAGAACTGGACCGTGTAAAATTTGCCCTGGAAGCTCGTCCCACGGGAAACAACCCCACTCCGTATCTGGAGCTGCAAGAAGACGGGGTTTCCGGAAAGTTCATGGGCATCACCAATCCGGACGATGTACCGGTGACGCGAATCAACATCCAGAAAATCATAGAGTTCTACTCCAAGTAATAGAACGAATCCAGGCATCGCTTCTGCAGCGATGTTGCGCGAAAGGCGGCCTACGGGTCGCCTTTTTTTGTGGCCGGTCACCTGGCACGGCGCCTTTGAACCCTTGAACATTCATCCAGAGAGCCCATTGGCCAGAATTGGTCCGAATGGGCCCAAATGAACCGGAGAATCCTTCCTTCGAGCGCTAAAAACCGAAATATAGCTTGCCTATCGCCATCGCACAAATCCCTTTCTCCGGGATTCCTGCAATGCTTCGATGATTCGCGAAAACCCATTTCCGGTCCTGCGAATCCCGGGCGATCCAGAATGCAGCGTATCCCAGGGAGCATTCGATGACCAAAAGAACATTCCGATACCGGCGCAGATTGACTGTTAACACTCTGCTTTTGCTGCTGCTTTCGTGCACGCCCGTGGACAACTGCCGTGATTCAGACTCGGAAATTCAATCCGCTCTTCTGTTGGCTTTGCTTTTGACGCCCACGGATCCCTGTCCTTCGAACAGCTATTCCTATTCGCAGAACATTGGTACCTCAGGAAGCGCCGATGGTCAGTTCCAGGATCCCTGGGGCCTGGCAATCAGTCCGGACCAAAAGCTCTACGTGACGGATGCGGGAACTTCGCGTATTCAGAGATGCACGCTCGACGGCGTATTTGAAGCTCGTTTTGGAAGTACTGCCGTTCCAACCAACGGTGCCTTTGACACTCCCTCTGGATTGGCGTTTGACCAGAACGGTAATTTCTACGTGGCCGAAATTGGCAACACCCGCGTTCAATCCCTTGATTCATCGGGAAATCACATTGCCATCCTGGCCAGCAATGGCGGCGCAGACGGTCAATTTAACCTGCCCTGGGACGTGGCCATTTTACCCAACGGAAACCTGGCCATTACCGATGCTTCCGACAATGATGTTCAAATACTGGGCACGAACGGCTCTTTTGTGTTAAAATTTGGTAGTTCCGGTAGCGGCGATGGCCAATTCAACAGTCCCGAAGGGATCGCCGTGAACCCCCTCACCGGCGATATATTTGTGTCTTCGGATCTTCGCATACAGAAGTTCGACCGGCAGGGTAACTTCCAGGCCTCCTGGGGAGGCAGCGGCGCCGGAGATGGACAATTCACCACTGGTTCCGGCGGTGTCGCTACGGACGCTGTAGGAAACATCTATGCTATCGACGAAGGAGCACGACGAGTACAGAAGTTCGATTCATCCGGAAATTTCCTGACCAGGTTTGGCAGCTCCGGAACCGGGAATGGTCAATTCCTTCAGCCCAAATACCTGACAGTGGATACAAATGGTAACGTTTATGTCAGCGATCAGTCTAGAGGTATTGTACAGAAGTTCGCCTGCAACCCGGGATGATTTCCGGAAACATCAGGCTATTCCAACAGTGTCAGGTATAAGATTATGAATTAGCGGGGTTTTCGCTAAACCATTTCCAGATCAGGACGGCTGTGACGCCCGGGATAGCGATGGCCCAGTACGCCATGAAGATCAAAAGATGAAAGGGCAAAGCAAAGGGACTTATGCTGTTTCGGGCCGCAAACTCCCAGACGCTGCATTCGTAAGGAGGTATATCCATTATCCCGGGACAAATTCCGTTGTAGTCCTGTATAACCACGAATCCCACAATTCCGGCGCTAAACAGAAAAGGCGGAATGATGATTATCAAAAAGGCAAACAGGATTCGTAAGGCCCAGCGCCGAGTCTTGCTTTCCGGGTTTGAGTACATGGAGTTGTAGCCCGCCAATTTTGGAGTCAGGTGGAGTCGGACTCAACCACTTTGCAGGACTCGAAATCAATATTTCTGCGGATGCTGCGGCCCCGGAATTTGCTTTTCCAACTCCGGGGGCGTGGCCACTGGCCTTCCTTCTGGCCGGACCACTTTTTGGGTTTCCCGCAAAAACATGGCGGTTCGGCGGCTCGGGCTCCGAACCGATTGCCATCCTGGGCCCTTCGGACCAAAAAGGCTCATGAGCCCGAGCGTAGCGTCTTTCAAAGCTTCCGATTTTGGCGAATTCACCTGGGGAGCCGCCACCGCAGCCTATCAGATAGAAGGAGCCCACGATGCGGACGGCAAGGGCCCGTCCATCTGGGATGATTTTGCCGCCAGGGGCAAGATCCGAAAAAAGCAAACGGGAAATGTGGCCTGCGATCATTACAATCGCATGAAAGAAGACGTTGCATTGATGAAAAGTCTGGGGCTCAAAGCCTATCGATTCTCTGTTAGCTGGCCCAGGGTCTTGCCGAATGGCAGCGTAGCCGGCGGCTTGAATCAGCCTGGTCTGGATTTCTACAAACGTCTGGTGGACGAACTTCTAAATAACGGAATTGAGCCATTCGTAACGCTGTTTCACTGGGACTTGCCGCTGGAATTGGAACGCCAGGGCGGCTGGCTAAACAGAGACATAGCCGACCACTTCTCCGGCTATGCCCGACTTATGGTAGATACTCTGGGCGATCGGGTTAAGAACTGGATCATTCTGAACGAACCTTTCGTTTTCTTGCTTCTGGGTTACGGAATCGGATACTTCCCTCCGCAGAAACGGGGCCCGGCAAAATTTGCGCGCTCTTCGCACTTAACCATGCTGGCCCAGGGCAAAGCGGCCCGGGCAATGGCTGCCGCACGATCGGACATCAAGATAGGCACTACCATTTCAACCCTTGCGGGTGAAGCCGCCTCCAACGCGCCGCGGCACCTGGCCGCTTTGCGAAGACACGACGCATTCTTTAACAGACTCTATGTGGACCCCATTGTAGGACGAGGCTACCCGTTTCAGGATCTGCCGTTTCTGCGAAAGATGGAGCCCATCATCCATCCGGACGATATGGACATGGTGCAGTATCCGTTCGATTTTCTGGGCATCAACCATTACTCCCGAAAGACCGTGCGATCGGCCTGGTGGATGCCTTACCTGAAATTCTGGGAGCACAAGCCGCTAAAGGATGTGGAAATCACCAGCATGGGCTGGGAGGTGCACCCTGCCGGTATCTATCAGATTCTGAAGAAGTTTGGCGAATACCCGGAGATACCTGCCCTGTACATTACCGAAAATGGCGCGGCATACACGGACAAAGTAGAAAGGGACGGTCATATTCACGACGAGCGCCGCAAGAGATACATACAGGAATATTTGCAACAGTGCCTCAAAGCCAGGCGCGAGGGCGTAAACCTGAAAGGGTACTTCGTCTGGAGCCTTCTGGATAATCTGGAATGGAAAGAGGGCTACGATAAGACTTTTGGGATAGTACACGTTGATTTCGAAACACAAAAACGTACAATAAAGGATAGCGGACTCTGGTACCGGGACTTCCTGCAAAGTTGAGGCCTGTGCCGCCAGAAGTTGGCGGTAGCCCACAAATAAATGCCTGCTATTTTCGCGCTACCAGACGCTCACGCGGACGTTAACACTGTCCCAGCTTAGCTTTTTCTGGAGTCTTCCTGTCGCCCATCTTCCCCGGCCCAAAGTTACTACCGAGTGTGATTCGGATCATTTTCCGGGGTTGCACATCTGCATGAGTCCGGGAGCCACGAGAGCGGTGAAGAATTCAGCCATTTCCAGCGAGTCCCAATCCCCATCGCGCAAGAGTGTGCGAATCAGGTTGAAAAGCGCTCCGGCAAGAAATTCATTGATGCGAACATAATCCACTTCACCTGCATAATGGCTACGAATCAGCTCATGGGTTCTAAAGGATTCCCGGCTGATGTGATCCAGAAGCCTGCATTGAAAATCGTAAGGCATATCTCCCAGAAATAGATTTTCGTAGAAATCTCGATTCTGGCGGATATTCTCAAAAACATAGTAGGTCAGCGGTTTGCCGTCCGAAAGCAGCGTCACCGGATCCACTCGCTCCACTTGCTGGCTCACATCCAGATACACATGCTCAAAGCACTTCCAGAGCAAGTCTTCTTTATCTGCGAAGTATTTATAGAATGTAACCCGGGAAATACCCGCTGCGCGGGATATGGAGTCCACGGAAATCCGGCCGTACGGTTGACTTACCATCAGTTCCAGAAAAGCATCTATGACCTGGCGGTAGGTTTTCTCAATTCGACTCAAGATCTTTTTCCAGTTCCGGGTTTACATATGTAAACCCGCAGGGAGCAAAGCGTCCACTTTTTCTCTTTCCATTATCGTGGCACTTGCCTTCTTCAAGAACCAGAGCTGGCGCTTAATTCAGAGCGACTGGACTAACTTCGCAAGTGTAAAACAGGCAAGGGAATGATTATGAATTCAGCCATAAAACCGGAACGAAAGCCAGGTCGTTTGAGCGACCCGGAGCCAACATCAATTCCAGGAGCCCGGAATAGTCGCTCTGTGTTTTCGCGAATTATTCGGAGAGCGCCAAAAACTATCCTTTGGACACTTGGCTTTCTTATTCTGGCCGGATGCTATTCGAACCCGCCGCATCGCGGGGATTCCTATCTAAACACCGAACATTGGCATAGATATCAGCGCTTTCTACCAGAAAGCATGCGGTTTACCGCCGAAAACCTGCCTCGCGAAGAATACTGGCAGTGGAACGGTCACAAAGTGCACCTGGATCGTTACGGCGAAGATTCCAGCGCCTGTAAGGTGATCCTACTTCACGGAGGCGGCGGCAACGGGCGCATTCTGGGACCTGTGGCTGTCCTGGTATATGAATTGGGCTGCACGGTGGTGGCCCCCGACATGCCGGGCTACGGACTCACCGTGCCGAACCCCGAAACCGAACTGAATTACGGCCTATGGGTGGAGCTAACAAGCCATTTGATGGACAAAGAAAGACGACCGGGTCAGAGACTTTACGTGTTCGGTCTGAGCATTGGCGGGATGCTGGCTTATCAAGCAGTGGCCATGAACGGACAGGCCGACGGCTTAATCGCTACCACTTTCGCAGATGTGCGCAGGACTGACGTAAGAGATGCCGTAAGCGCGAATCTATTTCTAAGCCGGGTCGGCGTACCACTGGGATCGCTATTTCGTTGGTTCACGGACGGAGTCTACCTTCCTATTGCCAGCCTTAGCAAAATGGAGCTGATCACAAACGACCCGGCATTTTCCGAGGTCTTCGCCACTGACCCCCATGCCGGCGGAGGATGGGTTAGCCTCCTTTTTCTACGCACTTTTATGAACTATGCACCCGCCCTGGAGCCCGAAGAATTTCGGGTATGCCCGGTTTTGATGATCCATCCCGGACTGGATCCCTGGACGCCCCTGGAAATGAGCAAAGAATTCTATGATCGGATCCCGGAGAAAAAGCGATTGGTGGTTCTGCAAGGGGCCGGTCATCTACCTTACGAAGAACCGGGCCGGACGCAGATGGTAAGGGCGTTGAAAGAATTTCTGGGCAACTAGATCAGCCCTTCCCTTGCTTACTCTTGCCCTTGCCGCCTTCGCCTTTCGCTTCTTTTGCCTTTTCCGCAGCCACGCTGTCTTCAGGAGATTTTGTGATTACGTCCACCAGTGTTCCAATACCCGCTTTCAATGTTTCGAACAGATCGTTCTTTTCTTTGGTAGCGCCACTGCCCGCTTTACCCGGCTGATCGGAAGGAGCGGATAACTTTCCATAGGCTTTTTCCATCTGAATGATCTTCTTTTCCAGATCGTCCACCCATTTGTTATTGTCAGACTTCTCCGAGAAATTGCCAAATTCGTAGTCGACGATATCCTCTTTGACATTCCCTTTGAAGAGCAGATGCATTTCCACTTTGAAGTACTTCTGAATCAACGAGAAGCGACCTTCCTTTTCCAGTCTGCGAATACTAACCTTCAAGAAGGTATTTCGCAGAACCCGCAGCGGGCGAAACTCGGAAGCCCTCTGTACCAGGTCATGGTCTTCGGCCAGCTTTAAGCTCTCATCAAAGCCCCCTACCCTGCGAAACAAACGTCGAGTAATAAAAATGCAGAAGCCGGCGGCCCGGGGATTCATGTCCTGGTTAAGCTTCACGGAAAGGTTCGCGAAACGAAACATTATATCGTCCAGTTTGAGATCTGAATCGGGGTGAAATTCGCAGGTTGCCAGATCCAGGTAACGGCTATCCATCTCATCCGCCGCCTTTTCAAGGAAATCCGGCGGTAAACGAACGTCAGCGTCCAGAAAGAAGAGATATTCTCCATTGGCAGCTTCCGCCCCCCGGTTGCGGCCCACTCCGGGCATACCGCCGGGCACTACCCGGGCTTTGTATTTGCGAGCAATCTTGACCGTGGCGTCTTTGGAGCCGGCATCGGCCACAATCACCTCGAAATCGCGGCAACTTTGTTTGCTTAGAGATTCCAGGAGAATCGGGAGATCCTCCTGCTCGTTCAAGGTAGGGATTATTACACTTATGCGCATCCAGGGATTGTGACAGCAAAATCACAGCCTGGCAAACAAAAACCGAGCCTACTGGAAAAAAGAAGCCAGAGCCCGGAGCCCCGCAGGGCTCGGGATCAAGCCTGTTCGTTCAGCAATAGACCAGATAGTTCCTGCATATGAGAAGCGAACTCCAGAAGTTTGGATGACGGGATCTCTTGAACTACCTCACCTGTTAAGTAATTGTACAGTTTCACCTGAATGGTGCCAGTCTCATCGTGTACACTATACTGAAATCGAGTGTTGGTATTCTTGTCGCTGGAGAACATGTCCAGAGCGTCAATGGCCTTCTGCACATTCTGCCGGTTCTCCGGGGTATCCGCCACATCCTGATGCCTGCCGTCCTGCAGTTTACGAGCCAACTCGGCCCTGGACGCCTGAAGCATCTGCTGTCTGGCCGGAGCCGAATTCTGGTGCGTACCGTTTACCTGTATGGTTTCCATAGGTTGTACCTCATTAATAGGCTTCGGCAAAGGTTGGTTCGGACTTAATGCCTGGGCAATAGTTTACTGTGCAAATATTGACAGGTTTTTCCGTCCTATCCACTGCCTGGCGCCGGATTTGGCCGATTCCGGCGCTTTGCCCCATGCTTGCCACCGGAATGAAGCCCCGGCTTGAGGGCCAATTCCGGCGCAAAAATCATTACGTAGCGCTGCTTTGCGTTGACGTTTACCCGATCCGTGATGGTTTTCCGTATGGGCTTCGGCTGGAGACTGGTGGGCAAATGAAGAGATTGGTCATCCTATGCCTGGTTTTCGTCGGATGCGCCTCCGAATCCCGGATGCCCTCCGTGGTGGAAGGAGCCCTGAAAATTCGGGAGATTCCTGAAAAGAACCTTTCCCTGAGCGGCCAATGGGCCTTCTGTCCGAATGCTTTGCTGCCAGGACATGATTTTGCATCGGAAATGCCGGGCCATTGCTCCTTTCAAACCATCCCGGATTCGTGGACCCGATACCCCGCCCCCTGGGGGATGAAGGGTACCGGAGTAGCCACCTATAGAATGATACTGGAGATCCCGGAAGACTTATCAGCGGACCTGGCGTTGTATATGCCGTTCCAGGGCACCGCCTACGAGTTATGGGTAAATGGCGAAGTGCTGGCCCGTAACGGAACTGTTGCCCGGAATCCAGCGAAACGACAGGCCGCCATGCTTCCTCAGATGGTTCGTCTTCCCGACGCGCCGGTAATTGAGCTGGTATTACACATCTCCAATGGGCACGATAAGTCCGGAGGAATGTGGAATGCGCCGTTGCTAGGCCCGGCACAGTCTATCGAGGACTATGTGCATAGAACCGTAATCCTGGACAGCTTGATGACCGGTATGTTGCTCCTGGCGACCGGATTTTCTTTCGCGTTGTTCCTTCTGAACACTCAAGACCGCGCGTCGCTATTTTTCGGTTTCTTCGCACTGTTTGCCATGTTGCGACAGATAAGTACCAATTCGCATATCATTCTACACTTAATGCCCGACTTCCCGTTTGGCGTTTACTATCGTCTGGAATTTCTGGGTATTCTACTTTCGCCGGCGGCATTTCTGCATTCGCTGAACCATCTCTTCCCGGGAACAATGCATCGGTTTGCACTTCGTGGACTCACGGCAATTTTCGTTTTTTTTTGCGCTGATAGTGATCTTTCTGCCGCCGCTACTCTTTACGAATATTGTTCCCTTGAACCACGCCTTTCTGGTCGCCACTATGGCCGTGGCCGCACGTTCGATCTATCTCGGACGGCAAGAGCAGAAACTCAATGCCTTGCTCATTGGCGCAGGGTTCATCGCTCTTTCTTTCTTCGTAATCCACGATATTCTGGTAGAACTGAATCTTCTACAATCCCCGTATCTGGTATCCTTTGGTTTACTTCTTTTTCTGTTGGCGCATGTAGCGGCGCTGGCGCACCGAGCCGCCCGGGAACGACAGGAAAAGGCCCGTATTAGCGCATCATTGCAAAGCGCTCAGATACTCAGCAACGTTGCCTGGTCCCTTATCGGTTGCGACTCGCCGGCCAGCATTACCGTTAATCTATTCGGATCCCTTAAGCATACATTTGGCCTGCAGAAACTGGGACTCTATTTGCCCGAGATCAGAACTCTATACACCGCGCCCATTTCTTCGGCCGATGAATCCCGGGGTATATCCCGGGAAGTATTGTTTGCACACAGGACACCCGGTCTGGCGGCCGCCTGCGTACGCGAAGAAAGCGATCCGGAACTTCGGTGGCCGGCAGATTTTCAGGATCGGTCACTTTGCGTGCCGGTGCAAGAAGGCGACGAACTACGGGCTATCCTATTCTTCCAGAGGTTTACAAATGAACCCTACAAAGAAAGCACCAGAGAGCTCCTACAGGGCTTGACCCCATACGTGGTACTGGCTTTGCGAAATGCTTCCATGGTATCCGATCTGCGCGAAGCGCATCATACCGCCTACAGGCAGCAGGAATTTCAACGAATTGTTCTTTCTGTATTGGGCCATGATCTTCGCGGTCCCCTGGCGACCAGCTACTCGCTTCTAGACGATTTGTCGCACAATCGGGAAGCCCTGAAGGGCGCAGAACTGGACTTGCTTCGCGGCGGCATTCGTGATTCCATGGACCTTCTGCAACGCCTGCTCGAATGGGCCCGAGCTTCCACTCCCTCCGGCCATCTGTCATTGCACTGTGACGTTTCCAGCGTGCTCAAAACAGTTCAGAAGGACATATCCCTCAGAGCGATTCAGAAAAAGGTAGAGTTGGATTTGGTCCTTCCTCCCAAAATGTCGGCGGCCATAGAGCCGGATTCCCTGGAAGTAGTTCTGCGTAATATAGCGATGAATGCGATAAAGTTCACCCCCGCAAGCGGAAAAGTACACATCTACGCGGAACAAGGCCCCACCGAAGTTCAAATCCACATTGAAGATACAGGAATTGGCATGGATGCAAAGGAGGCCCGTCAGCTTCTGGATCCGGAGAGGCGAGTTCAACCGCGGAGCGGAACGGACGGAGAGAAAGGAGCCGGACTGGGGATGTACCTGTCCCAGTTGCTACTCGCCGCCACGGGCGGTTATATAACGGTGGAAACCGAAAGCGCTAAAGGCACTCGCTTCACGGTACATCTTCCAGCTACCGGCGAAACGCAAGTCAAGTCTGAATCCGACCAACGGGAACCGGATCAGATACATTCCGACAGCGATCCCATTGCCTTTTCCGGCGCCGAAACGCTGCGAATCCTTCACGTGGAGGACTCCGATCTGCTTGCCATGCTGGTGGCCCGCCTGCTACGCAAAGGACCTTTCGAATTGCAACGCGCTCGCAACGGCGCCGAAGCCCTGGCCCTCTTAAACCAGAATCGATATAACCTTGTACTTTCTGATGTAGAGCTGGAGGGGGATCGCGCACTTGTCTGGGCCAGCACCTACAAGAATGGCGCCGGTGCATCCGCGCCTCCGTTTGTGGGCGTAACAGCCCACGACTATGAGGCGGTGGAGAAATACATTCAAGATGGGATACTCGACGGCTACCTGCAGAAGCCGTTTAATAGAAAGCAGCTGATGGATACGATTGCCCGGTTTGCCTCGGCCCCCAGTAGTTCGTAGAGCGCGGAGAGCCAGGCCGACAGGGAGAAGCAGGGACCAGGAAAACCCTCGCCATAAGCCAGAGAATGAGCAGAACTGGTTTCCAGGGAAAAACGGAACGTTAGGCGAAGGGTTTCCGGGCGGAATCCGAGGCCAGAGCCTCCGGGGGTACGAGGTCCGGTCGGATTGGAATAGTAGGCCAATTCTCGGAGCGTTATTTCTTCAGAGCATTTTTCATGCGAACCAGCTTTCCGCGGAGTCGCATAATAGCCTTGGTATGAAGTTGCGAAATCCTGGACTCGGTAACTTCCAGAACTTCGCCAATTTCTTTGAGCGTCAGATCTTCGTAGTAATAGAGGACAATGACTTTCTTTTCTTTGTCAGGAAGGGTCTTGATGGCTTCTACGATAACGCTTTTTATTTCTTCTTTCTCGATGAGCGAGTCCGGATTAAGGTTCTGTGGACTTTCCAGGGTCTCCATGAAAGAGACTTCATCGTTGTCGTCGCCCATGTACCAGATGTCATTGAGCGAAATAATAGAGGTGCCGGAAATCTTCGTCAATAGACTTTGAAGCTCATCCACCGAGATGCCCATCTCTTTGGCGATGTCTTCATCTTCTACAGTATGGCCGAGCTTATTCTCCAGCTGAGAAATGATCTCTTCTACCTGGCGAGCCTTTTGCCTGATGCTTCGCGGAATCCAGTCGATGCTTCGTAGCTCATCGAATATGGCGCCCCGAATACGGGTCATAGCGTATGTCTTGAACTTGATGTCGCGGTTGGGGTCGAATTTCTCGATGGCATCCAGAAGACCAAAGGAACCGTAGCTTACCAGATCGTCAAATTCCACGTTCTGTGGCATGCCAATAGCCACTTTGCCCGCCACGTATTTCACCAGAGGCGCGTACTTCTCGGCGAAGAAGTCCCGCAGTTCTGGAAGACCCTCTTTGCGATATCTCTGCCAGAGAGACTGTTCGTCTTCGTCTTTATATTTTTCGTAGATCTTTGACATTCGACAGGCTATTCATCCCGGGACAACATGGTGCGAATGGCCGAAGCCATGAGGCGCGGGTTGTTTTTGACTTTTACTTTGTCTACCAGGATATGATCCCCGAATTCCTTCCTTTCTGGCTCGGCGCCTTCTGCGAAAGCGCCTTCCGATGCCCCTTCGCCGGCCAGATCATCGTCCTCGGACAGCGCCAGCGAGTCATCCAATCCGCCCAGCTCGTCTTCGGCCAGATCCGACGCATCTCCGCTACCGCTTAACAGGTCAAGAAACTCGGGCACCCGATTCTTGAGTACCTGGTACACACCTACACCAAGGGCGGCGGATAGAACTGTGCAGATCAAAGCAGTGACAAGTACGTGCGTCAAGCTGTTTCCAGACATAAGCCCGAATGTAAGGGAAACAGCCAGCCCCAGCAGGGCAAATACTGCGATGAATTTAATCTGAAGGGACATTCCAGATGCCCGGGATCAATCGTTTCCGATCCCCACCATCTGAAAGATTTTGGAAAAGAATCCGGAAATCCCTTCTCCCTCTTGTTCAATCTCGCGATTTAGAAGGCGAGCGGCTACATGTTGCATGCAGGCCGAGCTCTTGGCTCCGGGATACAGGACCACGTGGGGACGCTGGCTACGGATACTTTTTTGGACCAGGTTCTCTTCGAAAATGAAGCCCAGGTTTTCCACATTGGTTTTCAGAAATTGAGACGAGATCGTAATCAATCGATCGGCTACCCTTTTGGCCTCCACAGCCGTGGGCACTCGATTCACCACCAGCTTGATAGTTTTTTCCTGTCGATTGGCCACGATGCTTTTGATCATTCCATACGCATCGGTGATGGCGGTAGGCTCAGGAGTCGTTACTACCACAACATCGTCTGCGGGCATCACGAGACCGATTACGTTGGAACCCACACCCGCTCCGGTATCGATTATCATTACATCGTAGCCGGGCAGATCTTCCAGGCCGGTGAGGAAATGTTCGCGTTGGTCATCACTGAGGTTGGCCAGCTGGCTGATCCCATTGGCCCCGGCGATTATGTCTATTCCGTAATTTGTGGGGATGATGATGTCTTTCAGGTTGCGCCGGCCTTTCATCACCTCGTAGATGTTGTGTTCGGGGATGATGCCCAGAAGAACGTTGATATTTGCCAGACCCAGATCACCGTCAAACAGCAGGACTTTTTTGCCCAGCTGGGCCATGCTAATGGCCAGGTTCACCGATACAGTGGTTTTGCCCACTCCACCTTTTCCGGAGGTCACCGAGATGATGCGGGTTGCCTTTTCTGTCCCGGGTCCCGTCGGGCTTTGCTCAGCGATGCTTTCCATAGATGTATCACGCTCCAGCACGGTGGCCGGACCGACTCCAGCCAGAACCTCCGCCATCTGCGTTCGAGCATTTCTGACCTTTTCGAATCGTTCCATTGTTCCGGTCTCTCTTCAACGATAATTTAGACCGTTTTTTCGATTCAGTCCAGTAGCATCCGGGCAAGGTCATCTGGTCTGGCATCCATGATATTGCCGGGCACACCTGGACCATCCATCAAAAACGAGAACGGCCTATTAATTTTATCGGCATGCTCGATGAATGCGCCAAAAAAATCTGTTTCATCCAGCTTTGTAAGTAGAATTTTATCAAATCCGAAGCTGTCGAAGGTGTCAAAGATGCGGTCCACCATCCGACTATCGGTACCGGCAGCCACGGTCAGATGGACATCCAGCTTCACCGGACAGGCATCCCGGAATGCCTGGATGTCTTTGAGGCGCCCTTCCCGGCCGCTGATTCCGGCGGTATCGATGAGCATAATCTCGGCCGGGTCCTCATCCATCTGCTTTTTGAACTCTTCCACGCTCAAAGGAGCATAAAAAGGAGCTCCGATGATCTCTGCATGCACCTTGAGCATTTCGGTGGCCCCCAGGCGGTACAGATCCAGGTTATAGATGGATACCTCCCGCTTTTCATGGAGAAGATACCGCGTGGCCAGCTTGGCGATGCTGGATGTTTTTCCACTCCCCGTGGGTCCCACCAGCATCACAGCCCTGCATTCCCCCCGCGGAGGGGCGATGTCCGGCACCATCCGGATCATGTTGCTCAGCTTGTTCAGGGTTGCCTCTTCGATACGACCTGGATGCTGACGGTCGTTGCGCGACAGGCTGTCATCCACGCTTCGAATGATTCGGTCCGCCAGATCGCTGGAAAGGCTACTATCCAGAAGCCTCTGGCGAATCTGCATAAATTTCCGAGCCGTGGGGTCCTGGGAAGCGGTCAATAAACCCGCTCGTTCGGACTCCTGAGATGAGACTCGGAACTCAGCGCCGGTATCAAAACTGCCATCGTCCGCCAGAGAATCGGAATGCCTGCCGCGACCGGTATTAATCTCCAGCTTCCGGGCCGGCCATACCCCCTCCGGGGCGACCGGAAAATGCCGCGAGCCGTTGGCTTCGCCCGCCCCGGCGTTTGAGCCAATTCGGTCGGCGGCCGCAAGCAAGGCCTCATCGCTCATCTCCGCTTCTACCGGCATGGCTTCGGCTGATGTGCCAGGGTCATACTGCTCAGACCATAGAGCGTCTATCTCTTCAGCGCTGGGCGGTTCCGCCACTTTGAAGGCCCCGGGCACGGGCGCCGAGGGAACCGATTGAGCTGCTTTAGGGGCCTTTTCCCGGGACGAAAGAGCCGCGGATTGCTCCGCTCGGGCCATTTCATCCATCTTCTTGAGCAGCCGATTCATCCGGTCGTCGGATTCTTTTTCCGTTTTCTGCTCCTTTTTGGAGCGGTCCAGGTCTCGACCCGTTTCCTCTTTCAAAGCTTTCAAGGATGCGATCAATTGATCCAATTCGGGGATGTCCGCATCTGGCTTTTCGGATGTCCCTTCCGAGTGCCCGGGGTTCTGTATGTCGGGAGCAGGTAGCTCTTCCCGCCGGGCAAGAGGCTTTCTGGCCGCCACAGGATATTCGGAGGAGCGAGAACGCCGCTCGGATGGCCAGGAGTCTTCGCCGGTACTTGCTGAGCCACCGGAAAGGAAAGAAAGGGCCGCCTGCTCGGCGGTCTTTTTGCGAGTATTGCTTTTTCGTTCGGGGGTCTTTTTCTGATGATAGGGAGCGTTCTGCTCCTTGATCATGTAATCCACTTCGTAGATCTTCTTTTTGAAAAGCCCTGTGCCCAGGAATCCGGATTCAGTGACTTCGCGCGTATCAATGACGAAGACATCGGACCCATACTGACTGCGCAGCTGCATGAGGCACTTCTGTACCGACTCGCCTCTCAATGTACCATATTGCATGATGAATCCTCTGCAAATGGATTATGTCTCATTAAGATTGTGAGGATGCAATTCCTTTTTTGTGCAAAGCCCCTGAAAAATGGGCATTCGCGCCGGTATATTGACCTTTCGGACACTCCAAAGCAGCGGCCGCTATTGCTGCCATTTTGGTACGGCCAGGAACGGTAGCAGCGGACGACACCGCCCGGAACGGAAAAAGGCTTGAATAGGCCCGGTTTCGCCTGGAAGTAGGATTCAATGAATACCTTATCAAAGGCAGCGCTGCTTGTCCTACTTCCTATGGTTCTACTTCAGTGCTCCGAAGACATTGAAGCGCCGATTCCCGGCCCCGGGGACTTGCCCTGGGGCGAGTCCAGAGATGCGACCATATCCAGTCTTTCTGGTTCGGGTTGGACCCTGGTGTCCGACTCAAACGAATCCGTGATTCTATCCTATCCGGTTTCCCGAGATCAGGACATAGAGGCCTCCGACCTTTTTGCCGAGGCCGAAAAGCCGGAAGAGCCCTACACCCTGACTCTATTCTTCAAGGATAATGCGCTCACCATTGCTCGGGTCCAACGCAGGGACACCGCCGAGAATGTAGCCGAGTTTTTGAAAAAGATCCAGGAAGCATATGGTCTGAAAGAAGCGGCGGTGGATTCGCCGGAGAACTCCGAAACCACGGAAGCGGGCAACGTAATCAAAACAAAGCAACAGATCTTTGAAACAAATGACTTTGTTTTGAAACTCAATCGCACCACCGTTGAGCCCGCCGAAGAAAAAATGAAAGGCGGATTGAACGATCAAATTGAAATTCAGCTTTTCCCGAAGGCGCGAAATGAAGGAATCAGCGCCGAGGCTCTTTCGAAGTAGAGGGGCCTCTGTAACTTTTCCCGGTTTTGTCCTGCGAAGGACAGATCTGGAAGCGGAGGATTAAAACATCTCCGACGTCAGATGCACCAGGAATAATTCAAAACTAAACGCCAGAATTTAAAGAGGTAACAATGGATACAGCCAAGATTACAGAAATGCTGGGCGCCGACGCCGATAGCATTCTAAAGCACAGCCCGAAGATCAGCAAGGAAAGCCTGCATTTGCCAGGGCCGGATTTCGTAGACCGCGTCTGGGTAGGCTCCGACCGCAATCCCCAGGTAATTCGATCCCTGGGAGGGATTTTCAATCATGGTCGCCTGGCCGGTACCGGATACGTTTCCATCCTTCCCGTAGACCAGGGCATCGAACACTCCGCCGGCGCATCTTTCGCGCCCAATCCGGCATACTTTGATCCGGAGAATATCATCAAGCTGGCCATTGAAGGCGGATGCAACGCTGTTGCCACCACCTACGGCGTTCTGGGATCGGTTGCGCGAAAGTATGCTCATAAAATCCCCTTCCTGGTAAAGATCAACCACAACGACCTTCTAAAGTATCCCAACGAATACGATCAGATCATGTTCGGAAACGTGGAAGAAGCCTGGAACCTGGGCGCCACAGCCGTGGGCGCCACCATCTACTTTGGCTCCGAAGAATCCAGCCGGCAGATCATCGAAGTGGCCGAAGCCTTCCAGCATGCCCACGAACTGGGTATGGCTACGGTGCTCTGGTGCTATCTGCGAAACAACGACTTCAAGAAGGATAAGGATTATCATACGGCAGCGGATTTGACCGGTCAGGCGAACCACCTGGGCGTAACCATCCAGGCTGACATCATCAAACAGAAGCTGGCAACCAACAACGGCGGCTACAACGCGATCAAGTTCGGAAAGACCCACGAAAAGGTGTATTCTGAGCTTTCTTCTGATCATCCCATCGATCTATGCCGGTATCAGGTGCTGAACTGCTACGCTGGCCGCGCCGGGCTGATTAACTCCGGAGGCGAATCCAAAGGAGCGAGCGATCTGGCGGATGCAGTAAGAACCGCTGTAATCAACAAACGAGCTGGCGGAACAGGACTGATTTCCGGTCGAAAAGCCTTCCAGCGCCCAATGAAAGAGGGTGTGGAGCTGCTGAATGCGATTCAGGACGTATATCTGAACAAAGATATTACTGTGGCCTGATTCCCTGGGGCCCTCTGGGGGGCGTTGCCTGCAATAGGCGACGAAACGTCAGAGAGCCCCCTTCGCGTTGCAGGCTCATTGTCGCAGGCGAATCCAGGAGATTCATCTCATTTGCAAGAAAGCCCGGCCGAGGCCGGGCTTTTTCTTTTAGAGCCGTTGCAGCATGTAGTTAAAAGCACGCATAGTAGAAGGTGGGCTCATCTCCGGTGAGCGATAGAATGTTACCTTGCCAGGGCGGCCCCACATCGTTAAATAGGAAAGGTACAGATTTTGCCGGACAATTGATGGCATACTGATTCATGGTCTGCGACAGAAGCCAGATACCCGTCGAACCCGGATTTGCCGGACACTGCCAACTGAGCAGGGTCGCAATGCAGGCATCCACATCACCCTTCCTCAGCAGCCGATCGCCTACAAGCGCGCCCACACATGGACCTCCCGCCGGATAGGATGTATCGTTTTGCTCCTGTCTGCATTGCATTATTTTTGCGGTGATAGCTCGGTTCATCTGGCCGGAAGCGTCTGAGGCCAGCACAGTATCTTCCCCATCGTTTCCGATGATCAAATTGGAGCAGCCGGCCAAAACCAACAGGAAGACAAACAGGGCTCCGCCAGAAAACCGGGAAATCGTTAAACAGGATGCCCTGGGATCCATAGTCGACACAGATCATTTGACCGGGAGTTAGAGTGATCAGTCAACCCGGAATGCGATGACGGTACACGTTTGCGAAAGCCACCGCCGGGGTAGGCGTACTTGCCACAAAGGAGGGCAAAAGGCAAAACGATTCAAGGCACGCCGTTTGTGCCAAACTCTTGAAAATCGATGTTACCGAACGTTGGGTCCCCCACCAGATCAGTGCAACCTGAATCCGTAAGGCCGGCATGCCCCTGATAAACACCCAGATTCGGAGTATAGAGACATTGCTCATCCCCCATGCACATAGGCAGATCCCAGTCTGCATCGGTTTCCAGGGCGTAGGCGTTCCGCAGAAACGTGTAGGTGCCGGAAGAGAAAGTATGAGTCACCGGCATTGTGGGTAGCGTATCCGGACAGGCCAGGGCATTGCGAAAACCGGGGCTCGGGGCGGTATTCACAAGCTGCCAGTCAAATTCACGGCAACCGGTGAGCACCGTTCCATCACAATTGCCCCGATATCCATTTGCCGGATAGGCTGGAGGAACCGTGGGAGAGCGACCAAACCCGGAATAATCGTTGGGCAGGGCAAACCAGTTATTGGTTATTGCATAGGCAACAACTCCACCGTTGGGCCCGCGAAATTGATCAGCGAGATCAAAGGCGCTTATCACGGTATGATCCGAAGGCCCCTCGGGCGTGCAATCGTCATCGTTTTGCATACCGGAGCCCGCCCCGGCCGCATTACAACGACCATCCTGATCATCAGGGAGAACGCTGGCTCTACCTGAATACAGCACACCCGAGTAGAAATTGCCGGTGGCCAGGGGAGCCATTACGTCGGCTCCGCCGTTATCGGAAAGGCCCAGATTGATAAACTGACTATTATCGCCCGGTGTAATTCCGCCATTCTGATTGTTGATCGATACTATGTTGACCAGGGTATTACTTGCACCAGAAGGCCCGGTCCCAAGTAGGTTTACCCCGGGGCCGACATTGTTGGCAGATAGGGAGTTCATAAACAGCGAATTGGCAATCCCCTGGCTTGCATAGATACCACCGCCACCGTTATTGTGAATCATGGAGCGGGTAACCAGCATGTCGCGAACTACATTGGGACTATTACCTCGATAAAAGATACCATGTCCTGTATTATTAAAGATGCGCACCTGATCAATCCAGTTGTGGTGGCTGTCGGCTGTATCGGAATAGAAGCTAATTCCGTGATGGTCCGGGTTATTGGCTATGACCATGTTGCGAAACAGGAGACCACGACTATGAATCACGCGCACCTGACCCGTATTGCTGAAGCCCCGGTAGTTGGCCATGGCGGTACGGTCCACTGTAATGAAAGCGGAATCCCGAATAAAGATACCTGATGAGTTTCCTGTACCGTCTATGTGACGCATTCCAGCCTCGACCCATACAAAATTTCGGCCTGTAATGTTGATCTGATGGGCAGCGACGTTGGTGGTAATGGCCGTGCTCGGCGCTGTACTGAATGTAACATTGTCCACAGATGCTGTGATCGCTCCGGTCATGGTAACGTTGGCTGTGGTGACGTACACTGTATTGGCGGTATTCATGCTGATACCGCCAGCAGGCACCGTCTGAATGGGATTCCCCCACCATGCAGTGGTGGGTGTACTGAAGCCATTACTTACGGATACGGAGTTGGTATTCCAGGTTTGCGTGCCGAAATCTATAAATTCTCGAAGACCGTTAACACGGACCACTGTTACCATTTCTACAGGACCGGGTCCCGGGGGATCATAACAGCCCCATCCGTACCAGCCGTTGGCATCGCTGGCGGTCAAGCCGGCGCAACTGGTAGCGTTTAGCACCAGCACTTTCCGTAGTTCGCCTCCATGGAGACACGAGGTAATGAATCCAGTTTCGGTTCCGTCGCAGGAAACGCCGCTCGCATCGAAGACCCGGGTGCCATCATTTCTTATATGTTGATTCCAGTCAGGCGCTGCTGCATACATGGGCTCCACTGTTCCGTTGGGCAGGTCAAATGCCAGGGATAGGTTTAACAGATTGCCGGCCCGGTCCCGCACATCTACATCGATGGTTCTGCCGCTGCCCGGACTCCAGTAGGTAGTGGGCGAAATCTGGATGGTGTCGTCGGTGTTGGAAGTTGTGACGATGGTTGGCGGCAACACAGCTTCCCCGTCGAGATCCCCTCCCCCGACAGTGATGGAGCCAGGTAGAATCTGTTCGCTTAAACGAATATCGATTTCATCGTCATAGGCCAGGGTGCTTCCTATGGGAGTGCCACCGGCCACCACTGTGGGCGCTGTATCGTCTCTGGTAAGAGTGAAGGTCTGGCAGCCATAGTCGCCGGCGAAGTTTCTTTCTGCGATGGTAATGGTTTGCGCTCCCACCGGAATGGAGGCTGCAGAAACGGAGATTGTATCCCCGGCGCCGGTAGTTGTTCCCGTGGTAATTGAAGTGCCGCCCGAACCATGGCAGTCGGTGGCTCCGTACCAGACGAAGTAGTCCATGTTACTTCGATTGGATGTCCAGCTGATCGTAGAAGAATCATAGGGCGCCCCGGCTGCATTGCTAATGAAGTCCCGGGAGGGAGCGCCGAGCGAAAGGGCCGGCACAGTGGCATCAATCGTGTAATTGCCGATCACAACCGCCGAGCGGTTGCCAGCTCTATCAATGCCAATAAGCTCCAGCTGCGTATTGCGCAGATCCGCCGCATTCAACGGCGCTGCATAGAGTGTCCCGGTGGTGGGAGTGCCATCGGTAGTGACCGCTGGATCCGCCGGATTGGCCGTTCCTGGCAGAGCCACATCGGCAATAGTATAGACCAGGGCGTTGCATCCGCTGGCAGGATCCGAACAACTGGCACTCAGGCTCTGCGGGCTATTGTAGCTCCCGGAGGCCGTGCCCAGGGTGACCACCGGAGAGACATCGTCTCGTTCAATGGTAAAGGTATTGAAATCGATGAGATTGGAGGAACCGTCCAGGATGCATATATGGATGCTGTTGGTTCCGGGCACCAGGTCCGTCTGGTTGATTACGCTGGTTTCCTGAACGCCGGTAGTAGTTGTTCCGGAATTGTTGGTAAATGTTCCCAGATTACCGGTGGCACAATCCGCCCCAATACGGATCTCGAAGTTTTCCGTGTATTGCGGAGTCCAGTCAATGGATGAAGTGTTATGGGCGCCGCCCTGACTGCTCAGATACAGGCGCTGGATATTATCTATGATGACGCCGGTGTTCTGGCACTGAACAAATACCGTATCAACATTTGACAAAAGCACTCCGGTGCCCGATGTAACGCTGCAATTCTGATTCAAGGGCGCATCTGTAACGGTAACGCTGTAGGGCGCGCCCGATCTATACCTGGTAGGAAACTCGAAGGCTCCATCGGAGTTGATAGTCACTGAATCTGTGCCATTATTGCTGAGAACTAGCGTACCGTTGAGCCCGAGGACTTCACCGCCTAATGTGAGCGTAGCAGGCGCAGAAAAAAACAAGGGAGGTTCATCTGGGTGATCTTGCACACAGGAAAGGGCCAATAAAGCCACCAAACAGTATTTGATTTTCGTCACGAAGTTCATGGCAGATCACTTCGGCGGGTGGCCGAAAAGGCAGAGGATTCCTCTACAGAATGCAAAGAATAAACCATTTTGTCAGCGATTTTCCCGGAAAAAAGCCCCTGCAAATAAGACCCTCGGGGCATGAAGGGCCTTCTCTAACGCCGCGCCCGAGAAGCTAAGATCCCAATAAAGGAATCGGCCGCAGGGATCTCCAACAGAAGGGCCTGCCGCCGGCACGTAAGACAGAAAGGTCCCCGCAGGCACCCGGGACGGAAAGGTCCCCGCAGGAATTTCAGTAAGAAAAGGCCGATTATGCGGAATCCTTGGGCAATGATTTTTAATTGCCTTTACCGGGGTATTTACGTCCAATAGGATATGAAGCGCGAAACATTGAAGGTCATTCGCGCCCAGGCGCGAAAGCAGACCTTACCACCCAACAAAGTAAAACCATCGGGCAAGACCTACAAAAGGAATGCCAAGCACAAGGCCCGGCTGGAGCAAAACCAGCACGGGCCTTTTTCTTGCGCTCATGACGGCACAGATACACTGGCTGCTTGAGTCTGCCTCGCCAAACGCGGCCGGTATTTTTGAGCTACACGGGAAGTTCGGCACGCTACATCTTTTTTTCGAACAGTTCTGGAAGGTTCCCATTGCTCATAAACGAATTCAAACTCAGCATGGATCGTCCGGCCTCGGCAGGCATGAAATGGGTATCCCTGCACCGGGGCTCCGGCCGTTCAATTCTCGACCTGGAACAATGCATGAACGGCACAATAAGCGCGCATCCGTACCATAGCGCCAATGACTTCTCTATCGAGACTAACGCTCAATTACTGGGCCCGGACGCAGAAGGCCGGCTTTATGCCACGGTCATGACCAGCCAGATCAAAGGCGATCAAACAAGCACAATGACCAGAATCTATCGAATCCATCGCCCTATGTCTGAATCTCCTGACGTCAGTGAAGTTACGGAGAGGGAAGTTCCGACTGGCCTGCCTGTAATTCACAGTATCTAAGACTTCAAGAGTTGTCTCTTCCCATTGTTGCCAGGCTAAGAACCGAAGCGGGCGAAATAGAATAGGCCCGATTCTTATTCCGAAGACGAATTGCCCGCAAAGGAGGAGTTCTTTGCCGAAATGATTGGAGATCGTCGCATCAGCGGAATTCATCCTGAAGACCTCAGGGGAGTTCTGGTATCATTCAATAATGATTCTTGTTTCTGATCGAACCTTTAGATCCGGAGATACGAGATCGTATCGCTTTCCGTCAATCACCAGAGCCCGGGAGACTCCCGGACCGGAATAAAGTCGCAACTTGTTTCGTAGCACTTCATCGGGATGTAATTGAAACCTGGCCTGAAACCAGGATGGCAGACTTTTCCAGAGCGCCGAAATGCTGATTGGGGGGCAGGCGCCGTTAAGGGTACGCTGCTGGCCGTCTACCTGCAGCTCATAGCTACAGGGGCCCTCACCGGAATCTTCCGGAAGGTCCGGGGGGCCGGTTAGACAGGCCGCAAAGAGCAATCCCGGCCCGATCAAATAGCAGAATTTCAGAACCGCACTTTGCATGGAATGAGTCGCTAGAAACATCTGACCAATGATCCGGGACATCGGTTCCCGGATCCGATCATCGATTCACGATCAAAACGATGGCAATCACCAGATAGATGAAAGACGCTACGATGGTAAGAGCAATGCCTACAAGAGCCAGTATTCCCTGAATCTTGAAATAGCTACCGTATTCGGTAAGACTGGCCAGCGCATCTTCATGGTTTTTGGTACGCAGATAGTGCAACACACGATCGGAGGCTTTCATGGCTCGCAGGCCCATGAAGATCATGGGAATACCCACGGTGGCTGTGATGATCCCCAGGCAGTACATGCAGCCGCCTATGATAGTCATTACTCCGCAGAATTTGGCCCATTTCGCCCCATTCTCCGCGTTCTTGATCATCATTCCGATGGGGCTTACACTGTAACCGTAGTCCGTGTTGCCGTAAGCAGGATGAGTTGAATGCATTTCGAAAACTCCTTCAGCTGGATTGAACCGCAGCGCCTTCCAGTGCGGGCAGAGACCTTCTTATGGCATCGTACTCCTCTGCCATGGAACGTACAATCTCTCCAGCGGGCTGAACTGCTCCAATCTGGGAAACACCGTGGCCCGCAGACCAGATATCTCTCCATCTTTTGTATTCGTCCTCGTCGCCAGCAATTCTTGAGGGGGCATCCGCTTTTTCCACGCTCTTTTTTAACCAGTTCGCCGGAATACCGGAAATCTCGGCTGTATACACAATATCATCGGCAGTGGACTCCACAATCATGTTTTTGTAGCCTTCTGCCGCTTTAGCTTCCGGAGTTGCAATGAGCCGTGTGCCCAGATAAACGGCATCCGCTCCCAGAGCCAGCGAAGCTGCCATTTGCTTTCCGTCCGATATGGCCCCGGCCGCAATTACCGGCAGGTCCAGTTCGGCCTTAAGCTGGGGAATCAATGCATAAGGAGAGATGTTTCCCGCATGACCGCCGGCCCCCTGGGCTACAGCAATGAGTGCGTCTGCGCCGGCTTTGGCCACTACCTTTGCATGGCGCAGAGTGGTTACGTCGCAAAACACTTTGGCACCCACCGCTTTGGCTTCCTGGACCACGGTCCGGGGAGATCCCAGGGAAGTGATGATCAGTTCCACCTTCTCTTCCAGGCAGACCTCAAACTGCCGTGGCCAGTTGGGATTATGGTCTTTGTAAAGAATCAGGTTAACGCCAATGGGTTTGTCTGTTCGGGACCGTATCTCCTGCAAACCATCTCTGAGCTCCTCGGTGGTCCGGTAGTTCAGGGCAGGAAAACAGCCAATGCCCCCGGCCTCGGAAACCGCCACAACCAGATCTGGATAGGAAACCAGAAACATGGGTGCGCCCAGTATGGGCAGATCAATGCCCAGCATATCGGAAACTCTGGTAGAAATACGCATGAAGAGGAGATACCGATCGCAGGTACCTGCCTGCAAGCGAAAAAAGAACGACGCAATGGATGTGGTAGCGATCCGGAGCTATGAACACAATTCTGCTTCTAATATTCTCCAATATCTTCATGACTTTCGCCTGGTACGGGCATCTGAAATTCAAAGAGGCCCCATTGCTACAGGTTATCTTCATCAGCTGGCTCATCGCTTTCTTTGAGTATTGCTTTCAAGTGCCCGCCAATCGAATGGGCCATGGTATGTTCAGTGCAGCCCAATTAAAAACCATTCAGGAAGTCATTACACTGGTGGTTTTTGCACTGTTCTCAGTATTCTATCTAGGAGAGTCTTTTCGCTGGAATCACGCTGTAGGATTTGCTTTTCTGGTTCTGGCAGCCGGATTCCTGTTCATCCCGGAATCCGGGCAGTCGCCGTCATCGAGTTAAATCATCAGGCGACTTTTTCAACCAGGTCCAGGCCAGAAAGAGCGAAAAACAGCCATGCGAATCAAGGAAAACTCCCTCTTATCAAGAGTACTCACGGCGACCCTTCCCTGGATCATTTATACACTACAACGAATGGTCAGACTCACCATCCAAAAGAAATACCTGAACGCAGAACCATTCGAAAGAATTCGCCAGTCGAAGGAACCGTATATCCTGGCAGTATGGCATTGCTGTGTGCTCTGGGCCCCTTTTTTTCACAGAAACCATGGCATTAAGGCGATGATCTCCCCTTCCCGTGACGGCGAAATCATCGCAAGGGTTGTAGAGAGTTCCGGCAATCAATGCGTTAGAGGAAGCAGCGGAAAAAACGGTGCCAGAGCCCTGAAAACGTTGATAGGACTTTTGAAGGATGGACATCCTGCCTGCATCGTACCGGATGGGCCTCTGGGCCCGGCGTTTCAGGCAAAGGCAGGAATCGTAGCTCTGGGCCGGTCAACGAAAGTAGCAATTATTCCCTTCCATTACGAAGGAACCAGACAGTGGGTAGCGAATCATGCCTGGGATAAACACCGGATACCGGCCCCCTTTTGCAAACTGTATATGAGCTATGGAGACCCGATTTACCTGGACCCGGGCGAGAACCAGGATTTGACCCTCTCAATAGAAAGGATCCAATCAGCCATGATGGAAAACATGTATCGATGCCAGAAAGCCGCCGGTATGGAACCAGGCAGGGACACTTGATATACGCCCTTCTCTACTTTCTCTATTTCCTGGGTCATGGCTCTTATTTTTCAACTTTGAGCCCTTATATGCTGGATCGGTTTGGAAGCGATGCCCGATTCGTATTTCTGGCCGGGCAGATCGCCTTTCCCGCCGGCTATTTTATCGCAGGATATCTTTCGGACCGATTTCAGACGATTCGCGGACTACTGGTACCCATGGTGCTTCTGCATGCGCCCTGCCAGTATTTTCTGTACTGGCCAGGCCTGGATCTGGAAGGAGCGACCCTCCTGGGCGGAGTCACCAGGTTCTTCTTCGCCGCGAACATGCAATTGCTAACCATCGCAACCCTGGAAAGCCTGGAGCTAAAAGGCTTTTCGTTGAGCCGAAGCGCTGGCACCCTGGGGTTCTTCATCGTTCACGTTGTTCTCTTCGTTCTCGAAACCAGGTTTCCCGGTCTGCTATCCACGGAGGTCTCGACCAGCGGTACCGGCGGAAGGATTGGCTCGGCCTTCCTGCTGCTCTTCGCCATCGCCTGCCTGTTTGTTCAGAAGGATCGACGGGCCGGGGCGAAGTATTACTTTTTGGAAGCGCTCAACACATTGAGGCATCGTCCGGTCTTCCTATTCTTTGCCATTTCCTTTGTGTATTTCTCGGGGTATCAAACAGTAGATTATTACCTGGGCGGCTATCTGAATCAGCGGTACGGCATGGCCGGGGTTTATGGCGGCTGGTGTCTGGCCACTTTGCTAGAGCTACCATTCCTACCGCTATGCGCCCGGATCCATGCTCGATTCGGGTCCACGCCTTTGTTCTTGATCGGTACCGGCGCGGGCATACTTCGATTTGGCCTGTTCTACTGGGATACGCTGGATGAGATCCCCGGCCTCCTACTGACGCAGCTACTGCATGGCATCCATTTCACCGGCTACTACATGGGTACCATATTCAGGTTGCGACATTTCTATCCGGATCATCTCTACGGCACGGGTCAGGGACTATTCATGGTACTGGCCACCGCTTCGGGAGCGCTGATTGGCTCCTATCTGGCAGGGCTGCTTTTGGAATGGAACCTGCCGGCAAGGTTGCAGGACCTAACAGGGGATATGCCAGGCACCCAGGGCCTGCCGTCGGCCGAGTTTTTGGACTTTGGACCGGTCTTTCTGGCTTCTCTGGTCATTCATGGGCTGGTTTTTTTTAGTTTCCTTCTAATGAGGGACCCGGAAAAAAGAGAGCACTCCCCTGGGGAGCCTCGGAGCTGAATTCACAGAATGAGACCGGCCTGGCGCAGATTCGCAAAAATCATAATTGTTCTGTTCGGTGTCATCCTCGCCTACCAGATACTTCTTTATCCGGCCACGGTTCAATACATTCTGGAGAAAACCGTTCCCATGGTTACTCGTAGTCGTCTGCATATCGATGTGCGGCGGTCCAGCCTGTTACACGGATTCCACTTCCAGGATATTCAGCTAAACACCGAAAACGGCGATCCCATCGTCAGCATCCCGGAATTGAAGCTTACCTGGTTTTTGCCGGGAATCCTGGCCGGTCATGTGGGTATTCGGGAACTGGGTTTGAAGGATGCGAAGATCTACGTTACCGAAAAGGACGGCGTATGGAATCTGGATTACCTGTCGTCCGGCGAGAAAAAGGAAAAAAAGAAAAGCGAAAGCGACGCCGAAAAGAAGGAACCTCGCGAAAGCATCAGCACTTATTTGCCCGTTAAGTTGTACGCAAACATTGACGTGCGCAATCTGCAATTCTACTATCACAGCGAAACGCAGAATCAGACACTGGATCTGTCCGGCCTGGACGTTCGCCTGGCGTTCATTACCGAAACCTTCAACACTATCCCTCTTAACACGGATGCGCTGGACCTTTTTGAAACTCTGGTAGTCGCCATCAATCCGTACGGTCCGGTGAATGTTGAATATAGCAATGGAAATCGTCTGGAGGGAGAGCTAACGCTGGCTTTTCGAATGTTTCGCCAGGTAGTGGACGGCCAGGGGATATTCTCTTCGCTACTAAACGTCGACGGGACATCCTTAACAATGAGTCGTCCGGGCTATGCTCCCGCCACTCCCGGTCTACTGGCTCAATACAATACATCCTACAATCAAGAAGAAGACGCTTTGATCTATCGCGATTTCAGCGTTAGCTACAACGGTCGTCAATGGCTCGCTCTGGAAGCCAGGGTAGACCGGCTTACGGAAGGAACCCCGGCGGTGGACCTGTCGGTGCTTCGATCGGAAATCCTTCTCGACGAGCCGGGACAATTTCTTTCCATGCTCACCAATGGAAGGATTCGCATGGGAGGTTATCTTTCCCTGTATCCCGTGCGACTAAAGGGTCCCCTGAGCGAACTGGATTTTGAAATCAATGCGGAAGGCCAGGGGTTGTATCTAAATGGTCCTGGCGGTAGTCATAACGTCTCTACACTTGAGCTCCATTCCCGAGGCGCCATAAACCTGTATGAGACCCTCCCATTTCTGCGTCCCCCCGAACAGTACGACCGGGAGCAGGAAAAAAAGAAACTGGCTTACGGACTGGTCCACCGATTGGAACTAAAAGAGCTTTCCGGAGGCTACAATGGGGCAACCCTGCAGGCCAGCGGTTCCATAAATCCCGGCCAGGGAGTAAACGCAAACATTCGAATCAACGGATTCAACCTGGGGCAATTCCTGGCTCCTCATGTCACCGGAATCGCGGGCACAGATTTACAGGCCCAGTCCACAGAAAACTTTGATGAACTGGATGTGTCGGGAACGCTCACTGTTTACGGCGGACGATACTCCATTGGTCGGTCCCGCTCCGGCATAAACAATCTGACGTTGAATACAGCCGGCAAGCTGCTGTTTGGCGAAGAGTCCACTCGCATCTCCATTGAGCGATTGACTCTCAATGGCACCAATGCGGCGGGTATTGGATTTTTGAACCTTGCTGGTTCTTCCGAACTGGTTTTTGGCAAGGGTAATCAGTCCTATGATGCAACCATAAACCGCCTTGGCATTAACTATGCCCCCATGCTCACCACCTTGCCGGCAAGACTGAAGTACCCCATAGCGCCTTACGGCGCCTATTTGAAGGATGGATTAATTCTGAGCCTTCAGTCCAGCGTACAGTCCAGCAAGGAGGGAACTTCCATTCAGGGGAACGGCAATCTTACCATTCCATCCATCAGTCAGGACTCCCTGAACCTGGCGGTGAATACCAACATCTCCGAGAATCAGATATCCATTCCCATGCTTCGCATCGCCGGATTGCGGGGGGCATTGAACGCATCGCTCTCCGGATCGCTGAATACCGGGCCGGAGTTGCAACCCTATCTACAGTTCCGGTTAAACCTGGCCCGGGAGCAAATGCTGCCGGTACACGAAAACGTTTCCATTCAGGGCGGCGTACAGATCAACCTGGACGTTAATCCGCAGGTGGCCACCGGCGGAATCTACATAAATGACCTGGACATCCAGGTGAATACCGGCAACTGCCGGGTTCCCGAATCCCCGGCCTGCCGACGTCTACGGATCGAGAAGCTGAACCTGAACCTTCCGATCCGGCATAGCATGGCTATGAAGGATCCCGTGCGCCTGTCCGACACATCCAGCGGCCTGGCTTTGAACGACACAGGGTTTCGAAGCGATCCGAACTTCACCGTTAAGTTCGTGGCTTCCAGCCACACTCCCGGCGGCACCTACAAGCCGGAAAGCCACTTCTATCTGGGTTCGCTGGATCCTTCCAGGGGTTTCGGAGTTTCCGGGCGCATGGACTACCGCCGAAACGTTTTTATGATCGATTGGATCGACGCAAAGATTTTCAAGCAAAGGGATGCCCGTACCGGCGAAGTCTGGGCCCGGGACGGAACCATCCAGGGCAAGAGGATTTTCTTCAACGCTGCTGACCTGGCTCCGGCCAACATGGAGTATGCAGGCTTCCTCCAAATCCATAACCTGAATCTGGCGCCGTTCTTTCCGGATTCCGACTCCAACTTTGACGGTATCATCAGCGGGGATCTATCCTTCTCCGGTCGGGACCTCTCCGACTTCATACGAAATACAAATATGCGATTGTCAGTGTACCGGATCAGTGAAGAGTTTACCGGATTCGCCGTGCGATTGCTAATCCCCAACGATGCCATTGCATTTGCGGTGAACAATACCCTGGAAATTCCGGCCATTCAAGTGGAACTCAAGGGAGGACTGATCTACACCTCGGTGAAAGTTAAAAGGCCATCCCTTCTATCACTTTCGGTGCTTGTACGTCCCTCCGAAGAAGAGATTCGGCAGGAAAGGATTCCGTTGGCGGAATTCCTGGAACGAGCACGCACCGAATCCAGTCGATTCACCCGAGAAACCGCCAGCAGTCAGGAATAGAAAAATGACACATCCCCGAAGCCAATCCAGACTCCCCTTAATTCTACTTCCGGCATTTCTGTTGCTTTCAGGATATTGCTCTTCCACCAGCACGCCCAAGGTGCTCACAGTGGCTACAGATCCGGTTACGGAATACCTGGGAAAATGTACTGTGGTCAGCGTGGATCTACCTCCCATTACTCTGACTCCGGCTCGCACGGCCGCCGAAAGGCAATTGATTGGTGAAGAAAAGGAGCTGGTGGAAGACGGCTGGCTGGTCGCTTCATCGTCCGCGCTTCCTGCGGGCAACCAGGAGTTGTCCGGGTACTCCCCGGAAATACGTCAGGAATATCGCATCCTGGAGTTTTACTCAGACATTGTTCAACGTTACCGCAACCTGGGTGTCCTGGGCGAATCCTACGATGGGCGAGTAATGCGAACCCCTGCGGCCTACCAGGGGAATGTTTCGGCGGAAAGCCTGCAGAAAGCCCTGATAGCCGCCGAACAAACCAATCGCTCGCGTCGTGCCATTTATGCATACCTGGCACGCATCCAACCTCGGGAAGCGGAGGCCTTCCTGCGTTCTTTCTATTATAGAACGCGCAGCGGCGAATGGATTCGGAATCCTGTGGGCGCCTGGGTTCGGAAGTAATGAAAAGAACTGGAACTATTCTCCCCCTGATTCTTTTGCTGGTCACTCTATTGCAGTGCGCCACCGTAAAGACGATACAACCCCCCAGGTTTGACTACAATCGCCTTATCTCCCGTTTCCTGGAAAATAACCCCGAAGGACACTTTCCTTTAACTGTTCAGCGCGGCAATAATACAGACCCATCCGCCTCCAGTAGCGGCTACCTCTTTTACGCTTCCGATGTGGACGGCTCCTCGGACATCTGGATGCGCGACCTGGGAAGCACGGTAAACGTTCCCGTAGTCCGACACCCCGCCGAACAGACAGATCCATACATCACTCCCGACGGCACAATCTTAACCTATGTTTCCTTCGAATTGGACGCAGGTGGCGACATCCGCATTGTAGCTCTGGAGCCCGAAACCGTAGTAGAGGCGGCCCTGCTGGGCGAAGATCCCCCCAACCTGTGGAGCAGTTCAATCAATCTATCCCGGTACCTGGACAGTGTAGGCGAAAAGCTGGGTCCCGGATGCAAGGGAAGCTTTGCGGAACGCGACCCGGTGCTTTCGCCCAACGGGGATACGATCTATTTTGTAAGCGATCGATGCAATCCAGGGATCTACCGGATATGGTCTCTGGAACTGGAAGAACAGGAAAGCGAAGCGCTGCCGCGACCCGTTACGGAAGAGAATTCCATGCAGCCGTCAATCTCCGCTGATGGCCGATATGTCACTTATCTGATTCGCACCGGAAACAACACACCGCACATTGAGATCCTGGATACAACTACAAATGAACGGCACAGGCTTCCCCTGGACTATGGACCCGAAGCCCGACCTTACATGTACTTTCGTCCTTCTATATCTTCCGACGGACAGACAGTTTACTACGGAATCGTTCGTGAAGACACAAACCGCAACGGAATACTGGATCAGGCCGACCGGGCCTCGGTTGCGGGCGTCAGCGTTCAGGATGTAATCGAAAACACCACCCTGCCCGAGCGATACAGACTGATCGAAAGTAGCGTTCCCATCTACTCCATCGCTTACTCAGGTTTCGAACAGGGCACTATTCTTTATGCTGCGGATTTGTACAATACGGTGAACATCTATGTCACCCCGCGATCCGGTATGATCCCGGGACAACCCCGGGTGGATAAGCAATACGAACAGGCTGAAGATTACCGCGACTATCCAGAACGATACGCTCTGGCATTGGAGGCGGTTCGGCTCTATCATGCCGAATCGCCGCAGTTCTTCTTATACGAGGGAAAGTCGCTTTATCGCCTGCGAAACACCTTGCGCCAGGACGGAAACCGTGACGAAATCCTGGCAGTGGACAGGCGAATCGACCAGGCCTTAAACCGAAATCCCATGGTCCAATTGGATCGTCAGTTGTATGCCACGCCCGTTGGTCCGGCAGGCCGGGCCGCCATTCTCCAACGGGCGGCCGAAACCACTGCCGCCGGATTGGATCCGGACCGTAGAGATATGGCCAGGGCTTACCTGATGGAAGAGTTAGGCCGAGCTCAGGCCGAGTCCGGCGCCAGGAGTGCCGCCCTTGGCACCCTGGAACGTTTGAACCAGCGATTCCCGGATTATTTTCGGCGATACGAAGCGTCGGTGCTCCAGGGCCAGCTCTTTCTGAGTACAAGACAACGCATTCCCGATGTTTTTCGCACTTTGCTGCAAGACGGAAACCTGCCCGCCGCTCTGCGCGAGCAAATCCTGGCCTCTGTATTCAACGAATTCGAATCCATGCTGCCATCCAACGGAATGCGAGCTATAGACAATCTCCTTCCGGAACCCAATCCCGCCATCCGGTCCGCGCTCTTGATCGCCAGGGGACGATTGCTCCAGAATGACCGGCAATACGAACAAGCGATCCAGGTTACCCGCCAGGGACTGGATGGCGTTCCCGAAAAAACGGGCCTGTATCTTCGCGGATGGCAGACAATCGCCTTTGCAGAGGAAGCTCTCCAAAACAGCACAGCCGCTTACAGCGCCAAGCTAATCTACGGGGGTTCCTACACGCCAGATTCCGGGGTGGAAATCTCGGCTCAGGAATTCCAGGGCATCGTCGAGGACTCGGAGCAACTGGTCCGCACCTATCGTGATACGGCTCGCTCAATCTATTCCGACCTGGAAGAAAGAAGCGAACGCAGATTTGGCGTTGGCCTGGCCGTTGTGGAGCTGGACCTGAGCCGGGAAACCCTTTCGCTTAAACTGAGCGATAGAGAAGTGTTGAGGGACTTTTGTGCGCCCGAGTCTTCCGCAGTTACGCTGATTCGCAGCCTGGGAATACCGGATTACCTGAAACAATATCAGGATTTCTGCAGCGGCAATCAGGACTTCTTCAGCGGAAGGACCGTGGAGCTGCCTTTCAAGGACGCTCAGGCAGCGGCGGACTTGCTGTATCTTTCCAGCTACGCCAATGCGAATAGCATGAACATTCTCTTTCTATTCGTAAAGAAAGCCGATCTGTTTCCGGAGTTGTATAAGAGAAAGGCCATCTTTTTCCATCGAATGAAAGTGGATCTGGCCGTGGAAAGAAATCAGAAGCGGCTAGCCTGGGAAAGACAGAAGATCGAACTTGATCCCACTGCTCCGCTTACGGACTTGCTTAGCGAAGGGGACCCCTTCGAAGCCAGGATTTTCAACGAAGTCGTCTACGGTTATCGCTACGCCGCTCCCGAAGCCCGTCAATTTTTTGACCACTCGCTACTTTACGGTTATGCCTATTCCCTGGTCCAGAAGTCGGTAGAAAGAGAACAATTCTATGACAGCTTACTTCAGGAAGGGGAAGATCTCAGTAATGCCTTTTTGAAAGAGAAGAAAGAGGCAGTACTTCGAGACCTGAAAGAAGCTGAATACCAGCTCCAGTATATCCTGTACGTGGAGCCGGACAATGTGGATGCCTATTTGCTTCTGGGTTGGCTCTACCAGTACGTGGACGAACGAAGAGAGTCAAAGCTACTCATCGAACCGGACCTGGTAGAGCAAGCTTTTCGCACCATCACCGGTGCCCGACCGGCGGAGTATCAGGACGGGGCCTACTACAGGGATCTCTATGTGGCCTATTTTCCCGACCGACTCTACGAGAAAAACATCGAACTCTATAATCAGGCGATAACGCGACTCGGTCAGAACTCCAACCCGGAAAGCAAGGCCCTCCTGAACCTGAACCTGGCCAACAACCATTTCAAACTGCTCAACTTCAAGCGAGCCTCCGAGCACTACAAACTTGTGGAAGACTTGCGCAACCAGAGCTCGCATCCGGTATTTTCGGGTTACCTGCAGGAGGCCCTGTACTTCTTCAACCGCGGGCGCTCCGCCTACTACGAAGGCGACGTCTTGCGAGCGGCCGAGGACTTGCAGCAGGCACGATCCATTTTTGAGCAGAATGAATACAACCCGGTATTTCAGAGGTACACCGAGCTAAAGTTCCGAACGTCCGGCGAAAACTACCCCGCCTATCTGGACAAGCTTCTAGCCGAGACCGAACAGAAACTACTCAAGAGCCGCTACCGACTCGCATTGATTTCCTCGCTACGCGGCCTGGCGCTCAGCGAAGCCGGCCGGTACAGACAGGCCATTTCGTCCTATAGAGAGGCGGAGTATATTCTGTACCGTCAGAAGCCGGCCGTGCCGGATGGAGTGGCCCGGAGCGGACTTCTAAACTTCATGGCGATGAGTTATCAATCCGCCGGTCTGTACGACGCTTCGGACAATTCGGCTGAACTTGCAGAAAAAGTAAGTCTGAACCAGGGCCTGGACCGAGAAGATAGCCGCTATCAACCGCAGACCATGGGCGGACGCGCCCTGGATTGTATTCTGGGCTATGGCGAAGACTTTTCTGTCATTGGCGAAGGAAGAACTCCATACGGATTTTCCAGCCTTCGCCAGTACGAGTTATCTCTGGGTATTCAATTGGAAAACGCGGTTCTCCTGGGCAACCTGGATCGCGCCATGCAGTTAATCGAAAAGCGAAGCGATGTATTTGAATCACAAGATGGCGACGTTATTCTGGGTAAGCGAGGACTGCTTTCCTCCGAAAACAGCAAGGCCATCAACCTCCTGAACTTGCAGAAGTTTCAGCAGGCACACGAAGTCTTCCAGGATGCCGCCGAAAAGGCCCTGGACTGGAACTTTCTCGATAGTTTTTTCACAAACTTCAAGAACTCATATGTGGTACTCTTCATGGCCGCGGAGGCCGGACATCCCTACGCAAGCATTGAACGCCTGCGGGAATCCCTGGAAGCCATTCGCACACAACAGGATCGGTACCGCGAAGAGGTTAAGCAGGATTATATAGACGAAAAGCAAACAGAGGACCCTGACTTCAGCTACGAAGAGAAACGGGATGACCCGGCTGTGGAGGAACGAGTCAATCAACGTCTCGTGGACTTCCTTGTTCTGGAGGGACAATCCAATTACTATATTGCGCTCAAACAGTCGGCCAACGGAGACTCACAAGCGGCACAGGAATCCGCGCGGAAGGCAGAAAAGCTCTTTTCGGATTCGCTACAGGCCCTGGCCGCCCGAGGACAGGTTCCCGGATTTGTGGCCATGCGGGCTCGACTAAACCTGGCCCGAACACAGTTACTGCTGAACAAATCCGACCAGGCCATTCAGGAGTTGCGCGATCTGGCCGACGAAACCTATGAATACAACTCCTTGCGCGAATACTGGGCCACCTACCGCAGCCTGGGCGACGCCTACCTCGCCCGCAACAATGCAGCGGAAGCTGCCTTGAACTACGAAAAGTCACTGCGAATACTTCTGGAGTATCCCGATCTGATGCACAGGGTATCGAGCAGGTTGCCCGATTATTTCGACAGCCTGGCCAGATTCCACATCTCCCGAAACCAGTATGAACGGGCCATGGAGATGTTAGAGCTAAAGCGACAGACCTATTTGCAGACCCAGTTTCTTCGGTACCCATTAAATTTGGGCAGCAGTATTGAAGACGAACAACATCGAGTGATGATTGGAACGTTACAGACACTGCACAGAAGCTCACGGCAGGAATCCATCCTCAGGCTACAGCACAAAAACTTTGACAGCATCGCGCGCTACAATCAGGAGTTGCGAAATGAGCTGGCTTATGTGCAGCGGAGTCTGGCCGAATCAAGACCGCTTCTAAGGCCTTTCCTGACGCTACAAAGAGGCGTACTCAGGCCCGGACCCGGGGAGGTGTTGATTCAGTTCTTCACGAACCAGGCCGGCGGGGGATGTCTGGTACACGATGGAAACATCCGATTCTTCCCGTTGGAAAACCAGGATGTAGACTCTTTCATTGAGGCCTGTCTACCCGAGAAAGCCCGGGCTCTTTTTGTGGTTCCGGACCATCAATCTTTCCAATGGGAACTCCATAAAAAGATACCGGCGATGAGACCGGATTTGCCTTCGCCGGTATTTACCACCACCATCCGAGATATGGGGGATGCCCTGGGCTATGTGGATGAACGGGAAGCAAGAAACTGGTCCGGCGTTCGGAACCTTTGGAATGCCGGACCTGCTCCCGTGGAAAGTAGCAATCAGTTGCATTATGATGGAACCCCTTCTTTTGAGATCTTTGCCGGAAGAGAGAATCCTGGCTACGACCCCAGAAAGGCCCTTCGCCAGGACCAATTGGCCTCGGTGCTATTTTTGAAAGCAGACTCCGCAGATCCTATCGAGTACTATCAGTCCATCCGAAACGCTTACGAAGTATTCAGGGCTTCCGGGGGCGCCACCCTGGCGGTGGTTACAGATGGAGAATCCGAAGAAATCCAGTCCTGGGCGGGCCAAAAACCCTACACCAGCGGTTCCGCGCCTATCTTTGGAGTGTCAGGTTTTGACTCGGATTCCATGCGAAATTACATTCTTCAAGATGCCAGACAATCGGAAGCGCTGGCAGAGAATGCCTTGAATGAAAGACAAAATGAAGCGGCCTCCTTGCTCGCATCAAAGGCGATGTCGCTTCGTAGACTTCTTTCGAATCCAGATGGTATTCGGGCAGCCGCCCTCCTGAATCGGGCTCTGGCCAGAACGGACTCTTTGCAGGGGGACTCCTTCTTCGAAGAATCCCTGGAGCTTGTAAAGCAACCCGAAGACGCATTACTCCTTTTCTCCGAGAGAATCCGCGGACTCTACGAATCCGGAAAAATTGACCAGGGTGATACCCTTTCCTCGCGATTCTCCAGCGCCTATCCAGAGCTCAGCGAATCCATGACAGGCAGGCTCCGCAACTATCTGGCCCTGGCGATTCTACAGAGCTCATCTTCGCCGGCCGCAGATTTGTCTGCGGCAAGACTTTCGGCGGGCGCCCTGGAAGCATACTTGCAGGGACCGCAGGATCGACAGGAGGCGGCTCGGTACTTGATCAAGCATGGGGCCACCGACCGCGCACAAAGTATGCTTCAGGGGGATTTTCTTCCAGCAAGCAGAAAGTATTCTGGCGAGGCCAGAATACAAAGCGCTCTACTCCATAAGCAAGATTTCGTCGTGCCAGATACGGTGGAAACGGAGACTTCCTTTCTTCTGGCGGAGTCCCTGGCCGGACGCTGGAAATTCTTCGACGACATGGTGGAGAACCTGCCCACCACTGTTCCCGAAGAAAAAGGACAGCATCGCAAGCAACTACTACAGCAATGGAAAAATAGCCGCACTGGCACTCCGCTCTCTTTCGAACAGCTCAGATGCATTCCGGTCAAAGAAGAGGATCTTTCCGCTGCCAACGCATTTACCGCCATTCAGAACGTTTTGCCCGATGGTCGCCAGATTACAGACCTGGTGGGCCTCACCGGCGAAGGCGAAACCAGCTGTCTCTATCTTTCCAGTGTAGACAGGGCCTTAATGTTTCACCTGTTAATACAATCCGTGGATGTGGACCCGGGCCTGCAAATCGCGGGCATGTTACAGGATCTAATCGCCGCCGAGGCGGTGTATTCCGGCGCCCGAGCATCCTGGTTTGCCCTGGTAGCATCCGAAGCTTATCTAAACAAGATGGATGCCGATACCGGTTTTCGCTTCTATTCTAAACATCTGGAGTATCGGGAAGGCTCCCTGGAAACCGACGAAGTGCGCCGAGGTCGACTTGCGGTGTGGTACCGTCTCTATGGTAAACCCATTTCGGATCCGTTGCTGGGAGAGTTCATGAACGTAACTCCCGTTCGAAGAATGGCCGATATGGTCATTGGTTTACCTGGCGCGCCGGATCGCCGGGACTACGATAAGATCGTCCGCGAACTGGAAAAAGGCGCAGGGTTGCCCAATCTGCAACAGGAAAGGAGTGTGGCGCTGGATCTACTGAAGCGCCGCGCCATTCGCGACAGTAACTGGAAAACCCTGGCAAATCTGGAGTTCTATCAGGATGCTATCCTGAACTCCGGCGATGAGTTACCGCCCATGCGCGACATTGCCGGAATGATCATACGCACCATACCAAAGGGCCAGACACTTACTGTGCTGGTGGATGCCGGAGACAGGTTCTATTCGATTATACTCTCTTCTGGCGGACTGGTCCAAAAAGACCTGGGCGCCAATGCCAGAGAGATGCGCGCCAATCTGGAGGAATTCCGACGCAGGATTCGCAACAACCAGCCCCACGATCAACTGGCCACAACTCTGTCGGATTTCTATCGTTCCGTACTTCCGGGTCGCACAGAAGTACCCCACTACTACTGGTTTCCCACGGCGCATGCATTGGCGCCTATTATCCCTCGGACCGGGGACCAGCTCTATCAGGTTCTGGATCCCTCCACCATCGCCGGGGCCAGTCCGTTTACGGGAAGCCTGGAACTAAAAGGGAACTTCCGCGTACTGGTCTCGGGAAATCCGGGTTACTATCCCGGTCTGGATAATGCTCTGATTGGAAGAATCTCAGATATGGAGATTAGCGCGCTTAAAAATACCAGCGTGGGAATTCCGGCTCTATCCCACCATTTCGCAGCGAATGTGCACGGAACCATCTACAACGATAGAAGCATTCCCTATTTTGTATCCAACACCTATCTGCCCGATCTAAACAACCGACAACTACGGGATTTCTTTGTCAGAATGAGCGACAACACTTCCGGTCCCGGTCTCCTGACCATCTCTCGACCTACCGGAACGGCGCATGCTTTCTTTGTGAAGCATTTCTACGACAGGGATCTACCGGAAAGCAGCTTCGCGGAGCGTTACGTACATGCTTTTGCATTGATGATTCGCGATATTCGTCACACGCAATCCGCCTATGGATACCGTCTAATTACTTCACGGTGGATTCAAGTTTCGCAGTAGACGTCAGAGAATTTACCGAGTAGTCCGCTTCAGGCCAGGCGCATCTGGAAGAATCGACCGAGGCATCCCCCGGCTACGAATCCGGGGAATCCCCTGGGTCCGGCGAAACCTAAATCCAGGCCCCATTCTTTCCGGGGCCCAGCCCGGGACTCCGAATACCAGGACTTTTTTTCGAGGCACGCCTCAATCTGTTCTTTCGAGGAAACCGGTGGCTATCAGTAATCGATTTCCAGTTCTTTAATCTTCTTATCCAGGGTATTTCTGTTTATGCCCAGAAACCTGGCGGCCCTGGTTTTTGTGTAACGGAATCGCTTTAGCGCCATTATGATTAGCCGCCGCTCTACCTCGGAAATCACCGTTTCGTAAACCTTTCCTTCCATGTTGTCCAGTTCATCCTCTGAAACCACTGCGGTTAGCGGCGAGGCCGTCTCCACCGGAGATTCCGCAGGATCATCAGGAGTGGGCTCGGCCACGCGGATCTGGCCCGAGGAACCGGGTTCCCCCGCTTTGAACGGAAGTGTAATATCGGTGAAATCGTCCACATCCAGAATAGAGTTCTGCGCCATAACAACCGCTCGCTCGATTACATTCTCCAGTTCGCGAACGTTACCCGGCCAGTCATGGTTCTCGAGCATTCGCATGGCATCGTGGGATATTCCGGTGATCTGCTTTTCGTTTTCTTTGTTGTATTTCTCGATGAAATGATGTACCAGAAGTACTGTATCCTCTTTCCGGTCGCGCAACGCCGGAATCCGAAGGTTGATTACGTTTAGCCGGTAGTACAGGTCGGCCCTGAATTGTTTCTGGGCTATGAGATCCTCCAGGTCCGCATTGGTGGCGGCGATGACACGGATATCCACCTGACGCGTCCGTCCACCTACCGGCTCAATTTCCCGTTCCTGGAGTACACGAAGCAGTTTGGATTGCAGGTTCAGATCCATTTCGCCGATTTCGTCCAGGAAGATGGTCCCGCCATCGGCGATTTCGAATTTACCTTTTTTATCGCCCACGGCTCCGGTGAATGCGCCTTTTCGATGTCCGAAAAGCTCGCTTTCCAACAGGTTCTCGGGAATGGCCGCGCAGTTGATCTTGATGAAAGGACGCTCGCGCCGGGGACTGTTGTAATGTATTGCGCTGGCAATTAGCTCTTTACCTGTTCCGGACTCGCCGGTAAGCAGAACCGAGGCTCGGGAGTCGGCGATGATTCGCACCTTCTCAAACAGTCTCAGCATGGCCGAGGATCGTCCAATCAGACTTCCGAATTGATACCTACTGGACAGTTCCTGTTTGAGCTTCAGGTTTTCGCTTGTGATTACCCGGGTCTCCTCCTGAACCAGTCGCTGAATCGTAATCGCCTGCGAAATAATGGAACCCAGGATCTCAAGAAACTCCAACACCGACTCCGGATCCACTCCGGTCTGCGGATGGGTAAAAGTGGAAAAAACTCCCACCACTTCTGTGCCCGAGAAAATGGGGCAGCAGAAGTAGCCCATGTCGCCGCTTTCGGGCACCGTTTTCATGCGGTTCAGAAATCCGGGCTCGTTGCGCACACTTGGAATAAATATGGCTTTCTTGCTCTGAAAGACGCCGCCGGTAATGCCTTCGCCGGGCGAATAGACAATGGAAGTGGTCTCCCTTTCGTCCAATCCGCTGGCGGCCGCAATCTTAAGTGCGTCTTCTTCGCTGTTATACAGGAATAAAGTACTGCGATTGAGCCGAAACGCTTTTTCGGTAATCTGCATAATCTCCCGAAAGACTTCTTTCAGCTTCAGCGAGTGCGATACAACCCTGGAAATCTCCATCATCACCTGGTGGAAGCGATCCCGAATCTTCAGCAGACGGTTATCTTCCAGGCGAACAAAAATCTGCGAGGCCAGGTTGGACATGATGCGAAGGAAGTCCGCATCCTCCTGGCTAAAGGCTCCGGCCCTTTGTGCATCTACCGAGAGCACACCCATGATCTTGCCGCGGGCCATCATGGGAACGGCCAATTCGGATTGAAGATCTTCCTTTAGACGGATGTAGTCCTGCTCTTCGCTGGCATTGCTAACAAGTCTGTATTTGCCTTCGCGAGCCACCCAGCCGGTGACTCCTTCGCCTACCTTGAGGCGTAGCTTGCCGCCCACCAGGTTCAAGCCCCGCACTACCCTGGCCTCCAAATACTCATCCTTTGAATCGAGGAGCATAATGCTTCCCGAATCGGCCTGGGTGGCTTCGATACAATCCGAAAGTAGACCATCCAGAATCTCTTCCGGATCCTCAATCCGGTTCATTGCAGAAGTAATTTCTTCAATGAATCGGGTCGCCAGTTCAGTAATCTTTACGGTCATGTGCCCTCTTTCAAGACATTCTGCCGAAATATTAGACATACCAATCCCTCCCCTTAATAGCAGAAGGGGGCAAATGCCTACAATTTATACAAAACGATGCCTTTTTGCATATAGTATAGCGTATTTCATGCCAGGCTGCGGAAAAAATCTTCAGTTTTCCCCTTATTCCGGAAAAGTGACCCATCAACAGGCGGTTTCGGGAGTACCAACGCTTCTATGTTTTTTTATCTATCCAAGCTATTCACCCTGCTTTTCAGTCTGTATCCCGGGGCCTATTTCGTGCTGCTTTTTCTCGCCTGGCGACTCACAAAGGACACCCCCCGCCGAAAAACCCGTAGGCTCTTTCTGGCTGGCTTCTTGCTGTTCGGCGTCCTGTCTACGGACCTGTGCGCCGACTGGATCCTTGGATCACTGGAAAATGATTATCCGCTGCCGGAGCTTGCGGAACTGAACCGAGCGGACGGCATCATAGTGCTGGGAGGCATGATGGATCCGGTAGCGCAACGGGGAACCGTACCGGAGTTCACCGACGGCGCCAATCGGCTCTTTGCCGGACTACTTCTTCTGAATGCAGAAAAAGCCCCGGCCATGATCCTATCAGGCGGCAGTGGGCTGATTCTTCAGGGAGGTCCCACAGAGTCTGCATTGTTGCGCAACTGGCTTCTTCAGCAGCGCATGGCCAGGCCCGATCAAATCATTGCCGAAGAGGAGAGCCGAAACACGGCGGAAAACGCCCTCAACAGCGACCGCATAGCCAGCAAACGCAATTGGAGACGGGTATTCCTGGTGACCTCGGCGTTCCACATGCCCAGGTCTGTGGCTGTGTTCGACAAACTCACGGACCTGGAAGTGGTCCCGTATCCTACGGATTACCGCTCCGCCGCTTTTTTTGCCGGCCCCGAAGCGCTGTTCCCTTCGGCACACGGGATCCAGAAGACCTGGATTGGACTCAAGGAATACATTGGTATCCTGGCTTACTGGATCAAAGGCTACATCTAGAATGCACGGTCCTATCAACGGTCCTATCAACGGTCCTATGGCCGTTCAGCGACATCCGTCGCCATTCGGCGCGATTGCCAGTGCAGAGGGCTGGTCCGATGAAATTACGGGCTTTCACACATGAAAAAGAAAGAACGGATTGGTTCATTCTGTCGATTCTCGTAGCAGGACCGGCGGAATATCCAGGCCCAGCTGGTTCTCTGGCCCGAAGCCGGATCTCCGAGAAAGGCGTTGGCCTTGAACTCGGATGTTCAAGAAATCACAGGAGCGGTACATGGCTGCCCAGAATCGGAAGTATCCAGAAGACCATTTTCCTCATGCATTTGAAATCATTATCCTGATTCTGATCTTTCTGGCAATCTGTCATCTCTGTATAGAGGAACTGGCCATCTTGATGGCCTGGGATACCAACGCCCATCGAGATCTGATTCTGGGCGCTTTTGCATTCGATTTAATCTTCTCTCTTGAGTTTCTAGGACGTTCTCTGGTTTCTTTGAAGGAAGGACGTTTCCTGCTCTACTTCACGCGACAGCGAGGTTGGATCGATTTCATTTCTTCTGTTCCGTTGGCAATCCTGGTTTCCGGACCGGCCATTTATCTGTTGTTTCTCAGCCCGGGAAACGAAATCGAACACCTGCCCCAGTACATGGTGCTCCTGAAGACAGCCAAGGCCGTGCGAGTTACCAGGGCCCTGCGATTGATTCGTATGATTCGAGTATTTGGCCCGGTACAATACACCGAATCGCAGATGACCAATCACCACGTAGCCACGGTGGCCACCATTACCGTAACCACTCTGATTTTCTCCGTTTTTGTACTTCAATTACTGCCCATTTCGCCGGTGCCCGGGCATACAGCGTACCGAAGCGACGTGCAGAGCCGAGTGGAAAGCTATCTGAGTCAAACCAGGGCGGCCTACGAAAAGCCGGATGCCGTCCTCTTTGGCAGCGCTTTTCCGTCCATAGTAAGCCTTAAAGACAAAGACGGTCAGGTGCTCTATGAGAAAAGCGGAGATACGCCGGAATGGAGCCCCAGGGTAGATATTGACCTCGCCGGCGGTTACACAGCCAATCTTTCCTACTATCGCGCAGATGCGAACCTGGCGCTGCTGATACTCTGTCTTCTGGCTATTATCATGGTTCTTCTGCTGGGGTACGTAATTCTGTATGGACGACTCTTTGTGCAGCAAGTGGCCGAACCCATCTATATGATGGATCGTGGCCTGCGGCAATGGAACTACAATCTGTCCATACCCGAGTTTCGAGACCGACCGCAGGATGAAATCAGCAAGCTGGCCAACATCTACAACCGTCGGTGGCTACCCCTGAAAGAACGGATCGTGGCGCATTACGAGAAAAAGAAGAAGGATGATGCGATCACCGCGGCCGATCACGGTCAGCCCCTGGAACCCAAAAAAAGCGTTTCCCTGGACGAGTTGATCTAGCTTACCCCTGGTCTGCGATAAACCATGATCCATCCCTCCCATCCTTTCAAACAAACATGGGACCTCATTCTGATCCTGGTAACCACCTATGCTTCCATTGAAGTACCTCTACGCCTGGTCCTGGGCTATCCGGCCACCGGCTACATCCTATTTCTGGATCTGATCGTAATCACAGTATTCATCGCCGATGTCTTTATCAACTTTCGAACATCGATTATAATAGAAGGAAGGTTGATTTCCGATCCCCGGATCGTGGCGCGGAGGTATCTCTCCACCTGGTTCATTGTGGATTTCCTGGCGGCGGTTCCTTTTGACCTAATACTGATTCATAGCCTGGGCGAACCGGAAGCAGACCTGGCTCGACTCATCTCGCCAACTCTATTGCGCGCTCTGCGAATGCTTCGGCTCATCCGGCTTCTCAGGCTGGTAAGGCTGGCCCAGCTTCTCCATCACCTGGGGCACCGGGAAATGCTCAACCCCGCGATAATGCGGCTGCTATTCTTTGGCTTCTGGGTTTCGCTGATTGGACACTGGGTGGGCTGCGGCTGGGTGGCCATGGGCGGAATACCCGATGCGCCGGATCAGGTCACACGGTACATTCGCGGGGTTTACTGGGCCTTTACCACTCTAACCACGGTGGGTTACGGCGATGTGGTACCGACCAACAATCACCAGACGGTGTATGCCATCCTGACCATGATTGTGGGCGTCGGAATGTACGGCTATATCATCGGAAACGTGGCCCATCTACTGGCCAATATAGACGTGGCTCGCGCCCATTTTCGTCAGAAGATGGAAAACGTAAATGCATTCCTGAGGTACAGACATCTTCCAACTTCCTTGCAGGACAAGATTCGCAACTACTACAACTATCTCTGGGAAAGCCGCCTGGGATACGACGAGTTCACCTTTCTCAAGGATCTACCTCGCTCCCTGCAGATGGAAGTAGCCCTCTCGCTGAACAAAGACATCCTGGAAAGAATGCCCATTCTGAAGGGCGCCCCTTCCAGCCTGGTACGCGAAATTGTGCTCAGCCTGAGTCCGCAGGTATTCACTCCCGGGGACATGGTATTTCAATACGGCGATCCGGGCAAAGAGATGTACATGATTAGCAAGGGTAGCGTCGAAATCCTGGACAAAGAAAGAAATGCCATCGCCACCCTGTCCGATGGGCAGTTTTTCGGCGAAGTCGCGCTGCTGCATCATGCGCCCAGGAACGCTTCAGTCCGCGCTCTGGATTATTGCGATATCTACAGTCTGGATCGCAAGACCTTTGAAGAGATTCTGAACCGCTACCCGGATTTTGCGGCCACTGTAGAATCCATGGCCGAACAAAGAAAAGGTCAGAGTTCATCCTAGAGCCAGCTTCGGCGCTGGCAATCCGGCACACCCAGAACAGAGACGTTGTTATAGCGGCCCCGGGACTACTCGGATAGCTCCTGGCCCAGGGATTCTATGGCATCGTTGGAAGTGTCAAAAATCGAAAACAAATCCAGAAGATTTGTAAATACGAAGGCCTTGTGTACAACTCCCCGGAGCCCGGAAAGCTTCAACGAACCGCGATCCTTTTTTACCACGTCCATGAAGGATGCCAGGTTACCCAGGCCCGTGCTGTCGATGTAATCCACAGCGGAGAGATCCAGGATGAAGTGCTTCTTACCTTCAGAACGCGACTCTTCCAGCGCCGACCGGAACTCCGGGCTGGTATAAATGTCCAGGTTTCCCCGGGCTCGAAAAAGGACGGATTCGGGCCATTGCAGGCTTTCCGGTTCATATCGCGAAGAATCACTCATGGGCGGAGAAAACAGACGATCAAAAATCAAGATTCAGCCCCCTTTTTTTTGACTGCAAGCATAAATTATGTCTCTTATAGTAGTTCTAACCCATTCCAGGTAGACACGAACCTGGCTCGAAGCTCATCTCTCTGGAAGCTCATCTCTCTGGAAGCTCATCGCTTACGAACTATCCATGACGCACCAGCTCCGAGTCCCCACCGCGCACTAACCGCAATTCATAAGCCAACCGCTAGCCCTACCGCTGGCCCTAGTCGCGAATCGGTAAGGAATACAAACTGATGGGGTCCACGGGAACTCCACGTATCCAGAGCGACAGGTGCAAATGAGGCCCCGTGGAGTAGCCGGTGTTTCCCACGTCCCCGATTCGTTCGCCAGCGCGTACGTACTGGCCTACCTGCACTCGCAGATTACTTTGATGCATGTACCCGGAAAAAATGCCCAGCCCATGGTCGATTATAGTGAAATTGCCTTCAAAGTGCATGGATCGCGCCAGTACCACCTGACCGTCCGCAATGGAATAGATCGGAGTTCCAGGCCGGCCTCGCAGATCCACTCCGTTATGCATCACTACCCGTCGACCCACTTCTACCCGGCGACCGTTCTCGTAACGATAGGACACCTTTACCCGACTGGTGAAGCACTGACTGGTCACATAGTGCATATCCCGGGGATGCGACAGGCGGCTGGTAATTAAATCATTGCCCTTTCTTTCGAACACCTGGCTTCGCAGGCTTTTTTCCAGGGTGATCTTCTTCATGAAGTTCGATAGCTGCTCTTCGCTTTTTTCTTCTTCCAGGGCCTGCTTTTCCTTCTGTTCGCGTTTTTCCCGTTCTTCGGCAGTCTCCTGGATCTCGGAATCAGCGGAGTCCAATGCAGATTGGCTATCGTGAGCCGGCCCCGTATCGCTACCGGATTCCGAGGAGGGCTCTTTGCCCGGAGCTGGCTGTACCGCCGAAAGATTTTCCCGGTTCTCCGTCCCGGATCCCCCCGGCGGGTCCGGCGATTCGGCGGCTTCAGGCGACGGATCGGATTCTTCGCCCCCCGCCATGCGCGGCGCTATCTCCGGCAGGAACTGACCGACCCGGTTATACCATCGGGTCTGAGGAAAGGATTTCTCGTTTATCGGAATCTCAATACGGGCTTTGCCGAACCGGTCCGCCACGGACTGTTTCCACAGAAGCTCAATCTTTTCTCTTTTGTCCTGAGCGCCGATGGGCAGAAGTATCCTGTAACCCCAGGCGGTGCGAGTCAGCGGAAGCTGATTGCCGTCTTTATCGTATAGATAGCTGTAGAAGCCATGTACTCCCGCCGGCCGGAGTATTTCCAGATAAACGACGTCGCCCTGGGCAAAGTCCCTGGAGTACACATCCATCCGAACCCCTTCCAGCTTGAAAGTCATCTGCTCCGGTTCCTGAATGGAAAAATCGTCCGGAGCGTAGATCAGGGTGGACTGGCCCAGCTTGCGCCAGGCGTTCTTCTTTTTAGAAGACTTCTGATCGTCCAGATGCATGGCCGTATCCACCGAGTCCTGCGGATCGTTGGCCAGCAGCATAGCCGGCACCAGAATAATCAGTAGGATGCTTTGAAAAACCCGAAGCATATTCAATTATCGACTTCCATACACTTCAAATGCACCGGCTCGCTCACCGGGATTTGTCGCTCAAAGAGTCCAGAATGACCTGTTGCGCATCACTATTGTTCATGAAGATGGCGCCGCGCAGAATGGCCATTTTGAACTCCCGGGAACGTCCGGGAACAATCAGAGCTTTCATGAGCACCCGGGCCGCTCGTGGGGAGTTATGCCGCTGGAAATACTGGATGGACTGATCATGAACCCAGGTCAATTCGGCAGATTCAGGGGCGAGTAGTCTGGCCTGGAAAAAAGCGAAAACGGATTCCGAATCCCGGGATTCCAGACATCGGACCGCCAGAAAGGCCGGACTATCATAGAAACGATTCTCGCCAGGCTCGAGAGACTGGTCTTCGAATTCGTCAAAGGTACGGATCAGTAAATCTACAGCAATGGTCTTATCATCGCATCGAGCCAGGTCATATCGCAAGCCCTGCACGTCCCGCCTTTCCAAGAGGTCTTCGTAGCTACCTTCCGGCCGCTCTCCCGGGGCCACCGGGTCGTCGTCGAAACCGATAAAGGCGCTCCGAGCCAACCAGACCAGGCTAAAAAAGATCGGGGAAAAGCCAGCCCTGTATACGACGGAGCCGGCATGGGTGACATAACCGGTTTCGTCCGAGAACTCCCACAGGGCATCCGATGTGTCTTCGGCAGCTCTGGGAAGCATCCGGATTGGATGAACGATGAAAGCGTCCAGCACGCCGGCCATTAATCCCACGGGAATGTAGATGGGAGCCATAAGAGCCCGGGAAGGCTGATTTTCCGGCACCATGTTCTCTTCCACTGCATTTACCAGGATTGTATTTCTTCTATCGAATACGGCGCATCCCGGTGCGAGGCAAAGAAACAGAAACGTCACGCACAAAAACCAGGCGGAGAGCCAGACGGAGGACCTGCTTTGAATGCGTTCTCCCCCGGATTGTCTGAAACGCTTCATGCGTTTTGAGACTATTAAGCCGCCGAATCTTTCAGTATCATTTTTCATCGTATCTCTATCATTCTTCATAGTGTTTTTGCGGTCGTTCTGTGCTATAAAAGGTTGGTTCATTTGGCTCTTTCGGTAAACGGTTTGCCCTCCCCTTTGTAAAATCAGTCCATATCAAAGAGCGATCGAAAGAGCCAATCGAAGCTGAAGAATACAGGCGAAAAAACTACTTTGGGGACAAAAAGAAACGTCTGCCAGATGATACTGCCTTCCGGCTCCCTCCATATTGCATCCAGGGTATCGTCGGCGGCTTGTGGAATTACGGCTACGGGATGGATGACGATAGCATCGGCAGCCAGGCTCACCGCGCCCACAGGAACAAAAACCGGAGACAGAACCACTTTCGCCATGGTGGACTCCGGGCTTACTACAGAATCCAGAGCATTCGTGAGCCGGCGATTCTCCTTAACCATGAAGGCGCACTGAGAAATCATGAAAGTTAGTAGCAGGACTGGTACGATTCGAGCCATGCCAGTATTTCACACACAGGCTACATGGATGGCAACGAATTTATGGACGGGAACCAATAGTTTGCTAAGTCCGAAGCCAATCCTGAGCTTTTTTATGGAAGGACCCTTGCTGCTAAAGGAGCGACTCTTCTTGCTAAGCGAGGGGTTTTTGCTGAGAATGAAATGACCCTTGGTGCGAGAAGAGCAGCTTATATTGCTGAAGGAACGGCTCTAACTGCGAATGGACGACTCTTACTAATGATACAGGGCCCCTGATACCAGAGACCGACCATCACTGATAAGCCTGGGGTTCGCAACGACACCATCGCGCGACATAAGCACTTCCGACTAATTCGCTTCGAGGACCAGGTAGTGGAAATCCTGGCTCTTCCCTTCCCACTGATAGTTCCGGGTTTTCGTTTCCAGGGGACGAAACAGCACCGGCTTTTGAAACATGGGACCGTCATAGACAAAAGTATGAAACTCTCCATGTTCGCCACAGGGATCCACACCTTCGGGTAAATCGGATAGAAAGCTTTCATCATAAGACCGACCGCAGTAATCCGGTCCCAGTTTCTCACCGTCCACGCTTACTACGATCGCTTTAAAGCCCAGTCCGATGAATTCCCGAGCCAGAGACCAGGTGTCCTGCTTCCAGAGCGGGAAGTGGGCGGCCCACCCGGCCATGGACAGATTGTCTTCGCGGTGCTTGCGAAGATCTTCCAGGAAGATATCCCCAAAAATGGCATTTCGAATCCCGTAATCGCTCCAGAGATTCAATGCCTTTCGCATGATTCCTTCGTATTCCTCGCGTTCCGGAAGATCCGGCAGATATATCTCATCCAGTCGCAGACCCAGTGATTCTGCCTGCGCTTTCATCAGCGAAGAGGGCACCTCATGATGGGAAACCCGGTCCACATCGGTTTGAACGTCCAGCTGAAAGGTAGTCATGAGAGCCTGAACGCTCCACTCCCCGGATTGCAGAGTCTTGTAAAGAGCCATACAGGAGTCCTTACCGCCACTCCAGTTCATTACTACAGGTACCATAATACGCACTAAAAACGGATTCCCAGCCGACACAAGCCAAAAGAGTCCAGCCCTGATTACATTATCGAGTTTCGTCATGTCCCGTGTGCAGGCCGCGCAGCCGGTTCGGCCGCTCAGAGTCCTGGCATCGCTCCTTTATTCTAGCGGGCTCCAGCGGGCTCTAGCAGACTCGCTTCAACGAAAGCGTGCGACATAAAGCCTTCGGCCAAGCTTATAGATTTCGTCCAGAACCAGGACACTGGAAGCCACCAGGGTGCAGATGAGCCAATCCCGAACAGACAGAGAGACGGTGCCAAAGAGCTCGCGGGCGGGTTGCCAGTACACCACCAGGACTTGCAGCGCCAGAACCAGAAGCAGGGCCAGCCAGAGCTTGCCGTTTCGCAGAAAAGTAGAGTTAAAGGCTGACTCCACTTCTGCCCTTGCGTTGAAAACGTTGAAGAACTGAAACAACACAAAGACGGTAAAGGCCAGAGTTACTCCATATTCGCGGTTTCCCAGGGATAGGCCGTATTGGAAAACGGCCAGGGTGCCCACCGTCATGACAATGCCGTAACCCAGCAGGCGCGCGAACCTTGCCAGAGTCAGTATGTGACTGCCGGGCTTCCGGGGCGGCCGATCCATAAGCCCGGGCCGGGCCGGTTCCACGCCCAGGGTCATGGCCGGCGGACCATCCATGATGATGTTAATCCATAGAAGTTGAATGGCGGTGAAAGGCATCGGCAATCCCAGCAATGTGGATGCAAGAACGGTAAGTATGGCCGCGATATTCGTAGAGAGCTGGAATCGGACGAATTTCACGATATTATCGTAGATTAATCGTCCTTCCTCCACGGCATGTTGTATGGTCACAAAGTTGTCGTCGGTAAGCACCAGCGTGGCCGCTTCTTTAGTCACCGCGGTGCCGGTACCCATGGCCACGCCAATGTCTGCGGTCTTGAGCGCCGGAGCGTCGTTCACGCCGTCGCCAGTCATCGCGGTCACATGACCGGCTTTCTTCAAAGCTTCTACGATCTTCACCTTGTGTTCCGGAGAAACCCGTGCGAACACCGATGTGTCTTCCGTACGCATCGCCAGTTGCGACGCTTCCATTTCATCCAGGTCGGAGCCAGTAAGAACTTCACCTTTAAGACCGAGCTCCCGGGCAATGGCGGCTGCCGTAGTCTTATGGTCCCCGGTAATCATTTTTACGTCGATGCCGGCCTTGCGACATTTTTCAATGGCGCTTTTCGCCTCCTGTCGGGGTGGATCCATCAGGCCTACCATCCCCAGAAATGTCCATTCGCGGGCGTATTTCCATAGATCGCCAGAATCAAAGTCGGCGGCCGGAATGGTTCGTCTGGCAACAGCCAGCACTCTAAAGGCCCGACCGGCCAGCGCATTGTTTTCTTCTTCAATGGACTTTCGCGTTTCCGCATACAGTGGCACTTCGCCGTCCTGCACCGCCAGCCAGTGCGAAGAACGATCCAGAAGCACATCCGGCGCTCCCTTGATCAACATCATGACTTCCTCTTCCGTCTGGTGGAAGGTGGCCATGAATTTGTATTCGGAATCGAATGGAATTTCGGCAATCCTGGGCAATCGCTCCTGCTCCGCATCCGGATCCAGTCCGCCCTTCTGGGCCAGAGCAAACAAAGCGCCCTCGGTGGGGTCGCCGATCAGATTGCCTTCGTGGATTCTGGCCTCGTTGCAGAGAGCCAACGGGCGAAACAATTCTTCCATTCCTGGCTGCGAAACGGAACCTTCGCTACTGTAGCCATCGCCATCCACCTGAAACCTGGTTCCGCCGTACCAGCCCGCCCGGGCGGTCATCTCATTCATGGTTAGAGTTCCCGTTTTGTCTGTACAAATCACGGTGGTGGAGCCCAGGGTTTCAACGGAAGCCAGCTTCTTGAGTACCGCCTTCTTTTTGGCCATTCTCCACATGCCGATGGCCAGGGTAACGGTTACGACGGCGGGCAACCCCTCCGGCACAGCGGCCACAGCCAGAGCCACCGCCGTCATCGCGGCCTCCGCCCAGGGCTCTCCTCGCCATAGATTCAGACCAAAGATAACTCCAATCACCGCTACGGCGATGGCAGCCAGACGTTTACCCAGAGCGTCCAGTTGTCGCTGGAGCGGAGTCTCGCCTTCTTCGGCGCCGGATATCATGTCCGCAATCCGGCCCATCTCCGTTCGCATCCCCGTGGCCACTACAAGCATCTGGCCATGGCCCCGGGTTACCATGGTATTCATGAATAGCATGTTGGATCTTTCGCCGGGGGGCAGTTCGCCCTGGTTCAGCGCTTCGCCTTGCTTCGGGACAGACAAGGATTCCCCGGTAAGCGCCGCTTCCTGCGCCTCCAGATTAACGGAATCTAGAATACGCCCATCCGCCGGCACCTGTTCGCCGGATTGCAGAAGCACAATATCCCCCGGCACCAGGTCCGCCGCTTTTATCTCTTGCACTTCCCCATCGCGTAACGCCCTGGACGTCGGCACCAGCATATCTCGTAAAGCCGCGAGCGTTCGCTCCGCCCGATGCTCTTGATAGAAACCCAGACAGGCATTGAAGAAAACTACGATAAGAATAACTATGGCATCTTTCAGATCGCCTATGGCCCAGGCCATGCCGCCCGCAGCCAGTAGCACCAGAGTCAGGACGCTTTTGAACTGATCAAAGAACTTCAACCATAGAGGACGGCTCTTTTTCTCTGACAGCTGGTTGGGGCCGTATTGGGACAATCTCCGGGACGCTTCGCTTACGCTTAAACCGCCGATTGCGCTGCCAAGACTCTCCAGGCAATCTGTAGAATGCTGAATGTGCCAGATTGTGTCGCGGTCTCCAGGATCGGAGACCGCGTTGCCGATTTTTTTACCTTTGTCCGACGTTTTTGCCCGTGACTTCAAAACACTTGCACATTGGGATAGGCGAAGTCCCTGTAAAGCACTTAGTCGGCAGACGAAGATTGCGAGTGCATAGCCGAAGCATACGCGAAATCACCCTCCGATTACGGAAAGGATGAGATACGCTGTATAGCCGATGTATGCCAGCAGCAAGATGGATCCCTCAACACGATTCACTCGACCGGGCCCGCGAAAGCCGAAGCCGATAGCAAAAAGGGAGATTGTGAGCAAACCCATCACCGGCAGATCCCTTTGCAGAACAGCGCTCTCAATCGAGATAGGATGAATACTACCGGCAATACCTACAACTACCAGGGTGTTGAAAAGATTGGAACCCAGGACATTGCCCAGCGCCAGGTCGTGCTCCCCTTTTCGCGCGGCGATTACGGAGGATGCCAGTTCGGGTAGCGAGGTGCCTACAGCCACTACGGTAAGTCCTATGATCAGATCGCTCACCCCCAGGTCTGTGGCGATGCCCACGGCTCCCCAGACCAGAAGGCGCGAACTGGCGATAAGAAAGAGCAGGCCCACAACTAACCAGAGGGTGGCTCTTCCGGGAGGCATGGAGCGTTCGCTTAATTCGGCTTCCACATCGGTGGCAAGCGAATCGGTCTTTTCTGTTTTGCTCTGCTTAAAGGTCCAGAACAGAAGAATGGCAAAGACAACGAGGAGCAGGGCGGCATCCAGTCTGGAAAGGTTGTTATCCAGGAGCAAGGCAACGGCAAAAGCTGTGACGGCAGTGAGGATGGGCAATTCCTTTCGCAGAATGCTTGAATGGACGGCAATGGGACTGATCAAAGCCGTGATCCCCAGAATCAAAGCGATGTTTGTGATGTTGGAGCCATAGGCGTTACCCAGAGCCAGTCCTGGATTACCCTGCACGGAGGCCAGGGCCGAAACCACCATTTCCGGAGCCGATGTTCCGAAGCCCACAATGATCATTCCAATGATCAAAGGCGACATGCCAAGGTGCTTGGCCACGGAAGCGGCTCCCTCCACGAAACGGTCCGCGCTCCACAAAAGCAAAAGAAGGCCTACGATGATGGCAGAAACAAATAGCAGCAATGGTTTTCTCCACGAACAGGCTCGCCTGCTCCATTTCGCCCGGAAGTGGCGGCGCCGGCCCGGCTGTCAATTCATTTATCGCTTCAGTAAGACTTCCTAACGGCAGCAGCCATTCTCGAAGCCATCGATAGTAAAGGGAGCAGTTGTGAGCGGGTGAAACGTAGCCACTCCGGCCGGACGCATAACCACTATATAGTCCCTGCCTTTCGCATTCCAGACCTGGAAAAGGCTGTCTTTGCCCTGTTTTTCCTGGGTAAGGTAACCGGAGGACCAGTCGTTGTAGTTCTGGTTGGGATTAAAATCATAGGAGTTAAACGAGGTAAACTTGTCCATCTTGAAGTTCACTCGGTTATCTGAATAGAAATCCCATTCAACAACATTGCTGCTGGCCACGGAAATGCTCTCCCCGGATATGAAGCTTTCCCTGCGATAGCGAAAACGCTTCTGGCTCTTCAGATAATTCTCCGCCGAAGCGTTCCTTTGAATGGATCGATTATCCCACTTAACCGATGCGGCCAATCCAGCCAGACTTTCATAAAAAGCGTACCAGGCTCGGTGCTCGGTGGCTGCCGTGCTACCTCGCTTGATCAAATCATATCGGAATAGCTTGAATCCGCCGGACACAATCAGACTGTAACCGGGGCCATTGATCAGCCATGCGCCCAGATAGAATCGATCATCATTGTCCTGGCGAAGGGCCAGTCCTACAATCTGCCTGCCGTCCGGCAGCTGGAGCTCATCGATTCTTTCGATTCGCAATGCATCCTCCGGGCTGTGCCAGTTCTTGTACACCGTAGTGGAACGCTTCGAAAGAAATGAGGACAAAGCCGCCACAGGGCTAACCGGATTACCTGGCTGTAATTCGGTTTCCACTACGAAATGATTGCTACTTCCAAACACATAGGCGCTGCCGGGCAACCGCCCGGGGTGGTAAACAGCCAGATTCGCATAGGGCGATTCACCATATTTCCACTGAGCCGGAAGTTGCACCGTGTAATTAAAGAAGGATACATCCACTCCCGTCCAGCTTCGCACATTCTTTACAGGAGCGCTGGTCTGCACCTGTTCAAAGGCCGGACTGAATGCCTTGAGCAGGGTCTGCATGGTTTCGGATCGATCCGTCATTATGATAAATGCCTGGAATCGGGCCCCGGTGGCGAAAGCGTAGTACGCTGTGAACCTGCCCTGGCCCCTGCTATCGCGCGTGACTCGACTCTGAAAGGCGAAACCGGTTCCATTCTTCGTCAATCCTTCAACCACGGTGTCCGGAAACGCTTTCACCAGTTTCTGGCCCTGTTGTTTTTCCATTCCAAGAATTCCGTTTTCCAGATAGCCGCGAGCCGTCCAGGTGCGAAGATCCGAAGGCTCGGAAATCATGATCAACGTATTGGGGATATCCGGACTCGTGGCCGTAAGTGTCTTCCCTTCTGCTTTCGTGTTCCAGCGGCCCGGGATTTCCACGGTAAGGCGTTGGAATGAAAGCTTTGTTGTTCCATCCAGGGGTCCTGCCCTCAGGGATGAAGCAAGCACCAGGGCAGACAGAAATCCCGAGGTTTTCAGAAATCTCAGAGCAGGATCACCTTTCGAGAACATACCCGAAGTCTTAGGATTTCGCCGAATCGATCAAGCGAAAAAAGAAATGAAGCGAAAGCGTGAAACCAGGAATGGCTCTCCGTTAAGAAGCAACAACCCGGAGGTCAGACTGATGAGGACCGGCACAGGGAACGCGAACTGGATGAAACTAAGGCCTGAATCCAACGGGCCGCCCGAAGGCATGCCCGGCTAGCGATGTAGACACCTGGTCTTGCCCTGACCTAGATCTTTTGCGCGATGTAGACGCCATATCCGAAGTGCTCGCTGTACTTCCTGTATAACGATATCTCATTTCGTTCGGCTTCAACTATGGCCAGTGCGTCCTCGCTTCTATCATGCTTTTCCAGAAAGGCATCAAAGCGTTTCTCCATCGGCCCGTAGTAGTTGTCCAACCAGCAGGAGTCCGGCAACTTAAAATAACCCAGCGGTCTGAAACCGTTTCTTTCAAGCGCCTGGAACTTGGCCGAGGCGACTGCGATTTCGGGATACTCGCTTTTCCAGTGCCGGTCCAACTCTTCCGGCCTGTTCTCGCCAAACCAGGTGATTTCCGAAACCACAAGCTTTCCCCCGGGCTTCAGAAAAGATTTCCAGGCAGATATCCCGGCTTCAAAACCCATGTTGTAGATAGCGCCTTCCGACCAGATCATATCGAATTCTTTTTCCTGGAAGGGGAGCGCATCCATGGAAGACTCAAGAGTGCGGATCTTATGCTCTACCTTTCGAGCTTTCGCCCTCTTTTCCAGTTCCTGGAGAAACTCGGGAAGAAAATCCACTGCCGTAATCTCTGCATTTAGCTGCTCGGCGAGAATCATGGTGGATGCACCGGTTCCGCAGCCAATGTCTGCGATCTTCAATGCACGGGTATCTCCTTTCGCGCCTGCACCCGAGTCGTTGCGAACGGAGACGGCTGATTCCGAGCTTCCCGGCCCATCCGACATCAACCCGGCCAGTTGTAGTGCAAGTTTGGTCTCCGCATCGCCTCCCGGTCCCTGTCTTTCGGCGGGCAGATGGAGATCCAGTAGTAGTTCAAATTCTGTCATGGTTGGTCCTCCGGAGTTCCGGTTGAAGATGTTAACATTGCAAAAACCTGGCCTGCACAATGCGCGCAGATCGGAGCCCGTTTGGTGACTTCTCCGTAGCGAAAACCAGAAGACCGATCATGGTTTGAGGGCTCCATTCCTTTTCTATCTCTCTGATGGGTGGGGTTTTGCAGGGGTCGCAAAATTTCCGAGAGCGGAGCGAAACAAAGAAAGCCGAAACCCGGCGATTAATGATTGCCCCGGCATGAAAATTGCTTGGAATGAGGCAATGTACTCTCTGCGTTTGCATGATAAACACTATTCTTTTCCTGACCTCAAGACCCTGCTGGCTCGAGCCACTCCCCTCCGATCCGGGGACGAACTGGCCGGCCTCAGCGCAGAATCCGCCCAGGAGCGTGTGGCTGCCCAGATGCTTCTGGCCGAGGTGCCGCTTTCGCGTTTCGCCGAAGAGCCTATTTTGCCTCCGGAGGAGGACAGTGTCTCCCGTTTGATTCTGAGCGAACTGAACAGCGAAATCTATGACCGCATCAAGAACTACAGTGTGGGCGAATTCAGGGAGTGGTTGTTGCTGGAGTCCACCGGTACAGATGCGCTGTGCGAAATCGCATCCGGACTGATGCCGGAAATGGTCGCCGCAGTGAGTAAGATCATGCGCATCCAGGATATGATTCTGGTGAGTAAGAAATGCAGAGTCGTAACCGCGTTTCGCACAACGGTTGGCCAGCCGGGAACTCTCTGTGTGCGCCTGCAGCCCAACCATCCTACGGACGATGAAAAAGGCATTCTGGCAAGCACACTGGATGGGCTGATGTACGGATGTGGCGATGCCGTAATTGGAATCAATCCCGCCACCGATAACCTGCCTACGGTTATTCGGCTATTGGAGCTTCTGGATCAGTTGCGCACCAACTACGAAATCCCTACGCAAAGCTGCGTGCTGACCCATGTTACTTCTACTATGGATGCCATGGCTGCCGGAGCGCCGGTGGACCTGGTATTTCAATCCATAGGAGGGACGGAAGCGGTAAACAAAAGCTTTGGTGTGGAACTGTCCATGCTGGCAGAAGCCCGGGATATGGCTCTTGCGCTAAAGCGCGGCACCGTGGGACAGAACGTTATGTACTTCGAAACGGGACAGGGCAGCGCTCTATCTGCCAATGCCCACCATGGAATTGATCAGCAAACCCTGGAAGTCCGGGCCTACGGAGTGGCGCGCAAGTACGATCCTTTTCTTGTAAATACAGTCGTGGGATTCATAGGGCCGGAGTATCTGTTTGATGCCAAGCAAATCATCCGGGCCGGTATCGAAGATCATTTCTGCGGAAAGCTTCTGGGCCTTCCCATGGGCGTGGACATTTGCTACACGAATCATGCCGAGGCTGACCAGGACGATATGGATGTCCTGTTAACGCTTCTGGGTACGGCCGGATTAAATTATATAATGGGAGTGCCAGGAGCGGATGACATTATGCTAAACTATCAAAGCACGTCCTTTCACGATGCCATGTATATCAGGGAGTTGCTTAACTTAAAGCCGGCGCCCGAGTTCCATGAATGGATGCAGAAAACCGGCATGCACTCCCATAGTGACCAAGTCGCCGAACTTCCGTCTTTCTTCGGCGCGCTGGAGCAAACAAAATGAAAAAGCGAAAGAACACTGATCCCAAAGAGTCAGGCAAAGCTTCGCCGAAAGACAATCGTCTAACAGTCCACAGTCTGACCGATCCGGATCAGAAGGGGCGATTTTCGCAGCCCGACCCCTGGATCGAACTCAAGCAATTCACGGCAGCGCGAATCGCGCTGGGCCGAACCGGCCATTCGCAGCGCACAAAGGATCTTCTGCGATTTCAACTGGATCATTCCATGGCTCGCGATGCCATACATGGTCAGCTGGATGTGACAGCGCTGGAGAGCGATTTGTCTTCGCTGAATCTTCCCATCATCCGACTCAAGAGCTCGGCCAGGGATAGAAACGAATACCTTAAGCGGCCGGATCTGGGCAGGAAGCTGTCTCCGGACAGCCGAAATACTCTGGAAGAGTATGCGAAGAGATTCCAATCGCCGGCCAGGTCCAGCGAAACGCCGCCGAAGGACAAAGAATCACAGGCATTGCGCAATTCGAAAGAAAACAAAGGGACACCGAAGCGTGGCGAATCTATTGTCGAGCACACGGCCCAAGGGCAACCTGAACGCACCATAGTATTCGTAATCGCCGATGGCCTTTCGGCCAGAGCCGTACAGGAGAATGCAGCTCCCTTCCTGGAAGCGTATACGGAAATTGCCGGACGAACCGGGCCGGGTCCCCTCTGCATCGTCGAACAGGGACGAGTAGCAATTGGCGATCCCATAGGCGAGATACTGGGCGCTGCGATGGTGGTAGTGCTCATCGGCGAAAGGCCCGGATTGAGCTCGCCGGACAGCATGGGCCTTTACATGACCTATGAGCCCCGGGCCGGTACCACTGATGAAAGCCGAAACTGCATTTCAAATATCCGCCCGGACGGCCTACCGCCCCGAGAAGCGGCGAAACGATTCCACTATTTGTCCAGTCGTAGCCTGAGCCGCAAGCTTTCCGGAGTGTTCTTGAAAGACGACTGGACACCGGAACTGGAGGAATGAGATTTCTGCTGGGCTCGTTCTCATAGGTGTAATTCAATTGTTATGTTGGCGGCCACTCCCTGGGCGCCACGGTGGCCCTGCAATTCAGTCTGGATTACCCGGACCGCATCAAGGGTTTGATTCTCATCGCCTCTGGAGGCTACCCCGCCAAATCGAAACCCGGGATACTATCCCTGAATCGCTATGAGATTCCAGGCGCCATAATCATGTCTTTTTCTTCCTACCCATTCGTAATGCGAAGTACCCTTAAGAGCATGTATTACGATCCGTCCGCGATTTCGGATGAAGTGGTACAAGAACTATGCGCTATTTATCGCACCCCGAACAGCCGCCAGGCCATGTACTGGATGCCCCGGGCCTTGAACTGGGATTTCGCCATTGCGGATCCGAAACGTATTCCCACCATTTCCGCTCCCACACTTATCATCTGGGGTCGTGAAGACATGGTGGTTCACCCGGACACTGCGTTAAGATTTCATCAGGATATTGACCATTCCACTCTTGTGCTCATCAATGAAGCGGGTCATATGGTGCACGAAGGGCAGCCAGAACAGGTGAATCGTGCCATCCTGGATTTCTCATCGCGGATACAGTATTAGCTACTCCACGCCGAGTGCGTTGAGACAGACCTTAAAGGAGGGATTCCCGGTTCCAGGTCAGGGATCTCGAAAAGAGCCGGATCAAAGCGCTGCCGATGAGTGAGGCTAGCCATTTCCATTCATTGCGAAACGAAGTATGCTTGTTATCAGGGATGAACTCACAATTAAAAGGCGTCCGGAATCATGACGGAATCCTTTAAAGGTATGAGGGAACAATCTGTTCATACTTCCTCGGACATGAATGACCCATTCTCATAGTAAGTACTCACTCCCCTGGAATCCGGAGCGATTAGCGATGCCGAGCCTCCCCGGATCGCGAACTCGGAGCCGCCTACAGGTCCGCTATCTGCAGAATCAGCTTACCCTGGTTTTCGCCGGAAAAGAGCTTGAGAAAGGTGTCCGGAAAATCCGTAACTTCACCCTTTACGATGTCCTCTTTAGATTTCAGTTTTCCTTCCTTCAGCCAGCCGGCCATTTTCTCCACGGCCATTCCAAATCGATCCGCATAGTCAAAGACCACCATGCCCTCCATACGAGCACGGTTCACAAGTAATGAGAGATAGTTTCTGGGTCCCTGCACATCGGTGGTATTGTATTGCGAAATCGCACCGCAGATAACGATTCGCGCGCCACGGTTCAGATTGAACAGCGCCGCTTCCAGGATCTCGCCTCCCACGTTATCGAAGTAGACATCCAGTCCCTTCTTCGCATGGCGCTTGATCTCTTTGGCCACATTCTGGGACTTATAATCGATGGCATGATCGTAGCCGATTTCATCCGTGAGGAATTTGCATTTTTCCTGGCCGCCTGCAATACCAATGGTTTTGCATCCATGGATTTTGGCCAGTTGGCCCACGATTTGACCGACCGCCCCGGCCGCGCCGGAAACCACGACAATATCGTCCGGCTTCGGCTGACCAACGTCAAATAGTCCGAAGTAGGCGGTCATTCCGGTCATCCCAAGAACGCTCAAAAAACGGGACGGCTCCGCAAGATTGGCGTCGATTTTCGTAAGATCCTCGGGCTTTGCCACAGCGTACTGCTGCACGCCCTGGGTGCCGGTGACCAGGTCTCCTTCTTTTAGATCCGAGGAATTGGACTGCACCACCCGGCTCAAGGTCAACGCACGCATTACCTGGTTGATTCGCACCGGAGGAACGTAGGAACGGGCTTCATTCATCCAGCCTCGCATGGCCGGATCCAGAGAAATTTGAAGAATCTGAAGTAGAACCTCTCCTTCGCCGGGGGATGGAATTTCTGCCTCTTCCGTTTTCCAGCATTCGGGACCGGGCATTCCGGTGGGACGGGCTGCCAGTTTGATCTGTGTATTTGTAGAACTCATACCACTACGGTGCGTCACCGTGTCTATCTGGCAAGTATACGCTACTTTTTTCCAGACACATTCCAGGCCGCAACCCCCCGGCGGTCACCGGGCAAGATGTTCAAGACCGCTTGCAACCGGAAATGCTCCATAGGGCCTGAAGAGCGATAGCAGGCCGGGAAGAATGATCCGCCATCCAGGGCTCTCTTTTGCTACCCGTTCCATGAGCCTCTATTGCTATCACTCTGCGCTTTCAAATGGCCGTTTCTGGAACGTTGAGCATCAGATTCACGGCTAGAGCATTTTTCCATGCCGCTCGTCCCTCAATGCCCTCCCCGGGAGTGTCCAAACTTGCTCCCAGGAAACCCTGGACGGCCAGTGTGGCCGGAGAATTGGCACCTTCATGCATGCATTTTGTATTAAAATAGAATTGATTTAACTATCTTTTATCTCTGCTTGTAACACTTTTTGATCTGTTTTGCTCTCAACCTACTCAGATTGCCCCGTTTATATACCTACCTATTTGTATATATAAGCGTTACGCTTGCATTCTCAATCATAGGGTGCGCCACTTTGGCACCACGCAAACACGATGCGCAGTTCTGGCACCACGCAAACACGATGTGCAGATTTATCAGAGAATAGACGCATGGAGAGAATTCGAATAAAAAGAACCTATTGACCATCGGATGCTTGATCCTGGCAGGATCGCTCACAGGCGCCTGCAACGAGAACTCCAGTGATGACGGTACCGCATTGGCGATACTGGCCCTGGCTGGCGGTAGCAATAGTAGCAGTAGTAGCGGTCCCTGCAAGGACGGAGGAACCTGCATGATGTTTGTTTCAGCATCGCCGCCTTCCGTCACCACGCCGCGCTCAGGCTTTCGCTCCGGCCGGCACAGCATCGTTCGCCGCTTTCAACAGTCGAATGAAGCTCAAACCTTCCGGAATAACACCTACGGTGGCCATGGCCCCCATTAGCGCTCCGGCAATACCCGGCGAACTAACATCCGCGCCTGTAAGATAAAGACCCTCCACCGGGCTCTTCGCCTGACACCAGGGCGCTTCATTGGAAAGATACCTTTCGCGCACCGAGGGCACTCCGTAGATGGATCCTTGCGGATGACCGGTAAAATGTTTCACCGAAAGCGGAGTGGAAAGTTCCTGATAATCGATTGTTTCGCAAAATCCTGGATAGTGACTTTCGATGAATGCCAGAAGTTTGGATGTGATTTCTTCTTTCAGTGCCTCGTAATCGTCCCCCCGTTTCTTCCAGGAAGTGCCGTCCCACTTTTCAAAGGAGGAAAAATCCGTAAGGCCAATGATTTCCGCGGTATGACTCTTCGCCTCCGGATTCTTCAGCGAAGGAAAGGATAGGTAAGCGCCCAGGATATCCTTTTTCTCGCCCACCCAGCTCGCTCCCGCGGCGAAATTCGCATCATGATCGTAGCTGGAATAGATCCAGTGGTTTTCCCCCTGGAATCCCATCTTTCGCGGATCGTCTTTCAGGCCCAGATACAGCGTAACACTGGCCACCACTGGATGATTGGTATAGAACTCGTCCAGTTGCCCGCGAAAGGGAACCGGAACCGAGGAATCCAAGAGCTTGTTGTAGGTCGTATGCGCCCCGGCATTGGAAATCACAACAGGAGCGTAGTATTCGGTTACTGGCTCGTCATCCTTACGCGGCACCAGATTCTTAACCCGGACTCCCACGGCTTTGCCATTCTCCACAAGGATTTCCTCAACTTCATGGGAAAGCAGAACGCAACCTCCATGCTTTTCTATAATAGGCTTAATGCTTTCGGCGATCTTGCCCGAGCCGCCTACCGGGAAGTAGCCGCCCTTAAAGTAGTGACAGGCCACGCTACAATGAATCACAAAAGAGCTTTTCGCAGGTGGGATGCCGTAGTCTCCCCATTGCGAACACAAAAGAGCCCTCAGCTTTTGGCTTTTGAAGTTCTTTTCCATATACTGAGCCGTGGTAATGTCCGCGGTGTCGAAACCGTTGATCTGAATGGGAGCTCGCACTTTGTCCACGAATGGCTCGGATGACTTCATGTTGTGGCGTCCAAACCATTGATTCACCTTGTAGACGTCTTCGAAGTATCCCTCAATGGCATCCTTCTCGTCCGGAAACATGGCAATTACCTTGCTCTTGTAGTCTTCCTCAGAGAAAGGCACTTCGAATGTAAAATCTGGATACACGAACTTTTCGAATACATCCGGCATGGGATTCCACTGCACGCCGGAATCTGTCACTATGTCGAACAGACGACGGAGCATGGCCCCTTCATACATGTCGCCCACGTAATGGATGCCTACATCCCAGGAGTATTTTCGCTTTCGCCCGAACTCATGGGTGAAGCCTCCCATTACATAATGCCGTTCCAGCATAAGCACTCGTTTGCCTCGGAACCGGGCCATGATACTGGCAGTAGCCAGGGCCCCCATGCCGGAACCAATGATGATGATGTCGTAGTTTTTTTGTTCAGATCCCTTCATGTCACCACTGGTAACATCGGCAGCCGAAACCAGTCAATCAAAAGTTTCCACTGGTGACATTTTTTCTTGCAAGGTCGCTAACCCATTCTACACCGACTCATGCCACCAGCCGGGGGAAAAAAAGCCAGCAGGAGAAGCCGGACCGCCCGATCCGAGGAGAATCAGGCCAGCGCCCAGGCCGCAGGATCAGATAAGAAAAGCATGACTGGCGCGCAAAGACAGCGAAACGAGAGCCGGGATTACCATGTTGGCAACCTGGATCATCTTCTGGTGAAAGAAGGAACACGACTGCTCCGCCAGGAGGGTCTCCATGAATTGAGCCTTAGAAAGGTAGCCCGGGCCGCTGGAGTGAGCCATACCGCTGCCTACCGCCACTATGACGATAAAAACGCCCTGCTGGCGGCCATCGCCCGGGACGGATTTCATCGGTTGCATGAATACCAGGCTCGGGCTATTATCGCATCGGGAACTGACTTTAACCTTCGATTCTTAAACCTTGGCTGGACCTATGTGAAGTTTGCCCTGGAGAATCCGGAGTACGCTCGCATAATGTTCGGCGGGGCCGGACTAAATTTCAAAGACTACCCTGCTCTGGCCCTGGCCTCTCGAAAATCCTACAAAGAGCTGTTGATGAGCGTTCGTCTCTGTCAGCGAAACGGGCTCATAGAAAAGGGGAACTCGAAACAGAAAACCCTGGCCGCCTGGTCCATAGTCCATGGCCTGGCCATGCTGCTTCTGGACGGCCAATTTCCTGCGCCACCAATGGATGCCGGCGCAGGGGGCTCCGACAAAACGGAAACACGGATGGAGACTCTGGTAAAGGGAATTATCGTAAATCTATACCACGGCCTGCGATAGCTATGCTTAACCAGCCGTCCTGGGTAGTCCTCGGGTATTAATAAGCGAAAAAATCCCGTGTAAAGTAGACTATTTCGCCCGGGAGACTCGTTTTTGAGCCAGGTCCAGCCGTCTATGGATGCATGGACGCAACCCCAAGCTTTAACTTTCGAATGTTTATCCTAGTAACGGTTTGGACAGCCACAACCTTCTTTGCTTCAGGTTGCGGCAAAACCGAAGACGACAATCTTGTAGCGGCTGCCATACTACTCTCACAGAACTCCACGACCTCCACAAGTTGCAGCGGTTCCGGAACCTGCAAGATGTTCGTTACAAATGCCAATGCCACTCTCACAGCAGGCATTTCCGGCCTGGATTCCCAGTGCAGTTCTGATGCGAACAAGCCTTCCGGCGGGGGCACCTACAAGGCTATGGTGGCGGACGGCACCAACCGAATTGCCTGCACCACAGCGAACTGCAGCGGAGGTACCTCGGAGCATACGAACTGGGTGTTGAAGCCCAGCAAAGAGTATCGCAGAGCAGACGGTAGCACCGTTATTGGCACCACCACCGCCAACGGAGTGTTTTCCTTTCCTTTGACCGCTGCGATTCAGACCACCGTTGTGGACACCAATTCCACGGTTACCGGCCTGGAAAACAACTGGACCAGTAGCACCAACGACTGTACGAATTTCTCGGTTTCAGGCGCCAGCACATCCAATGGATTGCATGATTCCACCAGCAATAATCTACTATCGGTCGGTCCATCCGGTTGCGGCAATACAATGAAGATCATTTGCGTAGAGCAGTAGGCCGGATTCGCTTCGGCCCCGGCAGTAGCGCCTCCGAACAGGTCAGAATCCGCTATTATGTTTTGACACGGATTAAGGTGGGGCGGATAGTCTGGCATTCCGAACCTGTAGAGACGGAGATGATACCACATGAATCGTATTCGGTCGCTCCTTCTGGCGTTGATCATCGGCCTCGCTGGCCCTCGTTGCTTCACTTATGCCACAGCATTGGCGGTGAGTCCTTCCTCGAAACATGTCAGGTTAAACAAACAATTAACCTATACCGGTGCCGAAATCTCCGAATCCGGCTGGGTGCGACTGATGTTCCAGGGTCTTGAATCGGATGGACTATACCAGAGGTGCATTGCTCCAGAAGGCGATGGTCTGGAATACTGCCCGGTGGATTTCGCGGCCGTTGCTCCGGCCACTGATCCGCTGGCGAATAAGCCAAACGGCCTTTTCTACCTAAAGTACGGTGTGGCCTTCTTCAGCGAAAGGGTAACCAGATCGGTGTATTTCCCTTACCACGAACAATTTGGCGCTCCTACATCAGTCTGGATCTCTGCCGACGGTAGTCGACTCCACGTGGAATACTGGAACCATCTAATGCATAAGGTCACGTGCTACTCGCGCACCCTGGACTACGAAAAAGGCGACACGGATTTTGTGAACGATTGCTTTCCGGGTAGGCCTCCTTCGGGCTTTGTGCGAATGGAACGAATGGAGATAAAGGATGCGGTCCTGGTAGAATTATTTCCTCCATCCGTAATCAGGCCAGATTCCGCGCATGAAATTGTCTGGGTGGCCCGGCCCGGCAAAATGCAACATATCCAGGTTTGGGATATCTGGGGACAGGAACCGGAATCCGGTTATCCTGTTCTTTATCTGCTATTTCCCGTAACCATCGCTCTGGATATAGTTACGTTCCCACTTCAATATTTCCTCTGGCGGCCGCCCTGCCCCCTGGGCTGAATGCGGCTGAGGAAATTACCTGAGGTCGCAGACCGAATCCACGTTGCCGCCAGCCAGGCAGTCAGAATTTCGAATCCAGGACATGCGACAAGCATCGAGGCACCCGGTCGAGGTCCGGCGCAGGACACCGGATAGGGATTTTCCATGCTGGCGCTAGCCAGGAAGTCACATTTCCAGGTCCCGGGAAACCCGGGACAAAAAATATGCAATTTACATTATTGGCCGGGTTGTACTATTGTATATTGTGGGCTGGAATGCAAAATACTGGAGCAGAACACAGGAAGCCCTATGTTCCGTAATTCTGCTGGCAAGTCTTGCCGGCTGTGGAATCAATCCATTCCCGGACAATCCTGCGGTGGACCGGGCGCTGGAAGCCCTGCTGCTAGAATGCCAGGATTGCCAAACAGGTCCGCAGCCCGGACAACCGGCTGTGCTGGTAACTGCCAGCGGCGGCTCCTTGAATATAGTAGAAGCAGGCGCCACTGACACCTATTCGATCCAGCTAAACACTGAACCAACCAACCCGGTGGCAATAGACATAACCTTCGATGGCGCTCAGCTGACGCTGAACGGCAGTGCCGTTTCGCCCATGACCATATCTTTCGATTCTACCTGTCCGGGGCCCAATTGTTGGAGTAGCCCTCAAACGTTGAATGTAGCTGCCGTGGACGACGCTTCCATCGAAGCAAATCCGCATACCAGTCTCATCAGCCATGCAGCCACCAGTACCGATCCGGACTATTCGGGGATCTCCATCGATAGTCTGAACGCCTCCATTACGGATAACGATTCTCCGGGGATTTCCGTTGTAGAATCCGGGGGCAGTACTACAGCCACCGAAGGAAGTACCGATACCTACACCGTAGCTTTGACCAGTGCCCCGACTTCGCCGGTAACGGTAACGGCCACGGCAGATACTCAGACCCAGGTAAATGGCGGTCCTTCGGCTGCTCTCACGTTCGATGCTACATGTCCCGGCGCCCAGTGCTGGTCCACTCCTCAGACCGTTACGGTTACAGCGATAGATGATGCCCTTTCAGAAGGTCCCCATTCAGGCAACATTACGCATGCAGCCACCAGTCTGGACCTGAACTACAACAGCCTGGCGGTGAGCGCTGTAACCATGGCCATTACGGATAACGACTCCGCTGGAATCACCGTAACCGAGAGCGGGGGCAATACCGCGGTCACGGAAGGAGCGGGAACGGATACTTATACTCTGGTCCTTACAAGCCAACCCACGGCCGACGTTACCATTACGGTAAACGCCGATGCCCAGACCAATGTAGACGGAGGAAGTTGCGGCGGCCCGTCTTCAAGCTGCACGTTTACGTTCACTTCCGCAAACTGGAATACCGCACAAACAGTCACCGTTTCCGCTTTAGACGATGCCGTCGCTGAAGGTCCCCATGCCGCCACCATCAGTCATTCTGTATCCAGCCTGGATCTAGATTACAACGGCTATGCACTGGCAGGAATCAACACATCCATCACCGACAATGATTCAGCCGGTATAAGTGTGACGGAAAGTGGAGGAAATACATCGGTCACGGAAGGAAGCCCCACCGACAGCTATTCGCTGGTGCTCACAAGCCAGCCCACGGCAGACGTCACCATTACGGTGAATGCAGATGCCCAGACCCGAGTGAACGGCGGTAGCTGCGGCGTACCCGCCTCTAGCTGCACATTTACGTTTACTTCTGCCAACTGGAATCTGGCCCAGACTGTTACCGTCATTGGCCTGGACGATTCGGTACTGGAAATTGCGCACAACGGAACCATTTCCCATACGGTGTCCAGCCCGGACGGTAACTATAATCCGCTGACCATTGCAAATATTGCCGTTTCCATCGCAGACAGCGGCCATGGAAAGCTTACAGTGGACACAATTACCGGCGCAATTTTCTATCACAATTCCATAGCAGTGAATGGTGCCAATGTCTATATCGCCTACTACGACGATGCCACAAATAGTCTAAAATTCGCACGGTCTACCGATGCGGGCATTAACTGGACTTTGAGCACCGTAGACAACCTCGGCAATGTAGGGCAGTTCAACTCCATGGTGGCGGATGGAAGCGGAATCTATATCGCCTACTATGACGTAGCAAACAAGGATGCGAAGATGGCCATTTCCACGGACGGTGGCGCGAGTTTCTCCGTACAGGTTGTGGACGGAGCAGGCACTGACGTGGGAGACTGGGCTTCTCTGGATAAAGATGGCAGTGTATTACATCTTGCCTACCGGTCCGCTACGGCCGGCGGGATTAGATACATTCAGTCCACGGATTCCGGACTATCCTGGAATCCGGCGATAAACATCCCTGGCACAAGCGGCCCAGGGGGTGTATCGCTAGACAAGGCCAGTGGCGGCGCCCCCGTTGTAGGTATCTCCTATTTTGATAACATAAACAATCAATGGGAATTTGTAATAAGCACCGACGACGGAGCATCCTGGAATGCACCCGTGGTTGTTCACGTCGGGGGTAATTTCCCCAGACCCACTTCGCTGAAGATCGACGGTACCAGGGCGCATTTTAGCTTTTACGAAGACGTTTTAGAGGATCTGATGGTGGCCAGTTCTACGGACACAGGCGCCACATGGAGTACGCAAACCGTGGACTCCGCAGGAAAGGTGGGAGACTACAATTCTCTGGCTCTGGACGGTACAAACCTGTACATCACTTATTTCGATGAAACTAATTTCGAACTCAAACTGGCCTTCTCTACAGATGATGGAGGGTCCTGGAGTTTCCGTGTAATCGACACCGCAGGTCAGACCGGCACCGCCACGGCCCTGGTAGCGGTGGGCACAAATCTCTATGTGGCCTACACCACCTACAGCAGCGATGAAATTCGATTCGCAAAATCCAACGACGGTGGCCTGAGCTGGTAGTATTGACAGAATCAGGAGAGGCCAGCCCGGAAAAACGTAGGGCCAAAAAATACCCGGACCTGATTCCAGACAATGCCCGCAGCTGATTCCGCGATAGGGCGGGCCAGTCTGAGTCAACAGTAATCGGATTCAGAAGTGATAGGTCAATCCCACGGACGTGTAGACTTCGGGCTCCACGGTATGGGTCTCTCCGTTGGTGCCTGTTAAAGCGCGTCTATGCACCAGAACCTCCGGTCTCAGCTCCCCCACTTCCGGCGTATCTATCCCGTTCTGCACGATTAACAAACCATTTTCCCAGGCGATTCCGTTATAGATGATGTGTAACAGCTGGGCTCCATAGAACATCCCCAGAGCGTAGAGCGAATAATGATACCGATCCACCCTGGCCTGATAATCCAGGAAAGCTCGACCATTTGCATAATATGCGTAGAAAGCCCTCTGTTCGAAACTGAACTGATTCGGAGTGACCGATAGAATAAAGTTTCTCTGCACTTCCTTCTCGTTGATATCCACAGCCTGCAGAGCAACCCTTCGCCGTTCGTACAGATTCGCCAGAAGTACCACGGTTCCCACGCTGTAGATCGTACCGAATACGGGACGATCAATGTAGAAATGCCCCCAGCCGGGCAGGACCGCGGATCGCCAGGCGAAATCCCAATAAGAAATGGGCTCGCCGTCCGGCTTTTCCATTTTGCCGGTATCCACAAGTTCGCGCAGCGCTTCGGCCCGGTCGGCTTTCTCTTTCGCTTCTTCGAGCTTCTTTTGTCGAATCTGCTCTTCAATGGCCGCAAGCTCTTTTTTCTTTTGCTCCGCTTCCATCTTCTGCTGTCGGATCTCTTCCTGACGCTTTTTCCAGGCCTGGTATTGACGAATATACTGGGCCCGCTGCTGCTGCTTCTGCGCTTCTGTGAAGGGCACGTATTGAATACGAGCGACTTGATTCTTTGCAATGCGTCTGGTACCGGTAGAAGTCGCGACGATGATATGCGATACAGTCTGACTCGTAATGCGTCCGTCGAAGGATTGCCCATTTCGCAGAAGGATGGATTCCGCTGACAGGGATGACGTCTCCAGGAACAACAGGCAGGCAAATACTATGAATGCAATTCTTTGCCACACTTGCGCTTCGGCCCTATCATTAAGAATTAATCTGATAATCGAGGCGCTTCCTCTATAGAGATTCATTTATTATTCCTTCCCCGACTTCCTAATTTTTAGATTTGCAACTCAGAGGCGATACCGCTCCAGAAAAAGAACATATGCTGCGCCTCGATCCGTGCCGCCGCTGTCGTCATACCGGCTGCCGACCAGGAGTTCTGGTAGGCCGTCCCCGTTAATATCAGCCGCGGTTACGGAGGAGCCGAAGGCATCGCCGTCATTCAACACCGAAGGCAGCCCTCCTTCCGTGCTGCTGAACTTTGTATGATATTTGACCGTGCCATCTCTATTCAGGAAAAGGACGTACAGGGCTCCCCGATTAAGCCCGCCGTCATCGTCATTCACCGCACCTACAACAAAGTCTGGCACCCCATCCTGATTGAGATCCCCGGGCGCGGCTCCGCCGCGGAGCTCGTCAGCATCGTCGAGAATGCCCGTAAATCCGCCTTCGGTAGCGCTGATCTTCTGGTGCTGCGCCACCGTACCATCTGAGTTCAGAAATAGAACATACAATGCGCCTCTGTTTGTTCCGCCGTCGTCATCGCCAAGAGCAGTAACAATAAGATCCGGGTTTCCATCAAGGTTGAGGTCTCCTGCAACGGTAACTCTGCGACCGAATCGATCATCGTCGTCCAGCATGCCCGTGAATCCACCTTCCGTGTCGCTGATTTTCTGAAAGGAGCTCACGGTACCGTTTGTGTTCATGAACAGAATGTACACCGCCCCCCGGTCTGTACCTCCGTCGTCATCTGTTAGAGCGCCTACCGCAACATCGGTGACTCCGTCTCCATTCAGATCACCCAACGAAGCGCAGCTGGCGCCAAAGCGATCGAGATCGTCCAGGGTGGCGGTGAAGCTGCCCTGAGAATCGCTGATCTTCTGAATCGCGTTCACCGTACCATTTGCGTTAAGAAACAGGGTATAGATGGAGCCGCGAGCCGGTCCATCATCACTATCTTGCGCTGCCCCTCCCATCAGGTCCAGTGTTCCATCGCCGTCCAGGTCTCCTATGGAGCAGGCACTCCATCCAAAGCGATCCAGGTCTGTCAATGCTGGCGTAACGCCGCCCTGAGTAGCGCTGATCTTTTGCTGTGCTCGAATGCTACCATCTGCGTTCATAAAAAGAACAAACACTGCTCCGCGATCACTGCCGCCATCATCATCCTGGGGGGCCGTGACGACGAAGTCCTGTATTCCATCGCTGTCCAGGTCTCCCGGACTCGTGGCATCCCAACCCAGCTGGTCATCGTCATTCAGAACCGCCGAAAACCCTCCCTGGCCTTCGCCGAGTTTTTGCACGGAACTTATGCGCACCGAAGGCGGAGTCACAGCTCCGGCGATGAGAAAAATCAAAGGATCCCGGGTATCCAGCGGACTGTACTGAATGTTCAGACAGGAAAGGCCACTCATCAATGAGCACAGAGCAAGAAGACATACAATGCAACGGCGCCCGAAGCAGGCGCTCTTTTTATGGGCTCCGCCAATCCGCTGTACATTACCGCTGATGGGGACAGATGTGTGGGCAATGTGATGCAACGGCCGTAGTAATCCTGAGATGAAGTTAGAATTCCGCGGCATTACCGCCCAGTGAGACGCCGGTGATTCTTGCCACAACCTGTTTCCCTGTTTCGCCTGGCCGAAGGCCCCCCCTGAACAGGGGGTTTTTGGCGAGTCAGGAAAACGCAGCATCTGCATCTCGGTCCGGACGAACATAGACGCAATGCATCAATCGGTGGCATAGGACTCTATTGACTGCCATCGCTCAATCGTCGTCTTTCTATGCGCCACCCTCTATCACCGAATTCGTCCGTGCTTATTCCAAGATAAATGTGGGTGCCGTCCTTAGCATTTGTGCGAAGATCTGTATCGTAGCCGGGGGTTCCAGATACAGACCACTCCAGAGCGCCGGTGGTGAGATTTCTGGATTCCAGGCGGTAGGGAGTGAAGCCGCCGCCATCACTGACATCGCCAGCCACCAATAGCGAGGCTCCCTGAAATCCTAACCAGGTAATGTTGTCCGTTCCCGAGGTATAGTTTTCCAGAATTACGCCGGATGTCCCGAAGCCTGCATCCAGGGCAGCCGTGGTACTATCGCGTTTTTCCAGATGCCACTGTCGGTTGCCAGGCGCCTCATCAACGCCTGCCAGAAAAAGAGAGCTTCCGCTAATCAAGCAGCCGCTCCGTTCGATTCGCTCTCCGCTGGCGGCCGAGGGATTGATAATCAGTTCACCGTCCCCATCGAACGCACCCACAGGAGTGCCGTCCGTGGCTGATCGCTTCTCAATCCACCAGGCGGTACTTCCTCCGGAAAACCGTCCCCCGCAAACGTAGAGAAACCCGCCATCAAATAGGACGTCGGTAAAGTTATCAAAGTTGACCGTCGGATCGGATTGCACCACCCCGTCCCCATCGAATGCGCCCACCAGGGATCCGTCGCTCATCAGGCGTTTTTCCACGCGCCCGCCCGCGCCCATGCCTCCGCCATCGTTATCGATACCTGCGACATAGATGTAGGTCCCGTCGCCGGTAATCTTTACCAGGGTGTCATTAATACCTCCTACGTTCGAGGTGATGATGCCAGCAGTGCCAAAGCCGGGATCCAGCGTGCCTGTATTGCGGCTGCGCTTTTGAATGTGCAGTTGAGGGTCGCCCGGACTTTCATCGCTGCCGACGACAAAGATGTGCGAAGAAGACAGATAGATGCTGGATGCCGCTTCATCCGCCGCAGATGGATTGTAGGTCACCACCCCATTGTTGCCAAATGCCGGGTCCAGTTCGCCAGTAATGGCGCTACGCTTTTCAATGCGCCATTGCTGATTGCCGGGTGTAGAGTCGCTACCTGCAATGAAAAGGTCGTCGCCGTCCAATGCGATGTCGTAGATTTCGTCGGCTCCGGATGTGGGATTATTTACGACGGACCAGGTTTCGCCTCCGGCATTATTGGCCGCCGCAGCGACGAGAATCACCAGAGGATTCTCCGATGAATCCAGGGGACTGGGCTTCACCTGGAGGCATGCGAGGCGACTCGAGATCGAAAACACAGCCAGCACAGAGAGCGCGGTCGATAGAACCGCCCCTCCGCGGCCAAATACTCGGCTGTTGCAGAAAAAGAAACGGGCTTGCAGGCCAGCACGTTGCATGCCGTGTACGATGAATTCTCTTTCCGGTCCGCGCAAATAGTATTCCCCACCAGACGCCCGGCTGAGTCCCCCTGTTCAGGGGGTTTTGCGACGGTGAGTCGGGAAAGGGCCGGGCTGCGGAACGTGACCCTGTATCTCTGCATGGTGAAAACGCCAATAGGCACTGAACCCGGTAGTACGCCCTCCGTAGCGCCAGGGATAATGAACGGCCCTAAAGGCGAGGGTCCACAGGATCCGATTCCAGAGCCAGAACACCTGCAACGCATTCGTGCACTCGATACAGCGGTTCCTTTTTGACAAATCGTTCCAGAGACTCATGACCCAGCGCAAATTCGCGCAGAGCAAGGGATCGTTTCCGGGACAGCCCACGCTTTCGCACACGATCCAGATTACTTTTCATATCGTAGTCCGGACCATAAATGATACGTAGATAGTCTTTGCCCCTGGTTTTTATCCCAGGCTGAACCATCCCACGTTTTCCACGAGCGACAAAATCCAGAGGTTTGGTAACAAAGCCCTCGCCGCCGGCTTCGGTTAACTCCTCCCACCAGTCGCAGGCTTCCCGGACGTCGGAGTCGGACGTCGTATCCACGATCCGATGTCTGGTGGAAACGAGAAGCCCCGGGGCGGAACTCACTATGGACTCCAGTGTCTCCAGATGCCAATCGTGGCTTCGGGAAAGAAAGGTGCGACCTTCGGCCGCCAGAATATGAAACGGGGCTACTTTGATATCCTGGAGACTTTCTGCCGGCCAGCAATATTGCCGATAGGCAGCGACGAACCGCTCAGTGTTTGCCGCCCGCAACTGGACGCTCTTGAGGAGATCATGAACTGCCAGACCGTTTTCACTGGCCTGCTCCAGAACCGGCAACACTGCTCCCAGGGCGCCCCGGGCTGCGGCGCCCACCGCCGCATATTGATCCCGCAGCAACGCCTGCGCCTTCAGGCTCCAGGGCATGATCTCGGTATCCAGACAAATCCAGTCCGTATCAAGAACATCCCAGGTCCCTGCATCATCCATCGCCTGTCGCAACACCTGCAGCACCGATTGCTCCAGGGAACCATTGGAGAAGAAGCGACGACCGGTTCTACTATAGCAAATACCCGCCTCCCCCGGTACGCCGAATCGACGGCTCGCCACTTCCTCATCGCGACAAACTACGATGATTGCCCGCGAACCCATATGCTTCTCTTCGCAGATCACCTGCTTGATCCCATTACGTTTATAATAGTCCAGAGCTTCTTCCGGTCTTTCCAGATAGCCATCCAGGGAACTGGTTTCGGACGGAGACATTGTGGGCGGCAAATGAATCAGCCATTGCGGATTCGTGGTAAACCGACTCAATGATTCAATGGATGCGGCGGAGTGCTCCTCGGGGATGGAGACGCTATGGGCCAGCGATGTCGTGATGATCCGCTTTCCGGCAATATCTTTGATATCCAGCAGCTGCGGATCACCGGAATTGGCGCCCCCGGCTGCAGCCAGCGGTTTCGCCGATGCGTAGTAAACCTCCCGGGCAGGCACATCTACCAGGGTCATTTCGGGATACCGCAGAGCCGTTAGTTTGCCTCCGAAGACGCAGCCAGTATCAATGTTAATGGTTCGGTTGACCCATTCGGCCTCGGTGACCGGCGTATGTCCGTATACAACACGGGCCTCGCCGCGATAATCCCTGGCCCATTGATACCGAACCGGATAACCATACTCGTCGATTTCGCCGGTGGTTTCGCCGTACAGCGCAAACTGCCGCACGGTTCCGGAGGCCCGACCGTGGTATTCCTCCTTAAGGCCCGCATGAGCCACTACCAGACGGCCCCCATCAAAGACGTAGTGACTCCTGAGTCCATCCAGGAACTGCATTATTGTGCTCAGGAATTCTGGATCCTGGTTCTCCAGTTGCCGGGCGCTCACTTCCAGACCGTGCTTGAGTTTGACCTGCTTGCCGCGCAGATATTTTAGGAGCTTAACATCATGGTTTCCCGCTACACAGAAAGCCAGCCCGGCGTCCACGGCCTGACTCACGAAGCGCAGCACCTCCGTGGTCCCTGGCCCTCGATCTACCAGATCGCCCACAAAAACCGGACGTCGACCATCCGAATGACTCAGCTCAGCCCCGTTTCCTGAATTCGTCGCATATCCCAGTTTCTCCAAAAGCGAAATCATCTCATCGAAACAACCGTGCACATCCCCTATGATATCAAAGGGACCGGACAGGTCGGTCTTATCCACCCATAGCCGGGTGCGCTCGATGCTTGCGGAGTCCACAGCCTCGGCGGAGTCGATTACATATACGAAGCGAAACCCCTCCTTCTTCAAACCACGCAAAGATCGCTGCAATTCCGATTGCTGTTTTCGCACAACCCCATTGGGCATATTTCTATCGGTACGTAACTGATTGCGCTGTTCCAGAACCTTTCGCGGAAGATTCAAAACGATGGCTACTGCATGGACATGAAACTGCCGGGCGAGTTGCAAAAGCTTTTTGCGAGATGGAGCCTGCACATTGGTGGCATCAATGACCGTGGTTTTTCCCCTGGCCAACCTCTTGGCCGCGATAAAGCCAAGGACTTCAAAGGCATCGGCTGTGGCCTCGTTGCTGTTTTCGTCGTCGCTCACCAGGGCCCGGCAATAGTCCGATGAAATCACTTCCGTAGGTTTGAAATGCTTCTTCGCAAACGTGGACTTACCGGACGCGGATGGCCCCACCAGCAAAACAAGGGATGGCTCCGGAAAACTGATGACAGATCTATCCATGTTCCCCCTCGACTTTCTGCGCTGCTTCTGCCTGACGAAAAACTGCCAGCTGCGTGGGGCATCCCAACCCGGAGTCTTCCGGCCCAATTCCCGAAAACTCTACCGAATAGCCGTACGCGCCGGCCACTCTGCGAGCCCAATCCTGGAATTCAAGACGTGTCCATTCGAAACGATGATCCGGGTGTCGCAGGGTACCCGCTGGAAGGTTTTCGAACAGCTGATTGTATTCGGCATTCGGAGTGCTAACCAGTAGCAGTCCGGGCTTCGCATGACCAAACACGGTTTTCTCCAGGAAAGGCAGTCGATCAGCTTCCATGTGCTCTATAACTTCGATCAGGCAAATCGCGTCGAATCCAGAAAAGCGATCATCCTTGTAGATGCCGGATCCATGAATCAGTTCCACTCGCTGGTTCCCATGGGATAGCTCATCGAGTTTTAAATTTCGTCTGGCATATTCCAGGACAGCGGGAGAAACATCGACACCTACAATACGTTTCAATCCTTTCAGTTTCTGGAGTCGTTTGAGTAGCTTACCCTCGCCGCATCCCAGATCCAGTACGCTGGTGGCATCGCTTTCATTCAGTATGGAGACAATCGTTTCCAATCGCTGTTCATTCAGGGTGAGGGGCTTTTCCAGAGCGTCTTCTTTAGACTGGTTTACCACTTCGACATCCAGAGTGTCAGTACTTTCACCGTTGCCGAGCCGGGAGAACGCCTGATTGGTCAAATGCCTCGCGCTTCGAAGGTAGCGCTTTACGATTTGATCCTGGACCGGATGCGTGTTCAGCCAGCCCTCACCGTGGCGGAGCAACTTTTCAACTTCCTCATCGGATACATAGTAATGCTTTTCTCTATCGAGAACCGGGATCAGTACGTAGAGATGCGACAGGACTTCTTTTAGCCTGGCCACAGTGCTTAATGTCATTTCGTAGTAAGGCGAGTCTCCCCATTCTGGAAATTGATCATCTAGGACCAACCTCCGGTAGTCCAACTGATAGCCCAGTGGAGAAAAGAGGGCCTCCAGCAATCCGGGCCCTCCCCGGGACGGTACCGCCACCAGTTTCAGCTCCAGCGGAATTTTCGTTTCGGCCAGTTCTGGCTTCTCCTTACAGTGGCCGGACAACGCGCTTCCGAAGACTTTCGAAATGGCTCCGGAAAGGAAACTGGAAGCGATGTATGGCTTATCGTTAACATATTGCGCCAGAGGACTTTCGCCGCCCGTCTTCCCTCGAACCAGAGAAATCGGATCCAGGTCCAGAAGCAATGCGGCGGTTGTACGTTCGTCTGTAGACTCCGGATAGAAAACGTGAGCCTCCCCATAGGAGAGAGCAAATCGCTGCACCCGCCCCGGATGTTTATGGAGCAGGTATCCCAGGTCCGTGGCCTGCGGCATGGTAGTTGTGATGGTTAATAACATAATGGCTAAGATACGAAAAAAGGCGGACCCCCGGGCCCGCCTTCGCAATTCAGATCGGAGCATATCCCGGCTATACCAGAGTGGTCACCTCTAGCTCTATGCGGAGGGAAAGGTAAAGTAGGCCGCGACCTTGCATGCTCCAAAGGGGGTCACATGCGAAAACTGTGTCAAGCGGTTCTGGAAAAAGTCGAAGGACTATAGTGTAAGCCCCAATCACCAGGAAGTGGGGGGTAGCGAATGCGGAGCGCAGGATGCGCGACGGACGGGGCGTCTAACCATGGAAGGTTAGCCGCCCCGGCTCGATACTCCGCATCCGCGAGGCCCAGCAGGTGGGATTGATCGAAAAGCGAGTGCACGAAGCACGAGCGTCAGGGAGTTGTCCCAGAGGCCCCCGTAAGTGGGGGTGGTCGAAAGACGAGGACAGGATGTCCGAGCGCGGGGTAGTCCGTGCGAGGAGGCGCGGCCTACCCCGCTCGACTACCCCCACTTACGGTTTGGAGACGGCGGGAGTCGCCGGACGTTGAACCCGCATCTCGGTCGGTGCCCGGCACCTCCTTGCACCGAGCACCGACTACACCCGTCCGTGGGTGTGGCTCGATACAGGTTCAACGTCTAAGGTGGAGAATGGCATCGCAAGGCCTACCCTTGCAGGAGTGAGTCCAAGATCAGTCTACCAGAAGCCATGAAGAGACTATAGTGTACGCCCCAATCACCAGGAAGTGGGGGGTAGCGAATGCGGAGCGCAGGATGCGCGACGGACGGGGCGTCTAACCATGGAAGGTTAGCCGCCCCGGCTCGCTACCCCCCACTTCCGCTGTGGAGACGGCGGGAGTCGAACCCGCGTCCTACGGTGCGAAAAACAGGCCTCTACATGCTTAGTTACTGCTCGTTACGGCAGGCCTCGGTGCAGTAACGAACCACAGCCTGACGTTTCGGATAGATTATTCCTGCTGAATCGCTACCCGAACCGAATCAACAGACCTTCCGTAAATTGACACTCATCTGTAGCCCCGGAAGGGAAGCTACAGGGAGCGTGACCGCATTAATTATGCAGCCAGTGCGTATTCGTTGTTGGCACTTATAAGGTGAGGTTTTAAGGAGCTCCTCAACTCCGCATGCAACCTGGATCTCGATATCACAGCAGTCGAAACCAGATTCGTCCCCATTTGACCGATTTCTCGGCCACAGACACAGAATAGCAAACGATTGCGACATTTTCCAGCCTAATTTGGAAACCAGAAGATCGGACATCGGGAAAAAATCAGTTTTCATCCTTCCCGTATTTCTTCATAGGGAGATGTGCGCACTACTGCAATCTCAGTTCTGGTTCTGGTATCCCTGTTTGCCCTGTTAAGCGAAGCGTGGCTGGCCGAAGATGCGGCCATCACCCTGCGAGCCGTGGAGAATCTGTATTTGACCCAGGGGCCGGTGTACAACCCCGGAGAAAAGACCGAGGTGTTCACCCATCCGCTCTGGTTCTCCACTCTGGTCATTTTCCGTGGCATGGGTCTGGATTCTTCGTATGTAGCCGTGATCCTGGGACTTCTGCTTTCGCTGGCCGGGTTACTTTTGATGATCCGTACCCCGGCTCGATCGGAAAACAATGAGGCGCCGTTTCGCTATCTCCATTTGATCATACCCTTTCTTCTAGCGGCGCACCCCGGATTCCGGCAGTTTGGCGCATCCGGCATGGAATTGGGGCTTCTATCAGTGCTTCTGGGGCTTTTCTATCTAAAGCTGGAAAACCACCGGCCCGTGGAGAAACCGGTGCTGCTTGGTTTTCTACTGGGACTCATGTACCTGACCAGACCCGAGCTGGGCTTGTTCGCGGTATGGTACGGATTCTTCTTCTTATGGGAACTGGCCCGGGAAAGACATCTGGGCAAACGGCAGATTCTATGGCGCGCGGCACGGGCCGCGATCTCCATTCTGGTGACCGCCGGATCCTGGCACCTTTTCCGATATCTGTACTTTGGGGAGTTGTTCCCCAATACATACTATGCGAAAGCCGGTCTGGACAGCTACTGGCTCCAGGGCGCCAAGTATTTATTTCATGCGGTTTTCTTTGGTCCTACGTCCTGGGTTATCTTGCTGATGGTAGCCGCCTACGGATACCTGGTCTATTTTAATTCACCAACAACAGAGTCGGTTAACGAAAAACGCCGCGACTGGTTTCGCCTGGTCCGGGATCTGGGCGCTCCCATAATTATGACTCTGTACGTAATTCGCCTGGGCGGCGATTTCATGGCATTCCGATTCCTATTGCCGGAGTTAATCATGCTCGCCTGGCTTGCCAGGCGCCTATTTACCATTCCCCTGCCCACCCGGTGGAATGGCGCACTTTCAAAATGGGATGGCAGACCTTCGCGAACCCTGGCGGTTTTTGCGGCGGCCAGTGTGATCGCATTGTTCATCCCGATACCGGCCGCAAAAGGTTACATCGCCAATGAACGATTTCATTTCGTAAGCAAATTCGAAAGAAAGGGCCCGGGACTCATTGAGGCAGAAAACCATCCCTGGGGAGCCAGAGGTGAGGAGCTTTCGCGTTTTCAGTCCTGTTTGAACTATCGAACCTTCCGAATTGCAAACAGCCAGGCCGAAGCCCGATGCATGGAAGGAATGGGTCTGGGTTACGTGGGACTGGCCGCCGGTCCGTACGTAGAAATAATTGACGAACAGGGAATCAGCGATCCCTACGTAGCTCGATTACCAATCCTGCTTCGCTTTCGACCGGGCCACGAGCACTCCATTGGTACGCTGGAAGTACTGGCCAAGGACGTTCTTTTCTGCAATACAGGCGATCGCAAATACGATGAAATCATGTCCACCCGGTACGGAACGGTAGTACGATGGGATCCGGACTTTCTGGCGCTGGTTCCCGATATCGACGAGAGACTGGCCAGGCTACAAGAATACAAACGCGAAGGATCCCCCGCCATAGAGATGTTGGAAGCCCGATACGGAATCACCGTCGAAGAACTACAAGCCCGAAAAGAGATGTGGAGCAGCGAATATGTTCGCCAAAAACGACAATGCTGGACGGAGGATAGCCAATAGCCGGATCAGCCAGCGGCAGAATCCATGCGAAGCCCCGGCGCCGCTGGGAGCGACGGGTGGAGCTGTCCGCGGATAAATGAATTCCGTAAGTTAACAATTATTATGAGCGACGACTCAAACAAGAACTCCGATGACTGGAAATGGCCCGCCGCGTTTCGCGGTTCCATCCTGAGCGCACTAATCGCCAAGCATTTAAGCTACATTGGATTTGCCGATCGCCGGGCGTACGCCATACTAACGATTAACTCCTTTCTGGTTCCCATTTCTCTGGGAGGGGTAAATACTCCGGACTTCCTGCCCAGTATTGTAATTGCGATGTTCACCGCACTTCTTAGCATTCTATTTGCGATTATCAGCCTGCTACCCAAGAAATACATTAAGAAGGACGACAGCTTTCATTATCTGCTTCACTTTTCTTCGATTCAAGAATACGACGAAGACACCTACGTCCGTGAGATGGCGGAAGCCCTTTCCAACACCAGCGAAATCGGGCGACATGTGGCCCATGATCTCTATCGGATGAGCACCATGATTCTGGGCCGGAAGTTCTACTGGTTGAAATGGAGCTTCTTCACTTTCTTGAGCGGATATAGTATTGCCATCGGATTTATCCTGGTGACCCTGATCCCCGGTCTAAGTATCAACTTCTAGAGTCTGGCGCTGAGCAAAGCGCAAAGCAAGGCTCCTGTCGCAGACGGGTGGGCCTAACGGAGCTAAGCGCGAAGCAAGACTCTGCCGCAAACGAAAGGGGCGAGCCGAGCGAAGCGAGAAGCAGGACTCGGCCCGCAGGCAAACAGCCAGACATCCAAAGTTAAGCCAGGGCATTTAATCTGATTTTCCTTCCCTTTCGGATTTTGTAGCTGGCATCTCCCGTAGCAATTCTTCCATTTCCGCGGCCCCTGGAAGCACAGAAAGATCCGGCACCAGAACAATTTCGATTCGCCGGTTTCGCGCCTTGCGGGCCGGCGTGTTGTTCGGCTCCACCGGTCTGGCGGGTCCAAAGCTGGCGGCGCTAATGCGTCGATAGTCCATGCCCGCATCCACCATGGTATGTAAAACCACCAGGGCCCGGTCCGATGCCAATTCCCAGTTTGTATAGCCCGGTTTTCGGATCGGATCTGAATCGGTATGCCCTTCGATCTGGAATCGGTGTTTCTCCAACTGCGACAATACACCAGTCAGTTCGCGAATCGCTTTTTCTCCCCGGGAGGATAGCTTGCTGGATCCGGAGGCAAAAAGAATATCAAAGGGAAGCGCTATGACGGCTCGTCCGTCTACGATCCGCACCGTAAGACTTCCGGCGTCGCGTAAGTCGCGCAAAGCGATGAGTAACTCCCGGAACTCGGTCATCCGTTGATCGGCCACCGATTGCCTTTGCCGGAGCTCTTTCAGTGCCCGCTCCATCTCTTCCAGACTGGCCTCCAGACCTGTGCGATCCCTCAGCATTCGATTCATCTGCCGCTCCCTGGTATCGACTTCTTTCTCGAGATGGGCGATCCGGGCAGTGCTTTCTCTTTCCAGCCTCCAGTAGGCCACGCTGGCCAGGGCGGAGTATCCCAGCAGGAGCAGACAGAGTAAGACCAGACTCCAGAAGGCCAGCTTCCTCCAGGAAGATCCGCCCGAGCCCCGGCTATGATCCGCTGGGTCTCGGTCCGATCCCCCTCCTGTGCGCGACGGATTGTTTCCAGGGTCTTGTTTTCTCTGATTTACCATTTGATCTTCCTTTCGCACCTTACTCGGACTTGCGGAACCCATTTCTGATTTATGGCCCGTTCCAATCAAGTATCCCGGCAAGGTTTGCGGCTACTTCTGCCGATGGCCGGTTTCTACTCAAGCCCGGACCCGGGCTTCCCGGCTTTCCTGATGCTTTGAAGTCGCATTCCGGTTGACCGTACAGCCACCAGATTTTTTTATCCATCAGCGGCGCCCATAGCTCAGCTGGATAGAGTGTTTGACTACGAATCAAAAGGTCGGAGGTTCGAATCCTCCTGGGCGCACAGCTTCCCTTTTCTGCCTTCGATCCACAATTTGATTACCAGATTGGCTCACTGCGGGTAGCCTTCCGTTTCTGCTGGTTTTCGACCATTCAAGAGTCCTGAAATCCAAACTGCGGCGACACCTTACTCCCTGACCTAAACTCTATCTTCTAGTCCAGCTTCCCAGGAAACAGCGGTGGCCCACCGGACCGAATCTGAACCTGGCGGAACCCTGCTTTCTATGTAACATAAACAGTCTTCTATCGATCTGCGGAAAGTCAATACCGGGCGGTGGATCAGTCTGCGGACTATCTCTGCATCACAGCAAACATTGATCCTGAAAAGGCGCAGCTTCCGGAAAAAGAGGTTGCCGACTGAACATACAATACCGAATATTCGACTATGAATATTCGGTCATCTGCTCAAACTGAAAACCGTCCAGAACAAAGAGAGGCTACCAGCAATATCCAGGCCACCAGGATCCCGTTGCCTGCCTGGATTCGCTATTTGCTTCTGGGTTTTGCGATTGTGGCCGCACTGGGACCGAACGGAATGTATCTGTATACACTGTTTACCGATCCCAGTGCCAACCAGACTGCGATGCAGAATCCGGTGGCGCTGGTATTCATGATTGAAGCGATGATGCTTCTGGCACTTTTTCTGGGCTACGTCTATTTCCGCACACGTTCCTGGCTTCAGGTCCTTTTATACCTGGCTCTGGCCTTTGCGGGTAGCCTGGCCTTTAGTTTTCCTCTTTTCATGTTTGTCCAGAGTGAGCCCAGAGAGTGATCGCAATTGCCAGCCCAATCCAGAGAATGGACCTGTTCGAATGCGGCCCTGAGTCAGAGGCAGAAGCATAGATGAGAGCGCTCGCAGATCGCAAAGGATCATTTTAGGGATTTATCCATGGTAAGACCCAGAAGCGAAAAGAAGGATCAAGCGCTGGTGGAGGCGGCCACCAGACTCTTTCTGCGGGATGGGATTAAGGCCACCACGGTGCAAAGCCTTGCCCGGGAAGCTGGCGTGGGCACCGGTACGGTGTACACTTACTTTAAGGACAAGAAGGATATCGTACGCACGGTGGCCTATGAGTTCGCGGCCGTGCACGATCGCCTGGCCCGCAAAACTATAACTTCGCGAAAAAGTCCGGGAAGCAAACTGACCGATTACATCCTGGAGCTATATGATATTTGGCGTCCCTTTGGCCAGAATAGCAAAGCTGCCCGCGAACTGGCCGAAGCGGTTTTCGCATGGGCGCCAGAGACTCCCGATATGGCCGAGCAGAAAACTCTGGATACGCTGGAAGCCATTCTATCCGAAGCGAAGCAGAAGGGATTCAAGGTAGACAGCCCCCAACAGGAAGCGCGGCTAATGGCCATATGCCTGACCCCTTTTTTTCCCCTGGCGGGCACCCCGAACGAAAGACCCTGGGGAAAACCGCTAACCAGGAAAGACCTGGAATCGCTGCTAGCATGGATGCTGGGGAAGATCTCGCCGCCGCGCTAATTCGTTGGCCCGGTATAAGTCTAAACAAGGTTGAGTCCACCGTTGAGCCAATCCAACGAAAAGGAAATACGCCGGATAAACTGGAACGGCGCTGAACTTCGGATTCAAGAAGTGACCGGCCGGGGCTGGGAAGGAATACTGTATCGTCGTTTGGACGGAGCTGGCTATCTGCTTGCCTTTCTGGAATGGCGCAATGGTGGTTATCTGGAACGGTTTCGCCCCATCAGTGGAGAGGAATTGGATACATGGATGCAAGACTCCTGAGCTTCGGCAGGGCGGATCCATGAAAAAAACCAGGGAAAAGCTCGGACCGAGGTTCAGGAAAGTGCAAGGCGAAACCAGGCCGTTGCCCGGGCCCTGAACCAGTCGCGCCTGGCTCCGGAAGCTCAGTCCGATCTTTCGTCCGGCGGAACGTAGCCGGTGCCTTCGTCGCAGCCCTTTCGCAGAAGATCGTAGGTATAGATGCCCAGATCGTGATTATCGGAAAAGGTTAACTGCAAAGCATAGCGGCCCACTTTTTTCCAGCTTACCAGGTTGATCTGCTGAATCGAGTCCGTCTGACGATTTGCCACCGGACCGTGCCCGCCGCGACACTGGGCACAGGGACATTTTCTTCGCAACTGTAGCAGATTGTAGCTGCAGTCCTTGCCATCCTTCCAGCGGATTTTCAGAGAAGTGTTATCGTATTGAATGTCATCGGGTATTGTATCGAGCATGTTTCTCCCTCAAAGGATGGCTTCCCGGCCTTCGGCGCCGCAAGCTTTCCGTAAGCCCCCGGCTCCGGATAGCCGGATTGTCATCGGGAATTCATCGGCAACGGTCCCGGAATCACCCGGATTCTCGAGCCTGCTTCAAAATCCGCTGGCTACTTTCGGAACCGCTTTTACAGTAAGCACAATAAAATAGGATATGGTCAGAGGGTAAAGGGAATCCCGCGGGCAACCCGGGAGGCAAAGGTAGAATGTTCTTTTTTAAGAAGAAACCGTCGCAGCCAAGAAGGCTCATCATTTTGAATCCGGCCGCGGGTCGAAACGATGGATTGCTCGAGTTCGAAAAACTGAAGGCTTCTCTCAAGGAGAAACTTACGGACTTTGATCTCTATCTCACCCGGGGCCCCCGGGACGCTACCCATAGAGCCCGGGAAGCCCTCCTCAATCGAACCCATGATCAAATCATTGCCGCCGGCGGGGATGGCACAATCAACGAGGTTCTGAACGGCTACTTTGATGGAAACCGGCTGCTATCCAGGAAAGTGCCCCTGGGTGTGATAGATCTAAATTCCGGAGCGGACTTCATTCGGACCCTGGAGGAGCTTTCCGACGGCTATCACGTGGCCCTGCAACAGAACCGCCATTTCTGGGCCGACATTGGCCAGGTGGAACTACTGCCGCTAATGGACCTTGCATTGCCCACCAGCCCGAAGAGCAGGAAAAGCTTCGAAAAAACGATCCGTGAACTGAAACGCGAAACCCAGATTCAACGAAGGCTCTTCATTAATATTGCATCCAGCGGCATGAGCGGTCATATCGTCCGCAGCCTCTTTCGGTCCCGAATTCGATCCGGAGCTTTTGCCTACTACTACCATAGCCTGAAGACTTTCCTTTCTCATAAGAGCACCACAGCCCGTGTGCTGTACTGCCGCGACGAAGACAGCCCCTGGGAAGAGCTAACAGGCCCTCTGTTGAATCTTTTTGTCTGCAATGGTCGCTACAACGGCGGCGGCATGCTGTGGGCTCCCCCGGCTTATCTGGACGATGGCTATTTTCACGCTGTTCACATGACTCCGGCGCCCACCTACAAAATGGTGTGGGGTAGCAGGCATTTCTACGACGGTCGGGTGGATGAGGTCCCGGGAGTGCAATCCTTCCAGGCCAAACGAGTCCTTCTAATACCGACCATTACCATGGACTCCGAGACCGACGGCGAGCTTCTTCCCATGATGGGAGTGGAGGGAGCGCCGGCTGCGCGAATGCTTCTGTTCTCGGTAATTCCCAGGGCGATTCCCCTGGTTTTGTAAGAACATTGGATTGGCAACGGGGCACGCGGACCGGCCCGGAGCCTACCATCTCTCGCCCCTGCCAGGGCACTGGCTGCAGCGCTTCCATGCAGTTTCTTCTAATATTAGCAGTATGGATCTCTTTACGTGAGGCGCGCAAACACTACCGGCCTGCCACTCGCTAAGTGATACTCGCCGGGTGCACTTCGTTCTGACCATCTTAAGTGCCAATCGCTAATGTTCGGGTCTTCCACCAATGCATACTTTCCATGGCGGCAAAGGTTTTCTGCAATTTTGGTTGCCGGCCCCGGAGGTCCATGCTACCTTCCGTTACAGATATTCGAATGGCATGAAATTACAGTGGTCCATCGCTACCAGCCGCCTTGCTACGGAGCAAGTTAAAAAGCAGAAGCAGCGATGAGTCCAGATAGCCAGGGAGAAACAGGATGTTTTTTGATCCTCTATACTTTATTATTATTGGCCCCTTCTTTCTATTGAGTATGTGGGCCAGCTTCAAGGTGAAGTCCTCTTTTAAGAAGTGGAGCGGCTATCGCAACTCTGCCGGGCTCACCGGAGCCCAGGTGGCGCGCATGCTTCTGGACCGGGAAGGTCTGCACAATGTGAAGGTGGAGCACGTTCGCGGCTCGCTTTCGGATCACTATGATCCTACCAGTAAAACCTTGCGATTGTCCGACGATACCTATGCATCCAACAGCATCGCCGCGGCCGGCGTGGCCGCCCACGAAGCCGGGCATGCGATTCAGCACAAGGTAGAGTATCCGCTCCTGGGCTTCCGGTCCGCCATAGTGCCTCTTGCCGGGTTTGGCTCGAACTTGAGCTGGATTCTGATTATGGTGGGCATGGGAATGATGGCATTTCTGCAAACCCCGCTTGGCTCGTATATCGCCTGGGCCGGTGTCCTCCTGTTTGGCACGGTAGTGCTTTTTCAGGTAGTAACCGTGCCTGTGGAATTGGATGCATCCAGCCGGGCAAAAAAGGTTCTTCCCGAAATCGGCCTGGGATCACCGCAAGAGCAGAAGGCGGTGAGTCAGGTGCTAAATGCGGCGGCCTGGACTTACGTAGCAGCGGCGGCCACCGCCATCGCCACACTGTTGTACTTTCTGCTTCGCCTGGGCTTTTTCAGCGACGATTGAATCCACAGGTTCACAGGTTCCCGGGCCTGACCAATACGGGCTTTGATCCGCTTTTAAGTCCGCCAGAATAGAATGCCGGCGCGACGGGCCTCCCCGCCGCGTCCGGTTTGGTGCGAGCCGACCCTTTCGATTATTTCAATTTCGCGTCCAGGAACTCTTTCATGCGATCCCAGGATTTTACATCGGCCTCTTTGTTGTAGGCAATGCCGGACTCCTTGTCGCTGCCGGCGCCGGGGCGCGTAAACCCGTGAACAGCGCCCGGATAGCTGTAGAAGTTGTATTCCACTCCCGCCTCATCCAGCGTCGACTTTAGATTGTTCACCACGTCTTCCGGTATAAACCCATCGTCGCCGCCGTGATGGATTTGCATGGCTGCTTTGATCTTTTCGGCATCTTCTTCCAAGTTGGGCGATCCCAGCATGCCATGAAAACTAACGATGGCATCCACGTCGGCGCCGCTCAGCGCATATTCAATGGCTGCCCCTCCGCCAAAGCAATAGCCAATTACGGCAATGCTTTCGGGATTTACGCCTTCCTGCTCTTTCAGCACTTCCATGGCGCGGTCCATACGGGCCCGCATGGTGGGACGGTCCTCGTTATATTGAGTCATCAATTTGGCCGCCTCATCATGATTGGCCGCCCGAATTCCTTTTCCGTACATGTCCATGGCAAAGACCGTGTACCCCATGGCCGCCAGCTGATCCGCTCTGGATTTTACATAATCTCCGAGACCGGTCCATTCATGAATCAGCAGAATTCCAGGACGCTTCCCTTCTTGATTCTTATCCACTGCAAGATAACCCAGGTAGGGTTTGCCATCCTGCTCATATTCCAGGTCAGTGCCCACAACATTGGGCTCTTTTCCGCAAGCCGCCAGGACCAGGGCCACGGCAAGAGCCAGAGTGCTGCGCAAGGCCATCCCAGTGATTGTTCTTTTCAAATGCATTCGATTCTCCTTATCCATGTGTATTACCCAATAACATCCCATTTCCCCGTCCCTGTCGATACATATGTGCGCAAAGCCGGTAAGCAGGGATGCCAGCGCGTCGGCCCCACCGCATAGGCCCCATCGAGTAGAATGCATGGTTCAGGCCGCCCCGGGGGCAACAGGGGCCCAGAGCCCGAGCGCGATCGAGCCGGATTGGGTATTCTATTCGAAATTACGGGATTCACCGGGCTTCAGCAACCCTTGCCAGTGAAAGACTCTTGAAATGGGAATTTTGATTGACTGATTTGTCAATCAATCCTAGATACCACTGAAGTGGCAAGAGGACAGACAAAAGAAAGCCAGGCAAGAGGAAGTCAGGACCGGATCTTGCGGGCAGCGGTCAAAGTAATGGCCAGAAAAGGGTACCACGGAACCCGAATCTCCGATATTGCGGCAGAAGCGGATGTAGCCTACGGCCTGGTGTATCATTACTTCGGCTCCAAAGAAAAGGTGCTGGAAACCATTCTGGAAAGCGTGGCCAGGCGATTCAGCGACCGAATTGCCCGCATCGGGCAGGAAAAGGGAACACTGACCGAAAAACTGGGACGTATCAGCGACTACATGCTGGATACCTATCTGGCCAACCCGGAAATCATTCACCTGCTGGTTCAGGAAGTGGTGCGATCCGGCAATGTGGATCCGGATAGCGAAATGGCCAGCGCTCAGGCCATTCTGGAGCAGATTCAGGGGATTGTAGAATCTGGCAAACAGGCCGGACATATCGAGCCGGACACGGATGCCGCCCTCCTGAGCATTGCCTTCTTCGGAGCGGTGGAACTTACGCTTACGGCGCTGGTTCAGGGGATCTACGGTCGGCAGCCCAGTTCCGCAGACATCAAAGAGATACGACGAAAGCTGCGAAAGATCATTCACGGAGGTTCCTTCGGAAAGTAGGGCCGCTTCGCAAGGATTGCGACGGATCTACGGCGAATGAAACCACCCTCGGGATACTATTATGAACTTTGCGCTGCCGCCAGAACTCATCGAATTTAGAGAAAGCGTATACGAATTCGCCAGAGATCAGATTCGACCCAGCGTCGAACAGCGAGATCTGAACTCGGAGTGGGATCCGGCGATCTGGCAGAAAATGGGCGAAATGGGTCTTCTGGGCCTGCCCTTTCCCGAAGAGTACGGCGGCCAGGGGGCCAATTGTCTGACCACAACCCTGGCTACCGAAGCCTTTTCCCGGGGCTCCACGGATGGCGGCCTCACCCTTGCCTGGGGCGCTCATACAATTATTGGCAGTATGCCCATTGTTCTGTGCGGAACCGACGATCAAAAGAAGCGCTATCTACCCAGACTGGCCACCGGCGAATGGATCGCCGGGCTGGGCCTTACCGAGCCGGAATCCGGAAGCGATGCCGCTGGAAGCATGCAAACCAGGGCCATAAAGAAGGGCGATAAGTACATCCTGAACGGATCCAAGATGTTCATCACCAACGGACCCATCGGCGATGTATTTACGGTTATGGCTGTAACTGACAAAGCGAAAGGCCCCATGGGCATCAGTGTTTTCATCGTAGAGAAAGACTTCAAAGGCTTTAGCGTGGGAAAGAAACTGAACAAGATGGGAATGCGAACCAGTACCACCAGCGAACTGATCTTTGAAGACATGGAAGTCCCGGAGGAGAACATGATTTCCCGGGAAAACAGCGGCTTTCTGCGTGTGGGAAAAGCGACCCTGGAATGGGAGCGCACCGTACTGGTAGCCAGCGGGGTAGGTTTCATGCAGTACATGCTGGCCGAAGCGGTACACTATGCGAAAAACCGAAAACAATTCAAAGAGCCCATCATTAAGTTTCAGTCCATACAGGACAAGATTGCCAAAGCGCGAATGAAGATCGACGCATCCAGGCTACTTGTTTATAGCAGCGCATCCAAGAAAGACCAGGGGATTCCAACGCCCATTGAGAGCTCCATTGCCAAACTCTACGCTACCGAAGCCGCGGTAGAACTGGGTTACGACATGGGCCAGATCTTTGGCGGCTATTGCTTTATTCATGAATACCCGGTGGAGCGCGCCTATAGAGATGCGCGTCTCGGAACACTTGGCGGCGGAACATCCGAGATCATGCGCTCCATCATCGCGGCCAACCTGGCATCCTGAGGCTATTCACGAAAAGTATTGACGCACGATGCAAGCAAACTGCGCGAACCGGCTGCTGACCTTTGCGCGATTCGCAGGTTCGCAAACTGCACGAACCTGCGCATATAACAGAGCAGATCCGTTACGGGCCGCGACGAATCTACTGCACCTGGTTGCGAATCGATTTCGCAACCAGGTGCAACAATCTGAATTTCTGGAGGAATTATTGTGGACCTAACGTTGGATAAAGAGCTGGAAGAATTCCAGCAGGTGTTTTCCCGGTTCTGCCAGGAAGAGATCGCACCAGTGGCCGAGCAAGTGGAAGCGAATGGCGTGAATGGCACAATTCTAGAGAAATTGGGAAAGGCCGGCTATCTGGGACTGCTTCATCCCGAGTCCCAGGGCGGTCAGGGCGCCAGCTTTCTGACGGCCGTTATGGCTCAATCCATACTGGCCTATCATTGTGGATCCACCTTTTTTTCTTCCGGCGCATCGGCCGGTCTCTTTGGACTTCCGATTTCGCATTACGGAAGCGATGAGCAAAAAGCCCGACTCATCCCCGAACTCATTGCCGGCGCAAAGATAGGCTGCCTTGCTGTCACGGAGTCCAGTTCCGGAAGCGACGTTGCCTCGATTCAGACAAGCGTTTATCCCGATGGTTCGGGCAAGCTGATTCTGAAAGGCAGTAAGTCCTATATCACGAATGCCCCCATTGCGGATTATGCGTTGGTCCTGGCCCGCTATAGCAGGGATCCTGGCAAGCCATCCACCGGCGCCTCGGGACTCACCCTGGTAATCGTCGATCTACACGCAGATGGAGTGCAGCGAGGCGCACCCCTGCGAAAAATGGGCCTGCGAGGATCCCCTACGGGCGAGCTTTACTTCGACGATGTCAGCATTGCCGAGTCCTGCATCCTGGAAAAGCCCGGGGCCGGCTTCAGACAAACCATGAAAGCTTTCGACTGGGAGCGGCTTTCCATGGGCGCTTATTGCGTGGGTGTCATGCAGGCCTGCCTTGACGAAAGCAGAAACTTCGCACGAAACAGAAAATCCTTTGGCAAGATGATCGCCAAACATCAGAGCGTGGCTTTTATGCTGGCCGATATCAAGACCCGACTGGAAGCCTCAAGGCTGCTGCTTTTCGAAACCGCGTGGTTGTTCGACCAGGCCGACGGAGCTCCTCGTATTGAACATAACGGCGAATCCCTGGATTTGTCGGCGCGGGCCTCGGAGCTCAAGTTGATGACATCGCAGTATGCAAGGGAGTGCACGAACCTGGCGGTGCAGGTCCATGGCGGCGCTGGCTACATGGATGAATACAAAGTGAGCCGATTGTACCGGGATATCAAGATAGCCGAGATTGGCGGAGGCACCTCCGAGATACAGAAACAGATCATCGCCCGGGCCGAATCAAAACGAGCGTTGCGGATATGATGGAGCATTTCAAGCGCAGCAGGTCGAGCCCGAAAAGCAATGCCCGGATGAGCCGCCTGCATTGAAATGCTTATTCTGATCTCTTGTGAAAAACCAGTCGATGGACTCCCCTGCCATCCGCCACCTCATCGGCGAATTCGTAACCCACGTTAAACTTCTTCAGCGCGCTAATGGTACCTGGCCGGTTTTTCAGGATCCAGTTGAGCATAATACCCCGGGCGCGCTTAGCATTTGTAGAGACAACCTTCCATTTTCCGTTTCTGAATTCCAGGAATTCCACGGCCGCCACCGTAGCCTGGATTGAGCCCATGTCTACGCTCCTTGCGTATTCGTCCGAGGCAAGGTTGAGCAGGGTCTTACATTTTCCATCCTGGATGCGCTGATTGATTTCGTCGGTGATTTTGGAGCCCCAGAATTGGTATAGATTTTTGCGATCTTCGACCTTTAATCGAGTCCCCATCTCCAGGCGATACGGATGCATCTTATCAAAGGGACGCAGAATTCCGTACATCCCGGAGAGGATGCTCAGTTGATCCTTCAAATATCTGATTTCCCGTGCGCCGTATTTCTCCAGTTCCAGACCCTGAAAAACATCTCCCTGGAATTGCAAAATCGCTTCGGTGGCGGGGGAATTCTTTAATGAACGGGGAAACTTCGCATATCGATCCTGATTCAATTCGGCCAGGTCTTTGCTAATCCCCATAAGATCCATTAGCTGCGAAACGCTTTTCTTTGCCAGAATGCTTGCGATTTCTCGCGCTTCGCTTTCGAAAACCGGTATTGTGGCTTCCGGCATGGAAGCCGTTTTTCCCATGCTGCCCAGCCGTTTCGCCGGGGAAATGATTGTAAAGATGCTCACGCGAACTAGATTTTGAACTTCGTTCGTGTTTTCCAGAAAAAACGTAAAAAGTGATTCGCCGAGACCGGCGCCCCGCAATTGCCGGCATCGCTACCGGAAATCCCGACGCGGCCTCGCCTGTAAACTCACGTCAAAGGTTGCCACGAGCGATAAATCATTTGCGTTAAGCTATCGACGACAGGTAAGCTGCGATAAGTCAGCTCTTACGAGTCTGCTGCGACGAACTAGATGCTATTAAGGCCGGGCGCCCCATTGCGAAGGCCGCAGAGAAGTAGCTCCTCAGTGCACTCCGTGATGCTCGTACATGTGGTTAATCAATTCCTCGTATTGGTCCAAGACCACGTTTCGCTTGATTTTCATGGTTTCGGTCATCTCTTTGCCCTTTTCCAGTTCTTTGGGCAAAAAGGCAAAGGTTGTGACCTTTTCGAAAGCCTTGAACCCATTCTGACTGCTTACGGTCTCTTTGACAATACTTGAGAAGAACTTGTGGAGCTCTTTGCTCTGGTTCCATTGCGCCAGATCTTCCGGCACTTCCATGGATGATCCTACTTCTTCTTTGACCCGATCCCGGTTCGGAACAATCAGAGCGCCCAGGGTCTTGCGGTCCTGACCCACTACCATCACCTGCGACACGTATTCGCTGGCCCCCAGCTTGATTTCGATGGGACCCGGCTCGACGTTTTCGCCGCCGGCCAGAACGATGGTATCCTTGGCTCTACCGGCAAACTTGATCTCGCCGGAAGTGGTCCACATGAAGATGTCCCCGGAGTTCAGCCACCGGTCCTTCAGGATTTCGTCGGTCTTTTCTTTGTTCTTGTAGTAACCTCTCATCACATGCGGGCCTTTATGCCAGGCTACGCCTTTCTGGCCCGGTTTTGTAATGGGCTTACCCTGATCGTCGCGCAACTGAATCAAAGCCCCGGGAAGAGGCTCTCCCACACAACTTCGACGGGGCCAGGGTAACCTTCCAATGGCCGCCACGCCTGTGGTTTCGGTCATTCCATAACCGTCCAGAATGGGAATTCCAATAGAGCGAAAAAACACCGCCACATGCTCCGGTAATGCGCCGGCGCCGGAAATGGCGAATTTCAGCCGACCGCCAAAGATGCTTTTTACTTTTTTCAGGATCAGCTGCGCGGCAATATTTAGAGTGCCGAAGGGAATGAGCAAAGCAACGGCAATGATCTTTCGGATCAGTCTTTCCTGCGAGGTAATCTCTTCGGTTTCCGCGAAACGGTCGGACAGTGTGTCTACAATGTCCATGCGAGTTTGAGCTACATTCGTAGCGAACTGAAAGAGTTTCTGTTTTTTTTCCGGCTGCTTTCGCACGTTGTCCATCACGCGTTTGTGCAATTGTTCCCAGACCCGGGGCACGCTTACCAGGCAGGTAGGCTTTACGGCGGCCAGATCGTTTCCCAGTTGGATGATGGAGGAGTTCGCCATGCTGGCTCCGCAGGCAATGAGCGTTACTTCCAGAAGCCTTTCGGCGATGTGCCAGGGAGGTAAAAAGATTACGACCCGGTCTTCTTCGTTCAAAGGAGAGACCTGCTGCATTTGCGAAACTTCCCAGCAGAAGCTTCGATGTTCCAGCATTACACCTTTAGGCGTTCCCGTGGTTCCGCTGGTATAGATGATAGTAGCAAGGTCGTTAGGGGCAATGGCTTCGCCGCGACGCTTCAGCATGCCTTCGCCGTGCTGCTGTAGAAGTTCATCGCCCCTTTCAAGCATATCCACCAGAAAGTGATGTTTGATCCCGGCATTCCGTAGAACTGCCTGATGGTCTTCGAGCTTCTTATGCTTTTCCGGAGGATCAATGGAGATGATGTGCTTGAGTGAGCCCAGTTTGGGAAGTAGCTTCAAGATGGTTTTGAGCATCCTTTCGTGCTCTACCACTAAGACCGGGCATTCGGTATGATTAAGGATGTACTCTATGTCCTGGTCGGTAGCATCACATCCACGCGGGACGTCGATGGCGCCAATGGAGTCAATGCCCAGGCTGATCAGATTCCATTCGTATCGGTTATCGCAAAGCAGACCGATCTTTTCCCCATGCGCCACTTCCAGGTCATAGAGCAAATAGGCCTGAAACCGTTTCATGTCGGCGCGCCAGTTAAAATAGGTGACGGCAGCGAAGTTCTGACCGTCCGCCTTTACCCAGTAACAGGGGCGTTCTGCATAGGTGGCCACGGTATCCCGGACCAAATAGTAGAGAGAATCCTTCTCCATGCAGGAATGCTTCCGAAGGGCTATGGTAGGTCAAGGAAATACAGCGCTCGGATTACGGTGGGACCGGGAATAGATCGAAAAAACCGGCCCCGCACTTGCGACAAAGCCTGCATTCCTGGTATGCCATCCACGGGTGTGGCTTCCATCATAGCGCTCTGCGGAGCATCCGCCCGGGCCCTGGTAGCCCGGTGCAGCCTCTCGGTGCCCCGAATCTTTATCTGTAGCCCTCCCCCATTCCGGGGCCGCGGGAGTTCACCATCCAGGCCGAAAAGGACTCCAGAAAGTCATCGAATGCCTCCCGGTACTCCGCCGGGAATGACTGCTCATCCAGAGCCTCCTGGAAGCAGCGAAGCCATTCCTTTCTGCCATCTTCGGTAACCTCAAAGGGCATGTGTCTGGCCCGCATCCTGGGCGGCCCGTGCTTCTGTACAAACAGCGGAGGTCCGCCCATTAGCTGGATGAAAAAGTCCGCGGATTTGTCCGCTGCCGCCATCAGAGGCTCTTCCTCGGAGGGAAACAGGAAGCTAATCTTCGATTGCGCCAGTTTCCGGTAATGGGCTCTAAGGAGGTCTCTTATACCCTGCTCGCCCAGGACGGAATAGATTTCGCGTGGTGGTGGCGATCCCTGAGGCGGGCCGCCAGGAGGTACATAAATATCCTGCACAGCGCCAGAATGGAAATAGACTGGCATCCGTCAATTCCGGGAAATTCAACGAGCAATATCTTCTTGCCTGTGCCGCCGCCTCAAGCATCGTGCAACGGATCTATGAAGCCGGCTTTTTTTACCAGGAAACCTTACGCCTTTTTGACCATAGCTCTGGCGCTTTTTCTCGCCCAATGTGTAGAGAGGCCCGACCCGGATGTAGAGGCCCGGTATCAGGCTTCGGCCGATCGGTTCTGCAATGCTATTGTGGAATGTCTCAAAGAGGATATCTCTGAGAAAATGGCGGATCAACCGCGGAAGCTGGATTTGTTTTTGCAGCGTATGGATCAGGATCTGTGTCGTAGCGGCCAGTATCAGAAGATTCAGGGACTCCAGCAGCGTATGGAAGAAGGGACCCTGCTAGAACGTTACGAACGGTGCAGCGTCGCCCTGGAATCCACGGAAGACTGCAAGACTCGCATTGAACTCCTCAAAGAAAACTCGGATTGCCGGAGCATTCGCACCGATCAGGAATTTCCCTGAGTTCTCGGATTCATGTCGCGATTCTCGGTCGATCAGTTTTGCGCAGGTTTCGCCACCGGCGATGCCATATCCAATGAGGCGCTGATCATACAGGATTTTCTTCGCAAGCAGGGATACCAGTCCGAGATCTACAGCGAAAACTTTGCCGAAAAGGATGCAACCCGGGTTCGCCATTTCAGTCATTATCGCCCCTCGTCGGATTCCATCCTGATCTATCACTATTCCTTTTTTACCCGGATGTTGGATAGACTACCCGGCATTTCGGCCCAGAAACTGATGATATTTCACAATATCACGCCGGGCAAATACGTCCGGCCCTATAACCGCCGACTGGCCGATGCCCTGGACCATGCCCGCGAAACGCTTCGAGACCTGCGGTCCTACTTTTCGCGGATTATCACAGTATCCAATTACAATGCGGGCGAGCTTCGCAAGATGGGTTACGAAAACATTGCCGTAAAGCCAGTGTTCTTTCCTCAGCCGGAACGAATCAAGCAGCCGGCGCGATTGCCCTACATTCAGCCTGGAAAGACCAACATTGTTTTCGTGGGCCGAATATTCCCCAACAAGATGCATCAGGATCTGATCAAGTCTTTCTATTTCCTCAAAAAGATTCACCCGGATGCCCGACTGATCTGTGTGGGGTCTTTTCATCCAGGAGTGCGGGCCTATACGGCAGAGATTCGCAACCTGATCACCGAACTGAACCTGAACCGGGATGTGGTTTTTACTGGCATGGTGCCGGATCAAGAAGTTATGGCCTGTTACGATGCGGCCCATTTGTTTTTTTCTATGAGCGATCATGAGGGATTTTGCGTGCCCCTGGCCGAATGCATGCATCTGGAAATACCGGTGGTGGCGCGGGCCGCCGCAGCCGTGCCGGAAACCCTGGGTTCCGGGGGAATACTGATCAATGGACGAGACTATCCGGCCATCGCCGAGACTTTATCTTTTGTCCTTGAATCCGAAGAGATCCAGGAAAACGTAAGGCTGGGCCAGAAAGAACAGATCAAGAAGCTGGACCCGGCTCTTGGCATTGGAGTTGTGAAACGAGAGTTACAGGCCATGGGTCTGCAGCTTTCGTAAAGAGCGGGCGACGAGCTTGACGGCGAAACAGCCATATAGCGGCCAATCCTTTAAGCAATAGACATATAGGGCTAAGGAACACGGAATTCGAGAAAGAGCAAACAGAGCGATAGGCCACCAAGCTAAAGGAGAATAAAATGAAACTGATCATAGCTATAATCCAGCCGCATCGCCTGGAAGAAGTGCGAAATGCCCTGAATCGTCATGAGATCTACAGGCTCACGGTATCAGATGCCCAGGGTTACGGACAACAAAAAGGCTACCGGGAAGTCTTTCGCGGACGCGAGGTATTCATTCATCTTGTAAAGAAGGTTCGCCTTGAAATTGCCGTGCCCGACGAACTTGCCGAAAACGCCATCGCAGCCTTGATTGAGTCCGCTCGAACAGAAGGCGGTGGAAAAATTGGCGATGGAAAAATCTTTGTCATACCCATGGAAGAGTGTATTCGCATTCGTACCGGGGAGCGAGGCGAAGAGGCGATATAGGTTCTGCAGAACCTGCCATCGAAGAATTCCGCATCAAGAAGCGGCAATGGAACTGCTGGAAAGGGGCCATTTGCGATCTGAGAAGGACCGGAAAATGTGCCCGGCCACAAAAGCGATTAAGGAGCAACCAGGGATGCCACAGGGGCCGGCGAACCGACCCCTGCCAGGTTTCTTAGAAAGCCATTGGAGGCTTACATTCCTATGGCGGTTCCGCCATCCACTCGGATCACGTTTCCTGTGATAAAGGAAGCGTCGTCGGAACAGAGGAATCGAACTACCCGGGAAATATCCTGCACTCGACCGGCACGTCCCAGAGGAATAGAGTCCTCCAGCATTTTCTGTACTTCTTCGGTGAGAGCTCCCGTAAGATCAGTCTGCACATAGCCTGGACAAATGGCATTGCAGAGTAGCCCTTTGGATGCATATTCGCGGGCCACTACTTTGGTGAATCCAATCAATCCGCTCTTGCTGGATGAGTAATTCGCCTGACCGGCCTGGCCTACAAGACCGGAAACGGAGCTAATATTTACGATTCTTCCGCCGCCGTCGGCCTTCATCAGCATTCGCAGCATACCCTGAGTAACCAGAAAAGGCCCCTTCAGGTTCACATCCATTACGATGTCCCAGTCCTCTTCCTTCATGCGAATCAGAAGATTGTCGCGCAGAATTCCAGCATTGTTTACCAGAAAATGCAGACCGCCAAATTCGCCTTTGATCTTATCTGCCGCCTGACCTACCTGATCTTTATCCGTTACGTTGCAAGCAACGCCAATGGCCTTTACGCCGTATTCGGAGGATATTTCCTGCGCCGTTTTGTCGCAGTCCTCTTGTTTCATGTCCAGAATTACCTGGTCGGCTCCCCATTCCGCCAGATCCTCGGCAATGGAACGTCCAATGCCTCGGGCAGAACCGGTTACGAGAGCCACTTTGCCTTTAAATGGTTTTTCGCTCATGGTTGCAAAAGAGGTCAGGGCCCTCTACCTACAAGTAAAAACCCCGGGTCCGCAGCTCCCGCCCCGGGACCGCCCGATCCGGGGTAACCCGAGCGAGGTCGTTGCAGAAGGGTCTGGCCCGACAATAGGCATTCGCGAGAATGCCTGCGCGAATCGATGTCCGCCTGGACAGCCAGGGAAAACGGGAACAAAGGGAAAGAGGCACCGAGATTCTGGCCGCAAAATGTAAAGCAAGTGTCAACAATCCCTCCAGGGACAGACATTACCGTGTAACATCCAGGTACCTATTTGAACCTATGAGTAGCTCTATTCTGGAGAACCAGACCCCAACAGAATCCGCAAAAGGGAAGATGGACCGGCCGCCCATTTTCTCGGCCTACGAAGTGGGGCGAAAGGTGCTCACGCTTCAGCGATTGCAAGAACTCTCCGGCTACGAATACATCCTTCCCGGCGAAGACGATCCCGCGGTCCAGGTCTATGACCTGTATCGCAATTATCCCGATCTGCAATATTTACCAGTGCAGAATAGCGAAGGCCGAATCACCGGTTACACCCTCAGAAACCAGTTTCTGGCCATCCTGAGTAAGAACCATTACAGTCGAGAATTGATGCTTCGGCCGGATGTAAAGACCAGTTCGCTGATGCGGCCAGAGCCGGTAATTCTGGACGCGCATTCCACGCTGAGCGAGGCATCCCAGGCCTTGATGGCACGCCCGGAGGAAAGCCGGTTCGATCCATTTGTGGTAACCCTGGACGATGAATTCTACGGAATCTCCACGGTGGACCTGGTTCTACGTGGGATGAATTCCTTCCTGCGCAGAGACAACGAAGCCTGTCTGGAGGCTCAACATGCGCTGCTGGAATGGAATGAGGGCCTGGAGTTTCTGGCGGCTTCCGGAGTCCGCGAATCCAGCAGAAGCGGAATCGCGCCTTCACGGGCGGTGGAGTATAGCCGGTACGTTCGCCCTTTGTCCGGCCCCGGCGGCGATTTCGTGCAATCCTACTCCCTGGGTCCGGATCATACCCTGTTTTTGCTCTTCGATGTATGCGGAAAGGGGCTAAAGGCAAGCAGTATGGTATCCATTCTGGGCAGTTGCATGCATACTATGTTAAGCGAAGGCGGAACCGTTTCCCGGGACGCCAGGTTCGTAGGACGAATCCTCCAACAATTGAACCGCACCGCTTACGACTTGAGCCCGGCCGAAATGTATGCTACCGGAATCGCAATGGTAATCAATGCGAAAGAGCAAAGACTAACCGTTTACGACTTTGGGCACGGAATGCTCTGGGTAACCCGGGGCTATAAGACCCATCGCCTGGAAAAAACCAGAATTGGGGGACCCGATCAGGCCCCCTTTCTGGGGATGCATGGCGATTTGCAGATTGAGCCAGTGCATTATCGGCTACAAGACAGGGATCTGCTTTTCTCCTGCTCCGACGGTATTCTGGAGCAAAGAGACGGCTCAGGACAGATGTTTGGCGCTTCGCGCATCGAACAGATTCTCACCGGCACTCGACCTGATCCTGCGAGAATTAATCGGGAAGTTTTGCAATACTGGGAAAGCTTTCGCGAAGACACCCGCCCCACCGACGATCTGAGTATGCTAAGCGTTCAGTTCAACGGCTAGCGCACCAGTTTGGTCGTAACATTGCCCTGTAACCAGCGGCAAGTAGCGCTGGAATTGATCGAATGGGGCTATCGTCTACGGCGAGAACGGCAAAGTCGGACCCGGAACGGACTTGCTCGGGCTTGACAAATCGCAGCCGGGGATGAATTCTGCTGGCTTATGTCCCAAGCTCCTGCACCTTCCGGGTATCTGGCCTGCGGCTGGAATGCCGGAATAAAAGATCATTCCCTGGACTTCGGCTGCATACATAGCTCCCGCCCCGCCTCTGCTGCGGCCGTCTTCACGCGAAGTCATTTTCCTGGCAATCCGGTGATCGTAGGCCGCGAGCACATTCAGGACGGCAAGCTACAGACTATTGTTGTAAACTCCAAGAATGCGAATGTGGCCACGGGGCAGGCTGGACTGGATCTGGCCCGCAACATGTGCAAGTGGACCGGCGAGGCGCTAAACGTAGATCCTGCCATGATTCTGCCTTCCAGCACTGGCGTGATCGGAAGGCTGCCGCCGGCGGATCGACTGGAGGCCGCATGCAGGTCTTTACCGGACAAGCTCCATTCGCCAGACTTTAACTCCTTTAGCAGGGCAATCATGACCACAGATGCCTTCCCAAAGGTTCGCGGTTATGAACTTCATAGCGGAATCGCCGTACTGGGCATGGCCAAGGGAGCCGGCATGATCGAACCCAACATGGCTACCATGCTTTCTTATATTGTTACTGACGCTACCATGGAGGCGGCGGATCTAAACCGCCTTCTAAAGTTCTGTGTCAATCGAAGCTTTAATCGCATCTCAGTCGATAGCGATACATCCACCAGCGATACCGTTGTAATCATGGCCAACGGCGCCGCCGGAAAACCGGCCTTCAAGTTCCCGGTCGGACTGGAAAGTCTCTGGTCCGAACAAACCCTGGAAACCATCCTCGGCGATCCCCTGCCGCAAACAGGCGAGAAACCCGACCAGGTAGAACGATCCAACCCCTGGCCAGACCACATAGGCGACGAGGAACTGGAATTCGTACGCGCGGTACTGCGAACCTGTATCTACCTGAGCCGGGAAATTGTACGCGATGGAGAAGGAGCCAGCCGATTCTTCGAAGTCCTGGTGGTCGGAGCTCGGAGCCAGGAGGCGGCCTACAAGGTGGGACGGTCGCTCATAAACAGTCCACTGGTAAAAACCGCCATCCATGGATCGGATCCGAACTGGGGACGAATTATTATGGCCATCGGAAAGGTGTTTGACGAAGCAATCCGACCGGACCATGTAAAGATCTACGCTGGAGATCAGTTGCTCTTTCAAGGAGCGGGAAAGGATGTCCATCCCGACCTGGAAGACCTGAAAGCGCACTTTCAGCAGCCCGAGGTGAAAATCAAAGTGGATCTGGATATGGGCACTCGATTCGAGCGATTCTGGGCCAGCGACCTTACCTCCGATTACGTTAGATTGAATGCAGACTATACCACCTGAATATGCAGAAATTCTGGAATACACCCGCCGGTAGATACAGGCTGCAAAGCTGGCTGGTTACGGCGTCATCAGCCATTGTAATCTCCGCTTTGTATTTCCTGCTGCATGCGATCTTCCCGCCAGTGGAATCAACGCTGGAAACCGTCCAACGTGAAAACTTAATTACTCTGTTATTCATCGTTCTGTCCGTGCTGATTCTGTTCCCTGCTCGGGCTTCGCTCCTGAGGCATCTGTTTCGCCGACAGGACTGGGAGACCCTGGTAGATGAAGACATCCACCACCTGGACTTTCTGGCACGCCAGTTCTCCGTGGATTCCCTTCTACATCAGATCATTCCGGATCTGCTGTTCTGGCTACGAGTTACCTCTGCCCGCATTGCAATACTGTCCGAAGACCGTAAAAGCTACAGGTTTCATATCTATAAGAACGGGCGAATCATCAAAGGAAATGCGATCTACTACCAGAAGACCGAAGATCTTAAGCGAGAATTCAAGGGTTTCCGCAAAATAGCCAGAATAGATGACGAAGAGGTTCCCGAATCTCTGAAAGAAATCATGCAGCAAAACCGCGTGGCCTGGATCGTGCCGTTCATTTTTCGCACCCGACTACTGGGCTTCCTGTTCTTAATGGAACCGCCTCGAAACAAATTCGCGGACCGTGCCTTGCAGCTCTTTGCGGGGAAAGCCGCGGTTAGCATACAAAACCATATACTGAGCAGTAAGATCATCGATGCCGGCGAGTTCGAAAAGGAACTGCAAAGCGCAGAAAAAGTGCACAGCCTGATGAAAAACTCCAGGGTGCCCACATTTCCGGGCTTCCAGCTTCTACCCCACGAAGATGACAGCGGCAGTTCCGTACAGGAATTCTTCACCATGGGCGAAACCCTCTTTCTGGTAATCTTTGCCACTTCTCGGGGCGGCGGCGTATCGGGTCTTTTGCTTTCCGGTCTGCTGGGCCATCTGTACTCCCTGGTGCATCTGGAGTCCGATCTCAGCATTCATCGTATACTGGGTCATATGCGAAAAGAGAACTACTTACTTCGCACAGAGCCCGGCGTAGAAATGATGATAGCCCAGTTTCATGCCGGCGGATCGGTAACCGTTTTCGTAGAAGGAAAGCAGTTTCGCTTTCAGGACACCACGCAGCCCGACCGTATTTTGATTTCCCCGGGCTGGCGCAACTATGTGGACTTGAGCCCGGGCATCCTCTACAGGGTGGAGCATAGCAACCGAATCCTTCTGGATATTCGCGCGCAGAAGGAGCACGCCATGCAGGAGGAGTTTCCTTGAGCCTCTTGATGAATCGCTGGGTGTACCCTCTGGCCGCATTTCTTATGGGAGCGGCGCTGCTGCTTCTTTTTTCCCGGGAAGTCTACAGACTACCTTTCCTGTACCTTCCGGACGGAACCGTAGTCTATAGCACGGAAACCAACCTGCTGCCGTCGGACCGAATCATGCTCATCGACGGTAAGCCGCCTTTACATACCGGCACCGCATCCAATGTGCCTCAAGTCCACCGCGTGATATCGCAAGAAGGGGAAGAGATCTTCCAGACCGAAAGGTTTGACCTGGTGGATTTTCTGGAGATCTACAAACTACTGATTCTATACGCCTTGATTTCATTCTTGTGCGGTATATGGTTCCTGAGCTACGGAAACGACCTGCATCTATCCGGATTCTGCTTTGCCTCGGTTTTCTATATAGTCTCCGGTATGTACCTGCTATCGTACCAAGATGGAATGATTCTTTGGCAGGTGGCGGGATTTCTGCTCATTCCGGCTCTTCTGAATCTGGGATTGAGGACCACGGGCAAAGAAGTGCCGCAGCAACTTGCCCTGGGGGAAATACTCTTTGTCCTGTTCTTCTCATTGCTGGCCTACAGCGGCTCGGAAAGGGAAGAAAGCGTTCATAATCTAACCTACCTTGCCGGCTATCTATACCTGATTGTGGCGCTTCTGGTGCTGGCCATTCAAATCGATGCGTCCCTGCGCACAGATGCCGAAGGCATTGATCGCATCAAACAATGGATTCTGGCCCTGGGTACCTTCGTGGGTCTGCTACTGCCTTCGGCGCTTACAACAATGCACATATGGAGAATGGATCCGTTCTTCATTCCCGTTCTACTGTTCTTCGTATTTCCGGCCACATTATTGTATGGAACCTACAGAATCCATCTTCTGCCTTTCCAGCTAATACTGACGCGTTCCCTTCTGGCCGGAATTCTTACGGTGGTATTCATTGGAATCTACGGTCTTGCGCTACTAACCATTAGCCTGGTACTTCCAGAAAGTCATGACGATGCTCGGTGGATCCTGCACATCGTCACGATTTTTGCCGTGACCTTCTTTATGGATCCTGCTCGGCGATACACATCCAGGATCCTGGATAAGCGTTTGCTCCGCCCCAGCGGCGAACTGGCGGAGTCGTTAAAGCGACTGGCCAGCTTGATGAGCTATCCGCTGAAAATCCAGTCTACGGCCGCCGCATTTCTCGGGGAAATCGAGCGAACGCTAAACATCGAAAAGGCCTATCTGCTTTTTTCTACATCCACCTTTCCCGACCTTCGCATTCGCACCGAGGGGATTTTGCGTCTGCCGGACGGTAGTCCGCTCTGGCGACATGTTGCGCCGGAACAGATTGTCGTTACATCCTATCTCACTTACGGCACCGGAGTCAGAGGCGAACTATATAAGTTCCTCTATAGAAACCGCATCCATCTGGCCGTGGGTATTGAGGGCCTGGAAATGCCTTCGCTGCGTCTTCGGCTTCAAGAGCATCTAAAGGAACTGAAAGCCCAGAAGGAGGAGAAGAAATCTTACTTCAAGCTAAACCGAAACTCCCTTTCCACCAGACTCCGCCTGCCTACAAGGGCGGCGCTGCTCATCGGCAAGCCCAGAAACCGAGACGGATTGCTTTTGAGCGAGATTCGCTACTTGCAGGAAGCGTCGCGATTGGCAGGCATGATGGTAGAAAACTTCGCGCTTCTGTTTCAGGAAGTGGAGAAAAGACAGAAGATGCGCGAAGTGTATCTGGCCGGTCAATTCCAACGCCAGGTATCAAGTAGCTTTGAGAATCTTCCGCAAGGCATCCGAATGTCTTATTTCAACCTTCCGGTAATTAGCGTTACCGGAGACTACCTGGATCATATCGAACTACCGGACAACAAGAGCGCTGTCTTTCTGGGAGACGTAAGCGGTCATGGTCTGGGAACCGGGTATCTTGTGAATGCCATGCGAAGCATCGTTCGCTCCCACCTGGCCGCAGGCTCCAACCTGGTTGAGACTGTGAACACCTTGAATTCCTTTCTGCTGGACCGCTATGAAGGCAACGAATTCTTCACATTGTTCGCGCTGGTTCTGGATCGTGAAAAGGGAGAAATGGAGTACCTGAACGCCGCCCATCCGGGTCCGCTTATTCGCAGTCCCCAGGAAGATCAGATACTCAAACTGGAGGATACGCAAAGACTACTGGGCGTTCTTCCCAGTCCGTATAGAACCAGTTATTACAGTCTAAAACCCGGTCAGCGTCTTTTTCTTTGCTCCGACGGTGTCCTGGAAACCTTTGCGAAGAACGAAGAGGCTTTCGGCGAGTCTCGATTCGCTCGTTTCCTGCTGGACGAAGGAGATCGTCCTCTGGAAGAAATCAACCTGAAACTCAGGGAAGAGTTGAATCACTTTCGCGGATCCCGCTCGCCGGACGACGACACTACATTCCTGGCTCTGGAATTCGCGCCCAAACAGGGTCCGCTGACCACGTTGCTATCCTTCCTGAAGCTGGATCGTGACCGACCTCTACCGGAACCGCCAGAAGACCCTTCCGCCCCCGGCCGGCGAAAGTCCGTAACCATTACCCGGGACAACCTGGGTCGACTGGAGGACGAATAGACCAATGAAAGACGTTCTGAATCGGCTGGTGGACCAATACAACGATACAAGATATCTTTCTTCGGATCCCCTGGAACTGGTCCATCGCCATCCTGCGAAGATTCCCGAGGACCGCGAAGTGGTGGCTATACTGTGCGCCCTTTTCGCTTACGGAAGAGTGAACTCCATCCGTAGCTTTCTAAAACAATTGCTAGAATTTCTGGGAGATTCTCCGGCAACAGAACTGGTTCGCTTTGCATCCGAAAGAAAACGGCTCTCTTCCGGGTCTTTACCCTATTATCGATTCCAGAGCCAGGCCGACATTCGAGCCATACTGCTTCGCCTGGGAGAAATGATAGCTGAAAGTCGAGCTCAGGGCAATGGCAATGGCAATGGCAATGGCAATGGTAATGGCAATGGCAATGGCAATGGCAATGAAGGTTCGGCCGGTACCGATGGTCCGGACAACGGTAGGGGAACTCCACCCTTGCCAATGGAATCCAACTTCGGCTCCCCCCATTGGAATACCGAAAGGCGGATTGCTTTCTTTCAATCTCGATTCCTGGCTGGCATTCCACCACAGGACCAAAGCCCCGGACTGCTACATTGGATTGGACAATCAGAAGGAAACGGAGCCCGGAAGAGACTCTGTATGTTTCTTCGCTGGATGGTGCGAAGGTCCTACCCGGACCTTGGCCTGTACCGCAGCTTTTCTGCCGCCGGCCTGGTGGTCCCTCTGGATGTTCATATGGGAAGAATCGGCCAGAACCTGGGGTTAACCAGCCGGAAGACCCGGGACTGGAAAATGGCTGCCCAGATCTCGGCAGGCCTGGCCCGCCTGGACCCGGAAGATCCGCTCAAATACGACTTTGCCCTCACTCGACCGGGAATACTGGGCAAATGCAGCGGCTCCTACCAGAAAGAGGTCTGCCCGCGCTGTCCTTTGCGGTCCATCTGCGCACAAAGCCGGGCTTTCTTTACCTGAACCGTCCACCCGAAACTACTCTACCGGACGCTCCTGGTTGCCTGCAAATCTCTTTGCTCTGAGAGCATAAATTGCGAAACTGTTCAAATGCGGTTACGAATCCTTTGTATGGGAGCCCATCCGGACGATGTGGAACTGGGAATGGGAGGCACAGTGGCATCCCTTGTATCCCGTGAACACGAGGTACTGATTCTGGATCTAACAAATGGCGAGCCCACGCCTTTTGGATCTCCGGAGATTCGGGAAAAGGAAAGCCAGAAGTCCGCCGCCATCCTGGGCGCCGCCCGCAAGACATTGGACATGCCGAACCGCTACCTGGAAGAGACCATCGAGAACCGAAAGAAAATCGCCGCCGAGATACGCAGCTTTCGGCCCGACTACATCTTTGCCCCCTATCCCGTGGATGCGCATCCAGACCATATTGCTGCGGGCAACCTGGCCGAGTCCTCGCGCTTCTATTCCAAGCTGACCAAATCGGACATTCCAGGTGAGCCCTTTTTTCCGCGAAGGGTGATCTACTACTTCCCGGTGCACATCCGCCTTCGTATGGAACCGTCCTACGTCTTCGATATCTCGGCCCACATGGACAAAAAACGTGCCGCTATCCAGTGCTATGAGTCCCAGTTCAAAGCGGGTAAAAAAGAGCATATCATCGAAAGCGTTTTAAACGAAAACAAGTACTGGGGATTTCAAACCGGCGTGGAAGCCGGGGAGCCTTTCTATCAGAGAGAGATCACACTATTTGAAAACTGGCCCGAGGGATACCGTTGAGAGTAACTCTTCCGGAAAGCATCCAATCACTGGATGGAAAAATCCAGAGCCGGCTGGAGAAATGCCGGGCCGGAATACTATGTCCGGATACGCTAAAAGAGCAATCCCTGGCTCTTCGCAAAGCCCTGGGCTGGACGAAAGATTGCGGAATGATTGTTGCCGCCGGTCACCAACCCGTTCTGTACCATCCCGGGCTTCTAATGAAGGATGTGCTGGCACATGCTCTGGCGACCCGCTATCAAGGAGTAGCCTACAACATAGTCCTGGACACCGATGAAGTGGACCTGGAGTTCTCTTACCCGGGACTGATGGAACTTGATTTCTCCAATACGGTGGCAGGCACCGCATCCTGGCCTGTGCGAAAGAAAACCATTCGCTACGGAAACGCAAAACGGATCGTCGGTTCCGTTGACTTTACCGAAAGAGATCGCAACGCACTATTGCAAGCTTGCCAGGAAGCCCGGAAAGGCTTACACCTGGTTCTGAATCCGTTGGCTCGTCAAAGAGTTCGCCGGTCTATCCGGGCTTTCGAAGATTCAATTCGAGTGGCCAGTTCCATACTCGAGCCGTCCATCGCCTTGCGAAAGGAAGTCCACAGGGAACTGGGCATTTCCATCCGCGACGTTAAGGCTTCCGACCTGTTTTCTTCCGACGCCTTTCTCTATTTCGCCGGCTTCGTAGCTGAAAGAGCCGCCGAATTTCGCCGGGTCTACAATAGGGAGTTGGCCCGATACAGGCAGGAACGCAGAATCAAAAATCCGGCGCAACCGCTGCCCGATCTGGACGATGCCAGCGGAGAATTGCCTTTCTGGTACATAGAGAACGGTATGCGAGAACCGCTACAAGAAGCTGGTTTCGCCGAAGCCATGGAATCAGTTAAGGAAGGTCGAGGAAGCATTTATCCCAGGGCTGTGACCACCAGTCTGTTCTTCCGATTGTTCTTCTGCGATCTGTTTATTCATGGCACCGGAGGGGGCCGGTATGATCGAATTACCGAAAAGTTGATCTCTGAATTCTTCCATTGCGATGCGGCCCCCTTCGTTGTAACCACCGCCAGTTTGAGCATGGATCCCCGGGCAGATCTCCCGGTGGATTCCAGAGAACCGGAGCAGGTGCTCTATGACTTACGAGAGATGAAATTTGATCCGGCCCGCAATCTGGGACCGGATTGCAGCCTGCGCCAAAAAAGGGATGATTTGATTCAGAATTGGCATGAAGCGAAGCGAAGCGGAGAGGATCGATCTTCGCTGCATGATGAGTTTATCAAACTCCGGCGAAAAGCATCGCTGTACATGCGGCATTCCAGGCATTCGTTGAGCAAAGAACTGGCACGGGCAAGAGATGTGCAAAGGGCACGGCGAATTTACGGCGATCGAAGTTATCCGATTTTCTTCTACGATAATTCGGCGCTCAGCGCCGCCGTTCAAGAAATTGCCAGACCTACCGGCCAGCGGGCCCCTGCTGTGCACGGTCCATAAACGGGCCGAAACCATGGCAGGCCCTGGCCGCCAAGCCGCGGAACAAAACCCCGGGAATATCAGGACGGATCTTTGAAGAGGGAGCCAATGTTTTTCTGAGCAAGGGCGGCTTCGTAGTCTTCCCGGTCGATCAGCGTAAGGCCCAGATTCTCCTTCTTAATGCGGCTCAGGATTTTTCCCGTTTCCGCAGAATCCTTTAGCCGCGTAGCCAGGTACTTGAAATCGGTGCCGCAACCGCTGCATTTAGAGTCCTTCAAATAGTTCAACCCGATCTGCTTGCAGGAAGCGCACGTTCCGTAAAGATCGTCAATCAGGAGTAGATGCCTCTTAACTGTATCCAGATCCAGTTCCTGCCAGACTCGCAGTGAACGGACGCTACCTTCCTTTTCCTGGCCCATATCTTTCTGTGCTCCGATCTGTTATCCTGTCAACATTATGCCGGCCCGCCCTCCATCAGCTCGACTGAAGCCAGCGGTAGAATTCCTTTTTTTTGCCGACCAGATCGGAAACCGTGCATTCTTCTGCGGCGCATACACGTTGCAAGAAGCGATTGATTTTGGCCGGCAAGGTCGGTCCCCTGAAGATGTAACCTGAATAGATCTGTACCAGATTGGCTCCGCTCAAAATCTTGTGCAGGGCCCGCACAGGCGAATCAATGCCCCCCACGCCGATCAAAGCAAAATTGGGGCCCGCTATTTCCCTGGCTTTTTCCAGAAGCTCGGTGCTTCTGTCGAACAACGAATGACCGGACAGGCCACCCATGGTTTCGCGCATTTGGTCGGTAGTTCCTGGTAGCTCTCGACTAATGGTGGTGTTGGTCAGAATCAATCCGGCGGCGCTGCCTTCCAGGGCCGCTTCCGTGAGCGGAGCCAGATCCTGGTCGCTAATATCCGGGGCCAGCTTCACAAAGACTGGCACCGAGGAATTAAGGCTCTCGCGCGCCCGGTTCAGTTCAAAAAGGAGATCCTTCAGGAATTCGGTGGACTGCAGATCCCGGAGATTGGGCGTGTTGGGCGAGCTAATGTTTATGGCAACATAGTCCGCATGGCTTTGCAGCAACTTAAAACACTTGAGATAATCCTGTATCGCCTGGTCATTGGGGGTGACCTTGTTTTTGCCGATGTTGATCCCCCGGGGCTGTTTTCGCGCCGGCCCGGTGGACGATATTGATGCATCCTGGCGGGCAAACTCCGCCGAAGCGTCGTCCATGCCGGGGTTATTAAAACCCATGCGATTGATCAGCACCCCTTGTTTGGGAAAGCGAAACAGTCGCGGACGCGGATTTCCTTCCTGGGGCAGCGGGGTGAAAGTACCGCTTTCTACGAAATCAAAACCGGCCGCCGAGAGAAAAGGATACAGAGTCCCCGTCTTATCGAAACCAGCAGCCATGCCCACAGGTCCGGGGAAGGAGATGCCGCTGCAATTCACGGCCAGGGAGGGGTGGCTATAGCCCAGCGTTGCCCGCAGATACGCGGCGCCTCCTGGCAAAGACAGAAGCGCTTTCGACGGTCCGGCGACCAGGTCATGGGCCGTCTCAGGATCAAGAGAGAAAAGGACAGGCTTTAGTAATCGATAAAGAAGGGCGGGATGCATGCTCCCAGGGTTCTAGAACTGCCTGTAAAGTCCAACCAACTTACCAATGATCATTACTTCTGTAGCAAATATGGGCTTGTATGCCTGATTTGCAGGCTCCAGTCGCACCCTCTTCTTCTCTTTGTGGAAGTATTTTAGAGTTGCTTCGTCCTCAATCAGCGCCACCACTATCTCGCCGTTTTCGGCGGTGTCCGCTTTCTGGATCACAGCGATGTCCCCGTTATGGATGCCCGCTTCAATCATAGAGTCTCCGGTGACACGCAGAGCAAAGACCCCGCCATCGGGAACCAGGTTGCGCGGAAAGGCCAGATACTCCTCGATGTTTTCCTGTGCCAGTATGGGCAAACCGGCCGCGACACGGCCCACCAGAGGGACACTTACGGTCTGCTCCAGTGTCATGGGCTCTCCCCCGGCGGAGGTTCTGAGAAGCTCAATGGCCCGGCTCCGATTCTTCACGCACTTGATATATCCTTTCTTCTCTATGGCTTTTAGGTGGTCGTAGGCGCCTTTAGCCGTGATCTGAAAGGTATCGCCAATCTCCCGGATGGTGGGCGGATAGCCCTGCGACCGGATAGACTCCTCGATAAAGTTCAAGATGGCCTGTTGCTTCTCAGTGAGATCCTTCATAGGCACACAGAAGATAGGGTAACATAAGTTACGTCAACGATTTTTTGCTTAAATTTCGATGAGTATTTTCCGAGAATGGCTGTAGCTGGCGATCCACTACTCTCTGGATAATTGATGTGTCCGAGCAAGACTGTCAATCCAGAATGTGACATAATATCCGGCGGACCGGCGGCGGGCACAATGTGAAATAATCGGCGGCTTGTGGCCGACCAGCCGAATGCGACATATTCCGGCTCCAGGCCCCTAATGTGACATAATCCGGCCGCATGTCGATTTCGCCACAATGAGACATAATTCGGGGACCGAATTGCGCTACTCTCGCAGAGTAAGGGGGCTTATTCCAATGCGAATCCGAGGACCAGAAAGAGCGTCAGCGTGCTAGACTTCCCGAATTTCTTCTACGTGTACTTCTTCCAGGGACTGAAAGGGATGCCGGAAAAACAATCGCTCCAGGCTTTCGATATGATCGGTCACATCGGTGAGCAGGATTCGAACGCTACCTTTCGAAGTTGCCGGATTACTGGAATCCGGCCCTTGCTTTAAGAGGCTCCGGGTCTTGAGTTCCTGAGCCACCGCCCGGGCTGTTTCCACCGAAGAGTCGATTAGCTTTAGCTCCGGATACTGGTCCCGGATGGCCTTCTTAAGAAGCGGATAGTGGGTACAACCCAGCACCAAGGAATCCACCTCTTCGCGCACCATTTCGCTCAGGTATTCTTCCAGAACCTGCCGGGTGAGCTTCTTATCCATCCAGCCCTCTTCCACCACCGGTACCAGTAGCGGACAGGCCCTGGAGAAGATGCTCAGATCGCCATTGAGCTTGCGGATCTCTCGTTCGTAGGCTCCCGATTTAATGGTGGATCGGGTTCCAATGACTCCGATTCGGCCCGACTGGGACTGGGAGACCACGGCCCGGGCCCCGGGATGGATGACGCCCACTACCGGGCAGGTGAGCTCTTCCCTTAGTATTGATTCTGCATGAGCGCTTACTGTATTGCAAGCGATGACCAGCATCTTGATATTGAACTGAAGTAGATGATGACTAACTTCCCGACTATAGCGCAGTATAGTGGCCGGGGACCTGGAACCGTAGGGCACCCGGGCTGTATCCCCCAGATAAACGAAGTCTTCGCCTGGTAATGCGGAAACCAGTTCCGAAAGAACTGTGAGTCCGCCCATGCCGGAATCGAATACGCCTATGGGAGAGGATGGCTTCAGGTTATTCATAGTAGCGTTCGATATCTATCCGGCCTTGCCAGAAAGCGAATTATCCCGGGTTGTTTCCCGAGGACTTTGCTCCGTCTCCACAGCAAGCTAAACAATCGCCTTCTCCGGAAACATGTTCAATGAGCCGCAGAGCGGACCCGATCGCCGGTTCCTGATGCCGACTCAGCGAAGAGTAACCGATACATCGCGGGAGCCGTGCCGTTCAGGTCTGAATTTGTGTGAACCGGAAACGCTTTGCATTGATTCCGGATCGCAGCCTAGCGACTGGCCTCCAGCCCTCTAACTTTGCGCTGGCTGGTCTCCCAGGCCGAAGGCATCGTGTACAACTTCCAGGGCCTTTCTACCCTGCTCTTCTTTCACGGCCACGGTAATCTTGATTTCGGAAGTGGAAATCATCTCAATATTGATTTCGTTTTTAGCCAGGGCGTCGAACATGGAGGCCGCCACGCCTGAATGGGATTTCATTCCGATTCCTACGGCCGAAATCGTGGCGATCTTCTCGTCCACTTCGACGCTACCGGCCTGCTGCTCGGCGAGGAAGGCATCCACAACCTCGCGGGTTACCCTCAGGGTGTTTCGCGGCACGGTAAAAGATATGGTGTTCTGGTTTTCTTTGCCGGAACTCTGCACGATCATATCCACGTTTACATCGGCCCGGGCCAGTCGATTGAACAAGCTGGCAGCCAGGCCCGGCCGATCGGGGATATCGATCACAGAAATCCTGGCTTCGTCGGTCTTAAGGGTTACGCCCCGTACTACTACTTTTTCCATTACTTGATCCTCGGGTACCACTCGCGTACCTTCTGCATTGTTAAAACTGGATCGAACATGAATTACGATTCCATACTTCGAAGCCACCTCTACACTTCTAGAATGTAGCACACCCGCGCCCAGTCGGGCCAACTCCAGCATCTCTTCGTACGCGATGGCCTTCATCTTTCGGGCAGTGGGCACTTTGTTCGGGTCGGTGGTGTAAACTCCATCCACGTCGGTGAATATTTCGCATTCATCCGCCTGCAGAGCTGCGGCCAACGCCACAGCTGTAAGATCGGAACCGCCTCGTCCCAGAGTAGTGATGTTCGATTCTTTATCTACTCCCTGAAATCCCGCTACAATACAAACCTGTCTTTCTTCAAGATAGGGCCTGACCCGGGAAGTATCGATCTCCTGAATCCGGGCCGAGGAATGCTTTGTATCGGTTAGGATGCCTACCTGTCCGCCGGTGAAGCTAATGGCGGGCACGCCCAGACCATCCAGCGCCATGGCCAGAAGGGCAATGCTGACCTGTTCGCCGGTAGCCAGAAGCATGTCCAGTTCCCGGGCCCGGGGATTTTCGTTCAATTGCTGGGCCATATCCACCAGCTTATCGGTGGTTTTGCCCATTGCAGACACCACTACCGCCAGTTGATGGCCATGTTCGTAGTAAGCCTTGATGCGGTTGGCCACGGCACGAATACGGTCCGTATCACCCACCGATGTACCGCCAAATTTCTGTACGATGAGAGCCATGTCCGGTCAGCTTCCGGGTCGGCTCCGTGGTGTAAAACCGGTTTTGGTTGAAGTTCTGCCGCTCCGGGACTTCAGGCAAGGACGGACCGTGCGGCCAAAGACCGGAACAGAAAGAAGGATGGGCGGTGGCTGGATGGCCCTGGCCCTGGTGCCCGGCTACCGAAACTAGTCCCGGGAGACATGCCTGTGTCCGAATCAGATCCGAATGTACGCAATCAGCAAGAGAGTGTTATGCCGGATGAAGCCGGATTGCAACGCGAGCAAAGAAGTCGATGGGAACCAGGGAAGACAGTCATTGGAAGCCCCTCCCGCTCCGACGAGAAATGCCAGAAACGGGAGGAGGGTTTCAAAAAAAGAGTAGTAGTGAGCAGAATTAGAACTCGGTGCGTAGCCCGATCTGAACTCCTTTCGTGGAGCCGGCGCTCATTGCTTCAACGTCCAGCTTCACAACCCAGATATTGAACGTTAGTCCTACGCGGGCAAAGCCAGTATAACGGTCTACAGGACCGTCGCCAGGCACGTTCATAAACAGGTTGGCCTCCGGCGCCTGCACTCCCACTACCTTTTCCAGCTCGGAAGCAAGGAATACCGGACCAAATCGGTTCACATTAAAGGTTGTGGAGCCTTTGTTAATGGAAACGCCGCCGCCAATATTCAGATTCAAGAAGTAAAGCAACTGAATTCCGGTCATGAACTCAATGGGCACCGAAGTGATGTTTGTATCCATGTTCGCCTGGTTGTTACCGTTCCAGATGATCTGGCCCCCGTCAAACTGTGCGATTTGAATGGAAGAGTTCACCTGGTAATAGGAGATGGACTGTCTGGTGTGGTGAATACCCAGCCCCAGAGTCAGGCCGTTCCATCGGAAGAGCGGGCTGGAATTTCGCTTTCGTTCCACCAGTTGATAGCGCACGTCCAGACCACGGTAGTAGGCGCTGATCTTGGTGCGGTCCGTGGGACGAACCCCGGAACTCAGGGTCTCCAGCCGCGCTTCGCCGCCATGAGTATAACGAGCGTCAAAAAAGCTAAGGTAAACTTCGAAACGCTGGGCTACTCGATGCATGGGCGTCCTTTCGAAGAATAGGCCCATGTTTACGCCCCCGTAGATTCGCGGGCTGAGCCCTACCCCGACAGTTTTCACATTGAAGTAAGAGCCTACATTCGGAACTACAACGTTAGTGAAGGACTCCGGTTCATTGGTAGCGATGGCCCCCAGGCCAATGGTCCATCCGTCCATGTTAATGGAACCCATGGGAACGCTGCCGATACCGGCCAGAACGCTGGCATCCGCCATATCCTTGGCCAGCGGATCCGCAAACTGTAGTTTGAAAGCGCCCAGCGTGTCATTGAAGCTGGAAGCCGGAATCGGGCTCACGTTGCAGGCGCTACCCACACAGGTAATCTGCGCCTGGGCCTTTTGAGGCAGAAGTAGCAGCCCCACAGCCGCCAGAGCAGAAAAAGAGTAGATCAGAATTTGCTTTTGATGCATAGAATCTTCCTCTCCCGGACGGAAAGGCCCGAGAATTTCTCTATAAGTGTTTAATTTGACGACAGGCGCGGGAATTTGTTGAGGCTATTTTGCTCATCCGGGCGGCAATTTTCGATTTGAATCGATTGCCAGACGGGCCGGGCCTGCAGAAAGAAATGGACATGAATCTAGCTTTCTGAGCAGAAATGGAGTGGAATGAAAATTCCCGGGCTGTTAGGCGGGATGACTCGGCGGACCGACCATGGGCGCCCGAAGGGTACTAAAGGAAGGTAGCATCGAGTGGAACCAAAGCGAACCAGCCAGGTGCCTGGTACTATACTTACATTTCTGCTTCTAATAGCAGCCACCGGAAGCGCCCGGGCCGTAGGTCCCACTGCAGAAATGGAACTGAGCCTGGGAATGGGAGGCCTCAAGAGTTCCCTGCTGGATGTATATCGCTCCCGGGAAAGATTTCCCGGGACGGGCGAGGTAGTCGGCATCGAAAACGCCGGGCCGATTACGATCTACGAACCAGCGCTACTGTACCAGCTATCATGGAAAAGCTGGAAAGCTCGATTTCGATTGTCCGGCGAGGTATACGATTCTCCTCCAAACGACCGAAGCAATCAGGGGGCTGTATGGCATCCTGACACTGCACTCTTCTCGGCGCAAACCGGAACACTGAGCAACATGGCCGCCTACCAGGGTGAGGCGGCCATTGGCTACGAATTTCGTAGTAAGGAAGGCTGGAACTTTACTCCCTTCCTGGGCTCTCGATTCCGACAGGAAGACTTTGGTTACGAATCCTTCTCCCTTCCTGCCGGTCCAGGCGTCTTTGCCTTTCGTAGCTATGAGCGCAAATGGATATCGTTTCATATGTGGATCCTCTTCGCCTACAATGTTGGGCCCTTCGAAATCCAGATCGAGCCTGGCTGGTCACTGTGGACCCCCGGCTACTTAAGAGGCAGTGGAACGAGCTTCGACTTCGCTTTCGAATCGGGCCTGACGGCGCTTTACGAAGAATTCAGGGTGGATACCCTGGCAGACGTGCGCTCCCTGGAGCTAAGAATCGTTTTTCCCATTACTGATGTTTCATCAGATTCTTCTGCACAGCCGCGACCGGCCCCCCCATCGGACCCTGGTTCAGGCTCTCTTCGCCCCCACAGTACCCGGACGCAGAAAGGTAATGCTTCGGTCTTTCTTTCGCTCAAAGTAGAGGGAATTCATTTTCTGGCCCGCGATCTAAATGGCTTCTACTTTGGTAGTCCGGAAGCGGGATACCGGGCCTTGCTTCGAGATGCCAGTGTACTGGAATCGGACAGACATGACTTACGTTTTATGCTAACTTTTGGAATGCGATTCTCCACGTCCGAGTAATTCGTCTCCCACAACAAGCGATGTCGGTTTGGTTGGCTCCGAAATCCACTGCAGCCAGGCCTGAGCTTTCGGCAACAGTTCTTAACCTGGCCATTGTTTGTCGCTATAGTTAACGCTATTGTTCTGAGTTAACGATCCGATTTCTGAGGAGCGACCAACTATCCGGACATAGGCGACCTGGGCCTTTAGCTTACACTTAAAGGCCCGGCAATCCGCAGGGCACATCCAGGGTTTCTACTGGTTCGGCGATCCCGGTGAAGTGGAATTCACGCTTTCCTGTGGTCAGGTCCATAGAATAGAGATTCCCTCCGCTATCGGCTGAAACCAGAAAGCGGCCGTCATCGGTGAGATCAAAGGCCCCTGGACCCGAGGTAAGGTTCAGTTCCGCCGTTGTGAAGCTCTGAATGCCCAGCGGCGATTGCACGAAGACCCTGTTTTCGACACCGCTCACCAGGTAGGCAATCACAGAGCCATCCGGGCTGGCCGTAAACCAGCTTACATCCTGTGAGGCCTCTTCGAAGAGCGGGCCAATGACTCCATTGGAATAGTCGTAGAGACCAATATCGCCAATGCCCAACGAAGGTGAGGCAAACAGAATTCGCCCGGAGGTTGTGCCGTAAGGACCATAGCTCACCTCCGGATAATCGAATACCAGGCTCGTATTGCCGGAAACGTCTGCAGTGTGCACCCGGTAGGTGGAACCGGTCCCGATGCTCAAATGACCGGAACTCGGACCGGAGAACCGAAAGAAGCGGAGATCCCATCCGTTGTTCGGCAAAGAGCCCTGCAAGGCCCAACGACCCGTTCCACTGGAAAAAAGCAGCACTCCAGGCAAAGCGGAAGCCGGGGCATTGAGGACGTTTAGCGCAAGCCATTGACCATCGGTGGAGACAGAAGCGTGGTAGGGCAGGCTGCCCGAGAAGCCGGAAAGCTCTGGATTGACTGCCAGAGAATCCGGGGATGTTCCTTCGTAAACGGTCCGGGATGAGGTTACAGCAACGATAGAATTGGCGGTGCATCCGTTCAGCACCGTGGCCAGAAAGGCCAGCTCCAGCGTTTCATCCTTCTCGCCGCTTTGCACCTGACAGTGACTGGCTAGAAAAGAAAATGCAATGGTGCAGGCCAGGGCTTTTATGGATTTTCGGAGCCGCTGACTATTAGATCTGATCTTAACTGCTTTCATGGAGTGGTAGATACTGTGACGGTACAATCCAGGTCGACTCAGGCACCCGCTGGTTGACCTGGATTTCTGTATGAAATTACAACATGTCTTTGGTACGCTTTTGCAACTAAAAATGTATACCGCCGGACCAGGCAAACGGCCAGAACGGTGGCTTTTTTCTTGAAATCCGATATCCGGTACCTTAGAATTTCGCCACCTTTGTTGCGCTTCATCCGCCCCGGATGAAGGTTTCGAGAAATAGAGTTCGAGGGAGTAGAGTGATGGATAAACTAACAATAGCCTCTCTGATTCTGGGGATAACAGGTCTGTGCATCGGTGTCTACCATCTGGCGGAAACCCATCCCAATGAAAGGGCCTTTTTTGAGATGATGGACCCCTCCAGCGATCTGGACCGGCAGCTGTGGCAGTCCTACGAAGCGGCCTCGGATATGCAGGGAATTGCCATGGCTGTAATCTGCGGAATCGGTCTGATTCTGGGTATTGTTGGCTTCATCCAGGAAAAGGGACTCCCTGCTACAGGAGCTATCGTTCTGAATGCGGCGGTGCTGATTATTCCGCTGGCTACAAAAACGCATATGTTTAGCTGAGCTCCGAGAGAAGGGATGGACGGGTGTTTATGGACGATGCGGCCCGCCTAAGTGCAGCAATTGGTGGACGATGGCGGCTGGGAAAGGACATGAGCCCGGTCTACGGCTGGAGTTGTCATTACGAGCTCAGGAAACAAGCGCTTTCGGGAATTGCTAGACGACAGAGAAGCCGTACTCACGAATTGATCAGTGCGGTTCGAAAAATCAGAGCCTATCCCTGCGAGGAGCAACCCGGGAGTCACGGTAGCGTCGGTGCTCCTATTCTTGGTATTCCTTCTTGGTAGCGGATATATTGCTTTTATCAGCAAGGACCTTTGGCGATTCGAGCTGCTTCTTTCTTTTCTGTTTTGCGGTACTCTTCTTTTCCTGCTAAGAGTCCGGTGGAAAAGTGTCCGATCCCGGCCAAGGCGACTGTTCTGGGGATTTCTATCCTTGACCCTTGTTCTGTTCTTGCCACTGTTCACAGTGCACGGTTACTGGGGTGCCCCGCGGATTCTACCGCTCCTATTATTCCTTCTCGGATTCGTGATGGGCCCGGAGATTCCCACCTTGTGGCTTCAGAGGATAGGTCTGGCTGGTTTATTCTACACGATCTTGGTACCATTGACTTTTATCATGTCCGAATACACCCGGCCGGCCATTGGACAGCTGCTGGATACAGACAGAAACAACCTCTTTCTGAACGGCCTGGACAATCAGAATATTCATGCCTTCCTGGTATTTCTTTTGATTCCCTTTAAGTGGACTTTGGTTTGCTCCCTTCGGAGCCATAAGCTTCGTGCTGCGCTATTCCTGACCATCGTGATCCTGGATTTTGGAGCTTTTTTCTGGCTTCGTTCGGGTGCCGGCGCTATCCTAATAGCGCTGTCCTATGGATTGCTGTTTTTTTACCATCTCCGATGGACAGCTTTACCGGCCCTTGGAGTAGTCGCCACTCTACTGTTGTTATCCGATCTTCTGCTTTTCGAAGCTTTTACAAATGCGACCAGTCTACAGTATCGCATGGATTTCTTGATGACTGCCTGGGATTTGATCACCGATTACCCATTGGGTATGGGTCCCGGAACTCAGCACACTATTTATTTTAGCGGGCCATTCCAAAAGGTAACATCCCAATTCGATTATTATGATAGCTTCCAGCTATGTGCAGCAGGCTTTTTCCACTGCCACACTCATTTGCACAATGCCTTCGCAGGGCTGACGCTGGAATTTGGCGTTGTATTCATGACACTGATGCTGGCAGGACTTGTAATCGTGAAGTCGCTACTGAAAGACTACCTCTTCTTTCTTATTGCGCTTTCCTGGCTACTTATAGATGACTTTTCTCATTTTCCTGCACAGATGATCCTTTTCGGATTTTGGGCTGCTCGCAAAGATGCCTTTTGGCTGAGGCTAAACCCGTTCCAGACCTATACCAGCAACCATAACGCTAATAGGAGCTCATAATAGGATGCCCACCAGATACAAGGAGCCCGCTTCAACAATAGCCTTTCTTTTCTTTTTGCTGGTATGTTTCACCGTCGTCGAAAACATGCTGAGGCCAAGCATTTCCCACATCTCCTCCACCTATCTTGCAGAAGAACACTCCCTGATAGATTGCATTGACGGTTCCACTGTAGCCAAAGCTTTTCTAATTGCGGACGGTCAAGATCCGGGCCGTCTTCTTGTGCCCGAAGCCCGGGGTGATGATGCGCTGTTTTTCGAAGAAACCGCGTATAGAACTCACCTTCTCCTCCCCGGTCATGGTGAATCCCTGGCCCCGGCACCATTGCTCCGGAACCCTGCATACCACGGTTACCGGTTCTGGCAGAACTCTCTTTCTTCTCGTTATAATGTTGTGACGAGTTTTCGCCATTACAACGATTCGGACGAACAGTTAGTGCTCCATATTGACCTCTCGCTTCATTTTATGGCGCGCCTCGATGCGAGGAAGGAAATGCAGCAGCTAGAGCAGATGTCTCGGGAGATTATCCAGAGAATAACTCCCTGTCGACTTGAGGGAAGTGGAGAATAGAGATGGATAATAGTACACGTAGCAGGAGAAGACTTACTCTGCCGCTGTTTTTCTTTGCAGCCGCTCTATTGCTAGTTTCCAATGCTCGCAAGGGTATCGACCTGGAGCAACAAATCGATCTGGCCCCGACCTACATCGCCGCTCACCTCCTCTGGCAAGGCAACGGATCCTCCATATATCGAAATAGCGCTTATGGGGTCATCAGAGCACCAGAATGGATAGCTCTTGAAAAGAGACTCATGAGCGATCGAGGAGCAGAGACCACATTTGTGTATATGCCCGCCTACTTGTGGCTCGTGATGCCTTTTGCGCTTCTGCTAAATTTCTATCAATTCAAAGTGCTTTTCATCCTCCTTAAGATTCCTTGCCTGGCGTACTTTTTTACATCCATCGCTTCTCGCTGGCCCGGAAATCTCGGCGGAGGGGCCTTGTTAATCGGGACCATGTGCTTGAGCGATGCGGTAGTGGATAGCTTTCGTCTTGGCCAGAATATTGAGTTTCTCGCGTTCCTTATCCCGGCTTTCTTCGTTGCATCAGGGCGGGACAAGAGACTTATTGCAGTCTTATTGTTCATTCTCGCCGTGCTCCTAAAGCCCTGGGCCGCCGTCCTGCTGCTTTACCCCATGACAGCCATGCGAAAGCGACTGACCGGTATACTGTTACTCTCTCTTGGAGCACTGTTGGCCTTTCAGTGGGTATTGTGGCCCGAAGAAATGAGTAACTTTGTAAGACTCGTCGCCGATCACAGCAAGATATCAATCCTCTCCTATAACAATTTGAGTCTGGCCGCCTTCATTCACAAACTCAGCTTCGGGGATTGGATGAATCACTTTGGCTGGACGCCTGCACCTGAAACGCCGGCCATGCTATCCAAAATCATCAGGGTGCCCTTGCTTCTGGCTCTGGGGTTGTTTGCCCTCTTAACTACGAACCCTTCATTACGAAGATTAGCCATACTGATGATTCCGCCGGCGTATATGAATATTTTCTGGAATCATTACCTGATGATTTTCTTCCCCTTTTTCGCGGATGCGATGCGCCGGATCTGGCATCGTCCCGTATTGAGAGTAGTGTTTTCATTTTCACTGGTACTCACACTTTGGGCAGACACAGAGGTGGTACGAACGTTCATTTCTTCCATACTGCTCAGGGGATACTCGATTCAGGAGCTTGCCATCATTCTGCCCTTTATCCATCTACTCAGTATCTTTCTGCTGACCGCAATTCTGCTGTCGCGGGCATTCAGTCATTACAGAAGGAACAGCAAGAGCTTCCGAAGCATTGGCTTTCTTAGACAGAAGCTCTTTCCAGGTAGTCCCGGATGAGACCAGAGATGACAGTCCTGCTCAGGGAAAGCAAGATAAGTATGTTCGCCGTCCATGAGGTTCATCCAGGTATCCTTGATAGCAATTTCCTGGGTACAAGCCGCCCAATAATCGCAATGCGATGGGTGAAGAATACCAGCCCTCCCTGCGCGAACCGAAATTGAGATCGTCTATGGGATTCGTAGGAAGAGCTCGCACCTGGCAATGGATACTTGTAGTGGCTCCACTTGCATTCATCTTTACAGCATGGATCGGGATGAATTCCTTCTATTCGGTCCGCGACTTCCTGATATTCTCATGCTACCTTTTTGCGGTGGCCCTGATGACGTACCGCGGAATATGGCCCGGACTGATACTTCTGGCAGCCACCGGTCCCTTCTTCGGAAACCACCCGGGGGGCCGCTTCGTGGAAGTCTACAATCTGGCTCTGCTTCAGACGCCCTTCTGGATCCTCCTATCTAATCTGCGTAAGTCCGCCAACGTAAAGAGCGGCAGAGATATCGGAACTCTGGTTTTTTGGGTTACTCTTCTACTATCGATTCTCTCGTTTTCGGGGGCCTATTTCCTAATCGAGTCCTTCGAAGGCTATAAGACCCAGCCTTTCCATTTTTTGAGCAGTCGAGACTGGTTACCCCATTATTCTGTACTTATCGGCCTGCTCGGATGTGCCATGTGTTACAGCGTCGGGAGAGGTTACTCCGACCTGGAATTATCCGGAAATAGCATGCGAAAGCTGGTAGCATCTGGATTGCTAATTGGACCGGTAATTGTTCTGTCGGTCGCGCTTCTGGAAATATGGATTCCCGGGGTAGCCAATACCCTGGATAAAATGCACATCCGAATTGCCGGCTACGTCGAGCGTAGCAATAGCCATTTTCAGGTGCTATCATGGTTGAGCCCGGTTCTAGACAGCTCACCGAATTCGCTATTCTGGAACCGCAGCTGGCTTTCCATATACCTGGTTTCCTGCCTGCCACTGGCAGGAATCTCTGTGGCCATACATCGCGGAAACCGGACGACTCCCGTTCATAAACTACGGCTGCCACTCGTTCTGCTCTTTGGAGTTTTCGTCTATGTGCAATTAGTAATCGGGGCCAGAGCGGGATTGCTTTCTACGGCAATGTTTATCTTCGCTTTTTGGATCACTGGTCTCAAGGCACGCAGATCCAGAACACTCTTGAACTGCTTCGCCTTCTCTGTGATAGCCTTCGCCGTCCTCGTTCCCATCCTTTCACTGTTCGACCTACCGGGAAACGTTCTAGGACTAAGAGCAGAACTGTTCAAGTCTGGCTTGAGAATGATTTACATCCTCCCTATTTTTGGCGGTGGCGCAGAGTCCTTTGGCTTCTGGAATGATCTGCTTCTCCGTGCACAGGGCTTTCAGCGAACCTACTCCAGCACACATAACTCTTTACTTCAGATCGGGGTGGGCTATGGAATCATAGGGATTCTGGCAATTCTTGGCCTATACCTGGTCGTCTTCAAGAATTTGATCGAATTCATTGTCAGGCGCTTCACGAACGGAGACGCTCCGTTACCAGAAAGGATCATTCTGGCTGGAATGGCAGCCATCATAGTATATGGCTGCTTTCAAGAATGGTGGTACATCCGCGTGGTTCAATTAAACTGGTGGCTGGCGGTGCTGGGTTCAGTAATACTATACAACCGTACACCCTCTTTTACAAATGATTCTGCCAATCGGCCTCACCTTCTGAGTCCCGGTAGGATAGTAGCCATCGCAATCAGCGTGATCTGTTTGGCCGCCACGCAATTCTGGATCGGCTATACACTGCGGCACCGACACCAGCTATTCGAGAATGTGGGACATTTGGAGCCGATTGTTCAAGACGAATCCAATCAGGGCGACTTTCGGTACCCATTGCTGGCTGGTGATGGGTCCTATTTGATTCGAGATGGATCAGCGATCGTGGAAGAGCATTTTGAATGTGAACCGCCGGGGGAATCCCTGACCGGTCCACCGGATCCAAGAATAGTCTGTAGATATGCTCCTGTCCGCTCTTCAAATGTGTTGGAGAATTTCAACGAATGACCGGCGATTCTAGAGTAAATAAGTTCGTAAAGAAAAAGGTAATAATTGAATAAGTTCCGAGGTCCATAGCTCGGGTATGGAACAGGTGCCAAAAAGACTGAGCCGCCGCAGGCGGAAGTCCATTATACGCCCACCTCCGGCGTCGTGCCCCCCATTACTGAATGAGTCGCAGCCTCTTCCGATTCGCTTCGATGGCCGGACCATACTCCGGCACTATGGAACGCAATTGCTCCATGAGGTCGGTTCGAGATGTAGTAGCGCCGGTATTCAGGATGGAGTCCAGACGGTCGCGAAAGTCTGCACCATTTCGAGAAAGGCGCGCAATGCGAACGCCTGGGTGCGATGTTGCAACCGTGGATTCCGCATCTGTTAGCAATTCTTCGTAGAGCTTCTCGCCGGGCCGTAAACCGGTGAAGATGATTCGGATTTCACGGTCCGGAATAAAACCGGACAAAGCGATCATTTCCCGTGCAAGATCCACAATTCGGACGGGCTCGCCCATCTCAAGAACAAAGACCTCGCCTCCATCCCCCATGGCCGCGGCCTGCATCACCAACTGCACTGCCTCTGGAATGGACATGAAATAGCGACGCACGTCCGGATGCGTAACGGTCACAGGGCCGCCGGCTTCAATTTGCTTCTGAAACAGCGGAATCACGGATCCCGTGCTGCCAAGAACGTTTCCGAATCGTACAGCTATGTAGCGGGTGTCCGGATAATCGATTTGCAGATCGGTACAAACCATCTCGCAGATTCGCTTGGTAGCGCCCATGACGTTCGTCGGGTTTACGGCTTTGTCAGTAGACACCAGTACAAACCTTTCCGCTCCAAAGGAACCGGCCGCGGAAGCCACGTTCCTGGTCCCACCCACATTGTTTTCGATGGCCTGCCAGGGGTTTTCCTCCATTAACGGAACGTGTTTATAGGCGGCCGCATGAAAAACCACCTCGGGCCTATGGTCACGAAACATTCGGTCCACACCTTTCTTGTTTCGCACATCCTGGATCAAGTAAGTGATGGGTAGTCGCGGCGCAAGCTCCGCCATTTCCTTTTCGATTTCGTAAAGGAATAGCTCGGTCACTTCGGCCAGTATCAAGGAGGCTGGCTGAAAAGCGGCAATTTGCCGACAGAGTTCGCCGCCAATGGATCCTCCGGCGCCGGTCACCAGCACCCTTTTTCCAGCCAGCATCTCGGCCATTGCCTGACGATTCAGCTCCACCGGTGGTCGACCCAGCAGATCTTCGGGACTCACGGACTTCAGCTGGGTGGCAATTACGCGGCCCGTCACAAAACTACTCAGGTCGGGTAGCCGCTTTACACTTACACCCAGGTCGGCACAGAGATCGACAATCTGGCGGATCTTCTTGTTTTCTATGCTCGGTATTGCTATCAGAATCTCGGTAGCGCCAGTTAAGCGCACGACTTCTGGCACACGGGGAATACCTCCAAATACGGGAACTCCATGCAGGTACTTTCCTCTGAGTGCGGGTTCATCGTCGATAAAGCCAACCACTCCTATGTTCAGGGCGGGATTATTTTTGAATTCCCTGAACAGTTGCTCACCGGCCCGCCCGGCCCCCACAATGATGGCCTTGTTCGCTGTTATCGGCCGCCAGGAATCCCGGAATACCCGGTAGCTGAACCGCACCCCGCCCAGGCCAACCACAAGAATCAGCCAATCAATAACGAAAATGCTTCTAGGAATGTGCTCGAGTCTGTTGAAGAAGAACAGGCCAAGAGCGCTTGCGCTAACGCCCAGGAATGTGGCCACCAATATCCGCGTAAGATCTGGTATACTAGAAAACCGCCAGATGCCGCGATACAGCCCGGCAAACCAGAATACAGTCATCTGCACCGGCAAGCCAATGGCCAGGGCCGGCAATAGATAAGCCGCAGAAAATAGCTCCCCCAGGGAAGCTTCTAATCGCAAGAAGAACGAGGCAACCAGGGCCGTCGCGACTATGGAAGAATCCACAGCCATCACAACCGGTACCTTGATACGTGGCAAGAATTGAAGTATTTGGTCCAACCTATGCTTCATCGATACAACAACAATCCAGACTGGAAAATACCCGCTTTATTGCAATCAGAAGTCTGCCTTCGGCCGACCTGCTCCAACAGTGTAGAAAAACCAGATCGCGGCCATGTGGCATAGAAAGACCAGAGTTACAGTCAGGTACAGGCTTTCGGACCTCGTTAGCCAGAGGGCAAGGACAAGTAATGCAAGATTCAGAGTTCCGAAGATGCCCAGAAGAACAAAATGCCCGTATCGCATCGCCAGGTGCTGGTAGGCATGCTCCCGGTGCGCTTCGTAGAATTTCTGCCCCCTGTAGATTCGGATTACAAGTGTTAGTGTTGTATCCACTGTAAATGGTAGCGGCAAAAGGAAAGCAAGCGGTGGCGAAACCAGGAATACCTGCAGAAGCAGAATTCCAACGACATAGCCCAGAAGATTGCTCCCCGAATCTCCCATGAAAAGCCGGGCTCGGGGGAGATTCCAGAACAGAAACACTGCTACGGTTACAGCCAGAATCTGGAAGGCCAGGCCCGAAACCCCGATTAGAAAGGCCGCCAGGATAATAAAAACGGATTGGGAGCCGGCCAGACCGTCCGTTCCATCCATGAAATTGAATACATTGATGAAATAGACCAGGCCAATCCAGACCAGAAACAAAAGGAAAGGATGCAAGGCTTGTCGAAATTCCTCCGGGCCCAGGATCCCCGCGGCAACCCCCAGGGCCTGACCAATAATGCGGTATTTGGCCGGAACCTGGAGGAAATCGTCCAGGAGCCCGTTAAGCCAAATGATCCCGGCACCCACAAGTAACCACCAGGAACCAACATTTCCAGCATCTGAAATGCCAGGACCGATCCTACCCGAGTATTCGCCCGTCAGTGAAAAGCCCGCCGTCAAGGAAAAGGATGCTATGGCCAGCCAGGCAATCCCAAAAATCAAGCCTCCTGCCCTGGATCGGGACACAGAATGACTGGAACGCTGGTTTGGATGATCCAGCAAGACCGCCGGAAAGTATTTGAAGAATAAACGGTAGAGGGCTGCGGTAAATCCAGCAGCGCCGAGAAGGATCAGATCAGAGTTAAGCATGGGAAGAGAGATAACTCTCTACCATTTCTTTCAATGCCTGATCCGCAGTCACACGGTTTTTCCAGCCCAACTCTCTGCATGGGGAAGAATTCACCATCAATGAGCTGAACAGCCTGGAATACAGGCTCGTAGGCCGAAACAGGAAACCCGGCACCGGGATTAGCATCGGCTTGCGGTCCATTAGTGCACCAATTCGACGCACAAGCTCATATGTACTGAGATCCAGATCCGAGGGCAGGAGAACGAGCCCCTCGGCAGAGCCGACCTTGACGGAAGCCCCCTGCACCCTTCTCCAGGTGGTCAGGTCATCTGAATCCAATTCGGCCAGGTAAATCAAGAAATCCGAGAGATTCGTAGCAGAAATGAGTGAACGACGGCCCGTAGCATAGCGCAGAGGCAATGGAGTACCTCGAGCAATCCATTTCATCAGACGCTGGAGATTTCCCTTCACATGCGGCCCATAGACCAATGGGGGGCGCACAATGATCAGCTCCATTCTGTTACGACAGAAATCGGCAAGGGCCTGTTCTGCTTCCCACTTCGACACCGCATAAGGGCCGCGAGGTAAGGGTTGATCCCGGGCATCGAAGGGGAAGGCCCCTGTTGACTCCCCGTTGACTTTTATAGTGCTTACGTAGATGAATCGTGTTGCGCCAGCTTGCGAAGCCACTTTTGCGGTCTTCAGAGCAAATTCCACGTTCGCTTGCCTGTAAGCCTCAAGATCATCCGAACCCTGCTGGCTCATACGATGAGCCATTCCCGCCAGATGAATCACACTTGAGACAGCTGAGAGCTTTTTCTTGCCGGACGGGGAGCCATGAGGCAACGTTACATAGCGTTTCCGATCCTCTTCGAGTAGCTGCGTCAGCCGCGACCCCAGAAATCCAGACGCTCCCGTTACAAGAATTGATCTCATAGAGGGGGAGCCCCATTTTCTAGATCATCCCGCTTTCCCATATCTCCGTTGGTGTCCAGTTGTTCTATGGAAGATAGGATTTTCCGAGTTGCAGATCGAACAGAGAATGTTTCTTTCAGGAGCTTAGATGCATTCCGGCTCATCCGAGCGCGTTGCCCGGCATCCAAGAGCGCCTTTGCATTTGCAAGCAATGCCTGGTCATCGCCGGACTCACAAACAAAGCCTGCGTCCGCTCCGCTAATCACGGTCTGAATATCGTTTCCGGGATTCACGGCGCCGAGAATCGGCAGTCCCTGAGCCAGATATGCCAATACTTTCCCCGGGAAATTGTGCGTCGTATGGTTACGATGAAGACTGAACAAACCAATGTCCGTTTCTGCCATCATTACCTGAAAGTCCCCCTGCGAGACGGCCTCCAGATAGGTCACATTCTTCACTTTCGCTTCTTGCACGTAACGCTGGATAAGCGGCACCTCATCCCCTGCCCCTACTAGCAAGAAATGGGCCTGTGCTTCGGTTTGCAGGGCATCGGCCAGACGAAGGATCTGCCCCATGTCCTGGGCATGTCCCAGGTTACCACCATAGAAAAATATGGTCTTCTTCTGTAGGCCCAGACGGTCTCGCCATTGCCCGGTACCTTTCGCATTCACAGGTAGTGACCAATTATATAGAACGGTTCTGGCTCCTGGCTCCGGAAAGTATCGTTTGAAGTATTCCAGATTGGCCGGGGATTGAAGGCCTATGACGTCCGCCGCACGATAATTAATTCGCTCAAAGATGCGAAACAATCGAATGATCGGAGAGCGATCCGAAAGCATCCCATGATCAACCACCCATTGCGGGAAAATGTCCCTTAGAATTAAAAAGCTTTTTGCGCCCCAGAGTTTCTTCAGCCGCGCCACCAGCTCCCCGAAGAAGATTGTGGGCGAATAATATACAATAACGTCCGCTGGTTTCGCTTTAAACGTTTCCTTCCCCGCCCTGAACGCCTTTGAAGAAAGCAGCATTTCATTCAGCGCGCGGATCGGTTTGGACACATTCTTTATTCGACCCGACTTGAAACGACCGACGAAAATACCCTCAAATTCCTCGGTATACCAGCTCCTTGACGCTCCCACAGCCGGCGTAATGACCATAACCTCATGCCCCTGACTCCTGAACTCCAGAGCCAGCTCATGCATCATACGCCCAGCGCTCTTAATGCTGTCCGGCATATAGTCATCTGAAATAATGCAGATTCGCATTTAATTTTTGCGCCAGACAGTCCGGTTAACGTAGCCTGTATAACTCAATACAATCCGAAGAACCTGAGTAGAAACGGGACCTCCGGCGTAGTCAGTCACAGGCCGGGGACGTGAACCCGATTCGTACTGCTTGCAGACCACGTCGACTGAATGCAGAATGCTCTCCCTTTCCAGGCCGGACATTATCAAGGTTCCGGCATCCATACCCTCCGGACGTTCGTGGGCATTGCGTATGGTTACCGCAGGAAATCCCAACAGAGACGACTCTTCCGTAATCGTCCCGCTATCCGATAGTGTACAAAACGCGGACTTCTGGAGCTTAATGTAGCCAAGAAAGCCAAAAGGTTTCACGAAACGAAGCATGGGATTATCCAACACCACACCAAATTCCTGGAGGCGTTTTCGTGTTCTCGGATGTGTGGATATCACTACGGGCTTTTGATACTTTTCCACCAGAGCCAATAACGAATCCAGCACCATGGTCAGGTTCTGCTGCGAATCGACATTCTCTTCACGGTGCAGGCTAACCAGAAAATAATCGCCGGGGCTCAGTCCTTCCGATTCCAATACGGGACTGAGTTCGATCTTGTCTGCATAATAGTTCAAGACTTCATCCATGTGCGAACCCGTCTTGAAAATCGTTTCGGGCCGGATTCCTTCGGCTATCAAATATCGCCGGGCATGCTCCGTGAGCACCATGTTTATATCGCTGAGATGATCGACTACCTTTCTATTCAGTTCTTCGGGCACCCGTTGGTCAAAACATCGATTCCCGGCCTCCATATGAAACACGGGAATTTTCAGCCTCTTCGCCGGAATAACGGCCATGCAGCTATTCGTATCGCCGTACAGAGCCACGGCATCCGGTTTTTCATGTAGCAAGACCTGCTCCGCTTTCTCGATGACTTTCCCTATGGTTTGCGAAGCGGTCTCGCCGGCGGCATCGAGAAAGTGATCCGGCTTTCTGATCTCAAGCTCATCAAAAAAGACCTGATTCAATTCGTAATCGTAGTTTTGTCCTGTATGAACAAGAACATGCTGAGTATGCTTATCGAACTCAGCAATCACCCGGCTCATCTTGATGATCTCCGGACGCGTGCCTACAAAGGTGACTATCTTAAACATTTAGTTCCTGTTGCACGTAGTCCAGTTTGAGCAAGAGTTCCTTTACTCCCGCCACATCAAGCCGTTCGGTATTGTGGGAAGTATAATCCTCCATAGCAGAAATCTCCTGCTCGCCTTCGGAGAAATACTTGGCATAGTTCAGGTCACGATTGTCCGCAGGAATACGAAAGTATCGCCCCATGTCCTCTGCACGAGCCATTTCTTCCCGCGAAACCAGAGATTCGTAGAGCTTCTCTCCATGCCTGGTTCCGATTATCTTAATGGGCGCATCAGAGTGAAAGATTTCCTTCAGAGCCAGCGCGAGATCCTTCAGCGTGGACGCCGGGGCTTTTTGAATGAACAGATCCCCGGGACGGGCATTCTCAAAAGCATAAAGGACCAGATCTACCGAATCCTCCAACGACATCAGGAAACGGGTCATTTCGGGATCGGTTACGGTAAGCGCTTTGCCTTCCTTGATTTGGTTAATAAACAGGGGTATCACCGAACCCCGGGATGCCATTACGTTCCCATAGCGAGTAGCACAGAAGATCGGCGGATTCTTCAAACCATCCAGGTCCCGGGCTTTGGCCACAACTATCTTTTCGGCCATGGCTTTGGACAATCCCATGGCATTTATGGGATACACCGCTTTATCGGTGCTTAGCACAATGACTTTTTGAACGCCGGCCTCACGGGCGGCTGACAGGACGTTCTCGGTACCCTGAATGTTCGTTTTCACGGCTTCCATGGGAAAGAACTCGCAGGAAGGAACCTGCTTCAGGGCCGCGGCATGGAAAATGTAATCCACTCCCAGCATAGGCTGCATAATGCTCTTATAATCGCGCACATCGCCAATATAGAACTTCACACGATCGCTCCCAAGGGCGATTCGCATATCTTCCTGCTTCTTTTCGTCTCGACTCAAGATGCGAATTTCGCGCACATTGGTATCAAGGAAGCGTTTGAGCACAGCGTTACCAAACGAACCGGTACCTCCGGTGATCATCAGGGTTTTGTTATTAAACATTCAGTCGTCCTGTAAAATATCGGATTATTATTATTTCAGAAGTTTGCCACAAATAGAGCGAAAACGCCCTGGTACAGTGGTCTTTGCCTACATGGGAGCTTTGTCCTTCGCTGACTCGTTCGGCTGATAGATGTCTTTTTTCCCAAAGCCAGAAGGCCGAATCATCCGGGCCAGATTGCGAAGATGATTGTCCAGCGGCAGCAGCACCCTCTTTACGCGCTCCCCCGGACGTCCATGAAAGCTGGTTACATTAAAATATTCCCGCCCGATTGGCGAAGAATGAGAAAAATAGTAATTGGAAACACAAGTCCTTATTCGATTCACCTGGACCGGGCTCACGGAATGCCAGGACCAGGGATTCGTCTCCATCAGAACAAGACGGTTAAAACGGCTTTCAATCGTTACTCTATTCGTTACAGATTTGTTCCAGAGCTCCAGATTGCCCCCGTACTCCAATTTCCACTCGGGAGTCGTATAATAGAGAAGGTTCAGAGTTCGGTATTTGCGCCGTCCCATGTCATGAGAATTGTCCAGGTGAGGGTTCAAAAAGTCTCCCTTCACCATGGCGCTGAGACCGCCCGCATACAGCGTTGGATCCGCCTGCTGGTCTTTAATGCCCGTAATCTCTTCTACAATTCTGATTACCTGCTCGTCCTGAATTGCAAAGGTAATCTCCTTTAGGATAGGATCATACTGGTCAAAGTTCTTCGAAGTGTATTTCCTTTCCTTTAACGAAGATAAGAGCCGCATACTCGCTACAGGAGGAAAGGCTTTGCTTATCCTTTGAGCCTCTTCCACCGGGAGGAAGTCGTCCAGCGCGCAGAAACGTACGCCCACCTGATCCACGGACTCTCCAAATGCATCCTGTAGCATGTTCTGGTTTCTTTCAAGCTTTTCGGCAACCAGTCGCGTTAACTCTTTTCTCATGGTCTTTTTTTCCTGTTGAAGCAGAATCGAATCCTTTCTCTAAAACTGCGCTCAACGCAACATGTTTCCCTTTAAGTATCCTGAAGCTCGGTAATACTCCGCCAGCTGATTGATTGTGGCTGGCCAGGAGGGAGGCCGGTACCGGGTGTCAGCTCGAAATCGACTTGAATCCAAAGAACGGTCTAGTTTAGTCTGTTCTTCGCGATGAATCTCTATCTCATGCCGATAGGCCGAGCGACATAACTGCAATAGATCAAATTTGGAAATGGCATCGGAGGAGATATGATAGACTCCGTTCAAGGAGGGATTCGGAAATATATGAGCCTTAAGTATATTTACCATTTCCAGAGTTGTCATACCCGAATAGAGAACTCCCGCGAATCCGTTTACGGAACCGGTCTGTGATAAGAACCAGTCAAGAAGACTTCTGTTACCCTTTAACTCATGACCTATAATAGAGGTCCTTAGCGTAATGCAGTGCGGGTAGCTCACTTCTCCAAGATATTTGGTTCTTCCGTATAAATCTTCTGCATCCGATGGGTCTGCCTCTGTATAATTGCCACGCTTGCCGTTGAATACGCAATCGGTACTGATCTGGACCAATCGGCACTTCGAGGCTTTGCTTATCATGGACAGCCGGTGTGGTAGTTGTGCATTAATTGTGATCGAGATGAGCGGATCGCGAGCAATGGGCAACTGCTTAACAATTCCTATACAGTTCACAATTAGATCGGGCTCTATGGCAGCCAACGCCCGAATAACTGTATCAAAATCCGCCGCATCTACTCCCGGGCGAATCCGAGCCAGCTCTTCCGGCGAAAAGAACAAGTCCAGTCCATCCAGGGAGCGGACAGTTCCGTACACATCATATCCCTCTTTGCGAAGCTCGCGAAAAAGGACATGACCCAGCATTCCGGTAGCGCCCAAAATTAAAATTCGCATCTCTTTTCTCAGCGTGCAGACTTCCCGGGCGGAATCATATCCTCAAGTGCTTTTTTGATCAAAGCATAGCGTCCCGCAATGTCCGGAAATTGATCCAACCGTTCGCGCCCTCTCCTTAGCAGCTCCTGACATTGTGCCGGGTTACTAATGGCATCCGCAATCTGTCGAGCACATTCAGATGGCCGATCCGGTTCGAAATACAATGCGCCATTGCCACAAACATCCCGGGCAAAGTCCTTGTTGCTGGTGATGATCAGCCTGTTGGTGGCCATTGCCTCTAGATAGTTTGCGGAAAAGGTCTCCAATTTGGTGGGAAGGAGCATTATATGTGCCCGCGCGTATAGTTCGGGACCGTCATTTATCGAGAACGGCCCGTGATTTTCAATCATATCAGAAACGTTTAGTCGATCACTTTCGGAACGGACCGCTTTCCACGTTTCGGAATTCTCGGGAAGCGTTAGTAAGAACCGCACAACGCCGGGAGCCGGGATAAGGCTTCTCAGGGAATGCGCGATTTCCGGCACAATGCGGACGTTCTTATGCGGGTAGTCTGCCGCCGGAACCAGAACCACCACCTCCGTATCCTCGGGTCCAGTGGCGAGAGTGTTCTCCATGCCCAGGCCCTTTGTGCTATAGTTGCGTCCAATCGAATTGGGGACAACGTAGCAAGAGTCCTCCGGGACCCTGAACCGACGAGCAAATCCCTTTTTGGCCGATGCCGTCTGAAATAACCATGCATCCGATTTTCTTACAAAGAGCGTTCGGTAGATCACAGTAAGGGCATGTATCCAGCCGGACCGAAATAAAACGCCGAGCGATGCATGAGTAATGAAGGCGTTTGCGATACCCATTAGATGGGGCGGTCCGAAATCCACGTAGGCGGGCCCCGCGAGAGTCAGGACGGCATCTACACCCAGTTCTTTTACATGCCGGGCCAGATAGCTTCTAGTAGCTCGAGACCTCGCCGGAGATCTCTCGACAACCAGAGAATTGTCCAGGTGTACGTCGTATCGGTCCAGTTCGCGTTTAACTTGCGGAGAAACAATGTAGTTCCATTCGACGGTACCGTCCTTAAGCGATTCCAGAATGAAGTTGACCGACTCCTGTACCCCGCCTCCCAGGACGTTGATGCTACAATTAAACACGAATTTGTTCATCTGTTGATTGGCGGCCCTTCGCCAGGAATGAGTCTTTCCCGACCGATCGCTCATATAGTAAAAAGCTGTATATAGATCAGTTAAGGCCCAATTTTCGACCAAGAAGGACCATGAGCATCCTGAATCGCATGGCTGGTGAGCATCCGGTATTCCTTCTAAATAGTGTCCCCAGAGTCATAGCTCGTTGCCCCAGACGATGTCTTGTATAGACTACCCAGCAGGGTTCGAGTCCCCCGCAACTCTCTTCAATATCTGTGCGATACTTTTCCAGAAAACGCTCAAGGTTTTTTAAGGTATTCTGATCATTCGAGGTATTGCCCTCTCCCAGCCAGTAGTGCCCGAGAGGAGAAACTAGAGATTGGAATCGATCTGAAACCCTGGCCAACCGCATCCAATAATCATAGTCTTCCCAGGATCGATGGTCAGGGTCCTCACTAATGGGACCCACTCTATCAGCCAGATCTTTTCGCACTACTACTGATGAATTCGGCATTGGGTTACCGTTCACCAGGAGATCTCTGAATACCGGAGATTTCAACTTTCGCGCCCGGGTCTTTCGCTTGTAAAAGGGCCTCTTTTCGGGTGAAGCAATCAGGAGAGGGTGGTAGACAACGTCCACACCTCGTTCAAGGGTCGCAACCGCTTTCTCTAGCTTTGTGGGTCGCCACCAGTCGTCGGAATCCAGGAAGGCCAGATACTTACCCTTGCTGAGGGCCATTCCCCGGTTCCTGGAAGCGGCAATGATTCCGTTATTTCGAATTCTTTCGAAACGAACCCGAAAGCCCTGGAACGATTCCACAACCTGTTCCGTGTTGTCGGACGAATGGTTGTCCACGACGATCAGTTCCCAATCCGAATAGGTTTGGTTCGTAACGCTCTCCATAGCACGCTGCAGATCCGCGGCCCGATTGTAGGTAGGAATGATTACGGAAACAGTAGGATTGGTCTGAGTCATTCGTGGGTATCCACCAAAAACTTATCGAGTACTCGATCGATCTCCGTACCAAAGTCGGGAGATGGTTGAAAACCTAGAGACTCCAGCTTTTCCAGGGAAAAAATAAACCTCTTGGGTATGGATTTGGGTCCTTCCCTGGCGTAGTGAAAGATCGGCTCAAGTTCTGTTTTGTTTTTGAAGCGCGCGCCAATCATTTCCGCTATTTCACGGATCATCAAAGTCTTACCGCTACCCAGGTTAAGAGCAGGTTCCGATAATCTCCCATCGAAGAAAGCAAGGAAACGCAAGGCTCTACATACTTCCGTCATCGGAATAATGTCTCGCAGGGGACTGCCATCGGACTGGATTTCCATCTTTCCGTTCAGCGCTATTTGGCGCGCCAGATCGTTGGCAACCAGAGTCCAACAGGAGCTTGATTCATTCGCGGGTAGCCCAAACGAATTCGACAGGCGCACGGAGCATCCCCCGATAGAACCTTCTTCAAGGTATCGTCCCAGTATTTCCTCGCCAGCCCGGTGCGATGCTGCATAGGGATGGGAATTCCTGAGGCAGTCGCCCTCCCTGATTATCGGCCCCTGATGGCTCCCGTAGACATGAAATGTTGAAAGGTACAGGAACCGCGAAACCTTTTCGGCTACGGCGGCTTCAATCAATCGGCCAGTGTTGACAGCGTTGACCTGAAACGCTCCGGCAGGATCAGCCGCAGAGCTCCGGGCGTCGGTTCCTGCCAAATGGATGATCACTTCGACACCCTGGCAAGCTTCGCGCAAGCTCTTCAAGCTCGAGTAATCCAGGTCCACCATTGTATTGTGGGCACCCGTAGTCTGTTTCGGTTTTCGACTAGCCGCCACGAGAGTTGCAGATGTTGTGGCGTTCAAGTACTCCAACAATCTGCCGGCGATGTATCCGCTTGCGCCCGTTACCAGAATTCGCATGGCTTGAACTCAGGAACTCTGATCCCAATTAAAGGGGATACTGGATCCATGAATTGGCATTTTTACCGCTTCGGCTGGATCGTGGGGAATATCGGTTACATTGCAAATCAGACTGGTAGCTGGTGCACTGCCTTTAAAACCATACCAGATCCCGTGTGGGATGGTAAGCCTGCAATAAGCGTCAGGGCGACCCAGCGATAACTGAGAGATGGTGCCTCTAGTGGGAGAATCATGTCTATCGTCGTAGAGGACCAGAAAGATCCGACCCACCGGCACGCAAAAGTTCTGTTTCTGCCTTTTATGCAACTTCCACGCTTTAACGACACCGGGGTGAACCTCGGAAAAATAGACCTCTCCGAAGGAACCAATAGCCTCCATGCCTCGCACAAAATGGAGCACAGCCCCTTCGGGGGTCTCTATCTCGGCCAGTGGAGTCAGATGGACCCCATCGATTGCGGGATTGACTATTGGATCCATGCAAGGTTCCTTTCCTTCGCACGTTCCGCATACAGAGCAATCTGATTGGCCGTCAAGGCCGAAACCTGGCCTGGATCGCGAAGCCAGTTCCGGTACCAATCAACCGTATACTCTATGGTTTCCTGAAACGCCAGAACGGGTTTCCAGTTAAGGTAGAACAAAGCCTTATCGCAGGAGAGTTTCAACAGGTTGGCTTCCTTTCCGGCGTTTGCCGCCCCTTGCGCGATTTTCCAGGATGCCTCGGGCCAGAGTCGACTCACCTCCTCCAACAATTGAAGGACGGTTTGATTTACGTTCGCATCCGGCCCAAAGTTGAAGGCCTCTCCGTTTACGGCCCCTGGACTGACGGACAAATGTTGGCCCAGCGCTAGATAACCACTGAGCGGCTCCAGAACATGTTGCCAGGGCCGGGTGGACATAGGGCTCCTGATCTCCACCGTATCGCCGGCGGACCAGGCACGGACACAATCCGGGATAATTCTGTCGGCCGCCCAATCTCCCCCGCCTATGACGTTGCCGGCCCGGGCTATCCCGAGTGTAACGTCAGTACCTTCCAGGAAAGATCGGTAATAGGATGTTGCCACAATGTCGGCGCAACTCTTTGAAGCGCTGTAAGGATCTTCACCCGCCAGCGTGTCCGTTTCCCTGTAGCCAAAACACCATTCTACATTCTGGTACGCTTTATCGCTGGTTATCAGAACCAGACTTTTTATAAAGTCACACTCTCGGACAAGAGTTAACAGATTGACCATCCCCATGACGTTAACTTCAAAAGTGTTTCTCGGGTCCTGGTATGACTTTTTCACCAAAGACTGGGCCGCTAAATGAAATACTATTTCTGGCTTAAATTCCTTAATTGTATCACGGAAGGTCTCGTAATCCCGTACGTCGCCGCGATAATCCCGGATCTCCTTCCCCGTGTTCAAGAGTTCAAAATGGTTGGGATCAGTGGGAATCGCATCCGAAAAGCCCGCTACTTCTGCGCCCAGATCTCGCAACCATGCAGTAAGCCATGAGCCCTTAAAGCCAGTGTGCCCCGTAACGAGGATTCGCTTTCCCTGATAGTAGTCTGAGAACATAGGCTAATCTAATAGTACCCTGCTTTCTGCGCGAAACTGGCTGAACCCTACCCGAGTCACTGGCCGTGCCAGGGAGGATTTCCAGAATCCCAGAGTTTTTCCAGCGACTGCTTATCTCGTAATGTGTCCATGCATTGCCAGAATCCCGAATGTTTGTAAGCCATCAACTCACCATTGACGGCTAGTTTTTCCATCGGCGAACGCTCCAGTAGAGTCTCATCGCTGTCCAGGAAGTCAAAGACACGGGGAGAGAAGACAAAGAATCCCCCGTTAATCCAGCCTTCGCCAGCCTGAGGCTTCTCTTGAAACTCCCGCACAGAATCGCCTTCCAACTGGAGTTCGCCGAATCGAACCGGTGGTCTCACGGCAGTTACCGTGGCAATCTTTCCGTGGGACCGATGAAAATCCAAAAGCTTTTTTATGTCGACATTCGAAACCCCGTCCCCGTACGTCAGGCAGAAGTACGCTTCGTCCTGGAGATATGGCTTCAGTCGAAGGAGCCGGCCTCCTGTCATAGTGTATAGTCCAGTGTCGATGCAAGACACGGTCCAGTCTTCGACCATAGGATTCGAATATTGAATATCGCCGCTCGAAAGTCCCACAGTAATATTGCTCTGGCGGGCGTGATAATTCAGAAAATAGTCTTTGATGACTTCGCCCTTGTAGCCCAAAGTAAGGAGAAAGTCCCGGACACCAGCACGGTCGTAGATCTTCATAATGTGCCAGAGAATAGGTCTGCCGCCTATTTCCACCATTGGTTTGGGCTTGATTGCGGTTTCTTCGCTAAGGCGTGTGCCCAACCCACCGCATAAGATTACTGCCTTCGTACTCATTGCGTCCTTTTTTTGAACTTATAGATGTTGATGGAGCGATTGTTTTTCTCTTTTCCCAGCAGAGCATAGATCGGCCAAAGCAGCAAAGAAAGCAATCGCATGCGACGCCCAAAATGCGGCCCAGTGGAAACCGCTGTGCGGTCTATCACCTCTAATCCCGCTTCTTTCGCAATCTTTCGAATCAACCAGTCTGGAATCATAGTAATGTGTCCGTCAGAATTCTCATAGCCGGCTTCACCAAAATAGAAAGGATAACCGTGGATGAAGACCCAGAGGCGATCCAGAAAAGAGTCTGTATTCGGAGTAGATATGATAGCCGTAGCGCCAGGCTTTAGTATCGCGCTGAGATTGCGGAGGAAATGCCACGGGTTCTCCAAATGCTCCAGAATCTCTACTGCCACCACCGCATCATAACGGCCCAGGGTCCTCCCAAAGTCCATGTTCAGATCCTGAGAGAAGTGCTTCCGTTGAAGGTCTATAATCGCCTCTCCGGCAAAATCGTTTATATCGATCTGTGCCACCTCGCATTCATCTTTGAGACGAGCTGCCAGAGCGCCTTTACCTGTCGCAATATCCAGCAATTCGCCAATGCTCGGTCCCGCTTTAAGAATTCGTACTACTTGATCGTGCACTCGGTAGTCCGATTTTATCGGTATGCCATTGTATGATTTTCCCCAGACAGTCATTTCGCAGCCTTCAATTGGGAGCCCTCTCTTAGCAACTCCGCGTATCGATTCGCCATTCTAGAAGCGGTGTACTCTTGTTTGTATAGTTTCTTTCCTTCCTGAGCCATCTTTCGCCGTAGTCCTTTGTCGGCAAGCAAGGCTTGCATATGGATGGACAAGGATTCAGAGTCACCAGGTTCAAACAGAAACCCCTGCACTCCCGACTGGAACACTTCCGGGATTCCGCCCGCTGAACTCGCAATAATGGGAACACCGAGCGCCATTGCCTCAACCAAAACCAATCCGAATGACTCCTGAGCCCTTGATGGCAGGACAAGGGCGACCGCTTCTCGTATTAGACTTTCCTTGTCTTCAACAAAGGGCCAGAGCTCCGCATAGTCTTCGACACCGTTTTCGCTGATCAGAGCTTCTATTCGGCGTCGATCCAGTTCCGATCCATCACCACACATGATCAGGCGTACCTGAGGGTACTGGCGACGCAGACCGGAGAAAGCCCGGATCAGCGTGTCATGGCCCTTGATTGCATGATAGGTGGCCAACATCAGAAAGAATGGCTCAACCGGTAATCTCGGGAGGTTGCTATCTTTTTTCGGATGGCCGCTTCCCCCGGGACTCAGTGCGTCGCGCCGTCCGGCCGCCGGGGCACCTGTAGGCGGAAGAACTCCATTCGGAATGACCCCAACTCGGTCGGCACTCAATGTTGGGATACGCTTTCGCAAAGACTTCGCGCAACTCCTGGAGACGGTAACAAAGGTCAAATCGGAGCGAGCAAAGCGGCCATCAATCGTAGCCTCCATTCGTTGATAGGATTTCAATGGCACCGCATGGGAATGAAAATTGTGGATTGTAGGGATGGATTGACGCAAACTCTCCAGAGTGGCTACCCTGGCCAAATAGCTCCCCGGATAGCCGCCGTTCACTACCAGAAGCCTGTTGCACTGGCACTTCCGAAGGATGAACCTGATGCGAAACAGATAATAAGGCATTATCAAACCAAGACCGATACGACGGACAACTCTCGCTATAAACATTAGCGGCCAAAGAAGAGACGTGGCTGAAGAATGGAAAACGAACGGGCTTCTACGAGTGACGAGCGTCCTGTAGGTTCTTATTAGAACTCCGGAGTTAGGGATTCTCCTGTAAGCTTCAAGTGCTGGGTTGGTGGCATTCGAAATCAGAGTGATGGGGCCGTCTTCCTGCGGCCACTCGGTAAGAAGGTTGATCAGAAACGAGTCCACGCCACCGCGAAAATGATTATCAACAAAAATGCAACGCAAGTCCTATCCTCCGGGCCCTGATCAATATGTCTTCAATGGAAGCTCTTCGTTAGTAGCGCGATGGGCCCTTCTACGGTCCTGGCGTATTTGTCGCAAAAAAACCCTCTGGCACTCTGCACCGGTTCAGAGCGCCACCACTCCTCCAGATCATCCCAATGCTTCTCTATGTGGTGCAGCAGAGATTGTACGGATAGGTGAATGATGCCTACTTGCTCCAGCTCGCGATAATCGCTAACGGCCGACTCCTGGAGATGATCGTATCCGTTCTGCCAGAAAGCCAGGGTAGGAATATTTGCGGAAAGGGTTTCCAGTATCCCGGTTGAATCATAACTGTGTACAATCACACGCCCCCTTAATAATATCTGATCCACTGGCACATCGCCAGTATCCAGGTGGAGATTGGGGTCCAGAGCGCTCCAACGATCCAATTCGTCCCATTCGTGGAAACGGAAATCCCGATGCAATCGAATGATAAGCCGGTCTTTGATTCGAGCGCTCAAGCCGGATACGAATGCCACCTGATCGTCAAAATATTTCTGGTGCTCGGCCACCACGTCCCAGGTTTCAAACCTGCTGGGAAGCGAAAGCTGCATCAATACAAGATCTCCGTCTCTACGACTGTCAGGGGGGGGCGTGGGGCGCCGTTTAAAGATAAAAGCGGGCCTGTGCTGCTTCAAGTCACCTTGCCATCCCCATGTAAAAAAACAATCGCTGACGAGCTCCTCATTCGTATGGTACATATACCGGAAAGTACCGTAATTGTTACCGTGCTGGCCCACAAAGTACTTGCTGCCTCTGGCAACCTGATTGGCCACATACCACTTGAACACTTCGTCGGTATCAAATGCATTGCTCGTAAAAATAATACGTGGTCTGGCAGGCCACGGGCTACGTCGGGGACGCGCTTGAATTGCTTCGCTATCTTCGAGGAAAGAAGCGGGCAGCACTTCAAAGAAGAGGTTCGCGGCAATGAAACGTACAAGATCATCTCTGGATTGCCCTTTCGCCAATGCGCCGCTCAGTCGGGTCCGTAATTCGCCGTCAATCGCTTTGTGGGGATAGTCCAGAAGCGATCGGTAAGGAAGCGGAAACTGCCCGAGCTTAACGTTCAGAGCCGTCTCCCATCGCGACGAAAGGTATGAGCTGAGCATCATCACCCTTCTTGAGGATAGCAAGGATTTGAACAATCGATGGATCCATTGAAGCAGAATCCTCAGCGTTCTCTTGATCACATTGCCCCGAGCGAAATAGTGGATCGTATCACGAACGGATTCACAAGGAATGTAGTGTAGATTCAGACTGGATGTTTCGGACAATTCCAGGATTCTTCCATAGAGACGATTATTCCATTCCGGGTCGTTGGTGTTCCAGACAAACTCCAATGAGTCACGGCTGGCCATGGGGTCTGGTATATCCAGGATCTCGATATCAGTACACTTTCCGGTCTTAATGGCAGCTTTGAGTGTATTCACTCGATTGATCATCAGGTCCGAGAAACGACGTAACCATTTTCCCATTACAATCTGCCAACCCCTGCGATCCAGGTTCAGACCGAGAGCTTCATTCAGGAGTGGACAAGCATTAGAGTAAAGGAAGTCTTCAATACTTCGCGTCAACTTATGGTCTATATCTTTCTGCTCTTGTCCCAGACCGTAGGGAGGAAAGAAGAAGTAATCTATTCCTTGAAGGTCGGACTGGCGAGCATAGGGTACGCAGCCAGCACTCAAGAATGCCACTGCTACATCGCTCCTCCAGAGTCGGCGATCGGAAGTGGTAACCAGATATCTCTTCATTGACAGGAAAGGAATAATCTCCTGTAGTTCTCCAGGCTCCGTACCGGGTTGATCATCGGGAAGTGACCTCGCATGCCGTCTGCGAATTCCACCTCGGATAGCCCAAGAGCATGTGCCAGGTCATCGGCCAGAACCTTAGTCAGGTCGGGTCGGTCCCATTGGTGGCAGGAGAGAAGAAAACCATTTCGCACGAAGTAATCACGATTTTTTTCCTGGTCATGATCAATGCAGATGCCAATAGTTTTTTTGCCGAGAGCTAAACACTCATTCAAGGTCTGTCCACATGCAGACACAACAACATCGGCTGAAGCGAGTTCCAGATACATTTCTTCCGCAGATAGTCGACCCAGCGTTTTCACTCCCGGTGCTGATTTTTCCACTTTGTCCCTCTTTTTCGGTTCAGGAACAACCAATACCATGCCGGGAAAGGATTTAGCCATCTCGGCTATAGAGGGTAAAAGATCACGGTAATCGGAGCCACCCAACGTAACCAGCACCTTCCCGGGAACCCGGGCACTGGTCTGATCGCGCTTCCAGAACGGGGGACGCAGTAATGTGTAATTCAACCCCCCGAACACTGGTGCAGTCTGATTGGAATAATCAATGTCCTCAAAGTACAGGTTCGCATTAATGACTCCTCTGGCCGCATAGTGGCATCGGTTGAAATCGTCCATCACGAAAAGACATGGATTCGCCTGGAAAAGCGATTGATAGCAATCTCCGCTACAGAGGTAAGAATCAATAAGTATCGCATCATATTCGGCCGGCGATGCAAACTTCTCCGGTAAGCTCATCCAATTTGTACTTTCGTCTGGCGCCTCATAGACGACCATATTGACCTGTTCGCCCTGCAGGGTCATATAGTCCTGAAGTGCCTCCATCCGGACGCGATGGCCGAATCCGATACCGGTGCCGCTCTCGGTCAGTATCAATATGGAGAGGCTCATAGACTTGAGAACAATCGAAGGGCATTACCTTCGAGGATCCCTGTTTGTTCGGCCTCCTTAAATCTGTATCTATCAAAGAACTTAGAAACCAATCGTCGGTTTTCATCAAGGCCAACGTAGGGGAAATCTGAACCAAATAGCACTCGTTCCGTGCCTATCTTTCTGTAGATGAAGGCCAGATCGTCCCAGATCGGTCCACCTTCAAAGTAGGGCAGTGAAAAAGACGTTTCCAGATAAACATTCTTTTTGTCCTCCGCAAGCAGCATAGCTTCGTATGCCCGAACTCCTCCGGAATGCATCAATACGATCGGTACGCTTGAAACAGAATCGGCCAATTCACAGGCCAGCCCTATTCCATCATGGTCATGCATTCTCGACGTTCCAAAGCTGGTGCAGACTAATACCGCCATCGATAGAGATTCAGCATGCTTAGCAATCTTAACGATTGAACTCCAGTCCGCTGGAGTTATCTTCTGAGAGTAGGGATGGAACTTGATGCAATCAAACCCCTGCTCCTTCATCCTGGATAATCGATCCAATTGGTCGGTCTTTCTGTAATCCACCAGACCGGTGGCTCGGGAATCGGGAAAACGGGACTTACAATCTTTAAGGGCTGGGGTTAGCGCATCTTTGCCCAGCAGGTCGGGATTGAAGAACATGAAATTCGCGGCTTTAAATGAGGTTTGAAACTCCTCCGAGTACTCGGAAAGGCATTCCAGATAGTTCTCCGGCGCCATCTCCGCTTCGGATCGCAAAGACCGGGACGCCCTTTCCGTTTGAGCATTCTCCCCACTCAGGTAATCCGCACGAAATGCTACGTGTACGTTAAAATCGAACGCTTGCATCTATACCCGCGGCTGTCTGGATAAAACTATTGTGCATTCGCGTTGCGGAATGCTCTGATAATCGTGAAGGAGAGTGACATGGGGCGTCAGTGAGAGACAATATTCAAGCATCTCGATCGGGTCATGGTAATAGATGAAGTCCTCCTCTGGATAAGAGCTATCCCTATGCGAAGAAATGAAATCCAAAACAAGGCTTTTCTGCGCAACCGAGAAAGCTTTTTTGATAAATAGCTGGCTGTACTCGGTGTTCGTCATTTCTTCCCGCAATCTAAAGTTGAGCAACCCGAACATAAAGACGTAATCATAGGTATCTATCTGCGACAGATCGTCCTGGAGTAGGTTGAATACCTTGAATTCGGAATCCGATCCACTGGCCGTTTTTTGAGCCTCGGAGATCAGGTCCGGATTGATATCTATCCCGCAGTAACGCCCAGATGCCTTCCCGCGATCTTTGAGAAATCTATGAAAGTCACCAAACCCGCAACCTACGTCGAGAATGCTACTTTTCTCCAAATCTGGAAGGAGATTTAGAGAAATCCCAAAACGGTACTCTTGCTGCTCCCGTGATCCCCAACCAAGCGTTGAAATGGAACGCCCAGATTTTTTGTAACGGTCCGAATATCTCTGAATGAGCTTATCTGTAATACTCTGGATATTGCCCATTATCAAAGCGCCTTTACTTTTTGAATGTCAAGATCACTAAAGGTGGGGGCCTCCGTTTGAAGCCAATCCATGTCTGCTATGTCATCATATCGTAGGGTTACGGTTAAGCGGAGCTCGCTTGCATCTGCAGCAACCGAACCATGAAACAGATACGGATGAAACATGATGCACGAGCCAGCAGGCAGATTGAGTAGAACCTTTTCATAAGCCGCCACATCTTCGTCTGTAAATATTTGGTATCCGGAGCTATTGGTCTTGGAGGGTTTGATACCTCCGGATTTATGCGATCCTGGATAGACAGCTAGCGTTCCGTTCTTTTCGTTCGCATCCTGCAGGGGTATCCAGAAATTCAAACAGTTTGAGGACCGCATTCCTCGAACATCCTGGTGAATACCCTGGAGGAATTGCGGCTCTTCCGAAAAATCTATCCGTAGAGCCTGGTTGCGAAGCACAGGAACCTGCATGCCTTGCACCTGTAGTACGTTCATCAATTTCCCGCGAACGCTCAGCCTCTGAATACTATAGAACTCCTGGCACAAAGCGTACAGGTTTCTTCTTATAACTGGATCCGCGCTAAAAACCTGGTACGCTTTACGGTCCTTATCTGATTCGGCGGCTCCGAAACCGTACTTACGCGACACCGCCTCCACCGAACTGTGGAAACTCTGGCGCACCTCTTCAACCGCTTCAACGGGGAAAAGATCATGAAACGGGACGAATCCGTTTTTTTCGAAGTAATCACTCCAGTTATCTTCATTTGCTGAGAACATTTCTAATTCCATACTTTAACTCGCTAGCTTTTGGGTAATCCTGGTCTTAAGTTCTTCAAGATCTTCAGCATCCGCTATACTTGAGATAATCATAACATGCCTTAGCGATCCGTCCAGAATCTCGGGGATTTTGTCGCCGTCGCCAAGGAATGGGACAACTTGAAGAATGGAAGATTCATCAGCGACAAGCTCTTTGAGTTTCGACTCGTTGAACGTTTTTCCCGGACTCAGAGAAACGAAGTCGATTCTTGCAAAGTTCTCCTGAACCTGCACCGAAGAAAGCTCCTGGGTCTTTCCGAAGACATCTTGAACATAATGGTCCAATACGGGAACTCCAGATACAAAGGGTACCACAGTTTCCCCGATCAGGATTCCCCCGCCCCTGTTGGACATCTCTGTCACATAGATCGTTCCATTTCTATCTTGAATGAATTCTCCGTGAAAATACCCAAAATGGTATCCCAGTGCGCGAGCCGTCTTTTCGGCAGTCCGTACCAGTTCGTCACGCACAGATTTGGCAACGGCGCCATAAATGATGGCCTCGTTCACGGTGCTCCGCGAGTGTAGATATTTTGCATTTTCCGAAACGGCCATAGTAACCGGGCCCGCCGCACCATAGCAGTACCCATCCACATTGAAATGCTTCCCTTCAATGTATTGCTCGGCAACTGCAGTGAACGATGGGCTGTTTTCCAGGGCCTTATAAAATGCCGATTCAATCTCATCAAAGTGGTCTATCCGAGACACTCCTATCGAGCCGCGACTATCCACGGGTTTAAGAATCAGGGGATAGCCTACTCGACGCGCGAAATCTATAATATTTTTGATACTACGACACTGAACGAATTCAGGAACAAGGATTCCAGCCTCGGAACAAAGGATTCTTTGTAGATGCTTGTTCCCGCTTACTTGAGCGGCCGCTATAGTTGGGCCCGCGAGCCCCATTTTCTCCGAAAAATAAGACTGCAAGAACATTCCATAGTCGTCGGCATCGGAGATTATTGCATCCGGCCGCGCCGTACGCAGATATGAATCCATCCCTTTCAGGTCCCGATAATCGATGCCGCGCAGTTCACTAAACCGAGCATCTTCTTTTTGGCTACCAGGATAGTGAATACCAAACAGCTCATGCCCCGCTCCAGTCAATTTTTGGATCAGAGGTTCTTGCTCCCATCCCACGGAAATTACTACGACCCTACTCATCTATCATTACCCAGCGGAACGGTTCTCCTCGTTCGATTCGGAACCGAGCCCTCCGGCCCAGAACTTCCGTTAAATGCCGCGGATGTAACCCGTCACCGGGCCGAATCGCTCTGACGTTCTCCGCGGTGAACGATTCGCCCTCTTCAATGTCAGCCACCACAAAAAGGGAACGGGCAAACCCGCGACTTCGCACCGACCGTTCACTTAGTTCGTAATCTACTTTTCCAAGAGCCTTTTCAGTGTCGCGCACAGCGGTAACCAATTCCTGAAACTCCCTCGGATCCATGGAGAAATCGGCGTCCGGACTATCCAGAGACTTATCGGCGATGAAGTGCTTTTCGATTATTCGCGCACCCATAGACACGGCAATAATCGGGGCCAGTATACCCAGGGTATGGTCGGAGAGGCCCGGGACCACGTCAAAAGTATCCGCCAGGTTGGGAATGATTCTCAAGTTCGCTTCGTTCAAGGGTGCAGGGTATGACGAAGTGCACTGAAGCAACGCAATATGATGGTTCCCCTCTGATTGACAGATGGCGATCGCCTCCTGGATTTCTTGAATCGTGGCTATGCCTTTGGAAAAAAGGACTGGCTTTCCTTTGCTAGCAACATATCGGATGAGCTCATGATCCGTAATCTCAAACGAGGCAATTTTGAAGCCGGGACAACCCATCTCCTCGATGAAATCGGTGGACTCCTTGCTGGTGGCCGTCGAGAGAAACACCAACCCCAGGGAGTCGGCTTCCTTTTTTAGCTCCGGTTGCCATTCCCATGGCATCTCAGCCTGCTGATAGAGTCGAAAGAGATTCTGGCCGTCCCAGGAAGTACCGCTGTCTATCCGAAAGTAATTCTTGTCGGAGTCGATCGTTACTCCATCCGCGCGAAAAGTCTGAACTTTCACTGCATCCGCCCCGGCCCCGGCGGCTGCGCGGATCGCCTCCAGGGCTTTGTCGAGAGATCCTCCATGGTTCGCCGAAATCTCGGCAATGATGAAGCATGGAGATTCCCCTCCGATTTCGCGGTCACCAAGGCGAAACCTCTTCATATCAGTATCCTTCCTACCATGAAAGCTTCCGCCCGAGGGACTCCGACCTGGCTACCGCGCACGGCTGCCAACGCCTCGATAGACTGTTCCGAACGCGCATGAGGAAAGGGCCGCATTTCCCCTGCATAATGCCTGATGGCTTCCATCTTTTTCCTGAATTGGGAATCGCTCAAAGCAAAGAATAAATTTGGCGTAAAGGGTGCACGACCGGCTACGATCTGATAGTCCGTGGCAGACGGAACTTCGAACAGCAATATTTCTTTCACGACTTGTCCGGGTTGCGGCCGGCAGGCAGTCACGACCGCATCATTTACGATCCGATGATCAATATTCAGATCAGCGGAAAAGTGGGTAAACACTGTATCTGGTTGATACTGGTCTATTTTCTCCTCAATTCTCTTAACAACATCCAATAAGTCTATGCTATCCATCCTGTTATCAGGAAGATCAAACAGCTCAACGGATTCCACCCCCAGTGCTTCAGCAGCCTGGGTCGCAGCTTCTCCAAGCTTTGTCAGGTCGCTTTGCCTTTCGCCGCGATTTCGCACAGGATCTCGGCTGGTAGCACCTTCGGCAAGAATCAATGTCCGCACTTCATGACCTTCCTCCGAAAGCCGTGCCATTGTACCGCCACATCCAAGTATTTCATCATCCGGGTGGGCGGCCACTGTCAGTATTTTGCGTTTCATACGAGTGCTCAAAACGAATTCTCACCATCAGTTCTTGCGAACCGCACACTGTGCGATTGGACAGATTCCAGAACGAAGCCGTTGAATTCAAAAACCTTGATAGAAGGTACATTCGATTTCTTCACCTCGGCAGAAAATCGAACCTTGCCCATTTGTCGCACCAGATACTCCACTCCCTGGCTAACAATCTCTTTGCCCAGAGACATGCCTCTGAACTCTCGGTCTACGGAATAGTCAATCGTCCACACATCGCTCGAAGCCTCACGGTCGAACCGAATCTGCCCGACGGGAACCGCATCCATCTCCAGAATCAGAATGACTGACTCCTCAGACCTTAGCTTTCCCTCCAGCCAGGAAAGGTGGTCATCCCATTCAATGGGGTCGGAATTGAAGGCCGCTTCCCTGACTGCAGGATCATTGGCCCATCGAAACAACAATCTAGCATCGTCGGTAGTGGCTCTACGGATTCTCAGTTGCCTCATCGTCCGCCAGGGATCGCAAGTAGCCTTCATTTCGGACGTACTGCGAGTTGAGTTCCTTGAGTTCCGGGTTGGAATTCATGAGCGCCAGTACTTCACGATAACCAAACTCAGGATTCTCTGGATACAACGCCTCATAAACACGCCGAATCAATTCAAAGTCTTCAGGCTCATCTACCGTCCACCTCAAGTCACTCAGGTCTCGATCGTTCTTGTAGCAACCTACGCGAAAGCGGCTCCTATTCTTATGAATAAATGGAGTCACATGTTCCCGGTCGGAGAGTAATGTCGCCTCTTGCCAGGCGGTTTCCAGAGCTGAAAACTTGAAGACCTCCACGTCCAGGCCATCAGGAAATGTAGGCTCCAGAGAGTTGCTCGCATAGTCGTAATCATTCTTAATACAGAATTCAATTGTAGAGTCAATGACTTCAGGGTCCGCAAGCGGACAATCGCCTGTCAAGCGGACAATCCAGGGAGTCGGGCTTTGCCTTGCCGCACCATAAAAACGATCCAGTACATCCCGGAGGCTCCCCCGGTGGCATTGCACACCCAGGGTTTGACAGAGTTCCTGAATCGGGTCGTCAGAGTCCTCTTCGCTTGTAGCAACAATGAGCCTGTCTATCATTCGACTTCTATGCTCGCGCTCAATCTGGAGAGCAAGCATGGGTTTGCCCAGAATCGGCATGAGGACCTTTCCGGGTAACCTGGAGGAGGAGGCGCGAGCCTGCAGAATCCCGAGAACTCTCAGGGGCTCATTTGCATACGCTTGTTCATTCATTTTTTTCCCTGAATACGAGCTGGCTTTTCTAGTTTAAACGTTTGAATCCGCTTTGACAGACTGGCCCATCGAGAAGCGAATCAATGTCCTTCCCGTTTTCGCATTCCGCTATAGTGCCAAACAAGGTTTCCATCTTCTCAAAATACGGCTGGAGCACTTCTTCCGTATGGGCAATGGAGCAATAGATGCTGGTGCCCGCCAGATACCCTTTTTTTAGCATCTCCTGGGTTATGAAGGTCTTGTACTCGAGCGCTTTCTCTGACATGATGGTAAACCCGGACAAGGCGGGAATTCCCCAGGTCTGAATCTTGATGCCTGCCGCGGTTGCCAGCTCCAACCAACGCCGACTCACTGTTCGACCGGTCTCGGTGATCGTTTCCCAGGATTGCGTACGCTCCATTACTTCCAGGGTTTTCAGTGCTGCGGCCGGCCCAATCCTCTCGGTCCAGAATGTGCTGCTAATGAAGCTTGATTGAGCATGCTCCATGACAGATCTTCTGCCTATGACGGCAGTGATAGCATAGCCATTTCCCAGAGCTTTCCCGAAAATTGCCATGTCCGGCTCGACTCCAAATACCTTATGTAACCCGCCCAGGGATTGCCGGAAGCCGGAAGTACATTCATCGAAAATCAGGACTATTCCGTTTCTTTGAGTCAGGTCGCGAACCTTCTCCAGAAAGCCATCTTCCGGACCGAAGTTCCGGGAGACCTCCATTACCACCGTGCCAATGTTAGAGCTACGAATTAGATCCTCTAACTCCTGAATCTTATTGTAATTGAATGCATGCACTGTTCCACGCAAAGCGCGAGGTACCCCGTTGGATGGCAATCCTGGCAATAAATGGCCGGAAAGCTCATCCTCACCGATCAAATTTGCCGCCAGGTACCAGTCATGCCAGCCGTGGTAGCCGCAAATGGCGACGTTGTCCTTACCGGAAGCGGCCCGGGCAATTCGAATAGCAATTGCGTCCGCTTCCCCGCCGGACCTCGCAAACCGTGCCATCTCCGCCCATGGATGAAGTTCTACAAGCTTCTCTGCCAGGTAAACCTCTTCTGGGCAATTGAGGCTGGACATATTTCCCGCGGTTACGGCATCTCTCACTGCCTCATCCACTTCGGGATGCCCGTAGCCCAGAGTATTGGTTCCTACACCCATCAAGAATGTATCGATGTATTCGGTACCATCCAGACCGATGAGGCGACAGCCCTTTGCGCTCCTGAAGTAGCTCGGCCAGGCTCCGGGCAGGAAGAGCTCCGGCCTCTTGGAGAAAAGCATGTTTCCTCCGGGGATTACATTTTTGGCCCTTTCCCAGAGCTTTTGTCCATTCGTTTCGTGAGACATCATTTCTGTAACTTCCATAGATAAGGCAGTATCAATTCCTTATCTTCGCATGCAAGCTCCGCCGGCATTTCTAATTCAGAGTATTCCGTTAGCGTCCGGATAATATCTTCCAGATGCGCCAAGCCATCCACACCCAGGACCACAGCGTCTATCTGCGGAATACCCAGTATCGGGTAAAGGCAACTGCCTACGGGGGAAACGTTGAGTGAACGTCGCCATTCTATTAATCTTTTCCAGTATCCGGTCCAGGGATGAAAAAAATCGGGAAGCGCGTCGGCTTCTGTCAACAATGTACCCTGCAGGAAAACAGAACGCGCATGCAATTCCAGCCCCAAACCCTTCCACCTGGAAAGCCTATCGCCCCCGAGAAAACGCTGGTCCAGAATGCTCAGTGGGAATTGCGCCAACTGAAATGGGTATTCCGATAGTAGCCTATCCAACTGTTCCGGATGATAAACGGACACTCCAATCTTTTCGATCAGGCCCAAATCCTTGAGATCAGTGAGGGCGCGAAATAAGGAGGAACCCTGGCTGGACAGCAATTCATCAGGCGAGTGAACATACACACCGGACAGCTTTTCGAGGCCCAGTCTGCGAAGCGATTCTTCGGCGTTCGTCCGGACCCAATCGCCAATAATGCCGGTTTCTGGAGGGTGTTGAAACTTGGTGTAGACTTTAAAGCCTTTGAGATCGGAAAGACCCAGGATCTCCTCACTCTTACCATAGGCGGCCGCTGTATCCAGTTTTCCGATTCCAGCGGAAACCGCTAATTTCAGAATCTCCCGGACCTCCGCGGGGCGGACCATCCCTCGAGTGTTGGTCACTCCATAATCAAGCCCGAACTGCACTGTTCCCAGGCAGATTTTTCCAAGAATTGTGTTCAATGGCCTAGAACAGGGTCTGATGGCCCTGCTTCTTTACGATAACTTCTTTGATGTACTGCAACTGTTCCGAAGTCAATCCCGGAAAGATGGGCAAGCTTATCGCTTCCGAGTAGTAATGTTCGCTTGCTGGAAAATCCACGGGAGAGAATCCGAAACGCTCGTAATACGGCTGCCTGTAAATGGGAATGTAATGCAAATTTACAATAATACCATTTGTGCGTAACCGCTCGAACAATTCGTTTCGAGTACCCAGCGACCTATTATCCGGCGGAATTCGGATAATAAATAGGTGAAGTGCGGACCTGGTGTCTTCAAGCTGGACCGGAAGAATCAAATCCAGATCCTTCAGAAGATCCTGATATTGATCGAATACCTTCCAACGCTCATCCACGTACTGATCCAGGCGGTCCATCTGACTGATTCCCAGGGCCCCCTGGATATCGGTCATACGGTAATTGTAACCCAATTCCAACTGCTCATAGTACCATGGGCCGTCAGGCACCTTCGACATTTCTGCCGGATCCCTTGTAACGCCATGGCTACGAAGTCTGGCCATTCGGTTGTAGAGATCTAAATCATTGGTAACGGCCATTCCGCCTTCACCGGTTGTAATAATCTTGACCGGATGGAAGCTGAACACGGCGATATCGCTAAACCGGCAATTCCCGACTGGCTCTCCCTTATAGGTTGCCCCGATTGCGTGCGATGCGTCTTCTATGATTCGAAAACCGAATTCGCGGCCCAGGCGATGCACTGCCTCCATATTGCAACTTTGGCCGGCCAGATGCACGGGAATAACTACCTTGGGAAGTTTTCCTACCTTTTTCGCGTCATGGAGCTTTTCTTCTAGAGCGGCCACATCTATGTTGTAAGTACTGAGTTCGATGTCCACAAAATCCACTGAAGCGCCGCAATACAGCGCACAATTGGAACTGGCCACAAAACTAATTGGACTGGTCCAGACGCTATCCCCGGGGCCCACGCCGAGCGCCAGGCAGGCAATGTGCAACGCCGATGTGCCCGAATTTACCGCCACTGCATGGCGCGCTCCCGTATAAGACCTGATTCGGTCTTCGAATGCAGGAACCACCGTTCCCTGAGTCAAAAAATCTGATTTGAGAACTTCTACAACAGCATCGATGTCCTGTTGCGTGATGTTTTGACGGCCGTAGGGAATCATTACATTAGTCCTGGTAATCTGTCAGTCCCATTGAAAGAGAGTGTTCTCTATAACCAGATATCTGAGTCCTGAATTCTCGAGGACATACAGGGCCTGGTATGGATCACTTACCAGGGGCAATCCATGAAGATTCAGGCTTGTATTCAAAAGGGCCCCGGTGCCGGTCAGTTTTGAGAACTCGTTGATCAGATCATAATATTCAGGGTTCATTTCCCTGGTCACGACCTGGGGACGCACGGAGCGATCATAGGGATGCGTGCCCGATCGAATTCGCTCGTAATCCTTGTCCTTTGTATCGAAAGCATTGGCCATATACTGAGCCTGCAGGCCCTTGGGGTTCTTCAGGTAGAATTCTTCGTGGGAATCCAAAAGGGATAGTGCGAAGGGCATCCAGAAATCTCGCTTCTTGATCATTTCATTGATCTGTTTCACCACATCGGGCTTTCCTGGGTCCGCTAGAATGCTACGGTTCCCCAGAGCCCGCGCCCCAAACTCCGTCCGCCCCGCCACGCGAGCGACGACCTCACCTGACGCAAGCAATCGGGCAATATCTGCATTGGTAACTCCCTCGGTCACCTTTACATTATCCCTTCCATTTACGTTTTTCTTCACGGAAGCGAGGGCCTCTGACGATACTTCCGGGCCCAAATAGAGGTTACTCAGCGGTTCTACTTTCACATCCTTATCTCGCATGGCCATATAAGCCACGCCGATCGAAAGGGACTCGTCGGACGATGATCCACAAACGTAAAAATCATCAACGAAGTCCTGTTCTGCCAGAACCTTGTTCAACTTCACATTCATGGCTACGCCGCCTGCGAAACAATAGTTCCGTAAGCCTGTTTCCTTGTGTATGTTTTTCAGCAACTGGACGGAGATATCCTCCAGCCAGAGTTGGACGCCAGCAGCAATATTATCAAACCGATAGTATTTGAAGCGTTCCTTCATGAACTGAAAAAGGTCCGCCGGCCGGTCATTATGAACGACTCGCATTCCTTCGACACGAATGAGGTCCTTTAGTTCATTGGCCACATGCTGAGCGTATTCCTCTTTTGCGTAGGGCGCCAGCCCCATTACTTTGAATTCATGCTCATAAGGCTTCATTCCCAGGTATAGCGTGACGGTCCTGTAGACGCGAGCCAGTTCGCACTCCCGACTCTCCGCCAGCTCAGTAAAGGTATCTCCATGGACCTTCCAGACAACCTGGTTGCGATTGTCCCCAAAAGCATCTATCGTGAACACGACAGTCTCATCCTTTTGACGCGGATTGGAGTAATACGCATAGTGAGCGTGACAACTGTGATGATCGTAATATCGCACCTTCTCCTCGGGAATACCAATGAAGCTGGCAATACATCGAGTCCTTATCCGGTTGAATTCTTCGAGCTGTTCCATCCCTTCCATTTTCTGAAGGCTCTCGGGATACTCGTAAAGATCTTCGCTGTGTCGAAATCTGGACTCCGCTTTGTAAAGGCTTATATGATAATCCTTGTCAAAGGACTGTCCTGATAGCCTCGGTTTCCAGTAATTCTCCATTTCGTCGATATAATCGCGAACCGTAAAGACTGTCGCTTTCCGAATCATCAAGTCAATGAAAGAGTGGTATCGGCCGGCAATAGCGACTTCGTCTACGTCCTCCGGCTTCAGTTTATACTCTTTTAGGATGTATTCCACCGTCTTGCGCGGAAATGACTCTTCATTCTTCCGACCACTAAACCGCTCCTCCTGCGCTGCAAAAACAATCTTGCCGTCGATGGCGAGACATGCCGATGCATTGTGATCATCGTATATTCCAATTATAATCATACGTTTCTCCGAGTTCCTGGTTCAGATCTTAGTTTGCTAGGATTACTTCTTCCGGTCTGGACGGCTGCAGAAAGGACTGAATAAGTCTTGAAAACCGTTGATTCGAGGGGTCCAAATCTATCACTTCGGGAATTGCGCGCTTCCTTACTTCATTCCACTGATTATCGCTCATTGCCAAAACGGAGTCCAGAATGTCTTCAAAAACTTCAGGGGATTCTTCGTTGGTCCAGAATGGCCCCCGGGCAGGAAGCCCCGCTGGCCAGCCAAATCGCGTAGCGACGCTCTTTAAGGAAGCTTCTCGAATGGAGAAAAAGACAACCCGACAGCCACGAGCCAGAGCCTCATATCCGAGGGTGGAGTCTATATTGAGCACCAGGCTAGACTTATCAATGTAATCATAGCTACTGTACTTTCCCGCTCTTCGCAAGAACTCCCAGTTACAGCCATCCAAGAATGCGCCGTAGTATGCTTCTTCTGTCTCATGACCTTCCTGCAGGCGACCGCATACCTGAATCGGAATGTTGTTGCGAAGTGAATAGTCTTTCAGAAAGGGCAGAATCACCGATTCGGCAAAGTAAAAGTCATCCCAGTAGGTGGTCTTTCCATCGTTTTCGATCCAGAGCGGTTCGGTCCGATCGGGAGGTGGCACAAGGAATGTTGAAATAAAGAGTATTCCCGGCCTTCGTCCCCTGGATGCTGAATTGTAATCCATTTCATTGTTCTTGAACGAACCAATTGTCAGGCTATTTCCGCGAATCCAGGATTCATACTTCCTACCTACGGCGTCTCCGTGCACCAGCATATAATCCACTTTGAAATTGGGATCGGGAAGCGTATTTCCGAAGACATCTCCTATCTCACCTCTGGTACCATTCTGAACAAAAACAGTTGTAATGGCGGGAAATCTTTGTTTGATCCTGTAAAACTCCGGATTGTTATCAATGAAGGTCACCAGGCAGACCGGAGACACTGCTCGAATATATTCATCGAGATAATGCCTGTAAGATAACTTTCCCTTCAAAAGGGTCCGGAAGAGTACCCAGATGTTCAGGCTCTCTTTTCGCACATCCAGCACCCCGGCTTTTTCTGCCGGCAGGCGCTGCAACAGAACCTCCGCCCCCTCACGATCATAAATGAGAATGGGCAATCTGCTCGGGCTACGAAAGGATATGCTGAGATTACGAAGTAACGCCAGCCACCGGGAAAGCCTCATCTTTCTCCTCCAGTTTCAAGGAAACGCTCTGCTTCGCGCCAGTCTTCCTCTGTATCGATATCGATACGGGACCCCGGGTTTTCGGAAATCAATGGCATCGATCCGGCAAGAAAGAAACTACGCTCGCGTCTCAAAGTCTGTGGTGAAATGAGATAGAAGGTCCCATTTATACAATAAGCAGGCGGAAGATCCTGGGAACGAATCTTCAGTCCTTCCCGCCCCAGAAAAGGTACAAGTTGCGCCCCTTCAATCTTAAAGGTCCATTGTGGGTGATTTAGCGCGGGCGAAACCCCTACGACAGAAGTATCGGGGTTGTCGGAAAAGGTATTGATCCCTTGCTCCATCTCAGCCGCCGACCGAAAGGGGGATGTGGGCTGCAGAAGCAACAGACCGTCCACGCTCCCGCGAACCGATTCATACCAATCCGCTGCGTGCAGAACGACGTCCAGACTGGTAGCAGTGTCGGAAGATAACTCCTCTGGACGCAGCCAGGGAACCAGACCGCCCGCTTCTTTGGCAATCGATGCAATCTCCTGACCATCAGTGCTTATTAGCGTATCGCAGACCCGCGAAAGCCTCTTTGCGATTTCAAGGGTCCAGAGAATCAAAGGCTTACCGCCGAGATTCCTGATGTTCTTTCCCGGCACCCGCTTCGAGCCCTGGCGGGCAGGAATGATAGCGAGAATCTTCAATTCTTGACGAAATTCCTGATGAGTTGGAGTCCCGCGCTGCCGCTCTTTTCTGGATGAAACTGGCATCCTACAACATTATCGCGTTCAACGATGGCAGTCAGGGAGTTGCCCTCATATTTACATACAGCAGCAACGTCCGTCTCCTGCTCTGGCAAAGCCTGGTAAGAATGGACAAAATAAAAGACCGGATCCAACTTTTCAAAACCCTCCAGAACCCTTGTTCGAAACCCCTCTTCCTGGAGCCACGGATAAAGCCTACTCCAGCCAATGTGGGGAATCTTGATTGACTGACCTTCGCTTCCCGTCGAAGGAATGCGGCTCACCTTGCCAGGAATGAAGCCGAGACCTTGGTGTGTACCGAACTCTTCGCTTTCGTCCATCAGTAGCTGCATACCAAGGCAAATCGCAAGTATATTGGAACCGGATTTACGTGCCGTATTCAAAGCCGCATCCATTCCTTCGGAACGCAGTGCTTCCATCCCGTTACCGAAGGCCCCCACACCTGGCAACACTACGTGCGAATACTTCGACACCTGCTCAGGATCGGAAGATATGGTGGGTCGCGTATCCACAAACTCAAAGGCTCGAGCCACGCTATGGAGATTGCCGATCCCGTAATCGACGATCAAGACTTCCCTATCCATGGTACGACCTCAGTGGTATTTGCGACTGCAGACCAATTTCACGAACATCACCAATGGTCGCACGTTTATAATGAAGTATATCGGCCATTGCGACTGCGTCCGGTCGCGCCTGGGTCACTACTTCTACGAAGTGATCCGGAGTACCCATTCCCCCGCTGGCAATTACCGGAACGGAGACCATATCTGTAACCGCACGAATTAGTTCGATGTCGAAACCTTTTCGGGTACCTTCGCGATCGATAGACGTCAGGAGTATTTCGCCAGCGCCCAGGTCAACCCCTCGCTGAACTACCTCTTGAACCGACATCCCTGTTCGTTCGCGACCATTGTCCGTAAACGCCTCCCAAATGCCTTGCGGATTTCGACGCGCCTGGACGGAGAGAACCATGCACTGACTTCCATATTTGCGCGCCACTTCAGATATTAACTCGGGCCGACTAACAGCAGCCGTGTTTATGGCCACCTTATCGGCGCCGCTTCGGAGAATATCTTCAACGTCTTGAATGGTTCGAATTCCTCCGCCTACGGTCAAAGGAACAAAAACATCTCTGACTGTGTCCTTTATCAGACTTGTGAGGTTATTCCGTCCATATAGCGACGCTACCGTATCGATGAATAATAGTTCATCCGCCCCTTGATTGTAATATTCGTGGGCAAACTCCTCCGGATTCCCAATGACTCGAAGACCTTCCAGCTGCACACTCTTGATCAGATTTGGCCCTTTGATATCCAGACGGGCAATGAGGCGTACATTTCTCATACCAGACTAGCGTAATCCTCCCAGACTTTGTTCCGCAACGACCATTCGCCATCAACTTTCTGCCAGATATGATCGGCTCGCCAGGAGTCTATGATCTCTGAGCATTCCTCCTTGCTTATGTCGCAGTATTCGAGAAATTCATCGTAATACTTCTGGGGAAATTCACCATCGAACCGCTTGACCAGAGCCGCTCCTTCTTCCCGCGTGATCTTGCTATCGCGTATTTCGTGGGCTGTATCCGAAGTGGCCCGACCAATGCCGAATTTAATGAACCCGAGATAGTAGTGGAACCCATCGATTCGATCATCCAGGCTGGCATACTTGGAGTAGGTACCTTCGCTCCTTTCGTGGTTGGCCGTAAACCCGGTGTTTTCCTGGCAATAATAGAAGTTCTCCTGAGGGTCCCAGAATTTGTAATAACCGAAGAAATGTATCGATGTTTTATTTCCCATTATGTCGTCGTACTTTGGAGCCATGAAGGGTTTCAGGTCATTTTGTGAAATTCCATGCTCGCTCCAAAACTCCGGCGGCATTCCGGAAAAGTAGTGCTTGTCATGGTCCTGGATATCCCGATCGGGTCGGTGCGCATTCTTCATATCGCCGCCGTACTCGACTTCCCCGTTTTCGCCATACATGATCAACGGGATCTTGTAATTCACCGCCACCTGCAAGGGGAAGTTTGTTTGTCCGTATATGAAAGGCTGAAACGGATCCCCCAGGTGCTTGAAGGAGAGGTGCGTTAGCTTACGGGTAACAATTCCGTTCGGCGTCCCCAGAACATTGTCAAAACCTGAGCCAATAAATGCATCCAGATTCTTGCGGCCAATCTCGGTAGCTTTGAGGGGGGCCCAGGTTACGGTCAACGGATTCATTCCATACTTGTATTTGAGTTGATGGGCTACGAATCCGCCATCCTTGCCTCCGCTGCATGGAACGATTACATCGTATTCTCCATTGGATTTCCGGTACCGATCGCAAAGATCCACCAGTTCCTTTTCTCGCTGATCCCAATCGATCTTCGAGCGTTTATACTCTGCGAAGTTGCACGCCGAGCATACGCCATGTTCATCAAATGTGATTCTTGGACGTTGGTTCGATACTGTGCACTTTTTGCAGAACTTCACCTCCAGAGGAAGGTTATACATTTTTTTTACGTCTCTTTTCATAATAAGCCTCTGTTATCTAAGAATTTTGCTCGGCAATCTCCAGATCGGCGGGACGCCCGACGTCCAACCACGTTTCGTGCATGGGATAGACTATAGGTTTGCTTCCTGACTCTTTAACCTGCAGGAACAAATCAGGCATATCCATATAGGCGTTTTCAGGGATGAGTTTCAGGACTTCGGGAGCCAGACAATAGATCCCCGCATTAACAAGGGTCTTGAATCCGGGCTTCTCTTCGAAGTTGACGATTCCAATTCCGTCTGTGTTGACAACTCCAAATGGATGTTGCAGAATATATTCTCGGACGGCCATGGCGGCTTGTGCTCCGTTCAACTGCAAATACTCAACCATATCTCCGTACTGCACTTCGGTTAGAACATCACCATTCGTCACTATGATAGGCTCCTGAAGAGGCCAATCGATCAATTGCAGGGCCCCGGCGGTACCCAATGGATTTGATTCCTCGACGTACCGGATGTTTACCCCCCAGTTCTCGCCGCTTCCAAAGTAGTCGCGAATCATTTCACCCAGATAGTGAATACAGAAAGCAAACTCTCGGAAGCCCTCGGCAATGGCCCGATTGAGAATATGTTCAAGCATGGGCTTATCTCCGATCGGCAACATGGGCTTGGGACATTTCTCGGTATAGGGTCGCATCCGCGTACCCTTTCCGCCTGCCATCACTACAAATAAATTCTTACGGGCGTTGCTCGTTTCTACTTCGTCGAAAACATGAAGGCCCACTACCTGCCGCTGCTCGTCCACAACGGGAAGCTGCTTTATCCGGTTAGCTCGCATCAAATGAAGGACAGACTCCCTGGTCATTTCTGGAGGTACCACCAGAGCATGTCTGTTCATAATGGAGTCCAAAGGACTGGCAGCGTTCAGACCACGGAGCATACCGCGGCGAATGTCGCCGTCTGTAACTGTCCCTAAAAAAGTCCCATCCGGCCCGTAGACGATCACGATCTGAAGACAGGAAAGATTGAGGCTCTCCAGCGCTTCCTGAATTGAGCCCTCTGAACTGACCAGGGTTTGCTTCCAGTTTTCTACCATCGTAAATCTCCGCGAAGTCAGTTCTCTGTCTGCACGAGGCTACCCGCACGAATAAAGGTACCAGCTTCAACCCTGGTTCCCGGAAGCAGCACGGCGCCCGCTCCTACAAAAACTTCGTCGGCTACGGAGACCCCACCACAAACTGTAACCCCTGGCGAAATGAAACAATGGTCGCCGATACTCACATCGTGATCCAGGGTTACACCTGTGTTGATGACGGTGTTTGCTCCAACGGTAACGTTCGTCTGGAGCACCGAGCCGGCCATGAGCTGAGAATCGGAGCTTATTGAACAGGCCCTACCCAGTATGACGGACGGATGGAGAATTCCGTGAAATTTGAAACCCAGGGAGCTCCACTTATCGTACTGAACCTTGCGTAAATTCTTACCTTTGATAAAACCAAATCCGTTCAAGAGCAGCGTAGTTAAAGGGTCAGTTTCTTCCAGGATATCATCACCGCCTAGAAAAGGGACACCAAAGACATTATCGGCCGGGGCCTTTATATCTACGAATCCTCGTACCTTTAACCCCGCCGTCAGAGCTGCGTCCAGGACCACGCGACCGTGGCCGCCGCATGCAAGAAGTACTAATCCGCTACTCATTGATTAGCTCATCGGTCTGGTAATCCTGGGAAGCAGGGTTCCCCAGATATTCCCAGTATTTGAGAGGACTAACTCCATTACCTGGACGCTTTATGGAAAGGTTCTCAGCTGTGAAAGCCTCTCCCTTTTCGATCGGGCGGCTGGCGTGCAGGCTCTTTCGCGCAATCGGCATATTCTTTTTCTCAGACTCCGCCGGTCGCTTTTCACCGTCGCCGAGTGCCAATTCCGTATCTCGAATGGCGCGAACCATCTGTTTCAGTTCCTTTGGATCCAGTGAGGCCTTATGATCGGGACCCGGTAGAGTCTTGTCCAAAGTGAAATGCTTTTCAATTACCGAAGCACCCAACGCTGTTGCTGCGATGGGAACGATTATTCCGGGAGAGTGATCGGAATACCCGACAGGCAGGCCAAAACGATCCTGAATAGATTTCATCGCACGAAGATTGATGTCCGCCATCGCAGCCGGATACTCTGTAGTTGCATGCAGGATTGTCACACGTTCCCGCAAGCAGTCCAACTGCTCTGCAGTCAGTTCTTCCAAGAGATCGAATCCCGGAACCCTCTCTGAAACCTCAGAAAATCCGTAGGCGATCAGCTTGAGAGCCATACGAATCTCATCCAGATTTCCCATCCCTGTGCTAAGAATAATGCTCTTTGCTTTTCGAGCCACTTCGAGAAGGAATGGTCCGTTCGTAAGCTCACCAGAAGGCACCTTGATGGTCTCCATTCCGAGCTTTTCGGTTAGAAATTTGAGACTGGTAGTTTCGAACGGGGTGGAAAGGAACTGAACCCCTCTCTTCCGCGCGTGCTCCTCCAACTCATGGTGGCTGTCCTCCGAAAGCTCCACTTCCTTGAGCATATCGAATTGCGTGCTGCTCCCTTCGTCGTTTACGGCCTGATACTCCGCTTTCGGCGCAGTTCGGCTGACAAGGAGCTCAGTTCGAAATGATTGGAACTTCACGGCATCGGCCTGCGCCTCCGCAGCGCAATCTATGAGTTCCTTCGCCCTGGAAAGGCTACCATTGTGATTAATGCCCGCCTCTGCTATTATGTATACAGATCTATTCATCATGGTTCATGACCGGCAGGTCGAAGAAGGTCTTTTTTACCCGCGGAGGACTCTTCAGGTTTTCGAGGATTTGCAGAATCCTGGCCGACGCTCCGGGACGCCCGTAGGGATGTTTCACCGACCTTAGACCAGCCTGAAAGTCGGGAGAGAGGGCTCTGTGTATGGCCCCGGTAATACTCGCATGTTCTGGCTTGCAGTCTATAACACTCGCGGCCTGTAATCTCCCGGCCTGGCGATCACCAATGTTTACAGTAGGTTTGCGGAATGCCGGGGCTTCCAGAAGTCCGCTGGACGAGTTTCCAACAACAACATCACAATGGAGCATAGCAGAGAGGTATCGCAGCTGACCCAGGGATGTAAAAACGGAGGCCGAGTCTCGCGCATCCGTGTATTCACGGATACGTTCAAACAAGACTCTGCTATCGGAGTCCGAGTTTGGCATTGTAAAAACCACCGTCCCCGCCGGAAAGTCGTTCAGAGCTTTCAAGAGCTCCCGGATCTGCTCTTCGGAAGTCCGATCGCCCAGAGTCACCGGATGAAACGTTGTAAGTATGAAAGGACTTTGCAGGGATATACCAAGTTCCTCTTCCAGCGCCGACCGGTCAAGGAGGTCCAGCTGCTCAATGTTATCCAATCCCAGGCCTCCTACGGTATGAACCGTTTCTGGCTGCTCACCCAGCTGGATGACACGATTTCGATACGGCTCGGCGGCCACAAAATGCATCGAAGACATCTTCGTGATAGAATGGCGAATGGCTTCGTCGAAGGCGCCCTCTGTTGTCTCTCCACCATGGATATGGATAATAGGGATTCGCGCAAACAGCGCCGCACTGGCTGCGGCCAGAAGTTCAAATCGATCGCCGAGAACAATTATCATGTCGGGCTTCAACTCGGTAAATGCATCCGAAAAACCGATGAGCGCTAGCCCGGTAGATTTTGATACGGACGAAGGAGTGTCTGAACTGAGCAGCATCTCTACTTTTCGATCTATGGCGAAACCGTCAGACTCGATTACCCTGTAGGTGGACCCAAATTCTGGTGAGAGGTGCATTCCAGTTGCAATGACCTGAAGGTGCAGCTTGCTGGAATCCCGAATACCACTCATAAGCCAACGGAGCAAACCGTACTCGGCCCTGGTTCCTGTAATCACACAGATTTTCAAGACAACAGGCCTCTAACCACCTTGATCACCTGTTCGAGGTCTTCTTCTGCCAGCGAAGTTGAGCATGGTAAGGTAAGAATATGACGCCAGATAGAATCAGCTACTTCCGTGGACTCGAGTGGGCTACCAGCATATGGCCTTTGCAGGTGAATTGGTTTCCAGAAAGGCCTCGCCATTATGCCAGCCTCACGAAGTGCATCCTGGATTTGTTCGATAGGAGCAGTCGCTTCCTTCGGATCTAGAATGACGCCGGCGAGCCAGCAGGACGACTCTGCGAACTCTGGTTCAGGGAATGGGCTAACGCCTGGCAATTCAGATAGGGCGTCATTGTATCGCTTCTGAATTCTCCGCTTCGCGGTGACGAACTCATCCAGACGCTCCATCTGCGCACAGCCAACGGCAGCTTGGAGGTTTGTCATTCTGTAATTGAACCCCACTTCATCAAAATCGTAGTCTGCACCGGCTTTTGCAGTAGTACTCAGATGGTGCACTTTCTTAACTAGAGCCTCATCTTCGCCGCAAACCATACCGCCCCCCCCGGAGGTCACCGTCTTGTTTCCGTTAAAGGAAAAAACAGAGAGGTCAGCCCCCGTGGACCCAATGGGCCGATCCTTATACCGGGCTCCTATAGCACAGGCCGCATCCGCAACAACCGGAAGCTGGTACTGCCGAGCAAGTTCACAAATGGCGTCCATGTCTGCCGGAACGCCGAGCACATGAACTGGCATTATCGCGCCTACTCGGCGACCTGTCTTTGAATGAATCAAACCACGCTTCTCGCGATGCGTTTCCCTCTGAAGCGCACGGGAAAGCTTTGCCACATCAAGAGTCCAACCGTCTCGATTGATATCAAGAAGCCAGGGGCTTGCCCCGGCATGAGCAATAGCGTTGGCGCTCCCTATGAACGTAAAAGTGGGCAGAATCACCAGGTCATCGCGCCCCACACCAACGGCGATTAGAGCGACGTGAAGCCCCGTGGTACCCGAAGCAGTCGCAGTCGAGTAGCCAGCCCCCGTGGCTCTGGAAACCATCTCTTCCAGTCTTGTAACAAAGGGGCCAACCGATGACACAAAGCCAGTTTCGATGCATTCTTGCAAATAGCGTGATTCGTTTCCCGTAACGTTCGGCACGGCTAAAGGAATCATATGGCGCTCTTTCCTTCCCCATCGAAAACGTTAGATCTGTACCATTCATATGTCCTGGCAATACCTTCCCGTACAGAGATAGATGGCTGTAATCCAGTGGCCTGGATTGTTTTATTCATATCCGGACATCGCCGGGAAGGCGAACCCACAGCGACTTCCACTGGCTGGACCCTCAAGTCCTTGCCGACCGCTTCTACTACCATGGCTGCCAGTTCTCCGATAGTGATCTCCGTCTTCTCATTTCCAATATTGAAAACGCCGGCTGCGTCGCTGAGCAGCAGGGCAGCAATCATTTCTATAGCGTCCTCGATGTAGCACATTGCGCGCGAATGGTGCACGGAAGCGACTTCCAATGTGTCGCCATCATTCATTCGATGGGCCTTCTGAAGTAGCTCCGGCACTACATGACTGAGCCCCATGCGAGGCCCGTAGATATTATGAGGACGAATCAATACCGATTTCAGTCCACTTTGAAGGCACATTGCCTCGCCATAGATCTTCGAAAGCATGTAGCTGGTCCGCGGTGAGCTGAGATCGGTCAGGGCCAATGGAAAGGATTCCGGCGTCGGGATCGTCAGATCCATATGGACCAGAGAGCCGGCCATAACCTCTGAGGTGGAGGCGAAAAGGAATTTGCTGAGATCTTGCTGCCGGCTGGCGAACTCAATAGCCCGGTCCGTTAATAACACATTATCTCTGAGCACCTGGTAAGGGCGCTCCATGACATGACGAACTCCAATAATCGCTGCTAGATGGACTATAAAATCGTAGTCTGACGGTAGTTTATTCCAGGAGTCACCGTTCAGAAGATCCAACTCGTAAATTCCCCGGACTTTTCCTTCCAGGCTCTCCAGGTATTCGTCCCGGACTCCACGAGCAAAGCTGTCCACGATATCCACTTCATGCTCTTCGGAGAGGAACATACTCAGGGATGCCCCGATGAAGCCAGCGCCGCCGGTAACCAGTATTCTACTCATACCAACCCTCTCCCAATGCACTCCACACGACAGCCTATGCGCACCAGATCCCGTATCTGGGCCTCGGAAAGCACATTGTTGCTGTCAAGAACCAGGCCTCTCCAACCCTTTAGAAAATCTTCATCAAATTTCAAGTCCCTGTACTCTCTGTGATCAACAGCGAAAACCAGTGCATCGTAACCGGTCAGATTCGGAAAATCCAACATTGGCTTTGCTGAAAACTCTTCCCAGAATCGCACCATTGGATCATGGAATTCCACATCCACCGACTCCTTGAGGAGAGCCCGGGCAAAAATCTCTGAAGGCGAGTATCGAGTATCGCTAACGTCAGGACGATAGCTAACGCCACAGAGCAAGATCCGCTTATTCGCCAAAGAGTCGCCAAAAACGGTCTTCAATCGTTCAACGCTCACAAGCGGCATTCGGTTGTTCGTCGCAACGGCGCTTCTGGAAAAAGGAAAGTCAAGATCCAATCCGAATATTTGCTTGGCGGCCACTCGGCCGAACAGGGGATCCTTTGTAAGACAGTAGCCGCCGACCCCGAAACCGGGCTGTCGCATATTGTTGTGCGTAGGCCTCTGTCGGATCGCATTAATAACACTGAAGAGATCTACACCTACAGACTCCGCGAATCGCCCCCATTCTTCAATGAACGCAATGTTTGTCGCTCGATAGCTGTTTTCGAGAACCTTGGCCGTTTCGGAGGCCCTTAAATTTGCAAGTCGAGTAAGTGGGTAATCCTTGGTGTTGATGATCTTTCGTAAGAATGCCTCGCATTTATCCGCGGAAGGTTCGTCCAGACCCGCAAAGACCCGCCAAAAATTAACAATCGAAAAAAGGTACTCGTGACCGGGCATAACGCGTTCGTATGAATGCGCTAGAAACAGATCAGATTCCTTCAGGCCACGAGCCAGGAACTTATCGCGCAAGACCGGGTAGATTACCTTTTCGCAGGTACCCGGGGGGACCGTGGTCTCCACAAGCACCAGGCAACCGGCCTTGATTCGATCTCCCAGAGTTTCCATTGCTCGGATTAGTGCGCTAAAGTCTACAGTTGGATCCTCATCCGCGTCCGGGGCGCCCAGATCCAGGTTAATGTCCACGATGACCACATCTGCCCAGGAGTAGACTTCGGGATCTGTAAAGGCGCGCAGGTTTTTGCGCTCCAGAGTGCGCTTTGCCGCATCTACGAGATCTAGATCGTTTGACTCCGCCGGAAACATCCCTGCGTTAAGCGATTTGACAGAGTGCAGTCCCCTTGCATTCGGTAGATCGACTCCGACTACGTTGAATAAGGGTTGGCCATTTGAATCGGAGGCACTTGCTACGGCCACCGCCATGGCCGATCCGACGAAGCCCAGCCCTTGAATGCAGACCACGGGCCGCTCGACTTCAAAAACGTCGCCCGGATTTTCAGGTTTTATGTTCTTCTCCGCTGTGTTCAATGAGTACCCCTAAATATTCGTCTCTTGCTCTAATCGTATCGCCGAATTAAAAGTCATGCGGCGGATTGTCGTAAACGCAGGGCCTTCAGCACTCTGTTCGCCCATCGGGCTGGTCTAAAGATCAACTCCATGGCCGCGAGCTTGCTAAATATCGGAAGCGACCGGAAAAGATAGCGCTTACTGTCTTCAAGTTCTATACTAAACGGTTTACCCTGAGTCCCATCTCGGGCCACGACAGATACCTCGCCAGATTCCAATCGTTGCGTATCCACTCTGAAATCCACAAGTCGTCGCAATTCGACACAAGCAGGATCTATACTTTCAATTTCTTTCTCTTCAAATTTCGGAAGATACTTTGCTCCAGCAGGAAAGGTGCCAATCAAAATGATCTTTTTTACGGTCCCCCCCTTGTTCCTGGTGCGACCATGCCAGGTCTTGTTCAAAAAGAAGGCAAAATCTGAATGGCCAAACCGTAACGGTACAGCAATCCGATTCCCGATCGATGGTCGAGCCCAGGACACTCTGTGCGACCAACGATAGAGCATATGCGAACGCGGTATGAAGGAGGTCACCCCGCAATCGTCGTCGAGCTCGCTTAGGTTCAGAGCAAGATTCATCTGCCCAAAGGCATCTTGATGTATGCCCAGTCCGGGATCCCCGTCGATGGAATATCGAGCTGAAATCTCCCAGATCTTGTAATCCGGGCCATGTATAGCCTCAAGAACACCACGGATTGTAGGGTCGCGGAGTACAGAATCGAAGATTCGGTCCACCCTCGCATCGATTCCTATCAGGCGTTCGACTACTGGAGTGCTGGAAGAGACATCGTGTTCGCCGATGCGGGCCTCGTATATCCGGTCGACAAATTCGCGCAGGTAATTCAGGTCCTCCACAGACATCAGCGGTTTCCGCCCAACGGCAAATCCAAGAGTCGCGAGACCGTCTACGAGTTCCGCAACTCGCTGCTTCTCATCATTTTGTGCATAAGTGTTCATGGCAAATTTCCCTGGTGAATGCGGTGATTCTTTAATGTATTGCTCTTCAACGAGCCAGACTGAAGCCGGTCTAGTCTGAGCTACACAGGTCACTGCGAAAGAATCGTTTCCAGCTTCGATACCATTTACTGTCTGTCAGTGCGTAATTGTCGCAAAACTGCCGAATCGCTTGTGCGCGATCGGCATCAGAAATCCAATCCATCGGAGCCGAGTCGAACTTGCGAAATTCCGCCACCAAGCTAACCGGTGTCCGGTGAACAAGTCCGACCTTCTCAAGGTTCAAGAATTCTTCCACAGCCCATCTTTCTTCCTCGCAGTAGATGCGACTCCAGAGTACCACTGTGGGCATTCCGACCGAGAGACACTCGAGGAACCCGGTACCGGGCTGATCCCAGACTACCATTCTGCACCGTGCTAATAAGGATGGGGTTAGGCCTTTCTCGAACTTGCTGGAAACAAACAAACAGTCTTTTCCTATGGCTTTCAATTCAGCGAATGTTTTCGCCATTATTGAAACAGTGAGGTTATTGTAAGGTTTACACAATATGCTAATCCCGTTTTTCGCCGCAGCCACATCCACAAAACTGACCATCTCTCTGGACATAGCCGGGAGCAAGTCCCTGCTAATGCTAGAGCTTCCCTGCGGTGCATTGGTATACCGCTTCATCAGTTGGGGCATCCACAATAAGTCGAATTCTCTTCTTCCTTTCTTTGCAACGCCGGCAAGGTAGTTCTTTCTCTCCGAAAGCCAGGGAGATGGAAGGACCTTCACTTCCATCTGAGAGAAACCTGCGTAACCAGTTGGAAGTGTTTGCCAACCCCAACTCAAAAAAATATCGCAGCTGGGCCATTCAACTTCGGTCACGGGGGCGATATCTTGAACATAACCGTATAGACCGCCGTGCTGGGCCTTGATGGTCTTCTTTCCCAAATGACGAGCTGCTGCCAGATAGAAAACCGATTCTGAATCGCCGTCTCCCGAAGAAACCAGACAATTTGAGCGAAAATTGGCCAATCGCGCCACTGCGTATTCATGGTTGGGCTGGAAGCTTTCAAGGAAAGCCTGCGGGAAAAAGCGAGTGAGGAGACCCCGAAGCTCAGACAAAATAGCCGAGCTCTGCCGGCCATCAAAGCCATAGCTCTCCAGCAATGGTCGGAGACCGGGGATAGCATCGATGGCAGACCCAAAAAGATCCTCTCGCAATGCTTCGTCCCGGCCCCCTTGCGTGGACAGCCACCCCCCCGGTAGTTTTTCAAAAAGGCTGATAAACAGTCCTCGTGCTTCGATTATTGGGTCAGCGTTTGCGAAACCAGTGGCCGGAATCAAGTCGGGGTTGGGTCCGATAGCTTTCTTCAGGTATGCGTATGCTCTCCGCTGTAACTTCAGACGTAGCGGTATCTCAAACAGGAAATTCCTCGAGATACCGGGCGTGGAATAAGAAGGTGGCTCTCCCGCGCCATCGGCCTCCTCCCTGTAACCCAGGGCCGCGCCAAAACGCCAGATCAAATAGGAATTTGTCTGGTAATCTGCGGAAACTAGACCCTCAAACTCTTCAATCCGATCAATAACGGTATCATAATCGGTTACGGGAGCGACGCTGGCGGACCGCCCGGCCCTCTCGAATACACGCTTCACACGAATGGCACGATCTATGGCGGCATGAAGAATCGGCCCCACGGACCGCCTCGCGATTACATACCCGAACGCCTCTGAGGTATTCGACATCTGAGCCAGCTGTCTTCCAACCTGGATCGAGCATTGCTCAAGAACCGGAGATAGCAGTCTCGTAAACTCTCGATACTCTTGACGGGAAAAAATCTGCGGATTGACATTCTCGTCCCCATAGAGAACCAGGGTCGATTGATTTGAGTCTGGATACAAGGTTGCCATGGTCTTATTGCGCAATGGCCACCAGCGTGTCCGTCTGATCCAGAGATTGGAGCATGCTCTCGTACCCGGCATCAAGCTGGGCATTCCGCAGGAAACTCCAATGGTTATGGCCACCCGGACGTCCCTGCAAAATCCAATGAAGATGGTTCGCCAGCGGGAACCTTTGCACCCCTTGTATGTTGACAGAACGGAAGCCAGCCTGCTCCATTAGGCATTTTAGGCTTTCGCGCGTGTGCAGAATGAGATGTTCGCTCCATAGGGTAAAGTCCCTAAAAGCTTCACTTTGGACAAATCCCAGAAGAAAATCTCTCGCATGCGGGACCTCCACAATCATGGTACCCTCACTCGAGAAGCGACTTCGTACCTTCTTTAGAAAGCCTAATTGATCTGGGATATGTTCGAGCACATGGAACATCGAAACCACTTCAAATCCGTCTCCGACTTCCGAAATGTCGCCGTAGACCTCATGCCCCCGTTCGGCCAGGTACTCCCGAGAAAGGCGCTGAGGTTCAACACCCGCGCACCGGGCAGCGAACGGACCCATGGCATCAAGAATAGCCCCATTGCCAGTACCAATGTCCAACCAGGCCTTTTTCAGTACCAGATTCTTGTACGCAGTAGTGCGCCTCTGGATGTCATCGTGCCCCAGAGCACGGGCAAGGTCCATACTTGACGGGGCTTCGGCCCGAAATTTACTCTTCTCGCGATAATGTCCATCATCAAGGTGATCCGTACGAGAGAGAAAGATAATGCCCGAACGCTTGCACCTATAGACCTGAACGTCATCGCGATCGCGCACACGGTCACTGTAGAGCTCAATTTCCGATTCGTCGATCAGACTGTACTGTTTGAGAAAGTCGAAAATCTGGTTATTCTGCATGGCTCCGCTCAATAAGTAGTATACATGTCCGTGGGAATCTCATCGGAGCCCTCACTATCCTGAGCCTTTAACTGGGCACGTAATCGAGCAATCAATGCTGCCAGCTCTTGAGAGTTTCTTCCAGCCTGGCTTTCGATACCGATTGGTATACGTTCACGATCGCCGGATGAGCTGTTCACGGAATCTTTCGTGTCCCCTCTTTCGCTCGCCTGCAGACGGTTGATCAGGGCGTCGGCCACGCAGGCGCCAAGGAGACTCTCCCCAAGAGGAGTAAGGTGGATTTCATCCGAAAAAAGAGCTAGACGCGCCTCACCCCTGGCAGTGAAGGGAAGCGTTCCGTCAATTACTGGCACTGAAGGAAGCAGAAGGTCCAGGAATTGGTTCACCCTTTCACGTGCGATGGCTTGGTACATTGCATGCCAGTAAGTAAGCCTCGAACCGTCGATATAAGCCTTTAGATCTTCGGCGCTATCGCCAAAGCTCACCAATCCGGGATACCGCACCATCCAAAGCTCAACTCCATGAGCCCGGCACAATTTTTCAATCTCCCTAATGTTCTGCAACCAGGCTAGTATGTATTCTCTGGATTGCAAAACTGACCATCGGTCTATCGCGGTAAAGCTCATCCTTTTTCCGAGAATGCGTAGCCGCCCAAAGTGGCGCCGAAGCAAAGCCAGCGAAAGCATCCAACCTGGGAATCCCCTGCTCCGGTTTGAGAAATAGAAATATTTTTCGTAGTAATTTCTGATCTCTCCGGGTTTAAACCTCCTCCCAAGATCCAGGGAGCTAAAGTTAAACTCCTCATTCCAGCCCTGGTGCAAGATCAGCAAGTCTGGCTTTAAGTGGGGCAGCAATCCTCGCAGGTTCTCCAGTTCTTGGCTGGAATCGAAACCGTAAACGCCGGCATTTACCACTTCCACATCGTAACCGTCGCGCTCCATTGTTTGCTGAAGTTGCCGCGGCCATGTTTCGTTGTCATGGACGCCCTGGCCGGCTGTCGTAGAGCCGCCGCTGCACAAAACGCGCAATCTCGGGGCCTGCTCCCTTATCGGCGCACCACGTAGCCCAATGCTGTTGGTGGAGAATTGGATTCTTTGCTTCTTGTTCGTATTCAGCTCGTCCGACGGGCTCGTTCCGGGAGCAAACGCATACTTTTCGAACAAGAGAAATTCAATTCTTTCTGAGTTGATATTGCGGCGAAAGCGATATCCTGTTCGGGCATCGTCGACCAAGAAGTATGGTCGAATTCTATACATATAGTGGCGGCCGCCAATGACAGAGAGAAATACCCTCAACAGAAGCTCCACCAGAACCAGAGCTACCAATGGAACGGCCATCAAGAGCAACGGACTGCGGGAAAATACCAGTAGCCCAAGGCAAGCTACAGTTACCCCGAATAGGCACGCGAACGTTATGTCAAAGCGCTCAAGTACAAGTCGCCTAAACACGTTCATCCTGCCAATACGTTTCCTGTGTCGGATCCGCCTTCAAAATTTCGCTGCGCCGTCCGCTCAAGATTAACCATATTTTTCTGACCGGAAGCCTCAATAGGTAATAGATAGTTTTCATGATCTAGTCCAATTCAAATTGCTCGCGCCAGTCTTTAGATTCCTCGAAAACTGGTTGTTCATCTTTCGTTACAATGTATTCATCCAGTATGAGGTGCGTCATACCTGTTCGCATGAAACATGTATAGGCATCGTCCGGGGAAAGCACGATCGGCTCTCCGCGAACGTTAAAGGAGGTATTGACCAGTATGGGGCAACCGGTCAGCGCATCGAACTCTTCTAGCAGACGATGCAATCGAGGGTTGAGGTCGCTTGACACTGTTTGCAATCTAGCCGAATAATCCACATGGGTGATTGCAGGAACGGTAGACCGAATTGTGTTTAGCTTCTCGATCCCAAATAGCTGACTCTCCTGTTCCGTCAATGCGATGCGCTTTTCTTCCTTTAGAGGAGCAACAATTAGCATGTAGGGAGACTTACCGTGGAACTCAAACCAGTCTGCGACCTTGTCCTCGAGAATGATGGGCGCAAAAGGGCGAAAGGATTCTCTGTACTTGATTCGCAGGTTCATCTCTTTTTGCATGTTCTTGGCCCGCGGATCTCCGAGAATGCTTCGATTGCCAAGCGCTCGGGGACCGAACTCCATGGGCCCCTGGAACCAGCCAATGATTGCGCCGCCCGAGAGAAGCTCGGCTGTTTCCCTCTCCAGAGCGCCGGACTTGCGATACGGAATATTTCGTCTTCTCAGGTATGCCTCAATTTCCGACCCCGAAAATCTCGGCCCCAAGTAGGGATTCATCGCCGGCTTCGGCCTCCGACTTCCGGCCCTTCGATGAAAATGATAGAGCGCCGAGCCAATGGCTCCACCGGCATCCCCGGAGGCCGGTTGGATCCACAATTCATTGAACATACCCTCCCGGATAATTTTTCCATTGGCGACGCAATTGAGAGCAACTCCGCCAGCAAGGCAGAGATTTGCTTCACCGGTTTCATTGGCAACGAAGCGGCAGATTCGCAAGAGGACATGCTCCAGCACAGACTGAATAGAAGCGGCCACGTCCATATGAAACTGTGTCAGGTTTGTTTCGGGATCCCTGCGCGGTTGCCCAAAGAGTGATGCAAAGGCATCTGTAATGGCACCAGCCCCCCCCAGATGACCAAAGTATTCTAGATTCAGGCGGAAGGAACCATCCGGCTTAACATCCAGCATGTTATCTAGAATCAGCTGCGCGTACTTCGGCTCTCCGTAGGGCGCCAAGCCCATCAGCTTGTATTCACCCGAGTTAATCTTGAAACCCGCATAGTAGGTAAATGCTGAATATAGCAATCCCATAGAATGGGGGAACTCGATCTTCTTATGAATCGAAATCTCTGACTCGTTTCCGACGCCAAAAGTCGTAGTATCCCATTCTCCAACCCCGTCCACAGTCAAGAAGGCTGCCCTCTTGAAAGGAGACGGGTAGAAGGCAGAAGCGGCGTGGCTAAGGTGGTGCCGAGTATATAGGATTTCGCCTTTGAACCCCGTCGTAGCCGCAATGAAGTCCCTGACGGCTAATTTGTTCTGCTGCGACGCCAACGCCTTCTTGAATTGACCAAACGCTCCCGGCCAGGTAGTCGCAAAACTGTCCAGAACCCGCTGGAGCTTGATCTTTGGATCTTCATAGTAAGCAATTGCGTCGATGTCATCAATATCCAGGTTGTGCTGGTCCAAAATCCAGTTCAGGCTCTCAGACGGGAAGGAAGGGTCGTGTTTTCGCCGGGAGAAACGCTCTTCCTGTGCCGCAGCAAGGATTTGTCCGTCTTCTACGAGCGCCGCTGCACTATCGTGGTAAAACGCAGAGATTCCAATTATTCTCATAGACTGCTCCTTTGGTTCGCCTGCCCTGTAACCAGGGCCTGTTCCCGAGTTCTCTGGGCTCGCGCCGCCTATAGACCTTCAGGTCTACTGAGCTCCTCGAATCTGCGGAAAAAACCGTGTGCACTACTCAAAGACTTCATCTTCCCAATTGAACACTGGTCGTCCGTTCCGAATCGAAGCGAAGCGTCCCCTATAGTAATCTCGGTTCGCCAGCTCCTCGGAGGAAAGAGTTCGATCCCTGGTCCCCCAAAAGGAATTCCACTCCGAATACTCCTCGTTTACTCTATGAACCCTTTCAGCTCTCGAAAGTTGACCAAATTCAACAAGCTGTCTAAGCTCTTTCGGCGACACGGAAACGGGGCCATCCTTAGTTTCCGACGGATCAAGCACGGTAAAATGGCGTTCAACGGATGTGGCCCCCATGGCCATTGCCATTTTTGAAGCCGCAAGGCCAGTCTCCCCGGGGCGAGTATGGTCCGAGAATCCAACGGCGGATGTAAAGCGCTTCAAGTAATTTATCCTGATAAGGTTCAATGCGGGCAGCGGAGTCGGATAGATGGTAACGCAATGTAAGAACTCGAAATCTGATCCGTCCAGCACGCTGGCTGCTCTAGCAATTTCCGGATCTGTCGTTGCCCCTGTGGAGACAAAGATTCGAGACCAGCGCTGCCGCACATCACGGAGCAAGGGATAAGATGCACAATCATAGCTAGCCACTTTAACCGCTTCAAAGCCCATTTCGGCCACTTCGTCAATCGCTCCCCGGGTGAAGACTGTTATCATCGGAGCTACACCCGCTCGCAAACACTCGTCGACAAACCAGGCCTCATCCTCAGGCGTAAGGTCAAGTCTACCAAGCCTCTCCTTTTCGGGGGCGAACGGCCGCTTTATGGAGGTTACGATACCAGAAGCGTCGCGCACGCCTTCTTCGAAGCGCTCGCGATAAACGAGTTCATGTGACCGGATAGCCTGAATTTTACAGTAATGGGCACCAGCATTTGCTGATTCGTGAATCATTCTCTTGAGGATCTCTCGGTCTCCATTGTGATTCTGACAACATTCGGAAATAATTGTAACATGCTCGCTCATTGATTTCTCCTTTTGTAAATGGGTGTTTTCTAGATGCAGCCATAAGGCCGGTGGAACAAAAAGTTTAGGACGCGGAACCTAGTCAAAACCAGGTGCACTCTTGTCCAGCGCCAATTCCAGTTTTCGCACCATGAACGCTCTCGTCTTGTGAATTGCTTCCAACGAGTGACCTCCAACATGGGGTGTGATTATTAGGTTGTCATGCTCCATCGCATAGTTCCACAACGCGTTACCGGGAGGGACACTATCTGACCATTCGGAGTCCCCCTCCAAAACATCGAGAGCTGCCCCGGAGAGTCTTCCCGATCGCAATGCTTCCAAGAGAGCGTTCTCATCTACCAATTCGCCGCGGGCCGTGTTGACAAAGAAGCCTCCGTTCTTGATTTGCGCAAATTCTGTCCCGGATATCAGGTGCCGATTCTCCTCAGAATAGTCCACCATCAGACATATAATGTCAGACCTTTCGAGCAACTGTGTCAGAGAGACAAAAGATCCGGCCTTCACCAGGCTCTCTTTGCCAGGATTCCGGTCGGTCGCGAGAACCTGCATTCCAAAGGCCTCCGCATATTTAAGCAAGATCGTTCCAAGACGCCCCAAGCCAATTATGCCCAGAGTTTGTTCCCTGGCTTCCCTGCAAAAGAAATCTTTTCGATTCCAACTGCCCGAGGCAACCTTTGCCTGCAAAAGGGGTCCCTGCCTTAGAAGCGCAAGAACCAAAAACCAGGTGTGCTCAGCAGTGCTGGTGATGTTCTGCAGAAAATCGGACTCACCCTTCAGTGACAATACCTCCAGCCCCTGGTCCCGGCAATAATCCAGGTCAATGTGGTTTAAGCCCGTTGTGCAGGATACTATGTACCGCAGACGAGTTAACTGCGCAAGCAATGCCGCATCGGTGCGAAAGCCCAATCGAGTAATCAAGACATCCGGTTGAAAGGCTACAATAGCGGATGGCCGGGCCAGCGAATCGGCATCGCACTCTAGCGTCCCAAGGGAGTCTAGTCTCCTTAGATCTTCCGGAGCGAAATGCTCTGGTTCCAGGTTATAAATTCTCATTTCTCCGGGCCAGCCATTCCGCATATTCAAAATCCTCCAACGAGTCAATGTTGACTGATCGAGAATGGGGCATTACGTACCCGGCGCAACGCCGCCCTTTGAAAGAACCGTACATGATGACGCTCGAAAGGGTAAGATAGATAGCGCCATTGCGAATAAACATTGGAGCAAGCTCCTGCCGGGGCTGGTTTTCGTATGTCTCCTGAAAAGGGGGATCAACAAGAAATCCACGCTCCATGAACTTCATTCTGGCCGGATGGTACGCTTCTACTTCTTCGACGCTTATAACGCTATCGGCCTGAGTCTCCTGAAGCAGAGCAATACATGCGTTGATATCATTCGTATTTCGGAAAGGTGTCGTGGGCTGCAGCATCATGACGGCATCGTAGCGACGACCCTGGGACTGGAGGGCGGTGAGAGCATGCTGCATGACATCGATCGACTTCGAATCGTCCGCGGCCAATTCCGGGGGACGAATGAATGGCACTTCGATTTTCCACTCCCTTCCCACAGAGGCAATCTGCTCAGAATCTGTGCTCAGGATCAGATCTGTGAGATCGCTGGGGAGAGCCGCCCGCGCGGTCCAACCCAGAAGTGGTTTCCCATGTAAGAGGCGAATATTCTTGTCCTTCACACCTTTGGAGCCGCCACGCGCTGGAATAACACCGAGGACTCTCAATTTTCAACCTCCAGTGAGGTTTCAATAAGGCTAAGGGATACATAGACGGCGGGCCGCGTTGCCAGAATATCCTGTTTAAAGAATACTCTCCAACCATCAAAAACTACGGGATACTCGGCCATTGACCTGACCATGCTAAACGTGTCGATTTTCTCAAAGCTCTTGTGGTTGTTCAGGAATAGCACACCATCTATTCCTACGAATGCTCCCGGAAGTTGCGCTGAAGTCAGCCCTTCCAATGCAATCTCCTCGGCCGTTGCCACTGGATCGTAGACGCTGAGCACCTTTACCTTCCGAGCAAGTTGTCTAGCGATCGCCAGGGACGAGGAGTCCCGGATGTCGCCGGTTTCGGGTTCCCCCTTAAAGGCAAGACCACAGAGCAGAACGCGGCAATCCTCGATTTTCTTGCCCGCCCGCTCTAGCCCTGCTTCGAATTGCTTCAGGACGTGATCGTGCATGGATTCGTTTGTCGCGCGACTTTGCATAAATAGCGTCGGATCAAGGGCTTGGTCGCGAGCAACCTTGGCAAAAATGAATGGATCTTTTGTGAGACAGGGACCGCCCACTCCAGGACTAGGCAACGGTACAGGATCCCGGGGGTACCCATCATTTGCAGAATGAATCACTTGCTCGATGTCAATATTGAATTTCGCCGCAATCTTGCTCATTTGATTAGCGTAGCCAAAAATATGGTCTCGGAAAGTATTGTTTATCAGCTTCACCATTTCCGCCGCTTCGAGAGATTCAACTCGGATTATCGTTTTAGTCAAGTCCCGAAAGAGAGCCACAGTGGCTTCCAGCGAATCACGATCGTACCCACCAATCACCTGAGGCAACGACCGCAGTTCCTTAAGTGCACGGCCTTCGGCAGTTCGTTCAGGAGCAAAAGAAAGGTGAAAATCAATACCGACGCGAAGACCACTGACCCTTTCGAGAATCGGAACAACTACGCCCCTGCTAGTACCGATGGGAATCGTGGACCTGAGAATGACCAGGGCCCCCTGTGTCAATTTAGCCCCAATTTCTTCAGAGGCCTTCTCTATGAATTGAAGCAGCGGCTCTCCAGTACTCCTGTCTACCGGAGTACCGACGCTGATAATAAAAACGTCGCTACCAATGGGGATACTACCGGAAACGAATAGATTCTTTCCGAACTGCTCTCGAATTAGTTCATCCAATCCGACTTCATGAATGTAGGATCGCCCGGCAGCCAGCTCCTGCAAGCGAAACTCATCCACATCCACGCCAGTGACTTTGAAGCCAGCCTCGGCCAATGTGGCCGCCAGAGTGAGCCCCACATAGCCGAGACCCACTACGGAAACATGGCGATGGCTAGCCACTCGCTGTTCCCAGATCTGATGATACTCAATGACTCTCTGTGGCCGACGCTCAGAATCGACAAAGACGATCTTGGACAAATACTTTTTACTCTTGCGGCCCCTCATGGCCAGTTCGTTGGGAAGCCTCTCCACGACATCACCTAATGAGTCATGAATGCTGAACAGGATCGGATTGGGTTCCATAACTTGCTGAGCCTTTAGGTCCAGGCTTGCCCGATCTGTTATCGCCTTCCGAATGTCCCCATCCGTTATTGTACCAAGTAGAGATCCAGATGCATCTACGACGAGAGCTATGCCAACAGGCAAGCCAAGGGCCGCGGCTTCATTAAAGATCCGGTAAACATCCAGTATATTTGCCTCCGGCAAACACAACAGGTTATCAATTTTCTGAGTCATCTTCTAGAATCCTTTCTGCAGCAAATTTTTCGCCGCCCAATGGACGCTGCATAAGAGCGGTATGCATACCTTGCCAAACAAATGAATCCTGCCCGGCCTTCTCGATCGTTTCGATGCTTTTTTTAGGATCCGTCACATAGATACCAATTCCCAGTAGGTTCATTTGGGCGGCGTTGTGGAGCATTTCTGATTCATTTATTAGACCAGTTGCAACCAGGGGCACTCCGTGCATCACACAATCGCTCAAGAGGCCCATTCCAGGACGCCCCACAATCAACCGCAGAGCCGAGAAGCTCTCGGGTTTAAAGTCAAACAACGCTGAATTCGTGACCCCCCTGGACTCAAGTGCTCTTTGAAGCCCACCGTCGACATAGAGGGGGCCAACCTCGCGCGCCGAGAGCTCGCAAAACAGATCACAAAGGAAATCTCGATTAGTAAATCCGGCCCCCGACGAAAGCAGTATTCCGCTTCTCTCGTAAAAACCAGCAGCCCTATCCTCCGAAGGCTGGCCGAACCAGGGACACGGAAAGAATCGAGTGCTCAGGCGCACTTGAGGCATCGCCATCTCCTGCACCCCGATCATCGATGGCTTTCGCTCCCTAAGCATTGCTGATTCGCGGAGTGCTTGCTCTCTCCAGGAGGGCTTCTTTGAATCCACAAAGACTTCCGACCAAAGAAAAGAGCCCATTAGTATGCAGCGCCGAACAGACAAGACGCTCGGGTAGTTGTCGGAAACCACCACGCCCTTCGCACTATTGAGCCAGTCAATTGCACCCTCCATCCAACGTCCCGACGCGGGGTAATCCTCGTTTGGGGTGGAGACCCCACGAAATGGGTCTGAAGAGAAATCAAGTCTGACTTCAGCCGGAGCCATCTTGTCTGCCAGCGCGCGCTGCAGATACTCAATCTGACCAGGTCCGCTCAGGAAGCGGAAGTTTCGAACGCCAAAATCTGCCAAGCATGGAACAACGAGGGCTACCCGCTTTGCATGACCAAAGCCATTATTACAAATGACAAAAGACACTTCAGTTGGCATTTTTTGGCCCACGGCTGGCCCGGATTATGGCCGATAGTCCTGCCCAGCCAGAAATGCGAATCTAGTAATTTCTGGCTCCCCCCTTGCTCCTATGAGAGATAGTGGGAAGCGGACTCTGCCATCGCAATAGAGCGAAGCAAGGCGTTCATCCGCCATTCAACAACTCTTGATAGGTACAAATTCGTTTCACCCGACCTCGCTCCAGTTCTATGATTCGGTCGCATTGATGCAAGGTCGAAATTCTATGGGCAACGATTATCACAGTAATGTCTTCGCTCATGCTCTCGACAGATTGCATTACGGATCTCTCAGTATCGTTGTCAAGGGCGCTTGTTGCCTCATCCAGTATTATGATGTCCGCTCTCTTATACAGTGCCCTCGCTATTCCGATTCTTTGTCTCTGGCCCCCCGAAATCCGGACTCCACGTTCGCCTATTCTTGCATCGAAACCCTGGGGTAGGGATCGAATGTGGTCGTAGATTTGCGCCTGCTTTGCAGCTTGAATCAAGAGATCTTGATCAATAGATTCCTTTGCCTGACCCAGGGCGATATTTTCGGCGATAGTGGCATCAGCAAGGAATATAGACTGGGGCACATGAGCAAGAGATCTCTGCCAGGAACCGATATTCCTTCGAGAAAGCGGCACTCCGTCCACGAGCACTGAACCTGAAGCTGGCTCCAGTAAGCCCATGGAAATATCTATGAGAGTGCTCTTCCCGCTACCAGTAGCACCCACGACACCAATCCGCTCTCCCTTCCTAATTATGAAATTGATTTCGGAAAGGTTCGCGACATCAGATGTCTGGTAACGAAAGCTCACATTGTGAAACGCAAGAGATTCTCGCAGAGCTATTGGCTCGCTCGCTTCACCCAAATCAAAGGACACGGGAGTTTCCAATGACCTGAGAATGTCTGCCAGCATCGGAGAAATGGACTTTAAATTGGCCCAGCCTTGAAATGCAGTCTGCAATACGGGAAGTAGTCTTTGAACCGCCATTGCAATCGATGCGAGGAAGGGGAGGGAGTCGGTCATTGCTTGACCACTACGGGCAATCAAGAATCCAGTCAAAGCAAACGCACTGATCGCGAGGGTCTCAATGAAATACCTGGGATAAGAGGCAAGTAGTGTTGATTGGGCAGAAGCACTCCGTAGCTTGTGATCAGAATCAGCGAACAACCGAACATGAAAATCCTGACTACGGTCCAGGATCACATCGCGAATTCCACCCAGCCCTTCCTGTAACACCTGCATAACTTGCCTGTGCTCACGATTTTCGATTTCGCCGGCAAGAAGCAGCTTTCTCTTGAAAGAAAGCCCGATCAGAGCATAGACGAGACCGAACACACTGACGCCTACAAGGAAGAAAAGTGGTTCTATATTGATGAAAAAAATGAAGAAAACAAGTAGCAGAAAGAAGGCATTCACAATCCTAATAACCGGAATTATCACCGCGCCAATCATTCGCTTTGCCTTGATTAAGACTCCGCTTACAACGTCGCTACTATTGGCCACGAGGTGAGCCTCGTATGGCTGGTACAGGGTACGCCTGTACATGTCAACGCTGATGTCGTTGCCGGCTGCGAAAGCTAGCCTCGTTTCAGCCACGAGCAACAATAGCCGAACTGCGCTAGAAAATACGATGGCGAAAAGGAAGAGAACGGTCAGCACCAGAAGGGCATTTCGGTAGGGATCGATACCCATCCCATATAAGAAACCGGCGAGAACAGAGTATCCCTCAGTATCCGTAACTGCACTCTGTTTTGTCAGAATTGTAATAAAAGGAATGATCGACCCTACTGCGAATATCTCAGTAATGGACGAAACCACTATTAGTACAAGTAGCATTGAGAATTGAAACCTTCTCCGCCTACTGAATTTACTCCATAATCGCTTTATCATTTTGCTTTTCGCAATTCCCCGCCTTCAATGCCATTGGTCGCGCTCCCGGGGGTTGAGCCCGCTACGCATCGCAAAGCCTAAGACGTGAGGATTATCCCAAAAGGCACCCCGTTTCCGCCATCGTCAAAGATGAAATCACCTTCCTTTAGCCAGATGGACGGGAAAGGTCCGCGCGGACAGCGGGATATCCATGTTGCAGGATAGCCCGGCAATGCGCCCGCGAGTTCGCACGGAAAGAGTTCTCTCATTTTCAGATCTCGCGATCTGGATCCTCAAAATACTCCCCGTATTCCTTCTTCAGGTGCTCCACTTCTTTCTTCAAGGACTCATACTCCTCGACTTTTCGCTTGATATATCGCGCAGTAACGCGCCCCTTTTCCACAATCCCTTCCGGAGTGAGAAAATAGGCATAGGCCCATTTGTTCTTGCTATTCTTGAAGTTTCGCGTCTTCACCCATCCTTTTTCCAGGAGGCCTTTCAGTACAAAGTTAGTCCGTCCCAGGCTGATGCCCAGGCGTTCGGCCAGTTCTCGTTGAGAGATTTCCGGCTCACTTTCCAGAATACCAAGTAATCTGTGGCTGATATCTTCAGGAAGGTCCAAGGCTATTGGGTCGCGGACTGGCAGTCCAGGGAAGAAAGGATGATAAGTGGGGCCACTCTCGGTGCCCCGGCGGGACTCAATGGCGCCCACGCGGGCGCTCGGAGAGACCGTACACAGCTCCGCCCGGTGAGTCCCAGGCCAATTTCGAGACTGTGTTCACCACCTGAACAGACCCTCCCGAGCCGTCAATCATGTGTTCAGAATTTGAACGCAGCGCGAATCATGGAGTTGTGGACAGATTTCTGGCAGCCGGGAGGCCCTGGAGGGCCTTGCTATGCCTGATTTGGGACGTAGAGGCCGATTAAACCGGTCCGGACACCAGAAGCCCAGGCGACTTTTCAACTACAGGCCCGGCAAGGGATGGTTACTGAAAGAAGGTACCATAGGTAAGTATGGCGCTTAGAAAGGTGAGGATAGTACCGAACAGCCATTGAATGAAGTTAAATCTCTTGTCCATTTGCTCGAAACGCTTCTCCACCTGTTCAAAGCGCTTGTCGACTTGCCCGAAGCGCTTGTCCACCTGCTCGAACCTCTTGTCCATTTGGTGAATCAGATCGTCGAAACGACGGTCCATTGCCTCAAAGCGCCTGTCCATGGCCGCAAAGCCATTTCTCATTTCCAGGACAAGAATGGCAATGTCCTGATTGGTAGGGGTGGTCCTCCTGAGTTCATCTTGATAGGAATGGATTTGCACAACTATGTCCAGCAGGGAATTCTCAACACCTTCCCAGGAACTGGTCCGGATTTGATCCGTCAGGTGGTGAATCTTCCGTTTCGTCTCTTCCAGGTTGGGAGGAGGTATTAGCTATAGAATGCCCGTCTTCTCCCCTTTTGTCAAAAAGAAAAATGACGAGTCGCTCCGACGTCGGGCAGACGTCGGGCAGCCCCCCGGTGGAAAGCCAATCATACAGCGCTGCGATGTCCAAAGACAGGGTTCGCCTTAAAGTCCGTGATGCGTCTTAATGCGAACTTCGAGGCAATTACTCTTGACAAATCGACAGAGTGTGTTTCGAGCCGGGCTGCCCGCTGGTGACATCTGGTGCCCGGCAGCCCCGGCCAACCTGTATAGTTTCGATTATCACTCACACCCCCGCTTCTTCGGCCTTCTCAAGGATCAGCTCCATCGCCACATCCAGATTCAGGCCGTAGCTCATCACGCCATCCTCGTGACCGGCCATGACCAGAAATCCCGCAGCCTGCTCCGGTTTTCGAACCAGCACCAGGTCTTCCACCGCCGCTGCCATTTCAGGGGTGCCGTAAGGAATGTCCCTGCCGGTGGTAGGCGCCCGATCCTTCCAGTATTTCCACATCACCGGACTGTGAACATGCACCACTGCATTGATCGCAGGATCCACGCTGTAAATCATGTAGTGGGTCATGGCCTCGGAGGAAGCCTGGATGGGACCTGTACTTCGCAGGTAATTGGCTGCGATATCGCATCGATCCACAAAAGCAATGTGGGTTTCATCCAGACGCTGGATGTAGCCCGTTTGCGTTCCCGTAATGAAGAAACCTGGTCGTGCATCTTCGGGATGGTGAGCGCGAATGCTCAGGTTGCCGAAAGAGATGCCATCTGGATAGACTCCGATGAGTCCGCGATCGAAAAGCCGGTTTCGTGCTGCGATGAGCGACGTCACGACCGGTGCGGAAAACGGATGGCATAATTCGAAATCCGCCTTGAACTTTATGGTACCTTCATCGCGCATCAGCAAAGCCAGTTCGCACCGGACCCGTACGGCTTACCATCCGAAATCCTTGAAAGACCCGGACTATTGCGTTTTGCCTCGGGACAAAGAGTCGGAAGCTTTGACCATTCAGCGGACGTGGCAAAGATCAAGACCTGAGCCAGCATCCATCAGGGAAAGTACTCTATCACCTGCGGAATCCCACTTCCCACAGGATTCGGAATGGTAGGCCAGGACAGTCCGCCGTCTGCACTGTATTTCCAGTCAGTCGCCGCGGCGGGCAGGATAACAATGAAAAAGGAATTGCAGCCAATGTCTGGAGGATTCGCCCCTACACCGGTACTCTGGGGAGCACCCAGCGTTTGACCATTCACTGTGATTTTAACATCGCCTGTATCGGTGGCGGCAGCCCCGTATATGCCATCGCCGCAGATGGCGATTTCCGTTGTGCCGGAGTTGTAGACGGACCAATCGTCCAGGGAACCGGCATTCGTAACAAAGGTCTGCACAGTTCCCACGGCCATCCATTCGCTTCCTACTCGAAGCAGGTCTGTAGTTGGGTCCGTAGGAGCACTAATGCTGGGCACCGAAAAGGGCAGCGGACTTGGGCTCAATGTGAAAAACGGATCCGGAGGGCCGGATGAATCAGAAAGGAACCATACGCCATCCTGATACTCCAGCATCGTTATGTTACCAGGTGTAGTATCCGCATTGCCCAGGTTGTTGAACGAACCATCGACCAGAATTCTATAAAAGGAAGAACTTGTTCCTACAGCGTATATCTGGGAGCCGTCGCTGTCTGCGTGTATAATGGGCTCGCCGGAAATGATGGTAGGGCCATCCCATTGTTCGAGGTCGCTACTGGAGAAGAAGAATCCGTTTCCTGAACCATCATCGCCCAGGGCAAAGACACGCCCGTCCACAAGGGCAAGGGATGTGATCAGATAGTTGCTCCCCAACGAAATCACCCGCCAGCCACCCCCGGGATTCGAGCTATAGGCGATTTGGCCTTGATTCGTACCAACCACGAAAGCAGCCGGACGATTATCTCCGAAAAGTGCCAGAAGCCCCTCCGGACTACAGGTGGGATCCCCCGAGGCACAGGGCAGCTGAATGCTGCATTGGCTGAGTCCCAGGGAGAGGATTATCGCAGCAAAAGAGATGAACGCGGGGACTCTCCGCTTGAACCGAGCATAGCCCGCGACCCGTCCCAAACCGCGGTCCCATCTGGCAACTTGCCTGTCGCTTATTCGAGGCTTATGGCTTACCATGTCGACAGAGTATCCCCGACAATTTCAAGGGGTCAATCCAATTCAGTGGGTAACTCCAGAAGGCGAAGTCAGCTCCCTGAACGCTGTAATGGCTTACAATAGAATACTACAGCGGGACACCGAACTTCTCGCAGTCGGCGCGAACCATCATTTCTACAAGCTGTTCGAACTTGACTTCCGGCTCCCAGTTTAGCTTCTCTTTTGCTTTGGCCGGGTTACCCAGCAGTTGTTCCACTTCGGCAGGCCTGTAGAATTTGGGATCGATCTGGACCACTACCTTGCCGGTTTTCTTATCGATGCCCTTCTCCTTTTCATCTTTGCCTTCCCAGGCGATATCAATCCCGGTAAGGGCAAAGGACTTCTCTATGAATTCGCGAACGCTGTGCATCTCGCCGGTGGCCACAACGTAGTCATCCGGCTGATCCTGCTGAAGCATCATCCACATCATGCGAACATAGTCGCCAGCAAAGCCCCAGTCGCGCCGAGCATCGATATTTCCCATGGTAATGTGTTCCTGCAGTCCGGCACGAATCTTCGCCACACCCAGAGTAATCTTACGTGTAACGAAGTTTTCTCCGCGTCGCGGGGACTCGTGATTAAACAAAATGCCATTGGAGGCATGGAGCCCATAGGATTCGCGATAGTTCACCACAATCCAGAAAGCGTAAAGCTTGGCCACCGCGTAGGGACTACGAGGGTAAAAAGGAGTTTTCTCAGTCTGAGGGACTTCCTGAACCTTTCCGTAAAGCTCCGATGTTGAAGCCTGGTAGAAACGCGCCTTCAGGCCTGTGTCCTTGATGGCATCCAGCAGTCGCAGGGTCCCCACGGCATCGGCCTCGGCTGTATATTCGGGCACTTCGAAGCTTACCTGGACGTGGGACTGTGCGGCCAGATTGTAGATTTCCGTGGGTTCCACCTTTTCCAGAATTCGATTCAAATTGCTGGAATCGGTGAGATCCCCGTAATGCAATTTCATATTGGGATGGCTATGGAGGTGCTCGATTCGTTCACGATTGAAAAGGCTGGCACGCCGGACTATACCGTGTACGTTATAGCCTTTTTCGAGAAGTAGCTCGGCGAGGTAGGAGCCATCCTGGCCAGAAATACCTGTAATTAATGCTGTTTTTGCCATGAATCTTCCATATTAGCCGGGTTCGTTCCTGAACCGAGAATCTGAATTACCGAGTTTGCCTGACTACCTCTCGGATAACACCGCAAGAATCAAGTGGCCTGCAATAGCGGCAAGCAAGTTTGAATCCATCCAAAGGCAGCCTTGCTGGAGCTGAAGACTTTTCTGCATAGATACCTACTAGACCGCTAGCATTCTAGCAAAGTACTACCACTGGCCGTCGAAAGAATCAATCGATAAACTCGGGCAATTCATAACCGCAGTTCGTTGTAGTATTTCGGCCGTAGCTACAGGAACAACTCAAGATATGCCGGGGTGGGGCGGGATCAGTGTGCTGGAACTGTGACCAGAAAAATCCAGGAAACAAAATCGTGAGGCCATCTGGAATTGTCGATATCCCTGGAAGACATCCAGATTCCCCCCTCATTGCTACTCTTTCAGAAACTTCAATATGAATGCGTCTTCTTTCAATCAGGAGTGCACCAGAGGTTTGTGCGAAGCCTTCTATAGACCCATTGACAGCCAGATTTCCGCGCGCTTGACTGGCCGGGAGTTGAATTCCTGATGTTTTCCGGTGATTACTCAGATCGGGCCTGTATGGACCAACGGATCCAGTTTCATCCTGAACTCAAGATCCCCCGATCTCACTAACGAATCCGGCTATTCGTTGTATCGCGCCAGCAGGTAAGCTGCCAGGGCACTCTGGATACGTGGGACAATCGTGTCGTTAAAGGTATTCTGGACGCTGGTACGCGCGGCACCTGGATAGGTTGCCGACTGCACGAAAGTATAGCCAGAAATGACCGGGGCCTGAGTAGGCTCGACGAATGCAACGCTTCCCGAATTTCCAACGAAGCGTAGCTTGAACTCAAGGGAAGTTGTAGTGATTTGTATCGTATCCCCTGCCGGTGTTCCCTTCAGAGTCAAATCGGCCTGAACACCTGACAGGGTAACCGTGGTTACGAATTGAACTCCCGTTTCGACCAGAATCGACTCAGCCGTGGAACTGATGGTGACCGCTGTGTAGTCGATACCGAAATTGTAGATACAAAAGCCACTTGATGTAAGGATGCAAGTGACCGGCATCTGAGGGTTCTGGCCGGACACGCTGGTGTCGGTATCCGCTTGCAAGGAAACACGATTGACAAAGCTTCCCGATGGAATGGCGGGCCCAGAACCAGAACCAGAACCAGAACCAGAACCAGAACCAGAACCAGAACCAGAACCAGAACCAGAACCAGAACCAGAACCAGAACCAGAAC
>PCBI01000011.1 GCA_002730875.1 Spirochaetaceae bacterium | reverse complement strand
TGAAGGATCTGGAAGTAGGGGATCTATCTCTGACTTCCGGAGATACGGTGCTTGAGATTACAGACATTCGGATGAAGCCGGCACCGCAGACGGTGTACAACATCCACCTGGATAAGGATCATACGTATTTCGTGACCGACAGTGATGTGTTGGTGCATAATTACGGGGAAGGTCCGAGCTACCAATGGATTGTTGGGTACCTCAAGCAAGAGGCTACTAAACGGATACCTGAATTTCTCGCAAATCTTGATCTTGAGCATCGATTCGGGGATGCCCGCGAAGCAGCATTGTATGAAATGGGAAAAAAGCTTCGCCTGCGGATGTTTTACAGGCACTCTGGCGGTGATCTCGGTGAGTCAAACACTCCATTTCCAGAAAAGCACAATGCATCCTTGGCGCGTGAAGAACGGCTGGTAAGGGAATATGTGGGTCTCTCCGAAGGCCACCTGGAACTGGGGTTCCAGGAATATGATAATGCACTAGCAGAAATATCTGCGAATGCCTTAAAGGCGTTTCTGAATAATGGAACCAGCATTGGAAGGTTTGGTGTGCGCAAGGGATTGCCTCGATCCATTGTTGGCACATCCTTTGATGTGATGAGTGGGACTGGATTGCTGCCGAAAGCTTTAGAGATTGCCTATGGAGGATTGCATGAATTGAATCTACCGGGGGCTCGCATTCTTGATCCTATCACCGCCAATGAAGATGCCGGGCAGGAATACTACTCAAGCAAAAGCCCTGTAATCGAAATGGAAATTGAGCGCTCCGGCGTAGAGTTCGTCCGTCTCGATCTTGAGAAAGAGGATAGGAGCATCATACTGCGCTCGGATGTTTACGATCACATGAGGACACGGGCCTATGAACGTGCCTCGTATAACCACTTCAAACCTCGAAGCGTTCGACGGTTTAAAGTGAATCCTGGGACGAAAATACGCTTTGGAGAAGGTTCTTCCTCTAGACCAGAGTTTGACGGTAGGTACATTTTCTATGAAATTGATCCTGACTAATTTACTTCTCGTGGCCACAGCTCTTGGAGCGTGCTCGGATCCCCATCCCGAGAATACACTATACGGCACTTGGCGATTGAGGTTTAACCGTTATAGTTGTGGAAACGTCTGGAGTTTTCACAAGGGCGGTATCCTGCATATAAGTGGTTCCGAATGTGGCTATTCATTGAGCGATAATCAATTATCGGTGCTTTGTGATTCAAGTTCCGAAAAGAATGTCTACAGAATCATTGAGCGGAATGCAGATATCCTAAAAATTCGGAATACCACAGAGGTAGGCTCGCAGCCATTCTTCCTATTACGAGTGAACCGGGTCGGCAACTACTACACATGCGAAGGAGATGATTATGCTGTGGAGCTCGACGCATTGCCAGAAGAGTGACCTGGGCGGGAGTTCTCCTCGGGGCGCAGGGCTTGCGAGGGTTGCAACGGACAAATATGCACCACTTGTCTGCTAAGAGTCTGCAGCCGGGAGAGCCTTCGGCGGGGGTCCCTTCTATTGCTTCGTTGCCGGAACTCTTGTAAGAGTGCACCAGTCCACGCCGGGGGCGTTTGAGAAGAATGGCCAATTCTACAAGAACGTCGAGGATGTTCGCGCCAAAGACCTGGTTCTGTCATGGAATGAGAAGACTAATGAATTTGAATACAAACCGGTGGTGCAGAACTTCATTCGCACTGCGGATAAGATCTATCAGCTGACCTACGAAGATGGCACTGTAATTGAGACGACCTGGAGTCATCCGTTCTATATTGAGGGCAAGGGCTGGGTGAAAGCAGAAGAGCTACACGCCGGGGACGTGAGCAAGACGGATAAGGGCACTCTGCGAATTGCGAAAGTGCATGTGGATCCGCGCTCGGAAGAGGTGTATAACTTCGAGGTGGCGGAGAACCATACGTATCTGGTGACGGATCAGGGTGTGGTGGTGCATAATGCGAATGGTTATCGACCGTCTGCGGAGTTTCGTTCTCTAATTCTTGCAATGCATGACCGTACAAAGACAGACGATGGTCTTGTCGCGGATCTCATCAATCTGGGGTTCAATATCGAAGCAGAATTGCACCCGTTCATCTCACTTTTCGTTGCCGCGAAAGGCCAAATGGAGCTCTTGTCTGCAGAAGACGAGCTTTATGCTCAAGATCCTCGTCGACTCTTGGCTAGAGATATTGGCTTAGAACAGGAGTTTGCGCTGTCAGAGGCTATCTACGTCCTTGAAGAGCGGGAAGAGCGCATTCACACCGCATATAGTCATGAATTGGCTATAATCGATGCTAAAGAAGAACGGGGGGAAATTAACCCTGCGAAAGCGGAAGCTCTAAGGCAGGAAATATTTAGCGAGTGGAATCCGATTTACGATAACACCATGGATTTGAGCTTTCGGTATAAGGATCAGCTTCGGGACCTGCGACGTACCCTGTATTCGGCTGAGCCCCTGAGCAATGATGTCTTTGAGAAGAGAATAATTAATCACACACGGGCGACACTCGGCGATGAGAGGGCACGAAAAGTCAAGTTAGAGCTAAGTCGTGCGAATCAACTGGTCACAGCGTACGAAAGTGCTCTTGGAATGGACCAAGGAGAAATTGTCGCAGGCTTACCACCATGTATGCTTGGTGGTCTCGTCGGGTGCATCGTGAAGCATGGGAGTCTGTTTACCGCGGACCGAATAGAGAGACATGGTGTCACTCCTAAGTTTCTGCAATACATAAAATCCGGCTCAGAAAGGAGGGTTTTCATGAATAGGAGACCGCTTTTGAATCAGATCAATCGTAGGACCGGTTGGCCGGGCTGGAGACTCAAGGAACAATATTTCTTGAACGATCAGTGGCCATTGAACCTGCCGCCAGAGGACAGTAGCAATCACGATTTGGTGGATGAATTGACCAAGAAGCAACCGTATTAAGGGAGGTAGGGGCACAGTATGGAACATTTGCATCCTAAATGGTTCACAGTTACTATAATGGTTATTTTCTGCTATTGTAATGAGCGGCAGCCTATAGTGGAAGCGAACGAGTTAGAGTCAATCGTCGTGCTGCAACCGCAATGCAGTTTAGCCCGAACGTTGTCGACGGAGACGTTCGAAGGTCCAGCGACTGTGAGGTCAATAGCTGAGAAAGACTCTCGATTGTCAGGCGGGGATTGCCTACTTGTGGTGGCTTGGAACGGCGAGCAGCAATGGAAAATGCTGCATAGGCTGGCGGAGCACAATATTAGATTGAATATCTCCGGGCCAGACTTCATTGAGACTCTGACCGTTCATATTGACGGGACGGATTTTGAGCCCGATTGGCGTTCTTATTCAATTTCGAAACGAAAACCTGAGGGCGATGGGTGGTTGCGCTTTCGCTACAGCAGGAAAGGGGAATGCATAAAAGTACCGGACTATTCGTTGCGGGAGCCTCAAGGAGAAATAGTGTCGCTGAAATTCTGTACGGGGTCGGCTGCATTGCAGAAGTGGATTGCTCTAATCCGGCGCAGTGAATTATGGAAAAAGCGGAGGACATAGCTCCAATTGTCCGTCCACGCGAAGAATTGATCCGAACATTCTACATCCGCCATGGAGTATCTCTGGGGGGCGGCCACACGAGATTGTGATCGCTCCTTCCGAGGATCGACAGATTTCGACGACCCTTGTGAAGAAGGGCCAGGCCGTTCCGGATCAGCTAACGATTTGTACCCTCGAAAAAGTCATCCGATCATGCTGCGGCCTCCAGATAATACCTTCGGTGCCGTCGCCTCTCGGCCCGCCGCCTCTCGACATCCATGTCTCCGGCGGCGTTAGAACATCCATGTTCGTCATCCTGTCCTGCGCGACACTGGGACCTCCTGTCCGGCGGCTTCGCTCGTGGGAATGAGGCAAACCCTGGTCTAGAAATAGTTTTCGCCTCCGGCGCTCGATTCGCCTTGTAGTCTCTAATCAGCCATAAGGCGTCCTCTGATGCTTGCAATACCGGCCCAGAGTAAAGGTGGCCTGTGCCCCTGTAACGAGCGCTGGGGCCAACTGAAAGGCGGCAGTCCGTTCCGAGAACTGCGAAGCTGTTCTTCCTATTTTTATCCACCGCGAGACAGGAGGCAGAGCGTCCGCTGGTCGGTCTACGGACAGACCGCCCAGCGGGCTGCATGAGCCCGCGCGAGTCGACGGTACGTTGATTGAAACCACTTGGGCGCATCCTTTTAATATTCGCGGCAAATGGGGCCAACTGAAAGGTGGCAGCACGATTAATGAAGTGCGAAGCAGTTCTTCAGCGTTCACTCTAAGGTGCATAGAAAGTTATATCGGCAGAGGCTAAATGAAGCACTATTACGCTCCAGCTTTCGAACAGAGGTGATCACCATCCTGAATGTGCATAAGAAGCGTCTCCGGTTGGGACGACTCCAGAAGGGAATTGACTGCAGATGCATTTTTAGAAACAAGAGAATATGGTCTTGACTCCCCTAACCGCAGAGGGTTACAGGAATGCCTCGCCAATAAATGATGAATCGCCAGAGCTTCTGCTGGCATCTGATTTGGATAAGGTCGGCTTCGAGTATGTAGGTGGTGGGCGACTCGGGGCTTTCATGCATGGGCTTGGTTGGTTAAACTTTGTCGATGCAGAGTATGTGGCATTGTTCAGAGATATTCTAGGGACGGATACAAGCTTTGTGGAGTGCTGGATTGAAGATAAGAAATGGTTCGCGATTTACCCGCACCGCACATTAGCTGGCCTGGATTTGGAACAGTCCTCAATAATCTGGAGAGAGGATGGTAAAGGGTTGCTTTGTGAGCGTGCTGTATTCAATCGCAGAGAAATTGACAAGGTAGCATGCTTTATTCTGTCCGAATTCCCTGGCGGGCCGTTGCTGATCAACGGCGAAGCCGGAGTAGCACTAAAGAAGCTAAATGCCCCGGGGTTGCATCTTATCCTTGCCACGCATTGGTGAATTTGCGCATGTATCAGAGGGGCCGAAAACTGAAGGCTCCTGGTTGGAGAAAATCGAAGATAGCCCGGGGGATGGACTGAAGCGGCCATCCTACCAGTACAGCGAAAATCCTGTTAGGAAAGCACTCGGGCTTCCGGCGAGAGTGATGTATACAAATCCATACAAGCTCCCCAGTAAGAAACTCTGGGGTACGCCTGATTGGTAGAAGGTCGGCCAAGAATGAAGGGAAAGATAGGATTTGTGGGTCAAAGGGGAATACGGGCGCTCACCGTATTAATGTTGAGCATGCTGAGCTTACTTCAATGCAAAGAGAAGAGGGGGTGGTGGACCACCCGACCGATTCGCGAGGAGTGTTTTGTCAAGCTTTCTGATTCCGAGGCATTGACTGCCGCAGCTGCATCTCCCCATTTACGCGGAGCTGGTGCGGTCGCGAGCCCTGATTTAGACCATTTTACCGTTTTTGGATCTGATAATGGTAGTCAAACTTCACTGATTCATCCTGGCGACCGCATAACATTTGTTGACGATTGCCCTGCAGCAGCTATGGTTCTGAGAGAAGGCGAGGTCTATCTGCATGAACCTCTCATTCACAAAGACATGGTATCCAAGGCTTTTTTTATTGGTTATTTCCCATCTGAGGCATGGTCCGGAGAAATTCGATCAGTAAGAATCCTGCGGGGAAAAGAGCTTCTCGTTTTAGAGGAAAGGGACGGTGGGAGAGGCAATTGGCAGGCTGTCAAGTATACGAACCATTGACTGAGGTAAGAAGTCCAGAGTAATTTCTTTCTTTTTACCTCGAAAAACTCATCCGCTCTCGTTCGGACCCCTACGCAATATCTTCTCGCACTCTTTCGCGAAATAGATACGCTTCCAGGAAATCCTTTACAGAGCGCTTCTTGTCTTCCGGTAGCTTCTGGACCCGGCGAAACATATCCAGCAGTTCCTGGTCCGTCGCTTCGCGCCCGTCGGCTCTCGACATCCTGTCTTCGCCGACATTGGAACATCCTTGTTCGGCATCCACGGCGCCCGCGACACTTGGTCCCTTTCGAACATCCATGGTCTCCGGGACACTGCCACATCCTTGTGGGGCGTCCCTCCGTGAACATCGTCGATATCAGCCTTGAGCGAATTATCCTCGGAGCCCCCCAGCAGATAATCGGTAGTAACTCCCAGGGCGTCGGGAAGCGCGGCGTCCTTTCGCCTGCGGCGCCCCGGTTCGGGTTATTGCGGGGCGACAGATGTTATGCGAACCTGCGGCGGGGGCATCGAGAGGTTCGCGTAGAGACGTACGGTAGGCGAAATGGACGTGTCGGCTTCCAATGGTATCGAAATGATTGCTTAGCAGAAACATTTCATAGGACTTCTCTCCCGCAATTATTTGCATTGTCGGTCCTCTCAGGTAATCTCCAGTGGCCTTTATGCCACGGGTATTTCTATTCGGAGGTCCAAACGGAGCCGGCAATGACCTTGCCCCCTGAATTCGGACACATTAAATGTTAGACTTTCGGTCCAAATCCAGGAGGAAAGGATATGGGTATCGAAGGTTTAGCGAGGAACAAATCTTCAAAATTCTGAAGGAAGCAGATGCAGGGACGCCGGTCAAGGAGCTGGCCCGAAAGCACGGGATGAGCGAACAGGCCTTCTATCGCTGGAAGTCGAAATTCAGCGGAATGGAGCTAAGCGACATGAAGAAGCTCCGTGCCCTTGAGGATGAGAATGCCCGATTAAAGAAATTGGTGGCAAACCAGGCTCTGGAGATCGACGCCATCAAGCTTCTACTCGAAAAAAAGTTCTGAGCAGGTCGAGAAGACGAGAAGCAGCTCGCATTCTTAGGGAGGCCGGATTTAGAACTGCCTTCTCAGCCAGAGTTGTGAAAATCTCTCGCTCGACCTGCTATTACAGAGCGACGAATCGGAACAGGCATCTGGGTCGTGCGATTCGGATCCTTGCCTATCGGTATCGTTCGAATGGATATCGTATGCTACACGGGTTTTTGCGGAATCGCAATTGGACGGTGAACCATAAACGGTTCTACCGAATCTATGCGGAAAAAGGTCTACAATTGCGGCAAATATTCAAGAAAAAGCCCTACCATGGCCCCCGTAGACCGTTGGCCAAGCCAGAAAAACCGGACCACACCTGGGCCATGGACATCGTAAGCCAATCGCTAATGAACGGCAGAAAGGTTCGCATACTCAGTATCGTCGATATCTTCACACGGGAAGTAAAGGCGCTGTTTGGCGATACGTCTCTTCCTGCCTTTCGAATTGTTCGCTTCCTGGATGAACTTGCCCGTGAGACAAGGCTGCCAGAACAGATCGTGATGGACAACGGTCCGGAATTTCGCTCAGCTGAGTTTGGCAAGTGGGCAAAAGCCAATCACTGCGAAATGGCTTTCATTCAGCCGGGTAAGCCTATGCAGAATGGCTTCGTCGAGAGTTTTCATGGCAAGCTGCGAAGGGAATTATTGAACTGGAACTGGTTTGCCGATCGATTCGAACTTCAAAGAGAACTGGATCGGTATCGCAAGGAGTTCAATACAACAAGACCGCATAGTTCACTGAAATACTTGACGCCCAGTAGATTCAGAGAGCTATTCGAAACAGAGAATCAGGTGGCTGAAACTAACATTTGAAACTGTACGGAAAAAGGGGGCAGGTCAGCAAGACCACTATAGCAATGCAGGTCCTCAGAGATCTGGGAGAGATTGAATTTGTAAATGCGGACTCTATAGCCAAAGGCTTATCTCCGTTTCATCCAGAAGCAGTCTCGATTGAAGCAGGAAAGCTCATGCTATCCCGGATGGAATTCCTGTTGGCAAGGGAGCAGGACTTCGGCTTTGAATCAACTCTGGCATCGAAGAATTTCAGTCGAATTATCAACAAAGCCAGGGTGAAAGGCTGCACCTTTCACCTTATTTTTTGTGCATCTTCGAAGCGCAGAGCTAGCCATAGCCCGGGTTCAATCCCGAGTGGCGGCTGGTGGTCACAATATCCCCCGGGATACTATTATTCGGCGCTACAAATCCGGAATGGAGAATCTACGGCAGATATACCTGCCACTTTGCGACTCATTCATGGTCTTCGACAATTCTGATCGAGAGCCGACTCTCATTGCCGAGGATTCCAGCTTTGAAAACTCTCCCGAGATATATGATAGACATTTATGGTCCAGGTTAATAAACTGAAGTCTGAAACCGTTTCGGTACTTTTAGGATCAATTCGTATGGCAACAAAGCAAGAGAAGCCGCAAAAGCTGCACCATCAGATCAAGAATTCAGCTACTTCCGCCGTATCAGAAGCCCTGGAGCGACACCAGAAACTCGGTGAAAAAGCCGTCTATATGGATAGAGAAGGAAAGGTTCGCACCTTGCCGGAGCCTGCCAAAACATCCGGTTAATTGCATCGCACTTCCACTTCTCCTAACTGAACTTAAATGGCTGCGGCCCTGGCTTAATCTCCGCTCCCCGGGTTTTCGTAGAACGACATACGAACTCGATCGCTCGCGCGCCCCTGCGCTTCGCGGCATTCGGACTCGTCGGCTCTGTCGACATTAGAACGCCCATGGACGTCGAACTCTTGTAAGAGCGCGCCAGTCCACTTACTGTAGACATGCATGGGTGCCCGGTGCAAATTGATTGCCGGGTTGGTATTGTTCAGAATCTGCAAAAAGCAATGAGGGTAGGAGTTATGAGAGACCGGATTGAATTGGCTGTCCATTCATTTGCTTGCGTTTTTATCGCGACGTTTTGCGTTCTTTGTTCGTCGCATAGGACGTCTTTCGGCGACTTGAGAAATCCACCCAGGCAAGGTCTCATGAACTTACCCTGGATGCGTGTAAAAATGGAGCCGAATACCTTCCTGGATACCATTCTCACGCTCTTTGGAACGCCACAACTGGTAAGAATTTTCGAGCCCCCTTTGCCAAAACGGATCAATGGAAGATACTACCCTGTTGACAAGCTTGTGATGTACGCTTCGGTGGAGTTCTTGAGCTCGGGATCAGATGTGGCGAAGACGAAAAAAACGCAGCATGTTACGCTCATGTTTTACAGGTCCGAGCTGAAGATTGCATTTGTCCGTGTGGCGGAGCTGGGGGCGAGCAATCATGTCCTGCTTTCGGCTGAAAGCTCGCCCAATGTCCTACGGAGCGATACAAGTGATCGCGAACTCTGGGTCGGTTCATTCTGTGACTCTTTATATCATAAAGAGAGAGTTTTGGGCCTTGATGTAGCGTCAGGCTATCCCTGCTACTGGAAGGCCTCTGATTTTGATTCGCTTCTTGCTGAGGATGGTTACTACGATCGGAGGCGTGCGGGTTACTCCCTGGCGAAAGATTGGTGAAGCGAGTTGTGGAGACTCTTCGGATGCGGTCGCATCGTCCCCAGGCCGCAGCCAGCAGAAAGAATCTTGCTTCCGTCTAATCGTTCTGCTTTGTTGGAGCAGACATAGTGAGGCGAGGCTATACATCGATGATCCTGTTCTTTCTCCAATCATCGTCGGAACTCGGTCCTAGCGCTTGCATGCCCGCAGCAGATCAGGTCTTCAGTCCGGGTGCGGCACACCTGGCAGGTCTACTGGCGCTGGTTCTGACCGTAGATGGAAGCAATCTACATCCAGAATGGAAGCTTAATCTACACTTCCTCTACGGAACCTACCACCGGGAAGGGGGACTGAGCTTCAAGCTGAATTCTACGGGTAAGATCGGCGAAGTCCTGGGGGACATCCCTGATGCCGCCTTCGATAGTAAGGTTTCCGAGCCATTACGGCCGGATTTTTCGTCCATGGAGCTTGTAGCGGCCCGGTCCAATGACATGAAGGATTCCTCGCGAAATGAAATGGATTGCGAGAAGCTCTACGACTTATACAAGAAGGTCTGCCCGGAAGCCTTATGGATGAGTTGGCTCGGGCCCGATAGTCTGCCCTATTGGTATCAACATCCGGAGTGGCCCATATGCCCGGAAACCCGGAGTTCCATGCACTTTGTTGGCCAGATTTCAGCGGAGGTTTTTTCCAGGGACTTACCGGACTGCGGAATCTATCTCTTCTACTCGCCGGAGAGTTCGGTGCAGACTTTGATCTATCAAAGCACATGAAGAAAGGGGCGACCAATTAGCAAAGCAACCCGGTGTTCGGACACGAGACAACAGACGTGTGCGGAGGGAGCATCGAGATCTGGCTAGCCTGGATATGATTTTAATTCTTGTCTTGAGATTGTGTGACGTCCCAAATGTATAGAATGAATAGAAAAGCTTCGGGGCGGTCTGGTTTTCTAACCGCCCGCAGAGTGTTCTTAAGCATTGCCCTTCTATTGCTCGGCCCTGGCCTTCTGGGTTGTTATAATCACTTTTCGCCAACCCCGATGCGATGGCAGGATGACTATGCTATGGAGCGGAAATTTTTGGATGTAGACAGAGTTCGAGGGCTCGAGCTTAATGCAACAAGCACAAAAGAGGTACTGGGTTCATTCGGGAAGGAGTATGATGTGTTGATGACATATAGTCCACCGCTACCGGCTGAATACGAGGAATCGTATTATCCGATTGACAAGAGGATAACCTATTTTGCCGCCAGGATTCGCAGAGTCTCTAATCCAGGCGTGAACTCTTATTCGAATGAAGGATGGCGCGTCGTTTCATTCTTCTTCTATAGAGACCGACTTAAATGGTACACCATTTATGACACCCGCAAGGGCGCTGACGAAAGACACTACTTTACAGAAGCAATTACAACGGACCTCAAGGATATCGGAGATGGTGAATTCTGGCTCAATTCGAGATGCACAAACGTCTATTATGAAGCAGTGGTCCTGGGCATCAATCGCGATGAAGCGCCCGCCGGCTGGGGACTACGCGATCCTTGTTATTTCGAGGAGCCTGGATTTGAGGAGAAATTGAAAGAGTCAGGTTACTACGCGAAGATTGCCAATGGCTACGAATCGCCCATGGCTCGCAAAGAGAAAAACTGAGAAAAGGTAGCGCAGCGGAAACCAGGACGCTTGAGTCTCTGACCGGTTGTAGAGGTCCAGGGCGATGGCCGACGGTTTGCGCGTCGCGGGTATCGCACCAGTAAACTCATGCATAAGGAATCAAACCAACCTTTTAGAATCACAAAAATCACCGTGACCACGATTCTGTTTGCTGCGCTGGCCATTTTGGTCGGACTGGCCGCTACAAGGTTTGCCTTCTATGTAGTTCGCCTCTTTGATCCGTTTGGCCGTAACGGCGATGCCACGGGCCACCTGTTGACGATCCTCTATATTCTTATCCTGATCGCGCCTCTAGTATGGATAGTGAGAAGTAACTATAGATCGCAGTTCTCCATCCTGCTTTACGTATTGATTCAACTGATCGCGCATCTGAACCCGTACACATTCTTTTTTCTGTTCGCCTGCGGTTTTTATAGAAACTGTCTGTGATCTAGAGCGCCAGCGCTACTTCCGGTTATGGCCGTGCCGCCTTGACATACTTCCGCCTCCTGAGAACATTGTCTTTACATGACGCGAATCTTTATCCATGGCCTGGAAGGAAGCAGCAAAGGTTACAAGGCTTCCCTTCTTAAGAAACTCTTTCCAGACTTAATCTGTCCGCAGTTTACCGGTTCCCCGGAAGAACGGATGCAAGATCTAAATGATATCCTTAAGGACAGGAAGGATATCTCTATCGTAGGTTCTTCCCTGGGCGGATTGATGGCCGCATTGTACGCGCTGCAAAATCCGGAGTCCATCAATCGCCTGGTGTTGCTCGCTCCGGCATTGCCCATGTTCGATTGGTCCCCGTTTTCCGATCGTCCTTTGAATGCTCCTGTTAAGATCTATCATGGAATCCATGACGATGTGGTTCCCTTGCCTCCGACGAAAGAGCTGGCCCAGGTTCTTTTCTCTAACCTGGAATTCAACGAGGTAGACGACGATCATCGCCTCAAAAAGACCGTGCGAGAGCTGGATTTTCGCACACTGCTGAGCTAAGCTTTCAGGACCAGAGTGCGCTAAATCCGGGGCTTGTCTTGATTCAGTAACCAGGTCCATTTCTGATGGTCCGAGGTTTATATTGCTCCATTGAACAATAGATCAATTCAAAACAATGCTGTGGAGCACGCTATGTTCTTGCAGATCTGGCCGGGGCCGTGTCCCCTGTCTCATGGATTCGGAAAAGCGGACCTACACCGTTGACCAACTCGGAGACGAATATCAAGAAGAGCTGGCTGGTCTATTGGCCGAATCCGACCAACCTACCACCTACGAAAACTACGATGATTTTCAGCTTCTGGTAATCCGCCGTCTGCGCATGGAGGCGGAAGCCCTGGGAACTACCTGCGAGATCTTTTTACTCATGAAGGGTGATGTGTATCGTTACGATCGCTCTGCCAGTCAATTCAGAGAACTGGGCGATGGCTACGAAGGATTGGCTCATCTGTTGGATCTTTACTCGTCGCGGAACCAGCGCATTTTGACTGCTTATTCTGGCGAAATCGAAAAACTGGAGGAATCGTTATTCACGCGAAGGATTCCCGCCTACTTCATGGACCTGTGGTTTGATATCAAGAAGGACGTGGCTCGAATCGAAAACTTCTACTATCGCAATTCTCTGGTGTTCAAGGAGTTCATGCGAAGCCAGCGTGCCCGTTTCGGGGAATCCGCCGACTGGTTTAAGGATCTGGAAGACGATATCGTATTTCAACAGGGAAGCCTGAACAATCTAAAGTCAAAGCTGGACAGTTTGCATCATTATCATGATTCGATCAAAAGCGAACGCTTGAACCGCACAATGTTTACTCTAACCGTGCTGTCCGGAGTGTTTCTGCCGCTTAATTTAATCGTAGGATTCTTTGGCATGAACACCCGGGGACTTTACTTCGCGGATGATCCCGGAGGGACCGACCTTGTAATTCTGCTTCTGGGCACCGCGCTATTTCTCAGTCTTTTCGGCGTACCACTCATCAAATTCATCGATCGCTGGGTGCTGCGATTTCTGGTGGGCCGCTACAATGTCTACAAAAGCATTATGAAACGGGTGCGAAAACCGGACAACCGAATAGGCGAAGAGTAGGAATCGAGTAGATGTGCGCGTCCTTATCCCGTATTGCATTTTGCTGCCGGAACCTGGGGTTCTCTTGCGGACGAATAGATGACTGTGGTCGCTGGAAATCAGGCAGGTGCCGAGAAACCCCGGCAGGGCCAATCACCAGGTGGAGACGATTGGGGGCCGGCTTGCTTCTCCTGATTAGCTTCAGCCCTATTGGCCTGATCCCGGCCTGCAGCCAGAACATCCCCGTAAAGGAAACGGTTAGAACCGGCACCGGGAGCGATATACTGGCCTGCGACCGTTTTGGCGTGATTGCCCGGCAAACCCGCTTCCATTCGGAATCGCTGCATCGGGGACGGAAAATCCATATATGCGATATGGGGCCGTCTCCTGATCCCAGAGAAGGCGGACCAATAGCATCGCAGATTTCTTTGCTGGTTCAGGTTGGTCCGGACTCATTGATTCCCGGCCGCATTCGGGGGGAGGTCCCGCTCCATTCCGTGGCCTTCTGGGACAATCGGCAAACGGCGCCAAAGGAATTTTTTCCAGGGAAATGGACTTACGATTCGGATCACGAGCTTGCATCGGACGTTTTCTTGATTATCCGACCGGACCTATATGTCATTCAAAGGATTGCAGCCAGCTGTGAAGTGGAGCCGGGGGCAGGGTTTCTATGCGGCCCAATGCTGGAGGGAGAGTTCTCCTTTGTTGCCGGGCAGGGCCAAATAAGATCCGGACAGCTAGAGTTCAAGATCGATACTTTGCTCGGAGTGGGGCCGAGTCTAAAATCAGCAAAGGGTCGGCAAACCGCCGATAAAGGCTCCCATTACACCGCCTACAAATGCGGACTGGATGCCATCTGTATCAGAGGTATGGGTATCCTTCTCCGCGAATAGGTTGCGCGAAGCATGAACCATGTTTGTCTCGAGCGTCCTTGAAGGAAAACCTCCGGCGGTAGAGTCAGTATTTGTGACGGGCTTCGCATTAGCTAAACCAGTGTCTTGTGGGCTCGTCCGCCGGAAAGAAAGTCTCGATACGTATCTCCTGTGCCGTGACATCCATGGGAGTTCCCAGGGTGCTTACTATACCAAAAAGCCTTAACGAGAGACCGTCCCTTTCCAGATGAAGATCCACTACGGGAAGCTGAGCCTCGGTATCACCGGCTACGGCGGATTCCCCTGCGCGGATCCACTTCGCATGGAGTTTGGCCAGCTTCTCATTTCTTGTGCGAAATACCTCATCACGAATTCGAGCCAGTAGAACGCGCTGAACTGTAGCCCAGTTTCTGACATAGGGCTGCAGTCCATTCGGGTCAAAGAGAACATCAACTGCATTGGAAAACCTGGAGGCCCGTTCGCCCAGAAAACCAACTAGCAGTTTTTTCATGCCGCTGTTGGCGCGTAGTATCTCGTAGGCGCCATCAACAACCATGGCCGGGAAAGGCTCGTGGCCCGCCAGTATATGATTTATGGCAGAATGCACGATTTGCATACGGCCACTATCCAGCGATTCCTCGGAAAATTCTCTGGAGTAACCGGCAAGCTCAAGAAGATAGTTTCGCTGTCGCAGCGGAATTCTGAGCGCTTCGGCCAGTTTACGGAGAAGTTCCCGGCCCGGTTTGGCCTTACCCGTTTCCACGAAGCTAAGGTGTCGCGAAGAGCTGTCGATTTCCAGGGCCAAATCCATCTGGCTGATTCCCTGTCGCTGTCGCCAGTAGCGAATCATGGCTCCGGCCGTATCGAAGTTGGTCGGCTGTTGCGTTGCTTTTCTGATAATATTACCTCACAGGTAATGGATCAAATCTTCAATCCATCATAAACTGATGCCAATCCCTTTGCCGGCATGAATGGGCGTACGCGCGGCAGCTTTCGAAAAGCCTTGCCCATCGTTGCTCAAACCCGGAGAGCCAGCATCGGGCTTCAATCAGACTAAACAAGATTAAAGCGACTATTGTGAGGTGAACGAAATGAGAAAAGTAATTTTGATTCTGGTGCTATTGGCATTTTTGATTCTGACCGGACTGGCCCTCTGGCAACATGGGCTGATAGGAATCTTTGAGCCGGTTTTCCAGAGCTTTGGGGCCGCACAGATTTTCTGGGATCTGGTTATTGCCCTTTCGCTATTCCTTGTTTGGATGTGGAAGGATGCCAGGCGGGCCGGCCGGAACCCCTGGCCCTGGCTTTTGGGTACATTGGCTACGGGATCCATCGCCGCTTTGTTGTATCTGATCGTCTACGACGAGGAAAAGCAGGTTTGAGTAGTTTCCGGCGAGTGGCCCTGAACCAGGGTCGCTTCCGCCTTTTCGCGGATATTTTTTTGCAGAGATGTCGAAATCTGTTGATTGCCTTTCGTCTTCAGGCAAATCAATGATCAGGAGAAAAGGAAAATGCAGTATCTGTTACTACTCTATGACAACGAACAGCGGGCCGAAGGCTACGGTGACGAGGAGATGGCCCAGTGGTTTGCGGTCACCGAGGAAATGGAAAAAGCCGGCGTGGTTCGGGGCGGGGAAGCATTGCAGCCTACTACAACGGCCACTACTTTACGAATGAACGGGAAGACCGTGGTGACCATGGACGGACCTTTTGCCGAAACCAAAGAACAACTCGGCGGCTTCTATCTGATTGAGGCCAACGACATCGACGAAGCGGTGGCCTGGGCGAAGAAGATGCCCCATGTCCCCCACGGTGGTTCGGTGGAAATTCGCCCGGTTATGAAGTTCGACTGACGGTACATCGGCCGGGATTGCCGCCTATTGAGAGTGCAGCTGTGACGGCGCAAATTCCACGATCGTGGAAGACCGCAGGGATGGCGATGGCTGCATCCAGGAAACTCTGAATCGATGGCGACCCTCTGATTTGAAGTTTGAAGTCAGATGACAGGACAACATACGGAGACGGAATTTCGAAAGCGCTTTGAAGGACTCTTTCGCCAGTGCTACGGCCGAGTGTCGGCAGCGCTGGCGAAGGAGTTTCGCGATCTGGAGCTTGCTGAAGATGCGCTCCAGGAAGCCCTGTTCGTGGCGGCCCGGAAGTGGCCGCTGGACGGGGTGCCGGAAAACGCGGCCGGATGGCTCTATGTCGTTGCCCGTCATAAAGCCATCGATGCCCTGCGCCGGGAAGCCCGCCAACGCAAGCAGGCCCGGGAGCAGCTTTACGGTGAGGCAGCCGGGGAATCTCTCTTGTATCCGTCGCCCCTGTCTAAATCGTCCCATTTAACTCAGGCATCTACATCGCCGGGATTACCTCCAGACTCGCCGCTTGCCGCCATGTATGGAACTCAGGGACCGCCGGATGAACGACTGGCCTTGATTTTTGCCTGCTGCCACCCGGTCTTGAACCAGGAGGCGCAGATCGCTCTTACATTGCATACTCTGGCAGGCATTCGCACGGTCGACATCGCAGCCAGCTTTCTGGCAAAAGAAACGGCAGTGGCTCAACGGATAGTACGGGCCAAGCGAAAGATCCGCGATGCCGGAATTCCTTTTTCCGTGCCAGACATCGAAAACTCGCCGGAGCGATTGGAAGGGGTTCTCGCTGTCATCTACTTGATCTTCAATACAGGCTACACGGCTCATGACGGACAATCGCTACTAAAGACTGATCTTTGCGACGAAGCCATATTTCTGGCTCGCATGCTTCAAGAGCTTCTGCCGCGTAACGGCGAAGTGGATGGACTGCTGGCTTTGCTGCTTTTTCAGGATTCGCGTCGCCAGGCTCGAGTTGCGGCGGATGGAAGTCCCATTCTTCTGGCGGATCAGGACCGTTCGCTCTGGGATCGGCAAAAAATTCAAGAGGCAACGATGATTTTAGACAATGCCAGTCGGAGCGATGATGGACTCTATTTTATTCAGGCTGAGATTGCGGCCGCTCATGCCAACAGCGCCAGGGCCTCCGATACCGACTGGCAAGCCATTCTAAGTCATTATGATCGTCTTTTCGAAATCCATCCTTCGCCGGTGGTGGTTCTAAATCGTGCTGTGGCTTTGAGCAAGGCAAAGGGTCCCGCATCGGCGCTGGAAGCGATAGAAGACCAGGGAATCAAAGCAGCGCTGCATGGTTATCGCTATTATCACTCTACGCGGGGGGAGTTTCTTCTGGAGCTGGGACGAAACCTGGAAGCGTTGGAGGCCTTTCGTTGCGCGCTGGATCTGTGCGATAATCATCAGGAAAAAATCCATCTTAAACGGCGAATCCAGGCGGCGGGCGGAGCCAATCATTTACCGGTGACCGAGGAAACCGGTAGCGGACGTTAGTAGAAAAGCAGGAAAGGTTCCCTTGAACTTCAGCAACCGGTGTGATTGAATGGCCGGATGGCAAGGATCAGAAAGACAGCAGTCATCGGCGCCGGACCTGCCGGTTGCACAGCGGCCTTTGAGGCTGCAAAAACAGGTCGCAAGGTAGTCCTATTCGAAAAGGAAAAAGCAGTGGGGGGCCGGACTCTGTCTCACCGGGCGGATGGTCATACCCTGGATACCGGCGCCGGATTCTTCACTAACTTCTATCCCCGCCTGGAGGGTTACAATCGGAAACTGGGCCTGGAATCTGACGTAGTCCGATTGTCCCGCCGCAACGTTCTGATTTCTGGCGATCAGGTGGCCCCGCTGGCCCTGGGATCGCCTCTTTCCTTTCTTCGTTTTCCTCTCGTCGGCACGGCGAACAAGATTCGCATGATCGGAAGAACCCTGGGCCGGACTCTGAAATATCGAGGTCTGGATCTGGCCGATCCTTCCGCGCTTTCGTCGCTGGACACCGAGTCCATTGCCCGGGATGCAAGACGAACCCTGGGCGAAGAAGTGTATCAGTATCTGGTACGGCCCGGGATCGAACCGTTTTGGTATTTTTCCTGCGAAGAGGTTTCCAGAGCTCTATATATTGGTCTGCAGGCCAGAGCGGCGGACGCTGTCTTCTATACTTATGCGAATGGTATGGATTCTTTTTGCCGCAAGCTGTCCGAGTCGGTGGAGCTTCGCATCGGAAAAACTGTGACATCGGTGAGCGCCGAATCCTCCCGGTCCAGGCAATCCGGCCAGACCGGCAAATCCGCCGGGTCCGGGAAGTTTGTAGTCCAATTCGCCGGCAAGACCGAGCGTTTCGATGAGATCGTTTTCGCAACAACGGCCAATGTGGCGGCGCGGCTTACCGCCAGGATGAACGATTCGCTGGTGAGCGCCGAGCAGAAATCATTCCTCAAGAGTCAGAACTACGCCGAAAACGTCATGGCCTGCTATCGCCTTCCTCACGGTATGCTAACGGATAGCGATACGCGTATTCCCTGCGGTCCCGGACCGAACTCGGTGGCCGCGATTACCGTTAACAGCGATAAACGATCCGGCAACTCCGGAGAGGATTTGCTTTCTATCTATGTGCGCGGAAAAAAGGCTCGCGCACTACTGAAAGCCGGAAAGAAAGAAGCGTTCGCAGAGATTCGCGCTCTTGCGGAAAAGGTGGATAGCCGCCTGCTTGAACTACCGTTGCAGCCATTCTTTCTCAAGCAGCGGGAGCATGCCATTCCGGTGCACGCTGTAGGTCGGTATCGTCAGGCTGCAAGATTTCTGGAGCAGCAAAAAGGCCCTGTTGTATTTGCCGGGGATTATCTGGCAAACGCTACCGTGGAAGGAGCGATTCATTCGGCGCAGCGAGCGGTAGAGGCATTGATCAGGGAAGCGGGTAACTAGAACGACGATGTTCAGTTCACTGTCATGGGAAAATGCCCGAACTAGCATAAGGATATGAATCCATTTACAATCAGGGGACGTTTGACTGTTGCGGCGAAGCAGCAAGGTATGCGCCTTTCTGAGGACTTGATGAGTCAAATCCGAACAGCAGCAAGGTGGACGTTGAATGAGGCCGAAGACGAAATATCTCTGGTCGGTACTGTGGCGGGCTGGGGCTGGTTCTGGTCCGCCATCGGTTTTGGTTTCGACCCTTTGAAAGCGCTGGGCAGGGGAAAGATATGGTTTAAGGACGGATTGCGTTACCGGTTCAGTGTTCTGGAGCTTTTCTGGACCTGCCTGTTTGAAATCGGGATCTGGTCTCCTCTGGCTGTCTGGCATTTGGCGGAAGTAGGCGAATCCGGGTTTGCCATGCTCTGGCCCATTCCGGCGGCCCTGATTCTGGCAGGTATGTATTTTCTCATTAGTCGCGCTTTCGCGCATCGGAAATTGAGAAAAGCCCTGGAAGAGGCTTTGTTGCGGACGATGGCAGCTTACGACAAAGCCTGATTCTCTACGTTGCTTTGCGCAGTGCAAATCCGGTGTGGAAGGAGCGGGCCTGCGCTGCCGCCTTCATCAATAGCTGGAAAGGTTCCAGGGTTCTGTTCATCCCTGGTGTAGCGGCTACCAGCCATTTAGATCGCCCAGGGCCATTCCGTCCGCGCTGTCAGAAATAGGCGTGGTAACCGGCGGATCAAAGGTTCCGTCTCCTTTCCCAAAGTATATCAAGCTTGGTACTCCGGCCGTGCAACCTACGAATACATCGAGGTGGCGGTCTCCGTCCAGATACCCGACTGCGGCCTCGCGACAGTCCTGTGTGGTAGCCGGGTCGGCAATCAACGGTAGCTGAAAGGTTCCATCACCGTTGCCCAGATATACCATTTCAGGGTTTGCTCCTGTCCCAACCAAAAATACATCCAGGAAGCCGTCGTCGTTGAAGTCTCCGGCCACTGCATCATGTTGGGCGAACCCCGTTCCCGGACCATCCGAGAAAGTGAATCCGCCGGCGCCGTTGCTCAGCGCGATGCGAAAAAGGGCCGCGCTGTCTAGCGCAATTACCACATCAAGGATAGCGTCACCGTTGAAGTCTCCTGCTGTGGCTCCAAAGGCAGCATTGGAAACATCCAGAGCAACCCCGGGTTGAAAGGTGCCGTTCCCGTTGCCGCTGTAATATACATCGTTTCCATTGTGCGCACTGTATATATCGAGAGTACCATTACGATCGAAATCAGCAACCACAAGATCCTCACCGGCTGTTGTTGTTCCCGCATCCACCGCGTTGCTGGTCCCGAAGATTGCCGTGCCCTGGCCCGGATAGTAGACTTCTGGTGCCGCTCCATTGTTGGCCACCACCGCATCCAGGTTTCCGTCTCCGTTGAAATCAGCCAGTTCTACCGTAGTGCTATTGTTGCTCGGGGTGCCCACGTTGCTGGCCGCGTCTTGAAAAGAGCCGTCCCCATTTCCCAGGTGCACCACCGGCTGAGCTCCATCGTTGGCCACGTACAGGTCCAGTATACCATCCCCGTTAATGTCCCCCAGGTCTACATCCAGACTGGGCTCTACGCGGGACGGCTCCAGATCGGGACCTACTGTAAAGGTTCTATTTCCCTGGTTGATAAGAACGCGGTTGGCTCCACCGTTGACGGCCAACACAACATCTTGATAGGGACCGGGAAGACTTCTGATCAGAAGGAAAAGGTTCACTGAGCTACAGGCCGGATCTTCCCAGCGGCAGGGAAGAGGGGAGCATCCAGTGACAAGGCCGGTTGCGGTCGATGCGAGCCAGAAAACCAAAGTCAATCGTAATTTTGCAATACCCCTCAAGGTCACTATACCAAATGCTTACATTCGCATAGCGTATCAATCAAAAATACGATAGCACAGGGGCTGAAACCTACGTGGACAGTATCAATCTCCTGGCGCTAGGGTCGCCGGGCCTGGAGGATCGACCGCTTATATAAGGCCCGGGCCAATTTCCCTTTTTCGCGGGCTATCCCCCGGAGGATCCTCAGCCTACTTCCCTACCTTGAGCTCCACTGGAGTTGCATGCGAAAGGTTATCGCTTACCGGGCAACGGCTCTCTACCGCTTCCAACCACTTCTTCAGCGTAGCTTCGTCTGCGTCGGCATCCGGCTTAATTACCACGCGAATATCTTTATAGCCAGCCCGTTCTTTCATGGAAACTCCGGAGAACTTACCTGGATCAAGATCACCTTCGATTTCCATTTCGATGCCGCGAAGAGTGAAACCCATCTCTTTGGCGATTAGATGACCCATTACGTTGAGGCATCCGGAAAGGGCGGCCAGCTCGTACTCCACCGGATTGGGTCCGCTGTCGGTGCCGCCCAAGGATTCCGGCTCATCGATGATCAGTTCGAAGTTTCGGGCCTTTACGATGGTCCTGGTGGCGCTTTCGCTTTTTGCGGCGATCTTGAATTGCAGTTGTGACATTGTTTCTCCTATGTTTCATGGTTCGCGTATTGATGTTCTGTAAATGTACGTGGAGACGGGCAATGTGTCAAGGAGGTTTGGGGCGAGTCACAATGACGGAAGGCCGGTCCCTGGAGGAGATTGTAAGAACGGTCAACCAGGATTGTATCTGATTCGAAATCAGGGATTCGCGCAGCAATGGGATAAATTATTGGAGCCGCGGTCTCCGAGCATTCAGGGGACCGTCCAATCACTCATCCAGCCACTGGATCGCTTCTTCGCGCTCATCCCTATTGAAGCCCTTAATGGTGATTCCAGGAATTAGAAGCCCTTCAGCCTGACTGATCTGCTTGAGCCAGGTCATATCGCTGAGTACCGCCGCCTTCTTGAACCGCCCAATGAGACCCAGCATGGATGGCAACCGGGCAAATTCAATCATTACAGCGTCCAGCGTAGGAAGCTGGAAATCTACTACATCGTATAGCAGCGTTCCATCCTGGATTCCTGCAGACTTTGTTTCCAGGTCATCCAGAGCCTGTTTCATGGCCGGGCCATCCAGTACGCCTTCCATGGTGACTTCCAATCGGTTTCCGTTGACTTCTACTGTGTACATCGGTCTCTCCCTGGCGGGCGCAGCTAGCGCTCGCGACTTCATCTTTGCACGGCGGGTATCGAAGGAAAGAAGATTCCAGGGGTTGTCAAAAGAATAATGGAAAAGAGAACACTCTGCGCACCATGAAAGCGCCTCTTAGTGCCCGTTGAAGCGGGGGATAGTAGTATTACAGAAGCCCGGCACCGCTTCTGAGCTTCTGGGACGAGAATTACTTGAAGTATCTAAATGATAAATAGTTATGGATGATTAGGCATGGGATCCAATGAACAATAGGAACTTGACCAGGATTGGCCCACTGGCTTGCCATGGGATTATCATTTTTGTTTTTCTTACCGGCTGCCTCCGAGCCCGTTCATTGCGGCTTCCTGAAGAGCAGCCCGAATTCCGGGGTCCACCTCTGAAGTCCGTCGCCTTGCTGAGCCGATTCCCGGAGCGCAACGTTCGCCCGGGAAAAGACTTCCTGAATCTCTATGCTATGGACCGGGCTTTTGCGGAGGAGATCGAGAACTGGGGCCTTACAGAAAAAGTTGAAATTGGCGAGAAACCGGACATACCCGTTTTGATCCAGGTAACTGTTAATCCCCGACAGGAAGGTATGGCCCTGGGGGCTATTAGCAGCATGTTTGGCGTAATGGTTTGCTATGCTGTTCCGACGTACATCGGCTCATTTCAGTTGGACCTTACCATCCGACTCTCCATACACAATGAGGAAGTGGCTCGATACAACTATCAGGGCCCGGAGGTCACTTTATGGATGTGGGCTGCACTGATGGGCTATGAGGGCCCTGCTTACGTGGAAGTGCCCACGGCCTACGCCCAGAACGCGCGAATCGTGGCTCGCAAGCTGTTTGCGGACCTGGAGAAAGACGGACACCTGGAGACGATTGCCGATCCGGCGCTGCAGGGTGTTGGGCCCGTCGGCGGTCCGGATGGCTGATGCAGTGAATTTTGCCGAAGGCGGGGCTCCCGGTGATCGGGGTTCCGATCATGGCCCGGGAAGAGAGGGCCTTACTTGCGGCCCATTTTTCCCAGAGCGCTTTCTACGGCCTTTTTGATCTTGCTTGCTGCTCCGTCGATGGCAACGTGCAGATTGTCCGCATCGTGTGTAGCGGCCAGGGGTTGATGGTTGGCGATACGGGCTTCCATAACACATCGCTTGTCCGCAGCGCCGGATTTGCCTGCATTCTCATCTTTCAAATGCACCTCTACCCGGGTAACCTGGCCGGCGAAGTGACTCATGGCCTTCTGAACTACTTCTTCTACGTGTTTGGTCAGCCCTTCGTTGGCTTCTATGTTATGATCAGTATTTACTTCAATATGCATGGATGTTCCTGTATAGGCTCTAAAAGGTTCTTCAGATCAGCGAATTTATCCCGGATTCTATAGACCAGTCTTTTTCTGCGCCCGAAGCGCTACCCGAACGACCGGCCCCGGCGCAGAAGTCGGCGCCGGGAGTAGGAGTCACCGGGAGTCCTTCGAAACGCACCCTTCATTGCCGGAGGTTCCTGCAGTCTTTAGACTCCCCGCCACGGATCGGTCCCGGGAGCCGGTTAAAAATTGACCGGGCGAATTCGGGTAGCGACGGCCTTGCTTTTCCTTGCCGTGGTCGTAGTGGTATTCAGACTCTGCCCCGTGGCCCATTCCCTGAGAGAGCAAACCAGTCAGCTTCTGGCCGAGTACTTCCTGGTCCATTTGCAGGCCGAGCTTAAGAAGCCACAGCACCTGTTAGAGCACATAACCTACGAAGGAATCTCCTTTGAAGAGTTAACCAGGGAGATGATCGATGATCTAAAACGGGATTTCTCGGGCTTGACAGAAGAAATGCCCCGGCGGCGAAACCTGTTTCGTACCTGGTGGCACAGAAGCCGCTGGGGCAGCGATTACGATCAGTCCACATTCAAGCTCTATAATCAACTCTTTATGGCCCGGCTGCGAGATCTCCAAAGCGGTACTCGAGCAAGCCGCGATGCGATGATTAATCGAATGCACCAGATCCTGGAAGTGGCCCTTCAACGTAATCGAAATCTAACCTATCAGTCTATTCTGGGCGGAGAGACCATGATGCTGGCCGAGCTTCGCCGAGCCCTGAGTCAGGAAAGGCTTCCCAATCGCGCGAGGGACCTGCTGCTTTCCCAAAACCAGGTCCTGAGCTATGAGAGCTTTCAGTTTTTCGATCGGGCCCTGAAAGAATCCCTGCGAAAAGCGGATGACCTATTGCATACGATACTGCCAGAACCGGTGGCCGATGAACTCAAAGCCACCGGACGCGTGGCCCCGGGCTTGATTGAAGATAGCTGCGTACTGTTTGCCGATATGGTTCAATTTGCCAGCATCGCCGACAAGATGCCACCGGAGGAACTGCTATCCGAGCTTGACTATTGCTTTTCGCACTTTGATCGAATAGCTGAACGACTCAAGATCGAAAAGATCAAGACCATCGGCGATGCCTATATGTGCGCTTCCGGCCTGTTCCAGAAACGGGCCTCTGATCCATTGCGCATTGCTCTTTGCGGTTTGCGAATGATGGAATTCATTCGAAGATATATCAAGAGCCGTTCGCGCAAAGGCAAGATCTCCTGGGACCTTCGCATTGGCATCCACCAGGGTCCGGTGATCGCCGGTGTTGTAGGAAATAGCAGATTTACCTTCGATATCTGGGGAGATACTGTAAACGTAGCCAGCCGACTGGAAGCAACCAGCGAACCCCATCATATTAATCTGTCGGCTCCTCTGGCGGAATTTCTTTCTCCCTACTTTGTGACTTCTGAGCGTGGGCAGGTTCCGGTAAAGGGAAAAGGCGATGTGGCCATGTGCTTCGTGGATGCCCTGCGCCCCGAGTATTCCATTGGTGGTCGGGGCAGGGTGCCCAACAAGGCATTCTACAATGAGATTCGCAGGTTGGACCGGGGTGTTGACCAGAGTGAGGGCCCAGGGACCTAGTTCGGGTTAAATCTTTCGGGTGGTTGTTACACGAACAGGTGGCCAGCCCGTGCGCGGGAGTTCGGGTTAAATCTTTCGGTCGGCTGTTATGCGAACCTGTGGCGCGCCTGCGGGCGTGAGTTCGGGTTAAAACTTTCGGGTAGGTGTTAGACGAACCTGCGGCTCGCCCCAGACGCGAGTTCGGGTTAAATCTTCCGGTCGGATGTAACACGAATCTGCGGCTGGACCGCGGCTATATCGCGCCACAATAGCGGAGTATGACCGCTTTCAGTAATTGAGATGCAGATCTTGTAGATTGGCATCGCCTTTGTAACCGTATCCTCCGAACGTAAATCGGTAAGTTCCGCGAATTCTTTCCATCGAATTTCTAATCATTGCACTCGATTGCTCCCGGGTTTCTGCCGCGGGGTAGCAGCCTCCCTCTTCATTAAATAACGGCCTCGCGATTAATAAGAGATCAGGCATGCCTCCCGTAGGCACCAGCTGTATGTTTCCATCGTAGCCATAGCAACTGCCGGTGAAGCCCTGGTAGATGTCGTACTGGAATACCCGGCGATAAATACCCTGGAGATCGGCCCTTTCGATCAATATTTGAGTGTTGCCGTAGGCTCGGTCTACCATCCAGACCTCCGGATTGCCGTCCCCATCCAGGTCCGGGAATGTAATGTCATCTGAATGCTTTGTTCCATGGGCATAATAGAATACAAGTTGGTACTGGTCCGCGTCGGTCCTGCGAAGTATGAACGTAAGCAGGATGTGCCCCCAATACAGTCCATTGCCGGAATCCAGGTCGCAATGGAATTGTAGAAACGGTGGCGGTTCTGCCTTTTCTCGCCACAAGGGCGGCAGAGAAGGCGGGGGTCCATTGGATGCGACGGCCAGCGGATCAACTTTCTGGCTACCCGGAAAGGGCCGATTGGAAAAAGGTCGCTGCCTCTGGCAATTGATGTCACTGAATGGCATACTGGGCGCATAGAAGGAAACTCTACCTTCATGGATAAAGGGACCGGCGGGCAGGGAAGCGATGTAGGCTGCGATAGTATCGGTGTTGGATCCATCCCTGGATATGGTAAAATCTGAGCCCAGGTGTTTTCCGGAGAATCCGTGCATTGTGTACTGTCGTTCAAGCTCGCGAGGCGCCAGTGTTTCCGATGGCAAAACTGTGTTTGCAGGCATCTTGGGATCCGCGCATGAGCAGACTGCCAATGCAAGGGTGCCGGAAATTAATCTAATGAACTTGAGAATGCACATTGCTTTCGGTCGAACATGTTGAAAAAACTGGCTACTCGTTCGTGTCGTTTTCGAATAAAGCTCTGAAATCGCTCAAGAGACCTTTCCTGTTTCAATCGAGATTCTACTTCAATCTTTTCGAATAAAAATCAAGCAATCGATCCATGGCTTCACGAGTAGGCGTTCCTTCTTTGTGGGAGTAATGTACGGTAAATACGGCATGGCTCGCTGTATTGTATCCGTGCGGGTTTTCCGGCCCAGAATCGATCACAAAGGGAACAAAGGACTCCCCGAATTCCTGTTTTAGTCGCTCAAACCGTTGCTGAGGTGCGATGATATCGTGCGAGAATTTGAATCCTCTTATCTTCAGTCCTTCTGTAGCACAACGATGCTTCGCATGCTCCAGATCATCCGGCGAAAAATCCAGGGATCGCTTGCATGCTTCTCTGCTCTGTCTGGAACCAAATACGCAGCCGGGCAGGGAAGGCTGGCTTATCACCGGAGCAATCATGGACGGCTCAAGCATAAGAGGTATGGCAAAAGATCCGGTCAGACACATTCCAATGGCGCCCACTCCTTTCCCTCCGCATTCCTCATGGGCTAGACGGCAGAGCGCACGCAACCAATCAACTATAGGACTGGTCTTATTCTTCTTTAACATATAGAACTCCCGGCTAATGCAGAGCCGGACAGTGTATCCAAGCATGGATGGGATGGAAGCAGATCGGCCCGGAGGACCAAAAAACAATGGTAGATACGTAGTGAATCCAGCCGTCTGCAGACGCTTTGCTAGCTCCAGAGTCTCCTTCACCATCCCGGGCAGCTCATGCATGATGATTATAGCCGGTCCATTTCCAGCGCGGTACACAGTGTGTTCAATTCTTAGATCGTTCGAAGTATGCTCAAAAGGAAATGATTCGTAGCCGGGCAGGGATTTCACGATTCATTTGCAATCCAGGGGATTGCGTCGGCTACAAAAAATCAGATCAAAAAGGCTCGCCGTTCTTAGATCTTGCTTGATTGGTATTTTCTAATGCTCCAGTATATCTGGAGTTTGTCCTAAAGAGCCTGCTCGAATGCTAAGGAAATTTCAATGTCAGGAGCGATGCCCGCCCACTAATTCGAAAGAGACTGCACGGGAACCATCATCCAATCCAGAATGCCCTCTATGAGTGACAGCCCACAAAACCGTCGGCACAGATTGCCTTTTGACAGTGCCTGTAAGCGCCACTCTCCGCTCGGATTTTCTTCTAATAGTATCAATAAGCAGTTTCCCTGGTTCAGAGTGTTTACCAACGGTTATTGTCACCAGAGAACAGGGGCACGATTTTTCCGTAAGCTGATTCTGTTAGCCGGACTATCGATCATTTCCCTGACTTCAACTCTGGCGGCGCCTGACAGAAATGATCAGGCTGAGAATTCCATTACCGAAAGCAACGTCCGCAGCGCCGGCACTCCCGGGGCGGCAGAGAAGTCTGACGAAGACTTCAGTGACGATCCACGCCACTGGTTCAGGGGCCCGGATTATCAGAGCTTCTTGCAGCAATCACCGGAAGGTTTTGTTCCGCTGGAGCTTGCGGTGGTTTCCGATTTGCAGATCGCGGGAAACCAGAATTCGGTAATCGGACTGCGGTTCAGTCTGTTCGCTGGTTTGAATCGTAATTTATATGGCCTGGACCTGGGGGCAGTGAACAACATTGCCGACACATCCGTTGGCATTCGCCTGGGAGCTGTAAACCGCACCGGCCATGATCAGTACGGTGTGGAGGTAGGGGGACTAAATGCCAGCGGGCAAACTCTGGGGCTACAGTTAGGAATCATAAACCGCACGGATGCGCTCTATGGATATCAACTGGGCCTGGCAAATATAGTAGAAGAATCCGCCTTTCTGCCCATGACCGGCGCGCTATTTAACGCCACGGAAACGGCTTACATGGGTCAATTCAGCCTGGGCGCGAATGTGGCCACCAGAAGTCCGTTTCAGTTTGCGGCGCTCTTAAACTCTCAGCGTGGGTCCGCAAATAAGCAAGACGTGAGCCCGATACGGATTCTGCTTCAAGTGTCATTGGGGCTGAATGTCGGCTATAAGACGCCCTTTCAAATCTCTGGCATAGGAAATGGCACCAGAGGCGCTTACCTTCAGTTCGCCGGTGGATTCAACGACGCAGACCATACCTGGATGCAGCTGTCCGGAATTTTCAATTATAGCGATTCGGTCTACCTTCAGATTGGCGGTCTCAATCGCTCGGAGGACGTAGCCATGCAAATTGGATGGCTCGGAAATTTTCTCTGGCAAAAATCCTCCGTACAGGTAGGCGGGCTGTTCAACTGGGGCAAAGACAGTCCGCTGCAGATTGGCCTGGGATTCAACGCTGGAGGTGATGTTCAACTGGCAGGGTTCTTTAATACCGCCAATTCACCGACCTTTCAAATGTCAGCCCTGGTCAATAGTGCCAGCTACGGAGCCGTTCAGATCGGAGGGCTTTTCAACCTTTCAAAGAACATGAGAGTTCAAACTGCAGGACTCTACAATTTATCCGACGAAAGCTATTGGCAATTTTCGCTTGTGGGCAATCGGGCGAAGAAAGGAAAGGTTCAGATTTCGGCCGGATGGAATAGCGGCGATGCTTCGCTTCAATTCGGACTCTTGAATACCAGCGAGTTTTCGCAGTTTAGTCTGGGCGCAATTAACGTAACAAATGAAGCCTTTGGCTTTCGCCTGGCAGCCATCAATCGTTCCGAGAAGCAGTCCGGCCTGGATGTTGGAATCCTGAACGATACAAAAATCTTGCGCGGGCATCAAGTGGGTCTCATCAATATCTCGCGAAACGGCGGCCTTCCTTTTACGATTCTGTATAACTATGGAAGCGAAGATTCGCAAGAGGAAAGCACCGGACTGATGCAAGCCGCCTATACCCCCTTTCAGTTTTCTATCTACATGCCCGGACAGCTTTTTGCCCGGGAAACTGAAGTGCGCGGACTACGACTGAACCTGGCCTATAGCGAAAACGCAGACGTCTATGGTCTGGACGTAGGGCCGGTGCAGGTTTCGCAGGACGTGGCCGGCGCCCAGGTCCATCTTGTGAGCGTTTCGGAAGGATCGGTAGACGGGGTGCAGTTGGGTCTTTCGTCTTCCGTGGATGGCAGCTTTCGCGGAGCGCAGGTGGGAGTTTTCAGCGCTGTGGAACAGGACTTCAGCGGAGTACAGCTGGGTGGATTCAACACCGCAGCCTCGGGAAAAGGAGTCTTCGTCGGGCTGCTCTATCAGAAGTTTACCGGAGATCTGGATGGATTTGTCTTTTCGCCCATTGCCATCACTGAGGGCGAGCTCACCGGATATCAGATTGGCTTGTTCTACAATTCCGCCGATGATTTTCCGCTTCTGCAATTGGGTGGAGTAAACGATGCCGAATACGCTCCTATTCAACTTGGTCTTCTGGGAAATATCCGGCGGAAGGGTTCCTTTGGACCGCAACTGGCCACCGGCTTTAACTTTAGCTGGGAAGGGGCCATCTTTCAGATCTCGGGCCTGGGCAATAGTACCAAGAATGGAACACTGTTTCAGCTTTCTGGATTCTGGAACTCGGCGCGCCATGTGTACGGATTGCAGATCACGGCCGGCTTCAACGGAGATACGGACATTGTATATGGGATTCAATTGAGCGGAATCGGCAACTTTGCTAATCAAGGATCAGCATTGCAACTTGCGGGTGGCTTCAACTCCGGCAATGGCTATGATGGCTCTACGCCGGTGCAACTGGCCGGCGTAGCGAACTTCGGATGGGACGATAGCTTTCTCCAAATCGCCGGAGGTTTTAACTTTGCCGAAAAGAGGGTCGCTTTCCAGCTTGCTGGATTGTTCAATCTGGGACCGGACCAGGAGCGGGATTATGAGATTCAGAGTCCATTTTTTCAGGGATCGGTGCTCTTTAATCGCTCCGAAAACACTCCCATCCAAATGGCGCTTATTAACTATTCTGAAGAAAGGACGATTCTACAAATCGGCGCCGCTAACATATTTCAGCGCGGCAACGTGCAGATCGGAGCTTACAACTCCGGCCAACTGGCGCCAGGAGTCCGAATGGGATTCATGAACCACGGCCACGGAGGTCCCTTTCAATTTGCAGCGATCAACATCCATTCGTCTGGACCGGCCTACGGTGTTAGCATTGGGGCCTGGAACTTTGCGGATGAATACAACGGCATTATGCTGGGAGTGTTTAACTATGCGAAGGATCTGGACGGAGTGCAAATCGGGTTACTCAATATCAACCGAACCGGAACCCTGCCTGTAATGCCGCTATTCAACTTCTAGGTTTCCGCCGCGCAGTCTCGAGTGTTTTTCGAATCCATCCTGTTTCTTGTCTCGGTTGATCTTTCGGGCCGAGTCTGTTTAGAGGTCCTAATTTAGAACGGCAAAGACCGTCAAAAAGGAATTAAGCGATCAAAGCTGAGTAGAAGCTGGTAGGCGCAGGATCTCTTGCCTGTTCTAGCTGATCTTAGGCGCTACTGATGGTCCCGCTTAATCCAGAGCCTGGTTGCGGATTTGTTTTTGAACTGCGATCACCTTTAATCGTCTAAATCCTGCCCGTTGGCCGATTCTCACCAAGAAAATGTACTCGAAGCTACAAATACCCCTTTTCTTTTTTATATTGCTGGCCTGCCAGTCCGCCCTCTGGGCCAATCCGTCCCCGGATGGAGAGAAGAACAATGCGGACTCTGCCAACACGAAGCCCGTCCCATTCGCAGATGTTTTGAATCAGCCAGCCAGGGGACTGACTCCCCTGGAACTGGCGGTGGTCTCTGACATGCAATGGAAAGGAAATCAGTACTCGGTACTGGGTCTGCGATTAACCATGTTTGGCGGACTGAACCGGAATCTGTATGGCCTGGATATTGGGCCCTGGAATGAAGTGGCGGATAGTTCTGTGGGAATTCGATTCGGATTGTACAATCGCACGGGCAATTCGCACACCGGCCTGGAAATTGGCGGGCTTAATTACTCCGGCTCCGGCTATGGACTACAGCTTGGAGCCATCAATCGCACTGATCGTCTCATCGGCTATCAGATCGGCCTGGGAAACCTGATCGAAGGGGATGCCTATCTGCCCATGACCGGTTTGCTCTTTAATGGCGCTGAAGATGCCTATCTGGGACAGTTTAGCCTGGGAATGAACTTAAGCTCCAGGGCTCCCTTTCAATTCGCCGGTCTGGTGAATTACGCATCGGGAGATGACGATGAGTCCGAGATCATCCCTTTTCAAGTTGCCGGGCTATGGAACAAAGGAAGCAAAAACCTGGTGCAGATTTCGGGTATTTTCAATGCTACCGATGATGCCTGGATTCAGATGTCGTTTGGAGTCAACAGCGCCAAATGGAGTCCCATTCAGCTTTCGCTTCTGGGAAACTATACCGATGCCCCCTGGATTCAGCTCGGGGGGCTGAACATCTCGGATACTAATCTGGCTCAAATTGGCTGGCTGGGAAACTGGTCCGGGGAGGATTCCCAGTTTCAACTGGCTGGATTATTCAACTACGGGACCAGCACTCCGACGCAATTCGCCATTGGACTTAACGTAGGGGAAAATATCCCGCTTCAATTGGCAGCGCTGGGCAACTATGCTGAATCACCTGGAATTCAGATCGCCCTTCTGGGAAACGGTTCGGAAGCTGGCGGGCTGCAGGTTTCCGCTCTGTTGAACGGCTCGGACAACAGTTACGTGCAGTTCACCGGAATAGCCAACCTTTCCGGGCAAAGCGATCTTCAGATTGCAGGGCTGGCAAACAATGCCGATCAAGCCTTCTTGCAGATCGCTGCCGGCTGGAACTATGCAGACCGGGCGGCCCAGGTGGGTCTGCTTAACTTCAATACCCATTCTCGGTTTCAACTTGGCGCCTTTAACTTTACCGAAGAAAACTCTGGCCTGCGTTTCGGTGTGGTTAACCGGGCGGAGGACCAGGCTGGAATGGATATCGGGCTCTTTAATGAAGCGAGAGTTCTGAAAGGACACCAGATCGGTCTGATCAACATCGCCTGGAAAAGCAGGTTTCCATTCACATTTCTCTACAACTACGGAAGCGAAGAGCTGAATGAGGTTCGCACAGGTCTTCTTGATGCAGATTACACTCCGTTTCAACTGGCGCTCTACATGCCAGGCCAATTGTTTCAAAGAGAAACAGAAGTGCGAGGACTAAGGCTGCATCTTGCCTACGGCGAAAGCTCCAATGTTTATGGTCTGGACCTGGGACCGGTGCAGGTATCGCAACAGGTGGCCGGTATTCAGTTCCATCTGGCCAGCTACTCGACAGAATCGGTGTACGGACTGCAGACCGGGGCCGTATCGCTGGTGGACGGCGAATTCCAGGGGATTCAGTTCGGGCTACTGAACCTGGTGGAGCAGGACCTGGCCGGTTTACAGGTGGGCGGCATTCAATCCGCCAATTCTGGCACCGGGGTATTCGCATCCTTTCTTTATCAGGACTTCCGAAAGGATCTTACCGGTTTTGCCATTGCGCCGGTGGTGATCACCGAAGGAAACCTCAAGGGCTATCAGATTGGACTTCTATATAACTCCGCGGATTATTTCCCTTTGCTGCAGATTGGCGGAATCAACAGAGCGGACTATGCGCCACTGCAGATCGCTCTCATAGGAAACATTCGAGAGGCGGGCGCTTATGGTCCTCAATTGTCTGCGCTCTTTAACTACAGCGATGAAGGCTCTGCATTTCAGATTTCCGGGCTGGGCAATGTCACAAATGAAACATCATTTTTCCAGGTATCCGGACTATTCAATGGATCGGAAAAGTCTTATCTGTTTCAGCTATCCGCAGGAATCAATAGCACGGATCTGACATTCGGACCGCAGATTGCCGGTCTGGCAAACAACGCAAATGAAGGCGCTTCTTTACAGTTGGCCGGGCTCTTTAACAGTAGTCATGGTTCGGTGCCGCTGCAGTTGGCCGGTTTTTTCAACGATGGGGAGGGGCTCCATCTAATTCAATTCGCTGGCCTGGGTAATCATGCGGGGAGTCATGTTTATCTGCAAATCGCCGGCCTGGGCAATTCCGGGCCTTATTGGCAGAAGGATCGCGAAGGCTTACAGAGTCCTTATGCGCAGCTATCTTTACTGGCCAACTATTCTGGAGACGCTCCGTTGCAAATCGCTCTTGCCAACATTTCCGAGCAAAGATCCTTTTTTCAACTGGGCGCATTGAACTTTTCCGAGCGTGCCCACGTTCAGCTGGGTGCCTACAACTCTGGCGAAATTGCGCCCGGCGTACGCCTGGGTTTAGTAAACACCGGCGCTGGGGGGCCTTTTCAGTTTTCTGTGGCGAACATTAACACTTCGGGTAGAACCTACGGATTCAGTGCCGGGGTCTGGAACTATGCAGAGAAGCACGATGGCGTAATGCTGGGAGTGTTTAACTATGCAGATGAGTTGGACGGCGTTCAAGTGGGACTGATAAACATTCATAGAAAGGGACGGTTCTCGATCTTGCCGGGAGTGAATTTTTGATCGCAGCGTAAGGATGGATTATTCAGATTTTGCGGCCCGATGATTTCGTATTGGTTTTGACTTCATGGGGTAAAAAACGGATTAATAACCTTCATGCTGCAAATGATCAGAAATAGAATCGCATCCCCTTTTTGGATGCCGCGGGGGCTATTGGCCCGAGGCATTCCGGGCCATCGTTTTCTGATGCTTTTGTTGATACTTTTCCTGGTGACCGCCCAGGGCCTGAGTGCCCGCGGCATCACCCCCTTCCAGCTTTCCCTCTTGTCTCCGTTCCAGCTTTTCGACAGGGACACGGCTGTGGTAGGCGCTCGTCTCAACATCTTCTACGGCGAAAACGATTACGTCTACGGTGTGGATGCAGGCTTTGTAAATGAGGTAGAGATTGCATCCGGCGGCGTCGCTCTGGGAGCGGCCAATTTGAGCGAATCCCATCTGGGAGTGCAGGCCGGACTGTTTAACGGAGCGGATTCCCTGTATGGACTGCAAATCGGTATCGCCAATACCAACGACCGACAGTTCGGTTGGCAACTGGGGCTACTGAACTTTGCCAACGATTCCTATTTGCCGATGGTGGGCATCGGACTCAACGATGCCGATCGGGCCTACACCGGTCAGTTTACCCTGGGAATCAACCATCTGGATGAGGGCCCGGCCATTCAATTTGCGGGGATTGCAAACAGAACTCGGGACTATTCCTTTCTACAACTGGCCGGCGGCTACAACCACAGCGATGAATCGTTATTGCAAATCAGCGGTATCTTCTCTTATAGCGATACGTCCTGGATTCAAATCTCAGGGCTCGGCGCCGGCACCGATGACGGCTGGCTCCAGAGTTCCGCAGGGCTCAACATTGGAAAAGAGATCTTTCTTCAGCTACCCGGTGCATTCAACATTTCGCAAAGCGCATCGTTGCAACTGGGCATTCTGGGAAACTACTCGGAAAACAGTCCCTGGCAGATCGCAGGTCTCGGAAATTACAATGAAAAAGCAGGCCTACAGCTGGCTGGCCTGGTGAACTACAGCAATACAAGCGTAGTGCAAATCTCTGCTCTTTCGAATTTATCCGACGAAAGCTCATGGCAAATGTCGGCCCTGAACAACGCCGACCAGGTAGGATTTCAGATCGGAGCGATGAACAATGCGAATCTTTCGAAATTTTTGCAGATAGGAGTCTTTAATAGAAGCGAACTTCAGACCGGACTATCCATCGGCCTGGTAAACGATGCAGAGAATTTGAATGGGATTCAAATAGGTCTGTTTAATGTAGCACGAAACGCGCCCATTCCCTTTCTGCCGTTATTGAATTTCCACTCCGGTCATGATGGACCGCGGAAAACCGGCTACATTGATGCAAGCTGGACGCTGTTTCAGTTCGCACTCTACATGCCCGGGCAGCTATTCGATCAGAAAACGGCGGTGCGCGGCTTGCGACTAAATGCCCTGTATGGAGTTTCGGCTTCTGTGGATGGTCTGGATGTGGGCGTTCTAAACTTCTCTGGACCGGTGAGGGGAATTCAACTGGGCCTGGGCCATGTTGTGAACGGCAACTTCGCAGGCATCCAGCTCGGCCTCACGGCAGTGAACACCGAGAATACCCGGGGCCTTTCCATCCAGCCGTTGGTTCTTTATACAGAAAAGAACTTGAGCGGGTTCGGACTATCGCTTGGCGCCTGGACAGGCGGAAATGCCAACGGTATGCAGATCGGCCTGGTGCTGAACCGGCTCAGCGATACCAGGTTTCCTCAAATCGGTGGAGTGAATCTGGCGCGAACCGTGCCTTTTCAGCTGGGCCTTCTGGGCAATTTCAGCGAGCACTCGGTGCCTGCAGGACAGGTTTCCACGCTGGCAAACATTACCCCGGAAGACAGTTTGTTTCAGTTCGCTGCTGCCGCGAATCGTGCTCGATTCGTGCATCTTTTTCAGATTTCTGCAGGCTACAATGAAAGCTATTATTCTCCGATTCAGTTTGCCGGTCTGGCCAATAGCACCGATACCCGAAGTTGGATCCAGCTGGCCGGTTTTGTGAATCTAAGCCGTGGAAGGGATCCTGCCTCGCTGAGCGATCTGGATCTGGACGACCCCAGGCGAAAGATGGGCGAAATGCAAGAGTCCCTGGTTTCCATCGCTCAAATATCTGCTTTCTATAATCGTGGTTCGGTGAGTCTGCTTCAGGTGGCCTCCGTGAATTTTGAAGATAAGCGAAACATCGTTCAACTGGGAATACTGAACATAACAGACGATTCCTTGTTCCAGGCAGGGCTTTTAAACTTCGGCGACGAAGCATTGTTCCAGGCAGGGCTTGTAAACGGCACCTGGAAATCGAAATCGCTGCAATTCGGATTGGTGAATCTGAATTATGAAGAAGGAATGCTCATGGTGGGCGCCTGGAATATGTCCAATGAGCCGGACGGATTGATGATTGGATTGTTCAACTACGCAGAGCGAGTAGGAGGGGCGCAAATCGGGATTATTAACATCAACGAAGAAGGCTGGCTGCCAGTATCCATTGGTCTGAATTTCTGAATCGGAACTGCCAATGACGGCCAGAATACGAGGAGCGACCAGGTCCGCGCCAATGCAAGCCAGAATCCGCCGATCTTCCAGCCGCGCGCCAGGGCAGGCCAGAATTCGAGGAGCGTCCAGGTTCGCGCCAATGAGGGCCAGCGCACATGGCCGGGTTTCGAAATGATCTATGAGATGCTCGGTTTTCGAGGAACAGCCCGGCCTTTCCCGGGATAGCAAAAAGGCCAATTAGAGCTGTAGTTGATTCGGGAGGTAGAAATCAGTTCTTTTCTTCGGATTCCTCGTCCTCTTCTTCGGGGACGTCCACAGTTTCCTGACCATAAACGTCAGGGTCCGGAATTAAGGATGCAACATCTACGATGTCATCGCCAACGATACCGCCTTCAGCTTTTCGGCGGGCCTTCTCTTCCAGCTTCGCTTGCTTCTTTTCTCTTTTGTTCTTTTCTCTGATACGCTTGCCCATGGTGGGGCGTTGCTTTCCTGCCATAAATACCTCCGGCGGGGAATGCCAATGCGATGGCACTGTGGGAGCGGGATTCTCGAATACTGGAGTCCCGAATGGATCCCCTTGATTTCCTGTCCGGCTGATTACGCGCTTGCGGGCAGCCAGGAATGAAGATAGGTCGTGGATTCCACGGTGGTCTGGCTACATTCAATAGGAGCTACAGGCAGGATACTGTCCGCAGGTTATTCTGGCAAGCAGGTTATGTCAGATGTCCCCGTTGAGATTGCCGCCTGGCAAGTCCACATTTGATTTACAGATTCAGCAGGACTGGTATACATTCAGCATGTTGCAATCCATACCTCACCTACTGTCCGCCCTTTTCTTCGCTCTTTCCTTTATACACATATACTGGGCCTTTGGCGGCCAGATTGGACTGCGAAAAGTGATTCCTCTGAACCAGAACGGGGAGCCGTTATTCACGCCGGGACCGCTGATGACAATTATCGTAGCCACGCTCCTTGCTCTGGCTGGCTTCTATTTCATCTGCGGCGCCTTCGGATTGCATGACTTCAGAGGGGCCATGGCATACCCGGCCTGGGTTGTGGCCGTTCTCTTTCTGGCAAGAGCCATCGGAGATTTTCGCTACATTGGTTTTCTCAAACGGATTGGAGGTAGCGACTTTGCCAGAATGGATACGTTGTTGTATTCGCCTCTTTGTCTTCTCATATCTGGTTTGATTGTGCTCTATCAATACGACCGGTTCTAATTTTCGCGGTCCAGCGGCGCTGGGACACAGTGGCCCAACGATACAGGTTTTCCATTCGATTCGAATAGTTCGGTTGGACCCATTTGAACCCGAGAGCTTGAGGGGCTCAAATGGCCTGAATGCACGATTCCGGTCTAATCGCATTTCTCTTTGCAATTACCGGCATAGACGGAAAGCTGGAGCAATGAATCGCAAGCGTGTCCTGGATCGGGCCGAGTCCACATTCTGGCTATTTGACCGAGCATCCTCCATGAACTTTGCCGTGTACGCGGACGGCCGGGGACTTCTTGACCGGGACCTGCTCGTTCAGGGCTTAGAGGAAATTCGCAATCGGATGCCTGTTTTGCAAGCCTCGATAGGCCATGATCAGGCCAACGCCGAACTGTTTTTTCAGGACGCTACCGACCAGCCGGTTGCGCTCAGAGAGCATGCCCTGGAATCCTTCGAAAGTTCGCAATACAATCAAATCGTAGGCGATGCCATCATGGAGCCCTTCGCTGTCGACGAGTCCCCGCTTTGCCGTTGCGGGCTCCTGCAGGGGCCGGATCGCTTCCGGCTTTTTCTGGTCTTTCATCATTCCATCGCGGATGGTCGTAGTGGGCTGGATCTACTTCGCCGTCTATTTTCATTTCTGGCGGGCCAGGACCTTCCAGATAGCTCCGCAGAGTTTCCGGGAGGAATGCACTCCCTGCTTGAATCAGAATCTGGGCTCGCTCCGGAACTTGAAGGCAGTCCCGAACTCGAAAGTCATCCGGCTCAGCCCGTTTCCTTCTTTGAGAAACGAAGCGCCACCGTCAGGACAAACCTGGATGAGATCAAGTTGAACTCCGGTGAAACGGTCCAACTCAAAGAAAACTGCAAGTCCCACAATGCTACAATGCATGGCGTTCTGGGAGCGGCGCTACTGAATGCAACTCTGGATCTGCACCGGCGATACCAGAACGAGGGCGACACTGGATCGATGACCGGTCCGGACGGACCAGATAATGCCCTGCACCGGCTTGCGCTTGCCAGTCCGGCGGACATGCGAAAGGGACTGCGTTCCGGTCAGTCGGATCTGGCGCTCTATATATCGTTGATTACATCCACGATGGATGTGAAAGCGGGGGATGTCTGGGGACTTGCCAGGGCCCTTTCGGAAGATGTGCATCGTCAGCTAAAGGAATCGGCCCTGGACTTCTATCGACTACTTCCCGATCCCGCCAGGTATCTAAAGAAGCCGGATCCAGGCAAAGCTTATGCGGCCTTCCTGCAGCGATTGCCGCAGGCGGTGGCTCTGAGCAATGCCGGACCCGTAGAAGCATTTCCAGGCCCTTCAAACGATTCCTGGAAGGTGGATCATGTTGCCTTTAGCGTGCATCCGTCCCTTTCGCAGATCGCTTTCGTGGCGGCCACCACCTACGAAGGCTTGCTGACTCTTACCATTCATATGGACGCTGCCCGCTGGCCGGAGTCCGGGCCCGCCGAATTCAAGGATCGAATAAGGCACTGGTTGCAGTGGGCAAGCTCCCCGTAGAAGCAGCTATTTGTCCGAATGGAGGCCCACCCGATTGCCTTCGCAGTCTTCAAAATGGCCGACATATCCGTGTTCGCCAATCTGGCTTTTTTCGTTTAATACCTTACCGCCAGCCTCGGAAACCCGCTTGAGTACCGCATCAATGTCATCCACTCCCAGATAGATCATGGTACCCGAATAGGAGGGCTCATAGGTCTGGGCCTGTACCAGGGTGCCGGCACAGCCATACGCTCCTTCTTTCATGGGAAACCAGGCCATTCGAAGGGGCCCCAGTTCATGGATCTCCAGCTTTTGCTGAAGAATCTTTTCATAAAAGGACTTTGCATTCTCCAGGTCCAGAACCGGTATTTCAAACCATACCCCGTGTATCATGGATTCAATTCCAGTTGTGGCATGGACAGCTCATGGACCTGCTGTATTTGCTCTTTGCTCAAGCCGGTGAAGACTTCCATTAGTTCTGTTTCGTACTTTTTTACCAGGGCCACTTCCTTATCGTTGGTTAGAGGACCGACCACCTCCATGGCCCAGTCCGCATATACTCTGTTTTCATCCCAGGTGTCCTTTATCACTTGCTTCTGGCTTACAAGCTGCTCCCTGGTGTTTCGTAATTCGGCTTTCGTTTCCTCGGGAATATTCGGGTCGGCCAGTTGCTGATCTATCATGTCGATGCCCTGCTGCGTCATATCCTGGGACGCTTCATTCAAATTCTTCTGTTTCTCCATGCCCACTTCGGCCTGTGCCATGTTCCAGGCCCAGGCTACTTTGGCATTTACCTTCACAAAGGTGGCGTAGTCTTCGAATCCGCCTTCTTGAATAGCCGATTCAATCTTGTTAAAGCCGTCTTTTCCGCCATCCGGGTTCTGCTCCAGCCACTTCTGAAAGTTGATTCCTTCCTGTCGGAGAATTCGCATGGTCTTGATATATTTCTGCATTTTGGTATCGTCAAGCTCGCCCACAGAGGAGACTACCTCGTGGTATTTCTTATACAGCGCCTCTGTGGGATTGCCGCAGTGCAGATATATAACGCTCAATATAATGATTGGCAATAGTCGTTTCATGATGGCCTCCGGATCTCCCGCCATCCTAATCAAATCAGGCGAATGGCAAGCAAAAAAGGTTACCCGAAGTCGGAAATCAACCATCCACGGGCCTAAACTCATGGTTCTGAGTCCGATTCAATTTCCCGGCTGTCGGCGGATATTGCGGTGGCGAATCGGCCAATAAGAACCAGAAATGGGGTCCGGACATAGTAATCGTATCGATCGCGATTGCGGTCAAACCACTCCTTGCTGTTGTCTGCCGCCAATTTCCGGAAGAATGGCAGCTAGTCTGGCTGGAAGAGCGCAGTCATACCGAGTTGTAGAACGGTACACACCCGCTGCAAGTTTTTCTTCGTTGCATTTTGAGCCCCTCCCTGCGTCTTCTAATTTGAGGCACCAAAAGGTAGGATGAATTGAAACGCTTTCTGGAACGGTATCTGTTACCGCAGTCATTTGAGTCTGCCGCTGACGAACGAAGAACCCGCGTGCTGCTTTCGGCATCGCTGTGGCTCATTGTAATCTGCTTCGTGTTTCTTTATCCGCTGGGGTTGTTTGGCATTCTCGGGCAGCGATTCCTCTTGCTGGGAACCATCTCTTTGTTCTCCGCATTTCTATTTCTGGCGCTTCTGAAGCTGGGGCGTTCTCGCCTTGCCGGCTATCTCCTTCTGGCGCTTTTCCTTCTTTCGGCCAATCTGCAGTCTCTGGAAGGAAGAGGTATCTACGATACCATATTTATGCTCAATTTGCTTGCGGTCATGATCGCAGGCACGCTCTTCGGTCGCTGGTCTGTACTGATCACCGCCCTGCTGGCGGCCGCTCTTTCCCTGGGCGTGGCCGCGTTTACATCCGCCGATGGCAGCGCAAATTTTTCCGATCCCGGTCCTTACACCGAATGGTTTCGACGCACTGCGTACATACTCATTGCCGTGGTTCTGTATTGGCTGGGTTGGAAGGCTACGAACCTAACTCTTCGCGAAAGCGACAAGACTCGAAGCCAGAACCGGGCGCTGATGCGATCCCTGTCCAACATTATGGAGCAGGGTAACATTGGTCATTGGTACTGGAATATTCAGACCGGCAAAGTGATCTGGTCTTCCAATGTAGCCGGGATCTTCGGGGTGAAGGCATCGGATTTCCAGGGCTCGTTCGATAGCTTTTTGAAGCTGGTTTTCCAGGAGGATCGACAGAAATTGCAGGATGCCCTGGAGTCTGCGATGAAAAGCCCGGGATCATCTTATCAGGTGGAACATCGAATCCGCACCAACGAAGGGGAGGTTCGCTGGCTGGAAGGAAGGGGCAACGTTAGATTCGAAGAAGGCCAGGCTATCGATATGGCGGGCGTGGTCATGGACATCACCGACCAGAAGCGAGCGCAATCCGCCCTGGATCAGGTTTACTCCATTCTGGCCGAAGGAATCGTAATCCACAACACGGAGGGCACCATTGTTTCTTTCAATAGAAGCGCTCTGGAAATCCTTGAGCTCAGCGCCGACCAGTTGCAGGGCAAGAAGTCTACCGATCCTCACTGGGACATCATAGACGAGGAAGGAAACTCATTAACCGCGAGTGGTCATCCTTCCTCGGTGGCCATGGCCACCGGCCGTCCCCAATATAGTAGGATTCTCGGAGTGCGCCGAAAAGACGGATCGGTGCGCTGGTTGACGGTAAGCGCTATTCCATTTTCGCCAGACGGTTCCGAACGGCGAGGCGCGGCGGTTTCCTTTTTTGATATCACCGCCGAGCGAAATCAGGCCAGCGCTCTTCAGAAAAGCGAAGAGCAGCTAAGGTTCATTCTGGAAAACCAGCCGGGAATCGTCGTAATTCTAGATATGTCGGGCCGGCTCGTGTACATTAACAATGCCGCAGCCGGGTTTGACCCTGCAGAGGTCAAAGGAAAGCATGCCACAGAATTCGTAGTAGAGGAAGACCGGGCCAAAGTGGAGTGGGCTCTGGATCGTATTCGCAGAGAAAAGGAGCCCTTTTCCTATGATGTTCGCGGCTTTAACGGCGATGGCGGGATTGCCTGGTACAGCAGTAGAATTGGGCTGCTGGAATACCAGGATCAAGAACGCATAATCATCATCGCCAGCGATGTGTCCGACCGCGTGGCCGCCGAACAGAAGCTTCGCAGTATGGCCTATACGGATCTACTCACCGGCCTTCCCAATCGCGAAGCGCTATACACTCATCTGTCCGAAATCCTGGTTTCCGACACAACTACTCTACGGGCCATCCTCTTCGTGGATCTGGACCATTTCAAAAACATAAATGATACTCTGGGGCACGATGTGGGGGACCGGCTTCTGAAGCAGGTTTCGCTTGGCTTTGCCGAGCAACTTACCGACAGGGCTTTTTTTGCCCGACTGGGCGGCGATGAGTTCATGATGGTCTACACTGTAGCCGACGAAGCGGAGGCTCAGAATCATGCAGATCGAATCCTTGCGATGTTCAAAAACCCCATCAATGTGGATGGACATGAGCTTTATCTTTCTGCAAGCATTGGTATTTGTTTTTTTCCTGGCGACGGGGAAGACATGCATCAGCTGATCAAGAATGCGGATGCGGCCATGTACCGCGCCAAGGCCAGAGGAAGAAACAACTACTGCCGTTTCGAACCTTCCATGGAGAAAGAAATCCAGACCAGGCTTCTCATGGATACCGAACTCCGTCGAGCGGCCGGCGCAAACGAATTGGAACTCCATTACCAGCCGGTATTTGATCTATCTACGGACAGTATCGTGGGTCTGGAAGCGCTCATGCGATGGAATAGTGAAACCCTGGGCTCGGTATCTCCCGGTCAGTTTATTCCGTTGGCCGAAGAAACCGGATTCATTCGCGAGCTGGATCTCTGGACCCTGAGGACCGGCATAGCGCAACTGGCCTCCTGGCGAAAACAGGGAGTGTTTCATGGAAGGTTGGCCCTGAATCTAAGCGCTCGTCAGCTGGAGAACAATCGTTTCATTCCGGAGTTAAGCGCGCTTTTGAGGGAATCTTCGCTTACCGGTCGAGATATCTCTCTGGAGCTTACCGAAACAGCGCTGATGAAGAATATCACAGCTATGGCCCCTCTCTTGAAGATCATGGGCGAAATGGGAATCGAGTTGATGATCGACGATTTTGGAACCGGCTATTCTTCGCTTAATTATCTCAAACGACTGCCCGTGGATGTGGTTAAGATTGACCGAAGCTTCGTGGAAGAGATAGGAAACGATGAAAGCGATTCCATTGTGCGAACGATCATTGCAATGGCCCGAACCCTGGATCTAAAAGTGGTGGCGGAAGGGGTGGAAACCAACCAGCAGTTAGAATTTCTGAAGAGGGAAGGTTGCGATCTGGCACAGGGGTTTTACCTGGCCATGCCAGCGCCCGAGTCAGAACTACTTTCCAGGCTCAAGCAAGCGGCCGGCGCCAACCCGGATTAGGGTTCCGGATTGGCGTTTGGCCGGCCGTTCGATGGGGATTATTTTACCTTGAAGCTACCGGGATAGCTATTCCAATTTCCGGTCTTGACTCCGTTTCTTTCGGTGCCGCTATAGGAATCCTGTCCTGGCGCCAGTTCTACTTCTACTTTTCCGCCTGCATCGTCTACAATGCCTGCATGTCGCGCAGCGGCGCAAATGGAGGAATCCGTGGTGTACATGTCCGTTCCCCAAACGGAGCGGTTTCCGCAGGAAGCCGGGCAGGTCACAGCGAATGTAGTAGCGTCCTTAATTGTATCTTTCAGATCCTTAACGGACTGATCACAGGTAATCGCGATTGGATCCGGCCCGCAAGCAATAACAGCCAGAAGCGCCGCGACCGGCAGTAACTTCAAAATCTTCATTCTAATCTCCTCTGAATTGGTGCACAGGATTGGAATTGGAAACTGGAATAGGTCAAGGGAAAAACGAGTCGTCGTTGGATTAATGGCAGGAAAAGGCCCCCTTTTGCCGGTTGGAATCGTCTGGTTCTTCACGTTACATTGGCATAAATGCGTGCCGCAAAGTTTTGAATTTCCGAATTATACAATACACTGTCGGAGCCAGATTTTTCGCGGGCAAAATCGGGATGGCGGAAAGGCTTTCATCAGGGAAATGCTTTTCCTATGTTTCTTTCGGTTTTTTCTTTTAGCGCGTTTCTTTGAAACGCTAACCTTTCCATCGTTGTCGCCGGATTGCGTCGGTTTCCCTTCGAACGATTGGGAGTTTGTCAGGTCGGCGTAACGCCCTGTCTGTGCTCTTTCTGCTGTTGGCGCAGGAATTCAAGCCATTGATAGAGTAGCACCGGCGCTTTGCACGGAGTGCTCCATTCAGGCTCTTCCGTCCCCGGGTGGAGTGAGTCCCGGGCAGAATCCAAATCCGCTGATGCCGGCCATTGGCTGGCTTCCCTGCAATTACCGTTTTGCAGTCCGCCGTCTTCAGTTTCGGGCTCGAAGAGGTAGAATGTGCTGGCATAAGCCCGGCTATGCAGATTCGGGTTGAATATTACAAATTCCCGGAGGTTCCGGTTCTGCAGCTGAACGGCATCGGGACGGTGGGATCGAATTCCGGTCACAAGAAGCCGGTCATCCGAAAAGATGGCAAAGAGCCGGGCATCGCCGCGAAAACTGATCCATAGATGAAGTCTGGCGAATTCCTGCTGAAAGATCGCTTCGCCTGTGTTATACTCGTAGGTTTGCATGTAGGCTGCCCGGGCCAACACAGGTCCCAGGCCGGTATTCGCGAAAGACTGTTCACTGAACCGGAAATTCGTTCGCGCAAAACCAGGCTGAAATGTTAGACCGAGCGTAATTAGAGTCAGTAAGACTAAGAAAGGGCGCCTCATACGGTGTCTCCAGGGCCGTGCAAAAACATGTCGGACCGTTTTCTAAATTCGGCAATCGGACCGAAAGCTTGATGGGAATCCGCAGAATAATCTTCGCTGCGGGCTAACTTGAATGTGAGGAGTACGGCATCAAAACGGTGAATAGGCACGGCAAACCGGGTCCGGGATGGGCGACCGTATCGAAGGGCGCCGAGCGGGTGGTTCGGCGCTGGCCCTTTTCAGACACTATTTCCGGGCCCTTTCTGCAATGGCTTACTGGCTTACGCCTTCATCGGGTTTCAAAGGGTAGGGATCGTAGCCGGCATCCTTCAATTCCTTCTTATAGCTACTGTATATTTCATCGGCCTTCTGCTTTTCGGTTTGTATTTCTGCCAGGGCAATAACGGCCAGCACGGTGGCATTCCTGTAGTGAGCAATGGCTGCATCCGGTCTTTCCGAAGCTATGCTTCGCCGGGCCAGATCGAGTTGCCTCCGGGCCACAATAATCCGATGCCTGGTTTCCTGCACCACTTTGCTTTTAGCCTGGCCGGCTTCGGCCAGTTCCCGGTCCACCAGCGCCGATGTTGTCCGGGAGAGAATATCGGCCACCTTCTTGTTGTAGGTCTCGTTAAAGGATTTGTAGATCTCGAAGGACTTGCTTCGTGCATCCCGGAGCAAATGGTAGGATTGTAGAAGCTCGCCGGAATAGTAGGCATCGATTGCCTTTCTGAATACAGCCGCGGCCTCCTTATATTTGGCATCCGCGCCTTCCACTTCACCGCCCAGGTTTTGCACCAGGCGTCCCAGTCGGACCAGGTCTCTTTCTACCAGTAGCCGCAGGTTGTGAATTTTCCGAGACGCGATCTGCCGATCCAGGTAATCCGAACCTTCAAATTCTCGCACCGGGTCCGAGCGGTCCGCATCCGGAGTCTGTGCTTGCAGGCCGAAGCCAGAAAGTAGAAGTGTGAAGGCCAGAAAAAGACTGGTTGTTGTCGGGTTTCTAAGAAAATGGTTGTACGAAATCATAGCTTCCTGTTACTCATCTTCATTAGTAGGATCGCAGCGAATGCATGTAAACCGGTTTCATACTACACCCCGCATTTTTTTTAACATTTTTAAGACCCTGGCTAAAGTTTTTCAAGTTGGCTTTTGTGGCGGCTCTTTGGGCAGCTTCTCCTTCGGCGGCCCGGGGATCCGTTTCGCCGAATCATCTTTGCGGACCCGGGGTCTGTGTCTATCGGGCTTATCCTTGCTTCTGATTCTGGTCTTTTCGCCGGGGGGCCGGGTACTGGCTGCGCCCCTTTACGTCGAGGAGGGAACCGTAGATCTGGACAATCCTTCGGAGGCGCGACTCAGGCCGCTCAGTAGTCCGTCCAGGTTATCGCTAATGCAAGCTTACATCGACCAGGCCCGGGCCCGGCCCGAATTGCGATCCCGGGTGAAGTCCATTCTGGAAGGCTTCAACGGATTCTCCGTCATCGAGCGGGAGGCCTTGAAGTTGATCTATCGGGCTCACGTGGAATTGAAGGGTAGCGCCGGTCAATCGGCCCTGGAGAAAGGCTACGGGAGCCTTCAGGGCAAAGCACATTCAGGGGTGGATCGAAAGGCCGTGGAGTTGCTTGCCTACCACGCCAGGCTCATGCGCTTCGAAAGACAGGAAAGCGGGTACAGCGCTCTTATGCCCGATTGCCAATCGCTGGCCCTGGAAGCCTGTAATGTGATCCGGGCCGGACAGCTTATGGAAGCGTTCATGAGCAAAAAGGACATGGGCGTGTCTGACTACATCGAACTTCAATCCGAGTTGGATCTATTTTTGTTTCAAAAGCGATATGTGCCCTTCTTTTCTACGCTGGCCCGCCCGTTGCCGGGACTTCTTACCAGGCTGGGTCTTCCGCTGGAGGCAGCCATACTGGGCGCCGGGATGGTGAAGACCTATCCCGATTTGAAAGGGCTGAACGCCATTGTACCTCAATACCTGACCATGGCCGGGGACTACAAATCCGCGCTACGATACGACGACCATAGACTGTCGGGAAAGAAGGATCTGGAAACGATCCTCAAGCATCTGGATTGGCTAATCCTGGCCGGCGAATACGAGTCCGCCAGTAATCTGATTCTAAAGGAGAAGCCCGATACCCTGGGCAAGCAGAAGGGCCGGGATGTATGGGTGGGACTGCCCCGCAACGGCGATGTAATGCGCATTCGACTGGCGGGTCTGGTTTTTCTTCAAGGCGATAAGAAGCGGGCTGGCCAGCTCCTGCACGATTTTATCAAGAAAGATCCGCAAAGCAAGCGAGCGGAAACCCTGGTGGCTCGACTGCGAATCGCCCAGATGGTTTTGTCCAGCGAACCTGAATTGGCCCATAAGATTGCCGAAGACGTGACCTACATTTCGCAGGCCCGTGGCCTGGAGGTGATCGAATACCAGGCCACTGTTCTGGATGGATGGGCCCTTTTCTTCCTCAACAAGAACTACAATGCGATGATTAACTTCATCAAAGCCCGGGGCATTCTAACGGGAAATAACCGAACCCTGACCCCGGATTTCTCCCGCCAGGCGGGGATGTATTTTCTGCAGCGTCGTATGCGAAGCGCGGTCCAGAAAAGCGAGATTCTATCCCTGAGTTCCTACATTGCAGCGCGAAGATTCGATCCTGCCGATCGATTCTTTTTGCTCTGGCTTCCGGAGACCGTGAATCGGCACTTCCTGATGGATGCCTTCCTGCGCGATCTGGAGCGCTTGCAGGACACCGGATCTGCTCTGGTGGTGATGTCCCGGCTATCGGCCAGTCAACGATTCGAGTTCAAACCGGGCAATAATCCTGGCGGACTCCGGGGACTGCGCACCAGCATACGGGAGTCCAGGTTTCAGAATCGATTCGACTGGGCCCCCACGCAGGATCCGGCCTCCTTTATTCGAAAGGAGGCTTACGATCTCCATAGCATGCATCTACCGACCGCGAAGGATGGTAGAAACGTGCTTTTCTTTGCCGGGGACCCGGAATCCCGAGCAGGTCACTTTGTGCTTCTGGAGGCCAGGGGAGGTCGCTGGAAGTTCAAGGTCCAAACCCTGGGTTACAATGATCGAATCGAAAATGATTGCGATTTTGAGAATGGAGGGGACTGCAGTCGGGCCCGGGAATTCTTCACCGAATTCGTAGACCATGCCAGGGGCTCTCTTGCGGTGCTTTATGACCCTTCCCTGGATCTGGATTATTCCCGAATCTTCACCGGCGCCTCGGTGACCTACTACGGCTGGCCTGTAGAAGGCAGCCCCGAAACAGTAAAGCAATACGATCTGAACGCTTCGATGCCGCAACTATCCGATGAGTGCTACGATGCGGGCAGTCGGCAATTGAAGCTAAATGAGTTCCTGAACCCGGACCTCCGGGGTAGGCTTTTGCTGCCGGAAAAGATCGAAGGTTCCGGTCAAATATATCTCCGGGAGTTTCAGTGCAATTCCGGGTCTCTGCGGCTCTGGGATCTGGACCGCCGGTTTAAAGGCAAGCTTGAGCTCGTAATCTGGGATCCGGATTCGCAATCGGACAGAATTTACAGAAAGGAGCTTATGCGCGTGTTTCATGACCGGGGAGTTCCCGTGCTCGAGGCTTTTGATGAACCGGAAGACCTTCTGGAATCTCAGAGCCTGGTTCCATTAATTCCAGGAAAGTATCGAGTCATCTTTCCCGGAATCGCCTTTCTTGAAGACTAGACCGGGCCTTCCCGAATGCCAGAATTCCTGGAAGTCGCCTGGCGGGACCGCCGGACGCGAATGCCTGGTTTTCTGGAAGTCGGTTAGCGGGACTGGCCGGACAGCGGGTCCTCACGGGAGTCGCTGAGCGGGACCACAGTTCTTTCTAATATTTCGTTGATCTGTGGCTTGCATTTCTGAACTCTGGGGTGTGGCCCGGAAAAACCAATCATCCCGCGAATCCGAAAGTGAAAAATCAAACCAGGAAAGGGAGAATCCTTTTTCTGTACTGATCTCATTTGTTTTTCTACTCATTCTTGTTTTTGCATTCAAGCAATCCATGCTGGATGCGAACAACATCCCGTCCGGCTCCATGATTCCCACTTTGAAAGTGGGGGACTATCTGTTTGTAAACAAGATGCGTTATTCTTTGCGCTTGCCTTACCTGGGCACCGAGCTTCTACGCATCGACGATCCAAAACGGGGCGATATTATTACCTTCATTCCGCGAGAAGAAACGGAGAAGAACTACGTTAAGCGCGTGATCGGGCTTCCAGGGGATCGGATAAGAATTCGCTACATCGGGGTTTGCGATCCGGACCTGCCCTTGGAAAGGGCGTCGAATCCGGAATACACGTGCTCTTCGGAATACCAGGACGGAGCCTACCAGGGTCCTGACGTGGCTTTCGTGGAATACAAGCCCAACGATAGCGGCGAGTGGCAGCACTTCACCTACAAGGAATTGGGGCCGGACGAATCTCGAACCATTCTTACGGATTCGGACAGTTCATCGGTATTGCATCCAGAAATCGTTCCCGGATATCAGTCGGATGTTCCAGTGGTGTTCGAGGAAACCATTGAAGGGCGAAAGCATCTAATTGTGGAAAGGTTTCGCGGAATTACATTGGACCACGGTTCCATTTGTCCTACATTCAGAACAACCGGCTGCGTTCTGGGCGAAGACAAATACTTCGTCATGGGCGACAACCGGGACGATAGCAAGGACTCCCGGTATCATGAGGTGGGTTTGATCGATCGGGGAAGCATTCAGGGCAAGGCATTGATCATCTATTTCAGCATCGATTGGAGGGATCAGATCTGCCACGATTACTCCATGAGCATGAACGGAGCGGACATGGGTATTGACGGTTTTCGGCTGGAAGACTTTCCGGTGGAGGATCAGATCGAGTACTGTAGCACCATGGATCAGTACATTGTGCGCGAAAACATCTGGCAATACCTGGTGCGCACCGCTCTATACCGAATTCCGCGTATGGATGTTCGCTGGAGCCGTCTGGGTGACCTGCTCCATTGAGGGATGATAGCCGCCTCTTTCCGGTCTGAATACCACCGAACGTCCCAGCCTTCGCTGACCGTTTTCGGCAAGCGCAGACCCGCCCAGGGCCAGGAATCGTCGCAGGGTTTGGAAGGCCTCTCTGCGGGAAGGAGCCCGACACGCCAGGTTCGCATCGGCGGCGTAGGCCACATAGGAGCCTTCGCAAGTTCTAATGAATCGAATTTGTTGCATTCCTGCTAAAGAATCGGCGGTCGATCGATCCCCTTTGACGCTTTTTTATTTGTGAACGGAATGCGGACGTGACGGTGCCGGTATTTCGTAGCTCAAGGAGTCATTCATTGGCCAAAAGACCACTATTCTCATTTCCGTCCGACTTTGGTAGTTATCTGGCTCTGGTATTCGAGTTTCTTGGATTCCTGGGGTTGGGAGGCGTTGCGGGCTATATTTGCCAGGAATACATCTGGCCCGAATACGGGGATTGGATCTTTCCGGCGGTGTTTCTGTTTATGTTCCTTCTGGGTTTGTGGTTTATGGTTAAACAAACCAAACGACTGTCGCAGCAGGCCCTGGAGCGTTCTAAAAAAGAGGAGCAAGAGAAATCGGACCCGCCGTTGAGTCCTGACCTGGTAGAAAAACGAATGAAGGAGTTCGATGCAAAATTCAACCGTGCCTTCAAGCGTGACCGCTGATTTCGCCGGGCGCCGGTTTGCCGGCCGGGTATCCAGCATTGATGAGGCGTGTGGTCAAGCTGGTCCAGCATCGAACATTCGTCGGCCTGGTGGCCGTCCTGCTCCAGCATCCAGCAGTACTGAGGTTTGGGGGTTGCTCTTACCGAGCCGGGTCAGGCAACCTCGCAATGGCAAAGCCTGGCAGGATTAGTCCGGCACAAGAAGCGGAGTTCCACTACCGGTGAACATGAAACAAGATCGCAGCAACCCTTATCTCCTGTCTCTGGCGGTTTCGCTTTTTATCCTTCCGGCCTGGTGGCTTTCCTTTCTGGTGGTCCCGGACTTTCCGCTTAATATAAGAACATACCTCTTCGTTCTGGTGTTTCTGGCGGGTCCTCCTGTTCTGTGTAGCTGGTTCTTTCTCAAAGACACCTATCCCAGGCTAGGGCTATCCATCGTACCCGCCGGCTTCCTTCTTCGCCTGATTGTTCTTATATTAGTATTCTTTTCCTTCGACGATGCCCAGCTTCGCAATCGCTCCATGTTGGTTTTTCTGGTAGGCATCGGAACGTTCCTCATTTTTGAAGTTGCCAGCGCTCTATGGGTGGGAATTTATGGCCGCGGACAGAAATGACAGGAAATGCCTGCTTTCACTTGACGGGCGGCCGTCTTTCTCTCGAATGCCGGTAGATTTCCGGGAACGGAATTGCGAAACAGGCGCCGCCGTTCGTCATGCGAATAGGGAACCGCATCGGCGGTTCTAACGCCAGGCCTTCTCGATGATCGTGAGCAGGCTCTTTGCCGGGCCGTAGCCGGCTAAACGTTTGAACTGGTTTAACAGGAATGCCAAAAAGAATCATCAGTCTAATCCTATTTGCCGCAACCCTAACTGTGCCGGCTTATGCAGAGGAAACTGCTCCGGCGGGCTCCGAGCAGGATTCCGCCGTCGAGCACAAAGAGCAGAAGAAGCCATTTAATCTGCAAAAGCTTCTTGTGCATCACCTGATGGATTCAGTCATCATTGAATGGCAACCGGGCGGGAAAAAGGTCTTTGCCGACGAAAACCCGGAAGCGTTCGCTAACGACCCTTACAAGAGATACAAGTTTCGCACCGAAGACGGGCGGATCTACAAATACGAAGGCGGACTTCCCCTGCATATCACTCGACGAGTGGGCATGATGCTTGTGGTGGCCCTGCTGATGATGGTGATCTTTATTCCGGTGGCGCGCAAGATTTCCTCGGATCCCAAAAAGGTTCAGGGACGATTTGCCAGCGCGGTGGAAGCCATCATTCAGTACCTCCGAAACGATATCGCCGAAGCCAACATGCACCATCCCAAACCGGGCTACATTGGCTATATCATCACTGCTTTTCTATTTATTCTTTTCTGTAACGTGCTGGGGCTGTTCCCGCAGTTTGGCGAGATGATTGTGATGGCCAAACATGCCATCGCCGGCGAATCCCTGGCGCACAACCTGAAGCCGGGCGAAACCGAGTCCAAGCTACTACTTTTCTGGCCTGGAATTACAGTAACCGGCGATATCGCCGTAACTATGAGTCTGGCGCTTATCACAACTTTTCTTATTTGGATCGCGGGCTTTCAGTATCAGGGATTCAAGTTCATCTGGCATTCGGTGCCGGCGGGCGTTCCCTGGTGGCTCTTTCCCCTTCTGTGGCCCATTGAGTTTATTGTTGGACCCCTGGCAAAGGGCTTCGCGCTTACCATTCGACTTCTGGCAAACATGACGGCAGGACACGTTCTTCTGTTAGTAATCGCCGGTTTTATATTTCAGTTCCAGACCTGGTGGATGCCCATCGTATCCGTAACCGGGATGACGGCGCTCTATGTTCTGGAGCTTCTGGTAGCGCTGCTACAGGCATTTATTTTTACACTACTTTCTGCCATCTTTATAGGCCTGAGTATGCACAGGCACTGAGATGATAGAAACGTAGATGGGCAAGTAATCAATTTGATAGGACATACAAGGACAACTGGAGGATAGAATGATCAGCTTAGCATTTATCGGAGTAGGGCTCGGAATCGGTCTCGTGATCATCGGAGCAGCAATTGGAATCGGCCGAATTGGCGACAGCGCGGCTCAAGGAATTAGCCGTCAGCCTGAGGCATCTGGCTCAATCACTGTAGCCATGATTATTTCCGCTGCATTGATCGAAGGTGCGGCTCTGTTTGCTCTCGTAATCGCCTTTACTATGGGCGGCGTACTGGACAAAGAAACTGTTTCTGAGTTCGCAAAAGCCAACAAGCCAGTAGTTGAGCAGCAGGACCAGTAAGGAAAACGGGCAGGAATAAAGGAGGATCAGCATGTTGGAATTTATCGCAGCAGAGGGAGGCATCTCACTTCTCGAGGTAAACCCGGGTCTGGCGATCTGGACCACCGTTACGTTTCTGCTGGTCCTCTTTATCCTGCAGAAATTTGCCTGGAAGCCCATTACATCCGCTCTGGATGAAAGGGCCAACAAGATCCATGAGGATCTGGACCGTGCGGAAAGAATCCGTACGGATGCAGAATCCAAACTCGAAGAGTACATGGAGAAGTTGAACGGTCTGAAAGAAGAAGGCCAGGATATCATCGCCGAGGCCCGCAAAGATGCGGAAGGTCTGCGAAATGAGATTCTGGAAACCGCGCGTCAGGAAGCGGAGCAGATCCGGGAAAGAAGTCGAAAAGAAATCGATCTGGCCATGGATGCGGCTCTGGACAAGCTTCATAAGGACGTAACCGGTCTTTCGGTGCAGATTGCATCGCAGATCCTGGGCAAAACCCTTTCCGAGCAGGACCACAAGGAACTGGTGGAGCAATCCATCAAATCCATCAAGAGTCTGCAGAACTAGGCGGACTGACTCTTCATAAGTCGTCCGTACGGCCGCCGGCCTACCGGCTCAATCAATCAGCGCATATTGCGCAAGCGCCTCTAGCGCATGGAAAAGGATCGCAATGAGCGATGAAAAGATAGGAAATGTGTACGCTGAAGCCTTACTGGACCTGGCTGCCGGAAATGCAGCGGAGGTGGAGCAGGAGCTTCAGGAAGTCAATACAGCTCTGCATAAGGAGCCCCTGGTCTGGAAGTTTTTTGCGGCGCCGGTGATCGATGAAGATCAGAAGCTGCAACTGATCCAGAAGTCTTTGAAGGGCAACGTATCGCAGCTGGTGTATAACTTTCTGGGTACTCTGTGCGCCAAAGAGCGTTTCCATAATCTGCCAGACGTTGTAGAGGCCTATTCCCGATTGCTGGATGAGCAATTGGGTAGAAAGACCGTAATCCTGGAATCGGCCACAGAACTGGATCAGTCCGTGGTGGATCAGATTCGCAATACTTTGAAAGATTATTTTAAGATGGAAATCGTTGTAGAGTCAAAGGTGAAGCCGTCCCTCCTGGGCGGTATCGTGGTTCGCAGCAACGATGTACAGATTGATACCAGTCTATTCAGCCGACTGAAACGACTGGAAAAGAACCTACTAACTCAGAAAATCCTGGGCGAGGAATACTATGAAAATTAAGACAGACGAAATCGTAAGCGTACTCAAGAAAGAAATCCAGAGCTTTGAATCGCAACTGGACCTGTCCGAAGTCGGGGAAGTAATCTCCATCGGGGACGGTATTGCCCGGGTATACGGACTCGAGAACGTAATGTTCAATGAGATGGTAGAGTTCGAAGATGGAACTCTGGGCCTGGCATTTAACCTGGAAGAGAACAATGTAGGTATCGTGGTTCTCGGACCTTCCACTCAATTAAGGGAAGGGTACCAGGTGAAGAGAACCGGTCGCGTTCTTGAAGTGCCGGTAGGCGATGCGCTGCTGGGTCGAATCGTAGATCCTATGGGACGCCCCCTGGACGGAAAAGGACCTATCGACACAGACAAAATGTATCCCGTAGAGCGATTGGCTCCTGGCATCGCAAAAAGAGAGCCGGTTAAGATCCCCATGCAAACCGGTATCAAGGCCATCGACTCCATGATTCCTGTAGGACGTGGACAACGTGAGCTTATCATTGGAGACCGGGGCACCGGTAAGACCGCCATTGCAATCGATACAATCATTAACCAGAAAGGCGGAGATGTAATCTGCGTTTACGTGGCCATCGGTCAGAAAGCCTCTAAAGTGGCTGCTCTCTACGAAAAACTGAAAGAACTGGGATGCATGGACTACTCCATCATCGTATCCGCTTCTGCTTCTGATCCGGCTCCGCTGCAGTATCTGGCTCCGTATGCCGGTTGCTCCATGGCCGAATACTTCATGTATGAAAAAGGCCGTCATACCCTGGCGGTATACGATGACCTGACCAAGCAGGCCAATGCCTACCGTCAGATGTCACTGCTGCTCCGTCGTCCTCCTGGTCGGGAAGCCTATCCTGGAGATGTTTTCTATCTCCATAGCCGTCTTCTGGAAAGAGCGGCCAAGATGAGCGAGAAATACGGAGGAGGATCGCTAACAGCCCTTCCAATCATTGAGACCCAGGAAGGAGAGGTTTCCGCGTTTATTCCAACCAACGTAATTTCCATTACCGACGGTCAGATCTATCTACAACCCGGACTGTTCGCTTCCGGACAGCGCCCTGCGGTGGACGTAGGTATTTCCGTAAGCCGTGTGGGTGGTTCGGCCCAGATCAAGGCCATGAAATCCGTAGCCGGTAAGCTGCGACTGGACCAGGCGGCCTTCAAGGCCCTGGAAGCCTTTGCGCAACTGGGAACCGACATGGATGCGGCCACCCAGGCTCAGCTGGATCGTGGATACCGGGTAATGGAAGTACTGAAGCAGGGTGAATCTGCTCCCTGGGCTGTGGAAGACCAGGTTCTGGCCATTTTTGCGGTGACTCGAGGTCTGATGGATAAGATCCCTCTGAGTCGAGCCAAGGAATTCGAATCGGCGCTTATCAGCTATCTGCATGATGCGCATTCGGAGCTTGTTAAAGGAATTCGCGAGAAGAAGGTAATCGAAGACGACAAGGCTCTGGAAGCCACCATCAAGGACTTCGCCGAGTCCTTCCTGGCCGGAAAAGCGGCGGATATTCGTCATCAGAGCGGGGAGTAATTCCGCAGACGGGACAGGCATAGAAAAGTAAGCTAAAGGCGGAGACGCATAGGCGTAGTAGGCTAAACGCCGCAACGCAGAGGGACAGTAAGCTAACTTAGCGAGGCACCATGGCAGGCACAAAGGAAATAAAGAAAAGGATCAGTTCTGTAAAGAACATCAAGAAGATCACCCACACCATGGAAATGGTGGCGGCGGCCAAGTCCCAGCGCATGATGAAGCGTGTGCAGGGCGCACGGCCTTACGGTGAGAAGATGGAAGAGATCCTGGCCGGCCTGGAGCACCTGGCGGGAACCGTGGATTCTCCCCTGGTAGAGAGAAAAGAGAATCCAAAGAAGTATTTGCTTGTGGTGGTTACGGCCAATCGAGGTCTTTGCGGCGGCTACAACTCCAACGTCTTGAAGCTTGCTCGCTTTCGCATTCTGGAACTGCAAAAGCAGGGTAAAGAAGTGGAAGTCCAGGTAATCGGCAAAAAAGGCGCTTCCTATTTCCGGTTCATCAAGGTGCCGGTGGCTCATGTTTACACCGATATCGACGACACCTTCAAGTTGGATCAGTCTCAGCAATTAGGCCGCTATCTGATGGAACGTTTCATCAAAGAAGAAACGGATGTAATCGAAGTAATCTCCACCGTTTACTATAACTCGGCCACTCAACTTCCTGAAGTGAAACAAATGCTTCCCATCGGACAGGAAAGCTCCACCGAGAAGCCCACATTGCATCCATCCGGCAAGACCAAAGAAGAATCGGCCGAAGGCAAAGAAGAAGGCTATCGCCAGAACATGATCTTCCAGCCCGATCCGGAAACCATCATTGAGAAATTGTTGCCGCATCTGGTGCAGACCGTTCTGTATCGGTCCCTTCTGGAAGCGGTAACTGCGGAACAAATCTACAGACGAGTTGCCATGAAGGCGGCCAACGACGCGGCGGGCGACATGACCAAGTCTCTAACGCAACAATACAATAGAAAACGACAGGCCAGCATTACTCAAGAGCTGGCAGAGATTGTATCCGGAGCGGATGCTCTCTCCTAATTGAGGAAAAGATCTAGTTCACAAAGGAATTCTGCGAGGTACATATGGCTACTGCTACAGCAAATAAAGGTAAAATTGTTCAGGTAATTGGATCCGTAATCGACATTGAGTTTCCGACCGGTAAGATTCCGGAAATCTATAACGCTCTGGAAATGAGCGTTGAGGTAGAAGGTAAGCAGGAGAAACTGGTCGGCGAAGTACAGCAGCACCTGGGCGGAAATCAGGTACGGGCAGTAGCGCTTGCTTCTACGGACGGTCTGGTTCGTGGCCAGGAAGTAACCGATACCGGAGCCCCCATTTCTGTACCCGTAGGCGAGCCTACTCTCGGTCGCATTTTTAACGTTCTGGGCGATGTAGTGGATGAAGGTCCCGAAGTTCAGGTTAAAGAACGCATGCCCATCCATGCAAAAGCCCCGGACATGGAAGATCTGGAGCCCAAGCAGCAGATTTTCGAAACAGGTATCAAGGTAATCGACCTTCTCGCTCCTTACACCCGGGGTGGTAAAACCGGTCTGTTTGGTGGAGCCGGTGTGGGCAAAACCGTACTGATTCAGGAATTGATTAACAACCTGGCCAAAGAGCACGGCGGTTATTCTGTATTCGCCGGCGTAGGGGAAAGAACCCGGGAAGGGAATGACCTCTGGCTGGAAATGAAAGAGTCCGGAGTAATCGAAAAGACCATCCTTTGCTTTGGTCAGATGAATGAGCCTCCTGGAGCCCGTCTTCGCGTAGCTCTGAGCGCCATGACCATGGCCGAATACCTGCGGGACAAAATGGGTGTGGACTGTCTGCTCTTCGTGGACAACATCTTCCGTTTCTCCCAGGCCGGTTCCGAAGTGTCGGCTCTTCTGGGTCGTATGCCTTCGGCTGTGGGATACCAGCCTACACTGGCCACCGAGATGGGCGCCCTGCAAGAGCGAATTACTTCCACCCGTCGCGGATCGGTAACCTCCGTTCAGGCCATTTACGTTCCTGCGGATGACCTTACTGACCCGGCGCCGGCCACTGCTTTTATCCACCTGGATGCAACTACTGTATTGAACCGGGCTATCTCGGAAAAAGGTATCTATCCTGCGGTAGACCCGCTGGATTCTTCTTCCAGAGCTCTGCAGCCTGGAATTGTGGGCGAGCGTCACTATAACATTGCCCGAGAGGTTCAGCGAATCCTTCAGCGTTACAAAGACCTGCAGGACATCATCGCCATTCTGGGTATGGATGAACTCTCCGAAGAAGACAAGATTCTGGTGAATCGGGCTCGAAAGATTGAGCAATTCATGTCCCAGCCGTTCCACGTGGCCGAGCAGTTTACCGGTATTCCTGGAATGTACGTGAAGCTGGAAGATACCATTCGATCCTTCGAAGAAATGCTTTCCGGTAAATACGACGATCTGCCCGTACAGGCTTTCCGTATGACCGGAACCATCGACGATGTGGTAGAAGCTGCCAAGAAAATGGGTACCTGATATGGCATCGGATTTCCAACTGAGTATTGTATCGCCGGCCCGGGAAGTCTATCAGGGGCCGGCCAAATCCGCCGTTTTGCCGGCCAAAGATGGCTCCATGGGCATTCAGCCCAACCATGCTCCCATGATTGCTCTTCTGGGCTCAGGGACGCTCAGATTCCAAACCGAAGCCGGCACCGAAACCTACTTTCTGAGTGGCGGATTTCTGGAAGTCAAATCGAACAAGGTCACCGTTCTTGCCGACGAAATCCAAAAGCCGGAAGAGCTTTCCCTGGAGAAGCTGCAAACGGAATTGGAAGCGCTACGAGCCATGACGGTAGTAGGCGAAGAAGATATCGAAAACCACCTGGAAGTGATTCAGGTAGTTCGAAATAAAATCAACGCTGCTGGAGGAAATCAGCAGTAAGTCGCCCGTAAACCATTCCGGGAAAGGTGGTTCGCGTTCCGCATTTCCCGATCACAGAAGCCTGCCGTTTTCGGCGGGCTTTTTTTATGCTCGAATATGATCGAACGTTCGGGGCAATTCTAGCGACTACGGTCCGGCTTCGGGGCCGTATAATTGCCAATCCATGGAAAACTCCTGAGGCTGGAGTATATTACCCTGTTATGCAACGGCTTCGGAAAAGTTGTCGTTTAATCGAGCATTGTGTACCCTGGACAATAGTGCGGGTCGGGTCTGAGCCGGACCGGTACATGAACTCGGCTTGTGGCCTCAATATTCGACGGTTGGCAACTTTGGGCGGGCGCCCCGGGGTTACGGAGCGGCATCTCGTCCCTGACGTTCGCTGAAGTGGCAAAGAAGGTGCATTTTGAACTTGAAGGAAAAGAAGATCCTGCTGGTGGAAGATGATCCGCCCACCGCCGTTCTGGAAAAGCGCCTTCTGGAAAGAAATGGATTCCAGATCACTTTGGCCTATTCCGGTGAGGAAGCCCTGGAGCTATGCAACCCGGACTTTGACCTGGTATTGATGGATATCGATCTGGGACCTGGCATAAAGGGCACGGAGGCGGCCGAACGCATCATTGAGAAAATGGATGTGCCCCTGGCTTTTCTATCTTCGCATACGGATCGCGAAACCGTGGACCTAACGGAAGGTATTACCTCTTACGGCTATATTCTGAAAAACTCCGGACCGGTGGTACTGATTGCCTCCATTCGCATGGTCTTTAGAATACACGAAGCCCGAATGCAGGAAAGGGAACAACGTCATAAGCTGGCGGAGTCGGAGTCCCGGTATCGAGAGCTATTCGAGGAAAACCCGCTTCCCATGTGGGTTTATGATATGGAAAGTCTGGCTTTTCTTGCGGTGAACGATGCGGCCATTCATCACTACGGCTACAGCCGGGACGAATTTCTCAGCATGACCATCGCCGATATCCGCCCGCAAAGAGACGTGCCGGCCCTTAGAGTCCGCGTGCGCGAACTCATCGAAAGCCACAGCGCCTATTCGTCATCTGGCCTATGGCAGCATCAGAAAAAGAATGGAGAAACCATTGATGTGGAGATTACCGGGCACAGTCAGCAATTTCAGGGCAGGGATGCGCGACTGATACTGGCCCGGGATGTTACGGATCTAATTGCAGCGCAAGAAGAGGTTCACAGGCAACTGGCGGAGAAGGAGCAGTTGCTCAAGGAATTCTACGTACGCACCCGAAGTCACATTTCAGCTCTCGAAGAGATGCTCAGGATCCGCGCCCAGGACATGCTTTCCGAGGAAGCCCGAATGGCTATGCTCGAGACCCTGAACCGGGTTTCCGGCCTGCGTCTTCTTTATGACCGGTTGCTCTCCGGCTCCCAGGGCGACGTCTCGGCTGTCCATTATCTGGAGGATCTGGCGCATGCGATATTCAAAGCCTATACTCGACTGACCACGATACGGCTGGAGACGTCCATAGAGAATGTGGAGCTCAGCTCAAATCAGCTTCTGGGCGTGGGCACAGTGCTGAACGAACTGATGATGCATTCGCTTCGGACTTCCTTCCTCCGCCGTACCGCCGGCAAAGTGTTTCTGACATTGAAGGGCGATGGCCATGACATAATGCTCACCGTGGCCGATGACGGCGAATCCTGGAGTCTGGATCAATGGGAAACCAGCCAGGATAGCTTTGGACTATCCGTGATCTTAATGGTGGCTGAGCAACTGGGAGGCTGTATTGGTCTGGAGCCGGACCATGGAAACACTGTGAACTTCCGTTTTCCCCGAATGGAGCCCGGTCGTGAAATCAAGGCAAGCCTTTCCAGCTCGCCGCTTTCGGAACGCTTCCGTAAGGTAATCGAGGCCGTGGATCCGGCCTAGCCCAGAGGTCGGGGCAGCCCGGAGGCCCCGGAAGCGTCCGAGAGCCCGCCATTACCGAAAATCCGTACCAATAGGCCGGAATTCCTTATTGGGACCCAAAATGGGCCCGTCAAAAGGGGAACCGGGTGCTTTTTTGGCTCTGCAGGGGCACTGGCATCAAAATTTGACCTTCAGGAGCCGATGATCTACTATACCACGGAATCCGGATTACCATGGAAGAGAATAAGCAAAACTCCTCGGATCTTGCGGATCTGCCCGAACTAGAACTGGATGACCTGGAATTCCAGGAGGAAGGGGAAGGGCTGGATGCGCTCCAATCGGAAACGGAAAGCAACCTGGACGATGCCTTCGGAGACCTGGATTTCTCTGTCGAAGGGGAATCCGGAGGACAGGGCGATCCGTTTTCAGACATTGATGACGATGCCATAGCCACCGGCGACTACGAGTTACCGGAATCCGAAAGCGCCGAATCTGCGGACCAAATGAACTGGGATGATTCCGGGTTCGAAGAAGAAACCTTTGATTCCTCCGCTGAATTCTCCGACGACTCGGCCTCCGCCGAAGATAGCGATTTTACCAATTTATCAGATTCTGATTTTGCCGATTCAGACGACAGCGGAGCCCTTACAGATTTTCAGGACTCGGACGACGACGAAATCCCGCTTCCGCCCATGATGGAAGAGGACGACGGACCGGTATCTTTGAGCGAAGACGAACTGGACCGAATTCTTTCTACTGATGGTGACCTTTCCGATTCCGGCGACGATGAAGAATTCGCCATGTCTGCGGACTCGGGCGATCTGGAAACCGTAGATCTGGCCGAGTCCAGCGAAGATCCTTTTGCCGACTCCCTGGATTCTTTCGACTCATCCGATTCCATGTCCGGCTCGGGTATGGATGATTCCGAAGACTCCCCGAGCGGATTGGACGGTGATTTTTCCCTGGACGGCGACGAACCAGTGGCACTGGACGAAGACAGTTTTTCCGACGACGATAGCTTTTCCATGGAAGGGGACTCCCTGGATCTCGGCGATGCATCCGACTCTGCCGAAGGCTCGGCTTCGGATGACCTGGACCTGGAAAGCGCTTTTGTAACCGATTCCGAATCCGATGACGATTCCGGACTTTCAGAGAACGACTTTTCTGATCTGGAAACGGACTTTGCTGCAGACATCGACTCCTCGGAGAGCGAAGGCTCCTTTGACGATTCCCACTGGGAACAGGACACTTCGGGCGTACCGGATCTGGAGGAAGAAGAAGGTCCCGTGGCATTGAGCGAAGACGAATTGGGTAACATCCTGGAAGATGTGGAAGATGGAGATCCCCAGTTTGCCGAAGGTCTGAAACCGGAAGAAGACGTGTCCATTCCGCTGGACTCCATTGAGGACGATTTTTCGGATGAGATTCCTGCCCTGGGCGCCGAAGACAGCATGGAAGATTCCGGCCTTGATCTTGGCGAAGAAGTTAGCGTAAAATCCGGCGACGACTTCTCCGAAGCCAGCGATGAAACCGACTTTCCCGTATTCGAAGACGACCTGGAGGACGCGGGTCCGGATATGAGCGCAGACAGGGAGTCTGTGGCAGAAGACACCGGAGACGACCATATTGGCATCAGTGATGATGAGTTAAGCGAAGCTGTTCTGGGAGACGAGGATTTCTCAGACGAAGAGTTCGCGGCCCCGCCGCTATCAGTGCTGGACGGCGACGAGGATGAGTCCATTACGCTGACCCCGGAAGAACTGGGTAACATCGTATCGGACCAGGAAGACCTGGCCGAAGAGGACTCTCTGACTCAGGAAGCGGAAGCCCTGGCTTTTGACGAACCCGGCGATTTCGATGGCGGCGGCGACGAAAACACGCTCACAATAGAAGACGAGATCCCGTCGGATGGCCTGGAAGGCGCGCAGGAGCAAGAAGAGGATTTTGGCGCCGTTCCTTCGCTTCTGGACGAGGACGAAGACGAAACCATTGCGCTATCTGCCTCTGAGCTGGATAACATCCTTGAAGACGTGACCGAAGAGGCCGTGCAGGAAGAAGGGCAGGTCGCCAACGTGGTGGCGGATTCCGACGCGGCGCTGCATGAAGCCGAGCGCGAAAAGAATGCCATCGTTATCGATGAGCCTGAAGAGGATGCCCAGGCGGATCTGCAACCGTCCCCGGAAACGGAGCAAAGACAGGAAGCTCTGGCAGAGAGCATCTCCCAGGCCGAGGGAGTAAACAAGGATGACCTGAAGAAGATGATATCCTATCTGGACCGGCTTTTTGATCAATTACCCGAAGACACCGTGCGGGAGTTCAGCCGTTCCGAGTACTTTGATCTCTACAAAAAGGTAATGCAGGATCTGGGGATACAATGATCCATGGGGCTACTGGACAAAGCCGGAAAGTACCGAAGCAGCTCCGGGCAAACCGAACACCGGAGCGAAAACGCCGATTCTGAGACACCGGAGCAATCGTCTTCCGACCACGCTGGCCCTTCCGGTTCGCCGGTAGCGGCAACTGGCTTGTTACACAGGGCTGAGGCCGAACGCCAGACCTCGGGCAACTCCGCCGCGCACCATTCATCCGCCAACGAAGCCATGGATTCGAGCCCTGCATCAGACGTCGGATCTGGAATTTCGTCCACCCCTTCTTCCACCGGTTTGCTCCACCGGGCCGAACAAGCCCGCCAATCCCCGGACTCCGGCGGATCCAGTGTCGCATCCGAATCCAATGCGGACGGCGCCGGCGGTTTGCTGCACAGGGCGGAGCAGGCTCGTCGATCCGGAGGGGGCGAAAGCTCTGGCTCCGGGGCCCGGCCTCCTGCCGGCAGTGGTTTATTGAGCCGTGCCCTCTACATGCGCGAAAGCATGAAGGGACTGCTTCAACGGGCCTCCGAAATGCGGGACCGCGAAGAGGTCCGGACCAGCGGCGCCATAGATGAGGCAACTGCCTCCACAGAGGCCGGGAAAGCCCCGGTTTCAGACGATGCGCTTGCAAGCCAGAGCATTCCGGAAATGTCCGGGGTAGGCGCCGATTCCGGGCCCGAGCTTGAAGATGCCACCGTTGAAGATAGCCTCCTACGCGAGGGCACCGAAGAATTCATTAGCGTAGATGAAGGATCCGACTTTGAAGTTCCGGAAACCATTGAGCCTGATCTGGGACATGACGAAAGCGTCGAGTTTCTGGACGAAGACGCATTTGCGGAGATTCAGAAAGAGGCCAAAACTGCCGGAGAAATCGACCACTTTGAAGAACCGGAGATCAGTCCGGAAGCCTTGCAGGATTTTGAGGCCAGTCTGGATTCTGAATTCGGCACCGACCATGCACTGGAAGACACTCTGCCGGCCGCAGATGGATTGCAGTCTCCGGAGGATTTTCAATCCTCGGACCAGGAAAACGCCGAGGCAGCCCAGGAGCAGCAGGCTGTACCACAGTCTGATCTCGATTTGATGGAGCAAATCCAGGATGGGGATCTGGACGAGGACTTTCCTGATCTGGATCTGCAATACCGATCCCCGGAGGAAAGCGACGATCCGGCCCTGGCCTCCGAGGATGATTCGGACACCCATGAGCTGGATCCATTTTCTAACTGGGAAAAGGAAGCTCTGGAGCAGGCCGAAGAAGAAGCTCGCGGACTACAAACGTCCGATGCCGAGCCCAGAAAGCGGGACGAAAGCTTTCTGTACGAAGATACGCATCCCATGACCACGTTGCCGGCGGAGGCTCACATCGCCTCGCAGCGCAAAATCGATCATTACATGGCCCTGTTTGATCTATTGCGCGAACTGCAGGATGTCCAGGAATTGGATGAATTCTGGGATGCGCTTTCTTACGGTATACTGGGGCAACTCGGGGCAAACCGGCTGATCGTCTTTGCTCCGAATGACGAAGGTAAAAATCAGATATTCTATCCGGTGGCGTATCTCGGGGTGAACCCGGCGGACAACTGGGCATTGAAGCCCGGCGACGAAATTTACGATCGGTTACGCGATAAACAGGAAATCCATTACACGCAGGAATTCCAAAAAGGGACTTCAACCATTTCTGACCTGGAAAAAGAGATCCTGGAAGCGATCAACGCGCAGGTAGTGGCGCCCATCGGGCAGCCCGCCAGCAACGCCGGCGTCATAATGGTTGGGCCTAACATGGAAGGCGTGGACTACACGCTGGATGACCTGGAATACCTTAAACTCCTGGGCGAAATGTCGGCCGGGGCGCTGCATCGCATCCATCAACGGATTCAGCGCGACGAACAGTCCGAGCAGAATCAGACCCGTTTGGAACTATACGAGCGCATACTGAGCGCCAGTCGTCAGGCCAGTCAGGTCAAAAACTTGGACGATGTTTACGATGTGCTTCTCAATCATCTGAAAGACGATTTCGGAGTGGAAAGCGCTTCTCTGGTGCTGCTGAACGTTCCCAGACAGGAATACACGATCTTTGCAGGCAATGAGATCAGTCCGGAGTCCCTGGAAAAGTTCAGTCTTCCGGTTAGTTCGGATTTGATAGGCACTATCTCCAACCTTACCAGGCTTTACGACTTTGCCGACTTCAGGGAAAACCAGGAAATCACAAGTGGCTACTCCAACGATGATCTTGCGCTCATGCAGAACTACTGGATTGTTCCTCTGATCAATTTGAACTGGCTGGTGGGATTCATCACGATTCACCGAACCTCCAGGCCCTGGACTCAGTTTGATCGGGAGTTGGCCCTGGCTACGGCGGAATTTTTTGCTCCGATTATGGCTAACTGTATTATTCTCGGAGAGCGGGAGACGTTGTTTAGAGATCCATTCTCGCCTGTAGTGGAAAGACTTCGCAAGGAACTCAACCGGGGGGCCCAGTTCCAGACCCCTGTTTCCCTGGTGGAAGTGCGGGTGAAAAACCTGAAGCGACTTCTATCGCTGAACGAGCCGGAATCCGTGACTTCCTTTCTCCAGGATCTGTCCCGTTCCATTGGTGGATTGTTGTTCGATACGGATTTCCTGGCCCGGGTGGGGCAGGGTCGGTTTGCGCTTATTCTACCGGGTCGAAATTCCCAGGAAGCAGACATTTTCATTCGTAAGATGCAGGCCGAGTTCAAGCGACTTAACCTGCTCTCGGGCTCTCCTGTAGACGTCCAGTATTCCTTTCAGTCTGTGTCCTCCCCCGATGACTCCAGCGATCCGGAAAAAATGCTGGCCTATCTCGATCCTTGACGGGCTTGACCTCGTCTCTAATTATGGTGAAAGTGTGGCCGGAAATACGTTCCGCAAAAAGATAGATTCAGAGGCCTTTATAGATGCGAAAGATTCTTCCCCTAGCCCTTCTGGCATTCCTTTCTTATTGCTCCCTTACCCAGAGCACTCAGAAGCCCACGGCCGCGGATGATCCATTCTTTCAGGAAAAAGCAGTCGAGGATGAGGTGTTTCGGATCCTGATTACCGAAGACGAGTACATCCTGCGACAGGTGGGCGCGGAAAATTATATCTATGCGAAGCCGTCTCCCCTGGCTCGACGGGAGAACCATAAGCTATTTGCCGAGTATGACGATAAATGGGATTTCATGGACTTCACTCATCAAGGCCTGCTTCGCGTTAAGCTCAATCCGCAGACGGGAATGATCGAAAACGTGGACTATGAAGGCGGCAAATCCCCCCGGGCCTGGCAGGCCAGCATCATGTTCCGAGATGATTTGATGCGCTACGAATTTGGTTTCAAATCCGGAATCGTACAGCCCCGGGAATTCATGGTTCGTTACGAATGGAGAATCAAAAAGGATCCGAACCTGACTCCGGAAGAAGCAAAGGAAAAAGCTCGGGAGTTCCTGCTGGATCAAAAAACCTGACATGGTTCCGGCCATCGTAATTCCCACTGCGGTGGATGTAGTCCTCTGGATTCTGGCCATTGCCAGCACACTGTTTCTTCTATACGCCTTTTTTCGGTTTATCCTGGCGCCGGTTCTGCACACCATGCAGGACCGAAATGCACCCCCACCTAAAGAAGGTTTCACCTACGAAATATTGATCGATCAAAAGGAAAGACGAAAGCAGGTTTCGGTGGGGCAGCTGGACGGCCATATTGCTACCCGGCTGGTCGGCATTAAAGAAGATCATCTTCACCTGGCCTTCCACAAAGAGAGAGATCTGGAGGAGTATCAGATCGCGGTGGAGCCCGGCGGTCCGGTATTCTTTCGCGCCCCCCATCACAAACACCTGGAATACATGCGCGGGAAGGAAACCTTTGAAAGCCGAGAATTGATTGGCCATCCGGCCGGCTTTCGGATTGCAGCCATGGTTCGGGATGGACGTCCCATTCAATACGTAGAGTTTGAACTCAGCACACGTTTTGTGATGAACCGGATGGGCGAAGAGAAAATGAAATTCATTCTGGAGCTAAAAAGAATCTTCCCTGGTCTGGACTCCAAGACCAGAAACAAGAAAGGAGTGTTCTCATTCAGCCGGCTAAAGGTGGAAGAGGAAAAGGCTTCCGCTTCTTGATCGGCCGATTTTTCTGACCCTGAATATGGAACAGTTGAGCCCCCATCGTCCTTTTCAAGCGCATCTGGAATGCATTGAATGCGGCGAATCCTACGATCTGTATCAAGTTCTCTATCGTTGTAAGAAATGCGACGGACTCATTGACGTTGTTCACGATATTGAGGCGCTCAAGCAGTTCGATGCGGCCACCTGGAAAGACACTTTTGCCCGGAGATTTCGGTATCCGGGTTACCCTTTTTCATCCGGAGTCTGGGGAAAGAAGGAATGGGTACTTCCTGGCATCGATCTGGAGCATGTAATCTCTCTCGGCGAAGGCGCCACACCTTTGATTCCCCTTCATCGACTGGCCCGACAATGGGGAATTGCATCGCTGGAAGTTAAGCAGTGCGGGGTTTCGCATACCGGTTCCTTTAAAGACCTGGGTATGACTGTTCTTGTAAGTCATGTGGTGTCCCTGCGCGCTCGCGGTATTCCCATTCAGGCGGTAGCCTGCGCCTCCACCGGCGATACCAGCGCCGCGCTGGCGGCTTATGCGGCGGCGGCAGATATTCCGGTAATCGTCTTTTTGCCCGAAGGCAAAATATCCACTGCGCAGTTGGTGCAACCTTTGTCCAACGGGGCAATAGTCATCAGTCTGGATACGGACTTTGACGGATGTATGGAAATTGTCAGAGCCGTCACTGAAGACCAGTCCATCTACCTGGCCAATTCCATGAATCCGTTGCGCATCGAAGGACAGAAGACCATCAGCGTCGAGATGGCTCAGCAAAGGAACTGGGAGCTACCCGATTGGATTGTCATTCCCGGCGGCAACCTTGGCAATGTTAGCGCGCTTGCTCAGGGGATTCGCTTACTCCACGAAAACGAAATGATCGAAAAGGTACCGAAAATCTGTGTGGCCCAATCATCCAGAGCCAACCCTCTTTATCTTAGCTACCAGAAGGGACTGAAAGATCTACAGAAAGTTCAGGCATCCCGAACCCTGGCCAGCGCCATACAGATTGGGAATCCGGTGAGCTACCCAAGAGCCGTGCGAGCCCTGCAAGATTTTCAGGGAGTGGTCGAACAGGCCAGCGAGGATGAACTGGCCAATGCTGCAGCGAGAGCGGATCTGCATGGTTTGTTTAACGATCCCCACACCGGCGTTGCCCTTGCATGCACCGAAAAGCTGGTTTCCAACGGAACTATCAAACCGGAGGACAGCGTGGTGGTCATTTCCACAGCCCACGGCCTCAAATTTTCGGAATTCAAGACCGGGTATCATGAAGGTAACCTGGAAGACGTGGAATCAACAATAGGCAACCAGCCCATACGACTGTCTGCCGATGTTGAGCGAGTAAGGGATGCAATCAAGAGCCGGATTTCTTGAGGCCAGGGTTTCACTGTCCGGCGATCTGATCTATTAATGATCCGATAGGGTAGTACCCCGGACTGGTAAATTTGCTTCTTCGATTGGTCGCTTTTTGTAACAGAAACGGAAAATAGTAGAAAAAAAACGGCCTATGGTTTCTTTTCGGTAGTATGCAGGCCGTGGCCCAAAGGATCAAGGAGGCCGTTCAATCCGGAAAAAAGATCGTTCTGATTACCTTTCATTTGAAAGAGAAAGGGGAGAGAGATCTGGAAGGGGCGATCCATGAAGTCTTGAACTTCTATGGCAAGGAAGACCTGGTGGGGCCTGTCCATGCGGCCATCCGCGAGCTGGTCCAGAATGCGGCCAAAGCCAATCTAAAACGAATCGTTTTCAAAGACCTGGGTCTGGATCCCGGCAATCCGGAACAATATGAAGAAGGTATGCAACATTTTCGGGATAACCTTGTGGAGAGCCGCATTGCCGAGTACCAGAGCCGACTCCGAGCAGAAAACATCTACACCCGAATCATCATTCAACCGTTAGACGATGTACTCCTGTTTTCCGTTGAGAATCGGTTTCCTCTCTATCCTTCCGAAGAAGCCCGAATCCGCGAAAAGTTCAAAACCAGCGCCGCCATCGATAATCTGTACGATTACTACATGGAGTTCAGCGACCATATTGAGGGTGCCGGTATGGGTATAGCGATGATCGAAATTCTGCTTCGCCAGGTAGGGCTGGATTCCAGGAGCTTCACCATTCATTATGACCCGGCAACAGCGCATACGGTGGGCCGGTTTTTGATCCCTTTGAAAGAAGGCGTGAAGACCAATCGGCAACAATTTCAGGAATTGCTCAAGCAGAAGGAAACCCGACCCCATGAGCTTAGAAGCTCCATTCAGCAGGGAGAATTGCACCTACCCCTGGTTTCTTCGCCCCCGGCCGAATCCCATGGCACGGGGTTGGATCTGGCCGTCCCGCCGTAAGGTTGTACTCCACCTCTCCGAGTAATCAATGGTTCTCCGGGCAGCATAGCCCAGGCCGGGAATCTTGCTTGCCATGATCACAGCCGGTGGCATTATTTCGGTTAATGGATAAGCTCAAGGCAGCTTTACTGGGATCGGAGGAAGATATCCCGGATCTGGTCAAGGACAAAGTAGAAGTGGTGGGCCTGTCCATCGCCTCCTGTTTGAATCGCGCTGCCAGTCACCTGGGCAAAGATCTCTCTACGCTGGACTACGAAATCCTGGAAAGGGGTAAGCAGTCATTTCTTAATCCGAAGCCGTTTCGCATACTCGTAAGTGTGCTACCTCCACAACACCAGTTCGCGGATCTGGAAGAGTTCTCCATGAAACTGGGCGTGGGCGATCGACTTCTATCCGAAGACCTGGATCAATACGTAACTCCCAAGCATCGCGATGGGCGTGCCCTGGTAAAGGTCTACAAGTCTGGCATCTATATCATTGTGTTCCCGCCCCTGGGAGATGGTCGCAGCGTTTCAGAAGACGAAGCCATGATGAGAATCGAAAAGCGCGGCATCATGAGCTTCGACCAGAAGACAGTGGAACGGGCCCTGAAAGATCAAAAAGGGGAGCCCATCAAGATTGGAAACTATATAGCCCGGCCGGAGGCGGATTCCACTTGCAAAGTGGAAATCACTCCGGACGAAATGAAGGCGTACGTTAAGATTACTCCGCCAAAGCCTGGCGGAAGGGATCTGGAAGTCCAGGATGTGGTCAATGCGTTGAAAAGTCATGGCGTGGTGATTGGCTTCAACGAAGACGAAATCAAAAAGGCCCTGGATGAAGAAATGTACATGCAGGAAATCCTGGCCGCTCAGGGGCAGCCGGCGAAGCACGGGCGAGACGCCTACATAGATTACAAGGTGAACATCAAGAAGGATTTTGAACTGGAAGAAGATGAAGCCGGTAAAGTCGACTTCAAGCAAATGCACCTGGTAGAGAACGTGGTGGTAGGTCAGATCCTGGCCGAAAAGATGCCTGCGCAGCAGGGTGTGGCGGGGCGAACCCTGCTCAATCGCATTGTAGAAGCAAGAGATGGCAAGGATGTGGAGCTACGTCAGGGACGGAATACAATTCTTTCGGAAGATCGAATGCGACTTACCGCGGAAATCAACGGTCAGGTAGTGTTTAGTTCTGGAAAAATCTCCGTGGAACCGGTCTATCGCGTCGTCGGCGATGTGGGCCCAAAAACCGGAAATATTATGTTTCTGGGTTCCGTGGTTATCGGTGGCAACGTTTTGGACAACTACGAAGTTAAGGCTGCCGGTAACGTAGAAGTGGGAGGCTCGGTACAGAAGGCTCGCATCGAAGCGGAAGGCGACATTGTTGTGCAGGCCGGTATCCTGGGGCGAGAAGAGGCTCACATCGAATCCACCGGGGGTTCTGTTTTTGCGAAATTCATCCAGAATGCAACCGTAGTGGTTACCGGGGATGTGGTGGTTCAAGAAGGAATTCTCCATAGCAATGTGGAAGCCGGAGGAAAGATTATCTGTAACGGCCGCCGAGCGCAGATTGTCGGCGGAAACATTCGTGCCACCAGGGAAGTGCGGGCCCGTACCATTGGCTCCCAGGCCTATACAGCTACCGAAATCACGGTGGGCACCGATCCCCGAATACTGTCCCAGCATGAAGAACTCACCAAAATGCTGCAGGAGTCGGAAGATCAATTGCGAAAAGGCCAGAAAACCATGGCTACACTGCAGGCCAGGAAAAAGGCCGATCCGGAAGGCTTTGGTCTGGAGCAGGAGACCAAGCTGGAAGAGAATGAAAAGCAGGTAGGGGACCTGGAAGAGAAGTGTAATGAACTCAAGGAAGAGCTTGCCAGGCTGGATGAGCATATGGAGGAGCTCGGCGCGGAAGGAAAAGTTCATGCCGAACGGGAATTGCACCCCGGCGTGGTGGTCACTATCCGAAATGCGGCCCAGAATATTTCCGATACCTACAACGGAGTAACATTGACGTACGACAACGGTTATGTTAAAATAGGAAAGCTGGAGAAAGATTTGGAATCGGCCTCCCGCTATAACCGCCGCAGATAGAGGCGGTACACGATTATGCTGCGCCCACTGGACATGCAGGTGGCCTTTCATGCGCTACCCGAGCAAGCTCGGACCCAGGCGTCCGAGACGGCTGGCACTGTGTACCGGCAAATGCAGGATATGGGGCGCGCCCGCGACGAGAACCTGGTCCGGCCCTCCCAGGTAATGCAGAACCAGGCCGCCATGGAAAGCCAGAATCAGGCGGTTCGACGGGAAGATGCCCGCTATGAAGGGGGCCGGGGTAACAGAAACCGTACAGAAAGTAGATCGGAAAAAAGAGAACTGGACAATCCTGCCACCATCTACGAAAACATTAGTTGGGGAGGCAAGCAGCGCGCTGTGGAATCTCTTCATTTTGACCAGACGGCCTGATTGATCAGCCGTGGGTCTTCCCATCAACGAACCGGAAAAACCTACCAACCTGGAAAGAAAATCATGGAACTGGCCATCCTGATAACAGTGAATCTTATAATCTCATTTCTGGTTTATGTCGCATTCTCCGTGCGGTTCCGGATGGCTCTGGACAAAGAACGGCAAAATCGAGTGCCCCGGGCCTTCTACGACAATCTGCAGATGACCATCCAGTATATCAATACGGCCACAGCCACGGTGGACGAAAAAACCACGGTCTTTCAGCGTCAGCTCCGGCGCTCCGAGGAGATCCTGAAAAGGCTGGAAAAGGCCAACGAGGACTTTGAAAAGAATCTAAAGAAGTCCCGTAGAAAGCGAAAAACCGGCGACAACCCTGAATTGCATGTGCCCGCGGCCGACCAGCTGACCTCGGATCAGCTTACAACCGGAAACAAACCCGCTCAATCGGGTGGCGCAAGCAACCCAGGCAACCCAGGCAACGCGTACGGGAGTCTTGCCTTCCAGGGCAGTGATAGAGCTGACCGGCCAGATGAATTCGTGGATGAACGACGATCCGGTCAATTTGCCGGCGGGAGCGAAAGCGAGGAAGAGCTATCCGCCGAGGGCCGGCATATGGAGCGGCTTTTGAATCGGATGCAGGGGGATGTTCTCCAGGTGAGCGATCTGGACGACGACACGGAGGAACTCGGCACTTCCGATGCAGATTACGGCAGTGCCCCCAGGAAGGGGCTGGCTCGGTCCGCCATCGCAGAGAGCAGCCAGATTGGTTCCGGAACCAGACTTCTTGCAAGAATCGGCGGATTTGTGGGCCGTATCATGGGAATTAACAGCCAGAGCTTTGCCATGTCTTCGCAAGAAGAACAAACAGCCCCTGAGAGCAAGGATTCGGCCTTTGACCGGGAAGTGGTTCGTATGAGTCGAGCGCCAGGCTTTGCGAGCAAAGTCGATGCTAGAAATGCGAATATGGATAGCGCGAAAGAACCGGTTCAACCAGCAAAGGGCGACTATTTCGAAAGCTCTGCTGGGTCGGCGTCTGCTCGCAATAGCCGTAAGGACTACTATGTCTCCGGATTTGATCCAGAAGGCGATTCCCGATTAAGCTTCTCCGGCGCCCGCGATAAGGATGCCAGGCAGCCCGAGGCCGGAACTGAATCCGGTTTCGGATCCGGCAACGGAGAGCCAGCCGGTGTCGCCACAGATGTGGACACAATGGATTTCGCATCTTACCGAAATCGTCCCCCGGAAAGCCAGGGCCGCGAGCAATCGGGCGGCCCGCCATTGGAAAAACAATCGGGCACAAACCAGGCCGACACCTACCGGGGTGGCCTGAGCGCCAACGCAAATGGGATGGAAACTGACAGCCAGGGGCCTCCGCCGGCAAACGAGCAAGAAAGACGTATCACAAGAGTACAGGAATTTCTGGAGAGTACCGGGCTCAATCTACTTGACACAACACCGCAGACCCGGGCCGTCTTAATACGAGAGCTGGGCTCCATGGGGTTCGATCCTCCCGACATTATTCGAGCCACCAGATTCCCGCCTTCGGAAGTCGCCCTGGTGCTACAACTTCCGGAAGAGCCCGGCGACACAAGAAGACGCACCAGAAAGATCCCTTCATGACTTCCTTTTCAGAGATACCGGACCTTGATGGCGAACAATTCCAACGATTTGCCCGGCTCATCCATGAGAAAGCGCACATTCATCTAAAAGATCATAAGATTACCCTTCTTTCGAATCGCCTGCGAAAGAGGCTTCGAGCTCTAAAGCTAGCCAGCTACGACGACTATTTTCGCTACATTAACGATGAAGCTACCGCCAAGCAGGAGATGGTGCACTTCCTGGAGGCTGTGACAACAAATGAGTCCTACTTCTGGCGAACGACCCAGAACTTTGAAGCGCTCAAGAAGCATGTCCTTCCGGAACTGGTTAAGGCCTATCGAGGCTCCAGGCTGAAGTTCTGGTCGGCTGGCTGCTCCACCGGTGAAGAGCCCTATAACCTGGCCATCGAGATTGTAGAATCCATGAAGAGCCTGGGTCATTTTGAGTGGGAGCTTCTGGGATCGGACATTTCCAACCGGGTGGTGGATTTTGCCCGCGCCGGCATTTACAGCGGACGAAAGATTGAACGGATCCCGGAAAACATACTCCGGCGCTATTTTCGCAAGCTGGACGATCAGGATGCCTACCAGGTGCGCCAGGATCTGCGAGAAAAGATCAAGTTCGATACGGAAAACCTGTTTGAAGCGAACCACCCGGGACAGCATTGCATTTTCTGTAGAAACGTAATGATATACTTCAATCGCCAGGATCAAGAAAAGCTGGTTAATCGATTCTACGACATGCTTGTGGATGGCGGCTATCTTTTCATTGGCCATGCAGAAAGTCTACAGATGCTTGACACCGGATTCAAAACCCGGCCTACAGAAGAAGGGGTGCTTTATCAGAAGCAATCCTGAAGAGGCAATGTGAAGAGCAAAGAACCCAGAGTAGTCGTCATTTCCTCCGTGTCCGGCGGAGGGAAAAATACAATAGTCAAGCATCTTCTTGAGAAAACGGACGAATTGGCCGTAGCCATTACGGCGACGTCTCGGGCCCCCAGGTCCGGCGAAGTAGACGGCAAGGATTATCTTTTTCTCGGGCGTGAAGACTTCGAAAGCAGAATAAGAAACGGCGAATTTTTGGAGCATGCCACGGTGCACGGCAATCTGTATGGCGTTCCCGAAAGCTCGGTGAGGGCCATTCTGGATCGCGGCAAGTCCGCCATTTTGATCATAGATGTTCAGGGACGCCGGCACATCAAGGATCGCATGGGCGGCCAGGTAATCAGCATCTTTCTAGAGCCGCCGGATCGAAAGGAATGGGAGAATCGGCTTCGCCATCGAGGTACGGACAGCGAAAAGGATATCGTGCTTCGTCTTCAGGATGGACTTCAGGAGCTGGAGGAAGCCAGGTTCTTTGACCATGTAATCATCAATGACTCCATCGAAAATTGCACAGCAAGGTTGCTGGAGCTTCTGGAAAAGGAAGGCGCTATCTGAAGGTCTGCATTCCCGTGTTGGCCGGGCCCACCGGCGCAGGGAAGACCGGTCTCGTTACATCTTTGAATCCTGATCGTTTCGAAGTCGTTTCCCTGGATTCGCGACAGATTTATCGAGGGCTGACCATCGGCACCGCCGCGCCGGATCAAGAAGTCCTGTCGCACATGACCCACCATCTTGTGGGATTCCTGGACCCCGATCAGACATTCACTGCCGCGCAGTACAGGCTCCTGGCAATTCAGGCAATCGAATCCATTATCCAGCGCCGTCGGATTCCTCTGCTCGTGGGCGGCGCAGGCTTCTACCTGGAATTGCTGCGAAGCGGGCCATTCCAGATTCAAGAAGACTTACGAATCAAAGATGAGATTCGTTCCATGAGCCATGAGGAGCGTCTGGGCAAGCTGGAATCTAGCGATCCCCATTGTATTGTTTCCGAGGGCGAGCAACCTTCCCGAGGAAGGATCCATCGAAATGATGCCTACAGGGTGGAGCGATATCTGACTCTTGTACTCTCTTCCGGGATGACTATGGCCGAAATCTGGGCAAAGAAGGAAGCCAGTGCACAGGAGAGTCCTTACGACTTCCAGGGCTGGTTTCTCTACCCCGGGGAGGACACTCTCTGGGAGCGCCTCAAGTTAAGGGCGGCCCAGATGGTCGAAAGCGGGCTGCTGCAGGAGGCGCGCGATTGTCGGGATAGCTATGGCTCGGACTGTCCCGGTCTTCAAATCCTGGGTTACAGCGAGGTGCTGGATTGTCTGGACGGAAAGATGGATCGGTGGGAACTGGAAGAGAAGTTGTGGATTCTGCACCGGCAGTACGCAAGGCGGCAGAGAATCTGGTTTCAGAAGCGCAAGTACGTTCAATTTGTGGATTCGCTCGATGCGGCAAGGCTACAAAGCCTTTGTGTCAATCTTTTCTCTGGTCCTAGAATTAATCATTGACTCAGAGCCAATCCGGAATAATTCTCCTGCAGAAACGCCTCGGGTGTCCATTGTATGGGAAATAAAAATAATATACAGGATATGGTACTGAACTCCGCCAGAAAGGAGAAGATGGAAATCACCATCTATCTGATGAATGGCGTCCCCCTGAAAGGCCGTGTCGTAAGCTTTGACAATTTTACCATCGTTATTGAGAACGATGGCAAACAGTCGCTGGTTTACAAGCATGCAATCTCTACGATCATTCTTGCCCGGTCCATTCAGATTGAGGCCGAGGAGGAATCCTCCGAGTCTAAATGACTGGTAGATTCTTTCGCTCGCTTTTCTGGGGCGTACTTTTAGCATCCACGCTGGCCTGGGCTTACGCAGGCACGGTTACTGCCGGGTACCGAGAAACTATTCTCGTGGAAGATACAGTGGATGGTCTTCAGGAAGAAGTGATCTCGCCCGGGGATACCACGTTTCTGCCCGGTCTGGCAGTCCCCAATCGAATCCGTCTACATCGCGTTCAACTGGAGCCCAGGTTTTTGCGCTTTCACTGGGTCTATCAATTCCCGGCGGGTCAACTTCTCGGGCTCGATGACAGCTTTGCCGTCCAGGTAGAGGCACATTACGAATACTCCATCAACAAAGATCGCATTCGTGCACTATTTCTCAGTCTGCCCGTGGGGGACTGGTCGCAGCTAAAGCCGTACCTGGAGCTTCGTATGCGCTCCTTCTGGGCCGAAAAGATGCGAGGCCTGGCGCCCAACGAAGTGGCCTTGAACGGCCTGGAAGACGAACTCAATACTTATGTACGCCAGGATCTACGCGGTGAGTTGAACAACTACTTCCGTCCCGAAGGCATTGAATTTCAGCGAATCTACGTAGAGAGAGTCTATGTTCCGGATGCGGTTCGTTATAATGCAACTCTGCAGGCCGGTCAAAATCTGCTAAACAATCGTCTGGAAAGAATCAGCATAATAGATCAGGCGCGAGCCAAGCGTCATGCCAGTCAGATCCTAAACGAAGTGTACCTGGAAAGGCTGGAAAAGATGGCCGTTCTGTTACAGAAATATCCCGAGCTCCGCGATTATGCGGCTGTGGATTCTCTAAGCGACAATGTGCGCGTCCTGGTAATGCCTTACGAACAGTATTTCAAAGGAAACCAGGGAGCGAATGCGCAACCCAATGTGGCAAACAATGGGAATCCCCCGGTGACGAATCAACCTCCGGTGGAGCCGTTCGATTTCACTACCATCGATTCGCCCAATCCAGGAAATGCAAATCCGGTCCAGGATCGAAGTACATTTCCGGCAGTGAGGAATACCAATCCTCAAGCCACCGGACCCGATGGAGGATTCAGAGATCTTACGCCTCCCTGATTTCAGGAAGCAAAGCAAATCGCAGCGGATCCCCGGTTCTGCCAGAACAGAGCGGGGTCAATGCAAAGCAGCTGACCTGGAAGCCGTGGCGTGGAAGGGGATCAGACCTCTCTGGCTGATACGCTGGCCCGTAGCGGGATCCAGAAGCAGAAATTCATTTATAGAGACTTAAGGAAGATCAATGGCAAAAAACGTTAGCAGCAAATCGAGTAAGAAAAAAGGAACAAAAGCTCCGGACGCCCGAGTGGCCACCGCAAAATCTTCAGAGGTGGTCGTGTTGATCATGGCCGGAGGAAAGGGAGAACGCTTCTGGCCCAAGTCCACTGCCAGTCATCCCAAGCAGCTTCAGAAGATCTATTCCAATCGCACACTTCTGGAAGAAACCGTGCGAAGGGCTCGACTTGTTGCGTCGCCCAATCAGATATACGTGGGCTGCAACGCCGAACTGAAAAAGACGATTCAAAAGATCCATCCCGAACTAAAACTAAACTTTGTAGTGGAGCCCATGGGGCGAAACACCGCTCCCATTATCGCACTGGCAGCTCTTCAATTGCAAAGAAAGCATCCCGGCGCCACCATGGTGGTCATGAGCGCAGATCACTATATTGATCCGCCCGCAAAGTTCAAAGAAACCCTGAAGACCGCTATTCGGGCTGCGAAGGATGGAAAGCTGGTTACCCTCGGCATTGTGCCCACGCGACCGGATTCCGGTTATGGATATATCCAGAAAGGGAAGCCCAGTCAGGCCGGCGTTTTCAACGTGGCATCCTTCAAAGAGAAACCAGATCCCCGGACCGCACTTGGTTACATGAAGAAGGGATATCTCTGGAATTCCGGCATCTTCATCTGGTCCCTGGATACCATCCTTCAAGAGTTTGGCGCCCATGCGCCAGCGATTCTGGGACCGCTGGAAAAGGCCGGGAACTCCAGCGCTGCTCTGAAAGCCGCCTTCCCGAAGGTTCCGGAGCTCCCGGTGGACATTGCTATTATGGAAAAGTCCAAACGGGCCAGTGTCGTGCCGGCTACGTTTCACTGGGATGATGTGGGAAGCTGGACGGCTCTGGAGCGCATTGTGGAGCCCGCAAAAAACGGACTGACTCTGGTGGGTCCAAAGAGTCAGAAGATGGTTCAAAAAGATTCGGCAAACAGCGTTGTTGTAAGCGACAAGAAGCTGGTGGCTCTTCTGGGTGTGGAAGACCTGATTCTGGTAGATGAGGGCGACGTTTTATTTGTGGCCGGCCGCGAAAAACTGGACGGAATCAAGGGACTACTCAAGGACATGAAACAAAATCCCACTTTACAGAAATACCTCCAGTAACAGCCTGGAACACTCACAGGAGAGAATGAATGCCTTCGGGTCGAAAAAGAAAAGCAAGAAAGATTCGCACACATAAGCGAAAGAAAAAGCGTAAAATGAATCGTCACAAGAAGAAGATGAAGTAATATCTTTTTCGAAAGACGTGAATTATCGGCCCCGGTTGGCCGAAAATAGTACCAAACATGAGCCGGGGCGCAGGTGGACAGGGGCCCGGATCTCCCGTAGAAGCGGAGAATCGGACCGTATTAATTCTGGGCGGCATCCTGCTGCTCCTTATCTTTCTGGACCGCCAGGCTTCAGAGCAGATAAACCTGCGCGCTGCCACACCGGGTGTTACCCAGCCAGCAGCCCTTATTCAGGAAAGAATTCAATCCGGCGTGGAAGAGTCCACCGAGCGCTTGAAAGGCGTTAAAGAGGCCATTCGGGGTGAGGCAGAAGACTCCCTGAAAGAAGGCGTAAACACCGGTCTCGAGAAGGGCAAACATGCCCTGGAAGAACGACTGGTACCAGTTAAGCGTCCCATTGACGATATTCTGAATTCGCGTATGGAGGATCCCGGTCCGGCCGTGGACGGAAGCGTGCGGGCCGAGCAGCTTCAGGAGGATCCCAGGGTTCAAATCCCGCCCACAGAAAGGGGCTATCACCTATTTTTCCTTAGATTCGACGGCAGCAAGTCACGAATTGTGCGTGTGAGCCGGAGCGCCAGCGGGCCCGTGACCTACATGGATCTACTGCAGGCCTTGCGAAGCGGGCCGGGGGATCAGGAAACGGGACTCCTCACTGCCGTCGACCGCACCATCAAAATTCATTCGGTAGAAGAAGAAGACGGTGTAATTACCGTGGATCTGGGGGGCGGCATCCATCGGATGGGCGCCAGCATCATTCGCGACCGGGTGCATCAGATTTGCTTCACCCTGTTTCAATTCTCTAACATAAAGGCAGTGCGGATACTTGTGGATGGAGCCAAACCGGATTACCTGGGCACGGGAGCGGAGCGGCTGAAGCTTCCCGAATACCTGGGCTACCCCGACCGCAAGATCCAGATCTACGGCAGCTCCTCTTGATGCGTCCGGGCAGATCGAATGGAACCCTCGGACGATTTCCATCATTTCCAGGCATACAACACCATGGAACTTGTGAGGGCAAAGTCGCCCAGGGCCATCCTTCCTTTTAGGTGATACATGGATGTGCGGAGTAAGCGCTGAAATCCTGGCGATTGGGGCGCACTTTGTAGCTTCATCTTTCGTAGTTTGGCCGCCAGCGGGAAATCCACCGGTCGGTAGAGCTTGAAGCGACGAAATCCGGCGACCGCCAGCAGACGCTTTAGATTGGCCGCCGAATAGTAGAAGAGATGCCCGGGAAGATAGTAGTGATAATCCGGGCCTTCTCGTTTTGCCTGGAGTCCGTCGAAATTCGCAGTCTGAATTAGCAGTAATCCGCCCGGTTTCAGCCAATGGTGGAAAGTGCGCGCCGCCCGGGCCGGGTCCGGAAGATGTTCCATGACCTCGATGAGCGTGATCACGTTGAAGTCTTCCGCTGGAAACGTCGGTTCGTCTACCGGACCGCAGTAAAGATCGCGACCGCGTTTCCTACCTTCCTGGACAGCAAAGTGTGACAGATCTAATCCCCGGGCCGCGTAACCGGCCCTGGAGGCCGCTTCCACGAATCCGCCAAAAGAACATCCAACGTCCAGAAAGCTTGCCGGGGCCGGATTCGTTTTCTGAATCGTCTTTAGTCGAGCCTGCCAGACCTGATCATTGGCGGCTTCGTTCTTCCTTTCGTCTTCGTAGGTGTAATCCGCTTCGCCGGTGTAGTACCCTTCGGAGTACAATTCACCCAGATTGTCAGGACGAGTCAGGTTGGACTGTAGTGCGCACCCGGCGCATTTCCAGATATCCAGCGGCGGATCAAAGCGGCGGATCTCATAGAGAGGACTCATTCTACAATTGCATACCGGGCATAGAGTCCGTCCGGAATCGGCAACGTTCTTTGTTTCTTCGGCAGGAGCTTCGGGGGGCATGGGCTGCATTTGTAGACGTTATTTAGCGGGTTTTCTCGCGCGAAAGAACCAGTGGGCAATAATCTGCTGCGTTTTTCCCAGCGGCGTGCGCTCCATGAAACCATACTGATAGTCCGTGAACTGGCTTTCCAGAAATCTGACCAGTTCGGTCTCGTTGGAGAGCCGGATTCCCGAGTCTCCCACAGCCGAATGCGTAAACTGGGTATCCGAGTCCTTTCGTAGCGTTCCCAGAAGAAAGCCGCCCGGAATCAAGGAGGCACAGAGCGCCGAAAGCAGTTCCCGGGCATTTTCTTCGGTCAAATAGTGTAGAACACCCCAGCAAACGATCAGACTGTAGCGCTCCCGGGAAAGGAGGCTTTCGGCCGAGTCGCCTGCACATCTAAAGAATTCGGCTTCCGGATACGTGGCCTTACAGTGAACAATAGCATTTTCCGATGAATCGCACCCCTGAACTCGATAGCCGCTTTCCAGTAGCAATGGGATATGCCTCCCGGAACCGCAGCCAAAGTCGAGGGCTCGAAGCACGGTGTCGCCGGCAGGCGAAGAGTCAGTCCGGGCTTGGCCGGATTGAACTCTGGATGCGCTGGTAGAGTCGTCGGAAGGCGACGAAGAGGCGGTATCCCGGGCGGGTAGGGATCGAATTAACCGCACCAGGTTTTCGTCCGGATAGGATTGCTTGCTTTCCGGCCGAAGATAGTGACGGTTCCAGGTGTCTATATTAGCGGTTTCCAAAGCGATACGCTCAATGCCAGGGATCCGGAACTGCCTTTCTTTTTTTTCTTCGGATTTCGACTCTTTCGCATTCGGCCGCGGACACGTTCGGTCTGCGGAATCAGTCGGATTTGATTTTCGAAATGATCGGCCTTCTTGATGACCTCTTGCTGATGTTCAATAGAGTCTACCAACAGGAATGCGGCGGGTCTATCCGCATTTCCGTTTTCCGGATTCATGCGAAACCCTCGGGGCTTCAGCGGTCGCAGAAATACAAAGGAAGGATCTTCCTTCATGCTTACCGGCATTCTAAGGTCCTGAATGGTTTCCCGGCTGGGTAGCAGGTAGGAGATTACCGCGGTTTTCTGCGGATTCAGTATATGGGACAGATCTGTAGTATCAAGGCTAAGACCAGCCCGGGTAAGGTGCTGAGCCGCGCGGATGGGACCGTCAGTGAGCAAGTCCACCAGAATGTCGAAGTAGTTTAAACCCAGCACTTCCGGGATGAGGCAATCGGCCAGGAATTCGCCACCCACTTCAGGCTGACACTCTACCAGAAGCGGCCTCGGGTTTTTGCTTCGCTTCGGGATAATGAATTCGGCAAAGAAGGGACCGTTGTCGTATTTGCACAGGTCTACAATCTTCTGACAGGTTTCGACCATGGAACGGGCGTTTTCTTCGCTTATTCGGGCCGGAAAGATATGCCTCCGATCCGCGAATCGGGGTTCAAGGTCGCTAATGACTTTTTCCGTAAGTGTGAGAGCGTGAAACCGGCCGCTGAGCACCATTCCGTAGACGATGAACTCGCTTCCCTGTACGTATCTTTCGATGAACAACGAACGATTCTCGGGGCTGCGCCGAGTATGCTTTTCCAGATATTGTTTCTTTTCTTCGTGGGTGGCAAGCACCTGAATCCCCTGCTTGGCAGAACCCTTGCCGCTTCGGGCAATCCAGATACCGCGTTTTCGCAGTACATCGGACGGGTCTTTGCCGGGCTTCCAGGGGACTCTTTCCGGTACGGCAATGCCATGGGAGGCTAGATAACCCTTCAGTCGGTTCTTATCCTGAAAGCGAATCAGGGAGTGGGGACTGGATCCGGGAACTCCGAACCTACGGGCCAGGTACGATGCGCTTAGCACCGCAGGACCATAGCTTCTACTACCTACTGCTCGGATCTGTCCGCGGGGAAAATGCTCTTCAATCGCTCGATAAATCCAGAAAGGCTTTAGAATGCTTGCATGTAGCTGTAACTCGGCCTTCTCAAAGCCTTCGGCCAGCGGGTTCTTGTCTACAGCAATGACCGACATGCCTTTTCGTATGGCCGCCTCAATAAGCGGAACCTGATGATGGCCGGCCCCCAGGCTTAGAAAGTAGTCCTGATCGGCAGACGCTTGTTTACCGTGTATCTGCACCTGCCTTTAAATTCGGCCGTTTCCTGAGAAATTCAAGCATTTCGTTTTGATCATTTTTGCCGATAAATCCAGTATGCTACGGGGAATTTACACGGCGACAACCGGCATGGTCATGAACCAGGAGAAGATGGACGTAATTGCCAACAACCTGGCCAATGTGGATCAGACCGGATACAAATCAGAAGAAGCGATCTTCAAAGCTTTTCCGGAGATGCTCTTGCAGCGAACCCGAGAAGACGGGATGGGCTGGGTGCCTGCGGGGGGCTTTGATCTGGCTCCTACCGTGGGGAAGCTGGGCACCGGCGTTGAGTTCAACGAGAACTTTGTCCGCTTTGATCAGGGCGCCGTTAAATCCACCGGGAATCCATTCGATATGATGCTGGATGACCGCGGACAGAAGTCCCCGGCTTTCTTTGTGGTGCAGACCGATCGGGGCGAGAGGCTTACTCGAAACGGTTCGTTCATCATGGACAAGAACGGTTATCTGGTAACTTCCGATGGCCACCGCTTGATGGGCGAAAACGGCCCGATCCAGGTAGCCAGGTGGAATTGGACAGTAAAGGAAAACGGCGAAGTCTGGATCAACGGAAAGATAGGAAACGATCCGGACACTACGGTAAATGAGACTTCCAATCAGTGGGAGAATCCGGTACTTCTGGATAGAATCAAGATTCGTACGGTGGAATTCCCCAGGCATCTTGTGAAAGAGGGCAACAGCTTTTACTCGGTGACCCCGGAGTCCGGTCCCATGCTGGAGTTTCAACCGGACAAAGAACCTCTGGTAATGCAGGGATACCTGGAGTCCTCCAACGTAAACATAGTCCAGGAAATGACCAAAATGATCGAGGTGCAGCGTCAATACGAGGCCAATCAGAAATCGGTCACTACCCACGATTCGCTTCTGGGCAAGCTAATCAACGAAGTGGCGCGATAATTCACTCCAAATAAGCGCTTGCAGCAATGCAGGACCAGGCCTATTTCGGCAGCTTGAATCGGTAGCTAATGTTTACCTGGTCCTCAACGCTCATTCCCAGAAGGGAAGGGCGCTCCACATGAAAATCGGACAGTCGTATCCTGGCAGTTCCGGAGATTACAATGCTTCCCTGGTCTTGCTTTAGACTGGCCAGTGTGCGAAACAGCATGTTTACACCATTTATGGATAGCGCTCCGGCAATACGCAACCCTTCGGCAGCCGGCTCGGCTTCTGTAATCGTCGCTACCACAGCCGTATGATCCGGATAGCCCAGCACCTCCATCATATGAGAATCCCGGTTTCCATTACCGGTCTTCATGTCTTTGTAAGGCACCGTAACCTTGAACGGGCCCTTGAGCTGGAATTGACCATCATAGGTGTAATCAAGTCCGCTAACCACTGGATTTCTGCACATACCTTCCACCGTTTTCAGTGGATGCTCCACCGTGAATTGAATGGAGGCTTCAGAGGGCTGTTTGCCCGATAAAGAGAGCGGAAAAAAGGCCAGCACCAGCAGTAGTAGCCCGCGGATCGAATTTCTTTTATTGGTAGATTTCATCTTTTCCTCTTTTTTAGTATTCCTTCCATAGTAGCTCGTACATCCATTGCGACGGTGTTGCGATGAATGGGGTTCCAGGCTCTCTAACTTTCGTCCTGGTTCTTTCCTTCGGTTACTCCTGTATGAGTAAATGCCTCCCTATGCCAGATTTCAGTGTGAAATAGGGAGCGTCATTTATCCTGCTGGCGTTCCGGAGCACCTGCGGAAGACTTCCGGATGCCAGTCCAATAGTCCTAAAACGTAATCGTAAAGAATGCAATGGACAGCGCCCCGAAGCCGGCCCAGCCCACATGCTCCATTTCTTCTGCCGCGGCAGGACCGCGGTGCTCAATCTGTTCTCCCAGCCGGGGCAGCATCAGCATCGCCGCCAGGTGAAATGGAATCATAGCTTTGTGAAAGAATATGCTATCTATACCGGGTTCCGTACTCTGAATCCTTTCCGGCGCAAAGTACGCAAGCCCGGCAGTTATGGCATAGGATGCAAAGGTGGCGTAGGCCAGGCTACGGTGCAGGTTCCCTGACTTTCTGGACCTCCATTCTTCCTGGGACTTCAATGCCAGATACAGCCCCAGGTTGTTCGCAGGATCTCTGGAAAGGAAATATTCGGCTGCGAAACTACGAGGACCCGGTTCCTGGATGGCCAGGAAATAAACGGGATCATTTGCATATTGCGGATTGGCCAGTAGCAGCATTCGGGCATTTTCGTCGGCGCTGCTGTACAATGATTCGTTCGCCTCCTCTCCTGCAAGATTGGTGGCCAGCCATAGACCCAGTGTGGTCATGCCCATTATCTGATGCAAATCCAAGTATTCCCTTCTTCTCTGAAGCGAATCTCTGGTGGGCTGAGCCCTCAATACTGCCGGTGTGGCCAACAGGAGAAATAACATGGCCAGCATTGTAGTTGTGGATGTATATGGTCGCATGACTCAGCCCCCACCGGTCCCGGATGCGCTCAATACAAAAAACAACGCGATGGATGAATTTGCGACTCCGTCGCAGATTCGGGCCCGCCATGCCCTGTCGTAGCCCGGGTTCGAAACTGCTTGAGAAGCCCTGGATATGTACTATGGTTTTCGCCCTGGTGCGTTACAGAAATGCAGGAGTTGGGAAGGCCCGGGGACCACTATCGGCGGGAAGCAGTCATTCCGTTGATCATTAGAGCTCCTTCTCCTGGGCATTCTTTTCGTCCGAAATAGCACGCAGGCAATCGCGTCGGCTAATCTGCCCTACGAGTTTTCCGTCTTTCGTAACCGGTAGCCTTCGATATCCTTCTGCGCGAAACTTTTCGGCGGCGTCTACCACACTGGAGTTCCAGAGAATGCTTTCCACATGCGTGGACATGTAGTGTTCTACCTTGTGGTTCGGCAGGTTGTGGTAGGTCTCCAGAGTCAGAAGTCGCAGGCAGTCGTTTTCCGACAGCACGCCCACCATATTTCCCTTGCCGTCGAGCACCGGTCCTCCGGCGATCTTGTTCTTCAGTAAAATCTGAATGGCGGCATAGACGTTCATATCCGGACTGAAGGTGATTACGTTTCGAGTCATGTACTCGTCTACCTTGCGGATGTTATGCTCCTTTACGGGTTCTTCGAATCTGGGAGTGTAGCTGGTTGCTCTCATAAGTCCTCCTCGCCCGAATACCTGGAAAGCCCGGGCCAGGCACGCTGGTGCCGCTTCAGGATAGCACTAAAGTACACTCCTGGCAAGTAATTGCATTAATTGTAGCTTCACATCCAATACGGCGACAGAAATTGTGCTGAAAATGACGGTTTCTCCTGCTCAAATGGATTCTGTGGTGCTGGAACGAGCCGCTGCGCTCTGGAAGCATCTGGATTTAGGCCTCGGAGTGCGCGGAATCGATGCGCAACATGCCTGGCTGGTCGCTCTGGTCCTGGAACTGGAGTGGGTCCTGCATCACAATCCCGATCAGGTGCCGCAACGATTCCATGATATTGTCAGAGAAGCGGGGCGATATGCGCAGGTTCACTTTGCCGCCGAAGAAGAACTATTTCACGAATACCGATTCGCAGAAGAAAGCGCGCACATCAAAGCTCATCAGATGTTCAAGAATTCTCTGGAACGCATTCTGGCCGAACAGAAAGCTGTTTCGCGTAAGGAAGCGGAGAAGCTCTATCGCTTTCTGCGTCAATGGCTGGTGCACCATATTGTCAAAGAAGACCGAAAGTACTGCGAGTTTCTGCGACGCAGAAAACTCTTGGACCAGGCGGACCAGTTCATGGATCAGACCAATCGCCAGAAGAAGTATACCAGCGATTCGCAATTCAAGCTTCTGGATCTGATTTCCGGCGCCTCGGTTGTTTCCGTTACAACGCCCGAGGTACTCAAAGAGATTAATTCGCTCTGGAATCGGCTTAACTTGAAGATTGGAGTTCCGATCATAGACATCCAGCATCTGTGGCTCATCAAGATGATCGTGGATATGGAAGAGGCTATGCGCGAATCCCAGCTCACGCGAGAAGCCGTTTTAGCCAGCACTCTGGACGAAGCCATTCGCTACATTGACGTTCATTTTCGCACCGAAGAAGAGCTTATGGACTTGCTGGGCTACGAGCAAAAGAAAGGACATACGGCCCGGCATAAAAAATTTGAAGAGTTTGTACAAGAGCGCAAGCGGGATTTTGAGGCCGGCAATTCCAGGGCTGCCGCATCGCTGGTGAAAGACCTTCGAGATTGGCTTACAAACCACATTGCTCTCGAGGATAAGCAATTCGTGGCCTACTATCAGAATAACCAGGCGAAAGCTCTGGAGTTTTCCAAAGAAGCAATAGTTTCGGGAAAAGCAGGGATTCGACAGAGCCAGGTGGATCTATATAAGGCGGTGGTAAAAGGCAATTGAGCGGACTGCTGGCCGAAGGAACATCAGTCTTCTTTCATATCCGGAAACCAGTACTTCTCCGCCTTCCTTATTGAAACACCGAATTTCTTACGAAGGGATTCCAGCGTAGCTCGGGCCTGCGCATCGGGAATCCACTCTCCTTCGGGGCTAATATCTTCGGTCAGGACTACGTTCGGTACATGCGGCACAAGTGATTCCAGTTTGGATATCTGAATCTTTTCATTGCAGGCCCGATAATGCGTTTCCTTATCTACGATATCCTGAACGTCCAGTTCCTCCCGAAGATGTTTGAGGATCTCTTCCGGCTGGCAAATGAAGAAAAAGTGTTTTCGCATCGCTACTCCTGATGAACAAACAAGGGGCCCGGCGGCCTCCTCTTTGCCGTTGCCGGTAGCGAAGGAAGCTTGTTGCCCCGGCAGCTACTTCTAGCTACCGTCTATTTCAGAGAAGGACGAATCATATTTTCCGGACTGAGCACTTCATCCAGCTTTTCCTGGGTCATATATCCTTTTTCCAGCACGAGTTCGCCCAGGGACCGTCCGGTTTCCAGAGCTTCCCGGGCCAGAGCCGAGGTCTTTTCATAGCCCAGATGCGGGTTCAGCGCGGTAACGATTCCAATGCTATTGTTCACCATACGCCGGCAGACTTCCGGATTCGCGGTAATCCCTTCAATACATCGAGATCGCAGGGTGGAAACTGCATTGGCAAGCATCTCTATAGAGGTGAATAGATCGTAGGCGATGATGGGTTCGAATACGTTTAGTTCCAGCTGACCGCCTTCGCTGGCCAGGGCCACGGCATTGTCCAGGGCTATGACCTGAAACGCTACCTGGTTCACCACTTCGGGGATCACCGGGTTTACTTTGCCGGGCATGATGCTGGAGCCTGGCTGCACGGCCGGCAGGTTGATTTCGTTCAGTCCGCACCGGGGACCGCTGGAAAGAAGGCGCAGGTCGTTGCAGATCTTGGACAGCCGCACCGCCAGCATCTTCAATACCCCGGCCAGTTCCACAAAGCCGGATGTATCCTGCGTGCCCTGCACCAGGTCCAGCGAAGAGGTGAGTTGCAGGCCCGTACGTCTGGACAACTCCGTGATTACTTTTGCCGTGTATTCGGGGTGGGTGTTGATGCCGGTGCCGATGGCCGTGCCGCCCATGTTCAGCTGACTCAGTGGCTTGCGGGCTAGCTCGATCCTCTCTGCGCCGTCGCGGATCATGAGCGACCAGGCCTGGAATTCCTGTCCCAGGGTCATGGGCACCGCATCCTGAAGCTGAGTCCGGCCCATCTTTATTATATCCTTGAACTCCACGCCTTTGTCGGCAAATGAATCGGAAAGGCTGCGCACTTCCGCAAGCAGTCGATCCATCATTCGTAGAAGTGTTACCTTTATGGAGGAGGGATACACATCGTTCGTGGACTGACTCATATTCACATGGTTGTTGGGATGCAATGACTTGTAGTCTCCTCGATCCTTGCCCATGATCATCAAGGCCCGGTTGGTGATGACTTCATTTGCATTCATGTTGGTGCTGGTTCCAGCGCCTCCCTGAATCATATCCACCATGAAGTGACTGTGCCACATACCTCTGCAGAGTTCGTCGCAGGCCTGGATAATGGCAGTTTTCTTCTCCTCGTCCAGGTTGCCCAGGGAGTGGTTGGCCACGGCACAGGCAGCTTTTATATCGGCCAGAGATTCGATGAATTCCGGGAAATGGTCCAGACGAACGCCGCTAATGGAAAAGTTTTCCATGGCCCGTAGAGTCTGGATGCCCCAGAGTACGTTGTGTGGTACCTCCCGATCGCCGATCAAATCGTGCTCCATGCGACTTTCGCCTGTGCGAAAATCCGCCGAGATTCCGCGGTTTCCACGGTTAGCATAAGCCAATCGCCTGGCCAGTACCTTGCTCAATGAAAGGACCAGTTCGCCGAATAGATGGGGATCCTCCAGTTTGATTTTGCGGATGGTACCTACGTCCAGCTTTCCGTATCTTCCCTGCGACCGAGCGCGGCCGCCCAGCGCATGCTTGCCTTCTTCTATCAGAATGGGTTCGCCCAGAATGGTTCCGGGCCCGCTGGTAACGTACACCTTCTCCAGGCCCAGGCTTTCATCGATTAGATCAATTTCCCCTTCCTGGATGAAGAACAAAGCATGCCGATCTTCGCCCTGCTTAAACAGGTAGTCGCCTTTTTCGAATTCGCAGAGTTGAAAGTGTCCCGCCAGGGTCTGTCTTTCCGGTTCAGGTAGTGCGCTGAAGAGTTCAACCTGCTTTAAAGTGGCTGCATTAATTTCCATTTTTGGACCTCGGAGGGATGGCTTGCGGGTGACCACTTTCGAATCCGAGAAATGGCTAAACAGTGGTTGGCCCGTGCACGAGATGTTTCGGGGAAGGAGCGGGATGGGCAACTAAAAATCGCGTGACGGTCTTCGGTTATTGGATCCAGAGTATTCCATTGTCAAACCGCAGAGAAATGGAACCGGATCCTGCCGAGGGTGGCCCGGACGGTTCGTCCGCTTCTTTCTGGTCTTTCTGATCGGATTCCTCCGGGTCGGCTTCAACAGGGCTGCCGGCGCGGCTTAGTTGGATCTCATATTCATACTTCTCCGGAACCTGAAGCACTCCTGTATTGTAGTCCACCGCAAAGGGGATCAAGAAGCAAAGCATACCAGCGCTAAAGGCGAAAACTGTGCGAGTCGTTGAGTCAACAAAGGGAACTTTGACGGTACGGGGACGGTACCCCTCCCGGCTGATTTTGAGGGTCAGTTCTTCGGTCTTTAATACGTATATACGTCCCGGGGTTGTGATTTCCGAGATCTTCTCTCCGTCCCGAAAAACCTCTACTACTGCTTGTTCGGGTTCGGATTTAACTTTAACGCTGCGCAGAAAAGGAAAACCGGACAGGGTCAGGCAGTTGCTCAGCAGCGCCGGCAATAGAATCGTGGCGGCGAAGAATGCCAGGTATCTCTGCCCGGGGCCTGGTCTAAAGGGAAGGGGAACCGTGCAGTTCCCTGCAGCCGTTCTTCGATCTTTGGTCATCGTCCATCTCCCGAGGTAAAGGTCACAGAAAAGAAGAATGTAGTGGAGGATTGCAGATCCGTCTGCTCATAGGCCAGAGCATCCGTAATGGGTTCGAAAATGGTATAGATCGAGGATCCTCCGATCCTTGATGTCCCATTTGAGATATAGCCAAACAGTATACCAGAATCCATTCTGGCCTGTCCCCTGGTGCTATGGTGTTCAAGCATCAGCCCGGCATTCCAGTGCATATGTTCGGTGCTCTTATAGGTACCCTTCATTGTGTATTCCCAGTAGGTGCGCTTGATCTTTGAGAATCTATCGACAGGGCCTGCCAGCGATGAGGTGATCAGGTCGGTACCGTCGGTCAAGAACTGGTAATCTACAATCGTGGAGGTGCCCTCGAAGCTGCCGGGCGCCCGGGGGAGAAATCGAACCCGGCCTGAAAGAGTAATCTTGTCTGACAGGTCGTAGGATAGGCCCAGCCGGAGAAAAAATCCCGCCGATTCTGCCTTGTATTCACCACCCAGATCCACCGTGGTCTGATACCCTGAAATCCCGGTACCCGTTAGCACCACGTATTCAAACCCTGTCTTGAGGATCTTCTCGTCCCTTGTCATATATCCGTATCCCGGTGAGAGTCTAAGACGATCGTTCAGAAACCAGAATGTATGGCCAAACTCGAAGCCCAGAGTGGTGTCGCGAATACTGTATCGATTCTCTCCGAAAATGAATCCGTTCTGGCCAGGGACAAGATAGGTGCTGATAGATGTGGTATGGTGTCTTCTTACCAGAATGCCCATTTCCAGATCATTGGAAAGGAACTGAAAATCCAGAAAAATGGACGTGTGCGGAGTGCTGATAGTGGAGTTGGTGCCCGGAGGATTGATCGCTATTGGATCGACGGATTCAATGTAAGTGTCGTCTCTGTGCAGCTTTGCCAGAAAACCGGAGTCATAGTTCTGGGTGCCCAGACCCAATTCCATACTGGCGCCCTCGCGGGCCTGGATATACGAGAATGATATGAATACATTAATAGATAATATCCATAAGGTACATCGAATCATATTGGTAAAGCTAAGGAGCGCCATTATCTGTCCAGGGAAAAATCCGACGAGTTTCTTTTTTTGCGGAGGAGGGAGTGCTTTTGGCCTTCCTTATTGGCTTTACCGACAAATCATTACGGTAATTCTGGAACCGTGGGATCGAGCGCCAGAAAAGTGGAGTATTCCCTGGATGTCGCCGGTTTGGAAATCCAGGTCATTCAAAAGGCGATGAAGACTGTCCGGTTTACAGTCTATCCGCCAGATGGAAGAATTCGTGTAGCGGCCCCAATTCATCTGAAACGCAGCCAGGTGCTACAATTCATTCAGCAAAGAATTCCGTGGATGAAGAAGCAGAAGCTGCGGGTGGCGTCCCTGAAGCTGGCGCCTGCTCCCGAATACATCGAAGGCGAGACTCATCTATACCTGGGTCAGTCCAGGAAGCTGGTCTTCGGCGATGTAGCACAGGCCGGGGTAAGGGGTAAACAGCTGGTTTTACCGGCCAAATACAAAGGAAATGCCTCTCGGCTGGAAAAGACCCTGGAGAGTCTTTACCGGAAGGCGATGAAGGAATTTATGGAAAGGCGGATCCCTTTCTGGGAGAAAGAGATGTCGGTTCGCGTGAAGGCTCATGGGGTGCGAAAGATGAAAACTCTTTGGGGTTCCTGTAACGTGCGGACCCACCGGATCTGGCTGAATCTCGAACTGGCGAGAATGAGCGAAAAATGCATTGAGGCCATCCTGGTCCATGAAATGGTACATCTAAAAGAGCGGCTGCACAATCATCGATTCTATGGTTTCATGAATACCTATTTGCCGGACTGGATGGAAAGAGAAAAGGAACTAAAGGAAATCGGCGTCCGGTATTACTGAGGCAGGCGCCCCAACAAACTCTTCAGGAAAAAAGATGAAACTAACTGCAAAAAACCACCGGTCCGAAAAAGCGCCTCGTTTCGCTAGCTTCTTCGCCCCGATAACTCTTCCCACAGTCCTGATGGCGTTGGCATTGATCGGCTGCAGCAGTTCCGGCGGACCCACCTTGAAGAGCGTAGAAGCCGTAGATCTGTCCAGTTACCTGGGAACGTGGAAGGAACTTTATCGGATTCCCAATTCCTTTCAAGATGGAGAAGATCCATGCTACGAAACTACGGCCACCTACCGGAGGCGCAAAGACGGTAAGATTGTAGTTCGAAACGAATGCAAAAGAAGCCATGGCCCGGACGAAGCGGTAGGTCTGGCGCGGGTTGTCGAAGGTAGTGGCGGGAGCCGTTTAAAGGTCAACTTCACCGGTATCTGGCTGTTGCGAGCTCTGGGAATTGGCGATGGCAACTACTACATCATGGCTCTAGGACCCCTACAAAACAATCGCTACCAGTGGGCACTCGTGGGAGAGCCGGGCAGACAGTACGGTTGGATCCTGGCTCGCCAGGACCTTCCGAAAAAGACATTGGAAGAGATCTTCGAAATCGCTGAAAGCCGTGGATATAAGAGGGAGCAATTTCAGTCGTATCCAGGGTCCACGAAAGCCGGCGAATAGTTCCACGAAAGCCGGCAAGCAGTTCGGCAAAGAGCCTGGAATGCTGCCGGTTGGCTATAAGGCCGGCAAGAGGAAACCCGGAAACATCGCCTTCGGAACCTGCCCGGGCGGTCAAAAAGGAGACTGGAACGATAGTATTCGTATCCTGCCCGTGCCATAAGCAATACTGAATCACAAACTTCGAATTCAGATGAGGCCATTTTCAGCCCGGGGTTGTCTGCTTTGATGCGGCAGGGCAGCTTGCTCAGTCTTCCCAGTCCCAGAAGAAATCCTTGTTGGTTAGCTCCGCTTCCTGCTCGGTGATTTCCTCCTGGCCGGATCCGGAGAAATCCCCTTCGCGTATGATGCGCAATTGCTCGGTCAAATCGTTTAGTTCATTTTCCCAGTAATCGTCGCTACCAAAATGGGGAAAGGCGGCCGGAAAAGCGGGATCTGCAATTCGCCGGGCAATCCATGCCGAGTAGTGGATAAATCGTAAGGCGCGTAAAGGCTCCACCAGGTTCAGCCAGCTATCCGGAAACTGACGGAACTGCCGGTATCCTTCCAGCAAGATAGCTCTGTTTCGCATTCCTTCCAATCCCTGCTGACCGGCCAGAAGCCAGATATCCTGCACCGGAGGCCCGTTTACAAAATCGTCGAAATCCAAAAAGAACCATCCTTCCGGACCGCGTAGCAGGTTTCCGCCGTGGGCATCGCCATGAATGCGAATGGTATCTATGCCCTGCGAGAGCTGAGTATAAATCTCGCAGATTTCCTTTACTGCCTTTTCATAGCCAGGGCGAATGTGATCCGGCAAGAATTCGTTCTCCAGCAAGAATTGTAAGGGTGCCCGGCCGTAGCTGTCCTCATTCATAGTGGGCCTATCTTTGGCCGGGACTCGGGCCCCGATGTTGTGGATTCGAGCGATGAGTCTTCCCAGTTGTCTTAGTTCTTCATCCGAGAATTCATCCGGCATTCTTCCGCCGGTGCGAGGCCAAAGCGCAAAATGGATTCCATCCCATTGCTTCAACGAGTTGCCTTCTGGAAAGCGCAAGGGGGCGCAAACCGGGATCTCCTCGCTCTGTAGCTCGAAGAGAAAACTGTGCTCTTCCTCGATTTGCTCTTTATTCCATCGGTCCGGGCGGTAGAATTTGGCAATGATGTGCGAACCGTCTTCCAACTTGAGATCATACACTCTGTTTTCCAGGCTATTCAAGGCCAGGCAATGCCCCGTTGTTTGAAAACCGGAATCATCCACAGCCGAAAGTATGGCGTTTGTGGTCAGATCATAGAAGGAGTGGGCCATGCCGTAGACTTTGCCTCCGGCCACAGCGGTAAAGTGGAATCGAAGCGGGAATAAGCCTGATTCGCTAATGGTTCACTGCGCTGAACGACCCGGCCGTCGGCGCCAGGTCGGAATAGACAGGTCCGGGCTCACTTTGCGTCCGTGGACACAGTGATGAGATCGTCACGTTCCAGGCGCACATCGATATGGATCTCCCGCTCTCCTTCTTTCAGAGGCTGTAATTCAATGGTATGAACCTGCTTCGTCGGAACTCGAATGGCTCCGGTGAGTAGATCCACGCCTGCAGGCACCATAAGACATGCATAGCCGGTGATTGCGGTAACGAAGGCCCGAACCGGGCTATACTTGAATCGCACATCGGCCGTTTCCGTTCGGTAGCCATCTTTGCTGATGATCATTGTTACGTTTCTATCTTTGAACAGATAGAATCTACCAGGGGTTGTGAATTCGGCGATTAGTTCCCTCTCATCGAATACCTCGACTCTGGCCCCGGCGGGAGCGGTTGCCACCTTTACGCTACGGGCCAGAGGAAAAAGGGAAAAGCTCAGGCAATTACCGAGCAGAAACACAAGGGGGAAAATTACAGCGAAATAGTATTTCATCAGATGTTATCCCTCCCGGTACTCAGGGTTACAGAGAAGTATACGGTTCCCATGTTCCGGCTAAATGGTTCGTAGATTCTTTGATCGGTGAAGTATTCCACTTCATACCCAAAAGCGACACCGCTGGTGGAGCCGCCGCTATCGGTTATTCTCGAGAAAAGGTATGCAATCGTAGGATCGGTACTGTAGCGACTGTACACGTATTGATACCGAACTCCGGTGTTCAGGCGTACATGGTCATTTACCAGATACTGCAGCTTGAAGTCCAGATCCAGCATAGTGTGTCGCAGTCGACCGCTCCTTTCCTGAAAGGTCAGTAGCTCGGTGGCGGTCCCACCGCCTGTAGGGGCATTTTGATAGGAAAGGGTGTAACTGTTTAGATAGTATCGTCCCGAGGAATCCGGCATATACCGGAGGGTGCTCTTTAGCCTGAATTTTTTGGACCAATCGTATTCCACGCCAAGCCCCAGAAAGAAGCCCGATGCACTGGCCCTGGGATTTGTAAACCGGTTCTGGCTCAGCGCCACCGTGGCCGGGGTGGTGACGTTACTGAAGCCCAGGGTATTGATGGAGTATCGATAATACTGATTGCTACCCATGTAGCCGTATCCTGGAACTATGCGGAGTCTATCCTGGAGGAAATACAGGATATGCCCCATTGTAAAACCCAGCAGTTGATCGTTTATCGAGAAATGTCCGGAGGCCAGGCTGGCGCCGGTGGTAAAAGGCAATAGCGAGCCAGTGTTGCCAGAGGGGGAACGGCTATGCAAAAACATGTTAAAGAGCAGATCATTGGAATAGAGGCCGACCTCCGCAAATCCGGTGGCGGTGGCGCGGGTTTCCAGACCGGTTGCTCCTGGCAAGGATAGTCCAATGGGATTGTAGGACTCTATAACAGCCTGATCACGGTTGAAGTGGTCCAGAAGTCCCGGCACATAGTTTCCGCCGCCAAAGCCCAGTTCTATTTCCACGGTGTCGGCGAACAGACTGGTCGGCAGAAGCAAGAACAGCAGAAATCCTGACGCTGAACGGAGGAATGACATACGGCAGGATTAAAAGTTTATCAAAGAAATAAAGTAATTATCCAGGCTCCGGCAGGCCCTGGAATCGGTTTGCGGCCGGGGTTATTCCGGAGTGGCTGCCATGGCTTCCGGATGCGGTAATCGGGCATCGAAGTCCATTGCCTCATAAATGGCCCGGGGAATATCGTATAGCGCCTTGATACGGCCGGCCATGTCTTCGGCATACGCGCCGGCCAAAAATACGGGCACCAGATTGTTCGTGTGGGTCCTGGTGCTCAGATCCTCCAGGTTGCCATGGTCCGAACTGATTACCAGCGTATCTTTCTGCGGATCCATCTCCTCAATGATGCCTTCGATAAAGGGCTCGAGAAGCTGGATGGTCATGGCCGCTTCTTCCATGGACTGATTATGCCCGGCTTTATCAGTGAGAAAATACTCGAACAATACGAGATCGTAGTCCCTTCCAATTTTGACGTACTGCCGGCCTCTTTCTTTTGGGTCGGCCAGCGGAAGTTTGTGCGCATAATCCGGAAAGAATCGATGCAGAAACTGATGATTGATGTCCATGTACAGCGCTTTGCCATCCACAACATCATCCAGCATAAACAGCTCCTGGCCGGATACCCGGTGTACATGGGTTGAGGCGCTCCGTAGCCGGGGCTTTCTTTCTATTCGATCCAGATAGGCCTGGGAGTAGCCGTTCAGTAAAGCAGCCTTCTTGCCCCCCTCTCGTAGAACCTTGATCATAGAATACTCTTCGATGACCCGGATGAGCGTGGGGCCTGGAAAGCCCGTCATGTGCCTTCCCATAGAAGCTGGCCCGTTCATCCCGGTCCAGAGACTGGTTTGCCCTGTGGCGGACTGAGGCAGTCCCGAGAATCCCATATGGGCATCGGCGGGTATGCAAATGAACTGGCTGGAAAGCTCATCGGAAGGCTCCTTTCCAGCCAGATGCTGAAACAGGCTTTTCGCATGTATATGGAATGGATTGTCCGATGACGGCTCGCCAAAGCCTATTCCATCTATGAATAGATAATAGAATCCCAAAGTATCTCCTTACAGTCCTTTTTGCCCGTTTCGGCCCGGACCGGCACTTACCTGTGGCCGGTTAATCCGACGAGCCGGAGGCCGTACCCCAATCAGGTTTCTCTTCCAACTCGTCCGTGGCAAAGGCAGGGAGCCATACATTCCTGCCTGGCCTGTGGATTATGTCCTGTTTTTTTCCTATGAAAGTGCAAAAAATCGAATTCCCCTTGCTTTTATAGAAAACACTATTTTCCCTTGAGTGTAGCTCATGAGTCAATCGCAGTTCGACGCTTCCTTATGGAAAGAGCTCCAGTGGAGACAGGAGCGACTTAGATCCAATCCTTCCCCCTTGCTAAAAGATAGGAAGGAAAGGGAGCATAGACCAACCGTAAAAACAGCATCCGGGCCTCCGGAGAAATCCGAGCCGGGGAGCAGTCCAGATAGCAAATCCACCACGGATGGGCACAGCACTTTGCCGGCCATTCGGGGCCGAATCTTTGACCAGGAGTTCCAGGCGGCCCGGGATCAGGTAATGAACCATGATTCCAGAGATCCCATCCCGTCTTTGCGGGTCCTGGCCGGTGACATTCCTTCCAGTCCTTTGTTCAAGAATACGCTTTCTCTGCATGCCCGTCCGGTGCTCGAAAGCCCGGATTTTGATTTCATGCTCAAATCTCTGGCCCAGCAATTCATGGCGGACGGAGTTGTGATTGAGCCTGTGGATGCCATGGGAAACAGCTTTCGACCGGCCATTCATCGGGGGCTGGACGAATACACAGTGGCGAATCTACATTTCGCCGTTCGGGATCGCTATGTGGAGCCGGAGGAGTGGGTTCAGTTTGATCTCAAAGACTTTGCCCAGAAGGATCCCTTCCTCAAGAAGCGATTCTCCCGTTCCATGCTGGAAACCTACCGACGCATCTCCATCTTCCACGACGGCCATAATCCCTATCCGGTGCTTGTCATTCTACTATACAAATCCTGGGAGAAGCGAGACTACAGCGACGAAGATTCACGAACCATACAGCAATTTCTGCGATTCATTCGACCCCTGGTCTTCGATATGGCCCATACCTATTCTTTTGCCGAAGACCGTCGCATCTTACAAAAGGCTTTCCGGACCACCAGGAAATTTCTCCGCCGGTCCCATCCCGACGAACGATGGATACTGGAAGTGGATGGCGTGCGAGAGCATCCCGGGCGGCAGGCATTTTTCGACCGATTACAGGAAATGATCGCTTCCGAGTCCGGCCTGCTGGGAATTCGGACAGGCGTGGCCCAGGTATTCCTTTTTTTATGCAAAACCGCGCCCCGTGTGGAGGAACAATTACATGGCCTGGCTTCCGAGTTTGGCTTCAGACTCCATTTGAGACGTTATCCTTTGCAGTACCGAGCCGATAAGCAAACAAATGCACTGCTGCTACTTCTGGATCCGGATTCTGCCGGCTAGTCTGAGGCTGGCCTATTTGTTTAGCCTGCCCCTGGCGCTTCTATCGCTGCCGGTTCTGCCCGGAGCAGTGGTTGCACAAACCGGGCCGGACTTTGATATCATTCGCCAAAAGGGACTTGAGGCCTTCGATGCCCGCCAGTACGGGCAAGCTTCCGAGTTCTTCCAGCGAGCCTACGAACTGCAGCCCTACAACGACGACGTTCGCTACAGACTGGCATTGTCTTTGATTTATCAGGACCCCCAGCGAGACCGTCGGTCGGATCATCCATTTGGCGAAGGGGCAAGCTATCAAAAGGATCTGGCGCGCGCCGTGCAGTTACTGAAAGAGTCTGTCACCGTGCAAGAACGAGTGGAAGTGCGTTCGTCGGCTACCGGATTGCGCCATTTTCATCTGGGAGTGGCTTACTGGTTTTCGGGCCGGGCCGATCTGGCCCTGGATTCCTTCAGGCGTTCCTTCAGAAGCGACTTCACTCGCACCGATGCTCTTTACAATCGAATCGTGATTCTCCGGCAAATGGGCAAAACGAAAGAAGCCCAGGTGGCCACCAGCGAATACTTGCGAATGACATCCATCGAGGATCTGGACGACTAGGATACACTACTACGGCTTTTCGCATCTCCGCGAATGGTTGCGACAAGGCAATCCTTCCTTCTTTTTCTTGCCAGGCTGAAGTCCCGTGGCAGGTTTCGCTTCCATGGAATTTCAGCAATCCGCCACCGAGATCGTTTTCTTTCAGGCCCCGCTTGCCTGGTGGGCCATTGGTCTCATTCTGCTGCTGCCTTTGCTTATCACCTCCGGCGCTCTCTATTACACTTTTTTTAAGTCGGACTCCGGCGAAGAACGCGCTTTCTATCTGGGATTTGTTCTTTTCAGTGTGCCGTTTTTTCTGATACCATATGTAGCCGGCGAAGCGCAGGAAGGGTTGAAGATTGCCATAAACTCCCATGAAAAAAGAGTGAACGTCTCCGATGACTCCGGAAAGACCTACTCTGCCCCTTTTCAGGATTTCAAAGCCTACGCGGTTCAGACGAGTTCTAAAACCGACGATGAAGGTAGAACCCGGTATGAATACTCCCTGGAGCTTGTGCGAAAAACCGGAGCCACTCTCCATCTCTACGAAACCGGTTCAAAAGAAAAAATGCAGGACTTGCTCTCCGCGGTCCGGGGACATCTGGACCGACCGGTGGCCGGATCGCTGGAAGGGCAGATGGATTTGCTTCAGGGGCTGCAGCCGATTTTAGCCGGTTTTCCATCTGAAAAGGAATGTCTGTCGGATTTTAGCGCCATCCATGCCCATTACAGCTCCAGTGACGGCTGCAAGCTACGGTGGCAAACCCGACTTCATCCGGTCTTCCTTCCCGTGCTCACGCTTCCGTTCATCGCGACCTATTTCGTTGTGCTGCTCTGGCGGGCCCGGGGCTACAGCCACAAGTGGATCTTTGCTCTGGCCATTTCGCTCCTGCTGTTTCTGGCCATTGGCTATGGCGCCGCCAGGTCGCTAAACTCCACCTCCGTAGTAATCCTGGAGCCACAGGGTCCTTCCATTCGTGCTTACGTGGATTCGCCATACTTTGGCCGTTTCGATGACCGGAGCATGCTTTTGAAGAAAGTCGCCTTTGTGGATGCCGGCCTGGGCGAAGAGACGGCCATTACGCTGTACGACCGCAATCCCCTGGAAGGTGGACTCAAGGGCGCCGCAGGGGCCCTATTTAGTATGGAATCCGTGATGATCTATACCGATGGACTCCCGGCCACCGACAGGCTATTACTGGCGGACCTGCTGGCCACTTCTACGGCCTGGTAGCCACTTTCAGCAGGGGCCGGGCCGAAACCGCTGCCTACCGGGACTTTCCCTGGCCCGCCGGCCTTCCAGGTCGCATTGCAAGCAATGGCAGGGCTCAATTGCTAATTTTTGATTGACAACAGCCCAAAAATCGCACATCTTTGATGGAGATTAGCAGTCCGGGGGGTTGATTGCTAAAAAGATGGGCAAGCAAAAGGAAAGACAGGATGCCTACGGTAAGGCCGAGGATCTGAGCGCCAGACAGGCAGATATTCTGCGTCTGGTGGTGGATACCTATATTATGACCGGCCAGCCGGTGAGTAGCCTGGGCCTGGTGGATCGTTTTGATATGGGCCTGAGTTCCGCCTCTATCCGGCACATTCTGTCGGATCTAGAAAAGCTGGGCTATCTCTATGGTCCCCACCGAAGCTCCGGTCGTGTGCCCACGGAACGAGCCTACCGATTCTATGTGGCTTCCTTGCCGGGAAGACTACCTCCGGCAAATTTTGAAGAAGAAAAGCAGCGCTACATCCAGAAAGAGTATCTTCGAAGGGAGTTTTCCATTCGTGAGATTCTGGAAGTAACCTCCAATATTCTGTCCGCCCTCACCAATTTCGCAGGAGTGATCATCGGTCCTGCGCCAGAGCGGGCTGTGCTCAAGCACATTGAACTTATTGATATGGGCCAGGATGAAGTGCTCGTAGTAATCGCCACTCGTTCCGGCACGGTGTATACGAAAACGCTCTTTGTCGATGAAAGGATCCCCCGGGACTACCTGCTTCAGATCTCGCGATTTTTGAACGAACGTTTCAAGGGCCATGATCTGGACGATATACACCGTCACCTGGTAGGCCTGGAGATTCCGGGAGAGCATGAGCTAACCGGCTATTATCAGATGCTTTCCAGGATTCTGAACGCTCACTTCGAATCCGTAAAGGGCAAAGAGGAATTCTTCATCTCCGGATTGGATCGACTCATAGATCAATACGGCTCGGTGGACCTGGAAAAGATTCGCGATCTGGGCAAGCTCTATGAAGCCCGGGACATGTTCTACGGTATTTTCAAGCAGACTGTGGAACTGGATGATGTAATGGTAAGGATTGAAGGAGACCAGGAGCCCCGCCTGGCCGGGCTGTCTGTTCTGGCCGGTAGCTACAAGATGGGCGAGAAGAGCATAGGCGCCATGGGTATTGTAGGCCCCAATCGAATGAACTATGTAGATGCCATTCGCACTATTGAATACTTACGAATACTAATTTCCGGTCTGATGACCAGGATGAGTAACTGATACGCCCGAACGGAAGGGCCCGGAAGAAAACGAAATGCAAACAGAGGAAGCAATGAATACAGAGCAAAATGAACACCACGAAGGCCAATTTGGAAAGCCCGACGAGCACTCGGAGCCAGTGGATGGTCAGGTAGATGAAACCGCCGAGCAGTCGCAGCAAAGCCAGTCCGATTCCGGGGATCCCCTGGACCAGGCTCGCCGGGAAATCCAGGAACTGAAGGACCAGTGGACTCGCGAAAGAGCCGAGTTTGTGAACTATCGTAAGCGAACTCAGGACGAAATGGCAAGGTCCAGAGTCTTTGCAGTAATGAACTTCGTAAAGGGACTGATTCCGGTAATTGATAACCTGGAACTCGTTCTACGAAGCAAGAGCGATAATCCGGAAGTACAAAACTTTGTGACGGGCGTGGAGATGATCCGCAACGAGTTTCTGTCGGTCCTTTCGCGGGAGAACATAAAACCTGTGGTGGAACCCGGCGATGCCTTTGATCCAAACTATATGGAGGCATTGGATCTGGCCGAGGATCCGTCCGCCACAAAGGACACAGTAAAGCAAGTATATGAGAAAGGTTGGATTCGTGAAAATGATGAAGGGAATCCACAGGTGATAAGACCCGCCCGGGTACAGGTAGCCAAAGCCGCTCCAGGAGCGAACAGGGCTGCTGCCGAAGCTGGCGCGGGGGCAGACTCTCACGGCGCCACCGAGCCCTCGGGAGAGCAAACAGGAGCTTGAGGCTCCAGGAAATATTCCACGGAAAGACAAGGAAGGTAAAAAATGGCTAAAGAAAAAATCATAGGTATTGACCTGGGAACAACGAACTCCTGCGTAGCCGTGATGGAAGGTGGGGAGCCGGTGGTAATTGCCAACGCCGAAGGCGCGCGAACCACTCCATCCATCGTTGCATTTACGGATAAGGACAGTCGTCTGGTAGGGCAGATTGCCAAAAACCAGGCCATTACCAACTCAAAGAACACCATTCGCTCCGTGAAGCGATTCATGGGTCGTAGATTTTCTGAAATCAAAGATGAGCAGAAGTACGTATCCTATGAAGTAGTTCGCTCCGGAAGCGATGGAATCAAGATCGAAACAGAGTATGGCTCGCACACTCCGCAGGAGATTTCCGCGATCACTCTGCAGAAGATGAAGCAGACCGCAGAGGACTATCTGGGTCATCCGGTAAGCAAAGCTGTAATCACAGTTCCCGCTTACTTCAACGATGAGCAACGACAGGCTACTCGCGACGCAGGTCGCATTGCCGGGCTGGAAGTTGAGCGAATTATCAATGAGCCTACCGCTGCGGCTCTGGCCTACGGCTTGGATCGCAAAGACCAGAACATGAAAGTAGCAGTGTTCGACCTGGGCGGTGGAACATTCGACGTTTCCGTTCTAGAACTGGGCGACGGCGTATTCGAAGTCAAGTCCACGAATGGGGATACCCACCTTGGCGGGGACGACTTTGACGAAGCCATCATGGAATGGCTCACCGAAGAGTTCAAAAAGGAATCCGGGATTGACCTGGGCAAAGACAAAATGGCGCTGCAGCGACTGAAAGAAGCCGCCGAGAAAGCCAAGATCGAATTGTCCGGAACTACCCAGACTCAAATCAACATTCCTTTCGTTACTGCGGATCAGAGCGGTCCCAAACACTTGAATCTGACTCTTAGCAGAAGCAAGTTCGATCAGCTGACGCAGAAGCTGGTAGATCGGACCAAAGGTCCTTGCGAGAACGCAATCAAGGATGCAGGGCTCAGCGCTTCCGACATCGACGAAGTGATTCTGGTGGGCGGTTCCACCCGTATCCCGGCGGTACAGGCGCTGGTTAAGCAGATCTTCGGAAGGGATCCCTCCAAGTCTGTAAACCCGGACGAAGTAGTGGCGGTAGGCGCCGCGATTCAGGGTGGCGTTCTGGCGGGCGAAGTATCCGACGTTCTGCTTCTGGATGTAACTCCTCTGTCGCTGGGTATTGAAACCCTGGGCGGTGTATTCACCAAGCTCATCGAGCGAAACACCACCATTCCTACGCGCAAGAGCCAGATATTCTCAACCGCAGCGGACAACCAGACCGCTGTAAGCGTCCACGTTCAGCAGGGCGAGCGAGAAATGGCAAGGGATAACCGAACCCTTGCTCGGTTTGACCTGGTGGGCATTCCGCCGGCTCCGCGTGGGGTGCCACAGATCGAAGTTACGTTCGATATCGACGCAAACGGCATTGTACACGTGTCCGCGAAAGACATGGGCACAGGCAAAGAGCAGAAGATCCGCGTAGAAACTACCAGCGGTCTGTCGGAAGACGAGATCAACAAAATGGTAAAAGAAGCGGAAGAGAATGCCAGCAAGGACAAGGAAGCTCGCGAAGTGGCCGAAGCCCGGAATGAAGCGGATTCGCTGACCTATAGCCTGGAAAAAGCTCTTTCCGATGCCGGAGATAAGGTCGAAGCCGCGGACAAAGAGCATGCCGAAGACGTGATCAAAAGAACCCGGGAAGCTCTGGAAACCGACGATGCCGAAAAAATCAAGGCCGCTCGGGATGAAATCCAGAAGGTTTCTATGGAACTGGGTCAGAAGTTCTATGAGGCCAGCCAGGCCGGCGGGGAGCAAGGCGCTCCTGGCGGGGAAGGTCAGCCTCAGGAAGAAGGTTCTTCTGACGAAAGAGTCGTGGATGCGGATTATACCGTAGTAGACGACGAAAAGAAATAAGCGCTTTGAGCCGCAGCCTTGAGCTGCGGCTCTTTTGCTGATTTCAGGCCCGCAGATCCAATACCGAAAGGATTAGAGCGGGCTGTTTGCAATTATTATACTTTATGGCAGTTGAGCGACGCTCAGCGGGAAGCAAGGCAGACAGCCTTTTGCGCCGGGGCTTCGATCCCGGCGGTGGACGCGAGGACAATGAGATTCCTTTGCGAGTTGGAACAGGTTAGATGTCCGGACGTCGGCTTGCGGCGGCCAGGCAGGAAAAGGAACATCGCCAAACGATTAGAACTAATAGGTTACGAATATGTCAGACAGAGATTACTACGAAATCCTGGGTATCGAAAGAGGGGCCTCGCAGGAAGAAATCAAAAAGGCCTACCGCAAGATGGCCGTACAGTTTCACCCGGACAAGAACCGGGGAAATCCTGAAGCCGAAGAGAAATTCAAAGAAGCCACCGAGGCCTATGAAGTGCTTTCCGATGAGGAAAAGCGAGCCGCGTATGATCGATTTGGTAAAGCCGGAGTAGGGGCCGGCGCCGGAGGGCCGGGAGGCTTTGGCTACAAAGCATACACAGATTTCTCCGATATCTTTGGCGACATTGGCGACATCTTCTCGGAGTTTTTTGGCGGCGGCGCGGGTTTTCAGGGCGCTGGCTACCGGGGCCGGGGCGGATTGCGCAGAGGAAACGATCTTCGATACAACGTAGAAATCAGTCTGGAAGAGGCCTCCACCGGAAAAGAGATCAAGGTGGAGATTCCGCGTCTGGAAAGCTGCGAAAAATGCGGCGGCTCGGGCGCTCGGGAAGGCACTCGTCCGTCCATGTGTTCTCTGTGCCAGGGAAGCGGACAGGTGCGACGCACCCAGGGTTTCTTCAGCGTAACCACAAGCTGTCCTCAATGTAGCGGCAGCGGCAAGATGATCAAGGATCCCTGTGGTACCTGCAATGGCAGTGGTGTCACCGAAAAGAGAAGAACTCTACACATCAAGATCCCTGCCGGCGTGGAGACCGGAAGCCGGCTCAAAGTATCCGGCGAAGGAGAAGCGGGACCCAATGGCGGCCCTGCCGGTGATCTCTACGTGGTGACCCACATCAAGAAACACGATCTGTTTGAGCGCGAGGGAAATGATCTGGTGATCCGGGCCAACCTGCCGGTGAGCACAGCCATCCTGGGCGGCGAAATCGAGGTCCCTACGATTGAGGACAAAAAGGTAAAAATGAAGATCCCTGCCGGTACGGAAAGCGGACAGATCTTCCGACTCAAAGGTAAAGGTATGCCCTACATGGGCGGCTACGGAAAAGGGGATCAGCACGTTGTCATCCAGGTGAAGACTCCGAAGAAGCTCAGCAAAAAAGCCAGGGAGCTGGTGCAGGAACTGGATAAGGAGCTGGCCGCCAGTGGCGAAAATGACTCCATTTTTTCAAAGATCAAAGCAAGTTTTCATTGATCCCCCCTGCTGCACGGCCAGCCTGGGGTTATGTCTGGAAAGATCCGCGTAGGAATCATCGGTGTAGGCCACATGGGCCAGTATCATGTCAATGTGGCTGCTGGTATCAATCAGTATGAACTGGCAGGCATTTTTGATGCTGACCCGGCAAGAAGAGAGGAAATTGGCGGTCGATTCCAGGTAAGCACCTTCGATACCTACGACGATCTCATCGATCACTCGGATGCGGTGGTCATAGCCGTTCCCACAGCATTTCACTACGAAGTGGCAAAAAAGGCTCTGGAGAAAGGACGTCATGTTCTGGTAGAGAAGCCCATTACCGAAACCGTGGAGCAGGCCCGGGAACTGGTTAGCCTGGCCGCCTCCAAGAACCTGATGATGCAGGTGGGGCACGTAGAACGCTTTAACGGAGCCGTTCTTGAACTCAAAAAAGTAGTAGATAATCCTTTCTTGATTGAATCCCGCCGGCTGGCGCCGTTTAGCCCGCGTATTTCCGATGTGGGCGTAGTTCTCGACCTGATGATCCATGACCTGGACATCATTCTCAACCTTGTAGACGAAGATCCCATTGCCGTGCATTCATCCGGAACTCCGGCCTTCAGCGATCATGAAGACGTGGCTGCGGCCACCCTGCAATTTCCGGGAGGATGTGTTGCCTCTTTGATTGCCAGCCGGGCCACGCAGAACAAGGTGCGAACACTGACAATCACCCAGGAGAAGGCCTACATCCTGCTGGATTTCACCACGCAGGATATTGATATTCACCGTAGGGCTCAGAGCGCCTATCTGATGACCCGGGAAGAACTGAAATACCGCCAGGAATCCTTCGTAGAGAAGATCTTTGTACACAAGGATAACCCATTGCGTCAGGAGCATTTGCACTTCCTGTCCTGCATCCGCGGCGAAAGCGAGCCCATTGTGGCCGGAGAAAGCGATGTAAGAACTCTACAGATTGCGCATCAAATCCTGGACCAGATCAAGCAAACCAATCCGGTGCTGGCCGGGGCCTGATTCTTCGATCTCGCGGGGGCCAGATCTTTCGGGCGCACCGGGTCTGAGGAACGCTGACGTTTGGGAAGCACCCCGCGATGGCGCTCCCGGGCTGATCCGGGCAACTTATCAGTAGATATACTTTTTTGCCGTCTTTGAGTCTTTCAAGTGACTGGGAAATAGAATTTCGAACCGTCGGCCGGTGCGCGCCTTCTCCCTTCGAAGAGACTTTGACGTTTCCAGATAGGTCTCGTATTCGTCTTCCTTTCTTAGCATTAGCTTTTCCCAGAAGATAAAGTGGGAGTCGATGAAATCCTGTCGCACATCCTGTTTCTTTCTGGAAAGCGGACATTTAATTCGGCCGGTGTCCGGGTCCTTATCGGTGAAGTCCCGAATGAAGGTAAGCCCTACGAGTACGCCCCGCCGATCCAGGTAAGGTTCCAGGGGAAATGTACGGCAGCTGATGCTTCGTTGGTCGCGGATGCAATGCTCCACTCCTTTACATTCGCAGAAGATCTGGTCCTCGCCTTCAGTCTCTTTCAGCTTCCTGTCCTCGGCATCCATAGGCCGCCATTCATGCCATAAATCACCAACGCTCCGGAGGTATTTGTACTCATTCTTGTAGAGCAACGGCACTGCATGCTGGGACTGACAGCAGTACGGAACGCCGCCATTGGCATCTTTGCACAGGTCCCCACAATCATAGTCGGTGATGCTTTCGTCGAGCAGACTATAGTAGAATTGGATTTCCTCTTCGGCCAGGTTTCTATCGATGCGGATCCGCTTCTTCTTTTCAGTCATGGTCATACGCTGTCAGGAGATTTGAGGTAAAGGACCTCGTCTATCAGGAACAGGATGGATGCTGAATCCGGCTACTTTTTTCACATTATTCTGCAGGCTGCCTGTGCAGAGAGGAGTAATGTAGTCACAGTTTGAACCCGGGCCGTGAAGACGATTCCAGGGAAACGGCCCTGGAAACTTGTCGATCCATTGCCCGGGGCTTTTCTTTTAGATCAGCCCCCGGGGAGAAAGGGGCCGAGTGACGATTTCTCCACTGGACGTGATTCTCAGAGATTTGAGCCTGGCAGGAGAGGCTGATACCTGAGGCTCGATTTGAAGCCCTGTGCAAGCTGGTAACCGAACTATGAACGAAGCCCCTGAAAAAACCAATCGTCTCTTTGTTGAGACCTACGGCTGTCAGATGAACGAATATGACTCGGGCATTGTCCGGCGTCTCTTCGGGGATCGCGGCTATAGCGTGGTCGTGGATGAAAAGGAAGCCGATGTTATTCTGCTAAATACCTGCGCGGTGCGGGAAAAGGCTCATGAAAGGGTGTATGGCCGCCTTCAATCGTTGAACCATTTAAAGAGAAAGAATCCGGGCCTGGTTATCGGAGTTCTGGGCTGCATGGCCCAAAACCTGGGCGAGGATCTACACGGTATGGGCCTGCCGGTGGATCTGGTTCTGGGGCCGGACAACTACCGGGATCTGCCAGAACTTGTGGAAGGAATCCGTACCGGAAATGGCGGGGCAACACTTGCGCGATTGTCTTCCAGCGAAACCTACGAAGAGATTGAGCCGGAGGTTGTTTCCGGATGCCTGGCGTTTGTTACCATCATGCGAGGATGCGATAATTTCTGCAGCTTCTGCGTCGTGCCATTCACCCGGGGGCGGGAGCGCAGCCGAAATCCAGACAGCATCGTTCAGGAAATCCAGAATCTAATCCAGAACCGAAACGTGGCCGAAGTGACTCTCCTGGGCCAGAATGTGAATTCCTACAAGATGGACGATGGCCTGGATTTTGCCGGGCTGGTGCGTAGAATCCTGAACGAAACCGATATCAAACGAATTCGCTTCACCAGTCCCCATCCCCATGACTTTCCATTGCATCTTCTGGAGCTCATGGCATCGGAGCCACGGTTCTGCAATCATATCCATCTGCCGCTCCAGGCCGGCTCCAGCGAAGTGCTGAACCGCATGAACCGGGACTACAGTAAGGAAACCTTTCTGAATCTCGTGAAGCAGATCCGAACTCTAATGCCGGATGTCGGACTCACTACCGACATTATCGTAGGCTTCCCTGGAGAAACGGAAGAGCAGTTCCAGGAAACTCTGGAATTAGTGCGGGCCTGCGAATTCGATATGGCTTACATGTTCAAGTATTCGGAACGGGAGCACACCCTGGCCCGGAAAAAATACGCGGACGACGTTTCCGAAGATGACAAGCTGGACCGACTGGGTCGGCTCATTTCGCTTCAGACAACTCTGGGCGCCGAAAAGAACAAGCGGGAAGTGGGGCGAAGCCATAAGGTGCTAGTGGAAGGTACAAGCAAGCGCTCCAGTTCCGATTGGATGGGCCGCACCGATTCCGGCAAGGTTGTAGTTTTTTCTGCCCCGGAGGGAGCGTCCCTTACTGATCTGGATGCTTATCGCGGCACACTCGTCGATGTGGAAATAGAATCTTGCACCCAGGCCACTCTCAAGGGAAAGGCTGACTGGAGTTCTGCTTCGTCGCGTACGGGCGGCAAAGTCCGGGATAATGCCTCGGAACCGGCTGCCGTGTAGCCCTCGTCTCTGACTTTGCACCGCCCATATTGAGCCACACTCGGGAATCGGAATTTGGCCACCCGGAGGTTCCATCCGGGTCCAGCCGGTGCTCTGTGAGCCTGCGTTTAGGGAAACCTCCCACCGTTCCAGCTCGTCTCAATTAAAGGTTCTCTTGATTCTGTGACCGCTGTGGGGCCGCTCCGGTTGGCATTGCGTCGCCGCAAAGACCAATAGCAGCCTGAAAACCGTTTTTGTTTCCCGGAATATGTCCGATATTGTCACTATCGGTACGGATTATGTTACCTCGTAGATCAGATAGATTCCATTTTCGGGGCTCTGACCCGCTAAGTAGTCCAAACAGGGGCAAGGGGGCTACCCGGGGAGGCGTCGCCTTCGCACACATTCTTAGGAGTGCCTGGACGGCAGCCCGGACGGCGGTTTCCGCGCCGAGACAGCGGCTGGCTTCTGTGCCGATTCAACGGCTGACCTCTGCGACGACTGTGCCGATTCAACGGCTGTCCACCGCAACCAATGCTCAGGCAGCAATGGTCGTCATTCTTCTGGGATTGTTTTTTGCTTCGGAAGCGCTTCTGGCCGAGCGCACCACCAATGCACGGGGCGACGAATCCATCAATACGGTTAAGCGATATACTACGGTTGATCTTCATCTGGATCAGTACCGATTCGAGGCCGGAAAGCCCATTGTTTTGAAATTCCAGATCACTAACTCGGGATATCGCACCATTCGTATCTATCCCTTTGAGCCTGCGGAAAAGACCTACCAGTTCGAAGTGCTGGATTCTGCGGGCTACGAGCTTCAACCGGCAAGAAGGGATCACAACTCCGCCATGGATAAGGAAAGAAAGGCCGTCGTGAATCTGTCCGGCCAGAATGTGCGCGAGATTATCCTGCAACCCGGCGAATCCTTCGAAAAGACCATCGATCTGAGCAAGCATTTTGATTTCCGTCCCGGGGAAACCTACCGGATTACGGGCTATTTCTTTCCGGATGCACGACACAATGTATTCCTGCGTTCCCGGGACTCGGTGGAACTCCAGATCAAAGAGCGAAAAAGCCAGTATCTGTTTCAGCGACCGGAACTGGAAGCCGAGGAGGCAGGCCTTTCGCCAGAAGAAACGGTCTATCTTTTCCTTTCTGCAGAAATGCGAAGAAACTGGAAAAACTATTTGAAATATCTGGATTTACCGCGCTACATTACCTCTTATGACCGATTTTCCGGTCGATATGCCAGCGCCAACGCTCCGGATCGCCATCAGATACTCCAGGAATTCTCCCGGTATCTAACGGCGGATCCCACGGATCGTTTGCGACGGTTTCGAATCACCGGCACCCGGCGGACCGATGTAGCGGACCGGGCCGAGGTAACGGTGGAAGCGTTGCGCATGTCGGCGGGTTACAGAGTGGCTTACGAATACACCTATACCCTGGAGCGCGCCGAGCGGGAAGGGTTCTGGAAGATCATACACGTGGTGGCAAGGGTATTATGACAGAAATATTATCACAAGACGAAATCGATGCCCTGCTATCGGCCATCTCATCGGGCGAGGTGGATCCCGAGGAATACTCCCCGGCCGGCGAACAGAAGAAAGTAAAGATCTACGATTTCCGTCGTCCGGATAAATTCTCCAAGGACCAGATTCGAACGCTGCAGATGATGCACGAGACGTTCGCTCGACTCACCACCACCGCTCTTTCGGCGCAGTTGCGCGCTCTGGTGGGCGTGCACGTTGGTTCGGTGGATCAGCTTACCTACGAAGAATTCATTCGTTCTATTCCCAACCCCACCACGCTGGCTGTTATCAACATGGATCCGCTGCGGGGATCGGCGGTGCTGGAAATCGATCCCAGCATTACGTTTACGATCATCGATCGTCTCTTTGGGGGGCCCGGGGAACCTACAAAGATTCAGCGCGAGCTTTCCGATATCGAGCTTTCCGTAATGGAAGGCATCATCGTGCGAATCCTGGGTAACCTGCGGGAAGCCTGGTCCACCGTGCTGGACTTGCGACCCCGACTGGGTACCATCGAAACCAATCCGCAGTTTGCTCAGATTGTGCCTCCCAATGACATGGTGGTATTGATTACTCTGGAAACCAAGGTAGGGGATGTGGAAGGTATGACCAACCTCTGTATTCCTTACATCACCATCGAGCCCATCATTTCCAAGCTTTCCGCTCAGTACTGGTATTCCTCCATTCGAAAAGGCGACACCGACGAAAACCGCTCCATCATCCAGGAGCGGTTGGACCAGGTAGAGATTCCGCTAAAATGCGAAGTAGGTGAGATTGAACTTCCGTTGCAGGATATTGTGAGCCTCAAAGTGGGTGATGCCGTAAAGCTGGGAAATACGCACATCAGCTCCGACATGACCATCAAGATCGGCGATCGAAAGAAATTTAAATGCGTTCCCGGTCGAATTGGCAACCGTCTCAGCGTTCAGATAGGCGAAACCCTGGAAGACATTCCGGACGAATTACTGGGCTCCACACGAAGCGAAGAAGAGGTATAGACAAGAGGCGTCGTCCGGTGTCGCTGTGTTTGCCTGCGGGCGACCTGGCGCCGATCATACATTCTGCAATGCTCTAGAGATCCATTTCCAGGATGGACGCTCAGAGGCCGAGCAGGCCAGCCTACGGGGACTTTCGCTCTACGGCTTTACTTCACCAATTCCCGAATCTTCTCCCATTCGTTTTTGTAAGTCCCGCAGGAAAGCTGCATAGTCGGGTCTGTCCGATACGCTGATCGAGTAGCTATGACCTTTGCCGTCGCTGAATACCAGGACCGTGTCCGACATACCGTAGGCAGTGACCTCAGCCATGTGCTCCCATACATCCAACAGAGAATACGTTCCCGGAAATCCCTGCTTAAAGCTATCCCGTACCCCCTCCTGGTGCTTATCGCTGGTGCTATCCGGCCGGTCTCCATAGAATTGAAGGATCGGGCGGACTTCGCCGAATGGTCTGGTTTCCCAGGGGGAGCTCCAGTAGTGATTCCAGGGTTCCGGAAGGGAAGCGCTGGACGCTTCATACTCTTTTCGGGAGACGAGCAGGGAAGGGAGCAGTCGGTAAACTTCGGAGGCAACGTGCGCCGATTCATGAAAGAGCAAAAGGTTCAATGCGCTACCTGGCGCATCGCAGTCATAATTACACTGTAATCGGTAGCCCCAGTCTGCCGGTAGTTCCTCGGCATTCTTGATCAGGGTTTTTTCCCGCAGGTTTATCATCTCCGAGGCCCTGAGCTCCACCCTGTGTATATCCAGCAAAATGAAGCCTGCCCGGGCCACGCCCTCGGAATCGTAAATGAACCCGGTAAGGCCGCTACTTCCCAGGTCTTCCACCAGATAGATGCCTGCCACCCGCCGGGTCAGAAAATTCCTGAGCTCTGGTTTAGACTCCAGGGCCAGAAGCAGGCTGCTACGATATTCAGCCAGTTGCCATGGCGCCAGCCTTGCGGGACGCGGGGGCGGATATCCGTCCATCAAGTTCATGTCCCGGGCATATTCCAGAGGGAGCCCCTTTCCGCTCTGAACAAAGTCCTGGGGCCACTGCCCTTGTCTCTGTTGAAACTGAGTCTGCCAGTTTTCCAGCCGATTGGCCGGATGCCTGGACAACAGGTCGGAAAGGGATGTGTATTCGTTGGATTTGCATCCGAAAGCCAACGCAGTGAGAAGGACCGGAAGAATGGTCACCGAGAAAAAGGTTTTCCTCAAAGCACGGTTGCAGGAACTGGTAGCCACAGTCATGGTGTATTATCTGGTAAACGCGGGGATGACCCTGTCAGTCCTTTTTTTTGCAATCGGTTACTGGAAACGAAAGCAGGTTACCGTTCATCGTATTTGGATGGCCCTGGGAGTGCTGGCCAACCTGGTTACGGCGGTGCTTCTGGTCGTGGCCGTGCATCTGTTTTCGGGCGGCGATATGGTGACGGCCGGATTTCAGCCCACGGTGGCTCCGCACTGGGTTCTCACGCACAGAGTGATTGCCGTGGTGGCTGCGCTGATCATGATTGCCATGGCTGTTACCGGCGCCATGCGAAAGAGAAAGATTCACATTGCCCTACATTACGCTTTTATTCCGCTCTATCTAATCGTTTATATTTCTGGACTATTCATGTTTGAGGCGGGAGGTTGATGCCGGCGCCATTTTCTGTACCAACAACGGCCAACCTTGAGTTCTATTAAAGACTTTCCAAGAAAAGCGTAAACCTTGAGATCTATTAGAGACATCCGATGAAACGAGTAGTCCCGTAAATAAGCAAACGGAAAGAACCGAGCAAAACGAAGAACCGAGCATTATCGAGCAAAATCTTGCAAACCGAGCAAAACCATGGCCAAAAAATTAAGCGACGCTGAAATTCAGAAAAAAGCAAATGAGATCCGACGAGAAGTAATTCGTATGGTGCATGCGGCCGGATGCGGTCACCCCGGAGGACCTCTGGGACTGGCCGACATTTACGCCGTCCTGTTCTTTGATATTCTGAAGCATAAACCCAAACAACCGGACTGGGACGGTCGGGATCGACTGCTCATCTCCAACGGACACGTATCCGCCGTGCGCTACGCTGCCATGGCGTTGTCCGGCTACTTCCCTGTGGAAGAGTTGCTGCAATTTCGTCAGCTGGGTTCGCGCCTTCAGGGCCATCCGAGTACGCGATATCTGCCCGCAGTAGAAAACTCCAGCGGATCTCTGGGTCAGGGACTCTCTAACGCTGTGGGGCTGGCGCTGGGCGCAAAGCAGCAAAAGAAGAATTATCGAGTGTATGTGGCCATGTCCGACGGCGAATGCGGCGAAGGTATGACCTGGGAAGCGGCGCAGGCGGCGGTGCACCACCGGGCCCCGGTGATCGCTTTTCTGGACAACAACGGAATTCAAATCGATGGATATACCAAGGATGTGCTGGACCTGGGCGATCTGGAAAAGAAATTTGCATCCTTTGGCTGGAAAACCCGCCGAGAGGATGGCCACGATATCAAGGCCATAAGAAGCGCATTTGAGGATAGTCTTATCTATGATGCCGGTCCGCAGATGATTGTATTCGATACAGTTCTTGGTAAAGGCGTTAGCTTCATGGAAGATCAGCCAGGCTGGCATGGAAAGGCTCCCAACGATGAACTGGCCGAAAAAGCTCTGGCTGAAATTGCAAGCGCCATGGCTGGCTAATACGGTTCTGTCCGTTCCCGCGATCAGCGCGGGAACGGTGATCCTGCTTAATTACCTGCCAGCATTGCTTTTTGGCCATACAGATGGCATTGCCTCAGGCGAATCCTTCGGTTCGCGATATTCCCTTCCGGGTTATTGCCTTCTCTTTTTTCTCTTCGCCGCGGGAATGCTCGCTCCGCTGGCGGCGCATAAACTTCAGAGCCCGGAGCTCAAATCCTCTTCCTCGAAGAAAAGCTTGTTTTCTCCAGCGCTGTTCTATCGCGCCGGTCTGCTTCTCTTGTACGTATCCTTGATTCCTGGCGGCCATTTCTTTTCCGACGATTCCGTTCGGCACGAATTAGACGGCAACTACATCGCCCGGGGTTGGCCGCTGTACTGTCTTTCGCCGAATCAGCTCGGGCTTCCCGAGGGCCGGTCAATCGTTTCAACTTCAGTGGATTCGCACAGGTACGATGGTCGCTTTTTAACAGATACAGGGACGGAATCCACTTCACATTCCCGCGCCCGAACAAGCAGCTATCATTTGGTGCATCCGCCGGACGTGGATCGTCTGCCCAACCATCCGCATCTGGCCACAATCTATTTTCCGGGCACTCAGCTACTGGCTTTTGTTGCAACGTTCGTTGGGGGTTATCGCATACTCTTTGCCCTGACGGCCATTCTCATGATGGCCTATCTATTGTTTTCCCGGAGTGGAAACAGTGCGAACCTTTCCCGGCTGATTGGTATTCTATTTGTTCATCCCTTCTGGATGATTCTGTTCTACTCCGGCCATTCGGATGTTACGGCCATTCTTCTTTGTCTTGTGGCGACCCGGCTCATGAGCAACGGGTTCGGCATCCTCCGGTACTTTCTCGTAGGGCTCCTCTGGTCCTGGGCGGCTTCCATGAAGCCGGAAGCGGCGCTGTTTGGGCTTTGCATTCTGGTTTCCCTCAGTCGAGCTCCCGGCCCGGGGGCGGGGCAGGCACAACGAGTCGGAAGTTTCCCGGGGCTTACGGCCGGTGGACTTGTGGCGATCGGTATTCTGCTTCCCTTTACCCTCTTCGATTTGTTTCAGCTGCGCGGCTGGAACGATCTAAACGGCGTCAGCGCTCAGGAAGGCAGCTCTTTGCAAACGGAATGCTTCTTCTACACAGCCCGGATTTACTCGGACTATTTCCTGTCCTACCGTCCGGATGCCGTTTTTCTGGCCGAGCAACAGGATCTGAACTCCGCCGAAGCCATTTCACTGGTGCGTATGCTATGGCTGCCGGCCTGGCTGCTGGCCTTTCCGCTCTTGTTTGTAAGGCCCTGGTGTCCAAATCCGGGCCCCCGGAGTGCACACTTCCGATCCTGGCTAATGCGCTTTCTGAATCGATTATTCGTCTATCTGCTTATTGGCTATTTCCTTTACCGAGGAAGCTGGCAGCCCTGGTATTTTCTCTGGTTTCTTCTGGCGCCGGGTATCCTGGCTCCCACCCGGCTTGTGGGCTCGGACGGTTTTACCGGGGGCTCGCGCTGGCCGGAAGGGGATTCCGGGCCTAATAACTTCGGCCGGTATGGGCTTTCCTTTTTTCTTTCTTTGCTGACCCTGTTCTATCTCCCTGTAATCAATTACCGGGTGGACGGTGGCTTTGATCTTTCCTTCTTTTATATAAGTTTCCTGCTTGCGTCAGCTATTGGCGCCATGATATACTTTACCGTTCTCCGAAGCGGAAAGGATCAGCGGGAAAATCAGTAAAGACATAGCCAGGTTTTAGTGTTTATGGAAAAAGATCGTCATGCGAAGACCAGGGAAGTGGGGCTACTGCTGACCTGTTTTGCAGAAACCACGGAAGTTGAGTCTCGAAAGGTACTGCTTGATCATATCCTGGAAGCCATACCTTTCGGGTCTCATCCCCAGAATTTCATAGAAGATGTAGAGGATCCAGCCCTCCGACTCAGACTGAGAGAGCTTCAGAGCGATTTTCTGAATCGTCGAAAGCTTACCCGGGATCTGCAGCAATGCTTACAGGACGACGCCCTGGATCTGGAAACCGGGGTTTTCCTCATCAGTCGGCTTGGTAGCCGAACGGATCTCTCCCTGGCTCAGTTTCAGGCATCTCTGGATGAACTGGCCAATCCCCTGAAAGAGAAGCTGGAATCCATTACCGATGCCATGGATAGAATCGATCTGTTCCGGGAGTATCTGTTCCAGGAGAAGTCTTTTCGTGGAAACACGGAGAACTACTATGATCCGGAAAACTCATTCCTGACATCCGTGCTAGAAACCGGCAAAGGAATTCCTGTTTCGCTTTCGGTGCTTGCCATTCTGGTGGCAAAACGAGTAGGAATGTCCGTGGAGGGAGTGAACCTGCCGGGACACTTCATCGTTCGTTATGACAGCCCGGACCTGAAGCTATTTCTGGATCCTTTTAATGAAGGAAGCTATCTCACTGAAGAAGAGTGCTTTCATTTCTTGATTCGCCAGGGAATCCAGCCGGAGAGCGGCTATTTGAGTACCGCCTCGTCTATCACAATTCTCAAGAGAATGTACCGAAACCTCATCAACTATTTTTCATCGACAAAAAACCGCACCCTGGAAAAAACTCTTCGGGAGCATTTTGCTATCCTGGAAAAGCATACGCCGTCTGAATCGAGCTGAGCTCGTATGGGGCGGCGGGAAATTGATTCCCTTACCGGTCAGCAAAATGAAACCTTTTCCGGGGCTGCAGGACTATTGACGAACATGGTATCTGTTTGAGCCCGGATAATGCAGCTTGGAATGCTTGCGGCCCTGAACTTGATCCTGGATCAAGGGTCGCCGAAAGCTGCTGATAAGGCGGTTACAGATTGATGAAGTCAGCGATGCTGCTTCGCAAAATAGATGCGAAGCTTGATGCCATAATACACGAAGACCTTACCGTACTCAAGAAAGTCAAAAAGCATGTGATTAAGAGCGGCGGAAAAAGGATCCGTCCGGTGCTTCATTTTTATCTTCTACGGATGCTGGGAGACGAAAGCGAACGCTGGGTAGATACCGGCGCTATCGGAGAACTGATCCACGGAGCCAGTCTGCTTCACGATGACGTGATTGATGAAGCCCGGCAGCGTCGGGGGCGTCCGGCCATGCATACCCTGGAAGGGAATAAAACCACGATACTTGCCGGAGACTATCTTCTGGCCTGCGGTTTTGAGCATTTGAGCACTCTGGAACAAAGCGTGGAGCTTCTTCCGGTCTTTACCGGAGTCATTCGGGACCTTACGGTGGGCGAACTCCTGCAGATGCGATGGGAAAACAATCCCGCCCTGACGCAAAAGAACTACGAAGAAATCATCCATAGAAAAACGGCCAGTCTGTTTGGCGCCATGGCCGAATCTGCAGGAATCCTTCAGGGGCTGAATTCAGCAGAGCGGGAACGCATCCGAGATTTTGGTCTTCGAATGGGCCGGCTTTTTCAGATCCGCGACGATTACCTGGACTATTTCGGCGATTCAAAAAAAGAAGGCAAGGCCCTTTACCAGGATGTGCACCGTCGTCTGGTGACCTTTCCGCTGCTACAGCTGATGAAGAAGCTATCCGTAGCGGAAAAACGGGAACTGAAGAAACGCTGGACCGGTTCGGAAAACGGCCAGCCAATACAGGATTTCGTCCTGGAGCGCATGCAAAAGCATGAAATTCGCAAACAGGTGGCGCTGGACATGGAAGAGGAAATCCACCGATTGATGAAGTACCTGCGGGAGTATCCGGGAAGCGACTACCGGAACAAGCTCGTAGATCGACTTTCGGACCTTCTGGTGCCGGTGCAGGGCTGAACGTACTTTACAGGCAGAGAGCTATCCTTCCAATCGTTTTATGAGAAAAGCAGGTATTCTTCTGGGAGCCGGACTCGTAGCGGCCCTTCTGGTTGAAATACTGCTTCGATGGATGCAGGCTCCGGCCCTGGATTATTATCGCAAGATCAAACTGCTGCACGTCTACCACCCCGAATACTATGTAGCGCTTCCCAAAAACGAAGACCTGTACGTCAGGCATCACGACGGCCTGTGGGAAGGTCGATTTACTACGAATTCTCTGGGCCTGCGAGGCAGCCCGGAACCTATTCCTTCCCGACCCAAGATTCTTTGCCTGGGCGATAGTCTGGTCATGGGTTTTGGCGTATCCGATGAGCAAACCTTCTGCAACCGACTGAACCAGGCCTCGGAGCGAGGAGCCTTCGCCGAGTCCTATCAATTTCTGAACATTGGAGTGGACGCATTCGGATCCATGGGATCGGCCCTTCGCATGGAAGACCTGGTGCCGCAGATGGAAAACGTCAAAGCGGTATTATTCGTCGTTTCGCCCAACGATTTTGAGGTTCCTGTAGAGCTGGCCCGGCAGGGAGTGGAGCCGGATGATGTCAAAGATGCCCGTCGCATGGGAAACGAAGCCTATAACCTCAAATTTCGCATCCAGTTTGAGCTGACGCGTTACTCCTACGCTTTGCAGGCGGCCAAACTGGCCTACGAGAATCTTCTTCTAAAGAAAGCCATTACAAAGGATGCGCTGAGCCGCGAATTCCTGCATGCCGGACTTACAGGTCCCGATGCGCCGGATTTTTCCCGTACCGTGGATTACAGTCTGTCTTCCTTTACCGGGCCGGTACGCGATCGATGCCAATACATGAATCCCGGTCCTGAACCCGAGGTTGTTTGCCCGGAACCATTACCGCCCAGCGTAACCTGCATGGATTCGCCGCCTCCGGCGAATGAACTGGAGCCCTTGCCCGACTTCACCCAAAAGGCGTACGATCGTATGATCGCTTACAGCCAGAAGACCGGAGTGCAACTAATTCCAGTCATTTTACCGGTACAGGTGGAAGAGCTCTATTGTCACAATCAGGGAAAGTATCATCCGCTGAGCAACTATGCATTGCGAGCCTCCGATTATTTCGAAAAGCGAGGGATTCGGGTAATGCAACTTCTTCCCGAAGCTACCTCCATGTGCGGCGCCGATCGAATCATATCGGATCATTTTATTCCGGCGGACGGACACCTCACCGACCTGGGTAACCGGTGGGCGGCTCGTTCCATCGAGCAGAACCTGAAACAAATGCTTGCGAATGAGCCGGCGCAGAACCGTGATTTGCAGGGGAACGATCCAGCGAAGACGAACCGGGGCGAACGTTAATGCTATTCAACTCGGTACATTTCTTTCTATTTGCTCCGGTCGTATTCCTGGTATATTTCATGCTGCCGTTGCGGCTGCAGCGAATCTGGCTATTTCTTTGTAGCATCTATTTCTACGCCGTATTTCAAGTCCCCTTTGTCGCATTGCTTTTGTTTTCCATCTTCTGGACCTACGGCTGCATGGTGGGTATTGATCGGCGCAAATCGGTGGGCAAGAGCGCCACTTTGTTTTTGGTTCTGGCCGTTCTGGGCAATCTATCTCTGCTTTTCGTATTCAAATATCTGGACTTCTTCATTCGGGCTCTGAATGTATTCGCCGGCTACGAAATCTGCGACCCGAATTACTATAAACCCGTGGGATTCATTGTCCCCATGGGTATTTCCTTTTTTACGCTCCAGGCCATCTCGGCGGCCTGGGATCAGTATCGCGATGTCATCGAAAAGCCAAAGAGCGGGTATCGATTTGGCCTATATCTTAGTTTTTTTCCCCAGCTTGTGGCCGGACCCATCATTCGTGCGAAGGATCTAATCGATCAATTTGAGCAGCGCCATGTTTTCAACCTGGACGATTTTCGCCTGGGTATGCAGAGACTTACAATGGGGGTCTTCAAGAAGACCTTCATCGCCGATCAACTGGGTCCATACGTAGACACCGTGTACGCCGATCCCGGCGCGTACAGCTCGGGAAGTCTGTGGATTGCGGTTTTCTTCCATGCTGTGCAGATCTATTGCGATTTCTCGGGCTACTCGGACATCGCCATCGGTACGGCACGGGTTCTGGGATTTCGAGTTCCGGAAAACTTCGACCGGCCGTTCTTTTCCACCAGTATGACCGAGTTCTGGCGACGATGGCATATTTCCTTTTCCAGCTGGTTGCGTGACTACGTTTATATTCCGCTGGGGGGAAGCCGGGTAGGGGTAAGCCGGGCCTACTTTAATGTGTTCATGGTCATGCTAATAAGCGGTCTCTGGCACGGAGCCGACTGGAACTTCATTTTCTGGGGAGGCATCCACGGGCTCTTCATGGTGGCAGAACGGTACCTGTTTTCGTTTTCATCGATTAAGGCCGGCTTTGATCGAATACCATTGCCTATCCGCAACTTCTATACCTTTTTTGTTTTTGCCATCGCTATCCTGTTTTTCCGTGCGAAGCCTCTGCCTGAGTACGGAAGCGCCATCGAAGTAGGATTTCATATTTTCGGGAATCTGTTTACTTTCCGGGAAGGGTTATCGCCAGACCTGCCGCTTACCATAATTGGTCTTGCTGCAGTATTGTTTCTGATCGAAGGTCTGCAGGTGAATAAACCTGGTTTTCTGGAGAACAATCGTTTACTGCAATCTTCTGTGATTCAGATAGGGTTGATTGCTGCCCTGCTTTCTATCGCCTTCATCATTTACAGCGTTACCGTCAGTCAGCAGTTCATCTATTTTCAATTCTGAGCGATCCGTATGCATGCATTTCTGGCAGACATAGGACTGGCCATTGTAGTGGCTTCGATTCTGGGGATTCTGGCCTACCGGGCCGGTCAGCCGCTGATCGTTGCCTATTTGCTGGCGGGAATCATTATCGGACCGGAAATCGGCCCGCAACTGGTGAAAGATCCGGAGCATATCGATCTGATTTCCGAGATTGGATTGATACTGCTCTTGTTCATCATTGGCCTGGAGATCAATCCAAACATGATCCTGCGAAGCGGCAAGCTGCTTCTCACTACAGGTCTGGGGCAGTTCGCCATATCGGTGGTCATGGGACTGGTCTTTTTCTCGCTGGTTACCGGTCTGGCCATGGAAGACCATCGCGTGCTGTATCTGGCTATTTTTGGTTCGCTGAGTTCCACGGCCATTGTTGTCAAATCGTTGTACGATAAATACGAACTGGATTCGCTGCATGGCCGGGTTTCCCTGGGTATACTGATTTTTCAGGATATCTGGGCCATCATCATCCTGGCGTTGCAGCCATCGCTGAATACCCCGGGTTTTTGGCCGGTGCTCAGATCTCTGCTACTTACCGTGGTGATCACCGTAGCCGGTTTTCTATTCAGCAAGTATGTGCTACGCTGGATATTTGCCCGGCTGGACCGTAGTCCGGAAATGGTGGTTTCGGCAGCTATCGGATGGGCGGTAACCATGTCCGGTTTGGCTGGAGCCATGAATCTGTCCGTGGAAATGGGAGCGCTTATTGCGGGCCTGGCTATTTCAAACTATCCCTACAGCTTGCATGTTACGGCCCGGGTTCTTCCTCTAAGGGACGTCTTTTTGACTTTGTTTTTCGTTTCTCTGGGGATGAAAATCCCGCTGCCGGACCCCGGTAGTATGATGTATCTTTTGTTTCTGGTGATTTTTCTCTTTGTTTCGCGACCGTTGATTGTGTATCCCCTGGTGCGTCTGGGTGGCGGTTCCGGCCGAACCGGCTTTCTAAGTAGCATCAATTTGACTCAGTTCAGCGAATTCTCCCTGGTCATTGCTGCGGTGGGATTGAGTCTGGAGCACATCGACAAGAGTCTGATGTCGGCTCTTCTATATGGAATGGTACTGACTTCCATTCTGTCTGCCTACAGCATTAAGTATAACCATAAGATCTACGGGGTTTTTCATCGTTGGAATGCGAAGCGAAAGATGCGAAAGGGCCTCATCGAAGGGGGACTGGCCAGCGCCCCGGATTCAGAAGAAGAGGTCGCCCCGAAAAAGGAACGAAGTATTTTCATTCTCGGCTATCACCGGGGAGCTCAGTCCATGGTGGATTCGCTGATGAGCCACAAACCGGAACTCCTGGAGAAGGTTACCGTGGTAGACTTCAACCGGGAGATCCTGTTGCAACTGCAACACTATCCGGTGCAGGGAGTCTTTGGCGATCTGAGCGATCGCTCCACCCTGGAACACATTGGACTGCAAAGGGCGCGAGTGATCTTCATAACGATACCGGACCTCCTCCTGAAAGGAACCAGCAATCTTCGCCTGGTGAATTTGTGCCGAAGCCTGGCGCCTCAGGCGGCCATACTGGCCACCGCTGACGATTCCCAGCGAGCCCAGAAGCTACGAGAAGCCGGGGCCGACGGCATTGTCATGCCGGACCATTACATCGGCGAGATGCTGGCGCGGACTCTAATCCGTCTGGAAAAGAAGCAGGAAATCCTGGAAGAGATGGATGCGGCCAACGAGGAAGAGAAGCTGCAGGGTTAGACTGATTGTTCGGCAAGGACAATGCCCCGGTCCGGAGGACTGCTCCGGATGAGAACCAGATACCGATGGCCCGGGGACTATCTCATCTGTTGAGTCGTTCGCCTTGACCAGATGAGTGAAGGCTCAGAGCTCTTTCCAGAAGCCCGCGGTGCCCAATTTCTTCTCCAGTTCTAGAGGATGACTCATGGCCAGTTTGCCGGCCATTGCAGATGCGAATACCGCTGCAGCGCGTTCCGTGGGGTGTCCGTTTCCGGCGATATACATGTTTTCGCCTTCCACGAATGGTTTTGTAAGGTCCATAATCTCGATGCCAGCTTCTTTCAACACTTCCATACTTTTCTTTCTGTACGGGTCATCCGTATCCGCCTTGCCGGAAGGAAGCATACCTGGATAGAAGATGACGGTCACCGGCAGTTCATGGTCTTTGATAAAGGCGGCGAAGTCTCGTAGATGTTTTACAGTAGGATGGTCGTCGGGAATCTGTAGTTCCGGTTCTTTTTCGGCGTCAGAGGCCGGATCCTGGATCGTATCGGAAACGGTGGTCTGCGGCTGCATTCGGGTAAGTGCGTAGAGATAGGAAGCTTTGGCCAGATTAAAGTGCAATCGGTACGCGAAGCGATACAAGCGGTTTTTGAGTAGCTTCTCTTCGCGAAAATCGTCCATATAATCGGATACATTATAGATCCAGAAAATATGCTCCGGCTTGATTGCACGGTATTCCAGCGCATCCTCCAGACGGATGCGAATTCCCCGGGTGCCCAGGGAATCCACTCCCAGATTCCTTGTGCGTATTCCCGTTAGCCGGGATAGCAAATAAGGCGGGCTGTAGGGGTCCGATAGAAGATATCCCATGGAGATGGAATCGCCCATAACCCAGACTTCCTTTACCGTTGGATTACTTTCTGCAAGGGGAGAGTCTTTGGCCAATTCCAGAGGATGCGTAATTCGCTCGCCGTACCGGTTGGTAGAGAGCATCCATTTGCTACCCATGGGTCCCTGCAACTGTCTGGACTGGTTTTCGCACAGAAAGATTAGCCCGGTCTTGTCCATGCAGTGCATTCTTCGCTCCTGGACGCTGGCGCTGATGGCCGGCTGCCTCCGCAAAAAGGCTTCGGTAAGTAGCAGCAGGGCCAACAGGGGAAGGACTATGTACTTCAGTGCTTTTTTCATTTACTACGGGCGTCCGAAATAGGGATGGCTCCAACGGACCGTATATCCGGGAACGGACCTGGGCCTTACTCCGGATCGCCATCCTTTGAGTCTTTGTCTTCTCTTAATTCGGAAGGGGCCGGGTTAAGCATGGGATCGTCGCTTGTAACGTCTTCTTCCTCGGGACTTAACGGACGGACCTCCGAGTCCTGGGTACTATCCAGCCCGGAATCCGTATCGTTCGGAATCGGGTCTCGATTTTCGTCGGAGGAATCATCGTTATCCTTTCGACTATCGTCATCCGTGTCCCGACTGCCGGACTGGTCCGAATCGTCGTCATCTTCGGGTAGCTCATACTGCTCCGGGGGCAGAGGCTCATTGCTTCGCCTGCATTCGCCTTCGTAGACGTATCTACCGCTCATTTTCATATAGCGCTTTCGCACGATTTCGATGTCGTAGATCCCTCCGGGCTCCAGCTGGCAGATAGCCGCCCCTTTGATACTGGTGAACTTTTCGCGGAACTCGATCAGGTATTTTCCCGGCGTTAGCTTGAGTGTGTCGCCCCATCGCTGGCTTTCCGAAACCGCCACGGTGAAGCCCGGTTTGCGAACAATGGCAATTCGGTGCTGTGGCTCATAATCCGGATAGTTCTGAATCACTTGCGGCTCCATGCACATGGCAAGAAGCGTCATCAATAGTACGGGTAGAATGCGATTCATGTGCAAGTTTATTCCATAGTTTGATACCGGTTCACGATTCTGTGGCTTTTGGGCCTGTACCTCTGCCGGACCGAGAGGGCGGGGAAACCGTCCCCCACAGGTTGCCTTCCTGATTGAACTCAATGGATCAGTCCCGGCTATCCGGAAAAGGAAATTTTATGAAGCCCGCCGCTCGTGTGCTCCTTATTCACTCCCGGAGCAACCCATGCGGAGGCATTGCCCCGGAAGCTCGACAAAATAGGAACCGTCCATTGCAGGCCTTGCGGCCCGCTAATCCCGGTAATTATCCCGGAAGGAAAGGACGCTATTGCCTTTCCAGGATGAAGGAAACATCCTCGGATTCTTCAATGAAGCGCATTCGCAGCAGATCCGGTCCCAGCCGATAGATCTGAAGCCGATCCACCTTGACGGTGCCGTCGTCCAGAACCTCGGTCATGGAAACGATCAGTGTATCTCCGTCGTTGGTGTATTCGGCCTTACCCTTGCCGCTGTTGCTACGGGCGCCTTCACGGAACTCGGCGTTCCAGCTGGAAGGGGCCAGGTCAACCCGAAGATCCAGGTTAAACTGCTCCATGATGGTTTGCTGCTGGTCCCTGCTATAGGAATCAAAGTCCTGACCGTTTACCTGGAGCATTCTACGGACCGTCTTTTCTTTGTCCATTGTCCAGGAGCCATAAAGCCAATCCTGAGTGGCGGCGGTTGCTTCTGTTCCGGCTACCGAAGGATCTTCGGCACGAGAATCCCTTTGCATTCCCCCCGGGGTGCTGCAATAGAGCATGGCCGGAAGAATAAGTAAGGTCAGTTTCTTTAGATGATGCATTCTATAATCTCGAAAGCAACCGGGTGCAGGAAAAGGACTTTTTGAGGGTGGAAATCGGGCATGGGCCGCAACTTCCGGGCGTAACGCAGAGCAATCGGCGAAATCTGTGGCTTCAAGGCTTTCTCCTGAATGATTGCCGTACCATCCCGGGCTTTTCTCCCAGCCATTTTCCAATTCTGGCAGCGCCCCGGCGCCCTGGATTAGCGGATTCTCGGCAAAAACGCTTATCCATTCCTGTGGAATGCCGATCCACAAATTAGATATGTTTCAGACCCGTACACTGGATATGCTGGAAGCCGGTCTTCGGACTTCCACGGTGCGCCGAGAGGTGATCGCAAACAACATCGCCAACGTAGATGTTCCCGGATTCAAGCGCTCCGAGGTTTCCTTTGAAATGAATCTCAAGAGGGCCCTGGACTCGGAGAAAGCGGCTGCCGAAGAACCCACGCTGCATACGAACAATCCCGGGCATGTGGCAAGACGCGAGCCGCTGGACTATAGAAAAGTAGGACCGGCGGTGCATACAGACTATTTGAGCACCATGCGAAATGACGGCAACAACGTAGATATTGAGCAGGAAGTGATGAATCTGGTGAAGAATCAGATGCAGTATCAGCTGATGATTGATCGAATCGGTTCTACGTTCAGCGGCTGGAACAGTTATATTAGAATGGCTTAGAATAAAGGCCTGAAAACGATAATGGCCAGGGGAACCTCATGAGGCCGGAAGCTCTGGGACCGGCGAAGCCAGCCGGGTACGGCTGAGTGGCCCATCCGACGATAGAGAACAGGAAAGAATTATGGGAATGTTTACATCCATGGATATTGCCGCCTCCGGGTTGAGCGCACAACGGCTCAAGCTGGATGTGATTTCTAACAACATCGCAAACATCAACACCACCCGGAATGCCTCCGGGGATGGACCGTTTCGCCGCGACCAGGTTGTGATGACTCCGATCAATTTACGAAACATCTGGCGTGCGCCCATCTATCCCAACGGGCTGGAAACCGGTATGGGCCGGGGCGTGAAAGTCTCCAGAATTGTGAAGGATATGAGTCCGCTGCGAATGGTCTATGATCCTTCGCATCCGGATGCGATCAAGATCGGAGAAAAGAAGGGCTACGTAGAATATCCTAACGTAAATGTTGTAACCGAAATGACGGATATGATTACTGCTTCGCGTTCCTACGAGGCCAACGCACAGGTGATCACAGGCGCCAAGCAAATGTTTCAAAAAGCCCTGGAGCTGGGAAGAGCCTGATTCTCCCTGCTAGCGCCGGCGCCCAGTGAGAGCCCTGAAACCGGATCGATTCTGAAAAGCCGGACCTTCTGGAACGGGAAAAACTGCTGATCTTTCCAGCATCTGAAAAAAAATGCTTATGGGATTTCTGGGCCCTGCCGAGCCAGTGATTAATGGATATTTTCTCCACAACTGGCATTCAAACATCTTCTATGATACCAAGACCGGTGGGCGCCCAGACCACCAATCCTCTGCAGATGAATAAGGGGCATGATCGGCATATGCAGATCGCTTCCGTTCCCCCTGATCCAAACAAAGTAGTTACGAATTTCTCCGACGCTCTAACCCAGGCTCTGGGGCAGGTGGAACAATTAAACACTCGATCCAAAGAGCTTACTCGCCAGTCCATATATGATCCCGACTCCGTGGAAGTGCACGATGTAATGATTGCGGCTCAGAAGTCCAAGTTCGCACTCAACCTGACCAAGACTGTGGCGGACGGTTTTGTTCGAACGATTCGCGAACTTACAGCCGGTCGATAATAGCTGATTTCGCCAGGGGGCGCTCCCTCCTGGCGGTGCGCGCTGGATTAAACAGTGCCTGTTCAGCTGGCGGCTAACCCGACGTCGCATCACTGCACGGATGGATAGTACTCGATGCCTGTTTAGTAAAATAAAATTAGCTCTTAGAAAAAAAGTGCTGTACTGCATAAAGTGACATAATATACCCATTCCGATCCGTCATCGGGAGGAAGAGGATGCCAGAGAGTCTTCAGCGAATATTGAATCAAATCACCGAGTTCTGGAATGGTCTGGATAACATAAAGAAGATCACCATCGGTGCTGTCATTGCCGTCACAATCATTGCCTTCTTTGCAATGGGTAATTACTCCCAGAAGCCGGAAATGATACGGCTGTATGACACAGATCTCAGCCCGCAGGAGTATGCCAGCATCTCCGAAAGCCTGGATGCCATGGGCTATGACTGGTCCGGTAGCGGAACTTCTACGATCTACGTAAGCAGCACGGACCGCCAGGAAATCATTACAAAGCTTGCCCAGGACAACCTGATCCCGGTAGGGGTAGAGGGCTGGGAAATCTTTAACATGTCCAGGTGGGATGAGACCACGTTCGACAAAGACGTAAAGCTCCATCGCGCCATCAAAGGCTCCCTGGAGAAGATGTTAATGAGCCTCGAGTTTGTCAAAAAGGCAAACGTAGAGCTGGCTATTCCGAAGAGCAATAATTTCCTCACCGACCGTGATCCCGTAAAAGCCTCGGTAATGCTGATTCTGGAACCGGGGCAGGAAAACATCAGCCGGAAGCAAGTTCTGGGAATCAAAAACCTCATCTATAGAGCCGTTCCCAAACTGAAGCGCGAGGACATTACGATCACGGACCAGTACGGCAAGCAGTTCATGGAGCCCGACGAAATCGATCAGGCCCAGCGCGAACTTGACCTGGTAGACCGCAAGAAGCAATTCGAAGAGCAGATTCGTAAGAAATGGACCGAGGAACTCAAAGGCAGCTTGCACGAATTCTATGAAGAGGACCGAATCTCCATCGTTCGTGTTGCCCTGGATGTCAACTGGGATAAAGTAAGCGAAGAGCAGCACCTGGTGAGCCCGGTGGAAGCGACTCCTGAAAACCCGGAAACTCCTTATCCAGATCGCGAACTAATGCCCAATGGAACCCTGGTTCTTTCCGAGAATGCTCGACAGGAACGATTTCGCGGAAACGGTTTTACTCCCGGCGGTCCTACCGGCACCGAATCGCAGCTGCCTCCGGGCTACCGCGATCAGGATTATCAACGATCTGAATATGGGAACAACGATGTAATTCGAAACTACGATTACAATCGCACCGACAAAAAGATTGAGCGACAGCCCTGGGAAGAGAAAGCCCGATCCGTAGCCGTCATGGTGGACGGTATCTGGCTTCGCAAAGGCGTAAAGGAAGATGGATCCGGTTACATCCGCGAGTACCAGGCTCCCACGGAAGAAGAACTGAAGACCCTGGAGAACCTGCTGAAGGCTTCCCTTCTATATAAACGCTCCCGGGGCGATCAGATTGTAGTGGAGCATCTGCAGAAAGACCGTTCCGCCGAGCACGAAGCCGAAGATGCGGCCCTGCGCCAGAAACTCATGATTCAGCGATTGCTCATTGTTTCGGCGGTAGCTCTGGCGGCCTTTATCCTGATCTATCTGCTCTATCGAGCCATAAAGAAAGAGATCGCTCGTCGTCGCCGGTTGCGCGAAGAAGAACTGGCTGCCCAACAGCAACTGATGCGGGAAGCAGCCCTGCGAGTGGCCGATGAAGGGGCCGCCGAAGTGGAGCTCTCTGTGGATGAAAAGGCAAGGCGGGAGATGCTGGAAAATGCCATCAACCTGGCCAGGGAAAAGCCCGATCAGGTAGCCAAACTACTCAGGACCTGGCTCAGCGAGGAGACCTGATAAAGGGACCACCCGTTAGTGCTCCGAGCGCCGGCATCAGCCCGGCGCCGCCGCGCTGGCACCGCCGAAATGTCAGATAGAGGCCTCCGGTTGGCCGGATAGAGGGCCCGGTTTCAGCCGGGCCTTTCTTGTAGGGGGCTGGCCGCCAACGACTCAAAGTGCAAGGGGTTATCCTGAATCTACTCTGCACGACTCTGTACAGGCGCCGGGCTCCGGGGCCCGCGCCGACGACCAATTCGAAATCGCTGGAATCCGTAGTATTTGCCTGAATCCCTGTCGATGGCCGCAACCGTGCCTGCCCGGTTCAACGTTGGCCGCAACCGAGCCTCCCCGGTCCAGCGATGCCGAAATCCAGACCGTTTGGCCTGGCAGTTTCAGGAAGTTATGTCGGATCGGGAAATGTATTGCTTTTTGAGCCCAATGTCCCGAAAATAAATAAGACCATGGCCACTGCTGGAAAGAAAAGAGAGCTGAACGGTCGGCAGAAGGCCGCCATATTCCTGGTTACGCTGGGGCCCGATGTGGCATCCGAGATCTTCAAGCATTTGCGCGAAGACGAAATCGAGGCGCTAACCTTTGAAATGGCGCGCCTGGACAAGGTAACTCCGGAGGACAAAGAAACTGTCCTGATGGAGTTCAACGAAATGATGATGGCCCAGGAGTTCATCACTTCTGGCGGTATCGATTATGCCCGGGACGTTCTGGAACGGGCTCTGGGAACCCAGAAAGCCATCGACATCATCAACCGACTGACTTCCAGTCTGCAGGTTCGACCTTTTGACTTTATTCGTCGAACCGACCCGCAACATCTTCTGAACTTTATTCAAAACGAGCATCCGCAAACCATCGCTCTTATTCTCTGTTATCTTGAGCCTCAAAAGGCGGCTCTTATTCTTTCGAGTTTGCCGCATCAGATCCAGGCCGATGTAGCCCGGCGGATCGCCACCATGGAACGTGTTTCGCCGGATGTTCTTCGGGAAGTGGAACGAGTTCTGGAGCGAAAGCTATCGACTCTGGCCAGCGAAGACTACAGCCAGGCCGGTGGTATCGATGCAGTGGTAGAAGTTCTGAACCTTGTAGACCGGGGAACGGAAAAGACCATTATCGAAGCTCTGGAAGAAGAAGATCCGGAACTGGCCGAAGAGATCAAAAAGAAGATGTTTGTCTTCGAGGATATTGTTCTTCTGGACGACCGGGCCATTCAGCGAGTGCTTCGCGAAGTAGACAACCAGGAACTGGCCAAAGCGCTCAAGTCCGTAGATCCGGAAGTGCAGGAAAAGATCTTCAAGAACATGTCCAAGCGGGCCGCATCGCTTCTGCGCGAAGACATGGACTTCATGGGACCTGTGCGACTAAAAGACGTGGAAGACTGCCAGCAAAAGATTGTAAACATCATTCGAAAGCTCGAAGACGCCGGGGAGATAGTCGTGGCCCGAGGCGGGGAAGAGGAATTGGTTGTTTAATTGAATCTGCACTGGCCCCACAGGGGCCGTTTCCGCCTTCGGCGGAATCCCGTGCAGATTCAATCAAACAACCAGTACGACTTCTTCTTGCAACCGGGTTTTCTGCCGCTAAACTATTTTCTGCCAGCCTTTCCAGCCCGAAATAGCGCAGGTTCTTGAAGAACGCCCACTCATTGAGATAGAGCGTCGAGTATTGCGGCCTGAAATAACTGTAGGCGCGCATAGCTTTTTTGAGCGATCCGTTCAGGCCCTCAGATACCTGGTTGTGGACACCGTTCTGGCACCAGCGGTCCCGTGCGTATTTGAAGCGGCGGTCAGCGCTCTTCTTCGAATGATTTACCATGCGGTGGTTGGGGTAAATGCGGTAGAGCCAGGTGTAGGCTTCGTCAGTGAATATAGCGGTGTTTCTGGGCAGTCTGTCCCGGATGATAGGGCCCACAGTATTGGCGCGCAGGTCAGGCACACTGTCTATGAGCACCCAGCCCTGTTTGGTCCCCATGACGTGGCAGAGCGTTCCAATCTGGTGTCCTCCAAGGCGCTCCGACAGGTATATGGATGAGGTCAAACCCCTGTTTCTATGGCGTTTACGGCCTTTATTTGCCCTTTGAGAGGCTGAGAATAATACCATTGTGTCTGCATGGACTACAGGCCGATCTATAGTTTCAGGCCTCACATCATTGCCTTCTGCGGGCAGTTTGTAAGGGCGTGGAAAGGCTGTTTCGAGTTCCTGCCGGATGAGCGGATAAATCCGTTTCAGCTGCTCGGATGCCAGTAGTTGGATACGGCGTTTGAGAAGCAGGGCAGTGCGATAATTGATTTCAAGCCTTCGGGATAGCTCTGATGCTGTAATTACCTGTGGATGGCGATGATAACTCTCTTCAACGGCGTATCCAGCCATCCATTGTGGAATGCGAAGGTTTCTAAAGGGCGTATGAGCGAGCTTGCTTTTCTGTCTCAGACAGGAAGGGCATCTAACGGAGTAAGGGCGTGAAGGCATGGGGCGGTCGCATCTTGTGCCGCACTCGCATTGTGTTGGATAAAGGCGGGAAAGGATGTCATCGAAGACTGCCTGATAGTATTGTGTGTTGATAGCCTGAGATGTGGTGCCGCCAAGCATGATAGCCTCTCGGCGAGGTTCAGCATGAGGCGAATTGGCTCTATTGTGTTGATACTACACAGGAAAG
>PCBI01000010.1 GCA_002730875.1 Spirochaetaceae bacterium | reverse complement strand
TTTAGGTTCTGGCTTTGGCTCAGGTTTAGGTTCTGGCTTTGGCTCAGGTTTAGGTTCTGGCTTTGGCTCAGGTTTAGGTTCTGGCTTTGGCTCGGGTTTAGGTTCGGGCTTTGGCTCAGGTTTAGGTTCGGGCTTTGGCTCAGGTTTAGGTTCGGGCTTTGGCTCAGGTTTAGGTTCGGGCTTTGGCTCAGGTTTAGGTTCGGGTTTGGTGGCTCCATAATCGATGCGACCGATAGTTGATTTGGGAATCACTCGCATGCCTTGATCGGTTATGATCCGGACCTCCGCGCGATTCTGGTTTACAATCCTACCATAAATGACCTGCCCATTCTTCAGGTAGATGGCTTCTGCCGAAAGCTGGTGGGGGACACATACTAGAATAAATAGAAATAATGATAGAAATGCAGATTGATTCTTATGCATTGGCCTCGTCCACTACCAGTAAGCCCGAAAAGACGGCCCTCTGACTATGAGAAGCACTCTACACAGATCGATTCTTCTGACAAGTGCAATTGTTATCGCTGGCGGTCTTGTTCAATGCAATGGGCCGGCGGACAACGCCACCCGAGTGCGACATGCCAGCGAGTATTCGGTCTTCTTTCGGGGAGTGGACAGTTGTCCAGGCTCCCTCAGCGATCTAACCGCGGAGCGCCCAGGAAATCGATTTTTACCCTTTCGCACTGTAGAAGATATCGGCGATAGCCCGGCAACACTCTTCCAATGGTACATCCCGCCAACCAGGGAAAGGGATCCCGTACTATGGCTCGGTCGCTACTATGATCTGGCACATATCTATCTGGACGGCGTTCGCGTCTGGAATACCAGAAAGGAAAATGGCCTTTTTCGCGGTATCGAATGGCATATTCTACCGCTGCCAGGAGAGAGCGTCGAGGTCACTGCTTGTTTTGAAAAGGGTCAGCTACCGTCGTTTTCCAGACCGGGGTTTCTGGATCCCATGCTCATCGGTAGCGCGGTGGAAATTTTGGAATATTTATTCCGGAAAGAAATGGATGATCTGGCCATCATGTCTATCAGCATGGCATTGTCCATTTCCGGTCTTGCGATCTTCTTCTTCATTGTTCCGATTCGCACCCGAAGCGTGCTCTTTCTTTCCCTTCTACTGCTGGTCATGTCCCTGTATCAACTGGGCACATCGTCCATGGCGCAACTCATGATCCCCTATACCTGGGGCCGGCTACTGGTCTTTATGCTGGGATCGGCCCTTTTCCCTCCCATTTTCGGGCTTCTGCTTTGCGAAATCTTTTCATCCAAATGGCTCCGCCGCATTTCCTGGGGGTTGATGGGGGTATCGCTGATTACCATGGTCCATGCGCTTACTCTGGGAGGGATGCATATTGCCGGGTGGCCGGCAATGTTTTCCGGTTTCTTTGCGCCCATAATGTTGCTCGGTGGAATGATAACATCTGTGAGCTGGATCTTCCGCGGCCTGAAGAGCGGTTGGCTTCTGCTCATCACCATGCTTCCGTTCTTCCTTTCCGCCCTTTTCGAATACCTGGGCGTTGTGTACAGTTTCTGGGGCGAGAATGCATTCTCCGGTCGCTGGACCTACCTTGTGTTTCAGGTCGGTCTTGCCGTCGTCGTGCTCGCCCAGGCGAATCGCACTCGAAAAGAACGGGAAAAGAGCCAGGAAATGAAATACGAATCCGGTCGAAGCGTGGCCGAAAACCGGTATCGTACACTTCAGGAGCGAATGGCGCCTCACTTTTTGTTCAATTCGCTGAATCTGATACATTCTTACATCGAACGCGGAAACCCTCGAGCAGGGGATGCGATCATGATGCTCGCTTCTCATTATCGTTATTTGATCAACGATATGGAACGAAGACTTGTACTGTTTGACCAGGAATGGGAATTCTCCCGGCGGTACTGCCAACTGGTACAGTTCAGGTTTGAAGACCATCTAAGAATCGAGATGGAAAGACACGGGGATTTCTCCGGAGTGTTCATCCCGCCGCTTACGATTCAGCCCATCATTGAGAATGCCTATAGGCACGGTCTTCGGGATTATACGAGCAAAGGCGTAATCGAGGTACTGGCGCATGCCGATCATGACCAGGTAAGAATCCAGGTTCTGGATAATGGTCGGGGCATAGACCAGAATAGCGTATATGTTTCCTCAATTGGCGGAGTGGAGCGCCGACTAAAGGAAAACTTTACTCAGGCCCGGGTTACTATGTCCCGTCGAACCGAACGCGGGACCTGTGTGGACATAGTTTATAGTCTGGAGCCCCTGGACCTGGAGGAAGAGGATTAGGCCAGTCGGGGGCGCTGGTGGCGCCGGACTCGGCGGGCCCGGTTGCCGTGTCCGGACGTACCCGCGGAAGACTACCAGGTGAGCTTTGCCAGTTCCATGTCCCGTTGCCTCATTAGCTCCAGGATGTGAAAGTTTAGCACCGGCGTTGTAGCTACGATTTCCTCAATGTCTTTGCGCTGCATTTCCAGAATCACCGCATCGGTATTTGCGCGAATCGTAGAGTTGCGAATACGGTGGGCCAGACTGGCATGTTCGCCGAAAAGATCTCCGGGGTTGAGCTCCTTGACCTTTATGGAGCCGTGCTCAACCTGGAAGTGTCCATCCAGGATGATGTAGAATTGATTGTCCTGGCTACCCTGACGAATAATGACTTCCCCCGCCTGCACTTCGCGGCGGCGTCCCACACGGGCCAGCTTGTCGTTCACGTAGTCGGAGAACTGTTTGAATGGGTCGCTCTTTTCCAGGGCTGATCGATTCTTCCACATGCTTTGCATTTCGCCAATGCGATTCTCCGCAACCAGGAAAGAGTACCAGGTACGTTCATTAATAGCGCACAAGGTGACCGGGGTTCGGGCCACAATAGAGGCGCTCCGCGCGCTCTGTTGATTGACGGCGGCCATTTCGCCGATGATGTCTCCGGCTTCTTTTTCAGCAAGCTCCAGAAGCGCGCTACCATCATGAAACATAACGCTACATTTGCCTGTGAGAATGATGAAGATCAGGCCTTTATTTTCTTCGCCCTGCTTCATGATCACATCACCAGTGTTATAATGCTGGATGCGAATTTCGTTCATAATGGCCGTGGCCCACTCGTCAGATATCCCTTTGAAGTGGTTCTGCAAAATCAACATCGCCTTTACCAGAAGAGCCTGGCTGGAATGGTACTGATCATCCAGAACGGCGTATCGCTTTCCGGACCGGGCCATGGAAAACGTGGCGTCGAATTCCGGGGGCAGGCTCTCCAGATGCATAAAGACGATTTTGTCCGCGCCGGACTCGATAGAGTCTTTGGGATCGCCGTGAAGTATTCCTTTTCCGCCATCCGGGAAAATTAGATCGTACCGACTGTGGTATAGCGATCGGATGTGGTTATACTTTTCGTCGGATACGATCCCTTCATCGCGCATCTGTTGAATATCGTCCAACGATTTGTTGTCGCCTACAAATACAATGCTATGGTCTCGACCGTCCGCTTTCATTTTGAAGGTGGCGCCGGCAGTAGGAATCGAATGCACCGTGTAATGGGGTATGATTTGCATTCCGTAGTAATCATTTTCCTGGTACGGTTCCAACTCGAAGAAATCAAAGAAGCTGTACAGGTCTTCGATGCTTAATTCCGTTTGCAGAGAAAGCTTTTGCAAAGACATCCAGTAGATCTCGCGAGTTCCCAGAAACTTGATCTTGTTGTTAAACTGGAGCAACGGAAACATGTTACAGTGATCGTCATGAATATGCGACATGTAGATGGACTTGATTTGCTGACAGGAAATCCCTCGAGCATTCAAAGTGTCTTCCAGGTATGGAGGACAGTCGATAAGCATGTAGTCCGAATTATAATTCAGCAGTAGGGCGGAGCAGGGCTTGGTGGGCGTGAACCCGGAACCCCCGCCGAGCACATCGATTCCAAAGCGAAAAGGAGCCTGGGGAGTAAAACTTGGTTTTAGATCATAGGCCAGAGGCTGCCGCTCGGTAAAGTTTATGTCTATGATTTCGCCGCCGATCTCGTAAACGTTCTTGTCCTTGTGTAAAACCTCGCAGGGGTGGCCGTTCAGACTGACCTGCAGAACGTCATCTTTGAAGAAAGAGAAGTCCACGAACCCGTCGATGCTGATTTCTTTGCCTTCTTTGTCTTTGATCGCCAGATATCTGGACTCCTGATACAGGCGCTTGTAGTACTTGCTGGCCCCGATGGCATTGTATTCCTTCACGCTGGGACCCAGCAGGGATAATTGCAGAAGCTGCCGGTTATTCTTTACCTGCTTTTTGTTTCCGCCAATGTTGAGCTTAACCCCTTTCTGAAAGTTCCCCATGATGAATAGGAAGTTATACAGCGGAAACTCTGTGCTGTTTTGTAGAGTGCCGTTGGCATGCAGGCGATCCGGAATTATGATCAGGTCCGGAAACGGGATCTGCTTGAGCATCAAATGCTTAATGATCTCTGGCGGGCAGCCAAAGAGGACGGAGAAGTGGTCTCCTTTATAGATCTTTACCCCTGGAATTACATCGATTATTGGCATAGTATTCTGGAAACAATGGTTTTCTGGAATTGATTACTATTAGATCGGGTATTCAACGCAGAAAAGCAAGCCCGAATTATGCCCTGTCCAGGGTTGAAAGCGGTCTTTGGCTGCTCATTCGATCTTGCGATTCGTCGCCAACAATGGCAGACAGTAAGCTCTGTTGTATTTGCAAGTGTTAACTTTGAAGGCTGCCTGAACAACGCGCTCTTTGCCGCTATTCTTCGCATACTCTGCAAGGCGGACATAGCTCGGATAGAGAGTATAACGTCCGGCCCTTCGCAATCCCCCGGGCATCCTGTAAGAATTAACAGGCAAATGCTACTCCCTGGTTTTTTCTCATTGACACAAGCGATTTGCGAAGCGAAATTCCTGCGTATATTCTTGAGTCCCTATCATTTCCTATTGTCCCTTATTCGCCCTTACGGAGAAGAGAGGCCGGCGAAGAGGATCTGATTTGAGCATCGCGCTGGATTCTTGTAGCCACCACGGAGAACGACAGAATGCCCAGAGACATCGCCGGGACTCATCTATTAATGGTAGAAGATGATTCCCTGGTGGCTGCGCTGCATATACGGCTGCTCGAAGAGTACGGCTACCGCGTCACCTGGCAAGCCAGTGGCGAAGAGGCCCTGCAGGCTCTGACTGCCCTCGAGGAGGGGCCTATTGACCTCGTACTCATGGACATTGATCTGGGCCCTGGAATGGATGGGCCGGCCACAGCGCGAGCCATCCTTGAAACCCACAACCTGCCGATCCTGTTTCTTTCTTCGCACACAGAAAAGGAGATCGTAGAACGAACGGAAGCTATCACCACCTATGGCTACGTGGTGAAGCATTCGGGTGTAGTAGTTCTGGACGCCTCTATAAAAATGGCCTTGCGACTGTTCGAGGCTCGACAAAGGGAAAAAGAACATCAATCCATAATTCGCCGGGCAGAGTCTCTGCAGAGACATATTCTCGAAAGCATATCCGATGCAATATTTCTCACAGATTCGAACAATAACATTCTATACACCAGCCCTTCGGCAGGCCATGTATTTCAGGTAGATGCGGCCACAGTAGCCTCCTGGAAGAATATGGCCGCAGTCTTTGGTTCGGAGATAGATCATCTGGCCCTGAAGGAAGGTGAACTCTCCCGGGACGGCCTCCGACTTTCCACCAATGTGGCCGGTGGCGAACCGCAAACCTTTCTGGTAGATATACGCCGAGCGGACCTGGAAGAAGGCGAGATTCTCTATTGCTGTCGAAACCTGACCGAAGTGGATACTCTGAATCGGCAGCGCGATACCGCTCTGAGCCATGCCGACCTGGCCATCCAGACGGCCAATCTGGGAACGTTTCAATTGAATACTGTCAGCAACCAGGCCCGATGGAACCAGAATGCGGAAAGGATGATGGGACGGACCCCCCGGGACCACAAAGATGTCCGATCCTGGTTCTCCGTGATAGACCCTTCGGACCGTAGCAGGGCCTTTCGGTTGTGGAAAAGGGCCCTGCGCGGGGAGCCTCTTCGGGAAGTTGAGCTCAGGCTACGCTGGCCCGGCGGAGAGTTGCGTCATATTCTGGCTGCCTGCAGTCCGATCTGGACAAAATCCGGGCAGCTTCTGGAAATCTTCTGCCTTGCCATGGATGTCACCCGCATCAAGCGGGTACAGAAGCGATACCGTGAGCAGGCACGCATCTTTCGAGCGATCATTTATAACAGTCTAAACGGAATCGTTCTTGCCGACGATAAGGGCCGCTATCGCTCCGCCAATCCGGCGGCCTGCGATCTTCTGGGCTACAGCAAGCTGGATCTTCTAAGAATGTCCGTTTCGGATATTCCGCGGCCGGAGGGCCATGAGTCGGAGCGGGACTATAGCAGATATCTTCAAAACGGGAAGGATATAGGGGAGTTTCACTTCGTACACCCGCAACTGGGGGAACGGATTGCTCAGTATCATGCCGTGCGAATCGAAAGCGATCTTAACCTGAGCATCATGAGCGATATCACCGAGTCGAAGTCTCTTCGCAAGAGTACAGAGCCGCCGCCCCGATAGGCCCCTTGCGATGAACCGAAATCTGTCGGCACAGAATTTCGCCGAGCGACATAGGTCAGGGTTGGCCCAAGCGGTCTACTGGAGTCGTCTTCCTGGGCCGGCTACAGGTTCGTGGACCGCTCAAGTTTCGCTGATTCGGGATAGCTCCGCGGCCTGGCCGGATATACGATCTATTCCTTCCGAAAGCTGCTTTGAGGATTCGTTGATTTCCGTAATCTCCCGGTCCAGGCTTTCCATGGTGCGAGCCAGTTCCTTCTGGCCGTCGATTTGCTCCCGGGAGCTATTCATCACTTCGCCGGCCCGTCCCCGCTGAACTTCCAACTCTTTGACGAGCCCCTGGAGAATACTGGCCTGGTTTCGCAGAAGTCCCGAGGTTTTCTCCACCTGCTCGTTGGTACGATTTGTCTGTTCCTTCTGATGGGACGCCTGGGCGGATGCATCCTGCGACTGCTTTCGCGCTTCATCGATTGTAGTCATCGAGTCATTAACAATCTGGGCAATCTGTCGCACATTCTGTCCGGTGAAATCGGCAAGCTTGCTAACTTCGTTGGCGACTACGGCAAAACCTCGACCTGCATCACCGGCCCTGGCCGCCTCAATGGAAGCATTCAAGGACAAGAGATTGGTTTTGTCAGCGATTTCGGTCATAACTTCGGTTATCTGGTTTACGTTCTTGAAGGCTTCTTCGAGCCGACCCAGGATCTCGGTTGTACCCTGAACAGCGAAAAGTACTGTTTCCATGCTCTGCACAGAATCGCGGGCGCTATTGATCAGATCCTGGTTCGATGCGCTGATTTCATTTATTAAAGCATTCAGCTCGGTGCTTCCTTCCGCCATGGCTTCGATCCCTTTGCTTTGCTTTTCAATGATTTCGGAAGTCTGGGAAGCCGAGGCCGTCAGCTCTTCCGTCACCGCATTGGCCTGCTCCAGAGCGGCCGCCTGGCTTTCGATTCGGGAAGTGGTTTGCTCTACGAATTGTTTGAAGCCTTCCGTGGTTCGGTCCAGCTCTTTCGCATGCATGGCCAGGATGTGTTTCTGATCGGTGAGGGATGCAACCAGTTCGGCATTGGTTTCCGCATGCTGCGAGGAAACCCCTGTGAGCTTTTTCTGAATCCGTAAAACTCCCGCGACGATTGAACCGGCCACCGGTAGATACAGCGCCAGAATGATGGCGTCGGAAATACCAACTCGGTTGATGGAGTAATCGTTGGCCGCCCCGAAGTCCACTCCGGTGATAAATGCCAGATACATGGATACGCCGTAGAGTATGCCTCCCCAGATAGAAAGCGCAAGCGTAAGCGATGCAGAGCCCAGAAGAGCCGAATATCCGAGAATTATGAAAAACACCGCATATAGACTGGTGTTCTTGACCATCATGTAGGCTTCCTGGGAAGAGTCCAGACAGACAACGGCCATGATTGCGCCGAGAATGGTCATGTCAGAGAAGACAGCGGCCCGGGAGAACTTCTGTGGGATTCGGCCGCCGCGCATCAAATATAATCCTATCACAGCGATAAGTAAAAAGATTACACAGCCCACCGCTTCGGCCTGGATCAAAGTCCGGTGAAAGCTATTGAATCCGGTGGCCAGGATAGCTCCGCCGAATAAGAAAGCCAGGCCCATCCGGATAAAGTTTACAGTGCGATAGCCTCCCGCTACGATTTCCTGGGCTGTTCTCTGACTCTGTTGCATACCTTTCTTACCCGTGTTCCGGCTCCTCCAAATTCATGTCCAGTATCTGATGCACGTTACTGCAAGTACTTTATGGGAAACAAAAATAAATGTTTCACACCGCTTTTAATGGTTGAGAAATCATAGAGCGATCTATCATCCTGCCTGCAGTTGCCAGAATCCACATGACCATTTGCCTTTTCAACTGTACCCCGGGGGTAAAGAAGTCACTCCGGTTTCTATTTGTTGTTCTTTGCTTTGGCGCCTATGTACCGCAGTCGTATTCCGCACCTTTGTTGTTGGATAAGGATGTTTCGGTTAAACCGCTTACAGGTATTGCGCGGTACGCTTTTCTGGATGAAAACTCCGGCCCGGTCGAAGCCAGAAGGCATCAGGACTGGAATCCGGTCCGGGATTCTGTCATGCCCCTGGAGGAAGGTAAGGCACTCTGGCTCCGGATTGAACTCGAACAAAGCGCTTCCGCAAGCGGTCATTATCGTCTGACCACACCGGCACCCTGGACAAACAGCGTCACATTCATCCACAATCGGAATGGATTGGAGACTGTGCAGGAATCCGGTACCGGAGCCTTCGTCGATCATCGCTACTCGAGACCTACCCTGGATCTGGAGCTGGCCCCTGGAGAACTGGTCACAGTCTACGTACGCCTGCACTCCTATCGCCGGGTTCCCTCAGAGTTCATAATCTATTCGGAATCCGCGCATCTAAGCAAGCAGGCTACCAGGTATACTCTTCTCGGGCTTTTCGGAGGCACCGTGCTGATGCTGGTGCTACTAAATGGTCTCATGTACGGCGGGCTAAAGGATCCGCTACTGAGCCGTTACATTCTCTGGATGATTTCGGTGGGCGTCTACTTCGTCTTTCGAACCAGGCTTTCCCTGATACTGCTGCCACCCGCTCTGGCGGGTTATTCGCAATGGATGCACACCGTTGCGGTATGTCTGACCGCCATCAGCGCTATTCGATTCGGACGATACTATTTGTCCACAGGGCAGAAGAGTTCCATAACCGACCTGGCGGCGCGAATGCTGCAATACGCTGCGGCGCTACCCATCGCCTTTCTTCCTTTCAAGGCGGAAGTGGCTCATGAGTTGTCGGCTCTGGCCGGCTTATTTGTAGGCCCTCCGATGTTTATTATTGCGCTCATCGGTCTCAAGCGCGGAGCCAGGGACTCCTACCTGTTTCTATGCGCCTGGTCTTTGCCCATTGTTGCGGCCATGGCCGAGAATCTCTCTTTTGTCACCGCCCGGATGGAGAACCGGATCTATCTTCCTGTAGCTTTCTTGTTAGAGTTTCTGCTCTTTTCGCTGGTTATTCGCCGAAAGATCCGGGAATCCGAATCGCATCGAATCGCAAACGAAGTTACGTTAAACCGGGTAAATCAAGAACTGGGCTTTGCCCGTAAGATTCAGCGAGATCTGATGCCTTCCTCCGAACATCAATTGAACGGCGCCAAAATCCAGGTTTATTATGAACCGCAGCACCAGGTAGGGGGGGATTACTGTGACGTAGTCTACCCCGACAACGAGCATGTAGGACTGTTTGTGGCGGATGTAACGGGACACGGAATGACAGCAGCTCTAGATGCGGCTCTGGTGCGATTGGCATTGCGAAGCGTATATCAGGGGAAGCGATCCGCTGCGGAAACCCTGGCCGCCATCAATGGTTTCCTGTACACTCATTTACAGCTTCGCTTTGTAAGCGCCATCTACTGCGTCCTGAATCTACGCACGGGCTTCGCCTCAATTTCTGCGGCCGGTCACCCCCCGGGCTTGCTTGCCAGACCGGACCTGGAACCCGAATTCTTTGAAAGCACGGGACCGCTTCTCGGTGTTATGGAGCAATGGGAGGGCGAAGACGCCACAATGACGCTGGGGCAGGGGGACCGACTGTACCTTTACACCGACGGTCTTTTCCGGACAGACTACCTGTCGGAGCCGGACGATGCAAATGCCGAGTTGGTTTTCGCCCGCGAACGAGAACTGTTTCTGGCTGCCGGCGAAAGCTTAACGGATATTCTGGAAAGGTCCCGGCAACTAAGGGGTGGGCCGGCTACCGATGATGTGGCCTTGATTCAACTACAATACTCCGGCGCCGGGCTGGAGAGCCGATGAAACCCGGGGCGAACAGGTCAAGGCGCAGGTCTACGGGGCCAGTTCTGCTTCTACCTTTGCTCTTCCTGCTGACTACGAACTGCGGAGGGAACGCTGACCCACAGACCAAAGGCGCTGCTGGCTTTCAGCCACACTTTGCCTACACCACCGGCCCGGATCCAGTAACCATTTCCGAAGTCAAGAATTGGCAGCCCGTGCGATCCACGGTTTTGCCTGCTTATGACAATGAAACTTTGTGGCTGAGATTAGAGTTCCGGAATCCCGGAAAGCGATCCCTGGTGCTGGAATACACGGACCCGAGGGTCGACGAGCTTCACTGTTATACTCGTCTCAACGACCAATGGATCCATCAGGGCAGCGCCGGCGAAGCAATCAAAGGGAGGTATCTTTCGCTGAGACCGGGGATCATTCTGGATACGGCGGAGCAGGTACAGGGCTTTGTGTACGTATCCGTAAAGAACCCGTTCAATGTAAATACGGGCATGACCATCCTTGAAGAAGACAAATACCTGGAGAACTCCAGGCTGCGATCCCTCACACAGAGCTCTTTTCTAGGACTGATACTTGTTACCATTGTGTTTTATTCCCTGAGTCTGGTATCCCGTAACCGACCAATGGTTACCGGCTACATTCTCTATCTTACAGGACTTGCCGCCTATCTGTCTTATCGAAATGGTCTTTATCATCTACTGCCCGTAAACGGAGGCCCCTGGTCTTCGCTGCCGGCCCCGTTTTTCGCATTGATGTACTTCGGCGGGATACACTTCTTTCGACACTTTCTGGAGATCGGAAACCGATCAATCGGCGGTAGGCTGCTCCTGGGTTGCCAGTTGGCTGTATTGTCGATATTCCCTTTGTACTGGTTTTCCCAGGAGTGGACCTTCGCCGTGGGTATGTACCTTTCCTACATTATTCCGCCGGCAATACTCCTGGCTTCCCTCATCCTATCTTTCAAGAGCCACGCGGCACGAATCTTTTCCGTGCTCTGGAGCCTGCCCATCCTATTTGCTGTTCTGGAAACACTGGGACGAACGGGCCTGGTAGAAAAAGCGTGGTCGGAAGATCTGTTCTTACAGAGCGGCCTTTTATTCCAGATACTGGGCTTCTCTTCCTATCTGGGTTATGTGATTCGAAAAGAAGAAAGGACACGTATCGAACAAGAAACCAGACTATTGATCTTGCAGGATGACCTGGACAGGGCGCGGGATCTATTGACTTCACATCTGCCGGACTCCCTGGAATTGACGGGTTATCGGATTCATGCCCACTACCGTCCATCCAGCGAACTGGGCGGCGACTATTACGACCTGATCGTGCGTAAGGACGGAAGCGCAGGTATACTGGTTGCGGACGTTTCGGGACACGGACTGCCCGCGGCCCTGGAAGCTTCGACGGTTCACGTCGCGCATCGTTCCACCGGAAACGAAACCACTTCTGCCGGTGGAGTACTCCAGGGAATGGCCAGCTACCTGGATCCAATGCAGAGCTATCGGTACTTAAGCGCCATCTACGCAGTGATCCATCCAGAAACCGGCACGGTGGAGATCAGCCGCGCCGGACATCCTCCGGCATTGATTCTTCGCGCCGACGGGAAAGTGCAGAGCTGCGGTCCCATGGCGCCGCTTCTGGGACTGGTTGCCGATCATGCGTACCAGGAAGAGACCGAAATAATTAACCCCGGCGATCGACTGCTGCTATACACCGATGGCGTCTACGAAATTGCCGACGAAGAGCTGCATCGTCCGCCGGAATTGCCGGAAGTCCTGAGCAAATACAGCCATCTAAAGGGCGAAGAGTTCATCGCCGCCGTTTGCGCGGAATTTCAAAAGTTCCGACCGGCCGGTTACCAGGATGACGTCACTTTTCTGGAAATCGAAAGGCTGGGATGATGCCATACCGTGCGCCCTGCAGGCCGGTCCGGAACGAAGATACCGGGCCAGCATGGCACCAGCGTGGCAGGGATTGTTTCATCGGTAGTACGGAACGAAAGAACTCAAACCGGCACCACTACCGATAATCGATCTTATGTCTCATTATCGCGGCATTGTATGTCTGCGATGCGGGAGCTTTCCAGACATTCATTCCTGGTCCTTTCTGGCTGGACAGCTCGCATCAATGCCAGGCATTTTCGCCTATGAGTGTGCGACGCTTTTTGGGCATGGTTCCCGAATACAGCCTGGAACAGCGAATTCAGATACTGGCTTCGAGCACAGCCGTACTGGTTACCGGGGTGGCCATCTCCCTGGGTACGTTTCTGAATCAGGAACCCGTACTCCTGATCTTTGGCTTTTGCATGGTAGTCGTGATGACCATAATCAACTACTACAGCCGGAAGCCAGGCAACCGATTTTCTACCTATGCGCTCCTGGTAGCGATAGCTGTGATTCTTCCTGTTTCCTGGATTTTCAACGAAGGCAGCCGTGGCCCGGTTCCGGCATTGTTTCTGTTCGCATCCTCCCTCATGATGGTGATCGTTCCTTCCCGAGCCAGGATCCCGGTCTCGGTCATGATACTCGCTCTGATCTGGGGGCTCATGGCTATAGATGCCCTCAGGCCTTCCTGGATCGTACCCTATGCCAGCGAAGAGGATCGGCTGATAGATGTTGTCGTGCTCATTGGTTTGATTGCCTTTCCCGGCACAGTGGCCATCACCTCTTATGTGGTCAGTAGCTACAGAGAAGCTCGCGAAGAAGCCCAGGAACAAAGAAAGCTTTCCGATCGCCTATTGCATTCCATACTTCCGGCCTCCGTGGCAGAGATTCTACGCAGGGGCCACCGATACCCTCCGGAAAAACACCCGGCTGTGAGCATCCTGTTTACAGATTTGGTGGGATTTACCCGGATAGCAGAGACTCTGAGCGCCGAAGAGCTCATACAGGAGCTCGACAGGATATTCTCCAACTATGATCGCATCGCCCGGAAGTACGGCGTGCAGCGGATCAAGACCATTGGCGATTCTTACATGGCGGTGGCCGGCGCTCCAGAACCGCTGGAGGATCATGCTACCCGAACCATTCTCTGCGCCCTGGAAATGCAGGCCTGGCTAAACGATTACGTAATCTCTGCCGCCAAATCTACTTCAAGGAGCGCTCAATGGCAGATGCGATGTGGTATTCATTCCGGACCAGTGATTGCAGGCGTGGTAGGAGCCAACAGGTTCGCCTACGATGTATGGGGGGATGCGGTTAATACCGCCAGTCGTCTGGAAAGCGCCGGTTTGCCCGGGGAAGTAAATGTATCTGCAACCACGGCGAAACTGGCCCAGGGGAAGTTTGCATTTCAGTCCCGAGGCCTTGTCCAGATCAAAAACAAAGCCCCTATTGAGATGTTTCTTGTGCGATCGCTGGAAAAACCGTAAAGACCGATACGGGCCCTTCCCGGCCCTTAAGCCGAACCTTCGCTACAGGCCTGAGCCCCAGCTCCTCGCCAAGGTTCGCCGGTAACTTCTGCACTGTGGACTCGGACACCAATAGCTTGAGCTTTAGATTTTTACATGCCGATTCCAGTCTGGATGCAGTGTTCACCGTATCGCCAATGACGGTGTACTCCATCCGCTCATCGGAACCGATGTTTCCCGCCAGAAGCTCGCCGGTATGGACGCCTATCCGCGTGACCAGGTTCTGTCCATGATACTGCGAATCCAGAGCCAGCATTTCCGTGGCCGCTCGCACGGCATTGGCGGCATGATTTGCATCCGGCATGGGCGCGCCAAACACCGCCATGATTGCGTCGCCTATGAACTTGTTTACGGTTCCTCCGTTGGCGCGAATACGCTCGGTCATATCCCGGAAATAATCGTTGAGTATTCCAACTACCTCTTCGGGGGCTCGATTTTCGGACAGGGATGTAAAGCCCTGGAGATCCGTGAAGAGAACCGTGGCTTCCCTTCTCTCCCCGCCGAGCTTTAATTCGCCCCCGATGAGTAAATCTCTTACCCCTGGATCCACTACCTTTCCAAAAATGTCTCGGATTCGCTCGCGCTCTTCGAGACCTTCGGCCATCTCATTGAGATTTTCGCCCAGATTTCCGATTTCGTCGGTGGACACTACATGCACGCGTGTGGAATAATCCTTTTCGCCTATTCGCTGAGCGGCTTCTTTCATTTCAAGTACCGGCCCAAACAGAGAACCTGCTTTAAACATTGTGATCAGCAAACCTACGGAAGCCTGTGACCGCGAAGGAAGGCGGAGATTTGAAAGAAGATGTATCCCATGATCCATCCGGAACTGCCAAAAAGGGAAAGCAGCATCGGCGAATTAATCAGTCTTCGTTTAATGGTCTCCGGATAGAGATGCGCCGGCCCTGTCTGTCGAAATACAGGAATTGCATGGCCGATGATCATCGCAAATACAAAAGGGAAAGGAACTACCTGCGAGAAGATTTCCACCAGAGTGTAGTTATCCACCGCGCTGTTCATTTCCGCGAACTGGGGCTCCAAAATATAGGGCCCCAGAAGATCAAGAGACGACACAGTGATTGCGTTCGCAACGAAAAGGGAAAGCGAGCATCAGAAAATAAGTTAGTTTGACGGACATTGGTTCTCCCGGCCCGGCGCTACTCCGCCGCCGGCCTCCCGGAGAACGGATTTGCCCTTGCTGGAGAGCGGCTCAAGAAGAAAAACAAGCCCCAACGCGGTCCCAGCCCACGGGCCGGGTTAAAATGCGGCTACTCTTAAGGGCGCCTATTGCTGGGCGGCCCTTTTCTCTACGAACTTACGGAAGTCCTCTTGATACTTCAAAGTCTGCTTCTTGAAACTCCCTTTCATGAAGACGGAGAGAATGGCCATGAACCCCTTGAAGCGAAACTCGCTGTCGTTTTCGTATCTGGTTCTACCATCCGGTAGTCCCACAAAGAGATTCCTTACCCGATTCCAGACGCCATCCGTTTCGTACAGCACCCGGTACTCATCTGGAAGGGTATTCATCTCTACGGTTTCGATCATTTCTATTTTGCGATTGCCCATCTGAAATACCAGTCTGGATTTGCTGCCGGTCTTGCCGGGCTGTCCCGAGATAGATTCGTAGCTCTGCAAACCTTCCATCCAGTCTTTAAAGTGGTTCGGGTCCGCTACATAGGGGGCGACCTTCTTGAGGGGCGCATTGATGATGGTGGCTGTGGTATATCGCATAGAACGAAAGGGTTATACCATAATACAGGAATCGGTCAAGAAAAAGAAATGATCTCCAGGCGAACCGGCGCCGGAACTCGACGTTGCGGGGTTAAATTAACTCTTTATGAGACTTAACAATCCAAAATCGTAGGATAATGCGGTTCAATTCCAGAAACGAGGCATACATAGGCTGCGAGACGCCTACCAGACGATCCGAAGGAGCGACAAAGGGACAACGCTGCCACGGAAAAATTCCCGGATCTCGCAGTTTGGGCCGGAAGCACAAATCCTAACTCGCCGGGGAGTGATTGCAGGACAGACTGCAGGAAGGCGCAATCAGGGCACGAACGTTGGCTTCAGTATGTCCAGGTTGGCTCCGTCGGGCACCGGCCGTTGAAAGGACCAGACCCAGATCCCGGCCCAGCCATTTCGCTCCATTGTCTGCACCATGGATTGGAATGAGACGGCCGGATTGGTGGACAGCTCCGGGACTGTATGCGAACCCGGCAGGCCATCTTCCCGGTGGGACAGACCCGGGCCCGATCGTTCGGACTCCGCATCCGACGAAGTAGGCCTCTCATCGCCGGAGATTAGAGGACCCACCGGGGCCTCGCCGAATACTATGGGCGCGCAGAGCTCTGTCGGCGCTGCCTCCCTGTATATCGCTTTCTCCTCCATCCAGGAATAGATATGCCACTGGTAGAAGTCCAGGTTTAGCTTCTTCCATGCCCGGGGCCAGCGCGGAGCGGCCTGGCCTACCGTAATCCGCGCGCTACCGTGCTCGCGGATTGCATAACTCAGATCCAGAAGGAAGGCTTCCATGAATTCATGGCTCACCGGACGAACCGAATCCAGCGGATAGTAGACGGGATCGCCGTAGGGATTCTTTCCTTTTAGCGCCCACTCGGGTTCGTTGATCAGGTCAAATGCAAGTAGCCTGTTACCATAGGGACTCTGTTCGATGGCCCGGGCCAGGGGACCGATCACATTTTTGAGCAGGGATTCCCGCAGATTCGCATCCGCAAGAATGTCTTCCAGATTACGGATCCGGATACCTCCATCCGTACGTTCTGGAGCGAAAGCCTCGAAGGAAAACAAACAAAGCACAAGATAAAGATCATGCTTCTCCGCCAGCTTCAGAGCGGCCTGCACATCGTTCATTAGAGTTGGCCCGGCCTGGACCTGGCCATCTTCGATGCGAATTCCGTCGCCGCGTAAATCCGGGAACATCCACCAGCGAACTACACGGCTTCCGGTATTCTTGATAAGCGCAAATTCGCGGTCATAGGTCTGATAATTTGTTGCGATGCCTGTCTTTTTCCAGCGCTTGATTCCGCCAAAATCGCCGCCGTACACTTTCCAGGGGTAGTTGATTCCGTTCAGAAATATTGGTGAGCCGTTGACCTGGAGTCGCGAAGCGCACTCGGTATCCTGGCAGCCGGTAAACATCCCGGAAACCAGAGCAAGTAGAACAAGAAAAAAGAGGCGGCCAGCCATTCTGAGTGGTTTCGCATGTTTACTCATGGGCAAAGCTTTGATGCATTTCAGCGTTACTCGGGCAAGGATTTTCTCTCGAAATCCAGGACCGCGAACTACAAGACGTTGTGCCTGCCGGTCTACCTGGAATAAGCGCAACAAATGGCTATCTCAAAGAGACCACAGATCTCAGCTTCCCGGCGAAGCGAGGATCCCTCAATACCCAGCAAAGCCCCGTCTCGCATCATTGACGCACGAAGCGCGGCACGGATCAGTTGTTGCCCTGCGCATCGGATTCCTGGCTGGCCAGGCGCTCAATGCTTGCATCCCACCAGCGTTCGGTGGCCACCATATGGGGCGGAGTAAGACTCTGGCCGGGTCTGGGAGTCCAGACCTCAATGCCTTTTTCCCTGGCCGCTTTTAATGTGCGCTCCGCGGGTTCGGTCCAACCATGAAAAGCGAGATTGAAAGTCCCCCAGTGCACCGGGATGAACTTCTTTGCCCGTACATCTTGATGAGCCTGCAAGGCTTCCTCCGGGTTTAGATGCACGAAGGACCAGCGATCGTCGTAGGCCCCTATAGCCATAATCGAAACATCGAAAGGCCCCAGACGTCGACCGATCTCCGGGAATTCCTTGAAGTATCCCGTGTCGCCGCTGTAGTAAACGCTGTGTTGCGGCCCCTTAATGGCCCAGCTACTCCACAGGGTTTCGTCCCGATCCTCCAGCGTTCGGCCGGAGAAGTGCTGCGCCGGGGTGGCGATGAATCGCAAAGGACCAACCCTTGCCTCCTGCCACCAATCCAGTTCCTTGATTCTGTCTTCGGGGATGCCCCAGTATTCCAGGTGCGAGCCCACTCCCAGGGGTACCAGAAAAACGGTATCGGTTTCTTTCAAAGCCATGATCGTAGGATAATCCAGATGGTCATAGTGGTCATGAGAAATCACCACTGCATCCACTGAAAGCTTTACCATGTCCTCCAGACTCAGCGGGTTTTCGTGGAACCTGGCAGGCCCCAGAAAAGAAACCGGCGATACCCTTTCGCCCCATACAGGATCGATCAACACCAGGCTGCCATCCATCTCTACAAGTAGCGAAGAATGACCAAACCATGTAATTCGAAGGCCGCTTTCTGGCGCTTTCCGAAAATCCTCAATCGAGCGCTTCTGCACAACGATGGGCTCTTCCGGCTCGATGGGCTCGTCGTTGGTGAGCCATTCCAGGGCCACCGAAAGGAAGGCCGGCCCCTCCGGAGCTTGCGCCACGTTGACGAAACCTTCCTCGCCGTACTGCGGCGATTCTTTGATCCTTTCCAGGCGACTCCCTTCCGGGGCCTGCCCAAAACTGGCACAGTTCAGATACAACCCGGCCAGCCCGAGCAAGACAATTGTCGGCACGATGGAAAACAGCACGGAGGCCCAGGGTTTTTTTCGGGGGAGATGGTAGCTTTTCATTTGGAATCCGTTTATTTTTCGCACAGGCTCAGGGAGTTTCTCATTCGAGGATTTCTTCTATTGGAAACAGCCAGTGAAGATGATTCGACTACCCCATAACGCCGGTTACGGGGAACGATTGCCAGATCGGCGGTTTCCGATAAAAAAGCCCCATGAAACAGGACTCCGCCAACAACCGAAAACGGCTGGTATGGGCCGGTTTGGCTATCGCCGCCGTTTTTTGCATTTCCGCGATTTTGAATCTCACAAGTCCGGATTTCCCGTTCTGCATCTCCGAATCCTGGTGTCTGTCATCCGCCGAAAACCCATTTGGCGTGGCCGGTATGCAAACCCTGTCATTTATGCTGGTAATAGTAGGAGTGGTTCTCGGCCTCCGATGGGCCATCGCCATGCTGGTTTCCCCCAGAGCCTATCTATATTTTGCCCTGTTCTTTGCCGGCCTCGGAGTCTTTGGCACGACAGTTTTCTACCTTACCGGCGGCGCCGGGAAAGGTATTGATTATATCCATATTCCGATCATCGGAGGGCTTTGTATCCTTCTGGGACTGCTCTTTCTTCTTTATTTCCCGGGTGGATTGCTCAAACGAAAGCATGACGAAAACCAGAGCTTGCACGAACCGGACAAAATGAACAAATCGGACATGCCAGATGAATCGGGCGATCTGGATGTGCCGCGCTCGGCGGATCGTTACGAAGGCGAAGACCGGGACCGATTCCGATAGTCGTCCCTGCATCCGGAGGAGCGCCAGGCTTCCGGCGAAATCAGTTAATCAGGCGGAACCAGGGATTGCACGTTATCGATGCAGGCGAAACCCGGCCGGGAATGCCCGGGCCCGTAGAGTCAAGAGGGCGCAGATTGGGAAACACAAACTTCCTCGTTTGCGCAGAATGGAAGGGTCGTCTTTTTTTGAAGATCCATCTCCGGTTCTCGCTATCACCGGAGATGGATTTGAACACAAGCAGATAATTTAGATCATGCGAAAGGCAGCAGTAGCATTCTTACCAGCGAAAACAGAAATACTACCGAAGAGAGCCCGAGCAGTATCAACCGGCTTCTTTCATCCCTCAATACGGCGGCAAGACCGGCAAAGAACAAAGCGATGGTGAAGTACACTGTAATCAGCGTAAATGCATCTCCCGTCTGATTGGCCTTTATACCCTCTTCCATCTTGGCCTGAGCTTCTTTAGCCAGGTTATCCCCGGGGGACCGTCTGGAGATCTGGTAGCGAGGGCTTTCCAGAAAAGGAATGTAGGCAATCTTTGCCTCCAGTTCATAGATTTCCGCCAGCGCTTTTTCTCTTTCCGGGGAGTCCTCGGGATGTTCGTCAAATTCTTCCCATTTGGCCTCCAGCGCCGATTCGATTTTCGCTTCTTCGCCGTATTCCAGCGCTTCGATCTTCTTATCGTAGGACTGATCGGCCCAGGCGATGGCGCGCACCATGTCCTTGGAGATCATTTTATCCACGTCCTCTGCGGTACGGGGATCCTCTTTGAGGTACTCCAGATATACCATGGTATCGAAGCTGGTAGCCAGGGCGCCATTGAGGTACTCCCGGTTTGCGTCGCCAAATTTGATTACAGCCTGGTTGTAGGCCGTAAGACAGTTACCGCCCCATAGCGCGGACTGGTAGGCAGCGAAAGCCGCCAGAATAGTGCCCAGGCCCAGTAGCACTGTGGCCACCACTTCCAGGTTTTTTTTAATGCGAGACAGAAAGCTCTGTTCTGAATCTGACATGGATCCCTCCAGGAAATTAGTCCGGCTTTCGCCGAGAAGGCACAAAAAGGGGAAGCGACAGAAGCTAAGTCAAGCCCGACAGCAAAATTAGAACGTTTTTTTCGCATTCGCAAACATCGATGGAGCCCCCTACCGCCATATCATACATCCCATCCGTAATGCAAAACAGCGCCCCCGTTGCCCTGCAAAGGGACGCAGCTGCATGCGAAAGCTTCGGGCCCAACGTTGCGCGGCATCGGCCTGTTTCCTGGAATCGGTCTAATTTATGCTACTGCAAGTCAGGGATTGTGCATGCGCGAAAGAATAAACCTCCCCGGCGGCCAGCCTGGTAGACTCTCCGGTAAGCGGAAGGCAGGAAATGTCCTTTTCCCGGGCGGCAGGCTATTCGAAAGGCTATTCGAAAGGCTGTTCCATAGAACATAGAAGTCGGACCATCGAAGGCAGAAGATAGACCTTGCAACGCGGACCGTCTGCCCCTGATGGTAGTACCGGCCCCACTTAATGCTTGAAAACCTGGTTACCCGAAGCCGAATAACCTGTGGGCGCACAGAAAGATGACCGGGGAAATGACCTTTCCCGCCTGGAGCCTACCGGCGGAGGAGCCATTCTCGGGGTGCTGGGCCTGCTCCTGGCATTCATTGCCGGATTGGTATCTCTGGTGGTGGTTCTGGAATACGATCCCGAGGCCAGCCATTACAAGGAAAATGGACTTGCGGTTCATGGCACTGTCCAGTCGTCGAAAACCAGGACGGTGAAGGATCCGTATCCCTGGCAGCCGGCCATTGAAGCCACGGTAACAGTTAGATACACCCTGGATGATCAAGACAGGCTTGCCACTTCCCGACCGGTACACGGAGCCCAGATTGAATACCTAAAACCGGGCACGGAAACCTACGGCTACATAATGCCTGAAAACCCGGATCGCATACTCATCCGATACGCCATGCCCCATGCTCCTCGGGATATGTACGACTTCATCTTTCCCGGCGTATTCTGGCTTCTCGGGGCCCTTTGTTTGGTCTTTGGGCCGGAATTGTTGTATTTGGGGACGACAGGCGCACCAGCCGCAGACCTGCCGGCAGACCTTCCTGCCGGTAAAGAGCCATCCAAAACAGGATCCAGGCCGGAGGATCAACCAGGAGAGCGAACAGAATGACGCTGGCCATCGCTTCCGGATTTGCCCTTCAGGCATTTCTTTTGGCCCGGGCCACATTACGAAAGGACCACTGGCAGAAACTGGCTATCCTATCGCTACTCTGGTGTATACTACCGGCCCTCCTGGAAGTAATACTTCTCTTCTTTGCAGATTGGAGTCCCGGTGATCTGTCCGGATTTGCGCTTTTCTCCTTTCTGATTGTAGTGCCGTTCTACGGTTTTCTGAATGCCCGCCTCCTGCAGGCTATAAATGAAGAAACAGTCCTGTTTCTGTCGGTAGCGGTGCTGTATCTACTCTCCTATCAAAAGTTCTGGCATCCAGGATTTGCCGGCATTCTGGCCGTTCCCCTTCTTGCGCTCCTTCTACGCAAATGGAAACCCGAATCGCTCCTTTCCCCATTTCTATCCTACGGATTGTTTCTTACCCTGTTGCTTTCCGTGGCTTTGCTACAATTTCAAAGGATCTATACCACCATGGCGCTACCGGAGAGTATGCAGCCAGGATTCCTTCCCCTCTTTCTGGGCAGTATGCTTGCCATGTACCTGGCTTTTCATCTATGGTTTGCCGCCAAATTCATAATGATTGGAATTACCTGTCTTCGTAGCCGGGGTCGGCAGTTGGCGGGCCTGCTACTCCAGGACAAAGTCCGCGCCCGGCATTTGCCCGGCCTGGCGGTAGGTCTGGTTGTCGCGCTGCAGATTATACTCTACGCCTCGAATCATATGGCAAACTGGATTGAGCCTGCCCTCTTGCTCGAAGGTTCTGTACTGCTCCTGCCGCAGGCCATGGGCTTCTGGATTCGTCGCAACAGCAAATCAAACTCGGAGTAGCCGGAAGTACGCGCCTTCAGTGCAAGGGAAGCAAAGAGCCTTCGACCCATGGCGCACCCCGGCCATTGGACTATCCGGGCAGATGACCGAGCAAAGCAGCAATGAGTTTCTTCTTCGTAAGCGGTTTGGTCAGGATTCCGGCCGGACCATAGGATTTCATCCGGTTCATATTGTCTTCCATCGCATCGGCCGTAAACAGGATAACCGGAATATCTTTGTAGCCTTCCATGGACTGCAATCGTCGCAGCATTTCATAACCGTCCATCACCGGCATGTGCAAATCCAGCAGGACTACGTCCGGACGATCCTGTTCCATGCGGCTCAGTCCTTCCGCACCGTTGGCCGCCTGCACAAGGTTCAAATGCTGATCCTTAAGATAGTGCTCGACCAGGATGCGATTATCTTCGTTGTCGTCTACAAGGAGCACAGTCTGGCCGTGAAAACTCCGCTCGATCTCGCTTCCATGGCTGCTCCGAAACCTGCCGGTAGCGCTGGCCCCCACCCTTTCCAGAACAAGAGTAAAGGTTGAACCATGGCCCATCTTGCTTTCCATCTCAATACGACCGCCCAGCAGATGGGCCAACCTGCTGGAAATTGTCAGCCCCAGACCGGAGCCTTCCTGGGTTTCGCGTCGCACAGCCTTATCCTGCACAAACGCTTCGAAGATACGCGCTGTTTGCCCCGGTGGGATACCGGGTCCGGTATCAATAACGGAAAATTCAAACGTATAGAGCCCATCCGCATCGCGGTAACCCTGCACTCTTATGGTTACAGTGCCCTGTTCGGTGAACTTTACCGCATTTCCAGCCAGGTTCAGTAGAATTTGACGCAGACGATGCTCGTCGGTCATGATATAGGCCGGTAGATCTGGCTGGAAACTGATCTTCCAATCAAGATTCTTTTGCTGCACGAGATAGGAAAACACATCGCCTATTTCTTCGCACAGTTGTCGCCAGTCGCAGGCTTCCGGGTTTATCTGCAGTTTACCGGCTTCGATGCGAGACAGATCCAGAATATCGTTTAGCAGATTCAGAAGCGAACGACCGTTTTTGCGAATCGCTCCCAGATACTGCCTTTGCTGCGGATCGCTTATTTCTTCGTAGAGCAGATCGGCGAAGCCCAGGGTGGCATTCAGAGGGGTTCGAATCTCATGGCTCATGTTGGCCAGGAACTCGGACTTGGAGCGACTGGCCGCTTCCGCCGCTGCAGTAATGCGTCGTAATTCAATGTAGCGGCTCCTTTGCCGAAACACCCACAGGTAAAGGGCCGTAGAAATGAGCAGACAACCGGCGCTTCCCAGGGTCCATAGCAACCAGAGGGAAGGCGATTGCCGTAGCCAGCCGCCCCGGGGAACCGCGCCCAGTTGCCAGCTGCCTTCGGGTAATCGCACGTTCAATAGAACCGGTTCGCTCTCAAAAATGTCCGGGTCGCCCCAGAACACTTCGCCCCTTGAGCCCTGGCCGTCGGTGCCTCGAATGGCCAGATAGGTCTTTTGCTCATCGCCGAGCCCGGCGGCAGTAAGCAAGGAGTCGGTATCGATTACCACGCTTACCAGACCCCAGTATCTTCTTTGCTTGCCCTGCCCTATGAATACCGGAGTTCGCGCCACAAAAGCCCGGCCTCCCTGTACAAGATCCACCGGACCGGCCACCGTAGTAGTCTGATTTAGAATCGCCCGTTCCACCGCCGGCCACTGAGCTTCGTTTTTGCGGTAATCCAGGCCAATGACGGCTTCATTTCCTTTGATCGGAAAAATGTATCGAACAACGCTATCCGGAGCAAGGCCCATATTGCGGATGTGGGCTTTGCTGCTCATCATTTCATCGGCAATGGCGTGGAACTGCGTTTGGCTGATACCCGGGTTCACTGCCACAAAGGCTGTAAGCCCCCGGGTCAGATACATGGTCTTGTTGATTTCGGACTCCATTCGGCCCCGTAGTTCGCTTAGCTGATCCGTAAGAGTGGCCCTCAACTCCTGACGATATCTTCGATTCTCGAAGTCCACCAGAAGCACAAGCAGCGATAGGCTCAATACCAGCGGCAATGTGAAGGCCACCATGGGAGCGATGGCGGATTCGCTCCAGTTCCGGAGCTTGAGCTTTCTTCCGACTCGAGGCATTGGATTCTAGCGATTCTCTTTGTAGGACTGATAATCGTCAATCAACTGCTTGAAGAGAGCATCCGCCATGTAATGTCCGCCGGGATACGTTACATGCGTGTAATCGGATTGAATCAGACCACGCTTCACCGCGGTACGCAGACCGTCGGTTCCGCCCATGAAGATGAAACCGTCAAAATAGGCCAGACCCAGTTCATGGGCCACGCGCTTCTGAATCTCACGCACTTTTGCATGGGCTTCATAGGGCTGATAGTATCCGCCCTGCTTCAGGAAGCGATCATAGGGACCGTAAATCAATATGGAAGCTTGCGGCGCGGCCTTTTGAATCCGCCGATACAGTTGCACCAGTTGCGAATAGTATGTCTCTGCGGAAAAGCCCTCTACCGAGTAATGCAAAGTCTGCGACTCGTTGATACCGAACTGAAAGATGATTAGATCCGGATTGTAGGCCTGATAGCCGCAGCGAAACTGCTCCTCCGGTATTCCGAGAAGCCAGGCCTGATGCAGTCCACGCATTACAATGGCGCTGAAAGAGATCCCGCCCTCGGTTTCCACAGCCAGAGCATCAATGAAAGGTCGGCCCTGAAAGTTCATTTCGATGCGCCTGGAAGCCGGGATCTCCATTTCCACCGCCTGGCAGCCAGAATCCACAAACTCCACGGATCGCGATAGAGTCTCCAGGTTTCCCTCTTCCGTTCTGTAAGTTAGATTTGCGCGGGTTTGTCCTTCCCCTGGACGTAACACCAGCCGCACCTTCTTCCATGATTCGCCATCGGTGCCGTAACGGGCATTCAGTGGAGCTTCCGTTTCGGGGATCGCGGGCAATGCCGGGTTGCGCTCGCGGTATCTGTGGTACCTCTGCACATCGGAAATGAATGTACGGCGAGCCGGTTCCTGAATCGTAGTCGCTTGCTGATTTGCAGGGGTATAGGAGAAACCGGTGAATCCCAGATCCGGGAAAGCGGGAATGGAAAAGGACTCAAATGGTATCTTATGACGCTGGAATCCGCCCCGGGTGAGATTGTTATGATCCATGAGTCGAGTAGGCGCCCAGTCCACCAGGCGAAGCAAACCCCTCCCTCCATCGCCAAACCGCTCCTGAAACCTGCGCTTCAAGCGAACGGTCATGCAATCCCCCCAGATAACCGAATCGCCAAAGAACATGACTCGCAACGGACGCGGGCTGCCCTCTTCGGTGTATTGTCCCTTTTCATGGTTTTCCAGGGATTCCAACTTACTGTAAAAGAGATCCAGATTGCCCCGCAGAAAAAGCCGGTCCTGCACCTCCAGAAAGCTCTCCGGCTCCTTTCGCACTTCTCGATCCGGCGAACAACTCATTACAAAAAGGAGCACGGGAATGGATACCAGGAAAAACAGAGGACGCATAAACCTTTTTGGCGCCGGCCGTTGCCGGCTCAACTTAAAAAGGACGGCAAAAGCTTGTTAGCTGCCCCACGAAATCCACGGAGGCCCGCGCAACAGCTTTCTGGCGCTGCGAGGGGGGATAGTAAAACGGCGTAAACGGAGTCAAAAGCCCGCTTACCACAGTATGATTCATTACTCGGTATCGCCGAAACAACGTTACGCCTTCTTCGGTCCGGAGTCTAAATTCAATATGATACTGAAAGTACTCCACAAGCGGAAAAAGACTACTGGAGAGCACAGTGATCACAATGTTGGGTATTCTTCGCCAGTCCGGTGTTACGTCGGTTTGTTCAAACGTTACTTCCAGAATCCAGGGAGACTCCGGAGCATTGCGAATTCCATTATTCAGCAGGGATTCTTCCAGGATGGATTTGTCCGTGGGAAAATAGGACCAGCCCACATAGTCCATGTGAAGCGTGCATTCTGGTCTACCCTTCGAATGCGAATCAGGGCCATGGCCAAACTTCCGCCCGGTGGTTTCTGGATCATGATAGGCAATTCCAATACAGGAACCGAGAAGAAGGCCGGCGAAGACCAATATTACTCTCGGGCCGAGAATTTCTCCGACAAAGCCGGACGACCGAACGCCACCGGTTTTGCCTTCCATTCTGGCTTTCAAAGCACGGAACCGCTCAATTCTCATTCAAGGCATACACCGGATGGAAGCAGGCATCCTCTTTGAAAGAGGCCATCACTTCGCGCGCTTCCTCTTCAATGCTTCGAGAATCCACAAAGGGAGCAACAAGCAAAGCTGGCAGGCCTACCAGAACATGGTAGCGATGAAAGTAACGGTATTGGCGAATGCGCTGATTGCCATCCCAGATCTCAAAAAGAAAGACCCTTTCCCGGGGCTCATAGATGGGAACGATACCAAAGCTCCAGCGAAAGGCGATCTGACTTAATCGCCGCCATGTAAAGGCAAAAGGATCCTCCTCCATGAAGTCGGCCAGATGCTTCCCTGTTGGGAAGCCTTCGATGCTGATGCGCAACCGCAAGGGAGAATTGGACTGACCGTCCGCCGAAGCCATGGTCAGGGCCGGACTGTTTTTCAGTTCTTGCTCCATTAGTTCTCGAGCTTCCGGCCAGTTGGCCATATGGAAGTTAATGAACTCGGGCTCCATGGCAGGAAGGCGGCATTCCTGGAAAGCCGCTTCCGGTAGCGGAGTGCGACGCCCGGTTTCCTGGAATTGTACGCATTGCAAAGCCATGAAAGACACAGCAAGGAGAAGGATTATGTTCCTTTTGGCTTTCATGGATACTAACTTCTGATGATAAGGCTTTGCTCGATATCAGGCGTCCGCAAACTCCTCTGGCAGTTATTCCAGTAAGCCGGTCCGGGAAGAAAGAAGCCAGCCATTTTCCTTAAGGAAACTCGGGCGCCTGTTAACGTAAGTAGACTAAGGAACGCACCGAGTTGTTTGGATTTTTCTGCCAGAAAAGTGAAGGCGACGATCCCGGCTCCAGGGGCCCGCAGTGCCGTCCGGGGCAAGAAGCGAAGAGCTTCAGCATAATTGCGCGACCGCCCCGTGGCTCCGGCGGACCGGAAACCATCCCGTTCAGCTACGGAATACATAGAGGAAAGGATTTCTCACCGACGGGCGGCTGGTTTTCAGGGCTGCTCGGACTTTTCAGCGGGGACGTACTGGATTTCGAATAGATCCATGCTGGCTTCGTGAAAGTTGGTTACAGCCATGTATTTGCCGTCATAGGACACATCCAGGCCGGTGGGATAGTCTCCCACCTTTTGCTTCAAGACTACCGTCCAGGTGCTTGCATCGATTACCGAAACCAGATCCAACTCCCGCTGGGATATGAACAGAAAGCGCCCGGAAGGGTCCACGTCGATGGTATTGATCCCGCCACCCATATACATCTTATGAATGAAACTACCTTTGGCCGGATCAAAATGGTAGATCTCGCCGGAGTTTAGATTGCTGATGTAGGCGGTTCCATCCTTCAGGGCAACCACATGTCGGGGCGACCCTCCGGTACGGATCCTGGAAGTCACCTTCCCGGTATCCGGATTCAATCGCACAATCTCGCCAGGGCCATGGGGAATCCCATAGCACATGATGTAAACGTCTGAGGAACCAGGCACCGGTAGAATGCCCCTGGGCAAAGCGCAGAACTTGTCGAAGTGCTTCACAAGTTCGCCCTTTTTGAAATCGATCCGTGCCATTCCTCCCAGCCATAAGGTAACCAGCGCCTGGCTGTCGGAAACAGGCTCGATGATCTTGGGCATGAATCGGTATTCGGTGCCGCCAAAGTTTCGAATGGTATCGGGCTTGATGGGGCTTCGCGTGAGTACCTTTCGCGTGGCCAGATCAAAGTAGACAACCTCATCGCGAAACATATCCGAATACAGAAGACGATCCCGGTCCACAATCATGCATTCTACGGCCGTGCGGGCCGGCTCTTCGTGAAGGAGCTCGAACGTATCCAGGGAAAAAATCTGAAGCGTACCCGGACCGAGCTCTTTGGTAACGGCCCCGCCGCCATTGTTCAGATTTACGACATAGAATTCATTTCGCTCGGGATGGAGACAAACCTGCTTTGGCTGGGCATCGGTTTTGATTCGCTTGATAAACTTCAGCTTCACCGTGTAATTGCCGGGGATCGATTTGGATTCTTCAGCGCCCGAATCCCGGGTTGCGGAGGTACTGCAGCTGGCGGCGAAAACCAGCATCATTATCAAGAGCAATGGGCGGGCAACCAGTAGCCTCCAGGAATATGCCTTTCGCATTTCGTAACCACTACCAGACATCCGGCATTCCGAATAGATTCTTTGTTCTGTTGCTTTCATTTTCTTGATCTCTGCATGAAACGATGATTAAACGAAAAGGGCCCGGCAGGCCGCCATTAAGGCATCCGGCTCCGAGCCCCTGTATGGTTGCCAGCATTAATGCCCCGGCAACGTTTCGATCCTTACTCCTGCATAGCCGGCGTCTGAGCCGGGGCTTTCTTCAGGTTCTCAGGAATGGGAGTCCCGGACTTCACAAGCGTTATTCCGTTCTCCCGATCCGTTTCCCCGGTGCGAACTATGTCTTCGATTCGCAGTCCTTCTTTACCCACTTCCAGCCATTTCTGAAAATGCCCGGCATCCTGGATCACATAGTGGAAGCCACGATCCGTGGAAAGCTCGGAACCTGGCGCCCAGGGCAATTGGCCACGATACACGGAAATAGTACGAACGATTACTGACTTTTCATCCACCGGGATAGAAGTCCAGTTGCTGCGAAAATCCTCGGCCAGGGGAAAGTATTCCTCGGCGTTGGAGTAGTAAACCATGCGAAATACAATGCCCATCTTTTTGGCCTGCTCGGCAATGGACTTCACGGTAATGGGCCCTTTGAGGTCGCCCCGCACCGCCTGGATGCGGCCCTTTAATGCCAGACCGCGAATATGGTCGTAGGTTTCTTTGCTGTTCAGCCAGCCATGGAAGTTGAACTTCTTATGGATTACATCATCATAGCGAAATCTTTTTCGCTGGAAGGGGCCTGAAATGGTCCAGGCTTTTCGGATCAGATCATAGTCCGGTTGTCCCGCGTAATGCTTTTCGATTACCTGGAGCGCTTTCTCCTTCGATTGCGGTTCCCAGAGCTTGCGGAACTCTTCAGGAGTGGGGCACTCTTGAAGAAAAGCGATATGAATCTTGTTTGTGGCCACCACGACCCGGGTGAAGTCCATGAGCCAGATCCATTCGGACTTGGCCCAGGCCGCCAGGGTGAAGTTCTGAGTCGAACCCACGCCCACATAGGCGCCGCCCCGATCCTTTACATGGGGCTCAAATAGATCCAGGCGATCTTCGTTGGTAATAGTGGTATCCCCGGTATCCCAGATAGTGGGCTTCAGGTCTTCCTGATTGGTCTGCAGAAAGAGTTCTTTCTGTTGGTCCGGGGATGGGCCCTGCTTTTCTCCCCCCTGACAGGCAGGGACCACGGAAAAAGAGGCCAGAATGAGGACGGTAAGGGCACTTCGAATCATTACGGAAAGACCAGGGTTCCACCTCCCTCCGTCGACCCTTTTTTAGATTCAGGCTGCCCGGTTTTTGCCCGGCCAATTTTCAACCGCCCCGAAGGATACCGGGCAGTTATTCCGCATTAGAAAATGAGCCTTCCTGTAGTCAGATACGTCTATCTCATGATGGTAGTTTCGGGCCGCGTTAAAAATAAAACTGACAGCCAACTGGCTACGTCTGTACATTGGAAAAGAGTCATGATGAATAGAATCTGGAAAAGAGTTGTTTTAATTGGGCTGATTATCTTCGGACTGCCGGCCAGTCTCAGCGCCGTTCCGGGGGATTTTGGTCCCCGGGATTTTAGCCAGGTACTCACCTTTGCTCAGATCCAGTATCTGGACCGACGTTCCATTGACCAGGACCGGGGCTATGTGGATGCCGCCCGCGCGGCCGTATCGGCCATGCCGGCCCCCCTGGAGTTGCTGCCATCCGCCTATCTGGAGCGAAGAAAGGAATTTGCTCCCTTTGGCATCGAGATACCGGGCGAAGCGCTCAAGCTCCCCTGGACCGACGAATACGTGATCTTCAAGATGGATGCTACCCAGCTTGAAGCGGTTAAAGAAAAGCGAGATGCCATTCAGAAGAAGAAATGGGACTCCCTGTCCGCAGATCAAAGAGAAAAGGAAGCTCGCAAACTAAAGGAAAAGCAAAGGCAGCAACGACTGGCTCTGGACGATATGTGGGACTCCACCGGTTTTGACGGCGAGGACTTCGGCAAAGTGATGTCCTGGATCCAGGATAATCGACTGCGATTTGGCACGGCCCCGGGCCATAACCCGGATAGCGAGGAGCTTTCGGAAGAGAATTCGGACGGCGATGCCCCGGGTAACGGCTCGAATCCGCCTTCCATGAACTACTACTACTTCCAGGCCGCCCGGGGATTTCTTAAGAGCTTTGATCCCCATGCCGACCTCCTGGACCGTAAAGTGTGGGAGAAGATCCGCAAGGAGTCGGAGGATGCCACCTTCGAAGGGATTGGCGCCATTTTGCGCGGGGGCGATGAAGAGGATGTAATCGTAGAAACTCCCTTTCCCGGTTCACCGGCCCTCCGGTCCGGCCTGAAAGCCGGGGATATCATTCGCAAGGTGGACGGTAAGAGCATCTCCAACCTGTCGTTGCGTGAGGTGGTAAAAAGGATCCGCGGTCCCCGGGGCACCGTGGTTTCCCTGGAAATTGATCGCCCCACCGATCTAACCACCCGGGAGATCAAAATCGAGCGGGATGTAATCGAAAGAAAGGCTGTGGACTCCAGCTACATGAAGGAGCACAATATTGGTATTATCCATATCCGATCCTTTCTGTTCCATGAAACGCCCATCACCGAAATGGTGCGCGAAGCCTACGAAGATATCAAAAAAGAAGCCGGCGGGGATCCGGCAGGCCTCATCATCGACCTGCGAAATAATCCGGGGGGAGACCTGGGCGAAGCGGTTCGAGTGACCGGCCTCTTCATGGAAGAAGAACGGATTGTAACATCTTTGAAATCTAACCGCGGTACAAGGGAACTGGAAAGCGACGGTTATCCCATTATAGACAACGACATGCCGTTGATGGTGATGGTGGATGCCGGTTCGGCCAGCGCCAGCGAGATTATGGCCTCCGCTTTACAGGATTACGAACGGGCGTTGATTGTAGGCGATCGCACTTTTGGCAAGGCAACGGTGCAGCAGATCCAGCCCCTGGAAACCCGGGCCGGAATGTATCTGATCAAACTTACCATAGCACGATACTATGCGCCCAATGGCTACACTGTACAGGTGCACGGCGTACAGCCAGACATCCGAATCTCCGACCAGAAAGACGGCGAATTTCCGCTCAGATTCCGGGAGGAGGATATGTGGCATCATCTTCCGGAACTGGCTCAAAAGGATCCGAACCCTCGCAGGGAGAAGTGGATCGATGGTCTGAAAAAGCAGGTCAATCCAAAGCAGGCCGAAAAGTACCTGAAAGAGCACGAAAACGACGCGGTTCGCCCGGATTACATGCTGCAAAGAGCTCTCCCCTATCTGAAGGCTATGATCGCAGAAAAGGACTGACATCAGCGAAGCATTCTGCGTTCTTACTCACAGAATGCTTCGTGGACTGCGACGTCTTAACCGATTTGAAAAGCGAATCCTGGAGATAGCCAGGGTTGACGAAAAACTTGTTGGCATACATCAATTTGGCTTCTCCCGAAAAACGGAAAGTGGGTTTCGCTTCCCCATTTACGGCCTGACCATCGGCAAACCCTCCGCTTTAAAGAAAAACCCGGTGGGCATTGTGGCCGGAGTGCATGGGCTGGAAACCATTGGGATTCGGATTCTTTTAGATTTCCTTTTCCACTGTCTGGAGAACCCGGATTTTTTTCCGGAGATTCAAAAAGGCAAGATCGGTATCCATGCATTGCCCATGGTAAACCCGGGGGGCGTAGCCTTGCGACGAAGATCCAATCCGGCGGGCGTGGATCTGATGCGAAACTCCGGCGTAGAAGCGGTGCATTCCCTGCCCTTCTTTGGCGGCCACCGATTCAGCAACCGACTGCCCTATTTTCGCGGTCAAAGCCTGGAGCCAGAATCCAGAACCCTGTATCGATTTGTCTACGAATCGTTCTTCAACGTCAAAGATCAATTGATCCCGGTGGTAGATGTGCATTCGGGCTTTGGATCCGTAGACCATGTGTGGTGGCCGTATGCGGGGACAAAGGAACCCTGCCGGGACGATGCACTGTTCCAGGCCATGGGTCGCTTCTTCAAAATCCAGGCAGGGCACAGCCATCTAAACTTTGGTCCGCAAAGCGAATCCTACACCACTCACGGCGATCTCTGGGATCTGTTCTACGACCATTACTGGAAGCTCCATGAATCGGAAAGAAAATGGAAGTCCCGATTTCTACCGCTTACCCTGGAAGTAGGCACCTGGAGCGATTTGCGCGAGAATCCCACAAAGGTATTCAATCGAAAAAGCATCTTTAACCCGGACGGTCAGAAAAAACGGGACACCATTGCCAGGTACCGCAAATTCCTTCGGGATCTGTTTCGCACAGCGCTCACCCGCGAATCAGACTGGAATCTACAGAAATAATCGGCCGAAGGTTCCGGAGCCTTACTCAGTCAAGTCCAGAAACCGACCAGGGTAGAGCCTTATTGCGCAGCATCCAGAAACCGGCCAGGATAGGGCCTTATTGCGCAGCATCCAGAAATCGACCCAGAAAGAGTCTTAAGAATTCGGCGGTGCCCTCGGGATCGTCGGTGGTGAGGTCGTGGCCGGCGAAGGGATGCACGAAGTACCGACCGGGCCGGCCAAAGCGGCGAAACAAAGCGTCGGAGCAGGCCGGATTCACCAGCCGATCATTTCGAGAAACCAGAAAAACCGGAGGCGGAAAGTCTGCCGCCGGGGCCCGAAAGCGAAGCGCAGCCCATAGCTGGCGCAAGAAGTTGGAAAAACGCACGGGGTAACGGTTCTGGAGCTCAATCCAATGGGCCAGGCTTTGCGTATCTTCGTTATTGCAGCTTCGGCCAAATACGGCGCTTTCCATGGATTCGATATCCTTACGAAGCAAGCCATGATAAACCGCTTTCAGAATGTCCAGTGCCGCCCCCGGCCGCATACGATGGTAGAAGGGGCTCAGGCCTTTCATACTGGAATTCACAATAAAGGCGCAGTCAAAGTCTTCCGGATAGCGATGCAACCAGTCCAGAGCAACCATACCTCCCAGCGAAATCGCAAACAAGCAACGAAGCGGACCCCTACCTTTTGAAGCGCCTCTCCCGGTATTCTGAGTCAGAACGGTTGCATCGGCCGTTTCGTACGGCGCCTCGCCTACTACTTTGCGCGGGGTTTCGCCAGTGCCTTTGCCGGATACTCCCGCGATCGCTCCACCCACGGTTTTTTGGCGCAAAACATCTGTGATCTCCGAAATAGAGGCCGGGCTTCGTTTTTGGTTCTGTTTGCCTGTGCCCGGCAGGTCCGGGAAGTGTAGCGTTCCGTTGAACGGAAAAGTTGATTCAGATTCCAGTAACTTGCGAAAGCGAAACCAGTGACCGCTTTGCCGGCCCAGGCCGCGGAGAAAAACCCAGTCCACCCGGGGCACAGAGGCTTTCTCTGCCTGACGACGCTTAATCGAAGAAGGCTTATGCTTTTTCGGGGTACGCTTGCTCAAAGGTTTTCCATGTCAGTGGAAGTACTTGCCGGCAAAAACGTCTTCAAAGTAATCCGCAACTCGTTTGATATAGGCTTCCCGGTCTCTGAAGTAGGCGCCGCAATGATCCGCATCCGGCTCAATCCATAGCTCTTTGGGTTCGCCGGCGGCCTCAAACAATCTCAGGGAATCCTCCACCGGTATGATTCGATCCTTCTCCGCATGAATCAGAAGTATGGGCCGGGGCGAAATTCGGCCTATCCATTGAAGGGGGCTGACCGCCGCCAGGCTGTAACCGTAGATGGCCCGGTTCAGATAATCGATTGCGGGCATTAGATGCCGGGCCGGAAGGAATCTCTGCGAGAGCTTGTCTCGCACCAGTTCGCCCAGGCTGGCAAAGGGGCAGTCGGCAACCACCGTTTCCACTTCAGGACGTAGCGCCCCCAGCTGCAGCGAAAGCACCGCACCCATGGAGTAGCCCAATAGCGCCGGTCTGCATGTACCTTCCCGGTCTACCACTCTTTGCATGGCATAATCCAGGGCCGCTTCGGCATCGGCAGCTTCGAAGTAACCGATGGACTGAGTGGAGTCTTCGCTTTCGCCGCGGCCCCGATAGTCAAACACCAACACATTTATGCCGCGCTTCCACAAACCGGTACCTATACCGATCAGGTCGTCCTTGCGGCCATGACGCCCGGTCATGGCTACAACGGTGCGATCGCTGCCATCCACCGGAAACCACCAGCCTTTCAAGACTACATGATCCCTGGTTACGAAGCGTACATCCTCATGGGGTACATCCAGCTCGAAAGGCGTAATGAAATAATCGTCCAGGAGATCTTTCTTCTTCCTTTGATGAATGGAATGAATGGTCCATCCTGCGACGCCAGCGGCGGCTGCGGCCCCCAGAGCCACAACGCCGGCTGCTGTGCCCAGCAAAGCCCCCAGGATTCCGCCGGAATTGTTGCCGTTATTTGCCATAGTGTCCTGCTCCCGAAACGGAACGTCTCATTGATCCCTGGGTTGCTCCCCCGGGTTCAGCTTGCGATTTACGTGATTCATGCGGTTGATGCGATTCATTCAGTTTATTCGAATCATTCGATTTACTCGAACAGGTTTGTATCGTCCCTTTAATCATTGCCGGGTCGCTTTCGATGGTTGATGTGCCGTATCCACCGGGCAGAAGCTTCCAGCGCCAGGCCCATAGACTCTTTTCCGCCTTGCCGGAAAACATCAAGCCGCCATCCTTATAAAGATCGATATAAACGGATCTTTCGCCCATAGCCTGTATCCGCAATTGTAAGGGGCCGGATAGGGTGAGCAGATCCGGCGCAAATGCAGCCTGGTTATCCTGCACCTGAATCCACAGCGCCGACTGAGGCTTCCTTTCCCAGGAACCGGAGGTAGCCTTTGCATGATCCAACCGTCCGGAAAAGGATAAACGAATTCTTAGCCCGCCGGCTACAGGAATGCATTGCAATCTCACCTGGCGACCGGAATAGTAAGGCAATCCGTGAACGCCATATCCAGAAAAAGGGAATCTGTACTGTTTCCATTCCTGGTAACTGCAGAAGTGTCTATATATCGCGTTCAGAGTTTTCCTCCAGATGGATCAAATGGCTCATGGCCACCGTAGCATAGGCGCCGGCCGGAAGGGAAAAATGCAGCCATACAGAATCCTGATCCGGCCACTCCAGCTTTAGATCGTGCAGAAATACCAGGGCCGCCCGACGGGCTCCGGAAACCTTCATGGCTTTGAAGTCCTCTTCGGTTTTTCCCGCATAGTCCAGGGCTGCTTGCTCCAATGCCCGGGACGGCCCTTCCGGACTTCGCATCTTTCGACCGAACATGGGGCCGGTGTAGCAAATCTCTCCGGCCTTGAATCGATCCATCTCCGCCGAAGCCTCCGGCACCTTGAACAATCCGCCGGAATCCGATTTTACGGCCAGATCACCATCCACCAGATTATGAAGATCGCCTCTTTCGTAGCGTATCCTCAAGTAATGATTGAATACATAGCTCTGCACCGCCGACATCCCCAGATCCAGAAGCCATTTCCGGGTCTTCTTTCCCTGCATATACGAAAGCCCCTGTTGCAAGGTGCTACCCTCTTTGCCAAATCGCTGCGAACCGAAGAGATTCAGCATTCCGTCCTGGATCAATCGCTGAGCCGCACCGTGTAACTCGCTCTGTAGTTCGGCATCCGTTCCAGGTTGCAGAAATCGTAAATCCCTGACCAGAATCGAGAATGCATTTCCCTTAAGATGTCCACGTTTTAAGCTATTCTGATGTCGATTTAAAGACAGAAGGGTAAGATCCGGCACATCTTCCAGTCTCTGGCGCACTTCCCGCTCTATAGTAGAAAACTCCGACGTAGAGAACTCTGAGCTCGTCCCTTCTGCGCCCAGGAGTTTGGCAAGCGGTAGCGAGAAAGTTTGCGTGGTGATTGCATGCTTGTCCTTAAGCCCGGCGAATCCCACAAGGGAATCCTGTACTTCCAACGCCGTAGAAAGGGACTGAACCACATCCCTGGTGTTTAAACTGGCGCGACGAATGGTAAGGTACAAAAAATCGCCGGTCCCGGAGGGCTCGTAGGCCGGCACCTCGGTGACCTGAAAATCCGAAGCGTCCGATTTAATCTTGCCGCTAATGACCGGCCCCGGAAACCCCAGGTCCGCCGGACTTACCGGTATTTGTAGATCCCGTTCTATTGCACCCTCGCTTGTTGCAACTTCGCGCAGGACGATACAGGTCGAAACGATTCGTTGCCAGGACTACTTGTTGGCATCGATCTCTTCGTCCACGATGCTTCGGACGCGGGCAAACAGACTTAGAAGCTGCTCTTTATCCATCTGTTCTTTGGGCACATAGGTGGCAAAGGATGTGCGATAGTAGCTTTCTTCTTCCTGGAGCCTGAAACCGTTATTCTTCATGATGTCGGCCACTCTTTGCGAGTAAGCCTTGGTGGTGGCAATGGTAACCGAATCCGGAAGTCCGCCAATATGATGTACATGAAAGCAGCAAATCACATCTTCGTAATCCAGTCGGTCGATTTCGCGCTTTAGTTCCTCGAATGTTACACGAGCCCGGGGGCCTTCTTCTTTAGCGTAGTTGATCAGGATCCGTTTGAAGTACCGGACCTTTTTTCCGTCCGGATTCACTTCGATTCCGTTGATAATCCTTCGCTCGTCGGTGAGCTCCTTCATGATGTATTCGCCGCGACCCCGGCTGGACTCAAAATCAAAATGTTCGGAGGTAACATCCCCTTTCATGGCATTCTGATTGATGTCGCTCAGCGTGTAGACCTGGCCGCTGGGAAGTTCATGTTTGAAGGAGCTAACCAGGCAGGGATTCACGCTATCGTTTTTGATTTCCAATCTGACGGTGACGTACTTTCCGGAACCGTGTTCCAGAATATTCTGCACCGCTTCAGTAACCATGATTCGAACCGAGTCCGCATCCAGGCCCAGAAGCTCGGACAGTCGTTTGGCCTGGGTCTTGATTTCGTACATGGTGCCATGGCGTTCATTGATCCGCTTGCCCAGTTCCCTGGTAAGCACCTCTTCGCGGTCGATCAAGGCTTCATAAACCAGACGTTTGATAGATGATTGCAGGAAAGGAGATTCCTTCACATAGTTTAGTTCATCCTGAAGCCTTTTGTTTTGCGCTTCCAGCTCATCCAATCGCTTCTGTAACTCTTCCAGTGTAACCGTCACGGTCTATCCCCCCTCAAACTTCTGGGCAGCTTGAACGTATCATGGCCGGGCCCTGTCTGTATGGCAGCTTTTGCCTGGACCCTGCTTCGAAATCGTGCCTAAAGTAACAGTCCGGGGATAGCCCCCTGTTGGAAAAGAAAAAATCTTGCCGAATTATTGGGCAGTGCACATAAACCTTTGGCCGATTTGCCCGAAGAGCGGTCCGGAAAAGTCTGTGCCTAATAGTCCGGCGGGGAGCCCGAATCCTCGCCGCCGGAAGAACTGGCAGGAGATCCCGCAGAGACCTTTTCATGCTTTTCCAGTTCGCTTTCAAATCGCTGGAAGGCGGCATCCGGATCCAACTTCTCCGGCGTAGGGGCGCCGCCGACTCCCGAGGCGGCCTGCTTGATGCTTTTTTGAAGCATCTTCAGGACCGTACTGATCCTGGTTCGGATGCTGTTGTCCAGCCCGGGATCCTGGTTTATATCTTCCAGTCGCTTTCGCAGCTTGATGGCCCGCACTCTCCATTGATGATCCACCGGATAAAGGAGGATCTTGTCGCCCTCGAAATCCAATTGCTTGAATCCTTGCTTCTTAATGAACTCGCGAAACTCCTCTTCCTTTCGATCCGGAAATTCCTGGGCCACGTCTTTCACTAGAGGCGGAACGCCACGGTCGAAGTAATGCCTTTCCAGGGATTCCACAATGCGCCTGGTGAATTCCAGGGTTTCGGCCTGTCCGGCTTTTTCCTTCCTTTCTACGATCTTCTGCTTGTCCCGATTATCCCGCTTTTCCTGGTTTTTGGCGGCCAGCCTTTCCTGATCCTCCTGGATCTTCTTCTTTGCGTTTTGGAACGCGGCATCTACAATACTTCGCAGCCCGAGAAACATAAGCAGTCTGTAGTACCACGGAATCAGACTCATGTAGGCTCTGCGTAAAAGACGGCCATAGGCATCGACAAAATCGCTATCATGAAACAGTTCCGGAAACGTTGATTCGTACTTTTCGATCAGAAAGCGAAATGCCAGAATCTTCCAATGATTTTCCGGGCCCATATTCAACATGATGTTCACAAGTTCCGGGAAGATGGCCGGATTCTTTTTGCACAGAACATGGTACGTGCCGTCGTTTCGTTCCCAGGTGGAATGGAAAAAACCGTTATCGTTAATCAACCGTCGCCAGATTTCCGGCGGTATGGACTCTCGATCCTCTTCCGAGAAGAAACGAATTTGATCCGCCACATCTACGCCGAGCCCCAGGATGCTTTCGCGGATCTCCTTATGCTGATGGTCCATTTCCTTTTCCCAGCCTTCCCGGTACTTCTTCTCCACGAACGGGTGGAGCTGAAGGACCTGTTCCACGGCCAGCGAGCCCGGGAAGCGCGAAGTGCGGCCGGGAGAAGACAAAAGGTGCTTCTTTACCGCGGTCGCTTTTTTGTGAGTAAAATCCGCGGTCTTTCGCACGAAGCCTTCCAGATGATAGGCTTCTTCCTGTGTAGAGATGGAATGCAATTCTGATTTCAATGCCGCATTGGCTCTGTGTTCCGGGATGATGTGCGACAGCATAAAATCGGCGCAGGCTTCGAATCGAACTACTACCTCTTCGTCCCTTATGGGAAGAAGGCCGTATTCCAGAAGATACACCACCGCTCCCCGGCGAATCAGCTCTTCGCGAATCTCATCTCTGGCCACCCGAAGCATCTCCGCCGGCGGAACGAAGTCGAAAGCCGAAGGCTGTATGGGCGCCAGGGGATCTACGGTAGAAGTGGGCAACTGGGACAGATCGGGCACCGAAGGCGATTTCACATCCTTCTGTAGATCCTTCCATATCTGATCCCGGTTAAACACAGGACGGTTCCTCAAGAATTGTTCGATGTTCTCCACCGACTGCATGAGCAGTTCCTGGAACAGTTGCTCCGGCCCAATTCTATCATCGCCCCAGTTCGCAATGTAGCAAGGAGTGATCACCAGCTTGTTCGCGCCGGGATCGAAATCCATCCAGAACACCTGGGCAATCAATTGATCCGAAATGAGCCGCTGCAGCACCTCCAGGGCCTCTTTCCGGCCATAATCCAGGTTCTCCAGTTCCGGGATCTTCACGCCGGCATGGAATATATTTCCGTTCTTGATTTGATCCAGGGCCGAGACCGACTTGATCGCCTTGTACACGGCATGGTGGGTCTTCTCCGACAGATTGGCTCCCCGAGCCATGGCATCGGATTCTTTTAGAAGATTGAGGAATTCCTTTTTTTGTCCGGCGGCGCTCATTGTAGCTGACTTTCTAGAACCGGAATCAACGCCTCCATGGCTTCCGGAACCGAATCCACTATCTGGAACAGTTCCTTATCCCGGGGCGAGATTAACCCATATTCAACAAGAAAATCGAAATCTATCAATCTGTCCCAGAATCTTTTTCCGTAAAGGAAAACAGGCACCTGATTGCGAATGTTCATGGTTTGCTGCAGAGTCAGGGTCTCAAAGAGCTCATCAAGGGTGCCAAAACCTCCCGGAAATGCAATCAGGGCCCTGGCATAGTAGAGAAACCAGAACTTGCGGGTAAAGAAGTAGTGGAAATCAAAGTTCAAGTCTTCGGTAATGAATGGATTGGGATGCTGCTCTTTGGGCAGCTCGATGTTCAACCCAATGGATTGGCCTCCTGCATCGTAGGCGCCCCGGTTAGAGGCCTCCATGATTCCGGGTCCGCCCCCGGTGCACACCAGAAAGTTCCGACCCAGTGGTTTCGCATGCTTCTGGGACCACATGGTCAGTCTGCGGCTTACTTCCCTGGCCGCATCATAGAATGTGTCGAATTCATGAATACGCGAAGTTGCGCTTACGGCCTCCTGCCTTTTCTCCGGCGCAGGAATTCTTGCCGAGCCAAAGAATACTACGGTGTCGGTAACTCCGAGCTCCTGAAATCTGTGTAGCGGATAATGGTACTCGGCCAGAATCCGCAAAGAGCGGGCATGCTCGGAATACATAAAGTCTTGATTTTCGTAAGCTCGCTGTGGTCTCATGCTTCTCCTGTCTATTCAATGGTTCCCCGGCCGGGATATTCATTTCTGTTAACGTACACTTCGCTACTATGGCAATATCGGCACGGCCCCAATAATCTATCAATCAACGGTAGTATATCGATCGATTCTTTTTTACTGTCCGTATCAATCCGAGGTAGCAATTCACCGCAGTGACTTCTTGAGAACCCATTTGCCAGGAAAGGACCGGCGGAAGCCCGGCGATTTTCATGGGCCGCACTCCGTGCGCAAACGTATACAGAGAAACATTGTCAGGGATTTGCTACCTGCTCATACGCCGATGACAGGGCTCCCCGCAAGGGGGCAATTGACTTTGTTTTAGAGTGACAGATGCATCCGGGCTGTGCACCTGGTCCATATGCGGATCGCGGTGGATGCCCGGCCTTTATCAAGTCCGGAAAGTCGAGATGCCCGCTATGTGGCGGGAATGTTCGGTAATCTAATTTCCAGATTACCGGATGCGGAATGGATATTGCTTTCCCACAAAGCCATTTCGCCGGACTTCGCAAGCCTGCTAACTTCCGGACGCGTCGAGATTCGCGTGGAGTCTTCCTTCGTTCCACAATTACCGGCCATCTGGATGCAGCGTTCGCTTCCCAAAATGATCGCCAGGGCGGAGGCCGATGTCTTCTGGGGCACCACCGGCCTGCTACCGCGGTCGATCAAGAAGAAGCTGCCCGGCATAAAGACCATCCTTAACGTAAACGATGTTAGTTTTAAGACCGCTCCAGAAGAGTTAAGCATGATCCCCCGGCTGGAGCAGAAGTATTTCCTGGAAGAAAGCCTGCAAAGCGCGGATCGAGTGTTGTGCCAGTCGCAGAGCTTCCAGGAAGAACTCAAGAGCCTTTATCCCTCCATACCGGAAGAAAAGATACAGGTTATCTATCCTGGCGTAAATCCGCCGGCGAAGAAGGTAAGCCATCCCCTGGATCTTCCTTTCTTTTCCGAGCACTTTTACCTCAGTGTTGGCACCGTAGAGAAGCGAAAGAACTACAAGGTATTGATGGAAGCCTACCGTCGAGCGCGGCGCGAGAATCCCTATCTTTATCCGCTGGTCATCGCCGGAAAAAAGGGCAAAGAAATCAAAGAAGAACTGGCCGATCTGGTAAACGGAGTCTACAAGCCGGACGGGATCTATTTCATCGAGGCCCCCACCGACGGCCAACTAACCTGGCTATACGAGAGTTGCCGTGTGGCCTTTTTCCCATCGCTCCATGAAAGCTTCCCTCTTCGCGTCCTGGAATCGTTGATGCATGGCAAACCGGCGGTTCTTTCCGATATCGCCATCATGCGCGAAATCCATCCCCATGGCCGCTTCGCATCGCCCAACGATGTAGAAGCGTGGAAATCCTTCCTGCTTCAAATGCATGGAAAGGAACTGCCCAAACAGGCTACCTTCCAGGCAAAGAAATGGCAATGGGAAAAGAGAGCGGATGAACTTGCCAGGCAATTCAAGGAACTGGAAAAGCGATAACGAATCAATGAGGCCGCCGGCCTCTATCTGCCCGACGGAAATCCTCTTTCGCAGGAGGGATTCAGGTGGACCCTTACAGGTTGTAGTTGGCCGGACCCGCCACTGCAGGGTTTTCATTCCGGGCCCGTTACCCGGCGCATCACATTGTTGAGGAACGTCGAAGCCGGCTATGCCCTGCCAGCAGGCACCGAAGGCATCTAATAGAGAATAGGACCGTGTCCGGAAAGGATGCTACCGGGAAGGCCGGGCATTCCCGGCTTCCCTGCATTCAGATTTACTGAATTCCCTGGGCGCCAGGGATGTTTTTCATCAGCTCTGCTTGAGCAGGAGCCAGACATGTTGCAAATTTCAAATCTTCGCAAGCAGTATTGTTAATGCAGTCTTTTACGCCCTGAATACTGTTAGGGGCTTTCTTTTCGATCTCTGCAAGGGATTTCTTGCATTGCTCACCTACGTCCGCGTTGGCAGGCAGAGCAGGATTGTTTTGAAGATCCTGCATGCTTTTGTCGCATTTCAGAACCTTTTGACAAATGGCATCATACTGAGCCGTATCTGGTTTGTCGTCTCCGCATTGAGCGGTGGCCAGAGCGGCCAGAATAACCAGGCCAGCTAATACTTTTGGTGTGTTCATGGGCTCAACCTGGCCCGCGCCGGTGTTTCGTCAAGCCCTAACATTGCTATCAGGTCGGGGCATTCTACGAACTCTGGCCACACTATTGCAGACCCGGGGACGTCCAGGCAGGGATGGGAAGGCATGCACGAAGCATACCGATCCTCCCTCAATGAGCTTCCGGTGCAGCCCAGCCCCGCAAGGAGACATAATTGAGGGATATTTTCCGGCTACCGGAGCCAGTCACAGGTTTTGTTTGACCGGTTCGACCCTTTCCAGGTCTCTGCTTCTTGCGGATGAATTTCACGTCCTTTCACTTTGTTTTCTTCTTTTTTACCACCCTGGTACTGGGTCATGTACTGAAAGGGCGCCCCCAGCGAATTTTCCTCCTGGCCGCCTCCTACTATTTCTATGGCGTTTTCGAGCCCTATTATCTGATCCTGATCCTGTTTTCCACCGCCTGGGACTACCTGGCGGGGCTGGCCATTACGGCGCGCAGGGACTGGGAGCAAAACGGCGGTACGGCCGGCCTGGTCGCCCGACTACCGGCCAAATTCTATCTCGTAGGTTCCGTCTTAATCAACCTGGCTTTGCTGGGTTATTTCAAGTACACAAACTTTGGCATCACCATACTGAATGATGTCCATCCCCTGGGCGATACCATGTTCGCCTTCCCGGCCGAAAGCATCCTGCTGCCGGTGGGCATTTCCTTCTACACCTTCCAGTCCATGAGTTACACAATCGATGTGTATAGAGGCGTACTGGAAGCTCGTAAGGATCCGGTAGATTTTGCCCTGTATGTGACTTTCTTTCCGCAGCTGGTTGCCGGCCCCATTGTCCGGGCCACGACCTTTCTCAAGCAACTGGATGAAGGCATAAACATCCAGAAAAACGATATCATCGTCGGCGTAACACGGATCATCGTGGGCTTTTTTCGCAAGCTCGTACTCTCCGATAACCTGGCGCCGGTGGTAAACCAGGTCTTTTCCAATCCTGGCGCGTACGGAACCCTGGATATCTGGGTGGCTTCCTTCGCTTTCGGCTGGCAGATTTATCTGGACTTTGCCGGCTACACCGATATTGCCCGGGGTGTGGCCCGGCTTTTCGGCTACGAATTCGAGATCAACTTTCTCTATCCCATGGCCGCTTCCAGCATTACCGACCACTGGAGCCGCTGGCATATTTCGCTTACAACATGGATCCGCGACTATGTGTTTATTCCCCTGGGCGGATCCCGTGTAGGACCGGTTCGCATCTATGTAAACATCGCCATTGTCTGGCTGGCCACCGGAATCTGGCATGGGGCCGCCTACCATTTCGTCGCCTGGGGAGTGTGGCAGTTCGTAATGATTGCCGCGCACCGCGTTTATGGCCGTTCCACCGTGGCCGAGAAGTTACGCGAAGTGGGCGGATTGGCCTACAACGCAGCCTCCCGGATCTTTCTGTTTTTCTGTCTTAGCTTTGGTTTTATATGGTTCCGGGCGCCGGACATGGCCACCGCCAACCTGATGCACGGTCGTAAATTTGGCTTTGAGAATCTAAATGAATCCCTGCTCTTCAATTCGCAGCTGCTTTCTTATTCCAACCTGAGAGATCTCAACGAATTCATTGTCCTACTGGGTCTATTGTGGGTCTACGAGCTGTTCTTCAACAAGTACCAGCTCGAGTACTTCTGGAAGCCCGAGAATCGTAAGAAGTTGATCCTGATTTTGATCGCTATGATCTATATGATCATTTCCATGACTCCGGCAGAAACACCGAATTTCCTCTACTTCCAGTTCTAGCGGGTTTGGAGCAGTCAAGGCGGCAGGGGGCCCGAGGACCGGCATCAGATAATACGCCGGGCCAGGCATCGGCGCACTCGCTTTTTTACTGGACTTTTCAGGGCCCCCGCATTACGCATTTGGTCCAGATGAAAAAGATTCAGGTAAAACAGGAATTCGATGTACCCCTCCAGAAGTTGCTGGATGCCAGGCAGGAGCGGTACAAGCACCTGGACAAATTCCCGGAGCTAAAGAACGTTCATATAGAAGAAGAGACCCGGGAAGGCGACACTCTCAAGCAGGTGCGGCATATTGCCATCTCCGAATCCCTGCCGCAGGTTGTGGCCACCCTTCTTCCCCATGGAGCGGATACCCTGGTAGAGACTTCCACGTTTCTGGAGAGCACCCATGTGCACACCTTTCGCGTGGTTCCCGGCGGAGACCTGGACCATCTATTTGTCATCGAAGGGGAAAGCAAATATTACGAGTTGGACGGCGATCGGGCCGCCCGGGATTACGACATCAAGGTAACCAGCAAGGCTTTCCTGGTGAGCGGCCTGGTTGAGGGCGCCATCGCCGATGTATATGCGAAGCAGCTGGAAAAGGATAAGAAATCCATCCTGAACTTTATCGAGGTGCTGGAGAAAGAAAGTGGTGGAGAATCCTGATTCTGGCCGCGCCGAAGTACTTCTAGAAGCCCTTCCCTACATTCAGAAGTTCCACGGCAAAACAATAGTCATCAAATACGGCGGCGCCGCAATGGAACAGGCCGCGCTGCAGGACAAATTCGCCCGGGACGTAGTCCTTCTGCGCTACGTGGGAATGCGTCCCGTTATCGTGCATGGGGGCGGCCCGCGGATTAATCGACTGCTGGATCGACTGGGGATCGCTTCTCAATTCGTAGATGGACACCGGGTCACCGACCATGATGCCATGGAAGTGGCGGAGATGGTGCTTTCCGGCAACATCAATAAAGAGATAGTATCGCTGATCAATCGCGAAGGCGGCCGTGCCGTAGGCATCTCGGGTCGTGACGGTCATCTGGCTACAGCCACCGAGCATTCCATTGAGAAGTCCAGGGACGACGGTTCCACCGAAAAGGTAAGCCTGGGTCGTGTGGGTACCGTCAATGCTCGCACCGTGAAACCGGATCTCATTCAGGATCTAATCGATCGAGAGTACATACCCGTTATTGCTCCTATTGCCGCCGATGAAAACGGCGAAAGCATGAACGTAAACGCCGATACTATGGCCGGCGCCATTGCCAGCGCCCTTAAGGCGGAAAAGCTCATTCTCCTGACCGACACCCGTGGCATCCTGGACGGAGACAAGACCCTGACCGGACTGACCCCGAAGAATGTGGACGAACTCATCCAGAAAAAAATAATCTCCGGCGGCATGCTACCCAAGACACGATGCTGCACCGATGCATTGCAGGCCGGCGTGCGAAGAGCCCACATAATAGACGGTCGAGTACCCCATGCTTTACTTCTGGAGATCTTTACAGATCATGGCGTGGGTACACTGATCACCCCCGAAGTTCAGGTCTGGGTCTAATCCCATCCTGCGGGAGCCTGATTTCAATCCACGAGGAAACCTATGCATGCAATAGATGAAAAGTATATTCAAGACGTAATCCGTACCATACCGGACTGGCCGGAAAAAGGAGTGATGTTCCGAGACATTACGACCATTTTCCAGGACTCCAAAGCGCTACGCGGAGTGATGGATTCCTTTATCCAGCGCTACATCGACAAGAACCTAAATGTAATAGCCGGAATCGATGCCCGGGGGTTTCTCCTGGGCGTCACCGTAGCCTACGCACTGAACATTTCCTTCGTACCCCTGCGAAAAAAAGGGAAGCTGCCGTTCGAAACCGTTTCCCAGAAATATGCTCTGGAGTACGGCGAAGCGGAAATCGAGGTGCATACCGATGCCTGCAATCGCGGCGACCGGGTCGTGGTCATGGACGATCTCATCGCCACCGGCGGAACCATGGAAGCCGGGATCAAGCTTCTGGACAGCCTGGGTGCCGAAGTAGTGGAAGCGGCCTGCATTGTGGACCTTCCGGACCTGGGCGGCTCGGCCAAACTGCGAAACTCTGGCACCCCGGTGTTTGCCATCTGCGAATTCGAAGGGGATTAATGGCCATTCCTCGCAGTCGTAAAGCAGCCGGCATAGAGTCCGGACTACTTACCCCTGGATGGGCTGCGCTTTTGGCCGGACTGCTACTTTTCTGGACGGCGGGTAGCCTCCAGGCGGCTCCCTCGTACAGCGAAGCTACCTCCATCCTGAAAGAGGAATGGAAAAAACGATACCCGGCGGAATTAAAGTCCATCAAAGCCAATCCTGAAGGCAAAGGAGTATACCGAACCCGGGAAAGGGCCGGCCTTACCTACTACTACCATTTTCGCGTTTCGGTGCCCCGACTCGTGCGCGCCGAGGATTTAACTCTGCAGGAAGACGGCCTTCGACAAATCGAACTCTGGATGCGCTATCGCCCGGCTACGGATTCCTATGACCTGGCCTTTGTGCGAAGGGATTTATTGCCGTCCGGCGGCGCCTGGATCAAGCTCTAGCGTCCGGCTGCCAGGCCTTTCGCGGGCTTCATCAGCTTACCTTTCGCCCACGTCTCGATCCCCGCCGACTCCGGTTGAGCGCCTATGCCGCCAGTCCTGAAATCGACGCGACCCGGCAAAGACATACCAGGAAAGACAATCTAAAACTTGAAAAAAGGCATGGACAGGTTAGCGCCGGATGGTCATAGCGAAACCATATGACACGACCTTCCTGGGAAGAAATTCAATCCAGTATCCAGGAGCGAATGCGCTCCGCTTCCGTACATGACATTTGCATCCAGGACTTTCTGGAAAAGGTCGGCAAGGTATACGAAGGGGCCACTGGACTGGTGGACTGGGATACCATCGGCGATCTTCTTCCGGATGACGTGGTAGAAATGGATGCGTTACCATTGCCCGAAAACACCGAAGCCATCTCTAAATTTGCCATCATCAAGCTAAATGGCGGTCTGGGTACTTCCATGGGACTGAGCCAGGCCAAGTCTTTAATACGCGTTCGCCGGGATGCCACTTTCTTCGACATCATTCTGCAGCAGGTGCATCATCTGCGCGAGAAGACCGGACTTCAGATTCCCTTGCTTTTTATGAACTCCTTCAACACCCGAGAAGACACGCTGAACTACCCGGGCATTGCCGGCGTCAATTCGGCTCTGGAACTGGGGGCGGACTTCCTCCAGAACCAGGTGCCGCGGCTGGATGCGGAAACCCTGTTACCGGTAGGCGATGGAAACCATGGCTCCCACTGGTGTCCGCCGGGCCACGGAGATATCTACAACTCGCTCTGGATCTCAGGTATTCTGGAAACCCTCCTCTCCAGGGGCTTCACCCATGCGTTCATTTCCAACGGCGATAACCTGGGGGCGGTAATGCATTCCGGCATAGCCCACCACGTCATATCGGAAGGTCTGGATTTTGCGATGGAGGTTACGCCCAAGACCAGGGCCGACATCAAAGGCGGGGTTCTGTACCGTAGCCTCACCGGCCAGAAGCGAATCGAACTTCTGGAAACCGCGCAGGTACCTCCGGATCATAAATCCGACTTTGAAGATATTTCCCGTTTCCAGGATTTCTCCATCAACAATTTATGGGTGAGCCTGGAGTCTTTGCGGGACCGGTTACAAAAGGGCCCCCTTTCCCTTTCTCTAATTGTAAACCAGAAGTCTTACGAAGACCAACCGGTACTTCAGCTGGAATCCGCCATGGGCGCCGCCGTAGGCCAATTCGACCGAACCCGGATGATTCGCGTTCCCCGAAAGAGATTTGCCCCTGTAAAAAGCTGCGCCGATCTTCTGGTAAGAAGAAGCGATGCCTGCGAGCTGGACGAAAACAAAGCCCTGGTATTGCGAGCTACTACCGAACCGGTAGTTCAACTGGACGACAATTACAAGAAGATCCAGGACTTCGAAACCTACTTTCCGGAAATCCCCTCTTTGCTCTCCGCCCATTCGCTCACCGTGGAGGGCCCCTGGCTTTTTGATGCCCAGATACGCATCCAGGGCGATGTACGGCTCATGAACCGGACCGGAGCTCAGAAAAGGATCTCCAGCCTGAAACGCACCGGCTTCAAAGATGAATCCGTGAAGCCCTGAAATCCGGCCCAATTGATTTTGCGTCTAAATAGCACATTTATTCAAGACAGACTTCCGACTCTGTGGTAGTATGAATCATAGAGTTTCCAGAAACGGGAAACTGCCGGGACGAGCGTCCGGCGGCCCCTGTCTTCTGGATGACTCGAAGACAGGGGGTAAACCCCGGGAGGATGTCATGCGATTTGCAAAACAAATGGCCTTTTATTCGGCCTACCATCAGGAAAAACGAAATATCCTGATCCATGTTGTGGGAGTTCCCACAATTACCTTTTCTGTGCTTCTGGTCCTTAGCTGGATCAAGCTATTCTCTTTCCAGGGAATGCCCGTTACCGTGGCCATGGTCTTTACTGCGGCAGTATTGCTGTATTACTTCACCCTGGATTTCGTTTTCGCCTTAACTTCCACTATCCTTTTTGGTAGTCTACTGGCTGCGGCCCATTATCTATCCCTGCACGTCGACCCTACGACAGGCTGGATCATCTTCGGCACGGCGCAGGTGCTGGGCTGGGGAACTCAGTTCTACGGTCATTTTGTATTCGAAAAGGATCGGCCCGCCCTTTTTGACAATCTATTCCAGGCTCTGATTAGCGCTCCCATCTTCGTAGTGGCCGACGTATTCTTCGAACTGGGATTACGAACTCATCTGGAAGAACAGGTTAAGGAAATCCTTGCCGAACAGGGAAAGCTAAAGACCTTCGAAGCCGTAGCTTCCTGATACATTCCATAAGATGCCCGTGGAAGATGCGCCCACACTGTGTGGCGCATCGCCCCTCGCACAGTATCGCACTGCTGCCATATTTAGTCCGCATAACTCTTTTTAGACGATATCAACCAACTCCATTGCAAAACCGGGCCTTCACCGAAGCTCGTTCTCCAAAAACCGACGACGGCGATATGCCAAAGAAATCCTTGAAGCTGCGACTCATATGAGCCGAATCCGAAAAGCCGGCTTCATGGGCCGCCTCTGTAAGGGTCCTGCCGTCCTGCAGGAGAAAGGCCGCCCTTTGCATCCTGGCCCAGAGAGCATAGCGGCGCACCGGAATCCCCACCTGACTCTTAAATAGATGCATGAATCTGTGCTCGGAAAGGCCGGCCTGAATGGAAAGCTCGGCAACAGTTAGAATCTCGGGCAGGCTATCCTGAATCCTGGCCAGACTGGCCGTGATTCGGGGATCCAGAGCCGCCGCATTCCGGGCAGCGCTTCCGGCATTCGAAGGGAATCGCGAAAGGATCTGCGAAAGACATGTGGCAGCCTGGTTACAATGCAATCCGCCCAGGTCCCGGGCCAGCGTTCGAATGAACTTCAGGTCCGCCGGTTTCAATTCATGCAATCGAGGCAAAGCGAAACGATGCATTTCCGGAACGATCTGCAAAACCAGCATGCGGGATTTTTCGGCGATCAAGCGGTGCCGCACTCCCGGCCCAAGAAGGATTCCGGCCCCGTTCCATAGCTCAGCGCCATCCAGCTCCAGGCCAAAATCAGATTCCTCTTCGGTGGCCACCAGAAGCGACGATGCATGATGGGCATGAAAATCGGTAAAAAGCCCCTCTCCCAGAAACAGAATTCGACCCGGAAATACGAATAGATCGCCCCTGAGCTCGGGCAGCGCTTTTTCCCTTTCCTGACTCATAACCGGTACCCGGGTTTACTCCTGCTTGAGCCGCCCGTCCACCCATTTAAGGGACCGCGCCTCCCCTGGTTGCATTCGAAATGTATGAATCGCCAGATTTTTACCCTTACCATTTCAGATTGATACAATTGGCTACCGTAATTATAGTTTAGGTGAGCCCTGCTCCCATTCATGACCATGCAAACAACAATCAGCCAGTACGCCGCCCGTGGAATTCAGATCACCAGGTTCATCATCCTGGCCTTTCTCATACTGGCAGTGCTCCTATCCTACAATGCGCTTACGCCGCTACAGAACTTACTAAACATAACCGCAGTAGCGATTTTCGGAACCTACACTCTCTTCTTTGAACTTTGGAGCCGGAAGAAGCCGGACTCCCATCGACTGAGCCGATTCTTGAGCTATATCGATATTTTCACCGTGGGCCTGGCCCATTCCGGGGCGATCCTGGATGAGCCGGAAGTTACGTCCCGGGTTCTGCCCCAGGCCCCTTTTTATTTGATATATATGATTTTCACTGCGGCGGCAGCTTTGAACCTCGAAAAGCGGTACCATGTGGTCCGCATTGGTCTTCTTTCCACGTTCATGGTAATCGCGGCCCCACTACTGGCCACACTCAATGGAATCACCATTTCCGGCAATCCCGACCTGATGTTTGAACCCGGCTACTACTCGCGAAACATGGCCATTTCATTGCCGCTTTACTTCATTACGTTCACCATCGTAATGCATCGAATGACCGGGGTCTTTCAGAATCTGCTTTCGGAAAGCGAAGGCGAAAAAGACAAAGCTCACAAACGAAAGGATGAACTGGAGGACGCTCGCGAGCGAATGGATGCCACGGCCAGCGCCATCCGGGGAGCCGTTTCCGGCATGGGCTCCTTTGTAGAGAGCTTCAATGATGAAATGCAGGGACAGGCTTCCGCCTTCGAAGAGATCAGCGCCACCATGGAGGAGCTAAGCTCTACCTCGGAAAAATCCGCCGAACTGGTAAGCAATCAGTACCGGCGAATTGATCATATGTCTCAGGACAACAAAACCCTGGAAAAGCTTCTGGGCGAAGTAAACGATTCCGCCGCTACCCTGGCGCAGGAAGTAAGTCGGGCCAGGGAATCCGGCAAAAAAGTATCCGGGGCTGTTCGCGAACTGGGCGGCACCCTGGACGGAATCGAAAGCTCTTTTACCCGGGTGTCTGAAGTGAACCAGATCATGGCCGAAATCGCCGATCGTACAAACCTGCTCGCATTGAACGCCGCCATCGAAGCGGCCCGGGCTGGCGAACATGGCCGGGGATTCGCCATCGTAGCTCAAGAAGTGGGAAAACTGGCTGAAAACAACGCCACAAACGCAAAGAGCATTGCCGACATTATCGCCGAAAGCTCCCGGCTCATCCAGGAAGGGGGTCGCATAGCCGACGAGGCAGAAGTGCGAGTGGGCGAACAGGAGAAAAGCATAGAACGAGTGGACGAGTTTTTCTCCAGCCTCTCCACAAAGATCGAATCCCAGCAGTCCATCAATCGCAAACTGGTAGATGCGCTGAAGCATCTGACGGACCTATCCAAAGAGATCGAGCAGCTGGCGCGCGAACAGAGCACCGGAACCGAAGGCGTTACAAAAACCATTGCCGAAATGGAAAGCGGCGTCTCCAGCCTGGTGCGCCAGGCCACCGAGATTTCGGATAGCCTCGGCCGCATTCGCAAAATGGCCAACCAGCTACAGGAACATTCCACCGATGCAGACGTTCGCGCGGCCGCTCGTTCCGGAAATATCGACGAATAAGGCGCAGACACAGGCCGGGGTGGTAGCAAATTAGAGTAGTTTTCGCAGCGGGCAAAAACGTCAGTCCCTGAGAGTGCGGCCGAGGCTTTGCCCGCAACAGCAGCAATACCGATTTTAACAGCGGGCCGGCGCCTACTCTTGCGGCTCGCCTTCTCGGTAGCCGGGCCACTTACTACTGAAACCAGTCGAGGAAAGGAATGGTGGGAATCTCCACGCCCCATTGCTTCAGAAGAAGGGCGATGAGTACCCGCAAGAACTCCAGGTTACCGATGGTCAGGCCCATGGACACAAGCATAACCACCCAGAAAAGATGCATTACTCGATTCTTATAGAGGCTGCGAAAGAGCCCGCCGGCGGTTTCGGTATCCTCGGCAATGCTTTCGAAATCCTCAACCCTGGGCTTGCGCAACCAGTTTTCGGTAAGGGCCGGAAACATCCAGAGCCGAAACCACGGAAAAAGGATGACAATGGGCGCCATTACTATGGTAACCAGTATGGAAACTGGATGAGCAAAAGCGAGTATGGCTCCCAGTCCGGCAAAAAAGCTTCTGGAAAAGATCCAGGCAAGCAAGGCTTCCTTTACGGCTTTCTCCCCGCCTCCGGTGGCCACTGTAGTTCCCAGAAGAATCAAGACCACGGAAAACACAACCCAGGCGATGATCGTTCGGATGGGTTTTCCTTTTGGTACCACCGAAAGGTCTTTGAGAGATACTTCCTTCTTCTCTTCCAGGGCCTTCAGGATTCCGGGCAGATGTCCGGCGCCTACCACGGCCAGAACCTTCTTTCGCTTACTGCGAGTCTTTGCCGATCTATCCCCGGCTTTCTCGGAGGATGTTGCCGTAGATTTGCCGCCAGACGCTTTTGTCCTGCGGGCCGACGTATTTTCCCGGGCGGATGTATCGGCCGAAGACCCGCCCGAATCGAACGCCTGGGCATCCACGGTTTCTAGATCCGGATGATCGGTACTGGCCCGACGAATGCTTTCGGCCAGGTAATGATCCCTTTCGTCGATGATTACTTCCTTGATACTATGATACCGAGACGGTAGACTCTTAAAAAGGTCCGCGAAAGCATCCTCTTCTTTGAGCTTCTCCACTTCTTCCGGATCCACCTCTTCGCGCACGAGTAGCGAAGACAATAAGTAGCTTCCCAGCCACATCCTTTTGAAGAAGCCCACCCTGGACCAGGCCCGGGAAAGGGTGGCCCGGATCTCGCGATCTGCCAGCACTACCTGGGTATTTCGTTCGCCGGCCAGTTTCAGAGCCTCTTTCATCTCCGCTCCTGGTTCGACACCTGACTTCTCGCCGATCTTCTTCTGAAAGGCGCTGAGAATCAGATTCGCCACCAGGAGGGCCAGTTTCTTCTGTTTGATTACTTTCGCCAGATCCAGCTTCTTCCAGCGCTCGGGATCGCTTATGGCTTCATGCCTGGGACGACACAGTTCAACGCATACCGAGTCCGGTTTGAATTCCTTGAAGGCATACTGCACATCCTCCACCGATCGCCGGGAAACGTGCGCCGTACCCAGGACCAGGATATCCGCCTCTTCGGTCTTGAGTCGAAAAAGGGGGCCTTCGATCTTGCTGTTTGCTTCGGTGTTTTTGAAAGATCCGGTTTTTTGTGGCATAAAAATAGAAAGACTTGAAACTGAATCGGGCTGTGGGAACAGTTTCCGTAGTTCAGCTGTGATAAGCTACTGAAATTTTGGAGATGGCATCCTGGAAGACTTCAAAGGAACATTGATTCATCTCGGAGTGGCCGAATGGAAGGCGACGAAAAGTCCGGATGCCATTCGCACAACCCTGGGCTCCTGCGTGGGTATCGTTCTGTATTCGGCCAAAAAGAAGCTGGGGGGCGTTTCTCATATACTGCTGGCGGATCCCCCGTCCGGGCGCATCATACAGCGAGGCAAATACGCGCGTACAGCTATCGACATGCTTCTGGCCGATATTCAAAAGCTGGGCGCCGAGCCCGCAGACCTGTCGGCGCGCATCTTTGGCGGGGCATCCATGTTCGATGCCATGAATTCTACCTTCTTCAATAACATAGGCCAGAGCAACGTGGCCGCCACCAGGGAAACCCTGGAGGCCCGGAAGATCCCAATTGTAGAGGAGGACGTAGGCGGCAACCTGGGCCGTACCATCACACTGTACCTGGATGATGGTCGGGTTCTTCTTAGAGCCAATGGCCAGGAACGATACCTCTACAAGACGTAATTATGGCACAGGCAGAAGAAATAAAGTCTCAGATCGAGACCATGCTACGCAATATCGAAGGATTGCCTTCGTTCCCTTCTATTGTTCAGAAAGTTCTGTCCATGGTATCCAATCCAGACGCCAATTTTCAGGAATTGGCTCAGGAGATCTCCCGGGATCCAGGACTAACTGCGGCCATTATCCGGCTGTCCAACTCCGCTTATTATTCCCCGTCGCGGGAAATCCGCTCCGTGCAAGAAGCCATTGTTACCCTGGGTCTTCGCACGGTTAAAGACATAGTCCTGGTAACGACTTCCAAGGGAATACTCAAGCAGAAGATCGAAGGCTACAAGCTGGACGCCTCCGATCTCTGGGACCATTCCCTGCTGGTAGCCGGTCTTTCGGCCCGAATTGCGGAAAAAACCGGCGCGGTGGGACCGGACGTGGCCTTCACCGCCGGACTCATGCACGATGTAGGCAAGGTAGTACTGGCCAGCTTCTTTCGAAAGATCTATCGCAAAATAGATATGGAAATGCAGGAGAATCCGCAACTGCGCTTTACCGAACTGGAAAAGAAACATATGGGATTCACCCACGGCGAAGTGGGCGCCCATCTTCTCAAGATATGGCATTTCCCCAAAGAGCTTATAGAAGCTGCATTATTCAATTACCATCCGGAAAAGGCTAAAATCAATCCGGAGCTCACGTCTATCGTGCACGTTGCCAATATGATCGCGCTTTCAGCCGGAGTGGGCGTGGATGCCGGGGGCATGGCCGAACCTTTAAGCAAGGTAGCCCTGGAAAAACTCCGCCTGAAAGAGAGCGATCTGCAGCAGTTCTACGAAAACCTTCCAGAACTTCTGGAGGACCTGAAAGCATTCCGCGAAATGTAATCCAGAATAGTACATGAGCGCACCCCAATCAGAAACGAGCTTATCCGACCACAAGTCCATCGCATTGATCGGCGCCCGGGGCGCCGGCAAATCCCGGCTCTCGCGGAAGCTGGGGAAGAAACTGAACCTGCCTGTATTCTCAACGGATACTCAGATCTGTTTCGCGGCCAACGGAAAGACCATCCAGCAGATTGTGGCCGAGGAAGGCTGGCCGGGCTTCAGACAAAGGGAGTTCGACATACTCAGCAAAATCGCAGAAATGGAAAGCTCCATCATCGACTGCGGCGGCGGCATACTGGTAGAAGCGCCAGAAAATCCTGGATTGCAAGAGAGCTTTTCGCAAAGAAAGGCATCCATACTTAAAGCGCACTGCACGGTGGTTTACATCAAGCGGCCCATGTCCTGGCTTTTGGACAAGGTGAAAGAAACCGCATCCAGGCCCGATCTGAAGGGCGAGCCCTACGAAGATCTGCTGAATCGCCGGCTTCCCTGGTATGAGCAGGTGGCCGATATCACTCTGGAAGCTGACGCTACCGGCACGAAGGATTTGCTTGCCGCTATTCTGGAACATCCGTTGCTACAAAGCCGCACAAACATTAGCCAGACAATAACCGGACAATAACTGATCTGCGTAAAGCTACATATCATTCGCGCACGGCTCCTGCATCCCGCGCAACGCTACCTACCGCGGGCCTGACCCTTAGCCCTTCGGGTTAAGGCATCGAGCGAAGAAATCCAGTTGGTCCGCCACTACGCGGTTCGAAAGCGGGGGCAGGTATAGATCAAAATGACCGCCTTCGTAGACTTTGATTTCGCAAGATGCCAGTTTCTTCGCCACCTCCTGGTGCCCCTCCGGAGAGATCAGCCCATCATGACTGGCAAGCTGAATCAGGACCGGGCAATGCACTTTGCCGGCCAGCGACAACGCCTGTGGTGGCGGGGGCATCAACATGGATCGTGCGCAGATTCTGTTTTCGAAACGGCCAGACGCCAGAGAAGCATAGCCTTCTTCCGCTCCGGGTCCCTGTAACATGGCAAAGCCTTTGCCCGAGGCCACCATGGGGATGTAATGCGGAGATAGGCCCAGCCGACCACGACCTCGATCCCTTTGCGCATGCATAATGAGCCGCAGAAAGCGCGGCAGCCCATTTCGGCGAATCATGCCTTTCAATTCGGACTTTGTATCCAGAGCCGGGACCTGACAGACCACACCCTGGATCAAGGGCCATAACGGGAAGCGGTCCTGTTCGGCAGCCAGAATGATTCCATACGAACCCCCGGCGGAAGCGCCCCAGATGAACGCCGATTCAATTTCCGAGCGACTCCCGGCCCATTGAAGGGCTCCTCGCAGATCTTCGAGTTGAAGCCTGGGCCAAACCAGGTTCCGGGGTTGTCCCTCGCTGGCTCCAAAATGACGATAGTCAAAAGTCAGGCAATGGTACCCATGCTCCCTGAACTGAATTGCCAGAGCCTCGAGGCCCATTTCGCGGGTGCCGCCCAATCCGGTAGCCATAACAATGCAGGGCGCGGATTCAGCGGAGGCCTGATAGAACCAGCCATACAGAGTTGCACCCTCGACCTGGAACTGGATGTCCTGGCGAAATGGGAGCGCCGGAGCCGGGGAATGGCCCTGCCCCATTAGCGCTAACCTGGATTGTGGGAAGTCAAAGCCCGGGAAGAAAACAACTACTATCAAGTAGATGAGCAAGGCGGCAGGCAATGCCAGCCAGACAAGGATTTCCATTGTTGTACCTCGGAGAGCTTCGAATTGGATGATCGTCAGGCAAGTCGTCGACGGTCGCTCATTCGGACTAATGCCAGGCCGAATGGTCGAGGTGGCCAGTTCTGGTCGGTGGACCGGCTTTGGTGGGGCTACAGGTTTTCCCGGGGCGACAGGGCCACAGGCACGTAAACCGGGGCAGCCCGATGGCTTCCCCGGAATCGTAATTGCTTCTGTGAAGCGAAAGCCTGGCCCTTAAAGACCCTTTTCGACGTCTATTGGCACTGCGGGTTTTTGCCCTGGTTTCGCGCCGCCTGCTGCAGAGCGAGCGCGTCGCCCATACCGGCCTGCAAATCTTTGATTCGCGTGGTGTCGGACGGGTGAGTAGAAAGCAGTTCGGGGGGCTTGCCTCCGCCGGCAGCGGCCATGTTCTGCCACAGCTTCACGGACTCCTGCGGATCGAATCCTGCCAGGGCCATTAACTTCAGGCCTACTTCGTCGGCTTCCGTTTCATGGGATCGCGAAAAAGGAAGCATGACGCCGTACTGAGCGCCCAGTCCCAGCGCCTGCGCTACCATGGGATTGTCCGAAGCGCCGGAAACCACAGACATCAGGCCTTCGGTTACCATGGCGGTTTGCACCCTGGCCTTTCCATGCTGCTTGATCACATGACCCACTTCATGGCCAATAACGGCTGCGAGCTGATGCTGGTTTTTGGCTACATTCAACAACCCGGTGTAAACACCGATCTTGCCGCCAGGAAGCGCGAACGCGTTCACTGCGTTGTTGCGAAAAACAACCACTTCCCATTGCTTCACGCCGGTAGGGTCCTGTGTTACGTCCAGAATGTTCTTCGCAACACATTTCACGTAGTTGTTCAAATACGCGGATGTTTCGATCTGTTCTTTCTTCTTGATGTCATCAAAGGCTTCGGCGCCCATTTCGTTCATCTGTGCATCATCGATCAAAGGCAAAGATGCGCAGGAAAATATCAAAAGCGCACCGGTCAGACCGGCTACCGCACGTCTCATTCGATTCATTCCTAACTCCTGAAAATGTTACATTATCGCACCACCGTTTCTGCAGTGTTCCCGGGGACCTTCTGGCCCCCGGATCCCTGCAAACATACCAGGAATGGCGAAACGGGGCTTTTTTCAATTAGACGGGTGCTATACCATATCCTGCAAGAGAGAAAAAATCTCCTGAGCATACTTTTCCATGTCCGCCGGACTGGCCGCTCCCTGCGCCAGCCTGGACAGATGATAGACCTGCCGGGCCACTCGCTTCTTTTTGGAGTCCGCTGAGCCGTCTGAACCCAGGATTCCGGGGCTGCCCAGTTTCTGGATCAACGGATTTCTTGTATTTAGCAGCAAAGTGTGTTCCGAGGCAAAGGGATTCTCCTTTTCGCCCCACAGTGCGGACATTTCCGCCATTCGCCGCAGGTGTTCCGGCAGCAAAATCATTGCCGGGATTTCGTCGGTCTTGAGCGCCTCCGGACGAATGGTAACCTTGTCGTTTTCCAGGGCTTCTTTGAATAGATCCTGAAGACGGCTTTTGATGTCTTTGTTCGCCTCATCCACGATACCGGAATCCGATTCCAGAGCATGTTCATGAATCTCGGAGTCCACCCGCACGAATTTTACATCGCCCCGCTTTACTTCCAGAAAACCGGTAAAGTGGCTGTCGATCATGGTCCCCAGATGCACCACTTCAATGCCCTGTTTTTGCAACATTCGCAGGGCCTGGCCCTGGGTTTGCAGATCCGAAACATAGTGCACTTTTTTGCCTTCCGGATCTTTGCTCTCCGCCAGATACTCCTCCACGGTTACGAGCTTGTTGGGACCTTCGCTTCCCAGCACCTCCAGAAGAAGAGCATCCTTTGCCTGATCGTAGAAGCGCTCATCGCTGAGCATTCCGTACTTAACAAAAGGCGCTATCTCGTTCCAGATCTTTTCGTATTCTTCCCTGTTGCTCTTACATTCCTGCACAAGGCGATCCGCCACTTTCTTTATTATATGCGAAGCGATCTTTCGCACCACCGGCTCATTCTGAATGTAGGAACGGCTGACGTTGAGCGGCAATTCCGGAAGATCGATTACTCCCTGCAGAACGGTTAAGAACTGCGGAATCAACTCCTGCGCCTGATCCGTTACGAAAACCTGCTGGCAATAGATCTTCACATTGCTTTTGTTCAGGTCCATTTCATGGGCCAGTCGCGGAAAATACAGAATGCCCTGGAGTCTGAATGGATGATCCACGTTCAGATGGATGTGAAAAAGAGGCTCCCCCTGATGCGGAAACATATACTTGTAGAACTCGGCATAGTCTTCCTTCTTGAGAGATGCCGGCGTCTGAGTCCACAGAGGCTTCTGTCGATTCACCTGGGCCCCATCGATTCGAATGGGCACGGATAGAAAATCCAGGTACCGGCGCACCAGTTCCGAAACACGGGCCAGGTCCGTGAACTCGGCGGCATCCTCATCGTTGAGATGGAGCTTGATCTCGGTGCCACGCTTACTTCGCTGCCCGGGACCAATTTCGTATTCTTCCCCGCCGTCGGAGATCCAGCGCACCGGCTCGGCATCCGGCTGGAAGCTCCTGGATTCGATCTCTACTTTTTTGCTTACCATGAAGCAGCTATAGAAACCCAGTCCAAAGTGACCTATAATCCCGTTGTCGCCTTCTTTGAGATACTTTTCGGCGAATTTCTCCGCTCCGGAGAAGGCAATACTGGCTATGTAATTTTTGACTTCGTCCGAAGTCATGCCTATGCCATTGTCTTCGATTATCAGGATACCGTTTTCCCGGTCCAGTTTCAGATCGATGGCATACTCTTCGTCTTCGCTCTGGTAGACCTCTTCCGTAAGCGAAACCTTACGCACCTTCTCGATGGCATCGTGAGCGTTGGATACAAGCTCGCGAATGAAAATCTCTTTCTCAGAATAGAGCCATTTCTTAATGACCGGAAGAATGTTCTCCGTATGAACCGATAAACGACCCTTTTCCATAGTTTCCACAAATATCCTCCTTAAATAAGCGCGGCGCGCAGGCCACACTCTCCGTCTATTCTCAATCTGTTTTCAGTTTATTTCAGACCACGCTTCACTGCGCTAGACCACTCTTCACCACGTTAGACTACTCTCTACTACTCTAGACGACTCTATACTACTTTATACCACTCCAGACGACTCCGGGCTATTCCAATCCAATCCATTCAAATCCATTTCATTCTGAACTGTTCTTAATTGGTATCATCGCTGAAAGCAGATGTCTGCGCTCGGGCCGCTTTGTTTAATCTAGATTAGAATTCTGAATTCGACCAGATTTCCCGGAGTAGACAATGCCGCTATGAGGATTCGTGCAGCGAAGCCGCCAGGTTTCGCTCTGATGATTCAGACCTACGGCCGCAACCTTTACCAGCAACGGCGAGCATCGGGCGGGGCCACTTTCGGCGCCGCCGGGCCAACAGTACCCGGCTCGCTTCCATCACTTCTTCTCTTTTTCGGAATCGCTTTGCACGGGACAGGGACAGGACTGAAAGCATTTGATCTTGTAGCCCCGGCAGATAGCCAGACAGCTGTTTCGCAAAGTCTCCCCGGCTTCGGTACAAACCTCGCCGGTGGGCATGTCCAGACATTCGCCGCATTCGTCTCGTTCGTCGGGTAATCCGGAAGGCCCGGAAGCGTCCTTGCCGGACCGACACTGTCCCAGGACAAGCGAAAAAGTCACAAAGAAAACCACGCTCAAGATTCGCACATTCATCATAGTCCCCCTGCCCGTTTTCAGGGCTCCACCTGCATTAGATAATCCGTGAACTCATCGAAACAGGCCGCCGAGAGATGGCTGGCATCGGTGAACTGGTCGCAGGGAAAGTCGGACTCAAAGTTCATATCCAGAAATCCAGCATTGTGCCTGGAGGCCATATCACGCATTACCGGCTCCCAGATCTGGCGCACTGTTTTTGGCTCCGCCGCCGGCCGGAGGCCCACATTGGCCGGCTCCGTGTCGATTCGTGTTCGCAGATTCTCGCTCACTCGGACCCAGAGCAAATAAGAAGGCACATCCAGATCATTCAGGATGTCCAGGCAACGCCTGGTAAAGTACAGTTGGTCATCGGAGAGCTCGAAGGGAACAAAGAAATCTTTCCACATGGAGCGGGCGTAGATTTCCATCCGTTCCTCGGAATCCACCACTCCTTCTTCAGCTTTCACCGGAACGCTTCCGCGCTCCTTTCGCAGCGCATCCTCCAGCAACCCGAGAAAGGTTTGGAATTGCTCGATCTGGCCTTCCTTCATTCGGTCTTGAATCACCCAGAGCTTGGGGCGATACTGATACACCAGAAAGGTCTTCTTGGCAATGTAGTTGCTTAGATCGTTTAAGGAATAGTGGGATGCATGCCTGGTCACGAAGCCTGCCGGAAGCCCGGTTATCATTACCTCGTCCAACGAGACCCTGGCCTGCTTATTCATCCCCTGGGGCGTCACCGCCAGAAATACTCGTTCCGGCTTAAGAGCTTTGCGCTGGAACTGTTCCAGAATATACAGATAGTAGTCCGATGTGCCGCCGGGTACCGAAAAATTGAAAAGGACCCATTGCGGGTAGGTTTCGGCGATGTATTCGTTTGAAAATGGCATGGTTCGGGAATTGCCCAGGATCACCATTACCTTCTTTCGGTCTTTTCTTTGCAGGTACTCTTCGAGTTCGTCCAGCATCTCAACCTTGTGTTCGTAGTTCTTGAACGAAGCGGTGGTGAGGAAGTAATGCTCCAGATTGCCCACGAAAAAGAGCTTATCTAGAAGAAAGGCCCCAAAAAGCACCAGAACGGGAAACAATAAGATCCTTCGGTCCTTCATCTATGTTTCCATGAATCCTGCCGCCGAGCCCGGCAAGCATATTCCGCTGCTTGACAGCCAGGGGGGAACCACCTTTATGGAGACTTCCCTATGACGGAGCTCAAGAAATTCCTCAAGGATCCGGTTTTCTACGTCCCGGTGCTTTTCCTTCTGGGACTGGAGCTTTTTCTGCAGACACCTCTGTATCGAAAGATTCTGGAACCGAACTCCTACGCAGAGAACGTAAATCGAATTACCGAAATCATGAAGACCTCCCCGGTAGAGCCGAATGTGCTCATACTGGGCACTTCCGTAGCCTACCAGGGCGTGAATATGCCCCTTCTGAACAAGCTTCTGGAGAAGGACGGGATAGTGGTTCAAAACGGCGCCAGCCAGGGCGCCATGCTGGAAACCCAGCACAGTATATATAGAGATATTCGGGATGATTTGCCTGAGATCCAGGCCGTAGTCCACATTGCCGAGATATACTTCCCCTGGCAGGCTCGATACAAACTGGAACATGCCAATCAAATCATGCTGGCCCAGTTCCCGCGCGCTGAGGTGCTGCCCCTGTTGGAGGAGTATCGGTTTGATCTGTCCGTATCGGACTATGCTTTCTTCCTTTTGCGAATGCTGACCTACAAGCAGGATCTGCGCGATCTTACACTGAGTCCGCTGGATCGAATCAAGGACCTGGGCCGCAAGTGGAGAACCTCCTCCAGAGAGTATCCGCATATTAACGATTACGAATTCTCCCTGGCGGCTTATGGTCAGACCCGCGAAGAATGCCTGGCAAATGCCCTGGAGTTTACAAAGAACGGTACGCTCCCCGAGAAAGACGGAAAGCCCATCTCGGACCGGCACCATCGTCAGGCCGCCATAGACACCTGCTCGCTGGCCAGCCGCATTCCCGTGGATGACCCCGGCGCGCCGGAATGGACCTCCCTGTTCTTTCATCGATTATCCATAATGTACGGCGAATTCAAGCGCGATGACGTGAAAGTGATCACCCTATTTGCGCCCTATTCGGATATGATGCCGGTGCGGGAAGAACAGGACCCCATGGATGTCTGGCGAAGCGAACTACAAAGGATCCAGAGAGGCAATGCCACAATTGTGGATATGCGCGATGCCCTGGATGGTCCCGAGAATGCCGGTTACTTTTACGATATCCTGCACCTGAACAAATACGGCGCGGAAGAGTTTACCTATCTTCTGGCCGAGCGATTGAGAGAATTGAAGCCGGTCATTCTGAACCAGCAGAACTGAGATGCGATTCACAACACTTACCTTTCTGCTTTTTTTTGTCCTGGTCTATTTGATCTACTGGAGCCTGCGCGGCCGAAGCCGCTTGTGGTTTCTGGCCGCGGCCTCCATGGTGTTCTACGGCGCCTGGTCGCCGGGATTCCTGATCCACTTTGTTTCTATTGTTCTCATTAACTTTGGGTTTACCCGGTTAATCCGAAATGCGGGCCCGCGTAAGAAAGCCTATTTAATCGCGGCTCTGCTCATCAACTTCAGCAACCTCTTTCTTCTGAAGTACTTCTACTTCTTTCTGGAGGTGCTATTCGACGCCTCGGGGATGCCCATCTTCAATGAGGGATATTTCAATCGGCAGCTTTTTGACTGGATTGGCGAAACGTCCATTGTACTGCCGCTGGCCATTAGTTTCTACACCTTTCAGATATGCGCATATTTGATCGATGAATACCGGGGCCAGATCCCCACCGAACATGGATTCATCGAGTTTTTCGTTTTTATTCTGTTCTTCCCGCAGCTGGTAGCCGGCCCCATCATGCGTCACGGGGATTTCTTTCCGCAGCTGGACCGGGATCAGATGAAGCCCGGCTTTTTGATCCGGGGCATGGCGCTCATACAGATTGGTCTGATTAAGAAAGTTGCCATTGCCGATAACATCTCAGGCGTGATCAATCCTATCTTCCAGAACCCGGAAGCCTACGATGGATGGACCAACCTGCTGGCAACCATGGGATTTGCGGTGCAGGTGTACTGCGATTTCTCGGGCTATACGGATCTGGCCAGGGGCTTTGGCTACATGTTTGGTCTGAAGCTTCCCGAGAACTTCTACGGACCGTATCTGGCGCCGACGGTACGCGAACTCTGGCAAAGGTGGCATGCCACTCTCTCCACCTGGATGCGCGACTATCTTTACATTCCCCTGGGAGGCTCCCGTTGCAGTCGTGTGCGCGCGGACTTCAACCTGGTATTGACCTTTACACTGAGCGGTCTGTGGCATGGGGCGAATTATACTTATATCCTGTGGGGCTTCATGCATGGAATGGCCCTGATTCTGGAACGGTATCTCACTCCGGTGGGCAAAGCGGTCCGGAGGATTTTTGAGGATTCCCACGGCGCCGTTCCGGCATACTACCGCTATGGCACAATTACCTTGAAGACCAGCTTTGTGTTCTTTCTCTTTCTGATGGGTATTGTGTTTTTCAACGCTCCGGATATTGAGCGATCCTGGTCCATGTTCGTCCAGATGGGCACGTTCGCTTCAGAAGGGAAAGGCACTAACGTTGAGATGATTCTGGGACTTCTGGTCGTGACCATGGGCTTGAACTGGTATCAGTTTAAACCCGGGCGCCTGAGCTTTCTGGAAGAAAAGCCAGCTCTAGCCTACGGTATTCTGCTTCTTACCGGCCTGGCCGTAATCTGGATTCTGGGACTTTATGCTCCCGGAAGCGGCGATTTCATCTATTTTCAGTTCTAGCAGGAGGTTTTGAATATGGAATGGAAAAAGCGTCCCTATCTATTTTGGCCTCTTTTGCTGCTGGCCCTGGCTTTTGCTCTGGACAAGATTATCCTTCTTGAGCCGGTGCGCGAACGAGTGATCCCCTGGGACAAGATCGAACCCCTGATCTACGAAAGCAGGATTGATCTTCTGGAAGAGCTGAAAGCGGACCTACCCGAAATGCAGGAAAAGGGCCTGCGGCCCGGACTGATCCTCGGGTCTTCGCGTTCCGCCGAATTCTCCAACGAAGTCATTCAGAAGTACGTACCGGGCACCGAAAACTACAACTTCTCTACACCCATGGGTTCGCCCCTGTTTCATTACTACTTTCTGGACAAGATACTCGATGAAGGCATTCGCCCCGCCTACGTTTTGCTGGAACTGGACCCTTTGCTTCTAAGCGATAAATCCATGCATTATACCCTGGCCTACTCCCTGGATTCAGGCTTCGTATTGAATCACCTGGATCTGGACCGGGACAAACCTTTCTTCGCCTACGATACAGAGGATGCGGGCCTTAGTTTTGACGAGGCCGAGGTCTTCTTTCTAAAGCGCGCCTTTGCCATGTATCGTTTCCCGGTAGAAATTGCCGAAATCAAGGAAAACCTGGAAGAAGTAACCTACATCGACAAGGGAATGGTGATTGTACGACCCAAGTACGATATACGAAACGAGATGCGCAGGCTCACGATTACGGCCATCAAAGAGAAGAATGGCGGTATCCCGAACCCTATCTTCTTTCAGATTGATGCCGCCCGCATGGAAGAGGATGCGCAGTCCGTCTTTGATCTACATTTTAGCAATCCACAGCCTGCATTGACCCAGATTCAGTTTTTCAAACTGACCCTGGAGCGCCTCAGAAAGGAAAACATCCCTGCGCTGGTATACTGGCCCATTGTTTCGCCCGCTCTACAGAAGAAACTGGAAAAACAGATGATCAAGGGCCCGGACGGCAAAGAACCCATGCTTGCTTTTCATATGCGAGGTATGAAACAGGTGATCCAGAATCAAAAGGAACAGGGCGGCCAGATCTATCTGGCGGGGCCTGAGATGTGGGAACCTCTCAAATGTCGCGCCTTTGTGGACTCAACGCACATTAGCGGCGCCTGCTTTGATGAACTCAGCGAATTGATCTTTGCTCCGTTGACCGAAATGGTTCAGCCCAAAACGGAATAGAGATAGAAAGGGCTCAAAATTAGAGAAAGCCCCCGTTCAGCCACGAAGCCACGAAGCCACGAGCACCGCGAAGCCAGGGGCACCCGGTCCATGATCGCGCCGCCTCCGGAGGTGCAATTGCAGAATTGCAGAATGGCAGAATAGCAGATCGTTGAATACGCCGGGTCGAAGTCTCCGAACCGGTGTGCCTAGCCGAAGGCCCGAACCTGAATGCTGGTCACCCTTTCCTTACCGGCGGCCACGTCTGACACTATAACCACAGGATCCCCGGGCATTACACGATTTCGCTGCCTCAGCTTTTCCAGAGCGGACTGAATGGTCTTCTCCGGATCGCTGGAGAAATCCATGAGAAAGGGCACTACTGCTCGCACAGTCCATAGCTTCCTTCGAGTAGAAGACATGTTCGTGAATGCATAGATGATCGAGTTTCGGGGCCGAAAGCTCGCTACCTGACGGGCAAATATGCCTCGTCGCGTGATCACAAGAATGGCCGGCGCATGAATGGAATCCGCCAGTTTCACCGCCGAACGGGCCAGCTCTTCCCGGGTGTCCAGTGGCACTCGGTGCGCGGCAAAGCCAATACCTGGCTCCTTTTCCATCCTTCGTGCGATCCGATCCAGCATCTGAACGCACTTTACCGGGTATTTGCCGGTGGCCGTTTCGCCAGAAAGCATAACGCAATCCGCCTGCTCGTAGATGGCATTGGCCACATCGGTGGCTTCCGCCCGGGTGGGCATGGGATTTTCGATCATGGATTCCAGAAGGTGGGTAGCCACGATAACCGGCTTTCCGGCCAGAACGCAGGCCTGCACCATCTGCCGCTGAACAATGGGAAGCTCCTCTATATCGATTTCCACGCCCAGATCGCCCCGGGCGATCATCACTCCATCGGCTACATTCAAGATTTCGCGGAAGTTTTCTACGCCTTCCTGGTTTTCTATTTTGGCGATGATTTGCGCATGGCCGTCCAGGTCTTCGATAATCTGGCGGGCTTCCAGCACATCTTCCGCTCTTCGCGCAAAGGATAGGGCCACAAAGTCCAGGTCATTCTCTACGGCGAATCGAATATCTTTCTTATCCTTTTCGGTAATGGAAGGAAGATTCACTCGAACGCCCGGAAGATTGATGTGCTTTCGCGAACCCAGTTGCCCGCCTTCCAGCACCCGGCATTTGAGCCGCCCCTCTTCTATAGAGAGGACTTCCAGGTTTATCAGTCCATTGTCCACGGTGATCTTATCGCCAGGGCTCAGATCCCGGGCCATATCACGATAGTTTACGTGTACGGTGTGTTCTTCGGCATCCGTGGCCGGCGTTACAGTAAATGTGAAGATATCGCCCACATTCATGTTCAGGCTTTCCGGCAATTCGCCGGTGCGAATCTCCGGGCCCTGCAGGTCCATAAGGATGGCAATGGGGTGGTTGAGTTTCTTATTCAGATTCTTGATCTGACGGATCACCTGGCCGTGACTTTCATGGTCTCCATGAGACATGTTTAGCCGGGCCACGTTCATTCCGGCTCGGGCAAGCCGGGCCATGGTTTCGGAAGTACCGGTGGCCGGACCTATGGTGCAGATGATTTTGGTGAGGCGGAAATCCCTTCGGGATGAGGACATGGTTTACCTGGATCGAGCAAAGATACGTCCAAAAAAGTCCTCCTGGGCTGTAGCAACATCAAATTTTTCCTGATTGGGCATGGAAGCATTCCGTTGCTTATCCGCCGCTTCGATAGCTTCCTTGTACAGCCTTCGACCGTGGCGCTGAATGTATTTCTTGGAGATCAGAATGGGCCAGACGTACTTTGGATCGTCGTTTCGGACCCGGAAGGAATAGATTTCCTTTCTCCCATGCTTCTTGAGGAACATCACCAGGCTGTCTTCATCGAAGTCCTTTAGCTGCTCCAGAACGTGCGTTCGGTTGGGCAATTCTTTCCTGTCCCAGGCTTCATCCAGGATTTTGCTGATTCGATCCAGATTCTGCCGGGCCTGCTCTTCCAACTCCATCTTTTCTTTGGACTTTTCTATGTCCTGTTGCATCAATGCCTGCGGATCGTCCGCAGAAGCAGTCTCAATCTTTCGCGGTTCCTTTTTCGCATCACTCTGGCTTTTTGCCTGCGGTTGATCTTCGTCTCCCTTGAGCCGTTCTTCCACCAGTTCCTTTTGTTTTCTTCGGGCTTCGGCTTTCTGGATTCGCAGCTTCTCTTTCTCAAACTCCTGACGGAGCTGATTCTTGAGCGCGGCCCGTTCCTGGGGTTTCAGCTTTCTGCCGCCAAAAAGGGAACGCCACATCCGTCGAAACCAGGGGAGCATCTTGAACAAAGATCTTTGCTCCAGGCCTTCGAAGGATTTCAGCCGCTCGCCATCCAGGAATCGTTCGGCGCCCATCTCGGAAAGTATGTGCACTTCCAGGTCTTCGCCTTTTTGATCCAGAAGGTCTCTTGCGGCTTTAATGGCCGGATCCAGGTTTTCCTTGTGCAAAACATACGGCACCAGCCGGGAACCCCGGGGAATGTTGGCATGTAGTACCGATGGATTGGATTGCAGGGTCTGCAGATGATCTTCGTCCCAGTTAAAATGACTGGCAGGAACGACCTTCTGCACTTTTTGAAGATCGGCGATGCTCTTGCTTACCTTCTCTTTCTTCTCTTTTTCTTTTTCTTCCTTCTCTTTCTGTTCGAGCAAAGGAAGGATGAGCCGCATTTCGGCAATCACCTGCGAGTGGCCTCGGGGCATGGTCTGACCGGTAGCCTGTTGAACCAGTTGCCTGGCCGCTGCCGGACTATAGGCCTCGGTGGACATCTCTTTAATAATGCGGGTTTTGGCGTACCGGAAGAGCATATCCAGGCGCAGTCCCAGGTGTTTTCGGTCCGGGATCAAAACCGTGCGGTATCCCACCTTCGCATCTTCCAGATAGACCAGCTTTCGCTGATCGATCAACGCCTGGATCACCGGCCGGGCAAATCGATTATAGGTAGTCTTCTTTTCTTCTGCGGTCTTATCGAAAGGAACAACAAGATAGCGGGCAATTTCCGAGCCGGCATGGGTATCGTTCAAATGGCCCTGGTCCGCCCGGGTTTCCACGAACTGAAACCGCTCATCGTCCCAGGAGGCATCCCTGGAATCGATCCACCGGGCCACGGCCTGGATGGTCTTATCCTGGTAGAATTCTACATACCGCCGGGCCGAGTTGTGGTCTTTCTTGTTGGGACGACAGAAGACCACAAGCTGCGAAAGGCCTGGCCGGCTTCCGGAAACAAAGTCCAGAGCCGGAAAACAATACACGCAGACCAGTTTCGAACTGCCACGGCCCAGAAGCTCTTTCAGAAAGTCCTGGAACTTATCGTCCGGAAGGGTCACTTCCTTCTTTAGCTGATCCATGCCCGGCAGGATCCGATTTACATCGAATCGATTGGTCCAATCCAGCATGGTATTGAATAGAGCAAAGATGCCTTTGTATTTAAAATCGCCCCGGGCCTCCAGAGCCTGGACGAACTCCGTGGCTTCCTGTAAATCGGCCACATCTGGTCTGGTTGGATTTGTCTCTGTTGGACTGGACATGGAAAACACTTTACCCGGCAGTGGGCTCCCCGATCCTACTTCAGAGGCTCCAATGCAGAAGGCAACAATGAAAAACAGTACCGGGTACAGTCTGCCAGATCAAGAGGAAAAGGCATCCTATCTACAAAAGAACTTCGATGAAATTGCAGCCTCCTATGACCGGTTCAATGACCTCTTCACCGGCGGCATGCACCGTCTCTGGAAAAAGAAGACCATACGCAAGGCCCTCGGTGGAATACGAACCGGCACCATGGAATCCCGGGTGACGGTTCTGGATCTCTGCTCCGGCTCCGGCGACATAGCCCTGGGTTTTGCCCGAAACGAACCGGATCGAAGGGTGCTGGCCCTGGATTTTAGCGCCCGAATGCTGGGTGTCTTGAACGCCAAGCGGCCCTCGAGTATGAAGAACCTGAACATCGTGCAGGGGGATGCCATGAATCTTCCCGCGGAGTATGCAGGGCTCTTTGACATAGTGAGCATTGGCTATGGAATCCGAAACCTCACCGATCCCCGGGCCGGTCTGGACGAAGCCTTTGCCGCCCTGAAGCCTGGCGGAATGCTTGTCATTCTGGAGGTGGGAGATTTCTCCCCGGCCTGGATTGAACCACTGGCGCGCTTCTATATGGAGCGAATCATCCCCGTTCTGGGACGGATTGCTCAGGGCAAGAAGCACGAAATGTATGAGTATCTTCCCACGTCCGCCAAAGCGTTCCCCGGCGCCATTGAGTTTACGGACTGGATCAGCAATGCTGGATTCGAAAATGTTCAGTTTGAACGATTCATGTTCGGCGCCAGCATTCTCTATTCGGGAAGAAAACCCGGGGGAGAGACCGACCGGTATTCGCACTGATGTTTGTCATCTGCATAAAGAGAACCAAGTGGCAGCGAGACCTGGAGCGATACGGCGACCAGGACTTCCTGAAGCGGATCTATGATCTACAGAACCATGCCTTTGAGAAAGTCCACTCCTCCCATGAAAGACAGATCCAAAACCTGGAAAAGCTGCAGAGCCATTTACCGGAGGCGCAGTATATCTTCCGGGAAGATCTGGTGGCTTTTGAACCAAAGCCCGGCCAGACGCTGATAAGCCTGGGCGGGGATAATCACTTCGTTTACTGCGCCCGTTTCGCCGGCAATGAGCCGATACTTGCCATCAATTCGGATCCAGCAACATCCACCGGATCGCTTCTGTACTTCGATACCGAATCGTTTCTAAAGAAATTGGAGCGATGGAAGGACCCTTCCACACCCATACAGCCCGAGATTACCAGGCAGGAAGCCTGGACTATGATCGAGGCCGAGCTCCAATATCCAGACGGTCGAATCATCCGCACCGGGCCCTGCATCAGCGAAATCAGCATTCGAAATGCCTTCCCGGATGCCATGAGCCGCTATGTGCTTTCCGTGGAAGACGAACCTCCCGAAGAACAAAAAAGCTCCGGGCTACTCATTGCCACCGGCGCCGGATCCACCGGCTGGTTTCGAAACTGCCTGCCGCCTTCCATCCAGCGCACATCCCGGGCCACCTTTGGCCGGGAGGATCCATCCTATAGAATTGTGGCCAGGGAACCTGGCTTCAAAGCCGGCCGAAAGTACAGGTACCGATACCGTAACCTGGAAACGCAGCAGTTAAGGGTGATCTCGGAAATGGACGGGGAGTTCACCATCGATGCCCATGAAGAGCGCCGATTCCCCTTCCCTCCGGCCACCCAGGCCATTATCCAATTGAGCGAACAGCGATTACACGTAGTGCGCGACCTCAAGAACGTCGCCGGTTAATCGCCGGCGTCCTTCAGAGCCCAGGAAACATCGTCACAGAACCGATTGCCCCGGACGTGGTAGCCGGCCGGCTCTCACAGTCCGATGCATACTCATCGCAGTACCGACATTCCGGCGTGATTATCAGAACTAATTGTCCTGGGGCCATTAGTCCACAGCGTCCGGATTGGACGAAAGAATCCGGCTTTCCGCCATTAGATTACCGGGAAGAAAGAAGTCGCCGAAACCATTCACTAGCCCTATTTTCTCTTGCCTGATTTGAGACCTGTTATCAATTTCAAAATGTGCCCAAGGAAATCACACACATCCATGTAGCCGAAAAGATTCGGGACCGAATGCCCGATTCACTCCGCACTCTGCTCCACAAAGAGGATCGACCCTACAGCTTTGGATCCATGTCGCCGGATCTCTACTACTATGACATCCGGCTTCCTCTGGAAAAGAAGCAGCATCTGGAACTGGGCGAAATTATCCACGGCCGATACGGAAACGATAACTCTCTACATGTGCTCTGGATGCTGGAACGATGCGTGGAGCTAAACAAAGAAACGCCGAATTCGGTGGCCCCGCTTTTCGCATTCCTCTGCGGCTATTTGACGCATGTGGCAGCCGATACTATCTTTCATCCGTATGTCTATTCAGTAAGCGGTAATTATTATCATCACGATCCCGAAGAGCGGGCTACCGCCGAAGGGCGCCATCGATTGTTCGAAACCCTGCTGGATTACCATATACTGGGCCTGCGAAACCAGTCGCTGCAGGATTTTCAATTGCTGGAGCGATTAAACCCCGGTAAACATCAAAAGGATCTTCTGCAATTCTTCAGCAAGGGAATGTCCAATGCCGTAACCGCGGAAGGCAAACCCCTGCCCGAACCGGAAGACATTCACTGGATTACCGAACGCTCCTTCAAACGCTCACGGACCATGATCGGCCTGTTTCAAAACAAGCCGCTGGTGGGCGGATTGCAGCGCCTAAACAGAAAACTGAACGGCAAAATTAGCCATATCGCCTATCTGGGCTACGTTCGCAACCACCAGGCCAAGGATAAACTACACTTCACGAAACTGGATCCCACACCTCATCCAGTCACCGGCGAAGATTACGGAGGCCCGGTGCCGGATCTAATCGAACGATCCACCGTAAGAGGGAAGGAATTTCTGGATGTATGCTGGCGAAGACTCACAGGCGAAGCCAGCGCAGAGACAGCTCAAAAGGTGCTCAGGCCGCTTTCGCTAAATAACGGTCTGGAGATGACGCCCACCGAGCAGATGATTCACTATAAGATACATCCTGCGTTGAACCTGGTGTAGGTTGCCGCGCTCGGCCGTAGAGAGAGCAAGCCGCCTGGCCTCGAGCGCGGGCGCGGAGAAAGCACGCCGGGTCGCTGCGGGTGCGGAGAATGGGATGCCTCTCTTGATACTGGAACAGCTCACAGCCTAATCAAGAGGTTCCCCAATTTCGCGATAGTAGTCAGTGATATCTTCGCTAGAGCCCGGCCAAAATTCGCGCCTCTTTCCCGTAAACGTGTTGTCGGGGGCCGGGTTCATTTTGCCTGATTCGTCCCGCGCTCTATGTTTGATTACAGAGTGCTTTACAATGCCGTCTAACAAGAATACTGTTATTGTGTAGCGCACTTTGGCATCGTAACCTGAAACGCCGGGCTCACTTACTTCAATGTTTTCGCCGTAGAAATACGCATTCACGGCATCATAGGAGAACCGGGCACCATTGATGGTTTTCTCGCGTGGCTTATCAAAGACCAGTTTGATGCCAGGGCAATTTCCGATCAGTATCTGGGGCAAAGGCTCACCTTCGCGAGGCTGGTCTTCCAAAACGTGCGGAAGCTCCGGAGCGCTCCAGCTTCGAGAACCAGGCGGACACTCATCTCCTGCTAGTTGACAGGCGGGTGCCAAACCGGTAACCAAAAATAGAAAGATACAACCGAGCGCTCTCATAGCTCACTCCCGTTTTCCAGAATCTCTTTGCCATCCCTCGATAGCCGGGTTGTGCTCGGGATCGCTTGCAGTTGCTTTCACAATGCTAACTCCGCAAGAAACAAAAGCAGTTTGATCAACAGAGAATCAAGTTCCTGCATCTCTACCCGTTGAAAATCAATTCTTTTGGCCGAAAAGACGATCACGAGAAAATCCAGGTGAGGCAGGCGATCAGGACAGGAAAGGCCGCGCCTGCGGCCTCAGTCTCCGGAAGACAAGAGAGCATTGAAGCTCATTATCACCGCATTGCTAAAGCAGAAGAAGCTCGAAGAGCTGCCTGAGATAGGGTAAGCAGACGGAGAAACCTACAGATAACTTCTTACACCTTACACGCCATTACAGTCCAGATCCCGTTAACCAATATTTCACCCAGGACCAATCACAGGCTTGGCCGAGATCTCTCCGCTGCTCCAAGTAGCCGTTGCTTATGGCTCTTATTCGTTGCCAGAATTTTTGGTCTGCCGGGTAGGCGGTGGTGCTGTATTTCCCGGCGCTCCAATCAGCATCCGGGGAACTTCTCACTGTGTGATATACATCATAGTGGCGGACAATTCCATCGTATAGAAAGATGGTAAAGGTTAGATAATCAGTGCCAAAATAGCCCACGTGCCCGTCGCCTGAAGTAGCCGAACCATTTAGATCGGAGTACTCTACGACTTTGTCGATCAGTAACTCGCGACCACCGGCTTGGATTTTGATAGGACATGGAAAGGTCGAGATGGCGTTGGGACCATTGCTATGCAGAGTCATCACGTGCCGTTCTGTCGACTTGCCGGGATTCAGCTTATCCCGTACCGGATCATATTGCCATGGGTCATCCATATGCCTCCAGGGCGGCCATCGGTCGTTTGCAAACGGATCCGCCCGACAACTGGACTGCATCCAGAGCGAAACCAATAATAATCCGATCAAAGCAAGACGTCCGGCCACTCGTCGAGAACCAAATGCTCTGAGGCTAATCAATTTTGAATTTCCCGTCATATTCGTAGAAGTTCTGGCAATCCCTGGTGTTCGTACATTTCTAAGCCGCGGAAGCGATAATTTGGATGCCACTGGCCCCAGGTCCAGCAATATGCTATTCTCTCTGAGATGGCGGCTCGCCGATTCGTTCCGCAACCAGGTCGAAACCGGAGAAACGGATCACCACGATATCCTGTTTAAAATCAAAAAGAATATCGTGGAGGCCATTGTATTCCACACAAGCCGGAAAGGAAACCATCAGCAACCATTCGGAAATGGGTATTGAAGCGAGCAGATCCCGGGATAGATACAGATCCGCAATAGAAACCCACTGGCGGTCTATGGTATCCTGACTAAGGATTTGGCAGCTATCCTGCACCCCGGGCCGAAACGTAAGCACACCGCGGGCGCAGGAAGGAATGGCAGAGCAAGGAAACCGAATCTCGGATGGTAAAATGACAAGCTCCTTTCCCGACCATTGCTGCATCTCTTCCGGAGAATACTCCTGTACCGGAGCCTCTGCCTCCGTGTATTCGTAAATCGCAGCAATCTCCCACCGACCGATTAGTTCTTTCGGTAGCCCATTTTCGCTCAAGCAGCCGAAGGTGCTAAACGCAAGGAAGAATGAGAAAACGCTCTGCTTAATCATAGATGCATTTCGGGGCCGGCAGCGATCGGCGGCGACTGAGTCAGGAATCCAGATACCACACAAGGATATGCGTGTCTAATGCTATCTCCACTGGAGGCGGGCCTCTTGAAGATCCTGATCCGTGATTTTCGTATTCAAGAAGACGCCCTTTAATGACCGACGCACACGTTGACCCTCAAGGGCCGACTGAAGACTCTCCAGAAGCAATCTCTTGTCTTCGTCGGAAAGATGCTCCAGTTCTTTCTTGATCTCATCCACCGTCATTGGCATAATTCTAGTCTGGAGAGGCGAAAACCATCGTCGAGCAAGAATCGGCGCGGAGCCGCAAGAATAGGCGTTCGGATTGGCATCTTTTGGTTTGGCGAACCGCCGCAGGTTGCTGCGAGGCACCTTGAAGGGCCTATCTATTTATTCTGCTTTCTGATTCACTACGTGCCCGGACTCATCCAGCATTTTTCCCCGGGAGAAGCGACCTTCATAAACCAGCTTCCCGTATATGTAGAACTTACCGTATCCATGGCGCCTATCCTCTTGCCACTCGCCTTCATAGGCAAGCGTTCCGTCCTTATAGCAGAGAACGCCTTCGCCACTGCGCTTACCCATTTCCCATTCGCCCTCATAGTGCACCTGGCCATTGGGATAAAAAGTGCGGCCATGGCCGTGTGGTGCTCCATTTTCGAATTCTCCGGAATACGCAAGGTGGCCATCCAATGCATAATAGTTACCCTGACCATGAAATTGTCCGTTGCGAAAATCGCCGCGGTATTCCAGCTTACCGTTCTCCCGATAGAGAAGACCAGTCCCATGGTAGAGTCCATCGAGAAGCATACCTTCATACAGTACACGACCGCTGTCCGGTTCCATAAGGATTTCATTTCTCGGCCTCTCGCCGCAATTCGCAATAAAGAGAAACGGCAACATAACGATAAGCCATGCGCCTATGGAAGGTACCTCGCGGACGGGTCGGGTAGTCGAATCGCTAGTTCTCATTTGCCTGATCAAGCTCCGAAACAACAATGGTGATCCTTTTTCCGTCCCGTTCAAGAACTATCGTGGCCAAACTTTCATTCCAGCCACTACTGGGCACCGCCAGAACATAATTCAGCCTGGAGACCAGCCCTTCGTCGAGCATGGGAGCAAGATCTCTGGATCCTTCCCCCGGACCAAACGATACAACATCCCTTACACTACATCCGTCCACTGAAATCAGTCGATCGCCCTGCTTCCAGAATGTATCGGGCAAGGTCTCCCAGCCGGGCCCCCTGAGTTCAATGAAATCACCGTCCCAGGTCACAACATGGAGTCCCTGATACTCTGAGTCCCTTTGCTCATAGATCTGGATGACTCGATGGATCACAGACGGCGGGACTTCGAGAAAGCAATCCAGCCGTACATCTGACTTCCAGGGCAATCCTGCGCAGGACACCAGGGCCGACACAAGCAAACAGGACAGAGACTTTATTCCTTCCTGGCATTTCTTCGATATTTTTGTAGAACTGACCATCTTTCGCAAATGCACCCGATATCCGATGCAGGCTCTCTCTGTCTACAGGTTCTACTTATGCTCGCATCTGGGCCATTATCCGAACTTCTCGATTTCCCTGGCTCCGGTTCGCATAACATCTGGCTCTCGGCAATAACCCGAACCGGGGCGCCGGGGGCGAAAGGACGATTTGAACTACAATCATATAGGCCGCTACGAGCGCGGGGCGCCAACTATTAGGCGGCAGTACACTCTGAGAAATGCGAAGCAATTCCACCGCTTTCCCAGCCGTCTGCGCATATGGTGAAAACTGGTGCTGCACAGGAGATACGAATGTCGCGGAGGTGCCGGACAGGAAGTCCCGCAGCTCTCGCACCTCCTGTGCTCCGCTGCATAAGGCCCTCCATGGCCAAAAGTGTCACGGAAGACAGGATGACGAACAAGGATGTTCTAATGTCTGCGGAGACGCCGGACAGGATGTCCCAGTGTCGCGGAGGCCACGAGGGCCGAGAGCGACCATGGATGGCGAGAGCAGACGAGTCAAGGAGCGACCCACGAGGGCCGAGAGCGACCATGGATGATGGGCAAGGATGCCCGAATGTCTGCGGAGCCATGGATGGCGAGAGCAGACGAGGCGAGAGCGCCGCTTGCTCGAGCCAGCGGCCAGGGAGGGCAGACCGCGCGCGGGTTAAGAGATTACTTCGGCTGCTTCATTTCTTCGAGCAGTTCATCCATGGTCTTCTTTCCAAGAATTTCGTGACGTTCTTCCGTCCAGTTGCCTTTGTCGCCACCGAGCCCCTGGAGAAATGTAATCATGCCATCCACTCCGAGCCGTTCCCGAAGGGCAGCCAGACCTTCCTGATAAATCTGTTCTCTGGACATTTCACTCATGGTTCTACACCTCCGGCCTGAAACTCTAACGGATTCATGGCCTGGAACGGGAAACTGTGACGATTGGCCGCTCTTAGTAATTTTTAGTCAGTGGTCAGAAAAATGTCAACTCTTGCTTTCTCGGCTGAAGCCAAATGAAGGGCATCGGTTGCCGTTATTCCGGACCTGTGTAACTCTCTACCACGGGCCTCTATTTCAGGATCCAGAGCAATCCATTCCGTACTCAATCCTTCCAGAGAAAGAACTCTCCGCCGGCGTTCCTCGGATGGGTTCTGCAGAATCTCATAACGCAGAACCGTGCCCGATACAAGTATCCAGTGTTGTTCCGAGATAGCCAACAGGATAGAACGTACAGCCGTGGATTCTGCGCGAACAGTTGGATGACTGGAATGATCAAACGGACGATTCAAGCAGCAGCAATCCATATATAGCCTCAAACCCTGTTTCATGAGCCGGATCTTATCACCCGAGACTCTCTGTCAAATTTCTGCAATGGTTCATTCGCCGGGTTCGCATAACATCCGTGGCGGCGGCGTTACCCGAACCGGAGCGCCGCAGTCGAAAAAACTCCGCGCTTCCCGATGCCCTGGGGTTACTACAGATTACCTTCTCGGGGGATCTGAAGATAACTCTTTGCGCGCAGATATTGAGGCTCAGGAGCTACTGGATATGTTTCGCCGGGTCCAGAAGCTTCCGGAAGACAAGAAGCGGTCTGTGAAGGATTTTCTGGAAGCATACTTGTTTCGCGAGAGAGTCAGGGAGGATATTGCATTGCGGCGAGGAACGAGAGCGGGATTACAACGTGACTGGTGTAAGAAACGCTCAGACCACGTATGCTAGAATCTACCGCTATTCTGGCACCAAATGCCCCTTTTCCTTCAGGTATGTAATCCAATCCAGAAACGCCTGCGAAGGCTTGCATTGTTCTGCGGAAGCACTGTAAAACTCCCTTACCGGTCTACCATCTCTAATCCACATTTCGACCAGTTGGCATTGCCCAAGCCGCGACAATGTGTACCAGCGGGCAATGCGCTGCCTACCTGTTTCGGTGTGCGCCTCTTGTTCAGCTGGATAGCGGGAAAAACGATTCCGAATCTGCTCTGCGAGATCAGAAGCCAGATTCAGTCTCAATCCTTCGCTTTGGCCAGCCGGCCCAAACATAAGGAACTCTACTTCGTTGCTTCCCGTTCTTTTCAGAAAGCGAAATTCTTTGCCCCCTGCTCTGGCGATTACCATCGTACAATTTGCGAGGCTTTGATCTTCTGCCACCTTGCTTCTAATCTGATTAAAAGTCGTTTCACTCGTCGGAAAAATATTATTCGCAACACGGCAATCAAACGTTCCCTGCCATTCAGATTCGAATTTGGTAGTCGTATGAAAGCAACCCAGCAAGATACTCGAGCATAGCAAGGATAGCCACTGTTTCCTGTAGTGCTTATTCGTCATAATCCCGGCTCCAAAGCTCATCAGTCTGCTAACTGAATAATGCTTCTTATATCATATTCCCATCTCTGCTGGTTGGATGGATAATTGGGCCGCATACTCCGCACCTCATTTAGCAATGGACGAGAGGGCATAAACTCCTTCCTGAGCTTTGCTGCCCCAACGTAGCGATCAACCTGTGGGCGGAGGTCTTTACGCTGTATTTTGTTCATGGCCCAGCTGCTCACAATTTTTGTTCCACATGTAAACAAGCCCCGGCACGCAGCCCTTATTCTTTCTGAGCAGTGCCAGATAGCTTCAGAGGTTCGCCTTAAATCTGAATGATTACCATAAGACGCACCGAGGCGCCGCAGGCGAAACCAGGCTGCGGACCATGCTACGCCTCATTGGCACCTCCCCCACCAGCGCAGCCGCCGGACAGGAAGTCCCGCAGCTCTCGCACCTCCTGCGCTCCGCTGCATAAGGCCCTCCATGGCCAAAAGTGTCACGGAAGACAGGATGACGAACACGGATGTTCTAATGCCGCCGGAGACACGGAGGTCGGGAGGCGGCGAGGTGAGAGCAGACGAGTCCAGGAGCGACCCACGAAGGCCGAGAGCGACTACGGAGGTCGGGAGGCGGCGAGGCGAGAGCCGACGAGTCCGAGAGTGTCCACGCTACGAAGCAGTTTCAGGCACACTAATCCAGCCCATCCAGAATTCGCTTCAACTCATCCACAAGATCTGGGATGTCATCGCAGATGATACTCCAAATCACATCATCGTCAAGGCCAAGATATCCATGGATGAGCTTATTTCGGGTGGCAATGATCGCTCTCCATTGAACCTTGTCATGGTCCGATCTCACCTCCGCAGGGATATGAGTAGCGGCCTCACCTATTAGCTCAATATTCCGAACGGTCGCGTCATATACCAGCTGGTTTTGGACAAAAGAGTCCCGATTGAGACCCCCGGTATATTCGAGGACGCGCCCTGCAAAACCAAGCATGTCGCGAACATAGAAGCCCCAATCCCGAGAATGGTCAGACACTTATTCTTTCCTTCTCAACTCGCGCCTGAAGCTCCGGTCGCAGGGCCTTTGTTGTCACCAGGTCCACAGGCCGTCGAAGCAAATCCTCCAGAAAGAATTGCAATCCGAAGTATCGTCGGGAGTCCGCCGGACCATCAAACTCTACGAGTATATCCACATCGCTTTCTGGCCCGGCTTCACCTCGCGCCGCGGAGCCGAACAACCAGAGTTTATTGATTCCGTATCTTTCCTGACACTCTTGAAGGTGTTGAGCCAATATCCGTATTGTGTCTTCCCGGTTCATACGCTGAATCCATGCCAGATTACCCTCCTATTCTGAGGAACCAAATACCTTGAGTCCATCATTTTCTGGGTACAGCTTCCCGGCCTACGCCGACATCTGCATTTGATAATGGCTGATAAAGACAGGAAATCTGCCTCTCAAACGCAGGAAGATCCCTTCCCGCGCAGGCTCAAACAGCTGAGTGCGCTGGCCATGGATGACGAACATGGATGTTCTAATGTCTGCGGAGCCACGGAGGGCGAGAGCAGACGAGGCCGAGTGCCCTGGAGCACACGATGTGCGAGAAGGGCTGGCGAAAGATTTATCCCAGGAAGCTCTGGGAAATCTTGTGGATTTGAACTACAATCATATTGGCCGCTACGAAAGAGGCGAGTCCCGGCCATCTGCCCACAAGCTTCGCGCCATGCCCGACGCCCTTAGGGTCACGACAGACTATCTACTCGGAGGATCCGAGGATAATTCGCTCAAGGCAGACATCAACGATGTCGACGGAGGGACGCCCCACAAGGATGTGGCAGTGTCCCGGAGACCATGGATGTTCGAAAGGGACCAAGTGTCGCGGGTGCCGTGGATGCCGAACAAGGATGTTCTCGCAGCTCTCGCGCCTCCTGCGCTTCGCTGCATAAGGGCATCCTTGCCCAAAAATGCCGCCGGAGACATGGAGGTCGGGAGGCGGCGAGGCGAGATCCGACGGGCGCGAAGCGACGGACCAGGAGCTGCTGGATATGAAAAAGAGATCCGTGAAGGTTTTCCTGGATGCCTATCTGTTCCGCGAGAGAGCAAGAGAGGATATTGCGTAGACCGGGGCTAATCCTGCACGAGAGCAGAGGAGTTTTTCGACGGTACCGTGTATTCATATTGCCAAATTACTAATGTTGAGGTGCGAATTCGCGATAGGGATCATAGCAACCTGGCAGCTCCCCAGCCCGTTTCCTTCTCTCCAGCTCCTGCCAGTCTGATTCCGAAAGCAAATGCGGCACTGCTCCACACCGGGCCTCAAGAGGCCACTGTTGCCAATAGCGTTTGATGTCCAGGTCAATGTCCGGATAGCTCTTATTCCTGGAGAATGGTCTGTCAGACAGCTTTCCTTCAATGATTAGGCGCCGGTCATTAGAGTCACGGACGGCATGATGAATAAAGCTTGATTGGACTCTCCCCTCGAATAAGAAAAACGTGAGAATCAGTCTTTGCCGCACTATATAGCTCAACTGGTCACCATTCTGATTGTCTTTGAAATCCGCCCAGTGGTAGATTATGATCTTGTCTACCCAAAAAGTGCGGTCCTTGAGGCTCTTGTGGAAAGGCTCCAAATAGGTGCGCTTAAGGTACGGGTCCGGTCCAAAGTGAATCCGCATTTCTTCTTCGTTCTCGATTTCCTTCCGCACTTGCAATTCACCGGTGTTCAAAGAGGTCCAGGGGGCCGGCCGCTTCGCAGAAATGTCGTCCTGCAGGACTTTGGCCACGCTCCTGTGAATACCAGGAGTCGTATCTCTATTGCAATACCAATTGTAGCAGGTAATACAAATTAGTATTGACATAGCTAAATAGTGACTCCCTGATCTCAGACCACATTGCATTTCGCGCAGAACTCCCATCTTCCCTGATATTCGCATTCTGGTAAGTAAGCGTGCTCGCCGTCATCGTACTCACCATTGGGATCCGCGCAGTTTTCTCGGATTCCATAATAACAACCAATTGTCTCGAGGTAGTCGGAGACAAGATGGCCGTTTCCCCTTCCATCCCGATAGCACCCCCTGATTTTTGCCCGTTCGATCATAGCATCACGCTGATGAAACAATTCATGTAGCTGAACAAGTTCCCAGTCATTATCAACTACCTTCATTTCCGCGAGCAAACCTCGCTCCGGCAGCCACCGATCCGCACCAAGTCCTCTTGTATTATTGAGCGCAGCACTTGTTCTTTCTAAGCAGGGCCGGATAGCCTCAGATGTTAGCCTTATGGCTGATTAGAGACTATGAGGCGAATCGAGCGCCGAAGGCGAAACCTATTTCCAGACCAGGGTTTGCCTCATTCCCAGCAGCGATCCATCTGCTCGAGTGGGTGGTCAGGGAGGGCAGAAACCGGAGGCGAAGCGCCGCTTCGCCCATAACAAACTCTCGCCTTTCAGTTGAGCCTCCGCCGATCGCGAGCAGGGATGACGCACACGGATGTGCTAATGTCGCCGAAGGCACGGATGCCGAGAGGCGACGACGGCGTGCTCGGTGGACGAGAGCCTGGTGCTTCGCGTTACGAAGCAAAAACGGACCTTGTAAAAGGCCCGTTCCTGCACACAGCCAGGCTATCTGCCCGGACAATCCTATGATCCGCTCCGACTACAGCGTCTCTAGCCTCTCCAGTCCAGGCTTTCCAGCGCTGTTTTGGCTATTCGCTTGGTCTGATTGGGAAACGAGGATTGCACTACCTTCATCAGAGGCACCAGAGCTCGCTTATCTCGAAGGCTTCCCAGACTTACGCAGAGCGCAGAGGTAATGGAGATGTTGTTCGCATTGGGACCGCGATCCAGCTCTTTGTTCAAAGCCGAGATCAAAGCCTCCACGGCTGCAGACTTGTCTTTGCGAAAATCCGCAAGAGTTCGAGCGGCCGCAGTGCGAACATCTTCGTGCTCATCGGCATCGCTGACAACGCGGCCCAGAGGACCAATCAGCTGACCGCTGCCTTCCAGGTCCGAGAAGTTCCGCAACGCTTCGCAAATAGCAATGCGCAGCACATGGTGGTCCTGGACATCTTTTTCGGGACGCAATGCCCCCAGCAGAGGGTTGTAGAGTCGCGAAGGAGCCACGTTGGATCCGGGCAACTGACGAGCCAGCTCAGCCATGCGGTTTACCGCCAGACGCTTTTGCTCCACGGAAATCTCGGGATCGGACAAGGCCCGGGCCAGCTCATCCACTCCATCCAGGGTAATCCTGTTAAAATAGGTGGGACTGATTTCCTGGGCTTGGAGTAGCCCCGGAACAAAAATCGAAATCAATAATGCAAATACTACCTGCTTCACTATTTAACCCTCTTTTCAATGACCTCATTAAGCAGCTGGGCCAATTCCTGGAACTGATCGCCCTTCCTAATTCGAATTGGACGAGCAGGTTCTCCATCTTTCAGTTCTCGTAGTGAATTTTTGATACTATGGATGGGACCGGCCATGCTATGGGAATAGAACAGGCTAAAGACTACAATGATGACCAGGTTCAGGATGCTCGTGAATACAATGGGCTTCCAGTAAAGCTCAAAGGCATCGTAGGGCTTCACCGGCGCCGGCAAATCCGCCGCGCTTCCGTCCGGATACGTGCAGCTCAGGGCCTCGGCCGAATCGGTACTCCAGAGAACGCCGCTATTGTCCGGTACCAGCCCAAAGGCGTTTTCCTTGAGCAGCCAGAGCGCTCCAATGGTAAACACCATCACCAGTACAACCACCAGTGAGAATCGCACAATGAACTGATTCTGAAAGGATCGGTCGATGTAGTATCGCCAGCGTGCTTGTTTTTGATCTGTCTCTTTCAAGGTTCCTCTCCCTGATGACGGCCGAGCCGGCCATCGTTTGAAATGCCTGATGTTTTTTGCTCTTTTCTTCTATATCGATTATTCTAGTTCATCGACTATGCCAATTCTTGCTGCCCTGCGAGCTACCCGAAGCGCGCAAGAACCCCTAAAAGGGATATTTCTGAATTTCTCTCTGTAAATCATTGCCGTCCGCCTTCGGTCAATAATAAACCGAAAGCAGTCTGCTATCAAATTTGCCGGGATTCTCTTTCCAGAGCACCTTTCCTTTTTCATCGATTAGACGGAGTATTCCGTCTTTGCCAATGTAGATTAGTCGACTTTCGGGCAGCGCATGTACGGACTTTCCGGGTCGCGCGGCCACTGGAAGCGTAAATGAGCTTTCTATGTCGCCGGCCTTGATTACATGTAGCTTCTGACCACTCATCAGAAATACCTGATCGGAGTCTCCATCCATCCAGTCCACAGTCATATCCAGGCTGGAAGAGGACTCCAGATCGTCCGCATCCAGAACCAGAACTCCCTTTGCATGCGCCAGTAGCAGGCTTCCATCCTGATGATTGAGAGCCTTGACTGCCCCTACGGGATGGGTCTTCTTCAGCGATTCGCCGTCGAAAGAGACCTTCGTAACCGTTGTGGAGTTTCCGGCCGTGGCCGTATGATAGAACCCGTTGGCATAGAAGTAAGTGCCACCGGCGGGCGCTTTGAAGTTCCTGGGCGAAAGTATGCGCTCCTCGGCTGTGAGGCCCAGCATCTTCAGCTCGGTTTCCTTTCCGGCCCCGCAGGCCTGGCCGGTGACTGCCGCCAGGTCGCCATCGGCGCCCAGCAATCGGCAGACGTTTTCCATTTCCCAGACATCCACGGTTTCGCCGGTGGATGGATCCATGCTGATGATTTTGTTTCGCAACGCTATATAGATCCAGTAATCCTGCGTACCGTCCATCACCGGCGCGTCGAACTTCTTAACATAGGCCGGACTTTCCGAACCCAGCCGAGCCGCTACAATGCGAGTTTTTTCTATATAGATAACCAGATCGCGATGACGGATTACCTTGATGGGCTCCACCGCCGGCATCTCCATGGGCGACAACGTGCGGGATTCGCCGCTGGAAAGCCGGGCCAGTTTCTGGCGAATGTCCTTACGGTCTTCGTCTTCCAGCGCCGGAAAGTCCTGCAACAAAGTGCGATAGGTCTTTTCCAGAGCCACACGCTGGCCGGGCATCTTTTCCAGGATACGCGCTTTCGCTTTATGATACTGAACGGTGGTTTCCAGCTCAATGGCTTTGTTGATATGATTCAATGCCTGGGTGTATCGACCGTCTTCATAGTCCAGATAGGACAGATGATAATGCGGATCGCTGAAGGAAGGGTACATCTTTACCATTTCTTCCAGGGACTTGCGCGCCCGACCTACTTCGTTTGCATTTAGATCGATCAGCGCCAGATTCAACCGAGCCAGTTCTTTACCGAAGTTGTCGAATTTAAGCGCTTCTTTGAAGTCTTTCTCCGACTCCTGTTGCTTGCCCTGTTCGTAAAGGGCCACACCCCGGGCCAGGCGAGCCGGAATAAAATCCGGTCGGTAGATCAAAGCAGTCTGGAAGGAATCAAAGGCGTCTTCCGGATCATCCTCCATTAAATGGATGATACCAAGCTTGTAATGGCTGTAATAGGCATCTTCCTGAGAGTCTACAATGCTTTTGAATCCTTTTTCCGCTTCATCCGCTCTTCCGGCGCGAATGAAGTTCGCATACATGGCTTCTCGAACTTCCATGCTGGAAGGATTCTCCGCCGCCGCTTTTTCCAGAAGACGAAAGCCTTCCTGCTCCTTGCCCTGCTGAATCAAACTATCCGCAATTCGCACAAGAAAGGCGGGACGGGGCCATTTGGCATGCAGGTCGCGAAACATCCTTTCGGCCCGGGCAAATCGACCGGACTGATAGGTATCTTCCGCTCGCTCCAGTTCAGGCAGATACCGGGCATTCTTTTTGTTGTCTTCGATGATTTCCCGGGCATTCGCCAATCCTGGCAGATCCTTATCCAGGCTTTCCGCTTTTGCAATCAGTTGCAAAGCTGCATTGGGATTATTCTGACGGTTCTTATCCAGGGCCTGACGGTAGATTACGTAAGCCAGTCTGCGTCGCACCAGCTCATGTTCGGGGAATCGCTTTAAGAGCTTTTCGTAATGATCCCTGGCTTTCTGCCACTCCTGGTCGTCTTCGTAGAGTCGGCCAAAGGCCACGGCTGCTTCCGGATTGGATTGGCTGAGTTTCTCCAGCTTGACCTGCATATTCCTTTTGGCCACGGCATTGCCGGTTTGCGAATACAGGCGCAGCAGACCTTCCATGGCCTGAACGTTTCCGGGATCGGACTTGAGAGCCTGCTGATAGTGCTTTTCTGCCACGCCGAATCTTCGTCGCAGAAGTTCCGTGCGGCCCAGCGAATTCAGCGCCGCGGTGCTCTTTGGGTCCACTTTCAGGGCTTTCTGGTACTCCAGAACAGCGCGATAGAATTCATTCTTTTCGAAGTATTTATCGCCGGTGCCCAGGAAACGCGCCAGCTTGAAATAGGTACGAGCCGTTTCCTTTTCTTCTTCGGGCATCTTCAGACCTTCCAGGGCTTTCAGATGCCTTTCGGCCTCATCGTAGCGACGGGCGTCGATATACGTATAGAATGCATTCAGTCGAGACGGATAATGCTCGGGCTTGATCTTCAGAGCTTTTTCGAATTGCACCAGAGCACATTTGTTGTCTCCCGCATCGCGGCAGGCCAGGCCCAGCTGATTCAAAAGCTCGATTTGCTCGGGGTCCTTTTCCAGACCTACTTCCAGCACCTTCCGTGCCTGAAGGGTCTTTCCGTTCTTGCGAAGAGCGGTGGCGTGGATGATGCGGCCGCTCACCGAATCCGGGCTTAGCTTGATTCCTTCCGTGGTGCTGGCCAGGGCTTTATCGTTTTCGCCGCTCTGCAAATAGGCTTTGCCCAGAAGAAATCGGGGCGCCGCCGATTGAGGACTGAAGTTCACTGCTTTTTGAAACGCCTGAATGGCCGCCGGCACATCCCCTTTTTCCAGGGCCTGGTTTCCCTGGTCCATGAATCGCGCGGACTGACTGGCATTTTTCCCGGTATCCGCTTCTTCCATTTTGGGATTGGCCTTTCCGGCCAGGGCAAAGTACTTCTCGGACTCCTCGTATTTCTTCTGCTCCAGGCAAACATCGCCCAGCTGCAAATAGGCCTGGTCGATGTGCTCGAAGTCATCGCTTACCGAGCGTTTCAGATACTCGTAGGCCTTGTCCAGTTCGCCCAGGTTTTTGAAGCCCACACCGGCGCGATACCAGTACACCGGCTCATTGGGATAGGTCTGCGTAAGTTTGAGGTACTTCTCCTGAGCTTTTTCCGGCTGATCCATGGAGTCGTACAGCAAACCGGAAGTCAGAAGAAGCTGCTGGTCGGTGGGATTCAGCTCTTCAGCCTTTTCGAAGGCTTCCAGGGCTTGAGCTTCTTCGCCGGCCCGGCTCAGCGCCAGACCTTTCAGATAATAGCCTTCAAAAAGCGGAAGAACCTGAATGGATTGCTCCGCCAGGTCTTGAGCTTTCTTGTACTGCTTCTGAACCACCGCCAGGTTGCCCTGCCGAATCAATTCACGACTCTTGGAAAGCTTCGCTGGATCTACATTTGCCGGAGTCTCTCGCTCCACCGCATCCGAACGCTGGGCAGTCTTACAGTTAAAGAGCCACAGGCTTGCGGATAGTAGGATGAGTGCTGTTATAAATCTGGTATTCATAGTATTTCTCTTTGTTCTGGTCCAAACATTGGATGGGATTCCGATGCCAGGTTCGAAGAGTGACGTTCTTCTCTGATTATCATGTCCGATCTTTATCATGTCCGATGTTCAATGATGCTCTTTCGCGATGCGCTATTTCGAGAATCGTCCGCCGAATAGCTCTCGCATGGAAAACCTCAGGGCGACTCCTGTTCGGTCTCGTCAGACTGCTCAGGCACCGGACGGATTCTTTTGTACAATCCGGCGCTTCGTCCCAGATCAAAAATCAAGGACCTGCCCCATTCCACTACTGCATTGCCCAGTACCGGGCCAGCGCGCACCTGCATCTCCTGGACCGGTAACACACTTCCAGGGCCTGCCAGGTAAATCTGAAAGAATCCATTGTTCTGAAAAGGTCCGTCGTACAGCCGGGCGCCGTTGAAGTAGATCGAGAGGTTCGATTCTTCCTCTTCATATTCCAGGGTAAGTATATCCAGCCGATCGGTTTCTGACTCGGGCCTTTCGTAAACGCTGGTGTCCTCGCTACCCGGAGCCGTAAATAGCAGCCGACCGGTTTCCAGCTTCAGATAGGGTCGGTCGCTTCCCTGACCGGAAACGATGCCCAGGTCCAGGGCCGCCCCTGGCAGAAAGCTGATCTGAATCTTCTGATCCATGGCTTCGATGGGACGAGTGAGCAGGCCGGGGGCCAATCCATCCTCCTGGCGGACGGGCTCCAGCTTGAGCTGATCGCCTTCCTTGCGAATGGCCCGCAGAGAACGATTGGAGTCCCATAGATTTCCCGGCTGAGCCGCGCGCTGAAAGTCTATGTAATAATCAAAAGGAAAGTACCGGGTAATCTCTTCACCTTCGCCCATGGACACCGTGCTCTTGCGCAGTACAAAAGCTTCGCCGGTGTCTTCTTCCTTTCGAGCGATCTCCAGATGCACTTCGCCAGCCATAAGCGAAGGGAAAGCCAGCGGAGTCTGGCCCTGCACGGTGCCTTCCAGAGCCACCTGCAAACGCGAAGGCGAAGTAAAAACCGAAAGCGAACTGGCGCTTTCATCGTCGGGCCAACTCATAAGGACAACTTCCTGCGCCGCAGGCCGGATAATCAATGTTCGAATCCGGGGCTCCATTCCCTTCCGTTTAATAGTAAACTCGTAGGCCCCCGAAGGCAGGTCTACGTCCATGGGGGTCTGGCCGGATTTCACCAGAGCGCCGGTTCGATTCCGAATCTCCACGGAAGCATCCTGGCCGGAGATCAGCTTCACCTGGCCGGTACCCAGGAGCGCCACCCATTGACGCAGATCATCGCCAGTGGAAGCTGGAAATGATATCAGAGGCTCGGTACCGTCGGTGAGAAATATAGACAGTCCGCTGTACAGTGCCAGGCCATCGGACTCCGGATCCTCTATAGTAAAATTCCTTTGAAACGCGCTGTAGCTACGACCGGAACGACTGTGCTGCAAAGTGGCGCTGAGGGAGTATTCCTGATTCTCTTTGGCCTGAATTTTAACCCTCAGCGTGTACGGATACCCTTCCGGCGGATTATCCTCCGGGCCAATTCTAAACGTTGGCAATGCCGAGCCTCGAACCGGCACATTTCGCAACCAGCCGTGGATTCGCTGCTCCACAATGCGCTGAAGATCCGGAGAATCCAGACCGTCGAATTCCAGGGAATACGCCAGGGTTACCGGCTCCTTCTCCAGTTCCTGCAAACTGGACACCGGACGATCCGGAAGTGGATAGGACTTAATTTCGGGCAGGCTGAGGCGGGCGCCCGAGGGTTGCATAGGTTGCAGCCCCGTACAGGTCCCGGCCAGAAGCAGAGTAATAGATAAGAAAAAATGCTTTGCCATAGGAATGCTCAGGGTATGGCCCCGGACCACTCCATTGTCAAGCGGTTGTTGGCCTGGCTTTAGAGCCGGCGAATGTTTCGCCGGCCCAATATCGCAGGATTCCCTTTTCAGCGGCCTTTTCTGGCACGCTTTCAGCGAATCAGGCCCGACTGAGGGACTTCTCCATGGTATCCAGCCAGGAACAATAATCCTTGTGATATCGCACCAGGGTTTTCAGATACTCCCGTCGCTCTTCCATCAGAAGGCTTCGAGCTTCCGCAATGATATCGGCGATGATTTCGCGGTGAAATGTCAAATGACTGAGATAAAACCGTCGAATGTCCTGGGGAATCTGGTCGGCAGACCATTGCCGAACCGTATGGCTGAATTGCTTCAGATCCTCAAACGCCTGATCCAGATTGGATTCGTAGACGCTGTTCATGAGGGAAATACGATCAGTGATTTCAGAAAGCACATCGAAGACCTCTTCCAGTTGCTCCAGAGTGAGCTCTTCAGGCTGCACTTCTTCAGGGTGGACCTTCTCTTCCAGAGACTCGGGGTCCATTACCGTGGCGGTGGACGAACTCGCTGTAGACATTTTGCTGTCCTCCTTCATATTTGTTACCCTCCATGACCAAAATTTTTTAGGCGGCCATAGGGTAAACAAAAAACACTTCCCAGCAGAGGCGGGCCGGGACCTTTGAACTCTATCGGGATGTAGCGCAGGGGTAGCGCACCTCGTTCGGGACGAGGGGGTCGGAGGTTCAAATCCTCTCATCCCGAATTTTTCTTCTGACAAAGCCACCGGCCCCCGGAAGTCAAAAAAGGGCTGATTTCTCATACGGCCCCTTTACAAGGAGACATTCCAGATATTCTGGAAGGGATCGTTTCAGATTCCCAAAAAGGCAATTCATGAAAGTCAAGCTATACGGAGTACGGGGATCGTTGCCGGCGCCACTCAGAAATGAGGAGTACCGAATCAAGCTGGAGGAGATTCTCAAGCGATCGATAGCGTCAGGACTCACTTCAGAAGAACAAATCGGCTCTTTTCTGGATCATTTGCCCGGCCATCTATCCCATGTGGTGGGCGGCGATACAACCTGTGTTCGCGTGGATTCGGATTCCGGAGACGTCTATATATTGGATGCAGGTACCGGTCTTCGGCCCCTGGGCGACGAATTGATGAAAGGCCCCTGGGGCAAAGGTCAGGGCAAAATCCATATTTTTTTCACACATACGCACTGGGATCATATCCAGGGGCTGCCCTTCTTTAAACCCGTCTATTTACCCGGCAACGAGCTACATCTGTACTCCCCGCTACCGGACCTGGAAGACCGCATGGTATACCAGACCACCGAACGGTTCTTTCCCATGCCTTTTCATAACTCAGCCTCCTCCAAGCATTTCCATCAGCTGAAGAAAGGCGAACCCATTGAGCTTCAGGGCGGTATTACCCTGGATACTCATCCTTTGAAGCATCCAGGGGGCAGCCAGGCGTATCGATTCCGGTCTGCAGATGGCACTTTCATCTTTGCCACGGACGCCGAATTTACCGGCGAAGATCTTATGAGTCGGCCGGACGATGCAGCCTTCTTCGACCAGGCGGATCTACTGGTAATGGATGCTCAATACACCCTGGATGAGTCTTTCTCCAAGTTCGACTGGGGCCATACCAGCTATACCATGGCGGTAAACTGTGCCGTGCACTGGAAAGTAAAGAACCTTGTCCTCACCCATCATGAGCCCGCTTACAGCGACGAAAAGGTTTTCGAAAACTTCAAGAATGCCATCGAACACCGGATGGCCCTGCAGCACTCCAGTCCCCGCATCTTTTTGGCCAGGGAGGGGGCCGAATTCGACCTCAAGGAAATGAAGGCACGCTCCCAGACCGCATGAGATCAACCAGGGCATCCTTCAGAATCGCCGGTTTGCTCTGGGCCCTGGTATTTGGCAGCCTGGCGCTGATTCTGGTCTGGCAGGATCAGCTGGAAAAGGATATCGCCGCAAAGCTGGAAAGCAACGGGCAATCCACCTTCGTTCATCTAAATCGACTTCAGAGAAAACGCAAATCCTTGATCCCGGACATGGATCTGGCCCTGTTCAAACAACCCGGGGTCTCCTATTTTTACACTTACAGTTATCTTTATAATGGAAGAAATTACACCGTAACCGAAGAGGTCTCTGTAGATCTCTATTATTTGCACCGTGAAGGAGAGAACCTGGAAGCCATCCGCTATGTGGATGATCGAAACTACCCGCATACCAGGCTAAAAGGCAACCCGCATCAGAAGCAGAACCATTTGCTACTTCTTCTCACATCGGCCATCGCCTGTTTTGGTCTGGCGCTCACTCTACTGGGACTTTTACCTTCAAGATCATGAAATTAGCCATCTCGCCCTGCCCCAACGATACCTACATCTTTCACTGGATGATCCACAACCCGGAAGGTCCTGGATTCGAACCGGTCTATCTGGACATTCAGGAGCTTAACGAGGAGGCCCGGGCCGGACGCTATGAGCTAAGCAAGATGTCCTGTTACGCCTATCTAAAGTTGAAAGATAAATACACCTTGCTGGAAACCGGCGGAGCCCTGGGCCGGGGCTGCGGTCCGCTGCTGGTGGGTTCGGCCCGAAGTCAACACAAGGATCCGGAAAGCCTGCTACGACACCTGGCGGAAAGCCAGAGTCCTATCTTGATTCCAGGCCAGGAAACCACGGCTACATTGATGCTGCGCATGTATATGGATCAGCGCAATCTAACCATTCCTCTGCAATTTCTGCGATACGACCGAATCCTGCCGGCTTTGCAGGAAGGCAGCCACGAAGCCGGAGTTATCATCCATGAAGAGCGATTTACCTATCCCTCTTTCGGCGCCTGGATGCTCCAGGATCTGGGCCAGTGGTGGGAACAGACTACCGGGTCTCCTATCCCCCTGGGCCTCATCGCCATTCGAAACGACCGTCTGAACCAGAAAGAGCGCATCACCGAAATCATTCGGGATAGCCTGAAACATGCCAATGAAGATCCGGAGAGCGCCATGGACTATATTCGAAGTCATGCCCAGGCAATGGAAGACCAGGCGATCCGGGATCACATTGCTTTATATGTAAACGATTACTCCCTGGACATGGGCGAAGAAGGTCGTCACGCCATGCAAGAACTGGAACAACGGGCGCGAAATGCCGGAGCGCTATGACTGGCGCAACACTATCCGGTAAATCCTCTGAATAGCAGGTAAGCCACGTAGAAGAAAAGAAATACCACGCCCTGGCCTCGTTCCAGGGTATGGCGCTTCCCTACAAAGATAAACAGGAACAGTAGTAGACTGGCTACTATCACCATGAACAAATCCAGGTTGGCCGCTTTAGAAAATGGGATCGGACGGATGCTCATGCTAAGCCCCAGAACCCAGAAGATGTTGAAAATGTTGGAGCCAACCACGTTACCCACTGCGATATCGGAATTGCCTTTTCGAGCCGCCACTACAGAAGCCGCCAGTTCCGGCAGACTGGTACCGATGGCCACAATGGAAAGGCCGATGATATCTTCGCCTACGTTCAGACCCCGGGCCATGGTTACGGCTCCGTCTACAATCCAGTCGCCGCCCAGGGGCAGAGCAATCATTCCGAGGATTGTAAACAGGATGGCTTTACCCACTGGCAAGGTCTCTTCCGGAAGTTCCTCCAGAAGCTCATCCGCCTGACCCTTTAATGCCATGTTCACCACGTAGTACATAAAAATGGCAAAGAACAACATGACTGTAAGTCCGTCGCTTCGGCTCAGCATGTTCGATTCTGAGCCATCCAGCAAACGGTCATTGGCCACTACAAAAAGAACGATTACGGCCAGAAAGCTAAACGGGATTTCTTTCCAGACCGTGCTGGACTGCACCGTCAGCGGTCGCACCAGGGCGGTGACTCCCAGAATCAGTAGTATATTGGCGATGTTACTCCCGACGACGTTAGATACTGCCAGATCGGCGCTTCCCTGGAAACTGGCGATGATATTCACCGCAAGTTCTGGCATGGAGGTTCCAAAGGAAACAATGGTAAGTCCGATGATCAGGTCCGAGACGCGCAGTCGGCGCGCAATGGAGCTTGCCCCCTCCACCAGCCAGTCGGCCCCTTTGATTAGAAGATAGAAACCAGGCAGAAAAAGGATATAGGGCAAATAAGGCTGTATCGCTTCGGGGATCATTCTGGCCGCCATTCATCCCCGTGGGGTCTTAGATTCCAGTAGAATCCGGAGTTGGAGCCCTATTTTTGTATCCGTCTTTTTGGGCCACGGCTCCAACCGGTGTTACAACCAGGCCGCCAACGCTTCGAGACCGGCAAAGCCGCAATACCGGCCACCCCGCCCGAATCCAGGGGAGCCATGCCACATCCCGGGCAGAGGAGAAGAACGCAGAACGGATCAGGAAGCGGTATTGCTCCTGTATTGCGACAAGACGCCGTCCGGATTGTGGTAAAAAGACCACTCCGAAGCTTGCTCGGACCAGTCCAAAAAAACAAAATACGCTGGAAAAACCGGGGTATGGTGTCGTTTCTGTATCAAGGTGCAACCAGGCTTCAAAAATAGCGCGTGGCTGGCTTCGGCCCTCTTCTTTCTGGCAGTCAACCTTCCGGCCGCGCCGCTGGATCGCTTCCAGGCCACCATAGAGCAGACGGCTCTGGGACCGATGTACCGTAGCCCTTCCGGCGTGGCCAATGTTCCGCTGGTTCTGCCGCTGGAAGCAGACCTCCTGGGAGACGGCTTGCCGGATAGGCCCTCCGGGGATTTGAAGCTCTCCAGCAACCGGCCGCTGGAAAATCCTTTCTATCTGCGCAGTAATCGCTACTTATCCCTGGATGGGAATACCGGCCATTTTGCCCTGCAGTTCAGGGACAGCCGTATCTATCAAAGGTCCGCTCTGGAGTTGAGCTTTCTGGACCCTCGAAGGGCTTACAGTCCGTCCAATCAACTGCATCAGATGGATCTGATCATGCAGTACCGCACCAGCCGGTTCAGTCTGCTGTTTGACATCGGGCATGAAGAAACCCTGGCGCTGGAAAGCGACGACCCGCAACAGAAGGTATCCGCCGGGCTTTCCGTAGGCTATGGACTGAGTTCAGCTTCGCCGATTTCGGTACTTCTGGGTCTGCAATCAAGGCATCAGATTACCGATCCGTTCCGGGATAATCAGATCATCGGGGCCAGGTATGGAACACTGTTCTTTACTCCCGGAATCCAGATCGCCACCAGCACCATGATCCTGGAGGCCACCCTGGAAGTACCCATGCATACCTACGATTTGCGACCGGAACAATCGCCCATCACTCCGGTGGAAAGCGATCTAAAAGCCCGCTTTGGAATGAAGTATCTCCTTCAGTAAGACGGCTGCAAGAGAACCAACCCGCCTCGGCAGCATTCCCGAAGCCGCCCGCTCAAATTCATGGCGGGGCCGCTTGCACCGGGCCAGTGGCTCATTCCCGAATCCTGGACTTCTCTTCTATTCCGTATTCTTGTCTTAATTCCGGATTTCCTGCGCCGGTGCGCACATAGATCTTTCGACCGGACCGCAAAGTCAGAATAGAAAGTCCGTCTTTGCTCTCCAGAGCCTCTTTTAATTGCTTCATGGACCGGGCCTTTTCCCCGTTTACTTCGACGACCTGTTCGCCGGCGAATCCATCGAATCCCCTGGTAGACTCGGCAGGCAGCACATCCGAAAGCACAATTACTCGATCCTGACTTTCGTCCGGAGCGTAGTACTTCTCGCTATCGTAGACGGCGGCCAGGGCCAGAGCTCGGTTCTTCCATTCGGAGCCAAATCGCTCTTTCAGGAAAGGCACATTCAACTCGACGAAGATGAACCCTTCATGCACCAGATAGGGCGGCGGACCGGACTCCGCCCAGGGGATCCGCTCGGCGCCCCCCTGATAAGACTTCAGACTTATCTTTACCTCCCTGTCTTTGCCATCGCGAACAATGTTCAGCGTCAGGGTCTGGCCCACTTTCCGTAGATTGCCTTTCACATCTCGAACGAACAACAAATCTACCGGTTGCCATCCCAGTTCGGGATCCTGGTAGTCTCCGGCTGGATTCACCGAATAACCGTCCACCCGGGTAAGCACATCCCCGGGCTGCAGATGACCGGTCACGGAACATCCTTTTAACACCGTGGTGATTAGAATGCCGTCCTGGGAGTTCGCAAGACCGTAGTGCTTGCGCAGAGCCGGATCCTCCAGAGGAGAGAAAAAGAAACCCTGCACGGGAAACCCTTTATAGGAAGACTTTCTCCTGGCGGCGGGCAGCTTCTCCACCGAATCCACCATTTCTTCGAACTGACGAAGCCTGGAAGCAAATACTGCCTCGGCCTGGTCCTGACCGTCCACAAAGCCAATCATACCCACAATGCCCTGCCCATCCAGGATGATGCCCCCCGCTTCGAAACGGGGAGCCGAACGAAACAAGGCCACCGGCAAACGGGTGAAGCCGTAATCGGCCACCGGCAGAAGTTCGGAGACGGTAACGTCGGTGCTTTCGATGCCAAACCCGCCATCGATCCTGGCCGCCCGGTAGGTACTGCCTGGCATGGGATCCGCCGAGAGCGGGATGGGCTCCATGCCCTCAAAAAAGGTAGGATCCTTAACAGTAAGCATGGCCAGGTTGGCTTCGGTATCGAATAGAATGACCTCGGCCTGGTATTTCCTGTAAGAGCCCTGCCTGGTAACTTCTATGTTGGCCGCATCGCGCACCGGACCTGCGGAAACAAGAATCCGATTCCCGGGACGCACGAGGCCGGTAATTTCAAAGGTGGAGCCTACCTCTCGACTCCAGGGTCGAGCCGGATTGTAATGAACCGTACTGATCCGCAACCGCACCAGGCCCGCATGCATGCGTTCCTGGGAAAAAGACCAACCAGAAACCGAGGAAGAAAGACCGGTATTTGCCCCAAGAGCGGCAGGAATAGAAAAACCGACCATTGCAGCGATCAGCGCCATGGACATGGACATGGACATGGAAAACGACTGCATTCGCTTCCAGCGCTTCCGGCCAGAAAAATGAGAAACGCCGCGTATCATTGATTCTCTCCTTTAGACTCGATTCTGAACAGCCGGGGAATACCGTAACGGTTCGCGATCTCAGCGTCGGCCTGCCCTTTCAGATTCGACGCATCCAGCACCAGAGGCACTTCCGAGTCCTGGAATCGAATCACCACATCGCCTTTCTTGCGATTCTTTTGCAGCAACCGAACAAAATGCTGGAAGTTCAACACATCCTCACCGTTTACCGACTCCACGATCTGATTCAGATATCGATCCCCGTAGGCATTTACCGGATGGGCCAGGCGCCGAGTAAGAACTACATCCACGCCACCTTCCTGATACAGCCCGTGAAATAAATGATAATGATACCGATAGAGCAACTGCACCCGCCCCTCTGATGACCACTGCCTTCCCAGGGCATCCATTAGATTGGCGTTAAGAGGTTGAAACAGATACCCCTGCAGCAGATAGTACTCCGGCGCCTTCCCGTAGGTGCGCCTTTTGAAGGTTAATACATCGCTGCGTTTGGACTCCAGGGATACCGAACCTTTCTTGCCATCGCGGATGTATTCCACCGCGATCCTGTCGCCTTCGAATACATGATCCACCAGTTCCAGGTAAGGATAGAGCGCGCCTTCAATCTCCACATCCCCTTCCCCCGTAATCCGATGCCCGTTTATGGATATTAGCACATCCCCGGGCTTCAGGCCGGTGGCTGCCGTAGACCCTGGAATGATTCGGTAAACCTGCACTCCGTAGTAGGGCGAAGGCCTGTCCTTGATTTCCAGGGCCTGGATCTGAGATGGATTCTGTATGGGACTGTCCAGAACGCCAAATTCCACGTAGCCCTCATAGCTGCCATCTTCGATATCCTTCAGAAATCGCTGAACCACTACAGGAGGGATGAGGTAGCCCAGATTCTCGGCGGACGTGATAGCCTGAAAGGCCACGCCAATCACCTTGCCATCCTGGATAGCCGGTCCGCCGGAATTCCCGGGATTGATGGCCGCATCCACCTGAATGATGCGGTGCGCATCCACTCCGCTATGGCTGTACACATCCATGTCGATTCGGGATACCACCCCCCGGGTAATCGAAAGCCGATTCCCTCCTATGGGAAATCCAAGCACGGTAACCGGGGTGTTCAGCGCAGGCTGACTTCCTATTTCCAGCGGGCGGGCCCCGGAAAAGAACTCCGGGTCCTCCACAGTCAGGATGGCCAGGTCGCAGTCATGGGCAATATGCGCCACTCGGGCCTGGTAATCCTTCTTCTGCGACGGTCGTTTGATTCGAATCTGCACGGCTCCGCTCACGACATGAGCGTTGGTCATGATTCGGTTTCCTTCTATAATAAAGCCTGTACCGCCGCTGCCCTGCAGACTGGGAGCCTGCCACGGATCACGATAAGAAAAGTCCACGGATTCAACGTTGATCTGTACCACGGATTCGGAAATGGCCTGGAAGGGCTCGGCAGAAAGGCCGCCCGTATCCAGGCAAAACGCCCCCAGGACAAATGCCAGGATCCATCCCGAAAGTCGAAGCCCTCGGCGCAGGCCTGTGCCGGAAGCTCTGCAGGTCTCAGACGTTTCAGATGTTCCAGATGCCTCAAAAGCCCTGGCGGAATCGCAACTCCGGTCCCTGCCCGTCATTAAATCGATGAGCCCGGTGTTCCTGGAAATAGATCCAGAGCGTCCGGAATAGGCAGCGACTGCGGCGAAACCGGAGCATTCCCGGTAACCGAAGAAGCCGGCGTAACCGGAGGAACCAGCATATTCAGGCTCACTGGACAGGCCGGGCTGACCCACCAGGCCAAACTGATTGGATGGAATTCTACGGGGGCGCATCGGACGAAAATTGACCGATCCCTGCCCCCGGTCCAACGAAAACCGGCGTAGCCCGGGGCCAATCGGCCCATAGGCTGCAACTCCCTACATCGCAAAGAAACCGCCCACGGTTCAGCCTCAATCAATGGCGCAACCTGTGGCGCTCTGTAGCGCTTAGATTCGGCTCTCTTTGGGCTCTCTTTGGGCGCTGTTAAGGCTAGATTCGACTTGCTTTGAGATCCTCTTTCATCGCTTCCAGTTGGTCCGGATTCAGCTCCTGACGATAACTGCAGGCCGGGTGAGTAATCAGAATCTCCACGCTGGAGGTAGACAGAAAGGCATCCGCCGCTTTTTGACCCAGCGGGAATCGCAGGTAGTGCACCGAGGAAATCTTACCATCCGTAATCTGGCGATCATCGAATTCGGCCTGAACCTGATAGTCCTTGTCTATCAGCATGCTCACCGAGTCCTGCAAGCCTACCAGTTCCTTCAGCTTGAATGCCCGAGCGGCCGGATCATTTATTTCGATTAGCAGGGATGCGGTGATTTCATTGGGGTCCGGAACCAGTTCATTGTAGGTTTCGATTTCATGCTTAACCGCCTCGGGATCCTTGAGCTGCTCTACCCGAGCCATCTCCTGGATCTGATACTTCATGGTATCCTGATTTTCGAAGAGGAAAGTTAGATAGTCTCCCACAGCCACCCGTCGGCTCTTTTTTACCTGAAAGATGCGTTGTCTGTATTCATCCCTTATTCGATCGTACTGATCCAATGGCATAATGTCCGATGGTTGAATTTTACTCATTCTATCCTCCTGCTGTCCTCTGCCCGGATAGAATCCAGGCTCAAAAGTTCTGAAATACGATTCATTCTATGGCCTCTTCGGCCGGAGGCGCGGCCAGCCGCGAATGTGCGGGGAATAGCCCGGCCCCCGATACAATAATTGTCCAATCGGCTTCCCGACTCACCAGACGACCTACAGAATCACTGACAAACCAGGCGACCGAAACGAATCATCCAAAGCGCTGTCCTCTGAACCTCAAGATTCAGGGACCGGTGTAGAGAATCCGCCTTCTTCCGGAGACTTGTAAGCCCGGTTCAGGATCTGCACCGGATGCAAGGGCCTTTCCTTTAGCTCCATGCCCTGCTCCAGCTGGATAGCGGCCAGCGGACAGTCCGTGGTTACCACGTTGGCTTCCTTTTCTTTGAGCTCATCAAAGGCCTTTTTGCCCTGCTTCATACTCATTTCAAAGTATTCCTTTCGCATGGCCCAGGTGCCATCGTGGCTGCAGCATTCCGATACCAGGCCAATCTTGTTTCCGGGAATCAGCTTCATCAAATCCCGACTTCTAAATCCAATGTGCTGGGCTCGAAGATGACAGGGAACATGATAGGCCACGGATTCCGGCGAGCTCTTGAAGTTCCGGTCAAACTTGTCCTCTTGCTTGAGCTCAAAGAGAAATTCGTGCAGATCCCTGGTTTGCTTCGAGATCAGCTTTGCCTTCTCGCGCTCTTCCCCTTCCAGGAAATTGGGATACTCTTCCTTGAGAGTGAGCGAGCAAGTAGGGTTGATCGCCAGAATTCGGTAACCCTGCTCGGCATAAGGATACAGGGACTTAAGGTTGGCCCGCATCTTCTTCTTCACCCACTTCAGATCCCCGCTTTCCAGACCGGGCATACCGCAGCAGTTCTGCGAAGGACACTGAATTTCGCATTTATGGCGCTCCAGCACTTCCACAGCTTCCTTGCCCACCTGCGGATTGTTGTAATTCACGAAGCATGTAGAGAAAAGCACCACCTTGTTGGCCGGATCCACCTCCAGAGCGCGCCCCTCCTTTTCCATCTTCTTCTTTCTTAGATGAAACCATCGATGAAAGCTGGTGCGATGAAACTCGGGCAGCTTTTTCTCTTTGTGGATGCCCACTATGGTCTGAGCAATGGCCCGGTGGAAATTGCTGGCCAGGGCTTTGTTAGCCAGACGAGAAATCAGACCTGTATTAACTTTGCCCAGAAGATCCGCATTCTGCAGCATCTTTCTCCGCATAGGAACGCCCTGCTTCTTGGCCCGGACGATCACGGCCCGTTGCATAAGCGCGGGATAATTCAGGTTAAAGGCATGGTCATCCTTGTCCGTGTAAGGACAGGCTACATAGCAGATCTTGCAATGGTAACACTCATCAATGACCCTGTTCTGGTCTTCGGCGCTGATTTGCTTTACGTCCCCATCAGCATATCCATCCAGAACGGAAAATAAGGAAGGAAAACTGGGGCAATACTTGAAGCACATGCGACAGCCGTTACAGATATCGAAGGATCGCTCCAACTCGGCCTGTAATGACCGGGGATCCCAGTATTTCACATCGGTAGGGTCATAAATAGCGTTCGTTGTATCGGTCTGCTGTATCAATGGTTTTCTCCTTAGAGGTACGCTCGCTCGGGTTAACAGGACCACTGGCTTCGCCAGTGCTAATTCAACTGTCGCCTTCCAGTTGACCCTGCACCACTCGCTCCCGTTACTCTTTTTGCGGCCCTACGGGCCTTGTGATCATCCTGATCACGCCGCTCCTACGGAGCGGGTACGCTCGCTGCCATGCCAGGGCTCAAAGGGCAGCTCCACTCTGATGGTTGCCCCCCGCGAGCAAGGCCACAGGACGTGGCCGGTGGAGCAATCTGGACATGGACGTCCTGTTTGCTACACCGAGCGGGGTGCGGCCATCATACGTTGCGGTGGCTACCTCCTGTAGCCTCCTCACGTGAATCTTCTGCGGTCCTGCGGACCTTGTGAACATCGTGTTCACGCCGCTCCTACGGAGCCGGTACGCTCGCTGCCATGCCAGAGCTTCAAGGGCAGCCCCACTCTGATCGTCGCGCCCCGCGAGCACGGCCGCACATCATTACTATAGAAAAAAGTGCATCGTTTCCGGTCCTCAAGCTGGAACCTGAAAATAGAAGAGCCAGCCATATTATGGCCGGCCCTCCGCTTGAATTAGCTGATAGACTTCAGTCCTTGCTCGAATCGGCCGGCATGAGACTTTTCAGCCTTGGCCAGGGTTTCGAACCAGTCAGCGATTTCATCAAAGCCTTCATCGCGAGCTGTCTTGGCCATTCCAGGATACATATCGGTGTATTCATGGGTTTCGCCAGCTACAGCAGCTTTCAGGTTGGCTTCTGTATCGCCGATGGGAAGATCAGTGGCAGGATCACCAATTTTTTTCATGTATTCAAGGTGACCATGAGCGTGTCCGGTTTCGCCTTCCGCAGTGTCGCGGAACAGACCGGCAATGTCGGGATAGCCTTCTACGTCAGCCTGCTTTGCGAAAAACAGATAACGTCGGTTAGCCATAGACTCGCCGGCGAAGGCATCTTTCAAGTTTTGATGGGTTTTGCTTCCCTTTAGTTCTGCCATATCAATCTCCTATAATCCTCAGAACAGGAAGTAAGACTTCCCCGTGGATTGAATCGTTCTGGATTTAGAATAAATCTAAGCAGACTCAGCTTTCCATCAAAATTTGTCCTGGCTACACAAGGCGGAACTATATTGCGACGCAGTCTCAGGACTGCTTCTTCTCTAGCTTATCCTGGATTTGCTTTTCTCGAATCTGTTCCTGCAGCATAGAAAGAAACTCTTCGAGATCGTATTCCTTCTGCTCGCCGCTGAAGTAATTGCGGGCATTGATTCTACCGGATTCGCGCTCCTTCTCGCCCACAACCAGCATATAAGGAATCTTCATTTTCTCAGCATTCCGGATCCTTTTCCCAAGACTTTCCCCAATATCCAGGGTTACCCGGATATCGTTTTCCTTGAAGAAAGCCTCCAGTTTCTTTCCGTACTCCACGAAGCCATCACTTACGGGAAGGATTCGAACCTGCTCGGGCGCCATCCACAACGGGAATGCTCCGGCAAAATGCTCAATCAAGAAGCCAATGAATCGCTCATGGGTACCCAGAGGACTTCGGTGGATACAAACCGGACGCTTCATCGAACCGTCCGGTGCCACGTACTTCAGGTCAAACTTCTCCGGCATGAAGAGGTCCAGCTGACAGGTACTGGCGGTAAACTCTCTCCCAATAGAAGACTTGATCTGGAAGTCCATCTTGGGCCCGTAAAAGGCTGCTCCATCCTCCTCCACGACGAAGTCCACTCCGGACTCCTCCATGGCCTGACGGGTTAAAGCTTCGGCCTTTTTCCACATGGCCTCGTCTCCGTGATACTTATCATTCTCCGGGTTCCGTAGAGACAGCACCATATGATACTCTTTAATGCCCAGTATTCCGTAATAATACTCATGAAGTTTGATCACTTTCTTAAATTCGTCAACTGCCTGGTCTTCAGCACAATAGATATGAGCATCGTTCATCCACATGGCTCGAACCCTCATAGTGCCGAAAAGTGAGCCGGAGTCTTCGTAACGATGGCACACACCATACTCGGTAAGCTTCAGAGGAAGTTCTCGATAACTTCTCGGCCGATCGCTGAAGATGGTATGGTGAAAGGGGCAATTCATCGGCTTGATGTAGTACCTTGTATTGTCCATCTCCATAGGCGGAAACATATGGTCGCTGTAATGGGGAAGATGCTCGGATGTATAGAAGAGCTCCTCTTTAGTGATTACAGGAGTGGTCACCCGAGAGTAACCCTCACGTCGCTCGGTTATTTTTGCCCACTCTTCTAGCTGATCTTTAATCACATTTCCTCGAGGTAACCAGAGGATCAATCCCGGACCAATCTTCTCGCTTGTAGTAAAAAGCTCCAATTCCTGGCCCAGTTTTCGGTGATCCCGTTTCCGGGCTTCCTCCATCATCCACTCATACTGCTTAAGATCCTCGTCATTCTTAAAGAGAATCCCGCTGACCCTCTGCAGCTGGGGCCCGGAAGCATCCCCCTTCCAGTAGGCGCCGCTAACCGATACAAGCTTAAAAGCACCCAGTTCATTTGTCCGATCCACGTGAGGGCCGTTACACATATCTATGAAGTTTGTCTGCCCGTTTTTCAGCACATTCTTATAGAAAGACAGATCCACCTCTCCCTTCTCCTTCAATGCCCTGGCCATTTCTACCTTGAAGTCCTGGTGGTTTTGCTTGAGATAAGCGATGCCTTCATCAATGGGCAGATGGTAGCGCTGAAAGTCCTGGTTTTGCTTGGCAATCTTCTTCATTCGCTTTTCCAGATCCTTGAGATCCTCCTGCTGAACGGGCGGATCCGTAAGCACATCGTAAAAAAAGCCATGCTCGGTGTCGGGCCCGATGGCCAGCTTGGCCCCGGGATATTTTTCCATTATTGCCTGCGCGAGGACATGCGCAGCGCTATGCCGGCGAGTGGAGAGAGGAAAATCGGTGATTTGCTTGCCCATATGGCCTCAAAAAATGCGCGTCCGGCCCTGGTGACAACCTAAATTGAGAGCAATCGGCCATTCCGCCCCTTTGAGACTGATTAGATCTGAAATTTATTCTTAACCGTGCAATTCGGGCAAATGCAGATTACCTCCCCCTTCACCCGTCGACCCTTGTCCGATTCGATCTTCCCCGTGGCTATGAATTCAAAGGGCCCCCCTTCCGGCACATAGTGCCCCGAGCCGTACCGGGCGGTACCCCTGATCTCATTCCCACAGGCATGACATTTCACCTTGACCCTGATAGACTCCGCCATAACGCCATTCAGACAGAGCCGCTCCTGAACCTCAAGCCCAAAGCCCTGCGCCGGGAGCAGATTTGACCGCTGCCGCGCATGGCTCGGCTCCCAAAATCAACCAGCAGGCCCCAGTGCCAACTGAACAGCCCCTTCATCATTCCTTATCTGCCTATTTTTCCCCACTTTCTACCCGGCCATACGGGACCCGCGGGCGAGACCAAAGCCCCCTCCTTGCTCTCCCTCGTTGAGCCTTATTGCCTATTTTTATGCACTTTTTAGCCGCCACGGAACCTTCGAGCACACCCTGAGCCGCGGAGCACCTACCACACAGTCCCAGGAGCGCGACAGACTCAAAAAGTCTTCCGAGCCCCCCATGGAATCCAGAACCCATCAGACCCTATAATCAACACAGAGCCCCGAAAACCACCTTATCCGGCCGCTGGCAGGCCTTCTGGGCGGCTTGCCGTTTTGACATCCACACACTGTCCGACATGCACATGCCATTTTGTCTGACGACAGCCTTGCTTCTTCTTTCTTCTTGCAGACCAGCTGCCCCATCCCTGCCGCCAGGCAGTTGCAACGGGCTTCATGCTTCCGACTCTGGCCTCCGCCACTCCCTTTCTCTGTGTGCCACGGCTCCGGAGGCCTTGTTCCTGCACCCGGAAGCCCTCCTTTCTGTCCAAATTGGCCATCTGGGAACAGTTATGTGTGCCAAATCGCTTAACTGTCCGATTTCTGGCATTTACAGCAGGGCGGTTGCTCCTCCCTGTCTGCCCGGAAAGGGCCACATTGACCCGGATTCGGAGATCGCCGAACTGACATGCCGGAGAAGGACGGGGCACCCTCGAAACAGTTAAAAGCACCTTGTTCCCATCCGATGGTGCCGTGACCTGAACAGTTTCTCCGGGGGCCGGATATCCGCTGAGGAATCGACAGAGCCCTGTTTTAACCGCCTGAAAAGGGGCAATGGTTGCATAACTGCTCGGTTTTGGGCATGGCCTTGTTCAACTGTTTCAATTCTGGCAGGCGCTTTGGCCCGGTGCCACAATCCGGGCATCGATTTCAGCCGGGCTTGGGAGTCCGGGGGCCCCGCCTGGTCCGCTACCCCTGCTGCCGACTCACCAGTAGCCCGACAGAGGCCGACAGCCCCCCTGGCTCCTGGCGGAAGCGGACGACAGGGCACCCTCCTCCCAGGGTCCCTACGCCGCCATGCGCACCACGAAGGCAGAGGCTGCCGGACAGGCGAATCCAATGCTGATGCGGGGCGAAGGCCGCCCTGCCCTGATGCCTCCTTAGATGCCTGCCGGCCTCATCAAGGGTGAAGCTGGCTTCGGAGAGGATAGACCACCTCCCCGCAGATCAGACAGATCGGACCGACCAGGGTAAGGAATTTGACAGGGATGCGCGGAAGGAGCTCCTTGCGTTCGGGATGATTGATTAAGAACAAAATGGTGCCAACTTCGTGCATGACCCGGCATCAGATGATGATCGAGTAGGAGCAGAGGCGCCGGCCATCAAAGCAGGCCGAGAACTCACCAGTAGACCAGACTCCAGTCCGGCGGTTGGACAGGCGGAATCGCAATGAACCCCTGAAACTGCCTGGATCGAAAGGCATGGCGAATACGTCGGGACTGAAATGAATGGCCACCGAGGCAAGACGATTAATATTGGGCAATGGCCGCGGGCAAGATTAGAATTAAGCAGTAGCGCGTCCGCGTCTGAGCAGAGCCCGGATGGGAACACCGGTCTAGTCCGGAGTGGCGGCCTTCAGGCCCCTGCACCGGACCGGGCGATCCAATTTGCCTGACCAAACAATGCGAAATCCGCCATTCGTATACCGTTTTGAATTTCTCTTACATATACATGGAGCAAAGAGGAACTGAATGCAGCATAGGAAGAACAGGATTGTCTTGGCCGAAAGGGGAGCCAGCAGCAGAGAAAGCGCTCAGAGATACGGAAACTAAAGGGGGCGTGAATCTAGATTCGATTTTCCCCGATGGAGAACCGAAAAAGGGCCGTGGCCCATCGGCTCCCCTTCAAGAAAGACGCGGGTTCCAGGGAGCCATTCCCCGGGATCAGGTCCCGGAGCTTTTCTTCGAAGCCTTCTTGCTGGCGGTGGTTGTAGCGCTTTTCTTCTTTGCAGACCTGACGGATTTCTTGGTCCCCTTTTTCCGGGTAGCCTTCTCCTGCTTTCGACTTTCGGTTTCCTGACGCTGCTTCTCTTTGTTCCGCTCTTCCCTCTTCACCATATAGAGGTAGTGCTTTACGTACTGCGTATAGGGCTCCGAAACAACGGAAGGATCGAAGTCCGCCGGATCCTCCAGCAGGCTCTTGACAGAGGATGGGGGTAGATCCTCTTTTTCGGAATTGATCAAAATCTCCAGACGACGGCAGATTTCCTGATCGTTTACTTCTCGGGTGAGTTTTTTCATGGCCGACAGAAGTCGAGCCACGCCGGGATTGCTCCTCGACATAACGGCAAAGCCTCTCTATCTGTGGTTTAAAGGCCAGAATTCTGGATCGAACCACCCGGGCAACTGTGTTTCCTGGCATAGCCTGGCCTTCCACATCGTGATTCGGCCCCCTGCCCGGTTTAAAGAATACCGGAACCAGTGCACTCGCTGAAGCCCGCTCATCCGACACCGCCCCGGCGTTCAAGTCTGTGGCAGCCTGAAGGGCTGCAGGACGCATAGAGCGTCCGTGGGTCAACGAAAACAACGGAGAGCCGGATGCATTTCTGGCGGACACTTCAGGAAGGCCTGCTGCCTCGGCCAGGTCATCCTGCGCATCCTGCCCTCCCTGAACAATCCCTTGCCCGGTCGAAACCCGGGCCATTTCGGTTTTACCATCAGGGCGAATCCGGTCCGCTTCGGGGGCGCGGATCGCCATCTTCCGGGAACGATCCAGGCCAGCGCGAAAACCGTCCTGAAACACACCTGTCTCCCCGGCCCGATGATCCTCGATCACCGGACTTCCGGCATGCAGTTGCGGTCCCTGGGCCGGCACAGCACCGGAAAGGGAGCCAACTGACAAAATGACAGTCGCCCAGAACATTCTGTGCTTATTTGGTGACCATTCCGCCGGATTTGCAATCATTTTTTTACTCCCGAGACCTGCCAGAATGACCGATACTCAGTCCCCGGAAAGGTCATTGAGTCGGTACTCCCACTCCCAGAACCGAATCTGTTGTTCCCGATCCTGGGTCTGCGAACGCATGTTTCGCACCACCGGGAGCAGGATTCGGGCCAGCCCCGGGCCCACGCCCTGCCCCAGGGATCGATCAAACTCGTCCGGATCCTGAAGGGCTACGGACAGCAATCGGTAGAATTCGTCGAGCCTCTGAAGCTGCTCCTTCACCTTCTCCAGTTCTGCGCTTCCTCGCTCGTTTTGGATCATAAGCGAAAGAAATGTGCGAATGAACTCTACTTCGTCGGGCTTCAGACTGAACCGAACCGGCAATTCAGTCATGCGCTCCAGGGCCAGATTGCGAAGATGGAGACGAGCCTGGAAAACCGGATTGGAAACCTGGTCGCCGGCGCTGCCCTGCTTGACTATATCGGTGGCCCTCACCTTCTCCTCCGCAACAGCGGCAGCCTGGGATTGCGCTTCCACCTCCTCTTTCAAGAGAAAGGTCTTCAACTCCGGGCGATGGACCTTCAGGCTCATCAGGTCGATTCGAGCGACGCGCGGCTCCAGGACCACGTAGCGCCAGGGCGGACCCTTGTAGGCGAAACCGGCATCCACAAGTTGTCGGGAAGAATCAAAGTAGGCCACCATCACCGGAAACTGGTCCGCCGCCGAACCACAGGGAAGGAGCAAATGACGCCCCCTGCTCTCGCCCAGCCGATACGGAATGACCAGCCTTCGCGATCGGTTGGGCACCAGGACAAATTCCTGAACCGGCAGCGATGGCTCGAAGGATTTTCCAATGAAAATAATTCCGGGCACCGGTTGATCGGAAGATCCGGATCCGCCCTGCGGGAACTCCAGGCGCCCATCCCGAGAGACGTTGCATACCCCGCGGTCCCGAAACACCCGGATAGAGAAACCGCCGGGGGTCTTCATTTCCTGCTGCTCGCTCACTCTTCTCTGCCGCCCAGCCCGAGCTTGTTCATGCGATACTGAAGGGAGCCCCGGGAAATACCCAGCGCCCGAGCCATCTGCACCTGGTTTCCTCCATGCAGCGCATAAGCCTGGAGCAATAGCGATTTTTCCAATTCGGCTGTCCGGTGTCTTAGATTGAGATCGTCCGCCTGCCCCTGATTCCAATTGCCGAATTGAAGATCCACTCTTCTGAGCTCGGAACCAGGACAGAGGAGAAATGCAGACTTCAGTGTATCGCGAAATTCCTGCCAGTTCCCCGGCCAGTCATATCCGCGGAGGGCCTCCAGGGCCTCGCCGGTGAGCGAGATACTCCTTCCGAACTGGCGACGAAAAATTCGTAGCAACCGCTCGGCCTCTTCGGGTATCCGGTCTCGCTGATTTCGAACCGGCGCCAGAAGCAACTCCCCCTGGCGCAACTGCCGGAGCAGTGCGGGCTGAAAGCGGCCCGCATCGGCCATTGCTGCCAGATCCCGGGAACTGGTGAATATCCAGAAGAGCGAACTATCGGGATCGGACAGCAGAGCCAGGATACGCAGCTGCATGGATTGCGAAAGATCCGAGACTTCCTCTACTACAAGCACCCTGGCGCCCCGGTCCATCACCGGCACAACGGAAGCCTCGCCCAGGCGGGCGCTGGCCTGCTCGCCAAAGAACTCCCGGAGTTGCACTTCTTCGGAAAGTCGGCCCGGATGAAAAAAGACAGCCCGGTCTTCCCCAAAACGAGCATCTACCAGGGATTGCACCAGCTGGTCGGCGCCGGATCCTGGCTCGGAAAGGACCAGCACAGGAGAGGGCGCCCGCATCAAATACGACAGAGGATCCTGAAGCCAAACCGGGAGATCGGAAGCATCGGCGCCGGATTCCTGGAGCCCCAGCTCGGCGAGAAAAAGCAGATGCAAGAATTCAGGCTCGGGCAGACTGCCGGCCGGGCCATCTACAACCAGCAAGAAGTCCACACCGGATTCACCTTCAACACCAACGAAGACTTCGCGATCGACGACGCCAATCCCATCTCCGGAGAGCAACTGAAACCCCTTCCTTCTGGCCTCGGCCCACACATTCGGAAGAGACTGCAAGAAGCCATACCGCCGCCCCGCTTCGGCGCCACTCATACCCTGAACAGGCGACAGCGCACCTGCTTTGCGCGCAAAAAGCACATAGCTCAGCTCGTCTGGCAGGGCCGCCAGAAACCCTGTTCGGAAAGCCCCTCCCTGCAAATGCCCGAGTAAATCTACGGCAGCCATACATGAAGTATCGACCGCCTGGCGACCCCAATTCAATCCGCCGGCCCGAATTGTCGGACATCCGACAAGCCAGGGCTCGGACCACCAGGACAAAGACAAAAAGAGAATCCAAATGTCGGACATCCGACAGCAACAGGCAGCAGCAGGCAGCAGCCGGAACAACTCCCGACGCTTTCCCGACTCGGCCACACCCACCACGCACGACAGCCGCCCCAGGACACAAGCCACAAGACAATGGAGCCCCCCCCTGACAGAGGATAGCCCTTCTGAAGAATCAGCAACTCCAGCAGAAAACCGCCCGGGAGAGCGATCGCAGACCAGAGCAAGGCGGCTGCCAGCGACTGCCCGACCGAAACCGGAACAAGCAATACCCGAAAGCGCCGCAGAGCCGGCAAGGCCGGAGCCTGCCAGAGCCGAAAACAAGCCGGCAGGGCCTGAGCAGAGAGGTGGGCGCCCCGCGGCGGGAGTAAAGACCGAATACAGGCAAATGTCGGACGTCCGACTCTTTTTTGCCGAAGAGGCCAAAAGTTTCTTGAAAAAATGCTTCCTTATTATTATGTCGCATTAATCGTGAAAACCCGAATCATTGCAATCACCAACCAGAAAGGCGGCGAAGGAAAAACGACCACCGCCATAAACCTGTCTTTCGGACTGGCAAAAAGGGGCAAGAAAACCCTGCTGGTGGACATGGACCCGCAGGCGAACTCCACCGGACTATTCACGAATCCGGACAACCTGGAAGTGTCGCTATATAACGTTTTCAGCCAGGGTCGCCCGCTGGCCGATGCCATCATCAAGACCGATGAGCCCAACCTGTGGATCGCTCCGTCTAAAATTACATTGGCCGAAGTGGAATCCATGGGCCAGAACGTGGACGCCCCGTACATTCTGCGCGACGCGCTCCAGGCTGTAAACGACTACGACTTCATCATCATCGATTGCCCACCGAGCCTGTCCATCTTCACGATCAATGCACTGGTTGCGGCCACCCATGTGGTAGTACCCGCCCAGGCAGAGAAGTTCTCCATCGACGGAATGACGGGGCTTCAAACCACCATTAACAGCATCAAAAGACGAATCAATCCCGACCTGGAGGTGGCCGGAGCAGTGGTCACCCAGATCAAAGCAAAAACCGTCCTGACAAAAACCATCCTTCCGGTGGTTTCGCAGTTCTTTCGCGTTTTCGAGTCAAACATTAGCGCCGGGGTGGCCATTGGCGAAAGCCATCTGGCCAGAAAAAGCATTTTCGACTATGCCCCTGAATCCAAGCAAGCCAAGGAGTATTCGGACTTCCTGGAGGAACTTCTAAGTGAGCTCAAAGCATAAGAAACTGGGAACCCTGGCCGACATCTTTCAGGCCGAATCCCTGGACGGGACCATAACCAGCATCCGCCTGGATCGCATCCATCCGTCCGAAGACCAGCCGCGCAAGGACCGCACCCTGGGCGTGGACGAACTGGCAGAGAGCATCCGCAAGGATGGCCTGCTATCGCCGATCGTGGTCACCCGGGCAGGGGAGGGGTACCGCATCATTGCTGGAGAGCGCCGTTTTCATGCATTGAACCGCCTGGGCTGGAAAGAAGCCGAATGCCGAATCATCTCCCGAGAGGAAAGGGACTATTTCAGAATTGCCATCATAGAAAACCTGCAACGGGAAAACCTGTCCGCGCAGGAAGAAGCTGAAGCCCTCCTGAGACTGAAACAGCAGGAAAGCTATTCCGACGCCGAACTGGCGCAGCTTGTAGGGAAGTCCCGCAATTACATCACCGAGATACTGGGTATTGCGGCGCTCCCGCCCGATGCCCTCCGCCAATGCAAAGAGGCCGGCCTGGAAAACAAGAACCTGCTTATCCAGGCGGTCCAGGCCTATAAGAAGGATCGATTCCAGGAATTCCTTTCGGCCTACCAGGCCGGAGACATCCGAACCGTTCGATCCGCCAGGCAGTTCTTTTCCCCCAAAGAAGAGGAGGGCGACAACGAATCCGGAAACACCCCGGAAAGCCCGGACAAGACATCCAACGCCCCAACAAGGGCCAACCCCGAATCTGGCTCCACCGCCACACAACAGCCGTACAGAATCAGCCGCAAGGCCAACACAATCACCATAGAGGCCGGCGATGCCCGTTCGGCCCGCAACCTGGAAAACTGGCTCAAAAGACAAATCTCAAAAGCCCCCAATTGATACGTACTTTAAAGTACTTGACAGATGTAGGTTATGCGACATAATCTTGTCGCGCGTCACATATATATTAGCGCAAAAAAATACCCCTCAGTTGCCTGAGGGGCTGGGGCTTCCATTGGGAATGAATGGTTGGCGACATAATGACTTACATAAAAACAAAGTCAACCTTTTTTTGGAAGCCTCTCATCAAGCAGATGAGGTGGCGAGATGTCAGCAGGCGAGCTGCAATATTTTAAGTTTATAACAGACGTTATACGCTCCGGGACCTGGGCCAGGCTTTCCAGCGCTGCCCGGGCGCTATACCCTGTGCTACTTAGCTTCACAGACAGGCACTTTAGCCCGGTGTACCCTGGCTCCAACCGACTCCTGGAACTGACTGGTTTTAAGCAGAAATCCTCCCTCCGCAAGGCCAGGGAAGAGCTGCAGGAAGCCGGATTAATCCTGGTAAAGAAAGGGTCGGGGCGAACAAACTCCACCTACCACTTTATTTTCACACCCCAGGAGAGCGCTACGGTATCCCCCGGGGGCACGCACCAGCACACCCCTGCCGGAGATCAGCAGGCACCCCAGCCCGCCACGTCGGCACCACCCAGGGCTCCGCTTGCAGAAGGCCCGTACAACCAGATACATATATCCATCCAAAATCAAACAGATGCAGTACCAAGGCAAAGCGATGCAAGCTGGGAGCGTGCCCGCAATGAATGCCTGATGGCAGGGATTCCGCCCACAAATGAGAACGTGCAAAAAATCCTGTCCCGCGAGCAAGGCAATGGGCCAATGGCCTGGGATCAGATCCTGAGTAAGTTAAGGGGTCGGATGTCAGAGAGTAGCCTCCGGCTATTGGAGGCATCTTACCTTGGCGAACAGGAAGGCTGGATTCGACTGGGGGATAGTGTTCCCGAGTATTTAAAGACCATTTTGCTGCAGATCTCGAATCAAATTCTGTTTGAGCCAGAGCAGGGGTCTGGATTTTCTACTGAACGCCACAGACACTGGAATCAATTAATATGAAACCAATTCGCATTTCCCACCCGCAGATTTATGCATTCCAGGATTTTACCGGTCCCGGAGCAGGGGAGATTGAAGACGGCAAAGTAAGATCATGGCTGAGCGAACCATCCGAGGTTCCTGGTCTGGTAGCCTGCCTGGGCACGTTCGCCGAAGAGATTTGCTTTAATCAGATTGTACTGGAAAAGCATCCGGAGCATCCGGGGGCGTTTCCCGACAACTTCCGTTTTGAAATCTCGCACGACGGGCAGATCTGGGAGCCGATTCTCCGAGAATCTGACTTCAGGCACGAAGGAAAGCAGGTAATGACCTGGAACTTTCCTTTAATAACTGCACGATATATTAAGTTTCTATTTATAAGGGATAACAAGCAGGAAGACGGTTACGTGTCTGCCTTTGGCGGATTCAAGGTGATGGTATCTGGCATCGTCGATATTCAGGTCTCCGGCGAACTGGATCGCCTCTGGGTCAAAGAGAACCTGGTGGACCAGAGAAATGACTACGGGTGGTCCAGCCCTCTTCGAAGTCGCCAGGAGGAGGAATTCATCCGCCTGGATCTGGGATCCGTAAATCGAGTCAGTGAAATAAGGCTACTCTCCCGGGCCGGGGAAGACCCCTTGTTTCCGGAAGGATTTCACATTTCCTACAGCGAGGACAATATTTCCTGGCACCATTTAATGGAAGAAAGTGGATTTTTGGCCGAGCCAGGACAGTGGTACCGATGGCGCTTTCTGCCCCTGAATATACGCTATATACAGATAACGATTTTTGAAAGCCCTCGAACCAGAGAAGGGAAGTATCTATCTCAAATAATTGAACTGGAGCTCTTTGCCTCGGCGGACCCGGTAGAAAAGCAAGACCGGACCCTTCCGGCAGAGCCTATTCCTCATGCTTCCGTGTTGCGGTCCGGCATAGTCCGCCTGGCCCTGGACGGCGAGGCGCGGGACGGAGTAGTTGTTCAGGGAAGCGACCGCCGATTGCGGGATGCCACTGCAGACTTCAAAGGCATTGTGGAGCTTGCATCTGACGGAGAAGACCGGGAAGGGGTTGTTGTCCAGGGGAGCGATCGAAGGCTTCGACCGGCCAGCGAGGACCTGGCCGGCATAGTCCGCCTGGCCCGAAACGGCGAGGAGAGGGCTTTGCACGCAGTGCAGGCCAACGACGACCGGCTGAAGTTCGCCAATACGGAACGGGCTGGCCTGGTGGAGTTGGCGGACGATGGCGAGGATCGTGCCGGAGTAGTTGTTCAGGGAAGCGACTCTCGATTGAAGTATGCTACCGAGAAGGAATCGGGCATAGTCCGTCTGGCCCCCTCGGGTAGTAGTAAGCCTTCGGAGGCCGTGCAAGGTAATGATCCGAGGTTGCGCGATGCGACCACCGAAACACGGGGTATTATGCGATTTGCCCGGGCCGGAGAAGCGGAGCCTGAGACCGCGGTCCAGGGAAGCGATCCACGCCTGCGCCTTTCTACAGAGGAGGCGCCAGGGATTGTGGAATTGGCTTCCGACGGCGAAAGCCGTAAGGGCGTGGCCGTGCAGGGAAGCGACTCCCGGCTAAAGTCGGCCACTGCGGAAGATGCCGGTATTGTGAAGCTTGCTCCGGAAGGCGCCGTGCTTTCCGGTCACGTTGTGCAGTCCTCCGATCCGCGATTGAGCGATGCTCGCAAGCCGCTGCCCCATAGCCATGATTACGCGCCCCTGGAGCACGACTATTCCAGTCATACCGGTACAATTCGCATAGAGTCCGAAATGGGCGAGAGTTATGGCAGTATTTCTCCTCCTCCGGTGGGTCATGCTCCCATCCAGGGCGTAAACAAGTCCGAAGGCGCCGGACTCACCGGTCGTTCTGAAGGCGACGGCATTATTGGTTACGGTGACAAGACGGGGCTGATGGGTCTTTCTCGTTCCGGGGAAGGGGTCCGGGGCGCCGGCGGATCCGGTCCCGGCGGGCGCTTCATTTCCGAGAGTTTCTACTCCTTGATAGCCGGCGGGCATGATGACCGAGGATTGCCTGTGTCGGACCTGGGGCTCTGGGTTCGCGGCCTGAGCCGTTTTTCCGGCACCATCTTTGCCGGCAAGAGCGGAGGCGAATTGCAGGCTCCGGTAGCCGCATTCTTCTCGATTCGACAGAATGAAGTCCTGGCTTCCGGAGATCTCCTGGTGGCCACCGAAGAGGAGGGAGTCCTGGCGCGATGCTCCCAGCGCGGAAGTCAGAAGATTGTGGGCGTCATTGTGGATAAGGCAGCTTTGGTTCTGAATCCGCCGGTGGACTATTTGCCCGAGCACCACAATCGTAGCGGCCTGCAAAAGCCCGAAGGGATGGAACTGGTAGCATTCTTTGGCCTGGTACGGCTTCGAGTATCCGCTGAAGGAGGCCGAATTGCTCCGGGAGACTTTCTTGTGAGCTCCTTTCAGCCAGGTTGTTGCGAAAAGGCCAAAGAAAAGGATGCGCCGCTATCTATTGTGGCCAAGTCCCTGGGCCATCATGAAAAAGGCGAAGGCGTAGTGCCGGCCCTTTTGACGATTCGCTAACGGAATTTTGAGCGCGCCAACCGTTGCCGGAATGAGGGGGCGATTTCCCGTCAGGACGATCGGTCTTTTTGATCCTCGGCCGGCGCGCGGAGTTCTTCATAGAGCTCGTTCACCGTTTCTATATACTGGCCGATCTCATTTGACGGCAGATCCACCTCTTCGTCCAGGATCTCCTCCCCTGCCATCCTGAGCTGGGCCACCCTTCGGGCATGCTCCACCGGTCCCAGAATGTTGTGCGCCAGGTAACGGTTATTTACCAGAAGGAGCGCAGAGATCATAACGAATCCGGTAATAAGAATCATTAGTTCCAGCAGTTTCTGTCTGCGGTGCAGGTCTTTAAGGTTTAGATATATGGATTCGCCTGGATTTGGTCCAGGAAGATAGATGAAATCTCTTCCCTGTCTGTAAGTTGCCTCTTCCCGGTTGTCAAACTTCTCTTTGGGAACGTTGTATATTTCGAAAGCCCCGTCGCTTCCTTCTTTTTCTACGCCAATAATCCATTCCGGGATAAGAAATGGCAGTCGTTGGATACCTTGCGACTCGGCGTACTTTCGGACCGTTTCTGTCCTCGCTGTGGTTTCGCTTTCTATCATTCGGGAATGCAGGTGGCTGGTGGCCAGGCCGCCCAGGAATAGAAACAGAAATGTCACCAGCGAACTTCTCAAAGATACTCCGTCGAGGGTGCTGGAGCTGTCCGGCCGCAATCCGGCCTGTCTCTGTTGTCTAAAATATTTCAAGGCCGGCACCAGTCGCAAGAAACGACCGCCCTCCAGTAGCAGCAGCCCGGGCGGGTTTTCGCCGGCGTTGGTTGCGATCAGGGAGAGGATAATGGGAAGCGGCAGCAGAGCCCAGGAGTCCAGAATTAGTGACTGTCGGACATATTTGCCTCGTTCAAAGACAATTCGAAGCATGGTTTCCAGAAAAAAGAAACCCAGAAGCGCAAGGTCCGCGCGCTTGAGCAGCTGTGCTGTGCTTAACTTTAGATCCGCAACCGCTGTACCTATTAATAGAAGAATTCCTGCGATAGTTAAAGCGGCGGAGAATAAATTGTATACTGGATGAGCCAGAAAAGCTGTGCCACGACTGCGAAGTCCCATTTGATCCTGGTTTCGGGCTTTCTTTTCCTTGAATTACCCGGCCTGAATGCAATATCGGTAGTTCAATGAAGAAAATTGCAGAAATTCTCAAAGAAGAAGCCGGAAAGAGACCTGTTTTCTCGTTTGAATTCTTCCCTCCGAAAAAACCGGAGGGGGAGCAGACGCTGATGAATACAATCCAGCGCCTGAAGTCTCTTGATCCGGATTTTGTTTCCGTTACCTATGGAGCGGGTGGCTCCACCAGGGAGAAAACCCGACAATGGGTAAAGGATATACAGGATAAACATGGGATTACCGCCATGGCGCACTATACATGTGTAGGACATGGTCGAGCAGAGATTCTGTCCAATCTGAAAGATCTATATTCGGACGGGATCCGAAACATTATGGCCCTCCGCGGGGATCCTCCAAAAGGGGAGAAGAACTTCACCCCGCCCGAGGATGGCTTTGCCTACGGAAGCCAGCTTATTGAGTTCATCCGCTCTACGGGAATGGATTTCTCTCTGGGCGGAGGCGGCTATCCGGAAACCCACATGGAAGCTCCCTCGGCCGAGCAGGATTTGCAAAATCTAAAGAAGAAAGTGGACGCTGGTGCCGAATTTATAGTGACACAGCTTTTTTTTAGAAACGATCACTATTTTAGGTATGTAAAGCAATGCCGAGAGATTGGGATTACAGTTCCCATCGTTCCAGGGATTATGCCCATAACGTCATTTACGCAAATTGAAAAATTTACGGAAATGGCCGGGTGTGAGATCCCCAACGAATTGACCGAAGATATTAAGGCATGCGGAGAGGATCGAGGCCGACTGCTGGAAGTGAGCCTGGGTTATTCCATTCGACAGTGTCGAGATCTGTTGAAGGGAGGAGCTCCCGGGATCCACTTCTATACGCTGAATCAGAGTCAGGCCACGTCCACGATTCTGAAGGCGATAAACTAAGGCCCAGGCGAGGGGTATGAGCAGGGACAATGTGCTGACGCTGGCCAAAATCAGCGATATTACAACCAGGATTAACTCCGAGCAGGATCTACACAGTCTGCTGACTGTAATTATGGATTCGGCCCGAGAGTTGCTCCATACAGAAGGCGCATCCCTGCTTCTTTATGACGAGGATTCCGGGGATTTGATCTTCGACATTGCCCGTGGCGATCGCAGCCAGCTTCTGGCTGCCCGCCGCATCCCCAAAGGGCAGGGCATAGCCGGCCAATGCGCCGAAAGTCGAAAGGCGCTCATCGTTGCCGATGCCCAGAACGACTCCAGGGTTTTGAAGTCCGTGGACGAGGCTACGGGCTTTGTTACACGGAACCTGATTGCTGTGCCCATGCTGGCCCGGGATCGATTGATCGGGGTTCTGGAAAGTGTAAACACTCTGGACGGAAGGGACTTTGATAGCAAAGACGTTCGCCTCCTGACGTTTCTCTCCGGAATGGCAGGAATCGCCATCCACAATCGAAAGCTCTATCAGGACCTGCAGGGTCGCGTGGAAGAGCTTAATTGTATCTACGAAATCTCCCGCACTATTCAACAACATGACACCATTGACGAGCTGCTGAATTCCATCCTGGGCGCCATCGAGCGAGTTCTCGAACTGGAAAGGCTTTCTCTCATTATGGAAGACCAGTCGGAGGAAGGGGGGTATCGCATCACCCGGACCCGTGGTTTCGATGTGCAGGACGAGGACATTCGCATAGGTCCGGACCAGGGAGTGGCCGGCATTGTGCTTCGATCCGGAAAGCCATTGCTTGTCCGCGACGTGCAAAAGGATCTGGGTTTTACTCCAGAGAATGCAGAAAGATACAAAACCGGCTCTTTCATTTCGGTGCCTATCATGCAGGACGATCGGGTGATCGGATTGCTTAACGCTGCAGACAAAAAGAACGGCATGCCTTTCGATCAGTTCGAGCTCAAAGTTCTCTCTACTGTAGGTTCGCAACTGGCCAGCGCCTATTTGCGGATCATTGCGCGAAGACGCGAGTCCGAAATCCGCCAGTACCGAAAAGATCTGGAAACGGCAGCCCAGATTCAGATGAACTCATTGCCCGAGATTCCGGGCGAAATAGCCGGAATTCGTATGGCTGCCCGGTATGAAGCCTGCCGCGACGTTGGAGGAGATTTTTACGATTTCCATTATCATTCAGAGAGTATCCTGTCGCTGGTAATGGCGGATGTCTCGGGGAAAGGCGTCCCGGCCGCCCTTTTTATGGAGTATTCCAAGACTCTGCTGGCATCGAACATACCGATCTTTCTTCATCCAGTGCGAACCCTGGAGAAGGTGAACGAGGAGATCTTTCGTGGATCTCGAATGGGGCTGTTTGTTACGGCCATGCTTATTCAGGTAGAGAGGGACCTCTCTCGATTCCGCATCGCTTCGGCGGGCCATAATCATCAAATACTCTATCGTAAATCCAGCGGGGACATTGAAAGTCTATCTGCAGGTGGGCCTCCGCTGGGGGCATTCCCAAATGCCAACTACAAAGAAACCATCGTTCACTATGAGCCCGGCGACTTACTGATCCTCTATACCGATGGGATTACCGAGTCTCATAACAAGAACTTTGAACTCTACGGGGAAGAGCGGCTGTTTGCCCTGGTTCCCGAATTGGGCAAAGAGGAGCCGCAGGATGTGGCTCGTCGAATCATGGAAGAGGTGGCTGCATTTCGCGATGGCGTAGAGCCTTCGGATGATACGACGTTAATGGCTGTCCGCCTTTAATCGGACCCCAATGCCGCATTCATTCTAACACAGAAAATCGATTCCGGCCTCTGGTCGACGATTCAACAGTATCGCGCCAGATTGGCCTTCTTTTTGCTGCGCCGGGACGATTTCACATCTGTGGCGCGGTTTCTGTTTATTTATCTGCTCAGCAATGGCCGGAATTTCCGAAAATGGTTGCCAGGGCTGTGCGTGGTGCTACGATCCAGAAGAGACCTATGAAAGCAGATATAGAAACAGAGTCGGTAAGCGAAGCGAGTGTTGATGCGGAATTGTCCGCCAGGGAGCGAATCCTGGATGCAGCCCGGAAGGCCTTTTCTCAGAACGGGTACTTTGGTACATCCATCAGGCAGATCAGCAATCTTTGTGGATTGAAGCAACCCAGCATATATCATCATTTCGATAGCAAGGAGAATCTGTTCAGAAACGCGCTCCACTCTTCGCACAAAGAGATGATGGACTTCATCTTATCGCGGACCGGGTCGGGCGACAACCTGGCCGAGGACGTAATCCAGGTATTTCATGCTTTTATGGATTTCCATCGGGATCGTCGCGGGGCGCTGCACCTGCTGGGAAATCTGATTTATTCGGCGCCGGATAATCTGCGAGACGAGTATGCCGAGACCTACGCTCCCGAAATGACTGGGGCTATCGAGCGTGTATTCAGGCGCTGGGATCCCGAAAATAAACAGGAAGAACTAAAAATCTGTATCAATCATACTTTGACAGCCTATCTGATTGAATTGTCGGTAAGGGATCGGGGAAGGGAAGAGGAGAGCCTCACCCAGGCTCTTCGATGTGTGCATTACATCTTGCGTATCGATCCAACGGGCCATTCAGCGCCGAAAAACGATTAGGCTCCGCGATTCGGTAAGACCCGAAAACAGCATCCAGGATTCCAGCGCCGAGCGCCGAATTCCGAGTGCATAGTACCCGGCACCTGGCATGGACTCCCACGAGATAACGTCCCGAACCATGCGCGCCTATGTGCTCTTTTTTGTTGACATATCAAGATATCTTGATATAATGGTCATGTAATGTCCGAGGGCGTTCAAATCCTTAAATCGCTGGCTGACGAATCCAGACTGCGAATCGTCCGTTTGCTTCTAAAGGGGCCTCTTCATGTAAATGAAATCCTGGAAGTTCTGCAAATGGGGCAGAGTCGCGTCTCTCGACACTTGAAGATCCTGGCCGATGCGGGCCTCCTGGCCGGTCGTCGCGAGGGTTCCAGGATCTACTACGGAATCAGTCCGGAGATTCGTCAGTCCGATTTGCTGGCCTCTCTGGAAATCATGCTGGGCTACTTTGAAGAAAAGGAAGAAGGCTCCGGTCGACCAGGCCTATGGCTGCCCGAGGAATCGCTCAGGGACTTCGATCGCCTTGCCAACGTGTTGGATGCGCGAAAGAGCCAGACTCTGGATCACTTCTTTCGCTACGGCGCCCTGCAGGATGAAATGCAGAGGGATTACGTAGATGCCCCTTACTATAGAGGAGAGGTGGTTTCCATGCTGCCCGATGGGCCGTCTACAATAGTGGATCTGGGTTGCGGTACCGGAGAGCTGTCTCTGGCAATGGCGGCCCCGGGCAGAGACATTATACTCGTAGATCAAAGCCAGGCGATGTTGGATGAGGCGCGCAAGTCGCTATCCGATGTAAAAGAAAGCAATCTGGATTTTCGCCTGGGAAGCATGGAGCACCTTCCGCTGGCCAATGAAGAGGCGGATGTAGCGGTACTTTCCATGGTGCTGCATCATGTGCCGGAGCCGATAACGGCCCTGAAAGAGGCGGCAAGAGTCCTCAAGCCAGGCGGACATCTGATCCTGGCCGACCTGGTTCATCACAATGAAGAAGTTATGCGAAGTAATTTCGCGGATTTCTGGCTGGGTTTCGAAAGCGAGAACCTGGATCAGGATCTCGCCGATGCAGGATTTGAAATCCTGGATATGCATTCAGGCAAAGGGAACGGCAGTCTTCCCTGTCTATTCTACAAAGCTCACAGGCTGGCCCTGGTTTCTGAGAATGAGATGGATACCGAACCCACGGCCAGCGGGGCCATGTCTGGATGATGCAGTTTTACAATTAATGTAATAGCAAAAAATAAAGTGCAGGAGAATCGAATGATTACTGAACAAAAAACTGACTACAAAGTGAAGGATATCTCCCAGGCCAAGTGGGGCCGCGAAGAGATCATCCTCGCAGAAAAAGAAATGCCGGGCCTGATGGCTCTGCGCGAGGAATACGGCAAAGAGAAGCCTCTGAAAGGAGCTCGAATTGCTGGATGCCTCCATATGACCATTCAAACAGCTGTTCTAATCGAAACACTGATTGAACTGGGTGCGGAAGTGCGCTGGTCAAGCTGCAACATCTTCTCTACTCAGGATCACGCCGCTGCGGCCATTGCCGAAACTGGTGTGGCTGTATTTGCCTGGAAAGGTATGACTGAAGAAGAGTACTGGTGGTGTATCGATCAGACTCTGGTGTTCGAAGGCGGCAAAGGACCTAACATGCTGCTGGATGATGGCGGAGATTTGACAGCCTATGTGCACAAAGAGAAGCCCGAGCTTCTGGACGAGATCCGTGGCGTATCTGAAGAGACCACCACAGGTGTGCATGCTCTTTACAAGATGCTGAAAAAAGGCGAGCTGAAAATGCCCGCTATCAACGTAAACGACTCCGTTACCAAGAGTAAGTTTGACAACCTTTATGGATGTCGCGAGTCTCTGGCCGATGGTATCAAGCGAGCCACTGACGTAATGCTGGCCGGCAAGGTTGCCGTAGTTGCCGGTTATGGCGATGTAGGTAAAGGATCCGCTCAGAGCCTGCGCGCATACGGATGCCGCGTAATTATCTCTGAGATCGACCCGATCTGTGCGCTGCAAGCGGCCATGGAAGGCTATCAAGTAGATACCATGGAAGAGTGGGCCGATAAGGCAGACATCTTTGTAACTACTACAGGTAACAAAGACATCATCACTCTGGATCACATGAAGAAGATGAAGGATGGTTCCATCGTATGTAACATCGGTCACTTCGACACAGAGATCCAGGTAGCCGCTCTGAATAACTCTGGAGCCAAAAAGACTGAGATTAAGCCTCAGGTGGACAAGTATACTTTCGACAACGGAAACAGCATCATTCTGCTGGCCGAAGGTCGACTGGTGAATCTGGGATGCGCTACTGGCCACCCTTCATTCGTAATGTCCAGCTCCTTTACCAATCAGGTGGTTGCTCAAATTGAGCTGTTCAATAATAAATATGAACTCGGAGTATACGTGCTTCCGAAACACCTCGACGAAAAAGTAGCACGTCTGCACCTGGAAAAGATTGGCGCGAAGCTTACCAAGCTTACTCCGGAGCAGTCCGAATACCTGGGAGTGCCGGTGGAAGGTCCCTTCAAGCCGGAAAACTACAGATACTAAGAAACTATGCGCCCCGGCCCGGCCGGGGCTGCCTTTTGCCATTATATATAATTTCTAATCGAGCATTCGCGGTCACGGATTGACTGCCCTCGACTCGATCCGCGGGTCAGACCCCGTCGAAGTCAGAGCAGACGTAGCTCTGCAGGCTTCACTCTATAAATAGAAGGAGACATTATGAGTCAGACAGAGACGCAGGATAGAACAAAGTTACTCTACGAGCAGCTGGATAAGCGGATCCTGGTGCTGGATGGGGCCATGGGTACCATGATCCAGAAGCACAAACTGGAGGAGAAAGACTTCCGTGGAGACAGGTTTAAAGACTACCCTGGAGAGTTGAAGGGGAACAATGACCTGCTTACGCTTACCAGACCGGAGCTAATCCAGGAAATACATGAAGAGTTTCTGGAGGCCGGATCCGACATCATCGAAACCAATACCTTTAGCTGCACTACCATCTCGCAGGCCGACTACGACCTGCAGGACCTGGTGGATGAGCTGAACATCGAAGGCGCAAAACTGGCCCGAAAAGCGGCCGATAAGTACACCGAAAAGAATCCGGATAAGCCTCGCTTTGTGGCCGGCGCTATCGGTCCTACGAATAAAACGCTGTCGCTTTCTCCGGACGTGAATGATCCGGGTTTTCGGGCTGTAACCTATCAAGAGGTAGTGCTTGCCTACGAACAACAGGTGGAAGCGCTGATCAAGGGCGGCGTAGACATATTGCTTGTGGAAACGGTGTTCGACACGCTGAACGCAAAAGCGGCCCTCTTTGCCATTGAGAACGTATTTGATAGAATCGGATATTCCGTGCCTACCATGGTGTCCGGAACAATTGTGGACCAGAGCGGTAGAACGCTGTCCGGACAAACCACCGAGGCTTTCTGGATCTCGATTTCGCATATGCCGCATCTTCTGAGCGTAGGATTGAATTGCGCGCTGGGATCGGCGCAGATGAAGCCGTTTATCCAGGAATTGAGCCGGGTGGCCGGATGCCGCGTAAGCCTTTATCCCAATGCAGGCCTTCCCAACGAATTCGGCGGTTATGACGAAACCCCCGAGTATATGGGCGAGCAAATCCATAGTTATGCCAGCGAAGGCTGGGTGAATATCATCGGCGGTTGCTGCGGAACCACCCCGGATCACATTCGAGCCATGGCCAAGGCAGTGGAAGGTGTTCAGCCCCGGAAGCCCGCCGAGCCGGAACCCTTTCTGCGATTGTCCGGTCTGGAACCACTGGTAGTGCGGCCGGAAGCGAACTTCCTGAATGTGGGTGAACGAACCAACGTAACCGGTTCAAAGAAATTTGCGCGGTTGATTCGCGAAGAGAACTACGAAGAAGCTGTGGCCGTTGCCCTGGAACAGGTGGAAAACGGCGCCCAGGTGATCGACGTCAACATGGACGAAGGTATGCTGGACTCTGAAGCGGCCATGGTGAAGTTTCTGAACCTGATTGGCGCGGAGCCGGATATCTCCCGGGTTCCTATCATGATCGACTCGTCCAAGTTCAGTGTAATTGAGGCCGGTCTGCGCTGTGTCCAGGGGAAGGCCATTGTAAACTCAATCTCCATGAAAGAAGGGGAGGAGGTCTTTAAGGAGCAGGCACGCAAGATCATGCGCTATGGCGCCAGCGTCATTGTCATGGCCTTTGACGACAAGGGCCAGGCGGATAGCTACGAAAGAATGATCGAAATCTGTGGCAGGGCCTACAAGATACTCACCGAAGAGGTGGGATTCCCGGCCCAGGACATCATTTTTGATCCGAATATCTTTCCCATCGCTACCGGTATTGAAGAGCATAATAACTACTCCGTGGACTTTATCAACGCCACGAAGTGGATCAAAGAGAATCTGCCTCATGCCCGGGTAAGCGGCGGCGTTTCCAACATGAGTTTTTCTTTCCGCGGTAACGAACCTGTTCGAAGGGCCATGCACTCGGTATTTCTATTCCATGCCATTCGGGCCGGAATGGATATGGGAATCGTAAATCCGGGACAACTGGACGTTTACGATGAAATCCCCCGGGAACTACGAGACCTGGTGGAGGATGTAGTTCTGAACCGAGACCCGGAAGCCGGGGAAAAGCTTGTGGATTTCGCCGAAAGCTACAAGGATGAAGGTGGCCAGGACGAAACAAAGAAGAACGCCTGGCGAGAGGCCGATGTGGGAGAACGCATCCGGCATGCCCTGGTGAAAGGAATTGTAGAATTCATTGAAGAGGATACCGAAGAGGCCCGTCAGAAATTTGACCAGCCCCTGGATGTGATTGAGGGTCCGCTGATGGACGGGATGAATCACGTAGGGGAATTATTTGGTTCCGGCCAGATGTTTCTGCCGCAGGTCGTAAAGAGCGCCCGTGTCATGAAAAAGGCCGTGGCCTATCTAATTCCTTACATGGAAGAGGAGCAGCGCAAGAACCCTGGAAGCAAGAAAGAAGCGGTGAAGGTGCTTCTGGCCACCGTCAAAGGGGACGTGCACGATATTGGAAAGAACATCGTGGGAGTGGTGCTGGCCTGTAACGGCTACGACGTGATTGATCTCGGGGTAATGGTCCCTAGAGACAAAATCCTGGATGAAGCGGAAAAGCAGAAGGTGGATGTGATTGGTCTTTCGGGATTGATTACTCCTTCCCTGGACGAAATGGTCGAAGTGGCCCGTGAAATGGAGAAGCGAAAAATGAAACTTCCGCTTCTGATTGGCGGCGCTACAACCAGCGAGGTGCATACCGCAGTTAAGATCGAACCTAATTATTCCGGGGCCACAGTCCATGTGTTGGACGCCTCATTGAGCGTTCCCATGGTTTCGAATCTTGCTTCCGATACTCATCGGGACAAAACCACCGCCGAAATTCGTGAAAAATACGAAAGTATGCGAGAGCAGCACAAGAATCGTCAGGACGAAAAAGAGATTCTTACGTTTGCGAAGGCCGTGGAGAACAAGCACAAGGTTGTCTTTCAAGACAAGACCTTTGAGCCCAAAAAGACCGGTGTATTTCAGATCGAGCCAAAAGTGGAGGACCTCATCCCCTACATCGACTGGACTCCGTTCTTTCTGACCTGGGAGATGCGGGGCAAGTATCCGAACATTCTGCAGGATCCCAAGCTGGGAGAAGAAGCCACCAAGCTTTTCAACGATGCCAATGAATTGCTGAACCGAATTGCCAGAGAGGGTTTGCTCAAGCCGCGGGGGGTATACGGAATCTTTCCGGCCAACTCCACCGGCGAAGACATCAAGCTCTACAAGGACGAAAGCAGAAAAGACGAGCTAGGAGTGATTCATTGTCTGCGTCAGCAGGCCAGGAAGCGATCCGGTCAGCCCAACCGCTCGCTTGCGGACTACGTTGCTCCGGAGGAATCAGGCATCAAAGACTGGCTCGGCGGTTTTGCCGTTACTTCTGGCATAGGCTTGAACGCTCTGGTAAAGGAGTTCGACGACAATCAGGACGATTACAACTCCATTCTGGCGAAGGCAGTGGCGGACCGGCTGGCCGAAGCGTTTGCCGAGTATCTGCATGAAAAAGTGCGAAAAGAGGTCTGGGGATACGGCGCAGGGGAGAACCTGTCCAACGAAGAGCTGGTGAAGGAAAAGTACCAGGGAATTCGACCGGCGCCCGGATATCCTGCGCAGCCGGATCATACAGAAAAGATCACTCTTTTCAATCTGTTAAACGCCACCGAGGATGCCAGTATTCAGCTTACCGAAAGCCTGGCGATGATGCCTGCTGCCAGCGTAAGCGGCTTCTACTTCTCGCATCCTGATGCGGAATACTTCAATCTGGGTAAACTGAATAAGGACCAGTTGGAAGAATATGCAAAACGAAAAGACATGCCATTGGATGAAATGGAAAAATGGCTGGGACCCAATCTGGCCTACGATCGATAACGATTCTCTGCAAGCTTTCGGCGGCTGCCGCAGGCAGCAGGGCCATTGTGCCCGGTTGCGCAGCAACGCCAGGCTTTCAGGCCGGGCCGGCGCTGTAAATGCCCCGGCTCCGCCGAAAACAATTGCCGGCTTCCTACACGGGGCCGGCTTTTTTTATCCCGGAAGGTATCCCAGGACCGTATCCCAGAAGTTGGATAGCGCCGCCGGAGAACTGATGGCAGCCACCAGAAAGCCGATGATAGCGCCCCCAATATGGGCCTCATGGTTGACGCTGCCCCTTTCGGAACGGGCAAGCATCATGCTGCCCACGATGTAGAGCACAGCGAAGATGGGCGCGGGTATAGGAATGGGCAGCGGGAAGATAAATATACTCTGATCCGGGAAGTATACTATGGAGCAAAAGAGTACTCCTGCCACCGAACCGCTGGCGCCCAGTGTTGCGTAATCCGGGTCATTCTTGTGAAACAGATATGTGGCCAGATCGGCCCCGGCTGCCGCCAAAAAATAGGCAAGTAGCATGACTCCCGGACTGACCAATTCCATGGGGCGTCCAAAGAAAAACAGCGTCAGCATGTTAAAGAAAAGGTGTCCCCAGCCCATGTGGGAGAACTGAGAATAGATCAGGCCTCTAATGCCCTGGCCGCGGGCCAGCTGATAGGGGAAAAAGAGAAAGTCCCGGGGCTGCTCTTTGTGCATGAAGATCAGGGTAATGATTGCATTGATGGCGATCAGGAATATCGTTATCATAGTCTGCTTTTTGCTGCGGCAAATGGGCCACTGTTCCGATCTTATTACGGAGCAATTCTATGTCAGCCAGGGTTCAGAAAAAAATTGAGGCCTATCGTAAAGACCGTTCCATGCAGCAGGATTTTCTCCAGCAATGCAAAACGGCGCCGGTGGAGGCCATTCTGTGGCCGGAAAATCATCCGGGCCATTTCCCGGCGGACTATCTGATCAAGAAAGGCAAGAAACAGCTTCCTTTCCCTCTGGTGGAAACCGATGACCGAATCAAGGTGCTCCAGGGGCTTTTTCATCACTGGACCGGCGCCGATGCGGACAGTCCGGAGCATCCCCTGGTTCTTTGCTATTACCTTAACGAATACCAGAAGCAATTCCGGCCCACTCAGAAAAAGAAAGGCACCGCCCTGCAGCGGGCTACTCGCGCCGTTCTGAACGAGAAAAAGGGAAAGAAATCCATTTCGGCTGCGGAGCAGCAAAGGATCGCAAGAGAAAAGGAAAAGGACAAACATTACAAGAAGCTTCAGACTCTGAAGAATAAACTGTCCGTAGACAAGAAGCTGAAGAAAGCCGAGTCTTCCGAGATCCAATGGGCCATCTTTATTACCCTGCGGGATCTCGTGCGCGACCGGGGAGAACTTCTGGAAGGCGCTCATGAAGTACGTAAAGAGCGCGTTCGAGACGTTCCGTCCTCCGAAAGCGAACTCAAGAAGCGCCTGGAAGAAGTTCTGGAAGAAAGCGACGATTTAAGGTCTCAGCTCAAGCGCGAAACCACCAGGGCGGATCTTCTTGAAGAGGAAGTCCAGCGACTGGCCGAGCAGATTATTTCCAGTCCGACCACGATTATAACCCGGGGAGACACCACTGAACTGGAAAGCCTCAAGCAGGAATTCAATACGCTATCGCAAAAATATGATGCCCTGGTGAGTAAGAATATCGATCTGGCCAATCGTCTTAATCGTATTGATCAGGCAACGCGGCTGGAGCATGTGCTGGACAATATTCGGGACCGCGTAAACGGAATCATTCGCTCCGGGGTCCTCAAAGAGGAGATTCTTCTCTCGCGCATTGGAAGCGAAGTCGAGCAGTTGCAGCGAGCCAGGATCTACCTGGGTCGGGCTTTGTTCGATATGGGCATGCTGTACCTGCGAATGGGCAAGAAAGAGGCCGCTTTCCAGGAGCTGCGGGCTGCCCGGGAACTGGGAGTGGAAGATCCGGAAGCGGATCGCTTTCTTCAGTCAGTGCGAAACTGAGGCTCTGGTTTCAGGGCTCCGGCGTTTCTTGCTCGGTTCCGAATGAAAGCATTAATTCAAAGAGTTCAAAGCGCTTCGGTGGCGGTTGATGGACAGCAAATTTCCTCCATCGGCGCCGGCATGCTTATCTTCTTGGGGGCATCCCGGGAAGACTCTTCCGAGGTTGCTCGTAACCTGGCCGTACGACTGAGCAAGTTCCGCATATTCGAAGACGATGCGGGCAAGATGAACCTATCTCTCCTGGATGCCGGTGCCGCCGCTCTGGTGGTGTCCCAGTTCACGCTTTGTGCCGATCTTTCGCGGGGGAATCGTCCTTCCTTTGGCCCTGCCGCCGAACCCCGGATCGCCGAGGAGCTCTACGAGATCTTTGCCAGCGCGCTTGCCGAAACCGGCGTGCCGGTTAGCACTGGAAAGTTCGGGGCCGATATGAAGGTCGCATTGATTAATGATGGACCGGTGACGTTTTTGGTGCAGGAGCCTCGGTAGGGTTGTCCGGCGCTTCTGTAAGCCCTATGACTGCTATAGCAAAGAAAGGCCCGGGCCACCAGCGGGCCGCGCGGCTCTCGACTGATCCGGGGAAAAGGACTTAGACCGCCTCTTCCTTTCGCTTAACATCCACCGAAACATGGACTTTGTGCTTTCCTCCGCCGAAAAGAACGCCCCGTAGGGGACTGACATCCTGATAGTCCCGTCCCACAGCAGCCTGAATGTATTCATGGGTTCGCAGCTTTCCGTTGGTGGGATCCAGATCCAGCCAGCCCTGGCCTGGCCAGTAGATGGATACCCAGGCATGACTGGCATCCGCTCCCTGGAGCCGGGGCTGACCCGGAGGGGGATAGGTTTCGATGTAACCGCTAACGTAGCGACAGGGCAATCCCAGACTGCGAAGACCGGCCAGAAAGATGTGGCTGAAGTCCTGACATACGCCCTTTCGAATCTTTAAGACTTGCTTGAGCGGAGTCAGTATGGTGGTGGAGCCGGATTCATATTTGAACTCTTCGTAAATCCTTCGAGTAAAGGCCATGGCGGCTTCGGCCAGAGGCCTTCCTTCCTGGAAGTCCTGGGCGGCCAGTTCGGCAAACTCCCGGCCCGTAGGCACAAAGCGAGAAGGCAGGGTATACTGAACAATTTCCAGTTCTTCTGGTTGTAGCGCTCGGCGGATTTGATCGCGCACCTGTTCGAAAGGAGGACTGCTGGCCAAGTCCGGGTATTGCGGATCTTCGGTGAATACATCTGTGGCGCTTACGAATTCGATATGGGAATGGGGCTGCTCAATGGCGAAGTAATGAACCGCATTGCCGAAGTAGTCTTTCCGCCGATTTCGCGTGGCCGGTACGGGTTCGCAGGTCAGCGCAAAATGCCGTACGGTCTGGATTTCGCTGTCCTGCGGCTCCATAAGCGCCAGGTTCTGGCACAGAGATACGGTTTCTTCGTAGTCGTATCTGGATTTATGGGTAACGATATATTCAGGCACCCAGATCCTCCATCTGCTGGCTTTGTTCCCTGTACTGGAAGTAACGATGGCTTACGGCATCGGACAGTCGGTGCGCCAGTTTCTGCGCCTGCAGCGAGAATTCTTTCAGCGTTTCGGTTTGGAGGTTACCATCCGGCGTAAAGAAGGACTCGATCTCGGTCAAATGAACCTTTGTGTATAGCTCCAGGGCAAGCTTGCGTTCGGCAGCCTTGTCCGGATTTTCTACCCCGGGCAATTCGGCGGTCATGGCATACATTTCGTCCACCTGGAAGATCAACGAACGGGGGTTGGTGCGATCGAACAGTAGAATATCCAGCACACTTCGAGCGTCCATGCGGTTTCTATATCTTCTTCCGTAGGTAATGCTAATGTCGTTAATTCGCAGGATTCCATCCAGAAGGTCCCACCATTCCAGCGAGCCGGTTCGGCTCAGGGCATAGATCAGTCGCATAAGGAAAAGGGAGCGCTCCAGTCGGCGACCGAATCGAGGGAAGAAATAGGAAGCCTCCCGGCTCATGTTTTCCGACAGGTGACCGGTGAGGGAAGTCAGCAGAAGTATTATCTGGAATAGCGCTTCTGACGCTTCCACCATATCGTCTTTCTGTAGAAGCGACAGGGTGTTTTCCAGACCGGAAATAACGCGCCGGGTATCTTCGGAAAGTCGATCGCGAATGCTTCGACCGGCCTGCACCAGGGCCGAAAGGTCATGGGCCATGGAGCCGGGCTCCCCGGAGCGAATCAGCATATAGGAAACCATGTCGGTGGCGAATTCCGGTCCCGGATTGCCGGCCATGTTAGAAAGCATTTGAATGAGAGTGTTCTGTAGAGCAGTGGGGCTGCTTTGATCGCTGGAGCTTTCCAGGATCATGCGCAAGAAGCGGCACTGGTTTTCCGCTCGTTCGCCGTAGCGCGCCAGCCAGAACAAATTGTCCGCCACCCGTCCAGGAAGACCGATTCCTTTGCGAAAGATCTCTCCGGTGTCGGCAGATACGGAAAGCAGGGTTTCCTGCTTCTGGGGTTCGCTGGCCAGAATCCAGATATCCTTGCTCAGCGCTCCGGTCTGATTGGTGATTACAAAGTCCGTGGGGTTCGTGTTGAAACGAGCCAGTCCGCCGGGAAGAACAATGTAGCCGGAATCGGAGGCCGCAATGAAAGTACGGTAGATTCCTCGGGCCGGGACGAACTGCCCATTTTGAAAAACCGGGCAGCTGCAGCCCGAAAGTACTTCCTGCGCAATGTATTTGTGCGGCTGTTCCAGGATTCGATTCCATAGCTCCTGCCTTTCGGAAGGCTCCATGTACTGTAGGAAGTATCCTTCTTCGCCCAACCGCCGAATGGATGGCTTGATGACCAGATCTGTGCGGTCCATCACCTGCTTTCGATGGTTTTCGTCGCCCAGCCAGTAGGTGGTAGCGTTGGGGAGTATGAGTTCTTCGCCCAGGAAATGCTGGCTCAGTTGCGGCAAGTAGGCCAGCAGCGATCGATCTTCCAGAAGCCCGGAACCCGGAGGATTCAGCACCGTTACGGTGCCGGCGCGAACGCATTGCAGCAATCCCGGAACGCCCAGAAGCGAATCTCCCCGGAGCTCCAGGGAATCCAGATAGAGATCGTCCACTCGACGAAAAACAATGTCTACCTGCTGGAATCCCTCCACGGTCTTCAAGTAGAGCTTCTGTTCGCGAACGGTGAGATCATCGGCCTGGGCCAGGGTGAAGCCCAGATAGGAAGAGAGATAAGCATGCTCGAAGTAGGTTTCGTTGCCCGGTCCAGGGGTAAGCAGTACGGTCAGGGGGTCTTTTTTTCGAACCTGGGATCTTCGTATCAGATTGCGCCGCAATGTGCGAAAGTAGGTGGCCAGGCGATGAACCTGGCTATCGCGGTATATGCTGGGTAACACCCGGGAAAGAATGATCCGGTTTTCCAGGCTGTAGCCCGAACCCGAAGGCGCCTGAATACGATCGCCCAGTGCTACAAAACTGCCATCGGCATTTCGGCTGACATCGGTGGCAAAGTAGGATAAGGCCCCGCTTCGAGGAGAAAAAAGATCATGGCAGGGACGCAAAAAAGCCGGGGAACGAAACAGTAAATCCGGGGGCAGATGCTTTTCGTGGATGGCGCTACGCTGGTTGTAGAGATCCGTAAGCAGTAAATCCAGCAGTTCGGCCCGCTGCAAAAGCCCTCGCTCCAGCGGCGCCCACTCATCGCTGGGAATGACTACCGGTATAAGATCCAGCGGCCAGATTCGGTTCTCGCCGGCCGGGCTTCCGTAAATACTATACGTGACTCCGTTTTCCCGCAGAAGTCGGTAAGCTTCATTTCTTCGGTGCTGTAATGTTTCCGAGCCCAGGCTGTCCAGACTGGACATCAGAAACTCATAATGGGGACGGATTTTCCCGTTTTGCAACAGCTCATCATGGATTCCGGCTATGGGCTGATAGCCGGACAGAAGTTGCCTTTGCAGGGTTTCCATCTAGGAGTCAGACAACTCCTCATCCATTCTCGCGGCCAGTCTTAAATCCAGGGTGCAGGGGAACTCGGGATGCGGCAGATCCACCGGGGGCGGAGAAAATGATGAACCAAACTGGCCCGCTTCGAACCGGCTGATTCGACGGCTTTCCGCCTCCAGGGAGTTTACCGGAAGTGTATCGTAGCTTCTTCCTCCGGGATGACTCACATGATATGTGCACCCGGTGACGTATCTCTGGTTGTATGTGTCGAACACCGAGAACACCAGAGGATTGTGGGGTTTGATATGCGGATGCATGGTGGATGCGGGGTTCCACGCTTTGAAGCGAATTCCGGCTACCCTGGTTTCGGCGCCTACCTTCTTGAGCGGAACTCGATATCCGTTGCAGGCAATTTCGTAGCGGCCGGCGGGATCGCCTTCCAGGGTTACTTGCATCCTCTCGGTGGCCGAATCCACTGCCCGGGATGTTCCGCCGGTGTGGGCTTCTTCGCCCAGGACGTTCCAGGGCTCCAGGCCCATGCGCAGTTCCAGTCGCAGGCCCGGATACAGCACTTCGCCGTACACCGGAAAACGAAACTCGAAGAAAGGATCAAACAGTTCGAGGGCGAATTCCAGGTCAATCCTGCGCAGGTCTGCCAGCACTTCTCTCAGGTCCTCGCGAATGTAGTAGGGGATCATGAACCGGTCCCGTAGATCCAGCCCCCAGCGCACCAATCGGGGCTCCGGCGGATGGTTTCGCATAAGGCACAGAATCGCTCCAATAAGCGATTGCTGCATCGCGCTCATTTTCCAGTGGGGCGGCATTTCAAAGGCTCGCATTTCCAGCAGGCCTCGGCGTCCGCCCAGGGAGCCCGGATCATAAAGCTTGTCGATGCAGAACTCCGCCCGGTGGGTGTTTCCGGTAAGATCGGTAAGATGATGCCTGAGCAGTCGATCGATCATGTAGGGAGGACAGTCTTTCTTCTCTAAATCGTAGAGGGTCTTCAGCGCCAGTTCCAGATCGTACAATGTGTCTATGCGCGCTTCGTCGATTCGCGGCGCCTGACTTGTAGGCCCAATAAACAGTCCCGAGAACAAATAGCTAAGCGATGGATGCTTCTGCCAGTAAGTGATGAGAGCCGGCAGAAGGGAGGGAAATCGCAGGAACGGGCTTTCCAGTGTGCTTCGCGCGCCCAGAGTGATGTGGTTTCCGCCGCCGGTAGCCGCGGGTCTTCCATCGATCAGGAATTTCTGTGTGGTGAGCCCTTCTTCTTTTGCGGATTTGTACAGAGTGCGAGTAATGCGAGAAGCCTCTTCCAGACTTTCGGCGGGTTGCAGGTTCACTTCCAGTACCCCGGGGTCCGGAGTGATGGAAAGATGGTTCAGGGCCGGATGCGCCGGCGGCGGATGGCCTTCAAAGCAGTACCGCACCTCCATTTCCTGAAGGCAGCTTTCGATGTGAGCAATAAGCGAAAGATGGGAAACCACGGAAGAAGGCGGAGGAAGAAAGACGTTCAGTATCCCATCGCGCACCTGCGCTACGAGAGCTACCCGTAAAGGTTCCCGGTCCTTGTCGTCTTTCAGGCTGTAGCCGGCCGGGGCCTTTAGCAATTGTTCCGGATCTGGCAGCTGACCGGGTTGGTCCGTGGGATCTTCCAGAAAAACGCTTCTGAATCCGTCCCCCAGGGAGTTCAGCGGAAGCCGCAGCCCGGCCGGGGAGTCCCCTGGATGTAGAAACAGTTGGCTTCTGCGGGTTTTCCATACAGAGGAGGACCATCGCCGACTTTCCGGCTCATAGGCCAGGGGAAGGACATGGGCCGCGGCTTCGGATAGATCCGACTCCATCAAAGCAAGCACCCGGTTTCTCTCCAGTGCATGGAAGCTCTCCAGGTCTTTCAGCTTCTGTGCGTTCTCCGGTAGCGCTGCCTGGTTGCGAAGTTGTTCCAGAGGGTCCTCGAACAACGGTTTTATGAATACAGATTCGATCTTGAGTCGCTCGCACAGTTTTTCAAGAAGAGCCTTATCGTCGCCGTGGGATGCATCCTTCTCCGGGGGAGCGCCGGAAAACAGCGACAGGGGCTGGCCATCCAGCCGCCAGTGGGCGAAATAGGCCCAGCGCGGCAAAGGTTCCCCGGGATACCACTTCCCCTGGGCGGAGACAAAGAGCGGCGATGGAAGCGCCAGATTCTGAACAATCCGTCTTCGTAAACGTTCGGCATAGTCCCGTTTCGTATGGTCGCCGTCCGGAGCCATGGCCTGGAAATTCCATTCCGGGCTGTCAAAATCTTCATCGGAAACGAATGTGGGCTCGCCGCCCATGGTTAGCCGCATATCCAGTTCCGCGAGCTTCTTATCGATTTTCGGAACCATATGCTGGAAACGCTCAAAGGTTTCGTCTTTGTAGGGCTTTGTCGTGCGGGGAGCTTCCTGGATTCGTTCCACCTTCATCTCGAATTGAAGATGGGACTCGCATATATCGGTGGTTCCGGTAACTGGCGCGGCCCGGGCCGGCTCCGCCGCCGAAAAAAGCGGAATGTGCCCTTCGCCGGTGAGCAGTCCGGACGTGGGGTCCAGGCCAACCCATCCGGCCCCCGGAAGATACACCTCGGTCCAGGCGTGTAAGTCCGTGAAGTCTTCGGAAGGCCCGGCGGGTCCTTTGCGGGGAACTTCATCGGCCTTCAATTGAATGAGATAGCCCGAACAGAATCGACTGGCCAGACCCAGCTTTCGCAAGATATGCATCAGCAGAAAGGAGGAATCCCGGCAGGATCCCTTTTCGCTTTGAATGGTCTGACTGCAACTCTGGATGCCGGGCTCCATGCGAATTACGTATCCCACGCGATTGGCCACGAACTGATTTATGGCCACCAGCATATCCACTGTGGACATATCCGGACTGATCGCTTCTTTCTGGATCTGCTGCACCCATTGCAGCAATTCCGGTTCCTGGATCTCGGACTGTAAATAGATAGCCAGGTCGGGCAGAAGCTCGGGCGGATAAGAAAAAGGAAACGTGGATGCTTCGGGTTCCAGGAAGAAATCGAACGGATTCACCGTGCGAAGCTCTACTACCATATCCACCTGGATGCGAAGCTCCCAGGATTTTTCGGGGAAGACCAGGCGCGCCAGGAAGTTTCCGGCGGGGTCCTGTTGCCAGTTGATGAAGTGCTCCGGGCTGACTTTCAGAGAATAGGAATGGACATGGGCTCTTGTATGCGGCGCCGGCCTGAGTCGAATGGAATGGGGATGTATTTGAACCGGGCGGTCAAAATGATAGGATGTAAGATGATGCAGGGATACACGGGTCATTTCTATACCGCGAAGTAGCGTTCCACTACATGGCCGCCAATATCGTTCAAGCGGGTTTGCACCGAGTCCAGGTATTCATGCATCCCTCGATCAAAGATTTCTTCTATGTCTGTGTAGTTAAGTTCAGAAAGCATCATTCCGGTTTTTCTCTCCGCCTCGTTGGAATAGGATCGCCCGCTGTTGCCCGATATGGCACGCAGGTTTCGGTCAAGTTCGGCCAGGCAGTAGATCAAGGCTCTGGGAAAATCGGTATTCAATATTAGAAACTCCGCGATGTTTTTGGGAGTTACCTTCTGATAGATTCGATTAAACATCTCATGGGCGCTGGCGGACTTCAGAAGCGAAAGCCACTGAATCAGATCCAGGGTCGTGCCCACGTCCTGAATGCTGGGCAGCAATATGAAGTACTTCATGTCCAGGATTCGGGTGGTCTTGTCCGCTCTTTCCAGGTAACGCCCGGTGAGAGCGAAGCGGTGCACTTCGTCATGGGAAAGAGTAGCGTCCATGGTGCCATAGAAAAGCAGGCAGGTTCGGCGGACTCTGGTATAGAATCGTTCCAGGGCTTCCAGATCCGATGAGTTGGGCTGCTTTTTTAGATCCAGGTACAGCTCATTCAGGATTTGCCAGAGTTCCGTGCTGATGTTTTCGCGAATGGTGCGAGCATTCTCCCGGGCTCTTCGAATGCAGGATAGGATGGAGCTGGGGTTCTCCGCATCAAAGGTCATGAACTGAATCACGTTTTCCCGGTTGTATTCGCCGTACCTGGATTCAAACTCCTGGTTGTCGCCGGTTGTGGTAACCATGGGACCCCACTGATTGGCGCTTTCCGGCGAATCCAGCGAAAGCTGGAAGTTTACGTCCATAAACCGACAGTAGTTTTCCGCTCGTTCGATGTAGCGGTTCATCCAGTAAACGGAGGCTGCTACTCTGCTCAGCATATCAGGAGCCCATCACCCAGGTGTCTTTGGTGCCTCCGCCCTGGGATGAATTGACTATCAGCGAATCTCGGGGCAGAGCTACTCGCGTCAGTCCTCCGGGCATTACATAGATATCTTCCTCGAACAGAATAAAGGGCCGCAGATCCACATGTCGACCTTCGATTCCGTCTTCCACCATGGTGGGCACACGGGAGAGACCCAGCACCGGCTGTGCGATGAAGCTGCGAGGAGAAGATTGTACCTTCTTCCGGAATTCCGCGACCTGCTCTTTGGTGGAGGCCGGACCTATGAGCATGCCATAGCCGCCCGCGCCATTGGCTTCTTTTACTACCAGGTTTTCCATGTTTTCCAGAACGTACTTTAGATCGTCCGGGCGAGAGCAAAGGTAGGTGTCCACATTGGGGATTATGGGCTCTTCATCCAGATAGTAGCGAATCATGTCGGGAACGAATGCGTAGATCACTTTGTCGTCGGCCACTCCGGTGCCCGGAGCGTTTAGAAGGGCTACGTTTCCTTTTTTGTAGGCCTCAAAAAGCCCCGGAACTCCCAGCAGAGACTCCGGATTGAATGCCTCCGGGTCCAGGAATGCGTCATCGATTCTTCGGTAGATGACATCCACCGGTTTCTGTCCATGAGTGGTGCGCATATATACCCGGCTATCTCGAACCACCAGGTCGGTGCCGCTAACCAGAGGAACGCCCATCTTTTGCGCCAAGAATGAGTGCTCGTAGTAGGCCGAATTGTAGATCCCCGGAGTTAGAACCACGCAGGAAGGGGCGATGGCATCGCTCAGATACTCCATGGTGCCCCGAAGACGAATGGGGTAATCGTAAATGGTGCGAATCTTATGGCTGCGGAAGAGGTTGGGGAAAGTGCGCTTCATGACTTCCCGGTTTTCCAGCACGTAGGAAACCCCGGACGGACAGCGGACATTGTCTTCCAGCACCCGAAAGGTCCCTTCTGAATCCCGAACCAGATCAGTTCCGCTCACATGAATCCAGATATCCCGGGGAGGACGGAATCCTTCCAGAATCTCCAGGTAACTGGGGCTGGAATACACATATTCCTCGTCCACCACGCCGTCCTTCAGGATACGTTTTGCGCCGTAGATGTCTTTCAGAAATTCGTTCAGCGCAGTGGCCCGTTGTTTCAGGCCTGTTTCCAGCGGCGCCCAGTCCTCCGGGGTAATGATTCGAGGAATGATGTCGAATGGGATGATCCGTTCTTCGGCACGACTGTCGCCATAAACCCGGAAGGTAATTCCCAGGGAAATCAGAGCCTGTTCGGCCTCATCCTTCCGGTGCTGCAATTCCGGTTCGGTCATGGACTCGATTTGATCCCGCAAGGGGTAATATCCGGGCCTGGGCTCACCGTCCGCCGCGAACATTTCATCGAAGAAAATTCCAGTCTTGTAGTTTCCGAGCATATCTACCTTCCGATCTAATTTTACTATAGAATTCTTAGGGATTTCAAGAATTCTTTTTATTTGTGCTCCGGGGACAACCGTCCCTGAAAGAGCCCTGACAGGCCCTGCAGGCTTGCCATCTCAATCCCTGTGGTTCATTTGCAATAATCGTACCTTGAGCTTGGACCCTGGAAGCCTGCCAGGGTAGGGCGGTGACGCCTGTGGCGATGGTTCGGGTTGCGATTCTGCACGGACTTATTTCATGCCTGCCTCCAATCAAGCAATATGCTTCGGCTGTAGGCATTTTTAAATGGCCGGCGCTCCAGGCCCGCTCAATCCTTAACGGAAATGGTTGCCTGGAGTACCGCCTGTCCGCTTTATTGAAGGATATGTCGCAATCCAATCCACTGATCGAAAAGGCTACCGGAAAGAATGAAACCATCCCCTTTGCCCGGATTGAGCCGGAGCATTTCCTGCCGGCGCTCAAGCACTTTAAAGAGGAAGCCCAGCGAAATGTGGATTCCATTGTGCAATCCGCAGCGGAACCGGATTTTGAAAATACCATCGTAGCCCTGGAAACCGCATCCGAGGAATTGAGTCACGTTGCCTCCATATATTATGTTCTCTTCAGCGCCCATGCCACGGAAGGTATCCAGAAGATTGCCGGCGAGGTTTCTACGTTTCTGGCCGGCTTTTCCAGCGATGTAACGTTGAATCAGGCGCTATTCCAGAGGGTTAAGTCGGTATACGAAAGCCGCAAGGGAGTGCAGGATTCCGAACAGGCCCGGCTTCTGGAAGAAACCTACCAGGATTTCGTGCGAAACGGCGCCTCCCTGCCGGAAAAGGAGCGCGAAACCCTCCGTCAGATTGATCAAGAACTGGCCGCTCTATCGCCCAGGTTTTCGGAGAACCTTTTGAAGGCCACGAACCACTTTAAGCTGCACATCACCGAAGCAGGGGATCTGGCCGGTATCCCGGAAATGGCGGTGGAGCAAGCAGCGGCCACGGCATCGGAGCAGGGGCTGGAAGGCTGGGTCTTTACGCTTCAATTCCCGGACTTCATGCCTTTCATGACCTATGCCGAGAATCGCGAGCTTCGCAAGCAGATGTATCTGGCCTTTCGCAGCCGCGGTATGGGCGAAGCGGCGCTGGAATACGGGCAGCCGGAGGGTACGGACAATCGTCCGGTAGTGCTTGAAATACTTAAGCTTCGAGAAAGTCGGGCGCAACTCCTGGGCTTCGAAAACCATGCGGCCTACATTCTGGAGAAGCGAATGGCACGAAGCCCGCAGAATGTGCAGTCCTTCCTGGATCGCCTGGTGGAGGCCAGTATAACGGCGGCCCGCCAGGAGCAGAAGGAGTTGTCCGACTTCGCAGTGGAGCTGGGTTACGATTCCGTTGAGCCTTATGACATACGTTTTCTTTCCGAAAAGCTAAAACAGAAGCTCCATCAGTTTGATTCAGAGCAATTGCGACCTTACTTCCCGTTGAATCGGGTGATGGACGGATTGTTCGGCACTGCCGAAAAGCTCTACGGCCTTTCCTTTAAAAAGCAGGAAGGCATTGAAACCTATCATCCCGAAGTAGAAGTCTACGCCGTATCCGATGCCAGCGGCCAGGATGTGGGTCTCTTCTATGTGGATCTGTTTCCCAGACAGACCAAAAAAAGCGGCGCCTGGATGACATCGTTTCAGGAGCAGGGCTTGTTTCGCGGGCAGGTCCGCCGACCGCACATTGGGATCGTATGTAACTTCACAAAGCCCGGGAAAGATCGTCCTTCTTTGCTTTCTTACGATGAGGTCCGGACACTGTTTCATGAGTTTGGACATGCGTTGCACGGACTTCTTTCGCGGTGCACCTACAGTAGTCTTGCAGGAACAAATGTGTACTGGGATTTTGTAGAGCTTCCCAGCCAGTTTATGGAAAACTGGGTGCGAAAGAAGGAGGGTCTGGATCTCTTCGCCGCTCATTTTGAAACCGGCGAAAAGATTCCTCCAGAGCTGGTGGAGAAAATGCAGGCTTCGGAAACCTTTCGCGCGGGCTGGGGCTTCATGACTCAGCTAAACTACGCCACCCTGGATATGGCCTTCCATACGACTCCGGCCGCTAAAATCCAGGATGTAGAAGCTTTTGAAAGACAGGCCACAGAAAAAACAAATCTGGTGGAGGATGCGCCCCATACCTGTTTCGCCACCGGGTTTGGCCATATCTTTGCCGGCGGTTATTCCGCAGGCTATTACTCCTATAAATGGGCCGAGATCCTGGAGGCCGATGCCTTCGAGCTCTTTGAGGAGAAAGGCCTGTTCGATAAAGAGAGCGCAGACAAATTCCGGGGGTTTATCCTGGAAAGAGGGAACACCGAGGATCCTGCCGTGCTGTATCGTAGCTTTCGCGGCCGAGACCCGGATCCGGACGCTTTGCTTCGCCGGGAAGGGTTGCTTAAGAGCGCCTGAATGATCCCCGGCCTGGCCCGGGAATCAGACTATAAACAGCCGCCGAAATACAGAATCCCAGGGCTAGCTTCTAGGGCATGGCGTTGCAGTTGCCCGCAAAGCTCTGAATATCCCAGTGCTGGTGCTGATTCTGCTTAATTTCGTTCCAGGATAGCTCTTCGGTTTGGTCGATGTCTCGCTGGAATTTGTTGTATTGCTTATAAACACATACCGATCCGCAAGACACCGGCGGTCCAACGGGCTCTCCGCCCTTCTCCTGGGTCCAGCGAATGCGAATGGAATCGCCATCCATTTTCCACGTGCCAAAGCGAATATGAGGTTGGAGTTCCGAAATTCTATATTCCACCCGGACCTGCCCATCGGAGCAGAAAGCAAAAGCATCTTCGCTACTGGCCACAGTGCGAACCAGCAACTTGTTGGCAGGCGAAGGGGTCTGGTCCTCATTTGCAGATATGCAGGTCAGTGCGAACAATAATGGAAGTAAGCAGACCCAGAATCTTGATTTCATGGACTTAACCTGCGCCAACAATAAACGCACGCAACCAGAATACCCGTCGCCTCGGGTCAGGTTCAAACGGACCTGTGGTCTGCAGCCTCGAGCGTACCTCCAAAGTGCGAAGCACTTTGGGCAGACACGAAGTCTGCGAGGCGCGTAGCGCCGCAGCAATTCTCACGGGAGGAGCAATACACGAGGGCCAACTGGAAAAGCGGCAGTTGAATCCAGAATCTGATTAACAGATTCTTCAGATTCATTTCGAGCGTAGGATGTCCGCACTTCGTTCGGTGTGTCAAGTTGGGCTTCCGTGCCCAAATTGCCCCACTGGCCACATCCTGTGGCCGGCTCACGAAGCGCGGACATCTGTGGGATAAGCATGCCAGCTCAGACTACACTACCGAGCGTAACCGGGCAGTTCGGAGAACTGCCGTGATCAGGACGATCACCAGCGGCGAAGCCGCGCCCCCTGTCTCACGCTCGAGGCGTTGCAGGAGGCAACGCCTCGAGCGTACCTCTAAAGAGCGAAGCTCTTTAGACAAACAGGATGACGAACAAGGAGGTTCTAATGTCGGCGGAGACACGAGGTCGAGAGCCGATGAGTTTGTAAGGTCCGTAGGACCGCATTCTCCTTCACGGGAGGAGCAATACACGAGGTTTTGTTCGAGCGTACCTCCAAAGTGCGAAGCACTTTGGGCAGACACGAAGTCTGCGAGGCGCGTAGCGCCGCAGCAATTCTCACGGGAGAAAAGCTACAGGAGGTAGCTTTTCGAGCGTACCTATATATGTATCCCGTTCACCGCGTCTGAAATGCGACCGTTTACTTTTATGATGAAGTAGTTGGTGTAGTTCGTGATGTCTTTTCTGAATTTGGTAACGTAGCGAACAGCCCTGGTCTGATCCAATTCGAACAGCCTGGATTCCATTTCGCGCAAGGATTCTTCCATCTCAATCAGAATGTGCTTGAGGTCTCTAAACTGCTGGTTGGCATCGATCAATGCCGGTTTTTCCAGGCTGTCGGTGGAAATATCCACGGGGAATGAGGAAAGTATACCTTCGCTGGCTTCGGCGAACTCGCCTGAGATCTCTTCGATTTCCTTGAGGTATTCGCTTTCCAGTTCGCTGTGGTATTCGGACAGGGTGTATTGGTTTACCCGATCGCGCATTTTGTAAAACTGCCCAATGATGGAGCCGCGGATGAGTTTCAGCCCAAAGTGCTCTCTTCGCAGGGTCTTTAGCGAGAAGAAGTCCCGGCCCAGATAGATTTTGTCCTTGTATTGCTCGGGAAGATCCGAGGCAGCAATAGTATAAAGCTTAACTTCGAAGCGCTGGTCTTCGCCTTCTACCGGGACGAACCTTGAGATGAGCACATGACCGTTGGAGGCTATATAATAGGAATTGGTTTCCAGCAAAGCCGAATACAGGCTCAGATCGTAGAGCAGGTACCACTTTAGCTTATCCAGGGTTTCGTTGCCGGAGGCTAACAGTTCCTCTACCCGTTCCAATTCCTCCGAAGAGGCGGGGCCGGTGGTCATATAGCTGAAATCCGGTGTAACGAGTACGCGGCATTGTTCCAGGAAGAACTCCAGATACAGATTATCCAGTATGTTTTTCTGAAATGAGTCCAGCTCAAAATGCGGAACTCGAATCATCTCTACCCTGGTAATATCTTCCAACGTCTGCATAGGTTCCTGAATCCTGGATGGAATCCTGCCTACGGTCAAGCAAATACCAGCATCGCATCGCCGTAGCTGTAAAATCGGTAACGATCTTCCACAGCTTGCCGGTAGGCATGAAGGATGCGTTCGGTGCCCGCAAAAGCGGATACCAGCATTAGCAGGCTGGATCCCGGTAGATGAAAGTTTGTAATTAAGCCTTGAATTGAGCGTATTCGGTCCGGCGGTTTGAAAAAGGCCCGGGTTTGAAAGGTGCCCGGTTCGAAGCGCTGGTACTCCCTGAGGTTGCTTTCCAGGGCGCGCAGGGTGGTGGTGCCCACGGCAATAATCCGCCCTGCCGGATGGTTCAGTAGCGTCGCCGTAGTCTCGGGCATGGAGAATCGTTCTTCATGGAGTTCCCCTTTTCTAAGGTTTTCCCCCGTGAGCGGAGCAAAGGTTCCCAGGCCCACGGCCAGCCGTACCGAGGCGATCCGAATTCCCCGATCCTTAAGACGATCTATGAGGGGGGCGCTAAAATGCAGCCCGGCAGTAGGGGCGGCGGCGCTGGTCAGGTCCTGGTCGCCGGCATACACGGTCTGATAGCGATTGCGATCCCCGGCTTCTTCTTCCCGACCCAGATAGGGAGGTATGGGCATCTGGCCGTAGTTGAGAAAAAACTCATGCATGTTCAGGCCCGGCTCCGGCTGCAGAAAAAAAGAGTGATTGTTAGCGCTGTCGGTGAGTCGAAGAAAACGGAAGTTCCGCTGACTTTGCGGCTCAATAAGAAGTTCTTCTTGTTTGATCCTGGATGCATTTCGGATCAGACAACTCCAGGACTGCGATCCTTCCGGGGCAGGCGCTACCGAACGAGAAGGGTCGCTTTGCACGGGTTCCAGGAATAATGCTTCTATTCGCGCTCCGGTCGATCTTTGCAGAAAGACTCGCCTGGGCTCCACCAGAGTATCATTCCAGACCAGAATATCCGAAGGCTCCAGAATCTGATCCAGCTCAAAGAAGGATCGATTCTCCGGAAGCGGTCGGTCCGCTGGCAAGACCATGAGTCGGGACTGATCCCGGAACTGGGCCGGATGTCGGGCGATCAGCTCATCGGGCAGATCAAACTGATAGGTTTTCTGTAATTCGGATAATTCGTCCATGGCTCCGATACACGTAAAATCGTTTTGCCAAAAGGGGTCTATCTCAGGCATTGTTCTTAGAAGGCCCCGAGATGTTCAGACTCTCCGAAAGGCCTGTCTGCGGAAGTGTTTTGCACAGAAATGATGTATGATTTAAGGAAAAAGGTCTCTGCTTTTTTGAGCAAATACGGCGTTTACGTGGCCCTGGTGGCCTTTCTGGCTCTTCTGATATCCGGTCTGAGGGTGCTGGATGAGGCCGATGGCGGCCTTCTGCAATTACGAAGTGCCCGAAGCGACTTTGAGGACTACTACAATGCAGCCCGGCGAATGGCCGAAGAAGGCGATCTGTATCAGATGGATGCGGTTCGGAATATGGAGAATACCGACGGCATCGAAATCGATGTGAACAATCCGGTGGAGTTGCTTCAGTTCTCCATGACCCCGGAAGGGCGAGCTTATCTGGAATCCCTGAAAGGGGCGGGCTCGTACCTCTATCTACCTTTCTTTGCCTTCCTGCTTTTGCCGCTGAGCTTCGTAGGCTATGAAGTGGCGGTGATGATCTTTCAGATTTCCTGCCTCTTTCTTCTCTGGTTTTTCTTTGTCTTGATTCGCCGCCACCATGACCGCATGGATCGGGATCGCTTCTGGTATCTGGCCGCATTGAGTATGATTCCGGTGGCCTCATTTCTTACGGAAAATGCGGCCAATGCTAACGTAGGTTTTCTGCTAATCTTTCTTACGGGCGGAGGATTACTCTTGTCTTCGCCGGACCTGGCCGGAGGGGATGGTCAGTCCGAAGATGGTTTTCGCGGGTATCTCCCTTACCTGGGCGGCGCATTTCTGGGTATTGCTGCGGTGATCAAAATCATGCCCGCTATACTGGGCTTATTCCTGCTGGGTAGACGAAACTTCAAGGCTCTGTTTGGCGCCGTCGTCGCCGGACTCCTCTGTCTGGTTCTTCCCGCTCTCTTTTCAGGCTGGAGCCTTAATTATCAGTGGCACCTGGAATGGTATGATTTGATGATTAATACCTACAGCCAGTATGGGGTGGTGCGACCGTATGCGAACAACCAGACCATTTCGGCGGCCCTTTCCAAGCTATTTGTGGCGGGTTCCGATCCTTCCAAGCAAGCTGCCGCCGGATTGCCTTTGTTTTTCAACTCTATAGAAGAACTGGGAGCGTCCGGGACTTTCTGGCTACGAACGGGCATAAAGACCCTGGTCTACGGACTGATTGCCGTCGTTACCGGAATGGCGGTGATTTTTTCGCTGCGAAGAAAGTTCTACCGGCCGGACCTGAGATTGGCCCGGGTGTATTTCGTGCAATCCTTGATTCTTGTAAGTCTGCTGGTATCCGGCGTAAGCTGGTTCCATGCCTATTGTCTTCTTCTGGTTCCGCTGGCATTTCGGATTTTTGGGCCGGAGCCTTTCTCCGCCGGCGAAAGATGGATGATAGGGTTTATAGCGTTCTCCGGCCTGGGCAACATTGTATTTCCCGGTCCGGTGCGTGATCTTCTGGCCATGTATAGCGTATTTACCTGGCTGATGTTTGCGCTTTGCATCTGGAGTCTGGTATTTACTCTTCGCGCTATGCGTAAGGAAGCGGTCTATGTCTGACGGTTCTCGTCGATTCCTACTTTTCCCTGTGATTCTGTTCTTTGCCTTTTTTGCATTGGACAAGATCATGTGCCTGGACTCGGTAAAGCGGTACACTCAGGATGATGCCACTTACATCTACTACGATTACAAACCGGAGCTGCTGCAGGAGCTAAAGGAGTTTGATCGCCTGCGGAAACTGCCGCCGGCGGATAGCCAGGGCAATTGTATTGAAGATGTGTCGGGTCCATGCTCCGAGCATTCGGGCAAGCGGATCCTGGTGGTTCTGGGTAGCTCGCGGCTTCTTTACTTCAACTACGAAAGCTTCAAACATGCTTACCCCAACTGGGAGATGTTTAACTTTTCGGCCCCGGTAAGTTCTCCCGCTTATTTCGATTATATGCTACAGGAAGTCCTGGCAACGGGCGTGAAGCCGGACTACGTGATTGCGGAGTCGGACCCTTTTCAGTTCAACGAAAACTCCCCGGGATTTGTGAAGTCCAACCTTGCCTACAGTTTTGACTTCGCGTACGTTCTGGAGAACTACTCATTGCTCTCCTCCGATCAGGGATTCACTGCGGATGAAGTGAGTCAATTCCTGGCCAAGAACCTTTTCGCCGGGTATCGATTCCGGCCCCATTTGGACAAAGCCGTGGAGCGATTGTCCGATCCGCAGAATAAATTCTTGATCGCCATTCAGCAAATGGATCAGTTCCAGCGCAAGAACCGGGGTGGCGGGATGTCTTTGATTCCCAGACCGGATTACTATGAACGCGATTACGCAAGTCTGGCCGCCACATCGGAGATGACCGTGCGCTGGATCTATGGGAACTACGAACTGTCCGAAAGGCAATGGGGCTTTCTGGATCAGTTGCTACGACGGGCCCGAGAGGCGAATCTTCCCCTGGTGTTCTTGCGACCACCTGTATCCAGGCCCATGCAATCCATTCTGGACTCGGATGAACTAATACAGAAAAACACCGCGATCTGGAGCGAGCGCATGGATAAGCGTTTGGAGGGAGAGATGCTCATAGATCTTACGGACGGCGACCCCTTCCACTGCAATACCTTTGCGGACGGCAGTCATATGTCTTTTCAGTGCTACAATCCGGTGCTGTCGGTAGCCATGGATGCCTATCCGCTGATTCTTGCCCGAACGCAAAAGAGCGAATAGACCGCCGGAATAAGCCTGCCGGAAAAATAGTGTGGGCAATCCCCGAGCAAGCCGCCGAAACATTCCGAATTCCAGTAGAATCCATTGGAATTGCTCTTAGCGGGAAGACTCACGGACGAATTCTCTGAAAACGGCACTTTCCCGGACTCACCGGCGAATCCTCTGAAAACGGCACTGTCCAGGACTTACCGGCGAATTCTCTGAAAAGGGTTCTGCCGTGGACTCGTACAAAGACCCTGGAACAAGGCAAACTCCGAGGCCTGGAGTGCGTAGTGCGTCTACGGGCGAGGAGCCTGGATGGCCCGGTTAAGCGCCTCTATCATGGATTGGGAGTCCAGATAGTCCTGCCCCTTCCAGACCAGGTCATTGGCGGGACTGAGAACTGCAAACAGCGGCAAAGATTCGTTGATTTCCGGGAAGCGACCTTCGAGGGAATAATGCTGAAAAGCCGCATCATCTTCTACCACTTTCAGGACTATGGATTCGCTCAACGCCTGGTTTAGCGCATCATCTTGTAGCATTCGATCCTGAAACTTTACGCAGTTTACGCACCAGTCCGCATAGAAATCCAGGAATACGGGTCTGCCGGTTTTCCGTGCCTGCGCAAACGCTTCAGCTGGGTCCCGGTAGATGGTGAGATTCCCGTGGCGTGTTTCGGCGATACCCGACGAAGGGGGTTCCTGGCTCACCGGGGCGGCGACCGAGGATTTCGAATTAAAGTAGAAGTAGAGAAAGCTACCGGTGGCTCCGATGAGCAGGCTACCCGCGATTGCCGCAAAAAGAAATGTGCGAAATGTGTTTTTCATTCTGTCATCTTTTCCGGACGGTCTGGATCGAACGGAGCCGTTATCGACGTGGGCCCGGACCTGATCCTACTACTGTACATTTACGGTTTGCCAGGAAGGACGAAAACACATGCCGCTGATTTCGTTACAAATCTGGGTTCTGACCCTTATCTGAGCTCCTGTCTCGATTTCGCCTCCAGAAAACACAAACTCTCCGGTGCCTCGCATAACCAGGGCTCCGGTGGCTTCCTCTTTCTGGCCTTCCGGCGAGGACTGCAATTCAGGCTCCGCTTTCACTTTGCCGGACTCCAGGGCTGGTTTCCAGTCGAAGGCTACGGGAATCAGGTTACCCTGCGGGCCTTTGTCCAGGTATGCATGATGATCCGCCGGTATGGTAATCGTTACCGTGGTTTCATCGTTTACCGTGGCAGCCTTGATGGTGGCTTCCGGGATCCCGTCGGATCCGCTTTTTTCGGTTTCGGTACATTGCACGGAGAACGCAGCTACGGAGAACACTGCGGCATAGAGTAGTGAAGCCTTTTTGAAACTCATAGGACTAAACTGGAATCGGTGGATCTGTTCGGGAAGAGTTTTTTGAGCATTCCAGGTCCCGGCGGACCACTGTGCTGGGCACTCAGAGGGGACCTGGTGTGGTGTGGCCGGTATCCGGACCTGAATGGGCGTGGATGGCTCAGTATCCTTGAGGAAGAAAGTAGGTGTCGGTCCCGTTTACAAAGCAGTCCACCAGGCAGTTCTTAAAAGTGGTGTCAGTGCAATTGCTGCGCCACAGGGTGGGACTGCAATCTCGATGGGCCTGGATGGCTGTGGTGGTTCCACTGGATGTGCACAGGCTACTGTCTCTCCGAGACTGCCAGTATTGTCGATTGCACTCGAAGTGGCACTGCCGGGCTCCGTAGGTGTAGATGGTGGAGCTGTTAAAGACCCGGGCGTCAATGAGTTGATCGCAGAGGGTAGCGGCATCGGAGGATGTGCTGGCCGGCTGATAGTTTGTGCTAACTGCGCTCAGGTAGCCGGTTTGGCGGCCGCCGTCCTGGCTGCAGGAAAGCGCCACGGTTTCTGCCTGAATGCATCGGGCCAGCGCCGTTTCCCGCGTGGGGGCAATTAGTAATAAATAATAGGAAGCGGTCTCTTCTGTATCGGGCACGTCCTCAAAGGAGTCGCTTTTGCAGGCATTCGTCAGCGATGCGGCGAACAGGGCGATCGCAGCCCACAAATGCAGGCGCGGCACACCGGATCTGCGAGGCAAACCGGATCTAGCGAATCTGATCGGCTTCATCAGAATTGCACCTCCACACCGAAGTTAATCAAAGGTATTCGCAGGCCCGTGCCGTTGGACGTGGGGATGACCAGATTCCCAAATTCCGGAGTCACAGACGGGTTGGCTTTCGAGAACGGCTGGCTTTCGTCGAAAGAGTAGTTTCCTGGATTATCCCGGAGATACAGGTTGAGCGCTTCTATGAATACGTTTCCAAAGCCCCATTCATAGTTGAAGAATCGGTCGATGCGAATGTCCAGGCGGTGATAGGGCTTGAGCCTCAAAGTGTTCCGGTTCGGCGAGAACACCGGGTCAAAAATAGGCCGGCCATCATTATTCTGCTGAGCGCCGTCATCGCCAATGATCTCCGTGAAAGGCCTGGAGGTGGCGTACCTCCACTTGATTCCAATCTGCCATTCAGGATTGATCTTATAGCCCAGGATTACGTTGATAATGTGCGTTCTATCGAAGTCGGCATAGATGGCTTCTGTGTTGTCATACTGCTGTAGAAGTCGCAGCTCATCGGCGCTATACTGCGTCGGCGGAGCGAACGGACTGGGTCGGAAACGATTGTCGTCGCGAAAACTTCGTGAATAGGTATAGGAAATCCACCCATACCAGCCGGACTCGTTAGGGGGTTTGCTTCGCTTGATGTAGAACTCCAGTCCTTCTGAATAGCCGTATCCGTCGTTGGAGTAATAGGCCGGCGTGTTTACCAGGATGGGCGTTTCGTATCGCGTAAAGGGGTCTGGATTTTCTCGAAAGGCAAGCCGGGCATAGGGATCGGAAATCACTATGTCCCGGTATACCTGGCGAAATCCTTCTACCTTTATGATCCAGTTGCCCAGGATTTGTTCCACGCCGACGGCCGCATGATCTGCCTGCTCCAGTTTGAGTTTTGGGTTTCCGGAGGAGGGGCTGTATTGTTCCGGATCCGGCACTCGATGATAGATTCCGCCACCGGCAATGAACGTTGTGTCGGTGGGTAACTTCAGAGACAGCGTGCCGCGGGGATCGGTGACTCGTTGCTTCGTAGGACCAAAATAGTCCACTCGCACTCCTGGCTTGAATTCCAGCCACCAGCCTCGTAGAGTGAGCATTGCGTAGCCGCTGTTGAAATTGGCAAAATTCCGGTCATCCACCGGAACAACCTGAAAGTCCGGATTATTGGCATCGAACAAATCCGGACTCTGGTCCAGTACATCTATCTGCTGTACTGTGGTTCCCTCGAACACATAACGAAATCGGCGAGCTTCCAGGCCAAGATCCAGGAGAGCATGGTCTTTCCATAGTTCGATAAATGCCTCTGTGCGAAGCGCGGCGTAGCCATCCTCCAGGTTTTGCTTCGCATCGATAATGCCCAGGGTGCCGTCGGTATAGGCGATGTTGTTATGATTAAACAGCGTGGTCTTTAACTGGAATACTTGATTGGGCTGCCAGATATGACGGATAGCCTCTGTATGGAATACTCGATCCAATGCTACACTTGCGCCGAACAGTGTAGGACTGATTTCCGTGGTCGGATCCCAGGTGGGCCGATTGTCGACAGCGGCAATGAGCGTATCTTTGGACCCCAGAATGTAGAAATACAGGCTTTGTCGATCAGTAAGATTGTATCTGAGTTTGAACTGAGCATCTTGATAGCGGGGGATGAGTGTGTAGCCCGACGGTACCAGATTTCCCAGGGTCTTGTCCAGATAGGATGCCCGCACGCCGGCTACCCAGTACCCATCTTTGCCCTTTTCGCCTATGGGGGCCTTGAGAAGAACGCTTGCGGACCATAACGAGAATGTCGTGTGTCCGCCGAACTTCTCCACTTCATCGATGGTATCGATGGAGATTACGCCGCCGGTAGCATCGCCATATTTAACGGGATAAGAACCGGAATAAACATCTATGCTATTGATTATGTTGTTTTGCACCACCGAGTTCAGGCCCAGGAGATGGAAGGGGTAACCCAGAGGCAGTTCGTCGATTAGATACGTGTTTGCGTTTTCGTTTGCGCCGCGCAGAACAATGTCGCCGTTGCCGAAAGGCGGGGCGTTTACGCCTGGCAAGGATTCGATTCCGCGCAGAGCTTCGCCAAACTGTCCGGGCAATCTTCGCACTTCATCCAATCGCACATTGTACCGGGAGAGGTTTTGTTTGTCCCTGCGGCCACGGACTACGATGCCTTCATCTTCTACGATCTGGGTTTCGGGCCCGGTGGGTTCGGGCCGGCTCTCCGGTTCCGAAGTAAAAATGGTAAGCATCTGGCCGGCGCCCTGCACCTGTAGCCGGGGCTGCACCAGGTTTCCGTCCGGCAGAATGGCTCGCACGGTATAGAAGCCGGGCTGTGGCACTTCCAGGATCGCTATCCCCTGGCCATCCGTAAACGTTTGCTGCCCGGTTTCCTTTACGATAATCTGCGCATCCGGTACGGTTTTTCGGCTTACCGGATCGTATACGCGAACCTGCACTTCAAAAGCAGAAAGCATCGACGGAAACAGGAAAAGAAGAAAAAGAGCAAATCGCAAATGCGAGAATCGACGTTCCGTACGCCCCGAGCCTTCTCCGCGCTCATGACGTTTAAATTCGCATCGTCCGGCAGACAAAATGCATTCTGGTATAAACCAAACCGTTCGCATATCAGGGTCCTATCCCCGGAAGATCGATTTCGTACATCTCGGCGCAGAAAAGCGGATAATCGTTAAAAGGGCATGGTTGTCGCAGTATGGAAAGCGAGCAGAGTTCCACTCCGTACTGCGTGGGCTCTCTGGGTACAATCAGAATATAGTTGGGCTGGTTTCCGCATTCTCGGGCTTTGTAGTCGATTGCGGCATAGATCTGACTCCAGGCCTCGTCATCCGGTACCGTTGTGTTTTCCGGACAGGCTACCAGAATAGACAGAAGGGATATGGGTATCAGCAACAATCGGAGGCGCGTCAATTTTCTCTCCTCTGGCGAAAACGAATCACATCGCCCTTTACTTTGAATACTCGCACATGCCCCAGAATGGAATAATAATGCGTCTCATGCCAGGTCTTGATATTGATCATGGTATCGCCTTCCAGTTTCTGAACGGCCAGGCCCAGGGCGTAATGAGGGTCCATGGGCGGCGTGGCGGGAAACAAATGAAATAGATAATAGACCGAACTGCTTGCGGTTTGTTCGCATCCGCCCTGATAGGAGGTCACGGATACGTAGCGAACAGGCGGTTCCCCGGGCACCGGCAAACCTTGCTCCTTTAGCTCCTGGCGCCTTTTGACCTCGTCCGGATCCGGGCATACGTAGTCGAAGGGTGCATTGTTGGTCAGGGTGGCCTCCGGGATGAAGCCTGCATGATCGACGAAGCCTCCTTCCATCACTACTCCGCCAGGGAAGCAGTGGAATACCGGAAGCGCCAGCGCACAGAGCAAGGGTAGCCAGCCAATGTTGCGCAATCGAGACATTAGTTCTGAACTTTTACTACGTCGGCCTGCAATGTAAATCGGTGGCGGGTCATGAATAGAAAGATAGAGCGGTCGGTGCTGTATCTCAGGTTAATCAGCGCATCGCCGTTATGGGTTTGCAGTAGTTCCTGTACAGCCTTGTCGATGGGCGGTTCCTGCAGCGGTAGGCCCAGTAGACCTACATCAAAGGACCACCAGTCCACCTGGGTTTTGCCATTACCGACAATTCTGTAGTTCTTTCCGGTGAGCGGAACATTGGACGTGGTGATTCCGGCGCTGGAAGAGGCGCATCCGGCAATGCCTGCCAGAAGCAAGAAGAGTAAGATTACAGTGGCTGGTCGCATAGATCTGAACCACTTTTATAGCCCCCCTATACGAGTGCAAACCTTCTGTAACAACCAATCGTTTGAAACGATGCGGCGCGCTATCCCGGCCTATGCATTGCCGCAGCGTCCGCTATCGTAGATCCGGTATTTCTTCAGGTCGGGCTTTGTATGGGTTCCGGCGCCATTGGCTTCAGGAGCTTCCCAGCAGGCTTCGAAAATCCGTGCGATGAAAGATTATATGATCCAACACCGGAATGCCCAGCAATTCCCCGGAGTCCTGTAAGCGCCGTGTTATCTGAATGTCTTCGGAGCTTGGCTCCAGATTTCCGGAGGGATGGTTGTGGGCCACCAGCACGGAAGCGGCCCGGTCCTTCAATGCGGGGGCGAATACTTCCCGTGGATGGATCAAGGTTCGGTTTACGAGTCCCACCGTCACAGTGTGTCTTTCTATGAGTTCTCCGGCCCCGTTCAGCGTCAGGCAGAGAAAGTGCTCCTGGTTTCGGTCGCCCAGATAGCGAATCAGCTCAAAGGCGTCTTCCGGGCCGCGAATGCGGATGCCGGATTGGTGTCTTCGACGGCCCAGTTCCAGGGCCGCCAGAATCATGGCCGCCCTGGCCGTATGGATTCCGTCCAGTTCCAGGAGTTGTTCCATGCTCGGGGTTCTGTTGCGGTCCAGAATAGTAAGCAGCGATTTTGCCAGGGGTTGAAGCCGGTTTGTGCGACTGCCGCGTCCCAGAATGAGCATCAAGAGCTCCAGGTCGGAGAGTCGCTGGACGCCGCACTGAAGCAATTTTTCCCGGGGATGATTTTGGCTCACACCCCGAGATGTGCGCAAATCGCGAATCGTTTCGCCGATTATTTTCGACGCGCTTTTTTGGAGGTTTTCTTCGCCGGTTTAACAGGAGCTTTCTTTTTCGCGGGTTTGGCTACTGCCGCAGGCCTGGCGGTGGGAGCGGGCCGACTTACCACGCCTTCCGGCTCCGGTGTTTGACGGGCCATATGGTTGGCCGTCATCGGATACGGATGCTCCCGGTTCAGATGTTCAATGACTGTCTCTGCCACGTCAGCGCTAAATAGTAGGTTCAGTCGGCCAGGCCAGTCCAGGATCAGATCCCTTCCCTGGCCGAATCGCGCCAGGTTGGCGGGAAAGATCCACTCGTCCCGCCAGGGGACAAAAGGCGAAAACGAAGGAAACAGAAGTGCATTCATTCTGTTGATCAGAAGATACTCGCTGCCAGGAGTCATGTCATGGAAAGAGGGAATAAACGGCAGCCAGTTGAGCAAGGTAGTGCCATGAAAAGGCGCGCCCAGGGTGACCAGGTATTTGATTCGTTGTCTTCCCGGATCCGGAAGGCCCAGAGAGGCCAGGCCTCCGGCGCCATGACACATAAGAGTGGCCTGGCTAACATTCCACTTCTCCAGATTAGCGGACAGTGTTCGTGCATGCACCCGATAACCTTTCAGCGGATTGTAGCAGGAATGTACATACACGCTGTATCCGTTTTTTTTCAGCCTGCTCTGAAGCAGGAAATAAAACAGTGGCGAAGTCAGCGTATCTGTGACGATGATTATAGTACCACGTCTGCCCCTTCGAAATGAGGGTAGAGGGATGGGCAGAATTACAAAGATCAGCTGCAAAAAAAGCAGCAGAACTTCCAGGGTCCAGCCCAGAAACAATCTCAGACGAGATACAGGCTCCATGTAGGACTCAAAACCATTTTGACTCGCAGATAGCAAACAAGTTATGAATCAGACCGTACATTTTATACTGAAAGGTACACTGGATCGACCCATGGTGGAATCACTGATGGAGGAAATCTCGGCCAGACCGCATATTCGCTATCGAGCGGATGGTTCGGGCCTTTTTTCTGTGGATTTTGCTTCGGCCTGCATGCTGAAAGATCGGGTGGAGAAACAGGGTAGTCAACTGGCCATAATGGATTTGTCCGGCGAGTGCCGTGTGGCGCTACAGTACTGCGGCTGGAATCTGCACGATGGAACGGCGCTGGTGGCTTCCGAAAGCAATTCCGATGTCGGGACCGTCCAGGCACCCGAGCCGGCGGCCTATTGTCCGGAATGTGCTCGAAAGCTGCAGATTCAGGGAACCGGTCTTTATAGTTGTCCGGTTTGCGGCACCCATTTTCGTGTGGATAGCCGCGGGCGAACCACTCCCTATGAATCACTCGGTGTTTCAAAATAAGCATTTCTTTCTCACTTTCATTGCGATACTCTTCCTGTCGTACGGTGCATTGCGATCCGCCCGCTTTGGAGGGCCTGGCTCGCTGGTAGGTTTTGGCTGTTTGCCGGATGATGTCTGCCTGGCGAAGCTTAACGCCCATATCATACCTGAAGACGCTCCCGTTTTCCCTACCGGCGGCTACGACGGTCAGTTTTACTACTATGTGGCCGCCGCCATCTATTCTGGAAGACCTGTCATTTCGCTTGCCGATCTTGAATCCCGGTCCGGCGATCCCGCTAAAGCGGATGCGAAACTATATGAAGAAGTCGGCAGCCCGGACTCGCCTGTAGTGGTGGACAGCATCGGCTTTCGCCTTTCGCGGATCGCTTTTCCGCTTCTCGCGGGCTGGCTGTACTGGCTCTCGCCGAAGGCGCTCATGCTGGGGATGCCGGCATTGCTATTGCTTTCGCATCTTCTGGCATCCTATTTGCTGTTCTCTTTTGACCGCCGGGCGGCCTGGCTCTTTGGCGTTAATCCGATTAGTCTGCTTTCTTTCGGTTTGAATCTGGCGGAGCCTCTGGCCCTTGCGTTGGCCTGTATCGCTTCGCTCATTATCATGCGGTCCTGGGCCAATCCCGGTTCCGGATCCACGTCCACCGGAGCGCTGTATGGAACTGCCGGGTTACTGCTGCTTCTGTCTATGCTCGGCAAGGAGACCATGTTTCTGGTGGGGGGCAGTATGGGGCTGGCAGCGTTGTTTCGTTGTTACAGCAGGTTTCGCGCTGCAGGCGCCGAAGCCGGTCGTGGCGCTCCCTGGCGATGCCTGCGGCTTCCTGTTATATTGCTTCTTGCGGGGCTGCTCGCCATCGCCTGGTATGGATGGACCGGCTTTTTCGCCGGCGATGGCGCCGGAGGCAAGGTTCAGGTCCCTTTTTCCGGGCTCATGGACTTCCTTGGGACTAAACCAAAGCTGATAAGCGGTCGTGGACTGCTGGTAATGGGCCTGCTCTGGATGACGGTAACGCTGGTTGCGCTTATTCTGCATGCGAAGAATTCGAAATCTCCAAAAACGCCTCGCAACGACTCCGCTTCGCCGCGAAGCCAGCGGAATGTGCTTCTGATCGCGGGCCTGGCGGGTAACCTGCTTTTGATATCCTTTGCCAGCGCGGCTGAGTACTGGCTAAATTTCGCGAACGTTGCCCGAATATTCGCGCCGGCGATGATCCTTTTCGCCCTTGTGGAAAGGCAGTGGCTTTACTATGGTTCGCTCATCTGGGTGGCGCTGCTGACTGCCCTTCTGTGGCTAAACGATTTGCTTCCATTGGTTTGATATACGATTGGCTTGAATCGACGCGCGATCCCTGGGAAGCTGCGTATAAGCTCTACGGGTACCAATCGGGCGGCTGCGCTGGCCGAATCGGTGAGCCTGTTTCAGTGGGCGTGCGCTAGCTAACAATGGCGCTCAGCCACTGACTGAAATCCTGCATCTCTTCCTGGCAGATCTGATGCCCCATGGGGTACTCGCGCCAGTCCAGTTTGTAGCCGGCTTCGGAAAGCAGTTCGCCGTGTTGTTCGGACCGCTCGTAGGGCAGCACTTCGTCATAAAGGCCGTGCGTCATAAAGATGGGAGTGTTTTTGCTGGCATCGCTGGCTTCTTCCACTCCGCCGAACAGATATCCAGAAAGGGCGCCAATGCCGGCTAACGGGCGTGTACGTCGAATCCCTGTGTAGAGGCTGACCACTGCTCCCTGGCTGAAGCCCGAAAGAACAATTTGATCCGGCGCAATGTCTTCTTCTTTGTGAAGATGGTCGATGGTTGCGTCCAGAAGTTCTCGGGACTTCTTTAGTCCTGTTTCCTGCTGACCGTCCAGATCATACCACTTCCAGCCTACCACGTAGGCGTCCGGTGCGTTTAGAAACAGATAGGAGAGCCGGTTACCCAGCAACAGAGAAGGGAAATCGAAAAAAGACTCCATGCGATCGCCCAGCCCGTGCATGACGATCAGCAATGCGGAGTCTCTTCTTTCTGCGGGAATGAAATGATTGCGTAGCGGGAGGCCTGCAATAGGCTTCATTACTCGGCATCTTCCAGGTCTTTGTATCCGGTACCGCGTCTGTGGGCCTGTTTGGCCTTGCTTCGCAAAGCTCTTGCTTCGCGCTTCTTCTGCAGTCGCTTTCGAACGGATAATCTGGTCTTCAGCTTCTTCACTGTTCGGCTCCTTAGAGGTACGCTCGCAGCAATACATCCTGTATTGCTGCTCCCGTGAAATTTGTTCGCGGCTTCGCCGCTTGTGATCATCCTGATCACCCAAAGTGCTTTGCACTTTGGAGGTACGCTCGCCCCATTGCCTCGTGCAATGCGACTCCCGTGAAATTTGTTCGCGGCTTCGCCGCTTGTGATCATCCTGATCACCCAAAGTGCTCTGCACTTCAGAGGTACGCTCGTGAATCTACATCCTGTAGCGTCACTCCCGTGAAAATTTTGCGGTCCTTCGGACCTTGCGGGCGCTTCTCCCCGATGTCCGCGCCCTGCGAGCCAGCCATAGGATGGGGCGAGCAGAATGCAGATATCACAAGAATCTTCCACAATTGACAAACCGGTATACAGAGCAAGTCGCTTTTTTTCGGTGGCTGTATGAATACCTGGCTGGAAATCAGCAGGAGCGCTATCCAGAAATCGGTGAGCAATTACCGGGCCATTGCGCCGAATAGCGGGTTCTTTGCCGTGGTTAAGTCCAACGCCTACGGTCATGGACTCAAGCAGCTATTGGAGATTCTTATGCCGCTCTATAGCTCGGGTGAGGTTTCCGGCCTGGCGGTGAATGCTATCTTCGAGGCGGTGCAGCTTCGGGAGTGGGGATATGCGGGCCCGGTTCTGATTATGGGCCGCAACCAGGATTCCGATTATGCCAGGATTCCCGAACAAGAAAGGGAATTTCATATCGTGTTGTCTACCGTGGATGATATACTGGCTCTGCATTCGGTCCGCCCTTCGTTGCCTTTTCATCTAAAAGTGGATACGGGCATGAGTCGTCTGGGGGCGCACGATGAGGCGTTGGCCAGGGTATTGCAATATCTATCCGAAAACCCGGATTTGCCCTGGCGTGGGCTCATGACCCACTTCGCCAACGTAGAGGATGTAATGGATCAGGGCTATGGCCGGCTGCAATACGCCCGATTCGCGAAGGCCATGGAAGAGGCGGGCGCCATCCACAGGGCCGGTTTTCAGGGCTCCTTGATCTGTCACAGCGCCGCCAGCGCCCCGGCCATGTTGCTTCCAGAGTCCAGGCAGGACTGGATCCGGGTTGGGATTTCGCTCTATGGATTCTGGGCTTCCAGTTCCACGCGTCTGAGCGCAAAGATGGTATTGGCGGAGATGCCGGAGTTTCGGCCGGCGCTGTCATGGAAAGCTCGAGTCGTGCACATCAATCCGGTGGCGGAGGGCGTTGACGTGGGTTACGGATGCACCTACCGAACCACGGCGCCTACTACCATTGCTGTGATTCCGGTAGGCTACTATGAGGGCTATGATCGAAGTCTTTCCAATCGCTCTCATGTGCTGATTCGCGGACGTCGAGCGCCGCTTCTGGGCCGGGTTTGTATGAACATGATTATGGTAGATGTAACTTCCATCCCGGAATGCGCCCCCGGCGATGTGGCTACCTTGATTGGCTCGGATGGCGGAGAATCTGTTACAGCGGATGAACTGGCGGATCTGGCCGGTACCATTAACTACGAGGTTGTGACCCGAATTGAGCCAGGCATTCCACGGATTATCGTGGATTGAACCCGCTTAGATGTCACCTGCAGCCACTTTGGCCGCGGGCCTCCCGCAAATGGAACGGCCTTCGCCAGCTTTTCTGACAACCATCGGGGGATCACGATCGTCCAAATACCATGGTACGCGCCCTTACCCTGGTAATGTTGCTGGCTTCCACTTCCCTGCATGCTCTGGATGAGCCGGACCGGACGGACATTACCTTCTACCGGGGGCAATTTACCCGAAGTAATCTGGGTAACATTGCCTTGAAGGCCGACACGGATTTCAAACCCAGCTACATTTTTACCGGCGCTGTTTCGCAACCGGCGCCCATGGCCTTTTTTGGCCTGCCCATGGAATGGGAGGGCCAGGTGGTGCATCATTCCGGTTCGCAAAAGCATCTTGAATTCAATGCTCTGATCATGGCTCGCATGGGCGATAGCCTGGATTTTTCCGGAGTGCCTGTGAGCTTTGCGGTGGGTGAAGGTCTTTCGCTGGCCACCAGGAATCCGGACCTGGAAAACCCGCGAAGCTTCTACGGGATAAACGGCGAATCGGAGTACTCGCGAAATCTGCTCAACTATCTGGTATTCGAACTCGAAATCGGCCTGCCGGTGGATGCGTACGAGCCCCGGGCTTTCCTGCGAATCCATCACCGCAGCGGAATCTACGGTACTTTTTGTCCGCGGACCTGTGGCAGCAACTATATCGCCTACGGCGTAAAGTTCTCGCCATTTCAGTAGGCGTCATCAGCCTTTGACTACTGAAACCCGCAGCCAGCATAGTCATACCATTTCGCAATGCAGCAAATACCCTGAATGATTGCCTGCAATCTGTTCTGAATCAAAGCTACCCGTACTTCGAGATACTCCTGATCGACGATAGATCTACTGATCAGGGCTCGGAATTGATTCGCGCGGTGGCGGAATCCCGAAAAGGGCAGGGTCTCGTCTGGCCTGACATTCGCCTGGTTCAAAGTAAGGGTGCGGGCATTGTGGATGCGCTCAATCAAGGTCTGAGCCTGTGTCAGTCTCCGGTCTTCGTGCGCATGGATGCGGATGACATCATGGACCCTGTTCGATTGCAGCGGCAGCTGGAGCATCTTGAGGAGGTGGATGTATCTGGCTGTCTGGTGGAGCCCGTGGGGAATCCGGGCCCGGGTGCACAGGAATACTTCGCCTGGCAGAACAATCTGGTCTGCGAATCCGACATTCTTGCCAATCGATATGTGGAGTGCCCGCTACAACATCCGACACTGGCCATGCCGGTGAATTCGCTGAAGTCCCTGGGCGCATATCGGGATGGTCCCTTCCCGGAAGATTACGATTTATTTTTGCGATGTCTTCAGGCAGGCATGCGAGTGGAGAAGCTACCGGACACCCTGCTTCAATACCGTGTAAGCGAGAACCAGCTTTCCCGAAAGGACCATAGATACAGCAAGCAGGCTTTTCACGAACTTAGAAAAGAGTATCTGGCCCGGGACCTGGCTCTCCATAAGCGAATGTCCGAACGGCGAATGGTGGTCTGGGGGGCCAGTCGGCGATCCCGACGTCGATTCGAAGACCACTTCCCGGATTGGATACCGGAATACTACGTGGATATCAAGCCCTCTTTGCTGGAATCCAGCGGTGTGCCGATGGCACGCATGTCCGAAGAAAGCCCCGGGGGCGATTACGAAAGATCCCCAGCAGGCGAAACGGTTCAAGCAGACACCCATCGTTCTGATCGGGCCACTCCAGTGCGGATTGCCGTGCGAAGTCCCGAGTATTTGTATGCGGATTCGCCGCGCCCCTTTGTGCTGGTGTACGTGAACGCCCGCGGCGCCCGGGGCATCATCCAGCGGGCTCTTCAGGAGAATGGCTTCGAGCAGGAAGTGGACTTCCTCTGTATTGGGTAGGGGCCTTTTTGGCTGCGACGGCGCTTTGGACGGGGAGGTCATGAATCGAGGCGCACCCTCTTTATCCGGGCCGCACCCGCCTCAGGCTATCCTGTAGTTGCCCGGTGGAACTTCCTGAAACTACGATGGCACCCGGGCTGTAACGATTCCGTTTTCCAGGTTCAAGACGCCTCTGGGGCAAACAGCGGAACACATGCCGCAACCCACGCAAGAAGCCCGTACAATGTTCTGGCCTCGTTGCGCATACCATCGCACATCGATGCCCATCTCGCAATAGGTCGAGCAGTTGCCGCAGGAGATGCATTGCCCTCCGTTGGTAGTGATTCTAAACCTGGAAAAAAACTTCTGAATGATGCCCAGGATGGCTGCCATGGGGCATCCGAACCGGCACCAGACCCGGGTTCCCAGCAACGGATAGAAACCAACGCCCACAACGCCGCTGAATATCATCCCAATATAAAATGTGTAGGCTTCGCGTAGCGGCACCCCCCATTCCGGAAAGAGTTGCCCATCGCTCAAGGAGTTGGCCCACAGAACTCCCGTGACCAGGACTATAACTACCAGAACAGAATGGATGATCCATCGCTCCAGCTTCCAGGCCTTCAGGGATTTATCGCTCAGTTGTCGAAACGGATCGCCGGCGGTATTGGCAAGGCCGCCGCAGCCGCATACCCAGGAGCAATACCAGCGTTTACCGAAGAAATAGGTGAGGATAGGGGTGGCCACAAAGGTCATAAAGGCGCCGAAAACCAGGAAGTAGGTCATCACCTGCGCTTCGCCGGAAAAGAATGTGCCTAAAGCGCCGGAAGCAAGGGCAGGCCAGGTGGAAGGGTAAAGATATTCCGGCTTCAGCGGCCAGAAGTAGCTGAAGTAGAATTCCGGCTTCTCGAAGGCTACCAGCAGATAAGGTATAAGGAAACCGAATCCGGTTTGCACTACCATTACCGAAATCGTGCGAATGATTTGGTAGGGAGAATGACGATGTTTGAAAATCATTCGGACGCCGAAAACGAAAACCGCCAGCGTGTACATCAGGCTGTAGAAGAACCAGTTATCTGCAGGCTTGTTTCGGATGAATTCGCTCACCGGGTTGAAGTAGTTGTAGAGCCGTTCCTGAAAGAGGGAATGCACTGTGCCGTCGCCCAGTGGGATGCGATTTCCGAAATAGATCACCACATAGAGCCCGGTGATAACGACGCCCAGGAGAATTCCGGCCAGCCCGCGTCCGGTGACGCTACTCTGGTAAATCCCATGATTGTCTATCCCGGCTGGTTTGGACAAGGCTCTCTGCGCGGCCATCATGAAGAAGCCGAGGCAAAGGAGCCCGGGAAAAAAAACGAGATACAGCCCTCCTGCCGGCACGGCAAATCCGGCAAGGCTCAACACCGGCACGGCCAGGCTTATCGTAATCAGCGCCGTGGCCATAAGGTTGTAGGGTTGAAATGCTTTAAATGGTACTGAATTCATTTGGTTGTTGGTCATAGAGGTACGCTCGCGAAGCTACGTCGTGTAGCTTCGCTCCCGTGATAGTTTTTACGGTCCTTCGGACCTTGCGGGCATCCTGCCCGCGCCAAAGTGGTTCGCACTTTGGAGGTACGCTCGCCTCATTGCTTCCTGCAATGGGGCTCCCGTGAATTCTGTTGCGCGGCTTCGCCGCTTGTGGTCATCCTGACCGCCAAAAGTGCTCCGCACTTTAGAGTTACGCTCGCCGGACGTCTTTACGCGGAAGCGGGCGCGGCCTTCTTCAAAAACTCCTTGAAGGCCTTTTGGATCTTCCTTTCCGGTCTTTCAAAGAACTCGGGGTCAAAGTTTGCCTTCTTTAGATTCTCGATCACAAAGGCCGGGCTGCGCTTTTCAGCGATCCAGGTTTCACAAACATTCTGTCTGTACCTTAGCCCGAATACATTGAATCCCGTAACGGCGCCGCTTTGGGCATCGCCGCTCCAGACCATACGAAAGCACATGTCCTTACCCGGATGTTGCCAGTAGAAGGTTCGCTCCGCATCCACCTGTGCGGGCACGAAGCCGTAGGTCTGATACTCCAGGTTGAAGAACTTCGCCGAATTGAACCAGATGCCTCGGTCATAGGGGCTTCTTCCCGGAGTTGCTTGATCCCTTTCTACAATGTCGTTTCTCATCTGGAGGTCGTGCTCCTGTTGGATTCGATGCCCCAGGATCTTGCCCAGAGATTCACCCTGCATGCGACCCGTGTACCAAAGCTGTTCCACGGGCCCCGGGCTTCCATCCGGATTGCGCAACTGTGCGCAGTCCCCGGCTGCATAAATCTTGTCCTGCGAAGTCTGGAAGTAAGAGTCGATCAAATAGCCACGGCCTGTCTCCAGGGAGGGATGGCTCAAGGATAGGTTGGGGCGAACACCGGCGGTGAGCCCTACGAAATTGGCGGGTATCTCCTGACCGTCCGTGGTGACTACAGCTCGAGCTCTTCCATTTTCATCGGCTTCAATGGATTTGAGCTCGGTGTTTAATTTGAGGCCAATATGATGCGCATCGATTTGTTTCTTTACCAATCCTGACTCTTCCGGAGGCAAAATGTTGCCCCAGTAGTGGCTCTCCCGAACCAGAAACGTGGCCGGGATGTTTCGGGTATGTAGCATCTCTGCCAGTTCGATGCCAATCAACCCGCCTCCTACAATAACAGCGTGGTCTATCCCCTGGGCGGACCAGTGCTCCAGAGTCTCCAGATCCTGCATGGAATAAAGCCCTTGCACCGCTTGAAGATCCTGCCCGGGCCAGCCAAATCGATTGGGAATGGATCCGGTGGCCAGAACCAGATAATCATATGGAATGATCTGGCTGTTGGAAAGAGTGATCTGTCCGGATTCCGGGTCCAGGGATTCTACTTTGCCTTTGATCAGTTCCAGGTAGTTATCATCGTAGAATCTTCTTTCATAGGGCTCGGTATGCCTGGCTTCCATATGGCCCATATAAATATACATTAAGGCCGGACGGGAAAAGAAGTAGTCGGTTTCATCCGATATTATACGAATACGGACATCTTTGAATTGCTTTCGGACGGTTCTGGCTACGGTGATTCCGGTGATGCCATTTCCAATGATTACGAGCGCCGGTTCTTTCATGGGCAGTGTGGATTCGCGAAGGTGCTGGTAGAGTTACAGGAAAAAGCCGCAAATGTCAAACAGAGTAACAACAGGCTGGGCCATTCTTACTGTTTCTGGCGCGGAGCTGCATCCCGAGGATGTAAGTCGAATTCTGGGCATGGAGCCGGACCGGATTATTCCGCGAGATGCCTGGGGCAAGGGAATCTGGCAAATTAACAGCCGTCCGGCAGGAAATGAGCCCATTGAAGAGCATGTAAAGGACTTGATGCGACGACTGGCGCCGGTGCGAAGAAGCCTGCGACAACTGGCTCGCGAACACGAGGTACGAGTGGCCTGCGTAATGGATGCGGGGGACGAAGCCGAAGCTTATTTCGAACTGGACTCCCGCTATCTACTTCTGGCCGGAGCCCTGGGGGCTCGCATGGAATTTCGATTTCATGCGGCATTCATGGAATAGGGGTGAACTATTAGAGTTGTGTTTGTGAAGGTAAAACGTCAAATGTGCTGAGAGGATTCCGGCTACAACTGCCGCCATTTGCCTGGTCCTCTTACAGTGTTGCTCCCGTGGATTTTTTGTGGTCCTTCGGGCCTTGCGCAATTTCTGGTAAAAGGTTGCAAATCATCCTCTCAGAGGTGTTGTGGGGTATAAGTGTCAAACCCGACGCTAAAATTGTAGGAAGGTGTATTTATGAATTACCGAACTCCGTTTGCAAGGGGCTCTCGGCCGTTTGCCGGTCTTGTTGTTCTTTTTGCTCTCTTTATGACGTCTGCATTGCAGGCGGAGGACCGGGCTCTGGTTACCCGCCTTGTGGGCTTGGCCAAAGTCCAGAAAGCGGGGCAGGGCGATTTCAAGCCCCTTAAGCTTAAGACAATCATCCAGAGCAACGATCGAATCCAGACCGGTCCGCAGAGCAGTCTGGTGATCATCTACCAGGGAAAAGAGATTCGCCTGGGCCCAAAGACCGATGTGGTCCTGGAAAACCTCAAGAAGGGACCGGAATCCGTGAAAGTGAAGCTGGAGAAGGGTTTTACCTGGATCGATGTGCAGAAGAAATCCGATCAGGGAGTGACCGTTGTCAGCCCAACGGCGGTGGCATCGGTTCGCGGAACCAAGTTTTCTGTAAGCCATGACCATAACGGAAGCGCCACCTGTGTTTGCGAAGGAACAGTGGCTACTCGCCATGTGGACAGCGAGGAATCCGAAGACCTCAATCAAGGATTTAGCAACGACTTCAATGAAGAGGGCAAGGTAGAAACAAACGATTTTCGCGAACTGTTCGACGGTCTCAAAGTGGACAATGCCTTCCAGCCAATCATCGACAAAGATCCGAAAATGAAGGACTGCACCATGTGTCATCGCATGACCGATCTGGCTACTGATAACAGTCCCGATCCCACCGACTACTAATAGTAAAAGGGCTTCTGTTGTAAGCAGATGTACGCAGCCAGTCCGCGGATCAACCCGGGCTGGCTGTTTTGCTTTGTGTGGACAGTTGACGGATTGGGCCTTTCAAAGACGTTGTGAAATTCGGTCCTGGCTTGACAGGAATGCCGGCCGGGTCCGGATTTGCCTATGGCGCGAAAGGATGACTCCCTGCTACGAAATCTCCAGAAAGAACACATCGAAGGAAAGCTCTGCTTGATTACTGGCGCCACTTCCGGCATTGGCAAGGAAACGGCCATCGGACTTCTGGAACTGGGCGCGCAGGTGGTCATCACTGCTCGGGATATCGCTCGCGGACAGGCGGTGCAGCGCGAGATTCAGATGAAATCCGGCCGAAGCCGGGTAGAGCTCTTCGAACTGGATCTGTCTTCGAAAGAGTCCATCCAACAATTCGTGAAGAATTTCACTAAGCGCCACAAGGGCCTGGACCTTCTAATCAACAACGCCGGGGTGTTTCATCCAGAAAGAAAAGAAAGCGCCGATGGAATTGAAGCTACCTTCGCTGTGAATCATCTGGGGCCGTTCTGGCTGACCGAGGCCTTGCTGGATGGGCTGAGCAAGAATGCTCCTTCGCGCATTATCAATGTGGCTTCCGCCCTTCACTATCGGGCAAAAACGGATTTCCTCAACGGCGGCGCTCCGCTGGAACGAAAGGAAAACTACAGCGGATTTCAGGCCTACTGCGATAGCAAATTGTGCAACGTCATTTACACAATGGATTTGTTTCGCAAGCTCCAATCAAAGAACATATCCGTGTACGCCTTTCATCCCGGGGTTGTGAATACATCGCTGGTGCGCGAATATCCGGGGGCGGTGCACTTCATCTGGGGACTCATCAGCAAATCGCCCAAAAAGGCCGCCGGCCCCCTGGTGCAACTGGCCAGTCTGCCGGATCCAGGTCCCTCGGGCACCTACTTCCACGGCAAAAAACGCAAGGTCCCTCTGGCTGTGACGAACGATCCCGCTACCGGGGACCGCCTGCGCGAACTCAGCGAAAGTCTGACCTAGAACTGTGCGGTCAGCATGAAATAACCAAAGTGGCTCTTGGGGTCGAAAGCGGGCTCCCGAAGATCCGGTCGGACATAGGTTTCATCTACTCGATGGCGAATGGAGCTCAAGGCATGAGCCTGACCATATCCGAATGCAAAACTGAGCCCGTTTGCCTTGAAAGCATAGGTTACATTATATTCGTGAAATAGCTGTGTGCTCAGCTGGGCCACCGAGTTTTCCGAAATCTTGCCGGAGCTATCCAGGACTTCACCGTAGCGCGCATTGCTCTCTGTTTCGGTGCTGAGCAGTTCCCCGTCCGCATCCCTGGCCACTCCACCGCCATTCGCGTAGAAGCTATCCTGCGCCTTATGCTTCTTATAATGCCAGTAGGCTATTTTGAAGTTCCCGAATTTGCCCATCGCAAAATCCAGACGAATGGCTCGGGCAATCATGTTTCGGGAGCCAATGATATCCATATCCCCCATGGGGCCATGATTCGTGGGATACAATTGTGTGTAGGTTGCCACCGCCGCATCGTTGCGGTTCGGGTCGCCGGAAGCCACGTCGGCTATGAGGCCAATTCGTAAAAACTCTACCGGCCTTATGCCGATGTCAGCGTAGGCGACGTAGGCATCGTAGTATTGTCGTTCAGTGTATATTGGATCGCCGTTGGGTGCCGTCTGATTTAGAATGTCCCAGGCTGCCTGTACTCGCTGACCGTTGAAACCGGTCTGGTACGCAAACTCCAGCGAGTAATCGAAGTACTGCGAGGCGCTTTTACCATTTACCGTCTTGTTTGTAAACCGGAGACCAATGGTGTGCAGGTTGTCCCTTTGTCGGTCCCTGGCCTTTGGGGGAATGGGCAATCCAGGGAAAGGCGATGTGCTGGCCGGGATCCATTTCTTATAAATGCCAATATAGTACGGCTCAGCCTGGAACTGCGGATGAAATTTTATCTCGTTGTACATGGCGGCCATGTAGGCATCGTCCAGTTCCCTGGGTGTAGTGGCGCTCACGGTACAGGCCCGGGTAGTGGGATCACAGTTGAAGTTGATGCCAGAAGGATTGGATCGGCCCAGAGTAGGACTCAAACCGGCGCCAGCATCTTCTTCGGCCAGGACCGCCCCAATGAGGGAGGATTTCCAGGGGCCAAGTTGCCAGTGAAATTCCATGGCGTCGAAGCTCCGGCCCACGTTGTTCCAGTCGGTGCGTCCCAGTTGACGCCCGCTACCGTAGTTCAGTATTTGGCGTCCCATCTTGATCCCAAGCGGCCCCAGAAGGTTATCCGATTTGATATAGGCTTCTCTTACAGTCAGGAAGCTTTCCGAAGTAGCCGGGTTGGCCGCAAAACCGGTGTCGGAAGTAGGGCTTCCTCCCCAGACCCGGGAGTCCTGTAGCCGAAATACAACCTTTGTGTCTTCTGTGAGATCCTTGGCTATGCCAAGCTGAATTTTGCTGCTTGCGAATTCGCTTGTATCGTCGGTCTTGCGATTGAAATCTCCGTTCGCACGGAACTCCGGTCGGAATCGTGCGCTTCCGAATACAACAAAGCCCTCGAGCCAGCTGCTGTCGGAGGACCAATCTTCCACGGCCGCCAGTTCCGAAGCCGAAAACCCGGTAATCAGGGCCAGAGCCATTGCTAGCCGGGAGAGTTCCGACAATCTTCGTCTCGTTCGCCCGGTGTTCTGCTGAAAGAATCGACCGGCTAAAACAGGTTCTGCGATCTGTTCAAATGGGGCTGAGTATTCGGTTCCGGGCTCAAAAGAATTCCTTATATTGGAGGAATTCCCCCTGGCCACTTTCGTTTCTCGTCCGATTGAAATCATTCAATACTCCAGTACTGCAGGGTTCCCCCTTGATATATTAAAAACTCCCATTCTCGAAAAGGAAAAAACTTCCGAAAACGATTTCAGGAACCCAGCAGCAGCCCCGATGCCGATGCCGATAAGTGGTTCTTAAGAAAATCCAACTGTCTGTTTCTGATCTGTTCTATGGCTTCATCGCATAGATCCAGGATTTCGTCCAGTTGCGTTTTTGTAAAGCCTGCGCGTTCCCCGGTGCCCTGAAGCTCTATCCATTCTCGCTTCTGGTTCTGGACCGCGTTCAGGTCCACATCGGCGCGGCTATCCTTGTCATAATCCAGATCGACTACGCATTTCCCGTCAACGACGCCGGCGCTAATGGCGGTTACCAGCTGAATCGGGATTCGATCCGTTTCTACCGATGGGAGCAAACCATCGTCCAGGGCTTGCCCCAGGGCCAGCATGAGCGCAACGGAAGCCCCGGTGATACTGGCGGTGCGGGTGCCTCCGTCCGCTTGCAAGACCTCGCAATCACAAATGATGCTAACTCCCGGAATGGAAGTTAGCTCCACCATGGCTCGCAAAGATCTTCCAATCAATCGCTGAATCTCGGTGCTGCGGCCATCGTTGCCTCGCTTCTTTCGGGGCGATGTGGAGCCAGGCAACATGTTGTATTCCGAACTGATCCAGCCCGAGGGCGGCTCTTTGGCGGCCAGCCAGCCCGGCAGGTCTGTAGAAAGGGAGGCTGTGCAGAGAACCCTGGTCTTTCCGGCGGAGATGATCACAGCTCCCGCTGCGGCAGTTTCAAACTTTTCAATAATTACGTTTCGTATGGCCATTCAGGCAGAATTGCGGCGAGCTCTGAGGCGTAAACCGGTTGTTTTTCGCCTGGTAGCTTCAGGCTTTTTTGGGCCGCTGCTCGGGCTGGGCTGGCGTCAAGAACGCTAATCCAGCCGCGCATTCTGCGGCGGGCTCCATTCGTTAGAGTCATGGACGCTTTTGCTTGTCCTCTATGTTTGAAACACATCCAATGTTTATATGCCAGCACTTGGTCGCCGTCTGAGCTTTACCGATTCCGTTTTCATTGGCCTGGGGGCCATGATCGGGGCAGGGATCTTCGCAGTGCCCGCTGTCGCCGCGGCATCCGCCGGATGGGGAATGCTACTGGCATTGATCCTGGCTTCCCTTCTGGCCTACTGCAATGCTGTCTCTTCTGCTCAGCTGGCTGCGGTGTATCCGGAGTCTGGAGGGGCCTACACTTACGGACGAAAACAACTGCATCCCTGGGCGGGCTTTGCTGCAGGCTGGAGTTTTCTTTTCGGCAAAATCGCCAGCTGCGGCGCCATGGCTCTTACAGCCGGCGCCTACCTGTGGCCGGGGCAGGAACGATGGTTGGCCGTGGCCGTGGTCGCCGCTCTCACGGGACTGAACCTTCTGGGGATCAAAAAGACTGCGCTGGCCACACGTGTGATCGTTATGGTCGTGATTGCCGTTCTGCTGGTTTCGCTGGCTGCAATCTGGTTCGGCCACAATTCCGGGAAATCGGATCAATCCCATGGAATGCTTTCGCAGGAATTCGTCGGCTCTCTTGTCGCATCGGTTGTGGAAGATCCTTTGTCCGTCCTTCAGGCATCGGCGCTGTGGTTTTTCGCCTTCGCCGGATATGCGCGCCTGGCCACCCTGGGCGAAGAAGTGCAGGATCCGGCAAAGACCATCCCCCGGGCCATTCCTGTGGCGTTCTTTTTTGTTGTGACCCTGTATTTGCTGGTGGCCATAACTCTACTTCTTTCTCTCGGGCCTGCGCGGCTGGGCCAGTCGTCGGCTCCCCTGGCGGATGCATTATTGGCGGGGGGATTCCCTCCGCTTGCGGTGATGGTTCGTCTGGCCGCCGGGCTTGCCTCGATGGGGGTATTGCTCTCCCTGCTTGCCGGTTTGAGCAGAACTTCTTATGCGATGGCTTCTGCCGGCGATCTGCCGTCCCGGCTGGGCCGTATCCATCCCCGATTCCAGGTGCCCCATATTAGCGAAAGCCTGGCAGGAGCGCTGGTCATACTGCTGATATTGGTGGCGGATCTGCGGACGGCCATAGGTTTTAGCTCCTTTCTTGTACTGATTTACTACTCGGTGACCAACGCTTCTTCGTTGTCGCTCCGTCCCGAACAAAGACGATGGCCTGCCTTTCTTTCTGTCCTTGGACTATTTGGATGCATCGCATTTGCCTTCAGCTTGCCGGTTTCTGCTGTCCTCTCTGGCTTAATGATTCTTGCCATCGGATTTCTATATAGATCTATTCGATTGGCTGCCCGGAGGTAAAAAACAATGGCCCTGCAGTCGTCGGATAGGGATCTTGTGATGGTACTGTTGGTTCCGACCGGCTGCGGTTTATTGTCCGGCAGCGGCCCGAGGAAGATTGATCATGCATTTGCGAGATGGTTAGAAGCAAGCCCCGCCTGGAACGGGGTAGTTTGGAGAAGCACTTGAAAGAAGAAGTCAGCAGAGAGCAGGCCCTGGAGGCAGTGCGAACATTGCTTCGCTATATAGGCGATGATCCGGATCGAGAAGGGCTTCTTGAAACTCCGGATCGTGTGGTTCGCTCTTTTGATCATATTTATAGCGGTTACCGAAAGAATGCCAGAGAGGTGCTCAGCAAGACCTTCACGTCCAGCACCGAAGAAATGGTAGTTCTTTCCAACATTGAGTTATACTCCATGTGCGAGCATCATATGCTTCCCTTTACCGGAAAATGCCATATAGGCTATATCCCTAAAGGTAAGGTTCTCGGAATTAGCAAGCTTGCCAGGGTCATGGAGGTGTATGCGCGAAGACTGCAGATCCAGGAAGAGCTGTGTCATCAGATTGCAAATGCCATCTACGATGAACTGAAGCCGGATGGCGTGGGGGTTGTGATTGAAGCCCGGCACATGTGTATGACCTGTCGTGGAGTAGAGAAGCAGCATTCTGTTATGACAAGCTCCACGCTTCTGGGTTCTTTCCGGGAAGATCCGCGAACCCGTCAGGAGTTCTTTGATCTAATTCGATCTAACGGAAATTAATCAAAGCCATGGAATCGCCGGTTGCTCCGGTTGCTCCTTTGCGCCTAAAGCCATGAACTTGTTAGGTATGTCAGTTTACGCCGAACAAAGCCGGTAATTCTTTTTCCTTTGCCGGACAGCGGACAGCGAGCAGCGACGGTTGTCGTGGCTCGCTTGTTTATGGAAGGGCAGCGCCCTGCTGCATCCTTTGCAGACGCCGCTTTCCGAGCTTCGATCGTGCGTTACTGGCGAAACTGCCCGAGGCTTGTTCCAGCCTTTTCAAACAACTCATCCAGGCATTTAACCGACAGGCCCACTACATTGAAGTAATCTCCGTGGATTTCATCTATTAAGACGGCGCCCTTTTCCTGGATGCCATAGGCTCCGGCTTTATCAGTCCATTCCCCGGTGTCCAGATACCAGTCCAGCAGATCATCGCTCAGAGGACGAAACCGGACAGTTGTGGAGGGCATTGCGGAAAGAATGTTTCCATTCGGCGACACCAGGCAATGGCCGGTGCGAACTATGTGATCGGTGCCGGACAGTGATCGGAGCATATTCCTGGCTGTTTCGCGATTCTCGGCCTTGCCAAGATAGGTTGGGCCTCCTGGAGTTTTTGATTCCACAACGGTATCGCAGGTGAGTATCCACCGATCTGGAAAAAGGCTACGGGCCAGGTTTGCCTTTCGTTCCGCGATGTACAGCGCCGGATGTCTGCTTTCCTTCGGGTCCAGGTTTTCATCTGCATCTACCGGATGAACTTCAAAGGAAAGATTCAGGTTCTGCAGAAGCTGCCTTCGTCGGGGGGACCCGGAGGCAAGGATCAATGGGGCGGTCATGAGTCAGTTTTTCTTCATCGCTCTGGCGGCAAAGCGGGGATTTTGTAGGGCCCAGGCAAATCACAGCCAGCGGTCCGCCAGCTTCAGTGTGACCGGAAGCAGCAGTGTAATAGTTGCGGTCATGCTTACGGCTACGCCCAGCATCCAGCGATGGGTTCTGCGTAGTTCCTCGGACTGCCGCAGGTTTTGATCAATTAACTGATCAAAACGCCGATCCATGTGTTCGAATCTACGGTCGATGTGCTCAAAGCGCTGCTCCATGCGCTCGAAGCGTTGCTCCATACGCTCGAAGCGTCTGTCGATTGCATCAAAGCGTTGTTCAATGCGCTGGAGAGCGTCTCGAATCTCTTCTCTTGTGCGGAAGATTTCCTGTTCGAATTGCCTTTGGCGTTCTTCTGCGGCGTCCATTCTATGCTCCAGGATACCGGTTCTCTGTTCCAGGTCTCCCATACAAACAGATGTTTGCATCACCGATTCCGTACACAAAAAAATGGGCCGAGCTGACGCGTTGGCAAGGAGTTTTATAGGGGAGATTTTTTGGCCACGGCTCAGATCGGAGCAAACCAGGCAGTGGTTTCCGACTGTTGTGAGAAGTGCGCCGGACCACGGGGCAAGCCTTCAATCCTCGCTGCCCCTACACTGAATCTGCTTTCTGCTCGCGGTTAGCCTTCCTTCGCCAGCAAATCCCGCGCCAGCCTGGCAATCATCCACTCTTCGTCGGTGGGTATGGCATACACCGCCACCGGGCTCTGTTCCTTTGTAAGCAGATTGCCCTGCTGGCTTTCGAGTTTCTGCTCGTTCGCATCCTCGTCGAAATAGATCCGGTCCTCGAAAAGGCCGTCCATAATTCGCCGACGGATCGCAGAAGAGTTCTCGCCGATTCCTGCCGTAAAAACGATGGCATCCACCTGTCCGCCAATGGCTGCGAAATAGGCGCCAATGTATTTTCGTGCCCGGTAGCAGAAGGTATCTATGGCCAGAGCTGCGTTCTGATCGCCTTTGCTTTCTTTGTCCAGCAGATCGCGCATGTCGGAGGCACCGCCCAGGCCGAGAAGGCCGGACTGTCGATTCAGAAGGGTGTCTACTTCCTGAAAGATGAGTTTCTCTTTCTCTTGAAGATAGGCCACAATGGCCGGGTCCAAATCGCCGCATCGAGTGCCCATTACCAGACCTTCCAGCGGCGTAAATCCCATGCTTGTATCGATGCTGATTCCGTCTTTGATTGCGCAGACACTGGCGCCATTTCCCAGATGAAGAGTGATTAGATTAACATCGCTCAAAGCTCGATTCAGGTTTCGTGCCGCTACTTCCGCAACATAGCCGTGCGAAGTTCCGTGAAATCCGTACCTCTGGATACCGTGTCTTTGCGCTATGTCCCGGGGTATGGCATAGGTGCGCGCCGGGGCAGGCATTTTCGCATGAAAAGCGGTGTCGAATACCCCTACCTGCGGACAATCAAACAACTCCCGGGCTACCCGGATTCCGTTTAGATTGGCCGGATTGTGAAGCGGAGCGTATATACTGCATCTGTCTATGATGGACTCAATGGAATCGTCAATGATTACGGGATCGGTAATGTCCGGCCCGCCGTGAACTACCCGGTGTCCGACGGCAAAACGATTACCCTGCGAAAACACCCCTTCTTTTTCCAGGAGTTCGGAGATGCGAAGTAGGGCGCTTCTGTGATCTTCGAAGCGAGATCTCTCTGTATGCGTTTCTCTGTCTTTGATTTTGACTTCCAGCTCGCTTTCGGCTCCCTGCATCTGTCCAATGCGGTCCACCGAAGCGCTGGCCAGGTAGGACAGATATTCGCCGGACTGAAATACATCCAGTTTCAGCGAAGACGAGCCGGAATTGCAGACCAGAATTTCTTTACTCATATTTCTTTCCTTTCACTTGATGCTTTCTTTGCCGGCTTCGCCTGTTCTGATGCATGAAGGACAAGTTCCAGCGTAGGGCTGGAGGGGCATGCCGAAGCATTCCGACTGCCTTCGCGCAATCAGCCAGGAAAAAGAAGCAATCAGCTCTGAGAGCCGGACACGAATCTGTTAAATCGGCGCTTTTCCGAGATTAGAAGTGCACCTTGCCGATTTTCACTCTTTTTTGCGCCTGAGCGCCGGCTACATAGACGGCGCTTGCAATTCCCATGAGCTTGCAACGCTCCGGATCAGACCGGCTGGGCAGCACAACGGGGGCGGAGGCCCCGTAGATGAGTCCGGCGGAGGTTCCCCCGGTAATGTGCGCGAAGCTCTTGGCCAGGGCATTTCCGGTGACGATGTCCGGAACAAGGAGAATGTCTGCTTTTCCGGCTACTTCGCCGCCGATTTTTTTGTAGGCCGCCGCCTCTTCGCTGATGGCGTTGTCGAGGGCAAAGGGGCCGTCCACAATCCCTCCATGGAATTGATTTCGATCGCTCATCTTGGCAAGAGCGGCCGCTTCCAGAGTGGATTCGATTTTGGGAGCGATTACTTCCACGGCGCTGAGCACGGCAACCCTGGGCCGTGGAATATCGAAGGTCTGTGCCAGCGCCACGGTGTTTGCAATAATCCTGGCCTTCTGTTCCAGATCGGGTTTGATGTTCATGGCTCCATCGGTAATGAATAGCAGCCTTCCCAGGTGAGTGGCTTCTAGAATAAAGACATGATTCAGTATGTTTTCCGTGCGAAGACCGGAATCCCGCCCAATTACAGTGCGAAGAAAGTCATCGCTATGGATGTAGCCTTTCATGTAGATGCTGCATTTCCCTTCGCTTACGGCCTGCACCGCCGCATTGGCTGCGTGGATGGGCTCTTTATGGTCGTAGATCTCTATTCCCTTTAGATCCAGACCTTCCTTTGCCGCATTTTCTCGGATCAAAGACTCATCTCCAAACAGAGCTGCTTCCGCTATGGAATCATCCCTGGCCTGGCAAACCGCATTGAGAGTGGCCGGGTCCACTCCGTTGGCCACAGCAATGCGCTGTACAGGGTAACTATGGATCTTTGTAAGTATCTGGTCAAAGTTCTGAATCATACCGCAAGAAGACCCGAGTGAGCATCCAGGCAAGTAAAAATAGGTTGAAGGTGGTCCGATCCAGGGGCGCATTGCACTGTGTCTTCCTCTATAGACTCCTCCATCGAAGAAGGTGTCCGGGTACTGCATCTGGATCCGGATCGCAATGCCTATGAAACCCTGTCTGGCTTTCTTACCTACTGGTTTGGCGACTATGTATCGGTACGGTGGACTTCCAGCGTGGAAGAGGCCATCGAAGAGCTGAATTCGGACCGGATCGATGTTTTGATTACCGAGGTAGTGCTCCCGGGTCAGGGGGATCCCACGGTATTTGTCGATCGTTTGATGGATGAGCCGGGCGCCGCCGACAGTCCGGTGATAGTATACTCTGATCTAAAAGAAGACATGTTCGGCGTGTATGCTTTTCGGGCGGGCGTGGCAGAGTTTTTTCCCAAGAAGAAAACCAACTCGTATCTGCTACAGTATCGATTGCGAAACCTGTTTCGGATGCAGTTTCGCACCAAGCTATTGTACCGCCAGATTGACGATGCGCTGCACCGATTTCAATCCGCACATGGCACAACGCAGTCGGAGATCAAAGATCTGAACGATCTTGTGGCCGAGATGCGAAGAGAGCTGGAAAAAGAATACGAATCCAGAAACAAACTGGAAGAAGAAAAGAAAAAGATTCAGTCCGTATTCGGTATGTACGTGGATCCCGCCATCGTGCAGGGGATTATGAAAGGCGATATTGCCCTGGAACAACGGGGTGTGGAGCAGGAGATTTCCATCCTTTTTGCCGATATCCGCGGCTATACCACCATGGCAGAGCAGCTCGATGCGGAGAAAGTAATTAGCTTTCTGAACGAATACTTTACATCCATGACCGAGGTGCTTCTGGGCTACGAAGGCCTGATCGATAAATACATTGGCGATGCCATCATGTGCCTGTTCGGCGCCCCGGTATATACACCGGAACACCGGGACAACGCGGTTCAGGCCGCTGTGGAGATGCAAAGCATCTTCGATCTCTGGAGCAGCAACTGGGAACAGTCCTACGGTATTTCGCCGCGCATGGGAGTGGGAGTGGCTTCAGGGAAAGTGACTCTCGGTAATGTGGGTTCTTTCCAGAAGCTTTCCTACACCGCTATCGGGGACACAGTGAATGTGGCTTCCCGGCTGGAAAGCATCGCCAAACCCGGCCAGGTGCTGATTAACACAGACCTGGTGGAAGGCCTTTCGCCGGAGGTGAAAGCCAAGTACGATTTCAAAGAACTGGAACCGGTACAGCTAAAAGGAAAGCAGGGGCTCCATCGGGTTTGGTCGGTTCAGTTTAGCTGATTCGCAGAAGCGAAGCGGTGGACGCACCAAGGTCGCCAATGCATCAGAACCGCCACTGCAACGGCGTGGTGCATGGTTCAGGCCTTGCTGAAGCTCGCGGCCCGATGTTCCATCCAGTTAACTGTCCGGCCCGGAGCATCATGAAACGGAGCGTATTACCAGAAAGAGCCCCATAATCGTTAACAGCCCATAAATGACGGAGTTAAACTGTCGGGTTGGGATGCGATGATGCAGCGCATTTCCAATCCCGTAGAAAATGGGTAGAGTAGGGATTACGAACGCCATCTGATATAGCTGTGGTCGCCCGAATTCGCCGGAGAACACGTGCCCGATCATGATTCCGGTGTTGATTACGGTCCAGATGGCCATCAATGTAGCGCGAAAGGAACGCGGCGAAAGTCCGGCTCGGGCCAGCCCGTAAACGAGCAATGGGCCGCCGGTATTCATCCATCCCTGCACAAAACCGGCGGACGCGGTCCACAATCTGCCGGCAATACTACGGGCCGCATGATGGCCTCTTTCATGCATGCTTCGATTGTCGGGCTCCGCTTCTTTGCCAGAGGCAAGGTCTTTTCTTTCGCGATAGAATCGATAGGGCACAATCAGAATCAGAAAGACTCCCAGCATGGCGGGCAACGGTATGAGCATCTCGCGCAGAAAGACTCCGGCGATAACCCCCGGCACCATGAAAGGAACAATCAAACGAAAGATCACCGGTCGATTCACATGGTGCAAATCGCTTCCCAGCACATAGGCGCTGACCAGCAGGTTGGCAAGCAACGCCGCGGCCGATATCTCATCCAGAGTAAAAAGCAGGCTTCCGGCGGCCAGGGTGATTACCATGCCTCCAAAGCCGGTAATCCCGGCGATGGTGATCCCGGGCCCGATCAGAGCCACGACAATTAAGGCTGTTACGATGTCGGAATGTTCCACGAATCAGTTAACGCTTTGCCCCTTGGGCGGATACTTCGACCAGAAAAAGGCCAGAGTCATTCCGGCGATGATGTGCCAGATCCCCCACCAGGCGGCCACCAGGGCCATGCCTCCGTTACCGTTGAAGAACGTAAAGATCAGAGTCAGTCCCAGGCCCGAGTTCTGGATTCCGACTTCAATACTGACGGCCCGGCGGTCCTGTTCTTCCAGTCGGGCCAGAAAAGCAGAGGTGTAGCCCATGGCAATAGCCAGAGCATTATGCACCAGTACCAATCCGAAGACCGCGCCAATGTATTTGATGAAATGAGTCCAGTTCGCGCCCAGAGCGGCCAGCACGAAGCCGCCAAAGAAGATCAGCGAAAATATGCGAAAGGGCTTCCTGAGTTTGTGCGCCAGGGCCGGATACTTATGATGAATCCACATTCCGAGAGCCAGCGGAATGCCCAGTAGCATCACCACCGTGCCAAAGAGCTCCAGGGGGTCTACGCTTAGATCGGTTAGTAATTGGCGGGTGCCGGGATCCAGGCTGGCCCAGAAGGCGATGTTAAACGGAGTCATGAATATGGCCGCTGCCGTGGACAGTGCCGTCATGCTTACCGAAAGAGCAGTGGAACCTTTAGCCAGATGAGCGATGAAGTTGGAAATGTTTCCGCCCGGACAGGCCGCCACCAGGATGACTCCCAGCGCCAGGGAGGGTCGCAGATCCAGGATCTGAATCAGTCCAAAGGAAAGGGCCGGAAGAATGAGAAATTGACTGACGAGACCGATGACGGGCGCCAGCGGAGCCCGGATCAATCGGCGAAAATCGTGGACTGTAAGATCCAGGGCCACGCCAAACATGACGAGACCCAGAATAATGTTAAGAAGGAGCAGGCTGTCCCTGCTAAAGTTTAACTGAATGGCATCCAGTTCGTGCATGTCTCTTCCTTTTAGTCGGAGCTAGCTCCGTTTATTTCGGATCTATCCGGAGCCAGCGACAGCGAGGAAGTTACAGCGAAGAAACGGGAGTCTAAAGGCTCAGACAGAACTGGTACAGTCCGTCGGCCTCGATTTGCTTTTTCTTTCCTTCCAGATACTCTTCGGAAAGGGTGATTCCGTAATACTCGGCGTACTGTTCCAATTCGCTTTCGTGGTGCGACTGCATCTTTCCGAAACCCAGTTTTCGAACCAGTAGATCGGCAAGATTCAGCAACCTGGACAAATCCTTTTGCTCTTCTATTTTCAGAGGCCTTTGTTCCAGGATTTCGACTACAGAAGGCGGTAGTTGCCAGATTCTGGCTGCTTCAACAGCGATTACTTCCGACTTGATTCCAAACTTCTTTTCTTCGATTTCCTCAATGGCCCTGGTCTGTCCTTCTTCCAGGAATTCAGTCAGTACTTCAATGTATTTTTTCCTGTCCAGGGAGTTCAGAACAACCTTCCCCAGGTCCAATAGCAGACCGGCCACCAGGGCAAAGTCTTCGTATTCTTTTAGTTTGTAATCATGAGCCAGATAATGGGCTCCTACGCCCGTGGCTATGGAGTGGGTCCACACTTCATCCTTGAACTTTCGATAGTTACCATGCATGAAGATAGAGTCAGCCAGCGCGATGGCCACCATGGATCGAACCGTGCGAAACCCCAGTCGGGTAATTACCTGCCGAATTCCGGTTACGCGGTTACCGCGACTGTAAAAGGGCGAATTTGCCAGCTTGAGCATACGCGCTACCAGTACCTGGTCGGACTGTACCATATTTTCCAGTTTGCCAAAGGACAGGTCTGTATCGTCCGGCAGACTCAGTACTGATACCAGTACAGGGGGGATGATGGCCAGATCCCGGATCTGATTAACATAGTCTTCTACAGTTGGCATATCTATAATCCAGATTCTCTATATTCTTATAAATTGCAAGCATTCGCGAATCGCCATTTGGAAGTTCGGCGTTCGCGGTTTAGTCCATTTTAGTGTCTCTGGCGCCCAAATTCAATACACAGGCTTAGGTATCTAAAACAGGTCGGCGCCTGTTTCAGGCAGACGAAATCGTATGGTTTCGGGTCCTGGCCCCGGAGCGACCTGGACAAATCCATCCACCGCTGTCCTGACTTTGCCGGCCGGAGTTTGCAGTCCGGTAGCCACCTGCTCTCCATTGGGCGTTAGGCCCCAGTACCATACCTGAGTATGGTCGCTGTACGCATCCACTTTTTTGCCGTGGTACCCGCTTCCGGTAACGGGAATTAGTGTCTTTCCATACAGGAAAGCCGAATCCTCGGCGCCCATTTCTGTGTCGGAGGCAACGGAAACCAGGCAATCCGAACAGGCCGGGCTACGGCTAAAGGCAACGGCCAGATGATCGCATGTAAAAACTTCCAGCGGAACGCGGTCCGCCTCCGGAGTATCTTTCGCATAATAGAAGCATTTAGACGGCCGGAAGGCAAGAGGAAATCCCGACCCGCGGTAGGCCTGGCCCTGCATCTGAAGCAGCCGAAGCTTTCCGTCCCGGGCTCGCGACAGTTGCCAGATCTCGGCTGAACCCTGGTCCTGGACCCTGACATAGGCGGCGATGTTTTCGCGGAACCGGTGGTCCAGTACCTGCATGGAGTAAAGGCCCGGCGGAGCGAATTCGCCCTGCGCCGGGGCCAAAACCGGGCCCGGGGCGGAGCAACGCACTGCCCAGAATGCCAGCAAAGCAAGTTGTCCGAAAAGTCTTGCCATTCTCCGGGGTATTTGTTCCTCTCTACCTATGCGTTTTCTCATGTCGTTTCGTATGACCCTGCTGGTAATTCTGGCGGTAGTCCATTGCAAGACTGCCTCGGTGGATGAAAACCAGCCGGGTAAGATTGTAGATATTTTCTGTCAGAATTCTCAAACCATCCGTGTACACTACAAGAAAGATACCGGTGATATTTTACAAAAAGGTCCGGTAGCTTTGCCTTCCGGCGTAACCTGTTCGGATGCGGAAGGCTTTGATGAAAAGCGCATGCTGCAACTACAAGAAGAGGGCACCTGGGTACAGTTTTATTCCGGCGGCGGCAAGCTGGGCGAAGGCGAATATCGAGCTGGAAAGCGCGAAGGTATGTGGACTTTCTATAGCAAAGAAGGTCAGATGATTCGCGAGGTGATGTATCAAGACGGACTGCAAAATGGCCAGGATACCCTGTACTTTCCTGGAACCAGAGAGTGGAAGGCCCGGGGCCAGAACCGCAACGGGAAGAAGACCGGAACCTGGGAGGAGCGATTGTCTCAGGATACGGACTGCATTTCCAGCGGAACCTACGTTGAGGACGATAAGCAGGGGCAATGGACGGAATGCATGAAGTCCCGGGAAGGGGAAGTCTTCAAAGGGTTCGAAGGGGAATACCGAAAGGGCCTCAAAGACGGTCCCGCGACATTCTATCACCCCACCGGCGAACCCATGGCAACGGGGGAGTACCGGGCGGACATGGCCTGCCTGCAGAGCCCTCCGGACGGAGATAAGACCAAATGCGAAAAGCGCATCGGAACCTGGAAGATCTATCACGATAATGGCAAGCTGTTCACGGAAGGTTCCTATAATCCTACCACCGGAAAGCGAAACGGTACCTGGACCGAGTACTACGAAACCGGACAAAAGATGGCCATGGGGCCCCGGGATCATGCTCGTCGGGGAATGTGGACCTTCTGGGATAAATCGGGAAACATCATTTATCAATTTCGCTTCGAAGGGAACGACTTTTCGCCCAAGTACGCGGTACTATACGAAAACGGACGAAAATCCGCCGAAGGTCCTCTCTCCATGGGACTGGTAAAATACGAGCAGAAAGAAGACCGACTCCATACGTCGGCTATTTTCAAGAACGGTCCCTGGAAGTTGTACGGTCCTGGCGGCCAGCTCATCGGCGAAGGGACATTCGTACAGAATAAGAAGCACGGATCCTGGCGCGAAATGGTGAATGGTAGAATGCAAACCGTACAGTATCAACTGGGCCTGAAGCGCTAGTTCGGGTCGGGAGCTCGGCGTTACAGGCTCATCGTCTCGAGCGTCCTTTGCTTTTTCAGGGATGGCGGTATCGTGAAACTCGAACCCTCCAGTTCGCGCGATCCCCGCATAGATTTTTTGCGGGGATTCGCTCTCGTCTCCATATTGATCAATCACGCTCAGCAATTAGCCGGCATCTATTACTTCGTTCCAACTATCAAACATCTGCACCCGGGTCTGTCTGATTCGGCCGAGTTGTTTGTCTTTCTGTCAGGCTTAAGTATCGCCCTGGCGTACGGGCCCAGGATTCGTGTCGGACAGACAGGCCAGGCCAATGTTTTGATCCTACTTCGGTGGTTCCGCATCTATGCGCTCCATTTGCTGATTGTGGGAGCCGTTGTTCTACTCTTTCGCCTGGTCTATGATGGCCCGGCGGAAAGGGTTCCTGTAGGGCTGGCCGGCCTCAGTGGTAACGGCCAGGCCTGGTTGGATGTGGACTCGGAGTACTGATATCGTATCTGCTTGCTCTTGCTATGGGCCGTTGGCGACAAAAGATGCGATAGGCATGCTCTCCCTGGAAGCTGGTCGGGCTGCCGCAGTTCTTCTGTAGCCTGGCTACTCGGCGCTTATGGGAGCAGGGGTCGGTTCAGGCGGCGCCCAATGGGCGCCGTACCGTTATTTTCGCTCGTATTCCAGAAGCAGGACTCCGTTTTCGTAGGCCTTGCTCGAGAGCAAGGACCACTGCACGGGTTCCCATTTTCCGGCGCGCCAGAGAGGGATGCCCGCACCAAAACTAACCGGACAGAACTTCAAGATCAATCGATCCACCAATTCGTTCTCCATTAGCGTTCCTGCGAACGTGCCGCCGCCGCATAGATAGATTGGACCACCCGATCCTTGCTTTAGTTTCTTCGCCTGCGCCAGGAAATCATCTCTTATGCAATGGATTTCGCATTGCTGCGGACCGGGCAATTCCAGGCTCGCAGAAAACACATAGGTTTCCATAAGGGGATACGGATTCGCTCCTGGCTTCAGGCCGTAGGCATAGCCGAATTCATAGGTCCTGCGGCCCATAATAGCCATATCGTAGCCTCCAAGAGCATCCAGGTATTCCTGCACATGAGGGCCTGTGTGCGGGAAGCCCGCAACGTCTCCGCCGGGGCCGGCAATAAATCCATCCAGCGAGACTGCAACATGATAAACGATTTCTTTCAAAGTACACTCCTTTATCGGTCTGGCTTCGCGCCAGTTTCAAACTAATCCTTCTTGCGATGCGGGTAACCGGCATCGCAAAGCATGTTTTGAGGGAATAGGTAAGTAAGGAGTGTTTAGATTACCATTGTTCTGATTGCCTTCTTTCGTTGGCAACACCGCAAGAATATTGTTATCAGGGTGCGCATTCCGTCCATCGATTTTTTGAAAGCGAATATGGGAACACTGCGTGTCGCCAGGAGTGAAGGTCCGTGCAGAAGGAGGCGTAGCCGGCTCAGGCCTTCTTGAATGCGCGCATTTCGGGTTTTGGATCCTCGGGGCTGAATTCCAGGATCACCGATGAAGACTCCTGGTTGAATTTCTCGGTATGCCCGTGGTATCGAATCTCGGCGCCTGGATGGATCATTTCGCGAACGGTAACCGTAATCGGGTGCGGATTGCTTCGGTGATGGGATAAATAGTTAAAGATAGAAGTGGCTCTTCTTTGTTTTGCCAGTTCTTCTTTGTAGGCGCGAAACTCCTGGCGGATTTCGGCCTGGAGGGCAACCGGTACATTGCCGCGATAGCGCTGCACTTTGTCGCGATATTGCTTCAACTTGTGGGTCATAGAATTGATATGCTCTTCCAGGGTTTCCAGTTCCTTTTTCGAATGCTCCCATTGTCTGGTGTTTTTGTAATGCGTTCCCATGAATACCCGGGTCACCGATCCGGCCTTGCCTCCCAGATGGCCTACAGATAGATTACCATAGCAGACGATTTCGCTTCCTGCCAGCGCTGAGCCCTGGCCCGAAACCTCGATGTTTTCATGCGAAATCACGTAGCTGGACAGGATAGACTTCTCTATATACAGGCTGCCGTCGCAAATGATTACCGAGTTTTCAATGTAAGTGGAGCGAATGCTTCCGCTGCACTGGAGGCTCCCCTGTCGGGCCGTGTTGATTCCATGTTGTACTTCGATGTCGCCGGCCACCTTTAGATTGCCGGACTCGATAGTTCCGCCCACGGAAAGATTGCCTCCGACGCGTACCTGGGTGCCGCGTTCGATGTTTCCCAGGATGCGAACATTTCCGTCATATTCGATGTTGCCGGTTTCCAGGCCGGCATTCCCCTCGACTACCAGTTCCGGGCTAACGTCGATGGTCTTTCCATCGTCCACGTAAACGCCATGGATGCGCGCAATGTATTTATGGCTACCAGGCATCAGGCTGATGTTTTTGCCTGGCTTTCGAGGAGCCGGGGCAGGGGGGTCGGGTTTCAGTTCTTCCCCGTATAAATTGTGGCCCGGAGTGCCCTGGCTTTCCGGTATGATTTCCACTACCGGCTGGCCCTTGTCCACCGTGACAAATTTCTGGATGTTGCGAAAGTCGGCTTTGCCATCTTCCCGGATATTCACTTTGTCCGATTCGCGTACCAGTCGGTGATAGGTGCCATTGATTCCCGCCACGGGCGGTTTGCCGCGAGCTACCACCTCTTCCAGATGAATCGGCTCAATGGAGCTACGTACCTGGTTCACCACCTTCTGGATGGCGGTTTGGTCCACCCCCGCCTTTATGTTGTGCTCGTTGAGTAACTGATAGATGCGTGTATCGGAAAAGGACGGATCGGGCTGGCCGCGTAACCGCAGGGTAGCCAGCATATCGTTCTGAACATTAAGTTCAGCTCTGAGCTCCTCTCTCCGAGGTCCATTTTCCGCCGGTGTTTCCAATCCGCCCCCAAATTCTACTGGATTTCGCACAGGCCCGGTTTAATTCCGGGGTATGCTCGTACTCTTGTATATATTTACGGCCTTTACGCACCCACAAATCAGTGAGTCCGGACATAAGATGGAGCAACCGGGCAATAAACTGGATGAGGAGTACTATGACTCCTACCTGGACAGCAAAAAGGACCCGGAAGCAGGCAACAAGGAGAGGCTGGAAAGCAATCTGCTCAGGATGCTAAAGAGCGTTCTGCCCCGCGAGGATACCTCGGGCGGAGCCGACTATGCAAAGAAACTGAAAGCCGGGGACTTCGAGTATGAAAAAATTACCCGCGAGTCAATGTACACACGGGGGATCTTTCACGAATTGGGTTATATAGTTCCTTCGGAATACATGTACATTGTCAAGAGCGGTCCGTATCTTGTTCTAGCTATCTATGAAGGAAATCCGGAAAGATTCCTGTTGGATGTGCAACGAACAAAGGTATTGAAGAAAGGCGGCAATCCATCAGACCACCCGGATTCCTGATCGGTCTCCATTGAGGACCGGATCCATGAACTGCTCTGCCTAACCCTGGGAGCCCGGGCCCTTGCGCGCCGGGCTATCTTCCTGGGCTCGGGCTTCACCGCCGGGACAAGATTGTCAAATACCGCCAACCCCGGATAATTTATCCTTTCTTTACAGAGCCCGCATCAGATTTCGTATTCCATGGCCCTGGCACCGGTTCAGCAGAAGAAAAGGCACCGAGCACTCATCCTTTCGGGAGGAGGGGCTCGTGGAGCCTACCAGGTCGGTGTCTGGAAGTTTTTGCAGGAGATCGGCTGGAATCCTGATCTGATCTGCGGCACCTCGGTAGGCGCCGTAAATGCCAGCGCCATCGGCTGCGGTTTGAATCTTCAGGAAATGGTGCACCTCTGGAAGACTATCGAACGGGGCCGCATCTATCGGATATCCCTCTGGAAGCAGATTGTTCACTTCTTCAAACGTCGCGGTTTCAGTCCATTGATGGATACCGAACCTCTCAAGAACCTGATTCTGGATCGCATGGATCTAAGAACCCTTCGAAAGAGCGATCGAGAAATTATCATTACAGCGGTCAATATCCTCAAGTCCCGGCTGAAGTTCTTTAACAACCAGGTAATCGACATCGAACATGTAATGGCATCCAGCGCCATACCTATCCTTTTCCCCTGGCAATACATCGACGGCGAGCCCTACTGGGATGGCGGCGTTATGGCAAACACTCCAATATTGCCGGCTCTGGAGCGCGGCGCTCGCGAAGTCATCGTTGTACTTCTGAGTCCAGTGGGCGGATCGCGGATGCCTCTGCCCAACAGCCGTCGTCAGGCGGCGGAGCGAGTGTTCGAGCAGTCCTTAATAGGTTCTTACGAGTCTTTTATGGCACATCTTTCCTGGGAATTCAAGCTACGCGAACAGCAGGGAATGCTGCAAAGTCTCGTGCGAAGAACCCTTACCCTGGGCGATACCCGTATTGCCACAGTGGCGCCTCATCGCATGCTCGGATTTCAGTCCATTCTGAACTTCTCTGCAAGACAGGCGGATCAGCTGATTCAGGCCGGGTACTCGGATGCTCGCAATCAGCTGGCCGAGTACTTTGGGCTTCACCGGGCCTGAGAGTAAACCGCTTCGATCACTCCCTTTTCGATAAGGGCATCTCGTAGTCTTTCTACCCGGCGATAGTTCACCCAGAAATCTGTAATCCCGAGCATGGCCGAGGATCGAACCGAGAGCCGGTTTTCGTCCGGTAAGGCAAGGACTTCGAAATAATCGATGAAATGGAATACCCTGCTATACGCTTTCGCGTAGATGTAGCCTTCATAGGTTTGCTGTATCTCAGTGCGTTCCATTTCGCGCACGGTTTCTAGAACGATGGGCCATGCTTGCTCCAACGGCATAGTCAATACAAAGGGATCTACTCCATGCAAATAGGGCACGAAGGATTCCGTGGATGCGCAGTTGGGCAGGGGCGGACACCAGAAAAGTCCCCGTTCGGCGTCCGGATCCCGGGACGGGATGATGATGCAGCTGCTTTGAGATAAAAACAGCGCTAATGCTAGAACCAGGGAAGCCGGCAATCCGGATCGAAAAAAGGGCATGATTACTCCGAGGGGATAGAATCATGCCAATCTCTATGCTGATAGCGATGGCGCCAGCGAAAACGCGGAGGAGCAGTATTGTCTCAATGGCGATTTGTGGACCTTTGCGCCTGCATCCCTACTGGGAAAGCTGCTCTGGCTTGCATAGCCTTCCCGGGGCCCCTGGCCGATTAGAAGCCGGCGGCTATTTCCGGTAGTCTGGTGGCCGCATAAAATAGTGGAACGAGATTACCGTAGATAAGGGTTGGTAAGAGCCAGACCAGAGCAAGAATCCAACTGCCTTCGACCATATAGATCATACCGCAAAACATGATCAGCCCGAGATACAGATCCATCCCGATTTGCCGGCCCCAGTGCAACGCGGCCATCTTTCGCATAGTTCTGACAAGGCTTTCCCGGTAAGAGCAATACATGCTGTATACGGTAAAGGCAATCCAGGTCAGCATCAGCGCTATCTGACCGGCGAAGACAGAAGTGTCCGGGCTTCCCGCGGACCCTGGCGCCGTTGCCGGCAGAATGGTCGTGATCGCGAGGAACAGAAATAGGAATATCCATAGTGCAACGTTTATCATGCCCTGGCTGTGTCATCCCGGTCCGCCCGGTCAATAGCGATCCTTGAACTTGCCGAATTCGCTTCAGTTTTTTCAGCTTAAATGACAAGGGACTTGTCATAACGACAAGCATAGAGAGGATATGCCATGGAAAAGCGCAATAGGGCGATGCTCCTTCTGGCGATGGCGGATGAGGTCTATCGCCTATACTTCGCTTTCCGGGAACTGGAAGAGTCCACGCCCTGTCCCGGGGGGAGTTTGGGCCGGTCCATACTGCTAACTTTACACCTGCAGGGCCGTCGGTCGGTGCCCGATCTGGCATACAGACATTCTTTAACCAGGCAAAGGGTTCAGCAGGTGGTGAATGTGCTGCTTCGGGAAGAACTGCTCCATCGTCGGGAGAACCCCGGACATAAGCGTTCTTACCTTCTTGAGTTGTCCGGTTCGGGGCGAAAGAGAGCCAGGGAGCTCTTGCATCAGGAACGGAAGTTCTTTAGGAATAGGATCTCATGGGTAAAGGATCGCAAGATTATAGATTGCACCCTGATAATGCGCGAATTCAGAGAAGAAATGGAGCGAAGGAGGGAGTCCGGGAGCCAAAAGGCTGGCCGCCTATTCTCGGCGGGTTAATTCGCCGGTGGGCCAGCAGGCGAAGTAACTCTGGCATTTCATGACCCAAAAACAGTAGTCAACCTAAATCCGTGGCTATTATGGTCCCATGGATATTGGCTCATTCCCGCCCGGTCCCTGGCAGGGCTATCTGGTGATCGGCCTTATGGCCCTGATTTTTTTGGCCTGGCTGTATCTGATTTTTTGTCGAATTCTGATTTCACAGATCAAGCGGTTCTTTTTGCACCGGATGGCCCAGGAAAGCGGCGATCTGATTACCGGGCATATCATTGAGTCGGAGACTCCGGGGAAAGGGAGCCCGCCGAATACCGGCGCCGGTTTGCATCGTCCCGTTCCCATGCAGATTAAAGTGGAGTTCCCGAATTTCGCGGGCACCATGATTCAGCAGCAATTCCAGTTTACCGATACCAGGCCGGAGCAGGGTCGTTTCGGCAAAGGCCGCAGTATTCAATTGCGTCTACTTGGCCGCACCGGTGGCGCGCGCAATGTCGTTCTTGCTACGGGAAGGGTCTCGGTTAGCTGGAAGTTCTGGTTGGTTTATTTGATGGGCCTGGCGCTTTACCTGGGTTTGTGGGCCTATTCGGCCAACCGGGTATGGGTGGAGCATAGCCGTAGCGTGGATGCCATCCTGCTTGCGGCGAGCAAGGTAGATGTTATGGGAATGCTTGTTGGCCTGGGCATAGGAGGGGGCATTACTGGATTTGTGCTCTCAACGTTTTTCAAGGCCTTTAAGCGAAACGGTCAGGACCGATTGCGATGGCATGGCTTGAAGGCTACGGCCAGTATCGAAAAGGTGGAGCGCACCGGCGTTACCGTGAACGACCAGCCCCAGATAGCGTTTCATTACAGATTTCGTGCAAGCGATGGGCAGCTTTACTCCGGTCAGAGTCGGGAGATCGTGGACTTGCTGGATATCGGCAAGCTGGATGAGATCAAGGAGAAGGAAATCCTTTACCTTCCCGAGGATCCCCATCAATCGCTCTTTTTGGAACAGGCTACGGCAGGGAGATCCGGTCTTGTACTGATATTGAAAGGCGTTCTCTATTTCGTGGCTCTGATATTCTCTATTGTTCTGGCGGGAACCGTATTCGGCCAGTTGCTATAAATCCCGGCGCCCAGATTTCCAGGGCGCGTAATATTACGGTATCGTATCAGGGGGCGCGCAGCGCTACAGTCTGGTCTTGCCCGCCGCGCAACGGCGTTAAACTATTGACGAAGCGAAAGTATATGTTGAGTAGAGTCAGGAGCAAATCATGAAAAGCGAAAAGAAGACAAAGAAGTACACTATCTATGGGCTTCTCGCTTTATTTGTGACGGGGCTCGCTTACTATCTCTATTCCGCTGTTCCATTCTTTGACCGAATCATGAAGCCCGGTGATTCGGGTGCGCTTGTCCAACTCCAGGACGGAAAGTTCAATTATCGCATCCCTCTGGATCCGGAAAGCCCCTGGCCCAAGTTCAGGGCGAACGCCATGCAAACCGGCCAGAGCCCGGTGCCCACCCGCAGCTATGAACAGTCCGGCCGCAAACCCTGGGTGTTTCGCACAGGAAAAGGAATCTTCAGTTCTGCCGTGGTGGACAAAGAGGGCACCGTTTATATTGGTTCTGCGGATCATTACTTCTATGCACTTCGAGTGGATGGAAGCGTGAAATGGAAAGTACGAACCGATGAGATCATCGACTCTTCAGCATTGCTGGATGATAAAGGTCGCGTTTATGTGGGTTCCGGCGATGCCCATGTGTATTCCATAAATCGGGAAACCGGCGAAATAATCTGGAAAAGTAGAGCTCACACAGTTCAGGAAGTGGAAGAGCAGTTTGGCTTAAAAACCTACAATGTGGACTGGTTCGAAGGAAACATCGGTATGCTACCCGACGGCACTCTAATCGCGCCGAATGATAATTACCTGGTGTATGCATTGAACCGCGAAACTGGAGAAAGAAAGCAGGTATTCGCCGGCAATGAAATGATCTGGTCTTTGCCAGCGGTGAATCCGGAAACCGGTCGGATATTCTCCGGTTCGCAGTTTGTAGCGCTCAAAAACGTCTTTGCCTGGGATACGAATACGGGCCAAACCGCATGGGTTTCCGGCGGTCTGGGCTCCAACGCGGCCTCTCCGCTGCTCACCAGCGCTTCCAGAGACGGCGCTCTCATTCTGGGAGGTTACGATGGAATCGTGCGAGCCTACAGTCAGGACAACGGAAAAGAGCTATGGAGTTTTGGCACTCGCGATCATATCTATTCCAGTCCGGCCCAGCAAAGGGATGGAACCATTATTCAAGCTTCCGCTGATGGAAGCGTCTATGCTCTGAATCCGGAAAACGGAGAAATGATCTGGCAATATGATACCCTGGAACCCATTCGCTCTTCGCCTGCCATCGACGGAAACGGAATCATCTATGTGGGATCGGGAGAAGGGAAGCTATTTGCCATCAATCCGGATGGCACCCTGCGCTGGGCTTATCAGTGCATTACCGAAGATCGAAACGACTTGAACGGATCTCCAGGTCTGGGATACGAAGGGGTGTACATTGCCGGAGAAAGCGGAGAAATCTTCTTTGTTCCCTACGATTATCCGCTGAGCGAAGAAGGAAAGCGGGACCCTCGTTCCATTCAGGGACCGGGCGAGATTTTGCCCGACGATGGAGTATTCCTGGTATGGACCGGCCGGTTTGGAAGTCTGAATCCGGAGCCGCCGGAGACCCTTGATGGCAATGAGCCGGTAGTGCTTCGCATATTTGTGCGAAAGGATGGAGATACAGTGCTTTCCTCTTTTGATGAGGATTCCCTGGAAGTGGAGTTTGCCGGGGATGTAAAGCCGGAAGCCGAGCCTCTTGTGGCCATGGCGGCCAATCAAAGGTTTCTCACTATTCTGCCTCAGGAAACCTGGAGTGGTCCCGATGGCGGTACGCTACGAATTACCGTCCGAGGTACGTATCTGGTGGACCACTCAAGAGTAGGCTTGAAATTCTTTGGCGGCGATTCCGGCGGCCAATTTGAAGAGACGTTTGATTTTCGCATATCGCCCAGGCCCGCTGCCTCCGAACGCGAAACGGCGCAGATGCCGTACCGCATTCCAAAAAAGGATGGAGATCCGGCCACGGCGCTGGAATTCTCTCGGCTGGCTGCGCCCAATCCTACCATGCTTCCTTCCTGGAATCAGATTGGATTCGATTCTTTGCATTATCTGGCAGGATTCGTAGAAGGAGATGCAAACTCCGCCATTCTATGGGTGATTCCCGGTAAGCTCGATAGCGAGACAGGTCGCACGGTGACCCAGCCGGCTCTGGAAGATCGATTCGTGCTGGAACTGGACTACGATGGGGGTTTGCTCAGCCTGCATAACTACGATCCCTTTATTCTGACCTTCATTGGCTCCTGGGACATGCCGTTCGGCAAATATCGCATCTCTACGAAAGCGGATCCGGTCACGGGCGAAATTCAGCGAAAAGCCGCCTTAAACGCCATGGTACTGGGCGACGATCTTGAATTCTACGGCAAGTTCCTGAAGATTATGGGGCTCACCGATTTCTGGACCGGGCATATGTGGGTCTACGGCGGAATGAATGCCGGTTACTGGAATGATGGTGTTGTGCGAAAGCCGCAAGGCGTGGGACAGGTGCGATTTGAATTGCGTGGCAACGCTGTGAGAGCCGTTATCGAGAACGGTTCGTTGATGGTGGGAGAGCATGTTTTTGGGATTTTGCTCGTTAATGCAGACACAGGAAAGCCGGTGCAGGCGGAATATGCTCGGGGAATTGAGATAGACACGAATGAAGCCGGACGAGTGGTTTCTGTTGAGTTACCCCTGAAAGAGGAGTTCCCGGGGGAAGTCCGGGCGTACTATATGGTGGATACCTATCCGGCCGCTCGGGCTACGATGATTAATCGCTGAAGTCAGAAAGGAATGTTATCTACGGTTCATGGAGATTCGTCGATTACAGCGATGCCCAGTCGCTTGCTCAGGCCTTCGGCGCCGCCTTTCATCACATGGTCATGATTCCATTGAAACATGGGTTTTGCAATGGGAGCAAATAGATTCATCCACGCCTTTGTAGTGTACACTTTCCAGTCGTAGCGAATGATGGTATCCTCGCCTTCGCGGCTAAATTCCCAACGGCCATGACCTTCCAGTTCTCCAAAGGCGTCGCCAGCCAGCACATGTTCGGGTTCCACGATAGTGGATTTCATGTCGAAAGCCAGGGAGTAAGGCAGAGCACCTTTCCAGGTCATTCTTCGCACAGTGCCCAGATCCTGATCATTACCTTTGCTCAAGGTCTCTACCTTTTTAACGGCGGGCCACCATTCCGGCCAGAAGTCACTGGAATGGATTTCTTTGTAGACCTTCGAAAGCGGGGCTTTTGTCCGCCAGATAGTGACAAAATGGTATTCTTTCATTGAATTGCTTCCTGTTTTTCTTCCTGCTTTGGTCCAGGTTACTCCAGTATCATCACAGGTCGATAGGCCGGCCAATCGAGCTATGGGACGAATAGAGTGCGATGCCCATTGAAATCATATCGTACGGGTACTGGCAATTGGTTTGTTATGCCGGAGTGGTGCAAACCACCTGTTCAGGGGGGTTGTCTCACCAGCCCTGCCTATCTTGATCAATCTCGGATAGTGGTCGTGCCCCTGCTGGCTTCCTTCGCTCTCCCTGAGACCTTCGATCGGATTGCCTTCTCTCAGCACCGCCGCTGTTTTCATCCGCGGCTGCTGAGTCGCTATCGGTGCCGGGTGCTTCATCGCTACCGGTCTCAACATTTCTTTCGGCGCTGCTCAAAGACCCGTCCGTTTCATTGGCTGGAGCAGATCTTGCTTCTCTGGCGGCCAGCGCTTCTTCTTTCATCGCATGAATCTCTTCGAAATTCAGGTCCGTCCTTGCCATCTCAAACATTGCGTTGGGGAGCAATCCTTCTTGATCTGCGGAAAGCTCGGGCTTGATTCGGTGAACAAAGTACATGTCCAGTTCACCTTTACCTTTCGCTGCTACCTTACCGCGATATTCGCATTCGAATAAATCTTTCACCAGTTCATAGGTGGCTCCCGAAATGTTAACCATTCCCGGACTGCCGGATGACTCCATTCGGCTGGCGGTGTTTACCGTATCTCCCCAGATGTCGTAGGAGAACTTGTTTTGTCCTATTACTCCGGCGGTGACCGGACCAGAATGAATACCGATTCGAATCTGCCAGAAGTCGAAACCCAGCTGGCTTTTGACTTCTGCCATCTGTTTCATGAAGCTGCGAAATTCAAGTGCTGTGAGGCAGGCATCGATGGCATGACCTTCGTTGGGCACCGGCAGACCTCCGGCACACATGTAGGCATCGCCGATGGTTTTTAGCTTCTCCATATTATTGCGACGGCTCACTTCATCGAATTGCGAAAAGCAACCGTCGAGTTCCTGGATTAATTCGGCCGGAGTCAGGGCGGCCGCCGCTTTTGTAAATCCCACGAAGTCCGTAAACAGCACCGAAACATTGTCGAAGTACACCGGCTCCACTCGGCCGGATTCCTTCAGCTCTTTTGCGGTGATGCTGGGCAATACGTTTTCCAGAAGTGCATCGGACTCGGCTCTGGCTACTTCAGCCTCTTCCCGGGCTGCCACGGCTTCTTCCCTGGCCTGCTGGGTGGCCTGGAGCAGGGCGGTGGTGCGGACCGCTCCGGCGATCTGATCGCATAACCGTTCAATTGAGGAAATGTCTGCTCGAGTCAATACCCTGGCAGGATCGGCCACCATAATGCCCACGGTATGCCCTTGAAGTACAAGGGGCACTTGCAGTATGGAACTTAGATTCAGCCGATTTACTAGCTCCCGGTCCTTTCCGGCAAGGTTTGCGGGTATCTCCTTTATATAAAAAGGTTTTTGCCTTTTGTAAGTGGATGCCAGAGTCCCCGGGTCCTGGCTCAGGCTAATGCGAAAGCCGTCCAACCATTGCCTCTGCTCCGCTTCTTTTTCCCCGCCACCGCGACCCGCCACAGGGGCCATTTCGAACTTCTCGGTATCTACTATATAGAGGGCCTGTTTATGTAAGTCATAGTGCTTCTCCAGGTGATCAAACAATGTGGTGCACAGACTCTGAAGGTTAGAGGTTTCATTCGCCTGTTTGGCCAGCATTGCCAGGGTTTCCGTTTCCTGCCTGGCCGCTTCGGCGCGTTCCTTTGCCTGAGCCGTGCTATTAAGCAATGCAGTCGCACGAATGGCGCCGGCTACCTGATTGCAGAACCGTTCTACAGAAGCGATCTCATCGCTGCTCAATCGTCTCCGGGGGCCGGACGTAAGGAATCCAATAACCTCATCCTGTATGAGGAGCGGTACCTGAAGAGCCGAGGTCAATTTGAGTTTGTCCACAATGGCCCGATCGCCAGGGGCAAAAAAGGCTTTCGGAAAACGGGGCAGGTAGGTAGTTTTCTTTCTTGAATAGGTGCGGTATAGAGTTCCCACCTCCGGTTCCAGCCTATGATGTGTGGTCTCCAGCCATTGTCGGGTTTCTGGATCTTCGGCTGCGGCCGTGTCCCAGGCGGCGGCATGGAGCAGTCTGGTTTCCGGTTCCAGTACAAAAAGACAGAAATCATCCAGTTCCAGAGACTCTCGTAGATGGTCAAAGAGTGTCTGGCTCACAGCTTCCAGGTCCGTTGCCTCGTTGGCCTTCCGGGAAAGCTCGGCCAACATATCGGTTTCCCTTCGGGCGGCCTCGGTTCGAGCGCTCTGTTCCTTTACCTGTCGTATCAGTCCATTCATCCGAATGATTCCGGAGATCTGATCGCTCAGTATGGAAAGCTGACTTAGTTGATCCCTGTTCAGACCTTCTTCTGTATAGGTCAAAAAATTCAGAAAAGCGATGACCTGGTCGCCCTCCATCAATGGATAGACTACCATGTTTGTTAGCCTGTACTGCGCAGCAACAAATTGCTCTATGGGCGGCGTGCCTTCGGGCTTTGCATTCCTGAAGTAGGTGTATCGCGGGCTGCGACGGTACGCAATAGTAAAGGCTCCTCCACGAAAATCCAGAGGAATCGGTGTGTCCATAATATACTGCCGATCTTCTTCCGTTATATGTTCCGGAAAGTTCATGGACAGCGCATGCATTTGCTTGAGATCATTGTCTACGGAATAGAGGGAGTACACGCCTATTCCATAAGCTTTTTCGGAAAATGCGATCACCTCCTGCATGATTCTTTCCAGGTCTTCCATGGGCGCGATGCGCTTGAGTAGTTGATTCAGACCTTCCGTTTCCTTTTGCAGAGTTCGAGCCACGTTTCGCTCCGACTCTACCTGCTTCAATAGCTGCTGGTTCTGTACAGACCCGGCCACTTGCCTGGTGATCCGTTCCAGAAAATTTCTTTCGCTTTCTGTAAGCTTCTCTCGGGCAGGGCCTGCGAAAGCGATCACTCCGATAACCCGTCCATCGGCTATCATGGGAATATCCAGAAACCAGTCAAAATCCATGAACTCCAGGTTCATTCGGTCATGACGGCTCATTCTTCGTTTCAGCCGCTCTGGTAATCTTCCCATATACAGGGGCCTGGCCTGGGAAACGACCTGGGCAAGGGAACCATTCTCTTCAAACAGTGGAGGGAATCGCAGTTCATCGGGCAGGGCGCTTCCCGGCTGGATCGTACCCTTTCGAGCGAATCCCTGTACCTCCAGTCGGCTGAGCTCTCTGTTGACGGTGTACAGTCCAAGGGTATCTACCCCGCACTTTGCCCGGGCATAATCCAGGACCAGCGCTCCAATTTCAAATAGATCGGCTCCTGAATCGGCACGACGGGCCAGTTCGGCCAGCGCCTCGCTATCCTCTCGCTCCTGCTGAACCTGGTCCAGAAGTTGCTTGCTCTGAATCGCACCTGCTATCTGGTCTACGATACGCTCCATCAACTGCCTTTCGCGCAGGCCAGGACGATGATCCTTTGGGCCTACAAAGGCCAGTACGCCGATTATGGAACCTCCGGTAATCAATGGCGCATGGAGAAACCAGTCAAATTTGTGAAACTCCACCTGGGCTGCATCCACAGGAGAAGCGTCCAGAAACTGCTGCTTGATGGAGGGAAGAAACATCTTTCGCTTTCGCTGTACCACAGCCGCAAGGCTTCCGCTTTCGAATTCTATGGGAATGGATTTAATGCTATCCGGGGCCTGCTGCAGATCCGTCATTTTTCCGGATTCTACGAAAGAATGCATTTCCATAGTGTTTCTTTCTCGATCAATAAGGTAGAAACCCAGTCGGGAAACGCCACATTCGGACTCGGCATAGTGCGATGTTTGCACAAGGATCTCTTCTATATCTGCTCCTTCATTTGCCTGTCGAGCCAGGTTGGCCAGAACCTCATTCTCTGTTTTCTCCTGTTCGGCGCGTCTCTTTTCCCGGGCCAACTCCTCGGTCCGTGACACGACCTTTTTCTCCAGGTTTTCCGATAGATCTTCTGCACGACGAAAGGCCTCGGAAAAAAGCGCCGCCATCAGGGACGATTGAGAGAGTAGAAATGTAAGAAAGCCAAACTGTGCAACATAGGTTTCGGTTTTGAGCAGACCCATGTTGGCCAGTATGTCGTGGGTTGCGGTTCCGATGATTATCCATAAACCGGCGTTAATCACCCAGGCGCCCCGACGTCTTCGGACAATGGCCAGGCCAAGCGCGATCAGAGTATAAAGAAATGCGGCAAGGCTCACCGCCTCGTAGTAACGAACGTAATGGCTATAGAAGTCGACAGGGCCAAAAAGGACAGTTGCAGAGAAGATAGACCCGATAATCCAGAGTCCGTAGGATACATACCGATGAAATTCGTTCGGATACCAGGCTCGCAGGTAGGAGAAAAAGACCGGAATGAGCAGGTAGTAGCCCAGGTATTCCAGCATGAACTCCAATTCATAAAAATCCCCCCCGGGGAAGGCCTGCTGTAGGAGGGATTGCGTTCCCATAATCCGAATGCAGAATAGACTGGCCACAGCGGAAAACAGAACCAGCTGAACGTCATCGCGGCGAAAGAGCCAGAATACCAGATGGTACAGACCCATGATGAAAGCGATGGCAAGCAGCGAAAGGTCGGAAAGGTGTTTCCAGTAAACCGAGCCCAGTATTTGGGCCGGCGGTCCAATGGACATTGTGGAAGTTAGTTCGGCCGCGCCGCCCCCGGTTCGATGTCTGAAATTGGCAACATGCCATGTGAGCACAGTGCCTGTTTCTTTGATGCATTCCGGAGGGATTATTGCGACACGGGGGATTCGTTTGGGGCTGGTTGTACCGTAGGAGTTGCCAGGGCTGCCGGTGGAAGCAATCAAGGTTTCCCCGCAGTAGAGCCGGTAGGCGCCGGTCATGGAAGGTAGTGAAATCAAAAGGCCCGCGCCTGACCTGGGCAGGCCTTGAAGCACAATGCGAAACGTTCCAAACCCGCGGCCGCTAACCCCCTGGATTCCCAGTTGGTCCCAGCTACGAGGCACACGGGCCAGATGAGCATTCTGCATTCGTCCATTCGGTGCTACAAATTCGCCCCATTGGAGATGCCAATCGCCGCTCATAGTGGTGGATCCCTGGGTTTCGAAGTTCCATTTGCTTAGATCAAGGACTCCCTCCCGGGCAACCGGGGCGTCGGTCCGAGAGATTTCGGAGCAACCAGCGGCAAGAAGTGTGACAATGGTTAAGAGGCCTATTTGTATGAAAGCGCGCGATTGGTTCGGCAATAGCCGGGCCAACACAGAGATCGGCAAATGGTTCAGTATCAGAGCCAACGGAGGGCTGCCCTTGCTGCATGTCAGCGCATCTAAAGTTTTTGAACCTCTGTTCATATTCCGGGGCTCTTCTTGCCTTTCCCCGTAACATGCCCCGGGGCTTTGGATAAGGAAAAAAGCATGAGTTTGTCCGCTATCTAGCCCGGGCTTAGTTGGTCCGACAACTGTTTCTGATGATTATTCGGCAAAAAACCAGCGTTCGGGGGGGCTACCAGTCACCAGCCCTGTCTATCCAGATCGATTTCGGATAGCGGTCTGGCTCCGGCGGGTCTTCTGCGTTCCGGGTCTGCGCGGCGGTCGGATTCTCTTCTTTCATTTTCAGGTCGATGGCCGACCTCATTGCTTTTCGACAGTAAGCCGGAATCATCGGCCATAAGGGTGACTTTCCCGTTCCCGGTGGAGGACCCGGAGCTCAGCCTGCCGGCCATCTCCTCTTTCAATGCATTGATCTCATCCATGTCCAGATTCGTTCGAGCCATTTCGAACATTGCGTTTGGAAGCAGTCCTTCTTCATCTGCAGAAAGCTCCGGCTTGATTCTATGCACAAAGTACATGTCCAGTTCGCCTTTTCCTTTGGCCTGTACTTTGCCCCGATATTCGCATTCGAATAGATCCTTAACCAGATCGTATGTTTCGCCGGAGACATTCACCATACCCGGAGAGCCTGATGATTCCATGCGACTTGCCACATTCACCGTATCTCCCCAGATATCGTAGGAGAACTTGTTTTTGCCGATTACTCCGGCGGTGACCGGGCCGCTGTGGATGCCTATACGAATCTGCCAGAATTCGAATCCCAGCTGACTCTTAACTTCCGCCATCTGTTTCATGAAACTTCGAAACTCCAGAGCCGTAAGACAGGCATCTATGGCATGGCCTTCATCCGGCACCGGAAGACCGCCGGCACACATATAGGCATCGCCGATTGTCTTGAGCTTTTCCATGTTGTTACGCCGACTAACTTCATCGAACTGCGAAAAGCATCCATCCAGCTCCTGGATGAGCTCGGCCGGGCTTAGCTTCGCTGCGGCCTTCGTAAACCCGACGAAATCCGTAAATAGCACTGAGACATTGTCAAAGTACACCGGCTCCACTCGTCCGGATTCCTTCAGCTCCTTTGCCGTAACGCTGGGCAGAACATTTTCCAGAAGTGCGTCGGACTCGGCCCGGGCCACCTCGGCCTCCTCTTTGGCCACCACCGCTTCTTCCCGGGCTTCCTGAGTGGTCTGAAGCAGGGCAGTGGTCCGCACAGCCCCGGCAATCTGATCGCACATTCGTTCGATGAAAGTAATGTCTGACTTTGTCAGGTCTTTGGCCGGGTCCGCCACCATAATACCCACAGTGCGATCCTGAAGCACCAGAGGAACCTGCAGGATTGTGCGCGGATTAAGAGTTTCCACAATCTCCAGATCTTTGCCGGCCAGTCTCTTCGGTATCTGTTTGATATAGAATGTCTTTTGCCTTTTGAAGGTGGACGCCATAGTGCCCGGGTCCTTTCGCAGATTAATGCGAAAAGTATTAAGCCAGCGCTTTCTCTCTTCGGGGCCCACTCCACCTCGAGCAGCCGCGGGGGTTAGCTCATAGGTTTCGTTATCGACAACGAACAATGCCTGGTTTTCGATTCCGTATTGTTCCCCGAGATGGTCGAAAAGCGTTTCGCAGAGACTCTGTAGACTGGAAGTCTCGTTGGCCTGTTTGGAGAGCTCCGCCAGAACTTCGGTTTCCTGTTTGGCCGTTTCGGCTCTCTCTTTTGCTTTTTCTGTACTGTTCAAAAGTGCCGTTGCGCGAATGGCGCCGGCCACCTGGTTGCAGAACCGTTCAATGGACTGTATTTCTGCTTTCTGGAGCCTTCTTCTGGGACCGCAGGTAAAGAAACCGATCACTTCATCCTGAATCAGCAGTGGCACTTGCAGGGCGGATTTTAAGTTTAGCTTTTCTACAATAGTGCGATCCCCGGTAGCAGTGAATTCCTTTGGGAAGTATGGCAGATAGGTGGTTTTCCTTTTGGAATAAGTGCGATACAGGCTACCAATCTCCGGGGCCATCTTATACAGTTTTGTTTCCAACCATTCCCGGGTTTCCGGGTTCTCCGCGGCTTCCGTATCCCAGGCCGCTGCATGGAAAAGCATGGTTTCTGGCTCCAGAACAAATAGACAGAAGTCATCCAGGTCCAGGGTTTCGCGCAAATGGTCAAATAGAGTCTGGCTTACCGCCTCCAGGTCTGTGGCTTCGTTGGCTTTTCGGGAAAGGTCGGCCAGTACTTCCGTTTCCTTTCTGGCTGCTTCTGCTTTATTTCGCTCGGTTTCTGCCTGTTCCAATAGATTGGCGCCGTAGATTGTGCCTGCAATCTGTTCGGCGAATCTGGCAATACTGCCAATCTCTTCGCGGCTCAATTGCAGCCGACTGGAGTAATTGGAAAAATACATCATTCCAATAGTCTGACCACGCACCTTCAGAGGGACCACCATTGCGGATTTCAGCTCCACAACGAGAACGAGTTTCTGCAAGGGATCATCCATAGACAAAGCGGCCCGGGTCATATCCCATAGAAACACTGGCTTTCCTCTTTGCGCAATTGTGAAGGCCAGACCCCCGCTTTCATTCAGTGGAATACGTAGATTTTGCATAAAATCCCACATTTCCTGCGTATGGCGCTCCACTCTGTTGGTTCTGTAGTAAAAGAGTTCGGTGGATTCTGGATCAGCCAGCTGTAGCATGGCCCCTTCGATGCCGTAGTTTTCTTGAGCATAGGAAAGTATAATGTCGAAGATTTGCTCCAGGTCTGCAGACTCATTTGCTTCCCGGGTTATTTGTGCCAGCGCTTCAATTTCCTGTCTGGCTTCTTCTGTGCGCGCACTCTGTTCTTTTACTTCACGAATGAGCCCATTCATTCGAATGATACCGGAGATCTGGTCGCTCAGAATGGAGAGTTGACTCAATTGATCTCGGTTCAATCCCTCTTCGTGATAGGTGAGAAAGTTAAGAAAGGCGATAACCCGGTCCCCTTTCAGGAGGGGGTAGACTACCATGTTCTTGAGTCGGTACTTCTCCGTAACAAACTGTTCGATGGGCGAAACCCTCTCGGGACTTGCATTGGGAAAGTAGGTGTAGCGCGGACTGCGGCGGTATGCCATTGTGAAGGCGCCTCCGCGAAAATTCAGGGGAATGGGGGTGTCCATGATATGCTTTCTGTCGTCCGGTTCAATGTAGTCCGGGAAGTTCATGGACAACGCATGCATCTGCTTCGATTCGTTATCCACGGAGTAGAGGGAGTACACACTGATCCCGTACGTGGCGTTGGAGAACTCTATGACTTCGGCCATGATCTGATCCAGGTCTTCCATGGGCGCTATTCGCTTTAGCAACTGATTCAGGCCCTCTGTTTCCTGTTGCAATGTGCGGGCCACATTGCGCTCTGACTCAACGTCCTTCAGTAGCTGGCGATTCTGTACAGATCCGGAAACCTGTCGGGTAATTCGTTCTAAAAAGTCTCTTTCGCTTCTGGATAGCTTCTGTCTGGCAGGGCCGGCGAATGCTATGACGCCGATGACTCGGCCTTCGGCCACCATGGGGATGTCCAGAAACCAGTCGAAGCCCAGATATTCCATGAGCTTGCGATCGTGGCCGCTCATTTTCTTCCTCATACGGTCTGGTATCCGTCCCATGTACATGGGCTTACCGGTAGAAACTACTCGACGCAGGGTACCTGTGGCTTCGGCCATTGAAGGGAAACGAACTTCCTCCGGAATCATATCACCGGACTGAATATTTCCCTTGCGAGCCATGGCCCGGGCATCCAGACGATTCTTCGCTTTGTTTAGAGTATACAGGGCCAGCGTATCTACGCCGCACTTCATCTTTGCATACTGCAGTATCAGTTCGCCAATCTCCGTAAGGTCTGCTCCTTCATTGGCTCGCCGCGCCAGCTCGGCCAGAGCTTCGCTATCTCTTCGAGCTTCCTCCACCTGCCTCAGCAATCGTTTGCCCTGGACCGCGCCGGAGATCTGATCTACAATGCGTTCCATCAATTGTCGTTGCGGAAGTCCCGGTCGGCGGTCACGGGGGCCCACAAATGATATTACTCCGACTATTGAGCCTTCAATGCTTAAAGGTGCATGCAACAGCCAGTCAAACTTATGGAAGGCCACCTGGTCTGCATCAACCGGGGAAGCGTCCAGGAAAGCCTGTTTGATCTGTGGCAGAAACATCTTTCGTTTTCTGCGAATAACTGTGGGTAGGCTGCCATTCTCGAAAGTGATGGGGATTGACAAAATGCTATCCGGCGCATTTCGCAGGTCCTGTTCCCTTCCGGATTCAAGGAAAGAATGCACCTCCAGGGTATTCCTCTCTGGATCTACCAGGTAGAGGCCCAGTCGGGCAACACCGCATTCCGACTCTACATATTGTGAAGTCTGAATTAGTATATCCTGAATATCTGCGCCTTCATTGGCGCTTCTGGCCAGTGCGGCCAGCATGGCATTTTCTGATCTTTCCCGTTCTGCAATGCGCTTTTCTTCCTCTAGATTTTCTGCCAATTGTCGTGAACGAATGATGCCCGCAAGCTGGCTGGCCAGAGTAAACAGCTCTTCGCGATCCGTCTTGCTGAGTTTCAATTCTTCCCCGTAGGAAGTGAAATTCAGTAGTGCCACGGGTTCATTGTTTACCTGCATGGGAAGAGCCAGATAGCCGCGATAGCGAAGATTCTGGAAGATGTCCCGATCCATCTTAGCCCCGGGGTAATTTCGTTCTGTACCCATGAGCCGCTGTACATTCGGCACATACAAGGGTCGGCCTCTTAGAAACGTCCGGGCAAGAGTTCCTCCCTGTTCATTGATGGCCACCGACAGATGCTCCCCGTATTCGCTGGCAGCGTGCAATCGCAGCTTATTCTTATCTTCGAATGTATGGACCTTGATGCTTTGAAGCTCGGTACGGTCTTCGTTGGGAACCATTACAATGCCAGAAAGAATGCCGTATCTATCGCGCACATAGTGAAAGATCTGCTCCAGGATTTCGTTCAGGTCATCTGTAGAGGCCGCGGCTTCTGTAATTCTGGCCAGACCTTCAATACTCATCCTTTGTTGTTGGACCTGCCTTAGCAGTGCGGCGTTGTTGATGGCACCTGTGACCTGGTCTGCATAGTTCTGTAGTTTTTCCAGGTCTTTCTGACTGAGCTTTCTCTCGCCTGGATCCACGCCCAGAATGCCGATTACCTCCCCTTCTAAAAGCAATGGGAGGTAGGCAAAGGACTTCAGGTTCAGGATTTCCATGGCATAGGCATCTACCGGACTGGAAGCTTTGCGTACCCGACGCAGATAGAAGCTTTTCTTGTTCTTATAAACCGCGTAGTTCATTCCTGATTCCGGGCTGAGAGGGAACCGGAAACCCTGAACAAATGCCTGCTGCTGCTCATTGTAGTCTATTCCGTATCCCCCAATGCTCTGGAATTCTCGTTCTTTCTCGTTGACTACGGCTACATAACCTGCCCCCAGTCCCATGGACTGAACTATATTGCGACAAACTTCCGAGGCAATGGACTCCAGATCCTGTCTTTCGTTCAGTCTCCTGGTGAACTCAGCAAGTTCCCTGGATTCCTGCTCCAGCCGGTGGGCTATGTCCTTTTCTGTTTCTATTCGCTGGATGAATTCCTGTTGTTGGACGGCCCCGGCCACCTGGGCCACCATCCTTTGAATCATGATTCTTTCTTCAGGCGAAAGGCGAACGTGGTTTCGACCGACTACAGAGGCAATACCGATCACTTTCTCGGCCACCTTCAGAGGTAGATGATAGGCCCAGGCGAATCCATAATAGTCTTTTATCGCCCAGTCTACTGGCGATTGGTCCTGCAGGTTCGATGGGATTTCGGGAACATACAATGGTCGTCCCTTTTGAAAAACCCGGTTCAGACTACCACTTTCCGGAGTCACGGGAACGTATCGCACGACTTCGGGCGTGCCTTCGGCAGGTAGAATCCGCCCGTTTTCCGATACGGTTTTCTGGGTAAGCACAGTGTTTTCCCTGTCCGGCAAATAGATGGTAAGTCCATGGTTCCCCAGAATGGGTTGCAGAGAATCCGATAAAGACCGTACAATCTCATCCAGTTTTCCCCCTTCCAGGACTCTGCGAGAGAGATCCGCCAGGATTTCTGTGGACTTTTGCTCCTGCTCCGCCAGGGCCTGCTTTTGCTTTACCTGCTCCAGAAGCTGCAGGTTATGGATGGCGCCGGTAATGATGTCTGCCACGCTTTCCAGAAAGGGCAGATCCGCCCGGGACATCTTGTTCTTCTCTTCGCCGGACCAGGCAATAAGTCCAATGGATCGTCCCTTGATCGTCAGAGGCACCAGAGCGGCCCAGTCATAGTTCCACGTTTCATGCAAAGCAAAGTCCACCGGATACTCTTTTAGAAGCTCCGGATCCATTCGATTCTGCAGAGTGGAGCGGCCACGCAGATAAGTTCGCACCAGACTGCTCTCGGAGTCTTTGATTGGAACGGTACGTATGATTTCCGGGTAATTCGCCGAATCAGCCTTTGCGCCTTTGAAGTAGCCTGCCCGCAGGTGCAGGGACTTGCCGGTTTCGTCGGTCAGATACAGCGCTATGTTTCGCGTGCCAATGCGGGATCGTGAGGCCCTGTAGATGGGGGAGAGCAACTCTTCAATGGATGCGCCCTGGTTGGTTTCCCGGGCCAGTTCTGCCAGTAGCTCGCTTTCTTCTTTTTCGCGCTCCGCTTCTACGCGTAGGGAGTCCGCCTGTAATTTCTCTTCTTCAAGCCTTTCCAGAAGGCCCTGTTTCTGGATGGCACTGGCAATGAGCCCGGCGGCCCGTTCTATAAAAGCAAGCTCGCTGCGCTGAATGCGCCGTTTCCCCGGACCGGATGCAACGATCAAGCCAATAGATTGGTTCGCAATCATGAGGGGTAACACTACAAACCAATCGTGCTTCCAGGTCCTTTGCATCGTCGCGTCCACTCTGGATCTGGCCTGCAGAGCTTTGTTGACTCTGGGAATGTACAGGGTTCGCCCCTTCTTGTGGACCGCCACCAGTCCACTGTCAGCATCCGAAAGAGAAATCTCCCTCAATGCGGCATCATATTTCTCAGGGCTTTCCCGTTGGGCATCCACATATCCGGCTACCAGGTTCAAACATTTCTCCTCCTGGTCCTCAATCCACAGGCCCAATCGATCTGATCCTATTCGAGAGATAAGGATACGGGCGATGGGAGCCAGCAAGCTCTCCGCATCGCTTCCACGATTGACTTCCTTTGCCAGCTCGGCCAGTATCTCCGATTCTGACTGTGCGGCGAGAGCGGCAGCTCGGGATACTTCCGCCCGGTCCTTCTCCTGCGCCAATTCCTCTGTCCGAGAGAGGACCTTCTTTTCCAGGTTCTCCGAAAGATCTTCCGCCCGACGAAAGGCGTCGGAAAAGAGCGCCGCAATCAGAGATGACTGAGATAGGAGAAACATAAGGAAACCAAACTGTGCCAGGTAAGTCTCGGCGTGGATCAGACCCATGTTTGCCAGGATATCATGCGTTGCGGTTCCAATGATGATCCAGATGCCGGCGTTGATAATCCAGGCGCCGGTTCGCTTTCGAGCGATGGCGAAACCAAGGGCTATCAGCGTATAGACGAAGGCAGCAAGACTCACAGCTTCGTAGTAACTTACATAATGGCTATAGGAATCTACGGGACCAAGCAGAACGGTTGCCGAAAAGAGCGCCCCGATACCCCAGAGCAGGTATGATACAAAGCGATGGAACTCTCGGGGGTACCATGCCCGTAAATAGGAGAAAAAAACAGGTATGAGCAAGTAGAAGCCCAGATACTCCAGCATGAACTCAAATTCGTAAAAATCGACCTCGGGGAAGGCCTGCTGCAGGAGTGTCTGTGTTCCAATGATTCGAACACCGAAGAGAAGGGAAACGGCCGAAAAAAGAATCAATTGGATGTCTTCGCGGCGAAACAGCCAGAAAACCAGATGATACAGGGCCATGATGAATGCGATAGCCAGAAGAGAAAGATCGGACAGGTGTCTCCAGTACGCGGCGCTCATGATCTGATCGGCCATCCCAATCGATATCGCTGAAGTCAGCTCTGCTCGGGCGCCTCCGGTGCGGTGTCGGAAGTTGGCAACATGCCACGTAAGCTCGGTCCCGGCTTCCCTGGTGCACTCCGGGGGCAGGACTGTAAGACGGGGAATACGTTTGGGCTGAGTGGTCTCGTAGGAGTCTCCAGCGGTGCCCGTGGCCACAATCAGATCTTTTCCGCAGTAGAGCCGGTAGGCTCCGGTCATAGAGGGCAGCGAAATCATGAGACCGGTGTCGGATTCCGGCAAACCTTGCAATACCAGCCGAAACGTTCCAAACCCGCGACCGCTAACGCCTTCGATTCCCAGCTGATCCCAGCTACGGGGCGTGTGGGCAAGGTGAGCGTTGCTCAATGGATTGTCAGGGAAGACGAACTCGCTCCATTGCAACTGCCATTCGCCGGTCAGTGTGGCGGGTCCATTGCGTTCAAAATCCCAGTTTTGTAGGTCCAGCACTCCATTTTGGGCCGTGGGCGGGTTTCCCTGGGCCGGAACGGCCAGCACCGGGCTGGCAAGAAAGAACATTACGGTCCATACAATGGCAACAGGCCAGCCATTCCCAGAGGTAAGAAGCGAATTGGACCTGGCTGATTTTGGGTTCGTGGGTTTCATTGGACGGCATTTGTTCAGAGGCCAGAATTCGGGCTTTGAGTTCAACCAGGGCGGTGTAGCTTCCCGACACCAGGTTCGAATCTGTCATGTCTCCTCTATTTTCGATGGACTGGCAACCGAATCCAGGATGAACTCGACGGAAACCACCTGTTCAGGGGGTGTTTGCGGAGATCTGCCGGTCCGAAAATTCATGAAGTTTAAACCCGCTAAAGCAAAGGCCGGGAATGGTGCGTCCTGGAATCGCCGCATAGTGGTTTTCTGCAAAGGTGCGCCCCATATGCGGCCGTCTTATGGAGCCTTTCCCAAAGCCGCTGTCAGGCTCCTGATTGTTTTCTTATGCCTGGTAGCCTTATTTGCCTGTGATGAACCGTCGACCCATCAGGGACATGGTGGACCTGCATCGGAAATGGCCCCGGAGGTTGCGAGGCCGCAAGGTGAGACGGGGGCGCCTCTTTCCAGGCTTGATCTATCTTCATTGGAAATAGGAGAAACGGTGATTCTTCATCCGGTATGGGACTTCTACTGGGGCAAGCTTCTGCTTCCCGATGAATTGTCCGAGCACAGTCCGGATTTAAGAACTGCCGGCATGGATATATGGAGCAAGATCGGTTTCGAAAGTTCCGGTTATGCCACCTATCGCACTTTGATTCCGATTCCTCCGGGTCGGCCCATGGGTTTTCAATTCTCGCAGCAACTAACTTCAGTGAAGGTATTTCTGGATGGTAAGCTTGTGGCAAGCGATGGCATCCCCGGAAGGAGTCCGGAAGACACAAAACCGGCGCGAAGCAATCTGATCGTTGAACATGCATCGGAATCCGGTCTTGTGGAGCTTGTGCTGCACATAGCCAATTTTCATTCCTTTCGGGGAGGCGCTCGCGGCGTTGTGGAAATAGGTCCCGCGCAATCGCTGCGGCAGAGCCGATCGTTCAAGAGATCCCTGGAGCTTCTGGCTTCCGGGTTCCTTTTGTCTATCGCTCTATACCATTTGATTTTATTCGCAATGCAACGTGGGCAATGGATGTATTTACTCTTTGCTTTAACTTGCCTTAGCTTTGCGCTTCGAATTCCATTTCTTGGAGAGAAGACCATTCACGATCTATGGCCGGGACTCGCCTGGGAGATTCAGTATAGATTCAATATGGGCCTTAATATAGTCACACCTCCGCTGTTGATCCTGTTCTTCCATTTATTGTTTCCCGCAGCTTTGAACCGTAAACTATTGTCTGCTTTCCTTGTCGTTTGCTCGGTTTTCGCTTTCAGTATTTTTCTCAACACCATTGACCTCGGCCGCATTATGTTTGCCTATTACCTGGTGGCCGCCGGACCCGCATTGCTGATGGGGTTCTATATGGCTCTGGTGTACGGACTCCGCCACAAAGGCAGCGGTCGAACCATGGCTGTGGGTATGGGCGTGGTTTCCATCCTCGGAGTGATGGCCATTTATCAGAACTGGTATACAAGGGACTATGCCGGACAGCTTGCGATTCTGGCATTCGTATCGTTCGGGTTCTTTCAGGCCATCGGTGTAGCTCAGAGGCATAAAGAAAGCGTGGTCAAGGAGAAAGCTCTGGCCATTAGATTACAGCGGAGCCGGGAAGCTCTGTCCCATCAGCGCCAGAGTCTGGAGAACGATCTGCACGATAGCCTGGGCAGCAAACTGGTAGACCTTAAATTACAGATGGCCGAGGCCCGCGAACTGAATCGCCAGGAGGTCAAATCAAGGATAGATGACCTCTACTCTCTCTTTCGGGGACAACTTCTATTTATGGAAGACCTGGATTATTCGGCAAAAGACCCCATAACCGGGATTCAATTATCCTTGCTGCGCCGATACTCGGGAGCCGGGCGCGAGCTGCGTTTTTCCATTCGGGAAGCACAACGCCCGTTTATTGAACGGTACCTTCTGGAGGATTCGTTTCGTATGGAGTTTCTACAGCTTTGTCGTGAGATTTGCACGAACGACCTGAAATATGGAGAAGGCGAGTCTCGATGGTCGCTCTCTGTAAACAGGGAAGAGTCCCTGACCCTACGCCAGATAAACTCCATTTCTGCCCGATCCTCATTCTACTCTAGAGAACTGGAGAGCGCTGATCCTCGACCAAGCATAGTGCCAGTGCACGCCCGTCGCAGGGCACAGAAGCTGTCCGGAGTATTTCAAGCTCGAGTTCTCAGAACTGTCTTTGCTTGTAGCGCCCGTTTTCCGTCGGGGTAACACAAACCCCCTGAACAGGGGGTAGCGGGGTTGGAGGTCTGAGTGACGGGTTCGTGTATGGGCGCGCTTCTGGCCAGGGGGATGATATGTCTGAAGAAAACCGGGACGAAAGAGAAGATCAGGGGCTCTATTCTGTCGGTGTTGTAGAGAATGATCCAGAATACCGGAGCTTTCTTCTGGCTGAGCTTAAATCCTCCGGGATTGCATCTCGCGTACAGCATTGGTCTTCGGCGGAGCAATTCCTGCGCGATGAAGATCGGCAGAGCCTGGATCTTCTGATACTGGATATAGATCTGTCCGGGATCAGCGGTGTGCAATTGAGTGGTATTCTGGCTTTGAAACAGCCGGAATTGCCCATCCTGATTCTCAGCAATCTTACATCGGACGAGGCCATCTTCGAAGCAATCAAGAATGGAGTTAAGGGGTACCTGTTGAAGTCTGAGCTACCCGACGTGCAAAATGCCATTCGAATTGTAATGAACGGCGGAGCCATGATTACTCCTACTATCGCGCTTCGCGTAATGGCCTCTTTTCAAAAAGGCCCTTCTGCAGGCCCGGATCTAACGGACCGAGAGCGTCAAATCCTGGAGCTCATGGTCCGGGGAAAGACCATAAAAGCTGTGGCGGAGTTTCTGTTGCTCAGCCCGCATACGGTGCACGATTACGTTAAGCGAATCTATAAAAAGCTTGAAGTACACAACCGGGCCGAACTTGTTCGTAAGGTTCAGGATTTGCAGTTGATCTAACGCGTCCTGGCGGCGGAGCTAATTATGAAAATTCTGGCCAATCTTCCTGATTCTTTTCGCGCTTCGGCGGTGGAACTCTTTCTGGATTCCCTGGGCGAAAAGATCATCCCTGCCATGGGAAAGCGCGGCCGGGCCGAAGCGCTGCTGGCGAAAGCGTTGAACGGGCAAGCCTGCTTTCTGGCAGTAGAAGGTTCCAGGCTTCTCGGCATGATCGGTTTGAACACCAGCCAGTCCCTTTTTGTACAGGCCGGCCTGACGGACTTCGTGCGGAATGCAGGTTTCTTTCGCTCGCTCTGGACTCTGCCCATCCTGGGCGCCATGGAGCATGCCTCGGCGGCCGATGAACTCTATATAGAGATGATTGCTGTGAGCCCGGAAGCCCGGGGCAAAGGGGTAGGGCGAGCTTTGATGCAAGAGGCCGAGCAGCGGTGCCGGAAACTGGGCAAGAACCGATTAACCTTACAAGTCGTGGATACCAATCCACGGGCGAAGAAGCTATACGAAGAAATGGGCTTTCGGACGATTAAGACTTACAGCGTGCAGCCATGGGGCCGGATCGTGGGTTGGACGTTTCGCAAAGTGGATTTTATGGAGAAGAGGCTGTAACCCTTCTGGCTGTGATTGTCTCCAATAGGGCTATTGGAGGCAGCTTCCCGTGACCCCGATGGCCCGATAGCGCTACCAACCTTCCCGTTCTCTGTCGATTTCCGACAGCGGCCGGGCTCCCGCATGCTTTCTTCTTTCACTTCCGGTGCGGCGATCGGATTGTCTTCTGTCGTTTTCTGCATCGGCGGGATCATTGTCCGGCTTTCCCGGCTCCCCTTGCGTCCCATTGGTGGCTGCTTCGCTGCCAGACGATGGCCTGGAGCCGGGTGCCTTTCCTGCTTCGCCAAAGTCCGCAGCGGCTCGGCTTGCTTTGAGCTCTGCCTTCATGGCCTCAATCTCATCGAAATCCAGGTTTGTGCGAGCCATCTCAAACATGGCGTTGGGCAGCAGTCCTTCCTCATCTGCGGAAAGTTCCGGCTTGATCCTATGCACAAAATACATGTCCATTTCGCCTTTGCCTTTGGCCTGGACCTTTCCGCGGTATTCGCATTCGAACAGGTCCTTTACGAATGCGTAAGTAGCCCCGGAGATATTGACCATTCCGGGAGCGCCGGAGGATTCCATTCTACTGGCTACGTTCACGGTATCTCCCCAGATATCGTAGGCGAACTTATTCTGTCCTATAACACCGGCCGTCACCGGTCCGGAATGAATACCGATTCGTATCTGCCAGAATTCGAATCCCAGCTGACCCTTTACCTCTGCCATTTGCTTCATGAAAGAGCGAAACTCGAGAGCGGTGAGGCAGGCATCGATGGCATGGCCATCGTCCGGCACTGGAAGACCGGCGGCGCACATATAGGCATCGCCGATAGTTTTCAGCTTCTCCATGTTATTTCTGCGGGACACCTGGTCGAACTGCGAAAAGCAGCCATCCAATTCCTGGATTAACTCGGCCGGACTCATTTGCGCCGCTGCTGTTGTAAAGCCCACGAAGTCTGTAAAGAGTACAGAAACGGAGTCATAGTATACCGGCTCTACGCGACCGGATTCTTTGAGTTCCCGGGCCACCCTGGTAGGCAGCACGTTTTCCAGAAGCGCATCGGATTCGGCGCGGGCCACTTCTGCTTCTTCTTTTGAGGCCACCGCTTCTTCCCGGGCTTCCTGAGTTGCCTGGAGCAGGGCTGTGGTTCGCACGGCGCCGGCGATCTGATTGCATAGTCTTTCGATTGAGCTGATGTCCGCCCTGGTTAGCTCTCTGGAAGGGTCGGCCGCTACAATGGCCACGGTCTGCCCCTGGATAACCAGAGGCACTTCTAGAATCGCCTCCAGCGATAGGGATTCCACCATTTCCCGGTCTTTGCCTTGAATGGATGCGGGGATCTTCTTCAAATAAAAGGACTTCTGTCGTCGATAGGTGGATACCAGGGTTCCCTCATGCCGGTCCAGACTAATGCGAAAGGACTGATTCCACTGCTGTTGTTTTTCGTCGGACATAGCGCCTCGACCGGCCACAGGAACCAGTTCATGGGATTCCGAATCTACTACATAGATTCCCAGCTTTGTGATACCAAATTGCTTTCCCAGATGATCAAGAAGGGTAATGCTAAGCGCCTGAAGATTGGTGGTTTCGTTGGCCTCTTTTGCCAGCGTCGCCAGGGTTTCTGTTTCATCGCTTGCAATCTCCGCCTGAAGTCTGGCTAAATCCGCTTCTTCGCGAGCTTCTTGCGTAGCCTGAAGAAGTGCCATTACTCGAACGGCGCCTGCGATTTGCTGGCAATATCTTTCGGCAGAACGTATCTCTTCTTTCGAAAGACGTCGAGTAGGGCCGCAGGCGAAGATAGCCACAACTCGATCCGAGACAATCAAAGGAATCTGGAGTACCGCGGAGATACCCAGCTTTCGAACGATTTCCAGGTCCGGTTCCGCCGCTCCTTCCAGGGGCAGGCGCGGCAGATAGGTACTCCTTTTGCGCTGCCAGGTCTTATACAAGGTGCCTCCATCCGGTCGCAGAGGTACGCGAAATTCGGGTTCCCAGTGTTTTCCGGTGGTTTCATCCAGATGTACCGGAATCAATTCCGTTTCTTTGTCATCGACTATAAAGAGCCCCTGAAAATCCAGACCCAGGCTTTCGCGCATAACATCGAATACCCCCTGGCATAGATTCGTGAGGCTTGTAGTTTCGTTGGCCTGTCTGGACAAACTGGCAAGGATTTCGGTTTCGGCCCGGGCCGATTCGGCTGTTTCCTGCGCTTTTCTGGATGTATCCAGAAGTGCCGTGGCGCGAACAGCGCCGGCCACCTGGTTGCAGAATCGTTCAATTGTCCTGATTTCTTCTCTGGAAAGCCTGAGGGTGCGGCGGGGGCCACAAACAAAGAAACCGATTACTTCATCGTGGATGGTTAACGGCACCTGCAGAACCGAAGTGAGTTGGAGCTTTCCGACTATGAGATTATCTCCGGGCGCGGAGAATCCCTCGATGAATCGCGGGATATAGGTAGTCTTTTTCTTCTGGTATGTGCGATAAAGTGTTCCCAGATCGGGTTCCAGTTTCAGTCGAACATTTCTGAGCCAATCTCCGGCCTCGCCCAGTTCGCGCCGAGTATCCCAGGCGGCGACAAACAGCTCCGATGTTTCCTGATCCACAACGAAGAGCGCGAAATCCTCGAGCTGCATGGTGGTACGCAGATAATCGAACAACCCCTGGCTTACCTGTTCCAGGTCGGTGGCTTCGTTGGCCTTTTTTGATAGTGAGGCCAATATGTCGGTTTCTTTCCTGGCTTCTTCTGCGCGTCTGCTTTGTTCCCGCACATCCTGAATGAGTCCATTCATTCGAATGATGCCGGATATGCTCTCGCTCAGAATGGAAAGCTGTTCTAATTGATCGTTACTGAACTCGATTTCGCTGGTTGTGCTGAGATTCAGTATGGCGGCCATTCGATCCCCATCCATCAAAGGAAATGTGACCATCATCTCCAGCTTGCATTGATCGATGACGAATCGTTCGATTTCCGGTAGTCCCGGGGTCTTCAATCTGGAGCCCTTGTAATACGTATATCGCGGACTGCGCCGGCAGGCCATGGTAAATGCTCCGGCCGCATCTTCGCCAAAAGGAATGGGAGTGGATTCAATATAGCGGGCATCTTCTTGCGATAGATGATCCGGGAATCGAACAGAAACCGGGTGTAGCAACTGTGAGTCATGATCGGCCCGGTACAGGGAATAAAGTGTAATGCCATAGGTGCCTTTCAGGTAATCCAGCACCTCGGCCATGATTTCGTCCAGATCTTCGATGGGTGCGATTCGCTTTAGCAGTCGGTTAAGGCCTTCCGTTTCCTTTTGCAGTTTTCGCGCTGTATCTTTTTCTTTTTCTACCTGGTCCAGAAGCTTCTTGCCATAGATGGCGCCGGACACCTGTGCGGTGATTCGCTCCAGGAAATTCTTTTCCCTGGCGGAAAGTTTTGGACGTTCAGGCCCCGCAAATGCCAGGGCGCCCAGCACCTGGCCATGGACCATGACCGGTACATCCATAAACCAGTGAAACTCCAGGTAATCACGAATAGCCCGGTCCACCTCCGACATCCGTCGCTCCATACCAGACGTAATCCTGGGATAATACAGACTTTCTTTTCGCTCCAGCACTCTGTAAAGAGTTCCGGATTCCGGGCTCAAGGGGAACTCGCGAAGCAACGCTGGAACAGAATCCGGATCCATAGACTTCCCCTGGCGAATGGCAGCCCGGGGAGACAGGAATTTCCCGTCAGGGCTCACCAGCAGTAGACAAAGTGTATCTACGCCGCATTGTTCTCCGGCATATTTGAGAACAACTTCCATGATCTCCGAGATTCCCGGTTCTTCATTGGCCCGTCGGGCTACTTCGGCGAGAGCTTCGCTGTCATACCGTTCGGCCTGAATCTCCGCTACCAGCTGCTTGCTCTGAACGGCGCCCGCAATCTGGGACGTCATCCGTTCAAGAAGAGATCTTTGTCGTACATCCGGGCGTCGATCGATACGGCCCACAAAGTTAATGACTCCCAGTACGGTGCCTTCCATGCTCAGGGGAAGATGCAAAAGCCAGTCAAAGTTAAAGTATTGCTGAATCTCTCTGTCCAGAGGGGAAGCCTCCAGGAAGGCCGGATTAATCCTGGGAAGGTACATCTTTCGGTTCCGTTCAATTACGGCAGGCACGCTTCCTCCTCCGGGGCCGAACGGCAGGGTACGGATGATCTCTGGAACCTGGTTCAGGTCCACCGGCTGTCCGGCATGCAGTACGGAATGCAGATGAACCTCGCGGGAGTCCGGATCAACCAGCCAGAGTCCCAGACGTTGTACTCCACATTCTGAATCCGCATAGGCCGCCATTTCGCGCAGAATACTTTCTATGTTCGAGCCTTCGTTTGCCTGTCTGGCCAGATTGGCAAGCACCTGGCTGTCGGCTTTTTCTCTTTCTACCTGTTGCTTTTCGAAATCGAGACTCGTGGCCAGTTGTCTGGAGCGAATGATGCCGGCCAGTTGGTCCGCCAGGGTTCGCAGTTCCTCCCGTTCTTTGGGAGTAAGCTTAAAGGCCTCGGTGTAGGCCGTGAATATCATGAGGGCCACGGGCTCGCCATGCACCTGCATGGGCAGTGCGAAATAGCCGCGATAATTCAGGTGCTCCAGGATTTCCCGGTCCTTCTCGGCGCCAGGGTAATCTCTGCTTATCGAGGTCAGCCTGGATGTGTCTGGAACGTAGAAGGGCTTACCCCGGGCGAAGGTCCGGGCCAGGGTGCCGCCGTCTTCGCCGGTGGACAGGCGCATGCTTTTTGCATATTCGAAGGCATCCCAGAGGTTGAGCTTATCCATATCCTCCAGGGAGAATGCCTTGTAGCTTTGCAGAGTATTCCCGGCGGAGTCCGGCAAAAGAACAATACCGGAGGCAATACCGAATCTGCGGTAAACATAGGCGAATATCTGATCCAGAATCTCTTCCAGGTTATCTGTCGTGGCCGCCGTTTGCGTGATTTCGGCCAGGCCTTCGATGCTGCTTCTTTGATCCTCCACCTGCTTGAGCAGATTGCCGTTGTTTATCGCTCCAGCTACCTGATCCGCATAGGTTTCCAGCTTGCGAAGATCCTCGCCGCTTAGCCGCTTCTGCCCCGGGTCCGCGCCCATGATGCCGATTACGCGGTCATCCAGGAGCAATGGAACCAGGGCGAAACTCTTCAAGTCAAAGAGTTCAGCCAGGAATCCGTCAAATTCCGCGGCATTTGATGGGATTCTCGGTAAATAGACTGTCTTCTTCCTGTTGTAGGTACCGTAATGAACTCCGGAGTCCGGATGGATGGGAATGCGGGACGCTTCTACGAACAGGGCCTGCTGATCGCCGTAGTCGGTGCCGAATCCGCCAATGGCCTGGAATTCCTTTTCGGGTTCATTCACCAGCATGATATAGGATCCTCGTAGATCCAGGGACTCGACCGCGAATCGGCAAACTTCCAGTACTATGGATTTGAGATCGGCTCGTTGATTCAGCAGTCGAGTGAAGTCCGCCAGGGCTCTGGATTCTCGCTGCAACTTGCCGGCGGCATTTCGCTGCTGTTCGACGCTTCTTAAGAGCTGTTGCATTCGAATGGCGCCGGCTACCTGGGCTACAATTCGCTCCAGGAACTGTCGGTCCTGCCGGGTAAGCGATACGGGGCTTCGCCCGGCCAGGGTTACGATTCCAATGACCTCATCGTTAACAACCAGCGGGATATGGTAGCACCAGGAAAACTGGTAGAACGCCTGGATAGCGCTATCGATAGGCGATTTGTCTACTCGGGACTGGCTTATGATCGGCATGTACCAGCTTCGCGCCTTTTCGAAACACCAGTAAAGAGAACCGGTTTCCGGTTTTAGCGGTATACTGCGAATGGAAGCGGGAAGTGAGTCCAGAGAATAGAAACCGTTATTGTCCAGGACACATCGATGTTCCAGATTCTTGCGGTCTGGATCAGGTAAATACAGAGCGATCCCCAGGTTCCCTACCAACCTGAAGATAGGCTCGTAGATCCCCTCAACGATAGTATTCAGATCATCGCCCTCAATGGCTTTTCGCGAAAGCATGGCCAGGGTCTGGCTATTCTGACGCTCTATTTCGGAATTTACCTGCTCCTGGCGAATCCTATCCAGAAGATTCAGGTTCTCTACGGCTCCGGTAATCAAATCCGCCACTCGTTCGAGAAGCGGCAGATCCTTTCGCGAGATTCGATCGGCAGCGGGGCCAGACCAGGCAATCAGTCCAATGGATCGATCCTTCAGTAGAAGCGGCAGCAGAGCCACCCATTCGTATTGCCAGAACTCGTACAGCGCAAAGTCCACCGCGAAATCCCGAAGTAGATCTCTACGAATCTTGCCAATGAAGCTGGATCGTTGCCTCAAATGGACCCGGGGAAGTGTGCTTCCCGTTGACGAAAGCGGAATTCTTTGCGCTATTTCCGGGTACTTGGACGGATCGTCCACCTGGTCCTGGTAGAATCCGGCCCTGAGCACCAGGTCTTTGTTTTCGTCTTCCAGGTAGAGCGCCAGGCTGCTTGTGCCCAGTCGCTCCCGGGAGAGCCGGGCCACAGGAAGCAACAATTCATCTATGGATGCGCCCCGATTGATTTCCCTGGCCAGTTCGGCCAGTAGTTCGCTTTCCTCTTTTTCGCGCTCGGCCAGAGCTCTGAGCTCTTCGGCTTCTCGTTTTTCGGACTCCACCTTTTCCAGCAAGAGCTGCTTCTGGACGGCGCCGGAGATCTGAGCGACTACGGCTTCCAAACGTGGAATCTCCTGTCGCTTGAGCCGGCCTTCCCCGGGATCGATGGTGGCCACTCCCACAACTTCTTCGCCCACCATCACCGGAATCTGCACCACCGAAGTCATCTTCAGCTGTTCCACAACCAGCCGATCTATGAGAGCTTCCGGCCTTCGAGTTCTTTTGAAATCCAGGTAAACGGATTTCTTTTTCTGGATGGTGCGATAGAGGGTTCCCAATTCTGGATTCACCGGCGCTCGCAGACTCTCGAAAAAGACCCTGTCTTCTTGCGAAAGGTCGGCGATTTGGCCGCCGTTTCCAGTGATTTCGTTGCTTACAGGGTCAATCAGAAATAGAAACATCCTTCGCATTCCCAGATGATCAATCAGGAAGTGGGAAGTGCTTCCAACAATGTAGTCTAGGTCCTGGCTTTCGTTTACGATTCGCGTAAGTTCGTTTAACGAATCCAGTTCTTCGGTTCGCTTCTCTACCCGGGCTTCCAGGTCCTGGGAAAGGCTTTCCAGTTGATTGAATGCGTTGGATAGCTTCATGGACATCCCGAAGGATTGTCCGATTATGAAAAACATTAATCCGTAGGGTCCCAGATAGATGCCCTGAAAAAGCTCCATGGCAAGCAATACGTCATTGGTCACCATCGTCGCCAGAATGATAACTGATGCGCCCAGGATAGCAGCGCCCAGTCGTTTCCTTCGCACAGTCTGTACCGACCAGAACAGGGTCAGTCCCACAGCCCCCAGGATGGTGATCTGCATGGGGGCCAGGGTTTTTACGAAAGCGCTCAGGGGAAGGATCAGACCGAGAATACTACAAAACAGGGAGAATGCTACGATGAGTCGTTTGGGCCAGACCGGCATTTCCTCTGGATAAAGACGACCTGCAAAGAAAATGAAGCTACCCACCGCTAGATACAGCGCAATATACTCGATGCGAATGGCCAGCTCCCCGGCCAAATTGTCAATGATGAGGGCGACAAGCTTGTGAGCCCCGCTTTGTGACGACCAGATCGCCACGGAAATGCAAAACAGGGCAAAGTAGAGCGGGGCGCTTTCCTTTCGCCTGGCGAAAAACAATCCCAGGTGGTAAATCCCTATTAGTATTAGTCCGCCGGCAAGAAAAGTCCCCAGGGTCTTTCCCCGGGTTTCGGTTTTCTCCAGGCTGTCTTTCAAGCCTATTACAGGGCTTCGCCACAGCCCGGCATTCTGATACTCCAGGTTGGCGATATGGAATAGGATCTCATTTTCCGGTCGCAGTAAATCCGCTGGGATTCGCCGGATCACCGGACGCATGGCCTCGGTCATCGTCCGTTCATCCGACTCTACGCTGCCCTGACTGGAGAGAAGTTGTCCATTGAAGTATATCCGGTAGGCGGTGCCCACGTCCGGAATGCGAATTGCGATTTCTTCATCCGGCAAGTCTTCGGGTAGATCTAATTTCAGTATATAGCTTGCCCGACCGTCGGCGGGAAGGGCCGGGTCCAGTTCATTCGCTATGGACCAGGAACCAGGCACTGTACGGTAACCGACTCCGTCGTCATCCGGATCATCCGGGAAATACTGCCGTCCAGGCTCAGGCCTACCTTCGCGGTTCATCCCCGGAGCGCGCTCAGGGTCTGAACCAGGGGTGTAATTTTCTGTAGAAGGAATAAAGGATCCGGGCTCTGAACTTTGCCGGAGGGATTCCAGTCGACTTTCCCAGGAATCCGGATTAATGAAACGATCCTGAACAAAAATCCATCGGCCATCCAGGGGAAGCCCGGACTCCAGTTGATGTCGGGTTAATCCAATGGACCCTTCATCTGCCCGGGGCAGAGGCAGGGTTTCCTGGCCGGAACAGTTGGGCAGCGAAAAGAGTATTGCGACGGCAATGAGCCCACGCACTAACCCCCATTTGTTGTTCCGGTAATCCATAGCCTTACAATCTTCTATAGATTATCGAAACCGGGCAATTGAATTCGTAGGCGCGGGTTCCCTAATTTCTAATAAAGTAAGTCTGTGTAAGTACTGATGCAAGATGATGGCCTGATGATGGCCTGATGATGGCCTGATGATGGCCTGATGATGGCCTGATACCCGGCCCCGCTTCGTTGTAGTGAATGTTATACGGATAAATGTGTATCTGGCATGCCGCGTATACAGAGGCTCTGCCCCGGGCCAGTTTTCGAGCATTCATGCCCGCTGAAACCGGCATTATTTCGCTTGCGACTCACCATCCCTGAACCAGTGTCTTGCCATGAACTGGAGTCACATTTACAAATCCGAGGTGAGTCCTGTACTGGAAAACTTCGCCTCCGGTCCTCCGCTGTGGGTTTACGGAATCATTGGAGTACTGGTGCTGGCGGCTACAGCGCTCATTGTCTGGGCGCCCATGAAATTCAAGCTGGGCGGTATCGTCCTTCTGTTCTTCTGCGGCTTCATTGGCTTTATGGTCTTTAAGAGCTCCAGGGTGAAGCCCGGGCAGCCAGCCACATTCCAGACCGGAAGGGTCCTTGATCTCATTGAAAAGAAGCAGGTCGTAAAAAAGACCACCGGTATTATGGAGCCGGAGATCAGCTATTGGATCCTATTTGTAGCAGAGGAAACGGGCGCATTCGACCATTCGGGGTTGCTGGACACCGAGCAGATACCGGGGGATTCGCAATACGAAACCGAAATGCTTGTAAGCGAATCCATATATAGAGGAGTCCGCAAAGGTCAGCAGGTTACCGGAATCATTCTGCCCACGGCCAACAATGCATTCCACTTTTTGATTCTGGAAGATGGATCGGTGATAAAATGAGCTATGTTTGTGCGTGCCGCCATACCTGGTTTTGACTTCGGTGGCGTAGCGCAGATACACAAGTCAGCCGTAGGAACAAAGCGCGATTCCGTCTTTGCAGGATAGACCCACAGGGCATTGCGCGCACATACGTAAAGCACTGAAATGTACCGGTCACTGAAGAAAACCCTTACAAGTTCGCTTACGGTTCAGTATGCCATCGGCCCTGTGCTCTTACTTATCTATAAACTCGGTCAGGATTTCTCGGGCAATTCGAACGAAGGTTTCGTCTGGCAAGACGTCCTGATTCCTTTTTTGCATTTCTGGTCATCGTGCCTCAGGCGAATTCTCGTTTGTTTTCCGGTAGCTTGAGCCTGAGTCGCTGGAGCTGGTATTTGTTTGTGGCCGCGCTTTGAAGAAATGATTTGCGTTTGTTCGCTCATCCCGTTTTAAAAAAGCTGGCCTGCTCCTTTAGTTCTGTAGCGAGCTCTACATTTTGCGAAGATAAATCGGTAAGATGCCTGGAAGCTTCGGCATGACTCTGGGCTGTGTTGTTGATCTGGTTGATGGAGTTGCTGGCTTCCTGAATCGCCTGTTTCTGTTCTTTGACAATGGAATAGATCAGTTGAGTCTGATCCTCCAGCAAATTCAGATTCGCTTTCGTTTCCAGCTGGATGCGTTCCTGTTCTGGTAACGTATCTGCGATTCCTACCAGGGCGGACTTTAGCTGAAGCACCCCTTCGCTCAGCCGAAGTGCGCGATTCACAGCATTTTCGATTACTTCGGTGCTTGCCTGTACCCTTTGTCGGTTTTCCTCCATCATCGAAGAGATCCTTCCGATGCTTTCGTTCGTGCGATCTGCCAGTCTGGATACTTCTGTGGCCACTACGGCGAATCCTCGTCCGTATTCGCCGGCCCGGGCCGCTTCGATCGAAGCATTCAGGGCCAGTAGATTGATCCTTTCTGCGATTTCCTGGATTTCGGAGCCAATGGTAGCCATGTCCATGGTATTTCGCACAATGGCCTGCATTTCGGAACTTGCGTTTTGCATTTCTTCCGTGCCGGATTTCGCTTCCCTGGACAGACTTTGAGCCATTCCGTTCCCGTCCCGAATCTGTTGCTCCATTCGGTCCGCCAGCGTGCGAAGCTTCGCCATTGAAGCGAGAAGATCTGTCAGTCGCTGCTTTTCTTCATCCATAGAAGAATTCACCCGATCCGCCGAGGCGCTTACCTGTTCCATGGCCGCAGAGACCTCCTCAAGAGATGCTGCCTGATCCTGCAACCCCTGACCGATCATATCCACGGTTCCCATGGCCATGTTTCCGTTGTTCTCCAGGGAGCCGGCCGCCAGAGCAATACTTTGAATGGAGCCCTGCAGACGATCCGCAAAGTGGTTGAAATGCCCGGCAGATCGTCCCAGTTCATTGGATTCATTGGCCGGCAGTCTCAGGGTCAGGTCGCCCTCGCCCTGGCTCAGATCGTGCATTCTGCTTTCCATGGCGCGAATGGGCCGGACGATGGATCGAACCACAAAGATCAATGCGATGAACGCCAGCAGAACAGCGGCGCCAATGATGGACAGCTTGATGATTTGTTCCGTGCGAAAACCTTGGACGCGGACGGAAAGAAGCCTTCGCATCTCTTTATTTGTAGGCTGAAAGAAATCCTGGATGGCGGAGTACCACGTTCTGGCTGCCGCAGCGGAGGAGGCTGAATTGCGAAACTTGCGAGCAGCTTTCAGGAATGAGTCCAGTTCTGTCTTCAGAGCGGATTCGGTTGTGCCGTTTTGCTCAAAGGCAGTGTCCATGGAATCCTGAATGCTTTTGATATTTGCATCAAGAAGCGAAAGCTGGGTTCTCTCTTCATACTCATCGTCCCGGTCCCTTGCCATTTGCAGGCCCCTGGTGATTTCCACAAGAGACGGGATGCGAAGCAAAACCACATCCATTAAATAATAGGAATCCAGATCCGGATCCAGAATCAGGTTGGATTGATCGCCGATCCGCTTATTCAGTTCCAGGGCTTGCTTAAATGGACTTCCATTACCGGCAGAGTCCAGTGCACGGGTTGGCTGTGAATTCGAGCCCTGACCAAGCGCCTCACGCAGGGCTAGAAACTGATTTTCCGCATTCAGGGGTTCGGCGTAGCTTCCATGAAACGTGGTTAAGGATTCGGGCATTTCTGGCAGGAGTTCCAGACCGGAGTCGGCTCTTGCTATGGATATAAGTAGAGGTGTACTTCTTCCCAGGTAATCCGATCCCAGAATCTCTTTTTGTCCAAAGTCAATGGCGCGATTCTGCACCTGCACCAGAAGAAAAATAATAAACGGATAGGCCAGACATAGAAGAACCACTACCATCAAGATTCGCGTCGTGATGGTGAACCTGTCCAGGAATCCGCCAGTGGGAAGGCCCATTTTTTTTTCGGCCTTCTCCGCGGGATTTGCACTCATGGATCAATTGACGGTAGTTTTGTGTCCCAAACTGTAACAATTCGGCGGGCCAATCCTTTGAAGGGAATTTTTTGCTGAATTTCGCAGATTGCTTTTGCCAGGGGGACTTTCCGCAGGTCACATCGCCCTGCAGGACGAAGGCCGTTCAAAAGTGAAGTTGTTAATGTTTGCGCTCCTGGCTTCGCCGACCCTAATCTTCTTAAAGTATAGTTGAGTATATTAGGGACAGAAAAATCGCAGGAAGAAAGCGCTTATGAACAGTGTACTGATCAAGATTTGTGCTGTGCCTTTCCTTCCTTTAGTTCTATCCCGTGGTGGATTCGATGACGTGACGGGCGCGAATCAGATAGAAGCGCAGGAACCCCCTTTCTGGGTACACGTGCCGCTATGGCCGGTTGAATTCGGCTGGAGATTATGCTTTCCTGAATCCGCCGCAGACCTACTCTGGTAGTCCATGGCCAGACCTTCCCCCCAGATCCTCGAATGGCCCAGGCTGGAGCCCGGTTTCTCCCTGCAGTACCGTTATCCGGTAATCTTCTGCAAGGATGTACTGGATCCGGAAAACCTCATTCTGGCACGTAGTATCGCAGGCTCTGGCGAGCTTTACGATTCCCCGGCAACACCCGCTGCCAAACCCTCTACAAAAATCTCCGCTGAAGCAGCGACATCCGGGAGTTCCAATGACGATCCGTCGGAAGATGTGCATTTCAGGATTGCAGCGTTTCTGAACTCGGCGGCTGGATCGAATTCAGTGGAGACTGTATTTGCCGCCGATGGAATGCGCACCGAGTCTGTTCGTCCCCGGGCGCTTCCAGAGATGGGACACAAACCCCGTTGTCTGTTTGTACTGGATCAGGGTCTGCTCGAGGCCAGGCCGGATCTGAAAGACAGGATTCGGCAATACGGCCAGACCCATCAGGATCATTTTGAAATGACTTCCCGGATTGTGGCGCTGCCCGGCGGGGAAAGCTGCAAGAATGATCTTTCCCATCTTACGACGATTTATCAGGCTGTGGCAGATGCGGGCATTGATCGCCATTCCTGCATTGTGGGCATTGGAGGAGGCGCCTTTCTGGATGTAGTGGGATTCGCCGCTGCCACAGCTCATCGTGGGGTGCGATTGATTCGGATACCGACCACGGTTCTGGCCCAGAATGATGCCTCGGTGGGGGTGAAGAATGGAATGAACTTCGCGGGCCGAAAGAACTTCATCGGCAGCTTTGCTCCTCCCTTTGCAGTCTTGAACGACCATGAAATGCTGCGAACCCTTTCGCACAGAGATAAACGAGCCGGTATGGCCGAAGCCGTAAAGGTGGCCCTGATTCGCGACCGCGCTTTTTTTCAATGGCTGGAGGCACATTCCGGACAACTGGCACGATTTGAGGACTGGACTCTGGAGCATCTGATCTTTCGCTGCGCCGAGCTTCATCTAGAGCAGATCAGTCAGGGCGGAGATCCGTTTGAAAGCGGGTCCGCCAGGCCCCTGGACTTCGGTCACTGGGCTGCCCATAAACTGGAAGAGCTTTCCAATCATGAATTGCGACATGGAGAGGCGGTGGCGCTGGGTATGGCTCTGGATACCCTGTACTCTGTAAAGGCATCTATTCTGGAGGAAAGCGAAGGTCGCCGTGTTTTAAAGCTATTAGAGAATCTTGGATTCAATCTGCGAAGCGAATATCTGAGCCTCATTCCTGTGGAGCAGGCTCTGGAGGAGTTTCGCGAGCATCTGGGCGGGCAACTATGCATTACTTTGCTGGAAAACTGCGGAACAGGCATAGAAGTGGATCGAATCGAAGTGAATCTAATGCAGGAAGCCATTAAGGAATTGCAATCCTTTGCATCCAAAACAGATAAGCCGACATCCAGAAGCCAGGCGGGGGCCCGGCAATAGAAATGACGCTTCGTTCCCTGAAAGCCTGGGCCTCGCTCATGCGATTGGCCAACGGAATTACTGCCATATCCAACATTCTGGCCGCTTACTTCTTGCTAAGTCTGGGTCTTTCGCAGTGGCTTCCGTTTCCCGTTTTTCTGATACCCGCCACACTTTGTTTTTATTACGGCGGAATGATTCTAAACGATGTATTCGATCTGGAAAAGGATCGCATCGAAAGGCCGGAACGCCCATTGCCCCGAGGATTGATTGAGCCTCTGGCTGCACGGCTACTGGGCTTTTATTTGCTTTTTGCCGGGCTGGCTTTCGCGTACTTTCAGAGTAGTATTTCGGTTCGTGTAGCCGCAGCGCTGGTTCTTTCCATACTTATCTACGATCGGCTCATCAAACAGGGAGTTCCTGGCTCCATTGTTATGGGGCTGTGCAGATTTCTGAACTGGATCCTGGGCCTGACCGTGCTTTTCAGTGAGCCTTTCTTGCTACAAGGGATGTTTTTGAAAGGCGGAGGCCAGTCAGGGCTGCCTGGATTTCTTTCCATTGGTCTGCCTGTGTTCTTCTACGTATTTGCACTTACGGTCTTGAGCAAGGAAGAAAGCCGTGCGGAGCGAAAATGGCCGTTGTTTGTGACAGCGGCAGGACTTCTGGCCGCTGCGGCTTCGGTGTTCTGGCTTTATCATGCAGGAATACTGGTGAGCAGCCTTAGAGGAGTGATCCCACTACTGGCAGGACTGTTCTATTTGCTCTACAGACTTTATAGACTCTGGAGAGAATTTGAGCCTGCGGCCATCCAGAAAACAATCAAGTTCATGGTGCTGGGGATCATTCCTCTGGATGCTTTGCTTGTGTTGTCTGCTGGCAGTGCCTGGCTGGAAAGCTTTCTTGCGGCCCTGTCTGTGCTTCTACTTCTGTGGCCGGCCCGGGCGCTAGCGGGTCGATTCGCGGTGACCTGATCCAGGGCCGGTGTGTGGTATATGGGTACCGGGTCTGGACAGTGAACCCTGACCGTGCTGAGCCGAGTTCGGCTTAATGCGCGTCCGAGATCATAGGTCGAACCTGACTGCGGGCTCAACCTGGTTCGCCTTATTGCGACTCTCCGAGCACGAGTAGAACCTCCGACCCCGGTGTCCCTTTTTCTATATCAGAACCACGCACTTGCCCGTGGCCTGATTGGCTTCCATGTATTTATGAGCTTCCTGAATCTGATCCAGGGCAAACACTCGATCCGTGTTCAGACGGATTCTGCCTTCCTGCACCCCATCGATGACATATTGCAGATCTTTCTGGTCCATACCTTCTCCACTGTAAGCGGTGAGGTATTTTCCATTCCATAAATGCTCCATGGGATTCCAGCCGTTCAGTTCCCAGGAACCTCCCAGGATGCCGGTCATGCAGCAGATGCCTCCGGGGTTCTTTATTATGGAAAGGGAATCGTTCAGTGTTTTTGTGCCCAGCAGCTCCAGAACGTAGTCCAGGCCGCCAGGATGCTTCTGCCTGATGCGGTCTGAGAGTTCACCATCCGAGTCGATCCAGACCTCATGAGCGCCATTTTCCTCGAGAAGACTCTGCCGTTGGGGATTACGAGTTGTGGCCAGGACTTTCAGTCCCATGTCTCTGGCCAGAGTAATGGAAGTTAAGCCTACAGAAGACGTACCTCCGCGAATCAAAATGGTTTTGCCCGACTGTACATTCAAGGCGATGCGAAGGGAACCGAGGGCTGTTTGAAACATCTCCGGAATAGCTCCCAGATTCTCCCAGGGAAGGGTGGTGTTGATTGGGATGATGCATGAATGGGGCAGCAGGCTGTACTCTGCATAGCTTCCGTCGAAATCTCTGCCCATACCGCCCATCATGGCCGCCACGGTCTGACCGGCTGAGAATTCTCCATCCGGATCCTCGACTACCTCACCCACACATTCTATGCCAATGATTCGTGGGAACTTCACTGCATCTCCGGAATCTCCGTTTCTTGTAAATAGTTCCGCCCTGTTCAGACCAAAGGCGCGAATACGTACCAGCACCCATCCGGGAGAAGGTCGGGGCCGGAGACGTTCCTCCAGCTTCAGCACTTCCGGTCCTCCCGGTTGATGAACAACCACCGCCTTCATTTTTTCGGCTGCGCCTTCTACCATGATGGTAGTTTCGACGTTCGGGCCATCCTGGTTGCATCCGGGCCCGCTCATACTTTGCTTTTCCATAAATGCACACTTTTCTATACTGGTCCTGCTAATGGAGATTCTGCCGCAGAACAACGGTGTCTACGAACTCCTTCTGGAAAGCCTGATTCCGCATCTGGAAGAAAAGGGAAGGCACTGGTTGCAGGAAACCCTGACCGATGACGGCCTGCCTTCGGTGGTGGATCGAAGGATGGCGGCGGCTCGCCGGAAAGTGGGTCATCAAGAAGTGCAGCTTTCGCTGCCGTTTGAGTACTTGAGTCTCTCCGGGACTTCGCATCCTTTGCCCGGCCGATTCTGGGAAACCATGGGCTGGGATGTCTCCGAAGTCGCCCGGATGGTCATTCTCCTTAAATGTCAGTATGGTTCTTCGCAGAGAGAAGACCTGGTCAAAGAGGCTTTTCGCCGGGGCGATGAAAAGGAGCGATCCGCCATCATGAAAGGCATGCTGCTCCTTGACGGCGGCGGTCATTTACGTTCCATGGTTGTAGACACATGCAGAACCAATAGCCTGGAGCTATTTGCCTCGGTTGCAGTGGGCAATCCCTATCCTTATCTATACTTTGAAGAACCGGAGTTCAATCAGATGGTGTTAAAGGCGCTCTTCATGGAGATGGATATAGCCAGGATATATGCTCTGGAAAATCGAATCACCGAAACACTTTCCAGGATGGGAAAGGATTTTTTCGAAGAGCGAAAGGCGGCCGGACGAAGCGTACCGGCAAGTATTCGCATGATTCTGTAGGGCGAATTCCCTGGGGCCGGTCGAACTGGCTAGAGCGGATGAAGCCGAGTCTATAGTCATTCGGTGGGTTCGCGGTCGCGCCGAATGGTTCCCTACGCACAAATTATCCGGCAGAAAGCCTGCGGGAAACTCACTTCTGGAAGAAGCTACACAATAGAGGACAGTCAGATGCAGTATTTCGATCCACATATCCATATGATTTCTCGCACCACCGATGATTATGAAGCCATGGCTAAGGCCGGCATCATCGGCGTAGTAGAGCCTGCCTTCTGGCAGGGGCAGCCCCGAACCCATGTGGGTACGTTTATAGACTATTTCGATGCCCTGGTAGGTTGGGAGCGATTTCGCGCCAGCCAGTTTGGCATACTTCATTATTGCACCATGGCTTTGAATCCCAAGGAATGCAATAACCCGGACGTGGCGGATGGGGTAATGGAGTTACTGCCCCGATACTGCGAAAAAGATGGCGTGGTAGCAGTGGGCGAAATCGGTCTGGATGATGGCACCGAAGCCGAGGAGCGCTATCTCAAGTTGCAACTGGAGCTGGCCATGGAAATGGAGCTTCCTGCATTGATCCATACCCCCCATCGAGACAAGCTCAGCGGCACCAGGCGAATCATCGAAATCGTAAAGGAAGTGGGAATCGATGAACATATGGTTCTCATCGATCATTTGAACGAGCAAACACTGCCTCTGGTTCTGGAAACCAACTGCTGGAGGGGGCATTCCATATATCCTAAAACCAAGATGAGCGAGGATCGTATGGTCTCCTTACTGCAGAAGTACGGCACCGAAAAGATGGTGGTGAACAGCGCTGCGGACTGGGGAGTGAGCGATCCTCTGAAAGTTCCCAAAACCGGCCAGGCTATGAAGGAGGCCGGCTTTTCTGAATCCGACATCCACAAGGTTCTTTTCGAAAATCCCATCAATTTCTATGCTCTTAGCGGTCGCATTTCTCTGGAAGAAGTGAAGCGTCCCCGGGTGGATCAGACCCGGCTATGGATGGACAACTCCGCTCTAAGAGGGCAGGAACCTACCGTGGAAGGCTGAAGATCGTATTATCGCGCCCCATCGGGGAGATGATTCTGACTGTTACGGGATCCCGAACGCTCGCAATCGTTCCAGCGATTCGAGCTGGAGCAGGGTTCCGTGGCCTGTTTCGGCTCTGATCGGCGGCGAAAATGGAGAATCTATGAGCTTTCTACGATCCGAACTCACCTATTGCACCAACGTGCATCCAGGCCAGACCGTTTCAGAAATCATTCAAAACATAGAAAACTATGTTTCCAGGGTGCGAAAATCCAGGGCTCTGGAGGAGATGGCCGCCGGCCTCTGGATTAGCGCAAGGGCTGCGGCTGAATTAAAGGATCCGGAGAAGCAAAGCCTCTTTATCCAGGCCCTTCGCGGAAATGGGCTGTGGCCCACATCCATAAACGGTTTTCCGTATGGAGGCTTTCACGAAGATCGAGTAAAAGAGTCCGTCTACAACCCGGACTGGTCCACTGCGGAGCGTTTGGACTATACATTGGACCTGGCCCGTCTGGCTGCCGCTTTGCTGAAACAGGCGCCAGAGCCTTTCCGGAAATGTGCGATATCCACCGTTCCGCTGGGCTTTGCCGCCAACTGGAGCGAAGTGAAACATGCCATCGCTCTAAAGCATCTACTAAAGGCCAGGGCGGTCTTTGAGCAGATTTCAAAGGAATCTGGATTGATGATTACTCTCTGCCTGGAGATGGAGCCGGGATGCGTTTTGGAAACCACCGATCAGGTATTGGCCCTGTGGCAGGAACTGACAGCTCTGAATAACCAGCAGCAATCGCAGGCAATGGTTGATGCCAGGACGTCGTCCTCTTTAATTGGAGAGGATGCTTCCATCGAAAGCATTCCACAGGAGCAGGACGGTTCCCCCGGTCTGCATCACCTGGGGCTTTGCTACGATATCTGCCATCAGGCAGTCATGTTCGAAGACGTGAAGGAATCCCTGGAAGCCTTGCATACGAATTCTATTCCCATCTATAAGTATCAAATCTCCAGCGCCATTGAGGCCCGATGGCCCGAAGCGATGGATCCGGGCTATGTAGTCCGCCATGAACAGTTGCTGAATCGTCTGCAAGGCTTCTGCGACAATCGATATCTGCATCAGACTTCCATACAGCAATGTCAGCAGGGCTCGGTGGAATACCATCTGGACCTGGACAAAGCTCTGGAAAGATTGCGCTCCAGCGCCAGACTGTTCTGGAAAGATCAGCACTTCGCGGCCGGTATGCGCTGCAGAGTTCATTATCATGTGCCGATTCATCTCAAATCCCTGAACGATGGGGAGAATCCTGAAATGCCGAAAGATAGCGAAACTCCTGGCCCGGATATCCTTCGGGGCTCCCAACAGTCTGCAAACACCGTGGATTCCAGTGGTCTGTTCACAACCAGAGATGCCATAGAGAGTGCGCTGGATTTCTTAAAGGCCCGGCCGTCGACGCCGGTGCTTGAAGTGGAAACCTACACCTGGACCGTACTACCTGAATCAATACGGAGCAAATACTCGGACGTAGTGGGTTCCATTGGGAAAGAACTGGATTTTCTGGAGGAGGCCCTGGAAAGCAGAGGGCTTCTGGAACCCGAGATGCCCCCTCCATCCCCCGCAAACAGGGATCCCGGGTCCCGGGGATAGAATTGAGTTTACTACGCGGCCCTGGTTGATTCCGATTGCAATGAGCGAATAAGCCTGTCCCGGCTGGATAGATTTCAGGATTAAATATGCCCCGATTGCCCAGACCACAGTCATCCCGAAAGAAACGGGATCCTTTGCAGCGACATCTGGCGGTGATCAACGTTGTGGGCCTGACTCCGGAACTGGTGGGAGAAGACACCCCGGCATTACGTGAACTGAGCCAGCGAACCTTTCTGCAACCCGTCAAGGGTGTATTCCCGGCCGTTACCACCACGGCCCAGAGTTCCATGCTTACCGGGCTTCTACCCAGGGATCATGGAATCGTAGGGAACGGGTGGTACTTTCGGGAACTGGACGAAATAGGCTTTTGGAAACAGTCCAATGAGCTGGTGCAGGGAGAAAAAATCTGGCAGTTCCTTTCGCGCAAGCTTCCCGGTTTTCGCACATCCAATCTATTCTGGTGGTATAACATGAATACCACAGTGGATTTCTCCATAACGCCCAAGCCGCATTACGGTGCGGATGGAAAGAAAGACTTTGATGTTTACTCCTACCCTCAATTTCACAAAGAGATAGAAAGCAAAATAGGCAAGTTTCCGTTTTTCACCTTCTGGGGGCCAAAAGCCGGCATTGAGGCCAGTCAGTGGATTGCCCGGTGTGCGGTGGAAGAGTTCAAGATTCATCGCCCCAATCTACAGCTGGTGTATCTGCCGCATCTGGATTACAACATGCAGAAGCTGGGTCCCGCCCACCCCGGAGTGCGCGAGGATCTGCGCCAAATAGACGCTGTGGTGGGCGAGCTTGTCCGGGAACTGGAAAGCCAGGGCACGGATTGCATGATTGTGTCCGAGTACGGCATTTCGCCGGTCTACGGCAGCGTTTCTATTAACCGGGCGCTGCGAAAAGCCGGACTTCTTAATGTGAGGGAGTCGTTTCGAACCGAGCTTCTGGATACAGGAACAAGCGAAGCATTTGCCGTGGCGGACCATCAGATAGCGCATATCTACGTGCGAAACAGGGATCGAATCAAAGAAGTGCAGGGGCTACTGCAACAGATGGAAGGCGTGGATTCAGTAATTGATGCAAAAGGGATGCGATCCATGGGACTAACAGACGGAAAGCTATCCGGCCGTTCCATCGATGGCATTGCGAGATCCTCGCCCGGAACGGATCGCGCCGGCGATCTGGTGGCGGTGGCCCGTCCGGGTTCCTGGTTTGACTATTATTATTGGTTGGATGATGATCGTGCCCCGGATTTCGCTCGAACCGTGGATATTCACAGAAAGCCGGGCTACGATCCCGTAGAAATGTTTACGGATCCCAAAAAGCGACTACTGCCGGCGCGGATTGCCTGGAAGCTCTTAAAGAAGAAGCTGGGCTTTCGCATGCTCATGGATGTAATCCCCTTGCGACCGGATCTCGTAAAGGGGAGTCACGGACGAATGAGCGAATTGTACAAGGGACCTCTGGTCATTGGTCCATCGGGCCATCGAGGTAACATGCCTTCCAGGCTTACCGATGTCTTTGGAGTGATTCAAAAATACTTTGGCGCCTAGGGGCCCCGTGCGGTTCCTCCGGGCGACGCTGAGCGCAAAATAGATGTCAGACAATCCCTACAAAGTTAACGCTCCATTGGATCTCAAGGCCGGTTACAGACCCCTGCGAAGATCCTACAGGGCGCTGGCGATCATTCTTTATGCCGTTCTGGCCCTGACAATTTTTGATGTGATGATCCGGGCGGCCTATCTGTTTCCGTTCCTGGTTGGCGAAGTGCCGCTAGCGACCATCGGCAGCAATACGGACCTTCTCGGGTATGCTTTCTTGCTCGCCTCGCTTTCTATGGTTCGCGGGGCTCTGGACTTCCTGCTCACTATCGCACTTATTATAATATTCTTGTTCTGGATTCATAGCGCGTACAAGAACCTGGAATTCTTTGGCGTTTATCGTCGCATGTCTGCCGGATTTGCTACGGCCAGTTTTTTTATTCCCGTGGTCAATCTCTGGCTGCCCTACCGGGCCATGCAGGATCTATCCCGAGGCAGTAAACCGGCCCGACTCACCGATCCAGCATCGGTCTACGATACCCCGGTCGGGGAATCATCTCCGGGTTCTCTGAGTGTAAGACCGGGTGGGCGAATTTCACTCTGGTGGGCATTTGTCGTTCTGGCAGCGTTTACTACTATCTCCGGCTTCTTCAACTCCATGGTGCAGGGAGTGGGCGCACACAGGGAAGGGGGAATCCTCTTTTTGACTCTATTTGGCGCCGGAGCCGCCCTGTTGCGGTTAATCGCGTACTTCTTGACGCTCAAGGTTATTGGAACCGTTACCCGGGACCAGGAGGTTCATGCTCGATTGGCCACGGGGAAGCCCGGAGACCATCAGTCGGTCCGATGACGCCTCGCGCAAGGGGCGGGCAGAGCGACGTCCATTAGGTATCTGGCCTGGGCCGTCTGGCTATGCGATTGCAAGACTACTTCAGCGCCGGCCGCTATGAGTGGATTACTTGAGCGCAAGTCTAAGTCGAGAAAGGTTTTCTACCAGCTTTTCGAATGTGTGATCCCGATGAGGATCGGTAGGGAAGGGGATGACCTTTTTGGTTCCATCCCCACTCATTTCGATTACGATTGTGGATTCATCGCCTTTGCGAATCGTCCGGGCAAAAGCCAGATTGATAATCTCACCATCGCCCAGACGAAGCCACATTATCCGTTCCTCTGAACAAAGTCCTTCATGAAATCTGCCAGCGCTTTGCAGCCTTCCTGGCTCATTGCATTGTAGATGGAGGCTCTAAGTCCGCCCACGGAGCGGTGGCCCTTCAGGCCATCCATACCTTCCTTCTTGGACTCTTCCAGGAACTTCGCATTCAATTCATCTGACTTGCAGTTGAATGTGATGTTCATAAGCGATCGGCTGTCGTTCTGCGCATGCGGCAGGTAGAATTCCGGATTTGCATCGATCACATCATAGATCATTCCGGCTTTAGTCTCGTTATGCTTCTGGATTCCTTCCAGTCCGCCTTTACCGTCAATCCATTCCAGGATCAGTCCCAGCATGTAAATCTGAAAAGTCGGAGGCGTGTTGTACAGACTCTTATTTTCCCCGTATGTACTGTAGCGAAACATAGTAGGAGTGTCTTCTTTTTCGCGCTTGTATAGCTCTTTATCTACAATGGCCACCGCCATTCCGGAAGGACCGGCATTCTTTTGCAAGCCTGCGTAGGCGATTCCAATTCCATTCCAATCGATGGGCTTGCTTAGAAAGTCCGAACTCATATCGATAGTCAGCACGCTTCCATTGGGATTCGGGAACTGCTTGAATTGAGTACCAAAAATCGTGTTGTTGGACGTTACGTGCACATAGTCCAGGCCTTCCGGAACGTTTATAGGATCCGGAATATGATTGAAGTTGGAATCTTTGGAGCTGGCCACTTCCTGAACATCAATTCCCTGGATTTTGGCCTGTTCGATAGCCTTCTTGGACCAGCTGCCCGTGTTTACGTAGCCGGCCTTTTGTCCTTTCCCGGACAGATTCATGGGAATAAGCGCGAACTGCGTGGATGCGCCTCCGCCCATATAGTTGATGTCAAAACGGTCCGGAATATTTGCGATCTTTCGCAGTAGCTCGAATGATTTTTCATGTACGGCATCGAAAATCTTGCCGCGATGAGACATCTCAATAATAGACATGCCGCTGCCCTGAAAATCCAGGAATTCATCCCTGGCTTTTTCCAGAACTTCAACCGGCAAAGTGGCCGGTCCGGCGGAAAAGTTATAGATTCTACCCATGCTTTACTGAAAACCTGCGGGCACCTGACCCGTAAAGTGAGATTTGGGACGCAAAAAGGATCGATTTAACGCGACAGCGACTCCCGGACGCTTTCTTGCTGCATTAAGCGGTTTATGCTTTATTTTTCGTATGTTGCCTGGCCCCGGTTAATCCGCGGGGCTCCGGCCGCCACGTAAAGCCCCTCGGCACGGCGCCGGTAATTGGTTGTCCGAAAATGCTCATCCTTTCTTCTGGAATGGTGGTCATGCACGAAGCGCGTCCCGTGGACTGGCTCGCGGGGGCTCAATATCAGGGACGAATGGCTATCACGATGAAAAGCCGAGCGTACCTGGAAGAGTCCTAGACTCTTCCGCGATCAGGTTGGCCAACTGAAAGGCGGCAGTAATTTGAAAGGGTTGCACGGCAACCCGACCGGTTTTGCCAGCGGCATAGCCGCGCAATACTCTCACGGGAGGCAACCTTACAGGAGGTAGTCTGGCGAGCGAACCTGGAAGAGTCGTAGACTCTTCCGCGATCAGGAAGATCGCCAGGTCCATAGGACCGCACAGAAATCACGGGAGGCAACCTTACAGGAGGTAATCTGGCGAGCGTACCTGGAAGAGTCGTAGACTCTTCCGCGATCAGGAAGATCGCCCGGTCCGTGGGACCGGAAACAAATCACGGGAGGCAACCTTACAGGATGTAAGGTGCCGAGCGTACCTATATAGTATGAATTTACCGCAATTGGAAAAGCAATACTTTCTGGCCCGTCATGAGCCAATCTGCCCGTACTTCAAGGACCGTCCCGCTTCCTTGCTCTTCTTGCGAGGCGACAACATTGGCCAGATGTATCGAATGCTTCTGGACGAGGGATACCGGCGCAGTGGGGACCATCTGTACCGACCGGACTGTCCGTCCTGCCGCGAGTGTCAGATCTATCGTATCAAAGTGGACGATTTTCAGATGCGAAAGAGTCAGAGAAGAATCTACAAAGCGGGCAAGGAGCGATTCGAGTACCGCCTGGTCAGGCCATCCATGACAGCCGAAAAGATGGCGCTGTACCGAAGGTATCTGGAAGGACAACACGGCGATCCGGAGCAGGCCTTGATGCTGGATGAGTTTTCGTATATGGAGTTCTTTGTCCGCAGTTTTCTGGGAGATCGGACCCGGGAACTACAGCTCTGGGAAGGCTCGCGCATGATTGGCCTGGGGATTTGCGACCTGATAATGGATGCCTGGAGTTCAGTCTATTTCTTCTTCGACCCGGATTGCAGTTCCTATTCCCCCGGCCACTATTCCATGCTTCTTGAAGTGGAACTTGCCAGAGAAATGGGCTTTGAATATTATTATCCCGGTTTTCTAATTCATGGCATTTCCGCCATGGAGTATAAAAACAAGTTGCGTCCGGCGCAGATCAAGGTCATTGGTACCGAAGGCTTCCAGGATTACCAGGTTTCGGACCCTTAATTTGATTCGTCCCGGACTCGATTTGTTCAGGGTATGAATCGGAATAGCTGCTAAAATCTCCGGACCGCATTACAATGCTCTTGCCCTGGCAGCTGAAACCCGACTTCTATTTTGCTCTAACGGCGCCATAAAATGCTTCGACGCTATAAAGTCCGAAACCGGAAAGTCGATAAAGGAATTGTGATTGATAGTCTCCAGGGATAGTTCTTCCAAAAATCAGCAATCTGCCACAGGTTTCTCTCCTCTTGCTGTTCGCAGCTCGGGGGTGGCGGACGGCCGACCAGGGAGGAGTATATCCTATCCTGACAGACGAACAGGGGGGCATTCGTCCCCCCTGCTATTTTCCCTGATGTCCAAAGTGCTCGATCCCGGGCATCCTGGCCGTAGATCGGTGCGTCGCATCGGCTCCAGACTTTGGCAGCGGATGCAGCGGAGCGTCGGCAAAACCAGTGGTCTTTCCCGGTTTCAGGGTTCCCTCCTGGGGCCAGCGCTTGTCCTGATCATGGCTCTTTCTGGCTTCGAATCCGTACATGGGGAAAACCAACCGCCCAATCCCGCTTCAAAAAGCTCACTTTCCCTGGCTTATGGGCCGGCCCTCTGGGGATCCGGAAGCATCCTGGACGGGGCGGGAAACGATCTGGAATTGCTGGCCGGTCTAATAAACACCGGAGTTCTGTACGAGCCCACCTACACTCCTTTAATCCAGCAGTTCGGCCCGGTCTACCAGACGCCGGAATTTGAATTGAGATCGGATAACATTGCCCTTAACTATCAATCCAGTGAGTTAAACGGTTGGAGCTGGGGAGTCTCCTTTCGTTATCTGAATGTATGGGGCAAGGCAGATGTTCCGCAGGCCTATGTGCAGTTGGATCGTTATACCGATCTGAACGGGCTCTATCAGACCACCGAAGGCACGCGAAGCTGGTTCTTGTTGGCCACCAGCTATGCGCTGGGCGCCAGTATTTCGTATCATTTTTATCCCGGCGAATCCGTGGATCCTTATCTACAGCTGTCCGCCGGAGTAGGCCGGGGCTTTCTGGGCGAGGTGGAGACCCATGCCTGGCTAATGGAGTATCATGCGGCGGTATCGGCGGGTCTGAGGTACAATATAGATCAGGACTATTTTCTATATACGGAAGCTTATATGGTAGGCCACTGGGCCATCACAGAACCGCGACAGAACCCGATTGACTTCACAGAGGTGCTGGTAAATCCAGAAAAGGGGAGTCTGTATCTGGCCCGATTGTATTTCGGTGTCGGATTTCGTTTAAACTGAAATGAGAACAAACATTGTCCACATCGGCGCTACCGAGCTAAACTACGAAATTCGAAAGATAGTAGATGTGGCCCATGAGATCGCCCGAATGAGTGGCCAGCCCATCCAGTGGGAGAACATTGGCGATCCCATCCAGAAAGGGGAGCAGCTGCCTCAATGGATGAAAGAAATCGTAGCCAACCATGCGATGAAGGACGAAACCTACGGCTACAGTCCTACAAAAGGACTTCTGGAAACCAGGAAGTTTCTGGCCGATCGTCGAAATTCGCAGGGCACAGTAAAAATCGACGCGAACGATATTCTCTTTTTCAACGGCCTGGGAGATGCGGTTTCCAAGGTGTACGGATTCCTGCGACGAGAAGCCAGGGTGATTGGTCCTTCGCCGGCCTATCCGACTCACTCTTCCGCTGAAGCGGCCCATTCCGGCTATCCCCCCATAACCTACAGGCTGGATCCTGCCCGAGGCTGGATGCCGGATCTGGAAGAGCTACGAAACAAGGTCAAATACAACGAAAGTATCGCCGGAATAATGATCATCAATCCGGACAATCCCACCGGCGCGGTTTTCCCCCGGGAAGTGATCGAAGAGATGGTGGAGATTGCCAGGCAGTACAAGCTATTCCTGGTGGCCGATGAGATCTACATCAATATGGTCTATAATGGTAAGGAATGTACTCCCATCAGCGAAGTAGTGGGCGAAGTTCCCGCCATCGCATTAAAGGGCATCTCGAAGGAGTTCCCCTGGCCCGGCGGACGCTGCGGCTGGATGGAGGTCTACAACCATCACAAAGATCCCATGTTCGAGCTCTACATCCAGAGTATTCTGAACGCAAAGATGCTGGAGGTTTCCTCGACCACTTTGCCGCAGGCTGTAATCCCCGAAGTAATGAGCAATCCGAAATACGTAGACTGGCAAAAAGAGAGGAATTCCTTCTTCGAAAAGCGCAGTCAGGCAATCGGTAAGATTTTTTCGGATTGCCCCGGCGTAATCGTGAACCCTCCAGATGGCGCTTTCTACGTTAGTGTTGTATTCAATTCGGAATTGCGAGAAGACATGCGGCTGAAGATGCCGGATCCCGCCATTTCCAGCTATATAGATAAGCTCTGTCCTCCGGGCGTGGAGCCGGACCGAAAATTTGTGTATCATCTGCTTGGATCAAAAAACATCTGCGTGGTTCCCCTTTCCAGCTTTGTCACAGATCTAAGCGGCTTTCGCTGCACGCTTCTGGAAAAGGATGATGCTAAATTCGAAGAGACTTACCGAAGCATCGCCGAATCTATCCAGGAATTCCTGGCAAGCTAAATCGCTTTCAGATTCCAGAGCGCTACGCGGGCGCCCATTACGAAGGGTTTACTTCCTGGCCAGGGTACTCTCGGTGGGCTGCCATTGTAGCGGTTCATCCAGGATCTGGCTGCCTCCCAGAAGCAGATCCGCCAGCCGGTCCAGGCAAGCATTCTGATCCAACTCCGGATTCAGAAACAGCTCTATTTGAATCCCTCGCAGGGCACCCAGGAAGATAGTAACATCTTCCGAGCTCTCAAAGCCGAAAATGTCCGATACATCCTTTCTTCTACACTCCAGGGTATCCATGATTGCCTGCCGAACGGAAGGCATTTCCCGGGCCATTCCGCAGATATCGGCCTCCAGATTTCCCCCGGAGGCGCCAGCCTGGCAGAGTAGCACAAGAGCCTCTCTCCGGGTCCCGGCCTCGGATACGACTCGGTGCGCTTCGGAGTGCAGTCGGTAGATCATTCGGGCGAATAGATTTTCCTGGCTTCCATAATAGTGATGAATCAGGCCCTGGTTCACCCCGGCCGCCTGGGCAATGCTTCGGGAGGTAGTCTTCTGGTAGCCGTTGTCCAGCAGACTACGGTAGGCCCCGAAGAGCAGCTTCTCTTCGCTGCTCAGTCGGTCAAAGTCGGGTGGCCAGAAGCTCATTCTCTATCCGACCATTTTTCCGTTCCAATGACCAGCAATTTTCCCGGAAATCGGGATTGCCGTTACTTATCTGACTAAATAGCTTGTTTGTAATGAGCGTTCCAGTGGCCAGCCCATCGCGGCCTTCCATTCGATCCGTAGATTATCGATTCCAACCCGCGCCCCCGGCGGTGCACCGAAGCCAGGAGCGGTCCGGCTGGTTCTATCCGGCGTTGATCATTCTCTGGGCCGGACTGCTCCTGATTCCCAATGTGCAGAATACATCCAATCCCGGCCAGGGCGATGAAGTGATGCACATTGCCACGGTGCACGACTCGTTGGACTCGGGTTCGATTCTGTACCCGGAGCTTAACGGCTTCATAAATTTCTACAAACCGCCTTTGATGTTCTGGCTCGCTTCCGGATTCGAAGAATTGTCGGGTTGGATTGGCCTGGAAGAGGGTCTTCTGGGGGAGCGATTCGTTTCCATTCTATCCAGCGCTGTTGCCGGCTTGCTAATCTATCAGATCCTTATTCTGTACCGAAGAGCGCCCAGGGAGGCCTTTTTCTGGTCTATTCTATATCTGAGCACCCTGGGGGTGCTGAAATTTGCCCGCTTGTTGATGTTCGAACAGATTATGGCGGCCCATGTTCTGGGAGCCATGTATGTGTTTGCTCTGTGGCTGAACCGGGGCGGTAGCGCCCGACTGCTTCTTCTGGGTCTGCTGGTGGGAAGTAGTTACCTCTATAAAGGAGCTCTGGTTCCCATCTATCTCGTGCTTGGCCTCGCGGTCTGGACCGTTATGGAATTCCATCGGACCGGACGTCGCTTCACACTGGACCTGAATACGAAAGCGGCCTTACCGGTGATTCGCTCCGGGTTCATTGTAGGGCTGGCCGCCGCTATTCCCATTGCGCTGTATGCGATCTATGTAATGAACCATCCTCGCGGGCAGGATCTACTGAACTACTTTCTGGTGTTTGAGAATGCGGCCAAGTTCGTAGATAAGAATCAGAGCGAATGGTTATTGTTTCAAGGCATACTTTTGTACGCTTTGCCCTGGACACCGCTGCTGCTGGCATCTTTGTACGGACTGTTTCGACGACCAGGACTGAAAACTCCGGCCAGACAATTTGCCATTCTCGCAACGGTGGCCTTCGTGGCTATACTGCTGTTTCATTTGATTCCGCACCGAAAAGCGGATTACTACATGCTTCCGCTTTTTGGCCTTCTATTCGTAGCAGCCGGCCTCTCCCGTCCATCCGGAATCAAGTCTACGAATGCTCTTGTTCTGACTCTATCCATACTTTCGGGTCTGGCGCTGGCCTATATGGAATCCTGGTTGGCCCTTCTAGCAATGCTAATTCCTGCCAGTCTTGCCCTCCATGCGCTGGTGAAACGACCGGACTTTGATTGGGGAGGGCTTCTGCCCGGTCTTGCTTTCGCGGCCCTTCTGCCGGTCACTGTATTTCCGGCGCTATTTCCGCCAGTCCTGGGCAATGCCGATCGAGCGATGCTGGCCGGTCGAAGCGTCTGCGTCATAAGCGAAAACCCCTGGAGCGCTCTGTCCTATCGGGCTGTAGTGAGCGACGCAAAGATGATTCATCGCCACCCGGACCTGGCTGGCGAGTGCGCCGGTCAGGATTACATCATCGAACATGATCCAACCTCCGATATCCCCCGGAGCTACAGCCTGGTCTCAACCTATCCTGTATGGAAAGAGGCGGATTTCAGCACCTATCTAAACAACATCCTCGAACCGGAAAAAATACAGCGAAGGAGAAGCCTTTATGTCAACGCTCCGTAAATATCTGCCTCTGATCCTCTTTGGCCTGCTTTGCGGCGGACTGGCGGCATCCAATCATCTTTCCGTGCGATCGCCGGGGGATATTGAAGCGGAAAAAGCGGCGCAGGTATGTTCGGAAACCTGCGAAAAATTCACTGGCTGTGTTTCGCAGGAGCTACCGTCGCATCTAAACGTGGATACGTTTCGTTCCGGTTGCTACTCCGGCTGCATGAAACATGCGGCCACGGTTGAGAACTGCCTGAAAAAGGGGGCCGGCACCTGCGAGGAGATCATGCAATGCTCGTTGAAATCCCATTTCGACAAACAATAGCTCAGTTCATTCGGTTTGGCGTTGTAGGTTCCCTTGGCACAGTCGTAAACCTGATCATTTTCGAAGGGGTGCGATGGGCCGGTATTCACTATCTGCCCGCCGCATCCGTATCCTTTCTGGGAGCGGCCACCGGGAACTACCTGCTAAACAGTCGTTGGACCTTTCAGAAGTCCAGAGCCTCGGCGAAAGACTGGATACTCTATGTAGGAATCAATCTGATTGGTCTGGGAGCGAACCTGGCTGTGCTTTCCTGCTTTACCGAGCTATGGCATTGGCCGGTTAGTCTGGCCCAGCTGGCCGGCATAGGCGCGGGTACGATCCTGAACTTTGCTTTCAGCAAAGCGCTGGTGTTTCGCTGATTGGGCGGGGTCTGCCATGCGATCAATAGCCGGGCCGGCCATGATAGACTACGTCCTGGATTCTTCCGATCATTGCGATCATTTGGCTACACGAACGGGAATTTCACGGGACATGTCACCAGAAATGAAAAAGGCCGCTGACTCTTTTTCGAGTAGCGGCCTTTCTGAAATCGGACAGGCTACGGCAGGCTGCATGAGGCAACTCCGCCCGAATCCTCCAAGAGATAGCGGATGGAATCAGTCTTCGTCACCCATCTGGGACTGGAGATAGTTCTGGATGCCAATCTTTTCGATAAGGCTTAGCTGAGTCTCCAGGAAGTCCACGTGTTCCTCTTCTGATTCCAGAATGCTGGAAAACAGCTCCCGGCTGACGTAATCCTTGATGGATTCGCAATACGTTATACCTTCTTTCAGGTCCGGGATGGCATCCATTTCCAGAGCCAGATCCCCTCGGAGAGCTTCGGCTACGTCCTCGCCAATGCGAAGTTTGTTCAAATCCTGCAGGTTGGGAAGACCTTCCAGAAACAGCACCCTTTCGATGAGCTGATCTGCATGCTTCATTTCATCAATGGATTCTTTGTACTCGTACTGAGCCAGTTTCTCCAGGCCCCAGTCCTTGAACATTTTGGAATGCAGAAAGTACTGATTGATCGCAGTCAGTTCATTCCTGATCACCTTGTTTAATAGTTCGATTACTTTTTGATCACCTTTCATCGATAGTCCTTTCGTTTCTATTTATAGGTTGCTCGCAGAAAGAAGCACTGTTCTGCTATTGCACCCTGTGCACAGCCAACGGGCTTGCAATCGTTATGTCCGTCCATCACAGTTCCGGCTGGAACCGCCGGCGCGAGCTTTGTTCTGTCCCATCGACAGCGTGGCTGCCCCCTTGACTGCTCTGAACCGGGAATTTGCAGACCCGGGACGGAATTTGCTTCTGCTAGATTAGGTGATACGCAGGGCTCAGACGACCCAAAACTGGAATCCGGGCCGTTTCATAGATGACAGTGAGTCTCAATATCCCGGTACAGTCAGGCTAGCATTGAGCTGCTGGAAAAGGGCACCGGACTTTCCGATGGACCGGAGGCGTTCAATTGATCCTTGATGACGGCTTCGGCGTGCACCCGGCAACGCCCACAGCTACTACCCACGCCCAGGTCCTGTTCCAGGTCCTCGATGCAGCGAGCGCCCTCATCCACCGCCCGACGGATGGATTTGTCATTCACAGCTTTGCAGATGCAAACAAACACAGTCCTAAAAGAAATGAGACTCAGTCTCACGTCAACACTGTACCGGTTTTTCCAAAAGAAAAATTCGAAAAAATCCAGGGCGGTGAAGGCTTCAATTGATCCCGGGAAGGTCTGGAACTGAGCTGCCAGGGAAGACCAGGGACGAATAAATACAGGATAGGCCGGGCCCGGGCTCGACGCCCGGGTAATCGGGTTTGCCGGGACCCATGGGCAGCCTGCCAAATTTCTGTCACCGGTCCGCGCTGGTTTTTCGGAGAATAGAGATGACAGCCAGCGCGGCGCCATTGCACTGCGCCCATGGGTCAACTGGAAGAAGTAAAAAGAAAGCTCAAGCAGTACACGGGCAAAGAACCCAAACCGGCCACCGAAGAAGAAGACGAAGACATTAGCTTCTGGGGCGGCCTTACGATTACTGCCATCGTCTTTCTCATTATTGGATTTGGCGCATTGCTCTATAGAAACTACGGAACGCCACCGGCCCACCTGGATGGGTGGCTGACCTATGGCGGCATAGCCATGTTGGTTCTTTCCATACTGCTCAGCGTACTGGTGCTGATCAAAGAATTCCTGATGCTTCTGCTTGTGGGCTTTCTTTTCCTGGTGCCTACCTGGATCTTTGACGAGTTCTTCGATTACTTTTTGATCAAGCTGGTCTATTACATCATCGTCTTTGCCGTATTGGCCTGGCGTTCGGCGAAAATGATTCTGCCGGCAATCTGTATTGCTTTGATTCTGATTTTCAAGCCCTGGAAAAGACCGGAAGAAGTGAAGCTACCGGGAGAGTCCCGAGGGCCAGCTGTGGAATACGTGGTTCAGCGAAAGAGCATCTCCTGGGAATCCTTGCTTCGCACATAGTCTACAAAGCCTTCCAGGCTCATTAACTGTTTTCTGAAGCTTTCCGGAAAAAGCCGATGGTAGGGACGGGGGATTACCAGTTGCACATCGGCTTCCGCCATTTCTCTTAATTGTGCGCTACTGATTCCCTGCTGCAACGTAAACAGATGCTTTTCAGGGATTCGATCTGCCTCGCTCAGTATTTGTCGCCAGCGATCTTTGCATGTAGTTTTCACCCCCAGAAAGGTTAACCTGGAAGCCGGGAAGTCGGGATTGCTATAGGCGTCCTGCGAGGGAAATAGGAAATCGGGCTTTTTGTTGCCCTCGGTTCGCGCCTGGGAAGCGAACGTAACGCCGGCGCTTTCGAACAGCGCCGCCAGGTGCAACTCCAGGCCATAGCCGGCTCTGGATTTTCTTCGATTCAGAATCGTCAGCGAAAGCTGAATCATATCCTCCATGGTGGAAAAGCCCTGGCTCAGATAGTGAGAGTACTTTCTTAGCTCCAGCCAGCGGAAGATCCTGTATTCCATATCAATCCAGCGAAGCAGCTTTTCGTCCAGATTGAGCGAGCCGGTGCGAAAGTAGATTTCGCATTGCTCCCGCGCAAGTCGAGCCAGCCGATCCGCAGCGGGGAAGGGAGCGTCCGGCTCCAGATACTCCCTTAATGCATCCTGAAGCGTGCTTTCGAACTGATCCTCGGCGCTGTATTGGAGTCCTGGAAGCTGAATCTCGCCGTTCTGGATGCCGTAGGCCTTGCCTGAATCAGAAGGATTAAGCCCCAGTTCTTGCAGGAAAGACTCGATGGACTCCTCCCTGGATAAGAGAAATCCCTGGAATACGCTTTCTTCCAGTCGGGCAAGTACCAGAAGATCGCCGGTATTTTCCTCGCCCAGGAAGTGGAATCCCTGCGTAAGTCTGTATTCGCTTCGCGTACCTTTGCCGTACCAGCGAAAGCGGCTGTCGGTGACGGTGCCCTCGGGCCAGTGAATGGCCACGTCCCGATACTGGTTTTCGCCTTTCTTGCCGGGCTCGGGCATGAAGAGCCAGTAAGCGTCCCGGTGAATATAAAAGCCTGCCTGGTGAGAACCCGTGGCTCCGGTTTCGTTGGCGGACAGAAACTTGAAAAAGAAGCCGCTGCTTTTCAAGCAAACGCTGGCTGGCTCTTCGCCTTCAAATCGTCCTGGCAGGTTCTGAAACGGAAGTAACATGCGAAACGTATATCATTAATTCCCTGGCAATATCTTGAACCAGGGGAACTACGACAGAGTTGCCGAATTGTTTATAGGCCTGGGTGTCCGATACCGGAATCTGGAAGCTATCCGGGAAACCCATCAATCGGGCGCATTCCCGGGGGCTTAGCTTTCGCGGATTCTTACCAACTTGCTCTACCAGGATTTCGGCTCCGTCTTTGTAGTACCTGGCGCTCAAGGTCCGAGTCGTATCGCCGGGGCCAACCAGGCCAAAACCAAATCCATTGCCCTGGCTTTTATGCTTCACTGCATAGTCCTGGTGCCACTGCCAGAGCTTATCCGAAATCGTATATCTCTCCGTCCGCTCTGCGGGTTCAAGAATGGAACCCAGTTGCGGGGCCGCCGACGGCGAAGGCTGGGGGAAACGAAAGAACGGCGGCTTTTCGAATGCGTCTTTGTGAAACCCCACTATATATATTCTTTCGCGATGCTGCGGAACGTAGTAGCGACCATCCAGAATGGAATGAAACACTGTATAGCCCAATTCCTGTAGGGTGGACAGAATGATTTCAAAGGTGCGCCCTTTGTCGTGGGACTTCAGATTCTTTACGTTTTCCAGCAGTATGGCCGGTGGTTTTTTTTCCGTAAGGATTCGCGCAATGTCAAAAAACAGAGTGCCCTGGGTCAAATCCTTGAATCCATGCTCCCGGCCCAGAGACCCTTTCTTCGATACTCCGGCAATGGAGAATGGCTGACAGGGGAATCCGCCTACCAGGATTTCGTGGTCCGGAATTTCGGCGGCCTGGATCTGTTTAATATCGCCGGCGGGCTCGTCGCCAAAGTTCGCCGCATAGGTCTTGCGACTGAATGAGTCGATCTCTGAGGAAAAAACGCATTCACCGCCGGCCTTTTCCAGGGCCATGCGAAAGCCTCCAATGCCGGCAAACAGGTCAATGAATCGGACCCGGGAACTGGGAGTTGAGTCGCTCATGGAAGGGTGACAGCTTGCAGTCTGGATTCGGTACGTCAAAAGAATTATGTCGCTGCGGCAAAAGAACGAGAAAACAGGGACCGGATACCTTTCACGGGATACTGCGCCAATACCTTGGTTTCGAAGCCCGGCAACGGTCCGGTCATTGGGGAAAGCATTCAACTGGTTGCCAGCTCGGGGGCCAGAAATGTTTGTGTAAGGGATGGCCGGACCAAGCTTGCCAGAACTCCACAGTACAATGGAACCTTCAGGACCGCCGGGTCTGGGACTTCGAAGGGAACACTATGGCGCCATCCTGGCGGGGGACGCGATCCATACCCGCTGGTTCGAAGCCATCACCGAGAATTACCTGGATTCAAAGGGCCGCCCTCGTGCTATCTTGCGAAAGGTGCGTGAAGACTATCCCCTGGCCCTGCACGGGGTGAGTCTATCCATCGCCACAGCGAACCATCCAGGTCATCCACACAATTTCGTCGGGCGCGCACTCTCCAGACAATATATGAATCGCTGGAAGGAGTTGATCCACGAAGTACAGCCCTTCCTGGTAAGCGACCATCTTTGCTGGACTCGAAGCCAGCAGTTGCAAAGCCATGATTTACTCCCCATCGGATACGATGATCGCTGGCTGAACTTGATTGCTGAGAACGTAGATCGTGTGCAGAGTTTCCTCAAAAGGCCTATAGCTCTCGAAAATGTTTCCAGCTATGTTTCCTGGGTTTCGGATACCATGCCCGAATGGGAATTTCTGAATCGGCTTTGCGACATCACCGGATGCGGAATCCTTCTGGATATAAACAATGTGACTGTAAACGCCCACAATCATGGGTTTTCGTCCGCCAAATTCATCGAATCAATTGATGCGAAGCATGTTTGGCAGTATCACATCGCCGGTCATTCCATTCTGGGCGCGATCAGATTCGATACCCACGGACAATCTGTTCAGTCCGAGGTCCGGCAGCTATACATCCAGGCCTGCGAAAAGATCGGCCCCAGACCGCTACTCCTGGAACGGGATCAAGATATCCCGGATCTTGCGGAACTGGAGGATGAACTAAGAGTCATTCACGATTCCGGCTGCAATGCGCCGGCTCGGAGACTTGCAGACAGCGAAAGAGCTCCGGCACCGAGCGGCGCTCATCACTCCCCGGATTCAGGCGAATTTCTGAAAGTTAGCGGGATTGGCCCGGATCTGATTGCAGGGGAGGCAAAAAGTGGGCTTCGCAAAGATAGGCAACAGAAACCAGACTCACGGTCCGAAACAATCGAGACAGTACAGAAACAGTTTGTAGAATCCCTTTACAGCGGCAAGATGTCTTCTGACCTGGGGGATGCATTGAAAGGAGCCGGTTCCCCCGCCATGGACTCCGTGGAATCGCTAAATGTGTATCGCCAGTCGGTGCTTTCCAGGCTGCAGGAAGCCCTGGAGGAGCTCTATTCGCCGCTTTCTTACGAGCCAGATTTCCAGGAATGGGTTCAGGGCTACATTGAGGCCAACCCGGCCCGCCATTACAATCTTTCCGAATACGGCGACGGCTTCGCCGGATGGATTCGCCCATCCTCTTCGCGGGCGGCTGAGGTAGCGCGGTTATGCTTGCTGTTTAATCGATACTTTCACGTCCAGCGCCCCGGCGGAGGCTGGATTCAGGAAATCCCCGGACGATCGGGGTTCAGCCGGGACATAGCGGTTCTCTCTGTAGAAAAATCCGCCTTCGTTTCCTGGAGATCTCAGGGCAAGGCGGGGAACCATACCACAGGCGAGATCGAAACGGAGTTCCAGGAAGCTGCCGGCAAAAGGGTCTGGTTACTGCTTTACCGGGACTCCGGTCAGATCATGCATCGGGAACTGAAGGATTTCGAAGCGGGACTGATATGCCGCCTCCTACGGGGAGCAGGCCTTGAACGAACCATGGAATGGTTGGCCGATTTCGCGCCTGCCCTTGATGAGCAATCGGTATTCCAGTTTTTTCAGTTCTTAACGTCAAAAGGATTGTATCGGCCGCCCGACGAAAGCCTGGCCTGATCTTAAGGACTCGGGGCATCCTGCGAAGAAGCCCGGGGTAGAAAACAAGGCATGACAGAGGATCCCGGAAGACACTTAGAAGCGCAGCTGGAAACCCAGGGTCAAACCATCCCCGCGAGGTGTGGGGGCGATGAAGGTAAGCGGTCCATTTCCCGGCTCATAGAGCCATAGATCCGTCAATGTCCAGGCATAAAAAGCCAGCGTCAGCGTAGCGCCAATATTGGCATAGCCGGCCATTGTATCTGCCTCTGTTCGCGTGGACTGCAATTTGTTTAGAGACAAAAGCGTTACAAGTCCGGCTGCGCCAGCGCTACTATAGTTGATGAAAAGCGGGGATGAAAAAAGGAAATCAGATGCGGCATCGTTATACTGAGACGTCTGGACCTCAAATTCCCGATACAGAGCAGCTGTGGTAGTTCCCAGCGCTAAAAATCCTCCGCCGTAGAGATAGGCAGCCTGGTGCCGCCCCTGATAATATTGGCCCCACCCGGGAAGCAATGCCCCTCGCCACAGCGCGCCGAGCAGGGTAGGTTTTACTGCCGACTGTGGTTCTGGCTTTGGCTCGGGTTTAGGTTCTGGCTTTGGCTCAGGTTTAGGTTCTGGCTTTGGCTCAGGTTTAGGTTCTGGCTTTGGCTCAGGTTTAGGTTCTGGCTTTG
>PCBI01000009.1 GCA_002730875.1 Spirochaetaceae bacterium | reverse complement strand
CTTTTCGCTACTGGCGTCAATTCCGACCTGCCCGATTGTGCTGAGAAGTACATGACCCAGGTCCACTATACCCGCAGTGTCATTGAATACCTTGAACCCACCGCCATAGTTGTCCCCGAGCTCAGAAGTTGCCTCGCCAACCAACCGATGCCTGGTGCCCCGATTCAGTTCCAGAGCGCCATCGAGCCCATTGAAGACACCGTTCTGGGTGGCCGTATACTGCAGTTGGGGATTGGCCGCAACCCGTTCTTCAAAGTATTTCGGTGCATACGCCTGGGGCACGACCGCCCGTCCCCCCTCTGCGTTGATCAATGCAGATGCTCACAGTACTGATTATGCCGAATTTCTGGCTTTTGCTTCGTCAATTTTCCATTCTTAAAATCCTCATACCATGGACACTTATACAGACCGATGTGACTGACAATATCCGTAACTCCATATGCCTGGATCTCGTAGAGTTGCGAAGCACAGTCAAGTTCCTTACCATGTGCCGGAATCATTGAGAGCTCCTGCAATTCACCTGTTACAATGCTGTCGTTTTCTGTCCGATGATCGTGAACCACAGTATAGAACTGGAGAATGCCGGATTTAAAATGTGCTACTAATGATATTCGATCACTCCATGCGCAGGACTCTATTTGCCTCCCCCGGATCTCATTCGACTCACAACTAACTGGCACATAAGACCATGCGAGGAATCTCTCGATCTTGAGAACCTGGTCATCCAGGTACACTGGCAAGTACGGCTTAAATGTCCTCTGCGTGGGAGATCTTTCGGGAAACAGTCGCCTCACATCCTCTTCGCTGTCGATGCCGGGCCGTAGTTTCTGGATTAACTCCGCGGTAATAGGTACATCCTTGCCGGAGCCTCCGCCGTAGGTATCCCCGGTCTCGGCGCGATGTATGATTGCCTGCCAGCTGACCCGATCATCCAATGACCTGCATGTACCGATAACTGCCATCAGTGTGGCAGCCAGCAAGAGATTCAGGGCAGTCCTATTTTGAGCCAGCTTCATTTCTCACCCGTCCAAAAAAGCTCATACTTCTCAAACATGTCCTGCAACGGTTTGCGATAGTGTCCCCATGTATGGACACCGCTGTGTATCCAATGCCATTGCTCATAGGTAGGAACACTCCGGGTTCGTTTCCCCTTGAGGTGGACTGGCTTACGAATGTCTTTGAAGTGTCCAACCTGGGCTTTCTCATTGATTAGTGCAGATCGGAGCAGTACTGATCGTGCTTGATCTGCGGGATAAAATCCGTCAATTTCCCTTTCTTTAGGTCCTCGTACCAGGGACATTTATACAATGTGCTATGATGGAGGTGATCTTTTAGCCCATAAGCCTGAATCTCGTAGAGTTGCCAGGAGCAACCTAGCTGATCCCCATGATTGGACATCATGCTCAACTCCTCCAGGTGGCCATCCACAACTCTGTCGTAACGATTGACGTGATCATGTGCCACCGTATAGAACTGGAGAATCCCATCTTTGAAGAATGCCCCCAGATAAATGCGATCCGTCCATGAGCAAGATTCAACTTCTTGTCCACGAATGTCGTAGGTATTGCAGCTCGATGGAATGTAGGACCAGCCGAGCTTCCGTTCGATGCGCAGCACTCCTTCCGGCAAATACACCGGCAGGTAAGGGTCAAAGGTCCATTGACCAGGCTCGCTTCCCGGAAATAAGCGCCGAACATCTTGCTCCGTATCGATGCCTACGCGCAATTTTTTTATTAGCTCCGCCGTTATCGGTATCTCAGCTCCCCCGCCTTTACCGTCGCCTGTCTTGATGCGATGCACTATGGCAGGCCAGCTCAGGTGGTCATCCAGTGAGCGGCAATTGAGTACGACACCGATGGCGATCATGCCAAATAGCAGAATTGTTTTCTTGCCCATCACAATACTCCGTACTTATTCATTTAGGAATAGGTCAAATTTATCATACATATCCTGTAAAGGTTTACGGTAATGGCCCCAGGTATGCACACCGCTGTGTTTCCAATGCCATTGCTCATACGTAGGCACTCGGCGGGTTCGTTTACCCTTCAGGTGCGCTGGTTTGCGAAGATCCCTGCCAGAGCTCCGGTTGGGATTGCTCGTTCATCAGTGCAGATCGGAACAGTATTGATCATGCTGGATTTGCGGAACAAAATCAGTCAACTTGCCTTTCTTTAGGTCCTCGTACCAGGGACATTTATACAATGTGCTATGATGGAGGTGATCTTTTACGCCATATGCCTGGATCTCGTAGAGTTGCGAAGCACAGTCAAGTTCCTTACCATGTGCCGGAATCATCGACAGCTCCTGCAAGTCACCTGTTACAATGCTGTCATTTTCTGTCCGGTGATCGTGAACCACAGTATAGAACTGGAGAATGCCGGATTTAAAATGTGCTACCAATGATATTCGATCGGACCAGGCGCATGACTCGATTTGCCTTCCCCGGATCTCATACGACTCACAACTGACGGGTACATAAGACCAGCTCAGGCGCCTCTCGATCTTGAGAACTCCGTCCTTCAGGTAGACTGGCAAATATGGCTTAAACGTCTTTTGTGTTGGCGACCTACCGGGAAACAGTCGCTTCACATCCTCTTCGCTGTCGATTCCGGGCCGTAGTTTCTGGATTAGCTCCGCTGTAATAGGTACATCCTTGCCTGAGCCTCCCCCGTAGGTATCCCCGGTCTCTATACGGTGTATGATGGCCTGCCAGCTGACCCGATCATCCAGTGACCTGCATGTACCTATAACGGCCATTAGTGTGGTAGCCAGCAAGAGATTCAGGGCAGTCCTATGTCGAGCCAGCTTCATTTTTCACCCGTCCAGAAAAGCTCATACTTTTTAAACATGTCCTGCAACGGTTTGCGATAGTGTCCCCATGTATGGATACCGCTGTGTTTCCAATGCCATTGCTCATAGGTCGGCACTCGGCGGGTTCGTTTTCCCTTCAGGTGCGCTGGCTTGCGAAGGTCTTTCCAGCCGAGTTTCTCTCCATAGTATTTCGCTTCGTATTTGAAATACTTGTCTGATTGCTCCGGCGACTGGAACAGATCGCCCCAGTTATGCAGTGCCGCCGTAATCAAATCCGGACTCTGCCGAATATCCACTATCCTTTCAACCATGTCCAATGGCTTTCTGGTGTGAGCTCCGCCGAGAAGAACTAGATTAGCCTTGGTGGAATAATCAATTTCGTCATCAGCCCTTCTTGCCAGGGAATGAGTCACGATCTGCGCTCCCTGACCGTGGGCAACAATGAGTCCACCGTCCTTTAGAATGCCGGACTGGATGATCCCATCCCAGGTTTCATGAGTATCTTCTGTTCCAGAAATGCCAAAGAATTGCAATGCAAGGCTACCCACTGTCTGAAGCACATCTACGAGCCCCTAGCCGGAAGTATCATTGAAGACCGCGAAACTACCTCCGTAATTTATGCCGAGGGCTTCTCGTTCGCCCGATGAACTCATCCGCATGGCATCGTTTAGATCCATTGCGCCTAGAAGTGAATTTCCCACCCCGTTCTGTGTCCAGACGTATTGGGCATTGCCATCAGTCCGGTCAAGCTGCTCCATGTATCTCTTCGCATCGTCTTTTCGAATTACCGAGAGGCCCATATCCAGGTGGCGGCTATTGCGGGCCCAGCTGGAATCCAAGCTTCAGCGTTGTAGGGTATGGTGTAGTCCCCGGTCCATTCATTTACCTGGATGCCCGCAGAAAGCACGTGCCCCTGTGTCCTTGCCAGAGGAGCATCCGCCCAGCACATGGGCGGACTGCACCGAAGATACTGTCTGGAGGATGCTGCATGAAATGATGGCTTCGCGATACCACAGTCCAATCGGTGAAACCTGATTACCTTGACCGATTAGTCTGGAGTATACGAATAACGCACGACACATTTGTTCTCACCGGATACTCGGCCGAAGCTTTGGTGAGTGAAGGCTCTTAACGATCCATCCGGTGATCCAACCAGTATCGCTTCATTTATCATCCCGATTGCGCGGCCCTTCTCCGGAGACACACAAGTTTCGATCTGTTGTCCACCCTGACGCCTGTTATATAGATAGAGATGATTATTCCCGTGAACAAGCAGTGCAACCCGGTCCGAATTGACCGCGACGTCCAGCACGATCTCTTTGCCGATTGAGAAGTGGCCAGCTGCGCCACGGTCGGAAAAAGGAATTACTCTACATCCTTTATGATTACTGCAAGCAACCAGTTCTTGGTCGCTCTTCCCAACACCATCAAAGAAATGAACATTTTTAGGTCCTGCCCAAATTTCTGGGTCGGCTTTTGTCCCATCCGGATTCAGAAAATGAATCGCGCTCATCGTCACCAGTACGATCTTTGCGATGCTCCCAGATCCAGAGGTGTAGATTCGCTTTATCGGAGCCGTTCTTTCAACAACGTTATCTTCATGGAAGTATATCTGTTGCCCTCTGCTTTCGCCTCTTTTGATCTTTACAATCCCGCTATCGAGGGATCCACGATTACTTAGCACTGCAATGTACCAGACTCCGGCGTTCTCCACACCGTGTACGCCTTTCCAACCGTTCAAGTCCAAGGCTCTGTCTTCCTCAAGCCTTCCATCACTGGGATTTCTTCGATAGAAGCGCAATGTCCCGTCTTCCAATGCAACCATCAGGCTCATATCGTCCGCGCCCCAAGAAATCGCCTCCACATTTGCAGTGCCAAGATCCAAAATCTGCTGCTGTCTCAGACGATTGTCCAGAATCACCAGATTTGATCGCAAATAATCTGCGGGCGCTACCCAAGCAATGGACCTCTCATCCGCCGAAACATCCAAAACCGGTCTATTCGTAACATCATTTGGCCGCGGTAGCACCTCGCCTCCGCAAACCAAATTAAAGCTGATTGTCGCAGCGGCGACAAACATCCTTCCTTTCCAAAACATTAGTAGCTCTCCTGATTCATATAAGGCTCAATCGTAGATTACGCACCCACGGATTCAAATCGTTTTCCTTTAATCGTTAAATTCTATACTGCCACAATTTCTCGCAGGCTTGATCTATTGTCGGTACAGGTTCACTGATCCATTCCCCATCATATGGTCCGGTAGCGGGCCTATTCTTTCCCTAATTGTAAATCATATGATCGAGTTCTATAAAGTCGGCCTAGTAAGGTAAATCTAAGGTACCACCTCTTACGAAACCTAGCACCACAGATAGTCCTTGCCGAGGAGAGGTCGCAACGTAGTAAGATGTACGCGCTATATCGAGCGCACGGGCTGCCTTCAGCTCCGGCACAGCACTGCCAAGATAATGTTGTTTAGTATGGGCAGAATCCGTCGCATCATGCATCATAGTGTCCGGTGAGTAGACATATTCGATATACGATCTCAGGAATCTGGCCCGCTGTGCGTTTCGCAATTCGCGCGATTGAGCGCCGCACAACAGGACCTGTGCATCTTCGATATGCTCTAACACTGTTCCAGCTGCTTTAGCTGTCCTTTCATAACGCCCGTTTGTTCTTTATCGTACTTAGCAGATCTTATCAGCTTCCTTAGTTGCTTCTGCTCCAGAAAGAAAGGCCTGGCGGCCTCCTCAATTTTTGATTGCTCACGCTCGACAAATTCCTGAATGTGAGCAGACTCGAATGAACCGGAATCTTCGATTGCTTTACAAATATTATCGATTGCCATGCCGCATTCTATTCCCAACCCAATCACACTCAACTGCTTCGCCAATGCCTTCTTCCCACCTTTACTAAAGACTCTGCTGAGTTGCGCAGCAATATCATCAAGATTGGCGCCGGTTCGCAAGAGCGCTTTCCATGAATTTCGTTTCTCAATGATTTCCTTCAGTTTGGCCAATTGATTTCTCAGATTTATAGCAGCCTCAGAATGAATCTCTTCTTCGCGCACTAGCCGCAACTTCGCTTCCTGACTACCATCGGAGAACCGGAGATCGGCGTCCGGTTCTCCGTAAAGAGTCGCATTCAAATCGCCACGAGTCAGCACAGTACCATCCGGCAGAATGAAGTTCCCATCTGCGTCCACAGCCAACCTACGCGGAGCCGCCTATAAGCTTCGCCACATCCAGGCTGCGACCCGCCAGCTGTCCAGCAGAGGCCCCTCCGTCCAGTCCGGCATTCTCCTCCTCATCCTTCCAGAACTACCAGCCTTGAAACATGCCCGCCGCCCTACGATTCGGAGCATTCTGATTCGACCGGCTGGATTGGCCCTGCTCCATGCCTGCAGGAGTGTCCGGGCCATCGCTGCCCGAAAGAGAATCCCAGATTGCTTTGACTGCGCTGAAAGCCATCATACCAGCGCTCACGCCGAACTGCTGGGTGAAGCGGTTCTCGAAACCAAGTTGCCTGGCTGCCCAGCCGTTGGTTGAGCCTATTCCTGTGCGTACTTTGCTAATCGACCCGGGGCCAAGTCCGCCGTAGGCCTCTAAACTGCCGTGCCCGAACCAGCTTACCCCGATTGCAATAAGCGCGTCAGCACGAACCTTATCCGAAATATCCGGAGCCCGGGGTTCGGATTAGACCATCCCCGGAGTCATAACTCGAACTTCACTCCCCCGGTTCACATAACAACGCCCCGCCGGTCTTACCCTGATCTTCCCGCGGAAAGAGCGTGACTCCAGGGTGAGAGGGTGCCGCGCACAGAAGCGTTTGTCCCCGACAGGATACCCGAATGTCCGCGGAGGCGCCGGACAGGATGTCCCAGTGTCGCGGTGGACAGGTCGTCCGAGTGCGACCAGGGATGGCGAGTGCGGACGGGTGCAACCGCACCTCTTAAGTAAGAAATCGCGAAGCGATTTCAACCTATATGAGCGGTTTACCCTGGATCCTTGATGAGCGATGTGAGCGGGCTCCATCAGAGAAATCGCGCAGCGATTTCCTCCTATCGCCAGGTTTATGGTGTCCTTTCGAGTGCGGATGGGGACCGGCTCTCAACGAAGACAGGAAGTCTGAGGGTAGAGTGCGTTTGTACACGGAGGTGCAACCGCACTCTACGAGCCGGTTCCCATCCGCATCTATAGAATGCGGTCCTAAACCGCCTGGCGCTTCATTTCAAACTTCCCGTTCGGGATCAATCCTTCGCCGTTTACAGAAAACTCCGGCTTTATGCCTGTTAAGAAGAACATCTCCAGTTCTCCTTTGCCCTTGGCTTGGACTTTGCCCCGGGCCTCCACTTCGAACAAATCCTTCACCAGTTCGTAGGTTTCGCGGGAGATATTCACTCGACCCGGCTCGCCGGAGGATTCCATCCGACTTGCCGTATTTACGGTATCTCCCCAGATATCGTAAGCGAACTTATCGGTACCCAGGACTCCGGCAGTTACCGGTCCACTATGGATTCCGATTCGAATCTTCCAAATCTTTTCTCCAACGGAGGCCCGCACCTCCTCAACCTGTTTCATGAACTGACGAAACTCCAGGGCGGCAAGGCAGGCATCGATGGCATGGGTTAGGTTTTCGGCAGGGAGTCCACCGGCGGCCATGTAAGCATCGCCAATGGTTTTTAGTTTTTCCAGACCATTTCGTTTAACAATCTGATCAAACTGGCTGAAGCAACTATCCAATTGCGAAACCAGTTCTTCCGGCGCCATAGAGGCCGAAGCAGAGGTGAACCCCGCGAAATCGGTGAATAATACACTGACCGATTCGTACTGCCGGGGCTGAACTTGTCCTTCCCTCTTCAGTTCGTCAGCGACCTCGGCAGGCAGGATGTTAGCGAGCAGTCGATCCGACTCGGCCCGGGCCATAGCTGTCTCTTTGAGCAAGCTGGAAGCGCGTACGGCGCCGGCCAGTTGCGCTCCTAATCTTTCGCAGAGCGATATCTCCCTTTGCGAGAGCTTTCGCGATTCGGGACCGGTAATTCCAAGGATTCCAATGACCTGCCCCTCCACAATCAGAGGCACATTTATGAACCATTCCATGGCAGCAAAGTCTCGAACGGCGCGGTCCACCGGCATCATGTGCCTGTCAACACGCGGGTTCTTCAGATCCGAGAAATGAAAAGCTCGTTTCTTCGCATATGTCAGATAGAGGTTCCCGCATTCGGGCCTAAGCGGAACCGATCGCAGGATTTCTGGTAGTTCTCGCTGAGCCCAGGATTCCCCGCGAATGAGCGTAGCTTCCGGACTTAATTCACCATCAATTTCGTTAACGATCCATAGAACTGTAGAGTCGGCTGCAAAACGCCTTCTTGCTACGCGATGTAGCGCAGAGAGGATCTCCAGCATTGTTGTGGCCTGATTCGCCTCCCGGGCAATATCGGCAAGAATCTCGGTTTCTTCCCTGGCCGCTTCCGCCTCCTTTCGCGCCTTTTCGGTCTGCTCCAGGAGTCGGATGGAGCGTATCACTCCGGACACCTGGTTACAGAACGCTTCCATCTGGTTGATCTGATCTCTGGAAAGCTTCAACGGTTGGTCATACTGCGAAGCGAGAAACACTCCCAGTGGTTCTTCCTCCACCCACATGGGCACGGCAATCAAGGACCTGGCCTTTCCTTCCATTAGCAGCTGAGCGTCCAGACTTCGACTGGCGCCCGGAATACGTGGTAGATAGAGAGTCTTCTTTTTTCGGACGGCCTGGGCGACAATGCTCTGTTCTCCGTCGAAGGGGATACCGCTTTCCTTTATTCGTCTTGTGGCCTCCTCCGGAACGTTGCCGCCTGCACGGGAGCGATAATGAATTAGATTCTGCCCTTTTTCGTCCAGAAGCAGAAAGCCGAAGTAAGAGAGTCCAAACTGCTTCTGAGCAAAATCAAGAACCAGATCCACCATTTCGGCCTGGGATGTAATGGAGCTGGCCTGTTCCGCCAGCTGACGCAAAGCGTCCGTGGCTTCCCTGGACTGTTCCACCCTTTCCTTCTCTTCCTGCAACTGGTTCATGAGCCGAGTGCTATGAATGGCTCCGGCAATCTGACTACAGAAGCGTGAAATAGACTCAATCTGCTGGCTGGAACGCTTCTGCTCGCCCAGCGAACACCACAGAATACCGATAGTTTCCTTCTGGACCACCAGAGGAAACTGCGCCAGGGACTTCAAGTCCAGACGTTCGCTAATCTCCTTGTCAAGTTCAGAGACCACACCTCCCGTAGCCCGCTTCAAATAGTCTGGATCGTTTGATCGCGGGGGCATATAGAACGGCTTTTGTTTCGTATAGGTGCGAAACAGAGTACCACTCTCCTTTCGCAAAGGCACAACCAATCCTGCTGTGAACCTCTCCTCTTCGCTTCCGTGCTCCAACCGGTCCGAAGAGTATTTCATCGTGTACAGTTCATTCCGCGCCTGGTCCGCCATCTGCAGAACAATCGAGTCTACTTCGTAAGTTGACCGGATATGACTGAACACCTCATCAAGGATCCCTTCCAGATCGGACGATTCGTTGATCTTTCGCGTGAATTCCGCCAGATCCCTGGACTCGTTACTGGCATCCAGGGCTTTCTGTTTCTCCCTTTCGGCCAGTTGATTGGCCTTTACGGTCTCCTCCAGGAGTCTCTGATGGTGTATGGCGCCAGCTATCTGCTGCGCAAAGGCTTCCATTTCTTTGATCTGAGTGCGCGAAAACCCGGCATCTTCCTCTTTTTGACCGCCAAACAGGATGCCCACAGTCTTACCAAGCGCCACCAGCGGTAGTTGAATGAATCTTTGAAAGGAGATGTTGTTCCGTATGTCTGTATCCACCGGACCTGCTCCTTCTACATCCACCTTGCGATCCAGATATAACGGTTTCTGTCGCTTGTAAGTGCGAAACAGGGTTCCGGCAGTAATATCCAGCTTCGCTTCGAAATCTCGTACCCATTTGGGATCCGCATCCGGAAGTCGGCTGTCCACGATTCTAAGGGTTTGGGATTCTTCATTTACCAGCAACAATGCTTGATTCGTGAGACCAAACTCTGTTTCCAGATGACTCAGTACAAGATCCGTCACCGTCTCCAGGTTTCTGGATTCGTTGAGCTCGCGCGACACGTCGGCCAGAAATCCAGCCAGTCTTCGCTCCCGTTCGGCCTGGTCCCGGGCCTGAACCACCTGCTCCAGCAGACTGGATTTCTGCACGGCTCCGGCGATCTGGCTGGCGAATCGCTCCAGCCGATCAATTTCCTGCCGTTTTCGCCTTCGGCCATCAAAAGAGATCCAGATAATTCCAATGGTCTGGCCCAGACTTACCAGGGGAATATGGGCGAATGATTCCAGTTCGAGAGTCTCCGCAATGTAGCGGTCAACTTCGGTGCCAAAGCCACCCGAAACACGCGGCACATACAACGGCTTCTGGCGCACAAAAGTACGATACAGCGTGCCCGACTCCTGGTTCAGGGGAGCGGAGAAATTCAACATCTCGTTTGACGGTCCGCCCGGATCCATGGTGGCGGCGCGAACCGTAAACAATCTGTTTTGCGGTTCATCTACAAGAAGCAATCCGGCAGCTCGAGCTTCAAACGTTTGCTTGAGGTGTGCAAAGATGAAGTCCGTTACATCGTCCAGGCTTTCGGCTTCATTTAGACGACGGGACATTTCCGAAAGCACGGAGACTTCATAGAGCGCATCCTGTGCTCTCTGCTTTTCTTCCGTCAGTTCAGAAATAAGTGTCGCGGAATACAGGGCGCCGGCGATCTGCTGACAATAACGTTGGATTCGCTCCCTCTGCTGCCGATCCAGTTTGATCTTTCGATCGTAAGTGGAAAGCAATAGCAGTCCCACCGAATTCCCCTGGGCAATAATCGGAACGGCAAAATACCAGGACAACTGCAATCCTCGCACAATTTCGCGATCAATAGCGGGGAAATCAACAGACTCCAGAATCCTGGGCGAATAGAGAGATCGTCCCCGCCGAAACACACGCGACAGAGCGCTTTCCGATTCCAGGGGTACTTCCATTGAACGCGCAAACTCGGGGATGGCTGGGTCCGCAGCCTGCGGCATGGTTGTATGAACCGAAGCCAGGCTTTCCCGGGAGCGATTCTCCATCATAAGGATTGCGCCATCGATTTGGAATTCTTCGAAGACGAATTTCGCCACTGTCTGAACCAGTTCCTGGTAGTCCGAGGTTTCGCCCAGTTGTCGGGAGATATCGGCCAGCTTCTCCACTTCCCGGCGAGCCTGTTCGATATCATTTCGCTGAGACTCGAGTTGCTGCAGCAGTTTTGAGTTATGGATGGCGCCTGCAATCTGACCGCAGAAGCGAAGCATGGACTCTATATCGCTTTTGCTTCGCTTCTCCATGCCAAAGGAACACCAGAGCACTCCGATGGTACGGCCCTGGATCAGTAACGGAAACTGCGCCAGGGAAACAAGTTCCAGTGTAGAGGCGATCTTTTGATCGATCTCCGATATCTCCAGGCTTCCGTCCTCGCGTCGGGTCTCATACCAGGGCGTTCCTTCCCTGGGGGGCAAATACAATGGACGTTGACGAGCGTAAGTCCGGTACAGCGTACCGCTTTCCGGATTCAGTGGTACAATCAGATCGCGAATGAAATCTCGCTGAGCCTCGGTGTGTGCTCCTCCCAGAAAGTCGTAATGGACGGTTCGCAACTCGCTTTCTGCTTCATCCACCAGCTGAATGGCAATCCTGGTGGCTCCGTAAGCCTCCGCCATATGCGAAAACACTGTGCTCAGGATGGCGTCCAGATCGGTGGTTTCGTTAATCTTTCGGCCAATCTCGGCCAGAGCGTTGGCTTCTTCGCTGGATTCCAGAGCGATTCGTTTCTCAGCATCGGCAATACGATTTGCTTCTTCCAGCTGCGCGTAGCTGGCATCCAACCGTCTGGCAATAGTCCGCGTCCCGACAAAGACTCCACTGTAAGCGGACAGTCCTAGAGGTACTCCCACCAGGCATAAATGTAGCAGAATACGGCCGTAGGATACCTCCTCCAGAAAGGAAATTCCATGAACAAAAAGCACTCCCAGAATGGCGACCATAGACAGAGCAACGAATACATTGCTTACGGTTACGGCTCCCCCGCTTACCCTTAGAATGCCTTTTCGCAGAATGGCATAGGCCAGCATGATCCCGGGCAAGAACTGCAAGGACCCCAATGGGTACAGAGAGATGCCCACAGTAGCCGGCAGGTTTGTCAGAGTTAAAATGCCGCCCAGGGCCAGCGCCAGTACCGCCATCGTTTCTGCTTTTTCTATCGAAACCTGCTTTCGCTTGCCCCACCAGGCAGCGATCACCGTTCCTACAGCCAGAAATCCATTCACAGCCATAAGCTGTAACCCGGGGCCGGCTTCCGAAATCATTCCGAAAGAGTAAACCCAGAATCCACCGAAGAAAACAGGAGTCAGAACAAGCGAAAGAGAAAGGCCCGAAAGCAAATCGATCAAATGAACCAGACCCGGCAAGGGACGATTCATAATGCGAAATGCAAAGCGAAGCTGAACAGAGGGAATCAAAGCGAAAGCCAGATAAAGGATCTGCTCCAGCCTTCGCGTAACCAGTAGCGGAAGCCCCAGATCCATGATTACAAGAATCAAAGAATACGTTCCAATAAGCGTAAGGGCCCCGGCGCCCAGCATATGCAGGGGATCCCCCGGATTGGTTCCCCCAATGTAGACTGCCAGCCCCAGGGTCACAGCCATGGAAAATAGCGGTATCAGCGTTCGGAGGCTGGCCTGGCTTTCAAAATCAGCGCCGGGAGCCAGTAGCAAGGCGGTCAGCACCGCCAGCGCCATACAGATGAGGGAAAAACTGAATGCGATTATATAGAACAATCCGTTTCGTTTGAAGAGCAGGTCTTGCAGATCCAGGGCCTCGTCTCTGGCTGCGCCGTAAGCCAGTAACGCAAGCGGAAGAAAGAGCAATCCCCCGGCCGGATAGATTTCCAATCCGGCGAAAGCGGGCAAACTGCCCATAGCCAGAACCATGAGCAGGTTCAATGCAACCAGCAATGTGGGCCAGGGTTGCCCCTTCCTTCGTCGTCGTAAGAATTCAATGATGGAATACGGTAACGCTATGAGCCCATAGAATACCGTGAGGCTGGCGCCCCAGATTACGAAAGACAAGCTTCCCGCAGGATAGAAGCCAAAATCATAGCGATGCCACTGATCCGTGAATACCTGCCCCTGTAGTACAGACAACAGAACCCAGAGAGCCACTACCAGCAGCACCAGCGCTGAAATCAGAAAGACCGGCCTGCGTCCCAGGGCATTGTAGAAGCCCAGAGAGACCGCCACTCCCAGAAACACTGCAGGATGAGCGAGCCAGTGGTAGAGTTGTCCCAGAAGGCTCAGGTTCTGTACCAGCGCCCCAAGAGAAAGGATACCTCCCAGCCATCCGAAGGTCAGAGCGGTGAAGCCCAGACTCAAATGCAGTTGCCAGCGATCACGGCGGCTTACAGCGAACCAGATGGAAAACGCAAAGAGAGATATGCCCACCGCCAGACTGACAAAACCCGGGATGGCGTAAGGCAGTTGCTGCCAGAAATAGCCCCAGGGGCCCGAGCTAATCTCCGGAATGGTTACATACTGGCCTTGCATTCAGATAGGACCCCGGGCATCTACAATCCTTTGCAGCCCTCTTCAGAAGCTTCAGTTATACAACCAGGCCGCGCAGAGGTCTATAAAAAAAGGAACATCTGCAAGCTTCCGGTTGTGCAATGTAGTGCCTCAGAAACCAGCCTCAATACCTGAATCGCCAGTGCTACCTTCCCGGCAGGGCATGAGTAAACATGCCCATCCAGCCGCATCTCCCCAAAAAGAAATCGCGCAGCGATTTCCTCCATTAGTAGCGGTTTACCCTGGATTCCTGCAATAGCGTTCCTGGGTCTGTCCCGGAAGCGAGCACACGGACGTGCGAGCGGGCAAGCGTCTACCCATGGAGGGGTAGCCGCGCGCCGAGGGATAGGCCCAGGGACGCCACGGGCCAGCGGTCCTAAACCGCCAGCGATTTCCTCCTATCGCCAGGTTTATGGTGTCCTTTCGAGTGCGGATGGGGACCGGCTCTCAACGAAGGCGCCGGACAGGATGTCCCAGTGTCGCGGAGGCCACGAGGGCCGAGAGCGACCAGGAAGTCTGAGGGTAGAGTGCGTTTGTACACGGAGGTGCAACCGCGCCTCTCAAGTAAGAAATCGCGCAGCGATTTCCTCCTATCGCCAGGTTTACAGTGTCCTCGAAAACGGCAGTCGGGGGTATGCGTCATACGAGGACAGGAGGTCCGAGTCTGCGCTCGTTTGTACATGGAGGGACAACCGAGCGCAAGAGCATACACCCGGCTGCCGGAGAACAGAGCAGGCCTTAGACCGCTTGAGCTTTTTCTTTCTTACGTTCCATGGCAGCTTTCTTGCGAAAGAAGGCCACCTGCTTTTCGAGCTCCACCAGGTCCTGGCAGATGATCTTGCCGCCGTCCAACTTGAGCCAGCGGTTCTTGAGCATATCCATAATGAGATGCTCATCTTTGTTGGGATCGTAACCTACCATCTTGAGCAGGTCTTTGCCGCCGATGTCAAAGTTGTGGTTGGAACGGGGAGCAATCTTAATATGATTCTTTTCTGCCAATGTGAGCAGGGTATCATACAGACGGCCCTGGGGATCGGAGATCATCAGGTTGGCCAGCTGTCGATAGGCCATCCAGATTCGTTCGGATAGTAGAGTAATCAATCGAGTGGCCAGTTGCGGTTGGGCTTTTACCATAGCCTCGAAGTTGGCTTTGTTAATGGCCAGCATGGTAGCTTTCTCTGCACAGATGGCCGAAGCGCTTCTTGGCTTGTTGTCCAGAATGGCCATCTCGCCAAAGATGTCGCCGGTTTGAAGAACGGCCAGCATCACTTCCTGGCCTTCCACCATCTTTGTGATCTTAACTCTACCGCCCTGGATGATGTAGAGCTCAAAGCCGGGCTCATTTTCGCAGAAGATCATGTCATCCGGATTGAAGGTTCGATTGATGCTCTTTTCCATGTAGGCCGGCGCTTTCAGCGGCTTGTTCATGGACTGGAGCCGCATCTTTGCCTGGCTTACATTCTTACCTTTGGGGTTCCACTGCAGATAGCGTTGAAAGGCGTAGGCTGCGTGATTGAATCGTTCTTCTTTGAAGTAGAATTCGCCTAGATCGAAAAGGTGCGAGGGATCCTCTTCCAGCGCTGTACGAAAGGATAGACGGGTAATAGTACTATCGAAGGCCCGTAGCTTCATGGAGAACGATCGAATGATCTTCATCGCCACCGGGGCATTCTTTTGAATTAGTAGACCGAACTGGTCATTGTTTACCTGGATGAGAGAAACATCGGTCTGGGCCACAACCGTTTCGATTCGGCTATGGCCGGACATGGCACTCTCTACTCCAAAGAAGTCACCGGGCCCCAATAGGGTGGTCCCCTCTTCCCCGGCCACCGGAGTTTCCTTGGATGTGCGTACTTTTCCCTGCCGGACGATGTAGAAGTGACCTACTTCTCGCTTCCCCTCAATAATGATGTAGGAGCCGGCACGATAATTCACCATTTGAAAGGCCATAGCTTCCTACATTCTCCCTTGTTCCGGCAAGATCATGGTATACAAATTCAATATCGGAAGGGAAACTACGAACAACCAGTTTCAGGGGGCTTTTTTTTGACTACCCTGCAGTAGGCCTGGACGACTAATTCGAGTCCCCGGAGGGAACCGAATCCAGTTTTTCAATGCCTTCACCCATCCGATCCAGCGCTGTTTGTCCAGTTGATGGCTTCCCGTCGGCTTTGTCAATTCCAGTGTCGTCGGATGGGTTTGCCATCGGATTTTCTGTTTCGGCGCCGGAAATGGGAAAAAGGGGCCTGTCTCCATCTTCCCGGTTTGTAGAGCGGTCGCCGGATTCGACATCGGAGTCCTCGGAGCTCCGGTTTTGGTCCAGACCCGGAGAATCTTGATCTCGGAAGTCTGCGCCATCGGGATCCGGATTCTGATTGGCCGGAAGCTCCACAAACCGATAGGATCTTTCCAGCAATCGGGCCTGGCGGGCCTCTTCGGTACCGGAAAACCGGTTCTGTATGTCTTGAAGCAGTTGCCGGGCGGTTTGATAGCGACCCTGGCGAATTTCAATCCGGGCCATTTCCAGCAGAGACTGCGCTTCTCCCTGTTTCGGCCGTTCCAGGACGGCGGATTGCTGATAATGATACAGAGCCGGTCCCGTGGAGCCGTCTCGTTTATAGAGGGCGGCCAGCTCTTGCCGGGCCCGGTCCGCCATCGGGTGGTTCGGATACAGTATCAGGAAATCCTGTAGCCTTCGGCGGGCGGAGTCATAGTTCTGCTCCGCAATTTGTTCCAGGATGAATAGAAAGCGCCGATCCGCTTCCTCGGAGTAAAGCTTTCGAAAAGACTCGTTTCGCTGCTGCCGGTAGGTTTTATACTTTTGAAAATCGGCGGGGTTGGAGGGGGCCTGGTAAGCGGGGGATTCGGCATTCGGATCGGAGGGAGCGGGCTGATCCTCATTCGCTGCGGGCCCGGGTTCTTCAGCAATTAGCGATCCGGCCACGCAGGTCATCACCCAGGTCATAAGGAGAAATCGGAAGAATGCACTGTATAGCAGAGATGATTTCAAAGTTTCACTTCCCTTGCCGGACCGGAGTAACCGGGGCGCGCCGGACAAATTCTGGGGGCTGAAAGTCTATTCGGTTTCTGCTACGGGGCGCGCCAGGCCCCGCCGAGTCCGTGGCCTAAACCCTTCAACCTGTGCTTTGCGCGGCTTGCTGAAGAAAAGATTCAAACCATTTCTGATCGATATCAGAAATCTCACATCGACTCAATTGCAGTTGCTCGAAATACTGCAACAGGATGCCCATGTGGGCCGCCTGCTCATGTTCGTTGGTCCAGTTCTCTCGATCGGTTCCGGAGGCGATAATCGCCTCTTCACGAACCTGTTCGCAGAATTCCGGGGACTTGTTCTTAAAGATCATAGTGGCCGAAACCAGGTCGAACCGGATGGTATCAACGATTTTCAGGAATTCTGCGTCGCTTAGATCAAAATGACGACTGGCCACTTCCGTTTGAAAATAATCTCCCCAGGTGATCACTTCTGGTTCTGCGCCATATTTTTCTTTTAGCGCCTGGATTTCTTCCTGCTCTACATAATTACATTGAGCAAATCGTTCTACGGTTTCTCGCAGTTCGATCAATGAGGCAATTTTGCGACCGGAAAGCTGTCCGCGCTGGACCATTCCGGAGAGTTGGCTATGCAGTCCGTTGATTTCCATCATACCGATTCCATCGGCAAGGCCCGGATTTTTCAGCAGAACTTTCCGTTTTCCGCATCGGGTACAGCGCCAGCGGTGGGGCAAACTGCATGGGCGAGGAGAAGTTCGGGCCTGGGCAATCGGCCTGGGCAATCGGCCTGGGCAATCGGCCTGGGCAATCGGCCTGGGCAATCGGCCTGGGCAATGGACGTGGGTCACGGGCAAAACAGAAATCATTCAGCGCGAAGCGACGAAATCCGTTTACAGATTGGAGGAAAATCCGAACTGCACAGAGGTTTCATCGGTAGGCAGATACCTGGCTTCATTAGAATCATACTGCCAGGTTCTCTGAAATACGCCTTTAATGTAAAGGCCGCCCATGAAAGTAATCCCCGCTTCGCCGGCCAATAGCGAGTTGTCGTCTACTTCGAAAGCGTTGCTAAAACCCTCGAAGTTCTTTTTGGAATAGTATCCGTTTAGGAACAGTCCGCCGAATGTAGGGGGGATATAGAAACCAACGAAGATTTCCGAATTGGAAGGTCCGTCATAGTCTTCGTAGTTCATTTCTATGATGAAAAAACGGGAAAAATCCGCAAGGCCGTGAATGAAGAATCCCTTTTTTTTGGCTCCATCCGTTGGTAGCGACTTCAGATACGCAAGCTTTGTAGTGGTCTGTGTACTTGCATCGCCGCTGTCCGGGATGTAGATGGTTCGCTCCACCGCGTAGTAGGAGTCAAAATAGGCCGGCAAATAGTTGGAGGTCACTTCCCGGTACTCGGGCTTCAGCGTAATCTTGACCAGGCTAAAGTTCAATTGAAATAGAATACCAGCATGAATCCCTTCGCTGTTTTCCAGATCCTTAACCTTGTTTACATCAACATAAGGAGTTAGGTCAAACCAGCTATACGGACTGAGCTTTATTTCGGTATCCATGCCCACAATATACAGGTCTTCCGTTTCCAGGGCCCGGGGCCGCAGCGTTTCCGGATCCACTACCAGATTATTGGAACCGTCGTATTCCAGGGTCAGGGGCGCTTCATGATCTCGGGCCACCGTATAGCCAATGGCCCATCGTCCCCAGAAGCCCGCATCCCATTCGTCGGAATCGCTACTCGACGGCGACGGACCGCCCGGTTCCTGAAGTCCCTGATCGCCGGGACCGGAAGGCCCGGGACTATCCGGACCGGTTGGTTTCTCTACTGGACGGACCTTGACCTCATTGGTGACCGGATCCCTGTACTCCTCGAAGTCGAGTTCGGTTCCCTTCAGATCCTCTCGCAAACGATTCAATCGATACTGTCGGAGCGCGCCCCCTTTCTGGGGTTCCGGAATCTTTTCATAGTAGTAAGAGCTTCGGTTTTCGCGGATGGACAGGGCTACTTCCCGGGGGGAGAAACCGCCCCCGCCGTTATGCGCGGCGAAAAATCCATTGTACACCGAAGCGACAATGCCAGCCGGACGGATATAGACTCGACCGGCTTCAACTTGCTTTCGCAGCAGGTTGGACTGAAAGTATTCAATACCGCCCCAGTCATTGTTGATGTCTGCCATGAGCCCCGGGCTTTGCACGGTAGGATCATAAGTAGAAACATATCGATCAATGATGGTACGGTGGCCAATGTAGCCGTCGTACATGCGGCCATAGAAAAAGGACCAGTTCCATTCCCCGGGTTCATAATAGCCGTGGGTACCTTTTCGCACGTAGGTGATGAGCTGCGAGTAGTCTTCCAGGGAGTCATAGGTACCCGTGCGAATATCCGGGACTTTTTCCGCTGTCTTCGGCTCGGTATCGTATACCAGGACTTCCAGTGGAACCTGCAGGCCTATCTTGAAGTCCCCCAGCGGCAACTCGAATTGAGGTGTTATGGTTACGTAGTAGTCGTCCTCTATGGTCTTGAAGCCAGTATTGACTCCAAAGCCCATTCTTTCCAGCTGCTGGCCTGGACCGTAGCCAGGGGGGCGCCACTGAGGATTCGAATCAGCCCGGATGGACGGACTGAAAAAAAGCGTAATCAGGCCCACCGAACCCAGGGCAACGCCGATGGGTGCCGAGCGTATAGCCCGAAATAGAAAACCAATACTGGGCCAGAGCGCCGCTCCGGTGTTTTGAGGGGTTGGATTCGTCACCTTGTAAAACCACGGGATTAGCCTTTAGACTCTTCTGCCGCCTGGATAATCTCCTGTAAGAATAATCGGGCTGAGGCTACCGTATCCTTAAATACGAAAAACTCATCCAGCTTACTCATCTGGAAAAGCTTCTCCACATTTCCCTGCACATTTACCAGAATTAGCAGCCCTCCCCGGTTTTTGAGCCAGTTAGAGATCTGAATCATGGTACCGATTCCCGAAGAATCTACATAACTCAGATCGGTGAGATCGAATATCATGAAACGGTAGCCATTTTCCAGATGCCTGCGGACCATATTCTTCACTTCCGGACACTTGTACAGGTCTAATTGACCTTCCATGGAGTGTTCCAGAATGCGATTATGGACTCCTGCTTCGGCCTTGTACACGGACCGGAAGGCTTTGCTGTCCGATCCGCCGGCCATAAGTTGCTTTCGGGCAATAATTAGATTGTCTTCCAGGTTTCTTTCCATATCCGATAGCCGGCCTATCATGCGATCGATGATTTCCGGATCTACGTCCCGGTTATTGCTCAATCGCTGAATGGCCTGACGGATTACGTCGCGGGCGGCGCCCAGGTCTCGTTCCCCGGAGATCCTGGATGCTTCCATCATGGCCTTGCTGGATGCGGCCAGAAGGCTTTCCAGCCGTACGTTGTTGTCTCTCTCCGAGGATGGGTTCGGAGCAAACTTGCCTGCCAGGTTGGCGCCATGGGTCTCCATGCGGGAATCTTCCTGAAGGTTATAGAATGATAGCTCGGCTTCCACCAACGGGCCCTGCGACTGCGAAGCCTGGTTACCGTCTACTTCCAGGACCATTACAATGTTTCGCAGATCGTCGGAACGAAGATCCCCCGGCCGCAGAATCAGGTCCTTTTTTTCCGATTGTTCCGAAGCGGTGGAGCCTTCGCCGGTGGTGCGATCCCGGTAATCATGCGGTATATCGCTCAGAAACTCTTTGATGCTTACTCCCGGCGCCATGCGAAGACGAATCTCCAGTCCCTGTCCAAAAAGAGCCGCAATGTCGCCAAATTCGCGGAAAAAGACCTCATGGGCTTGCTCCGGTCCTTCAATGAAGTAGAAGTTACCGCCTCCGGCTGTGGCAATGTCCTTCAGCAGCGTCTCCGAAAAGTCTCTTCCAAAGCCTATGGTCGTTGTAGAGATTCCGCGACCATAATGATCCCTGGCGATTTTTTTAAGTTCGGTGGGCGACACCACTCCGGTATTGGCCATACCGTCGGTGAGCAGGATAACGCGTTTATAGCCGTTTTCGGCGCTGGCTCCCTCCACGGTTCGTAGCGCCTGCAACCAGCCGCCGCTCAGGTTCGTAGAACTACCAACACGGATCTGTTCGAGCTTCTTGGTAACCGAGTATTTGTCCGTCAGGGGAATCAAGGGCTGAACGACTTCGATGTTCGTATCGTAGGCCACGATAGTCAGCTGATCATGCCGGGTAAGCCAGTTCACCAGCGCGCTGGCCGATTCGATAACCGATTGCATCTTGTCGCCGTACATAGATTTCGACTTGTCTATGGCCAGTCCAACGATGAGCGGTCTTCGGTCCGGGGAGTCAGCTACCGGCGGGGTTTCTACCCGGACCAGCAGATGGGTAAGAGACTTTTCCTGGTTGGACAGCTCATTGTTCTCAAGATGAAGGCTAAAGTTCATTCCGGTGGTCCTGATTCCCTTTATACGACGAACATGATCAGCTCATCACTGCAAGTTCTGACAGTGCACTATACTGGGTGAACAATCGAAGGCAAGGAGATTCCCACGGCATTTTGGCTCAAAGGGAGGGAAAATAGAGGCTGGAAAAGAGATCATTCAGGTCGGATTTACCGGTCAGATAGGCCTGTACTGCGGGACGGTGCGGAGACTGCCTAAACGCCGGCCTGTTTTCGGCGGCAAAATGTAGCAGAATATCCCGGCAACGGTCCATATTTCGGTCCGGGCCGGGCAGATAGTAATGCCGGGCCAAAAGGATGAAAGCATCATCCGCCAGTTCCGAATCCGGGTACCGGTCCAGAAGATCGTAGAAGAGCGTGGCCGAAACATACCGGTTGCCCAGGCTTTGAGCATATCGACCGGTCTGGTAGAGCACATCGGCCGCGGCCGGATCCTGAGGGAAACGATCCGGGTATTCAAGAAGAAGTTCCAGAGCGGGAACGGAGGCGCCGGCATCCAGTAGCATGAAGCCGGCCCGCTTATAAAGCACCGGCTGAAACTCGGGGGAGGAGCCAGCAAGTAGCTCCCGGTAATTGGCCTGGGGCCCCTTTTCTTCCAGCCGCATCTCCAGAAGGGCCAGCCGGGCCAGATCCGCCTCGCCGCTGTCCTGCTGTAGCGCCTCATTGAAATACTGCAGAGCCACCTCTTTGTGTCCCAGGGAACGATGAAACACACCCTGTCTGTAGGCAGAAACCTGGTCTTCTTGAGCGGATAGGCCGGCGTGGAACAGGCCCGCAAGAATGATGGCGCAAAGAATGGCAGAAGCCCCGGAAAATGGGAATCTTCGAGATTGTGCGAAATGCCCGAGAAGCGTCTTTGCTGTCACCGCTCCGCTCATGCTACTGCTCCGAAGGCGGCGGAAGTAGATCAAAGTCGCTGAAGTTTTGATTTCCCGACGGGCGATCATTCGCTGGCGGCTTCCGGGACGTGTCGGGCGAGTTCTCGCTCCCCATGGGTTTTTCGGACGACAAATCGGGGCTTTGTAGCCGGGTACCTTTATCCATTTCTCGATTCAGGCTTTCTCTTTCCCGTGGCGCACTGTCCATCCTGGAGGAGTCCTGGTTATCCCTTCGGGGAAATATGATTTCGTCCTGTTCGCCCAGAAACGGCGGAAGCGTCTCCGATTCGGGGTTGGGATCGCGCTCCCTGAGATCGGCGGATCCTGGCAGTGTTTCCACATCGCGCCTGGGCTCGGGCAACGGTAGATCGTCAATGGCCGAGTTTTCCGGAAGAATCTGATCCGGATCAGGTAACTGGATTTCGGCGGCGTTGTTTCGGTTCTCCTCTCGCGCAATTTGCTCTTTGATTCTAGAAAGCTGCAGATCCTGTCCGTCCTGGGGAGCTTCCGACTGGCCCACAACACAGGCCCTGTAGGATACGGCCCCGGCCAGCAGCACCCATACACCGATAAAGCCAAGGCGAATGCTCCGCGCCAGCTTCTCCGGTATGGAGTGGAAGAATTGATCGATCCATTTAAATACCGTCTGCACTATTTTCAGTATCGCACGATTTTCGGCCGATACCGAGAAAAAATTGCGGGCCCGGGGACACGAAAGTCAATGCGGGCAACTACCTGGACCATTGCATGAAGGCAGCCAGGCGGGCCACCCAAACATACCCCGGGGAACGGTTGGACGCTCTATCGGGGACGCTGGAGCAGATAACCGGTAATTGAAGGATAGCAATCGATGGAGAGGTGGCTGGCATCGTAGTAATGCTGACAGGAGGTTTCCTCGGTCACGTTTAAATCGGCGGTACCCAGGCCGTATCGGTTCGCCAGACGAGTGACCCGCGTCCAGAGCATGGAGATCTTCGGCTCTTTCTGATACACTTCCCGGAGATATGGGTTCACCCGGGGCCAGAATACCACGGCGGGGATGTTGGCCTGGTCCATTAACTGCATCGACTTTTCCAGATAGAACATCTGCTCTTCGGAGACCGTGAACGCTTCGAGATACAGCGAAACCAGTGTATCCGTTTCTTTCTTGAGTTCATCGGCGTTCATGTAGCCGAACCAGCCGTACTGCGCCCCTTTCAGCTGATCCAGAACATCGATTTGCGGCGATGTATGGAAGTCATAGATGGCCAGGTTTTCTGAACTCGCCAGGGCCAGAGACTGCAACCTGGCTTTTTCCTCTTCGCTCAGCTGTCTACCTTGCAGCAGCAGAGCCGCTTCACCGGACCGATCTCTGGGATTCAAGCTTCCCTTGATTCGCCGAATCAAGGTTCTAATCGAAAACTGCATGCCTACAACCGCAAAGCGACGACTGTTCGCATAGGTATCCAGGTCGCGATCCGGGATCTGAGTACGGTAACTCTCGATGAATTCGCTGTCCACGCCGTAATTCAAGACAGGGCTGGCAAAAATCCCGGCATTCCGTCCGAGAGCATCCGGCGAAAGCCCAAGAATGATGGCGTCCGGTTTGCGGTCTGCCTCCAGAATACGCTCCAGAACGAACAGATGATAGGCCGGCACAGCCTGAGGTCCGGCAAAATTCCAGATCTCAACGTCATCCTTTCCGGCAAGTTGAGCCATAGAGGTTCCAATGCCAAAGCTACGGGAATCGCCAAGAACAACGACACGTCGTTTGTCCGAGGGCTTTTCCATAGCCTTCCTGTAAAGGTCCAATTGATGAATGCGGTGGCGATAGTAAACCATACCGCCAGGTTGCATAAAGCTATCGCGAACTTCGGGAATGAGAAAGACCTTATCGGCCAGGAAAAGAAAGGCAATGCAACCGATCAGAATGTACAAAGGCTTGTTTTTCATAATAGGTCCTGCTTCGGCGATTCGGGCCCGTGCAAACACTGCGCTCTGCCGTTATTGCTATCCAGGCTATGGAGCAAGCTGTTAGTATCGTAACTCTCCAGGCAATAAAGCAAGTTGTCGATCCCGTCTTGCATAATCTAGAACTGAAAGTAGAAGAAGTCTTTTCCGGGTCCGGCAAATTGTGTCATGGCCAGAATCAATGCCAGTCCTCCGACTGGTAGAAGCCAGCGGTCATATTTACGCAATGCTTTGAACTTCTCCGGCCACTCATCGATTAGATGGAAAAATAGTACGGCAAGGATACCATAACCCAGCGTAGAGAAATTCTCCGGCGGTGCGCCGGCGAAATCGAACGAAAACATCTGAAGAAACGCTTCCAGGCACCAGTCCAGCCCCTTTCCAAAAAAGAACAAGGTACTGGGAATGAAAATAAGATAGCTGATCGCAACTCGGAGCGCTCTTCCATGCCAGCTATCCGGCCATTCCTGCCAGCCCCTGCGAAAGGCAAAAGACTCCGCAGACAACATCAATCCGGTGAGGATTCCCCATAGAACAAAGGTGTAGCTTGCTCCGTGCCAGAGGCCGCCAATGAAAAACGTGATAACCAGGTTGATGTAGTTTCGGTATTCCGGAACATGACTCCCGCCCAGGGGAATATAGATGTAGTCCCGAATCCAGCGCGAAAACGTCAGGTGCCATCTTCGCCAGAAATCCGAGATGGAATGCATAAAAAGGGGAGCCTTGAAGTTAATGGGGATTTCGAAACCAAGCAAGAGACCCGTTCCCCTGGCCAGGTCGGTATACGCCGAAAAGTCCGCATAAAGCATGGCCAGACAGCCCAGTGTATAGATCCAGATCAAGTGGCTGGGAAAATCCGCGGGACTGCCGGTAAGAAAAGGGATCAATGCGCCGGTCATTTGATCCGCAATCAGCATCTTCTTGGTGATCCCTGCGATGATCAGCCAGGTTGCCCGCTCGGTCTGCTCCGCCGTAGGGACGCTAAATGCATCCATTTTCTGGATCTGAGGCAGTAGCTCCGAAGATCGCATAATGGGCCCGGCAATTAACTGCGGAAAGAAAGACTTAAATAGCAGGACTTCGCGAAAGGTGTGTTGCTGTGTGTACTGCCCTCGGTAGATATCAATACCATAGGACATGATCTGAAAGGTATAAAAGCTAATAGCCAGAGGAAGCATGATCTCATGCCCCTGAAGTCGATCCTGCAGCCGAAGACTCTCTTCACGCATCCAGTCCAGGCCAAACATCAGGCCTACAAAGTCCAGAATCAGATAATAGTATTTGAAAACGCCAATGTTGGCCACGTTGCCAATCTGAAGCGCCACGAAGATCCATTTCTTGCGATGGATCTTGTAGAGCTCCATGGCCACATAGTTTACTCCCACCACAAACAGAAGATGGAACGTGAATGTGAAACTCCAGGTAGCGTAGAAGAAAAGCGACGACAGGATGAGCCAGTACATCCGAAAACGGCCAGGCACCAGCCAGTAAACCAGCGCCACTACGATGAAAAAGAGCAAGAACTCCTGGGTAACGAATAGCATCAGCCTTCCTTCCAGGGGTTGAAGTCTCCGAGTACCGGATCGCTCTTTTTCATTCCAAACAGCTCTTCCGGCTCAAAGGAGAACGTCTCCCCTTCCTTTACTGGATGATTTTCCAGACTTAGAAATCCAACAGACACGCGATAAAGATCCAGCACTTTTACGTCCAGAGCCTGGAACATACGCCGAATCTGCCGCTTTCGACCTTCGGACAGTATTACCTCTACGGTACGGTCGGCCCGATCCAGAATCCCCACCCGGACTGCCCGGAGCAGTTCGCCATCATCAACTACGCCTTTGTAGAAGCTTCGAGTCAGTTCTTCGGCCTCGGGAAGTTCATCCAGGGTTACTATGTATCTTTTGGTGACTCGTCGGGCCGGATGCATGACCTGATTCAGGAATTCGCCGTCGTTGGAGAGAACAACCAGCCCCCTGGACTCTTTGTCCAATCGGCCGGCGTATTTCAGACCGTGGAGGCTCTCCGGCAGGATTTCATAGATGGAAGGACTGCCCGGAAAACTCTTTGCCGACACGGTATAACCCATGGGCTTATTGAATGCTTGATAAATGTGACCTTCCGTAAAGCGAACTCGCTTCCCATCCAGAGTGACAAGGTCTCCCGGGCCCACTTTCGTATCCAGAGCCTCTACAACTTTTCCGTTCAACTTAACTCTTCCGGAAGTAACGTAGTCCTCCACCTGTCTGCGGGAGCCATAACCCGCCCGGGCCAGGTAGCGATTGATTCGCACAGGCTCGCGAAAGATCGATTGACCCGCTTCAAGCGAGCCCTGCGAAGGTTTACCCTGAACGCCTTCTATTTCCAGTTCGTCGATTGCCAGATCTGGATCCGGGCGATCGGGCAATACTACCTTGCGATCATGCTTATGCTTCGTAATGCGACGGCCGGAAGGAAGTCGCGCCGGGGTTTTGATAATTGCCTTTTTCTTTCTTTTTTCCGGGTTGTCCGAAGCCGAGTAATCGGGTCGAAATACGGACTCCTTTTTCGCAGGCCGGTCAGATTCCCTACTGTCCCATCGCTTTGAGGCCGGCCGGTCGTAGGATCCGCCTCTCGGTCCTTTCCCGCTGCGAGAATCCGACCTGGGAAACGATTTGCCGGAAGACCGGGAGCCCTCATTACGCGAATACGATCGACCGGACGGTTTTCGCGAATCATCTCTGCCACCGGGGCGCGCATCGGATCGAAAATCTGATCTTTCAGACGATCCCGGTCGCCTACCCCGGCCTTCGGATCCGGCTTTCCTTTCGCCCGGAAACGGGTTCCGAGAATCGGAGCGAAAATCGGGCTTGCGGGTTGTCTTCTTTGACGATGGTCCCCGACGACTGCCGGCGGCAGAACCGGGGCGGTGGCCGGTTCCCCCTGAAGAGGACTTTCGCGGGCCCGGTTTCCCGGACTTACCCTGAAAGCGCCGGGAGCCGTCTTTGTCTTTTTCGGAACTCATTCAGTAGACTCTTCTTCTACTTCCAGATATTCCTTTTCCTCCGGCGCCGGACGGAAGACATAGCTGAAGTTTTCCACATTACTAAAGATTCGGTACTCAAGACCTACCTTGCGAACTTCCAGCTCCTGCCCCATGCCGGTGGGAGCGGACAGCTTTAGCTTCAGGTCGTCGGTAATCTCGTATTTGCCCGAGCTTTCCAGGCGGTTGCCGTAGCTGTAGTAGAAGTAACCATTTTTGAATACGATCTTTCGGTATCCTGTGGAACCATCGCCTTCAATTTCCCACCAGATTCCGGGAAGGGTTTCTTCGATTTCGTTCTTGCGACCCTTTACGTTCTGAGCCATTTCCTGCTGCGAAAAGCTCAAAGATGCGCCAAAGATCCAGCCTTCGATGCCGCTATCCTGCCGAACACGGTACCAGAAATCAGACACTTTGTCGATGGTATCCTGGCGAGTAGTGCGCTCGATAACGGTAAGTCGCTGACCGGGAGCCGGAAAACTGATTTCCGAAGCTATAATGATTGGATCCGTTCGGAGTATTGCGTTTTCGCCGGAGACATAGGCATAACGTGGCCCGCCATTGGTCTCCGCATCCAGATAGACGGTCTTTTTTTCTGCACAATGGCTACTTAGAAGGCCCGTGGCCAGAATCAGACCAATAGCAATACGGGAGCCGAGCGCAGCAGCAGAATTCCTGGCCCGGCAAAAAGCCAGGCCGGAGGTTCTGCTGCCATCGCCTGGATTAGTCTCTGGGGCGGACAGGCTGACCGTAGGTCCAGATTCGTGTGGGCCCGTCCTGAATCTGAGGGTTCGGCGGAAATAGGTTATTGTGCTCTGCATTGTAGATGGCCTGATCGATTATGCTACGAACGAGTGCACTTTCTTCCAGCCGACGGGCTTCGAAAAGCGGGGTAATGGACTCGCCCAGAGCCAGTTCACGCAATGCCTTTGCAGCTTCAAGCCGAACTCTAACATCGTTATCCTTGAGCATTGTAAGGATTTCCTGGTAGAACTTCACTCGCGTGTGATCATTCAAAAAGATGCTGAAGGATATTCTGGCCCTAACGGAGGGATCCTTCTCATTCTGGAAGGCTCTTTCCAGAGCCTCCAGGGCCGTTAGAGACCCAATCTTTCCGAGAGCGAGGGCTGCTTCCTGCCGGACTCCGGTGTAGGGATGATTCAGGTACGGAGCAATTTTCTCGGCGCTTTCTTTCTCACGGATCTTTCCCAGAGCGATGAAGATGTGCTGCATTACGTTTACGTAATTGTAGCCTTTGAGCATGGCTCGATGGTCTTCGGCAGCAAGATTTACCGCCGGAACGGCCTTAAATCGATCGGATACGCTCCAGTAGACATCCGGGCTGTAGGGAAACGGAACGTCTCTGGAGGAAAGGAATGGCCCGGGCTCGTCCTGCTCAATCAGGAATTCGTGGCTCTGCGGGGAACGCTTCTGACGGGCAGCTTCCACGGCTTTTCGCTGCTCATCCACGATGGCGTTTACCTGCTCCAGGGCATCCAGCAGGTAAGGGACCGCGGCTTCGTGGTCGATCTGACCCAGGGCCCAGGCAATGTGCGCTTTGATGTAAGGATCATTTTGCGGCGCTTTTCGGAGGGCCGGATCATCCAGGTTCTCCAGAAGCTCTCGCCCCAGGGGACGAACAAACTGAGCTCTGGCCGGCGCGCCCATGTAATATATGGCCAGAATCTTCTGATCCATGGTGCCGAAGTCCAGGTGGCGAAGCGCCTCTTCGGTTCGTTTCTCGTAGTAGGCTTTCGCATCATCCTCCGCCCCGGCCATCAATGGTCCGGCGGAAAATAGGCCAATGAGCCCTATTGCCAGTGCTTTTGTCGCTTTCATCATTCCACTCCGTTGCTAAGTAAGGCATCCCTGCCCGGCCTGTCCATCGTACGGACACACCTCTTCCCTTTATCCCTCGGTATTAGCAGAGCCCGTCTTGAGTGGACTGGCAACGAAAAAACAAGGCAGGAGGCTCTGCTACAATCAGGAGGATTGTAAGGCGCGCAGCGCCGCAAGAACCGTCACGGGAGATGGCCTACAAAGAGGTAGGCCATCGAGCGTATCTCTACGACTCAGCCGGTTCTTTAAGTGATGGCAAGGAAAAAAGCGACGCCGGCTTCCACCAAACAGGATGACGCACACGGAGGTGCTAATGCCGGCGGAGCCGCCGGACAGGAAGTCCCAGTGTCGCCGGAGGCATGGATGCCGGGAGGCGACCATGGAGGGCGGGAGCCGGCGAGTTTGGAAGGTCCGCAGGGCCGTCAGACAGTCACGGGAGCGCTCCTATACGATGTAGGAGCGCGAGCGTACCGGCAAAACGTGGAGCGTTTTGCCACAATCAGGAAGATTGTCAGGCACGGAGTGCCGCAATGATTGTAACGGGAGAAGACCTACAAGGAGGTAGGGCTTCGAGCGTACCTCTAAAAGAGCTCCCGACTATTTCTTCATGTCCCGAATCCAACGGGCCATTTCGTCAAGGCGGGCTGAGAGTTCTTCCATATCAGGAACCTTTTCCGGACGATCCGGGTCCTTCTCCCATTCGGATCGGAGGGCTCCTTTTCCTTCTTCGATGGTGTCGCGCATCTTCTCCTGCTGGCGGGCCAGCTGATCCATGAGCGATGTTAGATAATCCTGCTTCTCTGAAAGCTGGAGTTCGCCCTTCTCTACCATCATCTGCACGATCTGTTCCAGACGCTCCCGGGTAAGATTGGCCACACCTATGCCGCCCTGGACCAGTCGGGAGAGGAAATCAGTTACGTTTGTGGAGACTTCGCGAATCAGGGAACTGAGGAGAAAGGTGGCGAATTCCAGGTTCTGTTGCTCGGTACTTACTTTGAGGAATGTCTGCCCCAGAACCCGGGTGGTTATGTCTTCACCCGTGATGTTGTCTACTACGCGAACCTCTTCCCCGTCCTGGACGCATTTGGCCACGTCCTCCAGGGTGATGGTCTTGCTGGTCTCTGCATCATAGAGCCTGCGGTTCGCGTATCGTTTGATCAACCTCATCGCTGTTTTTGCACTGCACAAACCAGGCCGTTTTAAGTCAAGGAGCAATTGAGTTTTCGCCATTGGACCGGTAGTTATTTCGCCGAATAATCGGGATGGTGAAACGGCGCGCTGTCTTATGACAGACGTTATCGAAGCGCAGCACAGGGGACCTGCATCCTAATTTCAGTGGTCAGATTTCCCGGGGGTGATTCTACTGGCGGTAACTATGGAACAACATCTGCAGACCATTCGAAATCAATTTGAATCCAACATTAAAAAGATCACGGAAAACCTGGCGCGCCGCGCAGACGACGGCGGAAAGCTGTCCATTTCCAAAATGGACGAGAATCAATTGGTCCATTACAATCTGGCCTATCATACTGCGGAATTTAATATTGCCGACTATTTCCTGAACTATGCTCAGCAAAACGGTGACATGGAGAAGGACATGGCTTCCGCATTCCTGGGAGAAGCTTTCAACCGCTTCCGCGGAGAACTGGCAGGTCGGGCCGAAGAGTACGGATTGAGCCCCGCAGACATTTCCGGGCTGTTTACTCAGGATCTGAACGATGCCATCCAGAAATCAGTGGACAAGGGAATCTACGACCGCGTGGCCGAAAAGGTAATCGCCGGCGAATACGGCAATGTAGGCGCTGATGACTATGCTGAGATTCGCGACCTGTACCGAAAAATCGCCGAGCAAACGGTAATGCCTCATGCCGAGCACGTGCACCGACACGATGACTTCATTCCCGAGGATATCCTGAATGAACTGATCAACAACGGCGCCTTTGGACTGTCCATTCCCGAGCAATACGGCGGACTTCTGGATATGCTGGGCAACGTGGGGATGATGATCGTTACCGAGGAATTGTCCCGCGGAGGACTTTCCATCGCCGGATCGCTCATCACTCGTCCGGAGATTCTATCCAAAGCAATCATCAAAGGCGGCACCGACGCTCAGAAAGAAAAATGGCTCACCGCCCTTGCCTCCGGCGAGCGCATGGCCGGCGTCGCGGTTACAGAGCCCAACTTCGGTTCCGACGTAGCCGGCATGAAAGTAACCGCCGACAAAGTAGACGGCGGTTGGGTCATCAATGGCGTAAAAACCTGGTGTACTTTCGCGGGCTACGCCGATGTTCTTCTGGTTCTGGCGCGAACCGAAAAGGATCCAGCGCTGAAGCATAAAGGCCTTTCCATTCTTCTGGCCGAAAAGCCTCGCTCCAAGGACCACAAGTTTGAAGTGCAGCAAGAGGGCGGCGGATCCATGAGCGGATCGGCCATCGCAACCATCGGCTATCGCGGTATGCATAGCTTCGAGGTGAACTTCGATAACTATTTTGTGCCCGATGAAAACCTGATCGGCGGCGAAGAAGGACGCGGCAAAGGCTTCTATCTTCAAATGGCCGGATTTGCCGGCGGACGAGTGCAAACCGCCGCTCGCGCAAACGGCGTAATGCAGGCTGCCATGGAAGCCGCAGCCCGTTATGCCAATGAGCGAAAGGTATTCGGCAAAGAGCTCAAAGAGTACCAGATCAACCGCTGGAAGCTTGCCAAGATGGCCATGATCGTTCAGGCATCGCGTCAGTATTCCTACCATGTAGCCGGACTCATGGATGAAGGCAAAGGAAACATGGAAGCTACACTGGTAAAATTCTATGCTTCCCGAATCTCGGAGTGGGTAACCCGCGAAGCCATGCAGATCCACGGCGGTATGGGTTATGCCGAGGAGTATCCGGTATCCCGCTACTTCGTGGACGCCCGGGTCTTCTCCATCTTCGAAGGCGCCGAAGAAGTAATGGCTCTGCGAGTTTGTGCCAGGGAGCTACTTCAGCAAGTGCTACAGGGAGCGCCTGCATAACCTCAGCGCAATGCCACACACTTTGCCGCAGGCAAAGTGTAGCGGACACGACGTCCGCAAGGTCCGAAGGACCGCACAGTTCTTTACGGGAGCGGCACTATAGGATGTAGTGCCGCGAGCGTATCTCTAATCATCGAAGCGCCGCAAACACGATGTTTGCCAGGCTCAAAGAGCCGCACCATTCCTCAGGGGAGACGAGCTACAAGGAAGTAGCTCGTCGAGCCTACCTCTAATACAATTGCGAGTTTGTGCCAGGGAGCTACTTCAGCAAGTGCTACAGGGAGCGCCTGCATAACGAGCAGAGCCTGCAAAGCGCGCCAGCGCTTTGCAGGCACAGGATGTGCAGAAGGTGCGAAGCACCGCATTTTTTCACGGGAGCGTGGCTACACTGAGGTAGCCACGCGAGCGTACCTCCAAAACAATTGCGAGTTTGTGCCAGGGAGCTGCTGCAACAGGTACTTCAAGGAGCGCCTGCATAACGAGCAGAGCCCGGGCTTTGCCAGAGGCAAAGCCCCGCGATCAGGATGATCGCAAGGTCCGCAGGACCGCAGTATTCTTTACGGGAGCGGCACTATAGGATGTAGTGCCGCGAGCGTACCTCTAATCATCGAAGCACCGCACAATTATTTACGGGAGCGTACATCTAATCAGCGAAGGACTGCGACTTACGTCTACCCCCCAAACACTTCAGCAATTCTTTCGCGGGTTTCTTCATCCGGCAACTCCCCTCGCCCGGCATTCATGTTGTCCAGTAAGTGCTCGGGCTTCCCGGTTCCTGGAATGACACAGGTCACCGCGGGATGGGATAGTACGAATTTCAGCATAGCATTTGACCAGCTTAGAATACCTGCCTTTCGCATCCAGGCCGGCAGGGATTCATCGCGGAATCTTTCGAAAAGGCTACCGCCGGCGAATGGCCGATTGATCAAAACAGCGACCTGCTTTTCCAGACAGAGGGGAAGAAGTTCTTTCTCGGCCTCGCGGGCGACGACGTTGTAATTGAACTGAACAAAGTCCACGTCATAATTGCGAATTGCCTCCATCAGTTCATCGTAGGCGGTCTCGGTATAGTGAGTGATTCCGGTATAGCGGATCTTGCCCGTAGCCTTTAGCTCCTGCAGATAGGGCCAGTGTGTCTTCAGGTCCAACATATTGTGAACCTGCAAAAGATCGATTTCCTTGAGAAGGCTGAAGGAGTTCTGTATTTGACGGCGGCCGGCGGAATCGCCTCTGGTCCATACCTTCGTGGCCGTGAAGAAATCCAACGCATTGGGGCTTTCCGGATCCACATCCCCCCGCAGTCGTCCTACCACTTCCTCGGCCAGTCCGTACATGGGGCTGCTATCAATTACGCGTCCACCCGCGGCATGGAACAATTCCAGAACGGTTCGCAATCTTACCAGGGATTCTGGATCGTCATGATCGAAGGCCTGCCAGGTGCCAAGCCCCACCACGGGCAGGGTTTCGCCGTAGCCAGGGATCGGTCTTCGACGTAATTCCTGGTCCGGTCTGGGGATTCCGAACAATCTGGATAGTTGCATTGGCTGGGTTAAGATACTACCGGCCGCTCCTCCGAGCAAGAGAAATCGACGAAGGAACTGTCTACGGCTGATCGTGGAACTCATGGCGCACACAGCGTGGGAGCATGGAAAGCTGTCGTCTATAAGGAAAGCGCCAACCTGCCCGATTTACGCCTGCCAGAGCCAGGATCCCAGGAACGCAGCGTGTGAAACCGGGGTAGGCTTTCCTGATTCAATTTGTGGATTCTGCAGCACTAATGGCCCGGGCAATCCACATTGGCCAGGCAACGCCGAGCCCCTCCTCTTGCGAGCAAGGAAACCGGAGCTGCCCGTGATACTGATTTCAATTCTGTCCCATCCTATGGCTGCAATTCTTCGGCAGAATAACCGGAGAACTTAAGGGGCTCCGCAATTTTTCTGATTTTTTTCTTGCAGTGCCGGAAGTCTATCGCCATTGTATTGGAATGGAAGTACGGCTGGCCAACGAATTGGGAATGAAGAACGTAGACTACTTCAAACCATTAAAGAACTCTGAACCTACGGAGAATCCTGCTAACCTTCCCGGGGTGCCTACGGCAGACCGGCAACTGGCCGATCAAAGACGGGCTATGACTTCTTTGAGCCCCAATGCAAGCTCCGACCGCTATCAGGTTGTCGGCGGAACCATCAATGTAATGGCCTGATCGGCTCCCTGGCATGTAGCATCCGCCGAGCGGACCAACACTTCGGCCCACTGCCGGCTCTCATAGCCGCGGGCAATAATCACAATACGGACCAACACCGGCCGGTGGGTTTCCCCTGGCCTATGATGACGCAAACACCTGTAAGCTGGCGGTGCGGCTACGCCTGGTTCGGATTAATACGAAATATGCAGAGACTGGAGTGAATGCAGGTAGAGTCGTTCTGACTGGCCGTGTAGCCGCCAAATCGATTCCTTTCGGATCCGTTGCTCTCTATCAATTACTCTCTGTAGAACAGTTCCAGCAGGTGACCGTCGGGATCGGCAACCAGAAGGGATTCCCCGCCTTCGATGAGAAGGGGCCCTTTGATGATCTTTATTTCCCGTTGTTCCAGTTCCTGGATGGCCTCGGTGAAATCGTCCACATCCAGAATGAAGGAGAGCGAGAATTCCCCTGGATTTTCCACAGCGCTTGTGAAATCGGGGATCAGATTGAATCGAATGGCGATTGGATCCAGACGCACCAGAGCATGATTCTCGGATTCTTCAAGCAATTCGAAATCCAGCACCTCCGTATAAAACTGCACGGATCTTTGCAGATTCGACGAGCCAAGAGAGATGTGATGTAGTCCTTCAACGAGTATCATAATTTCCTCTGATTTCCTCTGGAAAAGCCAGATTTGGGTAACGATGGTCCAGGATCAATGATTTTCCATAAACCAGACCGGCCCTTAAGCATTCTAAAGGATGACCGAAAATGACATAGGCCCTACCTTACCAATGAAAACTCGAAATGCAATACTTTTCTCATCTATTCAGATCCCGGGTGGCAAAACTCCCGCGCCGCGCCGGATAGCGAGGTTCCGTAGTATGGGGACCGGAGGACTTTTATCGCTGGCCTTTGTGGTCCTGTTCATGGCCGTGGGGCCGGTCTTCGGAGAACCGGTTCCGGTGTCGCAGGGACCATCGCTCACCAACCCCCCGCGGGGTTTGAACGATGAAAGTCCTTCCGAAGTACAATTCAGGTTTGAGCTTTCCAGAGGGGATGTGCTGACCGTTGACAAGATCCAGGATATCTTGCTGGCCAAAAACCAGTCCAGGGGCAGCAGGGAAGAAAGAAATAAGATCGTTTTGAAGGTAAAGGAGACTCAGGAATCCCAGGATCCACAAAGCGCGCTGGCTCTACTTGTAGGCGAATTCCACACTTATGCGCGAACGCCGGCCGGAGCCGGGCCTTTCAAAAAGGAAACCACCTACGATAGCCAGTTCACCATCAGCGCCCTGGGCGCCTACGATGTTCCGGACAAATATATAATGCCCAACCTTCGCAGTCTTCCCAGTTTTCCTGTAGAGGCCGTAAAGAAAGGACAGATCTGGAAAGCGCCTGGAATGGAGACTATGGATCTTCGCGGCGAAAAAATCAAGATCCCCATGACCGTACGCTACCAGTACATGGGCGAAGGCTGGATTGTTGACCGAGACGGAAAGAAACGCAAAGCCCATAAGATCCAGTTTGCCTATGAATTTGTACATCCGGTTAATCGTCCCGGGTTTCCGCTACGAAGAATCACAGGTCTGTCCCGGGACGAACTCTGGTTCGATGCCGAAAAGGGTATTCCCATCTACGATGTTCAGAACATACAGTACCGATTCGAATCCCTGACTCAGACAGTGGATGGCACGTACCGCATCCATAGCTGGTACGATCGAACGCGCACCATTTCTGAAGATCAAAAGGAAGAGATGGCAGAGAACATCCGCGAAGATCTAAAAGACAATGCCGAGGATGTAAACGTAAGAAAAACCGACGAAGGTATTGCCCTGGATTTGAGCGATATTCTTTTCGAGTTCGACTCCGCCGAACTAACTCCCCGAGCAAGAAAAACAATCGAAGGAATTGCAAAGATCCTGAAACGATACCCGGATCGCGAGATTCGCATTTCCGGCCATACGGACTCCACAGGACCGGACCAGTACAACCAGAAGCTCTCGGAGAAGCGGGCCCGTTCTGTACTGGACGAACTACAGAAGAGTCATTCCTTCGACCCGACCCGGATGTCCTATAAAGGATTCGGCGAAGCAAAACCAATCGCGCCCAATAACACGCCGGAGGGTCGAGCTCAAAACCGCCGAGTGGAAATACTGATTGTTACCGAATAGGCAATCAGTGTTCGAACAAGCCACTCCACTTGCGGACGCCGGGGTTTAGATACCCCGGCCCCTGATTCGATCCTTATGCCGCGGACGTAGCTATAGTCGTAGCTATAGTCGTAGCTATAGTCGTAGCTATAGTCGTAGCTATAGTCGTAGCTATAGTCGTGGCTATAGAAGAGGATATAGAAGAGGATATAGAAAAGGTAGATAAGGCCTTTGAAGGGTCGACAGGAGCTATTTGTACGAAGAGCGATTGTTAGAGAGTATTTCGACTAACTGTCGCCGTCGTGGAGCAGAGCAACACTTTGTTCTGAACGAAGGTTTGGCAGAAATCCTATTTTCCTTTTGCCCGAGAAATAGGCGATATCTTCCACCACCAGATCTTTGGCCCGGGTGAAGTCCCTGAAATCATGGATGGAAAAATACTGCAGGTTCGGACTTAAATACCAGGGATGGGGCATTCTTGCAGTGACGGGACTGCGCCCTCGCAATAGAATCTGAAACCGGGCTCGCCAGTAGGCAAAGTTACTGAATCCCACAATGACCCGCTTGCCCACGCGGAAGGCCTCTTCCAGAACCTTCCAGGGATCTATTAGCTCCTGAAAAGTACCCAGGAGCAACACATAGTCAAAGCTGTTCTTTCCGTATTGATCCAGACCGTCCAGGATATCGCCCTGGTGGACCACCAGCCCGCGCTCGATGCATCGGGCAGCAAGGTGGCCGTCCTTCTCTACTCCTTCGGCCTCTACCTTACGATGCTCTACCAGTCTCTGTAGAAAGGCTCCGTCCCCGGTACCCAGATCCAGTACCCTGGAGCCGGGCGGAATCCAGGCGGCCACTGTATCATACAGTGCCTGAATCATTTGCAGCAAGCGCTCCCTGATCTCTCATATTCCTGTACTCCACATTCAGGAAGTTCCCGAGAACGCCAAACAATTCTACATTGTGGATTAGAAAAGAATCATGCCCGTTGGGGGTTTCCAGATTCAAATAGGTTACCGTAACCCTGGACCGCTTCAATGCACGAACCAGTTCCCGGGACTGCGATGGCGGGTATAACCAATCGGACTCGAAGCTTACTACCAGAAACCTGGCCTCGACGGTAGAAAAAATATCTTCGGGGTTATTCCCTCCCAGCAGATCGAACATGTCCAGGGCTTTGGTAATATAGAGATAGGAGTTGGGGTCAAATCGCTTAACGAAGCTTTCGCCCTGGTAGTGAAGATAGCTCTCCACCGAAAAGTACATGGGAAACAGATCCTCTCGCGAAGGGGGTCTTTGCTGTCGTCGGCCGAACTTATCCTGCATGGAAAATTCGGACAGATAGGTGACGTGCGCCACCATCCGGGCCACAGCCAGACCGTGCTCCGGTCGACTTTCCCGGGTGTACTGCCCTTCCTGCCATTTAGGATCGTTTAGAATGGCCTGACGCCCCACTTCGTTGAACGCTATCTGCATGGCCGAGTGGGCCATGGATGAAGCCAGAGGAACACAGGTTTGCACACGATTGGGATAATGGGTGGCCCAGACCAACGCCTGCATACCCCCCATGGAGCCGCCTATAACCGAAAAGAGCTTTTGAATGCCCAGATGATCAATGAGCTCCACCTGCCCTCGTACCATGTCCTCTATCGTAATCGGAGGAAACTCCATTCCGTACGGCTTGCCGGTGTCAGGATTGATCGATGTAGGTCCGGTGCTGCCGTTGCAGCCACCAATTACGTTGGAACAGATTACAAAGAATTTGTTTGTATCTATGGTCTTGCCGGGACCGACATAGAGATCCCACCAGCCAGGCCTGCCGGTTTCCGGATGCGTGCCCGCAACATGAGCATTTCCGGAAAGAGCGTGGCAGATCAGGATTGCATTGTCTTTTTCAGGACTCAAAGTCCCGACGGTAAGGTAGTTGATTTCGATCTCTTTCAGGCGGTAGCCCGATCTTGTTTGAAATCCGGACAATTTAACGGTGCGGGTATGCACCTCACCCAGGGGTGAGACATACCCCTCAATCCTTCCATCCTGTAAATCGCCTTCGATAGAACCGTCTCTTTCCATAAATTGAATAAGCGCACTGTCGGGAGCCACAGCCGGCGCTTCTGTCCAAAAAAGACACCCAGGGCTTGAGTGAGAGCGATTTTTTGCCGCTTGATGCCAAAAAATGATGCCGCCCTGAGGCCTGGTGCCGCCTTCAGTGCGCCGCGGACCGGGCTGCCGCGGCGGACTGCAACAGCTCACGGCCCGCCCGGCATTTACCGCATCGGCGCATCAGGCGGCCCCGGCCGGGGCTCGACTGTTTTGCTGTCAGGCCAGGCATGGGCCAGGCCCCTGGAATTATCCTTCCAGGGCCTGTTTCAGATCTGCTTCGATATCTTCGTAGGATTCGATGCCCACGGATAGCCGAACGAAATCAGGAGTTACTCCGGTAGATTTCTGCTCCTGCTCGGTCAACTGGGAGTGGGTAGTGGAAGCCGGATGAATGGCCAGACTCTTTGCATCTCCGATGTTTGCAAGATGGGAAAAGAGTTTCAGATTGTTAATGAATTTTTTCCCGGCTTCAAGGCCGCCTTCAATTCCGAATCCAAGAATGGCTCCGAATTTGCCGCGATGCATGTACTTCTTTGCATTTCCGTGAGCCGGATGATCATCCAATCCTGGATAGTTCACCCATTTCACTTTCGGATGCGATTTCAAGAACTGAGCCACCTTCATCGCATTGTCGCTGTGACGCTCCATCCGTAGATGCAATGTTTCCAGTCCCTGCAGGAATTGCCAGGCGTTGAACGGGCTCATAGCCGCTCCGATATCGCGAAGCCACTGAACCCGCGCTTTCAGAATGTAAGCGATGTTAACTCCGCCGAAGGGCTCGAAATTTCCGAAAGTATCCCAGAAATTCAGGCCATGGTAAGAAGGATCCGGGTCGGTCATGGTTTTGTGTCTTCCCTGATTCCAGGCGAACTTGCCCGAATCCACGATCACACCACCGATGGATGTTCCATGCCCGCCAATGAACTTGGTGGTGGAGTGAACAATGATATCGGCCCCATGATCGAAGGGACGGCACAGATAGGGCGAGGCTGCCGTATTATCCACGATTAAGGGAAGTCCCTCTGCATGGGCAACTTTGGCCACTCCTTCGAAGTCCAGAACGTCCAGCGCCGGATTACCCAGGGTTTCAGCGAAGATCAGTTTGGTTTTGTCATTAATTGCTTTCTTGAAGTTGTCCGGGTTGGACGGATCCACAAAGTGAACTTTGATGCCCAGTTGTGGCAACGTGTAATGGAACAGATTGTAAGTTCCGCCGTAGAGACTGGCGCTGGAAATGATTTCGTCGCCACTTCCGGCAATATTGAGAATGGCCAGGGTTTCGGCCGCTTGCCCGGATGAAGTTGCCAGAGCCGCCACACCGCCTTCCAGCTGGGCGATTCGCTTCTCCAGCACATCGGTAGTGGGGTTCATGATTCGAGTATAGATGTTTCCGAACTCTTTTAGACCGAATAGATTGGCCGCATGCTCCGTATCGTTGAATACGTAGGAAGTGGTCTGATAAATGGGTACAGCCCTTGAATTGGTGGTAGGATCTGGCTCCTGCCCTCCATGTAGCGCGATTGTATCCTGACTCCAGTTGCTCATAAATTGCTCCTTTATTGCGTCCTTGCTGTTGGGATAATCCGATGGAAGAATCCGGGACGCTCTTTTTTATCCCCTGATAGGTACCCGTCGGGGATACCCTACCATATTACTATGAATTGGCAATCTGGGGCTGTGGCACTATTCGGTCAATCCTGAATCCGACTCAGCATCTACAGCAGCCATTTTTTTCAACGCTTCCAGGCATAGCCCAGAATCAGAAAAAGACTGAATCAATGGAAGGGTGAGTCGCCGGGATTCGAAGCAGTTAATCAAGAGGAAGTATTCCCCCGATCGGCCGGCGGCTTCATTGAATGGAGCGTTGGAGCTCTGGGACTGGCCTGCAGACAGGTCCTCCGTCCGACTTGCCGTTTGGCTATCCAGTTCGCGCTCCGTCCCGCCAGCAATGGCCCGGATCTGTTCTGTTGCCGTGGACAGTAGCCAGAGCTCGCCGCAATGCAAGGTCACCCGTATCGCCGGGTATTCCATCCCCCGGGACAAAGAAGACTTTCGATCCTGACGGTACCGTTGAAGCAGTGCAGTCAGCGCTTCTTCTATCCCCGCCACATTCTCCAGTGTCGCCCAGAATTCGAGGTTCGGCCCGGGGTTCATCCACAATCCATTGGCGCGGCATCGCTGGTTGATTGCTTCCTGCCATTCCAGTAGCCGTCGGGAAATGGATTCGGCCTGTTGGCGCGGACTATCATTGGCTGCGAAAGCGGCTAAAGGGCTGAAATCTATCCGGATCAGTATTCCCGGAACGTAGCCCGGTGCAGGCCCCTGGCGGACAAACAGCCCGCTTCGATCCGGTCGGTCCGTCCAGGCCCATAGATCTCTTGCGTTAGCCGGCAATAGCAATCGTTTACCGGCTGCCGATTGGTCATCGTGGTTGATAAGTTTCTGTAGGCGCAACAGCGTATGCGTAAGTCGGATAGGACGCATACTCCGGCGAAGCATCCGCGATCTAATGTAGATCAGGATGGGAAGCAAAGCCAGGGATAGGAGCGATGAACGAATCAACGAACGAATAGGATCGTTGCCCGCAAAGAAATCGAATTTTCCCGAAAGAAGCAGAAGGGCTCCCACCCCGCTAATGTACAGCACCGTCAGAAGAATTCCGGTGGCGCGGCCATAGGCCAGAAACCAGATTAGAAGCAGAACAAAGCGAATTTCCCCGCCTGCATCCACCAGAGTAAGATACACCGATACCGGCAAACTGGTGGCCGCCGCTGTCCAGAGCGCCAGCCGATGCATGGTCTGTCGCTTCAACCGCCCCAGGCGAAATAAGGCCCACAGAGCGGTGAAGATCAAGAGCTCGGCGAGCAAAGCGTACAACAGAAACTCGTACGGAAGCTGTCGCCCTCGCAGCCATTCCAAACCCAGGAATAGAAAGCTCACCAGAAAAAGCCCCTGCAGGGCCCTCAGTCCAAGAATTAGATCCGGCGCAGGGGAGGCAGGCTTAGCGCTGGTTTTCCGGAACCGTTCCCACATAAACCGATGTCGCCCCCGACTGCCGCACTCGATCCACCAGACGAACCACCTTTCCGTGGGCCAGATCAGAATCTGCATTGATCAGTATTCGAGAACTGGCCGGATCCTTGAGACCGGCCAGACGTTCCGCCAGTTGCTGATCGTCGATGGGCTCGCCGTTCCAGTACATCTGACCGCTCTTTTCCGCGGCAATGGTTACCGTGTAATCAGAGCGATTCCCGCCGGAATTCGTACCGGGAAGCTGAATCTTGAAAGAGGCCTGGTAAAGCCCCGGCGCAGAAATCATAAAGATAATCAGCAATACGAGAATCACATCCGTGAAAGGAGTAATATTGATCGTGCTAACCAGGGAGTCTTCGTTTTTCTTATAGCGTACCATGATTCCATACCTTGCGAATCAATTCAGTCGAGCTGGTCATTGCCGAGCATGCGCCCCAAAGCATCATCCAACCAATCTAGCGACGAAGAGCTTCCTTTAATCGTGAGGCCTGCACTTCCATTGTAAGCACGTGGGCCTCCGCTTTTTTCTTCAGGAAGTTGTAGGCGAAGGTGGCGGGAATGGCCACCAGCAAACCGGCCGCGGTGGCCACCAGAGCCTCGGCAATGCCGGCATTCAGTCCGGACAGATCGCTTCCGCCGCCGCCGAGCTCCATGAACGCTCGAATTATTCCGAATACCGTTCCCAGAAGTCCGATAAAGGGACTCACCGAACCCAGCGTGGCAAGCAGAGTAAAAAAGCGCTCCATTTCCGGTAGCTTTTCCGCTATGGCACGGCCCTTCACTTCTTCGAAGCGTTCACTGAAGTTTCCGTCGGCAGGAGATTCGCCGGGACCGGAAATGCATTCGGCCAACACGTAGGCTACCGGGGATCGAGCGGAGCGCGCAAAACTCAGCGCTTCGGAGGCTTTGCCAGCCCCCGCCAGACGGAGTATTTCTTCATGTTCTCTGGATTTGTCCAGATTCTTGAAATAGATCCAGCGCTCGCCGATGGCAATAAAGGCAGCTAGAAGAAAGAAGATTAGTAGTATCAGTACCGGGCCACCGGCCTGAATCATCATTGACCAGGTAAAATCCATTGTCCGGGACATTAATGGCCGGGCACTTGACGGATGCAATCAGCTTTCCCGGCAAAATTAGCCGGAACCGGCTGTCTTCTGGCTGAGCTCATCGTTCATGATTTTTCGCACGTGGCTTTCGCAGGTACCGCAGCCCGTACAGCACCGAGTTTCCCTTTGAAGCTCATCGAAGTTGGATGCCCGCCCCGAAGCGATGGTGTCCCGGATCTCCTTTTCGGACACGCCGCGACAGATGCAGACCTTTCGGGGACGCATCAATGCAAATAACTGAGCTTCATCCATCCGGTTACAAACTACAAATACAGCGCAAAGTTTTCCATCAAAATGCAGGGGCCAAAGGCAGGGCAGCCCATGTTCGGACAAGGCCGAAATCCGACCGGCGCTCCAGGGCAGCCCAGCGAGGGGCCGAAGGCATAAAAAAAGGCAGCACCGATTGGCGGCGCTGCCTTTCGCTTTGTTAGACTCTTTCGAATCTTACAGGAAGTTCTGAGAAGCAATCTCGGACTTGCTTACTCGACGAACCCCGTCTGCAGTGTGGATTACCAGAATGTTTCCAGTCTGAGCCACAGTTGCGCCACGGATTACTTCGCCGTTATGCAGTACGATTCTTTCCAGAGCTTGATAGTGCTTTCGAATGTCTTCTTCAGACTCAAGCTTCTGGCTTTCGGCTTCTTCTTCGATTTGAGCAAGAATCTGCTCTTGCTGCTTCTTGCGGATCTCGGCGATCTCGTCAGCAGCTTCCTGGTTGGAACCGGATTCCAGTTTTTCCAGCATCTCCGGAGTAGCAGCAGTCAGAGTAGCGGACTCCATTCGGTCCTTTACTGTAACTTCGGCGTCCTCTTTTTTCATCGCTTCTTCTGTAGAAGCGGTGTTGGAAATGTCGTCAGCCTGCTCTTCAGCCAGCTTTAGCGCCTGAGCAGAATCTTCGCTGGAAGCGTTGTTCAGCAGAGCAACTTTCTTTTCCAGCTCAGGATCCATGGAACCGCGGCTTGCATCATCCAGAACAATTTCTTTGTTCTGCAGTTCAGCCAGCTTCTTCAGTTTGGGGCTCTTTTCGATATCTTCTTGAGATACATTTTCCAGAGCCACGATTCGAGGCTTCATGGCTACCTTGCCATCCAGCACTCTGACGGAAGAGTTGGACACACGGTTGTCGTCGAAACCTTCGAAGACCTGAACTTCAAATGTAGTTCCGCGCACACCCGCAATCGCGGTAGGCGTTACTACGTTGAACTCCTGGTCTTTGGAAGCTTTCTTAACGTTAGCCAGAATCTGTCCATGCTTCATTTCGATCTTGGTTTCCCCTTTGGTTCCCATCAAGCTGGAAACGGAAAGAGTAGTCATTTCTCGAACACGAACAGCGCTACCATCGCGGCTCTGCAGATCCACAGTTCCCTGAGTAGTCTTAATAACGTCGTTCTCTTTAACTACGGTCCCTACTTTCGCAGGAATCGTCTCACCATTCCGGACAATACTCGCATCGCCGGAAGCAAACACAATCACCATAGAGCGGGATGCTTCCTTATTCGCCTGTTCCTTACAGGATACTGTAATGAGGAACAGGGAGGCAACGAGCAATCCGGCTGTCTTCAAAATTGCTCCACGCATTTTCATCAGCCTTCTCCTAAATTCTTTTTTACCGGTGCCTTTGCATCCGGCCCGTATTCACCTAATAAACAAGTGCTTTGGGAATATTTGCAGTTTGCGCCACTTATCTGGAAAAATCCATCAATTTTCGTACACTATTTCCTGGACATCCTGCCGACGGACTACGACTACTCCCGATGTAGTATGAAGCATTAGACGATCTCCTTGTTGAGAAGCCACAACGCCCTGTAAAATTCGGCCATCTTTCAAGATAATCTTTTCCAGGGATTGACCGTACATCTCGGAGATTTCCTTTTCTCCCCTGACCTGGTCCAACCGCTTCATCTCAGGAATCCATTTCCGGGCCAGCTGGTCTGTATTCGCCCGCAGGCTACGGAGTTCCGCGGTCGTATCCAAAGCAAATTCGGGGTTCTCATTCAACTCCGGCGCGCTGTCTTTTTCCTGTCGGGCCAGGGTTTTATCCGGTATGGAGCGATCCCCCATGGTAAGACTACCTTCATCCAGGTACAAACTTGTAGCCTGCTCATCTACTGAAAGATGGAAAACGGTGCCTGTTACGCGAACCCGACTGTGGGGGGTGTCTACAATCAGAGCCACCGGTCCGAATTCAGCGCCTCCGGGGTTCACCTCTGCAAGCAGCTGGCCGGATTTTTGCAGCAAATTCAGCCCGGCCTCCCCTTTACGAATCTCCACGACTGTTTCCGGATAAAGCCTTACCAGCACTCCGTTGGAAGCGATTATATCCAGGGTTTCTCCGCCGGTGCGGACGGTTTGACCCGGCGTCAGAGATCCCATATTCCAGCCACTGGCGCTATGATCGGTGGATAGGAGCGAGATGCCGTCGCCTGTGGCGGCCCCGTAGATTTCCGGCGCCGACCCATTGCCTGACCCTTGCATAGCCGGATAAACAAAATAAATGCCAATAAAGACCAGTGCTGCCGCTGCCACGGCCGACAAGCCCCCCAGCACCGGGAAAGAAAGTAACTTACCCTTCGTAGGTTCAGGCCTGTAAAGATGGGCAGGCTCCTTATCGAGCCAGGCAGGATCGAAGGCCGGCACTTCCAGACGAGGAGGATTGCGCAAGCCTTCCATCAACTCTGATGGCAATCCCTCCATTCTATTTTGGTTCTCATTTTCCATGAACTTATGGCGGCCTTCAGTTATCTAACAAGGGCCGTTTCTTTTTTCCCGATTTTTCCTCGGATGATTCTTTCATGGGCGCCGTGGAACCTACTCGGCCTACTTATCAGTGGAATGGACATTTCAGGAATCCTCCAGAGAGCTTATGCTAAACTCTTCTTTCTTGCTAAGCTCGGCCAAGCGCTTCTGAGCCTTCTGAATAGTGCGCGACACAGTAGAAACGGACGTATCCAGAACCTCCGCGATATCCTCCAATCGTAAGTTCTCCTGAAACCTCAGGAGAACGGCCGTGCGACTTCTCTCATCCAGTTGGTCCAGCATCTGCTGAATCAATATCTCAGCCTGTTTTACATCTTCCTTTCGAAAATACTGGTTATCCGGACGCTCGTTGGCCGATGGTTCGGTGGAGTCCGTGTATTCCGCTACCAGGTTTACTCGCTGGCGGTAACCGCTTTTGCCATGATTGATCATCAGGTTTCGGGCCACCCGAAACAGATACATCCTGCAGCCGGTATCATCGGGCAGGGGCTTTTCTTTATAGATACGGAAAAAGTTCAGGAAGGTGTCTTGCAGCAAATCCCGGGCGGTGGCCTCTTCTCGAACAGATCTCAGAAGATATGTCAGAATATCCCTGGCATTGTCTTCATAGATCCTCTCGAACCTTTCTGGAGGATTTACACTCATGAATGAATATCCGGTTTAGCCGGTACAAAATGATTGTACCGGACCCCTGACCTATATGTTGTCGGGCAAGAGCCTCAGGAGTTCAATCATTTTAATTCCGGTGCTGGTTCTACTCCCCGATTCTGTCAGCGGCCGCCCCGAAATCAGCGCCCTGGGCGCGGCCAGTCGCACGGGCCCCATCCATTCCCGCCAATCTTCATCGGCGGGTCTATTCGTTCGCTGGAAAAAGGCCCGACTGGCGCTGGACAAGTCCGATCATCCGTTGTCTCTTGAACTACAGAGAAAGCCCTGGACGATCCAGGCAGGCACACGGTTCCGACCGGGACCTTCCAGCGGATTCTACGTGGATTCGCCGGGCCTAAGCTACCTTTATGGAATACCGGATCGCACCAGCAGGCCCATGGGTTTTCTATCCTTACGGCCCCAGTCCCCCGGATTCCCCATGGCCATGGGGCTGGGCGCAGTAGAAGGACTTTCCGGCGCCGGTCTTCTACTATCAGCGCCCATGGTTACGGGTTTCTATCACCCGGGTTCCAGGCAGGGATTTCTTTCCTGGGCCGGGAAGCTAAGCTCCGGCAACCGGCAACAATCCTTCCGTGGATCCATTTACCGCGATAACGCAAGTGGGGGCTTTGGCCGGTATCGGATGTACAATTCGGCCGGCGTACCCTTCTTGCTCCAGGTTCAGGGCGCCCGAGATCCGCAGGATGACATCAATCCGGAGACACAGGACCCTTACCCGGGCAGAAAAGGCCGCAGCGGAGCCGGGTTAATCACCCTTAATCTATCCTTTCTCGAATTAACCGCCGCCGGACAGGACCGTGGCCGGGACCAGTATCGCCTGGGGCGGTTTCGTCTTCTGGGCACTGTCTACAAAGACCTGCAACTGGTTGCCCACGGACAAACCCTGCGAACCGGGCGCTACGGATCGGATGCCGGCTATCGCTACTTCAGAAATGCTGGCGCCGGAATTCGATGGGGGCATGCATCGATCAACCCGCAGGATTCGCTCTCTTTGCGCCCGCGCCTGGTGGTTCAGGGCATTCTGTATTCTGACGGCGACAGCGTTGCCGGCGAAATCAGCGTGGACTACAAGAAAGGTCCGTTCCGGTTCTTTGTTGGATACATGGCAGCGCATAAGAAAAGCCCGGTATCGGTCTTCCAGCGGCGTGAGGTCCGTAGCAACGCCCTGGCCTTTTATCCGGATGTGGACCATCTAATCAAGTTTCGCCTGAGCTCTCGCAATTTTCATGCACGAGTGTTTTATTCGGAGAGCAGACCCGGAACGGCCGGCGGAAAGTCCGACAAGTTCTTTCGCTTCAGCATCCAGGGCCGGTGGAGACTACAGAAGCTACACACCCATTCGATGCCCGATGCGGACTCCACTGAACCCGGCCACGCTCCGCTTGCCGAAGAGAAACCCGAGCTTAAACGCGAAACTCTTGAATCAAGTGAAGAATGAAGGTAACCAATCCCGAGACGATGTAGATCACCATGATGGCGAACAGTCCGGCTGCCGAAAAATCCCCTCCGTAGCGAAAACCCAGGAAGATCAGAACTCCGATCAAGAATACAGCCACAAGACCCAGCCGCACGGGAGAAAACCGACGAATCATAGTGACCTGCACTTTGGAGTACTTCAGCGTCGAGACCATAAGGTATCCGCAGGCCACATAGATACCAATCAGTATCGGAGCGGGGATGAGCAGAGTTTCCTGAAAGGCGAGAGGCATCAGGGCTACAATGAGACCGGCCACCGGCGAAGGGAGACCGACGAAATGATCGTCATCATGAGCAACGTTAAACCTGGCCAGTCGGAAAGCGGCGCAGGCCGGGTAGATGGCTGCCAGGATCATCCCGGCAGGTAGAGAGATCCGGTCCGTAAGAGGTAGCATCAGATCATTCATGGAGAGCGAATACATCAAAGCGGCGGGAGCAATACCAAAGGTGGTAAGATCCGCCAGGCTATCCAGTTGAGCGCCTACGTCAGACTGGGCATTCAATAACCTGGCCGCAAAACCATCCAGGCCATCGCACAATACCGCAAGTATGATCAGTCCGCCGGCTATTCGCAACAGATCCGGGTTTCCTACATTTTGCAGGGAAATTAGAATACTGAAAAAGCCCAGCCAGAGGTTACCCATGGTAAACAGGTTGGGAACCCAGCCCAGACGGTTAGTAAGAAAACCCATAGGGAGGGAGAAATAACTGCTTTCGACTGCGGTAAACCAATTTTTAAAGTACCATGAAATCGTGGATTCGGCGGATTCAGTGGTAACTCGCAAGATCGCGGCAATGTTACAATTGATCTGTGTTACCGAACGTACCCGGGAGCTGGCGCTGGCCAGAAACAACCCCAGGGAATCTGCCTCCATTAATCCGAAAGCTTCGGCCAGAGGCTTAATTCAACGTCGACTGGACACAGGGAAATCCAGTTCGCTTCTAACGCCGGCTTTCCAGAGCCGATAACCCAGGGCTCCCACCATGGCCGCATTGTCCGTACATAACCTGCGATCTTCCGGATAGTAGAGTTCCAATCCTTCTTTTGCGGCAAGCGTTGAAATCTCTTTACGAAGGGATCCGCTGGCAAGAACGCCACCGGAGGCCACAACGGTTTTCAAACCGGTAAGCTTTGTGGCCCTGGAAAGCATCCGGGTTACCAGCTCGAAGGAAGTTCGCTGAAAGTCGTAACAGATGCCGGCCGTATCGTCGCTATTTCCGGCTGCCTGGAGGACAGCCGTTTTGATTCCGGAATAGGAAAAGGCAATTCGATCCGAAGGAAGATCTTTGAGTAACCGGGGAAACCGGGAAGGCAAGGAGGCGGCTTCCGGATTTTCCTTTTCGTAACCGAGGGCCAGCTTCTCTACATGCGGGCCCCCCGGATAAGGAAGTCCCAGGACGGAAGCTGCTTTGTCGAATGCTTCGCCCAGAGCATCATCCATGGTAGTGCCCAGAAGCTCCATCTGCTGCGGACCTTCCACGCGAAATATGGCCGAATTACCGCCAGACAACAAAAGGCCCAGAAAAGGGTACTGCGGGTTCTTGCCTTCCAGAAACACCGCATACATATGGGCTTCGATATGATCCACGGTAATCAGTTCGGTGTCATAGACCAGGTTCAGACAGCGCGCCAGTTGCCCCCCTATCATAAGGGAGCCCGTAAGGCCGGGACGCGAGGTTACGGCGCAATAATCGAGCTGGTCGGGCTGGATGCCGGCGGTTTGCAGGGCCGTCTCGAATACCGGATTGATCTTGATTAGATGGGATCGGCTGGCAATCTCGGGGACTACGCCATGAAACGGTGCATGCTCCTGGATCTGAGAGTATATTTCATTGGCTAGAATTTGACTTCCATTCTCGATCACGGCCACCGATGTCTCATCGCAGGACGTCTCAATTCCCAGCCCCAGAATTCGCTTTTCGTTATTCATCTATGACTCGATCTTTCCTGACTCGTTCTTTCGGGGCCCGGCGGCTATGGCGCTTTGCGCAACCCAATGCCGGTGGATGCGCATCAAGGTGTAGTGAAAGCCTACAGCATCCGTAGCGCAATTCGCCGCTGAACCGGAAAGAATTATCTTGATTCAATCCATTCCATAGCCTTGTTCAGTTGATGATCCGTATCCCGTTCCGGGTACGGCGAAGCGGGATACTGGGAGCGAAGCAGTGCAAGCGCTGCGCGATCGCTGAGCGGCAGCCGTTCTTTGCTCAATGTTTGTTTAAACTTCTTCAGTGTAGCCGCATCCAGACCCGGGTTGGCTTTAACAAATCGCTCCAGAAGCCCGGAACTTCGGATCTTGTATGCATAGAATCGATCCTCCGGAGTGGGATCCCAGTCCGCCACCTTGATATCCGGTTCCAGTCCCACTCCGTGGATGGACCGATTCGACGGAGTATAATACCTTTGTGTTGTGACCAGGGCCGCCGAATTACCTGGAAGGGGACGAAAGATGTTTTGCACGGAACCTTTGCCAAAGCTGGTTTCCCCCAGGAGAACGGCCCGCTTATGGTCCTGTAACGCTCCGGCCAGAATCTCCGAGGCGCTGGCGCTGCCTTCATTAATCAGGACAATCAATGGTATGGATGGCGAAAGGCCGGTATCCAGTTTGCGAGCGCGAAACACGTCGTCTCTTTCTTTATCGCGGCCGGACGCGCGCACAACTATCTGATCGGGCTGCAGAAACAGACTGGCCAGGGTTACAGCCATTTGTAAATGACCGCCGCTATTGTTTCGCAGATCCAGCACGACCCCTTTGACTTTCTGTTCATCGAACTTTTGAATCCAGCCCTTAAAGGTCTCCACTGTACCGGTCTCTTCGCCAAAGAATTGCGAAAGCCGAATATAACCGATGTTTCCTGGCAGAATCTTACCGCGGCAGTAATCCACTTCCACAATCTGTCGTGTGATAGAGAATTCCAGGGGTTCCATCATGTCCTGTCGCGCAATCTTGAGTTTCACAACGCTACCGGTTTCGCCGGTCATGATGTTCAGGATCTCTGCAAACTCTTTTTTTTCAGTGCTTACGCCATCGATTTCAATGATCCGATCCCCGGGTTGAATGCCTGCCCGGGCCGCCGGGCTACCGTCGATGGGAGCAATCACACAGGGAACGTTCTGGCACATTGTAACTTCCACGCCAATACCCACCAGAGCGCCGCCTTCGGATCGGGAGAAGTCTGCATTCTCTTCCGGGTCCAGAAACCGGGTATAGGGATCGCCGGTGGCAGCGAGCATACCCCGAATAGCACCGAGTAGCAGCTTCTCTTCGTCCACCTGCTCCACGTAGTTCTTCTTCAGAGTCTGCAGAATTATCTCCAGGGTCATGCGATATCGCTCGGAAAGAGCTGAGCTTTCCGAATAAAGAGGCTTGAAAAAATAACCGGAAGATACAATTAGAAGCAGGACAATCCAGCCCAATCTTTCCCGGGATGAAATCAGTCCTTTATGTTTGGATCCTATTCTATTTTTCATTATGATTTCCTGATGCGCTTTCTGATTAAGTTACTTCCAGGTCACTGCTGGGCTACGCGATATTGTTACGGATGGGCAACCGGATCGATCGACTGATGACCTTTTGCGATATTAACTTTGTCTGCTCGCCATAGCTCCAACGCCAACCGGCACGCAGTGCGGCTCTGGTGGTCGTGCCCTTCGGTCTATCCGTCCAGTTCTTTCTCCAGTACCTTGTAGAAGTCCGGGTCTGACTCCTTCAGTTTCTGCAACACTTTGTCGCACTGTACATTGTTATTCTGACAGGCCATTTGGAACAATCGGGCATCGGGTTGCCCTTTCAGCGAGGGTTGAATTCTTGCCTGAAACCTTAGATGTAGAAATTCGTCTTTCACCCGTTGCACATCCGTGGCGTTAGGCTCGGCATTGCATCCAGTAAACAGCGCCACAAAGCCAATTAGCAAAAGCGTTGCCAGGAATGGGCGGCCCCTGGAGGACCCGATAGGGCCGGCTGTGGACGACGAAGACTGCGCCATGGGGCGGGTATTTCCCTTCTTCATAGGCACAATTTACAGAAGCGGCTGTGACTGACCATCGGTTTCCCACCCGCCGCCGGCGCCGGTTTGGCGGAGCGGTAATGGTGCGGCAGGGGCCGACAGTGGCCCGGCGGGTGGTCCCTGCGCAGGAGCGTTCACCGCCGGTTCCTCACCGGACCATAGCTGGCCGAGCATTATCCGGATGTATTGCCGAAGAACGCTTCCGGGATTTCCGAAACGCTTTTCAGGCGCTTCCAGCTCAAAGATGGATGCATCTCTTCGATTTCCCGGGTGGCGGATCCTCCGGAAACGTAGATTTTGTCGAAGCCCAGGGTGGCCATTTCTTTGAGTCGCAGGTTTTCCCGGGAGGCCGGCCGTAGCTCGCCGGAAAGCCCCACTTCGCCCAGAACTCCGGCATTACTGCTAACGGATTGCTCGTTAAAGGAAGACAGGATAGCCACGCAAAGCGCCAGATCCAGGCCCGGCTCATCGGCCCGAAAGCCTCCGGCGATGTTCGCAAAGATATCGTAATCGGAAAGACGCAATTTCAGATGCTTTTCCAGAACAGCGCTCAGAAGCAATAGCCTGCCGGTGTCCAGACCTTCCGCCACACGACGGGCCGGGCCATAGGAACTGCGGCTCACCAGGGCCTGCACCTCCACAACGATGGGCCGACTACCTTCCAGAATCACCGCATGAACACAGCCCGCGGGAGACTCCTCGCTTCGAGTGCTGCTCAGTCGCTGAGCAGGAGTCATTCCGTCGGAGCGCATTTCCAGAATGGCGGCTTCGCCTACAGGACCAAACCGGTTCTTCGTAGACTTGAGAATGCGATAATGATTGTTTCGGTCGCTCTCGAAGTAGAGCACCGTATCCATCATATGTTCGAGCAGCCTGGGACCGCCGATGGAGCCTTCCTTGGTTATATGCCCGGTAAGAAGCACCGGCACTTTGCTACGCTTCGAGGCTTCCAGAAGGGCAAAGGCGGCATCCCGGAGCTGACCTGGACTACCGGGAAGGTTGCCTTCTCTGGATGAAATGGTCTGCACCGAGTCGATCACCAGAAGGTCCGGCTTTTCGCGGGACATGCGATTACAGATGGCATCCAGTTCGATTTCTCGCGAAATCTTGATACGGCTGCCGTCGATCTTCATTCGATCGCTTCGCATACGAATCTGCCCGGGGCTCTCTTCGCCGGAGAAGTAATAGATCCGACCGGTGAATCTTCGCGATATCTCAAGAATCAAAGTGGACTTTCCCCCCCCGGGTTCGCCCGCCAGCAGGATTAGCTGGCCCGGAACAAGTCCGCCGCCGAGCACAAGATCCAGATCGTCCAGGCCTGTGGGTTTTCGCGCCGCTTCTTCGGGATCGATTTCGGCCAAAAAGGGAAGCTCATCCATGGGCCCGGCCGGTCGGCTACTCTTGCCCCCGGAAACCACTGGCGCTGAATGATCCTCGTCGATGGTATTCCATTCGCCGCATTGACCGCATTTGCCCTGCCAGCGACTGTAGGTGGCGCCGCAGGAGTTGCAGATGAATGTCCTGGATGATTTCTTTGCCATTGTAGATGTCTTGATCGTAGATGTTTCGCCCCTGGATGTCTCCACCGGATTTCTCCAATAGAAGTCTCAAGGAACTTTGCACTTGCGGCGGCATGGTATCCGGCCTGCACGGTGTATCCAACTGACCGTTACCGAGCTTTACCAGCTCCACGCGATACGGCCCTACCAGAAAAGCAAGCCGGCAGCCGCTCCGGCATTGGCTCATGAATTGGCCCGGGCATTGGCTCAGGCTTCGGTGCTACCTGCATCCAGCAGATTGTCAAATCGAAACAGTTCCGGTCGATAAGCCAGATAAAAGCCGCCGGTACGGCCGGCACGATACTTGGAGATAATGATTTCGGCCTGACCGGCATGCTCCGGGGCCTCTTCGCCATCCGCCGGAGCATCCCGATGAATAAACATCACCATATCCGCATCCTGTTCCAGGGCGCCGGATTCCCGAAGGTCGGATAGCTGGGGTCTGGCCGATTCGCCTCTTCGCTGCTCCACCGAGCGGTTCATCTGAGAAAGGGCAAGAATGGGGATATCTTCGGACATGGCCAGTTGCTTCAAGGCGCGGGAAATACTCGCTACCTCCATCTGGCGTCCGAACTTCCGGTTTTCCGGATCGCTCATCAACTGCAGATAGTCCACCACCACCAGCCCGAGCTTCTGTCCCTTTAGTCGGAGTTCCATGGCCAGCTTTCGCGTTCGACTGATGCAATCCCAGATCGAAAGCGCGCCGGAATCGTCCATGTAAATAGGGCTTTTGAATATGGCGTCCATGGAGGCCTGAATCGAGGCTTTCTTGCCCTGCGGTATGTGGCCGCGCTTCAGGTCGGCATGGTTGGTCTGCGAATGGGCGCAAAGGATACGAAGGAGAACTTCCAGACGGCTCATCTCCAGGGTGAAGAACAGTATCGGAGCGGGTTGCTCGGAGATCGCCAGATTCATGGCTATGTTCATGGCAAAGGTAGACTTGCCCATACCGGGCCGCGCCGCGAGGATCAGAAGTTCGCCGCCGCGAAGACCGGAGGTACGGTTATCGAACTCCTCGTACTTTGTGGGTAATCCGGACATGCCGCCCCGGGCGGCGATAAGATGCTCGAAGTAATCGAAAAAGTCCGACTGCATTTCCGCAGCCGACACTACGCCCCGGGAACTGGTTTTGGAGGTAATCTTGAGGATGGCCTCCTCTACCTGTTTTAAGAAGCTCCCTTCGTTTTCCTGGGGCTCCCTGGCATCGCTTTCGATTTGATGGGCGGCGTTAATCAGATCCCGACGAAGAGCGATGTTGCGAATTCGTTCCGCCTGAAGCGGCGCATTGTTCGGCGCCAGCACGTCTTCGACCAGGCGCATGATGTAGGCGTTTCCGCCGGCCGGGTTTAGCTGATTGCGATCCTGAAGGAACTGGACTACTGTTATTGGATCGATTTCGTTAGCCGAGTCATTGCTAAGCGTCAGTATGGCGTCGTAGATGAAGCGGTGTCCGTCTGAGAAGAAATCGTTCCTACTAATTATAGAGCTTACCTGGATGGTAAGATCTGGCCTTAAAATAAGAGAGCCGAGCACCTGACGCTCGGCTTCTATATCGGCAGGGACTTGCCGCGGGTCGGCCACTGCGGCCCTCCTCAGTCTTCCTTGCTTTCTTCGGAGGTCTCGGCTTCGGCGGCTTCGGCAGCGGCCTCGGGATTTTCCGCAGCTTCCTGAGCGGCAGCTTCGGCGGCGCGCTCGGCCGGAGTTTTGTACTCTTCCTCTTCTTCTACTTCGTTCAACGCAACAACGTTTACGGTAAGAGGAACGGTGATTCCTTCTGCCAGCTTGATGCGAGCCTTGTAGGAACCCAGGGCACGAATGCTATCCGGAAGATCGATTTTTCGTTTGTCGATGCTATAACCTTTCTCTTCCAGCGCTTTGGAAACCATCAGCGGAGTAACGGAACCGAAAAGCTTCTGCTTGGCGCCTACCATAACGCCTACTTCCACTTCCTGAACGGATTGCATTTTCCCGGCCAGTTCTTGCATGGCCTTCTTGCGTCTTTCCGCCTTCAGCGAAAGAAGTCTTTGCTGATGCTCAAGGGCGCGTGCGCTTCCTGTATGAGCGGGTAGAACCAGCTTGCGAGGGAGCAGGAAGTTACGCGCATAGCCGTCTTTAACTTCTTTTACTTCGCCTGCATCCCCCAGGCCGTTGATGTCTTTTTGCAGAATTACTTTCATGGTCTTTCCCTTAACCTTTGCTAACTGTTTCGCCTTTCTGGTCTGTAAGTACTATTGCTTTTCTCTTGCCTGGCCTCTAGACCCGGTCTTATTCCCAAATGCGATTCAAGGAAGTCCGTCGGTGCGTGCCCCGGAGCTCTTCCTTTCGGCTACCTTAAAATGGTATATCGTCATCTTCCGGCATGGGCCCCTGGTCCATGTAAGGTGGCTCCTGGTATCCCGGGTCGTTGCCCTGGAATCCGGAGTTGAATCCACCGCCGGAATTGTAGTTGGAGCCGGAGCTTCCAAAGCCACTGCCTCCGTTGCCGCCACCCTGGGCGCTTCCAAGAAGTTGCATGTTCTCCACTGTTACTTCTACAATGGAGCGCTTTCCTTCCGGGCTATCCCAGCTTCGCTGCGTGAGTCGCCCTTCGACGGCAATCTGCTTTCCTTTCTGACAGTACTGCTGGATGATTTCGGAAAGCCGACCGAAGGCAACACAGTTGATGAAACTGGTTTCCTCCCGTTTGTTACCATCCACTACATAGGTGCGGTTATTGGCAATGCTGAACTTGCAAAAGCTCTTGCCGTTCTGCGTTTGCTTGATTTCCGGATCCCGCACCAATCGACCGATGAGGACCACCCGATTTAAGTCGGATGCCATACTCAGGCCACAGCTTTGATCATAAATTGCAGAAGTCCGCCCTGAATCTTCAGTTCACGGGCTACTTCTTTTACGGACTCAGCAGGCATTTTGCACTGAAACAGATGAAAACTGCCGGTGTTGATGTCCTGACGGGCATAGTTCAGGTTCTTTCGACCCCAGGTTTCCTGGTTGGATACCTGCCCGTTGTATCGTTTGATGATTTCCTGTACGGTGTTCACAGTCTCTTCCACCGATTCGGATTCCTTCAATATAGTAATCAGTTCGTAGTTCTTCATTTTGGCCCTTTTCCGGTAAAGGATACCATACGGGACAGAGCAGCGTAGCTGTCAAGTAGAAGGTGCGCAGTTCGTATCTGAGAGAGGAAACCGACTCCATGCGTCGGCGGCGGATGATTCCGCGCCGATATCAAGCTCCGGGAGAGAGGGATCCCTGTTTCCGGCCACTCTGGAGGCCGGGGCCGGGGTTGCGGAAGTTCGCATAATCCCCGCTCCGGCGCTTTAACCCGAACCTCGCGGAGCCGGAGATCCTGGCCGGCCGGGTAGTTCGCATAACCCCCGCTCCGGCGCTTTAACCCGAACCTCGCGGAGCCGGACGCCAGGACGGGGTCGCTGCACCCGAACCGACTCGGCAGGGCATCCGGACTCTATTTCTGCAAGTGATCTGCGGGAATCGCCTGCTGCATTTTCTGACCGAACATACTGAATTCCACGAGAACGCAGCCGTCGGGCAAAGTATGTTCATGCCTTTCAGGGGCCGGAAGCTCGTTGCCCCAGCGATCCTCTTTTGTTTCGAGGGAGTACTTTCCAGAAGTCTGAACAACTACGCCATCAAAGCCCGAAAAAGGCCCCTGGCAGATTCGGACGGGGTCACCGATTTTCATCGGTGGATGACGTATTGTCCGGCGTACCGGTGCAAGCGATAACCAGGCAAAACGAGGCCGAGAGGGTTCGGCGTTCCAGGGCCATGGGACTCATTGTTGTGCCATTGCCCGGGATTTGCCGCTGATTTTCTGGCGGTGGAGGAAGCTTCGCGCTGGTGCTGCACAGGAGGACCGAGAGCGACCCGGCAACGAAGCAATTAACCGAACCGTAAGCAGGCTCCGCGTTCTGATCATTTTGCCTGGCAGCAGATTTTTCCGGCACAGTGTTTTTCTATAGGCACCTCCAGACCGGGCAATTGCACACGGGAAGGCAGATTTTGAACAGAGATTCTTGCCCTTAGCAGCCGAAGCGGCTAAGGGACCAGACCGCACGCGGTGGGCGGTGGGTGGAGCGCGCGGGTTAAGACATCACTTCGGCTGCTTACTATCCTGATACATCTTCTGATACTTTTCCGGGATATTGGCTTCAATATACTTCTGAAATTCTTCGAAGTTCATGCCTTCTGTTTCTTTGCTGATTCGGTCGCGGATTTCTCGTATGCTGGCCACCGCATCAAAGTCTTTTTCCAGCTTATTTGCCATAGGACAGCCGTCTATTTTCCGGACTTTCCCTTCGAGCTGCCCTGGGGCACTACCTTGATGTTTGGACGCGCAATAGTAGGTGGATCCTTCACGCCGCCCTGGCGAATCTTGCCTTCTTCAAGGGGCTCACGGACATTAACGTGGTTTGCGATTTGTTTTTTTGCTTCGGACATTGGGAGCACCTCGAGTTTCAGAATGCTGAACCGATGGCGGGCTGACAACAGGAATTTCCAGACTTAAATCATCTGGCTGACGGGCAAAATATAGGAAAGGCACGTTATACAGGTGGTTTCCCGAATCATTTGAATAGACCTGAACATCTTTCATTATGAGTTCTCGTTGCTTTTCGGAGTCCGAGTAGACCGAGACTGTGCCATAGTAAATCAAATCGAGTCTGTGGTCACGAACGAGAACCCAGCTAAAACTGGGACTCTCAACATTATGGAAGAAAGACCAGACATCCTCATCACCAAAATGCCGAGTTACTTTGAGCTTTTGCCCGACGCGGTTAATCCACTTATGGGTATGAATGTAGGTCGCAATAAACGAGATAATCACCCCGGTGGCTGCTGCTCCAAACACCTCGGTCGGATTAAGCTTCTGCTCCTCGTCCAGCAATACATCAAAGAAGACGAAATCCGGAATACCCGAAAAGACCAGAGATAGAAGCCAGATGAAGATTCCATACAGCCCATAGCTGAAGACAGCAAAAACGATGATCTCCAGGTAGTCTTCCCAGTCCTTCCGGGGGTTACGACCACGCAAGAGCCTGAACAGAGAACTCGCAATAATTCCAGGAAGAAGCAGAAAGATAATGCGAATTAGAAAGCCTGTTACACTCATAGAATTCTCGCCACAAATGAAATACGCATCCCCTCAGTCAAATAGCCGTCTGACGTCCCCCGGATGGACCAATGCGCCGGAGGCCACGGATGGCCCGGAGGTGCCTGACCCGGCCTTTCCAGCTGATCCAGCACAGACTTCTCCCCTTTCTTCGCCTTCTTCAATTTCTCTTCCAGTAGAGAGATCACGTTTCTTGTAGCGAGCAGTTGCCCCTTTAGCTTTTCCAATTTCTTACGATCCTTCTGCGTAAGCTGTACGGATGAATCCGCCGCGCGGGATTGGCCTGGTTCGATCTTGCCTTTACCAGAAGCAGTCGGAGACTTCTGCTTTTTCTTTAGATCGGATACCAGGCGTTTGGCCGTACCTTCCGTTATCTGAACTCTGGACTTCTTCTGGATTTCCTCTGCAAGAGAGCTTCCCCCCTGAAGCAGTTCATTGAACTTCTTGGATGCCTGTCTGTGATCGGAGCCCGGGTTTTCACGGTTCATTGAACCTTGATTCTTTCCCCGGCGGCCGGATCCCAGGGGCCAGATGGGTCGATGACCGGCGTTGCGGGCGGGTCCTTTCTGAACCCGGGCTGGTTTCGCCTTAGATCCTCCTCCACGCCTTAGCCCGAACTCCGGGGAGCCACATCCCCCGGTTCGTATAATGTCCCACACTATGCTTTAAGCAGAAGCGCGCGCCATTGAAGGATCTATCCCAGGAGGATCTGGGAAACCTTGTGGATTTGAACTACAATCATATAGGCCGCTACGAGCGCGGGTCCAACTACCAGGCGGCAGTATATTCAGAGAATTGCGAAGCAATTTCACCGTTTTCCCGGCCTTCGGCACACAAGCTCAGGGCCATGGCGGATGCCCTGGGCGTTACTACCGATTATCCGCTCGGTGGATCCGAGGACAATTCGCTCAAGGCTGATATCGACGATGTCCACGGAGGGCCGCCCCACAAGGATGTGGCAGTGTCCCGGAGACCATGGATGGTCGAAAGGGAGCAAGTGTCGCGGGCGCCGTGGATGCCGAACAAGGATGTTCCAATGTCGACGAAGACAGGGTGTCGAGAGCCGACGGGCGCGGAGCGACGGACCAGGAGCTACTGGATATGTTTCGCCAGGTCCAGAAGCTACCGGAGGACAAGAAGCGGTCCGTAAAGGATTTTCTGGAAGCGTATCTGTTTCGCGAAAGGGTGCGAGAGGATATGACCTGCCCCCTTTTTCCGTACAGTTTCAAATGTTAGTTTCGGGCACCTGATTTTCTGTTTCGAATAGCTCTCTGAATCTACTGGGCGTCAAGTATTTCAGTGAACTATGCGGTCTTGTTGTATTGAACTCCTGGCGATACCTATCGAGTTCTCTTTGAAGTTCGAATCGATCAGCAAACCAGTTCCAGTTCAATAGTTCCTTTCGCAGCTTGCCATGAAAGCTTTCAACGAACCCGTTCTGCATAGGCTTACCCGGCTGAATGAAAGCCATTTCACAATTGTTGCTTTTTGCCCACTTACCAAATTCGGCCGATCGGAACTCGGGACCGTTGTCCATCACGATCTGTTCTGGCAGCTGTGTTTCCCGGGCAAGTTCATCCAGAAAACGAACAATTCTAACAGCAGGAAGAGAAGTATCTCCGAACAGCGCCTTGACTTCTTTTGTGAAAATGTCGACTATGCTGAGGATTCTTACCTTCCTGCCATTCATCAACGATTGGCTTACGATATCCATGGCCCAGGTATGGTCCGGTTTACCTGGCTTCGCCAATGGTCTCCGAGGCCCGTGGTAAGGCTTTTTCTTGAATCTTTGGCGTAATTGTAGGCCTTTTTCCGCATAGATCCGGTAGAATCGTTTATGGTTTACCGTCCAGTTACGATTTCGCAGAAATCCATGCAGCATGCGGTATCCATTCGAGCGATTCCGGTAAGCGAGGATTCCTATCGCACGAGCCAGGTGCCTGTTTCGGTTTGTGCCTTTGTAATAGCAGGTCGAGCGCGAGATTTTCACAATTCGGGCAGCGAAGGCCGTTTTAAATCCGGCCTCTTTGAGAATGCGAGCTGCTTCCCGTCTTCTCGACCTGCTCAGAACTTTTTTTCGAGTAGAAGCTTGATGTCGTCGATTTCCAGAGCCTGGTTTGCCACCAGTTTCTTCAAACGCGCATTCTCATCCTCAAGGGCTCGGAGCTTCTTCATGTCGCTGAGTTCCATTCCGCTGAATTTAGACTTCCAGCGATAGAAGGTCTGTTCGCTCATCCCATGCTTCCGGGCCAGCTCCTTGACCGGCGTTCCTGCATCCGCTTCCTTCAAAATTTTGAAGATCTGCTCCTCGGTAAACCTTCGATTGGCCATATCCTTTCCTCCTGGATTTGGGCCGAAAGTCTAACATTTAATGTGTCCGAATTCAGGGGGCAAGGTCAATAGTAAATCGAATAACCGTTCCTCACTGCGCGCATTGCCTCATCGGAACTGCCGGCTCCAAAATGCTCACGTTGGGCAATATCAACCAAGACAACATTAGGATACTTTTGCTGCAATTGCTCCGCAGTCATTCCCGTGGAATTTAGAATTGCCTGGCTTCTACCCTGCGGCGTCCGATCTCCTCCAGCCCTTTTGATGGCGAGAATGCTTTCACGGACCGCCATCTGTTCAAATCCGGACGGATCCCCGATGGCCGGCACCGGGGGCACACTCAGGTCATTATCAAAGTTTCGGTCACCTTGTATGTTCGCAATAATGACAAGCTGGCCGCTCTCCGCAAGACGCTCGATGTTCTCACCGACCAAGTCGGCACGCGGAGCAATGGCGACTCGAGCATCCCATTCTTGACCATCAGCTGCCCGGTCTGTTAGCATCACTGTGTCGGCGCCCATGCTAAAGCCAGCCAATAATTTTACCGTCTTCGGATTTTGATGCGGTGCATTCTGTGCCGCCGTTGGCCCTTCAGGCAAAGCATTTCCGTCCTCTGAGAACTCTACATCGGGTAGAACAATAGGAATTTCCGCCGGATCATCTGAATAGAGTCCTACAACTGTTTGAGCCAAACGCCTTACATCCTCTGGTTGGCCACCAATGTAATCCCCGAATCCGTATCCATGGATCGCGACGCAGTCATTATGAACTAGCACTTCATCTGTCCCCACATAGTACGTATGGGCCTCTGCAACTTCGAAATTATAGACCGTCTCAGACCTTTCAACCACTGTCACGCTTTTGATCACTGCTGGCTGGTCAGTGCGCTCCCGACTCACCACGTCCAGGCTAACCGCTGCAGGGCTGGCGTTGGCTTGAGTCAGCAACATTCCGGTTTGGAGCTCCTGGGCCGGTGTCCAGCCCGCTCCCGACACATAGAAGGAGTGCTCCCTCGTAGTTTCAATCACAGAACCGTTTGTATACTCCAGACGTACGATCTCTTTCGTTTGCTTCTTGAAGGTACGGACGACTTTATTGTATTCAACCGTTTGCGTCTCCTCATTCCAGGAAAGAACTTCATCGCCGATCTCGATTTCTTCGATCGGGCGGTATCCTTCGCGGGTTTTTACAAGTGTCCCCGCTACGAAGCAGACTCGGACCTTGAATCACGCGCGCACCCGCTACCCTACATCCCGCCGCTGGAGAAATCCAGCATATTGTTGATTCGAATGTTTCGATCCAATTCCGCTTCCGCGGCAGCTCGGGCCAGATGACGGTCCACAGCCCGCAAAACCTTCTTATATGCCTGGATAATGCGAAACTGCTTTTCGTAGGGTATGGGATCGTCGGCCTTGTGTAGTTGAATCTGCTCCTGAGGCTCTACGCCCATGTTCGGCAGAGGTATTCCATCCCAGCCCAGATAGTCAGGTTTCTGGGAAGCCGGATAAGAGTAGTAAGTAACCGTTACCTCGCTGTTATTCAGAAGATCCACATCAGCGCCCGGGGGCTTGTTCAAGGCCTGGGCCAGATCCACCGGATTGGGATGTTCGATTCGGCGGATTTCCCGGGTATGCTCGGTACCGGTGTAATTTATTCTATAGAACTGCACAATCATCCGTTGCAGACCCTGGGAGATATCATCTGGATTCTTCGGGTACAGAAATACGTGCGCTTCATAGAGATAGATGTTCGGGAAGATATCGGTGCTAAAGCTCAGTCCATGTCGCAATCGCATTCGGTAGAATCGTTTCCCTTGCTGATCCAGAGCAGAAACAAATTCGGTGCGAGCGGTTTGATCGGTAAGCACCTCGGCCGACTTCGGATAGGGTTCCGCTTTTCCGAGAGCCGCCACCGTGGCCAGGTTTCGAGTAATTCGGCCGTGGAGATTGTCGATTTCGATATCGCCGAATCCGCTTTCCCGGTTCTTTTGGCGAATCTCCTTTTCCACCAGGTTGAGCTGATCGGGACCAATAGCATGCGCAGGACCCACAAGTAGCCAGAGTAGCAACAGCGCCTGGGTTACGGCCACAACCATGGCAAATATCCGGATCAGGCTCACCGATTTTAATTGTCTGACTCTCATCGTAATTATGCTCCCGGTAGATTCACTCCACCATTCAGATTCAGCGTAAGCGAGAACTTTGCTGGTCGCAGACTCTCCTGGCGTTGGTCCATGCGCCACGCTGATCGGTACCCTGTTTTTCTCAGCGGGTTTTCCGTATTTATGTATCGAACCTCCAGTACCCGGATCTTTAAGGGTGGCCGGTCAATTCAAGATCCGGGGCTGCTTCCTGAGCAGGGCCTCCTGATCAAGATAAACCACCCGCCGAATCTTTTCCATTGCATACCCGGCGCGTCCAGTGTCTCTGAAGCCGCTTCGGCTTACCCGTTCTTTTTTCCGCAGGAAACGATTCGAATTGACCCATCCGGGCCGGAACGTTTAATCTAGGAGAATGCGATTTCTGGCTCTGGCTGCCTGGATTCTGTTCGCCTTTTCCTTCTTACTGGCGGCACGCTGGCCCACCCTCGCCCGTTGGCTCGGTGGGCTTTCCCGGCAGCATCGAATCCACCACTGGGCGGGTCTGCTCACCGGTGCTCTTGCATTGCTCCATACGGTGCATGAGATCCGGAAGGATCCGGAGGTGGCCTTCTATTTTGAGGATCCTTTCCTTCTGCTGGGCTGGGTGGCGTTGATCTTTCTACTCCTGATGCTGGGCATGTCCTTTCTAAAAAAGATCCATCATCGTAACTGGATTCTGCTGCACTGGATTTCCGTACTGGCCTTCCTTGCGGCCCTTCTGCATAGCTGGCTATTCCTTCACCAGGGTCTATGGCACAGGCTTCTATTTGCCGCCGGATTGGCCCTGGCTTTTCTGTCTGTGGGATTGATACTCTATTATCGCTGGAAAAGCCAAACCTGGATTGTGGACCGGGTTGTAGTGGTGGGCAGCGGCCTCTACGAAATCTTGCTCAAACCAACTCGAAGAAATCCCATTACCTTTCCGGCAGGTTCCCTGATTTATGCACGACTGGGGACTCATTTCAGCCATAACTGGCATCCCTTCTCGGTGGCTTCCTGTGCCATGAGTCCAGAGATCCATCTGCTCGTGAAGAATGCCGGGCTGGATACTTCGCATTTAATGGATCTGGCCCGCGGCCAGTCTGTGCAGCTACAGGGACCCTTCTCCGAGTTTGAAATCAGCCAGAAAGCGCAGCTCTGGATTGCTGCCGGAGCAGGCATCGCTCCCTTCCTGGGTATGGCCCGCTGCTTCGATTATCAGAAGGTGGGCAATGTGGAATTGATCTTCTTTGAGCCGGAGCCTCAGCCCGCTCTGGAAGCGGAACTGGATCGGCTGGCTTCCCTGCATCCGGCTTTTCGCTGGAAAGCCAGTTACGGAAAATCCGCCGATCTGGCCATCATCGATTCTGCTGTGGGCAACCCGGAAGCCCCTTCCAGCGATAAGTTCAGTACCGATGCGGAGCGTCAAATACTGGTCTGCGGCTCCCCCGCTTTTATGAAATTGATTCGGAAACGTTTAATCAAGAACGGGCAAAAGGCGTCCAACATATATACGGAGGAATTCACACCATGGTAAAGAATAACCTTTCTTCCATCCGCAGCGCCCCCGGGGATTCGAGGCTCATAAACCGTCTGGTCATTCTGGCTCTGGCGGCCCTCTTCGCGCTCGCTACCCCTTTGCGCGCGGACTCCGGAACAATTGGCATGGAGGAACTGAAAAAGCATTCCACGCCTTCCAGTTGCTGGATCGCCATCGACGGAGTGGTGTATGATATTACGGATTATCTGGCCGAGCATGCGAGCCAACACCAATTCAGCCTGGATCCCTTTTGCGGCACCGATGCTACGTCGGGATGGAACAACAAGAACAATACCGGGAAGTCCCATAGCCGCAAGGCTTCCATTCAGCTAAAGCGCTACAGATTAGGAACGCTGAAAAATGCCGACTGAATAACCAGGCTTCTAATGCACTTGCCTTTCGGATGCGAAGGGGACTTTTTCTAATCTACACTCCCCCTGGCAGGGCCGACGGCCACCAGCCAGAGTCCTCCTCTCCTGGATGCCCGAAGAGGCTTTCGGAGCCGTCAACAGACGTTTACCTGACCGTCAGGAAGCGCTCGGCGGCTCTTCCTTGAGATAGCGGTTCAGAAGTCTTCTTTCCAGTCCTTCCATCTGGCGAGCGTCTTTTTCGGAAGTTTCATGATCGTATCCCAGTAAATGGAACAATCCATGAATACTGAGAATCAAAAGCTCCCTGTCCGCACTATGTCCTTTTTCTCTGGCCTGACGCATGCACTGGGTCCTGGAGATGACGATATCTCCCAACATCAACTGCCCCGCATCCGGAAACTCCATGCCTTCTACCTGCGAGAAGCTCAAGACATCCGTCGTCCTATCCTTGCCTCGAAAATCCCGATTCAGAGTCTGCATTTGCTGATCGGAAACCACACTATAGGACAGAATCACCGGACGGCGGATTTTTCGGGTTTCCTTTAAAAGAGCAACGAGGCGGCGCAGAGTTTGCAAGATTTCGGGGCCCGTCGGAAAATCCGCCGGCGGTTTTCCGGGCAGATTGCGAAACAGGATTTCATCTGCATCCAATGATTGCCCTTCACGGATTTTCGCATCTGCGCGAAGCTGTACTTTGCCGGCCTTCATGCTCGAGAACTGAATTGCAGAAGCGAAACCTATTTGCCTTTCTTGCTCGCTGAGGAGTTTCCAGAACTACGGGAAGAACTTCTTTTGGCTGAACCGCTTCCAGCAGTATTGGCCTTTGCGGTGCGGCTTCGACCCTTCGCATTTCTCTGGGATTCCAGTTTATGGGTGTCCTGAGCGTTAGGATACTTGGGCCGAAAATGATAGGAACTTTGCAGCACCTCTTTGAAGGCCTGCTTCACCACGTTTAGATCGCCCAGGGTCAGTCCGGACTCGTCCAGTTGATTCTCGCTCATCTTGATGTTGATGATTTTCTGGATAAGGTTATCCAACGCCGACTCGCTGTAATCGTCCAGGCTACGACTGGCCGCCTCCAGGGAATCGGCAATCATAACAATGCCGGTTTCTTTGGAGCGAGGCCTGGGCCCGGGGTAGCGAAAGTCATCCCGATTTACCTTGCGCTTCATCTTCTCCAGCGCCTTGTGATAGAAAAAGGACATGGTAGATGTTCCATGATGTTCCGGGATGAAGCTAATCACTTCTCGGGGTAGCCTGGCTCGCCGGGCCATTTCAATACCGTCAAGAACGTGATCTATAATCACCTTGGCGGCTTTCTGAGGATTGTTCTTATCGATATTCTCTTCTCGCGGAATCAGATGCTGGTTTTCCACGAAGAAGCCGGCTCGTTTCATTTTTCCGATGTCATGGTAATACACGCCGGTGCGCACAAGCATTGTATTGAGCCCCAGTCTTTCGCAGGCCTTTTCCGCCAGGGCCGCAACCATAAGCGTATGGGTCCAGGTAGAAGGCGCTCGTCGAAACAACTCCTGCAGTAGATGATTGGAGGAGTCCGCAAGCTCAATCAACTTGAACCTGGTGGGCACGTTGAACAAGGTTTCAAATAAAGGGAGCACTGCCATGGCCAGTATGGTGGCGAAACCGGAGGCCATCTGCATCCTGAGCGCCTTCAGGAAACCAAGCGAAAACAGAGTGGACTCTTCGCCAGAGCTAAGGATTGGCTTCTGACTGTAAAGATACCCGGCAATAACGATGATGCTACCTACAACGGCGATGGTAAGACCGGTAGTAATGAAATGCAGTCGATTCTTGATTCGGGATCCAAGGATGCCGGCCAGAAGAGCGCTGGAAAAAGCGATGAGCAAGGAATTTCCGTCGTAGTTGCTGGCAATGAATACAAGAAATCCCAGATAGCATCCCACGATAAGGGCCAGAATCTCGCCGAAAATGAGCGCTATCAGGACGACAAAGAAGCCAATCGGAATGTAACTTCCAAAGAAGTAGGTTAGTTCCAACCGGGCGGGCTCTTCATGCCAGTGGTTCAGGATAAAGAACAGCCATAATCCAAAAGCCCATACTACCAGGTAGAGCATCAGATTTCCCGATACATCGTCCAGCTTGTGCCGGGCAAAACGCATGGACAGATACAGAAGCAGTCCAACCAGAAGCACTTGCTGTATAAAAAGAGCCGCCACACGACCGATCCGATCCCTGTTTACCGCCTGGTTATAGAACTCCAGGGCCCGGTATTTTTCCCGGGTGATCACATCCCCTTTTTGTACCAGAACCTCGCCTTTTTTTAGCCTGTACAGCGGCGGCTTCACGTCGCTGGCGGCCTCGGCCCTTGCTTTTTCGGTGGCTTCCGGATCAAAGCGAGCCGGCTCCATATAGTAGAGATAATGCACGGCAAGCTGAACCAGGGCTTCCCGAAAGGTCCCGCCAGGACTCTGTAGCTTTCGGGAGGCAATCTCCCGGATCACGCCAAGGACGTTGGTAGACACCAGCAAATTGCGGCGAATCACTCGGTCGGACGGCAGGCTACTCTCCGTGGGAGCGCTCCCTGGCTGGATATCCCGCACCACAACCAGGCTCCCTTTGAAGTCTCCGCTTTCGGGATACTCATGAAGTATTACAAACTCCTGGTAGGCCAGGTTAGCCAGTTGCTGAAGTTCTTTACGAACATATTCCGATCGGTAAGCAAGTATGGTTTCCCATTGCTGCCTGGTCAGCCCGGCCAAGCGCCAGATACGAACGTCGCCCCGAACACAGGCCCGCCTTTCGTTGAAATTCGCATATTCGAAGCGGCATCGCTTCACTGCCTGCATATCCGATTCCAGGCTTTCCCGGAAAGAACCTTCTGGTCCCAGAATAGCAAGATCCCGTTCAAAATGCAGCGGAGCATTCTTGCGCGCATCTTCCTGAGCAAGCTTGTACTGCTCTTCCAGGGTGAACTGAATATCGGTGGTAGCCAGCACCGTTTCCGGGGCAGGCTTGCCAGCCGCGAAAGATCCGTCGGGTCCCAATCGCAGTTCCTTCTTGATCAAGACCGGATACGATAGCACAAGAGTGAGTATGATAACGGTGAGTCCCAGCAAAGCCAGTTGTAGCTTTCGCACGAAATTGGCCGGCCTGGAGGCAGTCAAAAAGTCGGACAGCTTCACCAGCCATCCCTGGAATATGGAGCGAATGGAAAACACAGTTACTGCCGTGCCTCCTCTTGTTCGAATGCAGCCACGATCTTTTCTACGATCGGATTTCGCACGATGTCTTCTTTGCCGAATCGAATTACCGAGACTCCGGAAACGTTCTCCAGTATCTTCACCGCTTTGAGCAGGCCGCTCTTTCCGGGATTCAGATCGACCTGGGTTTCGTCGCCGCCAAGGCACATGAAGGAATTTCTTCCCAGTCGAGTCAGAAACATTTTCAGCTGCGCCAGGGTACAGTTCTGCGCCTCATCCAGCACCACCATGGCCTGATTCAAAGTTCTTCCTCGCATATAAGCCAGAGGAGCAATTTCAATCTTACGGGCCGCAATCATGCTATGAACCTTTTCCATACCCATGCATTCGTAAAGCGCATCGTAAACAGGTCTAAGGTAGGGATCCACTTTTTGATTTAGATCACCGGGCAAAAAACCCAGACTCTCCCCGGCTTCTACGGCGGGACGAGTGAGTATGATTCGATCCACCTCCCCGTTCAGCAACTTTCGGCAGGCGGTGACTATGGCCAGAAAGGTCTTTCCAGTGCCCGCGGGTCCGAGACAGATTGTTACCGGATTACTTTGTATCGATTCCAGATACGCCGCCTGGCGATGGGTTCTGGGATAGATGGGTTTTCCTCGGGCCGTGACGAAAACCTTCTGGCGAGTACTCTCCAGCGCTTCGGCAGGTTCCACATCGTCATGATCCGTGGGGTAGCGGGTTGCCCTGTCGGTGGCATCGTCGCCGGATGAAGTGGAATCATCTTCCAGGTAGGTTACGGAGTCGTCGTTTTGAACGGCGCCGTTCTGTTCTTTTTTCTGCAGCATAGAGTAGATGTATTTTATGTCGAATTCTTCAATCCCGTGCCTGGGCCGGTGCTCGTAATCTCTGGCAATCCTGTCAAACAGGCGGGTAGCCAGGTCAACAGTAGCATCCTCTCTGCCCTGGATTACGAAGCTATTGCCCCTTGGTATTAATCTGACGGACAGAATGCTTTCCAGAGCCGGAATATTGGCGTCTGCTATACCGCAGAGAGAACGAAATAAATCCGGATTCTGGAATTGAAAACGGGTCTCCATACTCAAACGGGAAACCCCTTGCTGCCATCTGGGAAATTCTGCAGGACCATGCAATCGATGGACTCAGTGAAAGTCGCCCCCAACAATCCGGCAAGAGATTTTCCTTCATTAAATGGAGGCGTAATGACAGCAAATGGAGGCGTAATGACAGCCATAAGGGGAAGGGTTCCGGTAAAACACTGTTTCTCCAGAAAACGAGAGGCCCGGCAACGCTTCTCGGACGGATTCAGCCATTAAGGCCGCCCAATCTATGAACGGCCCGGCAAATACCTGGGCGCCTGCCTGGACCGATTCAGGATCCGGATCCGCCAGCCAGGGAGCGCAAGCGCAGCTCTTGAAGCTGTTTGATTTCCACAGTGGAAGGAGAATCGCTCATGAGGCATGTGCCTCGCTGCGTCTTGGGAAAAGCGATTACATCTCGAATGGAGTCTCTATCCATGAAGAGCATCATCACTCGATCCAGACCAAAAGCAATACCGCCATGCGGAGGCGCGCCAAACCGCAGGGCGTTCAGCAAAAATCCGAAGCGGTCTTCGGCATCTTCCTTTGAAATACCCAGGGCATTGAGTACGGTCATTTGCGCTTCAAACCTGTGGATACGGATGGAACCGCCGCCTACTTCGCTTCCGTTGATTACCAGGTCATAGGCCCGGCTCCGAATCTTGTCGCCCTCTTTCTGGAATCGATCGGCATCTTCCAGGATTGGCATATCTTCGTCCACGGGAGCGGTGAATGGATGGTGCACGCTGTAGAGCTCACCGTTTTCGTCTCGATCGAATAGCGGGAAGTCGGTTATCCAGGTTACCGCGTAGGTGTTTTCGGGAATCATTCCCAGTTGCTTCGCCAGACGAAGACGAAGAGCGCCCAGGGTCGCATGTACAATGTATTCTTTGTCGGCCCCGAACAAAATCAAATCCCCTTCTTTTGAGCCCGTGGCTTTTGCCAGCTCTTCCAGTTGTTCGGGCTCGAAGAACTTCGAAATAACAGATTTCAAGCCTTCCTTTTCATGCTTCAGCCAGGCAAGACCTCCGGCACGAAAATCGGTTTGTACCCAGTGGGTAAGTTCATCGATGTCTTTTCTGGAAAGTTTCGCTCCGCCAGGAACGCACAGGGCTTTTACTCTACCGCCAGCTTCCAGGGCTTTTTTGAATACCCCGAAGTTGGAACGAAGGGCAATGTCGGCCACATCCACCAGCTTCATTTCAAAGCGAAGATCCGGCCGGTCAGACCCATAGTCCTCCATGGCCTGATGATAGCTCATGCGCGCGAAAGGAGTTTTTAGTTCTACATTAAACACTTTCTTGAGTACGTTAGCCCATAGACCTTCCAGCTCATCCATGACCATGTTTTCGTCTACGAAGCTAAGCTCCATATCGAGCTGGGTAAACTCCGGCTGACGATCGGCGCGGAAGTCTTCGTCCCTGAAGCATTTCACGATCTGAAAATACCTTTCCAGACCGCCCACCATCAGAAGCTGCTTGAAGATCTGCGGCGACTGGGGTAATGCATAAAATTTGCCGGGAGCCATTCGAGCGGGAACCAGAAAGTCCCGGGCGCCTTCCGGAGTGGACTTGTTGAGCACCGGAGTTTCCACTTCGAGATAGTTTTTTTCCTCGAGATAGGCCCGAATAGCCTGGTTCAATTTGGAACGCATAACCATGGCATCCCGCAGTTCCTCGCGGCGCATATCCAGGTAGCGAAACTTGAGCCGAGTTTCTTCGCCCACATCGGCGTATTCGTCCAGAGGGAAAGGAAGCACCTGCGATTTACTCAGGATATCGAAGTCCTGTACCAGGATCTCTACTTCACCGGTTTTCAGATTGGGATTAATGGCTTCTTTGTCTCGTAATCTTACGCGGCCACGCACAGCGAGCACAAACTCGCTTCTAATGGTGGAAGCCAGATCAAATTGATCCTGGATTTCCGAGCGATCAAAGACCAGCTGAACAATGCCGGACCGATCCCTGAGGTCGATGAATATCAATCCTCCCTGGTCCCGGTAACGAAATACCCATCCCAGAACGTAAATCTCGGTTCCATCCTGGCCTTTGTTCACATCGGCGCAATGATTGCGCTCCCGATAGGCCTGATCTATCCAGCTTGCTCCCATATGGTCTCATTTCTGTAACGGTACGTGCAGGCGAGTAGAAAAATCGTTCACCCGGTGAAGGGTTGTTCTAAACCGGTCTCATGACAGTAATGCTGCCTTCTGCCAGAGACTGGGCCCGCTACGGGACTGTCCGGACAAATCGGATTCGCTTCTACTTGGCGGTGGCTCTCCTTCCGCTGCTTCTGATCCATTGTCAGGAGACGCCGGAAGAAACCATACTCAGACTGGAGCAGCAGATACAGGCCGGCCGATTCAAGGAGTCCCGTTCCGAAATCCAGGAATTGATAAATCAGACCAACGAATCCAACTCACTCACTCTCTCTGAAAAAAAAGCGGACCGGGTATTTGCCGTCAGCCTGGACCATACAGCCTTTGCCTGGTACGAAAACGGAAAGCTCACCTATCGCACTCTGGGAATCGTCAAAGAAGTAGGTCTTCCGCAGAAGCCCGACCAGATCATACTCTCCTATTCCGGCAAAACGGCGCTGGCCGAATACAGAAACCGCCCGGGTAGCGAAGGGCAGTGCAGCTATGATTTGATCCAGATTATCCAGGGCCAGGTACAACCGGACATTTTACAGACGGACTGCGAGAACCAACCGGCGCTTACCGACACCGGCGATATTGTATACTTCTCCGACGGGAAACATCTGTTCATGAAGGAGACCACCGAGGGCAAAAAGGCCATGGTGGCTGCCAGCGGAGCTTTCAAGGAGAAATTCAAGAAGGTGCAGAACCGGTTTCACATTACAAGCCTGCCCTCCGGCTCTATCTGGATCTTCTTTGGCGAAGCCGGATACTATAATCTCTATTATTACACGGGCACCGGACGACCGGATTTGATTATGGAAGGTGTGGCCAGTCCACGGCTCTTTGGTTCCGTTCCCCGGGATTTCCTCCAGGGCGATGGCAGCGAACAGCTGCAGGCGGAGAGTTTATTTTCCGGGGACCCTGCTGTGTTTTTCTATACGGGAGCGGCGGGCAACTACAAGCTACAGATGATGAATCTACCGGACAAAAAGGGACCGGAGTTCAATGTGGGAATCCGCGATGATATGTATTATGTCGCCGAAAAAGAGCAATTCCTTCTCGAGCGGAAGGGATTCTTGAGCTTCATGGATCCATCGACCAGAAAATACACGCAACTTCCGCTTGAAGTTCAAAGAATCTTTGTTTACTCGGAAGGTGTGGCGTACGTAGATCCAGAGGGGAAGTTACTACTTAGATCCAGGGGTTTTTCAGATTTCGAAAAAAATCTGTACCGACTCAAAGAAGAAGTGGCCTCCGAAAGTCGATAATCGTACCGATTCGGGGAAAACTATGCGAACTGACAACTATACAAAACTCATCTTATCTGCACTGCTGGCCACGGCTCTGGCCGGAGGTTGCACCAGCGATTCAGAAACCGCCGAAGGCGATCTAATCGGTCCGTTGGTCGGCACCAACGGATACATCACTTTCTTTGCCGAGCTGGACAACGACCAGACTCCCTATTGCGGCGATGCCACTGCGGAGTCGTCGGATTCGGATAGCTCCAGCTCCAGTTCAAGCTCTACAGAGACCGACCGGTTCGATATCGAAAGTTTCTACAGCTTCAAGTATGGCGAGCGGATGATTCTTCGCTATACTTATGATCGCTATAGAACCAAGTATAGCCTGACTCCCATTTCGGCCACCAGTCAGACCTGTCAGACTACTGACGGTATTACCTGCGACGGCGTTGGTCCGCTTACCTGTCAGACATCGGACGGCCTGACTTGCGGACTTTCCAAGACATTCATATTCGTAAGCACCTGGCAGAACATCAACTTCACCGCATCCAGCGGAAGCATTAGCTGGCAGGATGGATTCACTCTTTCTGGCGACAGCAGCACCGTTCAATATGCGGACTTGAAAATGAATCTGGTAAACGATGAAGGAACCATTTTTCGCGGCACGGTTCGTTGTCGCAGCGATCTAAACTAAACTCCATGACTCGAAAACGCCCCACTCTATCGGTAATTCTTCCTACCTACAATGAATCTACCAACCTGCCCATTCTTCTGGGAAATCTGAAGACCACTCTTTCGGAGATTTCCCATGAGATTCTGGTAGTGGACGACAATAGCCCGGATCGTACCTGGGAGATTGCCGAAGAGATTGCGGGGAAGGATGACTCAATACGAGTGATTCGGCGAATTACAGACCGTGGCCTTTCCAGCGCCGTCATTACCGGCATGGAAGTAGCGGAAGGCGAAATCTTTGCCGTTATGGATGCGGATTTGCAGCACGACGAAAACCTTCTGCCCCGCATGGTAAGTACGCTAGAGGAAGGCTACGATCTTGTTGTAGGCTCCCGTGCCGAAGAAGGCGGTAGCTACGGGCAATGGTCGAAACGAAGACGATTCATCAGCTGGGTGGCCACGTTTCTGGCCCGGGTATTTCTGCCCCTGGAAATCAAGGATCCCATGAGCGGTTTCTTTGCCCTGAAGCGGGAAGTCTTCGAAGACTCTGCCAATTTGATCAACCCCCGGGGTTTCAAGATCCTGCTGGAGTTCATTGGCCGAGCTCGTAATCTCAAGATGCGAGAACTGGGTTACCATTTTCGTAACCGACAGCACGGCGAAACCAAGCTAAGCGGTTCGGTGGTCCGCAACTACCTGGTGGCACTTTTCGACCTTCGCTTTGGCAAGTACATATCCACCACGTTTGTGATGTATGTGATCGTCGGCGCCACGGGAATCCTGGTCAACTTCGCGGGCTTCCAACTGGGGGAGTTTCTCAAACTTCCCAAAGTGCATACCGGACTTTCGGACATGCTGGATCCGCTCTGGCTTTCGGTGCCTTTTGGTTACCAGCTAGCCATTCTTTCGAACTATTTGCTCAACAACTATCTGACCTTCTACGAATTGCGGCACAGAGGCTGGGATCTTCTCAAAGGTCTGCTGTACTTTGAGATCATTTCTATACTGGGGCTGCTGGTTCAGGTCAGCGTCTTTCAGCTTCTGGAAACCAATGGATTCATGGAAGGTCTGGTATCCCCCGAGTTCACCAGGTATCCGTCGCTGGCTGCCGGTATTGCTGCCGCCACGGTTAGTAATTACTTCCTGAACCGCAACTTCACCTGGAAGGACTTTCGCTCATGAACGCCTTAATGAGACCCTGGATCGGAAAAAGCAGCCATGGAACGGCCAAAACCAGCAGCTTTATGGCCCTGCTGATTGCCACCATGGCATCAACGCTGATTTCGATCAATTGCGGAACAACGGCAACCATGGCGCCGGCCAGCAAGCCCGCTCCTCGCATCAATCTACATGACATTGCCCTGGAGCCCATGCAGAAATCCTCCGATGGCGTGGGCCGCGTCATCATTCGCAAGGCCAGGGAAGGTCAGGATTATGTTTTGCTGAACCTGAGCTTTCAGGGCGCCGGACTGCACATCGTAGATGCCATCAAGCAAGGACAGATACTCGAACATCGCATTGTTCTAAGAAACTCCAGGGGGGAAATCCTGGGAACCAATCCCATTAACTTCCAGGCAGTCAAAGTAACCCGGACTCGAATTCAAAAGGACGAACAGGAAGTACTGGTTACTGACGAAAACACCACTGTTCCATTTGAAGAGGCGGCAGGTCAGGAAGAGACCGTCAAACGAAGCTATTCCCTGCGGGACTTTGAAGAAACAGATCGCATCCCCCAGTCCATTGTGCTTACCAGGGTTCCGGAGGCAGGAGAGTACATATCTGCCTACGTGGAGCTAACGCTGGTAGATCCGGTGCTGCGAGAACTGTGCACCAACCTGGAAGCCGGCGCCTGTCCTCGTGCGTTGACTATGCCTTTTCGGGAGATTCGTTCGGATAACCAGGACGTAATCCAGGAAATCATCAACCGCTATAAGAACTATGAGAAGGGTCCTTTCCGGTTTTCGCTGAAAAAGACTCCGGAGTACTACCGCAAGTCCATTCAGGAAGAGATAGACAAACTTAACGAAAGAGATACCCACGATCGCTACACCGAGTTCAAGAATCCCGGCGGCAGCAAGTTTGAGGATTACTCCAACGTGGCCCGGACGGGAAGCCGGGTGTTCTATCGCGAATGGCGTCTACTGGGCGAGCCGCGATACTTTCAGGTAGCCCTGGAAAAGGAAGTGGTGGATTCCATCGAAGAGCAAAAAAAGAAAGAGCAGAAGAAAAAGGAACAGAACCTGGAAGGCCGGGACGATATGCTCAAAGATCCGGAAGGCTCCTTCGAAAAAGTGGACGAACCGGAAGGGAACTACTGATACGCTGCGTCCCCGGCAAAGTCTTCACCCTCAGAGGAAGCGAGGATTCCCATCACGAGAGCGCTCCACCGTCGCTTCTCAACAGGCGCAGTCCCCTAAAGTTCCAGCACATCGCCCTGACGAGCCAGGATCAGATCCAGCTTATCCCCGTACTGCTTATTATGCTCCAACGCTTCTTCGAACAGCTTATACGTGGTGAAATCATCATGCGCCGGTTCGTGGTGGGTTAAAGCCAGACGTTTTACTCCCCATTCGATGGCGCAATCTACGGCGATGACCATGGCTGTATGTCCCCAGCCAATCTTTTGCTCGGACTCCTTCAGAGAATACTGAGCATCCATAATCAGTAGATCTGCATCCTTAAAGAATGACTTCTTTTCCTCGATCAAGTCTTCCAGTTCCGGACCATAGAATTCTGTATCGGTGGCAAAGATGAAGGTCTTTCCGTCCCTGTCCACGCGATAGGAGGTGCTTCCGCCGGGATGAATCAGGCTTTCCGTTTGTATGTCAAAGGAACCCACTTTAAAGGCATCGCCCTGCTCGTAGGTGTGGAATGTCTTATCGGACATCATGTCCTGAAAGCTTATGGGAAAGAACTCAAACTGCTGCTGCCGGCTGAATCGCTCTTCGCAGTCCGGAATGCAAGAATGAAAATGAACATGGTTTCCCGGGATGAAGCCTGGCGCAAAAAAGGGCCAGCCCTGGATATGATCCCAGTGGGTGTGCGTCATCAGAACGTGTAGATCGCCCTTCTGGCCCCGGGCCATCATATCGTAGCCCAGACGACGGGCGCCTGTGCCCATGTCGAAGATGAGCTGTTCGTCGCCGCTACGCACCTCCACGCAGGTGGTGTCTCCGCCCACCAGTCCGGCAAGAGGAGGCGACAACCGGGAATACACATCCTCTACCGAAAGATCCGGCTCCTTTTTCCAGATAGAGCTGGCGCTTTTGAGCACATCATGCACTCTGCTCCGATAGTCCCGGGGGTCCAGGGGCGACGGCAAAGAGCCTCTAACTCCCCATAATTTTATTTGCACCGAATCATCCTCATAGAGCATTTATCTCAATACAGGCGTACCCTTTCATTTTCGGCCAGATTCTCTGACCAGGAACGGAAAAAACCAATGTCCACCGCTACATTACAAAAGAAACTATTCCGGATTGCGTCCAGACCAAGAAAATACTTTGAGCATCCGGCCGTAATCCACTGGAAGGAGTTTCGTGCATTATCTGACGATGAACTGTTCGGTGGAACCTGCGAAAAACGGGTTCTGGAGCTGGGTAGTGGCTGGGGCGAGTTTGCGGTTGAGTGGGCCCGTAGCCATCGAGACCAGCAGATTGTGGCCATGGAGATCAAGCCTGAAAGAGTAGTCTCAACCTTGAAGAAAGCGGATAAGCTGGGACTGGACAACCTGCGGATCCTGCCTGTAAACTTTTCCTGGTTTCTCACCGAACTCTTTCATCCAAACACATTTGACATTATGTTTGTTAACTTTCCGGATCCCTGGCCCAAGAAACGGCACTGGAAACATAGACTGATTCAGGCGGATTTTCCGCAAAAGGCCTATCAACTGATGCGCGGAAACGGTCTGCTCCACATTGCAACCGATCATGGTCCTTATAGCAGACGAATTCTGCAGAGATTCCGGCAATATCCCGATCTATGGAAAAGCAGGATGGCAGAACCTGGTTACAGCCTGGTTCGCCCGGAAGGAATACCGGAAACCAGATTCGAAAGGATTCAGAGCGGTATGGGATTTCAGCCAAGATTCATGCAATGGGAGCGTATTCATGAATAACTCAGAAACAGAAAGCCAGGCGGCTGGCGGTCGCAGGATTAGTCGACAAACCGTAGAGACTTTGCTGGAGCAGAACCGAAGAATGCGCGAACTTCTGGAGAGCTGGCCTGCGCGAAAGATTATGATGGGCTTTGAAAAGGACTGGAACGACCGCCGGACGCGCTTCCTGGAAAACAATCCTCCTGTAAGCCTGGAGTCTCCCCACGAATGATCCCATTTCTTTTTCTTCTGTTTCTGGCAGCCCTCTCTCTCACAACGCCCGGTCACCTGGGATTCGGTTTAAAGCACTACCACGGTCATGGCGCGCTCATTCTCATGCTGCTACCGCTGGTATTTCCGTTCGAACCCTATCTGCGGCACCTGCCATTTGTAAAGAAGCTGGAAAGCCTCACGGCCAGTCCCTACCCGCACCGCTTCCCGTTTACACGGCCGACCTTGCGAAGCCTGCTCTGGACTCCTGTACTGGGCCCCCTGCTCTTCTATTTTCTATGGGTGATCCGCATGCGACGGTTTTTGCCGCCTCCGGAAGGTCTGGGCGACAGCCTGCTTCTGCTGGAGCATTTGCCGGCTCATGCGATTCAGCTCGGGTATCTGGGAACGTTCGATGAAATCCTGGCCCTGTTCTGGCGGTCGCGAGCCTTTCTATGGCTGAACCAGGCCACCGGCATGTCTGCGGCCGACTCCATTGGCCTGATCAGCTGCCTGGCCGGAACTCTGCATGGCCTTGCCATATTTCTAATCACCGATCGCCTCAGATGGAACCGACGATTGGCGGCCTTCGCGCTCCTGTTCTTTGTGCCCGCTCTGCAACTCTATGCAGGCTACGTGGAGAACTACAGCTTCGCATCCTTCTTTCTTTTTCTTACTGTTGTAACCGGAATCGTACAGCTGGAACGCTGGAAGGCACACCGACCCGTATATCCGGAGATTCCGGCGTTCTTTGCCGCTCTGGGCGCCGCCCATCATATGATTCTGGTTTTTTCGCTTCCGGCATTGGTCTTTCTGGTCATTGTTCTCTCTGTGCGGTCCGGTAAACCCGACTGGCAGGCCTTTCTGAAACTATCGTTGCGAGCCAGCGCGGTGGCCCTGGTTACACTTGGAATTGTCTGGTATTATTTCTTCTTTGTCATCGCAAACCCCATTGAGCTACATAAATCCTTCGCCTTCAGGCCGGCCATTTATCCGCTAAGCCGACTGATTTCGATTCATCATCTAAAGGAAGGATTGAACGTAGCCGTTCTGGTAGCGCCCGCTCTGATTGGAATGAGTAGTGTATGGTTTCCCGGGCCGGCTACACTTTTGCAGAACCTGGTGAAATCTCTTCGGTCTCTTTCTGTGCGCTTCTCTTCCAGGGCGAACGTGGCCGAAAAGAACGCGACGGATTCGCGTACCAGCACATCCGCAAACAACGCCAACAATGAGCCTGTCCCGGAATCTGCGAAAAGCGAAAGCTTCGGAACCGAGAATGTCGGCGATCCCACCGAAAGATCGCAATCGAAATCGGGAACCGGGATCATAGGCGAAAGGCTTGCCCGTTTGCTCGCCTCGGCCTGGAAGCATACCCGGAAGTATCCATCAGAAAGCTTTGCGCTCATTAGCGCGCTGTCCATGCTTGGCCATAGCTTCATCTGGAATCCGGTGATCGGATTTCCAGCGGACTGGGATCTTTTTTCTTTCTACCAGGGACCTCTGCATATCTATCTCTATCTTCGCATTTTCGTGCGAGAGGAGCCCTATCAATTCCTGTGGCTTCGCCGAGCGCTGATTTTTACCGTACTTCCCTGTTATCTCTGGGTTTCGCAGAATGCCCGATTCAGTTCCGAAAGCCAGTTTCATATGGCTCAGGCCAATCGAAACCTGGTTCAATTCCTGGGCCTTGTTCAGACAGAGGGCATCTTCTTCAGAATTCCTACGCTCCAGCGACAGAGAACCTACATCGAAGTGCGGATGTTCATTATTCGAGCGTGGAACCAGGTCCCCTATTTGCGGGTAAGCGATCAGAAAAAAGAGGAGTTGCGAGAGCGGTTGCGACAGGGATTGATGCGTTTCCAGACACTTGCGTTACAGGACAAAGCAACCTATGATGAACAGCTACCGGATGTGTACTATTCGTTGGGGGATTTGAACGCCGAGATTACCGAACTGCAAAAGAGACGACCTTGATGCTCCAGGCCGATTTTCTTCGAACGGAATGCTACCGGGGCGCCTGGATTCAGGCTCCGCCGGGATTTTAATTGGAAATGGAAAGAAAAAGAGCCGATGTGCTGCAACGGGCATCGCATTCGGCCGTGCAGGTCTGAAAAGCGCGGAAATCTGAACCGTCCCCCGGATAGCCGGTAGTGGTGCTACAGGCATCATAGCAGGCATCGATTCCATTCGGGCACAGAACCAGATATTCGATCAAGGCTTCCTGCGTGGCATCCGGATCTTTCTTGCACTGCCCGGCAGAGAAAGCAAAGATGCTGAGAAGTACGATTACTGCAATTCGGCCCATGTCCCACCAATTCCAGAATTGTCTATGATTGCACAATCCTTATTTTATCGGCCTTTACAATGGAAAGCGTCCCTCGGAGGCCTGCTTTCATCGCTCCGTGCCGATTTATACATATACCTGGTAGGGGTATCAAGAGGCAACAACTTTATAGTCTCCCGGGTCAGGAAAAGGAAACGCAGCACAGCAACGATTATTGCTGTGCTGGCGCTAAGTCTGATCGGCTGCGTTAATCGGACCGGATTTCAGCTGAAGGACGAATCTGGCTGCCAGGATTGCTACCATTCGTTCTACTTTCTTACCAGCGACGGGACTGAAGCGTCCCGGCAGAAGGCTGTTTCCCTGGCTCTGGAGGGCGACTACTCGGGGGCCCGGGCTTTGCTGTTCCAGACAAATCCTGGGGCCACAGCGGATGATTCGCCCTGCTTTCTGAGCAACAACCAGGGACTGTTGGAGCTACTGCAGGGTCAAAACGGCCGGGCGCTGGAGTTGCTCTGGGAAGCCCATCGGCAATGCCCGGATAACACTGACATTGAAAACAACCTGAAAAACCAGCTTTCCAGATTTCCCTCGTCTGCGAGATAGCTCTTATGGAAGGCAGATGCATTCCGGATTTTCCAGCTTCGGCACCGGGTTTACACGGTCTTTCATCGCCCCGGCCAGGGCCTGGCGAGCGCCCTCGAGCCACTTCGGGCGTAAGGGCTGGCTTTACGCTACTGCTGGGCTGTCTTCTTGCGCTTTGCAATATACAATGCCAGAAGGCGGCTCCCGTGGATGAGACCTACTATTTACTCAGTCCGGCCTTGATTGCCGGTCTGAATCGACCCTCGGCGCCAGGCAACCTCACCGTGGACTACGATCTTGCCTCGCGCAGCATTCTACTTCAATGGCAGGCCTCCGTGGATCCCGATACCGGCATTATCTGGAACGACTACCGAGTGTATTTTTTTCTGAGCAGTCCGCCGGCCAACATCTACCAGGATCGCTACCGACTGGCGTCTACTTCCCGCACCTATTATTCTGTTTCTTCAGATCCCTTTAACGGCACCGTCTACTTCGCGGTAACCGCCTACGAAAGCGGCTCCGAGAGTCTGCCCAGCAATTTCGCGGAGCTCAGCCTGTAAATGAAGCGATGGTGCAGTACACAAGGGGCGCACCGAACAGAACCCGCCGCCCATTCCCCTGGCGGTCAGGCAAGCAAGTCCTGGGATGCCTCGGTCCGCATCCCTACGCCGAAGCTCCGGCACAGGGCTCTGGTGGCCGCCCTGGCGTCCATTCTGGCACTTACTATCCTTCTACCGGAGAAGGTCCGGGCCGGCGAGCCACACTCAATATGGCCGGAGGTTGTTCTACCCGGCTACAATGCATTTAGAAATGAATCCTATCTGAGCGCCGGACTATTGATGGCGGGTCGACTGCTTACCCTGTATGGCGCCTATTACTTCCACGTTCGACACGTTAACTATGCCAGCGCGGCACGGGCCGCCCGTCTGGGCGATGCTTACTATGGACCCGGTCTGCAATACGCAGATCCTTACAGCGGCGATTTTCTCAGCAGCCAGGAGATGGAAAATCGCTCGGGCCGCGCTCAGAACTATTCGCATATTTCTATCGCTCTACACCTGGGTCTAATGGGCGCGGGTCTTTTTCAGGGCTATCGGATTCAACAGGAATTGCAGGAACAGAATCTGAAAAAACTTGAGATCCAGAGCGCTGGTCGGAACTCCCCCGGCCTCTCTTTTGGACATACCTGGGTGGTACAGTTCTGACCGGCGGACCGGAGAAACGTTTGCTGCTGGCTCAATGGCAGCAAAAGGCGCATCGAAAACCAGTTCCTGGCAACGCTTACGAACGGCGGCCAACGCTTACGAACGACGGCCAACGTCGGCCAACACCGGAGCATGGGACGATGCATACTCTTCCAAAGACGGTCGGTCAACCGATCAAATCCTTCAAAGGCATGGATTGATGATCCAGGGTCTCGGGTAAATAGCGGCGAAACAACGGAAGTATGAGATGCACCACCACCGGTCCCATTACCGAAAACAATACACGGTCCCGGATGCGGTAGGCCTCCCGCTCCCGTATCAGAAGCGAAAAGAGCCACCGCACAGGTAAACGCGAAACCGGGGAACGATCCATGCGAATCCGGGTCCTGTAAGAATCCGGATATTTCTTTTCGTAGTAATCGCATTTGTTGGCCAAATCCTGCCGCAATTGGGAACTGTTCGGAAACAGAAGGGCGCCGGCGGCCAGATGAAACAACTCCATGGTATCTTTGTGAAAGCGGGCGTCATAGTCGAGACCCAGTTTTCTTCCCAGAGTCTGCATCTCCGATAACCCATCCAGGGCGGTCCTTGAAGCCTGCCAGTCCCCTTCCGGATTGCTGTATCGCAAGACCAGTTCCGAAAGCAAAGAGGTCACAGTAATTCGGTCCCACAAAACATGAATGAGCGCCGGAATGCGCGACCGATTCAAAAACAGGGTTTTTCGAGCAAAACCGGGGATATACAGTACGTTTTTGATCAGTTCGTCGGAGAGCTCCAGAAACCGAAGCATTCGACCCAGGTCTTTGCCCTGGAATCCGGACTTCTCCAGCGCGCGATACAGGTTTCCCTGGTTTTTGAAAACCAGCAAGGATACCGCGGTGTTCAATTCATTCCAGTAAGAGCCGCGCTTCATGAAGCTAAAGTTGCGGAACCTGGACCAACCGCCGGTCTGACACCAAACATGGATTCCCCGAAGTTGCGGGTTATTCCTTAATTGATCTGCATACCTGGCATAGTCAAAGCCCACGAAGCAGGGAAATTCGCCGAAGCCTTCGTATTCTCGCCGCGCCTGAAGCTCGAGCAGGAACGGCGCCGGGCTGTTCAATGCATACGGATTGAGCTTCTGATAGCGAATGAAGTCCGAAGCCGAGTATTTGTAGGAAAGCAGAAAGCAGGGGCTTCCAAGAGCCGACCCTGGCAGACACTTCATCAGGGTTTTGCGATTCCAGAGAAGATCGCCCACGCTTCCGGCGCCCAGAGTCCAGGTTCTGAGAATCAACATCCTCTTCTTGTTTTCAAAAATCGGAACAAGAGCCTCCAGAAGCGAACGTAGTTGCTTTTCCTTTTTCACAGCCAGCCGACTGCGAAAAGGACTGTTCACGTCCACTCCATCGGATTCGCCGATCCGGATGATGATGCCCCCGAGTTCCGGAAAATCCTCCAGCAGGGAATCCAGACATTGAGCAATGTGCAAATAGAGTTTGTGCCCGTCCCTCCCGGCAGCGCCACCGTGGGGGATATGGGAGCTGTACCAGATATCGGCAGTGATGTAAGGGGTTAGCCCCTGATCCAACGCTATGCGAAAAAGCCGGCGGTAATACTTGCGGTATTTGTCTATGTTCTTCCGGAGCAGTTCATCGGGATTCTCCGGATACATCAGATAGGCCGCTTCATCGATACTCACTGCATTATAGCCCAGTCGGGCCACACGCTTTACATACACAGAAAAGCTTTCTCGCACCTTCTTGTGGGCCTTGCGCTTCACCCGACCATTATGCATCATCGCATGTGTGGGCGCCTTGGACCAGTTAATGCTTTTCTCCCGATCCTTCTCGAGCTCCTTTCGATGCCGCACAAAAAAAGGCGCGCTGGCATCCACCATGTAAATAGGTTTCAAGTTTCCTGCCTCCGGTTGAAGCGAAGGGACTCTATGCTGGCCGCAATCAATACCAGGGTCCCTCCGCCAACGGTGGCCCAGCCTGGCACTTCCTGAAAGAACAGGAAAGCGGCCACTGCGCTGTACAATGGTTGCACCGAGGAGATGATTCCCGTGGTTCGGGCAGGCATTTTGAGCAGAGCCCGGGTGTACAACGTATGGGCCAGTGCCGTAACAATCAGCGAAAGAGCCAACAAGAGAAGCAGATCCTTGAGACCCGGCCTGTAACCCTGAAGCGGAAAATAGACAAGAAGCGGCGAAAGCAGAAGAGCAGCCACCAGAACCTGATACATCATGATTCGCGATCCCGTCACCGCGGCCAGCTTTCTACGAACGATCAGGTTTCTTGCCGTGATTAGCGCGGCGGACAGCAACCCCCAGAGGAGTCCTTCCCGATCCACCGACGTAGCGGACAAACCGATCCATGCAATGCCGGCGGTGGCAAGAAGCGCAAGCAGCAGATCGGTCTTGTACGCATCCAGACGAAAGCCACCTTCCAAAAATGGCTCCACCAGAGCCGTCATCAAGGGATAAGTGTACATAGCCACCATGGCCAACGCTATGGTGGAAATCCGACCGGAATAAAAGAAAGTCATCCAGTGGAGCGCCAGCAAAGCCCCGGAAACAATCAGCAGACCTGTGGCGCGCCGATCCAGGACCTCAGCTTGTCGGAACTTTAACTTCAAGAACAGATAGAGAGCCAGGCCGGCCAATAGACAACGAGAAGCGATGACAAAAGGGACCGGAGCGTCAATCCAACGGGTAAACAGAATGGCACAACTTAGAAGTAGATTGGCCAGATGAAGTTCCAGCAATGCGGCCCGGCTCATGCAACGGACAGATGAAAACATTCCATCGCTCCGTGAAGTTGTTTTGGGTATAGACTGTTACAGATCGAAGTTTCTCTGTAAGACATTGGACGGGGCCATGGGAGCCTGGAACCCGGTAAGGACCATCTTACAAAGGTACTGGCCCTGCGTCCCGGAACCAGGACCAGTGTCCGAGCCAGAATCAGAGCTGTACAATGTATCATCAAACTCGGGCCGGCAAAAGGCCCGGGGCGGTCTTGCTACTGCCCGGGATTGCTGATCAAGGAAGGAACGGTTCGCAGTACGATTACTATATCCAGCAGGAAGGACCAGTTTTCGATGTAATAGATGTCTGCCTGCACCCGTTTCTCAATAGAAGTATCGCCACGAAGCCCTTGAATTTGTGCCCAGCCTGTGATACCGGACTTCACGCTATGTCTTCGCATGTAATGGCTGTAGCGAGTCTTGAACTGCTGCACAAAATGCGGACGTTCGGGGCGTGGGCCCACAACCGACATGTCTCCCAGAAATACGTTAATGAACTGGGGCAACTCATCCAGAGAGGTCTTTCGCAGCAATCGCCCAATGCGGGTGACTCGCTGATCCGTGGGACCTCCCCAGGTGGTATCCGATACGCTCTGGTCCTGCACCACCATGGTGCGAAACTTGTAGCACTTGAATAGATTTCGGTCCAGGCCTACCCGGTCCTGGGCAAAGAGCACCGGGCCCGGGGAACTGAATTTCACCAGGAGGGCCAGGACCAGCCATACGGGAAAGGTAAGCACAATAACCAGTCCAGAAAATACGATGTCAAATCCACGTTTCAAGAATCGATTGTAGCCGTTCTTAAGTGGGATATCCCGTAAAGTAAGCACGGGCATCCCATCCATATCTTCGATACGCGCATGACTGGTGATCAAATCCACCATGTCCGGAACAATACGACAGTCGAAGCCTTCCGAATCGCAGAACTCCACTACCTTCTGAAGTCGTTTATGGTCTTCCGAAAGCGCGTATACGATGATATCCGGATTGATTTGCCGGGCCAGCTTCTCAAAGTCTTTGATAGGTCCCAGCAGGTGATTCGCCAGAGTGGGATGGGCGTCTTTCTTTGCGCCCACCACGCCAATTACGCGATAGCCGTAGATCTGGTTTCGCATCACCTTTTCATAGAAGCGATAAGCCAGGCTGCCGTTGCCCACGATCAGTATTTTTCGTACAGAGACGCCTTTCTCCCGGAGCCGCATTAAATAGAGCCGAAAAAGGAAGTGACCTGAACCGTGGAGTATTACCGCAAGAATCGCCGTGTATGCGATCACCAGCCGGCTCAGGCTTGCTCCCCGATAAAAGAACAGAAAGGCAAGTATGAGAATCAGATTGAGCAGTACTCCCCGGCCAATGAGCACCGTCTCCCTTACGGGATGCCTGGACCTGGCGGGCTGATAGATATCCGTAACTACGAATACCATTACCTGCGAAAGGGCAAATAGAAGTCCTGGAAAGAAATAGGCGGCCAACACCGGGTATTGGTCGGGAAAAAGACCGGCCGGGGCAAAGAGTCCCTGATCGTCGGGATTTACAAAGGCGCGTTTTTCCGGATCGATTACGTAGAAATGCAGTATGGTCGCCAGGCTAAAAGAAAGCCCGGCCAGGATCAGATCCAGGACAATCAGTCCCAGTTTTACGCTCTGGTTTCTTTCTCGGATCATGGTATCAGATCTTACGGGTCAGGGACCCACCGTAGAGTATCCTCCACGACCAATATCTGAAGGCCGGATTCTCTGTCGATTCAGGATGAATCGGGACGGACGGCTGGAGATATTGCCCACATCGAACCGGAGCAGTGTGAGCGAGAAGAATACCCGGTTGTCGTAGAAGTTTACGACTTCTACGGTGTTCAGTCCACCAAGAATGCTTCTTTGCTCCAGTCGGTATCCTACACGCATTTCCCAGTCATGCAGATCCATAATCAAAGCGGTTTCAAAGAAGCCTACGTTGAACACCGCGTTTTGGCGAGCCCTTTCGCCGGCCAGACCGCTACCATTGATGATATCCGTGGTGAAGTTCACCGGACGCTCGGATTCCGGGGTATAGATGCTTTGATTGGCCAGAGCGTACCTTGGATCATGGGCTGCGTTGTATCGTGCCGGATCAGTAGCCCGGGATTCCAGTTCCATTTCCCAGTAGATGGTACGGGTTAGTTGGATATCCAGCCTCATATTGAATCGCATATGATCCAGCGAGCGGTCATAATAGATATGGTACCAGTAGAAGCCCATTTCGAAGTAGCGCAGCCGTTTCAAAATCCACAGATCAAAACCGCCGGTCTGAAAGTTTGCTCCGAAGACGTTGGAATGATCGCGCTTATTAATGGGATCATACACATAATCGTTGGTTAAGTGCAATTCCAGGAAATGCCCTTTTCTTCGGCTTAGAAGGTTTTCGCGGTCAAATCCAAAGGGATTGAAAAAATCGATCAATACATCGGTTCTGAATACCGGATAGAACCATCGCTCTTCCGGTTTGACGTCGTATTCGAATTTGCGATGATCATAGATGCTGGTGACGCTAAAGGAAACATCCTCCAGCGGATAGGACTCCAGGGACACTTCCGTTTCATGCACCTTCTGATTGTTGGTAAATCCGGTAAAATTCAGAGTTCCCCGGTCCTTTAGCTCTTCCTTGAAAGAATCCTTCCGGCGATAGATCGCGCGCAAAAATAGCAGATCCGGCCCCAGGGTAATTTCATCTTCGGTAAAATAGTACTGGTAGCTATCCTTCTGCGCCTGGGTATCCAGAGCCTCGTAAGCCTCGCCGGTGGGATTGTTTCCATAGGGGAGCGTTTTTCGTGCTCCGTATCCCACCAGAGGACGGAAGGTTACGTAGGGATACCAGGAAAAATATGTGCGAAAGGCGGTCTGGTATTCGTTGGAGTTCAGGCTTTGATCCACTTCGCCGGCGGAGTATTGCTTTGTAAGATCGGAGGAGAGTCTATGATCCCAGTAAAAGGCAAGATCAAAGAACGGATCCCGTCCCAGAAAAATATTCTTCTCGATATCTACCTGGGGAACCACATCGTACGCGGGGAAATACCGCGAATCCTCGAACTTTACGTCCTGAATCCAGATACGTCGTCGGGAGGCCTGCACGCGAATGGAGAGGTCGTCCCTTTGATCGCTGTAGACCAGGTTCCAGTCGGTGTCGTTTCGGATCAGTCCTCGGCCGGCTTCCGAGTTTTCGTAAAGCGCAGGAATGGTGCTTACCGGCTGGTAGCGGCTGCCAAATTCGTATTCGTAGGTGTTGTGCGAATAATCTTCGTAGCGGATGTTCAGAGTCTGTACCGAGTTCTCGCGGAAATCCGCATCTCTCCAATTCACCAGAGCAAACGCTTTGTACCACTTGTAGTACTCTTTGCCATACGTTCCGTCCGAATGCTGCACCTGATTGGTTACCGAGATTTGATCCCTCTGCCTGTAATCCTGAATGATTTCGTATCGTTTGAACCGCGCCGCTTCAAGGTCCAGATAATAGTTTAAATTGGGACTGAAGCGAAACATCTCCAGACCAAAGACTTCCCCGGTGTTTTCGTAGTAGTCCGCAGTGATCCGGTAGCCCATGGGCAGAAAACTGGAAGTAAGAGCTTCGGGAACGCTAAACTGATAGGTGTTCTGCCAGAAGAATCCCTGAACCTGACTGTGACCAAACTGGGAGATCACGCCGGTGCCCCAGTCCGAGGCGTAGATAAATGGCAGAGGCAGCAGAGGAACGCCACCCACGTAGTAGAGCACTGCTGCCGCAGCCACCGAATCGTCTTCGTAGAGCCATACTCGGCGGGCATAAAAGTTATAATGCGGAGGCTCCGCGGCGCAGCCGGTGAAATAAACATGACTTACGCTAAGTTTGCCTTCGCTGAGTTGCCGCACATTCTCGCCGATGAAATGTACCGGATTGCGATAGCCCGAGGCATTGTACATGATTCCGGCGCCCAGGCGCTGATCGTATATGATTCGCTCGGCCCGGATCAGGGCATCCTTACTTTTATAGACAACGTTGCCTTCGGCATAGACTTCCTTTCGTTTAGAGTCTACGATTACCAGATCGGCCAGAAAATAGCCATCGCCTACACGCACTCGAATACGGCCCCGGAGTTTGAGTAGTCCCCGGGAGTCCTCTTCGCCACGGATGTATTCGCCCTCGGCGGCATTTTCGATCATGATTCGGCCGGGGCTTCCGGGGTCTGCCAGGTTCGGCGGATCCATCAGACCCAGATGCACCTTCAGACGGTCCCTTTTTTGCTCCAGGGATCCATCCGAGGAAAGCCCGGCCCCTTCCAGAAGCCCGTCGATGGTTTCTTCGGACAGATTATCGAGACCGGATTGGAGTACCGTTTTTTCCAGTTTGGACCTTTCCCTTCGGGTCCTTTCTCCATTTATTAGATCTTGAAAGCGCTTGAGACGCTCCGCCTGCTCCGCATCCAGTCCCGGGGGCAGTTCGGTAGAGTCTGTAGAAATGGAATCTTCGGTATCTGTCTCCGCCGGCTGAGCTACCAGCGGGCCCGTAGCCATCAGAAGGCCCAGAAAGGAGACCAGAACCCGGAAAAAGCACCGGTTCAGTGAACTATGTCTGTTTAGTTGGTTCCGGGCCGTCACACCTGTCTCCGAAAGGTCTTGATTTCTCGTGCTGGCCTTTCCGTAAAGTAGAACTGCCTTATGCTAATACTCGATTTCTATGTGGATGAACCAGCCTGTTTCGGAGTGCCTCCGTATCTTTCCCCCTACTGCCGCTATGCGGCCGGAGCTCTGGTAGCCGGTGGAATTCCACAGGAAAAGATCCAGTATCTGACAGTGGATCAGTGGCGCAACCAGGGAAAAACTCTGTCCGATGACCATGAGCTCATTCTACTGGTGGCCGGGACCACGGTGCCCGGAAAGTATCTGGGCGGAAAGATTGGAACCGTGGCCGAGGTTCTTGAATTTATCCGAAAACAGAAAAAGGAAGATCCATCCTGCACAATCCTCCTGGGAGGTCCTATTCGCTATGCGGACCGGGAAATCCAGGATGAGATCCGCAACCTGGGCGCCTATTTGATAAGGGGAGATCTGGAAGTCTATGCAGAGATGCTGGCCTCCCATCCGGGCTCCATCAAGCAGGCCGCTCAAGAGATATTCGAAAACGCAAAGTATCCGGTATTTGCCCGAAAGCGAGATTATGAACAGGTGGATCGGTACGCCACCCGGGGAGCCTTCCTCACCGAGATTCATCCAAACAGTCCTTACCTGATTCTCGAACTGGAAACCTATCGCGGCTGCACCAGGGATGTATTCTGTAGCTTCTGCACCGAAGCCTTCTACGGAAAGCCCGAGTTCCGGGCCCTGGATGGTATACTGGATGAAGTCCGGGAGCTCTACAGTCTGGGGAATCGTTACTTTCGCCTGGGCAGACAGGCGGATCTGATGACCTATCTTCCGGACATGAACGACTTTCAAAACTCCTTTCCCCGCCCCATACCGGAAAGCCTGGAACTACTCTACGGCGGTATTCGACGGGAGGCTCCCGATCTGAAGCTTCTGCACCTGGACAACATCAATCCAGGCTTGATCTCCACTTTTCCGGAAGAGTCCAGGAAGATCATCGAAATCATCTGCAAGTACAACACCGCCGGGGATACGGCAGCCATGGGTATGGAAAGCGCCGATCCAGTGGTCATTCAGAAAAACGATCTAAAAGCCAGCCCTGAAGAAATCAAACGAGCCATCGAGATTGTTAACGAGTTCGGCGCGAAACGCGACCAGGGTCTGCCGCGATTGCTACCCGGATTGAATCTGCTCCACGGTCTTGCCGGCGAATCAGAGAAGACCTTCGAGCATAATTACAAATTCTTGCAAGATATCCTGGATTCAGGGCTCTTATTGCGAAGAATCAACATTCGTCAGACTGTAACCTACAGAAATACACGTCTGGATCGAATGCAGCGCACCGGCGAGAGCAAACGACCTGGTAGATCCGAACGAATCCATCAGCGCTTCGTATACTACCGTGACAAGATTCGAAAAGAAATTGATCATGCCTTCCTTCTAAAGAATTTCCCGGTGGGCACCCTGCTGCATGAGGTAATCCTCGAATCCACCAATGAAGGCTACTATCTGGGACGGCCCCTGGGATCTTATCCGGTAACCGTTAAGATTCCCCTGGATGATCGTCAGGCAGCAATGTATCTGGAAAGCAAGACTCCGCTGACCTGTTTCGTCACCGGGGCCGAAGAACGCTCCATTCGCGCGCTAAGCTTTCCGCTACGAATATCGCAGATGGGCTCCATCGCCTTCTCTCAGATTCCCGGCATTGGCAGGAAAGCCTCCTCCAGGCTCTTTGCCGAACTGGGAAAACGCAAGGAATCCGGGGAAAAAGAGCTGCAGGATTGGCTCATAACGCAGGGAGCGCGAATTCAACCGGCTCAATTGCAGGACCTCCCCACTCTGGTATAGCCGCGGCAGGAAAGATCTTTGCCTGGTTTCCTCCAGCCCCAAAAGGGCAGCCCGAAAGGGCCGTAAACCGCCCTGGAATGCGCCCGGAACCCACCGATGTTGGAACGGCGGCGAAGAACGCCGAGGCGGCCGGATCAAGACTTCCTGGACAACCGACGACATGGCGAGCAATTCCCCCGGCCTACTGCTTTAATTCTACGAGAATGGCCGCAATGTCATCCTGACGATCCTGGCTGTTTCCGGACCATTCCTTCAAGTGTTGGTCCAGGGCAGGCAGAAACTCTTCACCGGACACTTTCCCGGATGCTCCCAGAAACTCTGCCAGCCTTTCAATGCCGTACATTTCCTGGTCCTCGGAATCCCGAAGTTCAAAGGCGCCATCGGTGAATGCCAGGATGCGATCCCCCGGAGCCAGGTTCTCCGCCACAGCCAGTTCAAATTCTGCGTTAGGGAAATAGCCAATGATTCGTCCTTTCGGCCGAAGATGCTCCAACCTGCCGCTGCTCTTTCTCCAGAGAAGAACCGGTGGATGACCGGCACATGCAAGAAGAAGGCGTCCGTGCTGCGGTTCCAGATACATATAGGCGGCGGTAATAAAGGCTCCACCGATTTCGTCGGTGAGAATCCTGTTCAGATTATTCAGCACCCGGGAAGGATCGTGCAGGCAGTTCTCCTGCATACGAAAGGCTACCTTTAGCATAGAAACAATTAAAGCCGCTCCAATACCATGCCCGGAGACGTCCGCAATGAGGATTCCGTGACCGTTCGCATCGCTCATAAAATCGTAGTAATCGCCGCCTACCTCCACCATGGATTCGTACAGTATTTGCACCTCCATGGAATCATCCCCGGGAGGCGAATCCGGCAAAAGCCCGAGTTGTATGCGGCGAGCAAGATTCAACTCGCCATTGAGCAGAGCCAGCTGGGTCTGATCTCGGGAAGCGTTTCGTAGAGCCAGAGTGTTTTGAACCCGAGCGGCCAGCTCTTCGGCCTGGAAAGGTTTGGAAAGGAAATCGTTCGCTCCGGCTTGCAAACCGTGAACCAGATCGCTCACAGAATTACGAGCCGTGAGCAGAATCACAGGCAATTCGGTGGGCAGGTACTTCTGTCGCAGTAACCCGGTGAACTCGTAGCCATTAATACCGGGCATCATTACATCGCTGAGCACCAGATCGAATGGGGCCTCCTGTTCCAGCATTTGCAGAGCCGCACGCGCCCCGTTGGCGGTTACTACTGCATGATTTAGAAGAGACAGTTGATTCTTTAAGATTTGCAGGTTAACTGGATCGTCATCCACCACCAGGGTTCGAATAGAAGGTTTCTCCCCGAATGCGACGGTTTGCTTTGGCTCGTTCCTCTGGACCGGGCGCGAATCGCCCGTCCGGGCAACGGAAGAATCTTCGGTGTCGTCATTGCCGGTAACGAAATAACCTGCACCCCCATCACTTCTGCCAACGAAAGAACCTGCACTCTCATCGTTCCTCGCAGGTGTACTGACTTCGCGGTTCGAATGTACGCCCCGGTCGCCGTGCGAAACGGCATTTCCAGCAGTAGTCGTCCCGGGTTCGAAACTGACAATTCCCTGCTCGGTCTCGGAGGACAGGGGTAGTCTTATTTCGAATACCGATCCCTGACCGCGTGTGGAGCTTGCTTGAATGGTTCCTCCCTGCAACTCCACCAGTTTACGAGTGATGGAAAGCCCCAGTCCGGTGCCCTCGAACTGTCTGCCAATGGAACCATCCGCCTGCGTAAAGGATTCAAAGATTACATCCAGTTTGTCCTCCGGGATACCAATGCCCGTGTCTTCTACCAGAATTCGCGCCATATCGGAATCCGCCCTTTCGGCCCGGACGGTTACGCTTCCTTCATTTGTGAACTTGATGGCATTGCCCAGAACATTGATCAATATCTGCTCCAGTCGATCCGGGTCAGCCTGAACCCACAGATTCCCCGGGATTTCGCGCTGGAATTCCAGGCCTTTTCTGTCCGCCAGAGGCTTTAGCAAAGTCACGCTCATCTCAATAGCGTCCTGCAGAGGCAGGGGCCTGCTTCGTAATTCCAGATCGCCGTATCTTGCTTTGCTGAAATCCAGGATATCCTGAACAAGATTGGTGAGTCTGCGGGCGCTCTGAGTAACCAGAAGGAGGTTATCTCTTACAACTGGTTCCAGGGTTCCGGCAGCGCCCTGCAGCAGCGAATCCGCAATACCCATGATTCCGTGCAGGGGCGTCCGAAGCTCATGGGATGTATTGGCCAGAAATTCGTCTTTGAGTTTGTCCAGGCGAAGTAGTTCTCCCTGGCGCTTCTCCAGCTGGGAGTTCAATTCCTGCAACTGACGGTTCTGCTTTTCCAGTTGCCGTTCCTGGCCAAAGGATCGCAAACCTTCGCGGACCGTGAGGATCAAATCCTCCATCTGCCAGGGCTTACCAATGTAGCGATATAGATTTGCATTGTTCAATGCATTACCCACTGCCCGGGCATCCGCCTGTCCTGTGAGTAGAATTTTTATGGCCGAGGGATAGCTTTCATGTACGCGACTTAGGAGCTCGTCGCCTTTCAGACCGGGCATGATCTGATCGCTAATAATGACTCCCAGAGAAATGCCGTCCTGGTTAAGCTCCTCCAGGATCTCCAGAGCTTCATCGCCGCTACTGGCCACCTCTATCAGTAGTTCTTTGCGATCCAGATTACGTCTGAGCTGTTGTCGCAGACTTTCCAGAATAGTCTGCTCATCATCCACGCAAAGAATGGCTGTTCTGCCTTCAAGGGTCATGTTGCAGACCTCTTGCGTACAATGGCTAAGTCGATCTGACAGGCCACATCCATAACGTTACAGTCCGGACTGTATGGTATTGATCAACTCATCTTCTTGCCAGGGTTTCTGAAGCATTGCATACAATGAATCGTTGTTGGTTAAACGCTGCACGGCATCTACGTTGGCATGACCCGTAAGCAGTATCTTTTTGATTCCCGGCCATCGGGCATGCACTTCGGTAAGGAACTCGTCTCCTTTGATATCCGGCATGAGCCAATCGGAGACAATCACCACCACCTGGATATCCTGTTCCAGCATTAGCTCTTCCAGGACCTCCATCGCTTCCTTTGCGTCTTCGGCTTGTTCGATTATGAAGTCATGTCCCAGGTTACGCTTTAGCTGTCCTTTGAGGCTATCCAGAATCGACTTTTCATCATCAACGCACAGTATTGCCTTATCCATTTGGTGCTCCCTCAACCGGCAGTTCTACTCGAAAAACAGTATGTCCGGGCTCGCTCTTAACTGACATTCTGCCTCCGTGACGATCCACAATTCGGCGGCAGATATCCAGCCCCAGGCCGGTGCCTTCGCCTCGATCCTTGGTGGTAAAAAAAGGATCAAAAATTCTATCGCGGATCTCTTCCGGAATGCCCTTCCCATTGTCTTCTATTTCTACGACTATATCGGACTTCAGAACAAATGTACGGATCTTCAGGGAGCCATGGTTATCCATCGCCTGCAATGCATTATGAATCAGGTTTGTCCATACCTGATTCAATTCATCCGCATAGCATAGAATCTCTGGAACATCACCCAGTTCTTTTGTTAGTTCAACGCCATGTTTCAGCTGGTTGTGGTACAGAGTGAGAACAATATCTATGCCCGAGTTGATTTGTGCCATGGCAGCGTTACCATCCGAATCGATTCGTGCAAAGGTTCGCAATGCGAAGACAATCTTTTCTGCACGCTCAACCGCCGTGAGAATGGTAGATGCATTCTGGGCCTGAGTGATTAAATTATACCCGCTATCCAGAATGACGCTGCCTCCTGGCTTTTGCAGGGCGGGCAGAAGAAATTCCACATCCCGGTAAATACCCATTTCTACCAGATTATCTGCCATGTAATCCGGACTTTCCACCCCTTCCTCTATGAGACGACTACGTAGTTCGCGGCGGATAGTCCGCTCCTCTCTTGCTGAAAGCATCTGTTTACTGGACTGGCTTTTTGCGATGAGTTGTTGCAATAGATCCAGATCGGAGCGCTCCATCCGGGTCAAAGGTTCAAGACTGTTCAAAAAACCTTGATGGGACTGAACAATGTTGTTGCTGGATGCGCGAATAGCGCCAAGGGGAGTATTGATTTCGTGAGCTATGCCTGCGATCAGCTGCCCCAGAGCCGCCATCTTTTCCGATTGAATCAGGGCCGCTTGAGAGCTCTTCAGTTCCTGGTGAGCTTCTTCCAGCTTCTGGGTAGCCACTTCCCGACGTCGCACCAGAAATACCATCAGTCCGAATACGGTGGCCGAGATAATGAAGATATTCCCGATGAGAAAGATCATTCTGATCTTGTAGGAAGCTTCCACTTTGTAGGGATCCAGCCAGGGATCGATTATTCCCGAAATGATGGTAAGAGCAAGAAAGGTAATGAGCCAGCGATAACTTAACTTTGATTCCTGAAACGTAAAGGACCCCACCAGCGAAAGCATGGACCATAGCATTACCGCGCCCGAGGCATGAAAGCCGCCCAGCATCCATTGGAAAAGGAAAGGGAGCATCAGGCTCATCAAGACCTGGATAAAGCGCACTCCACGGAAGTTGCGGCTGCGCGAGAAATAGAGCATGTTCAGAAAGGTCGCCACGGCGTACCCATAGGGGATTGCGCTGTGCCAGGGCAGCGAAAGAAATAAGCAGGCTGTTCCCCACACCAATCCGCCGAGACTCATGAGCAATGCCAGAGAAATCAACAGGCTGTGCTGTAACCTTTCCTCGGATGTATCCCCCGGACGATCGCCAATGGAAAGTAGCTTTAGGATTAGAGTCTTCATTTCTTTTGCCGTTCGCAAATACCTTGAGAGCAAAGCCATGCGACTCGAACTCGTCCCGGACCAGCCCCCATTCCAGGGAATCGCTCCGATCTACTTTTCGCTTGTCGCTTCTCGCTTCTCGCTTCTCGAAAGCTCTCCGGGCCGAGAGGATCTTATCATGCTCTCCCCAACCGGTCGTCTTTCCTCGCAAGGACAGACCTCTTTTCGCCTTTCCAGAATCATTTTTCCACTACCAACCGGTGGGGCTCCTCCAGAAGTCCTTGTGAGAGCAGATCGTCCAGTCGGCTGTAGAAGTCTATGGCCGATTCCGTGGTCCGATGTACCGAAAGCGCGGCGGACACGGTGAACTTGAACTCCTGATTTCTGTAAGCCATTGTTTGCACCGCCAATCGAGACTGCAGACCTCTAACCGCAGCCAGCAATTTTGAATCATTCAGCCCGTCCGGAAAAACAAAGATTCGGTTACCGATTCTAAAGGCGTTCTCTCCCAGGCCGGCTTCCCGGATACTTCGTGCCACACTCTGAAGCACGGCATCCCCGCATCGGATGCCGTATCGATGGTTAACACCATATAGATCGTCTACGGCCAGCACGGCTGCCGCCAGTGCGCGGCCACTTGTCCGGGCTTTCGCAATGGCAGCCGAAAGGGCTCGCATGCCAAACTGACGGTTAAGTAGATCAGTTACAGGTTCCTGGGCCGCCAGCCGCATCGTGCGTTCCTCAAAGTCGGCCTTTACGGCGCTGGCGGCCAGGGCCGGAGCTAGAGCCCATAGATGCTCTTCGGTGTCTTCTGTGAAAGCCAGCGGGTCCCGGGAGAAAATGTGACATATACCCAGCAATTCTGCGTTGGAGCCCATGGGCACGGCCAGCATGCTTTCAAAACCGACACCCTTGAATTTTTCAATGGAACCCTTTGTTTCATAATCTTCCACCCTTACGAGCTTTCGGCGTGCGTAGAGCTCCCGGGCGGCGCCCGGCTTCAAGGGAACACTAAAGCGTTTGCTGAGCTCGGGCATGCCTGCGAAGTACCTGTACTGTAGTTTGCTATCGCCGTCATACACAGCAAGGGCGGCAAAATCGGCAGCGGTCCACTCCAGAACTCGACCGAGGGCTGCAGCCATAACCGTATTATGCCCGCGATTGGTAAGGGAGTCCTGAAGCAATTGTCCGGAACGGGAATACAGTCGGAGCAAACGATCTTTGGCCGAATTTGACTCCCGCAGAAACTGCATTTCGGAATCGGACTGAGTTCTCAGACGATTAAAAAAAAGGTGAGTTCGGGTCCGGGCCACTACTTCGGAAGGCTCGAAAGGCATGAGCAGGAAATCGGAAGCTCCGGCGGCGAAAGCTCGCATTCTGACGGATTGATCCTTCTTAGAGTGAAAAAAAACGATAGGGATATCCTGCGTCTCTTTCTGCTTTCGCAGCCGGCGGCAGCATTCCAGTCCTTCGATGTCCCTGGTTGTGTCTCCCAGGATAACCAGGGCTGCGGATTTCTCAACGGCAATTTCCACTGCGCGTAAACCGCTACCCGCCGAAAAGTAAGGTATGGACGCCGTTTCGAATATGGCACGAAGCTCTCTGTTCGTTTCCTGATTTCCGTAAACAATCAGTACAGGATTCTGCATTCCGGTCTCCTGACACGCTCTCAAAACGTTCACAGAACGTAACGCTGGAAAGACCAGACTAACTTTCGAAAACGGAATAAGCAATCTGTTTTCTTAATTTCGCCCGATTGACACACTGGGTTCAATTCGATGTAATCTGTATCCTTAATCCTTTCCGGTTCGGATCATGGAGCTGTTCCTCTCCCGGATTTCATGCTTCTCTGATAACTTTCTGAATGGTGGAAATCAATTTCTCCAGACCGCCAGGCACCGGGACTTGACGATTACGAATGTTTTGCTCGGCTTTCATGCAATCCATCAGAATGCGGGGCAATTCCGGACTATATTTCCCCTCGTCTTCCACCAGCCATCGCATGATCTCTTCATAAAGACCGCGACGGAGAAGAATTCGTACGGTGAAGAAGGGCCCCAGAGCGGAGAAGCTGGCCTGCCATGATATACTGCCGGACGGCTCCTGCCCCTCGGTCTGATCCTTTTCGAACTTTTTCCATATGGGAGAATCCTCCGCCCTTCGGTCTCGGGGAGGCTCGGGAAAGACGCCGGACCGCCCGGTTCGATCGGAGAAGCCTGTCGCATCGACTTCCGGCGGATCCGAATCAATCAGTGCACCTCCAGGATTGCTCTGTTCCATGGTTTGCAATTTGGTAAGCAGTCGCCTTTCCAGCACATCATGGAACTGGCTTGTGCCGAATAGTTCGAACTGACCGATCTTATCCTGGATCTGCCGGATCGCAGTATAAAGCCGGATCAGTTTTCCTTCGTGAGTGCCTTCCAGAACGGTAACATGGTCCATGAAATGGTCGCTGTATTTATTCAGCGCCTGTTCAAAAGGCACATTCAGGTTGAGAGCGCCGTTGATATTTCTTCGAATTCTTTCTTCCAGAATGGAAAGAATCTCTTCATTGGCGGCCAGATATCCTTCGGTTTTTCGAGCAATCTCATAGGACACCGCTTCCAGGCGAATTCGCATAAGCCGAAAGCAAAGAGTTTCAAAGTTCAGGATTTGCCTGGCGCGATAAGGACTACAGCCAAATTTCCTTGATAAATCGTTTTCATCCGGGATTCCTTGAAAAATTGATTCTCCTTCTCCTCGACTCCATTCCACGTTGATTTCGCCTACGGACCGCACCGGTTTCACCGATTTTCGAAGCTCATCGAACTCCGAAGCGGTCTGATCCTCCAGGTCCGGTAACGGAACATCCACGATACAGTTCAAGTAATCATCCATAGTTCCTCCTGGTTTTCTCGGGTTTTGCCGCTTCCATTGAGTCCCGGGGAGAGCGAGCTCAGGCCTCGTTCATTTGCGGTGCAGCTCAAGGCCCACCGGACAATGGTCGCTTCCCATGACGTCCATACGATTAAAAGCATTCTTTACCAGGGGCATGGTTTCTTCGGTCACAAAGAAGTAGTCGATTCTCCACCCGACGTTTCGATCCCGGGCCCGAGTAATCTGATCCCAGTAGGTGTATTGCCCGGGCTCCTGATTGAACTCGCGAAACACGTCAACATAGCCCATGCTAACAATACGATCCAGGAATTCCCTTTCCTCGGGAAGAAAGCCGGAGGTGGTCTGATTCTCTTTGGGACGAGCCAGATCGATTTCTTTGTGCGCGGTGTTGTAATCGCCGCAGATGATGAGCGGGCGTCCCCGCTTTCGTGTTTCTTCCCAGATATTTAAACAGTGGTCGTAGAATTCCAATTTGTATTTCACTCGCTCGGGACCGCGACCGCCATTCGGAAAGTAAACGTTCCACAGGACAAACTCGTCGAGTTCAGTGATTACAACCCTTCCTTCTTCATTGAAATTCCGCCGCGGATCATCCTGCGGGAAACCGGAATAAGCCTTTTGAACCGGAAGCGAAGAAAACGTGGCTACGCCGCTATAACCTTTTTTTTCGGCCACATGCCAGTGGGATTCATAGGGATCCAGGTTTAGAATGGGACGGCTTTTCTTTTCGTCCTGCAATTGATCGATGGTGGCCCGGGTTTCCTGCAAACAGAAAATGTCCGGCGCTTCGGACTCTACCCAATCGAAGAACCCCTTTTTGATATTGGCCCGGATACCGTTAACGTTCCAGGAATAGATCTTGATGCTGTCCTTTTTGGGTATATGGATCTGCAAGCGGTCCTGAGCGGCGGCTCGCTCCTTGTCCTGCGAAACAGAGGCCGCCCCCGTTGCGGCGGATTTCGCGGAACCCGACTTCTTTGATACGCTTCCGCCGGCTGCCCCTGATGACTTCTTCCCGGTTGGGTTTCCTGTGGCAGATTTTTTGGCGCTCTTTTTGGTGCTCTCTTTCGCCGGTTTGGTGGTTGCGCCGAGCGCTGCCTTTTTCACGGCCTGTTTTGGGCTCTGTCTGGATGCCGGGCTTTTTTCGGTACCGGACTTCTTCGGGGATGCTTTTTTGGATGATCTACTGGTGGCCATGGATACATACAAGAACGCCCGCCCTGGGAATAAATAAAAAAACCCCGCAATCTCTTGCGGGGTTGGGCCAATTATGGCAGTCGATGCTGCTTTTTATCGGAGCAGCTGCAGAACGCCCTGAGGTCTCAGGTTGGCCTGGGCCAGCATGGCTGTACCGCTTTGAACCAGAATCTGGTTCTTGGTAAAGTCCACTGACTCTTCTGCCATATCTACATCGCGGATTCGGGATTCGGAAGCCTGAGTATTCTCATAAGCTACCATCAGTCCTTTGGCCGCATGCTCCAGTCTGTTGTAGTAGGCACCCATGTCCGCGCGCTGTTTGTTAATTCTGTTCAGCGCGTCGTCAAGAACGCCAATCGCATCATTCGCGAACTCCGCCGTGGATAGTGTAAGAAGAGTGCCATCACCCCTTCGCAGATTCAGAGCCTGAGCAGTCATAGTCTGCACATATACTCGCTCTCTCTGGTGCTGGTTGGGTCCAATGTGAAACCACATAGAGGAAACACGAGACCCTCGAGCGAAATCGCCTTGAAGCAGGTTCATTTTGTTGAACTCGGCCTGTGAGGCAATACGGTCTACTTCATCAATCAGCTGCGATACTTCAACCTGGATCATTTGACGATCCATGGCGGTGTAAATACCGTTAGAAGATTGAATGGCCAGCTGTCGAATTCTCTGAACGATGTCAGATACTTCTGCCAGATACCCTTCGGTGGTCTGAATCAGAGACATACCGTCCTCGGTGTTGCGCTCCGCCTGTCGAAGACCCTTGATCTGTGCCCGCATCTTTTCAGATACAGCAAGACCGGATGCGTCGTCGCCGGCGCGATTGATTCGCATACCAGAAGACAGTTTTTCCATGTTGCGATCAACATCCCAATGCTGAAATTTCAGCGTACGATGCGAATTGATCGCAGACAAGTTATGGTTAATAATCATAGAAGTTTCCTCCGTGAAAGTTCGAGCTCATGGAGAGGTCATCCTTTCCCTCCCCGTACGACGGGCTCAGTTTATGCTTCGTCGAAAAGATGCATCGAAATTAGGTTTCGCGCAATTTTTTTGCGCGGGAATTTCGGAAATGCTTCCCGGACGCTTGAACTTTTTTCCGGACCCCAGTGATTTTTTTTGCCCGGACATCTAAAGTTTAATTTATTTATGAATCTGAAAAAAGGGACGGTTTTGCGCCCATAAAAAGAGCCCGTTTTTTTTGTCTGCAGAGACTAAAGTCGATAGTGCCGGCTCGGATTGTTTTCTGGCGCGGATTTCTTAGCGCCGCTGGCTGTGGCGGAACCATCGGGCGCCGTGGACGATCTGGACTCTGTGAGTAGCGAAGCAGGCTGCCTTGCCGTAGCGGGCTGGCTTGCCGTAGCGGGGAAATCAGCTTAGACGATAGCGTCGAATTGGGTCCAGAATCTGCGTGATCTGCACGGCAAAGAATTCGTCCACCACAACCAGTCGCCCTCTTCCAAAAAGCCGGTCATTTACAAGGATATCTACTTCATCGCCTACGTTCTTGTCCAGCTCCACGATGGAGCCCTCTCCGAGCATCAGTACATCCTTTATGTACATCTGGGTACGACCCAGTTCCACCGAGAAGCGGAGGTTTACGTCCAGAAGCAATTCGGCATTGTCCCGGTTCTCCGGGGGCGCTGCCGGTATGGCAGTGCTGGCGCCGGAACGGTCCGATCCCCCGCCGCCGGGTCCTGAACCACCCACCGCGCCGGCAATGGCGTTCAGGGACTCCTGGTCCAGACCCATGTCACCCAGGTCCATACCCGAATCGTCGGAACTTCCTCCGCCGCCTCCGGAGTCTCCAGGATCATCGGTTAATAGTGAATCCAGGTCCAGATCGTCCGCAGCGGCATCCTGGTCCCCACCGCCCGGTGTGTCCCCGCCTAACAGCTGATCGATCTCTTCCTGGGAAAGCTGACTTTCCTCCGCCATATACTTCCTTTATCGGCAAATCTTCCGATAGTGAAAGAAAAGCCTCCGCGTCAGGACATAACATTGTATTTTATACGCCACATATTAAGGTTTTTTTCCAGGACATTGCCGGCCCGTTTTTCCCGGCGCAACGCCCTGATTGTGGCTGTGGATCATCCTCTGCACCGAAAGGCGGCCTTGAAGGCCCTGGCCAGGCTGGTCCAGGATCTGAAAGGGCATCCCTTATTACGACTGTTCCGGCTCCGCAAGCGTCTACGACTGAGACCCCACGGAGTGCGTCTGGAGTTACAAATCCTACCCCCCTGGCCCCGATTGCTGGCAATGCCGCTGGTTTCCAGACTGACCGGAAAGACCGAGGATCTTCTCTATTATCTTCAGAGACGGTTCCGAATGCATGGACTTTCGTTTCAGAACGGGGCTTCTCCGGTGGAACGTGATTTTAACCTGTCGTTTCCTACGTCTCTCTCAGCGGATTGTCTTTATCTCTCTACTGTGATTGTAGATCCGTTGGACTGGGCCCCGACCGAAGAGCGAACTCTGGAGGGCCGGGCCTTCGACGGTCCGGACATGATCCCATTCCATCTTGGCAGGGGTTTTCGGCTGTTTGGCGGACTCAAAGGTGGCGGTCATTTCCATCAGCGCTGGTATGAAGCATTGCTTTTCGCCGGCAACAGACGGTGGGAAGGCTTCCTTATCAAGGATAGCTCTTCCCGACTCGCAGACATTTTTTTCGGTGACAGTGGATTCCAGGCCAGGTTTCAGGATCGGAAAGTGCCTGCAGGCGGTGTTTTAAGGCGTCCCTGCCGCACAATGCAGCTAATCCCCGTGTCCTGGTCCGGTTTTCCCCATCTTCCCTTCGATGGACGGGATTTCTGTTTGTTTCTCGTGGATGGTAGCCTGCGAATTCAGATCTTTAAATGCAGGTTCCTGGATCCGGTAAACCATCGGCTCCATGTTCAGGGGCGGCCTTTGCCTTTCCGCAGAAATGCGCTACAAAGGATTTTCGATCTGCAACCTTCAGAAAGCGATCTGCCGGAAAATGGAACCTACGTCTACACCAGTTCGGTGGCTCTGGAAATGGAGAAACTGGAAAGCGTAGATATACTGGACTGCGATTACCGAAAAGCCAGTCAAATTGGGTTGAAAACAGCGGCGGCTCCGGATGCCATAGTGTATGGCAGGAATTGAGCAAGGTCTGGGCGCATTTTTTAAGGGAGCCATTCGAATCGGTCAAACGGCAGTGGCTCTGGGACAGGGAGGCTGGGACTGGCTTACAGCCCAGGATGCCCCGGCGCCAAAAGTACTGCGACAGACGTTTGAACGTCTCGGCACGACTTATATCAAGCTGGGGCAGTTCATTGCCAGCGCTCCGTCCGTATTTCCGCCCGAGTACGTGACCGAGTTTCAGAAATGCCTGGATAAAACAGATCCCATACCGTTTAATCAGATAGAAAGGGTAATTCGCCAGGAACTGGGTAAAGATCCCTATGAGGTGTTTAAATCCATAGATCCGACTCCTCTGGCCAGCGCATCTATTGCTCAAGTGCATTCGGCGGAACTGAAGGATGGCCGGGACGTAGTGATCAAAGTCCAGAAACCCGGCGTTGACGATATCATACTCACAGATTTGAACTTTTTGTTTCTCTGGGCCCAGGTACTGGAATGGCTGGCTCCGGATTTCTCGCGCACATCCCTCAAACACATAGTTCAGGACATGCAAAAAATCATGATGGAGGAATGCGACTTCATCCACGAGTCCAGAAACATACAGGAGTTCGACAAGTTCCTGCAGAAAACCGGCAATGAAAGAGTAATCGTGCCCAAAGTGCACTCAAAGTATACTACGGCAAGACTACTTACCATGGACCGGCTCTATGGAGTTCCCCTCACCGATCTGGAAAGCATTCGAAAGTACAGCCAGGATCCGGAAGAGACCTTGATCCTTGCGTTGAATACCTGGTTTATGAGCTTGATGGCCTGCGATTTCTTCCATGCCGATGTTCATGCCGGTAACCTTATGGTTCTGGAAGATGGACGAATCGCCTTCATTGACTTTGGCATTGTTGGACGAATCTCGAAAAAGACCTGGGGCGGAATCCAGGGTTTGATGGAATCCATGGAGACTCGTAACTTCGATGACATGGCCAATTCGCTCATCGACATCGGCGCCACCGACGGCCCGGTGGATCGCAAGACATTCGCGGCAGATCTGAAAAAGGTTTTCACAGGAATGGAAAACCTGGAGCGAATGGCGCGCAAGAACGAGGAAGTAGAAGAACAGGAAATCAATAGGCTTTTGATCGATATTGCCGAGGCGGGCCAGAAAAACGGAATCCGGTTCCCGCGGGAGTTCGCCCTGCTCATCAAGCAATTTCTGTACTTTGACCGCTACATCCGAATTCTGGCGCCTGAACTACGCATGTTTGAGGATCAGCGGATTGTACGGAGCCAGCAGGAATTGCCGGGACTGCCGGAAGCGGCCCGACCCGGAAAAGGCAAAGGACGAAAAAAGAAATAGAATTAGCTGGCGCTATTTTTTGGGCCTCTTGCAGGGTTCTGCCCGGAAACAACACCAGGCTGCCAGGCCTTTACGGCGGTTGCACAATACTTCTTAGGTACCGGGCAAAGCTACGAAGGGCCTGTCCTCTATGACTTAACTCGGCCTTCGCGGCCGAGGAAAGTTCGGCAAAGCATTGGCCGGTGGATGATTCAATGAATACCGGATCATAGCCAAATCCAGCGCTGCCCGAAGGAGCGAAAGCAATGGAGCCCTCCACCTCGCCCTGAAAATACCGGGGCTCCTGGTCGGGCTGCACAAAGCAAAGAACACATTTGAAACGGGCGGTCCGCTGCTCCACATCGAAAGAGGAAAGATTTTCCAGAAGCAATGAGTTCCGCTCTTCGTCGGTCAGACCTTCGCCGCCGTAGCGGGCGCTGAATACGCCGGGTTCACCGTTCAGAGCATCCACACATAGACCGGAATCATCGGACAGACAGGGAAGACCGGTGGCGCGGAACAGTCCTTCGGCCTTGATCAAGGCATTGGCGGCAAAGGTATCGCCGTCTTCCTCGAGGCTTATTGGCCTGCCATCTGCATCCTTCAAATCATCCAGGGACAAGCCCAGTTCCGCCGGCGAAACTACCTGTACAGGCAGTTGGAAGTCTTCAAGGATGTTTCGAAGCTCGCCTAGCTTCTTCTTGTTTCCGCTGGCTAGAAGGATTTTGAGCATGGCAGATTAATGGTGGCTCAGTGGAGAATCCTTGCTACTCAGTAGCTTAGGAGCCCGCGGCTATGTCGGAAAAACTCTTGAGAGCCTCCGGAAGGTCGTCATAGAAGTGGAAGACACGATCAAGAAGGGTAATTCGAAATACGCGAAGAACATCCCCTTCTTGCAAGACGATGCGAATATCCCCTTCTCGGCGACGGATTTTTCGCTTGGAGGCTATCAATACTCCCAGAGCGCTGGAGCATATATAGCGCAGTTTGGAAAAATCCAGAACAATGAAGCGGGCGCCATCGTTCAAAACCCTTTCAATCCCTTCTTCGAAAGCCGGAGTATCTCCGTGCTGGATGCTCCCGGCTATTTCCAGGACCGAAACATTGCCTTCCTCTGTCTTCTTGATTGGATCCATATCATTCGGCCATAAATAGGCTAAGTACCAATACCTGAGCGCCGCTCTGTTTCTTCAGGATCCTGGAGGCTTCGCTGGCGGTAGCTCCGGTGGTAAATACGTCTTCCAGGATTACATAGTAGAATGCTGGTCTATACTTCACTGTCAACTGTATCGAGCCCTTGAGCTGGAAAAATCTGTCTTTCCGTCCCGCTCCGCTCTGTTTTCGGGTTCGGACCTTTTTTAGCATTCCGCAGGCAGGCAAAGCAGGCGTCTCCAAGTGCCTGGACAAATCTGCCACCGGTTGGTAGTTTCGAGTATCCCGGGAGGATCCGCCGCTTTCGATGTAGATGAGGTATCCGGGCCTGCGTATTATGTCTGCTTCTTTCAGCAGTGTATGCAGCCTCTCCTTCAAATAGGGAAGAGACCATAAATAGGCCCTTCGCTCGTTTTCGAATTTCCAGGCCTGCAAAACCCTTTTGCATTCCGAATTCAGGCCGAATGTAGAAATATGCCGGTCAAAGAGTACATTACGATTCTGGCAGAAGCTACAGTTTCTTTGAGCAAGGACGCTGAAGCAGATGCTGCATCGGCCATAGACCGAAAGCATCTCCGGTCGACAACCCGGGCAAAGATGGCCGGTGGCATTTTCCCTCTTGCAAGCAGGACATTCCGTTGGGCTGTAAAGATGTGCTATCATACTTACTCCTTGTCCTGTTCCACCGGATCGTTGCGAATTTTCCGTATTCCGGGCGAGGCAATGGCATTTGCGGGACGAGGGATGCTTATGTTCCTTATAATGAATTTGGCGGCTGCTTCGCTTTCCGGGGAAACTCCGGCTGTTCCGCCCCATTCGCTACCCGGGTCGACCTGGACTGTCCTGGAAGATTTTGAATCGGTTCAGAACTGGAAACTCGCACGCCCCCGATTCTCCGATCAGAGCGCGCGGCTGGGCCGCGATGGTCCAATGAGCGGCCCCTACGCCGGGAGCAAGGGATTTGCTTCGCTTCTGTTTCGTGGGAATAGCGCCACTCCGGCCATTCTGGAGCCACCGGCGCCCATAAAACTCGGAGACTATTCGCAGCGGCTATCGCTGTATGTCTATGGTTGGAATCAACCGGTTCGAATGACCCTTCTGCTCAGGGACCGAAATGGTAAGCTTGCCCGATCCGCTCCCCAGAGTCTACAGTTCGAAGGATGGAAGAGACTGGAAATAGAGCTTCCGGACGAACTTCAACGCCGCCCGGAAGGACCCTTCCAGGAGTTCTATATTGAGCTTATGGGCCTTGAGCTTCGCCCTGTATACGATGAGACAATCCCTGTAAGAGCGTCGGTAGACGATCTGCGATTGCTGAGCGCGCCGGCGCTCAAATTGCCCGCCCCGTTTTCGCAGTAGCCCGCTTTTGGAGTGGCCGGTTTTCGGAGTAGCTGGCAATCCTGGTCGCACTCCAACGGGTGGCCCGAGGACTGACGTCGCCCTTGCCACAGTCGGCAATCGAGCGTGGTGCAGATGTCGTTTCAGAATTCGTCCAGAATCTCGGCCCTCTTATCCTTGTATTCCTGATCGGTGATCAGGCCATCCTTTCGGGCCTTCTCCAGCTGCTTCAGCTTTTCGCTCAAAGTCTTTTCTGAATCCGGAGGACCGCCGCCTTTGGGCTCATCGGAAGTAACCGAGAAGTAACTGTCGCTGGCGTCAAATCCGGGAGCTTCCTTTCTTTCTAGCAGACTTTCCATGGAATCGGAAGCGATAACCGCCCAGGTCTGATGATCGTAGGTTCCCACTTTCTTGTAGTCGAAAGAGTCGCTACCCACCAATGACAGGTCTGGATAGGATCTACGGAAACTAACTGGCAGTACTTCGGTCCAATTGTCTTCGGTAAGAAAATCGTCATAGGGGACCGGCTCTTTTATTTCCCCGAATACCAGGTTCAAACCGTTGGAATCGTACCAGATAATCAGGGACGTTCGCTCCATGCGACTCAGGACGGATTCATCCGGATCGAATCGCGAAATCAGAAGTATTCGCTGATCCGGTCCCACAGTCTCTATGGTTCGGGCCAATGACGTTGCGAATCTTTGCACCTCTGCCGGATAATATACCGGCCTAACATCGGTGCCCCAGAGGCTTTCCTTTCTGAACTTGAGTCCACCCAGTAGTTGAATCAAGTCTCCGGAACTCATTGCGGGAAATTGCGCCGGTTCGCCCAGAAATTCCTGCAGCTCTTCGTCCGGATAGTCCTCGGAAGGGATCGTATAAATGGCAAAGTAGTTGTCCAGAATCCTGGTTTCGCGGGAATAGAAGCCGCCCATGCAACTTTGAAATGACAGGGCCAGGACCAGGATGGTGGCCAGGGATTTAACGATTCGGACTGTACCGGACGGGGAGTTTGTTGCAAGGTCCGATCGGTCCCGGCACGGTATCCTTCGCGTAACGGTCTTATGTAAAAGGGCCAATGCCTGTGGCCAATATGGGCGGATGCCAGATTTCATTCTTTCCTAAACTCCTGGTTCTATGATCGAAGCAGGTATTGCCGATCTTAAGGGATCAGGACAACAAATCAGGAAAGCGTTGGTTCACCTGTTCGTCGTCCAGATGCGGAAGTACCGGTAGCAGACCGGCCAGTTTGAAAACGGAAAGTAAAGATTTTCCCAGTCCAAAAACGGTTATGTTTGCGCCTTTGGCCTTTAGATCCTTTTCGCACTTCAGCAGGATCCCAATCCCGGAACTGTCCACGAATCGCACTTCCCGAAAATCCAGGTAAACATTTTCTACACCGGGCTCATGTATGGCCAGAAAGTCTTCGTAAAACTCTCTGGCATTTTCCATCTTGAGATCCTCGGTAATGCGTACCACTGCGTCCGGAGTACGCATAAGGAGCAACTCTACCATTATTTGAGTTCCTCCGGCCGAATCCCTTTGATATAATGGGGGAATCCCTCTTTATCTGTGTATTCTACCACAACCTCATCCCCTCCGTCGGCCACCTCCACAACTCGAACCAGGGTTCCCTGGATTACGAAAACGCCTTCATGAAGAAAGGTGGGTCGGTTCAGGGTCTTCTCGTCACCGGGTTGGAGTGCCATGGGTCAAGGTTGCGTCCAGGGAAGTTGTGTTGTAAAGCAATTATACTCTTTCAGGCTGCTTTTCCGTGTATAGATCGCGCCCCTCGCGCTTCATGATCTTGAAAAGCTCGGTCTGTCGGGGATCCAATCGCGTACCGATGTCATAAATGGCATCCTCAAACCGGGCCCCTTCGATATTTGCGCCAGTGAGCTTGGCCCAGCGAATATCCGCTTCTCGGAAATCGGCATTCTTCAGATTACAGTTGTTTAGAAAAGCCCCTCGTAGACGAGCCCCGCGTAGATTTGCGCCTTCGAAACTGGCATTTTGGAGGAAAGCGTTCTGGAGGTTTGCCCCGGACAGGTCAACTCCGGAGAAATCTTCCCCCTCCAGGATAACCTGGTTGAGTTTTTCATTTCTGAGATGCCCCTGCTCCTTGAGCTTCTGCAAAGCATAGGCCCGGGTCACCCTGTCTTCGGGCTTTACTCCGGTACCGTTTCTGTAGTCCGCTACAGCCTTCTGCATTGCTTCCACAGCCGAGTCCGGATAGTTCTTTCTTCTTTCCGGAAACTCGAAAAGACTCTCGATGTCTTCGGATTTGATGTCGGCCGCCTGCTGCAGGGTCTTGCCCTTTACCCATTCGGTGGCCATGGCCAGAGCGGCCAGACCAAAACCACATCCGGTGGTAGTGTAGGACGCATCCAGAATGGTCTTATCCGGTGATTGCTCGTCGATTTTTAGATAAAGACGATAGCCATCGCCGCAACCAACGTTTCTGTAGGAGGACACCACAGTGGCCTCCTCCATTTCACGGTAGTTCATGCGCTGGTCATTGATTTCTTTATATTTCTCGAAATCCATCATGCTACCAGCATAAGCCTTTTCAGGGTTCTCGACGAGCGCTTCCAATTCCAGGATAGGAAAAACTGTACAGTCCGTGTACGGTGCCCTGGGCTTGAGCGCTCAAAGAACGCATCTCAAAGCGGATGTTGCCCGCATGCGCCTCCCTGTGAAGCTCCGCAATACTCTTAATCCCCATATCCTGGAAGCTTTGTCGGAGACCCTGGACCAGGTAGGGAAGGAACTGAAACATGGAGCCTTTGTCCACTACCGAGCCGGTCACTCCCTGGGCTACCTTGATCTCCTGATCTTCGGAGAAGTAGCGCTTGGCGCCGCCCGCTTCCATGGCTTCCAGACTGGCCATCCCACGATAGCGTTTGAGCCTGACTCCGTTTTCGTAGTAGTACTCGCCTGGAGCCTCATGGGTTCCGGCAAACATGGAACCCATCATAGTGGTAGAGGCTCCAATAGCCAGGGCAATGGAAATGTCGCCGATATTTGAAATGCCGCCATCGGCGATTACGGGGATCCCTTCACGGGCTGCATAGCGAGCTGTCTGGTAGACGGCGGTGGCCTGCGCGCGACCCACAGCCATGGTATCCTGGGTGATACAGATGGAACCCGGCCCCATACCCACGCGCAGCGCATCGGCGCCGGCACGGATCAGGTTCTTGCATTGTTCCATAGTTACAACGTTCCCGGCGATAACATCCAATCGTGGAAAGTGCTTCTTGATGTATTCGATAAGCTCGATCTGGTAGTGCGAGTTACCCTGAGCGGAATCGATTACGATTACGTCAGCGCCGGCGGCTTCCAGGGCTTCCAGTCGGTCTCGACTTTCCAGCTTTGTAGAGATGGCCGCGCCAACCATCAGTCGTTTCCCGGAGTCCTTGGAGGCATCCGGGTACTCCCGATGTTTCTTGATGTCTGATCTACAGATCAGGGCTACAAGCTGGCCACGATCGTTTACGATGGGAAGCTTGCCCTTCTTGGACTCTTTGAGCACCTGATTGGCCTCGGCCAGCGAGAAACCTTCAGGAGCGGTAATAACTTCCCGGGTCATGACCTGGGATAGAGGTACGGAATAATCCTTTTCAAGGTCCACATCCCGATTGGTTACAATGCCCACCAGCTTGCCGGTGCGATTTCCGTCTTCGGTGATAGGGATCCCGGAGAAGCCATACTTCTCCTTAACTCGATAAATGTCGGCTATCGTATGTTGCGGACTGAGAACGATGGGATCAGTGATGAAGCCATTCTTGAATCGCTTCACCTTCTCCACCAGCTCTACCTGTCTCTCTACGGTGTTGTTGTAATGGACCACCCCGATACCGCCGAGAAGCGCCATGGCAATGGCCATACGTTCTTCGGTCACGGTATCCATGGGGCTCGATACCATGGGACGTTGGATGCGAATGTTGCGCGTAAGCTGCGTGCTCAGGTCTACTTCGCTTGGATGAAAATCGATGAAGCCGGGTAAGACCAGAAAGTCCTTATACGTTAGTCCGCCTTCCAGGGCAAATAACTCGGCCGCGGAAAGGCCGTCCTGAAAGGTTTCTTCTTCCTGACCGGCAAAAGCTGCCTTGGGCTGGGTCTGCAATCCGTCCATAGTACCTTCCTTTCAAACAGGAAGTCGCGACCGGGGCAGATCGGCAAGGCAATTTCAGATGGCCCGTCGTTTTCGTAGCTCGGAAATGGCGGATTCGTCGTAGCCCAGGGCTTCGAGCAACTCCTGCGTGTGCTCACCGTGTCCCGGAGGCGCGCTACGATAGGAAATCGGACTACCAGAAAGATGAAACGGGCTTCCGGTCACGGGAACAGGTCCCAACTCGGGGTCGTCCAGAGCCACGGCCGCCTCCCGGGCCTTCAGCTGCTCACTATGGAAGGCCTCATCGGGAGAAAGCACCGGGGTGAGACAGCAGTCGGTATGCTCGAAAAGCGGCTTCAAGTCTTCGTAGGTTCGGGTATGAAAAAAGTCCTGCAAGTCCTGTCGTACGGAGTCCCGGTTCTCCTGCGAGTCCGGGTCCGTCTGGAGCTTCTCCATCAAATCCTCTCGAGAAATGTTTTTCAGGAATGTGCGAAAGAAATTACCTTCCAGGGCCCCCAGCATGACGTGACGGCCTTCCTTTGTTTCGTAAACCGCGTAATTGGGCAACCCGCCGCTCAAATCCATACGTCCACGGGCTGGCAGATGACCGGAAGCCGCCATTTCCCCGGCATGGATGGAGAGCAGTCCAAAAGCCCCGTCCATCATTCCTGTGTCTACAAACTGGCCCTCCCCGGTGCGCTGGCGATGAAACAGCGCGGCAAGGATTCCCGACAAAGCAAGCAAGCTACCTCCGGCTGTGTCTGCGATTTGCACGCCTGGCAACACCGGCGGCCCCCCTGCTTCGCCGGTAATGTGCAGCAGTCCGCTTTCGGCGATATAGTTTCCGTCATGGCCCGCACGGTCTTTCGCCGGCCCTGTAGCTCCGTAGCCCGAGATGGCGCAGTAGATCAGTCCCGGGAACTTTGCATGCAGACTGGTGTAGCCAATCCCCATTTCTTCCAGCGTATCCGGGCGAAAGCCCTCCAGCAGAATATCGGCCGTTTCCAGTAGCTTTAGAAGAACCTCCCGTCCTTCCGGTCGCTTAATGTTCAAAGAGATACTCTTCTTATTTCGGTTCACCGCATAAAACAAACCGGTGGGTCCCTCTTTTCCGTCGCCGCCAAATTTACTGCCCATCAAACGAGTCATATCCGGCATTCGCGGATTCTCAATCTTGATGACTTCCGCCCCCAGATCCGCCAGGTGCATGGAACAAAGAGGTCCCGGTAGAAGAAGGGATAGATCGATTACTCTAATACCTGCCAGAGGCCCCTGGTTGGGCTCGCCGTAGGATCGCTTCTTTAGTTGCGTTACATCAATTGCCATGGTTTTCTCCGAACTAGTTGTACACTTTACCTGAATGGAATTGCTCGGCCCCCTTCAGACTGTCTTATACGAACCGCTTCCTTACCGCGAACAAGATCTGACCGGCTGCGAAAGTCTTGGTCGGCATCGCAATAGCAAAGTCCTGACCAGGCAGCCCACCACGAAAGCCGGGGGCTCCTTTCAGCGCTAGCCCGGGCGCCGCCGGGCGCGCTCAAAGGGTCAAACCGGCTTGCTCAATTAGCAGCGGTCATCCTGGAGGCTACCAGCCAGAGACCAACGATCATCATCGCAATTCCGGCATACTGGATCCAGTCCAGGCTTTCCTGAAAAAAGAAGCGCGAAGCAACAAGAACAATAATAAAGCCAAGACTGGTCATGATGGGATAGGCGATGCTCAAAGGAACACTTTGCGAAAGGACGTGCCTGTAGGCGATGAAAGCAAGGCCAAAGCTTGCCAGCCCGGCGATCAACCAGGGATTAAACAATTGCCTGATAAAATCTTCCGCGCCCATTTCCCCGGATCTGTATGCGCTGGCCTTTATCAGAATATTGGCCGAAGCATTTAATACAATTGCCAGAATAAAAACGATTAGAGTGAGTTGAGTCATTTTTTCCCCCGATACATCAGTGCTTTTCGATTACTCAATGCGTTGAATAATCCTGGAACATGGCCGGAATCGTCCAGCGAGAAGTTCCTTCTGGAATTCCGATGCCTGAAACGGCGCTACAGGGTTTTCCCTTGCTCCAGGGTTTAACCCGCTAGCGCTTATCTTTCTATTCATGCAAAAACCAGCCTTTCCAGCTCCCTAAAATCCATGCTGATTCGCACAGGCAAGGTGTAAATACCATGCAGGTGAATGCGATCCGGTCTTTTTTCCTCCATGCCATGGACGGTTGCCAGACTGCGGATCCGCACAAGATCCTTCTCTGTTGTAATGACCGGATACCCTTTCTGCCATTTTCGGAGGTCGGATATGGAATACCGGTAATGGTCTCTGTAAACGAAATGCTGTATTATAGAAAAGCCCGCCGAAGCCAGGGTGGACTCAAAACCGGCTGGATTGCCGATGCCGCTCGCAGCCACCACCGGGCATGCATTCAGAGCCGGCCGTACGGCGCCGGGCTCGTGGACGGAATCCCAGATCGGAATATGCGGAAAGGCATTTCCAATGGCATCTCTCCATTGACGGGCACGCTCGCCGGCCAGATCCGTCCGGGTCAGCACTACGGCGCTGGCGCGCTGCAATGCGCCCAGCGGCTCCCGGAATTTACCCAGCGGAATCAGGGCGCTTCCCAGGGCCTGCGTAGCGTCGATTAGCACGATATCCAGGTCTCGGAACAGCGATGGATTCTGAAACGCATCGTCCAGGACAAAGAAATCGCATTCCTGGCCAAACCTTTGAATAGCCGCGAATCGATCGGCGCCTACGATAACCCGGGCTCCGGGCACATGGTAGAGCTGCGCCTCATCCCCGCTCCAGGTAGCATCCATGCAGAAGGATTCTCCGTCAAAAGCGAGACCTCCGCTGGAGGCGGCTTTCCCGCCATACCCGCGAAGCACCACAGCGGGCCTGTAACCATGCTTCAGTGCAGCTTCCAATAGCCAGATGCCCAGGGGCGTTTTTCCGGTTCCGCCGGCGCTCAGGTTTCCAATGGAAACCACTCGCCCGCTGATTCTTTTCTGCCCGGCCAGACGACGCTCAAACTTGCGATAGTGAAGCTTCAGATAGAGCTTCTGAAGCCAGTGTCGGTACCGGATGGGCTCCGGTAGATCATTTTCGGATCCTTTCATGAAATGGTGAATTGCATCTCGTAGAGCTTGCGATAGATCCCGCCTTTTTCCAGCAAGGTTTTGTGATCGCCGGTTTCGACAATTCGCCCCTGGTCCATCACAAGAATTTTATCCGATCGGGTCACAGTGGAGAGTCGGTGCGCCACAATAAATACAGTCCGACCTTTGAGCAAAGTGTTGATGGCTTCCTGAACCATCTTCTCACTTTCGTTGTCCAGCGCCGATGTGGCTTCGTCAAAAATCAGCACCGGTGGATTATGTAGAATGGCACGAGCAATGGCAATACGCTGTCGCTGGCCGCCGGAAAGCATCACGCCTCTTTCGCCTACAATGGTATCGTAGCCATCATGCAATGCAGAGATAAACTTGTGCGCATGGGCGGCTCGGGCGGCGCGAACCACTTCTTCTTCGGGTATATCCACTCTTCCCAGGGTAATGTTGTCCCTCAGAGTTGCGTTGAACAGAAATACGCTTTGAGTGACGATTCCTATCCGTTCGCGTAGATCGTTCAGCCTAAAGGATTTCAAATCCTTACCATCTACAAGAATTCGGCCTTCTGTAGGATCATAGAAGCGGGGCAATAAGTCAATGAACGTGGACTTTCCGGCGCCGGAAGACCCCACAATGGATACAGTCTGGCCCGCCTCCACACTTACGCTTACAGATTTCAGGGCATCATTGTCCGACCCCGGATAGCGAAAACTGACATTATCAAACTGTATGGTATCGCGGACTCCGCCAAATCGAATCGGATCTTTGGCTTCGGTAAGCCTGGGCTTTTCATCCAGAATCTCGAAGATTCGTTCTGCCGCCGCCGAAGAGGCGCCCAACAGATTGACCATGATGGAAACCTGCTTCAGGGGACGCATAATGAAAATAAGAATAAAGAAGAAGCCAAAGAACATTCCCCGGCTCAGCTCGCCGGCCGCGATTTGATACGCACCCCATCCCAGAAAGATTACAACGACCAGAGTGGCCACAAATTCGGTGATAGCCGGACCTACCTGATGATAATAGTGTCCTTTGAAGGTGTTTCGGAAAAGTCGATGGTTGATAATGTTAAACCGCATCTGTTCGAACTTCTCCATGGAAAAAGCGCGAATCACGCGTATGCCGCTAATGATCTCCTGAACGTGTCCTCCCATCTCGGCCAGTCGCTCCTGCTGCCCCATAGCGGCCCGGCGTATCTTTACTGCGAACTTGTTTACCGGAGCAATGAGAATAGGCACCACAAGCAGGATTGCCACAAGCATTTCCCAGCTAATCAGCGCAAGAATCAAGAGATGGGTAACGATATAGAATAGATTGACCACCGCTTCCTGGAATTCGATTGAAAGCGATCGCCCAACGAGTTGGACATCGTTTATCACCCGGCTCATAATGATGCCGGTACGACCCTGCTCGAAGTAATCCAGCCCCAGATTATTCAGCTTATTGTATAGCCGATTTCGGATATCGCGTATTGCGTAGGTTCCGGCGGTACCGATGAAATAAAGACTGAGGCTCAATCCGATAATCTTTAAAAAGTAGATGGGAAGAACAAGAAGGCAAAGACTGAAGATGGCCTCCCGGGGGGTCTTGTCCGCCACCCACTCATTGGAGTACACCTTGAATCCAGTCCATCGGGCATTTATGGCATCGAATATCGGCAGCTTCTCGCCGCTCTGATAGCGGTCATACTTGTTCAGCTCGGAGGCGCCCAGAGGAAAGAGTTCTACCTTTTCGGTTTCGCCCAGGGCATTAAAGATGGGGATGAAAATGGTTAGAGAAAAAAGATTCGTAATGGAAACCACGAGAGATAGAAACAAGCCCGCCAGAATCCGGAATTTATATTTCAATACGAACCTGCTTAGACGCAACAGGGGCGCAGCTCTTAAAGGCGGCTTGGTTCTAGTCTCTTCCATAGGCCTTTGAAGTCTTAGCTTATCATTGTTCCCCGAGGCAAGAACAATAGCATCTCTAGAAACGGAAGTCCCCGATGCCAAATACGAAGTTGAATCTGTCGTCGCCCGGAATAGGCTTCAGCTTACCCCGTTCATAATAGAGCTTCTGAGCCAGAAAAAGCCGCAAGGGAAGCACCGGAATCTGGATTCGAATACCAAAACCCCAGGAGAAAAGAGCTCGGTCCAGCGCCAGGTTTCTCTGTGAAAGCACCGCTCTTCGCGGATCGTTCCAGGCCGACTGGGAGCCAAAGAAATAGGGCTGCTGGTTCACCGGGTTTATGTAGTCCGCCAGATATCGGTCAATGGCATTAGCTCCCTCAAACCGCGCTTCTACCTCGTCTTCGTAGTTGTCCACAAACTCGGCGTTGTCGCCAGTAAGCTCGCCCAGGTTAATAAACATGCTTCCTGCATCCAGAAAGAAAGCCCACCAGAGCACCGATGGCTCGATAGGAAAGCGCATCTCCAATCCGCCCAGGATCATATGGTTTGCGCCATTGAGCTGCCACCAGGGCCGGGGAAAGTTGGGATCCCGGGCAAAATCGTAACCACGCAAGGTTTCATAACCGCCGATCAAGAGACGGTCTCCGGGTTCGATGAATGGATTAATGTCTTTGTTCTGGTTTCCGTTGTAAGGCGCCGTTTCATGGGTAAAGGTACCGGACAATCGTGTCTCGATGACTACGCGCCAGCGCTTCAACGCATTGGAGCGGAAGAGTCCGCCAAATGTATAGTCAAAAGGCCAGAAATAATGCGAGAACTTGGCGGTGTATTGATTGTAATGATCCTGTCCGCCCAGGATCTGGCCTACCGTCTCGATGGATAAATCCATGCTGAGTCCGGATGTGGTGTTATACACGTTGTCCCGGGAATCGTAGAGCAAACCATTGGTGAAACTGGATTTGAACTGCCAGCCCAGATTCGTTCTTCGAATCACCTCATTACTGGCCAGCGCCGAGGGCCTGGAGGCAATAGACCAGCTCGGGGAATAGCGATGGTAGTGGGCCCAGTTAATCCAGAAGGTATGCGAAAGACCTACCCCCAGCCCCAGAGATGTGACTTCGTAGGTGGCCCGTTCGAAAAAGTCGTTGGGGTCGTCGCTGACCTGAATGGGAACAATTTCTACTGTGCTGGAAGCATATCCTGCATATAGCGAAAGGGCCCAGGGGCGGGGCGCGCTACGATAACAGTCCTCTTCTTCCTCCAGGAAGGGACGAATTACATGCCGTATCTTTTCTTTTGTGCGATCTAGATTTTCAATCGTCTCGGGCTGCGTGCGAGCCTCTTCCACATACATGCGAATGAGCTTACCCACTTCGCTGTACTGGTTCTGGTAGTTGTCCGCGAGAAGTTCCAGAGATTCCAGGGATTCCGCATCGTCGATTCGTTGCTGCTGATTATACCAGTATCTTCCGGTAGAGTCCTGGCAGGCTTCATACAACCAGGGGTCCGTCCAGGAAATGCTCACCTGACGAGTGAGCGGACCATACTGTAGTTTGCCGGTGATTCTCTGGCCGGTACCATTCAGGTTGTTTTCCCCTACTTCCGTAAAGATAGAGAAACCCGTCTGGGTTCCGTAGCCGCCGCCCATAGTAATGGTTCCTGTGGGCTGCTCGGTGACGTCGATGATCAGGTTCATCTTTTCGTCATCTGAACCGGGACGCATTTCCAGGTTCACTTCCTTGAAGTAACCCAGGTTAAAGATCTTCTCCCGGCTACGTTCCACCAACGCCGAGTTAAACAGTTGTCCTTCTTTAACCAGAAGCTCCCGGCGAATAACATTCTCCTGAGTCTTGGTCATTCCCTTGATTATGATGTTTTCGATAAATGCAAGGTGATTCTCGCGAACAATGAAATGAACGTGGCGGAGCGTCTGGCCGGCAGCCCGGGGATCGTCCGCCAGTTTTTCGCGCAGCATTTCAAAATCCAGGCTCTTCCCGATGTCCTTACAACGTTTCTGGTCTTCAGAAGCCGGATTCTTCAGATCCCGACAGGCTTCGTATTTCTGCAGATTTTCTTCGGTAAGCTGGAAGGTAGTAAAATAGGGCTGGATCTGAGCAAATACATATCCCTGTGAGGAGTAGGCCTGTTGCAGAGTATTCCGGTCGCGAAAGAACTTGCCTTCGTCAAAGATTTCTCCGGACTCCCCGGGGTTAAACTCCAGAAAGCTGAGTAATTGCTCTTCGGTAAACACCGGGTTCTGGTTCTCTTTGGTCTTTACCTTGCGTTCCGGCGGATTTCGCTCCAGGTTAATGGCCTGAGAATCATGCTCCAGGGAGTAGCCGCCAAAAAAACGAATATCACCTTCATTGAGCTTATAGGTTATGACGACTACCCGGCCTTCTTCCGGCCTGGATGGATTTCTCCATCGAATCTCATAACCGGTGCTTTCCGGGACGATCTCTGCATTCACGTACCCGTTGGATTTCGCGTACGCCAGAATCTTATACTTGTCCTCTTCGAACTTGCCTTCGCTGAAGATTCCGTCCTCGAAGATTCCCTCTTCTTTGTGATCCAGGATGGCCAGCATGTTCTCCGGATCCAGGTTTCGAGTACCCAGGATGTTGATTCGCGAAATCGGTATGGATTCCCCTTCATCGATAATATAGCGTAGTTCAATGGTGTTGGTTTCTGGATCCACCTCCGCGGTATCCAGCCACACTGCAGCCATGAAGAAGCCTTCGCTTCTGTATTTATCCACCAGGACGGCCACCGCTTCCTGAGCTCTTTGAAGCTGATACACATCCCCTTCTTTGACCGGAAGAGCAGTCTTCAAGTCAGCTTCGTAGAGCTCTTCCATACCCAGAAGCTCGATATCACTAATCCTGGGTAACTCCACCAACTCAAAGTTTAGAAGAACACGGTTATCCGAAGTAAGTTCGGCCTTTAGCGTAACGTTTTCGAAATAGCCGGTGGCGTAGAGGGAACGCACCGCTGCATTCAGGCTTTCCAGGGTGATTTCCTGACCCGGAGTGAGTGGAACTGTATCCCGGAGCTCTGTAGGATCTACGTTCTGAATTCCGTAGAACTCAATTCCGGCCAGCGGTTTGCCCAGATACTGATCTCGATCCGAGTTGCCTGGAACAATGGCCACGATCATACCTGCAGCCACCGCAACATGCACCAGGCGTGGAGCGATTTTCTGCAGTATTTCCTTGAGCTTTTGGATCACTGATGCTCCAATCTAAACGGTCGAATTGCCGGGACGGGCCGGAATCTGGACAGAAAAATTGCCTCCATTCAACAGTCATTCTCATTTTCCCTGATCCTTCATCACCGGGTTCTATCGGTGCCGGGATAAAAAAAGAGGCCAGCCTATGGCCAGCCTGAGACGAAAAAGTAGTACGGTTCGACGGTCCGCCCTGTTTCTGAGCGAAGTTCTCGATCTGTTTTGTGCTTCCTACCCGGTTTGAGTGGGGTTCACCGGGTTTCTCAATCAGGCACCGGCCCGATTGAGCAAATGCCGGGCATGCTCCAGAGCCATGGAATCCTTTCCTCCTCCGAGCATCCGAGCCATTTCCTGCATTCGATGGTCTCCCTGTAGCTTGTCCAGGCGGCTGAAGGTCCGACCATCCTTCAGGGCCTTGGAGATACGGAAATGCCGATCTGCAAGACTTGCGATTTGATGAAGGTGCGTGACTACCAGCAATTGGCTGTGTCCTGCCAGCATCTGCAGTCGATCGCCGATAGCGCAGGCTACCTCCCCGCCCACTCCAGTGTCGATTTCGTCGAAGATCACGGTGGGTACCGGATTTTGCTCCATAACGGTGGTCTTCAACGCCAGCATAATTCGGGAAAGCTCACCGCCGCTGGCCACCTTTCGCAGCGGCTGCAACTGCTCGCCGCGGTTGGCGCAAAAGTAGAGTTCTACTCGATCCAGACCTTTTTCGGAGATTACGTATTTCTCATTCTGGCCTTCCGGAATGACTCGCTGTCTACGCTGTCCATCGGTCTTCTCTTTCATTTCCCGGTTCACTGTGACCTGTATAGTAGCGCCCGGCATACCTAGATGTGATAATTCCTCTGCGAGCTTGTTTTCCAGGGCCCGTATTACCGAACGCCTCTTTATAGATAAGTCTTCGCTGGTCTCGAGCAGCTCCGCATCCACCACCTTGAGTTCCGATTTCAGCAACTCGGTTTGCTCTTCGCTCATCTCTATACTGGAGAGCTCCGCCAGGAAGTCCTCAAGGGCGGAAAGAACCGTAGATGTATTCCCTCCGTACTTCTTATGAAGCTTTCTGTAGCCAGACAATCTCTCTTCCACATCTTCCAGTCTTTCTGGACTAAACTGCATGCGGTCCTTCTCGCTGCGTAAGAAGTCTGCCACGGCCTCGAGGCTGTACAGTGCATCTCTGAGGTATTGTACGTTGGCTTCTATATCTGGATGTATGGGCGCATGCTTTTCGAGTATAGACTCCAGCTTTTCGATGCTATTCAATACCGAAGGGTCTTCCTCCTTTAGCAGGCTGTAGCCCATATAAAAATCCTGATACAGCTTCCCGCTATTCTGTACCATGGCCTTTTCCTGTTCTAGCTGATCGTACTCCTCCTCCCGCGGTCCAAAGGTGTCTATTTCATCGATAGCGAAGCGTAAGAAGTCCAGGCGCCGTTGTTTCTCGTGTTCTTCCATCTGCACCGATCTAAGCTTGCGTCGAATTTCCATAGCCCGGCCATGCAAGGAAGAAACGCGGGCAGCCAGGGCCGAGGTCCCGGCGAAAAGATCGAGATAGTCAAGGTGCGTTTCCGGTTCCAGCAAACGCTGATGGTCATGTTGACCGTGCATCTCCACAAGGAGTCCGGTGAGCCGACGAAGCTCGGCCAGTTTGAGACTTTCGCTGTTCACGGTGACCCGTCCCCTTCCTTCCGGCGAAATCTCGCGACGGATATTCAGATAGGGTCCTTCAGCCGGAATACCCAGCTCCAGCATGAGCTCGGGCAGGCCGGATTCGCCCATTGGCGAAATGTCAAAGATAGCTTCCACTACTGCACGACTGGCCCCATTCCTTACGAGACCGCCCCCGGCTCTGGCTCCTAGCACACAATCCAGCGCCTGAAGTATGAGCGACTTACCGGATCCTGTTTCCCCGGTAAGGGCGTTGAAGCCCTGTTCCGGACGAAACCGGACCTCCTCCATGATTCCGAAATTCTCTACCCTGAGTTCGATTAGCATAACGCACGTATAGCACTATACAAATAATACGCAACTTATTTTTTAGTAGAAGGCCAAAAAAATGGGAAGGCCAGAAGGAATGAATCGACGGCAAATTGGACCCCGGGAGGCTGACGGAAGCATGGAGCGCATACAGCGGAACCTTCGCTGGTTTCATCATATATCCCTCGGGGTCTGGATCCTGGCGCTTATTACCATGATCCTGGGCCCCTACGTAAGAGCCGAAAATGCCGGGCTTTCCTGTCCCGATTGGCCGCTCTGCTTCGGTCATGTGGTGCCTCCCTATGAATACCGGGTTTATCTGGAATTCATCCATCGTGTGTTTGCCGGTGTCCTGCTCGGACCGCTATTCATTGTCTGGCTGGTTCTTTCATGGCTGGACCGCAGTCTAAGGAAGAAATTCGGACTATGGACGCTTCTGGCCGCGCTGGTTCTGGCAGTGCAGATCTTTCTGGGCCGGCAGACCGTGACCATGCTTCTGAACCCCTACATCGTAAAGTCGCACCTACTAAACGCCCTCATTCTGCTGGGCATCATGCTGCTTGTATGGCGTCGGGCGCGAATCTGGATGAAAACCGGGTCCCTGGAGGATAAGCCGGTGACCGGGGCCGTGCTTCTTCAAAGGATTCTGGTTGTTGCTCTGTTGGTGCAGATCTATCTGGGAGGTCGCGTAAGCGCCAATGAAGCCGGACTGGCCTGCACCACTTTCCCCGCATGCTACACTGTGCAAGATCCCGAAACAGGCGAAAAGGAGGGGATCTACTTTCCGCCTATGATCGGCCATACCGAAATGCATATTACACATCGCCTCGGCGGATACGCATTGTTCCTCTATGTTATTGTCCTTGCTCTCGTTGGTCGCAGCACCTTTCGCTTTCGTAGAAATGCCATCTTCCTGGGGTTGCTGACTCTGCAGATACTTCTGGGAGCCCTAAACGTACTGTACAGTCTTCCGGTGCCGGTTACGGTATTGCATTCGGCCATGGCCATGGCGCTATTCATACTGGCCGTAATCACAACTATAGATACAAGAACAGGTTATGGAGACTACAGAAAGCCGGCTTAAGCTTCTCTATCAGCTCTTCAAACCTGGTCTGGCCTTTTCCATCGTAGTTACGGTGGTTCCGGCTTTACTTCTGGACGAGCGAATACCGTCGCTTTCGCTTATCTTTTATACGCTGCTGGGCACCGGACTGTCCGCCATGGCATCCTTCGCCTATAACCAGCTTCTGGAACAGCATACCGACGCCAAAATGAAGCGTACGGCCAAACGGGTTTTGCCGGCCGGTAAGCTGGATCCAATTCTGGTGCACATCGTGGGCTCCAGTCTACTGGGGGCGGGAATACTGATCCTGCACATCAAGTCCGGCTGGCTGGCGGCCTCCCTGGCCCTATTTTCTTTTCTGTTCTACGTTTTCATCTATACTCTTCTGCTGAAGCCGCATACCGACCTTTCCACAGTTCTCGGGGGCATCTGTGGCGCCATCGGACCGCTGATTGGCGAAGCGGCGCTGAGAGGAACAGTAACTATTGAAGGGATTCTTCTCTTTCTTCTGGTCTTTTTGTGGCAGCCGCCGCATTTCTGGGCTCTTTCCATTTTTCGACTGGAGGATTATCGAGCAGCCGGCTTCCCGTTGCTTCCCATCAAGAAGGGAATACCGGTTACCGTTCGGCAGATGATTCTATACCAGGCCCTATTAATCCTGGCCATGTTGGCGGTCTGGTTCCCGGCGGGAATCGGTTCTTATTTCTACTTGCTTCTTTCCATACCGTTTGGCCTGTACATCCTGTTTCGTATGGTGCGCCTGAAAAAGAACACCACGCCCACAGAGGCACGGTCCATATTCTTTCTCACCATCTTTCACAACATTTTGTGGCACGGCTCGCTAACCGCAGAATTGCTTTTACGAAATTGGTAGTTCCGATTGCATGGAACCGTGCAATCCTATGGCCGCTACATTAACCTCGCTATTCTGGCTTCAGGCATCCTCGGTTTTGTTTTCTTTCATTACGCCGCGCCTTCATCATCCCCGGAAGCCTACTATACCCTGGGTTTTATCTGCCTCATCGCATCGCTCTGGATTTCAGAGATTGTCCCTCTGGGAGTGGCCAGTCTTCTGCCTTTAATTTATTTCCCCCTGGCAGACATACTGGATGCCAGAACCCTGGGCGAATCCTACTTCAACTCTACTATCTTTCTCTTTCTGGGAGGTTTCCTTCTGGCGGCGTCGATGGAGAAGTGGGATCTGCATAAGCGAATCGCTCTATGGATTCTTTCGCTGACCGGCAAACGTATTGTGGCCGGCTTCATGCTTGCCAGCGCCTTTCTGTCCATGTGGATTTCCAACACCGCAACCGCTATGATGATGCTGCCCATCGCCAGCGCAGTTCTGGGTCGCCTCTCCGGGCCCGGCTGGAGCCGACCGGTGTATCTGGGAGTGGCCTACGGCTGCTCCATCGGCGGTATTGCGACCTTGATAGGTACTCCTCCCAACCTGGCGTTTAGCCGAATCTACAAACAGAATTTTCAGGGCTTTCCCGGTTTTGCCGAGTGGATGCTACTTTCTTTGCCTCTGGCCACAGCGCTCTTGCTCATCGCTTATCTGGTGCTGGATAAGTGGCTCTATCGTGCCGGACGCGAAGATACATTGAATCGGCAGCACTGGAAGGAGCAACTGATCGTTCTGGGTCCGGCCACTACCGAACAAAAGATGGCCGGAGGAATTTTCACTATAACGGCCCTGCTGTGGATCTTTCGCAGTCCTCTGGATCTGGAAACGTTTTCTATTCCGGGTTGGATCCAGCTCTTCCATGGATTGCCCGGCCAGAAGTCCCTGAACGACGGTACGGTAGCTTTGATCATGGCGCTCATTTGTTTTGCTCTTCCCGCCCCCTCGCACAAAGGAAAGCGTATCCTGGAAGCCCGGGATCTGGATCGCATACCCTGGTCTATCCTTCTGCTCTTCGGCGCGGGCTTTGCTCTGGCCGCGGCCTTTCAGAGTAGCGGACTTTCGCAGCAGGCCGGATCGCTTTTGCAATCGATTCGTCCGGAAAATGTGTTTCTGATGATTCTGCTGATCAACTTCTCAATGAATATGATGACCGAGTTCACTTCCAATACCGCCACCGCACAGATCATACTTCCTGTTATGGCTGCCTTATCCGCCGAGTCCGGACTGCCCGCTTTTGGACTGATGGCAGGCGTGACGTTTTCCGTAAGCATGGCCTTCATGATGCCGGTGGCCACCCCGCCCAATGCCATTGTTTTCGGAAGCGGCCAGCTTCGCATCGCCGATATGGTACGCACGGGACTCATTCTAAATCCCATCACGGCGCTGGTGGTAAGCGTGTATTGCTACTTCATGTTCTTCTGATTTCGGTTTCGCTGGCTCAGGCTTCTGATTATCGGTTGGCGCCATCGGTTCTCAAACCTCTCTTTGCCGCTCTTTGCAACTTCAAGGGCCCCTAACACATCGCGCCGGATAGGTAACGGTTTTGGTTGTAACCAGTACGTTACCGACGCTGAAGTCCAATCGCCAGGCCGACGTAGCATTGAAGTGCGCCGTGGTCGAGGTCCAGTAGAAGCCGTTAGAAGTATTGGGGAATTGTGCAGCATTGCTGGCCGGGTTATTCACCGAACGATCCAACAACAACTTGAGCTCATTCAGGGCCGGCAACCTCCAATCCGATCGGCCTGCCAACGTAAGTCCGTAGCAATAAAGGAGCGCATCTTTCCAGGTCAGATTCGTGACGGTACCGGTACAACTGGCATCGTTAGTCTGACCACTGGAGCACTTCTGGAAGATCAGGCCAGTTGTAGTTTCGGTAACTGTGCCGTTGCCATTGTCTGTAAAGGTAGGTGCCCTTCGCTCGCCGGAAACACACCTGGCGACAAAGGTATTGGTTTTTGCTTCAGTAGTGGTGTTTCCATCGGCCACACTCATGGCGAACGCTACGGTCGCACTCCCGGAATACTCGGTGGCCGTCCAGTTCTGGATAGATGGATTTCCCGGAAAGTGACCGGCATACAGGGCGGGGCTGGCCAGTCCGTAGCTGTGAATGGTCTCCAATTCGGCGGTGGTACTCAATCGCCAGTCCGTCCGACCAGCATAGCCGGCGCCGGAGTTGGCCGAGTTCAACGCCTGACAAATGGCCATAGCGGCGCTCCAGTCGGATGTCTGGGCGGAGCCATTGCTGCAACTGACTCCGCTGAGTCCCGGCAAACATGTCTTCCAGACCAGACCGGTGGATTGATCGACAGTTATATAATCGGCTGGATACCCATCGTTGAGCTGCGGAGGCCTGAGTCCCCGAGGGACCGGACTGGTGACATCACCGTCCTGATTCGGAAAAGAGGTCCCGCCGCAGGAGATGCTGCTACTTTCATCGTAGCAAAGACTCTGTCCGGTATCCGCCAGTGGGTAAAAAGGTCCGGACGTGGCTTCAGCAGGGTTCGATTCAGACGCTACGGCCGCCAGGATGGGCGGAAAACCAGGCTCGGCATCCGGGCTGCAGTACAGGATTCCAGGAAGCAGAATCGCGCACAGCAGTGTGCGATGCAGAATGTGTCTTTTTTGCTGCGGTGGATGCATCGTGCAAGGCTAATGATTTAGACGAATGCGCCGGGGCCCTTCCTGTCAAAAAAGCTCCAATCCAGTGGGGCAATCATTGACCATTCCGTGCAAAACCTCAATAGCCATTTGTATCATATTGCAGCAACGTTACATTGGTTATCACACCATCTACGAAAGTCCCGGCGCTTACCAGTCTGCCATGACCCTGATAGGGACCAATATTCGGCGTATAGATGCAAATCTCATTGGATTCGCACAGACCGTTTTCGTTTCCAATGCCGTCGTTAATTCGTTCGTAGGCACGCCGCAGAAACGTGGTGCTGCACAGCCCGGTAGACCAGGTTCCCCCGGCTCCGGTACAGGCTGCTGACGTGGTATAGCCGGGAAGCGAACAGACCTGATCCTCCCAGACGGCGCCGGGGATATTCTGACAATCGGTTTGCGTGGGCTCGGTCCAGATATGATAGAATACATCGTTTCCGGTGGGAAGCGACAGTCGATTGCGAAACACTCCATCTGTGGAGCGAAGGCTGAAGTCCCAGATCCGACAGGGGGCTACGACGCAGCCGCCGTACAGAGTGCTGGCGGACACATCCGCGGCATCGCGGCCCAGGGTTCGCAACCAGTGATCAAAGTTAAGGCGATCCGCCGGAAGCGCGCCCACCAGTCCATTTGCATCCGATGGATTGCTCGCATCATCCACGGTCAGGGGACCCACAAAACTTGTGGCTGCGCTCTGCCCCGGAATGTAGATGAAATCCGATGCCAGATCCAGATTACATCCAGTAAGGATTCCGTTGCCCGCCACTCCTTCGCAATCTTGAACGTTATTTCCGGCAATTAGAAGCCCGGTAATATAATTATCTGCGGAAGAGGGATCCATATTGGCAAAGCCAACACCCGGCGCGCCCTGATGATGCAGCAAAGCAAGATCCGCCACCTGGTTTCGGTCCGAGGGTCCGGAGTTTCCGCCCCCGGTAGTGCTGAAACCAAAACCACGAACTCTGTGGTTTATGGCATAAGCGTTGGAAAGCAATGTATACCGAGGCGTGCCAAATCCCCAGGAGACGCCGGGATAGGTTCCATTGGACCACAGGGTACCTCCGTTTAACGAAACATTGCTATCGCTATCCCAGGCAACCATGGCTGAACTGGGATTGGCAAGGATCATATAGTTAAGCAGGACGTTGTTATGGCATTGCGCATTGGCCGCATCCCCGAAGTAGAATCCGTAGTTGCTGCCGGTGATGTTGATGCGGTAGTAGGTGTTGTATCTGTTACCGGCGCCGTTTTCCAGGCCACGAAGGATCTGCTCGCCGCTTATCCGGATGTGGCTTAGAAAGTTATTCGAGGCTCCTCCATTCATGACGATGGCATTGAGTAAACCTCCACCGGTCTGAGTGATTCGCACGTTGCGCATTACGCTGAAATGTGTATTGTTGAAGCTCGGGCCGTTATCGTCAGCCAGCTCCCAATCCCCTTCTAGCCAGATAAAGGTTCGGTTAATAGCCCTCAATAGTTGTTCTCCGGCCGCCCCGGATCCTCCCAGTAAGATTCCGGGACGTCCCACAAAAGCCACCCGGTCCGTCGTTATAGTAAACGGGCCGGCTGGATTGGCCGTAAAAACGTAAATGGCTCCGCCGACGTTCAGGTTCCCGGGAGCCGGGTCGGATACAAACGGATTAAACCACCATACGCTGGCCGCAGTGGATGCGCTCTGGCCGGTATCTGAAAAGGTTACGGTAACGCTCATGGGACGAAAACCGGCGGATCCAAAATCGATAAGATCCGACAGATGCTTTCCGTCGCGCAGTCCGCCGGTAATCATCCTTACGGTGCCAGTGCTATCATCGCAACTCCAGATGAAGGCGTTCAGGTTGTCCGAGGCTATTACGGCGCCGCAAGTTGTGCGATTGCTGACCTGTACGAATCGCTTTTCGCCTCCGTGGATGCATCTTCGATAGCCGCCCAACTCGGTACCGGTACAGGGAACGTCGGAGGCGCTGAAGAAGTTCGGACCATCGGCCAGAACATAATCGTTCCAGTTCACACCGCTGGCAGGGTACAGGGCCTGGACCGAACTCAATTCCGGCGGATCATTTGCGCCGAGCCCCACCAGAGCCGCTAGAGACAGGGATAGATCTTCCTCGGGGAAACGGTCCACGCAGCCGGCCAAGAATGGAACGGCAAGAAGCAGGCACAGAACCACAGCCCGACATCCACCAGAGAACCGGAGGCCGGAATCGGCCAAATGTGATCTCCCACCGGTCATGGTCTATTAACCGTTTCCATAGAAAATATTGCAAACGGTTTAAGCCGGTCCGGTGAAGCAACGAACACTTTCCGCCTCTGAGCTTTTTGCCCGTGTGGACAGGGCAAATGAATCCCTTTGAGCCAATCTGGAAATTCCAAGCATTCGCGGATTGCAAGGTGTGCCACCTAAATTGCCATGGTGGCAGTCCCGATCGTCAGTTTGTACGACAGATATAGATGTTCTGATAGGGCAGTACATGATCCACCTGCACCTGGTAGCCCGCCCTGGAGAGCTCCTCCGTAACTTCGGCTTCGGATAGTTTGATATGCTCTGGCGGACCCACCGGCATCTCCCCTTGCTTGAAATCGATGATGATCAGCATGCCATCTTCCGATAGCCCTTTCCGGGATTCGCGAAAGTAGTTCACCCTATCATCGATGTGATGATACACATTCACCGAAAATATTACGTTTACTTCGCCGTCCTTGAGTCCAATGGAGTTCGCAGCCACCTTCCGGGTCTTGACTTTCCCCCGGTATTGTGCATACTCCGGGGTTGACTCTATGTATTGCAAAAATCGTTCATCCACATCCAGTGCAATGACCTGCGCTCCGTCCCGGGCCATGCGAAACGTGAAATAGCCTGTTCCAGCGCCCAGATCGGCCACTTTTAGACCGGACCAACCCTGTGCGAAAACCGGGGCCGATGTGCCGCGCTTTTTAAAGATACTATCCAGATGCTTCATAACCTTTTCCGGTTGTTGGTAGGCATCCCTTTCTTCGCTTTCAAATCGTTGCACCAGTTCGTCGAAATCCGTTGTATGCATGTGCTTCTGAGCCGCATCATGTCCGGACTTATGACAGAAGGGCAGAAATGCGCAAATCGCCGCTATCAGACCTGTAAATTTTAATCGCTGCATGAACACAGTTTAAGCGAATGCATCCGCATTGTCAGCCATTCTTCGCCGAGGCTAGAACAAAATACCCCAACCTGGTTTTAGTATCTGGTTCTGTCCATGAATGCACCGGTGACCGATCTGCATTGCCATCCAGATTTACAGTACTGTGCAGGCCAGCGCACGTGGCTCCAGCTTACCTTTCAGACCATCCTGATTAGGAAAAAAATCGCACTTTCGCCCTGGCAGGCCGATCTATACTGTTGCCCGGGACCGACTTTTCCGTAAGCCCCATTCCAGGATTCATGAAATACTTACACTCCATCCTGCTGATCACCTTGCTGGCTCTTCCTTCCTGGCTTCGGGCCGAACCGGGAGTGATAATAGAAATCCTGGGCGGTAGCGGCGAGGCCACAGGACCCGCGGTGGAACTGTTCCAGGATTCCGGCTACCAATACTATCTTCTGGAGGATTACCTTCAAACCACCGATCCGGAGATTCAGCAAGTGCAGCTTTATCAATACTGGAGAGGGTTCGAGCCCAGAATTACCACAACTTCCCAACGATTTGGTATCATGGTGACGGACGGCGAATTCATCGAAATCGGCTCTTCGGTTCAGGCTTCGCAGTTCAAGGCCAGGAATCTGTACCCGCGATCCCTGTCCCCGCTGGTGGCCACGCCCATCCCTTTCTATTCGCCTTCCTGGATTCAAAGCCCCATTCGGGATTTGGCCCGGACAGATCTAAACTCCGCCCTGTATCTGTACAATCTTCGGGAAGAGCAGAGCCTGGATTCCGCATCCTTTCTGTCCGCAGATATTCGATTGGTACTACCCCTGGGGCCCGCCGACCTCTATGTCACCGGTTCGCTACCGCTAAGCGAGGATGCAGGCAACAGCCGACTGGCCTTTGCGGGCGGCTTCCGCATCAAGATCGTATCCGGTCTCCGCCTTTATGTGGAGGCCCACAGAACCTATGCCCGGGTATCCTGGCGAGATCGATTGGGAGATACCTATTCGGACCTGGTCTACGATAACGGTGTCCGATTTGGTGTGGGCGTGGGCGCCTTTGATTGACTTATCAATCAAAAAAGTTGTGGATACAGGATGGGCCGTTCATTAGAAATGGTGCATGGCTCGTAGCACCTCCCACCATTTTACCACTACCAGGGAACTGAAGAATGCCCGCAATTCCTACAGTCCGCAGGTGCGGCTGGAGAACGTTCGCGCAGGGGCCACCAAACTCAGGGACACGCTTCTGTCCATGGACAGGGCTTTGTTCTACAAGACCTGCGATTTGATCCGGGCGCCCTACCCCACGAAGTATGGTCTGCTAAACGCCTACAGCATGCCAACGCCATTTATGCATATTCTGAACAGGCTATTCATTGTTCAGTACAGAGCTGGCGGCTCGATCCGAACGCTTCTGTTTTCGCCCTCCGATATCTATGGAAATCGACTTACGCCGTTCTTCCATCGGCTGGGCAAGTCCTTTGGACCTTTCGAAGAGATCGGGGCAAAATTCATGGCCCCGGTGATTGGAACCGTTGAGGATTGGCTTGATAAGACCGGGATTACTCCGCAGCAGGTAGACTATATTTCCTATGATCATTTGCACACGCAGGATCTTAAAAAGTGGCTGGGCAATAAACAAGAACCCGGATTCTTTCCCAACGCAAAACTCATCGTCACCAGACAGGAATGGGAGTCCGCGAAATCCCTGCTTCCTCCCCAGGCGGACTGGTACTGCCCCGGAGGCCTGGACGGAGTGCCGGAAGACCGGGTAATCTTTTTTGACGAAGACATCATCCTGGGCGAAGGCGTGGCGCTGGTTCGCACGCCAGGACATACAGAAGGCAACCACAGCCTGGTAGTCCATACTCCGGAAGGCTTGATGGTCTCATCCGAAAATGGCGTTAGCGCGGATAGTTACAGTCCACTGAACTCCCGAATTCCGGGAGTACGATCCTATGCGAAAAAGACCGGTATGGAAGTCATTCTAAACGGGAATACACTGGAAGGCGGCCTGGATCAGTACATCTCTATGGTCCAGGAAAAAACCCTGGCCGGTCCTTCGCAGCGAAACCCGGACTACTTCAATGTGGTACCTTCTAGCGAATTAACTTCCTACTGGGCATTTCCTTTCATTAAGCCCACGTTTTCCTTTGGGCCGCTGGAATTTGGAACTCCCGTGATTTCGCAGAAAAGCGCCGTGGCAGATAGCATTCCCACGCGAACTTCTTACCGAAACAATCCCGGCCAGACAAGCAAGAAGGGTCGCTCTGGTTCCAGGGCCGGATCCGGAAACGCAAAGAGCCGGGCCCGGTCGACGTCGGCGTCCGGCGCAACAAAGAAAGGCCGAGCCCGATGAGCAGCCTTTCCATTTTCATGACCGGCGCCGCCGGAGGAGTGGGTCGCGTACTGGCAAGAGAGCTCCTGGAGGCGGGTCATCGGCTCATGGTTACGGACCGGGACTTAAAGCAACTCAAGTCCTTCTATGCAGAAGCCGCAGAAGCCTTTGGAGACGCACTTTCCCTTCAAAGAATGGATGTTACATCCTACAGTAGCTGGAAAAAGGCTCTGGAATCATTCGCAAAGAAGAGCGGTTCGCTGGATGTAGTGCTAAACATTGCAGGCCTGTTAAAGCCTGGCTATAGCTATGCAGTGGACGGAGCCGCAATCGACATGCATATGGATGTGAACGCCAAAGGTACTATGTACGGAATCGCGGTGGCCTCCTCTATCATGAAAGACCAGGGGCACGGCCACATAATCAGTATCTCTTCGCTGGCTGGAGTGGCCCCCATACCCGGGATTTCGCTTTATTCCGCTTCCAAGTTTGCGGTGCGCGGATACAGCCTGGCGGTGGCCCAGGAAATGGCGGAGCATAACGTACAACTCACGGTTCTATGCCCGGATGCCATTCGCACGCCCATGCTGGATCTACAAAAGGATTACGAGGAGGCGGCCCTGACATTTAGCGGCTCCCGATTTCTGACACCCGATGATGTGAGCACAGAAATTCAGAATCTGATAGTGCAAGGACAGCAAGGTAAAGCTCCCGTGGAAAAAACCCTGCCCGGCTCCCGGGGACTGCTGGCTAAAATTGCCAGCTTTGCTCCCGCCACAAATATGCGCATTGCCGGAATGCTGCGAAAGAAAGGACTAAAAAAGCAAAGACAGTACCGACCGGAAGGCTGACGCTCCGGACCGCCGTACACTGCGCCGGAAAGATCGGCAACAGGACCATTAAGATCCTCGGTAGTGGTCCTTCTTTCCATGGCTGATTCCACGGGTTTCCCGGAGCGGCGGGGATGCCATACGGTATTTCCCTCATTTGTAAAATTTACTTCACGGAACGGCGGTAGCATTCAGTGTGTTTCCAGGAAGATTCTAGTGCGAAATGAATATACAAAAACTGGCTTTATTGCTACTGACCGTTGCTTCGGTGTCCTCTCTGAATGCAGAATCCGTATATCTGGATGGAACCTGGTATATTCGAGAAGGGTTTGATCCATCCTACACCGGCATAGAAAACGCGCCGCATCGCGTGGGCCCGGAAGGAAATAGAATACCGCACTATTTCCTGGATCGGCCGTTCGGTCCCGTCCAGAATGTGTGGCAAGAGACTCAATACCCCATCGACTTCAGTTATTGGAATCAATCCGACTACAAAGGCTGGATCACGCTTCACTATTCCTTTCCCGCCAGCGCCATCCAGCCGGATTCGGCGGGGCTGGAGGTTGTCGGCGACCAGGGGACCGAAGACCTGGCCATATTTACCGGTTTCATTTCGGATGTTTCCAGAATCTATGTAAACGGTAAGTTGATCGGAGGTCTGGGTTCCGCCGATCCCTACGCGAATGGAAGTTACATGACCTATCTGGAGACTTTTCCGGAAGCCCTGGTGGCCGGATCGGACACAGTACACATTACCATCGCTCTTTATCGAGGAGCCGATTATAGTCTGGCTTTGCGAGACTCCCGCTTACAGATGGGCCGGGCTGCGGAGGTCATAACCTGGTACTACCTGCAAGAGATACTGTCATTCTCCCTGTTAAGCCTGTACGGCGCGGTCGGGCTGTACCATTTACTGCTTTATGCACGACGCCGAAACGAGATCCACAATCTCTTCTTTGGCCTTTTCTGCGTAGGACTTACGGTTTACTGGTTCATGCGGACCGGCTCCCGGGACCTGGTTTTCTCCAACCACATTCTGGTTCGGACCTCCCTGGAGTATTCCATACTTTGTATGCTCGGCCCTTTGCTGGTTCTATTCTTTTTCCATTTCCTCTACGGTAAGTATTCCCGGGTGGGCCTGGGCTATAGCGCTTTCGCGGGGATTCTGGCTCTGGGAATTCTGGTTTCGCCCTACCCCACCAAGAACCTGCTTCTGAACATCAACAATCTTACTTCCGTGTTCATGCTCTTTTTCCTGCTGTATTACATCATTCGCGCAGCACTAATGAAGAATAAGGATGCCTACTACCTGCTGGCCGGGTTCATACTGTTTTTTCTGGGGGCTACGCACGATATTCTGGCAACCTTTGGAGTGCTGAACACTCCCCATGTAACAAGGTACGCCTTCGTAGTATTCATCCTGGGAATTGCGGGAACTCTGGCCAACCGCTTTGTTCGAGTGCACAATCAAGTAGAAGAATTAAATCAGAACCTGGAAAAAAAAGTAGAGAAGCGGACCGAGGAACTGCAACAATCCCTGCAAGAAATCCGGGCACTGAAAGTGCAACAGGACGGGGATTACTATCTTACTTCGCTTTTGATCAAGCCACTGGGCGGCAACTTCGTAGAGCCCGGCAATGTGGACATTGATATTCTCATGCGTCAGAAGAAGCAATTCCAGTTTCGTCGTTGGGAAGCAGATATTGGCGGGGATCTGATCGCATCCCACTCGATAGAATTGCAGGGCAAGAAATACGCAGCCTTTGTAAACGGCGATGCCATGGGAAAATCCATTCAGGGAGCCGGCGGAGCCCTGGTACTGGGCGTAGTGTTTAAGGCGGTCATCTCCAGAACGCAGCAGTCGTCTGAAATTCAACGACTGAGCCCGGAAAAATGGCTGCGGATCTGTTTCGAAGAATTGCAAAATGTGTTCGTATCCTTCGATGGTACCATGATGATTTCCGCGGTCCTCGGCCTGGTGGATGAGCATACGGGAATGCTTTATTTCATTAACGCCGAACACCCCTGGACCGTGCTCTACCGAAATCAACAAGCGACGTTTCTGGAAGATGGACTGCAATTGCGAAAAATCGGCATTGAGGCCCTGACCGGGAAACTTTCGGTACAGACATTTGCCATGCAGCCCCATGATGTGATCATCGTAGGCTCAGACGGAAGGGACGATATTCAGCTGGGCGTGGACCTGGCCGGGAATCGCATCATTAACGAAGACGAGAATGAGTTCCTGCGAAGGGTGGAAGAAGGGGAAGGCCATCTGGATAGAATTGAAGAAACCATTCTATCCACCGGAGCTCTCACAGACGACTTCACTCTAATACGCATTGCTTACAAAGAAGATGCGCCAATCCAGGAGGATCCGGACCCGAACCTGAATCAGAAATGGAGTGAAATAAAAACCTCTGTTACGAACACCGGCGAAGACGAAAGGAATATCCTTATTCGCAAAATCGTGGATCTTCTGAATCACGTGGCTGGTCTGCAGCGGTTTCCATCGCAGGCAGACGTACTCCGGGACCTGGCGCACACGGCTGTCCGCCTGAAAGACCATACTTTGGCAGTCAAAGCCTATCAACTGCTTCTGGACCGTTTTCCAGAAGACACGGATAGCCTTTTCCGACTGTCCTATCAACTCAAGCTCACCGGCGACTACCTTCGGGCCGCGGAGGCGGGCGAACAGGTTCGCCTACGAAATAGAAGCATGGTGAAGAACCTGATCAATCTATCCGATTGCCATCGCCTCACCGGTAATCTGGACAGGGCAAAAAAAATACTCAATGAGGCCCGTGTGCTGGAGCCTGAAAACGAAAATGTAGCCCTGCTGGGAGAAAAGCTGAGCGATGCCACGGGCCCTGCGGGCAACTCAACTTCGTAAGCTAGCTGACCGGAAGATGGCACAAAACCGGGGCAATACCTGAGCCCTCAGTTCATTACTTCCGAAATCAGGGTGTCGTCGTACTTGCTCCCTTTGTACACCGAAAGAATTTCGATAGCTATGAAGTTAACGCTTTCTTTTGCCGGGCTATGGGCGGGCAACTGAATGGTCTGCCAGGCGTTGGAATCCTTTAGTTCAAATTCCTTGCTGGTCAGTACAGTCCAATCCCAGAATAATAGTCCTACCTGTGTGGTGTCCCGACCCGTGGAATTCAGCGCATAGACCTTGATCCGTCTGGGACGATTGTTTGCCTTGAAAAGCGCATCGCTCAATGCAAAGCCCGGTCGAATACGAATGGGCTCCTTACTGCTTTTTAGCGGTACTACTAGAACCTCGCCGACTCCCGGACCTTTTACTCCTTCAGACCAGGCGGTCTCCTGATTTTGGTCAAATGCGCGAAAGGCCGCAAACATGCAGGTCCAGTCATGGATATCCATGTCTCGATCCAATTCATAGTCGTAATCCGGCATACTTTCCGGGGGCTTCCCTTCAGCCTTTAGAAACGATGTGGCCCAACGATCCGCATCGCCAGTGATTCCCATGTGGAGAGTCATGCCTTCCACTTTTCCCGTTTTTATGAGAGTCTTGATGGTCGAGTTGCCCTCTTCGCAGGCCCGCCCATCGTAGACCTGCGCCTGCAGAGCGCCGCCAAATGGCGCCGAAAGGAAGAATAGCATTAGCAGAAGTTTTCCCCGTTGCTGCCCGACCCGGTGGCGCCGACCCTGGATACCATGGGGGGAACGCAACATTTGATCTGAATGGGAATCTGTTATCACCGGAGGGTGTTGCTTGTTTCGATCCATCATGCAGGATAGACGTTTTCGGACCCAATCGGTGCAATCATTTTTCGTTGTGTCCTGCCCCGGGTTTGACTGGATGATACCGTGAAAAGTGTCTTGGATTGGACCTACTGTCAGTACGCGAACCGGGATCCCTTCTTTCCCGAAGGCTGGGGCGATCCTGAACTAATGCGGTATTTATTGAAACGAGGTCCGTCGGTGGCGGCGAATCGTAAAGTGTCGGCCATCAAGGTGGAACTGGACTCTGGTCGGCAGGACAAAGCGCCCGAACACAGCGAGGGAAAGTATCGCCAGACGCAGGGCCATTTCATGAGCCCCTATCAGTTCAGCTGGAAGAGAAAAGAAACCCTTCCTGAATTCGCTCGCACCGCCCGGTTTCTGCTTCTGGAACCGCCCACAAAAACGCACAAACTGGCCATTCATTTTGCCGCAACCGGCGACGAAGGTTACAGTCGACGAAGGCGCATCGCCGCTCCGCTCCTCAAGCATGGCATTTCGCAGCTAATCCTGGAAAATCCCTACTACGGAAGCCGGCGAAATCCGGAGCAGGCCCGGGCAGTAATGCCCACGGTCTTGAGTCTATTGCAGATGTCTCGTGCCGCGCAGGACGAAGGCATTGCCCTGGCCAGGTACTTTCGTAATCGCGGGTATTCGGACATCATGTTTACCGGAATCAGTATGGGCGGCTATGTAGCGGCCGCTGCCGGAAGAGAGATTAACTTCCCGGTAAAGGTTTGCAGCCTGGTTCCTTCCCATAGCGCCGCGCCGGTGTACACCGAAGGGGCTCTGATGACTGCCTGCGACTGGGAAACGCTGCGAAAGACCAACCCCCTACCCGAAGAGCACCCGCTAATGGTAATGCGAAGGCTGTATAGCATTTCCGATATGCATCTACATAAAGCCAGGCGAAAGTCCTTTCGCGCCGCCATTATTGGAGCCCGGAAGGATGCTTATATCCCGGAGTATTCGGTAGAGATCGTACATAGATCGCTACCCGGAGCCAGTCTTGAATGGATTCGCACCGGCCACGTAGGCGCCTTTATTCTGGGCGCGGGATTGTATCGACGAAAGATCCTGGAATTGATGCAGTAGATCGAACAAAACGATTGGAGCCCGGTTGCCTGCTGCCAGCCAGGCTGTAATCACTGATTCAGGGATCAAGCCTTTCCATGGCAAACTCAAGCCACTAGGCGTCCGGAATCGCGATACGTTCGATGGAATCCCGGTGGATGCTAATGCGTTTGGTTTCTCTTTTCGCTGCCTCGTCGGCCGGCACTCCGAACTGCACCTGGGCAATGTCGGACTTGGAGATGGTCTTGCGCGGGGCTCCCTCTGGATCCTTGAGCAAAATGGTCATGGAGGTTCGGTCCTGGTCTACTACCCGGCCGTCGATTATATCGCCGCTCTTTAGTCGAATTCGGTCCACCGTACCCGCCGAATCGCCGTCTTCCGATTCCGAACCTTCGGGCCTGACTTCAACTTCTATTTCAATAGAGTCTTCGCGTACCTCGGTAACTCTACCCTGATGGGAGTTGCCGTCCTTTAGAATGAATATCGGTTGCTGTTTGTTCCTGCGGGTGGTGCCGATGTCTTGCAAATGCCTGGCAATGGTATCATCCACCTGTTTCTGGATCTGTTCCGGAGTGCGAATCACCACTTCCTGCTGGCATTCCTGAAGGAGCACTGTGTGCCGGGTCACAGTAGTCAGGAATCCCACGGTTCCGTTGATCAGCCAGTCCATCCAGCGATCTTCCATCTGGTAATTATAGGTTTTGTTAGCTTGAAACGAATGGGCGCTGAAGTCGGCATCGTAGATACGGTACATGTCCCATAGAGCCTGCCATTGTGTGGATTCGGCCACCACCTGACAGCTGGTTTCCGAAGAGCTGATCGCCACGGGCGCGTCCCCTCGATGCACCACCGACCTGGTGGTACAGCTGGCAAATGACCCAACGGATGCTATGAATATAAAAACAGTGATTAACCTAAACATAGATCTCTATTCCTTCGTTACCATTCACCTGCAACATTGAGTCGCCAGAATCGATGTTCTAACCTGTAGATGCTACGCGGCCAACAGAGTGCTCCGAACCCGGCTTATCAAAACCCTGCAATTTGTCGACTCAGGACACCAATCGTCCGGGAGAGAATCAGCCACTGCCATCAGACGCTCAACAAAAATAATTATCATAAAGTCGAAGTCTTTTTTGGCCCGTGCGGCCGTTTCCCGGAACCTCCCTTCTTTGCCAAAAACGAAAATGCTGAGCCTTCAAGAATACGATGGCGAGCCCAGTCCACTCAGGACTCCAGCGCCACTGAGCCTCGAAAGCTTACTCCCTTCAGGCCGTAGCTCATCCGAACCGGCATGGCGACCAGTCCCCGGTCTCTTGCACCGCGGAGGGCCGCGCTGAATTCGGGATCGATTTCGTCAGCCGCTCGAAAGGAATTCCCTTCCGGCCTCGACAAAACAAAGATAACGGCGCAGCCATACCCCTGGCCGCTTAGTTCACCCAGGTGGCGCATATGAGCGGCCCCCCGCACTGACACGGCATCCGGAAACTGAATGTAGCCTCCCGAGATTTGAGTGACGTTTTTCACTTCGAGCAACCAGCCCTCCCAGTAGAAATCGGGTCGAAAACTTTGCCCGCGGAGCGAGGGCTCCGACACCACGCGATGGGTTGGCGACTTCGGCAGGCGTGCCCGGGCGGAATCAGAGATTAATTCCACGGCATCACGGAAAGTCTTTCTCCGCGGCAAGACCAGGGCCCCTTTTTCCAGAGCGGCCCGTACGATTCCGTTGGTACGCATGGTGTTCACTCCAATCCAGCCTCTGCCCGAATGTAGCAATTCCAGGGTGGCCGGCAGCTTTGCTTTGGATTTCTGCAACTGTGCCGGCGTTTTCCATGAGATAACCGCCCGGCAGCCCTCGGAAAGACAGCTTTTCATGGAGCCTGTGTTGGGGTTGTGGACCGTAATCACTTCCCCGCTTTGTCTTTCCACATCCACCAGGAACCGTTTATAACGCCTCAGAAAGCGCACTTCTTCCAATTTCTGGCCCGGCGCCAGCTCATTCAAAATTTTCATTCGCAGTCCAGAACGACCAAAAAATCGTGGCCACAGGCACCGGGGAACGGTTTTCCTTTTCTATAAGGCAGAACTTTTCCCACTATTCCTATCGGGATGCATTTACACCTGGAATGAGGGGCCTGTCGCACTTACAAAACTCTACACTCACAGATTCAGGAAATTCCATGTCCACCTTACAGTCGGAAACCAAGACCAACCGGGTCACCACGGCCATAGTTCGATTTGCCGGAGATTCGGGCGACGGTATGCAGCTAGCCGGAATGCAATTCACCAAAGCCACCGGGATCGCCGGAAACGATCTAATGACCTTTCCGGACTTTCCGGCCGAGATTCGCGCTCCGCAGGGCACCATTCCGGGAGTATCCGGTTTTCAAATCCATTTTGGTAGTGATCACGTGCACACACCCGGGGATCGGGTAGACGTACTGGTCGCCATGAACCCGGCCGCTTTGAAGGCCAACCTGAAGGATTTGCGACATGGCGGAACCCTGATCGTAAACACCAACGCCTTCGATGAACGATCCCTGGCCAAGGTTCAGTATGAATCGAACCCCCTGGAAGATCCGCAGCTCAAGAGCGATTACAACGTTGTAGAAGCCCCCATCAGCGAACTGAACAAGACAGCTCTGGAAGATCTAAAACTAACGGCCAAGGAAGTGGATCGCTCCAAGAACTTCTTTGCTCTGGGAATCACCTTCTGGCTGTTTCAGCGGGACATGCAGCCCACCATGGACTGGATTGCATCCAAATTCCGCAACCATCCAAAGATCAAGGAAGCGAATGAACGAGTTCTGAAAGCCGGGTTCAATTTCGCCGAGACCTGCGAACTGTTTCATAATCGCTACGAAATCACCCGCGCCGAATTCGAGCCCGGGATGTACAGAAACATCACCGGTAACACTTCCATGGCTATCGGCCTGGCCGCAGCCGCTCACCTGGCCGAGCTTCCGATGCTCTATGCCGGATATCCCATCACCCCGGCTTCCGACATTCTACACGAATTGTCGCGATACAAAAACTTCGGAGTGAAGACCTTTCAGGCAGAAGACGAAATTGCGGCGGTTTGCGCAGCGATTGGCGCTTCCTACGGTGGGACAATCGGCGTTACCGCATCCTCGGGGCCTGGAATCGCGCTCAAGTCCGAGGCCATTAACCTGGCAGTGATGACCGAGCTTCCCCTGGTGGTCATCGACGTGCAAAGAGCCGGCCCTTCTACGGGTATGCCTACAAAGACCGAACAGGCAGACCTGCTGCAGGTGATGTTTGGAAGAAACGGAGAGAGCCCGGTGGCCATTCTTGCTCCCAGCAGACCGTCGGATTGCTTTTATGTTGCTATTGAAGCTGTGCGATTGGCCCTGCTATACATGACCCCGGTTTTTATTCTCAGTGATGGGTATCTGGCCAACGGCTCCGAGCCCTGGAAGCTGCCCCACGTAGACGATCTGCCAACGATCAAGAAGCATTTTGTACCGGAGAATGCCGATCCGGCAACATTTCATGCCTACGATCGGGATCCCGAGACGTTGTCCCGTTACTGGCCCATTCCAGGCCGACCGGGCTTCGAACATAGAATCGGAGGAATTGAAAAGGATAGCATTACCGGCAACATCAGCTATGACCCGGACAACCATCATCGCATGGTAGAGATTCGTCAGAAAAGAATTGATGGAATCGCAAACAGCATACCGGACCAGGAAGTGTTCGGCGACGAATCCGGCGACCTGTTGGTGCTGGGATGGGGATCCACCTACGGATCCATTCGTACTGCCGTGGAGCACATGCGCGACAAGGGCTATTCGGTTTCGCATGCCCATCTCCGGTACGTAAATCCGGTTCCAAAAAACCTGGAACAGGTATTGCGAAAGTTCAAGAAAGTAATTCTGCCCGAAATCAACACCGGACAGCTGGCCATGATCCTGAGATCAAAGTACTTGATGGACATCGAGCCATTTAGTAAGGTTAGAGGAAGACCCATCAGCGTGGCAGACCTGGAAGACAAAATAGAGAGCAGTATTAAGGAGTTAGGCTAGGCGCTTCATAAGAGGAGCGTACCTCTGCAGACTCGATGACGGACTGGATGTCCTAATGCCGCGGAGAACAGGATGTTCGAGAGCGGCGAGTCTGCAAGGGCCGAAGGCCCGCAACATTGGCACGGGAGGCGATTTGCCAGGATGGCAAACGCCGAGCGTACCTCGCTTTCACAGAAAGCGACCAAAACAGGAAGTTTTGCCGCTTCGGAGAAGCGGAACAAGAGCTACGGGAGGCAAAGTGCAGGAGGCGCTTTGCCGAGCGTACCTCTAAAACAGGAAGTTTTGCCGCTTCGGAGAAGCGGAACAAGAGCTACGGGAGGCAAAGTGCAGGAGGCACCGGGTCGAGCGTACCTCGCTTTCGAAGAAAGCGTAGCGATCAGGAGGATCGCAAGGCGCGGAGCGCCGCAACACTGG
>PCBI01000008.1 GCA_002730875.1 Spirochaetaceae bacterium | reverse complement strand
TCTCAAGGGAAGGGCGGCCATAAGGCGTTGGATCGTACCTTTCAAACACGAAGTCTACGAGCGGTGCAGCCGAGCCTACCTGCAAAACCCGGAGGGTTTTGCGCAAACACGATGTTTGCAAGCGGCGTAGCCGCGCATGATTCTTCACGGGAGATATGATGCAGGAGGCAGCATATCGAGCGTACCTCTCTATAAGCTTTTCATGATGCCTTCAAATACCTGAATCGCCTGGTTGTACTGACCGTTGAACAGATGGGCCATGCCCAGATCCATTTTCTCCGAGGATTCCAGTGTTCCGGCCTTCTCTTTCTTCAGGAGGGACGGGAGCTTCTGGCTATAGGTCTTCTTGTATTCGCTCAGGTCCTGCATGTAAGGTTTTCCGGCAATGGCCTGGTAAAGTCCAAGAAGCATCTTCTCGGCTTCCTGGCTGCGGTTTAGGTGGATGTAGGAAAGAGCCACTCTGTGCAGGACATAGGTCTTATTGATTTTCTTTCCAAAGGATTCAAAACCCTGGATCACCTGGTCATGCCTGCCGGATTCGTGGGCCCCCAGTAGAAAGCCACCCAGAACGGTGGGCTGAGAATGCCCGGATTTCATCAGTCGTGAGCAGACCGTATATAGTAGATCGAATCGGTTGCTTTGATCGCAGGCAAAGCAGAAGCGATCCAGGGCCAATTCGCTGTAGTAGCCTTTATGCAGAAACCATCGGGAAAGATCCATCGCGGCCTTTTCGTAGCTTCGATCGTGGTAATGCTGCATGGCAGCCATTAGATCCGCGAAGATCCCTCTGGGGGAAAGGGAATGCACGGGTTTGCCCAGTTCCAGCCTTGCCAGATTAATCAGTTCCATAGCATCGCTTTCCAGCTCCGCGGAGGAAGTAGCATAATTTATCATTGATTGGAAATCCTGGTCACTATAAAGCTCCCAGAGCTGCTCAATCAGGTCGGAATCGGTCTTTCGCTGTACTGCAGGATTCATAGGCTCACCTGCATTTTGTTTCGACCGGATTAGCTTATTATTTCAGCCATTTTCCAGAGACTTTCGGTCTATACCGTATTGCTGCATTTTGTTTCGGATGGTGTTTCGGTGTACGTTCAGAAGCTCCGCCGCTTTGCTTACGCTTCCTTCTGTAGTTTCCAGAGCCCGCCGAATCAGAAACTCTTCAGCTTCTGCAATAGTGGGAAGGCCTCGTTTCCTTTCGAAGGCGCCCTGCAGACTGCTTCGGACGTAATCAACCCGCTCTTTTTGCATTCCTGGATTCGGTAGAGATCCCGGAGCCGAGCCGTTTTCAGGTCCGCTACTGGCTTTGTTTGCGAGGCTGTCTCCTTCCAGAGTGCCGGAGGAGGACGAACCGTCCCGGTTCAGCGTTGCCACCACCGAAGGCGGAAGATCCTTCATTCGCAGATAGCCATCGTCGGAAAGAACGCACAATCGCTCCAGGCAATTCTCCAGTTCGCGAATGTTGCCAGGCCAGGGATACTCCATGAGTTTCCGGGGCAGGGCCGGATCCTCCGGAATGAAGATGCGTCCGTATTTCTTTTCGAATTCTTTCATGAAGAAATCAAAAAGCAGGGGGATGTCTTCTTTTCGTTGCCTCAACGGGGGTAGCAGTAAGGGCACAACATTCAGGCGGAAATACAGGTCTTCGCGGAATCTACGTTGCTTTACGTCCTCTTCCAGATCCCGATTGGTGGCGGCAATAAGTCGGACGTTTACGTACACCTCTCTTCCGCTGCCCAGGGGTTCCACTTTCTTCTCTTGGATGGCCCGCAGCAGCTTTACCTGGAGGTTCAATGGCAGTTCGCCAATTTCGTCCAGAAACAGGGTGCCTCCGCCTGCCTTCTGAAAACGTCCCTCCCGGGATCGGGAGGCGCCGGTATAGGCTCCCTTTTCTACGCCAAAGAGTTCGGACTCCAGAAGGGCTTCCGGAATACTTCCGCAGGAAACCACAACGAATGGACCCTTGTGTCGCAGGCTATGGGTATGAATCCATCTGGCCAGCCTGGATTTTCCCACGCCGCTTTCGCCCAGGATTAAGACGTTAGAGTCGCTTCGGGCCACGCGGGCGGCGGTGGCATGGATTTCCTGCATAGAAGGATCCCTGGACTCCGGGGGGCCTTCGCTGATTGCCTGCAGGCTTTCCAGCAGGGGTTCCAGTTCCTGCAGATCCCGAGGGGAAATCCATTCCCGACCCTTGAGGGCGTCCATCAGTTCGCCATAGGTTTGAATAGGCTCATCCAGTAGCGCCCGGAATTGCTTTCTGGAAATGAATCCGAATCTAAGGATCAGGTTGAGTATTGCTTCCATAGTTCCGGATACTTCTTCAGCTGATGTTGCAGGCTGCCACGGGACATGCCAAGAAGCCGGGCGGTCTGCCGCTGGTTTCCTCCGGTCACATTCAGGGCCGCCTCCAATAGCTCTTTTTCCTCCCTTTGGAGTTCCGCACGGAGCGCCTCGACTCTTTGTCTTCGGTATTCCAGATCGTTGCTTCGCACCTGTTCCGGTAATTGTTCTACCGGGATTTCTGCGGAAGGCGAAAGCAGCGCGCAACGGAAAACCAGGTTTTCCAGCTCCCGCACATTTCCCGGCCAGCTATACTCCAGAAGGAGGCCGTAGGCTTCGCCGGCGAATCTCAGCCCCGGACGATTGAATTGTTCCGAGGCCAACCAGAGGTAGTGCTGTATGAGAAGGGGAATATCGGCTCTTCTTTCGCGTAGCGGAGGGAGCCGCAGCGAAAAGGTCTGAATCCTGTAGAACAGATCGCTTCGGAAGCTGCCCTGATTAACTTCGCTGGCCAATTCCCGGTTGGTGGCAAAAATGAAGCGAACATCGGCCTGGACGGTCTCCGAGGAACCTACCTTTTCGAACTGCCCTTCCTGGACCAGGCGAAGCAACTTAACCTGCTGCATCAATGGAAGATCTCCTATCTCATCCAGAAAGAGTGTGCCCCCGGCGGCCCGTTGAACATAGCCTTCTGAGTCCGAATCGGCGCCGGTGTAGGCGCCTCGCACGTGGCCGAAAAGCTCATTCTCCACCAGGTCGGCGGGAATGGCCGAACAGTTAAGGGCCACAATGGATCCACTCCGACTGCTCAATCCATGAATAATTCGGGCCACTCGTTCTTTACCGGTGCCGGTTTCTCCCTCTATCAGGACAGGATGGTCATGCTCCGCGAATCGTTCCGCAAGCTCCAGGAGTTCGGCCATGGCCCCGCCGGCCTCAAATACGAAGGTTACGCTGGGGTCCACGCGATGAGCCGGGGGCGTGCCGGATTGTATTGCACCTGGAAAGAGGGTCATGGCTTATGCTATCGAGACACAGGGCCCCTACCGGTCAAGTCTCCCTGGCGGATTCGAGAGACCGTCCCCATGCGGCGGTTGCAGGGTAGAATGGATGCCCGGCGTGCGCGCTACAAGGAGGCTTCAGTAGGTAATGTCGAAACCGCTGTATTGCTGTGGCGGCACCTCTTGTTGACTCACTCCGTCCACCCGGGCCAGAGCGGGTCCTTTTCCAATTGCCGAAAGGAATTTCTGAAGTGAGATTTCATCGCCCTGCACCTTGCATTCAACGGAGCCATCGGAACAATTTCGTACCCAACCCCGAAGACCCAGTCTTCGGGCCCGGGAAGCGGTGAACTGTCGAAAGCCCACTCCCTGTACTCTACCGGAAACCTGGATGTGTAGTTCCTTCATCTCTCATTGCAAGAAATACACAGCCTGGAGGTTATGCAAGTAGGTTACTACGGGTTCCGAAACTCCGTGGAAAGGAATGGCCCGGTTGATTTCCTCGCACCATTCATCCCGGGATTGACTTTGTTCGGCGCTAACCGCTGCCCTGATTCCACTCAGCCGGTCATTCCGCAAATGAATTGCCCCCACGGCTACGGACCTCATAACGGCATATGGCCGTGATCCTGGACAAATCCACACTTTCTAGGAGCCTGTCGGTAAACCTGGACCATATGGCTACCTTGCGCCAGGTAAGGCAGACCAACTATCCGTCGCTTACCACCGCTGCCGGCATTTGCGAGGTGGCCGGCGCCGACGGCGTTACTCTGCATCTCCGCGAAGACAGAAGACATATCCAGGACAGAGATCTGGAACTGTTGCGGGAAACATCGTTATTGCCAATTACACTGGAAATGGGGTCCACACCCGAGATGCTGGCCATCGCGTTGAAGACCCGGCCGCATGCCGTTACCCTGGTGCCCGAAAGAAGACAGGAGCTTACCACCGAAGGCGGACTGGATGCTGTGGGTCTGGAAAAGCAACTTGTTCCGGTGGTTTCCGACCTGAAATCAAAAGGCATTGTCGTATGCCTGTTTCTGGAGCCGGATGTGGACCAAATCCAGAAGGCGCATTCGCTCGGATGCGATTCCGTGGAATTGCATACCGGCGCCTATGCTCTGGACTGGGAGCAATCCAGAACCCAGGCAATCGAGAAGCATTTAAGTAGAATTGAGATCGCTGTAAAAAAAGGCACCGAACTGGGTCTTCAAATGAATGCCGGTCATGGCCTCCACTATCAGAATATTCGTCCACTGGCCGCCCTGAAAGGCCTTACCGAGTTCTCTATTGGCCATTCTATCATTTGCCGTTCCCTGTTTGTGGGTCTGGAAAAGGCAGTGCGCGAAATGGCCGACTTGATTCGCGAAAAAGGTTAGGGGCAGGCGCCCGGGGCCCGCCAGAGCTGATTCAAGATGGATATCCTGAATATACTGATTGATCGGGTGGATAACGTTAATGTGTTCAACCTGATCCAGGGACGAACTCCCGGTCGAGATACCCATCTACACACCCGGGTAGATCATGATCTAATTCAGGAATTTCTGGATGAGCTGGAGCGGATTGCCCATCTTTCCAATCAGGTTCAGGAGGGCGGATTATCCTTTGAACTAAATCTTTCGCGCAGACTGCGTAATGCGGGGCAGACTTTCTTCGATCAGTTCTTTCCCGATCCAATCCAGGAGAAGCTAAGAAGTAGCGAAGGAGGTTTTCTTTTTTTTCATGTGGATCAGACCCTGGCCAGTTTACCCTGGGAATTGCTCTACGAAGGAACCTGCTTTCTGGCGGACAAATTCTCCATTGGAAAGAACATAGCGGGCTTCTGGTCCGAGTCCCAGCGCGCCGAACGCGATCGTTTGCGCGTGCTAATTATCGCCGATCCTACAGAGGATCTGGACTGGGCGCGACAGGAAGGCGAAGGTCTTCTGGAATCCTTGAATGCGGATGTAAGCTCGGATAGGATCGATGTAGAGCTACTTACCGGGCCTCGGCTGGGCAAACTGGAGTTGCTGGAAGCGATCCGCGATCGAGACATTATTCATTATGCCGGTCATTTACATTACGATCCCAGGCAGAAGGAAAGCGGCTGGCTCCTTCCAGAAGGCAAGATTTTACGGGCTCGGGAAATCGAAAAGATGGGCTCCTTACCCGGACTGGTTTTTTCAAACAGTTGTATGAGTATGCCCGACCATCTTCGGCGGGAGGAGTTGCTTGGCGAAGATCATGTTGGAAACGAAGGGAAACGATTCAATCACCTGGCCGGAGCCTTTCTAAGAGCCGGAATTGCCAGCTACATTGGCACTTCCTGGGAGATTCGGGATTCCAATCACACGTTTGAGTTCGCCCTTCAGTTTTACCGATCCCTTTTCGAAGAACGCTCCGTGGGCGAAGCCATGTTCGACGCACGAAAGCATGCAAGGCAGCAATTCCCGCCCAACGACCTCACCTGGGCCGCTTACAATCTCCATGGTAACCCGCTGACCCGGATCTTTCGTTCCGGCAACAGACGCACCTTCGACGCATCGCGAAATATACTGACTTCCAGACGAATCTTACAGCAGTATCCGTATCCTATTAGCAGGCTCTATAAGAGCTTTCTGGACCTGCAGGACTCCACGGATCCGAATAGCAACGAATTGCTCACCACGCTTTCCCGTTGTTTTTTTCATACCCTGGGAATATGCGGGGCCATCCTTTTCAGCAACCTGGAAAGCCTGAAAATCAAGCTCCCCGGCCTGGACCATACGCTGGATTTTGGCGCCTGGACCACGGAAATCTTCGAGGGTTTAAATCGGGTACATTCACTGGGAGTGGAGCTATCCGCACCGGGATTGTTGGAAGCCTTCTTCTTGCATCGCGACAATATCGAAAAGCTACTTAAATGGAGCCAGTCCTTGCATAATGAGGGGGACCCCTCCGACGCGTATCTGGTAACCTTTCAGTATTTGTTCGATAACCTCCTCACCGACCTTTCCTTTCTGGGGAGGCACCGAATGGTTTATCTGAAGGATGCGGCGGGGGATGCTCTGGAGCTCAAAGGGCCCCGGTTAACCGAGATGCGGATTCTGCCCAGTCAGATGGAAAACGTGCAACTGTCCCGGTCCATAATGAAATCCGCCGGGCAACTCTGCTTTTTCAACACTTCCCGACGCACTTTATTTTCGTTGTCGCCCTTTATGCAGTTTCATCCGTCGGAAAGGGCGCTTCAGTACCCTTTGCTTGGATGGAGCGATGAACCCTGAGACCTGTAGAGGGCCTGGCTTTAAAAGGCCCGGGATGTCGAACGGACCCGGCCCCGGTGCAGATCCGGGCTTGCTAAACACCTGCTGATTCTTTATGAATGCATGCCAGAAAAGAAGCGTTTCCTGTTTTGCCTGCTGCGGCCTGGCCAACCTCAACCTGGATTCGGACGGGCTGCGAACAATTCTGCGGGAGCGGACCGAGCATTTCGAATCGCTGAACATGGATTTTGCCCGATTTCCGGAATATCGAAAGAACCGGGAGGAAAAAGAACAATCCATTGCCCGCCACGATCCGCAAACCTACGTCTGTCCATTCCTGGGCTATATTGAAGCCGGGCGGCCCGGTTGTATGATTCATCCGGCCCGCACGGGGCAACCCACATCCCAGAATTACTCCTTTTACGGGGCCTCCATCTGTTTGAGCTATGATTGCCGGGCAAAAGAGAGCGAAGAACAAACCGGGCATACCAGCTACTCGGATTTTCTGGAAAGTCGCTTTCCGGACCTGTACCACCGTTTGATCTGTGACAGCGGCCTCTTTAGTTTGCTTGAAACCATACCCGATTTCCCGGATTCGGTATTGGAAGAGCCGGAAGGAAGCCAGGCAGTAGCTGATCGCTCATCCGGAGCCGACGATTTGGCGCGGCTAGTTCAGCTGCGCTTGAAGCATCCGGATAGTTCCAGGATTACGTCCTTCGAGCGGCTGATGGTGCGAAGTTCGGATGCCGGGGCCGCAGCGGAATCGCTCTTTGCGGGCCCGGACGTGGACGAAGCTTTGAGCATTCTGCGGCGGCTAAAGAGTCTGGCCGCTGGCGCCCGGAACCATTGATCGGAACTTTCTGCGGGGGGATTCTCGCGGGGCGATGCAGATTCCAGGCGTTCGCGGGGCCAGGCCCCCGGCGGCCACAGTCCGGTAAAAGGCCATAAAGCCTTATTTATAGAGAGAACAAAGAAATCATGATATTACCCTGTCATCCAGACAATCCAGAAAAGCGTACCATCCAGAGAATCGTCGATGGTCTACAAAGAGAGGAGATTTTCATCGTTCCCACAGATACGGTATATGCCTTTATCTGCAGTTTAGATTCTCCGAAGAGCATTGCGGAGCTCTACAAACTTAAAGAAATTCCGGAATCCCAGCCTTTGAGTCTCCTTTGTAGAGATGTGGCCATGGCTTCGCACTATGCGAAGAGCATACCCAACTACGCATTTCGCTTTATCAAAGCCCATACGCCGGGACCTTATACCTTCATCCTGGGCGCAAACCGGGAAATGGACCGGCGGGGTACCGGAAAACGCAAAGAGGTGGGGATTCGCATTGTAGATCATCCGCTGCACCGGGAAATCATGGAACGAATTGGTACCCCCCTGGTGAGTACTTCGATTATTCGTCCCGACGAGTTCTCTACAGACGCCGAATATCTGGACGATTTGTTTGGTCACAGGATTTCGGCTGTAGTAGAAGGGGGAAGCAGACATCATAATCTATCTACAATACTGGACTGCACCGGAAAGAACTTTGTACTGGTGCGTCAGGGCGCCGGCGATATTGAGGAGTTGGAGCTAACGGAACCTTGATGGCGAAGCTTTCTGTGCGGTCCGGCGCAGCGCCCCGGGGTCTGGAATGCTACGGAAAGATGCAGGAAGAAATCGGGCTCATTGGCCGGAAGCGCGCAAACGTTTCTTCCTGGCGCCAGGTAGACCACCGGAGCCTATCGGGGGCCGGAAAGAACCCGGAGTCAATAGAGCCCCGGGTCAGGCGAGCGGAAGCAACTCAAAAGAACTGATGTCAGCCTGCTACAGGCAGCGCCTAAACGCGCAGACAAGCGAAGAAAAACGATCAGAAGAGATTAGAAGAGGAAACTATGGCAGGTCATTCCAAATGGGCAAACATTCGGCATAAGAAGGAAGGCGCAGACAAGCGCAGAGGTATCATGTTTACCAAGCTCTCCCGGGAGCTGATGGTTTCGGCCAGGTTGGGCGGATCGGATCCGGAAATGAATCCCAGGCTGCGGATTGCCATCTCCAAAGCCCGGGGGGCCAACATGCCCAATGACAACATAGAACGCGCCATAAAGAAGGGCGCCGGCGAACTGGAAGGCCAGACCTTCGAAGAAGTGGTGTACGAAATCTATGCTCCCGGGGGTGTAGGCTTGATCGTCGAGGCTCTTACAGACAAGAAATCGCGCACCACACCTGAAATCAAAAGCATGGTGAACAAGCACGGCGCCAACCTGGCCGAAGCCAATGCCGTGAGCAGATTGTTTGAATCCCGAGGTCAGATTATCATCCCGCGCGAACAGGAAGAAGCCGGCAAACTGGAAGAGGACCAGGTCATGGAAGTGGCCATAGAGGCGGGCGCAGAAGACATGAAAACCGACGACGATTCGTTCGAGGTGCTCACCACTCCCGACAACTATGCCCAGGTATCCGAAGCGATAAGCAATGCAGGCTGGCAGACTTCGGAATCAGGCGTGCGTTATCTTCCCATGGAGGGCACCGAAATCCAGGTGGATGCCGAAAAGGCTCGAAACATCTTCGACTTTTTGGAGAAGTTGGAAGAGCATGACGATGTGCAATCGGTCTACCATAACATGCATCTTTCCGACGAACTCTACTCTGAAATGGAGAAGATGGGTTGAGAATTCTGGGGCTGGATCCCGGCTTCGGTATAACCGGATGGGGTTTCGTATCTTTTCGCGGATCCTCTTTGAACCAGCCTACATTGCATAGCTACGGCGCCTTGACCACCCCTGGCGGTCGCCCGCTTTCGCTTCGTCTGGCGGATCTTCAGAATCAGTTCATAGAGCTTCTGGATCGTCTGGAGCCCGATCGCGTGGCCATGGAGCGATTGTTCTTTGGAAAGAATATAACCACCGCCGAAGGCGTGTACCAGGCGCGAGGGGTTCTTCTGGCGGCCATGGGACAGAAGGGAATCGTTCCCATAGAGCTCACTCCCAATCAAATCAAGCAATCCATAACCGGCTCGGGCAAAGCGCGAAAACCCGAAATGATGCGTATGGTTCAGATGCTTCTGAACATCGACGAGCCCATTCGTCCGGATGATGCGGCGGATGCCCTGGGCTGCGCTATTGTGGCATCTGCTTTTTCCCACCTGGAATATGAACAGCTTCAGCAGACTCAGAGCAAACACGATAGCGGCGAAGATTCGCCGACCTCCGAATTGCAAGGCGAAGTAGATATGGGCACCGGGATCGGGTTCGAAGCCGACGCTGAGTATCTCCGATCCAAAACCAGCCCAGGTCCAGCACGAAGCCCATCAGGCGAAGCCCCGGATGAGGTCATGGATGCATCGGCCCTTCTCGAAGGCGAAATTCCGGGTCAGTTAGGAGCCGGTTCCGAAATACGTTTCTTGCGTCATGGCAAGGGTAAGGCGACCGCCAGCAAGGGCGCGAAATCGGCAAAGAAGGAGCCCCGCCCGAAGGCGACATCGCCCGGGAAAGCGCCTCGCAAGGACCTGAAATCGGCCGGGAAAGCAGGTATGAAGGACCGGGCTACCGGGCGAAAGAAGTCGGACGGGGAGGGTGAGGATTGATCTCAGGTATACGAGGAATCGTAAGTAGAAAGGCGGGGACCCGTCTGTTCATAGACACCGGCGCTCTGGAATATGAAATCATTGTTCCATTGAATGTCCTGGATTCCGTGGAGCGAAAACTTCAGGAAAATCCGGAAGCCGAGCTTTTCTTTCATGTGCATCAGCAGATTCTGCCGGAGGAACATCGCCTGTACGGATTTCTGGATCCGCAGCAAAGGGAGCTGTTTCGCACAATTCAGGATATTAAGGGCTTCGGAAGCTCCCTGGCGCTCAGTATCCTCAGTCACCTGGACACGCGAGGCCTTTTGTCCATTTGCGACAGCGGGGATACAAAAGGGCTTACACATATTCCCCGCATTGGAAAATCTACGGCGGAAGCCCTCATATTTGAAGTGAACCGAAAGAAGAAGCGATTCCTGAAACTACTGGAATTGGAAGAAGGATCTGCCCGGGCCGGTTTATCTGCCACGGGAGAACTGGTAGCCGAACCCGAGGACGAAACCTTTGAGTTGGTGAAACAGGCTCTTCTGCAGCTGGGCTACAAAGAGACCCAGGTGGCAAAGGTGCTTGAAAAACTGGAGAAGGAGCGCCTGACCGACGAGAATGCCGGGGGAGCAAAGGCCGGACCGCCCCGGAAAGCAAAGGACGGAGCCTTGCAGGCTGCAAGACCGGCGATGGATGCGGAGTCATCCACCGCCGAATGGATTCGCCGGGCTCTGCAGTTGATCTAGTTGCGCACGCACCTTACGTAATCTTTGTTTTGCAGAACATCCCCCTGAGGGCCGTAGTAGAAGCTGCCGCTCCTTACGTCGATGGAAGCGCCGCCTACAGAAAGCAGCCATTGTAGTTCATCGCAGCCGGATTGGTTCCTGAATCCCCGGTATGCAGTGCCAGTGAATCGGCGCTAATGCCTCCGTCCGTCGTGGCCCGAATTCTGAACTGGCTTCGCGGTCTTCCAACAGTGAGATCGGCCAGTACCTGGGCGGTTACATCGAAAGTCTTGAAGGACGGAAAACTTACGTCGTTGATCTCATGGAAACCTACCGCCAGACCAGTGGTTCCGTGGTCCGAAGTGTCCAGCGTTCCGAAGTCAACATGGTCTACGTAGAAGGGAACAATGAGGGCCGGGTTGGCATTTGCATTGCTCTGGTAAACGGAAACAGTGGCGGAGCTCAGAAGTCCTCCCTGCAGCGCGGTTATGTCAAAGCTCAAGAAAAGCTGGATGGTGTCGCCGCTGGCGGTGTCGCCAATGTTTACAATACCACCTGTGGTTACGGCACTGGGCGGATTATCGATCACTGTCCCGTCTTCTGCGGCAAGGCTAATAAGCTGAGCGCTCTGATTAGTGCAGCCGGCAAGGACCGCAGAGGGGAGCATGAGAACTGTGGCGCCGGTATTGCAGCTCGGATCTTCGCTTCGGCACTCCAGGCTGGCCACGGTACAATGGGCAAAACCCAGAATGAATACAAAGAATGAGAGTCGGGAAGGGCACATCTTATCGATACTCAACGTTTGATTTCTGCCACGATCGGTGAAGCGTTGCGTAGCGCCAGCCAGAAAGGCGGCGTAGGATCGGTGGTAACTTCCGCTTACGATGATTTATTTGTCCAGGGTTTGGTGGTAGTCCTATATATAGCGACTGCTGAAGCGCAGAAATTGGTTCAGGCTTCGCTTCAGATTTGTGCGATAGACTCCGTCGGCGCGCTCATCGCTGAGTTTCTCTCGGTTCCGGCTGATATAAACCTCGGTTTTTCGAATGAGGGCGCGGAGTTCTGGATACTGCGCCCAGGTTTTTTCCGCCGTTTCTTGATCCCCTGGCTGTTTGTAAAGAGTCAAAAGAGCGCTCTGAATACGTTCAAGCATTCCGGCATTTTGCGATTCGCCGAAAGCGGGATCCTGCGAAGGAAAATCGGCTTTGCTCGAAGCTGAACCCTTTGCCGCTATCTGTTCGAATGCCTGCAACAGATCTTGACGGGCCCGAAAGCTGAAACTGGCGGACTCTACCGAATCCGAGGAGTGCAGGGCTGCATTCGCCGACGCTTCCGGGTTTTCCAGGCGCGGATAGCGCATACCTTCGATAAGGCTTCCTGTTCGGGAGAGATTGATACACTCCACCGGGTCTTCAGACTTCAAAGATTCTATGGACTGCTCAAACCAGCTTCTGTAAAGGCTCAGTATGAAATCGCCAGGAATCTCGCGTCCATCAATGCCAGAAACCGGAACCAGATCCCGCTTCTGCATTACCCTTTCATTGATGGTTTCCAGGCTCAGCACCCGACTTACCATGGAGTTCCATCGTTCATAATGATGCGTGTTCAGAGCATGCAGTTGTCGGAATGTCCAGGCCAGATCCTGACCGGCAAAGTAGATCCTGCGAAACCCCAGAAATCGCAATAGATCAAATGCCGAAGTAGCCACCGAGCCGCCGGATTGCAGCCGTCCCTGCGCGCCGCACATGGATTCCAGTAAGTCGGTGCCGGGGGTCTTTAGTTCTTCGGTGCTTCCATCCGGTCGATAGATCAAGCGAGCCGTCGAGGAGAACACCCATCCGGCAGGCTTCAAGTGTCGGGGCAGGGAAGGATGGCAAACCAGGTCGGCGAACAGGATCAGATCGGACAGGTCTTCGTTCAGAAAGTGCAGCAGTGTTTGCTTCTGCGCATCCAGGATATGGGCCCCGTGGGGCCGAATGCCGGCGCGGAGTAGTGGCTTGAGTGCCGTATCGCAGGCAAGTATGAAGAAGCGATCCTGATTCTCTTTGATCCACGGCAATGTTTCGGTGAGACTGGGCCCCGCCGAAACCAGAAGAGCTGGTTTTCCAGGCCAGCGATTGGACCAAAAAAGCAGATTGGATGGATGGCTTTCCGGTTTTGCAAAATGACTATTCAGCAGCGTATTGCGCAACCACAGGGGTTCGAACTCGAACCGCGTGAGCAGGTCCGACATGCGGGACTGCAGTATTCCTCGCATGCGGGTTTCTACGTATTCGTAAAAGGCCGGGGCTTTATCCACGGAGGCCCGGTGCCGGAGAAATCGAATCCCCTGAAAGTTCTCGGCCGGAAGTCCCTCCAGGTAATGCTCCAGGGAGATCAGGGTTTCCTCACCGAAAAAAACATGGCAACCCGGGGTATTCAGATACTGCCGCAATGGCGGAAGGTTACCGTTTTCCAATGAATCTGATTTCCCGCCGGCGACTTTGGAATCCTCGGTCCATGGATGCCTGCTCTCCGAAGAGAGGCTGGCCTTATCGGAAGAAGCCCTTTCCTCTATTGTTTCTTCTAATATAGCTTGTTTTTCTTCTACTATAGCTTGCGGATGAGAAGATAGCGGTTCAGACCGGTTAGAAGCCTCCTGAGATTCAGGACTCCCGGTTGCCCCATGGGAATCTCCGGGTTCCGCCGCCTGCTCTGGGTATCCGCCGCGGGACCACTCGGACAGAGCCTGGTCCAGGTAGAAGGCGCCCAGACCCAGACGATGATCCACAACTGCGCAGATCTGGCCCGGGTGCAAATGCGCGCTGGCCCGGAATAGCTCGGGGTTCCCGGCCCCTAGAATGACAAGTATCTGGGTTCTTTTCAGCCCTGTAGCGCCGGAAAGAATTCGATCCGCTTCTTTGGCGGGTCCATAAGCGGAACAAAGGGGCTTACCATTTTCCGCCGGAATGCGGCTACCGTCCCGGGCTTCCGTAAGACTCAGGCCATCGGCGGATTTTCCACGCAGGAATTGCAGATAGGGCTTTCTTCTGAACACTTCTTCCATAACGTGGCTAGAGAACCTTATGTCGTCAGACTATCCGGCGGCCTCTGAGGGTCCAGCCATCCCCAACTGCTTGACAGTCAGGGTTGGCACCGGCCTGCTGAATCCTTCCTGGATCCAGCAGGATCGCTTTTCCCTGTAGGCCTGCTTTACAGGCAGAGGAATTTCATGCACGTAAAAAGAATACGCATGGTAGGATTCAAATCCTTCGCGGATGAAACCGTGATTGAACCTGGCACCGGCATTACGGCGGTGGTGGGCCCCAATGGCTGTGGAAAATCCAACATTGTGGATGCCGTGCGATGGGTGCTGGGCGAGAAATCCGGTCGGGCCCTGCGGGGTAAGAACATGGAAGATGTGATCTTCCTGGGTTCGGAAAAGCGCAAACAGGCCGGCATGGCCGAAGTAGAGATTGCTTTCGATAACTCGGACCGTTCCCTGTCCGTGGATCAGGACGAAGTAAGCATTGGCCGCCGACTGTATCTGAACAGCGCCAGCGAATACATACTAAACGGCAAGCGCACCACGCGAAAAGAAATCGAACGTGTGTTGATGGACACGGGCATCGGAAAGACCGCCTATTCCATTATGGAGCAGGGCCGGATGTCCGAGATACTCCGGGCCAGTCCGGAAGATCGAAGGCTACTTTTTGACGAAGCGGCCGGCATTTCCAGATTCAAAGCGGAACGCCAGGAAACACTGAAGCGACTGGACGATACCGAACAGAACCTGCTTCGGCTGGGCGACATCTTAAAAGAGAAAGAAAGGGAACTGGAGAACCTGGAGCGTCAGGCCCGTAAGACCAGACAATATCTAAAGCTCAAAGAGCATCTGGACAAACACGACAAGAACATTCGCTATCTCAAGATTTCGGACAACCAGACCCGGCAGAAATCCATCGAAGAGAAGCTCCAGAAGCTGGCCGAGAAAAAGCAAACCATACTGGACCGCATCGAAAAGTCCGAAAGCGAAGCCCAGGAACTGGAAGTACAGAACCAGGACGACCTGGAAAAGCGTCATGCCCTGGACCGCCAGTATCATCAGACATTATCCATTATTGAATCCCTGGAAAAGAACCAGGCCCGGGTGAGCGCCGAGATCGACGAAAGGATCCGGCAGAAGGATCAGATTCAGGAAAGACTGAACGCCGAAGACAAATTCCTGAAGGCCTCCAAAAAGAAGCTGGAACAATCCATGCAACTGGAGCTGGATCTTAGCTCCGAGATTGAGAATCTAACCAGGAAGTCTGCCGATCTACAAAACACGGTAGAGGGTCTGGAGCGTCAGATTCAGGAGTCGCAGCAAAAAGAAGAAGCCAATATCAGCGAAAGCCAGCAGATCGAAAAAGATCAGAAAGGCGTGATGGATCAATTGCGCGCCCTTACCGAGCAACTGATCAACGATCTGGAAGCCCGAAAGAAAGACATCGAGGCCGCAGAGCAAAGCCGTAAGGCCCTTTCCGACGAAATGCTGGCGCGAATCCAGGAAGGCAAAGCCACCGTGGATGATCTAATCCAGGATATGAAATCCACCGAGGATGCGCCTTCCATCGCGGAAAAGAAAACCGCCTGGCTGAAAAAGATTGAGGGCCTGTCCTTCTCGGTTCTGCTAAAAGATTTCGATCAATACCAGAAACTGGATGCCGAGTTTCGCTCGCTGTTTTTCGGCGAATCCGGTCTAATTTCCAGAAAAGAAGAACTGGATCAAAAGATGAATGCCTTCAATCAGCGAAAGGTTGAGATCCAGAAAGAAAACGACACTCTACAAAAGCAACGCAAGCAAGACCTGGTTCGCATAGAAAAGGAAAAGAATCGTCGGGTGGAGCTGGAACTGCAAATCCGCGACTACCAGGCCCGCAAGGACTCCTCCCAGGAAGCACGGGATCAACTGGAAAATCAAATCGAACAATCCGGCGCCCGGTTGAACTATCTAAATGATGAAATCCGTAGCGTAGATGCTCACATTACAAAGCTAAAGGAAGAGCAAAGGCAGCAGCAGGAGCAGTTGGAGCATAATAATCGGGAAACCCGGGAAAAAGCCAGCATGCTGGAAAGCATGCAGAAGAACATTGAGAAGGTGCGAAACCGCATTGGCGAACTACGGGAAAAGACCCGCAAGGATCGGGATGCCATCGAGCGACTGCTTCCGGAAATGTCTCGAGAAGAGCGGGCCCAGGAAAACATCAATGTAGCCCTGCAAACACTGGAGGAAGAGCTATACAACGATTTTCAGATGAGCCCCGGGGAGCTCGAAGAAGAGTGCAGCAACCGTCGTCTGAACAAAGACCACGAGCAATCCGAATATCGTAGAATTAAAGGCGAGATCCAGGGACTCGGACAGTTCAATGCTCTGGCCATCGACGAATATGCCCGGTGCGAAGAAGGCCTGAACGAGCTACTCAAGCAAAAGGGCGATATCGAAGAGGCGCGTAAGAACATCCTTTCTATTCTGCAGGAAATCGACGAGAGCTCGCGAGCGCTTTTCAAAGACACATTCGAACGTATTCAAAACAACTTTACGGAAGTGTTTCAGACTCTGTTTGGCGGCGGTAATGCCAGCCTGACCCTTACCGATGAAAACGACCCCATGAATAGCGGGGTCAGCATTATGGTGCAGCCTCCTGGAAAGAAAAACAGCTCCATTACGCTGCTTTCCGGCGGGGAGCAAAACATGACTGCCATTGCGCTTATGTTTGCCACCTATCTTGTGCGTCCGTCTCCGTTCTGTTTGCTGGATGAAATCGACGCTCCGCTGGATGATAATAACGTGCATCGATTTCTGAAAATGCTTTCCAGTTTTGCGCCCAGAAGTCAGTTTCTGGTCATCACTCACAATAAACTTACAATGGAGAAAGCCAGCGCTATATTCGGCGTAACCCAGGAAGAGCCCGGCGTGACGCGCATCGTTTCTGTAAGATTCCAGGAAAGAAAGCAAACCGTGTCCTGACGGAACCAGGAGTTCCTTCCTTGCATTCGAACGGCAACATATCTGATTTTGCATCCGGAGGCCGGACCTGTACCATCCAGGCCAGGGCCGTCAGAGGCGCCAAGATCAAGAAAGGCCGCTCGATGCTGGCTTTGAGGGGCCTTTCCTTTCGTTCCCTGGCTCTGGCTCTCATTACTGTTCAACTATGGCTGTTTCTCTGGCCTTTCCTGGCGCAGCGCAAGCGAACGGACTTCTCCTTGCAGGCCGAAGAGATTCCGCTGGTAACCGCACAACCTCATCAGCGCTATTTTCGCATTGTTCCATTTACCAATCTCAGCGGTTCGTCGAACCTGGATTATCTGGAAACCGGACTACCCGAGATGATTCTGAATGGAATGTCGCTTCCGGTATTCCTTCGAGATGTCCGCCCACCGGATGTAGTGTTGGACCCGGCCGGTAAAGCCAGAGTAAACAGCCCCTATTCGCAACCGCAGCTTTCGCAGGAAGTGGCCGGATCCCGAGAAAAGATACTTCTGGAGGGGCAGGTGTACCGCTGGAGACCCGACGAGGGAGCGCTGGTTGAGCGATCCTCCGGTTTTCACGTCGCCGCCCTCATAGATGCGGACTATCTCTTGCAGGGACGCATCAAGGGAAACCGTGACAACCCGGTTCTGGAGCTGGAATTTTATGACGCTGTATGGGGCAAGAAATCCTCCACCGTGATCAATCTTCCGTCCCGCAATCCATACGACGAAGCCACCCTTTCTCGAATCCGTACCTTTGTGGAAAGCAGATTGCCCGGCCGAGGGGCGGGGCGAATTCGGGTCTCTACTGACCGGCCCGGTGCTCTTGTGTTTCTGGACGATGTCTACATCGGCAAATCGCCACTGGACCGGGCGGTGGCTCCTGGAAGTTACCAGCTACGAGTAAGTCATGAAGAGTGCGAAGACCGGGTGCGCAACATTGAGCTCACCTCGGACTCCAGCTTCCGCATAGAATGTCTGCCCCGGAAAGGCAATGCCACCCTGGTAGTAGAAAGCAATCCTCCCGGAGCCAGCGTATTCTTGAACGTCGATTTCCTGGGGACCACTCCGCTTAAAGTGGAAAATCTGAAAGAGGGCACTCATCGGGTGCGCATCAGTCTCGACAAACACATTGATCGATTCAAGGGAGTGCGTCTGGAAACCGGTAAGACGGCCCGGGTGTCGGTGGCCATGACCGAGGGCAGCACCGAAGAGTATTATCGCGATCCGGGTTACGTGATTGCGGACTGGACCCATCACGATCTGGCCTTCGGTTTCATGCTTCAGAGTCTGGTCCTGGGGGGCGGCTGGGCCTACAGTACCATCCGAGCAAACGAAGTGCGAGAGTCTATCCGCGGTCAGGTGCCGGGCCTGGCCATTAGCGATGTACCTTCCTATTCGCTTTATCAGATTCAGCAAATTGAAAACAACCGTCTGGATGCCCGAGTCTGGGACAGTCGGGCCAATCTGTTTTCCGGAGCGGCCATCGCATCCCTTTTCTTTGCCGGCCTCTTCCTGTGGCTGGGCTATGAACACGACGACAAAGAGTTTGGCGAACTGAGCCTGTTGGAGCGCGAGCTGGCCAGGGATCTCAAAGGCCCGGAAGGATTGCGTCATACCCTGGATGGAACGGACGAAAAGCAGCGCGCCCAGGGACAAAATGACGAAATCCGTTTTCAATCCTTCTTGTGGAATGTGGCTGCTACCGGTGATGGCCGGGCTTTTTCAACTTCGTATTCCGGTTCGCATCCCTGGAGGCCATCCCCGGAGATGTACAGATCCCCTTTTTCAGAGACAAGCCATCGGCTGGGCCTCAGATTTACCTTCTAGCTTTATCCGCGCATTAAGCCTTTCGACTCTAGAATCCTGAATGGATAATGACTGGATTTCCGCTCACTTGCCGGGCCCGCCACGAGTTCCGTGGCAATTCGTGCCTGGCTCATCCCGGGAAGCCGCGAGTTCCGGGGCAAAAGGTGCCCGGACCCTCCGGGAAGGCGGCCAGGGTCAGTGCCTGAGCTGAAGGTATCGGACACTTCCGTGCCCGAGATTTCAGGCATTGATCCGGTACTACCTCTGTTTCTTAAGACAGGGCGGAGTTGAGATCAATTCTGATTATCTATAAATACAAGAATGGGCTCCCGGAAGGGATATTGTAACATCTGTTTCAATTTGCTGTTTTCGCAGGAAGCTCTGAATCAAACCCTGGATTATGGCGAGTACAGAAACCAGCACCGATGCTAAAGCGATATCGCGAGAAGATGGCAATGTTTTCTATCGAGACGGCGCCGGCGCGAACTCTATCCTGGGGGAGGGTTCGGACGGCAAGGATCTGGATTTCACCCGGCCGGTGCAGGTGGCCCGGGACATATTCTGGGTGGGCATTTATCTGGAAAACGATCCCTTCCAGTGCCACCCCTATTTCATCAACAACGGTCGTGAGTCCATTCTCATTGATCCCGGTTCCATGCTGCAGCGTCAGGATATCATCAAAAAGATCGAAATGGCCTGCGATTTGCGGGACATCAAATATATTATTTTGCATCATCAGGATCCGGATCTTTGCGCTGCGGTTCCCTATCTGGAAAAGCTCATCGATAGACCGGATCTGCAGATTGTAACGCATAGCCGCATGTCGGTTCTGATCAAACACTACGGTTTGCAATCCGGATACTACAACATTGATCAAAACGACTTTCAGCTCAAGGCCGGAAATCGCTTACTCCAATTCTATACCACTCCGTACTGCCATTCACCGGGCGCATTCGTCACCTACGATCAGGAAACGAAAGTGCTGTTTTCCGGGGACATCTTTGGCGGCCTCGAAGACTCCTGGCATTTCCTTGCGGACGAAAACTACTTCCAGCACATCGAAGGGTTCCATATGGCCTATATGCCCAGCCGGGATATTCTGAACTATGCCCTGCGAAAAATCGAATCCCTGGATATTGAACTGATCGCTCCGCAGCACGGCTCCATCATTCAGAAGAAATACATACCTGGACTGCTTGAGAAGATGAAGCAGATGGAATGCGGCCTGTACATTGATCGTAAATACAGCCAGGACCTGATGCGTACTATCGAGAAACTGAACAATCTACAGACCGAATTCGAGGTCTCTCTGGACGAAATCAAGAAGCTCAAGCGAAACCAGGACGGGGATTACTTCCTCACCACTCTTCTAATGAAGCCGCTGATGAATGAGCTAAATGAAAGTCAGATAGTGCCAACGGATTGTGTACTGATCCAGAAGAAGGCATTCCTGTTCAAAGAGAAGTTCCAGCATCTGGGCGGGGACTTTAACATGACCGGTCAGATTGAATTCTCCGGCAAGCCCTACGTAATGTTTTTTAATGGCGACGGTATGGGCAAGTCCATGCAGGGGGCCGGCGGCGCTCTGGTAATGGGCACCGTTTTGAATTCAATCATGAGCCGCATCTCTTCAACTACTCGTGTGGAGATGCGATCCCCCGAGCAATGGCTACGGGACTGCTACGAAGAGATTCAAACCATCTTTCTTTCATTCGACGGGGCCATGATGTTTTCCGGTATCCTGGGACTGGTCAACGAGCAAAGCGGCGAACTGTTGTACATTAATGCGGAGCACCCGTTTCTGATTCTATACCGAAATGGAAAGGCCAGCTTTGTAGACAAAGAATTGACCATGCGTAAATTTGGTAGCCCCTCCGAGTTTGGCTTCACTATCCAGAGGTTTCAGCTGGAGCCCGGAGACGTACTCTTTGCCGGCTCCGATGGAAAAGATGATTTGAATCTTAAGCCCGGTTCTGCCCATCCCGAGATCAACTACGACTACGGTCTGATCCTGAAACAGGTGGAAAAGAGCAAAGGCAATCTGCGAAGCCTGGTGAAGTCGTTGTACAATGTAGGGGAGCCAACGGATGACCTTTCCCTGATTCGCGTAGGGTTTCGGGAGGAGGGACATCGAAGCGCAGATCACTCCATTGATGACGATCTAATCTATAAACTCAAGATTTCCAGTTTCATCCGAAATAGAAACTACGAAAAGGCCCTGGAGCTAATGGAAGGGGATTCCGAAAAGCAAAACGAAGAGATCCTGATGTACCGGGGCTACTGTCTGATACGCGAGAAGCGCTATCTCAAGTCTTTGAAATATCTGACGCGGGCCATACAACTAAAGCCCGATTATTTTCCCGCTTTGAAGTATGCGGGGATGTCTCATTATCTTCTGGGTAATTACAGAAAGTCCGAGCAGTACTGGTCCCATGCGATGAAGATTAAACCTGCGGATAAATTCCTCAAGAAGCGTTATCCTCAGCTACTCAATCGTCTGGAAAAACAAAAGGTTCTTCTGGGAAAAAAGCAGTTGGAGTGACTGAAAGCTTGCAGGGGTTCGGAAGTCACCGCGCCTGCCGATTAAAGTTGTCGGGCCCGGGTCTTTCGCGGAACTTCGCGCCCGCGGGATCGACGCTCCGGGTGGAGCGTAAGAGCATAGACCTGCTTTTGTAGATCTTCCGTGAGCGCTCGGGCGGCCGCTTTTTCCCCCACCTCCTCAATTTTCGGAAAGTCGGCGGGCTGGATCGGGTTACCAATATTGTAGTAAATTCCTCGCTGGAACACTTCGCCGGAAAGAAAGGTCCGCACATCGGAAAATCCATGGGCTCCGCGGATGCCGCTGGGAATGATGGGAACGCCGGCTTTCAGGGCCAGCCGGGCCGTGAGCGGTTTGAATGGCGCCATAACCCCGGTTTCGCTTCGAGTTCCTTCCGGAAATACGGAGAGGAGATGCCCTTCTCTCAGGAGCTCCAGCATCTGATCTTCGATCTCCTGATAATAGGCCACCGCATCTTTGGCGGAATCCCCCTTGAATGCTCTGCGAATGGGATGTCCGCCCCAGGTTTCCATCTGACTACGATGGTAGAGGCCATACAGCTTCAGCATTGCTTCCACGGTCAACCGCACCGGTGAGAAAACTGGATGGCTCCATCCCGGGGCCTGGGCCAGGGTTTCCAGTATTTGATCGTCCGGCCGAAAAAGCTCTTCTTTGCCCAGGAAATGAATCCTTCGTGGACTGTAGAGGCCCTGAATCATGGGGTCCAGGTAATCTGTATGGTTGCAAACAAGAATGGCCCCGCCGGATTCGGGAATGGATTCCAGACCGGTCACTTCTATATGGAAGAGCTGGTCCAGGGCCGCTTTCAGAATGTCACGGACCGGTTCGAAGGGGATGGTGGCCACTGTTGTGGGTTGATCTGTCATCTGGTTGCCTGGAATTCCTGATTTACCCCTGAACGGAGAGTGATTCGATGGTATGTTGTGGGTTTCCAGAAGCAATCGAAATTTCCTCTGATCGGTGTTTTAGCCATACAGGTTTTCTTTGCATCCTGTGGCTTCTATGATCCGGAATTATCCGGTCGCGGACCGGTATTCAAGCCCGAAGTGGATCTAATCGGGGACTTCAGCGGTCGCCGGATTGTCTATGATAGAAATGACTCCATAATTGAAACTGCCATCATTCAAAGAAGTTGCGGCCTGGAAGAAGGGCCTGTGGTAAAGTGCAAGCTGGATATACAGTATGAAAGAAGCGGCGAGCGGATAACACTGAATCGTTCTTACCGCCTTCATTACCGGGAAGCCCTGGATGCATCCATTCACCTCACAAGCGAGAGAGAAGACCTGAAAGGGGAGATTCACGGGGCGGCCTTTCATCTGAAAGGAACCGGCGAGGTGCCCAATTCAGAGAAAGAAGTCAGCCAGGAGATACGTTTTGTTGCACTGTCCCGGGGGGAGGCTCTGGAAACCATCCTCTACAGCTATCTGGGACTGCGGGCCGGAAAGTCTGTGACTTTCTGGCGAAAGATTCAATAATCGGGGGCAAGCATGCCAGACAAAATCTGGATCGAGCGAGGAAGGCAATTGGCCGGAGTCACGGATGCGGTGGCCCGGGCTGTAATATCCCTTTCGGGAAAGAATCAGAAAAACAAGGCCGATCATATCTGCGTGGAGGCAATGCGCAGCGGGTTAAATAGGCTTCCCTATGAAATGACCGTTGTAATCGGCGAAGGGGAAAAGGACGAAGCTCCCATGCTTTATTCTGGCGAGGTTCTGGGTTCCGGGGGCGAAGCCCTGGACTTGATCGTCGATCCTCTGGAATGTACCAGCAATTTTGCGAAAGGCCTGCCCGATTCCATGACCGTCATCCTGGCGGCGGAAAAGGGCTCCGTGATTCATGTGCCCGGCACTTACATGGAACAGATCCTGCTTCCGCTGGATGCGGACCCTGGCCCGGGGGTCTTTGACATGGAACGCAAAGAGGTACTGAAACGTGTCTCTGAGAGCCTCAAGGTTCCGGTGCAGGACCTTACCGTAATCGTTCAAAACCGCTCCCGTCACGAACATCTAATAGAAGATATCCGTTCCGCCGGGGCTTCGGTAGCCCTGATTGAGTCCGGCTCTATTTCGGCGGCCTGCGATATTTTTGCCCGCCCGCAAAGTCGCTATCATCTGCTCTGGGGATCCTTTGGCGCACCGGAAGGCCTGGTGCTCGGATTTCTTTCCCGGGCCAACGGTTACCGCTTCTACGGCAGGATCGATCCCCACAACGAGAAGACCGAGGAGGAAGCCCGGGAGCTGGGCGTTCTGGGCCAGGTGCTTCGCGGAGACCAATGGATTGCCGGTAGGGGCGTGCTCGTCATGACAGGATTGCACGATTCCACCTGGTTACGGGGCGTGCGCCGGGGATACAACGCCGGTCAGGTAGACCACACTACGACGACAGTGATCTGGGCTCTGGGCGAAAAGCTGGAACTGGAATGTTTCAACGGGCAATTTCAGTAATAGGGCAGGGCAGGCGATTGAGCAAGATCGCCGGTCTATTTCTGTCCCGATCTTTTCACTCCTTTAGCTCACTGGTTTTTTCCCTGGTAGTGGGGAAATTGCTTATTGTGGAAGAGCACGGCATCTACGGGCAGTTTGTGGCCCAGGTGACCGTGATCCAGGCCATCACCGAAGCCGGCCTGCAATACTCGCTCATCCGATATCTTTCCCGAAGCCTGCATCATGGCAATAGCACCGAGGTTTCTTCTATACTAAGGGCCTCCCTTTCCCTGAAGTTCTACGCATTTCTGATAGCATTTGTGCTCATCGCTTCCTGGGCCACTGCGGGTTTTTTCCCCATCCTCGGCGGCCCCCTGGGGCTGCCTCATTCTCCCGATCATCTCACCATACTCCTTATGGTTCTGCTTTCCGGTTTCGGAATGAGCATCTTTTCCTTTTTGGACGCCATACTTGTGGCCCATCAGAAGTACAATCAGCTTGTTTACTGGATTCCTTCTACCGGGATTGTGCGATTAACCCTGCTTACGCTCTTCTACTTCGGGGACTCCGGCCACCTTACCATCCAGCAGGCATTGTTTAGTTTTCTGGCCGGCCCGTATATTTCCGTGGCCATTTTCTTTGCCATTTTTCCGGCTTCCTTCTTCGAAAGATCCGCCCCGGCGGATGAACGATTCCATTGGATTCGAAGACTCTTCTCCTATAACCGCTGGCTCATTGCAGCAAGCTTCTTCTCAATATTGAGCGATTGGATGGAAGTGTTACTCCTTGGCCAGAGAGCTGATGCGGCTTTCTTTCATGCGGCGCGAATCCCGATGCAGGGATTTCTGATTCTACTGGCAACGATGCAAAGCGTAATACTGCCTCGGTTTAGCGTTCTGGAATCCGCCAGCCAGTATGCGCAGAATTTCAAGAAGATCTATGCCTATTTGCTTCCCGGCCTCTTGGCATTGTTGCCCGGATTCTGGATCTTTGCCTGGTTTCTTCCTTTCTGGTATGGCGAGGAATACGTTCGATCCATTTCGGTATTCTGGATTCTGTACCCCGGCTTTCTCTTGCGCCTGATTTTTGCTCCTCTGGGCACCGCTCTTCTGGCCCTGGACCGGCCCATCATTGTCGGCATTGAAGCAGGCATTCGGATGGCATCCGGCATTCTGTTTAACTCAATTCTGATTCCTCTGTATGGTATCCATGGCGCTGCCTGGGCTTCGCTGATCTCCCAGACCCCGGGCTGGATTTTTCTTCTGATTCTGTTCTATAGATACTTCCAGACCGGAGTGTTTCCCTCATTCCAGAAACGAAAGCTAGTTGAATAATGCGATGCCCCGCCGCTTTCTGACCACGCATGGCCCGTAAGGAATCCGAAGACACGTCTGCCCAAAAGAGAACCGGGAAAACCTCCAAAAAGAAAGCGGCCGCCAGCCCTTCTTCAAAGAAATCTTCCCCGGGATCGGCGGGTTCCGGTACCGGAAAGAAGCCGACGAAGAAATCCGCAGCAAAAAAAACCGCAACAGGTAGTGCGTTGCCCGCCGGGAAAACGGCCCGGACCTCGACAAAGAAGACCGGATCTCCTGCATCGAAAAAGAAGAGCACCGGCGGTTCCCGAGATACTACAGCTTCTCAGTCCATCGAGCAATACAGAAAGACGGTATTCGATCCTCCGGAAGGAGTGGCGCTGTTTAGCCGGGTGTTCTTTTTCTCCGTGGGCGGACGCCTGGAGAAATGGATTCGTGGCTCCCTGCTACGAGCCGTGGCCTTCACCGGTTCCGTGGGCGCCGGTATCATATTCTGCATTACATTTACATTTGCCGATCCATTCCTTGTCTGGTACGATGCCGGCTATGATGAACCCTCCTCGCTTTATGGAGTGGGGCTGGACGGGAAGCCGGAGCTCATCGCTCGCTATGTCCGTAGCGATTCCGGACGCGAGATTATAACTCTAAGTGAAGAAGACCTGCAACTACCGGTGGCCCGGGCCTTCATCGCCACCGAAGATAACAACTTCGAGGAGCACTGGGGCCTGGATCTTTATGGAATCGCCAGGGCCGCTGTTGTGAACTTCCTGGCGGGTGGGATTCGCGAAGGCGCTTCCACGATTACACAGCAGGTAGCGCGTCTCCGCTATCTCAGTCGGGAAAGAAGCATTGTAAGAAAGGCCCGGGAAGCAAGCCTGGCTCTCTTTCTGGAGATGCGCCATCCCAAACATGAAATCCTGGAGCTTTATTTTAACGAGGTGCCCCTGGGACACGGCACCAATGGCGTTCAGGCCGCCAGTCAGTTCTATTTCGACAAAGACTTCCGGGATCTGAATTGGGGAGAGGTAGCGGTGTTGTCTTCGCTCACAACCCGACCCAACGATTTAAGTCCGCTCAAATATCCGTCGGATTCGGCCAAAAAGATCCGCGTGGTGTTTCAGCGATTGATCGAGACCGGAATGATCACTCCCGAGGACGCTACCGAAGCTCATAACTATCTGGCCGAGCAGTATTATCCGTCGCTTTTTAATCGCTATCCGGACGAGAACTATTTCGGTGTACGCACCAATCGGTTTCCCTACGCCACCGCTTATGTACTGGATCAGCTTTCCAGTCGTCTACGTCGTAAGATTTATACCGGCGGTTATCGGATCTATTCTACCATAAATGTGCAGCATCAGCAGGCCGCCGAAGATCAAATGATTTCCTGGCTCAAGAACCTGAACGAACGGCCCCGTAGAGCTCCCTTTACACGCTATGAGGTTTTCGACCGGGAGGCCGGCGATTTCATGCCTCTGGTGCGGGAGCTCTTCGGTCTACCGGACTATGCAGTTAAACGGACCCAGGCGCAGCGGGATTTTTCTCTGGAGCTTGCTCGAAACTGGCGAAACGATTTTACCTTATTGAACCTGCTGGCCGGAGGCGAAAATGCCGCCAGGGCCTTTGAAGAGGAACTGCGTTCTTCCAATGAAAGCAACGACGATGACGATAAGGGAATCCAGGGCGCATTGATCAGCCTGCGGCCGCAAACCGGCGCCATCACAGCGGTGGTCGGAGGAACAGGCTTTGAGTCCAGGAACCAGTTGCTGCGTTTTGATTCGGCCCTGCGTCAGCCCGGTAGCTCCTTCAAGCCCATCGTTTATGCGGCAGGTCTGGACTACACCGGCCGAAACCCTGGCTCGGAAAGGTCCCTGACCGCCAGCACGGTGCTGGACGATTCGCCCCAGCACTGGTTAAGCGCGGATCTATCCGAATACTCTCCCGAAAACTATAGCGGCTCCTATATGGGCCCGATCCGTATGCGACCGGCCCTGGTTCAAAGTCGCAACACCTGGGCTATTCAGGCATTTACTTACATGCAGCCGGCCAGGCTTCTGCCCGGGATCGCAGCCATTACCGGTATTGCCGAAGATCAGTTTCCCAGGAATGCCACTCTGGCCCTGGGCAGTAAAGAGATGACACCGCTCCAAATGGCCAGCGCCTACGCTGTGTTTGCTTCCGGCGGTTATAGAATTGAACCCTATCTGATTCAGAGAATTGAAGACCGGGAAGGGAGCATAATCTATGAAACCAAACCCGAAGATCAAAAAAAGGAACGAATCCTTCTGGAATCCACGGTATTCATTGTTACTTCATTGTTGCAGGATGTAGTTCAGGAAGGAACCGGCACTGCGGCCCGTTTGTATGGCCGGCAGGCGGCGGGAAAGACGGGCACAACGGATCGTTCCACCAATGCCTGGTTCGTGGGCTATACGCCCAATCTTGTAACTGCCATCTATATCGGTTACGATAGAAACATTAGCCTGGGTCGTTCAGGCACCGGGGGCGGAATGGCAGCGCCTGTATGGGGTCGATACATGAACCGTGCTTTGCAGGGAGAGGAAGTAATGTCTTTCCCTGGACCTCCGGAAGGTGTGGTGCAAGCGACGGTGTGTGAAACCTCCGGCAAGCGGCCCCTTGCCCGTTGCCCAAGAACGATAACAGAGTACTTTATTCAAGGTACTGTCCCGAATGAGCCCTGTGATGCGCATTCGGTGGATAGTACCACTCCGGTTATTCTACCGGAAACAACTGAACCCGTCCTGAATGAAGACGACTTCTAAGAAGGATGAGTTTATTAATCTAAAAAATTGAACAGTGGAAAGAGGTCTTACCTGTAGTAACTGATTTTACCCTGGATAGCGGCGATGTTGCCTTTCGCATACCCTGGAAGTAACCTGATCGTGGGACAGCTTCCGATAAAGCGGAGCTTATGTCCCGGAACGGCAAGCAAAAGCGTCAAAAATTCTTTTTTTTCTTGAAAAGAAAAGCGGCACAGCCCATTATCCGATAAAACAGAAAACCGGGTGAACCCGTTTCCACCTGTTATACCTTGATGGAGGAAAATATGGCAATGGGGCAGTTCCCAAAGAGTCCAAATAAAATCGACCCAACAGTTCCCAGTGCGGTGACGTCGCGTACCTCGCTTGTTTGGGAAGGTCGAAATAAGATCGCAGAATCAAAGAAGATTATCGATGATGCTGCTAATCGAGTAAAAGGGTTTGTACAGACTAAGCTTCCGCCTGAGGTCCTGAAAGATGTGGATATCATGGCGAGTATCGAGGACAAGGTTTATAACTATGTAAACCAGGCCTATGTTAACATGTTTAATCGTTATACTGTAACGGTTGAAGATGAAATGGTAAAAAAGGTTCGTGACTTCATCGACAAAGAAGAGTTGCGATCCCTGGCACGTTACACTCCGCGCGAAATCGTGGAAGTGCTGGATAAACTGGCTGGTCCAGACAAGTTCAACACCGGTGAGATTGAAAAATCCATCGTGAACATGTATGGTCACCTGCAAGGTCACATCCAGCGGGGCGTAAACGACCTGGAAAACGAAACCAACTCTATTCTTCGCCAGAAGACAGATGTGGGCGCTTTCGTTCGAGGTGAGAATGCCTATTCAATCGTTAAATGCGTTTTCAAAGACAATGCCTACAAGCCCAAGACTGTAACGGACATCAAACTCTCCATCAACATCCTGGACTCCGAGCTAATCAGTCCTATCTTTCACTATCAGACTACTGTAGAGTATCTGCTGAAGGATAACTTGGCCAATCACATCATGGAGCTGATTGACCGGGAGATTGAAGCTCTAAAAGAGGAGATCGTGGATAGCGGACGCGCCGAGTTGACCGACAACGAGGTGATGTTCGAGCGCATCAAGCTGGTGGACAAGTTCACTGACGACAATATTTCCGATCCCAACTCCCGTCGCTATACGGTGCTGGGCAAGAAATTCATCGATAAGATTGAAGGCCTGCGAGCAGAGATCGATCAAGAAGATTACGATCCTCTGAACATGCGAGAGGCAATCAAAGAGATTATCGACTCCGAAAACATCCGAAACCGTGGCTTCAACACCGCTGTTAATACCCTGACTTCCATTCTGGATACTTCCAAACTGGGATACCAGGTTTGCGACAACAAGAAGAACGCTCGGGATTGCTACATCCGCGAATACGAGGATGAAGACGAAACCCAGCTTCCGGACGAGCGCTATGCGATTCGTCTGGTATACTTCGACCAAAGCCAGATCCGAGAGCTGAAGCGTATCTATGACACTCGTATGGGAGCATTCATGCGGGAAGTAGATGCTGCCTGGGAAGTGGTGCATCAGATCTACGATCAGAAGAAATCCAAGTGGTTCGGTCTAAAGAAAACTGTAGTGGATTTCGAAGACCTGGCCAACAGCGTAATGCCGAAGAAGTGGAACAAAGAGCGTAAAGAGCTCAACACCGATCCAGATGAGCTGAAATGGGATCATCTGAACTTCCGAGACACTACCAACACCTTCGTAGAGAAGAACAACCGTACCTACACGGTGGAGACCCGAAACACTGCACAAAAGATCCGCTACCTGCGGGACAAACTGCAGGATATGTATGGTTATCAGAACCCTGTAGAGCGAGTGGTTGTTGACGAACGGTTGAACATTCTGGAAAACCAATTCCACAAGTTTACCTACGAGATTAACCCTCATCACCTGCAACCTGGTCTGCTGTTGGACGTGGACATGGCCACCAGCAAAAGAAAGCAGTACATGATGAAGGGAATGGCAAACGTTCTGAACGAATTCCTGCACGGGATTTCCCGAGGATTCGCGGATGCCGCATTCGCTACCTTCAAGCGCCGTCGATCCACAGTGCGTGACGATGCTGAGATGTCTTTTGCCAGCCTCCCCAGCGGTGGCGACGAAGGCCATCATGGCGGCGACGATGAGAATCCGGGAGCTCAGTATGCAGCCCCTTCAGCGGGGGGAGCTACTCCCGGCACGGGTTCAGCGCCCGCTCCATCGAGCTCTTCTGAAGGCTCCAGCGGAGTTAAAGGTTCAGCAGACGTGACTCCAAAGTCCTATGAGGATAAGCTCAAGGACATGGGACTGAAAGAACTATAAGCCCCGTAGCCTCCGGGAAAAGGCCCGCATCCTACGATGCGGGCTTTTTTTTGTCAGTTAGAACTGCCAGGTCCGTTTTTGGTTGAAGGATCTGTGATTTATGCAAAATGGAGGCCAGCGGAGTCGCTGAGCCCGCATGCAAGGAGATGTGCGAATGAATCCCAAACTGTTTAGTTCTCTCAGTACGCGTACCAGCTTTAACAAGGTGCTGCGTCACCTGGTAAGCGTATCAGGCCTGATCGAAGCCATTGATAAAGGCGAAAATCTGGCTGATCATCTAAACGGAATGCTGGAATCCGGCCAGGTTCAGAAGAACCAGGTAGGAGCCATTGTTAACGTAATCTTAAATAGTAGGCTTAACCTTCCGTATAAGAGCAAGAATATGGAAGAGAGCGTTTCTTCATTTGTACCGCTCACCACTTCTTTTTCCCGATGGAATGGAGTGTCGGTTACTGTGGTGTACTATCATCCTACCCTGGGACAGCTCCTGGTAAATCCGGCCAGCGAAGAACACTGGGCGGCCGTTCAGGAACTCAAGAAGGATGAGCTGGTAGTGGCTTATGCCCGTTCCAGGGACGGAAAGCGTGATACGGCGGAGAAGGCCCTGGAAGCCTTCTATATGCTTCTTTCCGGCAAGATACCTGAAGAGGCACCGGGCTTCGTGGATACCAGCGCCCCCGAGCCAAAGCCAGAGCCCAAACCGGCGCCCGAGCAGGCTGCGCCGCAGCAGGCTCAGAGACCGGCAGCAGCCGCGCCTCCGGCTGGAAAGCGAAATATTACTCCGAAGTATTCGGTTCAGGTTACCAACGAGCTTTTCCACAACGGTAATGTGGAAGCCTGGAAGAATATCATCGAATCCTACGAGGCGAAGCATGTAGGCAACAAGGTGATCGTGTATCACGAAGGGGAACTCATCCAGGATCTGAACTCATTGTTCAAATGGGGAAAGGTAAAGCATGGCGGCGTGATTATGTTTCAGGTGGCCGGCGCCCAGATCAAAGGCGTGAGCCGGCTCCAGAAATACCTCCATGAAGGAGCTTCCTCCAGGTTTGAGGCTTTTATGAAGCACGATATTAACAAAGTGCTGAACCTGTTTTAGGAGGTGCCGAAGTTTAGAGTATGTTTTCCGAACACTTTGCTCGCCAGACCGAAGAACTAAAAGGTTCCCTGGATAAGAGGCTGTCCGCCCGCGGAACGGCCACCCTTCCAGGCAAAGAAAAAGATCTGAGGATCTACAAGGAGTTCTACGAATACGTCCGAGATCTGCTTCCTCCGTCTTTCTCGCTGGGAATGGGCAAGGTTAGAAGTAAGCGACATGTTCTAAATCGCACCGTAGACTTGATTATTTTCCAGAAATGGTGTAAGCGATTTCTGGACTTAACCGGTGGATATGTGCTGGCCGACCGTATCTTTGCTTTTGGAAGCATGGAAACCGATCTGGAGACCAGGCATATCTACAACCATGCTTCGATTACCGAAGCAGTGAAGACATTGTATGCGCAGGATGCGGAACTGGACGAGAATGACCTGGTTCCCTGTTTTTCCATTCTGCTTTCGTTTAAGTCCTCCATCCCCCTTCTGTCGCACAAGAAGGCCCTGGAGGACATAGCGGTGGAGAAGGACATTGCCCTGAACCGTGAAACCGATCTGCTCTGTGTGCTGGGGCAGGGGATCATAGTCAAGGACTGGGAGAACCAGGGAGCGTTCAAGGTAATCGAGACCGGCGAGGATACACTGATGTGGTTCTACATTCTGCTTCTCGAATATCTTGACAGAGATGGAAATCTGGGCTTTGATCCAAGAGAATACATAAAAGAAAACAAAGACTATAGAGAGTATAGCTAATGGGGGCCAATTTGGATGGCAAAGGGAAGACCTTGATCAGAGCAGCTGTTTTGCTGCTATCCGTCTTCTTTATCGCGCAGTGTGGCGATAAAGGGAGGGATTTCTATATGGTAATGGATACGTCGGGCTCCATGTCATCGGGCACCATGGAACGCGTCCGGGCATCCATTCCCCAGATCACCGAAATGCTTCAATCCGGTGACCGCATACACCTGGTAAAATTCGACGAAACGGCCGCACTGGATAAGACCCTGGAAATCAAAGGCGATCCTGAAAAGCAGCAAGTGCAGCAATGGGTGAACGATCTCAAACCCAGCGGGCGCTACACGGATATGCAGGCCATGCTTACCAGCCTCAGAACTCTGCAGGCCGAAAACACTCCGCCGGACCGAAAGTCTTTTCTGATTGTGCTGAGCGATGGAAAAGACGACCCGGATCCGCAGGCTCGAAAGACACCTGTGAACCTGGAAGACTTTCGAGACGAAAACGCTCCTTCAGGTCCGACAGAGAGCTTCGTTTATTACATTAGTCTGGGGCCCGAGAAAAGCAAGGAGCTGGAATCGGGATTAAAAGAGATTAGCCCGGATGTGAAAACTGTAGAGGCGGGCAAGGATGCCCCGCCGGGACCTACCGATGGCCAGACAGCGGCTACGGGCGAGGGGGATGCCGGGCAGAACGCCATGGATACCACCAGGGGCCCCATTGATCTGTCCGAAGCTACTACCGACATTCAACAGAAGTCAACCGGGTTCTGGTCCGACCTCTGGAATAAGGCAAAGGCGAACTGGCTCTGGATTCTTATCGCTCTTGGCATCCTCCTGCTTTTACTTCTGCTTATCTGGCTATGGTTTCGGGCCAAAAAAGCCCACGTTCTACGGGGGCAATTGCACTTCTGGGAATCCAGCACTCATCCGGATCTCGGTAAGACGGTGCGTCTGAGCAAGCTGGAAGGCAAAAAGATCAGCGTCGGTGCCAAGCCAGGAAGCAAGATCCGAATCAAAGACCTGGGTGCCTCTCCGGTGGTACTAAAGGGCACTACTAAAAAAGGGATTCCGGTATTGAAACCGTCCAGTGTGAAGGGGATAGAGTTCACTTCACAGAAATCAAAAGGACTGATCTCACCCGGCGATACTTTCAAACTGGGAAACTATAAATTCGAGTACAAAGATGGCAACGAAAAGGGATAGAAAATTACCTTCAGAATACCGGGGGCCGGAAAGGGCCTTCCAGTTTGATCGGGATACATTCTTGATCTACACTGGAATACATGAGGCGGACATTCGTCCGTTTTCGCGAATCGGAGCGGGCACATCGGTGCCGGCCGGTTTGCTGCCTCAGATTGAGAACGTTGTGGTTCCGGAAGAGAACCTGTGGAACGTAGGTCTGGAGGCGGCCTGGCTCAAAGAGTCGCTGGATGCAGGTAGCGGTCATATCCGCTACGTCGGTTCCAAAGAAAGGACTTCGCAATTGCATCGCTATCTGGATCCGAGTGAAGATGACATGTCTCGCTCCAAAGAGGATGCGGCTAACGATCCTGTGGAATACTCTTCGTATTCCGCCCCGGAGCGGGGAGTCTCGCAGAAAGACCGTTGCACCATCACCTACATGGCAACCGGAGAATATCAGGTTACCGTGGGCGGTTCCAGAGTTCTGGATTCCCAATCCCTGAGCCGGGGTCGCATGGGTCTGGACAAAGAGTACGATCAGGTCAGCAAGATTCTGTCCAAGCAGGATCGCAAGATGGAACACGGCTGGTCTTTTTTCCCGCTCCAGACCGAAGGAGATCTGCTTTCTGTCTACTGGGGTCTGCAGGGTAAAGGACTGGCCCTGAACCCGCCGGTGGACATCCACTATCATTTCCTGGCAAACTCCATTGATCCGGAGAGGCTGCAGATGGTGATCGCCGAAAATGCCGAGCTTCCCGGCCTTGCCGAACAGTTCCGCCGTAGCAATGCGCTGGAGCGTCAGTTTGGCGCCTACTGTCCGGAAATGGAACGAATCATCCATCTGAAGCGGATGTACAATCGTTCTCAGGTGAAGACTTTCGACGATTCCAGAACTCTGCCTTTCTCAAAAGAGACGGTATTCTTTGCATCCCGTAGCAAGAGCCACGGCGTGTTTGCGCTCAAGGCAAACCCGGACTCCGAATTCCCCATGCAGGTCATCTTCCCTCTTAAGAGAGGAAAGCAATCCCGATCTTTCGACTTCACCAAAGGTCCATTCGATGTAGAATTGATGAATCTGGATGAGGGCCAGAAGTTCGAAGGCGCGGGCTCATTCCTGACACTCATTGCGCCGGGCAATGCAAGCCCCAAGAAATTTGGCAAATCAAAGCTAAAGGACGGTGTATTTCCGCTGCTACAGGAAAGCGAATACAGGCTCCAGCAGATCGTGAATCTCTCCAACCTGGCCGATGAGCTTTCACTGGGGCTAAAAGGAAGCGAATTTGAGCAAACTGTGCCCGAGCTATTCACATCCATGGGACAGACCGGTCCCAACCTGGACGAAGAGACTGTACTGGACCTGCTCTATCGAATCCGAACCCAGGCAGTTCCCGAAAACCTACTGCTGAGAATCAATCTGGGCGAGGCCACTCGGGTACTACACGCCTATCTGAGCATGCTGAAGGATAAGTTTCCGAAGGTTGCGAAGCTTGCCGAAAAGGTCTACAAGCGGTATCGCACGTCGGGAATCAAGGTCCTGGATCTGGAAGCTCTGTCCGGTTCCGTAGCCTTCGATATTTATGCCGTTCAGGGTCGGGTTTCCATGATCCAGGTCAGGCCGGTGCATCCTCCGAAAATAGCCATTGTCTTTCCTCCTGCCATCGATACAATCAAGGCGGAGCAAAAGGAATACCGCAAGTACCTCAAAGAGCAGAATCGCATCCTGGACAAAGGCGACGAGTCTCCAGCAGATCGAGCAACTCTGGAATTTCTGGAAAAGCTACTGGAAGAGCGCCTGCATCTGGCCGAAGAGCGAGAGCGACTGGGGGATCTCCTCCAGGACCTGGATCTCTCCGGACCGGTGGAGGACAAAGGCGATCTGCCATTTCATATGAAGCTCCCTTACTGGCTCAGGCGTACGTTCGAATTCCTGAGAATCCCCGACTTCGTGGAGTGGGTTAAATCCCTTTTCGGCGGCGGAGCACGGGAGAAACGCTCTCTGAATACAGGCATTTCCGCCTGGATGATCTTGCCCCTGGCTGCGTTGCTGGCCGGGCTACTGGGCCTGGGTATCTATTCTTACTCCGGTTCCTCCGGTGGCCCCCTGGCCCTGGTGAAGGGCTGGTTTAGCCAGACCTTCGGAGAGTCTGCGGAGGGCACATCCAATGAAGAGACAGTGTTTCTTACAGGCGAACCCGGCGAAGAGCAGAACGAGATGATGGGGGAGCTGGCCGCCATCGAGCCGGCCTTGAGTATAGCGGCGCCCGGTGGGATACAGGAGAACCGGGCTGTGCCCGGTGAAGAAAATGTAGAGGTTACGGATGGCGAGGTGTTCCAGTTTTCCGATCTCCTGGCTCGTAGAAACGGTTTTGCTCCGTTGCGAGAGCAAAACCCGGATCTCAGAAATCCGGACCTGGTCTTTCCCGGGGACACCTTGAACCTGCCGGATGGCAGGATTCTGCAGATCACTCCCGGCGAATACATCTGGGAAATCGCCCGCAATCAGTATAGAAAAGACATGGCTCGTCTGCAGATATTGGACCAGCAGGTACGCAACCTGGGAGCCCAATACCAAAAAAAAAAGATGCTGATGTCCTGAGTCGGATTCAGACCCTGATGAAGGTCATGGACAGGCTGGCGGTTACGGATCGCATGAGAAACCTGCGAACAAACACCGCTCGCTTTGTGCAATCGCTCTAATTATCAGGAATTCCCTTGAGAGTTGTTTTCAATCAATTGTATAATGTCATCGATAAACGCTCGGTGCTCAACCAGCATGGAATGCAGTCTTTGGTGCTGGCCGCTATTTATCAGATTCGTAACAAGTTCGCCCAGATGCTTTCTGATGATTCCATCGTGCTGACTGGCTTCGTCCTGAGATCTACTTTCTGGATGCATACTTCTAATCATCGGCAAAACCGCGCAGTGAAAAGTATTTTTCTAATCTATCCAGAGATGGAAAGGTGCCCCTCATGACTGTATCCGAATTGGACAGGCTGAAGCTGGAAAATGAGAAACTCCTGGAAACCCTGGAGGTTAACCGGGTGGTCTCTTCCAGTCTGAATCTGGAAGTGGTGCTGGGCACTCTGATGGAGAAGGCCAAGACCCTTCTGGAGGCGGAAGCGTCCAGCCTGATGCTTGTAGATGAAGAGGCTCAAGAACTCTACTTCCACACGGTAAGGGGCGAAAAGAGCGATGCGGTCCGCAAGATCCGTCTCAAGATGGGCGAAGGAATTGCCGGCTGGGTGGCCCATGAGGGAAAACCGGTACTTGTGCCGGACTGCTCCCAGGATCCGCGTTTCTACAAGAGGGCCGATCAACTCACGCAATTTGTAACCCGAAGCATGATGTGCGTTCCACTGAAGGCCCGGAAGCGCATTATTGGAACAGTGCAGGTTCTAAACAAGACCGGCGAGCGTCAGTTCGATGAATGGGATCTCAAGATCTTCGAAACCATGGCGGACCAGGCGGCGGTAGCTATCGATAATGCCCGTTTGCATGAAATGGCCACCGTGGATGCCATGACCGGACTCTATATGAAAGCCTACTTCCTGGCTCGGCTGGACGATGAAGTAAAACGCTTCCGAACCCAGGGAATGCCTGTGGCTCTGCTCATGAGCGATATCGACCATTTTCGCAAAGTGAACAATGAATACGGTCATCAGGCCGGGGATGCGGCGCTGGTGGAATTGGCCCAGGTCATACTGGATACCGTCCACGAGCTTGGCGGCGAAGATATGGCCGGACGATACGGGGGCGAGGAGTTCTGTGTTCTGCTACCCGAAACCGGGCCGGAAAGAGCGCTGGAAGTAGCGGAAAAGATTCGCAAAAACATCGAATCCAGGCCCATACCGATTGACGGCCACGATGTGCACATTACCATCTCCATCGGAATATCCTGCCTGCCGCAGCATCAGGATCAACTGCAGGAATCGGAAGACATGGTTAAGTTTGCTGATGAAGCGCTTTACATATGCAAGGACAACGGCCGAAATTGTGTTGCCCTGTACGAACGAAAGAATTGAATCTAAGACTAATTTGCCTAGGAGATAGACATGCCTGATTTTTATCCATTTAGCCAGAAAGGCTGCACTACAGACGAAGAGGTCTGGGAAAAGTCCGGACGCCGGGGTCAGCGAGCGTTTGAACTGGCTGCCATGGGCCTTCCCATTGTTCCAGGCTTTGTTCTGGATTCTGGACTGACCCCGAATATGGCCAGCACAGATCTGGCGCCCATCGTGAAAGAGGGGCTGGGAGCTATCGAAGAAGACATAGGCCGTAAGTTTGGCGATATTTCGAATCCACTTCTGGTGAAGGTGGTGGTAAGCTCAAATCTGAGTCTTCCTATATATCCTACTGTCTTTAACATCGGTTTGTCTCCTGTGACCATGGCCGGTTTCGCCTCCTTGATTGGCGAAAAGTCAGCCTGGTTCGAGTATTGCTATCTGCTGCGCACTGCGGGCACAAAGATTTATGATATCGAAGCCGCCCGTTTTGACGAAATCCAGAAAAAGTATCCAGATACCGTGGAAGGCCTTAAATCCTGCGCTCAGGAGATGCTCGGGCTGGTAGGCAAAGACAACATCCCGGACGACCCGTTGGAGCAACTGGCTGTAATCTGCAAGAACCTGGCCAAAAGATACTATGATCCCGAGATGGATAGCGAGGATCCGGCCGCTTTGATCGTGCAGGGCATGGTATTCGGTAACCTGGGCGAAGACTCCGCGGTGGGGATGTACAATACTCGTAACATCGTTTCCGGGGAGAACAAACTGGACGGTAGCTTCCTTCGCAACGTCTATACCCTGGAAAAGAAAGGCGATGACATCCATCAATTGGACTCTGCCTATCTGGATGAACTGAAGAACATCGGTTCGGCTCTGGAGAAGAAGTTCCGGGAAATCCGCGAAATCAAATTCATCATCGAAAAGAAGAAGCTGTGGCTCTTGAATCAAACCACGGTGGATCGAAAATCTACCCAGGCGCACCTGCGCACGCTGCTGGACCTTCTCAAAGAGGGTGCAGTAGAAGAGAAATGGGTCGTGGAGCAGATCCCTCCAGGACAGCTGGCAACGCTGCTCCATTCTGTGGTGGATCCGGAAAGTATGGGAAAGATGCCGGTCATCTCCGGCGGACTTACCGGAGCGCCCGGCGCCGCGGTGGGAAGGGTCTTCTTCTCCGCCGATCGTCTAATGGAAGTGCACCGGGAAGCCATTCAGAAGGGAGAGGACACTCGATTAATCCTGGTGGTGTCAGCCTCCTACGCCGAAGATGTGAAGGCCATCGAAGTGGGGCAGGGCGTTATCTCTAACGAAGGCGGTTACTCCTCCCATGCTCCCGTAGTATCCCGGTCCCTGGGAAAGGTGAGTATTGTTCAGCCCGAAATGAAAATCGGTTCCGATTATCTAGAGCTGGACGGGCATCGAGTCAATGAAGGGGACTATGTTACCATGGATGCGCCTGTATACAAGGCCCCGTCTTTGGGGATTGGAAAGGCGGATCTGATCAGCCCGGACATTCACACCAATGGCCTGGTGGAGTTCATCGCCATTGTTAAGAAATACATCACGGAGGACTTTCTTGTTCGCGCCAATGCCGACCTGGGTCGGGATGCAAAGACCGCCAAGACCATGGGAGCCTACGGTATCGGCCTTTGCCGCACCGAGCATATGTTCTTTGCCGAAGACCGCATCCAGCGGTTCCGGGAAATGATTCTTTCTCGAACGGAAGAAGAGCGACTGAAGTGCCTGGAGGATCTACGACCGGTGCAGAAACAGGACTTTATGGACCTGTTTTCTACAATGGCGCCGCATCATGTGACTATTCGTCTTCTGGACGCTCCGTTGCATGAGTTCCTGCCCCGAAGCGAAGATACCCTTAACGACTATGTCAAATATCTAAGCGATAAGGGCGTAGGGGCCGACAAGAACGAGATCCATGAAAGGATTGAGCGCCTGCACGAATTCAACCCGATGCTGGGGCACCGCGGATGTCGTGTGGCCGTGACCTACCCCGAAATCTATCATATGCAGGCAAAAGCCATCTTTGAGGCAGCCTGCGAACTCAAGAAGCAGGGCACCGAAGTAGTTCCCGAGATCATGATTCCTATCGTGATGAACCCCAACGAGTTGAAGTTCATCAAGAACGGTAAGGTGATCGAAGGTAAATCCATCAAGGGGATCCGGGATGTTGCCAAAGAGGTTTTCCAGGCGCAGGGAACGGAAGTACCCTACAAAGTGGGCACCATGATCGAACTGCCTGCGGCCGGACTGCTTTCCGATGAACTGGCCCAGTATGCCGAATTCTTCAGCTACGGAACCAATGACCTGACGCAGACCACCTTTGGTCTCAGCCGGGACGATGCTAACTCCTTTTTCCCAGCCTATACCGAGTTTGACCTGTTGGCCAATAACCCATTCCAGGTGCTGGGTAAGCCGGTTAAGGAGCTCATTGGTATTTCGGCTGAAAGAGGACGCATTGTGCGACCGGACCTCAAGCTGGGGCTCTGCGGCGAACATGGGGCGGATCCGGAGAACATCGAGTTCTGCGTTGATGCCGGATTGGATTACGTTTCCTGCTCTGCTTACAGTGTGCCCATCGCCCTGTTGTCGGTGGCTCAACTGAACTTGAAGCGAGAAGCGGAAGGCTAATCCGATCCAAAGAAGCCCCCGCGCTATCCAGGGCACCGGGCTTGCAAAAGCCCGGAATCCGGCTTGCGTGGGCCGGGGATCCGTTAGGAGCCCGCTCTGCAAAAAAGAGAGCGGGTTTTTCTTTTCTGTCGATGCCGTCTGCTTTCTCGATGCCGTCTGCCCCTCGCCGGGAAGTTTGCTGCCATCAGGCGCATAAGGCGTGGCGGATCATCGACTATCGCGACCCCTCACTCAGGCCACTTTTGCCACGCTTACGGCACGCTTACGGCACGCTTACGGCACGCTTACGGCACGCTTACGGCACGCTTACGGCACGCTTACGGCACG
>PCBI01000006.1 GCA_002730875.1 Spirochaetaceae bacterium | reverse complement strand
TGGACTGCTCCAGAAATAGTGGACACCCGATTTGGGTAACCTCTGAATAGGAGGCTAAGATGAAGAAGCCAAAATACTCCGTGGAGTTCCAGGAACAGGCCGTTCGTAAGACTCTAACGGGAGATGAATCAATCCGGGAAATTGCAGAGGGTCTGGGTATCAGCTACTGGACGCTCCGTCAATGGCGCAAGGAGTACATCAAGAACCAAAAGAATCAACCGGAACCTCGCAGGCGCGGTAATGATGCCGAGGAGATCAAACGGCTGAAGGAAGAGATCGCAAACCTTAAGCTGGATAATGCGATCTTAAAAAAGTATGCGGCCATGCTCTCCCGGGACGACTGAAGCGCTTTGAGATCATGAAGATTCTCAAGGATACTTTTTCAGTGATGCGCATGGCCCGACTCCTTGAAGTCTCGAGATCTGGATTCTATAGTCATTTGAAGTCCGAAAACAAAGGTCCGGATCCTGTAGAATCCTGGCTGATTATCGAGCTGAAACGCCTGTATGATCTGCATGAGCGCTGCTACGGCCTCCGCAGGTTGTGGGATGCCTTGAAGGATGAAGGGTATGCCTTTAGTCGATTAACGGTGGCCCGTGCCATGAAAAAGGCCGGAATATCAGGGAAAAAGCGAAAGAAGTTCCGGGTTTGTACGACGGATTCGAACCACTCATTTCCAATCAGTCCTAACCTTCTGAAGCGCAATTTCCATGCTGCTGCGCCGAATAAAGTCTGGGTATCTGATATTACTCAGGTTCGTGCAGGTTCTCGATGGCTCTATTTGTGTACGATTGAGGATCTGTTCTCCAGGCGAATCGTGGGATGGTCGATGAAGGCGCACATGGAGACTTCGCTTGTGACTAATGCGCTGGAAATGGCCACTTTACAAAGAGGCATTCATGCTGGTTTGATCTTTCATTCAGATCGTGGTTCGCAGTATGCTAGCCATGAGTTCAGGCAGGTACTGGGACGCTATGGTTTCCTATCGAGCATGAGTCGAAGAGGAAACTGCTGGGATAACGCCTGTGCGGAGTCCTTCTTCGCCAGCATGAAGAAAGAGTTGAACTGTCGTTCGTTCGGGAGCGTCAAGGATGCTCGAAATCGGATATTTAACTATATCGAGTTGTTCTACAATCGTAGAAGAAAGCATAGCTACCTGGGAAATCTATCCCCGGAGCAGTTTGAAATGCAAAAGGTTGCCTGAAAGGTGTCCGAAAAAAATGGAGCAGTCCAAACTCGATTGCGGGGCAGCGGCAGGTTCGGATTAAGGAAGCTCCGGGGCTCTGAGGCGAACTCTGGCGTGCGTTGTTGGGCGAGGTTCGTGTAATGGTATCTCGAGGCCTGTTATGCGAACTCTGGCGTTCGTTGTTGGGCGAAGTTCGGGTTAAGGCAGGTCGCGTGCGATTAAGCGAACTCGGGCGTAGGGCCTGAAGGCGATTCCAGTTATGACGCCGGACGCGGGTTTATACGAACCCGATGCCTGCGCAGCCTGAGGTTCGTGTTATGGTATCTCGAGGTCTGTTATGCGAACTCTGGCGTTCGTTGTTGGGCGAAGTTCGGGTTAAGGCAGGTCACGTGCGATTAAGCGAACTCGTGCGTAGTGCCGGAAGGCGATTCTACTTATGACACCGGACGCCCGTTTATGCGAACTCAGCTTGGGCGGTTCGGGTTAAAGCAGGTTGGGGCCTGTTATGCGAACTCGGGCGGCGCCAGGTTCGTCGTTGGGCGAAGTTCGGTTTAAGGCCGTTCACGTGCGATTACGCGAACCCGCAGTGCGCAGCCATCCACATATCGGCCCTCAAAGGGAAATGAAAAACCCTGCGCGACAAAATCACGCAGGGTTTACGACGAGCAGAATAGCGAAGTTGGCTATTGATCTCGAAATTGCCGCTTTCGGGTAGATCCGAATTATTCGGTCATGCCGGCGGGCTTTTCTGTGTTTACTTCGTAGATGTCGTAGTCAGACTTTCTAAAGCCGGTGACGATGGCGTCGGAAACGCCGATGTACACGGACTTGCCGGTTTTCATTACATCGTAGATGTGTTTGGCCATTCCTTCATTGGTAACAGAGAATGGATGCACCTTACCGGTCTTCTCGTCCAGATACAGTCCTTCGAAGGTTCCGATGATGGTACCCTGGTAATCCAGCTGCAGGAATTTGCCCTTGAAGGAGAACTGTCGCGATCCCGTTTGATCCACGCTCTTTTTCGCTGCTGGCTCTGCTTTGTCCGGACCCTGATGCATGGCTTTGATGATCTCAAAGTCCTGGTTGAGGCCGAGGTTTTCGATTCGGTGCACTCTGTATTGAATCAGGAAGCTTCCGTCTTTGTTTTCTTGCAGGAAGTTCACCACTTCTTTGTTTTCCGGCTCCACACTGAATTGAATGGTGCTGTCGATGGGAGTGTAGCACTCGTAATCGTCTCGGGAGCACTGCTCGTCCTCGTTGTAGCTTGTGGCAATCAACTCCCCTTCAAAGGAGTCGAACATAATTCCCTGGCTTTCCAGCTTGGTCATTTTTTTAACAACCATCCAGCCTTCAGCATAGGTTCCGATGGCCATGGCCGGTGTGGCGCTGAGCGCCAGGATGATGGCCGCAATAAGTTTCCAATTTCTCATATTGCGTTGGATTCTGTACCTTGCGTCTTCTGGATCAAGCAATTCCCTGGAAAAAGAGTGGTCTGCTGTGGCGGGCCTGCGGACCTATCCGGGTGACCTCTCCATCCAGTAGCGATTCGACAAGCGTCTATTTTATCGGTCTGGGCGGCTCCGGCATGCTACCTCTGGCTCGCCTGGCCCGGGCCCGGGGGTATCGTGTGCGCGGATCGGATGCAAAGCTTACAGAGTCCTCTATCCAGTCTTTGCAGGAGGAAGGCCTGGAGGCGTTTGCCGAGCCGGACCCGGATCGCATCAACGATGATCTGGTAGTCTACAGTACTGCGATATCGCCGGAGCATCCGGAGCGCCAAAAAGGCGGCGAACTGCAGGATCAGGGCAAGGCCCGGTTGCTCCATCGGATGGATTTTCTGAATACCCTGGTAGAGCATTGCGAAATCCGCCTTGGTATGGCGGGCACCCATGGTAAGACCTCCAGCACCGCACTGGCCGGATGGCTCCTGCTCGAACTGGACATGGAGCCATTGATTATCGCCGGCGGCCGTCCCCTGTATCTGGAGCGGGCCATCCGCAATGGGCATCGGATCGCTGTTTTCGAGACGGACGAATCCGACGGTTCTTTTCTAAAGTCCAACGCCACTCATCGCCTGATCTTAAATGCAGACGAGGACCATCTCAACTACTATGGTAGTTTCGAGAATCTGCAGAAGGCCTTTGCCGAATTCGCCGGGCAGGGACTGGCCATCTATAATGCCGGCGATCCCGGTCTGGCTCCTTTGAAGCTCAAATACGCCTCGGATGCATCTATGCGCGACGCCTCCGGGAGCGATGCATCGTCTTCCGCTCCCCGCACCGGCGCCTACGAAATACTGAAAAATCGCGAGCAATGCCTGGCCAGCGATTCCTTTCTGGCCGGCTATTTTCCGAACGATGACGATACACTGCATTTTCGAATTAGAGCCGACGGCGCTTATCAGGGCACGAGGTCCGCTGGTCCGGCTTCCGGGGACAATGGAAGCGTCACCGAAAGCGCCCAGCAATTCTACAGCTTTCGCCTGGGAGTCCCCGGCCGACATTTTGCATCCAATGCCCTGGGAATCCTGGCGCTCTTGCTCAAGGCATTCCCGGATCTGGATTTGAATCGTTGTTTACAGGCCATGGCCAGTTTTCCCGGAACCGAGCGTCGGCTGGAGCTACTGGGCGAATACCAGGGCATTCCCGTTTACGACGATTACGGTCATCATCCTTCGGAGATTCGTGCGGTTCTGGACGCCCTTCGCCAGCGTTTTCCAGGCCAGGAAGTGCATGTAGTGTTTCAGCCCCATCGCTACACTCGAACGCAGGAACTGGCGCCAGCCTTTGCCGAAAGTCTATTGCATGCGGATAAGGTTTTCCTGTTACCACTTTATAGCGCCGGCGAAGCTCCGCTGGAAGGGGTAGATTCAGCGCTCATCGCCCGCCATATGCCGGCTGATCGACCGGCCACGCTGTTGGTGGGGGATGACTTTTCACCTGTGTTTGCGAACGCACCGGAAGCCGGCAACGACAGGGAGTCGCTTCCTGAGGCGATGGATGCGGCCAGGGAGCGTTCCGCGGATGAGTCTGGCATTCATCCGGGCAATGCAAGTGACCGTCCCATCGTTCTTTTTCTCGGGGCAGGGGATGTTTCGCAGAAAGCCAGGCAGCTATTCGAATAGGCGCCATGCGCCTTTAGCCTGGACTGGCAACATTCGTGTCCCGGGCCGCGGTTCTACTAAATGTATGTGAGGCGTTTTTGGCGAAAAGAACAGCGACTAATTGATAAATCAGCTAAACATGCGACGGTAGGCTTTTTAGCGGCGAATCGTCTGTTTTCTGACGGTTTTTTGATTGCTCTTTTTAATGCGACATAATAAAGAAGGCACACAGGCGCGCTGTGAATATCTTTCCTGAACATATGGAAAGGAGGGAAAGAGACCTGTATCTGTTTCTCTCCCTGTCTTCGGCTGCATTCTTGATAGCCGGAATTCTGCTATTATTGTACCCTCCGGTACCTGAAGGAAAGTTAGAAGCTCTTGAACTATCCGGAAACAAGCTTTTTTCCAGCGAAGAGTTGCTGGAGCTTTCCGGCCTTCGCCTGGGTCAGGATCTAGACGGCGATTTGCTGGACGAAGGTCTCAAGAAGCTGAAGGCTCATCCTTACATTCGCGAAGTGGATGCGGAGTTTGATGGGCAGTCTTTGACGATTACACTTCAGGAAGCCCGTTGTCTGGCCATTCTCGAGACTTCCAAAGGCATTTTTGACATCGGTTCCGGACCGGTGATTCTTTCCCGGGATTTTCCGCGGTGTCGTGGCGTGCCACTGCTTCGCACAGATGTTCCCACTGACCTGAGTCTTTCGCAACCGCGCCTGCGAGGCTTCTTTCAGTTCTGGGGATTTGTGTACGAACATTACCCTGAACTGGTGGGCCGGATCTCCGAGGTAAGAGTGACTCGCTCCGGCGGCTTAACGCTCTACTCCAGGGATCCAGGGATTCGCATCGAATTGCCGGAATCCCCGGGACCGGCCGGGGCCACCCGTCTGTACGCTACCGTGGCCTTTCTTGAGGATCAAAATATTCGTCGGGGACTCGTAGATCTACGGGGCTCCGATGCTCTGGTGTTACCAGGAAAATGAAGGAATTCATAAGCGCCATAGATATCGGCTCCAGCCTCACTCGCGTGGTGGTGGGCCGTCTTGCTGAAGAAGGCATGGAAGTGGTGGGCGTGGGCGCTGTGCCGTCCAAAGGCGTTCGCGGCGGCGTCGTCGTTAATATCGAAAACGTGGTTCAGTCCATCGCCGATGCAGCCCGGGAAGCGGAGCTGATGAGCGGTATGATGGTTCAGGACGCGTATGTAAACGTTTCTGGCAAGCACTTGCACGGCGAAAACTCCCGTGGCGTGGTGGCCATCACCAATCGCGAAAGGGTGGTTACGGAAAACGATGTATACCGCGTCATCGAAGGGGCTCAGTACGTTCGCATTCCGGCCGACCAGGAAATCCTTCATGTGCTGGCCCGGGAGTTCAGCGTAGACGATCAAACCGGAATCAAGGATCCCATCGGCATGACCGGAGTGCGCCTGGAAGGGGAAGTGCACATCGTGATGGCGGCCAAGACTGCGCTTACGAATCTCAACAAAGCGGTAAACGGCGCCGGAATTCGTATGGTGGATGGAATCATGAGTTCCCTGGCTTCCGCCGAATCGAGTCTGTCCGCCGGCGAAAAGGATTTAGGCACCGTGGTTGTGGATATGGGCGGCGGCGTATGCGACATCGCTGTCTATCTGGAAGGCGGTTTGTTTTTTTCTGCCGTAGTCCCTCTTGGAGGCATCCACGTTACCCAGGACCTTTCCATTGGCCTGAAGCTACCCATGGAGCAGGCAGAGATCGTAAAGAAGACCATGGGATGCGCTCGCGCCAGCCTGGTAGATCCCACAGACAAGGTTGAGTTGCCGGCAGTTAGCGGCCGGCCTCCGCGCTGGGTTTTGGTAAAAGACATCGCCGCCATTATTGAGCCGCGCATGACCGAGATTTTTGAATTCATAGATGAACAATTGATGCGTTCAGGTAAGAAGAATGCTCTGGCCGGCGGAGTGGTGCTGACAGGGGGAGCCTCCCTTCTGGACGGTACCGTAAGCCTGGCCGAAGAAATTCTGGGCCTGAACGCTACGGTTGCTTCTCCGGCGCAGGTCGGAGGTTTTTCCGATCGAGTGGACAGCCCCGAGTATGCTACGTCGGTAGGATTGCTTCGCTTTGCCGCTCGTATCGGCGATGAAAGCGGCGCCCCGCAACAAATAGAAAGCGAGGGCGGATTGATATCCAGGCTTAAGAACTGGTTTCAGGAGAATCTCTAGCGCATTGGTCGCCAGACGTCATCGCCCGGGGCTTGAGGCGATGTCTGCAAAGGATGCGCTGGTATTAGCTCCGGAAATGGCTTTGTCTTTTGGTATTGCCAAATGGACGTTCGGTTGTTCGGCCAAGGAGCCGTTAAGCCGGTAAACAGGGAATGGTGGGTGGATGCTGATTTCGCATGTAGGAAGCGGCATCGCAGGTTTTTGGATCGAACAGTCATGGCGCGGTTCGCGATAGCGCGAGCCAGCAGCGGCTTTTCCATCGATCCAGGGGCCTGAAAATTTGAGGCGAGAGCCAGAAGGAAGTATATTATGTTGCAGCTAGAAGAAGAGAAGACCTCACCCACCCTTATCAAAGTAGTAGGCGTTGGCGGCGGCGGAATGAATGCCGTGAACCGAATGATCGATGCCAACCTGAAAGGCGTGGAATTCATAGTCGTAAACACCGACGAACAGGTGATCCGACTCTCTGCCGCCGAAGAAAAAGTAGTGATCGGTCAGAAGACCACTCGAGGCATGGGGGCCGGCGGCGATCCGGAGATCGGTCTGCGCGCCGCCCAGGAGGATCGGGACCGTCTGGCCCAGACTCTGAAAGGGGCGGACATGGTTTTTATCACCGCCGGAATGGGCGGCGGCACCGGCACCGGCGCGGCTCCCATAGTAGCGGAGGTGGCCCGGGATGTGGGCGCTCTCACCGTTGGCGTAATTACGCTGCCTTTTCAGATGGAAGGGGCCCGTCGAATGAAACATGCCGTGAAAGGCCTGGAGGCCATGAAGGAGCATGTGGATACTCTGATTACGATTAAGAACGACCATATCTTCAAGGTCGTGGATCGCACTACGCCCGTTGACGTTGCCTTTCGCATGGTGGATGAGATCCTTCTGGGCGCCGTTCGAGGCATCTCGGATCTGATAAACACCGCCGGTCTGGTAAACGTGGATTTCGCCGACGTGCGAAGCATTATGGCCGAAACCGGGGATGCCATCATGGGCTCCGGCGAAGGAATTGGCGAAAACCGGGTAATGGATGCGGTGAATCTGGCTATCAACAATGCTCTTCTGGAAGACATGAATATCGAAGGCGCCACCGGCGTTTTGATCAACGTATGTGGCGGCGAAGATCTGAGTATGGCGGAGTGGAAGGATGTTTCCGAGCTGGTTACCGCTCATGTAGATCCGCAGGCAAATATAATCATCGGTCTGACCATTGACGAAGGGCTGCGCGATCGGATTCGAGTTACGGTGATTGCTACTGGCTTTGACAAATCGCAGAGCAGACGCAAGCCCGGCGGTTGGAAAGGCTATCAGGAAGATGGTCGCGTGCGTCCCTATCATCCGGTGCAGGAGGCCGCCGAACAGGAGCTAAGAGGTCGAAGCAAAAGGCCTACCGCCGAATCCGGCAACCGAAGCCAGTCTGCGGGCATTCGTCCATCGCCGCCGGCTGAAGAGGAACATCCTCCCGTAGTTAGTATGCGTCAGTTCTACAAATCCGACGAAGAGCCCGCCATGCCCAGGATGCAGGAAATCTACGACGATTTCGACGACTCCGAAGAAATGGAGCCCGAAGCCCCGTCTCAAGTGATGCCCGCCCGTCGAGTATCTGGCGACGACTACGGTACAAACGTGGCCACGCCCATGGATGCCGAGGAATACTACCGCACCGCCGGTCGAAACCGGATGTCTGCCGAGAAAAAAAGAACTATCACCGAGGATGATCTGGACATTCCAGCCTATTTGCGCCGTAAAGGCTAACTATGGGCGGATTCTCCTATACGGTCTGGCTGGTCCTGGGACTGGCACTGATCATCCTTGAGCCCCTGGTTCCGGGGCTCGTTGTAATCTTTCTTGGATTTGGCGCTCTGCTGACCGCTGCCGTGGTCTATTTCGATCTGATTCCAGGAATGGCCGGACAGATCTTTTTCTGGCTTATCACTTCCGGCGTAATGATTGGTTTGCTTCGAGAGCAGGTTCGAAAGATATTTCCTTCTTTAGAAAAGAGCGAAGGCAGCGATGAAACCGAATACCTGGACCGGGAAGTGGAAGTAATCAACCTGGTGGACGGAAAATCGGACCGGGGCCGGGTACGTTTCATGGGTACCACCTGGAAAGCCCGGTGCCAGAGCCCGGAAGAGCAGATTCCTGCCGGTAGCTATGCAAAAATTGCTGGACGCGACAATCTGACACTTATCGTTTACGGAGCCCCTCAGGGAGCCTCCAAGGAGAATTGACATGCTTTTTTACAGCGCAGTAGCACTGGTAGTTCTTATACTACTGGTGATCAAAACATTTGTTATTGTTCCACAACAACATGCTTATGTAAAGGAAAGACTGGGTAACTTCAGTAAAGTGCTGGATCCAGGGTTTCACTTTCTGATTCCTATTGTGGATCGGGTGGCTTATCGCCACATTTTAAAGGAACAAACTATCGACGTTCCGCCGCAGGTTTGCATCACCAAAGATAACGTCCAGGTAGAAGTAGATGGGATTCTGTATCTCAAGGTCCTGGATCCTGTGAAAGCCAGCTACGGCATTAGCGATTACCGCTTTGCATCGATTCAGTTGGCCCAGACCAATATGCGTTCAGAGATGGGTAAGATAGATCTGGATCGTACCTTCATGGAACGGGAAAAGATCAACGAAGACATCATCCAGGCCGTGGATATGGCCAGCGACCCCTGGGGCGTAAAGGTAATCCGCTACGAAATCAAAAACATCATGCCTCCGCGTTCGGTGCTGGCCACCATGGAAAAGCAGATGACTGCCGAACGGGACAAAAGAGCGGAAATCTTTCATTCAGAAGGGGAAAGATCGGCTACCATTAACCGTTCTGAAGGCGACCGACAGGAAGCCATTAATATGTCCGAAGGCGAAAAGCAACGAAGAATCAATGTTGCTGAAGGCGAGGCTCGTCGCATCGAACTAATTTCAGAAGCCACCGCCAATTCCATTCAGCTCGTGGCCGGCGCCATCCAGAAGCCCGGCGGAAACGAAGCCGTTCGACTGCGAATTGCCGAAGAATTCATCAAGCGATTTGGCCAGGTAGTGGAGAAATCCAAGACCCAGGTAGTTCCTCTTGGACCGGCTACCATTCAGAGCACATTCGAGGGACTGAAGGGCCTTATGAGCGGGCTGGAAAGCCCCAGAGGACCTATGGGGGGTAGACAGGGCTGAGCCTGAGTCTGGAGGAATACTATGCTAGATACTATCGGATTAATTTTTTACATCGGCTTTGGCCTGTTTGTTCTCTATAAATTCGCCCGGGCCATTCGAATCGTGCCGGCCCAGGACGTATATATCGTTGAACGTCTCGGCAAATACCGCAAGAGTCTGTATGCCGGTTTCCATCCACTGGTGCCGTTCTTCGATCAAGTTGCTTATAAGCTGACCCTAAAAGAAGAAGCCATCGATGTTCCATCCCAGCTTTGCATTACCCGGGACAACGTATTGATTACCGTGGACGGGGTAGTTTACATGAAGGTTGTGGATCCCTACAAAGCGGCCTATAACGTAACCAATTACCGCTATGCGCTGATCCAACTGGCTCAAACCACCATGCGTTCCGTCTTCGGCCATATGGATCTGGACAAGACCTTTGAAGAGCGAGAGTCCATTAACGCCCAGATCGTAAAAGTGGTGGATGAGGCCGCAGATTTCTGGGGTATTAAGATCCTGCGTTACGAAATCCAGAATATCAGCCCACCGGATTCCGTGATCGACGCCATGGAAAAGCAAATGACTGCCGAACGGGAAAAGCGCGCTGTGATCGCCATCTCCGAAGGGGACATGCGCAGTAAGATCAACCGTTCCGAAGGTATGATGCAGGAAATGATCAATCGCTCCGAAGGCGAGAAGCAAAAGCTGATCAACGAAGCTGAAGGTCGCGCCCGGGAAATCGAAGCCCTGGCCAAAGCAACGGCCATTGGTATCGAAAAGATTGCTCAGTCCATTACGCAACCCGGCGGAGCCAACGCGGTGTACCTGACTCTGGCCGAAGACTATCTACGAAAACTGGAAGGCATCGCCAGCGAAGGAAACCAGGTAATTCTGCCCATGGATCTATCGCGCATTGACGAGGTTCTGGGTGGACTGGCCGAATTTGCGCCAGGCAATCCACGTAAACAGTAATTCGCTTTAGTAAGGAAATCGGTTGCGCGATCGTTTGCACGATCATTTCCGCGATCAATTCCCGAAAGCGTTATAGACAGAAGAGCCCGTGAATTTCACGGGCTTTTTTCTGCTAGCGGTCTGTTTTTGTTTTTTTCCGGTTGCGGCTAACGGGAAAACCGGCATTAAGAGTGTATGAGCCTGCGTTGCCTTTTCCAAAAACTTGCGTGGCTGGCATTCTTACTGCTTTCCGGGATGTTTTGGTCCTGCACATCCGCCGAAACGGTGAAAGAGAAATCCCTGGATTATCTGGAAAATCGCTACCGGGAGTCCTTTCAGGTAGTAAGCATCGATATGCAGCGAAATGAGGGTAACTGGGGCACAGCGCGCCTCGAGGTGATTCCGGAAAAAAGTCCGGAACTTGAATTTCGACTCAATTACAACTACTCGGACGGCCGCGTTAGTTTTGAAAACTACCTGCTAAGGATATGGGAACAAGAAGTTCGCAAGCGACTTCAGGGCGAGTTTCCGGAGCTTGCCGAAGAAAGCTGGCAGCTTCGCCTCGCCAGAAAAAATTCCCTGGCGTCGAACACAATGGATCTACCGGTAAATCGCGAGCTTTCCGGTATTGATTCCCTGGGAGAGCCAACCCTGGGGCTGGAGCGCTACCGGGTGTCGGGAGAACCGCAACCGGATTTTGCGCGACTGGCAAAGCTTATTCAGCGGATCCGTGCCCTTGGGCTGAAGAAGGTAACCCTTCGGCTGGAATACGGCGAGGCGGGAAAGAATGGGAAGCTACTTGCTCAGTCCTATGGTTCGCATTTCGGACCGTCTGCGTCAGAACTTCGGCGTTTATTCTGGAAGCCAGGGGATTCCTATCTTTCCAGCGACACGAAGAACGATTATCAGAAGGCTTTGCAGCTCAAAGAGCAGGGGAATTCTCTGGCTGCGTTGAGTATTTTTGAGTCCATTGTGCGAAACCACGATTCGCCCTATCGCTACAACCCCTATGTGGTGGCTCAATCCGGTCATGTGTATGAATCGGCTTTTGAAGCGGGAGTAATCTACATGGAATTGGGCCGAAAGGATCGCGCCAGGAAATACTTTGATTTGCTGGAGGATCGGCTTTCTTACGAAGAAGCCCCGTTACAATACGCAAGGTATCTAAGGCAAATCCAGGAATGGAAGCGAACGGGAGTGCTTCCTGAAATGAGGCAATACTGAACCAGAAACGGTCTGAACCGCTGACCGCCTGAACCACTGACGGTATGAGTGGCGATTCCTGACAGCCTACAATTGTTCCGGCGGACCGGAACCTGGCGAACTCAATCGATTCCAGGCTATGAGTCAGGTTCGAATCGCTTTATTAGTTCCACTTCATTGCCCCGACCCAGATAGTTAATCTCATCGAACAATTCTTTCGTGAGTTGGATACCGCGACCGTGAAGTTTCTTTCTTTCCGATTCCGAGCGGATCTGCCGTCTTAACATGGATTCGGAGTCGAAGCCTCGGCCTTCATCGGCCACTCGAACTACTAATTCTTTGCGGTCAAATTTGTAGCCTACGCGAATCCTCTTGCGTTGAACCTCGGGGTCCTGAAGTCGATGTCGCATGAGGTCGAACAATCGATCTTCTTCCAGGGCCCTGGATTTCTCTTCGAAGGTGATCCCCAGGTTACCATGTTCGATAGCATTCATCAGAATTTCGCGTATTCCCAGGGTTACTCCCATTCGTTCTGATTCCTCCAGGCTGCGGGATGCTGCCTCGGTGATATCTTTGCTTATGATGTCGATTAGCTGGACGTCGTTTCCTATCTCCAGTTCCCGGGAGGAAGACAGGACGTACTGGCTCAATACATCGTGTTGCAAAGGCGCCGCCCTGCCGAATACAATGGGCCAGCCCAGCCGAACAAAATCCAGGGTTACACTCAGCTCCAGTTGATTGCCGCCCCTGGTCATAAAGGCCAGGTTCATCTGGATTCTGCGCTTGCCTTCTTCCATAGATTTCAGCCGATCCAGGAGCAGTTCGCCTTCGAAGTTGAAGCTGCTCAAGTGGGTTACCAGAAAGTCCATGATGTTCTTGCCCACAGCTTCGTCCGGGGCAAATCCCAGCAAAGATTTGATCCTTTGATTCATGGATCGGATGGTGCCGTCCAATTCCATAGAGAAGATCATTTCCGGGGACGCCTCCACCAGGTGCTTGTGACGCACCGAGGCCTCCTCCAGTTCGGCCTCGAGTAACTTGTTGTTGCGCATGATTTCTTCGGACATGGCCTGTCGCTCTTTCTGGAGTCGCTTACGTTCTGTAATGTCGCGTCCAATTCCCAGATAACCCACGATGCGTTCTTCCATGAAAACAGGTGTGATGGAAAGCATTACCGGGAAGCGCGAGCCATCCTTTCGAATGTAGGTCCATTCCCTTTCGTCTGGTTTACCGGTTTCCTGGCATTTGGCCACAAAGGCTTCAAAGCCAGGGTTAATCATTCGATTCAATTCGTTTCCCAGCTCAATGGCGCGTATAACAACTTCATGGGAATCGTGAAACAATGACGGATCGGTACGTCCCACTATTTCGCTTTCGGAGTATCCCAGCATGCGCGAGGCGCCTTCATTGAAGGTTTGCACAATGCCGTTCAGATCGGTGGAAATGATGCTCATGTTGGCGCTGTCGAATATCGCTTTTTGAATCCCCAGGGACTGATTCAATGCGCTTCGAATTCGCTTCTCATCCTTGATGCGTTTTCGAAGTTCCATCTGATTCATGACCTGCCCGGCCAATCGCTGTAGTAGATCTTTTTGTTCCTCGGAAAGCTGACCGGCCTTTCGGTCAATAACGCAAAGAGTGCCCAGAGCCAGACCGTCCGGGGTAATCAGCGGAGCGCCGGCGTAGAACCGAATGTTTGGATCCTCCTGGACCAGGGGGTTATACTGGAATCGGGGATCCATGCTGGCATCCTCAATCTCAAATACGTCTCTTTCATGGATGGCATGGGCACAGAATGCAATGCTTCGGTCAGTTTCCGGGGTTTCCAGGCCCAGCCGGGCTTTGAACCACTGCCGACCGGAATCAATCAAGGAAACCAGCGAAATGGGCGTGTTGCAAATATAGGAGGCCAGACGTACCAGATCATCGAAGGCTTTTTCCGATTCGGTATCTAGAATGTCATAGCTGTACAGGGCTGCCAGTCTTCTGCTTTCGTTTTCCGGTACAGGGGGCTGGGTCATGGAAAAAGACTATTCCGCGGCGGCCTGAGTGCAATGAAATAATCGTCAAGGGAAGGGATGCAGAGCGCGCAACTGTTCAGTTCTGAAGGATGTCCCGAGCCCGTTTTTCAAATCGGGCAGGAACCAGTAACTTGATTTCGGAGTAGTTACGTCCCGGTTGGCTTAGAATACTTCCCATGAACTCATCGCGTATTTCTGTGGGAATACCTTCATCGTGTAGTTTCTCGGCCCAGAGCTGAATCAAGGCATAGTTCGGGTTTTGAGCTACAATTCTTGGTTCCGGCTCGGCGCGATCCGGGCTTCTCTCTTCTTCCGTTTCCGGATTTCTCTTTCTATAAAGAATCAACGCAAATCCAACGCAGATGAGTACAAAAGACTGAATACCGGTAATCCATCCTGCCAGATAGGAAATCCCCGCAAGTACCATTACAAAGGCGCCAAGACTACGGTTGAATCGAGCGCGAAGGAATCGATAAATGGCTTTCGTCTTTCGTAACATCGGTGATTCTGCTTTTGCCAGGATTCTGGGTCGCCTGAACCTGCGTAGCTCAGCGCTTTACGTCTGTGCCTGCTCCTGCGCCCTGGTAAGGCGAAGCCTAAGAACCAGGCAATGGCACAAACTCGGTTTCGCCTTCAACCCCGGGAAAGGTTTGAGCCTTCCATCGCTCTTTGGCTTGCTCAATCTTGTCCGGATCCGAATGTACGAAATTCCAGTAGATCTTTCGCGGCCCCAGCGAATCGCCGCCCAAAACCATCAGTAGTGCATCTTCCGTTGCTCGAATTTCGACAACAGCCCCCGGTCGTAGAACCAGCATGTTGCCGGATTCATGAGTTTCGCCATCGATCATCACCTTTCCCATGGCCACATAGATGGCCTGTTCCTTTTCCAGACTATCCAGAGTCCATACCACGTCCTTCGCCATTTGAATCTCGGCGTAGAGCATCCTGGAGTAGGTCTCCACCGGCGATTCCATGTCCCAGGCCTTTCCGATTAATACGCGCCCATGTACGCCTGGCTTAAGCTCCCGGCCGGGAATGGTGTCTGCCGGATGATGAAAGAAGGCCGGCGCTCCGTCCTCTCGCTCCGGAGGCAGGGCTACCCAGAGTTGTATGCCATGTAGAGTCTGCCCGGATGCGCGAACCTCTTCGGAGGTCCGCTCGGAATGTACAATTCCGGAGCCGGCCACCATCCAGTTGATGGCTCCCGGTCGGATGGCCTGAACCGAACCCACGCTATCCCGGTGAAGTACTTCGCCTTCGAAAAGATAGGTTACGGTGGCCAGACCAATGTGGGGATGGGGCAGAACTTCCATGGATTTGCCTGGTGCGAAGTCCACGGGTCCCATATGATCAAAGAAGATGAAGGGGCCTACCATGCGCCGGTGTCGCGAGGGCAGGGTCCTCCGCACGGTGAAGCCTGCGCCTATGTCGCTGGATTTGGGCTCCAGAATCAATTCCACGGACTTTGGATTTGAGTTCCCGGTGGGCTCGATCTGATCTTCCTTTTTTGTCATGGCTTTGGTCCTGCTTTGTTTCTGATCGATACTCTGATGCTCTGACGCTCTCAATGCCCGTTCTTCCCGGGCAACGGTCCATCTTTGATAATAAACACGGTATAACCGGGACTTCGATTGGACGAACAAAAAACAGAAAACCTGCAGCTTTCTGAAGCCGCACCGTCCCCGCACCAGCGTTCGGAGACGTTACGGGGGCCTTACTTTCCTGGATGGTCCGTACCGCTATGCGCTTTATTTGCTCCTTGCGGTAATCTACGAAATTATTAGCTTCGCAACGGTATATTTTCGTTCTTTAGAGCCTGAATGATCTGATCCAGAATCTTTTGACTATCCTTGCCGGAAAGGGTTTCGTTATGCCTGGAAGCCCGCACCTTGTAGCTTACAGCCATTTCATCGGCTTCCAGAGGAGCGCCGCGGTAAATTGTCTTTAGAGCAATGTCCTTTACCTCTTCGATATCCAGAAAGCGAACAATGTCTACGGGTCGGGAGGTGGAATCATTTTCCTTGAGGACCACTGTAAACTCGAAGAGTGAATCCGGCTGATTTCCCGGAGGACTGTAAAAGGACTGTCTGCTACGCGCTGCGGTCCACCGAGCCAGTGCATCAAAATCCAGATCGAACAGAACGGCCGAGCGCTTCAGCTCAAAGCTGGAGGCGTAGCCGGGATGCACCAGACCGCCGTATCCCAGCCGAGTGACATCCTCAAGTTCCTGGTCGCCGTCGGTGGCCACAAAGCCGATTTCGATCTGGCAGCCCGGGTGCAGATAGAACTGCTTCGCAGTGGGAATCTGCATGTAAAAGCTAACATTCAGGCCTGAAAGAAACGTCTCCAGAGTATTTCGCACTTCCAGAAACTCATCAAAGGCCGATCGACGGTCTTCGTCGGAGATGGACAGGATCGATATTCTGTTTTTCTCCAGCGGTAGATTTTTTTCAGGATCTTTGTTGGAAGTCTTGCCGGGATCAAACACTCGGCCCAGTTCTAGGAGGCGCACGGAATCAAAGCGGTTCTGGTTCAGCGCTCCCTGTTTGATGATTCCCGGGATCTGCGAAAGTCGCATTCTACCCTGAGATGCATTCACCGGATTCAGTATTTTCAGACCGGGACCGCCAAAGGGTTCATTCTCCGCTTCCGAGCAGAAGGAATAGTTCATGGTTTCGTAGAATCCGTGACTGCGGAATGCCTGCTTCAGGAGCCGCTCCAGGTTTCGCCGGTCGTTGCGCGGAATGGATTGCACCGCCGGGGACGGGCCTGTTTCCGGGATATTGTCGTAGCCATAGATGCGACCCAGTTCTTCGATAATGTCTTCGGGAATGGATACGTCATATTGTGAACGGAACGTGGGGGCAACGAATAGAAACTCCGGGTTTTCGCCCGAAGCTATGGATTGCGACATCGCCGCCTTTCCGGAGGCTTTCTTTTTGCCGGCATTTCCTCCGGATTTCGACCCTGCGCCCTTTTTCGCTTTGCCGGCGCCGGATTTGGCATCCGACTTCCTGGCGTTTTTTTCTTTCGGACCGCCGGTGGCCGGAGCCTCTTTGCCGTCTACGGAGACACGGAAGCTCAGCCGCTGCATGGTATCGATCACTTCATCGGCGGAAATATCGAAGCCCAATCGGCTTCGCAGGAAATTCAGGTCGGTCTTGATCTTATTGTTTGTGCCTTTTGAATCGCCGGATTTGACTAACTTGCCAAAGCTAGCCTCCGGGCAAAGCTTTTGGATGATGGCGGCCAGACGGTTCAATCCAGGTACCATCTTCGCCGGATCCTGTCCCTTTTCAAAGCGCACAGCCGAATCCGTGCGAAGGGGCAGTCGGGAAAGCGTTCTTCGAATTCGTTCCCTGGGAAACGTTGCCGATTCCAGAAATATTTCGGTGGTATCCTCCGAGATGGCCGTTTCTGAACCGCCGATGATGCCTCCCACCGCTACGGGGTGGCTTTTCTTTCGCTGACCTCCTTCGGCCAGAATTAGAACGGACTGTTCCGGCACGTCCGTGGTTTCATCGTCAAGGGTATCAACCTGGATTCCCTTACCGGAAAGGTCTATGGCGATTGTATCGCAGCCCAGCTTATTTCTATCGAATGCATGGTTGGGCTGGGCCAGTTCCAGCATCACGTAGTTGGACGCGTCTACAATATTGCTAATGGATTTTTGACCCACTGCGGCCAATCGGGCTCGAAGCCAGAGTGGGGAGGGCCGCACCTGAATTCCGTTAGCGGATAGACCGCTGTAGCCCAGGGCCGCCTGGTTTCGGATCTCGATGTTATAGGCAGGGATGCCTTTGGCTGTTGCCGGGCTTTCCGTTTCCAGAGGATCGAAATGGATGCTACGCCGGTAGATGGCGGCGATTTCTCGTGCGAAGCCAAAATGGCACCAGAGGTCCGGACGATGTGTAATAGATTTGTTGTCTATGTCCAGCACTGTATCCGTTAGCGGTAGCAGGGCCGAAACAGGTTTTCCCAGAAACTTCTCCGGTCCGGGTTCATTCCCGTCCACGCGAAGTTCTTCGTCGTCCAGAATCAGAATGCCGTCCCGATCCGGAAACAATAGATCGGCGCCTACTTCAGCCGGGGCGCAAATCATTCCGCTGGACTCAACTCCACGAATCTTTCGCTTTTCGATCTTGAGAGGCTGGGCGGGATCGCCTATGGTTACGCCGACCGGAGCAAACATTACGTGGATGCCCGGCCTTACGTTTGGCGCGCCGCAGATAACCTGTAGAGTCGACTTTCCGTCAAAGACCTGGCAGATATTCAGTTTGTCTGCATCCGGATGCTTTTCCAGGGAGTCTACACGAGCCACGATGACTTTGTCCATATCCTGAAATGCATGGATGACATCTTCTACTTCGCAGGTGGCCAGGGTGAGCTTCTTCACCAGGTCCTCCACTGGAAGATCCTGCACTTTTACATATTGATTGATCCAATTCAGCGATAATTTCATGATTCTCTCTATCTTTTATTTGCTTGAGCTTCCTATGTAATGCCGTCGACGATCTACCGCTATCCATCGGCGTATTTTTGATCCGCAGTTTTCCGGCTGACGCTTTCGGTGAATTGAGCTCTGGAATGCTTCTTATTTGAATGATCTCCGGTTCGAATTCTAACGTCAGAGTAATGCTCTCTTCCTGCGCGGTCTTCGTCTTCTCTGTCTCCTTCTCGTCAGGAGCGGACCGATTCAGCCTCGAAGGACTTGAAAAACCGCATATTCCCGGAAAGCAGATGCCGGATGTCTTCGATCTTGTGACGCATCATCACCAATCGACTGAGCCCCAGACCGAATGCGAACCCCTGCCACTTGCCGGGATCGATGCCTCCTGCAGAAAGCACGTTGGGATGCACCAACCCGCAGGGCATGATTTCTACCCATCCGGAATGCTTGCATACCGAACAGCCTTTGCCGCCGCATACCAGGCAGCTAAAGTCCAGTTCGAATCCGGGCTCGACGAACGGAAAGTACCCCGGTCGTAGTCGCACTTCCACATCCTTTTCGAAATATCGTCGCAGGAAGGTCTTCATTACATAGATCAAATGCGAAACAGAGACCTCTTTATCTACCATCATCCCTTCCACTTGGTGGAACGTGGTTTCATGGCTGGCATCCGTTTGTTCAAATCGGAATACGCGACCGGGGGCAACAATTCGGAAAGGCGGCTCCAGAACTTTCATGGAACGCACCTGAACTGTGGATGTATGTGTGCGAAGCAGGTTCCCGCCCTCGACCCATATGGTATCCTGCATGTCGCGGGCCGGATGATCGTCAGAGAAATTCAAAGATCCAAAGTTGCTTTCGTCGGTTTCCACTTCCGGGCCATCCATGATTCGAAAGCCCATGCTGGAAAAGATGTCTTCTACTTCGTATTGGACTTCGGAAATGGGATGCAGACGGCCAGGCTGATAGGAAACGGGGCGTAGCACATCGTAGGTTTCTTTTTCCAGAGCCTGATTCAGGGCCCGGGCTTTCAGTTCATTCTGAGCTTTTTTGAATCGAACCTCCAGGTCCGATCGGATCTCGTTGGCTCGGGAGCCGGCCTGTTTCTTTTCTTCCGGGCTCAGGTCCTTAATGCCTTTTAGAATCTCGGTGAGTTCCCCTTTTTTGCCCAGAATCCCATGGTACAGCGATTCCAGATTGGAAGGGTCTTCACAGTTCTCCAGACCGGAGATAGCTTTTTCATTCAGCGCCGTCAGGCGATCAAGAAGGGACATTGTTAAAACGAGATTCTGATTCTTCCTGTCCGGTCCAGTTTTTTTGGAAAAAGCCTTGAATGGGCGGTCCACTCCGAATTTCTTGTCCTTTCGGGGAGCATATGGCAGTACCTAAGAGAAAAACATCCAAGCAAAAAACACGCTCCAGAAGAGCTCATCACGCTATCGGAAAGCCCAATCTGGCGCCTTGCAAGAACTGCGGTTCCTTCATCATGCCGCATCGCGTATGCCCCACTTGTGGCTGGTATAAAGATCGAATTGTTCTTGAGCCCCGCACTCCTGTTACAGGCGCATAATACTCAGGTAAGCCGAGGCCGTTCCTCAGTGATCGGCCATTTCCTCCGCGGAACGGTTTCGGGCCGTCCAATTAGCAATCCAGCGTAAACTCTAAAGCGATTGACCGCCTGTCGGCCAATCGTTTCTGTATGTCCGTGAGCGTAGCCGTGGATACCATGAGCGGGGACCTGGGTCCCGAGCCTGCCGTCAGTGGTGCGCTTGCAGCGGTCCGTGAATACGGCGCCCGCGTGATCCTTGTCGGTGATCCTGACAAGCTCGAAAGCCTGCTGGAAAAACAGTCCTATGATCGTGATATGGTGGAGATCGAAGAAGCCAACGATATCATTGGAATGAGCGATTCCCCGTCCCAATCCGTACGAACTCGAAAGGACTCTTCAGTAGTTGTGGCGGCCCGGCTTGTGCGAGAGCAGAAAGCAATCGGGTTCTTCTCCCCTGGAAATACCGGCGCCACCATGGCGGCGGCACTTATGGAAATGGGACGCATTCGCGGAGTCAGTCGACCCTGTATTGCTTCTCCCATACCCCGCGAAGATGGGGGCACCACCATACTTGTGGATTCTGGCGCCAACGTGGATGCAAAGCCGCAGTGGATGGTGCAGTTTGCCATCATGGGCGAGCTGTATGCCCGGGAAATCCTGGGAGTAGAATCTCCGAAGATCGCCTTGCTTTCTAACGGCGAAGAAGAGAAGAAAGGTAACGCACTATCCATATCCGCCTATCAGCGGCTGGCCAAGTTGCCTTATGATTTTATCGGAAACATCGAAGGTAGAGACATTTATGGCGGCACTCCGCGGAAGGCCGACGTGGTTGTCTGCGACGGATTCATGGGCAACGTTCTTCTGAAGGCTACCGAGGGCCTGGCCGGATCCATCTTCACCATCCTGTTGCGTGGAATAGCCGGATCGTCCCTGGCCCGCACCGGAGCGTATCTGCTCAAGCCTGTGCTGGAAGAGATCAAACGTCGTATGGATTATACGGAATACGGCGGCGCTCCGCTATTGGGAGTAAACGGGGCCTGTGTAATCGGCCATGGGAACTCCAATGCGAAAGCATTCAAAAACGCTGTCCGTTTGGTCTGGGAATACTCGGAAAAAGAGATGAACCATAAGATCGAAACCCTGGTGCGCAAGCATGCCTGATTACTCTTCCTGAAGAATGCACTTTTTTCCGTTCTTCGCGGTCAGAGATAGCCCCAAAGGCCGTAGAACATTGCTGGATCTCCAGAATGCAGGCAAAAAAATTGCGCCATGAGCCTGGACACGTTTGCGAATCTAAGATATACCCTTCCGGTGCTGCTTATACTTCTAACCGGAGCGCAATGCACCGAGCAACCAGCAGAAGAGCCAAGAGTCGAAGTTGTAACCAGCGATCTCTACAGAGACAAGAACCAAACCTACACCTATGTTCGCGGCGATCTTGAAGATTGCCGGAATCTAAGTATTCGCTACCTGGAAGGCGATATCAAAGGGCATAAGACCTTTGGCCTTCAGATTGAAGTAATGCGAGGCAATATAGTGGATGGCCAGGCAAAGATAAACGTTTTGCATGGCGACATCGTAGGCGGAAAGGGCGTTGTAGTGAACTTGCTCATCGGCGAAGACTTCACGGGGCAGGCAAAGGTACTGAAGCAAATCGACCCTGCGGATGCGGAAAAAGCGGGCTTTTGATCTGTGGATCGTCCGATTACGAACCGTTTCGGAAAAGAGTCTGGCCCGTTGTCCGAGCAAGGAGCGCTATGCACAAGAGATCTCTTAAGCCTGCCGAATAGCGCCTCAGTAGACTTATCCATTCGAAATTTGGCCGGACCAGGTTTGTAACGTTGCTGTAGGGGCCAAGCAAGCGAGGAATTAGAAGCAGAGCCCGGGATCAGAAATGGATTCTGTAGCCGGCGCCCATGTAGGTCTCGGTAAGTCCCCGCTGTTCCAGGGAATAAGCGTTGGCCGGATTCCAGTGTACCGGCGCGCCGGATTCTGGCTTCAATGACCTGGGTTCGGCCACGAGGGCCAGACCATCCGGGGAATCATGGGTGAACACATCCCACAGATGGTAGCCGTAGATTAGCAATGCGATGCCAGCGGTGGTGTAACTGGTATTCTTGAAGCTGTTGTACTTGCTGACATTGGTATTGTAAGTGACAGACTGCTGAACCTGCAGAGCCTGAAAATTGGATGTACTCAAGTTTGGCGTTACAGCATTATATACCAGAACGTTAGAAAAAATCTGCTGCGTGGGTTCACTGGCCGTGGCCGCAGCAATGGCATTTGCCTGATTGGCATAATAGAGCGATGCCGCCGAGAAAAACAGTATTCCGCCCGAGATGAGAGAACCTTTGAGCGTCTCTCCGCGTTCAAATTGGTTATATCCAGGAATGAGCCAGGTGTAGCCGGTGGGCATGTTAAAATCATCCGGTACCCAGGTTCGTGCAATGGACGGTTGAGTTACGCTGGCTTCGTCGCCGTCAATGATGAGCGCCGATTCTATCTTGTCTGGCTCTTTTCCCGGGTTCGCTGCCTGGATATCTACTTCCGCTTCCGTGCCCAGAGTGCTGGTGTCCACATCCAGGGCAACTCGGCCGTCCGACAGCACCTGCTTTCGCCATATCTTCACTTTTCGGGTTCCAGAGACCGCTTCGAATTCGGTGTATTCGTCCAGGTTCTTACCGGCAACAATGACTCGAGTACTCTGTCCCGGGGTATGATCGCCCAGGGTGAGTTCCTTGATTTCCGGGTCCTCTGTCTTCACCAGTTTGAAGTTTTCCCAGGGAGACCAGAAAGACACCTTGCCGAACTTGTTTACGATTCCAATCCTTCGCTGGTACCGGCCCGGCTTTAGCTTGATTTCTACTTTCGAATCCTTCAATCCCTTTTGATCAATAAGCACCCGACCCTGAAGGTCAGCCACCTGGAAGATGTATTCTTCGGCAATCTTTACCGAAGTCCATTCCATCAGTACCGAAAGGGTTGGTAGGTTTGGGTTCTCCTGTCGGCCTTCGATGACCTTCTCATCGGATGGAGCTTCGGCCTTGAGGGCCGGGGAGTAAGCCACAAGAAAGACGACGAGAACCGACAGAGCCAACCGCCCAAACCCTCTCATGGCTGCCGGAATGGCTACCGGATATGCCGAGACAGGTCCCTTCGCAGAGCGGGATTGCAGACAGTTCTTGCCTGGAATTATGTTCTTTCGACCGGTCATCTTATTTGAAGATTACCTCTGGAGTAATAAACTCCGGTTTCTTGTCCAGTTGCAAAGAAATTCTAAAAGCAGCCTGGGCCTGCTCCCCTTCCAGTCCGGGAGCGTTTGCTTCTACAGTGTAGCGAAACAGAGCCGTGTCCAGCAAGCTCAAATCGTCCAATTTGAAAGCGGTCCCGGCCACATTTCTGGTAAGAATTTGCCTTTGTCCTGTGCCGTCCATCTGGAAGAGACGGAATGTGTAGTTTCTGGCCCCTTGCACCGGTTTCCAACGGAAAGTTATGCTGTCCAGCTCGGTCATATCCACGTTTGAGCCAGGGATGGGGAAAATGAGTTCCGGCTTATCCAGTTTTCGCTCAATCTTGAAATTCATTAGAGCGGATTCGCCCAGCAAATCCCCGTCGGAACTGAACCGCTGAACTTTCCAGTAGTATGTACCCTGGTCCAGTCCGGGGACTATGGCGGAGCGATCCCTGGTATCCAGGCTGCGGGCGTTTTCCAGTCCCGGGCTGCCGGATACCAGAAGCTTATAATTGCCAACGCCACCTTTCCATGCGAATCGGATCTGCACATCTGGCTGCAGGGAAGTAACGGTACTTCCAGGCGCTGGCAGAACTATTTCCAATCTTTCTTTGTCCGCCACCTGAAATTGGGCTACTCGCGAACTATTGAATCCTTCGCCGGTCAATCGCCAGTAGTAGGTGCCAGGGGTTAGATTTCCTGAGTAATTAAAAACGTTGCTGCGAACCGTGGATGATGTCAGAACGCTCTGGAAGTTCGCATCGGAGGCCAACTGAAAGTTCACGGAGCCAATCTCCGAATCCTGTTTCCAGCTAAAAGAAAGTCCGTTTCGCTCAATAGCTCCCTGCACAAAAGTAGAGTTCACCGGGCTGAGCGGGACAGGGGCCGCTATCGTTTCTTTCTCGGTCACCCGGAACGAGCCAATGCCGCTATTTGAGACCGAACCGTCCGCCGAACTTATGGGCTGGATTTGCCAGTAATAGGTTCCAGGGCCCAGATTTCGGGAAAGACTGTTTACTACAACCTGCTCATTGATGACTGGATTGGACAGATTCTGGTTCTGCGAAACAATAATTCTATAGGAAGTGACTCCGTCCAGTCTGGACCACAGAAATTGAATGAGCGGGGCGTTGTCCCGGAACGTAAACTCGCTGCCGCCCAGTGGCATCTGCAGTACCGGCGCCTGCCGTTGATAAACCGCGAATCTGCGCACCGGCGAACTCTTGCCGTCCTTCAGCACACGCCAGTAATAGATGCCCGGTCCGATGGCCGCGCTGGCATTTCGATTATTCTGGGGAGCCTGGGCAACGATGCTGGCAAAGCCGCGGTCGCTGGCTACTTGCAATATCACAGCGCCATCCGCCTGCCACTGGAAGTTCACTGCCTGTCTGCTTTGTTCCGTGAAGAAGCGACTCTGGTCCGCTGGCGAAACCAGGGTCAGCAAATTGCGCTCCACCCTTACTTGCTCGCCATCCAGACCGGCCACTTCGTTTTCCTGAACGGTTTGTTCTTCATCGCCTGTTCGCAAACGGGCTTCGCCCTTCTGAACCTGTAGTTCCAGTTCATCGTCTTTGCCGCTAATGCGTGCTTCCGAATCCGCCAGGCTGATAATGCTATCCCCGGACTTTACGTTGACTTCGCTTTCGCCGGTGGTCTGGGCCTGCATGGAACCATATCCGAAGTCGATGGTAGGCTGATCGTCCACAAAGTTGAGAACAATCATTGTGTTATCTTCCAGCGCTATCTTTGTACCGTCGTTCAGTGTAATCGTGGCTTCCGAATCGTCGGCGGTGCGGATGGAGTCCATATTGTATACGGCCACACTGGGCTCCATTCCCTGCCACAGGGTGGAGCCGGACAGCTTTCGTTCCGCCGTTCTTCGTTTGAACGTTAGTACGCCTACCTGCTGTCTGTTGCCCGCTTCGAGGCCGGCGGTGAAATCCAGATACAGCCAGCCGGATAGGAAGACCAGGAGCAATATGGCAATAATTGTGAAGGTCCAGTCACCCTTCGAGAATCTCATATTTCTCTTCGCCCTCGGTCTCCACTACATCGCCGGTAGGTCCGCCGCCCTTGACCTCGATATCGGCCATTTTGCGCACCTGTTCCAGGGACGTGGGGCAGTTCGGATCATCCTTTCTACCGAGTACAAAATAGATAGTCTGGGGCTTTTCCTTACCTTTAACCTTGATGGCGGGCATCTGCTCTACGTTGAAGATATCTCTCACTTCTTCGTAGCTATCTGTAGAAATCAGGATGTCGGTGCCAAAAGGCTTGTTCAGGGCTTCGATTCGGCTGGCCAGGTTTACCGTATCGCCAATTACCGTGAATTCCAGCTTTTGTTCGGATCCAATCTGACCGGAAATTACGGGCCCGGAGTTGATGCCGCAACCGAATCGAGCGATGGGTCGTCCCAGTTCGCGGTTGCGTTCATTTAGTTTTATCAGAGCTGCCCGCATTCGCAGGGCGCCGTTCACCGCATTTTCGGTATCGTTACCATGGGACACAACAGCGCCCCAGGTAGCCATAATGGCGTCGCCAATAAACTTATCCACCACGCCTCTTGTTTCATCCACGCAGGCAACCATGGCAGAGAAATAATCGTTCAGATACTCCACTACCTCTTCTGGTTCCATGCTTTCGGACATGGCGGTGAAGCCACGAAGGTCGGAGAAGAATACAGCCGAATGCTTTCGCTCTCCTCCCAGCTTGATTTCGCCCTTTAGGGCCTTTTCGGCGATCTCTTTGTTCACGAACTTTCCGAAAGCGTCCTTCATGCGCTCCCGTTCCTGAAGTCCGTTGGCCATCTTTAAAAAGGAAGATGTCAGTACGCCCACTTCATCGCGGGTCTTTGGTTTCAAGGCGAACTCATACTGCCCGTCTTCGATCAGCCGCGTGGCCCCTACCAGTTGTCGCAGCGGAATGGAAAGACTTCGCGCATAGAAATAGACAACCAGAACAGAAAGCACCAGAACGATGCCCATAATTATGAAGTTTCTTCGCTGGGTCTGGTAGACCTGGGCCATGGCCACTTCTTCTTTTACTACCGAGATGATGCCAAGATTGCCCAAATCCAGCTTTTTGAACGATCCGAGATACGGCTCTTTTTCGAATATATATCGGGAAACCTGACTGTTTACCTTGCTTTCCAGCATATATTGAACAATCGGGATGTTTTTCATGGATTGCGCCGAAAGGATAAGATCGGTTTCTCCGTGGGCGATAATCTTACCGTCCCCATCCACCATGTAGATTTCTGTTTCTTCGCTCTGGGTTCCTTCGAAGCTTTCCGTGAACTTTCGCGAATCAATAAACAGTATGACGGCCTGACCCGGATGGCCTTCCAGAGGAAAGCTGAGCGCCACAACCGGAGTGCGAAGCGCGGGGCTGATGTTCTTCACCAGAACAGCGCCGGCGGTGGAGGGAAGAAACTCCTCTTCGTACACCGGAAGCTGGGACTGAACCTGCTGTATATCCAATCCGCGGTTTTGCAGGGCCACTTCGTTAAATATCTGGTCCTCGTATTTCAGAGACATATTGTCCCGACTGACTACCCCGAGGTAGAGCACGGCATCGTTGTTCTTCAAAAAGACATTCTTTCTTTCATTGGGGATGGAACGAATCTGTGTGGGACGCTCATCGCGAATGCTGGAAACGGGCCCCAGCTGCACCGAGTTTTCGGCATCTTCGGATTCGCCGCCGGTAACCGCAAGGACTGCGCGATACCTGAAGTTATCAATTTCAGAAAGGATCTTTTGTCCAATCACCGATGTGATGCTCAGGTTGGTTTCCTGGATTCTACGTTCGGTATCCGTTCTAAAGAAGTAAGTGGCCAGAAAAATCATCCCGGTAAGGGAAGCGATGAGAAGACCGCTAATAATTCCAATCAGCTTTAGCTTGATTCCGAATTTGGACTCGCCCGCGGAACCCAAATTTACCGCCGGAACCGCTACCGCTGTTGAAGCGCTATCCTGGGATGCGGACTCCACTTTCGTCGGAATCGCCTCCGCCTTTGCCGGCGCGCTGGCGCTTGAGGCTACCGGCGTTGTCTGATTTCCCCCTGTTGGCTCATCCGCTTTGGCCGGTTCCACGGTATCGTTGCCGGTCGCTGTTTTTTGTAGATCTTCTTCCTTCGTCGGCGAGGCCGCGGATTCGGGAGTCAGGTTCTTGTTGAATGAGGACGGCGCGGAGGATCGGGCTTCGGGCAATTCTCTGGCAGACGGCGGGTGTGCACCCTTGCCGTTGGATTCTTGCGGGGATTCGCTGCCGGATGACTCCGCCTTGTGATCTTCATCGCTCTCTTTTTTCTGGGAACCCTGTTCGGATTCCGGGTGCATCCATTCCAGGGCCTGACGAACCGTGATTCCCTGGCGGCGGCGTAGAAGTTCGGCCACGGCAGGCTCAATTTGTTCGGCGCTTTCCGGGCTGCAGAGGAATATGGCCGGACGATGATCCACGCTATCCAGTACCGAAAGATCCATAGTCTCGAACCTTTCACTGTCCGGAATCATCTTTAATAAGAAGCCTTCCGATGTCAGGATAAGCTCCAGGCGATCCGGCAGGGAGGAGTACTCGATTTCGGGAATCAGGACCGTCTTGATTCCATTCATTTTCCAGCGCCGCATTTCCTGCAGCAGTGCGAAATCCGGATCTCTACTTAAGAAGCGCAGATTATACTGAATGTACACTGCGCCCGCGCTGGTTTCGATAACTTTCATCTAAAACTACCTGTATCTGCCAGGGGCCTTTCCGTAATGTGAGGGCTCCATTCGTCCTGCCGGTATTCTGACCAAAAAACCTATACCCTGTTACACTGCCCAGGCATTTGCACAGCGCGAGGTATATCTTCCCTGATTGGTATTAGTATCGGACGACGGCATCCATAATTCCAGGCCATTAAATTACAATTCCGGGTCCTTTAGCTTGCTTGACCCGAAAATCGCCCTGTCCACCCTGACCAATCAAAAATCAGGAGAGAAACATGGTTGATCTGAAAGGAAAAGCCGCTGTTGTTACCGGTTCTGCCCGCGGAATTGGATACGCCATCGCGGACCGACTGGCCGAACTTGGAGCCGACATAATCATCAACGATATCAACGACGACGCCGCTAAAAAGGCCGCTGAAGAGATCGCATCCAAAAGGGGCGTGAAAACCGGACATTTTGCCGGGGATATTTCGCAGCAGGAGCCGGCTGAGAAGCTCATCGAAACCTGCATCTCCACCCTGGGCAAAATCGATATCCTGGTAAACAATGCGGGAATCACCAAAGACACTTTGCTCATGAGAATGAAAAAAGAGCAGTGGGATGCGGTAATTGGCGTAAACCTGACCGGTACCTACCTATGTACTCAGGCAGCTTTTAAAGCGATGATGAAAGCCCGATCAGGCTCCATCGTGAATATCAGTTCCATTGCCGGTGAAAACGGCAACCCCGGACAGGCGAACTATTCCGCTTCCAAGGCCGGCGTCATCGGTTTTACGAAGACCGTGGCTCTGGAGGGAGCTTCCAGAGGTATCCGCTGCAACGCAATCGCGCCAGGGTTTGTAAAAACCGACATGACCGATGCCATCCCGGACAAGATCCGAGACGAGATGGTGAAGAAAATTCCTCTCGGTCGAGCTGGAGAACCTCTGGACATCGCAAACGGTGTGGCCTTTTTGTGCTCGGACATGGCATCTTTCATCACGGCTCATGTGCTCGACATAAATGGAGGAGGTTTCCGTCCGGAGTAAAAAAAACTGCCGGTCTGGAAATTTTTTCATTTTTCCACTTGCGTCGAAGATGGCCTCGGTGAAGGTTGCGAGTGCCGATTCGCATAGCGAATCTAAAGAATCTTAAAGAATGGAGCAAAATCATGGCTGATTTGCTGGAAAAAGTAAAAGGTATCATCGTAGAACAGCTCGGAGTAGATGAAAGCGAAGTTACTCCCGAGGCTCACTTCATCGATGACCTGGGCGCTGACTCTCTGGATACTGTAGAGCTGGTAATGGCTCTGGAGGAAGAATTCGGTGTTGAAATCTCTGATGAAGACGCTGAAAAAATCCAGACTGTTGGTGATGTAATCAAATACATCGAAGAGCACCAGAGCTAATCCAGATTTCTGGAAAACATTTGGAAGGAGGCCGTTTATCCGCCTCAATTCTCGATTGACCCTTCGGGCGTTGAACAATTGAGAAGATAACCGGCCTTCTTCACTATTTTCCCTCTCCGTGGATAGGTATCCACACTCTTTTTCGCATATAGATCACATCCCAACCGTTTCGGAGAATCCAAATGAGTCGTTCTGCAGGGCCAATGGAGCCCGCCAGAATCAAAGAGCTTCAAGACTTCTGCGAACGAAACGGAATTAGATTTAAGGACCTGAAGTTACTCAATCAGGCATTAACCCACAGTTCTTTTGCAAAAGAACCCGGACGTTCCCAAAAGGATAATCAACGACTGGAGTACCTCGGGGACTCGGTACTCGGCTTCATCGTAAACGAATTTCTTTATCGTACCTATCCGGATTATCAGGAAGGTATGTTGGCCCGCATCAAATCCGCAGCCGTATCGGAAAAGACCCTTTCCGGCGCCGCCCGAGCCATTCGCCTGGGATCTATCCTGAGGATGAGCCGCGGTGAGCGAAACAGCGGCGGTTCGCGTCGGCCCTCCAATCTGGCGGATGGATTCGAAGCCTTGATTGCTGCAATCTATCTGGATCGGGGTATTTCGACCACGCGAAAGTTTGTACTCAACCTTCTACAGAAAAAGATTGAGTCCTTGAGCAAACCTGGCAAGGCCCTGGATCCCAAATCGGCCCTGCAGGAAATGATTCAGAAGAGAAGTCATACCATTCCCGTTTACGAGCTGGTGAACCAGGGCGGACCCGACCATAAACGCGAGTTCACCTGCCGGGTAATGGTGCAGGGGCTGGAAATCGCCCGTGGCCAGGGTACCTCGCGAAAAAGAGCGGAGCAACAGGCGGCCCAGCGGGCTCTCGAAAAGCTCCGAGATCCTTGATCGAGAGGCTGAAACCGGGGCAGGGTCGTCCCGGCAATACTCCAATTGCCGGAAACAGTCACCAATTGCCAGAAACAGTCACCAATTGCCAGAAACAGTCACCAATTGCCAGAAACAGTGACCAATTGCCAGAAACAGTCACCAATTGCCAGAAACAGTCACCAATGTGGCGGGGGAAAAGCTGTATCTACTGCGGCGAAACGCGACCGAAACGCCGTCTATCCTGACAATAAGACTCAAGCGAACTCTATACCCGGAGGGGCGGCTCGGCCGGCCTTTGAAATCGGCCGGGACTCAGAATTCCGCTGCAGTTTTCCTTGTATAGGCTATAGCGCAGCCGGATATGGGATTATGAGCGCTGCGCCCACCATCTCCACCGAAAGCTTCGAATCGGACCGAATTCACTTACAGCCTGGCAGCGAAACCGCCGTTTCGAGCGACTATTCCATTATCCTATCCCGGGATTTCCAGAGTCCCCTTCAGAAAGGCGCCAGCCTCCGCGAACGAATTCAGGCCATGAAGCCCTCCCGAATCTTCTTGCTCACCGAAAAGACTTTATCGAGCTATGGAAAGCAGCTCCAGGAGATTCTGGAAGGGGAGTTCAAAGTACACGTTCGGGAACTTGATGGCGGCGAAACGGGAAAGCATCTGGACAAGCTGGGACCGGTGTACAACTACATGATCGAAAACGGAGTAGATCGAAAGAGTCTGCTCATTGCTCTGGGCGGCGGGGTAGTGGGGGACTTCGCCGGCTTTGTGGCGGCTACGATACTGCGCGGCATTCCCTTTGTTCAGGTACCTACCACCGTACTTGCCATGGTGGATTCGTCGGTGGGCGGCAAAGTGGCGGTGAATACCGGAAAGGGGAAGAACATGGTGGGCGCTTTTTATCATCCGCGCCTGGTCTGGTGCAACCTGTCTACCCTGGAAACCCTGCCCGACCCGGAATGGTCCTGTGGCCTGGCCGAAATGGCCAAGCATGCCATGCTGGAAAGTTCTGGAGATCTGCGGCATAAGCTCCATGAATCCGCCGCCATCATACGAGAGCCGGAAACCCTGGCCGCGAGGATCGTTGAATCCATGGCGGTAAAGGCTTATGTAGTGGCTCGCGACGAAAAGGAGTCCGGCCTGCGGGCCTGTTTGAACCTGGGCCATACCACCGCCCACGGAATTGAGTCTGTCACCGAATACAGTCGCTTCTCCCATGGCCAGGCAGTGAGCAGAGGTCTGGTCACGGCACTCATACTTTCCAGGAATCGAGGCTACGATACCGGCATAGTCGAAAGCAATCTGGAAATGATGAAATCGCTAAAGCTGCCCATGGACACAGCCGGTCTGCAGGCTGTCACATTGTGGGAGCATATGAAGTTCGACAAAAAGAACGTGGATGGCGAAATACGATTTGTACTTTTCGGACCCGAGGGCCTTGATCTTTCGGTGCCGGTGAGCTTCCAGGAATTCTCTAATGCCTGGAGCGAGCAGCAGGCCAGCTTCGGGTAGAGCTGATGCCTGCTTGCAGGTCTGGTAGCAAACCGATAGTAAGTCAGGATCAACTCGGGAGTAATTCGGTGACGGCGACCCACCGGCCCTTCTGGTTCACTAAATGGATCAATCGGCGAAGTCCCGGTCTTGCTTTCGTTTCTGAAATGAATCGATTCTGGCAGCGCTACTTCGGAAGTACCCGGGTAAGATTCTCAGGCGACGGAAAGCGTAATACACCCCCGATTCTCGCTTGATCTACAGAGGCAATGCCTCTTATCTGCAGGTATGGAAAAGCTTACTGCAAGAAATTCAGAGGAAGGAAAGAATACGATTCTGGTATTGCAGGGGCCCAATCTTAATCTACTCGGCGAAAGAGAGACCGAAATCTACGGCACCGACACTTTGGATTCATTGCACCTAAAACTGGAAGATCATAGCAAAAAACTGGGTGTGCGTCTGGACTATTTTCAATCCAACCATGAAGGAAGAATTGTCGATCGAATCCAGCAGGCTCGACTGGAGCCGGTGGCCGGTTTTATCATCAATGCCGGGGCCTTTACTCATACATCGGTGGCCATTCGAGACGCTTTGCTCGGCGTTAATCTGCCTTTCATCGAGGTTCATGTATCCAACGTCTATGCCAGGGAATCTTTTCGTCATAACTCCTACCTCAGTGACATTGCATCCGGAGTAATTGTGGGTCTCGGGACCGGAGGGTATCGTGTTGCAGTGGAAGCCCTTGTTTCCCAGCTGGTTCGAGCCGGCGTTTTTGACGGGGAAGATCCGCTGGCCTGATCGGGAGAAAGCATACTCTGAATGGAAGCCTATAGAGAGAAGGTTCGTCACTTAATTCGCGAGGCTGATTACGGCGAGGCGTTTCGCGAGATTCGAAAAGAGCTGGAGAGTGCGAAGCGTGATCAGAATCCGCAGAAGAAGGCCTGGTCGCTGTACTTTGCCTGCATATCGCTTTTTGGTCTGGGACACATTCAGCAGGCCCGTCGCTACTATCAAGAGTTGCTGGAAACAACCGGGGATTCGGTAAGCAGTCGATACATTCAGGCCTACCTTGAGTTGCAGTCCCGAAAGCCCGAAGAAGCCCTGGTAACACTAACTTCCATTCTGGAGTTGGACCCTTCCGATACTCGGTGCGATGGTCTCATCGAGCATTTAAAGGAAAAGCCGGAAGACTTTGCCGAATACAGTCGCAAGAGAGCGGGCATTCTGGATTTCTTCCCGGGTATTGCGCCGGAGAAGAAAAAGAAGAAGCGGGCTCACAACCAGAATTCCGACGCCTATTACGAGAGCGATGAGGACCCATACTATGGCGACGCCGGCGCCGATTACCATGACGACTCGCTGCTGGAGAATGCGAAATCTCGCCTTTCTCCCATTGGCATGAAACAACGGAACTTTAGCGACCCTGAAGATTCGGCCGGCGATTCATATGGAGGCATGCGAAAGCGAATTCTATGGATAGCGGGAGTTGCCGCTTCTCTGCTTGTTGCGGCTGTTACCGGCTGGTACGGATATCAAAAGGCTGGACAGGATCCACTGATGGATTCGGATCTTCCCCGGCCTCCCGGCCACAGCACTGTACTTCCCGAGCAGGCCGGAGAATTCCGTTTCTTCTATGACTCCAAAGACAAAGCCGTGGAAGACTACGAAAAGGCCCGGCTGGCCGTAGAAGAGGGACGCATCAATCAGGCACGAAAGATCCTGGGAAGGCTGGAACGCTCGAACATCGACTTTGTATTCAAGGAAAGAGCTCGAACCCTGCGGCAATCCATACCGCTACCCAGAATGCAGGATTTTCAGGATTCGGTGACTCTGGCCGAGGTGGAAAGCGATCCATTCAGTTACCGGGATGCGGTCTTTCTATGGGATGTGGCGGTGGAAAAGGCGCTACCCTCCGGCACCGGCACCGATCTAAGGGTGCGTCTTCCGGACCGAAAGGATTCGCTGTTGCTTCGTTACAGCGGACAGAGCAAGGAACTTCAGAATACGCTGAAGGAACTGGAGACCGGCCAGGAGATTACCGTGTACGGGCGCATTCTTTCCTCGGACGATCAAGGCGCCAATATGCATTTCCAGCTTCTGGATCTAACCGGTCGCTGAAAGCCTGAACCCTGATGACCTGGTAGTCTGAAAGCCCGAAAGCCCGAAAGCCGATCCTCTGACAAATCCACATTGATTCCAACCCCACTGGGAAACCCATGCAATCTGAGACTTGACTTTTTCTGGGGAACACCATTTAATGGGAAAGATGGGGATTGCGGACGGCCTGGAGACGTCCGAAAAAAGGCACTCATTGCCGTCCCGTCCCGTTAAGTTTTTCCTCGCATGTCCGAACGGAATAGAGGAGGCCTGCTATGGTTGGCTCAATAGGGAACACAACACAGATACCCGGGCTCAATGCTCATTCCAGACCGGCGGAGGCGCAAGAGCGTTCTCAGCAACCGGATCTGATGCCCATGCGCCGTCCCGGTGAAACAGGACTGGAGAGATCGCAGGAAATCCGCGAAGAACAGCAAAAAGAGGTCAAAAAGGATCCCGAGTTCTTGCTGCATCATACGAAAGCCACCCTTGAAGAACGGATGAAGCAGGTCCTGAGCGAAAAGGATATTAAAATGCTCCTCTACATGACTGCGCCCCTACCGCGAACCGAGGATACCATGCCCGAACCGGGCCGGCTTTTTGATGTTCTCGTGTAGCCCCCGTGCGGGTTTGGCTCATCGACTCAATCAAGAATTTATTGAATGAATAGACCGTGCCCGCGGCAGGTCATTGAGATATCTGTGGCTTTGCAGGTTACTTCTACCAGTGCGCGAAAGGCTGGAGCGCTTAGCTGTGGCTATGGCTGGTGGTAGTATTATTCGGGGGGCGCCCCGCCGGCACCGCTACTATCGGCGCTACGCGGCTACGCAAGGCGGCAAATCGCCGCTTCTTTGATGGGATAAAAATGCGAGGCGGTCAATGCCTGAATCGGCATCGACCTTACTTGGCTTCCAGTTCTGCTTTGCGAGCCAGAAGGGCTCGGGCGTACTGGCTGGTGTTGCCTTTCATATGCTCTTCAGTTTTCTTCAGAGCATCGTTGATCTCTTGCAGAGACATGCGATTGACTTTCTTATTCTTCTTCTGTTCCTCTTCCGACATTTCGGACCCTCCAAAAGGCCAGAGTTCTGGCAGGTAACAGGAAAACAAGCAGAATTGGAACCCTGGCTCCGGTTTCTCCAGTCCTTAAACCCAATTCCCCGCCGGGCCGTCGGGGTTACTGCTGATCCTGCATCTTATTTCATTTCTCTAACGGCGCCGTTCGGGGGGCTGCCAGCGATTAAGAGAAGGGGGCCCGGGATGGGCGCTCAATGGCCCCGGGGATGACAGTTTCGGTAGATATCCCGGAGTCGATCCTTGCTTACCGATGTATAGACCTGCGTAGTGGAAAGACTGCTATGTCCCAGCATTTCCTGCACTGCGCGAATGTCGGCCCCTTCGTTGAGTAAATCCGTGGCAAATGAATGACGCAGTTTGTGCGGATGCAATTTACTCAGGCCCAGTTGTCTGGCGTATTTTTGCATTCGGTCCCGAACCCCGCGATCGGTCAGGGGACCGCCCCGAGCGTTGCAGAACAGGGCCCCGTTTTCCGGACGAAGCCTGGATCGAAGCTTCATGTATTTGCCCAGGGCCACCCTGGCTTCCTGTCCAATGAATACGATGCGCTGCTTGCTGCCTTTACCTGTTATTTTGATTCGATCCGGCAGATTCTCGATGTCATCCAGCTTGAGAGATAGGAGTTCGGAGATTCGCATTCCGGTGGAATAAAGGGTTTCGAATATAGCTCGATCGCGACTCTGGATGGCCTCTCCAACATCCTTGCGCAGACGACGGTTGGCCGACTCTTCGGTAGGCGCTTCCAATACCTCTTCCAATTCCCCTGGTTTCAAGACCCCGGGGAGGGCCCGATAGAATCTGGGAGCGGGCAAATCCCGGGCCGGGTTGTCAGTCATCTTTCCTTGCTTTACGAGCTGGCGAAAGAACAATCGTAAGGTCGATAGCTTTCGCGCCTGACTGCGAGCCGAGAGCTTTCGTCGGCTGGATTTTCCCGTTACGGCAGTGGGATCGTGTCGCAGAGGTTTTCTGGAAAAGTCAACGCCGGTTCTGGCCGTGAAATAGGAGCGAAGAATTCTAGTATCACACTCCTCGGGTTGGAGATCTTCGGATTGTAGAAAGAGCAGGAACTCTTCGAGGTCGGACAGATAGGCTCGAACGCTGTGGGGAGATAGATCTCGCTCCACTTCCAGGTTTGTTCGAAAGTTCTGTAAATAATCCTGATACTGATCGGCTACCGTCACTCTAACATTTTCGGCAGTCCTGGCCGAGTAGGTGAGTACTGGCTGGCCAGAGTATTCAATCCGGAGGTTTAATGCTGGAATGCTTTCAGGCGGGATTTCAGGTTTTCCACTTCCTCCAGGAGTTCATCCCTTAATTCCCCGGGCTCCCGAACCTCCATGGTTTCGCCAAAAGAGCGCACAACTTCCCGAAACCAGGCTTTGTCCCGAACGGAGCAACGGGCTTGTTTCCAGCCCGTGCGTTCCGAATCGTCGGAGATCGAGTGCAAAGAGAGTATTCTTTCCAGGTTCTTTTGCACCGAAGCGCGATAAGAGATGGAGGCTTCTTCGCTGGATTCAAGAGGATTCTTGATGTAGGAATTTTCAATAATTTGCGCCAGATCCGCAGGAGGTTCCATTTCCCGCGTGGTGGGTTCTAGCTGAATATTTCCGGCCCGGTCCAGCCTGAAATGTCTTGAGGCCTTTCGGCCATGATCCCAGCCCACGAGATATATTAATCCCACATGGGTAACAACGGCCCACGGATCCACCTCCCGCTTCTCCATCGTAGGCTGCTCTATCGTTGTCGGCGAACGACCGGGATACTGAAAGCTCACTCTTTTTCTTTCCTGCAAGGCCTGCTCGACGATTCTTCGGCTTTCGTCGGCCGTAGGAGGTTTTTCGAACAATATCTGGTTGTTGCCAATTCTTTCCAGAAGACCGGTAAGCTCTTCTTGATTCAGTCCCTTTTCAGTGCGAAAAGAAAGGTCCTTCTGGATGGCTTCCGCCAATTCGGACCATTCCTCCGGCGAGAGGGCAAGCGGACGATCCAGTCCCTGGGGGAAGAATAGGGTCACTTCATCGTCTTCGATGGAAATATCAACGTAGTCGCCCGGGGAAAAGGGCGGTACCCCGAGCATGATCAGTTGATCCAGGTCCGTAGTGAATTTCTTGCGGTCTTTATATCCGCTGAGCGACATCAGTCGGTCTATTTTGATACCCGGGTTTGCATGGATTACCGGAATTAATGAGATCAGTCGCTTTAGCTTGTCGGGAGTAGGCATATCAGTTGTACAGCTCCTGGATCTCTGTCAGAAATTCGTTCATTCGGGCCGCCGATAGCTTATCTAGCTTGATAAGCGATTCCGGACGTTGGAGTATCCAGCGAAACAGAGCCCGTTCGTTCGTAGTTTGAATTCTGAACTCCTGACCGACCTTCTGAACCCTGTCTTCCTGCAATCCAGAAAGAAAATTGCTAAACATCGAATTGTAATCGCTTGCAATCTCCAGCGCAATGGAGCGGCTTTCATGAATGCTAATACCAAGAGGATGCAGGGACATGGATTTCAGATTGAAGCCCTTATCCGGTCTGTAATTCTGTTCCAGCATTTCCAGGTCCCGGAATCGTTCCAGATAATAGAATCGATTGTCCTTTTTTTCTCGGGAGTGAGCTACAAGGCACCAACGTCCTCGATAGTAGATCAGGCCTCGTCCTTCCAGGGTCTGCTTTTCGGCTCTGCCGGATGCAGGCTCATAGATGGCCTTCAGCACACGATGTTTCATCAGGGCTTCCTGCACAGTGTGCAGTAACCGGGGTTCTTCGGATGAACCTGCTGATCCGGTGGGGATGACCGGGGGCAAATCGCCGGGGAGATTGTTGTAGAAAAGCTTGATGTAGATAGAAGTGAGCGCTTCGCGCTTATCTTCGTTGGATTCCCGTTCCAGAGCCCGTAGTAGCAATGCGGCCAGCGCTTCGCGCTCCGACGGATTAAGCTCAATCTTGTTTAGATGGTCCGGAACGTCCTCGGGAATGTAGACATGGCTATCGGCCATGCCTACCCGATGGGGTAACGCCTCGCCCGGGGAATAGTGCCTCAGCTGCAGTCCCAGCTTTCGCAGATCGTCCTTGTCTCTTTCGAATTTTCTCCGCGCGGACTCCGGCTCCCCGGTGTAGGCCAGTGGCATCAGGGTTCGAATTTCTTCAAAGCTCAAGCCGCCCGGCCGCTTCAGGAATGTTAGGTACAGGCATCCCAGTCGTTCAGACTTGGACATTCGTTCGGACTGTGGCATGGACATTTCCAAATCGGTATTGATTCTGAGAGTCTTAGATGAACAAATGGGAACATGGGTTCCTATGCTCGCGCCCTCAGCATTACTTTCCGCATGTTCATGGGAATCACTTCCCATGGCAAGCATTCCAGGATCACGCTCAATGGTCGCTCGGCCATACGCGTACTGCCGGAGTCGGGTCGGGTCCGGGCTACGGTTATGGTGGTGCATGGTATGGCGGCCAGGGGAAATGAGGATCCCAGGATCCAGGTTCTGGCCAGCGCCTATGCCGCCAACGGATATGAGGTTATCGTGCCGGACTACCGGGAAATTCGTGGTCTCAGGATCGATCCAGGCAGTATCAAACGCGTGGAACAGGATATTATCGCCATTGCTAAGCTTGAGGACCGGGGGCCTGTGGGGATCTTTTCTGCATCATTTTCCGGTTCGCTTTCCATGGTGGCCGCCTCCGGAAAAGCAGCGGACCGGGTGCGGGCCATGCTGCTTCTCGGGCCCTTCGGGCACGTGATGTCTGTGGTGGAGCATCTATTCGATGCGGAGGATCGAGATCCCTATGGTTTTTTTGTTGTGCTCAAGAATTTCCTGCCTGGCAAGAGTAAGAAGGTCCAGGAACTCAGGAAATGCTTTGAGGAGGCTGCCCTGGATAATGGTTTGCAGAGAAGCCCGCGCCTCTTGCCGGCACGACTGGCAAACCTACGGGTTCCGGTCCGCCGGGAGTTTTACCGCATCCTGAACGATGCACAATACAGGCGAAAGATCAAAGATCAAATCATGAACGATCCTACCGTGCGAAAGATCGCATCCAGGATCGATGCTATTTCCCATTGTCCGGATATCCAGGCTTCGGTAACTCTGATTCATGGCGATCGAGACAATGTAATTCCGCCCGGCGAGTCGCGACTGCTATTTGATCATCTTCGAGATCAAGTGCCTACCAGGATCTGTTTAACCCCGTTGATATCCCACGGCAGCCCCCAGGTGGGGATGGATCTCCCCCTCAGAGTGCATCAGGTGGTGTCGGCCATTTCTTTTTTTCTGAAGCAACTGGAAGGTCGTTGATCTCGCTTCCTCCGATGCAGCACCGCCATCCGGTGCTAGCGCTATGCGGGCAGACACTTCCTGTGGATAGAATCCCTGCGTAAGGCGAACTGTGGCTGTGGATGGTAGACCTGTGGTTTAGCGCTGACCATGGCCAGGGGCATGGCGACAGGCAGACTTAAAGATGAAGAGGTCTCTTACCCGTTCTGGAATACTCCGTATAATCCGAAATAATCTGGCCGTGGTCAAATACCAGAGTCTGATTAGGCAGTTCGGATTCGGGCACAACGAGCACACTTGCCGCATCGTCGGCCGCCCGAGGAGTGCCGTTTGCATCGGCGATAAATACTACGGATATGGTATGCTTTCTTGGATCCCTTGACGGATCCGAATAGACGTAGAACAGCTCTTTCAGTTCTACTGCCAGCCCTGTTTCTTCCATGGCCTCTCGAATGGCTGCGGATTCCACGGTCTCCCCTTCGTCCACAAAGCCGCCGGGCAAGGCTTTGCCATGCGGAGGGTTCTTTCTTTCGATTAGCAGGATTCCGTCGGGCAGACGAATGATGAGATCTACGGTGGGAACCGGATTCCGGTATTCCATCCTACTTCTTTTCTGGGTCGGTTACTTTGAGCTTAACCTTGGTCTTCCAGGGTCGGTAGGGCGCCAGCGCTTCCATCCGTTTTTCCGGCACATAGAAGATTCGTTCGCCGTACTTCACGATGATGCCTTTGTAATGGGCAAACCGGGTCTGGTGGTCAATCAGTCCTACTTCTTCCACTGCATTCCAGTTTTCGCAGGTCTTGAGCACCGGAATATGCCTCAAATGTAGCTCACGAACGGTACCATTCTTTACAGAGTCACGTAGAACCTTTTCCCATTCCATACCGGTTTACACTGGCTCCCGTGCTGTTATTTTGTAAAGTAATTTAGAACCGGGTTCCGTGCTGCTGTGGCTTCATCGATCCTTGTGACAAAAGCCCTGTGCGGAGCCGAGGACAGTTTTTCGTCCCCGGACTGCATCCTGGCCGCAATGTCCTTCATTACCTCGGAGAAATGATCCAGGGTTTCCGGGCTCTCGGATTCTGTTGGTTCGATCATAATCGCTCCATGTACACTGAGCGGGAAGTATACGGTAGGCGGATGGTAGCCGTAATCGATGAGAGCTTTGGCCAGATCCATTGTGGAAAAACCGGTCTTCTTTTGCTTCGAGTCGCTGAACACAACCTCATGCATGGAATCGTTGTCCGATGCCACCGCGAAGTGCTCCTCCAGGTTCTTACGTACAATGTTTGCATTTAGAACGGCATGCTCGGCGATTGCGCCCATCTGGTTTCCGTGGCTTCGGATGAAAATACAGGCACGCAGCAGTACTCCAAAGTGTCCCAATCCGGATTTCATTCTACCAATAGAATACTTTGCCGAAGCCAGGTCGTAGCTTCCGTCATCTTTTTGCATTACCTGCGGGCCTGGCAGGAAGTCCTTTAGTCGATCGGACACGACAACAGCTGCGCCGCCGGGACCACCGCCGCCATGGGGAGTGGAAAAGGTCTTATGCAGGTTCAAGTGACTTACGTCCACGCCCATTTCGCCCAGAGAAGCCTGACCGATAATGGCGTTGTAGTTGGCCCCATCCATATAGAGCAGAGAATCGTTTTCGTGTAGCAGATCGGCAATGGCACGGATGTTGGTTTCGAACACTCCCACCGTGTTTGGATTGGTAATCATAAGTCCGGCCACGTCCGGAGTCAAATGGGCTTTCAGATCTTCCAGATCCAACAGCCCCTGGCGAGTGGATTTGAGCTCCTTGACATCGTAACCGGCCAGCGTGCAGCTTGCGGGGTTCGTGCCATGAGCGCTATCGGGCACCAGAATAACCTTTCGCTGTTCGCCTTTCTTCTTATGATAGGCTTGCATCAGAAAGAGGCCGGTTAGCTCGCCATGGGCGCCGGCTGCCGGTTGCAGGGTTACGGCGGGCATGTCGGTAAGCTGACAGATCATTGTCTGTAGGTCGAAGGTAACCTTCAGCACATCCTGGCTGTAAGCCACAGGCATCGCCGGATGAGCATCCTTGAAGTGGGGCAGAGCGGCAATCTCCTCGTTGATTCGGGGATTGTACTTCATGCTACAGGATCCCAGGGGATACAGATTCAAGTCGATTCCGTAGTTCCAGGTGGAGAGTCGGGTGAAGTGTCGCACAACTTCTGGCTCGCTTACCTCGGGAAGATGAATGTCGTCCGCATCGCGAAGCAAATCGCCGGCTACCTCGTGCTCTAGCGATTCGTCGTCTTCCGGAAAGCTGAAGCCAACTCGGCCGGGCGAAGACCTTTCAAAGATGAGCGGTTCCTCGTAAATCTGGCCATTTCGAGTAACCGACAGCGGTACCTGTCCGGCCTCGTTGGTTTCGGCTCCTGTGGAAGTAACTCTTTCTTCTGTTAGCATTTCTAAATCTCCAGCTCTAATTTCGCTTCGGGTGGCTGTCCTTATTGGGAATCTCTATTTTGAGGCAGCCTTTACCGAAAGAACCCATTGTTTTACGGCTTCCGGACTCATGGTTTCGTTAAAGGCTACCAGCAACTGGTTGGGCCCGGACACGGTCCCGCAGGCAATGCGAGAACCCTTCATGCAACGGTCAAAGACGGTTTCGGCAGGTAACGGGGTCTCGATCATAAATTCATTGAAGATGGGCGAATCCGGGAATTTCAGCTTAAGATCCGTTTGCTCTCGCAGAAGCTGCCGGCCCAGAGCGGCGAAGCGCGCGCTTCTTTCGGCAGCTCTTCGTAATCCTTTCTTGCCCATCAGCTCCAGATAAATAGTGCATCGAAGGGCCATCAATCCCTGATTGGTGCAAATATTGGAAGTGGCCTTTTGTCGGCGAATGTGTTGCTCCCGGGCCGCCAGCGTCACCACGAAAGCCCGCCGACCGTCCATGTCTTTGGCTTCGCCGATCAATCGACCGGGAAGACTTCGCATATGCTTCTGTGACGTGCCAATGAATCCCAGCCAGGGACCGCCGTAAGCGAGAGGCACTCCAAAGGATTGAGCTTCGCCGCATACAATGTCGGCGCCCTGGCTGCCCGGTGATTTCACCAGAGCCATGGACAGCGCTTCGGTCACAGTGACAATGAGCATGATGTTATGCTCCGCCAATTGCGCCTTTACCTTTGCAATATCCTCAATGACGCCATAGTAGTTGGGCGATTGGATCACCAGAGCGGCGGTGTCTTCGTTCAGGGTTTGCTTGAGCGCTTCCAGATCCAGGCGACCGTCTTTGTCCGTGCCTACCATGGCCGTCTCGAAGACTCCGCTATCAGCGTAGGTTCGCATCGTTTCCAGATATTCCGGATGAATGGAGTCCGCAAACACCACTCGATCCTTTCTTCGCACGCGTACGGCCATCATCGCCGCTTCAATCATGGCCGTGGACCCATCATAAAGGGATGCGTTGGAAACCTCCACGCCCATCAGGTCTGCCATCATGGATTGGAACTCGAACATGGCCTGCAGGCTACCCTGGCTTACTTCTGGCTGATACGGTGTGTAAGCAGTGAGAAACTCGCCTCTGGAGATCAATGGATCAATGATGGAAGGGATATAATGGAAGTGTCCGTTTCCTCCCATAAAGTTATGATCAATGTTTGCGCTTTTGTCTGGTTGGAATTCCCGGCGGATTTCGATTTCAGAGGCTGGCGCCGGTAGTTTGGCGTCTGTACGCACTCTGAGCGATTCGGGGATCGACCGAAAAAGGTCCGAAGTGCTGGAATAACCCAGCGATTGCAGTCGATCCTCCATCTGATCGGGGGAAATGGGAAAATATTTCACTCTTGCTCTCCTGAAAAGGGGCTGTCATATCAAGATATCAATAAGTCTCGATATGAAAAGCATTTTTATACAGCCCCGTACCGTGACCAGCAAATTTTAAGTCGCATAGGCACCCGGTTCCATTCAGGAGCTCGGTGGTGTTGATGCGCATAATCGTTGGAATTTGCGTTGCTTGGTGCTAAGCGGATGGAGTCCGGGCCTCCAGGGAAGAGGGGGGAAATCGGTATTACTGTGTTCCGGGCGCCGCAAAGGGGAAACCATGAGACCATGTATTGCGAAGGAAACCCTGATAGGACTCAATAGCGCGAATGTTTTCATCGCCGGCGCAATTCGAAGCGGATGGAGTGCATTGGCTGGATTGGATGAGTTAGGACTTTCGAACTGAGGGCGGCGGCTTAATCTGGCTTCCCGTACCCCGGGGAAGCCAGAACGGGTAATAATCCGGTAATCGGAGGTAGAAGGTTTACTCTTCCAGAGAGTCCACAAATGCTTTGTATGCGGCCGCATCCATAAGGGAGTCGTATTCGCCCTGGTCCACACCGGTCATTTTGATTAGCCAGGATCCGTAAGGATCTGAATTTACCTTTTCCGGGCTGCCAAGCACATCGTCATTGGCTTCGGCTACGGTGCCTTTGATGGGAGCGTATAGATCTTCAGCGGCCTTCACCGATTCAATGGTGCCGAAGCTATCGCCCTGGCTAACTCCGTTGCCCTGTTCGCGTACTTCCACGTAAACAATGTCGCCCAGAGAATTCTGCGCGTAGTCCGTAATTCCTACCTTCACGGAATCTCCCTCCTGTAGGGCCCATTCGTGGTCTTTGGTGTACTTCAGGTTTTCAGGAATATTAGACATAAAACGCTCCTATGGGTGCTTTTTATCCAGACTGAGAGAATGGCCTGTTTTGTAAATACAGTTAGCGATCCTTCCTTTTCTTTCCAGCTGTTCCCGAAACGAAAGGACCTTCAATAATTTCTATGGGGACTTTCTTTTCCCGAATCTCAACGGAAAGCTCTCCGTCGGGTTGCTCCTCCAGCAAAGCTGTTCCAATTCCCTCTTTTCGAATGGGGGAATGAGTTCCGCTAACGACTTTTCCAATGCATTTGTCGCCGGAGTAAACGTTATAATCCTCTCGTGGTATACCGGGCCCTTTGAGCACAAAGCCAATAATGTTCTTTTTGGTGCCATTCTGCTTTTGTTCCAGAAGTTTCTCCATGGCGAAGCAGGGCGTCGCTTTTTCTTTCACGATCCAACCAATGCCGCTCTCCACCGGGGTGAGGTCTTCGGATAGCTCATGCCCATACAGTGGGTAGCGAGCTTCCAGGCGAAGACTGTCGCGCGCGCCCAGGCCAACAGGCAATGGCTTTCTTCCATTGAGATCCTTTGCGAGTAGATTCTTCCAAAGCGTTATCCCGGCGTCTGCACTGCTCAAAATTTCAAAGCCGTCTTCGCCGGTATATCCAGTGCGGCTCACGGTTACAGGCGAACCATTCCATTGCATATCTTTGAATGCGAAATAGCCTATATCGCTCAGGTCCGTTCCCAGTTCTTCGGACAGAATGGTCTCCGCTTCCGGTCCTTGAATGGCTATGAGATGCCAGTCATCGCTCTCATTGATTACATCTGCATTGAGATTCTGTCCTTTCGCATAGGCATGAATGGCTTCAAAAACCTTGTCCGAGTTTGAGGCATTGACAATTATGAAATACTCTTCCGGTCCCCTGCGAAAGATGGTAACATCATCTCGTAATCCGCCGCTTTCGTTTAATACTGCATTATACCGGATTTTGCCTTCCTTTAGCGTTTCCACGTTGTTGCAGCACATTGTTTCAAGCAATAGGGCCGCATCCGGACCCTGTACGCGAATTTCGCCCATGTGCGAAACATCGAACAAACCGCAGAACTCTCGAACGGATTTGTGTTCTTCAATTATAGATGAATACTGGACAGGCATTTCCCAGCCTGCAAAGGGAACCATGCGTCCATTATGTTCCCTGTGCCAGGAATGTAGCGGAGTCTCTTTTAGGGGCATAATGCAGGGTTTTTGCTCTCCCTGTGCATGCAATAAAAAAAGGCCCCAGGAGAAGATGCGAATGTATATACAAGTGTAGTAAAAATCCAGGGCGTTGAGTCCAGGTTTCGCTTTTTTGCTTTGACTGCGAAGCGCCGGCAGGATATTTAGCCTGCTCCGGTTCGTGCCGGCAAAGCGATCGTCCCGTGTCGGTTTAAAACTATGTGGGAGTTTATCCACGGTCGTGGATAAACCTGGAACAGCCAAAGGCATTTCGGAGGCTGTGCGAAAAAGAAAATCGAGAATTGAGATGATAAATACTATAGAAACATTAGCGAAAAGAGGGAAGGCGACCTCTTTCTCGGGCCAGCGTTCGGCTCCGGTGTTGTTTTCGTTGCCAGATGGAAGGCTTCAGGGCAGACTGGTTCGGATGCTGGATGATTCGGAGCCGGCCGGGGCGGCGGGCTCTCTGGAGCGACGGATTAAAATAGGCGGGCAGCTCCAGCCTGACACAAATAAAAAAGATAAAGGAATTCAGGGAACGGTGGAAAATATTAAATTGCATCAGAAAGGGAATCAAATGGTGGTGACTATGGAAGAGCAGGAGGAGCCTGAAGGGTGCGCCAGTTGCGGCCAGAAAGGCGTGAAGACTTTCCAGTACCAGATGTGTCGTTCCTGTCTGGCGAAGAAGCTTCGCGGGATACAGGATTTTATTGATGAGCAAAGAAAGGAGATATTCGGGGATCGTTAATTTCTTGAGAATCCTCGCCATATTGCTCCTGGTGGTTGGATGTGGCGGACTGGAGGATGTCCGCCCCCGCACCATGTTCGGCGAAGGTGTGGAGGTAGCGGGTCCTGACCATCTACAGATTTATCTGAATGTAGGTGTGCTCACCGGCAAATCGGAAATGCTCTACCCCAGAGAACGGGTGGAGCGCTGGTTGGCCCTGGCTTCGGCGAACTTTCGCAGGAAGCATCCAGAACTGGAAGTGATCTTCTTGTTGGATCAACCCCAGGATACAGAATTCATTACAGCCAGAGCTATTGGGCGCAATAGGCTTCCCATGGTTAGTCCTTTCCCGCTTCGCCTGGACGATGATGCGAAGAGGCAGTATCTGCGTGGCATTTCATTGCTATCGCTGGCGAAAACCGGAGTGTCCGGCCTTTGTGCGAACCTTTGTCTTCCGCTGGACTCTCTGAAAATGTCCAGGCTATCGGTCCCATCCCTTGAGATTCTGCAGGGGCGCTGGAAGGAAACCGTGGATGTGGATCAACAGGATCCAGAAGTTTCGGCTTATCGTTTCTTAACCTTCTGGCAGTCTTACTCCTATTCGCAGATACATTACGATATTATACTAACCGATACGCCTGTGGTCCCGGATGATCCCTATGGGCTGAGAACCTGGAACGGCGAACCGCGGAATCATTATCTATTGCCTGCTCCCGGCAGGGCCGCACTGGACCGTATTTCGGTACTGGTTTCTATTTCGCCTCCCGGTGAGGACGGGGCAGAGCAAAGGGCCATTATCTCCATAGAAGAAGCACTGGATTCCCTGCTGTTTCCAGGGAATTCCCAGCGCGAACCCGAGCTCAGGGCGATTCGGCTCAAAATCATGACGGCAGTGTCAGAATTTCACAATGCAGGGAAAAAACCAGGCTGCAGCCTCTGGAATGATTCGTCATATCATTACAGCGATACCTGGCAGGGCCTGGACCCGACCATTGCTTCTCTCTTACGCGAGAATAAGCGAAACATGGACCGACTGTGCCGGGATTTTCGATAGACGAATTCCCAGGAGGCAATCAATGACTTTCAAGGGCGAAGCCGCTTTGGGCCTTGCACTTCTGTTTTCCTTGTTCTTTTTTTCATCTTGCGGTTCTGGCAACGGACTTTCAGGTATGGGTTGCGAGCAAGACGGTCGTGGCTATGTAAGCCGGGATCCTGCCCAATGTGCAGCGATTAAATTGAAATGCGATTCGTATTCGAAGCCATTTTCGAATGATTGCGGCTGTGGTTGCGAACGTGTCAAAAATCGACCGCTGGCATCCTATACTGCCTGCAACTCCCGACAAAAAAGCGCCAATCTTTGTATCCAGATATATCAACCCGTATGTGGCTGGAATCGCCGGCCATCTGAGTGTTATTCGTCAGGTTGTCGTCAATCCTATGCAAACAGCTGTTTTGCCTGCGTAGATGAGCGGGTTGTTGGATATACTTCCGGAGCCTGTCCGAACTGATTCCGGGTTCATTCGCGAGGTAGCGCGCCGGACAAAGAAAAAGCCCGACACCTGGCCGGGCTTTTTCGCTTAAAGCTATGGGTTTTGCGAAGCCGAAGAATCCGGCTCGCGCAGAAAGCAGGGCCTACATCATGCCCATGCCTCCCATTCCACCCATACCTCCCATTCCGCCCATGCCACCCATATCGGGCATGCCGGCCGGCTCCTCTTCCGGAAGGTCGGTGATGCTCACTTCTGTGGTCAGGAGCATTCCGCCGATAGACGCCGCATGTTGTAGCGAGCTTCGCACAACTTTGGCGGGATCCAGAACGCCGGCTTTGATCAGATCTTCCCATTCCAGGGTGGCAGCATTGAAGCCAATGTCGTCTTTCTCTGCCAGGGCTTTTTGAACGATCACGCTTCCTTCAAGGCCAGCGTTGCCTGCAATTCTGCGAAGGGGTTCTTCCAGAGCGCGAAATACGATTTGAGCACCGGTGGCTTCATCGCCTTCCAGCTTCAGACCTTCGATAGCGCTTCGGCTACGAAGCAGGGTCATTCCGCCGCCCATGACGATTCCTTCTTCTACAGCTGAGCGAGTAGCGGACAGTGCGTCCTCGACCCGGGCTTTGCGTTCTTTCATTTCCGTTTCGGTAGCCGCGCCTACGTAGATTACGGCAACACCTCCGGCCAGCCGAGCCAGTCGTTCCTGTAGCTTCTCGCGATCGTAATCGGAGGTGGTTTCTTCGATTTGTCGCTTTAGCTGCGAGATTCGCCCCTGCAGTTCGTCGGTCTTTCCGGCGCCTTCGATGATTGTCGTGTTCTCTTTGTCCACACTCACCTTGTCCGCTTCGCCCAGATGGCTGATATCGGCGTTTTCCAGTTTCATACCCAGATCTTCGGAGATCACCTGGCCGCCGGTTAATACTGCGATGTCTTCCAGCATGGCCTTTCTACGATCGCCAAATCCTGGAGCCTTAACGGCGCAAACCTTGATGGTTTTTCGCATGTTGTTTACAACCAGAGTGGCCAGGGCTTCGCCTTCCACTTCTTCGGAGATGATCAGTAGCGGTCGATTGGCCTGGGCTACTTTTTCCAGAACCGGCAGAAGTTCGCGCATGTTGGAGATCTTCTTTTCGTTGATCAGGATATAAGGCTTTTCGAAAGTGCAGGTCATGTTTTCTGCATCGGTTACGAAATACGGTGACTGATAGCCGCGATCGAATTGCATACCTTCCACTACATCCATGTAGGTATCGATCCCTTTGGCCTCTTCTACGGTGATCACGCCATCGTTGCCCACTTTGGACATGGCATCGGCAATCAAATCCCCGATGGTGCGATCGTTGTTGGCCGAAATGCTGGCCACGGCCGCCGTTTCGCCTTTGTCGGAGCCGATCTTCTTGGCCCGGCCTTTGATTTCGGCTACCACCGCTTCTACGGCTTTGTCGATTCCCTTCTTCAGGGACATGGGGTTTGCGCCGGCTGTAACGTTTTTCATGCCTTCGTTGACTATGGCCTGAGCCAGCACGGTAGCTGTGGTGGTTCCGTCGCCGGCCACATCGTTGGTTCTGGTCGCTACTTCGCGAGCCATCTGAGCGCCCATGTTCTCGAACGGATCTTCCAGTTCGATTTCGCGAGCAACGGAGACGCCGTCCTTGGTAACTGTAGGCGCGCCGAATTTCTTATCCAGAACTACATTGCGGCCACGTGGCCCCAGAGTTGCGCGCACGGCATCCGCCAGTTTGTTTACGCCTCTTTGTAGCTTCTGTCTTGCTTCTTCTTGAAAATTCAATTGTTTAGCCATGATTTCCTCCTTATATACTGCTGTGAGTTGTGTGGCTGAACTCAGTCGAGAATGGCCAGGATATCACCTTCACGAATGATGAGCATATCCTTACCTTCTGCTTTGATCTCTGTGCCGGCGTACTTGCCGTACAGAACGCGATCTCCCTTTTTCACGCTGGGAGCGACTCTTTCGCCGTTTTCGACACGGCCAGGGCCCACCGCTTCTACGGTTCCTTCCAGGGGTTTTTCCTGGGCGGAATCCGGAATATAGATGGATCCTACTTTCTCTTCTGCTTCTTCTCTGGGAACGATAACGATTCGGTCGCTCAAAGGCTGCACTGCCATTCTTTCCTCCTGATATGGATGCCCGGAGCGCTACAGTTGAGGACTACTCAACAATACTCACAGACATGCCTGTTACGGTCTGATTTTCGCCCCTGAGGGCACCTTCTGCGGATGAGAAGGATACGGATTAGCAATCAATGCTACCGTTTGCTAATGCAGGCTTGTAAAGGGAGGGTGTGAGGTCAACCGAATTAAAAAAGGACCCGGGGGAGAGGGTTCTCCCCCGGATTGAGGCAGCGCGATTATTGTATGAGACTTACAGGGTTTGTGAGCGCTCTTATTGTGCTGCGATTATGCGCACTTCTACCCTTCGGTTGGCCCGATTGGCGCCCGGAGTTGGGGTTCCGCCGGTTACCGGACGGTCCCAGGCAAAGCCACGGACCTCGGCAATCCGCGATGAAGGCATGTCAAGGTCGGCTTGAACGCTTTGAGCTCGCAAGAGGCTCAGGCGATCGTTGGTGGCGCGGGAGCCGGTGTAGTCCGTATGGCCCCAGATTTTGATCTGAGTTTCCGGATAGGCTTCCAGAGCTTCGGAAAGCTTATCGACATTTTCTTTGGCCACGCCTTTGAGGCCGGCGCTTCCGGTATCAAAGCTAATATCGCCGTCCATTTTCACGAGAAGCTCGTCAGTTTCCCCGTCCGGACCTTTCACGGACTCCAGGGAGATGCCCTTATCGCCCATGGTGTCTTCCATGTCTTCTTTCATGATATCCAGATAGGCGCCAACACCGAGGCCAGCCAGGCATCCAGTAGCCAGACCGATGATCTTGCCCTGATTATGCTTCTTTCTTTCTTTGAAGATGCCATACACCGCGTTTTCTAGCTTCTTGCGGTCCTTGTTCTCTTTCTTTCTCTGAACTTCATCATAGATGGCTCCCAGCGCCAGTCCGGCTCCACAGCCGATTCCAGTTCCGATAATGGTATTCCATCCCAGTTTGTCCAGGGTAGCACATCTGGCGGCGAATGTACCGCTGAGAGCTACGAGTGTGATCATTGCAACAGTTCGTTTCATTTTATCTCCTTTCTCGACAATCGAGATTGGATGGCCTTTTCGGCCAACCAGATATTTGGGGGCATAATCCAATACTGGTTTACATTTTTTACCAGAAGCCGCAGATTTCTGTCCGGGAAGCCACCCATTTTTTTAGAGAAGTTGGGGATAAGTCTCCACAACTTGGGGGTTGGCATTTTCTGTGGGGGCCTGGTGGGTATCCCTCGGCGCAAAGCAGGCTTCCGTGCCTGGATTTGCGCCGCGCTCGCTCCTCCTGGGCTCGCTGTGCGGGACACCCACCAGGCCCCTGCAGTCTGCACTTCCCGGCGTTGTGGGGAAAGGGGGCTCCGTACCTGGGTTTGCCCGGGGCTCGCTCATCGTGCGCTCGCCAATTCGAGCACCCCCGGAGCGCGCTGTTGTCTGCAAGGCACTGCACGGTGGGGGAGGGGTGTCCGGAAGCTCGCACTGAGAACTCTACACCGGGGCGGGCAGAGCCAGACTCTTATGAAGGAATTTCCGTCGGGTCAGCATCACAAAGAGCAGCGAAGGCATGACTCTTTCTACGAAGACGTGAAAAAGAAACCAAATGCTCGGAAGGAGGAAAGGATATGGGTATCGCTTACATCTATGAAACGGCAGGTCACAGGGATCCCAAGCGCTGGTCAGACTTCCGATATCCCTTTTCATTTGCGATACAATCTAATTGGATTGACCCCGTCCCCTTGCCCGGGATATCTGATAGTGGTTATGAAAGGTGTTGCAACTGCATATTTACTATTGAGTAGTTTCCTATTGGTGAGCGCAAATTGCGCAACGAGCTATGCAAGTATATACAGTAGCCGACCTATTTCGCCGGATGTCCAGGGCTTCGAACCGGCTGAGATTCAATTCTCCAGAATCCGGGGCAAAGAAGAGGGGAAGTCTGAGATGGCGGAGAGAAACGTTAACAACTCAGACTATGATCAGTATTTCAAGACCAGTTCCTATTTCAGAGTCAATGATTCGGCAAACGTCAAGGTAGAATACAAAACCAGAACAGAACATTTTCAAAACGACGATGGATTGCCCGCCCTCCTTTCGACTCTCACGCTGTTCGCCATTCCCGTTCAAACGGAGAGCGTTACCGATGCTGAATTTGTGGTGTACCGAAACGGAGTGGTGGTCGAAACCTATCGCTACAAGATCAATCAAACCTCTTTCTGGGGCTGGTTATCGATTCCTCTGTCTACAGTCCTTCTGCCCGTGGCCAATACAGTGACCGAAGTCACTACCTCCGAAAGTCTTGAATTACATAAGCGACTGATCAATAGATTCGCCAGGGATTTTTATCATTCCTCCGCCCTCGTAAATCAGGGCAAAGTGAACCGACCGGGAGAAAAGGAGACTGTATTTCTCGTTCTCGAAGGGCAGAATACCGCCTCGAAGTACAGAGAACAAAATACCATGACCAGTAATCTTCTGGGGCTGGCGCTGGTGAACGGAGGCTACAAAATCCGAGACAATGAAGATCTAAAGCCCATCCTGAAAGAGTTGAGTTTTTCGCAGAGCGGACTGACCAGACAGAATGCCATCCGGATTGGGGAGATTACCGGAGCCAATAAGATCATCACCAGCAACATCTTATACTACCATGAGACCGAAGACATCTATAAGATTACCATCGTGACTCATGTCACCGACATTAACACTGGCGAAGTAGAATGGAAAAACCTGTACACTCTTGAAGGGGAAAACATAGAATCCATGCTAACGGAAGGGTCCGCCAAGCTCCTTACAGACCTCAGAACGGCCGGATACCGTTAAGGTGATACAGCCATAACGGGGATTATACTTTCGTTCACTGCCCCGGGGTCTCGGGGGCCCGGCCGGTTTGGATCGCGCATTCCCTGGAGCAAAGGAATGTTTATCGTCATCGATTCTACTTCTTAAGCTGCCGAGTAATTGGTTCTCCAGATTTTCTAGATTCTCTCTTCGGAAACTATATTGCGAAACGCCGGTCCAGCTACCGTCGCGCTTTGCTTTCTGACATCGCTAGGCTTTGTCGGACCTTGCCTCGTTGATTCTTGAGATCAATTCATTGACCGCAGTCCGCTTCTCCCCGTGGATATCTGGAAGATTGGCGACTTTATGCCGCGTCTTTATCTTAATCCAGAGAAGCCCCTTCTTATTTTCGTCTACTTCTGCCGCTTCCACATGATTTATGTGAATGCGCATGTTATCGCTTCGGGTGAATATCTCAATGATACGTCCATCAAAAGCTAGAATGTATCCTTCGGAATTGGTGATTTCAATCATGCAATGTGCCCCCTGACGCGCCGCGTATGGCCGACTTTGATTTTGGATGAGCTCTTCCTGCGATGCAAGCATAAAGTGGGTCACCGTAGATGACCGGATAACGGCCTGCTGGAGAGTTGCGAAGCGGGTGGCTATCGAGAACATCTCATGATACCGAAAACGGTCAGCGCCGGCCGTGGGCTTCAGGTTACAAGATTGGACTACTGAGTATTTTCAGAGGCTGAACGGACTTTTTCCTTCTTTGATCATTTCTATGGTTTTTTGCGATCGTCGTTGGCGAGTCTCGGTTTTTTTTGCGGCCGCAATCCATTGCATGAATTGCTTTCTTTGGGACGGCGGTAAATCGTTAAATCGCTTTTGGGCTGACTTGCTCTTCTTCAGCATCAATGATAACTCCCGAGGTATTTGGTCGGGTGTCAGGGGCGCGGCAGGTGCATCCCAGCTTCCATCGGCTTTTGCCTGGTCCACCAATCTTTGCCCCGCTGCCTTTAATCGTCCGGCAGCCAGCAGCTTTTCGATTCGCTGCTTGTTGGATTGCGACCATTTACTGCCGGGTTTTCGAGGGGTAAACTTTCTTGCGTAGCGCTTTTCATCGATTTTCTTTATGATGCTGTCAATCCAGCCATAACAGAGCGCTTCTTCCACTGACTTCTCATAGGTAAGGTCGGTCTTCGCATCAGACGCTGGGGACCCGGTTCCCTTCTTATAATACACCAGCCAGATGGAATCGGTCTTTCTATGGTTGGCCCTTAACCATTGGCGCCACTCCATAATATCCTGGCAATCCAGTAGTTTCATTCTAAAGCCCTGCCTCTGCACGTGCTATCATAGAGCCGCTTCCGAATAGATCTGACCTCAGTCATTCCAATGGTATATTCCGCATCCATGCGAAATGTTGCGTCAATCTGGTGTGGCACTCCAAAAAACTCTGGAAAAATCAGGCGCGTTAGTAAGTTATTTTCGGAAACGGTCTTGCGAGGATGAGCCATGTCGGGTATTTCCCCGTCCATTTCAGTATTGGTCAAGCGGGTAAAGAATGAAAGAACAACCGATGCAGGGTCTATACAGCCCCATTCGAGACGGAATCGCCCGGGATGCCCGACTTGTGCATTACCGGGAGATGAAGCCCCCGGAAAGCCTATCGCATCTGGTTCATTGCTATTGGGAACTGAAGACTGAGTCAAGGCTGGAACAGGATTTCGAATTACATGCCGTACCGGATGCCTGCGTAAACATACTATTCAATGAACTGGAGCCTGAGGTTGCCGGAGTTACCGCTTTGCGAACTACGTTTGAGGTGCTCAACCTGGGCCGGGAGTTTCACTACGTCGGCATTCAATTTCTACCCGGAGTCTGGCGGGGAAATCGTCAGGAAATCTTTGATAGTTATGTCGGGGAAGCGTACCGGGGCTCTTTGCCTTTGATTGAAGTGAACAGGAAACTCATTGGTCTTGATTTTCGGGCCAGGGAGAGGGTGATGAGCCGATTCGTGGAGGAGTTGGTCTCTTTGGATTGCGTCGTGCCCAATCCGCTGACAGAAAAAATTCTGCGAAACATCCAGGATATACAGGATGTCAGGAACATGGCGGAAGCTGCCGGTTTGTCGCCGCGACAGTTACAGCGAACGTTGAAACGAACCACAAACTTCACGCCGCATGATCTACTGAAAGTCCTGCGCCTGCAACAATCCTTCAAACGTCACTACCTGGATTTTTACTCCGACCAGGCGCATTACATTCACTCCTTTCGCAAGATCACCGGCTACACTCCGGAAAAATTCAAAAAAAAATTCGATGTCTGACATCTACAATACGAGGCCCGGCGATTCTGCTATCATTCAGGCATCACTTGATAATCAGGAGAAAGAATATGCCAGAGAGAAATACAATAGGATGGTTTGACATCTATGTCCAGGATATGGACCGGGCGGTGGAGTTCTACGAATCAGTACTGGGTAACAAAATGCAAAGACTGGAAGATCCCACCGGGTCTTCGCAAATGATGGCTTTTCCGGCCGATGAGAATTCTATGCAGCGCTATGGCGCCCTGGGCGCTCTGGTGAAGATGGATGGAGTTCAGCCCGGCGCCGGGGGCACGCTGGTGTACTTCCAATCGGAAGACTGTTCCCTGGAAGAAGCGCGTGTAGTGGCGGCCGGAGGCCAGGTGATTCGGCCAAAATTCTCCATAGGGGATTTCGGCTGGGTAACGCTTTGCCAGGATACAGAAGGAAACCATTTTGGGATTAACTCGTTGAAGTAAGGAATCCGCAGCCATCAACCCGATGTTTACGGGGGATGGCTGCTCCACAAAGAACTCATCAGTGCACAAGAAAACTCTGGTTACAACTCCCAGAAGATGAGGATCAGGACGTAATGGCAATAGCGATCGCATTCTTTGTCTTGATGAACCTCCGTTCTGATGATTCATTAGGCAGCATGATGCGATGTGCGATTGCCGGGAATTGAGATGCAATAGCCCACCGGTAACCATCCAGCTGCCCTGGTACTTTCCGGGCGCTGCCACCCGATTTCTGATTCCTTTGGCTCGGGCCGGTATCCCAACGCCCCTGCGTTCCCGGTCCGGCACTCGAACATCGGTCTACCCTGGCGCAGAATTCGAAATACTATCCTATCCGATCACTCTTTTTCTTTTTTAGTCGACCGCAAAACAACGCGGAAGGACTGGATTTCTATGCCTCAGTACAGATCAAAGACCTCCACCGCCGGTAGAAACATGGCCGGGGCCCGGGCCCTCTGGCGCGCCACCGGAATGACCGATGCCGATTTTGATAAACCCATAGTGGCTATTGCGAACTCATTTACTCAATTCGTGCCCGGTCACGTGCATCTGAAGGATCTGGGACAAATGGTGGCGCGTCAGATCGAAAGCGCCGGCGGCGTGGCCAAGGAGTTCAATACCATTGCTGTGGACGATGGTATTGCCATGGGGCACTCCGGCATGTTGTATTCTTTGCCCAGCCGGGACCTGATCGCAGATTCTGTAGAGTACATGGTAAATGCTCACACAGCGGACGCTTTGATTTGCATTTCGAACTGCGATAAGATCACTCCGGGCATGCTCATGGCGGCCATGCGATTGAACATTCCTACGGTTTTCGTTTCCGGCGGGCCAATGGAAGCCGGCAAGGTGCAATGGGAGGGCCAGGAGCGAAAACTGGACTTGATCGATGCCATGGTAGAAGCCGGCAATCCTGACGTATCCGATGAGGAAGTGGCGACTCTGGAACGTTCCGCCTGTCCAACCTGCGGTTCCTGCTCGGGAATGTTCACCGCGAATTCCATGAACTGCCTTACCGAAGCTCTGGGTCTTTCGCTTCCAGGGAACGGTTCTTTGCTGGCAACCCATGCAGCGCGCAAGGATCTATTCCTGAGGGCCGGAGAACTGGTGGTGGAGTTGGCCAAACGGTACTATGAAAAAGATGATATCTCAGTTCTTCCGCGAAACATAGCCACGTTCGAAGCGTTTGAAAACGCCATGAGTCTGGATGTGGCCATGGGAGGCTCCACAAATACGGTGCTTCATATCCTTGCTGCCGCTCGGGAAGCCGGCGTAGATTTTACCATGGCGCACATTGATGCCATTTCGCGGAAGGTTCCCTGTCTTTGTAAAGTAGCGCCGTCTACTCAGAAGTATCACATGGAAGACGTGCACAGGGCAGGCGGCGTAATGGGGATTCTGGGCGAACTTGACCGGGCCGGTCTGATAAAGCGCCAGGTGCCCACTGTGCACAGCGCTTCTATGGGTCAGGCTCTGGATAGCTGGGACATCATTCGCCAGGACGAACAGTCCGAAGCGCGAAAAATGTACAGGGCAGCGCCCGGCGGCGTTCCCACAACGGTGGCCTTTTCGCAGAATAAGCAGTGGCCCGAACTGGACCTGGATCGCTCGGAAGGCTGTATTCGAAATATTGAAAACGCTTATTCGAAAGACGGGGGCCTGGCCGTTCTGTATGGAAATATCGCCCCGGAAGGCTGCATAGTGAAGACCGCCGGTGTAGATGAGTCCATTCTTAAATTCACGGGAAAAGCTCGTGTTATGGAAAGCCAGGAAGAGGCGGTGTATAAGATCCTGAACAATCATATTGTGGCCGGCGATGTTGTGGTGATTCGCTACGAAGGTCCTAAAGGCGGACCGGGCATGCAGGAAATGCTTTATCCTACGACATATCTGAAGTCCAAGGGCCTGGGTAAAGATTGTGCGTTAATTACAGATGGTCGATTCTCCGGCGGCACATCCGGGCTTTCCATCGGTCATGTCTCTCCGGAAGCGGCGGCGGGCGGCGCCATAGGCCTGGTGGAGGAGGGAGACGTTATCGAAATCGACATTCCCAATCGATCCATCCAGCTCAAGGTTTCCGAAGAGGATTTGCAAAGGCGTAGAGAGGCCATGGAAGCGAAAGGCAAAAAGGCCTGGAAACCCCTGGACCGCCAGCGACAGGTATCGGCGGCCCTTCGCGCCTATGCTGCCCTGACAACTTCAGCGCATACCGGCGCGGTACGAGACATTGAGCAGGTGGAGTAGCTCCATCGCATGGGCAGAATGACAGAATCTGGACCTGAGGGGCCGGACGAGAGGTATTGAACCAGCGAGGCCGAACTGCATTTGCTCAAGCACCAGGCCCTAACCAGAGCTACCAAACCATCGAGGCTGAATTGCCGTTGCGAAAATACCGGGGCCGAACCATGAAAGCCGAGACAGCGAGGCTGGCGAATAGAAGCTCGTTTACAAGCGGGAAACCGGTGAGACGCTATCAAAGATGCTGAAGAATCGTAAATGCTGCCATTTGTAGAAATACTTCGCGCCATTTCTGTAGTGCTGCTGCTTAACCTCTCGGTACAGGTCTGGCTGCATGGACGAGCTTTAAGCCGGATTCTGGCCGCCTTCCTGCTCTCGGTTGCCGGGCATCTGATCGTAGGAAGCGCCATCGATCTGTATGCTCCGTTGGAGTATGCGATGGAGTGGCTGGCTCTCTTACCTTTGCCGCTCTTTTATCTTCTTTGCCGAACGCTATTTGACGATTCCTTCGAACCAGGTCCGCGCCATCTGATATTGCCGGTGACTGCGGCTTCTCTGGCATTATTGATTGTGCTGTTTCGGGAGGCATTGCTGGCATTGGTTCGCGGAAATGTTCCTCTTGAGTTCACTGTTTCGATCCTGCCGCAGGCGCCATTGCTGCTTTTTTTGATTCCAGCTGCCGTTCATATTGCAAAGCGTCAATCCGAGGATCTGATCCCGTGGAGGTATCGACTGCGGCCGCTGCTTCTGGGATTTCTGGGCTCCATAGTCTTTGCTGTTGCCACAGTGGAAATCCTGTACCGCCCGGATCCGGTACCTGAATTTCTGGATGCTCTCAAGATCCTTGTCATTTCGCTGATTGCCTTCTTTGCCCCCTTCTGGTTGCTTCAAGTCCGGCCGGATCTGATGCCCGCATCCGGCGCTCGGGACTTGCGATCCGTGGATAATCCCGGGCGGGGATCCGATAAAGATCTGCTTGGTGCGCTGAGCCAGGCCATCGGGGAGAAAATCCATCATTCTGAAGGATTGACCATTGGTCAGCTGGCGCGAAGCCTCAACTGTCAGGAATACAAACTGCGAAGACTGATAAACGGGGAATTGGGCTTTTCGAACTTTAATCAGTTCCTGAATACTCATCGGATTAATGATGCCAGAGAAATGCTGCTCGATCCCGCCCTCTCGGAACAGCCCATTCTTCGCATTGCCTACGATCTTGGTTATCAAACCCTGGCGCCGTTCAATCTGGCTTTCAAGCAATTAGTGGGACAGACTCCGTCCGTTTATAGAAAATCCGGATTGGACCCGCACAAATCCGAATAGGCGAAAGGCGCTCCGGATACTCGGGGCCTTTCAATAGGGACTGACTGTTTTCGTATCTTCGTGAATCATTTCCCAGAGTAGCCAGCCCCCCCAGAAGCGAAGCCTCGCCTCTGATAGATTTCGAAATCCATCGGTCCTTTTTAATATCCATTAGCTGAATTCTGGAATCCGTAGGATTTAGATGAAATGCTGCCCTATAATGGGCGCATGAAAACCATCACTGTCTATTGGCCATTCCTTACTGCAGCGCTGATCAGACTTCTCCTCCATTCACTGTCCATAGAGGAATATGGATATTTCGGCGACGAGTTCTACTATCTAAGCTGCGCCGCCCGTCTTGATGCGGGCTACGTGGATCATCCGCCCCTTTCGGTATGGTTACTCTATCTTGTAGTCAGCGCCTTTGGCGATTCGTTGATTGCCATTCGCGGCCTATCGGTCATGGCGGGCATTCTTACCATTGGAGTCGGCTGGGCGTTGGTTCGCGACATGAAAGGTGGCCCCGTTGCAGGTCTGCTTACGTGTACGTCCATTGCCCTTGCGCCGGTCTTGATGGGGCTGGCCAAGTTCCACTCCATGAATAGTCTGGATGTGCTCTTCTGGACTCTAGCTATTTATCTTTTCAACCGGTCTTTGAGTAGTGCCCGGCAAAGCTACAGGTTCTGGATCCTCAACGGAGTGGTACTGGGTCTTGGACTTCTTAACAAGCACGGAGTTCTTTTTCTGGGCGCCGGTTTCTTTGCCGGTATGGTTGTTACAAATCCACGCTGGCTTCGCCGACCACAACCTTACATCTGCGCCGCTGTTGCGCTGGCCATCTTTTCTCCCAATCTTTTCTGGCAGATGGACAATGGATGGCCTACGCTTGAGTTTATTCGTAACGCATCGCAGAACAAAAACTATTTCGATCCCTTTGCCTTCATCACCGGACTGATTCTCGAGATGAATCCCATTGCGGCGCCGCTCTGGTTGTCCGGGTTTCTTGCCCTGCTGGTCTCTGGTATCTACATGGCTGTCTTTTCAGGCCGGGAGCGACTCTCAGAAACCGGCGAGGCAGCAAGGTTCGCCGGTGCACGGAACCCTGGTTGCTCACGGTTCGCGGTTTCTTCACCAGGACCCGGGTTTGCAAAGATTGCTGCTTCAGTGCCCTCCGGACTACTACCTTACCGCTGGGTTTCGGTAGCGCTCATCGCTGCATTTCTCATCGTTTTTATGGGTCAGGGGAAGAGCTACTATCTGGCCGGCGCCTTTCCTGTATTGTTCGCGGCCGGCGCCGTCTATGCAGAGCGATGGAAAAAATCGGCCTTCGTTTACTGTCTTGTGATTCTAGGATTTGGCCTTGCTCTTTCGCCTATGAGTATGCCGCTGCTTGCGCCTGCCAATTATCAGACCTACGAGTCGACGCTCGGGGTAGCTCCTCCCAAATTCGAAAAATACGGTCGCGGCACCATGCCGCAGCACTTCGCAGGCATGTTCGGATGGCCCGAGATTGAGGATGCGGCGCTGGCAGCCTACGAATCTGTGCCCGCTTCACTGAAAGATGATACAGTTATCATCGGCCGCAATTACTTCCTGGCGGGGCCCATGGACAGACTGTACCGGGCCGGAATGCTACCGGAAGCGGGTTCGGGTCACAATAGCTTTTACCTCTGGGGCCCTCCCATGGCCCGGTCCGGCCCGACGAAGGTTGTCATCTTTTTGGGATTTGATGAAGAGTTTGTTCGCAGACATTTCGGTCGGCTGGAGCATCGGTCCACAATTCATTGTACTGAGTGTATGGACTTTCGTCGCAAAACGGAAGTGATGATAGGATACGATCCGATTCGCCCCCTTTCAGAAATCTGGTCTGAGTTTAAGAGGTACAACTAATGCGAGCCCGTCTAAAAAGGGCGTTTAGAATACCTGGATCCGAGTTTGTCTTTCTTCTGCCCGGATGTTGATTGCCGTGGCTCAAGAAACGTCATGTGGTCTGGAAGTAACTACTTGAATTTCTTTTCTTTTTATGCCAATCTGGTCACGGCAAAACGGCCTGGGAGGAAGAAATGGCAAAGTTAGATGAAAACAAAGCACAGGAGGTGTTTGCGCCCCACCTGAATCCCGGTGAGGAGCTTAAACATTTCGCCTACGGCGTAAAACAACCGAATATCATGATCATCATTCTACTTACTGCGCTGGCTATACTTCCCGGCATCATAGCTACATTCATGCTTACGAAGAACTATCTCATAGGACTTACCGGGAGCAGGCTGATAATCCTGGAGATAAAGAGCATCGCCAATCCAGATGTGCAGAGCATTACCGAGTATTCGCTTTCGGAACTGCAGTCGCTACCGGTGAAAACATCTACCGGAGCCGGCCTGCTGTCATTGTGGGGCGGCGAAGAAAAGCGATCTTCGCTGGAAGATACCGGTCATCGTTTTGATGTTTCTGCTCGCCTTTGTGATCTCGGTCCTGTGGCCAGATTAAACGAAAAAACTGCGTGGCCCGTACGGGTTGCTTTGGTTTTCTGGAGAATCACTGGTTCTGTTGCAGGCGCCCTGAGCGTTGCCGGGCTACCGAAGCCGCGGTTTCCCGGTCTCGTTGGTTCCAACCTGAATTGAGAGCCAGCCCGCGCTGACCTGGGCGCATAGCAGATCAGTATCCCCATGGACCCATCCGTGAAAAGTCCCATCGAAAACAAACCGCTTGAAAAGCCGCCGAGGGCAGAAAAGCGGTTCAGCGTCGCTCCTATGATGGATTGGACCGATCGGCACTACCGTTTCCTGGCCCGTCAGCTGAGCAAAAGGGCCGTCCTGTACACAGAAATGATTCATGCTCGGGCCATTGTCCACGGAGACCGGTCCCGCTTCCTGGATTTTCATCCAGAGGAATCTCCGGTGGTATTGCAGCTGGGAGGAAACGAACCGGAATATCTGGCCGAAGCGGCCCGTTGGGCTGAGCGATGGGGGTACAGCGAGATCAACCTGAACTGCGGATGTCCCAGCGAAAAAGTGGCCTCCGGTTCCTTTGGCGCCTGTTTGATGGCCGATCCCGGCCATGTAGCGCGCCTGGTGGAAACCATGAAGAAGGCTGTATCGATTCCGGTAACCGTTAAGTCCCGAATCGGAATCGAGGCCAGAGGTATGAATCCTCTTTCGGACTATGAGCATCTGCGCCGTTTTACGGCGACGATGGTAGAAGCGGGTTGCGACCGACTGATTGTACATGCACGGATTGCCGTTCTTGGCGGATTGAATCCGGCGGAGAATCGGACCGTGCCGCCATTGCGCTATGAGGATGTGTACCGTCTAAAGGATGAGTTTCCCGAGCTTCCTGTAGAACTGAATGGAGGCTTGCGCGAAATCGCCGCTATCCAGAAGCACCTGAATGGTCCTCTGGACGGTGTAATGGTGGGTCGGGCCGCCTACGAAACGCCGCGAATCCTTCTCTATGTGGATGATATAATGAATGAAGTGGACGCCGGAATGCATTCGCTCGGGCAGAGCAGCCCCGAAAAGCACAGCGGCGTGGATTGGACTCCTGGTCCATCGTTCGGCGGTCAGAATACCGAGGATTGGCGGCAGGCAACAGGAGACATGCGCGCTGTGCGAGAATTGGAGCGATTGTCTGGCCCGCTCCAGCGAATGGGCGATTACATAGTCTCCATGCGCGAAGAAGGAGTGCCGGCGGCACGCATCACCAGGCATTTGCTTGGATTATTTCATGGACTGCCGGGGGCGAAGCGATTTCGCCAGACGCTCAGCGGCAATCAAGTAAAGCAGCTCAATGACATGGATGATCTGGACGGTTTTCTTCGCCAGTTCTTCGCCGAAACTCTGCAGATTGCAGCGGGTGAATCGGCCGAGGCTATGCGAAGGCCTAGCGCGGTTTAGTCGGAAGCAATGCTCCGGTTCCGCTAGCCCCGGGCAACCGAGGCGAATTCTAAAGCGCCCCCTGGATACGGCAGCCGTATCTTGCATCCACGAAGACGCTGGTAGTCGTGATACCCAGACCGGTGACTGTAACGGACTTTTCCTCTTTGTTTAGCTTGAAATCGCTTATGGGTACATACTGCCGGGCATAGTTGTGGCAGAAAGGCTCCGATCGTTCCACGACAAAGTAGCAGCTACAGAACTCCTTGGAGTAGAAGCTGGAAATGATATGCGGAAAAGACCTCAGATGATGCCAGTTGGCCAGCGACCAGGCGCCGGCCGATATCAGCAGAACAATTAGTATTACCAGGGAAATGCGAAGGAATCGTTTCATCTTAGCTCCAGAGCCTCCAGGACTTTCTTTAGAAAAACGTCTTTGTCAAAGCTGTAATCTCGATCGTCGCCCATCCTTACGATGATAAGATCCAGACTCGGGATTACGAAGATCATCTGCCCCCAGTGGCCGGAGGCGGCAAAGGTATCTTCGGGCGCGGAGGGCCATGCCGGTTTCAGATCGCGGCCTGGCACCCCGGAATTCGAATACCAGTGGGATGTGTATCCGGCATCCCAGCCCGGATACGGTGAAGTCGTGCTGTAGGCCGGAGCTACCTTTCGCGTGAATTCCAGCCAGTTTTCGGGAAGCAGCCGCTTGCCTTCCCAGACTCCATCGTTCAAGAATAAAAAGGCGAACCTGGCCATATCCCGCGGGCTTGCATACAGATACGAGGAGCCCACAAACGTTCCCGAGGCGTCTCTTTCCCAAACCGCCGTATCCATACCCAGCGGCTCAAATAACTCGGTCCAGGGATATCTGGCATAGGCTTCTTCTCCGGCTTCCTTTCCATTCCTGGCGATTAACGCTTCCTTCAGGGCCCCGGAGACGATGTTTGTATCGCAGCTGGAATAGTACACCATCGCGCCGGGCTCGGCCCGGGTCGGTAAACTGGCACAGAAACGGGCCATATCGTCACGGCCCCGGGTATAGAGCATCGCAATGACCGTGGAGGTCAGCGGGCCGCTTTCGTAGCCTTCGTTTGCATCCAGGCCTGAACTCATATGCAGCAGATGTCGAATCGTGATGGTCTTTTCTTTTTTGCCTTCCGGAATGTATTTTTCAATGGGATCATCCAGTTCCATCAAGCCCTGCTGAACGGCTCGACCAACCAGGGCCTGCAAAACGCTCTTGCTCACCGACCAGGTGAGGTGAGGCATTTTCTCGGTATAGCCGGCCGCGTATCTTTCATATACCAGGTAACCGTCCTTGATAATCACCACGCTGTCTGTCCGGATGCCGGCTCGTTCCTCTTCGGTCCCCTGACGGCTAAAGGCGTAATCTTCCAGGTCTTTCCATCGATCCGCTCCCGGGAGTTCCTTTTTCCGCCAGCCATCGGTGGGCCAGTAATCCCTTTGAAATACAGGCATTTCAGAAAGCTCAATTTCCAGGGCCACGGGCTCCTGGGTTGCGCCTGGCTTGCATTGCGTAAGCGCCATGAATGCGAGGCTCAGCGTAACGGTTCTCATCAGTGGAAACAGGAAAGAGCGAACGAAACGGTTAAAAGACAAAGGCCGCATGCTTGCTTTTGGATTGGCCGATGACTGGGGGCAACTTTTTTTCCAGGATCGTCCTCCGTTGCTACAATTTCTTTTGAACGGAATGCGTATTGGAAACATAGAATAGTATGATACCTGTTCATGCATTGAAACGTAAACTGAGTTCGGAGTGCTCATTTCGCCCCTCCGAGGAAACCCTGATGGCTTTGCGCAGGGCGCTGGCTTCGTATCCGGAAATCCTGGCGCTCAGCTGCAAATGGATCGTGGAAAACAGTCATGATTCAGCCAAGGAGAGGGATACACCCATACCCCTGGGTTTGCAGCGGATGGGAAAGGGGCTGCCGCATTTCTTTTCTCTGGATATGGACCTGCTAAGACAGGAAACCCGGCGGCCCATCGCTTTGATTCTATATGCCCGAAGCTATCTCCCGGCATCGCGCTTGCGTCATTTGAACCTGTATATGCGGCGATTGTTTCCCAGCTATCAGGGTAGCCTGGTCTGGCCGGCCATATCCGCCTGCGGCGAAAACACCGTGCTCGGACGGATTTACGGTTTTGAGCCCGTGGTAGGCGAAGAGCCCGCCAGAAATCTGGCCACGTTAAACGAGTGGCTTGAAAAGGACAGGAGCATGGCTCTGGCAAGCTAACGGCTCGGCCTCAGTCGCGCGGGCGAGCCGCAAAGAGAATCCGCCTGGAAGCCCGAAGAGACTACCGGCCTTCGTAGCCGATCACATCCATAAAGGCGCTGACGGAAAAAACCGCATTGCCGGGGCCGGGTTCGCCGTATCCCGGAGGCACTGGCAAGTTGTACTTCTCGAACGTGTCTTTCCAGACTGTAAGAAGCTCCAGGAAATATTTCAGAGGGGGACCGGGCTGGCTACCCAGTGTAGTGTAAGGTTCCGGGCACCAGGTGGTGAACCGGGGCACCACACCGTGGCTCATGAAGTAGTCCAACCCTTCACCGGTAGACGCCACGGCCTCTTCTACGGTATCGTATCCATGGGGCTTCGCCAGTTCCACACCGCCTACAAAGTTGGGGATTACATGCGAAGGACCAAAGACTTCGACAGACTCAATTATCCGGCGAATCCAATTCTCGCGACCGATGAATCGTTCCTTTCCCGGGCAAATGAGCGGGAATAGCTTCTTATCCCAGATTTCGTAGTTCGGATGATAAACCTGGATACCAACGTTCTTGAATCGCCATAGATCCTCTTTTTCCCAGGCCTGGGTGACCATTTTGCCCATCCAGCGGCCCGGGAACTTGCTTTCGATGGCTTCCGCGTACTCGAAATAGAAATCGGTTTCGTTTTTCTTCTTGAGGTTCGTGAGTACCGAACCGCCGGTGATCGTATAGACTTTGGCCGTATTGTCTTCCTTGTCCACCCAGGCGAGCACTTCCAGGAGTTCTTCCACGGACTTGATGCCGGTGTAGGGACGGCCCGCCATCTTCTGCTGTCTCCAGTTATGGTTGATGTCGCAGAAGGCACACTCTTCGTCTTTGCCAAAGTACTGACAATTTCTGAATACTGTGAGATATAACAGATAGCCCCATTCGATTACCGGCGCAATTTCCCCGGGAGACTTTCCGCTTTCCGTACGATGCCTGTACCAATCGGGAATAGGAGGGAATTCTACCGAACCCAGGTTTGTGTCGTTCAGATAAAGAGCCGGCCCTTCTTCGGTGAACCGCACCTGGTAAGGCGATCTATGGTCCAGTCGAACGCTGATTACGGTAGGCTTCAGGTTAAAATGACCGCCGGATACTTTGATCTCTTCTGGCGCCCGGAATCGTACCGTTTCGCTTTGTTCCTGAAGCGGGATATGATCAAAGGTGAAGATAAAATAGTCCTTGGTTTTGTAGTCTCCCTTTTCCAGAGACTTCTCATCGAAATGAACCCCCAGCCGGAGCACGTCCTGTTTGATTATGGCTTCTACAGGGATCCGCGTGTATTGCTTCTCGAAGGCTTCCAGACTATCGATGGTAGTCATGGCATCCTGTGTGTAGCTGGTTTTCTTCTGATCGGTTGCTTCCATGGGGCCGGGTTCCTGTTGCTTCTGATTCTTTGCGCCTTTGCAGTATAGCCTTGTTGATGGCCCAGGGCTATTGTAATCCCGGTGGTCCCGGGTTGCCCCACCAGATTTGGATGGTTTGCCCGTCGGGCAAGAGGAAAAAGGTCCGTTCGGTCCCATGCCTCCGACCGCCGTCATGGGTAATGGCTATCCGCACAGGCAGGAGTGGTCTGCTACTGACTTGACGGTGGAGCAATTGCCTGTAGCAATGGGTGGAAGATTTCATGAAAAAGATTCTTAATTTCCCCGTCCCGTTTCTGAAAGCCTATCCGTTGGTCTGGATCGCGGTTTTTGTAGTTCTTGTGGTTGCCGATCTCAGTACAAAGAAGGTGATTACCGAGAGTCTGAACTTCGGTCTTTCGGCCACCCAGCGTATGCAGGCCGGCGTATTCACCAATCAGGGCCAGCCTGCCGAGATTGATGAAACCAATTACGTACCGATCTGGGGAGAGCAGGGTAAATACATCCGGCTCCGATTGGTATTCAATGACCGGTTTCTTTTTGGAAGCGGTCCTTCTGCGCCCGTTCTGGGCATCTTCCTGACGGCCGGGGCGATCATCTTCTTGTTTTTCTATCGCTGGATGACCTACGGCGCCGGTCATCCGGTGGCCTGGTTGTTTGTCTTTTCCGGCGCCATGGGCAACCTCATAGACAAGCTATTTGTGAAGAGTCTGGAAACCAGGGAATGGGTATTCAGCTTTGGTCCCCGGGAAGGCCATGTAAGCGGGGTAGTGGATTTCGTGGAATGCATCTGGTTTGGCCTGGATCAATTTCGAGATGTTTTTCTTCTGAAATGGCTGGCCTGGGAGACCTGGCCCATCTTCAATCTGGCTGATAGTCTGATTGTAGTAGGAATCGTTATTCTGATCATTACTATAGGATTCGCTCCCGAAGAAAAAACCGAGTCGGACTCGGGGGCAGGCAACTAACATGTCAGAACGGGCTTCCGAAAAGGGCCTGATTGAAAAAACTCTGAAAGGGGACCAGCGCGCCTTCATGGAACTGGTGGCTCCTTACAGAACAAGGCTAATCCGGAAAGCGGTGTCCATGCTGGGTAATCCCCAGGACGCCGAGGATATACTTCAGGAGGCCCTGGTTACCGCTTACAGAGCCCTGAAATCCTTTCGTGGGGAAAGTGGCATCTATACATGGCTGTACCGGATCGTTGTAAACAAGTGCCGGGACTTCCATCGGAGTAAGAAGAACGCTCCTTCCGACTCCCTTGACTCTGTCGCCTTCATGATTCACGATGATCGTATCGATCTGGAAAAAAATCTCGAACTTTCCACGGAGTCCTCTTATCTAATCGAGCAAATCAACACTCTGGATAAGCGTTATCGCGAAATCCTGGTGATGAGATACTTTGACGATCTTTCCTATCAGGAAATAGCCTCGGTGCTCAAGATTCAGGTAGGAACGGTCAAGAGCCGACTGTTTAAAGCAAGGGAGCTACTAAAGCGCGCCATTTTGCAGGACGGCAAGGGAACGGAGTTTTTTGAACAAGCGCAATAAAATAGATGAGTTTCTGCAGCAACCGGAGCGCGAAATGACCTCCGACGAGTTGGCTGCATTGAGCGATGAGGACCGTCAGGCACTGAATCAGCATCGGCGCATGGACGATTCGTTGCAAGGAGCCTTCAAGGCTCTTGCAGCAAAGGCTCCGGCGCCTCTGTACTCCGATGATGAGTTTTCAAAGATGCTTCTGAATCGCCTCGAAGCGGAAGGCGCTCCCTCGGTAAGCCGGGATCCGGCCGGTGCGGGTATTTTAGAATCCATGAAGTCCTTCTTCAGCCCCGGAGTTCCCCTGTACGCAGGTAGCGCAATGGCAGCGGCGGCCGCCGTGATTCTTGCCGTAATCTTTTACAATCCGGTGGGCGAAATCTCGCAAACAGCTTCCAAAGAGACCAACGAAGCTGAAGAATCCGCCGCTCCTCAAAACGATCCTACCTCCGATGGACCGGAGATGATGGCCGAAGCCGATGATTCGAACAAGGATTCAGGAGCGGAAAGCAAACCAGTCCCGGGCAACCAGGTTGCCGTGGCGCCGAACCCGGAAACCAGGCAACGGAACTATACGCAGCCCGGCCCTGTAGCGGATCAGGCCACAACGCGCCAGAACACCGCCGGTCAGAACTCCAAAGAGAACGCAAAACCCAACACCGACCCGGACCAGGGCGACGCTTCCAATCAAGAACTTGCCTCCAATATGCCGGAAGCAGAAACCGCTCCTCCTGTGGAAGGCAATGAAGAGCTTTCCGAAGAAGTGCGAAAGGGCTTCATGAACGATCGCTACGCGGCGGCCTTCAACAAGGAAATGCGCCTGAAACGTGCCGTAAAGAATGCGAAGACCATCGAAGAAAAGCGACAGGCTCTTGAGGATCTGAAGCATTACTACGATGGAAAGGGCGAAGACGAGAAAGCGGCTGATGTCCGTCGTCAGCTGAACGAACTGGACTGATATCCGGGGGGATCCAGTTTCTCCCCCGGTGCTTACTTCTTTCCTCGCTCCCCCGAAATCTGGCTCCTGACCCTTTAAATTCAGTCCGCACCTTTCATCTTGGAAGGCGGGCCCCAATACCAATTCTCAGATTTAGAACATGCCATGACTCGGTTGCCAGTCGTGCCGGCGTTGTGCGGACGGCCGAATCGATCGCAGTGCGGCCGCACGGGCATATTCCGGACACGGGCCCCGCTGAAAACCGCCCCCCTTGCGGGTTATGGTCCTGCAGGCGCTGTTATGCGAACTCGGGGCGGGCTGGCGCCGTAGAGTAGAGCCCCCTCGAGCCTTTTTGACTTGAAAGGAGCAGCAAATGAGCCCACTTTCGGGTCCGACACTGGATTTGCTGGCATGAAACCCTCTTACCTTTTGGCCTTACTTCTCATGGGCACTACGGTCCTTCTTTGCTCTGCCTGTTGGAAGGATCCGGAGCCACGGCCTGTAGCGGAGAAATCGCCAAGACAATTCTACATTCTGCAGACAAAGACCGGTTTGCTGGAAGAGCCTTCCGAAGGAGCTCCGGAAATCCGATCCCTTTCTCTCGACGAAGTGGTTTTTTCCGATGAGCGACCGGGGCTCTACCTGTCTGTGTTTGACTTCATCACCCGCCAGACGGGCTACGTCAAAACCGCTGCTCTCATGCCGATCAACAAACTGTCGCTACCGGATTGGCCCACGGCAACCCCCATGAATGAATGTGGTTTCGCTCCGGCCTGCATTGAGCACGGAGACACCAAAATTTTTCTGGGTACCAGTCAGGATTACACGGAAACAAGGCGCCAGGACTACGCCTCTTCTGTTCTGCTTCGCTCGAATATCGACGATGGATGGATGGAGCGGGCCGAGTATTTCATTACGCCGGAAGGCCACCTGGACATCTTTTATAGCGTTAACCGGGGTGGATACATTGCATCTTCATTTTTGCGCTATGATCTGAACCGGCGCAAAGAGTTATGCCACAGGCGTACTTCGTTCTTCAACATTGGTTTTCTTTTTGAGGGGGAATCTGATTACTTCGTATTTTCGTATGCCATGGTGTCCCGGTTTGATCCTGATTCATGTGATTCCGTATGGGCCGAGAATCTAGCAGAAAGGGGTTACGGAAATATTCTTCCCTTTAAATCCCATGTTGCCTTGAGAAATAAGAAATTCTATTTGGCCACCCAGGTGTGCGAAAACTGTGCGGATGGTCCGTCCCAACTGTTGGTTCTGGACGCAGGTACTGGTAAGATCATTGCCGACCATCAGGTGGAATAAAGCTTCATTGGATCAGAGTTCCAGCCTATAGATCTCCGCCTCTCAGGTGTTCTGACGAGCGCTTAAAAACCTCGCGATTGAATCCGCGGTCGGCCTTTATTTAACCAGGCCCTTTTTCTTTAGATGGCCGATGGTGGCTTCCAATCCTTCGAGGGTTGGCGTTACTTCCCAGTTTAACTCTCGTTTCGCGCGACCGGCATCCGGTATTGCCTGCCAGAGCAAGAAGTGTAACTGGCCTGCCGGTAACATGGGCGCCTTTCCGGTAATCTTCGCTTTAAGTTCGCCGGCTGCGGAGAATAACTTGGCAAACCAGAGCGGCATTGTGGGCGGTATTTTTGCATCCGGAACCAGCCTTTGAACGAGCAGGGCAAGGTCTTTGAGAGAGTAAAAATCATCGCTCAGGATGTAACGTGCTCCTGTGGGCGCCGATCGCGCCGCTTCGATGTGCGCCCAGGCACAATCCTCACTGAAGACCAGGGGAAATCCGCCAGGCAGTAGCATGGGCACCCTGCCGTTGATTAAATCGGCAATAAAATTGTTGCTGCCAGGAGAACCGGCAGGTCCCGGTCCATAGAGTCCGGCCGGATGAGTAAAGACGACATCCAGGCCTTGCTTCAGGGCTTCTACGGCGGCCACATCTGCATCCTGTTTGGATCGTTCGTAGTATGTGCCTTTTGGCGCCGGATCCAGGATGTCTTCGTCGTATCTTTCGCCGGTCTTTCCCTGGAAAACATCGATGGTACTTGTATAGACTACTCTGGATACTCCAGATTCCAGCGCCGCATTCATTACGTTTCGGGTGCCCTGATGGTTCACCCGTTGGAATACATCCGGATCCTTGAACCATTGTTCCGGTAAACCAGCACAATGATAAACCAGTTCTATCCCTTCCATGGCCACTTTCAAAGATTCTGGCGCGGTAATATCCCCGGTCATGATCTCGAAGCCGGCTGAATCCAGTCCTTGCTCGGAAAGGACAGTCCGGGTTTTTTCCGGATTGCGGGCCAGCAAGCGGGGGCTTTCCCCCTTTTCGTTCAGTTGCGATACAACGTTGGCTCCGACCATTCCGGTGGAGCCCAGCACCAGTGTTTTCATTTCTTGCCTCTCATGTCGGGAGTCTGGAAAGGATGACAGCCAGGCTGATTCCGGTCAAAAAGATTCCCGCCTCGCGATGCGGCTAATGGCATTGATTCGGCAATTGTCCAGGAATCGGCTACCGACCAGGTAGTAATTATCCATCGGCCAGGAAGTTTACCAGTTCCAGGGATGGATCGCCCTGATTGAAATACAGATACAGTCCACTTTCGTATTCGTTGCCTTCTTCGTCAGCGCCCGAGAGCTCGGCAGCGAAAACCAGAAGTACCCGGTCGCCGTCATTCTCGGTTCGCAAATCCTTGTAGCCGGCTTTCTTCAGTTGATCCAGGAAGTCCTGGTCGGCATGGAAGGAGTCTATGATGAGCTGCGCATCAACGGCGTCTGAGGCAGCGTAGGCGGATAGTTTCTTAACATCCTTGTTTAGAATCGCTTCTTTTATGTTTTCCCAGTCCTGATCGTAGGCATATCTACTCTGGATGGCCGGCGACGGTTCGGCCTGTATACCTGTCAGGCAACTTACAGAACCCAAAGCGAGCACCGCTGTGAATATGAGGAGCGAATACAGTTTCTGTTTCATGCCCCATGTTTTAATGGCACATGGGTTCGGAAAACAAAAAAGCCACCCGGAGGTGGCCTTGTGAAGCATCAGCTGACTTCCGAAGAAATCTATAGTCCTCTTCCAATACTTTCGATCTGGTATTCGGCGCCGGATTCAAGCTGAGCTTTATCGCCTACTTTCTTTCCTATTAGCACTTTGCCCAGAGGGGAAATGTAGCTGATAATGTTTTTCTCCGAGTCCGCTTCCCAGGGGCTGAGGATGGTGTACTCGGTGGATTCGCCTTCGCTGTTTCTTACCGCCACTTTTGCGCCGATAGTTACAATGTCTGTGCGAACGCTTCCAGGATCGATGACTTTGGCCTTTTTCAAGCTCTGATCGACTTTCTTGATTTCGGCCTGGAGCTGAGACTGTCGTTCCAGGGCGGCCTTGTATTCCGAGTTCTCGCGAAGGTCGCCTTTTTCCTGCGCTTCTCCAATATCTTTGGAGTTCTGGGGCATTTCTACGTTGATCAGCTGATCCAGATAGGCCTTTCTCTGTTCCAGTCCGGCTGGACTTACCAGGATAGTGTCTGCATCGGGAATCAAATGTAGATCCTGTTGCTCCTTTTCTTCCTGGATATCCTCCTCGCTGGCCGCCTGGGACTTGTATCCCGGGCGGATCTCTTCGAGATATTCTTCGAAGTTATCCTTCTGAGCATCCGGAACGTAGCTCACTTCTCTAAAGAGGGCTGCCATACGGCGCAGCACGGAGCTTTCGGACTGTTCTACGATCTCCGGCAGGTGACCGGCCTTTATGGAATCCACAGTGATGTTAGTGGTTCCGAAGATAGTCTCGATCGCCTGGTTCTTGAGTCGAGTGCCTTTGGATTCGATGCGCACCAGGGGCTTTAGCAGACGAAATACCATCAGAATTACTTCTTCTTTGTTCGCCGGAATCCAGGGATAGGTCCACTGGCCGGATAGAATGGACCGGGCCACCCACAGAAAGATCTCCGGGTTCTCGCGATACTTTCTGAATACCTTCTCTACGAAGGCCTTTAATGTATCCACCTGGCCCAGACGATTCAGTTCGCCGATGATGTAGCGATGCACCTTGATGGGTAGTTCGAATAGAATCTTGGACAGTATTTGCTGATAGTCCTCGGGACGGGTTTCGATGACCAGATCCACGATAGATCGCTTGAATTCTGTAACCGGAGTGTCTGCAGACAGCTTGACCAGGGTCTTTTCGGTCTCTTCGGAAAAGATGGCCTTGACCAGTTCAGCTGTGATCTGACGGGACAGCTCCATATCCGGGAAAGCTTCCTGGGCCGCTTCCAGAAAGAAATAGGAGTGCAGTCGCTTGGTTAGATCTTTGTTGGATTCCTGCTCCAGGTAGAAGTGACTACAGGTTTGCGCCGCGGATCGTGTATCCGGATCCTTCAGCGTTTCCATGGCCAATTCCAGTTTGGCATTCCAGTCCGAAGTATGTAGAAACTTCTCTTCCTGCTCTTCGGCCAGGGTTACTTCCTTTTCGCGAAGAAGAAGCTCATCTTTCTTTCGCGGGTTGAAGCCAAAGTTAGGATCCTTCTTTAGCCGGGTTCTTGTACGGGACCACCACTTGGACCAATCGCCGGTATCAATGAATTTGCCTGCGATCTCGGATTTAATCTCTGAAAGAGTGATGGATTTGTTGTAGGAGTTTAGTAGAATCGTGAAGAATTCGATAGGATCTTCTTCGAAGATGGCTTTGATTTCTTCGGGATTCTCGTAGTAGCGTACCCAGATATGCGACGGCTCCAGCGGAAGGAGGCTGGAAATAGCCATTTGCAGGCTCATGCGCTGTCCGGGATTATCGCGAAAATCAATGATTACGTTTTCGGAGTCAATTTCGGTGATTTTGCCTACCCCGCGAGTGCGGTGATACACGTAGTTTCCGGTATCGAATACAATGTTTCTTTCGAAGTTGGCCACCGCCGAAGCCACGGGCTTTCGGTTGTTGGTCAGATCTGACATCTTGAGAAATTCATTCAGAAGCGAATGATTCTCATAGCGGCTTCGGTAGGCGCGGACCAGGTCGGACCGGGCCCGGGATGAGTTAGGCTCGTATTGTAGAATCTTTTTCAGGATGTGGATTACGTTATCCCAGTCCTCTTCCTGGCGAAAAGGTTCTACCAGTCCGACAAGATAGGCGGCGATCCGAGTCTTTTCCCGATTTGCTGAGAGTATCCGCTCCAGTTTTTCAAAGAAAGGAATGTCTTTGTAGGCTTTGCTTACCAGGATTTGCCAGATTTCTTCCAGGTTGTTGTAATCTCTCTGGCGTACATAGGATTCCGCTGCCATCTTCAGATACTCAACGGCCTTTTCCGCATCGTCTTCCAGGATGGCCATGCCGTATTTCCGGGCAATGTCGGGATTGTTTTTATCTATCGTGGCCAGTCTTTCCAGGTAAGGCTTGAGCTCCTTTTTGCCACGGAGTCGTTCTGTAGACTCCACTTTGGAGCGGAGGGCCGTTCTATGGTTCTCGTCCACTTGAAGAACGTGATCGGCGATGTGGTCCACGATGGGCCATCGAGCTGCCCGCTGGAATTCCTGCATCAATTCGCCGAGATATTCGATTCCGGTCTTGCGATCTTCGTTCAGATCCTGGATTCCAATGATGTAGCGCGCAGCCAGAGAGGAAGTATTCTCTTTTAGATGCTCTTCCAGAATAGTGCGAATCTCAGCGCCGCGACTGGAAGCGGGTAGCTCCACCGCGATCTCTTCTAATAGTTTGATTCGGCTGAGTTGAACTTGAGTCAGGTCCTTGGCCAGCTTCTCCTCGTTTAGCTGTGAAATGACTCGGGTATATAGAGGATCGGTTTGCGTGTCCGTGGAATTGGCTGTCTGCTGGGTCATAGGAATCCTGTAATTCTTTGAAGCAATAGTTTACGAATTTACTATCACTGTTTTCCTGTGGCACCCTGCGGTCAAATAGGTTTCGGTGGATCTCGGCGGGCAGAATACTCCGACCTATCTCCGATGAGCTCGGCGGGCCTGAATCGGCGAAATAATCGCAGATTTCGGGCTGAGGCCGTTGGAGCCCCTGATACAGGCGCTCCAACGGATGGGTGCTGTATGCGGACAATTCTTCCATCACCTGGTGCACAGGGCCCGGGGCCGATGGAGGTCCACGGGCAGGCAGTAATTGGGTTGCCCGGTTTCCGTGAATGGCGCAGATCTGGTTTCAAAATGCTGCCCAACCTCAAAAAATTGCGCGCAAAGCCGCTATCGCCTATAGCGGGCTGTCTCGCCGTTCTTCTAATGCTTATTGCGTATGCCAGTCCGCTTCGATCTGGTCCCGACACCGATTCCCACCAATCTATCGATTCGGGCTCCATTCGCATTACCTTGCTTTCTAGAAACGGTGGGCGCCTGAGTTGGTCCAGGGCCAGCCATCGCTTGATTGTCTTTGATCGCATTCGGTCCGGCGTCTGGGATCTCTGGATGATGGATGAATGGGGAAAAAATCAGAAGTGCATCACCTGCGATCGTAAGGCCCTGAAATGGATTGATCTTCAGGGAAAACCAGTGCAGCCGCCCAGGGAGTCCATAGGGCAGCCGGCATGGCATCCAGACGGTGAACACATCATTATCCAGGTTTCGTCGCCGGACCATCGGTATGCCTGCCTGGCGGAACATCCCGGCGCCGGACAGTGTAACGAGTTGTGGCTACTGGCTCCGGGGCTGCAAACGGCCTGGCAGCTCACGAACGTAGATGAAGGAAACCCCGAGCAAGGAACGCTCCATCCTCACTTCAGTTTCGACGGAAACAAGCTCTGTTGGACTGAAATGTACGAACAGGCCCGTAAGTCTCCATTACATCAGTACGCGGGTAGCTGGAGAATACACTGGGCGGATTTCGACATAAGGGATCAGACGGGTCGGCCGTCCTTGAGAAATCGAAAGGAGCACCAACCGGGCATCGCTACCGTGTACGAATGCCATGGCTTCAATCGGCAAGCAAATGCATTGATCTTTTCCAGCCCCTTCGACGAGCGCGGTGGGCCGGAGAGAAGGGACATTTTTCTGATGGCGCTGGATGCGCCCCATTCTGTTACGCGGCTGACTCGATCTTCGTTCAATGAGCATGCGCTCTTTTCGCCCTCGGAGGGACGGATCGTTTGGATGTCCAAGCGGGAGAACGAGGGGGCGGACTGGTGGGAGATGCTGCCGGACGGCAGCGGAAAAAAGCAGATTACGCGATTTAATCAGAAGGGATCGCCGGAATACCGTGCCTTTGCCGATGGTCCGCACGTGACCACGGACCTATCCTGGGCCTCTGACGGAAAAAGCTTTGTTGGTACCATGCAGATCCCCTGGCGTTTCGGAAAGGGCAACCCGGAGGTGATAGTACGCATCGACTTTCTGGAATGATCTGCCACCCGCGAAGATCCCTGGCAGGCCGGGAAAACCTTGCCTTGAGGTCCAGGCATCCAATTACAGATAAATGACAGATAGCACCTCGGCCAAGAACGCCCTGGCAAACAGTCCCGTGGAGGGGAAAGGCTCGGTAGGTGGCGCCAGAATTGCGATCCTGGGCGCTGGCGATCGGGGAACCATCTATGCCAGGTTCTTGAAAGCGGCCGGGGCTCGAATCGTGGCGGTGGTGGATTGGGACCGGAGCCGTGCCGCTCATCTGGCGGAATCGGTGGCTCCGGAGGCAATACTTTATTCCAGCTGGCAGGACTATCTGACTGAAGCGCAAAGCAAGAATCAGGCCGTTTCCGTGCCTGATGCAGTGGTCATCGCATTGCCGGACGCCGAGCACCTCCAGCCTGCCATTGAGTTTTCCGGTCGGGGGATTTCGGTCCTTCTGGAAAAGCCGGTGGGATTGAAGCTATCAGAGCTGGATCGTATGGAGCGGCACGTGCGTGCGATCCGAAAGAAAGGTAGCAGGGCCGCCATTGTAGTCTGCCATGTGCTTCGTTACAGCCAATTCTTTGGCGCCATCAAAACCGCGATCCAGCAGGGACTGATAGGCGAGATACGAAGCATTCTTCATTGCGAAAATGTAAGCTATTATCACTTTGCCCATTCCTACGTTCGCGGAAACTGGAAGGATAGCAGAACCTCCAGTCCGGTGCTCCTTGCCAAATGTAGCCACGACTTCGATCTCATCGGATGGTTCGCAGACAGCGAATTTGTAAGCGTTCAATCCAGCGGTAGTCAGTCCACCTTTCTGCCGGAGCGCGCTCCAGCGGGGGCCACCGAGCGTTGCATCGATGGATGCCCGCATCAGAAAAGCTGTCTATACGATGCCGAATCAACCTACATTGATGCTCTTCCTATCAAGAGAGAACTGATTCGGTCCGGAAGACCGCCCCTTTCCTGGATGGCCGCGCTTGCCTACCGTTGGCCTCGCCTGCTCCGGCGGTTTCCTTTCGCGGGCCGGCTGCGGCCCTGGCCTTTCTGGCCTACATCCACAATCGTTTCCGGGCCCGTCACCGCGGAGTCATTGGACCGGGCCCTCCGTACCGGACCCTACGGCCGGTGCGTATATTTCGCCGGCTCCAACCAGCCCGATCATGCAGATACGGTGATTCAATTTAGAAACGGAATTACAGCCACCATGCGATTGAATGGAAATTCGTTTCAGGAGGCCCGAACACTGAGAATCGACGGAAGCCTGGGTAGCCTGGAAGGTCGTTTTGGACAGGGCGGCGATCTGCGACTGCATCGTCACGGAAGGGCTCGCGCTGAACGGATACCGGTTCAGGTGGATGCAGCCGGCCATCTGCGTGAAGACCGGGCCCTCTGTTTGCATTTTCTGGAAGTCCTGGAGTGCATTGCCGGCGCCGGGACAAGGGTGCCGGAAGCGATGCTGGTTCGAACCCTGGAGGCTACGGACCTGACCCTGCACCAGGTAATCCAGGGCCACCGGATGGCTCTGCTGGCGGAGAAGTCCCGGACCACAGGCAAGACAATCTTCCGTTGAAAGCAGAGCCGGCCTTGAAATTGCTGGCTTATGTCTGAAAGTCCCAAAGCGTCCCGTCGTTGTGATCTTGAGCTCAGGATTCTGGATTACTGGAAGGAAAACCAGATTTACCAGAAGCACAAAAAGAAAAGCGAAAAAGGACCACTGTTCTGCTTCTACGAAGGTCCGCCCACGGCCAACGGTAAACCGGGCATCCATCATGTTTTGAGCCGTGTGTACAAAGACATCTATATTCGCTTTCGCGGGTTGCAGGGATTCCATATTCCGCGAAAAGCTGGCTGGGACTGTCACGGGCTTCCTGTGGAACGGGAAGTGGAGAAGCAACTGGGCATTCAGGCAAAGTCGGAAATCGAAACCGACGTAGGTCTGGAAAAGTTTAACGCACTCTGTCGGGAATCGGTGCAGCAATACATTGGCGCCTGGAATGACTTTTCCGAGCGTCTTGGCTTCTGGGTAGATCTGGATGATCCCTACTATACGATGGATAACCAGTACATTGAAGGGGTATGGGGACTTTTCAAGCGAATCCATGAAAAGGGTCTTGTGTATTCCGGCTATAGAGTAGTCCCTTTTGACCCGGTCATGGGCGCTACTATGAGCGATGCGGAGGTAGCCCTGGGTTACAAAACCGTGGAAGATCCTTCCTTTACCGTTAGATTCGCCATAAACGATAAGAATTTCGTAGAGAAGCATGGCCAGGCCTCCTTTCTGGTATGGACCACTACTCCCTGGACCCTGCCTTCTAACGTAGCTCTGGCATTGCATCCGGAAAGCGAATACGTGCTTTTCGAACTGGAAGTTCCGGCAGACGGTCTGGCTCCCGAACCGGCCAAAGTTAAGTCCGGCAAAGATAAAAAGAAGTCTTCCAAAGACGACGATTCCTCGAAAAAGGCCGGCAAAGGCAACGCAGCCAAAAAAGCTCAGTCCGCCGAAAGCGTTTCCGATCCTGTTTTACAGAAAGAGCTATTTGTTTGCGCAAAGGAATTGATGGCGGATGTGCTCCGAGGTGCGGGAAGCCAGGCAAAGATTCAGAAGTCATTCAAAGGCGAAGAGCTCACCGGACTTTCGTATGAGCCTTTGTTCGACTTCGCGCTGAAAGGCATCGACAAAGAGAGTCATTATACCGTGGGGGCCGAGTTCGTGACTATGGACACGGGAACCGGTATCGTCCACATCGCCCCGGCCTATGGCGCCGATGACCTGGAAGTGGGTCAGAAACATGATCTGCCCGTGGTAGCAGCGGTAGGACTGGACGGAACGTTTCAGAACGGTCCGTATCAGGGAAAAATGTTCAAGGATGCGGACAAAGAAATTATCAAAGATCTGAAAAGCAATCGTAAGGTCTGGCGTTCCGAAAAATACAAACACGAGTATCCCTTTGGATGGCGCACCGGCGCCCCGCTCATGTACTATGCGAAAGACGCCTGGTATATTCGCACTACAGAAGTGCGACAGCAACTGATCGACAATAACCAGACCATCCGATGGGTTCCGGAGCATGTGCGTGAAGGGCGTTTTGGAAAGTGGCTGGAGAATAACCGCGATTGGGCCCTGTCCAGAGAACGATACTGGGGCACGCCAATTCCAATCTGGACCGACGGCGAAGGAGAAATTGTCGTCATTGGCTCCGTAGAAGAACTGGAGAAGGTTTCAGGAAAAAAACTCAAGTCCGAGGATTTGCATCGGCCGTACATCGACGAAATCACCTGGACTGACCAGAAATCCGGAAAGGAGTTCAAGCGAGTTCCCGAAGTCATGGATTGCTGGTTCGATTCCGGAGCCATGCCCTACGCTCAGTGGGGCTATCCGGTACGCGGCGAAGAACAGTTCCAGAAGTATTTCCCGGCAGACTTCATCACGGAAGCGGTGGATCAAACCCGCGGCTGGTTCTATACGTTACTGGCCATTTCCACAATGGTTTCGGACCAGGCTCCTTACAAAAACGTGGTTTGTCTGGGACATGTACTGGATGCGAAGGGCGAAAAGATGTCCAAGAGCAAGGGAAACACGGTTTCGCCAGAAGAGGTCTTTTCCATTCACGGCGCCGATGCGATCCGCTGGTATTTTCTGACCGGAGCGCCTCCGGGAAATTCTCGGCGTGTAGGTCATCCCGGAACTCAGGAAGATACAGTAGGGCAGGTTAATGGCTTCTTTAACATGCTGGAAAACTCCCTGGAGTTCTATCGCATGTATGCGAAGGTGGACGGTATCCGGCCTTCTATTCGCAAAGACGGCACTGTAGAAGTTCAGGGCGCGCCCGCTTTTAAAGAACGCCCGGAAATCGATCGCTGGATTCTATCCAGCTACCAAAAACTGGTGCAGGAAGTGACGGAGGCTCTGGAAAACTACGACTGTTTGCGAGCCGGTCGCAATATCGAAGAATTCTGCGACTCGCTTTCTAACTGGTATATTCGTCGAAACCGTCGGCGATTCTGGAAAGGGGAACTGGATGCCGACAAATTTGCCGCATTCGAAACACTGCTACAATGTATAACCGGAACGCTGCAATTGCTCAGCGCATTTGTACCTTTCTTGAGCGAAGATCTCTATTTGCGGGTTTTTGGCGATGTAGACGGCGCTCCCGAAAGCGTCCATCTCCTGCCCTGGCCCGAGGCCGATATAAAGGGCTCCTTCGACGCCGCTGTTCTCGAAGAAGGCAACCTGGTGCTTCAGGCCGCTTCCCTGGGTCGCTCCGCCCGGCAACAATCCGGTCTCAAAGTAAGGCAGCCGTTGAGCAAGCTCATGCTACACTGCCCGGAGAAATGGAAGGCATCGCTAAAGAAGAACGAAGAGGTGCTTCTGGAAGAGCTTAACGTAAAGGAACTGGAATTCCTCAACGATTCGGCAGGCATTCTTAGCTATCGTGTGCGTCCCAATCTTCCGGTGCTGGGCAAGAAGCTGGGCCCGGACATTAAGAAGCTCCAGAATCATCTGCAAAGTTGTGATCAGGAAAAATTGGCCCGTGATTTAAAGAAAGGAAGTGTAACCATCGATCTTGGCGAACGAAAAGAAAGCTTTACGGAGGAAGAATTTCTCATCGAAAGCGTTTCGAAGGAAGGGACTTCCGGAGTAGAAGGCGATGGCATGCTGGTGGCCCTGGACACAAATCCAGGACCGGAGCTTATACGAGAAGGCTGGATTCGAGATCTTGTGCGAAACGTGCAGGAACTAAGAAAGCAGTCTGAACTTGAGCTTACCGATAGGATTTCCCTGTATCTAGAAACCAGGGAAGGGGATTTGATGCGTGCCATACAGGAACATAGTGACTACATTCAGAGCGAAGCCCTGGCCACGATAGTGGATGGTCCTCTGAAAGGGGGGAAATCCCTGGATCTGGAACTGGATGGTCACGGCATCAAGGTTACGCTGGAGAAAGTATGATTGCAGAAGCGAATCCGGTAGCGGTTCAGTGGCTACTGGACTGGTACCTGGAAACGCGAAGAACTACAGTGGAGCTCTGCGAGCCTCTGGAGATAGAGGATCATGTTGTCCAGAGTTCGCCGGACGTGAGTCCGCCGTCCTGGCATCTGGGCCACACCACCTGGTTTTTTGAGACTTTCATACTGGCCGAGTTCCTGCAAGGCTATCAGCCTTTGCATAGTGGCTATCCATTTATCTTTAACTCCTATTATGAGTCTGCGGGGCAGCGTATTCTAAAGACCAAACGCGGTCTTCTCAGCCGTCCCACTGTGGCGGAAATCCATGCATACCGGCAGCACGTTGATAAGTCCATTCAGCTACTGCTCAAGTCAATGGCGCCAAACCAGGCGGACGATGCGAGCCCCCACGGATCCGGTGGAGGTGTAGGAGCGGACTTCGCGCTGCCGCAGGAAACCCCGCCTGACCGTGTGGAGAAACTTCACGAGCGCGTTCTGGAACTAGTAGAACTGGGCATCCATCATGAAAAGCAGCACCAGGAGTTGCTGCTCATGGACATCAAACATAACTTCTTCAGTCATCCTCTTTATCCTGTGTACGGTACCGTGCAGCCGGAACCCATTGGCCGAGTCTCTTCGGCGGCCGTGAACTGGCTCATGGAAAAGGCCGATCCTACCATGTATCATACTCGCACGCCTTTGCTGGTTGGAAGCGATGAGCATCATAAGGAACTTCTGAAGCCATTTAGCCAGAGCGCTTCCGAAACCCGGGGCGGTCTGCTTATGGAATACGCAGGCCAATCCTTTCTGGGCCACGGCGAAGAGGGCTTTGGCTACGACAACGAATACCCTCAACACCCTGTGCATCAGCTTCCGTTCTGGATATCTTCCTTACCGGTCACGAACGGCGAATTCCTGGAGTTTGTTGAGTCCGGGGGTTATTCGGAATTCCGCTTCTGGCTATCCGCTGGCTGGCAATGGGTGAACGATCATTCCATCGCTCATCCGTATTATTGGAGAAACGAGGAGGGCAGCTGGCAGGAGTGGACCCTGGACGGCTGGCAGGATATCGATCCTGCGGAACCGGTGCGCCATATCAGCTACTATGAAGCCGATGCCTTCGCCGCCTATTGCAAGAAACGCCTCCCCACGGAGGCGGAGTGGGAACTTGCGGCCAGGGTGGCCGCTTTGGCCGGACTGGACTTTCACTGGGGCCGTGTCTGGGAATGGACCGGATCGGCTTACCGACCCTATCCGGGCTTCCAACCGGCAGCCGGCGCAGTAGGCGAATACAACGGAAAATTCATGTTAGATCAAATGGTTCTGCGCGGAGCTTGCGATTACACCCCGGTGCAGCACAGCCGGATCACCTATCGTAACTTTTATCCGGCCGCCAGCGTCTGGCAAATGAGCGGACTTCGTCTGGCGGAGGATGCTTGATGGCCGGCTCGCAAACGCGCTATCCCATTCTTCAGTTGCAGGATCACTCCAATGATCTGCCTGCTTTGCAGTCTTTTTACAGAGATGTTGTAAAGGGCCTGGAATCGATCCCAAAGTCTTTGCCTTCCAGATATTTCTACGATGACCGCGGGAGCGAACTATTCCAAAAGATTACCGAGCTGGACGAATACTATCCGGCGAGTTGCGAAAGGGACATCCTTTCCGGACAAAGCGAGAATATCTGTCGCTACTTCGGCGATGATTTCGGATTGATTGAGCTCGGCCCCGGTGACGGCCACAAGAGCTATCACATTCTCCAGGCATTGCTCTCCAGAAATACCAGTTTCCGATATTACCCTGTAGATATTTCCAGCGGCGCCATGGAGCCCCTTCAGGAAAACATTCAGGACCTCCAGGGCCTGGAATTTCACGGGCTGGTTGGCGATTACGAAACAGGGCTCCAGTATCTGGCCGGTAGAGAACAGCGACATGTGGTTCTATTTCTGGGTTCCAGCATAGGTAATTTCTCTTTGAGCGAATCCGCGGATTTCCTGCGCCGCATCCGTATGAGCCTGCATGAGGGCGATGTGCTGCTCATCGGTTTTGATCTGGTAAAGGATCCTTCGATCCTGATTCCGGCTTACAGTGACTCGGCGGGAGTGACAGCGGAATTCAACTTGAACTTGCTCGAACGAATCAAGCGCGAGCTAAACGCGGAATTGGATGCCGAAGCATTTATTCACCATGCAGCCTTCAACCCGAGAAACCATGCGATGGAGAGTTTTCTCATAAGCACCGAGAAGCAGCGAATTTCTATCCAGGATCCTGTAAGCGGTCTGAAGAGCTTCTTCGATCTGGCGGCCTATGAATCCATTCAGACCGAAACCAGTCAGAAATACACTGGCGCGGATTTGCAAGATCTGGCGTGTAAATCCGGCTTTCGTATTGAAGCGGACTTTATGGATTCCAGAGGTTTCTTCACCGACTCGCTATGGATTGCAGATGCTCGGTAAGTTCCATGAGAATCATGGCCGTTGCGCCCCAGATGATACGCTCCGATAATCGAAAGCCGGGAGATTGAAATTCCTGGCCATTGTATCTGAAATCGTATACGGTGCGAAATTCAGGACTGGAAAGTCGCTGAAGATCATAGAATAGAATCTCGTCCACTTCCAGAGGATCGCGCTTGAAGTCGGGCTTCCCCGAAAACCATCCCACGAAAGGGTGCACGGCAAAGCCGCTTACAGGAATGTACAGGGGCGTTAGCTTTCCCAGCACCTGGATCTCCCGGCCATCCAATCCGATTTCCTCTTCGGTTTCTCGGATGGCCGTTTCTGTGAGCGATTCGTCCGGTTCTCGCTTTCCGCCAGGTAGCGCGATTTGGCCGGAATGGGGCCCTTGATTCCCCGGACGCAGAATCAGGGGAAATAAGCCGGCATCGTAAACCGGGTTATGCAGTGTATCGGTAGACATCGGCCGGCGATCTGCATTGGTTAGCTGGCGAAGATCTTGATCGGCCTCCACAGGATGGGAAGAAATCTGGCCCGAGTGGTCGGCCCGGGAATTGATGGCATTATTCTGCCTCGGAATTATTTGATCCGGCGATTCCGGCAAAATCACCGAGGGATCCGGCCTGCGCTGATACAATTCTTCTACGCTGGCCGGCGCCATGAAGGCAATCATGACTGCGGCTTCAGCGGCTCCGTCAGGGATTTGCATGGTCTGCGGGGCCCTGCCGGACATGCGAACGTGGGCCGTGTTCCCGGGCAATTCGGCTTCCAGGGCATTTCTAAGCCAGTCTGGATTGAGCGTGATAGTGCGACTACTCATGGATTCTTACTTTTTGTCCGGCGACCAGCGAACCGTCGGATGCGAGGGCCGTTTATTGTTCAGTGAGGAGAAGATTGCCTTCCCGTGCCACAGATTTTTTTGATCTGCGCCAGGCCGATCACCGTTGGCCGCAGAGACTTCGCCTGTGCTATGCCGGACTGCCTTTCGGAAACAGCTTTTCGTCGCAGGTTCAGAGTCCAATCCTTTTGCCCGGGACGGGCGGGGAATGGAAAAAACTATGTGGATGGATTTTTGAATCATGGCTTAATTTTGCCTTGCATAGAGCGTTGCTCAATGTCACTGTTCGGGTATGAGTCATTACAAACCAGTAAAGAAAACCAGCTTCCTGGAGGCTGTAGCCGCCTGTATTCAGCACGAAAAGAAGGTGTTCGAATTCTACATGCGAAATGGGGAATCACTTAAAGAGGGTTCCGTAAAAGATATTTTCAATCAGCTGGCGGAAGACCAGGACGACCATATCAAGATGGTCTCTGATCTCTACTCTCAAATCAAGGGAGGCGAGGCCTTGCCCAATCTGAAAATGGCCGCCCAGGTCCAGGATCTCAATAGCTCCTCCATCCAGAAGCTAATGTCCAAACTTGACCGGAACACAGAAGCGGATGCCGGGGGCGATGAATTGGACGCTCTTGCGCTGGCTACCCGGGAACACGAAGACGCGGCGGAGTTCTTTGCAAAAACAAAGGATAAATTCGAGGATCCCAACGCCAAGTACCTATTCGCTCAAATGGAAAGCTTCCAGAATGAATGTAGAATGCTTCTGGAGTCCTATAGCGCTTATCTTTCCCAGGGGACGCCTTACAGCCAGCCCTCGGGCTACTGGGATATGGACAATTAAGTCCGACGCTATGCCGGGGCTCGGGCCCCGGTTAATGCGCTTCGCAAACACCCGGTCAAACGCATCTGAGTTGGCCCGGGAGATGGCCGGCAATGCTGGCTTCGGAGACAGAACCATGACCCTCAACGGATCCATGATTACTACAATCCGGCCCATTCGGCCCATTCGGCCCATTCGGCGATACCGACCAGGTAGGCTCGGGCCTATTCTGCTGATTGTCGCCCTGGCACTGACATCTACTTCCTGCTCGGGTTTTGCATTCAAAACGTTTTATCGCAACCTCGATACTCTGATTCAGTCCAGAATGGATAATTATCTGGCCATGACGTCTTCGCAGGAAGAGTTCATCGATGGGCGAATCAACCATCATTATCGCTGGCATCGGTATGCCGAGCTACCCAATTATGCAGATACCTGTAGCGATCTGGCGGAACGGATAGATCGCGGTCTCAAACGCGATGATCTGGAGTTCATCTACGGCAAGCTCCGAAAGTACAGGATCAGACTGGCTTCGCGAATCTATCCTGATGCCAAACAGTTTCTTACCGACTTTGACTCCAGCCTGATTGCCGAACAGGAGCGGCTAATTGCCGAGTATAACCAGGAATTGGCCGAAAAGGTGGCCAGGCCGGCTTCGGAGAAATTTCAGGAAAGGTTGAAATCAAACGTGGAGTTTTTCGAGTTTTTTCTGGGCGACCTGAATGAAAGCCAGAAGCAGCGAATTCGAAGATACACAACTCAAAGCGAGGATACATCGGCGCTGTACCTTGCCTACAGAAGAATGAATCAAACGCGATTGATTTCGCTTCTAAAGAAAGGGGACTCCGCTCATGCGGATATAGACAAATTCCTGAAGCAGTATCTATTTAACTGGGAAGCGCTTTACCCCGTCGCCTACAGGAATGCGGTGAACCGGAATCGTAGCCTGTTCTACGATACTGTGTTGGACCTGGATGCGTCTATGTCCTCTAGCCAGCGAACCCATGCCTCGAACAAAGTAAGGGAACTGGGTAGAAACTTCCTCGAATTGGCCGGTAAACTCTGACCAGGCGGTGACCAAACCCTGACCGTAAGCGTCCCGGTGCGTCAGATTGCTTCGCCTCCTGCGCGAAATGCAGCTAATTGCGACAAAAAAAAGTTCAATGGCCCCCCATGACTCCTCTAAGTTTTGCTCATTGCTTCAGCAGTGATTGCTCAATGGTCGCACTTGGAATGCTCAATGGTCGACCCGAGAATCCTTCAGGCGAAGAGTATCTGAGCCCGCGCGTAAATCATACCTTCGTATTCCCTTCGAACCGAACTACAATAGCCGTATCGCAATCCACATTTTCGCAATTTCGGTATAATGGTTGACTCTTTAAACTCCATTATCGTCTAAATAACGCAATTGGAGGTTAAACAGTGAATACCCATAAACTAAGTATGCTTGCTATCGTAACAGCGGTCTTTCTCTCGGCCTATTCTGTGGTGCAGGCTGACGGTCCGGATTACGACTGCGAAGCCCGCAATCGAGCCTGCGTTGAGGCTTGCGACAATGCCGCAGATACCGGGAAGGGAGCCAATGCCTATAATCGATGTCTGGAAGGATGCCGCAAATCCAACAAGATCTGTACCGAACGACAGCAATCTGCCAATGTCTGTGCGGAGGCGTTTCGTTCCTGCATTTCGGAAGCCGCCGGCGACGATGATGCCATGGAAGGTTGCCGGGATGCTTATCGTTCCTGCAAGGGAGACTGATGTGTAGCCGGGTCAGGTCATGGGGCCTGACCTGACTATCGACCCTGAGCGCCGGACCACCTGAGCTGTCCCCGGGCCTGCCAGTTAGTCTGCTCGGTTCGTCTGCTAATCCGGCTCCACCGGTTGCGCTTCCGGTAACTCTCGCACCAGACTGGTTTCCCGGGGCAGTTCGTCTTCCGGATTCATGAGAGGCTGAAAGATCTTCTTTCTTTCCACCGCCCGATTCTTTTCTTTCTCGTGAAACTCCCGGTTGGTTTCCTCTCTGAAAAACCTTTGCGAAGAGAATCGCTGCTCATTTCCTTCCGGCTTCACAGGGACATAGCTGCCATCCGATAGAAGTCGTCGCGCATTGTGATTATCCCGGAACACGGCGTTCAGGATGGCCACCATCCGTTGCTTGATGTCTTCGTCATCCACCGGCATCATTACTTCCACCCGGCGGTTCAGGTTTCGCGGCATGAAGTCTCCGGAAGAAATGTAGATTTTGGGCTCCCCTGCATTCTCGAAATAGAAGATCCGGCTATGTTCAAGGAATCGTCCTACAATGCTTTCCACACGAATGTTTTCGCTCAGGTCGGGAACCCCGGGCTTCAGGCAACAGATTCCGCGCACACTCAGATCAATCTTTACGCCGGCTCGGGAAGCCCGGTACAGCAGTACGATCATATCTGGATCCACCAGGGAGTTCATTTTTAGACGCATCCCCGATGGCTTGCCCGCCTCCGCATTGTGTATTTCCCGGGTGATTAAACGAGTGAGCGTTTCGCGCATGTTGATGGGCGCAACTGCGATGCGGGATAGCCGGGGCACGGTGGCATAGCCCGTAAGCGTGTGAAATAGATTTGTGACATCGTTATTGATTTCAGGATCCGCAGTGATGATTCCGGTATCCGTATACAGTTTGGCGGTGCTGGGATTGTAGTTACCGGTGGCTATGTGAACGTAGGACTTAACTTCCTGCTCTTCCTTTCTGACGATCTGTAGTAGCTTGGAGTGAATCTTTAACCCCACCAGACCATACACAACGTGTACGCCATGCCTTTCCATTTCCCGGGCCCATACTATGTTTCGCTCTTCGTCGAACCGGGCTTTCAGCTCCACCAGGGCGGTAACCTGTTTGCCGTTTTCCGCCGCCTCTATGAGCGATTGAACCACCGGACTGTCCCCGGATGTTCGGTACAGAGTTTGCTTGATGGCAAGAACTCTGGGATCTTTCGCGGCGGCCGACAAGAAGTCCAGCACCGTTTGAAATGAGTCGTAGGGATGATGCAGGAAGATGTCTTTCTTTCGAATCACCGAGAATATTTTTCGCGGTTTATCCAGGGTGATGGGGTTTTTCGGAATAAACGGTTTATCTCTAAGATCAGACCTTTCCGATGTGGTGCCATAGATTTCCATTAAATCCGAAAGGTTGAGAAAACCCGGCCGTTCGTAGAGCTCTTCGTCCTTGAGATCCAGCCGATCCCGTAAGAACATTCGAATGTTATCCGGCATGCCGCTGCGATAATTCATGCGAACCGCTTCGCCCCATTTTCGGTTCTTCAACTCTTCCTCGATCGTGGAAAGCAGGTTATCCGAAGAAACCTCCTCGATGGATAGATCCGAGTTTCTTACGATGGTAAAGCCATGGATCGAAACGATTTCGGTTCCGGAAAACAGGTCTCCGGCATGTAGTTTGAGAACTTCTTCCAGAGGAATGAACCGTCGAATGGGGGTCGGGGGTTCTGGCTCATCCGGGGCTTCGGGATCCAGAGGAAGTTCCAGGAAACGCGGCAGTACGGTGGGCACTTCTACGATGGCATAGGAATCCCTTTGCTTTTCCTTCTGGTCCATTCGTTTCAGGGTTACCGCCAGATTCAGACGCCCGTTCAAGATGCGGGGGAATGGATGGGACGGATCAATGGCCAGGGGAGTGAGTACCCGAAAAAGCTCCTTGTTAAAGAATTCCTGGATGAACTCTCTTTCGTGCTGTTTCAGGTCCGCACTTTTTTGAACGACTACCACGCCCTGCTCAGCCAGGGATTGAGTGATTTCCATCAGTAGTTCATACTTCAGGGCCACCATTGCATGAGCTTCTTTGTGGATCTCCTTCAGCGTCTCTTCGGCCGTATGGCCATCCAGCTGGATCTCGTTCACCGAGGAAGCTACTACCTGCTTCAGGCCCGCCACACGAACCATGAAGAATTCCTGCATATTGGATTCGGCAATGGCTATGAACTTCAGTCGTTCCAGCAGCGGATTGTCTTTGCGTCCGGCTTCTTCCAGAACTCGATAGTTGAACTTGATCCAGGAAAGCTCCCGATTAAAGAACAAATCCGGATTGTTTCTGTTTATGGAACTGGAGTTGCGGCGCGCAGGTATGCTCTTCTTCTGGGAAGCGGCGGTCATGGCTGAAGCTTCCGCTACCCGCCGGACGAATCAAGAATATTCTTTCTGTAAACGATCCAGCAATGCTTTCTCTCTCTCATTGAAGGCGTCCACAAAGGGCTTCATATCCTTTATGTTTCTGGAAATCTGGTAGCCGGTTTCCATAGTATCCACCAGTTCCCCGGCGCCTACCAGGGAGGCGGCCACTCGAATAGGGGCCATTACCAGTTTGATGAGCGGCAACTTGGACAAAGTAAAGAAGAAAGTAAGTGTATCACCGATCATATGAACCTGGCGTTGCCGATCTTCCCAGCAACCTGCCTGGCCAATACAATGATTCAGTTGCTCCGTGGTAATGGAGGCCTCGGCGATTTCGTCGGCGGTTTTGCCCTTCATGGGCCCCTCGAGCACTTTATGCGCCGTGGCCACGTCCAGATCATCCGTTAGCTGAATCAGGACGATCAAGTTATGGATATTCTCCGTCATCTCGGGACCGGTGACGGATTTTAGCTTTTCATACAAGCTCTCCAGGGCTGCATCTCGCTTATCTTTATTCGGAGGCGAGTACAGGTGTTCCCGAAAGAATTCAGGAATACGTTCGAATCCTTTGATTCCCTGGATGAAATCCGAGTAGGTTTCTTCCAGACGATTGATCGTCTGTCTTACAACCAGAGCCTGAGCTTGTCTTACCTCTGGAGTCACGTTGTTGTATCAGGTGATCAGGGCCCCTGTGGTGACAAGCGGAAAACTGAACATGCATGATCGCGCGGTCATGGACCTACAGTAACTGTGATTGGCCGGAAATTGGCTGCTCTTAATTTTTTTTCTTGAGCGGACAAACCTTTCTTATTCTCGGACCGACCCAGACGCACAAGATGAAGCTTGCCCGATGTAACCACGTAGGGCTGTAGACCTTCTTTGCGAATCTGCTCGGCCATTCTATTGGCCGCATTACGGGAACTGAAAGCGCCCAGTTGCAGGGTGTAGATACGTGCGGGCTTCTTCGGCTTCTGCGCTTCCGATGGCTGCGGCTTTTCTTTTTTTACCTCTTTCTTCTGAACGGTTCGGGTCGGCTCTGATTTCGCAGGCTCGGGTTTCTTTTCCTTTTGGGCCGGTGCGGGTTTGCTGACAGGCTTCTCTTTCGCCCGCTCTTCGGCCACTGTATCATTCCTATCGGATTGCCTGGCGATGTCGGAGAATGTCACCGAGTTTTTCTTGTTGTCCGCAGGCTTTCCCTGAGGCTCTGTCGCTTTCAGAGCCAGGTCATTACTGGATATTCTATCCTTCTTCGGCGAATCCTCCAGGCGATTATCATCGGTATCGACACTGTTGAGATTCAATTCGCTGGTTCTTTCGGGCGGGTCGTCAAAAGAGAGGGGATCTTCCCGGTCCTGCAACTCGCGGCTTTCTCGATCCTGTAAGGAGGCCGCTTCGGAAGTGTTGCCGAAGCGATATCCTGTAGAAAAGGAAAGCACAATGGCGCCCACTGCAAATATACCAAGCGCCAGAATCCGGCTTTTGTCCAGGTTTACTACGTAGAATACTCTTCGCTTCATGGTCTCAATTCCTCAATACTTGTCAGGGCCGTCTGTAGCCGCGTTCTAAGATCTTCCAGGCTGCCATCGTTCATAATTACAAAATCCGCAAGGCTCTCTTTGTCCGGATGGTGATGGTTCTCTCGGGACTGTAATTCCTTCTGGTTCCAGCCCCTGGATTGAACCCGCTGTAATCTTACATCGAATGATGAGCTAATTACCATTGTGGCATCCATTTCTTCTTGCAGCCCGGTCTCGAATAGGAGCGGAACATCGTACACGACAATACTGCCGGCGGGGAAACTCTCCATTCTACTTCGAGCCAGCTTTCGCACCTCCGGATGAACGATGCCGTTAAGGGCTTCGAGCTTTTCCTTATTGTCGAATACACGACTTGCGATGAGGCCACGATTTGTCTTTCCCTGTTCTATCACGTCCTTTCCGAGCAACTCCGCCAATCGTTTCTGGATGGCCGGGAGGTTCAATACCTCATGAGCCAGGGCATCGGCGTCCAGGGCTTTGCAGCCCAGTTCTTCCAGGATACTTCGGGCCGTGGATTTTCCCGATCCAGGGAGGCCCGTAAGGCCCAGGTAGAAACGATCCCCTTTCCAGGTAAGATTTTTCACCGGCCTCTAGTATCGAGCGTCCGGGACAGAAGTACAAGCAAAATTATTCTCGTGAGGAGATTTTTTTTAACGTAGAATCTTTTGCATTCCCGGGTCCGCCGGAAGAAAGGCGTGGTTTCGCATGGATTCCTGGAAGCCAATCCAGTGCTGGGTGATGGACTTGCGCCTGGCTTTGAATTCTATCTCCACCTGGCAAATCTCGCCGGCGGGAATGCGACAGATGGTGATTCCGCTGGTGGTCCGAAAGAAGGCCCGCTTTCCTGGCAGAAATGCAACTACCCTGGAGTAGGGAAAGTCTTGCGGTTGCGGATCCGACGGATGGAAAACATTTCCCGGTCTGTCCGCTGTGAAAGCATGCAACCATTTCAAAGGATCCAATCGGATCACTGGTTCCATTTCATCGTGGGTATCTTTGCTGTTTTGAAGCGCGAATAGAATTACAAGGGCATCGGCGGCCCGGTTTCGGTAGATTTCGTTTCGTATCCCATGGATTTGCTGTTGCAGGCTTTCTAGATTCGAGGCTGGCTCGACGGCGGTAATCCATACAAAGCTGTTTGGGCCCGTGAGAATTCGTTGCGATTCTATCTTCAGTACATCGTCCGGGTTCCAGTTTTCGGCCAGGGATTCGAAGCGAAGCAATGCTCCAGGGGCTTGTTCGGGCGTCAGTCTGGTTTGCTCGGCCGTGCGAATTGCCACTGCATCGAATCCTGTATACTGTAACAGATCCACGCCCTTGCGATTCAATAGCCTGGTCGTCTCTGAACCGCCAGGGGCGGAATGATCGTTGCTTGCATCCCTGGCGCCGTCTGCAGTTGTATGTTCCACCGGTTCCGACGCTTCTGCATGGGGATCGATGGTTAGCCCGGTAAGATCGCCGGTATGAAATAGGTACGCTGCGCGGGATGCGTTGCGCCGATTTCGTTTAACTCTGTCCGAATACGTCTTGAGGACGGACCAGCCCCGGGAGCCTTCCGAGTTTAACTCGTAGGCGCCGGCAAAATCCGCAGTAGCCATCAGGGTGATTCCGTTTCGGCCGTGGTTGGGAACCGGACCTGCCTGCGAGAAAGCCAGGGGAAGGATTACCAGGAGACCGAGCAGCCTTACCATCTTTCCGGACTGCAGAACATCATTTGAGCGGGGCTTCACTTTATTAATTTCGGACGAATGGTCAGGGGGCAACACTGCCTTCTGCGGGTATACAGTCGGCAAAAGTCCGATGAAAACGCAGGAATTGGAGATAGCGGCGGATTTCCGGGTCCATGGATCCAGCATACATGCATCCAATCTGCGTCTCTCCGGCATTGTTTCGGAAAAATAGGAGCATGTCCTGATCGGGAAGGGGATCAAAGCGATAGAATCCTGGAGCGGTTCGGCGTAGATCCCGGTGAAGCCACCTCTGGCGGGCCAGAGCAAAGAATTCCGTGGGAGCGCTCCGGTGTTCCGACTCTGTCTTCCGAAGCCAGCCATCCTCCGGGTCGATTCGCTTTAGACGCAACGGCCGACAGGGCTTCGCAGTGCAGGGCAGGTCGCCGGACATTTCGGTGGGCAATGCATCCGGCTCCTGATATCGGTCATAGGACTGTCCATCGGGCAAAAGGATCTTCTGATTCAGATTCCGTATGAAGTAGTCTTTTCCTTTGCTGGCCCCAGCGCTGTGCCGCGAAGAACGCGCCGGAAAGGTTCCGGCGGGGCAATCCTCGGATGCCGTGTCCCGGGCCGCCTGCCATTTAAGGGCATGGAAAAAGGGATCGTCGCCTGTAACGGCAAACAGGTTCGCGCCCTCTGGGAGACAAATTTCCTCTTCAGGGGCCGGCTCCAATTCCAGGTTTGTCCCGTAGGGTGGTCGGGCCAGGGCCGTGGATATCCGCTTCAGTTCTTCAAACCGATTGTGAAATCTTTGCTGGATCTCCGGCCGATTCATTATGAAAAGTATTTCACGGTTCTGATCCCTGGCGCTCATGCTCCAGTTGTAGGATCCGGTGAGTACCTGATCATCTATAATCGCAGTCTTATGATGTAGATGACCGCCATGGTAGATGCCATCCGCTGACTGATAGCGCGATTCATTCCCATCGAAGGCAAGCGCCAACGGCATAGGTCCCGCCGAGTAGTAATTTTCTTCCAGCGCCGAACGGGACGGCAGGCTGGCCCCCTGTCCGTCCAGGATTCCCTGCACCGGTAAGCCGGACCGGGCACGATAGTACAGCAAGGCGGAAAGCGTCGGGTCTGTGAACCTGAACATTAAAAAGCGGATGCTCCGGCGGGCATGGTAAATCTTGCGCGCCAGTATGGTCTGGATTAATCGGCCGCCTTCCGGCGAAAAGACCATGGTTATTCCCGGCATGCGTATGAAAGGCTCTTTTTCGTCTGGATGAAGTAGCTTTTTCCGTAACCTTTCGCCGATGCTTCTATGTACCCTCAGAAACAGAAAGGCATTGTTGTTGAAGAACAGCCCGCTTTTTGTGAGATTCCCGGTGCCTGAAACAAATCGCCTGTTGTCTATCAAGACTGCCTTCACATGTTGCAAACCGGATGCATTGCGCACTTCCAGTGTAAGATCCGTATCTTCCAGTTCCGGGTAATCCTTTTCCGGAGAAAGGATTGTGCGAACCTGGACGCCCCGGTGCTCTGCGCGAATCAAGGCTTGAATAATGTCTCTGTCGTCCAGGCCATAAGCTGCCACCAGCAGACTGCTTCTGGCTCCATCTATCCATTCCAGCAGCCGTCGCTTTACGCGATGCTTCTTTTCCAGAGATGCCAGAGGCGAAGGATAGGTGAACTCCACCGATTGCTGCACCAGCGGCAAGATCAACTTCTGATGCGCTTCGCTACTGCAACGACCAAAAAGCAGGGGGATCCCCAGCAGAGCTATCCATAGCCCTGAATATAGCGCTCTATGTAGAGCCGACCAGGTCACAGTCCGCGGAGTTGCGATGGATCGGATCCAAATACCCTTATCGCTTTTTTTTGCCGTTCGGTTTTCCAGGTAATTCATTTAGTCTCTCCGATAACGTTGAGCGTTAACTTTGCGCGCTTCGCGCACATCTTCTTGATTGCAAGAAGGCGTGGTTATGGTTCTGTTGCCTCTTACCCATATCCAATTTCATTCGCCCGGCCTTGTCGCAGACCGTCACTCAAGATGAGCTTTCGGGTTTACCGTCGTGCACTTTGCGGACATCGGCGAAATTCAGACTGAGCCCGAACCTCAGGTAATCGCCGAATGCCCTGGAAGGTCTTGTCTTTCTTATGTAGATTCTGCCGTATTGAATCTCCATTTGCGCCGTGCGACTGAACTTCCATCGCTTCTGGATCCTGATCTGAAATTCCAGGTAATCCGGACTGTCCGGGTCCGGCGCGGAATTCTTCAGTCCGTTGCCGGTTTGTACCCGAGCGCCGCTGTACAGCAAAGCCATCGCAGTTCGGTAACCGCTCCATTTGAAATACACAGAAAACCGCGCCTTTGCAAACAGAGCGCCGGATGGCGAGTATAGATCCGGACATCGCCGTGAGGTACATGGCCGAAAACCGCTGGCGAAACCGTAGAAGGCGGTTAGAGGCATGGAATACGGGGGATTCCCCGGATGAACGTATCCGGCTTCGAAGGAGTCCCGACGCGAGGAATCCGACTGATAGCCGGATTCAGGAAGGAAAAAATCCAGGGCCAGCCCCCAGCGAGGCCTGGCGTAGGCTACGTTTCCGTGCAGTTCGGCGCCGGCCACCGGAATGCTCTGTTGGTTTCGGTCCCCTCCGGTCCGGGGCATGGGTTCAAAGGAGTCCTCATCCAGTCGAGCCTTCCGTTCTTCGGCGCTGGTTTGGCGGGGGATTTGCAATTCGCCCGTTACCCGCGAATAACCCAGACCAACACGAAATCTGCGCCCCTGGTAGCCCAGGAATGCATGAAGATATTGCAGGTTGCCAGGAAGATACAGTCTGGCCTCCTTTCGCATTGTATGCTGTCTAAAGCCCATTCCAAATTGCCAGCGATTACCGTAGATGTAGTAAGCAGCCGTGCCGTAACGGCTGCTATCCAGCGAGCTTCCTGCAATGTTTTCTCTTTGCCGGTCATACGCAAGCGCCGGACTTTCGAATGGTTTCCTGATACCCACCGGAGAATCCAGCAGGTAGCCGGGGCTGAAAACGGCCTTTCCCGAGTTGGCCGTCTGCCAGACCAGGTGAAGTCCTGCGAAGAATCCCGGGTGGGCCATCAGGCGATCTATGTTATTCTTTCTCCAGGGAAAACGTCCCAGGGCCAGAGTCAGTTGCGATGAACCGGGTTGAGAAAAAATATCCCGAATCCTTTGCGATAGCCCAATATACAGCTGGCGGGCGCTCAAATGAAATCGCCCCCCTCGGTCTGCGCTCTGTGCTTCCTTTTTTGGCTCGGCCAATCCTGGCGCTGGCCTTTCTATTTCTTGCAGGTGGGGGTCCGGACTCTTCGCCGGTATAGCGGGCCGTTTCATAGTTGCCGATCCAAGGTTGGCGATAACGCTGGCGTCCAGGCCATAAATGAGTGCCGCCCCCTGCGGGCTGTAGGCCCGGGTGTCCAGTTCGGCCAGAAGCCAGCGCGATGAATCGCCGTAGTTAAAATCCTGCGAAGAATCCCCGCTAAAGGAATGCAGGCCTTCCAGGGAAGTTGAGAATCCAAAATGGAAATCTGGTTCCGCGGAACTTCTGGCAGGGGATGCCGCGAGCGAAGTCGCGGCCAATTGGTATGCGAGCAGGAATCCGCAAAGGGGCTTTGGCCACTTCCCGAGCACGGACTTTTACTCGCCGACCTTTGCAAAGTTTTCCGGACTATCCTGGTAGGTGCCGCCTTTTCTGTATACCCGCTCGGCGGGTCCGGTAACCGGATATTCATCGGCGGGTAGTCCCTCGCGGTAAGTGCATAATACAGCCTCGGACTGGCCTGCGCGGACGGTTATGGATTCGTCGGTTCGCAGTCCGTTGCCCAGCGCGGAGCCGGTTTCGGGCATGAGCCATAGCTGATCACGTTCTTCATCGACGCTCAGTATCTCTCGAGGTTGCATGTCCGGATCTAGAATCAGTGCGCATGCCTGACGCTGCAGATAGCCCTGACTGGCTTCGCTGGATTGTAGTTCGGAATTTCGTTTCTCCGCGGAAACCAGGTTGTCCTGGGAGTATTCATCTTGAAGTTTTAGTTTCAGATTCGACGTGGTTCCGTCCGGGAAGCATAGCCTGAGCCATTCCGGCTCGGCTGCATGTAATGTCTCTACCACGCAACTGCTGTTCGGTCCCGTGGCGGGCCAGACTCGCGCTTTTCGGATTGTCTGCCCTGGTTGCCCGGCCGCTATGTTTGGTCCTCCGCTGCGTAGCCTTTCGCCCGCTTTGCTTTCTAGATGCTGCACAGATATCGTGAAGGAAGTCTGGCCTCCGGTGTCGCCCAGGGGGAGCCACAGGGGATTCGCGCCGGGGGACAGATACGAACTATCGGCCAGGTCCGACCCGCTACTCCAGCGAAAAAGAGCGGGCTGATCGGATTTCCACAGTAATCGCAGCGAATCCTTTCCGCGGATCAGAAACTTCGGCCGGTAATGACCGGGTTTTCCCGGGCTGGAATTATGGCAGCCGCCCTCCGCATGAATCATCCAATCGCCGGAGCCAATGGTTGCATCGCTCTGCGTTCGGCCCACTAGATGGGAGTGTTCCGTACTCTGAAACCCGGGTCCAAATTGACGATCCAGTAGATCTAACGTTCGAATTCTGTTTCGGGATCGAATCCTGGCCTGGATGCGCAACCGAAAAGGCTCATTGGGAATACGCAATTCAGACGCTCTAAGCACCGGACCGGCCGGACACTGCGGGCTGGAGCGCATAATGGCAAATCGGCGTTCGGAGGCTCGGGGCAGGCCCAGGATAAAATCGTAGCTTCGAGTGGCATCCATGCGAATGCGCAGGTATCCGGCGGTATAGTTGATTTCTTCTTTGCGAACCGATGTTTTAAACTCCAGGAATTCCTGGTCCGGTTCCTGGGCGCCGGCGGGGAGCATTTCGTCCAGGGCAACCCTGGGCAAGGCTTTATCTTCTACCTCAAAGCCCGGGCTCATGGCATTCAAGTTTCCGCGGCAAAGATCAGGTAGGAGCCCCCGACAGGAAGGAGGATGCAGTAGTCCGTCGGAGCCCTGAAAGGAGTGGTTTCCCATGGCCGGACTTTCTCGATCAGTGGACCCTCGTAGAACGGTGTAATCTCCGGGATTGGTTGCGAGCCTTTTTGAACGGCCATCTCGAAGATCCAGTATTCGGAGCCTATCCTCTGGCGTAAGGTTCCGTAAGCTGTGATGGCTCTGTAAGGTTACGTCGGAGTCCAGAAAAAGCGATGCGTCGGCCACCAGCAGATAGATTCCCTTATCTAAAACCGTTCCCGAAAAAAGCACACTATGATCGGAGATTTCCAGGCGAAGCGATTGAGCATTGCATCGCCTCTGGACGCTGAGCTCGAGGAACTTTCCGCCGGAATCCATTTCCGTTTGCTGACCCGGCTGCAGAACGCCGGCCGGGTTCCATTCGGTGAGTTGGATATCCTGGAGTTTGCAGCGTTGGGCAGATTCTCGGGTCTTTAGATCCACGCCCAGATGATGGCAGAACCTGTGGCAGGGAATCAGCGACCAATACCCTGGCTTTTCGTGATTGTCAGAGCTCGCCCTCCATACCAGGGATCTGGCTTCTTCCAGGAAGGGAACGTCTATTCTAAGGTCGCCATGTTGAAGATAGTCTATGACGCGCTCCGGGTTTCTCTTCAGAAGAAAGACGCTGTCCTTATCGCAAGGCATTGTCCGGTCGTAGATGGCATTATCCGTATTCAATTCGAAATGATGCCAGCCGGGTTCAGGGCAAGTGAACTCTACCTGTTTGCGATTGAAGATTTCTGCCAGTGCGGTTTCGGGGGCAATGTGCGGCAGCGATTCGAGGGCCGCTGATCCTTCGATTGCGGAATGCACACCGGTAAGGGGCTCCGGAGTTTCGTGTAGCCGGTAAAAAAACTTCTTCAACGATTCGTCCAATCGCCGGACTTTTTCCTCGCTCAGGGGAAGCGAAACCAGGTGTAGCCTCTCTCGGTAATCGGAAGGAAAGAGAAGTATCAGCTCGGTTCCGGTGAGGATGACGCTGAAAATCGCATTTGGAAAACGTCGGGGAGATAATCTTACATCTTTATTGGAGCTCAGTATCCGGTCCCTGTGGGGATCTCGGACAAACCTGGAAGCAAGTACGGAATGCGCGGCGTCTCGATGCAATTCAGCCAGCTTCTCCCCGGCATTTCGGCCGTTACCGTCGTAGAAAAAGAGTACCTCCTTTGCCGCGAGTTGTTTCTTAACGCTGGAAACCGTAAAAGTCTGGATGGGACCTTCCGGCCGGCTTTCGCCGCTCAGGTTTTCCCATTGGCGCCTGAGCTTTCTAACAGGGCTGATTTCGGAGAAGCAAATCCGCATTCGTAATCCGCTTTCCAGGGAATAAAAGGGCTCGGGCAATGTGGTCAGGCATTTGCCAAAGCCGGGACTGCTTTTCTCAATCATCCGCACCGGTTCCCCGCTTCGAAGACTGCCAGAATGGACCTCTATTCGGGGACTGCTGGAGGGCGGTGGGAGAAGGGGCCCCGAGTTGTGGCCGGGACAGGAAAGGTAACTTGATGCTGTGGAGGCTCCGAGCAGTATGGCAAAAGTTCTTTTCCCTGCTTTGATAAATGGTAGGCCCATACAGAACAGGTGTTAAATAGAGCCAGATCGTTAACCCGGTTATGAAGAGAATTCTGTTTATAAGCGACTATTTTCGGCCGGAACCGGGAGGCGTGGAAGGCCTGAACAGCGGACTGGCCAGGCTCTGGGATCCGGACCGAATTGAAGTCATCGCGCCGGATGTCTCCATAAGCACCCGGGACCATCGGATGCAATTCGATAGCCGACTCAGTTTTCCCATTCATCGGATCTCTTCTAATAAGACCCGGGAGTTCCATCAGTTTGTCGCTCACCGCATACGGGCCTTTCAACCGGAGGCCATGCTCCTGGGAGCCATTACCGGAAGTACCCGAATCGGAGCGGCGGTGGCGCAGGAATACAACTTGCCCTGGAGCACCATCCTTTACTCTGCCGATTTGCCTTCGGTGTCTCTTCTGAAGGCTGGCAACCGCAAGGTGCTGAATCGGGCGCGATACGTTTTTACGCTTTCCAGATATCTTCTTGATCAGTTCGCACGGAAGGGAGTGGATACCGAGAAAATGATTTCTTTGCCTCCTGCTCTGGATTTTCGCTGGGAAGAAGGCAAATTACCGCGACCAGCCAATCCTAAACTGCTGGAGCGGATTAAAAAGAAGACGGTCATTCTAACCGTGGGTCCCCTGGTGCGATCCCGAGGGCTGGAAATACTGTTTCCTGTTCTGGATCATCTGGAAGACTTGAAAGACAGATTCCACTGGATCATTGCAGGAAGCGGTCCCGAGTATTCCTATTTAAACGAGCTGATGCGCATCCACAAGCGGGATGAACAGATTTCATTTGCCGGTTTTCTTTCGGATGCCGAGCTGGGCGGCCTTTTCCAGCAATCCGATGTGTTCTTTGATCCCGGCCGTCTGGAGCCGGACAATTATAGCTTCACCGCTATGGAAGCCGGACGATTTGGTCTGCCCGTCATTTCTGTAGGCGGCGGAGGAATGTCCGAGCTGGTTGTGGATGAAGTCACCGGTCTGCTGGCTGCGGATCGAACCCCGGATGACCTGGCCCGGTGTATTCGTAGAATGATTCAGGAGCCTGCGCTTCGAAAAAAGATTTCAACTGAGAGCGAACGTCGATCCGAGGACGAGTTCGACATTCAAAGGGCCTTCCGGGCCCTGTCCATGCGACTGTAGTAAGGGGCTGCCATTGATCTATCTAATAGTCCGGGCGGAAATGGAATAAGTGACCGCAATCGCAAGCAGTGTTATGGGACAAAAGAAAGGGCGGCTTGCGCCGCCCCGTAGGGAGATCCCTGAAAGGTCTACAGAGGGGCTCGAATGGGCTGAGTGCTTCCCTGGCGTCGGTAATGCCCCTCTGCAATGGACTAATACTATCATGATTCCTGCTGGCTGCCAAGCAATGGGAGTAAACGGGTGGAATACGGAGTAAACGGGGGATAATCAAGAGAAAATGCTATCTACCAGAATAATACCCTGCCTCGACATCAAGGATGGGCGCGTTGTGAAGGGGGTAAATTTCGTGGATCTGATCGACGCGGGAGATCCTGTGGAGAACGCCGCTTTCTACGCCAGCGAAGGGGCCGACGAAATCTGCTTTCTGGACATAACGGCTTCCTCGGATCGAAGAAACATTGTAAAGGACCTGGTGGAGCGGGTGGCGGACCGGATTTTCATACCTTTCACCGTCGGCGGCGGCATTCGAACCGCCTCCGATGTAGAACTCATGCTGCATGCCGGAGCCGACAAGGTTTCTCTGAACACGGCCGCCTTTGAGAATCCGCAGGTGCTTTCCGAAGCGTCCCGCATTTTTGGCAGTCAATGCATTGTTTGCGCCATCGACGCTCGCCGGACAGAAAGGGGCACTTTTGAAGTTTATCTACATGGAGGCCGCACCCCCACCGGCGTGGATGCCGTCCAGTGGGCCCGTCAGGCCGAGCAACGAGGGGCCGGGGAAATCCTCCTGACGAGCATGGACCGGGACGGCACAAAGGACGGGTTTGACCTGGACCTCACCGCCGCGGTGCGCAGTGCCGTGCAGGTGCCGGTGATTGCCAGTGGTGGTGCCGGTTCCGCGGAGCACCTGGTAGAGGCGGTGGAAAAAACAGGGGTAGATGCGGTGCTGGCGGCATCCATCTTTCACTTCCGTACCCATTCCATCCAGGAAGTAAAAAAAACCATGGCAAGCCGGGGGATTTCCGTGCGATTGGCATCATGAGCGCTTTGGAAGCCGCGCCGGGGGACTGTTGTCGTTCGGTCGCTCGGAAAGCCCGGATACAGGGCTATCTGGAAGCTATCCCTGGCTGCTGCAGGCGGCTCGCCCGACAAATCCGCCGCGACACCGGGAGGCCGGCAGCGCATCGGAATGGTTCCGGGAAAATCTGCAGTTTATAGATAGAGACGGAGAGAAGTAATAATGGAATTCTTATTGAAGCTGGAAGCTGTACTCAAAGAGCGAAAAGAGCAATTACCGGAGAAATCCTACACAGCCAACCTGTTCCGAGATGGGGAAGATCGAATACTAAAGAAGATCACTGAGGAAGCGGGAGAGGTGCTTCTGGCTTCCAAGAACCATGATCATAAAGAAATTGTACATGAATCAGCGGATTTGCTATTTCATTTAATGGTCAACCTGGTAAACGAAGGCGTATCGTTGCAGGACATTGTCCGAGAGCTTGAAAAGCGACATGGCTGATTGAGTACCTCCGCCCGCTCTGCTACCTCCTGAGGCGATTTTGCGAAGTTTCATCCAATCCATTCCCTTATTGGTTTGCGCTACTCTGTTTTTACAGTCAGGTTGCGCCATATCTCCTGCTGCCGAATCCGTTGAAGGTATAGAATCCGGAATTACCGTCCTTCTGGATACTGGATCTTCGGAGCTGCCGAAAGGCACCTCACTGCGCATAGGAAATGTGGAAAGGAAGCTACAGGGAATTCCAGTGGCTGTGATTACAGAGCTTGAGCCAGGGGACCATCGAATGGAAGTCATTGTCCCTGGATTTGCCCGCCATCAATCTGTGGTCTCTGCATTTCCCGGAACCTTGAATCTTGTTCTCGTTCGTCTCCTTCCGATTAAATCCACTGAGTACATTTACGATGGTACTGAGATCAAGATTCGGGACAACACAATGGATATTAAGGTCGATCCAGGTACCTTTGAAGCCATGGAAGAGGGGCAGACCATCGTTGTTCATCGCGCCCATATCGATGTGGAAAGCGAAATGGTGCATGCGATGCCCGGAGACTTTAGCGGGACAAACCTGGATGGAGAACCTGTGCAGCTGGAATCCTTTGGAGCGTTTGAGCTTACGGTCATGGCGAATGGCCAGAAGCTGAAGATCAAAGATGGCAGGTTTATCGAAGTGGCGATTCCCTACCAGGGGACGGTAGAGCCAGGGCAGACCCATGCAACTATGTGGAGCTTCGATGAAGCCACCGGCAGATGGAAGGAAGAAATGGAAGCCCCGCTGGTCAATCGGGATGGGATCTACTGGGTAGAAGCCAGGATACCGCATCTTTCATACTGGAATGTGGATGCACCCATAGAAGATCATGCACCGATCATTGTACGCAGGGTTACCGACCAGAATGGGGAAATCGTTTCATCACCGGTCATCGAAGCGATGGGATTGGACTACAATGGGACTTCCAGAGTAAGGGGTTATGCTCCAGGAAGCCTGTGTATTCAGGTAAAAAGGGATTCAAAGGTAAGACTTTCGACCCGAACGATTCTAAGGGATGGATTCATGGAAGTTTCCAGGGAAATTCAGAGTAAAGGTCCAGGAACTTGCGCGAACCTACAAAATGCTGTGTATGTGGAAGATCTGGCCCTTGAACCCCGGGCACTTGGCAGCTTCTTGCCTGGATTGAATGAACTACCCTACGTAGAAAAGCTGGAGTTGGAGGATGGAAGAACCTTGATCGGAATGATCCTTGCCAACGATGGAAGCACAATCATTTTCATGACACGAAATAAGGTTCTTCGGATCCAGAAATCGGAAATCCGAATCCAGACTTTTCTTTGAGCCGGAGCAGAAGTCGCTCCGTTGCTGTAATGCATTTCTTTCAGTAGCCCTTCCCGGGGGAATTCCTTTAAGACGGGAAACACCGCTTTCAGAACAGATCCCATCTAAATTCGCCAAAAAAAGTGTAACCCGATCCTGTCTTGAATCACTAAACCCCCAGAAAAACGATTTGGAGGATTAGTATGGATAATGCTGTAAAAAAGATTCTGCCCGTAGCGGGCCGTGGGATGATTGCGGTTATGGCCGTATTTTTTGGCCTGGGGCACTTCATGAGCACCGGAGAAATGGTGGGAGCCGTACCAGTGCCAGGTGGCGCTTTCTGGGTATACTTTACCGGGGTTTGTCTTATCGCCGGCGGCGTGGGACTGTTCGTTCCCAAGGTAGCCAAACTGGCCGGAGTCCTTCTGGGGCTTCTGATTCTCATCTTTGCCCTCGGCGTGCACCTGAGGTTCTTCATCGCAACCGGAGAGCAAAGTCACTTGATGCCACTATTCAAAGACCTGGCCATCGCCGGTGGCGCCTGGCTGGCCGCCGTAGTATCTGACCTGAAGGGTCAATAAATCGAAAAATGAGAGAGTTTTCGCCGTCCCGCATGGGACGGCGAAACCAACTCCCGGAAATCCAGGGTAAAAGTTCCTCAAAATTAATCTTTATCATTGACCCGTCCGTACCGGACAACGTCCATCTGGATATGCACTTCTATCGCCGATGCAGCATTCTACTGCTGGCCGTTCTCTATTTCAATTCCTGCGCCCGGTATGGCGTCCGGCAGTTCGGCCCGCTGGAACAAAGCAAGCTGGTCAGTCAAAACGCAACCAACTCCGAGCAATTGAGTCATATGACCAGGCGCTTCATAATAAGCGAAGGACTGGAAAAGAAGTGCGAAACCGAACCGTTAATCTGTATTCTGGATATCGATACGGACCTACGAGCGGGCAAGCGCGCAATGCTGGCCGTTTATGCGGCAGAAATCGCTTTCCATGCGGCCAGAAGCCACGATCTGGACGATGAAACCTTCGCGCGTCTCAATGCATCTGCGCTTGTATATGCCAGTAGCTATCTTTTCGATCGTGGCCTGGATCGAGCGACCTCCGAATTTCATCCCTCGCATCGCCTGGCAATCGATCTGTACAATCGTTCGCTGGCCCAATTGCTTCGCTATCTGCATGCGCGCCGAGCCCTGACCGGCTCCACGCATAGAATCCCACTGATGCGAGGTACGCTTCAACTGAAATTGGATAGCGATGTTCACTATTTACCGGATTCCTTTCTGCATATTCGTGTAGCCTATGATTTTCGAGCCCGGGGCTTTGCCAACCATCAGTCCTACTACGGCCTCGGAACGCCCCTGATTCTCCTGCGTCCCTACAAGAATGACCCGCTGAGCCAGAATGATCCATCGGGAAGCGATGATCCGCCGGGAAGTAGTGATCTGCCAGACCAGAACCCGGCTACGGCGCCCGGCGACGAAGAGAACAATACTGGATCGATAAACAATGATGACAATGGGGATCCTGGATCCCGGTATCGCTACCTGGGGAAAGCGGACCAGGCCTATCCCGCCACGGCGCTTCTGGAACACGATGGCTCCTATTTCGTAAGCGATCAGAAGCTGTATTCCGGTCGTCTGCGCATCGTAGATAGCCTGGGCGACGGTACCGCAAATATATATGATCGACGTATTCCTCTGGAAGTGGATCTATCTTCGCCCATGGCTTATATGCTTTCCGGCGTGGAGAAGAGCGATTCGTTACTTCGCCGTCTGGATGGAGACTCCATCGGCGAAACCAGCGGGCTGTATATGCTGTATCCGTATGATGCGAAAAAAATACCTGTTGTCTTTGTCCATGGATTGGCTTCTTCGCCCATGACCTGGTTTCCCATGATCAATGAGCTTCTGGCGGATCCGGAAATTCGTTCCAGGTATCAGTTCTGGGTGTACTGGTATCCCACTTCCAATCCGGTGGAGTTCAGCGCCCACGGCCTCAGAAATACATTAAAGGAGGCCCGGGAATTGCTTGGATTTCAGCGAATGGTCTTGATCGGTCATAGCATGGGGGGCCTACTGAGCCGGCTCATGATCCAGACATCGCGCACTCAGGATTGGGTAAAGGAGTCCGGCATTGAACCTGAACGATTTCAGAAGCTGGACGAAAGCACCCGGCAAATGCTGCGAAACGTAACACAGTACGATCCCCTGCCATTCGTCGAGAGGGTTGTCTTTCTGGCCACGCCGCACCGGGGTTCGGCCCTGGCGGACGGACTGGCCGGTTATATGGGTCGGCAGGTCATGTCGGTGCCCACGGGGCTGGCAAAGGTCTTCGACACAGGATTGGATCTTCTCACTGGCGAAGAGGATGCTCCGGTAATAGCCCCTCCCAACGGCATCGAGAGCCTGTCGCCGGATGGGCTCTTCGTGCGGGTAACCATGAAGCAGCCTTTTGCCCCGGGAGTCCCCTACCACTCGATAATCGGCAGCCGGGCCGCCACGGACCTGGACTGGATTACCGATTCGGTGGTGCCCTATGCCAGTTCGCACTTACCCGGCGCCGAAAGTGAACTCCTGGTAGAAAGCGATCACTCGGTCCATGCTACCATGCCCGCCATCCTTGAGGTGCGCCGAATTCTGAGGTTGCATCTGGAACGGGGGACGGGCCTGGAGCAGGCAGGTCTCTGAGTTAAAGCCCGACATAGCAGTAAGGCCGGTGAATTGAAACGCCGCTGTAATCTCAGGAAACTACTATGGCTTTCGCAAAATAATGTGTTCGCATTCGCTGGCCTGGGTCCAGGATGGCTCATCCAACGGGTTCTCATACAGATTGATGCGAATCTCAGACTCGGCTAATTTTTCGCATAGATCCTCCGGGATCTCACTTATCTTGTTTTCGGCCAGGTTTATGTAGCCAATTCGCGGCAATTGTAGAAGTTCCCCCGGCCAGTGCCTGAATTCATTGCCGGAAAGATCCACAAAACGAAGTGCGGGAGCCTGAATAAAGCCTGGCGACACAGCGCGGACTTGATTGTTCTTAAGATTTAACTCTTCCAGGTTTTTCCAATCGGATACGTGGTCCGGAAGAGACTGCAGATATCCATCTTTTAGAAACAGGGACTCTATATGCTGATTCTTCTGCAGGGCGAGAGGGATTTCCCACCCCGCAAAGTTTTGAATGCTCAAAAAGTCCACTCTCAGATCCTTCAGGCAAGCCGGCAGTTCGTTTAAACTCTGACCGGAAAACACCATCTTTTTCAGGTTTTTGAGCCCTACCACTTTGCACGAAATGCGTTCCAAAGGACCCAGTGTCAGTTCTTCCAGCGCCTCGAATTGAATGATTTCCTCCGGGATGTCCGTTTCGTATTCTGCATTGATTCTTTCGAGGTAGCGGTTTTTATGGCGCGAGCCAATGAGATAATCTTCCAGAAGAAGTTTTCGATGCGCTACATTCCTGCGAAAGGACGGGCTTCGACTCAAACAGTAATCTGTTATGAAGGAACCCAGCGGCGAATCGCCCGGTTCGGTGGGGTAGCCTTCGGGAATCCAGGATTTGGGGCCAATCACCAATTCCTGGCCTTCGCGTACCAGATGAATCAAAACGAATGTTTGTACGATTCCGTCTTTGATGTAGATGTTGTAGGCAAAGAATTCATGGGTCTCATATCCGTAAACCCGCGGATTCACTTTGCCCCGTACATCGCTTTCCACTTGATACGAAAGAAACCGGTGGAACTCAACCGCGCCCTGGTCCAGCGACAGACTCCTGGGGGTCTTGAAGGTAAGTCTTCGTCTTAGCGACTCCTCTGGATGCGTCTGGTAGAGTTCCTCCTCCGTCGTATGCAACGGAACCGGCAGTGCATCCGGCAGTTGCATGGGGGTTGCATTGTCATTAATGAAGATATCCCGGGGAAATGCGTCGTCGTCCGGAATCACCGGTTCAAGTTCGACTTCCGGTAGCGTTGCGTTCCTGGCGTCCACTGAAGCCCCGGCCACATGGCTCAGAAAGTGATTCCAATGTCTGCGACTGGGCTGCCAGACCAGATCCCGGTCAATGACGGGCTGGGTGTGGCTGATCAGAAGCACCGGGCTTCGAGGGTGCATCTTAACAAGTAGCCAGTCCTCCTTCTTGCCTTTCTCGTTGAATTCCACCAACAGGATGGGCATCCCTCGGCGATCCAGACGCTTTGTGGGAATGTTGCTTTTGCGGTCCTGTTCCAGGTTGAACTTTCCGCTTCTGTAATCATAGCGCACCAATCCGAATACATCGATTCGAAACATGGGATAGGCCAGATAGGCCGGATCCAGTTCGCCCCCTTTCTGGTTCACTGCCTTCACGTCTTCTACATGCATTAGCAGAAGTCCTGGGTTTTTCTCCTGTCGCACGCTTACGTATCCGTCGGGAAAGATCAAATCGAAGGGCAGGGCGGGTATCGTGCTGTTTCCTGTGAGTTCGTTCAGGTTGGTCCTTATATAGAGATCTCGGCTCTCGCTTTTTCTCTCCAATTCATGGCCCGTACCGCTGGTTTCCAGATCGCCGTCGCCGACCGGGACATCTGGGATTTCTTTGGCCGGCTGAGTTCCGCCCGGCTCCGGAGTTCCGTGGACCAAACCGGGGTCGAAAGAAAACAGGAGCGCAATCGAAATACAGACCGCCCGCAGAACCGCCAGAGCTGGTCGCCTTGACATCTTACCGATCATCACTGCATTTCCTTAAATGTCTAAACCAGGCCTGTAAAGCCCGATTTGGGTCTTAACGAGCCCGGGGAGGTGCATAGCCATTCTATTGCAAAAGCTGTATCAAGCGTTGTTTGTTCATATCGTCCGGACGCTTCACTGCGCACCGTTCCAGGAAGTTCAGAGAACCGTGGCCCCTCCCGGTTATAAGCCCGCAGGTCTACGGGCCTTCCCTCACAATATGCAAATTGGGGCATCGTATCTCCAATAAATCGCGGGCGCTTATGGGGTTTCCCGCGAGGGTGATTCTCATTGAGCGTTCGCCCGGGGCCTCACAGAAGCCTTCCGGCAAGCCGGATAGTTGATTATGGGCCAGGCTCCGGTGTTGTGGCGGCCGGGGTTTTCATCTTTCCGGGGCCCGGTGGCCCTGCTCTGGCAGCAATCCTCCTTTCCAAATGCGGTGGTCAGCACAGGTGCTCCTAAAAAAGTGGGCCCATAAATCTGCAACCAGGACGGTTGCGAAAGGAACGGAGATTTCTATGGTTCATCCTAACGATGCATTATTTGCGGGCGAAAAGCCCTATCCCGTAATTCCCAGCTGCGAGCACTTCGCCGGGAATGAGAAAATGATTGGCAAGGCCTTCGGATTTCAAAAAGAAAAAGGCCCCATCTTCGACATTACCATGGACTGTGAGGACGGCGCTCCCACCGGTCAGGAAAAAGAACACGCTGAAATGATCGTGCGCATGCAGAACTCTGCAGAGAACGAATTCGGCATGGCCGGTGTTCGAATCCATGACTACACCCATACCGAGCACTGGAAGCAGGACGCTGAAATCGTAATCAAAGGCGCAGGCGAAAAAATCGCCTACATTACCATCCCCAAGCCCACCGCAGCATCTCAAGTAGAAGAGATGATCGACTACATTCGCAATACCGCTTCCAAAGCGGGGCTCAAGCGTGAAATCCCCATCCACGTATTGATCGAGACCCACGGAGCTCTGCGCGATGTAGAGAAGATCGCCGCTCTGCCCTGGATGCAGGTTCTGGACTTTGGTCTGATGGACTTCGTTTCCGGTCACCTGGGCGCTATCCCTCTATCCGGTATGAAAAGCCCGGGACAGTTCGACCATGCTCTACTACGCCGCGCCAAGTCCAATATGTGTGCCGCCGCTCTGGCCAACGGCGTTGTGCCCGCGCATAACGTAACTCTGGACCTGAAAAACTACGACCAGACTAAAGACGACGCTCACCGAGCTCGATACGAATTCGGCTTTCTGCGTATGTGGTCCATCTATCCCACTCAAATCGATGCAATCGTAGAAGCCATGAAGCCCGATCACTCCGAAGTCGAAAAGGCAGTGAACGTACTTCTGGCAGCCCAGGATGCAAGCTGGGGTCCCATTCAATACGATGGAGAATTGCATGACCGGGCCACGTATCGTGGTTTCTGGACTATTGTTCAGAGAGGTCGTGTTTCCGGAGAAAGCCTGCCGGCCGAAGCGGAAAAACGCTGGTTCAGCTGAGGCCAAAGGCCATAGGCCAAACCAGATCAAATCAAGAATACAACGAACAATTCATAACCGTGCAGTCGACTCGCACGAACTCGCGAATTCGATTCGCACTGAAGCCCCGCAAGGGGCTTTTTTTTGCCCCTGACCCCACCTGGTGTTTGTAATCGAAACAGCCCTGGTCCTACTTATCGCCCTTCTGTTTATCCTTATTCTGCTGGCATCTTCCTTCCGCCCTGCGTGACAGAGGAGCTCAACCCAAAAGACAGCCGCTTCGGATATCAGGTATTGCTAGTCTGGTCGAGCCGGGGCAGTTCGAGGTGGGAAAATTATCTAATGTATAGAAATATATTAGTATTTGTATGGGACTGTGGACAAAGTAGCTATATATATTGCTTAAATTTGTATGGTTTCCCTTGACACGAGAGGGATGATCTTCAGGCTTCCGCCCTGGTGGCCGGCTGCAATTGGTCGCCAAAGACACTTTTGGAGGCATCTTATGAAAAAAATGCTCTTTTTGGCGGTTATCAGTCTTCTGGGGACCGGTTTCTGCGCTGTACCGCGCCTGGCTACAGTTAGCAACGCGCCGGTTCCCGTGGGCGACTATGAAGTTAAGCGGTCTGGTATCACTCATCAAACAACGCATGTTTCAATATTCGGAATTCCTGTAACGGACGAGACCAGCTTTACCAAGACGCTCTCGGAAATGCAAACCAACGCCGGATGTAGTTATCTAAAGAATGCGGTCCTGAATTATCGGTCTGACGGCGCTTTCGGCGTGGGAGTTCGGGTTTACGCTGTTACCGCTGATTGCGTGGAGCCTCGCTAGCGGTAGAAAGTACAAGGAATTATAGGAAGGAGAAACCAATGAAAAAGATACTACATTTAGCTATCATCTTTAGCCTGGCGGTTGCCACCGGGTACTGTAGCAGCGCCCAGGGTTCGTATGCGATCCTTTCGTCAAAAGAGGTCGATTTCAGCAAGGAATACAAACAACAGGAAAGCAAAGTAATCGGAAAGAAAAGCGTACCGCTGATTATTGTTTTTCCCCTGGGAAATACCAGTGTAGGAGCCCTGATGAAAGGGGCCGTGGAGGATGCTATCCAGAAGTCCGATGCGGCCTATCTTGGCGAAGTAACGGTCACATCCACTTTTTTCTACATTCCCTTCATCTACGGAAACATCGAGTATACCGTAGAGGGAAAAGCATTTGTAGAGAAATAGCCAGCCCCGCAAGTCAGAAAATCTTCTGCCCTTTTTGGGCAGAAGATGGATTGCCCTGGAAGTCGTCTCTGACCCCGGGCAAAGGATCCATCGACGGAAGTTAGCCGGCATTCGCCGTGTATAATCATGCCCCGCATAATCTCCGGAAAGGAATGGAAGACAGAGGTTGTTGAGTTATCCCCTCCGTGTGCCTAGCTGCCCTGAGAATCTTTAAACTTCTGTAGAAACCGGGCAAAGGAATTCATAACCCATAGATGAATGGGAGCTTGCGTGAACTTGTAGATGTACCAGGGAAGAGCGGGCTGAAAGTCATGCACTGCACTAAGGGCACAGTTCAGTTCGGGTAGTGTGCGAAACTCCAATCGTCCCCGGGAACCCCGGGCCGCCAGCAAGCCGCCCGTTACGTAATAGAGCTGTCTTGTTGGGTCGGATCTTTGTTCGTTTAACTGCAACTGCAAAAGCTTGAGCCCGAAAGCATAAAAGCCCACTACGCCCGAATCCGGATCCCGGCGAATCTTGAGAATTGATCTGAGCCTTCCCTGTAGCCAGATAGGATATAGTTCGGCCAGGAAAATGGCATCTTTGCCTTTCGGCAGCGGTAGACGCTGCACAGATCGAACAAGGCTTTGACCGCCGGCCGTCGCCTTGCCCGGTGTTCCGGCCCGGGCGGTAGACACGCTGTTCGGGACGCTACCGGATGATTCTGATACAGCAGAGTTTCTTGATATCGCGGAAGCCTTTGATGTGCCAGCAGTTCTTGAAAGGGGAGGATTCCGCGGGTAAGCGGGTTGAGACAATTCCCCCTGAACCGACTTCTGCAATGCCAGCTGAATTCCGGTAGAAAGGAGCTTTTTGTACTTCGCCGGCGGTGTAGCCACCATGTCGTGCTTCAGGCTTTCCACCAGAGGAGCCACAAGCTCATGGGAACTACCTGTGATTAGCTGAATCCACAGAAGCGATAATCGTGGAGAATAGAAGGAAATGGGCAGAAAGAGTCGCTTTTTTCCCAGGGAGCGTGCTGTGAGATCCATCAGGTCGATGTAGCTCAGTTGATCCGGTCCTGGAACATTGACAACCGCGCTTCGTTTACGCTCCTCCTGGCAGACCGCATTCATGACGCTCAGAAGATCGTCGATATATACGGGATTGGAAAGACTGGAAGTCCAGGAAGGACAAACCATTACGGGCAGTCGATCCACCAGCTTTCGCATCATTTCGAAGGAAGAACCGCCCGCTCCCAGCACCAGGGCTGCGCGAAGGGCCACAACCGGTACGCCCGTCGAACCCAGAACGGTTTCCACTTCTTTTCTGCTTCTTAGATGGAGGCTGAGGTCTGCTTCGGGTTTGTCCGGCAGAATGCCGCCCAGATAGATTATCTTTTTTACGCCCGCTTTTTTGGCGGCTCTGGCAAAGTTATCCGCAAGAATCAGATCTGTATCTTCAAAGGAGCCCTGATTTAGTCGGGCCGAAGGTAGCATAGAATGCACCAGGTAAAGAGCCAGATCGCATCCCTTCAGCGCCTTTTCCGCATCCAGCAATGAATATAGATCTGTGGGCTGCCACTCAGCTTTTCTGGGCAGCCAGCCCGGCGGCCTGGAGGATCGGCCCAGGCCGCGAATACGGTAATCACCGTTGAATCTCTGTATGAAGGAGCGGCCCACGAATCCCGTGGCGCCTGTAACCGCAATTCTCATGTTTATTCTACCTTTCCGGAGCTGTCAGGACTGCTCACGGTTAGGATCATCGGCTCCGCCGGCGTTTTGCCATCGAAAAGAGCCGGGACGATAGCCCGGCGGAATGTTGCCTTCTGGAAGCGTAATCTGATTTCCATCTCTAAGAGCATAGTAGTGTGGCGACATGATTTCTACCCCGGCTTCGTTGAATTTCTCGAGTATACGCTGGTGCAAATTGGAATATATCCTGGGCATGTCTTCCGGTTTGTCTGTGTAGCAATTGATCTGGTAGCTAATGTAATAATCATCCAGGGATGTTTGTAGCACAAAAGGGGGCGGATCGGCTTTTACGTCCGGAACAATTGTAGCCGCCTGGATCAGCAGTTCCTGTACCTGCGTGTAAGGGACATCGTAACCGATAGTGACAGTGGTATCCAGGATGAGCCCCTCTGTGTCCTCACGAGCAATGGCTGTACTGTAGTTTATGATATGACTGGCGAGTACTGTTCCGTTAGGTATTGTGATCTCTACATTCTTGACTGTGCGAATCCTGGTAACCAGCAGAGTCTTTTCCAGAATCTTCCCTTCCGTCTCTCCAATCTTTACCCGGTCGCCCACGCGAAAGGGGCGCATGTATGTGATGACTATTCCTGCCATTATGTTTGCGATAATGGCGCTGGACCCCAGGGAAAGCATGAAACCCAGAAAGATTGAGATTCCTTTGAATGCGTCCGATTTGGCCCCCGGAAGATAGGGGAATGCGATAATGGCGGCGAAGGCGATCAGTACTACATTGAGAATCTTGTGAGTGGGCCTGGCCCAGTCAGGAAAGAAGCCGTTAATTTCGATAGTACCCTTTTCGACTTCTCGAAACAGGAATCCTGCGATCTTGATCGAGTAGCGGGTCACCAGAATTACCAGAACCAGGAAGAATAGATTGGGAAGGTAGGCCAGTACTGCCTCGGCAGAAGCGACAAGCGGTATTTTTAAGTAGGCAAGTAGAAGAGAGGCCCAGTTTTTCGTCGGTTCGAATAGGCCGAAAATGGTAGCAAGGTAGAAATACACTACAAGAAGAAGGACCAGAACTCGTAATACGTTTGCGGCCACTTGAAGGGCGCCAAGGATTCGGTCTCTGGATAGTAATACTGTGTTCTGAAACTCAAGATCCGGAATGAAACGATTCTGCAGAAATGGAATGGAACGTTGTAGAAATTTGAATCCGTACACCACGCCACGAAAGACAGCCACAAATACCATGGTGGCTACCAGCGCGCGAACCACACTCTTAATGATGGCGGCTGTCGCGGAGCCGGCGGCCCCGGGAAAAAGCTCCACAATTAAATCCGCCACAAATAGGATCAGTACTATGTTCAGTACTAAATGCAATAGCCGTAATGTTACGCGGAGCACGGCCTGCAGGGTAGAAGCCTGCACTATTTCTGAGTTTCGAATCTTTATTCCGGTGGCCAGTTTGGCTGCGAGGCTCTCCAATTTGCTATAGATGACTTGAAACACATATGTGATTAGCCATATGGATAGTAGTAGAGTGAGTACCAGCAGGACCGACCAGCCCAGGGCTTCCAGCACCTGACGAAACTCGGCGCTTCTAACATAAGACAGTAGAGAGCCGGTGCTCTCCATAGGTGTTGGCAGCGCTGTTTCGATCGATTCCTTTTTGGGCGCTTCTGATTGTGCCCCCGGTACCTGCACTTCGTTAGTGCCGGTCTCTGCCGGTGCCGGCGTTTCACTCTCTATCGGCGCATTCGTGGAATCCCGGTCATTTGGAGTGGGGGCCTCAATATCCGTTTCTGTGGGCGCCGTCCCGGGCTCCTCTATGCCAGGGTTCCTGTCCGGACCGACGTCCGGATTGGTGACTTCCGGAGCTTCCGCATGTATTGTGAAAACGGATAGTATGAAAAGGAAAAAGGCTGAGCGAGCAATCCAGGGTTTGACCATGGCTGTAGCTTTCCCTTTGAATGGAGCCGGTCAATCCTTTACACTGTAAAGCTGAATGCCTCTGTCCAGGGATTCCGATACCTGTTTCGCCGCCCGCTTCCAGGACCAATCCTTCATGTTCAGCTTGCGGGGCTTTTCCTTATTCCGGATGGCTGGATCCGCGACCTCCAGGATCTGTCGGGCCCAGTCCAGGTGATCGGCGCTGGAAGCGAATCTACATCCTTTTCCGATTTCGCGGAAAACATCTATATCGGAAAGGATGCAGTTCTTCCCGTAGGCAAAGGCTTCCAGAATCGGAAGTCCAAACCCTTCATGTTTGCTCGGAAAAAGAAGATAGGAGGAGTTCTTGTAGCACCAGGCCAGTTCCTCTTCGCTGGCGCCTTCCAGAAAGTAGATGCCTTCTCGCTCCAGCCTGCCTGATTTCAGCAAAGCGTAGAACTCTTCATTTTTCCAGCCTTTTCGACCCACGATGAGGAGAGGCGGTAGCGATTTCTTCTTTCGCGGGCCGGAGGGGGACGATGCCGCCAGTTTGGCGCGAGCGTGGCGATAGGCATCCACCACCACCTTCTGGTTTTTCCGCGGCTCGATTGTGCCCACCATCAGAAAGAAATCCTTCCAGGCGGACTGAAAGGCCGATGGCTTCACCGGCTTGATTTCCGGCATCTCGAAACCTGGGTACACAACTATCAGAGATTCCGGATCCACTCCCTTGATGTAGCGCTGAATATGTTTCCTGGTGGTACCGGAAAGACAGAGCACCTGCTCGGCCTGCCGGATTATTCGAGGATTCATGAGCCTGTGCTGCAGACCAGTCCACCCTTCCATTGTATCCCGGGCGACAAACGAGTTTAAGTCGTGGAAGTTAACAACCTGGGCGGTGGTCTTTTTCAGGGGCAGCAAAGTGATCGTGCCCCAGAACAGGTCTACCTTGTAAGAGTTGATGAGCGAAGGAACTTGAAATTGCATCCACAGTAAACCGGGCAGTCTTGACCGATGGCCATCGAACTGGACATTCTCGAATTCCAGCAGATGCTCGTATTCGGGATGAATTGGTCGGTGGCTAAAGAAAACGAATCGATCCCGCTTGCGCATTGGGATCAAATACCTGAGCACCTGGTGTAAATAACGAGCATTGCCGGTACCCGGAAAGGCCAGGGCTCGAGCATCGATTCCAATAACCATAGAGGTCCAGGATTGCTGCCTTATCGAGCCCGGCAACCATATACCGTCCTTCCTACCCGGCGGTTCCTGCCGGCTTGCAGCGGCAGAGCGCCGTTGGCCGGGGGCAGGATTATCGGAAGTCCGGTCTTCTACGAGGCTTGAGTTCGATTAGCTTCGTATTGGCGGTTTCTGACTCGTCCACCAGGTAGCGCACCGTATGGGCCACATCCTCGGGCTCAAGAACGAAATCCCGCACCGCTGCAGGGCTTCCGCCGAACTCGGTGCGCACTCCACCCGGACACACAGCTGTAACAGCAATGCCGAATTCTTTCACGTCTTCCCGAAGCGATTCCGTAAATCCGTTTAGAGCAAACTTGGACGCCGCATAGGCGCCTCCGCCCTTAAATCCATTCAAGCCGGCCACCGAGCTAATGTTGATCACCTGTCCGCTCTTACGGGTAATCATGTCCGGCAGCACCGCTTTTGTGAGCAAATAGGGAGCCAGCAGGTTTAGCTCCAGCACATATCTGAAGTCCTTTTCCTGGATTTCATCCACGCGCCCAAAGATGCCCATTCCAGCGTTGTTGATCAAGCAATCCACTCGTCCCATGGAGCGAATGGCTCCTTCTACCAGAGCCTGGATTTCGTCTGATGAGGTTAGATCCGCCGGAATGGCTTCCACTTTGCCTCCCGCATCGTTCAATTTCTTTTTCAGTGCGTTAAGCTGATCGGCGGACCGGCCTGTAATTACCAGCGGGTATGCATCGGCCAGATTTTCTGCAATGGCATGGCCAATGCCCCGGGTGGCGCCGGTAACAAGTACAACTTTCTCTCTTTTTGTGTCTGTCATGTGTCCAAGTTAAGGTTACAGCGATTGTAAGGCCATTCTCTATCTGAAAACGGCCCCTTTTGCAGCCGCCGGCACGGTCTCTGAGCCGAAGGCTTCGCCGGATTCCGTTTTTCCGGATGCACTGTATAAACTAACAGGAAACTGGATGGAGGTTCAATTTATTCTGGCACCGGCAGGGGATGAATGCAAGTTTGAGCCATGATCATCCGGGAAGAAGATGTTCGGTCTGCCAGGCTCATTCTCTTTGTGGACCGAATCCTGGAAAGTCGGGGCAGCGCCACTATGGATCGACAGGCTGCCGCGTTGCCCGCCGAGCTAAAGAGAGTTCTGGATGAAAGGCATGATCGACTGTGGCTGAAGTCCGAGGAGGAGCGGGCCATCCTTGTCCACCTGGCAGATGCTCTGGATGCCTGGGACATGCTCTGGGAGGCCGGGCGTGACTGCGTTTCCATTTATCTTTACTCCCTATCTTCCTCCAGGTTGAGATTCGCCTCTATCGAGGATGGCATTTATCAGATTCCTTCGCTCATTGCCCATTTCCTCACCTCTCTGTCTTCCTTTCTGGGCCGCGGAGACGAAACCGGACAGTATCAACTCTGCCTGGAATACCGATCCGGGCACAGCCCTCATTCGGTGGATAATTTGTTCATCGAAGGTCTGGTCGAAGGAATGATTCGATTTCTGCGGCTCAAAGAGTACTCACTGAAGCTGATCGAATCCAGCCTGCCCCAGGAGCCCCCGAAGAGTCGACTGAACCGCGAAGGCGTTCAATGGAATACTCCCATTACGGTTTATGATCTGCGCGTAGGCAATAGCCAGCACCCCTTTCCGGAAGAAGAAAGCCAGATCGAAGAAAACACCGAGAAGTTCGTTTCCCGCGTTCTGAAGCGATCTCAGGACATTCTTCAGGAAAGCCGCGAGCTAATGACGGCCATTGAGTATTTGAATATCGCCAACGATGAACTGGAAAAGAAAATCGAAGCCAACCATCGACAACTGGAAATGGCGCGAAATATTCAGAAGGGCTTCGTACCTGCCAGGATTCCAGACTGGAAGGGAGTACGATTCTGGGTTAAGTTTTATCCGCTCCAGGAAGTGTCCGGGGATTTCTATGACTATTTTCCCGTAGGAGGCTCCAAGTTCGGCCTTCTTATGTGCGACGTATCCGGGCATGGCGTTCCGGCGGCTTTGATGAGCGCCATCGCTAAGATTTCTTTTTCCAATCATCGATACGATTCGCCGGCCGAGACCTTTCGTCAGGTTAATCTGGATGTGCTGGATCTGGTGAAAGGGGAGGGTTATCTTACCGCTTTTTTGATGGTTCTCGATGAGAACAATCGCCTTACATATAGCACGGCCGCAGTGCCTCCTCCCATGCTGTATCGCGCTCGAACCAATACCGTGGAGCAACTGGAAGGCCACGGAACGCTTCTGGGTATGTTTAGCGATGCAGCCAGGCATTACAAAGACTATTCAATTGATCTGGAACCTGGCGATAAGCTATTCATCTACAGCGATGGACTTACCGAAGCCGTAAACCCCCACGACGAGATGTTTGGCGAAGAGCGATTGATCCGCGCCATCCGAGAAACCAGAAATCGAAACGTACAGCAAAGTTCCGAGTATTTGATGGAGGCCTATCGACAATTTACTCTCGGAACGGAGCCCAACGACGATTTGACTTTCATCACGCTTATGGTAAGCGAATACCAGGATCAGTTCGATCGGTACGTGCGAGACGGTCATAAAGCATTTCATGAAGGCAGCCTGGAAAAGGCCACCTCTCTGCTAAAGCAGGCCAATGCCATTTTTCCCAGGCATACTCATACGCTCTTTCTTCTTGGCCGAGCCCTGGGAAAGAAAGGGGAATACCAGGAAGCTCTGAAGTACCTGGATGACTACATTCTTCTGAAACCCTACAACGCGGATGCCTACATTATCGCTGGGTATTGCTACTACTGCCTGGGTAACTATCCGCTGGCGATTGAGAACTTCAATCGCTCATTGAATATCCGCAAAGATAACCCACAGGCCATCTATAACATCATTCGCATTTATTTGAAGCAGGGAAAGAGAAGCGAAGCCGTTCAGCTTTTTAATGAGCTCAAGATGCTCAGGCCGGGGCATCCCAGGGTGGAAGAGCTAAGCGCCATTTTTCCGCCAGAGAAGCCTCGAATTATTGAACAATAGCCCGCAGGAATAGCCAGGAGGAGTTCCTCCCGAGGGAGTCCACAATACCCGCATCTGGCTCCCCGTTCCCTGGAGCCGGGGTTTTGCCGATAGTGCGAGCCAGACCCAGCGGCCCATTCTTTACCTGTCTATGAACATCCACGCTCATTATCTCGGTACCTTTGCTGCGATGCGCCAATAGAATCCTGAGCGATACTCGGTAGGCACGATCAAGGAAGCGAATGGCAAGGTTGCCGGACTAAGGATGTCTTTCTTCTTGAGGGCGGTGACCCGGTTTTCCTTCGCTTGTATTGCTGTAGAATCGGGTGGTAGGATAGGCGAAATCCAGGTCCTCGCTGGCCGCAAAGCCGTCCAGGATATCTTCCCACATGGCTTGATCTGTGCCCCGTCGCTTTCGTGCTTCGCAAAGGTAGCGCAGGGTCAAAAGAACCCCGGAATCTTCCACCGAGGTATATACAATGGGAGTCAGGTGGTTATAATAGATCATGTATTTCTGGGCTGCATTCCGGATATCCCGCTCCGCCGCCTCGGTAATATGGGTGCTGTGCCTTTCTCCAATCTCCTGGAGCAGCTTCTTGCCTTTCCGCCAATTGCTCTCAAAGGTAACGAGAACAGCCACTTCGCTCCAGATGTACTGAAATGCCTGATAGAAATTGTGCAGGGATTCGCTAAAGATCCGGCCATTCGGAACATGAATGAGTCGTCCGGTGCTCTGCTCCGCATGTACCCAGTTGCCAATTTCCAGAAGCGTAAACTGAAAAATCCGCAGATCGATTACATCGCCGATTTCATTGCCCACCTGGACCCGGTCTCCCAGGCGAAAGGGCCGACGCCAGATAATGAAAAGCCAGGCTGCAAAATTTTTGAGTACATCCTGCAATGCAATGGCAAGCCCGGCGGATAGAATGCCCAGATAGGTAATAATGGCCTGAAAGCCCTGGAACCAGATTCGACCCACAATTAAAAAAACAAGCGCCAGAGCTACATAGCGAGAAACACGGGTCCAGCGATAGGTGTATTCCGGACTATGCTTTCTCCGGAGTGCGAATCTTAGAACAATCCTGCGAATCGCTTCAATTACGAGGATGACTGCCAGAGATAGTAGCAGCCTGGCTTGAGTTTCTTCCGTTAATCCGAATACTTGCTGTAGTAGCGAAGTGATTTCCCTGAGCTGTTCCAAAGTTTTTTCCCGATGGGTACGATGCAGATCCGGTTTCGAACGCTTCTCGCTCAGCGAGAAGTCCGTGGATTGTCCCGTCCATTAGGTTTCAGTGTACCTGTTGCGATGGCCTTGTCCAATATAATATCCCGCATCCACGTCCTCCGAGGAGACAGTATACACTACAGACTATCAGAAGGAGGCATTCTATTCTCGAATTATTCCCGTTTCTGTCGCTGGAGAAGAGAGTTTCATTTGCGCCAGTCCGACACCGGCCGCGATCACCCCCAGTCCGATGATGTCTGTAGGCAATAGTCCATCGTCGAACGCCAACCAGGCCATGAGCATGGTAACCGGCGGGCCAAAGTAAAACAAACTGGCTACCCGGGTGGCATCGATGCGTTCGATTAGAATCCACATCAGACCGTAGGCGCCCAGGGAAACCACCAGGGTCAGCCAGGCAAGCCCGCCCAGGAATAGCGGCGTCCATTCGGTGGCCAGCCCTTCGAAGAGGATGGCCGGAATACTTACAGCCAGGGCCACGCCCATACTCTGATAAAAGAGACCGAGATCTACCGGTAAGCTGTAATCGTGACTCTTAACGTGCAGTCTGCGCTGTATGAGACTGGCAACGGTGATGGCGGCTACCGAGCCAAAAGGAATCAGATAGGCGAAAATGGAGTCAGGATCGGAGAACTCCATTCGGGTTGTCACCGCAATCATCACGCCTCCAAAGCCGATGAGCAAACCAATCCATCGAATCGGTGGAGTTCTTTCGCCGGCAACCATTCCGGAAAAGAGGCCCGTGGTCATGGGTTGCAGAGCCACAACAAGAGCAACGATTCCCGACGGAACCCCGTATTCCAGGGAATAGAATACACAGCCCAGCCAGGTGCCATGGGCCAGCACGCCGATCAATCCGGCGATGGATGTCGCCTGCCATCCTGGCCATTTCAGTCGATTGCGCGCCAGAAGATACACGAGCAGAATGATAGCCAGGCTCCAGTACCGCCAGAGAAGCAGCGTCAGGGGCTCGGTAAAGGGTAGCGCATATTCTGCGCCGATGAATCCGGAATTCCATAATACAACAAATCCAATGATTAAGACCCAGGTTCGTTGAAATGCCGGTAAAGCTGCCATAAATCAGAACTACCGATTGGACTGCGCTGTCAAGGATGGTCGGGCGCCTCCACCAGGCTTGCCTGAGGCCAAAACGTTTGACGAAAGCCGATCCGGCTGGATAATTAGAGGACCATCTGGGCCCGGGGCTCCGGCATCCGGATTCCGCCACCCGGTTCGTGTTAAAACCCTCGACCGTTGCTTATGCGAACCTCGGCCGGTTTGCCCGCGGATTCCGCCACCCGGTTCGTGTTAAAACCCTCGACCGTTGTTTATGCGAAATCCGGCAGGGGGCGTTCCCGGGCGGAATACTTCATTTCCTCCCCAACAGCGAGTTGCTCTTTACACGGATTCCAGCAGCCTCAGAGTTCGACCGTGCGACCTCACATTGCTTTTCTTCCCGGCCTCATTCTGGCTTTATTCGTGGTTTCCAGTTGTCAGAACATTAGCCGTTGGGTTTCCCGGATTCATCAAAGTGCGAATCCTTCCGAAGACCGTGCGGATCATAACCGCCGGGTTAATGTTGGCCATAAATACGGATACATCAATAAGAAGGGAGAGCTTGTCATTCCGGCCAAATTCGATGAGGTTTCCCCGTTCAAAGATGGATTTGCCCGGGTCAAAGTAGGCGAAGGTTACGGCTTCATCGATCGCAATGGCGACTTCGTTCAGAAGCCGGAATGCAACGAATACGACCGACGTTTTAAGGACTTCTACCAGTGCACCATTGCCGGAAAGAGCTACGTTCGAAACTGGAAGGGACAGAATATTGTTCATGAACCGGTGAGTTGGATTCGTGAGGCCCCGCAAGGATTTGCCGCGCTGCGTGCTGGCAGTCAGCGATTCACGTACTTTTCTCTCGAAGGCAAGATACTGTTTGAAGCCGAGGAGATGGAGGACTGGTCCGAAGGAATCACTCCTTTTAAAGAAAACGGCCGATGGGGTTATCTCCGGGCAGATGGTACAATCCTGTTGCCCGCCCGCTACGAACGGGCGGATGCGTTTCGCGACGGTTTCGGCTTTGTGGCCAACGGTTGTGATAATTATACAGTTTCGCGAGAAGGTGAGCTTGCACCGGCCGAAGCCAGGCCAAGAGCCAGCGTCATGGAATGCGGTCCCCGAAGTAATCTGCAGATCTGCCAGGGCCGCACAGAGAATGCACTCAAATTGGATTGCGCAAGCGCAGTCGAGTCGGGCCGCAACGGAATGCGTTGCGATCATGAAGGTAAGTCCTTTTTCGTCCCCGGCGCCGATCTGATCACTGCTTTTCAAAATGGCATCGGATTTGCCCGGCAGGATAAACCGGGAGATTTTTTCCGGGCCATAAACTTACAGGGCGAATACATCCTGGAGCCAGAGTTCAACCGCATGGGCAGTTTTGATGGATGCTATCTGTACGTTGAAATAAACTATAAACCCTATGCAATGGACAAGAGGGGAAAGCTCAACGCGATTCAGACAAACAGTACGGCGAACCTGGAGATTCACGGGCGCGATGTAGGCGAGGGCGTCCGCTGCCACGAAGTGTTCGATAGAAAAGGGCGTTTCTTCTGTTATGATCAAGATTATCGCCCGCACCCGCAGCGTTACGCCGACATTCGTACATACGAGAACGGAGTCATGGCGGTGACAGTGGACTATACCGGACCCGGATACGGCTTTGTGGATCCTAAAGGACGATTCGTCATTCCCCAGAAATTTGAATTTGCCAGTAGCTTTACGGATTCCGGCCTGGCCCGGGTTGCGGTACGTCGATCCGAATATGAGAATTCGCTGGAGGGCTATATAGACAGGACTGGAAAGTTCAAGATCACTCCCCGGTTTTCCCGGGCTCAATCCTTTCATGAGGGCCTTGCTGCAGTCTCCGATCCGGGCGGTTACCCGGAAAGGTATTACTATGTCAGTACTTCCGGCCAAAGGGCCTTTCCTGGCACGTTTTTTGAGGCTCAGGAGTTTTCCGAGGGGCTGGCCGGCGTTGCCGTTGGTACGAAATTGGGATTTCGCGATGAAGGCGGACAATTCCTGTTTGGACGAAAGTACGAATACGGTGAATTCATTTCGGAAGGTAAGGTATCCTATTGCCATGAACAGAAGTGCGGATTCCTGGATGACAGAGGAGAGATCATCATTCCGGCCCGGTTCTGCAAAGCTAAAGAATTCAGTGAAGGACTGGCAGCAGTGGCTGAGTGTGATAGCGTCGCAAGAGATGGCACCGTGCGTCGATGGGGCTACATAAACGAAGCCGGCAATTACGTGCTGGGACCGGGGGAGCATTTTACGGGCCATGCTCTGTCTGGTGGCGTTACCATTGTGACAAAGGGCGGTAAGTTCGGGTTGATGAATCGATCCGGTAAGCTGACGGTTCCTTATCAGTACGATTCAATGCAACCGGTATGGCTTTCGGAAGCCGGTGGCGAAGCGTTGTTCCAGGTGAGCAAGCAGGGACGGAAAGGTTTTATGGATCCCCGGGGGCAGTTACTTACCGGCAAACTCTACGAGAGAGTTTCCAGCTTCCAGAATGGAATTGCTTTTGTGCTCGAAGATAGCCTCACCTGGACCATGATCGATGCCAGAGGCAACGTCCTGGCGGCCACCGATTTCACGCTTATCGGAGAGCCTTACAACATGATTTCCTGCGATCGAATTCTTATGGGCTATGTGTTCCCGGAACAGCGAAGGGAGGCCCTGGATTCATTTACCGGTGTCCTTACCAAATCCTACTTCGGGCTGCCGGAGCATCTGGGCATTCGTTTCGGATATCTGGATTCCAGAGGAAACGTGGTGATCGCTCCTCAATTTACAGAGGCCCTTCCTTTCACCCCGATGTCCGGTGATTGCCGGGCCCGGGTTCGTAGCGGCAACGATTACCGCGTTATCGATCCGAACGGAAACGAAGTCTCGGATACCGAATAATCATTGATGCGAATCAGGCCTCCAGGACAGTAAATCTACACCCGGGTTCTCCATCCGGTCCCCGGAGCGGGCGGCCTTGATCAGTACCGAGGCTAACCCGCAGGCATCGCAGCCAGATTGACCTGTGACCAATGGCTCCGCCCGGGGGATCCCGGCCGCCCATCCAGGGGTAGCCTGTCCAGTATTTCAGTCCTCAACTATCCGGCTCATTGCTTTCTTTCTGCTCTAACCGAACCGGCAGTTTCTGAAACCCGGGACACGGGATCTCTGTGGCGATCGTTACAAAAAATGATGGAAATAATTCTGACACTGTGTTACCCTGCGCCCGGGGGATAATTATGAGTTTGGATCTGAAGATAACAGGAGGAACCATTGTAGATGGTTCCGGTAAAGAGTCGTTCAAAGGCGACATTGGAATTAAAGACGGAAAGATTGTGGCCGTGGGAAAAGTGGATGGAGCGGCGGCTCGCACCATCGATGCGGCCGGGGCTCTGGTGACGCCAGGCTTTGTGGATCTGCACACCCACTATGACGGACAGATTAGCTGGGATCAGGAACTGAAGCCATCGGTGAATCATGGCACCACCACGGTCGTTATGGGTTCCTGCGGCGTGGGTTTTGCGCCGGTGAAGAAAGGAGATCGAAAAACGCTGATCGATCTCATGGAGGGAGTGGAAGATATTCCCGGGGCCGCCCTTGCCGAAGGCATTAACTGGCAGTGGGAAACCTTTCCCGAATACATGGATGCCCTGGATAAGATGCCGCATACCATCGATTTTGCAGCGCAGATTCCGCATGATGCATTAAGAGTTTATACTATGGGGCAGAGGGCTCTGGAGCAGCAGCCGGCCACCGAAGAAGACATAAAGAAAATGCAGAACTTCGTCCGCGAAGCCATGGAAGCGGGCGCTGCCGGGCTCACCACCGGCCGAAGCGATGTTCACCGAAGCGCTTCCGGAAATTGGACGCCGGCTTCCGAAGCCACCATGGAAGAGCTCGTAGGACTGGCCTCTGTATTCAAAGGAATGAACTACGGCGTACTGCAGGCTGTATCCGATTTCGACATGGAGCGAACCCATGACGATTTCGACAAAGAATTCGAATTTCTGGAGAAGTTTGCGGCCGCCAGTGGAAGACCTTTTTCGCTTTCGCTGAATCAAAGAGACTTCTGGCCGGATCTCTGGAAACGAATTCTACAAAAAGGCGAAGAGGCCTCCAAAAAGGGAATCGACTTCCACTTCCAGGTAGCTCCCCGAGCCATTGGCGTAAACCTTGGTCTTCAATGCACCTTCCATCCTTTCATGGGTAAGCCCAGCTACAAAGCCATCAGTCATCTTCCTCTGAAAGAAAGAGTAGAGAAGATGAAGGATCCGGAGCTAAAGAAAAAGATCATCGAAGAGCCTTCCGAGCAAATGGCCGGCGATGGTACTCCGGTGCCTCCGCTGGCAGACAAGTTTCTGGCAGCCATCGAGCAGGTCTCCTTCAAACTATTTGAGCTCGGCGAAGATCCGGACTACGAACAGCCCGTGGAAAAAAGCCTGGGGGCGCAGGCCAAAGGTCGGGGCATGGCTCCTCTGGAGCTGGTTTACGACACAATGCTCAAAAATGACGGCAAAGCGTTGATCTACTTCCCGATCTACAATTACACCGAATTCAGCTACGATAACGTGCATACCATGCTGGAGCATCCTCAGGCTTTGTTCGGATTGTCTGACAGCGGCGCCCACGTCGGTACTGTCTGCGACGGTAGCTTTCCCACTTATCTTTTGAGCTACTGGACCCGAGATCGCAAGAAGGATCGCATTTCTCTGGAACGAGCCGTTCAAATGCTTTCCAGCGACAACGCAAAGCACATGGGCTATACCGATCGCGGCTTAATCCAGGAAGGCATGAAGGCTGACCTGAACGTGATCGACTACGACAAGCTCAGTCTGAAAGCGCCGCGAATGATCCAGGATTTGCCGGGGGGCGGTCAGCGACTGATGCAGGATGTGAGCGGCTACATTGCCACTCTTGTTTCGGGTCAGGTTGTTCTGGAGAACGATAAAGTCAGCGATGCCCGCCCGGGTCGTCTGGTTCGTAGTTCCAGGATGTAAGACTGCAAAAAGAGAGGCCGTGGTTTTCGGCCTCTCTTCTGTTTTACTTCACCAGCCCATGGTTCCGGGAGCGCCCTTGAAGGGGCCCTCAATATCCGAAGTAATCCAGCCTCCATAAAAATCGCCTTCCTGGGCCCGGGCCTGCTCCCCATCCACAAAAACGGCATCCATCTGCGAAGGGTAAAAGCACAGGCAGTCCTTTATGGGAGTAAAGGAATCCGTAGGAGAAGGGTATCGCCAGGCGGCGCAGGTGGCGGTCCGATGGTTCACTGTAATGTCGTAGTAGGCGGCCCGGCCTTTCCATTCGCACATACTGCTTCGTCCCATGTTCGGTAGAATGGCGGTGGAATCAATGTCTGCCAGGGGAATATAGTAGGTGGGGGGATGGGACGTCTCCAGAACCCGGTAGCCGCGGGTGGTATCTGCAATGGTTCTGCCGTTGAACACAACCTGTAGCCGTTTTGAAGTGGCTTCGAGACGAGGAGGGCGGGGGTAGTCCCATACGGATTCGGGCATCCATGCAATATAGCCAATGGCGGCGCTGGCGGCCAGATCGGAAGTCGGGCCACGTTACCGGACCATTTTCAAGAATCCATCTAACAGGCAAGGCTTCGTAGCGTAGTCGCCAGCTAATCCAGTTGACTCCGAGTTTCCGGTCAGAGTAGCATGATGCGATGAATCAGGTGCCGGTCCTTTACCAGCAAAATGCAATCTTGGCAATTCTTCTAAGCTTTACGATTTTTGCAAATACTGCCTGTCTAACCTATGCGGGAGCAACGTGCGCCGTGGGTGGAGGATATTGCAAGAATGAACCGGTTATGCAGGCTGCAACCCTTATTGTTATGGTGGCTGCAGACATCTATCTGGCGGAAGCTATGATTCGTTCACCCGCCACATCCATACATACTCTGGGTCAGGTTTATCTCACAGGTATTGTAGTAGTAGGCATCATCGGACTAACGCTGATCCTGGGCACTGCTTTGAAGAAACTGGAAGACAGGCGGCGCCGAAGGTGACTACTTCCGGCTCTACGGCATCCTATCGAAAGGCGAATGCAGAGTTTAATCCATGCAGCACTGGTTGCGCAACCGGACTACGGAAGAAAGTTGGCACAGGAAAGTAGTTGAACCTGCGTAACAATGGAATTCAGTGATTCTCATGTCAGTAGAGCAAACGCCGATGGCAAGAAGGCGAACCCTCCGAGGCATTCAATGGTTGCTCATCAGTGTTGTGGTCGTTTTCTCTCTGAGTTCTTGCATGAGCGCCACAACGGCCGGTTTTATGTGCTACAACTCAGTGAGCGGATGTAAAGGCAGGGAACTGGACATCCTGGTTACTGCACCTGTAGGCATCGCCGTGGATGCTGGTTTAGTCTATTTGATGTTGCATGCAGGCTCTCCCACACTCTACGGTATGGGGCAGGTGTACGGAGCGATCAACACAGGCCTGGTCATATATGCGCTGTTACTGATGCCATTTGCTATCGTGGACGCCGTCACCGAGGAATAGCGGTTAGGGGCCTTTAACCTTGATGATTTTTAATCCTTTTCGACCTGCACATTGGCTTTCCTGGTAGAAATAGCGGACGCAGTTGGCTAGCCATGCCCCTTCGAGGCTTTCCAGAGCGGGGGTTTGATCCACCAGGAAGGGATCCAGGGCATTTTTTTCCAGGTAGCGCTCGCAGGCAGGATACAGATCCTGCCTTGCTTCAATTTTGCAGGACATCTCCGCGGAATGTAGTTCATAATGATTGCCGCCACATCCCGTAGTCAAGAAGAGCAGGATCAGGCAAAAGGAAAGACACCAACTCAAAACAGGCAAAGTGTCTGGATTGTCTTTACCTGATTCAGGCATCTGATTTTTCATTACGAACGGCTCGTAATCGTCTACTTGATCCGCTTTCGCTTCATCCAGAGCTTCAGCCCGCCCTGGGCTTCTTTGCGGATCTTACCCTGAACGGCGCCAGACCATCCCATGAATAGGCCGGTGGGCCCCAGAGCCATCCGCGCCCATTTCCACAAAGAGAAGCTGTCTTTGTGGTCTTTGATCTTTCCGTTCTCGAATTTGAAGTTAGCCTGGATGTTGTTTACGATTGTACGGCCGGTCTTGCTGAATGGATAGGTGGCTACCCATTTTGCGCTGCCCGTATTTTCGTCGGCCTGAACATCCGAGAATTCGATCTTGAGATCGGTGGAGCGCTCCAGAAGCATTTTCCACATTGCTCCGATTTCCACTCCTTTCAGGTCCTCAAACACCGGATCATGGAACGTGGCCTCTTCGGCATAGCTCTGGGCCATGGCTTCTCCATCCTTGTTCTGGAAGGCCGTGTAGAAGGATTCAATTAGTGCTTTGTTGGATTCTGCGCTCATGGCCAGTGTTTAAAGCAACTCTCCGAAAGGGCAAACATTAATTGCAGTTCCATCGGACGTCGTAGACCCGTGCAATACGCTGATGTTCAGGTCCGTGCCATGCTTTCCTTACAAAAGAAGGCCAGCCCTAATAGGCTGACCTTTTCCATTGTTCCCGCCCGAGGCAGGGTGAGTTACACGCCTGGATCAATTCGCCGGAGGCGTAATCGTCTTCAGCAGTTTCAGGTCCGCGGCATTGAATACCTGAATCGTAGTGGTATCCCCGGTGCCTGACTTTCCTGTAAGGTAGATTTTTTCGCCAAAGAAAGTGATATCGGAGTTCTGGCTGATTGGGTCAGAACTCTTCGCATCCAGGCTCAGGTCCGCATTGAAGCGTCCCAGGAAATAAGAGTTTCCGTCCTTAACAAAGGCGTATACCTTGCCGTCGCGCGTAACCATAGGAGTTCTCCAGAACACTTCCTCTTTGGATTGCGCCTTCTTTAATAGATCCTTGGCATTGATTACCACCAGGTTGTGGCCGGAATCGTTGTGAGCCGAGCCTTCGTATCCAATCACTACTACGGATTCGTCGCCCAGTCCTACAAATTCTCGACCGCAAATGTTTGTGTAGGGACTCTTTTCCAGAGCATCGTCTTTCTTTGGATCAATGGTCCAGAGTTCGTTGCTGTAGTGGCCGCCTTCGATGTAGCGCAGGATTCGCAGGAATAGAATCTTTTCGGCGATTACGTTTTCGCTTTTGTCGATCTCTTCCAGGGTTTCGTCCGGTTTGGTTGTGTCGGTGACCGCTACTTCTTCGGTGCCATCGGTGGAATCTGTAGTCTCTTCCGTGGTCTCCGTTCCATCGGTGGAGTCGGTAGTTTCAGTAGAGTCAGTAGAATCCGTGCTGTCGGTAGAGTCGGTGGAGTCCGTCGAATCGGTAGTTCCTGGATCGGTAGTGCTGGTCTCTTCAGAGCCGTCGGTGGAGTCTGTGGTTCCCTGTTCCAGTTCTTCCTTTTGCTCCTTTACTTCTTCTTGCTCCTGTTCGATCTTCTCCAATTCTTCTTTGGTTTCTTCGATCGCTTCTTTGTTCTTCTCAGGATCTTTCTCTAGTTCTTCTAGCTTCTTACCGGTATCTTCCTTCTTTTTTTCCAGCTCTTCTTCTTTCTGGTCCAGACGATCTTTGTCTTCTTCGGTTCGCTCCTCTTCGATGCGATCCATGTCTGTCTTATCGTCTTCGTTAATGCCGGTTTCTTCTTCTGTAATCTCTTCTCTATCTACATCTGTCCTGCCGGGGCGAACAATGTTCTTTTTCAGAGGAATGAATATCTGCGTGTTGCCGGACCAGTTGCGAAAGGAGCGGTCGATACCGGCTTTTTTTGGATCAACCTTTGCCAGAACATCTTCGGAGTATTTTCCCTGATAGAGGCTGGCATCGTTTCTAAGTCTTGCATTGTAATAAACTATGTAGCGTGCCACTACGCCTGCATCTTCCATGTTATACTGGAAGGCCCGGCTCAAATAGCCCTGAAGCACGCGGATGATAGCGTTGATATGGCCGAAGTCCGCCTGGGGATCGATGGTAACGACATCGGCTCCCATTCCTTCTTTAGAAGGATCAAAGATGCGGGAGATGGAGATTCCGCGTAGAGAATACTCGCCATCTTTGAGTACTTCTTCGGCTCCCATGCTGCCGGTTTCCCTTTCGTATTCGCGGGCAGCCGGCGTGGCCCTTCGGTTGGTTCTGTTCTCAAAGTTAACAGCAGGCACCCGCACGGTGTCTTCTGACACAGCCGGATCTTCGGCAAAGGCGGGGGCAGTGGCCAATAGGGCCGTTGCAAAGATGAATGTGCTAAGAGCGTAATTCGTAAATCTCGATAACATGGACGAATTCCTGTTTTTTTTAATGGAGTCTCTTCTATTTTCGGCCTGGGTCAATCGAATTTTCAGCCGCTAGCAACCTCAATACCTCAAATTGGCCCCCGGTGTCCAAAAAAACGCGCCAGAATTCCAATGTAATAGAAATTGGCGTCCAACCTTTGCCTTCTATACTGGTTGGTACCGGAAGAATACTGGGTCTGTGGCTACGGCTTTAGCGCTTCTGTTGGTGTCCACTCCACGAACAAAGACTTCCAACCGGCAAGTTTCCCGAATCTACATCGGGGAGAGGGAACAATAAGGGGGCCGCCACAGGTCGAATGCAGTAAGCACAAACAGGATGCCGCTGTAATGCGGGCCAGTCATCGGTGTAGTCGTCCACCGAACTAAAACCGAAAAAACTATTACAATACCGTGTCCTCTGCAAAGTATATGATTGCAAACAAGCGGATTACTATGTATGTATTAATCCTTATGAAAGAGAACGTATCTATGGGAGTGTTCAGAAGAAGTGATGGGAATATCCTGGAACTGTCCAGAGATGAACTGGTGGCTATATTCGAGGCCGCCCGGGGACATCCGGCGCAGTTGCTTATTCGTATACTGTGGGAAACAGGCATGCAGGTTAGGGAAGCCGTTGCCTTGACCGTGGGGGACGTGGACACGGTGCATCGAAAGATTCGAATTGTGAATACCCGCGAGGCATGCCTTAGACGAGGGGAGCATCGCTCCAACGGTAAACGAGGTAAACCGGAAAGGGATATTGCATTGCCTTCGGTTCTATACTATCCACTTTGTCGCGCGGTCCATGGCCGCTGCACAGATGAGTTTTTGTTTTTTTCCAGGGACCCGTATTGTCCCTTCAATGCCAGAACCATTGAAATTCTGGTACGACAGCTGGGCCGTCGTTTGCGAATAGACGGTTTGACCGCTTCAGCCTTTCGGGATACTTTTATTCTGCATAACCTGCGAAACGGTACATCCCGCGCGCCGCTACAGCGGCATCTGGGATTTCTGAATCGCCAGCCCTTTAAGAGATACGAGAGCTACCTTGGCCGGGGTACTCTCAATGCGGATCAGATGGCCCTGTCTCTGGAAATGCGGGCCTAAAACACTTGTATGGCAGATGTGCCCGGGGGATTCGGTCAGAAGTGCAATCCTTCCTGAAGGCATTTGCCGCCAAGTTCTGGAAAGACCGCCTGCAATCCGGCGGTCTTTTTCCTGTGTACGGAGTGCCTTCCGGCGCCGTGGGTTTTGTGCTGGCTTCCTTGCGCCAGGTGGTGGACGTTCCTATCCTTGTGGTCACTCCGGGCGCCGTTGCCGCCGAGGCCCTGTCGCTGGACCTGGAGCTGTTTCTGCGGCCGGACGAATTCGTCTTAATTCCCGAGCGCGATGGGATTCCCTATGACCGGGCCAGGCGAGATGCGGCCATTGCCGGCCAGCGGGTCCATGCCATATTGGATCTATGCGAAAACCGTTCAGGATTCTATGTCACGCCCATCGCATCGCTTATGCGAAAGATCCAGTCGCCGGACATCTGGAAAAAGGCCACATTGAATCTGAAGACAGGAATGACCGTGGATCCGGGCGTCCTGCTGCAAAAACTGATTTCCCTGGGATACCATCGAGTGGAGCGCGCCGAAGGGCCGGGCGATGTATGCATGAAAGGATCGGTTCTGGATATTTTCTCTCCGGGACAGGACCCTGTGCGACTGGATTTTTTTGACATAGAGATCGAAAGCATACGGCACTTTGATCCGGAGACCCAGCGAAGCGCCGAAACCCTGCAGCAGGTGGAGATAGTTCCGGCCAGCGAAGATCTACTACCGGCGGCGCAGAAGGACGCTTTCCTGGATTACATTGCCGAATATGGCGATGCAGAAAAGCCGGACTGGCTGGAGGATATCGAAACCCGCCCCGCATCAGATACAATTCCCATTGAAGAGCAGTTTTTTCCCGGGCGCAATATGCCAGGTCTGGAAGATGTGCTCGTAGACTTCCTGGAAAGTACAACCCTGCTGAATTGCTTTACGAAGAAGCCGCTGGTTTTCTTGATTCAGAACGAAGACATTGAAAAGCACCGTCATCGAGTGATTGCCGAATACGAAACCATATTCGATGCCGAGTGTCAGGATCGTCTTGCGGCGCCGCCGGAAAGGCTCCTTGTGGACGATCCCCTCCGCCTGGAAGAACTGGAGGCAGATGAGGGCGCGAAAAGCGATTCGCTACCGGATACAATTCAGGCCGTATTTCGGATTACCGAAGATCTGGCCGACTTGAACAGCGCTTCTGAAGTAGACAGGCCGTTGCTTCGCGCCGCCACCGGTTTTCAGGGCCGCATATCCGAACTCCGAAAAGCGGTGGAGCAGAAACTGGAAGAAAAGGCCACTGTAGTTTTGACCTCTCCGTACCATGCGCAGATTCAGCGAATCAACGGCATCTTCAGAGGAGAGCCGGTGGAGCTTTCGGTGACGGAAGATCCCTCGGAACCGGTGAATATTGACGGATCGGGTACTGCTCTTACCGGTCATTCCGTTTCGGCGCGATTAAAGGGCGATGCTACCGGCTCAAAAGCAGAGTCGTCCGGAAAGAGGTCCGCAAAGAAACCTGCAGCCAGGTCCGGCCGAGTCAAAAAGAAATCAGAAAACACCCTCTACGTAATCCAGAACTTCCGCAATTCGGGATTCGAAGTGCCGGATCTAAATCTGTACGTCTGGTCCGATCATGACATTTTCGGCCGGGGCTATCGAAAGCGAAATCGTTTCAAGTCGCGCACTTCATCGCCCATCGAATCCTTTCTTGACCTCAAAGAAGGCGATTTCGTTGTTCACATTAACCACGGTGTGGGCAAGTTCATAAAACTTGAGCGCGTAAAAGCCGCGGGTCGCGAAAGGGATTTCCTGGTTCTTGAATATGCCGAGCAGGACCGATTGTTCGTGCCGCTCGATCAAATCTCGCTGGTGCAGAAATACGCCGCGCCCACGGAAAAACCCCGGTTGGACCATCTGGGCAGGGCTTCCTTCAAAAAGGTTCGGGAAAGAGTTGAAGAGCGCATCGAAGAATTCGCCGAAGAGCTCCTGAAGATCTATGCGGCGCGAATGAGTCGGAAAGGATACGCTTATCCGCCGGATTCGCCCTGGCAGGAAGAATTCGAAGCCGCCTTTCCCTTCGAGGAGACTCCGGACCAAATCACAGCCATTGAAGCGGTGAAGCAGGATATGGAAACGGCCCGACCCATGGATCGGCTGGTGTGCGGCGATGTCGGCTACGGTAAAACCGAAGTGGCGATTCGGGCCGCATTTAAGGCTGTAATGGGCGGCAAGCAGGTGGCGGTGATTTGCCCCACCACAATCCTGGCGTTACAGCACTTCAAGAACTTCAAAGAACGTTATGGCGATTTTCCCGTTCGTGTGGACTGGATTTCCAGGTTTCGCACACGAAAAGAGGTTACGGAAACCAAAAAGAGAATCCTGGACGGAGAAGTGGATGTAGTGATTGGAACCCATGCGCTCCTGGCCAAAGACATCAAGTTCAAGAATCTGGGATTGCTCATTGTGGATGAAGAGCAAAGATTCGGCGTAACCCATAAAGAGGCGCTGAAAAAAATGAGGGCGCTGGTGGATGTGCTCACTCTCACAGCCACTCCCATTCCGCGAACCCTGCATCTGTCGCTCACCGGTATTCGTGACCTGAGCATCATTCAGACCCCGCCGCGCGATCGGCGGCCGGTGCAAACCCATGTCATGGAAGACTCGGATACGGTTCTGGTAGAGGCCGTGCAGCGCGAACTGGAGCGGGGAGGTCAGGTTTTTTATCTGCATAACCGTATTCAAGATCTGGATGCCGTGTCCGCGCGGATCCAGAGTTTGATGCCGGACGTAAGCTTTACTTCTTTGCACGGACAGATGGATGAAGACGACATTGAGAACATTCTTCTCGATTTTGTGAATCGAAAGTATGATTTGCTTCTGACTACTGCGATAATCGAAAATGGGATCGATATGCCCAATGTAAATACCCTGATCGTGGATCGGGCGGATTCCTTCGGTCTTTCGCAGCTTTATCAGATCCGAGGTAGAGTGGGACGCGCATCCAGGCAAGCTTATGCCTATTTCTTTCATCCGGGAAAACATATACTTACCGAGCAGGCCCAAAAACGCCTGAACACGCTTCTGGAGTATCAGGAGTTGGGCAGCGGATTCAAGGTGGCCATGCGCGACCTGGAAATCCGCGGCGCCGGTAACCTCCTGGGAAAGGAGCAGAGCGGCGACATAATGGATGTAGGCTACGAGCTTTACATCAAGTTTCTGGACGATGCCGTCCGTCGACTTAAAGGCGAAGAGGTTCCATCGGACTTCCGATGCGCGGTAAACCTGAAAACGGACTTCTATTTGCCGGACGATTATATTCCGGATACCCGACAGAAGATCGAGTTCTACAAACGCTTCGAAGCGGCCATCGACCTGGAAGAGGTGGAGAACCTGGCCACAGAAATGGAAGACCGTTTCGGCGAGCCTACCGGGGCCGCCCGCCAGTTTGTTCTCGTAGAAAAAATCCGAACCCTTTGCTCTTCGGCCGGATTTGAAAAGGTATTCGAAGAAGGGGCCGGCATTGTTCAACTGGAAGCCGGTGAAAACTTTCGAATTCCGCCTGAGCACATGATACAGGTTCTGAAATCCGGTAAAGGATTTCGGGTAAAGCCCGGAAAATCGGACACTCTATACTTCGAGCCAATGCCTGAAGTCCTGAAAGCCGGGTTGGAGAGCCGTCTCGCCGCTTTTCTGACTGCGCTTCTGGAGCTTACGGCGCCGCTCCAGGAAAAGGAAAAGGCGTCCTGAGTCCGATAGTTTCGCTTGCCGTCCGGGGCCGCCCATACTCCCTTGACTGAGAGACTGAACTGTGCGCGTCTGCGCGGCAATCCTAATCATATCTAGAGTTAGCAGGAGAAATCTTGATGAAAAGGCAAATTCAATTAGCTTCTGTTGCTGTGTTGGTTCTATTCGCTATCAACGCATGCAAGGAAGGAGAAAAAATCGAAACCATCGGTAATCATACCATCACAACCAAAGAGTATGAGCGCTACTATGAAGGCTATGTAGAGAAGACCGCTCGCATGGCCAACGCAGAGAAGAAGACATTGATTCGGTTCATTTGCAATCCGGATGATATTCAAAGAACCCGTCCGGAGCTGCAGCAGGTACTGACCATGCTGAATCCGGAGTTCAACTACAAGCAATACCGCGAGATGCGAATTATTGAGCAGCGCGCTATCCAGGAAGGCTTTACCGATCGCCCCATGGTGAAAGAAATCCTGGAACAGGTTCGTCTGGATGCTTTGAGCAAGCTCTACATGATGGACAAAGTTGAAGAGAACATAAAGATCTCCGAAGAGCAAAAGGAAGCCCGTTGCCAGCAAATTCGCCAGCAGTACGGCCCGCAGGCTGCATCCATGACCCTGGACGATTGTTTATCTTACGCCGAGGCTACGCTCAAGCAAGAAATCATGCAGCGCGAGTTTGAGGCTATCCGCGAAGAAATGCGCGAAAGAATCACTGTTGATACTAACGAAAACTTCGACAAAGAGGCTTTCTTGAAGTCCGGCATTCCGGCGTACAATGAAATGCGAAAAGCGGGTAACTGCTACGACGAAAGCATGAGCACTACTCCGGCTACCGAAGAGAAGCCAGAAGAGTAATCCGCTGCAGCGTCGCCTATGAGCGCATCCCTTCGGCAAAGGCCGAAGGAAACAAGGGACTTTTCGGAGTCCCTTGTTTTATGCCATGGCCGGGTGGGCTTTTTTAGACTCCATATCTCCGGCCTCACAATCCTTACTGCGTATAATTACCCGGACCAGGACCGACATGCTTGTCCCCCGGCATCAAATGGGCGAACCCATCCGGAGGAGGTTACTGTAGAATTTGACCTGCACCTGTGAATACTCCGGGATCGCTCGCGATCACTAACAACGGGATCATGTAGATGTGGCGGACGATCGGGTAAGCCGCTCCAGTATAGGCGCCAGGGTCTCTTTCAGAGTTCCGAAATCAGATCCCGTGGTGTTAATACCGCTGGAGAATCGCAATGCTTGCATGCTTTCCTTTTCCGAGAATCCCATCTTCAGAAGTATCCGTGATGGCTGTCGTGTCCTGGACTTGCACGAACTTCCAGTGGAACATACAATACCGGCCTGGTCCAGTCCCATGAGCAAGAAGTCCATGTGTTCGACGTTTGAAAACACGGCATAAGTAGTATTGGAAAGCCTGGGGCTGTCTTCGCCGGCGATTGTCACCCCTCGGTCCTTGAGGAATCCTTCTAGATCGGCATGGAGCGGCGAAAGTCGCAAAGTCTTTTTCTCCATGTTTTCCAGTTGAAAGCAAAAGGCATCGGCCATGGACGCTATGGAGAGCAAGTTTTCGGTACCGGCCCGAGTTTCCTCTTCCTGCAGTCCGCCGCGATACAGCGATGCGATATCATCCACATACATCGGAGCGAAAGCCGCCACCGATGTGCCGGCCCCGGCCCCCAGTTTATGGCCGTTCAGCAAAAGTCCGTCCAGCCACTCCATTGGCAGTGGAATCTTGCCGGCGCTCTGGATGCAATCGGATAGGAAGGGAATTTCGTAGCTGCGACATATAGCAGAGAGCTCCTCCACAGGTTGAATCACTCCTGTTTCGTTGGAAGCATGGATGATCGATGCGAAGGCTACTGAGTGCGGTTGCAGGTTACCGGACTCCAGCTTGCCGGACTGCAGAAGCTTCGCCAGTTCAGCCGGGTCAGTAAGTCCCTGGCGGGTTACCGGAAGATAGACAATCTTTAGCCCGGCATCCTGACAGGCGGCAATCATGGCATCGTGTTCGCAGGAAGAAAGGATGCAATGGCTGGCTTCGGGCCTTCGGGCCGCAAACGATTTCACCAGCCAGTAAGTCGCCTCGGTGCCGGTGCTGGCGAATTTCACCGAATCCGGCTTCCAGCCCAGGGCATCGGAAATGGACTTCCGCTTCTTATCTATGAAGGCCTGGTTTTTCTGCGAAGCTACGGAGATTCCGCTGGGATTGGCGGGGTTTTGCAGGTAACGCTTCCAGTTCTTCTCAAAAATATCCTGTAGCGGTGGATGCGTGGCGTTGTAGTCCAGGTAGATCATATTGCGAGTTCTTCGATTTGCCGGGCTCCGCCCACTACTAACGTAAGAAATCCAGGCGATTCCTGCAATGGGGTCTTTCGGCGCCCATGGTATTTGCAAAGCAGTCCGCTTCTCGGTGCAGTCCCATGCCTCCCAGGGTCTTTCGAATTAGTTCGCGCAGATCGGCGGTCTCGGGAGAGTTCAGGTTGACCGTAAGCGACAGTTGTCGTAACGCACTTCGGGCCTCTTCATAGTTCTCACGATGCACATAGATGCGAATCATTTCGGTGGTTGCCTGCTTCTCCAGGGATCGGCTTTCGGCGGCGCCGCTCAAAGTGTCCAGCGCCCGATCGTAAGGATTGTCCAGGCTATCGTCGCCTCTTCGGGCCAGCCAGCCCAGGACCTGCCCCTGCTCCAGGAACAAATAGGGCAACCTTTCGGAAGGGGCGGCAAAGATAAGCTTGTTATAGACCTGAAAGGCTTCCCGGGGAGCCAGACAAACCAGCGAGCGATTATGGCACCCTTCAGGCGAGAAGGGAGAAGGCGCTCCGCCGCCCAGATACTGAAGCAAGGCTTCCTGATAGTTTCTGGAATTGCGCAGGCTTCCCAGGGTGAGCAGATCTCGCTCGGCGGGAAGTCTGTACCTGTAGTATTCCGGTTCGTTTTCTTCCAGGTCCAGGTAGGCCCTCTGTTCCTGGAACTCCACATAGTCGCCCCAGGAGAGCCTTCCCAGAAGGGGCATGCAAAGCGCTTCGGCGTACTTGCTGATCAAAGCCGGTACCAATATCGTTTCTTCGCCGGGAAGTCCCCGGTCCTCGCCGGTGATTTCGTAGGCATAGTAGGTGGCTCGTATTAATTCCTGTAATGATTCCAGCACGACCTCCCGGTTCTGCTTCCAGTAGCCGGTGGGTTCCACTACCCGATGGGCTTCGCCGGGCTGCGCCACATTCCAGTCTCTAATCTTTTCCAGCCAATGATTTCGCCCCAGTTCAACTTCGAAGAATGGAGTAAGGGCCCTTTCCGGACAGGCCCGCTTCATTAGATCCAGGCGGATTCCGTCTTCTTCCACAGATTCCAGTGCTGGCTTCACAAACTGAAAATAGGCATGGGAGGGATCCTGTTTTCCCGGGTCGGGATAATCTGTGCTTATCGATGAAAGAAAAGAAACTATTTCGTAGCGATTGTTCAGGAGCCAGTATCCGGCGCCTACCCAGACTACAAGAAGTCCCAGTATGGGCCAGCGGTACTTGCCCATTTGCCGTAGGATCAGCCGAATCATCGCCCCAGTTCACAGGAAAAAAGGCTCCTGGCCAGCCAAAAATATCTGGAACTGAGGTTTCCGGATTCAAATCTTAACGTATCCATGAGGCTTACTCAATCGGTTTCTTTTCCCGGCCCGTCGGCGGCAATTACCTTTGTCTGCGTTGCTCTGCTCCTTCCTTTGCAGAGGCCTGTCCAGGTATCCGGCGGACTTCGTGCCGAGAATGCAGAAACTGCCGAACCCGGTTATTCTCGTTCCCGCACTATTCCGGAGCGCGGGCCGGAGGACTCCGGCGACGGTCTCATTCTTCAAAAGGCATTTGCGGCCCAAACCGAATCCCGATATGGCGAATCGGCCGCAATGTTTGTGAAGTACCTGGAAAGCCGGACACAGAAAAAGCAGCCGGTGGCCGACTTCGTTCGAATCCAATATGCCCGGGTTCTTTTTTCGCTGAAGCGGACGGAGGAGTCGGCAGCGCAATTGGAACTGGCTCTGGCCAAACCCACCGACGAAGAAGATATGGTGGAGATCGTTCTTCAGATGGCGGACCTTCAAAGGGAGGGCCGATCATTGGAGCTTGCTCTGGAGGCTCTGGAAAGCTATCCGGCGAACATGGAGTTGAACTACCATGTGGCGGAGCTATATCGTCAGGCCGGGCAGGAAGATCGAAGCATGAACTACTACACCCGGGTCCTCTATGTGGCCCCGCCCGGGGATTTTCGCAGCGGTTATTATCGCTCTAATTCCCTCTGGCGACTGGCTGTGTATTACGTGGGCAAGAAGGATCCCGACCTGGCCTCCGTGTATGCCATGAAGTTTCTCGAATACCATCCGGAAAGTGTGGGCGGACGTTACCTGCTGGGAGCGGGAGTGTATTTCGAAAACGGAAAATACAATCGATCTTTACCCCATCTGCTCAAGCTGGATCGTATGCCCCGCGAAAACCTCAAGGAAGCCGGAATCGACACCGAGCGGTTGGATTTTTTGCTGGGACAGATCTTCATGATGCGATTTGATCCCCGGGCCATCGCCTATTTCTCCCGTTGCAAAGACTCCAATCCCCTGGCCGAACAATACTGGCTTCTGCTGACGGATCAGCCGCCCGGATCCTTCGCTCCCTTGCTGGGCTTTCTGGAGAAGCATCCCGATCATTTACCGGCCAGGGTGGCCCTCCTCTATGCGTTGGAGAAACGGGATTTAACCTCTTATGCTGAAGAATTATTGAACGTAAGCGAGCTGGCAGCGCAACAGAACGAGCCCGATACCGGATGGAAGATTATACAGAAAGCCAGGAAGCTAAAGGAACAGCGACCAGACATACAGATTTCTGAGTTTCAGATTCATAGACTAAGCTGGATACATTTACAGGATTCGGGGCATTTTCATCGCGCCCTTATTGAAGCGCAGCGGACTATAGAAGTGGGAGACCGCGAAAGCGCCTGGGGTCAATCCCTGGAGAGACCGGCAGCGATTGAAAACCTGGCCCGTCTTTATTCATCGGAGGAGATTCGACGCTTCGAAGATGCGCGAATCATCCTGAAGGAGCAGATCAATCGTTCCCCGTCCCGGGATCAGAGTTACATGGTTCTTGGCCTGGTCGAATGGAGGGAGCACAACTGGAATCAGGCCCTGGTAAGTATGAGTCGTGCGCGAGAACTGGCGCCGGATCGTCTTGACTATATATTTCTGGAAGCGGTGCTGCAATCGGAGAAAGGCAATCTTGAAAAGGCGGAGCAGGGGTATTTGAAGGTTCTGGAGTCCAATCCTGAATTTGCCCCGGCTCAAAACTCCCTGGGTTACCTTTACGCTCGCGAAGGCAAGAATCTGGAAAAAGCCCGCGCGTTGATCGAAAAGGCGGTGCAGCAGGAGCCTTCCAATGCAGCCTACCGAGACAGCCTGGGCTGGGTTTATTTCAAGTCGGGCAATTACGATATGGCCAGGTTTCATCTGGAAATGGCGGCCACTCTAATGCAAAATGACTCTACTCCCAGTCCGGAAATCCATGAACATCTGGGGGATGTTTACCACAAATTGGATATGCCGTTGCGAGCCCTGGAAGCCTACCGAGAAGCATTGCGTCTCAACACGGGGCCATCCAAAAGGCCGGCCGGATGGGAAGATTCCATCCGAAAGAAAATGAAGACGTTGAAGGGCGCGGACCAGTCTGGCAAAGAGTTGATGCCTTCGGCCTGGAAGCAGGGGCGGATGTTCTCTGAGTTTTCCAGGCTCGGGAATCTTGTCTGAACGGCCCAGGGGACCTGGGCTCTGATTGGATTAGATGTGCTAGAAACAGTGAGACAGTCTGAAACTACCGGTTCGCGAGAAATGGCCAGGGATTCTCAAGCAGTCCATACAGAAGGCCGCCTGGATGGATAAGAGAGAGTCCCGGAGAAGTTATTTTACGACGAAAGAAGGCAGATGCTTAAAAAAATAGAAAAGAAAACGCGAAGAAAGGAAGTCCATGATTAAGAACTCTAAGACAATAATACTGACTCTGGCTCTGCTAACAGCCGGATGCACCGGATTTTGCAAGACTGCAGATGTGCAACCTGAACCGGAGTTACCCCCGGGACTGCAAGCCAAGAAGGATCAGATCGTAAGCAACTACAAACCGGGAGGTTGCTTCCTGGCAGGTTTCAATATCAGCATCCGAAACGCCGAAGGTTCCCAGTCGGCGGTGGGCGAGGTGCGAAGCGATCCCACGAATCGAAGACTTCACCTGGAGTTCCGTGTTCCCTACATAGGAATTACACTGAGTCAACTGACCATTCTGGAAGAGCAAGCTTACGTGAAGAACGTCAAGATGGAGCGCATGGAAACCATTCCGGTGGAAAACCTGATGGTGCAGGGGATGGGACAGAACTCCATTCGACTGCCTTTTGTTTTCTTCCAGGAGTTGCTCTATGCCGGTTTACCGTCGAATGTAATCGAGCAGGGTAAGTGGACCGAAAATCCGGACGGTAGCGTTTCTGCGATAGTGAAAAAGCCCGGACAGGTGGTGGAATACAGCTTCGCCACCGGTTACCTTCAGCAAATTCTATACAGGAATGAACAGACCGCCGAAAACATTCGCGTAGACTTGCAAGGTTTGCGTTCAAAAGAACCGGCTATCCCTTCCCGACTGATCATCAATGCTCAAAAAGCGGGTAGCGCGCCGGAATCGATGATCATCGACTTTGGCGGTGTAAACGGTTCCGCTGACTGCGGGTTAAACCGGTTCCCTACCAGGTTCTAGATAAGGCGCCAGTACGGGCTTGCCTATCCGGCGGCCCGGCCGGGCCTTTCCCGGCCCCTGCCTCTGATTTACCATGGCATTCCCCGCCGTAGTCGCTGGCGTCTCGCTACCTTGAGTCTTCAATCGGAGTTATGAATCGGAGTTATGAATCCGCTTCAGGATAGCCGCTGAAGTTTCTTAAGCGCTTCGGCAGCAAAGAGAAAAACCCAGAATACCACCACCACTTCATCGTCCTGAAAATAGCATTGCGATAGACCGGCCACGAGAAAACCCGGCAGCGATGTGCGAATGGCAACCTCCAGGTTCAGAAGATTGCTGGCCTGGATAGTTCCCCTGGCCTCCCGAATCTCACTGGCTCCTCTGGAAACGATGCCGTTTCGCATGGCTTCCAGAAGCGATCTGACAGCATGGAATATCAGTCCGAAAAACAAGAGTCCGGCCGGTACTCCCCCCAGAACCATTAGATGCAGCAAATCGTTATGGGCATGGCTGTCCGGCGTGATTTCCAGGAAATACATGGTGCGGGGATGCTCTGCGTAGAAGGATCGGGCCCACTCATGGAACCAGTCCGTGAAATTACCGGGCCCAATGCCCAGCAAAGGATGCTCCAGAAAAATGCTGAAGGAACCATGCCAGATAAGCGGTCGCATGAAATCCGTATGCCGATGGGTTCCGGACTGAAGCATATGCAAATAGAGCCAGCTCGTGCCGGCTATGAGAAGCAGGCCGAGCAGAACCAGTATCTTTCGTTTGCCGGTCCCTTGAGCCAAATGGGCCGTGATCGTCTGCTCGATTGTATTTTGTTTCGGGAGGCTTTGTTGCGTATCACCCGACGCATCCTGTTTCGACGCGCTGCGGTGAATTGACCCATCATTCAGATTTATGCCTGGACTCCCATCGGAACCAGCAATTCTGCGGGCTTTCGAATGCAATCTCCACGCCAGAAAGCGATAGCTCAAAAGCAACCCGAGAGCCAGAAGTATTCCAATTTGCCCGGACCGTGAGCCATTCATCAGCGAAACCACCAGGCCCAGTCCGCTGAGGACAGCCCAGAAAAGAGTGGAAAGGAGAGGCCCCGGACGCCGCTCGAGAAGTCCCGTTTCCCTGGAGGAGGATCGGTTCCCGAAGCGAAGGGACTCCAGGAAATTGTGAACCAGGATGACCTGCGAAAACAGAAGAATGCCTGCATAGCTCAGTCGCGTATTCATAAATCCGATGGGACGAAAAAGGGAAAGATCGCCCATCTGACGAAAGAGAAACTGTGGCCGGTTCCCGGCATGAAAATCGGCGCCATGGCCGGTAAACAACTTGGAGAGTCGAACTTCGCTAAACACAGCCATTCCGCCTGTAATGACGGTGATGACGGCAAACACCGATAGGGTCAGCGTTATTCCCTTCAGGATTTGTTCCGTTTTCGCAATAGGCATTCCCGTTTCCCGAGGAGGTCCGGAGCCTTTATCGACAAATGAGTGTAGCAGGTGGCGGAAGGCCAGAAAGCCAAACAGGAAGAGGAAGAAATCGGTGAGTTCGTTATGGTACGGGCTTGGGTTGTACAGCGGGTGATCAAAAAGGTAGTACTGGGCGCTTCGTATGCCGTAGACTATTAGAAGCCAGGCAAAAAGGGACCATCCGGTGACGGAAAACCAGTTCAAAGCCGGGAGCCGTTCGGCGAGTGGCAGACCAGTAGTCAGTGGCTGGCCCGGCCTGCGAATCCATAAAAACATTCCCAGAATCAAGGAAAGAGCCATTAGACTCTGACTACCGGTGACAGAGAGCGGAATGATTACAACGGCCGCCGCCGTTATGAATGCATAGGCTTTCATGAATCAGGGTAGCTGGAATTGGATGGTCCTGGTCCAGCGAAACTTGGCGGGTTTTCCGTTCTCGGTGTAGGGGGCCGAAATCAGACGGGTTCTTGTAAGTAGAATCTGTCGCGCCTTGGCGATGAACTCCGTCCTGTAATCTTCGCCCACCGGATTGCTGAAGCGCACATTCAAGATGCGCACATCGCCAATTCGACCGCTGGGTAAAACCAGAAGTTCGGCCCGCACCGTCACCGTGCCCACGCCGGCCCGGGCCGCGGAAGCCGGGTAATCGTCCGGCCCCACCGTTACGGCGAACTGAGCCGAATAGCGTGACGAAAAGTCCGCACCGGGATTGGCCGCATTCGTCCAGTTGATCTCATCCTGCTGCTTTTTAGATTCTACAATTTCTTCGGAAAGCTCTTTGGTGCTGGAAAGGTCCGCCTGGGTAGGCTCCTGATACTCCACGAAGCTCATGCCCGGCTGAGCGGTGATATTCTGGATTTCCTTTTCCGGCTCCGGAATCACCCATAGAATCAGCTGATAGAGAATCAGACCCACAACCTGAACCACAAGTCCGGCCACCATCCACTGGTTCAGAGTCCAATCCCTGGTTTTTTGCGCCAGGCGATCTCTAATGTCTATGGCGATGTCAGTCAGAGTCGGCTCCTTTTCGCGTAGTGATCACCAGGTTTTCAATGCCTGCATCCTTGAGTTTTTGAATCACAGCGTCCATGGTGCGATAGGGGAGGTCTCTGGAAATACTGAGATACACTCTTACCGGTCCCGGAGCTTCAGTGGCCTTCTGCTTTACCAGACCCGGCAACTGAGAGATGCTTACGGTTTCGTTGAAGAAATAGGCCAGGTCTTTTTCGCCCAGATTGCGATCCACATATATAATCAATGGAAAGGGACTGGCCTGGGACGGGCTTTCCGCCGAAGGCACATCCACTTCCCTGGGCTTCTGATCGGTTACCATGGTCGTGGCCATGTAAAAGACCAGAAGCAAAAAGGCTATATCGCCCATGGCAGATAGAGGGATGGTGTCTCCTTTTCTTCTTTTTCTGAACTTCATCCTATTTCTGATCCTTGCTTTTGCCAGACCTCGAACTTCAGTCGTGCTAAACCATTAGCGGCCTTTTTTCATAGCCAGCGAGACTCTTTGAATATTCAACTCCTGGAGTTTTCGAATCAGCCTGGGGACGCTGCCTGTGGGAGCTTCCGGAAACGGTCGAATCACAACTACCAGATCCTTATTTTCCTTGTACGCCTTGTCTATAATGTCAGTCAGACTTGCCAGGTCTCTGGTTTGATTTTCGTAGATGTATTCGCCCTGGTCATTAATCTGTATGCGAAAGAGATTCTTTTCTTCGATTTCCATGGGCGGGGCATTCTTCTTGGGCAGAGGGATAGCCACGCCTCGCATCTCCAGAAGTGCGCTGGCCGCCAGGAAAAAAACTATGAGAAGGAATGCAATATCCGCGGTACTGGACAGCGGAATTTCATCCGCTTCTCTGCTTTTACGTCGAATACGCATCAGCCTTTCTCATCTTCTACGGCGGTTAGTACCGCAGCGGTGCATTTCTCCAGTTCGATGGAAACAGAATCAATATTGTAGATAAAAAGGTTATAGATCAAATAGGTAGGCATGGCGATGAACAGGCCCGTGGCTGTAGTGATCAACGCTTCTTCCACGCCCACTGCCAGGTCCCGGGCTGTAGGCGCCGCTTTCTCTACGAATTGAAGGAAGCTGGTTCGCATACCCACAACGGTACCAAAGAATCCCAGAAGCGGAGCCAGGTTGCCCAGATTGGAAAGTAGATTCAATCCCCGCTCTAATTTGCCTATCTCCACGGTAGCGGATGTCTCTATGGCCTTCTCTACATCCTGGCGGCCGTGGGATCGTCGTCGCAGGCCGTCACGCAGTATGCGACTGAGGAATAAGTCGTCGTCTTGAATCTCCTTTGCCAGGGCGTCCAGACCGCCGGAATCCAGGGCGGCTCGAATCCGATCATAATAACCTTTGGTATAGAGTTTATTTCTTCTAAAGAAGAAGTACCTTTCAAGGGCGAAAGCTGCGATGATCGTGGATATGAGCAAAAGGCCGATCATTGTATAGCCGCCCTTTACCAGCAAGCTCCATACCGAGCCGGAGGATTCTTGCCCCTCCGGGGGTTGCTCTTGCTCCGCGGTCTCTGCCGCTTCCGGCGCGGACTGTTCGGTGGGCTGATTGTCTGGAGCCGGCTCCTCGCCGCCCAGGGGAGTCAGCCCCAAAGATATGAGTAGAACAAAAATGATTCCAGTGGTATTGACTGCCTTGATACGCATGCGTTCCTCTATAGCTTGTAACGATCAGTCAAATATGTGTACCGAACAGTGTTGGGCAACAATTTTGTATTGCTGCCCGCCCCGGTGGTGTCATTGATTATAGTTAGATGATAGTAAATGGAGAAAACCGCTCGGTAGAGGTATCAAGTTTACTGGAGTTCATACAATCCCTGGGACTGGATCCTGGAACCGTGGCTGTAGAAAGAAACGGTGAGATTGTACGGCGAGAAAGCTGGGACAGCACCGCTCTGAGCGATGAAGACAAGCTGGAGATCATTCGATTCGTAGGAGGGGGATGATGAAAAACCCCCATTTCCCGGCTGGCATTTATCCCATCCTGGACCTGGATGCCTGTCAGGCCCGTAGCGTAGCCCCGGAAGAGGTGATTCTGGAATGGAAAACCCTGGGCTGGGGTCCGTTTCAATTACGGGCCAAAGGGGTGTCGGCGCAGGAGTATGCGGCTCTGGCCGAGAAATTGCATGCTGTCTGGATGGAACCTTTGCCGATGCAGGCGCCGATCGCTGAATCTGATTCCGCCGATCAACCCGATTCTACCTCCGCCGCCACTGGCTCCATGGGCGGCCATCCAAACCGGTGGTTCGGTCGACCGGCCATAATCGCAAACGACTTTCTGGAATTGGCCTGGCATCACTCGGACTGGTTCTGCGGAATACATCTGGGCCAATCGGATCTGGAATCGTTGAGTTCCCGGGAGCAGGCAATGCTGCAGCAAATCCTGGATTCTGGCGGAATTGCGGGCTGCTCCACGCACAATCTGGATCAGTTCCGGCGGGCCATGGAGCCCGATGAGTCTCCTTTCGGCAAAGAAAGCAGGGGTAGCGTTTGGTCCTATATTGCCCTTGGACCGGTTTTTGCTACCGGTTCCAAAACCAAATCCAGTGATCAAAATGATCCTCTGGGGCCCGAGCAAGCCCTGGAAATCATCGCCGAATCAAAGGTTGTTTCGCAATTTGAGGAGCGAAGCCGGCCTTTCTCCGTTGTGATGATTGGAGGACTGAATCCCGAAAACTGGGCTGAACTCGCAAAAGGTATTCAGACCAGGGGCTGGAACACCCGCGCCTTCGTTCCGGCTGTGATCGGATCTGTCATGAATTCAGGGCCGGGAGCCGACGGTGCGCGGCAATGGGACGATTCCCTGCGGAGCCTGCACCTGGATACATAGAATCTGCCGCTCCATAGAAGCGAAAACCCGGGCTCATAGGCCCGAACGAGGCGGGTCAGCGCTTGCCGGGGATTTTTCATTAAACGGCAAAAATTTGCTGTATTATTGAAACGGCATTTGCCAGATGGAGACATAATTGAGGCGTAGCACGCCGAGGGTCAGAAAATGAAAGGAGCAACCGTGAAGCCATATGCATCCGCCAGGGAGGACAGGGATTACCTCCTGGATTACAAGAGCATCGATCTCTCTTCTTTAGAGAAGGTGGATTTGCTGGATGTACCGGTGGATAACGTGGACCGGGATGAAGCCGTGGCCTGCATTATGGACATGGTGGAGCGCAAGGATGGTCCCCATTTCGTTTTCTTTGCCGACCCGGTGAAGCTGATGCAAATTCGGCCCGGAAAGAAGCACTCCTTCATTGCTCGTGACAGCGCCATGATACTGGCGGACGGAGCCGGATTGCCCTGGGCCGCTCAAAAGCTGGGCACGCCTTTGAAAGAGCGTATCCCCATGATTGCCTTTCTTATGGACGTGATCCGACTGAGCGTGAAGCGTGAATTCACCATCTACCTGCTTGGTTCGCGCATGGAATACCTGGAAAAGGTATTTCTGAACCTTACCCGGAGCTTCCCCGGTGTGCGAATTATCGGCCGTCAGGGCGGTTACTTCAATCAAGAAAGAGGGGAACGCATCAAAGAATCACTGCGTAAGTCTTCTCCGGACATTATTTTTGTGGGTATGGGATTCCCCATTCAAGAACTCTGGACACGGGAAAACATTCAGAGTCTGTCCACGGCTGTAGTGATCGGTGTAGATGGAGCTTTTGATATTCTTTCGGGAATGGAAAAGAAAGCCCCGGATTACTTTCAGGTCCGTGGCTTAAGCTGGCTGTGGCGCACCTTAATTCGTCCCATGAATTTGATTCGCTGGTTTGCCCTGTACGGATTCTATCTGAAGACGTTCTTCCGATCTATAAAAGTAAACCGTCAGAAGAGAAAAGAACAGAAGTTGGCCGCGCAGAAATAGGCTCGTGGCCTGCCCTGGCCCGGGATCCCAGAAAGCCACGTTACTCCGAGGCGATGGGGATCCGTTGCGGCCAATCTGGTTTGCGATGAAGCCAGCAAAGCTCCAGCAAAGCTCCAGCAAAGCTCCAGCAAAGCTCCAGCAAAGCTCCAGCAATGTCCGCAGTATCAATCCGTTCCAATCTATTCTGGTGGATCCGTTTTCTCAAGCATAGGATTCAGCCATTCATCCAGAAGAGGCTCTCGTTCGCCGCTTCGCGGAAAGCTTAGCTGAATGTTCTGTCGCGGAATCTCTGCTGGAAGATCCACCAGACCTGCTGTTTCCACCGATTTCCAGTAATGGCTCATGGCCTGTTCCTGGAGATCGTTCAGTACGTTCTGGGACGCTCCGGCTTCCTTCTTCTCCATGTACTGTTTCTCATATACTGCACCCAGGTTGTTATAGACCTGCGTCAATTGTTCGTATACAAGTCGGTGTGAGCGATTCTGCGGATCTGGACTGGAGATGCGCATCGCTTCATCTTCCAGTTCATCTTTTAGCTTGAGATAGTTTCCCAGACTGTAGCCCAGCTGGTCTTCATGATAGGCTGCGTTGGCTCTTCCCATCAGGATGGAACGATCGTCATGCACCGCCTCGTAGCTGGAATCCAGTTTGTTCCACTCCTCCAGCGCCGATTCGAAATCGGCGCCCATGTAGCGAATCCATCCTTTTCGGTAATGCGCCTGGGCTATGGCCTGCTCATCTTCCAGGTCCTTTTCCAGGGCGGTGTCAAAATAATCCGCTGCCTGCAGGAGTTGTTGCCTTCGCTTTTGCGTTTCTTCGGTTTCTGCTCGTTCGGCTCGGAATGGATAGATGCGCGCCCGGGGCATCAGGGTAGGGTCCGAACCGCCGGCGTTCTGCAAGTATAGTAGAGAACCAATGTTAAAGTAGATCTTGCCGATGTCGCCCTCCATCAGGGTTTCATCTTCCGGTCTATTTCCGTAGTCGTCCCGGTGAGCTTCGTAGGTTTGCAGGGCTGCGCGATAATACTGCTCGGCGCGGGAGAAATCCAGAACGGACTGATAATACTCCCCCATGGATGTGAGCGCCGGATAATGCCAGGGATCGGTGCGCACTGCATTTTCGAACTGGCGCATGGCACGGGCGCTTTCGTCTTTGGCCAGAAGATAACGACCGCGCTGGTAGAATCCTTCGCCGTATTCGGAGCCCTGAATGGTTTCTTCGTCCCGCGTTTCTTCTTTATCAAAGACGATCTTGAGTAAGTGAACCACGTTCTGATCGAGATCGTAGCCCGAAACCGCATCTACCGGATCTACCTGGTACTTGATGCGAAGATCGGTAGGGTCCAGATCGATGTAGAAGCCGGCCAGCTTGGTAAGCACGTAAATCGGTAGTTCTTCTTCCAGGCCCAGGCGCCGGGCTTCTCTATGTCGCGCGATGACGAATCTGGGATCCCCGTCCTTCTTCCAGAGCTCAATGTAGGTATTGATCAGTCCTGCATGACCTTCTATCTGGGCCGGGTGCGTTTCCAGGATCTCGTTATACTTTCGGGCGGCCGCTCCGTACTCTTCCCGGTTGTAGTGTATCTTGCCGATACCTGCCAGAGCTTCCGCATCGTCGGGCAGGTTCAATAAAGTGGTAATCAACCGATAGTAATCAATTCCCAGTTGGTCGTTCTTGTACTTCTGGCCTTCCGGCGTAGAAAGGAATCGTCTCGAGTTATGCGAATGGAAACGACCCAGAGCCATCAGGTTCTGACGGTCCATTTCCCGGTCCCGCAGGCGGGAAACAATGTAGGCGCCAGGGATTTCTACAGTGCGTGGAGTCTTGTCCTTGTCCACGAAAGTACTCTGGAAGCCTTCTTTTCTTTCTTTCGGGCCATACCAGCGGGAGTTTTCCGCAACATTGATTAAAGGAGCACGAAAGGCCGGATCATTCCATTCGTATTCGGGTTCGATTTTGCCAAACAGTTTGTAGAATGCCTCGTCGTAGTAGCCGGCTTTTAAATAGGCGATTCCGTAACGGTTCAGATACTCTACGTCGTAGACTCCATCATCCGCTTCCAGAGCCCGTTGAAAATAGCTTTCGGCTTCTTGAGCAAGAGCAGCCTTTTGATCCGGGCTGGCGCGCCGAGCGTCCTGGAGTCGTTCCAGACCAGTCTCGTACAGACCCTGGATAGATAGATTTCTATAGAGCAGCAGACCGCCAAATACGCCAATCAGGCCTAGAATCACACCGCCCAGACCCAGAAGCATCATCTTGGCTCTACGGCGTCTTCGTCCCAGAGCCTCCGGGGAGAACTCGTCGGCGTAGATGATGGGGACACCGTCTTTTCGCACATCCGGCGGGGAGGTGTCCGGACGAAAACCCATGCGCGGTTCCAGGAAATCCGCGATTTGATCGGGATCGGCCTGATCCACGATCATATTCATCAGCATTCGTTGATCTGGATGAGAGAGTTTTTCGTTTACTACTGCATCAATGATGGCCTTTCGCAGTTCCTGCGGAAAGTCCACAATTTCGGTTCGTATGGTGGCCAGTTCTTCATCGGTGAACTCTTCGCCGATGCCGGTCGACATCTGCGCCTGGCTGGCCATTTCTTCCAGGTCTCCGCTGGAGAAGCTTCCCAGGTCTTCCAGTCCGCCCAGGTCTTCTTCACCGGCCGCGGAACTCTGAGTATCAGATTCGCCGGCGCTTTCCAGACCCATGTCGTCCATGGTGCCCAGATCCATGCCAAAATCGTCTCCCGAGCCTGCGCTCAGATCTCCGCCGCCCAGGTCGGCTCCGCCCAGATCTGTACCAAAATCGTCGCTGGCTGCCAGATCGCCGCCGCCCAGATCTGCGCCAAAGTCATCGGCGCCAAGATCGCCACCGCCCAGGTCCGCCGCAAAATCATCGGCGCCACCTGAGTCGGCACCGCCCAGGTCCGCTGCGAAATCGTCTCCTGCGCTATCGCCGCTCAGGGTCTCTGCATCCGCGAAGGGATCTTCGCCCAGGGTGGTATCGGCAAAAGGATCTTCCGCGCTTTCTGTGTTGCCGGTTCCAAAGTCGCCGAGATCGGCGAATGGGTCATCGCCACCGGCTCCGGTGTCCGCTTGCAGAGGTTCCGTCAGGTCTTCAAAGGAAGTATCTGAATCCAGGCCGCCGTCGGTGGCCTGGGTAGCGTCACCCTGGTCGGAAGTTTCTCCCAGGCCCAGGTCGCCCAGATCGCCGAAATCACCCAGATCAGCGCCCGCCGAATCCTCCTCGCCGGCATCCAGCCCGGTAGCCATATCCCCTGCGTCCGAGTCGCCCATGCCGCCCATGAGGTCGTCCAGGTCGGAAAAACCCATATCCTGGTCGGATGTGCCTGTATCCATCGGTTCGACGGATTCCGCACTCTCCGAGTCCTGCGAAAAGTCCAGTCCGCTCAGAATGTCGTCGCCCGTTGCTTCCGGGGCTTCGCCGGCGCTTTCTTCGGCGCCCAGGTCCATGCCCGCAAACGGATCGTCGCCGGAATCCGTATCCACCCCGGTGGGGCCGTCATCGTCGAATTCGGCGCTGGAGCCTTCAGGATCATCGCCGGATGCCATACCCTGTTCGATGCTCTGAAGATCCGGGTCTTCTCCACGGATCTCCATTAGATCTTCTTTGAACTGATCTTCCAGAGGGGAGATTACTTCGGTCAGATCCCGGTCCAGGTCTGATAGAAGCTCCTCAATCTGATCGTTCCGGCTGTCTCCTGTTTCTGTGTCTGCCATGATAGTAGAAGAATTACTTCAGTGATTCCAGTAGAATTATCGACAATATAGAGCAGTGGCGCCCGTGAAAAAATGTGCGTTTAAACCGGGAATCGGCGCTCCCTGAGAGCGCTTCGGGCGCGGACGTCAGCTGCTTTGTAAAAGGACACATTCTCATATGATAAAGCCCAGAAATGCTGTACAGTTCATTTTTCTTTTTTCCACCCTGTCTCTGGCAGGCTTGAACGGGGCTCCCGAAAGCATCGTTTCCTACAATTCCGAGCAGTCCGGCCTGGAGACGGCGGACGTCGAGCAGATCAAAAGCTACACCACTTTCCATCTAAAGAAGCTGAGAAAGTCCATCGCCCCTAAATACATTCATTTGCTGGACTGGGAGCAGTATGCTGTTAGCTCCAACCCCGGCCGAACCGGAATCCTGTTCACGTATCAGGACTACAGGGCCCGCAATGTGCACCTGGCCGGGGATTTTACCAACTGGAAGCCAGTGCCTATGAAACGCAACGCGCAGGGGGTCTACTATCTGGTGATTCCGGTGCGCGAACTGGAGAAGGGTCATCGAGTCCGCAACTATGAATATCGGTTCCAGGTTGATGGAATCTGGCAGCACGATCCGACACATCCCAATCGCAAGGATGATGGTATGGGAGGATATATTTCCACCTTCTTCCTTGATCGGGAGTATCCCAACGAACTCGCCAGTGTTAGCCTGCTAAAGCAGAAGAAGCCGGGACGGGAGCGACTGGTGGAATTTGCTGTACACAGCCGAATCCTGGAGCAACGGACTTTTCAGGGCAGCATTGAAAACCTTTCGCTGGTCGGCGAATTTAACCACTGGAATCCGGAAACCCACTTCTTTCAGAAAGGGGAGGATGGAGTCTTCAGGCTTAGATTGCACTTGCGCCCCGGAGAATATCTATACATGCTGGTGGCCGACGGCAAGTGGGTGCTGGATCCATTGAATCCAGATACTCGTTTCCACAGGCATCTGGATGAAATGGTCTCATACTTTAACGTTCCTGAATAGCGGCCGGGCTCGATCCGGTTTCTCTCACCTGAACCGTCTGCGCTCGGTCGGGCCGCGCCCGGTCTCGTCGCAAAAACCGGCCAGCTCTGGTCTCGTCAGTGCCGGCAGTCCGGGCTCCTTTATCGAGCATCGAATCTCTGAAAGGCGCGGTCGACCAGAGTCCCGTGCAGCCATGGCCCTTGCCCGGCGGCTTGCTTTGCTCGGCGCCTTTTTCACGGTTCTTTGCCTGGCTGGCTGCAAAGAGGATTTGCCTCCTGAAGTGCGCAAGGCACGGGCCAATCATTCTGTAGGGAACAACCATCCCATTGAGTTTCCTCATATATCCGGCAGCTTCGGCGAATACCGATCCGGCGGCCGGTTTCATCATGGCCTGGACTACAAGACCTTCAATCGAAATGGCATTCCTATAGTGGCTGTGGAAGATATGACGGTAGCCAGGCTTTATACATCGGAGGTGGGCTACGGCAACGGTCTGGTCCTGAGCTCCGTAGATGGTCGGCACTTCACTTATGGGCATATGTACGACTTTCTGGGAAAGCATCCGCAGCTGGAGTACCTGCGCATGGCGCTCTTTTTGATGCATCCGCGAAATCGGGCTTCGGTGAATCTTCCGGGCTACTTTGCCTTTAAGAAAGGGGAAACAATTGGGCGTAGCGGCGAAAGCGGATCTGGTGCGCCCCATCTGCATTTTGAGGTGGGGTCCGGGGGCTACTTCAAAAGCCCTCTGGAGGATCCCGACAGAGCGATTCAGGATTTCACAGCGCCTACATTGCTGCGATTACATACTCGAACCCGAGCCTATGATCTCAAACAGGTGCATCGGCAGTATACGAAACAGGGACATACCATTGATACGTACGCGCTGGCTGTGAAAGAACCGTTGTCTTCGGCGGATTATCGAATCGGAACCTATGATACTATGGCCGCGCTTAATCGAAACGGAGTCCACGGAGTTCGTCTCTATTTCCTGGGCGATGAGCCTTTAACCCTGCAAACCTACCGAAGCCAGCCCGAAGAAATCCCTGCGAAACCCGAATACAAGATGGAACTGGATGGCATTGCTACTTCCGAGCTTCGCACAGCAGATCGCTACTACGATCCAGAAAAGACTTCCATTGGCTCTGAATACGTATACTATTTATACGATACCTTGCGCCGGAATCGATCGGAACTGGACGCCGGAGTGTATCTGGTTGAGGTTCTGGATAGCTCCGGTAACAAGGCCCGGCTACTCTTCGAAATTGGACATGCTACCGATGCGGATCTGAAATCCGAAAAACCTGAACGCGATGAGGCTACCGGAACGGAACAGGAAGATCCCTTGATCCGACAAAACGATGTGCCCTTCCGGAACCTGCCGCCCTATGCCGGGGCGAACTTTTCCTACAACGGCGATGGGATCAGCTTAAATATTCAAATCCCGGGAGGAATGCAACGGGGGCGTGCAAAGGCCCGGATTCTGGAGCCTACCTGGATTCGCGCCATGCCACCGGTACGGGATGGATTGACCGAGCCTGCGGGCGGAGTTCGCGCTTTCGTTTTCGATGCTCGTGATCTGGTTGTGTCGGGGTACATGTATATCTCCGGCAGCGTCGATAAGAAGCATCCGGACGAAGAACTGTATTTGTGGAATCCTACCACGGGAAGATGGGACTGGCTGGGCAAGCCCTATCGAGAAACAGAAAACAAAGCCTACTATAATCTGAGGCTTAAGCGGGGAGGGATCGTGGCCATACTGCGCGATACCGGAGCCCCGGTCATCCATCCATCGTTTGCCTGGCAGCGACCCGAGGATGATTTGATCCATTCAGGGAATAAAGAGAATCCGGTGGGTTTACTCGAGTTCGACATCTACGACGAACAGTCCTGGGTTGATCGCGATACAACGGCCGTATTTCTCGATGGCATCCCTCTGGACTACGAATGGGCCGGGGACCGATCGTTGTTGCGGGTCTCGGTTCCTGAGAAGTGGATGAACAGTAATGGCTCCTTTCTTTCTATCCAGGTTAAAGACCTGGCCGGCAATCCGGCGGAGCCCTTCTTTCAGGCGATCTACCCTCATTAGGACCCGGCATTGCTATCGATTAAGCGTCCCTGCTTCCTACTCCAGGCCCACGCTGCCGTTGTCCATCCGACTTAAATACTTGCAACTGTGACCGGTCCGAACACATTCTGAGTTCATGAATCCGGTATTGTGGTCTCCGTCCCATCCCGAAAAGAGCCAGATGTATGAATTCGCATCCAGGGTCCGCGACAAATACGATTCCAGCATCGATCCTGCGGATTATGCAAGTCTACACCGCTGGTCGGTGGCAAACCTGGATCTGTTCTGGAAAGAAGTGGCGGATTACTGCGATGTGCGATTCCAGAAACCAGCCGAAGAAATTCTTCAAAGGACCGAGCGAATCCAGGACACTCAATGGTTTCCTGGCGCGCGGTTGAATTTCGCCGAGAACCTGCTCAAGCACCGAGATGATCGACCGGCGTTGATCTCCATAGATGAAGTGGGACAGGAGATTCGATTCAACCATAACGAACTCTATGCCGAAGCCGCCCGCTATCATGCAGCGCTCAAGCGCCTGGGCCTGCAGCCCGGCGATCGCGTGGCTGCCTATCTTCCCAATCGTGCTCATACGGTGCTGGCCATGCTGGGGGCTACCTCCCTGGGCGGGGTCTTTTCCAGCGCATCGCCGGATTTCGGCGTACAGGCAGTGCTGGATCGCTTTGGACAAATCAAGCCCCGGGTACTTTTCAGTTGCGATGGTTACTTTTTCAAAGGCAAATGGATTTCCATTCTGGACAAAGTGAAGCAAATTGCCACAGAGATTGATTCCCTGGAGGCCATTGTCGTTGTACCTGGTTCTTCGGATCCAGTGGACGTTTCCGATATCCCGGGAGCCACGGCGTTGGAGGACTTCTTGAGCGATTCCGGGCAGGGCCACGGCGAAATCGATTTTGTGGGCCGATCGTTCATGGATCCTGTGTACATTATGTATTCTTCCGGAACCACGGGCCTGCCAAAATGTATGGTTCAGGGTCAGGGAGTCCTTCTCAATCATCTAAAAGAGCATGTCTTGCACTGCGATCTTCGTTCCAGCGAAACCACTTTCTACTTCACCACTTGCGGCTGGATGATGTGGAACTGGCTGGTAAGCGCCCTGGCCAGCGGCGCCTGCGTGCTTCTGTTCGACGGTAACCCCTTTCATCCAGGTCCGGAAGCCCTTTTTCGCCTGGCCGAAAAAGAGTCCGTAAACGTCTTTGGAACCAGCGCACGATACTTCGCCGCTCTGGAGCAGTCCGGCTATCCGGTTTCTCGAGAGCATCATCTGGACTCCATGCGATTGATGCTTTCTACCGGCTCGCCGCTTCTGCCCGAGCAGTTCGACTACATCTATGATTCGATAAAATCCGATGTGCAACTGGCATCCATCTCCGGGGGCACCGATCTGAACGGCTGCTTTGCCCTGGGCAATCCTCTCATGCCGGTGCGAAGAGGCGAGATCCAGGCCGCCGGTCTGGGAATGAAAGTCGAGATCAAGGACGAAAACGGAAACGATGTTACCGGCAACCAGGGGGAGCTTACCTGCACCGAACCGTTCCCTTCTATGCCGCTCTATTTCTGGAACGACCCGGACGGAAGCCGTTACCATTCGGCATACTTTGATGTCTGGCCCAATGTGTGGACCCACGGGGATTTTGCCCTGCGCACCGAGTCCGGTGGTTTTCTCTTTCTGGGCCGTTCCGACGCTACCCTCAATCCCGGGGGAGTGCGCATTGGCACCGCCGACATCTACCGCATAGTGGAGTCGCTCTCCTTTGTAGAAGACAGCGTTGTCATCGGTCAGAACTGGAAGGGCGATGTTCGCGTGGTTCTCTTTGTAAAGCTGGCGGAGGATCCGGGCCGGGCCCTGAAAAAGGAAGAAGAGGACACTATTCGAAAGAAACTTCGGCAGGAAGCTTCGCCCCGGCACGTTCCGGCGGTGATTCTTTCTGTAAGTTCGATACCCTACACTCGGAACATGAAAAAGGTGGAGATTGCGGTGCGGGAGATTGTGGAAGGTCGTTCCGTGAAAAACAAAGAAGCTTTGAGCAATCCCGAGTGTTTACTGGAGTATCAGGATTTGGCTTTTCAACTGCAAAAAGATGGATGAAAAAACGGTTTTCTCGAACCGGAATCCGCCAAAAAACGATCTAATCATGCATTAGGGCCGGCACGGCTTTAAGCTATACATAGCTGCTTTGGACCAAGCGCCCCGGCTTTCAACGGCGTAGCAGATTGTGATTCTGGAACAATCCGAAACAGCAAAGAGGAAACAATGCAAAGGTTTACCGTACTGGCAATTATCGCCACCATGCTCATTACCGCTCCTTCGGGAATTCGAGCCGAAAAAGAAAAGATCAGAAAAATCGCGCTGGTAACCTTTCGCGTAGGAGATGCCGAAATCCAGCGAGGCGATAAAGTGCGTAAGATCCGGGTCCGGGAAATCATCGAGGAAAACGATGTAATCCGCACCGGAAAGAACTCCAGGGTCATCGTTCAGTTTTCCCAGGGATCCTTTGTGGCCGTGCAGGAAAACAGTAAAGTCGAAGTAAAAACCATCAATCATACTGTGAGTCGTCTTGAGTTCTTCATAAACATACTCAGCGGCAAACTGGGCGTGGATGCTCAAAAGAGCGGTCAGAAATACAATATTCGGGTGCAAGGACCCACCGCCGTGGCCCTGGTTCGAGGCACTACTTTCATCGTGGAAGCCGAAGAGCAGAATACCAGGGTCCTGGTGGGCGAAGGCGAAGTGGAAGTGCAGGGCCCCGGGGTTCCAAAACTGTCCGTGCGTTCCGGCGAAAAGGTGGTGGCCGAGATGGGACCCAACAAGTCCGTGGGCGTAGAAAAGAACATGATGGATGAATTTGAAAACTCCCGCATGAAGATGCTGGAGCAGTTTCGCGCAAGCAAAGCCGGTAACTTCGATCACTTGATCGAGCAAATTGAAAGAAACAACAATCTTATGCCGCGCTGATGCGGTAATGCGCTGAAGCGCGAAACGATTGAATTGGCGCTCCCGCTGTTTCGTGCCTGTCCAGGCATGGCCAGGAACAGCCAGGCACGGCATCCTCAGTCAGAATTGACAATCGCCTGGAGGGGTTGCACGGGATTTCTTTCGCATCCTTCCGATGGCATCAATCCCCGGGGTTGGGCAACTCGCGGGCCGCATAAGCAAATCCCATTCCCATTCCCTCATGGTCCGCGTCTCTACCCGTTCATAATCACTCGATTTTTCCAGCGGCCTGTCCAATTTGACTCATGGACATGCTACACAGACCCAGAAGGAATCGAAACAGTCCCTATTTGCGCGACCTGGTGCGGGAAAATCATCTCCGTGTGGAAGATTTTATTCTTCCGGTCTTCATAATGGAGGGCAATAAAGAAGAAGAGATTCCTTCCATGCCAGGAGTGTACCGCCATGGACTGGAAATTCTGCCCCAGTTTCTGCAGAGGGCCCTGGATCTGGGTATTCGGGCGGTGGCCCCTTTTCCGGCCATTGACGAAGCCTTGAAGGATTCGCATGGCAGCGAATCAGTGAATCCTGGAGGTCTGTATCCAAGGGCCCTGACTGCCATCAAAAAGCAGTTTCCTGAGCTCATTATCTTCTCCGACGTTGCCCTGGATCCTTATTCCAGCGATGGCCATGACGGAATTGTATCCGCCGATGGCGAAATCCTGAACGATGAAACCCTGGAAGCCCTTGCGAAGATGTCCGTGGCGCAGGCCCGGGCGGGCGCCGACTTCGTGGCGCCCAGCGATATGATGGATGGCCGGGTGGGCTACATTCGCGAAGCCCTGGACGCCGAAGGTTTTAAGAATACCGGTATCCTGTCCTATTGCGCAAAGTACGCCTCTTCTTTTTACGGTCCTTTCCGTGACGCTTTACAGAGCGCGCCCAAATCCGGAGATAAGAAGACGTATCAGATGGATCCGGCCAACGTAAAAGAGGCGTTACGCGAATACGAACTGGACATTCAGGAAGGAGCGGACATGGTAATGGTGAAACCAGGCCTTCCCTATCTGGATGTTGTGCGCGCGCTGGCTGAAGTGAGCGATGTTCCGGTGGCGGTGTACAATGTGTCCGGCGAGTATGCCATGCTCAAAGCCGCCTCCAATGCGGGCTGGCTGGATTATAAAAGCGTGGTTCTTGAATCCCTTCTGGGAATGAAACGGGCTGGAGCCAGTATCATCCTCAGCTATCATGCCATGGAAGTGGCTGGCTGGCTGGCGGACTGAGCTTGCCGGATTTTTCGACGAGCCGATAGTAGCAGGACTGCCTGGTTTTTCCCGAGGTCTGGCGGGTGTGGCAAACCCCGCCGGCTCTAGGTCTTACGAGAAAAAGCAACGAATTCTGCTCGCAGTTGATGCGAACTTCCACCAGGTCCAGGTAATCGCCGGAGGTGGCGCCTTTAATCCATAATTCCTTTCTGGATGTGCTGTAGAATACGGCGATTCCCCGCTCCAGACTTTGCTGTAGGGCTTCATGGTTCGCATAAGCCAGGATCAATACTTCGCCGGTATCCGCATTCTGTACCACCACCGGGACCAGCCCTTCGGCGGCTGCTGGTTGAAGCTTCTGCAGTTTAAAGAAATCCAATAGCAACTCGGAGCTTTCTTCCAGGTCTTCGTGGCTGGCCGCGGCTCTTTTTTCCTTTAGCTGGCTTATGCTGGGTATCATGGCATTTCTCAAAGTGGTTGTCAGTTAGGACGTAGCAGTCATTGAAGGATATGCCCGCCCGCTTTCCATCTGTAGAGCCATCCTTTGCCGAACGGATGGCACAGGCAAGCAATGGTCTCTTTTCTGCCTATACGGAGGGCAATACTGACCTGGATATTCTCCAGATTCCCCACATCAATCAGTTTGTCGGTGAAGTGGAGTTGCCCGGCTCCAAGTCCATAGCCAATCGGGCGTTGCTGCTTTCGGCTCTGGGTACCGTTCCGGGCAGACCATGCATTCTGAAAAGGCTTCCTGATTCCGACGACGTAAATGTTCTGAGAAACCTCTTACCGCAATTAGGTGTATCCGTGAAGGCCGGACCGGATGGCATTAGAATAGAGTCGGATCACAGCCGTCTTTCGCCGGCGGAGGGCGAGTTTTACGTCGAAAATGCGGGCACCGCAATGCGTCCGTTACTGGCAGTGCTATCGGCTCTAAGAGGCAATTATCTCATTTACGGAAACGAGCAGATGAATCGCCGACCCATTGGAGATCTGGCGCATTGCCTGGTCAGCCTGGGAGTGGACATTCAAGCAAGCGAAAACGGCTGCCCGCCGGTGCGGATCAAGAGCCAGGGCTGGAAGAGTCAGGAGGCGAACATTCAGGGAAAGACTTCCAGTCAGTTTATTTCGGCCATGCTAATGGCCGCTCCGCTTTCCGAAAAGGACTTCACCCTGAAACTGCAGGACGATCCTGTGAGCAAGCCCTACATCGACCTGACAATATCTATGATGCATGATTTCGGAGTAACTGTGGAGCGGCAGGGCTATCAGCAGTTTTTCGTTCCCGGAAATCAAGCTTATGCCGCCCCATCCGAGTATGAAATCGAGGGCGATGCTTCGGCGGCCACATACTTCCTTTCTGCCGGCGCTTTGCCAGGGCGAGGTCCCGTGCGGATCTATGGTCTGGGCAAGACTTCCATCCAGGGCGACCTGGACTATGTTTCTATCCTACAGCAAATGGGAGCATCCATTGAAATCGGCGACAACTTCATTGAAAGCCGAGGAGGCAATGATTTGAAAGCCCTGGATCTTGATATGAATGCCATGCCGGATGCGGCCATGACGCTGGCCACGCTGAACCTGTTCGCTTCCGGACAAAGCCGAATTACAAACATAGCCAATTTGCGGGTAAAGGAGTCCGAGCGAATCCACGGACTCAAAACAGAACTTGAGCGAACCGGGGCGAAGGTAGAAGAAGGGGCGGACTATTTGATCATTGAGCCTCCGCACACTCCGAAGAGCGCTAGATTTCAGACCTACCGGGATCATCGCATGGCCATGGCCTTTTCCCTGGTTAGCGCCGGTTGCGGTATCGAAATCGAAGATCCGGGCTGTGTGCGAAAAACCTATCCGGATTACTTCCTGGATTTTCTCAAGGTAGCGAAATGATGATTCATACCTGGAAAATGGATCAGCTTGCAAGAAGTCTCCGGGCTGCAAGAAATCTGCAACTTTGGCCAATGATTCGAGATGCCGAAATACTCAGACATGCGAGCAGTCAAAGCGTCGCCGAGGGAAACTGTATCCGATAATGGAATCCCATCACGATTTCCTGAAGTCCATCGAGGACAATGAGAACGGACACTTCCTTTTAGAAAACGAAGGCGGCCGGGCAATCCTGCGGGTCTATCCGGCCGGCAAGAAAGGACGGCCGGTGAAGAAGATCGACGTTCAGGCCCGCCTCGCACTCTTTGGTATTTCGGACTTTGATCGTGCGGCTCTGGATGAAGCCATTGCTGCCGCTTCCGGCGAACCATACGACATAGCCGCCTGGGAGGAGCTACCCAGCGAAGACGCGCGTATGGAACTGGACGTGGCCGAAGATGAAAGCCAGGCCATGCTCACGGTCATAGCGCCCCGTCATGGCGGACATTGGCCCAACCGGGAAGACATATACTCACTGCTAGCATCCAGGGGAGTAGTGGCGGGCATCGACGAAGACATGGTAGCCTCCATCGCCGACCGAACCCTGCCGGAGCTGGCGAACCGGGGATTTCAGAAAAAAGCCTATCGCATCGCAACCATGAAATCACCCACGGCGGCCCGAGATGCAAGCGTGAAGTGGCAGATAGAGCCCAATCCCCGCGCTGTGCCTGTGCGCAAAGAAGGTCAAAGAGAGGAAGATCCAGTAGACTTTCGCAATCTGAATGTAGTACAAACCTGCAAAGCCGGGGACTTGCTGGCTACAGTTCTGCCCGGGGAGCCCGGGGAAGCCGGATTCACCGTAACGGGAAGAACGCTTCCGCCCACCGATGGCTCATCCATTGTCCTGGAAGCAGGCATGAATGTGGAAGCCCGGGGAAATGAATACTTCTCCAGGATCGACGGGCATGCCAGGGTATCCAACTATCAAAGCCGGTTTCCCCGGGTGGACGTAGAGGAGATCCTGGAGCTAGACAATGTGGACTATTCCACCGGTCACATCGATTTTCCCGGAACCGTGGTTGTGCGAAATGCCGTATTGGACGGTTTTCAGGTTAGGGCCCGGGGCGATATTATCATCGAAAAGACTGTAAGTAACGTATTTCTGAAAGCCGAAGGCGACATTATTCTTAGCGGAGGCTCCGTCACCCGAAACAGCGGCTACATCGAGGCTGCGGGCAGTATCTTCGCTCGCTTTGCGCAGAGTAGTTCCTTGCTTGCCGGACACGGCATCTATATCCAGGAAGTGAGCATGCATTCGCGGCTAACCGCCGGCCAGGAGATCATTGTAGAAGAGGGCCGGGGCGAGATAATAGGCGGGGATGTGCTGGCCGGCCAGCGCCTGAAGGCGCGAAAACTCGGAACGAAAATGGAAACAGGTACCCGGGTCACCGTAGGTGTGGATCCGGACACCTTCCAGAAGTTACGGGAAATGGATGCTCAGTACGAAGATCAAAAGAAAACCTATCACCGAGTGCTTCTGCATATCCAGCAAATTGAGGAGAGCAGGAAGCGCGGCAAAGCCTCGCAGGAAGATGAAGAGACCGAAAAACGCCTTCGTATGGTGCAGCAGAAACTGGAGAAGCACCTGGAAAACCTGGAGCTTCAAAGGGAGCGACTGATTGCCAGCATCAACCCGGTGGAAGGGGCCGAAGTAGAGGTCCGCGAACAGGTATATCCCGGTGTGGAGATCAGTTTCGGGGTGGGCGTGCGCAAATACAGAGTGGAGCGAAGGTCTCTTCCCGGCGCCAGGTTTACTCTGTACGAAGACCAGGTACGACTCTCCAGCGTCTAGCGCTGCTCGCCTGCTGTTCATTCGCCAGGCGAGGCTCCGTCTTTCTGGTGTTTACTCGGTGGGGTGTCCGGCAGGGGTTGCTGTTTGCTGCGCCGACTGCGGTTGCTCTTTGCTGCGCCGACCGCGGTTGCTCTTTGCTGCGCCGACCGCGGTTGCTCTTTGCCATGCCGACTGCCAGTATTGCCCTCTGGCGCAGTGGCTGCAAACGTCGGCCTCTTGACGGCCGCATGGTGGCGAAGGAAGACAGGTCAATGTACAGTTTTCAGAAGCATTACTCCGAGATCCTCTCGACCTATTACACTCGTATCTACGGCGGACTAAGCGAAAACCTGGCGAAAGCCCGCAGGCGACTTTCCAGTTGCGGCCTGGAGTCCGTGGAACCCGCCGGAAGCCGCTACGCGGCTGACCTTGGGGCCGGTAGCGGTTTTTTCTCTATTCCTCTGGCAGAACTTGGTTATTCCGTTCTGGCAATGGATTTGGACGAAGCATTGCTCGACGAACTCGCAACGAACGCAGGCAGTCTGAGTATTGAGATAGTAAAGGATGATATTCTGAACATTGCCGCCCATAGTCATCAGCCCCTGGACCTGATTCTGTGTATGACAGATACCCTGGCCCACCTGGAGTCAGAACAGCAATTGATGGATCTGTTATCCATGGTCTACGAAAACCTGTCCGATGACGGGCAGTTCCTGGTGTCTTTCCGGGATCAGTCCAACGAACTCAAGGGAACCGATCGGTTTATACCGTTCTACTCCGACAGAGACCTTATAGCCACCACATTCGTCGACTTCAGCGATTCGCACGTGGAAGTGACAGATATTCTCTATACCACTCAGGACGATACCGATCAGCATAATCGCTGGAACATGTATGCAAGCTCATATCGAAAGTTACGTATGCGCACCGGCACTGTCCTGGCTCTTCTACAGAGTGCGGGCTTTCGCAAGGTTACCGAGCAATCGGAGCGTGGAATGACATTCCTTCAGTGTAAGAAGTAAGCCAATAGGCGTCCCTGTATTTCCCTGCGCTTGCGAAGCCCCGGACCTCGTTTGCCCCGGGCACGCTGAGGCGAAACCCACGCCATTTGATTTGTTGTAAGAGATCGCTTCTCGTTTTCTCTTGAACCTTACATGGGCGAAGCAGCATGCGAAACCGGGTTACTGTACAGGGCTTCTGTGCAGGGCCTCGGTGACTACTGGCAAAGAAGCGTGTGACGTTGACCGATATAGATTGTACACAACTGGCCTGTTCAAATACTGAATAGCAGCGATCTATCGACACCCCTTACGCTTTTTGCTTTTTCTTATTCCTGGGTTTTCCGTTTTTCCCGCCTATCAGGGATGGCAGCGTAGCGGAGTCGCTGTCCTGGCTTTCCACGGCAAGTTCGGCTGCCTTGCCATTTCCTCCGGCCACCTTTTCGGGACCCACTCCCGGCCCCAGAACTCTTCGCACTTCGTATACTCCGGGAATGGCCTGCAGGGTTTCCCGGATATCGTTTAGCTGATCCACATGCTCCACTTCCAGAAGGAAGGTGGCTTTCATGGTTCCTCGATGATTGCGCGGAATGTCTGCCTGAGCTTTCAGGATGTTTGTCTGAGTCCGGGCAATAGCGCCCACCAGATCCAGATAAAGGCCCTGTCGGTCTTCGGCATCGATTTCGATTTGCACCGGATAGGTTTCCGTAAGCCCTTCCCAGCGAACAGAGATCAGGCGATCCTTTTCCGAATCCTCTGACGGAATGTGAGGACAATCCGCCCGGTGGACAGTCACGCCCCGACCCCGGGTAACGAAACCAATGATGCGGTCCCCGGGAACCGGGGAGCAGCAACCCGCATAGCGTACCGGTATGTCGGTGGCGCCGGCGACTTCGATAGGCACTTTCTTTGGGTCCGAAGATTTTCGCCTTCGAATCTTGATTGGCCTTTCCTGAACCTTTTCTGTGGAAGATGGTTCTTCCGGTAGGTCCGGTTCTTCCTCTTCCTGCTTTCGGAAATAGCCCCTCAGTTTCTGGCGTGCTCGGGGCGAGTTTACGTATCGCAACCAGACCGGGGACGGGTTCGGCTGCGGATTGGTCAGTATCTCCACCCGGTCGCCGCTTTTCAGTTCTGTGCGAAGCGGGACCATTCGATCGTTTACGATGGCGCCGCGGCAGCGAAGGCCAATATCGGTATGAATCCGGAAAGCGAAATCCAGAACGGTAGCTCCCACCGGAAGATTCAATATCTCCCCTTTGGGCGTGAACACGAATACTTCATGAGGGTTGAGTTCATGTCGCAGATCTTCGATGAATTCGCTGGTATCTCCGTGGAATTCCTGAGTGAGCCTGGAAAGATGAGCCAACCATTTTAACTTTTCGTTTCTGCGCTCTTCCTTCGTGCTTCCGGTCTTATATAACCAGTGCGCCGCAATGCCAAATACGGCCCGTTCGTCCATATCCCGGGTGCGAATCTGCACCTCCAGGGGACGTCCATCGGGACCCACTACCGTGGTATGCAGACTCTGATAGCCGTTAATTTTGGGCATGGCAATGTAGTCTTTAAACCGCCCGGGCACTGGAGGCCAGAGGGTATGCACAATTCCCAGCGCTCCATAGCAGTCCCGGACTTCGTCTACAATGATTCGAACCCCGCGCAAATCGTAAACCCGTGTGAGGTCCCGATTGTCCCGATTCATTTTCTGATAGATTGAATATATGTGCTTGGCCCGTCCTTCAACGCGAGCTGTAATGTTGATATCGGCCAGTCGTTGTTGCAGAATCTTGCGAAGCTTTTTGATGAACTCTTCTCTTTCGCTACGGCTTTGTTTGAGGCCTACTACAATCTCTTTGTAGGTGGATCGGTCCAGGCTGGCGAATGCAAGATCCTCTAGTTCCGATTTGATGCCGAACATACCCAGGCGACCGGCGATGGGGGCGTATATGTTGAGCGTTTCCCGGGCAATGCGCTCCACCTTTTCGGGCTTCTGAAATTGTAGGGTTCGCATGTTGTGCAGTTTATCCGCCAGTTTTATCAGGATTACGCGAACGTCCCTTGCGGTAGCCAGCAGCATTAATCGAATATTTTCGGCCGCTTCTTTTTCCTTTAGTGTGCGAAGACTGCCTTCCGGAGGCGGCTGGACACTGTCCTTCTTGACCAGGGAAATCTTCGTCACGGCCTTCACCAGGTTCTGGATTTCTTCGCCAAATTCACGCTTGATGAAGTCTTCTCCGAACTGAGTATCTTCGACCACGTCGTGGAGTAGCCCGGCGGCCACGGTGGCCGAATCCAGGCCGAGTTCGGCCAGGGTCTGAGAAACGGCGATGGGATGGATGATATACGGCTCTCCGGATAACCTTTTCTGATCCCGGTGGGCCCGGTAGGCAAACTGGAAGGCGCGGCGCACAAGGTCTTCCTCTCCTTCAGGCACTCGTTCCCGGAAGGTCTTGAGTAGCTGACGATAGGAGGCCAGAATCTTGATGCTCATGAAGCCTTCTTTTAACATCCCTGACAAGGTGCATCCCTGTGTGTCGAATGGCAAGAGAAAAGATGACAGTCTATCCGGGGTCTGAGCCACTGGTGATATGAGGATTTTTCGGTTGCGCCGCGATCTTTCTCGCGCCTTTTCGGCACTCCGTCGATCCTACTATTCCGCCCGAAGTCATTATCACCACCATATACACCCCTTTTTTCGTTGGATCTTCTTTCTGGCCGGTCTGGCTTCCGGCGCTATTCTGGTGATGGAAATCGGCTTTGGAATCGCCGAGGAGCATCGTGCGCTGGCTACGGTAACCACGGAGGCGATCCTCATAGTGCTTGTGGCCTATGAATTGATTAGCCTGTTCTTTGCCCGTCCCAATGTGCGGGAGCACTTGAGCCAGCACAAAATGGAAATTGGTCTGGCCGCTCTGGTAATCTTTCAGTGGATTTTTCGGGACCCTTTGATCTCCTACCTGGACGCCCGAGGCTTTAGCTCGGCCACTGCCGTACTGCTTTTTCTGGCCATAAGTCAGGCCATTTTTGTACTGAACAATCTCATTCATCTCATTCGCCGTGTTCAAGCATTGCGCTTTCTACGCGTCAATCCGGCGATGATTTTCGTGGGAAGCTTTCTATTTGTAATTCTGTGCGGCTACGCTTTGCTTTCATTGCCCAGGTTTACTGTGGCCGAAGTTTCCAGCATGGATCGGCTTTTTATTGCTGTCAGCGCTACCTGCGTGACCGGGCTTTCGCCGGTGGATATCTCCCGGGACTTTTCCTTCGCCGGACAAATGGTAATCCTGGTCTTGATTCAGATTGGCGGATTGGGACTTATGACCCTGACCTCCTTTTTCTCCTTATTTCTTGCAGGCGGCCATAGCATCTCCGAGCAATTGCTCATGCGGGATCTACTGAGCGAAGACAGCCTGGGCGAAGTTCGAAAGATTGTGCGATCGGTAGCTATTTTTACTTTCAGTATCGAAGCTGTGGGCGCCGTTTCCCTGTACAGATCGCTTCCGGAAGGGTTTCCGGGTAGTTTTGAAAGCCGCTGGTTCCATGCCATATTCCACAGTATCTCCGCCTTCTGTAATGCGGGCTTTTCGCTGTACGCTGATAGTCTTGCGGGATTGGCGCGATCCCCTTCCTATTCGATAGGCACCTTTATGGTATTGATTGTTCTCGGAGGCCTGGGATTTCCGGTTCTCAGAGCGTTGTTTATGCGTATCAGGCATCCGGCCAGCGTGCATTTTCGCCTGAGCGTAAGTACCCGGCTTGTTCTAATCGCTACCCTGGTTTTGCTTGTGGCCGGTACCGTGGCATTCTATTTGATGGAGCGAAACGGTCTGCTAAAAGGAATGGATTCCGGTAGCGCCTGGATGCATAGCCTGTTTTATTCGGTAACAACGCGAACAGCCGGCTTTGAGACTCTCTCCACAGCCGCTTTCGCATTGCCTACTGTATTCTTTACTTTTCTACTTATGTGGATTGGAGCCAGCCCGGTGAGTACTGGAGGAGGGATCAAGACCTCCACAATCAGCGTTGCGGCAGTTCATATAATGAACTTGATTCGAGGCAAACAACGGGTGGAAGTGTTTGGCCGCACGGTATCGGCCGATACGGTGGCCCGGGCTTATTCCACTGTGTTGCTATCCTTCTTTTCCATCTTTGCCGCTATCTTTGCGCTATTATTTCTTGAAAAACATGCCTTTATAGACATCATTTTTGAAGTGGTTTCGGCCTTCGGCACCGTAGGGTTGTCCCGCGGTATCACAGCGGCGCTTACCGAGGAGGGTAAGGCTGTGCTTTGCGTTGTTATGTTTGTGGGACGGGTGGGGTCCATGACCTTTCTTCTGTCCGTAGTGCCTCGGGCCCGTCAGGTGAACTATACATATCCCACAGAGTATATTGTGGTTGGTTAAAACAGGACCATGGAAACGTCCTGGATTAGCTGGCGCTGTAATCTTTGGGGAAGCTAGTCTGTAACAAAGGTATCAAGAAAGACATCCGGTGAAAAATCTATGCGAAAGAAGATAGCAGTTATTGGTCTGGGAGATTTTGGAAAGGCTCTGGTCAAGCATTTGCATGAAGAGGGGCACGAGGTTACGGCCATAGATCATGATCTGGCCACTATCGAGGGGATCAAAACGCGATGTACTCATGCGGTTTGTCTGAATTCCACCGACGAAAAGGCCCTGCGTTCGCAGGGCGTGGAACAGATGGACACAGTGATTCTGTCCGCCGCTCAAAGCTTCGAGACATTGATTGTTACCGCTGATATTTTGCGGCGAGTGTTTAATGGTCAGTTGATTGTGCGGTATCGGACCGCACTGCACAAGAGGATTCTGGAAATGCTGGGCGTGAAAGAACTTTTCAATCCGGAGGAACGGGCCGCCGAGAACATGGCGGAGCAATTCGCGCATCCTTCCATCAAGCGCAGTATGTTTCTGGAAGAAGGATATAGACTTTTCGAGGTGGAGGCTCCGCCGGCTCTCGTCGGGATGAGCTTGAACGGCGCGAATTTGAAAAAGAGGTTTAACATCAGCATAGTGACCGTTCGGCGGGCCCAGGATCCGGAACGGCCCACGGAGAAGCAGGAATTCATTGGGATTCCGGACGGAAAGACCATCATTAAGTCCAACGATATTCTGGTTCTCTTTGGTAAAGATACCAGCCTCGAAGACTTTATCGATGAGTTGATGTAAATCGGGCGGGTCTGTTCGATGTCCCCGGAAATTGCTTTACTGAACCGTTCCATTAGCGCTAATTCAACCGAAACAGCGCTACGACAGAAGGTGAGGATTTGATTAACAGATGGAAGAAGAATCGAAGGAATTAATTTCACTTACCAAAAAGCTCTTCATTGAAGAGACGGATCATGAACTGCCCGAGCATGTTCGCACCCGGGACATGCGCTACACCGATTTCAAAGTCTTTGCCAGGGGTGGCGTGTGCATGATCCAATCCTGTAAGGATAACTATCTGGGCCGAATCGTATGCCATAAGAGCTTACGTAAGGAGTTCGTGGATAGCAAAGAGGAGAGAGTTCGATTTCTGCGCGAAGCCCGTGTTACAGCCATGTTACAGCATCCGAATACGATTCCGGTGTACGATATTAGTCGGGACAATCGGGGCCGGTACTTCTTCACCATGAAATTGCTCCACGGTCACACACTGCATGGAATATTCGAGAAGCTAAAGGAAAGCGATGCAGAGATCGCTCATGAATTCAAACTGAACCGTCTTCTGGGAGCTTTTATTCAGGTCGCGAACGCCCTTGACTACGCCCATGAACACGGCGTGATTCACCGGGATATCAAGCCCATGAACGTCGCCATCGGACGCTACGGGGAAGTGCACCTCATAGACTGGGGGTTGGCTCAGGTGGGGCATAAGAACGATCCACCCATGACGGAACAAGAAATGAAAGCGGCCACCATGAACGCACCCACCGATTTTCGCCTGACTCGCGCCGGTCAATTGAACGCAACCCCGCTGTATATGTCGCCGGAGCAGGTGAACCGGGTGCTCAATCTGGACGCTCGTTCCGACATTTATAGCCTGGGTACAGTGCTATATGAAATCCTTACTCTGGAAAACATGATCGAAGGAAAGACGGTCCAGGAGGTGATGGACAATATCAGTCATGGACGCTTCAAAGCTCCTTCGGAGAGAACCCCCGATCGAAAGGTTCCGCGTGAACTGGAGGAGATCTGCCTCAAATGCGTAGAAAGCAATCCCGACAATCGATACCAGACGGTATCTGATCTTATCGATGATATCCGGCAATTCCGAGAAGCCAGCCTGGAGCACTAATTGCACAGCGTTGAACGCTTCGTGGAACGCTTAGTGAAACGCTTCATCTTTGAATGCAAGCCTGGATACGGGCAGGCCAGTATGTTGCATGGCAGGGAAGCCATGCGTCTGTGCGCAAAGCCTCCACCCGGCTCGGGGCTGTGATGAGCCCGCTCGCTGCTAACCGGCCGTGCAGCTGGCAGACCCGATAACATTTCGGTGGTCAGCTCTGAGTGGATTCGATGTTCAATGCTGGTTAGCTTGCCGTAGCCGTAGCCGTAGCCGGGCTGGTTCTGGCCCCTTGCTCGCCTAGCGGCTAGCCAGAAGACCCGAGGTCTCGGCCAGGTTATACATCAGATTCATGTTCTGAATGGCCTGCCCGGCCGCCCCTTTCACCAGGTTGTCTATGGCCGACACCACGATGCTGATATTTCCCAGGCTCCGAACAGAAAAGTCTACGAAGTTCGTGTTCTGGACCTTTCGCAATTCCACTTCTTCCGGAGTCTCATAGAAGCGCAGGAAAGGCTCGTTGTCGGCAGAAGCCTGCAGCTGCTGGCTTAGATTCCGGGGAGGAGCGTCCTGCCATTCTATCACGATACTGGAGAGAATTCCTCGATACAACGGCAACAGATGCGGAGTAAAGACCAGCGGGGGAGCGTCCGACCCTTCGTCGGGGCTTCGAAATCGATTGATTCCCTGCATCGCATAGATCTGGATTTCCGGAGTATGCTGGTGCTTCAGTATCTTATAGGCACGGAAGTTTTCGTACACGTTCTGGAAAGCGAAACCGGAGTCTTCGGTCCGACCACCGGCTCCCGAGACACCGGACTTGGCATCGATGATTACAGAACGGATCTGGTTGCGGTGTTCGCCCATTAGAAATAACGGTAGTATCGACCCCGTGGGATAGCATCCAGGATTGGCCACCGCCCTTGCACCTTTGATTTGATCTCTGAACAGCTCTGGCATGCCGTAGACCACTTCTTTCATCAAATCGTGGCAGGTATGCTCCAGGCCATAGTACTGCTCAAATAGAGACTTCTCTGGTATTCTGAAGCTGCCGCTTAGATCTATGACCCGGTGGCCCTTCTCCAGAAGTGCAGGCACCATGTCCATGCTGGTCTTGTTCGGGGTTGCCAGGAAACACAGTGAATCAGCAGGGCAGGGGTCTGTATGTTTGGAGAACCGAAGCTCCTGATACTCGGGAAGCTCGGGAAAAATCTCTGACACCGATTTGCCGGCATGCTGGTCCGAGGTTACGAAAACCGGCCTGGCCTGAGGATGATGCCTCAGCCAGGTGAGCAGTTCTCGCCCGGTCAGCCCGCCGGCGCCGAATATGGAAACAGGAATCATCCAGCCGCTTCCTCGTCCAGGATCTCTCCGGTTTCGGGATCAATCCTGGGTTCTTCCTCTTTCTTTGCTTTCGCCGGCGCTCGCATTTCTTTGAGTATAACACGTAGCGACTGGTCCAGCTCTTCCATTATATCTGGATTCTCTTTCAGGAAGTTACAGGCATTGTCGCGCCCCTGGCCTATGCGATTGCTCTGGTGGGAATACCAGGTTCCGGAACGTTCGATGAGATTATGTTCCAGGGCCAGATCCAGAATACAGCCTTCACGGTTGATGCCGGAATCGAATAGAATATCGAATTCGGCCTGGCGGAATGGGGGGGCTACCTTGTTCTTTACAACTTTGACTCGTACGCGGTTCCCATAGGGGCTATCGCCTTTTTTCAGTGTTTCGATTCTACGAATGTCCAGTCGTACCGATGCGTAGAATTTTAATGCATTTCCCCCGGTGGTGGTCTCCGGCGATCCGAACATTACTCCGATCTTGTTTCGGATCTGATTCACGAAGATAATGGTAGTGTTGGACTTGGAGATGGTGCCGGTAAGCTTTCGCATGGCCTGACTCATGAGCCTGGCATGAAGTCCCATCTGAGCATCGCCCATGTTTCCTTCAAGTTCAGACTTGGGAACCAGTGCAGCTACGGAATCGACTACGATGATATCCACTGCATTGGAGCGAACCAGGGATTCTGTAATCTCCAGGGCCTCTTCGCCGTTATCCGGCTGGGCTACGAGCAGATCGTCAATGTTTACTCCCAGGCGCGTGGCGAAACTGGGATCCAGGGCATGCTCCGCATCTACGAAAGCGGCTATACCTCCATTGCGCTGGGCGTTGGCCACCGCAGAGAGGCAGAGTGTGGTTTTCCCGGAGGACTCAGGGCCGTAGATTTCAACAATTCTTCCACGGGGAAACCCACCCAGACCCAGGGCAAAATCCAGTGTCATGGCGCCGGTGGGGATGAAGCCTATTTCGGACCGTACGGTATTGTCCCCCAGTTTCATGATGGAACCTTTTCCGAATTGCTTCTCGATTTGCTGGATGGCTCCGTCTACAGCCTGGGCTTTTTCATTCTTTTCTGGCTTTTGAGCCGGATTGATCTTTTCTACTTTTTTCTTTGCCATAATGCTTTTCCTTGCTGATGTTCTTTCCCGGCCAGGGGCCGGCTACCGTACGGGTCAGCTACAGCGATTTTGTCCCTGTTTTTTATCCAGATTTCTGTGACTTTCTTCTACTTTCAGAACCTGCCGGTCTGTCCGTCTTTTTCGGATCACCTTTAAAGCACTGATCCCGTTTCAGGCCTTCACTGTAAATCAGGACTGTGACATAAATAAGCCTTATTGTGCACTATACAGGCGTCAAGTAAAAAGTGGGGCTATTTGGAATCCGGTTTAAAGACCAGCTTCCCATAGGAACGTGTATAAGAGATGATTCCCAGAACCAGAACCAGGGCCAGGATGTAGGCCGATATCACCGGCTGAGTGAGCCAGTGGCCTTCGGACAGGTGTTGCTTAAGCAGTGGGTTAAGCAAATACCAGGTGGTGCAGAGGCCCACAACAAAGACTCCGATCTTTCCCCAGATGTTGGGTTTTCCCTGTACGTCTCGTTTGAAGTACAGGAAGGTCCCGGCCCAGACGCCGGCCAGCTCCCGGGACCAGTAGAACGCATAGATCCACATCGGAAAATCGAAATCGATCAACAGTAGCGTAAGGGCTGCCAGAGTGACGATCTTGTCACAGATAGGATCCAGGTATTGCCCTACCATTGTCACCTGGTTCCAGCGGCGGGCCAGAAAGCCATCCAGGAAATCGGTAATTATGGCAATGAAGACGATGACCAGCAGGCCATAGAGGAGGTTTGTGTTCTCCGGTTGGCGGCTGAATCCATGCCCCAGGTAGAGAAACGGGGGTACCAGCAGTACACGGCTCACCGACAAAAAATTGCTCAGAGTGAGATAGTTTTCCTGGAAGGCGTCCCGGAACTTCATGAGAACGGAACAGGGGTGCCTCCATTTGGCATCCAGTCAAGAGCAATTCAAGACTTCTTTTTTCCGGCCCCTTTTTCCTGACTCCGCTTCTTTCTGGAGTCATAGTCTTCCATCCATTCAAAGAACTGGTTCAGGGTCTGAAGCGCCCCTTCCGGGCCCAGATCTTCTCGCAGGCGAATCAAGGATTTGAAAACATACGGATCCTGCGCCAGGTATTCGATGCCGGAAGGAGCCACCAGAGAAGCTACCAGCGCAGAGGCATCCAGTTGCAGATAATCCGCAATGGCCAGGAAATGCTTCAGCTTGATGTCAACCTGACCGGATTCGATGCGCGAAAGATAACTCTGATCAATCCTCAGTCCGTATCTGCTTCTCAAATCTTCGGCCGCATCGGATCCGCGAAGACCACGATTTTCCCGGTAGAGCTTCACATCTTTTCCAAATCGGGAGATCAATTCCAGAAGCAGTTTATCGTACGCCGAAGGCACAGAGCGGATGTACACTGCCGGCAAAGGAGGGCAACACGGCTTGAAGGTGGAGTTTCTTCCTCGGCCAAAAAAATTGGAGGAATATGCTTATTTAGCATAAAAGTTGCAGGTGTATGTGGGCGGCGCAGCGGACCTCATTGCGATTCTGGGTTCTGACCGGGAAATGGTCAGGCTATGTTCAGGGTATGATCAGGTTATGGTTAAAACCTGCCTGCATCAGCGGTACATTTACGGATATCGATCATCGGGATTCCCGGCGCCGAGGATACCCGGAAGGCAGCGAGGGCTTGCCAGGAAAGATTGCTTAGGGAGGCGGAACCCTATTGCAGGCGTTTTAGAATTTTGACGGAGTCCTTCCAGACGCCTCGCCAGTCGTTTGCATCATAATCGTCAAAAAGGAACAGACCTACCGGCTTCTTTTGCAGGTAAATACGTAGCATCCTGGAGTCCCGCTGCACGAAGCCGATTTCGCGCTGTCCGTCTCTTTCGCTTATAGCTGTACCATCTTTTTTCAGAACGATGTAATGCTTTGTCCTGGACGGCTCCAGGGAATAGGTTCCGGCGAATTGGCCCGGATCCCGGTGCACCGAATCCGGATCTTGCACCGCGGAATCCTCTTTGCAATAAGGGCCGGCGACAAATGCCGTCGCTAGAAGCAAAAGTAGAGGTAACCTCAGCGGGCTTCGGATGTAGGTTGAATGTTGCATTACTGAGCGCTTAGCATTTCGGATGCACGATCTAGTTCGCATGGTTGATTCCGCGGGGCTCTCTGAGCTCATACCTTATCAGCGGCCGTCAATCAGCGTAAATCAGAGGCCGTCGTCCGGCAGCCACTTCCCATTCTTCTGAACCTGGAAGTTTAACTTGTCGCGATTGCCGTCAAAGGCCACATCCAGCCAGGTCTTTCCGCCTTCGTAAATTGTGTAGCTACCGCCACCCCGGGCCACTATGGTATCGGTCTCCATCACGATGCGATAATACTCGATTTGTTGACCGGTGCCGGACCGTACCACTTCAATATCGCCGATCACCGGTCCGTCGGGAATCTTTTTTCCCAGCATCTTCATGCCCAGGGCAAAGGGCGCGAATGCTTTCATGTCCATATCATAAGCTTCGAAGTACATCTGGCCGTTGCTGTAGTTCATCAGGTCCGCCGGGTAAAGGCCGCTGGAGCTGAAATTGGCATCAATGCTGATACCGGAAGGCCCTTTCTGTCCAGTAAGCTCGGGCCAGTGGATGCTTAGCTCTTTTTGCTTGATATTCAGGCTCAGAGTATGGGAGGGTAGCTGCTCGTTCCATACGCCCATGTACCTGGCTCGCAACACTCCTGGCTGACCGGGGTCTTCGCTCAGACTCAGGTTGAAGTTCATAGGATTGGATGCGATTCGCATCGTGGCTTTGTCGGGAAGGCCGGTGCCCTGCGCCATGTTTACAAAGGAGACCTGTCCATCCAATTGGAGACCGGCCAGTATTTGCGTATAAAGCGGCATATCAATGAATTCGTTCTCCCATAGCGGGCCCTGGTCTTCCGCTTTCCTGGCATCGGGCCTGGAAGCGCGATCCAGGATCCAACTATGTGTATGGACAAGCAATTCGGTGAGTTTGCGATAGGAAACGCCGTCCACCTTCATGGAATGATCTATGTCTTGAACCAGTCTCAGCTTACCGCCTTCAATACGGGCCAGGGAGAACTTGCCTTTTGAGTCCAGGGAAACCTTGCCGTCCAGGACCGTTCCCTGTCCTGTAATTCTTTGTCTGGCACCGTCTACGTGAACGGACAGATTGGCCAAAGCTTCCTTTTGCCCCGGCCACCCATCCGGAGGCAGTAGCTTGAAGTCTTCCAGCTTCACGTCGGGAACGAGATCAATTCGAGTCAACGATTCATTGTACCGGGCGTCGATGGAAAACCGGGTTTGACCGGCGCAATGTAGTAGCGTGGTAAATATGGCAGTATCCAGATTGTTTCGCAAATCGCTCAAAGTAGCCTGGCCTTCCAGGTGAAGCGAATGAGGCAGACCGGAAGACTCCTTTTTGTAGGCGAGTCTGGTATCGAGGACATCGCCGGCTTTGATTTCAATATCGGATTTAAGTACTCCCTCTTCGTAAGAATGAACCTGCGAAAAATGGTAATCCCCTTCCAGGTTGCGAAGACGAAGCGCAAAAGGCTCTCCTGCATCCATATGCAGACTATGGAAACCGCCCTTCAGGTTGATGGCTGTGCCGGGCTGGCGCAGATCCATGCTCCCTTTGCCGTTCAGTTCGCCCCGGATTGTACTCCAGGCGGGGAGTAGTTGAAGCGCCGGAACAGAGTCGGAAGTTCGCATGAAGTCCAGCAGCAATTGTACCGGAACTTCAGAGAGAGTGATATAGATACGCCGATCCTGGTTATTCAGGGTTCCGTGAAACCGAATCTCGCCGCTCTCTCCATAAAAGCGAAAGTCCAGGTTCAATCCGTCCTTTTCGGGTTTCAGTTCCAGGTCCGCTCGGATCCCGCTTTGTGAGCTGTTGGATGCGGTTTCCCAGGCGATGTTGTAGAGTCCTACGTCCAGGTCACGATTGCCCAGAAGGTCCCGAAGATCCTCCAGGAATGAGCCTGCTTTGTGGGTGAGTAAAGTATCCGAATACAGCCTGCCGTTGTAGCTTCTGATGCTACTTAATGGTTGCCCGCCGGTTGCCCAGGAGAAATAGGAAATGCTCAGAACCATATCCCGGAAGTCTGCCACTTCCACGTAGCTACCATTTTGTTCTTTCTCCAGTCTGGCTCCTTTGAGAATAAGTCCGTGAAAGATCTCAAATCTCTTTCCCTGGTAGGTGAGTCGCAGGCCTGTGGATTCCAGTTCCTCCTGGATTCTGGTATCCAGGCTCATTTCTTCGAGGGACGAGTGTATTTGATTTTCCAGGACGGGTATTGCCAGTAGGGCGCCCAGGCCAATTGCCAGGACTGTGCCAGCAATAATGTACAATTTCTTTTTCATAGCAGAAGGGCCGAATTGGAGAAAAGGTCCGATGGCACACAGGGTCAAGGATTTTGTCGCATTGCTGCTTTTCGCGCTGATCTGTTTGCCATCGGCGGCCCGAGCCCAGCAGAAGATCCCGTTGAACGTTCCCAATTGGAGGGTGCTGGAAACCGATCGCTTTTTGATCCACTATCAGAAAGGGAGTCATCTTCTGGCTTCCGAAGCGGGCCGAATCGCCGAATCGGAGGCGGACCGAATTGAGCAGACACTGCGGCATCGAATTGGCCATAAGATTAAAGTATTTCTCTATCCTTCGGATCAGGATTTTCAGGCTACAACCATACTGCCCATTGTTCCATCGGAGTCCACCGGCGGTTTTACCGATTTTGGCAGGCATCGCGTGGTGCTACCTTTCAATGGCGATTACCAGAAGTTGCGTCACGTTCTGGTCCATGAAATCGTCCATGCTTATCAATTTGACATTGCCGGCGGCAATCCGGGTCGGTATCCACTTTGGCTCATGGAAGGAATGTGCGAATATCTTTCCATCGGCTGGGATGCGGAGGGGGACGCCAGGATTCGAGACCTTATGATCCATCAGCGAATGCCCGGGCTCCGGGAATTACATTCGGGCAACGTGAATCCATTTCTCTACTACAAGGGCGGCCAGTCCATAATGCATTTCATGGCCTCCCGGTATGGTAACCAGCGAATCGGATTCTTCTACAAAGAACTTGTAACCTTGCAGAATTTCGAGGAGGCCTTTCTTTCCGCCTTTGGAATATCACCGGCTGCTTTCGATTTGCTTTATCGCGATTTTCTCGCTTCGCAGTATGGCGAAGTGATTGCGCAAACCCGGCCCGATGCGCGACTTTCGCGTTTAACGTTTCGGTATCTCGATGGAATAGGATTTCAGTTAAGACCGGTGTTTTCGCCGAAAGGAGACTACTTCGCTTATTTGAGCTACGATGGCATTTTTCCGGCGCTTGTAATTCAGCGTGTGGCCAATGCGAACACTACATCGGAAAGTCGGAATGAGCGGACGGTTGCTCTGCGTCAGCTGCGTTCGTCGGATTTCGAACAGTGGTACCCATTGACCAATCGGCTTAGCTTCGGTCCTTCAGGTACGGTCTTTTTGCTCACGCGAAAGGAAGGGAGGCCCGGCATCGGACAGGTTTCCATAGAGGAGGGCGCGCTGTTGGATTTCCAGGCGCTTCCATTCGATATGATCCAGTATCCGGTATACGATCCAGAAAGCGAAACGCTGCTGTTTACCGGCGTTTCGGGTTCCACCTCCGACCTGTATGCTCTGAACTGGAAGACCCGAAAGCTGCAGCGATTGAGCGCCAATCCGTTTCATGAGTCGGATCCCATACGAAAGGGACAGTGGATCTACTTTGTTTCGGATTCCGGGGACTTGAAGCGACCCGCCGATGCAGGAAGACGGACCCTGTTTAGAAAATCCCTCAAGCAGGACGCTTCGCCGGCGGCTGGAGCGCCCGAGCGGTTTGCCGTTTCGCTGCTCGATCTTTCTGGAGACATCAGTCATCCAGTGGCGGGACCCGGGTGTTCATTGTATTTCTTATCCAACCATGAAGGCGTGCGAAATGTCTACAGACTGTCCGATGCCTGTACGCGGACGAATCCGGCCGGGCCGGAAGGCATAGATCGCATCACAGCGTCCGATACCGAGATTCTGTTTTTGGATTCCACAGGCTATGAAACCGGAGCGAATCAAGGCGACGGAGCCGGAGTAAGTAGCGGTACAGAGGCGAAGACTACTCCGGGCCTGGAGAATGACAGGGGCTCATATGAGCGGTACCCAAATCTTACAGAATCCGGCCGGCCATTTTCGCTGATCATATCCCGCCTGGAGGAGGGGGCCCTGGAAGTCCAGATGCTTCGACCGGCCGAGGGAAACGACTTTCAGGCCATTGATCGAGTTTCCCGACCAAGCTTTCTTCCTGCGAACTATTCGCTGCCCGATCTTGCGCCGGACATCCGGAATCTGCAGCATTTTCAGAAGGACTACAAACCCACGTTGCTTCTGGCCAGACCGCCGATCCTGTTCATTACCGGAGGAACCGATCCGAACGGTAACAGCAGCCTGGCCGGGGCCGCTTATTTTGCCCTGGCCGATGATTCCGGTTTTCATGATCTGGAAGGTTTGATCACCTATCAGGACAGACCGGCAAATACGAATGTGGATTTGCGCTACGGTTATACGCGATGGAAAGCCGATTTTTACGCCGGGCTCTATAGCTCCCGGGGCACATTTGCGATCTTTAGTTTTCTGGATTTCAGTCTAAATCAGCTCCTGTATAATCCCTATTTCCGGTTGATTGATCAGCGAAGCACCGGTGGCTATGCCGCCGTGAGTTATCCGCTCCATAGCTTCGGGGCATTGAGCGCCAGTTATGAAGTGGCCCGGGAAGAGAAGGTTTTTGCCCAGGCCGAACCGGAACAGCGCGAGAGGGAAGATGTATTCCAGAATCGGCAGAGCTTCACCTTCCAGTACACGTACGACAATACCGTTAACTCGGTGTATGGTCCCCTGGACGGACAGTCTTTACGCCTTAGTTATTCGGTGCCGTTTCGACCCGGCGGAAATCAGCGACACGTCTATGTAGCCGGGGCGGAGTATCGATTCTATCATCTCTTCGACGATTTTTCTTTGTTCGCCTTCCGGCTTCTAGGGGCGCGAGTAAGCGGACCCGATGCGGATTTGTATCCTCTATCGGTGGGCGGTTATTACACAATCCGCGGTTATCCGTTCCTGGAGTTCGAAGGCCGAAACGCTTTCGTATTAAACCTGGAATACCGGTTCACCTTTATTCAACAATTGCTCTTCGGGGCGCCCTTCCGCTGGTCTCCGGGTCTCATCAGGGGAGCTATATTCTTTGATGCGGGAGCCGCATTTGATGACCATCGTCAGTTTCAGGCATTCGACGGCGATGTGGGGGTTACTCGGGATTTGAACGCTTCTTTTGGCGTGGGACTGCATTGGAGCAACTTTCTGTGGTTTCTGTTTCCTGGCGCGCTCATGAAAATCGAATGGGCCACACCTTATGATGGAAAACGTAGCCTGCCCTTGAGTCAGTGGGAAGGACGGTTTTCCGTGGGATTTTCGTTCTGATACCCTCAGGGCCGCCCTGTGGTGTATCTAGCTGTAATTCGGGGTCGGATTTATCCGAGCAAAAAGGATTGTGCAAAGGAGCTTGCGTTTCTTATTCTGGATATAGTATGACCACCGTGCTTCTCACAATTGGAATTCTGGGCGTAGCAATGCTGGGTATTGGCATAGGCCTTTTGTTTGGCCGTGCAGAGATCAAAGGCTCATGCGGAGGCGTAGGCGGTGGGGCCTGCTCCGTATGCGGCAATGATTCCAGCCAATGTGATACGGCCGAGCATTCGAAAAAAGAGCCTGCCGGCATTTCTTGATCGGCCGGCGTATTTCGGGCCATCCAATCGCGAACCGCGAACCGCGAACCGCGAACCGCGAACCGCGAACCGCGAACCGCGAACCGCTCCTTGCGATCTCTGCTCCAACACCAGCCAGGGGTTCTAATCACGCCCTCCGGGCTTACCGACGATAGTCGCCATTTCCGAAAAAGGCCGGCGCCCGAGCTGACCTTGCCAAGAGTCTGTGCCTGATCATCTGAATGATGTCGATCTACGGGCGCTAATTCTATTTCTGGACTCGGATTCTTGAAAGCCCCTCCGAGGTGTACTCTTCTATTGTGAAATTTCCGGTATCGCCCTGAACCAGCTTTCCTGATTCCAGCAACAGGTATTCGTAGGATTGACCTGTCTTCTCTTCAATTTCTTTAAGCATGGCGGCGGTTTGCTCGGGGGTAGAAAGCATAGCCGCCGTGGCCAGTCCGTCCGCCAGAGCGCAGTCCGGGCCTACGATGGTAGCGGACTGAATTCGACTCAGTGCCGGTTTTCCGGACTGCGGACTCAGAATATGACTGAAGATCTGGCCATCCCTTTCAAAGAAGTTCCTGTAGTTTCCGCTGGTGGCCACGCATCCATTTCGGGATTCAAGGATTGTGTAGAGGCTTCGGGTTCCGTCATAATTGGGTCTTTCGATTCCAATGCGAAAGCTTCCGGCGGGACCGGTCTTCACCTCGCCGCCAATCTCTACCATGAAATCCTGGATGCCTTCACTTTCCAGCAGCTGTGCCACTCGATCCACTCCATGACCTTTTGCGATGGCGCTCAGATTCAGGTTCAGGTCCGCAGATTTGGAGATTTTGCACCCGGGTTGGAAGTCCTGTCCGTCGGCCCGCAAAGCTATGTCATCATTGTGACCAATGTCCTTGCTGTTTTCATTGCCGCCACGGTCCTGGGGGCCATCTACTCCGGACTCGCCGGATTGAACTTTTAGTATGGATTCGATGTCTGCAGCATACCTTCCCGAAAAGGATGGGGCGCTCAGTGGAAGCAGCTCTAGCTTTTCGAAACCGGAGTTCTGAAGCGCGTGCCGAATCTCCGCCGGTCCCGGATCGCTGGTTTTTTCGGATGGGCCAAAGCCCCATAGATCGATGAGCGCTCCTATGGTAGGATCAAACCGTCCCTGGCTGGTCTTCCAGATCAGTCGGGACTTGTAGAGCACCAGGCAGAAGTCGGAGCTAATGGATCTGGGAGCGCCCGCTGGATGTTCGTTTACCTGGTAGAGTTCGTCCTGTTGCCAGCTGGAGAAGCGATAGTCGGTTTCCTGAAGAAGTGAATCGATGCTTTCTTTTAGCTCGGCGGGATCTACTCCTTCCGGGGCATTACGCACCTTGATGCTGTAAGAGGTGCCCATGGTGCTGCCCTGTAGCGAAAAGGAGGTGTCCTCCTTACAGTAGCCCAGGAGCAGGGAGCCCAATACTACGGTGAGGGCCAGCCCAGGAACAACGGGCCCCTTCAATCCATTAAAACTCATCTTCCAGATCGTATTCATCATCGGGAACTCGCATCCTGCATAGAGAAATGGCTATAGCACAAAAAAGCAAAGCCGAAGACACTGCTCCGGCTTTGCGATGGGCTTTCCGCTCTTGGGGGAAAGCCGTAAACTCGGGCATTCAGGCGTACCAAAATGGCTGTCTGAATGCTGTGGTTTAAAGGATCAGCCCCCGAAGTCGTCGAAGGCGATCATTTCCTTTTCTACGCCCAGATCATATAGCATTTTCTGGACGGCAGAAAGCATTAAGGGAGGTCCACAGAGATAGTACTCGATTTCGCTCGGATCGTCATGCTTGTCCAGATACTCACGGAGTACCACTTCGTGAATGAAGCCAGTAGGTCCTTTCCAGTCATCCTCGGGAAGCGGATCGGATAGAGCAAGGTGGAAAGAGAAGTTAGGGAACTCCTTTTCGATCTTTCGGAAATGCTCTTCGTAGAACACTTCGCGCAGGCTTCGAGCTCCATACCAGTAAGACACCTTGCGTCCTGTTCGCAGAGTATGGAACAGATGGAAGATATGGCTTCGCAGAGGGGCCATACCCGCTCCACCACCGATGTAGACCATTTCCCGGTCTGTATCCTTGATGAAGAATTCGCCATAAGGACCACTTACATCCACTTCATCCCCGGGTTTCAGGTTGAAGATGTAGCTGGAAGCGATTCCAGGGGGAACGTCTTTGTTAGGTGGAGGTGTGGCAATACGTACGTTCAGCATCACAATGTTTCCTTCCGCCGGATGGTTGGCCATGGAATAGGCCCGGAAGATTTCCTCATCATTGGAGGCATTGTAGCGCCATAGATTGTATTTGTCCCAGTCTTCATGGTATTCCTTTTCCACGTCGAACTCTTTAAAGTTCAGATGGTAAGGAGGAATATAAATCTGGATGTAACCGCCGGCATCGAACTCCATCTCAGAGCCGGGTTCGATTTCCAGTACCAGTTCCTTAATGAACGTGGCCACGTTTTCGTTGGACTTAACGGTTGTTTTGAATTTCTGAATGCTGAAGATCTCGTCCGGTACGTGGATCTTCATGTCATTTTTGACTTTCACCTGGCAGGACAGTCTCCATTGTTCTTTGATCTCTTTTCTGGAGAAATGGCCTTCTTCGGTGGGCAAAATATCTCCGCCACCTTCGGTGATCTGGCACCGGCACATGGCACAGGTCCCGCCACCGCCACAGGCAGAAGGTAGATAGATGCCTGCATCGCTCAGGGCGCTGAGCAGGTTACTCCCTGCCGGCACGTCGATGCTCTTTTCATCGTTGTCATTGATATTGATGTGCACATTTCCCTGAGCCACCAGCTTTCGCTCCAGCACAGTAATGATGGCCACAAGACCAACGATCACGGCGGTAAACACCGCTGCACTTAATCCAACTATTAATAAGCTTTCCATAAATATCTATACCGTCTCCCCTATCACAGGTTGATCCCTACGAAGCACATGAAGCCAATGGCCATCAGTCCGGTAAGAATCATGGTCATACCCAGTCCGCGCAATCCATGGGGAACGTTGGAATACTGGATTTTGGTTCGAATGGCTGCCATCGCCACAATGGCCAGCATCCAGCCCACTCCCGAAGAGAAGCCAAAAACGGTGCTTTCCAGGAAGCCGTATCCTTTGGTTCCCATAAACAGCGAGGTTCCCAGAATCGCACAGTTCACCGCAATCAGCGGAAGGAAGATCCCCAGGTTAGCGTACAGGGTAGGGGATACCTTATCGATAATCATCTCCACCAGCTGCACGAGAGCGGCAATTGTAGAGATATAGAGAATGAACTGCAGGAAGCTCAGGTCTATGGTAGGCAGGCCCGCCCAGGCGAGGGCGCCATCGGCCAGCATGTACTCGTTGATGAGCCAGTTAATCGGGGCTGTGATACCGTTTACGAAGATTACCGCAAAGCCCAGACCGACGGCCGTGGACACTTTTTTGGATACAGCCAGAAAGGAACACATTCCCAGGAAGTAGGCCAGGAGAATGTTTTCTACGAAAATCGCTTTGGTTGCAATGCTAACTAGTTCTGCCATGGTAATCTCCTATCTATTGGCCTCATACTTGCCGGAAATGCTTCGCTGAACCCAGATCAAAAGCCCCAGAATCAAAAAGGCTCCTGGAGGCAGAATCATAAGTCCGATGTTTTTGTACCCGGCTTCGTAGAGCGCGGTGGGAATTACCTGGATACCGAAGAAGCTACCGTTTCCAAACACTTCCCGGAAAAGGGCTACCATCAGAAGAATGGCGGCATAGCCCAGAGCATTTCCCAGACCATCCATGATGGAAGGCAGTGGCTTGTTCGCCATGGCGAAACCTTCGGCTCTACCCAGAATGATGCAGTTTGTAATGATCAGACCAACGAATACAGACAGAGTCTTACTCATGTCGTACATGTAGGCCTTCAGAATCTGATCCACCATGATTACGAGACTGGCAACAACTGCCAGCTGTACAATGATCCGGATCTTGGAAGGGATCATGTTTCTTAACAGGGAAACGATCAGGTTGGAGGATACCAGTACAGCTACCACCGAAAGGCCCATCACAAGCGAGGCCTGCATCTGGGTGGTTACCGCCAGGGCCGAACAGATGCCCAGAACCTGGATGGTGATGGGGTTATTATCCCACAAGGGATCCTTTACGGCTTCCCGTTCCTTCTTCCCGAACAGCGGCTGTTTTGGCGCCGCGGGAGCTACTGTTTTGGTTTCGGTTGCGGTGCTCATTCTACTTCTCCTGCCGGTTGCTGAGTTTCCTCGGTTTGTCTTCTGGTCTTGAAGTATGGCTCATAGGTCTGAAGGTCCGCCTTCAGGAATTCGTTAATACCTTTTGCTGTCAGTGTTGCGCCACTGATTCCGTCTACATAGTGCTCGATTTCCTGCGCATGAGACTGCTCGGCATCGCCTTTGGCTACCTTCACAGAGACCAGCTTGCCGTCCTCATCCAGGATTTTCTTGCCAATCCACTTTTCGTTGTGTGACGGCTTGGCCAGTTCCGCGCCCAGTCCCGGAGTTTCAATATGCTTATAGAAGCGAATACCGGCCACTGTGTTGAGATCCGTTTTAAGCGCAATATAGCCATACATCATGCCCCAGAGTCCATTTCCCTCTATAGGAATGATGTAATACTTGATCTCGCCTTCGGGCTTGTACAAATACACTACCTTGATCCCTTTGTCGTACTGCTCTACTGTTTCGCCCGCTCTCTTTGCCAGGAGCTTGAGCTTGGCATTGTACACCTCAAGCAATTCAAAGGTTTTCATTTCGGCCAGCTCGGCTTCTTTGTAGCCAAGAGTCTGGAGCTCCTTTTCCATCTCTGAACGTTGGACAGGAGTGTTGTTCTTATCAATAAGAAGAACTTCGAATTTCTTTTCGTACAGATCGATGATATCTGCCGGACTCTTTCCTTTCATATCCTCTGCCGAATAGCCGGCAACGCTCAGGATGTTCTGGATGATGTCCAGGCGAACCTGCTGGGTCTGGGCCGGTTTCAATGCGGTGGAGGCAACGGCCAGAACTACGCTGGCAAAGAGACAAACCGCGATGGCAAATCCGAAAATATATAGATTACTTTGCTTCCGCACGTTGGAGCCTCCTTTTGATATTTCCTTCCACCACATAGTGATCAATGAGCGGTGCGAAGATGTTCATGAATAGAATGGCCAGCATCATACCCTCCGGATAGGCCGGGTTCCATACGCGAATTAACACGCAGAGAATGCCGATCAATGCGCCGTAGATATACTTGCCCAGGGTGGTTTGAGCTGCGCTTACGGGATCCGTGGTCATAAATACGGTACCAAACATGAAACCGCCCATAACCAGATGATACTCTGGCGGTAGAGCCAGCATGGATGGGAGATCCGGCCCGGCGAACATATTCAGGAAGGCCGCCATTGCCACGGCGCCAATCACAGTACTCACCATGATTTGCCAGCTTCCTACACCAGTGATGATGAGGATGGCCGCTCCAATCAAGCAGGCAAGGGTAGAGGTTTCGCCAATACTCCCCGGAATAAATCCAATGAACATGCTCTCGAGACTGAAATGCGACCCGGCGTAGCCAAAGTTGCTCATGGCCTGTATGGGGTTGGTGACGTCCGGGGCCGCAGCCACGAGAAGGGCTGTAGCTCCAGAGAAGCCATCCACCGCGGACTGGCCAGCGACACCCAGAAGCGGATTGTTTAGTGCAATCCAGGGCTCTTCACCGGAAATGTCGGTGGGAAAAGAGAAAAACAGAAATACCCGCGCCGTTAGAGCCGGGTTCAGGATGTTCATACCGGTGCCGCCGAAGATCTCTTTGCCGATGACCACACCGAAAGAGATACCAATAGCTACCTGCCAAAGTGGAATGGTGGCGGGAAGCGTAAGGGGAAACAGAAGACCGGTTACCAGAAAACCTTCACTGATGGGTTCTTTACGAACCACGCTGAATACAGCTTCCCAGATACCACCCACGGCATAGCTTACCAGAATGATGGGAAGCACCAGGGCGGCGCCATGCAGCATGATGGTTAAGTGCTGATCGGTACTCAGGGCGCTGACTGCTGCATCCAGAGGTATGTGACCGATGGCCAGAAGCTGTTGATAACCGGCATTATAGATACCGAATAGAGTGGCCGGAACCAGGGCCACCACCACGGTAATCATCAATCGTTTCAAATCGATGGAGTCCCGGACGTGAGGGCCGTTCTTGGTCTTGATCGGTGGAGTGAACAGAAAGGTGTTCTGGGCTTCCCAAACAGGGTGCAGTCGCTCCAGTTTACCACCTTTCTGAAAAAGATGATCGTTCTTATGAATTTGCTTTAATAGAAACTTCACAGTTATACTCTCTCCAGTGAAAGGTGCTTACACCATCTCTGCTTCCATCATGTCGATGCCACGGGCCACGATGTCACAGAACTCAATTTTGGACGGACATATGTAGGCGCACAGAGCAAAGTCTTCCGGATCTACTTCCAGAATTCCGAGCTTCTCCATGCGTTCAATGTCTTCGATCAGGATTGCCTTGACCAGGAAATCGGGCAGTACATCGATTCCCATTACCTTTTCATAGTCGCCGGTTTTTACAAAGGCTCGCTCTTCGCCGTTCATGGAAGTGTCCATCGGAAGGCGACGGCCGGGCAGAAAACCCGCCAGGTAAGACCGGCTATAGGTAGGACGGGATGGGCCGGGCACCAGCCAGCCCAGGAACCTTTCTTCGCCACCTTCGCGCACAACGGTTACCAGGTCATCATAGAGACCCAGCCCATCGTCTGCGGTTCCTCCGTATCCGGACAAAACGTTTCCGGAAATCAGTCGAACGTTATCCTGGGGATTCGCATGCGAGGCGATGACTCCCAGTGGCGCCCCCTTGCGGGTCTTCACATAGCCGCGTTTCTCGGCGGCGGGGCCGACTACGGCCACCACGCGTTCCACTGGATACTGACCCACCAGCAGATAGTCGCCAATATCGACTACGTCTCTTGCATTCAGGTACCAGATATGCTTTCCGTGGCTGATTGGATCGATTTTCTGAATATGCGTACTGGTCAAGCCTGCCGGGTGCTTACCGGCGAAGCTGTGCTGCTGCACTCCTTCTACTTTAAGGAAGTCAGTGCTGTTGTTCCCCGCCGGAACTACAACATGGACCGTGGGGCCGAGCACCTTGAGCGCTTCGATGCCGGTCTGGAATTCAATGGTCTTTCCCTGGAGATTGAACTCCGGGTCCGCCGCCAGAGGCGCTGTATCCATACAGTTTACGAAAATGGAAGACGGAGTGATTTCAGGATCCGCTACCCGGCTGAACGGGCGTTGCCGAATCTGCGGCCAGAGACCGCCTTTTAGAAGGTGGTCAATGAGATCTTCGCGATTGATGCCGGAAACCTCTTCCTTTTTGTAAGCGCGGAACTGTTCGACGTCATCGCCGGACAGTTTAATGGTTACTTTGTCCAGGGCTCGTCGCTCGCCGAGAACTATATCCTCTATAATACCTGCTCCCGGGGATACAAATACTCTTTCCGGATGCTTTTTGTCATGAAAGAGTGGAGTGCCTCGCTTAACTGCATCCCCTTTCTTGAGCAGCATCTTGGGCTTAATGCCAGCAAAGTGAGTGGGGTGAACGTGCAGATGCGACGGCTCTGTGGATCCCAGGATAGTCTTTTCTGCCTGACCTTTGATGGGAAGGTCGTAGCCTTTTTTGATCTTGTATTGGTTCATAAGCGGGTAGGTTACAGTCCGAATGCCTGGCCTGCACTGCCCTGTCAATCGAGATCAATTTTTTTTGGATTCGGTCTGCAAATGCGAGGAATTTACCCAGCCGGTGAGCCCGTCGGCGGTTTGTACCAGATAGGTGTAGCCATCTCCGGGGCGGGAAGAATCGAATCCGGGGCTGCGGCGAAGAACATTCACAGCTTCTCCATCGGAAAGGATGCGCAGCACCGGACCTGATGCATACGGATAAGAATACAGAGGAGTCCTTGCGCGAATACGTCCCTGGTTGCCTTCCATCCGGCGGGCCATTTCGCTGATTTCCGGTCGGGAAAAGGGAAGCAGATCCCGGCGATAGGCCAGAAGTCGCGACAAAGAATCCAGTTCCGGACGCCGCCCATACCAGTGGGCCGCCGCTTCGTATTCCATTTCGCTTCCTTTGAGGGCTTTCTGCGCCAGGCTTTCCACTCGCTCAAAAAGAGGCTCTTGCTTTAGATCATACCGGGACAATGCAAATAGGCCGCAGGAAAGCAGTAGCGGGTTCTGCGTTTCCTTTTCCACAAAGTCGATAAGATAGCCGGGCGGTTCTCCGCGCAGGGCAAGACTATCCAGAATGGAGCAGGCCGCCCGGTCCGCTTCTTCAAAAACAACGAACCTGGCGGAGCGACTCTCCATTAGTCCCTGCTTAAGGAAGTTTGCAAAGTCGGCGCTATGGATCCTGTTTCGACCCTGCTGGTCGGGATGTAAGGCGGAGAGGATCCTGTGAATGTATTCGTAAACCAGCGCCTTTTGCTGAAAGTAGGCCGGCGGCATATCTGCAAGGGTTTCTACTGGTTCAAGCCTGTAGGGAACGCCGGAGACATTCAGCGCAGAACCGTATCTTACCAGGGCGGTGAGATGGCCCGGATGCAGGTGGGGACCCAGGGATTCCAGGGCGGCGCGTTGCACTTCGGGATCATCGCCCAGAAGTATAGAAATCAATGCGTCGCCTATAAGGGCTGCCGAACCGGTAGGGCTACAGCTTGCGGCATGGCGGGCGGCGTACAGTCTTCGTAATCGTGAAGGATCGTTTAATTCCTCGGCAACGGTTTCACAATGGGAGTCGTCCCTGGATGAAGTCGATTCCTGCTCGGCGAAGTTCGGCCGCAAAGCGGTGACCAACAAGGCCAGAGTCAGGATGGGCCATATAGAGATTCTGGCCGGAGAACAGTTCGCTTCTTTTCTGGTTCTTGAACGAAAGAAAGGAAGAGCCCTGTCGCAGAAGATCGGCAGGGCCCGGTCGGAGTACCGGGTAGATCTGTATATCGAACATTTGTTCACCGAACCCTGCCTCCTTGCGAAAATCGCGAAAGGCTTCAATGAAACCGCCTTTGCGATCCACCATGCCTTCCTCTCTGAATTGCGCGCCGGTGTAGACTTTGCCCCGTCCCCGGAGATCCGCCTCCTGGCGATTGAGCCCGCGGTTCCGGCCCACACGGTCCAGAAACAGATTGTAGGACCGGTCCATGGATTCGTCAAGCAGAGCCTGGCTTTTCTTGCCGAGATTTCCGGACTCGGATAGTATGTCGGTTGTAGGCCCAAAGCGTACTCTTTGCTTCTTGATTCCGAGTTTGGAATATAATCCGGAGAGTTCCGGGCGCATTCGTAGCACTCCTACGCTACCGGTAAGGCTGAGGTCGGGGCTATAGATTCGATTGGCGGCGCAGGCCATGTAGTAGCCACCCGAGGCAGCCACCGGCCCAATTACGGCAAAAACGGGCTTCGCCCTGGAGAGCCTGTATATATCCTGGTACAGCGCTTCGCTGGCATCGCTCAAGCCGCCGGGACTGTTAATGTAGAGAAATACTGCTTCATTCTTTGAGTCTTCCAGGTCGCGAAAGATCCTTCGCATTGAAAGAGCGCCAATTCGTCCGCTGTCCGGGTCTTCATCGCCCCATACGATCATACCTTCGCAGCTAACCAGCGCTACCGAGGGAAAAGGTTTGATCCTCAGCGGGTTAAAACGGCTTCGCTGAAATCGCTTCTCCACCTGATCCATTTCCAATATGCGAAATGCCGGGGCTTTTTTGAGTTTTTCTTCCGCTGCTTCTAAATCATTTCCCTCTGAGGGTGCCTGTTCGGCTCGTGGTGTCAGGGAAGCTGCCCTGGCTCCTTTTGCTTTCTTCTTTCTTGAAATTCGATTCTTCTTGCGATCCTTTGCATGCCCCTTGTCGCTTCCCGGATTTTCTCTTTCCATGGCTCCTTCTTTTTCCAGTCGGGCCAGTTGCTCTTCGGCAATCTGGTTCATGGTCTTTTCGGCTTTTCCCGGAAACGCATGCGAAACCGGAGCATCGGTTACGGTGATTCCTTCCAGTTGCAACAGAGGCAAACGATCGCCCTGATCAATACTGGAGTCCGATGGTAATGCCGTGCCGGTATGCCAGAACGGAAGCAGGTCTTCGCACAGATCTCGGAAGTTAGCCCGGGCCACAAGTCCGCTGGCGAATCCGGCATCCCTCAATTCTTCGGATTCCAGAAAGGATCGATTTCGAATCAAATCGTGCAGTTTTTTCGTTAGCTGTTCACGGTCCTGTTCATTGTCATACTCTTCCTTCTTTCGCTGCGAATCCTGAACTACCGTGTTCTTCTCTGAAGATCTGCTCCCGGACGAGGCGCTTTGCGAAGCAGAGTTGTCTCCCGGCAACGTTCCAGGAGCAGGCAGAGCGTCGATGCCGGAAAGAATGCCCGCAGTGCGCGCATCCAGAAGCTCTTCCAGGTTGGATTTGGCCGCCGGACTCATGGACTGACGACTCACGGATTCGCCGGCGCTTTTGAACTCTCCGGCTGTATGTACTTCAACGCGAATCCCCAGCTTCTTTAACGTGGCCGCAAAAAAGAACGGTTCAGAGTAGGGGAGGGCCGTAATAAAGCTGGTTCCCGGAGCCAGGTAACGTCTTTCGCATGCGGAAAGCAGGCAAAGAGTTTTTAGTCCGCCTTTTTCTACATGGCCCACAAGTCGTTTGCCGGACTTCTTGATCTCTTCCAGCCTGATTCGGATCTCTTCGATCTGGGACCAGTCCAATTCTTCCACGTCGGGAATGGAGAGTAGCACCCATTGAATGCCGCGGTCTCGGGACAGACGGGAAAGAAAGCCCAGATAGTGAAACCAGAGCATCTCCTGCTTGTTCAGGATACGGTAGAGCAACCCGGATTGAAGCGTGGATGTAAATTTTTCCGGTAAGGAATGAAACAGAACGTTGCCGCGGAGAAAGACCAGGCCTACCTTGAACCATAGGTACATCAGCATTCGTACAGGCAGAAGCAAAGGTAGCAGGATCCAGCGGAGCATTGGTCCAGACGACAGCAGGCGCGTTCTCTGTAACCCGATTTTCAATTGACCCGGTATCAGCTAGAGGGGCACTGACTCGATAGATGAAGCATTTATTGTCCATTGTAGTAAGAAACAAACCTGGTGTGATGAGCCATGTTTCCGGGCTGTTCACCCGTCGGGGATACAACATCGACAGCATTGCCGTGGGAGTGACTCATGAGCCAGGCGTGTCCGTAATCACCATTGTCCTACGGGGGGATGATCGGGTTCTTACACAGTTTCAGGGACAGCTTCTTAAACTGGCGGATGTAATCGAGGTGCGGGCGCTTCCCTACCACGATTCGGTGATCCGAGAGCTAATTCTGATTCGAGTATCCTGCAAGAAAGACGACCGAACGCAGATTTTCGGTATCGTAGAAGTCTTCCATGGTCGCATTCAGGAAATTATGCCCGAGTCCATGCTAATCGAAATGCAGGGAAGCCCCCGTCAGGTGAATAGTCTGCTGACCATGCTGGAGCCCTTTGGAATCCTGGAAGTGGCTCGTACCGGACAAATTGCTCTTCCGTTGCAGACCGAAATCGAGTAGCCTACTCCTCTTCTAGCTATTGCAGCACGCTCACCCATCGGACTACTTATACGACTCCCGATAACCCGGTCACCGATTCCGTCAGGCAAGCGGCCCCCGATGTCGCCAGCGATGCACACAGTGTAGATCCGAATTCAGCCAAGGGCTGCGCCGCCGTAGCGGTTTCCCGAATTCGGCTGTTCGGCGCCGATCAGCTATCAGCGCACAGAGCCCCTGGTGGGTCCGGTTTCCTTCGAGGCTGGCCAATCAGAAATCCTTGCAAAACGTTTTTTGCGTGGCCAGTTTCATGTTCTTGATGTATTGCTGATTATTCCATCCCAGTCTTCGAAGTTCGTCCCAGCACGGTATGGATAGCATCCCGGTGAGCATATCCGTGGCCAAAGGTAAGGTCCATGCTTCTGCCAATCGGCCTTCGGTCTTGAGGGCTTTGATGCAATCCCGGCAAACGTCCTTAAGGCATCTGACGGTTTCATTCCAGGCCTCCAGCACTTCGCTGTCCGAGTCCCTCAGTTGTAGCAAGACGTGGGCGATGCCTCGTATCTCGGGCAAGTAGCCGCCCCACACTTCAACGCAACGATCCAGCATTTGCGTGGAGTTCTGGCTCTCATATATCCGTGCCAGCCTTGCCGGAAGTCCCTGCCTTTCGTCGATGTAGCGAATGGCGGCAATCAGAAGCTCGGCCCGGGATGCGAAATGGAGATACACTGCCTGTCGCGAGATGCCGGCCGCTTTGGCTACCTCTGACATACTGGGAACTCGCGGCTTCGGGCTGTCCAGGATCTGTCGAGTGGCTTCCAGGATGCTCAACCTGGTCTCGGGTATTTTTTCTTTTTTACTTGACATGCTGTAAAGTTCAAGCCTCCTTTTGACTATCTGTAGCTTTACAGCGTGTCAAGCAAGTCAAAAAAGGAGGAAATCATGAATAGGAACCGACCCGAGGTGCTGGTCCTTTATGCCAGCGGAGGAGGATCCACAGCTCTAATGGCCGAACTCATTGCGGCCGAGCTGGAGGATTTTGCCGAGATCTCGCTTCAACGCCTGGAACCGGGCAGGAAGGGACCGGATCCCGAGAATTACGATGCAGTAATTGCAGGCAGCGCGATTCGATATGATCGCTGGCTTACTCAGATGACCGCCTACGTTGAATCGAACGAGCAGTCGCTACAAAGACGGTCGGTGGCCTTTTTCTTTTCCTGTCTGAGTCTGGCCGGAGGGGAGGACGGACGAAAACAGGCGCGGACATATGAGAATCGGATTCGCAACCTCACATCTATCCAGCCGCTCAGTATTCAAGGCTTTGCCGGTACCCTGAATTACAGCGCCATCCCCTATTGGATTCGGATTCCCTTTCGAGTGGGGATGAAAATCAAGGGTCTGAAAGAAGGAGATTACCGGGAGCCAGAAGCGATTCGCGCCTGGGGGCGACGAATCAAGGCCGAGCTGCGGCGGCGATGGGAAAACGGAATGGACCGGGATCGCGACCTTCGCTCCGGCAAGACTGGCGCTGTTGCCTGATGGGCGGCGCCGGTGCTGCCGTATGTTTGTTGCAGCCGGTTGTCTGTGAGCCGGCTGCAGCGACTGCAGGCAGTAGTTATTCGACCCGGACCTGGATTGGCACGTTCCTGCCCATCGACGTTACTCTTTGGCTTCGGGCGCGGACGCCTTTTTTGTCCCCAGGACCATGTGCGAGGTGCCCTTGATGTAGTTGTAGCCGATACCGAAAGGCAGTGGTCGGATATCGTTCTCTTTGTTTCGGAAGTCCGCTTTGAGATCGGGCTGGTGACGCACTCTAAACAGATTGATGGGCTGGTCGTATCGACCGTAGTAGGTAAGATCCCATCGGCCGTCCTTCATGTACTTTATTGGGATTCCCGAGCTATCGCCTAAAAGGAATTCTGTTTCGTCCATAATGAAGCTTCGGATGTCCGAAAATGAATCCCTGTGCATCAAGTAAGAAGCGGCCTTCAGGTATCCGATGGTTGGATCAGAAAAAGCGCTCTTGATGGCGGGTAGGAAGTAGGGCGTTTCTTTCAGGCCGCCGTTGGAAATATCGGTGGAGAAATAGGCCACGCTGTGCACCGGTCCTTCGGATTCCGTGCGATAAAAGATCTGCACTCCGGGGACGGCGCTCAGTTCCGGTTTCTCTTTTTTCATGGATTCATAAGCGGATCGAGTTACAGTCTTTCCGTCGGAAACGATTCGAATCTCCCGGATGGCCAGTAGCTCGTAGTCCAGGCGCGCAAGAAAGACAACCAGAACCGGAGCTACGCCATCCAACACATTTGCGAAGTCATCGCGCATTGCCAGGGTTCGAAAAAAGGAGAACTCAATAATGCTAAACAGGGATTGTCGCACCGCGCCCAGGTATCGTCTGCGGGCCGGCTCCGACATGCTGGAGAGATCGGCTACAGTGCCCGGAGGTTCCAGTCCAATCATGACCGTGTTTCGGCCGCAGGGAAAAAACAGCGCGGAGTGCAGGATATCGGCCCCTCCAAATGGATAAAATACAGTAGCGGTTTCTTTGCACAGGGGAGCAAACTCATCGCGGCCCCAGGTTCGAATCTGCTTAAGTCGCAGATCTTCCCCTTTCTTCCAGATGCGATCAAAGGCTGTAGAGTGTTCGGCAAAGCTCTTGGACTGATAGGCGTCCTTCTTGCCGGCCAGATAGTCGGCTTTCTTCTGTAATTCCGGGTCGCTAAGTCCGTCATAACCCAGCAAAAAAGAATTCAATTGCTCGGGCTTTTCCTGCGAAGATGAATTTGAAGCGCCGTCCCCTGGATTGGTAGGCCCGCAACCAGTAGCCAGAAGTAGGATTGCAGTTAGTAGAATCGTGGTTATCGGGGTAGCTTTCATTTGTAACTCTGAAGTATCTCTATTGTGTTTCGGGGTTTTTTGGCAGGGGTCAGTACGCCAGTATCCTTTGCGGCTATATGCCTTCAGAACGGGGAAAAAAGGACACTCCGGTTGATCAAAAAAGGTATGTGTTATGTCAATAAGAATTTGCCCTCAGGGGCCCTTTCTGCGATTAAGTCATTTTGACCCCTCCCCCCATGAGCCACGGATTAACTAGACAACTTGGTTTCTGGACTGCCACGCTTGTGGTTATTGCAAGCATGATCGGGTCCGGGATTTTTGGAAACACCGGCATCATCCAGCAGGCAGTAGCCAATCCGGGGTACGTAATTCTGTTATGGCTGATTGGCGGACTCCTGGCCCTTTCCGGCGCGCTTTGTTACGCCGAGCTTTCCACGATCATGCCCCATGCCGGCGGGGAGTATGTCTACCTTAAGAATATTTTTGGTCTCCTTCCCAGCTTCTTAACCGGCTGGGTCTCCTTTGTGGTGGCTTTCTCCGCACCCGCGGCCAGCGCAGCGTTGCTTTCCAGCGAGTATGCAGAGAAGACCGTAGCTTTGCTGGACCCATCCTCACCGCTGGTTCCTTTCCTACAGTCCACGGTGAATCAGAAGATTGTGGCTTGTGGATTGGTGATGCTATTTACGGCCATCCACATGTTCGGCGTGCGAGCCGGGGGCTATCTGCAAAATGTCTTAACCGTGGTTAAACTGAGTCTGGTGGTCGCTTTCGTGGGCGCGGGACTGTATGTGGCCCTGCTGGTGAAGGATATGCCGGTGACAGAAACCGTTACTCCGGGAAATGCCATCGCCTGGGGTGGTACCGGTGTTGGTCTTCTATACGTAACTTTTGCCTACAGCGGGTGGAACAGCGCCGCCTATCTGGCCGAAGAAGTTAAGGATCCGAAGAAGACCCTGCCTCGAGCGCTCATCATAGGAACCCTGCTCACCACTACGCTGTACATCTTGCTGAACCTGGTATACTACCTGGCCGTTCCCGCCGAAAGCCTTGCCGGCGAAAAGGCCGTGGCAGCCATGAGCGCCGGTAGCCTGTTCGGCGCAAAAGTATCCGCACTGTTCAATCTGGGATTCTTTTTCATCCTGATTTCTACGCTTTCGGCCACAATCATGCTGGGCCCCCGTGTCTACTTTGCCATGGCCCGGGATAACCTGTTCTTTCAGGCTGCTTCCAGGGTATCGCCCAAATTCGGTACGCCCATTGTAAGCTTTCTGCTGCAGGGATTACTTGCCATCATCTACATTGTCAGCGGAACCTACGAACAGATTCAGACCTATATGGGATTTGCTCTGGCCATCTTTCCCGTTGTGGCGGTGGCCGGACTGATGAAACTCAGAAAAGATCGCCCGGATCTTCAGGGGCATTACAAAACTCCCTGGTATCCGCTGACTCCGCTCTTCTTCATTGGCGTTTCGATATTCGTAATGGTGGCCAGCTTGCTGTACTCTTACGAAGAGTGTTTGATTGCTCTGGCTGTAGTGCTTTCCGGAGTTCCCCTTTACTTTGCCTGGATGCGCATAGTTCATCGCGGAAAAAACCACGAAGAGCTACGGCAAACGCTTATGAACCTACCCCTGTTTCATGGTACAGGCGAGTTTCTGGAAGAGGACGATGATGATGCGGACCACGGTCGGTCTGGCTTTTCAGAATATCCGGACTATCCCATGCCCGAAGACTCCGGCGTAAACGGCAAAGGTCCGCAGACCATGAATGAAAGCACGGACCGGAATGGTTCATCCGGTCATTCTGTGGATGCGGGTGCCCGCTCAACCACGGCCCGTGGCGATGCAAAAAAGCGTAACTCCATTACAAATGGAAATTCTTCCGATGAAGAGTCTGAAGAAGATCTTAGGCTTGCCATCTCCCGCCGCCGATCGTAAAACTGTTCTCCATGAACCGTCAGCTTGCCTTTGAGATGGACGGAGAGAGGCTTACCGGCCGTCTTCGCATACTTCTAATCGTCATTTTTCTGGCCGGTACAGCTGTTGGATTCTTCACCGGAAGCGCCAGGCTCCAGCAGACGCTTTTCTATCTGGCAGGCATCGGGATCTATTCGCTGGTGTTCGTCCTTTCCTATCTGGCGATTCGGTACCATAAATACAAACCGTTCATGAAGTATGCATTTGCCGTGGGCGAAATGCTGGGATTGTTTGTTGTGCTTCTGGGTCATGTTTTCGTAGAAGATGGCCATGAATGGGCTGTAAGAAATGCAACCCGACACGGACTGTTTTATGTATTGATTGCCGCTTCGGTGTTGCGCTTTTCTCCGCGGTTGGTTACGGTCACCGGCCTTCTGGCTGTGGCGGTAAACGCCGGTCTGCATTTTCTGATTGTTGAAGTAACTCCCGTTGCCTGGAGCATAAAGAAAGGCAGTCAGCAGCCCGACTTTCTCAGCCCGGTGGATCTCATCATTGCTTCCATCTTTATGCTGGGTCTTTCCGTGGCGCTGTCTATGGCAACGCGAATGATTCGAAAGATGATCTTCAAAGTAAACGAAGAAAGGGAGGAATCCCAGCAACGCTTCAAGCTGCTTTCCGAGCTTCTGCGAAGCGCCCGCTCAGTGGTTCAGAGTCTGGGAGATCAAATCCAGGAATTAAAGCTAAGCGTACAGACCCTGGATGCCACCGGAGTGCATCAGAAGGATGCCCTGGAGCATACCGGAGATCTGATTCGAACTGTAAGCGGCGAGATGCAAGAAATGGCCGCCGGCGCTTCAAGACAGGATCAACTCTGTCAGTCCAATACGGATCTAGTGCTCAAGTTTCGCGCCCGAATGGAAGACATCACACGTTCCAGCGAAATGAATCTAACCGGCTCGCAACAAATCATGGACCTTTTGACGGAAGGGGAAGGCACGCTTCAGAAGACTCTCACAGGAATGGAAGGCATTCAGGAAAGCTCCAATCGGATCTTTGAAATTCTGGATATCATTAACGAGATTGCGGAAAGGACCAACCTGCTGGCCCTGAACGCCGCCATTGAAGCGGCCCGGGCCGGCGAAGAGGGAAGGGGCTTTTCAGTTGTCGCTTCTGAAGTGGGTAAACTGGCCGAGATGTCCAGTCGCCATGCAAGCGAAATCGAAAATCTAATTCGCCGGAGTCATGATCAAACCATGGAAGGGGCGGGTCTTGTGCGAAACATGGGAAGCACCATGCAGAAGATCCATGAACGCTCCGAGCATATGCAGACGCGAACCCAGGAAATCCACGGTCTGATTTCGAAGCAACAGGGATTCTTTTCGGACATACAGAAGGCCACTCTGGAGATTCAGAATGTGGCCGGTCAGATGAAAGAACGCACCGAAAGTCAGGCCGAACAGACGCGAAGAGCGGACGGCGACCTGGCCACTCTGCGCAAAGAACTGGAAGAGCTGTCCGGGGCCGTTTCGGCCATTCGTTCCGTGGTTGAGTCCCTGGAAATGGAGAAGCAGCACCTGGCGGCCACACTGGAAAAGAACGAAAACTGAGTTGTAGTAGCCAGGCCTGACGGGGGCTTGCGAATTGCTACACGTTACTGCCTTCGCGGGCTGCCTTTCCGAGCAGATCTCTGCCGCCCTGGAACAGTTTCCATATGAGAAAACCAAACAAAGCGAGAATAGCCAGCGCTCCAAAAAGCGCAATACTCCACCAGATGGCGTCCAGTACCAACGAACCAGTGGCCGCTACCGTTAGCCCTGGATCCTTGATAAAAACGATTGTCAGAGCCTGCTCCGGTTCGCGTAGTCTGGCGGCCTGGTACTCCTGCAAGGTGGACTGAATCTGTGCGGCTTCTTCGCTCAATTCGCGGGAAGCGCTAAGTTTGAACTGTTCCGGTGTTATTGTGATTCGTGTTTTTGTTTGCTGCAGGGCTTCCAGTCTTGCCTGCAGAGTGCTGAACTGTTCATTTTTGTCCGCTCGGTTTTCTTCGTAGCGAAGAACATCGAAGGCCGCTCGCATGGAAGAAAGCATGTTTTCGGCCTTTTGTTCGGAAATTCGTATTTGCAGCGCAGCATACTCGGTACCGCCCGAACGGCTTTGCTTTCTATGGAGTACACGTGCCTGGTCTTTGGCATCCAGCGCTCCGGACTGGGCTGATTGAAAATTCTCGGCCGGTACGGAAAGCCAGATGGAACTGGACCGGGTGTAGTAGCCTTCCGGCCCATAATTCAAGGGCACTTCATTAGACGCTCCCGCCAGCGCTTCCGTTTGTACCGTGCGCAATAGATCGGCGGTAGGATCATACCTGTAGACATTGTAGCCCAGTCGCGCAATGGTGAAGGCCCCGAAGGCGGCCAGCGCTAGAAGAGCGAATCGAACATTTCTAGAGTTCATACTGCACAGATTATACAGCCACCTCGAGAAAGAGGCAACACCATTTTCCGGGATCAGTAGATGAGCCGGTGGGGAATGCTAGATCAGTAGCGATATTCCGGTCTCTAGAGCACAATGGTCTGATCGCGGCCCGGTCCCACAGAGATAAACTTCACGGGCACGCCGGTCCAATTGCTGATGGCTTCCACGTATTTCTTGCAGTTTTCCGGAAGGTCGTTCCAGCTTCTGGCGCTGGAAATATCAGTCTTCCAGCCAGGCATGTTTTCGTACTCTACTTCGACTTCGTCCAGTCCACAGGCCGGGAAAGCTTCCAGGGTCTGGCCGCTTCGCTTGTAAGCATGGCCCAGAGGTAGTGTATCGTAATCGCTCAAAACGTCCAGCTTTGTAAGAACCAATCCTGTAAGTCCGTTCACCCGGGCCGCATGGCGAAGCAATTCCACGTCGAACCAGCCACACCGTCTTGGACGCCCCGTAGTAGCGCCGAATTCGCCGCCCAGTTTTCGTAGATGCTCGCCTGCCTCGCCATGTAGCTCGGTGGGGAAGGGGCCTTCGCCTACCCGGGTTACGTATGCCTTGCAGATTCCGTAGACTTCGTTTATGTGCTGAAAGGAGATGCCGCTTCCGCTGATGGCGCCGCCGGTGGTTGTATTCGAAGAGGTTACGTAGGGATAGGTGCCAAAATCGATGTCCAGAGCGGTGCCCTGAGCGCCCTCCAGAAGGACGGTTTTCCCGGCTTCCAGTTCCCGGTTCAGATAAAGGGAGGTATTGATTACACAGGGTTTGATTCGCTCGGCAAAGGCTTTCAGACTGTCATAGAGGGGCTGAAACTCCATGGCCGGTTCGCCGTACACGGCCGTGAGTTCTTTGTTTTTCATCTCCAGGATGTGACGGAGTCGATCCTCCAATTTGCCGTATAGATCGCCCACGCGAAGGCCCACTCGCATGGTTTTGTCCGCATAGCAGATGCCGATTCCTCTTTTGGTTGTGCCGATCTTATTTCCCCCGGCGCTGGTTTCTCGCAGCGAGTCGATAGTCCTGTGTACCGGCAGAACAATATGGCAGGCATCGGAGACCCGGATTCGGCCAATGGCATCGATCCCTCGTTTCTTGAGTCCTTCAATTTCCTCTTCAAAGGCGGCCGGGTCCAGTACCACACCGTTTCCAATTACGCACATTGTGTTTTCGTAAAGAATGCCGCTGGGGATCAAATGGAAGATATAGGTTTCCTCGCCTACCTTCACCGTATGCCCGGCGTTGGCGCCGCCCTGGTAGCGAGCGATGATGTCGATGTTTTCGCTCAGATAATCGATTACCTTGGCTTTTCCTTCATCGCCCCACTGGGTACCTACAACGATTGTTGCGCTCATAGTTTTATCCTTATAATCATTTCTAATTTCTGCGAAGGCCTTGCCTGTTTCCTGTCAGCCGGTGCCTTCAGGGCATGCATGTGGGCTGACTGCGTATCAAGGCTTTCTCCGATCTTTACACTACCGCATCCTTCCGCCAATCATCTTGCGATGCTAGAGAATGCAGCCGAAGTTTGACTCGGCCACTCTATCCAGCCGGCATTTAACTCCATCACCCGGCGACATCCGGTGGCTCAAGCCGCCTGCCTGGCGCGCACCAGTTCCGAAAGATGGACTGCGAAACCCGCTGCCGGCAGCGATTTTCCCGAGAATTCCCGGGCCAGTCCATCATAAAAGCCACCGGATAGAATTCGGTCTGTATGACCGGGCAGAAAGGCTTCGATGACCGGGCCATCGTAGTAGCTCAGTTCCCGCACAAGACTGAAGTCAAACACCACTCCTGGAATTTGACGGGCCTCTTTCAGAAGCAATAGCAGGCCTGGCTCCGAAGCGCAAAGGGTTTCCAGTTCATCCAGACATTCCGGTCCGCCAAAAATATGCGGCATTTCGGAAAGAATCAGGGCACGATCAGAGGACACATCGCCTTTGCTGCAAAGCTCCTGGATCTTACGACGGTCCTTTTTATAGAAGGCCTCCGATAGCTCCCGCCGTAGCATGGGATCAATTCCATTAAAGAGTATTTCCAGAAATCGCGCATCGCCGTACAGGAAACGGGCCCCTTCGGCCAGAGTTCCCAGAACCGTGCGGGCCAGAGTCACCAGTCGCTGGACCCTTTCTATATAGGAGATCTGATTGGGACTTCCTATCATTTCGATTCCAGCCTGATAGATTTCCCGGGAGGCCCCGCTACCTTTGCCCGCTTCTACAAATACAGGCTGAACATAATAGAGATCCGCCGGGATTGTGGTGCCGGCCCTTCCCGAGGCCACGGCCTTGATGACCTGGACGGTTAGATCGGATCGAACAGCCAGAATCTCACCGGCGGAGTCGCGGAATTCAAAAATACGGTCTGGAACGGCGTTTCGGCCGGTGATAGCGAATGCCCCGGCATAATCTATGCCAGGGGGAATGATCTCGTTGAAACCTTCCTTTTCAAAACATTCCCGGCTTTGCGCCTGTAAACGGCGAAGAATCTTGATTTCTTCGGGAGAAAGGTAGTCGAAACCGTGCGGAATCCAGCTTCGGAATTTTTCCATGCAACGGGAGTTGATTTTCTGCGAGGCGTTTTTCCTGACAAATTCTTTTCACATTTGGGGGGGTAACTGGCCGATCATATTACAGACTATGGCTGCCCGAATGTTCAAATGGCTTGGGGGATCGTTCCTCATTTCTATCATGCTCCTGGTGGGAATGATTCCTGCCGCGTATTTCATCTACCGCGATGGAGCGGAGATGGTAGGCGAGGTGCAAAAGCAAGCCCGAAGCCGCGCCAGCCAGCTTACCGTGGCCCTGGGAGCACAGGCCTCCGAAGCCACCAGCCCGGAAGCCCTGGTGGCCCTCTGTGAAACCATGAAACTGCTGGTTCAGGATTCCCAGGAATCAGCCCGGGGTTTTGTAGTAGAAGAAACCTTCCTGATTGATCTGGAGGGCCGGGTAATGGCCCATAACGATGTGGCCAAAGTGGCCAAAGACTCGGGCATCACCTACACAGAAGAGAAATACAAAGATGTACTCCTGAATGCCCGCCGGTATCCCCTGGACCTTCAGGTCACCGGCCGCACGAGTTACCGACCGGATGCGCCACTGGCATCAATGATTCCGTTGCTGGAAAAGTATATCCCGGATCTGCGAGCCAATCGGTTCCATGTGGCGTACGCCGTGTATCTGCCCGATGCCGACGTGCCTTCCGGTAGTCTGCATGTTCATCTGCGCAATGATGGAATCGACAATATCCTTAATCTATACTGGCAGAACGTGCTTCGCACAATCACTTACAGCGTAATCGCATACTCTGCCTTGAGCCTTATTCTGAGTATCTTACTTGCCCTTACCATTTTTGGGGGCTCGAAAAGGGATGCAGGCATCCCCGCCAGCGGGGCCGCGGATCTGAATCCGGATGGTTCCACCTGGGGAAGCGATGAGGTTTTCGACGATCGAAGCCGGGACCTGGAAGAGGCGGGCTTCACCGAGTCATTCGAAAGCCCGGCCGAGTCGTTGCCCATGCAAGGAAATTCAGCGTTTGCGTCCGGACCCGGGGGCGTACCTTCTTTTCAGTCGCAAGAAACGGAAAGCTGGCCCGCCTTTCCCGGACAAAACCCGGGGGCCCGGCCCGGTAGCTTTTCGCAGGCTCAGGCCGGTCACAATCCTGCCATGTCATCCGGGGCTCCGACAGGTAATCCGGCCGGTAGAAGTCATACCATGGAAGACCCGGTTTACGAAGCGCCCAAAGTCATCGATCGAGACATTCTGGATGCCATTCCTTTGAAGAACGGAGAACGTGAATGAAGATTCTCGCCATCAGAGGAGTTCTGGATTCCAGCACAGGGCATCGCTTCGAAAGAAGTCTGACTGAACTGCTGCGTGAGCATCGCGAGCCTATTGGTCTGGATTTTTCCGGGCTCAAGTACATGACCAGCGCCGGCGTAGCTTCCTTTCTGCGGATCAGCCAGAAGGCTCAGGAGCGTAACCTGGCTCTGGGTATTCTAAAGCCATCGCAAGAAGTGGCCATGATGCTGGATTTTCTGGGCATATCCAAACACATCCCGGTGTACGACTCCGAAGAGCAGATGCGGTCTGCCATGCCGGAATCCAGACAACCGCTGTACGTCGTTGAACAGCAATCCTTCGATTCCGGAGCCCAGAGTCTGCCACCCACCGGTTCGCCGTTTGGCCAGCCGGCGGGTGCGGGAGCAAGCCTTTCGCCTGGATCAGCCCAATCCCCTATTGCCGGAGATTCTGCCGGTTCTGCCAGTCGCGTTCAGTCATCCGGAGGTCATTCCACGGATGCCTACTATATGGGAGAATCCATAGGTCGACTTTCCGAAACCTTGAACGGACTTACCAGGCACCTGAAAAGTCTGGGCAAGACCATGGAAGATCTGCAACGGACCGAGCACTCCTTGAAGGAGGAGTTCGAGCAGGAGCGCCGGCTCCGATCGTCCGGTGGTCGAGTTCGTAGCGCTGAAGACCGACAGTTTCACTTCTCGGAAGGCAACCGCCCGAGCGGCCCGGCCAACCAGACTGTAGCCACCAGCCCATCCACCGCTGCGGGAAGCTCCGGCGGCCAGGTCGGGGGACGATTGGCGGCCGAAGCCAGGCCAGGTTCAGCCGGTCCAGGTGAGGTGCCTGTGGCTTCTCTACAGGATCAAGCATCGGCCGGGGCCTTGCCCGGGACGGCCGGTTCTGTTGGCGGCTCTATTTCCAGGGGCCACTCGGCCAGGAGCGCTACGTCCGCCCGGATGACTACCGGCCGGGGTTCCGGAAAGGGGGCCGCGACCGCCGAAATCAACCGAATCATCCAGTGCGAACAGTGCGGCAGCAAGCTACGAATCTACCATACCGGGCGTCATCTTTGCCCGGCCTGCAAAATCGAATTTGAAGTGGAAACGGATGGATCTACATCCTACTACGAAAAACTTGCCACTTCATGAGCCGTACGGCCCGCAACTCGCTTAAACTTTCCTTTTTTACAATGATTTCCCGGGTCCTGGGATTGGTCCGGGATCATTTCCAGGCTACCTTCTTTGGTACCGGAGCCGTGGCCGCCGCCTGGGAAATCGCGTACATGCTTCCGAATATGCTTCGGAACCTGCTGGCCGAAGGCGTACTCTCCCAGGCTTTCATTCCCATTTACGGCGAAGCGCTCAAGGACAGCGACGAGAAAGGCAAAGAAGCGGCCGGTGTCGTTCTGGCAGTGCTGGCGCTATTTCTTACCGGTCTGGTGGCCACGGCGATCTTGATCTTTCCGTTCTTTATCCCGCTGTATGTGGATCAGGATCCGGCGCAGGCCGGTCTGGAAATCTATCTGAGCCAGGTCCTTTTTGGATTTATCCTGTCGGCCAGCCTTACGGCGATCCTCAGCGGAATCGCGCAAACCCATCAGCATTTTTCTTTCCCCGCGCTTTCGCCGATATTGCTTAACCTGGTGTTTATCACTGGCTTTTTGATTCTGAAACCTCTGGAATTGAGCCAGGAAGGGAACGCTTCAGCTCTGGCCTGGATTGTGCTGTGCGGCGGACTGCTGCAAATCTTAATGCAGGCCGGCTACGTGTATTTTCATGGCTGGTGGCCCCGGCTCAAGCTGGCCTGGAAGCATCCGGCGCTGCGAAAGGTTCTGACGCTCATGGCGCCGGCGGTGCTGGGAGCCAGTCTGTTTCATATTAATCAGCTAATGGACATTGTTCTGGCAAGCTACTTGATCGACGATACGGGCGCCATTCCAGGACTTCGATTCGCCCATCGCTTGATTCAATTACCCACTGGGATCATTGGAGTCGCTCTATCTACGGCCATTTTGCCCGCTCTCGTGGCTGCCATGAAATCCGACGGAAGCGACGACAACGGTCAGGAGTTGGTAAGCGCCATTAGTTTTTCCCTGTTTCTTACGGTGCCGGCAGGCCTGGGACTCTATCTACTCGGTCCCTTCATCATCCATCTGCTCTTCAGTGGCGGCCAGTGGACTGTGGATTCCACGCTAACTACCTGGCATGCGCTTCAGTTCTATTGCATTGGCGTGCCTTTCTACAGTATGAATCGAATCCTGACCTCCAGCTTTTTCGCCTACCAGGATACAAAAACCCCGGTGCGCATCCTGGCCGGCACTGTGGCAGTGAATCTGAGCTTGAACCTGATTCTGATTCCGTACCTGGCCCACGGGGCTCTGGCCTTGAGCACCACCACCACATCGTTTCTGAATTGCATGGCCCTGTTGTTCTTTCTGCGTCGAAAAATCAGTCGCATCCCCTGGTCGGATCTATTCGCTCGCATTCAGGCCTTGCTGCCGCTATGGATCGCTCTGGCCGGTGTAGTGGCTCTGGCCCTTTTCTTTCTGGGGGGTCTGGACTTCTGGCAACTGAATGAGCCAGAACGAATTCGTGCAAGCCTGGAAAGTCGTTCCATGTGGCCCGTGGTTTTTGGCGCTATTGGCCTGGGCGGCTTGATCTATCTGGCCATCGCTCTTCTGATGAAGAACCGTGAAATGGGCGTGATTCGTTCTCTTTTTCGTTGATCTTTTTTCTGACATGCCGTAAGTTTGCTGTATGCAAACCGTTCAGAGCGCTCAGTCATCCCAAACTCCTGCGGGAGCCCCGGGTAGCGAACCAAATGGGAATCGACGTACCATTCCGAATCTGAATCCGGCCACCATGGAGCTGATCGCCGATGTTCCCGTTTTCACCGCCACCGATGTAGATGGTCTCGTTAAGCGGGCCCGCTCCGCATTCCCGGCCTGGAGCGGTCTTTCCCTCAAGCAGCGGGCCAAAATTCTGAAGAAGCTACAGAAACTCTTCGTGGAGCGAAAGGATGAGATCGCCCATACGGTTTGCGAAGAAACCGGCAAAACCGAAATGGACGGAATACTGGAAGTATTTACGGTCTGCGAACATCTGAACTACTTTCGCAAGAAGGGGCCCAAATATCTTAAGCCTGAAAAGCGCAGCACCGGTGTCTTCCTCTGGAAAGCGGCGTATACAAACTTTCAGCCCCGCGGGGTGGTGGGGGTCATCAGTCCCTGGAATTATCCCTTTATTCTCACCGCCGGTCCGGTGCTACAGGCATTGATGGCCGGTAACACCGTGGTCGTTAAACCTTCCGAGGTAACTCCGGCCACTTCGCTCAAACTCAAAGAATTAGCTCTGGAGGCTGGAATTCCGGATGATGCCCTGCAGGTGGCCACCGGCGATGGCTCCACTGGCGCCGCTCTGGTAGAACATCCGGACACGGATATGATTTGCTTCACCGGCTCTACGGCCACCGGTCGCAAGATCGGAGAGATCTGCGGTCGAATGCTCAAACCGGTGATTCTGGAATTGGGCGGCAAGGATCCCATGGTAGTTTTCTCCGATGCAAACCTGGAACGGGCGGCCAATGCGGCGATCTGGGGCGGCTATTCCAACTCCGGTCAGACCTGCATTAGCGTGGAACGGGTTCTTGTGGAATCCAGCGTGCACGACAAATTCACGCAGCTGGTAGCGGATAAACTCAAGACTACGCGGCAGGGCTTTCGCCAGGATTTTCCCAGTCTGGGTTCCATGACCTTCGATAAGCAAGTAAACATTGTACAGGAACATCTGGCGGATGCCAAAGCAAAGGGCGCCCATCTGATGGTAGAAGGCGGCCGCCATGATGATTTTGACGGACTCTTTATGAAGCCGGCTCTGGTGACCGAGGTAAGCTCCGATATGATGATCTGGAAGGACGAAACCTTCGGTCCGGTGATCGCCGTTCAGAAGTTTGAAACAGAGGCGGAGGCCATCGATCTGGCGAACTCCACTGCCTTTGGTTTGAATGCCAGCGTGTGGAGCAAGAATGGACGAAAAGCCCGTCGCGTGGCAAGAAGCATCAGAAGCGGAGCTGTGTGCATTAACGATGTGGATGCGAACTATATCATGTCCGATCTGCCGTTTGGCGGCGTAAAAGAAAGCGGAATAGGCCGCGTGTACGGCAAAGAAGGCCTACGCGCATTTACAAATGTGCAATCTGTATTGCGCGACCGGCTGGGGCTCAAGAAGGAACTCTGGTGGTTTCCGTACAGCCAGGGTACGCAGAAACTATTTCGCCGAGTCATTAACATACTCTTTGGCTAATGAAGCTAAAGGATTTTTTATCTCTAAACTGGTCTGATCCGGGCACGGCACTGATCGAACCTCCGTCTGCTTCTCCGGTTGTGGCGGATCCCTCTGTGCTGTTGCCGCAAGAGTCGCCCAACGGATTGTATCAGCTATTCGCACACACCATCTGGGGGCTGCATCGATTCGAATCCGAAGACGGCGCAACCTGGAATCACCGGGGCCTTGTTGTTCGATTCGGCATGCGTCCTTTCATCCGCGGGTTTGACGGTCTCTACTATCTCTATTACGAACGCTATCCGCCATTTTTGATGCCTCTATCCTGGCTTCCGCTGCCCTGGCGATCACGCATTGAGGTTCGCACAAGCAGGGATCTACTTCGGTGGTCATCGCCGCGAACTTGTATTAAACCACATTTACCCTGGCATAAAGCGTTCAAGAAAAGCGCCTCGGTAAGCAATCCCTGCGTGGTGCCTTTCCAATCCGGATATCGAATGTACTACAGCGCTTCTCTCGTATTTGTTCCGGACTGCGGATTTTCGGAACCCGCCTACATTGGAATCGCCGAATCGGATCGTCCGGAAGGGCCCTGGAAATGCATGGAGAAGCCCGTGCTTTCGCCGGATCCCGAACTCCCCGGCCGCAATATGGGTTGCGGATCCATCAAGGTGTACGAAATGGAAGACGGATGGATCGGACTGCAGAACGGCATCTATCTGGAGTCTGATGCGCGTTCGGCGGCCGGCAGCCACAATCAGAACTCGGATTGGAAAACCGGGGAGGGCACGGTTACGGCCACATCCTCCATTCCAGCTCCAGAGAGATCCTCGGAACACGAAGGGGACGGCACTGGCACACAATCTCGCAGTCGCTCGGCATTATTTCTGCTTACATCGAAGGATGGACTCACCTGGAATTACGGAAAGCGCGAGCCCCTGATTTCGCCCACAGAAGGATGGATGAAATCCCACGTCTATGCCTGCGACTGCCGGAAACTGGACGATGGTCAATGGGCTCTGTATTTCAACGCCCGGGACGAATGGAACGTATTCAAGGGAAAAGAGCGGATAGGGCGGATTGTGGGTAAGAGCGACGAGAATTCGCAATAGTGCCGAAAACCGGTACATGGAGCCAGCAGACTTGAGCGAACAGTCCTCCGTCACCAGGACCAAATTCGGATAAATCAATGCTAAATGGGACGCCTTCAAAGATGCAGTATGCGAAACTGCGAACCGGGCATACAGGGGCAAGGCGAGCATGGGCTCTGTGTTGTTTTCTTTCGATATTCGCATCGTATAATTGCGATTTCCCGGCTGGCTCCGAGAATCAAGATTTGCCATCCTCGGATTCTGATCCCGCCAGCGGCGAATTAACTCCGGAGCAGCAAAGACTGCGTGCCGAAGATGATCTGTATCGGGGGTTGAACTACAATGACCAATCAGTTCGGATGATGCCGGACCTGGCGTTGCGCAACGGCCCGGGTTTGAATCACGAGGTTATTCGCAGAGTGCCTTTTGGGACTCGTTTGCAGATGCTGGATTTTGGTCAGGGTCAGGATACTGTTCTGGAAATGGAAGGGGCCTGGTGCAAAGTGGCCGTAGATCCTCCGTTGCCGTCTTCCCCAATGGATGAGACCGTTCCCGACGCGGATGGCTGGATGTTCTGTCCATTTATCGGGATGGACTGGAGCCATTCCGGCTGGGTGGTGATGGACGGACGGGCCGTTCGCAGAAACTCGCAGGAATTCATTGAGGCGAGCGGTCTGGATAGATGTACACCCATTACTTCGCCCAACGTGCAGGCTTTTTCCGAGGGCTGCATTGGCCGGCCCTGTTACAAATGTGGCAGTATCCGTTTTAGACCGGATGGAAAACTGGGTATCAGCGATATTAACTATCCCGGCTATTGCGTGGAACGGGTTGGAGGAAGCTGGAGCAAAAAGGATGGGCGAATCATAGCCCGGTTTACTGCTGCCGATTGGCCCGATGCTATTCCATATCACATTATGGCCGGACAGGAGGAGCAATTCGCGGAAAATGCCAGGCGGGCCCATCTGGAAACTTATGGAGTGGAGGGTTCGGACCTGCAATACCTGCTTACGCTAACATTGTCTGGATCCCAGGCCGAACTAACGACGGATGTTACGGACCAAAATCGAAGACAGGGCTTCCCCGATTTTGGCGATGAGTTTGACCGGCAGGAAGATGTGGACTGTTTCTATCCTTATACTGTTCCGCTGGATATGTTTCTGATGCGAGAATAATTCATGCGCCTGGGCCGCACGGCTGCTCTGTCGACTCGTCTTCATGCTTACCTTTCCCCCCGGCCGTATGGCTTATGGCTTGAACCTGGCGCTTGCTTCATTCACCGGGCCGTGGGTCCTACCGGCTTAGCCTTCGATACTTCAATCCATCGAAGAAATAACGATAAGTCCTGGATTTGATTTCGGAATGGGCAGTGCTGGACTGGCGCTCAACGAGTTTCAGATCGTAGTAGCTTTTCTTTGATTTTATCAGGTCCACTTTGCGGCTGGTATGCTCGCAGGGAAATTCCGGCGGGCTGCACTGGCCATCGTTGGCTCGAGAAGACACATATTCGAACAGAACGTCGTAGCGATTTTTTTCCGGAATGGGAGCCAGCCAGTGCACCGCCGTGGTCGATATGCCCTGCGCCAGATCTGACGTTGTAAGTTCAAAAGCCCGGGTGCCCTGACCAATCTCAATGATCGAAACCGCCGGAGGCGTGGCGTAGCTGCCCAGGGGGCGGAGAAACTCATGGCTTCTAAGGTGCCAGAATTCGTCTTTCTGCACAAACCACGCCACGGAAATCAAGGGAGCGCAAATGCGGCATTCGTAGCTGTCGCCCTCCGGTAGCGTGGCCAGCAGAAGAATCACCTGTCGCTTGGTGGCCACATCCCTGGCAACTACGGTAGTTTCCACTGGCTGGCTTCGCTCCGGACTCCTGAAGTCCAGCACCCTGGGATCCCGCTTCATGGGCGGCATGATCCATGCCGATTTCTGCGTTGATTCGTTCCAGTGACCAAACAAGCCTTTCATGGCCTGGCCCGGGGTAAGAATTCTGTTTTCGATTTTTAGCTCTTCGGGAATTGCATGGGGTTTCGGGCCTTCGTCCGGCGACCCGGAAAGTTCCGATGCCTGGTGGAGGATACCCAGCGAAATCGCTAAAATGCCTAGAAGCGAAATGCTACGGGACAGATGCAACAGCGGTCTGGTTGCCTCGGTGCTTGCGGAACCCTGGGTTTGAATCGTACGCATCTGGGCGCTATTCGAATGACCATTGTTAGATCCAGCAGAGTGTTTAGAAGGATGGTTTTTCTCTGCGCTCATGCTTTTGGGTGGTACCTATCGGAAGGGTTCCGGGAAGGCGGACAAAAGTTCAAGGATAATTAAGGTGCGCGCGGACAGCACGAGGAGGTGGAGCAAGCTGCCCGAAAAACCTGGGACCGCGGGTCATCTTGCTCGGCAACCCTTCTTGCTTGTCTTCGTCCTCCTTTTCAATACTGCGCGAAATCCCAGCTAATTCTCGTGGCCGGGATCTGTAGCTGATCAAAGAAAATGGTTAAGAAATCGCCGGTGGCATCCAGCCTGCTCATGCTTCGATCCGTGGTGAGGAGCGATCCTGAATCGCTTACTCCCAGACAGGATGGGGGCACCCGGATTTCAAATCCGTAGATACCGGCCGGGGAACTCTGAACCAGACTGGTATCCGATGTATTTATGCCATTGCAGGATGTATCGCTTCCGAAGTAATCGTATGCGTTGAATCGCTGCGCCGTGCCATCATTGTTGTCCACTCCAATGAGCCAGCCACCAATCTGAAGCTGAAAATAGCGGGCACTGGAATCCATTCCCCCCACGTTGACGCTGGGCTCCGCTACTGTCTGAAAAAAGAATACGAAATGGGAGCCGTCGTGGCCCATGTATATCCCCACCAGGTCCGTTCCGGGCTCCACCGTGGAATCTCCCGGGGGATCGGCACCCAGCAGGACGCTTTGTGGACTGTCCGGTTGAGCGGCATTCAGGAAATCGGTGGCATCCCCATCCAGGGAAAAGCCGGCTATTTGATTAACATTAAACGTTTGCGGACCGGCGGCCAGAAGGGCGAGGAGGGCTGCATTGTCCTCGTTTTCCGAGTCCGTCAGATTCGGAAGCACCAGGGGATGGGCCAAACAGGACGTCATGGTAGCGGTAAGCAATAAGATAAGCAATCGGGACGTTATTCGTTTCATGGGCATTCGAGATTTGGATTTTTTTAGGCGAATCACCGGAATCGGCGTATTCATGCTTGTTAGAGTTCCTTTTGAGATCTGATTACTGGTCTGGAATAATACCTTTACAACCGTACAAATTGTAAACCATAGAAATTCAGAGTCTTGCAAACTTTATATGAGAAGAAATCCGCCCCGGCCTTCTTCATTTTCTATGCCGGGGCGAAGGTTCGAACATCCGCGCTTTGTGTTTACGATCCCCGGCCCGGCGCTGGGGAAGGCTCTCTGGCCTTCAAGAGGGCCGCCCTGGAGAGCATCCAGACCGAATACAAATGGCTCAAAAAGGCCAGAGGCACCAGAAAGGCCGGAAGTAGCATGAAGGGAAATCTGAGGACGGCGACGTTGGGTTGTCCGATTCCAAATATTTGAAAGCCCGTAGGCATGGATAGAATGGCTACGATCACAATATTCAGCAGGCAGCCCAGACCCATCAGATTCCACAGAAGTAACCAGCCAGGGGATAGATGACCCCGCCAGTGTAGCAGGGCCACAACGGGCGCTGTAATCCCGACCAGTATATCCGGGTTTCGGCCCAGGATCGTCATCTCCCGCGGAATCCCTTCCTGCTCATAAAGACTCATAAACAGGAAGCCTTCAATGAAGATCCGAAAGGTCTGGATAGCCGCCAGCGCAGACAGGTTTATGTGTAGCCGGTCGCCGGGCCCAAAGACGAGAGCCAGCATTAGTCCGGCCAGTGTGAAGGGAGCAACCATGGACATTACCGCCAATGGCAACCCTTCGAATCTTACCGCGGATTCAGGCCAGCCGGCGTAGCCGAGTAAGCCCTGGCATAGTAGAATCAGAAACCCCGTAATCAGCGCGATGCTTCTTCCGGGCGCTGAACGGATGGAGTGCCATAATAGGAAGGCGGTTGTGGCGGCTACGATGGCAATGAGAGAAAGGAAGTAAACTCCCTGGAATTGATAGCTATAGTATCCACCGTAGTCGGTCCCTTGAGAACGAGTCAGAATCCGGGCCAGGATTGAGGCGGCCCATAGAGCGTCCATCGATGATATCGGTGACATTGTTTTCTCCAACGAATTTGATGAGAAAAACCATATCATGATATGCCGGAATCACTCTATGTGTTGAGTCATTTCTGCGGCCAGGGTTCTATGACTCGAGTCATGTTTGATATTAGAAATAGCCAGATCTAAAGGTTCATTTCCGGATAGGGCAAATTCGATTTGTCCGCTGGACGGATCTAAAAATCCCTGGATAGCAGGAATCATCCAGTCTTAAAGAATGCAGATCTTTTTCTACATCCCGGTGGCCGCCGTGTTTTCGGGAGCCAGCGTTCTGGCGCATTTGCTCTCCGTTCGAGGGCGCAGGCCCTGGCAAAATGCACTCATCATTCTCTATTGCTTCCTTTTTCTCAACAATCTCTGCATTGCCTTCATGATATCCAGGGACTCGGCCAAAGAAGCAGAGTTTGCTTTGTTCCTGTTGCGACATTTCTTCTTTTCGCTTCCTGTACTCTTTTTGATCTTCGCGGTTCAATTGACCGACAGCCCGCGAAAATGGATTCTTCCTGCTCTGGTGTACACAGCGCTTCTAATAGCCCTGGCCGATCTGGATTATCTCTTCCAGCTGCACTGGCTTCTAGATCGCATGGAAAAGCATTCCTGGGGCTACTTTCCGAGAGGTCAAAATGCTGGCATTGTTGCGCTGGCTATGCTGGCCATTTACTGCATAGGAATGTCTTTCTGGCTAATGCTGGGCCCGGGCTCCCAACGGAGCCGGGGAGAGCAGGGACTGGCTTCCGGGCCCACCGGAGCCAGGGAAATGACCACCATATCCTGGCTCTTCGCTCTCTGGTGGGCAGGCATTATTCTAAGCATGCTTCCTTTTGTGGGATTCTCTGTCTTTCCGCCCGGCCCGGCGCTGGATGCCATCCTCAGCGCCATAATCGGAGCTCTCCTTACCCGGCAGCATCGCAGCAGTCGAATGTCCCGGCTTCTGCGATCGGTTTCGGGTCTTTTTGCCTCCCTGGCTCTGGGAACCCTGGCCGGCTGGTTGGCGCTTGCGCTTTTTGCAGCTCTGAATCCCCTTGTTCTGGTTCTGGCCGTGAGCCTGGCAAGTCTGCTGGGTCTGGCCGGTTGGAATCATCTTTCCAGAAATGCCTTCCGGTTTCGGCCCATTTTTGTGTTACTACAGGAAGATTACGAGCTAACCTATCAGCAGGCTCGGATTTGTGAAATGCTTCTGGACGGTCTGGATAGAAATCAGATGGAAAAGCGACTTTCGGTGGGATCAGGCACCTTCAGAAACCACCTAACTTCGATATACAGCAAGACCATCGATATCGAAGATCCCGGGGCAGAGCAGTCCAGGGACAAGCTGCAGCGGTTAACCGTTTTCCTGAGCAGGCTTCAGGCCAGCGCCCAATCCGAATTCCGGGCCCAGGACTGACCCGATGGCTGGCAAATATGGGCGCAACTGTCGCTCTGCCAGAATAATTCCTGTTCTGTTTCTGGTCTTACCGGATTGAGCGGCCATTCCGCCGTCTACCCGCTCCGTTTTTTTGCGCCGCATTATTTTTTTGCAACCAGGGTCCGGTTTCTGGTTCCTATTGCTCATATATAGCAAACGCCGTTAGATATGTTCCGGGAAAATCCCTGGATAAGCCCTGGAAAATCGGATGATTTCGGAACGGCGCTGCAAGGAGCAAACAAATGAAGCTGAAGGATTTTCGCTGGTCTACCGGACTGTTTCTTATTCTGAGCCCCCTGGGCGCAATAGCGACCCTGGCTTACTATTTCTACTACGATGCCTTTCAATGGCAGACCGTAGCGCTGGCCGTGTTCATGACTTTTGCCACAGGTATGGGTATTACCGTGGGCTATCATCGACTCTTTTCCCACAAGAGCTATGAGGCCGCAGCCCCTATCCGCTGGCTGCTTACGTTTTTTGGCGCGGGTGCGCTGGAAAAATCGGTAATCGAATGGTCCCACGACCATAGAAATCACCACAGGTTTGTAGACACGGACCAGGACCCGTATTCCATCAATAAGGGATTCTTTCATGCCCACATCGGCTGGCTATTCGTAAAACGCGGAACCAACGGTCGCGCAAAAGTGGATATCAATCAGGTGAAAGATCTCTGGGCGGATCCATTCATTCGATTTCAGCACAACTATTACACGGCTTTCGGGCTGTTCGTATGCTTTCTGTTTCCCGGACTGGTCGCTCTGGCCTGGGGAGATTTTTGGGGCGGCGTACTGATTGCAGGTCTTGTTCGTGTAGTCTTTGTTCATCATGGAACGTTTTGTATCAACTCTGTGGCGCACACCTGGGGTAAACAACCGTACTCAAACCGTCATTCGGCCCGGGACAGCGCGCTGGCCGCTGTGTTAACCTACGGTGAAGGCTATCATAACTATCACCATGAATTCCCGGTGGATTACCGAAACGGAATCCGAGCCTGGCAGTATGATCCTTCCAAGTGGATGATCTGGACTCTTTCCAAACTGGGTCTGGCCCGAAACCTGATTCGCATACCGGATGAAAAAATCCTGGAAAGCAAGCTGGAGATGAAAGCCTCCCAACTGAAGTCCGGCAAAGAAGCACTGGAACAAGCCATGGAAGATTTCAATACCGTGGCCGGCGAAATGAAGCAAACCAGGAAGGCGTATATTAAAGCGCAAAAGGAAAAGGCGCCTGTAGCATCCGAGCTCAGAAGTACGCTCAAGCGAAAGCGCAAAGCGCTGCTGGCGGCTTACAAGAATCAAAAGAGCCGTATTCGCGAGGCCAGTCGAAGCGCAGCGGTGGCCTGAAGCCGCCCGGAATCACGTTAACGCATAACATCGGAAGTATCAGGAATCTGGCAGGTCCCCACAAGCAGGGACCTGCGTTCCAGAGACATAGAATCCAGATTTATCTTAAAGGGGACTTCGGTCCCTTTTTTTGTGGCTTTTCCCCATGCTACAGCCAATCTCTGTCGGAGCATGGATTTCGGGAGTGGGCATATGAACAACAGGGATGCGAAAGCGTTGGACTATTTAGTTCTGGGGGCCGGGGCTATTGGCTGCTACACCGGCGGTTGGCTGGCCCGGGATCGCACTGTGGCGCTGCTGGGACGAGCTTCCATTCTGGATCCTTTGCGATCCCACGGATTGGAACTGGAGTCCGTTTCGGGAAGCGATCTCTCCTTGCCTGCGGCGGAATTTGAGTCCGGTCCGGCCAGACCGGGTGTAGTCTGCATAACCGAATCCCCATCGGCTCTTTCGCACTGCAAGACCATTCTGGTTTGCGTTAAGAGCGCTTCCACCGACGAAGCCGTGGAACAGATCCAGAAATACGCTTCCCCTGGCGCCACGGTGATCTCATTGCAAAATGGTCTGGGGGCGGCCAGGATCCTTAAAGAAAACCTGAAAGATTACAACGTGCTTGCGGGCATGGTTACCTACAACGTTGTTCGCACGGGCAATCATTTCAGACAGTCTACCTCCGGACCGCTTATGATCGAACTACCTTCTGACGAGCCGAAGGCCAGGGTGGCTCGAATGGTGCATGCCGATATGGAGGCTGCCGGTATCGAAGCCTATCTTCGTCCGGACATGGAGAATGTGCAGTGGTCCAAGCTGCTTCTGAATCTTAATAACGGAATCAATGCCCTGGCAGGAGTGCCCATTCGAGAGATGCTTTCGAACCGTGCCTATCGAAGGATTATCGCATCCTGCATGAAAGAGGCAATCCATACCTACAAGAAGGCTGGTATCAAACTGGTGCGACTGGGCAAGATACTGCCGGGAATCGCGCCGGCTGTTCTGGGACTGCCAGACTTTTTGTTTTTTCGCGTGGCTTCTACCATGATCAACATCGACCCCACGGCCATGACGTCTCTGGCGCAGGACCTGATCGCCGGCAAGAAAACGGAGATAGATTTCATAAATGGCGAGGTGGTTCGTTTGGCCCGATCCCTGGGGATGAAGGCTCCCTTAAACGCGGCCGTTGTACAGCTTGTGAAAGAGGCGGAAGAAAAGGGAAGCGGTTCGCCAAAGATGCCGGCTGATGCAATGGCCCGGGAGCTGGGTTTGTCCTGATATGCCTTATGTCGGACTCTACAGGTTCGCTTCCCAGCCAGGCGCAGCGCATCATATGCCGGCTTCCTATATGTTCCAATTGCCTGGCGGGACGGTGTATGTAAGCTTCATTCCCGTCTGCGCCCTACCTGACAAACCTCGCCAGCAGTCCTTTGCCGGTCCAGGCATGAAGGCATTTTCGGGTAGTACAGTCTTCTGGCATAGCTTGCCCGCTCGAAGCAGGAGTTTAGCCCAACCGGGGCATCCGAAGGAAGCATTCGACTTCGTAGATTAATGAACACTGAGGGCAGCGACCCCGGTCCCCATTTGTCCTTAAGCTGTTGACCGATTCTCTTAATTACTTCACTTTGTCCTGGTTTGTTTCGGCCAGGTTACAGATTCCTTTCCAGCTGCTTGCGAGTAGCGCTTATCACGGTTCTGGTCTCTGCCTTTTCTATTCTAAAGGCCGAGGTTCCGGATGCTGGCGATACAGAAAGCCCGAGCCCATCGGACGGTAAAACCCGGACCGTGGAGAACGAGGCGGAGACTCGAGCACAGAGTGTCGATGCAGGCTCGGTCAATCGATATTTTTATGTGCAGACCGTGGGATCTGAAGAAACGGAAATCCTGGATACAGTCCCGGGCATCCACACCTGGTGGGTAAGCTTCCAGCAGCCCAAAAGTAAAGAGCCAAATCCGGTATACTCGAGTCACTGGCAGCCGGCGATGATTCCCGGTTATCTCACCGATATTCCTGGTTACGATGAATCCACAAAGGAGATGTGGTTTCTAAAGAGGTTTCGCTTTTCCGGCGACGCCAACAGATCTCTATCTCTTCGCCTGGCGCGGATCGACGATCGGGATCGCGTGTATCTGAACGGCCAGTTAATCGGCTCCACCGGGCAGTGGGATTCGCCCCTGGCCACCGCTTACGACAAAATTAGAATCTACGAAATCCCACCGGGGCTATTGCGTCCGGGAAAGAATACCTTGCTGGTCCATGTGCAGGGGTATTTCCCGGGTCTGAGTGGAATTGTACGTGGGCAAACGAAGATAGGTCCCACCGGAGATATCTTCAGCAACCTCCGAGACCAGGATTACAGCGAACTAATCTTTCTTACCGGCTATTTTACGGCGGGATCCTACTTTCTCTTTTTGTTCTTCAGACGAAGACAGAACCGGGAAAACCTGATTTTTGCGATCTTCATCTACGGATTTGTGCTCCGTCAGTTGATTCGCACCGAGCTAAGGTTTGAAACTGACATTTCCTTTCTGGCCTTCAAGCGACTTGAGTTTATCCTCACCTATTTGCTCTTTGTCGCCTTTCTATACTTCGTTCGCGTGTATTTTGAGCTGGCGCGGACGCGATTGCAGCGAATTAACGACTATCTCTCGGCTGGCTTCTCGGCAGTGATGGTTATCCTCTCGGTGCACACGTTTTTCTCGGACGATATGACCGTCTGGTGGTTGCTACAGTCAAAGATCGCACAGCCAATCTGGCTGCTAATGCTCATGCAGGTTATCTTCATTCAGGTCAAAGCCGGCCGGGCCGGAAATCGGGACGGCTATTACATGCTGGGCGGCATGATTTTTGTCATGATCGGTTTCTTCGCCGACCTGGCGGTAAGTAATGGCCTCCTGAATATTCCGCCGCTGTTTTCCTACTTCTTTGCCGCATTTATTTTCTCGCTGGCTCTAATCCTTGCCAACCGGTTTGTGCGACTGTATCGCCGCGTAGAAGACCTAAACGCAAATCTGGAAAAGAAGGTTCAGGATCGCACGGAGAAACTAAACAACACCTTGCAGGAAGTTCAGGAACTAAAGGAGAAGCAGGACGGCGATTATTTTTTGACGTCGTTGCTTATGAATCCCCTGGGCGGAAACTGGGCCCACAGCGATACGCTGCAGATGGATACTCTCATCGAGCAAAAGAAGAAGTTCCATTTTCGCAAATGGGATAGCGAAATCGGTGGAGATCTCGTAGCACTTTATGATATCTATCTTCGCGGACAGAAATACTCCGTCTTTCTAAACGCCGATGCCATGGGAAAATCCATGCAGGGAGCCGGAGGGGCCATTGTTGTAGGCACTGTTTTCAAGTCCCTGGTGAGCCGTACCCAGGTGGTTCAGAGCGCCTCGGATAAGAGTCCCGAGCAATGGCTGAACGAGTGTTACCTGGAATTGCAGTCTGTGTTTCTGGGCTTCGACGGACACATGCTTATTTCTGCTGTGGTGGGACTGGTACACGATGAAAGCGGCACAGTGTACTTCATCAATGCCGAGCATCCAGCCACTGTGCTCTATGAAAACGGAAAAGCTGTACCCATGGAGGATTGGAACACCGATCTTCGCAAGATAGGCGTAGAAAACGAGGAAGGGGCCTTCAAGGTGCTTACGCATCGGCTGCAGCCAGGTCAGACCATGATTATGGGCTCGGACGGTCGCGACGATCTGATGATGGGCTCTACCGAATCTGGCCAGAGGATCATAAACGAAAACGAAAAGCTCTTTCTGGAAGTTGTAGAACAATCCGACGGCGATCTGGAGAAGATCCGTCAGACCCTGATTTCCAGGGGCGAGCTTACCGACGATTTGAGTTTATTGAGCATTGCCTACAACGAAGACGCCTCCAGGATTGCCGATCCAGGGATTCCTACATCCATAAAAGAGAAGATCGATGCAGGACAGTTGCAGCAGGCGTATGGAGAACTGGAAAAGATTTCCTGGGAGCATCCTTCCGCGCTTCAGGCCGGGGTGTGGCTGACCTACAGACTAAAGGACTTTCAAACCTCGGCCATGCTGGCCAGGCGCTGGATATCCCTTGACCCCACCGATGCCACAGCCCTGTTCCGGGCCAGTCTGGCGCACAAGCGAATTGGAAAACTGGACGAGGCCATCGATTTCGGCGAAAGGTGCCGTCTTCGAATGCCAGAGCATGCAACGAACCTGGTAAACCTGGCGGATTGCTACCGACTAAAGGGACAAAGAGTCAGAGCTCGCACCCTGGCCAATCGAGCTCTTTCCCTGGACTCCACGTTGCAGGGGGCGCAGCAGATCCTGGATCTATTAAAGGAAAAGGCTGAAGCTTAATGGGAAGTGCCCGGTTTGCCGATTCCTGGTTTTCCATGTTCGCACTAACCCTTCAGTAACCCTTGCGCTGCCAGCTGCCTTTGCCTCATTCCTCATTTGACCACGCTTCCCCGCTCCAGACAATCAGTGCCGGTCACCTCTTTGCGGATTTGTGAGCTCTTTTGTCTTTCGGAGCGTCGCCCATTTTTCGTGACCGGCTCAGCCTTTCGCTCCAGCGTTACCAGGAACCAGTAGTCGGGTGCTTTTCTCGGCCAGACCGATCCGCACAGTGGCGCCGGAATTGAATTGTATGAAGTCGTCCAGCATCCCATCCGAGAAGATAACCCCTCCCTCGGGCATGTGGCTTTCCAGAACCAGGTTTTCCGCATCCTGAATCTCTCCGGCCACAATGTCGGCGCCGCTCCAATTGCTGCGAAACGGTTCGCGCACCATGAATACTAGCTTTCGATCTTCCCAGCGGAGGGCATCGGAACCTGAGGAGCTTTTCGGAGCGGAAGCTTTGCCTTTGCCGGCGGGCCCCTTTTTGCCCGTGCCATCTTTTTGCGCCGGGCCCCGACTCTCCTGGGAAGAATCCGGAGCCGGCCTGGATTTCTCGGGCCCCTGTTGGGTCTTACCCCGGGTCTTTTTGGCCGGGGGCGAGGAACCGGCGAACGCCTGGATACCGGCCGCCATATTGTAAAGGGAAGACAGCCATCCGGTGCTTCCGGCCGGAGTGCTTACAATTACTCCGCTCGAGCTATGTCTTTCCCGTCTTTGTCTGTACTCCAGGGTGTATCGCGCGCTTACATGGGAGTCGGCCCCCACGAAAAAATCGTTGAAAGCATATAGAAACTGACCGTCGTTTAGGTCCGCCCGGGCCATGGAGATGCTTCGCATCCGGAGTCTTGTTTCCAGAGCCTGGGCGATCGCTTTATCGCTTTCGTTCCAGAGAAAAGGAAGCAGGATTCCGTCGAAGCGATCCGGGTCTGGATTAAATGCCAGCACCGGCTGACCGTTTAGATACTTGGCGGTGTTTACCACAAGGCCGTCCTGGCCCAGGGGCATGGCCAGATCCCGGGGGCCGAACAAAAAATTGGGAAGCAATGTGCGATCAATCACCTGAAAGCGAATATCGGACGGTATGCTTCGCACCAGGGCATCCCGGGCCCTCTGATAATTATCGTATTCCAGGACGTAGTCATCGAAGGATTGTCCGCGACTTTCGACGAAGTATTTAGCCTGGCCTATGGTATTAAAGCGCTTAATGCTTTCTTCCAGCCTGGTTTGTCGCGTGATTACAATAATCTTTTCAATGTCCGGAGCCGATTCGCCGTCAACGGGTGGAGTGGGACCAGGAGTGGCTTTTTTCTTATTGGAAGTCACTTTCTAATAATCGTTTGGTAGTCTCTGGATATGCGCCGCCGAGGGAAAACGGTCTCCGATTCAGCGGCATTTTCATCGAGGACTATCGCTCCTGCTGTTGAACAAAACCCGAAGACCCTGAATTCAGCAGCGAATCGAGCAGGTCCGGGCTGATGTTCAGATTGCCGATCTTATCGGCTCCGCGGGCCAGATCGCGCATGGCCTTACTGATCAGTTGTCTGGAGTCCATTTGATTGGCCGCCAGCACTTCCAGAAGCTCCGGCGAAAGCCCGGCCAGACCTTCCAGCTGCAACTTCATTGCCTGGCCTTCGGCACGAGCCATTTGCAGTCGGTTTTCGCTTTCTTTTGCCACCAGTTCTTTTCGCTTCTCTTCCAGGCTTGTTCTGGAATCCAGCTCCTCTTTCTCCATTTCCATTTTCTTGCGCGCCACCGAAGCCTTGGCTTCCATTCGCGCCTCTTCCACAAGTTTCTGTTTTTCCTGGACGGCAATTTCTGCATTCATCTGCGTTTCGCGGATTTCCCGCTGTTTTTCTTCTACGGCGATTTCGGTCTGTAGTTCGTTTTCTTTAATACCCCGCTCCTGTTCCACGGCAAAGTTTCGACGCTGATAGATAGCGTCGTCCGCTTCTTTGAGGAGGTTCTCCCGGGCCGTAGCCTCCAGAGCCCGGGCCATTTCCGGAGTAGGGCTTACCCTGAGGATGGCAAAATCCAGAACGGAAAGTCCGAGTTCCTGAATCACCGCCTCCTCGCTGAGTCGTCCCTTGACGAACTCCACAAGCTCGGGACCGGCAGAGAGGGCTTCTCGAAGTACAAAGCTACGAATCTTTTCGCGAAGGGTAACCTGCACCTGGTTTGTAAGCCGGAGTTGCAACTTCTCCAGCCCGTCGCCCAGCGGGCGTCCTGTGGGGTCTACGGTGAAGTCCAGCATGGAGGCAAGTCTTGTTGGATCCTGAACCCGGTAGGTTACCTGACCCTGAATATCCACGGTTTGGAAGTCCTTGAGGGTTTCCTGGAAGATAAAGGGAGCGTCCCGGCTATCCGCCGGAACCAGCACCAGACTGGCCGATGGGGCGAAGTATAAAAAGGAAAGGCCCGCTCCCTGTTTGCGAACCTTGCCGCCCCGATACAACAGCACATAGTCTGCGGGTCGGGTCTTTAGGTATCTGAATCCGAACATGGACTGTAGAAACACTGCCGTCGCGGTACAGGCAATTCATTTTCGCAGTTCACAGGGGTGGTGGAGCCAGACTTTCCTGACTTTACGAGTCCAGAATTGAAATCGCATTCCGAGCCAGGTTCTGTAGCTCCTTTCTTTCCGGTTTGATGCGGGCCAGAACCTGGAATCCATTGTAGAAGGCAAAGATCAGGGCTGCCAGCTGGGCTGGATTCTTTTTGGAATGAATTCTACCTTCTTTCTGAGCAATTCGTATGTGTCTGGTAAGCAGGGCCTCAAACTTTTGTTTGTTCTCTTCTACGGCTTCTCGTATTTCCTCGTCGCTGGCGGCCAGTTCTGTGGTACTGTTCACCACGAAGCATCCCCTTCTATGCTTATCTTGCGAGGCGGCATCTACGGCTCCGGCAAACATCCTTTGTAGCGCTTCGCGCACAGGATAACTCTCCAGGGTTTGCTCCATGGCCGAAAAATAAACGTTTCGGTAGTTCTGAAGAGCCAGATCAAATAGCGCTTTCTTGCCTCCAAAGGTGTCATAAAGACTGGCCCGGTTTATTCCCAGATAGTCCACCAGATCCTGCATGGAAGTAGCATGATACCCCTGCTTCCAGAAGAGATCCATGGCCCTCTGTAGCACTTCCTCTTTGTTGAATTCTTTGACTCGGGGCATGGTATAAGAAACCCTGGCCGGGCTATGGACTCAAGCAAAAGCGCATAAGTGCACCGGACTTCATAAGCCTGCCAATCAGTTGCGGTCCAGATTCGAAAGACCGATTATTTGCAAATGGCCTGTAGTTCCCCCGGGCGCCTGGTTTTCGCCAGACCGGCTCTCAAGCGAACAACGAGCCGGATCCTCCGGATAACACATTGATGGCAAAAGAGAGCGGATTAAGCATACCGTTTCCGTTCTAGTTCTGAGCGCCCGATACTCCGGCCCATTGTCGGCCAGAGGCGGGCGCTCCCTTTATGGAAAGTCACACCAGGACTGCGATACCTCCATCGATATTGATTTCTGATCCGGTAATGAAGGATGCGTCGTCTGATGCCAGAAAGGCGGCCAGTTTGGCGATTTCTTCCGGTTTGCCAAATCGCTTCATCGGCACTCGATTCTGCATCATCTGGGCGAAACCGTTGAGTTGATCTTCGCTGAGCCCGGTCTTTCCAAAGATGGGAGTGGCCACCGGTCCGGGGTTAATGGCATTAACTCGAATTCCCCGGGAAGCCAGCTCTGTGGCCGCAGTTCGCGTATAGGAATTCATGGCCGCCTTGGATGCGGCATAGATAGCTGTATTGGCCATCCCTGTGTATGCATTGACGGACGACAGATTGATGATCGTTCCGCCTTCGGGAATAAGCGGAAGTAGTTTTTCTACAGTGAATACCGCTCCTTTAAAATTGATGTCCATGGTTTCGTCGAAGATTTCCTCGGTTACATTGCCAACCGGCGTGGGAAAGAAGATGCCGGCGTTTACGAAGAGCACATCCACTCGGCCATGCTTCTCCTGGATTGCCCGGGCCAGCTGGTTTATCTGGCTCAATTCGCGTACATCGCAGATCAATCCTTCCACTCCCAGTTCATCGGCTGCCTTCTGTACCTTTTCCGATGATCGGCCGGTGATGATTACTTTTGCTCCCAGATCCTTAAGCTCCTTTGCGGTGGCGTAGCCGATACCGCTGTTTCCGCCGGTTACCACGGCTATTTTGTTTTCTAGATTTCTCATCTCTAACTCCTGAATTCCTATTTCAATCAGGCCTATGGCCCATCACTCCTGTGCGTTTAAATTGGAATGAGTGTTCCAGAATGTAGCGGAGGCGGTGCCCGAAGGCGAGAAAAAAAGGTTCGATCAGGAAAAAAATGGAATGATCGTTCTGGAAATTTCGGCTGGCATTCCTTGCCGAGAATGGAAGGTCTGTCGGCCTCTCGGGCAAAGGATGAGCCGGACCGGGAGTAAAGCGATCTAATCGGCTAATCCGGGGGAGTTTCGTTGTTCGGTCAGGCCTAATCCGCCGTTTTTCAGGATGCGGATTTATCCCCGGGCGAATTTTCTGACGATATGGATTCCATTCGTGTCCAGGGCGCCCGGGAGCATAACCTGAAGAATATTACCGTGGAGATTCCCAGGGATAAGCTGGTAGTGATTACCGGCGTATCCGGTTCCGGGAAGTCCTCCCTGGCTTTTGATACGATCTATGCCGAAGGTCAAAGAAGGTATGTAGAAAGCCTTTCGTCCTATGCCCGTCAGTTTCTGGGTCAGATGGAAAAGCCGGACGTGGATCTCATCGAAGGATTATCCCCGGCCATCTCCATTGAACAAAAGACCACGCACCGCAATCCCCGCTCCACGGTGGGAACCGTTACCGAGATATACGATTATCTACGATTGCTGTATGGCCGAGTGGGCCAGCCCCATTGCCACAATTGCGGTCGGCCGGTGGAGGCTATTACCATCGACCAGATAGTGGATCGTATCCTTCTCATGGAAGAGGGGGCAAAGATTCAAATACTTGCCCCCATGGTAGGCGATAAGAAGGGCGAGCACAAAGACGTAATCGAAAAGGCACGAAAAGAAGGCTTCGTTCGAATACGAATCGATGGACAGATTCGCGATCTATCGGAAGAGATCGCTCTGGAAAAGAAGCATCGACATACACTGGAATTGGTTGTGGATCGATTGGTAATCCGCGACGGTATCCATTCCCGACTTACCGATAGCGTGGAAACGGCGCTTTCCCAGGGCAATGGACAGGTACTGATCTTCGACGGCGAAAAGGATCATATCTACTCCAGGAACCTGAACTGTACTCATTGTAATATATCGCTGCCGGAAGTTAGTCCCAGGAGCTTTTCCTTTAACTCTCCCCAGGGAGCCTGCGGAACCTGCGACGGCCTGGGCGTTTTGCTGGAGTTCGACGAGGATCTGGTGGTCCCCGATGCCTCACTTTCCATTCTGGACGGAGCGGTGGCGCCCTGGTCCAGCGGTCGCGGCTACTGGTATCTGGAGCTTCTCCAGGATTTATCGTCCGAGCTCGGTTTTCATCCATCCGTTCCGTTCAACAAGCTAAATGCGCAGCACCGGAAGGCCGTCCTGTATGGGTTCCAGAGCGGAGGCTACAGCTTCGAAGGGGTCATTCCCAACCTGCGCCGGCGCTACAGAGAGACCAAATCCGACGATGTACGCATCTGGTTGGAAAAGTACATGGGCGAAAGTCAATGCCCGGACTGTAAGGGTCACAGGCTGCGCCCGGAATCGTTAGCGGTGCGATTTCATGGTCAGGGCATTCATGGTCTCGTGGACAAAAACATCCGGGATTTGTTGCATTTCTTCGCCGACGTAGCTTTGACGGAATCCGAAACCAAAATCGCCGAACGCGTGCTCAAAGAAATCAATGAACGCCTGGGATTTCTGAACAACGTGGGCGTGGGATATCTCACGCTTTCGCGATCGGCCGGGACTCTTTCCGGCGGCGAAGCGCAGAGGATTCGCCTCGCGACCCAGATAGGCTCTGCTCTGATGGGCGTTCTCTACGTGTTGGATGAACCTTCTATCGGATTGCATCAGCGGGATAACCGTAGGCTTCTGGATACTCTGAAAAGCCTGCGGGATATGGGCAATACAGTGCTTGTGGTGGAGCACGACGAAGAAACCATACGTGAAGCGGACCATGTCGTGGATCTGGGCCCGGGCGCCGGAGTCCATGGCGGTTACGTGGTGGCCAATGGTCCTCCTGACAGACTTTCGCAAAAGAAAGACAGCGTTACCGGACAGTATCTCTCCGGGGCTCGAAAGATCGAGATCCCGGACGAGCGCAGACAGGGAAAAGGACAATCCCTCACTGTTGTAGGCGCCAGCGAAAATAATCTTCAGAACGTGGATGTAGAGTTCCCCCTGGGCGTCCTTATCTGCGTTACGGGGGTGAGCGGATCCGGGAAGTCTACCCTGATCAATGACATACTCTACAAATCCCTGGCTCAACGGCAAGGGTCGCGAATGCGGCCCGGAAAGCACAAGAAGCTGGAAGGACTGAAAAACATCGATCGTGTGATTGCTATCGATCAGGAGCCTATCGGGCGCACGCCCAGGTCCAATCCGGCCACATACACCGGTCTGTTTACGCCCATTCGCGAGCTGTTTTCCAATCTACCGGAAGCCAAACTACGCGGCTACAAACCGGGGCGGTTCAGTTTTAACGTAGCCGGCGGTCGATGCGAAAACTGCGAAGGCGCCGGTATCCTGAAAATTGAGATGCATTTCTTGCCAGACGTTTTCGTTACCTGCGATGTATGCCAGGGGCGACGATTCAACCGGGAAACCCTGGAAGTGAAATATCGCGGAAAAAGCATCTACGATATTCTGGAAATGACGGTGGAGGATGCCATTCCCTTCTTCGAAAACATCAGCATAGTCCACAATAAGCTAAAGACCCTGTCACGAGTGGGGCTGGACTATATCAAACTGGGACAGGCGGCGACCACTCTTTCCGGCGGCGAAGCCCAGCGCATCAAACTGGCCTCGGAGCTTTCGCGAAGAAGCACCGACAAGACCATGTACATCCTGGATGAGCCCACCACCGGATTGCATTTCGAAGACATTCGAAAGCTCCTGGAGGTTTTACATGAACTTGTGGATCGGGGTAGCAGCATGGTGGTTATCGAGCATAACCTGGATGTGATCAAGACCGCAGATTGGATTATTGATCTTGGACCGGAGGGCGGAGATGGAGGCGGAACCGTAGTTGCCGAAGGTAGCCCCGAAGCGGTTGCCATGGTAGGCCATAGCTTCACCGGACAGTTCTTGAAACCTATACTGGAAGGCCGGGAAGCGTCTCCGGCGGGCAGAGCAGCCGCTTCGAAAGAGAAGTCTGTCTCCGATAACGGAAAATCAGCTGGCCAGTCCAGCGCCGGATCTTTGTCCCGATCATCAAAGAAAAAATCAGCCGCCAAGAAAACGAGATCAGCCAAAAAGAAATCCGCAAAGGCAAATTAGAGTCTGACCGGCAGGCAGCCCGGGCCCAGGCTGCTTTGCGCCCGGGATCAGCTTTCTTCCAGGGACTCTTCGAATAGATCGGGATACAGACTCTGCAAGGCCTGGACTTCCCAGAGCGCCAGAAGCATATCTACCTTTTCGATGCCTTCTTCTGGATCGGCCTGAAGTGTTTCCAGCATTTGGCGAGCTTCCCCGTCGATGCTGGCAAGGGCTTCGGCGAGTTCGGAGTTTTCTCCGGCAGGCTTATCCTCGTCTTCGTAGGAGAAGAATGCTACGATCTTCTTGATTGCCAGACGATGTTTAATTTCTGCGCGGGCCGGATCTTCGTCAGGAAAGAACTCCAGTTCGGCAATATTGGCCTCGCGATAATGCCTTTCTATGAGTTTCTGCTCGAAATCCAGAAGTCTGGTCTCTGCGTCGTGAAAGTCGGTTTCGAAGGCATCCGAGATATCATTCAGCATCTCCTCTTCTTCCGTATCTATGACCAGAGCTGCGTAGATCAGAAGCATCCTCTCCAGAAGCGAAGGAAACAACTCGGATTCCGGATCGTTACTGAAAAGCGCTTCTTCGTCTATTTGGTTCTCATCCATGGTTGTTCCTAAAAGAAAAATTAGGCCGAAGAGAGTCTTCGCCGATCTGGTCAATTGCGAAAACCGGCGTCCCGTGTCCAGCAAATACATAGTGTAATGATGGCCGTTTCCCGGCATCGTATCCTGGCGACCTGCTACGGGCTCCCGATCCGGGATTACGGGAGCTCCGGTCCGAAGTATTGCTGCTTCGCAATGTGACGTTGGAGCAAGCCTGAAAACCGGGTCCGGACATGCTTCTCTCGAAGATTTCGGATTCAGTTCTACCTGTCATAAGCGCATCATCTGGGCAACGGTGGTCGTTCGAGACCTGCCAACAGAAAACCCGATCCCGCCCAAATTTGCATTGCTGTCCCTTAATCGGGCAGGGCTGATGTGATAAATTGGCTTCGTCTGTTCGTGTACCCTCATGCATACTCTGGAACAAATATCGATTCTTCTTGTGGAAGATGATCCGATTACGGCCCGGGTGGAACAGGCGGAGCTGGAAAATATCGGTTACTCGGTCCATCACATTACTACAGGGGAAGAGGCAGTGGATCGAGCCCTGGAATGTGAGTTCAGTCTGATTCTAATGGATATCGACCTGGGCAAAGGTATGGACGGCACGCAGGCGGCGGAGCGAATCCTGCAGACGAAGGAAATGCCCATTCTCTTTTTGTCTTCGCATACTGAGCCCGAGATTGTGGAAAGGACGGAGGGAATTAGCAGCTACGGCTATGTGGTTAAGGGTACGGGCATTACAGTATTGAACGCATCCATCAAGATGGCGCTTAGGCTTTTTGGGGCTCGCCAAAAGCTCAGGGATGCCGAGCAAATGGCGCGAACCAATGGGGAAAAGTATCGTAATCTTTTCGAAAATATCACAGAGGAGGTCCATCTCTGGAAACTGGTTCGCACCGAATCGGGCCTTATTCGCACCTGGCGTCTCGAAGAGGCGAATCCTGCCGCTCTGGCTGCCTGGGGCCGGTCCCGCGAAGATATCATCGGAAAAACCACCGAAGAAATCTGGCCTGATTCGAACCCGGTACAGTTGTTCATGCCCGTTGTGCAGAAGATATTTAGCGAAGGCCGCCCGCGGCAATGGGAGACCTATTTTCCTGGTACCGGACAAACACTTCTTATGACCAGCGTTGCCTTTGGAGAGTATTTCATCTCCACAGGAATTGATGTAAGCGATCGAAACCGAGCCGAAATGGTTCGGCACAGGGAAGAAAAGGAATTGCTATTGCGCGAGACCTATCATCGCTTGAAGAATAACGTGGCCAGCATTGAAGGGCTTTTGAGTGCGCAGGCCGACGCTAGCTCTAATCCAGAAGTAAAGCTTGTTCTCCACGAAGCTGTGGGGCGCCTGGCCAGCATACGCGCGCTTTACGATGGACTGCTGGTACACAATACGGTTCAGCGGGTTTCTATGCAGCCGTATCTCCAGGATCTAATCGATTCCATAGTTCGCGCCTTCGCCGGTTCCTCCGACATTTCAATTGAGAAGAAATTGGATGATTTCGCTTTATCGGCGGAGAAAGCTACGGCAATCGGTATTGCGCTCAACGAATTGCTCACAAATGCGATGAAATATGGACTCGGTACAGAGACTGCCAACTCCGTATCGGTGACTCTGCGAAGACAAATGAATGGCGGCCAATTAATCGTACAGGATTATGGTCCGGGAATGCCCGAGGATTTCATCCTGCGAAGCTCCCGGGGTTTTGGTCTTTCCATGGTTCATATGCTTGCCCGGCAATTGGGAGGGACCTTTCAGGTTACGAATACGGGCGGCGCACAATGCGTGCTTTCCTTTCCAACGGACTAATTGTTTCCTGATGGGCGATGCGCCTATGATGCCCTGGTTCTTTTCGGGGCGTTCGCCTGGAATCTATGCTGCTACGATCTATCCTGCTACAATCAGTAACCACTGTTCCATTTAGAGCTCAAGGCGGTTTGTAGTAGCGATATCCATCGCGCCAGTTTTACTCAACTTGACGCAGGAAGTCTTCCAGCTCTGAATTCAAATCCGACGGCAATTGCTCGAATTCCAGACCAATTCGATGAGCTCGTTCCAGACTCTTGATATTTCGAATACTACCCAGCACAGGAAAGGCCTTCTCTCCAGGGAAATGAAGGTCGAAAGTAACCTCTTCCCCGGGAAGAAAACCGCGCATTACGTGCGGATTGTGCGGATGAAGAATACCGGCGCCGCCGGAGTTGATATCTACCACCGGGCAGTGCTCGGGGTTGTAGGGCACAATATGTCGGTCCAGAATCTCTCTTTCCAGATTACTGACGATTTCCTGAACGCCTTCAAAATGATGATCGGTCATGGGTTCCGAAGAAATGATTGTGGCCACACCCATTAAGTATATGCCTTTGAAACGAACGGGTATGGAAACTTCGCTGAGGATGCGATCGGGATGCGCCTCATAATTAAGGATTTTCTTATACTCTTCCATGGTGATTACCGGAAACCCCGGCGCTTTGCTGCTTGTCCGATCCGGTATAAAAATGGGGACATCCCGGGCCAGCATGGCGCGCATCCGATTATCCAGACGAAAGGACTTTCGAACCGTCAATCGTGCGATGGCCTGGATGGTCTTTAGTTGAGCGAGCGCTTCCTTGAATGGCGAATCGTTCTTTTCGTCGACTTTTGAAAGCGATTCCGGTATGGAGCGAAGAGTAATCAAATCATCCACTACCAGCTTACGACTATCGGAAGATAGACTTACTCGCTTCTGTTTTCGGATCTTCCGCTTGAGGTGCAGTCTTACCGGATGAAGTTTTTCGTGGCCAGGGGCGGGTCTTTCCTGAACTTTGCATTCCATTAGCATCAAATGCTGGTCGTGATTCACAATCAGGACTCGAATCTCTGCATCCGGTCGATTGTGTTCTACCTCTAACAGGGGGGCTTCATAGCCGAGTACCCGGGCTGCTTCTACTCGATCTTTGTCTTTTATATGGACGGGAAGTCGCGTGAATATCTTGGCGCAGATCTGACGGAGTTGTTCCGGATCGTTAACCTTTTTCACTTCCTCCGACATTTCATCCAGAGCAACAGACGGCACGATTCAGTTCTACAAAAAAAGTGGTGGCCCGTTCCCTGGATTCTAAATTTGCTCCGCTGCGCCATTGTATAACCCCGAAGGCTTACAAAGAAACGGTTGCCAATAGGGTTTCTGCTACAGACATAGGGGTAGGTTATGCGCAACTTTCTGATGCCATGGCGGCTGCTCATCGCCGCTTTTCTCCTATCTTTTTCTACCTGCACCGGTCCCGAGGCCGAAGTGGGACCGCCCCCGCCTTCCCATTCACCCGGAATACTGCGAATCATGACCTGGAATGTAAGCTTGCGGGAATTCATTCGGGAGAACCGGGCACGAGAAGTGATTCGAGCCATCCTGGTGGCTCGCCCTCATATTGTGGCCTTTCAGGAAATGACGCCCGAGTATTATCGCCTCCTGGAAAAGGATCCTGGTTTTTCTGCGATTTACAGGCTGGTGCCAGGTAAGGCTGCCCATATCAAAGGTAGGCTGGTTATCGCGTCTAGAATACCGGTGATTTCAAACAGGTTCTACAATCTCCCCGGACGGATGGGGCGGTATGCCCAGCAAACCGAATTCTATATGGAGCTGCCATCCACGCAGAGCGGAACCGGCTCGCCCAGTGAAAACGCTCATTCTGGCAGCAGTTCAGACAGTAACGCCCGGGGAGAATCGGGAAACCCAACAGACAGCCAGACCATCCGATTCAGTACTATAAATCTGCATCTGGAAAGTTATCTGCAAGACGGTCCTATTCGGGCCCGGCAACTACAGTCCATTCGTTCACGGCTACAGGGCCCCACCATTGTCCTGGGCGATTTCAACTTTGGCGATGGGCCAGAAGCGATAACGGAGCGAAACGCCTTGCCCGAAGGCTACCGCGATCTCTGGAAGGAAAAACATGGCAGCAGGCCGGGACTGACGTGGAATCAGGAAGAGAACCCTTTGTCCTACTGGTTTCGCTTCGAAGGAGAGCATAGCCGAAGGCTGGATTACATCCTGCTCTACGAAAACTCCTGGCAGCTAGGAGACGTATTCCTGTACGGACGAGAAAAAGTTCTTACTTATAGAGGAAAGGAAATACCTGCTTCAGATCATTATGCGGTCGTGGCGGATTTGCTGTTAACCTCCCCGCTGAAAGATAAAGGGCAGGAAGTGTCCGAAAGATAGACGTAGGGGAAAGGAAAAGAGCCACTGCCGCAGGTCGATAGGTGGCCAAAGGCTCGGTCAAGGCGGGCTTGCGCTTTCAATCCGGGACTGGCCGGGATGCCTTCTGTTGGATTCCGGGCGAATTTCGTGGTGCCGAGCTAGCGCTACGGTTTTCAATAGCCGCGATCGTACCAGGTAGCGATGAGTCTGGGTTGCTTACAACCTTTGCGCACGCATTCGCTAATAGCTTTCTGAGTGGCGCTCCGTAGATCCGGATAGCCGACCACGCCCACCAGAAGATTTCCGTCAGCCGCGATGGCGCCGTAGCCATGCTTGTCGGTGGACACCAGAACTTTAACATCGATCCCGCCATGCTTCCGGGCCATTTCTGCGGCCAGACGCTCCGCTTCTTCCACTGTGGCAACGTTGAAGCTATAACCATAGGCCTGGGGGCTATAGGCGATGGCGGAGGCCGCATTTGCGGAATCCGGCGACTGCAACGCCAGAATGGCCGCTGCCAGGATTATTGTAAAAAACCGGTTTTTCTTCTTCATATCTTTCTGCCTCTGGAGAGTGATCGCTTCCCGTGGACGCCATAGCCTTTTGAAGCCTTTATCGCTCCATTATCCATCTACATGTTTGGCCGTTTTTGCCCGTCTGTGCCCTCATTGTCCCTCTATCTTTTCTTGCTTTCATGGCCCGACGCAGAACGGGCAGGGGATCATTACTTCTTCGCCCTGCGCGTTGACGAAAGGAACCCGGCGCTGGGGGTCGCCTCTCAATTCTACGGATTCGCCCGGCGGAGCGCATTCTATGTGAGCCGGTAATTGATCGCAATCGGTATAGAGCTTTCCGCCCCCTCCGCGGAAGCTGGCGCCGGTGGCGAAGGGACCCATACGTAGCGGAGGTGAAAGTAACTGGCCTTCCACAGCCACTTTGCCTGGCGCCAGGCCCATATCCAGTTCCTGAAGGGTTTCCACAAATTCTTCCGCATGGCCGTCCATGCGATCGCCGCTCCAGGCTGCCTGGATCTTGTCGTGCAAATCCAGTCTATAGATAGTCTGTTCTGGATCGGAATAGATCCACTTGGCGTCGCCCAAAAGAAAGCCGCGAAAATCGTCCACTCGCCATACCCAGAGCGGCATATGGAACTGATAATCCGGATCAAAGGCGCTCCTTCCATGTTTGGAACCATCATAGGAAAGGCCGAGAACATCGAATATCGTGGGAAAAAGATCCAGCATGGTAGCCCGGGGTAGTGGGGCATCTTGCCATACCCGGTGGAACTGATGATGACGCATAACCAGCGGGACTCGGACTTCTTCGTTATAGATGCTGAAACTGTGTCCGTGGGCGCCCCGTTCGCCGAAGCTTTCTCCATGATCGGAGATTAAAATGAACAACGTCCTTTCGGCCATGCCTCGCTTTACAAACTCTTCTACGATGCGATCGGCGATGTGGAGGCCGTAATCCACTCCGTTGCGATGCCTCCCCAGGATCTTGGTATTGTCGAAACGATTGAATTTATCCGGGTGCGGATTGTGGTACGGATAGTGCGAATTGGTCATTACCGCGGTGAGGGTAAACGGCTCTTTGGTAGAATCCAGGATGTTCTGGGTTTCGTGCACCAGGGCCACATCATCCAGGCCAAACTGAAAACTCTTGTAAGGTTCATTGGTTTCCGGGTTCTTTCGCTTCATGAAGTCCGCTTTTTCGATGACCTGCATGTTTAGCTTTCGCAGCATTACGATTTCGGACTCAAAAGCGGTGCTGTCCGTGTAAACATAGTGGTTGGTGTAGCCCCGATTCTGCAACAACATGGGCATGGTGTTCTGGGGCTGTAGCTGGGCATAAAGCTGATCAAAATCCCGGGCGCTGTGCATGCCGGTATACATGGAATAATGCGAGTTAGAACTATGGGGCACCGGAACAAAGAAATGATCGGCTACGATGGTTTCCGGAAGGTTGGGCGCGAAGTATTTGGAGCGTTCCAGATCCACAAATTCTTCCCGGGCGCTTTCCAGGATAATGATAACTACATTAGTATTGGCGGGAAGGTTGAATCCGAATCGCTCGGCGAAATGTTTGGTCTGCGGGTACTGCTTCAGTTCCAGATCGTCGATGCCCGGAAAGGGGGAATCCCCTTCGGCCGGTTTCTTTTGATCCTTTTGCGGAGTGGCAATCCGCTGGTTGTTTTGTGTGGGCGCCATATAGGCCATGAGCGGGCCCGAGGCCAGGATTACAAGAGTCACGGCCGCCAGCGCCGGTTTCAGTTTGTAAGGCTCGGGAGAAAGGGGAGCGCGAATCCATCGATGAAAGCTATAGGCCCAGGCAATGGCCATAATCCAGAAAAGAAAGAAAACCCCCGGTAGAGTAAGGTCCAGACTGAGTGCATCGGGAGCTGTTGCGAAAATCAGACCACGGATTTCCTTGAGTCCGTAGAGCGCCAGATCCAGCGTTACCTCCAGACGCATATAATAGTAAACAACGACCCGGATCATGGGCCATAAAATCAGAAGACACGTTATTACGGTGCCAGTAACCAGAAAGGTTCGAGGAAGCCGGAAATAGACCAGAATGTTGCCCAGAACTGTTAGCGCGCCCCAGTACAGAAGCAGCAGTCCGGTAGGAGCCAACCCGTAACCGCTTTCCAGGAAATAGCGACTCATGCGATCGCCGGCCCGCTCCCAGCCCTGGAATTGGTAAATGGAAAAGAAAAAAGCCTCGGTCAACCAGGCCAGGCCGAGTACCAGGGCCAGACCCAGTCCAAACAGCAGTATGGCACGATCGGAATAATGATGCTCGCTGCGCTCCATCCGGGCAAATTTTGGTCATTGCCCTTTTTTCATCAATAGAAATCGGCTTCGTCATTAGTTTATGGCTCAATAATGCTTCTGTTGTCCTGGCTTGACTCCGAGACCATTTCGCCCCGAGGCTGACGCCGCCTGCCGCTCAAATAGGCGGTTGAGTTGTGCCTCTCTTAATAGAAATGCTTTCGAGAGCAGCCCTGTGGACCCTCCGATGCACCTACCGGGACATTGCCCAATGGAGCGGGCCAGGAGGCGGATCATTTCGCGGAAATTTCATTGCCTCAGGGGCCCGATTGGGGAGCAGTAACCCGATGAGTTGGTATAACGGAATCAGTCTACTTGGAATCCTTGGTCTAATTGCCATTGCGTGGTTGCTTTCGGAGAATCGCAAAGCGCTGCGCTGGAAACCTGTATTTGCAGGGCTGATTCTGGCTTTCTTGATCGCCGGATTCTTGTTCTCTCCCATTGGCGGCACCACCGTATTTCAATGGATTAACGCCGGAGTGCTGGCCCTGGTGAATGCGGCAGCGGCCGGGGCTCGTTTCTTGTTTGGTCCGCTGGCTCTGGGGCCGGGGCAGGAGGGAAGTCTGGGCTTCATATTGATGTTTCAGGCATTGCCCACCATTGTCTTCTTTTCCGCCTTGATTTCTGTTCTATACTACTTCGGAATCATGTCTTTTCTGGTTCGATTATTTGCCAGAGTATTCTCCAGGTTGTTTCGCACCTCCGGAGCCGAATCCCTTACTACGGCAAGTAACATCTTCGTAGGCATCGAATCCATTCTTACCGTTAAGCCACATCTGGAAAAAATGACCCGTAGCGAACTGCATACCGTGTTGACCGCCGGCATGGCCACGGTGGCCTCAAACGTGCTCGCTCTCTATGTCCTAACATTGCAGGGGCAGTTTCAGGAAATTGCCGGGCACCTGGTTTCGGCCAGTTTGATCAGCGCGCCGGCGGCCATTATCTTTTCCAAGCTGCTGGTACCGGAAAGGGAGCAGCCCGAGACTCTGGGCACACATGTGCATCCTCACTACGAAAAAGAGGACTCTTTGATTGAGGCGATCATTTCCGGATCCAATAGCGGAATGAAGCTCATATTTGGTATTGTGGCGTTGCTGTTGGCTGTGCTGGGTCTGGTGGAGTTGATCAATCTGATGCTGAAGAGCCTCTCCGGATGGTTGAGCGATGGAAGCACGGTCATCAGCCTGGAAGTCATCCTGGGCTATCTGTTCTACCCGCTGGCGGTGTTGATTGGTATTGCGCCAGACCAGGCCCTGGATGCTGGTCGGATTATAGGGGAGAGGATTATCGTAACCGAGGTTGCCTCCTACGGGCACCTGGCCACAGCTCTGGCCGATGGGACTCTGGATAAACGTAGCGGAATCATTGTGAGCTACGCCCTTTGCGGATTTGCCCACTTCGCATCCCTGGCCATTTTTGCCGGTGGAATCACCGCCATCGTGCCTGAGAAAACGAAAGAGGTGGCTTCGGTAGCCTTTCGCGCTCTGATTTCCGCCAACCTGGCATGCCTCATGACCGGTGCAGTAGCTGGGCTATTCTACACCGGTCAATCCGTGCTATTTTCAGGTTGAGGAATTATCGGAGTAGCTGCATTACCGTTTGCGGTTTCTGGTTGGCCTGGGCAAGCATTGCAGTGGCTGCCTGGGTCAGAACCTGATACCTGGTAAAGCTAATCATTCTTTCGGCCATGTCTGTATCTCGAATACGAGATTCGGAGGCCTGGATGTTTTCGTAAGCGTTCATCAAGCCTTTGGCCGCATGCTCCAGTCGGTTCTGATAGGCGCCCAGGTCTGCTCTTTGCTTGGAAATACGCTTCAGCGCCTCATCCGCCATACCGATCACAGAGTTTGCTTTGCCCGGAGTGCTGATCGAAATAAAGGTCAGAACAGTGGGGTTTCGCAGTCCCAGAGCCGCAGTGGTCATGGTGTTCACATACACTCGTTCGCGCTGGTGCATGTTAGGACCAATATGGAACCACATGGAGGCAGTGGGGTTCAATCGAGCGAAGGCGCCGGTGAGCATCTTCATCTTGTTGAACTCTGCCTGTGAAGCGATCCGGTCGATTTCATCAATCAGCTGAGAAACCTCGACCTGGATTTGCTGTCGGTCTTCTGCAGAATAGATTCCGTTAGCAGACTGAACAGCCAGAACGCGAATTCTTTGAATAATAGCTGCCGTTTCTTGCAGGTAACCTTCCGTGGTTTGAATGAAAGAAATACCGTCCTCGGCGTTTCTTTCGGCCTGACGCAGACCCTGCACCTGTGTGCGCATCTTTTCAGATACAGCCAGACCGGCCGCGTCATCCCCAGCGCGATTGATCCGCATTCCTGAAGATAGCTTTTCAATGTCCTTGGATAAATCCCAGTCATGAAACTTCAGTGTACGGTGCGAATTAATAGCACTGATGTTGTGGTTGATAATCATGAGTAACCCTCCGTGTCTTCCTCGCTATATTGATCGGAGGTTAAGGCAAATTCGATGTAGAACTTTTTTAGGGAAGGGCGGAAAATTGAAAGTTAGAGAATGGAAGCTTGGCCACTTCCCTGGGAAAACGATTCCACCGGGCAGGGGATGCATCGATCAGTCTTTAAGGGTTTCTTCAAGAGCCGTCTCAAGAGCCTTCTATGGAGCAGCGCGACTCTTACGCTATTCTTTGGCGACATTGAACATTCCGCCAGGCAGGGCTACAGCCCGGTTTATGGGAAAGTGTGTCCCATCGCAACGACAGGTTCATTGATCGGGTTCAACGGCACAGGCTTCAAAGCCCCCTTTTTCTGGAAAGGGAGCCAGACCAAGCAGGGCATAGCAATGATCTGGACGATCAGCCCTTCCAGTGAATGCATTCACCGGGGCATTCATCGATTTCGTTTTGCACTTTGTCCCAGTCGTTTTCCGGAATCTCGGCGTTGTTGATGTTATTTCCGTTGTTGTGGGTTTCCGAGAGGTCTTCCTCATCCATCTGAAAATAGACCGGAAGATTGTCTGCGCATTGATTACAGGAGGTGCACTCATCTTTATCTACAAATACAACCTTCTTTTCCATATAGTCTTTGTTCCTCCGTTCCTGCAAGGGAACCCGTATTAGGTTTTCTCGGTGACGACGCCCGGCGGGCCATGAATCGCACCTGATATCAAGAAAATAGGCCGGCCCGTCCCAGGCCACCTCTATCCAGGTCGGGTCCTGAAAAATTGAACCGGGAATCCTGTACCTTTCCGATCCATAGACAGAAGCCAGCAGTCTAGAGCGCTACTCGCTTCGCTCAAACACAACCCGGATGGGAAAAAGGGGACAGCATTGGGAGCAACCGCAGCCAACAAAGTCGAAGGTTCAAGTAAAGAGGCGTCTAACGGCGCTGGAAAAAAGAAGAAAGCCCGAGCGAACACCGCCGGTCAGGCCGGAGCCAGGCTCTCGGTAGCCGTGCGCAATCGTTCGGCCGGGCCAGGGGTAACAGGAACACCGCCCGGGCGCTTCATCGCATCCGATCCGGCGCTTCCGGATAACAGCCACAAAGCGTCGGATGTACCGGTAACCGTGGGCGAGCTCTGGACTTCCAGGCAGCGACAGATGCACCCGATTCATTATACGGTGAGCTATCGGGCCAGCTTCAAGCCCGAACTACCGGACTACTTCATTAAACGCTTTCTGGCCGATCGAGATTCTGCCCACGTTCTGGATCCATTCGGCGGGCGGGGTACCACCACCATTCAGTCCAATCTGAACGGTTTCTCGGCGACGCATAATGATCTGAGCCCCATTGCCGGATTCCTGGGTCGGGCCCGTCGTCGGATACCGGACTTCGAAGAGCTGGAGTCCCGACTTGGCTCCATTGAGCTTTCCTCCAAAAAGAGCAACATCAGCGACCGGGACTTTGTGCGACTGGAACCTTTTTTTCATGAAAAGACCATCCACGAAATTCAGAATCTCAAACAGCTCCATCTGGACAATCGAGACGATCCTGCGCTTTCCTATATTGCTCTCACCGCTCTTTCAAGGCTTCACGGTCATTCGGACGGTTTCTTCTCGGTTTACTCGTTTCCTCAGATCTCAATCATGCCCGATGCACAGCGTCGAAACAATCAGAAGCGAGGACTTACTCCCGAGTACAAGGCCATCAAGGAGCGAATCCTGAAGAAAATGAAAAGGGATCTTTCGCAGGAACTGCATCCTTCTTTCAATGCGGCCGCGGCGGGGAATCGATACCTATCCTGCGATGCGCGAAACCTGGAGGGAGTAGAAACGAGCTCGGTGGATCTGATCGTAACTTCTCCCCCTTTTCTGGACAAAGTGGATTACAAGAAAGACAACTGGATGCGCGCCTGGTTTCTGGGAGTGGAGGATCGCATGGACGATCTGCCTCTGGCCATCTTTGCTCGACTGGAGCAATGGAAGGATTTCATGCGCGAAGCCATACGGGAGTTCGGCCGAATTCTTAAACCCGGCGGCCATGCGGTGATTGAAGTGGGCGAAGTCGTTTCCCAGAATGAGATGATATTTCTGGAGCGGGAAATGGCGGAAATGCTGCCTCTGGAAGTGCAGGGCGGCGGTCGTGTTGTTGCTCAGGAAATCTGCATCAACCAGCAGGAATTCACCAAGCTGGCCAACTGCTGGAAGGTGACGAACAATTCCCGGGGCACCAATACCAATCGCTGCCTGGTAATCCGCAAAGAAGCCTGAGCAGGCGGTGCCGGGCGCGGAACCGCTATTTGGCTCGGAGTTCGGCGGGGAGTTCGGGTTAAAACTTGCCCGTAGTGATTATGCGAACCTGTTGCTCGGGGTTCGGCGCGGGGTTCGGGTTAAAACTTGCCCGTAGTGATTATGCGAACCTGCTGCGCGGGGTTCGGGTTAAAACGGGCCCGCAGTGATTATGCGAACCTGTTGCTCGGAGTTCGGGTTAAAACTTGCCCGTGGTGGTTATGCGAACTCGTTGTGCGGAGTTCGGCGCGGAGTTCGGGTTAAAACGGGCCCGTAGTGATTATGCGAACCTGCTGCGCGGGGTTCGGGGCAGGGTTCGGGTTATAACTTGCCCGTGGTAATTATGCGAACTCGTTGTGCGGAGTTCCGGTTAAAACGTTCGGGCGGTGGTTACCCGAACCTGCTGCGCGGGGTTCGGCGCGGAGTTCGGGTTAAAACGTTCAGGCGGAGATTACACGAACCCGCTGGCGGTGCGCGGCGCGGAGTTCGGGTTAAAGCGGGCCCGTGGTGATTATGCGAACCTGTTGCACGGATTTCGGCGCAGGGTTCGGGTTAAAACTTGCCCACGGTGATTACTCGAACCTGCTGCGCCTCGGCGGGCCTCCGTCCCCCATTGATTTCCGAAATATGTCGCAAATCGGCTCTCCTTTATTCTAATTTTTGTACGGAAATCGCCGATGCTGAGGATATGTTAAGATCTCTCTGGACGGCAGCGACGGGCATGATTGCCCAGCAATACCATATGGACACGATTTCCAATAACCTGTCCAATGTGAACACAACAGGCTTCAAGAAGAACCGGGCGGATTTCCAGGATCTGGTATATCAGCAGCAGGTTCTGGCTGGCACCCCGGCCACGGCGGTAAGCGAAATCCCAACCGGCGTTTATGTGGGTCACGGAACCCGTGTGGCGGCCACGCAGAAGCTCTTTGAAATGGGAAGTTTGCAATCCACCGGAAACAAGTTTGATATGGCCATTACTTCGGAGGTCGGATTCTTCAAGATCCTGATGCCGGACGGGAGCTTTTCTTACACCCGAGATGGATCCTTTAAGATCGATTCGAACCAGCAGGTGGTAACTTCCAACGGCTATTTACTGGAGCCGCCCATTACTCTGCCTCCCGGGGCGATAAACAACTCTCTGCAGATCAGCGAAAACGGCGAAGTCACCGTAAAGGTGAACGATGATATTCGTCCTACCAGAATTGGACAGATTGACCTCTACCGATTCGTGAACCCGGCCGGATTGCAGGCTATCGGACAGAATCTATTCAAGGAAACGGTGGCTTCCGGTCCGGAAATCCAGGGTACTCCGGGCATGGACGGCATGGGCTCTATCCTCCAGGGTTTTCTGGAAATGTCCAATGTGAAGCTAGTAGAAGAAATGGTGAACATGATTGTGGCGCAAAGAGCCTATGAGTCGAACTCTAGAGCCGTTATGACGTCTGATTCTATGTTGGGCACGGCCATCTCAATGAAGCGATAATCGCTAACCGGAGAATTACTGTGTTTTTTCCAAGACCACGTATCCTGTGTTGCATCCGAAGGTCACGCTTCGGATGTCTTTTTTTTGCCGCCGTGGCAATGCTTTCTGTGTCTTTGCCGGTGGATGGGGAGCTGTACGCGCAGAGTCATTCATTTTCCAATCAGGGTAGCGCCAGCCTTACACTGCGAATGGGGCCCGTGGCGGTGGTCAAACGGTTCCCGGTAAAGCTGGGGGATCTGGGCAAACTGGATGCCGGGTCGCAGAGGTTTACCGACAAAGTAGTCTTCGAAACCCTGGAGCGCCCGGTATATCTTTCTGACGATCGGCTCAAAGAAGCGCTCCTTAAGAGCGGCGGGATAGAAGCCAGTATCTACGGCAAAGGAGTCTGGGTAATACCTCTGATTGAAGAGATGTCGGCGGCAGAAACCGGAGAGTTCTTCGAAGGGATTATGGAAAACAGCATTCGCGGCCAGGGTACTTATCGCGTAGAAGCAAAAAAGGGCATTCTCTACAATTCCAAACTGCATTCGCTCATCAAGCTTTCCGGACTTCAGCCCGGCCCGGGGCACAGAAACATCACCGTAGACGTAATGGATCCAGAGACGCAAAAGCGCGTTTTGCACCGGCAAACCGTTCCGGTGCGCATTCTAAAGAAGATCCGTGTGCCTGTGGCTACCCGGGACCTGAAGTTCGGCGAAACCATTAAAGAAGGGGACTATGAACTGGAAGTCCGCTACACGGACGGGAAGCTAAAGGACTACTCCGGTGAAAACATTCATGGCTGGAAGTTGAACACACCGGTAAAGAAAGGGCAGGTCTTGCAGTCTCCGGCGATCCAGGAATTGCCGGATATTCGCCGCGGCCAGAGCCTGGATCTGATCTACGAGAAGCCGGGTATTACTCTGAAGATTCGCTGCGTAGCTTACAAAGACGGAAACGTCGGCGATACGATTCCTGTGCGCATCCTTGCATTTGAAAATAAATCTGTAATCAAAAAGGGTCGCATCGCTTCGGATGGGAGCGTGGTTTATGAACCCTGATAGAAGAGAAATCCAGCGAAGCAATAGGATCCGCATACAGCGGTCTTCGTTTCTGGCAACCGTGACTTTCAGCGTCATGGTAGTTCTTTTTTTGTCTGTGGCCCTCCGCGTTGGCCTCTTAAACGCGGAGGATCTCTGGCAGGACAAGAACCCGTACGGCATCTCTATTGAGTTGCGGGAGGGGGAGATCTTAAAGCTTCAGATTCGTGAGCCCATGGTCGTGGACTATCTATTGGAAGGCGATTTGATGGATGAAGTTCAAATCAAAATGGCCCCGGACTCCAAACTGTTCGAATTCCTGCCTCCGGCCGACGATACGCGCACCATCACCGAGAAAAAAGATGCCAGAATTCGTAGTCGGGCACGGGTTGTCATGGATCTGGCCGTTACGATTCAAGACATCGATCAGAATACCGGCACGGTTACATTCGAAGGAACGAAGCTACTGGCCTATCAACAGGGTACAGCCAGGCAGGCAATTCAGGTAAGAGGTCGCGTAAATGCAGGCGACATCATGCCCGGAAAGACCATTCACTCTTCCCGGGTGGCCGATCTACAGGTACTGATTCAGGGCGGTCCGGACGCTCAGAGAGATAACATTCAAATGAAGCAGAATCCGGGGGAGAATCCCGGGGATCCGCCACAGCCCAGCGCCGAATTGAGCGATGCGGAAAAGCAGCAACTGCTTCTGGAGTATTTGAATCGCATCCTGGGCGAAAGCGGTGAGGTAAGTCAGTGAAAGGGTTTCGCTCCGCAGAATTTCGCTTTCCCGTGGGCCTCCGGAGCGGCCTTCGGAATGCGGGAGCCAGACGCACAGGATTGTATACTGGCCTGATGCGAACCATTCTATTTGCATTGAGCGTGATCGTTGCCATGCCCGCCGATTTTCGTGCGGAGGAGCCCGCCCCGCAAAGCGATGAGGAAGGGGTTCGTTTGAAGGATCTGGCACGAATCCAGGGTGTGCGGACCAACCAGTTGCTGGGCTACGGAATCGTAGTCGGCCTTCCCGGTACCGGCGACACTCGAAGCACCCTGGCCAGCACATCTATCCAGAACCTGCTCGGCAACCTGGGGCAGAACTTCTCCGAAAAAGAGCTAAGAGCGCGCAATATTGCCGCAGTAATCGTTACAGCAGAAATACCGCCGTTTGCCCGCAAGGGCGATCGAATCAACGTTACCGTTTCCAGCATCGGCGATGCCAAAAGTCTGGAAAACGGCGTTCTCGTGCAAACCCCCCTCCAGGCCGGAAACGACCAGATCTATGCAGTGGCCCAGGGACCCATCTCGGCTACGGACCGCAGGAACAAAAATGACGATGCCGGCAAAACAGTAGGGGTCGTTCTAAACGGCGCCATGGTGGAAAAGGATCTGCAGGAATCGTTGTTTCAGAATCGTGAGATTCGCATACAATTGCGATCGTTCGATTTCACTACTCTGGATCGCGTGCATAAGAAGGTTCAGTCCACGTTCCCGGAGCTCAAAGCCACTATAGATGGATCGTCGGTCGTCATTACCGTACCGGAAAACCAGGAGCCGGTATCCTGGATTGCTCGCGTAGAACAACTTCGCGTTGAGCCCAACTATCCCGCTCGAGTCGTCATAAACGAAAGAACTGGCACCATTGTAATGGGTGGAGACATCCGTGTGGATCCCGTGGCTATTTCCCGGGGTGGCGTCCAGCTTCAGATCAATGCATCCCGGGAAGCGTACCAAGGGGTGTATGTGGCTCCGCCAGCCGGGAACGAAAAGGCCAGGCAGACCACCCAGGAATTCTCGGGAGCCTCCATCGCCGAAATCGTAGAAGCGCTGAACGAAATGGGCGCCTCGGTTCAGGACATCATTTCTATTCTGGAAGCATTGCGCGACTCCGGCGCCTTGCATGCCGAACTGGTAGTCATGTAGGTTTGTAAGTTCCGTTGCAATTTTCCGGGTAGCGAAAATCCAATCCAGGCAATGGCCGAGCGCTACATTGCCATTTGCTCGGCTTGCATTTTATGTGTGCAGGCCGGCTGTTTTAGGCCCGCTTCTAATGTTTGTTAGACGCCCTGAGTTTCCTCGATATTACGTCTCCTTTTACTTCAGCTTTTTTCGCCAGGGCCGACACTTGTAGTATGGATATCTCGTTGGATAAACCTATTCCGTCGGAGTTGCAGGGAAGGCATTCTACTTCCAATGTTGAGACTCGGCCGGACCCTTCCACACTGGACCTCAAGGGCGAAAGAAAGAAACTGTACGAAACCGCGCAAAAGTTCCAGGCAATGTTTTTCGACATGATGCTGGATAGCATGCGAAAGACTGTCAACAAAGAGGATAATCCGCTCCATGGCGGCAATCGCCAGGAGATCTTTGAGGATATGCTCTACGAAGAGTATTCGCAGCAGATGTCCAAAGCGTCCGGCAAAAATCTGGCGGCTGATATCTATTACAGTATGGAAAGCCGGCTGCCAGACGACCGCGACATCTCGGAACTACCGCCCGAAATACAGCAGCAGATTCGCAAGTTTCAGAAAGAGAGCTACGAAAAGTCCCTTCCTTCGTCCGTGAGCACGGATCAAATCCAGCAGGAGTGGATGCGGTAGGAGAAGGTTTGCTCCGTTAGGTTCTGCGCAGCCACGACTGAAACCATCGCATCCTAAAAAGTATTAGAAGGATGCCCAGTGCAGGACCCAGAAACCTTTGCATGATGGGAAATGCTTGCCCGCAGGGACTTATCGGTCCACCTCTTTATTTGGATAGAGTCAGACTGGGAGTTGCGATTTTCGCACGATAGGGCATCGCCGATATCATTTCCTCGGTTAGCGTCCGTGGTCCGAGCCATACCGGGCGCCCGCGATGCTCCGCAACGGAATTGCGGGTTTCTTACTTGAAAAAGGAATTCTCCACCCCGGGAAAGGACCCATCTTTAACTTCTGCATCGTATTGATTGAAAGCCTGGATGATCGTGCCGGATAGATCTGCATACTTCTTGGTATGCCTGGGAGAGAAATCCGGATCCAGGCCAAGGAGGTCATGATAAACCAGAACCTGGCCGCTGGTACCCGCGCCGGAACCAATGCCAATTGTGGGGATGTTTAGATGTTCGGTGAGTTCTTGAGCCACGCTGGATTCCACAAGTTCCAGAAGCAGTCCAAAACAGCCGGCTGCCTGGAGAGACAGCGCCGCTTCCTTGAGCAGGGCTGCCGAATCGTCGGTCTTTCCCTGGATCCTGTAGCCGCCGGATGTAAGAACGCTCTGCGGAGTCAGACCGGAATGGCCCATGACGGGAATTCCGGACTCCACCAACCGCGTAACTACCTGTAAGAGAAAGGGAGAGGATCCCTCTAGCTTTAATCCATCCGCTCCCGTGCGTTTCATGATTTCCATGGCGTTGGCCACCGCAGACTCTATGGATGCATGGTAGGAGCCGGCCGGCATATCCACCAGGAGAAACTGATCCGGCGCGCCCCGACGAACCATTTCGGCATGATATATGATCTCGTCGACGCTAACCGGCACCGTCGAACGCTTACCCTGGATGACCATGCCCAGGGAATCGCCTACCAACAGCGCATCCACGTTGGTCCGCGAAAGCAAGCGGGCCATGGAATAATCATAGCAGGTCGCCATGGAGATCTTTCGACCTTCCTGAAAAGCCTTTTGCCAGTGGGATGGATATTTAAGTATTGTTCCGGACATTTTAGTAGAGGCTTTTTATCGCCCTTTACCAGAAAACGAAAAAATCCCCGGATTCGTCCATTGAACGGTCCGCATATTCCACTTCACAGAGCGCTAACGTAGCAGTAGCCGGGCTGCCGGACTCAGAATCCCGCATCTCGGGCTGGTTTTCGAAGCTCGAGGCGGAATGCTCCTCTGACTCTGATGCAGATTCATTTCCTGTTTCAGATTCATATGTGGAGCCCGATTCTGATCGAGATGCCGGTCCGGATTCGGCTTTTGAGTTCGATCGATCTGCGGATCCAGATTCATACGCGTAGTTAGCTTGCTTTCGAATAGTATGCGGCTGAACCGACAGCACCGAAAACTTCAACAGAATCATGTACATGTTCTCGGGATATTCTTCCGATTCTGACGGGACGGGCAGATCCAGAATCAAATCCAAGCTCTCCGCGCTGGCCGGAATTGTCACATGGTAGGTCTTCACGGGAGTGGCCTCCGGATAGCCAAAATCTTGATCTGGATCGTTTAACGGACGATAGTAGAAGTCCAGCCGTGCATCTTTCACCTTCACCAGCTCCGCCATCTCTGAGGCCTCAACCTTTTTAGGTTCAAGGCCCGCATCAGATGAGTTTCGGCAAGGACCATTCCAGATTCGGATTCGCTCCGGTATTCGAGCTTCGAATTGGATGGAGTCTTTCAGATGCAGTAGACCAGCGCCGGAAAGGGGGGATTCTGATTCGCCCGGCCTTTGCTGGCTGTTCTCCTTACTTACGCGAACTATTCCGGGAGAACTGTGAGCCGTAAGTTTTCGGGCGACTGGCCAGTGGCTGATCCCCAGCTCCAGCCAGAAATAGTTCCCATTGGCATCGCCCAGGGGATAATCCATATACGAAGTGACTCCGCGCTGGCCGCCGGATCCATCCAGAAGCGCGCCTGGTCCATCCGGTCGATCCTGACCTTCACCGGATGGGGTTTGGGCCAGCCGGGCAGTGGATAATATGAATTCCTGGGGACGGGGGTACATTCTGGATTGCATAACAGAAATCACCACCAGCGAAAGAGCAAATGCGAAAGCGAAAACGGTGCGGCTCATAAGACGCTCGAGGCCTCCAATCTCTTTTTGCTCTTCAATGGGCTTTGCACGGCCTTTATCCGGTCTTAGCCGGCCTGGATCACGGCTCCCTGGATGGGCTGATAAACGGTGGGCTTCACCTTGTTTAGATAGGCCTGCGCGAAATTCAAAGCTTCGGAGTGCCCTACAATAAGGTAACCGTCCGGTCTAAGCGCCGATACAATATTACGTATGATGGTTTCCTTTTCTGTGGCATTGAAGTATATTAGCATGTTTCGCAAGAAGATGATGTCGAATGGGCCGAATCCCACCGGACGCTTCATTAGATTCCAGGTAAAGAACTGGCAGCTATTTCGAATCTCGCCCTTTATAATGAATTTGCCTTCCTGGCTACGAACGCCTTTGAGACAGTACTTCTTTCTGTAGTGTTCGGGCACTCGCTCCGCCATTTCCAGAGGATAGACGCCGTTTTCGGCCATGGTTACCGTCTTCTGACTGATGTCGCTTCCCGTAACCTGCCATCCCGAATAGCCCAGATGGTTTGCCAGCTCCATGGCAATGGAGTAGGGCTCCGGTCCGCTGGAACAGGCCGCGCTCCACACAGTAATGGGGGATCGTCTGCTTTTTAGTTCAGGGATCAATTCCTTTCGTAGAAGTTCGAAATGCGCCTCTTCGCGAAAGAAGTAGGTTTCATTGGTTGTCAGAGTGTCTACCAGCCTTTGCTTTTCGAAACCGGATTTGTCCGCTCTGACGTAGTCCGCATAATCATGGTATGTGTCCAACTGGAGCTCGCGGAGGATCTTTGCCAATCTTCCGGCCATTAAACTCTTTTTCGTGTCTGCCAGTAGCACTCCGGAAAGAGAAAAGAATAAATCCCGGATTTCCTGGAACTCGCGATCGGTTAGATTATAGCTGGGAGTTGCCATGAAAATATCTCTGAAAAAAAGCGAAGGCCGGCGCCAACTGATCGTTCCAGAAGCGGAAGTCATGGGCCGCGCCTTCCACCATTTTTAGTTCCACCGGAAAATCCGCTCCTTTTGCCTTTCTAATAGCTTCGTAAAAACGATTGGTTTGATCCGGCGGTACGATGCCATCGGAGGTGCCATGGGATAGATACAGAGGCATGGTCCATTTCTGCGCGGCATTCACCGGATTATCGATTTGCCGCCATCGGTTGGAAAACCTGTCAAAGGGGCCATATACCGCCGCCATCAGTTTATCCGATGGCATTACGCTCTGATCAAAATCCCCCGAGAATGAGGCGCCGGCAACAAATAGATCCGGATTGGAAAGAGCAATCAAAGCCACTCCGCGACCGCCGGTGGACAGGCCCAGAAGGTAGTTTTCTTTTCCCGCCGTGAACAATCCGAATTTTTGTCGTAACTCGGGAATGAAGGTTTCGTTAATGAATTTCAGCCCGGCCTCTGAATGCCATTTCATTCGCGTTTCGGGAAAATACTGGCTGGCGTAGATGCTGGTATTCATCTGCGGAAGCACCAGAATCATGGAGTGGCGATTCGCGTACTGCTTCAGGTCCGTTTCTTTGATCCATCGGGACTTGTCGAACTTCCAGCCAGGCAGGACCAGAAGCAATCGGTAGTGAGCCTTTGCCGGCTCCACGCCTTCCGGGGCCGGGGGCACATATATGTCGTAGCCAATTGATGATGCCTTTAAATCTTGATGGTAACCCGGAGACAGAGAAATCTGATACTGGTAATCGCGGGCCTGAGCCCCCGGGCTACAATGCAAAGCGGCGATGACTGTAAGAATCAGAGCCGGGTTTCGAAAGGCGAATCGCATAGTATCCAATGTTGGTTGGGCCAAATCTGGTCAAGGCAAAGTAAGCAAATCTCTGGCGTTCAGTCGATCGATAAATGACGTGCGGTTTTGCAGGAAGATATTTACGGCTGCCAGCATGGTACTTCGAAAGGCGGGTTCGGGAGAATCTGCAAACCGGTACCATTGGAAATGATTATGCTCTTCGGAGAGCTGTAATGAACCGGAGAGATAGCGACCTACGTAGGCCACTCCCAGCGCATCCTTTCCATCTTTAGCCACAAAATGAGGAAACACGAAGAGCGGATAGGGATTCAGTAGATACTCTACCGCTCCCAGTTCTTCGGTGACCTCCCGGGCCAGGCAGTCGTGAAAGTCGCTATAGAATTCGTCCTGATTGATCCTTCCGCCAGGCAAATCGCCTTCCCCGGAAGAGCTGTCGGTTAATACAAGATATCGATCCGGCATGGATGGATGGGAACCATGTGACCGGGGCTTTGCAGGCTTTTGCTGAGATTCGCTGGCGCGGGCCGGGGCGTCCGAAGTGTGGGCCCGGGCGTCGGAAGGAGGCCCGACGGATTCAGTTGCCGTAGTGGACGGCAGGCCTCCCGAGGCGGTCCTCGGGGACGTGTCTTTTCCTCTCGCCAGCGGCAGATCGTCGCTGGCGGCGCAAAGAAACAGCTTCAGAGTAACCTGGAACTGCCCCGGGTTTTGGATCAAGTGGTTTCCTGATCAATAAGTGTGGGGCGCCCGTCCCGGAAGATGACTTCTCTACCGATGGCGCGAGCGCATCGCTGCATCCTTTTCTGGATTCGCGCTTTGCTGGAGTTCATTAGTTGCTCCAGCTGGAACTCCAGTTCATGCAGGAAGAGACCTTCCACACGGCAAAGGGCTTCCAGCATATCCTCAAAGGCCTGACCTGTATACGTGCCCAGGTTTTCGAAGAAGTAGATCAGAATGCGGCTGGTTTCCAGCACGTCGAAAAGCTCTTCTTCCGAAAGCAAAGCCAGGATACTTGCGCTGAATTCCACCAGGGGCTGATGTCGAAAAACTCCCGATTCCAGGCGCTCGTCGTAAGGCCAGGGATTGCGTACGGATTCTTCAATAGCCTGAACCCAGGCCGGAGAGAGTTGACACTGACTGATCTCAAACATGGAAAGCAGGCAGAACAGCACTTCATTCTTAAAGTTCGGGTCGATGGATTCAATATAACTCAGCGCCAGTTCGCCGTTCCAGACAAAGTCATAACTGCAATCGTAAGCATTCTGGATAAGGTCTGCGTGCAGCCGGTCAGGAATGGTAATCCCTGCGTCTTCCCCGCGCAGGTATTGATCCATCACCTCGGGACGGGTCATGATTAAATACGCCAGCAGGATTAAAGATTCCGGGAGGGGTTTACGGATCTCCATCATCCGTTCCAGGATGTTCAGAACCTGACCTTCATCTTCCAGACCGTCCAGGTAGCGCAATGCCAGCCAGATATCTACCCACTCCTTTTGCTTGATGAAGTTTTGAGCCGTCTCGTGGGGGAAAGCTCCGCCAATGATTTCGAAGATGGGAAAATCGATTTCGTTGAATTCCAGGTTCTTCTGCAATCTATACGAGGACTCGTCCAGGCGAGCCAGCAGGGGTAATCGGGCTTCCCTGAGATAGAATTCTGTGACATCTTCATTGCCGTTCAGGTCGCGGTAAGAATGCAGCGCTTCTGTGAGCTCCAGAAGGCAAAGATCCAGCAAGCCTCTTTCTCCCGTGAAGAACGGGTCATCAATCTCACTGGCAAGCTCAATGAGCTCCATGTAGAAATCCTCATCCGGAGCGCCGTTCTCCAGCCAGAATAGAATCTGCCGGTAGATCAGGCCCGCAAGATGTTGCTCTGACTGTTGATCTTTTCCTTCTTTGTAGGCTCTGTACTGAGCAAGAAGCTGATACTTCATGGAGTCCCCTTATGGATTGTATTCGGTTCTGCTGGATAATCCTTTATACTCACCGCTGCCCGTCCTCGCCATTTACTCTTTGAGAAAACAGCTGATGTGTAAACATCCCTATTCAGCAAAAAAAACGGCGGCCCTATCTGAGCCTTAACCGAAACCATTATGCAATCATACCAACTGCATCCAATTATCTTGTCTTTGCAGATCGGTATATATTTTCAAGCTGAACTGAGTCTGGCCAGATAGAATTTTCTTTTTCCAGAGTTCTTGCCAACTGATAAAAAATCTGGGCTTTGAGCAAATATTCCTCGTATGTTTCGGGCTCTTTTGCCGCCAGGTTGTCCGGTTCTAATGGCTCTACCGATGGAAGCAATACTCCCTGTTCAATGAAAAAGTGCTTAAACAGTATGCGGTTCGACTCTATCCATCCTATGATATCGGTGTCGCTGCCTCCGGCAAAGAAGGCGAATGGCTGTGCGTCATTGCCTTTGAAATCGGAGGTTAGATCTCGGCCCATGGAGCTGTACAGCTGGTCTCCCGATGCCAGCGCAAGGATGGTGGGCAAAAGATCTAATTGTGAAGCAATATCGGTTCTCAGTTCCGGCTCCCAGAAATGGGGGGCGTAGATGAACAGTGGGATGTGTCGGTCTTGTAGATAATTGAGACCGGCATGGTGGGAATGGTCCGCCACAATTACGAAAATCGTATTTTTGAAATAGGGCCGCTTCTTTACCTGCTCCAGGAACTCTTTGATGGAGTCATCCATGAACCGGGCCGCAGCAAAGAAGCTTTGTAGATGCGCCGTTGTCGGATTCTCACGGAGCTTCTTTTGATGATTCTCCGGAATGGAAAACGGATGATGAGTGCTCTGCGAAAAGAATGCGCCGAAGAAGGGGCCTTCCCGGGCGGCTTGAGCGTCCAGATGCTCCAGAAAGGCGGTAAGCACCTGGCGGTCGTCGAAGCCTATCGTGGAGGTGGGCTTATCCTGGATGAGGTTGCCTAACTCCTCCTGTCCGATTACCACATCGAAGCCAAGTTCAGGAAGTACCCGGTCCAGATTATCAAAAGCCGCATCCCCGCCATGATAAAAGGAAGTTCTGTAGCCGTTTCTTTTTAGGAGCCTGGCAAGACCGCCAAAGCGATTTTGAATCTGCGAAGAGCGGAGGATGGTTCGACCGGCGCGATCGGGAAGACCGGCAAACATGGCAAAGATGCCGTTCGCGCTTCTACCGCCGCTGGCAAAGAAGCGATCGAAATAAACGGACCGGGATACCAGAGAATTCAAAAAGGGCAGGATCTGTGGATCTCCTCCGTTTCGTTCCAGAAGGGATGCGGATCCGGACTCCAGAATCAGAAGGACGATATTGGGTCTTCGCTTTTCTGCTCCATGTAAGTCGGGGACTGCGGGCGCTCCGGTTTCGATGGTTGCGCTTTGCTCGCGAAGCAAAGGAGCTGAAGGCTTCGTTGCGAAAGCGCCAGGTTGAAGGCTGCGTGGGCGCATGTAGCGCAGCAGCGGATAGTCTTCGCTTATGAACTCGCCTGGTTCATCCAACAGATCTCGAACAACCTGCACTGCTTGCTCTCGCTCGACTACAGGTCTGAACTGATCGCGATCGCTCAGATCCCTGGAGACGGTGAATACTCCGTTGAGCGAAAGTTGATCGAGGTAGGCATTTCCGGTCTTGAGGGCATCTGCAGTGCGAATAGGACTGGCCTGAAAGCCGCCACGACCCGCGATCAGTAGTAGAATTAGCCAGAGAAAGATATGGCCGAGTTCGGCGACCGGCCTGATTGTCAGGTTTTGTCGCTTAATGCGAGACGGAAGCCAGAAAGCCAGGGTCACAAAGGCAGTGACCAGACTCATAAGCAAAATCGAAAAGAAAGGCGATTGCTTGATTGAGGAACGGGCCAGCATGGGCAAATCGTTGAAGTATGCCGAGAACTCCCAACCAAGGTGGCGCCCGTTAAAGCTATAATTATAGGCGCTGGATAGCGCCAGCCCTATCAAAAACGCGCCAAACAGAAGATGGATGGCCATTTCTGTGCGAATCGTCCAATGCGAAATACTCGTCGATAGGTCCTCTCTCTTTCGCAATATCGTCGCAAGAACAAAACCAGCCAGGGCGATCAGAAATCCGGGAAGAAGGATTACCGGCAAAGTGGCCAGGTCAAATCGGATACCATGAAGATAGGCTTGAAGAATGGCGGAAAAATCCACCGGCTCGGCGGGGTAATTGTAGAGCGCAAAGAAGAGTCTAACCAGAAGCAAACCAAGAAAAGCCCCCAGCACCGGATACAATCGCTGTTTCCACAAAACCTGTTGCATGGACGGTACCTGTATTCAATCTCCCCGATCATTGTCAGCAGTATTTCCAGGTATGAGCAGACAGGCTGTGTTCTCTTCCCAGGAGACAATCCCGGGTAGCGACTGCTTCTGGGCCCACCATGCAACCCCCGGTGCAAGCGCTACTGTGTTACCAACCAGGCAATCTCCAGTCAACAAGCACTGCTGTTTCCAGGTGAGAAGACCCGAGTTGCCAGAATCGCCTTCTTCGAGAAGGGTCGCCCCCGATCGGCCGGAAGTGTCATTCGGATCGCATCAATCCCGAATCTGCTCGCCCAGCAATTCGTAGCAGTTGAGCATTCCCTTTCCCTTAACGTTGACCTGCCTTGCTTCGCTGAAGCGGAACTTGTCTTTCGTCCTGTTGTAAAAGGTTTCGGACACCTGGATGCTTCCGTCCCGACCGCTGGATTCCATTCGGCTGGCGGTGTTCACCGTATCTCCCCAGAGATCGTAGATGAACTTCTTCGTGCCTATAACCCCTGCGATTACCGGACCGCAATGGATGCCGATTCGGGTTTGGAGAGCCTTTCCATCATGCAGCTGAATGGAAACATACTCCTGCATCTTCAGGGCCATGCGCGCTATCTTCTCTGGATGGTCCCGGGATGGCACCGGTAATCCACCGGCCACCATGTAGGCATCGCCAATTGTCTTGATCTTTTCCAGGCCCAGTTCAGCGCTCAGCGCATCGAATCGGGAAAACAGACCGTTCAGCATTTCTACGACTTCATCGGGACTGCGATTGGCCGAAAACGAAGTGAAGCCCACAATGTCGGCAAAAAGAACGGAGCTGTCCTCAAAGCGATCGACGATGATTTCTTCGTTTTCTTTGAGTCTTTCGGCGATGGGTTCCGGCAAGATATTCAGCAAGAGATGCTCGGCTCGGTCACGCGCTGATTGGAGATCTCTTGTGCGCTCCGCTACCTGGTGTTCCAGGTCCCGGGTATGGTTTTCGATGGCTTCGATCATATGATTCATTCCATCCGAAAGCGATTGCAATTCATCGCCGGTTTTCAGTTTGGCCCGTTGCGAATAATCTCCGGCCTCTACAAGGTTTACGGTCTCATAGAGTTGGCGAACGGGGCTCAGAACCTGGCGGTTAAGTACCCACAAAATCAGTACTGCCGGTACTCCAATTCCCAGAAGAGCCGCCACTCCGGCCGCGAGCAGAATTAACCGTTTGAACTGCTCGATACGAGTGTCATATACTTCGATGATGGTCAGACCAATCGGGTTGCCTTCAGAGTCCTGGATCGGAGCCATAACGCCCATGTAGGTGCCGTAATTTCCCTCCACGTAGCGATCCGATAAGAAACTCTCATTAGATTCAATAAGACTGCGATATAGCTTGAGAAAGTCTTCATCGTCTACTACAGGCTCTCCGGGAAGAATTGTGGGCTCTCCCTTTTCGCCGATGTAGATGTCCACGGAAACGGCTCTTCCAGGCAGAGTCTCCCGGGTATATCGAGATTCCTCGTCAAGCCTGGCCTTGAGTTCGCCAGAGGGCGTCACTACATGGAGGGGCTGCCGGGAAACGATTCGGAGAAAATCCTGCCCGTTTACCTGAATGAAAGAGCGGGCAGGATCGTAGGAAATAGTGATCTCCTTGCCCAGATGATCGAAAGATACGCTATTCCTGTGCGTCTGCTGAAACATGGTGAGCGTCGCTTCGTCTTCGCCGAGTTCGATGACCGTGGAGAAGGATTCATGCTCCAGCCAGATGGTGGGTGACCGGACGCGCATTCCATCATGTAGATAAACTATCTCGTCGTCCAGATCGGCCACCGTGTAAAGATAGGTAATGTCCGGATCGGTGAGGGCCACTTCATGCAGGTATTCGATGCGCTCTTGATATTCGGGCCGGTTCGTGTCTGCATAGCTACGGGCGCGCAAAAAACCGTCACCGCCCACGGCCAGCGAAATGGACCGGGCCAGCACCAGTTTCTGTTCCAGGTAGCTTGCCAGAAACCACCTGGAACCAAACCGGTACAAAGATACAGTGAGTATGGCAAACAGTACCGTCAGGGAAACCGTCAGTAGTATCAAAATGCGCTTTCGCATAAACACGTATTGTCAATGCAACGGCCTGACTTGCAATCCCCATTTGGATCTTTTAGCTCGTCCCTTGGGCCACACCCGGGGCCCGGTTCAGTAAAAAATCTCCGGTACGCGAGCCCGTACAGGCGACCAGAGAAAGCTTCGGCCGCGGGCGGGCCAGGGTGGAAAATGGGGCTGCTCGCAGCTTCTGAATGCTACCAGATAGGGCGGGGGAGTGCCGGTTTCAGGCCTTGGTGCAGGGCACTATTCTCCTTGATTTATGGGCCCGAATCTAAAAACTATCTCGAATGGAAAAAACAACAGACGTATATGGCGTTGGCAATGCTATCGTGGACACGCTTGCATTTGTGGACGATGATTTTATTCGCGAAAATGATCTTAAGAAAGGCGGAATGACCCTGTCCGATTCGGGCGTTCAGGCTCAACTACTCTCAGCATTATCCCATAAAAGCTTGGAGCTTCGTAGCGGCGGCTCCGCTGCCAATACAATGATCGGTATTGCCCGAAGCGGCGGCTCCGGCTTCTACACCGGCAAAGTGGCCCGGGACCCCAACGGAGAATTCTATCGTAAAGACCTGCTGGATGCAGGAATCCACTTTGATGTTCATCCTATTGCAGAAAGCGAAGGACCCACCGGAACCTGTGTGGTTATGACCACGCCCGACGCCGAGCGGACCATGTATACCCATCTGGGAGTGTCCGTGCAGCTGGCCGAAAACGATATCGATCCAGAAAGAATTGCGAAGTCCAGGTATGTATATGTAGAGGGCTATCTCTTTGACGGAGAAGGTCCGCGAAAGGCTTGCTACAAAGCCCTGGAAGAGGCGCGCAAGAATGATGCCATTCCTACCTTTACCTTCTCAGATCCTTTCCTTGTTGGTCGCTACAAAGAAGACCTTCATGCCCTGGTTCGAGACTATTGCGATGTGGTATTCATGAACGATGAAGAAGCCAAAGGTTTCACTGAAATGGAATCTCTGGAAGAGTCCGCCAAATACATTGGCAACATAGTCGACACCGCCTTTATCACAAATGGCAAGAAAGGCGCCATTGTAGTGCACAAGAAGGAAGTGTTTGAAGTGCCCGGATTCGAGGTCAAGGCTATCGACACCAACGGCGCGGGCGACGCTTTCGCAGCAGGCGCATTGTTTGCGCTCAGCAAGAACAAATCTCCGCAAGAAGCGGCGCGATGGGGTAACTTCATGGCCTCCGAGGTTGTGCAGATTCACGGCGCGCGGCTGGATAAAGACTACTCCTCCAAATTCCAGGAAATACTGTCTTGATCTCCACGGGTGTCCTACACATAACCACTGCCAGATCCTGGCGTGGCGGGGAGCAGCAGGTGCTATATCTGGCCCTTGCTCTCTCCGAACAGGGCATCCGACAGTGCATTGTGGCCCCGCCAGGCTCCGAGCTTTCGGCCCGGGCCAGGCAGGCCGGCCTTGAAGTGGCCGAGATTCCCATCCTCGGAGAACTGGACTTTCTGGCTGTGCGAAGAATTCGCAAATTGGCGCTGGAAAGAGGTTATCATCTATTACATGCGCATACAGCAAAAGCCCATAGTCTGGGTTTGCTTGCGCGAAAGAAATCCGACAAACTAAAACTAATCGTTTCCCGGCGGGTGGATTTTCCGGCCCGTCAGAATTTCCTCAGTCGAAAGAAATATCAGAGCCCGTATGTTGATCGCTACATTGCAATCTCCAGAAACGTAAAACGAATCCTGGTTGCGGATGGAATCGATGAAGATCGCATAAGCGTGGCCTACTCGGGTATAGACTCGGCCCGGTTTCAGAAACTACCGGATTGTCAGTACCTGCGGCAGGAGTTCCGCTGCGAAGGTCACCTGATACTGGGTAACATTGCCGCTCTCGTGGATCACAAGGATCATCGAACGCTGCTGGAAGCGGTGGGCGTTCTGCAAGAGCTAACCGACCGGTCCGATGGACCGGAGAAGCACTGGAAGCTATTGATTGTAGGCGAAGGAGAACTGGAGGGGTATTTAAAAGCCCTGTGCGAAGAGCTGCACCTGGAAGATCGGGTAATTTTTACCGGTTTTAGAAAGGATATCCCCGCATTGTTGAATCTTTTCGATGTATTCGTTATGAGCTCCAAAGAGGAAGGCCTGGGCACGGCCGTTCTGGATGCCATGGCGGCGGGCTTGCCCGTTGTATCCACCGCAGGTGGCGGCATTCCGGAAATGATCGATCACAAGAAAGGCGGGCTGCTTTCGCCGGTTCGCGGACCAAGGAACCTGGCCGAAAGTCTCTACTACATTATGAGCAGGTCGGGAATTCGAAAGCGTTATGGCTCCTATAATCGTAAGCGCGTGAAGGACTTTGATTTTCGCAATACCGCGTTGCAGAATCTGGATGTGTACCGTCTGGTTCTGGGCGAAACAGATTAGTATCTGCGGATCACCATCGGAATTTTCACGGGCCAGCATGCTGGCGCCAGCCAGCTCGTCTAAATCATTCAAACCGAACCTATCTGACCCGGGTTGCCGAAATCCGATAGTCGATTGCACTCCGTCCGATGGTACCCTCCGGTCCCGGATAATCCCGTCTTATCCCGGGATGCTCAATGGCAAGGTCACTGTAGTTTTAGAATAAACTGCTCCGCATCGGTGACCGGCGCTTCGCAGGCCAGATCTTTGCAGATGAACCCTCTGGCCGCGCTTTTTTTGTCCAGCCGGCCTTCCAGCAGTGGAATCCGGGCAGCAATGCCTTCGTCTGATTCCGAGCGTTCCCTGGACTCATCCAGAGGCGCCGGCGGATAGTAGGCAAAAATTCGATCCGGATGGCTTTTCTTCCATAAGAATTGGAGCATTTTGTGGAAGGCCTCGTCCTGAACCTGACCGTTTTCCGAGGGCGATGCACTGGCCGCAGTCTTTCCGGAAGTCGCCGCCACTCCCGAAGTGACGGCGATTTCCTCGGCCGGGTCGTGGATCAGAAACAGACTCAAGCACATGAATGGATGGGCCTGCGGATACTCGAAAAGGGCCCCTTTGAAGTGATTCAGTATATGAGTGGCCCATTTTCGGTAGTCGGCGCTGGAGAATCCGTACAGAGAAAGGCTTAGAAGCAGTCGCGTGGCTGCGGAATTTCCAGAAGGAATGACTCCGTCGTAGCCTTCGATGGGTCTTACAAGAAGTTCTTTTTGTTCCGGCGGGGATTCGTAGAAGGCCGATGGGTTTTCTGGCTTGAAATCCCGGACCATCCGTTCGGCTAGCTCGTTAGCTTTTAGCAGATACTTCGCCTGTCCGCAGCTACGATACAGATCCATGAGACCGCAGCCGAAAAGCGAATAGTCGGAAAGCGTGCCTGCATAGCGTTTTTCCCCATCGCGAAAACGGCGATAGAGCATACCGTCTTCCATCAAGTTTTCCAGAATGAAATCTGCGGCTTTTCGAGCCCGCAGCGTGTATTCCGGTTTCTCCAGAAGGCGGCCGGCCAGCGAAAGGGCGGAAATCATCAGTCCATTCCAGGAGGTTAAGACTTTGTCATCGCGTAGCGGACGTTCCCTTCTGGCGCGCCGGGACAGGAGCGCTTTGCGTGCTTTGGTCAGTTTATCCAGGAATCGGTCATCCACTCCAAACTCTTCTGGAGGGACGGGCACATGAAGGATGTTTTTTCCTTCGAAGTTGCCCCGAGCGCTGAGGCCCCAGTAGCGCAGGATTCTCTTTCTATCTTCCAGGGCCAGACCAGCTTCTTCCAGGACCTCCAGGAATTCCTGTTCGGACCATACATAGAATTTTCCTTCTTCGCCTTCCGAATCCGCATCTTCGGCGCTATAGAAAGGGCCTGCCGGATCGGTCATGTCCCGACGAATGTATTCGATGCAGTCTTCGGCCCAGTCCGCGTACTCCTGTTTTCCTGTGACGCGATAGGCCTCCAGCAGGGCCATGATAAACAGCGCATTATCGTAGAGCATCTTTTCGAAGTGAGGAACCAGCCAGTCATGGTCCGTGGCGTAGCGACACAAACCGCCGCCAATTTGATCGTAGATGCCGCCGCGCTTCATGGCCGAAAGAGTGGTTTCTACCATCTGCAGGCATCGTTTGTCCTGGTTTCGGTCGTACTGGCGAATGAGTAGTAGCATCGCCATGCTGGGCGGAAACTTGTTGTTTCCGTTGGTAGTGAAGCCTCCGCGATAGGCATCGAAGGATTGAAAGAAGAGGTCTACGGCTTTAATGCCTACCATCATTCCGGGAGGCGCTACGTTCTCCACATCGCCTTCCGTTGTGGCGCGATTGGTGCTTTTTAGAAAGTCTGTGAGCGCGGTGGCGGACTCGAGGATTTTCTCCCGGTTGTTCTGCCAGACGTCGGAGATGGTATCCAGCACCTGGCCAAAGCTGGGTCGGCCGAAGGCGGGCTGGGGAGGGAAATAGGTTCCGCCGGTGACCGGCCGCAAATCAGGAGTGAGGAAAACGTTTAACGGCCAGCCTCCCTGTTGTCCCATGGCCTGCAGGGATTTCATATAGATCTGGTCCACATCGGGCAGTTCTTCCCGGTCTACCTTGATGGGCACGAACTGATCATTTAGCTTCTTTGCCAGATCAGGATTTTCGAAGCTTTCCCGTTCCATTACATGGCACCAGTGACACGTTGCGTATCCAATGGAAAGAAAGATCATCTTGTCTTCAGATTGGGCTTTGTTGAAGGCCTCATCCCCCCAGGGAAACCAGTCCACCGGATTGTAGGCATGCTGCAGCAGATAGGGGCTTTTTTCCTGGGCCAGACGATTGGGGCGGGCATTGGCGGATGCGGACATATGGGAACAGGAAAATGAAGCGAGGCCCTGTTGTCATCCGTTATGGGCTCTGAACACAGGTCGTTCGCAGGGCCGTCCCCGGGCCGTGCACCGTTGCCACTTCCCGCACTGAATTAATGAGCATGAGGAATCAATATCTGAAGTAGCAGTCCGGCTCCAAGACCCGCTATCCCCAGGGCACGAGCTTCACCTGCGTTGGCCACCGCGCCAGGCATCATGATGATTCCCAGATACAGAAAGTTGCCCGCTCCCAACCCCACCAGAAATGGCAGAGCTTCGGTCTCCAGCATCACCATGTTCAAAGCCATACCAACCGGGAATGTAAGTCCGGAGATAAGGTTCCACAGCAGGGAGCGACCGGCGCTCATGCCTCCCTCCATAAGTATACCAAAGTCCCCAATTTCCTGAGGGATCTCATGAAGCACAGCGGCCAGATAAGCGGTCAGACCCACGGCAGGATCGATGATAAAGGCCGCGCCGATGGAAAGTCCACCCACCAGGTTATGGAAACCGTCACCAAGAAGTAGCAGAGGCACCTGAGACTTCAGGCTTCCATTGCTTTTTCGCAATGCCAGGTCCAGGAGAAGAAAGATCAGGATTCCCGGAACAACCGAAATCGCCATCATTTCCAGGCCCCCTCGATGGAAGCTCATAGGTACCATCCGAAACAGACTACCACCGATCAAGCTACCCGCCGCCAGCCCCAATAGGCCCGGGAGTAGTCTTTCGAACACAGGTCTGCCTATCAGGAGCAACAGCCCCCCCGTCAATGTAATGAGGGCCATGAGCCCGCCACCAAGGAGAAAAAAAGGCACCGGATCATTCATGAATCTGTTGAGGGATGATTGTTGAAAGGATCCGGTGGCAAAGACGCTCTTTCATTCTTTTGAGCAAGAAAATGCAGATCGGAAACTTTGTAAATAAGAAAATTACGATGCATCAAGGCGAAGATGAAGACGAAGAGGAAAGTGGCCTTAAGTTGTCATTCGCACAGCGGCCGGGGCCCCATGCGTGGGCGAGATGCAAGAGTGCCATGGGTGGGTGCGATGCTACGCTGACGGATATGGAATCTGTAAGATTTCAGGTCGCTAAAGCTGCAGGTAGGACATACCCTCGGACGCCGCGTGGTAGAGGGAAAGTAGGCCTGCAGCTGCGATTGCGGCACTCAGCACATAGGGATAGTATTTCTGGAATCGTCCTCCGGCGCGGCCCAGCAATGCTGATCCGAAACGGTGAGCGATCAGAGCTACCGTTACCAGAGTGAGAATTAATCCTATAAGAAAAGCAACAATGCCTCCAATTCCCTGGGTAATGGCGCCGGCCTGAACCGAGGTCAAGAAGGCGGCCACCGCGGTGGGACAGGGAACCAATCCGCCTCCGATTCCAATTAGACCGGCGGTTCGCACTTCATGGCCTTCCTTCGAGTGCTCTTTGTCAGTAGTCCGGCTCTCCCTCTTCAATGGAGTTATTAGAGCAGGCTTCGCTGCAGAGGGATTCGAAAGTGGTAGCAAGCCCGTTGATTTGCTTTCGCTAGTCAGCGGCCGAAGATTATTCTCGGAGGCTGCCGTTGCTCCATGCAAAGGACACTGGCATCCTGCCGCATGCGCTTGATTCAGGCCGGACCTGGGCCACAGCGTCCAGGCCACATAGAAAAGCAGAATGCTTCCCAGAAGGCCAAAGGCCCCGTGCACAAAGTGCATCTGGCTTTCACCGGATAATACGAAATAGAGCAGCGCAGCCACAATGGACAGCGCCAGGGTGTGCGAAATGGCAATGCCACCGATCAAGGTCACCACAAAACGAAGGCTGAGTTTGGCCTGAGCGGAGAAAAGCGTCAGTGCAGTCTTTCCGTGTCCCGGCTCCAGTGCATGACTGGCGCCCAGGAATACCGGCAGGAGATAGGGAGTCAAAAATTCAACCATGGACTAAGGGACCTCGAGCTAATTATGTCGGATAACGGTGATTGGTCCGGCATTCGCTCCGATATATTTCCGATATCGGCATTTTCCGATTACACGAAAAAAATTTCATTCCGATTTTTTTCCCACTTGCTGAACAGTTCATCAATTGTTGAATTGTTCCTGCGATGAAACCGGCTCATTTACCGAATTGTGAATCCGATGCCCATGATTCCGGACGTCCGGATTCTCCTTACAGCAGTAATGATTTCGAGGCGGGGGCCCGCTTATTCCGGGCCCTGGGGGATGAATCCAGGCTAAGGCTTCTGGAATATCTTTCCAGGGGAGAGGCCTGTGTTTCTGAGATTGCCGAGAAGTCTGGAGAAGGATTGTCCACTGTATCTCAGAGGCTACGGATTCTGCGCATGGATGGGCTGGTCAGTCGGAGAAGGGAAGGTAAGCATCTGTTCTATCGGCTTACGGATCATCACATAGAAGAGCTGATTCGAAACGGTCTGGAGCACATCGGGGAATGAAGCAGAAAGCCATACCCGAACAGACTAAGCGACTGGTGGCGCTTGGCTTTCTGCATTCAGCAAACGTCTAATGGCCAGCCGGGGCCTTGCGCTCGCGCACGGTCGAATGAAATAGCGTAAACTACAGGAAAAGGTAAGAAAAATGGCAGAAGAACACAAAATTCACTCCGATCACAGCGATCATGAGCATGGTCCCAATTGCGGTCATGTGGCTATCAAACATGACGGTCATGTAGACTATCTGCATAACGGGCATCTGCATCATGCCCATCAGGGGCATTATGATGAGCATACGCTTCCGGTGGATGCTACGAACCCGGAGAGTTGCACTCCCGAGCATGCATGTGGGGCTCACGATGCCGGTCACGTCCATGGACCCGGTTGCGGGCATGAGCCGGTACCTCATGGAGACCATACAGACTATCTGGTGGATGGGCATCTGCATCATCCGCATGGCGATCATTGCGATAATCATGGTCCCGTGCAGGTAGTGCAGGCGGGCTAAATCGGACGAGCCAGCCCGGGGGAATCATAGAACTTCCTCCGGGGTCTTCTCTGGCCAATACTTTTCGATATAACTACCGGATAGGTCCGCACTATTGCTTTGAGCCTGGCAGTCTATCTCGAAACTGGCTGGCCGTTCTACTTGCATTGGCGGGTCTATTGTCGCGGCGCGCTAGCTGTTCCCGTTGCTCTGATCGGAGTCCTTTCGCGCAGGCGAAGAACCTTCTTCAGGGGGCCAGACCATCGGCCAGGGCTCGTCGCATGGAACGCAGTGCTGGCGCCAGGGAGAATACCGTTGCAAAAATCGTTACCGCAGGTACAGTAAGAAATGCGATAAGATTTGGCTCCGGAAGAACAAGGTGGAACCCGGTAAACTCCGTGATTAACGGACGGGAAGTAAGAAACAGCAGCAGCGCTGCCAGTTGTCCCACCAGGGCCCCGGTAAAGGCCAATATACTGGAGTCCAGCGTCACCAGTCCCAGTATAGATTTGGGTCCCATGCCCAGGGATCGCAGAACTGCGAACTCATGTCGCCGTTGTTCGGCGGTCAGATAAAGAGCGATTACAATGCCCAGTAGTCCAACCATTATGATAAATGAACTCATCAATCGCAGGGATTGAGTGGCATAGCCAAGTAATCTCCACAGTTCTTGCATGGTGATTCCGGGCAGAATTCCGGTTAAAGCTTCAGGGGAGTGATTGTTGACGTCTCTCTGAAGCGCAAGACTCAACACTCGATTTCTAGCAATTACGTAGAAAGCGGTAATAGACTCAGGCGCCAGTTCGCCAGCTTCGTAGGCCTCCAGGATCTCCTGCCTTGAAGTTTCCTGTCCGGGAACAGGGGGGGCTCCGGATCGCCAGTCGTAATGGATAGCCTCCAGCCCTTCCAGCTTAACAAAAATCGCCCGATCTACCGGTGTTCCGGTGGGTTCAAGGATTCCGGTGATTCGAAAGGGAAGAGTGTCATGATCCATAATCCCTTGGTGATCCGAGATGCCGTGGGTGAGGATGATCTCTTTTCCGACTTCGTAGTCCAGCTTTCGTGCAACCTCGGAGCCCACCACCGTTTGGAACAGTCCATCCCAGGGTTGCCCCTCTTCCAGCTTCAGTTGCTGTCGATCCCCGAAACGGTACTGTTCGAAGAAAGTGTCGTCGGTGCCCACGACCCGAAAGCCTTTATGCGAGTCGCCCAGGGAAATGGGGATTACCTGATCCACAGCTCGGTGATTCTGATATTCGCGCACAACATCCATTGGTACACTGGCTGTGGGGCTACCGGCATGAAAGACTGTGTACAGAAGCAGGTTTATGGTGCCGCCCCGGGCTCCTACAATTAGATCCACTCCGGAAATGGCTCCTTCAAATCCCACCCTTGCACTTCTGGCAATTAGTTCAACAGCGGAAAACAGAAGTACGCTCAGTGCGATGGACGCCATACAGAGAACAGCGGCCACTTTTCGATGCTGCAGCGAATGAATAGCCAGTGATACCAGGTTTTTCATTGTCTGCCTTTACCTCCAGACTTTCCAGTCCGTTTCGGTCCTACCAGAGTGGAGTCTGCCGTACCGGAGGCTTTGTTGATGGACAGTAGATCCACAGATCTTTCAAAATAGGACTCCAGGCTACGGTCATGACTTACAAATACCAGGGTGGTGTTCTGGCTATTTTCGATTAGTAGCTTTACAAATGCCTGGGTCCGGTCCGCATCCAGGGCCGATGTGGGTTCGTCGGCCAGAATGATTTCCGGTTCCCCTATGAGAGCCCGGGCGGCCGCCGCCCGTTGCATTTCGCCTGTGGATACCTCCGACGGAAGGTTTTGTAGACGGTGATCGATTTCCAGGTGCCGGGCCAGGTGATGAATCGCCTCTTGAAGACTGCCTTCTCTGGATGCGCGCCTGTTACGCTCTTTGTGCAGTCGGCACGGCAGCTCAATGTTTTGATACAGAGTTAAATAGGGCAGCAGGTTCAATTGTTGGAAGATGTAACCCATATGCACTCCTCTGAGTCGATCAATCTCGGCGTCTTTGAGGGCATTCGTTTGGCGGCCCAGGATTTCGACGGTACCGTCAACCGGTCTGTGGATTCCGGCCATCAGTCCCAGCAGGGTTGTCTTTCCGCTTCCGCTGGGCGAATACAGAAAGACCTTTTCCCGCTCCAGAATCTGAAGCGAGTCAATGGAAAGTACTGGATGGTCCGGATTGTAACAAAACTTCAGTTGGTCGATTTTGATTGCATGCGTCATATGCGTTGTCTGTAGAACCGTCGGCCCGTGGCCGGATGGTTGGGAGGTCTTCCTCGGCGCCGGATTTGAATTGTACTATTCGTCCTTCAGGTCCAACTCGCCTCCTTTTCCTGGAAGCTCCAGAGCTCTTTGTCCTTGGTCATTCAGTAACTTCACATAGAGCGAATCCAAATTGTAGACCGATAGGTCCACACTGAGCGTAGAGGGGACAGTCTTACAATCAAAGGTATACAGAATCAAAACGTCTTTGTGGTTACCGGAAGCCCCGCTCTCCTCTATGGACTGAATCGTGGTCCTACAGGCGGCCTCCTGGTCGAAGCCTATGCCGGGCTGGCCTTCTGAAGACCACTCCGACCAGTCCTGGGAAGCAAAATCCAATTTGTCATTTTCGGGGACCGCAAAGAAGTCCTCGGCGGCCAACTTCAACTCCATGGAGCCTGCAGTGGAGGAAGCGGAGTCAAATGCAATGGACAGGTTTCCTGCTCCGTGTACATGCGCGCCATCATGGGGATGCCCTTCGCACATTGCAGTCAGTAGTGCCGATGCCAGAATGAAGGCCAGGCGCACCGCAACGGTGGAGCGTTGTCCGGGAGTACTTCGCAGAATTGTCGATTCTTTCAGATGTCTATTCATGATTGGCAGTGGATCAATACTCGTAGTCTCCCTCATAGGGAGTCGCCCTGAGGCCTACCATGGAATAGTTGGTTTCTGCGAGTTCTGATTGATGGCGTTGGACTTTCAGCACTCCGGTCATCCAGATTGGCTCATACCAGTAGAGTTTGATCTTCTTACGGTCTTTCATGACTACGTGCACCAGCTGGTTTGCCGGTGGGGCGGGGACATGGATACAGGCCATGGGATAGGGTACCAGCAGGAACTCCGAGGTTTCTTCCTCGAAATCATCCTCCAGAGGGATCATGAATCCGGGGATGCGAACCTCCCGGTTGACGGCGGACTTCATCTTCCGGTTCAATTTACCTGTTTTCAGATCCAGTCCGGCCAGATCTCCCCAGCGAAGGGTAACAGCCCCTACGGCCTGCAGGCCACCGGTGCTCCAGAACAGAATGTAGCCCAGTAAGGCGGCCGGCAAGATCAGGCCCAAAAGGATATTGATCAGTTTGGAACCAGAGAACCAGCCCCCGGGTTTCGATAGAAATGCCAGCTGAAGATCCATACCTTCCTGGAAGAGAAAAGTGGCCCGGAATAGTTGTAAATAAGAAAATTACGGTTTCTATCGAGGGTCCAGCCCGGGCCCATATGCTGCAGGATTTCCAATGTTGGCCAAACGCCGGGCCAGACTGGCGACTGGAAGGGAGGATTTCGAATAATAACCGAAGGCCGGAGCATCGGTCGGCTCCCGGCGGGCTTCCATAGGATTCTATCTGCGGATCATCCGCGCAAAACCTGGTCCGACCATTGATAGAGTCCCGGATAGCTTATTCCTCGGAAGGTACAAAAAAAGCCGGCTCTGGGGCCGGCTTCTTCGTAGCTTTTCCGGAAAGCGTTCGTTCGGGGCTTCCAGAGCTACTAGCAACTATAGCTAGATCAGGCTAGATCACGGTTTCAGCAAAAAGGATTCTTGCACCTGTTCCTGCTTCATGGCATCGGGTCCCACCGGCACTCGATTGAATACATCCAGAAACATGGATCCAATCAGAATCGCAAACAGAATGATTGGATACCAGATTCCATAGAGCCAGACAATCTTATCTTCGTACTTCATGTGCATGAAATACCAGAGTACCACAAAGGCTTTTGCTGTAGCGATGGCCATGGCAATCAGAACGTTTACAAGCATGCTTCCGGTATCGAAATAGGAGGCTGCTACGGTAATGACGGTGAGAACATACAGGGTCAGTCCTGCAAACAGATAGGTTTTTGTTGGTGAAATGTGTCCGCGGCTTTCTTGATCAGGTATATGCATAATTTCTATCTCCTGTTAACTTGCGTCAGTTAAATGCTCTCCCGGTTACTGCACCAAATAGAATAGTGGGAACAGATAGATCCAGATCAAGTCCACAAGGTGCCAGTACAGGGTTCCATTCTCCACAGGAGTGTAGTACCAGTGGGAATAGCGACCGCGGGCCATTTTTATCATGAGACCTACGATGATGGACATACCGATGACCACGTGCAATCCGTGAATGGCGGTCATTACGAAGTAAAAGGAAAAGAACAGAACGATACCGTTAGGATCGATGGTATTGCCATTCCATACTTCCGGGATCGGCGAATAGGTATGGCTGCCTTTTTCCAGGATGATGTTGGCCACTTCGCCAGGGAAGATGCCGTTGGCGAATTTGCCGCTATATTCGAAATACTTAACCACCAGGAAGCCGCCAGCCAGAACAATGGTGGCGCCCAGCATCCACAGGGATCGATTTCGCTTCCCACGCTGAATGGCATCCAGACCAAGAACGGCCGTGATCGAACTGGTAATCAGGATCAGGGTGTTTACACCGCCCATCACCTTGTCCAGAGACATATGGGCCAGCTTGAACTCTACTGGATACTTTCCGTGAAACAGTGCGAATCCGGCGAACAGTACTCCAAAGAGCAGTAGTTCCGTGGCCAGAAAGAGCCACATGGCGAGTTTGGCGCCTTCGTAGCCTCCCAGTTCTTCATGAGATGGATGTCGATCTATTGCATGACTCTGTGACATGTTTCTTCCTTATCCTACTTCTTTCTCTGCAGCCGGCTGCTGAGCGGGCTTTCCTTCGGTTCCGTAATCGTATACATCGTCCGGGAACGTGGGGATCTCTACGAAGTTCGTAGTGGGAGGAGGAGAACTGGTCTGCCATTCCAGGGAAAGTGAATCCCAGGGATTGGCGCTGGCCTTTTCCCCTTTCCAGGCACATACCAGCAGGTTCACCAGAATAATAACATAGGCGCCGCCATTGAACCAGGAGCCCACGGTAGATACCAGATGCCATGTGTGATAGATGGGCATGTAGTCGAAGTACCGTCGTGGCATACCTTCCAGTCCCAGAACGAACTGAGGCAGGAAGGTGAGGTTGAATCCGAAAAACAGGGTCAACCAGCCAATGAAGGCCCAGGGTTTGTTGTACATTCTACCGGTAATCTTGGGGAACCAGAAGTGTAGAGCGGCCATCAGGGCCACCACAGTTCCGCCCTGCATGGTGTAGTGGAAGTGAGCCACTACGAAGTAGCCGTCGTGCAGAAGCACATCCGTGTTCAGAACGGCCAGGTGAATACCGGTAAGACCGGCAATGGTAAACATAAATACGAAGCTCAGCGCATAGTACATGGGCGCCGCTTTATAGTCGATGGAGCCCTTCCAGAGAGTGGCAATCCAGTTGAAGACCTTGATGGCTGTAGGGACGGCCACGAAGAATGTCAGGAAGGAGAATACCCAGCGAGACCAGTCCGCCATTCCGGAAACCAGAAGATGGTGTCCCCATACGATGAAGGAAACCAGGGCAATGGCCAGTGAGGAATAGGCGATGGCTTTGTAGCCAAAGATAGGTCTTTTGGAGAATACCGGCAGGATTTCGCCGATCACACCGAAGGCCGGCAGAATCATGATGTAAACTACCGGGTGCGAATAGAACCAGAAGAAGTTCTCGAACAGGATGGGATCCCCGCCTTTTGCAGGATCGAAGATTCCAATATCCAGGGTTCTTTCCAGAATCAGCAGAACCAGGGTCATACCCACTACCGGAGTGGCCAGAACCTGAATCAGAGAAGTAGCGTAGGTGGACCATACCATCAGAGGCAGTCGGCCCCAGGTCAGGTTGGGCGCTCGCATGCGGTGAATGGTAACGATGAAGTTAAAGCCAGTCATAATGGAAGAAAATCCCATGATAAAGGCGCCCAGTGTCAGAAAGATCACCAGGTTGTTGATTCGCATGGAGTAGGGCGCGTAGAAAGTCCAGCCGGTATCAGCAGGGCTCAGAAGAGAGATGAGCGCAATCGCCGCGCCAATCAGATATACATAGAAAGAAGCCAGGTTCAGACGAGGAAAGGCCACGTCTTTGGCGCCGATGAGAAGAGGCAGGATGAAGTTTCCTATTGTAGAGGGGATGCCCGGAACAATGAACAGAAAGGTCATCACCGCGCCGTGCAACGTAAACAGCACATTATAGGTATGCGGAGTGAAGAACGTGGGACCGGGAGCAATCAATTCCAGTCGTACCAACAGAGCCGAAACCCCTGCCACTGCAAAGAAGGTCATGATGGTAAACAGGAACATGATCCCGATTTTCTTGTGGTCGGTGGTGGTGGCCCAACCCCAGAACGTTCGTCCTACCTGCAGGTAGGGTGTTGCATCCGCTGCGTGTCCCATATTCTTTCCTTTTTCCTACTTCTGACTGTTTGGATCCCTTGTGGATCCGGTTTATTTCAAGTTCCAGGTCCGCCCTCGGTGGGAGGCGCTGTCGCTTCGACCGTCGCTCCCGGTACCGAAGTCGCTTTGGGCCGCCAGGCGGCCCGGCAGAATTATTTCAGAGTCTTCATATAAAGGATGAGAGATTCAATCTGCTCATCACTCAGATTCTGGGCCGGCATCAAGTTGCCATAGCCTTCCCGGATCTTTTCTTCGGGATACAGAATGGACTCTTTAATGTAGTTCTCATCAGCAATGGCCGTGGTGCCGTCTTCGAACGCTCGCTCGGTTCCTACCAGTCCTTTGAAGGAAGGACCAACCTGACGGCTACCATCCACGCTGTGGCAGGATTTACAGCCGGCGCTGTTGTAGAGCTGCTCGCCTTGCTCGGCAGTGATGTTGTTGGAGGCTTCTTCCAGCTCTCCCATTTTCTTTTTGAATAGTTCCGGTGTAAGAACGATGGCTTTAGCCAGCATGTAGCTGTGATCGTTTCCGCAGTATTCGGTGCAGTATACGTTATAAGCGGCGCACTGTCCTGGCTCGTAGTTCACGCACTCATCCGCCATCTGGGGGATCTTCTCTTCCTGGCCTGGGGCCAGAGCGCTGAGCTGATTTCTTTGCTCGGCGGTCATTGCTTTTTGACGAGGGCTGATCAGTGGAGTGAAGGTTACGTAGGTGTACATGTGGCCTACCACGTCTTCCTTCACTCGAAAGGCCGGCACAGCGAAGCTGTGGATTACATCCTGGGATTTCATAATGAGCTTAACAGGCTTGTTGGCTTCCAGGTACAGCTTGTTGTAGCTCTTAAGAGGGCTTTTCTTGCTCTGATCTTCTCGCAGGCTGGCTGGATACTGGAATTCCCAGGCCCATTGCTTGCCCCATACGTTGATTTCGCGAGAATCCGGAGCCACGGCTCGGAGGCTCATGAAGCCCTGCAGGCCGATGATATACAGAATGAGAAATACTATGGAGGGGATGGTCGTCCAGATGACCTCGATGGTGTGCGAATTGGCTTTTCTGGAGGTAACATCGTTGGGTCCGCGTCGACGATAGCGGATGATGAAGTACACAAGCGCTGCATTTGTAAGAACAAAAGCGATGACTACAATCAAATTCACCAGGTCCATGGTGAAGTTCACAAATGGAGCATGATTGGATCCGTTATCTAAAAACCACTCGAGCATGTTTCCCTACCTTATTTCTCCAGGATTCTGTCTCAAATCATCTGCTCAAGTATTTCTTTCCCTCAGATAGAGAAAAAGTACGAGCCCAACGAGGAAAAAGAATATAAGCATCCCGCCGATCTGCATGAAGCCCATGGCGAAAGGAGTGTACTTTCCTTTCTGGGGATCAAAGCGGAAGCAGGTAAGTAGAAAAGCATCCGTGAGGGTGCCAATCTTACCGCTGGAAGCCTCTACCAGCGATAGTCGTAGATCCGTGGGATCGAATTTGATTCCGAATAGGTACCTGGACATTTCTCCGGCCGGCGTAATGAGCATGATGGCGGCCGGATGGCTATAGCGCACTTCACCGTCTGGCTTGTAGTTGTATCCCATGGAATCCATGAGCGGTTTGATGTTGTCCTGGGTGCCGGTAAGGAAGTGCCATCCTTCCGGACCCACTTTCTGGTTCTTCACGGTGGATCTGTACAGGGTACCTTTGGTGCGGGCCATCTGAGGAGTGTCTTCCGGATCGAAGCTTACGGAAAGTACTCTGTAATCCTCGCCAGCTACCAAGCCTTTCTCCGCAAGTCCTGACATGGCCCGGCTGATACCATCGAATACTGCGGTGCAAAGCATGGCGCATTCGTAAAAGGCGGGAGCGATAATCACCGGTCGGCGATCGCTATCGAAGAAGGTCGAAAGCTCCACCAGTTCTCCGTCTTCATTGTAGAACTTTGTGTCCAGAGCCACCGGAGCGGATAGCTTTTGGTCTATACCTACACCCTCTGGCTGTCGGGTCTTTTCGGCCTGGACCGCCACAGGAAGCATAAGTAGAAGGGAAAGACAACCTGCAGGCAATTTTTTCATTACAGATCCAAAAAAGCGTTGAATGGGGCCTCCGTAAAGGACATACTGCGGCCAGGGATAAAGAAATTATGACAAACAGAAAAATCGCCAAATCATTCTATGGAATCGCACTGCTGGCCGGGGTTTTGTTTCTGGCACAATGTAGCTCAGGACAGACCACCGACGCAGATCCGAACACAACGCCGGAAACCACCGAGCGCGGTAGCGGAGATGCCCTTACCGGCTGTGTTGAGGGAGATTGCGCCAACGGAACCGGCACCTACGTCTATGATACAGGCGATAAGTATATTGGTCCTTTTAAGAACGGCCTGCGGGACGGAAACGGAACGATGATGTATGCCAACGGCGACATCTACAAAGGCCCCTATGTGGCCGACAAGCGCACCGGCGAAGGGATCTACACCTTTNCCAACGGCGATGTCTATAAAGGAGAATTTCGGGACGGACTGCGCGGCGGTCAGGGCGAATATATCTGGAAGGAAGATGGCGCTATTTTCAAGGGCGAGTTCGCTCAGGACGGCGCTTCCGGCAAAGGAATACTAATTGTGGATGGATCACAGAGAGAATGCGTTCTGGAGCAGCGAAAGGTTATTTGCGAAGACGGAAGCTCTCGGGAAACCGAGCAGGGCTAATCCGGTCCGGGTGGCCAGGCCCGGCAGGGCTCATGGCTGGTTTTCTCAGCAAGGCGGAAGAGGGGTCGATAGGCCCCTTTTTTGTATATGCCTGAACCTTGCGGTTTCCCCCGTTCTGGCCGCGGGCCGTTGCCGCAGTGCGGTGATGCGAATCCGGCGGACCTAGCTTTCGTTGCCCGGGTAAGCTGCAGTGGCAACGACGCAAAGGTAACCCGAACACATCACAGACCGTATTTGAAGGGATCGTAGAACAGAACAAAGAAGAGGAATCACGAATGCATGAAGAAAAGAAAAGCGGAATCGATGGAATAGGACTGATCGCCAAAGGAAGCGCCATAGCTCTGGCCCTGCTTGTGGCCTCTTGCCAGAGCATACCCGAGGGACAGACCGGGGAACCTGCCAATGCCCTGGCGAAGAAAATGCTGGAAGCGGCAAATCTGAAAACCTGGACAGAGCAGGTAACCGCGGTAGAGTTTCGCTTTAGAGAGAAGAACAGCTACTTCTGGGACAAAAAGCGCGGTCTGGTGGAATTCGACAACGGCGAACTCAAAGTGCAATATTCCAAGAATACCTTTCAGGGAGTGGCCTTCGAGGAAGGGGATCCGCTGGCCGGCGAAGAACTGGCCGAAGCAATCGCCGAAGCAAACAGTAATTTCATTAACGATGCCTTCTGGCTACAGCCGGCCTATCATATTTCCTCGCCGGGCACCGAGCTCTATGCCGTGGATGATTCCACTCTCCGCGTAACCTTCAGTAGCGGTGGGGTGACACCGGGAGATACCTATGTGTTTCATCTGGATGATAAGAGTCGGATCCAGCTGATGGAGATGTGGGTAAGCATTATTCCTATTGAAGGGGCGGATGCGGACTTTGCTGACTACAAGACCCATGAGCCGGGTGTTGATATTGCAGAGACCAGGACTGCTCTGGGAGTTCTTACAATCTTGATTGATCAGGTGAAAATGCATACCGATCTCGAAGCGGCGGATGAACGATTCGGGCCTTTGTTTGAAGCGTATCCGGATTTGAAGTAAGGAAAGGCAACGGGCCTGGATGATTCAAGGTCCGAGTCTGCTTCGTAGCGGGAACTCTTGTAAGAACCCGGGATGGCTACCGCCCGATTGAGGAAATCGAGATCGGCGATGAGGTTCTTTCCTGGAATGAAGATACGAAAGTCCTCTCTTATTCCAAGGTAACCAGCACATCTGCGCGGCCCACCCATGATATCTTTGTGCTGCAGTACTCCGATGGCACCGAGATCGAGACTACCTGGAATCACCCGTTCTATATTGAGGGCCGGGGATGGGTAGAAGTGAAGGATCTGGAAGTAGGGGATCTATCTCTGACTTCCGGAGATACGGTGCTTGAGATTACAGACATTCGGATGAAGCCGGCACCGCAGACGGTCTATAACATCCATTTGGATAAGGATCATACGTATTTTGTGACCGACAGCGATGTGTTGGTGCATAATTACCTGATTCATGTTCATGAAGAGATCACCAAGATTGCCTGGGAGAAGGCCATGGGGGAAGATGCCAGTGACGCTTTGCTTGCCGGAGTAAAGCATAACGATTGGCCTGAAGGCTTCGACGATTTTGCCATAGAATTCAGTAAACACTATTTTTCTGAGTTCATTCACGATCTGACGGGCTGGGATCCAGGATTAGGTGATAAGGACAGCATTACTTACAGAACCCATTTCGGTGACTTACAGGAGGAACATGCAATGGCCCGGGTGGAGGGCGAGCCAGCACCCGTAACTCAGGAGAGAGTAGTTAACTACGTTGCAGATCTTTATATGGCCGCGATGGAGTATAGAAGAAACGGGGAACCAGAGATCGCAGAATTCTTGATTGGGAAGGCTATGCATGCCATCCAGGATTCACATGCGTCTGGGCACGTGATCCGGAAGGACTGGGGAAAGAATGCGATCGTTCAATTCCAAGTGTATCCCAACCAAGGGCCGAAGCATGCGGAGATGGACGGGCCGCCAAACTTGGTGTTAGATCCGCCGAATCTTGCCCCGAATTTTGATAGAGCGGTTGAAGGCTCCCGGCGTCTGGCCTTCCTCTTTCGGGCCGGCGTCGGTAACCGGGATCATTTGGAAAGCTACCTAAAGAATGAAATATTCCCATTGGATCCATATTGGAAGCGATCAGGAGTGGCACCGGGCTATGGCAAGACAGAGTAATGCTTTCCGAGCAACCGTAATATGGCTTGCCACGTTCCTTGCTTGGCAAGCCCCGGTTTACGCCCATCCCAACGGCCCCTTTTGGGTGGGCGTCGGACTTGGCATTATCGTGCTCCTATCATTGGCAGCATTTGGATTGCGCGCGGCATGCCTTAGATACATAAGAGTTGAAAATTGGAGACGCCATCTAATTTACTTTGGAATTGTAGAATGGATCTTTGTATTGGGTGCGATTTTGTTCGTGGATGATGAGGTTCTGCTCCACTCTTGGCTACTCGTTGCCTCCGTTTTGGTATTTGCGATGCTTTTCTACAAGAGAGCAACAGTGCAGCAGCGGATTGCCCTTCGAATCACTGTGCTCCTCGGCGGCGGGGCTGCATTTCCAATTATGCTAATAGCAGTGAGGCTTGCGTTCTGATTTGTTAACAGCAGTGCCAACAACAATCAGTACTGTAAGCTCAAAAAACTCTGTGCTCAGTCTTCTGTACTGTAGCATCGAAAAACTCATCTGATCATGCGGCAGCCTCGCGCGAAGCACCGTACTCTCGTCCACCGAGCACGCCTTCCCTGGCGTGATCGGTGGAGGCGGCCCCTCCTGGGCCGCCGGCTCGAGCAGATGCTTCGCTGGTGGGTGAAATCAGGCCTGCCGTGGTCTGGGGCTTACTTTCGCCGTTGGCGCCCTGGGGCGGGTTATGGTCGTTAATCAGGTATAAGGCGAACTCTGAGGCTTTCGGTGCCTGATCAGCAATAGTGGTCCTGTGACCCCCAACTCGCGCGGGTTTATCCATCAGCGAGACAGGAGGTCGAGGGCCGGGAGATCGGTATCAGGATGTACCGCTCTCCGGGCTGGATGAGCCCGCGCGAGTCTCTGCTTCGTAGCAGGTACTCTTGTAAAAACCCGGGATGGATACCGCCCGATCGAAGAAATCGAAATCGGCGATGAGGTTCTTTCCTGGAATGAGGATACGAAAGTCCTCGCTTATTCCAAGGTAACCAGCACATCTGCGCGGCCCACCCATGATATCTTTGTGCTACAGTACTCCGATGGCACCGAGATCGAGACTACCTGGAATCACCCGTTCTATATTGAGGGCCGGGGATGGGTAGAAGTGAAGGATCTGGAAGTAGGGGATCTATCTCTGACTTCCGGAGATACGGTGCTTGAGATTACAGACATTCGGATGAAGCCGGCACCGCAGACGGTCTATAACATCCATTTGGATAAGGATCATACGTATTTTGTGACCGACAGCGATGTGTTGGTGCATAATTACCTGATTCATGTTCATGAAGAGATCACCAAGATTGCCTGGGAGAAGGCCATGGGGGAAGATGCCAGTGACGCTTTGCTTGCCGGAGTAAAGCATAACGATTGGCCTGAAGGCTTCGACGATTTTGCCATAGAATTCAGTAAACACTATTTTTCTGAGTTCATTCACGATCTGACGGGCTGGGATCCAGGATTAGGTGATAAGGACAGCATTACTTACAGAACCCATTTCGGTGACTTACAGGAGGAACATGCAATGGCCCGGGTGGAGGGCGAGCCAGCACCCGTAACTCAGGAGAGAGTAGTTAACTACGTTGCAGATCTTTATATGGCCGCGATGGAGTATAGAAGAAA
>PCBI01000005.1 GCA_002730875.1 Spirochaetaceae bacterium | reverse complement strand
TTTCGCGGAGTGCGGGGCCCTACAAAGTGCTCAATCATGGCGTAGCAGTGTTTGTTGCCTCGAAGAAGAAGATTTCTACAGGCGCGGTTCTTTCTGTGGCTCTTCGGTTAGGCCCACCGCTCGGACAATCCATCATTGCTTAACCAGAGAGTGGCTCATTCTACGTAAGCTGTGTCACAGGTCACTGACCGCGGCCAGCAGATTTACCCGGCTGGAATCAATCAGATGCGGAAGATTCAATCCGGCTTTTCCTTTTGCCAGCCAACCCCGCTTAAACGCGCTTCAGCTACTCATCGCTCTTTCTCAAATACAATCAATGTTCAAATGGTAAAGAACTAGAAGGACTCGCGCACTATTCCAGGTTGATTTCGGGATTCCGGAAAAAGCTCTGTAGATCGTCCGGCAATGCCGGAGTGGAAAAAGAAAGCTCCGGAGCGGGCCTATCAAGTGGATGGTCGCTTGCAGGACGCAAATACCGAACCGAAAGTATACCGAATTCCACGGGCCTCTCCCAGTAATGAGAATGCATCCCATAGAGTAGGCTGGACTTATCCCGGTACTGTGTGGTTGCGACTATATGATCCTGCTTTCGCTCCACCCGGCTGACGAACGCTGGCATTCCCGGTTGCTTTTCGTTTCTATAGTAATCCTGCTGCGCTTTCATTTCCTGCTCTTTCTCCAGAACATATCGCTTCCAGTCTACCTCACGCCAATTGCTATCCAGAAACAGAAAGATCGAAAACCGACCTTCCAGTATTATCTTGATCTTGCATTGAAACTCCTCGCTCTCTAAATATTGCTGTTCAAAAGATTTTGCTGCGAAAGTACCGCCGGGGCTCACCGTTGTACAGGAGATTACTTTTCCATCCTTTTCACCCCGGGGAAGCAATCCGCCTGCCAGAATAAGACAGAGTATTCCTGTCAGGACCACCCATGGCCGTAAGCGCTTTGTTGGAGCGAATTCGTGCATTTAGCTTGCCTCCACATCCTCGTCTTTAGTCGAGTTGTTCGATTTCTCTTTAGCCCGTCCAATCAACTCCCGGTCTGGCTTCTTACCCCAGATCTCCCGGTCGGCGGTCAGTTTTCCGAGTTTCACTTTTCCGATGTTGGGGCTGCGATCCATAATCGTTTCCAGTAGCCATCCCAGCTTGCTGGAGTCTGGATGAACGAACACCGCCCCATCTGCGTGCTCCACTCGAACCATATCTTCCTCAGCGACTACTTGGACTGCTCCATTTTTTTCGGACACCTTTCAGGCAACCTTTTGCATTTCAAACTGCTCCGGGGATAGATTTCCCAGGTAGCTATGCTTTCTTCTACGATTGTAGAACAACTCGATATAGTTAAATATCCGATTTCGAGCATCCTTGACGCTCCCGAACGAACGACAGTTCAACTCTTTCTTCATGCTGGCGAAGAAGGACTCCGCACAGGCGTTATCCCAGCAGTTTCCTCTTCGACTCATGCTCGATAGGAAACCATAGCGTCCCAGTACCTGCCTGAACTCATGGCTAGCATACTGCGAACCACGATCTGAATGAAAGATCAAACCAGCATGAATGCCTCTTTGTAAAGTGGCCATTTCCAGCGCATTAGTCACAAGCGAAGTCTCCATGTGCGCCTTCATCGACCATCCCACGATTCGCCTGGAGAACAGATCCTCAATCGTACACAAATAGAGCCATCGAGAACCTGCACGAACCTGAGTAATATCAGATACCCAGACTTTATTCGGCGCAGCAGCATGGAAATTGCGCTTCAGAAGGTTAGGACTGATTGGAAATGAGTGGTTCGAATCCGTCGTACAAACCCGGAACTTCTTTCGCTTTTTCCCTGATATTCCGGCCTTTTTCATGGCACGGGCCACCGTTAATCGACTAAAGGCATACCCTTCATCCTTCAAGGCATCCCACAACCTGCGGAGGCCGTAGCAGCGCTCATGCAGATCATACAGGCGTTTCAGCTCGATAATCAGCCAGGATTCTACAGGATCCGGACCTTTGTTTTCGGACTTCAAATGACTATAGAATCCAGATCTCGAGACTTCAAGGAGTCGGGCCATGCGCATCACTGAAAAAGTATCCTTGAGAATCTTCATGATCTCAAAGCGCTTCAGTCGTCCCGGGAGAGCATGGCCGCATACTTTTTTAAGATCGCATTATCCAGCTTAAGGTTTGCGATCTCTTCCTTCAGCCGTTTGATCTCCTCGGCATCATTACCGCGCCTGCGAGGTTCCGGTTGATTCTTTTGGTTCTTGATGTACTCCTTGCGCCATTGACGGAGCGTCCAGTAGCTGATACCCAGACCCTCTGCAATTTCCCGGATTGATTCATCTCCCGTTAGAGTCTTACGAACGGCCTGTTCCTGGAACTCCACGGAGTATTTTGGCTTCTTCATCTTAGCCTCCTATTCAGAGGTTACCCAAATCGGGTGTCCACTATTTCTGGAGCAGTCCATACTTCCAGTATTTTGTCGTAAGGTATGAATACGGTGCCAGAATACATCGTCACTGCATGCAGGCCTTCCTTATCCAGCTCCGCCCGTTTCAAAGCCTTTTGCAAGGCCACCAGGTTTCGAATAGCCGGCCCCAGAAACAGTGCGGCGCCGATGACGGCCAGAGTGATTGGTTTAATGGGAGATACTCGCTCAATGAAGTCTCCGACGAACCAGTAGATCAATAGCATCAATCCCCAGACCACTAACTGCGTCAGAACCATTCTTGCAATGGCCCACTCAAAGGAAGGAGCCCTGGAAATCCCCTTCCCCGTAGGTTCGCTGAAGGAGGGTGGCTGCCGCATATCTGCAATGGTCTCGTCCACCCTGTGGTAGTTCGATCCATCGGATTCTCGGAAAGCGCTCTCTTCCTTTGCGGAGTTTTTCGCTTCTTGTTGGTTACCAGAGCCACCGAAAAATCCTTTGTACCAGTCTTTCTCCCATTCTTCTGGCCAGACATGTAAAGAGGATACGAATATCATTGTACAATTTCCGGCACTCACTGCCACGATCATGAGTGCGGTATGCCAGAATCCATCCCGCGGCAATTCGAAACCAGTGTAGAGAAGAAGAAACGCCACGACCAGACCGAATATCAGAAATGGCACCCGGGTGATATCCATAGAGAGAGTGGTGTCCCTGTCTGGCAAAGCCTGGCTATGCAGTTGTGCCTGCGGCCGAGCCCGAAGGAATGTAATGAAGCTGTACATTGCAAGAATCATCACGAATGCCCCGGCAAACGGAGTATTTAGAGAAAAGAGGAAATAAACGGTTCCGTGCGCCAGTGCACCCATTGCCAGCACAATCGCTGCTGCCCGACCGGTGGAAAGAGATCGCTTTTCCGCTTCGGCTATGAACAGTCCAAAACCGCCGCCCAGAAACACATGCAAAGGAATAGTAGCTGTTGCGAAAAACAGGATGTCCCCGTATTCGCCCGGTGCAGCACTTTGATAGACCCGGAAGGCCGCATATCCCAATCCGCAGGCGGCCATGTACAACATCCAATGTAGCGGTCTCCATTCCATAGATGACCGACGAGCTATTAACATCACAGAACCAAGCTTCAAACACTCGGGCACAAAACCCAGTATGATGTAGGAGTTGATGGCATTCATCCACCAACGACTGCTATATGTAGTATCGTGGAGTAAATGAATCCAGTTTCGAATGACTTCGAACAAGCCGCTCATGATCAGACCCGAACCCACTGCGAGTATTACGGAAGCAATGGGCAAACTGCTTGTTCCGCGCCAGAAGAACAGTGCACTGAGCCAGGCCCCGATCAGTAGTATAGTAACCACAAGCGCCACCGGTCGCAGACCAGGGAGGGAGTCAGCAACAATGGAACTGATATACTTCTCTAGATTACCGGTAGCAAGATAATAGCGCTGCAAAGGCCGACTCGGGACGCTCTCTCGGTCATTCATGCCCTCCACCACTTGGGCAAAATCATCCCAGGAATGAGTCGCCGCAAGGTTTCTCAGCAAACCCTGTATCGCATACTTTCTGGAAGCCTCGTTTCTGCGCTGCAGCTCCAACCGGAAGTATCGCTCCGCCTCGCCGTAATCTCCTTCGAGTTCATACAGGTAGCCCAGGTCCGCCGCGGCGAATTCAAGATTGGCTTCAACTGAGCGCTTCAGATAGGCGCGTGCCTCGCTAAAATCGCCTTCCTTCTGAAGCACCAGTCCCAGGAAGTAGCAACCTTTCACCGAATCGATTCCGACCCCATTCTTACAGCTGTTTTCGTAACCAGCAATAACTTCATCCGACTTACGGATCTCATGCCCTCTACTGGAAAACTCCGGCACGTTGTACAAGAACTCAATGAAGACCCGGTTGTAACGGATGTCATTTTTGTTTTCCTCAAGCCCGTCACGGAGCTCAAACACCGCTTTTAAAGAATTTCCTGCGCGATCGTAGAGCCGAGCCCTATCCAACCTGTTGGCCGGCACGTCCGGCTCCGGTCCAAGCAATACCGCAAGCATAGCGAGACCGACGGGAATCACGAATCCCGCTCCGATTTTTACTAGAGTCTTCCGGGGACTTTTGGACATAAGAAGTAGATACATCCTTTTCCTTTAATGTCCATTAATTTTATCATCTGATCAGGCCACAGAGAATACCGAAAGCTTATCCCGGTCAAACCTCGTTAGACCTTCCCGGCAAAATGCCGTTCCAGCCATCCCAGAATTATCTGATTCGTTTCATCCGGTGCTTCTTGCTGTATCCAGTGACCACAATCCAGAATCGTCACCTCTACATTCGGCACGAACTCTGATAGTCTTTCAAATCTGGGAATCAAATCCCGATCGCCATAAATCATGAGGGCCGGCTGTTGGACGATCGGGTCCACATTCGCCAACAATTGCCAGTTTCGATCCAGGTTGCGGTAATAATTGATGCTGCCTGTAAACCCTGATGATTCGAAGGCCGCGACAAAGACAGCAAGTTCGGCGTCGTTCATAAGGGGCTCCCCCGGGGGCGATTCCGCTCTGGCCAGGTTTATCATCGCCATACCCGGCTGAGGTGCCATCGCAGGCAAATTCTTGCGAAACAGGTTTCGCAGAAAACGGGAAGCATTTTGGTCCAGTACCGAGTCAGCCACGCCTGGCTGTCGATTAAAGTGGACGAAATAATAGTCCTCGCCGAACACTTCTTCCATCCACTGAATCCAGGGTCGATCTCCCCTCACCTGGTAGGGCACACTCAGGTTTACCAAACCGTTTACGCGCCCCGGGTGGAGTAGACTCAGCCACCAGACTACCATCGCGCCCCAGTCATGGCCTACGAAGGTGGCATCTTTGTATCCGAAATGATCCAGAAGCCCTATGAGATCACCCGACAGATGCTCAATGTCATAGTCCGTTATTTCTGTCGGACTTGTTGAGTTGCCATAGCCGCGCTGGTTGGGGACAATCACATGATATCCTGCCGCGGCAAGGACAGGCACTTGATAGCGCCAGGAGAAGGCATGTTCGGGCCAGCCATGGCATAGAACCACGGGCTTTCCTCCAGTTTTTGGGCCAGCTTCAAAGACTTCAAGCTCTACACCATTGACCTCAACTAGAGTTGGTGCGGGAAATTCGCCTGGATCGGTGTTTATCTTCTGTTTCATAACAAACACCATAGCCGACCATATATGACAACTACTGACATATATGGTTTTCTTTTTTTGCGCACCAGGCAGTATGGCAATAATACGGGACGAGCATGCCATGAGTAGCGGCATAGCATCCCGATTCAATCCATGAGAGCTGACCGACTGATCGCAATCCTAATGCACCTGCAGGCGCACGGGCGGACCTCCGGCAGAGTACTGGCGGAGAAACTGGAGGTCAGCGAGCGAACAATCCATCGGGACATGGAGGCCCTGTCGGCCGCCGGGGTGCCCGTTTTCGCCGAACGCGGCGCCGCGGGTGGCTGGGAGTTGAGTGAGGGGTATCGCACTAACCTGACAGGCATGAAAGAGACCGAGGCCCTGTCGCTTCTGTTGAGCTACTCGGGCTTCATCGCTCGTGAACTGGGGCGGCAACAGGACTTCGACTCGGCGATTCTGAAACTCCTGGCTTCGATGCCCACAAACCTGAAGGATGAACTTCGGTCCGCGCAGAAAATGATTTATATCGACCCTGCTGGATGGGGGCACATCCCAGTTCGTCCTCAAGCACTGGAACCCATTCAAGAGGCAATGCTGGGGCAAAGAAAGCTTTCTTTCACTTACGCTACGGAGAATGGGCCACGAAACAGATATGTCTTACCACTGGGTCTTGTTCTCAAAGGGAAGGCCTGGTATCTTGTGGCGCGTAGCAATCGTTCCAATCGGACCTATCGACTATCGCGCATGAAAGACGTCCGAGTGCTGGCAGATAGAGGACAGATGCCAAAAGGGTTTGATCTGGCCCGATACTGGGAGGAAACGGCGAAAGAGTTCGTAGAGGCATTCCCATCCTACAGGACGAAACTCAATGTTCGCGTTGATCAAGTGGAATATCTGAAGAATATGCCCGCCATGGACATCACCGAGCGCAGTCGAACAAAGCAGTGGGTTGAGCTCGAGGCGGACCTGCACGGACCGGACCGCGCCGTGGCCATTCTAATGAGCTTTGGGACGGCGATTCAGGTATTGGAGCCCGCGGATTTGCGCGATCGAATGCGAGATATGGCAGAGCAGATTCAGGCACTGTACGATTGAACGTTGCCTGAACGGAAAATCCGTTGGGAGCGGGGGAGCCCATCTCTTCTGGTTTTGCCACCGCTGCAGATCCATCCGTCGCCATCGGACGATGGCATTCTATATTACCATTCGAAAAAACTCCGCTCGCTTTTCCTGAGGCCTGAGTTCTGTCGAAAGTTCGCCCGCCAGCTCCTTGCAACTGTGGCCTGCTTCTAGATGAATAGCCGCAACGGACAGGCACCCCTCACTTGATGCACAACGCCCGGTTCGAATCCGGAATGCCTTCTGTCTGCGTAGCCCACAGCATCGCTTCCTCTTCATTGGCTGGCCGGTTTGCGAAAACATGGCAGAACCGCGAACGGGCTGTCCCTTCCGTCAGAGCCATCCTGGACAGACGAAAGTTTTTTCCGTGGATAACCACATCTTCAAATAGCTCGGATTCGTACTGCACGTCCAGAATATCAACGATTACCGTTGGAACATACATGGTCTCCTCAGACCCGGCTGTCCCGCATTGCTGTTGCAGGGAAACCCGGAGAAGGGCACGCACGTTCCCTGGAAAATCGGCTGCAGAGACATCTCTCCATTTCCGGAGATCGTCGCCCAGGACCGGATTCAGTTCCGTTGCGTCCGATGTGTCTATTTCCAATTGAAGGTCAGAAAGATAATCGTCTTTCGCATCGAGGTAAGTGATTCGCGGATCCAGTATCCTGCCATCGCCTCCGGCAGATACAAAACGCAGCCCATCCGCATCTGTTAGCAGGTAGCTGGCACTGACGAATACATCATTGCGAGAGTACGGATCCGCAGAACGACAGGCATAGAAGCCGGATCTAATGGCCTTTCGCAGATGGTCAAATCCTGCCTGGTCATTAAAGAAGGAGCGGATCTCTGTATTCTCGTAGGCCTTTCCTGGACCGGCCTCTCTCGCATCAAGAATCGATTCCATCAATACCTGGTAATCCATCAGGGATTCTCCAGAGGCCCAGCCCCGGTAGAAATACCATTCCTTGTTTTCATTTATTGTCTTATACATGGGCCGCACGATCTGTCCGCGCAACAATGCTGCGACCGGATTTCCGCTCACTCCTTTGTGTAAATGCAGCATTCCTGGCCGGGGAACAAACTCTTGATCCTCCAGGCGGGTGAGCTTATCATAGATTTCGGGAGTGAAGACCTGGTTTTCTACCAGCGAAACGGTGGCTTTGCCACATGAGTCCCGGATATAATGGGCCTCTTGCAAACGCCCATTGCGAAAATTGAATCCAAAGAACAGAGCATCGAACAAACGAATCGATACCCGTGAATTCATGGGATCATCATCCGACCGGGGAGTCAGGATTGGTGTGCCGGCACTTTTCGCCAGGCCCATCAGGGCACCAGTGTCAAAATCTGCCTCTATAATGGTACCGGCAGCAATGACCCGATGGGAGAAGTGAGCCGATGGTGGAAACTGGAATCGGTAACCCGGCGGAGACCCGGAATTCATATCACATTGTGGGGCAGCCTCCGACGGGTAAATAAGCTCATCCCTTTGCCGCTGCACCCGGCCATCTACAAAGCTGAAGCTGTAGCTGCTAAAGTAGGCATCCCGTTCCAGGGCCGCCGGATGAGTGTACCTGCTCAAACGGTCCTTCAGCTTCTTTCGCTCCTCCTCACCGGACCCCTGGGCCGGATGGAGTGAAAACAACCCGTCCTTCTCCACGACGAAGCTGCGATGGCTGTAGCTCAACCACCAGGCCCCCAGAGCCAGAAAAAACCCCAGAAGAAAAGTCAATGCAGAGATTAGAGTGGGAGGTCCCGGCAAAAGGCCCCTTCGAAAGTTCCAGAGCGCAGCCAGAAGCAAGGGCACAGCGCAAAGCTGCAGGCTGTAGGAGCCCAGGCCGTGAGAGAGCTTCCAGAATCCCATGCCGAAGAATTCAGTGCCAACCAGACTTCCGGTTGCCAGAACCAGAAGCATCCATATGGCACCGCCCCGCAGATGGCCGGATACGGCTGGAAGACCGTGTTGGAGGTACAGGGGCAGACATCTGCCCACTGCAAAAAAGGTCAAGAGAGCGAGTGCAAGGAGAAGCAGGATGTGATTCCCTGTATAAGATACAGGAGTGGCCCCGGCCTGCAGAATCAATACCACCAGACCTGTGCAGGACGCATCCTGGAGTCGATCCTTCAGGCGGATCGGTGCATGCAGAAATGGGGCCATAATTGCCATAGCCGGTAAAAAGCTTACCAGAAGAAAGAGATAACCCGGCTCTGAATTATCGCTTTCAAAAGGTGAAGGTTTGCCAACGGTGTAATGTATGCTTCCCATGAAGTCATAGCTGGTTCTGATCGCATTTTCTGTTGCCTGTATGCCATGGAGCACTGTGCCCTGAAACAGGCAGAGGATTAACCCGACAAAAACGTAGAAAGATGCGAATGTCCTGCTTGCAGGCTGTGTCTTCCGCAGTCGAATATTGCGCCCGGCTTCATAGAAATAGGCGGTAGCCCCCAGAGCCAGGACCATGGCACTCTCCACAAATAAATGGAGGTATTGAAGCCAGGTATTGTAGGTCAGACTAAAAAGCAACAAAGCCAGAAAGACATAGAGGGCAATTTGGAATCCGGGCGTCCCGAAGAAGCGATCTAGTCCCACACCCTGACCCCTTTTTCGAAATCCCCATAAGAATGCGAAAAGGCCGAAGAACAATAGAGAAAGCGGCGCGTACACATAGGTGATCATTCTGCCTTCATCTCGCAGGGCAGACAGGCTTTCGAATTGAGAAAGCACGGCCAGTGCGGGTAGTACGGCAACTACCAGAGCGATGGCGCCGCCATAAAGCCATCCGACACTAATGTAGCGCAGCTCTCCCCTCTCTATTCCCTTAAATACAGGAATGCAGGCAAAAAAGAGGAACGGTGCACAGAGCAAGCAGAGCAAGCCCCCAAAAAATATGCCAATTTCACTGGGTCCACTGAGGTTGCCGGAAAAGGTACCATAGGTTGTAAACGTGGCATAGGCACCATGGACAATGCTGAGAAAGACGATTAGAAACCCGACAAATCCGATCCAGGGTATGCCTACAACAAAGGCCTTCTTTATACGATTCATGGGCGACTTCCTGGTTCTGACATCCATTGATCGTACAAATCCCTGTCATAGATGATCATTATATCTTCGATGCAGTCGATGACCGATGACAGAGATCCATCATAATTCCGTCGCATCAAGAAAGCTTTGAGCTTCGCAAAGCTAAAAGCCGGTGTGGAAAGGAACTCCTCTTCTGGCATATTCAGAAAATAATGCCGCCGGAATGGATAAGAAGATACGGTTAGGTCACGAAAGTGATCGTAGTAGTCCAGGCGGCCGGGCGCCGCTTTTACAGCTCGGATGAAATCCTCTGTGTCCCGATCGAAGCGTGCCCTGTCGTCGAGGAGAATCTTTATGAGAAGCATATCGCGCCACACTGCCTCACGAAAAAGCTTCTGATACAGCACATTTTGACTGTAGCCCATCACCACGCTCTCCGCATCTCCCTTAATGAGTTCGCAGGCCTCGGCTATCGCTTCGCTATTGTAGTGGTTAATGCTGGCCCCGGATGGCAATGCTTCTACTCTCAAGAGCAATGGGTTCTTTAGTAATTTCTGGCTGCTGGAGATTAGAGACCGCTGGTATTGGGCCTGCACGGAAGGGCTTATTTCGAATCCGGAAGGAGGCCTCCATCCATCAGGAGAATTGATCGAACCGGAAAACACTCCAGGAAAGCCAGCTGCGGACTCAAGGCCCAGTCGCACCACAATCATTCCCAGAGCAATATTTGTATCGTAGAGACTGGAAGGCCCGATAACGCGGGGTGCCACTTTCTTGTCCGAATGAGAAAAGGCTGGTAACTCAATTCCAGTTTCATTTCTTTCCGGATCCGGGATACTGAGCCATCGGGCCATAGCCAGAAGGCTTGCCTCGTAGAAACGCTTCCGTGCCGCCTCATCGAAGCCGCTATAATTTGGATGCGAAAGATCGGTCCAGTCGAAAGCGATTTCCGTCAGGCATGTATCATTCCATTTACTACCGCGATGCACTGCCTCCAACTGCAGCTCGAATTGATCTGTGTTCAAAGGGGGTTGCAGGTACAGAGACTGTTGCTGAATCTGATCTTCCAACTGCAAGCTCTGGCTTTCATCTCCGGCGGTGATTTTGAGTCTGGATACGCGATTGTTCTGAGCCCAGTACAGCGGATTTGCAAAGCCATTTCGAATGACAAGCTTTGAGATCTCGGCCTTCTCTTTAAGCTTAACCTTCAATATGAGACCCGTGCCATCCTGAGCCATCCCTTCGCACCAGGCAGTGGCAATGTTTCCATCGAACAGGTTTGAGGACCCGAACTTCGCTGCGTTTCCTTCCAGAACTGAATTTGCCTCAATGGAATCAATGACGGGCGGCGCGGAAGGGCTGCAACCGCAGAGTAGCCAGACAAACATCAGGAAGGCTGCCAGCCCTGCGGAATGGAAGCGGAGATTCATAACCGAGCTCCTTTGCAGGTATTGCGCAAACCGATCTCGAAAGCCAGTCGTCCGTTATTATTCGCTTCATGAATATCGTGAAACAGCATCTCTTGCTCCGGTTAAAAAATTGGTCCTCGCGGAAAAACGGAAATCGTCAAGGACCAACTGGAATTCTATCCTGAATCTACAGACCTGTCGTCCGGTTTCACGAATTCGGACTCTTTATCGATGGCCCGCTCGAACCTCACCCGGAGTTTTTCCCAGTTCCTTCTTAAAAGCCGAGTAAAAGGTAGATTTGGAGTTAAATCCCACGCTAAAGCAGACGTCGAGAATGCTTCGTTGGGGTTCCGTTTCCATAATTCGCTGCGCTTCGCGAATTCGGAACTGATTCAAGTAATCATTAAATCGCAATCCTGTGCTGCGATTGATCAATTCACCAAGTTGATCCGGACGCAGCTCCACAAGCGAAGCTAATCGTTGCAGCCGCAGATCCTCATCACAGTAGATGCGAGTGCTCTCCAGCAACGTATGCACGCTTCGCATGGTTTCGTCCACATCGATGCCGCCCAGGCGGCTTTTCCCTTTAGAAATAGGCACCCGCGGGATCGAAGCCAGCGGTTCCGGTAGACTATAGCGATCCAGCAAAGACAAATTCATTATGAAGATCTGTGCCAATGTGCCAATTTGAACCGCATGCCGACCGAAGTTGGCCGGAACGGAAAAACCCAGGGCAAACAGATTGAATGTTACAATGCTCAAGAGAAGAAAGCCCAGGGTAATGGTCATCCAGACCGCAGATCTACTGCCACGAAAGCTCCGATAAATGAGTATTCCAGAGAAGCTCGCGATGCTGATCATGGCCAGCACATGGACGGTCGGATCGGCAACGGATAGAGGTAGTAGCCAGGATAAGACGGAATAGGCGACCAGGATGTATACCGGGCCATGAGCCAATACTCCCATTGATTCGCTCCGGACAATGCGAAGATACCGGATTGAAAAGGCCAGCAATGCTGCAAGGTTGAACGCCCCAAGAGAAACCAGCAAGGATCCTAGCCAGGCCCCACCAGAATCAAAGACATAGACCCGCAAGAAACCAACATAGGCAAATTGGTACAGAAACGTGCTTATAATGTACAGGCTAAAGAAAAGAAAGTCCGGGTTCCTGGTTCTGAAGAGGCCATAGGAATGCAGTAAGAGCAGTATAAGAAGGCATCCAAAGTAGAGAACCTGCAAATCGCGATGCAGCCCTATAGAATCATCCAGAGCGAACGCCCGACGCAACAAGGGCTCAATTAGCAGAGCTGACCCGGACCGATAGCGTAGTACAATGATTTCGACTTTTCCTTGAGCAATAGATAAACAGAACACTGGATACGGATGGTTGCGGTGTCTGACCGGGCCCACGGCGTGGGCCGAACCGAGCAGCCTGACAGGCCCGGTTCTGGGAAGCAAAGCCACCTCATTTACATAGCCCACCGGATTCTCGATGCAGAATTCCTGAGACTCCGAATCATTGTGGAAGGCAAATCGGACCAGGAAGGTCTCGTCAGAAAACCCGGGCACCAGGGGGGATGATTTCAATTCCCAGCCACTGAGTCCTTGAATAGAGGCGAATGTGGCATCCGCGAAGGGTCCGGTCAGTACCTGGAATTCGGCGGGCTGGGAAGCAATGCCCAGGGACGAAGCCCGAATCAGCGGTATGGAAAGCTCCTGCGTTCGGCCCGGCACCGGGATGATCCATATTCCAATGAAGCAAAGAATCAGGGAAGACCGGTGCATACCAGAGCTCTTAATCAGACAATGTATTTGGGACCATTGCCAATTGCGGTCAAACCTAATTTCCAAGCCGGCGCTGCCTGCAGGAGGAGCCCTGCGGATATCCTACGGGAAATCTCTCACGCTCTGAAATGCTGAAGAGATCTAACGCCCTCCCCCCACAAAAGAAAAGGCCGACATTACTGCCGGCCTTCGTTTCGCGAGAATCGCGCTTCGCAGTGTTGCGAAATGCTAGATTACTTCGCTGGTAGCTTGATCTTTTGACCCACTTTCAGAGCCCCTGCATTTACATCAGGGTTCAGTTTTTGAATCTCTTTCCAGCGGTTTCGATCGCCCAGTTCTGTTGTAGCAATCTTGCCATAGGTATCCCCTGGCTTGATGGCATACTCTCTGGTTTCAGAAGCCTGGTTGTCGGCAGGTTGTTGTTCTTCCTGCTGAGCCGCCTGGTCTTCTTGCTCACCTTGTTGCTCTGCTGTTTGATCCTGGTTTTCGGCCTGGTCTTCTTGTTCGCCTTGCTCGTTAGCGGGAGCTTCACCGGGTTGTTGCTGTCCATCAGCAGTGATCTCGGATTGTCGAGGATCGGCGCCGGTGTTTTCCCCATCGCCAAGGAAGCTATCTTTGAACAGGAAGATGCCTACGATCAGAACCAGAATAGCAGCAGCAATGCCCAGACCTGTTCGGGAACTGGACTCTTTCTCCTCTACGGAGAAAGGAGAAGGGGAATCGTACGCGGATACATCCGAACCAGTATCCTGGGAAGCGAAAGGCTCCGCAGGGAAACGGTCTTCGAATACAGAGCCGGCCAGAGTATCTGTGCTTTTAGAACGGGCTGTGCTGGCTCTCTTTTTGGAGCTCTTTTTCGCACTCTTTTTAGCTGTTTTTTTTGCCGCTTTCTTTGCGGACTTCTTCGCAGTCTTCTTGGCTGCTTTTTTGCTGCTTTTCTTCGTGGCCATGCGGCACTTTTATAGAGGACTTCCTGTAATTCAATCAGGAAATTCCATTACCATAGGAAAAAGATAGGAAATTCAGACTTTTTGACGTCGGTTTTGGTTCAAAACAAAGCCCGCCACTGAAGTGACATAGCGTCGAACCAGACAAGGCCCAGCAGAAGTCTCCGGAACCTCCGCCGGTCGCCGCGACGCTTCCCTTTTCGGACCAAAGACCGGACCAAATGATGGTCGAATATCCTTCAGGTAATCCCTCCACACTGGATTGAGAATCTACCGCAACTCAACGGGACGATTTTGCCATAATCCGATTGCCACCCGGACCGCAGTCAGTTTTCTTGTACGCGTGAATCGTCGATTTCTGGCCATTGTGCTGCTTATTCTTGCAACGCTGTTGGGCCTTTACTTCCTTTCCGGCACCGGGGCCACCTCTGTTCTGCTGGCCAATGCATCGGATGTAGCGGAGAACCCCGCCAGTTTCCAGGACCGGGAACTACGAGTTCGCGGCTTCGTGAAGCCGGGCACTATTCTTCGCATGGGCGATAAAGCAGAGTTCGTGGTAGAATTGGACGGCAAGAATCTGCCAGTACTCTACGATGGAAACAGCCAGTTACCGGACACGTTCGGAGATGCGGCTCCGGTAAGGGTGGACGGTCATCTCAAAGATGGTACGCTAATGGCACACAAGGTCGAAGCCAAATGTGCCAGTAAGTATGATGCTCCGCATGCGGGTCAGCCAGGCTACGGTACATCCGAAGCCCTGGACGCCATGCAGGCAGCGGAAAAAGACGGATAATCGTGGATTTAAACTACATCGGATCTTTGATCCTAATACTTTCGGCAGCCACTGTCTGCCTTGTCTTTATTCTTTCACTGGTGGGCTTTCCCCTGCGAAGCAGGCGCAATGCGGTTCGCCTGGTGAGCCTGGAACTGACGACGCCCCGAAGAACCTACAGTAGTTTCTATCGAGGCATTCTGGGCGCCTGGGAGTTCCTGGGATCCGGACTGCTCAAGTGGACCGGCATTCGCAGTCGGGCCATGGCTCTTAACCTGGCCGCACGGGGAATCTACGCGAACCTGGCTCTGGTCAGTCTGGCTCTCTTTATCTTAATCGTACTTCTTGTTTCCGGGGATCTTTCGAACCGGTATGTAGTTCATAATTCATCGCCCAGCCTGGGGGTATTTTATCGAATAACCGGCGTATGGGCTGGCTCCAGCGGAAGCCTGCTATTCTGGTATTTCCTGCTCTGTCTGTTCAGCGCCATTGCCGTGTATCAGACCCGCAATCGATTGTATAACCGATTGCCGCCTCTTTACTGGATTCTCGCTTCGGTTCAATTACTCTTTATCATGCTGGCTGTGTTCTTTCGGGACGCGCAGCCTTTTCGCACATTCGCCGTTGAGATGGCCGCCGGCCAGGGTATTAACCCTCTCTTGCTTCACTGGGCCATGATCATCCATCCGCCCATTCTCTATGTGGGCTATGTGGCCTTCGCCATACCTTTTGCCATCACTGGCGCCGCATTGCTTAGCGGCAACTTGCGCGAAGACTGGCTACCGCTACTGCGACGATGGGCATTGTTCTGCTGGTTCTTCCTTGGCTTTGGCATCCTCCTCGGAAGCAAATGGGCCTACGAAGAACTGGGTTGGGGCGGTTACTGGGCCTGGGACCCGGTGGAGAACTCCAGTCTGATGCCGTTCCTGTTTGCTACGGCCTTTTTGCACTCATTGATCGTTCAAGAGCGAAGAAAGATGCTTCGTTTCTGGAACGTCTTTCTAATCATCACTACTTACCATTTCTGTCTTCTGGGTACCTGGATTACTAGAAGTGGCGTTCTGGAAGGGCCGCACACATTTGCCGAATCCACCATCGGCACGCCCATGATAGTCTTCATTTCGGTGAGCTATCTGTACTTCATGCGCTTCCTCTATTTCCAGCACAAGAAGCTGCGCCCGGAGAATCGACTGGAAGCGGTCACATCCAAAGAAGGAAGTATGCTCCTAAACAACTTCCTGATGACGTTTTCGGTATTCATAATCCTGATTGGCGTTTTCTCGCCTTTGATGCCGCTGGACTGCCGATGGGATGGCGGGCTCAGTTGCGCCAAGGTAGAATGGAAGCTCTCTACCTTTAACAAGATCATGGTGCCGGTGGGCATCATTACGCTGTTTCTTATGGGCGCCAGTCCGCTACTGGCCTGGCGAAAAAGCGCCGATGCCATCTATACCCGTACCCTGCGTATCCCAATTATCGCCGGAATCATCGCTTCGGTAGCCTTTGGACTTACCTACGGTCTTCTTTTCACCAGGCCGGAAGGCGCGGATCGGAGCACCTGGGGGCCCGGATGGGTGGCCGAACTGTTTACGGTTCTAACCGTGGGCATTGCGGCCTTTACCATTGTGGGCCTTCTTCAGGAGTATTACCGGGGCGTGAAGTCCAGGATGGTGCGATTCGAAGAAAATGCCCTTCTAGCTTTCGTTCGATTGATACTGCGAAACAAGAGGCGATACGCGGGCTATCTCGTACACATCTCCGTAGTATTCCTGTTCATTGGCTACGCCGGCGGCTCTTTCAAAAAGACCGACAAGTTTCAGTTTCACTACTACAAGATGCAGGCTGAGCCTGGTTCCGATTACATCCACTACTACAGTGGAGACCGGGCCTACATGGAAAATTACACCATCGAAGCCAGGGATCTGTTCATTCGCCCGGAAATCGCTCCCCACGGGGATGCCTCCAATCCCCTGGATGTGGCGATTTCCCAGGAAGCCCATTACCGCATCAATCCGCCCAACTATCAGCCCCCCAGGCCCACCGATGGCACGGATCCGTACGAAGCGGCAAACAAGAAGCCTTCGGCCCCGGACCGAATGGTGAAGTTCTTAATCGGCTTTATTCCTGATGGAAGAATGACCACCGAGCGACACTTTCATCCCAGGATCTATCCGCCCACCGGCGAGATATCAAGGAGCCAGGATGGCTTTTCTCTTCGCACGCCTACCAGCGAACCGGACATAAAGTCTACCTGGTCGGAGGATCTCTACATTCAGCTGGGCGCGATTTCGGATGCATCCACCGGCCAGAACCCGGATCTAACCCAGATGTACGAGCTTTACTTCTTTGACATGCGAAAAGCTCCCGAAGCCTACCAGCGTATGTTTCCCGGCACAATTGTGGCGAATCTGGAAATATGGATCAACCCGCTGGTCAAGTTCATCTGGCTGGGTACGGTGCTGTTCTTCCTGAGCGGCCTGATTCTGATCCTGCCTTTCGGTGAAAAGAGAAAGGAAGGATAGGATGGGAAACTCAATTAGTTCGCCAGACTCAATGGACTGTAAGCAAAAGACCGGCAAAATCGCTTCGATGCCATCCTCCTCGAAGGAAACGGATTCTGCACTATTCGCTTTGACTTCAAAAGCCGCTTCGAAGAGCGACTTTGCAGCAGGAATCGAATCGCTACTCACTGCGCTAAAGGTCGCTTCGAGAACGATAGCGGGGAATTCTTTCGGAAGAAGCGTCGCCGGCGCTCGGCGAAGGCTCCACTCACTGATCGCTCTAATGCTCTTTGCATTCCTGCCGGCATTTCTTGCATCGCCGGCCAGCGCACAGGAAGTCTATACGAATCTAAAAAAACCGGAACACATACAGGTCTTCAACAAGGTATCGGATTCCGTAATTTGCCAGTGCGGCTGTCATTTCATACTTTCCAGTTGTCCGCACGTAGAGTGCCCCTGGGGCATTCCTGTGCGAAGATTCATGGAGAACCGAATCCAGGAAGGCATGGATGCCGAAACCATCATCTATCATCTAGAACATGGCTTCGGAAAGAAGTACATGAATGATCCAATCATCCTTGAGTTACAGAACCAGGGAAGAATGGATCTGGTAGGCAAAATCATTGACGGTCATGGCTCCAAAATCCGTGGAACCACGGCCAATTGGATCCCCATACTGCTGATTTCGGTTTTCGTCATTACCGGCCTTTTGATTGCCGTTCGTTACTTTCGCCGTCGCGATCCTTTCGGCGACCTTTCGCATCCGGAAAGCGAAGGCGCAGACGGTGCAAACGGATCAGGGTCAACCGACGGGCAGGAAGATGTGGACCTGGATCGATTCAAGGACATTGATCGATGATTCTATCTATTCTCTCTTTCATCATAATCTTTGCCATAATCATGTTCTTTTTGTGGCCCATCATGCAGCCAGTGCAAGATGGCGCTCACTACTTTGTTTCCGGCAAGAGCAAGCGGCAGGACCTGCTGGACGAAAAATCGGTTATGCTGGCCAACCTGCAGGATCTACGCATCGAAGCCGAATCCGGCAAGATCCCGGACGAAGAACTGAAGCGTCTGAGCGCCCCTTTTTTACGCAAGCTGGACCGCATCGAAAGCGAGCTTCAGAATTATCATGAGTCCACCGCCGCCAGCACGTCCGACCGGTTCTGTCCTGCCTGTGGTTATATTCGCAAAGAACAGGATCACTGCATCCAGTGCGGTCTCCCCTTTAAGGAATCCTGAAATGTCCGTGCAAAAACTCTACAAATCTGTACGTCCGGTTAAAGCTGGCTTTATCTCCAGACTCCGCAATTTAAGATCCCGGGTATCGCATACTATGCGGTATTCCCGAATTTCTCCCGTTTCGGTACGCTTCATAGGTTGGGTCGACTTGATGGATGGGAGAAGCTCGATCAATTCAGTAAGCTCAATGAGCTCGATAGGCTCGGTGAATTCGCAGAGCTTTCGCATTTCCCCGGTTCGTAGGCTGGCGGCCGCTGTATTCTGCGCCAGTATGTTATCGCTGTTTCCCGCGGCCATGTGGAGCCAACCGGCGTCCGAATTACAGGGACCGAACCCAAGCGCCGTTCAGATCAAAGGCCGGGTAATCAATGGCACCAACGGAGCGCCCGCCGCGGCCGAGAAGCTGGAGCTCATTCGACCAGGTCAGCAAATGACGGTGCTCCACACCCTGGAGAACCCGGGGACCAATTTTCGCTTTCCCCCGGCAGAACGCGTGGCTGTGCCTTTTCTGATTCGGGCGACTTACCAGGGAGAGACCTACGTAACCGTCATTCCTCCGGTTGCCGAAAGACAGGACGAAGCTCAGCTTGTACAGGTCTTCGATTCCGGCGCCAGAGACGAGGACCTTAACATCATGCCTGGCCTGGAGATTCTAAACGAAGAACAAGGCCTGCGCATCAACCTTGTCTATTCGGTGGAGAATGCTTCCAACCCACCGCGAACCTATGCCGGCGATCAATTCATCATTCGAGTGCCAGAAACAGCGAAGGTTACCGGATGCCGCCTGGCTCATCAAAGCTCCCGGATGCCGGCTCCGTTTACCTGTAACGTTCAGGATGGAGCGATATCAGTTCCTAAAGGCTTTCGTCCCGGTAGCTCGCAGCTCACAGTGCAGCTCGAACAAAGCTCCCGGGAGTACCGGGATCCCGAGGCGAGTTATCCTTTCAAAGTTGTAGTCTGGAAACCGGAAAAAGCAAAACCGGAAATGGAAAATGAAAAGGCCGTGGAAGAGCTGAACATTCGCGGATTGGGTCCGGCCCTGAAAGTGGATTATGATGGCAGGCCCGTCGTCTATAATCTTCCGGATGACAGTTTTCACTATGCAAATCCGCTGCAATCGGACTACAACCCGGTATTCAAGAATGCCACGATTACGATTGTTTCGGTTCTGGGCGTTATAGCGATTCTATTTCTGGCCTTTAGTCTGCTTTCTTCCTTTAGAATACAGGTTAAGCGAAATCGCTAGAGGGAACGCTGCCGACGGTTGTGCCAGCGCTGGAACCGAGCATCGATGCGAACCCTGCGAAGCATCGCCCACCGGAAACTCGGGTCGGTGGAATTCTCATGACTGGCATCTAAAGCGCTTCATATACTGACGATCATGCTAAGACTGGAAGGACTCTACAGAAATTATGGATTTCGCAAGGCGCTTCTGCCTCTGGACCTGGAGTTTCAGGCAGGTCAGACCATCTGTATTCTGGGTCCCAATGGGGCCGGTAAGTCTTCCTTTCTGGATGCCCTGCTCTGTCCCGCACCTGCGGATGCGCGAATCCTTCTGAACGGTGAGCCCATCAAGGACTCAAACCAAAGAGATTACTACTCGAATTGCGGCTTTGTGGGCCACGACCCGGGGCTTTATCTAGACCTGTCCTGCGCCGAAAATCTGGCCTGCTTCTACAGCCACTTTCTGAATCGCTCCATCCCGCCTTCGCTCACGGAGGAGTCACTGCAAAGAGCAGGACTTTTGTCCCGGAAGGATGACCCGGCCCGGTCGCTGTCCCGCGGAATGAAGCAACGCCTGGGATTGATGCGAAGCCTGCTACATGAGCCAGATCTCTGGCTTCTGGACGAACCAATCACCGGCCTGGATCTGGCTGGTCAGGATCTTCTAATCGAACTCTTGAGGGAAAGAAACAACCGCGGAAAGCTTTCGCTGGTAATCACACATACCGACGAGCCCTTCCTTCCGGTGGCCAGTCGCTACCTCTATTTGAAGTCGGGGGCTCTGGTGGCCGATATCGAAGCCTCACGGTACACAGAAGTCGCCCGCAACAAGGCAAAGGAAATCCTGAAGCAGCGATAGCCGGAGAACCGTTCAAACAACCATAGGCCCGGAGTAGGCTCAGAATGTGGTCAGAAGCGGGCCAGAGTGCTTTGGGGTAACGGAAACTTCTCTCAGGCCTCAGGCGAACACGTCTACTCGCGATCCGGCCTGTCCCTGCGCCGGCTGCTCTGCCTGCACCGCTGCTGATTCGGGCGCCGGCCCCTGAGACGCTGACTCGGTGGCCGCACTTGTGGGCGGAGCGCCGGAGCCGGACGCGGGAGCCGATACGCCCGGCGTAGGATTGGCCGCAGGCTCATTCCGGGAGGACACAGCGCCCACGGACACATCCGGATTGTCGGACATGTTACTCACCTGTCGAGGGCTCTGACCGGCCAGGGCCGGAGCCGCACTATCAGAAAACAGTATTTGTCTGGATCCAACCGCCATGTATGCCATAGCTATAATATATTGACTTTGCCGACTTCGGTCAAGACAATCCACGGATGCTTCGCTTCCGTCTAATCGCCCGAAATGCTAACCTGGCTCCTGAAAACGCTGGATTTCTTGTTCGAAAGGCATCTCTCATCGCTGCCGGGTTATGTCGCCTGACCAGGTTATATGGCCTCACCGGATTCTGTCGCCCGGTCGGGTTCAACAGCGAACCATTCAAGTTAGCTGTGCGGCAGTTTCATCCGCATCCGAAAAAAGCAAATGCACATTTGCCGTTATATGCGTGCCCGCTTCCAGTCAGAAGAAGGCGCCAAGCATGGAGAAAATCAAGCGCCGCCTTTCTGGTCTGCATTCTTTTGATATCGTGTCAAAGCAGCCTTGAATATCAGAACCCTTATCGCGTGGCTTCCGTGACTCTGGAGGAGCCTTCGCCGGGAGACGATTCTGTCGCTGCCATCGAGAAACCTGACCGCGATGCGCCTTATCCCAATAGCTACTTTATTCGTGTTGATGGGGCGAGAATTCATTTCCGCTGGATTCCTTCGGAAGGAGGGAGGCGAAAGTACGTACTGATTCATGGTTTCGCGGCCAGCACCTTCTCTTACAGACATACGATAGAACATCTACAAAAGGGTGGGCATGAAGTGGTGGCGATCGACCTGCCGGGGTACGGATTTTCGGACCGAATCCTGAGCGGCAGTCAATCAAAATTCAGAAGGGCTGAAGTAGTCTGGGAAATCCTGGATGCCATTTCCCGACATAGACAATCCCGGCCGGGGTTATCCCATAATACTGGAAAAATGGAAAGCGCTGACGACACCAGTTCTGATTCGGAGAATCGATGGATCCTTGTAGGACATTCCATGGGCGGGTCGGTCATCGCGGCGATGGCCCAATTAAATCCGGAAGCAGTGGACTACCTTGTTTTTTTGGCAGGATCCGTTCAGGGTGGACCCGGATGGTTCAGCCGGGCCGCCGTAAGCTGGATTCCCGGTCTACAGTCGCTTGTGATCTGGTATGCAGAAAGCTTCAAGTTCAATGAGGAAAGCTTCGCCGACCTTCTGGAAAGCGCCTATGCGCGAAAGCCGGAAAACCACGAAGTGCAGGGATATCTGCAGCCCTTTCTGGTTCCGGACACAGCTCGTAGTATCCTCTCCAGTATAGAAGACTCCGGGGATACCCAGTCACGATCGCTAGAATTGAAAGACTCGTCCATTCCATCGCTTCTCATCTGGGGGCTGAAAGATTCCTGGGTGGAGCCGGAAGTGGGCCGCCAGCTACACAGTGATCTTGCACTATCGGTGCTATTTACGATTCCGGAAGCCGGTCATTGCCCTATGGAAACGCATCCCGAAAAGGTCCACACTCTTATGGAAGAGAACCATGCTGTTCTTATGGAACTCCGCCGAACGGGACCAGCGACTACTGAATAGTTGGCGCCGCGTTGCATTTCAGGGTACATCCATCAACTAAAAGGGCGGCCAAAAGTGAATCGGCCCTTTTAAAGTTTTTGCGCCGGGAGCAGTCCCTTGCAGCGGTCTGCTGAGAACAGCCCTTAACTTTCCGGATGATCCGAATAGAGGGCTTTGAGACTCTTGCCGTCTTCGCCGTCGCGTGCAGACCCCGCTCTACCGCCTTGCGGTCCGCCATGCAAAAAACTGCCCTCCCCGGATCGCTGCGCCCCGCTCTCGCTATCCATTTCGCGGTTAGCTCCCGCCGCATTTCTCCCTGAAGCGGACTCGCGATCCAGTATTGCGTCCAGGATTCGCTCCACATGCTCATGGGAATTCTCGATGAATACTGTGTGTTTGTACTGGGACCCGGCAGTGGCGGTGCCTGCGATAAATACGTTGTCCAGATTCGTCTCCATGCTCTCATTGTGGACCGGTCGAAATGCATCTCCTTCGAGGTCAACGCCCAGCCGTTCGTACAGAGAGTTGTCGGGAATGTAGCCGGTGAGTAGCAGGATTTGATCCGCCTCGACAAAACCCATTGGCTCTTCATTTGCGGCCGGGTCCTGATTCTGATTTTCGCCTTGCGAATGGCTTGCCTGATAGTACACGCGGTCCCCGTCAATGCGAACCACAACGCTATTGGCAATGAGACGGATCATTCCATTCTTGATTAGCGATGTAATCTCGGGATAGAGCCAGTACTTTATACTCGTAGCGTCCAGGGAATCACCCCGGCAAAGCATGGTCACCTTTCCGCCCATGCGAAAGATCCGAATGGCGGCCTCCACCGCCGAGTTTCTGCCGCCAACGATAACCACTTCCTGCCGAAAATAGTTTCTTAACTCCTGTAAATAATGGCTTACATTGGGCTGATCCTCGCCGGCCACATCCAACCGGCGCGGCTGATGCATGTCCCCGGTAGCCAGAACAAGATACCGACACTCTATTGTAGACACAGGATTACTCTGGCCCGCAACACGTCCGGCGGATGCTTCCCGCGGTCGATGCCACTTGTTTTGCAGAGACACCTTCCAGCCGCCCCTGGCTTCGGAGTCCGCTCTCCTCTGAATGGATTGTAGACGCAACCCACCGTGGATGGGCAGATCGAATTGCCAGGCCACAGACATGAGGTAATTCAGATACTCTTCCCGCGTGGCCTTCCCCTGATCTGAAGTGAGCAGGGGTATTCCAGCGATGGCTATCCGTTCCGGGGAACTGAAGAAATGGGTGCCCGGCGCATACCAGCTTATGGTGTGGCCCACCTGCTCGGCATCCACGATACAAAAGTCCAGCCCGGCCCGGGAGAGCGCCACTCCCATCTCAAGACCGATGGGACCGGCCCCTACAATGAGCACCTGGGTTTCTTCCGGAAGCTGCATGCTTCCATCCAATGAAAACAAGGCTGCTTCGCAAGTAGAACTACCCCTGTTTTCAACTCAAAGTGCGAGGATCACTGCCAGCACCGCCGGAGCATAGAAACCGGTCCAAAGAGAAGAGGCGCCGGGCCCGAGCCTCCTCCTTTGCATCGCACCAAAGGTACACTCTGTTGTAGTACCTCTGTCACAATGCCGTAACAGAAATGGCCCATCTTGGCCTCAACTTTTCGGGAATACAGACATGAATATGCGTAACTATTTTCAATCACTCCTCAAAGAGAAAAAACTGATATTGATCCTGGGTCTGGCCATGGGTAGCCTGTTCTTCGTTCAATTGGAACAAGGACACCGACTGGAAGCCCAGCCTGCGCCTCAGGTCGAGGGCGAGCAACCGGCCGAACAAGAAAAGACCGAAGGGTCCGAAGAAGGTACCGAGCAGGCGAAAGAAGAAACAACCGCCGCCAATGAAAGCGAAACCGATGCCGAAAGCGGCGGATTTCTGCTCTGGGATTACTTCCTGGCTGGCGGGGACTTCATGTGGGTTCTGTTCGTGGCCGGCGTTATTGGACTGGCCGTCTTCTTCGAGAGAATTTACTTCTTTGCTACTCGCAAACTCACCAAACGAACTTTTGAGCAAGATCTGGTAGATGCACTAAATACCAGAGGCATGGAAGGCGCCAAAGACGTGCTGGCTGCCAATGAAAAGCTGACTATTTCCAAGATCTTGAACGAGGGCCTGGCGGTTGCCGAAGGCGACCCGGAGCACTTCAGCAAAGGCGTGGAAAGAGAAGCTGGCGGCTACATCGCTCTGGCAGAACGCGGACTACCTATTCTGGCTGCCGTTTCCACCATCGCTCCGCTGGTAGGGTTCCTGGGAACTGTATCCGGTATGGTAGAAGCCTTTGATGCAATCGCCAACTCAGACAGCGTAAATGCCAAGGTTGTGGCCGGCGGTATTAAAGTGGCCCTACTGACCACCGCGGGTGGCCTGATTGTGGCTATTCCTGCCATGACGTTCTTCCAGTATTTTCAGAGCCGGGTGAATGCATTCGCTACTGAAGTAGAGCAAGCAGCCAACCATATCTACAAGCAATTGCTGCGAAAAGATAGCAGCGCCGCCTGATAGAAATGACAAGAAAAGGCCACAGACAGTAACAGGCAGCAAGCAGTAACAGGCGATCGGCAATAGCCAATCGCCCTGAAACGAAAGACTGTACAAGGTATTAGAAATGGTAAAACTTAGAAGAAAAACCAACGTAGAAGAAATCTCGGCGGCCTCCATGTCCGACCTGGCATTTCTTCTACTGGTCTTCTTCATGGTAGCCTCGGTGTTCTACGTGAAGGAAGGAATCCTGGCCAACTTGCCTAAAAAGGACTCCTCTCCGCAGATGGTGGAGCGCGACAAAGTGGTTACTGTAAAGATCGTGGGCGACAGCGTGGAAATCGATAACGTATCCTTTGGTACGAAACGATACCCTTCGCTTCGGGGCTTCGGCGAAGAACTGCAGAAGCTGGATGTTCCCGATATCAGGGAAAAATACGCGGTAATCTCGGCCAGAGACACAAATGTGCAGAATCTGGTCACGGTGCTTTCCGAGGTTAAGAAACGAGGATTCTTAAAGATATCCATGCAGAATTTCGTGGAATAATGCAAAAAGCGCCGGGATTCCTGCAAGAGAAAGGATGGGTCGCTCGATGGTAGCGATCCGGGACTCAAGTTTTTATGGCTATTAGAAGAAGAAAGATTTTTGCTAACGTACCGATTAGCTCCATGGCAGACATTGCCTTTTTGCTTCTGATCTTCTTTATGGTAACTTCCGTACTGAAGGTGGACGCCGACCTGCCTCTGATCCTTCCGGATGCAGGCGGGGAAGAGATCAAAGAAAAGGATCTGCAGATCAGCATCGATCGAAACAGGCAGTTCTATTTTGGTAACATTGCCATGGATCTGGACGCTACCGTGGGCAAAGTTCAAGAGCAGATCCAGCTGAACCCCGGCGCCCGGGTTGTAATCAACGCGCATGATAACCTGCCCGTAGACGTGCTGGACCAGCTTTTTGAGAAGCTAAAGCGGATCGGAGCGACGAACATCGCTATCGTCACCAAGCAGGAGAACCGCCAGCTCTGAGGTTCGACTCCAGGTATCGCAGCTGGCTTTCCGAAGCCGGTTGAGGCGAAAACAGACAGGATTCAGATTATAGATCATGACAGCCGCAGAAGTAACACAGAATACACCTTCCATAGAAAGAACGGGCAAAGAGAAGTTTCTGATCTGGTTTGACCAGAACCGCTTCTGGGTGCTGGGCCTGGTTTCCGGACTTCTACAGTTCTGCTTTTTATACTTCATGTATTTTCCTCCAGAAACGTTCGACACCGACGACGAAATCTACGAAGAGATTCAATTCGTCGACAACGTGAAAGTTAAGCAGCCCGATGTTGAAGTACCTCCCGCTCAAGGCGAGATCCGAAAGACCGATCAGCTCAAGAAAGAAAAGGTAGAGGACCAACGAATCGTTGGAGCTCAGAATCCGTTTGCTATCGGTGCCACCCCTCCTGTGGACCTAAGCCCAGGTGTAAAGCCTCCCTACACTCCCGAAGCCCGTAGCGCCGGTATCGAAGGAATGCTGGTTCTGGAACTGGTAATTGGCGAAGACGGTCGCGTACTGCGGGCCCGTGTCGTAAAAGGCCTGGGGCACGGCCTGGATCAGTCAGCGGTGCAGACGTACTACAGCAAGCGCTTCACGCCAGCCTACAAGGAAGGCAAGCCCATCACCGTTAAGATTAACGTTCCCATTCGTTTTCAGCTAATCTAGGGAAGCGGCTTCCTCAACGACTACCCGCTCAAGGTGGGATTCACGTGCCCGGGGCCTGGAACCTGTCCAAGCAAGCCTGTCCAAGAAAGCCTGTCCAGGCAAGGCCTGAAAGTCCGGGCAGTGACTGACTGCGCGGAACAGATAAGCGAAAGAAGGGCCTCCCTGAAAGCCTTTTGCCACCCGACAAAGAGCGGCATCGCAAGGACGTTCGCCAAAAAGAAGCGTTGCCGGCCTCCTGGCACGCCCGCACAGAAACCCCATTAACGTCGCAAGTGAATCATCTCGCTCCCCAGACACGAATTCGTAATAAATACGCCACACTGACGTCACTCTGGCGTAAGCATATCTTAGCCAGATTGTAAGGATATCGGTGCGATGCATATACGCATTGCACCACGGATTCTTCACTTTCGCGACACAAGTACGTAACACTGAGACAGCTTAATGCACTTATCAATATCCATGCGGTCCATTGACCGAATGAGGAGTTTTTAGAATGAAAGGAATGAAAATGCTTAAAGTGGCTATGGCGTTGCTGGCTGTATCAGCCCTCACAGCGCAATGTAGCCTGCTCGGCCTCGAAGACGAGGAAGAGGACAACACAGCGCTTCTGGCGCTGGCTCTATTGGCTGGAGGCACTAACTCCTGCACAACCTATTGCCCGAATGCATCAGACTTCGTGGCAAAATCCGGAAACATCAGCGCAAGCGAGACCTGGTCTCGTTGCACTGTGCTTACCGGTGTTGTAAACATCCAGAGCGGAGCTACAGTAACTGTTCCTGCCGGTTCCTGTGTTCAAGGGCAAAGCGGGTCCGCTTTGTTTGTTCTCCAGGGTGCGCAACTGAATGCAGTAGGGACCTCCGGAGCGCCCATCATCTTCACCAGCTCAAGAGCTGAAGGACAACGATCCCCTCAAGACTGGGGCGGTATCGTTTTGATTGGAAACGCTCCTAGCTCCGACACCGGACAGACAACTGAAGGCCCTGTGGCCATCAACTACTCTGGTGGAGCGAATGCTGCTGATTCCTCCGGAACACTGAAGTATGTGCGAATCGAATTCTGCGGAAACGAAGTGTCTCCAGGAGACGAATTGAACTGTCTGTCTATGTATGCTGTAGGTTCCGGAACTACTCTGGAACACATCCAGGCCCACATGGGTAAAGATGACGGCTTCGAATGGTTCGGCGGACGAGCCAATGCAAGCTTTCTTCTCGCGACAGGTATCGGCGATGACGCTTTCGACCTGGACCGAGGCTACCGAGCCACTATCACCAGCGCCATCGACTATCGCTATCCTGCCGCTTCTGGCGTTACCTACAGTGGTGACCCTCGCGGACTGGAGTGGGATGGATCCGGCTCTGACGATGCAGACCGTTCTGAGGTTACTCTGAACAAGTTCACTCTTATTGGAGACTCTGCCACTCAAAGAGCAGGTCAAATCCGAGAAGGCGCGCAAGCCACTCTGACCAATGGAGTTTACGTTGGGTATCCTCTGGGACTGAACGTTGACGGCGCCGCTCCTGGAACAGCAGCAATGACCTGCACCAACGTTAGAGGGGACCAGGCCACCACTGCTTCCAACGCTGGAACGAACAACTGTACGTTAACTTCATCCTCGGAGTCAATCAGCACTTATGTAACTACTGCATGGGACATCAACAACCCATCAGTAGCCCCTAACCTGCCGGTAATCGCAAATACCGGAACAGAGGGAGCATGGTTCACTGGCTGGACTTACTGGGTTAACAAGTAAGGTTTAGTATTCGAAAGGTCACCGGTTCGCCGGTGACCTTTTCTGTTTCTGCAGAAAAAGGGTAAGTTACAAAATGATAACCAGGTCGAGAACATCAATCCCCATTACCTCTTTAAGTTTGCTTTTCTCTGGCTTCATTTTCGCATGCAGCGAAGACCCGAATGCAGCAAGACGAAAGCAATTGGAGCAGGCCTGCACGAAATCTATGAACGTGCAGGTGGATTACCACGAATCAATAGAAGACGCACTGGATCATTATCTCCAATCTGTCGCGGACTACTCAACAAAGGGAAGCGAAGCGCTGCCAACAATGGATGAATACATTGAGCAGTACTGGTGTCACCTGGAAGACCGATTCACTATGAATGCAGGAAATGACCCAGAAACCGTGAAGCTACGTGATACCCAGATGCGAAACATCGTGTTGGAACGCCAACGCTCCCAGTTGGAGGGTAAAGACGTTGAATTGGTATCCTACGAGATCAAAAGCCGTAAGCGGTACGAAGACATCGAAGCAATTTACCTCGAGCGAGTAGTGGTTACGGCTGATGGCAAGCCTCGCTCACTCAGATCTATCAAACTAATCGTAGGAAGGGAAGGACGATTCCGAGTTATGCGGATCGCGCCTTGAATTTTGGTAAAACTAATCGGGAAAATAAGCAAATGAGAACAATAGAAAGAATAATGGAAGGTCGATGGCGAATCGCCCTGATGGCCAGCTTTCTCGTTTCGATTATCTCTACACCTTTGATAGCCCAGCCTCTGGGCGTAATTCAAGGACGGGTAATCGACTCGATTTCTGGCGAACCAACTTTTGGAGTTACTGTAATCGTACAGGGCGAAAACAAATTTGCCCAAACAGACTTCGATGGTAAGTACCGGATACAGCTTCCGCCGGGGCAGTACACGGTAACATTTCAGATGGTGGGATTTGAAACGCGAACCCGTCAGGTAACCGTTGAAGCGGGTCAAGCAGTAAGCCTGAACGTTACCATGGGCACACCCCCGGCAACGGAGGCCGAGGTGGTAGTAACCGGTCGTTCATTGAACAACACTGAAGCCGCATTGCTGGCGCTACAGAAAAAGGCTCCTAACGTTTCGGACGGCATTAGCCAGGAAGCGGTGGCCAAGAGCCCCGACTCGGATGCAGGTGAAGTACTGCAACGGGTTACTGGAATTACCGTTATCGAAGGCAAGTATGTCTTCGTCCGGGGCCTGGGGGAGAGATATTCGAACACAGTCTTGAATGATACCATGCTCCCTTCTCCGGACCCGGAAAAAAGAGTAGTTCCCATGGACCTATTCCCGGCTTCCTTGATCAAGAATATCCGCGTGATCAAGACTTTCATGCCGGAGGATCCTGCGGAGTTTTCCGGTGGTCTCGTAAAGGTTGAGACCAGGGAGTATCCCGACGAATTTGAAATGTCCATCGGCATTGGCCTGGGGATGAACTCTCTCACAACACGAAAGCAATTCAAGAGCCTTGACCGAGGCGGCAATGATTACCTGGGTCTGGGGCCAAACGACTTTTTTGGTTTTGGCTCCGATCGCTGGGGCATACCAGAAGTTGTTGATACCCTTCCTGATCGCCTTCCTTTTGAGAAAGGCGACACGCTGGGCGGCCTGCCTGTAGCCTTCGTTCAGTTTGGCGCGGCGCAGTTCCCCAATGACTGGACCCCCAAAGAGCACAAGGCTCCCTACGATCGAAAGCTTTCTTTTTCCATTGGCGATAGCAAGACGTTCGAAAATGGAATGCGCTTTGGCTATATCTATGGAACCTCCTATAGTCGGAAATGGAGAAAAACCAATGAAGAGGAATTTCGTTACGAATCCCAGAATGCAGGCGGGCTTTCGATAATCACAGCCAATGAGCTCAACTACCTGATTCCCCAGCAATTGTTCTCTTCCAACGTATACACGGAGGAAGTACTTTGGGGAAACAACCTGAACCTGGCTCTCGACCTCGGCAACAATCAGCAGCTTACTAGCAAGACCTTCTACAGTACCCAGTCAGAAAAGGAATTCAGAGAAACCATAGGCAATACTCAGAGACCTGATAGACTGGATATCATTAATGAAACCAGCCAATACACAGCATCTGAAATCATGCACCAGATGTTCGGTGGCAAGCATGCGGTACAGTATTCCCAGACCATGCGACCGCATCTGATTGAATGGCATCTGGCATTTGCCGAGGCCCGACGAGATCAACCTGACTTGCGAAGCCGCTCCTGGAACCGGTCTTCTGGAACGAACGATCCTTTCCTAAGGCTCGGTAATGACGGTCGTCGCTTTTTCTCAGAGACCGAGGATTATTCCGAGGACCTGAAGGTCTCCTACGAAGTGCCTTTCGAGCAGTGGTCCGGATTGCAGTCCAAGGTAAAGGTTGGTTATCAAGCCATCGATCGAACCAAAGACTTCCGTTCTCGATCCTTCTTCTATATCCGCGGAGCAGTGGCGCCTGGTATACCCGAGACCTGGCCAATAGGGGGGGAGGCAACCTTTCATCCGGCCAGGCTCTTTTCCGGCGAATATGAGATGCGCGAGAACAATGGCGGCTTCAATGCATATGATGCTTCGCAGAAACTCCATGCGTATTTTCTTCAAACAGAGATGCCACTCCTCGCTAACGTGAGATTTGCCGGGGGTGTAAGGGTAGAAGACAGCTTTCAGAAAACTCGAACTTACAACACGAACCCTACCACGTTGCAGGTTGACTACGGCTGTAACCTGGAAGGGGACATTGGTTACTTTCGGCCCGCCCTGATTCAAGCCGGAATATGCGATAGGAATAACAATGGCGTGGGGATTGAAGAGAAAACAGATATTCTTCCCTCGATCAACCTTACCTGGGAAGCAGTGAAGGATATGAATATCCGGGCAGCCTATACCGAAACGGTCTCACGGCCTGACCTGCGAGAGCTTTCCGAGTTCGCCTTTACGCCTTACTTCGGTGCTGAGCGAGTAAGAGGAAATGCCAACCTGGACAGAACCTACATTCATAACTATGACCTTCGATGGGAGTGGTATTTGAGCGGCACCGAGTATGTAGGAGCCGGTGTATTCCTCAAGACGCTGTCCAGTCCGATCGAACTTGTAGGACAGCCAGTGGGCGGTGACGGATCCAGGCAATATGCCTACTCGAACGCTCAGAAAGGCGAAATCCGAGGTCTGGAGCTGGATTTCCGAAAACGCTTTCTACAGCGAATTGAAGTCGAGACCAACCTGTTCTTCATCAAATCCAGGGTTGAGGTGCAGGAGTGGCTGACGCAGCAGGCTGTGGCCGGTAGCGCACTGAGTCCTCTCGATCCTACAGCGACTCTGGTACCTACAAGCCTGGAGCGACGGCTACAGGGCCAATCGGACTTCGTGTATAACATCAAGGCCCTGTATTACATCGACAAAGAAGAAACCATGTCAGCCGGTTTCTTCTACAATTACTTCAGCGATCGAATTGAAGTGGCCGGCTCAGAAGGAGAGCCAGATGTAATCGAAAAGGGTACCGGAATTCTCGACCTGGTATTTCAGTGGCAACCCAACGAGAACTGGAACTTGAAAGCGAGTGTAGAAAACATACTTAACGCGAAGTACGAAAGCACTCAGGAGGTGCCAATCTCCAATACGGAACTCCCGTTCAGAAGATACAGACCTGGGACCAATTATTCCATCTCTGCTTCTTACAAATTCTAAGCTCGCCTACAGGCGATGCGAATCGGCAGGCCGTCCTTCGGGGCGGCCTTTTTCTTTTTTCTCCTCCTTTTCCCGCAACACTTACCTTGCGACGCCACCTTTGTGCGCCGCTGCCCTGGTGGACTACCGGGCACAGAATGGGGCTTACCCCGATTTCGATCCGTCTCAAAGCACCAGCATTGAAAAACAAAGCCCTGCGCTCGGCAAACCGAGTAACCAGATTTCCTGCGCCCAATTGACCAATCCGTCGGGAGGTCGACCCTCCGGATCGCCGTTTCTACTTGCCAGATGCTCTCAATCTGCCACAAAAGCAGCCGTGGCAGATACGACGGACAAACCGACTCCACAGTCCATTGAGGAAACGCTGGCCCCGCTATGGTCGGAATACCCGCAGGTGCAGGCTGCCATTATCTTTGGATCGCAGGCCACAGGAAAGACGCACAATCTCTCCGATATAGACCTGGCAGTACTGGCCAGGGAGTCTGGCCTTGAATTAAGAATGAACCTGTTGTCGGACGCTATGCGCCTTCTCGGGACAAATCATGTGGATTTGCTTATCCTCAATGAGCAACCTCCGGCCCTTGCCCATAGAGTTCTAACAGAGGGCATCAGGATCTTCATAGGGGACGAACCAGCGCTGGTCCGCTTCGAAGAAAAGAACTTGAGCATGTATCTGGATATGCAGCCATTTCTGGAAAAAGTCTATGGGCCTGGATAAACAAAGAATTGAGCGATTACTCGCGCTCATTAGAGAGCGTTCTGCCGTTGTGATCAATTATGCTGCCCTGCCCGAAGACGAGCTCCGCAGTGATCCGGGCCGCCTGCTGGCCATCGAACATGCGCTCCAAACAATGATACAATCCGTCCTGGATATTGGCTCACATATCCTGGTATCCATGGGATACAATCGTCTGGATACCTATGCCGATGTGTTTAACCGAATGGCAGAAGCCGGCATTCTCGATCCGGAATTTGCCCGATCTATTCGAGGAATGGCAGGATTACGAAACCTCCTGGTGCATGAATACGCCGAGATTGACGAGGCCCGCATTCTGGAATACGCCCGGCAGAGACTTTCAGACTTCGAAGAGTTCGAATCTCAGGTAAGGCGATTTTTAAAGGCTCGACACCAAACGCCAGACTAAGTCCTTCATTCGTGCCGCAAACAGGTAATCGAGAATTGTTCGAGTTCCCTTTCGGTGCTTCTTTGTGCTTTGAGGTGCTTTGCAGGGCTTTGGAATGCTTTGGCGTGCAGGATGGAGTGTCCCGCTGGCCGCCAACCCTCCGGATTTATATACTTCCTGCCCTGATTCGGACGCTGCTTTTCGGCACTGCCGATTTAATGCCGGTGCGAAAGCGATTTGTCCTTGTATCGGTCGCCCGAAGAGCTAAATAGCCATCCGGGTCAGACTTACAGAGCTTCGGATCCGGAGTACTCCACAACCATCACCTGATTGCGGCCTTTCTTTTTGGCTTCGTAGAGCGCGCGGTCGGCGCGAATGAATATGGAGTCTTCATCGTTATCTGCCGGATGAAGATAAGTTACGCCGAAGCTGGCGGTTACACTGATTTGCTTTTTCTGGAATGCTACGCGCAGGTTTTCGATTGTCTGACGAATTCTTTCGGAAAACTGATTGGCATGGGGCGGATCGGTTTCGGGAAGCAGTAGAGCAAATTCTTCGCCCCCCAGGCGCGCGAAGTAATCCTCTGTACGGATCTGCTCCAGAACAGCCGCCGCCATAGCTTTCAGAACGGCGTCCCCGGCCGGATGGCCGTGATTATCGTTTATCTCTTTGAAGTAATCCAGGTCGAAAAGCACCAGAGCCATCTCTTCCCGGTGTCGAATACATCGCCTGTGCTCCCGCTCCAGCGCTTCCACAAAGCTTCTACGATTCATGATACCTGTGAGGGCATCGGTACTGGCCAGATGCTCCAGACGACCGTTAGCATCCTGTAAATCCAGAATGAGCTGATAATGCTTTCTTTGCAGCCTTTGAAAATGGCCACTCATGGCGATTGTAATTAAGTACGCGCTTCCAAAGACATACAGGGCTTGTAGCGGATGCTCGCCCCCTGATTTCAGTAGTAGGAAAAAGAGAAACGCCGAGCCTACAAAAGAAATGGCAAGGTTAATCGCAAAATGACCGGGCACGAATAGAAGCACGGCAGCGCTGACTACGAGCCAGGAGAAGAGGCCATCGCGACTTACAAAGAAAACCTCCCACATGAGCCCGGTTTGATTTTGCTCCATAGCCGACATCCGCATGGAAACAATCAGGACACAGCCCAGATACAGCGCCGAAGTAAAATCATAGATCCTGAAAATGGAAGCGTCCTTCTGACTATACCAGAGAAGGCCCACACATAGAAGTGCAAAGATTCCGCGAATGACGGTAGAAACCAGCCGGGCATCCGGTCGATGGGCCAGGGGTTCCAGGGAACCATGCCAGGTTAAAATCGTCATAACAATGGACAAAAGCGCCAGCATCCGGATGAAGCGTCGGGTTCTGCGCGCATCCGCTCTTAAAAAGTCCCGCTCTACCTTCTTTTCTTTGAAAGCAGGCAAGACACCGTGCAACGGCCGAGTCTGTTCTGACGATTCGGGCATGGAATGCTTAATCGCAGGGTAGAGGGGTATCCTGTCAATGTTGTTATGGATTGCGCTTACAATTAGGGGGTTCGGTTATCAAATCCGCCGAAAGCATTCCGATAGCGAATCAGGCAGCATCCATTTCGCCGGGCCCCTGCCTTCGTTGCAGATAGGCCTGCATGGATAGAAAAGAAACGGTAGCAATCACCCCGGCCAGAAGCACAAACAATTCCAGTCCAGGACTGGCCACGGGAAGATCGCTGCTGAAAGCATAGGCCACCAGTACCGGAGCAATGAATTGATTCGCAAACAGGGCGGCAAAGATGAGCCTGTTGGCCCAGGAGGCGGCCAAAAACTGCCACAGAAACAGGTGAGGATTGGATAAAACGGCCGTAATCGCATAAGCACCCATGAAGGCCATTTCCAGAAGAGAAATGCCTACTCTTGGATCACTACCTTCGCTTATATAGGTCGGGTTGCTAAGCAATACGCCCAGCAAACTCAGTCCGCCGGGCACCAGCGCCAGATGCAGTAGAATATCGTCAAAAATCAAAGTGCTCTGTGGCGTTTCTCTGAGCGCCACCAGAAGTTCATAAAGACAGAACAGGGCCAGTCCCACCGATGTCATCACAGAAGTAAGGACAATGTCGAAAGACTGCAGAAGCTCGGGAGGCATGGAAAGATGGATCAACATGGAGGAAACGTTGCCGCCCAGCACCAAACCGATTACGGCCAGCGTCAATGCCGTCGGCCATCCAAATAGTAATTTGCGGGCGAGCCTGCTGCCTACCATCAGAAGGATAGAGAAGGAAGTGAAGATAGACATTACCGGAGAGTCCTCCGAATAGAGTGGCGGCGAATCGAACAGCCACATTACCGTTACTACCAGCGAACCAAGAAGCAGGACAAAGTCTATTGCCGTGGATATGCGAAAAGCCGATTTTCGAGCGTCTACTTTATCCATGGATCTATGTCTCGATATAGGATTGCATCACAGCAAGTCTATTTTGTAACCTGTACTGACATCAAACCTTCTTTTCTTTGAGCCCCAGTATTTCCCGGAGCCCCGCCCGGTCCACGGGTTTGGATAGGTAGCCATCCATGCCGGCCTCCAGGCATCTTCGTTCTTCGCCTTCCATTGCATGAGCCGTTAAGGCGACGATCTTGCCGGAGTACCCGGTATCCCGTAGCCTTCGCACAGTCTCATAACCGTCCATCACCGGCATCTGAATATCCATCAGAATCAAGTCGAATCGTCCAGCCGGTTCCTTCAATTTTCGTTGGTAAACCTGCTGAAGCGCTTCTTCCCCGTCTCCGGCAATGAAGACTTCGGCTCCCAGGCTCTCCAGCTGCCGTTTCAACAGGGCTTGAATGTCCGGTGTATCTTCCACCACCAGGGCCGAGGGTTTTGTAGTCCTCGGCTGCCCGAGAATCAGCCTTTCGGTTCTGGCGCTGGCTGGCTGCTCGAGGCTTGCATCTCCGGAAGCCGAAGCCCAGAGACATTGATCGCGGGAAAAAAGAAGCGTCAGGCTGAATCGCGAGCCTACATCGGGCTCCGAAGTCACGTCCAGTTCTCCATGCATTAACTCGGAAAGTCTTCGGGAAATGGCAAGACCCAGACCGGCGCCGCCGAAGCGCCGACGGGAAGAGGTGTCCAGCTGGGAGAATGGCTGAAACAGCTTCTTCAGTTGCTCCGCGGTCATACCCGGACCGGTATCGCTCACAGCGAAGGTTAATTTTAGGCCAGTGCGAGTATGGCTACCGGTGACATGCATTCCTATAGTACCACGGTCCGTGAACTTCACTGCATTACCCAGCAGGTTGGAAAGGACCTGTCGCAGTCGTAGCGGATCGGTGAGTATGAATCGAGGAATGTTTCCTTCGTTGACAATCGAGAAATTCACGCCCTTCTCCGTGGCACGAATGCGAAAAGGTTCGGATACCTCTTCCACAAAGGAGAGCGGAGAGATCATCTGCTTTTCCACCGGTAGCTGTCCGGCCTCAATGCGTGAAAGGTCCAGAATATCGTTTATCAAGCCAAGAAGGTGCTCGCTGTTTCTGCGAATGGTTTCTATATGATGATTTTTCTCCGCCTCTGACAGATCGGGATCTTTGAGAAACTCTAGGAATCCCATTATCACGCTCACCGGAGTCCGAATCTCATGGCTCATGTTGGCCAAAAACTCGGATTTTAATCGGTTGGCTTCATCAGCCTTCTGGCTGGCTTCGGTCAGGTTCAACAGATAGACTCGCTTCTCTTCCATTACCGCACCCAGAAGGAGGGTTGTGAAGCCGAACAGGCTCAGATACGTATGCAAAAAAAGGAGACTTGAATGCACATCGTCTCTTGTGAAAGGTCCCAACCCCGCCGCAGTGCTGGTGGCTGAAAAGAATGCCAGAAGCAATATCAGGAAAGCCCCTCCGCCGGGCCCAAAGCGAATCGTGGCCCATACAAGGAATGGGAACTCCAGATAGATTAGCGGATAGTGGGATACGATACCCAGATCGCTAAAGAAGATAAAGTAGCTAAGGGATGTAACGGTGGTGAGCAAGAGCGCCAGTTCGGCCACACGGACCAGGCTTCTGACTCGCTTAAGCAGATCCTTTAGCGTTAGTATCGCCGGCGCCAGAACCAAAACCCCCATGGCATCGCCCAGCCACCAGATCAGCCCGGTTTCCAGAAAACTCTCCAGGCGGATTACTCCAGCCAGATACAGGCTCAGCGTTCCCCACAGGGCCGTGCAAAGCGGGCCTACAATGGATCCATACCCGATGAAAGCGATGACGACGCGCAATCGGGCGAAATCTATATCGCCGCGATAGGAGGAGCGCAACAGTCCATAGCCGATCACCATACCCACGGTGTTGCCGGCCCCGATGGAGGTGGCGATTACCGGATCGGCGCCGTTGAGCAGATTGGTAAGCACGGCGCCTATAAGAATGCCGGGAACAGCATTGAGCCGCCAGTAACAGAGGCCGGCCATGGCTATCCCGCTGGGCGGCCAGAGCAAGGTCACGTTGGAGTCAACGAAAGCGAGCTGAAGACCCCACAGACCGGAAACAATGTAGGCCGCAGCAATGATCAGGTTCCAGAAAACCGTCTTTAGAATGGACCGAGTCATAGGCTCTACACTGACAATTCGCCAGGAAGGCCCTCCGATCAAATCAAAAAACCACTATCTGGCGGCAACTATAGCAAACCATACAGAACCAGGCTAAATGGTTTGCAAGAAGCTGGCGTACCGGGCATCAGTGTCTCGGCATCAGGATGGAACAGAAGGACGGTCAATTAACCAGGGAATTACTTTACGAAGGCCGAATTGTCCAGTTCTCGATCCCGGCCGCGGAAATTCTCCAGTCTCGAACGCTGGAATATCTGCGTCGATTCACGCTTGAGCTGGACATATTTGATGAGCAGCAGAATGCCAGGTACCTGGCGAACCTGCACCGGATTCGGGAGTTGGTGCGTGGCGACGTTGAAATAAGAGGATCTGCACTCCAGGCTCTGGAGTCTGCAGGAATCAACCTGGCAGGGGTTTACGCAGATGATGTGCGATTCCGGTGTATACCTCCGAATTTCCAGGAACATCCCCAGGCCAGTGGATTGCTCTGCTGGCACCGCGATACGTTCTATTCCAATGCAAGTTGCCAGATTAATCTATGGATTCCCCTCACTGCCTGCGACCGCTCCAACGGAATTGCCTTTTTTCCGGATTATCTGGACGTTGCAGTGAAGAACAACTCCGCCGGTTTTTCGCTCAATCAATGGAATGAAGCCGGCGGATTTCAGGCCTTCAGCGAAAGCGAGACCGGAGTGAAAGCGAGCACAGGTCTAACCTATCCCTCGGCGCTTGTTTCGCCAGACCTGGACAGGGCATTCTGCCCGGAAGTCGGACCCGGTCATGCTTTGCTATTTGCTTCACGACATCTACACGGAACCATGCCCAACTTATCGGGCAGGAACCGGTACAGTCTGGAATTAAGGTTCTGTGTAGTGGAGGACCTGCAAAAGGCCGATCCGGCGCTGAACGTCGACAACGGAAGCGCCGGATGCTTCACCCGGGAGTTTCGTCACGCCCATTCCGGCGAACGATGCCCGGAATGGCTCTGCGATAGATATGAGCGATTAACAACCCGCCCTGCTGGCTGAAGCGAAGATATTATCTAGCTCTTTTGGCTATCGTTCTGCCGCGCACTATTTATCTTCGTTGGATTCCTGCTCTTCATCAGCCTGATTCTTCTGCTCGATCACCTGGACTTCTTCCAGGGTATAGCGAAGATAACCGGCCGACTTAATCAGGCGCTGGCCCTTATCCGAAATCATCCATTCCGTGAAAGCGTCGACATCCGGATTCTGTCCCGGTCGAAAAACCAGATACAGTGGTCGCGACAATCTGTAGGTTCGGTTGTAGACGTTTTCGATAGTAGGGGCCACCGGTTGCTCTGCGGGTACCTGCGCATAGTTCAGGGTTTTCACAAGTCGAGTATGCACTTTCTCGGCGCTGCCCATTCCCATAAAGCCTATAGCGCCTTTTGTATCCAGAATGAGCTTGCTCATCTCCTCGTTCGAGTCGACTTCCAGCGCCTTTTCCGAATACTGCCGCCCTTTCGCTTCTTCATAGGCTTTTTCGCCCAGATCCATCAACCGTAACACGTGTTCTTTAAAATAGTCCGCGCTACCAGACTTTTCGTTTCTGACTATGGGCGTTATCGGGAGATCCGGCCCACCGATGTCCTTCCAGTTTGTTATCTTCCCCGCGAAGATATCCGAAGTCTCTTTTAAACGAAGCGCTGTAATGGGATTGTCGGGGTTTACCACAAGAAGCAGGCAATCGAAAGCCACTTCCATGACCTCCACCGGCCCGACTTCCTTGAGTTTATCCAGTTCGCCGGGATACACTTCTCGGGAGGTCGGGGCAATGTCCACTTCTCCGGACATAAGCGCATCCAGGCCGGCCTCCGATCCAGGACCAGAAATAATGAGATCTATATCAGGATTTTCTTTTTCGTAGGCTTCTTCTACAAGCTTCATTATCGGAAGCATTGTGTTTGAGCCCTGAATCACTACCTTGCGTTTCTCTTTGCAAGAGACGCCCAGCGACAACGTCAGAGCCAGGGAAGTCAGAATTGTTACAATAGAATTACATTTATTACGAAGCATTTATCATCTCCAATCGCATCTTAAACAGTCGGAAAGATGCAGTCCAGTCAAGCCAAATCAAAACCGCTTCAGAAAACCCTCCACAATTTCGGCGGCTTTATTCAGTCTTGTGGGGAAGCTTCCGCCTACGATTGCGTACTCTGCTCCGTAACGATGTAACTCCTCCAGGAATCGTTTCCGGAATTCGGATCGCAAATGCGGCGCATCGCGCTGAGGGTCTTCAACCCAGGGTATATCTATGTCCATAAAGATGTAGAAATCTCCTACTCTCTGCGAAAGAGACTCCGGTATGAAATCCGGACAATGTTGGAAATAGTGCTCACTATAGATTCGTGTGGCCATCAAGTCAGTATCGCAGAAATAGATTCTATTGGCTCTTTCTCGAGTACGATCCTCCAGGGCAATCTGTCCCCGGGCAATGTTGGGTATGTCCTCGGCGATAACGTATCGCCCCTGCTCGTCCAGATACTGCCTGGCGTATTCATGGGCCCAGCTTGTGAAGAACCGATTGGCCAGATGCCTGGCCACCGTCGTCTTACCCGTAGACTCGGGCCCGGTTATTACGATCTTCTTGTTGAAGTATGGTCGGACCGGTCCAGGTAGAAAGCTGTAGTTGGACAGCGGTCTTTGACGAATAGCGGTGCCAGAGACAGGAAATTGAATTCGATCTCTATCGATGCAAACGTGTTTGGCGCCCAATTCCCGGGCCAGTCGCTCGCCGTAATCCTCGGATGTGAAAACTACATCCAAAGACTCCGGGTGCATTCTTTTTAGACTGCTTCGCCAGATATCCCAGAAGTTCGGATGCTCCTCCGGATACTGCGGATTTTCGTCTCGCAGGTGCACGACCCGGCAATCCGGACACAATTCTTTCATCCATTGAAATCGAAGCTCGCCGGGCACAGATTCATTGGGAAGGCTACCCACAACCACCGTGAGCTCATCGCAAGCCTTTCGGGCCTCACGAATCAGATGTAGATGACCGTTGTGAGGGGGCAGAAACTTACCGAGAACCAGTCCACGTTTCAAGAAATTACCTCATATGGATGTTCCGAGATGCCGCCTTCATAGGGGTGCACTCGCACCGGCAAGCCGTCCAGGATGGCGCTTCCTCTGGATTCAATCTGGCCGGCATACGTTTCCAGATTAAAGGAACCTGGATCGACGTAGATGTCCATGGACCCGTCCGAATTTTGCCGTATTCGATGCCTCCTGGAAGGGACAAAGCGAAGCATCCTGGCGAAATCCAGCGGGTTTGCCAGCGAACCGGATGCTCCGCGAAAATACACCAACGGACGACCGTTCAGTCCCTGAAGATAGCCGAATCGACCACAGCTGCATTGCTCGGTTACTATTTCGCAGAGATCCCCGGTATCATAGCGCAAAAGCGGCAGCAATGGGTTTCTTCCTCCGGTCACCAGTAGAGTACCGGTAACCGGGTTGATTTCCAAAGCGATGTCGAAGGCTAGCTGATGAAATCGGTCCGGATGCTCGGGACAACTGCCGGCAAGAGGCCCCGTTTCATTGGTGGAATAGAAGTCTATCACCGGGCATCGAAAGTATTGCTCCATGTTTTGCCGAAGGTCCGGCGGCAACGTGGAGGCCGTAGAAAGCACCGCCTGCGGCCTATAGTCAATCCCGTAATCCAGATACAACTGAAAGGCAAAAGGATCGCCGGTAAGAATGGCCGGCTTGAGCGACGATAAAAACGCATCAGGAGCGTTTTCGTTAGGCCACTCGGAAAGCAATTTTTCTCTTCCTCCGGGGTGGAGGTTTATCTTTGCAAACCCCGCGCCATCATAAAAACTATGCACGGTGCCGTAGGTCATAGTTTCGCTCTGCGCACATACCTGAACCGCAGCCATTTGTTTTTTTCCCGGGTTAAGCGAGATCCCATGCCGGCGAATCGCTTCCAGAATGAGAGGCTGATAGTGGCCCACTCCGCCCGGCGTATTGGGAATCTGCACGGGCATTCCGGTGGTGCCGCTGGTGGGATTCAAGATCAGCCTGCTCAAATCCGCATCCACAGGAACGATTTCATGCAGCCGATCGCGGATATCATGGCGGGTCATCGGGGCAATTTCGTCCCAGGGCATAGTCGCATCCAATGCATGAAAATAAGGACTGGCAGTTCGCTTTGTTCGAAAAAATTCTTTGGCGAAATCGGCGGAAGTGCCGCTGCTTTGGAGGCCATTCAGCGACTCACTAAATCGCTGAATGATAGCTACGTCCGGCACTTCGAGTCTATCGCCACATTCTGCATTGAAACGGGGCGCATTCGCATTTTCCAGGATGGCCAGATACATCTCCAGAAACTCGGCCCTGAAAAGGGGAATTCGCTCTTTGATTCTTTCCAGGTTTGCCATACTACTCCCTGGACCACTTGGATGCGGCCTCTTCGGCGGCTTTTCTTTCCATGGCCTTTCGCAGCTCTTCCTGTCTTCGCCGCAAGTCTGCCGCTTTCTGCATCAAGGCCACTCTTCGCACGGTATCCAGACTTTCCCATCGATTCTTTGCCTGAAGAGAGGATTCCCCATCCGGCAGAAGGTTTAGATACCGAAGACACAGGCGGGTCATTTCCTCCCTTCGATCTGTATTCATTACAAAGTCACGGGCCGAAGCAAGCCCCGCAAGCTCTCCAAAACCCTGCAGTAGAAGTTTTTGAGTACCGTCCAATAGCTCCGATCGATCGCGAAAGAAGGAGTCTGAAAGCAAGTAGCAGCCCAGCAACACGAATGCCGTCTCGGCAGGACGGGCATGCTGCATTTGACGGAGCTCCTCCCGAACCTTCGGGTCCAGGGACGATCCGCCCAGGTAATAGAACAAATCCTGAACGATGGCCAGTGGAACTAGACCGGGTTTTTCTTTACCCGAATACAGGTACAGTTCCTCCGGGCATTCGCCAAGGCGACGCATCAAACCGTGTATTTGTACTCCCTGGGTTGCCATCGCAGCACCGAATAGTGGATCCGCTGCAGCAAGAATGCTATGGCCGGCCAGTAGAGTTCCAGTCTTTTTCGGAATGCCTTGACCTCATAAAACCCGGGGCTTCACTTAACGGGTGAATTGGGCCGACATCTGGAACTATCAGGTCTTTCTGGGCGCTTCCATAGCCTTTCTATCCACTGGCCTGGGGGCGCTACCGGTTCTGTTTAATGTTCGATTTTCCGCCAGGTTGCATGACATTGCCATGGGTATCTGTGCCGGGGTTATGCTGGGCGCCACGGTGTTCTCCTTGATCCTTCCGGCCATGGAGCGTTTCGGCGGAACCGGGTTACACAACGCTGGCCTGTCGGTGATTGGACTGTTGCTGGGCGGGGCTCTGTTACATACTACGAATCGGCTCATACCGCATGAGCATTTCTTTCGCGGCACCGAAGGATCTACCAGCGACTCCATTCGACGGCTATGGTTGTTCATTTTCGCCGTCGGCATCCACAATCTTCCGGAAGGAATGGCGCTGGGGGTCGGAGCCGCCACGGGCGAGGAAAACATTTCCCTTCCGCTCATGACAGGTATTGGCGCTCAGAATGTTCCGGAAGGGATGATTGTAGCTCTGGCGCTCATAGCCGAGGGGTTTGCGGCCCGGACCGCCATACTCGTTACCCTTAGCACAGGGCTGGTGGAATCCCTTGGCGTTCTAATAGGAGCCACCGCCGTAGGTTTTAGCGCAGCCCTGCTGCCCTGGGGCCTTTCCGCTTCTGGCGGCGCCATGCTCTATATCATCAGTAGCGAGATGATACCCGAAACACAGAAGAATGGCTTCGAACACCAGGCAACAGCCGGTCTGATGGTAGGTTTCGCTCTAATGATGATTCTGGATAATGCCTTTCAGGCCTGACAGCGATTGAGCTCTGACAGCGATTCAGGTCTGGCGGCGATTCAGGTCTGGCAGCTGTCATGGCATCCACAACTCAGGCTTTCGCTTCTGACCATGGTGAAGCATTCTCGACCTTCGCGAAAGGCAAAGTAGCCCACGGCCAGGGCCCCCAGGGTATCGGCATAGAGAATGCCGGTCCATTGATACAGCAACCCTGAAAGAAATACCGCCGCCGATAGGTACAGACAGCTTTTGGAGCAATTCGCATCCGCCATGATTGCCGGCGAATTCAGATGTAGCCCGACCACGGTCTTGCCCCAGATCAGAAACCCCATTCCCAGCATGCTAAGGCCAGTAATCACCATACCCCAGAATGTGGACTCCGGCGGTTTCTGCAAATAGATCTGTACAGCGCTGGCAGCCAGGATGCCGAACACCAGTATATAGAATGCTGTGCCGGTAATCTTCAGAGCCGTCCTCTCGAACGCCGCTCGAGATTGGGTCCCCGGTCCTTCTTTTTTAAGACGCAAAGTCATATGCAGAACGCCCACAGCGGAGATGACTTCTACGAAGCTATCGACGCCAAAACCCATAAGAGCCAGGGTTTCGTCCTGCGCTCCCAGAAATAAAGAGGCCAACCCTTCAATGAGATTGTATACAATTGTGATTACCGAAAGGGCAATACCCAGCTTGATCAGAAAGGACTCCGTTTTCGGTTCTACGCCGGTTCCTGGATTAAATGCATCCAGTTCGCTGCGCGAAGGCGACAGATCACCATTGGCCTGAATCTCAGTGCTATTCTTTGCTGCGTCCAATCCTTCGCCTCCAATTCGGTTTTTGGCCCGGCATTCTTACGGCTTTCCTTTACCAGCATAGTAATTCTTCCGCGCAAAGTCACGAGCGAATTGAGTAAGATCCTGGGCCGATCCTACCTGATGGATTTGAAACCCGAGCTTATTGCATTGAACCAGCGGACCATTCTTTTCCCAGTCGCTATAGAGCTGCAAAGCAAAGGTCCCTCCACCCCCGGCAGCTTCCAGAGCTCGGGCCGCAATATCCGCTCCTGGTTGGCCTTTTTCGTCGTTTTGTAGAATCGTATCCACTCCATCATCGCTGATAACAAGGATATGCGTCTTTCGACTACGCGGCTTTCCTTCAAGGTAAGTCTTTCGCAGAATGTGAAGCGGAAATGCTGTCCCGCCACCAATGTAGCCCGTAAGCACGGCAAGTATGGCTGTTTCGTCACGGACAAAACCCTCGGTGATTTGCCATTGATTGGGCCCGCTCCAGAGAGTTGCTTGAACCGACGATCCGCTTCGCAGAGCCGAAAGGGCCACAATGGCCCCGGCCAAAGCCGGATAAGAAATAGAAATAGATGGCCGCGGCATGCTACCGGAACAGTCCACGTATAGGTCCAAATCCATAGGGGACCGGTCCGTAGACTGACCTTCGGTAGTTCCATAGCGGTTCTGCACCGTGGTGTAGCCTGGAATTACAATGGGGCTTCGAAGCAAACTCTGAAACCAGTTGATACGCTCGATCATCTGCCCTGGTTGCCAGATTTCATAACCTTCCAGAAGCGGCTCGCTGGACTCTTCGCTTTCCGTAGTAGGAAATGGAATCAAATAGGGCCGGGATTTTTCCCTGTAGTACTTTATGGTAGCTTCTTCCTGGCTAACGTTAATCCCCAGGGCTTTCAGGGTGTTGTAGTAATCCAGGGGCATTCGACTCTGTCCCCGGGCGCTTCCGGCGCTTTCCGGGTCCGGTTCCTGCGGCGGGATCCAGTTTCCGTGCTCATCGAACTCCGGATAGGAGCATTCATCCTCTTCGCCTTCGTCCATATCCACCAGACCGTCGGGGATACCATCCGCTCCGGCTTCATCGGCGTCTAGTAGCGGCTGCATGATTTTTCGGGCGCTGGCCGTACCCGATTCTTTGATATAGTAATAACAAATCGCCGCAAACATGCCGCTTCCTCGCACTACATCCGAGCCAAAGGAACGAATCACCTGCGCGGCCACCATGGCATCACCGTCCATCTCCGGTCCGGGGCTTTCGCATAATGTGCGAGGCGAAAGAGACCACAACAGTTCGTATATTCGCATATACAGATTCCACAGCGGATCCGCGCTCTCATTCTGTCCCGCATGCTTGCCGGGCTCCGCGCCCCGACCGGCGACCACAGACTCGCCCGGAGCCGCACGTAGTCTCGCATAAATGGCCTCCATGGCCAGGCCCGCAGCTTTGAGTCGATGATTAATTAAGAGATCGGTGTAGAGGTTAAGAATGAGCCCGGCTTCGCCTTCGTACTCACGAAGCGCCTTTCGAATGCGAGCCATACAACGGGCGGCATCCAGAAGATCGCCAGGAGCGAATACATGGTGACCCACTTCATGGGCCAGAATCTCCAGGGCATAGGGTTCCAGGCCCAGTTTTTCTACTTGATCCAGGCTCACGACTACCTGTTTGCTTTGTAGATCAATGTAGGCCAGGGGCGTTGCGGTTTTCTTTCCCGGGACTTTCTTTCGCCGAGTAAGCAAAGGATCTCTGAGCTTGATGTACTTGCCCCAAAGTTCCAGCGCCTCCGGCCACTTCTTCATCCAGACATCCGCCGAACTCATTGCGGCGCCATCCTGAGATCAGACGAGCTCATTGCGGCACCGCCCAGAGATAGTGACTGTCTTCGCAGGAAAGGTAAGCTACGCCATTCCAGAGCGTTGCATCCCGGACTTTGCCGGGTACCGGCAAACGCGCATTCTTCAGCTTCTTGATGCAGTCCGCCTGCTGCCCGGCTCCCAGTGAATTCTTCTCGCTTCTTTCGGAGGCTGCTAATTTGATTTCGTTTGCCGCTCCATTGCCGGCCAGGGCCAGGACCTGACTGCCAAAGCGATCCACAAACACGAGATAGTTCTGAGTTTGGTCCGAGACCAGGAGTGCGCCTTGCTCCCGAGAGAAGCCCAGAAGCGAAGGAGGTCTGTTGAATCCCCGGGCGCCCGAAACCATCTCCTGCATTCCCTGATAGCCGCCCAGCAGGATGGGCTCTGGTTGCTTCAGTCCTGCGAACGGAAACTCGGACAGCCGTATGAGCCATTGACGCAGGTCTTCCGGCGCTACTTTAGGAAACAGGGCGCTGGCTTCTCGATCGTCCATCTGTTGCAATACTTCAAGAGCGCTAAACCGTAAATGGGTCATACCGGCCAGGTATCCCAGAGCCGCGACAAGCCTGTAAAAGCGCTCCCTGTTGCCCGCTGCCCCTTCCCTGGCATACTCGGAATCCAGAAAGGAAATCTTCTCCACCAGGACCCACCATCGCTCAGGATCTACATGAAAGCGTATCAGGTTATGAGCATAGTTATAGATTCGCGCCAGGAACCCTCTTCCATCCAATCCTGCGATGAGCGGGAAGCTCTGCATGGCACGACTTAGAAGCGAACGATGACCTGCTTGCGTCGTCCCGGGAACCTCGAGCAATAACAGGTAAGCGCCCAGCAATGCCGAATGCTTTTGGTCTGCCGCAAGAGTGCGAGACGCCGGCCGATTCAAGAAGCCGGAAGCCAGCGACGTAAAACTGTCCAGAAAGGCGGCTCCATCCAGAGACTTATTCTGTAGCCAACGGATGCGAAATTCCTGATTCAGCCGATCCCGGTGGGACTTCAGAAATTCGGTCAGCTCGGGATGGATGTTCTTTGCCTCTGTCACCGGATTGCATCCTCCGCGAAGACACTGGATGTAAGTGCAAACAGCATGGGCCCCTTCGATCTGCGCTCCACTCTAGGCTTTGTTGGTCCACAGAAGCCAGTTGAGGTAATTCGTATATCGCTGATGCAAGTATTTTAGCTTGAGAAGATCATCAAACACATGACCGTACACTTTTCTGGACTTTGTAATTTCTTGCAGCGTCCTCTCTATTTCCGAAAGGCGCACCCGGGTTTCCTTTTCGCTCAAACCATCCAATCCCTGATCAAACTTTGCCCGGAGGCTGGCCACCGGATCCTCTTTGTCCAGACCCAGGCGATCAAATTCCGCAGATGACAGGTCAAACAACCGGCGTATCCAGCCCACCCGATCCACGCGGTAAATGGAATGGTTCCCGCCTTCGAAGAATGGGGAATCCGGATTCTGGGCCAGTTTGTCATGCAGTACAAAGGGAAGCATTTGCCTGAAATCTTCAAAGGATACGGAGCTTTCGCCTCGAAAGTAGGCGATGGCTTTGGCAAATACAAGACAGGTCATAATGGCTCGTACAGATAGTCCGTTTTTGGTCTGGCTGCCCAGGTCTTTCACAAGGTCCCGGCCGGTTTCTTCCAGCATCAATTGCGAAAGCTCCATACCGGCCAGCTTCACATTATCTTTGGTTTTGTACTCCAACTGTTCGCCGGCGGATTCGAAGAATTCGAAATGCGAGGCGAAGAACTCCACCCTTCGCATTAGCTCCGGCGGAATGGTTACCGCCAGGATCTCCTGATTCATCTGGTTGAGTTCTTCTTCAGAAAAGATGATACTTTCGGGGACCATTTTCTCCGGCGATATGCCCGCTTCTATGCGCAAAAGCAAATCCCCGATGAAGCGCGTGTTAAAATGAAGCGCATGCACCACAATGTCTATCCGATCCTGGAGGGCTTCGATAACCTTGTAAGTCCCGCCGCCGGCATCGTCGTTGGCGGTGAGATACCAGGCGGCCTCGGGACATTCGTAGATTTGATCCAGAACCTCGGCGTAGTTGTCTGCCAGGACGGTCAGAAGAGCGGACTGGGTTCGAGTGGGTATTCGGTTGTATTCGTCTATGATCTTGACCCGCATGCCGAGCCACTTGCGCCAGGATATGCGCACTTCGTCCATGGAGGATGCATTCATTAAGTCCGAGGGAATGGGGTTGCCCAGAAGATCGGTGACTGTCATTTCCGGTTGTCCGTGCTGGATGGCTCTTCGTATTTCTGTTAGCGAATAACCGGCAAGGACGCCCATCAATATAGCGCTGGCCGTTTTGCCTCGACCAGGCCCCCCTACAAAAAGACATCTTCTTCGCACAGCCAGGTTGAGAAGAGGCATAAGAACAAAACTGGAATAGCTCTGAGCCGTGGGCAGGCTTAGAGTGGTTTTTCTATCGCCTATCTGAAACGTGGTTGGAGGCTCATCGTTGTATTCGATATCATAGAACGGGGAAATGATGGCATGATTGACAATCCAGAAGTAGGCCTGCCTTAGCTTCTCGTCAAGGCCGGACTCGCCGGATGCAGCCCCTTCTGTGGCGGCCGGGCCTTCATAGACATCGGCGACGTCGAATCGGCTAAGTTTTTTTTCGGCGGGCGGTCGGGTAGGCGAAGAAGAGACCTTCTGAAAAATCTTTCGCACACTTCCGGAATCAGACATGGACAATGATTGATACGATCCGCAATGCAGGTCAACACGGATTCAGCGCAAAAAGGTCCGGATGAGTCTTCAGTATAGACGGATTTCTTCGGTGAGCTCTTCGAAATGAATTCCGTCCTGTACGTAGGTGCGCCGGAATTGTTTGAAGTCTGCGTCCTCGAGAACTGCTTCGCGATAGGTAGAATCTCCCCACAGGTAATCGGTGAAATACTGTCGGGACCCTCGCCGCTTGAAATGAAACTCCGGATGGAGCCGGTGCAGAATTTTCATATATTCGAAGCCGGTTTGAATGGGATCGAACTCATAGGACACGGGAATGATCTGAATCCCATAGCATGTAATGCCGCGATAAAGGGAAGCGGTGGGAGTGAACACTGTGCGGGCGAATCGAACCCCGGGTAACTTCAGCCGTCTCAGCTCAGCCAACACGGAATCGGCATCCATCCAGGGCGCCCCGGAGTATACAAACGGTCGGGTGGTGCCTCTTCCCAGACTCACGTTCGTACCTTCAAAGAAGACCACTCCGGCATAAACCAGGGCCGTTTCCAGATCCGGGATATTGGGCGAAGGGTTGATCCAGGCTCTTTGGAGCGAAATCTCCGAATCATCCCTGTCGTAGTTTTTGACCTTAACAACGGAGAGCTTAAGCTTCCGGAAACGGGATTTGGCCATATAGAGCGCATATTCGCCCATGGTCATGCTATAGAGATAGGGAACCGGAGCCAGGCTCACGAAACTCTCGTACCCCGATTTTAGATAGGGGCCGCTGGCCTTCCAGAAGCCGTAGGGATGCGGTCGGTCCAGAATAATGATCTCGATATTGTTGTCCTCCGCCGCCTCCATCAGATAGGTAAGCGTAGAAATGTACGTGTAGCAACGTACCGGAAGGTTCTGAATATCGATTACTATCGCCTCTATTCCCTGGAGCTGATAGTCCCGGGGCTTTTTCTGCGCGGAATAGAGGCTGAGAAGCCGAATCCCATATCGGGACTCCTCGCGAAATCCGCCGGGCAGGTACTGGTCCTCGTGGCTGTACAACCCGTGCTCGGGTTCAAGAATCAGGGACGGACGAACCCCGGCATTCACAAGTAGATCCAATCCCGGCACCAGATTTCGATTCAGGCCGGTGGCATTTGTTAACAATGCGAAGCGACGGTTTCGGAGCATCCTGAAGTCGTCGATTTCCAGCAGATCCAGACCGGAAAGCACTCGTCCCTGTCTACGGATGGGCAATAGTCGATCCTCTGTCTCTTCATCGGGTACATGCGAATCAGAAATGGAAAGCAACCGGATTCGGTCACCATCTCTGTGACGGATATCGAGAACCGTATCTTCCATCCCCGGGTATCGAGGACCGGAAGAGCACGCCCCGTAACAGGAACAAAGCAGAAGAGCAACAACGGGTAATGCGGTGGAAACAGGTTTCATTTAATGCTGCCAGATTCTATGTGAGCGGATCGACACGGTCCTGCAGACCAGCCCCGAGAGACTTTCAATGCAGGGTTTGAGATGCTATTAATATCATCGGCATTCCGGAAGTCAATCCTCAGATACGAAAGATGCTTGACAAAAAGGAAGTATCTCTTAATTAAGTGCCATGTCCGGTCGCAATGGTAGCCTCAGTTTTGGTTCAGGAACCGACAATCCCGATGGTCTGCAGCTGAAGTTAACGTTCGACGAAGACACCAAAACAGTCTACGGCGAATACCGCTGTCCCGAAAAGTTCATAGGCGAACCCGATCAGGTGCACCCGGGTATTCTTTCCGTCATCCTGGATGAGACCATGGCCCGAATTAACGAAGCCATGAACTTTGACACCGTGACCGGTGAACTCACTATTCGCTATTTGCAGCCCGCCAATGTAGGGGAGAACCTCTATCTAAGAGGCTGGTTTGTAAAAAAGAACCGCCGCGTGGTTGAGAATCGGGCCGAAATCGAGAATGAAATCGGCAAGATTGTAGCCCGGGGCAAAGGAAAGTACATAGAACGGGAAGAAGAGTAATCAGGCGCTATTTCGCTCGGCTATTGCCTACTTCCATCTATTGCTCTCTACTACGCTCTTCCACTCATCGCATGGCTATGGCTTTTGCGCGCAGTAGCCATCATTTCGCTTAATGTTTCCCTTGATAGGCCGTCTCTTTCCAGGATCTGGAACTCGGTTTCCAGATTTGTATCAAAGATTCCCGGATCGTCCGCTCCAACCACTACCGGTACTTTGTGCTCCAGAAATCTATGCACCGGATGCTTCTGAATGGCCCCGATGCGAAGATTGGATGTAGGGCACACCTCTATGACCACAGGCATCTCTGCCAGCCGTTTCATTAAGCGATTCTGGAAGTCCCGCACTCGCTCCACATAGTCTTCCGTATAGCGCACCGTTACCCGGGGCTCCTGATCCGGGGTAGAGTCTTGCAACACAGAATAGCATGTACCGGTGGCGCTTCTATCTCCCGTTCGGCGGGCACCGCTTCCTTTGGCTAACAATTCCTGCAACCGGACGATTTCCGATTCAAGTTCTGATTCGGCGCAAGAGATGATCAGATCATGCGCCCTCTCAAACTCCAGCTGATGAATTCTTTCCTGCACCGACTCCTGACGTTCCGTGTTCAAGAACTCCGCCGGATCCTGGCCCAGGGCAATACAATGCCCGAGACGATGAGCCCCCAGCTCGGCGGACTGATACACCCAGCGAACCGCACTTTCCAGGCTCTTGTCCTGAAAGGATTCGCCTACATGGTATAGAATGGCCAGTGAGGTCTCCGGGTTGTTCTGGTTGTCCGTGCGAATTCTTTTAAACAGTTCCTTTTTCTCCAGTGGCGGGAAGCCTTCTTCCTTTGCGCAGAAGTCCACGCCTACGAGTCTTTTTCGCACCACGGCAGATCTCTTCATCAAATCCTGGAGCGCATCGTACTGATGCCGGGCCAGATCGCCGCCACGCCAGAGCGACATGACCAGATAACCATCCTGGTCGGCCTGCTCGAATCCTTCGCAAAGCGCCTGCACCCGTTGGCTGTATTCTTCCATGGAAAGCTGGGGCCCAAAGAGCATTCTATATTCGGCAAGTGGCTCTTTCTGCCTGCCGGACACCCGCTTCGCGACCTGGAACAGCTCCTCTTCATCCGCATGGGCTACACTGATGACAAAATCAAAGCAGCACTGAAACCGGGGGAAATTACCCACTGACTCGTAGACGCTGTAGGAGCGAAGATCCTGACTCCGCTGCGGGTGAAAGATCCCCTCTAGATCGGGTTTGTGACCGTAGGTTTCTTCAAAGCTGGACTGGAAAATGTGCCAGCGCGGCTCTTTTCGCGAAGCAAGCCAGCGAAGGTCTTCTTGATTCAGGCAACCATAGAGATGTGTGTGCAGTTCGTAGGTATTCTCTTGATACATTCAGGACTGAACTCGTGCGTTCTCTTCGGAGTCTGGCAGGGTCTTTACGCCTTGCCGGATCAGAAGCTCGGTATCGATAATCTCCAGGGTGTCCGGATCCGATTGCTTTTTTCGCATCCCCTGCAAATCAGAACTCTTTAGTTTTTTGATGCGACTCTTAAGGCGGTTCAGGTTTCTGCGATGCATCTCTCCTTCCAGCAGCTCATGGACTTCCGGATAGTCCGGAATAGAGTCCTTGAACTGCGAAAGCTGACGCTGAATGAATTCATCGCTCCATTGACGGGCTCGCTGCCGCATTACCTCGAGGTATACAGGGGTGATGTAGAACTGGCGTAAATCTTCGGCCGGATTGCTCAAGAGTTCTCCTCGCGAATCTTTACAACTTTGTCCGGGACTTTCTCCTCATGGACATCAATCTCGATGGCCCCGGCTTCTGCCTGCTTCTTCCTCTTTTGCTCATCCGGGTCCATCTGGCCCCTGCGCTCCTGCCCGGAATCGGTTTCATCTGACTTTGCCATATAGAACCAGTCTAATCAGCGGAATCCTTTTTGTTCAATAAAAATTCCCGAAACACCGTACGAAGTATGATCCAACCTGCAAGCGCCGAACCCTTTACAGTGGCGCTCACTTTGCTTTTTCCGGCGTACCGTTTCCGGGAGTTTACGTCTACTTCGGCAATCCTGAGATTCTGGCGGACCGCTCGCACCTGCATTTGCACGGTCCACCCGAAGTCCGGATCATCCATTTTAAGTCTCTTTAGCGCGCTGCGGTGGATGGCACGAAAGGGACCCAGGTCGCGATAACGATGTTTGTAGAGCCAGCGAATCAGAAATGTAGCCAACCAGTTTCCGAACCTCTGATGCGGTAGGAGGGCCCCGCCGGTACGGGCTCCAATACATAGATCGAACTGTCCCGATACTACCGGCTCCAGCACGGACAGGAGGTCGGCCGGATCGTCGGAACCGTCCCCGTCCATGTATAGCAAGACCTGCCAATCCTGGTAGCCCTCAAGAAATTCCATCCCCTTCAGGCATGTGGAACCGTAACCTCGCCGGTTGCAATGGCTCACCAGGGCCCCCAGTGCCCGAGCCTTCTCCCGGGATCCGTCGCTGCTGTCATTATCAGCACAGACAATGTGCTTGAACAGACCGGAGTCTTTGAGGGGCGAAAGAACGAATTCCAGATTCTCTACTTCGTTAAAGACCGGGATCAGCACTGCAATACCGGGCAGTTTCTCAATTAGCGCTTTGGTTTCCCGCGGTAGATTTCCCTGCGAATGGAAAGAATACAGGTCTGAGGCATCATCCAGATCCGCAAGGGGCTCCATAAGCTTCACGCTGAGCCCGAGCTTACCGAAGTTCGCAAGCTGGCTTTGAAGAACCTCCGGGGTAGACCACTCAATCCCTTCGAAAAGAGCAAAAAAGTCAGCTGTAGATATGCGTCGCCCCGCCGTCTCCTTGTTGGCTACCTCCTGCCCGGCCCCTTGCTTACTCGGGCTTTCAGTGGAGGACTCCGTCCCTGGCTTCGGAGTTCCGGGAGCGGGTTCGCCTCTTCGCGAACTGGACAGCGATGGCGACAAAGGATCCGATATTGAATGAGCTTGCGACTCCGATTCCGAATGATCAGGAAAATGATGAGGCGCATGCATGGAAGCATCCGCATCTAGAGCATCCACAGCCAGACCATCCGCATCCAGAGAAGGCGCATCCAGGATACCGGCTCGAAAGCCTATCATACTGTAACCTCCGTCGTTGGAGGGAATGATCACCGCATCGCAGCCTTTTAGCAATTCGTCGGCCTGCCGGGCCAGACCCAAATGGTAGCCAGGGATATCGCTTCCTGTCAGAAGGATGTTATGCGAAGGCCACCGCCGAAAACTTTCCTGGAAAGCTGATGCCATGCGAATCCCCAGGTGAATCCCGTTTTGAAGATACCGGGGATGCTCCGGAAAGCGCTCGGCGAAGAAGCCAGTAGGATCCTGTGCTGACAGATAAAGGGCACATTCCGAAGACGGAAAGTTCAATACTTCTGACAGAATCGATTTGTAGATTTCGTTGGCCAACTCGGGCCCGGTGAAACGGGCAAGCCGGGTTTTTACGGATCCGGCCACCGGTGGCTTTACGAAGAATAGCTGCTTCATCAGCTTATGAAGTTCTTTTTGTCGAATATATCGAAGAAGTAGTCTTCCTCTCCTATGTGCAGTCCTCGATTGGGGAATGCCTGGTCATAGAAGAGTGTGGCGAGAATCTCAAACCGTTCATCGAACGGCAGTTCGTTCTGTTCCCAGTATTCATTTCTTCGCTTAATAAGATACGAGATAGTATAGTCCGCGCAGGCGAATTCCACTCCCTGCTCATTCATGGTTCGTATAAGCCAGTTCAGATTCCAGCTCTGGAATTCGCCCAGAGCCTCCAGGGCAGCCAGCGTGGGTTCATGCTGCGCCAGGGTCTCTACCATATAGAGAGCGGTCTTGTATTTCTGCGGATCCGTTCGCGCTTCTTTCATTGTTCTGGAAAGACTTTCATACATATGGAAAGTCTCATGATAGGAATCCAGAATTAACGTAGTGTATTGCGGATAGTCGCCCAGCACCTGCAGCAAATCCACGAACTTTTCGGCATCGATGTGATCCCTTAAGATAGCGTCGTCGGGCTCCGTTCTCGGTTCCGGATCCACCAGCGGCACATAAAGATACCTGGTCTCCGTAACAAAGCGCGATTCCTTGGGAATATAATACTCAATGCGCACCGGCTCAATGTAATGATCGCTGAACTCGCCTTCCAGCTGGGGAGTAACGCTCAAGCTCTTGAGCTTGTTTACGTCGTCGGCCACCACCTTCTGGCCATGCACCTTTACTCCGGCCCGCTGAATCCGCTTTAGATCGCCGCGGCTGGCCAATTCCTTGCGATGCATGGCAGCCTGGGCGCTGGAGCCGGTCTCCGGCAACAGCACCTTTCTTTTTCGCCTCCGCTTACGCCGGAGATGGGAGTCATCGTCGGATTCGTCCCCCGGTTCGGCAGAATCCAGGTCCAGGATGTCGTCGTCGTTATTGGCGCTTTCCGAGTCGGACTGTGTAGATTCCAGGTGGGACGCAGCTTCGCCCGACTCCGCTTCTATAGAGAAGAGCGGGGGCAGGTTTTCGCCTGTGCTTTGTCCGGAGGGATTACCTCCGGCATCCTGTTCTGTATCGGAGTCGCTCATCGGGATTTTTCTTTCTGGTAATTGCGCACCATTCGATCGATCTCTTCGGCAAGGACGCGATCGGAAAGCGTTTCGGCCACTCTTTGAAGCTTACGGATCTTCTCTTCGGAACCGGAACGAATCACAGCCAGGGCCGCCAGTTGGAGGACTCGCCGATCCTCCTCCGGTTTTTTCAGCAGGTCCATAATGGACTCGGCCAGCGCAGGATCGCCCAGTTCGCCCAGGGCGGCGGCGGCTTCCAGCCTAACTTGCAGTACCTCGTCGCCTCGTATGGCCTGGACCAGGGCAAATCCTCCATCTTTTACTCGGAGGTTTCCGATGGCCATGGCCGCCCGTTGACGAATGATCTCTTTTTCATCGCTTCGGAGTAGATGGGCCAGCGCATTGGCGGAATCGTCTACGCGAAGATCCAGCAGAGCTTCAATCATAGCCAGCTTCAAATCGTCTTTCTTTTCTACTCTGAGTTGCCTGGAGATAGGCGCGGCGCTGGCCCGGTCCTTCATGGCCACGGCGGAGCGCACGGCGGCCCAGCGAACCACTTCCGAGGAATCCCCCACCGCCTTGTGAACAAGATAGTTCTGACGACCCCATCCGCGGCGGCCAATCATCTCGATGGCCCGGGCTCGCACTTCGTCGTTATGGTCGTCCTGATACTTTCGCGCTACCAGGTAAGAAACGTCCTGGTCCGTACGTTGCTCTACAATGGCCTTAAGCGCAAAGATTCGTACGCTCTTGCTGGAGTCGTTGAGCAGATCTCGAATAAACGGCACCAGGCGTTCGTCCTGGTATAACCGGGCGCCCTCCAGGGCATAGATCTTATGCACCGGCCGATCGGACTTCATTTGTCGAATCAGAATGGGAATCAGATTGTCGTTACCCATTCTGGCCATGGCACGATAAGCGGCCAGTCGCACTTTCATGCGGGGATGATCCGCCATCCGGCCCAGGGCAAAAATCATTCGGTGCTCTTTCCAGGAGGAGGCCAGCTCAATGCATTGAAGAAGTACATCCTCCGGAACGTTACGGTTCATGTACCGATCCAGTATTCGGTACCAATCCGGCACGTAACGTTCCAGCCCGGGGCCGTAAGCCTCGAACACACGTAATATAGCACGATGATCTTCAAAATCATCGCTCTTGAAAAGATACTGGATGGCCGGCGGAAGGAGCTCATCGTAACGATTCTGATAGATATACCAGATCGCCTGACGCCTGGCCAATCCTCCGGACTCCAATTTCTCCAGAACTTCTTTCTTCCCGTCCACTATGGCAAACTGTGCATTTGCCTCGTTCCACGAGAAAAAGAGGGGAAGCAGCGAAAGCAGAAGAAGACTTTGTCGGATTGTTTTCATAGATATATGGCGCGGAACGCCTGCCCGCCGCCCCTATCGCAGATTGGATTCGTAGGCGTTGGCGGCTGCCCTCTGATTATCGTATGCCTCACGGAGCCCGGGATCCAGTTCTATGGCTGTATCAAAGGCGCTCATGGCTCGCCGATATTCCGCATTCCTGTAATAGGCTACCCCCAGCAGGTTATGGGCCTGGGCTGAAGTCGGGGCGTCCAGATCTGTAGCGGTCAATGCCATAAGTACTTCAATGGCTTTTTCTCTGTCAACTGGAGATTCGGTGGCCAATAGAATGCGGGCCCGACTCAAATTCACCGCCGGGTCCTGCGGATCCAGTCGAGCGGCCTGGTATATGGCACGCCGGGCTTTTTCCAGAGAGTCCGGATTATTGCTTTTTCCATAGAGGTTGGCAAGAAGTAGATAGGCTTCCTTGCGGATCTGGGCGCTGGCCCGCGACGATTCGGCAGCCTTTTCCAGCTCAAGGGCGGCGGAATCGCTTCCGGTTCTGGAAAGCACTCGACCAAGATTCAAATGGACCTCCGGGTCCACATCCGGCTGACCTGGCTTCTGCAGCCTTTCTTTTAGAGCCTGGTATTCGCGGATGGCAAGGTCAAAAGCTCCCTTGTCTTCATACACCCGGGCCAGGGCAAAGCGAATCTGCTTTTCTTCCGCTTCTGAAAGCTGCACGCCCTGCTTGAGCGCCTTTTTCCAGATATCGATGGCTTCTTCCGCACGGCCAGCCTTCTGTAGAGCGCGCCCCAACCCCAGATACAGACTGCTTTTGTTTGGATCGATACGAAGCGCCTGGTAGTAGGATTGTACGGCGTCTTCGTAGCGCTCCAACCGAACATACGTTCGCCCCAGTCTATCCAGGGCATCGGCAGTGGTGGCATTACCAGGACTCATTTGAACTACGCTGCGATAGGAATCCACAGCGGAGAGTAGATCGCCGGTGGAGGCTTGCAGATCGCCAAGCTCCATCATGCTTTCGGTGTCTTGAGGATTTACGAGCAAAGCCTTTTGTAGAGCGCGCTTCGCCATTCCTGGCTGCTCCAATCGAATAAAGGCCCGGGCCAGACCCCTGAATACCCGCGAATCGTCGCCCCCGGAATCCAGAGCCGTCTGAAACGACTGCACGGCTTCCCCCTGGCGATCCATGCGCAGATACACAATGCCCAGATTATAATGATAGCGAGCTTCCCCCGGAGCCAGCATGGCGGCCTTTCGCAGATGATCCGCCGCCATCTCCAGGTTTCCTTTAGAAAAGTATATCTGACCCAGATGACCATGGGAACGAACGCCCAGAGTGGTGTTCGGTTCTTTGTCGATTACCCTGGAGAAAGCCATGATTGCCTCTTCCAGCTTTCCCTGTCTGACCAGGGATATGCCGAGATTGTAAGCCAGATAAGCATCCGCCGGAGCTTCCTCAAGAGCCTGACGATACATTTCGGAAGCTTCGTCCAGCTTCTGGTCTTGCATCAGAATGTTTCCCAGAAGTAGAGAGACAGCCGCATCGTTGGGCGCGATTTTCCGTGCCTGTTCGGCGTAGTCCCGGGCATCTTCGAGATTGCCCATCATACGCTCGGTGATGGCCATATTAACCAGGGCCGGCACAAACTGAGGGTCGTACTTGAGAGCGCGAAGCAGGTGGTGTCGGGCCAGACCCAGCTTGTCTGACTCCAGAGCCATGACTCCCAGATAGGTGAGAGCCACCGTCTTTCCTTTGTCGCCCGCATCGGTCTGTAGATATTGCTCGAAGGATCTTCTCGCTTCTTCGCGAAATCCTTCCCGGTATTGATTTATGGCTTTTTCTAATTCCGGATCGTCCGAAACTGTGGGCAGATAGAATCTATCTCGAACGGAATCCAGGTCCAGGGGGCCGGCCATTTCAGTGGTGGATTCCGCGCCGCCGCGAAAGAAGTAGTGGTATAGCGCAAAACCGCCGACGATGAGCGCGATCAGTAACAGTCCCACTCCGCCAAAGATAGCCAGACGCTTCTTTTTTCGGTCAGGGGATGTATCGTCCAGATAAACGGTGACCGGCGCCCCGTGCTCCAGAGGCTCGCCGGAATCCTGTTCCGACGAATCATCAAACGTTAATCGATTCCTGGCCACCCTTGTCCTCGCTGCCTGCTCTGCTTTCCCGTCTCTTTCTATAGGCATCGAGAATTCCGTTCACAAAAGCCACCGACTCTTCTACATCGTACCGACGAGTGAGCTCACACAGATCGTCGATGATGATTCGAGGCGGATTGGATCCCAGAAGGATCTCATAGATGCCCATCCGTAGTATACATCGGACAACAGTAGAAATCTGTGTAGCATCCTTTTCGGACAAAGCGTCGATTACCCGATCAATCCGCTCCGTATGCTCCAGAACGCCCTGAATCAACTGCTCGGTCAACTCCCCGACATCGGTGTCCAGGGGTTCATTGAGCCAGGTGAATCGCAAAATCTGAGAAATGGAATGCCCGCCAATCTCGGATTGGTACAGCCCCTGAAGGGCCACTTCCCGACCGTGGGAATTCTTATGGCGGAAGGTGCGTTTCATTTTTCTGGGGGTAGCGGTCTTCATTGAATCTGTTGGCTGAGTGAGGCCAGTTCTACAGCGGCCACGGCGGATTCATACCCCTTGTTTCCCGCCTTTGTGCCGGCCCTTTCTATGGCCTGCTCGATGGTATCAGTGGTAATCACTCCAAAGATAGTGGGAATGCCCGTATCGTAAAAAACCTGCGCAATGAGCCTGGCGGCCTGGCCACACACATAGTCGTAATGGTCCGTGGCCCCACGAATCACGGCGCCCAAACAGGTAATGGCATCATATTTTCCGGTGGCCGCCAGCTTGCGGGCTACCGAACCCAGTTCGTAGGCTCCGGGCACGCCAACCACTGTAATCGAGCTTTCAGAAACATCGTGCTTCTTCAGGGCTGCGATAGCGCCGTCCTTGAGCCTATCCGTAATAAACTCATTCCAACGCGAAACGACAATAGCATGCCGCTGTCCGGCGCCGTTGAGTTTTCCTTCCAATTCTGTCATTAGTCTGCTTCCATTCGCCCGGTTTACTGTCCGCGGGATCTCTTTTTCAGCTCTTCGAAGGCCGCTTTGCCTTCTTTTTTATACACCAGGGCATCCACCAGATGAAACAGGAACTGTTCATGAGGGGAGCCTCGGCTAAGGATTCGATCATTCAAGATTACCAGCGGTGTGGAGTTCAGCTCAATAGTCTTACCGGCCTGAACATCAGCAGTGATGAGCTGCTGACTTCTGGCAGATCCCATGCAGGCGTACAGTTCATCCCAGTTCAATCCATGGCGTTCGGCAATCGGACGAATGGTTTCCGGAGTCATAACAGGCGGGCTGTTTTCCTGAAGTTCAAAAACGTCATGATAGAACTCTCCGAAGTTCTCGCTACCGCCGGCGCAAACGGCAGCCTGGGCAGCATTGCATCGCCAGTCGCCCACCGGCTTTCGCACGCCCTGGATCAATGGATTACAGGTTCCGTCCAGGGGAAACTGACGATAGTAGACTCTAATGCGGCCCGGCCATCTTTCCTTTAGTTTGGTGATCATCTCTGTTGTGTGCTTACAGTGTGGACAGAGAAAATCCGCGAACTCCTGGATGACTATATAACCGTTCTCGGAACCAGAAGCGGTTTTAAGACCCTCGGTGGAAAGCTTTCCTTCTGGCAGGGTTTCAAAGTCCGCTACGATTTGCTCCACTTTGTCTTCCGGAATAATAGGGATTCCGCCTGCTGGAGTAACGTTACCAGGACTCATGAGCGAATAGCATCCGTACAGCCCCAGCGAAAGTACCAGCGCGATGATGGAGTGAATCAACAAAGCGGACCAATCAATAGCGGCGCTGGGTTTCACTTTCTTGCTTTTTGCTTCGCTTCTAAATAGCATGGCGGCCATGATCATTACTCCTGCGGTGGTTAAGTAGGTATAAATGCAAAGTATACAGGGCGTTTCCAGGATCCCGAGATTGATCACTCCCAGAACGATATCCACGAAGATACCAACGGCGCCCAGGAAAACCAGAAGACCCAGCAGCTTGCCTGAATGGTGCATGAAGTTTATACGAATGAAGGAAACCAGAACCAGAGCGTAATAAAAGAATCCAAAGGCCGCTATAGGAACACCAAATACATGGGCATAGTTGGTGGCGCCCAGTGCCTTGCATCCGTCTGTACCATTTACATCGCAACCCACAGAAGACTGGATGAGATCGGGAAAGGAATGCTTTGCGACCAGGATGGCGCTGATAATCGCTCCTGCCAGAGCAAAGGCAGCGCCGGAATAGGCAAGTATACGGCTACGCTGAGTCATGGGCCCATGATCCCGGGGTGCAGGGGAAGGTAAATTAGAATTTGTGAGCCTGATAAGCCGCTACAAAGTTCCGGCTTCTTACACCAGCCCACATCGAACCTGGCCTTGCCTGGGTGGTCTGGGGTCTGTCCGAGCAAGCAATAGGCTCAACTGAAAGGCGAGAGTATAAGAACAGGCAACCCCCGGTTGCCGCCCGATTTTCTTCCCGACGCTCGACCCACGGAAGGGTCGAGCACCCAGACAGGAAAACCGAAGGTTTTCCACCCATTGAACCACATCGAAATGACCTTACTTGAAGGGGCGTGGGACCCTCCAGAATTCGCCGCCGGGGACAACAGCCGTTCTCTGCCGGAAATGCCCTTTTTATGGGGCGGTAGCCTTTCTGAGTCAAGCGACAGGACGTCGCTTTCCGGGCGCTCAATCCAGGAAGGATTGCGCGACCGGCGAAGGAAGGGCTACCGCCCGCCTGCACACGGTCTTGTCAGGTCATTCGGGAACGACTGCAAGCGTGGCGAGGATAGGTCCCACGCCACACATAAGATAGCTGTCATGGAGATGTGGGAGCTACTGGAGTTGAACCAGTGACCTCTTGCATGTCAAGCAAGCGCTCTAACCAACTGAGCTAAGCCCCCTAAATGCGGCGCAAATGCGCCCAATCGCAAGGGGCTTTTGCGTGGCCTCCATGTCAATCGCAATAGAAGCCGGGGATACTCAGGACAGGGCTTCCTTGATACCGCTCCAGATTCGGGGCAGATCCGCTCCGGCGGTACCCCTGAAGTTTATGTCACAATACCGAGAAAACTCCGCTTCTTCCGGATTCAGGTCCACCAGGAAGGCTCCGTTCTTGCTAGCATGGGCCGCAAGATACACGGGCACGGAAACCATACCCGAACTGCCGATGATCCAGACCATGTCAGCCCGCGACAAGAACTCCAGGCTACGACCGAGCAACTCTTCGTCGTAGGATTCGCCGAACCAGACCACATCGGGACGGGACAGTTCGCCGCACCGTTCGCATTTTACAGGAATCTCCAACGCAACCGGCGGTAGATCCATCTTATGTGAACAGGTGTTGCAACGGGTCCGGTGGATAGAGCCGTGGATCTCTATTAGTTGTCGGCTTCCGGCCCGGGGATGTAGCCCATCCACGTTCTGCGTGATTAGCAGGAAATCATCGAAGTAATCTTCCATCTCGGCCAGACTTTTGTGCCCTTCGTGAGGCTCCGCTTTCAAGACAATCTGTCTTCGCCATTCGTACCATTCCCAGACCAGCTTTGGATCCTTTCTAAAGGCTTCGGGGGTAGCAAGTTCCTCCGCGCGAAAATTCTTCCATAGCCCCTCCGGACCGCGAAATGTCGGAATGCCGCTTTCTTTCGACATTCCGGCCCCGGTGATCACCGCCACGGTCCGCGCCTTTTTCGCCGCGTATTCGATTTGCTTTTTAAGTGATTCCATAACCGGTTCTTACTGGATATTCAAACGATGACTCGAAAGCGATTCGAGGCTGGGCCCCCGCATCCTACGTCCCGGCTAAGGGAGCGAGGTCGGGGCGAAAGGCGGATACTACTACCATCAGGTACTTCCTTTTTCCAGGTTTTTTCTGTACCTGTAATAGAAGTAGCCCGCCACCGAAACGGCAATCAGCGTTATGACCACGAAATTGTATAACCGTAACCAATCCAGGATCTGTCTCCAGTTTTCGCCCAGGGCATAACCTCCATATAGAAGCAAGGTGTTCCATATGAGGACGCCGGCCGCAAATGAAGCCGAGAACAGAAGTAGGTTTGTACGAGAGATGCCCGCGATGATACTAACAAAAAAGCGGATTCCGGCGGAGAATCGAGAAAACAAAACGAACCAGAGACCCCACTTGCGAAACCACTTTGCGGTGCGGTCCATGGATTCCGGCGACGTGAGTTCCTCCACCTGGTTTCGAGCCCAGGCCCAGCTAATCCGTGCATGGTACTTTCTTGCCAGAGCCAGTATACCTTCGCCGGCAAAGTACATGATATAGGCTCCAGCCATGTTGCCTGCCAGCGTCACCAGACTGGTCTCCAGCGGATCCACTGCGTCGTGGGCCATTAAGAAACCGGCCAGCACAATCATCGTATCCCCTGGCCAGGGCGGAAAAAGGTTCTCCAGGATCGTACTGAAAAAGAGGAACCAGTACATTCCCACAGTTGGTAAAGTCAAGACGTAGGCGATGATCTCCTCTACCTGTTGTTCAATCACTGACCCCTCCTGGCCGGCTAATCTGATGCAGAATGTCCAGGGACATCTCCGCCGGTTGCAGTTGATTCAGGCGTTCCCTCTGCGTCCTGAGAATCTGTTCCCTTAGATCGACATTTGTATGAACCTCGGATATCAGTTCGGCCATGATGCGGAAATCCGCCGGATAAAAACCCACACCGGCCCCGTCCATGGTTTCCGCCGCCGCAGATCCGCCATAACGCAAATAGAGCACTGGCTTATTCCGAACCATGGCCTCCACCAGCGGCAGGCAGTATCCTTCGTGGAGCGAGGTGCACAGCAGATGGGTGCTCTCTTTCCATGTACGCTCCATACTTTTTGCATCCAGAAGCCCGGTAAACGCCACATGATTCTGTATATCCAGGGTTCGCACCAGGTCCATCAAATGGCGATGGTAGCGCTCCAGGCCCGGACGAAGCTCGCCGGCAAAAATCAGCCGGGCTCCGGGATGAAGCCTCCTCAAGTAGGGAAGCATCCTGATGAGCGGCTCATGGTTCTTGTTGGGAACGATTCGTCCCACGGATAGAACCACGGGCGAATCCGCTACTTCGGCTCTGGGTTCGAAGGTTTGATCTGTAGACGCTGACCATACATCCTGGAGTGGAGGATCCACTTTGCGAATATTCAAATAGCCCGCTTCGCGAAGATCCGCTTCCGTCACTCGGGAAAAGCAGTAGGCGCGTTCGAAGGCGGAGGCAAGACGTTCCAATTCCCGTCGCCCCCGTTCCAATCGCCCGGCAACAGTGAGATTGTAGGGTAGATAGAAGCCTGCCGGAGTGAGTCCATGATACACCAGGAATCGATTTCCGGGAAAATGCCGGATCAGCTGCTCTGCATCGCTGGCAATGCCATGGTGATAGATCAACACATCTTCGGCGGAGTATTTCTTGATGTCCAGATCATCCAGGGGTTGAACCCGGTTGCTCACGATACCCTGGCCCGGAATTCGGAACCCCCGGGGAACATGTCTGGCGGCAATATCGAAATGCCTGTATTGCCCTTGAGCGCGCAACAGCCTTACGATACCCAGCATGAGCGATAACGTGGCATCGTAAGGGGCTACACCCGGGCTTAGCTGTAGAACGCGGGACATTACTTCAAGACGAATAGATAGATGTGCCGATCTGCTCCTGCCTTTTCCTGGAGGAGTTTATAGCCCCGCGAAACGCACATGGATATCAAAGCCCGGTAGTATTCCTGCGGCGCCAGGTCGGCGCCAATTAACAGGTAGGAATGCTGACCCGCGAAGCGACGCAGGGCGGAAATCAAATAGGCAGGACTACATCTTAGATTCTGAAACGATGGAATAGCGACCACGCTGCCCGGCCGCAAATAGTAGGAATCCTGAAAAATCAGGTCCATGGATGCAATACTGTCGGACTCCAATCCTCGCCTGGAAGTGGCTATTTGGAGAAAACCACCGGCATCGTCGACAATGGAAAGTGGGGCCTGGATGCTTTCTTCTTCCAGAATACTCAGGAGCTCGACACATCCCTGATAGATGGAGTCCTGCTCCAGCTCCGCCATCTGTTGCGTTGGCGGAACGGCGTAAAGGTCCGCCGAGCGCTGGTAGGCGGAAGGATCCGCGCCTACTCTGGCTTGCAAATCGCTTACCTGGCGCCGCAAAAAGATCAATTCGCCGATCACATTGTAGAAGGCCTCCACTTTATGTTCGGACAGTTTGTCCATGAGCGCAGAACTCATGCGATATACCCAGCGGGCCAGACCGGCCAGAGGTCCTTTGAGCCATCGAAACTTGCCGGAGCGGAAATTGGGAACGGTAGCGGAGCGTTCGAACAGATCCGCCGTTTCCGCCGGATCAAAACCTTTCATGCCGGCCCCGGAAAGGGGAGAAAAGCTCAGGCTCTCGACGCGCTCGATCTCAGCCGGATCCAGGTTGCGGCTGGCCAGCCGTCTTCTAATGATAGCTTCCAGCTCCTCCTCCGAGATTCTCGGGGCATGGATTTCAAAGTCATGGTTCACAGGAGTTTCCGCCAGAATTTAACGAAAATACATTGGAAAGCAAGAGGGACAGCAAAAAAAATGTAAACATCCTCCGGAGCAAGGAAGCGAAGTGAAAATCACAAGCAAAGGCAGATACGGACTAAAAGCCATGATGACTCTATGTGAACCGGAAGCACGCACACGGTTGCTGAAGACCCGGGAAATTGCAGAGAAACAGAGCATCCCGGTCAAATACCTGGAGCAGATCATCAATACCCTGAAAAAGAGACGACTTGTCCACAGCGTTCGAGGCTCCGAAGGGGGCTACAAACTGGCCCGGGAACCGGAAACCATCACCGTTTTTGAGATTCTAAATGCCCTGGAAGGGGATCTTTCTGTCCTCGAAAAGGATGCCGACCTGCGGGAAGGCCGACAGGGAGTCTTCTGGAATGAATTGGACAGCAAGATACGGCACATCCTGGAGATCCCGCTTACGGAATTCGTTCGCAAGAACCAGGAAGCTGAAGAGGGGTTGATGTACTACATCTAGGTTCCCGCGCTAGAGCGACCCCGTCGCGGCTCCGCCGTCAATGCTTTCCCCAACCTCTGCTTCCCCTAACCTCTGCTTCAGCCATCGGAGTTCCCGTGGACCCGCGGCTCCTCCCCGGCCCCCATCCCTTTGAATAGCTAACCCAGAACTGGTCAAGGCCAGTAGCTTTTACCGAACAATCCACAGTAGCCCGCGACGCTGTAGACTAAAAGGTCGGGGCGCCGGGGGCTCGTACTCCATTAAGCCAGCAAAATAATTTGATTGTATAACTGCCTAATTACTTTAGGGTCGTCGGCAATGAACCTGACTGGAACTTTCCATTTTTCTTCGGTAGCTCTGCCCTTGCTTCTTCTCTGTTCCTGTGTTTCCTACAGTAGCCATAGCACAGATCCATACTCCGGCGATATGCGCCTGAGCAATAGCTGGGGATTGGCGATGCATCCGGAGTCGGCACCCGCATTCCGTGAGTCGGATGCAGACCTTCAGTCGAAGAAACTCGATGAACTGGTCGAATACAAATCCACCGGGCAATTGAGAAAATGGAAAGCCTCAATCAACTCCACCCTGCATACATGGGTCCAGGGAAAGAAACTGTCCGAAGAAAGGGAAATCCTTAAGACTACGATCTACTACGAACGAAAGCCAGTCTCCTTCGACTGGCCTCTGGACGGCGCCCTGAAGAATGTCTTCGCGCAGCCAGACGAGGACGCCTTGCGTGTCGATTACACGGTTAACATCGACATAGCCACAATACACTATATGCCGGAGGGCAAAAACGCATTCATCCACCAGATCCTTTTGTCTATGGTGACGTTGTACATGTATCCTTTTCAGGGTGTCCGCAACCGCTGGAACATACGAATTGAGGTCCTGGACAATTCAAAACAAACCGTATGCCAGCGCAGCCTTGCTATCGATAACTGGTACCGGTTCTCCCTGCTATTCGTGTTTTATCCGGGCACAGATCCTTTACCGGAATCCCGGCTTTTGCCCGAAGGAGCCCACCCTCCATTTCTGGATCCCGCTAAAATGGGCAGCATTGCTGCCTACATGATAGAAAACTGCGAATATTTCCAGCAGGAGGGTACGGCAGGATCCCATTTGAACGAACCCGCCCCGGCCGCATCGCCTTAATGCAAAAAACCGACTCTTAGGCCGGCTTTGCTGTTTGGAGCTCTGCACTCCCTGACCCGGGCGATTGCTCGGGTTTTTCGTTGTTTACGGTTTAGCTTTCGGAGCCTTCCTCGCTTCCGCCCTCTTCTTTGTCCTTGCGGAATCGGCTAAACCATTTCTTTTCGCGCTGCGGAACCCCGGATTTTTTCGTAGAAGACTCTTTGGTTGCGGTTCCAGCATCGCCAGCCACTGCTGCGGTCCGGGCTCTACGCTCGCGGCGGGGCCGTTCTTTGCGCTCTACCAGCTCAATAATGCTCATCTGAGCGCTGTCTGAAGCCCGCTCCGGTAGGTGGATGATCCGAGTGTATCCGCCTGGTCGCTCTTTGAAGCGCTCGGCGATATCTTCGAACAGTTTCTTTACGATATCACGGTCACGAACCACCTTCATGATCTCCCGCTTGTTGTGCAGTTTGGCATGCTCGTTGGTGGCCGGGTCCAAGTTCTTGCGGGCTCGAGTGATCAGCTTCTCCGTATACGGGCGCAACGCCTTGGCACGAGCTCTGGTAGTAATGATGCGCTCATGATCGAACAAGCTGGTTACCATGTTTCGCATCATGGCATGGCGATGCGAGGTTACCCGATTCAACTGTTTTACGCTATTTCTCTTTCTCATAATGTCGCTTCTCTATGCGGTTTTCGCCGGGCTTGCGGCCCGACGCTCTCCGTCTTAATCTCTGGTCGCGAAGAAATCTCTCATTCCGAATTCCAGATTCATTTCGGCCAATTTCTGGCGCACTTCCTCTACACATTGGCTAGAGAAATGTCTGGATTTCTGGAATTCCTCTTCGGTACGGCGAACTACGTCGGCCACGTATTCGATCTCCAGGCTTTTCAGCATACTGAGAGTTCGAACAGACACTTCCAGTTCCTCGATGTGCTTCTCCAGGTTCTGGCGAAGCGTTTCTTCGAGTTCATCCGGTTCGTCGTCTTCTTCTTCCGGCTCCTCGTCGAAGTTAATGAATACCGTCAGGTGCTCTTTTAGAATCTTGGCAGCCTGGGCCACCGCATCTTCCGGAGCAATGGATCCATCGGTCCATACTTCCAGAATCATCTTCTCGTAGTCGGTTCGTTGCCCAACTCGAGTTTCGGTGATCTGAAAATTGACTCGTTTCACCGGGGAGAACAGCGCATCCACCGGAATGGTACCGATTTCGTCGATGTTCTTCTTCAGAATTTCCGAAGGCAGGTAGCCTCGCCCTCGTTCGAACTGAAGATCCATCACCAGGTTAGCATCTTCATTCAAAGTAGCGATGTGCAGATCCGGATTTAGAATCTGAATTGAGGAATCCACGGCCAGGTCCGATGCACGTAGAACTCCGGCTCCTCTCTTCTCGATGTGGATTACTCTTGGCTCATCCCGATTTTCGGCTTCATATGTAGCCCGAACCTGCTTCAGGTTCAGAATAATGCGAGTTACGTCCTCTACAACGCCTTCGATAGTAGAGAATTCATGGGGCACTCCCTCGATACGTACAGCAGTAATAGCAGTGCCTTCGATAGAAGACATTAAAGTACGTCTCAGAGAATTGGCAATCGTGGTTCCAAAGCCACGCTCAAAGGGTTCTGCAATAAACCGACCGTATCCCGGTTGCTCGGCATCGGTGGTGAACTCAATCTGGCGTGGTCGTTTGAAACCTCTTAGCAGATGTTTGGGACTCAAAGTAGATCTCCTGAATAAAGATTGGAGGGGATTACACCCTTCGTTTCTTCTTGGGCCGACAACCGTTATGCGGAAGTGGCGTTACATCCCGAATCGTGCTTACATGGTAGCCTTCATTGGCCAGGGCCCTGATGGCAGATTCACGACCGATACCCGGTCCCTTTACCAGCACCTCTACTTCTCGTAGACCGTATTCCCGGGCCTTCTCCGCCGCATTTCGCGCCGCCATCTGCGCCGCATACGGCGTAGATTTACGGGAACCGCGGAAATTCAAATGCCCGGAAGAAGACCATGCCAGGGTATTCCCCTGCAAATCCGTGATCGTTATAATCGTATTATTGAATGTTGCGTTGATGTAAACGCGGCCTCTTGCGACGCTCTTCTTTTCCTTCTTTCTATTACTCTTGGCCATTGTTTTCCCTGCCGGGTATTAACCCTGTTATTGCTTATTTACCTGGCTTCTTCTTGTTTGCCACGGTCTTACGACGCCCTTTTCGGGTTCGCGAATTGGTTCGGGTGCGCTGCCCACGGGCCGGCAATCCCATTCTATGGCGCAGACCTCGATAACATCCAATGTCCATCAGTCGCTTGATGTTCAGGTTCACTTCTGTTCGAAGATCACCCTCTACCTGATACTGTTCGGATATAACATTTCTTATGCTCGCTACCTGCTGCTCATCCAGATCTCGAACTCGGATGGACTCATCCACTCCGGCTTTGCCGAGGATCTTTTTGCTCACGGAGGGACCGATCCCAAAAATGTAGGTCAGTCCAATCACCACTCGCTTATCTCTTGGTAGGTCTACGCCTGCTATCCTTGCCATAATACTTCCTGATACTAATACTTAACTTAGCCCTGACGCTGCTTGTGTCGGGGGTTGCTGCAAATTACGCGGACAATGCCTCGACGCTTGATCACGCGGCATTCGCTACACATCTTTTTAACAGAGACTCGAATCTTCATTTATTTCTTCCTGTATGTAATGCGTCCCCTGGTCAGATCATAGGGGGATAATTCCACGGTTACCTTGTCACCGGGCAGAATTCGAATGTAGTGCATTCTCATCTTGCCCGAAATGTGCGCCAATACCTGATGGCCGTTCTCCAGCTCCACCCGAAACATAGCGTTGGGTAGTGGCTCGATCACCTTGCCTTCTACTTCTATTGCACCTTCTTTGGCCACTCTATAAACTCCGATAATTCCAGATGCCATATTTTGGAAGCCCACCTCTGCCGTCAGGCACTTTCCTGAGCAAAGAGGCCGGGATTCCCAAAAATGACGTTTTAGATACCCAGGGCAGTCTTGATCCGGGCGGTTATTTCTTCCATGCTGCCCAGACCATCCACCTCTTTGAGGATACCTTGCTTTCTATAATATTCCACGAGGGGCAGGGTTTGCTCCTCATAGGTTTTCAGTCGACTCTTGATTACCGGCTCCGTGTCATCCGGGCGCCCTTCTTTTTGGGCCCGGTCCAGGAGTCGGCTCACCAGCTCATCCTGCGGTACAGCCAGATTCAAAGCCACATTCAGCGGCTTTCCCAGATCCTGAGTCATATTCTTCAGCGCATCCGCCTGATCCAGTGTGCGGGGAAACCCGTCCAACAGGTACCCTTTTTCGCAATCCGGCTGCTGAATGCGTTCCTTTACAATACCGATAACCACGGAATCCGGAACCAGTCCGCCGGACTCCACGTAGCTTTTAGCTTCCTTTCCGAGCTCACTGCCGCTCTCCATGGCGTTCCGTAGAATCTCGCCGGTGGAAATCTGGGGGATGCCCAGATCGGAACAAATGATCTTGGCCTGCGTACCTTTGCCGGCACCCGGAGGCCCCATGAATACGATTCGCATTATTTCAACCTCCCCCTGATCTTGCCTTTCTTCATAAAACCCTGATAGTTGCGCATCTTAAGCTGAGCTTCGATTTGCTTCAACGTATCCAGCGCAACGCCCACGATAATCAGAAGGGAAGTGCCCCCGAAGGTATAGGCCAGTCCCTGAATGTTCTGGTTTGCCTTCAGGTCCATGGCGTTGATGATGAAGTAAGGCGCAAGCGCCAGACCGGCCAGAAACATGGCACCAGGTAGAATAATCCGGTTCAGAGTGTTCTCAATGTATTCCCTGGTATGCGTGCCCGGACGAATTCCGGGGATAAAACCGCCGAACTTCTTCAGGTTCTCGGCCAGTTCCTGGGGATTGATATAGATTGCCGTATAAAAATAGGCAAAGAACACAATGAGTATGGTGTAAATCAGGTAGTAAGGAATCTGCTGATAGAACACGGGCGCAAACGGATTCAGCCACTGCTGGAGTCCAATCCAGATGCTATTCGAGGAGCTCTCTCCCAGCATTCCAAAGACTGTCTGCGGGAAGAGCAGCAGCGAAGAGGCAAAGATGATCGGCATAACGTTGGCCGAGTTCAGCTTAAACTGAATACTCTGGCTCTGTGCCTGTACCATTCTGCGGCCCTGCATCTTCTTTCCATACTGCAATGGGACCTTACGAACGCCCTGCGACAGAATCACCGTAAGCGAAATCAAAATGATGAATAACAGCATCAGGATGATGACATCAAAGATCTGGATGTCTGCATCCCGGAACATTTGCAGAAGCATTCCGGGAAGCTGTGCGATAATACCTGCGAAGATGATGAGGGAGGCGCCGTTTCCGATACCCCGCTCGGTGATTTGCTCGCCCATCCACATTAACAGGATGGTTCCAGTGGTAATGGCNACNACGCCNACNATGAANAACCAGGTGGTATTCATTGCATCCGANACNANNGGNTGNTGAAGNGTGTTTCTTTCNTCNACAGCCCANATCAGNATAAANACNGCCTGAATNGCGCANAGNACNACAGTTCCNTAGCGAGTGTAGCGATTGATGGTCTTNCGNCCNTCNTCTCCTTCTCTNTGNANNCGNGCCAGNGCCGGAATTACNACNGTCANNAGACTCATNATAATNGAAGCAGANATNTAGGGCATAATGCCCAGNGAGAANATGGANAGTTTAAAGAGNGCACCNCCNGANAANACGTTNACCACGTCCAGAAANGACTGNCCNGGNGGNCNGGCCTGNGCCACNGCCACNGGGTTTACNCCTGGAATGGTNATNAANGAACCCATNCNNAANACCACCAGAAGNCCGATGGTNNACANNATNTTCTTNCNNAGTTCNGGAATTCTAAAAATTGTAATCANTGCACTCATAAAGAAATGCTATCCCAGGACGATCAAGCGCCCGCCTTTTTCTTTTTTAGTTCTCTTCGATCCGCTGCAGTTCGTATCTCTACCGAGCCGCCCGCCGCTTCGATCTTCTGTTTCGCAGAGGCAGACACTGCATCCACCTTCAGAGAGACTTTGGATTTGATATCGCCCGTGCCCAGAACCTTGATGAGTTCGGCCCCGTTCGCTACCAATCCTTTGGCCTGCAGTTCCGCTCCACCCAGATCGCCGGATAGACCGGACTTTTCCAGAACCCACAGGTTGATAGTCTGATAGCTCTTGGGATCCGGGCTATTGAAACCGCGCTTCGGCAAACGACGGTGCAGAGGCATCTGACCACCTTCAAAACCGGCAGTCATGCTGTATCCAGCTCTGGACTTCTGGCCCTTCTGACCTCGACCGGAGGTCTTGCCTTTGCCAGTACCTTTTCCTCGACCCAGACGCATCTTTTGCTTTCGTCCTGCATCGCCAGCGGGCAACTCGGCCAGCTCGGTGGATCGGCTGACCTTTTTCTTCTTCTTCTCAGGAAGAAGGGATGAATACTTCAGTGTTTCCTCAGCCATTGTAATCCTCCACCTTCAGCATATAACCCACCTGGTGGATCATTCCTTTCACTGCCGGGTTCAAAGTATGAATACGTACAGCATTGGTCTTGCGTAGACCCAGCGCTCGCAGGGTCTTTCGGTGCTCGGGCTTTCTTCCGATGGCGCTTTTAACCAATGTAACTTTTACTTTTTTATCGCTCATTTATCTATCCAGCCTGCGATCTCAATTCATGGACTGGTCGTCCATATTGCCAAACAACTGCTCCAGACTCAGGCCGCGCTTCTGCGCAGAAACGATAGGAGTTTCCAGTTGAACCAGCGCATCCAGGGTGGCTCTTACCACGTTGATTGCATTCTTGGAACCGTGCACTTTGGAAAGCACATCGTGCACTCCTGCCTGTTCCAGTACCGACCTCACCGCTTCACCGGCAATAATACCCGTTCCCGCAGTGGCCGGTCGAAGAAGCACTCGAGTACTCTTGTAGGCGCCAACAACTTCATGAGGAATGGTCTTCTTCCTGGTCAGGCGTACCTCAACCATATGATGACGCGCAGCCTCAATGGCTTTGCGGATGGCGTCGGGAACCTCGTTAGCCTTGCCCAGGCCGATTCCCACGGAGCCGGACTGATCGCCCACTACCGCAAGAGCGTTAAAGGAGAACCGACGTCCCCCTTTCACTACTTTGGATACACGGTTGATCTTGACGACTTTTTCGACGTACTCTTTTACTTGTTGCTCTTCTACCATAATTAAAACTCCAGACCGCCTTCGCGAGCTGCGTCCGCGAAGTGGGCCATACGTCCGTGATAAAGTCGACCGCGACGATCAAACACTACCCGGGTAACGCCCTTTTCTTTGGCTCGACCCGCCAGGATTTCACCCAGCTTTTTAGCCGCTTCCAGGTTCTTTTTCGGACCGCTGTAGCTCTTCTCCAGCGTGGAAGCCGAACACAGAACAGTGCCTTTCTCGTCATCCACGATCTGCGCAAAGAGATACTTATTGGTGCGATTCAGAATCAGACGAGGTCTACGATTCTTGGATCGAATCGCTTTTCGAATGGTCTGGACCCTTTTACCAAGCCTATGTCTTTTTTCTTGCAGCCGATTCATATTCTTTCCGTTCCATGCGNCNGGNNGNNCTGGANNGCNCNAANCNCGACTNNNTTATTTCTTNCCTGCCTTACCNGCTTTACCAGCTTTNCGGCGGATTTGCTCNCCNGCNTANCGAACNCCNTTNCCTTTNTANGGNTCNGGCGGNCGGAANGATCNGATNTCTGAGGCNACCTGNCCCAGCTTCTGNCGNTCAATCCCCGACAGGGCAAGTCGAGTCTGGTCAGTAACCTGGGCTTCCACACCTTCCGGAAGGGGGTATTTGACCTCATGGGAAAATCCCAGTGAGAGTACAAGTTCTTTGCCTTTCAGCTGTACGCGGTATCCCACACCAACCAGTTCCAGGTTTCGAGTCCAGCCTGTGGAAACCCCGGTGACGCAGTTCTGTAACAGGGCTCGAGCCAGACCGTGGCGTTCCCGCTGCTTCTTGGACTCGTCCGCGCGGGTGAGGCTCACTACACCGTCTTCCACGCTCAGGGAGATCCCTTCGGGAAGAGGCGAGTTCAGAGCTCCTTTTGGACCCTTTACATTGATTGTCTCGCCCTGCACATTCACTTCTACCCCGGAAGGTAGCTTGATAGGCGCTTTTCCAACTCTTGACATCTTAAATAACTCCCAGAAAGGATCACCAGACCCTTAGCAGGATCTCTCCACCCACATTCATTTTCTTGGCCTTTCGACCAGTCATCACCCCATGGGATGTGGACAGAATGGCAATACCCATGTTGTTGCGCACCGGACGCATCTCCTGGCTCTTGCTGTAGATCCGTCGCCCCGGCTTGCTCACCCGCTCGATCTCTTTGATCACCGGGCTTTTGTTGATGTACTTGAGCTCCACTTCGATGTTGCTCTTGTTATTCTCTTTCTTTACTTCGTAGTTTGCAATAAAGCCTTCGTTCTTGAGAATAGAAACGATGCTCTCCTTCAGGTTGGAGCCTGCAAAACTCACTTTAGGATGCCCTGCCCTGGATGCATTTCGTATCCGGGTCAACATATCCGCTATTGGATCACTCAAACTCATTGCAGCTTACTCCTTCCTTACCAGGATGATTTGGTTACTCCGGGTATTTGACCCATACTGGCCAGCTTTCTGAAACATATACGGCACATGCGAAACCTTCGCATAAACCCCCGGGGCCTACCACAAATCGGGCAGCGGTTGTGCTCTCGCACCTGGAAGCGCGGCTTGCGCTTCATCTTTTCCATCATTGCCTTTCGAGCCATTTCTAAAATACTCCCAGAATCAATTCTTGCGGAAAGGAAATCCCAGCCCGGCAAGAAGTTCACGGCCTTCCTCATTAGTAGGCGCCGTAGTCGTTATCGTAACATTCAGTCCATGATAGGAATCTACCTGATCCACTTCGATCTCAGGAAAGATGATCTGCTCCCTGATCGAGAAATTGTAGTTTCCTCTACCATCGAATCCGTTGGGATTTAACCCACGAAAGTCCCTCACCCGCGGAATCGCAATATTGATGAGCCTGAATAGAAACTCATACATACGATTCCCGCGCAGCGTTACGCGAGCGCCAATGGCCATCCCTTCACGGAGCTTGAACCCCGCGATCGACTTCTTGGCCTTGGTTCGCACTGCTTTTTGCCCGGTAATCAATCCCAACTCCTCAATCGCCGCTTCCAGCGCCTTTGGATTGGTGGCGGCATCGCCGATACCCACATTCAGAGTGATTTTTTCCAGAGCTGGAACCTGCATCAGGCTCTTGTACTGAAACTTCTCTCTGAGTTGGCCGATTACCTCGGATCTGTATTTTTCCAGTAGTTGATCCATCTATAATTCCCTCAATTAGACGGTCTTGCCTTCCGGTCGAGTGATTCGAACGTTCTTACCGTCCTCGACCTTCTTGCCCAATTTCACGCCTTTCTTCTTCTTGCTGTCATAAAACAGCACATTGGAAAGATGCATGGGAGCTTCGATCTCCACTACACCACCCTGGGGGTTTTCCTGGGTGGGTCGCATGAAGCGCTTGATCTTATTCACGCCTTCTACGTAAACGCGGTCATTGCTTCTGTCAATATGCAGGATCTTTCCGCGCTTTCCTTTTTCTTTTCCGGAGATTACCACTACCTCATCGCCGGCCTTTAGAGTCAGCTTGCGGTGACGGTGTTTCTCCTGCTCATGGATTCGCTGAGCAAATCGATTCATTACAGCACCTCCGGCGCCAGAGAAACAATCTTCATGAACTTGCGGTCACGCAGTTCTCTGGCAACAGGCCCGAAAATACGGGTCCCTCTGGGGTTCATTTTATCGTCGATGATCGCGCATGCGTTGTCATCGAATCGAATGTAGGAACCGTCCGGTCGTCGAATTTCCTTCTTCGTTCGCACCACAACGGCCTTCTGAACGGCTTTGTTGTGCACCTTCTTACCGGTCCCGTCTTTCAGTCCGTAAGCTGGCAGGGCATCTTTTACAGCCACCACGATGATATCACCGACGGAGGCGTAGCGCTTCTTACTTCCGCCCAGGACTTTTACACACATAACCTTTCTTGCTCCGGTATTGTCCGCTACCTCGAGCATTGTTTGCATCTGGATCATGCTTGTGGCCTCTCAACAACTTTGAATAGCCGATGACGCTTCCATCGAGAAAGCGGTCGCGTTTCAATGGCGCTTACGATATCGCCCTCTCTGGACTCGTTCTTCTCATCGTGGATCTTAATCCGCTGAGAACGCTTCACGGTCTTCTTGAACTTTGGGTGAGTAAAGAAGGTCTCAACCAGGATTACTCTGGTTTTGTCCGTCTTGTCGGAGACCACCCGACCCACAATGGTTCTAATTCTTTTGGCTCGCGTCTTCATACTAATACTGCCGTTTATTTCTTACGGGACTTCCCTTTTCCTTTTGAGGTGGCGTCTTTCTGAGTCGCAATCCCCAGCTCTCTTTCGCGCAGCACGGTATTGATCCGCGCTACGTTTCGCTTGAGCTGACCAACTCGCGCAGGCTTCTGCAGTGAACGAGCGATTCCGAAAGTGAATCGTAGTTCGCGCAGTTCCTCTTTGGCCTGCTGCAATTGCTCCTTCAGATTTTCCTCTGACATTTCATGATACGATGATGCCATTCTATACTCCTTAGATCAGATCCTTTCTCACAAAGGAGGTTTTCATGGGCAGCTTATGGGCCGCCAGGGCCAGCGCTTCACGTGCCAGGCTTTCCGGAACCCCGCTCATTTCGAACAGAACTCGGCCCGGCCGCACTACCGCTACCCAGTATTCCGGGCTACCTTTACCGCTACCCATACGGGTTTCGGCTGGCTTCTTGGTTACCGGCTGATCCGGGAAAATGCGAATCCACATCTTACCGCCCCTCTTTACGTGACGGGTCATTGCTCGTCGAGCCGCCTCAATCTGGCGCGCTGTCAAACGACCGGACTCCACTGCCTTTAATCCGAATTCCCCGAAAGATACTTTGTTCCCTCGGTGCGCAAGACCTCTAAGGCGTCCGCGCTGTCGCTTTCTATATTTTACGCGTTTGGGTGATAGCATATCTTACCTCGGAACTACCGCCTTATTGACGGCCCCCTCGCCTGCGTTGGGGTTGTTCTTCCTCTTCTACTTCGGTACCGGGCAGTAAATCGCCGTGATAGGTCCAAACCTTCACTCCCAGAATTCCGTAAGTAGTCTTCGCTTCGCTTACCGCATACTCAATCCGCGCACGGAGCGTATGCAAAGGCACTCGACCGTCCTTGTATTGTTCGGTTCGAGCCATATCTGCGCCGTTCAGTCGCCCAGATACCATGATCTTAATTCCTTCTACTCCGCCTCGCATGGCGCCTCGAAGAGCCTGCTTCATTACTCGACGGAAGGGCATTCGTTGTTCCAGTTGCTGGGCAATGTTCTCGCTAATTACCTTGGCTACTGTTTCCGGTTTCTTAACTTCCACAATGCTCAGGTTCAAAGGCAACGATACTCGCTTCTTCAGCTCCGCTTTCACGGCTTCAATGGCGGCGCCCTTCGGCCCAATGATTTGCCCGGGTCTTACAGTATGCAGATTGACGTTAATCTTTTCAGGGAATCGCTCGATTACGATTCGTAGCAGGCCGGCTCTCTTGTAGCGCTTTCCCAGGAACTCGCGGATCATCAGATCCTCGTGCAGAGCATCCTGATAGCCTTCATTGGAGTACCATACCGAATCCCAGGAACGAGTTATTCCCAGTCGCAGTCCTATTGGATTTACTTTCTGACCCATATTCTAAAATTCCTCAGTTCTCGTCGCTCAGCACCACTGTGATGTGGCTGATTCTTTTCAGTCGCTGCATTGCTCGACCACGGGCTCGAGGTCGAAACCTCCGCATAGTAGGACCGCCATCGATATACACTTTCTTCACAAAGAGAGCACTTTCGTCCAGGTTCTCGTTGTTGTTCGCAGCATTTGCTCGCGCTGATTCCAGCACCTTCTTCAGTAACACCGCGCCTTTCCGAGGAATGAATCTCAGATAATCGATCGCCTCGCTATAGGGATACCCTCTGATTTCGTTCGCCACAAGGCGTACTTTTCGAGGACTCACGAGCAGAAACTTTGCTACTGCTTTGGCTTCCATTATCTCTTCACCTTCTTATCCAGGCTGGTATGCCCTTTATAAGTTCTGGTGGGCGCGAATTCGCCCAATTTGTGACCTACCATGTTCTCGTTCACATATACCGGCACGAACTTTTGCCCGTTGTGCACCAGCATCGTATGCCCGATCATCTCGGGAAAGATCGTAGATCGCCTGGACCAGGTCTTGAAAGGCTTCTTGCTGCCTTCCGCATTCATCTGGTTAATCTTGTTCATCAGGGACTCTTCTACGTAAGGCCCTTTCTTCAGTGATCTGGCCATGCTTAGCGTCCTATCCTTTTATTAATTCTTCGCTGCACGATAAATCGATCCGTCGGATGATTCTTCTTACGCGTCTTGTATCCTTTAGTGGGCTGACCCCAGGGCGATACAGGATGACGTCCACCGGATGTCTTACCTTCACCACCACCGTGGGGGTGATCCACCGGGTTCATCACCACGCCGCGAACGTGGGGCCGAACACCCATCCAGCGCTTGCGACCGGCTTTACCGATACTTACCAGGCTGTGATCCCGGTTGCCCATGACCCCTACCGTGGCGCGGCAGTTCTCATGAACTTTCCGAAGCTCACCGCTGGGCAGCTTGATTAGAATATAATTGCCGTCTCGACCTGCGATACTGGCAAAGGCCCCGGCCGATCGTGCCATTTGGCCGCCTCTTTGTGGCTGCAGCTCGATGTTATGCACCTGAGTACCGGCAGGGATATTCTTAAGCGGAAGACTGTTTCCAGCGCGAATATCCGCTTTGTCCGCCGAAATCACCGAGTCGCCTACTTTCAGCGCGTCCGGGCACAGGATATACCGATACTCGCCATCCGCGTATTTAATCAGAGCAATATTGGCCGTTCTGTTCGGGTCGTATTCGATAGCCGCAACGGTTCCTGGAACTTCGAGCTTGTTTCGCTTGAAGTCGATGATACGATACTTTCGCTTCAGACGACCGCCTTTTCGGCGAACGGAAATTCGACCGGCATTATTGCGACCGGCACGATAGTTCACCTTTTCCAGCAGAGCCTTTTTTGGAGCCTCTTTGCTTAGCCCTTCGAAAACCAGTACCGATTTGTATCTGGTGGAAGAAGTAGTCGGTTTAAATCTCTTAATAGGCATAGTCTATTATCCTGCGGCCTTTGCCAGGTCCAGATTCTCACCCGGAGCCAGGGTTACGATGGCCTTTTTCCAGCCAGGCACGCGCGCATAGTCCATTCGGAATCGCTTAAGCCTGGAAGGTACGTTCAACACGCGCACTTTTTCGACTTTTACGCCGTAGAGTTTGTAGAGCGCCTGCTTAACCAGTTCTTTGTTGGCACGCTTCTGGATCTTAAAGGTATGCACCTCGTAACCAGCTTTTCCGTGCTTCACTTCTTCAGACTTCTCCGTCACTATTGGAGAAATAATTACATCGTTCAAGTTCATGATCGAGCACCTTCAGCTGCGTAGGCTTTTTCCAGGTGAGCCAACGCGGACTCAGTGATTACCACACGGGAGTTGTAATACAGCTCGGGAGCGGTGATTCTAGAAGCATCCATATGATGGAGTACCGGAATGTTCGATACTGACTTCCGCAGCTTTTCGTCAGCCCCCAGAGTCAAAAAGACCACCGTCGAGCCGGGGATCGCGCCCATCTCTTTGAACACCCCGTGCATCTTTTTTGTACTGAACCCATCCAACGTGGGATCAGCCATAACGGAGATCGCTTCTTTGGAAGCCTTGAAGCTAAGCACAGCCCGTATACCGGCCTTTCGCTTCTTCTCCGGCACTCGGATGCTGTAATCCCTGGGCACCGGACCGTGCGCGATACCGCCACCTTTCCACTGCACCGCTCGAATAGAACCCTGGCGAGCGTTACCAGTACCCTTTTGTCTCCAGGGCTTTTTGCCGCCACCGCTCACTTCGGACACGGTCTTGACCTTGTGTGTACCCTGGCGACGGTTCCGGTTCTCTGCATCTATGATTTCACGGATGAGACCCAGGTTGACGTCCACCGCGAACACACTGTCCGGCAGGCTTACATCACCGCTCTTCTTTCCTGTAGCGTCGAATTTCTGCGCTTTCATCCCATCACCTCAATTCGAACAACCGACGTCCGTGCTCCGGGCACTGCCCCTTTGACCAGGATGCGATTATTCTCCAGATCCACCTGCATGATCTTCAGGTTGGAAACGGTAGTCTTAAGCTGGCCGGCATGTCCGGGCATCTTCTTGCCCTTAAACACCCGACTGGGGTCGGAACTGGCGCCAATGGAACCAGGCGCTCGGTGAAAGTGGGAACCGTGGGTCATTCGACCGCCACCGAACCCATGCCGTTTCATTACACCCTGAAAACCTTTTCCCTTGCTAACCGAAGTAACCTTGACGCGATCGCCGGCAGAAAACAGATCCGCGGCCACGCTGGCGCCAACTTCCACTTCCAGGTCTGCATCCCGGAATTCCATAAGTGTACGATGAGGGGCAATACCGTTCTTCTTAACGTGTCCCACCTCTGCTTTACTCAGGGCTTTTTCCTTCACTTCGCCAAACCCGAGCTGCACAGCCTTGTACCCGTGCTGCTCTTCGGTCCGAAGATCCGTCACCACACAGGGGCCTGCTTCCAGAACGGTAACAGGAACTACGTTACCCTTCTCATCAAACACCTGGGTCATGCCCAACTTTCTTCCAATTAAGCCCTTAGCCATTTCCGATGCCTCAGCTCTTTATATCTACACTTACCCCGGCCGGTAACTGGAGCTTCATCAAAGCATCCACCGTATCGGGATTGGTATTCATTATATCTATCATCCGCTTATGAGTGCGGACCTCGTATTGATCCCGTGACTTTTTGTTCACGTGTACCGATCGCAGAATGGTAAATTTTTCCACCCTGGTAGGCAGGGGGATCGGCCCGGAGATCTCCGCACCGGTCCGCCTCGCCGTGGCGACGATCTCCGCCGCCGAGCGATCGATCAGCTTGTGATCAAAGGCTTTTAGTTTTACGCGAATTCTCTGAGCCATAATCCCCTGCTTCTCTCAATTATTCAGCAATCTCGGCTACAACGCCGGATCCTACAGTTCGTCCACCCTCACGGATAGCGAACTTAAGTCCCTTATCCATGGCGATAGGAGTGATCAGCTCAACTTCGATAGTTACGTTATCGCCGGGCATGATCATCTCTTTGTCGGCTGGCAGCTTGATACTTCCAGTCACGTCAGTAGTTCTAAAGTAGAACTGTGGACGATAATCATTGAAGAATGGAGTGTGGCGTCCGCCCTCTTCCTTCTTCAGAACGTAGATCTCAGCCTTGAACTTCTTATGAGGAGTAATAGACTTTGGCTTGGCCAGAACCTGACCACGCTGAATGTCTTCTTTCTTGGTTCCTCGCATCAGGGCGCCAATGTTGTCCCCGGCCTGAGCGAAATCCAGCTCCTTGCGGAACATCTCGATACCAGTAATAACTGTCTTGGTGGTATCTCGAATACCTACGATTTCCACTTCATCGTTAACTCTCAGCTGACCTTGCTCTACACGACCGGTAGCCACAGTTCCACGACCAGTGATAGAGAATACATCCTCTACTGGCATCAGGAAGTCTTTGTCTACATCGCGCTGAGGTTCGGGCACGTAAGTGTCCAGTTGCTCCATCAGTCTGAGGATGGCCGGAGCGCCGATATCGGACTCGTCGCCTTCCAGGGCTTTCAGAGCAGAACCCATGACAAAAGGAGTCTCCTCTGCAGGATATCCATAAGAACCTAGCAGATCCTTAACTTCTTCCTGAACCAGTTCAACCATCTCGTCGCGTTCGTCTTCTTTGATGGTATCTACTTTGTTCAGAAACACAACGATGTATTTCACGCCTACCTGGCTAGCCAGCAGGATGTGCTCTCGAGTCTGAGGCATAGGACCGTCTACAGCGGAAACCACGAGAATCGCAGCGTCCATCTGAGCGGCGCCGGTAATCATGTTCTTTACGTAGTCAGCGTGACCCGGGCAGTCTACGTGAGCGTAGTGGCGGTTCTCAGATTCGTATTCCTGGTGAGAAGTAGCGATGGTAATACCGCGCTCTTTTTCTTCAGGAGCGTTATCGATTTCTGCATAACCAACAGCCTTGTTGGATCCGCCTGACTTCGCCAGTACAGTAGTAATTGCAGCAGTTAGAGTTGTTTTTCCATGGTCTACGTGACCAATTGTTCCCACGTTAACGTGTGGTTTTGTACGATCAAATTTTTGCTTACCCATTGATTTTACCTTTCTTCCAGATTTTTGCGTTTGCTCAAAAGGCGAAATAGCCTTATTTTTGCTCGCACCGGCAGTGTCCAGTCAATTTACACTGCAGCCTTGGCTGCCAGTTCATTGGCGATACTGCTCGGCACCTCCTCGTAGTGCTTGAATTGCATTGTGTAGGCCGCTCTACCCTGTGTGGAGCTTCGCAGGTCCGTGGCGTATCCGAACATTTCGGAAAGAGGCACTTCGGCGGACACTACTCGAGCGTTTCCACGCTGCTCCATGGAGCCGATACGACCCCTTCTTCGGTTCAGGTCGCCCACTACGTCACCCATGTAATCTTCAGGGGTAACCACTTCCACAGCCATCATAGGCTCCAGAAGCACGGGGCTTGCCTTTCTACAGGCATCCTTAAAACCTAAAGAAGCGCAAATCTTGAAGGCCATTTCCGAGGAGTCTACATCGTGATAGGAACCGTCATAGACTTCCACTTTCACATCGACTACCGGATACCCAGCCATCACACCGGCTGACATAGCCTCCTGGCAACCGCGGTCGATTGCCGGAATATATTCACGGGGAATCACGCCCCCCACAATCTTGTTCACAAATTCGTAGCCTTTTCCGGGCTCATTCGGAGCCACTCGCAGATAGCAGTGTCCATACTGGCCTCGACCACCAGTCTGCTTGATGTACTTGGACTCAACTTCCACTTCTTTACGAATGGTCTCACGGTAAGCCACCTGCGGTTTACCCACATTCGCTTCTACTTTGAATTCTCGCTTCAGTCGGTCTACGATGATCTCCAGGTGAAGCTCGCCCATACCGGAAATAATGGTCTGACCGGTTTCGTGGTCGGTTTTCACCTTGAACGTAGGGTCTTCCTCGGCCAGACGAACCAGCGCCTGGGATAGCTTCTCTTGATCCGCCTTTGTGAGCGGCTCAATAGCCAGGTCGATTACCGGATCCGGGAACTCCATGGACTCCAGGATTACAGGACTGTCTTCTGCGCACAGCGTGTCGCCAGTAGAAGTGTCTTTCAGGCCTACGGCGGCGCCAATATCACCGGAGAATACGATTTCGATCTCTTCGCGGTCGTTGGCGTGCATCTGAAGCAAACGACCGATTCGCTCTTTCTTGCCCTTGGAAGCATTAAGAACGTAAGACCCCTTGGTAAGGGAACCGGAATATACACGGAAATAGGTCAGCTTACCTACATACGGGTCGCTCACAATCTTAAAGGCCAGAGCAGCGAAAGGCTGATCATCGCCGGTTTTTCTTTCGATCTCTTTTTCAGGATCTTCTACGGCATGACCTTTGATGTTCGGAACATCCAGCGGCGAGGGCATGTAATCCAGAACTGCATCCAGCAGAGGCTGCACGCCTTTGTTCTTGAAGGCGGTTCCGCAAAGGATAGGAAACATTTTCATTTCCAGGGTCCCTTTACGAATGGCTCGCTTGAGTTCTTCTTTTGTTAGCTCGCCTTCTTCGAGATACTTTTCGAGTAGTTCATCGTCGCACTCGGCGGCGCTTTCCATCAGCTTGGTGCGGTATTCCTCGGCTTGCGCCTTCAGGTCCTCCGGAACGTCTACGTAATCGAACTTAGCGCCCAGCTCTTCGCCGGACCAGATAATGGCGCGATTCTCCACGAGATCTACAACACCCTGGAAGTCCGACTCCTTACCGATAGGGAGCTGGATTGGGACTCCGTTGGCGCCCAACCGGTCGCGAATGGTATTTACACAATAGAAGAAGTCCGCACCCATTCGGTCCAGTTTGTTGATGAAACACATCCTGGGCACACGGTAGCGGTCCGCCTGACGCCATACAGTCTCGGTCTGAGGCTCTACACCGGCCACCCCGTCATAAACGGCTACAGCACCATCTAGAACACGCAGGGAACGCTCCACCTCCACGGTAAAGTCCACGTGGCCCGGAGTGTCGATGATGTTGATTCGGTGCGAATCCCGATCCTGATCAGAGCCTTCCCAGAAGGTTGTGGTCGCGGCAGAGGTAATGGTAATACCACGCTCTTTTTCCTGCTCCATCCAGTCCATGGCGGCTCCACCTTCGTGAACCTCGCCAATCTTATAGGACTTTCCAGTATAGAAGAGAATACGCTCGGTAGTGGTAGTCTTACCGGCATCAATGTGGGCCATAATGCCGATATTGCGGGTTCTCTCCAGTGTAATTTGTCGTTTCATAAATCCCTCGGCTTACCAGCGATAGTGGCTAAATGCCTTATTCGCTTCGGCCATCTTCCTCGTATCGTCTCGTTTCTTAACTGCGCCGCCGGCGTTATTTTTGGCATCCAGCAACTCGTCCGCCAGGCGCTCGGCCATAGAATGACCTTTTCGTCCGCGAGCGTAGCCGACAATCCAGCGGATCGCCAGGGCTTGCATGCGCTCCGGTCGAACTTCCACCGGAACCTGATAGGTCACCCCACCTACTCGGCGAGAGCGAACTTCCAGGGTAGGCTTCACATTCTCCAGAGCCTCTCGGAACACTTCCACGCCTTCCTGGCCGGATTTGTCCTTAATGCGATCCATGGCATCATAGAACACTCGCTCGGCGGTGGACTTTTTTCCATCGTTCATCAAGTAATTGATAAACTTGGAAACCACCGGATCGCCGTAACGAGAGTCCGGGGCCACATATCGCTTTTGTACTGCCTGACTTCTACGTGACATATGTAATCCTTACGCCTTGGGCCTCTTGGCTCCATACTTGGAACGGCCCTGACGGCGCTTATCCACGCCCAGGGTATCCAGAGCCCCGCGAATAATATGATAGCGAACACCAGGAAGGTCTTTTACCCTTCCGCCTCTTACCAGCACCACATTGTGCTCCTGAAGGTTGTGACCTTCCCCAGGAATGTAGGCGGTAACTTCGATACCTGTAGTCAATCGAACCCGAGCTACCTTTCTAAGCGCGGAGTTAGGTTTCTTCGGAGTGAATGTCATCACTCGCGTACAAACCCCTCGCCGTTGAGGGCAGGCCATAAGGGCAGGAGACTTGGTCTTCTTCTTCTGTTGTTTTCTTCCGTGACGGATTAACTGATTAATCGTTGGCATTCAGTTAATACACTCCCTTCGAGAATATAGTTTCCCGGAATCCCTAAATATCAGGACCCTTACGGCATCCTTGAATTTCTCAAAACCGGTTAGAACTAACAACTTGTGACCTCATCCTGTGAGACACAGTTTTGCTAGCTCGCACTGGAGCAGCTCAGGCTTCAGGCTCGAGAGACCACAAAAGAAGGAGGCCCCCTCGCTGACAAGAGGTATTCAGCACCAGGCCCCTTTATAGGCGAAGTTTTTTAATGATGCAGCCCGGTTGGCGACTGACATTGAATTGGATGATTTCCGGAAGCCGCACGATGCAAGAATGGTGACATCAAGCGATATTATGTCACGTTGCGATTGTTATGTATTCGCGCCACAGGTTTTTCAATAATGCGGCTCCGCCCAGGTGCAGATTATATCCCCTCCAAAAAGAAAAAGGCCGCCCGAAGGCGACCTTTTCACGTGGCCTTAGCCCGGCAACCTTCAGCTGCGGGACCAGGCCGGGGTTATTCAGGGAAGTTTAGCCCTGTACCCCTTCCTGAGGAATCTGACCGGCAGCCATTTGCTCCTCGGCTTCACGCTTCTCTTTTTCCAGCTTCTGAATATCTCCGTACTCTTTGTAGAAGATCTCCACATCTCGGTAGTGCTTCAGACCGGTTCCGGCCGGAATCAGGTGTCCGATAATCACGTTCTCTTTCAGGCCCAGTAGCGGGTCCTTCTTACCTTTTATGGCAGCATCGGTAAGCACCCGAGTGGTTTCCTGGAAGGAAGCCGCAGAGATGAAGGAGTCAGTGTTCAAGGAGGCCCGGGTGATCCCCAGAAGGATCTGCCTGGATGTGGCAGGAACGCCACCCTCGGACTCTACACGCTCGTTTTCATCCTTAAAGGAGAATCGGTCCACTTGCTGGTGGGCCACAAAGCTTGTATCGCCGGGATCATCCACTTCCAGCTTGCGAAGCATCTGACGCACGATAATCTCAATGTGCTTATCGTTGATGAAAACCCCCTGCAGACGGTACACTTCCTGTACTTCATGCACTAGAAAGTTATGCAGAGCGTTGATGCCTTTAATGCGCAGGATATCGTGCGGATCCAGCATACCTTCGTCCAGCATGTCCCCGGCTTTTACATAGTCGCCGTTTCGAACTCGAAGTCGATTGGAAACAGGGATGGCCACTTTGATGCGGTCCAGGTCCTCGTTATCCGGAACGATGTAGAAGATACGCTTTTCTTTGGCCACTTCGTTATGGTCTTCGATGCGACCGTCCAATTCGGCCAGGGTAGAAGCTTCCCGGGGTCGGCGGGCTTCGAAGAGTTCCTCGACTCGCGGCAGACCGCCGGTAATGTCCCGGGTTTTTTCCGCGGCGGCGGCAATCTTATAGAGAACGTCGCCGGTCTGAACATCCTGATCATGCCGGGCCATTACAATGGCATTGGGCGGAACGGAATACTCTTCCGACCCAACCAGCATACGCGGGTTCAGTCGCTCACGACGGTATTCAATGAGACGATAGTTACCTTCTTCGTCCTTCTTGAGGTTCTTGTCTTCTTCGATATCTACGAATTTAACTTTGCCTTTGGCGTCGGCTACCACCACTTCGTTGTAGGGGTCGAAGGTAGCAATGGCAGCATTCGGCTCCACCACTTCAGTTTCGGAGACGTTCAATACTGTTCCGATTCGCACCGGTATAGAAGTTACTTCCCCTTCAATGAAGAAGCTATCGCCGGAAATACGTACTGTTCCCGCAGCATCGGCGGTTACCGGCTTTTCTTCCCCGTCGTAACCGGTGGCGATCACCTCGCCGGGCACCACTACCTGAGCGTCTTCTACTTTCAGACCAATCATCTTGCTGGTTTCCAGCACCTGGTTGATTCGGCTGAGGTTAAGACTTCCACGAGTAGAGAATACCCGCTCTCCGTCGGAGCGCTCCACCACCTTTCCGGAAATGGAGTTAACCAGCGCCTTAAACGGTAGCTTGTGCTCGTTTTCTTTAACCTGCAGGTTGGTAGCAACGCCCCCTACGTGGAAGGTACGCATGGTAAGCTGGGTTCCCGGCTCGCCAATGGACTGAGCAGCAATGGTTCCCACTGCTTCGCCCATTTCTACTTCTTTCAGTCGGCCCAGGTCCATGCCGTAGCATCGAGCGCAGATTCCGTGGCGGGTTTCGCAAGTCAGCGGAGATCGAATGTTGATAGCTTCGATACCCATGGAATCGATCTGACGTCCGGCTTCCCGGTTGATCAGAGTGTTTCTTGCGATTACAACGTCGCCAGAAACCGGATCCTTGATGTCTTCCGCTACAACGCGCCCAAAGGCTCGATCGCCCAGGGTCATTTTGACTTTGTCCCCTTCTTTTACAGGGGTCATGATTACACCTTCGGTGGTTTCGCAGTCCACTTCAGTTACGATTACGTCCTGAGCAATATCCACCAGACGACGGGTCAAATACCCCGCATCTGCGGTTTTCAGCGCGGTATCCGCCAGACCCTTTCGAGCCCCATGGGTGGAGATAAAGAATTCCAGAACGCCCAGACCTTCGCGGAAGTTGGAGCGGATCGCAAGCTCGATGATGTCTCCGTTTGGACGGGCCATCAAACCACGCATACCGGCCAGCTGACGAATCTGAGCTCTTGAGCCCCGGGCTCCGGAGGCGGCCATGGTGTAGATAGGATTAAAGCCTTTCTGATCCTGCTCCAGTTCGGAGAACATGGATTCGGTGATAAGGTCGTTAGTACGAGTCCAGATCTCGATTACTTTCTTGGATCTTTCATCGTTGGTGATAACGCCGGACTTGTAAGCCTTGGTTACGTCTGCTACTTCTTTGTTCGCCGCCGCAATCAGATCCTGCTTCTTGGGGGAAACCTGAATGTCAGAGATAGCGATAGAAGGAGCAAACACCGTGGCGTAGTGGAAGCCCAGTTCCTTCACTCGGTCCAGCATCTGAACGGTATGGCCGGCGCCATATCGATCGTATACTTCAGCAATAATCTTCGTAATCTCTTTGTCAGATACCCCGCGGTTCACATAAGGATACCCTTCTGGCATCACGGAGTTAAAGATAACTCGACCTGGAGTGGTCTGAAGCAGTCGATCCTGATGGATTACAGAAACTCTGGCTCTTAGACCAACGGATCCCACGCTGAGAGCGTAATGGATTTCATCCAGGTTGGAAAAAATCTTACCTTCGCCTTCGTCGCCTTCCAACTGAGAGGTCATGAGAAAAATTCCCAGAACCATATCCTGGGAAGGAGATACCACAGGAGCTCCGTTGGCAGGGTTCAGCAGGTTATGCGGAGAAAGCATGAGCATCCAGGCTTCCAGCTGCGCTTTAGGCGACAGTGGTACGTGGATGGCCATCTGGTCGCCGTCGAAATCGGCGTTGAAGGCTTTACATACCAGAGGATGAAGCTTGATTGCCTTGCCTTCTACCAGAGTGGGCAGAAATGCCTGGATTCCCAGTCGGTGCAGAGTGGGCGCCCGGTTCAGCATAACCGGATGCTCTTTGATCACCTCATCCAGCGCTTCGAATACTTCTTTCTCTTCCGCCTCTACTTTCTTCTTGGCAGACTTGATGTTGGGCGCCAGGTCCAGATCCACCAGGCGCTTCATGATAAATGGCTTGAAGAGCTCCAGGGCCATTTTCTTGGGAAGGCCCATTTGATGAAGCTTGAGCTCGGGACCGATTACGATTACAGATCGGCCGGAATAGTCTACCCGCTTTCCGAGGAGGTTCTGACGGAAGCGACCGGACTTCCCTTTCAGCATGTCCGAAAGGGACTTGAGCGGTCGGTTGCCTTTGCCTTTCACGGAACGCTTGCGGCGGCTGTTGTCGAACAAAGCGTCTACAGCTTCTTGCAGCATGCGCTTTTCGTTTCGGACGATGATGTCCGGGGCTTTCAGTGCCAGCAGTCGCTTGAGTCGGTTATTTCTATTAATTACGCGGCGATAGAGGTCATTCAGGTCGGAAGTTGCAAAACGTCCGCCTTCCAGCTGAACCATGGGGCGCAGTTCCGGAGGAATAACCGGAGTTACATCCAGCATCATCCATTCAGGACGGTTACCGGATTCTCGAAGAGCTTCCAGAACTTCCAGACGCTTGAGCAAACGACGATCGGAGGCCTTCAGACCTTCGGCGATCTTCTGACGAATCTCGCGGATGTCGCCGTCAACGTCGATACGGGCAAGTAGTTCTTTGACTGCATCGCCGCCGATCATCGCTACGAATTTATCGCCATATTCGTCCAGGTATTCGTAATGCTCTTCTTCGTCGATTAGCTCGCCGCGCTCGCGACCGGAGTCGGAGGGATCGATAATTACATAGCGTTCGTAGTAAAGAACACTCTTGAGCTGATTGATGGTCATATTCAGAAGCAGGCCCATTCGGCTGGGAACGCTTCTATAGTACCAAATGTGGGCTACCGGAGTAGCCAGTTCTACGTGGCCCATGCGCTCACGACGAACCTTGGAGTGGGTCACTTCCACGCCGCAACGGTCGCAGATTACGCCTTTGTATCGGATGGACTTGAATTTACCGCAGTAGCATTCCCAGTCCTTTGTGGTTCCGAAGATTCGCTCGCAGAACAGACCTTCGCGCTCTGGACGAAGGGTTCGGTAGTTGATAGTCTCCGGCTTTTTCACCTCACCGTGGGACCAGTCCCGGATACGCTCCGGGGAGGCCAGCATGATGCGGATGGAATCGAATTCGTTTAGATTTCTTGTAGCCATGTTTTTCCTGCCGATTAACCCATTCTTTCGATAGAGTCGATCTTGATCTTGTTCTTACGTTGACCTCGATTCATTTCGTCCTCGAGATCCGTAATTTCCACGCGCTCGTCCTGGTCATTGTAGAGTGCCACATCCAGGGCCAGACCGCGGAGCTCCTGCATCAATACATTGAAGGATTCCGGAACACCCGGTTTAATCGAATGCACACCTTTTACAATCGCTTCGTAAACCCGAGCTCGGCCCAGCATATCGTCAGACTTAACGGTTAGAAGCTCCTGCAGTGTATGCGAAGCGCCATAGGCTTCCAGGGCCCAGACCTCCATTTCTCCCAGACGCTGGCCGCCGAACTGAGCTTTTCCGCCCAGTGGCTGCTGCGTAACCAGCGAGTAAGGTCCGGTGGAACGGGCGTGAATCTTGTCGTCCACCAGGTGAGCCAGCTTCAGAATGTAGATATAGCCGCAGAATACCCGTCCTTCGAAAGGATCGCCGGTTCTACCATCAAATAGCTGAAACTTACAGTCTTCGGGTAGCCCGGCTTGCTCCAGGTAATTCTTAACGTCCGCCTCTTTGGCGCCGTCGAATACCGGGGTTTCAAAGAGAATACCCAATTTGTGTCCGGCAAATCCAAGCATGGTTTCGAAGATCTGTCCGATGTTCATCCGCGAAGGAACACCAAGAGGATTCAGTACGATATCCAGTGGCGTGCCATCATCCATGAAGGGCATATCTTCTTCGGCCATAATGCGAGCCACCACGCCCTTGTTTCCGTGACGGCCGGCCATCTTGTCGCCCACCTGCAGCTTTCGCTTGCGAGCCACATAGACCTTTACCATGGCTTCTACACCGGCAGGGAGTTCATCCCCTTCTTCCCGGGTGTACATCTTAACGTCGATTACGATACCTTCCGTACCGTTGGGCATACGCAGAGAAGTATCTCGAACTTCGCGAGCTTTCTCCCCGAAAATGCTATGTAGTAGCTTGTATTCGGGAGTGAGATCGGCTTCGCCTTTAGGAGTTACCATACCAACCAGGATATCGCCGGCTTTTACCTCGGCGCCAATGCGAATGATTCCGTTTTCGTCCAGGTCGCGGAAAGCCTTATCGCTCAGGTTGGGGATGTCACGGGTGATGATTTCCTGACCCAGCTTGGTTTCCCGGGCCTGGATCTCGTATTCTTCAACGTGAACGGAGGTAAAAACATCGTCCTTAACCACTCGTTCGCTGATTAAAATAGCATCTTCGAAGTTGTAGCCTTCCCAGGGCATGAACCCTACAAGGACGTTCTTCCCCAGAGCCAGACGACCCTGGTCGGTGCCGGGTCCGTCCGCCAGAACCGTTCCTTTAACCACCAGAGCGCCGTCTTTGTCACGTTTCTCGCCAAAGATTTTTTGGCCGCCGATCACTTCGCCTCGAGACACTTCGGTACCCGTCTTGGCGAATAGTTCAAATTCGGCATCGAACTGCTTCAGAGGAATTTCGATGGTCTCTCCGTCGGCCGTAGTGAATTCCACCTTCTCTTTGGTAGATTTGCCAATTTTGCCGTCTTCCGGAGCGTGTAGCAGGCTGACCAGAGGAGTCTGATTTACAGTGGTTCCCTGGTTGGATCGCTTGAACTTCTTGAGATTAAACGTAATGGGCTCTTTGGAGTCGCTGGGCTGGATTGTAATGCTTGTGGCATCCAGCTTGGTAACAACGCCGTCCTGTTTGGCCACGATGCAGGCGCGGGAATCGTAGGCGGCCTTGTCTTCCATTCCGGTGCCCACGTAAGGAGCTTCGTCCACAAGTAGAGGCACAGCCTGACGCTGCATGTTCGAACCCATCAGGGCGCGGTTCGCATCGTCATGCTCCAGGAAAGGAATCAAAGAAGTAGAAACGGACACTACTTGCAAAGGCGCAATGTCCATGTATTCCACTTCTTCCGGAGAGCAGAAAGGATAGTCTTCCCGCTTTCGGCAGGAGATCATCTTGTTTACAAAAGTACTCTGCTCGGTGAGTGGAGCGTTGGCCTGAGCGATGTTGTAACGCTCTTCGATGTCCGCTGTCAGATAGACGAAGTCATTGCCAACTTTTCCGTTGTTTACCTTACGATACGGGGTTTCCAGAAAGCCGTAAGGGTTCACACGACAGTGCGAACTCATGGAAACAATAAGACCAATGTTCGGACCTTCCGGGGTCTCAATAGGACACATTCTACCATAGTGGCTGTAGTGAATGTCCCGAACCTCGAAGCCGGCTCTTTCCCGGGAAAGACCGCCAGGCCCCAGCGCGTTCAATCGTCGCTTGTGGGTCAGTTCGGACAGAGGGTTGGTCTGATCCATGAACTGGGAAAGCTGGCTGGAGCCGAAGAATTCGTTAACCACGGCCATGATAGGCTTGATGGAGATCAGAGCCTGCGGAGTGATTACATCCACATCCTGGATGGTCATTCTTTCCTTTACGACTCGCTCCATTCGGCTGAAGCCTACTTTGAGCTGGTTCATCAGGAGCTCGCCCACGCTTCTTACGCGGCGGTTACCCAGATGATCGATGTCGTCATAGTTGTATCCCGGAACCTCGTTAATGAGATTCACAAAGTACTTCAGCGTTTCGATGATATCTACTTCGCGGAGGGCGCGATCGCTACAGTCTTTGAATTCCTTCTCGTTGTGGAAACGGAACTTGTTGTTGATCTTGTAGCGGCCTACGTCACCCAGATCGTAGGATTTATCCGAGAAGAATAGCCTGTTCAGCTCATTTTTGGCGTTCTCTACATTGAAAGGCTCGCCAGGTCGAACGATGGCATGGAACTTCTGCAGCGCTTGCTCGGAACTTTCGGCGCCGTCTTTTTCCAGACAGTTGATGACAGTGGAGTCGTCGCGGCCTGAAGGAAAGATCAACAGACTCACAGACTTAACTTTCAGTTCTTTCAGGATGCCGATGTTGTCTTCGTTGATGGCTTCGCCCGGATTCATGATCACTTCATCGGTTTCCGGGTTGTGCACGGCTGCGGCCAGACGACGGCCTATGATTTTCTTGAGCTCTTTGGCCTGGGCGCCCGAGATTCTCTGGTCTTCGGTTTCGTAGAAAAGCTTAAGCACCTCTTCGGCGCTGCCTGCTCCCATAGCTTTTACAAGCAGAGTGGCGGGGAATTTCTTTTTACGGTCGATTCGCGCAACCAGGACGCCTTTGGCATCCATTTCCAGTTCCAGCCAGGAACCTCGATAAGGAATTACACGAGCGCTGTAAATACCCTTGGCGGCATCTTCAAAGAAAAAGATACCCGGACTACGGTGTAGCTGGCTAACAACCACTCGCTCGGCGCCGTTGATGATAAAAGTTCCCTGATCGGTCATCATGGGAACGTCGCCCATGTACACCGATTGCTCCCGAACCTCGCCGGTATGCACATTAATAAGTCGAATAACCGCTTTCAGTGGTATGGCATAAGTGAGTCCGCGACTCTTACATTCATCAACATCCCACCTTGCTTCGCCGAAACTATAGGAAACGTATTCCAGCACCATGTCCTCGTTTGGACTCTGGATAGGAAAGGTGTCCTGAAAGACCGCTTCCAACCCCTGAGCTTCACGCTTGGTGGGAGAAGCATCCTTTTGCAGAAACCACTCGAATGAGCGGAACTGCACTTCGATTAGGTCGGGAATTCGGTTAAGATTGGTGATCTTGCCCAGGTTTACCACCTGAAGATTCTTGCGATTATTCATAATAGGCCAGTGTTTTTCCTGCAGGTACAAATGGATCGGACCTCTTGCGCAGAGCCCCGATTCTTAAATGGACCCGGCTAAATGCGCCGGGTCCCCGTGATAGATTGCTGATTAGCTGGCAGCAAGCTCTACTTTGGCTCCAGCGCCTTCGAGCTTTTTCTTTAGCTCTTCTGCCTGGGCTTTGGGTAGGCTTTCCTTTACTACCTGGTCGCCTTTCTCTACCAGATCTTTGGCTTCTTTCAGGCCAAGACCGGTTTCTTCGCGAACAACCTTGATCACATCGATCTTCTTTTCGCCGAAGCTCTTGAGAACTACGTTGAATTCAGCGTCTTCAGCATCAGCAGCGCCACCACCTGCAGCAGGGGCTGCGCCAGCAGCTACAGCCACGGGAGCGGCGGTAGAGATACCGAATTTTTCTTCCATTTTCTTTACCAGCTCAGCGGCTTCTACCAGTGTGAGCTGGCCAATTTGTTCTAGCAATGCGTCTGTAGACATTGTTGACTCCTTCTTTCGATTCCTTCCTGGACAATCTTTACGTTTTGGTTAGCCGTTTTGGTTCTTTTCCGCAACGGCGTTGATACCTCTTGCAAGAGAGGCCATAATCTCGTTGATACCAGTAGCGATCTTCTGAGCCGGCGTGTTCAGGCCGCGACCAATAATGGTAAGCAGCTCTTCTTTCGTAGGCAGGTTGGCAATCTGCTTCACACCGGACTCATCTAGCAACTGTCCGTCAAAGAAGCCACCCTTGAGCTGGATCTTCTGGTTCGCTTTGTTTTTCTCAACGAGGACTTTGGCCACTGCTGGCATCTGTTCGCTGGCGAAAACTGCGGCTACGGGCCCTTTCAGCTGTTCTTTCAAGCCGTCCAGTGCCTCGCCGAATCTTTCATCGCCCGCAAGTGCGCGAATGAACAGTCGGTTCTTTACAACTTTGACACGACCTTCTTTTTCTCGCACTTCATTACGAAGCTCGGTTAATGCATCTACAGTCAGACCGGAATAAGTGGTCAGAATGAAATGCTCATGTTCGCCGAGTATTTTCGTAATCTCGGATAATTTCTCTTCTTTTATTGGCGCAGCCATTTGGATCTCCTTTCCTTTGCAGAGGGTCTTACAGGGAGCGGGTGTTTAGTCGCACTCCAGGGCCCATGGTCGGAGCAAGAAAGAAGCTGCGTACATATTCTCCCTTTGCATCCGACGGCTTGTCTCGCATAATGGATTGGTATACCGTCTTGATATTTTCCTGTAGCTGGTCAGGGCTAAAGGATACCTTTCCCACGGGCAGATGCACAACGCCGCTCTTGTCGGCTTTGTAGTCCAGCTGTCCGCCTTTTAGATTCTTTACTGCTGTAGCCACGTCTTCGGTCACGGTGCCAGCCTTTGGCTTGGGCATCAGACCTTTACGACCCAGGATGGGACCCAGTTTACCCAGATCCTTCATCATGTCGGGAGTAGCCACACAGGCATCGAAATCAGTCCATTTTTCGCTCTGGATTTTCTCAATCATGTCCTGGGCGCCTACAAAGTCTGCGCCGGCCTCTTTGGCCTCCGCATGCTTATCCTCTTTGGCAATAACCAGCACGCGCACTTGCTTGCCGGTGCCATGAGGCAGCTTCAGCGTACCCCGAACATTCTGCAGCGACTTGTAGCCAATCTTGATGGCTGCCTCTACAGTACCGTCGAATTTAGTATAGCTTACTTCTTTGAGCAGATTAATGGCCGAGCTCAGGTCCTGAGGTTGAGCACGATCTACTTTTTCTGCTACTTCTTTCCACTTCTTACCGCGAAACATATTAGTCCTCCACCTCAACGCCCATGGAACGGCAGGTTCCGGAAAGGATGGCTATGGCCGATTCCATGTCATGGCAGTTAAGATCTTTCATCTTGATCTCTGCGATCTTTTCCAACTGGGACCGTTTGATCGACCCTGCTTTGGTTTTCCCGGCAGTGGCTGATCCGCTCTTGATGCCCATTTCTTTTTTAATCAGAAGGGGGGCAGGAGGCGATTTGGTGATGAAGGTGAAGCTTCGGTCCGCATAAACGGTAATCACCACAGGCAGCTTAATTCCCACCTGGTTTTTGGATTTCTCGTTGAACTGCTTGCAGAACTCCATGATGTTCAGACCGTGCTGACCCAGCGCCGGCCCCACCGGAGGAGCGGGGTTTGCTTTGCCTGCTTCCACCTGCAGCTTGATTTGTGTTACTACTTTTTTCTGTGCCATCTTTAGATGCCTTTTGCCTTCCGGCTTAGCTCATTACTTCTATAATACTACACTCTATAATATCGCGTCCGCGAGATTCGACCTCGCCAATACCCGCTGGAATTACCCTACGTTGGAAGCCACCTGGAGGTAATCCAACTCCACCGGGGTTGCCTGACCAAAGATCTCCACTTTTACGCGAAGACGGCCTTTATCCGGCATGATTTCATCCACTGTTCCGGTGAAGTTCGCGAAAGGACCGTCCACAATCTTGACAGTCTCGCCCACCTGAAACAGCATTCTGGTTACCGAGCTTTCCTCTTCTTCTGAAGACTGCTCGGTGTTCATGAGGCTTTTGACCTCGTCTTCCGTGAGCGCCTGCGGCTCTGGCGAACCAACGAAACCGGCGATGGATGGCAGATTCCCGATCAGAATACGCAGATCGTCGTCCAGCTCCAGTTCAGCTACAATGTAGCCAGGCATGAATTTCTTCTCTACGACCCTTTTTTTACCCCCCTTCATCTCGGCAACTTTGATTGTGGGGATATTGATCTGCCCGATTTGATCGGCCATACCTCGAGCCTGAACCATCTTCTCGATGTTCGTTTTGGCCTTCTTTTCGTGGCCCGAATATGTACGAATTACATACCACTTCATGGCGCTTTATGAGCCCATTTCTACCAGAGCGTTAAATACCATCTCAAATAGATGATCGATGCCGTAGAGAAACATGGAAGCCACAACTACAGCTCCCAGCACCACTATGGTGGAGTTCAAAACCTCTTCACGAGTGGGCCATACAACGTTTCGCAGCTCTTCGCGGCTTTCTTTAATGAACTTAATCATGGATATACTACCTACTTTGCAGGCCGGGAGAGAATCGAACTCTCATCAAGGGTTTTGGAGACCCCTATTCTAGCCATTGAACTACCGGCCTAAACACGGGTTCAGGCGCCTACGGCTCTGAGCCCTCTACCAGGCTTGAACTGGTGACCTCATCCTTACCATGGATGCGCTCTACCAACTGAGCTAAGAGGGCATTCTCCCGCCTGCGCCCTTTTCTATAGGAAAAGAGACGCAAGATGAACACATCTTTTGAAGTACGGCCCCCGGTCAAGGGGAATTCAGAAAATTGGTTGTACCTGTCAGAGCGCAGAAAAAATCCGGCCAAATTGGACACTATGAGACATAATTTTTGCCCGTTTCCGGGGAGCGGACACGCCCCGTTTCGGGAGGCAGCCGGACCACCGATGCGCCGGGTTCCCGCCTTGCTGGAACCCGGAGGGCCGAGCCAGTCAAGGCCGCTGCCACAACATTGTTTCGGAAAGGCAATCCGGCAGAAACGGGACTCCCCGCGCGACCCGACTGGCACGACGGACGGGACTGTTATGCTGGACGCTGGAATCTGAATCTATTATAGAGAATACAATGCATCATTCGCTCAGAGAACCTATTGTCTCCCCGGGACAGAACCAGAACGGAAGGGCCGATCGCCGCCAAAAGCCTGGCGCAAGCCCTGCCCGAATCGTTTTGACGCTCGTCTGTCTGGGCCTTGCGGCCTTCCCCGAAACCGCACAGGGGGAAGGGGGCCGATGGAGCCTGCAAACATCCGCCGGCTATGGCCGATTCACCGAAACCAGCGCCGCCGATTCGGCGGGCCTGCAGCATCTTAACAACCCTTCGTCGGACCCCACGCTAAATACGCTGGGCAGTCTGGCAGCCGCGGAATCGCTGAGCCGAAGAAAGGAACTCGTAGAAGAGAGCCATCTTCGATTCGGCGCCGAGTATCTCCTGGGCGAGTCCCGAAGCATCGGACTCACCATTGGCTTGAACTTCGAGTCGGCGAGCACTCAGTGCCTGGCCAATTGCGGAGAGTTTAACACGGCGTATTCCGTAGCTCTGGCCGGCTCCGGCTCGGGCAGTTCCCAGTTTTCCGGCATCTCCAGTCTGGCTTTTCAAAGTATTCTTCCTGTTCTGGAGCAGCTGCGGCGACCGGACAGCTACCGGTATTTGATGCTGGATTTCGGGATCAACTGGCACATTATGCCGGGCAACGAGTGGGACCCCTACATCGGAGCGGGATTGGGTCTTGGCGCTTGCATCGGTAGCTACCAGTGCGAGGCGTTGAAGATGGTCCCGCGGCTGGGACTGCGGTGGAATGCCGAAGGCTACTATATCTATTCCGAGCTGGAATATCAGACAAAAGTTTTCACAAACCGGGATGCCGGGATTCGGATCTTGAGCGAGCCAGTGATCAGTCCGGCCTTACACATTGGAATAGGCTGGAATCTCTGAAGTAAGGTTGGCGCATCCACTGCTTATGGATTTGAAAGCTTCAACGCAACCGGAGGCGTTGACGGATTGCGATTCGCAAAGATTCTGATAGAACGAAAGATAGATCTGCAAGCGCCTGCTTCCATGTGTCAGGCTAGCCGGAAAACCCGGCCCATTCTCAAGCTGGCCACTACTCCGATTCTGCGTAGATACTGTGGGCCCGATTTAGCAGGCTCTCCAGGATTTCCTGGGTTCGCTTCTTCACGTCCGGATCCTGAATACCCAACAGCAGAAACTTCATCTGGCTTCGCATGGTTTCGAGCTGATCGACCTGATTTAGAAGTAGCCTTACCTGACTCCAGATAGACTGCACCGCTTTCATCAACGGGGCCGGCCCCTTCTTAACTCGCTGCACAAAGTCGTTTAGAAGTAACTGGATGCGATCGTAGCGAATCATCGCCTGGCGGAACCCGGCCAGCTTTTCCGCCGGTTGACTCAATTGAACCGAAAGATTATAGAGCTCATCGCCGACACGAAGGGATGAGTTCTTCTGAATCTTGTTTTCCAGGTTGCGCAGGGGGACGATTAACTTCTCCTCTTCGCTTAGCTGGTGTAGAAACTCCTTGTAGCCCTGCTGATCGCCGGCCTTCTGGAACTTCGCAAGGTGGGAGCGAATCTCGGTATAACGCGCGAATGTTACCAGCGCACGTGGTCGGGCTTGCTCCAGGTCAGGCGCCCCCCCGGACTCGCCAGAAGGACCGGCACCAGATCCCGCAGATGAAGCCGCGCGGGAACCGGCAGAGCCCGAGACGCCGGCCGCTCCCGAAGCGGCGCCACCCGATCCGCCTTGCCCCTGGCTTCCTCCGCGAACGGGGAATCCATCGGAAGGCTCCAGTTTGCCATGCACGTCCAGATAGTTACCAAATTGCTCGAGGATCTCTTCTATAAGTCCTTTGTCTTCGTCCGGCCATTGAATGGTAGGACCGGCGCTTCTGGGTACCTCGTTGGTTTTGACTCCGCTGGATACTGCCTTGTCCGGTCCGCCTGCAGAGGAATCGCCGGGCGCACCGGAGGGCGAACCTGCAGAGGCACCGGAAGCTGCGGAGTCCCCGCCACTGGCCTCCGACGATGGAGCAAAGTTCTTTGGAAAGGCCGCGGGTTCCAGCTTTTCGTGTACATCCAGATGGTTACCAAACTTGTTCAGTATCTCCTGGATCAGGGGCTCTTCTTTCTCTGCCAGAACAGCGGGTTTCTTGCCGGTTACGGTTTTGGCTTCCTGCGAAGGCTTTGCTGCAGTAGTTTTCGCCGCAGGTTCTGCGGGACCGGTCGGACTACTCTCTTCGGCCTGCTCCGCTGGCGCCTCTCCGGTGAGTGATGTGGGCAACTTCTCGCCGTTCGGGGTGACCATCTTGATGGTACCCATATCTGCGGGCACGAATTTGTTGGGGGCCTGCACCACCGGGCCAATCACTTCCAGGATCTCCCCGATGAGATCATGATCCCGGTTTGGGTCCGTGTCCTGGGCCGGGCCGCCTGCCCCGGAGTCTGAGTCCGGCGTCGATTGCAGTTCTTTGCGAGCCATCTCCAGGGCTCTAAAAAAATTCTGCGAAATGAATGAGGATAAGTTCTGCGCCGGCACGCCCATGGCCGAAGCCATTTCCGGGATCAGATCGATTAGATCGTCTACGTTATGGGCATTGGCCACCAGATGCTTCTGAAGTTTCTGATAGACCTGCTTTTTTTGATCCGGCGATCCGGGCCGTTTGCCCAGAACGGACTGAATTAGCTTAAAGTACGCAAGGTGATGAGCCTTGAGTTCTGGATCTTCAACTGTATCCAGCAGAGCCGTGGGCATTAATATAGGATTCCTTTGGCAATTGCCTGGTCAACCAATTACGGAGAGACAAATACCGTGCCAATCGAGTCGGTTAAGAGTCCCGGAACACACTTGAAAGCCCCGGGCCCCACTGGAATGACCTGTCTTTCCGGTGGCCGTTCACTGGCAGACTCTCGGCCTTCCCGTATGCCGTATGGCGCCTTTGGCGGCCGGTTCGTGCCTCAGAAAGCCAGCGCTTATCGCTGGAGCAGATCCGAGTGAACCGGTGCCGGCTTACGATCTTCTACTATCCTGTAACGAAGGTAAGTGTTACAGGAAGCTTCATTCGTATAGCGAACCAGATCGTAATCCACGCGAGGAGAAACAAAGAAATCCGTATTCTTCAGTCGGTCCTGGATCTCTTTTTTAATATGAGCTCTGGCTTCGGACCTTCTGTGATATACGGTGGGTACGATCATATCGTTCTTGTACGTTAGTCTTTTGAGTTTATATACAGCCACCGTGAGCTGAATCCGAAAGCGATATCCATCCATGTCTGCCACCGATTGTACCTATCGACCTGGCCAGGAATGGATCTTCAATCACCCCCTCCATTTTTCCACCAGCGCGGACACTTTTTCCTGCAGGGTCTGCCCCATGGGTCGATAATTCTCCGCCCAGCTTGCGGAGCCTTCCGGGCCCACCGCATTGGTTACCGCCATCACTGTAGAAAAGCCGATCTTATGTATCTCGCAGAGTCGAGCCATACCAAACACTTCCAGATTTTCTACCACCGGGATGGATTCCTTTTGCAGGCCCCGCCCCGTGCTCTCCGCTTCCGAACCGTTTGCCACTTGAGCTTCAGCTTCCATTGGTCCTTTGGGGACATCATTTGTACGAAGCCCTTCGAGAGGAGATTTGCGCGCAAGATGCGTTTCCAGCCCTTCGATGGCCTGTTCCAGTATGGGAAGGCTGAGGCCGTGAGACTCCAGCGACAGCGCCACAGTCGTGTTTACGATGGATGGCTGGAACTGTCCGGATTCCTTGCAGGATAGACCCAGCGATCCTGGCGTGGGAGCCGAAAACTTTCGCATGGCCGGAACCATACGCGATCGGCCCAGAAGGCTATTCGGGTCTAATAGGGTAAACACCTGGCTGAAGATGTATTCCGCAGGCGGGCTTCCGGCGTACTGGCCACAGGATCCCAGAAAGAGAACCTCGGTAGGCGCAAACTCGGTTATCAAAGCTTCCAGCCCCAGGGTAGCCTCCACAGGTCCGATCCCCACCGACTGAACCTGAATACCGGGGCCCACAAGGGTTTCCAGACTGTCCGTTTCCGGGGGAAAGGCGCCGACGATTAGAAGCATGAGACATGAGAGAAAACCCGGCCAGGGTTGCCATGCTTTTCTGGCATGGCAGCAGCGATGGTAGCAGCGACCTTATGACCGTGTACCCATGCAGAAGGGAGCTCTTGCCGGCCAACCCGATGGCGGCCCGAGTCAGCCGCCGATAGCATCATGTCGCCGACAAATGGGCGAAATTGGAGTGCAACCTGCGCCGTACCTGACATAGAAGGATAAAGATGAATCTGCGACTGCTCTTTACAGTGCTACTACTCACGGCCACGCCACCCGCCCTCTGGGCCGCTCCCGCAAAAGGCGATCTATTTGCTCAACTGGGACTGGGATTCGGTCGCCCCACCGGACAGCTGGTACAGCAGATTACCGAAGACCCGCTGGGAAGCGGACTGCAGCTTGCGCGACTGGGCAACTCCGGCGATTCCGTGGACCAGGCCCTGGCCCTGGCCATAGTGGCCGATCGCTCGGAGCCCACCGAGTATTCCTTTCTTCTGGACATCACCCTGGGTTACTATGTGGACGATTGGCTTTTTCTTGGAGCGAGCATAAACAGCGTATCTGTAGTACTAGAAAATGTGCGATTGACCCCGCCGGATCCAGAATTCGAGATCCTGAATGCTTCGGGCTTTTTTGCCAGCGACCCGGTGGCGGCGCAGGCGCTTCAGGCTTACTTTCGCGTTTCCGATATCGCATCATTGCGACGAGGACGCCAGGAATTCGAACGATTCAACACCCTGGACTTCAAAGCAGGCATTCGTTTTCCTTCGCTCAACACAGGTTCCTTCGATCCTTACATGAATGGTTCTGTAGGTCTGGGTAATTACAGCGGAGGAGCCACCATCGCGCGACTGGGAGCGGAACTTGGCACGCGATACTACTTCCAGGACTTCTATGTCTTTGGCGAAATAGATCTATCGCAGACTTTTCTTACCTATCCCGGCTCCGCCGTTCCAGGGAATGGTAGTCCCGTGGTGCAAAGCCTGGGTATTCAGTTTGGGACCGGGATGCAGTTTTAGGGTTTCTGGGTGCGTGGCGAAAAAAAAGCTAAATGCAATCCTGTCCGCAGTACTGAACAGCGCAACGGAAGCAATGTGGAATCAGTAACTGCCTTCGAAGGCTAGATCTCGATAGGAGCTACCATCCCCTACGAACAGCTTTTTTGTATGCAACGATTTGCCAGTCCCGGCGTTTTCCGGCGGACCCTGGCCGGGCATGCGGCGGTTCGCATAACATGCGAGACGGTGGTCATAAGGCGAACCGGCGGCCGCTGTCTCAGAGAGCTGCGAAGAGGTTACTCACTCGGATTTGACAGAATCTCGAAATTCTTCCGCAATGGCCACAGCCTGGGATGAGGCGCCCCAGGCATCGCCCGTTATGCCAGTCTGATCCTGCCCTCCCTTAATACTGTGCATCCCCCATATTTTGCGGTTTTCCATGCGCTTGAAAACCGTACGCATTTCCTGGATGTACCCATCTTCGTGAACAATCAGATACCAGTATTCTCGCTCATCTGTATCGCTAGCAGGAACAAAGTTATCGGCTACCATTACTACCTTTCGAGGGGGACCATGATTCAGAAACCTTGCATTTCGGTGCATCGAAAACGCCCCAAATGGGACTGATTTCTGGAGGTCTACAGTCAGCAATAAGTATGCTGCCACATAGTCCTGGTCAGCCAGGGCTGTCAAATATGCGTGCAAAGTGGCACTAGCACCCACGTCAGGATCAACAGAACCTTTGCATTGAACTAAGACTGGTGCTCCATTCATGAGCATCGCGACAAATGGCAGTGCCAATAAGAAAGGCGATCGGATCATTCCTGTCTGCATTCTTTCATCTCCAATCTTCTTCTAGCATCTTGGACTGCAGGTTTACTCTCTGTTGCCAGTTCAGCCTTCAGCCACGCCGACACTAAACGCGCGCGTTCAGAACGAAAGCACCCTGGTTGGCGCGACGATGACTCGCGACCGCCAGAAATAGTGATGAAACAGATTGCCCATACCACTTTTCACCAATCTTTCGCAAGCGAATAGCCCTCACGCTTGCGGTCGTAGTAACCATCTTCTGTCAGAAGCGAATGAAAATTAGAAGCTTTCCAGTAACAGGGATAGCCCGACGAAACACTTAAGCCCAATACTTTCTCTTTATAATATAAAGAGTCACAGTATGAGCCTACCCAGAGTTCGCGATCACTCTTGTCACTCCGCAGGACACTCTCCGAACTTTCTTCCGAAAGCAGCACCTTATTGCTTGGTCCAAGAATTGCCACATTAACGAATACAAATTTTAGCTGAGATCTGTAGAACATGATCGTAACATGCTGCGTTACCTTCTTCCTTACTATCTCTGATCCAGATTGCGACCTCGAAGACTTTACTGCACCGTACATCACAATCTTGTCAACGGGGTAGTATTTTCCGTCCATGAGTTTTGGCAAAGGAGGGTCGAGAGTCCTCACGAGTTGTGGTTTGCCAAAGCGCTCTATTACAGCATCAAAAGCCATATTCGGCTTCAATTCCGCGCGCATCAAGGCTACGTTCATGAGATGATCTTTTGCTGGTGTCCTACCATTTCCGAGAGGCGTCCTATGCGAAAAACAAGAGACACAGGACACAGCGATCATAATAGCGGAGATTTTAATCGAGAAATCATTGAACATGGAGTCCTCCCTGCGAAGCTCGATCGAAGCATTTATTGCCGCCCGGAACTACGCCACTACTCCAGCCCTTACGGACACTCTTCAGGTAATCTTTTGCATTCCAAACTGCTTCGAGACTATACTTCCCGGGTAGCTGTGTTTTCGTCCAGCATTGTAGAACAATGCGATATTATCAATCCTCCAATCCGAGCATCCTTCAAGGGATTGAAGCAATTACCGGGACTTGATGGAAGGAGTTGTCTGCCTGGAGGTCCTGTTCATGCCCGAATTTGTATGTATTTACACGAAAACCACGGGACCGGAGCGAAGCGAGCCCGCAGATATTTGAGTGCGGCTATAGGAGGTTGCGCTGGAATCCTTACGCTAACCGAGCAATGGGTTGAATCTTGTCCAGTTCCTTCTTCATGCTCTGTTTTTTGTTACGGACATCTATATCAGCCTGAAGATTCAGCCAGAATTTTTCTGACATGCCGAGGTATTTGGAGAGCTTCAGAGCCATTTCGACCGAGAGACGCCTTCTGTCATGGATGAGGTCCAGTATTGTACTGGTGGAAACACCAAGGTCCTTTGCAAGCCGGTAAGGAGTAAGCTCCAGCGGCACGAGAAATTCGGATTTCAGAACCTCTCCGATAGTAGGTGTAGGAATGGATTTCGGCATCTTGGCACCTCAATGGTAGTCCTCAACAGCAACATCAAATGCGTGCCCGTCTTTGAACTGAAATGTGATTCTCCACTGGTCGTTGACTCGGATTGAAAAATAGGCCTTTCTGCCTCCCTTTAGCTTCTTCAGTCGATTCCCGGGAGGCGATTCAAGGTCCTTTTCCACTTCAGCGGCATCCAGTAGCATTAGCTTGATCAAGGCTCTTCTCTGGACATCCCTGGGGATTCTCTTTACAAGTTCTTGCCTGAAGAGTTTCTCGCTTTCCGAATCCCTGAAGGATTTGATCACCCTTCAATAATGCAAGGATAGACATGCCTGTCAATAAGATATATCTGTGATCCAGATGCAATTATTGCGGTGAATCATGGCGGATAATGTAAGCCTCTACACGAAGTTGCGGGCGTTCTGTGACGCGCAATTTGGCTTGAGCGCCCGTCGGCTGAGTACCCTTCGGGCACAAGCACGAAAACCCCGGCAGCGGAGCGAAGCGAGCCCGCAGACATTTGAGTACGGTTATGCCCCTTCTAGTTTTGAGCCCAATTTTCAATTTTCAGCCCTTTCACCTTCTTAAAGTCGCGGGTATTGTTGGTAACCAGTGTCATGTTGAAGGTAAGGGCAGTGGCCGCGATCAATAGATCGAAGTCTGCTACGATTTGGCCCGTCTTCTGAGAGCGGGCCTTGATATCGGAAAAAGTCTGAATCACAGGATTGTCCACGGGGATTACGGGAAAGATCTCCCTGAGTCTGTAGACTGTGGCCAGATTGCTGTCTCTGTTCTTTGACTTATGAGCGCCAAAGAGCAATTCACCGTAGGTTATCACGGAAAGGGCAAGAGGGAATTTCTGATGCATTTCTATATTTGAAGCTACAGTCTCAGAACCCTTTATGCTGTAGATGACGATGTCTGTATCAAGTAAATATGTCATTACCGGATTCAAATCTTCGGTTTGTGGTTCTGCTCTTGCGTGTATCTTCGATAATCTCTTCAGCGGACCGATTGTCTTTCCAGGCCCCTTTAAGTTTCAGAAACTCCTGAGCAGGGTTTGACTTAAAGGCCAGCGGATTTGCAAGATACTCCTCGAGAATTGTAACCACTTCCTGGCTGATTGAGCGATTTTCGGACCGGGCTTTCTCTCTCAGGAGAGAATACAGTTTCTCATCTATATCTTTCACCTGTAGATTCGGCATTTTTTGGGGTCCTTTTCTTGAGCTAATCCATGATTTCATGCAAAGTCAATACTTTTTCATGCTGAGCTCGACTGGGGGCCATGGCGGATAACCGGCCATTTTGCGAAACCCGCGATGCCCCGGCGCCGGGTTCGCATAACATCCGACTCCGCGCAATAACCCGAACCGGGGCACCGCAGGCGAAAAGTGGTCCAGAAGCTACCGGAAGACAAGGAGCGATGCGTTAAGGATTTCCTGGAAGCCTATCTGTTTCGGCAGAGGGTCAGGGAGGATGTTACTTAGCAGTGCCGAGCGAAAGCACGGTTTGCGCGCGAGGCTGCAGCATGATCGGAGGAGTTTTTGGGCCAACAATAAATCAGTCTCCGCTGAGTCGTGCGCAAACCTGTTTTGAAACAACCGCTTGAATAGGACTTAGATTTTTGCAAAAACTACTGCGGGCAAATGGAAAAGGCCAACCCTTACAGGAGCCAACTTCGCAGAACACTCTGAAACTTCCCGGATCTGTGCCGTAATGGACGACATCGCGGAGGACCATTTGCCGATCTTCCGAGTCAGTGTATTCCCGGCCATCCACGAGTCCATCATGGCAATAAATCGTATACTCAATGTTTTCCGTCCTGTCCTGACATGTTACCATTGCGAGGTCTCCGTTTTCGCTCCATGATCTCACGAACCGGTAGCGACCATCCGTAGATGTGCCGCGCTCGAAAAATCCTTCTGAACCCCCTGTTGTCCTTATGCCCGTCTCTCCTTCTCGGGCGAATTCCCCCTGGGGAAAATTAGCCGCAAAATCATTGATGGAATCTTTTGCTCCAGGATCACCATTCCAACATCTTGCACCAGTCAGCATAGCATAGAGAATTGCCAGAGCTACAAGCTTTCCTTTAATAGCACTCTTTGATATTTGCATACTCGCTCCCTGTCGGCAGTCTATCGCGCTCAATACAGCCCGATGGTTTCGTCCGTTGATTTCTTTGATATTTGTAGCTCTCCAGCGCAAAGTCGGCCCTGAGCTTCACCGGCAACCATGGGAAACGAAGTATCGCATCCCAAACCCGTTGTTGCTCTTCGGGCAGGGCATTGAAGGCTCTTTGTTCCGATGGATAGAGAAAATCTCCGGATAGCGGTGCCGAGAGCGGGGAGTTGGAGGATGTCCCCGGGATTCCCGCTACGTCGGCCGTACGTTTAGCCAAAATCTCTTAGAGACAATGCGTCCAGTGCTTCTCTTTCTCGTGCAAATTGTCGATTCGGAACTGTATTAGGCTGTGCCTGTTTAAGAGCCTTCATGGCGGTTCTAAAATGGCCTTTTTCGAACTTTTTTTCAGCCAGCGACAATGCCTGAATTCCTTGAGTATACTTGCTGAAAACCTCGTCGTACCGCCGGACATCTGCGCGCAAGAGCTTTCGTTGATCCAGCACCTCTTTAAAGCGGAGTAACTGCTCGAACGGGTGGCCACAGAAGGCCGCCTTCGGCAATCGCGACACTGATGGCCCGCTTGACGAACGAGAGCGGGTGCTTCGTGCGAGGATGCAGCGTGATTGGATGATTTTTTAGCACCCTACTGGTTCCAGTGTTTTGTCACAGTTCAGGGTTCTTCGCGAGCTGGCTTTAAGACCGTTTTTCGGCCATCTCGGAGAACAATTATCTCATTAATATTGAGTCTTATTTCCGTCCCAGTCCCCAACAACACTAAGTCGATTTTCGAGACGAGACCATCTCGGCTGTAGGGGCTCACGTCAAAGGAACCAGGATGAGAGCGAGCGATATCGTTTAATGAGCAACCGTCAACCTGGAGAATGCTGTCGCCAAATTGGATATACTGATTCTCCTTCTCCTTCCAAACTTTCGGCCAATTCGGACCGTAAGGCTGAACCCGATTCTTGGTTCGATTGAAGGCAGTATCCAAACCCTCGGCCGCATCATAGGCTCTATGATAAAGCAACATCATTTCTGGTGAAGCCGAAACAAAGCATTCTTTGTTAGGTCTAGTGAACTGAAATGCACAAAAGGAAAGTGACAAACCCAGACACACGAGCACCACAATTCTCATTTTCATCGCCACTGTTAGTCTCCCTATCTCGTCGGAAGCGGATCGGGCAATGGCTCCAAGACCCGCTCATTAAAGTCTTCTCCTCGCGATGTTGTGGGATCTGTCCACTGAATACGGCGGTCTGCGCCGGCTTCATACCGGAGGTCGTTTTCATCTATGTCACCCCGAAGCCATCGGAGAAAATTCGATATGTTCGAAGTATTCCCAATTGTTTCATACTCTTCCAGTTTATAATTAGTTTCCAAGCGATGCCCGTTACTATAAATGTTCGGTGGCGAAGCGTAGCTTCGCCTTTACCATACTCTCGCCTTTCAGTTGAGCCCGCTACGAAGCAAAAACGGACCTTGTAATCGCGTCAGCCCCTCAAAAAGCGGTCAGCGCCGCTCTTACGAACGAGGTCACCGGCGCCTGTTCCCGGGTGTCCTCCAGGCTTTCGCGTACTTCGCGCACCACTACCTGGGCTTCTGTAACCAGGGTTGTGGCGTTGTTATGCAGTTCTTGATCGTTGATTAGCTTGCCGATGGTTCCATCGCCGCGGTTGATCTTGTCTGTGATCTCGGCCACGTTCTGTACAGTTCTTCGTAGATCGGAGCGGTTCTCAGCTATCAACTCGGAAAACCCGGCAATTGGGTCCCCGCTGCTTTCGCCGCGAAGGTCTACGTATTTGCCATCCTGGGTGCTGGTCAGTCGGTATTCCAGAGCGGATTGTCCAGTGCTGGAAAGCACGGCGCTGTCCACGGAGAACACCGGTATCTGCTGAGGCTTTTCTCCTTCGCCGGCGGCGGAAGATCCTGGGTCCACAGACACCACCTTTCCGGAGAGCAGGCTTTCATTCTTTATAGCAATTCGATAGTTTTCGTAGAACACCACCTGCTTTTTGAGCTCGATGGTAACAGCCACAATTTGACGCACTCGATTGGGAGCATCCGGCTCCACCACGTCGCCTCGGCTATCTACGGTTACCAGATCCACGCCGGTAACGGAGCCGGACGGTACGCCCAGAACCGTAACCCTGGATCCTTCCTTGATTCCATCTGCATGATCAAAGTAGAATACCATTCGCTTTCCCGGACGGGCAAAGGGGCCGCTTTCAGAAACGATGGTGAAATACCCTACCAGAAATAGAGCCCCGAAGAATAGAAATCCTACCAGGATGTTTTGAATCCAGTTCATAATAGTCCGCCTGACCGACCCTGGTGGGCCGCCAAACAAGGGTCAACCTGTTTTGCCGGATGCCTGGCTTTAGCAGGTTTGTTATTCAGATTCGGCTTTCGCTGCCTGCATCCCGTGTGAATGACCGCTTGCATGGGCCCTTGCCTGGCCGGTCAGGCCGACCAGGCCGACCAAGTTGAGAGACGTGCTCAACGACCGCACAGCCCGGGCAAGCGGCACGGCTACGGATACTTGTTGCCGCAAATTGATGCCTGCGATCCTACCGGGCCGAAGCCATCTGGAATCGACGGGTGTACAGTGGATATCCTGGATCCACAGGCATCTGCACAATGAACAGCTCTGCAGGGCCTTCCGTGCTCAGACGCAATGTCTGGGTGGGTTCGCTGGAGCTTTCGGCCGGAGCCTGTCCTTCGGCACCGTTGCTGGTTGCGCCGGAATCTGTGCTCCCATCCGCGCCCGTTTCGTTCGAGCTTGAGGCGGAATCCGGGGATTGGGAAGGCTCCGGCTGCCATACGAATGTATCACCTTTGCCCAGCCTGGCACTTTGTCCGTCCGGAGTCTGCACATCCTGAAAGGTAAAGTCCCCTTCCAGAGCATACATGGCCATAACCTGGCCCACTTCCAGATCGATTTCCAGCGGACCTCCGGAATACTTCCTGCGATACACCTCCACCGGACTTTGCATCTGGAAAGGCGAGCCCGGTCCGATCAATGTGGTCTGCTCCACTCCACCGATGGTTTCCACCGGGAACTGCTCGGCTCGGTAATCGTCATAGGTAGCGGGCTGGGTTACCGCTCGATCCAGGTACGGGTCAAACCAGATCTGAAACATCCGGCTTCCTGCATTCAATCGCTCTGCATGGGAGATCCCGGAGCCGGAACGGATGATCTGCACATCCCCGGCTTTTAGTTTCTGCCAGTCGCCCAGCTGATTGTCGTAGTGCTCGATTTCGCCATCCAGCACAAAAGAGATGATTTCAAAAGCCTGATGAGGGTGCTCGGCAATAAGCCCTCCTTCATCGCTCCAGGCACAGGCCCAGTAAAACAAACTGGAGATGTAGGGAATCCCACCCCCTTCCTGAGGAAAACCCAGGGGCTTCTTTTCCAGGATCTTGCCGCCGTCGAACTCTCCGCCGACCTGGTTTGCATAGGGTGCGATATACATTGCCATGGATTCATAAAAACAAAAGCCATACGAATTGCACCGAAAAAATCTGAGACATCCCGGAGGTGAATCCTTCGCCGAGGTTAAGCCGGGGCTGAGGCGGGGTCATGCGGTTGCGGAGACTTCAACGAAACAGCAGTAGCGCCGTAACAGCGCGACTTTCAGACGGGCAGATGATGCGAGAAAGCTAGGACCGAAAACGAAGAAAGCGTTGGCAGGGAGGATCTGGATGCGGCGGGCTCTCGCTCTAGCAGGAGCCCGCCCGTGATTATCAATCAGGGCACCAGTTTCAGAGGTTCCACTTCCTGCTTAAGTTCATCCAGATTCAGTATCTGCGGTCGATACTCGCGCTTAAGATAGGTCTGAGCCTGATCGTCGTAATGCGGATCCAGAGCAACGCCGGAGTTACCCGTAGGAGTGATACCCAGGGAATTGGCCGGATCCGCAAAATCGATGATTCGACGAGTAGACGGGCCGGTTTTTACTTTATGCACCCCGGAGTTCTGTCCATGGTACATGTTAAACACGGTCTCGGTTGAACCTACAGCCGGGAACGGACCAACGTTAAACAGCATATTGAATGGCCACTTTCGCCCGATGGGATGGACGTATTCCACGGTATGCAGCCTGCGCCAGATCCAGTTTCCGGGATTCGAACCCAGCTCATCGTCCAGAACCTCCAGCGTGTTCTGCCAGGCTTTTAGAATCACCTCTTTCCGAGTTTCTTTTGCATCCGTTTCGCGATTGTCCCAGTACGGGGAATTTGGATTGGCGATGAGCCTTCCCAGCGCCTCATGGAAAAACCGCGCGCCCGCGAAAGAATCGAAGAACTTTTCGCCGAACTCATCTTTCGTGGCTTCCACGGCGATCTGATACAGCAGTTCGGTAAAGATGGAGGCGCCTACGGATTCAGAATCATACTGCCCGTCCCAGCGAATCAGAAAGGCGAAAGCGGTTCGGGACTGAGTATTCGAGGGAAGGTCCTTTTCGATGATGCTTCGGATCACCTTGATCTGATCCACTCCGTAAAGAAAACTCACATCGCTTTGAAGCTCTTTCATTTCATCCGGCGACACATACTCCTGGGATTCCAGAAAATCGTTCACCTTAAAGGCGCGATAAACAAAGTTATAATAGCCGGGGATGTCCTTCTTTCGAGGCTGCTCGTTGGCCGTGATCAGATATCCTCTTTCCGGATTCTTCTGCTGCGGGTTCTGTGCGAAAGGCAGGTAACCCAGCCACTCCTGGCCGCCGGTGCCTTCCAGAATGAACGATGGATTGGCCGCCGGTTCCCGCCGAATCAAGTGCGCCGCAGCCCACCAGGCAATGTTTCCTGCAGAGTCCGCATACATTACGTTCAATCCAGGGGCGCCTATTTTCTTAACGCCTTCTTCGAACTCCTGCATGTTTTCGGATTCCATCATCAGATAGAAGGCTTCCAGGATGCTGTTTTCCGTATCATGAAAGGCCCACTTCAGAGTTATTGGTGGTTTGTCCTTGATGGACTCCAATACGTCGTTTAGAATGGGGCCATGCCGTGTAGAGCGAACGGTATATTTCACGTCCTCTTCGCCCTTAACTTTTATAGTAACTTCTTCTGTTTTTATATCCTCTGGTTGTCCGCGAAACATCACCTGGCCCGGGTTTTCTGGATTCAGGGATTCGGCGTAAAGGTCCATATCGTCGTTCTGGAACATGGTGATGCTCCAGGCCTTGCTGCGGTTGTGACCCAGAAGCGGAACAGGGATACCGGCCAGGAAATGGCCGTAGATTTCAAAATCCGGAGCTTTCGCATGGGCTTCGAACCATACCTGAGGTTGCGAAAAGGAAATGTGTGGATCCCCGGCCAGCATGGCCTGCCCGGTGGTGGAACGAGCCGGGGCAACAGCCCAGGCGTTGGAGCCTTCGAAGATTCCCACCGAGTGGCGAAATACATCGGCTCTTTGCGCCAGAGCTGCGATTTCGCCCAGGGCTTTCATGCGGGCGGATCGAATGGCGTCAGGGTTATTTCGGTGGGCGGCGTCGGGGCTATTGTTTCTGCCCCGAGCGGCGGAGCTGTTGTCTTTGCTTGTATAGTCAAACCGCGAACGATCCAGATCTCCACTGGGGTGTAGATCGTAGTTCAGGTCTTCAAGATATTCGGGACCCAGTTCGGTTTGCACGTAGGTGAGCAAAGGCTCCTGCTTGAGTCCGGCAGCGAAGGTATAGGCCATGTAGCCGGCGATGGCAATGGAATCGGAAAGCTTGAACGGCTCGGGCTCAATGCCCAGGATCCCAAACTCAAGGGGCATCTCGCCGTTTTCGATGTAGGCATTTACGCCATCCAGGTAGTTCTGGCTGAGCTGAACGTAGGGCTGCTCCCGATCCAGGTTGGCCACGTACTCTTCGGCAAATTGATCCAGCCGCAATGTTTTGAATAGCTTATCGATTTCTACCAGGTCCGGACCCAGAATCTCGGCCAATCGGCCCCTGGCTACGCGACGGATCATTTCCATCTGGAAGAGACGATCCTTTGCATGCACGTAACCCAGCGCCTTGAAGGCATCCGCCTGGTTGGCCGCTTCAATGTGGGGGATTCCGTAGGAATCGTAATAGACCTGAGCTTCGGCCGATAAACCGGGCAGCTTTTCGGTGCCGGAACGGTCGGGCACAAATGTATACAAATAGATATAACCGGCCAGATAGATCAGAAGGCCTGCGGCCACTATTGATAGAAATATGATTCTTTTTTTCACATCGTCCCCCGTTCGCAAGGGGACCGATGGGCCGAGTATCTGTCAACCGTTCTGAAAACTACGGTCCGCAACTCCCGGAAGCGGGCCAGGATTTCCGGTGCCGTTGTGCAAGTTCACTTTGGGCTATGGCATCGACAGCTCATACCGTCTTGAGGCTGCCGCTTCACAGCCTACCGAAGCTGTTTTTAGTATTTAGGAGCTTGATGCCGCGGCGCCGGGAAGAATACTTCTTCAGGCACATCGGCCCGAAGCTGGATACTCTGGATTTCCAGCTTATGAAGCGGTTCTCCATGCTCTTCCGGCGAATCCACCACTTGCTGTTTTCGCGCAATCACCAGTCCGTCCTGGTTTTCGAAATCGGAATAATGCATCGTGCCGGTTACGAATCCGCCCATATCGCGCACGGTGTAGGTTGCGTATTCAATAAGGCCCGTTTTCTTTTCAATCCATAGCAGGTATTGATCCACCATGTCCTGCGGCTCCGCCCGGTTCCAGGAAAGAAAGACTAGCTGAAATTTGCGGCCGTCCAGCTCCCTTTCGCCGGCGTAGGCCACTACATCCGCCTCTCCGATTCTGTACGGTAACTGCAGAAAATAGTTCAGGGTCGGCACCCAGAATTTGGTATCGTCGTTTTCTGGCTCCAGTTCTACCGCCGAAGTCAAACCGTCCTCGGATTTTCCGCTATAGGGCACCCAGTTCTGTATACCCAGAAACTGCCCATCCGATTCCCCGTCCTTCATTACAATCCGAGAATCATCTTTTCCAGGGATTAGGAACATCCGGGCCTTTTGCGGGTTTTCGGGCCATGGCATAAAAAGTGTGCGATTGAAAAAACCGGGCCATTCGTCGGTGAAATCCACTATAACCGGGCCAGATTGCTCCCAGCGCTCAACGCCACCGTGGGCCTCCACGGCCCGAGCCAGAATTTCTTTGCCTTTTTTGAACTGCTCCGGGGAAATTCCCGTCTTTATGGAATCAGGCCGAATGTCGGCCAGGGAACAGGCAGAAACCAGAAATCCCAGCATTGCGAATAAAGTAATGGAAAGCGCTTTTGGGGCGGTGAGCATAGTGTTTGTTCGATTATGACAGATTCAGGTTACATCGCACTACACCACCGGGTTCTCCAGGGGAAAATGACTGAATCTCCTTCGGGGCCCGCCACAGACCGGAAGCGCACAAAGGCTTTCGCAGACCTGCTTGCCCTGGGTCGTGGCCCCCTCGCCGGCGGTCCCTGTTACAAGCCTGATCAGGAGGAAACTATGAAGACAAGAAACCCGAAGCCTGGAATGGCCGCAAAGACGGAACAATCTGCAAAGGCGGGAAAATCGGTGCGCATTCTGTTGGTAGCCGTGACCTTCTTGATGGCCACGGGAAGCCTATCCGCCCTCACCGAGCAGCAAAAGATTAACCTTCTGTACAAAGAAATCCGCACCACAAAGGCAATCTTCATTCGAAACGGAATCGAATACGGATCGGAAAAGGCGGTTTCTCACCTACAACGAAAACATGACTACGCCGGAGATCGAATCAAGACGGCGAGGCAATTCATCAAGTATCTGGCCACCGAATCCTCCATGACTGGCGTCGCCTACAAGATCAAGTTTCCGGACGGCCGGGTGGTAGAGTCCGGACCCTATCTCCTCCAGGTTCTCCAGCGCATCGAGTCGGAACAGGGGAATCAGTAGATTATTTTCTCGCCGTACAGTAGCCGATATACTCAAATGGGTGTATGGGCCAGGGTCCTAAAAAGCAAGGTTCCGGAAAGGAACATCAGAAGCAGCCGGGTAAGCTTAGAAGAGTAAGGCTTATCCCGGCCGCTCACAGTTCGTTGTTTCCGGACGCAACTCCGCTGGAAGCCTATTTAAAGCCCACCGAAGACCCGCACATCTGGAAGATCGTAGCTACGAAAAAAAGGGATTCGGCAACGTCCGGCGCACCCGGCTCCCGCAGCTCAGGAAGCCAGCCCGGATCAGGGTCCACGGCCACCGCCGGTCAGAGTTCCGCAGCGCAAGGCGCGGGATACTCCAACGCCTCCGGGTCCGGCGCTCAACAATCCTTTGATTTGAGTCCTGCCGGGGAACTGGCAGACAGCGTTTTATACAGCATCATCGAAGCTACAGATCTACTTCTGGACGAAGCGCCCATTCAACTCAAAGAGCAGGTTTTTCGCACCAGTCATCATGCATTGCGACTGCTATTAAAGGTGAAACAGGCTCGCACCGGCGCCGAGCAGAAGCAGGCCCTGGATCTTCTAAGACAGGTGCTGGATGATCTACAACGACTTCGCGGTATAGCCGACGAAGAAGAGCGCTTTTTAAAGGAAGGCGAATCCCTGGATCTTTGATCGATCAATGGACCGCTTCAGGCATTGCTCGAGGATTTCTCTACTCCACCGGGCACAGACATTGCTCGGAGACGGATTGCACAGAAGCCCACGGACGTCAGTTTAGCTTTCGGGAACGTAGGCTTGCGCCACCGCCGCAGCCACCGCTTCGCCGGCGGTCTTATCCAGAACAGATGGTATGATGTGCTCCTTATCGGGTTTGCCCACGTGGTCGGCCAGAGCCCGGGCCGCAGCAATCTTCATGGCGGCCGTAATACGAGGGGCCTGAACATCGATGGCGCCGCGAAACACTCCCGGAAAAGCCAGTACGTTGTTTATCTGATTGGGAAAGTCGCTTCTTCCCGTGCCGACAACCAGGGCCCCGGCTGCATAGGCTTCTTCCGGTAGAATCTCGGGCACTGGATTGGCCAGGGCGAAAATGATAGGATCCGGTCGCATCTTTCGCACCATGGCCGGCGTCAGAGCGCCTTCCACGCTTACTCCGATGAAAACATCAGCATCCTCTATAGCAGCATTTAGATCTCCATCTCTTCCATGCCGATTCGTAATTCGCGCCAGCTTCATCTTCGCTGGATTGGATTCAATGTCGCTGCGATTTCGAGAGATGATTCCTTTTGTATCGCACATAAGCACTTCGCTTACCGGCTCGGATACCGACGGGTCATGGCCTACACCCAGAAGCAATTCGGCGATGGCCGTGCCTGCAGCCCCGGAACCGTTGATCACTACGCGAAGCTCGGAAAGCGATTTGCCCGCCAGTTTGGCCGCATTCAGAAGACCGGCGAGTAGAACGATGGCGGTGCCATGCTGATCGTCGTGAAAAACCGGGATGCCAATGTCCTGCAAACCGGCCTCAATTTCGAAACAACGGGGAGCGCTAATGTCTTCCAGATTGATTCCGGCAAAAACCGGCGCCAGGTTTCGCACGGCATTGATGATCTCTACGGTGTTTTGAGTATCCAGACAAATGGGAAAGGCATTCAAACCGGCATACTCTTTGAAAAGAACGCACTTACCTTCCATTACCGGCAGCGCCGCCAGCGGGCCGATGTTTCCCAGACCCAGCACCGCCGATCCATCGGTTATAACGGCCACTGTGTCAGACTTAATTGTTAGCTGGCGAGCTTGCTGCGGATCTCGATGAATGGCGCGGCAGCTTTCCGCCACGCCGGGCGTATAAAGCAATGAAAGATCGTGGCGGCTTTCGATATGAGATTTAGAACGAATTTCAAGCTTGCCTTTCAGCTTTTTGTGGAACTCCAGAGATTCAGAAAAAATGTCCATAGTTTAATACGAGGCGCCGCTCGGTGGCAGCGTAATCAAGGATACTGTAGCGTCTACGGGACAGAGCGAAAGCAAATCAGGACACAGTCTCTCGAAGAGGTCGGTAATCGGCGCTAAGTGGGAATTCCAGACGGGCCGTGGTGTGGCCTTCGTTATGATACACCCGAAAGTTGCCGGGATCGAATCCCATGTCTTTGATGAGCAACACGACCATGGCAAGCCCAAGGCCGTTGCCTTCCGATTCATCTCCGTAATGAACGCTAAATTCAACCAGATCTTTCACCCCCATGGCGGCGGCCAGATTTTTTCGAATCCGGGCCTCCTCCTCCTGGATCATGATAGTGTTGTTTCTAACGAATATGAGTAGCCGTTGATGGTCCAGATCTACATCTACCCGCACGGATAGATCCATTTCTCGCAGCGTCTGCTGATAGGAAGCTGCGTCCAGACTACGGAAAAATGTCCGGAAATCCTCCAGTCCCCGTTGGTATTCCGTGGGGTTTTCCAGGTCGTATTTGTTCTTCTCAAAGAAGACTCGTTTGACGTTAGCTTTGACAGCGTTTGTCACCAGTTCCTGTACAACATTGAACAGGGCGGTGCCCATCCCTTCCCGGCCCAGTTCCTTTTCCAGACTGTCGAAGTAGGATTTCAATCCGTCCCGTGCTTCATCGTCCAGAATATGCACCAGGAATTTGGTTTTCTTTTCCCCTGCCATGACGCGAAGAAATCCTGTCCTGGGTTTGCAACTTTAGTCTATTAAAAATTCACTGCGGTACAGTTTTTTTCCTGAATTCGTCGTCTTATAGGCTAGAATGAAGACGCGAAGTGCACAGAACGGTGTAACCTACACTACGGGCAAATTGGCCCGTCGGGCAGGAGTGAACCTACAAACCATCCGCTACTACGAAAGGAGCGGACTTCTACCTGCGCCTGAAAGGAACGAATCGGGATACAGACAGTATACAGAGAATGCTCTGGTTCGGATTCGCTTCATCAAGAAAGCTCAAACCCTGGGCTTTAGTTTGAAAGAGATTCAGGAACTTCTAAGACTGCGCGCCGACGAAAACAGCCAGTGCAAAGAAGTACGTGAATTGGTGGCTTCCAAGATTGAAGAATTGAGCGAAAGAATCATTGAGCTCAAGAATGCACAGGCCACCCTACAGGGTCTTCTGAAAGAAACCGACGATGCAACCCCCGCTCCCGAATGTCCATTCCTAGTGGAACTGGAAAAGCAGGCTGCTCTGGCCGGTTAACTCTACCCCTCTCCCCGGGCTCGAATCGCAGATTCGGGCCCCTCTTATAATGCACCGTTGAGATTTGAATTCATTCGCGCTTTCAGCCACTTCGGTGCGCTATCATGCGCTATCATGCAACGTTATCCCTTTATCCGCTTTCCTGTGTTTTGGACCGGCCATCGGCCCCGGTGAGTGTAACGTTATACACAGAGCCGTCAGACCGTTTTCGCAAAGAAATCGGTGCGGTGTTCGTCAGGGCCGATAGATCTCCTCTATTCGGATTTGGCCCTTCTCATCCAGGATCTGCATACGAACGCTCCAGTTCTTTCCTGAATCATCAATACGCAATAAGCCAAAGTTAGAGTCCGCAAAACGGGAGCCCTGCCTTAAAGGGTTGTGCTCGTCTTCAAAAAAGAGAGGCTGATTCAATGAGCTGGAGGTGACGTCATAAAGCCTGCGGCCGCCGTAATCCAGGGCGCTAATTTCGGCGAAGTGCCTGTCGCCACTGAGGAAGATTGTGCCCCCGGAAGACCGGACAGCAAGTTCCAATAGCTTCTTCTGCTCCAGAGGAAAGTTTGCCCAGGTCTCGAAACCATTGGCGCCGGAAAGGACCTGAATGCTGGAAGCTACAATTCGCAGATCCGCCTGAACCGTGAACTGATGCTCCAGCCAGTCCCACTGTTCTTTCCCCAGGAGAGTCTTCTCTGGATCGGAGTCCGGCACGTAGGGACCGCGATTCCCCGAAGAGAATAGAAAACTCCACCAGGACTTCTTTTTCAAGGCACTGCGAAAGGAACGGGTATCCAGCAGGATTAGTTGAACCTTGATGGGGAATCTTCCGGACGTTCGATACAGAAAGGATGCGTATACGCCTTCCCGTTTGGCGTACGGTTTGCGATTCTCCATCTGCCAGAACCATTTGAAGATTTTTTCGGCCCCCTGTCTGAATTCGAAATCCGCTCCGGCGTCGTTGGCGCCATAATCATGATCGTCCCAGATCGCATGAATTTCGGCCGTCCTGGAAAGAGCCTGAAAGGAATCCAGAGATCCGAGTTTCAGATAGGCGGCTTTCATTTCGTCGGGGGAGGTTGTATCTGCATACACATTGTCTCCCAGAAAGACAAAAAGGTCTGGATTCATTCCGTTGGCCGTGTTCAGGATGGGGGCCGGCCGATTTTGCCGCAAACAGGATCCGAAACCAATGGTCTGAATGGTTTTTTTTCGTGGTAACGGGTCCTCGTAGAAGGGTGCGGGCGCGGCCCCGACCGAAAGTGATGGAGCCAGAAGCAGTATTATAGCGGTTCCGATGCCGATACGGTATAGAGAGCGTGCCTTCGGATTCATACGATGTATAGAAAGCGGCAACATATTCCTGTAGACAACCATTATGTCTGCCCGCCGGCCCGGGGAGGGCTGCTGGCTCTGGCCACTCTGCTATTTCTGGGGCCATTGTTCATCAACTGCAGCCCGGCAAAGAATGGAAGTCCCATCGATGGCACGGTTACTGTTTCGGAAGCCGCCACCTACCGGCTAACCGGGGAATGGCTCTTTTTTCCCGAAGACCTGCCTCCCGCAGCGGTACTGCAATCCGCCCCATCCATAAGGAAGGCCTTGATGCTTCGCATACCGCTTAGCTGGCACCAGGCGGGGTTTCATATAGAGGGCAGCGCCTGGTACCGACTAAACGTGGATATGCAGAACGATGCCATTCAAGAGCTTCAGGCATCGCGACAGGGCCTGTCTTTGCTTCTTCCCCATACCGATGCGGCCGCCGAGGTCCACTGGAACGGCAATCTGGTGGGCAGTAACGGAATCATTGGCGCAAACGGCATATTACTGGAGTCGGGGCACCGAACCGCGGTTTATGATATTCCCCTGGAGTTCATCGAACCTGGACGAAACATCATTACGATTCGCAATGCCGGCTACCACGGGGTCGGAGGTTTTATAACTTCGGGGGTGTTTCTGGGCCCCCGGGAAGCGGTACACTCCCTCTATGAACGCGACATTATCTGGCATTCGGTACTCGGCCTTATATTCATAATCGTGGGCGTGCAGCACATAGGTCTATTCTTGCTGTATCGCCGGGCGCTATCCTATCTCTATTTTGGGCTGTTCGCCGGCTCCTTTGGCCTGGTTGTGCTTTCGCTTCACACGTTGATCTCTTTCTGGTATGAGAACTATCTTCTGGAGCATCAGATTCTATTCCAATCGCTCATATGGATTGCGATCTTCCACCTGCAGTTCCTGAAGAATTTCTACAGGTTCACGGTTCGCTTCCCGGAAAAGACATTGATGGTATTCTGCATCGCCATGTCTCTTTTCAGCCTTACCTCGCTCTTCTGGGAACAGGGAATGTACTATACGGAAAAGTACGCGGTGCCGGCTACTTTGCTTTCGCATGCCATTGGACTTGTGTGGGGGACCACAGTCAGTCTTCGCGCTCTGCGAAAAGGGATCCAGGAAGCGCGCATCATTGTGATTGGCTACATTGTTTTTGGAGTCACTACTGTATTGGATATCCTGGGGTACTTGAATCTATTCGCCATGGTAGGACTCACCGAAGAAGGATTCATGGCCTTTGTGTTCTGCATGGGAATTGCTCTATCCAGCGCATTCTCGACGGCGCACCTGCAGAAGGAAAAGCTTGTGCATCGCCTTCGTGCAAACATCTCCAAGTTGATGCAGACCCAGCAGGTTCTTGAGTTCAGCGAGGAGAAGTACCGGCAACTGGTGGAGAATTCGGCGGAGCTGATCTTTTCGGTCAGCCCTACCGGAGAAATACTTACCATGAACCGTCAGTCGCAGAATCATCTGGGACGATCGGCCAAAAAACTAATTGGAAGAAACATCACCGAACTGGCAGCCCACGAAACGATTGGTCGAGTGCTTCTCAGAGAGAAGATCGACGAGGTTGTAGCAAGTCGCTCCCTGGTGGGCTTTCCCTTCGACTTTAGAAACATACTGGGCGAACCCAGACAGATGAACGTTCTGCTGCAGTTCATCCCGGACTCTCGAAACAACACCGATGGAATCATCTACGGCCGGGCTTCCGGATACATCGAAGACTCTCTCGGCCAGTATCTCTTTTCCGAAAAGCAAACCTATTTTCTGGCAAACTACATAACCTTGAGCGATCAGATGAGTCAGCGATTAACGCAACATCTACATCATTTTCTCACCGGCGAACAAATTGCGGCCATCCAGATGGCGTTGCGCGAAATGATTATCAATGCCATGGAGCACGGCAACCTGCACATCACGTACGACGAAAAAACAACGGCCACCCGGGAAGGGAACTACATTGAACTGTTCAGGAAGCGACAGGCAGACCCGGCATTCAAGGAAAAGAAAGTGAAGGTGGATTATGTTCTCACTCCTTCCTATGTAGGTTTTCGGATCACCGATGAGGGGCCCGGATTTAACCATAAAGAAATGCTTCGCAAAGGCGCCAGTCAGGCCAATGAGGAACGCCTGGGCCATGGAAGAGGCATACAGATAGCCCGTAGCGAATTCGATCAGGTGCGCTACAATCACAAAGGCAACCAGGTTACCCTGGTTAAGAAGTTCGAGCTAATCCGCGAAAGACGCTAACCGAGCTCAATGCCTTGCCTGGAGTCACTGCCATTGCCTGAGATTACTGCCATTGTCCCGAATCACCGCCTTCGATTCCGAAAACACATGAAACCCAAATAGATCTCAAATTCCGGTGCAGTATTACGGAGCAGCTATGCACTGAGGCGCCGGGTCAATCCCCGGCGATGCAATTGTACAGATGTGCAGTTGTCCAGCTTTGCCGGTCCGAACCCGAATAAAGACATAGTCAGGATGCGGGAAGATAAATGCGCCGCGATTTTCGGGCTTGCATAGTCCGGTGAGTTCTCAAAATAAACGCATGGCAAACCCCAGGTCCGGCCGCGCAAAACCCGCAATGGGAACGGCTCCCGTTTTCTTCACTGCGATTTCCACAATCCTGGGCGCCATCATGTTTCTGCGTTTCGGATATGCCGTAGCTCATGTGGGTCTTTATGGCGCCTGGGCCATAATCCTGATCGGTCATTGCATTACCATTCCCACGGCCATGGCCGTTTCTGAGATTGCCACTAACCAGCGCGTTGAAGGCGGCGGTGAGTACTATATCATAAGCCGTTCATTCGGTTTGCACATTGGAGCGTCCATCGGAATCGCGCTCTACATCTCGCAGGCAATTAGCGTAGCGTTCTATTTGATTGCCTTTGCGCAATCCTTTCAGCCGTTGTTTGCCTGGCTCCACGGAACAACCGGAATATTGATCTCCGATGCACGCTTTGTAAGTGTTCCAGCGCTACTGATCCTTTTTCTGATTCTCTACCTCCGGGGAGCTGGCTCCGGCGTTGCTCTACTGTACGCAATCGTGCTGGTACTGTTTGTATCCCTTGTATTTTTCTTTTCCGGTAATCCGGAGAACCCGCCGGTAAGTATTCCCTTTCGCGAGACGGTGGCGGACAACGACTCCTTCTTCAGAGTTTTTGCCATTGTCTTTCCGGCCTTAACCGGTATGACTGCGGGCGTCGGTCTTTCCGGCGATCTGAAGAACCCCGGTCGATCCATTCCCGTGGGCACCATGGGCGCCACCATCATAGGAATGATCATTTACATGTTCCTGCTGTACAAACTTGCGGCCAGCGCAAGTCTGGAGGATCTCGCCGGGGACCAACTGATCATGAGTAAAATCTCCGCCTGGGGTCCGATTATTCCCATTGGACTGGCCTGCGCCACCATTAGCAGCGCCCTGGGTTCCATCATGGTAGCCCCTCGCACGCTCCAGGCTCTTGCCAACGACAAGATCTTCGGCGCGAAAATCGTAAATCGCAGACTGGCCTTCATCAGCCCCAGGACCGGCGAACCCGCCAACGGACTCCTCGCTACACTGGCCATTGCCCTTGTTTTCGTACTCATCGGCGATGTGGACTTCGTCGCCCAGATCATCACAATGTTTTTCATGCTTACCTATGGGTCGCTGTGTTTGATATCTTTTCTGGAGCATTTCGCCGCCGATCCGGCCTACCGACCATCCTTTCGCAGCCGCTGGTGGATATCCCTGCCGGGCGCGATTTTGTGTTTCATAATGATGTTTCAGATCAGTCCATTGTTTTCCGGCCTGGCTGCCCTATTCATGACCGCTCTATACCTGGCGATTGTGAAATCAAATCCTGGCCAGACCGGGTTGGCAGCAATTTTCCAGGGCGCCATGTTTCAGATTGCTCGACAACTGCAGATCGTTCTACAGAAGTCCGAGGCGCGAGCCGATTCGCACTGGCGTCCATTCATCATCTGTCTATCAGAAAGATCCTTTGAGCGATATGATGCCATTGAAATGCTCCGCTGGATTTCCCACAAATACGGCTTCGGCACATACATCCATTACATCAAAGGCTACTTATCCCGGAGCACTCGCGAAGAGGCGGACGAAGCATTGCAACGATTGGTGCACATTGCCGACATTTCCCGTAGCAATGTGTTTTTCTCCACCATGGTCAGTCCGTCGTACACGACCGCCATTGCCCAGGTTCTGCAATTGCCCGGGGTATCCGGCCGGGAAAACAATATGATCCTGTTCGAGTACAACCGGGAACATCCGGAAGAACTGGAAGACATTATAGACAATATTCCCATCATCAAGGCCAAACAGTTCGACCTGATGATCCTGGGTTCGTCGCCGCGAAAGTTCGGCTACAAGCATGAAATCCATATATGGATCACGGAAAACGATTACGCGAACGGAAACCTGATGGTGCTGATCGCCTACATCCTGCTGGGACACCCGCAATGGGAAGGCGGTTTCATGAAAATATTCGACGTGGCGCCAAGGGACAAGCTGGAAACGGAAAATCAGAAATTGCAGTCACTGATCAGCATGGGTCGCTTACCGATATCGGCCAGTCACGTTCAGATCATCGAACATGAGCCCGATCAACCCATTCGTAGCCTGATCAATCGAAATTCCGCGAATGCAGACCTGGTCATTGTAGGTCTTCGCGAGGAGATCCTGAAGCATAAAGGGAGCCCGGATGTATTCAGCGGGTTTGAAGACGTAGGCGACGTACTGTTCGTAAACACAACGGAAAAAAAGGAGATATAGTTCCGAAAGAGCTACACGCTGACCGGAACACAGCTTTCCTTTCAGGAATCCGAATGCTCGTCCTTTACGTGGAATTTCTGCACATCGGAAAGCATGGTCTCTGCAAGATCGCTCAGGTCGCCGGCCAGATTGGCCAGGTTCCCCGCCCCTTCCGAAACGTTCTGCGAACTACGATTGATGTCTTCCATGGTGCGTTCCACTTCATCGGTGGCGCGTTTCTGTTCATCGGCGCCGGTATGGATCTCGCCGATGACCTTTTCTACGATCTGCGCGCTGTCCGTAATCCCGGTCACATTGTCCGTGTGCTGCGAAGCATTTCCTTCTATGGACTTAACCTGCGAATCGATCTTTTGCACCTCATTCAAGATGACGTTCATATTCTCTGAAACGCTTTGAACGGTGCTCACTCCGTTCTTGATGCTTCCCAGGGTTTCTTCGATGGATTGTTCCACTTCCCTGGCGCTTTGTTGAGTCTGATCCGCCAGCCTGGTAATCTCTCCCGCCACCACGGCAAACCCTCGGCCGGCATCCCCGGCGCGGGCCGCTTCGATGGCCGCGTTCAGCGAAAGCAGATTGGTTCTCTCGGAGATCTCGGTAATAATCTGCACAAAGTCACCGATCTTTCGCGTAGCCAGTTCGATTTGCTGCATGGCCGAGGTAGCCTGTCCGATCTGATTCTGGTTGTAGGTAGCCTTTTCCGCGGCCATACGGGAGGAATCGGATAGCTCGGAAAGGGACTGCATTACCATCAGGTTGGATTCCACAAGGTGATCCACATGCTGGCGGATTTTTCGCACGGATTCCACCGCTTTCTGAGTGGCTTCGCTAACTTTTCCGGCGGTGGCGCTGAGCTCTTCCGCTGTGGCAGACACCTCTTCTACGGCGGCGGCCTGCTCTTCAGAAGTAGAGCTAAACTCTTCGGATGTGGCCGCCAGGTTCTGACTGGACTGGGTTATCTTTTCGGAGTTGGAGCGAATGCGGCCGATCAACTGACTCAGGTTATCGGCCATGTCATTAAGACTTCGCATGAGTTGCCCCAGTTCGTCCTTGCCATGACCTTCAATGCGACGAGCCAGTTCGCCGGTTGCGATGGCGGCGGCCAGCCCTTTCGCATCCCGGATAGATCGCCGAATGCCCCGAACAATGCTTATAGACAATACGATTACGAATAGAGTCAGAAGCGCTGCAGCTATACTGGTAATGATGATCTCGCGCCATAGAGACTCTACTTCCGCAGATAATTCCCTTTCCAGCTCTTCCAGGATGGCTTCCTGCAAAGATCGCTCGGCTCCAACCAGATTCTCTACGGTGGTGGTTAAGCGGCCTGCCTGCTCAAATGCATCCCCGGAACGGACCAGGGTCTTCAGAGCCGCATAGGTGCGTTCGTATCGCTCCAGGGGAGCCTTCAGACGGTTCTGTAAGGCGGTGTTCTGACGATTGATCTTTTCGATCTTTTCTTGAAGTTTGATGCCGGCCGCATCCAGACGGGACTCCACTCCATTGAGCCTTCTTCGGGAAACCGCGTCCAGGCCGCCGGTTTCCAGTCCCACGGTGAGGATCTCTTGCATTTCCAGCGCCAGATCCGATTGCTCGGGAATGACCTGAAAGGCAGCGAGGATGAGATAAATGCGCAACTTGTCCGGATCCAGAATCAGGCCGGACTCGTAGAGGATCTCCTCCACGAGCATATAAAGTTCGCGGTCCAGGGCTGCATAGTCCGCCGCAGAAGGAACGCCGCCGGATCGAAGCTTTTCCAGACTCTTTTTTAGGTCCAGATAGTGCTTCTTGCTGGAGCTGAGACCGGTGTGCTGCCATACAGCGCTGGACTCTTTAAGCACCGAATCGGTGCCCGAGAAGTGTTCTTCCAGCCGCGCTCGATAAAGAGCATCCCCGGTAACCCGGTACACGGCGGCCGCTCCTCTTTCATATTGAATGCTGCGCATCAGCTTGCTGACGCTGCGCATGAGAGCAACCCCGTCTTCTTCGGTCTGGGCCCGGGTAATGAGGGAATAGTCGCGGTACGCCAGAGAAATATCCTGATAGGCCAGAGAGCCGATCAGTAGCACAACGAGAAGCAGCAGCCGTCCGGCGGCCGAGGTGCTATTGAGCCATTTGAGAGGTGACAGAAAAGGATTCGCCATGATACCACAGGCCAGAAAGGCCTGTGGTATAGATCGTCATTTTTTGGAGATCAGTCCAATCAAAAAGAGCAGGATGATAGCCCCCAGAGTAGCTACTACAATGTTCCCAATGATCGCAGGCCCGGGAATGATGCTATGCACGAATGGGCCGAGAAGCCATCCACCAAGAACGGCGCCGATAACACCTACAATCAGGTTACCGAGCAGACCAAAGCTGCCGCCCTTCATGATTTGTCCTGCCAGCCAGCCGGCCACCAGACCAATCACCAGAAAAATTATTAACGATACTAAATCAGGCATATTAATCTCCAGAAGTTTCCGGTTAACTTCTGCATGGTTGCAGTTACTATCCGGTGTTTGCAGGATTCTGATTACCTTTTCAGATTATTCAATCATCTTTTTTCGCAAGTATGGAAAATCCTGTGGCATCGCGAATCGTATCCGCGATTACGTTCAAACTGAATACAGGAGGCAGTATTCCGAACAGGGTTGTGGCCGCAAAGATCCACCACACCGGGGGACTGCGAAGCAATTCCCGGTTACTTTCCGTAAGCAAGATGCCCCAGGAAGCCGTACCGGGCTGCACCCCAATGCCAATAAATGTTAGCACGCTTTCCGCTAGAATAACCTGCGAAGTGGTGAGAGCAAAAGTTATTACAATTATGTAACTTACATTTGGAAGGATTTGTCGAAAAAGGATGGAAGACGTGCCAAAACCGGCGGCCAGAGCGCTTCGAACATAGGACAAGCTACGTATTTGCATGGCTTCGGCGCGAATCAATCGAGCCGGCTCCACCCAGGCGGTAAGTCCAATAGCTACAGCGATCCAGACCAGGTCACGGCCAAATACCATAATAAAAGAAATCACAAACAAGAACCAGGGAACGCTGGCTATAGTGGTATAAACCCATTGAATGGCATCATCCACCTTGCCGCCCAGATATCCGGCCAGTAGTCCCAGAGTAGTTCCGAGAAAGAGAGCCAGCAGACTGCTTCCCGGTCCCAGGATGACGGCGGTACGGGTTCCGGAAAGTACCAGGCCAAGCACATCCTTTCCATTGATGTTTGTACCAAAGATGTGCCAGCCGTTCAGCGGGTTGCCCTTCGCATCCTGGAAGGCCCAGGGAGCGGAGTAGCTCTCCTCTGTCGGAATTAGAGATATGATCCATTGTAGCAAGGTATCGCCAGGCGCGGAACTAATGTAGATGAAGTCCAGGAAAGCGACAGCGGCGTAGAAGAAAAGGATATATAGGCTGAACCGCGCCAATGGACGGCGAAACCCTTCTTTGAGTTCCCGCCGAAATGCGCTCCGCAAATAGGTTCGCCGAACTCCATAGGCAACCGAGCCAGAGATCAGAATAACCAACAGGTTCTGAAGCAGAATCATTTCAGCTCCATCCTTGGATCCACCAGAACATAGGCAATGTCCGTCATTAGCGTCCCCAGCATGAACAAGAAGGCTCCCAGGACGACCAGGGTTTCTATTACGTTGAAGTCCTGCGAAATGATCGCGCTGTACATCATATCGCCCATTCCCGGAATGCCAAAGTATTGCTCGAGTAGCAAAGAGCCGGTAATCAGAAATGGCAGACTCAGTACCAGCGTTGTTAGAACCGGAATCAGTCCGGGAAGAAAGATGTACCTGCTCACCAATCGGGCTTCGGTCAAACCTCTCAGACGGGCAGCCTTAACGGAAAACGCGCCGGTGCGGTCCGCGAAAACTGTGCGATAGAATCGAATCTGACCTCCGAGACCGGCCACCACCGCCACAACAATGGCAGGCAGAACGCTGCCGTACACGGGAAATATGGGCAGTAGCTTTCCAAAAAAGAACGTAGTAGCCAGGAGCCATACTGGCAAGGCCACAGACAGGGCCAGAATGGATGCGATGGACGTAATTCGATCCAGCGCACCGCCTGCACGATAAGCGGAAAGTACGGAAAGAGCCAGAGCCATAAAGGCAGTTAAAACGAAAGAAGGACCCATCACGGATAAGGATACCGGTATCCTGCGAGCCATCTCGGCGCCAATGGGACGGCCATAGCGATCATAACCGAGCTCCAGGGATAGAAGATCGCCCAGTCCCAGAAAGAAACGCGAATGGAAGATACTCTTTTCCGCCAGAAACGAATGCACTTTGCCATCCGCAGAAGGCTCAGTGGCATCCGAAGGTAGATTTAGAAAGCGAGGCAAATGGTATCCATGATTGAAAACCCATTGCTGCAGGGCGGCTTCATCGCCCTGGGGCAAATGAACCCGGGCAATGGCCATAGGATCACGTAAATGAAACAAGAAGAAAGTGATTATGTATACACCCAGGGCCACGGGAATGGTGTATAGAAGCCGTCGAACAATGTAGGCTTTCATCGGGTATTGGGATTCTTTCAGCGGCTTTGCCTGGAATCAAGGGAATTTCGGAGAAAGAGAGTCTAATTGCGAGGGCTCCGGCCCGTTGCTCTGACGAGTAAGGAAAAGAGGCTGCATCTGTGCCGATCCCGGCCTATTCTGGCAATTCATCTGCCGAAGAATGGAAGATGGCTGAAGATGCCGGCTTCGACCATTGGATTACTAAACCCGCTTCCCGGCAAAAGATCATTGATGAGATACTGAAATGGATGAAAACAAAGAAGAAGTCCAAATAGATGGCATCTTTCTAGAGCTCCAGTTCTCCACGATGCAGGTAGGCGAAGAAAAGCATCTAATTCTTTCGCTGCGAGACATCACCGAACGCAAGCATACGGAGCAAGAGATTCGCAACCAGAATGAGCTTTTACGCCTGTCGGTGGCTCAGGCCGAGCAAGCCAATCGTGCCAAAACCCTGTTTCTGGCCAACATGACCCACGAACTCAAGACTCCATTGAACTCCCTTCTGGGGTATGCGCAGTATTTGCATATGCCACAACTCGGCTCCCTCACCCCCCGGCAGACCGAAGCGGTTTCTTCTATTGAAAGTAGCGGGCGCCATCTACTCAAGCTTGTAGAACAGATTCTGGACTACTCCCGGATGGAAGCCGGAAGAATGCCCCTGGATCGATCTCGTTGCGATATTGCAGCCTTAATCCATGAGTCGGCTCAGAGTTTTAAGACAATCTGCAAGGGAAAAGGGATCCAACTGGAAGAGGATTTACCCTCCGGTTCCGTGCAGATAGAGTGCGATCAAACGAAAATGCGCCAGGTGCTGGACAACCTTCTCTCCAATGCAGTGAAGCATACGGATCCCCAGGGTTCAGTTAAGATCTCGCTTCTGGAAGGAACGGAAAATATCCTGATCCGGGTTCAGGACACCGGTTCCGGAATACCGCTGGAAGACCAGGACCGTATCTTTGAACCTTTCGAACAAAGCGTATCCAATCGTTCAAGGAAACGAGAGGGGGCGGGCCTGGGGCTGGCCATCGTAAAGAGAATAGTTGACATGCACCAGGGATTCATTACCCTTCAGACAATGGAAAACTCGGGGACCACCTTCACAATTGGACTGCCTTACCACTGAACGCAAGCTGTCCGGTGATCGGCCTTTTTGGATCTGTTAGCGGGCCCCGCAGTAGAAAAGTATAAGATAACCAACCGGCTCTCGTAAGCCTGCACCTGTCCCTCTTATGGAGTCCGGCAGGTCAACCGAGGAAAAAGATGCATCTAAAGGATGAAGATCGCAGCATACTTGTAGTAGAGGACGACGAACGCTCCAGCCAGCTTCTAAAGGATGTCCTGGAAGGCAGCGGCTACAACGTGGTACTCGCCTCCAACGGCAAAGAAGCGCAGAGCATTCTGGAAAAGCGCAACTTTCCTCTGGTCATTACCGATCTGGAGATGCCCGAGGTAAACGGTCAGGAGCTGATTCGCCATTTATCCAACAGCGGCAACGATGCGGAAATCATAGTAGAGACCTGTCACAACGAATCGGAAGTCATCATAGATGTAATGAAGAATGGCATCTACGATTATCTGATCAAGCCCATTGATCTGAACGAACTACTGCTGAAAGTGCAGCGGGCCATAGAATCGGCTTACCTGAAGAAAGTGAACCGAGCTTCGGAGAAGGAGCGTACCATCAGGCTGGAGAATCAGCTGAGCTGGCTCAAATGGATGCACGATCGCTCCCAGAGCGGCGCCTTCGACAAAGCCGCGAAAGAAAAGGCGCTGTTCTACAATCTTCGCACTTCCCTGACCCAGGGCTCAGGCTTCGGGCAACTCATTTCGGTTCTGCTATTTGTGCTGGAGTCTGCAGAACTAAAGGACAACAAGTATCAAATAGACAAAGGCATCATGGATATGGTGCGTGAGAACACCTACACTGCCAGTCGCATTATTGACTCCCTCCAGGAAATCGACATTCTACTGGGACAGGACATCGTCACGGAAGAAATGACTGCTGCCGACATTCGCGCTATTCTGTCCGAAACCGTCGTTGAGGCCGAAAATATGCAGAAGGTTCACGAAAACCATATCGTAATCTCTGAATACAAAGAGTCATTTTCGAAACTGAAAGTAAAGTGCAACGCGGAACAACTAAAGCGAGCGGTACGGGAATTGCTCATCAACGCCATGAAGTTCTCTCCAAAAGGCACGACCATATCGGTGTTGCTGCGTCAGTCCGGAAACAAGCTGAACATCAATATTCTAAACGAGGTAAGAGATACTCGTGACCTGGGAAACGGCAAGGTCGTAGAGGGCGGCATTCCACTGGAGTATCAAAACCTGGTTTTTGAGCCCTTCTTTCGCCTGGAGCATAGCGTATTCGAAAATTTTGACACCCTGGACATTGGCATGGGCCTGAACATAGTGCGCACCATTGTGGAAAAATTGGGCGGAAGTATTGCGGCTTCCAACGTTAAGGATTACAGGGATACAAAGATTCAAGCCGGTCGGCTGCTGGTGGACTTCGAGATTCAGTTGCCGCTGCTGGAAGCGGACCTGCAGTCTTCCGGACAGAAGGCGGCCGCGGAGGCCAAATGAGCGAAGACTACCGAATTCTAATCCTGGAGGATTCCCAGATTAGCGCCCTGTTGCTGGTAAAGACGCTACAGCAAGAAGGCATTCAATTCGAGCATCGCATTGTCGACAATAGACCGGATCTGGATGAGGCCCTGGAATCGCAACAATACGACCTGATCCTTTCCGACTACTACATGCCCAACCTGGATTGCGCCGAGGCGCTAAAACGAATAAGAGAACGGGACCCCAACGTACCATTTATCATCGTATCCGGAAAGATCGGCGAAGAAACGGTGGTGGAAATGATGCGAACCGGCGCCACGGATTTCGTAATGAAGGATCGCATGGATCGGCTCATACCTGTGGTGACCCGGGAACTGCGAAGCCATGCAGTGTTCAAAGAAAGGCAGAAGACCCAGGAGAACCTGCGAAGAACCGAGGAAAGATACCGGTCTTTCATTAGCACAATCCTGGAAGTGATTCCGGACGGTCTGGTTGTGCTAAACGAGGACCAGACTCCGTTCTTGATTAATCAGTCATTCAACGACATCATAGAACAGTATTCCGCCGAACTTGGATACACAGAAAATGAATTGCGCGACCATTTAATTCAGAAGGCTCTGGAAGTGGTCAACTCCACCGAATCGGATAAAGGCCTGGCCGAGTTTCACATAGCCCGTAGAGATCTGCGCGAGTTTCGATAGCCCGGGGCTGAAAGAAGAGAGAATTCCCTCCAAGCCGGTCAAATACCGTATCGCCCGGTGCAGGGGAGGTATCCCAAAGCCGATGGTTTCGTTCAGAAAATGGAGTTGTATTCGCTCTGGAACCTATCCCTCTGCTCTGAATCTACTCCCCGATACTGTAGCAAATTGTATCCCATGGGATGAGGTTCGTAGACCGAAAGCCAGGGTTGCGAAATACCATAGTTTATCCTGTGAAACAACAGAAGTACGGGCACTTCCTCTTCCAGAATTGAATTCATGCGATCTATCAACTGCTGGCGACGAGCAGGATCTTTGGCTTCGTCCAGTGCGCGATAGGCCTGGTCAAAGGCGGCATTCTGAAAATGCGCCTCGTTGTAAGGCGTTCCGGCATTTCCGCCGTAGAATAGTTGAAAGAAATTCTGCGGATCGGGATAATCGGCGCCCCATCCCCAGGTGGTGATCTGAAATTTGCCCTTCATTCTCTTTTCGAAATATGTAGGCGCATCGAACAGATCCACTTCCAGGCGAATGCCGAGCTTCGCAATGCGCTCCACAAGATAACTATGGAAACTTGCGCTGGCGGGCCGGGGCACATCGATCAATCGCAGAACCAGGGGCTTTCCGGTTTCCGGATCAATGCCTTTCGCATACCCGGCCCTGGATAGCAGATTGTCGACGTACCCTTTCGTGCATTTCCGGGCCTCTTTTTCCGGTTCGAAACCTTCCATACCTGGGGGAAGCAATCCGTAAGCGACCATGGCTCGCCCTTCGTAGAACCGATTGATCAATTCCCGGGGATCAATGATGCATCGAATGGCTTTTCGCAATTCAACGCTGCGACCTACGACGGGGTCGCGAAGATTGAAAATCCAACCGAATGTAGTAAGCTCCGCCTCGGTGCTCAGTCGAACCCCGCGCTCCCTGTACTCCGGCCGGAGTTCTTCGCCATCCAGGACTCCTTCGTAAGAGTCCTTCGTAAGGGCTACTCGATCTTGATACCCCTGCTCGAAGAGGGTCCATACAGTGGATCCGGACTGGATAAGATAGAAGATTACGCGATCGGTCAAAGGAAGAGGTTTTCCCTCAAGCGAAGACATTTCTCGGGCTCTTTCCGGATGTTTCTGCAGGCCATCCGGCCACTGGCTGGAGTCCTCCGGAAGGGCCGGAAAGCGATCACGATACAGAGTGTTTCTTTCCAGAACAATGCGATCCCTTGGTTCCCAGCTCTTCAAATAATACGGGCCGGAGGAAATCATTGTTCTTTCCAGAGCGTTCTGGTCCTTATCGCGGCTGTTGAATTCTCTCCAGCAGGCCTCCGTAATGGGGGCCGCACTCACCATGGCAAAGAAATAGAGAATCCGATCGCTGCTGCTATTTAAATAGATCCGGAGAGTATCATCATCCAGAACCTTTACCCCATCAATGGGCCGCGAATAGAGTTCCGCCAGGACTCGGGCCTGCTCCGAGGCGCTCAAAGAGCCAATGTCTTTTTCCTGTCGCGCCAGTTGCAGATATTCGCTATAATCGGCGAAACCTACAATACTCTTTGAAAGCAGCGATATCATAAATGCTTCGTTGGCAGGATCGGCGCTGCGCTTAAGATTCAATTCCAGATCCGCCGCCAATACCGGACGGCCGGTACCATCGTGATGCGAATCCTTGAGACATTCTTCTACGGGCGCGTAGTAATGGGTGTCCAGATTCAGGTCAAAAAAGTGGACGGGCTGGCCGTCTAAAGCGCCCGGCTTGATTGAGGGTATCTCTCTCGCCAGAAGGGGCTCCATTTGAATGGGCCGCTTCAGATAGGCATACCGAAAAGGCGTGATGGCCAGGTTGGATGCCACGGTGTAGGAAGGGCCATCGGCCATGCGCACCGGATCCATTGTGGAGGGCTCCGATGACATGGCGATTAAATGCCAGTTATTGCCAACGGTTTCCGGATAGGGATGATTCAGCGGACGATTGCAGTGTAGGACGGGGAGCAGGATCAGAAAGAGAAGCACAAGAGATGGCTGCGACAGGGCCCGGACCAACGAACGACAACCGCGTCTCGAGCGACGCAGATGCGGCGGCGAAAGGTCTTGCCGCCCCCGGCCATGGACAGCGCAAAAAAAACGGGCTCCCAATAGTAGTATCGGTACGCGAAATTTAAAATGCATGTTTGACACCCGAGCCGGTAGCAGAAAATCTTTGCCCCAATGAAAGGTCTGAAATCTAGTCTGATCCCTGCAATACTACTAGCCACCCTTTTTTCCATCCATTGCGGAGAAGAAAAGGAGATTCAACTGGAGCCCGTAGAGGACGTGCCCCTGGAAGGATTGCCCGTGGGAGAAACCGATCCCATGGCCGACCCTTCTGCCGTCCGAGGTGGGGTAAACAATGTATGGGGCGCTTCGTACCCGAAGTCCCTGAACTACTGGCTGGATACCAATACACTATCAGCAGAAATCACCTACATGCAGTTTGAGCCGTTGATCACCATGCATACAACCAGGCAGGAGCCGGTGGGAATCCTGGCCGAATCCTGGGAAACCAGTCCCGACGGAATGACCTTCACGTTCAAGCTTCGCGAGCAAGCTACCTGGAGCGACGGAAAGCCCATCACCGCCCAGGACATTGTTTTCTACTACGATACGATGATGAAAAAAGAGCACAATACCGCTGTGTTTCGTGTATCCCTGAGTCGATTTGAGCGACCGGAAGCCGTGGATGAGCGGACTGTTCGCATCACTGCGAAAGAGAAGCACTGGAAGAACTTCTGGGATGCCGGAAGCCTGGTGGCGCTACCCGCCCACTCGCTGAAAGGCAAAGACTTCAACGATGTAAACGAGTTTGAGGTTACCAGCGGCCCGTATCAAGTAGTTCAGAACAAAGTGAATCGATTTGTGCTCCTGAAGCGTCGGGGCGATTGGTGGGGTCGAAAACTCAAGTTCAACAGTGGCAAATACAACTTCGACTACATCCGCTACAGGTTTATTGAAGACAGAAACAAAGCCCTGGAAGCGTTCAAGAAAGGCGAGTTCGATTATTTCCCGGTACACACCGCCTCTATCTGGGCCATCAAAACCCATCTGGAAGAAGTGCAGAAAGGCTGGGTGGCCCGACAAAAAATACAGAACCGAACACCCCGTGGTTTTCAAGGATTTGTTATCAATCTAAGGCGCGAGAAGTTCCAGGACGAAAGAGTAAGAGAGGCTTTGTCGCTTCTGCTCAATCGGTCGCTGATGAACAAGAAGCTCATGTATGAGGAGTACGTTCTGTTGAATTCATATATTCCGGATTTGTATCCGGGATACGTTAATCCGGCAGTACCGGTGATCAAATATGATCCGGAAAAAGCGCGAAAACTACTCACCGAAGCCGGCTATGAACCAAATGCAAAAGGACTCCTCGAAAAAGACGGCCAGGTCCTGAGCCTTCGATTCTTGCAGAGCGGTTCCGACCTGCGTCACATTAACATCTACCTCCAGGATCTAAAGAGCGTTGGCATTGAAGCGGTCATCGACCAGGTCAGTTTGAGTACAGCGCGAAAGCGTCTGGACGAGTTCGACTTTGACCTCTACTGGATCAACTGGGGCGCCGGCCGGCTGAAGGATCCGGAACCCATGTGGCACTCCAAAACGGCCGGCGACAAAGGAAGCATCAACCTGGCCGGCGTAAAAGACGCAAAAGTGGATGCTTTAATCGAGTCCTACAAGGTAGCCCGTAGCCCGGCCGAAAGAACAGAGATCCTCAAGCAACTGGACCGCCGCCTGTACGAGATTCATCCCTACGTTCTACTCTGGCAGGCCGATTCCCATCGTATGCTTTACTGGAACCGGTACGGCGTTCCGGAAAACCCGCTGGGGAAGTACGGCTCCGACGATTCGGTGAATACCTACTGGTGGGTTGACCCGGACCAGGAAAAGACCCTGGAAGAAGCACGAAAAAACAACCAGGCTCTGAAAAAACCGGCAACCAACGTAGACTACACCGGCCCTTGATCGCATAGGTTTCATGCATGCAATGCCACTCCATGATGTTCGATTAACGTTCGAAATACTGGTTCCCGAAAGCCCATAGAACTGTGCAGACCTACGTATTAAGAAGACTACTTTACATGATCCCCACGATTCTGGGGATCACCGTGGCCTGTTTTGTGCTGATCCAATTCGTGCCGGGCGGACCCGTGGAGCAGATGATTGCCAACATTCGGGCAGCCAGCGCCGCCCAGGGCGCCAATCCGGCCGCAGCCATCTCCGAAGCGGAAATCGAAAACATCAAGCGAAACTTCGGCTTTGATCAGCCTGCCTATGTACGCTATTTTACCTGGCTGGGAAGCGCCCTCACCGGCGATCTGGGCGAATCTTACACCTATAATCGGCCGGTGCTGGAAGTGATCCTGGAGCGAATGCCCATTTCGCTGTTCTTCGGCCTAACGTCTTTTCTACTTTCTTACGCTGTGTGCATTCCTCTGGGTATGTGGAAGGCCCGAAAGCATCGCTCCCTTTTTGACACGGCCAGCTCAATTGTTATTTTCGCTGGATACGTTATTCCCGGTTACGCATTGGGTATCTTGCTGATCATTTTTTTCGCCGGGGGTACCTTTCTGGACCTTTTTCCATTGCGCGGCGTCGTATCCGATAACTTCGAACTTCTTTCGCCCGGGGCAAAGGTGTTGGACTTCCTGCACCATATGATCCTTCCCATGGTTTGCTACATGGTAGGCGAATTCGCTTTCTTAACCATGCTCATGAAGAATGGCATCCTGGAAGAACTGAAGAAAGACTACATGCGAACCGCGATCCTGAAAGGCATGCTTCCCAAAACGGCGCTGTTTCGCCATGCCTTGCGAAATGCTCTTATACCTATTGCCACACGAATGAGCGAGATTTTCACTCTCGTCTTTGCCGGCGCACTGCTCATCGAAAAGGTATTCGATATCGACGGCATGGGGCTTCTGGTCTGGAACTCCATCGTGAGCCGGGACTACAATGTAGTCATGGGAATCATTCTGATATCTTCTATCCTAACTCTGTTCGGACGCCTGTTTTCCGATCTGCTCTATACGTATATTGATCCCAGGATTCGACTGCAGTGAGATTCTCGGATCTGACAATAGAGCGATGGCGACGATTTCGCAGCATCCGGCGGGCCTACTTTTCGCTTATCTTGCTGAGTTCGCTCTTTGGCCTATCTCTGTTCAGTGAATGCATCGCCGAGAACCGACCCATTGTCATGGGCTACGACGGAAGTACCTACTTTCCGCTTCTGTTCTTTTACTCGGGCAAGGAACTGGGCCAGCAGTACGGAACCGAAGCCGACTACCGCGCTCTAAGACAAACCGCAGACTTCGAAGAAAGGGGATGGGCCGTCTTTCCGCCGGTGCCATTCAATCCCCTGGAGGCCGACCTGGCCGACCAGGACCCCCCGCCGCATCCGCCTTCCTTACGACACTGGCTGGGCACCGACAGCCTTGGCCGGGATGTGTTTGCCCGTCTGCTCTACGGCTTTCGCATCTGTATGCTATTTGCGCTGAGTCTCACCGTTCTTAGCGGTCTTCTCGGAGTAATCATCGGCGGCATCCAGGGTTACCTGGGAGGACGCACCGATATCGTCATGCAGCGAATCATAGAAGTCTGGTCCGCCCTGCCCTTTCTGTACGTGGTCATTCTGCTGGGCTCAATCTACGGCCAGAACTTCTGGATGCTCCTTGTGGTCATGTCACTCTTTAGCTGGGTGGGCCTTTCTTACTATATGCGCGGAGAATTCTTCAAGCTTCGCGGTCAAACCTATGTGCAGGCCGCCCGGGCCAGCGGCCTGGGCTCGGTTCGCATTTTTATGGGCCAGATCCTTCCCAATGCGCTGACTCCATTGATTACAATTCTGCCGTTCACTTTGATCGCAGGCATTAGTTCGCTCACAGCGCTGGATTTCCTGGGTTTTGGCCTGCCTCCTCCCACTCCATCCTGGGGCGAATTACTCCAGCAGGGATTGGACAATCTGGATTTTCCCTGGATTGCCATTAGCACCGTTCTGGCGCTGTTTTTTACTCTGCTCATGGCCACCTTCATAGGCGAAGGGGCGCGCGAAGCGTTTGATCCTAAATATCAGGATCATGATCCCTGAGCTCTGGCGCCGCGCTGACCGCCGTATGGCTAAGCTCCGTGGCCGTATGGCTAAGCTCCGTGGCCTGTGGCCAAGGTTCGCCCTCCGTCTGGCAGGTTCCGCCGCACTGACCTCTACGTTCCAGGCCTATCGTAGCCCGAAGCGAGTGCCAGGGCTGCAGCCAACGACGGGCCTAGACGGGGCCCGCTGTTGTGGCGTTCGATGACTTCCGGGACCAGAGCTCCAGAATCTCCAGGCTACTGAGTTCGGTGCCTTTCTTTTCAGCCTCGGCTTGAACCAGGGATGCGAAATCCATCAAGTCTCGTACTGGTATAGAACTCAGATCCAAACCCTGATCTTCGAGCACATAGGCAACGCCGCCCTTCCCGGACTGGCTATTAATTCGAATGTACTTTTCGTATCTCCGGCCGATGTCGGCGGGGTCTACCGGCAAATAAGGGATATCCCAGGCCCCCGAATCGCCTCGCTTCTTTCGCGCATTCAGGGACTTTCGAATGGCATCCTGATGCGAACCCGAAAAGGCAGTAAATACAAGTTCACCGGCATAGGGTTGCCTGGGCGGAACCGTCATTCCCGTGGTTTGCTCGTATACCTGCCTGATTTCCGGAAGGTGGGAAAAGTCAATGCCCGGATCCACTCCCTGGCTCAACATATTGAGACCCACAGTCACCAGATCCACGTTTCCGGTTCTTTCGCCGTTACCAAAGAGCGTCCCTTCCAATCGATCGGCTCCGGCCAGAAGAGACATCTCCGCCGCGGCCACTGCAGTGCCACGGTCATTGTGCGGATGGACGCTGATTACGACATCCTTGCGATTGTTGAGGTTACGACAGAACCATTCAATTTGGTCGGCGAACAAGTTGGGTGTGGTGACTTCCACGGTCGATGGTAAGTTTAAGATCAAAGATCCTGGTTCGAACGGCGCCCACTCTTCCATTACTGCGTGGCAAATTTCCAGTGCAAAGTCCGGCTCGGTGGCCGAATAGCTTTCCGGCGAATACTCCAGAACAAATTCGCCAGGAAAGGACCGGGCCAGAGTCTTGATCTGACGCACGGCATCCACCGCGACTTGAATCACTTCCTCTCTGGATTTCTGAAATACGTACTCCCTCTGCGCCGGCGAAGTGCTGTTGTACACATGAAAGATTACCTTATCCAGTCCTCTTATAGACTCGAAACTTCTTTCGATTAGATGCTGTCGCGCCTGACTCAATACCTGGATATACGTATCTTCCGGTACCGCTCCCGATGTAGCCAGCCATCGCAGAAAATTAAAGTCCGGCGCCGATGCCGATGGAAAACCGGCCTCGATCTCTTTAAAGCCCATGCCGACCAGCGTCCGAAACATCCGGGCCTTCTTTTCCGGTTCCATGGGAATTACAAGAGCCTGGTTTCCATCGCGCAAATCTACGCTACAGAATCGGGGCGCGGCTTCGATTCGCTTCGATGGCCACGTTCGGTCCGGAAGCTCCACTGGCACAACTGGTCGGTATTTTGAACCGGGATGGATTTCGTTGTTTTTCATAATGTCCTCTCAATTAGACTCAGGTCGCCGTTTTTGAAGCGACCGTTCCGTCGGAACCTTCACAAGACCCGGAAGCTGAACTGCAAACGCTCAATTCCCCATGCATGCGACCATTGGGCGCAAGAGGTCCGTAAATCTGGCGACGGAGAATACGGGTACGGTAATATGTTATACTTATGCCAGGCGAAGCCCGGCTAGCAGAGAGGAAGCTAGAAGTAGTGAGGACGCAACTAGAGCTGCCACGGTTACCAGGGAACCGGAGAAAACGCTCTGAATTTGGGACGCGTCACTCACTATTTTAAGATCGGAAATTACCGCAACCGGTCAAGTCCAAAATCAAAAAAGGTACGCTTGATTTCGTTTTTTACTTCCGTGTGCAGGAATCCGAGGGCCCTTTATTTGCCGAATGGTTCCCGGCTACCCGAGTTCTCCGTAACAGAGCTGACACCTATTGCGCCTCTCTTCAAAAATCGGCGCCGTAACAGACAGGATGCCACAGCTTGAGAATCGCCAGAGATAATGCGACGCACCGTAACTTTGACCGCAAGCAGTCAGACACATTTTTTCATTCAGGGACTGGAAAACCGATTGTCTGAGATTTAATCGAGGTTAGATTTCGCCTCCGATGCTCTACTTCAATGAATGGGGAATTGCTACCCTGGTTTGCACTCTCTACACTCTGGTACTTCTGCTGTATCTGATTTCACTGAAAGAGAAACAGCTATATACCCGGGACATGACTCTATTCTTCTTTGGAGCCGTTGGCCTCAATGTAGGCTATCTCTGGTCAGCCCTGGTAATTGGACCGCTGGGCGGCGATCATCGATTCATAACGGTGGGTGTTGTCTTCATTCCTCTGGTCTACATGATTCAGTTTGCTCATCACTTCCCGGAGAATAAGAAGACGCGCGCTTCGCGGATAGCCTTCTGGACCAGCCTGACACTCGGCCTGGCGCTCGTAGTTCATTTCTATTTTAATGCATTGCAAACTCGTCCGGACTTTGACTTCCAGGGCGAACTTTTCAATTATCCGCAGGAGATGGGAGCATGGGTGGCCCGGGGCATGATTCTGATGATTCTCTGGTTCACGGTGGTCCTGACGTATCGAAGCTTCAAAATGGAGCGGAAGGAACGTCGGGCGGCCCGGCAATTGGTAGTGGCCATGCTCATTCCAACGCTACTTCCCGGTATCGTTAATGTTCTCTACAACGGCGGCCGCATCAGCCATTCAACTTTTCAACAGGGATATGTACTCACCAGTCTTCTGGGCTACACGGCCATTGTTCTTGTATTCATAAACAACACTGTAGAGCGAACCAGCTTCATGACCAAGATTGTGGGGATTTCGCTGGTTACGCTACTCCTGGCAATCCAGGCCCTTTCCGCTTTCTCCGGACAGCAGACTCATCGCAGCTATGACCGTATCCATGGCCTCCAGGCCCAGAGCTATGTTGTAACCGGCCAGGAACCGGTAAGTCCGGTGGCATATGCAAAACCGCTGGAATCCCTGGACCAGGGAAAGCTCGTAAAGCGAAGCGAACGCACGGACTTTATGGCGCGCCATTTTCGCCAGATGGAACCGCACTCAGACGATCTGTACGTAGCCTACCACGTGCCGCCTGCAGGCGAAAATCAAGGAGATGTCATCGAAGTAGGCTACCGCTATCAAGAATACAGGCAGTTCATCCATGATTCCATGATCGGAACGGCAATCCTGACTCTTGCTCTGGTTCTCAGCGTTCTGATCCTCTACCCCATTTTCTTTTCGCGAAGCCTGGTAAAACCGCTGCATTCGCTTCTGGACGGCGTGGGCCAGGTAGAAGAAGGAGACTTCGAAGTCAAGATCCCCGTGATGGTGGAGGATGAAATCGGCTATCTATCCCGGGCTTTCAACAACATGGTAAAGAGTATTCTGGACGCCCGACAGAAACTCCAGGACTACGCCGAAAACCTGGAACTCAAGGTCGATGAGCGCACCAAAGAAGTTACCGAAAAGATGCAGCAGATCCATGAGATGAAAGTCCAGCAGGACGGAGACTATTACCTGACTTATCTGATTGGACGACCGCTGCAGACCAATCGAAACAAATCGGATCGAATCAACACCGAGTTCTACGTGGAGCAAAAGAAGAAGTTTGTCTTCAAAGAACGGTCCGCGGACCTGGGCGGCGATATATGCGTTACCGGAAACCTGCGTCTTGGGCCGCAAGCTCGGCGACACACCGTATTCATGAACGGCGATGCCATGGGCAAATCCATGCAGGGAGCCGGCGGCGCCATCGTAATGGGAACGGCGATGAACAACATACTGGCCCGGTCCGCTGGCGATGACCGAGTTTTGAATGTTAGTCCCGAAGAATGGCTAACCGAAACCTATGAAGAATTGCATAACCTGTTTCTGGCCTTTGACGGTCTTATGATGCTTTCGGCAGTTGTGGGCGTTATCGATGAGGAAACCGGCATGATGACCTATTTCAACGCCGAGCATCCGTGGACGGTGCTATACCGAAAGGGACAGGCAACATTCATCGAACAGGAGTTGATGCTCCGAAAGCTGGGATCCCCCTCCGAGTTCAAGTTTCAGGTCCAGCGTTTCCAGCTGGAACCCGGGGACGTACTCTTTGCCGGCTCCGACGGACGGGACGACCTGGATCTTAGCGGCGGCGCCGATGTTCGCACCATCAATGAAGACGAGACCCTGTTTTTGAAGTACGTAGAAGAGGCCGACGGGGATCTGCTGGCCATTGTAGATCGAATCCATGCCACGGGCACTGTTACCGACGATTTGAGCCTCCTGCGAGTGGGCTTTCAAGAAACTGGCTCTGGATCGAAGATAGGCGATATCGACAGTCTTCTGCGTATGGCCCGGGAAGGCCAGCAGGGAAATGATGTAAGCGGCGCGCTGAGAAAACTGGATCAGCTTCTGGAGATCGATCCCGATCACGGAAATGCTCTACGCCTCAAAGGACGAATCCTGATGATGGAAAACCGATATCAGGAGGCCGTGCAGCCTTTAAGCCAGCTTGCGGAATTGGAGCCGGATAACAGCGACGCTTTCTTTTCGCTTTCCGTATGCTACAAACATCTGCGTCAGCATGACATGGCCATTCAAACCGGCGAAAGGGTGGCCTCAGCTCAACCGGGTAGGATTGCCAACTTGATCAATCTGGCGGATAGCTATCGTGTTACAGGGAATCTGGATCGGGCCCGGGAGCTTGCGGAAAAGGCCCTGGACCTGGAGCCGGAAAACCCTTCGGCTAAAAAGCTGTCAGATTTGATTCGCTCGGCCGCCCAGGCGTGAATGGCCAGACAATCGCAAGTGGCCGGGCAGTCGTAAATGACTGCTCAGACATATCTGGCTGCATCAGCTTAAATGGCAGCCAGTCAGCTCTGGAAAGTACTTTGAATCCTGATGGGTGCGGCCATATTGGGCCCGTGGAAGCAATGCATAGAGAGGATCTGCTGGAGAAATTACGCAGATTTCTGGAGGTGCATGCGAAAGCCAAAATCCTCACCTCCGATCCGGGCACATTGACGATGTATGTGCTTCATAGTAAGACACAAGACAAGACCACGAAGCAAAAAATGATGAATTACAAGCTGCTTCGTCTAAAAGAAATTCTGCTGGATCAAAAAGAGCCAAACATTCGGGATAGGTACGTGTGCGAGTTTCTTCTCGAAGAGCTATATAAGTACTACAAAGAGCTGAACTGATGGAGCCGGTGCTGGAAGTCCAAAACTTGTCCATTGGAATTGGCTCCACGGGTATTACCGAAAACGTGAGCTTCTCCATTGAGCCGGGTCAGATCTACGGAATCGTCGGCGAGTCCGGTTGCGGAAAGACGATCACTGCGCTCTCCTGTCTGGGCATGCTTCCGGAGCCCGGCGGAAAACTCCTGCAGGGTCGCATCTTCTTCAAAGGAGAAGACATCCATTCGTTGAAGCCCGAAAGACTGCGTCAAATTCGGGGTTCCGAAATCAGCATGATTTTCCAGGAACCTACCAGCGCGCTCAATCCATTGCTGAGCATTCGCAAGCAACTGGCCGAACTCTTCGAATTTCATGAGTTCAATGGAGATCCAGAAGAACGTATGGATCAGGTTCTTCGTCGCGTTGGGTTTTCGGATCCGGAGAGAATTCTTTCATCTTATCCTCATCAGCTATCCGGTGGAATGCTTCAGCGAGTGGTTATTGCTCTGGCCTTGCTCCTGCACCCGTCTTTGATTATCGCAGACGAACCCACGACTGCCCTGGACGTTACCGTGCAGGCCCAGATCATGGAGCTTCTGGTAGAACTACAAAAAGAGGAAGGATGCGCTGTATTGCTCATCACGCATAACATTGGCCTCATCGCTCAGTATGCCGATCGCGTAGGCGTTATGTATGCCGGCCATATGATTGAACAAAGGAATGTAGCCGACTTTTTACGACAACCGTATCATCCCTACAGTCAGGGCCTGATGAGCGCATTGCCCGATGTAGACGAGCGAAAAGAACTGCATCCTATCCCCGGCCAGGTACCGTCCGCCGGAGATTTTCCGGAAGGTTGCCGCTTTCGTCCTCGGTGCAAGCAAGCCTTTGCGCCCTGCTCCCAGACGGTGCCCGAATTCGAACCGGAACCCAATCAGAAGGTCTGTTGTTTTTTGTATGAGGAGGCCCGGGTATGAGCCTCCTGAAAGTAGAAGATCTCCGTACCCATTTTCCCATTACCGGTGGATTGTTTCGCAAGACCGTGGGCTGGACGAAAGCTGTGGATGGAGTGACCCTTTCCGTGGAAGAAGGCGAGGTCCTGGCCGTTGTAGGCGAATCCGGCTGCGGCAAGAGCACCCTGGGAAACAGCATCCTGGGGCTCACTCTTCCCACTTCCGGACGATTATTTCTGGAAGGCCAGGAGATCGACATTCGCAAGGCGAGTTCCTGGAAACCATTTCGCAGCGATTTTCAGATTATCTTTCAGGATCCCTATTCTTCGCTGAATCCCCGGCATACGATCTTTGAGATTCTGAGCGAGCCCATGCGAATCCATGGGCTTTGCGATCGCAGCAACGCCCGACAGAAAGTGACGGAGTTGCTGGACCTGGTAGGCCTCCCGGCAAGCGCCATGGACCGTTTTCCCCATGCCTTTTCCGGCGGGCAGCGCCAGCGAATCGGAATTGCGCGGGCGGTCGGTCTGCGACCCCGACTGATTGTATGCGATGAGGTTACCAGTGCCCTGGATGTTTCGGTGCAGGCGCAGATCATTCAGCTCTTGCTAAAACTAAAGGCGGAACTGAAGCTGAGCCTGGTCTTCATCACCCACGATTTAAGTCTTGTGCGAAACATGAGCGACCGGGTTTGCGTAATGTATGGCGGACGAGTTATGGAAGTTGCCCGAACAGAGGATCTATTCCGTAATCCGGCCCATCCGTATACGAGGGCTCTAATGGAGGCAATTCCATCCCTCCACCCGGACCGTCGACCGAAACTTCTGGGCGGCGAGGTTCCCTCTCCTTCCAATCTGCCCTCGGGCTGCGTCTTTCATCCACGGTGTCCCCGGGCAAAAGAGGATTGCTCTCAGAGAATCCCGCCTCTGGAGACTTTGGACTCCATGGATTCAGCATCGTCTCCGTCCATGGATTCGACATCGTCCATGACTTCTGCTGATGTGCCTGGATCGGATTTTGCGGGTTCGCTGAGATCCGAGATTCCAGGTTCGGTCCGATCCGATTCCCTGACCTCCGCCGAGCAGCCGGATTCAGGGGGCGGTCCCCGGAGCGGCTCGCGACTGGTGGCCTGCTTCTATCCAGAAAAAAACTGAACTTCGGATTGGCTCTGGCTTTCCAAATAGTGATCCAGTCGGGATTCAGCCATCCCTGGAATGACCAATTTGCGGCTGTGGTATTAAAGCAGGTTCAGAAATGCCGATAATAGAAAGCAATGGGGACTCTCAGATGATGAAGCGAAGAGCCAGATGGAAATTGAGCCTGCTTGCCCTGGCATTTTTGATACCAGCGGCCGTAGTGGTGGCCTATAGCCCGGAGGACACCACCGAAGTGAACCATCGCAGGATCACTGTGTATGACGGCGGCGGAATCGCTCGTCTGGCCGAGCAATATCTGGGCGTGCCGTATAGACCGGGGGGCTACTCGCCTTCGGGCTTCGATTGTTCCGGACTTACAAGTTACGTGTACAAAGAAGCAGGCTATTCCATTCCTCGATCCGCATCCAGCCAGTACACTGCTCTGCGGCCTGTCCGTGTACCGGAAGTCGGCGACCTGGTATTCTTTCGCATTGATGGAAAGTCAATCTCGCATGTGGGCATTTATGTAGGGAATTACAGGTTCATTCACGCCCCTTCGAGCGGAAAAAACGTAAGTCTGGCTGATCTCAGGCTGAAATACTGGAAAAACACCTACGCAGGAGCACGAACCATCTTCCAGCCCGGCGACGATTCGCTCTACAATTAAGCGCATTACAGGGCCCATTTTCATCGCATCCGGGCTTACCCGTCCGGAGTAGCAACCCTATGATGCAAAAAGGTTTGCATCCAGCAGCCCCGCCGGCCATGCCGTAGGTATGGTACGTGAAAAGCTAAAGGAACTCGGACTGGAGTTGCCGGTGGTGAATCCTCCTGTGGCTTCCTACGTGCCGGCCAAAAGAATCGGAAACCAGGTCTTTATCAGCGGTCAGCTTCCTGTAAGGGATGGCAAGCTCATCCTTATGGGGCAACTAAAGACCGACGACGATGTGGAAGCAGCCCAGGCCGCCATGGCCCAGTGCTTCCTGAACGGTCTGGCGGCACTTTCCACGGTGGCCGATCTGGATAGCATAAAGCAGCTAGTCCGTTTGGGAGCATTCGTCTCTTCCAGCCCCGACTTTCATGGTCATCACATCGTTGCCAACGGCGCCTCGAACCTGGCGCAGCAAATCCTGGGCCAGGCAGGTATACACAGTCGAGCGGCCGTGGGAGTGGCGGCCCTACCACTGAACGCTGCGGTGGAGCTTGAAATGCTATTTGAGGTTCAGGACTAATTCCGGAGTGGAAAGCAATGGTTGCCGTTAGCTCCCCCTCAAAGTCGCCAGTTTGAACGATCGATCCTAAAACCAATGAGCCAGGCCATACAAAACCTAATTGCCCTGATCTGGAAGACGCCCGTTGCCTTTTTTCGCGGTTGGTGGAGGCTGATTCAGGGCGCCTACAAGCTGTTGATCGATTTTCTTAGTTCGCTGGGCGGGGGCTGGGTCTTATTGCTGCTATCATTCGTTACGGTGCTGGTTGCGGGCTGGCCGTGGTTCAGCTATCAGATCCAGTTTGAACAGATCGAATTCTATGGAGTTCGTTCCAGATTCTGGACATTTTTCACATTTGCCGGCGTTCTTGGCATGATTGCCGTTCTTATTCAGTTTCCCTACCGACGCATCCTGTACCTTACCATCGCCAGCGTGGCTATGGTTGCCTGGATCGTTGGACTTATCTGGCCGTCGTTGCTTCATGTGAACTTCCATCCCGAAACAACCTACGAGATACTACTTCCTTTCTGGATCTATCCGGGAGTGCTCGGCGCCTGCATCGTGGGGTCTCTGCTTCTGCCGGACGAAGCCGGCTGGGATATTGCCGGCTCTTACCGAAGCCTGAATCGTCAGCCAGAACCCCTGCCGGATCAGGAATAGCCTCGGAGTCAGATCTCCTCTTCAAGAGGAGCGTCGACACAACCACCCATAATCGCGCCCATAGCCTACCTGGATTAGGGTACCAGCTTCCCGAAAAGGGCCATAATGTTTGCGCATTACTTGCCTTTCTGGAGGCAGCATGATAAGCAAGTAATGTGAGCGAGAATCAGAGCGCCGCTTCCCAGGAAAAGGGGGAAGGCAGCGGCATTTTCGATGCAATGGCCCCGGATGTGGCTCTGAAGACCTTGAGCAATCTTCAGCTGGACGATTCCAGGATCATCGCTCCGCTCAAGAGCCGATCCAGGTTGGCCAACCAGGTTTATGACCTGGTGCAAAGCTTTCTCACCGGAGCCCGGGCTGGCAAGGACGCCTATTATCCTTCCCTGGCCGACATTTATGGCGATCTGCAGATGCACAAGCGGGCCATTTCCGACAAGACCCCCATGCCGTCGGAAGCTGAGCTGCTGCGAACCGTTTGTCTGATGTCCGTGCAGTCCCCGCCATTCCTGCACATTTTACGCGAGATCCCAACTAACGCCACTTCGCCCGAATTCGTTACCAGACTGGTGGCTCCAACCGAAAAGCATCCGGACAAGGTGTCAGTGGCTTATCGCTCTACGATTCGCAACAACCTGGTTCATATTAAGTCCATGATCCGGGATCTGGATCCGCCCTTGCCCGGCGGGCCTGCCTTTAACAAAATACAGGATGCCAATCCCCGAGCCGGGCGCGTGGAATCCATGCTGGGCAATATGTATTTCTCTTCCATGAATGCCGGGGCAGCAGTTCAGGAAGAGGACGAAGATGGCCATTCCGATGAAGTCACTCTGAAGCGAGTCAATCAGTCCCTGCGGATCAAACTATTTCGGCCGCTAGTTATGGATCTTCTGCGGGAGAAGATGATCTTCAGTCTTTCCTGTCAGGACATCCGAAACCAGACCGGCCAGAAGATTCCTGACATTGTATTGTTTAACATCCTGGAAAATGTACAGCATCGATTCGCCAGGCTGTGCGAAATCCTGAGTCATCAGGCAGTTCTGGAACTGGTGGACGACCGAACCCGACAGCAGATGCACCGCTTCATGCAATCCGGCCATCTTGAAGACGCGGCCGAAACCGGGGCACACTTCCTTCTGGAACATGCAAAGTCGCAAGAAAGCATCCCCGGCTTCCTGGTGGAAATAGCGGCCGAAGCCATTCGTTTGCGACAATGGTATGACGAAAAGTCGAAAGAGCATAAGAAGGATAAGCAGAAGCAAGAGATTCAGCAGATACTGCAGCGATTAAAGGGCCAGAAGGGGATCTTTCGCGCAAAGAATGGAAGGAAGATTAACATAGACGAAAAGTACCTGAATCTGTTCTTGAACGAATCCAACAGCCCGGTCCTCATTGCGGCGGATCCACCGCTGAGCAAGGGCGGTCACCGCGAAGCATCAGACTATGACACTATCTATTTGCTCTACAAAGACCGTACCATCACGGGTCAGGCCATTCAAACAGCTCTGGACTCATACAACAAAACAGAAGACACATTTCTGATTCGAATTCTGGAAGACCTGCTGCAGCTAAACAAATTACCGGATTCCGAACTCAAGCACTATGTGGCCCCCGCATACCTGGAGCAACTGAGGGAAGCGATTCGAGACTCCTACAAGGCATACCTTTCGCCCCTGGAGCGAATCTGGATGGCGCTCACTGGCAAGCGCATTAGCGATGCGAAAATCAAGAAGATCCAGCGACGCCTGGATATGGAGCGGGGCGAAGAGGAAAGAAGTCGTGCAGAAAGAAAGAGCCGGGCGAACACTAAACGGGCGAAACAGGACGTAAAGACCCTGGCCCGACAGCGAGCACGCGAAGAAAGCTCCCCGCTGGCGGATCTCAATAGCAAACAGGATTCCGCCGGATTCGACCACGAAGCCCAGGAGGTTCTGAACTATCTGCTAACCCAGGTGAATATGATGTGGGACAAGAGCTTCTATCCCGACCGGGAGCAGGTGCTCAGACTGGCAAATGCCAACCAGCGGGAGATCGCCCAGAAGGTCCTGGGTCTTGTGGATGCAGGAGCGCAATCCACCGCGGCCTTAATTCGTATTCCGGTACCCGGGAAGGGTCACGTTTATGCCGGACACGATTATGTTCATGGTCACAAGAAGGAACTGATTGAGAAGTTCAAAAGCAAATTGGACCAGGCCTCTGGCGTACAGGTTAGCGGCGGAACCACGATCCAGCTAAACACGAAAGAAGAAGATAAACTCTTCTTTCGCGCCATGCTTCAGTATCTGAATCACCTGCCCGAAGAATAGTAACCGGATTGAAGGAGCCCGCACCTTTCTGGCTCTATCCGCCCTATTGTCTCTATCCGCTCTATCGTCGAAACGGCCCGTGGACAATCCCGTGAACGGGCCTGCCAGGCATAGATATTGTCGACCTGCCATCTACCCGCCGAACAATCCGACGGGCTAGACTTCTGCCGCATGCGAAAGGTCATTCCACAAATAAATCTTAAAATCCTTTTCGCCGGTGCGACGGGCCAGATGGCTCAGTCCGGTATTGCCTTTACTTATTCGTAGAGAGAACTCCGGCGGCATACCGGTAAGAGCCGTAGCCAGGGCACGAATAAAATTGCCATGGGAAACGATCACCACCCTTCGCGTTTGCTGCCTTTCCAGAGAAACCGGAATCGAATCCCGGGGGATTTCTTCCTTTCCGGGCACACGCAGAATCGTATCCCGCAGAGATTTTCCCCGTTCGATTAGATCCGCCACGCTCTGGCCACCCGGATACCTCTGATACGGATCCCGATGCAGATTCTCCAGGAGCTCGGCGTCCAGATCAAAACGAATCATGCCCTCCGCTTCGCCGCAGTCGATCTCTCTAAGATCGTTCTCCACGGTCTCTTCGGGGAGGTCCGAGCGGCCCAGGAATTGACGAATAATGGCGGACGATTGGCGGGCCCGGCCTTGAGGCGATACGTACCAGTCATGTATTTCCAGCCCCTGCAGGCGTCGCTGCAAAGAACGGCCCAGGGATTCGCATTGCCGCTTTCCTTTTTCGGAAAGCGCCGAGTCCAGAGTCCCCTGGATTCGATGCTGGCTGTTGTAGATTGTCTCTCCATGCCGTATCAGGTAAACGTCAAGCATGCCGGCAGCATCCTCCGGGGCGCTTCCTGGCAAAGGATTTTTAGTTGCTACCCGTTCACCGCCGGGCTTCCTTGCGATTATGCCTTACTACGATTACAAATGCGATGACTGCCAGAACACCGCCGAGGTGAAGCTTTCCCTGGCCCAAAAAGAAGTGGGCAATCCGGTGGAATGTCCCAATTGCGGGTCCAAAAACACGCATCAACTATTTGCGGCGGTGGCGGTGGGCTCTTCCGATCGTCTTCCGGAGAGATCTTTCCAGAGCGGCGGTCCATGCGGATCCGCCTGCGGCTGCTTTCCGCAGAACTAAAAATGCCGGATCTGCAGAAGCGTCTGGACACCATCATTCCGGCCATGGAGCGCAGCGCGGAGCTACTGCGTAGCCTGCAACACGGAGACCTACAGGTATCGTCCAAAAGCAATCCCCGGGACCTGGTAACCCGGGCCGACAAAGAAAGCGAAGATATACTGATCCAGGCAATTCAGAGCTCCTTCCCCGAAGACTCCATACTTGCGGAAGAATCCGGCGAAACAGCGGCCCGAACCAGCGGATCATCTGATAAGCAGGCCAACCGGGCCAGGCCGGCGGAAGACAGCCACAATGAGACCAGGGAGAAGGCGGGAGCCAGTACAATTCAATGGACGCAAGGTGCCGGACAGGGCCAGTATCAGTGGGTGCTGGATCCTCTGGACGGAACCGTAAATTACACCCACGGAAGTCCGCAGTACGCCATCTCTGCAGGAATCATGCAGGGTTCCGATTGTGTGGCCGGCGCCATATTACATCCAGCTACCGGCGATCTATACACAGCCATCCAGGGCAATGGAGCCTTCAAGAACGGAAAACCAATCCGGGTTTCTGACAGGGGCGAGCTATCGCAGTGCCTGGTAGTTACCGGCTTTCCGTATTCACGGCAGGAATTTCTGGATACGTTGCTCACCGGAATCAAGCTGACTTTGCAGAACGCCCGTGGTCTGCGAAGAACCGGAGCATGCTGTGTGGACATGACCTATCTGGCCGAAGGGATTTTCGACGCTCATTATGAATTCTTCTTGAAGCCCTGGGATACGGCGGCGGCCACCTGTATAGTGCGCGAAGCAGGCGGCGCAGTAACCAATCTGGCGGGCGAAAAATATATACCGGGCATGCCGCTGCTCATAGCCAGCAACGGAAAGATTCAAAGCGAGTTCTGCCAGGTCCTTTCGGAGCTACAATCGCTTATGCCCGACCGGGATCTCTGAAAGCAGATATCGTCTCTGACATCGGACGGCGCAGCTGCGGCCCCACGCGGTGGAGCCCCGATTTTCTGAGTGCGCTTGAGCAGTCTCACAAATGCGTCGTCCGCCAATTACCGTCTTGTCATATCCGGCCGTCTGGTATCTCTGGTCAGCGGGAGAAAGCGATGACTCAGTGGATCTTTAGAATATTTCAGTTCATCTTACCGCAACTGGGAGGGGCTTCCAGGAACCTGGTTTATAGCTCGACGATTCTGGTAATCGCCAACCTGCTCATTATTGCCGGCACCATCTTCTTTCGCTGGGATGCATGGCAGCTAATGTTTCTCTTCTGGTTCGAAAGCGTCTGCATTGGAATCATCCATTTTATGCGATTCCTGCTATCCGCATTCTCCCCGGCGCCGGACCTGAAGAATCCGATCCGAATGATGTCCCTGCTTTTTATGGCTTTTTTCTTTCTGATACATTTCAACGGATTCAATGCCGGTCACCTGGTATTTCTGGTGGTGCTTCCGGCCCTTCTGGTTTACGGAAGAGATCCAGACTTTGTGGATACTCTGCTTAACTGGACAGGTTTCTCATCGGAGGCATTCAAACATAGCGGGGACCTCGCCGTGGCCGAACCCTTTCAGGTGGCCATTCTCGCGGCAATCTTTCTGGGCCATCTGAATTCCCTGGTGGTGCATGATTTTATGAAGAAGGAGTACCGCGCCATTCCGGATAAAGACCTTATGATGCTTCCCTATTCGCGCATCTTCGTAATGCACCTAACAATCATTTTTGGCGCTTCGCTCTATACGGGAGTTATGACATTGACCGGCAAGGAATGGGCAGGCATCGCCTTTCTATGCGTTTTTGTGGCTCTGAAAATCTACTTTGACCTTAAGACCCATACGCAGCAGCATCGCAAACGTGAAGAAGCCCTGTCCGGGACAGCGGAACCGGAAGAAAGCTCGTAACAGGGCTTTTTACGGGGATTCTCCGCGCAGGAGGACAGTCATGGGGGAGCGATTCCCCCGCAGGCTCGGGCTCGGCCGTTACTGGTCGGAGAGGTGATCCAGGCCAAAGCGCCAGGACAGATAATTGGCCGGATCTTGCGGGTCCAGAATGACGTAGCACACCTGGTAGCCGCCCTCCGTAGGACAGCTGGCTGTTCCGCCAATGTCGCAGCCCGCCTTTTCGCATTTTTTACGGTTCTCCCAGTCGTCTTCGCCCCTGTACTTGCAGTAATGTTTGCAATTCGCCGCGCTTCCGGGTTTGCAGATGTAGCAGCCGTCGGCCTGCAGTGGAGCGCCGGCAAAAAGCAATGTGGCCAGCGGCAGGCCCAGAAGCAGGGACACGGGGAATCCCGAACGCACAGTGCTCAAAAACATGCGGCGGAGCGCCGCTGGAAAGCGGAAGCACAACGGACGGACAAATCCATAGATGGACTTTGCGAATGGGCTTATCATGATGCAGATTTAGACGTGCTTCGAACGCTTTCTCAATCGTTTTTTTTCAGTTCTGCCAGAATCTGATCATGGCTGACCGGTTTCCTTTTTTCCGGATCTACAAAACCGTACCAATAGACGAGCCCGGTTAGAGTAAGCGCCACTCCCAGAAGAGAATGCATCGGCTTATCGATGAGCGTATAGATTAGAAAAGCGCCCTGAACAAGCATCACCACTCCCAGAACTACCGAAAGATACGGCACCCGGAACGGTCGCGGCATATCCGGCAACCTGTAGCGGAGCACGGCCACAGCCGCCAGAGTCAGTATATTAAAAATTGTACTGGTAAACGAAAAGAAATCGATGAGGGTTTCGTACAGATTATCCTTTTCGGTGTCCCCGGAAAAGAGTTCGCCCATTACCGCCATAGTGAGAAGACAGCTGGCCCAGAATCCCTGGAAAATCAGGGCCCGGTTAGGCGTGCGATAGCGACTGCTCAGATCCGCAAGGAATCCAAAAAATAAACCGTCTCTGGCCATGGCATGCCAGGTTCTGCTTTTTACGAGCACCTGTGAAGATACGTTGCCAAACGTAGAAATCATGATGGCCAGTCCAACAAGCACGGCGCCTACAATACCAACGGCATTGGTCATGGACTGCACCGCCACAGCGCGGTTCTCCACCATCTCCTGCGGCGAAAGCTGAACCAGATACGCCGTATTCACAAGCAGGTAGAGGATCATCACGGCGCCAATACCCAGAAACAACGATCGCGGCAGATTCTTTTCCGGTTGCTTTACTTCTTCGGCCACGTAAGTGGCGCCTTCCCAACCGCTGTAGGCGAAGAAGCTATATCGTAACGCCGCAAATAAGGCGGCCAGACTGCCGGCCTCCGGCGCATTCTTGTCCGGCGGCGTCACTACTTCCATTCCGAAATGCGAAAAGTCCGGCGAAGAGCCAAAGCAGGCGGCGGCTATCAGTAGCAATGCGCCAATCTTAACTACGCTAAAGATGTCCTGTATAACGCCGCTCAAAAAGACACCGAAGCAATTCGCAAGGGTAAGCAACCAGATTAGCGCAAATGCAATGCTTCCGCGAATCAAAAGCGAGCTGACCACGTCCAGACCGACGATGGAGTCCGGCCAAATCTGTGCTACCAGCCCGAGTCCGTACGCAGAAAAAACCAGCGCCACGGCTACGATGGAGGCCGTTTCCGATACGAAAAACATGGCCCAGCCGCGAAGAAAAGCCACCAGGGGATGATAGGCCAGGCGAAGATAAACGTAAGGGCCCCCGGATCGAGGCACCATGGCCACAAGTTCGGCAAAGAGCAAAGCGGAAAGGATAGTTATGATGCCGCCGACGATCCAGGCTCCGTAGAACATGGAAACCACGCCCACAGCCAGCATTATCGAGGCAGGGGTGCGAAAAATGCCGGATCCGATAATTCGGCCGACTACAATGGAAAGTGTTTCGGATAATCCGAGCTTTCGCTCATATCCGGTGGCCATCAAGCATTAACCCGGGATTCGAATACAGGTCGCACCCAGTTTCTGGTTTCCGGATCTTTGCCAATCACTGCCTGACGAAAGCGGTCGCGGAGTCGGCGCGTGATGGGCCCGATCTGACCATCGGCGATAATGCGCCGATCCACTTCTTCAATCCAGGCTACCTGCGCGCCGGTGCCGCAGAAGAAAAGCTCGTCAGCGATATAAAGCTCGGTGCGCGCGATGTCGCGCTCCAGTACGGTCATTCCTTCCAGCCGGGCCAGTTCCAGTATGCTGCGACGGGTAATTCCTTCCAGCACGGAGGCCGTCACCGGAGGAGTGATCAAGACTCCGTCGCGCACCATGAAGATGTTTTCGGCGCTTCCTTCGCTTACGAATCCCCGTGAATCCAGAAAGATAGCTTCGTCAAAACCATGTTGAACCGCTTCCGATTTTGCCAGAGCCGAGTTGGCGTAACCGCCGGAAACCTTGGCGCGTGTAGGAATGATGTTTTCGTCAATTCGTCGCCAGCTGGAAACCACGGTGCGCATACCGCGGCTCGTATCCAGATAGTCGTCCAGAACCAGCGAATACATGGCAAAGTCATCGGTTACGTCGTGCAATCTGGGCGACAGTTGTAGAGCGTCCTTGTAGACGAATGGCCGGTAGTACACGTTACAGCGGTAGTTGTTTCGACGGGTAATCTCCAGAGCCACTTCCACCATTTTGGATTCGCTCAATGGCGGAACCATCTGCATTATGTGGGCGCTTCGGTGGAGGCGCCGCATATGGTCTTCCGGACGGAACAGATAGACGTTGTCCGATTCCGCATCATAGTATCCTCTTAGGCCGCCGAATACCATGGTGCCATACTGAAGCGCATGGGTCATAATATTCACATTGCAGTCTTTCAGAGGCTTGTATTCACCTTGATGATAGGCAATGGATTCTGGAGCGTAGCTCATAGTGAGAATTCCGAAAGTCCAGCCAATTCAGCCGGTGTCCAGCACTAAATCGGGAATCTACCTGCACTTCCCGTACTGCCTGCAGAAGTGCCATTACTGCGACTTCTATTCCGTGGGTCTGGACGAAATCCCCGGGGCCGACTTTCAGCGCAGACTCAAAGAGTACGAATCTGCGTTGCTGCAGGAACTCCAGGTTCGCTGCTCTGATTCCAGGACACCGACAGCCCTGGAGTCCGGAATAGCCAGGTCGGGTTCTGACCACAGCCAGCAGCCCTCGTTTTCGAATCAGTCATTTGATACTATCTATTTCGGAGGGGGCACATCATCGCTCATGCCTCCGGACATGATTCGGCGAATCCTCCAGGCTTTGCAGGAATACCTGGACATCGATCAGGCCGCAGAGGTCACGCTGGAGGGAAACCCGGAAAACCTTAACCCGGAATATCTCGTAGCTCTGCACGAAATAGGCGTGAATCGCGTTAACTCCGGACTCCAGACGTACAACGCGCGCTTTCTAAAAGATATGAATCGCTACCATCATACGGAGCGTTACGCCGAACTCCTGGAAACCCTGGTAAGCTCCCCCATTCCCCGGGTGGGAGTGGACCTGATCTATGGCTTTCACGGACAGAGCTACGAAGACTTTCTGGAGGATCTGAATCGCGTGCTTGAGTATCCCATTCATCATCTATCGGTATACTCCCTTACTGTAGAACCGGAAACCCGATACGCTCGAAACATCAAGCGCGGACGGCAGGGTTCGCCGGAAGAAAAGCTTCAGGAAAAAATCTTTCGCGAACTACCCGAGCATCTGGCGGATCGCGGGTGGAATCAATACGAGATTTCGAACTATGCTCAAGGAAATGCGATCTGTCTACACAATTGGAAGTACTGGCAGTATCTCCCTTACCTTGGCTTAGGTCCGGGCGCTCACGGATTCGATGGATATCGACGGTATGCGAATCCGCGAAACCTGAACGCATGGGCAAGCGGCCCGGGACACAATCAGGAAAGCGAGCTCCACGATCCGATCATCGATGTATTTCTGAATCTATTCCGCATTACGCTTCCCATAGACATCCACAGAATACAGAACGTCTGGGGCGAGCAAGGATGGAGCCAGACCCAAACAGATAACCTGTGGAACGCATTGATTAAGAAGCTGAAGTCAATGGAAAAGGAGGGGCTTTGCGCTCTGTCTGAAGCCGGTATCTTTCAATGGACCATAGATGGCCTGACTATGCTTGATTCGCATATCGAAGAGCTCATTCGCGCGGTTCAAGCGGCGGATCCGAATGATCTCGACGATCCGAGCGACCCGAACTAGAGTCGATGCTTTCCTGGTGGGAAGCTCCTTGAAGTATTTCGACTACAACCAGGCAACCATGGGTCCAATTGCGGAACTGCTCTATGAGTCTTCCGGCGGGCAGCAGGCGAAGCCTTCGGACTGCGTGGCCATTTCAATAGCCAGTTCCGCATCAAACAACTTTCGGCTGATCACTTCGGACCAGAACTCCGCCCCACCATCGGCTTCGGTGGGAATAACGTAGCTTTCTTTCCGCTGGTTCGTGAAAACGTAGATGGTGTCTGAACTTAGCCAGTCACCGTTTTCAAAACAAATTCGAATGATGTCATCCCAGGCGAAGGATTGCTCCCAGCCCGGTTTTTCCGGGGGATTCGCCTTCATATGCACCTGTGCATCGTCAAAGGATACGTGTAACCAATCGCTCAGATTCATGGATTTCCAGAGTCTATGCGTTCGGTCTGTCTTACGCAACCGAAATTCCCGGCTTCTGCGCCGCGATTTCTGCAAGTCCTCGTTGGCCCTCGCCGGGGCTACACCCGGTCATCACCAGGAAATCGACCAGAAAATCGACCAGAAAATCGACCGGGTTCCCTTAATCAACGCCCGGAAGCTATAACCCGAACTCCGGCCGGAGCAACCAGAGCCCCGGGTTCGTCTAATCACCGCCCGGAAGCTTTAACCCGAACTCCACCCGGAGCAACCAGAGCCCCAGGTTCGCTTAATCAACGCCCGGAAGCTTTAACCCGAACTCCGGCCGGAGCAACCAGAGCCCCGGGTTCGCTTAATCAACGCCCGGAAGCTATAACCCGAACTCCAGCCGGAGCAACCAGAGCCCCGGGTTCGTGTAATCACCGCCCCGGAGCTTTAACCCGAACTCCGGCCGGAGCAACCAGAGCCCCGGGTTCGTGTAATCACCGCCCCGGAGCTCTAACCCGAACTCCACCGAGGCCACCAACACCGCGGGCATTCGTATCGGGAGCAAGCGCCGGATAACCTTCAAATAAGCCCAATAACCGTTTGACTCTCCCCAGAAAGCTGACACAGTGTCAGAATAATCTATCCTGGAGCAGCGTATGGAAACCCTTGAAATACCTTCATTTATCACCTATGCCATTCCGGCCTTTTTTCTGCTCATCGGAGTGGAACTGTCCTTCCAGTGGATCACCGGGCGCAAGCTCTACAATTTCCGCGACAGCATCGCTGATCTCTCCACAGGGGTATTGAACCGCGGGTTCACATTGCTTTATATTGGCTTCACCGTTGCCGCATATTCTTTGCTCTTCGAAAAGCTGCGCCTGGTCCGCTGGGATTTGGAGGATCCGGCTCAGCTCTGGATGTCCGCCATTCTGGGATTTCTGGTATTTGATTTCCTGTACTACTGGGCTCATCGCATGAGCCATGAATGGAACGTTCTATGGGCCGGACATGTGGTGCACCATCAGAGCGAAGAGTTCAACCTTACTGTTGCCCTCCGACAGCCCGCGTTTCATCAACTGTTTACCTGGATTTTCTTTTTGCCCCTTGCACTGCTGGGCATCCATCCGGCCGTACTGATAGCGATAGGAGAAATCAGTCTGATCTATCAGTTCTGGATTCATACCAGGGTGATAAAGGACCTGGGTCTGCTGGAGTGGATTCTAAACACGCCTTCGCATCATAGAGTACACCATGGCAGAAATCCGGAATACATAGATAAGAACCATGGCGGCACATTGATCATCTGGGACCGATTATTTGGAACGTTTGCCCGGGAGCGCGAAGAACCGGTGTACGGTATCGTAAAGCCGTTTCGCAGCTACGACCCGCTATATGCGAATCTGCAATACTGGCGCGAAATTGTCGGACTAATGCGGCGCGCTTCCGGTCCGCTGGACAAACTGCGGATCCTGTTCCGACCACCTGGATTTGAGCCGGAGCATCCAGAGAAGCCCATTGTCGTTCCCAGTGTCCGCCCGGGAGCGCAGCCATATCGCCAGAGCACATCCTGGGCGCGGATCCTATACGTTGGTTTCTGGTTTGCCGTGGTGAGTGGACTTTCTCTGGCCTTTCTGGTATCGGAGTCAACGAGTGTATGGGTTTTGCTCGCAGTCGTACTGTGGAGCACCTTGTCTCTCGTAGCTCTGGGCCAAATGCTCTCCGAGACACGGCGCTGGAAGCAGCTGGAAGCGATGCGACTGTCGCTTACGGCTGTCCTTTGCATACTGCTTACGTCCAGCTACCGGGAATGGCTTCCAGAGCCAGTAGGCGCCGGTCTCATGCATGTGCCATTCTTCTGGGCTGTTCTTTACGCGGCCTGCGCTCTTGGACTGGGCTGGCTAATCGGTATTTCCGGTCGTCAAGCCCGTCAGCATGCAGAGGAAAGCTCCGCCCTGTAATGCATCAGATATTGATAGAAAGCGGACCGTGCCAGTCAATCGCGATGCTCGATCCAGCGCTGGTAGATGCTACCTACGAATTCTCGGTAAGTGGCATCGTCCGGAAAGGAGCGCCTTGGCAATATGTGGGCCTGTATGGCATTGATCCAGACCCAGGTGTAGCGCCTGGTGATGGACACGTCCCGAATGGAGGCCCAGTGATGAAGCGAATCGTTCGCATGTGTTTTTTCTCGCAGACCGGCCTCCTCTACGTAGAATTCATGCTCTCCGGTGAAGCCATCCTTCTGTCTGTAAACGACCATAACCAGAATCACCTGAATCAGAATACTGAGTGTGATTCCAACAAGACCGCCTATCAGGGAGATCAGAACCAGGGCAATGATGTCGGGCACAGTCCTTTCAATCTCGAGAAAAAAGAACAGAATTAGAAAGGCAACCAGCGAGTAAACAATCCAGCTAACCCACGTCCCTTTTCGCCGAAGCATGAAGAACAGGGTTGTCCAGCCCAGATCCAGCGGATTGACATTAACTCGCATGGTGCAATGTATTCCGCCACTTGAATTGCGGCAACGAAATTGTAAGTCAGGGGGCTTCGCAAAAGAGCTGCTCCACGGAAATAAGCCAGCTCCCGGAAATGCACAGAGCAGAAAAGACTTGCAATGTTATCCGAAATCGCTTCCCATAGCGTCGCGCGTAGTCCGACGCGATAGGCCCGGGGTCCTGGTTTCACAGCGCCAGACGGTGCCGCCTGACTCAGGTACGGCATTCCGCCTTCGCACAGGAACGTGCTCCATGCGGGTTCGAATCCCGTCCAGTTACTGACTGGTAGCCTAACGGTAAAGGCAACAGACTGTTAATCTGTGGTAGATAAGCTGATCCCTTGTAAAAAGGATCATCCTGGAAAGGGGGCTGCCCGTGCCCGCCGCTTGCGGCAGTTCGAAAGGGGCCTCGAGGAAAAGGGGATACCGCATCGCGCCCTCCTGCGAGACGGAATGAAGATGGCGGCTACGGTCAAAATCGGAACTCCTGATCAAAGGGAAGAACCGTTGCTTAACCGATTCCCCGCCCGGGACGAATGGCAGGGCGGCCTCTTTTCCTCTCTATTTGGACAATAAACCGCCTGCTTCCGGCGCGGATGGGGCCTGTGATGCCCGAAGGCAAAAAGGGACGTATCGGAGGATTCCATGAGAATTGCAGACCATGAATGCGGAGTAGTGTTCAAGCAGGGCTCCCTCAAGAAGGTGCTCGGACCGGGCTTTTACTTCGACCCGGGCTTCAATATTCGCACCTACCACAGAAAAGGACGAGTTGCGGCGGAGCTGGACATCGCTCTTCTAGAGAAAGCAGCAGACGCCGAGAGGTTTCTCCGGTTCGCCAGAGTGGAAGAGGGTCAGATCTGTCTGGTTTTCCAGGATTCGGTGTATCTGGAAGCGTTGAAACCAGGAAACTACGCCTACTGGCACGGCTTGCATAACTATGACTTCGTATTCGCTGATGTCTCACAACCTTTTATTCATGAAAACATCAAACGCGATTGGCTACGAAAGCCGGGAGTTATAGAGCAAGTCCAGGTATTCACTGTGCAGAGCTATGAGAAGGGCGCGCTCTATATTGATCGGACCTTCCAGAGACTTTTGGAGCCCGGGGATTACGCATACTGGAAATGCGCCGACGCAGTAGAAGTCCATACCTGCGATCTGCGAATACAACAATTGGACATAAGCGGGCAGGAGCTTCTGTCCAAAGACAAAGTCACTCTACGAATCAATTTCACCTGCCAGATCCAGGCGGCGGATCCAGAAAAAGTCCTGCGACAATCGGTCAACCCTTTGCAGCAGCTTTATTCAGCATGGCAGCTATCGCTGCGCGAATACACCGGAGGGTTCACTCTGGACGAGCTACTCGAGAACCGCGAAAAGATCGGGACTACCGTACTTGAGCATGTAAAAGAAAAGGCCGAGGCTATCGGCTACAAGTTGATTTCCGCAGGAGCCCGGGACATTATCCTGCCCGGCGAGGTGCGCGAAATCATGAATCGGGTGCTTCTGGCGGAAAAGCAGGCGCAGGCAAACATCATTCAAAGACGCGAAGAAACTGCATCCACACGAAGCCTGATGAACACGGCAAAGCTAATGGAGAACAATCCCACGCTACTTCGCCTGAAAGAACTGGAATCCCTGGAAAAGATGATCGAAAAAGTGCAAGAGATCAAACTCATGGGCGGCGGCTCCTTTCTGGATCAGCTTGGATCGCTTCTTTCGGATCGTAAGGGCGATAGTTCCTGAGATAAGGTTTCCGAGCCCGGGAGCCCTGTTTAGAGCTCCCAGAGGATACGAGGATACATTCTTATTTCTGGCGCCTGCCCGGGCTCCCTCTGAACGGAGTCTGGACTCTCCATTTCAGAAGAGTTCCCCGGGAACCCATAGCTTTCATTGAACTCCAGCGACATGTGGATGGGCAATTCCATAAACTCATCTTCCGGCGTGCCGCCGTAGTCTCTCACCCATTTTTCGTACTTATCTCTTTCTTCTTTTGTCATCTCAGCTCCTTTCGATCTACTCAACAAGGGACAGTCTAAGGCCTGGGTGTGACAAATGGCTCAGGAGGCGCGGCTACGGGAAAGAAGAATGACTACGAATCGATGCAACTAATCAATGTAACTGTTTGAAGAAATGGTAACTGCTAATCTCCATTCCTTCCCTTTCGTAGAACCGGTGGGCCTCTCTTCGTTGCAGCCCCGAGTCCAGATGGAATTGATCGCAGCTTCTCGATCGAGCCAGATCCATTAACCAGGATAGCATTTGCCTCCCCCAACCGGAGCTACGGGCAACCTCTGCCGTAACCAGATCATCCACGTAAAGATACTTACCCCAGGCCAGGTTCAGACCCATGCGAAACCCGGCTACGGTCAATACTCGTTCGGTTTCGGAGGCTCGAGATGGCGGCTCTTGAGGCTCGCTTACGGACTGAGCCAGACCGTTTCCCGCAGCCGCCCGAGTAGAATCAGCGACCGGAGTAGTATCGACGAGCGGAGTAGAATCCGCAGACGGGGTTGGCACGCCAATCAGGTAGGCCAGTTCATAACCGCCCTGCATTTGTTGCCGGATCCGTTCCAGGAACTGGCCTTCAGAGATATGCGGCCGTAGCTGCGAAAGCGCCGGATAGCACCGCTGGATTTCCTCGTCCGTGATTGCCAGCGCTATTCGCATTGGTTCTCTGCCTGGCCTTCTATGTGCTCTTCTACGACGAGCAGACTTCCGTCCGGGCCCGGCGCCACCACCATATAGTATTTACTATCCGTGTAGCACTTTAATTTAGAGTAGCGGCTGGCCAATATCTTGATGCCTGTATCCATGGACTGTAATCGGATGTCGCTGTATACACTGACGTCTCCCGATTTCTCGGCGGCATCCATCATAGCAGGCATTAATGAGGACCACTGACTTCCGGTCAGTTCCATCTTTCGCACGGAACCGTCGGCGCCAATCCTTACCATTCGAATCCTGGCCTCCGGATGGTAGTGCTTTGCCAGTCCGGGATCAAAGTTTGCGGCCAGCTCTTGATGAAGTTCAAAGAACTCCAGAGCTTTGCGCTCTTCGGAGTCTGGTCCCGTTTGCTCGTCGCCTTCGCCGCCGGGGTTCCTGGGATTTTCGGAAACGGCTTCAATGTCAGCCTCCCGGGGCTCGGCCCCAGGCTTTGACGGGTAGACCAAACAGATCATCAGAAATCCCAGAGCATTGATTCGAATGATTGCCCGAAATAGCATCCCGGGCCGTACGCGTTCCTTTATGTGCACGCTCAGATCAGAAAGGGTGACCTGGCTTCGTCCAGCGGAAAAAAGTCCAGGACATACCGGCCATCCCCGTATCACTATTGCGTCAGCCAGGACGTAGCCACTACGTCCCCGAAGTGTTTGCGGTGCAGAACCTTTTCCGCCATCGCGAATTCCTGGGAGGAAGGGCTGCCAGGTGGTTAGTCCCGATCCATTTCTTGAATAAGCGTCTTGCAGGCCGTCGGGTTTTGTGTCTTGCTCACAGTCTCGAAGTAGGTCGTATACTCCTTGAGAGCTCCAGTGTTCGCACGATGATACCGATCCCTGCAAATAGTCTCGATCTCATAGTTGGGAGTTAACGGACCAGACGCATCCACGGTCTTCTCGGCTTTTCGAACCAGACGGTAAAGGCCGATCTCGTCCGTGCCGGCTGCATGGTAGGCAAATAGAGCTTGCTTGCCCACTTGAATGGAGGCGGCCACTCGGCCCAGAAGCAGATCGAACTGGGAGCGAGATGTATATAGCTCCTCAATTGCATTGCTGAGATAAACCACTGGCATTCCCGGATGCCGGGGAAAGTCGGCATCATGCAATTTGGCTAGATTCCAGGTGATGGAACTTAGATTCACTCGGTTCTTCTGATAAAGACTGAGATGCTCCATGCATTCGTTTTGATTCAATCGGCAAAGGGTGGCCGGAGTCACGGCATGCTTTGCCTGTACCGGTGTAGGAGAAAATGCAATCCATCCCAGATGTAACTTGCGAATACTCTCCGGCACATCGCCGACGCTGGCAAACATCTGGTCGCGAAACATTTGTTCGAGCTGAAAGTGGGCGTAATGAATTCGCCAGTCCACATCCAGGAAGTTCAAATCCTCACAACCCAGGATGTTATGCATAATATAGGGCTGCATCAGTCCCACGGAGTAACAGTGCTTCGTGGCTTCCGGAAATAGGCTCTTGACCAAACGAAAATCGTCAAAGGGGCGGACATCATTCATTATGTAGAAGTTCCAACAGCCGGAGACCAGGTTGTGGAAGCTGCCCCAGAAACGATCTTTCCAGAATTGACTTAGATATTCTTCGGAGATGAGCTTTAAAGCGACATCCCTGCGAAAGGGCTTGCGGTTGTGTATGATTTCGCAATAACCGTCGCTGGAGCTACGCAGGCTTTCGTACAGGGCCGGCAACTCCGGATAATCATAGATTTTCTTCTCTATTGGGACAAATGCATTTAGATGGAAATCGGAAACCTTGAGCTTTTCGTTTTCGATTTGCAGAGGCTCCTGCGAACCGTTCAGGACTGTTCCTCCGTTACAGCCCAGGAGCAGAGTTAATAACAGCGCCAGCAGGGTATGCAACGATAACAGCAGAATAGGTACACGGCGTTTGGAAGTTGAGCTAACCAATGGGGCAGATTGACTGGATTTCACATTATCTCCTGATGCGGGTAGCGTATCGAAACACATCGCAGCGTAAACTAGAAGGCAAAGTATATAAAGCTGCCGGACGCGTCTCCGTAGAGATAGACGAGAAAACCGGTGATAAAAGTGCCTGCAATGGTCAGAGCATACTGCAGCCTGGGACGCTCCAGTAATTTGTCATGCAGCCTCGGTCGGTACTGCAGATAGTTGAATACGAACGACAGAATGATCAGAAAGAAGACTGTTTCAAAGCCAGTTACGGGTTCCCCGCGCTGAAAACTGAACATGCCCGAAAGGATGGCTCCGGTGCTTTCCAGGTCCGGCGAAGCAAAAAACAGAGCGCTCATACCAAAGACAAACACTACATAGAGCCTGCGAAAGGTATTGCCGATCGCTCCTTCCGGAAGCAAACGAATTCCAGCAACGCGCATCTCTCTTTCCGCAACAAGGAAAAAGCCAATGTAAACTCCCCAGAATAACATATTCCAGGTGGCTCCATGCCATAGGCCGCCCAGCCCCATGGTAATCAGTAGATTCATCACTGTGCGAAATTCGCCTAGTTTGGATCCCCCTAGAGGAATATAGATATAGTCGCGCAACCAGGTGGAGAGGGTAATGTGCCAACGGGTCCAGAGTTCGGACATGGACGTGGACAGAAAGGGTCCGCTGAAGTTTTCCGGGATTTCGTAGCCCATGAGCTTCGCCATACCCCGGGCCATGTCGGTATATCCGGAAAAATCGCAATAGATCCTGGCCATGAACGAAAAGGGCAACGTGTACAGAACCAAAGCGTCGTAGCCTTCCGGGTTCATCCAGACCGGACCCGTAAACTTCCCCAGGTTGTCTGCGATGAGAACCTTCTTGATTGTGCCCTGTATCAGCAGCATCAATCCGCGCATCATGCGCTCCGGATCAATATTGGGAGTGTCGATCTGGGGAATGAAGTCCTGGGAACGAAGAATGGGGCCCGCCACAAATTGCGGAAAGAAAAGGATAAAAACAAAAAAGCGTCTTGGAGCCAGTGGCTCATTGATTACGCCGCGATAGGTATCCACCACGTAGGCGATAATCTGAAACGTATAAAAACTGATGGCTATGGGCAATATGATGACAACATCATAGTCCTGCTCCCAATTAGCGCGGAGCTCCTGAATATACGGAATCCCGAGAGCATAACCAACTGTGTGGGCCAGCAGATAAAAGTATTTGAAGAATCCCAGCACCGAAAGGTCCAGAATTACCGTGAGCGCCAGAAGCCAGCGTAGCTTTCGATTCAGAAGAGTAAGGGATACATAGTAGTTCCAGACGATGAGAGCCAGAAATAGAAGTAAGAACGGAACGCTATACCAGGAGTAGAACAGCAGACTGGCTACAATGATCAGATAATGCTTACCCCGCACTGGCAGGAACCAGTACATAGAATACACAATCAAAAATAGTAGAACAAAGATTGCTGAGTTAAACAGCATAGAGCCAGAAACGGAATGCAAAAGGGCCTGTCAAGACCACCCACGCTTTGGACAGGAAACCATTCTGACCAGGGTTCCAAGGTAGCCCTGGACACTTCTGGCAGGAAAAATCCTTGTCATCTACTGGTCACAGGGCTTCCTTTCCGATAGTAATTCTATATTTAGAAAGGTTATTACCCCTCGGGGTTACAGGGTTTCAGTCATTATGAACGGCAAATATGGTCTGAATAAAAGAGAAATCGCCGATCTGTTGCGGGATCGCGACATCAATCCCACTACGCAGCGGATTGAGATTGCTCATTTATTGTTCGAAAAACCGCAGCATCTGTCCGCGGAAGAAATCCGCCAGCGGATGAATTCCGAGTACGAGAAGTGCAGCCAGGCGACAGTGTACAACACTCTACGCCTTTTTGTCGAGAAAGAAGTGGTGCGCGAGCTCATCTTTTCCGCAGATCGAATCTATTACGATTCTAACACGGACAAGCACCATCATTTCGTGGATGTGGATTCGGGCGGAATCTACGATCTACCGGCCCATATGATTGAAGCCCCGGTTCTGGAAGGCTCTCCGCTGGAAGGCGCCGAGGTTCTGGAAACATCCATCATTGTGCGCGGAAAGCTCAATGGAAAAGGCGGCCAACTGGAAGAGATGCAGAACAATTGCTGCCGTAGCTCACAAAGAAGTACATTGAAGTCCCGAAAGCTTGCGGATAAGCAGTCCGAAGCGTAACCCCGAAAAAGGAAAGCTAGAAATGGAGCGCTACCCTCCTGGAGCCGCGCTCTTGTGACTTCCGGCAGCCAGGCCCGGGCGGATGCAAAGGGCATCCGGGAGAAGGGAGGCTTACTTCTATATCCCGGATAATGACTGACCGTATCTTTTCAATCGCGCCAGAACCGGGCATCGAACCGTCTGTTCAAAAGCCGATTGCACTTTAGCCCCGTGAATTCAGAAAAAGTCTATGGAATTCATTACAGGAACCAGTTCCGGCCTGGGCTACGGCCTGGCAAAGTATCTGCTCCAGAAAGGCCATTTTGTTGCGGGTATGAGCAGAAGACCTTCGCCGCTTAATCATGAATTCCCCGATCTATATTTTCACCAGGAATGCGATCTGGCCAATCTGGCGGAACTCCCGGCCAGGCTAAGGCAATACTATCAACTACTTCGCGAAAGACTGAGCGGTCCTAACTCCGCGCCGCTGAAAAGAAACAAAGACGGCAAAATTACCATCCACCGCACATGGCTGAACGCCGGCATTCTGGGTCGGATAGACGATCTTCAGAACACGCGTCTGTCCGAATTACAGAAAATCACCGACGTCAACCTGTGGGCGAACAAGCTGCTAATAGACTCACTGAATTCGCCAGATTGTCCCTTTTTCTCCGAGCACATTGTTGGTATATCCTCGGGAGCTTCTGTTAACGGCCACCGGGGCTGGGCAGGGTACAGCATAAGCAAAGCCGCGCTAAACATGCTTATTAAGCTTTACTCGGAAGAATTGCCGGATGTGCATTTCATTTCTCTGGCCCCCGGCTTGATCGATACCGATATGCAGGAAACCATCTCCGGATTGGAAGACACGGATACCTTTCCGGCCCTCAAGAGACTGCAACAGGCCCGAGGGACCGAAAATATGCCGCAGCCATTGGAGGCTGCCAGCAGGATCTTAAATAAGTGGGATCAAATCGCCGCCAGCGCTTCGGGAAGCTTTCTGGATGTCAGAAAGATTTAGTCCCAACGGGACCGACGCATCTAAAGGGCGGTTTCTTCTCCCATGCTCGGTCCAGATTGTACTTTCGGAGTCTCCGGACTTGATGTTGCGAATCCTTATCAACTTCTGATGAGTGATTTGCATCCGCAACTGAAACTCTGAGCTTTATTTCGTCGAATATGAAAGGTAAGATGCGTTGTCTGGAGCCGTCAAAATGAGCAAAGGCAAAAAACTGCTTATCGCCTGCATCTCATGTATCGCACTCGTTGCGGCAATTGTTCTGATCGTAGAAGTTGCCATTCAATAACACGGAGCGATGGATCCAGATAAGTGTCGATAAATAAGTATCTCTCAATATGAGGAGCATGATATGAAACTGAATATGGGTGTTGTAGACCGGGTTCTCCGAGTAGCTGTGGCTGTAGTAATTGGCGTTCTGTATTGGCAGGGTATAATCACCGGAACTCTGGGAATTGTACTTCTGGTGCTGGGCGGTGTGTTTGTGCTCACCAGCCTGGTGGGATTCTGTCCGCTTTATCTTCCGCTAAAGCTTTCTACGAAAGGGGACTGATCCGGACGGATCCAATGGAAAAAGGCTGCCTATGGGCAGCCTTGCTTTTCATCTCTGCGATCTAAGCCTCGGTTACAATACCGATGAAACTCAAATTCCGATTGAGTCGCCATGGTCCGATCCCTGCTACACCGCCGGCTCCGCTACAAACATGGGTGCCGCCACCTTCTCGCGAGTTTCTTTGCCGCAGAGCTCTTCTACTATAGCTAGCGCAAATTCAAAAGCCGTGCCTGGCCCCTTGCTAGTAAAAACCTGTCCTGAACGCACCACACGTGCGTCGGCATCGTAATGGCCGGGGTAGCTGTCCGGCCTGGTTCCCGGATGCAAAGTGAAGCGGTCTTTATCTCCGAGAATGCCATGTTGTAGTAGAACGTTGGGAGCGGCACAGATGGCTCCAATAACCTTACCGCGCTCCTGCATGTCCTTCAGGATATTGGCAAGATCCCCATTGGCCGCCAGGTTTCGCGCTCCCTCGGCGCCGCCTGGAAGCACCACAGCATCAAACGTTTCCTTGCGCACAGCATCCACTGTAGTATCTGCCAGGTGCCGCGTTTTGCGGGATGCCAGAACCTCCCCCGGCTTCAGGGATGCAGTTCGCACTTCCAGTCCAGCGCGACGTAGAACATCGATAATGATGATTCCTTCCATTTCTTCAAAGCCGTCGGCCAGTGGTACCAGTACTTTCATGACCTCAGGATGCAAACTTTCGCTCCAGATGTCAACAAATCGGACCATCCCTCATGGTCACTTCTCATGGCGCCAGATGGATGGGGCCAGCCAGGGCAGGCGGGAATCGGCCCGAGCAGCCCAAAGAAAACGAGCCTCAGTAGCGATACAACGGCCAAAGAAGTCCGCCTCCACTAGAAAAGGAATCTGTATGATCGAATACTTCGTGGCGACCTACGGGCCCATTACGAATTCATGAACTGCTCGCCACGCGGCGTTAGTCTGGGACCCGCCGGATCCCCTTCCTGGATGAGGCCATTACCGACGAGCATATGCCATGCATCCCGAACCATGAGCTTGCGCTCCTGTGGCCAGGATTTGATTTCATCCATCATCTGCTTTTTGTCCATAACGTCGCCCGCTTTGACCCCGTTCGACTTGAATATTTGAAGAATGTCTCGCAGAACTTGCTCTCGTTCATCCATGGTAATTGTTTCCTCGCGCAAAGTTGGATCCTTTCCGGGGCCGTAACACTTCATTTCGGAAATGGAGCGCCGGGAAAGGAGAAAGTGCGGCCCGGTTCGGCTCCCGGCAACGGGGCCCGGAAAAGAGGCTCATCCCGTACATCCATCACAGGGCCCGCCGCCCGCTTGCCGAAAGCTAAAGGATCTCGGCAATCTGCACTGCATTCAGGGCCGCGCCTTTCAGCAGCTGATCACCTACGCAGAATAATTGCAGATTCTTATGTTCTGGATCGTCCAGATCCCAGCGAATGCGACCGACGTAGACGTCGTCCTGGCCGGATACTTCCAGCGGCATGGGGAAATGGTTCTTTTCCATGTCCTCTTTTAGTTGCACTCCCGGAAAGTCTGCCAGCGCATTGCGAATCTCGTCCAGATCGCCTTCCTTTTCCAGTTCCACATGAATGGATTCCGCATGGGCGCGAAACGTACCTACTCGAATGCAGGTAGGACTGATTCGCAAATTGCTGTTTCCCAGGATCTTATGGCTTTCCTTTACCATTTTCACTTCTTCCTGGTTAAATCCGTTCTCTGGATAAAGAGCGGAATTATGACTGAAGACATTAAATGCGAGAGGAAAGGGAAACGATTCCGTGGGCGGTTGATTTCCGGCCAGCATCGCCCTGGCCTGCTCTTCCAGCTCTTCCATGGCTGCGGCCCCGGCTCCGGAGGCCGCCTGATAAGTAGACACTACCAGTCGACGAATGCCATAGAGCTTGTAGATGGGATACACCGCCATTAGCATGATAATCGTAGAACAGTTTGGGTTGGCCAGAATTCCCTTGTGGCTTTTCGCATCCTGGGGATTGATTTCCGGAACGATCAAAGGAACATCGGGATCCAGTCTGTAAGCGCTGGAATTATCCACGACCACTGTACCCGCAGATACGGCAACGGGCGCGAATTTCTTTGTGATGGATCCGCCGGCGCTGAAAAGGGCCAGATCGATCCCATGAAAGGAATCTTCGGTTAGCTCCTGAATCGTGTGTTCCGTGCCGCGAAAGGTAATCTTCTTTCCTGCAGATCTTGCCGATGCAAGTAACACGAGTTCATCGTAGGGGAAATTGCGCTTTTCCAGCACCTTTAGCATCTCCTGGCCCACCGCTCCGGTGGCCCCTACTATGGCTAACTTTCTGGCTTTCATGGGTTCCTCCGATTACCAGGTTTGAGAGAAGCCCTGCAGTGGCAATGGCAAAAAGGGACAGATACAGAGCAGCGCTTCTTTGGCGGATGGTGCGTAACAACGTCGAGCTTCGGCGTCTACTGACCAGTGAAGAAAGAACCAGCCTAAACGACCACTATGATAAACTGGGCCGGGAATCCGACGCGACCAGGCGCGCCACGGCCCTGGAATTGCGGAGTCTTCTTTCCGGGCCAGCCGCCAGACTTCCGGCCTATCTGGGAATTGCCGGTATGCTGGCATGGTGCGTTCTGTTGATTGTTCATACGACGCTCTATCCTAACAAGGAGCTACTCCGGTTCTATGTGTTTCAGCCCCTTCTTCTGGCCGCGCTGGCCCCATTCTCGCTCTATCTTCTAAGCAACCTGGAGCGAAAGCTCTTCTTCCGCCTGGATACACGCCCTTCCAGTTTGCTTCATTCGATTCTGGCCTTCACGGCCCTGACCATGCTTCTGGCCAGCATCAACCAGGATGTACCGGTAAGTTCCGGCCGTATGGATGGGTTCCATCTTACAATTTGGCTGATTGGTATAGGAATCGCTCCGCTCTTCGAAGAGATTGCTTTCAGGCACTGGCTTCCTTCGCGTATAGGTCGGGCCCCGCACTGGATTGGTCATTTTGTTTCGGCGGCAATATTCACGGCAGCCCACGTTCCCACAACCCTGGATCCAGAATTGGCTCTTTACTATACGCTATGTGGGATTACGCTTTCGGCCCTTCGTATTCAGACCGATTCACTCCTCTGGACATTTCTGGTTCATTCGGCGGCCAACGTTGCCATTGTTCTGGCTATGTAGTTCCGGGGATTCGACGCATTCTTTGCTACTCCTGAAGAGCAGTCAAGTTAGCAAGTGTCACAGGCACGGGTAGCCCACTAACTACTCATTAAGCCACTTTGTAATTTCTGGCTTTTTTCCCGCGGCGGTATTCAGGATAGCTTTTTGCCCGCGCCCGTATGCAGAATTGCTTCTGAAGAATCCATCCATTGGCCAATCGATTTAGCGGAAAGCCTTGCCCGGTATTCCTGCTAAATGCTCCCGGGGCTGAATTCAAAGCAGGAGTCCTGGCTGCCGTTCTGATTCCTGGCACGTTTTCTGCATCCGAAAAAGGATTGATTCAAAACAAATTCCGAGGAGAATTCATTCCACTTTAGACGCCATGATCCTATTAAATGCAAATTTCTTCGATCGGCTAACGCCAACAATCCTTACAATCCTTCTGGCCGGACATATGCTACTCTTTGTGCGAAATTCGCGGCCGGCGCTTTATCTGGGCGGTTTCTTTGGATTCCTTTCGCTCTTCAATATTGGATATCTCCTTGCCTTTGCATTGGATGTACCGGAAGGGAGATATGGCTTCTATATTGCTTGCTGCATCACACTTGCTCTGGTTTTTAAGCTACAGTTTGCGTATCATATGCCGGCAAACCGGTTCCCCCGGGAATCCAAAGTGGTACTCATCCTTTCTTTGCTAATCTCCCTGTTTGCCATTGCGGAATACTCGTACGTTGCCGAGCAAACGCCCTACAGATTCTTTTTCGATAACCATATCTACGGATCGCTCTATGCCTCTCCGTATGTTCCTCTGGTTACCATGATCATGTTCTTTGGTGTGATGATTATTTTTCTCCGGCAGATTCGAGCTCTCGGCAAAGCAAACTCGCAAAGCTTTTTCCAGGCTTTGTTTCGACCATCTCACAGAAACATCGTGGCCGTACGCTCCTTCCTGTTGATCGCACTGGCTGAATTAATCGTCAATATTCTGTACATGATCTCCACGGTTACGGATTTCGTATCTGCCCTTACGATTAATCAGATCTTCAATCTGGGGCTCATGTTTGTGTATTTCTTCTACTTCATTGTCTACATCAACCATTCCCGAGAGAATACAAGTATCATGGTTCGACTGGTGGGTATCTCTCTCGTGACTCTGCTGGTCGCCACTTCCCTGCTGGGATCCAGAAGCATTCAGCGAATTGAAGACTCCTTTGATCAGAAGAACCGGGCCGCGATCCAGTCCATGCTCACCCGGGATGTACCCACCCTTCCGCCAGGAGCTATTTATCTTGCGTCACTGCCCGCCGACCGGCGGTATCCCGACACCTATCTGGAAGTTACCGGGTCGGAATGGAGCGCAGAAGCGCTGAAGGACAGCGATATAAACCGGAGTGACTATCTTATCGAGAAACGGGCCCTAAAGATCATAGGGGAAAAGCAAGTAAGCGAAGAGGAAGCCCTCACCCGGGCCAGGGAGGAGATCCTGGGAAAAACCAGAAGTCAGCTTCAAAGGGATTACCGAATCGCGGAAGACAGGAGAATTGTCTTCTACTCCGCTCCTACCAATACGGGCTGGATTGAATTCGGTTTCCCATATGAAGTTTTTCGCCGGGAAGTACATGACAGCGTCCTGGAATACAGTGCACTCGTGCTGCTATTGACCTTTTTGCTACTGGTGCTATTTCCGTTTTTCTTTTCCAGTAGCTTGATACGACCGCTGAATTCCCTGCTCTCCGGAGTTAAACAGGTAAACGAAGGGGACCTTACCGTTCATGTACCGGTGCAGGTTGAGGATGAGATCGGATTTCTGGCTCGATCCTTCAATTCCATGGTACGTAGCGTCCAGGATGCAAGACAGAGATTACAACAATACGCGGAGAACCTGGAACAAATGGTCGAAGCGAGAACCAGGGAATTGAGCGAAACCAATGATGCACTGCATGAGGCCAAATCCAGGCAGGATGGGGATTATTTTCTTACGTCCCTGCTACTTACGCCCCTTGTACACAATGAAACGGCCAATGGGCTGGTTCATGTAGAGTTTCTTTTAAAACAGAAAAAGGAATTCGCCTTCAAAAAATGGAAATCCGAGATAGGCGGTGATTACTGCGTGGCCGATCGCTTTCAGCTCGGACAGAGGACTTACACGGTCTTTCTAAATGCCGATGCCATGGGTAAATCCATTCAGGGGGGCGGTGGAATACTGGTTCTGGGCAGTCTTTTCAAGGCTATTCTGCACCGTAGTCGGTCGGCCTCGGCGCTTCAGAGGTATTCGCCGGAGCGATGGCTGAAAACATCCTTTGAAGAAATGAACTCGGTCTTTCGCGCTTTCGACGGCAGCATGCTCATAAGCTTTGTGCTGGGTTTGATTGATGAAGCCACAGGGGTAGTTTACTGTATCAGCGCCGAACATCCGGCTCCGGTCATCTATGAGGATGGAAAAGCCCGGTTCCTGGATATCAGCGATCAATTGATGAAGCTGGGTACCCCGGCCGATGCGCGAAGACTACGCGTTCAGGTTTTCAGATTACTTCCGGAGCAATTATTGATTCTGGGATCTGATGGTCGTGATGACATCATCGTGGAGACGGAGTCAGGTCCGCAAATGAATACCAGCGAAAAACCATTTCTTGACATAGTCGAAAGGAGCCAGGGAGACCTTTCCCGCATCTACGAAATCCTTCAGGCCACAGGAGAAATCACTGACGATCTTTCCCTGATGTCCATTGGGTTTGATGGACAGGCTCCGGATTACCGAACGGTTACAGGCCAACTTAAGGAAGCCATCGCGGCCGAGGATTGGTCCCTGGCGGCCATTCTGTCCATGCGGCGAGTGTCTCTGATCCCGGAAGACACCGAGTTCCTGCTTTCTGCGTCCAGGGCCTGTCGCAAGGGAGACCGTATCACAGAAGCCATTGACCTGGGCGAGCGTTTGCTGCTACGGGCCCCGGAAAGAAGCGATAACCTCCGCCATCTGGTCCGTCTTTATCTTATTTCCCGTGACTTCCGCCGCGCCAGGGAACTTATCCAGGAGCTGGAGAATGCGAATCCTGGTGAACCCTCCCTTCCGGCGCTTCGTGCAGCGCTTGAGGCGGCCGCGGGAACGGCATCGGACGACGACACTGATATGGTAGCATCCGTAGGAGACATCTAGTGGAGATTCAGCTCACCTATTTTGCCATAGGACGCCTGGGGCCGCTACTTCTCACCTCCGCCATTAGCGCTTACCTCTGGTATCGGTCCAGGGGCGAGCTTAGCAGCCTGTGGCTCGCTATCTACTTCAGCTGTTTGACCGCATTCAATCTAAGCTATTTTGTAGGTTACTGCTGGAACAGCCCGTATGCCGGTTATTCCTGGTACTTCGCCTGCATCATTGCCTTCGCCGGAGTGGCCAGACTACAATTCGCCTATGTCTTTCCGGATTCTCCTTTTGAAAGAGAGCGAAAACCAGTGCTCTACATTAGCGGTTTGGCCGCCACGGCTGCCACCATGGAGTATCTGGTCCGCGCAGGCACGGATTTCGGACCCGTCTTTGGAGTCCACACCTACGGATCCTCCTACAGCTCACTCTGGGTCCCCCTTGTAAGCTTTCTTTGTTTCCTGGGGAGTATCCTGGTAGCCCTGCGATCGGCCCTTCATTTCATACAGCAGCATCGAAAAGCAACGCAGTCGAGTAGTCTGGCCAGCCTGAAGTCGGCGTGGCAGAGCGATGCCCGCCTTCGTGCTTCCGTATTCCTGGTCTTCGTAACATCCGTGGAACTGGGAGTGAACACCGTATACCTGATGAGTCGGGCCAGCCTTCTGGATAATGCAGGCCTGGCATTCACAATGAATGCCGTCATGCTGCTTATTTTCGGTATCTATGTAGTAGTCTATTCCTCCGCGGCCACCGCACGTACCGGCTTCATGCATCGATTAATAGGGATTACCTTCGTCACGGTCCTGGGATTGCTGAGTTTCGCATCGGTTCAGAGCGATCGATGGTTCATGGAATCCTTCAGACAAAAATCCATCCTGATCGGGAAGCTGGCGCTGGCCAGAGGGGAAGCAAACTCCGACATTCTGTTTTTGCAGCCTGTTCAGTTTGATGAAATGTTGGAAGAGAGCCACTTCGATCAAGACGGTTCGCAGGAAAAGCGCCTCGAAAGTAAGGCTTTGGAGCCAGGGCATTCAGACCCCTGGATCCAGTATGGCCTCTACGACAGAAAAGCCTTTGCTGGCGCGACATTCAACCATGCAGGTCGCTCTTATCTTGTGGGATTTCCGTACTCTTCATTTCGCCAGGAATTGCACGATTCTGCCATGATCCATGCCGTTCTGCTTCTGGCAGCTTCCGGGTTAACGCTACTTCTTTTTCCTGTGCTCTTTCGCGGAAGTATTATTAGACCAATACATCGGCTGCTGGAAGACATGGGCAAGCTACGCGGCCAGAAAAGCGATGGCAGGCAGGAAGGCGATGAAATCCTGAAGCTGCGGGCGGCATTTGAAGATATGACTGACATGCTTCGCACGGCCAGAAAGGAATTACCTGATTTTTCCGTTCATTTAGAAGAACTGGAAAGGGTAGTTCGCACCGAGCCAGATCTAATACCCACTGGCGGCGGTCGGAACATGGTAATTCGCAGCGTCGCCATGCGACGAGTGATCGACCAGATTCGCAAGCTGCAACCGGTAAACCAATCCGTGCTGATTCACGGAGAAACGGGTACAGGAAAGGAGCTGGTGGCCCGGCTTATCGGTAGCTCTTCCGGCGGCCCGTTTGTAGCCGTGAACTGTGCGGCCATTCCGGAAACTCTGTGGGAATCGGAGTTGTTTGGGCATAGACGCGGGGCCTTTACCGATGCACGTTCGGAGCGCACCGGCCGCATTGCCGAAGCGGCCGGCGGAGTGCTTTTTCTGGATGAGATCGGCGAAATGCCGCTGAACATGCAGGCCAAACTATTGCGAGTCCTTCAAGAGAGGGTTTTCAGTCCCCTGGGAGCCGAAGGCACTGTGGAAGCGCGCTGTCGATTCTTGTTCGCCACGAACCGCGATCTGGATAGCATGATAAAAGAAGGCAGCTTCAGGCAGGATCTGCTCTACCGAATAAATGTATTCACTTTGCAGTTGCCTCCTCTGCGGGAAAGACCAGAAGATATCCCCGGTCTCGTGCATTATCTCGTAGACCGAATCTGCAGCGAGCATAAGATCTCACCACCTGAAATCCCGGCAGACTCTCTACGGGCTTTAATGAGCTACTCCTGGCCCGGAAACATTCGCGAACTGGAAAACCTGCTAATACGGACCATCGTTCTAAACGAAAGTGAAAGCCTGGCCCCTTCGCAGTTTTTGCATCTACTCTCTGATTCAGATAGAAGCCGGGTATTGCCTCGACCAGGGGGCATCGGTTCCCGGACTGATAGCCGCAAAGATGAGGGCATGGTCCGGGATTCCGGGGAATCTACCGGACCGGACAGCGTAAACATTCCCTATGACCGGGAAATTCGAGATTACGGTCGGGCCATGGTCAAGAGGGCCCTGAGCTTATCCGGAGGAAACAAGACCAGAGCCGCAGAAATCCTGGGACTCAAACGAAGTACCCTGAGAAATAGAATGAAAGAACTGGGTTTGGACAACTGAGACCGAAACAGGTGGCCAGATCCGGCCACCTGGCCATTTTCCACCGGCCAGATCTGGCCGGTTCGTCTACCATTCACTCTTTCGAGGCAGCCATTTCGTTAATTCTGATCTGCTACCCAGGCTGAAACGACCTGAGAACTCGCAGAATCCGGTCCCGACCATCAGAAATCAATCGCCAGTAAAAGCGCCTTAATGGGCCTTAATGGCCCTGTGCGCCCTGCCTGGCGGAAACGGTGCCTATCTGGCTGTTTTTCCTTCCGCAGCGCCAATCTGTCCAGCACGGGCGGCCGGGGCCAAAACCGCGGCATTGCCGGGGTGGCACGATTCTTGAAATGCTCTCGGAAACGCCCGACGAAGTTCGGGGCAAACGATGAGAGGAGAAAATGAAAAAGATAATACTAATGCTGGCCGCCATTTGCATGAGCGTCAGCGGAGTGCATGCGGAAAAGGTAATCTTCGTCCACGGGATGAGCTTGATTGAATCCAACGAAGAATGCCAGGATACAACCGGTTCCTGTAATGGCTACTGGCAAAACCTTCCGGTGGATGACTACACACTTGCGGGATACGATGGACGCAGAAATCCCTTTGTGGCCGTTCCCACAGCCGGCAGCGTTCGCCTGCTCGAGCTACTGAACAAGTACTGCCGAAAGGATCAGGGACAGACCTGCCGAATCGTGGCTGAATCCCTGGGTGGATTCACTACAGCGGGAACCCTGGCAATGTACAATCGCACAGGACTCTACAACGTTCTGTACACAACTCAGATTGTTTCGGCTGAGGGCGGATCGGAAATCGCCAACCTGGGCGACACCGCCATCGAAATCTTGAAGTTTGTGTTCGGTCTGCAGGATAATCAACTTACGGATAACCTGGTGGAAAACCACGATGCGATTCAAGCCCTGGTTACAAGCAATGCCCGGGGACTGTTCGATCATAACCGAACAAATGGTACGGTGTTCTACCACGTAGCCGCGAATAAATCCATCTGGATTGCCGAGCCATTCCTTCCTGGGGAGGACGATACCCTGGTGGCCTTCCACAGCGCCTGCGGTTATCGAACCACTGGCGCCTTTAGCCAGTGCATGGGCGAAAAGATCCGTCAGTGTAACTGGTGCTTCTGGCAGCGAAAGCAGCTGATTACCCCCTGGGATGGACACGTGATGCATCCTTCTGTTCCCAACGGTGGAATTCCCATGCGTCACACTGAACCTCATAACGACCCCACCTACATCCTGTTGGATTAGGCCTGGCATGCGCGGGGGATTATCCCCCGCCATTTTTCATTCTAAGCCGACGATTATCGGCATTGGAGATTCACCATGAAGAAATACTATGTAATCATCGCAGTAATCATCGGTCTTGTAGCCACCGCCATCATACTGTTACAAACAGAAAACGTGCACGTTGGGTACGAGCTGGAAGAAAGCGACAGTCAAGACAGTCGAATACTCAGTCGGGCTCCAGGTCCTCTGGGAAATCAGTCCGAATTGTTATTCGATGGCTCCGTTAAGAAAGAAGATCTAATAAAAAATTACAAAGAGTGGTCAAAGTATCCGCCAGATTCCAGGCCCTTGCTGCCGGAACACAGGGATGTGATTCGTCACAGGGAAATACCTGTGGCCCTGCAGACCATGCCGGTGATGCAAGACGGAAAGCCGCAGGACTCGGGCTATCAGTGCCTTTTGCAGCCGGCTACGCACAGCGTAACGGAAGGCGAAAAGATGCAACTATTCCTGGCCTGCACCGGCAAGGGCTCCATTACTCCGTTGCCCATCAAACTTGTAGAAATAAAGACCGTAGGCCGCGCCGGCGTAAAGAAATTCTCGCCGGAGGAGATTCTGGGTCCGTTTGATGATGGCACAAATGGAGACCCGAATGCAGGCGATGGCATCCATACTTTCAGCTTTTCGCCCAAAAAGCAGGATTGGGGGGACATTCACGTAACCATTAACTTTGCGGTGCTCGACGGGAACCGCAGCACCGAGCTTTCTCTGTCCACGCACTTCTTTTCTTCGCCGGTAGCTCCGGCTCGCTTCACAGGCAGGTTCAACGAAACATACAGAGATGGTTCGTTGTTCATTTCGGCTGAACTGGAAGTAATGAAACCCGGCAACTATACGATTGAAGCCAATCTTTTTGGCGACGAGCAACCTATCGCTTATGCCAGGGAAGATGCGAAACTGGATCCAGGTCTGCAGTTCGTCGAGCTTGAATTCTTCGGCAAGGTGCTCCATGACCGAGAAATTGACGGTCCCTTTGAACTGAAGGATCTTCGAGGTTATCTGAATACCGATGTGATCCAGCCGGAGATTCTGGCCCAATCGCCTGCCGAGGTTGAGCGATTCTTGAAGAACGTTCGCGAGGATCGACCCAAGCGAATGCTTATTCCATATTCCGCGGCCCGCCATGAAACCCGCAAGTATGCGGCTTCGGAATTTCCCGATGATCCGTACGACTCGCCCGAAAAGCGGGAACGATTGCGACAGCTAAGCAGCTTGCCATAAACATTCACTCCTGGCGGAGAGATCCGGGCTCGGGTCTCTTCGTCGTTTTTGACTTTATTTGCGGAAGCCGGGCGAGCTTGCAATACGACCACGGAGCAACGCGGGAAGGCCCTTGTGGAGATTCCTGCCCTGGCCCGGTATCTTCGAGCCGTATGTAGTTTCCGTTATCGCTTAGAAATCCCAGCTCCAGGGATAGGCCAGCATTGCCTATATCTTCCAGTGCTCCGGCAGAAGCTCATCCAGGGTAACGATCCGATTCTCAGTCAGGATGATTTTCGCACTCCTATTTCGAGCATCCACCTGGTACATCATTTCCCGGCATCGACCGCAGGGAGCGACGATTTCGTCCACCTTGCAGGCCACGATTGTATCGATCACTGTTTCCCGCATCTTTAGCATCTCCGCCATGGCAGCATGTTCGGCGCAAAAGCCGATGCCGCAGGCAAGCTCTACGCAAATACCCGTGTAGACCTTCCCGCTGGCCGATTTAAGCGCGGCTCCCACGGCGCCGGCGGTGAAGGAAGGGCGAGCGAGAGCAAATTCGCCGGCCAGGTTTTGCGCTGTTTGAATTAAGGAATCCATTAGATGCGTTTGCCGCGGGCTCCGGAGGACGAGAAATTCGCGGCAGGAAAGAGAAATCGAGCCTGCTTCAAATCATTTCGTCGAATATCTGGCTTCGAAGGAGAATTTCAGAAACTCTTTGTATTCACCGAGAGCTTCTTCGTTTTGCAGACTGTAGCTAATGAATTGGATAGGCTTTTCTGTGCCCAGCTCCGCTTCCGCCAGCGTTAATGTAAGGCAGCGAAAGTAGCCATCCAGCAGAGCCGCGGGTTCGGAGTTATCCTCCAGCCTCTCATCTTTGAAGCGGGCCTTGAGTTCGTGACGCAAACTCTCCCCGTCCAGGGCGAGCACGAGCTTTCCGTCCTGGATCCAAACTCTCTGAATCGAAAGATTAAACGCCGGATAGGGGACGGCATACACAAGTTCTTTGAAGTTTCGCACAGAACCGGCCGAGGGACTGGCCACAGCCGCCGCCAGTCGATGGATCCGATCCACTGCTGTTCCATCCATGAGAATTGGTTCTTCCACCTGGATGAGTTTGCCGGTTTCTTTCTCGGTAGCATAAATCTTCACCGAGTCCCGTGCATCATAGGCGGGAAATGGATACAGAGTACCGGGTATCAAAAGCTTGAGAGGATTGGCATCGGCCAACACCGCGCTTCCAAGAAAAATGATCACCAGACTGGAGGCGGATATTTTGAAGCGCAGCGAGTTTTCCACTTTGGCGCGTTCATAGAATGACTTACAATTATCTACAATACTCATAGATCAGCTCACGCTCCGATCAGCCACTGCAAATGCTTGAAATGGCTGTCAGGGCCCGGGTTCCGCTTGCTGCGGGCACAGAATCCCAAAATATGAGCCCGGCCCAGGGACACAATCGCTTTACTTTGCTTGACTCAGGGGGGCCCTTCCGGGACCGTGCTTGCGAGCGCTGCCTTAGCTCAGTCTGGTAGAGCAGCTGACTTGTAATCAGCAGGTCGTGGGTTCGAGGCCTACAGGCAGCACCATCGGGTAGGTGGCCGAGTGGTTAATGGCAGCAGACTGTAAATCTGCCGACGCGAGTCTACGGAGGTTCGAATCCTCCCCTGCCCACATTTCCTATAGAAGAAACAGCATAAGCCGGATGCATTTCGGCTCCCTACGAAGGCCGCTCCCAGCGGCTTTTTTTGTGCCCTCGCCCGGCCGAGCAGCGGGTTGACAAACCCAGGGTTCAGGTTCAGAACCGGTTCATGCATCTACAAAGGGTCGAAAGCAAGGGATCCGGGCTGAAGGAGATACACTCACGGATCCGCTTATATGCGGGACTTGTGCTGATGACGTATTTGTTCACGCACCTGCTGAACACGTCCCTGGGCTTGTTTTCTCTGGATTGGATGAATGCCGGCCTCAGAGTGATGCAACCGGTATGGAACCCGTTTGGCGTTGGCTGGGTGGTGCCTCTGGCCGCACTATTGCACGTATGCTCGGCCATTTATGAGCTGGTAAGACTTCCCCGACTACAATTCAGTCGAGGTTACTGGTTAAGGTTAATTCTGGGATTTCTGATCCCCTATGCTCTAATCGCTCACTATCTGGGTTCCCATCTAACGCCGGTTCTTCTCGGATACCGACCCGAATATGCGAGTTCGATCTACTCCATGTTCAATCCGTTCATCTTTCCCGTAATGGTATTTCTGATTGTGGTTTCCTGGGGTCACGGATGCATGGGACTCCATTACTGGCTTCGCTTCAAGTCCTGGTACTCTACGGCCTGGAAATGGGCGATTGGTCCGGCCATTGCTCTGCCCGTTCTGGCCGTGGCGGGCTTTGTAGCCGGCGGCAAAGAAGTCATGCTCCAGATCCAGGATCCAGCGATCAAACAGGCATTGCTGGAATCCCACGGCGCCTCTACCGAAGAGGAACTGGTGAGCGAGGCATTGCAACTCGGGAATGTGGCCAGCGCCGGTTACACAGCGTTTCTGGCCATTGCTCTGGCGGCCCGATTCATTACTCAATCCGTGAGCAGAAGAAGAAGGACCATTCGGATCCGATACAGCGATGGAACCGAAATCCTGGTGCCTCCGGGGATTACGGTTCTGAATGCCAGCGCTCTGGCTAGAGTCCGCCATCCGTCGGTGTGTGGCGGAAGAGGTCGTTGCTCTACCTGCAGGATCCGAGTATCTGACGGGGCTGAAAATTTGAGCGCTCCCTCCGAAGAAGAAAAGAGGGTCCTTTCCCGAATACGCGCGGCGCCCAACGTACGGCTGGCATGCTCGGCCAGCGTACTGGCGGCTGTGGAAGTTCAACCTTTGCTGGGGATTCAGGATGCCTCGGAAATGACTCTGACTCGTTCGGACGAATTCAGCTTTGGCCGGGACACGGACATCGCCATTCTTTTCGCAGACCTCAGAGGATTCACACAACTCTCCGAAAACAAACTGCCGTACGATATTGTCTTCATGCTCAACCAGTACTTTCAACAGATGGGTCGGGCCATCGAACAGCAGGGAGGACATGTAGATAAGTTCATTGGTGACGGAATCATGGCGCTGTTTGGATTGCACAGCGACCTTTCCACTGGCTGCCTTTCCGCAATTCGCGCGGCCGGATCCATGGAGCAGGAGATGGCGGCCTTGAATCATCGTATGGCCATGGACTTGATTGAACCGTTGCAGATGAGTATTGGCATCCATTGCGGTCATGTGATTGTAGGACGAATGGGTTATGGGCGCACCATCGGTTTAACTGCTGTAGGCGATCCGGTGAACACCGCCAGTCGTCTGGAAGGAATGACCCGCGCATTACACTGCAATCTGGTTGTATCGGAGGATGTGCTGGATCAGACAGAAATCCGCACAGAGGGGCTCTCCAGCCATGAGGTGTCCGTACGTGGCCGACAGGCGCCGCTCAAGGTATATGCGCTGCAATCCGCTGCAGAACTTCTCCAACAAGCACCCATCGAACGCCGGCTATGAAGATGGGAATCGGACTATCGCTCAATCAGAACGGACGCGAAGCGGCCCTGCCCAGGCGCGCGAAGCCAGGTTGCGGCTTCTGCCCACCTCGCAAATGCGAGGACTGCCTTCGCTCCCAAAGAAGCGGCTCCGGATCCTGAGTAGACGTTACATCCAAGCCTGATCCAGGAGACGGACTACTTGACAGGCAATCTGCGTTGAATAAAAATCACAAAGGGGATTGCTGATGAAACGAATTATCTCCATTTGCCGAGTATCAAGAAAGGGTCTCAGATTGCTCCTTATCCTGACCCTGAGCACCTGGGTTCCGTTTGTGAGCTGCGGCGAGCTTCCCTGTAGGCCGGAGGATCCTTCCTGTTCGGAGAGTTCTTTCCTGACCCTGTGGAGCCTGCTTGCCCCGGACTACGCCCTCTACTATGGCAATTCTCTGGATCTGGGCTTCTACCGCATGGACCTGGAAGAGCAAACTCCGGTGAACCTGTTCACTACCGCCAACGCAGTAGAGAGGCTCGGCTTCAACTCAACCGGCCAGACCCTCTGGTTTATCAGCAACAACGGAAGAGACCTGTCCAGAGTAATGCCGGACGATGGAAATGTGACCTTTCTGAAGAACTACCCATCGGCTGACTACTGGGGTATGCACGTACTCGAAGATCGAAACGAAATCTATCTGGCAGAAAATGGTAGCGGAGATCTGCAAAGGACTGACCTGCAAGGTAACAACGTGAGCAACCTGGTCACACCAGGCACGCCCGGTGGGCTGGATATTGATACTGGAGATGACCAGATTTATCTCCTGGCTAACAATGAAATTCACCGTTACAATCTGGATGGTTCCGGGTATACGCTTTTGGTGGGCGGCCCAACAACCGGCCACGATCTGGAGATTGAACAGTCGCAACAGACCATGTACTGGGTAGACTTCCCCAACGGCGAATTGCGCTCGGCCAACCTGGACGGAACCAACAATCAACTCATCCTGGCGGGGCTAAATGGTCCGCGCGGATTGGCATTGGATCCCACCAGCGACTATATCTACTATTGTAACACCGGAGACCAGGAGATTGGCCGGGTACGCGAAAATGGCACAAACAATACGATACTTCGTAGCAATGTAGGTTGCGCAGACATCGACATCACACAATACTGAAACAGGAACCTGGTCTTGTATGAACCTGTTGCATGTCTGGAGTCAAACTCAGGCTCAGAACAAGTTTTGCCGGGCCCTGGTTTCTTGCTATCCCGCACAGGTCAGGCTCTTTTTCCCGCACAACGCACAGAGATAGTACGCCTGTTTCGGGCAGGGCCCTTGCCTTTTACACCCGGCCCTCTACTGGAATCGAAACGACAAAACAGTCCCAGGGGAAGCAACCTACACCCCGGCCGCAACGGGGCTCAAGTTCGCATGCGCATCGCGCAAGAGGCGCTCGGTAGTGGGAAAATCAATACAGGCATCGGTGACCGAGACTCCGTATTTCAGATCCTTCAGGTCATCCGGGATCTTCTGATTTCCTTCGAACAGATGGCTTTCCAGCATGATGCCTACGAGTTGATCGTTTCCTGAGCGTCGCTGAGCTACAATCTCTTGAAGGGCAATCTCCTGCTTGCCGTGCTGCTTGCCGGAATTCGCATGGGAACAATCCACAATGATCCGATTGCGGGAACCAGATTTTTCCATGGCTTTCATGACTTCGGCCACACTCGCTTCATCGTAGTTAGGTTTGCTGCGGCCTCCGCGAAGGATAATGTGGCAGTGCGGATTTCCGGTGGTACGAACCACGCTTACCGCTCCGTTTTCGTCCACTCCCAGGAAGTTATGCGGATGGGCCGCCGACTCCACTGCTTCCAGGGCCACCTGGGTATTTCCATCCGTATTGTTCTTAAAACCTACGGGCATGGAAAGGCCGCTGGCCATTTCCCGGTGAGTCTGGGATTCGGTAGTGCGCGCGCCAATGGCGGCCCAACAGACCAGATCGCCGGTGTACTGAGGAACGAATGGGTCCAGAAATTCCGTGGCCGTGGGAAGTCCCATCTCCAGGATCTTCAAAAGAATGCGTCTGGCCTTTTCCAGCCCGGTGTTTATGTCGTAAGACCCGTCCATATGGGGATCGTTGATGAGTCCTTTCCAGCCCACCGTGGTACGGGGTTTTTCGAAATACACTCGCATCACAGGATAGATCTTATCATCGATTTCCTTGCTCAGTGCGGCGAAGCGCTCGGCGTATTCGAACGCCGCCTTTTCGTCATGGATAGAACACGGGCCGGATATAACCATGAATCGGGGATCTTCCCCGGAAAGGATACGCGCGATAGTGGCACGGCTTTCGCTCACCAGCTTGCTGATTTCCGGAGAGGCCGGAATCTCTTTCAGAAGCTCGGTGGCGGGTCTTAGTTTTTCAAAGGATCGTACGTGTAAGTTCTGAGTAGCAGCCATCGTTAGAACTCAATATGCAAAATTGGCCTCAGAAGGCAAGTGGAACAGCGATTTTTGGGATGTCCTTCCCCTCCGGCCACGATTCCAACCCTGGATGCAGCGAAGCCGCAAGAGGATAGCCAGCCCGGAGGGGCCGCACGGAGGTAGCCTTGGATTTAACCACCGGACAACGAGTTCATTCCTGGGCAGGCAAGTCTGTGCCCCCGCAACCTGGCGCCAGGCGAGTTCCGATTCCGGCTGAACGGCGTACCAGAGGGATAGCGGCATGAGCCAAACTGTTTCTCAATAGGGAAAGCTTGAGACCATCCAAATCTACTACCCAGGGCGTACGTTAGACGTGCTGTTTGATTCAGCAGTCGCACCAACAACCTTCCCCTGCTCCTGGCTTTGCTCAATCAAGCAAACTGCTCCACTAACTCGGATTCCCTGTTTTCTGATCAATGGCACCTGGAGAATACGGGGCAAACCAGCGGCACCTCCGGCGAAGATGCAAACGTCAGTAATCTCTGGAATACCGGTAACTGCGGCACCGGAGTATCCATTGCCATTGTGAGCGACGGCCTGGACATAGACCATGAGGACCTGGCGAATAACGTAGAAAGGGGCAAAAGCCATAATTATTCGAATGGAGGAACCGATCCAGGAACGGCCGGTACCGGACTGGGCACGGCCATGGCCGGCATCATTGCAGCGGAGCCAAACAACAAAGGGGGACGCGGTGTTTCTCCCTATGCAAAATTGCGAGGCTTCAACGTTTCGCAGAACAGAAGCACGACCAATGACGCAGATGCGATGATAAGAGGCCTGTCCGAAGTTTCCGTCTATGCCAACGGATGGTCGGAGCCTGAATTCAGCGGGAAGTTCCAGGACTCAACCAGCGAATGGAGAAGCGCCATAGATAGCGGACTATCCCTGGGCAGAAACGGCCTGGGCGCGCTCTACTTCTTTGGTTCCGGCGACGGCGATACAGTTTCGTCATTCTCGGGTATAGACAATTCCAACCTCAATGGATATACAAATTATCACGGCGTAATGGCCATCTGCGGGGTGGGCCACGACGGAGTCCGCGCATCATTTTCCGAACAGGGCGCCAACCTGCTAGTTTGCGGTCACTCAAAAGGAAATGGAGATATTGGAATCCGCACCACCGATACGACGGGCGCCGGCGGCTACAACAACGGCAGTTCCGGCTCGGACTATAGCGATTCGAATTATACGAAGCTGGCCACGGGCACCGGCACAGCCGTCGCTGAAGTAGCAGGAGTAACGGCGATGATGCTCTATGCCAACCCCAACCTTTCCTGGCGCGATGTTCGCATGATCCTGGCACGTACGGCGCGCAAGAACAACTCTGGGGACTCGGACTGGACCACCAACGGGGCGGGACTGAACATCAACCATAAATATGGCTTTGGCGTGGTAGATGCTAACGCAGCAGTAAACCTGGCGCGGAACTGGATCAGCCTGGCGACACAAAAGACATTCCAGACTTCTACGAGTACAGTGAGTGCAACCGTTACCGACGGCAACGCTACCGGAGTAACAAACAGCATTGTGGTGAGCGGTAGCGGGATAAGCACAATTGAGTCCGTAGACGTCAACGTTACCTTCAGTCACAACTACTATCGCGATCTGGATATCACTCTTACGTCTCCGTCCGGGACGCAAAGTATCCTTCTATCCAGGGGCAGTGACGGAATCTGCGTTAATATTGCCGTAGCCTCACCGACGATTGAAGCCAACGGAAACTGCCCCTTTACCGGAACCTGGCGATTTGGTGTGCTGCGTACCATGGGTGAGTCGGCGGATGGCACCTGGTCATTGCGTCTGAGAGATCAAGGAGTACGCGGTACAGCCAACGGTACATTCACATCCTGGAGTATGAAGCTTTACGGCTACTGACAGGGGTCCTGAAGGGGTTGGGGTCAGGTTGGTATTCCTGCAAGAATATGACGCGCTCGCTTGACCGTAGCCGGCAATGCTCTTTGGCCCCGGCGCATGGTTTCGCAACCTGGTTGATAATCCAAATGTTAGGTACCGGGCAACGTTACCGTGATCTCGGTGCCTTTGGCTTCATCGGTAGTAAACGTAATATCGCCGCCATGGGCTCTGGCAATGAGCCGAGCGCTATACGTGCCCAGGCCGGCGCCTCCAGAGCCCGGTCCTCGGGAATAGCGTTCAAAAAAGGTGCCTCGCACCGATTCCGGTATTACGCCCTGATTGTGAATCGCAATAGTAGTAGAAGCAGTGGTTTCCCGAGGGTTTCCGGATCCATTGCCAATGGAAACCGATACGACGCTATCTTCCGGCGCCGCCTCAATCGCATTCTTGATTAGATTCTCCAGCATGGTCTTTATGTAGAGTTCATCCCCCGACACCATACAGGGCGGCGATTTTTCCAGTAATGCATCGCGATAATAGGCTGATAGAGTCAGTTCTTTACTTCTGGCCATTCGAGCAAATCCGGCCAGCACTTCCTGGAGCAGCTGATTTAGATCCACCGGATTTCGGGACAGCGCATGGCTCCCGGACTCCATGGCAGAAATATCCAGGGAACGATTCACCATTTCCAGCATTTGTGCGGCGGAACGGTTGATCCGACGATATACATCGGCATTCGCAGAGTCCCCCCCTTCTGCCATGAGCATTTCCGTGTAGCCCAGAATAACGCCCAGAGGGCTCTTCAAGTCATGCTGAATAATTCGCTCAGCCTCAACCCGCAGATTCTCGCTCTTTCGTAACTCCAGGTTGAGTCGATGAATCATAAGGGCCACGACCGAAACGGCCGCAGCAACCAGAAAGGTCACGCCCAGCGCAATATAGAGAAATGTCAGATCTGGCGCCGGATTCGGATCGTACATGAAGCCGTCCAGGTCGTAGTCCGGACGCATCATATTCAATTCAGAGTATACGCTGGCAATGTGTTCCCATCGACCCGGATACATGTGACCGATTTCTACAATGTCCGGCATGAGTAAGTCCATCTGGCGGGCTTCAAAGCGAAGATGATCCAGAGTGTGTCGCTTGCTATACTTATTGTATATCAGTTGCACAATCTCTTCTTTGTTCTGCATCGCATAGCGCCACCCGCGAAGACTGGCCTCTCGAAAGCGGCGAACCCTTTCTGGATGATCATGAATTTGCGCCTCGGTGGTGAACATGTTATCTCCGTAGAAATCAATGCCCGCCGCTCTGGGAGAAAAAAGCAAATAGGGTACATTCTGTCTTCGCAACGCATAAGGCTCGTCGGTGATGTACACCGACATCGCATCCGCCTCGCCTTCAACAAGGGCGGAGGTACTGAAGGTATGGGGAGGCTGTATTAACTTATGCAGAGAAACACCTTCGCGATTCAGATACGCAAAGAGTTCTGCGGAATGGGGCTCGATCATGACTCGCTTCCCTTCCAGGCCATGAAGGGTCTGAATGCCGGAGTCCTTTCGCAGAAGCAAAGACAAAGGCGAATGCTGAAAGATCACAGCCAACACTACCACCGGTTCCCCTTTTTGATGAAGAAGCACCAGGTCCGTAGTTCCTACTCCGAATTCCGCATGTCCGTCCAGTACGCGTTCGATGGTATCCTGGCCTTCCCGGGCTTCCAGAATCTGCACATCCAGGCCAGCTTCCCGGTAGAACCCCTTTTCCACGGCAGCGTAGTAACCCGCAAATTGAAACTGATGCTTCCACTTAAGCTGCAGGCGCACCGAATCCAGAGCCAGAGCGGGCGTCTGACCCTGGTCCTGCAGGATTGTATCTTTATTCTGGCTTTGTTCCGCTTCCGGACCGGATAGAGGTTGCTCCAGGGGATTCGGCTTCGCCACAAGAGCAGTTGTCCCGATCAGCAATCCGCCGAAAAGGACGAATGAATAGGCGAAAGTCAGAAGCCTGGAACGGAACGAACTTCTATGGGTCTTTGCCGGCGCGCTCCACTGGTTTCCCCGAATTCCGGGTTGGAGCCGGAAGCGAGGAGAATAGAGAAAATCAGTCAACGTCTTCTCCGATGTCTTCGCCAATATCTTCGTTCCATATGGCGGGATTGGACTCTATAAAGCCTTTCATCAACTCTATGCATTCCTGGGAGTTCATGTCTACGACTTTCACGCCAGCTTCACGGAGCCAATCTATACCGCCGGAGAAGTTCTGGGACTCGCCGACAATGACCGTTCCAATCTGGAACTGGCGAATTAGGCCGCTACAATACCAGCAGGGAGCAAGGGTAGTGACCATGATCTTATCTTTGTAAGTTCTCTGCCGGCCAGCGTTTCGAAATGCATCCGTTTCCCCATGCACCGAAGGGTCGTCCTTTTGCACTCTTTGATTGTGGCCTTTACCCAGCAATTTGCCGGAGGAGTCAAAGAGCGCCGCTCCCACGGGCACTCCACCTTCTTCGAGACCCTTTCGCGCCTCTTCGATTGCAATGTGCAGCATTTCGCTTTCGTTCATTGGGAAACTCCACTTCGGATGCCGTCCGGAAAAGCCGTCCTGTATCATGGGCAACAATGGCAGGCTCCGGCATTTCACAGGAAGAGATCCAGGGAACATAGAAAGGAAAACCCGGTCAAGCGCAACCAATGGAGGATCAGGCCTGGACCCCGGAATCCTTTAGCTGTAGGGGCCTGGACTCATTCCCTGACTCCATCTATTCCGATGGGACCAATCAGGAGACGCTCTTATACAGTGCAGGTTGTTTGGAGGTAGGTATTGGCGAACCCTTTTGCGACCTGTGGTTGGGCTACGATGGAAAAAAGGTCATCCGGGCTTTCCCGCCAGTTCATTTGGCAAGTTCAATCGGCAAATTCGACGCGCATCATGTCTTTGATAAAATCTCGAATGCGGAGCATGTCCATAGGCAGAGTCAGGGTCTGGCATTTGGCGCAACGGCCCTTAAAAGGCTCATGCTGGTACCGCAGATAGAGCATCCGCGGTGGGATACCCGGCACCGCGCTCAGTTTTTCTTCCATCACGCAGCCTTCGATATCCGGACCGGCAATTACCAGACAGTAATCGGGCCCGATGGGAGCCGAAGAGTCGGCCATATCAAAGACATGGCCTTCATCTTCCAATACTCCGCGAACCACGTTGCGGAGTCCGTCATCGTCCGTAATGACAAGTATGTAGGCGTGCATTTCCAAGGTTAGTTCTGCTTCGCTTTGTTGGAAAACTCCTGATAATCGTTTACAAAGCTCACAATCTCTTCAGTAATTCTTTCTTTATCGGTTCTTACATATTTGCTCAGAAGCACATGGGCTCCATCTTCAATGGCAACCGAACGATTCAACGGATGAGCATCGAATTGGGCAAATCCCTCCAGCATTGCATTCACGTCAGCGGTAGGGTCCTGCTCCTGTTCGTTCTTGTAGTAGTATAGCATTAACGTCGGGCATTGCACAGCCTCAAAAGTTGCCGGACGGGCTACAAATTCCTTGAGTTCGTAGAGCGGGACAAGGGCCGACATGTACTGCCTTCCATACCAGAACTCCTCGTAACCGTCCACCGAACGGGGGTTTTTCGGATCCCGGGAGGAGTCTCGAATCTCCCCGCCGTTTACCATTTCGGCCAGAGCCAATCCGCCGGGAAATCCCAGTACATTACCGGTCTTGTCCCGGAACTCGTAAAAAGGGGATGCCAGGATTAACGCATCCACTTTGTCCGGATGATGGGCTGCCAGGTAGGTAGAGACCAGACCGCCCATGCTGGTACCCACAACGATGACCCGTTCGCCCAATTCATGCATCATAATCAGTGTGTCGGCAGCATAATCCAGGTAATCGGCCATCTGAACGGAAGCATGGTCATCCATGTTCGTCCCATGACCGGGCAAGCGGGCATAGAAGGTATTCGCCTGGAATTTGGCAGCGATCTCATCCATTACCATTTCCCCTTCAGCTCGGGAAGCTCCGAACCCATGGATATAGAGAAAGGCGATAGGAGTCTTTTCGCCATATCGAATGAGCTTCTCCTCATTTCCGGGGCGGGCCCCCTTTTCTGAGCCCTCTTGCAGCCTGGATTGCAGGAAGACATCGAAGTTGCCTTTCTGTTCTTCGGTGAGACTGCTATGATACTCGTAGCTTTGTCCTGGCAGCAGTACGTAGCCCAGAACCAGTAATCCGGCCAGAGCGGCGTATAGCTTCCATTTGCGGTACACAGGTGTTTCTTTTTCCATATTTCCGATCCGATAATCTGTACGTCTGCCGAACCTATGACAGACCAAGCTAAGGAAAAGTTTTTTTCCGACGGATCACCTATGCCCGAAATCCAGCAGCGCAACACTCATAGCGTTATGACACAAATAGCCGGGAATAATGCGTTCCGGTTCTGTATCTTTCCCGAACCGGCCATCGATATCCCCGCAGATCCGGAGCTGACCACGGAAGGATACCAGACCATTCCGGTGCATCGAGATGCGGAAGGAAAGGCAGTCTCCAAGAAGAAGGATTTCCGCTTCGCCTATGACCCACCCACCGGCATTTTTCGTCTGGATGCGGGCGCCGATGAGGTCTTATCCGGCCAGTTTCGGATGGCCGAGTACCCCCTTGATAGAATAAGGATAGTTCTCGAACGCGATGAAATGCTCTACGGCCTTGGCGCGGCCAGTGGCGAACCAAACCGAATGGATCAGGAATTCCTGCTCCGAACCATGGACACTCAGTTCTATTCACTGCCGGGCCAGACCTACTCTTCCTTCCCTTTCTTTCTGCTCAGAAAAGGCCACCGTTTTCGGGCTTTATATCTTCATACTTCGTATCCGCAGAATGTAACCACGATAAGCGATCCATCAAGCGAGGAAGGAGCTTCGATCATCGTTCAGAACTACCGGCCGGAAGGCCCGCTACCTGTGGATCTGTTCTGCTTTGTTGGCGGTTTGAAGGATATCCTGGATGCCTACACGGCGCTCACCGGTCGGCCGATTCACCCTCCGCTTTGGTCCATGGGTTTTCATCAATCCAGATGGTCCTACAAAACGGCCGATAAGGTTCGAGAAATTGCCGAAGGCTTTCGAGGAAGGGATCTGCCCTGCGACGCTATTCACCTGGATATCCATTATATGGACCGATATCGGGTATTCACCTGGAATCAGAAGAGATTTCCGGATCCGGAAGGGCTGCATCGCGAACTGGAAGAAAAGGGGATTCGCACGGTGGCCATTGTGGATCCCGGAGTGTACACAGGAGATGATTACTCGGTCTATCAGGATGGACTAAAGCAAGACCTTTACTGCAAAGAAAAGGACTCCGACAACAATTTCCTGGGCAAGGTATGGCCCGGCCCCACCGTGTTTCCGGACTTCATTGAGGAAAAGACACGCATCTGGTGGGCCAGTCACCATAAGACTTTGTTCGATGCTGGCGTCTCCGGTATCTGGAACGATATGAACGAGCCTGTTCTACAGATAGGCAAGACTACGGAGCCTCTAGACCTTCCCGTGCGCCATCAATCTGGATCCCATCTACAATTCCGGAATCTCTATGGAAACTACGAGGCAAAAGCCACCCGGGACGGCTTCCGGCGCTGGAAGCCCGGCCAGCGAGCTTTTATACTCACTCGATCCGGCACGTGCGGCATACAGAAATACGCGGCGCTATGGACCGGAGACAATCATAGTAGCTGGGAGCACTTGAAAGCGAACCTGCACATGGTGGTGAACCTCGGTCTTACCGGAGTTCCGTTGAGCGGCGCAGATGTGGGCGGTTTCTGTAGCGGTCCAGGCCAAACCGGCGCATTCAAGCTGTTCAAGAACAAAGAACTCTTCGCCAGATGGATGGAGCTTGGATCGCTCATGCCGTTCTTTCGCGTCCATACAGTGCTTTACAGTCATGACCAGGAGCCCTGGAGCTTTGGCGACGAAGTGCTGGAAATCTCGCGAAAGCATATGAACCGACGCTATCGCTTAATGCACTATATTTCTGGCCTGATTTACGGCGCTCATCGCACCGGGGAACCGCTGGTGCGACCGGTATGGTACGAATTCCCGGAAATGCAGGATTCTGAATTGGACAGTCAATTCATGCTCGGCTCGGAGCTATTGGCCTGCCCGGTGTTGGAGCCCGGAAAGAAAAAGCGAAAGGTCATTCTTCCTCCGGGAGAATGGTTCGAATTCGAAAGCGGTAGACGCTTTGTGGGCGGCCAGGCTCATTGCCTGGACACAAGACCCGGTTACTACCCGCTTTTCGTGCGGGGCGGAGCCGTGTTACCCACGTGCCCGGCGCGAAGGAATGCCGAAGAAAGCGTGCGGGCCGGTTTGCACATTGAGCTGTACCCGGCAGAAACGATGAAAGGAACAGTGCTACTGGACGATGGAATTACGGAAGGGCAAATTCCTACGCGAATAGAGGTGCAGGGTTCCCAGAGCCGTACCGGACAACTCACCATAGAAATTGACGTTCAACCAGGGGAGTACGACCCTCCCTATCGGAATTTCAAGCTTCGCCTGCCGGGCGTTTTCCGGCATATGCTGGGATCGAATGCTGTCAGCGGTACCGCCGTAGATGCAACCAGAGAGGATCGTTCGCTGGATATGATTTCTTTTGAGCTTCCCCTGCAGAGCGATACCTATCAGTTTGACTTCAGAAATGTGATCCAGGGAAGTTCAGACCTGTAGACCTCTACAGGACTTTTCATTACATTCTGAAGGATTGTGAAACGCCATATTGACCATATCGACCACCGAATCGCAACACTGTTCAAGCGTTACGGCCACTATGCCCATCGGGTCTCCCTCGGCCTTCTGTTCGTGTGGTTTGGTTCCTTGAAACTCGTAGGTCACAAAACCGCTACATCCATTATCGCACACACCATTTACTGGGGCTCTCCAGATGACATCATTCCCATGCTGGGTTCCCTGGAATTGTCTATCGGACTCTGCTTGCTGATTCGCCCTCTGGCCAGGGCGGCGATTCTAATGCTTCTTATGCGTCTGCCTGGTTCGGTACTGGCGCTTATCGTCTTGCCGGACGTCTGCTGGCAGGAATTCCCCTTTGCTCCGACCATCGCGGGTCAGTACATCATTAAAGACATCACTATCTTTTTCGCCGCCATCGCCATCGCCGGATCGGTCCGCGAAAAGAGCGACAGCGAGATAATTCACTGATTGAACCCCACACCGGTTTGCGCCCCGGGCCCGAAATCAATGTAGGATGGCTTCCCGCAAAGACGGACCGAACAACGACACTGAGCCCGCAAAACTCCCTAAACAACCCTGTTTGAACACCGCTGGTTCAGCAACGCTGGCTCCCAAATGCCGAGCGAAGATTTATTGCGGTTTCCGGGAACCCAACCAGAAGCTCAGAGGAACCGTAACAGTTACCCAGAGCAATCCATAGGTTAGGATCGTCATCATAGTGGAGGGTTCGGGAAATACCTGAGCGCCCAACAACAAGGCCAGGGAAAGGTTCCGGGTGGCTGTGGTCATGGAAAGCGCCTTAATCGCTCCGCGGTCGGATCCGGCCAAAAAGCCCGAAGCCAGCAACACACCCACGAATACAGCCATGGCCAGAACAGGCTTCCAGCCGTTTTCGATCAGAGCCTGCCCTTTAAGCGATAGAAGCAATACGGTTAGAAGTACCAGACAGATGTTTGCAATTGCACGGAAAATCGCCGAAGCCTTTTTGGCTCGCTGTTCGGCAAAGTGGTGGATTAGCATACCGGATACAAGCGGGGCAATGTGAAACAATCCGGTAAGCTTCAGGATTTGAAGAACCGGGATGTCCGGCCCGGTCCTGGCGCCGTGCAAACCCAGATACAACGGAATCGTCAGAAGAGAGGCAAAGCTTAGAATGATGACCAGCGTGACCGAATAGGCAATGTTACCCTTCGCATTGGACGACAAGAGCGGACCGGTATTGCCTCCGGGCGCGGCAGCACAAAGTAGCAGACCAAGAGCCGCAGCAGCGCTGAAATCCAGGACACTGGCAATCCCCAGGGCCACCGCGGGCGCGAGCAGCAGATTCACCAACAGCCCGGATATCAGCGGACCGTAGTTTTTCACACTCTGAGAAACCTGGGATACGGGCAGGGCCAGTCCCATGGCCAGCATGGCGGTGCTGTTCAGCGCAATGACCAGAATGTCCTGAATCAGTTCCCAGTTCATTTCCTCTTCTCCATCCAGGGGATTCTACAATGCGCCAGCATCCGGATGATTCTGGTGGCGGCCGCTAGGATTCTCCGCTTTCGTTGTTTCCCGCAGGCCGCTGCTCGGCCATCATCGCTACAATGGCTGTGCCCAACCAGGAAAGGCAAAAAGTCAGTAATACAGCCAGCCCAATGGAAAGCCCCTTCTTCTTTGCCAGGTAGATGCTTACCACGTACGCAGGGACACAGAAGACTGCCAGAATAAGCAAAAACAGGAATACCTCGGCGAAACCCAGAGACTGAACCATTGTAGCTTTTCCTTTGAGTTAATAATTAAGGACTGCTTGAGTCACGGAGAGAAAGGGGCGACTCGCCTATGGGAGTATCTCAACCCGCTCAGGCGCCGAATTGGAGGCAAAGTGTGGCGAAGCCTACAGCTGGCTCTCATCGCGCAAGCACCCTGAGTTCCCCAAGCAGCTTTTCCAGAGCATGCATACGATCCCGGGCCCGGGAAGCCAACATGGGATAGCGACTGATTACATCACGATAGAGAATCTGAACCTTTACTATGGCTGTGGTATAGTCCCTGGCCCAGTAGCGCTTGCTTCGATGCTTTTGGCCTTCGAACCTGCGAACCGTCTTTTCCAGCTGGTCTTCCGCCCTACGGAAAAACTCCATACCGGGCAAATCCTGACCGGCCCGGGATCTTCGATTAAGAACAGCGCCCAATCCCGCAGCGCCTTCTTGTTCAGCCATAACGGCACGAAAGAGTTCCTCACCGGCACGGTATCCTGACGAGTATCCCCCCTGATTGCGAGGCGATCCCGATGGACCAAATCCCGAGGAATGACCCCCGCTTTCTGCACTGGTATACGCATAACGAGCTGCTCGGTCTCTGGCGGCTGCCGCTTCTGGACTACGGTAGACCCGAGCGCCGCCTGGAGTAGTTTCCATTACCGGAACTCCGGTCTTCAGAGCATCATAGGCTTCGATCAGTTGTCTGGCCTGGTCCTCATTACCGCTACGGTCCGGATGGCAATGCTTAATCCTTTCTCGGAAGGCCCTCTTTACGGCCTCTGCAGAGTCTCCGGGACGAACGCCCAGTAGGCGACAGTATTTGTAGAGGGTTTCCAAACAACGATTCTCCGGTTATCAATATCGGCATGGTCCTGCATTAACTTCGATGGTCTTCCCGGTTTTTCCATTCCCGGAAGGTCATGCCGCTGGCCAGACCGCTATAGCTCTTTTTGGAAAACATTAGAAAGATGAAGCCCAGAAAAATGCAGACCCAGCTCACAACAAATGCGGACAGGGTTACGTTTCCCGTAAGCTCCTTCAACAGTTGATAGAGGGAAAACATCAGTGAAAAGGAGGCTCCAATCAGAAAGAACACCCCGATGAACAAGAATGCGGTGCCGCCCATCCATTTTCCAGACCGGTACTCTACCTGATAGGTCATGTAGGCCCGCACCGAGCGCAGATACGCGGAGCGCTCGAACAGATAAGCAGCCAGATTCTGGGCCAGACTTCGAAAAAGCGGCATATGCCTGGCCAGCTCAGCATTCATCCGATCTCTATCCAGATCGGATGAATGCGTTTCTCGGTTCCGATGCATTTATTTTCTACCGATTAGAAGCCCCAGTAGCAGGCCGAACCCCAGTCCGGTAACCCCGGCGATTAGAGTGGATCTCTCCGGATTCTCTTTCACGTACTGACCGGCAGCATCCACGAACTCCTGAGCTCCTTCCCCGTATACGGCAGCGCGGGCTCTGGCCTGCTCATAGCCTTCCTGAGCACGGGCACGGGCTTTCTGCGCCTGGCCTTTCAGGTTCTCATAGCCCTGCTTCAGTTTTTCAGAGCCGCCGCCCGTAGCGCCGGATTCATTCATAGTCTCTTCGGTCATTGTTAACTCCTGTATTGGTGTAGAATAGCACAGCTGGCGCAGTAATGCAAACCATATATGGACTATCTGTGGTCGGTCACACCTCTTTTGCTGTTTTCAAAGAACTCGATAATCATCTGCACTTCCGGCGGATGAGAACCTTGATCCTTTAGATGCTTCAATGCCTGGGAAGTGTTCATCTTCTGATGATATATTACGTCGTATACGGCTTTGATCTGCTTTCTCACCTCTGGCGTTGAGCCGGCTCTTTTCATGCCCACTACGTTCTGACCGATGATAGTGGCCGGATTTCCGTCCGCAGTGGCAAAAGGAGGCACATCTTTTACGATCTTCGCACACCCGGCCACCATGGCATAATCGCCAATGTTACAAAATTGATGAATGGCAACAAGGCCCGATATCAGAACCCGGTTTCCAATATGCACGTGTCCGGCCATCACCGAACCATGGACCATGATGTTGTTGTTGCCCACCGTGCAATCGTGGCCTACGTGAAAGCTGCCCATGAAATAGTTATCGTTACCAATGGTTGTAGGATGATCCAGTTTCGTGGCTCGGTGAATATTGGTCTGCTCGCGGAATACGTTGTTGTCGCCGATTACCAGTCCGGTGGGCTGGGAAGAATCAAAGCCCAGGTCCTGTCCGTCCGCTCCCAGAATGGCATGGGCATCGATTCGGTTATTCTTTCCGATTGTGGTATGTGCGTAGATTCGTACGTGAGAGCCTATTCGACAACCCTCGCCGATTTTTACGTTTCCATCTATTACGGTATAGGGTCCTATTTCTACTGATTCGTGGATGTCCGCTCCAGAATCGATGATTGCTGTAGGGTGTATGGCCATACCTGCATTTTGTCGATACGGTCATGTCTGCAATTGAAATACTTGCCGGGTACCCGGTAAAATTGTTCCTGACAGGGGAATCGGCCCCCATAGATTCTCCTTCCATCCGCAGACCGGGTGTCAAGTCTACGCTAATCGGATGCGCAGGATCGCATGAAAATCGAAGCAAGGGTATTGCTGCGAAGGGGTCCGGCCCGGAGCTCAAGCGAGCCGGTAAAGAGGAAGCATCATTTCAAGGCAGGAAACTATGGAAAACAAAAGCCAGGAAGAGATTATACGGACCCGAATTCTGGACTGGGCCGCGCCGAATTTCCCTCTGGAGATCCGGGATCAAGCTGCTCGGGTATACGTTGATTTCCGGGCTGGCGTTCGCAATGAGGAGACCGATGCATTCTCCGGTAAGCTGGCCTTTGGAACCGGCGGAATGCGAGGCGTTCTGGGCACTGGCCCGGGACGATTGAACAAATGGACCGTGGGCCGTGCGGCCCTGGGCTTCGTACGTTACATTAAAGAAACCTACCACAATCCCTCCCTGGTAATCGCCCACGATTCCCGGCGCATGAGCCCGGAGTTCGCGCGCGTGGTGGCCGGCCTGGCCGCCGGTATGGGAGTAAAGGCATTCCTCTTCAAAGGAGTCACTCCCACCCCCATTCTATCCTATGCGGTCCGACACCTGGGCGCCGCCGGCGGCGCTGTACTCACTGCCAGTCACAACCCCCCGGAATACAACGGCTTCAAGGTATACCTGGACGATGGCTCGCAGTTTACCGGCGAAGCTCAGAACCGACTGGAGCAATTGATCGATGAGATCACCGACTGGGATCTCCCCTTTCGCGAAGAGGATTCCGAAGACTTTAAGAAGTACATCCAGTGGATCGGACCGGAAATCCAGGAAGCATACTACAATGAATTCCAGAAGCGGGGACTGGCCAAACATGTGGATGCTAACTTCAAGATCGTGTTCTCCCCTCTACACGGAACGGCAGGGCCCTGGCTACCGCCTTTGTTGGAGAAGTTCGGCTACGAGGTAATCGGAGTTCCCGAACAGATGGAACCGGACGGAGAATTCCCGACCGTCGAATTGCCGAATCCAGAAGAAGCGGAAGCGCTTCGCTTAAGCGAAGAAACCGCTCGAAAGCACAATGCCGAACTCTTTCTTGCCACCGATCCGGATGCGGACCGCCTGGGAGCGGGAATCAAAAGCGGCAATCGCTACATACTCCTGAACGGTAATCAACTGGGCAGCATTATGTGCGCCTTTCTTTGTGAAAACGCTCCAAGAAAACCGGACAAGAATTACTGGGTATTTAAGACAATCGTAACGACAGACCTACAGAAGGTCATCGCCGAAAAGAACGGAGTCAAAATAAAGGACGTACTCACCGGATTCAAATACATCGCCGAACAAATGCGCGAACTGGACAATGGATCCAGCGGTTTTGAAAAAGGCAAAGACGTATACCTTTTCGGCGGCGAAGAATCCTACGGTTACTTGCCCGTGGAGTTCGTACGCGATAAGGATTCCCTTTCCGCGGCCTTGCTGCTCTGCCAGATCATCCATCAAATGGGCAATCTGGAAACCTATTTGAACCAGATCTATCTCAAGTACGGGCTCTATCTGGAAGATCTGAAGTCGGTAACGATGAAAGGATCGGATGGACAGCAAAGGATGAATCAGATCATTGATTCGCTACGCGAAAACGATCTTGTAGGGATGGAGCTGGAAAACCGCAAAGTGGTCGAAGTACGGGACTTCAAAAAACAGACGGTTAACAAGAAGCCGGCGCCGGACTTCTTCGGCGATCTGCCCTCTTCGAACGTAATTCAGTTACTCCTTGAACCGGAAGGAAAACTGACCATTCGACCTTCGGGCACCGAGCCGAAGGTGAAGCTGTATGCCAGTCTGAAGTATCCGGATCAGCCGCAAAGCCTGGAAGAACTGAACAAAGCCCGAGCCGAACTGGAAAATGAACTCGTCAGCATCTCGGGTCTGTTCTTTGCGCGAACCGGGCTGACCCGATAGTACCGACCCGGGCACAGATGGCCACGATCCAATAAGAAGCCCTGAAATGACCTGCCTGTACTGCGCCAGGGGCATCTCCAACTTCGATGGCAAAGAGCAAGATATGCACAAAGTCATCGCAAACGGTACGACCCTGAGTGATGTGGACGGTCCAGGAGAAAATCGCCGAGTCAGCTTTGTGGAGTGTTCCCGGTGCCACAGTGTATGGCGGTTGGAACGAATCTTTCACGACCGCCCGCCTGAAGTGCTGCTTCTGGCAACGCGCCATAACCCGGAATTGAAATCCCGACTTTAGTTGGTATTCATTGTTGATTCGGGCATCCGGCCTCTGCGAATTGTGTAGATTAGAATCGTTGACCCCCTGAGGACAAAACAGACGAGGGTATTTACGGCCTGGCATACTGGCCGCCAACCGGGAGAATCCAAATGAGCGCCGAGCAAGAAATCGAACAACAGGAATCGGATTTTACGAAACCCCTGAGCCTGGAAGAGATCCAGGAAAAGTCTGACAAATATCTTCTGGGTACTTATCGTCGCGCACCCCTGGCTTTCTACTTTGGCCAGGGCGAATATCTTTATGACTCCGAAAACAACGCATACCTGGACTTCCTGTGCGGTATCTCGGTTACCAACCTGGGCCACGGCGAAGCGGACTTAATCGAGGCGGTCCGCGACCAGGCGGATCGCATCATGCATTCTTCCAACCTGTTCTACAACCAGGAGCAGGCGTTGCTGGCCGAGGCGCTCATCGAGCACAGCTTTCCAGGGAAAGTATTTTTATGTAACTCGGGCACCGAAGCCAATGAGGCCGCTCTGAAGCTTGCGCGAAGAAACGGAGAAAATCTGAACGGAACTCCGGTAATCATCGCTCTGGAAAACAGCTTTCATGGAAGAACCACTGGCGCCATGGCCATGACCGGACAGGAAAAGATTCGCACAGGCTTTGGACCGCTATTGGACGGTATGGTTCATATTCCCGCTAATGACATTGAAGCTCTGGAAGGTGCCTTCGATCAATACGAAGGCCGAATCTGCGCGATGATCATGGAACTGGTGCAGGGTGAAGGCGGCATCAAGCCCATGAGCCAGGATTTTGTGACCCGGGCCAGAGAACTCACAAGCTCGCAGAATGCACTTCTTATCCTGGACGAAATTCAAACCGGCATGGGCAGAACCTGCAAGCTGTTCGCCTACGAGCACTATAAGATTCAGCCGGATGCCATGACCCTGGCCAAAGCCCTGGGGGCGGGTCTACCCATCGGGGCAATGATCGTCGCCGATGAATTTGCTCATCTTCTGGAAGCGGGCATGCATGGCTCCACCTTCGGCGGAAACCACGTTGTTGCCCGAGCGGCTTACGAGAACCTGCGAATCATCATGGGCCGGGAGATCCTGAAAAATGCGGAAGGACTCTCGGATTACTTTTTTCGCCGCCTGAAGCTACTTCAGGAAAGCTGTTCGCTGGTGGAGGATGTCCGCGGAATTGGTCTGCACATTGGGGTGGAGCTCAGCGATCACGGACCGGATGTCGTCAGGCGTTGTCGCGAGGAGAAGCTGCTCGTCAACTGTACTGCCGGCCATGTAATCCGCATCATGCCTCCTCTGAATCTGAGCCTGGATTCCGCCGCTGAGGGTCTGGACATCTTTGAACGCGTAGTCAGAGAATTTGACCAGGTCTAACTTGTCTGATGCGGACCGGCATAAGCTAAACCTGGCAAGCGGTTGGAGAGCAAAGGAGCGATCTGGAATTATTTCCAGCGTAATCTAAGCCGGAATTGAAGTAAGCCATATCAATCCCAGACGCGAGTAGCTATTGCGGAAAATCGAAGGATCCTTTGCCGGATCGGAGAGTCCAGCAAAGCCGCCACCTCGGTAAATCCGGCGCTCCGAGCAATTCGTAGCGCATCATACCGGCCCGTATTTTCAAGAAGCTCGGGATTGGCTCCGTAGGAAAGAAGTAGACGGACGACGGCCAGATTGCCCCTGGACGCGGCCAGCATCAGAGGCGTCTCTCCCAGATTGTTTCGAATGTCTGGATCGTGTCCATGCCTGAGCATAGCTTCCGCTAGAGCGAACCGCCGCGCGCGAATGGAATAGAAAAGAGCAGTCTCTCCAAAAGCATCCCTTGTTTCTGTATATCCGGAAAGCAGCAGTTGTGCTACTTCCGGGTGTCCACCCCGAATGGCATGCATGAGAGCGGTTCTTCCATCAAAATCGCGTACGTTTTCGTCAACTCCGAGCTCAAGCAGCAATGCCGTCTCATTCCAACGGCCCAATCCGGCGGAAACCATGAGCGGGGTATAACCTCGGGCGCTCTCCACGGCTTCAATGTCCGCTCCGGCCTCCAGGAGTGCCAGGACAGACATTATAGAACCATTATACAAAGCATAATGCAAAGCCGTTTCGTTTCCATGGGTGCGCGCATTTACGTCGGCGCCGGACTCCAAGAGTAATCGAAGACATTCGGTTTTTCCGTACCATGCGGCGTAGGTCAGGGCAGTTTCGCCTCCCTGCACCCGCGAATTGATTGAATTATGATTCGCTTCCAGTACATCTCGAAATTGTTGCGGATCGCAATTGCGGGCGGCGGCGACGAGCTTCGAATGGAATTGTCTATCCGCTTCTTGATGCGAATCTTCGGGAATCGGTATCTGCAACCCAAAAGGAGGCGCCAGCAGTGCCCGTACACCAGGCTTTGGCTGGCCTTCTTCGCAGTAAACCCCGGCAAAGGCAATCAGAAGAATCGGCAGAAGCCTGATGGCATCTACCACCATTGTAGGGCTCCGATAGATGCCGGCGGTAGATCGATGTAAAGTTCAGAACCCTTACGAACGCAAAAATCGCGGATTCCTTCTTCTCGAAACCGGATAACAGAATACAATACAGGCTGGGTTGTAACTTCAATCGCTACTCGTCGCCAATCCATCCCGGTGTTGACCGCGATCCATACACAACGCCCATCCCGACAAAGCAACAGGGCTTCCAGGGTATCATCTCGTAGCGGCGAAGCCGGCATCACGACCCTGGATCCCTGAAGCGCTTGATTCGAAAGAAACCGAAAAGCATGGTAGAAGGGCCTTGGAGTTCCGCCCCTGTCCCGAGACCGTACCATTCCCCAGGAGGAATAATCCGCATTCAGATCAGAAAGCCGCCAGGCTACGATAGCCGATGCACCCTGATTGATATGTATCAGACTGTTTGCCGCATAGCGGATTCCGTATTGGTGGGTGTCTGAAACGCTAAAGAGGGCGCGGGAACGCGGGGAATGATAGTCATTGTATCCTTTTCGCGTGAGTTCCCATCCGTATTCTGTCAGAATGATTTCCTTTTGCGCGTTCCTGCGACCAAGAGTCTGCTTCAGCGAGTCCCAGGCGTTTCGCATGAAGTTTAATGTTCTATCTTCCGCCAGAACATCATCCCAGGCATGAAAGGAAAACGCAGACAGGGATTGCTCCGTTTCTACTGGCATAGAATCCATCCAGAGTGGCGTTCTCCCCTCCAGATTTAAAGTCGATAGACCAGGCCCGAGAATCTGGATATGGCTCAATCCAACTCTATCGAATTGCTTTCTTGCCTGGACAACAAGTTCATGGTATCTGTGCCTGGGAATGTGACCGTTCCAGTTTCCTTCCGGCTCGTTGGCCAATTCCACATAATCCGGCCGTATACCGTGCTTCTGAAGATATTTCAGAACCGCCACCCAGAGCCGAATCAGGTTAACTTCCGCTCCGGGGCGAAATGTATTCATATAATCGTTTTGCAGCCAGAGGTACGGCTGCTGGTAGAATACAAGCACTGACTTGATATTATGCTCTTGAAAGTATGCGAAGCTTTCCTGGAATCGTAGGAGTCGATCCGGGTCATTATAGTTGAAATTGTTGCGCACATACCTGGCTAATTGTCCTGGCTGTGCCGGAGGCGAGTGCGGAAGGCTGGCCCAACTGGGTCCGGCTTCCAGTCGAACGTAGCGAACTTCCAGATCGTGCAATCGGGATAAATGCTGAGTTTCCTGACCATAAAGGGCCACGCCCATACCCCGGAAAATGTGCCCTGAACGGGCCGGGCTGTAGTCCAGGGTAAGGGACGGACCCTGCTTCCGGGCTTCTGTCTCTGAAACAGCATTCTCCGGGGAGCAACCCCATCCCAGGAACAAACAGATGGCGCCTCTGGAGCAAAATCGCAACCAGTAGTTCTGCACCTGCTTTCACTGCGCTCCGTGGCCGAACCGGCAAGCAGTTTGCCGCTCAGGTCCATTTTTTATCCGCCAGAATTTCAGCTCTTCCGATAAATACTAAAGATATGGTCGAGCTACAAAGTGTAGACTTCTCCCGAAAGATCAAGAGTCGTCCCCCCGCCGGTCCGAAAACGGCCGCTCCGGAGCGAAGTGCGTCCTCGGGAGTCGAAGGAAAGCCCGCCTCGGGTCGACTGCTCGGCTACGGAATGGCGGCGGCGCTTTTGATTTTTGCCGCGGGGCTCTATTCCGGCATCAAAATCGGCCAATTCAAGAGCTTCGAACAATCCCTCGTGAAGTATCCCGATGGACAGAAATCGCCCGACAAAGAGCAAGCGAAGAATGAAAAGGATAGCCTGAGTAGCTTTGCCAACCGTCCTCAAGAATCCGCCGAGAAAGAAGGCAACTTCATAATTAAAGTGGGAACCTTCAGCGAAGACCGTGCCCGCGAGCTTCAGGGAATACTGGAAAGTCGTCCCGAAATCCAGAAACTGCTGACGCTGAAATGCCAGAGCGTTAGCAGCAGCGGAGCGCTCCATCAGTCTATCTTCCGCACCGAAGTGAAGGATGCCAGACTTCAGAATCTGTTCTTCGGATGTTTCTCCACCGTGGATACAGCCGGCGAGGCTCTGGAAGAACTGAGCAAGCTGAACATTGCCGGCACCGGATCTGCTCGAGTCTTTGAAATAGACGGTAAATAATCACACCTATCTTCAGGGACTATGGTTGGGCATCCCGGAGCCTGGATCGCGCACTGCTTTGAAAAGCCAGCCTTCTGATGGTCCGATCCCGGAAAAAAATGCGATCCTCAAAAAGTCGGTCCGTAAAACCTCGCCTTCCTACAGAATTCTACTTGCCCCCAGGCCGTCCCCCTTTCTAAATTCAGGAAACGCATTTCCGTATTGGTGGTTTCTATGGATTCTAACTCTCTGAAATCCAGGTGGGCCGAAAGACTGGAGCACGAACTGGGTCTGGAAACGTCCGCCCGGGGATCGGCCCCATCCAATCTGCTGCCGCAGGGCGACGACCTGAGCGCCACGGCGCGACTGGTTGTAGCTCTACTCCTGCAAGTGCTAAGGGAGCGTCATCCATCCGCCTTTAGAGCCTTGACACGAGGAGAGGATGCACCGGAGTCCGATTCTTTTTTCTACGAAACGGCCGCCGCATATCGAATGCTTCTATCGCTTCTGGGGCTTTCGGAGGGCTATCATCAATACGAAAGATATTCCCGAATGGGGCTGGGATTCACCCGAACCTTCGAAGAACTACGGAAGCAGGGCGTTAGCGCCGATCGCATCCTCGGTCGTATGGAACAGATGGACATTCGACTTGTGGCAACAGCGCACCCTACCAACATTTTTAGAAGCATCATCCTGGGGATGCGAAGAGAGATCTACGGTCTGATCGAGCAACTTCAGAGGTCCTACCGGGGCGAAGCCCGATTCGCAGAAACGGTAGAGCGACTTAAAGAAAGAATCGTAATGATGGCCGCTACGCGATTTGGCCGCTGGGAAAAACCGGACGTTCTTGATGAAGTGCGCCAGGTAATTGGATACTTTCGGAGCTCCATTTATCAGGCGGCGCCGTCGGTGGAATGGAAGCTCCGGTCCGAGCTTGCCAGAGTTTATTCTGATTCCGCCGATAAGGCCGATGGATTCGATATCGGGCCGGTGCTTCGTTTTGGAAGCTGGGTGGGCGGTGATATGGACGGAAACCCCTTCGTAAATGCGGACGTCTATCGCAAAGCAGTGGCCATGCAGCGCCAGGCCGCTCTGGAACTATTCTCCGAGCAGCTGCGAAGTGCCGCTCCGTCGCTGAGCCTCGCATATAATGCCGAAATGAATCTGCAATCCCTGGTGGACTCCCTGCAATCAGATCTGAATGAAATGGAGAACGCCGGACTGGATCCGGATCCGCTGGCGCGTTATGTTCGTCGGGAGCCCTTCAGACTGAAGCTGGAATTGATTCGAATCAAAATCGATCGCACGCTGCAAAGCCCGGAAAAGACCCTGGATCGAGCTTTCCGGTACTCGCATCCAGATGAAGTATTGGAAGATCTTGAGATTCTGGAAAAGAGCCTGGGCGAGAACGGCTTCCATTCTACAGCACGAAACCGAGTCTACCCCCTGCAGAACATGATGCGGATGTTCGGCTTTCATCTTGCATCCCTGGATATGCGTGAAGACTCGCTGCACATCGCCCGGGCTGCCCGACTGGTACTCAAGGCTGCAGGCCACAATGTGGATCCCGAAAATCCGAACCTCTATGAAGGCCCTGTTCCCAGTCCGGACTACGCCACCGTGCTTACCGAGGAAATACTGAATCCGCGATCAGTACATCCCAGCCGACTGAAACTGGAGCCGGACAACGGCCAGAGTTTTTTTCGCGACGAGGCCGCCTTTCAGGGAGTGCAACGGATCTTCGCCATGTTGCCCGCCGCCCGGGACGCCAGAGAATTGGCCGGCGAAAGGATTACAACGAACCTGATCCTTACAATGACATCCAGAACGGAAGACATTCTACATGCTCTTTTGCTTCTGAAAACCACCGGTCACTTCTTCCAGGATCTACAGAATAACTGGCACAGCAACCTGGACATTGTTCCTCTATTTGAGACCATTCAGGATTTGCAGAATGGCCCTGGCATCATGGAAAAGGTTTGGGACAACGCGGCCTATCGCAGCCAGCTAATGGCCCGGCAGAACACCCAATTGATCATGCTGGGCTTCTCAGACAGCAACAAGGACGGCGGCTATTTTACCAGCAACTGGAGCATTAACAATGCCCAGCGACAGCTTCTGGCTCTCGCCGAGAAGCACGGGATCAAGTTGCGATTCTTCTATGGTCGCGGAGGCTCCATTGGACGCGGCGGGGCATCCAGCAAGCATGCGGCCCATTCTTTGCCGGTAGGGGCCATGCAAAATGGCTATGAACTCACCGAACAAGGAGAGGTGCTTTCGCGTTACTATGTTACCCGTGAGATCGCCACCATGCATCTGGAAACGCTGATGGGCGCTGCCCTGGAGAAAAACTGCCTTCAGGTTTCCGATGCCGATAGCAGATTTCTAGAAACCGCCGATAAGCTTTCCCGGGCCTGTCAGTTAAAATACAGACAATTAATCCATGATGATCCGGCTCTGGTGCAGTATTTTGAGGAAGCCACCCCGCGGGAAGTGGAGCTGGTAAAGATTGGCTCCCGGCCCGGCCGGCGCCGGCAAATGCGAGCCATCACCGATCTTCGCGCCATTCCCTGGGTGTTTCGCTGGTTTCAGTCCCGGCAGATCCTGCCGGGCTGGTTTGGCTTTGGATCAGGCATGGAAACCATTTCGAAGGAGCTTTCCGATGGCGGCGCTCTACTACAGGAAATGTATGACTCCTGGCCTTTTTTTCGCGCGATTACGCAGAACAGCGCCCTGGCTTTGATGCATACGAACCTGGAAATCGCGGCCAATTACAGAGATCTGAGCCACGATCCCGAATCCGCAAAGCGGATCTTTGCAATCATCGAGCAAGAGTATTCTTTATGCAAGGATTGGTTTCATAAACTTGGCTGCGATCCGGCGGATTTCTATGCCAGAGACTTTCCTGTGCTTCTATCCGCATGGAAAATCAAGGAACCCTGGGTGAATGCCCTGGGCATTCTTCAGTCCAGGCTTTTAAATCAATACCGACAGAAGCACCTGGAAAGCGATGGCCAACCCGAAAACGTAAACCTGCACGACGAATTGCAGAACTTGGAGAATGCCGTGATTTCCAGCATCGAAGGCGTTGCGCTGGGACTGGGCACTACCGGTTAGGGTCTGCCCGGTGCCGCGAATCGGTTCATCCGGGCAAAGAGCCAGATTTTCGCTCTGAGCTTCCAGCTTTTCCGAATGCTGGCCTGGACGCTCTTTAGTTTGTCCGGATTTCGCATCGCATACACCTCGGCGATGCGATTCCGTTCTGTGCGAAACTGAACCACCGAACTCAATGAATGATCGGCCTCAAAAACCAGGACAGAAAGCTCCCCGCCAATCTTCACAGGAACCGAGTAACTACCGGGCATCTTTTTGGCCAGCCCAATGAAAAACCGTCCTGCCGGATCCGCCCCTGCTACAACTCTAAGGGCGGCCGCAATGCGTCCTCCTCCATCGGAGTGTACCTTTACGTCGGAGGCCAGTAATTCCATCAGCGAAGTCAGGTCCCCGCTGATGCAGGCCTTCTGAAAAGATTTCAGTAATGCTTTTTTTCTGGAATCTGACGAATGGCCTGTTCGATTCGAATCGGTCTTTCTGATTCCTTGCGATCGGGCCAGGTCGGACCTGGCGTCAAGACTGTGGCTGGCTCCGCGCTGGCCGGAGTTGTTTTTTTCAAGATCGTGCAAGAAGGGCGAAACCTGACCGGCCCCGCCTTCCCAGGCTTCCAGGGGACTCTGGTCTCGGTGTTTCCTGATTCGCTTCCGTGCCCTTTCCGCGATCTTGCGACAGTGGTCGGGCTTTTTTTCGATGAAATCGGCAATTTCATTGTATTCGAAGTCAAAGACATCTCGAAGCACGATCACAGCGCGTTCCACCGGAGACAAAAGTTCCAGAAGGAGAAGAAAGGCGGCCCCGGCGCTTTGCGATAATACCATGCTCTCTTCGAAGCCGTCCAGCATCGGCTCCGGCAACCAGGGCCCGGGATAGGCTTTTCGCTTTTCGTAAGCCGAGCGCCGGGCATCGATGGCCAGTCGAGTGAGTATAGTCACCAGAAATCCCTGGGGGTTTCGCAGCTGAGGTAGAGGATGGCCGGAGAAGCGAATGTAAGTTTCCTGCACAACATCCTGGGCATCCTCCACCGAACCCAGCATTCGATAGGCTATAGAGAAAAGCAGCTTCCGGTTTTGCTGAAAGTGCTCTAGATGATCGCTTCTTCTTTCCAATCTGGTGTCCTCTGCGGCAGTCAAATTCATTCTTATCCTTTATCGCAGCATTCGCAAAGAGAGAATCGTTTAACTATAGGCGGCAAAGACCGCTCATCCATTTCCGTCGCTCGCCAGCGAAGGAAGTTTTTCCACTGCGGAGTGCGGCTTAAGGGCTGCAGTCTCTTTGCCAGAACGCGTCCGGCCCTGGAATCCCGCATCATCCTCACTGTCCGGGGCAGCCACCAGGCCGTTCGACTCGATGCTGAAAGTTAGCGCCAGGGTATTGTAATAACACTCGGCCGCAATAGCCCAGCCAATGTCCACTATCTGTCTTTCGGAATAATAGGTTCTTAGCTCCTGAACCCGGTCCCGGTTTACAAAGCCCTGCATGCGCTGGTTCACGAATCCAATCAATGCCTTTTCCGCATCGTTGAACTCATGGCATTCGTAGTCCCCGTTTACAAGAGCCACAAAACTATCCCGGCCTACTTTCTTCTGGAATGCATGAGCCAGAGCCATATCGCCGCAGAAGGAACATCCGTTCTGCATGGAAACCAGGAGTCGAATGAACAGCTTCTCTCGTTCCGAAATCTTGAGTTTACCATTGAAGGTGCTTTCCAGTTTGAGCGAGAAGAAAAGCAGGGCCGGGTTCCTGGTGTAGAGGATTGAAATGGGACTGATTACGAGACCGAACATCCTTTTGGAGAAAAATGCCGCCAGTCTGGACTTCCAGCTCTTCAGAGGAGCCGGGGAAAGCAAAGGTTCTTCCATTACGTGCTTGTGTCTTAGTTTCATGAATGGGTGACGATCCACACCCGGATTCTGTGACAGTGACTGGATCTTTTTTTACTCCTTTTCCGGGTGGCCAACGGCTCCTGCCGCCGAACCGGTCCTCCTGCCTCGGTCTTCACGTTTGGCTTTACGACCTGGTCCAATCCTCCATACTGGAATACATGGCAGACCAGGAAACCAGTTTTGACGTAATCGTAATTGGAAGCGGACCCGGCGGATACTCCGCAGCTATCCGCGCCAGCCAGCTAGGACTGAGAAGCGCAATCATAGAAAAGGAATCTCTCGGAGGAATCTGTCTGAACTGGGGTTGCATCCCCACCAAGGCCCTGCTGGAAAGCGCCCACCTCCTGGAAAAGATGAAGAAAGCCAGAGAGTTCGGACTTTCGGTGCAGGATCCCGGGGCCGAATTTGGTTCGGTAATCGATCGATCCCGAAGGGTGGCCAACCGGATGTCCATGGGCGTGGACTATCTGATGAAAAAAAATAACATAACCGTCATCAACGGCACCGCTACAATCGCAGGTCCCGGAAAAGTGGCAGTAACTCAAAGGGCCGAGGACGGATCCGATTCCAGGCTGGAACTTCAGGCCGGGGATATCGTCATTGCCACCGGAGCACGAGCCCGGGCCTTGCCGGGCCTGGAATTTGATGGCGAAAAGGTTCTGGATTATAGGGCGGCAATGAGTCTGAAGAACTGCCCGGCCAATCTGGCTGTAATCGGGGCCGGAGCGATTGGCGTGGAATTTGCCGATTTCTATCGAAGCATGGGAAGCGAAGTTACTATATTCGAAATGCTCCCCCAGCTGCTACCCATCGAAGACGAAGAGGTTTCAAAAGCGCTGAAGAAGACCTTTGATAAACGAGGCATCAAGTGCGAGCTTTCCATTTCAGAGAGCAAAGTGTCCAGAACGGAATCCGGGATACACATTGACTACAAGAACAAGAAAGGTGAAGAGCAATCCGCCGATTTTGACGCGGTTCTGGTAGCCATCGGGATCCAGGCAAACACCGAGAATCTGGGTCTGGAGCTCAAGATGGAAAAGGATCGAATTCAAGTAGATGAAATGTATCGCACAAGTGTGCCCGGAGTGTATGCCATCGGGGATTGCATTTCCGGACCCGCCCTGGCTCACGTAGCCTCCCATGAAGCAATACGCGCGGCAGAAGCAATTGCCATCAATCGCAAGAAGAAGGATATCCACTACGAAGCCATCGACTACGGGAAGATCCCCTCATGCACTTATTGCCATCCAGAAGTGGCCTCCATCGGGAAAACCGAACAACAGCTAAAGGATCAGGGCATCGAATACAACAAAGGGCAGTTTCCCTTTACTGCCTCGGGCCGCGGTCGGGCGGCGGGCGATACCGACGGTTTTGCCAAGATTTTGTCCGGAAAGAAACATGGCCGAATACTGGGGGTTCATATCATAGGCCCTGGCGCTACAGAGATGATCGCCGAAATGCAACTGGGCATGGAAGCCGAACTGGTCGTGGAGAATTTCGCCCGGACAATGCATCCTCATCCCACTCTTTCCGAGGCGGTTATGGAGGCGGCGGCACAGAGCCTGGGCGAGGCAATCAACATTTGAAAGTCCGCTTTTGTCCGGGACGGTGGGCACAGACGGACCGCCCCGCTATACTAAAGAGACGCTCAGTTGCGCTCCTGAACAGAGCGCCCGGTTAAGGAGTTAACGTGGCACGAGAATTCGACATACCTCTTTTTTATCGATCGGAGATCATCTCCACCATCAAGAAGGCCCGAAAAGAATCGGACCGCTATCGAAAGGACTTGAGCCCGTCCAGTCTGGACCTGGGCGACATCGAAGTTCGCATCGCCCGGCACTTCGGCTTCTGTTTTGGGGTAGAGAATGCAATTGAAATCGCCTATCGTGCCCTGGACGAGAACCCGGATAAGAGGATCTTCTTGTTGAGCGAAATGATTCACAATCCGCACGTAAACGAGGATTTGATCTCCCGGGGTATACGATTCCTCATGCGCACCGATGGAACTACCCTGATTCCGTTTTCTGAACTCAAACCCGAAGACATTGTAATTGTGCCCGCATTCGGAACAACCGTGGAGATGTTCAAGGATCTGGAGTCCCGGGGCATCCAAACCCAGACCTACAATACTACCTGCCCGTTCGTAGAAAAAGTCTGGAATCGATCCGAGCAACTGGGACAGAAAGGCTATACGATCATCATTCATGGAAGGGCTCGCCATGAAGAGACCCGGGCCACCTTTTCTCATGCTCGCTCCTCGGCGCCCAGTCTGGTTATCCAGGATATGGAGGAAGCCCGGGAGTTGGGACGATTCATTTCCGGCGAAAGACCCTCATCGGAATTGCTGGATCATTTCTCCGGACGATACTCGCCAGGTTTCGATCCCGACAAGGATTTGCAGCGCATTGGCGTGGTAAATCAGACTACAATGCTGGCCACCGAGACCCATGAAATAAGCGAATACTTGAAAGGAATCATGGCTTCGCACTTTGGAACCCTGGAGCCAGGGGACCGTTTCGCCGATACCCGGGATACGCTTTGCTATGCTACTTCGGAGAACCAGCAGGCGCTATATTCCTTGCTGGAATCCGACGGCGATGTGGCCATCATCGTTGGCGGCTATAACTCATCCAACACGTCCCACCTGGTGGAACTGTGCGAAAGGCAGCTACCAACGTTCTACGTGAAGGATGAGAAGGAAATCAAGGGTCTGGAGGAAATACAGCATCTGAATAGCCATAGCGGCGAGGTCATCACAACTAGAGACTGGTTCCCTAAGAGCCGACGAGACGGCGGCAACGGCCCCATACGGGTCCTGATTTCTGCCGGTGCCAGTTGCCCGGATGCGCTGGTGGATCGCGTAGTTTCTCATCTGGCAGGTCTGCTGGGCCGCGAGGACAAATTACTCGAGGCCCTGGAGCCCTATCGAGCCCTGCTCACAGAATCCAATTGACCTGTTGCCGAACCGATACCAAATACAATTGATAGGCGCCCGGACCATCAATGTAAGATTCTACCAGGGCCACTTAGAGCGATATGACTGATCACAGAAACGAAGAAGCATCAAAAGATCCTGAAACAGAGCTCGAGTCGTCGGATTCCCCTGCAGAGCCCGAATCGTCCGAAACCAACCAGCACACCGAGAGCACCTCTGCTTCACAAGAAATGGCCGGGAATCCCGATGCCTCTGACCGGGAAATCGATGCATCCGATGCGGCAGAGAATAGCGATGAATCTTCCGAAGAGACGCCGCCAAGCCAGGATGAGGATGCCGAAACCGGGCCTGTAGACGCGGAGATGATCGGAGACTTTGCGCCGCACCCCATGGTTCCGGCGTCCGAAGTGCTTCCCAATCGACTGCCCATTCTTCCCATCGCAGAACGTCCTTTCTTTCCTGGAATAACACTGCCCATTCAGATATCCAACAACGACTTCATGCCCATTATCGAGTATGCTCTGCAGAACTCGAATCGCTTCTTTGGCGCGGTTCTGGCCAGCGATCTAAACGAAGACAAACCAATCATGAGCGAATACTACGAAATAGGCACCGCGCTCAAGATCCTGAGGGCCGATCAAACCGAAGACAGCCTGCAACTCCTGGTGCAGACCGTTCGCCGGTTTTCGAAGAAGGAAGTCCTGCAGTCCCCGGAGAAGGGCATGGCCATCTGGCAGGTAGAATACCATGAGGATCCGGCGAAAACCAATCAGGAACTAAAAGCCTACACTCTGGCGCTGATCACATCGGTGCGGGACCTCCTTCGACTGAATCCACTTTTTCAAGAACAGCTGAAGATGCTGCTTTCCAGTCTTTCCTACGATCGGCCTGGACTCATCATGGACCTGATTTCATCCATGATGACCTCCGACGGGGACAAGCTGCAGGATATACTGGAGACGTTTTCCCTGATTCCCAGAGCCCGAAAGCTGCTTCGCCTGCTACAAGAAGAGATTCAATTGTTTGAGCTGCAGCAGAAGATAAAGCAGAGCATCGAAGAAAAGATCACTCAGCAACAGAAGGAGTTCTTTCTTCGCGAACAGTTGAAGGCGATTAAAAAAGAGCTCGGACTGGAAAAAGACGATAAAGAAGCAGAAATCGAAAAGTTCCAGAAACGCCTGGAGAAGCTCAGCCTTACCGACGAAGTCAAGAAAGTCGTTGAAGATAACCTGGAGAAGCTAAAGTTAATCGAACCGGCCTCGCCGGAATACAACGTTACGCATACGTACCTGGACTGGCTTACCTTACTCCCCTGGGGTCTGCATACCGAAGATAGTTTCGATATAGACAAAGCCCGCGAAGCCCTGGACCGGGATCATTACGGGCTGGACGATGTAAAAGAAAGGATTCTGGAATACATTTCAACGGGGAAGAAAACCGGGCGGATTTCGGGATCCATTCTGTGTTTTGTTGGTCCTCCAGGGGTAGGAAAAACCTCCATAGGCAGGTCTGTCGCAGAAGCCTTAAATCGGAAGTTCTTTCGCTTCTCACTGGGCGGAATGCGCGATGAAGCAGAAATTAAGGGGCATCGTAGAACCTACATCGGCGCGATGCCAGGAAAGTTCATCCAGAGCCTGAAGACCACGGAAAGCGCAAACCCGGTAATCATGCTGGACGAAATCGATAAAATCGGCAGCAGCTTTCAGGGCGATCCTGCCAGCGCCCTGCTGGAGGTGCTGGATCCGGAACAAAACCATGCCTTTCTGGATCATTACCTGGATGTGCGCTTTGATCTATCCCGGGTACTCTTCATCTGCACTGCCAATACCCTGGATACGGTGCCGGCGCCGCTTCTGGATCGCATGGAAGTAATCAAGCTTCCGGGCTACATACTCGAAGAAAAGGCACAGATTGCCAAGAGATATCTGATCCCCCATGCCCTGGAAGAGCATGGCCTGGAAAACAAGGATCTGGATCTGTCGGATGATGTACTGAATTTTCTAATAGATCAGTACTCCAGGGAGGCCGGGGTAAGAAATCTGGAAAACCGCATAAAGAAGATCATGCGAAAGATTACCATGGCCCACGCTACCGGCAATACGGAGAAAACGCTGATTACGAAAGAAAACCTGGTGGATTATCTGGGACCGCCAATCCATTCGGAAGAGCCGCTGTACAAGCAGCCGCCTGCCGGGGTAGTCACAGGTCTCGCCTGGACGAGCATGGGAGGAGCCACACTTTCCGTAGAGTGCGGAGCCATGGTTCTGAGTCAGGCCAACGGGGGCTTCAAACTCACCGGACAACTGGGCGATGTCATGAAGGAATCCGCCGAGATTGCCTATTCCTATGTCCAGTCCAACGCTACCCGCTTCGGCATCGACACTTCATTTTTCGAGAAGCACAAACTACACCTGCATGTACCGGCCGGGGCCACTCCCAAAGACGGTCCGTCTGCGGGCATTACCATGGCGCTGGCAATCTATAGTCTGGCTCGACAGGAACCGGTGCCTCCGGCATTTGCCATGACAGGGGAGCTTACGCTCACAGGAAGGGTTCTTCCGGTGGGTGGGATCAAAGAGAAGATTATCGCAGCGCGAAGGATGGGCATACGACGCATCATCCTTCCCAGAGATAACCTCAGGGATTTCAAAGAGCTTCCGGATTATCTCAGGTCAGGATTGAAGTGCTTTTTCGTTCGAGCCTTTGACGATGTAATCCATTCTATATATGGCTCCGGTCCAGAAAAATAGTCACAGGCGAAGGCCGCACAGAACGGACACCCAGTCCTCCGGCGGCGCGCCCGGGTCTTTGCGAGACTACCGGCAGTCCTTTCCTTCCAGGTTCCGGTTTGCGGGACTCATGCTTGCCCTGCTCTTTTTCGTTTCCGGCTGTCAGACCATAGAAGAGTATTTCTCTACCATCAACCTGGCCGGCGGTCTGGATAGTTCCAGCGTCACTTTCTATACCCGGAAATCCCAGCTGGAGCGGCTTTATGGAAATGATTCGGCGGCGGAAGTATCCAGGCGAAACCACTCCGAATCTACAACTATTGAGAGACCTTTCTACGCCATCAGTTCCGCCCCCAATCCGCTTCCTTTCTTTGAAGATGAAGGCTTCTTTCGCTACATGCGAACCTCGGTTACGTTCAACAGTCCGAGGACCTATCGCGGCACATTAATCAACTATCCGGATGACGGTCGGGTAACGGCAGATCCGCGACTCTCCCTTTTTTATCAACTTTATCCGCTGCCTGATTTACTGGGCCGACGCATGGAGTTCATTTACGAAGAATACCGTGCTTACATGACTCTGTATTTTCCGTATTATAGCGCAGAGAACTGGTATTTCGCTTTTGGACAAAGCTATGGCCAGTCCCGATACAATTTCGATTTGCTGGAACAGAACTTTCGCCTGGCTTCCGTCGTACGACAATGGACTCCGGTGTATATGGTGTCGCTAAACTACGGCTACAGACTGGGCCGATTCTTTCCAAAGGGTTTGCTTTCCAATACTTACATATTCCTGGAGATTTCCGGCGATGCGCGAAACATTCATCCCATAAACGTCAACATTCCGCGTAGCGATGGTCTTCCTTCCAAGCGACTGTACGCGAGTATGAACTATGCGCGCATCGGCATCCGAAAGACAATATCGCTTACCGAAAGAAGCGTAAGCGATGTAGAAAGCGAACAGGAAAGAAGGGAAAGGGACGAACGGCAGCGCCGAGAAGAACCGGAACGCACTCTTCCCGAGCCAAATCCAGAGCTACCGGACAAGAACCAGAAACAGGAAAACAATATCAGTCCGGATTCCACGGAAAAGGAAAAAGCCAGCAAGAACGAGCCTTCCCGCGACTCGACCAGGCAAGCGCCGGACAGCCAGGATTCCGGCAATTCTCGCCAAAGGGACCGTGAACCGGAAGAGGATTCTAACGACAGTTCCTCGGACTCCTATTTTCCCTATTAAGTCAATCGTCTATGGCCGGTTGATTCGACGTGGTGCGCGGCGCTCCAACGTGATGCGCGACACTCCAACGTGATGCGCGACACTCCAACGTGATGCGCGACACTCCGACTTGATGCGCGACACTCCGACTTGATGCGCGACACTCCGACTTGATGCGAATACATCGGAAATGCTGACCTGTCCCCTATTTCCGTACAGTTTCAATTGTTAGTTTCAGCCGGGTTGAAAAGCCAGCAGGAGGGCCAGATATCTGAGAATGCGGAGGGGCCACACCACCGAATGAAATAGCAAGACGCCCGTACGAAGCCCCCCGGCGGCCAGGGTGATTGGATCCCCGATAATGGGCAGCCAGGACAGAAGCAAAGCCAGGAGCTCGCGCCGATGAACCATACGATAGATCCGACGGCCTCTTCGTTTTCGCAACATGCCTACCAGGAATGGTTTTCCCAGGATGTAGCCTCCCAGGTAGTTGGCCGTACAGGCAAGGCAATTGCCCAGGGAAGCTACAAGCAGGCAGAGGTAAGGGTCCAGCCCGGCCATGAGAGCCCCGCTGAAGGCGACTTCGGAACTAAAGGGAAGTATGGTGGCCGCCAGAAAGGCGGCCAGGAATAGACCGCCGTAACTAGTTGCTTCTAACACCGATCAGGCACCAGGATCTGGCCAGGAGGCAGCACCAGGCCGTGGGCTGCCCACATTAGTGAGCTCCGCCAGGAATAAGCTGAGTTCTGGACTTTATCACCTCATCGTTTCGCTTGAACCGAATTTCGTAGTCGGTGTTCAGGCGCGCATCGTAAAGAAAATCGGTAAGATCCTGAATGTTTTCGATCTCCTGACCGCCAAGATAGATGATCCTATCCCCTTTCTGGATTCCGGTGCGCGCTACCGGAGTGTCTTCTTTTACTCCGGCCACCAACAGGCCGCCCTCGGTTTCGCCGTACCCGCCCGGTATTATGCCCAGACGAACGTCAAATTCGAGATCCGACCGCTCGACCTCCGGGGCCTTTTGAAAAACGGGAGGAGTCCGGGCCTTTACCAGTTCCATGATCAGATTGCGGGCCATAAAGGTGATATCGTAAAGGCCTTCGTAGTTCAAACGATCAAAATCATCGCTGGACTTATGGTAATGCGGATGCTCGCCGGTGAAGAAGAAGCCCACGGGCACGTTTTTTCTGTAGAAAGGACTGTGATCGCTGGGACCATTTCCGCCGGGAAAGAATCGGAGATCCATCCCGTCCTGGAAGTCTGTGTTGTCGAAAGCGGCCTGAATCATAGCCTTCCAGGAATCATCGGCTGTTTGCGCTCCCTGAAATTGCAGACCTTTGCCGGCACGAAGCATACCCACCATGTCCAGGTTAAGCATGACTACAGTGTTTTCAGGGCTAAAGGATTTTGAATCCACGAAAAACTCGGAGCCAAAGAGGCCTCGCTCCTCTGCATCAAAGTGGATGAATACAACGTCGTAAGGCTCTGGAATGATGGATGGATCCTCTTCATACATCTTGCGAAGGGAAAAGGCAAGTTCCATCACCGCCGCCGTACCGGATGCATTGTCGTCGGCGCCGTTGTGGATCTTTCCCGCTCCTTCCAGGCTTCCAAATTTTCCGTCGCCCAGATGATCGTAATGAGCTCCAACGACGATCCACTTCCGGTTCTTCTTCTGCCCTTCCTCGTAGCTTCCCTTAATGCTTACCGCTACGTTTCTGCCGGTAAGCTGTTCTTTGCTATAATCCATGGTCACACGCACCGGACCCATGGACTGGCCTAATCGAGGCGAGTAGGTCCTGGAATCCAGCATTTCCGCCTCATGCTCCTTGAGCCAGTCATAGCGCTCATAGAAAGGTTCTGGCCCGGCAAACACGGCGGCAGGTCCTGCATCGTCAGAACCGCTGAAGAATTCTGCGTATACGGGAGGAGTGTCCGGACGCCCCAGGAAAATGATTCCCGAGGCTCCCCTGGTTTGCAGCGCTTTGAATTTTGCTCGAAAAGAAATTGCAGACCTGTGGGGGCCGGACTTTCCCCCGGGGCCGTAGCGAAGACAGAGCACGATCTTATTTCGTACGTTCACCCTGGCCAGCTCATCGAATCCTTTTTCCGGCGAAGAAACACAGAAGCCGCCGAAAACAAGATCGCCTTCTGCAGTATTCGGCTTCGCATAGGCCACCGGAACCGCTTCATAGGAGTGTCCGGAATCGGCCTGGCTCCTGTCCTGCGTTTCGTCGCTATCGCTTGCGTTTTCGGAGTCTGGCCGGCCCTGCAGAAATACGACCTGGCTGTTTCCCGGTTTGATGCCCGCCGGAAAAGTGAATGGCTGCACATAGGAGCCTGCAAAGTAACCGGCAAGATCGGATCCTTCATACTGCTCCAACAAAAAATCCGTGGCTTTCTGCCCGGATTCGCGACCCGACTCCCGACCCATCATATGATAGCTGGAAAGCACTCGGACGTAGTATTGTAGATCCTTACGCGAAAGATCCCTGGACGGCACAGACGTCAGGCGATCCCAGGTAAGCGCCTCATCCTGTGGCAGACCCATACGGGCCACAACCAGAACGGCGGCAAATATGGCGATGAGCGCCAGGATTACCGGGGCAAGTCCTCCCAGTCCATGGGCAAATAACAAATAGGGCCGTAGCTTTCGTTCGGGCATCTTTGGATCTTTCATTCTTTCTATCCTTCTTCGCATTTCAATTGCCGCTACTATGGGCGGCTTTCTTCTGCGCTGATCGCGGGGCAGACCGGCCGACTGCCAGTTGCTACATGCTGCTCTGCTTCAACATAGCGCCAATGCGCGTTTACGTGCCCTGGTCGTTGATTCGGCTGCGGCGCGGAATCGCAAAAAACCGTCAGACTTCCTTCGGATCCCCGGCCTCCGTGGACCTGGGGTCTTGCAGGGTCAGAGCATAAAGCAGTGTCATTAGAAGCAAGGCAGCAAAGATGGCATAGGCAACCTTGATTCCCAGAACCCAGTACAAATAGGCGCCAGCAAGGGGACCTATGGCCCGGGCCAACGCGCCCGCCGATCTAAACACCCCCAGAGAGAATCCCTGTCGATCCACTGGCGATAATAGACTGGCCAGGCCGGAAAGGGCAGGCTGCAGCAATGCCGACCCGAGCGACACAGGGAACAAAAAGAGGAGCGATAGCCAGACCACCGGGGCGCTATGCGAAAGACCAATAAGGGCCGGCGGAAGCATGATCAGGCCGATTAGAGCGAGCTTTTTCTCGGTCATCCGTTTGGCCAGCACTCGCACCAGGCCGCCCTGTCCCAGAGCGATGATCAAGCCAAGGTATAAGAAGACCATGCCGATCTGAAAAGGAGTGAAGCCAAAGTCCAATTTATAAAAAAACGTTACGGAGAATTCGAACCCGCTAAACAGAAGGATGTAAAAGAAGTTTACAATTAATACCCGCCGGAGGCCGGCAACCCTCAAACCTTCCGCAATTGAGCGGAACGGATTTCCGGGCTTCTCATCTTTCTGCACCTCCGGCGAAAGGGTCTCTTCCAGAAAAAAGAGATTCAGAAGCGCGCTTCCGGCTGAAAGAATAAACGAGCCGATTGCGCAAGCGCTAAAAGGATGAAGTACGGTTGTATCGGGCATCCACTGGTCCAATCGAATACCGGCCAGACTACCTCCCACCACCGGACCCACGATGAACCCCACGCCAAAGGCAGCGCCTACCAACCCCATGGCTCCAGTGCGGCCGGATCGACTGCTCTGATCCGCCATTGCGGCGCTGGCCACTCCTATGTTTCCCGACATGACCCCGCCAAAAACCCGTGACAGCAGAAACAAAGTGAAACTCTGAGAAACCGCCCATAGCAGATAGGAACCTGCGAGCCCGGCGCTGGTGATCAACAATACCGGTCTTCTTCCGATGGTATCGGAGAGCTTCCCCCAGAGAGGAGAACACAAAAACTGCAAAAACGAATAGATCGAAGCCAGGACTCCGCCCATCAGTATAATGAGTTCCGGTTCCGACTGTCTTTCCGCAGGCAATAAGGAGCGAAAAAAGTCCGTTATGGGTAGAAGCCACCTATCGAGAGAATGCGTGGATGCGCCCTTCAGGTAAAATTCCAGAAGATCTGGCACCAGCGGAAAGATCAGCGAAAAGCCAATGAGATCCAGCAGCAGAATCAGTAGTAGAAGCGAAATATTGCGGCGAGAGGGGGGCATCTTTCCTTATCCATTTACCTCAATTGACTGTCAAAAAAATGTTGCGCCTCTGTATGGAAAGCAGCATACGATGGAAAGTGGTGGATAATCCAATCATCCCCGTCCAGGAACTGAGAAGTAAGGACCAATTAATCTCCGTTGGCCGGGATTACATTCCGGCGAAGGAGACTTTGCTCAGAAATACCGTTTTTTCGGTATTTTCCCCCGATTCCACGAAGCAGGATTTTTCTTCCCGAGAACTTCTGGCCGAGGCAGTGTTCTGGTCCATCGGGGAACTCATCAACAATGCGAATAAGGCCAATAACCGCTGGGCCATCCTGCATAGCGCATTGTTCCAGAAGGCGTCCCAGGACATTCCTGAATCGCAAAAGGAACAGCTACGAGAGGATATTGACTATGCGATTCAGCATAATCAAACAGAGATGCTGAAAAAGTACGGCCTGGACAATGTTGACCTCACGGCTTCCATCCTCAAGTTGATAGAAAAACATAAGACAAATTCCTTCGCGCTTTCCGAACAGTTCAAAAAGAAGATCGATGTAACTTTGCGCGTCAAGAATCGCTCGGAAGGCGAACAGCTAATCATTCACGTCATAAACAATTCGCCCATCACCGTCATTGACCGTGAAAGGGTTGAATACAACCTGAACAAGATCAAAGAGGACCTGATCAATGCAGGCAAGAGCCCGTTCGAGGCCGCTGTCCAGCTTTATGACAAGGCCGAAGACCACCGCGGAGGCGGATTTGGAGCCGGTTTGCGTAGCATAGTGCTTTTTTTGAAAGAAGGCTACGGTCCTTTCCATGTTGACATAGTCTATTCCCGTTTGATTCAGTACCGTTCAGCAGCCAATTCTACGATTTTCTCGATTGAGCTGCCCATACCGGTACAAAAATGAATGAATCCATAATCATAGGTATTGCCGCCGTCATTGTTCTGGGCACCGTGGCCCAGTGGATTGCCTGGCGACTGAAGATGCCGTCTATTCTGATCCTCCTGTTAACGGGTTTCGTGGCAGGGCCCATTGCAGGATGGCTGAGCCCGGACGATCTTCTCGGCGATGTGCTTTTTCCTTTCGTTTCAATGAGTACGGCGCTGATTCTGTACGAAGGGGGCATGAGCCTCAAGCGCTCGGAGCTTTCGCACGTTGGCAAGCCTGTGCGAAATCTGCTCACTGTCGGCGTATTCATTACCTGGGTGCTGGCCTCACTCCTGGCTTACTGGCTACTGGGATGGCATTGGCGTTTAAGCGCTCTGTTCGGAGCCATTCTAACAGTAACGGGGCCCACAGTAATCATTCCTCTCCTGAGATTCATTCGGCCTTCTCCCCAACTCAGTAGCATTCTGAAATGGGAAGGGATTGTTATCGACCCCATAGGCGCTTTGCTGGCCGTACTCGTCTTCGAAGCTTTACTCGTTAGCGATAAGGGCGATCCGGTGCAGGTAGCCATAATGGGAATCGTTACCACGATTGTCGTTGGCGGGGGTCTCGGCTATGTTGCGGCGCGTATTCTTGTGCTGTTCTTTCGCCGATACTGGATACCGGACTTCTTGCATAATCCATCATCGCTTATGATGGTCTTCACTGTTTATGCGATATCCAATTACATTCAGGAAGAGTCCGGTCTTCTGGCCGTAACTGTAATGGGAGCCGCACTGGCAAATCAGAAGAGCGTACCCATACGCCACATTATTGAATTCAAGGAAATACTTCGCGTAGTTCTCATATCCAGCCTATTCATCCTCCTGGCGGCCAGGATTACCGTGGATGATATGAAGCTCATCGACCTTTCGGCAGTACTATTCCTGGCAGGTTTGATTCTAATCGTTCGTCCGCTGACAGTGTTTCTGTCCACGATAGGCACGACGCTCAAGTGGCAAGATAAAGTCTTTCTTTCCTGGATGGCTCCACGCGGTATAGTAGCCGCCGCCGTTACGTCCATTTTCGCTATCAAACTTGAACAGAACAACATCGAGCAGGCAGGCGAAATGGTACCGGTCATGTTTGCCGTGATCGTGGGTACTGTGGCGTTGTACGGAATCAGCGCCGGCTTCCTGGGCCGCGTACTGGGAGTGGCCGGCGATCAGGATCCCCAGGGCGTGATTATTGTGGGTGGCCATTACTGGGCCCGGGTTCTCGGAAAGATTCTGCAGGACAACAAGATTCGCGTACAGATGATCGACACGAACCCTTACCATGTTACCGCCTGTCGTATGCTGGATTTGCCGGCCATTCAGGGCAATATCCTGGACGAAGGAGTACAGGAGGAACTGGACCTTTCGACCACCGGCCGTTTAATGGCCCTCACCTCGAACGATGAAGTGAACTCTCTGGCTGCCCTGCGGTTCACCGAGCTTTTTGGTCGTGGCGAGGTTTATCAAATATCGCCGTACAGCGACCAGGGAGTTACCAAGGATAAAAACCAGGTACCCCGGGAACTTCGCGGGCGCTGCCTCTTTGATCATGCCCTCACCTACTCGGCCTTTTCCAGGCGCTTCGCCGAAGGCGCCGACATTCGCAAAATGATTGTCGGAACCGATATCAAGCCAGCAGACATAAAGAAGACTCCAGGGCTGACCCCCCTCTTCCTCATCGATCGCGACAGCAGAAAGATGAGCATCTACACGGCCGAGATCCATGCACAGGCCGACGAAGGGGACTTGCTCGTAGCTTTGCAGGATTGACCCCAGAGGCTGTGTTCGGGTAAATCGTCAAAAATCATCTCCGGCGCCTGGTTGTCTACGCCGGAGATATGCGACCTCGTGCGGCCAAAGCGGCCTCCCGTGAAAACTGACCATCTAATGCCCGTCTCCGGGAATGGACAGCCAGTGATGAAGCGTAAAAACGCACCTTTGATGAAGCAGCAGAGCGCAATGGAAGCGCAAGCTTCTTTCTTCAAGGATCGACACTTCGGTCAAAGATGCGGAAACTCATTTCTCATGATTCCGAAGACCCGATCCTGGCCCTTGACATTTTCTTTGTCCACCTTTAAGCTGTTTGAAAGGTCTTTCTGCAAACGCTAACCTTGAACGGTGAATGTCAGTTCCTGGCATTGATTCGCCTCCGGTAACATCCGGCTTACGCATCTATCGCGGATTTGCATTCAGTCGGCTTCTCTGGTGAATCGGCCCTAAAGGCCCAGGCTTCTATGAAGTATCTTCGCAAACTTCAGAATCACATGAATCCGCCGGTATGGTATGGCTCGGCAGGTATGATCATCGCATTTTTACTGTATGGAACCCTGGCCACCAACCATGCCAGAGAAAGCTTCTCGGTGGTTCATCAATGGATTGTGATTCATTTTGGCTGGTTCTTTGTCCTTACCGCGGCGGGCGCGCTATTCCTTGTTCTTTTTTTGATGGTCAGTCCTTTCGGCGCTATTCGCCTGGGATCGCCGGATAGCAAACCCGAGTTTTCCCCTTTCGCCTGGTTTACCATGGTATTCGCTGCCGGTATGGGTACCGGCCTGGTTTTCTTCGGGGTTGTGGAACCAATGCAGCATGTGCTTTCGCCTCCGCCCAGAACTCTCGTGGACTCCGGAGCCCGATCCAATGCACTGATGTATTCGTTCTTCCACTGGGGTCTGCATCCCTGGGCCATTTACGTACTTGTGGGTCTCTCCCTGTCCTATTTTCATTTTCGCCGCGGACTTCCGTTGGCGCCCCGATCCATGCTCTACCCCTTAATTGGGAATCGCATCTATGGACCTATCGGGCATGGTACGGATATCCTTTGCACAGTCGGCACGCTGTTTGGCGTAGCCACTTCCCTGGGATTCGGCGCGCAGCAGATCAACGCGGGCCTTTCGCAGATTTCAGATTTGGAGTTCAGCATAACTACCCAGGTAGCGCTTATCACCATCATTACAGGTTTCGCAACTACCTCGGTTCTTCTGGGGCTGCACAGCGGCATCTCGGTTCTAAGTCGAATCAATATGGTTCTGGCCATCGCCCTTCTTCTGTTCGTTTTTGTTATGGGGCCCACACTTTCGATCGTTGAAAACATGGTCTCGTCTACGGGCGTCTACTTGCAGCATTTGCTGGAGACCAGCTTCTTCATTCGCCCCGGCGAAACCAGCCAGTGGCAAAGGGACTACACACTGTTCTACTGGAGCTGGTGGATTTCCTGGTCGCCTTTTGTCGGGGTTTTTACCGCCCGGATTTCCAGAGGTCGAACCGTGCGTGAGTACATCGCCGGCGTGTTACTGGTTCCCACGGCAGCGGTGATACTCTGGATGTCTGTTTTCGGTGTGGCCGGGCTGGAAGCTTACAACGGCGGACTCGATGAACTGGCAACAGTAGTAGCAGACAAACCGGCCCTGGCGCTGCATACCCTGCTCAGGGCATATCCAGTGACGTCCGGGATGTCAGTGCTAACCACACTCTTGATTACGATTTTCTTCATCACGTCCTCAGACAGCGGATCGCTGGTGGATGACATGGTAACATCGGGCGGTAATCCTGATCCTCCCCGGGCGCTTCGATTATTCTGGGCCCTGGCCGAAGGCGGAGTAGCTATTACACTCTTGATGGCCGGAGGGCTTTCGGCCCTTCGCACGGCCTCACTATCTTCCGGACTTCCCATGGCAGTGCTTCTGGTATTCGCAGGATGGGCACTTTATCGGGGACTACGAAGCGACGAATCAAAGGGTCACTCAACCACCTGATTCCGCATTGTCACAACAGGATCATTCGATTCTTCTTATCACCTGGTTCTTAAAATCAGCGATGTAAAGGTAAGTGCCGTCTGTGGTGATTCCGTTCGGAAAATCAAAGGAAGCCGATGTGCCATTACCATCCGAGTGGCCTTCCGATCCGGTACCCGCAATCGTATCCACCACTGCCGTACCGATATGGATTCTCCGGATCAGGTTGGCCCCATCTGTAACGTAAAGATATTCTCCATCGGTAGTAACATCTCTGGGAAATTTAAACTCGGCGCTGGTTCCTGTCCCATCCGTTGTAGCGAACGAACCGGAGCCGGCAAAGGTTATCACCTGTCGGGTGGATAGATCTATGCGTCGAACTGTATTGCCCTGTTGATCGGCAACGAAGAGATGGGTTCCGTCGGTGGTAATACCTCTGGGACCATCAAAGGTAGCGAATTCACCGAAACCGTCATCGCCTCCGGGGGAACCTGATCCAGCCAGGATAACCACTTCTTTCGTCTCCGGGTCAATCCTCTTGATGCGATGATTTCCGGTATCTGCTACATACACGTATGTGCCGTCCGTTGTTGTGCGCGTGGGCACATTGAACTCGGCGGCCATGCCAATTCCCGTCGAGTCTCCGCTGGAGCCACTGCCAGCCAGGGTTTCCACGAATGTGCTCTCCAGGTCCAGACGACGGACTGCATGATTTGCTGACTCCGTAATGTATAACTTCCGGCCATCGGTACCCAATCCTCTGGGATAATCAAAAGATGCATCTGCACCCGTGCCATCCGCATTCCCCCGCGAACCAGAACCTGCAAGGGTGATGACATCCATGGACAGGTTCAGCTCGCAATTCGGCCTTAATCCAACAGGTATGCAGGGATGAGCATTGACAGAGGTTCCGGAACCATCACCCGCAGCCGCAGAGCCCAGAAGCGCCATCAAAGCAAGGCTCTGGTCGCCACCATGTTTGGTGCAAGCTGATAAGCACAAAAATAAAAAGATAGTACGGATACAATTCATCTATATTCTATATGCATACTTATTCTTATTATCTACCATATTTTTCCCTTGATGCCTCTAGTTTACCGGTAGGAATACATTGGAAGTTCTCTCATTTCTTCCCGAACGCAACATGAGCTCCCGCGCATGAAGCTGATTTCTTTACCTCGGGTCCAGTCAGTTGGCGGCCATGTCCGGTAGATCTGTCAATTAACTGACGATCCGCGCCAACGAATCACAGCTTTCCATTTGCGCAAAGGCCTGAAGATTGAGAGAATCCAGGAAAGGTCCGGGAGAATTCGTGTAAATGATGGCCCGGAGGCCGAATGACGGGATGCAACGAACTCGACTACTGTTCCACACAAAGGATCGCTCGATCCGCGCTACATAGGAATCCCGGAGCGGACACGGCGAAAATGCTTGTAGCCCCCGCATCCCCCAGTCGCCCAACTCCGCCGGAGTCGATCCATTTACTGCAATTCGAGTCCTCTCTCCAGTCTGTGGCAATGCCGGACCAGTAGGTGCCTCCACTACTTGCGAAGGATGCATCCAGATCCCCGGCCCCAAAGTCGAAAAGCGCGAGATCAGGTCTTGTTCGGCCGATGACGGTGACTCCGTCCGCACGTCGGTATTCGGTATTAGTAGAAAGTACCCAGTCCACATGCTCGGTTGCCCCTCCCGAACAATAGGACGTGCTGCAGGGTCCCCGACGGCCGCCAGAAGCGCCTGCATGTATCATTGCCTTCCAGGTTGCGCCTGGATCCGGATTGTTTGCATCCGAGGCGCAGAAGGCATCGATGTTCTCAATCGGTGTGCCTCCACCCAGATCGCTGAAATCGCCGTCTGTAGAGGCTTGCGTCAGAAAGATCCGCTTAATACCCGGACCGGCATCCTGGTCGCTCTGAGGCGCGGCAAGCAGCGCATATACCGGGGAAAGATCAGCCACGACCTCCGCTTCCACAGCATCCTGCACGAGAGGATGGGCCAGGCACTGAACCGTGAATGCGCCAGTCAGAATCATGGGGAATAGTATTCGGCCGGCCAGTGCCATGAAATGGCCGCCTGGAGAATTAATTTGCCTGAATAGCATCTGGATACTCCTCTCCTGAGGACGCCCGACAAAAACTTCGACGTCACTGGAGGATATCCAGCAGCTCCTGACGGGTGATCTCCGGAGCTCTGGTTGACCTTCCATCAAACAGGCTATCGAAAAGCCGCTTCTTTTTCGCCTGCAACTCCAGAACCCTCTCTTCCACTGTACCTCGGGAGAATAACTTGTAAATGAATATATGATTTTTTTGACCAATACGATGGGCCCGGTCCGTGGCCTGCGCTTCGGCTGCCGGATTCCACCAGGGATCCATATGAATCACCCTGTCGGCTCGATGTAGCGTAAGGGCCGTTCCCCCGGCTTTCAAACTGATCAGAAAGACAGAACGTTTTCCGGCCTGGAACTGCTCAACTTGCCTCTGACGAGACTTCTGGGAAGTGGATCCGTCGATTCTGAAGTATTCCATAGCCAGGGAGTCGGCAACCATTGCGGCAACATCCAGAACGTCGGTAAACTGACTGAATATGAGCGCCGCAGACTCCCCGTCCCGGATTTCGCGAAGCAGTTCATGGAGGTATTCAAATTTACCGGAGTCAGAAAAGTCGCAGTCCTTCTTGCCCAGAAATGGATGGCACGCTATGCGACGTAGCTGCATGAGATACGGTAGCATTCGCATCAGATAGTCTTTGCCGGCTTCTTCCAGGTATCGCCGCGCTTCCTGTCTTACGGATTCGTAGATCGATGCTTGCTCCTTATTCATGGAAACGGGAATCGCAATTTCGGTTTTCTCCGGGAGTTCGGCAGCTACTTGATCCTTGGTCCGTCTAAGAATGAAAGGGGCTGTAATTTCGCGCAAGCGTCGAATTCTATCAGGATTACCGTCGAACCTGCGTTTAAAGGACTGGGATGTTCCGAGCAAACCAGGGACAGAAAGATCCATCAAAGCCCAGTAATCCAGCAAACGATTCTCCAACGGTGTGCCTGTTAGACAGAATACGGAGCGTGCCATGAGTTCACGTAGCGCCCTGGCCGCCTTTGTTCCGGCATTTCGCACATTTTGCGCCTCATCAAGGAAAATGCAGGAATACTCTTTCTCCTGTAAACGCTTCAGATCTCGATGCAGCAGCGAATAAGTTGTGATTAGAATGCCACGATCCGGAAGTTCGCCTTTTCGCTCGGGCCCATGCCATACAGTGACCGGAAGATCCGGACAGAATTTGCCGGCTTCTGAATGCCACACCGATACCGCAGAAACAGGCGCCACCACAAGCACCGGTCCCGGATGCTGGCTACGGGATCTTTGCAGCGCCTGTATGAATATCAAGGCCTGCAGAGTTTTTCCCAGGCCCATTTCATCGCCCAGGATTCCACCTACGCCCAGTCGGTACAAATTGCCCAGATACCGGGCCCCCTCCACCTGGTAGGATCGCGGATTGGCTTTCAAGCCCGGAGAGGGGATGGACGGAACCGTTCGCTCCGAGGAACGAAGCAATTCCTGTTGCCTCTGGTGCACCTGCAATCCTTCGCCCAATTCGTTATCCAGAGCGATGAGATGTCCCTTTCGTAATTGAATATCGGAATCGGGCTTGAGGCCGAGCTCCGAAAGGGCTTCCAGCTTCCGGAAGAGTTTCGAGGACCGTAGGTGTACCCATTGACCATTGGACAACCGGGCGAAGGATTGATTCTCGCGGTAGGCCCGAAGCAGTTTTTCCTTTTCTTCTTCGCTAATACCGATGATCTCAAGCTCGCCGGAAAACCAGTCTATTCCGGAACTTGTGTCAATGCGAAAACGAGCTTTTGGCGCAGGGCGAAACAGACGGGCCAACTCGCGATCAAATTCCACTCGGATGCCCTGCTGGATCAAACCAGGCAGGGCATTGACGAGGAATTCATGCAAGCCATCCCCCTCCAGGGCAAAGTAGCCGTCCGCATCGGGCTCCTGTCCGCCAAGAGCTTCCAGAGCCTTCGCGTATTGCTTGCGGAACCTTTTGAGGCCGGTCAGGCTACTGCGAACCAGATGCCCTTCTTCGCTCATGGCGTAGCCGGGCTCCGCATCAATTTCCTCGAAAGGGATTCGCACAGAGGCCAGATCGGCTCCCGACCTGTACACCGGCCGGTGGACTTCCAGGTCCGGCTGCTTTTCCAGATCCTCCAGTTCCATGTCCTTTCCGCTCTTCGCGTATACTAGATCCATCTGGCCATGAAGCCAGATATCCGTGTCTATATCGTAATCCAGAGTAATGCGAAGTGTGGGACCGAAACCATAGACGTTCTCGAAAATCTCCAGCCCTCCCACGGAAGCCTTCTTAAGGGCCCTTTTCTGCGATACAACGCCTTCCGCCGAAAGAGCGCGGTACATCAGGCTTTTTACAGTTACGCCCCATTCCGGGTAATCTACAATCCAGTAGCGTCGAATCCGCCGGGCTCCACCAGGCTCAATTACAACTGACTGGTCCGGACGCAGCCAGTGTTCTTTGTTTTCGATTTCCAGGTAGGGCACCGGAATGCGCCTGGCATCCAATCTATTGCTGAACTCCCGCAGATAAAGCCTGGCTTTTTCAGTGCCCGCGTAATCAATCCTTCGATCATTTAGATCCCGGATCTCAATGGTCGGACGAATCTTCTGCCAGTGTACGGCTTCGCTCAGGGGCACTTCAAAGGGAAAGGAATATCGCTTTATCAAATCGCGCCAAACCTCGGAGTGCTCGGGTACCAGCTCCTGGTCCAGACTTCCCGGACGGTGCAGAAGGCGCTGGTCGGGTCGAATAACCTCTTTCTTTTCATTAAGAATCCAACTAAGCTCAAGAAACGTCTGGCTGTTTTCGCTGTCGGACGAAACAGAAGCTTTACCAGGATCCGAAGGTATCCCAACGGAATTCTCTTTTATCTGCTCGGAAATCAGTAAACAGAAGGCCACTATATGCTTGCAGGGTTTGCTTGCCGGACAGGTGCAACTGAATCGTCGGGAAGAAACGTCCACAGATACGGTGTAGATGTCTGTGCCGCGGGCATAACCGATGTAGTTCTGCTCCACCTGATCGGAAATGTTTACCAACCGCCCGCGGAAATAGTCCCGGCCTCTTCGTAGAGCGCCGTCACTGGCCCGTAGTATGATGCGTTGAAGGTTGTCTAAATTGGATGCGCTATCCATGGAATTCTACGGGGAGAAGCCTGAAACAGAAACGCCGGTACAACAACCGGGCGTTCAATGTAAAAACCGTAGAGACGTTGAGCTCAATTTGGAAGATGGCGTCGATGGCCCACCGGAACCCCGCGAAGCGCGGCATAGTTCGGGCCGGCTACTCCGCCGCCTTTCCTACAACGGCCGGGTTGGCGATAAACAGACGGTTCAACATTTTCTCGGTGGCTTTGACCGCGGCAATCATCTGATCGCTATCCACGCCCACAGTACGAAAGGCCGAGGCGCCATCTTTTGTCTTCCAGGTAATTACGGTTTCTACCAGGGCATCGGTCTTTCCGCCCGGAGGAATGCGAACTTCGTAGTCTACAAGCTCCGGAAGGATCAGGTTAATCTGCGAAGCAATTTCGCCCAGAGCGTTCATGAAGGCATCGTAGCCGCCATCCCCGCTGGAGGATGCCCGATATTCCTTGCCATCCAACTCCAGAGCTAACTCTGCCGAAGGCGATTGATTGATCTCGGTCAGGATGCGAATGTCGGTGATTCGAACAAACCTGGTCTGCAATCCGCCAAACAGGTCTTCGATAAGGAAAGGAAGATCATCCGCAGTTACAGTTTCTTTTCTTTCGCCCAGTTCTTTGATCTTTTCGAGCAGAGCCTTTTCTTGCTCCGGAGGAAGCTCAATCCCCAGAGAAGTAAGATTATTGGCCACAGAAGCCTTCCCGGCCAGTTTACCGAGGGCGTAGACTCGCTGACGGCCAAATCGCTCCGGCAGGATAGGATTCGCATATAGATTATGCTTTTTGTCACCGTCGGCATGGATGCCGGCGGTTTGAGTGAAGACGTCGGTACCTACAATCGGACGATTCGAGGAGATTCGCTTTCGACTGAATGTTTCCACGAGACGGGAGGCGTCGGTAATGGCGGCTTCCACCACGGATGTCTCTACACCCAGCTTATCGTGGAGCGCAGTAACTACGGCCTCAAGGGGCGCGTTGCCCGCCCTTTCGCCCAGACCGTTTACGGCAACGTGCACTCCTTTGACGCCGGATTGTACCGCGGCCAGACAGTTGGCGGTAGCCAGGCCATAATCGTTATGACCATGAAAGTCGATGGCCAGCTCGGGATAAGCATTCAACGCATGCGAAATGCCGGCTTTCACCTCGTCCGGGGACATGATTCCCAGGGTATCCGGAAACAGGAAGCGATGCACGGGCATGGTACGCAGTGCGCGAAGCAGCTCCAGAACGTAGTCCGGCGAATGCAGAAATCCATTGGACCAGTCCTCCAGATACACATTTACGGTGACGCCCTGGTCCGATGCGTAGGTTACTGTGCGTTCAATGTCGGCGATGTGCTCGGATAGATTCTTACCCAGCTGTAACTCGCAATGCTTGCGAGACCCTTTCGTTAGCAGGTTGATGACCGAGCCTCCGGCAGACTGGATCCAGTCCACGCTGGCTCTATGGTCCACAAAACCAAGGATCTCGATTCGCTTATCCAGATCCTTGCCTTTTGCCCAATCAAAAATCGCCTTAACGCTTTCCTGTTCGCCGGCCGAGACCCGAGCGCTGGCCACCTCAATGCGGTTCACATTGAGCTTCTCCAGAAGGAAACGGGCGATTTGCAACTTCTCGAAAGCAGAGAAGGATACGCCGTCCGTTTGTTCCCCGTCTCGAAGGGTGGTGTCCATGATTTCTATCTTTTGCGACATAAGCAGGCTCTTTATTCTTCAAACAGAGATGATAACTCGGATTAGCTCCTTCTGGTTTCTTCGGGCTCTCTGGGACTCTCTTTCCCTTTATGAGCAATTGCCATATCGAAAGACCCGAAACCTTATCTCTATCGGGGATCCCCGGCAACTTGACCCGACAACAGAGATTGTTCAGTTACAAAGGACGACTTCTTACTTTAGAAAAACGGTCTTTTGCCATTCTTACATCACTTTTTTGGCGGCCTCCTTGAACGAAAGAAGAAAAGAATTGCGCTTTGATTTTGCTTCAGCCAGAAACCGATAATTTCCATGATGCGGAAACGTTTGCTCATCTCCCTGCCCGTATTTCTGGCCTGCCTTTCCGGATGGCTGCTCCTTTCGGGAAAGCCATCGCTCTGGCAAGACCTCACTCAGAAGTCCGAAAAGGAACGCACCGGCTATAACCTGGTTCCCATCCTCTGCTTTCACGATGTGAACGGCGCCGGTCCGTATTCCGTTAGCATCCAGGAGTTCAGAACCTACCTGGACATCCTCAAAAAAGAGAATATCCGGGTCTGGCCATTGAAGAAGATCATGGAGTACCATCGGCAAAACCGGCTCATGGAACAGCCTACCATGGCCATAACCATCGACGATGACTTCGAAAACATTGCCCGGGTGGCCGCCCCCATCCTGCGCGAGTACGATTACCCGGCCACCTTCTTCGTATACACAAGGGACATTAACAAGCATCCGCGGGGCGGCATGGCCTGGGAAGACTTGAAGCGCCTTCTGGCCGAAGGCTTCGATGTGCAAAACCATTCCCATACGCACACTGCCTTTCATGAACCACGGCCTTTTGAATCGAAGGATCAGTTCGCGGCCCGGGTTACCCAGGAAGTGGTTACATCCCGAGAAATCCTGGAGCAAAACCTTCCCGGAAACAAAATCTGGGCCTTCGCCTATCCCATGGGCTATTACAGTCCCTACCTGGAATCCAGAGTTAGAGAGGCGGGTTACGACCTGATTCTCACTGTAGATGCCAACCCGGTAGATTTAACTTCAAATTTTACTGGAATTATGGACAGATACACCATTCAAAAGGAATATGTAGATGATCCTATGGCCATGTTCTACAAGCAGATCGCCTATGCGCGGCAGAAGTACAGCTCCGCTGAGGTGGCGCAGGTAGAAGAAGGGCCCGATCATGGGCTGAAATGAGCGAAGAACAAAACCAACACATACCCGCTAGCTTTGACCACTATACCGTGATGGGCGGCGGACCCATGGGCCTGATGCTGGCCGCTATCCTCGCAAAGAACGTGGACCGGGTGCTTTTATGGCTTCCGGAATCGTCCATGGCCAATCAGTGGGCCGGAAGAAAGCACATCCGGCTCCTGAACCTGGATTTTGAGATTCCCTCTAACGTTAAGATTATTTCAGGTTACCGACTTTTTCAGCAGGGTTCTCATTTTATAGCTTCAGTAGTTCCGGCCCGCCAGTTCGAAGAAGTGCACGAGCATGTGATCACCCACATGAATCGCACCAACCAGCACGCCATTGTTACCTTTTCCAAGGGCTTTCTTTCGGCGGTGGGCCGACGGAAGTATCAGGTGGCCACCTTCAGCGAATTTCTCGTCAAGACCATGGAAGCCTACCAGCTGAAAGCGCACGTAGCGGTAGCCACGGGCCCCAGTCTTCTTGCCGATCTACACGCAGGCCGGCATTGCTTTTTTGCGCTCGGAAGCAAAGAAGCGGAAATGCAAACCCTGGTAGAGAAGCTTTTCGAAGCGCCCCATCTGCACTGGGAAAGAAGCAAAGATATGGTAGGCGTAGAACTGGGCGGCATTTTAAAGAACCCGGTGGCGATTATCAGCGGAATGTCCGATTTCCTACCTGATGCCGGCTCCAGCCTGAAAGGGGAACTGGTAGCCCGGGGCTTCAACGAAATTATGCGATTGGGTACCGCCCTGGGCGCCCGCCCGGAAACCCTGATGGGTCGATCCGGTCTTTCTGATCTGGCGGCCAATGCCTTTTCGCCGGACAGTAGAAACCGTAGTTACGGCCGCCGTTTCATGGAGCGAATCCAATCCGGCGAAATCGAGCCAGACTTTCTGGAAAGAATCGAACTGCTGCTTTTTCCCGGAAGGTTCATCGAAAAAGAGGTTCATCAGAGCCGCGAATTGCACGAGGGCGGACTTACCATCAGTACCGTACTGGATATTGCCAAAGAAAAAAACGTAGAGCTACCGCTATTTCAGACGTTGTTCGATATTCTGTCGCGAAGGCAATCCCCCAATGCATTTGTAGATCAGCTCACCGGAATGAACACCGACACCGCCATTCCGGTGACCAAGAAGCGGGCCCGCCTGGATCTGGTAACTTCCGGTAAAGCCCTGGGCCAGGCATTGCAGGAACGCATTCTGCGTGAAATATCCAGCACCAGGGGTATGCAGGCGCGAATCAAGAAGCAATCCGGCCACGTCATATCCTCCCTGGAGAAACGAATTCAGAAAGCCGAACGACGAAGACTCAAAAACGATGCCGCCAATTTCCGAACCGAATTGGAGCTCTGGAAAGGCCTGGCCGCATCCCCGGAAGAAAGCGAAACCATCCACCTGGATCGAATCGTTCAGTTTTACGTCTCCAATATCGCGGATAGCTACGTGCCTGTGATTCGCGGAACTTTGATGAACCTGATTGCGCCATTCAGGTTCATCCTGGGAGGCTTTCGTCGAGGCTCCGTGGCGCCGGTCATCGGCGGACCGGTTGCCGAGGTTCGAAGGCTGGCTAACTACTATCCGGTGTTCTATGCGCCCACACACAAGACGCATATCGACTCGGTGGAGCTGGCCTATGCTCTGTATTTGAGCCGACTACCGTTACCCCGCTTTGCCGCTGCCAGTATTTTGATGAGCAATCCTCTCTGGGGAAAGTTCCTCAAATCCATGGGCGCTTACTCGGTAGACCGGGAAAACACCCGAAACATTCTCTATCTCGAAACTTTGACGCAGTACTCTATACTCATGCTGGAAGCCGGTATCCCGGCGCTGGCTTATCCTGAAGGCACGCGAAGCAGAAGCGGCGGATTCCAGGCCATTAAGACAGGTCTACTATCCACAGCCATCGATGCGTTCAGAAGTTCCGGCCAGGAAATCATCGTAGTTCCCATGGCTATCAGCCATAAATGGACTCCTGAGGACCTGGAATTCAATAATCTGACTCCGAATACATCGTTCATGCGCTTTGTGCGAAGACGGCGAAAAGTGTATCTGGACTTTGGCCGACCAATTCTGGTAAGTAACCACATCAAGAACAGCGATCCCACGGCAGCCGTGGCCGATGCCGTTCTGGGCTCATGGCGAAGAAACTTCCGGGTACAGCCCCATTTTATCCTTGCTCGACTGCTAACTGAGAACCAGGGATCGCTGGATCTCAAAGAAGCGGAAAAGCAGATCGCACAATTCATTCAGGTCAACCGACTCAATTACGTAACTACGGATCCCGGAAAAATCCTGAAAATGGGCCGGAAAGATCTCCGTTCCCGAAAACTCATCCGTGACGACAAAGACAAGATACTGAGCACACAACCTGTGATGCTGGAATACTATGGTCGTATGATTCCGGAAGCCGACAAAAACGGCTGATTTGCGGCGCTCAAGAAATGTCAATGCCGCATGCAGTGGGATCAGCAGAAATTCCAGTATGGAACCGGAAGAGGGCAATGTAACCTTCTTTCTTGAGCCACGAAACTCGATAGACACGTTATTTCTGTCCGTTGGCCAGCGCATCCAGGCGCGACGAGGCCGCTTCCGGCATTTTTCGCCTGTCAGGGCAAACCACAATTCCAAGGAGATTTAATGATACCAACTTCCTACAGGGCCGTAGAGCTACGCGAATACACCGACGGGCTACCAGCGTTTCATGTGGTACAAAAGGAAAGAACTGAACTGGAAAAAGGTGAGGTGCTGGTCAAGATCGCTGCATCGCCCATCAACCCCTCGGACCTGGCTTTTCTGAAGGGACAATATGGAATCAAGAAGAAGCTGCCCTGCATACCGGGATTCGAAGCCTCCGGGACTGTAGTAGCCAGTGGCGGGGGATTCTACGCCAACTATCTCAAAGGAAAGAATGTAGCGTGCAGCGCATCTCCCACTGGCGACGGAACCTGGGCGGAGTACATGAAAGTCCCGGCCCAACTCTGCTTGCCGTTGAAGAAGAGCATCGATCTGGAGCAGGGCTCAATGGCCATTGTGAATCCGCTTACGGCTTTGAGCCTCATCGAAATGGCCAAAAACCTGGGCGCAAAAGGAGTCATGCAGACGGCGGCCGCCGGCGCTCTGGGCCAGATGATTCATAGATTGGCCAGAAAAGAAGGACTGAATATTATCGATATCGTCAGGCGCGATGACCAAAAGGAAGCTCTCACCGAACAGGGATTCGAAAACGTAATTGTTAGCGGTCCGAAGTTTGAACGAGACTTGCGGGTAAGCGCAAAGAAACTCAACGTTACCGTGGCATTCGATGCCGTTGGCGGGGAGATTACCGGAACCCTGGCCGGTTGCATGCCCAACGGGTCCCACGTTATCGTCTACGGCGGTCTGGCAGGCACGGCCTGCGAAGTGCATCCAGGCAGTCTCATTTTTCAGGGTCAAACGATTCATGGTTACTGGCTTTCCAGCTACCTGGGCTCCAAAGGACCGCTGAGCATCATCCGACTGTCGAAAAGGGTACAGAAACTGCTGGGCAGCGAACTAAAATCCGAGGTGCGTCAGAGGTACTCCGTAGACGATGCGCAACAAGCGGTAGCCGATTACAGCGAGCGAATGAGTGGCGGCAAAGTTTTGATCACTCCTTGATAATCAACCCGAGCTTCTACTCGAGTCCGCATCGGCCCATCCGATCGAGACTTCGCCGCAGACCGCGCTATTTACCGGCGATGATCTCAGGGGGCGGGCGGCGACAGTCCTCTGGTTCGCGGAACCTGCACGGATTGGTTCGTAGCTTTAGCCAGAATGGTCGCGATGGCATCATGACCTTGAGACTTTGCCATGGCTCTGGCATCCCATCCTTCCAGCGTTACCGATGCATCCGCGCCTCTTCGCAGTAGATCTTCTACGATTTTTGTATGGCCGAAATAGGCGGCATACATCAGCGCCGTCCAACGGTCCTGATACCGGGCATTCGGATCGGCCCCTCGAGATAGCAAATCCAGGGCCGGGCCTACCTTTCCCTGATAAATGGCCTGAAGCAACGGACCGTTCAAGGTAGAGTCTATCGCTACCTGGTTTTCCTCTGAGTCATCGGTTTCTGAGTCCGGAACATTATCTGGATTGTTCTCGGAATCGTTGTCCGTATCTCCGTCCACTTGCTCCGAGTTTTCCTCCGCAAGCACGGCAGCGGGATCAATAAAGACTACCGAGTATCGCAAAGTCGTTCTTTTTCCATCTACCACCGCATTGGATATTTCCACCTGGATGCTTACATCCTGCTTCGGACGATTATAGTCATTCTCATGCGTAGCGCGGGGCAGACCGGTTGGATACCAGACCAGCAAATCGGGACGGCCTTCCTCTTGCTGAACGGCAACCGCCGTTCCATTCATTGTCATTGAGACTTTTGCGTTTTTAAGATCCTCATCGCTTCCAAAAACCGTATAGGACCAGGGATGCCCGGAATCCAGGCCAAAGCGATAAGGGACGAATCCTTCGGGAGGCCATGCCACTTTCTTGATATGTGCCACCTCTTCTTCTGGACGCCAGTCGCCAAAAACATACAGCGCATTGGCTCGCTTGCTACTTCCGTTACCCAGTACTCGCTGCCGGGGATGAAGAGCCCATTGCCTGTGCCCGACGCCACTGACGCCGGAGTCCTGGACATAGGCGTCGATAGCGGTGGGCCCTACACATCCGAGGCAAAGGTTGGAGGAACCGGCCCCCTTTTTGCCGTCATCGGTGTAGCAGGGCCAATCCGGGCCCGGGCCATGACTTAAATCGTTCTTTGCCTCCATCATCAAAGCGGCGGCCCGGGCATGACGGTTGTACTTTTCGTCGAAGCTTATGTCCGTGGGCACGCCGGCCATAGCGCGATAGTACTTCAAGTTCTGTAGCGTGGCAGAATCGTAGGCATCGCTATTCTTTCCCGGATTGCACCCGGTTGTGCTTCCCGACCAACCGTTGTGCACTTTGTCGTGGGGCACATAATTATCCCTGTAGAATTGAGCCACTGCTTTCCGGTTGCCCGCATTAACCTGCAAGCTACGTGCAGAGAAAAACCAGGGGGCCGAAGAAATCTCATTGGGTGGTTGCGTCTCCGGGGCCCCGGTCCGCACTCTTTGCGGAGAACGAGCCAGAGCCACTGTAGTCAGGAAAGCCAGCCCGCCGGAAAGGAGCAGGGCAACGACCACAAACCGAAATCCAACATTATCTTTGAAGTGCCGCATTGTATATGCTCTGACGTTGAAAGAAGGCTTTAAAGCCAAAAAACAGGCAAAATTGGCCATTTTTGATTCCCGAGGCCTATTTTTACTGGACATACGATATTATGTCGCATTATTCACCGATTATGGCAAAGAAAGCAGCTAAGAAATCTGCAAAGAAAACCGCGAAGAAGAGCGCTGTGAAAGCGTCCTCCAACGGCAAGTATTCATTCATAGACGATCTCCTGGAAGAGCTACATGAAGTCATTCAGGTAGACAAGAAAGGTCAGGCGAAGATCAAGAAAACCGATTTAAAGGCAGTTCTTGAATCATCTTTCGAAAAAGCCGGTAAGGCAGCGGCAAGCGGACAACGAGTTCGTTTCCCGGCCATCGGCGCATTGGTGCGAAGCGAAGTGAAAGCCAGGAAAGCCGGAAAGCAAATGAATCCATTTACCGGCGAAGAGATGACTGTGTCTGCGCGACCCGCAAGCAAGAAGCCCAGATGGTCCTTTCCCAAGAGCCTGAAAGAAACCTTCGCAAATAAGAAGAACTGGTAGATTCTCCTCCCCTTATGGGAGGCCGGGTGCGGCCTCCCGCTCTCTTCGGCCGTCGTGGGCCGTACCCGGCCGCTTCCAGCCAACTACTTCTCTTTAACTACTTCTCCATTCGTCCGGATCATTCATGATTCTTTTCCAGGCGATAGTATAGCGTAGGAACCACCAGTAGAGTCAGTAGCGTGGCTGTAATCAGGCCTCCTACCACAACAGTGGCCAGGGGGCGTTGCACCTCGGCGCCTGTGCCGGTGTTGAAGGCCATGGGTATGAAGCCCAGACCTGCCACTAAACCGGTCATGAGCACCGGGCGCAGTCGAATCAACGTTCCTCGAAACACCGCGTCCATCAGGGAATGCCCATCTCTGCGAAGGTCGTTGAAGAAATTCACCAGAACCGTTCCGTTTAGTATGGCAATTCCGGAAAGCGCAATCATACCCACCGAAGCAGAGACGCTAAATGGAATGTCTCTTAACCAGAGAAGAAGTATCCCTCCCGAAATGGCCATGGGGATACAACTGAGGACCAGCATGGATTGCTTCAAACTCTTCAGACTCTGGTAGAGGAGCAGAAAAATCAGAATCAGGGTCAACGGAATGATGGTGAGAATCCTTAAGCGGGCCCTTTGCAGATTCTTATACTGTCCTGCCCATTCAATACTAAAATTCTCGGGCATATTGAGCTCTTCTCGAATCCTGCTATCCGCTTCCTCTACCACCGATTCAATGTCTCTGTCCTGGATATAAATCGCAAGACTTGAGTATCTTCTGGAATTGATTCTGGAAATAGTAGTTACCTGCTCCATTAGCTGCAGATTGGCCACATCCGAAAGAGGCACCACCCCTCCGTCCGGAAGATCCACCGGCAACCGAGCGGCCCTTTCCATATTATTTCTGTGATCTTCTCGCATTCGAAGTATGATAGGAAACCGACGGTCGTTTTCGTAGTAGCTGGCAATGGTATGGCCGGCCATGGCGATTTCGAACGCCTGACCAATACCAGCAGAGTCAATTCCCCAGTAAGTCATATCCTGAGGTCGTGGACGAAACTCCAGCACCGGACTCTTTCGCAGAGCTGTAAGAGCGTCTGCGCTCACTTCCACCACTCCGTCGATGCTTCGAAGGATTTCTTCGGACTTTTGAATGTACTCCATCAGGCTTTGGAGATCGGGCCCAAAGATTCGCAGGGAAAGGTCCGCGCGGGAACCTTCCAGCATTTCGTTGAATCGCATGGCAATGGGCTGGGTAGGCGAATGTTCCTGACCCGGGGAGGCCTCTTCGATCTTGGTACTCATAGCTTCGAATAGCTCGGACTTGGTAAACCTTCGTCCATCCACTCTTTCCGGCCATTCATCATAGTCTTTCTTGAGGATAACGAACGTATCGGAAAGGTGGATGCCCATAGGATCGGTGGCAGATTCGGGGGTTCCGATTCGGGAGAATACCGTTTCTACTTCGGGAAACTCCATAATGGCCTTTTCGCTTTTCTTCTGGTGTTCCAGGGTGGCTTCCATGCTTATATCTGCGTTTCGAGTAAGCCCGATCACCAGGTCTCTTTCGTCAAATTCAGGCAGAAAGTTCGCCCCCAGAGTGAAAAACAGCATAAGCGATACGAAGAACAACCCTGCACTGCCGCTAACGATTCTGTACGGGTGGCGGATGGAGTACTCCAGCACAGGTTCAAAGGCATTGCTAATGTAACCGAAAACCGAAGACTTGTGCGGCTTTGGCTGCTTCAAAAAGAGCAGAGAAAGAGCCGGCATCACCAGCAAAGCTATCACCAGGGAAGCTGCCAGAGCAAGAAGCACGGTCAAAGCCATGGGGCGAAACATCTTACCTTCAATACCGGTCAAAAGCAGAATAGGAACATAGACGATCATTATGATGCTCAGTCCGGTAACCACCGGGCCGGTTACTTCCTTCATGGCTTCCAGAATGACCTGAAGCTTTCCCCTTTCCTGAACGGCGTTGGGCTCTTCCTCCATCTTTCGCAGAATGTTTTCGATGACTACTACAGAACCATCTACGATGAGCCCAAAATCAATGGCCCCCAGACTCATGAGGTTCGCGGATATACCGAACCGTTCCATACCAAGAAGAGCGGCCAGCATGGACAATGGAATGGCCATGGATACAATGAGGGCTGCCCGGAAGTTACCTGCGATCAGCAGCAGTACAAGAATTACTAGTACGCCACCTTCGATCAGGTTTTTCGCCACGGTTTGAATGGTTGCATCCACCAGGTAACTTCTGGCATAGAGTACTTCCACTTTCACATCTTCCGGAAGATCCAGGGTTTTGATCTTCTCTATGGATTCATGGGCAACGGTTCTACTGTTCGCCCCGGTTCGCATCAAAATGGTGCCCAGTACCGTTTCCTGTGCATTGTGTGTAGCGGATCCCACTCGCGGTCGGTTGCCTTCCTGAACTGTGGCAAGTTCGGACAATCGCTCCGGAGCGCCAATGGCATGGATTCGCACGGGAAAGGACTGAATCTGGCTCAAACTCTGAAATCGGGCATTGTTCTTTACTATGATACGCTTTTCGTCCCGTTCGATGTAGCCTCCGCCCCGGTTCATTCCGGACTCCTGGAGAAGCCCTACGAGAGCCACAGGACCAATCCCCTGGGCAATGAGTCTTGCAGGATCAAAGTTAATAAAAATGGCTTTCTGGAATCCACCGTTGGAGTCCACTTCCGCCACTCCGGGCACGGTCTTCAGCACAGGCCGAATCGCCCACTCCTGAACCGTTCGCAGGTATCGCAGTCTTTCCTGGGCGGGCTTGCTTGCCAGCTCGCTACCTGGTTTGGCCTCTACGGAATACATCACCACTTCCCCCAGACCGGTGGTCACAGCCCCCATTTCCGGCTTCAATCCTTCTGGAAGCGTCGCGGCCACGGACTGTAACCTTTCCGCTATTAACTGGCGCGCGAAGTACACATCCATGGAATCATCGAAGATTACATTTACCTGACTCAGGCCGTATTTCGTAATGCTCCGAATCTCGGAAACACTCTGGATACCGGCCAACTCGGCTTCAATGGGATAGGTGACCGTGGTTTCGATCTCTTCAGGATCCATGGCGCCGGTATGCGTGGCCACCATCACCTGCACTCCGGTGATGTCTGGCACAGCGTCCACGGGAAGCTGTACCGCACTTCTCAGACCCAGAAGCCCTAGAAGCGAAAGCAAAAACAGAACCCAGACCGGGTTTCTTAGAGAGGACTCAATCCATTTATGCAGCATTCTATTCTCCTTTTTCTCCGTCCAGCACCCGGCCGGTCAGTAGTTCCATTTCGCTCAGCGCCTTTGCGGCATTGAGGCGAACATCCAGACTTCTCTGGAACAATGCATGATATCTTTCGTGTTCTCCCCAGAACTCGAAGTAGCTGATTCGCCTCCCCATCAAGGCCTGGTCCAGAGCGGGAAGAAATCTCTCGGCCTGGATCAAAAAACGATTCATCTGTAAATACTGGCCCTTCAGGGATTCATAATTCTGATAGGAGGCCTTCAATTGAACCCTGGATCGATCGGTGGCTGTTTCCAGTTCCACCCTGGCTTTTTCCGCCCTCTGCGCGGCGATATCCGACGATTTTCTCTCCGGGCCCAGAAATCCCAGAGGCAGGCGAATCCCGGCACGCATATAGGTTTCTCTGTTTCCAGGATATACAGAAACCATCGCATCCGTATTGGAGGTTCGTTCGCCACCATATAGAAAGAGCGATGGCGAAGGCCATAGCTTACGGGATTCCAGATCCTGCTCTTTTTCACGGGACTTCAGTAGGGCTTCTCGTTCCTTTAGAACAGCCCCCTGTTCCATATCCCTGGATAGTTCTTCCAGAGGAGGTAATCCTGGCATTTTGATCGAATCGGCGCTTTGTAGTTTTATAGATTCCGGCGCCAGCCCTACCATGAGCGAAAGCTCCCGGATCAGCTTTCGTTTTAGAATGGATACCTCATCCCTTTCAGATTTCAATGTCTGAATGCCCATGTTAAGGGCCACGAGACTGTAGTTACCCAGCCTTCGGTCGATGTAGCCTGCGCCAAATCGGGCCCGGAGCCGGTAGAATCGGTTCAAATGCTCGGTCAGATGCTCTTCCCATTCCTGCAGGAGGGCGGCCTGTATATAGAGTTCCCGGGCCTTCGCACGGGCCTCCAACCGGGTCAGGGTTTCTCTGGCCTCAAAGTAGTCCTTCTCCGCAGTTTTCTGTTCGATGCGCAAACCGCGCTGTCCGCCCAGCTCCACTTTTTGCGAAAGACCCAGTTCCCAGCCCCGCACCGGAACCTCTTTGTTATGCACGAGCGCGCTGTAATTGTAGTCCAGCACCTCAATCGAATCCTTTGAGGTTCCTCGAGTAATGGAGGCTTCCAGCTCCGGCGCTTCGGAAACAAGAAAATCCGCTTTTTCCAACTCCTTTTCCGCAATGGAAAGATCGGCCCGGGCTTTCTTGACCTCCGGAGCATTTTCGTAGGCCCGTTGCAAAGCCTGCTCGTAGGAAAGCGGTCCGGTTGGCTCTGCAGACAGCCCGGAAAGCCCCGCGCTCAAATAAAGCATTGGCCATAACGCAAAGGACAGAAATGCTGTGTACCGGATGGAGAAGAGTTTCCTGATACCTGGTTTCAATTTCGGTGAGCCAGGCGCTACGCAGCGCTTTTCTGGATGGCCGGATCGGAGTATGGAATTTTCTTGAACCATACGTAGCATTTAACACTAGTTTTGGAGAATTTGCAATGGGTCATTTGTCCCGATGGCTGCAATCCGATGTTCAAAGAACCCTGCGAAGAATTGGTCTGATCATCGCAGTACTGATTTCGATATTTACTGTTTACGATATTGCCCACCATCTCAAGGAAGAGGGACGGGTAACCGCGCATGCCGTGCTGGAAGGCGTCTTCCTTCTGGGAATGGCTGTGATCATACTGGCCATGAGAAGCTCTGCGGATCAGGAGTTCAGCCGGGCCGCCCAGGAACTGACAGAGGTACGTGAAGAACTGGACCGATTCCGACAGAAAAACCGGGGATTGATGCAGGACTACAGAAATGCTGTTCAGGACCAGTTTCAGCGCTGGGGCTTTACACCGGGTGAGATCCAGGTAGCGGAAAAGCTTATACAGGGGTACAGCTTTAAGGAGATTGCAGCACAGCTGGACAAGAAAGAGAAGACCGTTCGAAATCAAAGCCAGGCTCTGTACGATAAGGCCGGAATGACCGGCAGGCATGACCTGGCGGCTTTCTTTTTGCAGGATATTCTAGAATTGGATACCTGACCCTGCCTTCCTAACGGACCGAAACCCGACCCCACAAACTACAGCGGCGGCGAAGGGCGCTGAATTCCCATGAACCGGCTATAGCCACCGGGCGCCTTACCTGCATTGAACAGACTAAACGGACCGTTGCGGCCCTACCAGTCGAGCGCGAGTATCGCGGGTTCAGAGCCGATAAAGTTAAACAAAGTGTCCGCCAGAATCGTCCGATAACTTGGATATGTGCGCTTCAGCAAATCGCTGGTGGCAGAATCCGGGCCCGAAGCTCCCGATTTTCCCCGTTTCCCGGACGTCGAATCAAACCGGGCATCCTGCCAGCGCGCGGTCAGCTACTGGCTTCTGGCACTGGCAAACCCGCTACGCGCAAATTCCGGCGCTGGTCTTCGCCCTAATCTTCATGGTACCACTGGGAGCCCAGTCTCCGGAGTCATTTCCGGATCTTTTGCTACCAGAAAACGGCAGTCCCCTTCCCGGGAATCCGACCCCGGAGGGCACGTTCCTCAGAAATGCACAGGACTTCCTGGTATGCGCCGGCAAGGATTTCCAGGGACCTGGTCCGGAGGGTAGCTCGCCCATTGAATGGCAGGGAAATACTTTCAACAGTGTGGCCCGCTTCAACAACGAAACCATACAGGAGTTCATTCGAGATCCATCCAATGACGAGAACCAATCCCTTGCTCTGGAACGGTTTGAAGCCGGGTTGAAAGCAGATCCTCAGTTCTACCCGTTTCTGTATAATTCGGCCAGACTCAATTTGCTACAGCGAGATTTCGAAGAGGCCATACGATTGTTCGAACGAGCAAGCGGTTTAATACCGGACGATCCCGGGCCTTACCTGAACATTGGAAAAGCCTGCGAGGAACTGCAGGAACATCGCTGTGTGGTTCACTACTACAAGAAGGCCCACGAAAAAGCGCCATTGCGCCCGGATGCCATTTATGCCCTGGGCATCTATTATCTTGAAACCGATAGGCGACCACAGGCGGAGATCTATTTGAAACAGGGATTGCGGGATTTTCCTGCGGACTCGAGAATGAAGATTGGTATGGCCCGGCTACATTTGCAATCCGGCGACCGACTGCGAGCCCGAGTGCTTCTGGAAAGCATTCCCACAGAATCGTTGACCGGCGAACGTAGACAGGACTACGATCTTTCGCTTCATTATTATCTGGCAAAAATCTACAGGGATTCCCGGGACTATCGCCGGGCTCTGGAGCAATTAAATATATTACTGGCCAACCCCTCGGCCCCGTTCTTTCTGGAGAATAGTCGGAAAGACCTGGAAAAACAAAGAGAAGTGCTGCAAAGGCTTGCGAAAGCCCAGGCGATCTCGGATTAATACGGGCTAAGTGCAATGAAAAGACTCATATCAATACCTGGCAAACGAAAGCATTGTCCAGGGATTCTTCCAATCCTACTGCTTCTGGTATTTCTGCCGCTATCCCTTCTGGCAGACACCGTATTGCTTCGCGACGGCACTCAGATCAATGGTCGCATTATTCAACAAAACCAGGCCAGCATTGTAATCGTTTCTGGAAATCGAAGAAGAGTAATCCAGAAGTCCGGCATTGCGCGAATTCTCTATAACAATAACTACGGCGACGACGCCGAAGATGAGCGTAGAAAACAGGAAGAAGAGCGTCAGAAGCGCCTGGAAGAGCAGCGCAAACGAGAAGAAGCCGAACGTCAAAAGCGGATCGAAGAAGAACGCCGGAAGCGTTTGGAAGAACAGCGCCGTCAGGAAGAGAAGCGACAACAGGAAATTCTGAATCAGATCGAAGAAGAGCAGAAAGAGCAACAGACAAGAGAGGAAACAGAGCGCAAAGCCCGGGAAGAGGAAGAGCGCAAGGCACGTGAGGAGGCTGAAAGAAGAGAGCAGGAGCGAAGAAATCAGCAAAACCAGATAGAGCAGACCTCCTGGACCGACGGGCTGTTGCGTACTATCATTGGCGAGGAAGTAAACCGGCACGAAATTCGCTTTAGACTGGATGGAGGAGGCGGCCGCGTACGACCGGCCTTTGTGCCCTATGCGGAGCAATTCAATGGCTTGAGAGGCTTACAGAGTAACAAATCCATCACATCCTCTCCGGCCTCCTATCTGGACGGCGCTTCCTATGGAGGCGAAATCGAGTATTTCTACGACCGGTTCATGGTGCGACTGTCCTCTCGAAGACTGGAAAGCGCGTACAGTCGGGCCACATATGAAATGGGAACCACTACGGATGATCTCACCGGATTGCCTACGGACTCATTCTTTTTGGACCTGGATTATGCCCGGGACCTGAGCCGGGTGGAGCATTCCTTCGCGCTGGGATTCACTGTCTACTCGAACGAATTCCTGGAGGTCCGGCCAGTAGCGGAATACATTGGTCAGTTTACAAGATCTAACAACGACAGAACCTCGTTCAACTTTCAGACTTCCGCGCTGGACTCGATAAATTTCGGAAGCACATCCAACAGAATGTGGCTACGGGGAGTGCGCGGCAGTCTGGAAGTACTCTATGACTTCCAGCTGCTGGGTCAGAACTTTCAGTGGAAGGTGCGGGCCGGAGCCGTGCAGCTTCAAGGATCAGCCATATCAGACTCCCGGGCAAATGTTTTCAACGTAACCGGCATCTATCAAGGGCAGCAAACCTTTAAAGTCGATCCGGAAATATTCTACGAAGGAACTTCTCTGGAATCCACCCTGTACTACCAGGTATTCCCTGGATGGAGGGTGTACATCGGGCTGGCCGGTCAGACTGGCCTGGCCAATGTCAGTAACTCAAACGTGGCCCAGAATTTTGGCGGATTTGACCCACTGCAGACCTATTTCTTGCTGCAGGACTTTAATCAGAATCTGAAGCTGGGAGGACTGAGAGACCACCATGCCCGAATCAGCTTTGGCGCCGAATATCTATTGGACCTCCAATAGGACTGCTCAACACAACGTTCGGGAGGAGCCCGAGTCCCTGGTGGGCGGCCTCCGTTGCGCGACTTCGCTTTGGTCGCTGCGCCCGGATTGCTTCTGGTGGATAGGTTTTAGGGCCCCATCCCTTTTTGGATCAGGTGTTCTAAAACACGGTCCACGTCCAATTAAGAAACGGCAGGAGCAGGTGCCTCCGGGGTGCGCCGGTAGCTCATTAGACCCGTCGAGTGCTATCATTCGGTCTGCAGGACCTTCCTGATCTCTTCTGATACAGTTCGGTTCCCTATGGCCGCTTTGAATCGATCAGACATCTGCATACATTTCACGGCTTTTCCTTCATCCCCGTATACCGAGTAATTCTTCGATTTCTCTCGAAACAAAATAGCGGCCATGGCCAGCCGGTCCGGGTTGCCGCCATCGGCAGCGGAAAGCACAGAAAGCGCTCCTTCGGCGCCCAGGCTTTCCAGAAGGGGCGAATCGTAACCCAGAAACTGCCGGAACGATCGCTCCAGTTCCAGAAAGATCACTTCAGGGTCGTTGCGATCCTTGAGGCCGGCAAGCCGGGCCAAAAAGACGCTGAATTCCTGGATCAATCGCAGGATGTAGTCCCTGTGAAACATTGCCGGCCACCCTGCCATGGCTGAAACCGGGGTAAAGTGCTAATCCAAAGGATTTGACTCTGAAACCCGTCACCGGAAGCTGTCCAGGCCCCGGATCTCAGGGGCGTTTACCGGATTGTTTCAGGTAAGCGGGAGGCCCGCAGGGCCCGGAATCATAAATTCGCGCTTTCTGCCGGAGGCAGTGGCGCCAGGAGAAAGAGAATCGCTATGAAGGATTTTAAGACAGTAACGGTCCTGGGTGCAAACGGAACCATGGGCGCAAACAGCGCCGCCATTGTAGCTGCCTTCGGAGGCGCCAAAGTGTACATGCTGGCCCGAACCCTGGATAAGGCAAAAGAGGGAATCCAAACAGCAGTGGCATCTGTGCGCTCCGGCGTATTTACCGATAAGCTGATCCCGGGCACCTATGACGATGACCTGGAAAAGGCAGTGTCCGAATCGGACTGGGTATTCGAACTGGTAGCCGAAACCTATGAAGTAAAAGAGCCCCTGATGAAGCGAATTGCAGCGGCTCGAAAGCCTGGAACCCTGGTGTCCACAGTAAGCTCCGGTCTTTCCATTGAGCGATTGGCATCGCATCTGGACGAAGACGGACAGAAGCACTACTACGGCACTCACTTCTTCAATCCTCCTTACAAGCTGGTACTTTGCGAGCTAATCGTTCATCCAAAGAACGATGAAGCCTACACAAAGGAACTGGCCAATTACCTGGAAAATAAACTCCATCGTCACGTAATTATCGCCAACGACCGACCTGGCTTCGCCGGTAACCGAATTGGTTTCCAGTTCATGAACGAAGCCGCCATTTACGCAGAGAAAATGGCCGACAAAGGCGGAATCCACCTGGTGGATCAGCTACTTTCTGGCTATACCGGACGTGCCATGGCCCCTCTGGCCACCGCCGACCTGGTGGGACTGGATGTGCACAAGGCGATTGTAGACAACATCTACGAAAACACAAAAGATGCAGCGCATGAAACCTTCAAGATGCCTGGCTACATGCAGAAGCTAATTGATCAGGGCGCTCTGGGAAATAAGAAGGGTAAAGGCCTCTACATGCGCGAAAAGACCGCGGATGGCAAGAGCCTTAAGAAGGTTTACGACATCAAGACCGGCAACTACGAAGAACTACCTAAGCTGGACCTGTCTTTCAAGAAGAAGGCTGCCGCCCTGATTCACGAATCGCAGTATTTCCACTTCGCGGATCTGTTAAAAACCGATAAGAGCGAAGAGGCGGACCTGGTTCGTCGATTCATTGCTCGCTATATCTCCTATTCTTACTCGCTGATCCCGGACGTAACCGATCAAGACGGGGTGGATGGAGCCATGGGATTCGGTTTTAACTGGGTACCACCGTCCGCCTGGGTGGACCTACTGGGTGGCGCCGATGAAACCAAAAAGTTCATCGATAAGGCTGGCATTCCGGTACCGGAGCATCTGAACTCCCTTTCCGGATCGCCTGTGTATAAGCTGCAGCATAAGCTGGATTATCGCCAGCTATTCCGCGGATCCTGATTCGCAGTGGCGGATCTACGGAACCGAAAAACCGTAGCTTTCACAAACAAAGGGTTCCCATCTGCGAAGTTTGGAATTTGTTCAAACAAAAGCCCGGCCTGGCCGGGCTTTTCCTTTTTTCGGGCGCAGCAGGATCTTTGCAACGACGAGCGGCTTCGTTGACGAATCGCTTCGCTTCCGAGTCGCTTTGTTGACGAATCGCTTCGCTTCCGAGTCGCTTTGTTGATGAGTCGCCTCGCGGGCAACCGGTGGGCATAGCCCTCGCGGCACGCTGGCTACACTACCGGTCTCGTATCGGAAAAGGTCTGGTGAAGATCCCGATCAAATGACCCGAGATAATTCATGATGCTTCAGGCGAGCCGGCCGTTCCTTGTTCCCGTTCCGCTCGTCGAAATCTCCGATTAAATGTCGCGGGGAAGTACCTGAATTTCGCCGTTACCTCTATTGATGAGAATCGAAAACGAAAGAGGAGCTTCATTTCTTTCATTCGTAAAGTAGATATGACTTCCTTTGAGATCAGCTCGATAAATGTCATCGGTATCAGCCTGTTCTATCAGACACAGCGTAGATTCCATATGCGCATAGGTTTGAATGATTTCGCTTTCCAGAAGGAAGGATACCATCCTCTGTCCTGAAATCGACTCAAGGCCGAGGTCGCTTAAGATACCAACGGCTTCTGGCCCGGTCACACTTGTAGCATCCACCCGGCGCAAACTCTCAAAGACATAGCCATTGGCCACCAGACGGTCCCCCTCTTCGTCCAGAGCAAGAAGCGGGCCGGCCGGCGCTATTGCATACGCGTGCAAACCGGGAACGGGCTTCATCCCGGTCAGATCCCGAATCAACGCAATCGCTCCGTCCGATTCAGCGGAAACGCGACGCCAGGGGCTATTGTGACGTTCCAGGTGCCACTGCTGCAAACACTCTTTCATACTTTCGGCTTCTGGGCTCGGCATGGGAGGGCTCCCGCATTGGACGGATACCAGGATTAGTAGCGTCACCAGGGAGGATTTCAGAAATGTACGGGACGTAAGGCTTTTCACCAATACCAGTGGAATCTTGGATGCGATTTTCATTCGGCTTCCCGCAGGGTGATTCCCATCCCGGCTCTGTAAAGCAAATTAGGCCAGAATTGAAATGCCGGTGGTAGTAACAACGAGCCCGCAGTCTAGCGCAAAAGGCCTTCCCAGGCGATCGGTTGCCACCGGTGGCAACCCGAGCAAAGGCTTCGAACCAGTCGGTTTACAATCAATAGCTCCGAGCCTCGGGAAAAATCGTTGACTTTCCCCGGGAACTTTCGTCTATTCTTCTCAGGTCCACGGACCTATCTATGCGCAGCTAAACCTTACCATTCCCTCAATGTCTGCAACAGACAGTAATCACGGCTTTTGCCGGGAGGTTTAGTATGCTTTATTCGAATCTTAATTCGCAGGATATCTGTGATTCCCTGGAACTATTTGAAAATATGGATCTGTTCCTGGGCTCCAATGAACTGACTGTTCTCACCGGACCCAACGGGGCGGGCAAATCGACGTTGCTTCGTTTGCTGAATGTACGAGCCCTGGAGGCCGGCTACTCCGTAATCTATGCGCCGCAGTCGCCGCCTGGATCCGCGTTGAGCGAAGGCCAGAAGCAGATGCTTCGCTGGCTGGAATGGATGGAACTGGGCTTTCATTCGGAGTCGATTCTGTTATTGGATGAGCCATTCAGACACCTGGATACGGACTTTCGCCGTAAAGCCCTGTCTTTTCTGCGCTCCGTTCCGGGGTATCGGCTCATTGTAAGCCACGATATGGATTTACTACAGGGTGCGAACCGGATCTATCATCTACAAAATGGCTTTCTTGAATCCTACGGAGGCAACCTGGATTTCTATCGCATGGAACGACAGCGACAGCGGCAGGCCCGGCGAAGACAGTCGGAAGCCCTACGGAATCGCCTGCACGAGAACAGAAAGAAAAGCAAAGAGATAAATCAGCGCCAGAGTCATCGCACCAAAAAGGCGGTGGCCGACAATGAAACGCAGAACATTCCGCGTTCCTTCATCAATAAGCAAAAGAATCGAGCCGAAAAGACGGCGGCGCGACTAAACGGCGCCACCGAGCGAAAGTCCCGAATCCTGGAACGGCAGCAGAAGGAAGCCTATGAAAAGCTCAAGACTCTTGAGTCCGAACCGGGAGGAATCGTTCGCATTCCCTGCGGCCCGGGCAAGAAACATGCTCTTGTGGTTGAAAACCTGGGCCTGGACTTTGGCGCTACCCGGGCAAGGGAAAACCAGGAAGAGGCTAGCTCTTTCTCGACGGTGGCCATCCCGGATCTGAATCTGCAGGTGGAACGAGGCGAAGTGGTCTGGCTGCAGGGAAAGAACGGCGCAGGAAAAAGCACCTTTCTGGAGTCGGTACTGGGGCTTCGCCGCTACAAAGGCAAGGTGCGATTGGGCACGGTTCCCTTCTATTTGCCGCAGAATCTGGAGCATTTCGGTACCGAGCGATCGGTGGAAGAAATGCTTATGGATTTCTGGACGATTTGTTGTCCCGGTAGTGGTTTTCCGGGGCCGCAAGCACAGAAGGACTGGAGGAACCTCCTGGGATATGCCGGGATTCCCGCCGATACGATCAAGCGGAGCGCAAGCACCTTGAGCGGTGGCGAAAGAATGAAAGTGATGCTTACCATGGCGGCCATACTGGAGCCCGGAATTCTGGTGCTCGACGAACCCGAACAAAACCTGGACCTGGTGGCCACCGAAGAATTGCTGGAAACCTTGCGACAATACGCGGGAGCCGTTCTTTTCGTAAGCCACGATGCTGTTTTCGCCAGAGAGCTCAATCCTCACCGGGCATGGACGTTCCCCTCTTGACAGAATGGCGGCCCGGCTCCTTAAGTGACGACCATGAAGATTGCCTTTTTCAGCACGCGAAGCTACGATAAACAGTTCTTCAATCGCATGAATCCGGATTACGGCCATGAAATAACCTATCTGGATGCCTCCCTGAGTCCTCTTACCGCCTCGCTGGCCAGGGGGCATCAGGCCGTGTGCGTTTTTGTAAATGACCGCCTGGATGCAGAAACCATCGAAGAGCTTTCGAATGTGGGGGTGAGCGCTATCGCTCTCAGGTGCGCCGGCTTCAACAATGTGGATCTTAAGGCAGCGGCGGCCCGGGGAATAACAGTGGTCCGGGTTCCTGCCTACTCGCCGCATGCCGTGGCCGAACATGCCGTAGCCCTGATATTGACGCTGAACCGAAAAACGCACAAAGCCTATAACCGGGTTCGCGAAAGCAACTTTGCCCTGGATGGCCTTGTGGGTTTTGATCTGAATCAGAAGGTGGTGGGCGTTATCGGGATGGGCAAAATCGGATCGGTCTTCGCAAACATTATGCTGGGCTTCGGTTGTTCGGTCCTGGCCTATGATCCGCTTCAGGAGACGCACCTGGAGCAAGATGCCCTGGGACGTAAGATTCAATTCGTGGACCTGCCGACCCTGTATTCGAAGGCGGACATCATTTCCCTGCATTGCCCGCTAACCGAGCAAACCCGTCATCTAATCGGCGAAGAAGCCATTATGCAGATGAAGCCCGGAGTGATGATCATTAATACAAGCCGGGGCCTGATCATCGATACTCCCGCTGTAATCCGAGGTCTGAAGCAGGGAATTGTGGGCTCGCTGGGAATCGATGTTTACGAACAGGAAGATGACCTTTTCTTCGCCGACCACTCCGCCGATGTTCTAATGGACGATGACATCGCAAGACTTCTAACATTTCCCAATGTTCTGATCACCGGTCATCAGGCCTTCTTCACCGAAAACGCTCTGCGCGAAATTGCGCACGTTACGCTACAAAACCTTAAAGACCTGGAAACGGGCAAAGAAGCGAAAAACGAAGTGAAAATTGGCTAGGGACCGAATAGGGGCTCGAAGATACGGCGCAAAAAAATTGGGGTGCGGCCTGGGAACCGCTCTGTTTTTCTGGAATTATAAATTGCCGGGCCGAATCCTCCAGCAGAGGGCGAAGCATTTCGGTCATTTCCCGGTCCGTGAAAGACAGTCAATGTCAGGATTGGGATCTCTCAGGGTCGAACCATTCGATTCGCCTTTGAGGTTTTTCCAGATTTATGGGAGCGCCATTAACAGAAAAAAGAAAGCGAAGTATTGCCACGGGAAGAATCTTCTTGATTCGGCATGGAAAACCGGAGTTCCCCTACTCGAATGAGCCACGTCGCTGGATCTGGGGAAGCGAGTTTAATCGACTTTCCAGTCAGTACGACCAGTCGTCGCTTAACCCGCACTGGAATCGACAACGGCTTGAAAAACACAACCCGGATATAATTGCCAGCATTCAAGACTCGCACCCCCTGAGCTCCGATCTCATCCGAGCCCGGGAAACAGCCACATTGATCCTGGGACCGAGTAGCGAAGTCAAATCCATGCCTCTTTTCCGGGAAGTGCCCTTACCCACCGTTCCCCATTTCCTGAGATTGCCGGCTTATTGGCACCTGTATCTTGCACGGTTACTCTGGTACGCGGGTAAGAGTTCCGCCGAACCAAAGGCCGAAGCCCGCAAGCGAGCGCGGCGGGCGGCGGATGTACTGGAAGACCATGAGTCCCGACATCCTGTAAGCCTTTTTTCTCATGGTTTCTTCTTGTATATGCTAACTCATGAGCTCATGCGACGAGGCTGGCAGTGCGAGCATACAAGGCCCATGCGATATCTGGAAATCCGAACGTTCCGCAAACCCTGACAGGCCGTTGAGAGGCCGGGGCTTCCGGGAGTCCCGGAAGCCCGGATCAGCGTTTCGCCCCATTTCGGCCTGCGAACGCTTCTCGGTCGCGCTTCCCGTACAACAGGGTACACCTGCGCAACGTCTGGATACTAAGAATTGCTGCGCAGAGGCGTACACTCCGCGACAGCGCTTCGCGCACTCAGCGAGTAACGCGGGCTCGGGTTCCGGTAGTTTTGCCTGGAAAAGTTCTTGAAGTACACTTCCGGATCACTATGTTACCGAAAATGCCCGTATGGCATTGGAATAAGTCTATCAGGATAAGAAATGCAGATTGCTAAAGATAAAGTCGCCAGCATCGACTATAAACTAACGGACAAATCAGGCAGTGTACTGGACTCTTCGGAGGGCCGCGACCCGCTGTACTATCTCCATGGAAATGGAAACCTGATTGCGGGTCTGGAAGAGGCGCTCGAAGGAAAGGGCTCCGGCGACAGTATTCAGGTATCTGTACCGCCTGAGAAAGGCTACGGACTCAGAAACGATGCGCTGGTGCAGAATGTAGAAAAAAGCATGTTCCAGGGCGTTGACAAGATTGAGTCGGGCATGCAGTTTCAAGCGCAAACGGAAGCCGGAGTTCAGATCTTCACAGTAGTCTCCGTAGAGGGAGAGCAGGTAAAGATCGATGGCAATCATCCGCTGGCCGGGGAAACGCTGCATTTCGACGTTACTGTAAGAGATGTAAGGGACGCTACCGAAGAAGAACTGGCCCACGGGCATGTGCACGGTCCCGGCGGACACCAGCACTAACTCAAACAACTAAAATCTAAAAGAAAAGGGAGACAATGGACGTTCCGGAAGAACTGGAGATTTCATTATTCCATAAGGACAACGGCAGTGAGTACCGAGTGCTACCTGTTGTTTCGACCTATTTATCAGATTCCTTTGTGTCTCGCTTTATGCAGATCGTGAATGAGGCCGACATCCTTCGACTTCTGGAGGATGCCGGGCTTTCCTTTCAGGGCCGCTACACGGAAAAGGATGCGCGGAATTTTCTTGCTCTGGCCGTGGATGACTGGATCCACAACCGGGCTCGAACCTTCATGATTCTCAAAGATTCGGCGCCGGCCGGCTGCTTCTCTTTCAAGTCCTGTAAGGACGATGCGGAGATTGGCTACTGGATTGGAGGCAAGCACCGCGGTCTGGGTACTCAGCTACTCAAAGAGATGCTCGTCATGGCGCCGCGCCTGGGGTACACCCAGCTACGCGCTATAACCCGGGAGGACTACACAGCCTCCCGAAAGATCCTGGGCAGAAATGGCTTCATGGAAGTGGACCGATACCAGAAGTCGGGTCGCCGCTACCTGCTACATAGATGGCTTTCGCAGCCGGGTTCGGAACATGAGGAAAAAGGCGGAAAAAAGAGAATTAAGAATCTCTCAAGGCACCTGCAACGCATTCGATGAAGGGCCGGTGGACTGAGGGTCTAGAATTCCGCGAAAATACACGGCCCTTAGAGCCACAAAATTGCCGGAAGTCAATACCAGGGGCACAACGCAAAGAGCCGTGGATTCGGAGGCTATAGAGTCCGTCCGCACCTCGATTGTGTATACGGTCCCCAGCACCGGGGTCTGAAGCAATGGACCGCAGTCAATGCCAGTAGTTGAATCCGCGGTGCGAACCGCATCTTCCGTTGTACCGGTAAAGAGTCGGTACCCCTGAAATCCGGGCTCATAGTTCTGAGCCGCCACCCGGATCTTATGCCCGTTTCCATAGGTCTGAATGGCCTGGATATTGGAACTGGTATTACCACTCGGACTCAGCCCAAGAAGCACGGGCGTTGACGGTGGATAAGGGTCGCTGGAGTAATTGGTGCAACTGGAAGCCACCAGGATCGAACCCAGTAGAACCAGCGCCTGCTTCAGCTGTCTGCGTAACCGTAACATATTTTCCCTAAACCGTGTCCTCATTGCCATTTCGCATCACCCTGCCTGGTGGACATCGACAGAATTCTGGCAGAGAAGCCCTGGCAAATCCTGTCTGAGTCTTGCTCGCATCTCGGTAGTCGCTTGCCGCATCTACAGGCGGCGCCAAAGCCGAGTACCATTGGCCTGAATACTGTGCCTGTCAGGGCTCCAATGGATAAAGACCCAGAATCTGTCTGAACATCAACCATACTTTGCCTGTCTTGCTACGAAAGTCTTTGGCCGGATAGAGGAATTCCCAGCCCTTATTTTTGGCCTCCTGTATGTAAGAAGCAGATTCCGGGTTAACAACGGCGGCAAATTCGGTCAGCCGTAGAAGGGGCAGATCCGCCGGAGAGTCAGAATAACTATAGCTGCCCGATAAGACAGCTTCGGGAGCGTATTCCGGACGCTTCCAGTCTAGATCTGGCGTCAGGGCCCGGGCCGTCTCCTCCGGAAGAATTTCTTTCATTCGATGTATCTTTTCCAGATTCTTATTGTTCTTTCCCTGCATTTTGCATAGAAGAGGCATTCGGTCCGGAATCAATATTCGAGTCGAATAGCAATGTTCCACTCCCAGCGCCTCCGCAATGTAAGGCGCATAAATGTCCGGGGCCGCTGTGTTCAAGACCACGGTTCGGCCCGCTTGCTGATGATCCCTCAGTACCTCGAGCATCGCCGGATACATCCTGGGCAAAACAGATTTCTGAACAAAGTCTCGGGCATAGAAGCGCAGTTTCTCGGCAGGTATCCCCCAGAGAAAGCCCAGGAAGAATCGCTTCAATGTGCCGGAAGAAATCCAGCCTGGAGCCGCCAGGATGGCCGCCGGAACAAAAAAGGGCAGATAGAGAACCCGGTAAGGATGCTTCTTCAGAATATAATTACAGAACAGAAGCAGCGTATCATGACCTATCAGAGTGAAGTCCAGGTCAAAAAGCGCATAGTCGGATCTTCTGGAACTCATCGCGCCAGGATAGAGTCGCTGGCAACGCCGGCAACCGATTCACAGACGGGGAAAGAAACCATGCTCCCCGGAATTTCAATCGGCCCATCGCCGCAAACAGTAGAATTGCGCCGCGCCGCCCGCCACCGGGGAAGTTTCGTGGACGGAGGCTACGCTTTCCTCGCCTTGCCGCCAGCCCGGCCGCACTCGGTGTGCATTCATTCGGGTATCGGATTGTAGAGGCCCGGATGCCCATGCGCGGTGGCGCGTTGCGCTGGGATCAGAGCCAATCAGTCGGGCATCTGGATTCGGTACTCTTCCACAGGCTGGCCTTCTTTCAGATGCTTCTGTATGATTTCTTCCAGAACCCGGGGAGTACAGCTATGGTACCACACCGCCTCGGGATAGACCACAGCAATGGGGCCCTCCTTGCAAACTCGTAGACAATTTGCTTTTGTGCGAAACACCTCCCCGGAACCGGATTCGGCCAGTCCTTCTTCTTTTAGCCGGGACTTCAAGTAGTCCCAGGACTTCAGACTTTCGCTTCTACTGCAGCATTTATCCTTGGTTTGATCGCAGCACAGGAAGATGTGCCTTTGCACTTTCTGAATCTTCAGGCTATCTGCGATTTTCTGCAATTTCTTGTCTTGGTCTTTCATAACTTCTTTCTTTCGCGGCGGACGGGAAGGAGTTTCCGGAGGTCCGTTTAGCGAAGTCAGTCCGTTCGCCGCCGAAGCATTCGTCCTCCGGGAGGAGACGTCCATAGGCCCAGTCCGCCGCTTTCCTGACTTTGCCTTCTGCGAGGAAAACTGCTTCGCAAATTGCTTCCGGTATCGTCTGATTCGCCTCTTTCGTCCCAGCTTTCTCTCCTTATCCTGGCCGGCCATCGCTTCCAGGGTTCCTGCGCAAAACTACATGTTCGTCGAACAAAACGGACATAGCTCCTCGGCTCCGCCGAGGCCAGCGAACAGGCCCGCCAGGCAAGCTGCTCCGTCGTCAAGTCAACTGGCCTTACGCTTGTACAGGTCTTCCAGGGCCTGCTCCAGGTTGCCGAAATGAAACCGAAAACCGGCCTTCTCGATTTTTGCGCTGGAAACCCGCGATCCGCCCAGAATCATCTCGGACATTTCGCCCAGCATTAGCTTCAACGCGAAACCAGGAACGTTAGGAAGATACACCGGTCTACCAATGGCTTTTCCAAGGGACTTCATGAACGAATCCATGGTCCGGGGATCCGGCGCCACCGCATTGTACAACCCTTTTACTGAATCATTCTCCATTGCAAACTGAATCAGCCGGGCCAGGTCCGTATGATGAATCCAGCTGAGATATTGCTTACCGCTACCGGGAACGGCGCCGGCAAAAAGCTTTAAAGGGCGCTCCATCTCCGGTAATGCGCCTCCTTCCGGCGACAATACGACGCCAATTCGCAATCGAACCTCTCGGACCGATTCCGGGAAGGAGCCGGCCTTCTCCCATTCAAGGGTGGTCTCCGACAAAAAGCCCTGCCCGGGCGCAGATTCCTCATTGAGCAGTTCATCGCCACGGTCCCCGTAATATCCAATGGCGCTGGCAAGGATAACAGATTGCGGCCGCTTGCCGGGATTCGTTCGCTGCAGAGCATCCGCCAGAAGGTTGCAAGACCGGGTTCTACTATCGATGATTTCGCGTTTTCGTTTCTCCGTCCAGCGACCGTCGGCAATATTCTCTCCGGCCAGATGGATCAGTGTGGACGCCCCGTCCAGGCAGGCTTCATCCAGTTCGTCTTTGTCCGGATCCCAGTAGAAGCCTTTGATCGGCGAAGGTAGTCGCTTCGGGCTCCGGGACAGGCCCCGGACCTCATAGCCGTCCGCCAGTAGAATTTCGGATAGTTCCTTTCCCACCAGACCGCTTACACCGGTAATCACCGCACATTTCATTGTAGTAAGATACGAAACTACCGACGGCGTAGCAATTAGAAATGATTCCTTCCTGGTAAACAGTGTCACAGGGGAAAAATTCGTTTACACTTCCTGATAGGGAAGGCCTCCTGGGTAGACTCATCGTGGGCGAAACCAGCGGCTCCGAACCTATGGCGAAAGGAGATCTACCGGGTGCCGCCTCTGCGGGTTGTTTTGATGCGGCCCGAGTTCGGGGCCTGGCTCCTATGCGCCTGCTCATTGAGACGAAGACGTTCTACCGATTTGCTCTTTTTTCCGGGGCGGTGCGAGCCTCGGGCCAGTCTATGTGCGGAGCAATCAGACAGTGAATACAACCGGCATAAACATTCGGAAAGAGATCCTTCTTTGGAGCGCTGTGGTCCTGGGGGCCCTGGTATTCTTTGCATCGCTTCGTTTGGAACACGCTTTCTTCGGAGATTCCCTGGATAAGTATGTCCAGGCCTATTCGATAAAGGCCAATGCCTTCCAATCTGAAGAGCTCCACTACCCCGCCGGTTCATTGGATCCGAACCACGATTTTGTGCCCTACATGACCGTTACCGGTTTCGATCGACTCATCTCTCCGTTTCCTGTAGCCTACGGATATATATCGGCGCTGGTTCTCACCGTTGGTTCGCCTTCCTGGATTTACGCTTTTTCGCTTCTTCTGGCTCTGGCATCGCTCTTACTTCTTCGATACAAGCTCAATCTCGGTGCCGGTGGTATTCTGTTTCTGGTGTTCGCTTCGCCGTTTCTATACCAGTATCTGGGTTTTGGCGATGTGGCACTGGCCAGCACTCTGTCCGTTCTGGCCTTGAGCCTGCTTCTGAAGGGGCCTTCCTTGAAAAAGGGACTGGCAGAAAGAAGCAACGATGGCTTATCCGGTTCGGACTATCCTGACTACGCATCAAAGGCAGCCTCCCTCTTTGCCGGGGCTCTGTTTGGAATTGCGGTCTGGTTTAGGATGGAGACTGCAATAATCGCCTCGCTCGCCATACTCTATTTTCCGATATCTGCCTTGCTTCTGGGCGAAACCCGATGGAAGGCCGACAACGCATTAAGAAGAACAACGATACGGTCCGCTTACGCTCTGGTCGGCTTTGGCCTAATGCTGATTCCATTCTTTCTCTTCAATGAAAACCAATATGGTCACTGGCTGGGCAGTCGTTTTCTTTACAACCAGGGGGGCATTCAAAGCTTCGCTGCGAAATGGGATATATTCGTAGGCGTGCTTCTGGGCGGCTCCATGCGCCTGGGATTCTTCGGTTATATGCCCCTGATGCTCCTTTTCCTCGCCTTCGCGGCCCTTCGCAGGAATTGGATTCAGCGGGCGAACCCGCAAGCGCTGACACTTTTTTTGCTCTTTGCCACCGGCCCTTTCATACTTGCCCTGCTCGCTCCCAATGACTCAAATATAGATTGGGGCAGTCGGTATCTGAATCAGCTGTTATTTCCCTTTGCTTTTTTTGTTTCCCCATTTTTGGGCATGTTTTCGGGAAAAGACTCCGCCGATTCGCAAGAAAGACAAAGCAAATCGGCGCTCCGGATCACAGTTCGAGTGGTTGCAATCATTCTGCTGGTTTATTCCGTGCTTGTGACCATTCTATTTACAGCCCTGATCTCGCAGCCCCCGCGTAAAATCAAAGTAATGCAGAAGGAAATCCTGACTGTTAAGGCCGATTATCGGATCTTCGTTAGCAAGTTTCATGCGGGCCAGCTTTCTACGCGACTGGTGGAAACCCCGGTGCTGGTACTGGAGGACGCTTCCCTGGAGCAGATAGATGGATTGATCCAGAAGATGAAAGAAAGCGATGTCGGGACGGTCGCGCTGTATACGCTGGACTATGAATTGAAGGGCTCCCCGGAAGAGGTACAAAGCCAGGTACTTCGCGACAAGGATCGAAGCGAAAAGATTCAAAGCTTATTCGATTCGCGACTGGAATTGCTTGAGAGAAAGGCTCTAAAGGACTCCAGCGTGCGAATTTATCGCACAGATAATCGCCCGTAAGCACCTGGGACCAGCGATTCACTCGGTCCGCAAGCACAGCAAGGGTAGCTCAAGAACACTACCGGGCGCATCTGCGAAGCTGTGCCATGAACTCCTTCTGGAAACATTCGTCGCCGAACAGAGCGGAATCAAGAAGGCAGACGGTTCAAGGCCGGCTTTCTTCCGAACGCCTTTTCCTTGAGAGCCAGAAACGGTCTTTCGGCAAATAGGTAGTAAAGGTAACCGATAGAAAGAATCAGCGCGCCCAGCGGAATGAACCAGATAAAGATCTGAGTATAGGTAATGCTTTCGTAGCCGATAAAGATCCGGGCAAGGACTCCCAGGAGAGCCAGGTGAATTATGTAGCTACAATAGGAAACCCGGGCTATGGGAACAAATATACGAAGGGAGAAGAACTTACCCAGCCAACTGTCCTTTCGGAAAGTCAGCAGAATCAAAGCCAACCAGGCAAATGCGGATACCGGCAGTCGAAAGATGGCGGTAAAGATCCCGGCATTCGTTTCGTCGGTTATTACCATAAGCAGCAGAATGAGGGCCACAGCCAGTCGACCCAGGATCTGGTTCTTTTTGCTGTTTATGAATTCCTGCAGCGCGTCCGGATAATACACGTAAACTGCAGCCAGCGCCACGCCCAGAAAGAGCGAATCCATGCGGCTATGATAGGGATAGTATACGAATTGATTGTAATGCTCGTGACTGATGGTGCCATCGTTAGCCAGCAAAACGAAAGAGACGGCACGGATGATTGTTGGAATCGTGAACAGTCCCATCAAAGCGCCGATTTGAAACCTGGGGTTCTGGATCCGTCCTATGAGGAGGAGCAAGAACGGTAACGTTAAATAAAACTTCTCTTCAACGCTGAGCGACCAACCATGAATCATGATTCCGTGAATGTAATCAGTCAAATAGAGCCAGTCATAGATCATGCGATCCAGGCCTTCGGCAATCTGTGCGGCCAGTTCCGGCGGGGCGCTCTTTGCGGCGTTCGAGAGGAGCAGGTACTGAATCAGAAGGAATAGATAATAGGGAGGAAAGATTCGAATAACGCGCTTAAGAAAGAATTTCCCCAGCTTGATCCCCTGGGTATCCCGGATTTCCCGAATCAATTGACCGCCAATGAGGAAACCGCTGAGAACAAAGAAGGCATCCATGCAAAGGGAGCCATTCATCAGGAAATTGGTAATCCACTGGTTTTCGTCGCTGGCTATTCGAGTGGCATAACTGCGATACAGATGGCTATAGATTACCATGAAAAAGGAAACGCTACGAATGCCATTCAGGCTAAGTATCTCCGCCGGATGCGCTTTGAACACATCAAAGAAGTATGAACGCAATCCGGACATAGATACCCCCGACCAATAGCTAATTTGTCTGACAGCGCAGATTAATGGAATTCGCGCTGAGGACCGGACATAGCCGATGGCTCATAGTGACGCATGTAGAAGTCCAGATTGGAAGCCAGAAGCTTTCGGCTCTCCCCGGGCATCATTACCCTGGAAATGGAGCCCAGGGACAGAGCTTCCTTGGGGTTCATCAGATCCGCTTCATATCGGTCGGTAAGCTCTTTAGTGATGCGATCCAGATGCGCTTTCGCCTCTTCGGCTTTACCTTCTTTCTGCAGCGCAGCCGCCTCTTTTCGGGCTTCCTGCATTTCCTTCTTGTAAACGAATTCCTTTCCTGCAGGTCCCATAACAGCCACCCGTGCGGTAGGCAAAGTAAAGACCATGTCCGCGCCCACGTGATAGGAGTTCCAGGTTGCGTACGCCCCGCCAAAGGCATTTCGCACAATTACCAGGAATCGCGGAACCCGCAGGTCGATAATGGAATCCAGCAGCGCTCTACCGGCCTGAACAATCCCTCCGGACTCTTGCTCTTTTCCGGGCAAGAACCCTGTGGTGTCTTCGAAGAAGATCACAGGAATGTTATACAGGTTGCAGAAACGAGTAAATCGCGCCCCTTTGAAAGCTGCATCGATATCGATTTGTCCACTGGCCACGGCGGAGTTGTTGGCAAGAATTCCAACAACATGCCCACCCAGTCGACCGAAGCATGTGATCAGGTTACGCGCGCGCTGGGGCTGCATTTCGAAGTATTCGCCGTGGTCAAAAATGTTCTGAATCATCAGAGTAATGTCAAACGGAGTGTTGAAGCCCGCCGGCGAGTTAAAGGTTCTTCTAAGAAGAATGTCCTCTTCGTAAATGAATCGATCGGTGGGATCGCTGGTTTCGTGGAACGGGGCCAGGCTGTGGTTATTGTCCGGAATGTAGCTAAGCAGACGCAGGGCTTTTCGTAGAGCTCCCAGCTCATCGTTGGCCACAATGTCTACAACGCCGCTTTTTCCATGGACTCCGGGACCGCCCAGTTCATCGGGAGTCACTTCTTCGCCCAGAACGTCCTTCACAACCTGCGGTCCGGTAAGACCGAAAAAGGTGTCATGGTGCTGGATCATGAAGCTACCCTGACGGGGCAGATAAGATCCCCCACCGGCATTGAAGCCAAACATCAGCATGATCGAAGGCACAACGCCGGAAACTCGCCGCAGCGCAGCAAAAGCTTCGGAGTAACCATCCAGTCCGCCAACGCCGGCCGGAACGAATGCGCCCGCCGAGTCGTTCATGCCGATAAGGGGAATGCCTTTTTCGCCGGCCATGTAGATCAATCGCGCCAATTTTGCGCCGTTAGTCGCATCCATGGAGCCGGCGCGGTTCGTAAAGTCATGACCATAGATGGCTACATCGCGATTACCGATTTTTAGTATTCCTGTAACAATGCTGGCCCCATCCAGTTGATTTCCCCAGTTCTGGAAAATCAGATTGGGTTCCTGCTGTGTAAGCACTTTGATCCGTTCGAACACGGTCATTCGGTCTTTTGAGTGTTGAACCGTGATCCTTCGGGTACCGCCGCCACGGTAGGGACGCTCCACCAGATCCTGGCCCATCTTCAGCGCCTTTTCGTAAGGGGAATCTGGATGGCTGCTCTTTGCCTGAGTGGTAACGGTTGTTTTGGAACTTCCGTTGTCCGGGCTTTGTGTATTTGGTCTATTTTTCAGTGGGTTTTCCAGATTCAATGGCATGGTTGGCTCCTCGGGGGAAATGATTTGATCGGTGCCTGCCGGGTCGAGTAAAAATGCCCGACTATTTCAACTTCCGGCGCCCTGCACCTTTTCAAAACTGATCTGTTTACCGGCATATTTCTCTTTCAGGATCATGAAGGGACGCTCCGCAACCAGATGATACAAGTAGGCAGCGCCCAGAATGATCAACCCCATGACCACGGAATAGGGAAGCACCTCCCATTGCTGCACGTACACAAACCGCGGTAATCCGTCCTCTCCGCGCTCCACAAACCATTTTCGGATCAGAGGAGTCATTATGGCAATGTGAATGAGATAAGCGCAGTATGAGAGCTTGGCGATGGGACTGTAAATCTTAAAGGACAGTAGCCGATTTATGATTGTGCCTTCCTTCATACTGGTGAGCATCACCAGGGCCCATAGAGTGCTGAAAAGAGGAAACCGAATCACCATGCTCTCGATTGATGTTTTGAATTCAAAAACCAGAAAGGAATACGCGATGATTCCCAGCCAGGCCACCGTTTGCACCGAATAGAAAATTACGTTGTTGGTGAACAACTGGTTCATCCAATCCCGGTAATTGTCGTATAGATAGGCCAGAATGATTCCAATGAAGATGGAGTCATAATGACCATGGAAAGGATAATAGATACCCTTGTTGTATAGGTCAATGTGTTGCGCTTCCGGAGCGGCGAGGATAACGGAATATAGATAGATTGCGCGAAAAACCAGAGGGATGGCGGTAAAGGTTACCAGGAATGCAAGCCTGCCTCGTTTGCCCAGTCGGGGAAAAACCAGAAGAAGCAGGAAGGGAAATAGCAGATAGAACTGCTCCTCCAGAGAAAGGGACCAGCCATGAAAAATGGTTCCGTGCCAGTAATTGCTAACATAGAGAATATCAAAAATGATTCTCCAGCTGTTTTCGCCATAGGCGGGGTTCCATTTGGCCGCTGCGGGGATAAATACGAAGTACTGTATCGCACAGAAAATGAAATAAGGCGGAAAAATTCGAAGGGATCGCTTCAAGTAGAAGTTCTTAAGATCCAGGGTGCCTTTTCGATCCAGCTGACGCATAAGCGGGCCGGAAATCAAAAATCCGCTGAGCACGAAAAACATATCGATACTCTGGGAGCCATTATCCAGGAAGTTCCGCAACCACCCCTGACTCTGGTCTACATTGGGCAGAAACCGAAACAGATGCACATAGAAGAGCATGAAAATGGCCAGACTGCGAATGCCGTTCAGACTGCCTATTTCTCGGGGATCGGTATAGAAAACTCCAAAGAAATAATCCTTCCACTTCTGCATTGAATGTATCATCCCCGTCTGAGAATCTGGTATCATTCGAAGAATGCAGCCAATGTCCATGGGTCGAGCAAAAAAGAGACTTCTGCCGTCGGGTCAATGCGCCCTCAAAGGCGCTCCCAATAAGAACCGGGGATCGCTAAACCGGGAGAATGGTCCGGTTTCCAGCGCCGCCCACCCGCTGCAGAGCTATGTCTCGCAGTTAAACACAGAAAGGCTTTTTCATGCATAACGGTAAGCATCGAATTCTTAAGGTAGCGCTCATTGGATTTATGGCCCTGTATCTGGGCCGGGCGGTCTACGAAGCGATCCGACTGCGCTGGGTCAGCGATGACGCCTTTATCTCTTTCCGCTACGCGCTCCATCTGCTCCGAGGCCAGGGACTGGTTTTCAATGCAGGGGAATTCGTCGAAGGCTTCACTAACTTTCTCTGGACTCTGGCGGTCTTCTGCGGACTGGCCCTGGGGCTTCCCGCCGAACAATTCAGTAATGCGATTTCGATAACTATGTATTTACTTCTGCTTTCCGGTCTGGCCTGGGCTGGTTTTCGGACGGGCAGACCCGCGAAAGCTCCGCAGACTGGCCCGGTTCATGGCCGAAGGCAAGACAATGAAATGCAATCGGTTGCCCTGCTCATAACGACACTCCTTCTGGCGGGCATCCACCATATGCATGTCTTCGCTACATCGGGTCTGGAAACCATGGCCTTTGCTGCCTGCGTGTGGGCGGGGATCTATTCCCTCTGGGTGCGAAACCGCCAGGCGGCGGGGCTCTGGCTTCTAACTCTGGCCTGTTTACTGCGGCCGGACGGGGTGATCTTTCTGGCATTCGGCTATCTCTCCGTATCCTCTGGAATTCTTGTACAGCGATTAAGTAGCGATAATTTGTTCCGACGAATTCTGATTAACCTTGCCGGGAAGCCACCGGAGGCGCAGCCGTCAAAGCTGCCTGAGCGGTCCGAGCGGCCGAAGACAATGACTGAAACTGGCCCGGGGAACGAACCCCAACGAAGGCGAACCGATCCCTCCCGATGGCGCTGGTTGTCCGGTGCCACGATAGCACTACTTGCCGGGCCCCTTATTGTTCTGATTCTATACCAGAGCTGGCGGCTTTATTACTATCAGTCCTTTTTTCCCAACACTTTCTATGCGAAATCCGCGTACGATCCTTACCCCGATCAAGGAGTTCGCTACCTGGCGCTTTTCTACTCTTCCTATTTTTATCTACCTGTTTTGATGGCGATTGCGACCCTGGCCTTTCTCCGAAAGCGACAATTACCCCACGGCCTCCGCCCTCTGCTTTTGACCGTAGTTGCCTGGCACGGCTATATCATTTTTGTAGGTGGGGATTTTATGTTCGCACGATTTCTGATCCCTGTACTTGCGCCTCTATGCTTCTTCATAGGATCCGGCCTTTCCCTGGGACTCCGGTCCATACTGGTAAAGATTGATTCCCGGCAACCGATCCTGACGGGTTCCGCTTTCTTCACACTGGTATTCCTCCTGGCTTTAATGCCGTTGCTTCGCATAGACCCCTATAAGGAACTTCGCGCATCCAAAAGGGCGCCTGATATTCATGGCATCGTAGAAGAAAGACTGTATTATCCCAGAGAGGTCTTGGAAGAACTTTCCAGTCGAGCCCGCCAATACAGAGACGTGGTCCGAGGATCTGGGCTTCGCCTGGCTTTCCATGGCGGAGCGGCGTTCATCATTTATTACATGGATCCCGTGTATGCTCTGGAAGCCTCCACCGGACTTACAGACCGAAAACTGGCGCGGCAGGTCCTCTCTGAAAGGGGTAAGATCGGCCACGAAAAGGAAGCTTCGCTGGATTACATGAAAGAGCGAACGGTCCATATCTACATGTGGCCACCGGAGCCCTCCAACGAGGAAAGCGCCATTCGCTTCCAGGGCTTCTGGGAGGATTGGCAAATCGTAACATTCGACGAAGGCGTTTTTCGCACACTACTGCGGCATCCGGGCATCGGCAGGGTTCGTCCTTGATTGAGATGGCTTTCGGCTTTATTTCTTGAGAACTGCGATTCTGTTAGAATTCAGTGCGTACACTAGAGATCTTTTCGGCGCAACCCGTAACCGGGCCTCCTTTAGAAGCGGAGACAACGACGGAGCGCAGCATGATTTCCACCGTGGGCACAGCAACCCTGGAAGGCCATAAAACAGCAACCGGGAGATTAACCTGTGGATTTTCCGTTTACGTTAAGGACTGCTCCTTTCAGTAATGTCCTGTGAGATCAGCACTGGCAGCGTTCTTCGGGCTACGAGCCGGCTTTCTTTTCCCGGCATTGATGGTCCTTCTGATGAGCGCGGAGTCTCTGCAGGCCCGAATGCCAGTTCAGATCGAAGGCGAGGCCTCCCGGGATTACTATCAATTTCTATTTCTCTACGATCATACATCCAGCCCGGGCCAGTTGGAATGGACCATCCATCCGCTTTATTCCACCTACGAATCCGACGAGAAGGCCTACGATTTTAACACCGTTCTTTATCCGATCTTCTATGAGCACGGAACGAACTACTGGAGGAAATGGACTTTCCTCTTCCTTTTTACTGGAGAGGACCGGTACCGGGAGAAGGAAAAACAGGATTCGGATTTGTTTCTGGCCCCGCTATTCTACTGGGGTTACGGGAACACGGAAAGGGAGCAATACTTCAGCATCTTTCCCATCTATGGTAGAATCAGAAATAAGCTCGGCTGGTCCGAAATCGGTTTCGTCGCCTTTCCGCTTTATACGAACTGGTCGCATCGCCGCTACAGCGCTCATTCCATCCTGTGGCCGCTAATTATGTGGGGCGGGGATGGAAGGGTCCGTTCGGATTTCCGGTTTCTTCCGTTCTATTCCAGGAAACTGCACAGAGGATCCTACGATTACAAGTCGGTTCTGTGGCCCATATTCCAATGGGGCAGCACGGATCTACACAAGAAAGATCCCCGTCATCATTTCATGTTCTTCCCTTTCTACGCGCGAAAGTGGTCGGACTCGGGAGACATGTCCTCTCATTCTATACTCTATCCCTTTTCCCTGGTCGCCTGGGGCTACGACAAACAAAGAGAAGCCAGCGAGTTTCGAGCCCTCTGGTTTCTCTACCAGGACATAGAAGGCAAGAATCCGTATATTTCCAAGCGTGTGATCTTTCCATTCTACGCTTCCTACAGGTATGGAAACGAAGAGTTGCCCTACCAGAAGACCATGGACTTCTACCTGCTTCTGGCCGGTCAACTGAGCACTACATCCAACAGCGTTCGTTCCGAGTACGATTTTCTAATTCCGTTCTACTACAACCATGACAGATTCTATCCCCGGGAGAATCTGCAGGCTCATTCGCTCAAAGTCTGGCCGCTCTTCCACTACTATGACGATCCGGCCCGAGGCACCGGCTGGCAGACCATTTCGCTCTGGCCTTTTCCAGACGATACCATGGACCGCATCTGGGGGCCGTTGTATTCCATTGTGGAATGGAGAAGGGAAAGCAACGGGGATAAGTATTTTGGCATGCTATTCAGGCTTTACTCGCAACGATGGAACAAAGATGAGAATCATGTTTTTTTCGCAGGGTTTGACTACCACGATGCCCCGCGTAGAACGGAGTTTCTATTGCTGGGCGGACTGCTGGGCTATAGCCACATTCCGGATGAAGAAGGGACCATGCGACATTACCTAAATCTACTCTGGTTCAAGTTATGATCTGGCTACTAAGAACCTACATCTATGATCCGATAATGGGGGCCGGAAGCACTTTGATGCTTCTGTTTCGCACGTTCCTGCAGCTTCCCTTTCTCTGGTTCAAGAGACGGGAAACCCTGCGGCAAATGTATGTGGCCGGCCTGAAATCCCTTTTCGTAGTGAGTGTGGTGGCAACGTTTACCGGCATGATTCTGTCGCTACAAACTGGCCTGGCGCTGAAGGATTTCGGACAGGAAGAGCAAATCGGGAACGTAATTGTTGTGGCCCTAACCCGGGAAATGGCTCCCTTTATGACCGCGCTAATCCTTTCCGCGGCCGTAGGTTCGGCCATGGCGGCGGAAATCGGAACCATGACTGTATCGGAAGAAATCGATGCACTGGAAGTGATGTCCATCAACCCGGTAAGATATCTGGTTCTTCCGAGGGTAGTGGGGTTCAGCATCATGACTCCGGTGCTTGCCAACTATGCCAGCTTGCTGGGCGTCCTGGGCGGTTCCCTGGTGGCGAAAACACAGCTGGGGGTGGACACCTCCACTTATTTCAACCTGGTAATGGAGGTGCTGCTTGGAACCACCGGTCTAAAGGACATATGGGTAGGCAACTTTAAGGCTTTGATCTTTGGCCTGACAATTTCGGCCATTTCCTGTCAGCAGGGGCTCACCGCCACCGGCGGAGCCATTGGCGTCGGTGTGGCCGTGCGACAATCCGTGGTACTATCCTATCTCTTTGTCATTATATTCGGTTACTTCACTACGGCCCTTTTCTATCGTTAATGAGCGTATCCAGTATCAATGATTCCTGAATGGTTACATAAATCTGCAGTGGGAATATTCGGCACTGTGTTCTGGGTTCTGGTTATTGGGCTGATGAGCATCACCATACTCATGCCTGCCGAAAAGGACCGGGGCCTACAGTACTACTTCCCGGTGGTGCTACGTTCGGCGGAAGGAATCCGGATCGGCTCTCGGGTCCAGGTTCTGGGAGTGGATCAAGGGTACGTGAATTATCTGCGCTACACACCGCTGGACGCAAAGGGGCGAATCATTCTGGATGATGACCCGGCGGCAGCCCGGCCCAGCGAAAGCCAGGTGGTCATCGCTGTTCTGAATATGCGTACTCAGCCCGTTCTGTTTCCGGACCATCGAATCTACACCCGCTATCCTGCGGTGATTTCCGACAAGATCATCGATATTCGACCGGGAAGCAAAGAAGCCGGAGAGGCGCAGAACCCGATAATCTGGAATTCCCAGGAAATGCTCTTCTTCAGAAAGACTGGCAGCCTTCCCGGCGGCAATGGCCCCATCGGTCGTTTGGTCCAGGCTTCCAACTACGACGATCCGCTCACAATTGTTGCGGATGTAGTAAACGAAAACCGTGGCGATATTCGACGAATCGTGCGAAACATTGCCCAGACCACAGATACAATGAACACACCGGGCACAGGAACCGTGAGTTTGCTACTGCATGACCCCGAACTACTGGACCGTACGAATGCATCCATGCGAGACCTGCTTGTGGTCCTTCGCGAAGGCAGACTCCTGGCCGAAGATCTACGTGAAAGCCAGGCTCCTGTCTCCTTTCTGGAAGCCTATCTGATTACCATGCTGCGATTGGCCGCTGGAGCGCCGCTATGATGGTAGAGCGAATTTACTTTCTCGACTTTCCACTTTGCTTTCGCGACTTGCCGGGTCGTATGCAGGGGCACCCGGAAGGGCACAGGCAAAGTCGAACGGCGGGAAACCAAACGCTCTTCCATTGGCTTCCAAACCTGCATCCGGGAAATAGAACATGAACCCTTACGAAGAAAACCAAAAGGCCGAAAAAAGCCATCAGAGCAACAATACCCCCGGCTCATCTTCCAACGGCGATATAGTCATAGAGATGAAGGGTATTCACAAAGGCTTTGGCGAAAGAGAGATCCTAAAAGGCGTGGATATTCAGGTGAACCGAGGGGAGGTTATGGTGCTTCTGGGAGGCTCCGGAACCGGCAAGTCGGTAAGTATCCGTCATATCATCGGTCTTCTGAAACCGGACCAGGGAGACGTACTCATCGAAGGCGAATCCATGGTGCACGCCTCAAAAAGTAGAATGGAGAAACTGCGAGGCCGGATGGGAGTTCTTTTTCAGAGCGGGGCGCTCATCAACTGGCTTTCCGTGTATGATAACGTGGCCCTCCCTTTGCGCGAACACAGATTGGTGAAGGAAGAAGACATAGATGCCATCGTAAAGGAAAAGCTTAAGTACATGGGGTTGATGCCGGCCATGAACCTGCTACCTTCGAATATCTCCGGCGGTATGAAGAAAAGGGCCGGCATCGCACGCGCTCTTACAACCAACCCGGAGATCCTTCTCTACGATGAACCTACATCCGGTCTGGATCCGGTCCTGAGTCAGGTGTTTAATGAGCTCGTGCGAAAGCTTCAGCGGGAACTGGGCGTTACCCAGGTGGTAGTAACCCATGACATGGCATCCGCCTACTTCATCGCGGATCGCATTACATTTCTATACCAGGGTCAGGTGGAAATGGTGGGCACGCCGGATGAGATCCGAAACTCGGACAACCCGGTAGTTCAACAGTTCATTCAGGGAAAGACCAAAGGCCCCCTGATCCTGGATGCCGGGGACCCTACCACTCAGAAAAAATAGGCGCTTTGAACGTACATTGCCGGCCCCCAATGGGCCTATGGGCCGGGAGCCTTTCGAATCGCTTTGCCCGGCCCTAATCAGACTCCAGTTCCGTAAGCATAGACTTTCCGGACTGTAGTAACTCGATCGACTGAATCTTTCGATCCTCGAGGCGAATCAAAGTCAAATGCCCCGGCTTTTGCGGAAACCTGGCGCCCGGTCCCGCTTCGCGGATTAGATGCAGGATGTAGGAATAGTCTCGCATGGCCGGCAGGGCAAACATCACGCTCACGAGATAGGGCATTCGATGAATGTCGGCAATGACCACGGCCTGATGCTTGTCCAGGTAATCCTGACCTTTTTCTTCCAGGACCTCGTGCAGACTATCTTTCGCATCCATGTCCGCAAGAAAGATGACGTTCCGCACCGAATCGTCCAGGATCTTTATGCTTCCGTGCTGATCTTCGTACCGAATGGCATCGAAGGTATCGCCCTTCTTCCAGGTTTCCTCTGCCAGAACCGAAGAAAACGATAAAGAGCACAACGCTGCAACAAATACTAAAAAGCCGTATCTGGATAATTTCATGACTTCGCCTCCGTAAGCTCCGGGATGGTTTGCGCTCCATTTACGGAAAAACCGCCAAAGGTTTCCAGTAGAATCCTCTGCCTGTAATTGAATATCTGCTCCAGCCTGGGCCGCACCAGAATAGGATGAATCATCCGGCCTACCGCTCCGCCAGGCAACGCATAATGCACCAGATCCCGGCAGTAGAGGCCCCGATCCGTTTCCCGAAAGAAATGCTTGTGATGCCAGAGCCTGTATGGACCAAACCGCTGTTCGTCCACAAAGTAATGCGGTTCCTGCACATGCGTAATCTCCGTCACCCAGTTCACGGGAATGCCTCCGAAGGGCCGCACCTTGTAGGTGACGATCATACCCGCATACATTTGCGATCCGTCCTGATGCGTAATTTCGAATCCCATGGACGGCGGAGTGATCCTCTTTAGATTACCGGGATCCGAGAAGAAATCCCAGGCGGTCTTGAGATCCACGTTGAGAACGACATCAGTGTCCAGAGTATAGATTTTCATGGGTCAGCACGTCCTTGCTTAAGAATGCACATTGATAGAGTGAAAGTTTCTTTCCGAAAGAGCCCGTCGGATTGGCCTCCAGGGCGGATACAGGTCCCCAGGCCACGGTGCGAGATCCCAGGTCTTCCAGCACGGAGTCGGACCAGAAAGGAAAGTCTCCGGTTCGGCCGGTTTCTAACATCGGTCCCGCTCTGGGAATCGGTCTCTCTCCCGTCATCCGCCCGCGCCGGGCACGGAAACTCCAGAGCTTTCGAATGGCCAGTAGCTCCGCGCCCAGCAGAGCCGCCAGGCGCTCGGTGGATTCCAGAGCTTTTCGCGCGGCCAGCAATGACATGGGCACAACGTCCTGATTCTTTCCGTTTGTAGGAATACTGAACGTGCTATGCATCTGCGCCAGACTTCGCAATTCGGCCACAAGAGCGGTGGCCGTTAGCTGCACGCCAGCCAGTCCGCTATCCGCCCCCGGTTTCTCCGCCAGCATCAAGCCCGCTTCGCCGTTAATTTCGGGCTCCAGCAACAAAGCCAGTTGCCTTTCTGCCAGAACGCCGATCTGTGTAGCAACCATGGTCATCTGATCCGATGCGAAAGCCGTTGGCTGACCAAAGAAATTCCCTCCATGGGCAATGGTGCCGCTGTCCGGGTCCAGAATAGGATTATCGTCTACGGTTTCCAGATCCTGCATTAATGACGCCAGACCCGATTCCAGGGCCTGGTTGCAGGCGCCGAGCAACTGGGGCGCACACCGCAAGCTGTAAGGGGCCTGCAGGCCGTAACCGGTTCTTTCACGCGCAGGGTCAGTGGAATGGGGGCCAGAGGTTTTCAGTAGTTCGGAGTAATACGCATCCCGGGCCGCCATGTCCATGGAATCCACAGCTCCCGGCCCATCTGGGCTATTCGGGCTATTCGGTAGCCCCAGGACATGCGAAAGCGCTTCTCGAATGCGCCGAGCTGAATTGCCTGTCGTAGAGGATTGAAACAGAGATGGATGTAGATGTTCGGGATTCGCATCCAACAGCGCGAAAACGCTTGCGGTTAGTAACTCCTGGATTCTTAACAGGCGTTCCAGTCTGCAGTAGGCGAGACTGGCCGTGGCTTTGCTGAAGCTGATCCCGTTGATGCAGGCCAGGGCTTCCCGACGATCAAGTGTATGACTGCCGAGAAAACTCTGCTTTGGAGACCCGGCAGAAAGGGATCCGGCGCTCATGCCTACCTTGTGCCGAAACCATTGCCCCCTGCCGAGAATCGCATTCAGTAAATGTGCCAGGGGCACCAGATCGCCGCTGGCGCCCAGCGAACCCACCGACGGGATGAAGGGATAGAACTGTTCGCCGTTTTCGCCGCTACAATGCTTTAGCGCATCCAGATATGCCTGGATCACCGGCAATCGCACACCGGACTTCCCCCGGGACATGGTCCAGGCACGCAGATACATGGCGCCCATCACAATGTTTCCGGGCAAAGGCGAGCCGCTTCCGGCCAATAAGTGGGTTATCAGATCCTCGCCCTTATCGTCTTCGGCTGCAAACTCTACAAAGGGCCCGTAGCCAGTGTTTGAACCGTATACTGGCCGGCCCGCCGCCAGGGATTGCTCCAGGAGAGTTCGAGACTTGTCCAGCCCCGCGGCAAGACTGGCGCCCAGCTTCCCTGCCGCCGCCGGAACGGATTCCAGAATGGATGCCAACGACGATTCCAGCGTTTGGGGCGTTGGACATTTCTCATCCAAAATCATCTAGCTATGCTTTCCTCGCTTGTAGATCATCACCTTTCGCTTCCCTTCAATAATGATCTGATCTCCCTCAATAATGACATATGGGCCGGAATCCAGCGAAGAAGCCTGATTGGCCAGCGTATCGTTGATCATATGCAGGGCGGACTCGGACAGGCCTTCTTCCAGCATGCCCAGGATACCGCTAAGTATCGAAGACTGATACAACAAATAGGGATCCGGCTCCGTGAGATTGCGATTATAGTCCTGAATTCGGGCATTCAGCACGATCCAGCGGGCTTTAAGCTCAATGAACTTGAGCGCGATATAGGAATCCAACTGTTCGGTCTGCTCGAATACCCTGGCCTGGTCACACAGATCGCTTTTGTATCCAGAGGCTTCCGTTCGCAGTCCTTCTTTTTGCTGCTCAGAAAGCGGACTATCGTCAAACAGATATTCTAAAAGGTGCTCCACGGATTCATCGGAGACCAGAGCGTTCATCGTTTGCACCTTTTCAGGCATAGCTCACCTCTCGTATCGCTGGTAATTCACTTCGAAGCACGATTCCTTTAGCGTTCAAAGGCAACCGACTGGATGGTATTACATGAATCGTGCGAATGTATCCGGAAAGACGACCCAACTGTTCGCGTAGCCGGGTTTCCATTTCCGCTCTCATTTCTGGAGATGATAGAATGGAATCTCTGTCCGAGGAATCCTCGGCAACTACGAAGATCTGCATTCCGCCGTTCAAAGGCACAACAAAGCATCTGTGGCCGGTGCTATCGCTCAGTTGCCTTTCCAGATGGATGACATCCAGGAAGCGGCCATTGGAGAGTTTGAAGTTGTAATCCTCCCTTCCCAGGAAAACGAAACCTGCATCGTGCAGTTCGGCTATGTCGCCGGTTCTCTGCCATTGATCGGCGCTACGAAGGGTCATGGAGTTGTCCAACGCTTCCATGCGGCTTTGTATCGTCTCCCTGAGGGATTGACTCAACGATTTGCTCCCTGGCTGCTCTGAAATGGTCCCGGGAAAGGACACCAGCGCCGAGCATACGTTGGGTCCGCGATACTCGAGCTGTCCGTCCTGGAGCCGCACCTCGCAACCCCGGGCCTTGCCCAGAAACCCCTCGTGGAATTGTCCGGGCTGACCCAGAGTCACTCCCGGCGATGCTTCCGTCTGGCCATACCCCACTCTAAATCGGGAGCCACGCAGCCGCTCCGCCAACTCCACGTTAATGGGAGCGCCTCCGAGTAGCCCCCCTTTGAATTTATGTATCCGCTGCACTGAATCGCTGGCGAACCAACGTTCCAGAAGGGCCGGCACGGCGCTCATGTAATCTATGGAAAAGCGGTCCTGCAAGTGGCCGAAGCGTTGCATAGACGATGGATTATCGCGAACCACGGTCCGCGCGCCGAACAATGAGGGTAACAAATCCAGCACCAGGCCAAATGCATGGTTCCAGGGAAGAACGCTCAGCGTGGTCCGTTTTCGGATACCCAGGGCGGGGATGTGGGTGCGAAGAACGCTGAATAGATTTCGATCGGAAAGGATACTCCATTTGGCGTTGCCGCCGCTGGTTCCCGAAGTAGCCAGCACAATTCGGCGATCGGTGTTGGCAAGCCTGCGTCGAAGCGGATGATTGATCTGCAAATCTTCGTAGCCAGGCCGGCGACCGAGGAGTACTGCATTTCGGTGTTCGTTGACTTCTTCGCAGACGCGATACCCGGGCACCTCCAGGTCAGATCCTCGGGGCAACACTACATAGTCCGGCTGCCAGCTCTGAACTTCATTCAGAAGGAACCCTGCTCCCCGCTCTGGATGACCGGCTATGAAAGTCCCCTGACGAGCCAATGTGGCCGCCAGCACTTCGATGTATTCAGGTCCTGCAGGCAGCCCGCTGAATACAATGGGGTCGCCCGTTTCCCAGCGTTGCATCCACAGACGAACACCCATCCATAGTGCGGCCGCCGATGCGGCCTGCTCGGGAAACAAAAAAAGCGGCTCCGCCCGTCCCTTTAGATGACGGTAGAGTAGCTTTTTCCAGGCGACCGCGAGTTCCAACTCACTAGCTCCACTTTACGAAGACCCAGTTATCGGAGCTTCCTTCCTTCCTATAGAGGTGAACCTTCACCGGAGTTGGCTTCATTTTGTAGGTGAATGTGTAAGGAAAAATCAAATCCATACTACCTTCGCCTACACCCTTTTGAAAGCTTCCCAGAAAGATGGCATTGTTGGTACAGGGCGCCACCTGACTAAAGAAGCTCTTACCTTCGGCATCCGAAACGGCCACGCCGGACTTCTCCGATTCATGACGATTGAAGAGCAAGATTTTGCCGTCATCGTCCAACTTGATTACTCCATAGGGTAGCTGATCTATCTGACTGCGATCATAGTTCGCTATCTCATCCACTACCTTGTCTTCAACAAAGCGGGCGCTACTCTGGGCCCAGTAGGCCGCCTGTTCCTGAATTTTTTTCATTATTGCATCGCTCATTTTTTCCTCCTATCGTAAAGCTCCCCTCAAGGGTTAACTTTTACTCTTTCGAACGAATATCTTCTTTGGTCCGGAAATCGTTATTCGATTTCCGTCGATAATGATTGCATTTTCCCGGTCCGCGTACAGGTCTGCAAGCTGGGCTTCCATGCTCTTGATCAATGAGATAAGCTCCTGGGCATTACACACGCCCACCTCATTCATCAATAGCTCCCTCTCGCCGTACAATGTAATCAGCTGGGATTCCATGCTGCGAACAAGCATATCCTGATCTGTGTCATCGGTCATATAAACCTCCTATTCTTCCAGTTCTCGTCGTTGTCCGAGCTCTCTTCATTATTAATTTCTAGCCGTCGGGCAGTTCTGTATTCTGCGATCGGGAAAAAACTATGTGAACGTCGTTGATATACCTGTTGGCAAATCCCACTTCGCAGTAGGCCAGATAATAGTTCCAGAGCCGGATAAACGTTTCGTCAAATCCAAGCTCCCGTACCCGGTCCAGATTGGCGTTAAACCGACGGGCCCAGGCGTTCAAGGTTTTCGCGTAGCTGAGTCCCAGACTCTCAATGCTGTAAATATTCAGATCGGTGACCCGTTTCAGTGACTTCATTACCTCGAACTGAGAAAGCAACAAAGAACCAGGAAATATGTGCTTCGCAATCCAGTCGATACTTCTCACATAGTTTTCGTAGGAACTCTCCGGAAAAGTAATGCACTGTATGAGCATAATACCTCGCGGTCGAAGTAGCGAATCCATTTTCTTGAAGAAGGTATCATGGTACTCAAGTCCCAATGCTTCCACCATTTCGATACTAACAATTCGGTCATAGGTGCCCTGGATATCACGGTAATCCTGAAGCACTACATTGATCCGGTCTTCCATTCCTTCTGCCTGAATGAGTTCGCGAGTATACTCATACTGCTGCCGGGAAATGGTAACGGTAGTGACCTTGCAGCCATAATGACGCGCAGCATAGAGCGCAAAGCCTCCCCAGCCCGAACCCACTTCCAGTAGTTCCAGATCTGGTTTCAGGGCCATCTTTCGGCAAATGGTCTCGTATTTCTTTTCCTGAGCCACCTGCAAATCGCTCACGCCTTCGGAATACTTACCGGAGGAATAGGCCATGGTGGGATCCAGCATCAAACGATACAGGTCGTTCGAGATGTCGTAATGATAGCTGATATTCCGTAGGCTTCCCTCTTTGGTATTTCGGCGAAAGGAATGTCCGATTCGATCCAGAAAGTTAAGCCCGCCCACAACGATGCTCCTGGCCGCGCCCTGGGCGAAGGTAGGATTGGAATCTCCGTTCTTCAAGAACCAGTCCAAAACCGCCAGCAGATCATCCGTATCCCAGAGGCTTTCCACGTAGGCTTCGCCAAATCCAATGTCGCCATGCAGCACCGCATGTTTAAAGAATCGCTCATCCAGAATTCTAAGCGAAACTGCTTCTTTGCTCTCCAGATCGCCGTAGGAGTGGATTCCTTCGCCAATTTGAAGGTCCAGCCGGCCTACAGTTGCCTGCGACAGCACGCGATGGAAAGCCTTCTGATAAAGGCCACGGGGGTAGTTGGCCAGGGCTTCAGGACTCCTTACAGATTTCTTTCGGGGGGAAATTGTGTTCTGCTTATACCGTAGCATGGGTAACCTCTTTTCTTTTGTGTTCATCTTTTTGAATCAGTACATCTGTATCATCTTTGCCAAAATAGGGGACCTTCTTCAGGAAGAGTCGCAGCGCATGCCAGTGAATCAAAACAATCACTTTTAATGTAACCAGCGGGAAGCGCGCCATGCTACTCAGCATCTGGGAAGTGGCGATGGGTTTTCGCGTCCCAGAATAGGCTGCCCTCAGAATGGGCGTAGCGCCTTCGTAGGTATCGATTCCCAGGCTTAGCTTCTCCGAAGGAAGCTTCATTCGGAAGACGAACTCCCGGTCCCGGTCAATAAACGGAGAAACGTAGAAATTCTTCCAGGCGCGCGCAAAGATTCGCTTATCCTCGCTTTCGCTTACTGGCTGATCCAGAATGATCAAGTAGGGCTTCTGTTCGCCGAAAGTGTTGTTCACTTCAGCCAGGATCGCATACAATCGCTCATCTTTGTCCAGGGCGAAATAGAAACTCACCGGATTGAACCCGTATCCCAGATAGCGCAGGTTTGTAAGCAGAAAGACCTTATGAGGAACCGGTAGCTCCTTTTCCCGGAAATAATGATTCACCCAACGCCGAACATTGCCGAACCGGTCGGATTCCGGACTTCGGGCATCTGATTGCGGCTTGCCTGTTCCACCGGAGCGCCTTTTGCCCGGCAGGCCCTCCGCATCAGACAGCGAAAGCTCCGGAGCCGCCGCCCGCTTTTTCTCATCGTCGGACCAGAACCGGAAGTGATCTTTGTCCCGAAAAGTATAAACCCGGGCACGATTGATCCCAATCAGGATCGGATGTTTCTTACCAAGCCGCTCAAGTTCATCCAGATCCAGATACCAGGTGTACATGGATGTGCGAAACTCATGTACCTTCACCTGAAGTCGCTTATGATAGACCTGGGCTCGATACAATCGGCTGTTAAAATTCGTACTCATCATCGTAGTTCGAAAGCGTTCCTGCTCTTTCAGGCCTCCGCCAGCGTTCTTTGATTCTTCAATCTCTCGTCCAGAGCTTTCGCCGCCTGCAAGCCGGACCAGAATCCATCTTCATGGAAGCCGTAGCGAAAGTAAGCGCCGCAGTAATGCACCGGCCCCTCGTGGTTGATTCTCAAAAGGTCCTTCTGATGAGTGACGGCCTGAACGTCGAATAGCGGATGCTCGTAATCGATAACTCGGTGGATCTTGCTTTCGTCCAGATCCTGGAATTCGTTGATGGAAACCATGTAGTTCTTACGGGCTCCCTGCTGCTCAAGGTTTTGCAGCTTGTTCATCCAGTATACGGTGCAGGTTCTTTCGTCATCGGTGACTTTAAAATTCCAGGAGGCCCAGGCGCTTTTTCGCGTGGGCATGGCCTTTTCATCGCTGTGCAGGATTGCCTGGTTCTTCTGGTATTTAAACAAACTCAGAATGCGTCGGTGGCTTTCGGGCATATCCGAGTAGAGTCTAACAGCTTGATCGGAATGGCAGGCCATCAGCACAGCGTCGAACTCATGCGTACCCGAGTCGGTAACAATGGCGGCGCCATTTTCGGTCTTTCGCACTTCTCTGGTAGGCGTGGATGTATGAATCTTGAGGTCTGCTCGCTCGCGAATCGCCTTAACGTAGCTCCAGGAGCCGCCCATGAGCGTACGCCAGACCACTGTCTTTTCAATATCCAGCATGCCATGATTCTTGAAGAAGCGAAGCAGGGATCCGGCCGGAAAATCGAGCATCTCGCGCATGGGGGTTGACCAGACCGCCGAAGCCATCGGGACCACGAAGTTATCGCAGAAGTATTGTGAGTAGCCCCGTTGCTTCAAATAATCGCCAATGGAGAGATCCGGGTCCAGCCCTTCAAAGTCCCGGGCTCCTTCCTTGAAGAAGCGTTTCGCCGACATCAACATTGAAACAAAGGCCGGATTCAGCAGGTTTCGCTTCTGCGAAAAAAGCCCTTTGAAACCGATCCCGCTCCATTCCAGACCGGACTTCAGGTTCCAGACGCTAAAAGACATATCGCTCTCTTGCGACTCTACATCCAACTCATCGAACAAAGAGATCAACTCTGGATACGTCCTGTTGTTAAATACAATGAATCCGGTATCCACGGGCACCGAACGACCTTCTTCCTCCAGGAGAATGGTATTGGTATGGCCTCCGACGTAGTCGTTCTTCTCAAAGATCTCCACATCGTAGCCCAGTTTGGTTTTCAGATGATAGGCCGCACCCAGCCCGGAGATTCCACTTCCAACAATTCCGATTTTCATTTTCCTTTTCCCTTTGAGGTCCGGCAAATCTCCGGACACATATTTCTTTTGCAGCCCGCTCGTTCCCCCGCCGGGCAAACTTTCCCAATTCTTTTTATGTTGTTTTCTTCTGAGCTCCACTGTTGCCGACTGCTTGAGCCGCCACAGCCAAAAGGAGCTACAGCTTAAATTCCGCATGCATGCCGACTTCGTCGGCGATTTCCATTTGTTTATGGTTCTTTACAGGTTTCTTGCGCGACCCTATTCTTCTTGCCACATCCTCTTCGCAATTAACCCTCTCATGATTGCTTCTTGATCTCCTCCAGGGCATTCTTCCTTCGCTTGTTCATCACCGGAGGTTCGCAATACTGAGGCTTTTCTTCGTCCGAATCCGGCCCCAGGGCAGCACGATATCCACGACCACCAATCAAGACCTTATTCACGCCGCTTTTCTCCAGGATCCTCTTTCGCACGGTTTCAATCTTTTCCAGGGACTGAGGCATCACCATGGACAGACTCAGGTTTCGGTAGCCGTTTCGCTTTAACTCATCTACAATGTGATCCATGGACAGAGTTCCGGCGTACTTCGCCGGGATTTTTTTGGAGATCAACAGGGCATAATGCATAAGCGCTCCCAATTCATGGGGATCGCCCGGAAAGACACAAACCAGCCACACTGGATCCCTGGGAATGCCCAGTTCCCGGGTCTTGCCGTAGATGTAAGTGAACAGCCACCGCGAAAAGGCATGTTCTTCGGCCACAGAAAGCAGGCCGGCTTCCCAGGCGCTTCCCGTGAGGACTACAGCCTGACGTATGGGCCCCCGAACAAAGCTACCAAAGTTCATTCGCTGATATTCTTCATCGAAGTCCTTTTCAATGCTTGCGAAATCGTTGTTCGAGATTCGCTTAATTAGCGACATTTCGGATTCCGAAAAGTCATCGGCTCCCATCATGCCCAGTAAGTATTCCCTTCCCAGAGAGACCACGGACTGAAGCTTTTCCCCTTTGTCCAGAAGGCGCTTCATGTTGGTGAGCACTATATAATCTTCATTCCCATAGTACCAATAGCCGTTCGCGCCTCGCTCCGGTCGCAGGATACGATATCGCTCCTGCCATTTGCGTATTCTTGCGCCGTCAAAGCCGGTTAGCTTGCTTAGATCCTTGATCAGATATTTCATTTTCCTTCCCTCATACTCGGTAAACCTTGTCCGGTATCCAGTTCATGGTAACCGGAAGCGTTACTTCTTGTGGTTTTAGACCGGCCCTGCGAAACTCCTCGCGCACCAGCGAGTTATCCAATGCCTATCCAGTAAATGCGATCTGCCCTGCGCCTGCCAGCGCCTGTAGTTTGGCGCTCAAATTCACTGTATTCCCAAAATAGTCGATTCCTGTGTCCAGGTTTACCGCCAGACATGGGCCGGTATGAAGAGAAATGCGGATGGCAACAGGCGCAGTGCTTTTGGCGAACTCGGCGCGAAGCGCCAGGGCCGCTTCAAAGGCATCCACCTGGTTGCCAAACACCGCGAATACCGCATCCCCCACTGTCTTGATGACTGCCCCGTTGCTGTCTTCTATGAGTTGTCCGATGGCAGCAAAGTGGTCCCGAACTCGGCGAAAGGCCCCGGTATCGCCTAATTCCTTATAAAGCCGCGAAGAACCCACGATATCTGTGAATAGAATGGTTTGCACTCCAACGTCGATCTTCAGATCGTCCGGCAGCTTTTCATCCGGGAACATGTGTCGGTATTCGGGCAACTGAAACAGATCCCCGGGCCGCAGTACCTCGTTATCGCGTTCTGTCATGTCCACTACAAAGGTATGGGGCTTCTGATCCGAATTCTTGAGCTCCACAACCGGTTCGCAGGCCAGCCGTACGGATTGCGCCGGCGTATCGCCCACCTCCCAGCGAAACCGGGAGTTTGTCTCTGACTGAGCGGTTTCCATCCAAAAGAAAGATTGACTTCCCTGCAATCGAGCCCGGTACCTTCCTTCGGACAGCGGAAGATTTAGCGCTTTTTCTTCGCCGGGGTTCAGGCGATCCTGGAGAATTATGTGGGGCTTTCGCGCGGGCTCGGCGCTACAGAAGAACTGCTTTTTGACGTTTCGCACCGAAGGATTTACATGGAATGTGATTTCCAGGCTATCTTCGCCGGTAGCATCGAAGTCAATCTGGCAAACATCGCAGCTACCCCGAGCATCCAGCTTCATCAAGCTGCCTTTTTCTTCGCGTACGCCTCGGCAATGGGGACAGATAACATCCCAGGTGAGGTTGAAGAGTCCTGACTGGCATCCATACAGAAGGGCGCGGAGTAACTGTTTTGAATCCACACCCAGCAATTTGGACAGGGCAATGGGCCGCAGCCTGTAGAGATCAGTGTCATCCCAGCGAGTAACAATTCGCACCAGGCTTTCTGAGATTTCAGAGGAAATGCCTTGCTTATCCCAGAGCTTACGCGTGGCGTCCACGATGGTTCGGGCTTTGTCTTCCAACTCAATAACAGGCTTTTCGATTCGGGTTTCCTGGAATTGTGTGGCGGAGGCCTTTTGCTTTATTTCCGATTCGTACTGTCTGATTACCTTTTCAAAACCGGATCGCATCCTTCCGGTTCCGATCTTCAAGAACAGGGATCCGAACAATCCAGCTGTAACCCAGCCAAAGTAGATGTGGATGTTCGTCTTCTTTTCTCCGGCCTCTTCAAGGTAGAATATGCCGCGCACCATTTTTCCCAGACCCTTCGAATAGAGACGTACGGAGATCAGCTCCTCCGGTTTTCGCCACTGCCAGGGCACTTCTTCCCAGACGTGTAGGATGCCGGCATATTTTGTGCGCCCGAGCAACTTTCCTTCTTGCTCCTGAAATTCCATTTCGGGCAGACCCAACAGGCTGTTCGTTCGCGATGTATCGGCGATGTAGGGCCACATTTCTTCCCGGCTCACGTCCACCGGAAACACCCACAGGTTCTCGACGATTCGCTCCTTTGCCGGGTTGATTCCCCAGTTTGACCAGGGATACTTTTCCAGAAATTCCTTTAGCTTCATGTCCTTCCTCCTGTCTGCACAGTGGAGGGAACCTGGCCGGATTTCGAATGCAAGCGGTTTCGGATCCTGCGTTTTCGCACAAGAAGATCCTGCACCCGATGATGGATGGCCCGGCTGTAGGGCAGAAACAGAAATACCAGAGCGCCCAGGAGGAAGAATGCGCCTACGCCCGGACCAAAAAGAAAGGCAATTCGATCGCTAACTTCTGGACTCTGAACCTGGTTGGCCTTGAAACCAATGGCCGCCAGCAAGGTACCGGTAAAGGCCATGGAAACGCCGCGGGAAGCTTTGATGGCCATTTTCCAGAAGCCAAAATACAGGCCTTCCCGGTGTTCGCCGGTCTTTAGCTCATCGTAATCTACGATGTCCGCCACCAGGCTGTCCAGCAGGACGATCGCTCCTACAAGAAAGCCGCCGAGCACGGACATGATCAGAGGGTACTTTACTTCTTCCGGAGGAAAGAATGGATACGTGATGCAGGTGGCCACGCCCAGAAGAAAGACGCCGGCAAAGCCTGGGTACTTCTTGCCCGCCTTCCTGGAAAGATAAGTCCAGAACGCCAGGGAAGCGGACCATACGATGATAAAGACGACGAGAATCAAACCTACAGCGTTACTATCCAACCGGAGTCTGTATTCGTAATAGTAGAGAGCCAGAGTGGAATTGATGGAAACCCCGACGTAGGCGATGAAGTAGGAGGCCAGCAGGACAACGAATACCTTGTTACGAAGTACCTGAAATAATCGACCTACTTCATGAGCGATGGCTTTGCCCTTAAGCGGAGGTCGGGGTTCGGCGGGTTTGTCCCGACCGGCTGTGGACAGGTAACTAATCCATCCGGTGAGTAAGATGATCCCTGCAATGACCGCGGCGGCATAAAAGTAGGCCGTTGTGGCTGCTTCCGGGTCTCTGATTCCCGGGTTTTCTCCACTGGCCCCCACCGGGGCTATGGTATCCAGAAATACAATAGGTAGAATGGTACCGGCCAGAAGGCCCATGTTTCCGAAAAAGAGGCGGAACGCAAACACCGAGGTCCGCACATTCGAATCAAAGGAAAGCTCGCCACCCAGCGCTGAATGGGGCACGGCCAGCACCGTCATGGATGTGTTCAGGACGATGTAGCTAAGAAGTAGAAAAACGAATCGTCCACTCTCGGCCTCCAGCACGGGCGGCCTGAACGTGGCCAGGAAAGCCAGAGCCATCACAAAACTACCCAGCAGCAGGTAGGGCCTCCGCTTTCCGGAGGGTCGAGTGGTTCGATCCGACAGGATGCCCATCACCGGATCGGTAAATGCATCCCAGAACATAGCTACGGCAATGGCCAATCCTGCCAGCTGCGCGCTCAGGCCGGCCACATCTGTGTAGAATTTCATCAGATGAAGTCGTACCATCATTTCCACAGCGAAGATTCCCATCTCCGCTGCCCCGTATCCAATACGGGTCCTGAACGGCAAAAAGCTTGGACTGCTACTACTCATAACCTGCTACAGTTTACGAAAACCTGAGACGAAGCAAAGGGTTTTTCCGGCCAGCGTCAAATCTTTTTGCCAAACCTTTGACTTTTCTTTTGACAACCCGGGACAAACTGGCTATTTTTGGGAAGGTTTTGAGGAACAAAACCGAGCCATGGATGCCGATTCGAGCAAGGGCATGACCCCTGTCCGTTTCCCCGAGAATCGGAACTGCGGGTGTTGCCCGGGGGCCCGCACCATCTCCCGAGTTTCGAAAATCCGACGTGTACCCGGCGGGCGGATCATTTCCCGGGATTCGGAGTTGCGGCATATAGCACGAGGAGATGATGCAGGACGGCAAATGCTGCTCTCTCGGCTCCCCGGAGGCTCCAGACGTTCAAAACCAGGGCGTAATCAAAGAGAATCTATAAGCGAGCAAACAGGAGAATAGAATGAGTTCTGAACAACACTCCCCCGGAATCATGGATCGTATGCTGGCCCGGGGCGTAGTCCCGGACTTTTTGATCCGTATGGGAATCCGTAGCCTGAACCGGGCCAGGCTACGAGAGGAATGGAAAGGCAGCGCCGATGCGCAACAGGCCCACTTCCAGGCTTTTCGCGAAGAGCTGGAGCGCTCGCCGGTTGCGGTGAAAACGGAGGCGGCCAACGAGCAGCACTATGAGGTGCCTGCAAAGTTCTACGACTACGTACTGGGAGCGCGAAAAAAATACAGCTCCTGTCTCTGGGAAGGCGGCATCCGGGACCTGGATGGCGCTGAAGAGGCCATGTTGGCTCGCTATTTGCGCAGCGCCGAATTGAAGAATGGCCAGTCCATTCTGGAACTGGGCTGTGGCTGGGGCAGCTTAACTCTTTATATGGCCGAGAAACTGCCAAAATCGAAGATTACGGCTGTATCCAACTCGGCCAGCCAGAAGCAGTACATAGAAAATCAGGCCAAACAGAAAGGACTGAAAAATATCAAGATCATCACCGCCGACATGAATGATTTTAAGATTCGCTCCACCTTTGACCGGGTCATCTCGATTGAGATGTTCGAGCATATGCGAAACTACCGGGAACTCTTTTCCAGGGTGCACGGATGGCTAAAGAAGGACGGTAAGCTTTTCATTCATGTCTTTGCGCATAAGGAATTCAGCTATTTCTTCGAAGAAGAAGGGGAATCGAACTGGATGGGCCGCTATTTCTTTAGCGGCGGCATTATGCCTTCCAATCATCTATATCTGTATTTCGCGGATGGCTTCCAACTGGAAGATCACCAGGTAGTAAACGGCACCAACTACGAAAAAACCGCCCGAGCCTGGCTGGATAACATGGACAAACACAAAGCGGAAGTCCTGGATCTATTCAATGGAGTGTACGGGTCGGACCAGGCCGCCAAATGGGTGGAATACTGGCGCATCTTTTTCATGGCCTGCGAGGAGCTGTTTGGAACCAACAATGGCAATGAATGGTTCGTGAGTCACTACCGCTTTCGCAAAATTTGATAGCCCCTGAGGGCCCGCATGAGAACCAGGAAGCTCCATGCTACGGCGCTTCCTGGTTTTCACTCTGAGCCTGCTGGCACTGTTTTCCCTGGCAGCCCTGACCCAGGATCGGCTGCCTGAGCCTTACCGAATCTTTCCTACCTTTGCCCAATTGCTTCCTTCGGATCCGCTGCGCTCTTTTCGGCCGGAAGGGACAAGCCGGGACACGGAAATGGAAGGATCACACAGGGGCGAGGAACCCGACCGCCAGCGCTCCTCCGAGAAAAACAAACCGGGGCCTGATGCGCCGACCGAAGAATCCGAAAAAGGAGCGGTCATTCTGGATTCCGGTAAGGACTTCGCATACCTGAAGCCGTTCTTTGAGCGACTGCAAAACGCGGAAAGAATCCGGCAGGCGAACAACGGCGATCGGCAGTCCCTGCAGTCCGCGGAGCCCAACGTTGTCCGGATCCTTCATTTCGGGGATTCCATAATGTGGGGCGATAACCTGTCGCTAAAAATGAAGCAGTTGTTTCAGACGGACTTTGGCGACGGAGGACGGGGACTGGTAAACATCATCGATTCGCCCAGCTCCGAACTCAAAGACCATAATAATGAAACACGTCGCGGCTTTCGCGTGGAAACCATTCCTTTCGAGAGCTTCACAATGCCGCTCATGCCTGCTCTGGGGTTCTCCGGAGGATCGGCCAGGCCCCTGACACTGGCCGCGAAAACGGTGCATGCTATCCCGGAAAGCGCCATGAAACCCTGGAGCCAGGCACGATTCATCCTGGGACATCCGGAACGATTGAAATCCAAACCGCCCTATCCTGAAATCAACTATACCATTGATGTTGTTGCCGAAGATTCGCAGGGCCACCCCAGCGAAAGCCGCACTTCGCTTACGATTCAGGATTCCTGCGCCCAGAGCACGGTTACGCTGAATGATGCGCGCAAGATCCAGGCATCCTTTTCGCCTGTGGAATCCGGATCGCCGCTACCTCTCATCGACGGAATGTTTCTGGAAACAAAGTCCGGGGTTTCCTACAGCGCAATCGTCAAGATGGGCATCCACCTGGCCTGGATGCAGATGATTCCGGAAGATGTATTTCAGTGCGGGATACGAGCCGCGAAACCCGATTTGCTGATCTATCAATACGGAGTGAATGAATCCGCTTCGCTTTCGTCCAGTTACCGGGGATTCACTCGCGCAAAATACGAAGTCCAGCTCAGAGACTATTTTCAAAGGATTCGAAGAGCTCTGCCCGAGACAGCGGTGCTGATCGTAGGTCCTTTCGAACGGTTGCGGCCTTCGGCCAAGGGACCGGCCCCTTCGGCGGCGCAGATGGAAGTGCGCGAAGTGCAGATGCAATTGGCCGCGGAGTTCGGCTTTGCGTACTTCGACGCCTACGAATACCTGGGCGGCCCCGGTCAGATGCTGGAGATGGTCAAGAACCGGGAAGCCATAAGCGACTATACCCATTTGACTCGTAGTGGCGGCGATCGTCTGGCCCAGGGAATCTACGACGCGCTGATTACTCACTACCTGGTTTATTCAGGAAACCTGGACAACAAAACGAACTATTCAGTATCCGCCGATTTCCAGGAGAACGAGGGCCTCTATAGCTATCAGCCGCAATCCGTAACCGATGCTCAGTCCACGCCGGGCGCCATTGCCTTTCACTCCATGGATTTCGCCTACTTCCTGTTTGTGGTCGTCCTGGGAGCTACTATCCTACTACGATACCCCACGGTTCGCCTGGGCTTTCTAATCGTTGCTTCCTACTATTTTTATGCATCCTGGAAGCTGTGGCCGATTTCTTTGATGCTTTTTTCTACCGTGCTGGATTACTTCTGCGCCCGGGCCATTGCCGCAGCAAGAACCCGGGCGGGACTGGAACCAGGAAACGGAAGGGCCGGCGGATTCTTTTTGATTCTTTCGCTTCTGGGAAACCTGGGTCTACTCTTCTTTTTCAAGTATTTCGATTTCGTCGCCCATCTACTCAACCAGGGCTTCCAGGCTACTGGATGGGAAGCCACGGTGCCCGCGCTGGGGTTGCTTCTGCCTGTGGGGATTTCCTTCTATACGTTTCAGACCCTTAGCTACACCATTGATGTTTATCGCGGAACCCTACCTATGGAGAAGAGCTTTCTCCGCTTTTCGCTGTACGTTACCTTTTTTCCTCAGCTTGTGGCCGGACCCATCGTTCGGGCAAGCGAGTTCATCCCGGAAATCAAAGCAGGAATCTATCACTTCCTGCCGGACGCAAAAGACTTTAACGCCGGTGTTTTCCAGTTTCTGGGAGGCCTGATCAAGAAAATGACCGCCGACTGGTTGGCGTACGGTTTGATCGACCGGGTATACCAGACGCCAGATATGTTCACTTCGGCGGAAACGCTGATTGTTTTCTACGCCTACGGTTTGCAGATATACGGAGACTTTTCCGGCTACACAGATATGGCCCTGGGAGCGGCCAGGATTCTGGGATTCAACCTCACCGAAAACTTCAATCGGCCCTACCAGAGCGCATCCATATCGGAGTTCTGGCGAAGATGGCACATTTCCCTGGGAAGCTGGTTTCGCGACTATGTATACATCTCCCTGGGCGGAAATCGATTCTACATGTACAGGAATCTGTTTATCACAATGTTTCTGGCCGGCCTGTGGCACGGCGCCGGCCTGATGTTTGTGGCCTGGGGTATCTACCATGGATTGTTTCTAATGCTGGAACGAGTTCCGGATGCCCTTCGGCGCAGGTCAGGCGCCGCAAAAACTTACAAGGAGTCGAGGGGCGATTCGGAATCCCGGATTCCCGAAGAAAACACGGATCGGCAATCAGGAGCACCGAAAGAGAATGAAGATTCGCTGGCTACGGCTCATCGACAGGACTTCGACCAGGCCGGCGCCACCGGGGCGGCCACAGTTTCGGAGGCGAAGGATTCAGTTTCGAAAGATCCGGGCACAAGAGAGCCTGATGCGAAAGACGCTGGCGCAAGAGACCTGGATGCGAAGGGTCTGGGTTTTCGCGGCATTGAGACAACCGGCTCGGCGCTTCTCTGGATCCGTCGACTGATCACTTTGCATCTGGTTCTCATTGGATGGGTACTGTTTCGCTCGAAAGACCTTGATCAGTTCCTGGCTTTCTTTAGATCGCTTTTTTCGACGGATCTTTTCTCGGCGGGCCAGTGGAGCATTCCCAACACTTCATTGGCGTACCTTTCCGTAGTTGCCCTGGCCTACATCTATCACCTTACACCTGTGCGATACAGACAGAACCTGGCTAATCTCTGGGGCCGAACAGCTCTACCACTGCAGATACTGCTTGCATTTCTATTAATCCTGGGACTGTACCAGATCTCGGTTCGCGACGTGCAGCCCTTTATTTACTTCCAGTTCTAACGGGTATTTTCAAACATAGTCCTGTGATGCTCGAATACAGAAAAGCGAAGGGAGCGCCATGAAACGCCTTCTTTCGCTTATTCCGTTCAGGATTCTTTTTCCGGTTCTGTTTTCTTCCTTCACCATCGTTTCCGTAGGTGTAATGATTCAAACCCAGGCGGAGAACGTAACAAAGAATCTGATTCAGGACCGGGAATCCCTGGTGGCGCAAAACATGAGCCTCACTCGTTCCTATCTGGAAGACCGTGTAGCTTCCAATGAGCCGGTGGAGGACGTTTTCTTTCGACTGCTAAATGCCGATCCTCAGATTCGATTTCTTGCTGTACTTGACGACAAGAACACGATCATTCATTCCCCCTCTCCGGGGTTGGAATCCAGACCTCTGCCTCAGGCCCTGGAAGTTCCGGCGCTCAGCAAAGTACAAAGACAATTGCTACGCAATAAGCTGATGGCCTGGGATAGGTCCAGGCCTGTGGTAGAATACAATGAACCCACGAAAGACATTGTAGCTATGTACCCGTTTCGCCTGGGCCTCAGCGAATCGAAAGGTGCGATTATTCAGCTATACTCCCTGGAAAGATTGATAGAAGAACGGGAAGCCAACGTGGCGGGCAACATCCTCACTACCAATCTCTTGATTGCCGGCATCCTGGCAGGTCTGGCCCTGCTTTATTATCTGTTTTTGATGCGAAGACTGCAGAATCTTCTGGATACAACCACTGCATTCGGCCAGGGCAATCTGGACTCGCGGGCCAGCGTAGACGGCAAAGATGAGATCGCACATCTTAGCGCTACCTTCAATATGATGGCGGATCGCATCCGGAACCTGGCGTATCGGGATGCGGTCACCGGCATCCCGAACCGGCTGGCGTTTGAGACCAGCGCAAACCGGATCCTGCAGTTCAATCGAAGCCGGGCGGCGCTGCTTTATCTGGACCTGGACGGCTTCAAAGACATAAACGACAGCCTGGGACACAGTACCGGAGACAGCATGCTGGACGAAGTGGCCCACCGACTGGATTCGGTGGTTCGCTCCCGGGGCGGCGCAGAAGCGTTGCTTGCTCGGATTGGTGGCGATGAGTTCGCCATCTTGCTTCCCGGCAGAAATGATAGAAAGGACCTGGAGCAACTGTGCGAATCACTGTTGCAGGAAGTGTCCCGGGACTATCTGGTAATGGGAAACGTGCTGCATGTTACCGCCAGCATCGGGCTCGCTCTGTATCCGGACGATGGCATGAACTTCGAGGAACTTCTGAAGAATGCCGATGCCGCCATGTACTCCGGCAAACGAAGCGGGAAGAATACCTATATCTTTTTTGACCAGGAAATCCAGGACCGAAATTCGCGAAGGGTTCAACTGTCCTCGGCGTTGCGAAAGGCTCTGGATCGACGGGAATTAAGGATTCATTTCCAGCCAATTGTGGACCTGTCCTCGGGCCGGATCACCCATGGAGAAGCTTTACTGCGATGGACTAGCCCGGAATTCGGTACGGTTTCCCCGTCCGAGTTCATTCCCATACTGGAAGAGTCCGGATATATCCGCGATGTAGGTAAATGGGTGCTGGAAGAGTCCTGCCTGACCGCTGCTCGCTGGCGCGCCGCCGGCTACGGTTCTACCGGAGTTTCGGTAAATGTGGCCGTGCAGCAATTATCCCAGAAAAACTTCGCCAACCTGGTAACAGAAGTCCTGACAAAAACCGGCCTGAATCCTTCGGGCCTGATTCTGGAAATCACCGAATCGGAGCTAATGCGAAGGCCGGCTACTACGCTGCGCATTCTGGAAACATTGAATGGAATGGGAGTGGAACTGGCTGTAGACGATTTCGGCACAGGTTACTCCTCTCTAAACTATTTGAAGTACTTCCCGGTGCACTATCTCAAACTGGATGGCACTTTCATCAAGAACCTGGATACGGACAGCGAAAATGCAGCCATTTCCAGAGCCGTGATCGAGCTGGCTCATGCGCTAAAATTACGCATGGTAGGCGAAGGAGTGGAATCCAGAACTATAGCGGAGTTTCTCCACCAGGAGTCTTGCGATCTGGTGCAGGGCTATTTCACCGGCGCCGCCATGCCGGAAGAAGACTTCATCCGAGCCCTTTCCAACCAGGGCCCTCTCTTTACTGATGGGAATGCCTGACCGGATCGAACCGCTGGATCAGAAAAAAGGGCCTGCGCTTGATTCGGTCCGCGCTTACCCCATGGATAGTCCCTGCGAAGAAACGACGCCCGATAGGTTCACCCCATTCCATCGTAAAGCGACTAATCGATGCACCGGACCCGGTGGACCGGGAATGCCGGGATCAGCCCGACTTTCGCAGTAGAATCCGCTCCAGGCGCGAAAGATAATAATGAACAGCCCGGTCCTCGGGGGCGGCCCGCTTGACGGCTTCAAAAGTGTCCTTTGCCGCCAGGAAATCCCGGTCGTGGAGTTGCATCACGCCTCGTTCGAAGTCTTCTCGAGTAACCACTTTTACCGTTCGAGTCTCCCGGTCGTCCTCGTCGAAGAACTCGAAAATGCTAACGGGCTCATCCTTACCCTTGACGCGAACCTTGCCCAGAAACCGGTAATTGTATCTGGTAGGATCATCCAACTGAAATAGAGTATCCTGGCTGACGATCATGCTCACACCGTAGATACGCGTAAGTCCTTCGGTACGCGCCGCCAGATTCACGGCATCGGAAATCACCGTACCATCCATCCGCTCGGATTCGCCCACTGTTCCCAGCATCAGCAGTCCCGTGTGAATTCCTACGCCTATGCGAATTGGATCCAGGTCCTGCGAAGCAAGCTCGTCGTTGAATTGTTGTACTGCCTTCTGGATTGCCAGGCCCGCTTCCACCGCATCCTGTGGCCCGCCGGGAAAAAGAGCCATCAAACCGTCGCCCAGATACTTATCTATGAAACCATGGTAGGCCCGAATCAGAGGACCCACCCGGCCCAGATATTCATTGATGAAGCCGAAAGTCTCCGCCGGAGTCATTCGCTCGGAGCGCTGCGTGAAGTCCCGTATGTCCAGGAACAGTACACTCATGGTTTCCTGCACTTGATCGCCCAGGCGAATATCCAGGATGCTGTCCTTATGGAGATACTTCAGAAACTCTTCCGGGACAAACCTACTATAAGCCTGGTTGTACTTCTGCAAGCTGTCTTTCATGCTTTCTATCGTAGAAAAGGCTCGGGAGAAGCGAATCGAGAGAATGAAGGCCTGTATGAAAATGAAGACAAAGAGACCCACAGCCACAAGCTGCGCTGTACGTATCACCTGCTGATTGTACGCCAGATCGTTTACCACGGTAGCGCAAAGCACCAGCGATGCTACGCTGACGAATATGGCGCCTTCCCGTTTACGATACACGGCCAGGCCAAAGACCACAATAACGTAAAAGATAGCCGCCAGAATTACGAACTGGAAATAGTCGATGGAGTGCGTGAACCATAGCGTGGGCCCGACCAGAACCAGCAGTCCGAACAAAGCGCTGACTACGGTCAGTCCCTGCAGAAACCGGCGACTTGTTTCGTCTGGATACAAACTGTGAACGAATGCAATGAAGCTGCATAAGCCCCCGTAAACGCTGAGATACTCCAGGCGAAGCAGCGTTTCCCACCAACCTTCAGGTACGATATCATGAAGGAGCCGTTCGCCGATGAGGACCAGACGGAGAACGATAATCAAACAAAACAGACCAAACCACAGTGTAGAGCGATCCTTTCTACGAAGGTAGAAAAGACCCAGGTGATAGAAGCCCATGATCACAAGAGTTCCCGCAATGAAGCTTTCGAATACGATTCTACCTTCTCGGAATTGGCGAACCTTATCCTGCGGGCCAATGTGAATCCTTTCCCAGAGTCCTCCTTTACGATGCCCATAGTTGGCAACGTGGATCACAATATCCAGAACCTCTCCTTTCTCCTGGAGTTCGTAGAGCCGCGTCCTGTAACTTGGCAGGTAGTTCTCAGTAGAGGTGGATACCTGTCCGTTCTCTCCGTACAGCTTGCCGTTAACGTACAGCGAATACGCGCTGGATTGGTCCAGGAACTTCAATGAAAGAGGCGGATGCTCTTCCGGAAGGAGTACCCTCAAGTAGTATGTGGCATATCCGCTCCCGGGCAGGCTCGTTCCCTTAACTTCCAGACCCAGCCAGTCATCCGGAACTTCGGCGAAGGCATCCGGCTTCTCCGTAATCTTTGCATTCTCGGCTTCCCGGGCCCGATCCGGGCTTCGTAATTCCAGGGGATTCACCAGCCGATTCCAATAGAAAGCCCACTTGCCGTCCAGAAAGTGGATTCGTTCCCAATCTGCCTGACGAAGATCAAGGATCCCCTCTTCGGCCAGGGGCTCCGCCAAAGCAAGGGAGCCGGGCAGCACAATCGCAGCGTATAGTAGCAATAGCTGCCGGGCAGCCAATTTCAGGCGAAACGGATACATGGTTTAACTCAGGGACTGAGGCGACATCTGCGCCACCCGGCCCCGTCCTTTTCATAGAGTAAGCGATCGTGCAGCCTGCCCGGGCGTCCCTGCCAGAATTCGATGCGCTCCGGCTGCAAAACGTAGCCGCCCCAGGATTCCGGTCGTGGCGGATTTTCGCCATATTTCTGCTTCAATTCTTCCATTCGCTTTTCCAGAACATCCCGGGAATCCACCGGCTCACTTTGATGGGAAGCCAATGCTCCGTATCGACTTTCAAGAGGTCGGCTGTGAAAGTATTCCTCGGACTCCTGCTCGGACACATGAGTCGTCGCGCCCTGAACCCGAACCTGACGTTCCAGACTATGCCAGTAGAAGCACAATCCGGCCCTGTGGTTGGCTTCAAGGTCCAGGCCTTTCTTGGATGCGTAGTTGGTAAAGAAAACAAACCCTTCGGGCCGCAAATCCTTGAGCAGAACGATTCGCACATCGGGTTGGCCGCGACCGTCCACTGTGGCCAGCGACATGGCGTTGGCATCGTCTTCATTTTCTCGGGCTTCCTCGAACCACTTTTGAAATAGCTGGAACGGATCGTAACCGGCGGAATCCTCTTCCAGGAATTGTTTGGAGTATTCTCTTCTTAGATCTTTCATGGACTTTGATATCCGAGCCCGGCAGGAACGTTTTGAACCGCATGCCGACCGCGATGACTGCAGACTTTCTTGCGTAATTGGCAGAGGCAACCAATTCCCGAGCGCCGAAAACCATTGTTGCGGTCGAAAGAAGGCTCTCCGTTTCTCTTCATCCTTAAAACCCCAACTCGGCGAATCCACCCCGGCCTGCTGCACGCTGCCGCGCCCAGCCGCAGCCCATCCGATTACTCCATCCCGCCAGGACACCCGTTAACGGCGCGCCGTAGTCTAATGGCCATTGAAGCTTTTGCAGAACGGCCGCCCCTGACTACTGCCATAGCTGCCGCCGATGACTCCTGAGCCCGAAAACGGGAGGGGATTAATGCCTTAGAAGCGCCTTCCAGAGTTCCGGTAGCCGGGCGCTGGCCTCTTTTCGACCGGCTTCAAAGATCTCATCATGCCTGTGAAAATCGAATAGATCGAAAGGAGCCATTTCCGGATTCAAAATGAAGTCGAAGTCCTCCAATCGGAACCGTAGTAACTCCCGGCCTTCTACCGCGATGGACCTGGTAATGATCGATAGCACCGGCGGCTTGCTGAAATACTCCATGATGCCCTGCACGCCTTCGGAAAAATCCACGGTGGTCTGGCTGGAACGATCATCCTCCAGCGGAGTAACATTGATTCCAGCGATGCGACTAAAGCCCCTTTCGCGCAAAACGTTGCCCGGCAGATTGTTTAGAATACCTCCATCCACGAGAGTGTACGGTGGCATTTGCACCGGCGGGAAAACCCCCGGAATGCTGACGCTCGCTCGAAGAGCCATGGAAATGTAGCCGCTTTCGAATATCAGGCTCTGGCCGGAATTCAAATCGGTACTGTTGCAGTAGAAGGGAATTTGCAGATCTTCGAATTGCAGATCGCCAAACACATCCATCAGCACCTGGTTAAGGCGATTCCCCTTGAAGAAGCTCACCGTGGGCACTCCCTTGTCCAGGATGGCATCCGAATCCGGCAGACTCTTGCGAAGTAGCTTTTGAATTTCAGCGGCCGAAATTCCGGCAGCATGGGCAGCGCCGATGACGGCCCCCATGGAAGTACCGGAAATTCCGTCGAACTCCAATCCGTCGCGCTCAAGGATTTCCAGAATGCCGGCATGGGCGTAGGCCCGGGCCCCACCGCCGCCCAGACACAGGCCGCGCAAAGTGCCGCTTAACTTACGCGCCAGACGATGCATCCCGGGCGAGTCCGGGCCCACCTCGCCGTTTGCGCTGAGAAAAAGTCGGATTCGATTCTGTTTTAGCGGGACCGACCGGTCCGGGTTTCGCTCCTTCGCTCGATAGGACGATGAATTCTCTTCGGTAATGGAGACCAGTTTATCAAAGAAGTCCGGCACAAACGAAGAAAGGGATTTTCGATAATCCATCCATCGCGGCCCGGCCGGCGTAAAGGTATCTCGGGCACAAGCAATCAAGTCCGCGCTGCGATAGATTTCGCAGAGCAGGCGATCCGGTTCGTCAATATACGGCCCAACATGGACAAGCACCAGCGAGTAGAATTTTCGCATCAGACCCAGGAGAGCGGGAATCGTTCGTGCCACCCGGTCTCTTTCCGCGTCTTCCAGTTCCATCAAAGGAGTGGCGTCCACATGGTCGTAGCCGCCATCTCCAGGATGAGACCTGGACCGAAGCCATTCGAAGAGTTCCACCGGCCGCTGCAGCAAATCCTTTAGATTGCTCTGGTCTTCTGCATTCGATTTCGAAACTTCCGAACCTGAAGCGGCTCTGGCGCCTTTTGACTTTGCTGAAAGAGCGGATGAAGTGTCCCTTTGCGAATCTACACCGGATTGGCGGCCCAGTTCCAGAAGCAGTACCGGCCCGTGGTTTTCCGATACCAGAACTTCGGAAAGCACATGAGCCAGACGATGTCCGCGCCCGGGTGAATCCGGATAGGAAAGAACATGCAAGCGAGCGGGTTCCAATTGCTCCGCCGGGTCCATTGTACGATGAAACCTGCGCGACAGGATTCTTACCAGACCGGCCAGGGCTTCGGGTTCGCGCCCCACCAGACGGTTCCAGGGCTCCAGATCAATCCGGAGAAGCTGGGAGTCCAGTACAGCTTTGGCCCGGGCGCCATGACGTTCGCCGGCAAGAAAGCTCACCTCTCCAAGCACGCTACCACGGCCATGAATTCCGATCAGGCGCAGACTGCCGTCCGACTCCCGGTGGAAGCGGTGCACCTCGCCGTGCCGGACCAGATAAAAACAAAGGGCTTCGTCACCTTCGGCATACACCGAGTCGCCGCGACGGACCTTTACCGCCCGCACAGACTGCAGAAACTCGCGCACCGGAGGCTTGTCCGGGTTCAAAGACCGCAATAGTGGGTTTTGAAGCAAGAATCGATTGATGTTAAGTTGCTGCTGTTTTTCCCGATCTGAGCCCATTTTTTAGTTCCAATTCTGTCTGCTTTTACCTTTCTGGAAACATGAAATTTGAGACATCCTCCTCCGAGCATCGGCCGAAGGAGGAATGCGGCATATACGGAATCTATGGCTGCCCTGAGGCCTCGAATTTCACGTACCTCGGGCTCTACTCTCTTCAGCACCGGGGTCAGGAAAGCGCTGGAATCGTCACCACCGACGGAGAAAGACTCTATCGATATGCAGGCATGGGTCAGGTAGCCCAGGTTTTCGAAAAAGACAAGCTTTCTCAGCTCAGCGGCAGCGCTGCCATCGGCCATAATCGTTATTCTACTACCGGCGCCTCCTTCCTTAGAAATGCCCAGCCCATTCGCGTCGAGTCCAACCTGGGAGCCTTCTCCCTGGCGCATAACGGGAACCTGGTGAACTCGTGGTCCTTACGAGCGGATCTAGAAAAGAAGGGCTCCATATTTCAGACCACTATCGACTCGGAAGTAATCGTTCATCTCATGGCTCGCAGCGGCCATACCGAATTTCTGGATGCGCTTTGCGATGCCCTCCGCACTATCTCGGGAGCTTACAGTCTATTGATCCTGACACGGGATGCGCTATACGCCATTCGCGATCCCAATGGTTTTCGTCCGCTGGTTATGGGGCATCGACCGGATGGCTCCATTGTATTCGCTTCCGAGACCTGCGCATTCGACATCACCGACGCAAAATACGATCGCGACGTTGAACCCGGGGAAGTCATACGCGTGGACAATACGGGACTAACTTCTTTTTTTCCGTTCGAGCAGAAACAGGAATCCCTTTGTATCTTCGAAAACATCTATTTTGCGCGACCGGACTCCAGAATCTTCAACCAGAGCGTTTACGAAGTGCGAAAGAATCTGGGCAAGATCCTGGCCCGGGAGTACCCCGCCGAAGCGGATTGCGTAGTAAGCGTACCGGACTCTTCCACTGTGGCCGCCCTGGGATATGCTGAAGAGAGCGGGCTTCCCTACACCATAGGATTGATTCGATCTCATTACATCGGAAGGACCTTTATCGAACCCGAGCAAAAGATTAGAGATTTTGGGGCGCGAATCAAGTACAACGTGGTGGAATCTGCGATTCGGGGCAAACGTGTGGTACTCATCGATGATTCCATCATGCGGGGAACCACCGCCCGCAAGCTAATCAAAATGCTTCGTCGTGCGGAGGCAAAAGAGATTCACCTTCGAATTTCCGCCCCGCCAACTCAGTTTCCCTGCTTCTATGGTATCGACATTCCCACGCGCACCGAGCTCATCGCTTCATCCCATACCGTCGACGAGATCACAAGATATCTGGGAGTGGATTCTCTGGGTTATCTAACGCTGGATGGCGCGCATAAAGCGATGCAGATTACCCGGCCGGATCAAAACTGGTGCGATGCCTGTTTCTCCGGCAATTATCCGCTGGCGCTTCAAGACAGTCAGGAAAAAGGGAATCAGAAAGACCTGTTCACCGAATACATGCTGGAAGAAAGCCGGTAAGGACCGGCACTTCGGACAAACAACCGCGCCGCGCGAACCGCGGCGAACCGCCAGCCTATTGAATCACAAAATAATGATCGGACTGGGCAGTGACCGGCGCATCGTCGGAATGCATCTGGCCATCCAGTTGTAGTGCTTTCTTTCCGTCGCATTCCAGCATGAACAATCGGTCTTTTCTTTCGATTTTGGTGCTGGTTTCTTCGGTCTTCGTTGCATCGCAATTGGGAAACGTTGCGCGGCTGATCCTGCTTATGCGGCGATTAAATCGGGCCAGAACCTGACCTTCTTCGACAGTATAGGTTCCCAGAAAGATTTCTTCGTACGTGCTACCGCAAGCTTCCCCGGGCATTCCGTACTCCAGCAAACCCGAATCTACCATGCGAACTTGGCCTTCATCGAACTGCAGCTCCACAGAATACTCGGAGTGGGTGCTACCGGTGCATCCCAGGCCCAGGGAAAAATCTTTACCTTCGGGGTTGAAATCAGAAGGCTTCAATCTCTTTGGCTGCAAGGAAAGCTCTTCGTCCCCTTCGACTCCGTCCTCGGTTATCTCATCCGTCGGATCGCCGCCTTCAGGTAGAGCGTCGTCTTCAGAAAGATTCTGCAGGCTCAGCGAATCCGGGTCCACCAGGATGAATCCTTGCTTTCGCTTCCATGAGACTTCCAGCCATTGTTTGCCAGACTCTTCCCGGGCTCCTTTTGAAATCAGCTCCGCCAGTTGTCCTGCCGGAATGGTGCCCAGCCGATCCGATTCTTTGCTCGCTTCCCTGTACAGCGCAGTATCGGAAACCATACGGACGAATCGCACCTCATCGCTGCAACCACCGCAGCCAGTTCCCGCAAACATCAAAAGAGCCAGAATTGCACCCAAAAATAGCCCGGCCCCGGTACTCTTTGCTGCCCGAACTGGCGGAAAACCCTGAATTGCATGGAAGACTTCGCGTTCGGGTTCCGGAGCGGATTCGCACAGCATTGCTTCCGCCTCCTTGAGGTCAGGATGATGGTCTTTGCTGTTCTGGTTTTTCACTTTACCCATATTTGCTTGCCTGGCTGACTGTATCTGATGTACACTCAACTCTTCCTTTTTGCTCGGCAAGCCATTTCCCGAATCGCCGCGGCCGCTCTCATTTCCAGTGTCCTGGCCGGATGCTGCGTTATTCCTCTGGGCGGGGGGTCCCTACCCAAATTCTTCGAGGATTACGAAGAGAAGGTCCTGGATGGCACCGGACCGGACAAGATATTGATCCTGCCCATAGAAGGGGTAATTACCGACCAGGAAACTGCCGGCTTCTTTGGACCCACGGAAGAGAGCATGGTTGCGCGCATTGTAAGTCAGCTGAACCGCGCTCGAGAAGATGATTCCATCAAAGCAGTAATCCTCAAGATAAACTCCCCCGGCGGAGGAGTAACAGCAAGCGATATCATTTACCGCGAGATCCGAAAATTCAGAGAAGAGAAAAACATTCCCGTGGTGGCCGTATTCATGGATGTGGCCGCCAGTGGCGGCTACTACGTGGCAATGGCTGCCGATCGAGTGTTCGCGCATCCCACAACAATTACCGGAAGCATTGGAGTTATCTTTGGGCTCCTGAACGTAAAGGAAGGCCTGGATAAGATCGGCATTAAAGACTATTCGATTACCTCCGGCGACAACAAGGCCATCGGCAGCCCAACGCAGGAAATGACCGAAGAGCAGCAAAAGATCCTGCAGTCCATCGTAAACGATATGTATCAGCGTTTTGTTACTGTGGTGGATCAGGGAAGACCCAATCTTCAGCGGAGCCGGATCCAGACTCTGGCCGACGGGCGGATCTACACGGCCAACCAGGCCAAAGAGAACGGACTGATCGATGATGTTGGTTACTTTGATGAATTCGTTCAGAAGACCATGGCGCTGCCCAATTACTCATCTTCCGGTAAAGATCCCCGACTGGTGCTTTATACGAAGACTGACCGCAAGCTGGACAATGTGTACCAGACCCCTGGAGCGGAATCCTCGGATCTAAACCGCCTGTTGCGACAACTGGTATTCCCCGGCTCCAGCGCCAAGTTCTACTATCTCTGGAGTCCATGAGCGGCCCGGCAAGCAAGCAGGAGAAGTCCGAGAGCAAGCAGGATTTTGGTCACTGCCTGTTCTTTGCCACGGCGGCCCTGGACCGCAAGCTTACCGAGTTCGCCGAAGAGGAATTTGGAAAGGTGGGGCTGGCCCCTTCCCATGGATTTGTTCTACTTGTGGCGCTCAAAGAACCGGGGATTCAACCATCCGAGATTGCCCGTCAGTTAAGCTTCAAACCGTCCACAATAACGCGTTTCGTGGACCGATTGGAGCAACTGGGACTCATTGATCGAAAGCTAAACGGCCGGACCGCGGCCATCCATCCTACACCGAAGGCTCGCAAGATGGAGGATTCCGTCCGGAGCGCCTGGAAATCTCTGTATTCCCGATATTCGAAAAGCCTGGGCAAGGATTTGGAACAGCGGCTAACAGAGCAAATTGCTCTTGCGCGAAAAGCTCTGGAAAACCCTTAGCCTTTAGAGTGCGCCCCACTATGGCTGAGCTGGATAGGGGCCGTCTGCAGGATACAGGTTTTTCGCAGGATGCAGCCTTTGCGTAGGCTATAAGTCTTGCGCAGGATACAGGCGTTGCACGGGACACAGTCTTCGAAGAGAAATAATGGAACCCGCACAACTATTCTTGCTGGAACCCGGAACCCCGCTTCCAGATCAGGGATTCTGCCCGAATTTCGGACAGGGATACCGTCCCGATCTATACTGTCCTGAGATACGCATGCGTGAAGCCCTCAAGTTCAGTATTTTCTGGCAGTACGCCGGCGACCTGGACGAAAGCTACAAGAACGAAATCCCCTACTGGTGCATCGTCTGGCCTGGATCCCGCATGCTGGCCCGCTACGCACTGGACCACGGCTCCGATCTAGAACTAAAGGGAAAAAGAGTATTGGAACTTGGATGCGGCTCGGGTCTGGCTGCAGTGGCTTTCGCATCCATGGGCGCTACCGTGGTGGCCACCGATCACGACCGGCAAGCCCTGCGCGTGGCCGAGGAAATGGCCCGTCAGAACGGATGCCAGATGGAAACGGATAGCCTGGAATTGTTCGATGAGCCGGATGAAGTCCTCAAGAAGCATGGGCCGGATCTAATGATTCTGGGAGATCTATTCTATGAATCCCGGGTTGCCGAAAGAGTGAAGATTTGGTGCCGACAGGCTTCCGAAAGAGGAATCAAATGCATTGTGGCCGACCCGTTCCGCACGTATGGGCCGCACAAAGAACCGCAGTCCTGGAGTCTGAAGTTAATCCGGGAAGGTCAGGTTCCCGTACATCCGTCCGTTGAAAATGCAAAGTCGAGGCGCACCGCCCTGCTCATGAGCGAATCTAGCGGTCCGGGAGGATAGAGTAGCCGGAAGGCAAGAGAACTAAAGGGCCAGATTACCTGATGAAGATGCGACCAAGTCACCGGAAGACAAGACCGTAAGATGACAAAGGGACAACGGGATAACAGAACAGGAGTCCGAGAATGGTTAAGGCTTCCAGGTCAAAAACAGGAAAGGCTCGCAAAGCGAGCCCTCCATCAGTTTGGCCGAAATCTCGAGCCCGGGACCGACAATGGCTAATCGCCTACGTCGGTGATCCCGATTCCATATTACCGATTGTTAGCTTTCCAGATTCTTGGATGCGAAGTCCCAGTTCACGAGCTTCTCGACAAATGTGGAAATGTAGTCTGGGCGCTTATTCTGATAATCCAGATAGTAAGCATGCTCCCAGACATCGATAGTCAGAATGGGTTTCTTGCCATCTACAAGCGGGTTTACTGCATTCGGCGTCTTGTCAACTTTGAGCTTGCCGCCATCGAGAACCAGCCAGGCCCAACCGCTACCGAATTGAGTGGCGGCAGCAGTCTTGAATTCCTCGACGAATTTCTCCAGGCTGCCAAAGTCTGACTGAATCTTGTCTGCAATGGGCCCTGTAGGCTCGCCACCACCATTTGGTTTCATTGAGTTCCAATAAAAGGTGTGGTTCCATACCTGCGCTGCATTGTTGAAAATGCCCGCTTTGGAGGAATCATTGGCCGTTTCCTTGATAATCGTTTCGATATCTGCTTTTTCAAAGGGAGTACCTTCGATGAGCTTGTTTCCATTGGTCACGTAGGCATTGTGGTGCTTTCCGTAATGAAACTCCAGCGTATTGGCGGAGATATGAGGCTCCAGTCCGTTCTTGGGATAGGGTAAATCAGGCAAAGTTAGTGCCATATTTCCTCCTTTGTTTCTTTGTCCTTTAAGCAAGGAATAGATTGGACAACAGTCAACTATTTCCTAGGGAAGAAATAGGAAAACGAAAGAAAGAGAGTTAGATGCGAACGGTTTCCAGACTTCCCCTTAGCTGGTGTTTGTCCAGTTGCGATCCGAACAGTGGCTCGGAGAGCAGTTTTATAGCCCGTTCGCTATGGCTTCCCCGAAGTCGCAGGGATTGGATCTACAATGCGCAACAAAGCCGCACAGCTTACTTTGCCGACATAATGGTCAGCGAAAGCGCAAAAAAGGATATTATTCTGAGAGGCTGCGATGCCAGTCACCTGGCCGCGCTCGAGGACAGGGGCTGGAAGCATAGACAGAGCGGTCTGGAGGCGGTTCTGCCGCTGAGAAAGCCAGACCCCTGGAATCCGCATCGAAGCTTGCGCGAACTGAGTCGGAGAGCTCTCCGAAAAGGAAACATCGAGGTTATGGAACGACCCGACCCCGGTACCATCGGGCGAATCAGGGAGATTCTGACAGAATTGCGGAATGCATCCCAGTATAGAAGAAGGCCGGCATTGAAGTATCTGTTTCAGAACGACCCGGAATTCTGGGAGCTTTGTTTAATCTACTACCGAGATAATCAACCGGAAGCGCTGGTGGGCTGGTCCAGGAATGGGGAAAGTGCCATTCACCTGGAAGTTATGCTTCGTTCCAGGGAAGCGCCGGTGGGAGCAATGGAGGCTTTAATCCTGGAGTCCGTAGCTCTGGCCGGGAAGCGCGGTATGGAACTGGTAAGTCTGGGAGAAGTGCCGTTCTTAAGAATTAATCCGAAGACTCCGGAATTGCCAGCAAAGAAGCAGCAAACGCAACTAAAGAGGTTCGCTTCCTATTATTTAATGCGGCCCGCATTCAGTAGCATGGGATTATTCCGGTTCAAGAACAAATTCCGTCCGCTCTGGAATCCGTTGTATTTGATGAGCAATCGACCGGTGGGTCTTTTGGCTCTGGGTGATCTATTCATTGAGTCCGGATGCCACAAACTTCTGGCCTATTGTCTGACCCATTTCAACCGATCGTAGGCTCGATCCGCATTTTCGCTGGCTTCCTGTCGCGTAGAGGCAAGAGCGGTAATGTGGCCCATTTTTCGCCCCGCACGACTCTCCGATTTGCCGTACCAATGAAATCGAATGCCAGGAATTTCCAGAGCGCGTTCCACACCGGCCAGAACCGAATGATCTTCACCAATAAGATTAATCATCACGGCTTCGCACATATAATCCGGACTTCCGGGCGGAAGATGGCAAACGGCACGCACATGTTGCTCAAACTGCGAACTGATACTGGCATCCAGGGTTAGATGCCCCGAATTGTGTGGCCTGGGCGCCATTTCGTTGAACACCGGCTCGCCGTCGGCAAGGAAGAACTCCACGGCAAAGGTTCCTACGTATCCAAAGTGTTCGGCGATTCTTCCCGCATACTCGATGGCTCGCCGGGCCTGCTCGGATGAAATCGCTGCGCTGGAGAAGCTCTTGTGCAAAATGCCGTTTCGATGCTCGTTTTCTACCGGAGCAAAAGCAGCAAATTGCGAGTCGGCAAACCCCGTACCCACGATGCTAAATTCCAGGGAGAAAGGAACCATTCCTTCCAGGACAAAAAACGGTTCCGGGGCCTGCGTTTGCGTTCCTCCATTCGCGAGGTTCTGAAACAGGGCCCGCAAGTCAGGTTCCAGGGTTTCCAGGAACTGAGAATCGGTGAAATTCGTATCGCAAGCCTGTTGAATGGCTCTTTCGTTAAATCGCCATTGTCCTTTTCCGTCATAGCCGCCTTCGCAGGTCTTCAGAATCGCACCGCCCCGTTTCCTGATCTCTTCTGTCGCCAGGGCCTGCCTCAGTTCGATAGGTTGCCCAACCGCCAGAAAAGGCGCGGTGGGAATTCCGAGTCCGCGGGCCATGTTCTTTTCTCGCCAACGGTTCCGGGTAACGTAGAGCGGCTCCAGCGAAGGATGACAGCTCAGTCCCTCCATAACTCCGGGCTCCACGTTTTCGAACTCGAATGTGAGGATTTCCGAAACGGCGGCCAGCTCTTGAACAGCTTGCGAATCGTCAAAGTCCGCCTGGATTTGCCGATCGGCAAGGTGCGATGCAGGACAGCCCGGAGTCGGATCCAGAACAGCGATTCCGTAGCCCATTCGCCGTGCTTCCAGGGCAATCATTCTTCCTAGCTGACCGCCGCCTAGAATACCGATTGTGGCAGGCGGAAGAATGGGCGAATTCCCGGACATGTAACCAGAAATCCAGCCTTGCTTCAGTCTTCCAGCGTCATTTGATCCACAAGGTCCTTGAGGGACTGGCGATAGGCTTCCAGGCGGCCGGCAAGGCCCTCGTCCTGCAGAGCCAGGATTTGAGCCGCCAGCAGGCCGGCATTCTTGGCGCCAGAACTGCCGATGGCCGTAGTGGCAACCGGAATGCCTCCGGGCATCTGAACAATGGAAAGCAAAGAATCCAACCCGCTCAGGGCCTTGCTCTGCACGGGAACTCCAATCACCGGCAATGTGGTAAGCGAGGCCGTCATTCCGGGTAAATGGGCGGCGCCCCCGGCTCCGGCGATGATAACTTGCAGCCCTCTGGAGCGTGCCTGACTGGCATATTCGTACATTTTTTCGGGAGTTCTATGGGCGGAAACAACTCTGGTTTCGCATTCTACGTCCAGTTCGTCGAGAATGTCCCGGGCCGCTTTCATGGTCTCCCAGTCGGAATTGCTGCCCATGATAATGCCGACTCTCGGCGAGCCAGATTTTTCGGTGCCCTGGTTTTCTTTCATAGAATGTGTCATACGCTACGCGCCAGGCCTCCGTCCACCTGGATGGATTCGCCGTTTATGTATGAGGCAGCCGGCGAAAGTAGAAAGGCGCCCATACGACCGAACTCCTCCGGACTTCCGTAACGGCCCATGGGTACGCCTGCCTGCATTTGCTTTCGCACCTCATTCGGATTCTTTCCGGTAGACTCCGCTGTACTCTTTTCGATTTTCTCGAGCCTGTCGGTGGAAATCAAACCGGGGGCAATGCAATTTGTCCGGATTCCGTCTTCCATCAGTTCACGGGAAAGGGTTTTCATAAGCGCGTTCACTCCGCTCCGAAACACGTTGGATAGAAGCAGATTGTCCACCGGCTCGCGGACCGATAAAGAAGTTACGATTAGAATGTTACCTTTGCTGCCCCTAAGCGCCGGCAAGGATTCACGAATCATTCGCACTGCGCTCATCAGAGTGAGTTGATAGGCCGCATCAAAATCCGAATCGTCAAAGTCTTTGAACTTGCCTGCAGGCGGTCCGCCAGCATTCACCAGGAGTCCGTCCATGCGACTGAAGGTATGCAATCCTTCTTCGATCCAGTTTTCGATGCTTTCTGAAGAGGAAACATCCAATACGGCGCCCCTGACCCGGGGATTCTGATCCGCGCCCATCTCCTTGAGCGTCTTTAGCAGGGTCTCTTCGGTGCGACCGCCCAGAAAAACCGAAGCTCCGTCATCCTGCAGTGCCTGCGCCACGGCTCGTCCCAGGCCTCGCGTGGACGCGGCCAGAAAGTAGACTTTGTCTTTGACTCCCAGATCCATGGTAAAGTGTGAAACATGGCCCTTTATGGATCAACCTTAAAGTACATGTCTGGCCGAAAGATGTCTTGAGCCCGGTACCGTTTGCAGTCCAGCAAGCCCTGAACCGGTGTGCAGATCCAGAGGTGGTTTGATAGAAACAGCTTCCCGATCCGGAATGTTTCAAGCAATAGCGTACGGCTGCAATGTCTCCCGGCGGCCTTTTACCTGGACTCTGGGCATCTTTTTTACTTCGCTTTCCGGTAAGCCGGCATGCTGAAATACGGCCTGCGAAATCAACACTCGGCTGCCGAATCGTTTGTTAAGACTCTCCATCCTGGAAGCCAGGTTCACCACATCGCCAATAATGGTGTATTCTTTTCTCCGGGGGGAGCCCACATTTCCGGTCACTGCTTCGCCGTAATGAATGCCGATACCCACCTGGATGGAATCGTCGGCGAACCGGGCATTACGTTTATCCAATTCTTCCAGAATGCTTCGGGCGGCGGCCACTGCATTGGCTGCATTGTTTCCCCGGGAAATCGGGGCCCCGAACACGGCCATAAAGCCATCGCCCAGAAACTTGTTAATGATTCCATGATGATCGTTTACGATGTCGATCATAAAAGCGAAAGCTTCGTTTAATCGTCCGATCACTTCCACCGGACTACGGTTTTCGGAGAAGCTGGTGAAGTCCCGTATATCCAGAAACATGACGGCCACTTCCCGGCTTTCGATTTCGTATTCCTGGTTCATCAACTGATTGGCCACTTCGGGCGAAACGTGCTTTCCGAAAGTATCCAGGATTCGATTTCGCTCTTCAACTATGCTCACCGCGGAGGCCGCCCGACGGTGTAATTGACTGGCTACGATTCCTACAACAAGTCCGCTGATTACCATAACCATGGACCGGCTGTAGAAATAGAAAGGGAATTCCAGGATTCGCGAGGGAAAGGATTCCGGTCTGCTAGCCATGGCGAAATTTGCAAGCAGACCATACTCCAGACCGGCCACAATGCCGGCCGCCAAACAGAGCTTCCAGTCCAGTCTGAGTACCGACAGCAATATGAAGATGAAATATACGTAGGAGGCGGCGCTACTTAAACCGACGAAGTAATCCCCCACGGTCATGAACCAGAAGACCACTGCCGTTGGAATACTCACTTCCAAGAGCATGTTCAATTGCTGGATCCAGAGACTCAAGCGAGAGCGACTCTGAATTAGGCGATGTATGTAGAAGACGAGAGAGAATGAGAAAAGGGCCGCAACAGCAAATAAGGCCGGGGGGTACATCATCAGACCCGAAGCGTCTTCCGGGAATGGATTGCGGCTTCCGGTGGTCTGAACAACAAAAACCAGAAGCGCGAAAAGAAAAAGGCAGCCCACTATGGTAACACGAATTCTTTCGCTTCGCAAGAGTTGCTGATGCAACTCGAATTCGAATTCATTGTTGCCGGTTGTTCTTGCCACACGAAATACGCTGACCCATGCAAAGGTATGTCAAGGGTTTTCTGCGGATGGCTTTCGATGATGAAGCGGCATACGTAGCCTCCCCGATGACAGGAAGGTCTGCTTTCGGGTCTGGAATTCAGCCTTTCGCTGCAAATCAGGGCCGCGGGCGCAATGATTCCGAAGGGTCAGCATCGCGGACAACCAGGTTTTCCGGAACTGTCCAACGTTTCCGCATGCGACCGTCAGAAGTGATTCTTTCCACATCCAGTTGTCGCACACGTTCATGCATCTCCACAAGGATACCCCGGGTAATCTCCTTCATAATGTTGCCCGCCACTTCCGCTTCCAGAACTTCGCTAATTGTGCGGGAGACATCGCCGCCTATTCGATTCACGAAGCCGCTCATGAATGGCAGTTTACTGAGTTCGCCCATCATGCCTTTGTTGTGTAGCGATTCCTTCACGAGAATGTCCAGCTGCTCCTGGTGGTTTCGAAACGCTTTTCGGGCCAGCTCGGCATAGTCCAGACGACTCATTACTTCCTCCACTCGACCCAGGGATTGCAGGAAAACCGCATCGGCAATAGTATCTACAATGATATCCCTGAACCGAAAAGTAATCTCGCGAGTCAGCGACTGACTCACATCCTCGCTAGCTTTGCCCAGTTTATAGAATGCGATTCCCAGCTTTACTCCGCGCAGTAGCAGAAATGGTCGCAGCATTACTATGGGAATTAGCCCCACTACCTCGTACCAGTTCCTGGTGATAAATCGCCAGCGATCCTCTTCTTTCCAGAGCTTACGCAAAAAATCGATGCCCCACAGGGTGAGTACGAAAAAATCAAAACCGATCAATCCCAACGAAACCCTTCGATCCAGAAAGACATCGTAGGATCCGCGGAGCAGGAGCAGAAGCGTGTCTACGCTAACGAGAAAAAGAAGAAAATAGTCCCATTTTCGTCCCGGAAGAAGCTTTAACAATTGCCGAAAGCTTCGCTTCGAAGAAGGGGTTCCGTCAGAGCGGCGCCCGGCTCCCGACCCCGGATTTTCGCCACCCTTCGCTGCTGCAGCCCCCGGGATCCCGCTGGTTTCGGCATCTGATTCGCCGGAGCCCGAAGGCCCGGCATCCGAATACTGAGAGCCAGAAACCGGGCCGGACTCCGGGGACCGAGAGGCGAATTCGCTTTCGCTTTGATCTTTTTCCGGCATAAGACTAGAATCGGTCAGGGGGTCTAAAAGATCCAGTAAAGGAAGACCTGAATTACCATCAAAGCCACAGCCCAGATACGTAGATCCTTCCAACCTCTCAAGCTGTCTTTATAACCCAGGGGACCCGGCAGCATGAAGCAAAGCGCCAGAATACCCAGCATGAAGCCAATTGCCAGCACCCTTGGCCAGTTCACCATTGCGAGTAGACTCTCAACCATGATTGCCCCCTGAGCTGTTGCCATGTGGATCCGGAATCACGGAGCGCAAGGTAAGGCCGCGAATATGGTCTGGCAGAGCCGGTGCAGTGAAGTACCTGGAGAGGAACAAGAAGAGGCCGCTGAATACGAAACTGGCGAAAGCGACATAGAACATGTTCCATTCGCCAATCAAACGCAATGCGGCGGCCACAACGAGCCCCAGAAGCAAAGCCATGAATCCGCCACTGGGAGTAGGACGGCGACTCAGAATGCCCAGAACCAGGATGGCCAGAACCGGCCCCTGAAAGAGAGAAAGCGCCTCTTGAATGAATGTATAGATACCGCCAAACTCTCCGGTGACTGGCGCGAAAAGCATACCGAATACCAGGCCGAAGAACGTGACGATGCGCCCCAGCCGTAGCTCCTGCCCTTCTCTGGAGTCACGCTGCTCCTCGCTCTCTATGCCAGTGTTTCGCGCAAATCGCGCCTTCCACACTCCGTAGATATCCCGGGTGAACATAGTGGACGCGGAATTCAGGGTTGAATCCACCGAGGACTGCAAAGCGGCAATGAAAGCCACAAAGAGAAGTCCGGAAAGGCCCGGCGGCAGCACATTCTTAATAATCCAGGGCAATGCCTGATCCTTATCTTCCAGTGGCTCGGCGCTCAAGACAAGAACCAGAAATCCCGGGAGTATGATAAGCAAAGGTATGAATGTCTTGGCCAGGGCCGCAAAAAGCATAGAAGCCTGGCTGTCCCATTGCGAACGCGCCGCCAGGGTTCGCTGCAGCACGGCCTGATTCGCACACCAGTAGGCCGGCGAAAGCACCAGCGCCAATCCCAGTAGCACTCCGGGCCAGGGGAAGTCCGGATGATCGGCAGGAAGAAAGACATGGAGTTTATCTGGATGCTCTGTCTGTAATTTAGAAAAGAATGCGTCCAGGCCGCCAGCCTGTTGAATACCAAAGTAGGCCACTCCCAGCGAACCCGCAAACATGATTACCAGCTGGATGGTATCCGAATAGGTCACAGCCTTTAACCCGCCGGTCACAGTATAGAAGCCAACCACCACTCCCGTGACCAGTATGCCCACCCAGTGCGACCACCCCAGGTAAGTATGCAACATCAGGGCCGTGGCCCAGAGAAAGACGCCTACAATAACAAAGGAAAAGGCGGTGAAGATTATGGCGCTCACGAAACGAGTGCGCTCGTCATATCTCTTGCCCAGGTATTCCGGAATGGAATAGACCCCGGCCCGCCAGTAGTAAGGTAGAAAAAGAAATGCGCCCAGGACCATGGCCGGTATGGCCCCGATCCATTCGAAGTTAGCCTGGGCCAGTCCGATGGAATAGGCGTTCCCGGCCGAACCCACGTAGTCATTGGAGCCAATGTTCGTTCCGATGATGGACATACCGATGACCCAGAATGGCAGGCTCTTGCCTGCCAGGAAGTAATCGGTGCCGGTCTTGACGCCCCGGGAAATATAGAGGCCAAAGGCCACCAGGCCCACCAGGTACACAACTATGAGGGTTAAATCAAGCCAATGTACATCGGTCATGTGCGAAGCGCCTTTTTCATCCTTGTAGAAAGCAGCTGCACTCGGTTGGCATAGGCAGCCTGGCGCATCCCCGGAATCGTAGCCAGATAACGGTAGAGCTCCAGTTCAAACTCCAGCGCAGCCACCAGGTGACCGGTGGCGTCTTCGCGAAGGGCCGACCGAGAAATAACCATATGCCGGGTATTGATCGTATCGGGAGCTATGCGATTCACCAGGGTTTCAATGATCCCGGGATGTATGGCGCCGCCAACGCTGGTGCGAAGTTCATACTCCTGACATCGGGCGACTATGAGCGCACAGGCTTCCAGCACCTCGGCATCATCCGGGGATCGTTCCATGCTACCGGAAAGGTCTGTGCGAGCCGCGGTAACCTGGTTAAGCTCTTTACGAGCGGGGGACGTCAGAATGGAATCCATGTTCTGGAATGCGGTAACGGTTTCCAGGTTGATTCCCTTCTCCAATTTTGAGTACTGATCTTCGCTACACAATTCTTTCAAAGTGCCTACGAAATTCTTGAGCGCGTAAGCGGACTCAATCATGGGAGCAATGATCCCATCTACCTGAATGTGCAGTAAATTACGGATATCGTTTCTTGCTTCCGGTCCGCCGATCTTCACATGAAGCGGCAGTAGCCCGGCAGTGATGCGGCGCAACATGGATATCTCGGCAAAGGACATATCCTCCACTTCTGTTCCTGTCTTTAGCGCCACCAGACCGTGGTTGTTCTTCAATTCTTGAAGGAACAACCTCAGCCTTGTTTCAGATTTGTGCTTCGCATCCATAGTCCTGAGTGCTCCGGTATCTATATCGGACAGATTCGTTTAATCTGAACCAGTGATTATGTCCTTCCACCCAGAAGCGCAAACAAAAATGCCTGAAACTTCGTTTTTTTATGGGCATGTAAAACACCGGAAGAATTCTGCTCGCATGGCACTAACCAGTCTGGAGAAAAAGAACCAGTACGCAATTCTCACCATTCAACGACCCGAAGCTCTGAATGCGCTGAACGAAGACATCTTAACTGAAATACACGGCCATGTAGAGGAGCTGAATTCGGACTCCTCCATCCGGGGCTTAATCATTACAGGCGCCGGAGAGAAGGCATTCTGTGCCGGGGCTGATATCGGACAGATGGCCAGCTTCAACCCCGAGCAGGCCGAAGTCTTTGCAAGAAAGGGGCACAAGACCATGAATGCCATCGCTGGCTCGGATCTCATCTCCATCGCAGCCATCAACGGATTCGCCCTGGGGGGCGGCCTTGAGTTGGCTCTTTCCTGCGACATGCGCATCGCATCGGAGAATGCCCGGATGGGACTTCCGGAAACCGGACTGGGTATCATTCCCGGCTTTGGCGGCACCCAGCGTTTAGCCCGACTGGTGGGACCGGCCCTGGCCCTGGAAATCATCCTTAGCGGCACGCAGGTGAAATCAGACCGGGCGCTACAAATTGGTCTGGTAAACCAGGTAGTGGAACTGGCCGAGTTACTGCCCACAGTGGAAAAGCTAATGGGTACCATCACCGGAAAAAAAGGGCCGGAAGCCCAAAAAATCGCACGATGGTTGGTGCACAGCGGCCTGGAGCAGCCATTATCTGCGGGCCTGGAAAGAGAGATTAATGAGTTCAGTCAGATTTTTTCCAGAGAAGAGCCACGCATTGGCCTGAATGCATTTAAAGAAAAGAAGGAGCCTGATTTTTCAGGATCCTGATGGCCGATAGACTGAACAGTCATTAGCAGTTCAAAGAAGCCCGGCAGATAGAAAAAGAAAGCCGGAGTCATTTGAACTGAGAAAAGAGTGAATACCGATCTGAAAAGGTTGTCCCAACAGGGAAGTTGCGGCAACAAATCCGGGAAGCTAACGGAAAGGATTGAAAAAAAATAAAAGAGGCTTCTCCCCTGACCCTGGCGAATGAGTTGGAAACGATTAAGAAAGAACTACTCCGTCGATGAAATACTGAATCTTATTCCGGGAGCGGTAATCGTACACCGAAACTGGGAGGTTCTGTACGCCAACGATGCCGCAGCCCAGCTCTATGGAGTGGAGACCGCGGAAGATTTACTGCGCACTTCCGTATCGGACTTGATGGAAGGCCAGTCAACCGGCATTATCGCAAAGACTATACCTACATTGCCGTTCGGGCAGACCTTTTCCCTTACTTTCAAGCTTAACCGGCGAAACGGAACAAGCGTTACCGTAGAGTCGCACAGCGCTGCCTTTCCTACTGAAGAGGGTCCGGCCATAATGGTTCTGATGAGGGCCCGAAACCGGAAGCACTCAGACCGCTCCATGGCGCTAATCACAGAGGTGGCTTCCCGAACGGGTAGTTCCTATTTTGAGGAATTGACTCGTTCGCTGTGCAGGCACCTGGGACTTACCGGATCGGTGCTTGCGGCCTTACCGGAAGGCCGCGACCCCTCGACACTGGAAACTCTGCGAATCGTTTCTTTTTTTCACAAAGGTCAGCCCGGCGCGGATTCGGAGATTCCAGTCAAAGGAACCATTGCAGAGAGGGTAATAAAGGACGGTTTCTGCCTGGTTGCCGATGCTCAGCAGCAACCGGATAGCTACCCCTGCCTCGAAAAACAGGGCCTGCGCTCGGCAGCGGGGATGATCTTACGAGATACCAGCGGCAGTCCCACAGGCCTCTTAATCGTCTATTCGGATGAACCCATGGAGGATCCGGAGTTTGTTTTCTCTATTCTGAAGCTGATTTCCGTACGAGCTGCGGCGGAACTGGAAAGGAAGCAGGCAAGACTAAAGCTGGAAAAGAGCGAAAGGAATTCGCGCGTCCTACGGGAAAGGGCCGCCGACGGAATCTTCGTTCTGGATTCTAACGGCCATATCCAGGAATTAAATCCTTCCGCTCTGAGCATTCTGGGCAGGAAGGAAGCGGATGTACTGGGTCAGCCAGTGCAGAGCTTTATGCAGGATTCGGAATTCCTATCCGAATCCGGGGACATTTCGTTGCAAAGAGTTCGCTTCAACGGACAGGCCAAGCCGCGGACCTGCGAAGTCAGTTCGGTGCGCATGCCCGATGGAAGGATCCAGCTAATCGCCCGAGATATTTCGGACCGACTCCTGACAGAAGCAAAGTATGGAGTAATCTTTGAAGGTGCCAACGACGCCATTTTCCTGGCCGAATTGCGCTCGGGCAGCGTGCTGGAAGCAAACCAGCAATGCGAAGAGATCCTGGGCTTGCCCCGGGAACAATTCCTGGGCCGGCCTTACACCAGCATCTTTCCCGAGGACGAACAAAAGCGTGTTAAACGACTGTTTGACTATTTCCTTCTGCAGCGGGGCTACAATCGCGGTCGACTGAGAATGAACTTTCATCGCCGCAACGGCACTTCGCTGCCAGTGGAAATATCCACTCGTCTGGTGGAAGATGCGGACCAGGCCATGGTGGTAGGCGTTGTCCGCGACATCACAGATACAGTGCGAGCGGACCGAGAACGAAAATCGCACCTTACCACGCTTTCGCTACTGGAAGAAGCGGTAATCGAATTGGATGAGCGACTTCAGGTAGTCAATGCGAACGACCCATTTTACAAATTCTTCCACAGCAAACCCGAAGAATTGGGTTCCGGGACCTTCCCTGCCTTAATCCACAAAGACTTCCGGGAAATGGTGGCCTCCGCCCTGGGATCGCTGCTCAAGGGGCGGAATCGCGTTCGGATTCGCTTTCCGGTTCTCTCGGCAGAGACTGGCATGAACTGGTTTGAAGGGAAGTTCATCGCTTACAAGGAACGAAGCCATATTGCCATTCGAGGATTGATTCGCGACACAACGCTGGACTACATTTCAGAAAAACAACGTCATTTCGCCGCTTACCATGATAATCTCACCGGCCTCGCAAATCGCACCCGCATGGAAGAGGACGTGCAGAAGGCCATCCTGCATGCCGAATCGGCCGGACATCAGGTGGCGGTGGGTTTGATCGACCTGGACCACTTCTTTAATATAAACGAAATCCTGGGCCACAAGATGGGCGACCGGGTGCTTGCGCTTTTTGCGGAGAAACTACGTGCGATCCCGGAATTGAAAACCGGACTGTACCGCTGGGGCGGGGACCAGTTCGTATTTCTAGTAGATCGCATGATGGATTCAGAAAAGATTCGCGGTCTGGCCACGCTACTAATGGAGCTGATACGGCTTCCCATGGAAGTAGAAGGCGAAAAAGTTCACGTAACCTGTAGCGTCGGTATAGCTCTTTTTCCAAATGATGGAAGCAACCTGGACGAAATCATCGGACAGGCAGACCGGGCCCTGAACTATGCGAAGAAGCAGGGCCGATTCAATTACAAATTCGCCGGGGATTTACCCAAAAAGGCATTCTATCAGCATCAACTTTCCATTCGCAATCACCTGGTGGAAGCCATTGAGAACCGCCTGATTGAGCCCTTCTTCCAACCCATCGTCGAAGCCGGTTCGCATCGGATCGTAGGCATGGAAGCCCTGGCTCGATGGCCGAATACAAACGGTCTCGGCAAAGTGGGGCCTGAATCTTTCATACCGCTGGCCGAAAGCATGGGTCTGATCTCCGATCTGGGCCGCACGGTTCTGGAAAAGGCTTTTAGATACCATGCGACTCTCAAGGGACAGGGACACAATCTGGAGCTTTCGGTTAACATTTCCAGACGCCAGCTCTTTAGCAAAGACCTGGCCGGCACTTTGCTGAAGATGGTGCAGGAGGCGGGGCTGTCTCCCAACGAAGTTGTCCTGGAGATAACGGAATCCATTGCTATGCTGGAGGTGGAAAACGCAACAGCCCACCTGCTGGATCTGCACCAGGCCGGATTCAGGTTGGCCATCGACGATTTTGGTACAGGCTACTCCACACTGGCCCAATTGCATGAGATGCCAGTAGATGAGATAAAGATCGATCGTGCTTTCGTGCAAAGAATTAACACCGGCGAGGGCTTCAGAATTCTCCAGGCCATTACGGGCATGGCCTCGGCCCTGGGACTGACGATGGTGGCGGAAGGCGTGGAGGATTTACAATCCCTGGGCAAGCTGGAAAGCCTGGGGGTTCATTCCATCCAGGGTTTCTATTTCAGCCCGCCGGTGGATGCGGATCAGTTCAGTTTGCTTCTGAAAGACCATAGCTGACTCTAGCGCCGCTTCCGGTGAGAGACTCCATTACCACAAAAGATTCCCCCATTACATTACCAATCGGGATCCGAAACCACAACCGAAGCATGGAAGGCAGAAAGGCAATTCCGAGTCAATCCCGGACGCCAGAGCCCGGCCGCAGACACCGGGAAAAAAATCGCCCCCTGACGCGTAAAACCTTGACAGACGGATGCTAAGTTTCAGCAATTACTGAAACTTCCAAAACTACCGAACCCGGAGGCGCTCCATGATCGGCCCAGCCAGGACAATACTTACAGCCACTCTATTTTTCATTTCTACTGCAGTCATGGCCGAGCCAGATGCGCGGCAGATTGTGGATAACATGGAGCAGAAGACCCGGGGAAATACTTCCACCGGCTTGATGGAGCTTCAAATCGATCGAGACCGTGTGCACCGGAGCCTGTTAATGGAAATCTGGGAGGAATCCGGCACGGATCGGGCCTTCATCCGCGTACTGAAACCAGAAAGGGATCGGGGCACCGCTTTTTTAAAAGTGAAGAACAACATGTGGCAGTATGTGCCCAGCATCAATAAGGAGATCAAGATCGAGGGATCCCTACTCCAGGATAGCTGGATGGGGTCTGATTTCACCAATGACGATCTGCTGCGGGCCACCAGCATGATAGACGATTACACCCATCGATTTCTGAACAAATCCGGAAACACTTACCGAATAGAAATGAAACCTAGGCCCGAAGCCGCCGTTGTCTGGTCACGCATAGAAATAGAAATTCGCAAATCCGACTACTTGCCGGTAGAGCAACTATTCTATGATCACAAAGGGCGGCTAAAGAAGAAAATGGTTTATGATCAGATCAAGACCATGGGCGGTCGGACAATCCCGACTCGGTATCAGATGATCTCCCTGGAGAATGGCCGCGAGGTATCGCGTACGACACTTATTTTTCATAAGCTGAGCTTCAACACTCAGATTCCAGCATACATCTTCAGCAAGTCGAATTTACGAAAATAGGAACTAGAAGTGGGCATTTTTCGACTAGCCTCCAGAAATCTCTTTCGCAATAAGCGAAGAACCTACATCACCATGGTTTCTATTGCGCTTTCCGTGGCTCTGACTTCTTTTCTGCGCTTTTTGACCTATGGTACGCATCAGGAAAACATCGATCAGGTAGTGGAGCTAACCACTGGCTATTTACAGGTAGCCGCTTACGGCTGGGTCGAAAGCCGCAGGCGCCTGGATCGTGCAGTGGATTATACTGAAGACCTGGAAAAGAAACTAAAGCATCCGGATATTCAGGCTATCAGTCCTCGCATCACCTCGGGCGCTCTGGCCGCCAAAGACGAGCATAGCGCTTTTGTACAGGTACAGGGCGGCGCCCCGGATAAGGAAAAGCAAGTGAGTTCTTTGCACACCAGAATCGTCGAAGGCCGTTATCTGGATCCGGATTTCGCCGCTACCGAAAACGAGGACGGAGTAACCGTATACCAGGCGATTATCGGGGTTCGACTGGCCGACAACCTGGATGCAAAGGTCGGATCCATAATCTCAATAGTCGGTTCGCGCTTTGATGGCTCTACGGGAGCCGCCCTGGTCAAGATCCTGGGCATCATCAAAACCGGTAATCCCGAATTGGATGGAAACTATGTCTGGACCGATCTGAACGCGGCCCGGGAACTATTCGCGCCGGGGAACCCGGAAAGGGGCATTGTTCGATATACTTCCATTGTTCTGGGCACTAAAGATGCGCTGGTGGCTCAAGACGTCTACGATGATCTGGATGAACGGTTTCCGGTGCCCGAAACCGAGCTTCCGCCAGAGTACTCCCGTACCTATGACCCCGTTCTACTCTACTGGGATGATCTCAATCAAGATCTGGTGCAGTATCTGCTACTTGATCAGATCGGAATTGAGATCACTCTAACTTTCTTAATCCTGATCATGGCTTCGGGGGTCATGACAACAGTAGAAATGTCCCTGCACGAAAGGCAGCGGGAGTTTGGCATACTCCTGGCCATAGGAACCAGGGGCAGTCATCTGATCAAAGTAGTGATGCTTGAAGTTTTCCTTCTACTTCTGTTCGGAATCATCCCGGGCCTGGTCCTGGGGATGGGCGGTGGCTACTATCTGGAATTAAATCCGGTGGAGCTCGGAGGCGAACTGGGCGAAGCCATACAGGAAATGGGCAGCGTGGTAACCATTCGCGCCATCGTTAACCTGCAGGAGACCTACATCGCTCTTCTAACTCTAATGCTCCCATCCCTGGGCCTTTCCTATCTGACCATACGAAAGATTCCGAAGCTCAACCCGGTGGAGGTAATCGGCACGCTATGAGACTTCTGGACAAAGCAAAGTTCCTTGCGCTCTTCGCGTGGCGAAGCGCCCTCAGGCATCGCCGACGATCCCTTCTGGTCATCAGCACCGCCACCGTAGGCATGACCGGAGTGCTGTTCAGTATGGGATTTTCCAACGGTATGGTTGATTCCATGATCCGGGGTGGCGTGGAGTCCGGCATGGGTCATGTGCAAATTCGGCCTGCCGGATTTGAAAAGGAACGCAAAATCGATCGGCGACTGAAGAATTCTTCCAGCCTTTTAGAGCGGATAGAGGGGCTGAACATGCCGCCAGAATTGAGCCCCACTCACGTAGCGCCACGATTCGAGCGCGAAGGGTTACTGCGCATTGGCTCCTACCAGGAAGGCGTGGTGATTACCGGGATCGATCCGGAAAAAGAAAAGTCTGTCAGTTCCTTCGATGACTGGATCATTGAGGGATCATACTTGCCTTCCCGGCAGGAGGAGGACTCAACCGGAATCATACCCTGCCTGATTGGCGCTGTGAATGCGAATCGCATGGAAGTGGAATTGGACGACTATGTCATCCTGACCCTTGGCAACCACGCCTCCGAATCGGTATCCATACGAGCCCGCATCGTTGGTATCTTTCAATCGCCCATGACCGGCGTGGACAGACATACTGTGCTGGTGCATCGCTCGGCGCTAAGCGAATTGTACCGGGAAGGCTCCAGCCAGACGAGCAACATTACGCTTCTTACCACAGGACTGGCCGCCTCGGCGAAACTGGACCAATTCCTGGAGTCGCAGCTACTGCAACCTGAAACGGCTACCACCAGGAATGACATCGTCGCAGATGATGATTTCGAAATCCTATCCTTCTTTCAACTTCAGCCGCAAATCGAAACAATGCTGAACTACATAGACGATATCAAGGGAATCATCTACGGCGTGCTCATGTCCGGCTTCGCATTGACATTACTCAATTCCGTCTTGATGAGCGTTTTTGAAAGGACTCGCGAAATTGGAATCCAGATGGCTATCGGAACAAGAAAAGGATTCATCGTAGTCTCCATCATCCTTGAATCGGTGATTCTGGCAATGGCCGGCGCCATTACCGGTTTCGTCATTGGCGGCGGACTTGTGGTTTCTCTTTCGATTACCGGTATTCCGCTGGGTAGCTTTGCCGGAGGCGTTGAGATGATCGGCTCTATGAGCACCATAGTCTATCCCAGAATTACCATGGATGACATTGCGCTGGGATTCTACGTAGCCATCGGCATGAGTATTCTGGCATCCATCTATCCAGCCTACAAGGCAACCCATATCCAGCCGGTGGAGGCCATCGGGGGACGACACTAGGCTCTGAAAATGCGCCGCGGCGACGCCACCGGGCATTGGCCAGCAGGAGAACACAGGAATGAACGCAGTTAGTACCAGTTATATTGAAGTTAAAGAGCTGAGCCGTCAGTATTTACAGGGACAGACAGTGGTAAATGCACTCAGCGGTATTGACCTGGGTTTCGAACGCGGAGAATTCGGCGCTCTGGTTGGACCTTCGGGATCGGGCAAGAGCACTCTACTGAACTGCATGGGCGCCCTGGACAAACCTACCTCGGGAACAGTGCATATTGAAGGCAAAGACGTTACATCCCTTACCGGCAATGAGTTAAGCGATTTTCGCCTGGAGAACATAGGTTTCGTATTTCAGGCTTACAACCTGGTACCGGTTCTTACTGCCTATGAGAATGTGGAATACATTCTTTTGCTGCAGGGAGTAAGCAGCGAAGAGCGTCAATCCAGAATACAGCGCCTGGCCGATCGGATGGATATGCAGGACTTGATGCACAGGTTTCCGGACCAGCTTTCCGGAGGCCAACAACAACGGGTTGCCGTAGCCCGCGCTCTGATTGGCGAACCGGAAGTTGTACTGGCGGACGAACCGACGGCCAATTTAGATACTCACAATGCCGAGAAGCTCATTGAATTGATGCTTCAGATGTGCGAAGAGACTCAGACTACCTTTCTGTTCAGCACCCATGACGAACGCGTAATCAAGAGCGCCAGACGATTGATCCATCTAAGGGACGGAAAGATCGAAAAAGATGAAAGGAAAGGCTAATCGCAACCTCGGCCAACTGGCTTTTCTTGTCCTGCTCCTCGCTGCAAAGCCCGCTGGCGCCGAGGAAGTGGAAGGCCAGCCAGGGCAGTCCGCAGCAGAACCGGCAGAGACCACCGAGGCAGAGCAATCTCCGGCGGATACAGATACATCGGATTTTTCGGATTTTGATCTGGAGCAGTTCGAAAGCCCCTACCATTTTGGCGGCTTTTTCCGCCAGGGAATAAGCGGACTCAAGCCCTACTATCCCGTAGACAAAGGTTACACAGACATCACTTCGGAAACCCGGTTCCGGCTTTTTGCCGAGTACAGCGAGGGACCCTGGCAGGCGGAGGTCAGCGGCAACGCCGATCTGATCTTTACGAATCATCCGGACTCGCCGGCCTTCAAACCTCTCTATGCGAGCCAGGTGCGAAACAGGTTTTTTTCGCTGGAAGGAAAACGCGAGTACAGAGACTATCTGCTGCGCGGCAATGTGCACCGTTTCAACGCCGCCTACAAGTCGGCCGACTTCCACGTCACCGTGGGAAGACAGGCCATCAGCTGGGGCGAAGGAAGACTACTGAACCCTATGGACCTGATCACTCCGGTGGGCCCGTTGATCCAGGATCTGGAAGATGTGCCGGGGGCCGATGCGATAAACACGAGCTATTTTCTGAACTCCTATGATTCCATTCAGCTGGTGATTGTTCCCTATACCCGCGAAGACGAAAGGGATCTGGGCCGGTTACGCTCGCAGGATGCCACAGCCATAGCTCGATACAAAGGGACCTTCGGAAATCTGGACCTGGTTTTTCTGGGCGGGCGACAGCACCGAAGCTATGTTTGGGGCAGTGAACTGAATCTTACTATCTGGGATGCCGGATTTCGCTTCGCCTATCTGGGCCGGCAGGAAGATGAGAAATTCCATACAGACTATCTGGCCCAAAAAGATACGCATCAAATTGTTCTGGGCGCAAGTTACGCCTTCTTCGGCAAACTTCGGTCGAACCTGGAAGTGTTCTACAACTCCAGGCCATACGAAGAGGATCCTTACATTCCCGAACAACAGCAAACAGAGATCCAGGTTTCCACGGATCAGCAAGAACCCGTAGAGCCCGACGAAAGCTTCTTTCGCACCCAGGGACGCATTCTAACGAAGAATCCGTATCTAATCCAGGCTTCCCTGGGTTATGACATCACTGATCTAATTACGGCCGATATTTTTGGAATCTGGGATCCCGAAGGCGGTAGCCTTCTTTACGGTCCGCAGTTCACCTATTCAGCAAGCAATGAGATCATTATCGTGGCGGGGGCAAGGCTTTACAAGATTGGCGCCCATCCCGAAGAAGCAGAGTTTCGCGGCGCGCCCCCTCAGGCCTTCGCTTATCTACGGTGGCATTTCTGATGAGCAAATCAAGAAAAGACCAGTCCATGAAATCCAAAGCCAGTTCCATGTCCGGGGGCCCATCCTCTGCCGGAAGCAAATCCGTTACCCGGGACCAGTCCGGCTTCCCCGGGCTGGACGAAAGGCGCCTGGAATACCTTGAGCGAATGGGCATATTCTTTGAAAAAGAAGGCCTGCCGCGAATGGCCGGCAGAATCTTCGAATTACTGCTCAGCGATAAACGAGACTCGGTTGCCACGTCTGAAATACTTGAAGCGCTCCACGCGTCCCGGGGTTCGGTATCCACCATGACTCGCTTTCTGATGGAAAGAGGCATGATCGAAAAAACCGGAAAACGCGGCGAGCGTCAGGATTATTTTCGCATTAAACGAAAGGCGTTGAATACAATGTTTTCCAACCGGTTGAATATCGTGCATGAGTTCAAAGCCATCATGGTGGATGGTTTGAGCTTCACCGAACCGGAATCCGAAAACCACCAGATGGTGGAAGAACTGGCTGCATTCTATGACTGGTTCGAAAAGAGAATGCCGGCCTTATGGAAAGAGTGGGAAGAAGAGAAGAAACGAAGGAAGCTATAGAGCGCCTTTAAAGCTATAGGGCCCGATTGAAGTTATGGGGCGCTGTCATAGAGGAGTATTCCTAGCCCGTCAAACATTGGCCGCGCTAGGAACAGCGCTACGCTCCATGATTACCACGGCTATGTCGTCCTGGGGTTCGGACTGCCAGGAATGGACAAACTCCATCAGCGCATCGGATAGCTCCTCCGAGGATCTATGGCTCTCGGATCGCAGGAATTCCAGGACCCGCTGCTCTCCCAGAAACTCCCCGGCTTCATTGCGAAGCTCGGTAACTCCGTCGGTGAACAGAATCAACCTGTCTCCTTCCAGAACCGGGTGTACGATTGGCTCGGTTTTCAAATCGCGAAGCCAGCCCATGACACGCCCCCGGGGAAACAGGGTCTCCACCTGGCCGTCCGCTCGTAGCAGCGCAGCCGGCAAATGACCGGCTCTTGCCAGATGGACCGAATTGGTCTGCGGATCCAGAAAAGCGCAAAGACCGGTTACCAGCTGCGAACTACCCGCATCCAGCAATATGCGATTTATACCACATAACACTTCGGCAGGATCCTGCCACTTTTCCCTTTGAAGTAGAAAGGCAACCCGCACCATGGCAGCCCCGAGCGCAGCCCCAATGCCGTGACCGGTAACGTCGGCCAAAAAGGCCACCGTCCCTCCATCCACCACCCGAACATCGTAGTAGTCCCCACCCAGATCACCTCGGGGCAAATAGCGAGCGCAGACATTTACGCCGTCCGCATTGGGCAACTCCAGTGGCAGAAGTTCCCGGTGGATTTTCCGCGCTATCTGCAGTTCCTGACGATAGCTCAATAGTTCCGACTTTTCCCGCGAAGAGAAGCGAAGATCAACAAGCGTTCGCACCCGGGCCAGAAGTTCCACCGGATCCACTGGCTTCTCCAGGTAGTCGTTGGCTCCGGCGGCAAATCCTTCCACCATTCGGTCGTTGTCGCCATGGGCCGTAAGAATCAGAACAGGTAGATCCACCGGCAAATAAGATTCGCGAATCCACAGGCACAGATCGATTCCCGACATTCCTCCCAGCATCAGATCCAACAACGCAAGATCCGCTCGGCCTCCGCTCTGCAGATAGTAGATCGCATCCCGAGCATTCTTCTTGATCTCTATTTCGAATCCGGCCGGTTCCAGAATACCGCGGAGCACCGCCGCATTTATGCTTTCATCATCGACAACCAGAACACGTGGACTCTGATTATCGCTTTTGAAGACCTGTGCGCTCTGTCGGGTAACCTCTTCCAGTAGGCGAAATTGTTTCAGCGCTCGACCGTTTTCCGGGCTCTGGGGCTCCAGCAATTCCGGCGGCCTGGATTGACTGTAGAAGGGAATCGTGAAACTGAAGGTGGAGCCGCGACCCGGACGACTCTGTAGATCCACCTGACCGCCATGAAGCTCCACTAGCTGCCTCACGATGTATAGACCGAGGCCGGTACCCCCATAACTCCGAGCAATGGATTGATTGGCCTGGTTGAAGGGCTGGAAGATCTCCTCTCTTTTATCCGGAGGAATCCCTATGCCGGTATCGCGGATCTGAACCTCAATATAATCCTCCAGACTCCGGGCGCTTATGGTAACGCTTCCTTCGCGGGTGAATTTCAGCGCATTGCCCATAAGATTCAATATGATTTGCTGTAACCTGAGCTCATCCGCATAGAGAGGGGCCAGGCTCGGATCCACATTGTTGACCATTTCCACCGGCCTTTCCAGAACCTGGCTGCGAAGCGATGCGACGCAGTATTCTACTACCGGAAAGAGACGCACAGCGGTCCGATTGATGGCAAGCTGACCTTCTTTGAGTCGGTTATGGTCCACAAAATCGTCTACCAGCCGCCCAAGGCGAACGGCGCTTTCCCGAATCAGTTCCAGGGAATGCCTGAGCGACGGGCTAAGCGGCTCCGCTCCGGGGTTTTTCTCGAGCAGTAGTATTCGGGAGATCCCCAGGATTCCATGCACCGGCGTTCGGATCTCATGCGAAGCCGCCGCGACGAATGTGTCGCGCATCCTGCCTGCCTCTTCCAGCTCGGCGCGGGCCAGCTCTAGCTTCTGGTTCAGGTCCTCGGAGGCGCGCAAAGAAATCAAGAAACGGTTTCCCATGATCGCCACCAGGAGACCTGCGTAGCCAAAGAATCCCCAACGAAACGTGGGCTCCATGGAGACCAGGTTGAACAGACTATTGATAAGATCGAAGACGGCAGCCGAAAGTAAAAATCCCAATGCGATGAAGAACTTACCCGCATCCCGATCCTTTCTCCGAATACTGATGATCATGAAGATTGGCAGCCAGATCATTAGCGGGATTTGTATGAGTCTCCAGTAAGCCACCAGATCCGCCACCAACGAGAAAGGAACAATCAATACCAGAAGCGAAAACAGAGCGTTCAACCCTCCCACTGTCCATCCCCAAATAGGCATTGGCTCTCGATGTCGAAGGTAGGTAATCAAAAAGAGCATCAGTACGCCGGGCAGGAAGAATATCGACGCATTCTCCCAACGGGTCAAATGCTCCGTGTTGGCGATGAGATCGTAGGCGATCCGGGTGCGAAAAAAGTAGAAGCCAAAAGTTCCCAGAGTAAAAAGAAAGAAGTGAAGACCGTACAATTCCTCGGGCCGACGAACGAAGATGAATAGAAAATAAAAACCAAAAGCCAGGTACAGCGAAACCAGGATAATGTTGAATAGATCTATACTCTGATCTCGGGCATCCTGTAGCTCTCCCAGAAAGTAGCCCCCATCATAGAACAAGCCAGGGACCGGGCCCGCCTTGCCATCCGGGGGCATTTCTCCCAGCAGCTGAATAGTTAATAGGTTCTCTCCTGGCTTGAGAAATTCTCGTCGCACAGGGACCGCGTAGGATAGTTCAGTGCGTCGTCTCTCTATTTCGCCCCCGCGGATATGAATCTCTCGGGCAAGTGGATGGCCATTGAGAAAAATAGCAAAGTTCTCTCCCAGACCGGGAAAAAAGAGCGCCGGACTTGTTAAGTCATCCAGGCGTTCTTTCGTCAGATGCAGAGGAGCATAAATGGTGAAGTCTACCAGCGAATCCGCCGGGTTCAGATCAAAGTGATGCAGGGGAGCCAGGGGAAAGCCGGCAAAAATGCGAAGATTCGAAAGCGTCGTCAGGTCTTCGGGAAACGGATCAGCAGTGCCAGCCACTACATAGAGCGGCGACGGCGCCAGATCTATTCGGGTATACTGAGGCTCCGGGCTACAGGAAACAGCCAGGGCAAGGAGAAGGCCAGATACTATGCTATGAGGCCTTCGCAGAAGCCTCATTCAAGCTCCTGCCTGCTCCGAAACGGTGGATTCTTCGATTTTTTCTTTGATGAGATCGGAGAGAGCGTCAACAGATAAACCGGAATAGGCTTCCGGCGGAATCGGATCGTGGATATACACATGGATATGCCCACGATTGAGTCTTTGTAGTTTCTTGTCTCTTTGAGGAGGCATGATTTCATGCGCGCCCCATATGGTCACCGGCTGCAGCGTAACGTTCGCTTTCTTCGCAAGTATAAAGCCCCCCTTTTTGAACTTCAAAAGCCTTCCGTCGGGTTTTCCCCGTGTTCCTTCCGGGAAGATGATAACGCTTTTGCCCTGGCGGATCTGATCGGCGGCATTGAACATGGATTGCAGAGCTTTCTTTCTATCGTCCCGTTCCACGGGGATATAGCCAGCCGCACTCATGGCCCAGCCCATGATTGGAATCTTGAACAGCGATGCCTTGGCCATCCAGCGAAACTGAACTGCCACATCCAGGAAATGATAGAACACTCCAATATCGAACATGCTCTGATGATTGCTTAAGAAGATGACCGGGCCCTCTCGAAAGACCTTTTCCTTGCCGTGGACAGTAACTCTGGAAAAGGAAAGTTTGAGCAAAGTGCGGCCCCACATTGTGGCAAACCAGTGGATGATTCCGGACGCGCGAAACAAAACAAAGGGCATAACCAGGAGTCCGTAGAACAGGGTAATCAGAACCACAGAAACCCAGACAAATAGAGAAAAGAGCAGTCCGCCTTTTTTAACCTTATCCACACCATACCCTGGGGCCGCACACCTGAAATGTCAATCCCATTCCCTGAAGGTGCCGAGCAAATCGATTCAGGTAGATTGTTTGGCTTACTTATCGCTGTTAGAAATGGACGGCCAGGATCTACTGGAGAGGATCCGGAGTTCCCCAGGCAACCTTCAATGCGCCGGTAGGGCAATTCTCCACACAGACTCCGCAACCAGTGCAATTCTTCTCAATTTCCGGCAGCCCCTGGCGATCGTATCGAATCACGTCCTCCACCGGGCAATGGTGGAGACACTCTCGGCATCGCTTCTGACCCTTCTTGCGATCAGAGTTCAGGCACGCTTCGGCATATACTTCCGCCACTCCGAATCCGGGAAGCACACCTTCATCCAGGGGCGAAAGCGCATCCTCCGGGCAGGCCTCTATGCAGGGATAATCCTCGCAAAGATGGCAGGCTATGTGATTCGGATCAAGTACTGGTCCATGCACATCCGGAAGAACAAACACAGCGCCGTAGGGGCAGGCCACTATACAATCGCCGCAGGCAGTGCATGCTTCCAGAAACTGTTTTGGCGGCAATGCTCCCGGTGGCCGGGGCAGCCCTGCGTTTCTGGTACTTCCGGGCTCGGGGTCTGACGGTTTCTCCGCCGATAGGCCAAAGCCCCAGGCCGGACTGAGCAGATTGGACATGGCCTGCAGATTCTTGTCCAGCCACTGTCCGGGTGGAGTACGATAGGCTTTGCGGGTGAGATCCTTGATGCCCCGGCTGAAAAAGTCCTTTCGATCCATTGATTGATGACGATGTTTTAAGCAATCGTGCAGGCAATTCAAAAAACCGGGCTAAAGGATCGGGAGCGCTGCGATCTATGCGGCGGGGCCCGATTCCAGTTTCTCTTCTCAAAATCCTCTGAAGGCGGTCAGGAGTTTGGAATCTACAGATGCCAGGATTGCTCGCTGGTGCAGACCCTGCCCAGGCCAGATGATGAAGAACTAAAGAAGTGCTATGGAGAGCAGTACTTCTCCAGGCGCACGGAACGCGGTTACGACAATTACATGTCCGCCGCGATGCGAAAGCAGCTGCAAAAAGTATGGCTCATGAACCTGAAGGATGTGGAATTTCTGGATTTCGAGGACCAGCGATTCAGACAAGAAGAACGCCGCGCCCTGGATGTAGGATGCGCCGGAGGGTTCTTCGTAGAATTCCTGGAAAGTCGGGGCTGGCAGGCCGAAGGGATTGAACTCAGCGAATCCGTAGCCGCGGCGGGAATCCGCGAAATGGGACTGCGAATACACATACAGGATTTCTTACAGTTCCAACCGGAAAGCCCTTATGACCTGATCACTCTGTGGGCTTCTATCGAACATCTTCGCAGTCCTTCCGAAGCGATGAAGAAAATCAGCTCCATGCTCAAACCCGGAGGAATGCTCATCCTTTCCACCTGTCGATGGGGGGCGCTGTCAAAGGTCCAGGGTCCTTCCTGGCGCTTTTTGAATGTACCGGAGCACCTGTTCTACTTCTCAACAAATACCATGGAAAAACTTGCCCGTCGCCACGGCCTGCAAGCACAGAAAAGAATTACGTATGGTTCCGGATTTACGGCCTTCGAAGGAATGGGAGTCGGGTACAGGCTAATGAAATCGGTAGCTGATCGCACGGTAAAGCTTCTGGGCCAGGGCGATATGATGGTATACTCCTTCAAGAAGACCAATGTGCATTCGCTCTAGACGAGTCGGATATCTACACACCGCTTTGCTCAATCTGCGCCTTCACTGCAACGAGCCCATCTGTTTCGCGAACCCTTTTCGGTCAGGCATTCCAGAACCGGGTAGTCAAATCGGGTATCTCTGATTACACTGACTGTTCCTGTGTCGCTACAGCGAACTCCCATTCGAAACCTTGAGCAGATGAAATTATCGTTAATCGCCCGACATGTGGCCGGTCTGAATTCCCTGGATCGCATCTTCTATGTTCCCTTCTGGGAATGCCCGTACATGTGCGACTTCTGCTGCGTGGATTCCCTTCCCGGAAAGCCTCCTGCGGATCTACAGGCCGGGGAGCCAATCTTGTTTGCGCTGATGGATCGGCTTTATGAGAATACAGGCAGAAAACAGCAGGTGCATGTGTACGGGGGGGAACCCATGCTTCGTCCGGACTACATGTACTCCCTGGCCCGATCGCTCAAAGACCGTCCATCCTTCGACCGATTCTACATGTACAGCACCTTGCGGCCTGGCAAAGAGGAACCTCTGGTGGACATTCTGGGACCCGAAAAACTGAAAATCATCGTCAATCCAGACACCGCCACCGACAGCATTCGGGAAAAGGTTCAGCAATACGGACGAGCCCATAAGGGAATGGTGGAGTTCTACTTCAATCCCACCTTTTTTCCTACCGGAAGAGGAAGCGAAGACCTGAGCGGATACAAGCCCAATTGGATGCAGAAGTATCTTCCCACTGGCATTCCGGGCAGAGCCTGCTTCGCCCGTATCTCAGGAATGCTGGTTAATGGTCCGGATCGTTCGGTCCATCTGTGTTGTTTGCCGCAAAGCCCGGTAGTAGGCAATTTCGCAGATCAAATACATGAAGGTCAGGACTCGGAATCCCTGGAGGAACGTTCGCGAATCATTTACCACTCCTATCTCCAGGGACTTAAGAATTATCCTTCCGAGGTAAACTCCCGGGCCCGCCAGGAGGGACGTCCTCACCCTTGCTCGGTTTGCAACCACGACCACCTCGCCGGAAAAAGGCTTTCTTCAGAAACTGATCCGAAGAAGGTGGGAGAGAATGGAATCCTACAAAGAACTCCTGGAAGGTAACCTGCGATGGCTGGTCGATGTGAAGAAGGCCAATCCAGCTTTCTTCGATAAGCTGGCCGAAGGACAGAGTCCCCGCTTCTTATGGATTGGCTGCTCCGATAGCCGGGTGCCCGCCACCGAGATCACGGGCAGCATGCCGGGTTCCATCTTCGTCCATCGAAACATCGCCAATCTGGTGGTGCATTCAGATATCAATCTACTGAGCGTCATCAACTACGCCGTGGAATATCTCAAAGTAAAACATATCATAGTTTGCGGCCATTCCTCCTGCGGAGGCATTGAAGCTGCCATGTCCGGGAAGAACTTCGGGTTCCTGGAAAACTGGCTAAATCACATCAAGGATGTGTACCATTACCACTTTGATGAGCTCCAAAAGATTACAGATGAACGGGATCGCAGCGATGCCATGGCCATGATCAATGTGCGACAACAGGTCTGGAACCTTTCCAAGGTATCCTTCATCCGGGACAAATGGGAGAAGGAAGACTTTCCAATTCTGCATGGATGGTTCTATCAAATCAGAGATGGCATGCTTAAGGATTTGAATGTCTCGGTCAATTCTGTAGAACAAAGCGAAGAGCTTTCTCTTTTGGTGTGATACTTCAGGGAACACTCATTAATACTCTGGCGGTACTGGCAGGAGCTTCGCTGGGCGCTCTGCTGGGGAATCGGCTACCCGCGCGCATAAGCAAAACACTTTTCGTAGCTATCGGATTGTTCACCCTCTATATGGGGATGCAATTATCGCTGGACATGCGGGATCCGATTATTGGCCTTCTATCCCTCATATCCGGAGGACTGATTGGCTCGGCCCTTCGTCTCGACGAAAGACTGCGAAACCTGATTCAACGTTTTCATCCTACCAGTGGGAAAAACGAAACCACCGGCTCGACAGAAACTGCAGAAATGGAAAGGAACGCGACAAAGCATGCGGGACCAGGAGCGCTCCAGGATAAGGCAGAAAAAGAAAGCCAGGCGATTTCCGAAGAAGGTTCAAATCAACTCTCCCGATCGATTCAAGGTATCCTGAATGCTTTCCTGCTATTTTGCGTTGGCAGTATGACGGTGCTTGGGTGTTTGGAGGAAGGAATGGGTCGCGGCCCGGATATCCTGTATGCGAAGTCCGTCCTGGACGGGATTTCCTCGGTGGCGCTGGCGGCTGCTTTGGGAGGCTCCATTCTGTTTGTGGCTGTACCTTTGTTTCTGTTTCAGTCTGTGCTAACACTGGCGGCGCACTACATTTCGCCTTACCTGGGGCCCTGGGAAATGTCTCATTTGAGTGGCGTAGGCGGCTTACTGTTGCTTGGCCTGGCGCTTGAGATACTGGAGCTCAAAAGCGTCAAGGTCCTCAATCTTCTGCCGGCCCTGATCATCGCTCCCTTTATGGCAAACTTGAGCGATGTGCTTCTCGGTACTCCCTTCTAAAGACTTAATCGTAGAATCTCTCATGGCCGTCGATCCAGGCAGGCTATCCATCGGTCCCCGCTAAACTTGCCAGCGAAGTCGCCGATACAAACATGACCTATGGCACAGGCTTGGATTCAGAAATCGGCAGGTAATTTGAACAACCTTAGAATTCGGGAGATCCCGCTTCCCGAGCCGGTGGAAGGGGAGGTCCGGGTAAAGGTCAGTCATTGTGGGCTGAACCTGGCGGATGTGTTCGCCGTTCTGGGATTGTATAGCGCCACTCCAAAAGGAAGTTTCATTCCCGGCCTTGAGTACTCAGGCGTAGTGGAAGAAGTAGGACCGGGCAAGAAGACCGGCTTCAAAAAGGGCGATTCGGTGATGGGACTCACTCGCTTTGGCGGTTACGCCACACACATCAATGCCGACGCTCGTTATCTTCGCAAGATTCCTTCAAAGTGGAGCCTGGCGCAGGCGGCATCTTTCCCCGTTCAAGCTCTCACAGCCTATTACGGGCTGGAGGACCAGGGCGCCATCTCCCGAATGGATTCCACCGGCACTGTGTTTATTCATTCTGGCGCGGGTGGTGTGGGACTCCATGCTCTACAAGTTTGCGATCACTTTGGAGCTCTACCCATCGTCTCGGTCGGCAGCAATGCCAAGATGGAGTTTCTGGAAAAGGAAATGGGACTTTCCCGAGACCAGATCATTGTTCGCACCCGGCGAGGCTTTGCGCTGGAGCTGGATCATAAGCTGAAGCGATTCAATCGCTCCGGCTTTGATGTGGTATTTGATGCCATCGGGGCGCCCTATTTCAAGCCGCTCTATAAGCGATTGAACCCGGCAGGCCGCCTCATCTACTTTGGATCCGCAAATTTCATGCCGCAGGGAAACAAGCCTAACTTCGCCCGGCTTGCCTGGCAATATCTGGCTCGGGATAAGATCGATCCCCTGGAGATGATCAGCTCCAACAAGGCAGTGATGGGCTTCAACCTGATCTGGCTGTACTCGCAGGTGGACCGACTCAAGCGACTCTATGAGGACATGATGGAAATCAAGTGGAAACCACCCCTCGTAGACCGTGTATTTCCTTTCCACCAGGCGCCGCAGGCTCTGGAATACTTCAAACAGGGAAGCAACAAAGGCAAGGTACTGCTTCAAGTAGAAGAGAACTAAGAATCCTGCAATCGGAGCCTTTGCATCCCTCAGCCAGTGCAGAGGAAAGAATAGCGCTCCCGCATGCAAATCAGCTAACATAGAGAGGCCGCCCTTTGGATCTCCGCATTAAAAACGGAATCGTCAGGTTAATGAAAAGGCTTGCCCTGATTGATTTTTCAGTCAACATGCCTGAATGGATGCACCTGCTAACGTTTTTCAAAAAGACATACTTAAAGGTAAAGTAGCCGTAGTTACTGGAGGTTCCTCCGGTATCGGAAACGGCATTGCCCGTCGCCTGGCCATGGCCGGAGCGGACATTGTAATCGCTTCACGCCGCAAAGAGCGCTGTGAAGAAGAAGCCAAAAAGCTGGCCGATGAGTTCGGTATCAAAGCTATCGGCCTGCCCTTGAACGTGGTGGAGTCTTCGGACGTGAACCGCATGTTTGCGGAAGCCGCCGAGCAGATGGGCAAAATCGACATTCTTATCAACAACGCGGCGGGAAACTTCTACTTCCCGGCCCATAAACTACGCGACAAGCTCTGGCATGCAGTTATCGACATCGACCTGAACGGTACTTTCTATTGTTCCCGGGCCGCCCACAAGTACATGAAAGACAATGGCGGAGTAATCATCAGCGTTTCCATGACTCTCCATCACAATGGCTGGGTGGGTATGGCTCCGGCTACGGCCGCAAAGTCCGGAATCGATGCTTTGACCAAGACCCTGGCTCTGGAGTGGGCTCATAAGGGTATTCGCGTAAACGCAATCGCTCCAGGCCCCATTATCACGGAAGGGGTTTCCAAAGCCTTCGAAATGGGCGGGGACTTTGATCAATGGGAAGCCACGATCCCCCTCGGACGTTCCGGTCATCCGGAAGAAATTGGCAACCTGGCTGTTTTTATGGCTTCCGATGCCGGCAAATGGATCACCGGCTCAATCTATATCATGGATGGCGGCGAAGCCCTCAGTCCTCATCGCGGAGCAGTGGATCCGCTGAAAATCGACGATTTGCTGAAGCAGCGCGTTCGAAAAGGAAAAGAGTAAAGCAGGGAAAGAACCGGGGAGGCGAGTGCGGATAGCTCGCCTTAACGCCCGTGGCCCAATTCAGTAGTCTTCGCCCTCCGAGGATTCATCGTAAGCCCCGGCTTCCGAGTCGCTAATATCTTCCCCGGGATCCAGGTCCGGCGGAATAGGCGAATCCGCCACGGAGTCCGGCAAAGTCACGCTGGCATCCTCGTCGCCGTTAGCCACAGCGTCCAGGTCCGGAAGACTGTCCATGGAATAGCCGCTTAAGGAGCTGCTGGGACTAGACCGTTGCCCGGCGGGCCCCGGAGGCGCGATAGTCTCTTCGACAGAATGGGGATGATCCACGCGATTGGCCACAGTTGATTGCAACTGGACGTCCGCAAGTCCGGCCTGCTGTCGAGCCAGGGTAATCTGGTTCAGCTTAATCTGGGCCAATCGACGGAGCTCCGTCATATCGTTTTGATAGTATTGCAGCATCGGGTCTTCAAATGTGCGATCCTCCATCTTTCGCACCGAGTCCCGAACAAACCTTAAGTCCTCGTATCGGGCAATCTTCTTCTGCTTTATGAGCTTGCGAATTCGATCGAATTCATACTTCCGTAAATGGATGCGAAGCAGGAAGTTCACTCCGTACTTGTTCACGGCTTTTCCCCAGGAACCAGACAGATCCATCTTTTCCAGATTACGATAGGCCTCGGAATCCACTGCTCGATGACTTTCTATATCCGGAGATACGAAGGTATCCTCGGAAGAGATAACCGGAGTAGTGGCGGCCTGATTGGAATCCTGATTCAGTCCTGGGAGCAACTCGGCCAGCCTGGAGGACTTCCATTGATCGGAGAATTCTCCCTGATGACTCTCAATTACGGAATCGTATTGCTGCAGCATTAAGGCGGCATTCAGAGCTTTCCCAATGGGAGTGTTGTTGTATCTTTTAACGTCCGTCATCATCTCGCGGATGATGAGGGTGGCCTGCTTCCTGCGATAGAACTGAGCCTCGTAGGTCTGCTCCAGCAACCTGTAGGCATAGCTCTTGACCTCTTCGACTATCCCCGGCTCGGCCACAACGTAGCCATTTATGCCGCTAATCATCAGTCTTTCGTCGGCTTCTACAAAGTGAATCGTGATTATGTAATGGGCGTCGGAAAGGACGCGAAGATAGTAGCGTATGGTATCGGTATCGAGAGCGTACTCGGAACTCAGTAGTCGTACAAGATCATCGGAAGTGGGAATGCGTTCCCCATCCTTGGATTTGTTGGCTTTTCGTATTTGCTCAACTATGTCCTGGAGGATCTCACGTACCGTCACCGTAACATGCCTTTTTGCTTGAATATCCCGGTAATGCTGGCCAGGTCTTCGGCGGTATCCACTCCCGGCAGCGAACCATCCACCAGGAAGACTCCCATGTTGTAATCATTTTCCAGAACCCTTAGTTGCTCCAGGGATTCGGTGTCTTCCAGTAGAGAAACAGGCAGGGTTGTAAATCTCATCAGGAAATCCCGTTGATAAGCGTAGATCCCCAGGTGAAGATAGACCGTTTGCGATGTCTTGTTGCGAGGAAAGGGAATAAGCGAACGGGAAAAATAAAGCGCTCTCTGTTTTCTACTCAGCGTAACCTTAACTCGGTTCGGCTGCAAAGGATCTTCATTTTCCTGGAACGGACGGGCGGCGGTGGCCACTTCCCATTCCGGATGATCCTTTTTGAGCTGCACAACTCCGTTAATAAGTTCGGGCTCGATACCCGGCTCGTCGCCCTGAATGTTGACCAGAATGTCGTAGTCTTTGTAGTAGTCGGCCACCTCGGCCAATCGGTCGGTGCCGCTTTTGTGGGTGTCCTGAGTCATCAAGCATTCGGCTCCGAATTCCTGAACAGCATCGCGAACCCGCTCATCGTCGGTGGCGATAACCAGATGGTCCAGAGTGGTGCATTGACGAGCAGCCTCATAGACATACCGGACCATGGGCCAATTTCCTATCTTTGCCAGCACCTTTCCCGGAAATCGAGTGCTTCCATACCTTGCAGGGATTACACCAAGAACTGAAGACATAGAATCAGTGAGCGACCCATGACATTGCTGTCAAGCCGTAAGGGGGTCCACAGCGCCGGCGGCGGCAAATCCACGAGCCCGAATAATGCAGCTGTCGCACTTGCCGCAGGGCTGCCCGTTTGAGCCAGGCTGATAGCAACTGGAAGTCAGGGAGTAGTCAACGCCCAGCTTCAGTCCCAGGGTTATGATCTGTGCCTTCGTCAGCTGAATCAAAGGAGCCTGGATTCGAATCCCCTTTCCTTCCTGACCCGAACGTGTTCCCAGGTTGGCCATGGTCTGAAACGCTTTAATGAACTCCGGTCGGCAATCCGGATAGCCGGAGTAATCTACGGCGTTGGCGCCGATGAAGATGTGATCCAGGTCCCGGCTTTCACAATAGGACAGAGCATAGCTCAGAAATAGAATGTTTCGGCCAGGCACATAGGTGATTGGGATTGTTTGAGTCGGGATTTTTGGCAAGGCGCCGTCGGGGCCCTGGTTTTCTGAATTGCTTTGTTCGGAGTACTGGTCTTCGGGCACTGGAATGCCTCTATCTGTAAGGGCACTCTTTTGAAACACCCCGGTGTCAAGCTGGATGATGCTATGATCTTCCACGCCTACTTGCGCCGCCACATTTGTGGCCCGCTTTAGCTCAATGCTATGCTTCTGGCCATAGTCGAAGGAAATGGCATGGAGTCTTAGCCCCCGGGACCGAGCGTAGTATAATGTGGTGACAGAATCCAGGCCGCCGCTCAGGAGTACCACGCAGCCCTGCCCCGAAAGCTCCGGTCCGGAAAGCAGCGATTCCGGGTCCATATCAGCTATCTCCGGGCCCCCGGTAGATGCAACGAGCGGTGCAGGTCTCATGAACGACCACTTCGGACAGAGCCGAAAGGTGCGGCTTGATTCGGTTCCAGAGCCAGATCGAGATCTGCTCGCTGGTAGGGTTTTCCAGGCCTTCTACTTCGTTCAAGAGGTAGTGATCCAGATGATTCTCGATGAGCGGCTTAACCACCTTGCTGATGTCGCCGAAGTCGATCAACCATCCGGTATCCGGCTCCACCGGGCCTCGGAGCACCAGTTCAAAGCGAAAAGAATGCCCATGCATGCGCCGGCATTTGTGCCCCTCCGGAACGTTGGGAAGATAATGGGCCGCTTCGAAACGGTACTTCTTAACTATTTCCACTTCCTGACTCATTCGCTAGACCATTTTTGCATCCGGCCCCCAGATGTACTTGTGCAACTGAACCTGGAGCCTCATGGTCAACTTTGTCTCCAGCACCCATGCGGCAAGCTTCTTAAGATCCAGACCTGGCACCGGAGACACGAGAAGCTGGAACCGTCGATCCAGGTTGTGGCGCTCGATCCAGTCCACGGCTGCGCGAAAATCTCGCTCGTCCTGGACCACAAATTTGATTTCGTCGGTGGCTTTCAGATATGGGAAATTATCCTCAAATGGATGCCCATCTTCGCCTGAAGAGGGAAGTTTTATGTCCATAATGATGTGAACGAATTCCGGCACCTCGGACAGATTACGATGCCCGCCGGTTTCCAGAAGTATCTTCTTTCCCCGCTCGTGCAGATCCTCCATCAATAACCGCAGGCGCTTCATCTGAAGCACCGGTTCGCCGCCCGTAATCTGCACCAGTTGCATGTTATCCGGAATCATTGCGAGAATCTCGGCTCTGGATTTCCATGCGCCGCCGGTCCAGGAGTCCGGAGTATCGCACCAACTGCACCGGATGTCGCAAACCGCCAGGCGCAGAAAAAAGCAGGGCAACCCGCTATGGGATCCTTCGCCCTGCAAAGTTCCATAAACCTCGGAGAGCTTCAGGAAGCGCTCAGAACTTCCGGAATCGCGGTCTGCCGTAGCTTCCCGTTCGGTGAGTTGCGAATCGCCGATTATCGACCTGTTTTCGATCTTTTTCATAAAAAAATGCTTGTACTTGAAAGAAATTCCTGGAAGTTGCGACTGAAATGTCTTCCATCTGGCTGAAAAATACCACGGGCAACCGGGCCGGGCACCTGGTACGTGTAGAGATGGGCGAAGACCTCTTTGGCTTTCTTTTCTATGACGTCTACAGCGGAAGAAAGCACAACGTAAGAAAACTGAAAACCCGTATTTTCTCCGATCCCGCCGCCTTTATCCGCTCGCTGGATGTAGAACTCTACAACAAAGAAAACCGGGATTATGTGCCCATAGCCGCCGGCCTTTAGGGCCCGCGCCTTCTCACTCCGGAACCGTCTTTCAGGCCGTTTTTTTCATTCCCATCGGACTGGTCTTGCTTTCGCTTCACCCGGGTCCTGGCTCAAGGCATTCGCCCCGGCTTTAGTTCCAATCCTTCTGTACCTTCTCGATCCTTGCTCGGGCCTTGCCTTCGGCAAATAGCAATTCCACTTCTTGATCCGGCTTTAGCGAATCGAATCTACGCACTACCTTGCCTTCTGTATCCCGCACCACCGAAAACCCTCGTTTTAGCGTACCCAGGGGACTGTAATTATCCAGTCGTTCTGCCAGCAAGGAGTACCGGCGCGAATGCCGGTCCAGCTCCCGTTGATACAAAACCGAAAGATGACTGAATCGCTCCAATCCGCGCAAAGATTGCACATGGATGCTCTGCATACTTGTCTGCATCTCCCGAAGCTGCCATTGTAGCCGTTCGGAAGGATGCCTCAGGATGGCCATTGGGTTCTCATAAACGCCGGAGGTGGAAACCCGTTGAACCCTTTCCTTTACATTGCGCAGCCTCTGCGAAAGGGCGCTGGCCATGCGGTAATCTGCATCATCCAGCATCTGTTCCAGGTCCTGACGTACCGGCACCACTCGCTCTGCAGCGGCGCTGGGTGTTGGAGCATAGGCATCGGCGGCCAGGTCGGTAAGCGGGGAGTCTATCTCATGCCCTACCGCGCTCACTATGGGCAGCCTGGAATTCGCATACGCTCGCACTACCTGTTCTTCGTTAAAGGCCATCAGGTCTTCGAAGGAACCGCCGCCCCTGCCGGCGATGATAACGTCAACGCCCAGGGATGGATCGTTTAATGCTTCAATGGCAGCCACAATGCTGGGCACCGCGCCTTCGCCCTGGACCACACAGGGCGCCAGCAGTATGTTAATCTCGGGAAAACGCGATCGAGATACTCGAATAATATCTTGAATGGCGGCGCCGGTGGATGCTGTAGCTACACCGATGGTGAGCGGCAGAAAGGGAATGGGTCGCTTTTTCTCCGGACTGAACAGCCCCTCGTCGTGGAGTTTTTTCTTGAGCTGCTCAATACGAAGTCGCAGCTCCCCTTCGCCGGCCAGAGTCACTTTCTGAACATTGAATTGGTAATTGCCTCGAGGCTGGTAGACGCTGACCCCGCCATAGGCCATTATCTGCATACCGTTCTGCAATCTCAGACCCTTGAGCTTCTGATTGGCGCCGCGAAAGAAGGTGCAGTTTACCGTGGATCGCTCATCTTTCAGCGAAAAATAGATATGGCCGCTATTGTGATAGGTAAGGTTGAAGATTTCTCCTTCCAGCCAGATCCCCTGGATGGCGGACTCGCTCTGTAGAATGGCGCTAATGGTTTGATTCAGTCGCGATACGGACCAGACATCCATGCCGCTGTTCTGGACTGTATCGATTCGCGCCAGATTATCCATCGCTTTCCTCCAGAGTAGCCGCTACCTCGCTGGCCGGATCCTTGCCCGCGGCCTGCAGCTTCTTTTCTTCGTCTTCCGTTGTATCCCAGATATGATAGATCTTCCAGAGAGTAACAAACAATGCCACAAACAGCGGCCCCAGGAAGATGCCGGTGATTCCGAACTCTTTCAAACCGCCAATAATCGAGAAAAATAGAAACATTGGATGAATCCCTAACCTTCGGTCAAGGATCTTGGGCTTCAGAATATTTTCGAGAAATAGAAACATGCCCAGTCCATAGATGGCCAGAAACAAGGCCAGACCGTAGCTTTCCTCGATGAAAGCCAGGTAAAGCACTGCGGGCAGCCAGACAGGCGAAGTCCCCACCACCGGTATGATCGAAAACACAACAGCGATGCTTCCGTAAAGCAACGCATTGGGAACCCCGCAAATGGCAAATCCAATACCCAGAGCCACTCCCTGCAAAATGGAAACGAAAACGTTGCCCACAAGCACCGCCGAAATGGTGCGCTTCATCCGATCCACGAAGCTTCGCAGAAGGGACGGCGGAAAAGGCAATGCGGATTCCAGACCGCGATAGAAAAGCGGGGCATCTTTGAACAAAAAGAAAAGCAGAATAAAACCGAAGACCAGATTAACGGCAAAGCCCAGGGTAAAGCTCATCCCGCCAAGGACAAAGGAATAGGCTCCGCCCACCAGATTTCCAATTCGGTCCGGATCCAGATAAGAACTGTATTGATCCAGTATTTGAACGTAGGTGGCTTCCAGCTCCACCCAGAAAAAGGGATCGTCCGTTATCCAGGACACGATGCCCGGAAATCGATAGGCCAGCTCCAGGGCCCAATCGCTCAAGAGGAAGGCCTTGATTCCGTTGAGCAGGTCAATGGTCTGCAGAATCAGAAGCCTGGTGAGAAAGGAAACAGGTCCCACCAGGATCGCGACCACGGTGAGAGTGGAGATGCTTGCTGCCAGGGTGCGGCGTTGCCCTACTTTTTCCAGAAGCCAGTAATGGGGCTTATGAAAACCGGCATAGAACAGCAGAGCTAGAAAACCGGACCAGGCATAGGATCTGTAAACGATGAGAACGAGGACAGCGGCGCCTACAAGAATCAAACCGCCCAGATAGGGCATGATTACGGACCGGGGTACCGTGCGAATCTGTCGATCTGAAGGGTCTTGCATCTGTTTGCCGCCGCCAGCCTGGAACTTCGCCGCCCCTGGTCAGTGACTCCATGCCTGGCCTTGATTCAGGCCTCGCTCGATTCAATGTCTCCGTCGTCGCCGGGGACTGGCATCTTCAGGAGCCCGCCAGTCTCATGTTCGAGCCCAGGGACTCGCTGCGCGTCCGGAACCGGGATAGTCGGCGCCAAAAAGGACCGCTTTTTGGCTTAACCGAGAACTCAATCGGCGCCGCTTTGCTTTAGATAGAGCTTAATGACAGTGGGCCCCGAAGTCTCCCCTTCCGGGGCATCGGCCCGCGGATCCATGGATGGGTCCGAATCCGGGTTCCGTCCCGAATCCATAACGCGCTCCTGGCCATTCTTTCGCCCCTTCCCGGGGTCGGCCAACTCGGGGCGCACAATGATTGTAAGCAAATTTTTATACCCGGATTCAGCCATGAGCAGCACCGCTTCCGGTGTGTTCTTGCTCTGAATAATAGTCCAGCCGCTCTGCTCCACAGTTTGACGATAGTAGTTGGCCACGGCGTTCAGGGAGTCCCCTGTGCGAAGGCTGGCCGTAGTTTCCGGACGGGTCCAAAAGCTGCTTCCTTCGAATGTGGAGGACAGCACCATTTCGGCCCCGGGGTATTTGAATTCCGGCGGAATTTCCAGGGGGAAACGTTCCCCGCCTTCTACGATCCGTACATTTCCGGTACGAATCTCATTGTTTTCCGGGCTACACCCTGCAGCGAGCAAAGCGAGAACCATGGCCATGCCAATGGAAAGCAGGACAGTCTTGGGACCCGTCATTGATTTTCGCCTGGTTTCGATCATAGCGCTTAGCGGATTAGTTTAACGATTAGATTCAGCTTCTCCGAGTAACCAATAGTCTCATAGATCTTTTCTGAATCTATCAAAATGGTAGTGGGACTGATCTTCTGCAGAACGATTTTCTTTCCGCTGATTTGCCCGAGAAGCAGTTCCATATGATTGGGGTCCTCGGTCTGAACCACCACGCATTCGTCGGTAATCGTGACCAGGGGCAGATTATTGGACCAGTCCTCAATGGAAAAGAGCAGGTTCTGGGGCAGTTCGTTGGCCGATGCACGGTTCAGGAAATCCAGGAAGTCCTCTTTTCTGGCTCTGAGAAGCAAACCCTCCTGAAAAGACTCACGCGTTATCTGAAAGGTATAGACGTTATCAAAGCTTTTGAGTTCTGCAAACATCTTGAGAAGCGAAAGGCTCTCCAGAGTGATGTGTTCCGGAATCGCAATCAAGCTCAAATCCGGGTTAATGATCACTCCGCCGGGATCGTCCTCCTGCTTTAGCTGGTCGCCATTAAAGTAAAATCGTCCCAGATCCGAGATCTCAATCCAGCGATCGGGATATTCCACTTTGATGAGCCCCAGAAGCTGCAAAAAGAACAGGGCCGATGTTAACTCTTTTCGGAGCTCGGTCAGATCCTGCTGGAAATCTTTGATCTTGAATTTCTTGGACAGGACCAGTTTTTCGCGAATCAGCGAAGCCATCACAACTGTGTACATTACACGGTTTCGCCTCTTGATGAACTCCACGCACTCGTCAAAAATGGGCTTAAGGAAAAATGGCACGTACAGGGACTCGAAAACGTCTTCGTAGCGAACAACTCGATTTCGGGATTGGCCAATTTCCTGGATGACCTGCTTCATAAGTTCGAACAGGTCTTTCTTCAAGACTTCTTCATAGTTATTTCGGAGGACCGCATCGTCTTTTTTGACGCGAACAATGTCCAGAAGCCTCATTACCGGAAGCAGAAGTTCGATCTGATAAATCTGGCTCTTTTCCAGAAAGAGCGAAATGTCCGGCCGAAGCAGTCGATTCTCGGTTTCTTTCAGATCTACCTGCTTTATCTTTCCGGACTTTGCCAGGTTCAGACCCTTGCGGCTTATGTACACAATCATCTTCTTGATGTTCGTGTAGAAGTCCAGATCGTTGCTGACCACCTTCTCCTGGCGCTTTCGCGTACCCCTCTTTGTCTGAGGAACCAGAGGGTAGTCTTGCAGATAATTGAAAACTTCCAGCGGACAGACCAGAAGTCGAACGAAGCGTTCATCTATGTAATAGTCGTCGATGAGAAGTCCCAGTTCGTGCAAGGTGGCAACGACCTGTTCCCACTTTCCCTTTTTCTCGGCGATGTATTCGCGAGCCCGGGATATCTCCAGGATTCCGCCCTGAAGGAAACATTCGAGCAGAACGCTACGCTCCAGTTCGGCAAGCTTATCTATGATTTCATCAAGGTTCTCTTTTTCCGCGGATTTAGTAACGGACTGGTTGCCGAGTACCTTTTTCCAGGTGGCGGGCAGAGAATCCCGGCTTTGTAGAATTTGCGGCAGCGAAGGCTTGAATTTCTGGCCCTTCTCGTTGGTTTCCATCAGAACGCGGTCGCCGCTTTCCGGATAGAAATAGTACCGGTCCAGATTATTCGTCAAGCGCTCACGATTCTTTCGCTGGTACACCAGGAAGTAGCGTTTCAAAACGCCCAGTTCCATCTCCGCATTTACCGGAGGCATGGAGATCTTTCGGGAAATCTCCCCGAGAGTAAGCACCTTGGTCTTGCTTTTGAGTAGCGATGTGTAGATGGTTACCTGAGTAGCGCTGAGTTTTTCTAGCACACCTTTCAGGTAGAAGTCATCCTGCATTGTCTGGATGATATTCTTGATGACCGTTTTTTTATCTTTACCCAGTTTGGGTACATTCCAGACCTGAGCCACTCGCTTCAGTGCGCCAAGCTCCATTCTGGATAATTCAGATTCTAGTACGTTTTCTTCGGATGACATGAACCGTTTGGATGGGAAAAATCAAGTGGATCGGGGCAAGGTGTGGCCCGACGGTTTCTCTGTAAAACCATTTTCATTACTTCCTATATATCTATATGGAGGGCTTTTCCTGCCAAATGAGGTCTTTCAAATGCTGGGAAGTCCTCCCGAGTCCGTTTCTCTCCGGGACTGCCCCGTCCTTGCATTATTTGGCTTTCTGCTGATTGCTGGAGTTCTCACCCTCTGGTACTTTCTCCATTTTCGACCGGCAGCGACGGGCAGGCTCCGGCCCACATTGCTGATCACTCTGGGGTTGATTCTTTTCGTAATGCACGTTCGAGCACTTGCCTTCGAACGAGTGCAGGTGAATGGTTCCAGCATGGCACCCACCTTGAGCGAAGGGCAGGCCTTCTGGGTTCGAAAGACCGGCGTTCTAGATCTTGGCTTTCCGTTTTCCTTCAGGATTGGCTTGCGCCCCTGGAAACCCGAAACCGGTCAGATCATCGTTTATCGTTATCCCACAGGGAACGGATGCATCCATCCTCTCTGGATCAAACGCGTGGTGGCCACCGGAGGCGATTCTTACAGATTTGCGAACGGAACCCTGTTTGTGAACGGAAAAGCGGAGCTCTATTCCGCGGACAGTCACACCTTCAATCCACCAAAGACCTATCCTTATCCGGAGAATTATCAGCCGCCCTTGCCGACGATTCCGGATGCGGTTCGTGCGCTGGGAGTGGAAGCTCAGTATGCGGCCATGAACGGACTGCCCGTTTCGGGCACCGTGCCACGGCTAAGCGTGCTTGTCCTGGGCGACAATCGAAGTCATTCCAGGGATTCTCGCACCATTGGATTCATTCCGGAAAGCTTCATCCTGGGCTACGTTCCCGCACGGTAGCTTCCGCAACACGCAACTCGGACACATCGGTTTACGAGCCAACCATTCGCCCAAAGAAAATTTGTACCCAAATTTGCTCCCCGTTCCATGCTGGGTTCATGGAGCGGGCCCAGTTCAGGATCACCCTGTTTGCGGTGTTCATTTCTCTCTGTCTGGGTATTGCCCTGGGCCGGGTGGCCTTCCTGGTATGGGAAGGCCGGGGATGGCGCGAAAGCGCCAGTCTTGAAACCGTTCGTGGCCCCATCCTGGACCGGCGAGGAATCACCCTCGCGCTCACAGAGGAAGCCAGTACCATTGGAATAGCGCCGGAAGAAGTGGTGGATCCGGAATTCACCGCAGCGCAGGTATCGCGATTTATCGACATGGAAGAAGCGGAAATATTGCGCCGCTTCTATCTGTACCGGGACCGAAAATACTTTCTGCTCAAGCGACAGGTGGATAACTTCGCGGCGGAACGTCTGATGGAACTTCAGATTCCCGGAGTGCATCGGGACTTCGAGTACCGGCGAGTATATCCTTCCGGCGACCTGGCGGCAAATCTACTGGGATTTGTAGGACAGGATGCGTCGAACGCTCTGGAAGGGATCGAAAGGGACTACAACGAAGTCCTTCTGGAATCCTACGGAGAACCCCGGGGACCTTCGCTTTATCTTACGATAGATAGCCTGATTCAATTCCGCCTGGAGCAAGCGCTCCAGGAAGGCTTTGAAAGGTCCAAAGCGAAGCGCGCCGTGGGCCTTTTTATGCATATACCAACCGGCGAAATCCTGGCCATGGCCAACCTGCCAAACTTCGATCCAAATCGCTACAATCGGTACTCGGCCAGGGAACGCGGCAACTGGGCCATCCGACTCAACTACGAGCCGGGCTCTACGGTAAAGGTTCTGATGACTGCGATTCTGCTGAGCAGCCCGAATTATGCTCCCGGCAAACGCTATCAATGCACGGGAAAGTATGACTTTGATTCTGGCAGCGTCCGATGCCTCCGACATGGGCGGACTTTCGCACACGGTTATCTGACCCTGGAAGAGATCATCCGTGAGTCCTGCAACGTGGGGATGATCAAAGCAATGGAGAACGTACCCAAAGAGGAGCTTTACAGAAAGATGAAAGCTCTGGGACTGGGGGATCGTACCGGCATCCTTCCCGAAGGCTCCGGCGAAACCGAAGGCTACCTGCCCGCGCCGGAAAACTGGGTCAAAAGTACGCGGTATTATTATCCCATTGGCCAGGGATTCAGCGTTACCCCCATTCAGTTGCTGCGAGCCGCCAGCGTAATCGGTAATGACGGAAGCCTGGTGCACCCGCGGATTGTACGGCGGATAGTAACCGAAGATGGCCGGGCAGTGGAAGAAAGCAAAACCGCCGTCGATGTTACTCCCTTTCAGCCAGGGCAACTGGAAAAAGTGCGGAACATGATGCGGATGGTTGTAGAGTCCGGTACCGGCCGGGCGGCAGGTCTTGATGCAATCGACATCATTGGAAAAACCGGCACAGGTCAGAAATCCTCCGCATCCGGTTACACGGATCGCTATGCTGTATCCTTTATCGGGATGTTTCCCGGGAAGAACCCGGAATATGTTGGCCTGATTCTCTACGATGATGTGTCCGGCGAGTGGGCGGGAGGTTCGCTGGCCGCGCCGGTGTTTCGCAAATTCGTGGACAGCATACTGCCTATCATTAAGGCCCCTCGCAAGACCTATCACGCCCATCGATTCGAAACAAAGCCCAGGCATCCGTCAGAACGCCGAACCGACAAATTGCCCGATTTTCGCGGCATGAGCGCGATCCAGGCGCTGGAGCTAATCGGCAAAGATCTGAAGAAACCGGTGCAGTTCAGCGGAAGCGGCACAATCTTCAAACAGGAGCCGCCGCCGGGAACCCCGGTGGAACGCGTGAACCGGATTATTCTATATCTGGATTCACGGTCACTTTAAGGTCGCCGCCGCTGGCCAGGCTCTTCAGATAAGATTTCACTATATCTTCCAGTTCGCCATTCATGATGGAATCCGGATCCGAAGTTTCAAAACCGGTGCGAAGATCCTTCACCATTTTGTAGGGATGAAAAACGTAGCTGCGAATCTGGTTTCCCCAGGAAACGTCTCGCTTCTCCCCGGATCGGCTCTCGGCATCCTCTTCGCGCTTCTCGCGCTCCAATTCATATAGACGGGACCTGAGCATCTTCATTGCCTTATCGCGGTTCTTGTGTTGCGAACGTTCCTGCTGACATTGGACCACAACGCCCGTGGGAATATGCGTGATTCGAATGGCCGAATCGGTCTTGTTAATGTGCTGCCCGCCGGCGCCGCTGGCTCGATAGGTATCTACCCGGAGGTCTTTTTCTTCGATGTTAACTTCGATTTCATCGTCGATTTCCGGCGCAACGTGCACCGAGGCAAAAGAGGTATGCCTTCGCTTATTGGAATCGAAAGGCGAAATCCGCACAAGTCTGTGAACTCCGTTCTCGGACTTGAGATAGCCAAATGCAGAATCTCCTTTGACCAGCAATGAAGCGCTCTTGATGCCAGCTTCTTCGCCATCCTGCAGGTCCAGGGTTTCGTAGGAGAATCCCTGCCGATCGAACCAGCGAGTGTACATCCTGAGAAGCATTTGCGCCCAATCCTGGCTTTCGGTACCGCCGGCGCCGGAAGATATGGTAACAATGGCATTTAGTTGATCGTCTTTTCCAAGAAGAGCCTCGGCAAGCTGCACGTCTTCGAACCGAGACTCCATGCCCGCGAAATCCCGGGAGAGCTGCGCCAGGGCCGCTTCCTTATCGTCCATCTCCTCCATGGTGAGTTCCACGAGATCGGGAAAATCCTCCAGGTCTCGGTTCAGATCTTTCCAGGGCAGAAGCTTCTTTTCCAGGGCGGATTTGCGCTGAGTCATTTCTCGGGCTTTGTCAGGATCGTCCCAGAAGTCAGGTCGGGTCATGGAATCTTCCACATCCTGCATTTCGGCAAGCTGACCCTCGATGCCATTCTTCTGCCAGCGGGCCTGGAAATCCTCTTTCAAGTCCCGGGCGCTTTTTAGCAGTTCTTCCCGGTTTCTAAATTCGTATACATCGGTGCTGGTGGACATCCATTCCAGGAAAGCAAGTGCACTCTTGAAAGCAAGACAGAATCGAAGATATTTGCCCGGGGAAAACGCCTGCGGCCCGTTTAGAACCTCGGTGGCGAGTTCCAGACGCCCGAGCTGCGGCCGACAATGTTGCCCGCGCGTCGATTGCAGAGCCTCTCTTCGCTTGCGCCCACTGGCTGGAGAGGGGCTCGTCGGAGCCCCGTGCAGTCTCGTTTAAAGCCCGTCGTCCGGGTAGTAAAAGCCTGGCTGCGCTTCGACGCTTCCCTGAAGTTGATCGAGGAGAGACTGATCCTCCTTCTGCACGGTTGCTATGAGCACATGCAATAAACCGGCCGTTTTCTCCCATATCAGCAATCGAATCAACGGCACTCCGCTTTCTACCGAAGCGCATCGCTGGTTTCCGGTGGCCTGATCGAAGGAGGGCTCCTTTTCACATCCGGGAAGCTTCAAATAAGCCGATGCTGGCTGGTTGCCTGTCAGACGAACGGTCCGGGCCAGAACCATCAGTCGATTCATTTTGCTATCGGTGGCTTTCAGCAGTCGGGCATTTCCGTGTCTCTCTATGGAGTAGCGCATGAGCAGCGGCGCCTTGAATCGATGATAGATCCTGTAATTTGAAAACTCTTCGCCTTCGGCAAGAACCTTCTCCTCTGCAGAAAGGGCCGACGGCAGGCAAAGCAGAAGCATCGCTAGAAACACACCGGCCCGAGCTCCCGGGCCCCAATGGATCCAGCGTCGAATGGCGCTACGGCGCTCCGACGAAATGCACTGGCTGCAAGCGGTGGTGGACTTATGGAATTCCGTCTTTCTGCGCCGCTGGATGGGCAGGCCAGGATTGTGCACAAAGAAGACCATGACGAAACCTATGACGAGCAGCGGGACCACGACAAAAGGAAGTCAATACAGAATCTGATCTGTACGAAGTGGCTTCGCGGACTGGAATTCAAACCACAGAAAAAAATCCTCCAGAGGACGATTCTCCAGGACTTCCTGAAACCTTTGATCGGTTAGGGGAATCGTCTTCTCTTGCAGGATCAGCCCCTTCAGTTCTCCGTTAACCAGATACGCCGAGCCGGGAATCAAGAATCGCACCTTCTTGAGCTCATCTGTTTCCCAGCGGTCGCGACGGTACTGAAATCTTACTTCATGCCCTTCCATATCGTAGAATACTAGATACAAAGTCTCGCGCCTGGAAAAGAAAAGCCGGTATTCGCCCTGAAGCTGATCATTGTTTCGCAGGCTGTTGATAAGATCCCTGATACGTAAATCCTGTTCGGTTATATCGCCGGTGTAGGGCGGGATTTGCCGCGCCAGACGCAGTTCCCAGACCTCTGCCGGGGTCGCGCGGACAATGAGCAATCCGCGCTCGGTTTGTCTTTCAAAGCTAAGGCCCAGTTCGTAGATCAGATTCATCCGAAACGGAGCCAATTCGCTTCCTGCCCGAACCTGCTCCAGGGCAAGGTCATGATTCCAGTCCAGCTTGATATAGAAGCTTACGCCATCTTTGCTCAGAAATAGAAACCGGTCTTCGATGGATGCCCCGGTATCTACTGTTCGAATACCCCGGAAACGCAGGTTCATCGTAACGGAACGCTTGCTACCCATCAGGGCGCGGTACTCGGCCATAGTTTGCGGCCCAACCGCTTCAATACTGACGCTGCCCGTCAGCAGCAAAGTGAGGAAGCCAAAGCCCACCATGGCTTTCCGCAACCCGCGGATATAGTTTTGCAACGGCATTTGTTGAAACATGGCCGTGTTGTCGGGTGGACGGATTAGTCGGCATGCCGACGGCGTGGCAGGCAAGAAACGGACTGTCATGGGCTTTCCGAAGGAGTGTCTGACTTTTCCTCTTCGACCGTCGCCGTATCCTCGTCGCCATCCGCTTCTTTTTTGCCGTCCATGATATCCAGCGCCTCCTGCGCCGCCTTTTTCACGGAACGGCTGGGCTCATGCTTGGCTTTGTACTCCAGCATATCGCGAAACTCGGTGATCTTTAGCTGGCCGATCTGCTTCACGGCTCGCAATCGCACCGATGCGTCGTCGTCCAGGGCGGCCGCCTTGAGCTCCGGCAGAATGGATTTGTCGTCCAGTCGAATCAACGCCAGGATGGCCTGCTGCTTTAGCGGATTGTGTCGTGCCCTCTCACGACTGCTCCGCAGATCTCGAATCTCTTTGAGGACGTCCTTCAGTGGTTCGATAGAGTCTTTGGACTTAATTTTTCCCAACGCATTGGCTGCGTAGGAGCGCGATACAATGTCTTCGTTCTTGTCTGTCAGGATTTCGGTTAGCCAGGCCTTTTTAGCGTCTACTTCGGCGTTTCCGTAGTAGAGCAGAATGGCACGCTGAATCTCCAGGTTTGTGTCGTCCTTCTTGTAGATCTCTGCAAGAAAATCCGAAGCGATTTTGCTTTCGAGATCCGACAACGTGCGAATCATACCTACGGTTACGTTATCGTTTTCCTTGAATTCTTCTTTCTTCAGCAGTTCGAAGATCCGTGCGTCGGCGGACTTCAGGTCAATGCGACCGATTCCGCGCAACGCTTCGCGCATCACGGGTCGCATATCATCGTCCAGCGCTTTCAGAAATGTGTCCGCCGAGCCTTCATCCTTGATGTCGGCCAGGAGCCGCACCGAGGCTTCTCGCACCAGAGGATCCATGTCCTCCAGGGCCAGCTTCCGCAGTATATCCAGGAAAAACTTGCGCTCGGACTCTTTTTCCAATCGTTCCACATGATGGATTGCCTGCCTTCGCTCGGTGGAAGGAGCATAGAGCATCTTCTGTTTCAGTAGTTCCAGTTCTTCCTGGCGCTTCTCAGTTATGGCCTCATCCGAACCCGCGGGCTTTTCGCCATTTGTTTTGTTGGATCCATCCGGGCTGGCCGTTTCTGCAGGCTTGTTTGATTCGGTAGATTTCTCGGCGCTGGACGGTTTATCGGGGTTCGACGGTTTCTCGGCTTTGGGGCTACTCGGCGAAGGCTTGTTGCCCTTGTCTGAATTCTGCTGCGTGTTGGTGGCCGGGGCCTCCGCCAGGGGGCCGTCGGTGGAGCGCGGCTCTGCAGAAGGCGAGTAGGTTGGTAAATCGCTACCGGGCTTTTCTGCACCAACAGGTGCGATGAATAGTGCGAGGGAGGCCAGGAAGAGAAAAAGCCCGGTGCCTCTCCAGCGCTGCCAACACAGAAATGGATTATCGAAACGAATCAGGGCCCGGCCGTCGGGCGCGAGACTTCCCAATGCAAGGGAGCCCAATCCTCCACGGTCCGTTGAAACGCAGCCCATTGGAGCGCAGTCCGGGGGAACGTGGCGATCGGACCGGCCCTGGTTCGCCGAGGCGATCGGACCGGCACCCGCTACAATCCCACGCTTAGCTTCCTTCTTTGAGCGTACGGTTTTCTTCTTCGAGAGATGAGATTCGGGACTCAAGCTGAGCAATGAGTCGCTGATTCTCCACCTGTTGCTGGTACTTTTCGATGAGTTCCTTGATGTCTCGCTGGAGCTCCTCCATGTTCCAGGGCTTTTCCACATAGCGGTTTAGTCCTCCCCGATTGATGGCATGGATGGCATTATCCAGTCCGGCCTGTCCGGTGAGTAGAATCTTGATTGTGTCTGGAAAATCCCTGTGGATGGTTTCCAGAAACTGATCCCCTTTCATGCCGGGCATTACTTGATCGGTAATTATCACCTCGACCAATCCGCCGGATTCTTTAATATCTTCGATCAACTCCAGAGCCTCTTCTGCGCTGGCCGCCACCTCGATTTCATGGGTTTGATCGAAATATTGCCTCAGCTGTTCACGCAAGGTCTCCAGCACGGATATTTCGTCGTCAACGCAGACTATGTAGCCTTTATTCATGGAATGATCCCCCGGATTCGGACTGTAATTTGGGCCGGGGGTCTACGCAAGAAAAGATTTACTCGAGATGCAAAAGATGGAACCGGTGGAGATCCCCGCCGGGCTATGGACCTGGTCGTGCATCCGTTACCGTGTCGAATGGCGGGCCAGGGATCGGCCAGGCCGAGAATATTTAAAGAGAAAAACAGAGAGATTTTGATGGAAAAGAAATACTTGAAAACCGAGCAGATTGTACCCGGCAAAGGGATGAGCTATACCATGTACGAAATCCAGGGAGAAGATGAGATTCTACGAATGCTCACTGCAATTCCCGATACCGGCGAGGTTTCCACTTATCCGAAGCCGCCGGTAAAAAAACTGTTCGCGCCGGAAAGATGCGCAGCTTCGTCAGAAGAAGAATTTGAGGAATTCTGGCAGCAGGGCGCCAAATAGGGAAGGATGTGTGCCCAGGGGCGGGATCGAACCACCGACACGTGGATTTTCAGTCCACTGCTCTACCGACTGAGCTACCTGGGCAACAGGGTCAGATCGCTCCGCCAACGGAGCCTGTCAATTCACTTCCAGGTTTTATTGTAGCTTTCTTCGGAGAACCCTACAGTGGCTCGCATGCCATCGGTAACCACCGGTCGCTTGATCAATCGGCCATTAGATGCGAGCATTTTGAAGACGTCGCCGTCCTTTAGTTCGGGTAGCTTGTCCTTAATTCCCTGTTGTCTGTACTCCTGACCGCTGGTGTTGAACATTTTCTTTGCCGGAATCTCGGCGGATTTTGCGGCCTGCTTCAACACCGCCTGCGACGGCGGTTTTTCGGTGATGTCGATAAAATCATAGCTGATGCCGCGGTCCGATAGATATTTCTCGGCCTTCCGCGAAGTGGAGCATTTCTTGTATCCGTAGAACTTGATCATGCCGGGAAAAGTCCTTTTCAGCTCACTCATAATCAACCTTTTTTGAATCATGGCATTACTGGAATCCAATCAGATGGAAAAAGGCACTCCGCTACCGGAGTTCAAATTGAAGGATGTGGACGGCAAGATCGTGCGATCCGATCAATTCGCCGACGTGGGGCACCTTCTGGTTGTTTTCACATGCAATCATTGTCCGTATGCTGTTGCCGCCTGGCCGCTGCTTGTGGATCTGCACAAACGATACAGGGATCAAGGGTTCCAAATCATCGCCATAAATCCAAACAACAACCCTTCGTATCCCGATGATGGTTTCGATAAAATGAAGCCTTTCGCCGAAAAGAACGGCATCCAGTTCCCGTATCTGTTCGATGAAGACCAGTCAGTGGCGCTCGCCTACGGCGCCGTGTGCACACCGGACCCCTATCTGTTTCATAACGGAAAGCTTAGCTATCATGGACGCATCAATGACAACTGGAAAGATCCCGAAGCCGTTGCCGAACGCAGTCTGGAACTGGCCCTGAAGCGGGACATGGGCGAAGGATCCGGGCCCGACCAGGAATTCCCCAGCATGGGCTGTTCGATCAAGTGGAACAGATAATGGCCCCGAATAAGGCGCGGTTTTCGAGGACTGCACCGACTTCGCCGCAACGAATGCTGTAGATTCACTGTATCCTGGATGGACGAGGGCAGAGCTTTTCAGCAGCGGCGCTCCGGCTACTTCAGGACAACTTTGCGTTTTCTTTGCGCTTTCTTTGTGTTTCGTTTACGGCTACTTCGTGCTTGCCTCACCGCTACCCGACGGTTGCTTTCCGCCTGATTTCGAGTTGCCCCGTAATCATTGCTGAATTTCAAACGTGATGGTGTCGGCGCTCCAGCCTTCTTCTTCTTTCAGCACAGTTACGATTCCGGAAAAGGTTTCCGGGAAGTTGCCGCGAGTGCTCACCTGCACGAAACCATCGTCCATCTTTCCGGTAGCATTGAACGGATCCACCGGTTCGGTAGTCACGAATGCCTGAATGGTTTCGGTGCCTGTAGGAGGCACGAGCTTCCATTCAAACGGATCCTCTTTCGCAGGAAACGAATACTCCTGACCGACGTTTACTGGTTTGATACCGCTAAACCGGTTTGGATAGATCATGGTCATAACTCCGTCGGAGTCAATCGCATACAATTGCACATAGACCTGACCGGGGGCTTGAGGCCGGTGCTTCTTTATCTGAAAGCTGATCTCTACCGTTTCGCCCAGGCGATAAAGATGATCCTCTTTGTTGAGCTGAAGCAGAATGGAATAAGGGCTGTCCGGGTTTTCCAGACTTTGATAGATGGCCAGCTGCCTGGACAGGCTTTCTTCAAAACGGCGAAGCACTTGCTCTTCCGTTCCGAGAGCGATTCCGGAACCTATTAGCCTACCGGTTTCCGCAACCACCAATCGATAGGAGGCTTTGCCCTGCCCGTTCAAAGCGTCGGACCATTCGCCCAGAACCAGATACCGGGCTCCCACAAGCCGACCAATCTTTGCCGCGCTATCGCCATCCACGAGACCGCTCTGCCCGACCAGAAGCTCGCTTTCCAGGCTTTCCAGATCCAGCCTTTCGACGATCTGGAATTGATTCTTTTGCTGCAGCCTGGCCATAAGTCGTGCAGAAAGGCCGCGTCCCAGGTCCTTTTCGTTTCCCGAACCAGTGCGGAAAGGAAGCACAGCAACGGCCCCCCGCCGGGACTGAATAACCTGGTTGGACCGGGAGGGGCCATCCGTGCTTTCATCCGACTTTGTGGTATCGGTATTGCTGTTGTCCGTTTTGTTATCGTCCCTTTTGTTCCGGTCATCGGTTTCTACGACATCGGTCCGGCCCGAGGGCGAAGAGGGCTTTTTTTGAAAGCTGCAGGCGCACAAGGACGCCAGCAGGAGCAGAATGAGCGCTTTAATACCTATGCGATATTGCATCTCATTTCCTGGAATCAACGATGACCGATGTATTGTCGTTTACCTGATACTGAAGCAATGTGTAGAGACGATTTCGTATTGGGGTGAAGTCTTTCCAGAGCTTCTTTTCGCGGTAATGCATTGTATTGCAGCGAAAGGAAAACAAATAAGTGCTTCGGGAATTCTCTTCTACTATCACAATTCCGTAATCGTATACCGGCAGACACCGGGCCGTGTATTCCGGACTGTAGGCTTCCTCTTCTTTGAGGAGTTCACGGATTTCCGCATTCAACGAATTGTCATACACGCGCCGTTTGCTAAGATAGTTATCGTAGGGATCTTCCAGCTGGAGCGTTTCCGGATAGTGGTACACGTACAGGCCAGGTCGTTCGACAACCTCGACGCCGCGCTCCCGACCGTCATCCTGTCTGCTATCCGGACTACTCGGCGCCTCATTGGAGCCTTCAGAAGAACTGTTTGAGTCCATGCCGGCCTGCTCTTCGGAGGAATCCCGGCCGTTAGCGTCTACCGACGTTTGGCCGGCGGACTGACAATGCCACAGTCCCAGAGCAAGAACCAGAGAGACCGCTATCGGGTGCCAGGGTTTTATTTTTGGATTAACAATACGCATAAGAGGTTTGCCTTGAAAGATTAGATGATCTTCCGACCCACCTTGTTCACACGGGACCTGGTTTTCAAGACCAATTGGCCACCTGCCAGGATGCGCCGTCCGGCCACTCGCCTCCGGCTTGTCCGCTTTCTGCCGATTGGGGCCTGGCCAGGCCGGGAGTATGCTTTAAGTATCCGGGACCAGCGACCCCTGCCTCCGAGCCAACTCTGTATTTGCGGCGACCGCCACTTTGCAATGTAGCCAGAGCCATTGCGCTTCTCTGCAAGGTCTGTGGCAAAGGGCTGGATGTGTTGGTCCATGGGGACCTGGCCAAAAAAAAAAAGGGGCCGAAGCCCCTTTTCTGGTTCGAAGCCCGGGCTTCGAACCTCAGTCCGACGAACTGCTAGAACATGTGGTTGAATCCAAAGTTGAAGTTGGATTCGAACTGGGATCTACCATAGGAAATGTTGATTACAACATTCTCCTGCCAGAGCAGACGAACCCCGCCTCCGTAGGCCCGGTGCAGTCCTTTCAAGGTCATTTCGCGGTTTGTGGGCGCTACTCGTCCTACGTCGTAGTAGCCCAGAAAGATGAAATCGATTCCGCCCAGAGCATCCACAGAGAAGGTAGTGAGTCGCATCTCAAAGTTTGCCATACCCATGACGCGGTCCACGAACTGATTGGCCGGATATCCGCGCAGTCCACCATTTCCGCCCAGGCCTTCGGCGCTTTCCCTGGATGTATAGATACGCCCCAGTTCATAGAAAGGAACGTCTCCGGTGGTCTTCTGGCCCAGGATTCGGTATGCGAAAACCAGTTCCCGGTCCTGCGGATTGAAAAAGCCAGGAAAGAGCTCAATGTACTGTCTCCATGCTCCTGTATAGCGCATGAAGGAGTAGTTGCTCCCGGTCCCTTTCCCCACCCCTTCTACGTGGATGTCGGCGAAGATACCGGCATTGGGGTTGATCTCCCTTTCGCGGGGTCGCGAATCGTACATCAGGGCGCCACGGATGCCGTTCACGAATTTGTTGTCCTGAGTGGCATCGTAGCCCAGAGGTTGTTCGATATCGATCAAAGTTCGAGTGTTTGGTAGCTTGTCTCCCGCTTCGAAATCGCCCGCATAGGACTGAATCTTGTAGCTTTGACCGCGTAGACCTACAAACCATTTGAAGTTTGTATCGCCCATCCACTGCTCGGTAGACATCATTACGAAGGGACGGATCCTATCATAAAAGAAGTATTTGCCCTGAGTCTGTCGCAGAAGCTTTCTACCGGGGTTGAGGAAATCGCCGGCGCCCGGACCCAGCAGTGCTCGGGTGTTCAAGGAGTATACGGAATCGCTGTATTCTTCGAAGGTGTAAAGATCTCTCAACGGTTGCCCGGTGGTCGGGTCAATGCGAACATTCTCGTTGATGGGCATCTCGCCGCGCTTGATCTTTTTCTGGCGCTGAATATCCTGAAAGTTTCCGGTTCCGTACCACTGGGCATTCAGAGTTCTTTCCACTCCGATCCTTGTAATGATCCGAAAGGAAGAATCCAGGAAGTCCACAGCATCCACGGAAAGCTCATGGAATTCGTATCCACGGGTGGTGGCGTAGTACTGACCGTAGATCTGATACTTGTAAGGCTTGGCTCGCGCATCCTTGTAAGTACCGTAAACGCGGAGTCCGTAGCCGAAGCCATCGTCCGAGCTTGCGCTTACAAGAGGTAGCGGCTGCAACGCCCAGCCCGTGGGTGGCGGCTCGGCGGCCAGGGGAGCTACCAGGAGCGCAGAGATTAACGCAGTAATTGTTTGAATATATCTAATGTTTGATTTCATAGTCTTGCTCATCCCCCTCAGTACTGCTTATCCATGGAAAAGCTGTATTGAACATCGTACGACGGATTGCTGGAATTTGCGCGCACCATGCGAATTGTCATACTTCCTTCCACAGTTGTCTGAGTCTGTTGAGCTGTGAAAGAAACCAACTGGATCTGATCAGCGGAATCAGTGGCTGTGGTGGCGCCGGTGGCGCTCAAGGTCAGAACCCGACTGATGCCATTCCCGGTTTCAAAACCACCGCTCAGGTCGCCGCTGACGGCGATATTGAATGTCTTCAGCGCCGAGCTATCGGGATGAGGAATCAGCAAACTGATAGTGCCTGCCGGCGGATTGCCAGAGGGCAGAAAAAGGTTGAGATTGGTTGTTCTACCCGTCAGATAGGTGTCCTCCAGAGTGGTCTGGGTTAAACACACCGTCGCTGTGGTAGTTGGGTCCCCCGCACTGCAGCTATTCTGGCTGGTTTTGCCCAACCAGTAGATGCCGTTGGCCACATTCACATCCAGAAGATTCAGAAGCTCTTGATCGTCGGATGGCTCTTCGTCACCGGAATTGCAGTGAACTGCCGAAAAGAGGGCCAGAATGGCAACCACCGCAAGGATTCTATGTTTTCGCATGAAGCGGAATCTATTTATATAAGTGTTTAGGTCAAATAGATTCCTTATCTGGCCTTGTTTTCGGCCAGAATATCCGGCCAGGCGCTCTGACCACGGGCATTTCCTTCGCGAGTTCCCGGGTCACGCCGGGTCACCGGTCAGACGGCCTGTTGTCCCGCGGTTGCGCTGGAGTCTTCTGCTAGATCGCCAGGGGACGCCCCAAAGGATGAGCTCTGCATCCACGAAGACCGCATGAACCCTGATGGAAAGAGTCGTGGGAGTCGCTTCCCCGACCATCTCGGGAATCATCCACCTCTGCAGCGGTTGACTATTTTTTGTGCATGGCCTAACCATCAGCCGTATATGACACAGAGTAAGCTAATTTTTGTGCATCGAGAGCCTGTCTCGATTTATATCAGTCCGGATCACGGTTCAGAGCTCGCTGATTCCGCCCTCCGCGGCTGGCTCAATGGAGCCACTGATAGCAATCGGGGTCGATGGCGGGCTTTTTTTCCCCGCGGTCCGGTAATTATTCACTGTTTTGCATTTTTTTTTCGGATTCTGATGCCGCAGGTACACGGGATGCATTAGTATTGGCGGATTCTTTTAAGGGGGAGATTAAAGGTATCCATTTCACTCATTACTCGCTTCGGCGAGTATCCGCGCCGATGAAAAATCGGCGACAGATCGGGAAAGAGTGTGTTCAGATGCAGCCCGGCCCTTCACATGAGGAGGCCGGGTTTTTTCTTTTTCCAGCATTTTTTCGGTTAGTATTGCAGGAAAGATCGGACTTGATGCCCTGACCGTATGCCTTTCCAGCTTAAAGGACAGACAATTGCCCGCTCCATGCTGGACCATTACCTGAATGGATCGGCGCCTCCGTTGCTTATTCTTCACGGGCCCGCTGGCGTGGGCCGATTCAGTGCCGCCGAATGGTTTATCCAGAGCTCACTCTGCGAAACAGGAAATGGCTGCGGCCAATGTCCCTCCTGTCGCCTCTTTGCCCGACAGGAGCACCCGGATTACATTCTGTTTCCGGAAGATCGGGTGCTCATAGGCGACGAAAAGCAACCCGCCCCATTTACTGTACGATGGTTGATTCGGACCAGACTGATGTATCCGCCCTTTAAGTCGGAGAGGAGGTTCATCCTTTTCCCCCGATCCGATCTTATTCAAAATGAAGCGGAAACCGCTCTCCTAAAGACTCTCGAAGAGCCGCCCGAACACAGCCGTTTCATGATGCTTGTGGAAGACCTGTCCCTGCTCAAAGAAACCATCATTAGTCGAGGGGTATGCGTACCGTTCCATCTGATACCTTCGGCCACCATGGCCGAGATTACCGGTCAGTCAGATCCATACACTCTGGACTTGATGGGCGGTAGCCTGGAGCTTTCCAGTGTCATTCTCGATCAGAGCTTTCAGCGGCTGCGCGAAAAGATCGAAGATGGGCTCGGTCATCCCATGGGGTTGCATGAACTGGAGACTTACGTTTCCCTGGAAAAGAACTTCCAGGAGTGGAAGACACACCTGGATAAAAGCTACGAAGAGATCCTCGATCTGATTGGCCTCATGATTCTCAAGTCCAGCGAACGATTACCTGACTTTCCGCTCATAGCCGAAGCGGTCTTTCAGCTGAAAGCGGGTTTGCATAAACGAATGGCGGGAATGACCCATTACCATCTTTCGCGCTTCTTTGCGCGCATCAGCAGAATACTCTTCGGCCATTGATCAACGACGGAAAATGAGCCGCGAAATCTCGCAAAACAGTGTTCGGAACTGTAACGTCCGCTGTTGAGAAAGTATGCAAAGGTTGGCGCGAACACCCTGGACCCAGAAAGCAGGCCGGATTCGAGGTCTTTCTGAGAAGCCGTGAAACCGGACCGCCGACCTCAAATACTGAGCACTACGGTCTTCAGTATTTCCCGATCTTCTTCGTCGGGCGCCACCCTCCAGCTGATACCGGAAGGAGTCACCGCCAATGATCGCCCCTGCAATCGACGACCGAATATGGTGCCGGTGGAGCAGCATTTGATGATTGTCAGCCCCTGCTCTCTGGCCGGGCCACAATAGAGCTTCTCATCCCTTTGATGCTTCTCGTCCACGGATTCATCTTTGAAAGGAGAGTTCATAACGGTAAAGATAAGTCTTACGTCTTGCTGAGCCAATTCCGTTATGTACTCCGGCTTGAGGACATCGGCGCAAATAAGCACGCCAAATCGATGACCGCCGAGTATGAAAACTCCGGGCTCTTTGCCGACAGCCAGAAAAGGCTCTTCATTTTCAGTGAGAAACCTCTTGTGGTACCAATCCACAAGCTGTCCCTCATAGAATACAGGCATGGCGTTGAAGTATTGGCCTTCTACTTCCCGAATCACCGTGCCGCCAATAACCACGCCCTTGTAAGATTCGCTGAGCTTTCCGAGCCAGTCCAGAGCGAATTTTGTACGATCCGCAAGGGATTTATGATCCTTGATTGATCCATCGACAGCAAAGTACTCCGGAAACACCAGGAAATCGGATTTTAGCGCAGCAAGTTTCTTATGAAGGGAAAGGTTCAGGCCTTCGGTCAGATTCTTTTGAAAAATGCTTACCTTCAGAATCGCCATGATTCTTCCTGTTCGTTTCGGAGCGATCATGAGTCAATCGATTTACCATCGAACACAGCTCTACGGCATTATGCTTAATGCACTCAGTGCTTTGAGTTTCTATTTTGCCACATTCTTTGTTCGACTGGGAAGCATCTACAATCCGGATCTGGGCTCCGAGTTATTCGCTTTTGTAAGGTACTTACTCGGGCTTTTCTTCTCTATCTACTTATTTCGCAACGCCGGACTTGCATTCCGTTGGAAGGTGCCAATGCCGGTTTACTTGCGAGCGATCTTCAATACCCTTGCCTTGCTTTTTTTCTACGAATCGGTATCCCGGGGTGAAGCCGCCACCGCCAACGTTCTAAATATGACTTATCCGGCCTTCGTGGCCATACTGGCCATCCCCATTTTTAGAGAAATACCGGATCGACGAATGCTTCTGGTGCTGGGCTTTTCCTTGAGCGGAATTGCGTTGTACGTTCTGTACCCTTTGTATTCAACGGGAACCATTTCCACCGCCGACCTGTGGGGTATTGGGTCCGGTTTGCTTGCAGCAGTGGCGATATTATCCTTGCGCGGCGCCGCCATGCAGGCGCGTGCCGAAGAGATCTTGCTTTGGATGTTCGCGGTGGGAACTGTGGCTACACTGCCTCTGGCCATCGTCTCCCTGCGAGAACTGCAGGCTCCATCCGGTCTTTTTGTTCTGGCTTCCGCATCGCTGGGCGTGGCAGGGCAGTGGTTCCTAACTCGATCCTACGCCTATTTGTCGGCCACCGCCGGTAGTATTGTTTCCAGTCTTCGAATCCCGATTGCCCTTGTAGCCGGTTTCTTTCTATTACAGGAGATTCCGGGAGTCTCTGGTATTCTGGGCGCGAGCCTAATTTTCGCAGGAAATCTTTTTCTTGCCCTTTTTCGACGCTCTGAGAAAAAAGAGTAGAATGGCGAATCCGGCAGTAATCAGCGCATTGCGTGAATTGGTTGAATCTGGTTGCTGGGGAAACCATAAGGATTTCGCTGCATGGCTCTCATTCGATTACAACCTCAACGAGCAAGAAGACGAAGTCTTAAAGGCTCTAGAAGATCTGGTTGTCCAGGGACTTCTGGAGAAGCATGAATCGCTGAACGACGAATTCATCCTCAAATCCCTTAACTTTGCAAAGCCCATAACGCACTACCGGGTTTCCGGATTCTTAAAGGATTCGCCCATTCAGATGGTTCGTTCGCGGCTGGAGACTTTTTTTCGAACGCACGATGTACCCGATGAGATGATTGTCGATATGTCCATAGCCACCACCGAGGCAATGGAAAACGCGGTAAAATACAACGATCAAAACCCTATTGAAATCGACTACTCGCTAGCAGACGGGGATTTTCGCATAGAAATCCGCAACGGATTAAAAGAAGTGGAAATCGAAAGGGACATTGAGGCCGGGAAATACAACAGTTCTCTGACTCTGATGCGAGGCATGATGGTCATGTCCAAGTTGTTTGACGAATTGGACATTGACATCAAGGATGCTGAGAACCTGGCTGTTTTCACTGCAAAGAAGAAGGTAAGCTAATGTCCGATGATCGCAGGCTTCGCCTGGTGGCCGATTACAAGCCCGCTGGAGATCAACCTAAAGCAATACAGGAACTGTCCAGAGCTGCGCTCGACGGCGAAAGCCAGCTCTGTCTGGTCGGAGTGACCGGGTCTGGCAAGACCTACACCATGGCTGGCTTCATGGAAAATCTACAGAAGCCGGCCCTGATATTGACCCATAACAAGACCCTGGCCGCCCAACTATACCGGGAATTCCGGGAGTTCTTTCCGGAAAACGCAGTAGAGTATTTTGTTTCCTACTACGACTATTATCAGCCAGAGGCCTACGTCCCTTCTTCCGATACCTACATTGAGAAGGATTCTTCAATTAACGACGAAATTGACAGACTCCGACTGCGAGCCACGTCATCCCTTTTGGAGCGAAACGACGTCATCATCGTGTCTTCAGTTTCGTGCATCTACGGCCTGGGGTCGCCGGAAGAATACCGGCACAGTCTCGTGATGCTGGATAAGGGACTGACCATTGAAAGAAACGATGTAATCCGACAGCTCTTGCATATCCAATATCAAAGAAACGATCTGGATTTCAGCCGGGGGAATTTTCGCGTCCGGGGGGATACCGTGGAAGTGTTCCCGGCTTATCGTAACGAAGGCATTCGCATCGAATGGTTCGGCGACGAGATAGACAATCTCTCGTACTTTGATCCGCTCACAGGAAAGATCCTGGATAATCTGCAAAGGGCGGTGATCTATCCGGCCAAGCACTTCATCACTTCCCCGCCAAAACTGAAAGAAGCTCTGGAAAAAATCGATGCCGAACTACAGCTGCAGGTAGCGAAGTTCCAGCAGGAAGGCAAGCCACTGGAGGCCGAGCGCATCCAGCAAAGAACTCGATATGACATGGAGATGCTTCGCGAGCTGGGCTACTGCAATGGCATCGAAAACTACTCGCGTCACCTCACCGGCCGGGACGCAGGAGAGCCGCCGGCCTGCCTCCTGGATTACTTTCCGGAAGATTTCTGGATAATAATCGACGAAAGCCACGTAACCCTGCCGCAGGTTCGCGGAATGTACGAGGGCGATCGCTCGCGTAAACAGACGCTTGTTGACTTTGGCTTTCGATTGCCCTCTGCCCTGGACAACCGACCGCTTAACTTCCAGGAGTTCGAATCAATCGCAAAGAAAGTGCTTTATGTTTCCGCCACTCCGGCTGACTACGAGCAGGCAAAGTCCACCCGACGTGTCGAACAGCTGATTCGACCCACCGGGCTTCTGGATCCAGAAATCGACGTTCGACCTGTAAAAGGGCAAATTGAGGATCTTCTCCAGGAAATCAAAAAGCGCATCGAAAAAGACCAGCGCACTCTGGTAACAACCCTGACCAAGAAAATGGCCGAAGATCTGTCCGACTATTTGCGCGAAATGGGCATCGATGTTGCCTATCTGCACTCGGAAATACATACAATCGAACGCGTGGAGATCATACGGGATCTGAGGAAAGGAAAGTACCAGGTACTGGTGGGCGTGAACCTGTTGCGTGAGGGGCTCGACATGCCCGAAGTCGCTCTGGTGGCCATTCTGGACGCCGACCGCGAAGGATTCCTGCGGAATACCAGGTCCTTGATACAGACCATGGGCCGGGCCGCGCGAAACGTCGAAGGAAGGGCCATTCTATATGCCGATTCCATAACGCCTTCTATGCGCGCAGCAATCGACGAAACCCTCCGAAGACGATCGGTACAGGAAGAACACAACGAACGCATGGGGATTACGCCGCAAAGTATTCGTAAAGGTATTCAGGACATCATTGAACGAAGCCAGGAAGAGGACGCAACGGAAGATGAGGTGCTAAACCGAATCAAAGAAACGGTGGTTCTGGACCCGCAGATGCCCAAACGCGAGAAGGTGGCTCGCCTGAAGGAAGAAATGCTGGCCGCCGCCAAGAATATGGAGTTCGAGAAAGCTGCTCTTCTACGCGATGCGATGCAACTTCTGGAATCCGGGGCCAGTCTCGAAACATTCGAAACAAAGGTGTTGCCTTTCAGCACTGCCGGCCAAACTCGAACCAGCGCAAAGAAGTCAAGGAAGGGCGCCTCGCCCGGCGGCGGCACAAAGAAAGGAAACCCGACCGGCAAATCGGGGAGGAAGAAAGGAACCTCCGCGAAGCAGAAAGGCTCCAAAAACACCAGCAGTTGAAAAAACTGAGATCCGCGCCCGTAGTCTCTTAGCCCATTTTCTTAAGATATCCCGCCCAATGCGGCAGAATATACTCTCGAATCTTTTCGAATCGCTCCTGAAGCTTGCCTTCGGGATCCAGAAGGATGACGGCATCCTTTGCAATCTCCACCTGCAATGCGAAGCCATCCTCCCATCGCTTTTCGGACCAGAGAAAGAGATCCCAGTCCCCGGTAGGCGAAAACTCCGGCTCCGGCCGGTCGCTTTCATAGATAATGCCCAGGTCCCAATCGGCCTGGGGCCTGGCGTCGCCACGGGCCCGAGAACCAAAGAGCACTACTGCTTTTACATCATCCCAGCCATGGTTGCAGGCCTTCTTAAGATCCTCCAGGGTCAGCGTCTCTTCCATCACCATGTTGGCCATAGGTTGCGCCAATCGTATGAGAGCCACTTTTTTTTGATTGATTGGTAGAATGATTCTTCCGGTATAAGAGCCATGGACGAAATGGAGTTCGATAGAACTCGTAAGGCCATTGGAGCCCAGAACCTGGGGGACAAGGACCGAAAAAAGATGCTGGATCAGCTCAAAGGATCCGGCGGTCAGGTGCTGGGCGAACGCTCCTTGAAGAAAGAGGAGCCGGAAAAAGAACGATCCCGAGGCCGCGGCGGTTCGGCAGGGGAAGGCAGCAGGCTTCCTTCTGAAGTAGCCAGAGAAAACCGACGAAAGGAACTGGAAGCTCAGGCAAAGCTGCGAAAGGAACTGGAATCGGAAGAGAAGGCGGCCACCGGCTTTTTTGCCCGCATGGGTATTAAGCTGAACTGCCTTTTCAAAGGACTGACTCCGTATGGTCAGGACATGGTTAAGCCATCCTTCTTTTCGCTGATTAACCTGGAGGGCAAGCGGGCCCTCATGGAGTGTAACATCCTGGGCAATGAATTGCTCTTTTCCGAACCCGCAGTTGCCAGAGAAGTACGCAAGGAACTATCTCGTAGCGGACCGGTCTATGTCGAAGTTCTGGAACGCGCCTCCAAGCTCTACGATAGAAAAGAACTTTCTGAACTATTATCCGACTACCAGGATTATCCGGAACGTAGCGTCCCGCTGGATGCCATCCGCCCATCGCTCTTTTCTCTTTTGCGCAAACTGTACTATTTAAGGCCGTACAGCGAAGCGTTCCAGGTTGCCGCCGAGCTTGCCATTGGAACGCAGCAGCGAGTTCAAAAGAAAGCCTCTTCCCTGTATGACTCCAAGCGAAAGAAGATTCGCGCGGACTGGCGCACGCTTATGGAACAGGTATATCCTGCTCTGGTAGCTCTGGCGCAGCGAGCGGAAATGAAGAAGGCCGAACCAGGGACCCGGCTATTCGAAAACATGATTGGCGTGGTCGAATCGGAAAAGCTAGGAAAAGCAACCCCGCAGCCTTCCGCGGGCGGCACGGCTGGCGCCCCGGAGAAGAAGACGGAGAAGCCAGAAAGCGACGAAGAAAAGCCCGCCGAGGAAGCGTCCGGAGCCGAAGAGTCCAACGAGACCGATGCCACAAGCGAGGAATTCGAAGGCGAAGAGCCTACCGCTGAAGAGCTTGCTGAAGAAACGCCGGAGTCCGGAGAAGAAGGACATGATCAGAAGGAGCTGCAATACGGAATGCAGCTTATGAACGCTTTTCCTATGGATGATCTTCGCAAACGATATGATCCCAAAGGAGAATGGAAACTGGTTCCCTACACGGATAAGGTTGTCATCTCGTACCTATTTCTCCGGCTTTTCGAGGACGAATTCAGCGTTGTGCTAACCACTCCGCAGATAAAGCTTCATACGGCGTATCGCGGAGGCGTAAAGATCGACTACCGGGAGCGCATGTCCGACTGCCTGGAAAAAATCCGGCAGCCCTACGACTACTACAAAGCCTACATCCACGAATGCCTGGAATTCCACAGGGCGGCCAAAGACTCGGCCCAATCCGGCAACTATGTCGAGCATGCCAAAAAAGTGTCCTTTCATGACTCGCGACGCGGTCAGAGCGGAAGACAAACCAGGATTCAGATCAAAGAGTTCATGGAAGAAGTGCGGGGCATACTTGCCGAAATCATCGAGGACTACAGAGCGGGCGGGTCCACATTATCCAATGCGGACGAACAGTTGCAATTCGATCTGAAACCCAACGAAGGCATGCGGCTGGACGGAAAGAAAGTTAAAGAGGCTCTAATGGAAACCCACTGTTTCGCAAGGGCACTTGCCCACAGACTTGAATCCGGCGATCTTTACGGCGGCGTCATCGAGATGAATCCCGAGGATTATGAAAAGTCCTTTGGAGCTTTGCCCTCTTGAGTTCTTCCTATCACGAAATTCAACTGCATCTGGGCCAGGATTCGGCCCAGGAACTCACCGCCTTGCTGGACCAGAATGTTCTGCCGGATCTTTCCGGCTACTACGAAGTGCTGTATCAGGAAAACCGTCCCTCCGGCGATCATACTACCCTGGTGCTCTATTTTCCCATGGATTGCAAGGATTGTCGTTGGGACCTGGAAGCCATATTGCTTTCCTGCGGCATTCACGACTATCATATAGACGAAAGCACAATTGAGCAGTCCGACTATCAGGAAGCCTACAAGGAGCATTATCGCCCTTTCGTCCTGGGCGACGGTTTCGCCGTGGTTCCATCCTGGTACAAAAACACCGAAGACGACCTGCGATTCGGCGACCGAAAACGAATCTATCTGGATCCAGGGCTGGCTTTTGGAACCGGATTGCATGCGACCAGCCGTATGATGGTGCGCTGGCTGGAGAAGAACCCGCTGGATGGCCTGAAGGTTCTGGATGCAGGATGTGGATCGGGTATACTTACCATTGCCGCCCTACGAGTCGGCGCTTCCAGGGTGCTGGCTTTTGATGTAGACGGTAATGCCGTGCATGCCACGCGATCCAACCTGGAGCTTAACTTTGGCTCAGAGTATCCGGTGGAAGTAATAAAAGGCGGATTCGAAATCAATGACATCCAGAATTTTGAGGCCGATATTACTCTGGCGAATATCACTCTGAACGTATTTCTCTCTGCCAGGGATGTGGTATCGCAACTACCCGGTAAAAGGCTGGTTGTTTCCGGTATCATCGAGGAGCAAAAGCAGGACTTTCTGGATGCCTTCCCTCAATGGAGCCTGCAAAACGAGATGCAGGATGATGGCTGGCTGGTGATGGAGTTCAAGCGGTCCTGATGCGAATACTGGTGTTCGGGGCCGGCGCCGTGGGCAGCGCCATAGGCGGTTTTCTGAGCGCCCATCATGACGTACTCCTCGTAGGCCGGGGCAACCACATTGACTCCATCAGAAGAGACGGACTGGGAATTCGCGGTATTCTGGGCGAAAGCCACCATAGTCCACAGGCTTGCCAGTCCAACAATTTGGCGGAGCATCCCTTCCTGGAGTCTTCGCCGGACTGGATCCTGATTACCGTCAAAGCCACAGACACGGCGGAGGCAGTGCGCCAGCTCCTGAAATGCCTGCCGGACCCTCCTTCGTCTATTTGGATGCACGTCCAGAATGGCCTGGGCAACTACGAAACCATACAGGAAGAGCTGAGGTTGACGACTCCAAATCCTCAAAGCGTCCGTTTGTTGAGCGCGATGACGATTACCGGCTATGAAATAGCCGAGCCTGGATTCGTGGACATAACAGTGTACGGCGGCCCCGGCAAAGTGGGCTGGCTATCGGCGGAATCCAGGAGCACCGAAGCTCAGGCGATGACTGATATGCTTGCGAAAACGCCTCTTGTGTTCGAATACACGGAAGAGATGATATCCTTTCTCTGGGCCAAGCTGCTCTACAATTCCTGCTTGAATCCGCTGGGGGCCTTGCTCCGCGTTCCTTACGGCGAACTTCGCACGGAATGGACCCTATCGCTCATGCGCGACATCTTGAAAGAGGCCTTTGCCCTGGCACGGTTCATGGATGTGCCATTGTTCTGGTCCGAACCTGGAGAGTATTACCGCCATCTGGTAGACAAGCTGATACCGGCCACGGCCCTCCACGAACCCAGCATGCTTGCGGACCTGAACCGGGGTCGCAGAACTGAGATTCAATCCATGAACGGCTATATTGTTCGCGAATCCGAAAAAGTGGGTCTGGAAGCGCCGGTGAATCAAAGCCTGGTGCGATTAATCGAAGCCAGTTCGGAGATCCACTCCACGAAAAACACTTGATATGGGCGCAGAGCATCGGATTCTACGATGCTCATGAAAGCTCTTAAGATTACCGGAATTACCCTGGCTGGCTTGATCGGCACGCTTATATTATCCATACAGTTTATGAATTATCATCCAGAACCCCTGGAAGAAATGGAAGTTCATTGCAGCGCGGATGCTCCGGAGCTACAGCCCGGAGAGCAATTGAAAGTGCTGAACTGGAACATTCAGTACCTTGCCGGAAAGAGCTACGTTTTCTGGTATGATGTTTCCGATGGATCGGGCAAAGACATCAAACCCGCCGCATCCGAAGTCAAAAAGACGCTCGGAGAATTTATACGAGTCGTCAAAGAAGAGAATCCGGACGTTTTGCTTCTCCAGGAAGTGAATGTGGATGCTCGGTCCACCGACTACATGAATCAGGTTCAGGAAATCCTGGAGGGGCTGGGCCCCGAGTATGCCTGTCATACCAGCGCCTATTACTGGAAATCCGACTTCGTGCCGGACCCCAACGTGCTGGGATCGGTGGGAATGAAACTACTAACGATCAGCAAGTACCGCATCGAATCCGCCCGGCGCCATCAACTGACGATGATGCCCATGGATATCATTTCGCAACAGTTCTATCTGAAGCGGGCCGTTCTGGAAGCTCGCCTACCGGTTTCAGATCGAAACCCGCTGGTATTGCTTAACACCCACCTGGATGCTTTCGCCCAGGGCACCGACATCATGGAAAAACAGGTAAACGAAGTCAAAGGCCTGCTGCAGTCTCTTGACGAAGAAGGCAGCGAATGGATCATAGGCGGGGATTTTAACCTGCTGCCGCCGGAATGGGATCGCTCCCAGCTCCATGAAAACGATCAGGTGTACTATCAGGACACCAGCGAGATTCAGACTCTGTTTGCCGACTTTCGCTCCAGCGTGGATCAGGAAACGCTTAACGGACCGGATCAGGCCCAATACTATACTCATTTTCCCAATAGCCATATAGTGGAAAAACCGGATCGCACCATAGATTACATATTCTACTCCGCCGGGCTTGACCAAAAGAACTACTACGTCCGGCAGCAAGGGGCTCTACACATTAGTGACCATTTGCCCATGGTAGGTGTCTATTCCATCACCGAATAATCGCAGCGCTCCGGGAGCCTCCGCTGGCATTTGCTGTGCCTTCCCGGATGTTTCGCTGTAAACAGTCCCCGGCCGTCAGAAACTTCTATCTTTCGGCGGTTTGCGAACCTCGCGCCAGAGAAAGCGAACCGGGTCCAGCGCATCCCGGAGTTCTCTTTCCAGGGGACTTCCTTCACCGGCCAATTGCGATGCCAATATCTCGGCGGCCAGAAAGCTGGTAGTAATCCCCCGGCTACCGTGGCAAGAGTTCACGAATAGCCCGGGAACTCTTGCGACTCCATAGTTGATTCCGGCCATGTCCAGGTGCCGCTTTTCTTTCGATGGCAACTCAAAGAATCGATCATTGTCGGCAACAAATCGCTCTGCATCCGGCACCGGACCGCAAACCGGTATGTAATCTCTGGACTGACATCTAAAACCAACGCGGCCAATGCTCTTGTCCGACCGTAAGTTCTGCTTCTCTTGCTCATCCAGCCCCTGCCAGACCTCCGGCAGTTTTTTTTCCAGTTCCGAAAGAAGGTACAGATCCCGCTCCGGCAACCGCTCGGGATCGGACAGATGCATATCGAAAGTGGCGCCGAGCACCGCCTCCCGCTCATTCGACGGACAGGGCACCAGATAAATCTGATTCGTTAGCGGAAATACCAGACCCGGGTTGCGAAGCTGAATCACCTGACCCCGCACCGGCCGATGATGGATGAAACCGCACTCGGGAATCTCGGCCATATCGTTTGAGTTACACAGAATGAAGATTGCGTCGCCACGATTCTTGATATCCGCCGGCAACGCCTTCGTGCCCTCCATTAGAGTTAGCAGACCCGTTCTTTCGCTTTCGGCGAGGTAGTAGCGACACAGAGCCTCCGGATCCACTGCTGCCGACCAGCCCAATAAAGTTTCCCTTTTCCCCGCCCTGGCGCCCATCAGACCATGGCTTTCTATTGACCGGACATAACGCTCCGGCTGTTCCCTCTTTCGCACGAAACCCAGTTTTCGCCAGTCGGCTTTTTGATCCATAGCCCAGGAAATGAACATGGACTGAGCCCTCAATCCGAGGAGACTACCCGCGGTCGGTTCCGCTGTAAGCGCAGAGGCGGCCATTCCCGCTCGGTTTCCCGAGGCGCCGGACGCGATAGAGCCAGCCTCATAGAGAGTCACTGGAATGCCCCGGCGGGTCAGAGCATAGGCGGTGGAAAGACCTGCCAGACCTCCGCCTACAACGTGGATCGCAGCGCCCCGGTCCAGACGGGGCCGGGATGAGGACAATCGAGGATTTCCATGGAACCCCGGCGCCGGCTCCCGAGGCGCGGTAACGGAGTCAGGGGCCTTGTTTGCGGGTGCGTTGCTCGACGCCAGCGTCAGTGTTCCACGAATCATATGCTTCTTTCGCCCAAAACCGGCGACTCGCTGGACAGAAAACCCGGCATTTGAAAGCGCTGCGCGAACCCCGCCAGCGGCCGTAAAGCTTGAAATGGTAGCGCCCGGTTCGCTTCGCTTCGCGAGTAATTGAAAGAGATCTTCTTGCCAGAGTTGCGGATTTCTCGATGGAGCGAATCCGTCGAGATACCAGGCCTGGCACCGCGCTTCCATCTGATGGATGGTTTCTCTTGCGTCTCCCAGAATCAAGGAAAGCCGGACGCGACCCCCGTCAAAGAGCAAAGTATGGCAACCCTGTCCTTTCTGAAGAACGCCCCTGAGCTTCCGGCGAAGCAGCTTCGCATCTTCGCGAAGCTGCGAAAACAGCGATACACTTCGCCGCGCCATGCCCGGAGAGGGCAGATTCAGCTCAAAAGAAAAATAGTGCAAAAAGGAATTCGCATCGGCGCGGGAAAGAAAGAGCCGCCGGGTCAGAACAAAGTTAAGTCCGGTCCCGAATCCCAGTTCGCCAATTGAAAAGGTCTCATTTCTCTCCAGAGACTGGAACCGGGAATACAGTTCATTTCCATGCAAAAAGACATAATCGGATTCGGCTGCGCCGTCTTCCTGACTGAAGTATATGTCCTGAAACTCATCGCTATAGACCTTGCCATTCTGAATTTTCATTCTTTTGCCGATAATAGATAGGTGGCCGGCAAGAGATTCCTTCTAATGGTAGCCATCGGTCTTGCGTTGACCCTCTTCTGGGATTCCAGCCTACTACGACCGGTCAAGCTACTTGTGGTTCTGGTCCACGAAATGTGGCACGGTCTGCTCTCCCTGGCCGCCGGCGTTCGCCTGGATACCATTGAGGTTCACTGGAATGAATCCGGAAAGACTATGGTCACCGGGGAGTTCACTACGGCAGGCTTCATTTCCGCAGTATCGGCCGGATACATTGGTTGTGCACTCACCGGAGCGATTCTGCTTCGACAGGCCCTGGTGGGACGTCTCGAGCGCGTTTCGCTAATCCTGTTTGCCGTTCTGCTCATTTATTTTTCCTGGCTTTTCACTTCTCCGCTGCAAACCGCGTTTTACACCGGAATCGGCTACGGATTGGCCTTCTTGCTGGTAGCCGCGCTCGGCGAAAGGCCCGCCCGGGGAGCCCTTACGGCCATTGGAGTCTTCTTCCTGTTTTATAGCCTCTTCGATCTTTTCGATTTTACCAGGGATGTAGATAGCACCGATGCAGCCATCCTGGCTTCCTACCTGGGCTCCGGCGCTCTGGAAGAGGGCACTGTAGGCTTTACTGCAGTGACCATATCGCTAATATGGACCGGAGTCATACTGACACTCGCCTATTTGACTCTGGCACCGGCCGTTAGAGAGGCCATTCATTACTCTGAACATCCAACAGAGGCCCCGGAGGAGCCCGGGTTCGGCGACGAGGCACAAACCGCCGACCTTACCGGCGGCGAACCTGGATCAGCCGATATGTCCGAGCCAGCCCTGGACCCAACGCAAAGCCCCGGGATGCCCTCCTCCTCCGATACCGAAGGGGGGTCCGTGGAGATGTATCCCTCAATGGATGATGATTTTGGCCCGAACCTGGAGTCCCGCACTCATGGTCGAAACCAGTCGCTATCCGGACAGGCAGCGGAGGTTTTCCGAGCCAGCTCCGGCCACTAGCCCACTAACCCAATCGCTCAATAGCCCGCTCCGTCGTTTTCATTGGCTCATTACGTCACGAGACCACCCATCAGCCCGCGAACCGAAAAATGCATCAGGGCGCCAAAAGGCCGCATTCCCGAACGATTTTGATTTCTGGTTGCCTGTCATGGCCGGAACAGATCCCTGTAGTGGATGTCTCATAATGTACTGGTAACCGGCGGCGCCGGATTCATAGGATCCCATCTTTGCGAACGCCTTCTGGATGAAGGAAACCACGTAATCTGTCTGGATAACTTTTTCACCGGACGCCGCAGAAACATAGCTCATCTGATCGGCAACCCGCACTTCGAACTCATTCGTCACGATATTACCGAGCCGATTCGCATCGAGGTGGATCGTATCTTCAACATGGCCTGCCCCGCCAGTCCGGTGCATTACCAGTCCAATCCGGTGAAAACCATGAAAACGTCGGTGCTGGGAACTATGAACCTGCTGGGCCTGGCCAAACGGACCGGCGCTCGCCTTTTGCAGGCAAGTACTTCGGAAGTATACGGAGATCCGGAAGTGCATCCGCAGCCCGAGTCCTACCGCGGAAGCGTAAACCCGATTGGAATTCGGGCCTGCTACGATGAAGGGAAGCGAGCCGCCGAAACCCTGTGCTTTGACTACCATCGCATGCACGGAGTGGATATTCGAGTGATTCGAATATTCAACACCTATGGTCCCCGAATGGACGCGGCCGACGGTCGAGTGGTGTCCAACTTCATAGTCCAGGCATTGAAAGGCGAAGACATAACCATCTACGGCGACGGAACACAAACTCGCTCTTTTTGCTACGTGGATGATCTGGTCACCGGAATCATGAATTTCATGAAGCACGAAGGTCACACGGGTCCGGTTAACCTGGGTAATGATGGAGAGTTCACCGTGCAGCAACTGGCTGAGGAAGTGATCAGGCTCACCGGTTCGCAATCCAGAATTGTGAACCAACCACTTCCGGAGGATGATCCCACCCGGCGTCGACCGGATCTTTCTCTGGCGAAGGAACTAATCGGCTACAAGCTTACAGCTCCCCTGGAAGAGGGCCTAAAAAAGACCATAGAATACTTTCGCCAGCTAAGCCACAGTCAGGCTTAAAACTCCTATTGAGATTCGCTGAGCGTGGCAGCGTTGGAGATTTACCGGTCCATCCTTGAGCCTCTCAGGAGATTCAGGAGCAAGGCCACCAGGCATTGCGAAAGCGTGGTTCGACCGAGCAACGCTGGCAACGCGGGCAACGCGGTAACAGATGCAGTGTCAATGCCATGGTTTTTGGGGGCCGAGCCTGCAAAAAGGTTCGGTCTTGTATCGGAAACAAGGTGGCAACGCAGGGAGCCGGTAGGATCAGAGCATCATGATTGATTTACTCATCGTTGGAGGCGGCATTGTTGGAAGCTGGCTGGCCTACCGTGCGGCGGAGCGGGGCATGTCAGTGGCGATGTGCGATCTATCCCACCGGCCTGGCGATGCAACGTCCGGACGAAACTCCGGAGTGCTCCATGCAGGGATCTACTACAAACCCGAATCATTAAAGGCCATCCACTGCATACGGGGTTATGCGCTTACCCTGGAGTACTTACAGAAGAACAACGTCCCTCATACGGTCTGCGGAAAGCTCATCACCACCGGACAACAGAGAGGAGACGAAGCGGAAGCGCGGCTGCAGGCCCTACTCGAAAACGCCAGGAGCATTGGGGCAAGGGATTTATCAGTAATCAGAAACGTGGAGAAGCATTACCCGGGAGTGAAGGGCGAATCGGCCCTATTGAGTCCCCACACCGGAGTATGCGATGCGGCGGCGTATCTACGTAGCGTACAGAATAGGGCCCAGCAGGCGGGCGCTTTCTGGTTGATCGGCCGTAAACTGGTAGCTCTGGAGAATCAAGCGGATGGCGTGCGCGCCATCCTACAGGACGATGAGGGACGCCAGGAAGAGGTAGTCTGCGCCAGAGCTGTAAATGCCGCCGGCCTGTACTGCGATGAGGTGGCCGCCATGGTCGGTCTTGGCGGTTATGAAATAGTACCGGTGCGGGGCGAATATTACAGGCTGAACAAGCCCCATCCGGTAAACATGTTGGTCTATCCGCTGCCTGACCCTAATTCCACAGCCCTGGGCGTCCACTATACCTTCCATCCGGGTGGCGATGCCTACGCTGGCCCCAATGCGGTTTCGGCAGAATCGAAAGAGGACTACCGCATTACTCAGTCCGCCCGGGATTTCGCCGCATCGTTGAGCCACATTTTAGACGGCTACACGGAGGCGGATCTTGGACCGGGCTATGCCGGACTCCGACCGCGATTGCGCATCGATGGACAGGATTATCGGGACTTCTATATCCACAGACAGGATAACTGCATTCATTTGTTGGGCATCGAGAGCCCGGGACTCACTTCTGCCGCGTCTCTTTCCGAAACTGTATTGAACCAGTTATAACAAGAGTAAAGAGAAGCCCTGCAAGGTTTATTAATAGCAGTATGCGAAGAGCCCAGGGCCCCAGGGTCGCATAGAGTGTGTTAACATGCCCCTGTACCGGTACGCGTTCAAGAAGCGTTCCCCGAGTGTCCACTGCCGTGGGCTCAACAAAGTCCCGACCTGCCGGGTCCATGATTCCCGAAATTCCAGTAAGAGTGGACCGCAAAAGGAATCGTCCGGTTTCTATGGCGCGAAAGCGGGCAGCTCCGAAATGCTGCTGCATGGCCCGTTCGTCGGCAAGCCAGGAATCATTACTGATGTTGACGATGAAATCCGGGGGCGACTCCTGGAAAGAACTGATGGCCAGCTCCGGAATCAGATCCTCGTAACAAATAAGCAGCGCAAACTCCAGGGTTCTGGCCACGGAATTGTCAAAAGGATCTTCATCGTTGTTTGCCTGGCCCAGGGACTGACTGTAGATTCGCTCCCCGGCCCGCAATGAGTCCCCGGGGTTGGCCCAGAGGGCCTCGGGATCCTGGATACCGGCTTCCCTGGCGGTTACCAGCGGCAGCCGTGGCCTGTCCGGATAGTAGGTCATCTTCATTGTCAGATTTTGCTCGCGGGCCTCGGGTCGATATCGCCCGGCGCCCGGAAAGATCTTTCGCAGGAAGGGAAAGGTATCTTCAAACGGAAGATACTCCCCGTAGGGAATCAACACACGCTTGCGGTAGTGCTGCTGGATTGAATGGCCCGGATCCATTAGAGTTGCCGTGTTATAGGTGAGCTCGTCTTCGCGCTGGAGCTGATTGAATAGAAAGGACGATCGAGCGGTCCCATAGATAAAGGACAAAAGCGAATGCATGGTAACCGAGTAGCCTTTCTGGCCAGGCGCGATGCCATGATACGGGATAGCAGACTCCGGAAGGATTATTAGATCCAGACTGGCACCGCTCTTATGAATCACTTCCAGCGATTGGTTAATAACCCGATTCATGGCCGAAGCGGCATGCTCATAATCCGAAAGGCTACCCAGCATCTTTTTTGAAGTGGCCGTTTGTAGCATGGCCACTTTGAGAAAGCCCCGGTCTTTGCCCGTCGCCAGCGCCTGGTCCACGCGGTACAGATTCCAGAATCCATGGGCCAGCATCAGCGCTATTAGCGCAGAGGTTACTATTGTCGTAGAGAAGCGCACCTTTCCGGATCCAGGGACCAACTTCTTCACCTCGTTTGCAGACGACTCCCGGCTCACCGGTTTAAAGAGGGAGGGTTCGGCCATCCATTGCTTAATTTGTGCGATTAACCCCGCGGATCTGCGCGCTTCTGAAGAAGGATCAAGAAATTGAAGGGCCTCAGCGACAACTTCGTAAAGCAAGCGCACCAACAATGCCAGAAGAGCGCCGGAAAGATACACGCCGCCCAGAGCAGCCGTCTGCGACCAGAGCAGCCAGCCCTCCGTTAGATTCCCCCAGTACCAGTTAAACACTTGCGGTGCGAAACCGTCCCCTATCAAGGCGGCCAGAGGGACCAGCAGAATGCCTTTCCTGCCGTATCTAAAGGACAGCCAAAATCCGGCGAAGAGTAGAAATACCCTTAGCTGGTAGACAACAGAATAAACCAGGGCGTAGATGGTGGCCGCTTCCCTGGTGGTTCCCGCGTAGAACTGAATGGTGCCCGGAATCCAAAAAAAAGCGAAGAGCTGAAAGGACAGGGAGAGCAGCCAGCCAGTGAACAGCATGAGCCACACGCTGCTACTGTACAGATAGCGGGCCAAGAGCATAAAGAGCACAAGGCTTGCCAGTCCAGCCCAGCCGCTGCTCACCGGGCCCAGCGAAAAACTGAACGCCAGTCCCGAAAGCACAATAGCCAGACCGTAAAAGCCATAGCCGGCCAGTTCGGCCGGCTGCCATTGTCCGGCGCTGGCGCCGGATTTCTTTTTGGGTTTTTTCTTTGCGGACACCCGGGACTACTTGGAGTTCAGGTTTTCCATTTCCTGACGCATCTTTTCACGACGGGCCATGGCTTCGGCTTCTTCATCGCTGAAGTATTCTTTGCGAAGCTGAGCGAGCATCGCTTCCTTTTCGGCGCCGCTGGCAGAAGGATTGGATTCCAGCAGTTTGGCTTTCGCCTCTTCGTAAGCCTCGGCCCGTTGCTCCTCTTCCTGGATCTGCCGATCCACAGCCTCCATACGCTTGGCGGCTTCTTCGCCAAAGTAGGACACTCGGATTTCGCGAACCCTGGCATCTCTTTGCGAAGCGTCCATAGAGGAAAGCTGCTGCTCTCGGAGCGTCAGCTCAACATCATAGGTGTTGAACTTCGGCTCATTCTCTTTAATCGTCTGGTAGTAGTTGCCGTAGTGCTCTTTACGAAACTCTTCGTATTTGGCGATTCGCTCATCGGCCGGCAGGTCCTTTGTATCTTTCATGAAGTTCTGGAACTTATCCTGAAAGCCCACCCTGGCCTCTTCGTAGCCGTAGATCAAGCTGGCGGCTTCTTCGCCCATGATCTTGCGTCTTTGCTTTTTGACCCATTCGTATTGCTCTTCCGGACTCATATCCTCCGGCGGCTTTTCAGAGCGCATATGCTCTTCGTAGCGAACGTAGTAGGCAAACAGCCTGGCCAGCTTTTCCCCGCCCGGCTGAAACTTTTCGCGAAGAAATATTTTAATTCTAAGATTGCATTCTTCCGGACTCAATTCCGGCGGACAGCGTCGGCGTAATTGCCAGAGCTCGCTTACCAATCGGACCTTACCGTTTCGCGCCCCTGCCATGATTTCTTCAAAAGAGAGATAACCGGGCTGATCGAACATGAGTAGCGCCTCTTCCTTGAGTCGGGACCGCTCTTCACTGGACATGTTGTTGAGTATGGCCTGCTCCTCTTGATCAATCGCGGCCAGATCGGGGGCGTCCGAATAGTCATCTGCGGGCTGCAGCACGTAGAACAGGACTACCACAAGAACGAACAGTAGTCCACCAATGATAAATAGCGGTGTTTTGTTTTTCATAGAGATTCTGCTTCGAAGGATAAGAGATTCAGATAGATAACAGCCTGGACAGAAGCGGTCAAGGCGGGAAATAAAAAAGCCGAACCGCAACTGGGGCGGCTCGGCTTCGCTCTAACCGTTGACCTTTACTGGCTATTCTTGGCGTTTTGAGCCATTTTCAAATAGTAGGCTTCCACATCGTACCACAGCTGGCCACTGTAGAGAGTGTTGGATGCCTGCAGGTGGTCAACACCGGTTACGTACCAGCTATAGCTTGGTCCACCTTTCCAGGTTCCCCACTTCTGGGACGAATCTGGAACCAGTCCGTCGTTTTTGAATCCCTGACCGTTGAAGGTTCCGCCCAGTCCGCAGATAGGGTGCAGAATACCCATCAGAGGATGCTGAACAATGTCAGTGATGGTCATGTTTGAACCGTAGGAGAAGTAATCTACTCCGGATCGGTTAGGAGTATAGCTGTTAAAGACAGCCAGGCCATTGCCGGTGAGAGAAGCGAGAGCCTGCAGGGCATCTTGCTCGCCGCCGCCGTAAATGATCTGAGTCAGGACACCCAGAACCGCGCCTACACTCGGCTTGAGCCAGCTGGGAATTACAGCGTTAGTGATATCCGCGATGGGGCTACCACGGTGCGGGGTGTTCAGAGTAGTCAGTGAAGATACTTTGGAAGCCATGCCCAGGTTAGAAACCATGTAGCGGCTGTCCAGACCACCCTGGGAATGCCCCAGAATATGAACCTTGGAATAACCGTTAGCGGCCATCCAGTAGTTAAGCTTATTTTTCAGTTCTTGCGCGCGATACTCGTTGGATTGAGTAGCGGTTTTAGTAGGTGCGTATACAGCTACGCCCTGGCTGCGAAGGTAATCGTCCATACCTCCCCAGTACTCTACAATGCTGATGACACCGGATCCGTCAGAATCCCCCCATCCGAATAGACCGTGGGATAGTACGATTGGATAGCTTCCTGCCAGAGGCTTCGACGACGATCCTCCACCGGCCATTAGGCCAGCTGGAACGAGCGAGAGCACAGCAAAACAGGCTAGCTTAAACGCCAGCTTCTTCATATAAACACTCCTCCTGGGTTTTCACCCAATTTATGCCACTAAGCCGTCGGGATTAGTGGCTGTTTTTGTTTTTTTACGCCCGGAGACGTACTCCAATATTGGCGTCAGGGTCAGATTGAATCAAGATTTTTTTGCTACGGACTGTCAGGATTTGGCGAAAAAAGTGTGAAAAGTAGTATGCTAGAGGGTATAGTACTTTGGTACGCTCATGCGCTCAGTGGACTTCTGATCCTTTTGCAGTTGCTGCTTCAACTCTTCAACGGAGCCGAAACTCATTTCATCTCGAAGGCGATGCAAGAAGTACAAGCGCAAAGTTTCCCCGTAAAGATCGCCCTGAAAGCCCAATAGATTGGCCTCGATGGTCATTTGCTCGTTCTGGAACGTCGGGTTTTTTCCGATATTGACCATGGCCCGGTAATGTTGGCCGCCCCATTCACAGATTACTCCGTAGACGCCCTCGGCGGGGAGGAGCTTCGTTTCTGCCACATCCAGGTTAGCCGTGGGGAATCCAATGGTTTGCCCGCGCTGGAAGCCGCGAACCACGGTTCCGGTGAGGAAATAATCGTGTCCCAGAAGACGATTCGCCTCGGTAACGTTGCCCTTCTTTATTTCCCCGCGGATTCGGGAAGTGGAAATGATCTCGCCTTTGCTCTTTACGGCCTCAATCCGATCCACCTGGAAATCGTACTTCCTGGTCATCAGCTTGAGGAATTCATAGTCGCCTTTGCGGCCGCGGCCGAAGCACTGATCGTAGCCAATCACAATGCTCTTTGCGCGTAGTTTACCCAGAAGGATTTCCCGCAGATAGCGCAGGGCGGTCATCTTGGCCAATTCCTTCGTAAACGGCAGAAAAACCACTACGTCCAGGGAGAATTTCTGGAACAGGGCCAGCTTTTCTTCGTACGTGAATAGTTCGGCGCCCCGGACCGATTCCCTTTTTCCCAGCACAATGTCTGGATGCGGATGGTATGTCACCAGAACCCGGGCATGCCTGGCTCCTTTGCTCCGCTTTTGCACTCTTTGAATGATCTTCTGGTGGCCGCGATGCATCCCGTCGAATACACCCAGCGTCAGGCTGGCCCTTTCCCAGAACGGAAGGAAGCCTTCCAGATCCTTCACAATGTGCATTACAGGCGACCTTCTTTCTTCAGCTCCCCCAGCACTTCCTGGAGTTCCTCGGCGCTTCTCTTGAACAGCGCCACCGTTTCGATATGGGAATAAAGGACGGTTTTGTCCGCCCCCAGAAGAACGACCCCTCGCTTCATTCCGCCCATAAGACCCTTTGCGCCAAACTTTTCGGCTACGCTGCAATCCGAATCCGTGAGAAGAGTAAAAGGAAGCTTATGCTTTTCTTTGAAGGCCTGGTGGGATTTCGCATCGTCTTTGCTGATTCCGTAGACCTGGACTCCCAGCCCCTGAAAGGCCGATATGTTGTCCCTGTAGTCGCACAGTTGAGCGGTGCAGACCGGGGTATCATCCCCGGGATAGAAAACCAATAGTAGCGGCTCTTTAATGCCGGACAGCTGGAATTGAGAGCCATCATCCGCCGGTAACTGGAAATCGGGGGCTTTTTCGCCTGTTGATAGGGACATGTTGGAAGGGAGCCCTGCGCCCGATGTCACTTCAAGTCTTTTCTATTTTGCTGGCTTGCTGCCCCTTCGACAGCAGATCAGGGGTGATTGCTGTCGATGCCGTGTTTGCGCGCTTCGCCCTGGCAAGAGATTACAAATACTGGTCCGCAAAATCGGAAGCGTTCAGGGGCGGCCCACACAGTGAACCCTGATAGGCATCACATTCCAGCTCAGATAGAAGCTGCAGCATGGGCGCGGAGTGAACGCCTTCGGCCACCAGCGGTACCTTCAGGGTATGAGCCATGCCCACATTGATTTGAAAGACGGAGCGCTCCAGGGGATTCTCCTCCATTCGGTGCACCCTTTCAGAACCTGCCTTCAGCATTACCAGCGGCAGTCGATTCAACTCCTGAAGACTGAGATAGCCAGTGCCGGGATCCCGCACAGCCAGCTTCATGCCTTTCCGTTCCAGAAGTTCCAGGCAATGCGGGTGTGCATCCACAAGTTCCCGCAGGCCCCTTTCTTCCATCTCCATAGCTACATTTTGCAGATAATGCTCTTCCAGGTCCTTTGTCTCCAGTATCTCCATCATCGCCTCCGGTTGAAGGCAAGCAGATGACGCAGACAACAGCGCGGGAGGAATCACCCTGCCGCTCTGAGCCCAGGATTGCAGATCCAGAAGCAGGCGGGTCATTGTATACTGGTTGAACGTCTCCGCCACCGGTGACTCATCCAGGACCTTCTGGAAGCGACTGGACGAAAGCATTCCCAGATCGGGGTGATCCCAATAAAGCCCTACCTGAACGGCTACGCATCCATTGCGACTCACCGAGAGAATCGGACTGTACCGCACCAGAAACTGTTCCCGTTCCAAACCCAGTTCGAGACCCGAATAAAGCAGTTCCCTTTCCAGCGAACGCAGATTCAATTGCTTGCTGGCAAAGCGGTATCTGAAGCCTCCGTCCCCTTTGGCGCGATACATGCTACGGTCCGCGGTGCGAAGCAACTCGTCGGCCGTAAGTCCATCCTCCGGATAGATGGAAATACCAATACTGGGCGAGATTTGATGATATTTCCCGGCTATGGATACCGGCTCTTCCATTGACTTTATGACCTTGTCTGCAACTACGGTGACGTCTTCCAATTCGCGGATGTCTTCGACCAGGATATTGAATTCGTCGCCGCCAAACCTGGAAACCGTGTCGCCTTTTCGTAGCGTTCTTCGAAGTCGATCGGCGGTCTCCACAAGCAATCGGTCCCCGGACTCGTGGCCATAGTTGTCGTTTATGCTCTTGAAGCGATCCAGATCCAGAAAGAGAACCGCAAACCGCTGACCGGTGCGCTGGGCGCGATTAAGGGCCCGGTCCAGGCGCTGACCAAACAATGTACGATTCGGTAGATCTGTCAGCGAATCGTGGTGCGCCAGATAGTACAGGCGGTCTTCGTACCGCTTGCGCTCGCTAAGATCGATGAAAATGCCCACGAAGTGCGAAAGATGTCCTTCTTCGTCGCGGATAGCCGACAGGGAAGCCCATTGCTCTTCTTCTTCGCCGCTCTTTTTTCGAATTGTGATTTCGCCTTCCCATTTGCCGTGAAACTCCAGATCCCTCCAGAGCGACACATAGAATTCTCGGGGATGCACCGACGAGCGAAACAGGGATACGTTCTTACCTTCCAGATCATCCGCATTGTAGCCAGTGGTTGCCATAAAGGCGCGGTTGCCGGTGACCAGTCTGCGCTGACGATCAGCCACGAAGACACCTTCCACAATGCTATCGAATACCCGGGCAAAGAGCTGCATTTGCTCCTGACCCTTCTTCTGATTTCGGAGATCCCGCACCAGAACCTGAATCATCCCGCCAGGCAGAACCGAGATGGAAAGCTCTACCGGCGTAGGCGGGCCGAAAGGAGGAACATGGCGGGTCTCCACGAATCTTACTTTGCCGCGATCCACCGCGATGGAGTCGGTATCCACCTCAAACGGCTCCCAGAAGAATTTCCCCAATAAATCCGTTTTCGCCATCCCGGTAAGATCCGAAATGCGGCCGTTTACTCGTTGAACCACTCCGTTTTGGTCCGCAATCAGTATTCCATCCGACGCCAGCTCAAAGAGTAATCGGTTCCTGAATTCGCTGGCGGACAGATCCTGTTCCAGACTGTGTCGATTCAAAGCGATCTGAATAACAGTATCCAGTTCCCTATCGCCAAAAGGCTTCAGCAGAAATCCAAATGGCTGACTTTCCCGGATTCGGGTTAGAGTTCCCGGATCTGCATGACCGGTGATATAGACCACCGGTACGCCGAAATCTTTTTGTATGATTAGAGCCGTATCAATGCCGTCCATCTCCCCACGCAGGCGCACATCCATGACCACCAGATCGGGCCGGCCCGCACGCATAACCTCGAGGGCTTTGTCCCCGGATTCGCTAACTCCAATGACCACATACCCCAGGGACTGGAGTTTCTTCCGAATGTCCAGGGCCACGACCCGGTCGTCTTCAACGAGCAGAATGGATGTGGGGGATTGCTCTTGCATTCCACTGTATTGGACGATTGATTCCATGATATATAGTGAGTCCGGGTCGGCGCAAAAATCCGTCTCCGGGATTAATGGTGCCTTACCGAATAGCGCCCCCGAGGCCGCCATCAGGCAAACAGAATTCCGAGCGCCGCTCAGGCATGCCGGTCCGATCCCCGCACATCCACGCGCGCCAGAGGACGGTGAATGGCTCCCCCGGGGCTTAAGCGGCTGGAAAAAAGAACCAATTCCGGGCAGTGGAAATCTCCGCTCTGAAACTCATGATGCATTTCCAGGTATTCCTGAAGCCGGCGGGGATGCGCCTTCTTCAGCCGCCCCAGGGTAATGTGCGGCAAGTAGGCGCGCTTTTCCCTGGCAATGCCGCGCAGATTTGTCAGGCTTTCCACGTTTCTATTCAACTCGATCAATGGCTCGTCTGGTTCCAACCCGGCCCACAGTACCGGGGCCCATTTTTTATGAGAAAACTGGCCCACTCCTCGAATCCGCAGCGGAGGTAATTCGGGTTCCAAGTCTGGCATTGCATCCGCTATTTCTTCGAAGGTGGGCTCGTCCATGTCGCCCAGAAATTTCAACGTAATGTGCATCTGTTCCCCGGGCGTCCAACGGATGTCTGGTAGGCCCGTTTGTAGACTCTCCAGCGATTGGATCGTGTCTTCAGGAAGCGTTAGCGCGATGAACAGCCTTTCTAGCATTATTATTTCAAAAGAGATTCCAGAACAGGTAGATCCCCCGGATGGGTGAGCTTGATGTTGTGTTCGGAAGCCTCGGCAAACAAAGAAGGAATACCGGCATCCATTGCCCATGAGATTAAATCTGTATAATGATTCTTTTTGCTTTCTAGAAACCGGCCCACATATTGCGCCTTGATCGCCTGTGGTGTCTTGATCGCAAACAGCGTGGAGCGATCCGGTACTTCCTGGATGGAACGGTCATCTGGATCTACGATGGCTATTGTTTCGGTGGCGCCGGCGGCCAACGTAGCGCATCCTGCCTTACTCTGCTCAATCAAAGCGTAATAGAGGTCTTCTACCTCACGAACCGTAATCAACGGTCGGGCCCCATCATGGATCATGATCGTATCGTCTTCGCCGATCCGGTCATGGAGAGCCGCCAAACCGTTCTTGCTCGAATCGTGCCTGGTTTCGCCGCCGGCTACGATTTCCAGAAAGCGTAGCTTCTCCCGATAGAGCTCGCAGATGGCCGCCGACCTGTCCAGATAGTCCGGATGCGAAACCAGCACCAGGCCTCCACGAATACTGTCAGGCAATTCACAGAAACACCGAACGCTATATTCCAATACCGGCCGTTCGCGAAGCGTCAAGAACTGCTTTGGAACATCGGATTTCATGCGACTTCCAGTGCCGCCGGTGAGTATTATGAAATGGATCAAGACCGATCCCCTACGGGATAGAACCTGAGACCCGCATAATTTTCGAATACAGGGCGATGAAAATCCCGGTTCAAGAAATAGGAACTATCGACCGGAACCTTTCCGCCTCCTCCGGGAAGATCGATGACGTATTGCGGGATGGCCGGGCCCGGTATGCGTCCGCGAATGGCTTTCGCCAGATTGAGGCCCTCTTCCAGGTTAACGCGAAAATGCGACACTCCCTGGACCTCGTCGCACTGATGCAAATAGTAAGGTTTGATTCCCGCCTTCAGCAGGCCCAGATTCAGACTCTTCTGTACTTCCACAGAATCGTTGACCCCGGCCAGAAGCACGGACTGGTTTAACAGTACGCAGCCCGTCTTTCGCAATCGCTCGGCCGCGTCCAATGCCAGGGGGCTCAGTTCGGCGGGATGATTGAAATGGGTGATGACCGTGATCGGTCCCCACTTTTCCAGAGCAGAGCAGAATTCGGATGTGATTCTTTGCGGACAGGTAACCGGCATCCTGGTATGGATTCGCAGACTGGCCAGATGCTCAATAGAACGGAGTTGTTCGAGACAGTAACCCAGCACTTCATCCGATTGGCTGAGCGGATCGCCCCCGGAAAGGATCACTTCATGAATCTCGGGATGGGACCGGATGTAATCCAGAGCGCGCTGCCGGTCCTGCTCGCCCGGGGTAGACTCGCCGCGACTTACCTTCCTCTTTCGCATACAAAAACGACAGTATACAGCACAATTGTGCGACAGATACCAGAGCGCCCGGTCCGGATAACGGTGCGTAAGCCCCGGCACTGGCATATGCTCTTCTTCGGCCAGGGGATCCGGGCGATGAAACAGCTCGTCTCGGCTCTCACGCAAATCGGGCAGGATTTGTTTCCATATGCCGCATAGCTCCTTATCGGAAGCGAGGCTCAGGTAGTACGGGGTTACGGCAAATCGAAACTGTTCTGCAGCGGCCCGGAATGCTTCGCTCCGTGAACGGATCTCCACTTCCAGAGCGCCACCCCGGAGCTCGGGTCGTAGCTGGAATAAATCCTCCATGCTTCGGGCTCGATTTTGCATCTGCCACTGCCAGCTGGTGGTGTCCAATTTTTGTTGGACGGTAGGGGGTTGATCGAAAACTGTACCCGGCATGATCGACCCTATTAATCTTAAAAAGGGCACCGTGGTCAAGCTTGATAACGAGCTCTACACGGTAACATTTGCGCAGTTCGTGAACCCCGGAAAAGGAAGCGCATTCGTACGCACGAAGCTCAAGAACATAACCACAGCCCGGGTCCTCGAAAGAACCTTTAAATCCTCCGAAACGGTGGAGGACGTAGACCTGGAAAAACGCTACATGCAGTATCTCTACGCAGACGGCGACCAGATTGTATTTATGGACCAGGATGATTTTGAGCAAGTGAGCATTCCCAAAGACATGCTGGAAGACGTGCTGGATTTCATCAAAGAAGAGATGCCTTTTGAGGTGAACTTCTATGAAGGTAATCCTATATCGGTGTCGCCTCCTAACTTCGTAGAACTGGAAGTAACCTATGCGGAGGAAGGACTAAAGGGAGACACTCAGGGAACCGCCAAGAAGCGAGTCACCGTAGAAACCGGCGGCGAAGTAAACGTTCCCATTCACATCAAGCAAGGTGATATCATTAAAGTAGACCTTCGCGACCTATCCTTCGTGGAACGCGTAAACAAATAAACCGGGCAGCCGGAATACAGGACGGATCAATGGCAAAACCACAGTTACTACAGCAGGCACTGGAAAAACCGGGACTCTTTGTTCAGTTTGGCGGACAGGGAGCCCCCTGGTACAAAGAGTTGAAGAAGTATTATGACAGCGGCGAGATGAAGCCTTTCTTCGATGCGGCCATCGGCGCTCTGGAAGAAGAAGCGTCCACAGTGAACGGCACTCCAGGACTTCCCCATGGTCTGGACCCCCGCAAGTGGTTGGATGACGAGAGCACCATTCCCAGCGAAGAGTATCTGGGCTGCGCTGCCGTTTCCATTCCTATGATTCAGATGACGCAGCTGGCGCACTTTGAAGCGCTTACGCAGGCCGGCTACGATCGCCCTTCGCTGGTAAAGGCCACTGTTGGCGGTAGCGGGCATAGCCAGGGCCTGATTCCTTCCACACTGATTTCTCTGGGATTGGAAGGCGACGAATACCTGGAAGCGGTGAAGAAATACACAAAGTACGTCCTCTACATTGGCGTGCGAAGCCAGGAAATCTTTCCCTTCTTTGATCCGACCCCCGAAGAAGCAAAGAAGGCCGAAGAACTGGGCGCGGCGAACCCGGCCCCCATGGTTGCCGTTCTGGGCGAGGAACATGCCTACATCGAAGAGCTGGTTGCCAGAGAGAACGACAAGCTACCGGACGACAAAAAGATCTATGTGAGCCTGTACAACTCGCCGAACAACCGGATCCTGTCTTCGCATAGAAGCAGCCTGATCCAATTCCACGAAGCGAACAAAGATGCCTTCGAGGAGAAGAAGATCAAATTCGTCTATCTGCGAACAACCTGTCCTTTTCACAGCCCGCTCATGGAGCCCATGATGCCACTGTTTGAGAAGGACCTGGAGCGGATCGGCTTTAACTACCAGGGATCACAACTGAACTTCCCCATCTATTCCTTCTTTGATCAAAGGAACTATCAGACCGAGGCTGATATGCCCCGCGGTCTGGCCACCGACATGGTGCTAAAGACCCTGTACTGGGACAAGCCCATGAAAGCGGCCGCCGAACATAGCCCTGCAGTAAGCCACATCGTGGATTTTGGACCCGGGAAAACTTCTCAACGACTGAGCATGGATTCCCTTAAAGGAATAGGCAAAGATCTGCCTGTTCTGGCGGCGGCCTTTGCAAAGGATTTCAAGACCCTGACCGAATAATCCGGGCCGAGTAACCCTATTTGGGCAAACGGAAAGAAAGCCGCCTGAACAAGGTGGCTTTTTTTCTGATGCCGGACCGGGCCGTAGACTGATTACAATAGGTCGCTTTCCGAGAATGTGCGGGAAGCGGCTTCGCAGGATAGAACTATGAGCAACACGAACAGTCTAAAATCAGTTTGTATCTTCTGTGGTTCCGGCCATGGGGTAGATCCGCTCTTTGCGCAGAAGGCCGGCGAATTGGCCCGGCTACTCGCTGCGCGGAAATGCCGGGTTGTGTATGGCGGCGGTAGCGTGGGACTGATGGGCATTGTGGCCCGGGAGGCCATGGATGCCGGAGGCGAGGTGATCGGTGTCATCCCCGAATCCCTGGCCACCCGTGAAGTGGCCCAGGAAGAGATTACGAAACTGCACGTAGTCAAATCCATGCACGAACGAAAAGCCATGATGGCCGAGCTCAGCCAGGGGTTCATTGTGCTGCCGGGCGGCATTGGAACTATGGAGGAATTCTTCGAAGTATACACCTGGCTTCAGCTGGGCATTCATGACAAGCCGGTGGCGCTTTATAACACTGGCGAGTACTACGACGGTCTAAAACGATTCCTGCTTCAGATGGTAAAACAACAGTTCTTAAAACGTGAAACCTACGATCAGCTAATCATTGAAACCGTGCCCGACAATCTGTTAACGCGACTGGAAGAAGGAGTCGCCAACTCCAGAGATTTCTTGAAGAAGGATCTCAGCTAGATCGGGAAGAAGGAAGAAGGACAGGCCTACAAACGGGATGCCGGAGACTCTTGCCAACTCCAGCCCTGTCACGGACGCCGTTCGTAGAGCCCCTCCGTCGAGGACAGACCTGTTCGCGCTCGTGGCCCGCGATCTACACAGTAGCGGAAAGCAGGTTCTTAATCGTGTTCCGACTCTCTTTTCGTTGGTACCTGAAAGCGATGCCGGCGCCGTTACTGTCGATTCGAACAATCCCGCCCTTTAGAAGCATGCCTTCAACCTCGATTTCCACTTCCTGACCTACTTCGGCATCGCATTCCGGCCAGTCCACATACAGTCCCCGGGGACTCAGGTCGCGCGTTTTGAAAGGCTTACCATCGATCTTGATATCGTGCTGTACCGGCTGCCGTTTCTCGAAACGCCAACCCCGGGGGTACATCTTCATAAACGGCGTTGAAATATCGGGTCGCAAAAAATAAATCGCCGCGGCCACACCCAGAGCGCTATAAACCAGGTACATGATGTTGATCCAATAGTCCGGAAGGGAAAAGACAGCCCAGACATTGTAGCCTATGAGAAGAGCAGCAAACGCGAAAAAGAGACGCCAGCCCCACCGCTTAACCAGCAGCAGCCCCACTCCCACCGCAAGGGACAGAACCATCAACAGTACCACCAGCGGGTCCATTTTGCCCAGGACATACAGCGGCCGGTAATACGGATAACCGGACATGATGCAGATCGATAAATAATTCCAGATCGGAAAAAGCAGAAACAACGTTCCAATGATTACTAACGAGAGGGGGCGCTTATATCTCTTTCTACGTTCCATTTGTCCTTCCTGTTCCATTGGCGATCCAGTGAGTCGTCTTCAGCCGTGGCGGTCCAGCCGGTTCCATACTACATAGACGATTCTTTTTGCATATTCTCAATGAGGAGTTCCGATCCCGCAAGCTTTCCGTCCCCCGGCACTCCCATGGATATGGCAATTCTGCCAGAGTGGGACCCCGTTTTCGGCCTTGCTTCAACCATACCAGGCAAGAACTGTGGAGCCTCACCACACAGGCGAGCCCGGAATTCTGGCAGGGCTACTGGCAGAGCTACCTCGCTTGCCCTGCCAGACCCCGCTTTAAGACGGTTTCCTCGATTCTCCGGTCTTCCGCGCCCAGCACTGGCCGGTCGGCCAATTTTTTTACCCTTTCGGAGCCTCCTTGCCGGTTTTTTGTTGACTGACTGACCGGCCAGCCAGTATCTTAGGCTCGATGACTGAGAAAGATTCCAGACAAACACCGGAAACCGGCAGCCGTTCGGCGGAAGCTGCGGAAACCATAGAGCGTATTCTGCAGGCCTCCATCGACACAATCGCCAGGTTGGGGTATGAGGGCGCCTCCATGAAGGAGATAGCCAGCACGGCAGGAGTGAGCAAGGCATTATTGCACTATCACTTCGCTTCAAAGGAAGAGCTAATGCTTCAGTCTTTGAAGCTTCTGTCCACTGAAGTGGCCCAGGAAGTGCGGGATAATCTGACCGGGGGCACCCCTTCTTTGACTATGGCGTTGGATGCAGCCCAGGGTCTATTCGACCGGCTACTTACCAATGAAGTGCGGGTTGCCTTTCTCACCGAGATGTATGCCACGGCCACGCATAATGAGACCCTGCAGAAAACCATGCAGCATTATGTGGAGCTGGAAAAGGATCTAATTCTAGAAGTCATAGAGTCGGCCCTGGGGCCGTTTAAGGATCAATTGATCATGCCTCTGGAGCGCCTGGCAATGCTGGTACATACCAGTATTGTAGGTCTCTCGATAGAGAGTGTGGTAAATCGGGATGAGGAAAAGCTGAAAGAGCGGTTCCATGATATCCTGCAGATCCTGGCCAGTGCACTGTTTCTGCCTGCATTGCAGCGGGAAAGAGACTCGGAGACCTCCGAGCCCCTGGAAGCGAAGCAAGAAAGAAACGAACAGGAATCGAACGACCGTTGAGTTTGAGCTGACGGAAGAGAACTGCGATAGGAGTAAAAGGATGTTGAAGTATATAAAACAATTTGTGACCCCGATCATGCTTTCGAGCACATTCGTGGGCATTATGCTGGGCGGGCCCTGGATGTGGCTCGGTGTTGCCGTGATCTGCCTCGTAATGATTGGCGGCGACGGACTAATGAGAGACGATCTGTCTGAACCGAACTATAGCCATAAGTGGATTCTGAACATTGCGCTATTTCTGGCTTTGCCATTTCTGGTAGTTACTCTGTGGGGACTGGCCTGGGCATCACAGAGCGGTACCTCGGACTTCTTGGCCCTGGGCGGAGCTTTCCAATCGCTCACTGGCTATGATGTTTTCGCCGCACGACAGTCCAGCGAATGGTATCACCTGCTGGGAGCAATACTCGGCACTGGTTTCACAGTAGCCGGCTACGGAACAAACATCGCTCACGAACTCACTCACCGAACCACGGATCCACTTTCCATGATCTGGGGACGATGGATGCTGGCTATGAGCAACAATGCAGATTTCAGCATCGAGCATGTTTACGGACACCATGAAACCATCGCAACAGAAGCGGACCCTGCCAGCGCGAAAAGAGGGGACAACCTCTACGTATTCATCGTAAAATCTACAATTCTGGGGCATTTGAGCGCCTGGCGATTGGAATCCGGACGACTAAAGAAGAAAGGCTACTGGGTATTCGGCCCGCGCAACCGCATGCTAACTGGTTACCTGATGAGCATCACCTACGCCGCCGCGTTTTACGCCGCCGCAGGATGGCTTGGAGTTGGAATCTACATGGCGCAGGCCACCTGGGCAAAGATTGTCTTTGAGATCGTAAACTACATCGAGCACTATGGTCTCGTGCGCGTTCCAGGACAGCCTGTAATGCCCCGCCACTCATGGAATACCAACAAGGTAGTCTCCAGCATGGTTCTTTTCTCGCTGACTCGACACAGCGCTCATCATGAGAAGGGCGACCTGCCTTTCTGGAACTTGAAGCCTTATCCGGAAGCGCCTGAGATGCCTTATGGTTATCTGACTACCATCTTCGCGGCCATGGTACCTCCTCTGTGGAGAGCCAGCATCAATCCCTTACTCAAGGAATGGGACGAAAAGCATGCATCCCGGGAAGAGCTGGAAATCCTGGCCAGACGAAACCAGGTGCTGGGAAACGTTAATGTAGAAAAGGCAGCTGCCTGATAGAATCAGCATCCTGCTGCCACGCTGTTCGAAGCTGGCGGGGCATTCCACACGGAGTGCTTCGCCAGACCGAGAGCCAGGGGGAATCATGGGACTATTTTCAAAGAAACCAAAGAGCTTTACTGTAAAGATTCAGAGCACCGGCGACGAGATCGAAGTGGATAGCAAGACTACTATCCTTCAGGCCGCTCTGGACAAAGGGCTGGCGTATCCGCACCGGTGCCGGGTGGGCTCCTGCACCAGCTGCAAGACCAAACTCGTGGACGGAAAAATCAAAGAACTCACCGACACCGCTTACGTTCTGAGTATGGAGGACATTCAGGGAGGAGCCATTCTTGCCTGCCAATCCCTACCAAAGTGCGATTTGACCATCGACGTACAACTGGGAGAGGCGCAGACCGAAGAATTCAAAGGCACCATAACCCGACTGGATACGCTTACCCACGATATTCTGGGCGTCACCGTAGCTCTTGATAGAAGCATTTATTATACCGCAGGTCAGTACGCAGATCTCTCCTACGAAGGACTGGAGCGACCCAGGAATTACTCATTTGCCGCAAGATCCCTTCCCCAGGGTAATCGCGAAGTGCGGTTTCACATTCGAAAGGTGCCCGGTGGCGAGTTCACCGAGTGGCTATTCGCAAAAGACCGCATTGGGACCGAACTAACCGTCGGCGGCCCTTTCGGTGATTTTCAACTGAAGCCCGCGACGAACCCTGCAGTCTTCATTGCTGGCGGAAGCGGCATGGCGCCGATACTGTCCATCCTGGAATCGGCCGGAGGCGACGACCTCAAACGCGATGCGATTTATCTCTTTGGTGCGCGAACCCAGGCCGATCTATATGCCCTGGATGAAGTGAAGAATGCCACCCGAAAATGGCAGGGTAAATTCGAATTCATTCCTGTGCTGAGCCACGAACCAGAGGAATCAGACTGGCCTGGTCGTCGAGGTCTGGTAACAGATGTAATCAACGACATTGCGAATCTGTCCGAGCATCATGCTTACCTTTGTGGTCCTCCTGGCATGATCGATGCGGCTCTGGATCACCTGAAAGCTTCCGGCATTCAGGATGAAAATATCTACTTCGATCGCTTCACGGACTCCAGTCACTTGCTGGCCGGCGCACCTCGATAGCGGATCGCACTACAATGACATGCGCGCAAGAGCAAACTTCGGATCGATTGCGGAGTCAAAAAAGTCAACCCGGCAAAAACAATCCTCCCCCTTTTAGCCAGGCGTAAGCCTGGCTTTTTGCGCCTACCTGGGCCTCCTTGCGCTTCCTTGCGCCCAAAGGAGAACTATTTCCATCTTCGCAGGCTGCCGGGAGGAAAGCTCCATTCAGGTGTGTAGACTTCCCCGGAAGGAGAAAGCGAATACCAGACTGCTCCTTCCTCCTCCAGCCCAGGAACCGGCTTACCGTCCAGGTTTGGATTCTTCAATACATGAAACTGCTGGGCGGGCATATAGCTTTGACCCAGCAAATACAATCGTTGGCCGGCTTCATTCGCAACCACATCCAGAATCATGACGGCATGACCCGGAGAGCCGCTCTGCAGAAAAAAATCGCCTGCCCGAGGATCGGCGGCTCCTCCCGGAGTATGAGGAGGCTCGCTACCGTTTGCATTTGTGGCCGCCCCCGGTGAAAGGGAGACGGCGATGGAGTCGCGCTTCAGGGAAATGGTGCCCGCATAAGTGAACAGGTTTTCCAGGTAATTCATAAAGCCCTGTCTTGAAGTGTCCGGTGCGGCTTTCTTTGCGAAGTTCACAGAGTTCCCCCGAATTACGGGCCTGTACCCCTGCCGCCATTTTTGATAACTGGATACATGACCGCTAGTAAAGCTGTAGCGAATGGACTGAAAGTCGCCAGCGCCAAAATGATACTCCGCCCTCAAGCGAAGCAAGGCATCGGCGCATTGCTGAAGGTCTTTGTTTCCTACCGAAAGATCAACCACGCGAAAGTGTGCCTTCTGATTGGACTTGGGGCTTCCGTTATAGAGATAGACGGTCCGTGACTGCAGGAGCTTCAGATCCCTCAGGTATTGCGCGAAACTATCTGCCTTCACGGATGCGCGACGAAATCCATCGGGAGGCGCAATATCGCCTACTCTATGGAGGCGCGGGCTCCCAGGGTCGGGCGAAGACTCCGCTTCTGTGGGTCCGGGAGCGCATGCGGTTGCAACCAGCACCACAACGCAATGGACGAGCAACGGAAAAGACAGGTAAGACGATCTCATCCACGATTGTCGCATCAGAGACAGGTAGGGAATCTGCACGTAACTATAGACGGACTCTACTGCGACCCGGGCGGCCTTTTTTTGCCTTTAAGACTGATCAGCGAATCGTACCAGTCCGCGCCCTAAACCTGGCCGAGCGCGAGCGCGACGGAGCGCCCCTTTTGCCAATGCGAGGCAGCTTCGCGGACAAGGAACAAATCCGACCGGATCGCGACTCAATCTTGCAACAGCAAACTGATCATGGGTTTCATGGGATCGGTGGCACCGGCGGCCCGAGTCTTCACCGTGTATTCCATGGACATTTCGGCTCTGGCGCGCAATCCCGGCTCAAGGTCAGAGAGATAGGGCTCCACTACGGTACGCACCTCCTCCGGCTCACTGTCAGCAAATCCGCGCGCGTAACTCTGTAGCGCCCAGCCTCTGAAGGTCGGGTGCGCCGATTCATCATGCGCAAGGGACAGCAAGTATTGCTTCACCACCGGTCCAGGGTATTCGGATAGCAAAGCCAGGGACAATATCCTTACCCTGGCCAGATTGGTAGGATCGGAGGCCAATCGCATCAAAGCGCGGGCCGGATTTGCGCAGCATTCGGACAGAGATGCTTTCAAGTCCGAAAGCTCGCCCTCGGGGGGATTCAGGAGTATCTCACGGATCCTCTCTGATTCTTGCTCAAGACCTACTGGAGCTCCCTGGATGGAGTTTTCTGCCTCTAAAGCACCCAGGCTGGCAAACAATAGCGTCAGTGTGACGGGAAGAGTCCGCATACACACCTCCACATTAAAAAATGGCATTCCTGCCCTGCGAGCTACTCACCACATTGTGATCAACAGCCCCGTACCGCCAGAGTACCAAAACCACTGCCGGTATCCTCCAAAAAATCGGTAGCTCCTGAAAAAAAATGAGACTCCGGTGCACGAAAAAGGGCAAAAAATGTACCCTGTTTTCCGGATAGGAAAGTGACAGAAGGCCGGGTTCTTCGCTCCCATCCGTGGTCGCACATGCCCCTGGGCCCGGCGCTCCGTCTGCCAATCCCGGGGGGATGGTCCCGGCAGAAGCAGCAGGAGCGGACGGGTCGTAAACGGAATCGCCGGATCAAGCCCGAGCGGTCTGCAGCGAACTAGAGTATTCGGTAGATTTTGCCGGAAGCGAAATCGGCCACGTAGACCTCGCCGCTGCCATCCCGGGCAAATGTAGCAATAAGTAGCGGCCATTTCCCAAGAGCGTACGCCTCTACCATCTCGTTTCCTTCCGGTAGATCAATGGCCCAGATTCGGCCCTTCACGAAATCGCCGAAGATGTACTTTCCCTTGAGCTCGGTTCGATTACCGAGATACACGTAGCCGCCGGTGATGGACTGACCTTCATCGTGACCGTATTCGAAGATGGGCGTGCGAAGGCCGGCCCGGTTGCATCCTTCCTCGGGGTCGAAGCAATGATTGGCCTCCATGGTGTTCCAGCCCAGGTTGTCCCCCTTATCAACGAAGGTAACTTCTTCCCATTTGTTCTGGCCCACGTCGGCAACGATCAGTCGCCCTTTAGGATCAAAGCTGTACTTCCACGGGTTACGCAGTCCGATGGCCCAGACCTCCCGGGCCCAGTTCGGCTTTCCGGTATGATACGGATTGTCCTTTGGAACGGAGTACGCCTTCCCATCCTCTTCTTTGTCTACATCGATGCGTAGCATGGACCCCAGAAGAGTAAGTGGATTCTGACCGTGCTCTTCCGGGTCGTCGCGCCAGCCGCCGTCGCCCCATCCAATATAGAGCATACCGTCGGGTCCAAAATCGAGCCGGCCGGCATTGTGATTCTGGTAGGGCTGATCCACCTCCATAAAAACCTTTTCCGCTCGTAGCCGCGAAGGGGAATTTAATTCGCCGGGATTGTCCATGGTCCAGCGGGACACACGGCTGAAGCGGCGATCGCCATCCTCCACCGAGTAATTCAAGAATACGAAACCGTTACGCAGAAAGTCCGGATGTAAGGCTATGCCCAGCAATCCCTGCTCGGAAACCACCGGCACCTGCAGCTTGAGGATTTCCTTTCCTTTTCCGCTCTTAAGATCCAGAAGCGTTAGCTTTCCGTTCTTCTGAGCCAAAAAAAGAAACCGGTCCGAAGACGGATGGAATACCATTTCGGTAATCTGCGGATAACCGCTGGCCATCTCCGCCAGCTGAATATCGATTTTCTTTCTCTGGCTATCCGGGCCCGAGAACTCGGGCTTGAGATCGGTTACGGTGCCTTCAGGCTGATACTCCGGGGAAAACCAGCCGATCAAAGTGGCTCGCAGTCCCTCGCAGCTGGACAGGAAAGGCAGGGCCAGCAGAAGAATGATTGCAGAAAATTTGTTCAAATTCATGGAAACCTCGGTTTGAAAAAGAAATGCATCCGGCGACGGTCAAGCTATAGTCCCCTCCATGAAATACAAGAGAGTTCATGCTATAGTTAATCCCACTTCCTCGGGGGGTACCACGGGGAAAGCCTGGGAAACCATTCAGAAGACTCTCAATTCCGCCATCGGAAGCTTTACGTTTCATATCACCACGGAAGCCGGAGATGCCGCCCATCAGGCTGCCCAGGCAATCCAGGACCGAAGGGACCTGCTTGTAGTGGTGGGCGGGGACGGAACCCTGTCGGAGGTGGTGAATGGCTTGCTACAAGTTAAGTACGGCAAAGAAAAAGACCAGCCCGGAAACCCGACCATCGATCCCGACAAAGCTCGTAAGAACGTCCGCTTGCCCGATCTGGCGCTCGTTAACCAGGGGACCGGCGGCGATTTCTCGCGCACCCTGGGGGTGCCTTCGGACATCCAGTTGGCGGTGGATCAGATCAAGAATGGTACGGCAAAAAGCATCGATGCCGGATGGATCGAATACACAGCTCCGGGGGGCCAAAGAGAGGGGCGCTTTTTCATCAACATTGCCGGCTGCGGCATGGCTGGCGAAGTAGCATACGAAATCAATAACACGTCCAAGGGATTTGGCGCCCTTTCCTACTATGTGGCGGCGCTCAAGCTTCTCTTTTCCTACTCAAATCAGCCCGTAGAAGTCATCTGGCGAACCGGCAACGCTTCGGAAAGCCCGCAGCACAGTCGCCATGAAATCGTCAGTCTGGCCATTTGCAACGGACAGTTCTTTGGCGGCGGTATGCAGATCGCCCCCGGGGCCGAACTCGCCGATGGCCTGCTGGACATCACTCTCATCGAAGACTGGAATGCGCTCCAGAAATTACGGTACTCGCGCCATCTCTATAACGGAAGTATACTCACTGTACCCGGCGTGCGCAGTTTTCGCTGCAACGAGATTCGTGTTCGACCCACACGACCTGAGCAAATAGTACGCGTTGATTCCGACGGCGACTATCCCGGAACGATTGAAATCAAGGCCTCTGTTCTTCCAGGGGCTCTACGAATACTGATTTAGCGTCCAAAAAGGGGTTTCGATTAGAGCCGTAGTCTCTAAACCTGCGATCCATGGAATGGTGGAAACGAAAAAGCCGACGGAAGGCTGCCTCATCGGGGCCCGGCGCACAGGCCGAGCCGGAGACCGATGTTCGGGCTGTGCCGCCGTCTTCAACACTGCGGCGCTTCCTGATGCGGGCGTGTTCGGGGCCCCAGACTCTGGCATTGCAAATGATCTCGAGCCTGGCCTGGTCTGTACCTCGGGCTTCAGCGTTTTATCCATTCCCGATTCTTGCTGCCGCACTGCATCTAGTTCTGACCCTTGCACTGATCCATCCTTCGAAGGCCAGCGCCGAAAGGCAGGCCCAGGTAGTGGAGCCCTGTAACATCGCTTTCTATCTTCCGAATGGTTTCTCGGTAATGGAGCAGACCAAGACCTCGCTGTTGGCGCGCAATGCAGCCGGGATGGAACTGGCCATCTTCTGCACATTCAACGAAAGCCGAACCTATGACCCCGGCCGGATCATTGCCAGACCCGGCGTAAAAGAAATCAAGCCCCTGCATATGGAAGGCGAGATTCAGGGTCTGCTCTATTCCAATACCAGGTTCTCAGGCGGGAAAAAAATGCAGAGCATAGAAGCCTACATTGCCACCAGAAATCTGGAGTACCGTGTTATTGCCATCCCCTCCGGGGGCACCTTCGATGAAAAAAGCCAAAACGATGCAAGGGATTTAGTCGAGGAGTTGCTGGCCGGGCTGTCGTGGATTGCCCCTCCCGATGCCACCATTTCCGAAGAGCAGTACAGGCTAAGACTCTGGATCGCATCCGGTGTAGGCGTAGCCATACTCGGTCTGATTGGCCTCTATTTCTGGAAAAGAAAAAAGGGCTGACCTGGCATCCCGCCGGAATTTCCGGTACGTATGAGCCGCTCGACCATTCAATCCAGGGCCCTGTCAGGCATTGGCCTGGTAGTTGCCCTTTCGCTTTCCGCTCTTCTGAGTTGCGATCCATCCAGCGCGCAGAGCGACAAGAATCCAAATACTCTGCCCTTGGAGCGGGCAAGTAATGGCGATGAAAAGCCCGGCCACGATTCTGGCGGACCCGCCAGCCCGGCCTCAAAAAGAGAAATACTGATCATTGGCGATTCCATGATGCAATTTGGCATTGGCCCGGCCTTGAAAAAGGATCTGGAGAATCGCGGCTACAGGGTGGAGTACTTCGTAAAGAAATCCACCGGCCTCACCTGGACCCATTTCTTCGACTGGCAGAATAAGAGTCAGGAACTATTGTCATTCGGGGATTTCCACGCCATCATCGTCATGCTCGGATCCAACGATGGTCGGTGGCTTAAGTACCAGGGAAAACGATTGGAGTATGGAGCGAACGTAGCCCTCTGGTGGGACCAATATTCCATTCGATTCGATGAATTCTACGGAAGGCTGTGTAATGAGACCGATCGAGTATTCTGGATTGGGATGCCACCGATGAAGCCCGTAGGCTATCACAATAAGACCCGGCTGTTCAATGAGTTCTATGAACGCAAAATTCGTCAATCCGGCTGTGGACGCTACATTCCCACCGACTATCTAAGCAAGGATCGGCCCGTGCGTTGGTCCGACGGTATACATGTTTCCAACAGCGGTGGCCGAACGGTTGCGGAGCGCATCGTTAAGGAAACGGGGCTCTGATCGGGCCCCCGGGCGTGTAAGACACCTGGTGCTCAAAGCCATCGCTTCTTGCGGAACCACCAGATCATGCTTCCGGAAATCAAGACCATGGCGCCAATCACCAGGCTGAAGCCATACGGGCTGTGCAGGAAAGGCATGCGATCAAAGTTCATGCCATAGATTCCTGTAATCAATGTCATGGGCATAAAGATCGTGGTAATCAAAGTCAGTAGCTTCATCACCTGATTCAATCGAGCGCTAATCGACGATAGGTGCACATCCAGTAGGCCGGAAAGCATGTCTCGAAAGGATTCAATTGTGTCCACTACATGTATGCAATGGTCGTAGATATCACGAAAGAACACGGACAGGTCTTCATCGATGAGACTGGAGTGTTGACGATCCAGAAATACCAGCGCTTCGCGCAGTGGCCAGACGCTCTTGCGCAAGGAGATCAATTCTCTTTTTAGTCGATGAATGGCCGGAAGCAGATTTTCTCTGCCCGAGAGCACGTGCTCCTCCAGGGTTTCGATCTGATCAGAAACGCTTTCCAATACCGCAAAATAGTGATCCACAACGGAGTCCACAAGCGAATAGGCCAGATAGTCCGCGCCTTCATGCAGCAACCGACCCCGACCATCCAGCAGTCGGCTTACAACACCATCAAAGTTTCTTTCCTGGTCGGATTCCTCGAACGACAGGACGTAGTTAGGTCCCAACACCAGCGAGACCTGCTTATGACTCAGGCCGCTTTCCGGATCAAAATGCAACGCCCGCAGCACAATAAACAGATAGTCCCCGTAGTCCTCTACCTTGGGTCGCTGCTCGGTATTCATCACATCCTCGAGGAGCAGCGGATGCAAACCGAACTTACGCCCCACCTTTTCGATCATTGCCGGTTCGGTGACTCCTCGCACCTGTAACCAGAGTACCTCGTCGGCATGGGGATCGGGCACATCGGCATCTGTGCTGTAATGCTCTCCCTCAAATGCTATTCTGTGGGCTCCGGAGGGTCCATATCTGAGACCCCGGATCAGACTCGTCCCCGATCCTACCCCAATATGAACCAGACTGCCCGGGGGCAATCCGGCCTTCCTGGATCTACGATTAATGGTGCGCCTCATACCCCGGATTGCCGGAATCATGACCCCGGGCGAGGAAAATTTATTTTACCGGAACCCGGATACCCGGCAATTTCGTCAGACTACAGAGGCCTCAGAACGAACTACTTCGAAAAACCGGGGGCCCGGCCGATCAGGAGAATTCTATGAAATTGTTTACCGCCGTATTGGGCACATTGGTAGCGCTATTTTCTTTCACTACAGTGGAAGCCGAGACCAGGTTTGACCTCCAACTGGTGCGCTCTCAGCCCGAAGACACAAACGTGCTATGGCTCTTTCCCAGAAAAGCAAAGGTTCCGGGCCTTCTCTGGGGAACCAACGAAGAGTACACTCCCGGAATGCAGGCTGTTGTGCTTTCCTGCGGAGTCAACTCCGAGGTGGAATACGAGGATGATAGAGTGGAGCCGGCAGACCTTTACCGGGTTGAGCACTACATGCTGAACGAAGATGAAGACTGGGAGCTCAAGGGATGGTTCCGGCTCCAGCAGATGTCCAACAAATCCCTTTGCGACAAAATGATGCAATTGGGCCGTCTGGTAACTCCGAGCCGACCTTTGAACGTCACTCTTACAATTCAGGAACAGGGCCTGGGCGTAAGAAGCAAAGTGGAGAAATGGGAACTGGCGCAGTGAGCATGATTTCCGTGATAATGATTCATGCAATTCTGCCGAATCAACCGATTATATAGCGTGAAGACAAATCCGAAGCAAAGCTTACTGCTTGCCGCACTTTTTTCGTGCAGCCTAATCCTATTCCAGTGCTCCGGGGAGCCGGAGCCTCAGCCGGAGCCCGAACCCGCGGGTCCGGCCACGGTTAAGATCTATATGTCAGCCAGCGGTGGCGCGGACTGCTCCGCTGTAGAGCCGCTGGAGCGCGAAGTGGCCACAAAGACCCCCGAGGCCGTGTTGCAGGCGCTGCTCGATGGACCCACATCGAAAGAAACTCTAGAAGGCGCTTACAGCGCAATCGATCGCGGAACAAAGCTGCTTTCGGTAAAAGAGGAAGGTTCCGTCGTCATTGCCGATTTCTCCAGCATCCCCGACGGAGACTCCTGCCGTGCCGAGTCGGTGGCCGCTCAGATTGAGCAATCCATCACCCAGAATTTTCCGGACAAGACCGTGAAGATTCTTTCCGGCGGACAACCAGTCAAAACCAAATAGCCAGAGCTTTCGGCGCCAGGCCTTTAGCTCGATGATCGAATAGCAAAGGCCTCGCCCGCCATTGTACCGGAATGGCGGGCGCGTTGAAAAAGGCAAAGGCTTTCAAGCCAGCATGCAGCCGCGAAATGCCGTTTAGAGCCTTTAGCTTGATTGGGACGGAGCCCAACGTCGGATCATGAATCCGAGAGCCCTGACTGCTCCAATAGTGCCCCCTTCGCTGAAGGCGCAATCAGACGCTCGGAAATCACTTCTACCCGCGAACCGGCGCCAGCAGATTCCAGTACCATAGAAGCTGAAAAAACACCACGCCCGCAATGCATACAATCGTGTAGAATAGTTTGAGTCCCGGTCCCCAGCTAAAGGCATTCCAGACCCTGGGAATCCGCGCCGCCAGGATTACCGTCAGAAGAAGCAGACCGTAGGGCAAGTAGAGCAATGCCTCCAGGCTTCGGGGAACCCCTTCGACAATGTGCTGCTGTAAAATCCCCATGTGCAACTGAGTGCCCAGCAGAAACAGCACATGCGCCCAGGCCGCCGCAATGAGGAGGCGGAAGGCCTTGCGCTCCTCTTCTTCGGCTTCCGGCTCCAGGTCCGGCAGCTCGGCATTGGTGAATCGGATAAACAGCGTCCGCGCCACCGGAAGAAACAGGCAGGCAAGCATGGTCAGCACGGCAAAAGCCGTGAGGGGAACCACAGTCTGCATCCCCTCTAGAGGGCTGATCCGCTCCAGATAGAAGGGCACCATGTAGGTGCCGGAGACGCCCTGGATCCTATCATCCTCAACATGGAAATAAACCTTAACCGGCGGATCGGCGCTTTGAAATAGATGCGGCTCCACGGGGCGCAAGATGACCGGCTCCGAAAACCCGGCCGGGAAGGTGGCCACGAGGTCGCCGCCGGATGGCGCAATGTCCACCTGCATGGGAAGACCGCCAATTTTTAGCATGCCATCGTGTTCGTACCGGGCATAACGATAGGAGCCTGCATAGTTTTCCAGCGACAATGCCGGCTCCACTGGCTCGGGCAGCACAGGCTTCTCGATTGCAAGAAAGTCAGCAAACGCTTGCATCAGCTTTTCCCGGAGAAGTGGATCCGAACTTCCATTGGTGCTGAAAAAGATACCGGTCTTGCGATCCGGCGAAAAGGAAAGAAGCGAAGAAAAGGCCTCCCAGTCTCCGGCATGCTCGACCATTCGGAGGCCCCGCAAGTTCCTTTCATAGAATGTGAATGCGGATCCGCTGAGCGACGGTTCCGGACTGTACAAGTTTCCAACCAGCAAGGTATAGCTGTCGGTAGATATAGCATCGCTCCCTGAGAAGCCAGTCGCCAGCGCTAGAAGATACCGACTCATTGCCTCGCCGGTAGCATAGAGAGAACCAGCCGGATAATACCGCAGACGCATGTAGGGCATTTCCATTCTGGTTCCATCCGGACCTTTGGCATAGCTCAGAGCGATGCGATCCGTATCCAGGGAACCTCGATCAAACGAGGCATCCATTCCCAGAACGCCAAGCAATTCCCGCTGATAATCAAAGAAGCTTTGCCCGGAGCTTTTCTCCAGAACCGCTGCAAGCACCAGGTAGCCGTAGTTCGAATAATTGTAGTAGGTCCCAGGTGGGGCAATCTGGCCCGGGTATTGTTTACTCGCCATGTCAGGAAGCGTTTCCAGACTTTCGCCTTCCGGAGCGCCCAGACCGATGAGTCGCTCATCGAAACCTGCCGTATGAGTGATCAATTGCTTTAAAGTGACCGGATGATCGAATTGCACCGCCAGTTCGGGCAGAATCTCGCCCACGTTCTGGTCCAGACTCAGTTGGCCTTTTTGGATCTCTCGCAGAATTCCCAGTCCTACAAAGGTCTTGGAAATGCTGCCCACTCGGAAATAGCTCCTTTGCGGGTCTACCGGCTGCCCTTCCTTCAAATGGGCATCGCCGTAGCCCTTTAGCAAAACCAGTCTTCCATCCTTTACGATGGCCACCAGGGCCCCGGGTACACTGGCCTCCCGAGCGGTAGTGGCCATGAATTCATCCATGAATGCTTCGGCTCCGCTTCCCTTTCCGGTGGAAACCACACCCGGATAGGGCTCGCCCTCGGCCTGGAGTGACAATGAAGGGAGGATCAGCGATGTCAGAAATCCCAGCGTCGAAAAAAGGGAGGCGGGCAAGAGGGTCAGACGGCGGTTCGTTCGCATACCGGTAGGGACGTGCGGCCTGGCGGACGGGTCAAGCCCATCTTGACAGCCGGCAAGATACACGCCACATTGGCCTGTCCATGAAAACGCATAGTATAGACGGAATCAATCTTCACCTGGGCGCGCCCGATCAAGATGAACATCCCTGGGTAGGTAATATGGATGTCTTGCAGCAGCTAATGGCCTGCTGGATGACTGTCCACGAAGATGACATCCCCTTGAATCCGCGACTCATTGGCCGTCCCGGAGTGGGCAAGACTACCCTGGCCGCCGCAGCAGCCCGGGCCCTGGGCAAACCGGTGTACATTTTCCAGGCCACCATGGATACGCGCCCGGAGGATCTTCTGATTACTCCCGTAATCGCCGAATCCGGCAAGATCAAATACGTAGCCAGCGCCATAGTTACCGCCATGATCGAAGGCGGCGTGGCCATCCTGGATGAAGGCAATCGCATGGGGGAGAAGTCCTGGGCCTCGCTGGCGCCGCTTCTGGACCATCGTCGCTATATTGAATCCATCATTGCCGGTATAAAGGTAAAGGCGCATCCGGAGTTTCGCTTCTGTGCTACCATGAATGAGGACGCCTCTACATTCGAGATTCCGGAATACATCCAGAGCCGACTGCAGCCGCAAATCTATATCGACTTTGCCGATGCGGACGAAGAGGCGGAGATTCTAAAAGCCAATCTGCCTTTTGCTCCGGATGAAATCATCAGCTATGTTGTGAAGTTTCTCCAGGCAGCCCACCAGGCCGATGAGCCCTACTCGGTGCGGGACGGGATCAATATCACCCGCATGGTTCTGAAACTGGGCCTTTCCCGGGAGTTCTTCAAGAAGGACGGCGATCAAATCGTCACCGACGAGGCCCGATTTCGCGAATTGCTCCACGATTCTGTTATGGGCATTCTGGGCGATGACGCCCTTCGTTATCTGGTTACTTGAATCGCTATTCAAGGATCGCCGGGACGTGCTTTTGCTAGAAATAGAACGCACGGTCCAGGAGTAATAAATGTCAGCGCATAATTATCCGGCCAAAAGCAAATTACATACAGATTCGGACATCGCCATCGATCTGAAGCCGGGTATTCGAGCATTGCCCATAGTCCACGGTTCGGCGGAGTTCACCCTGCTGGTGCGACGACTATTCATGGAAAGGCCGCCTTCGCAGGTGGTGCTGGAGCTCCCCGATGTATTCTCGCATGCCTTACAGAAGGCATTGCCCTATGCGGACTCCATTCCGGTACTCAGCCTGGAGCCTGCTACCTATCCGCCCATACACTTCATCATGGAACCGCTGGAGCCTATCGTGGAGGCCGCTCGTTCCGCGCATGAAGGCGGCATTCCCATCCACGCCGCTGATCGCCTTATCGAAGGAATCTACGCCTGGACCGATGAACGATTTCCGGACACCTATTCGCTCAACGAACTCACTCTGCTTGAACTGTATGAGATGTACAAAAAGGAGCAGCCCCGGCCCCCTGCGGCTGGCGACCTCCGACTGCAATTCGTGGATTTCGTAGACTACGTAAGGGAGATCAGCATAGCGGAAAGAGTCCGGCAACTGGCCCGGTTTCAGGATCCCGAAGAGGACTGGATTCTAATTGTATGCGGCATCAAGCACCTGCCTTCCATAGAGCGGCTTCTGGCGCTCACCGATGACCAGTTCACAGAAGAAAAGAGACAGGCCGAGGAGGCCCTCAGCTCGGCGGGCATGCCTGCCCTGGAATACAGCGATCCGGATGACGCATCCGGGAATCCAGAACTGGACAGCGGCGAACAGGACAAGGAACCCCTGGAAGAGCTTCTTGAATGGAATGATCGCATTAACTCGAACTCAGAGGAAGTAGAAGTCAGCATACTGTCGCGAAAACATCCGGAGGTACTGACCCAGCCAGGCTACTACAACACGGCCTGGAATCTGGCCCGCAAAAACCACCGGGCTTTGCCGGGCTTCGATCGGATTCGACTGCAAAGGCAGGTCTTTCGCGAAACCCGCCATCGCTACGAAAGAGAATCCGGCGAAATCTTTCCGCCCCAGCGGGAGAAGATCTTTTTTCAGTTTGCGCGCAACTGGAGCTTTTTGAATCAGAAATTGCTGCCCGATACATACCAGCTGGTCTTGAGCGCCCGGGCCTTTGGTAACGATAACTTCGCTCGTATCTTCCATGACATTCTCATGTTCCTGCGCGAGCCGGGCCCAAGTCCCTACAAGGAAAAAGAGATCACCCTGGATGATTTGTTTCGCCATCACAAGTTAATTCGCTTCAGACTCAAACGGCGCATCAAACGAAGGGTGCCTCCTCCAAAGATCACGCGAAACATCCAGAGAGAAAAGTACCCGGGTCAGTGGAGAGATCTCTGGGACGGCAGCGGCATCTGTTCTTATCCGCCGGAAGACGTAGTGCTGGAAGACTTTGGCAAGTATCTGCAGAATCGGGCCAAATCCATCATGAAAGCCAGCGAAGAAAAGACACTGGAGTTCAGCTCATCGCTTCTGGATGGCATCGACTACCGGGAAACCATACGTAATTTTCATTCCGGAAAGATCTTTGTACGGGATCAGCACAAAAAGGCCATCGATGCCGGTAGCGTGGTAATTATCTTCGACGAGGATGAATCCAAACATCCCTGGCAGGTAGTCTGGTGGGGGGAGCATCATCAAGAAAGTGATATGGCCTTTTACTCCACTTTTCCCGGCGACCAGGTAGTGGGTCCGGGCATCTGTCGCTCAACTTACGGCGGTCTAATGCTCACCTTTCCCCCGGGCCGAATCCACGATATCTGGAACGATCCAGGCTATGATCGCTTCGACAAGCCGGCGGACCGACTGCTCCTGGCCGGACTGGAATACAATACACGCAACGCCGTGGTACACCTGGCCGATAAACCGCCGGCTCCCTATATGACTCAGCTCGCGAATCGGCTGGGCCAGAAGATCGTACACATCCCTATCAGCACCGTAAATCCCGTTATACTCGGTCGGGTGCGAAGATTCCACGTATTGAGCGGCAAAGAAAAGCGCGACGACGCGGACGACTACATCTGGTAGAGATTTCGACGCCTGATAACTATGCCTGCGACGGCAAAGCCGATCGCGCCAACCAGAGCAAGCCAGACGAAAAGCACATCCCAGATCAGGATCCCGGGGTCGGTTTCCAGAACATAGGTTACCGTTTGTCCAAAATCCTCAAGGGCCAAAACAAGAGCGAGAATCCGAAGCACTATTGCCGAAGCCACAAGCAGGAAGACGCCGCTGGCCACAAAACAAAGGATCGCAAGTCCCAATCTGCGAACACTCCCGGGTCCGGGCCCGGCCGGTAATCCGGAGCCCGGGTTTGGCGTCGGAAGGCTCATTTCTTACCTCGTTTGAACATGTCCATCCAGTAAGCCATGTCCCGCTGAGTCATTTTCGGATCTTCTTTGCCCTGTTCCGGATCCGGCCCCGAATTCGAGAGTACCTCTTTCACCCATTTGGCGAAATCTTCGGACGATTGTACGTGGCTACGGGATTTCTTTGCGAAATATTGCACCTGTTTATCCGAACTAACGGTGCGGACTTCCCCCGGCGACTGGCAAGCAATTAGAAACTGCTTAATCTGGTGGTCCGCGCTCTGGTCATGGCTGTAGTAGCATTTGAGTCCGGCCACGTTTTCGCGATCCGTATCGTCGCCCTGCTTTTTCTTTCCGTCGAAAAAGATGTGAATCTCCAGCGGCTTCTTCCAGGAATTCCGCAACGCAGCCATTTTCTTCGTGAAGCCCACCATGGCCGACTCCAACTGGCCGCGATGCATGTGCTCTTCCAGGTCGTCAAACTTGTAGATGGCGTTGAATGCATCTATGACGAGAATCATTCTTAGAAGATTAATCTCTGGCCCATTTTATCCATATCTTTTTGTTTCCCGTACGCAAAAACGCCCCGGGCCAGAACTTCCCCGTTTTTTTGCTGTCAACAAAGACCGGATTTGCGTTCTGGAACCATGTACCTCTGGTTCAAAGCGATCCATTTAATCTTCATGGTGGCCTGGTTTGCGGGCATGTTCTACATCTGGCGATTGTTCGTGTATCATTGCGAGACGGAGCACCAGGAAGTGCGGGATCAACTGGCCATCATGGAACGAAAGCTCTATCATATCATCATGACCCCGGCCATGGTAATCACCTGGGTTTTCGGGCTGGCCATGGTCTTCATGCAATGGAGCGCCTTTGCAAAAGCAGGCTGGCTGCATGCAAAAATCACTCTTGTGCTATTTCTGGTGTTCTGGCATTTCCTGGCCGGCCACTACAGAAAAAAGCTCCTGGCTGGAAACACCTACCCATCCAAGAAGTTCCGTCTGATGAATGAAGTGCCTACGCTGGTGCTGATTGCGGTGGTCATTCTGGCTGTAATTCGCCCATTCTGAGAGAGCACCGGGGAGTGGCCCGGCTTTTTCGGAGCCCGACTCGCTTCCGACCACAGTGCAGTAGCGTTAATCAGCACTGCCTTGAGCCCCGATCAGCTGCTACCGGAGCCATTCTTGTCAATCGCCTGGTCGCGCGTTAGAAGGTCTGATTGGCGCTTACCATGATTTCCAGGGCCCGATCGCCAAACTCTACGTCGCGTAGCACTTTGTAACCATCCCCGGCATCGAAGTAGGCTACGTAAGCGCTCAATGTCAGGTCGCTGAATGGTCTCCAGTTTACCCGCCAATTGATTTCCTGGCCAAAGTAGGACGATGGCGCTTTGCCTGCCGGAAATCGTGTAAAGAACTGATTGTAGTCGATAGTGGGTGTTCGATAGCTATGCAGCGAATAATAGCCAAGAAGAGTGTCCACTGATTCAAAAAGCTGCGCTTCCAGTCGGGCCCCGCGAACAACAAGACCGGTGAGATCGCCCAGCGTGAAAAGACTGTAACCGCCTGAGGAGTCCACTGCGATCTCCGAGAACTGATAGGCCTGGCTTGCGTAATGAAATTGATCGCGACGATAGTCCACGGACGTGCCATCGGGTTCCACTCCGCGACGGCCACTGGCTCCGGCAAGAGCCAGGGAAAACTTAATTCGATCCGTGATCTGGTAGCCGATCTCCGCTTCGCCCGCCCCGGCATCGATCTTGTATTTCTCCCGCTGATTGGGCAGGTAGTTTTCCGCTTCGTTTGCCAGATTCAAAACGGTAGTGCCTTCGAGTAGATCCTCCCTGGGCAACTCACGGTTGGGGCTGTAGACATTGCCCCAATTCCCGATTACATGCAGCATGAAGTCGAATCGTCCCCACCGGTACCTCTGGTAGAAGCCGGCCCAGTATAGCCTGGATGTGTCCCGCAAATTCCCGTTATCGTCTTCGGTTCGATTATCTCCGCGATACAGGCCGTACAGCTCAGAACGATAGCCAGGCAGTCCGGAAAACTTCCAGTTCCCCAGCACCACATCTACGTCCTTGTAGTTATCGTCGTTGAACCCATTGGAATCCCGATCCACCCTGGACTGGTCTTCTTTTTTGATATAGTACAGCTCGAATTCCGAAAACCAATCCGGCACCGAATGATTGATTAGAAAGCCGGCGCCGCTGGTAGCGGCCACAAAACCGTTAGGAGTACCGTACGGAAAAATCCCTGCATGAAAACTCAGAGTATTCTTTTCGTTATGAACCTTGAGTCTTAACTCTCGGGTCTCCAGGTTAGCGCTTCCCGATCCTGTCCCGCCGCTTCCGGGGCCCGAGTTGCCGGCCGTGGCGTCCCCAAACTCCAGCTCGCCTACTTCAAGTCCGTAAATGATATCAACGTAGTTGGAAGGACGGAAAGCCAGATTCAATCGGAAACGAGTTGTGTAGAAGTCTCGCTCTTCCCGGCACTTGCTGTTGTTCGAGGTCGTCGCCGTGCCTGTGGTTCCGCTAGAGGTTGAAGTCGTAAACGGATTGGGACACAGAGTGGCGGTTTGTTTCTCCAGAGGCAGGTCCCGGGATGTAAAGAAACCCCGCACAAGCATACTGCCGTTATAGTCGAATTTCTCTAATACCGGGGCGGTCTGGGAGCTCAAAGAGCTGGTAGGAAACGCAAGCATGACAACCGCGAGGACAGCAGGCAGCGCAAAGGCGGACAAGGAAGCAAGGACACCGGGGGAGCTTGTTCTGGCAAAATGAGGACGGCTGGTTGAAAATCGAATGGTTCTGCTCCTAATAATCAAATTATATACGATAAACTAATACCGGTTAGAATCACTCAGCTTCGACAAGTGTACGATCGAGCGCTCTATTCGCAATCGATCTCTTCTTTGATATACGACTCAGGACTTCAGCTACTCTATACTCGAATCCACTATTCTACAATCGTATCCTTCGCCCACTCCGAGTTGGAAAAGTACCTGTCGTATATTCCTTTGATTTCGCCGGTTCGGTGCATTTCTTTCAGAACAAAGTTCATATACATCCAGTACTCGGGATGCCCGGGCGGCAATAGAATGGAAAGGTGCTCCTCCCTGTACACCGAGTGCAAGGGAACGAATCTAGACAAGAGTTGTTTTCGAACAATAGTCTGCGCCTTAATGAAGATTCCGTCCGCAACGAATGCATCCACATCGCCCTTCTCGAGGGCTTCCAACGCCGCTTCATTGCTGGGAAAAGGCCGAATAGTATGCATGGAAAATTCGGGATCGGTCTTCAGAATCTCTTCGTTTGTCGTCCCTTCTTTGACGCTGATCTTCAGGGAACCGGCGTACCTGAGGTCCAGCAGAGACTCAAACTTTCGCTGCGGGAAATCTATCGAGCCGGTTTCTGGCGGCAGCGACTTTCGATTGAGGAGAGCCGCGGGCGTGGTTTTCAAGTAAGGGTCGGTGAAATTCAGCGTCAGACTTCGGGAAAGATCGCTGGAAACGCCACCCAGGGCCAGATCAATCTCGCCTGCTGCGGCCATGCGCATTAATTCTTCAATGTTTCCAAAAACGAAATTCGGCTCAAGTCCCATGTGCCGCGCGATGGCTGTTCCCACCTCTACATCCAGGCCGGGATACTCCGAATTGCCGGGAATATGGAAGGGCATTACATTCTTCTGCATACCGATCCTAATTGTGCCGCGGTCCGCCAATTTCCGGAGATAGCTGCCCTCGGGGCGATTCTTCAGTCCGGATTCAGCAGAAGCCGGGCCCAGGAGGAGAAGATTTGAAAGAAGGAAGGCCAATATAGCGCCGTAACCACGGAGGCCACCGGCGTCGGAAAAAAACATGCCATTAACTTAGCCCCTGAAAACGGGTGGGTCAACGAATTTTCGGCTCAGCAGTCGGAATTGACAGGCTACCGGCATTTGCTCAGGTGGCAGAGAATGCGATTCGAAGATCTATCCGTCCATCCGGACTTAAAAAAGGCCCTGGCCGATCAGGGACTGGAAACATTAACGCAAATACAAGAAGATACGATTCAGCCTGCTCAAGAAGGGCGCGATATAGTCGGCATTTCTCAGACAGGTACCGGCAAGACCATTGCATTTTTGCTTCCTGTAATAGACCAGATTATCAAAGCCCGCGATGAGGGCAAAGCACCGGCCGCGCTTATACTTACACCCACACGCGAGATTTGTCTACAAATTGCGGAAGAAGTGGAAAAACTACTTACCAGCCATCCGCTCAATATGGCCACCATCTATGGAGGCGACAGCTACGATCGTCAGGAAAAGGAACTGGCCGCCAAACCGTCGGTAGTCGTAGCTACGCCGGGTCGACTGATTGACTACATCAAGCAGAACAAGTTTCCCACAGACAGCATACATCATCTGATTCTGGATGAAGCGGATCGAATGTTCGACATGGGCTTCATTCGCGACATCCGCTACATCATGAAGAAGCTGCCGGAGAAATCGCAAACCATGCTTTTTTCCGCAACCATGAGCTACTACGTCATGCGTCTGGCCTGGGATTTCATGCAGGATCCGGTAGAAGTTCGCACGAAAGCCGAAACCATTGAAGTCGACAAGATCGATCAGCACCTGTTTCACCTGGGCCGCGAAGAGAAGATGCCCTACCTCATCAATCTCATTCTTCAGGCCGATCATCCCCGGGCCATTATCTTCACGAACTACAAACGCAAGGTCCTGGACATCACCAAAAAGCTTCATCGCTACGGCGTGGCGGCTACTGGACTATCCTCACTTCTGGATCAGAAGAAACGAGTAAGGCTGCTCAAGCAATTCAAGTTGGGCAAGTACAGCGTCCTGGTGGCAACTGACGTTGCCAGTAGAGGACTGGACGTGGATGACATTACCCATGTCTTTAATTTTGATCTGCCTCAGGATTCCGAATCCTACGTACACAGGATTGGCCGAACGGCCCGGGCCGGCAAATCCGGCGTCAGCTACTCATTCTGTTCCGAAGACGACTTCGAGTGCTTGCCACGAATCGAGCAGCTACTCCGCCACAAAATCCCTGTGGGCGAGGTAAACGGGGATTACGTCAAGTTTCCTGAAGGCGATTTCAAACCTTTTCGTGACTCAAGCGAGCATCACGGCGAAGAGCAGGGCTCCGAGTCCGGTCGAAGAGACGGTCGTCCTGCCAGAAATCGCAATAGGCGAAAACCGCGGAGCGGAGAGTCCCAGAGCCGGGGCGGGGAATCCCAGGACCGTGGCGGAGAGCGGAAACCGCAACGTGGTGGCGAAGGCCAGGATACGCGAAAACGAAGGGAATCCGAGCCTGCTCGATCCGAGTCAGGAGGCGGTCAGTCGGGAGAAAGTCGAAAGCGTAGGCGACGCCGAGGCCCGGCCAATGCCGATCGCCAGCAGAAGGTGGGAGCCGAGTCCGGATCTCCGGATTCCGGTACCGTAAGGGATCAGGACCGTGCCAGGCTACTGGGGCTGGACCGAGGCGAATCCGGCGGTTCACGGGGATCCGGAAAAAAGAACGGACCGCGAAAGGGCGGAAACCGCGGGCGAGACAATCGCAATCAACAACGTGGCGGGGCTCAGTCCGGCAATGGTGGTCGTTCGCGAAACCAGAGGTCTTCCGAAAAGAAACCTGAACCGGCCAAGAAACAGGGAATAATCTCTAAACTATTTGGCGTATTCAAAAAGAAGAGCTGACTCCGACGAAGCGCAGGCGGAACTCGATGAAGCCTGTTTGCTTCCCGCTCTTTCGCGAATAGCGGCGACTGTGCCCGCTACTGTGCGGCCCGGATTGCCGGATTGCCTGCTAGCCGGGCCGCTTATCCCTATTCGCTGATTAGCTCCAGTTCCACCGGATAGAGCACATGGTACTGTCCGGCCCGTCTGGATGAAGATCTACTATAGATCTCCAGCTTTACTATTCCCGATTCCAGCGACACCGAAGCCACCCGATACTGAATTCCATTCTTGCTCAGCGAAAGGGGGACATATCCTTTTTTGGTCTCCTCCATCAGTATCCAGCGGCCAGGCGAACCTTTTAAGGCATTCCATACCGCCAGGGGATCCTTCAGGGCAATCGCTCGCGAGCCAGGGGGCAGAGCAACGGGTAGCGATGATTGATATTGCAAGGGGTCGTTCAGCCGCACAAGATAGACGGTGTTCGGTTCCACTTCAAACCCGGGATTCGCGGAAAAACGTTCTTCCGATTCCTGACTCCAGAAAGACCGGGCCTCGGGATAAACTTTCGTCAGACTGTCGTTGCGTTTTTTGACCAGAGTCTGGATTCTGAATTCCTTCTTTGCAATTTCAAACTCGCGCAAACGGTCTGCAAAGGCTTCGGCGTGGTACGCAGCTTCGTTCTTTAGACGAATGAGCTCTTGCTGCTTACGCCTTTCTTCTTCCGCTTTTCGCCTCGCCTCTTCTCTTTCTTTTCGTTCCTTTTCCAGGCGCTCTTTGCGTTCCTGTTCTTCCTTTTCCTTCTTCTTCCGCTCTTCTTCGCTCAGAGCGGCCGTTTCGGTTGCGGACTCGGTGTTCTCGTCTACTTTGTTGGCAGGATCTGTATCTTTCGAGCCATCGGACTCGTCGCCTGTGGCATCTCCGGTATCCTGGGTAACCACGAAGGCTTCTCCATCCGAATCATTGGTTCGATCGATGCGGACCGGAACGTCTTCCAGGCCATTCTGGTTCTTCTGCTCCCGCAGATAAGCGTCCGCCACGGGGTCTTCCGCGACACCATCATCGGATTTCTCCATTTCCTGCTTACGATTGGAATCGCCATCGGGCGACCTTTCCGTTTGCTGTCCGGAACTACAGGCGCACAGGGCCAGAAGACCAAAGGCGCATATCAGAGTTTTGTACCATCCTGGGATCATTACATTCTCGTTAATCGGGGCAGATCAGTGAGGGATGCGGACCATCGTTATGGTGTTCTCGCCGGCAGCGGACGATAACTGCCACTCGGGTCTGCCGCACTACCGAAGCAACTCCATGGCACGTTTTTCGAGAAAACCCGCCTGGCCCAGCCGAACCCTTTCCTTGATCTCTTTCTCCATGGAGCGAAGCTTCCTTTTTGCATTCTGGTTGTCCGCAGCATCCACCGCCACCACCAGAAAGTATAGACGCATTCTATCTTCATCCGGCTCCGGAAATTGATCAATCAATTCATAGGCAGCATCCTTCTTTCCATTTCTATAGAGTCGATAGGACGCCAGGGCAAGCATCCGCCGGGACTCCTGGTCCGTAGCATAGCCTGCCGCAAGTCGGTAAAATCGAATGGCATCCGCCTCGTTCTTCTGCTTCAGTCGGATCTTGCCCAGAAGATAAAGCAACCTGGACCGCGCCACCGAACTCAAGTCATCCGATTTAGACTTCTTCCATAACAGTTCTTCAGCGCCCTTTAGATCGCCCTGACTGTAATAGTACTCGGCCTGCTCCAGATCCGGATCATTTCCACTTTTGCTATTCGGTCTTCGCACAATAATCCGGCTGGCAAGGTCTGCTTTTCCTTCCAGTTCCAGGGCCCGCCGCAAGTCGGCAGCCAGAACGGTAGCTTTTCGGCTCTTCTTGGCGATTACGCTGTTGGCGGTATCTGGAAAGCTGCTCCCGCCCGACCACGCTTGCACCAATCGATTGAAGTCGCCGCTGGTTATGCCCCACCGATGCAGAGCATTCCGCATGATTTCGGACTGATGCGATCCGCCGGCGCCAATGGAGTTACCATATCGATAAGCCTGTATGTAATAGTGATTTCGTTTGTAGAGAAAGTAGACCTTCCAGACGGCTGCCCGGCGCAAATTGGCCGGTAATCCGCTGGAAAGAGCCGCCCGGTAGTTTTGAATTGCGGCTTCCGGATTGGACGTCTCCAGGGAATAAGCCTTACGAAATAGCCCGGCTCCGTTCGCCTGAATGCCTTCCGGGCTGGCCCATACAAGAAGCCCGAATATCGCAAGGACGGGAATGCCTCCGAGGCGGAGTACGCGGCCGCCACCGTTGGAAAAACGCTCAATCAAAATCGGAATCCTCCGGTTCCGGAGCCACAGGCTCGGCCTCCGGTTTCTTATGAATCTCGCAAACGTGGTTGGGAACGGCGGAAGCCGGCATAATCTCCGTTTTCGTGGCCGGGCAATAGGGGCCGGGCAAATCGCCGGATTCGGCGCACACTGTCTTGCTAACCGGAGCAGGCGAAAATTGATAAGTACCGTCCCGGAGATCCTGGGGCGCGGCCTTGAATATTCGACCGAACAGCGGGCCTGCCAGGGAGGAGCCCGTTCCCTTTCTCGTCGAATACTTGGGACTGTCAAATCCCACCCATACTGCGGCTGCAATTTCCGGAATAAAACCGATGAACCAGGCATCCCTGTATTCATTGGTGGTCCCGGTCTTTCCGGCCAAATCCGGCGAGCTGAACCCTCCGCGACCAACGCCGCCATATTTCGCCGCATCTTTCATCATACTGGTAAGTACCGCAGAGACATCGCCAGGTAAGACCTGACTCTCTGTAGGAACGTTCAGGTCGAATTCGTCCTCGCCCGCGCCATTGTAGAGCACTTTGCCTTCGGGATCTTTGATGGATTTGATCAAATAGGGCCGCTTCATCACTCCATTGTTAGCAATGGCGGCGAAAGCAACGGCCATCTCCAGAGGACTCATTTCCGTGGAGCCGATGGCAATGGTCAGGTTTTCCTGGAACCTCTTCTTGAAATCGGATTCGGAGTGAAAAAAGAACTTTCTGAACTGCTCGCCCAGCCGGGGTACACCCACCATTCGCGCCACACGGATGGCTGGAATGTTCCGCGACTTTGCCAGCGCCAGGCGGGCCGGGATCAGACCTTCATAGCTAACGCTGATGTTATCCGGAAGCCAGTAGTTCTCTCCGTTGGCTCCCCGGGCTCCATCAAAGAATATGGGGGAGTCGTCCAGAGCGGTAGCGGGATTGATTTCTCCGGTTTCCAGCCCGGCCGAATAGATGATCGGTTTGATAGCGCTACCGGTTTGACGATACATCATCACCGCCCGGTTTAACTGATTGCCGGAATGGAACCGGGTTCCCCCGTTCATAAAGAGTACCGCGCCGGTTTCTGGATGGATTCCCACCGAAGCGGTCTGCAACCGAGGCTCCTGTACGGCGCTGGCCGGGGCGCCCAGCAGGACCGGACCCAGACCCATTCTTTCGTATTCCCTGCGAATCAGTACTGCTTTGTCGGTTTCCGGAACCACCCTGCCGTCTTTACGAATCGTAGGCTTATGATACTTGGATACCTCTTCGATCCACGCTTCGCTTTCCTGCGTAGCGGCCCGTTGCAGCGATCGATCGATTGTAGTCTCTATCACAAGGCCTTTTCCGTACATGTACTCCGGACCCAGTAACTCTTTGATCTGCAGCCTGACGTGCTCCGAAACGAAAGGAGCTTCATTGACCCTGGTTCCGAAGACCGTGGCCGTAGGACTGCGATTTATCGATGTGAATACCTCTCGCTTCTGGCGCTCGTAGGCTTCTTTGTCCGGAGACTCGAAGCCTTCCTTCTTCATTTCCGCAAACACTACGTCCATCTTTGTTATGAGCTCATCTGGATTGCGAATCGGCGAGTAGCGACTGGGCGCCGAAGGCAAACAGGCCAGGATGAGGTTCTCCACAAAGTTGGTGTCTTTCAGTTCTTTTCGGAAATAGAACTTCGCAGCTTCCTGCATCCCATAAGCGCCGTGCCCGAGATAAACCTGATTCATGTAGGCTGCCAGGATCTCGTCCTTGGTCATTGAACCCTCGAGCTGAAGCGCAAGGGATGCCTCGCGGACCTTTCGGCCCAGGGACTTCTCAAAGTCTTCCATGAGCACACGGGAGAGTTGTTGTGTAATTGTGGAACCGCCCTGCGCGTACCCCAGGTTCAGGACATTGGCAAAAAATGCTCGAGCAATGGATGGTAGGTGAATTCCCCAGTGATCGTAGAAGCTGCGGTCCTCCACAAAGAGCAGGGTATCCCGGAGCCGCGGGGGGACTTCATCCGCCTGGAGATTGCCGGTTTTTCGGCTGAAGAGCTCTCCAATGAGAACACCGTTACGATCCACGATTCGGTTGGCAGTGATTCCCTGGGCCCGATGGATGTATTCGTCTCCGTCCACCAGAACAGCCATTCCCACAAAGTAAATCCCCAGAAGTAGAAACAGAGCCACCACGCCCGCACCCACGAGCGCAATGGGCGAGCGACCGTTGGCCATACCGGATAAAGACTCCCCCAGCCCCGCGAAGAATCCGCCAATGGATTCCAGCGGATTGAAACCGCCCGCCCCTCGGGATTCGGCGCTGGAACCTCGCCCGGACCGACCGCCGTTGGCGGATCGCGAACTGTAACCGCCACTGGAGCGACCACGGCCAACGCCTTTCGAAGAGAAGTCCCGGGATTGCACCGACCGGCCGGAAAGCCCGGCCCCGGACACGGGGTTGGACCTGGAACCGGACGAGGGAGACAACCCTCCAGGGCTGCTGCCACCGGAAAGGGAACGGGAGGCCACGGAAGAGCTCAGGCCGCCGGAATCCAGGCGGCCGTCGCGATTATCAAATCGGCTGGTATGAGCGCAGTAAGGACATTTACTTCGATGGATGGTCTTTTTCGTGGGGTCCAACACCACCAGGTAGTACTGTCCGCAGGATCGACATTTGTATTTGAAACGTTTGGTGCTGGCCATGAAAAAAATCGCTTGTACTGATCTCTGCTATACTATCCAATGGGCTCCGAGGGGCCGGGGCTTTTGGGAATGATAGGCCCCTTTTCTTTTTCTTCCCCTTCTTGATCTCCTTCCACTTCTACTGATATCAGTACTATTCAGCTAGCTGAAATCTTGTCCGCGCGGAAAATCATCGGAAATCAGGCGCTGGTCGCAATTCATGATGCGCTATTCGTAATATCGGAAGAATTCCGCCTCGGAAATGTTCAAAAGTTTGAGCGCATTCTGATAATAAAGCTTCTTCAGCACGGAATCCGGCAGATCCAATCCATGTATCTTCCAGAATCCCTTTCGGGGCTTGTGTTCCGGGTGGTAGTCGAAGTAATCGTCGTCGGTTTCGAAGAATCGCCAGTAGATCTCAATCTTGGCGCGATCCGGTAATCCGTCGGTGCCGTATAGAATCCGATCCTGAAAATCGTTAAAAAAACGCGCCACTGCCCGGGGATGTCTGCCCAGTTCGTCGATCCGTTGAGCCGTATCCAACCAAACGTTGGGGTTTTCTTCGAGAAGCTTTCGAGCGGCCCCAAGATCATGCGCCAATTCGCCAAAGTGGAGCGCTACAAATTTAACGTCCCGGCGACGCTTGAAAAGGCGATCCCTCTGGGCCAGAAGCTCCCGAAAAGACGGAAAACCTTCTCCGAAGAAAGACCACTCCGGGCGCCGGGCCAATTCCTGGAATCGTTCATTTTCGTGGTCGGTGGGGTCAAAGAATGCAGGCGGGTCTGCCGTATGGATACCCACTACCAGATCATACTTTACGCAAACGTCCCAGACTGGATCCAGTCGGGGATCGTCAATGGGAATGATCTCACCTTCATATTCTCGAAACAGCCCCAGATCTTTCCACAGTTTGATACCCTTAACGCCTCGGTCGCGGGCCAGAGCTTCCAGATCGGCGGCCATCTTCTGGAACGGATCTCCGTCTTCTTTTAGCCGATCGTAATTCAATCCCGGAAAAATGAGAACCCGGGGATCCGGATACTTCTCTCTGAGCTTGTCGAATTTCTCCACGGTAGTGGTGCGCAGCGCCAGATCCACGAACATGGGGTTGTGTAGATCGTCCATTTCCCGGGTTAGATTGCCTTCGTAACCGGGAAATATGTGGCCGTGGAACTCAAAGACCGGAAAGGCCGGCTTTTGCGGATTATCTGTGGATTCCCGGATCAGTTGGGCCCGCGGTTGAAATTCATGCAAGGCAATGGCCTCGCTGGTTTGCTCCGGCACCACGCCGGAATGCCATCCCAGGAAGTGCGCAATATGGACCCGGACAAATACTCTTACGTCCTGGAAGGCCCAGGCCAGTAGCAACAGCCAGCTTAAAACAAATGCGCCAATTAATGCTTTCTTCAGGGTCATGTTAACTCACTTTCTTTTCAAAGACATCCCGGCGTTGTCATTCCTGCAACGCCTGGTGGACTTCAGGCTCGGCTTCCAGAATAGCCTGCTTGAATGCCTCAAACTGATCGGGTCGAATGGTTACTCCCTTGGCTGTCGGGCGATATTCGCCACTTTCCTTATCTTGATACCAGATGCGTATGTTGAATAGTTTGCGGCCCTTGAATTCTGACAATTCGAGACGCAGAACCTCGCCGGACCCTCTGTCCAGGTCTTTTTGAAACGACATAATTCCTCCTCGCGGACTATAAAATGATAAAAAATGGCCTGATTCAACGGGGAAGCGCGCAAAAACCACGGCAATCCTTACTACTGTCTTGCTTTCGCTTGACCCTTGGGGCAATCGAAAAATTGTCGACTATGGCCCGTAGATGTCAGGTTTCCGGAAAACAAACTGGTTCTGGGAATACCGTTTCCCACTCCCACAGAAAATCCAGGCGAAAGTTCAAAGTCAACCTGGTGACCAAGAAGGTCTACATTGCTGATGAGAACCGTTATGTAACGCTTCGCATCTCGGCGCGTATGCTGAAGACCCTCAATCGCATTGGCGTGAAATCTTTGATGAGAAAATACGGACAGGATATCAAGGTTCTGGCCCGCTGAGTCAGGAAGAAAAATCCTTCATCAAAAAGACCTATAACCGGCTCCGAAAGAAATTCGGGCCGGTGTCCTGCCCCCTCCATTATTCGAAGCCCCACGAACTCTGCATCGCCGTTATACTGAGCGCTCAGTGTACCGACGAAATGGTCAATAAAACCACTCCGGCCTTGTTTCAGGCCTTCCCGGAGCTGAACGACTACGCCCGGGCGCCCATCGCTCAAATCGAGAAGCTGATTCATTCCACCGGTTTCTACCGCAACAAGGCAAGAAACATCCAGGGCTTTGCTCGCAAGGTTCTCCAAGAACATGATGGGAAGATTCCGCAAACCCTGGCCGAGCTCACTGGCCTACCGGGTGTGGGCCGAAAGACCGCCAACGTAGTTCTCCAGGAACTGTATGGCATTCCTTCCGGGGTTGTAGTGGATACCCACGTAGCGCGAATCTCAAAACTCTTTGAGTTAACAAAGAGCAAAAATCCGGTGATTATCGAACGGGATCTGATGGAGAAGCTCCCCCAAAAGTACTGGATCGATTGGTCCCTCTATATGATCTTTCTAGGCAGATCCAGCTGTACAGCCCGAAAGAGGTTTTGCAGCGATTGCGTGCTCAAGGATATTTGTCCCTCAAGTGAAACCCGCATCCAAAAAGAAAGCCAGTCGAAGTAGGAAATCGGCCAGCTCTACCCCTGAAGCGGATTCGAGCATGGAAGCGGCCGAGCTATCGGAATCCGAAAACCGGGCCTCCTCAGAATCTGATTCCGCCGGTGATGTAGCCCCCGGACCCGCCACCGAAGATAGGGTTTCCCCGGAACCCGAAACAAGACCTTCCGCCGCCGCGAAGAGGGCCAGGAAAGCCGCCAGTGGCAAATCAGCCAGCGGAACCGAGCGTCCGGGCAGCTTTTCGGTACTGGACCAACCCCTGGATATCCTGAAGGGTATTGGACCGGCCAAACAGAAGGCTCTGGAAAAAGCCGGGCTATTCTGCTTCCGGGATCTTCTGTATTATTTGCCGCGCCGATACGTGGATCGCAGTATCCTGAAGGACTCCCTTCTGGCAGAAGGGGAAGCTACGATAGTTGTACGCGTTCAGAATTTCTTTGTTACCCACGGTCGAAAGTCCCGATTCATGGTTCAGACCCGTACAGAAAACGGCCAGCCGGTAAATCTGGTTTTCTTCCGCGGCATTCCCTATTTTCGCCACGCATTCAAGAAAGACACTCTTTACGTTGTATCCGGAAAGCTGGAATCGTTTGGGGGGTTGCAGATGGTTCATCCGGACTTCGAAGTGCTGGATGACGATGAATCGCTCCTGCATGTAGGTCGAATCGTTCCCATCTACCCGGGCTCGGACACGCTTAAGAAAGCCGGCCTGGACAGCCGGGGATTACGTCGGATGGTTCGGGAAGCTCTGGACAGAATAGCAGAGTCCTCTACCGGATCCGATTTCGTCGACAGCGGAACTCGTTCGAAGCCTGGAGGAAATGCGACGAGCGAAGCGCAGCTAAGCTCGGGGGTTGAAGAACGTTCCGTCGTTCTTGAGACAATTCCGGAGACCATTCGAAAAACGGAAAGCCTGATTAACCGTCTGGATGCCTTTCATCGGATTCACTTCCCGGCATCGCAAGAGGAATTGGATTCAGCCCGGGAGTACATCAAGTTCGAAGAGCTCTATCTGTTTGGCGTGCTTATGGCCCGTAAGCGTCAAAAACGTCAATCCTATGCAAGGGAACTGTGGCCCCTTCCCTTTGGTAAGAGCGGGCTGGTAGACAAGCTTCTGAATCATCTTCCATTCAAACCCACCGGCGGACAGATTGGAGCGCTGGATCGGATCATCCGCGATTGCCAGAGCGATCATTCTCGAGCATTCCTCTTGCAGGGCGATGTGGGCTCCGGAAAGACCCTCATCGCTTTTGCGGCGGCGTTGCATTACATCGAAAACGGCATCCAGGTGGCGCTCATGGCTCCCACGGAAATCCTGGCCAGACAGCATTTTGCCACATTGAGTTCCTACATAAACGCCGCAGGAATGATAACCGAGGTCCATACGGAACTTCTGACCGGAGCCGATCCCAAAAAGACCAGGGATCGGATAGCGGCGGGCACGGCCAGCGGTGAAGTGGATCTCATCATTGGAACTCATAGCCTCATTGAAGATAAAGTAGGCTTTCAGAACCTGGGACTGGTTATCATCGATGAGCAGCATCGATTTGGAGTGGAGCAAAGGGAGAAGCTGCGTCGCAAGGGTAAGAATCCGGATCTGGTAGCCATGACCGCCACGCCCATCCCGCGATCGCTTTGTCTGACGGCATTTGCCGACCTGGAATTGGTCCTTCTCAAAGAGAAGCCCGCAGAACGTCAGCCCATCGAAACCATGTGGCTTACCGAAGATCGACGGCAAGGATTGAACAAGAGTATTCGCAACCATGTGCAGGCTGGCGAGCAGGGCTTTGTGGTGTACCCCATGATCCAGGAATCCGAAAAACTGGATATCAAGGCCGCCACGGAAGCTTTTCAAGAATTGAAGTCCACTTTTCCCGATTTTCGCATTGAGCTACTACATGGTCGACTGGCCACCGACGAAAAGCAGTCCATTATGAAGGAGTTTCGTGCCGGCCGCATCCACCTTCTGGTTACCACCACCGTTATCGAAGTGGGCGTGGACGTACCCAACGCCACCATGATGATCATCGAGCATGCGGAGCGTTTCGGGATTTCCCAGTTACATCAGCTGCGGGGTCGAGTCGGCCGGGGTAACAAGAAGGGCTTTTGTGTTCTAATGTCGGATTCCAAATCCGAGGAGAGTGGGACGCGACTCCAGGCCCTGGTGGATTCAGACGACGGCTTTTATCTCTCGGAAGTAGACCTTAAACTTCGGGGACCCGGCGAACTACTGGGACTAAAACAACACGGATTGCCGGACTTCAGATTGAGCGATCTTGTGCAGGATCAACCCCTGGTGCAAAAAACCTACGAACTGGCGGTATCCCATCCCGATTTGCCAGACGAAGGGATTCGCCAGATCCGTCGGCAGTTCGAAGAAGGAGTCATGATCTTTCCCGGATGAGGACTCCGCTTCTGGCGCCGGAAGCCCTGAAACGATGCGTTCGACTGGAACATTGGCCTGGAATTCATAGTCGCAAAGGGAAAGTTGAATAGCAAAGTATGAGCTTACTTCTGATGTATTTGACGGTAGCCCTGGGCGGAGCGCTGGGCGCCTGCGCGAGATTCGGTATTGCCCGAGCCATGGGCCGAAGCTTCTCCCAGACCGGATTTCCGGTCGGGACATTCACCGCCAATGTGATTGGTTGTTTTCTTCTTGGTATTGTTTACGTGCTCGGCCGACAGGGTTGGGTGGCGGAATCGCACCGACTGTTCTGGGCCACGGGGGTCATGGGAGCGTTGACTACGTTTTCCACTTTTTCCGTAGAAGGGATCTTGCTTCTGGAGACCGGTCGCTGGAAGCTGGCCCTGACATATTGGGCTGTGAGCCTGGTTTCCGGCATTCTCATGGCTTTCCTGGGTATGCAGTTGGCGGAAAAGCTAACCGGCTCTGTCTAAGCATCGGGTGCAGCTGAATTTACGGACCTTGAAGCCGTCCGAAAGTGCACCAACCATGCCGAGAACCCATCGCTGATCGTAACTTCGGTCTGCGATAGCCCACGATAGCAAACCTGCGCGGAACATTCAACGCCGGGCCGCGAAACCAGAAGAGAACCCGATTACGAAAACGGAACTCTTTCAATCTATAAGACAAGGATACAAGATGCCATACAATAACTTCCATCTAGAAGCAGGATTAACGCTGCCGGAGCTACAAAAGGGAGATACGTTGATTATACCTGTATTTCAGCGCGAAGATAGTAAAGAAAACTCCGAACCGACCGGCGATCAGATCGCGACAAAGAAAGATGCACTGGCAAGACTCGAGCTGCCGGATCGGTTCCTCCAAATGCTGGGCGAAGCCAGACCCCTGTTCCTGGAGGAGGTGGACCGGCTTGGATATGGCGGCGCTTATAAGAAGAGCCTTCTTTTCTCGCATTGGCCGCTGAATTTCGCGCGGCTGATTCTAGCCGGTATGGGCAAACGCACCGCAAGCAACCCCTCGCGGCTAATGCAATCCATGCAGTCGGCTCTGGGTTCTTTGCAAGCGGATGCGGATCGAATCATTGTGGATGCCTCCAATTGGCACGGAAAAGAGGACAGCGCTGTGATCGCTACTTCCGCAGCTGTTAGCTACCATCTTTACCGATCCCGGGAGTACAGCAAGGACCTACCTACCGTGAATTCCGTGTATGTGGCCGGTATTCAGCCGGGACCGGAAGCCCCGGGAGCCGTTGCCCTGGCAACCGCCATGAATCAGGCGGCGGCCCGGGCCAAGGACCTGGTAAACATGCCTCCCAACACGAAGCGTACCGCCACATTGGCCGAGGAAGCCCGGAGCCTGGCCGGCAACAATCTGGAGGTCTCCGTAGTGGAGGACCTGCACTGGATCGAAAAGAACATGCCCTGTTTCTTCACGGTGGCGCGGGCTTCGCTAGATTATGACCCTCCGCGATGGATTCATCTAAAGCTAAGTAATCCGTCGGCCAAAAAGCGCATCGCTCTGGTGGGCAAGAGCGTGATCTTCGACACCGGCGGCATCCAGGTCAAACCAGGTAACTACATGAATACCATGAAAGCGGATATGACCGGCGGGGCCACGGTACTGGGCATTATTGATGCAATGCGAAGTCTGGCCCTGCCGCACCTCGAGATCCATGCATTCCTGGCCGCCACTCCCAACCTGGTGAGCGAAGGCGCCATGCTACCCGATTCCATAGTCGATACTACCTGCGGAAAAAAGGTAGAAATTCGCCATACCGACGCCGAGGGCCGACTGACTCTCATTGATGCAGTTTCCATGGCCGAGAAGACGGAGCCGGATTTAATGATTACTGTGGCAACGCTCACCGGTTCAGCGTCCCGAGCCGTGGGGCCGCACACGGCTCTGATGTCGCTTCACCATGACCAACGTGATCGACTCGCCCGGGCCGGGGAGATGGCAGCGGATTACTGCCAGACCCTGGATATTCTTGAAGAGGACTTTGAGGACATTGCCAGTAAACTGGACGGCGCAGACATCAATAACACCGGGCACGAAAGCTATCGCGGTGCTCAAACCGCGGCAGCCTTTGTTCTGAGCGGTCTGAGCAAAGAAATTCCGCTACTTCATCTGGACATTGCCGGCGGCGATATGACCAAAGATGATAAGGCCACCGGTATTGCCTGTCGGGCCATCATTCAGTATCTCACGGAGATGAACCGCGAATTGGAGTCTGAATGAAGGATCGAGTAAAGCTACTCCCTTCGCGCTCTACGACCATAGGCGGCCCACTGCTATTGGTGGCGGGCCTGTCCTTCATTTCCGTGGGTGTGTACTACCGGTTTCAGGAATCCCTTCCTTCAGCTTCTGCCGAGCTACTGATTTCGCTCGGCTTTCTGGCTGCGGGTCTTGGCTCCACCATCCTGGTGTATCTGCGAAGAGTGTCTATTCGCGTCCTCTGTGAAAGGGTTAAGGAAAAAGATCAACTTCGGTTTCGCATAATCCTGGCGGAACCGGGCGGCACTTTGCGTTTGGCCGGCGATCTGACTCAAACCAAGGAGCTGCGAATCTCCCCCCGAAGCGGCGCCGTGTTCTTCGTTCGACTGCCCGGAAACATCTATCTGGAAGTCCATCGCTTCAGTTCCCGGCGAGAGGCCAGCAAAAAGTACCTGCGCATCGAAGCGCTTCAGCGAGACTGCATCCTCCCTGCTCATAGTGAACCTCCAGTTCCCAGCCTGCAGCCCGCCACCTTCAAGCGGCTCAAATTAATGCAGAATAAACGCACCGTGCTCTGGTCGGATCCAGTGGCGCTGGAGACTTCATTCCCTCTGGCCGTCTTCTTCGCCGGGATGGTGTTCCTGGTTCTGCAGGGGCTGGAAGTTGCGTTAACGGACATTCACCGAGCCGGAATCCTGGGTCTCATCTTTTTGGGCACCCTGTTTGGCGGACTTGTAAGTTCATCGGTACGCTATATTCAAATGAGGCCTGATAGTGTGGCCACCGGAAGATTGCTTTTTCGCTATTCCACAGGTAAACGTGACGAACCTGAACAGTTTCCCGCATTCCTCCATCAGCGAAAGGTCTACGATGATGCCGGAGTCTGGCAACTCTGGCGCGAAGAGGTACTGCCAACGGCGGAGCTTCGATTGTACCATCGCAGTGGAACTCAAAAGAAACCCATTCGACGGATACGACTCCACAGTAGTTTAACGGCTTCTATTTCCCTTTTCCAGAATCTGCAGAGCCTTCACGGTGCGCAGCCTCCGGCGCTGATGAGTGAAGACGCCACCGGCAACGGTTAGTCCCGCGGCGACCGACCAGCGATCGAGCCCGCGTTGACGCTACTGCCTGGATTCTCGGCGTTTCAGATCTCGCCTATTTCGACGAGTACATCGTCCGGGTCGATGGCTCCCTCTTCTTCCAGACTGGCTCTTTGCATAGAAGTGTGGACGAGTTCCACTATGTTTTGCGATAGATAGCTGTCTCCGTCAAAACCCTGGATCAGTTCCTTTAGATACTGAGCGTTATCCCCGTGTACGACCCCATCCAAATAGAGCTGACAAAGAGCCTGCAGGCCCACCGCCTCCGAGGCAGCACTCCGAGAACGCACCAGATCCTTGGCCGGGCCGATCATGATGTGGCCGTATAGTGGCAGTATATTGCCCAGCAAATCCACCGGTCCATAGGGGAAGTCCTCGGGCAAAGAGCGGGCGAATCCAAGAAGCAGCATCATGGAACGAGAGTTCCCGACGCGGACGATGGTATGAAAGAGGGTACTACCCCAGCGCCCCTCGGACTTCCAGAAATCAGGATCCTTGCAGGGTTCAAGGAGGGACTCCAGGGAATCCATGGTCTGCCCATCAGTACGCGCCTGAATCGCCACCTCCTGGATCACGGATCCAAGCCGGAATGACTGACCCGGTTCCTCTAGTTTCTCCTTTAGCTCCTGTGGCTTCATTTTTTACGCTTGCGGACTCGTGCTGATCCGCACCTTCTCCCTTATGGGCCAATTCAACTTCTTTGAAATTGAAAAACAATCAGAAAATCGAACAGCCATTATTTACCTGAACGGACCGGATCCCAGAAATTCCATGGTGTGGGACTTCTGGAAGGAGCTTCCAGAGCTTGTAGAGTATCTGGAGCAGGATTCCAACATAAAGGCCGCCGTGTTTTTGTCCAAAAAGAAATCCTTTTCCATGGGACTGGAGCTGAATGAGTTCGGCGAAAAATTCGGCGATCTGATTCAGGGGGCTACCGGTGACCAGCGCATGCAATTCCTGAAGCTGATACAGGACATGCAGAGCGGCTTCATTCGCATTATGAACAGCCCCATTGTCTTTCTGGCCGGAGTTCACAAACATTGCGTCGGCGGAGCGCTGGATTTGATCTGCGCCTGCGACCTGAGACTCGCTTCCGGGGATGCCACCGTGAGCCTCCGGGAAACGAAGGTGGCCATTGTGGCTGATATGTGCAGTCTGAATAGGCTTCCCGGAATTGTGGGCCAGGGCAATGCCCGGCTGATGGCCTTCACCGGCGGGGATTTCAGCGCCGAAAAATGCCATCAAATGGGGCTGTTCAGCGAGGTGTATTCGGGCATGGAAGAGCTACACCAGAATGCGCAGAAGCTGGCCGCTGAAATCGCGGCCAATCCCGGCATCGTTCTCAAAGGCGTGAAGGACCAACTCAACTACATGCAGAATCACAGCCCCGAAGAGGGCTTGAAGTATGTGGCGGTCTGGAACTCGGCCTTTCTAGACAGCGAAGATTTTCGCGAACTGCAGGCGGCTTTCAAAGAACGCCGACGACCCAATTACAAATCCTGAGCCACCGGTCTACCGTGCATAAAGGGGCTTCCGTGGATAAGGGACTGCCCTGCCGTGCATAGCCAGACCCGGTTTCGAGGGATCGGTCGGCGATGAGCCTGCACCCGGGCCGCGAGATTACCACTCTCCTCTTTGCGGGCGTTTATGTGGGAGTCCCGGGGCGGCATTTCTGGACAATGGACCGATACTCCCGTTCCCTGTGGCTGACTCGATCTCTGGCTACTGATTGGTTCCCGGGGCCGGCGATTCCGGGACCGGTGGTGTTTCCTGAGCGGCGTTTGGATCCGCGGAAGGATTCACCGTGGTTTCGCCGGAAGGGGCGGGTTGCTGCTGACTCGGGTCTACGCGCTGGATCTTCACGGGGCTTGGCTTATAGGTACCCAGGCCAAACATCAAGACGATCAGCACCAGCTGCAGCAGCTTGAAGAGGTGAAGCTTTTTGGCCGTGGATTTCTGGAGGTCACCGTCAATACCGCCGGATTCCAGCGCATGCAGCCTCTTCTTCAGCGGTATACTGCCAAGAGCCCCCATGATTCCGGTGAGGGCCAGGAACAAGAACACCTTGATATAGGCCCACATGAAGGCCGTGTAAGGCACCGTTGTATCGGCAATGGCGCGGAGTTTGTACGACAGTAGATATAGGCCGGTGAGCAGCGTGATGATGGTAAGATATTGCATCACCTTCACGGTAATGGCGTACTGTTTATGCGCCTGTCGCGTGGCATGAGATATGGGCTGATTCTTCTTCAGCCGCGAATCCAGCCAAAGCGCAGCGAAACCATAGATGGCCAAAACAATGGCCAGAAGATAATGGATATGATAGGCGGCAATTTGGGCTGGGTGCATGGATTCCTCATTCGGCGCGTACCGGGTTGCTCTGGAAGCGCGCCTCCGGGCTAAAAAAATCAAACCGACCGGAAAGTCCAGCGGTTCCCTGCTGCCATTGCGGCCGGCATCCATTGCCGCAACGGTTGCAGAGCGTCCGAGCAACAAAATGGCTCACACAGACAAGAGAGATGACGCCCGCCTACAGGCGAATCAGCACAAAGCAAACCGGCCCGTCCACAGGAAGCCACGGCTCAGTTCATACGTTCCGGGAAGGGCTGATTGTTTTCGATTTCCTTTTTGAGCGCCACAAGCTTGGCCGGCTCCGTTTCCTGGAAGCGAAACAGATATCGGTGCGACCCCTGGGGAAGCGGGGAAAAGATACCCCGGGTCATGAATTCGGTTCCATCAAAAAGTGTCAGGTGCAACTCCCAGAGATGATGAAATCTGGTGTAACTCATGAGGTCATGATCGGTACTGAATACAGCCGCCCGGTCTGAGATCTTTTCCAGCATGATAGTAAACTCAATGATCTCTCGTTCGGTCTCTTCGGCACCGGAGCTGTCTTTTTTGGGCGGGCTTTGACCGGCCTTTCCAGGCTGACCACGGTGAGGCATCGGCGGGGCGGCCGAGCCTCCCGCGGGATCCATATCCATCGCCTGGCGGGCCGGTGACTTTGTGGTCGATTCCTGGGCCGGCCCCGTCCTTACGTTAGCATGCTCGTTCTTCCCTTTCTTATCGCCCAGCTCCAATCCAGTTTCCGGGATGAAGGCCCGTATCTTGCCGTCCAACTCCATGAAGGCCATGCGATGCCGATCCTCAGCCTCCTCCACCGCCGCGATGTCGCCCATGTAATGACCTCCGGAGAGCTTCTTATCAATGGTGATAGAAACATTGTATCCCCCGGACTGAGGACGGTACATGTAGGCCGTTATGCTATCGCCCTGGATTCGCGGAGCTGAGTTCGGAAGAACAAATTCCAACTGCTCGCCGATGTCCGTAATAAGAAACAGATACTTTTTGCCGCCAAGCTCTGTGAGCCCAATCTCGCCTCGGTGCACATCGGCATCCCCGTCCATGGTGCTTCCCAGGCCTTCCACAGCCAGTCTTTGATACAGGCGCACCGAGTCTTTATCGGGATGTTCGCGGACGTAGATCAACAACGGTTTCCGCATGTTTCCAAAGCTCTGACGAAAAGCTTCCAGATCCTTATCGGAACTATTGGCCAGAAAAGCCTTCAGACGCTGGATTTCCTTTCCCGCCACATGACGATCATAAGCATGATGCATCACTATATCGATGTTTTCCGAGCGACGCTTCTTTCGGTAGGAGGCAACCTGAAAGAGTATGAACGTGACGAGCAGGGCTCCAATGAAAAGAAACAGACCAATGAATGATGCGCTCCCCGGTTCGGGCCAGACCAGGATATCCAGAATGACAACTAGAACAGGGAAATGGTTCATTTCTTTAGCTCGATCACCAGATCAATGTCGCGATTCTGCGAAACAACGCTACTCATGAAAGGATAATCAATCAGATAGCTATTGCCCAGATTCACAATCTCGACATCCGTCTCTTCATTGCCCCTGGCCGTAGCTTTTATGGGGACCTGACCGGAGATGAACACCTGATATCGGGCCGAGGAAAGAATCATCTGCGCCAGTTCTTTGCCCATCTCTTCGTTGCCTGCTCCGGAATCCTGGTCCATACCTTCGGTTTCTGTCCCGTCATCGCCAGTTGGATTGGCCAGAGCGTTTTCGCTAGCCGGACCAGTTTCGTCCTTATCATTTTCGAATGTGACCCGGAGTGTATGCGTCTTCGGATCGTATACCGGAAAAGCCGGCAGCTCATCGTCTCCCACCGAGCTTGTTAGATCCGGCATATTTTTGATGTCCGGCACTTTGAATCGGATCATCATACCCGAATCGAATTCCGTGCTGATAACGTCCACGGCAAGGTTCTTCACTCGACCCTCCAACTGTCTTTGCAGTTCCTTACGGCCCTTTTCCATTTGCGCTTCAAAGTCTTCTTTTTGTCCCTCGCCGGAGGATTCGGACGCCTTCGCCATTGATTTGGACACCGTGAAGCGCCAGGTCACATCCAGGCTACCGTCGCTGTGAAAGTGGAGATAATTGAGAATCTGAAAACAGTTGCCGGTCCCGAGGCTGACGACGGCAACAATCAGAATACCAAGAAGTCGCTTAAAGAAATGTTTTTTCACAGGTATGCGTTTCCCAGGGGTGCGTTTCATATGTAGCGCAGTATCCACTGCCGGCCGGGTCTTGCGCAAGCAGAAAGCGGGCCGCGTCTTTTTCGGAATGGCCCCATTTTTCTTTGTAAGCTCTGCGACGAATGCTATGCTCGGCGTATGAACCCCCGCTGGACGGAAATGGTCAAGAACCAGCTTGCCGCTCGAGGAATTTCGGAAAAACGTACTCTCCGGGCAATGTCTGAAATCGACCGGGCTGACTTTGTTCCAGAGGCCCTCCAGTCGCGCGCCTACGAAGACGGTCCGCTTCCCATAGGGTATAATCAGACCATAAGCCAGCCCTACATAGTGGGATTCATGACTCAATGCATCGTTCCGGCCGGCGCCGAAGATAGCATCGCCCTGGAGCTTGGAGCAGGGTGCGGTTATCAGAGCGCTATTCTTTCAAAGATTTTCAGCCGGGTTATCGCCTTTGAACTGGTCCCCGAACTGGCGGACCTGGCACGGCAGAATCTGGCCGCCCTCGGAATCACGAACGTGGAAATACGTACGGGCGATGGGAGCGCCGGCTGTCCCGGACAGGAGTTCAACGCCATACTGGGCGCGGCGGCCTTTTCGGTTTACCCGAAGCACCTGGAGTCTCAGCTAAAGATCGGAGGAAGAATGATTCTGCCGGCAGGAACGGAATCTCAAAGCCTTTTCCTTGCTTCCCGTTCCGATGCCGGCATAACCAGAAAGCGGGTTCTGGCGGTTAGATTCGTCCCTATGATCGACAAAAACTGATTGGCTTATGGCCGGAACCGTTTCAATATTGAATGAGGCTGCGGGATGCCAATGGATTCAGGGTCAGGCATTACCGATTGCAAAAACGATGATACCGGTTGAGATTGAAGAAAACCCTCTGCCCTATGCGAGGTATCAAAGTCGCCAGGCGGAACTTCGCGCAAAAAAGCAAGAGCTTTTACTTTTCTGTCAGCATCCCCCTACCATCACCGGCGGTATTCAGTGGAAAGAATCCAACCTTCTCCGGGATGGGTCCACTCTGGAACAGGCGGGCATTCCATTGGTACCCATAAAGCGGGGCGGCGATCTTACGGCTCATGAGCCGGGACAGCTTGTGATCTATCCACACGTGGATTTGAAGGCCCGAGGCATTTCGCTTTCGGATTTCTTCAAGGCGCTGCTGCGTATCTCGACGCAGGTTGTTCGCGAGGAATGCGAGGTGGAATTGGAATTGCGAAGGGATTATCCGGGACTGTATTCGGGCGCAAAGAAAATTGCGGCCATTGGTGTGGAAGCTCGAGGTTTCTTCACATCCTCCGGCATGGCCATCAATGTAAACAATGATCTAAGCACGTTTCAAAACATTGTGGCCTGCGGTCTGAACCAATTCGAGCCGGGTAGCCTGAAGCAACTGACCGGCGCCGACGTAAGCCTCGAAGGTCTTTCCCGGCGATGGGCCCGAGCCTTTCACGATTTTTTGGACAGTCCTGCTCCGTCGGTAGAATCCCCGTTAACAGCCAGCTGAAGTACCCGGGAGCGAGCTATGGAGGCTACGGTCTCGGTTCCGCAAAGGTCCATGGTGTCCCGCAATTCACGGCTATAGGCGTGGATCAAATAGCGCAGCGCGGCTTGACCGCCACCGGCCAGGGCAATCACCGACGGCCGACCGACGAGGACGGCGGAAGCGCCCAGATTCAGGTACTTGAAAGTGTCTGATCCAGATCGCACACCACCATCCACCAGCACTCCGTCCGGCTTACCTCCGGCGTCCAGCCAGGCCTTTTTGACTTCCGTCAGCACCCTGGCCGATCCGGGGGCCTCCTCCAATACGCGTCCGCCGTGGTTCGAAACAACAATGTAGTCTACGCCGGCGCGGGCCGCCGCTTTCGCGTCGTCCGGATTCAGAATCCCTTTCAAAATGAAAGGGAGTTGACTGGCTTCCCGAATGCGGGCAATGTCTTCAGCCGGCCGAGCGAGCCCTCGCTGGCCCCGCAGGTGAAGCGTCTTAAAGGCCAGCGCGTCGATGTCCATGCCCACGGCCAGCACACCTATTTCGCTGGCTCGCCGAATGCGACGAATGATTTCATTCGTATCCGCTCTGGGCTTGCATATCAAGACTCCAAAGCCCTCTTCGTTTTCCAGGGCCTCCATGATTATGGGGAACTTATTGAGCGAAGCCCCATCCCCGAGAAAGGCAACGCTGCCGGCTTCTCTGTAGGATCGGAGCATCCCCAGGGCGAGGTCAAACTCGCTCATCGCTTCTTTGAGATTCGTCCCCGCTCCTGTCATGGGCGCGCCAAGAATTGGATGCTCCAAATGCCGGCCGAACAACTCAATCCCCGTGTCCACCTGCACCGGCTGGCGAACGTAATTGGGGACGATTCGCCATTCGGCCAGCGCAACGGAGTTGTCCTGGAAACTCTTCTGGGATCCAATACCTCCCATGCCGGGAATGCCGCTGGCACAATTCTGGCCGTCGCATACTTTGCAGACCCAGCACACCTGGTCGGAAAGTCTTTCCCGGGCCCTCTCCTCTACCACGGCCCAGTCTACACCGGCGGTTTCGTCCACTTCCAACTCAAACAGCCTCATCGCCTGCGCCGCCACGAACTCAGCATCGGCCAGGGTTTCCCCGGAGCAGATTACATGACCCACTTTGTCGATGTTACTTGTCAATTCCTGCATAATCTGTCCGGGTTTCTTTGTGAGGATAACTTCCTCAACGCCCGGCACCTGGCGCATAGCCTGATCGCCGCTCAGAGATATGATACGACCCGGGGGCGAGAAAAGCCCCCTTTCAATGACTATGCGATTTCGGTTAGGCTTGAGATTCGTCGGTCGCTGCCCGGTGGCGATTTCGATGGCGGCTCGGTAGAGCTGTACGCCGCTATGAATCGGGTAGGTATGCGAAGACATCCAACCTCCGGACAGACGGGCTGCCAGTTCCCCGATTTTAACACCCTGGGGCGTGACTTTGATATCGCCCTTTCCCGCGCCGGTGTGAATTCCAAGGGCTTTCATTCCGGCAATCATCACCCGTTCTACTTCCTGCAGTATCGAGGCATCCATTGCAGAAGGCATGTTATGGCCTCGTTCGATGAAGAACGGTTCTTTGTCTATGATTCGATCGGCAACGCCCGTGATCCAAAATTCTCCATTAAAGGTAAGCGCGTCTACGGAAAGCTCCGGACCTTCCATGTACTGCTCCAGAATCATTTCTCCGGTGGTAGAATGCTTCTTTGCATGTCTGTATGCGGCGACCAATTCGGAACGGTCTCTGATTTTGATCACTCCGCGGGCGCCCATGTTCTCGGCGGGCTTCAGTACCGCAGGGCAGCCCAGCTCATCCAGTCCATCGCGGGCTTCCTTGAGATTCCATACTGGAAAAAAGTCCGGCACCGGAACCCCTGCTTTTCGCAGCCTTTTGCGCATCAAAACCTTGTTGGACGCAGCTTCCGCGTCGCTATAACGTATGCCGGGCAAATCGAGGGCGGCCGCAATGGCGGATACAGCCCGGGAAGCATCGGTGCCGGCCGTGATTGCGCCGTGGATGGACATTTCCTGTGAGAGCTTCTTGGCCTCCCGCACGCATCCGTCAATATCCCGGGTACTCATCTGAACGAATCGATGGGCAATAACTCTTCCCGGCGCTTCGGCATCCATATCGAAGACCACGGGGTTAATGTTCATATCAAGGGCGGTCTGGATCAGCGGCAGCTGCAAAGGTCCACCGCCAATTATTATCAAGTTTCGATTCATGCTATTCAGTATTTCGGCCATAGGTCTTCGAGGATGAGCAATTGTAGCCCATGGGAGCCCATCGGGTAATGAATAAAGCCATAGCCGCGGAACTGTCAATCTCTGTTATGTCGCCTGAGGCGGCGGCGTTGTATTTTCCGACGCCGAGCCGATTTGACTTCGCTATCCGACTTTCCGAGACGTGCTTGTTTGCAACAAAGGTGTTCAGAATCTGGATAACTGATTAATCTATGTCAGGCGCCCGGGAGTGGCGTCAGACATACCGAGACCGCGCCAATACGCCTGTCGGATCTCGAAGGAAATCACTAGAGCCCAGATATGCCAGCACCAGAAAACAAAGAGGCCATCCCAAATAAATATGACGTTATCGTCGTGGGAGCCGGACATGCTGGCACGGAAGCGGCGGCCATTACGGCCCGGGGAGGACTGAAGACCCTGCTTCTGACCATGAATCTGGACACAATTGGTCAGATGTCATGCAACCCGGCCATTGGTGGGATTGCAAAAGGTCACATGGTACGGGAGATCGATGCCTTGGGCGGATTGATGGGCAAGATCATTGATAAGACCGGGATCCATTTCAAGATGCTAAACCGTTCCCGGGGCCCGGCAGTGTGGGCTCCGAGAGCGCAGGCGGAGAAGAAAGCCTATCAGAATCTGGTGAAGTGGACTCTGGAAGAAATCCCCGGCCTTACCTTTCGCCAGGATACCTGCGAGTCCCTGATCCTTGACGGGGATCGGATCATTGGGGTCGTTACCGGCCGAGGCCTCGAGCTTTATGCCAGCGACATTGTGCTTACTACCGGCACATTCCTGGGCGGCAAGATTCACATTGGCGAATACCAGGCGCGTTCCGGTCGTATAGCCGAGCAATCTGCCATGGGACTTTCGGAGTGCCTGCATACCTTTGATTTTCAGATGGGTCGGCTCAAGACGGGCACGCCTCCCAGGATTCTTAAGAACACGGTCAACTTTGACCGGCTGGAAGTGCAACCGCCGGATGAGAAACCCACGCCCTTTTCTTACAGCAGTCAAACGCTGCCCATGCCTCAGATCGATTGCTACATTACCTACACAAACGAACGGGTACATCAAATCATTCATAACAATCTTGCCCGATCGCCGATGTACTCGGGCCAGATTCAATCCACCGGGCCCCGATATTGTCCCTCGATTGAAGACAAGGTTGTAAGATTCGCGGAACGGGAGCGACATCATATCTTCATCGAGCCGGAAGGTATCCATACCGGCGAACTCTATCTGAATGGCATATCCACTTCGCTGCCCGAGGATGTGCAATGGCAGATTGTGCGGTCGTGCCAGGGACTGGAAGAGGCAGAGATCATTCGCCCTGGCTATGCCGTGGAATACGACTACGTGGATCCCCGGGAGTTGGGCCCGGATCTCCAGACCAGAAAAATTAAATCCCTGTATCTTGCCGGACAGATCAACGGTACTACAGGTTACGAAGAAGCGGCCGCGCAGGGTTTGATGGCCGGCTATAATATCGTTCGAAAGAGCCGGGACGAGCCCCTGTTCATTCTGGGTCGGGAAGAGGCCTATATAGGTGTCCTTATCGACGATTTGACGCTCAAGGGAGTAGATGATCCATACCGAATGTTTACGAGTCGTGCCGAACACCGCTTGCTTCTGCGGCAGGACAATGCGGACCAACGATTGATGAAGTATGGCCGCCAACTCGGAGTCATAGAGGAATCGCAATTTGAAGCGATGAACGACCGCTACGCAAGGATTGCCTCGCTCAAAGAAAAGATAGAAACTACCGGCCTCAAACCCGGCCCAGCGCTTGACGCGGCCCTGGAAAGACGAAGCATCCAGATGCCCCGCGCCGGTTTTGGCAAAAGCGTGGGAGCATTCCTTAGAAGACCGGAAGTGAAGGTTACAGATTGTATAGGGATGATTCCGGGACTCGAGGATCTGGATGCGGATCATCTAGAGATCCTGGAGATGGAGATCAAATACGAAGGTTATATCAAGCGAGAGCAGGAGACCATTCAGCGCCGAGAAAAGGCGCGGGCCATTCTTATCCCGCAGGATTTCGATTATGACTCCGTTCCCAATCTGAAAAAAGAGGCTCTGGAGAAGCTAAAAAAGATCCGGCCGCATGATCTGGATGCCGCCTCCAGAATCTCGGGTGTGGATCCGCCAGACATCGACTTGATTCATATGCGGCTTATTGCAGAGAGCCAGGCCTGATCATCAGCGAGTATCTCCGCCATTGATAGCTAATTCGCGACCAACTGCCGGAGCAAAAACAGCGGAAAGCCATTGGACGGCCTGCGCCTCAGGCGTGGTTTAGATACCCGGCGTTGCCGTTATTTACGTCCTCCTCAACGTCTACGTTCCAGTCCACGTTTGCGTCCCGCTCCACGTATGGGTTCTACTCCACGTTTGCGACCGCCGAGCGTTGAACCAGGCGTTGCAGTAGCTTCTTTAGGAGTAGGCTTGTGGCCTGTTTCACCGGTATTTCGGTATCCACGACCCCGGTGCATGATGGACAGCCCGCCTGACAGCCGCAGTTTTCGATGACTTCCAGGGCTCCCGTGGCAATGCTTTCCAGATTGTCCAGCGCCACATAGCTCAGTTCCATACCGCCAGGAAAGCCATCATAGAAATACACCGCGGGCTTCTCGAATACCGTGGAGCGCACATCGGAACGAAAGGCGATGTCAGAACGATCACAAAGAATGTACACAGGAGTAATGATTCCAAAGCTATGCGCCACGGCCGCGAGCATGGCGCCGGAATACCCCGATGGTAGCGCACCCTGGACCAGGGACTCGGCAACCTCATCCAGGAGATCTTGATCAAAAAGAATCCATCCCGCCTGGGTATGCATCTCCAGTTCCGGCAAATGGATCTCTCCCCATCCCGCATTTTCATGCGTCTCCAGTTTAATCTTCTTAAAGAGCACTGCCTTTCTCCGCAGTAGCACTTCCCCGGAGCGCACACCCACACCCGGTAGGCTGGACTCTTCGTTATCGTCCAGGATAGAAACCTCTACCTTTTCATGGGCATCGGTGTAATAGTCCACATTGATCTTTCGGACGCGGGCCTGTCGGTCATCCCAGAGCAGATCCTCCACGTAGTATTGCTGCCCTTGATGAATATAGATGGCATGTTTATGAATCAGAAGCGGCGCCGAAAAATGATCCACTTCGCCGATCACCTTTTCTCCGCCTGTATCGCTTATATCGATAATTACGAAGTTCTCTTTGGGACCGGAACGCAAACTAACATCTGAAGCCGGATAGGTATCGCTTTCCCAGTGGTACTTATCCCGGTTCAGATGAAGGACTTGCGAATGCACAAGATGCTCCAGGATTTCTCGGGTGGCCGGGAAATCGCCAAAGTTTTCGTCGGCTTTGAATGGCAATTCGAAGGCGGCACACTTTATATGGTCCGCCAGAATCACCAGATTGTCCTGATTGATCTGGGCAGTCTCTGGATTTCGCTCGAGCAAATACTCGGGATGCTGAACCAGGAATTGATCGGTACCATCCGAAGTTGCGATGAAGAAGCTTAGCGCCGTTTGTTGCTTTCGCCCTGCCCGGCCACTTTGTTGCAGCAACGAGGCAATGGAACCAGGATAACCCAGACTGACGCTGGCTTCCAGGCTCCCGATATCAATGCCGAGCTCCAGTGCATTTGTGCTTACCACTGCCAGCAGATTTCCTTCCCGTAGATCCTTTTCAATCTGGCGTCGTTCATTGGGCAAATAGCCGCCGCGATAGGATTTGATCTGATCCCTGTACTGAGGACAACGCTCCCGTAAGTAAGTGCTGAGTAGCTCTACTCGAACTCGGGAACGGCAGAAGAAGATGGTGCGAATTCCATTCGAAAGGAGGGCCGCGCCCAGACGGGCCGCTTCTTTTAGCGAGGAAGCGCGAACACCCAGCTCTTTCTGCACCAACGGCGGATTGTAAAAGGCAAAGTATTTATCCCCGGTAGGCGAGCCCGATTCATCTATCAGAGTAAACGGCCTTCCGCTGAGCTTCTCGGCCAGTTGCCTGGGATTTCCAATGGTAGCCGAAGCGCATAGAATTTGCGGAGATGAGCCGTAGAATGCGCATATCCTGAACAGGCGCCGCAGTACATTGGCCAGGTGCGAGCCGAATACTCCCCGGTAGGTATGCAATTCATCGATTACGATGAAGTCCAGGTTTTCGAACAGCTTTATCCAGGATGTATGATGCGGCATGATGCCCGAGTGAAGCATATCCGGGTTCGTCACAACAATGTCCCCCGCTTCGCGGACTCGGGTGCGAACCGTGGCGGGCGTGTCGCCGTCAAAAGTGAAGATCTTCATTCCGGCATTGAGACCGTCCGAAAGCGATTGCACCGAGTTCATTTGATCCTGACTCAGTGCTTTGGTGGGGAATAAGAAGAGGCTTCGCGATAGTGGATTCTTCCTTTTTCGTTGCAGCACTGGTAGGATGTAGGTTAGAGACTTACCGGAAGCCGTGGGAGTGACCACCACGGTGTTATCGCCATCCAGAGCCGCCTCGATGGCTCGGGCCTGGTGCGTATAAAGATTCTCAATTCCGAGGGACTGCACTCCTCGGACCAGTTCTTTGTCCAGCGCCGGAGGAAAGTCCGCGAACTGAGCCGGACTTCCCTCTCGCTTCTTAATCGAAAGGATTCTGCCTTCAAATTGCGGGTCGTTTTGAATGAATTCAATAAGCTGTTCGGTGTTCATTATGGTTCAACCCCTGTAATCGATTCTGATTCACTGACAGAGAGCCTTGCCTCCCGGTCTCGGCATAACAGGCATTTCGAGTTCTAAGACAGCCGTTTCCGAAAAACCGCTCATCACCGAGGCTGACAGAGGGCGAAATCCCCGGAAGCACCTCTTCTGCTCGCGCGGGTAACAGAATTCCTAATCCGCTTCTGGCGACCCGCTGCCCGAGGCCCGTTCCTTTCGAAGGGCGAGTCGTCGGGTTCGCCGAGTAAGATCCCTCAAATATCGATCGTTTTCGGCGGCCCCTCTGAATTCCAGTAATTCCAGGCCCTGGACTGCCTGGTCCAGGGCAAGGGCGAGATCGCCCCGTTGTCTTTCAAACAGGCGGCTAAGCTCAATACAGCTCTGCATACAGCGATATTTCTTCCAGAGCGCGTCGAATACGTTGAGCGCCTTCTCCCACTGCCCGCTCCGCTTAAGCAGTAGCCCAAGAAGTAACCTATCGGCATAGAGCAAACCCTCATCGTAACCCTCGTCTTCGTCTGCAGATTGGATCTCCTGCAGTAGCAGGGCGGAATCTCGGGGCTTTCCGTGTCTCAGAAACATCCGAGCCACACCGGAGCGAAAAAGGGCGCTCTGGTCCCTTCTTGCATCCACCAGCGCCACGGCTTTCAAGAATAGAAGCGCCAAACCCTGAAGATCCCATTCATTGTGACGAAGCACTTGCTCCATCCGATCCTTGTATCCGTATTTACGATAATCGAAGTATACTTGAGGGACTTCGGCGCCGGGCAAATCGTCCTTGCGTTCAAAGCCCAGGATATCCCGTTCCATATCCTTCTGCTTGAAGCTCCTCCTCGGGGGCTCATCCGCTGCGCCCTCGGTTGCGCTTGAGGAACGGGAAGAACCAGCGTTTGCTTTGCTGGAGCCCCCCGAACTGCTCTTTCGCTTGCGCATGCCCCCGAGGACGGAACGCCAGAAATGAAACAGATCTAGATGCACCGGAGGCGCGCGAAACCGCTCTCCCAGAAGAATGAATCGATTCCTGATCACGGGAATGTCGAATGATTTCCCGTTGTAGCTACAGATCGCTGCGAACGCGGAAACTCGACTTCGCAACATAGGCTGGAATTCTTCTTCGGCCCCGGGACCATCCAAAAAGAACTGTTCAAAGTGAAGACCGTCTTCGGCGATCCAGGCCAGCCCATAAAGAAAGGGAAAGTTGCCAGGCCCCCTTCCCAGTCCGGTAGTTTCTGTATCTATGAATAAGACATCGTTTCTATGGATTAGATCCCCTGTATCGTGCAATCCATTCGACGGCAACAGGTCGGTGAGATACTGCATGGGATGAACAAGGAGGCCGCCAAGGCGGGTGCTTCCCAACGTCAGATCCGGGTAGACTTCCTTTCTGTAGTAGAGCCCCTCGGCCAGGGCCCGTAGTCCTATTTTCCCGAGCCAGTACTCATACGCGGGCGAGGCAACAGAACTGTGATCACTGCCTCCGTCCGCGCCTGCGAAAAACCGGGGAGCTCTACCGCCATTGCGGCCCTGGCTTGTATTTGCGCCTGCCGCTACCTGCGCTACCTTATCTGTGCCGGTTTCAACGCCGGATTCAGCGCCGGATTCAACGATAGGCGAAGGCTCGGGAGCCGAATGCTCCGGGGCCTGCCGTTGCTCGTCGCCGGCAGTCTTTGTGGACCCGGAGGACTTGTCCCCGTACAGGGCTAGCTTTGAACTCAGGTCCATGCAGGCCCAAACTAGGGGCTTATGTCAGTTTTGCATTTCCTTTTTTGCGGTCGGGCCCGAATTGCGATGTGCTTCCCAGACCTTGATGTATTTCAGAAAATTGTAGTACGATCCTAGAACGGCGATTACGAGTCCGGCGCGGCCATCCAGAAATCCCATCTTCCAGAAATACATGGTGAGGAACTTCATCGCCGCTTTGCCCAGACTGAACAGGATGCCGTTTCTTTTCCCTGCTTCCAACCGTTCGGCGGCAAACAGATCGCTGTATCTGTTGATCACATCCAGGTGCTCGCGAATATCGCGGTAGCTGTAATGGAGAATCGGCTTTCGTAACCTTCCAAAGCGGCCGTCCACCCGGACTCGCTCATGAAATGTTTTACCCACAAAGGAACCACGTCCCTTGCGAAAGAGCCTAATCGTATAATCAGGATACCAGCCGCCATGATGGATCCATTGGCCCAGGTAGTAGGTCTTTCTCGGCACCAGGTACCCATCGAGCAAAGCATTCCCGCTCCTTCGCGCAGGAAGCCTCTGGTTGTCATCCGACCCGGACTTCGCCAGCAATGTCCGAATCTCGCTTTCCAGCTCTTTGCTCGCCTCTTCGTCAGCGTCCAGAAATAGGATCCAGCTTCCGCGGGCCTGATCCACAGCAAAATTCTTCTGGGCGATATAATTATCGAATTCCCGATGCAATACCCGGGCTCCATACTTCTTCGCAATGTCGATGGTCTGATCCCGGGATCCGCTATCTACTACAATGATTTCATTTGCGAAGCCGAGAGACCGAAGGCAACGCGCAAGATTTTGCTCTTCGTTCAGGGTGATAATGCAGGCCGAGAGCCCGGGAATTGCGTTCATTCAGCAGGTCGAGTCTAATCAGGCAACGTCACGCTTGCTCACGAACTTCTCGGAGAAAGGGATTTCCAGACGAGCAATGGTCCGATCTTCGCGAATCATAATGCGAAAAAGCTTGGGGTCAATGCCTTCGCCCTTTAGAAGGATGATTACCAGCGCCAGGCCCAGGCCGGCGCCTTCGGACTCGCCCATCATCGCCTGGTCCATATAGAATTCGGCGATGTCATTATAGCCCATGGCTTTCTTGAGTTTTTCGCGCATCGCTTCCTCTTCTTGCGGAGCGATGGGCGTATTGTTCACTACTTCAATCGTCAGGCCGTCGTCGTCAAAATGGAAATCAATCAATACGAAGTATCCCTTGCGACGGGCCTTCATCCCGTATTCCAGAGACATCTTTTCGCTGAACGATTCCCGATACCGGGAGATACCGTTTTCGTACTGCTGGGCATCCTTAATATCCAGCCCCACCTCGTCGAAGAAGATTCGCTTTTGATTGGCTTTGCAGCCGTTGATTACCAGTTCTTTAAGGATTGTATACAGAGTGTGGATGAGCGGGCCCTTCTGGGTTTTGTCCAGAATACTTTCCAGAGCGTACTGGATGTGCTTTTCAACCATCTCGGTCATTCGATGTGTTTTGAGAGTAAGGTACCGGCCGTTCTTGACGGCTACCTGTATGTTCTCATTGATTTCCTGAAGAGAAGGTTGGCTCACGGTTCAAAACTCCCTAAAATTGCAGATACGTCAAGAAATGCTTGTTCCTCTATACAGTAAAAATCGGTTGGGAGTGGGCTCAAACTTATGAAGATTGCACTGATTCGACATGGAGAAGCAGAAAATACGCATCCCGATGAGCAACGACAGCTATCGACCGAGGGTAAACAGGACATAATGTCCCTGGGTACGTTCCTGAAGGGCACCGGTTGGCAATTCCAGAAGGTTTTTCACAGTCCTCTTATGCGAACTGCGCAGACGGCCGAAATCCTGGCCAGCGCCCTGGAGTGCGAGCGGGATCCCTGGACCGTACTCAGGCCGGGCGCTTCCCCGGAAGGCGTAGCCTCCGAGCTTCTTACTCTAAAGCCCAGCGAGGCCGCGGCCCTGGTATTTCACATGCCGGACGTGGCGCGCATCGCAGCCTATTTTCTCGGAGCTTCTGATTCAAGCTTCTATATTCCGCCGGGTACAGTGCTGGGAATCAATCTGCCCGCCCGGCCCGCTCCGGGAACGGGGCTCCTGCTCTTTTCGCTTCAGCCCGAGTACTGGTCTCCCCGCTAACCCTATCGAGAGGCCTCCAGACACCTTTCGCCGCCGGAGTGAGTCGTTGGTGCTATGCTTTTTCCCGCCAGTCACATCCCCGTTGGCTTTGTCCGCGGGGCTTCATGGCCGATTCCGGAGCAATCCTGAACAACTTAAGCGGCGCCTCCAAGCCCGTTCAGATTCACACATTGCGGGTTTAATCTAGATCCAGGGCTACCTTAAGTCTGTCGAACACAGATTGCCGGCGATACCTTTCCGCGTAGCGTCGACCTCCCACCAGTGTCTCCGGCGGCAGCCCATGCACTGCTCGTTCCAGACACTGAATAAATCCGGGAGCGTCCCTATACGGCAGCGCGCACTGCGATCGATTGGCATGACCCAGAAGCACGGGGTTTTCGCCGTTTACAATCACAGGTGTCTCCAGCGCCAGCGCTTCCAGGGTAACGATGCTGAAGCTTTCCATCGGAGAGGGGACAAGCACCGCCTGCGATTCTTCTATCAAGGAGAGCTTCTTCTCTTCGCTTACGAAGCCCTGATGTTCGGCAAATGCGGGCAGCTTGCCCACTGCGCCGCTTCCAACGATCAGGAGTCGGAAATCCCGAATGCATTCGTATTGGTTCAGCATCTGAAGCAGAAAGTCTGTTCCCTTGGCGCCATCCCAGCGCCCTATATACAGAAACTGCGGAATCTTCTCCGGCAAGGTAGAGCCGGCCGGTCCGGCCCTTCCGGTCTGCGGTTTCTGCCTGGTACGCGCTCGTTCGAAGACTGCATCGTTTAGCGGAGCGCCCACCACGCGTCCCCCTGCCACCTTCCATAGCTTTCGTCCCAGCAGCGCCTCTTCGCTGGTGTTCCATACGATTCCTCGCATACGAGGTAGGGATCTTTTAACGGGCAGTAGATTGGCGGGGGCCTCATCGTGCAAAGTGGGTACCAGATAATGCCTTGTGTTCCGCGAAACCTGACAGCCAAGCAGTACCGGAAAGTACAGATACGTCATGAAAAGTATTCTATCGAATGTACGATTCTGCAAAGCCAGCAGCAAGCCCGGGCAATAGGGCCCCTGGGCCCGCACCCATTCCAGACCAAGGCCATAAGAGCCCTCATACAATCGGCTATAAAGGCCGGTTCGGTGAAGCATTCGATCCAACGAATGCCAGTACCCATCCCGCTCGCGTACAACTTTGAATCGATGCACCCGAAACGTGGCCAGCGATCCCTCCACTTTGTGTTCGAAGGACCCGGGAGCATACTCGTTGGCCCAGGATTCCGAACTGCGGGCGCAGCTTGTAAAGACCTCAACGGTGTAGCCGCCTTCGGCCAGCAGACTGGCATATTCCAGGGCTTCCTTTTCCGAGCCTCCGGCAAATTCTTCCCCAAAGCGCGCCACAACAATGGCTATTTTGTCGCTGTCGGCATTGCGAACGGAGGTGCCTTTGCTCGCCTGCCCGGTTTCCTTGCTGGCGTCGCTCTTCCGTCCCTCTGAATTTTCGCCAGGGAGCAGTTTCTTGTTCGGCGAATGCGAAACAGTAGCCAACAACGCCCCGAGCCTGCTTTCCAGAACGGTGGGATGAAATTCGGAATAGTACCGGCGAAGGCCGTTTTCTATGCGGGCATGAGTCTGGTCCCGGTCTTCTAGCAGGGAAAAGAGAGCCGGGCCGAGCTGCTCTGCCGGATCCTCAAGGAAGACTCCGGCATCGCCCAGGGTGTTCTTCAGGGCCGTTGCGTTTCCCGTCAAAATGGGCACTCCGAGCGCCATGGCCTCGACTAATGGTACGCAAAATCCTTCATGCCTGGAAAGCGAGATCAGTGCATCCGCGCAAAGCAGTTCGCGCTTGAGTTTCTCCTCGCTGCTGGCGCCGAGAAAGACGACTTCCAGGTTTCGGCATTCTCGGATTGCCTTTTCTATCTCTTTTCTGTGGTGACCGGGCGCCGATTCCGGCCGCCCTACTATGCGAAGGGTTCCGGAGCACTCGTCTGGAAGGTTGCGATCCAGAAGCTGAATGGTATCTGGAATTGCCTTGTTGGGCACCATGCGACCCACAAAGAGAAGATTGAGGTGCCGTGAGGCTCTCTCTTCATGGAAGTCTAGGCGTCGCCGGAGCGAGTTGACCAACTGTTTCGCCTTCACAGGCGCGGCCAGGAGGCTCTCCACCCGGTGAAACGGGGGCAGCACCTCCGCTCGACCAACCCAGCCCACGTCGCGTAGAGTCTGGACGTTGAATTCGCTGACGCACCAGGCGACATCGGCCGAAAGGCGGGATACCCTGCTTAGCCCCTCCTTGCAAGCATTGGCGATGCCGCTATGATAGGGTGCATAGAATTCCGGCGGGGTGACGTTATGGAAGCGCAATACCTTCCGGCCGGTAAACTGCTGAAAGGCCTCATCCCCCGCTTCCCAGGCGATGCCATAATGATAAATTAGAATGTCCTGTGTATCCGTAGCCTGAGCCTGCGAAATGGCAGTCGGCGCTTCGGTTCCTGAGCCAGCACTCTGGCTTGCCCTGGCGCTCCCGAAAGTGTGAGAAGAATCTGATGCTCTCCGAAAGTAGTTCTTGCGCAGTTTGACGTAGTCACTTTTTTCCGATCCGCCGGCCGCGAGTATTGTGGTTTTGTAACCCAGCTCTTGCAGGCTTCTGGACATGCCCCGAACATCGTTAGCGATGGCATCAAATCGATCCAGCCGGGGCAGCAGTAGGTAGACTCGATTCATTTCTTGCGAAAGGCCTGATCCAGTGACCTCTTAAACGTAGCCGGATAAGCCAGATCTAGAATCCATTTTCGGTCCCGTAGCCCCAATTCCATGTTCTGGATTTTGGTGCTAAAGCTGCACTGAAAATTTCCCTGTTGCAGGTGGCCCTCCACGGTTTCGCCCGTGCGTGGAATCAAATCGGACTCCAGAGAGACTACCACGCGATTGTTTGTCTCGTAAAGGATTCTGCCTTCACAGTCCACCCCCCGAATCCGAAGTCTGATGATCTGGTTTTCGTAGAACAGAGGCACGGCGTATCATCTATTCTGCTCAATGCAGGTCAAGAATACATTGATCTGCTGAGTGGCCTGAGAACTTTGTATCATGCCCCGAATTCTCAAATCATTACCTTCCGAAGGAACACGAATAGCTATCGCCTACTCGGGGGGATTGGATACCCGAACGGCCGTGGCGTGGATGAACGAAAAAGGCCTGAAGGTCCATTGCTACACCGCAGACCTGGCACAGCCCGATGAAACGGATCTAGAGAGTATTCCCGAGGGTGCCCGACAACATGGCGCGGCGCAGGCCCGACTGCTGGATTGCCAGGATGCATTGGCCCGGGAAGGGATCACTGCGATTCAGTGCGGCGCTTTCCATATTCAGGCCGGGGGTCAGAAATACTTCAACACTACTCCATTGGGACGAGCGGTAACCACACTTAGCATTGTTCGGGCAATGAAAGAGGACGGGGTCAACATCTTTGGCGACGGCTCCACCCACCGCGGCAACGATATTCAGCGATTCTTTCGCTACGGAATTCTGATGAATCCCGATTTGCAGATCTATAAACCATGGCTGGACAACCGTTTTGTTCAGGAATTTGGCGGTCGCAAAGAGATGTCGGAATACCTGCAGCGGATCGGCAAGCCGTACAGGGCATCCACAGAAAAAGCCTATAGCACCGACAGCAACATGCTGGGAGCTACCCATGAAGCGAAGGACCTCGAATACCTGGATCGATCCATGTACATCGTCGAGCCGATCATGGGAGTTCCTTTCTGGAAAGCCGACCAGGCAATCGATACCGAAACAGTGGAAATAGAACTCCAACGCGGCGTTCCCGTATCTATCAATGGCGAAAGCCTGGATGCCACCTCCATAATCCTCAAAGCCAACGAAATCGGCGGAAGACATGGACTGGGCATGACTGATCAAATCGAAAACAGGGTCATCGAAGCCAAGAGTCGAGGCATCTACGAAGCGCCGGGAATGGCGCTCCTGCATATTGCCTATGAGCGACTGCTTTCCGCAGTTCACAATGAAAACACCCTGGATCTCTACTTTAACCTGGGCCGAAAGCTGGGTCGCGTGCTTTATGAGGGTCGTTGGTATGACAATGAGGCCATGCTACTCAAAAGCTCCCTCAGCGGATGGATTGCATCAACCGTGAGCGGCAAGGTGACCCTGGAGCTACGCCGCGGGAATGATTACAGTATAGTGCGCACCGATCCCGCTTTCGCCACCTACAATCCAGAAAGCTTGAGTATGGAAAAGACCGAATCGCAGTTCACGCCCGAAGATCGCATCGGTCAACTGGAAGTACAGAGTCTGAGCGTGATGGATAGTCGCGCATTGCTTATGCATCTGTTTTCCACCTTGCCGGAAAGTCAAAAGCAGCTTCTTCTGGAAACGAACCAGTTTGCTCGCGAACTGGACCAATAAGGCTATCCCAAAAGCGCTGATCAAGATCCTCGCACACCTTTGCGTAGCGATTCGCGCGCCTCAGGCGCCTCAGTATCGTCCCCCGGCAGTGCACCGGGGAATGCTGCGGGCGGCAAGCGATCCCGGCTGCTGAGGCTCGGCGACGGTAGGTAGGGCTTTGACCACGGGTTGCTCTTGCGCGATCATTGCCTGGCTTTGGTTGCATTCAGTGAACAGAGGCTGGCGAATCATCCATCAAAGCAGAAAAGGCTGCCCCTGAAGGAGGCAGCCTTTCTGGTATCGCTCGTCGCCGGGCCGCAGCACTTGCTCCTGGCCCTTCGCCGGTACGTTAGCCGGTACGTTACGCTCGATTGTCCCGCCGATGTGACGACGGGTTTCCGGCTGAGCTCACCGATTTCCGGGACTACTTTTTGCCCAGAAATTTCATCATCTTGCGCAGACGAGCGCCCACTTCTTCGATCTGGTGAGTCTTGCCCGCCTCCCGCAGTTTATGGAACTCGGGATAGCCTTTGTTGGTTTCTTCCACCCATTCTTTGGCGAATTTTCCGCCTTTGTCTTTCTGGATTTCGGATAGAACCTCTTTCATTTTCGCCTTGGCATGATCGTCCACGACGCGCGGGCCACGAGTAAGATCCCCGTACTCTGCAGTGTCAGAAATGGAATCCCGCATGTTGGCAATTCCGCCTTCGTAGATCAGGTCGGTAATGAGCTTAACCTCGTGCAGACACTCAAAGTAAGCGATATCTGGATCATACCCCGCTTCTACCAGAGTCTCGAAGCCTTTCATGATCAGAGAAGTGAGCCCGCCGCAGAGGACTACCTGCTCGCCGAACAGGTCGGTTTCGGTTTCATCTTTGAATGTAGTTTCCAGAATTCCGGCACGGCCGCCACCCACTCCGGAGGCATGGGCCAGGGCTCGCTTCTTGGCTTCGCCAGTGGCATCCTGATGGATTGCGATGAGGGCGGGCACTCCGCCGCCTTCGCGGTAAACCCGTCGTACCAGATGTCCGGGGCCCTTCGGGGCTACCATATAAACATCTACGTTGCTCGGAGGCTGGATCAGATCGTAGTGGATGTTGAATCCGTGCGAGAATACCAGAGCGTCACCTTCCTTCAGGTTGGGAGCAATAGCTTCATCGTAGATACGTCGCTGGATGGTATCCGGCGCCAGAATCTGAATAACATCAGCCTTCTTGCTGGCCTCTGCCGGATCCAGGACCTCAAATCCATCCTCTTTTGCCACTTTGACGGATTTGGAATCGGACCGCAGTCCAATAATAACGTTCAAGCCGCTATCGCGCATATTCTGGGCCTGAGCATGCCCCTGGCTTCCGTAGCCAATCACAGCAATCGTCTTTCCTTTAAGTACGCTCAGGTCGCAGGAATCATCGTAATAAATTTGTGCCATGTGCCCTTTTTTACCCGGTAAGCCTACTGACAACTAATTATGCCCTTCTAATCCGCTATCGTAGAGCTTGAATGCCCTGGATTGCTCATCCACCAGCCACGAGCAGGGGAGAGTCTTTCTTTGTTGGACATAATCCGAGGAGACGGCGTCTTTGGGCTGGACGTTTCTGAGTCTGATCTTCCGGATTTTGGTTCAGCGGACGGCGCTATCGCGGATCAGCATTCCCGCACTGTTCCGAAGTCGAGGGTTTTCGCTGAATACGCGCCGAGTAAGCGCTAACAGCGCGCTGCGATGCAATGATGTCAATAGGCAGCGATAAGGATGGTTTCGATTTCGTTTTGATCCAATTCTCGGGGAGTGTTCTTGATAAGCGGGAAGGTGGAGGCCATGCCCGCAATCTCCGGAAGCAGGGCCTTTTCCACTTCGAAGTCGGAGAGCCGTTGGGGTACTTTCAAATCCAGATACAGCTTTCGCACACCCTCCACTGCCTTAATCGCAGCTTCGATGACGGTGATGTCATGAATGTCCTCTTCCAGAGCCCGGGCAATCTGAACGTATTTTCCCGCGGACGTCGTAAGGTTGTATTCCATTACATGGGGCAGCAGAATCGCCATTGCCATCATGAAGTCCATACCCGTAATGAGGTTCGTGGCTGTGGCAATACTGTAGCAGAGTCCCAACCAGCTATTAGAATGCGAAACGCCGCAGAGAAGATTGGCCACGCTAATGTTGTTCCGTGCATTCTGGTTAGTCGGATCCTTTACAAGGTTCTGCAAGCTGCGCATGATTAATTCGATAGCTCGAAGAGCCATGGAATTGCTGAGATCATTCGCTCGCTTTGACAGAATGGCTTCCACAGCGGCGGCAAGTATGGCCACACCCGTGCGCGTTATTTCGGCCTCCGACATTGAAATCGTGATGGCCGGATCCATAAAGACAGCGGCAGGAAACAGTCTTGGATCGTTGCCATGATAAAGTTCGCCGCTGGCATGATCGTACATCACGAAAGTGGGCGAGCTCTCCTCGCCCATGGTAAAAACGCCGGGCACAGTGATCACGGGCATGGGCGGCCGTTTCAGGGGCTCCCTTCTTTCCGGAAGCTCTTTGGCAAATACCTCATTTGTGGCCAGCAATGCCGCTGCCCTGGCCGTATGAAAAGTGTCCCGACCGCCATAGGCCAGGATCAAGTCCGCCCGGCTCTGTTTTATGAAGTGGGCCGCCGTATCCAACTCGTCAAAACCGGGCCGCTTTTCAAGATCGTCATAAATGATGCATCCGCTGGTGTAGCGTTCCAGGCTGGTCTTTATAATGGCCAGTTCATCGGGATTGTACTGCTCATTTTGCAGAACGAGCAAAAGTACCCTGGAGCCCAGGTCTTTCACCACCGAACCGATTTTATGCGTAGAGCCCTTTTCTAGAAAAATGCGGGCTGGATATTGAAAATGGACCCAATCGAACATCAAAATATTTCTGAATATCTTCAGGAAGCCTCCCTCGAAGTATCGGCGGATCAGCTACAAAAGCTGCAGATCTTTCATAGAATGCTGCGTCAGGAAAATGAAAGAATCAATGTCACCAGGTTGTACTCCGCGGAGGCCATGGGTCGCAAGCATTACGTGGACAGTCTGATGCCGATCAAGCTGCTTGCGGAGAGCAACATCCATTTCAGCAGTCCCTGCATGGACCTGGGAAGCGGCGGCGGATTTCCGGGCATTCCCCTGGCCATCTGCCAGCCCGGTATTATTTTTCGACTTGTTGAAGGTCGGAAAAAGAGGACCGAATTTCTGACCCGGGTGTGTGAGCGGCTGGATCTGAACAACGTTGAAGTGATCTCCAGAAAACTGAACGCCTCTGATCGGATCGAATGTAACACAGCCATCAGTCGAGCCTTCATGTCCATTTCTGATACCCTGAATTTGAGCCGATTGAGTGTAAACCCCGGTGGCCTCTTCATTTTCTGGAAGGGGCCCGACTGCGACGAAGAGATAGCGGAAGCGCAGGCCAGCGCCGCAGGTTGGGTCCACAATTCCACCATAGAATACACATTACCCGGAACCCGGGATCAACGCCGTCTTGTGATCTTCAATCGGGCAGCATCGCAATCCGGGCCCGATGCCGCCGGGGCCGGACCCGCCACTGCACAGATCTCCTTTTCGGACAAGCACGGTATTCCCGGGCATCTGCAGAGCAGAGTCCATGCCATAGAATCGGAAGCCAATCCCCGGTTTAAAGAATGGCAGAAACTGGACCAGAGCAAGTGGATCAAGCGCACCGGATTGACCATCGTGGGAGGGCGCAAATTGGTTCCCGAAGCGCTGTCGGAGTACGTGGAGTCCGTAGCCGGCTGGAACGGCAAGCCTGCAGCCCTGCTTTTTCATGACACCTTGCCTTTAGAATTTCATAGACTCCTCGAGTCCTGGCCCGACCTGCCATTGTTTCGGCTCAAGGCTGATCTGTTTCGCCGATTGGACTCCGCCGGAACGCAGTTTCCGTTGCTTCTCTGGGATCTCACCGGAGCTCAGAATATCCCCGCCATTGGAGACCTGCCAGAACTCGCCAGCTCGCAGGCACAGCCGCCAGACCGCAAGAATCCGCAATCCTCCGGGGGAGAAAACGTGGTAGGGGCGAGGCAAACGGCATGGCTGGTTCTGCCACTCTCGCTGCCAGAGAATCTGGGCGCTGCCATCCGAACCGCTCGGGGCTTTGGGATCCATCGTGTGCTTCTTACACAAGAATCCGTCTTTCCCTTTCATCCCGGAGTCATTCGCAGCAGTTCAGGCGCTTCGCTCCGCATGCCCTTTGCTCAGCTCGGGCCCCTGGAATCTGTTTCGGATGCCCTGACCGAGGCCGGTATATCCAGCGCCGATTGCCTTGCCCTGGACCACAAAGCCAACCGGCCATTGTCCGAGCTATCGGCGCAGCTCCATGGGGTTACGGGTCCAGCGGTTTTCATCGTGGGACAGGAGGGCCCGGGGCTGCCTGATTCGGTTTCTGCAACGCGGTTTCGTATTCCCATTAGCGGCCTGGAATCCTTTAACGCAGTGGTAAGCGTTACGGCTCTTCTGTACGAGTGGCGACGGCTGGGCTAAACCAACCGGACATCGAGTGACCGTTGGAACGAGTGGCCGTGTCAACGGCACGGGCCCTCAAGGATCAATCCGGCGGCTGGGCCCATCGAGCTACTTCCTCAGAACGTAGTCTTCGCCATGACCCGGGTCTGATTTACGAATGAACAATCGCTTCTCTACTGGCATCCCCAGAAAGAGCTGAAATAGGTCCGTCAGGATCGGCCTACTGGAATAGTAGCCATGGCCCAAACCGCCCACGCCAAAAACCGGGTCGTCCACTTCATTTACGTTGATCACATCCGCTCCGGGGATTCGTTTGCACATGCCCAGGCGATAGTTGCCATTCACGCGATTGGAAACTACCAGAGCATTGTCACCCGGGCTGCAGTACAGAGTCGTCCTGTAGGCAGCGGACTGTATCGACTGTCTGTATTTGTCATATTGATCCGCTGGAAAATCCGGCGCAAAGAAAACGATTTCCCCAAATTTCAGGCCGGGCTTCTCCTCCAGGGCCTTTTTTAATCCTGGGATGGCAACCTGGTGGCCCATGGAATGCACAATTAGATGCACTGTATCGGCTTTCGAGGAAATATCCACGATCCAACGCGCGAAATCATTAACCGTGGCCGCCGCATTGGCCTGATTTTCTCGGTAGGTGCGCGTCAAAGAGAGCGATTCAATCAGTACATCGTCCGACGGACCCGCAGGCCAGGAAAACAGAACGATCTGCCCGGGAAACTTGAGATCATACTGAATCTGCGCCGCCCGAAGCACCGCTTCTTCGAATTTGACATTGAATCCATGCACAAAGACTATGATCTCTCTGGATCGCACTGCGGATAGCCCATCGTTCAGTCGTTCGCCGGAAAGGATGGAAAAGAGATTCTGTCGGTCTGCGCCGGGTCGGTCCGCTTGTGCCAGGGAGCCGATTTCATGATTCCGGGGTACCTGAACACGACATGTGCCGGATACCAGATTTCGGGAATGCTTAACTGTAACATTATCATTGGAGCATACGCCGGTTGAGGCCATGGTCTGCCGATTGGTAAAATAGAGCAGATCGATGACCTCCGTTTCCGCGAAGTGCTTCTGTATGCGCTCATCCAGAAGCTTGCCGATCTGTGGCGGATAGCCGGTCTTGCACTGAAACAGCATTAGAGCCGCCAGAATGATCACATTATGTCTTATGAGCTTACCCGATGCCATGGGGCAGGTTTCGGATTTTTCTTTTCAGGATACAACCTTTTCTCGAGACTCATTAATGTAACTGTGAGCTTTTTCGATAATAGAGGCAGGAGCTTGACGCATGTCTATTCGTAGGATTCGCTATATTACTTTTTCCGTACTGCTGGCCGCGCCGGTTTTCGCCGGATTACTGTGGAGTGAAGATCCCAACATCACCGAGAACCCTGGCGGTAGCGAAGTAGCCGTGAATGACGGCGCCAATCCGGACAAAATCACCATCAACGATTACAACCCCATCGCCATCGACGATCCGACGATAGATGTTGAGGATCTCACCGTGGATAAGCGTTATTCCCCGGATGGCCGAGGCGAGATCCTGGATGTAATGTTCACTCTCCACAATCTGACCAATGATCCCATCGAACTCTTCGTTTGGGTACTGGCCTACAGAGAAACCAACGCAGTGGATGAGAACGATCGAAAGTGGATACCCTATCCCATCTGGCGCGAGCACGATCCGGCAAAGCGGGAGAACATCGTTCATTTCATGAAGATCACGCCCAAAGACATCCCGGCCAACAAGATCTGGGGCCCGAAAGACCCCAACGATCCCAATGCGCCGGACGGCCCTTATGAAGAGCAAAAGAGAATTATTGAACGGATGCGCGATTCAGTAGCTGCGGTGCGGCCTATCCCCGAGCTCTTGCCCCCGGCCTGGATGTACATCGCCTACCTGAGTCGTTATCCGACCCAGGGGCTCAATATGACACTGTACGGCGATGAGACTCCGCCGCCGGATAAACTGACCTTGAGCGATTATGTACCCCCTACTCCGGAAGAAAAGCGGACCAAGGTGTTCAAGAACATCGATAAGCACTCCTACACCGTCGAACAATTGCGTCGAAAGTCGATCATTCGCTCGCATCACTATCTGCGTTATAAGGTAGACTATCAGTTCTACAACACGGTGGCAGTGGTGATTTTCGATGCAGAGGCCGCCCGGAAGTATGAGGAGCAAGCCAACGGCGGCGCGGCTGGCGAACCCATTGCAAATCCAATGCTCCATTATCAGATCTACAAGATCAATCGAGACCTGAAAATCCGGTAATCAGGGCGGCTTTACCTCCCGTCCTTTCCTGTTGACTCAGAAGCAAGGCGCGCATTTCTTTCAAATGGGCGCCTTCTTTGCGTCCCGAGGACTTTCATGGACAATCAGGAGACTCCGGAAACATCAAGACACAACAAAAAAGAGCCCATTCTTGAGAATCGGCGCAACATGACGCATCCGGCCCGTACCAGCGACCCCCCATTCAGTCTGGTCCAGCGAGCGCAGGAGATCGAAAAGGCGGATGAAGTGGTCCAGAGCCACGTGCATGGAAAGCTGGACGTAATTGCCCGACAGATTCGCACGTTGCAAGAAGAGGCAAAAGACATTATCGGGAGGGCCGAACGGGATATGGAATTGCATCGAATCAAATGCAATTTCGAGAAGAAGCCGGGTATGGCCCTGTATCTATATCAGAAAAGCAACGGTGATAAGCACTTTTCAATACTGTCTCCTGCCGAATGGGGAGCATCCCTACCTCACGAATTCCTCGGGGGATACCGACTGGCCGCCGATGGCAGTTTCGAGGATCTGGAAGAAGACGAGGATTCAGGAGGATAGAACCCACCGACACTTCTTCTGTCGCCATTGCCTCAGAACAGGCGCATCCACCAGTTCCTGACGCTGTGGCCCTCGCCCGCGCAACTCCTGTCCAGGGTATGTCTGAAGCATTCTGTGCGCCAGCGTCGGGGCTTGACAGTTCCGTTATCGGACCTGAGACACTTATGAAATTTGTTGCCGGTACCGCTGGATACGGCATTTAAGTTACGTGCTTCCATTTACAGCGCACACAGAACGGGGCGATGCACTGAAAGCGGTGCTTGCCGGAGAACTGGTTACGATTCGCTTTCCTGGCCTTGTAGACCGGGAGGTAAACGAACTCAGCGACTTCCTGTACCGATTGCTCTCCGAATTGGATCTCGCCTTCCTTTCTGAACCAAGCTTCGTTATCGCCAAAGAGCTTATTTCCAATGCAAGCAAGGCAAATGCCAAGCGCATCTATTTGACCTTTGAGTCCCGGGAAGTGAAAACCGAGGACGACTACACCCGGGCCATGCGCGGTTTTGCTGGCAAGGTGCTCGAGCGCTGGGACGAATTCCGCAAGGAACACAAGAAAAACGAGCACTATATCAGCATCCACTTCCAGCTAAAAGAAAAGCATCTTCATATTGAAGTTCGCAATAATGCGGCTCTGCTACCCCGGGAGATTGAGCGGATCCGATCCCGTCTCGATTTGTTCAAGGAGCATCAGGAATTGGATGCCGTCTTCTCCACCGTTCGGGACGAATCCGAAGGTGCGGGTCTGGGTCTGGTATTGATCCTGGTTCTTCTTCAGAATGCAGGGATACCCGGCAACCACTTCAGGATCGACACAAACGGCACCGAAACGATTGCCAGGGTTGCCCTGCCCCGAGACCAGGAAGAGGCCCAGACGCGGAACAACTACATCAAAACGGTGCTACATGAACTGGACGCTCTGCCTTCATTTCCCGAAAACATCCAGGAGCTCTGGAATCTGTGCAACAGCGAATCCTCGTCCATTCAAGTAATTACAGCAAGAGTGGAGAGAGACCCCGCCCTTACCGCGCAGGTGCTGAAGCTGGCGAATTCTGCGGGCTTCATGACGCGGACGCGAAATCCGGGTCTGTCAGATGCGATCAAAATCATAGGCCTGAAGGGTCTGGGCAATCTCCTTATGGTGGCCGGCGCCCGGAAGATCATGAGCTCGAGATACAAGAAGAAGGACCTGGAATCGATCTGGGATAATTCCAACCGGGTTTCATTCTTCGCTGGCAAACTGGCCCGCCAGGACGCCTTTGCCAGGGATTTTGCCAGCGTCAGCGGCTTGCTCTACGAACTCGGAAAGATCGTACTCATCTCGATGAAGCCCGAGTTGATCCAACGGATCCAGGATATGCTGGAGCGTGGTAGAATTCGCAACACAGCTCTTATGGAAGAAGTAGCGCTCGGCATCGGCCATCCCGAAGTGGGAGCAATGCTGGCGGAACGATGGCAATTTCCGGAGCCCATTGTACAGGCTATTCGATTCCAGCAAAAACCGCTCCAGGCTGAAGAGCCCTATAAACGTTTGATCCATTGCGTTTATCTTGCTGTACGCATTCAACAGGCCACGGGAGGTAGCGTAGACTACTTTTCCATTGAAGAGGACATTCGACGGGATTTTGGCATCGAAAGTCCGATTCAGTTTCAGGGGATGGTAGAAAGACTGGAAAAGGAGTACGAGCTTAGTGGCGCTGGCTGAGCCCCATGAGCAGCCTGTTTGAACTTCTTGATGTCTCGGTGTTCAGGCAAGACCGGCCGCTCCTCAGCGGCGTAAACTGGTCTTTCCATGCCGGCGAGCACTGGGTTCTTCTGGGGCCCAACGGTAGCGGCAAAAGCACAATGCTGAGTCTCGTTGCGCTGCAGAATTGGCCGACTACCGGGCGGATGACCGCGTTCGGAGAAGGTGTTCCCGGTAGGCCCGTTGCTCCGCTTCAGAAAAAGATCGGGCTTTTTGAAACTCGGGAGGCCGAATCCCTCTGCTACAATTATCCCGGACTTACGGTTCTTGACGTCATTCTGTTTGGGCTCACGGGGAAACTACCTTATTACAGCGCCCCTGGCCCCGAGCAAATTGATGCGGCCGAGAAACTGATTCTACATCATCTCTCCATCCCATCTGACACGCGGTTCGCTGTGCTCAGCTCCGGCGAGCGAAGGCGAGCCCTCCTTCTGAAATCCATTGCAGCCAGACCGGATATCTTGCTGCTTGATGAACCCTTCGAGAGTCTCGACATTGCGGGCCAGGTTGCCCTGGAGAATCTACTACGGGCCACTGCGCCGCAGTGCTCCGGGACGGTGACCGTGATACACAGGATTCAAGAGGTACCTTCCTTTGCCACGCATGCAGCCCTTCTTCGCGGCGGCCTTCTGTGGAAGAAGGGACCTATGGAACAAGTTCTCACAGAAGAACATCTGAGCGCCACCTTCGGTTTGGAACTTCACCTGGAGCGTAAAAACGACCGATACCAGTGGTATCCGGTAAGCTAATGGAAAATCCAGTAGAAAGGGAAGCGGTCCTGGAATGGCTAGAGTCCCGGACCGGTGAAACCGTGCCATCGCTGAACGGGAAAGCGCTTCAGAGCGTCTATGATCCCGGTAGAGAAGCCGTCCGTCAGATAGAGGCACTCCATCGACGTTTGGAAGCCATGGAATCGGTGCAGCGTGTCCTGATCGTAGGTAGCGGCGGACCCTGTTTCTACAATGCTCTGGCCATCTCCCGGCTCCCAGGTTTGTACCGCGTAGCCATTTATGAGCCCCATTCGAGTATCTTTGATTCTATAGTTCGAGCAAAGAATACAAAGCCTGCAGGGATGAGCGGGAAAGACGATGGCCGGGCCCGGGGCGGCGGAAATCAGGATATCGAGATCCTTCTTCTGGCTAACAGGAGGGAAGCACAGGCGTTCGCCGAAAGCCCGGGCATCTTTATATACGGCCATCCGGGTTCTTTACGCGCTCATTCCCTCTACGGACAAGAGTTATCCTTTCTGGAGTCCTTCATACAAAAGCGGCAGATCAATTCCAACACCCTTTCTCGCTTTGGATCCCAGTGGGTGCGCAACCTGTATGCGAACGTTACTACAGCTATTGGATCGGCCAGCATAAACGAGCTCAGGAATGCTTACCGCGGCCAGGCTGCGGTGGTCCTGGGAGCCGGCCCTTCCCTCGCCGATCATATAGGAGCCGTCGCCTCCTTTCAGAAATCAGGCGAACCCACGCTAATCATCGCTGTCGATACGGCGCTTTCTACATGCAGGCTACATGGCGTGGAGCCGGACTTCGTCGTCACTGTAGACGCACAACCCATCAACTATTATCATCTTGCGGATTCGGCGCCGACGAGCGCGGGGAGGGGTAATCCACGCACTCGCCCACGCACCGGCCCACACGGGGCCAGAAATCCGGTCCTCATTTTAGATCCAGCGGCCAGTCCCCTTGCTGCCCGCCGATGGGTTGGACCGGTTATTATTACCGGGAATCCATTGCCGCTGGCAACAGGCCTCAACGAGATTTGCGGTAAGAGCGAGCCGGACCAGTTGTCCTACGGTGGTTCCGTAAGCACCAATGCCTACGACCTGGCCCTCTATCTCGGATGCACGGCCATTCTCCTCGTGGGCCAGGATCTCTCCTTCACAGAGACCAGAGTGCATGCGAAAGGGTCAGCTCTGGAGGAGCTATGGTCCTATAAGGAATGGAGGTTGCAAAGCAGGGAAACGGGAAACTACAGGCAACGCTTCGCAATACCCGTGGTCCCTCTGCCCGGCGAAAACCAGAACCGAGTTCATTCCAACGCCAAGCTCGAAGTGTTTTATCAGTGGTTCCGATCGCGGCTCAAGAAGGATTCGGAAACTCTAAACGTGGGCCTACTCAGGAGTCAGGGAGCGCTCTTCGTAGATATTCCGCTATTCGATTCGATGCAAGCCTGGTATGAACAGCTAAGGCCCGGTGAAAAGCTGCCGGGCATCGAAGAACCTGACGTAGCAACACCGGCCCCTGAATCCGGTTTCCCTGACGTTGGGCCCGTTAGAACCAGCATAGAAGCCAAGGAATGGCCAGGGGAAAAAGACCTGATCATCCAACGAATCACCGAGTTACAAAGGGAGTTTCGCGGACTTGACGATCTATTGCAAGGGCCCAATTTTCAGAGTCACTGGACTCAGTATGCTCGCGCGATCCGCCTGGCCGGCACAGGAATGCAGAGCGCCGTCAAAGAGCTAGAAACATCCGGCGAGGTATCCGCCGCGTTTAAGGAGCAGCTGGCCCACCAGACCAGGTTACATCTCACGCAGCTAATGAAGCTGCAAATCCGTTTGAGCCGCGTCCACAGCCCATGATAACGCGGTTCAGGGTGCCGCGCAAGCCAGAACAAAAGAGTCATACTTCTGACCCAAATAAATCCGGTTGCCGTTTGCAACGGCAATAGTGGCCCCGCTGATTTCTTCACCAGGATTCTGGTATGCCACGGCGGTGCGTCCCTGTAGCGTATCGACCTGCAGAATGCGGCTGGGAGCCTTTTCCGCGGCATCATCTGCATGGCTCGACCAGTCATAGGCGCTGGGGATAGTAGCCAGAAACAGGTTGGAGCTTCCATTGAAGCTCGGGTTTATCGGTGTTCCCGCCACGGAAATTCGGGCCAGTTCGCGCACGCTGGAGCCGCTTCCTCTTTCCAGGGCAAGTAATTGCTCCGAGCCGGCCAGAGTAATCCAGAGTTTCGTTTGGTCCGGACTCAGGGCCATGCCCGTTGGACTCTTCAGGTTATCCAGAATGCGGAAATAGGTTTGATTGGAATAGTAGACCAGCGAGCCGGAGCCGGTAAAGGCCATCGACTTTGAGAAGTGCTCCATGCTATTGCTGGCCCGTCGATTGATTACGTAGAATTCATCGAGCCCAAGACCCACAATGTCCGATGGATACTCGATGAAGCGATGCCTGAAACGCCCCATGAATACCAGGGTAGTACGATCTACGCGGAAAACCTCTACTGCATGCTGCGTTCTTCGCGCATGATTCAACACGAACAGGTATCGACCTCCACCCACCTGCGCCAGGTCCAGGGCCTCCGGATGAAATGGATACTCGTCCCGACCACTGAATTCAAAATCCAGAACCTGATGTCGGTTTGTGCCGGCAAGGGGTATGAACTTTATACCGCCCTGATCCAGATACTCGGACTCCGGATCTCTCCCCCGCCGTTCCTGACTTGCTACGATCATACGATCGACTCCGAAGGCAGACCGGTTTTCTAGCGCCATGTCCGCGGGCCCAGGAACACCCCGTATCTCTTCGCATCGGTCCAACGGAATACGCTCCATGGGCGCACAGGCGGCCAGAAACGTGTAAAAGAGGGACAAGAGCAGCAGTCCCGGGATAATTGATGTGCTTCGAATGGTATTCTTCATTTCTTTCTGTTGCTCGGAGGATTCTGCTATCCGGATATTCGCATCCAGTCAGGCATTTGAGTCGTTCGGTCTTCGCGTTCGCGCTGACGCAAACCTGCATTTACATCCAGGGTTTGGCTCAAGCCTGGACCCAGCCCGGCGCTTCTTCAATCTGCCAATGCGGGTTACCACCTCTAGAAAGGAACCTGCTGTACTTCCAGCTCTGGTAATAATTGTCCCAGAACCGATGATCTCCGTGGAGCAGTTCCTTGCCATCCTTCAGGTACTGCCAGAGTCTATGAAAGTGCGGCAGGTATGGTTCCACATTGGCCAGATGAAATACGTTCCAATTGACCGTCCCATGGTCGATCACAAATGGGTTAAACAATCGCCCTGGCTTCCAGTGTTCGGATGATACCTGCTCGCGAAGCCAGGCCTCCAGTTCGCTGAAATCCATCTCATCGAATAGCATCACGTTCCACCGAGCGGTCTGGTGAGCTTCCCCTACCGCATTCTGCATCCCGCTGGCGGGCTCGTAATGATAAGGTTCAAAATCCACGAGGTGCGATCCCGAGTATTCCAGTTCCTTAACGGGAAACAGGCGGGACTGATAATACACACGATCACTGGAGAAGGCAGGGTTTCGATCCTGAACGGAACGCTCTTCCAGTTCTCCGGCCGCCGCGCCCCCCATGTAGGTCATGAGTATCTTGGTCTTCAGAATGTATCGTTGGCCGTCCATTTCGTAGGGCTTCACTAGATGGAGGTTGGGCTCATCCCGCCGCGGCCGAGCTTCCGGCAAAACATGGGCGCCCTGGAGGAGCCACGGAGATCGCTTCAGTATTTCTCGGACAATAAACAGCGATTCTTTGCCTTCTGCATGAAGCACCGAAAGCGAGGGCCATTCCATGGGGAGCTCCCATTTAAGGTAGGGAGTGCGAAAGGTGTCTACACAGAGAGTGGCAGGAACACTGTTGCCCGTGGGACAAGCCAGGGCATCATTCAGGAGCTGCACCTCTGCCAAATCCATGTCATTCCCCTCGGTAGACTTTCGATTCAGTATGCGAATGATCTGTTTTGGTGCCTTTGTCCTCTCTCAGAGTCAGCATCTTATTATAGATCCTTCGCTGATCGATAAGTACATAAGCCAGGTACGCAGAGAATAGAACAAGAGTGAGAACCAGCACCCAGATCAAACTTTCCAGTCGCTTCTGGGACGCTTCGGTAGCCTTGAGCAACTGGATCTGCTCCACTACGTAGAATACCTGGGGCCCTACTCCTTTTTCCCGAGCGTCCCGCAAGAGCAGATCATATACACTCAGGGCATCCTGCAGATTCATTTCTCCGATTCTTTGACGAGCCATGGCTGGATTCATTGAAAGGAGTTCGCTTGCCTGCTTCTCGAGGCTTTCTTTCTTCGCTTCCGCGCCCTCGGCCCACGCTTCAGGGGCGAGAGCGAATAATAGGGCAAGGCCAATCAGGATCATACCAGGGAATTTCAGTACCGCATTACGCACATTGCTCGTTGAAAAGCTAAATTCCATCATTGATTCATCTCCATTTCTTCCATCTCTCGGGCACGTTCGTGTTGTAATCCCAGAACAAGAAGTATCCAAAAAAGCAAATGATAGGCCAGAACATTCCACCAGAAGGCTCGGCCTATTTCAGGAGCCATGGTCTTTAGCACTGGACCGGGATGGAGATCGGTCTCCAGCACACGAATGGCAAGCCAGGTAAACACCGATGCGGCCGCCGCAATCACGGCCCACACAGCGCTGTAGATTCCTCGTCGATCTACATCATCCGTAAAAAGTCGCACCAGAAAATAGCCACCCAGACACAGTAACAGGATGAAAAAACTCATGAGTCGGGGATCCGAGAAATTCCAGAACGTGCCCCATGCAGTGTACGCCCATATCGGGCCTGATATAACTACGCCCAGACTAAAAAGCACTGCAATCCTGGCGTTTGCGACATTCCATCGATCAAAAACCTGACGTCGGGTAACCAGAAAGAGAATCCCGGATACGGCTGAAATCAACGGGGCGTACAGTGCCACCCAGGCTACCGGCACATGGATATAGAATATCCTGTGCGCCTGACCCTGCTCCAGTACAACGGGAGGAACAAGAAGCGCATAAACTGTAGCCAGTGGGAGCGCCGGAATAAAGGCCAGAAGTAACCAGTAGAGTTTTTTCATAGTCAGGACCCTTCCGTGGGAGAAAGCCTCAAGGTGAACAATCCACCTACAAGTATATAGAACAAGGTCATCAAGGCCACCACGCTGACAAGGCGATTATACTGCAAGGGCTCAACCAGCCCCGATTCCGTGAACGCACCCGAGATCACCATAAACATCGGAAGTCCTGCGGGAAAGAATAGAACGGGCACGATCATCTCGCGAAAACGGTTCCCGGAAGCGAGCACTACCACCATGGTCCCCAGAGCGCTGAGGGCCAGGCAACTCAAGCCCATGAGCAATACTACCGAGCCCATCCGTTCCGTGCCAAACAGCACCGGATTTCCGGTAATTAGAAGCCCGCTCACCGGCCAACTGGTGACCAGCACCGCAAATAACACCAGGCTTCGCGCCAATACCCGCCCCAGGTATAACCCCACACGATCCAGGCCGGATGACAACACCACTTTTAAGGCGCCCCCCTCCCGGTCTCTGCTATGCCCGCGGCTCAGCACCACCACCGAAACAAAGAAGAGCGAGAGCATCAATCCGCCACCGGCATGTCGCATCAGGGCTTCCCGTCCGAATGCATAATAGTAAATGACATTTAATGATATGGCGAAGCTGAGAAAGAACAGCAAACTGCCGGGATGCTTCCCTTCCTGGCGAAGCTCCCAGATCAAAGTCAAATACGCACTGCGAAAAACACCGGGCATGGTTCAGCCTGCCATATCGCTCCCGGGTGTAAATACAGTTCTACTTGACCAGGGCCCGGACGGCGATTCCTTACCGTATGCGTTGGCTCGAAAAGCACTTTGGCCGCTTTGCGGTTCCCCATCTCACCCTTGCTATGATTATCCTCACAGCCGTGGTCACGGGAGCCGACCTCGCGTTTCAGCTTGGAATCGGCCGAGTTAATCTGGATAGTCTGCTGGCCGGCCCCTGGTGGCACATAGTCTTCTATCCATTTCGCATTAGCGTGGGCGAACTCTTCGGTATGGGGCCCTGGCTGCCGTTACTGCTTTTTCTGTATTTCTACTATATCTTTGGAGCTCAGCTGGAAGTCCTGATGGGAGACTTTCGCTATAATCTGTACATATTGCTGGGGGTCCTTTTTACGTTGCTGGGTAGCCCCTTCGGCGTCGGCGCCGAGTTCATATACCTGGGAGTGTTCCTGGGGGTCGCCACTTTGAACCCCAATATGCAGATATTGCTATTCTTTATCATTCCGGTTCGCATCAAATGGATGGCTTTCTTCATGGTGGGAATGATACTATTCAACCCGCTGGCCGCACTTATTTTGCACGGTGTATTCGTACCCATCCTTGGCCCTGCATTGGGCTTTCTAAATTATCTTATTTTCTTTGGGCCCGGCCTGTGGCGGCGGAACGCCGCGCAGCCACGAAGAGCAGCCAGGTTCAAAGAGAAGGTTCAGGGCGGCCCTGCCGCCATCCATCGGTGCACGGTCTGCGGCAAGACCGAACTGGATAATCCCCAACTCGAGTTTCGCTTCTGCGTGGATTGCGAAGACCACGAGTACTGCCAGGATCACCTCTTTAATCACGAACACATTTAAGGGGCTCCTGTCCTTTCCGCCCGTCCCAGTCGAGTATCGTGATTCCCCGCAGCGCGACAACGCTCCGCAGACTAAAGGCAGACTAAATGCGTTATAGGTTCTTCGCTGTGCTGCGGCCGCCAGTCGCCGCGCTTCAAGCCGGTTGTTGTTTACTCGGGATCCGAATCTATTTAATCCCGAGTAATTCCAGGATTCGATCCAGATCATCCAGATTGGCGTAGTGCAATGTCACCTGTCCGGAGCCATTTTTCTTATGCTTTACTTCCGCCCTGGCCGTGAAGCGTGCGCGAAGCCTTTCTTCTAGCTTGCGAGTCGATGCATCTTTAGGCGCTGAACCGCCCGAAGCGCTGGATCCGGAAGTGGAGGGCTCCATCATTCGAGCCACCTCTTCCTCCACCTTCCGCGCCGACCATCCTTCCTCGACTATCTTGTTCGCAAGCTTGATAACTGTTCGTTTGTCGCCCAGGCTCAGCAGCGGTCGGGCGGCCCCCCCGGACAGCTTTCGATCTTCGATGAGCTCCAGAACTTCGTCGGGGAGTTTCAGAAGCCTGAGCAGGTTTGTGATCGTGGCCCGGTCTCGGCCTACTTTCTTCGCAACATCGGCAGCCTTGATCCCGCTTAGATTCATGAGCGCTTCGTAGGCACGAGCTTCTTCGATGACCGTAAGGTCTTCCCGCTGGACGTTCTCGATGATCGCCATCTCCAGCGCCTGGCTTTCGTTCACCTGTTTTACTACGGCAGGAATCTTGCGGAAGCCCGCCTGTTGCGCCGCTCGCCATCGACGTTCGCCGGATATGATCTCATAGCCATCGCCTTTTCGACGAACCACTATAGGCTCAATGAGACCTACGGACAGCAGAGTAGAAGCCAACTCCTCAATCTCCTGTTCCCGGAATTTCTTTCGGGGTTGATCGGGATTGGGGCTGATCCTGTCAATGGCCAGCTCATGATAATCTGGATGCCCTTCGGTGGCAGTGGGCGCTGCGCTGCCGGAAGCACCCGGTATCAGATTTGAAAGGCCACGGCCCAGACCGCTTTTCTTAGCCATTGTTCATTACCTCATTTGCCAGTTGCTCGTAGGCTTTGGCGCCGGTGCTATCCGGAGCATATTCCATAATGCTTTTTCCAAAAGATGGGGCTTCCGAGAGCTTTACGTTTCGCGGCACAACTGCGCTATACACCTTGTCCCCAAAGTGTGCCTTCACATCTTCCACTACCTGGTGGGCCAGTGATGTTCGCTGATCATACATTGTCAGAACCACACCCTTCAGCTCCAGGGATGGGTTGAGACTTTGTTGGACGAGTCCTATGACTCGCATCAGCTGCGTCAGTCCTTCCAGAGCGTAGTATTCGGTTTGGAGCGGTATCATTACTCCGTCTGCTGCGCAAAGAGCATTCAAAGTCAAGATACCGAGGTTGGGCGGGCAATCGATGAAAACCCAATCGTAGTTGGGAGCCACCTGCTTCAAGGAGCTCTGCAGCTTGTATTCCCTTTGCTCCATCTGGAGGAGATCCATCTCAATTCCCGAAAGGTTTACGTTGGCCGGCACCACCGAAACGTTCCTGGTTTCCGTTCGAATCACGGCCTCGGCCAGGGAGACCTCCTCGAGAAAGACTTCGTAAGTGGTTTTTTCGATCTTGTGAATATCCAATCCCAGACCGGAGCTTGCATTACCCTGGGGATCGACATCGACAATAAGAACCTGCTGGCCCAGTTTTCCCAGGAAGGCTGCCAGGTTGATAGTTGTGGTGGTCTTGCCTACACCACCCTTTTGATTTGCTACTGCTATGATTTCTGCCATTGGCTCATCTCGTTGCGTATGAATTTCCATGCAAACGGTTTTCCCTGCCGCACGGTGCGCTTCTTACGGAAATAGTGTATTTGGCGGACCGGCTCGTTGGCGGTGGCCTGAACCTCCTGGGCGCTCTCATGACTATACCCGCAGTCCCGAATCACTTCCTCAAATTTTTCCGGTTGGATCGATGCGAAGAAGCCCACGTATAGATTTCCAGGCTTCTGAAGATGAGCGATCAATCGGAGAACTGATGGAAATGGAATGAGGGCCCGGCTGGTGATTAGGTCGAATTGACCTTTCATCTCCTCCAGACGGGCATAACTGAAGCGGACACCACCGTCGCCAGAAGGGGCGATGCGGGAACCATGCCACTCCTCCAGCAAGGAAAGTCGACGGCGACTGGAATCGTTCAGTGTAAGGCGAGGCGGGTTCCGCAGACAGTAGAACAGGTAGCCCGGCAAGCCCGGGCCGGTGCCCGCATCCAGCACGGTTGTTTCACGTGAAACGGAAGCATATTCCACCACCCGGTCCACGAACAATGCACATTCTTTCAAATGCCGTTCCAGGATTCTATCAGCATCGCCCGAGGAAAAGAAACCACCCTTCTCATTGCTTTCTTCCAGAAAGCCGAGGTATCGCTCCATTTCCTCAATCCGGAATTCCTCCGGAACATCCTTCCAGCCTCGCAGCACTCCCTCGCTCATAGATCTACCTTCTCAATATGTCCTTTTGCCGTTAACCTAATCTCGGTTTCGCCGATAAGTAAATGTGAACCCACGGAGATCTTTTATGAAACGTACTCTTTTTTTGACCAGCATCGGCATCATGTTGCTGACCATTCACGGAATTCCCGCAGGTACGAGCACCACGGCAGCCGTGGACTACAACCCGGCCCGCTGGTCGCCCCTGGCTCCCTACATAATGCAGGATGGCCTCCAGGGACCTGCCTCCATTGAGGCTCGAAACGAGAAAGGGGAACTCACCGAGCGGGCCCTGCTAAGCTACGACGATCGAGGTCGACTGGTTGAGGAAACCTTTCTGGACCGGACCGGAAACGTTCGCGGCAAGAACATCTATGAGTACGAAGCCGGCATGCCTGTGATCCAGAAGCTTCAGGATGCCAATGGCAAGCTACTGTCGTCCGAGATTCGCACCTATCAGAAAGAAAAACTCCAGAGCATCGAATACAAGGACGCCGACGGAAAGCGAATTCTCCTGCATTCCTTCAGCTACAACCCCGGCCAGATTAAAGGTATCGAAATCACCGAGGACACAAAGGATTCTATAACCGTGGACCTCAAAGGGCCCCGGGTAGAAAAGATACAGTTCCGATCCTCCACCGGAGAGGACCTGGCCACCATCCGATTCGAATATAATGAATCCGGGCAAATCCAGGCCCGAACACGAACCAGTCCCGCCGGGGTGGAGCGCTGTAAGCACGTATACGACTCCACCGGTAAGCTAACCGAGTATGTGTATGAAACTAAGTCCGGGGAAAAATGGATCCTTTCGCGGAAGCTCCTGCTAAAGTACAGCAACCCGGCCTGATAGTCTCCTCACCGAATGGGAAGCGCCGGAAGTGTTTCGCGTCGGTGCCCCCTGGCAGATCCTAAATAGCGTCCGGAAACGGGCTTCCAACAAATTGGAGCCCGCTACGTACAGGCCCCGTGCGACCTATTTCCCGTTCGCTTTATTGTGCAGATCATCGAGAATCAGCTTCTCAAGAAACCGTTCATATTGATCAAATCGATCCGCGATCTCATCATAAACCTGACCGAGCTTCTCCCTCAGTCCGGGCACCGAGCTTTCCTCGCCGGCCCGGATTCGATCCGCGATTTGCCGGGCTGTGCTATGCAGACGCTCATGGGGATCCAGAAGGGAATCATGAACTTCCTTTTGTTCGTTGGATGTCACTATGGCCATGTAGAGCCAGAGCCCCATATTGCATTTTCGATGATCCAGCTGCGGAAAAGAATCCGCATCTTTGTCAGCGATAGACTTGTCTACCTTGGCCATCCAGTTCAGGTGATCCCGTCGCCGGCGCTTCAGGAATTCCATTAACCATTCCGGATTCTGATTGGTAATCGCTTCCACCGAAGCGTTCACCCTTTTCTCAAGAACTCCAATGTCTGCGCGAATTCGATCCGCAGATTCATGTATATGGTCCGCCTTTCCGCTGATCTGAACGGCGGATTCCGAAATTAGGGACGTGGTCTTTTTGATCTCCTGAATCTGCTGCTCCAGATCCAGGTAGGAGTCGGTGGTTGAGTCAATCTCGGTTTGCACTTGCTTCACGAAATCGGCATTGGATTGGATAATCTGTTCGAGCTCCTGTACCGAACTATTGATGCGGTTAGTCTGCTCAATCTGGCCGGAAGCACGCTCTGTCCACGTCGCGAATTGCTTGGTCATGCTTGCCAGCGCTCGTTCAATGCTCTTCACAGCATCCGAAGACTTCGCCGCCAGGTCACTAACCCCGTCCGCCACCACAGCAAATCCGTGACCGTACTCCCCGGCCCGCGCTGCCTCGATACTGGCATTGAGCGCCAGCATATTGGTTTGTTCACTAAGCCCCTTCACCTGATTGATCTGTTTTTCGACTTCGGTAATTACCTGGCCAAGGCCCTGCATTTCCTTGCCGAGCGTATCATTGATTGTGCGAATACTGTTCGATTGGTCCGCGATGCCCCGAGTAATTCCGTGAAGGTTCTCCACGCTATCTTTGATCCTTCCCCCACCGTCCCGGGCTTTCTTCGCCGACTCCCGACCCCTCTCCAGGGCGTTGGCGATCTCGTGGGCCACCGCATCCAGCTCTTCCGCAACCGTAGCCAGATCCTTGGTGCGCTCCATCTGATCCGAAGCCGAGTCTCGGAAGTCCCCTTGCTCCTTCTCAATTTTTTCCAGGATCTCCGGGAAGTGGAGTATGCCCACAGCCAGTTCGTCGCCGCTGTCTACTATTTGCTCCCGTAGCTTTCCAAGCAAATCCACGAGCTTGCCCACGGCGCCCTCAAGATCCACTCCCTCTCGAAGGGCGGCATGCAATACCTCATCCTGATGCTTTATCAGCCACTGGCCCTGCGCTTTCGCGCTCCATCCTTTTGGCTGAATGAGCTTTCGATTCCTCGGATTATTCTCTTTTATCATATCTACTCTTTGTTTATCGGAATTGGACGACAGCGGACTCAATCATACTGCAAAACAAAATGGGCGAGCCATTTGGCCCGCCCATCCTTCGCATCTATCCGGCCTGCCTGAGGCCGGATGTAATGAAGTTACTCGCTGCGTGTCTAAGAAATGTTCGCCTTGATTTCTGCGATTAGCTTCGAAATGGCTTCCTTGGCATCACCGAAATACATCAGGCAGTTATCGTAGCCGTACAGTTCGTTATCGATACCGGCATATCCGGATCGCATGGAGCGTTTGATGACAACCACGGTCTGCGCCTTGTCCACGTTCAGGATCGGCATACCATAGATAGGACTGGCCTCATTGTGACGCGCCGCCGGATTGGTTACGTCGTTTGCTCCAATCACCAGCGCAAGATCCGTATTCGAAAAGTCATCGTTGATCTGATCCATCTCCAGAAGCTTCTCATACGGCACATTGGCCTCCGCGAGAAGAACATTCATGTGACCGGGCATACGTCCGGCCACAGGGTGAATCGCAAACCGCACTTCGGAACCATGTTTCTCGAGGATCTCAGATAGCTCTCGCACTACGTGCTGAGCCTGCGCCACGGCCATTCCGTAACCAGGAACAATGACCACAGTTCTTGCTGATTCGAAAACCATCGCGGCCTCTTCCACCCCGATCTCTTTGATGGTGATTTCCTTGGCTTCCCCGGCTGCTGCCGTAGGAGTCTGACCGAAGCCTCCCAGTAGTACATTGATAAGCGATCGGTTCATACTCTTACACATGATTTGCGTAAGGATGATACCTGATGCACCCACCAGGGATCCTGTTATGATCAATACAGTGTTACCCAGAACGAAACCCGTGGTAGCGGCCGCAATACCGGAGTAGGAGTTAAGCAGTGAAATCACTACCGGCATATCCGCGCCGCCGATAGGAATAACCAGGAGCACTCCCAGCAATAGCGCAATACCGGCAATCACATACGGCAGCACATTCAAATCCAGAAAACCGAGGCCTACCGAATTCAATGCATCGGCGCCGTTATGACCCATAGCCATGAATACTCCGAAACCAAATGCAACCAGAATCAATAGGGCGTTCAAAGCATGCTGCAACGGAAACATCACGGACTTTTCGGTTACGATTCCCTGGAGCTTTCCGAATGCGATCAGCGAGCCTGTGAATGTGACCCCACCGATTAGAACCGACAGCACAATGCTGACGGCCGTTGCCAGCGCCGGATCAAAATTGGCCATGCCCTGACGATGCATTTCATGAAAGAACTCTGCATTGGCCACAAGCAAGGAGGCTGCGCCACCGAATCCGTTCAGAAGCGCCACCATTTGCGGCATACCAGTCATGGCAACTTTCGCGGCCATGACAGCGCCGATGAGCGCCCCAATCACTACGCCAGCAATGATTAGTTCAAACCCTACGATCTTCTGATCCCACAGGGTAACGATTACGGCCAAAAACATACCCAGAGCCGCGAGGAAATTCCCGCGTCTGGCCGTTTTCACCGCCGACAGATTCTTAATACCGACAATAAATAATACAGACGATATAAGATATGCTATAATGAGGATGTCTTCTCTATGCATTCCGATTCCGTCCCCTTACTTCTTTTTGTTAAACATTCGGTGCATCCGGTCTGTGACCAGAAACCCGCCGATAACGTTGATCGTGGCAAAAACCACTGCCAGGAATCCCAGAAGTGATGTTAGACTTACATCCACCGTGCCAACAGTGAATAGAGCGGCGCTGGTAGCATCGGCTCCAGCGCTCAGCATTGCCCCCACAAGGGTAATTCCAGAAATAGCGTTACTTCCGGACATCAATGGAGTGTGCAATGTCGGGGGTACTCGTGAAATCAGTTCAAAGCCTAGAAACACGGCCAGTACGAAGACCGTGATCAACATAATTAGCTGATGTGCGTCCATGTATTCTCCCTTTGCTGGTATTATCCCAGCAGCTTCTTTGTATTCTCGTGAATTACCTGGCCCTCCCTGGTAATCAGGGCGCCTTTAACAATTTCGTCTTCCAGATCCAGGCTCACCTGCCCTTCCTTCGTCAGGGATTGCAGCAATGCCAATACGTTTCTGGAATATAGCTGGCTGGCATTGTAGGCCACGAGCGAAATGATGTTCGTTTCTCCGATTATGGTTACATCATGCTTAACGATCTCTTTGCCAGCTTCCGTGATTTCGCAATTTCCGCCAGTGCCGGCAGCCATATCCACGATCACTGATCCCGGTCGCATGCTCTTCACGGTTTCCTCCGAAATTAGAACCGGTGCCTTCTTGCCCGGAACCTGTGCCGTGGTGATGACCACGTCTGCTTCGGAGATGTGCTTCTTTAGAAGCTCCTGCTGCTTTTTCAGGTACTCTTCGGATGCCTCTTTGGCGTATCCGCCTTCGCCTTCCAGGGTTTCATCCTGGGGGGGCTCGATGTACTTTCCGCCCAGAGATTCTACCTGTTCTTTGACCGCGGGCCGAACATCGCTTACCTCTACAACCGCGCCGAGGCGGCGAGCCGTTGCGATGGCCTGCAGGCCGGCGACGCCAGCGCCAAGAATCACCACCTTGGCCGGGCTAATGGTTCCCGCAGCAGTCATCAGAAGAGGAAAGATCTTTCGCAGCGCATTGGCGCCCATAAGCACCGCTTTGTACCCTGCCAGGTTCGTCTGCGAACTGAGGGCATCCATTCGTTGCGCTCTTGTGATTCGAGGGATGTCGTTCATAGAAAGTACATCCACTCCTGCCTCCGCCGCTTTCTTCGAAAGCTCCGGATAGTTCAGAGGAGCCATAAAACAAATTAGAAGGGCCCCTTTCTTTAGCATCTCCAGCTCATGCTTTCCAGCTTCCGGATGTTGCTCGGGTCGTTCGACTTTCACAACGACATCCGCCGCTGAATACAGTTCCGATGCGCTGGAAACGATTTTCGCTCCATGCGCTTCATAATCAGAGTCAAGAAAGCCGGCCTCTTTGCCTGCATCCTTCTCGACTCGAATCTCAAAGCCAAGGGAAGAGAGCTTGGCCAGACTTTCCGGCACGATTCCTACTCGCTTCTCCCCCCCGATAATCTCCTTTGGTACTCCTAGTATCAAGTTCACCACCTGCCTTTATAGAGTGTTGCCGTCCCCAAATGGACAGCGTTGCATGCCACGCATGCATGGCCGAGAGTTCCAAGTAAACTCGGCCTTGATCCAACCACCGGATCACTAAAACATACCTTTACTGAATACGGATGCCGGGAGGCCTATTCGCCGAATACGCTCCTACTTACTCCCTTAATCCGACTTGAAGTGACTTAAGTTAGTGCTCTGTCGCATTAACCGTATTCGAGTGGGTCAGAGTCGCTGTTCGGCTTCGTACGTCAAGTCTACCATGCCACATAGCCCTGGGTGGCAAGACGCGAGAACCACTGACGATGGAGACTGAAGCGTCCATTATGTCCCCAGTCTTCGCCGGCGCTGTTTTGAAAGATCCAGGTCTCTGCCTTTCGGTCAAAACCAATTAAAGCAACTGTATGGCGGCCCATGGGAAGGCCTTCCGGCTTCTTCCATTCCATATCGTCCAGACTCAAGAAGTTCTCCGATACTTGGAGGGTCACTATTACCGGCTTCCCTTCCAGCAGATTCGCCATAATGTGAGTAGGTCGCGATAGATCCACCCTTGCGAACCCGGATATCCGATGGTCATGGGCCGCAGCAATGTCTTCCTGGTCCGGGCGGATGTAAGGATCCGACGCAGAGAACGTGGAACGGTCAGCGCAGCCGACACCCTTGAGAAATTCCATTACTTCCAGAATTTCGAGCCCCACGTTCTTTCCGCCGTTTAGACTGTTATAGATAAATTCCGGCGAGCAAAGATAGGTATCATGCTTTGGGCGCTCCATCATGGTCATCATGATGTATCCGGCCGCAAATGCTGTACCGGCTGCAAGACGCCCCTGGTCCACAGGCTCCGGCACATTTTTCAGGATATAACGTTCGGGAATGTCTCCTGGAAGGCCAACGACAAGAAAAGGTACGGACTTCTCTTTTTCTGACCAGAAGGGACCCTCCGGGAGCTTCTGTAAGTTCCAGTAGTTACTCTTTTTCCGATCCTCCAGCGGATTACCCTGGTCATCGACGGTAATGCATCCGACAAATGGAATACAGCATAGAAGCGCCAGGAGAGCGGCCCTGAGTTGATTACTGCGCGGGGTAGTTTCAGAGATGCTTGCCATCCCTTTAAGTATCGGACGGAGGCTCCAGTTGCAATCCTGGAAAACCCAATTGCCGCAGGCCCTCGTAGAGCACTATTGACACCGAATTGGCGAGGTTCAAGGATCGGCAATGCGAAGACACAGGTATGCGTAGCCAGTTCTCCTGCAGATCCGCAAAGACGCCGCGCACCGAATCGGGCAGTCCGGCGGTCTCTTTTCCGAACAGAAGTATCTGGTCCTCTGTGTAACGGTGATCCACGAAATTATTCCGTGCAAACCGGGTGGTCAGAACGAATCGAGACCGTACTTCATCAATACTCTGATCGTCTCGTTGCGACAGAAACAGCAGGAAGTCTTCCAGCGAATCATGCACCCTGAGTCGCGAAAGCTGCCAGTAGTCCAGTCCCGCTCGGCGGAGCATGGCATCCTCCAGGGAAAAGGCCGGCTTTCCGACTATATGGAGAGCAGTACCGGTACAAACGCTCAGTCTAATGATGTTTCCTGTGTTCGGCGGAATCTCGGGCTCAAAAAGTGCAATTTCCATTTCTACTCTGGTTTCTCAGTCGCGTGGGGCGGTTTCATGGAATGGCTCTTCCTTCCCGTGATTGGCCACCCAGCTCAGTATATGAAGGATCCGTCCCCTTGCATCCAAATCGAGCATAACCACGCCCCGCACGGGCATTTTCGGCAGATTTTTTCTCTCCAGGCCTTTTTTATTTGCAGTGTTAGCGGCCCGTACCAATTGAGAAATCCATATGAAGTTCTCCGCACACAGACTGGATTCCGTTGAGCCCTCCCCGACGCTGGCCATTACGGCAAGGGCCAAGGAGCTCCGGGCTCAGGGAAAAGATGTAATCGGCTTTGGCGCCGGCGAGCCCGATTTTGATACGCCGGAGCACATCAAACAGGCCGCAGTGCGCGCGCTGGAAGCCGGACAGACCAAGTATACGCCTGTAGGCGGAACCCCGGGGCTGAAAAAGGCAATCGTGCAGAAGTTTCAGAACGACAATGGACTGGATTTCGCTCCGGGAGAGGTGATAGTATCTGTGGGCGGTAAGCAGGTGCTCTATAACCTCTTCCAGGCCACTTTGAATCCCGAAGATGAAGTCATTATTCCGGCGCCCTACTGGGTGTCCTACGCCGACATCGCGCGACTGGCCCAGGCAACCCCGGTGATTGTTTCGGCAGGCTTCGATCAGGGCTACATCCCTTCTATAGAACAGATCCGAGCAGCGCTGACTCCGAAGACACGGATGATTCTGATCAATTCGCCCAGCAACCCAACTGGAGCGGTGTATCCCGACGAAGAGCTGAAGCAACTGGCCGAACTTCTAAAGGAGCGCAAAGACATTCTCCTGGTTACTGACGACATATATGAACACATCCTGTTCGACAATAGAAAGTTCCTCAATGTGCCCATGCTGGTTCCCGAACTGAAAGATCAGTGGTTCATCGTAAACGGCGTGAGCAAAGCCTATTCCATGACCGGTTGGCGGATTGGATACGGAGCCGGTCCGCAGTACATAATCAAGAACATGGAGACTATTCAGGGGCAGAGCACTTCTGGAGCTACCTCCATCGCCCAGGCCGCCGCCCAGGCCGCCCTCACGGAAAGCCAGGACTGCGTTGCCGAGATGCGCAAAGCATTCCAGGAACGGCGGGATCTGGTTACTCGCATGCTATCCAGTATTCCAGGGGTTCGTACTTTTGCTCCCGGCGGCGCTTTTTACATCTTTCCCGACCTGTCTGAAATCTATGCTCGTCCAAAATTCCAGGCAATTATGAAAGAAAAGCAGGACGATTCCGCTTCCCGAGTTTTTTGCGCCCACCTGTTGGATCACTACGAAGTGGCAGCGGTACCCGGAGTGGCATTCGGCGACGATACCGGCATCCGGATTTCTTATGCCCTTTCAGAGGAACACATTCGCAAAGGGATTGAGCGCCTTGGCACAATGATTCATGACCTTGATTGATCCCAACTCGAAGATCGTATCCAGCTTCCTGGAAGCAAAAGGATACGATCCCGAGTCGGAGCCCCTGCGAGTAGAGGGCTCCGCCCGCCGATACTACCGTGTCCAATCTTCCCACGGGGACGGCGCCGCAATCCTCTGTATTGAAACCCCTTTTCTGCCGGATCACCATGACTTCCTGACCGTCCGCGACCAACTTCAGGCAGCCGATGTACCTGTGCCTTCCATTCTAGGTATGGAACCCGAACACGGACTCATTCTACAAACCGATGCAGGAACACAAGACCTGGAACAGTGGTTGGCCAGCCGGGGCCCCGGGCAAGAGCAAGAGCTAAAGGGCGAACGCCTGAGCGATAAGGAACAGTTACATGGCGGCGGGGCAGAAAAAGCGCAGGGGCCCCTGAAACAGCCGGTGGAACCCCGCGAACAATCGGCACAGTCCCAACATGCTGAACAACTCACAGAGCAGGACGCCCTTCAGAAATACCGGGAGATCGTAGACTGGATTCTGGCCATGCAGCAGATTTCGCCGGCGCCGCCTGTAAGCGAAAGGTTCTTCGATAAGGAAAAGCTCCACTGGGAAATGGAGTTTTTGTATGAAAGGCTGGAAAAGGTCTCCCTGGAACGGAGAATCGATGTTGAGCCCAGCTTTGAGTTGAAAATGTTTCTTCTGGAAGTATGCGAAGCTCTGGGGGCTCAAAAAGACCAATGCTTTGTTCACAGGGATCTGCATAGTCGCAACATCATGATTGATGGGCAGTCCATGACCCTGATTGATTTCCAGGACGCTCGCACCGGGAATCGCTTCTACGATCTGGCCAGTCTGGTTTTTGATCCGTACGCCGGTCTTGCGGCCCGATTGCGCAAGGAAATGATAGATTATTATTTCGAGAAAACCGGACTGGAAAAGGGAAGGGGCCTGCTCTATCTTCAGGGATTGCAACGAATTCTGAAAGCCCTGGGAAGCTATCTGTATCTGGGCTTGGAGCAAGGCAAGTCCGGCTACCTGGAATGTGTTCCGCCGGCGCTGGATCAGCTGGAAGCCTGTCTGCATCTTGGACGTTTTCCGGACAGTGTCTTTCTTTTTATCCTGGACTGTCGCAAGAGGCTCCTGCCCGCTCTACGATGAAGGCAATGATTCTGGCAGCCGGCCTGGGCACTCGTATGGAGGAGCTGACACGGGATACTCCCAAGCCCCTGCTACCGGTGCTCGGAGCGCCGCTCATCGCACATTCGCTTTTTCTTCTTTACGAGCAGGGATTCTCGTTTGCCGCCATCAACCTTCATTATCTGGGAGACCAGATTCGCAACTACCTGGACGATTTTCCCTATTTTGAGCTGCAATTCTCATATGAGCAAGAGATACTGGGAACGGGCGGGGGCATCGCCACTGCCTTGCACCGCACCGCGCTGGACGGTCATTTCTGGGTCCTGAATCCAGACAGCCTGTACCAGCCAGATTTCTCTTTAAAAGAGGCGCAGCAACACTTCATGAAAACCTCCGTACCGGACAACCATCCGGACATCGCGCCCCTTCTAATGATGCAAGATCGACCGAAAGGGAGCGCCGAAACCGGCTTCGAGGCCGGTAATCATGGTTTCGGGGGCGACGGCTTTCGCGCAGGTAACGGCTCTTCCAACAGCAAGCATCCCAATGGCAAGCCTTCTAATGGTGGGCCTTCCCATGCTGACTCCGAGATCCGCAGCCCCGGCGCATCCACCGACCCTGAGCGTCCCGTGCCCGGAAAGGAAGCAAGCATCAAGTCTGGCGATGCATCAAGGAACCCACAGGGCGTCCTTCCGCTATTGTTTTCGACCGCGGGGCAGTATATGTACACCGGCATGGCCCTCCTCCATGAATCTCAGTTCGCCGAAATCGCCCCGGATGAGCCCTTCCACATCGTGGACGATTGGCGCCGTCGAGCCACCCGCTCGCCATCCGGATTACTGGGCCTTTTTTACTCGGGCAAGATATTGGATGCGGGCCGGAAAGCGGAATACCTGGCAATCCGAGATAACGGAAGTTTGTTTCCGTTGACGTACCGGCAGGGGTTGTCCGACTTTATGCAGAAATGGAAGGGATCCGATTTTTTCATAGACTGAGAGGACCTGGCTCCTTTTGCCCCTGGCGCCCCTCATCCGGCACGCCCGGCGGCTGTAGCCCGGCGGCTGCCACACTCGCCAGGAGCAAGCCACGGCCTCGAAGACTCCTGACCAGCTACCGGTCCTCCGGTGGGTTCTTCCCGTTTGTGGCATCCCGAATTCGGATACTTGCCATGATCCCGGGAATCGTCATCGCATTCCATGGCACCGCCTCCGCACGGGCTATCTCCACCGTCGACGAACCGGCCAGAAAACCTCCGCTGACTCCCACAGAAGTCCTGAAGCTTCCCGACCAGGTATTCAACGTGGAAGGACTGGACAAAGCCTCTCTACGATTACAGATGCGATCTCTGTATAACCAGGCAGTGATTCTGAACTTCTCGAATCAGTACGGTCAAATCGCTCCGCTGCTTCACCGAATGAATGCATTATCTCCGGAAGCACCCGAGACCCATTATCTACGGGCTATGAGTTTCTACCACTCAGGTCAAATGGCCCAGGCCATCGTGCACGCCCGGAAAGCCGTGGATCAGAGTCCGGCTCTGGATCCCGCCTGGAACTTCCTGGGATTTCTGCATGTGCAAGCCGGGAATGATTCACGGGCCCTGGATGCCTTTCTTGCTGCAATCGAAGCCAATCCCTATCATGCCGTGTATCGATTCAACGCCGCCAACGCCTACTCACGGTTAGAACTACCGGACGAGGCCCTGCAGCAAATTGATCAGGCCATTCGCATACGACCCAACTATTCCGACGCTTACTACCTGAAGGCACTGATTCAACGCGAGCGCGAACAATACGGCGAAGCGTTCGAAAGCATGCTCCTGGCCGAAAAGACCGGAAGCAATGATGTTCCTTTCTTCATGAATTTCATCGACATCGCGCGTAAGGCGGACAAACCCGAGAAGCTATTGGAATTAATGGAAACTACCCGGAATTTGCGCGACTTCCGGCTTTATCGAATGCGTGCGCTGGTCTTCAGTGAATATGGCGAGTGCGATAAGGCAACGCCCCTTTTTCGCGTGATACCACAGGAGGAAATGACGCTGGAAGCTTACCGGTCGTATGGTAAATGCTTGCTGATCCAGAAGCAGCCCACCGAACCCTATCTAAAGGCCTGGAAGCTCAACGAAGACGAGAAAAAGGAACTGGCCAGTTACCTGGATGGGCTTGAGCTGACGAGTAAGAAATGGCCTGAAGTGAAGGATCCGATCGTAGACCCGCCCAGGTGAAGTCCTGGCCGGTTCAGGATCGCGGACGTCCGATGGCGATCGCCCGATGGCTGACGTTGGATCCTGGGCGTTGGACCCCGAACCGTGGACGCTAAGCAACGAGTATCGAATAGTCATGCCTGCACTGCAGCCGCCGTTTTTTCTACTCGCCATTGCCGGGTCGTTTCAGCGGTTCGGGAAAAACCAACATGCTTTTCATATCCTGCGAAAAGCCTATGTGCTCTCGGGTACCCAGAGCCCTGGATTGCACAAACAATTCTTCCCAGAGCGCATGGGCTTCATCACCGGACAGTAGGTACAGCCGATGATCATTCTCGCGATATATACCATGCACCGCAAAAACCTCGGATCGCTTCACTCGCTTTTTCTCCGGGTCAATCACCAGCCGGACGATCAGGTTATGGTTCTGCTTAAAGTTTACGCTACCGAACAGGAAGTTTCCCACGGAATAGAAGACCGGGGCTCCATCAATGATCTCCACGCCCTGAGCTATATGGGGATGATGTCCAATGATAGCGTCAGCGCCCGCTTTGATCAGGTCTTTGGCGGCCGAGCGCTGGGAAGGGAGCGGATGGGGGGAATACTCCATACCCCAGTGAATATTTACAATACACAAATCCAGTCGGGCGCACCAGGATCGCACTGAAGACTGCAAGACTGAGAGCGTGGATGTGCCCGCTTTCTGCCCGCTGGCAAAATTCGAATTGGGCCCCACTTCGTTGCCGGAAAAGAATCCTATCTTGAGCCCTTTGATTTCAACAATGGCAGGCGCCGCGGCTTCCTGCAAGTTCATCCCGGCCCCGGGGGCGAACATCCCGTGTCGCCGGGCGAACTGGATCGTATCCTGGATTCCCTCATCGCCCATATCCATGGAATGGTTGTTTCCCAGGACAAGTAGATCCACGCCCACATCCGCAAGTACGCTGGCCAACAGAGGATTCGAATTAAAAATATAGTTCTTCTCATTAATCGGAGTACCTCGCATTGTAATCGCTGTTTCCAGGTTTACGGCTGTCAGGTCCGCCGATTCCAGCATCTGCATTACTTCTTCCAGGGGATAGAGCATACCCCGCGTCTTTTGCAGATCTTCCACTCCCCAGATGAAATTTGTATCGCCCGCAAAAACCAGCGATATCTCGCCCTCTTCCAATCCCAGAGGTGAAGGCGCGATTTCCACTACTTGAGGCTCCGCTTCCCGTTGCGAGGAGCCACAGGCAACTAGTTGAAAAAACAAAAGGGCCGACCCAAGGCCAGCCCCAATTCGCAGAAGTTGATTTTTCATTCGGATCTCATTAAGTCCAAAAATGAGCCAATGAGGCCCACCCATGCAGGCCCCAATCCTCAGATTATTTGAAATCTTTCTTGGCCGGAATCTTCAGCGGATCCCCTTCCGTATCGCGACGAATCACGTTTTCTTCAGCTCTCTGCGCCTTTACGACGCGATCGGCAGGTCGATCGGCCTGGTTGTCCAGGTTTTCCATTCTCTCTTCTACGCTGGATTCGACTTGAAGTTCACTCATCCATTCAGAGCCCTCCAGCTCCTCCAGGAATGTGTTGTATTCCAGGATACGGTTCTTCTCGAACACAGCCATATCTTTCATCCTGGCCAGTGCATCATCGCTCAGTGGTCTGACGTCAGAACCGTCGATGCCTTTTCCGCTCTGGACGGTGACTTCGCCTTTCTGATCCATCACAATGCTTTTACCGTCTCGGTCGGAAACCTCAATGGCGCCGTCAAACAAAGCAATCCTGGATTTGTCATCGCTATCTACGGTCACCAGAAAAGCGGTACCGCGCACGGCAGCAACAGAAGTCGGCGTATGAACGCTGAACTCATCCTCTGCCCGAACCTTTTTCAGGAACATCCCCGCATTACCGGTTTTGATTCCCAGATTCACTTCGTTCGATGCAACGGAATCCACGCTTACTCTGGAATCCGCGCCTATGCGAACAATGCCCATGTCCTTGAAGAACAGTTCAGCGCTGGAGTTCGGTCCGGTGGTAATTTCGGCGCCACTCTTCAGAATTTGTCCTTTTTCAGCAACAGCCTGAGCCTCACCTTCCTTCACCTGGACCTCACCGGTCATGAATGTGATTCGGGCCACCGGTCGGGCGTCCTTTTCCCCTTTAACGTTTTCTTCGCCTTTGCTACAGGCAAAAACGGCCAGTCCCAGCAGGACGGGCAGGGCAGTTTTCATAATGGATAATCTCATATTATTCCCTCCAAATTAGATTAGTGCTCAAATCCCCTGTTCTAAACAACAGTTTTCCAATTTTTTTTTGCATTTTGTCTCGTCGTTTCGAGCATACGTTTATGCAGGCCGTTCCGAACACAGAATTGGAAAGAATCTCCGATTTCAAGGGCGGTCTGATCCCGGTGCTTGAAAGGCAACAGACCCATATCCGTATCCTACGACAGGTTCTGTCCTCGTCCATCATTACTCCCGAAGAACGGCTGTCACTACAGGACGTATCGGTGAATGTAGACAGGACTTTAACGGAGCTATCCGGAGTCATCCGCGAGTCCCTGATGCAGCTGGGCGCCAGCAACCTGGACCAGGAAGCCAGGAAGAACTTCCACAACTTCTTTTCCGCGGATCCATCCGACCATCGCCTGTCCTATGTGCGCTTCTTGCTTGCCGCAGTCTATGTGAAGCGCTTCTCCATGGAAGCGGGCGCCCTCTGGGGTAAGATTCGTTCCTTCCTGGAAAAGGGGAAGCTGGCTCCCACCTCGCAATTGCGCGAGCAGGCAATAAAGTACAGGATCGATCCGGCCATATACGACACCGAATCCTTGAGGGTTTTCGCGGAAAGAATGGGTCGAGTCGTGCAGTTCAAACAGGACCCGCTGAAGACCCGCAACCTGAGCGGAATCGGCACCTACAGTCCCGCGCTGGATTACCAGATGTCGGTGGTTTTTCGCGAAGATCTGGAATCCTACATTGAAAAGCACAGGGCACAAACTGACTCCGCAGCCCTGGAGATCATGGACGATCTGTCCATAAGGCCGGAAAAGAAAAGGGATCTACATGATTTGCCCCCGGAAGCTCCGAATGTCCTTCGAGCCACCGGTAATCAGAAATGGAATAGCACACTCTATTATGTGCTGGTCTTTGATCCACAGCTGCTGGCAGAAGAAAGGAAAAAGTTCGGCGAAGTGATCTACATAGACACGCACCTGGGAGCCCTACAGGATGTGATTCGAACGGATTTTGTCCTTCAGTATTCACGAAAGCAACGATTTATGCCTGTAGAAAAGGTCGAGAGCGATTACCGCACTTTTCTCAACGTTTTTTTCAGTCTGGCGGCAGACATTTCCCTGCTCAATGCGGGTATAAAGCAAGAATACCGGAACTCCTTTCTGTTTCACCTGGGACCGCAGACCTTTTTCCAACTAAGCAAGAAGTATCTTAAAGAACTACAAACAGGGAGTATGCATCGGATCAAGGGAAGTCAGAGCCGGGTTGTAGAACGCTTCGTTCCTCTGGAATTCTTAAAGGCCGTAATTATGGATTGGTGGAAAGAACAGGTTCTGCCGGCCTGCAACGAAAACGATCGCGAGGACCCGGGTCTTTTTCGCGCCATGGTACGGGTCATGCGACAGCGGATGGATACGCTAACATCGGAAGCCCGCAAGGAGTTTGACGCATTACCTACTTCGGCAAGGGCCGAGGCCAATAAGGAGCAGCTTCTAAAAGAACTAATCCAACGCAAAATCGGACCGACGAATATGGTCGTGTTCAAGCGATACCTGACTCAGAACTGAGCGTCGCAGCTTAAGACTGCTGACCTAATTCATAATCCTGAACATCTGCAGACAAATGCCCGATTGGTCGAAGTAGGTGCTACCCTCCTCCAGCTCCACGTTCCTTTCTCCCTCCATCAATCGCTCAACCTGCGAAACGGCTTCGCTCCTGCAATCATGCGATATAAATGCAAAGTATTCGAAGCGATCCCAGTTTTTCAATGTATACCTGGACTCATTTCTCGCCTTTCCGTTCGTGCGATAGCGGATCAGAAGATCGATTTCCGAAGCCAGGGGGCGGCCGGGAGCGGGGGAATCCAGCTCATGAAAACGATTCCATACCACAACCCTGGCGTTCTCGGGAACCTGGGAAGCGAGTCTACGAGCGGGTTCGAACGGCTCGCGGTCCGTGCCGGAAAAACAAATCGGATCCGTGGTCGGATTCGCTCCTGTAGCATTGGGAAAGAAAGCAATTACGGCCGCCAGAGCCAGGCAGGAAATCAAGCCCGCCGCTTCGCCCACGGCGCCCCGAGCAGAAACAAGACCGGGCCGGGAATGCCCGGGACGATACCGCTTAAAGAGTACCAGGAATGCGAAGAGTACAAACGCGGGGACAAGATGGTAAATATGTCGGAATTGCTTGTTGGCGGTCAATACTTCGAGAAGAAACAGGTTTCCCAGAATCACGATAACCACGGCATTCATGTTGTCCCGAATCCAGGTACGCAGATTTCTTCGACCCCGGGAAATAACGATCATTCCCGCAAGAAGCAGCGCCACAACAAAGGGCATTACATACGGGGACTCCAGTGTCTCCACAAGAAGGCTCCAGACGAAAATCCGGCCGGCTTCCTGCACATGCATTCCTGCGCCCAGGAAAGCGCCAAAACGATCGGGACTGGAAAGAAACCAGGCAGCCACCGGAAGAATACCGTAAACGTACAGCCTGATTTGATGGGCCAGAAGCAGCTTTCGTATTCCTGTCCGGTTTCTAAACCAGTGAACGTTCAGGTCTATGAAAGTAAACAGCAGACTGCCATACAGTAATTGCTTGTATAGCTTCCCTTCGGCCGGCAGTCCAAACTTGCCTTTGAGCAGAAAAACCAGCGCCGAAAGCGCCATCAGAACAGGAAACACAACATGCCAGCGAATCACATAATGCGGCAACACGCTGCTCTTGATGAACGTCCACAGGCGATTCGCATAGGAAATGCCCTCCACCAGAACAACCGAAATAATGAAAAGAATGCCATACGGGTACTTGGTCATGTAAAGACCGAAGAAACCTATCAGTAGAATCCAGCGGACGTACCGCTTGCCCCGGCCGCTGGCGAAGCCGGCGTCCCGATTTAGATAGTACGCCGTGCAGGCCAGCAGAAAGAAAAGCATTCCCTGGGTTTCCAGCATAGCGGCGTAGCTATAGAGAGGAAACTCGGCCATCGTCAAGAGGATCAACCCGGCTACGGCTCCCGACCAGAGACCTTCTTCTTTTCGAAGGATCCACCAGCCGCAAAGCGGAAGCATGATCATTAGCGCAATACTGAAGAAGGTGCTAATGTGCGTATCAACCACCGGGCTGGGATTCTCGGTAAAAAACGACAATGCCAGGGAAATGGCTTTCCGGAGGGGCGGCCAGGTAGGCGATTTCAGGAGCTCCACTATCGCTCCCAGAGGTTCGCCATTACGGATGTCGCGATTGAATTCGTAAACCGCTGTGAAGCGTAGATTCCCATCCCAGCTAAGTAGATCCGGATTCACGCATTCATTCTGGTAACGCACCTCCCAGACATAGAAGGAGTGCACAGCCTTGTAGGTTAGAATCCCTAGCAGTATTGCTGCCACTGCCAGCGCCACATATCTATTCCTGGATTCTTCCATTTGCATCATGTTGTAGAATTACAGGATGCGGAAAAGTCTTTTTGCAGTGCGGTCCATCGAGATCGTTAATGACCGTGCGTCACCAGACGACCACTACCGGTTCGGAAGCCGGTAGTCAGTCGCAGTCAGGGTAACTGGAGAAAGTACCATTCGCCCTCGCGCTGAATCAATACTGCATTGTTCACCCGGAAATTCTCTTCTGGAGTGCTACCCAGATAGAACCGCACCTCGATCTGGGTAGCCCCTGGTTCCAGATAGTATTCGGCCTGGACACGAGAGTTCTTGTTGAACAATTCATGCAATGAAACCTGGGATGAATCGCCCGTACTCTGGCGGAGCAGTTGGGAATCCAGGTAAAACTTCTGAAAATAGCCGTCCGGCTGCGACAGTTCCTTTTTCAACTCTGGAACGGTTCGGTGAGCCTTAAGATCTACATGGACTCCCTCCCCCGGATAGACCATCTTCTCCAGGCCGGTTAGATCCCGGCGGTCTATCATCTGAAAAAGAGTCTCCAGGCGCTTATCAACAGCATCCAGTTGTGGAAGCTCCGACATTTCCAGCCGCTGGCGCGTGGTATCAAAGGCCGCCCGGCGCTCCAGTTTCAGCGAAGCGCCGTTGGCCGATCGATCCACCACCGGATCCTTTGTCCGGGAATCGGATCCGGAATCAGTCTTTCCGTCACAGGCAGAAAGGCTAAGGAGCATTAGTCCGATGAGAGCAATGGATTTCCTGGCAGCAAAGTTCATCATGATCCTATTGGACGATTTCCCTTCCGGGTCCGGGTGTTCCTTTTCCCGGGTTTCGTTGCGCATCCTGGTATGTTCCTGGGATTTCCCGGTTTTTGTGGCAAGGCTCGGTTGTTCGGGATTATGAGTGATTGTTCGCGGATATATGAGATTTTTCGGGATAATGACTGATTGTGCGGCTTTATTGGGATTGCCTGGCCTATAAGGACTGAAGCCGCTACGGAATTATTCGGGCTTGATGATGTTAACAAGTATTGCCCCGAGATCATCGCCGTTGATGACCTGAATCTTCTTCAGGTTCTGCAACGCGGACTCCGCTCCGGTGGTCAGCCTGGCGCCCGCGAGCACAAATCCCCGGGAAACCTTGAGTTCGTTCAAAGTGTTCTGCATATTTCTCAGGAAGATGTCCGAGATGGGCTGATTCCGCCATTTTCTGAACTGAAACAGAGCACGGTCCTTCTTGTCCTCGGTGTTTACCGCCACCAGGTCCAATCCATCCGGATCTCGATTCGGCAGGTTACGATCCACCTTGAACCCCATTCCAGTAACGATCTTGTTACATGCCGCCTCGAACTGGGCCGCAGGCAGTTCATTGAACTTTTCTATGAGTTCATCCGAGTCGAAGGAAGGTCCGGCTGCCGCGCTTCGTCTCTGTGACGGTCGGGGCCCGTCCCCGGTAGCGCCGATGGAAAACACCTCCTCCATCTGCAGCCCGCTCACCCGGAAGATCATCTCTGGATGAATACGATTCCTTACCCATTCCTTGAGTTGATTCTGAAAATCGAAACCCCGGGGACTGGTCTCCTGAATGTTGGCCACTCCTTCTTCCAGGTCCATGCGAAAGTCAGACACGCGCATCACAATCTGGTCCGTGGGATTGCGGATCTCCAGTTCCAGCAAATTCTCGTTGGCCTTTTCCAGATCGCCTTTAAGCATGCTCAGATAAGCGACGGCGAGTCGCGCATCGTATTCTTCACGGTCCCAGGTTTCTTCCAGGGCAAGATGCAGACAATTGTCCGCCGCTTCCAGGGCCTTTTCATTCTTGCCCACCATGTAGTAGGATGCCGCGGCCATCTTGAAGATCAGATACCGAATGGCCGAATCGTCTATGTCGTCCTGCAGCTTTTCCAGTTGCTCCAGTACCTTTTTGTGTTCGCCCTGACGGTACGCCTCGATAGCCAGCAGGAAACGCGCTGTATCGTTCACCCGGTCCAGGTCCAGACCCTCTTCCAGTTCTTTCAGGGCCTCTTTCTTCTTGAGCATGGACAGCCCCACGCCTCGGGCGATTCGATATTCCGCCGATTGCGGAGCCAGCTCCACGAGCTTCTTGAAATGCTTTTCGGCCACTTCGAATTCGCTCTGGCCGATGGCCATAAAGGCCAGGTGCGCCAATGCCTCTTCATTTTTGGGCGCAGCTGTGAGCGCTTCCTGATACACCTCGTAGGCGCCTTCGAAATCCTCCTGGCGATACAGAATTTCGCCAATACGATTCAGCATTCGAGGACGCGGATACTCCGGCAACGGACGGCCGGCTCGTCGCAATTCCTGCAGGTGCTCCAGTTCGTTGTGCTCATCCCCCTCCATGGCATAGATCTGTGCCATGGTGAAATGCCCTCGAGGATTCTCCGGCTCACGTTCAATACGGGAGCGAATCAAGCCCCGGGCATCGGTATACGCTCCTTCTCGAGCCAGGTTCAAGGCACGGTCGAAGACGCTACTACGATCAAATACCAGAAAGTAGTATATGGCCCCGACCAGAGCGCCGCCCAGAAGTATTACAATAAGCCAGATCATGTTAACGATGAGGAATGAAGACCGATTTCAATCCGGGCGGGATGGATTGCTCCTTTGCAATTTTGTATGCCAGTAATTCCATTTCTTTTGTCAGGGATGCCAGCGCTTTTCGCTTGTGTCGAATCAATCGAATACATGCTTTCGGGCCGGCCGGGAACTTGATAGCAGTAACGGCCTTCTGCCAGAGGCTTTTCTTATCCCAGCCCCAGGTATGGTTTTCATATTCGTACAGCGATGAATCCTCGGGCCGGTCGCCGGCAATTTTTAGCATGACCACGTAGGTTTTCTGAGTCAACGCGGGCAACGCGCCCACCATATCCAGTAGAATGGCCGCTTCCATATCGCAGGCTCGAGCCTTGAACTCTGTGGCCAGATCCAGCTTATCCAGGATGTCATGCACCGGCCTATCCACTGTTATCAATCGATCCCGCCCCGGACCCCCCGGATAGCTCACACGATTGGACTTTCGAATCACCTCTCCGATGCGCAATACCTGCCCGGTCTCGATCTTGTCCTTTTCGTCGAGTATACCGGCAATGCCGGCGCTTATAACTACATCCGGAGCAATGTCCTCCAGAACTTTCTGGATTTCCTTTCGCTTTGTTACACCTGGGCCGGTAGTTCGAACATAAAGCTCGCGGTACCTTCTGGATCTGTAGATGCGCAGTTCCTTTTCAAACTCAAACGGATGGCGATCCAGAAGACCTTGCAGCTCTTCCTTTATGCCCGTCAGAAGCAGAATCGTCAGGGGCACTGTTCCCTCCTGTTAACTAACTGTACTATCGGAAAGAGCCCGCATCCTTAGAATCAAATAATCCAGCAGATCCTTTGCCAGGCGCTCTTTGGAGCAGGGACCTATGATCTCCTCGCGACCGTCCCGATCCAGAACAAATAGAGTGTTTTCATGGGAGCCAAAGCCGATTTCTTCTCTGAAGACCCGGTTCGCGCAAACGAAATGCAGTTTCTTGCGCTCCATTTTCTCCAGGGCATGTTCGCGAACATCGGTGGTTTCGGCGGCAAAACCAACGCGAAAAAAATTCGGGTAATCCAGGTCCGAGACACTGATCAATACATCGGTAGTAGGCTTGAGTTGCAACGTCATGCCGGCATCTCCCGTCTTCTTGATCTTCTGCTCCCCTGGATTGGCTGGCGTAAAGTCAGCCGGGGCGGCAGCCATGATAAGCAACGTACGCGGTCCGACTTCCTGCTGTACCGCCCGGGCCAATTCCTCTGTTGTGATAACGGATACGTTCCGGGCCCCGGGCACATTTGTATAGTCCTTGTGCGCAGGACCGCAAATATAGACTACCTCTTGAAAGCTCGCTAAACCATTCCGAGCAATCTGCCAGCCGGTCTGCCCTGTAGATGGATTGGAAATAAAACGTACCGGATCCAACCATTCCCTGGTAGGTCCCGATGTTACTATTAGCTTGAAATCATTCAAGTTCATGAGATTATTTCGTGATACTTCTCCAGAAGTTTCGCCTCAATTTTCTGGATCTCTTCCATTTTACCCTGACCTACATCTCCGCAGATTACTTCCCCGGCAGCCGGGTCCAGGATTGTAACGCCATCCTTCTTTAATATTTCCAGGTTTCTTTGGACCGCTGAATGCATATACATATTCGGATTCATGGCCGGGGCCACGAAAGCCGGGCATTGCAACGCCAGATAGGTACTGGTCACCGAATCATCCGCGATTCCCCCGGCCATCTTGCCAATTATATTGGCCGTGGCAGGAATAACGGCAAAAAGGGCTGCCTCATTCTTGAGATCGATGTGCAGCATTCCTTGATCCCATTCGTCCACAATGACCGGCTGACCGCTCAAGGTTTGGAAAGTGACCGGACCTACGAAACGAGTGGCATTCCGGGTCATACAAACCCTCACCGGTATCTTCTTACGATTCAGGTTTCGAACCAGGTCGCAGGTCTTATAGGCCGCAATGCTTCCAGAAACAGCGATTACTATGGTTTCAGGTTTCATTCAGTACTCCAGTGCATACAAACCCTGCAAAAGTGCCAGGAAAAAAGCTCTACCAAGAATCTCAACTCCGATGAAACATACGGTCCAGTTCAGATCGCGTAAGCCGGAGCATTGTAGGACGTCCATGAGGACAACGGGAAGGTTCTTCGCATTCGCTCAGCTGCTTTACTATCTCCGCCAGAACGCTTCCATGCACTACATCGTTTTTCTTGATGGAAGCTTTGCATGCTTTCATGGCCGCATATTCATCATAGACCCGCACCATGGATTCGCCTTCGGATAGCCGCTGGATTACGTGCATGATGGTGTCCACTTCCGATCCCGGATCCAGAAAGTCGGGCACCATGCGAAGCGCGATCTGACCTTCGCCTATGGAGTCTATCTGAAAACCGGCCCTCTCCAATTCCGAAGTATGCTCGAGGATCGATTCCGCTTCCTCCCGGGAGTAATCCAGAACCAGCGGAGTCAGTAGATTCTGTGTACCAAAGCTACGGTCTTCCAGAGCTCTTCGCTTCAACTCGTAATTGATTCTCTCATGAGCCGTATGCTGATCGATGATATAGAATCCGTCCTCGGCCTCGGCAAGGATATAGGTACCAAAAATAACTCCGAAATGCCGTATGGGCAGAAACCTGGAATTCCCTGTGGATCTGCCAGATGTGACGGTATCGCCATGTCCGGACTGCCTGGAATACTCGGAATCTTGCGCGAATTCGCCTACAGTCTCCGCATCCTCCATGGAAGCTCCATACATGCTCTCAGAATCCGTGCTCAACTCCGATCCGCGACGAGAATAGCTTTCCGCCGTCCTGTCGGCGAAGACTTCCCCTCGCCGGATGTCGTAGGCTCGACCTGCGCCAATCGCTTCGTCCCGGGAGAATAGAACGGAATCCACTGAGCTCAGAAGTTCGGAGCCTGATAGCGAGCGATGTGATCCCTCTCTCGACTCGTGAGATGAGGACCCATAAGAACCCGAAAGACCGGAAGCCGGGGTAGACCCAACAGGCATGGACTCCCAGAGAGACTTTTTAAGCGGCAGGGGCTCGTCTGGAAAAATCACCGGCACCACGGCCCTCTGGACCAGCCCATGTAACAACGATTCGTCCAGCAGGCGCACCTCCCGTTTGGCAGGATGAACGTTTACATCTACGCGACCGGGCTCCACTTCCAGAAAAAGAAAAAAGGCCGGATGCGAACCGTGGGGTAGAATCTCGCCGTAGCCCTTCTTCACCAGGAATGATAGATTTTTGAACTCCACCGGGCGCCCATTGATCCAGGAAAACTGACGATCGCGGGTGGCGCGAAAGAAATCATGGTCCGAAATAAATCCAGAAAGCGAAATGCCGGCCGAATGCGAAGACACAGGCAGCAAGTGCTTCGCCAGATTCCCAGTGAAAATGGCGCCGGCCCGCTCCTGGAAGCTCTGATTGGCCGGTAGCTGAAGGATGGTTTTTCCATCGCGGATGTAGGTCCAGGATACATTCAATCGGGCCATGGCCAGACGAATGAATTCTCGGTGAATTTTCTGGTTTTCGGATTTCTCAGCCTTCAGGAACTTCTTGCGCGCCGGCGTAGAATAGAAAAGATCCTCAACATAGATTCGCGTTCCTTCGCTTCGTGGAGCTGGCTCCACAGCCCCGGCATCGCCCCCCCGGCTGATGATTCTATACCCTTTGTTTTCCTCTCGGGCCTTGCTCAGAATCTCCAGATAGCTGATTGAGGCTATGGAACTGAGAGCCTCTCCTCGAAATCCGTAGCTCAGCACCTCATTAATATCATCCAGGGTTTCCACTTTTGAAGTGGCATGCTTTTGAATCGCCAGCGGTAGATCCTGGGATTGAATGCCATCCCCATTATCCTCTACAGCTATCCATTGAATCCCGCCTCCGCTGGTCTCCAGCTTGATCGACGTTGCCCCCGCATCCAGGGCATTTTCCATCAATTCCTTGGCCACCGAAGAGGGGCCATCGATCACTTCTCCGGCTGCAATGCGATCTATGAGCAAAGGCTGAAGCGGTCGGATTCTACTTTTCTTCAGAGCGGATTCCATAAATACTGGTGCCGGTCAGCGTACGGCCCAGCCGGAGAGACGTAAAGCGGAATCAAAATGCGATCCAATTCGAACTTCAAACTGGCATTCTGGATAGGTTTTGCACTCCACGTGCTGTTTGTCTATACACGAACCAAAATCCTGGATATGGAATGCATGAACCAGAGCTGTACGCCCCATCTTCTGGCAGACATGCCACTGAGTATCCTTTACCTGGCAATGCCGGACACCCTGGTAATCCTGGCATCCTTTACACTGGGCTCTCTTCTATGGGGTCTGTATGCCATGGGCATACTCAAGTTACTGGAAAAGATCATCAAGTGAAGCGAAAGGCCATCCTTATAGGACTGGGTCGCATAGGCTGGTCGCTAGAGCAGGACAGGCTACGCTATCATCCGTGCACCCATGCCGGCAGTGTCCTTGCACATTCCGGCTGCGAACTGGTAGCCGTGTGCGATACAGACCCGGATCAAGTGCAAAGGTTTCTTCGATGGTGGCCGGGCAAGCCCCGGGTGTTTCTGGATTCAAAAGATCTGTTTAACGCAATCAGGAAAGCTGACTCTGACGAGCTCAAGAAGAATCGATTTGCCGATCTGGCCATTGTGGCAACTCCCCAGGATGTGCACACTTCGCAATGCATTGAGCTTCTCAGGCTGGGCATTGAAGATGTCTTAATCGAAAAACCGCCCGGCGAAACCAGGGCGGACATGAATCGACTGGAAAAGGCCATGAGTTCAAGCCATTCCAGACTCTGGATCAACTTTGAACGAAGGTATCATCCTGGCTATAGAAAGGTAAAACAGTTTCTGGATTCAGCCAGGTTCGGTCAGGTCCGCTCGGTGCGCGGAAGGGTCTATTCTGGCGCATCGCCGCTACATCCTGGCTCCGGTCCACTGCTGCACGATGCCGTTCACTGGTTGGACTTAATGCTCTGGTTCTTTGGCGATCCAATGAAAATGGCCGGTAAACTCATTCGGGATAAACATGGTCTTGAGCGATCCTCCAGTCTTCAGTTTCTTTATCCTGGTTTTGTTGCAAACCTGGTGACCGGAGCCAGGTCCCGGTATTTCGAGTTCGAAATGGAAATCGATTTCGACCAGGCAAGGATTCAATGCGGAAACTCCGGCTTCAAGTTATGGAAAGCAAAACGGTCCAAACGATATAGTGGTTTTCAGGAACTGCAAGATCAATCCTTTTCAGTGCCCGAAGGAAACCCCTGGAAAGAGATGTATAAAACGATTGTAGCGGCCCAGCGGCAGCCCGAGAAATACCATCGGCAGGCAACTATACAGGGCCTGGATACGGTTCGACTTGTGCACAAGGCTTACAAGAGTCTGTAAAGGAAGTCTGCCACCCACGAACGTCGGCTATCTGTGTTGGATGCACTGGTCAACGCATCCAAGAGCCAGGGTCAAGTCATATGCCATCCAGGCAACGGACATTACAGTTTAACTTTCGAACTGAACGCCTATGAATTTGCAGCTATCCGGCGTGGGGTCCGCCACCGACCAGTTTGTGCAGTTGGTTTCCAGAATGGCCACCACGCAAAGCTGCACGTTTTCCCGGTCTGCAGGAAAGAACAGTATCGAATTAAACGTATGGGTTGTACCGCACTCGCCGTCTTTTGCTGAATAGGCAGCGGCTACCAGGATGTTGGCTTCCCCCGGATCATACTGATTCGCCTCCGACCGCGAACAGGCCAGGGTCCACCCGAGAACGGCCGTGAGCAAAATGGCCAGGATTCTGGCGCGTCGCAAGCCAGATACGCGGCGCCGAAGATAAGCAATCATCCGGGCAGGCGCCGATGGACGAGACAGATTCGCTGATCCTTTGAGGTTGACCGCGCCTGCGTGGGTATTCCACCCTGAAAGCTGTTTAGTGGAGAATAAATACACGCCGAATGCATTGACGTTTGCAATAGCATCTGGTTTCAAGTGGTTTTCATGGCAAAAACGCCCATCCCTGTACTGTATGATGCCCGAATGCTGGGTTTTTCCGGCATCGGAACCCAGGTGTATAGTGTGCTGAACCGGTTGATCCACCGGTCGGAAGTGAAGCTCACACTGGCGGGTAATCCAGAGACCATACGGAAGTATCTGCCGGACTTTGCCGGGGAAATCAAACCATTCAATGCTCCGATCTACTCTCTGAAAGAGCAGTGGTCATTCCCCGCTCCGAGAAAAGGCGAAGTGGTCCATTGTCCGCATTACAACGCATCATTAAAGCATCTGCGACGTAGCGTGGTAGTGGTCCATGACCTCATCCATCTGGACAGTCAGGAGTTTTCCAATCCGATTTATCGACTGTACGCTTCCTTTTTTCTTCGTCAGGTGGCCCGAAAAGCCGGAGCCATTGCCACCGTTTCCAATCATTCCAGGAACCGAATGATGGAAAACTTTCCGGAAGCGGCGAATTCCATTTCGACTATCTACAATGGAATTGATCACGGCCTCTTCAAGCTGCATCCCCGAAAGGCTGTGGAATCCTTCAAAAAGAAGTACAATTTAAGGCGTCCCTTTGCGCTATGCGTGGGAATCGGCAAGAAACACAAAAACGTGGACTTTGTGGTTCGCTCCCTTAAGACCCTGTGGGACGGCGGCCTGGACCTGGATCTTTGCATAGCCGGCACCGGCGGCGTTCTCCCTGGCTATCTGGCAGATGCTCTACAGAATTTCGAACACTCGGATCGCATACGGATACTTCCTTTTTTTGAACTGGGCGAACTGCCACTACTGTACGCTTCCACCGACGTATTCATCATGCCCTCTTTGCTAGAAGGGTTTGGCTTTCCCCTGGCCGAAGCTATGGCCTGCGGCGCTCCGGTAATCTCTTCGAATCGGAGTAGTCTTCCAGAAGTGGGGGGTGAAGTGCCTGTCTACTTCGATCCCGAACAAGAATCTGAACTAAGAGAGGCTGTGCTTAGAGTTCTGGAGAACAAAAGTCTGCGAATCAAGATGCGAAAGGAAGGTCCTGCCCAGGCAGGCACTTTCACATGGGAAGGCCATGTGGATGCACTTATCCCGCTGTACGAAAGAGTACATAGTACACTGTAAATCTGTCGGTTTCGGCAGTGGACCCGACGTCGAAGACTCAAGCCTGGATCAGGCTGCGGCTCGAATCGCCTCGCAACCGGGGAACAGTCCACGAAGGCTCAGTCTGCCGATTTTGCGGCAGCTTCGGTCCCGGACTCGGGCTCTGTTTTGAATTCCAGAAAACTTACCAATTTGCGGCTGACCCGGTCCAACCAGAATTCCGGGGCGGGATTGCCTTTGCTTTCTGCAAGAATTAGCATTCCGCTATAGAAAAGATAGGCGATCACAGTGGCCAGGTGCAGTAAAAAGAAGAACAAATCCCGGATGAAGCGACCTTGATAGGACTGCTTCCAAATATAGAAATGCACCATGTAGATCAGGAAAGCGGCCAGCAGAAATAGCACGCTCAAGGTCAGAGCGCGGATAGCGGCCTTTCGCGGTCTACCGGAGTCCACGAGGATGCCTGGCAAAAACAATACAAACGCGGGAAACAGATAAACGATGGAGCGGACTTTCTCTGACCTGGATAGCCAGTAATCATTGATTCGGGTCAGATATTTCATTTAGTCCTGATCCGATTTCCTTTCCGGCATCAGATCCCAGAAGAAATCAACTATATCTTGCAGAAAGGGAATCTCCCATTCTTCGTCCATAAAGGCACGATACGCAGCCACAAGCGATAACCCCAGGTAACCGAAAAGAGCGATGATTTTTACAGAAGATGAAATCGGATTCAGCAACGATCCGGTTCCAAAGATCCATGCGGTGAGCCAGAAGTTCTCCAGAAACCACATCACCAGATACAGACCGATTAGAACGGCATTCAATCGCTGGCCCTGCTTGCCATGGTACTGGCAGAGTTTATCCTCTTTTTTGAAGTACAGAGGATAGATCCAGCCGATTAGCGGGAAGTAGGCGATGGCAGCGCTTAGCTGATCGCCATCCTGAATGTTTTTCAGGAGTCTATCCTGAATCTCTCGGACCTTATCTGCCATGTGACACCAATGCGGAGAGGGAGGGATTCGAACCCTCGGTAGGCATACACCTACGACAGTTTAGCAAACTGCTCCCTTCGGCCTCTCGGGCACCTCTCCTGTTCCTTCGGAGGGAGTGGGATTCGAACCCACGGTAGCGTGAACTACAACGGTTTTCAAGACCGCCTCCTTAAACCGCTCGGACATCCCTCCACTGGCAATGCAGGTGCATCCATGAACGGTGTCAAGTAGATTGACCGGATTAGCTTCCCTCTAATTGCTCAATCCGCTTCTGGAGGGCTTTCACTTCTTTTCGCATTTTATCCAGATTCTTTATATGAACGCTGTTTTTCTGATAATCCGCGATAGGTTGCAGCGGACTGCCCGCATAAACGCCGGATTTCTTGATGTTGTCGCTAAGCACCGCGGCCCGACCCACCAGTACCGTATCGTCGGGAATGGTAATGTGGTCCAGAATACCGGTTTGGCCGCTGCAGATCACCCGCTTACCCAGTTTTGTGGATCCAGCGATACCGGTCATGGCCACCAGGATAGATTTTTCGCCAATGTCAACGTTGTGGGCCAGGTGACATAAATTGTCGCTAATCACATTATCATGGATGACCGTTTCGCCGTAAGTCGCTCGATCAATGCAGTTGTTTGCTCCCAGAACCACGTCTTTGCCAATCCTCACGATTCCCGTTTGGGGAATCCGGTGATGGGATCGATTTTCATCCTGGGCAAATCCGAAACCTTCCGAGCCGATGATTGTTCCGCTGCGAATAATGCAGCGGTCCCCCAGAATACAGCCCCAGCCAAGCACAACGCCGGGATGCAATACGCAGTCATCGCCCAGAACGGCATCCCGTTCCACAACAACACCGGCCATGACCACGCAACGCTCGCCAAATTGCACTCGCGGACCAACAATGGCGCCCGGACCAACTACCACTGATTCGGGCACCCTGGTATCTGGATGAATAATGGCGGACGGATGGATACGGCCCCAGTCCTGCGTGGCGCCAAAATCGACATCGCCAAAACGTTGTCGAATCCAGGAGTGGGCCAAACCTACATTCTTCACAAGAATCACCGAGAACGGTTCACTGCCAGTAAGCTTGTCCTTTAGTTCGGCATTCAAAACCAGGCAGGACGGTTTTCGCTCTACGGCAGTCTTGAGAAACTTCTCTTTGTCGGCAAAGGCCAGGTCTCCCGGGCCGCAGGTGTCGATAGGAGCTATGTTTTTTATCTCTACGGAACCGCCGATGGATTCTACGATCAGCTCTTTGTCGCCAAGGGCTTTCTGGATTTCTTCTGACTGAAAAGGTTTAATGGAAAATGGAGTAGAACTCATTCCAGCAATCTGCGTGGACCGGCCTTGTACTCAAGTCTTTTCCTGGCTACCGATCTAACACCCGTGGACCTTGAAAATCTAACAACGGTTTATCCCTGGTCACCCATTGGAAAACACATCCGTCAGACCTGTCCGACAAACGCTGTTCAATAAGTGTCGGCCAACTCAGCTGGTCAAATCCCGGGAAAAGAGTGCTGAACTAAATCAGGGTCTTCTTGTTCTGAATAAAGTCCACCAGCACCATTCGATCCATTTGTCGTGGATGGGGATAGAAGATTCGTCCCTGGCTGTGTTTGGCAAATTGCTGAATGAACGATTCATCGCCAAAGTAACTGAATTCCCAGTCCGAAGTGAGCAGAAAGGTGTTGATTACGATTCCTTCATCTGTGGCACCTCGCGTTTCTCGCAGGGCGAATTCGAAGTCCCCTGGCGATGGCGGATAGTTGATGTGCAGGGTACTCCCCTCAAAGTGCGCTGTAGGCACTCCATCGGTAATCAAGATGATTTGCTTGTTTTTTGTTTCGCCGCTACCGAGAAGCTTTCGCGATAGCGATAAGCCCCGCTGCAAATTTGTGAAGTATTCCGGCGCGAAGGCCATGCTTTCTTCGTTGCTGGCGTCAAGTCGCAAACGAATGTGCGGGTCAAACATCGTCACCGGAAAGGGCTGCAGGGAAGGGATGTCCGCCGGACTGTAGGATTGAGCAAACGTTCCGAACCCAACGACCATCAATCGATCATCCTTGTAATCCTCACGAATCAACGCATCCAGCGCCAGAACCATTCTTTTCGCATAATAGAAGCGGTCTGAACGCATCATGCTTCCGGACATGTCTAGAAGAACCACTGTTGCGGAGCGCGCCTGTCCTCGACTTTTGAAAATCTCGATGTCTTGAAAGCCGGGCCGATTACTTCCGGTGCGAATAAACGTATTGATCAAAGTAGAGCTTATATCCAGGGCATGAATACTATCGCCGTATTCCATGGGCCGGGATTCCGCCGAAACCTGTTCGCCGTCCCCTTCTTCGGCCGTTACATTGGCGCCTGTATCGTCGGACTTAAGCGCAGCAAAGATCTCCTCCAGCGCCCGACGACCGATGCGACGCACCGAGGCCGGGGAAAGTTTCATTTCCCCGGAATCCTGGTCCTGAACCACCTGGCCCTGCTCTTCCATGAGCTTTCGCAGGTTTTCCATGATCCGTTCGCGTCGTTCGAGAAACTCCTCGTAGGATTCTGGACCCAGGTATCGCGCCAGGCGTTCTAGATCAAAATTAAATAAATCGCCGTTCGCCTGCGCCTGTTTCATGGACTGCTTCAGCTCTTCCATGTCTTTCATCTGGCGCAGAAGTTCGAGGGCTTCCTTTCTGCTGAGTGCCTGGTCGCCGCGAAATGCGAAGCGTTTTTGGCCCTCCTGCAGAGTGTTTAAATCCTCCAAATCCTTTTGCATTCCCGAGATGGACTTTCCCAGTTCCTTCTGACCGGTTTCCTTCACCAGATCCCACTTGAGTCGGTAGAGCTCATCGCTGGACTGACGACTGGCCGCATCCTTTAGTTGGTTTTGTAGATCCGGATTCTTCCGAAGTAGTTCTTCGGATCTTTTGGAGTTACGCTCCAGGGATCGCCGGGTATCGTCGGTGGCGCTCTGTATCTCGAATTGATCCAGAGCTTCGTTGATCTGATCGTCCAGTTGGCCTATGAACTGATCTACCAGATCATCCATGCCCCCTTCCTGCAAAAATAGATTTACCGGCAAGCCGCGGTTGATTAATTCTCTCAGAGCGTCGTCCAGTTGCATATCGTAGCGCATGACCATCTCGGAAAGCACCGACATCAATCGGTCCATATTCCAGGGGCCATCACGCTCCGGTTCGTAGGGTCCATATCTATACGTAATCATGGAAATCTCGGTTCTTACCTACAATATACACAAAGCCATAGGCAATGACCGCTCCTACCAACCTCAAAGAATCATCGAGATTCTCAAGGAGTCCGAAGCGGACATACTCTGCCTTCAGGAAGTGGATTTCCAGGTTCCCCGTTCCCACAACGACGACCTGGCGCGAAAACTGGCAGAGTCTCTGGAAATGGAATATGATCTGGGATTGAATGTCCAATTGAAAAAGGGCGCCTATGGCAATGCCACATTATCCAGATTTCCCATAGTGCATACGGAGAATCTAAACATCACCTGGGGAATCAAGAAACCCCGCGGCTGCCTGATGTCCAGAATAGACACTCCGGCCGGGGAGATCGCAGTACTGAACTTCCATCTGGGTCTGGCCGGTTTTGAGCGAATGTCCCAGATTAGAATGATCCTGGAGTCGTCATTTCTGGAAATGGTGCGGAATCTGCCGGTCATAATGCTGGGCGACACCAACGACAGAGTCGGAAAACTCAATCCGATACTGTCTGCTGGCGGATTCACCGACACCTACAAAGGCAACCGAATGCATTCCTTTCCCTCTTATACGCCCAGTCCGTTGATTCGTATCGACAAGGTATTTTTAAACAGGCGGGTACAGTTGCTCGAGCACCGTGTACTGCTGAACAAGCGAACCCGGGTAGCCTCGGATCATTTGCCCGTTCTGGCAAAGTTGAAAATCAAGTAGGGACCCTGGGACCGCAGAATCGCTGAGCAGGATCCCTGAATCGAAGAGCCAGCAAATATCGATCCGGGAAGCCAGCCACAGGCTGCTGACTCCAGTTCCTCAACAGTAATCCAACGGCGTCTTTGAGGCCCTTTAAATCCTGGCGAATTCGTCTCGTATCAGGCTATCGACGTAGGCCTGTACCGATTTGATGTGATCCTGATAGTCCGGATGCACATCGTCCAGTACCTTGGTTTTCAGCGCCTCTTTGAATGCCTGTAGCTTTTCGATTACAGCCGCCTTCTGAACCTGGTGATCCTTTGGAAAATCCCTGCGCAGCACGGCCATAACGTTGGGAGGATAGATGTCCCGGGCCAGCATGCGCACATTTTCCTGATAGTTATCGGGACTAATCTTGATAATCTCTTCTTTAGGAGCCTGTCTGTATTTGGGATAAATAAAGGGAATAGTAAACAGGTTCTCCCGGGCTTCCTTCACGCGGCGATCGAAATCATTTCCATTCCTGACAAGTTCCCACTGCTCCCTGGGAGTCATTTCACTTACCGTCTTCTGAGAGTCCGGTCCGGATCGGAGTCCCGAATCCGCCGGCGGCGCAGATGAACCGGAAATACTGTCTCCGGTAATACCCAGATGCATACTGTAGAATACGTATTTGTTCTTCCTTTCGGTGCGAAGCAGTTCTCTGTCCTGTACCGTAATCAGAAACAGCGCCACAGCGTCCGGCTTTTCGGTGCTTTGTTCGCCATCCAGCAGGCGGCGGCCGGGAAAATCGCGCATCTCGGAGATTCGCATTACGGCAAACGGGTTTTCCACATCTCTTCTGTTGCCCAGAAATACCTGCTGCGAATGGCCAAGATCAATGAGTACTACTTCCACATCTCCCCGCTCCGGGTGCGCCAGGGCCTGGTGAATCATCTCTTCGTCGGGAATAAGCTTTGTATCTCTTCGGGTGGATTTCTTGGTTTCCAGGTTCAGTAGCAGCTGCTTGAGCAACTCCTTTACTTTCCTGGCTACCGATGGGTCCAGTTCGTTGTACGCTTTCATATCTTTGCCTTCAGGAATCCTTTCTGTTTGTCATTCAAGGGTCAGGGGAATAATTGACTGATTGGTGATGCTCGCAAGTGAATTCTGGATACTCCTCATTGTAGCGACTCTAATTTCGTTGATATCCGGCGCCTTCGGTATCGGAGGTGGCACTCTCACCGTTCCTTTCTTGATTTTCATGGGCAGCTTGAACTGGCCCGAGTCAGAAAAGGCCGGTCTTGCCCATACCGCCGTTGCAATCTCATTGCTTACAGCTCTAATTCTCTCTGTTTCGGCTTCCGCTTCCAACATCCTCAGTAAGCGCATCCATTTCATTCCGGGAATCATTGTAAGTGTATTCAGTCTTCCCGGTTCCTATCTCGGAGTAGAAGTTAGCGGTTATCTCAGCTTCCGGGCTCTGTCACTAATCTTTGCATCCATAGTAGCTATAACAGGCCTGATCGGTTTTTTTCGCAAATCAAGTACCGGGAATTCAGAATCTATACCCGAGTACAATCCTTTGCGTTATCCCACTTCGAAGCGACAGATCCTTTTCTTTGCGATCGCTGGTTTCTTTGTTGGGATACTCTCGGCATTAACCGGTCTTGGCGGAGGAGTAGTGCTGGTGCCATTGTTTCTCTGGCTCCTGCCCGGAAAGAAAGCTTCTGAATCCATTGCCACATCCAGCTTCTGCATCGTCTTTAGCGCCTTTTACGGGACTATACTCTACGCCTTTCAGGAAAACCTGGCGCCCCTGCCGGATCCGAGCCTGGGCCATTATTTCCTTCCTTATGCCATACCTTTTGCGGTCGGCGCCTTGATCGGAGGGTTTGCAGGGGCCGCCTTAAAAAACAAAGTTAAGGGCTTCCATTTGAAAAGGGGTTTCGCGGTGATACAGATTCTTGCCGGTTTGGCCGTAGCCGTGCGGGCCCTGTGATACCGGGTCTGTAGAACTGATCAAATAATCCGGTAGTCTATCGGATTGTTCAGGGTTCGATTTCGGCGATGCTCTTTTTGTTTCTTACTACCCCGTCCTGATCCAGACAATACGGACAGCCGTAGATATGAGCCTGACGTTTGCGTTCCGTCTTTGGCTCGGGTTCCAGAGCCGCATACAAATAGTCCGTCTGGGAAAGCAGGGTGCCGCAAACAGGACAGATCCTCGGACGCTGTGGACCGGGATCCATATTTAGGACTTTCTTTGCGTCCAGCCTGGGCGGATCCTGATTTCCGCTCCCTTTCTTTTTGTGCATGGTTCCGCTGGCCGGCTGCAAAGCAGACGGAGAGAGCATATTCAGAAACACAATTACGGCCAGACATAGGCCCGCTACAGCTACCAGGGTTAACATGGCTTTCCTCTATTTTCGGAATCCACTACTCCTAATCTGTATGCCCTGTAATCTAAAGCCCAACGTTTTTTCGATGGCTTTCAGTATGCTGCGACTGTGCAACTGCAGCTCTTGAGCATAGACGCTCTGCCTTACTACAACCACCAGTCGGCCGTCCTTGATTTCTATTGGTTCCGAATGATTGCCCAGAAGACCGGCCAGTGCGGACCATTCCCGTTGGATGCTATGCAATTGGCTTTCGGGCTCGGAAATACCGAGTACGTGCTCCAATCGCTTCCTGAATGATTCCTGGAGCGCAGCAACAGGTTCCGGCGCCCGGGATGGTAGGGCCCGGCTATCCATTTCTTTCCAGTTATTCCATACAGATTTCACAGGGGATTTTCTGGTAACCTGGTAATCGGATTCTGATGCTTTTTTTGCCGGGTACTTTTCTGATGTGCCTTCTTTCCGGTCTTCTCCGGGGGGCTTTTGCTCGTCGCCGGACATGATGCTACTGGCTCTTCGAGTCTGTTACCGCAGAATGCAAATCCGGCACATTTATTATGCGGGCTGACGTTGCCTGGACGGCGCTTTCCAAGCCATCCAGATCCGGAGTGGTGAAAAATGCCTGGCCGCATTTATGAAGAAGATCTACGAAATAGTCTCTGCGCTTATAATCCAATTCCCGGATCACATCGTCAATCAATAGGATAGGCGATCGGCCAATGTACTGCTTCAGGTAATAGAACTGTCCGACCCGCAGCGCCAGGACCAGGCTTCGCTTCTGGCCCTGGCTGAATCGGAATTGCACATCTTTATCGCTTCCATCCTGCGTCAAAAAGAGCAATCGATCTCGATGCGGACCAAATGTTGTGGATCCAGTGGCCACATCGCGCATTCGCCTTTCCTGCATTGCCTTGCGATAGAGCTCGGAATCCGATTCTCCCGGAAAGAGCGAAACCCGAATAGAATCCTTTCCTCCTGAGATCTGATTCAGCGATTCGTTCAGAATCGGTTCGTATTCTGAAAGGAACTTCTTTCGCTGGCCTGTGATCCGCGTACCCAGCTCTACAAGGCTTCGATCCCAGGGATCCAGCATATTCAAGCGACTCCGATTATTGCGTATCTCTTTTAATATAGTATTTCTTTGCCGCACCGCTCGATTGTATTGAATGAGACAGTCCAGGTAAGCGCTATCCCGATGCGAAAGAAGAGCATCCAGAAACCTTCGCCTGGCGGTAGGCCCGCCCTGAATAATTTCGAGATCGTCTGGACTAAAGACAATGCTTACCAGATTGCCGATCAACGCGGCCCGGGAAGGCAGAACTTTTCCATCCTTCTTGATTCTTCGCTGAAGACGGCCCTCCACCTGAACTCCCATTTCCAGGGTATGGCTGGACTGCCATTCATAAGTGCAGCTCAAATAAAAGCCGGATTGCTTCTCCTGCACAAGTTCCTGGTCCGGAACTCCGCGAAAAGACTTCCCGGACGTGAGCACGGATATCGCTTCCAGGATATTCGTCTTTCCGGATCCATTCTCGCCTACCAGAAAGGTTAAGCGATCCGGAAAGTCCAGCTTCAGTGCACCGTAATTTCGGAAGTGCTGTAACTGTAGACTGCGAAGAAACACAGACCGGAGGCCTAAATCTTCATAGGCATCACTACAGCCACAAATTCTCCATCGTCTGGATCCTTGATAACTGTGGGAGCGCTGGCAGTGGAAAAGCCCAGAAGGATGTCTTCGCTATTAAGAACCCCGAGCACATCCAGAAGATAGTTGGAATTGAATGCGATTGTAACTTCTTCGCCCTGATATTCGCAACTCATGGGATCGTTCACATTTCCCAGATCCGGCGTGGAAGAGCTTACTACCAGAGTGCCCGGCGAAAACTCCAACCTGATCTGTCTGGAAGGTTCTGCAGCAAGGACGGCCGCCTGCCGGAGGGAAAGTCTGAGTGCTTCCCGGTTGAGCCGCACTTCGTGATCCAACTTGCGAGGAATGACCTGGCGGTAATCAGGAAAGTTGCCGTCGATCAATCGGGTTATTAGCTCCACATCGCCAAGCTTGAAATACAGCCGGCCCTCTTCTTTGTCGAAACCAACAAAGCCTTCTTCGACGTTACCGATTAATCGAGTAAGTTCGCGAATTGCTTTTACCGGTACCACTACGCCTTTGTCCACTGGGAGGGAGTCCGGAAAGTTACGTGCGATACGCGCCAGTCTTCGGCCATCGGTGCCTACAAATACTGCCTGATCGCCTTCGCTTTCCATGTAAAGACCGTTAAATACGTACCTTGCGTCTTCTTCGGCAATGGCGTAGGACGTACGACGAATCATTTCGTTTACCAGCGCTGGCGGGAATTGTTTAAAATGACTGTCCTTGATGGGACTGGGCAGCATGAATTCGTCGGCCGGAGCTCCCATCAAATGGATCTCGGTCTTCGCCTGACTGGATCCGTCCCGTATGGATATCTTATTTTCCTTGTCGGTATCCAGCTCCACTGTTTCGAAGCGAAACTCCTTGATGATCTGGCTTAGCTTCTTGGCCGGCGCCGTGATTGATCCGGCAGTAGCAATCTTTGCCGACAATGTGGTTTTCATGCTAATGTCAAGATCGGTAGCTGTAAGTGTAATGGAGTCATCGCCAGTTTCAATCAGTATACTGGAAATCACCGAGCGGATCTCTCTAGCGGAGATAATTCCTTCAATCCTCGAAATTGCTTTCTGGAAGCCTGCCTTTTCTACTACGAACTTCATTTCAGTACTCTCTTGTATGGTGTGTGTTTGTACTGCTGTACTTTATTGGGGCCGTGGATTTGTGAAAAAAACCATTCCTTTCCCGTGAAACGGCCCGCAGGGACATAATCCGACGGATTTTCTGTGAAAGAAAGCACGAAATGCAACTGAAAAACACAGAAAAGACGAAAAAAGAAGGCTATGCAGCTTCGCGCTGCAGACAGCCTTGCATCGTTTTCACACAGAAACAATCAGTACTCACATGGAGAACTGAGGTTATCCACGGTTTATCCCCAGCCGTTCCATGACCTGACGATGTAAATGCTGAAAAGAGGGCTCCTTCTGCAGCTTCATGGCAATCTTGCGCTCGGCATGAATGACTGTGGAATGGTCGGTGCGCCGAAAGAATCGAGCCACGGCAGATTTGTTTAGATCTGAATGATGGACCGCCAGATACATGGCCAAATGCCGGGGCAGCGCGATTTCCATTTTTCGGGAGTTGCCAAGAATCTCTTCTCGGGTAACTCCACAAATGTCTACAATCGTATCTAGAATCAGTTGAGGGTTTAGCGGACCATCAATACCGGGGGAAATGAACTCTTCCAGTTGTTGTTCAAGCAAATGGTCGGTGAGTTCCATGCCGCTGCTTTGAAGGAAATAGAGTCTATTAATTGCCGATTCGATGTCGCGGGCATTTCCGCGAATACGGTCGAGTATTCGGCCAATGCTTTCGTTTCCCAGGTGTAGCCCAATATCCTGAATCTTCTGTTTAAGGATTCGCTTTCGCAAATCGGTATCCGGAGCTTCCAGCTTCACCTGAAGTCCGGAGAGGAAGCGGCTTAACCAGCGGCTGGTAATGGAAAGTTCCTTAATCGGGATATCCGAGGTGACTACGATCTGGCGGCCATTTTCATAATAGCTGTTAAAGATAAAATAGAGCTCATCCAGTACATTGGGCGAAGCGCCGCGGATGGTGTGGAAGTCCTCAATGAAAAGCATGTCCCCCCGACGAAATCGGTTCTTCAGCGTTAGGTTTCGTCGCTTCTGCAACTGCTCGCCAAAGTGGGATGGGAATTCGTCCATGCGAATCAAAGTACACTTTGTCTCGGGCCTTGATTTCAGTGTTTCGTGAGCGATAGCGTTCAGCAAATGGGATTTACCGGTACCGGTTTCGCCGAAGATGAGTAAGGGATTCACTTTGCCGGGCTGTTGGAGAACATTTCGTGCTGCCATCAATGCGATACGGTTGGACTGCCCTTCGCAGAATCGTTCCAGATCCAGCTTTTCCCGGACCCAGCTGCTTTCCCGGCGCCCGGATTTGCTCTTTAAACGAAACTCGACCCGTACCTGCTTTTCAGTTATTGAAGAAAGGCGCGATTGAATTGGTCCCTGGAGTTGATTGGCAATATCCAGCAGGTTCGCATCTTCCAATTCAAGGATCATGCGATCCCCGGAGGAGTCCTTTTTCAGGGGAACCGGTCTGAGGCTTTGCAAACATTGCCGGACGTTACTGTCTTTAGCCGACTTCTGTAGCTCTTTCTTTGTCTGCGACCAGGCATCTTCCAAGGCTGACTCCCGTTGTAATAGAATTGCGCCCCGGAAGTCTCAAATCCGCCGTATCTGGATCAAGTGAAAAAAGGGTTCGCCACCGGAAAATCAAGCGGGACATGCGCCGATGTTCTGTCGCCTGAGAAATTCCACTTGTTCTGGACGTACAGAGGGTCCCGGAGCGCTCGCCGTTTCGCCTAATCTGTCTGGAGAGGGGTGCCCTGGAAAGCCTGTTGACGTACCGTAGTCCGGGCGGATCCTGGCAGATTAACCGCAATATTTTTTCCGGGAGTCATTCATGAAAAGGACCTATCAGCCGAGCAAGATCAAGAAAGTTCGCACCCACGGATTTCGAGCTCGTATGGCTACCAAGAATGGTCGCAAAGTGCTGAATCGCCGTCGAAACAAAGGACGAGCTGTTCTCAGTGTTTCCGATCAGGTATACCGCAAATAATAAGCAGCATTAAAAGAGCCACATTAAAGGGCAAAAATGCCTTCTCTGAGCTGTTTGCCCGGGGCCGTCGATACCAGGCCAGATTTACTGCCATTCGAGCGCTGGCGGTAGACGACTCAGAAAGCCGCTTTGCTTTTTGCGTCTCCCGAAAAACCGGAAACGCAGTGGTTCGCAACCGAATCCGTAGAAAATGCAGAGTTTCGCTGGAACCCCTGATTCCCCAGATGCCGCCAGGCTGGCATATTGCCCTGTTTCCGAACCGGGCCTGGACGGATCTACCTCCGGAGAAGGGCACCAGGGAACTGGAATGGCTTCTCCGGAAGGCCGGCATCCAGTTGGTGGCGTCTCCGGAAAAGCAGCCCGACACATAATCAAGTTCTATAAGCTGGCCATTTCACCCTGGCTACCAGGAAGATGCAGATTTTATCCCAGTTGTTCCGAATATGCAATGGAATGCTTTCAGTATCTTCCTTTCTGGAAAGCCCTGGGAAAAAGTATATGGCGTATCGCGCGATGCAATCCGCTTTCCAGCGGATACTTTGATCCGGTATTTCCGGAGGACAATCCGGAACACAGTCATGGTCCGGATTGCAAGCACTCATAATTTCAGGTAGGTAAAATGAGCGACCAAAAGCAGAGTCCATCTTCGTTAACATCCTTGATCCCGGTGCTCCTTCTTGGAGTGGCTACGTACTTCATGTTTCAATTCATGGGGGATGATAAGCCGGCCCCGGAAGGGAACGTGCCGCTGGTTCCCGAAGAGAAGAGAAACGATTTCAAGTTCAACGCTGGATCGGGCACCGAACAAATCATCGAAACCGATCGAGCGGTTTTTGTGCTATCCACGGAAGGCGGACGAATCGCTCGCCTGTACTTAAAGAAAAGAGAGGAACTTCATGTTCCGGACTCGTTGATAGAAGAGTCCGAAGATCCTCTGGTTAAGAAATACCAGGCCCTGGAGGTGACTCGGGGTTTTGGTATGGATTTCCAGCCCCATCTGTATTACAGCCCTCCGCTGGAGGAAAGGCTGGGAGATCCGCTGCTGAACCGTGGCCTTTTCAAGATGGAAGGGCCGTTGAAAGATGGCAAAGTGACGGAAGTTCGCTTCAAGATGCCGGTAACGTTCCTCGGACATCGCCTGGAACTTGTGAAGGTATTTAGAATCTTCGAAGGCGAGAGTTTCTTCCGTCAGATTACCATTCTGCGAAACCTGGAAGATAAGCCTTTCGTGCTCGGTGGCGACTTGTTCTTCAGAACCTTCGGCGACCTGGGTCCCAAGCCTGTTTCCGAAAACGACCGGGTGCTTCAAACCTACGGCAGGTTCTTCTATTATAACGAATCATTGAATCAAACCCACGGGGTGGGGGGATCTGGCGGGAGTTTCTTCTCGTGTAGCAGCACTCCGGACGGTCCTTACCAGGCATTTACAGAAAAAGACAACTCCCTGGAATTCATGGGCTCCAGTTCCCGCTTTCTGGTAGCCTATTCGCATTTCCTGAACCCGGAAAACCCTCTTCATCGCCCGGATGGAGTAGTGCAAAAGGCCCGGGTTTCGCCCGAGGGTCGGGCCACGTTTACGGCTGTATTCGAAAACTTCCGTCTCGAGCCCGCCAGGGATGGCGCCGTGGAATTGCCTGGCGTTCCGGCCGCGATTCAGGGCACCGGCGAAAAAGCCGCCCCGGACAACACCCGGGAGCTGATGCTAAACGAACAGCGTCGCCGGGATGCCTTGATCCTGGATAATCAGATATTCGTGGGTATGCGAAGCGATGAAGCGCACAAATTCAACGATTCGGCGCTGATGCAGGCGGAGTTCGGTATGTCCGAGCCAGACGAAGAAGCGCGGGACGTAATTTATACTTCGTCGTTTTTGGCCATCTTTTCCAAGATCCGGGATGGCATTGTATGGTTAATGCGCCAGATTTACGGAATGATCGGAAACTACGGTTGGGCCATTATCATCATAGCCGTGGGCTTCAAGCTGCTAACCTGGCCTTTGAACCAGATGCAGGTCAAGTCCATGAAGAAGATGAGCGCTCTGAAACCGGAGATGGACAAGATCAACGAGAAGTACAAGGACAATCCTCAAGAAAAGCAGAAGAAGATCATGGCTCTCTACAAGGAGCACAATGTGAATCCGGCCAAAGGCTGCCTGCCCATGCTGATCCAGATTCCCATCTTCATCGCGCTCTACAGCGCCTTTTCCGAGTCTATGGAACTCTGGCGCAGCCCGTTTGTTTTATGGATGAACGACCTGTCGCAGCCGGACACGGTCTACATAATAAAGGATCTGTTTGTTGTTCAGAACTTCCATATCAATATTCTGCCGCTCCTGATGGTAGGATCCCAGATACTGCAGCAAAGGTTCACCACTGTTGTTTCCGATCCGCAGCAAAAGATGCTAATGTATTTCATGCCGGTGATCATGATCTTCTTTTTCTGGTCTATGCCCAGCGGAGTGACTCTGTACTGGACTGTTCAAAACGTTGTCTCCGTTGTGTGGCAATTGGCGGCCAATAAACTTGGCGACGAACCGGCAGAAGCGAAAGCCTGAAATCAATTTATAGGGTAAAAAGATGAATTATATTCTAGAGATCGAATCCAAGAACAAATCGGAAGCTCAGAAGCGAGCGGCCGACCTTCTGGGGATCCCGGAAGATGAACTGGATTTTGAAACCGAAGGAGCCGGACTGCTGGGCATGATGGCGCGTAAGCCCGTAGTTGTGCGGGTAAGAGCGAAGAACGACCCGGGGGATCAGGCGCTGATCACTGGAGTGCTTCTGACGCTGATGCACAAAATGGGCATAGAAGCAGATATTGAAGATTTCGAAGACACTGAAGAAAACTATATCATTCACGTGGAGTCCGAAGATTCCGGTATTTTGATCGGACGGCAGGGAAAGACCCTGGATGCGCTGCAGTTCCTGCTGAATCTCCTGGTAACTCCGGAGCTTACAAAGAAGAAGCGGATCCTTGTAGATGTGGCCCGTTATAGAGAGCGGCGAAAAAAGAAGCTGAACAAACTGGCTAAATCTGTGGCCGATCGTGTAGCCAAATCCGGTCGTTCGGTGCTGCTTGAAAGTATGAATCCTTATGAACGACGGATTGTGCATTTGACTCTTGAAGAAGATGATCGAGTGACCACTCGTTCCGAAGGCAACGGCCTGTACAAAAGGGTCAGGGTCGTAGTTCTACGTTCCGAAGGGGACGACGTAGAAGAAGAGTACTACGAAGAGGAGTACTACGAGGACGAAGGAGAAGAATAATCGAAGATACGATTGTAGCGCTCTCTAGCGCCCCGGGACGAGGGGCCATCGCGCTGGTGCGCTTCTCCGGGCCTCTTTGCCATAAGGTAATTGAGGCCTTTTTTCTTGATGGCTCGGGCCGTTCTTACTCGCCAGAATCTGCTCGGACACTGCAAACCGGTAAAGCTTATCGGTGCTTCGTGCTGGAGCGTCCTTTAACCAATGCTTCCTCCATGGAAGCCAACAGCGAATGGGCGAGCGGATTGGACTCAGAGTCCAATTCAGCATCCGCCAGCGTTTTGGATCCTAGGAGTACGGAGTCGGTCCGCGTATTTGACCCGGAATCCAGCGCAGAATTTGACCGAGCAATCGATGCAGGATCCAATGCAGAATCGCACCAGGCAATGGACAAAAAAGACGGCCGGGGGGCCGAAAGCGAGAATTCCGCCCCCGCCATACTGGATGACGGACTGTTCCTTTTTTTTCGGGGCCCTGCCTCCTATACCGGCGAAGACACCCTGGAAGTTACGCTACACGGCAACCCGGTTATAGCTCGCCATTTTATCCTCGCGGCATGCGATCATCTGAAGATTCGTCCGGCGGATCCCGGAGAGTTCACCCGGCGCGCATTTCAAAACGGTAAATTGGATCTTCTGAAGGCTGAGGGAGTGCGCCGAATCATTGATGCAAGAAGTGTATTCGAACTTCATGCCAGTCGTAGGCTCTATGACGGTGAACTCACTCGAATGATATCCCGTTTTCGCTCGGCGCTCATTCACCTCAAAGCCGAAACAGAAGCGGAAGTAGATTTCTCAACGGAGGACCTGACATTCGAAAGCCGCGAAGAGACGATCGAGCGGGTTCTGGATTTGCGTCGTCGTATTGCCGACATACTGGAACGGTCCCGAAGTTCCTCGCGAATCAGCGATGGGGTTCAGGTTGCCTTGTCCGGAGTGCCCAACGCTGGAAAATCATCGCTACTGAATCAGATTCTCGGCTGGGAAAGAAGCATTGTTTCTGAAATCGAAGGCACCACTCGGGACTTTGTAAGCGAAGAGATCGAGCTGACCGGAATCGCGGTTCGCTTCGTCGATACGGCGGGTTTACGGGAATCCCAGGACCTGGTGGAACAAGAGGGTGTGCGAAGATCCAGGCAGCAGATGGAGCGAAGCGCTATCATATTTCATGTTTGTGATTTGAATCGTGAACCATACCCCGAGCCCGAATTCCCTGCGCCACCGGTGTGGCATATCCTGAACAAGGCGGACCTTGTAGACCCGGAAAGACTGACAGCCTGGGAAAGCCACGTTCGCATGAATTCCGCGGATCGAATCTATCCTGTGTCCTGTAAGACCGGCGAAGGTCTGAAGGAGTTGCGCGAGGCGTTGTCGGTTTTTATCAAAGAAGAAACGGAGTCTGTGGATCCCTTCTTTTTGGAGGAACGTCACCGGTATCATTTTCAGCGAATGGATGAGGCCCTGGAGAAACTACTGGAGCTCTGGCAACAGGACGCGCCGGCAGAGATTTGCGCTCTGGAATTGGACCAGGCTTTGCATCATTGTGGTGAGCTTACCGGGAATATTTCAACTGAAGAAGTCCTGGGAAGGATCTTCTCGGTGTTTTGTGTAGGAAAATAGCAAGAACAGGGCAGCCAGCGCGGCCGAAAGGGAAGCGCCTACGATGAACAAATAGAGAATGATTATCGTGCCTGCAATCAACGACCATTCATAGATGGAAAAAACCCAGCAGAGGATGGAAAAGAATCCCCCGTACCAGAATGCCAGACATCGAAAGCAGCGGCCCCATTTTAGAAACAGCCTGAGTAGGGTTCTTCTTTCGGCATGCAGGTCCAGAGTGGTAGTATCCATTTCCATATAACGACTGACCACCCCGTCCCAGAATTTTCTTCTGGCATGCCGGATCCCCAACGTGGCCGATACAATGATAGCGACGATCCAGCCCAGGATTACCGGCAACTGACGAATCAGGAAAGAGAATAGATCCTGGTAATCCCGAATTCCTTGCGAGATAATGATTACAAAAGGCAGAGCCAGAATGAATAGACCGGAAATCATATGACGCAGAAATATAATGTGCAGTCGTTCCACAGCAACAGGAGGACACCATGTATCAGAAAGGCAAGACATTTGAAGAAATTCAGATCGGCGACGAAGCTTCCTTTACGAAAACCATAAGCGAATCCGACATCTATCTATACGCGGGCATTTCTGGAGATTTTAATCCGGTCCATGTAGATGAGGAGTACGCGAAGACTACCAGCTTCAAGACCAGGATTGCCCATGGAGGGCTGGCCGGGTCGCTGCTGGCGCCGGTTCTGGGAATGAAACTTCCCGGTCTGGGAACCGTGGCGCTGGAGGTTACGCAGAAATACAGGAGTCCGGTGTATCCCGGCGACACGATAACCTGCTCTGTAGAGGTAACGAAGAAAATCCAGAAAATCAAAGCTGTGGAAATGCGTATCCAGTGGACCAATCAGAAAGGAAAACTGATAAGCAAAGGAACCTGCAGAGTCTTGCCCCCGGGTTCCGCCGATTAATCAGGCAGGGCCTGGAAGCATCGCATCCAGGGAGCTTCTGGAGTCTTTTCGGAGGGAAGCGCATCCTCCCCGGCTATTGAGGTTCTGACCATTGAGGTCAGAGGCTAGAGGACGGACGGCCCAGCCGGGCGGGTTCTACTGCACTTCTGCAATCAGTACCAGTACATCATCGCGAAATCGCAGGAAATCGGGCAGAGCTCGGATTTGTTGGATCAGTTTCTGTAGCAAAGACTCGGAGTCCAGGTGGTGCATGGGACCCAGCATTGCTTCCAGATCCTCAACGAAGGTGATGGTACCATTCACGGTCTCGTATTCCAGAAGGCCGTCTGTGTACAACAGATAGCGATCCCCTTTTTCCATCTTTGCTTCTACCTCCTCGGCTGTGGGCTCGCGAATGCCCATACCCATCAGGCTGCCCGAGGTTTCGATTTCCTTGAAGGCATGACCACGGCGACCCAACAAAACGGGTGGATGTCCTGCATTGGCCAGCAACACCCTGGAGCTCAGGAAATCGAAGTAAATATACACTCCGGTAGCATGATGGCTCTCGTAGGACTCGGCCATGGTTTTGTCCAGCGCTGTCAGAAGCGCTGACGGAGAAAGCCGGTTTCTATAGGGAATACGATTGAGCACAACCTTCATTGCTGTGGACATCATCGCGCTGGAAATTCCGTGACCGCTAATGTCGCTCAAGAAGATGCCCAGGTTCCCTTCCCGCATGAAAACCAGGTCATAGAAGTCGCCACCTATTTGGTTTTCCGGTAAGTGAAACTTGTATATCTTTATCCGTTCATTTCCTGAGAAGGACGGAAAGAGGCTTTCGTGCACTCGCCTGGCCAGGTCCAGTTCATTTCCTTCCCGAATTCGATGTTGTTCGAGCTCCACGAATCTGAGGATCAAATAGTTAACGAAAACATGCAGAAGCAGCACTGCACCGGAAAGAAAAAGCAACAGCGAGGATTGGTCGGCGTTGAACAATGGCTGATAATAAACCAGCTCATAAATCGAAATCAGAACAATGAGCAAAGCGACTGTAAGCGCTTTGAATCGGCCTGGGCGTGGAATCTGCATCAGAAGGATCCAGCAGATCATTAGAAAAGGAATGCTTATGGAACTGCCCTGGAAGCCCAGGAAATGATAGGCCGCCAGAAGCGCTATCAGGATGAGTGCATTGCCGGTATTGTAGTAGTAGGACTGGTGCCGATGGGCGACGCGAATCATATACAGAGCCACACAGGGCAGAAGAACGGCCAGGGACCACCCCAACACCCAGGCGATCGGCTTCTGGTTATGCAGTCCTGAATAAAGAATTCCAGCAGCGAGTAAAGGTCCGGAAACCAGGGCCACCAGTCTTTCCAGGCTCTTTTCGAATCTTCGAAAGAGCGGTTCGTACTGTACCGGCACAGGCCGAACAAGGTATCTCAATGTACTCGAAATCTGATCTGTAGTCGTGGCGGAACTCATTCGGGTCTTAAAAACTCCAGTCGGCGAATTCGGGAACCTTGCAGATTAATTCCCAGATTATAGCCGCTCCTTAGATGTCTGTCAATTCGTCGCGATAGCTGCAAGCATTGTGTGCCGGAGCCACAGAAAAAGTGGACGGAGTGCGGTACAGCCTTGTAAGCATTATAATTAGGACCATGACTGAGAATCAGGGTAATGGCATTTCGACTTTCGATTACTTCGAACACTATGTGAGAAACAAATCTCCGGTTTGTGATTCGCAGATCAAACTCGCTCAGTCCAGGAGGGTAAGGGGCCGCAGAACCGGGTCGAAATGTGCCAGGGGCTAGCGCCAGAACAATGCAGAGAGACAGACCAAACGGTTTCACGAATCCTTCGATTCCGGCTTTTCTTCGGTTTTCTTTTCTTTGCCCAGGAGTTTCTGAAGATCGCGGAGCTTATCCGGAGTAACGGATTGGGCCGCCTCTTTATTCTGCTCCTGAATCTCTGTATAGATCTCCGTGCGATGGATGGCTACATTCTTTGGAGCACGGATGCCCAGCTTTACCTGATCGCCCTTGATATCCACAACGACGATCTCGATATCGTCGCCTATCATTATGGATTCGTTGATTTTCCTGGCTAGTACGAGCAAATCAGGCCTCCAGAAGCTCCAAGATGGGAACCCGCACAAGATGATTCTCGTTCATGGAGATTACCTGTCGGGCCACCCTGGTTTTCCGATTCACCAGGATAGGTCCCTGTAGATTGGCCGTCATTTTCTCTGGTTGCTCGCCGGGAATAGTGACGATCAGATAGGTTTCACATTCCTGGATGCTTTGCACCTGGAGACTTTGCAATTCCATGGTCAGCACCGAAGGCTCGTAGTCCTTTAGAATGAGTTCCGGCTTGAGGATTATGAATGCCAGGCCCGGTTCGTCGGCGCTCTGTAGCCAGTGAAACGGACCTTCTTTTTCTTCCAGGATGGCAAATTTGTGATAGTCCCCAAATCCCAGAATACCTTCCGGAAAGTCCAGAAGGCTACTCTCCTCCACCTCAATCGATCCAAATGGTTTCGTTTCTAATTGGGGCATATAGTTATCGGATGAAATCTACCAGGGTGGGCTTGATTACGCGGGCGCCCACGTTCAGAGCGTACTGATGCACGGATTCCAACCATTTCAAATTCATGATGGATTCCGCCACGTCAATCCCTTCCGACTCGGCCAGCAGCTCGGTCATGTAGGTCTTATCCCAGGCCACCCTTTTGGTGTGTTCTTCCATACGATTCTGCTTGGCGCCTACTTCGGCCCGGAACCGAAGCACATTCTCCAACGCCGAGTCCAGGTTTCCCAGATCGCGGCCCGAAATCTCCAGCTGATCGCCGGCAATCAAATCGTCTCTGAACTTGATTAGAACGTCGAAAACGGATTGTCCGCTGATTCGTGCCGTTTCGGCAAAGTTGTTGGGCGGTTCGGATTTATCGGAACTGATGAGCCCGATATCTCTGAGCACTGTACTGCCTTCCATATCCTCTAACCAGATCTGATGCGGCTCCGTGGTGCTCAGGCTTACATAGTCCTGGCCGATCTTGGAGGCCTTAACTTCAATCCCTGACTGGTTGATCTTATCGATGATATCGTCGATGGTGTCGCCAGCGGCCACGCGAATCTCCACGCCGTCGATCTTGAAGGACTGATCGGTGGTGCTAATGTATCCCGAGTTGTCCACCGCTCCGGTTACGGTCATATTCGTTCCCCAGAACGCCTGGTTTCCGGGAAGATTCACATCGATGTACTGACTACGCTCTACCTCGGTGAGTCGCTTCCCGTTATCGCCCCGGTACTCCACGCCCACGATCTGATTCTCCAGCTGAATTCCCTGCAGTCCGCGAATGGAACTCAAGATCGGTTCGAAAGGAGGGCGGTCAACTTCATGACCTCCGAAAAGCGGCCGGCCCGTGGCATCCCGTCCATTGCCAATGTCGATGAGCGCCCGAAGGTGCTGATCAATCTCTTTTGCGATGGCATTTTTCAGTTCAAATCCGCTATCGCCCTGGTAGATTCCGTTAGATGCCTGCACGGCCAGCTGACGTACCCTGTGAATGATTTCGGTGACTCGACTGAGTTCGCCGTCCATATGGTTTAAGCGTGACTTTCCGGCTTCAATATTCTGCGCGAATTGATCCAGCTCGTTTACGCGGCTCCGATAGTACATTTGATTCGTTGCCGCAGACGGATCGTCTCCGGGCCGGCTGATCCGCTGACCGGTGGCCAGTTGATTTTGCACCTTGTCCATTTCGTACTTGTGTCTTTCCAGATTTCGAACAAGGGAGTTGTTCTGCATGATTCCTGTAGTTCGCATCATTGTCTTATCTCCATTCCCGGTTTCCAGCTGCCTCCATTGCTTCCTGTTTGAGGCCCTTTCGGGGCCTTTCCTGGCTTCATTGGAAAGCTGAGGGCAGCTCCTTCTATGTTATTCGTTTACCAATCAAGCTCCCAGGCGATTGATTATCACATCCAGCATCTGATCCATGCTGTTCAGTATTTTTGCTGCGGCGTTATAGGAATGCTGGAATTGCACCATATTGGACATTTCCTCATCCAGACTTACTCCCATAACACTTTGACGCAGATTCTTGAGCGAAAGCAGATTGTCTTCATGCCGCTGAATGGCGTCTTCGGCGGTGCGGCTTTCCGTTCCCAGTTTGGAAATCACAGCGTTGTAGAACTCTTCTGCATTGTCCGAATGACCGATCATATTCTTTCCCTGTTTAAGGGATTCGGCGATCAGAAGGGCATTGCTACCATCTGCGGAACCGTTGGACTGATTATAGTCGCCGGTGCCGCCCACGTCTTTGCCCCGAGCCGCCGCCAGGGAAGCGGGATCTCTGAGGATCTCTTCGGAGACCTTCACATAGGCGGAGGGGTGGTATATAGGGGTAAGTGTAATATCCTGCAAAGGAGCGCGCAATTTGGATATTTCGTCGATTCGGCGGAAATCGAAGGCGCCCTGCGGCCCGGAAGCGTTCAGGATGCCTGTATAGCCTGCCAGAAGTTCTCCGGAGTCTTCCAGGTGACGAATCATGAAATTCGTGCGGCGATCATCCTCCGCTGTGGTACCTTTCAAGGCCAACTGGTTGTCGTGGGTCATATAGGCCACCACGCCGGCATCCTGGTCATTGATTCGCTTGATGATGGAATTTAACGTGTCGTCTGCTGAATAGTCTACCAATACCGGCGTACTATTTCCATCGTTCTTGTAGAACGTCATGGTTCCGTCCACGCCCACAGGCTTGGACGGATCCACGGTGTTGGAGCCCGACACTCGAAAGATGGCCGTTACTTCTGCGGTCCCATCCTGGTTGAGATCATAGTTAGCGGCCTGGGGTCCCAGATCATAGATACCCCTTGAGTTACCGCTGAGGTTCCGAACGTCGAAGAAGTTCTTGTTCGTCTCGCCGTTGAGCCCAAATCCATCCTTGTGGATTTCATTGACCACGTCCGCAATGTTCAGAGCGAACTCATCCACATTGTTGATTCTTTCAACAATGGCGTCATCGCGCATCTGCATCAGGCCAAACAAATGGCCTCCGCTCAAAATCAGCTCTTTGTCATTATGCTCCCAGAGGATCTTTGCCATACCGTCATTGGTAGCGTCCGGCTCGGTCTTTAGCTTTCGCTGAATCTCGCCCTGTACCAGCGCCTGCTCGCCTATGAATACGATCATTTCGTCTTTATCGCCGCGCCCAATGCGTATATTGGCGATTCCCGAAAGCTTTTCTATGGCCGCATCCCGGCGGTCCATCAGGTCGTTGGGCTGATCGCCCAGAGCCTGGAGTTTTAGGATTCTTTCGTTTAGGTCTCGAATATCGGATGCCAATGAGTTGATGGTGCGAACGTCAGCGATCACCTCCCGGTTCGCTCGGTGACGCAGATCTGTGAGCTTGTTGTAAATATCTGACATCCGGGTGGTAAGCGCATTTCCCCTTTCCAGCACCACTTCCCGGTGAGCCCGATCGGAAGGATACGTGGAGAGTTCCTGCCAGCTCTGCCAGAACTTATCGCCCAGGGTTCGGAGTGAGTTGTCGGAAGGCTCGTTAAAGATTCGCTCAATCTGTTGCAGATAATCGGAGGAGGCGCCCCAGTAGTTTTTTACATTGTTTGCGTCTGCGATTTGATCATCATAGAATGTATTGCGAATTCGCTCGATGGAAGCGATTTGGACACCCTGACCCTGCTGTCCTTTCACATTGGCGCGATTGAGCGCCGGCGCATACAACGGATCCATGCTTTCCAGATTAACTCTTTGTCTGGAATAGTTTTCGTTGTCCGCGTTCGCAATGTTATGACCGGTTGTTTGAATGGCTGTCTGGTGAACATTGAGTCCACGCTTCGCTATTTCAAAACCGCCAAATGTTGAGCTCATAGAAGCCTCCTTTTATCTTCTCGGTAGCTATTGCAAAAGGATGAGAAAAAACCGGATTCCGCTGGCTTTCGGGCTTAGAAAGCGCCAATTCACTTGAGGAGGGCGCTGCAGAGCTTGGGTGAAGTTAGAGGGTCGGCCTGTAACGCGAATCAACTTCTGCGAACGAAACCGCACCGGGCCTTGCTAGAGAGTGCCTGGCTCATCTAGAAGCGACATAATGAGTCGGAGTCGGCAGTGTTGGTACCGGCGTAGCCAGGCTACCGCTATGGGACAAAAGTCGATGGAGCGGAGAGCTCGATGGGAGGCAGAAGGGCAATGAGCGCCGCAGGAGCGAATGCCGAATAGTTCGAAAGGAGGCAAGAGGATCAACGGCGTCGGCGCAAATACCAGCCAGGAAGCTGCCGGGCTTTGCGGTGGCGAATGTGAATACAGGAATTGAAAAAAGAAACGCCCGCCGGTTTTGTCCGGTGAAGCGAAGTTACCGTATGAGGTAAATCATACAGTGGCGTTTAGAATGAGTGAAGGGCTGTCCGATTTCTTTTTATCGGAGCCTGCGGGACTGTACATCTTATCCTTTCCGGAAGCATGTTCCAGAACGGAATTCAGGTTGGTACTGGCCCTTTCCAGGGCATTTTGATTTTCTTGATTCAGGGTTTGTAGCTTGCGCAAATCCAGAAGCAGAAGGGAGAGTAGATCTCTTTCCTGCTCCACAGGCACTCCTTGATCTGAAAGGAGATCCAGGGCATGCATCAGATCGCTGGCTCGCAGATCGCTCTTTCCATCGAATAGGTCCGGTCGCTGCTTCTGCAGGCGACGACAGCTTAAGATCCGCTCATTTTCCGCCGTTTCCATTGCCGCAACAATGGTTTCCAGGCGGTCGCTCAGCTCCCTGAGCTTTTTGCCGTTTGCTTCCGCAATAGCCCGTCCCTTGTCCTTTTCGATGGACAGAGCTTCCTTTAGAAGCCTGGACTGCTCTCGCAGAGTTTTTTCAAGAGCCGGGAAGATCATCGCTACACCCATCGGAAAGAGTTGCCAAAGCATAAGAAAAAAATGTATATACTTGACCCGGAAGCGGCCCTTCGCCTCTAATAAGTATGGCATTTATGGATTCAAAACTACCTGGCTCCCGGCGCAGGTTCCATTTCGGGGCTTTCCTGTCGGCGGCCCTTTCCATTCTGTTGGCTTCTTTTGTGGTGAGCTGCAGCGGCTCTTCCAGCCGGGACGATTCCGGCCTCTCCGGGGATTTTCGGGAGGCCTGTCTGCGGGGAGAAATCACCGTTTACGGTGAGGCGCCCATATACACCAGTACGGCTTCGGCCCTGGACAAGGCCAAAGAAGATGCCTGCCGCAAAGCTGTGGAGAAATGTATTGGCGAAGAAATTGCTCAATCCAGCGGAACAGGAGATGGTCAATCCCTGGGTTTCGAGATCTTTACAAAAGCCAGAGGGATCTGTCGCAACGATAGCCTGATCGAGCAGGAAACCTATAACCTGGATACAATCAAAATGCTGCGCGCATTTTTCCGCTTCGAAGTTAGCGCATCGGACATCAACAACCAGATCAATCTGATGCAGAAACTGGCCGGCAATCCGCGGATCCTGGTATTGATTCGGGAAGAGTATAATCTGGCTGGACAGCCCCGACGTGTGGAAAGCTTTAATTCGCGTAATGCTCAGGCTGCCAGCGCTTTGCGCGATGCACTGGTGCAAAAGGGCTACAATATCGTAGATGTATCGCGAATCAATACGGCCGGTCTAAACGAAGCGTTGATTTCTTCCAATCCTAACGACGTTCCCGCCCGTCTGCTGGATGAGGCCGCAAAAGCGGAAGCGGATGTGCTCGTCATCGGAAACATTGAGGCGAATGCCCAGAACATTGCAACCCTGGGACAACATTTCAAGTCTTACAAAGCTACCGGAAACGTTGCCATAGTTACTCTCTGGGGTCGTGGCGAAGTCCTGGGCGAATTCAGCAAGGTGGAGAACGGAGCGCAAACCACGGATCTTGCGGCGGCCCGGGCCGCCATGGAACGATTTGCCGTGGGTGCCGAACCGAATCGTCGTTTATCCGGACTGGCTCAATTCGTGCATAGCCGGCTTCAAAGCCGATGGGGTTCCATCACTCGGAACAACATTATACTGATGAAAATCCAGGGCCTGAGCTTTGACGAAGCGGGCATTTTCCGGGACGATCTGCAGATCAAGACTGCAGTAAAGGGAATCAATGAAATCCGCTCTTCGCAGAATGAAACCGTCTGGGAAGTAACCTATCCGGGTCGAGTTTTCGCCTTGCGCGACACTATGGCCTATTACGCTCAGAACCCGAAGATATTTCAGATTGTGGCCAAAAAAAAGCTGATCGTAACCGAAGCGAAGCGCGGTGAGATCTCCATCCGTTTTCAATGATGAGTCGCACGGCCCTATCGGCGGGATACCATTGATTTCGGACACTCGTTAGAGTATTATTCGGCCCCGGCATGGATAGCGTTAAACGCCGGGGCTTATTTCAAAGATGATGCATTTTCGACTAACCAGAGTCATCGGAAATCGGCCTTTTCCATTGTGCGTTAAGACCATCCAGACGTTCCGGACTATCCATACTATCCATACCATCCGGGCTGCGCTGTTTCGCCAGCGCTCCGCGCGAGCCCTGAGTTTGCAGCGTTCCTGGTTGGCCCAAGCCTTTCTGGGTTCGGCGCTGGCGCTATCGGCAATGCTACTTGCGGGATGCGATAGAAACCTTCCGGGCCAGCTACCAACCATGGAGATTCGCATTGGCGGGCAGCCGCTAACGGTAGAGATTGCCGCCGATCCGGATAGCCGAACCGCCGGGCTGAAGGGAAGAGAAAGCATGCCCGAAAATCACGGAATGCTCTTTGCTTTTCCGGCGTCAGAAAAGGTCGGCTTCTACATGAAGGACACCCCTCTTGCGCTCGATGTGGCCTTCTTTGACGAACAGGGATTTCTAATCGATTATTTCAGTATGCATCCGGATGATGGAAAAGCCATCTATGTTTCGCCGGAGCCTGCGCTCTATGCAATCGAAACCAATCGTGGATGGTTTCGCCGAAATGGAGTTCAGAAATATGCGCAGCTGGAACTACCGGAGCCCGTCCGAGGACGCTGATGTGCTAAGAACTTTCCTGGATTCAGGATGCGTGCATCCTGGGGTTGCGGGATTGCCGAACCAGGGCACAGATCAAAAGACCTGCCAAATCCGATTAGTGCAATTCACCGTCTAACGGCAGGAAAGCCTGTAGAACCAGGCCGGCTCTGATGCCACAATGCTGTTGTGAATCGGCAATGGCATCACCAGATCTCCGTTGTCCAGTAGATGGGTTTCCACCAGACGAATCGATTCTTCCGGCGCATCATTCAGAATGATTCCATCTGTATTTGCTGGAAAACTCACAGTAAATCCAGATTCGCCCGGTTTGCGAATGCTTACCTGAGCTGTGCCTGTGGCTCCCGACGGAAGGAATTGCGACACTACTTGAGAGTTTCCGTGTATCTTCAGGCTTGTTGCAGCGCCTGCAGCCGGGCTCACCTCTGTCCTGAAATAGCTGCCATTGGGAGCAATCTCCATAACCGTGGCGCGAATGTCCGCAAGGCTGGTTCCGGGAGTGAGGCCCATGATCAGGTTACCGTTGGACAACCGATAAAGACCGGTGGGATCATGAAGCTCCGGATCTCCCAGGCAACAGTTCAGCGTGTCCCGGACAATGGTTGTGTAAGTGCCATTACTTTCCGAAATACCCACCGTAAAATCCTTGGAAGCTCCGAGGTCAATAAAGCCAGCAACGCTAATTGATGCATCGGAATCGGGAAAGGCAGCGGAGAATAGAACAGGGTTGGCTCCGTCGTTCAGAAGAGTCCTTGCATTCAGAGTGCTGTAATCGCCACCGGAGCTCAGTACGATCCCGGCAATGTCCACCGCATCCGCCGCGTTGCCGACAGCATAAATGGTACCTGTGGAACTCAGAGTCGCATTTAACGCTCGGCTCACATGCGTATTCTGTCGTTCATAAGCGGAAACGATGCTGAAGGATCCGCCGGGCGGTTTACGAGCCACGAAGACCTCTGTGTTTGTGCTGTCCGGATTGTGGTTGCCAATGGCCAGGAGACTGCCATCCGCGGCCCTGAACATCTGCGTAATCGCAGCCGGGTTCACTGTCGGCTGATGGAGCCATTCCGTGACCCAGTTTGCGCCATTGTCGTCGCTTCGCATAACCACGGCGGCATCATTTCCGTTGGATGCTTCGCCGCCGGCGTACAGGGCCCCATCGGGTCCCTGTACTATGGAGGAAAAAGTGACAGCTACAAGACCATCGGGATTTCCTTCCGTGCTGCCTATCTTTGACCAGGAGCTTCTGTACGTACACTGAATCGAACTGGCCAGTAAGACCGCAGAGATGGCATCGCAGGATGGATCTTCCGCACGGCAAAGGTTTGCTTTGCAACCTGCCATCGAAAATACGTTCACCCCTGCGAAAATGTAGAGCAACAAGCGAAATACCAGCGAATACCGGGACACAATAATACCGGGGCTCACAGAACAACACGAAGAGTCCACGGAGCCAGAAAAACCGCCGGCAAGACTGCGTCCACCTCGATGCTCTTTTGTTCATGTCAGGTATGCGAAAAGTACACTTCCGTTCCGGACGTCTTTGGTAGCCTGGACAGAACTGTCTTCACGAGTGCGGCTACTAGATATTCGAAGGGAATGTTTGTCCAGGCTCTGTGACATCACCCCCGACACTCGGGGGCGTTGTGAACAAATTGGTCAATTCGGCGGTACGCGCAAAGCTACCGATGTTCGCTTTCGCAAATCTCTACTTTGCGGTCATTACGAATGATCCATCCCAGTTATCCGGGGGAGGACTCGCTTTGTACTGTTTACAGCGTTCGATCATCAGAGTAGAGGGATGATCCGGGCCTGGCCTTGGCAAATCCTCCGAGGCATCCGCCAGAAAGCTCTCATACAGCGCAATGGCTTCGTCCCATCGACGGTTTCTGTAATGGTCAAAGGCTTCATTGAACTTTGCGGCATACACCGAATTGTTCATGGACTTAACCCGCTGTCCGCCCTCGGCCGGCAGAGGTTCATAGACGGCAATGGGGATGGACTTACCTTTCACCGCGACAAGATCGATCAAGCGGCAGGGTAGCGTTTCGCTTTCTTCGGCCACCATGGCCTTGTAGGTGGCTTCGCTGATCAGCATATCCACGCCATACGTCTTGGTGATGCCTTCCAGCCTGGAACCAAGGTTCACGTTGTCGCCAATCACTGTGTAATCCAGCCGCTGATTGGAGCCAATATTACCTACGATCATTTCGCCGGTATGAATGCCCACACCCATTCGCAGAAGCGGAGCTCCTTCCTGGGCCCACCGCTGGTGTAATATGTGAAGCTCATGAAGCATCCCGAGTCCGGTACGTACCGCCCGGGTGGCATGATCCGGCTGATTCAGCGGAGCATTCCAGAACGCCATGATAGCATCGCCAATGTACTTATCCAGAGTGCCTTCTTCGTCGAATACCACGTGTACCATTCGATCCAGGTATTCGTTCAGGATGTGTACTACGGTGGCCGGGTCCATTCCTTCGGCCATCGTAGTAAACGAGCGAATGTCGGTAAACATTACGGTCATGTTCTTGCGCTCGCCGATCTCAGCCTGAAGTTGCCCCCGCTTCATCACGTCTTCCAGAACCGCGGGAGACAGATACTTGGACATGGCGGACTTGAATTTTCGCTTCTCCAGACCTTCCGTGAAGCTCAGGTAAGCCACCGATCCACTGAACGCCAGAGGGAAACCGATCAAGAAACCGGCCATGGGAATTAGCGTGTCAAAGAACTGAAACGCTACGATTGATATGGCGGCGATAACAAGAAGCATCAAAGCCGGAAAGATAACGCGTCCCGCCAGGCCGTGTGTATAGATTACCAGGTAGTTGGCTACCGGAACGAGAAGGATCAGGGCTACCAGCGCGAACCAGGGACTCATTACCTGCAGGAAGTGGTTCTGCAAAATGTTCGAGGCAAGTATGGCATGGAGAAAAACCCCGGGCATACTTCCATAGGGCGTTGTCTTTACGTCATGCGTGGCTGCTGCCGTGGCCCCAATGATGACCGTCTTTCCCTGGAGTTCTAGAGGATTAAACTTCAAGTCTTCCAGGGATTCGAATTCGCCCTTGTCGATGGCAATCTTTGTTTCAATCAATGAAGTGATGGAATACCGCTTCATGTTGTTGTAGAGTTCGGATTCCGGATAATAGTGAAAGCGTACAGCGCCATCCTCTACCGGCACCTTGCGCTCGCCTTCTGCAGTATTCAGAATCAGGTTCTGTCCTTTGTAGCTCACGGACTGAAGACCGATTAGCGGCGCCACCGCAGCCAGCGAAAGCGAAGGATAGTATTCATCGCGGTACCTGAATAAATGGCGGGATCGCCGCGCCACGCCATCTGGATCTGGATGAAAGGTAACGGAATGCGCCGCCGGCAAAGTGGCCAGTATTTCTCGGGCTGGATAGATTACCTTGTTGTAGCCCAGAGAGACATTCTCCGGGCCTTCGTAGGGAATGGCCTGAGCGCGCACCGCATCCGGCAGGACGGCCGGGGTCTCTATCAATTCCTCGTTTCTAAAGTTCAACGCATGCGAAATAATCGGTATTGCCTCGCCTACTGCGGCCAGGGCCTCGTCTTCCGGACTTTCTTCGAAGAAGGTTACGTCGAATAGAATCTTTTGGGCTCCAAACTGGGCAACGAACTCCAATAGTGGAACGTAAGCGTTTCGTTTCCAGGGCCAGCGACCATAGATGGGATCCTGACCCAGCTTCTGAAGTGATTGTTCATCGATCTCCAGAAGCAGGATTTCTTCGCTGAACGAATGTCCGGGATTGAAATAAATGTAGCGAAAGTCGGTGAGCCGGTTTTCGACCCTGGCCAGTGCTCCCGCAGCATGCAGAATCAGTACAAGCGCAATGGGAACAACGGTCAGGATAGCAAACCAGACCTTCTTGTTTTTTAGCATATTACAGACCTCTTGTGCTGGCCTTGAATCGAGCTGCGTTGGTCTGTTGGCCGGACAGGCCATTTTGCTGAATGAGGGTCTTCACCTTTTCCTGCCGTTCCGCAGCCGGCGCATTCTTTTGCGGAACTCCTTTGCTCAAGATGCTGACCAGGGCTGAGGGATCATACCCTACGGTGGCCAGATACACGGCTGCCGCCGCATCCGCTTCATATACCTGCTCGGCGGGTCGTTCGCCGTCGTTGATTTGCTCAAAAAGCTCTTCAGAACCGGACTCGGATGTTTCAATGAGTGAGCCATCCGTGAGGACTCCGTCGTCGTAGTGGTTCATGGCAATATGAGCTATCTCTCGAGCCAGGACCGCTGCAAGTTCGGCTTCCGAGGAAAGGCTCTTGATGTATCCTTTGCTGATCAGGACATAACCGCCGGGGCCGGCTACGGAAACTTCTCGGTCCGTATTCAAGATGGCGAAATGGAAATCCCGATCAGCAAGCCCGGCTGCTTCTACAACCGCTTGCCCAACCAGGGAAACATAGGACGTTGCCTGGGCATTTTTGACGATTCCGTCCGATTTGGCAAACCGGGCGGTAAGAGCACGACCCACTGCAATCTCTCTCAGTCCTCTTTCTTTGGGGCTGAGAGATGTGCACTGGGCCGTGGCGGATAAGAGCCCGAGAAGAATGGCTGCAACTGCAAACCGACTTACCAGGGCTCTGCTGCTATTTTCTATTTTTCTATGAAACCTCATGATCCAAACTTATGGAGCTTTCCCTGGCGGAGAAAAATGTCCACTTGTTTTTGATCCGGTTTCTGTTTCTCGATCCAGTCTACTTCGGCAAAATCAAAGGCTTCCGGATTATCGAAGCGTTCATCTGTGCCAGTGGAAAAGCCACGGGCCGCAGCCGTTTCGCTGTAGGCCGAAGCCTTGTCCCGGGTGGCTACTTGCTGATTCAGTTTGATCTTGGTTGTGTCCACCTTTCCGGTAGGAGCATACTTGGATACGAACAGCTTGGAAACATAGCCGGATCCCATGGGCGTCTGCACCTGCACAAACATCCCCTGCTGTCCGCTGCTGTTCACTTGTGTTCCAGGTTTCAGAGCGGGTCCACTGGCACTCATTTTGGGTTCTTTGAGTAGTTTGGCAGCCGGGCTCACTACATACAGGGTTTCTCCAAAGAGGGCCCCGGTCAAAAAGAGGGCCGCTGCGGTGGCAATTGTTAGGTTTCGAATTCTCATAAAGTTCTCCAGATAAATAACTTCACTATCTTCACTTGGACGATCTATCAACCGGTTCCGTTCCCCAAATTTGCAATTCTACTCTGTCGAATGCAAGCAAAGTTGGAAAAAATCCTGGAAAGGTCATTCTCTGTTCCCCTGAAGAAGCTCGTTTCAGGAAACTCTTAAAAGGCAGAAGAAGGATCTGGTCATTCTTACTCAAACGAGAAGCCGATGCAACTTGCAAAGGGACATAATTGGGATACAGTCTGGATGAAGGCTGTAATCAGGAGGTATGGGATTCTATCCCATTATGCGGCCCAGGAATCACTGAGCTAATGTCCGATCCGCCTAGAGAGGGTGTGGGTCCTGGATCGATACCGGCGTCGGCCGATATTCTTCCCGTTCCGACGGGGGCGGCTAATCCTCGAGTTCCGAGTCATGCTCTTCTTTTTTAATCGCTCTCCGTCCCGCAGCGGTGACTCGTAGAAGGTGCTGAAACAACCGCTTACGTCGACTATCGCCAAGCATGCCGACGATGGAATTTTGAGCTTCCTGCCACAAGGGCACAGCTTCTTTGAGTACCTGTTCACCACTGTCGGAAAGTGCATAGTTTCGCATGCGATGGTTGGGGCTATCTACTCGGATCACCCATCCGTGCTTTTCCAGCGGTTTCAGGTTTCGTGTTAACGTGGTCCGATCCATGGCCAGGGATTGGGCCAGGTCGGTCAGGGACCGATTCCCGATTCGGGAAATCGCGGCCAGAATCGTTAGCTGTGTGCAGCGAATGCCAGCAGGCTCAAGAATCTGATCATAGTACTGCGTAATCAGTCGAGACGCCTTTCGCAGGTTCAAACACAGGCATTCTGCCGCGATCTTGTAGGTCAGCGGTTCCAGCTCCGCATGGGGAATAACCCGGCTACGGCTTCTGGCCTCTGTATTTCGATGCTGCGTAGACATGGTATTCTTCAGGCGTATCGGTTTCGTTTTGGCTCCGTGCTAATGCTCTTTTCAAAAGTACATCGATCAGAGTTTGATTCTGTCCCTGGGAGGATCCGATTTTTCAAAATGAAGGCCGGGCATCGCCAGGGATGCCCGGTTCTCTGTTCGCGGGAGTCAGAAGTCTTCCTCCCGTTCATATTCGGGTTTAAACTCTTTCGATCACGGTAGCAATACCCATACCACCACCGATGCAAAGAGTAGCCAGGCCATATTTCTTTTCCTGTCGCTCCAGTTCGTCTACCAGAGTTCCCAGGATGATGGCGCCGGTGCCTCCCAGAGGATGCCCCAGAGCGATAGCTCCACCGTTAACGTTCACTTTGTCGCGAGGAATGTTTAGTTCTTTCATTACATAAAGAACTACAGCGGCGAAAGCTTCGTTGATTTCCCACAGATCGATGTCTTCGGGCTTCAGTCCTGCTTTATCCAGAGCTTTCCTGGCGGCCGGTACCGGGCCCGTAAGCATGATGGTAGGCTCGGATCCGTAAGAAGCCATAGAAACGATGCGAGCGCGAGGCTTCAGGCCAAATTCCTTGGCTTTTTCGCTACCCAGCATCACCACGCCAGCTCCGTCCACAACGCCGGAAGAGTTCCCCAGTGTATGTACGTGGTTGATGGAATCGAATTCTTTATAGGTCTTCAGTGCGATTGGGTCGAATTGCTTCTCTCCCACTGTCTTGAACACAGCTGGAAGGTTGGAAAGGAAGTCGAAGTCGCTTTCGATTCTGGGGTGTTCGTCCAGTTCCACCATGCTGCCGTCTTTTCCTTCTACCGGAACGATGGCATTCTTGAATCGTCCATCTTTGATGGCGGCATCAGCTCTCTGCTGGGATTCTACTGCGAATTTGTCCACATCCTCGCGGCTGAACTTCTCTTTAGTAGCAATCAAGTCGGCAGAGATTCCCTGGGGAACCAGATTGTAGTGCTCTGCGATTACCGGGTTTCCGATGCTCATATCCAGGTCGCCCATATCGGCGCCCATTTTTACGGCACTCATGGATTCCACGCCGCCGGCCACGATTAGATCGGACATTCCGGAAGCAATGGCGCCCACACCGTTGTTGATGGCCTGTAGACCGGAACCGCAGAATCGGTTTACGGTATAGCCCGGGACGTTGTCCGGCCATTGGGCTGCCATTACGGCATAGCGAGCAATACAGCTGGATTGCTCATTTACCTGGGAAACGCAACCCAGGATTACATCTTCCACAAGGGAAGGATCCAGGTTATTCTTCTTTTCCAGGGCTTTCAGCGTGGCTGCAGCCAGGTTTTGAGGATGCACATGCGCCAGAGATCCTCGTTTCTTCCCTTTTCCCCGGGGGGTTCGGGCATGATCATAAATATAGACATCAGTCATAAGTCGCTCCTTTGATACGTGTATATGCACCAAAAAAAAGAGCGGCTCAGTCGTCCAGAAAAAAAGGTGTATATGCACGGATGACCCGTAATTGGGTCTCTGGCACATCGGACCGTCTTTTCTTGTTCTGTCAGTTTTGGCTGAAGAGGTCCCCGATCAGGGATTCGAACTGTTCTTTTTGAATCGGTTTGGAGAGAAAACCCACCATACCCGTTTCCATCGCTTCTTGCTTATCCCGTTCAAGCGTGCTGGCACTGAGGGCTGCCACTGGCGGGCACTTATCGCCGTATACCTCTTTCAAGGACCGAGTTGCCTGGAACCCATCCATGTCGGGAAGATGCAAATCCATCAACACCAGATCGGGACTCTCTTCCTTTACCATTTGAATCCCCTGGCGGGCCGTGCCGGCCACATTGATTGAGTAACCCCGCTTCTGCAAGAGTCGCTGCATCAGAATGGCGTTGTCCTCATTGTCCTCGAACAGGAGGATGCGAATGGATGGCTTCTTGCTACGGGCTTCGGGAACGATTTCCAGGATTTCTGCCGGAAAGGTCAGCTCCAGCTCAACTTCAGAGTTTGTAGATTTTGCCAGGTTAAGCTGCCCTCCTAGCATGCGCAAGAGCCCGCGAGCAACGGTGAGACTCAGCTCCCTTGCTGTACGGGGCCGGTAACTGCTGGAGCTTTGCATAATTCGGCGCAACAAGTCTGGATCGGCCCCCAGTAGGCTACGGGCCTCGGCATGAACCCGGAAGCGGATCATGCCGGGTTCCACGGAATGACTGACCTTCAAAGTGCCGTCCCTTCGGCTGCTGAGGAGCGAAAAGGATAGTCGATCCAGGATCTGACGAATGGCAGCGCTGTCGGCTCGCAGCTCTTGATCCTTCTCCGGCGCCTCATATTGGATCTTGACGTTGGCCTGTCGAAACATGGGCTCCAATCGTTCAATAGTCGATTTGGTGAACTCCACCAGGCGAAAACGGTGCGGCGAAGGCTCCATTCTTCCAGCGCCGATGCGAGCATAGTCCAGGATGTCGTTCAGTAACTGAAGTAGTCTATAGGCGTTTCGCTGCAGTGTAGACAGCACAGGCTCTGGCGGGACTATTTGAGACTCCATCGGTTCGCTTTTGTAGGATTCCTCGAGTAGCTCTGCCGCCGAAAGGATGCCGGACATTGGAGTGCGTATTTCATGGCTCATGGCCGCGATGAAGTCATCCCGCGCACGGGTACTGGATTCCGCTTCTGCCGCCGCTTTTTCCAGAGCAAGTTGTTCCTTTTCCAGGGCTTCGCTGGTTTCTATCTCGGAGGTCCGATCCACATGAATATGCAGGTAGCAATCGCGGTCGGCAAAGCGTGTTCGGCGAACGGATAGAGCGACCTGCATGTTCCGGCCGGTCCTATTCTGGATATGGAAGAGTTCGCGATCTATTTCGCCGCTTTCCTTGAGCCTTTGCTCCAATACCTTGCTGGCTTCTGGATCCATGCGAAGCGTCCAATCGGGTCCTGCATCATAAACTTTGGAGGCTTCTTGATTCCACAAAAGAGGCTTTCCCAGCGGCTCCTGCAAAACAAGTACGGGAAAGGGGGTGGCCTGCACCAGGGATTTCAGAAAGGACTCTCTGTTTCTGGCGCTCAGGCGTTCCAGGTCCAGACTGCGAATGCGCATTCCCTGTGCGATAGAAAAGGCCAACAAGGTAAAGAGAGCTCCCAGCGGCAGCGCCACTCGAAGCGCTATACGGTCTGGCAGAATCTCCCATTCATGGAACTGGTGTAGAATCCCCGCCACCATCGAGAGGGACAATCCGATCAATATTGCGAGGGCGGGGCGGTAACCCTGGCGAAGCGCCCGGCTGCCCAGATAGGCAAAAATGGTAATGGGAACCATAGTCAGCAGATAGACGTAAGATCCAAACCAATCGGGCCGAAAGGTAAAAACCAGAATAAGAACGGAAGAAATTGTTATCAGCGCGCTAATTGCCGGGGATTGCTTTAATGCCCCGGACTCCACAAGAACACGACGCAGATAATCGGCGCCCGCGACTCCGGTGGCCAGAAGCAGACTGACGGGGATGGCAACGTCGGTAATCTGGCTCGGAAGCAACCCCGTAAGCTGTCCCAGAAAAGAAAGCTGGAATAGCAAAACTGCCACCGAAAGCCCGGAAAAGCTCACGTAGATCTTTTCGCGCGTGTACAGGCCCAGGAAGGCATTGTAAGCGACCAGGATCATGCAGGCTCCGCAAATAAGTCCGGCTAACATGGCCTCCCATTGCAGGCCTGAACTATCCATTTCTGCGCTCCTGCTGACCTTTGAACGCTTTCTGCATCGTGGAGATCAGGTCGTCTCTGGAAATCGGGGGTATTATCTCTGCATCTGCCAGGGCCTCCTCCGTCCTTCCGGTCATGGACCAGGCGATGATCGGAAGGTCGGGGGGCAAAGGCTGCGGAGGGTTTTCCGCTATGAGTAAATCCAGGTCGCTGACATTGAACCCCGGATACTGAGGGTCCAGTCGAAGTATCTCCATGCCCTGCAGGCGGATTTGATGCTCCAGCATCGCTGAGGCGTCGTCCGTGGAGATGGCAAGACCGACTTTTTTGATTCCCGATCCCGAAGCTTGCGAATCCTCTTTTTCGGTGGTTTCGCTGGCAACGCGTTCTGCGGGTAGACGAAACCAGAAAGTGCTGCCTTTACCCGGTTCGCTCTCGCACCCAATGGTTCCATCCAGCGCTTCCACCACACCCTTGCAAATAGCCAATCCCAGGCCCGTGCCGCCAAATCTTCTATAGGTGGCCGAGTGGAGCTGCTCGAATCTCTGGAACAGTTTGTCCTGAAGCTCCATAGCTATGCCCGGGCCCTGGTCGCTAATCCGCACTTCCAGCCAGCCTTCTTCGTATGTTGCGGAAATAACAATGGCTCCTGTTTCGCTGAACTTAATGGCATTGTTCAAGAGGTTGCTGATTACCTGGTTGATTCGCACGGGGTCTTGAATCAGCTCAGGAACATCGGAACAGTGCAATTCAAGTCGAAGGCCGCGGGTTCGTGCATTGGGTTCAAAAAGACGGTAGGCATCCCGAAACAGACTCTGCGGACTGAAGGGGATTTTGTGGATGGGTAGTCCACGGGATTCAATTCGCGAAAGATCGGCGAGATCATTCAGAAGGTTCACGAGCGTACTGGAGCTACGCAGTAGAATGCCGGCCAGGCTTTGCTGCTCGTCGGTTCCATCAAGCGATTGCAGTACATCCGCTGCTTGCAAAACGGCGGCCATAGGACGGCGGATCTCCACGGTCATGGATTGCAGAAACTCATCCTGCGATTTTCGATTTTCGTCAGCCTGTCTCTTTGCTTCCAGCGTGCGGGCATGTTTTTCTTCCAGTTCCAGTCGGCCCTCCATTTCGGCTGTAACCTCCCAATGAATCTGTAGTTCCGCCTGCCGGTCTTCTATCTGGAGCGGGGCATGATGTACGGCAATCCATCGATCAGCGTTATCCTGTCTAAAGGCCTGGATACCGGCGCTTTTCCAGTCTCGAATCTCCTGGTTCGGATACAGATCCCGGGCGGCCCGGTTGGCATAGGCAAGGATGCGATCGTTTTCGTATCGCAGAACCACTGCATAGGGAAGCTCCTCCAGCAAGCGAACCAGGGACTGGCTTCGTTCGCCCGCAACCCGGCCCTCGGCCCTAATTCGCCTGAGACGATATCCCAGTCCCAGGGAAAGGAGCAACAGCTCCGCCACATTTCCAAAGGCCACTCCGTACATGGTAGCGTTGTTATAAGGTACTACCCCCAGGCTCCGAAGAGAAGAAAAGATACCGGCCACCCATAGAATCAGAAAGGCAACAATGGCGATGCTGGCCGGTTTGAATCCCTGAACGTAGCGCGTAATGGATACGCCGGCCATGATGACTATGCCAGAGATTGCATACAGGGGAAAGACTCGAATCACGGTGGCCGGCGGTAGTAGCAGGCTGGCTGCCAACAGTCCCACACTGAAGATCTGTATGCCTCGAACGATCCGTAGTTGAACCGGTGTCGTGCGGTTGACCGAAAGATATAGTCGGAAGAACTCGGATGCCAACAGCCCGATGTGTACGGACATCACTATTGGAACGGCTCGTTGTTCGAACCACGGCCACGCGCCCCACAAAAACTGCGCGCCATGACCGTAGTAGGCCAGAAAATAGAACTCGAAGGCAAGGCAGTAGAGAGAATAGAAAAGGTAAGTTTTGTCGCGCAAGGAAAGCCAGAGCAAGCCGTTGTACAGCGCCATTAGCAGGATGGATCCATACAGAATGCCAAAGATCATTTGTCGCTGGATCGTGGACTCTTGAAAATCATTCGGCGCCCATAGCTGCATGGCGGCGATCATATCCATATCCGAGGCCAATCGCACGTAGATTGCATGTCTGCCAGGCGGAATAGTCAGCGGCATGACGGGATTTGAGAACACTATCGGTCTTTGCTCAAACTTCAGGGTCCTATCCACCTTTGATTTCTCAACCACCCCTGTTCTTTCTGGCGAAAAGACGAAAGCCTCTACAGTGCGAATGAGAGTGAAGTCCTCCTCCAGTAAGACCTTGAGAGGCGACTCGGTGTTGTTGTTCACCAGGATGCGAATCCAGAGAACTGCGGAGGTGTAACCGTGGTTAATGTCTTTTCTTTCGCTGAGTTCCCATCTTGAGGCGTGCAGGTTGCGAATTTCCCCGACAGATAGATTATCTCGGTCCAGATACGAGTGAAAGGAATGCGGCGCCTGCAGTGCGCTGGTGGGGCCGTTGCCCTCCAGAGAGGCCAGGTTCAAATACTGCAGGGTCGGCAGGTCATGAACCTCTGATTCGGCTTTGCCCGATACCGGGATGAGCAGGACCAGGAGACATACAAGCGAATAGAAGGCGCGGATGACCTGGCTTTGACACATTGACAAGGCTTCCCTGGGGGCCCACCGCATCTTACCGATCCAGATTGATTTGTCCGTCACGCCCTCTCCGGAAGGAATAGGGAAGCCGGATGCGAGCACTTTCACTTTCCCATCCAGGCGGCGGACGGCTCCCCTAGACTCTGAATCAATTCCGAACCGTCCATTTCAGCAGTACCATTGAAAGGAATCCTAATCTGGCAGTGTACCCTATCAACCTATTTCTGGTCCGGTTATGGCCTTGATTGATAGTTCAGAGAGCTACCCGATTCTCCGGGTGCTCCCCGAGAAAAACCGCTTAGAAGGGTAAACAGGTTAATCCTTGTTTTAGTCAGCCCACTGCGCGTGCTCTACCTCAATGCGATGCACGTATTCTTGTTCGTGAGCTGCGGAGATCGCAGATGAATCTTGAATGGAAATACTAAACGGAATCCTTACGCCCTCCACTGAACGGTAATCCGAATAGTGAATCCTCCCGCTGTAAGACTCGGTCAGTTCCCGAAGTGTGAAATGGATCAGACGCACTTCGAGGTTCCGTCCATCGAGATATATCCGATAATGGTCGGTGGCTGGATCATCTAGTTCTCCGGATGCAAGGAAAAAAGTGAAGTATTCGCGCTCATCCAGAATTCGTTTTCCGTGATACTGTAAGTCTTCGCGCAACGGTAATCGCAGAGTCCAGGTCATGTAATCGCGCATGGGTCCGACGTACAGGCGATCCAAGTTCGAACCGCCTTCAAAGGATTCGCCGTTCAACGTATAGACAGCGTTTTCCCCGGCTTCGTAGCGCAGCACCATTCGGATAAAGGGATCTGATATTCCCATTACTGCTTCGAAGGACTGAACCGAATCATCCGCGGGAGTGAACGATCGAACCAGCCAGCTGCTCCAGCGATCCACGCCCTTGATTTGCAGCTTACTATTGACGGGAACTCTATTGAGGCCCAGGTTATCTCTATGTTTCCCCAGAATGGAACGACCGGAATCAGGGGCGGGCTCTTCCGGGAAAGTGAGGTTGGCCGCCGAACATTGCAAAGAAGCTCCGAACGCTAGAATGAAAAAAGCATGAGAAAGAGAACGCTTCATGGACTTTCAAATACTTTAGAATCCAGAGATCGACCAGCAAAAGGAAATAAGAAAGGGCATCCGTTGGATGCCCTTGAGTTGCTTTCGAGTTTTCAAAGAACCTGGTATTCTCCGCGGAGACCCGGACTTTGTGACTATCGTCGCCATAGTGAGTCGCTATGCTATTAACTACAGATAGTGTCGCCCGTATCGTTTGTCTACTTCGGTCTTGTCGAAGATGATGTAGAAATCGATGGTTCCGAATTCTCGGTCGATGGCGGGTTCGCTGCAGAACCGAGATCCGGCTCGAACATAGCCTTTTAGCAGTGCGGGCATCTTCTTGTAGGTCGCCTTAACATCCTGAATTTCCAGGTTGGCATTGAAGCCTTCGAGCTTGTGGCTTTCCAGAGGCTCTACGTGGTATTTCTCTTCAGCCATCATGTCTTTGGCTTTCATACAGGCATACATTTCGGATGCATCCTGGGGATCTGTGGTATGCAGGGAAGCGCAACCGGACAGGTAACGAACGTTGAACTGGTTCATGTAGTTACCCAGCCCAATCCACAGCATGGAGATTACCGAACCGTCCCGGTAGTCTTTGTGCACGCAGCTTCGGCCGATTTCGGCTACTTCGCCAGGCAGGTTGTCCAGAGCCGCGAGGTTGAATTCATTTTCGGAGTAGAATCCAATGTTTGCCCGTGCAATGGATCCTCGTAGCAGTCGGTAGGTTCCTACGATCTTGTCGTCTTTGGTTCGATCCAATACGATCAGATGATCGCAGTATAGATCGTACTCGTCCCGATCTTTCCCGGTGGCCAGAGATTCCTCCAGGCCTTCATTCATTTCTAGATTGAATACTTCAAAGCGCAGGGCCAGAGCCTTTTCAATCTCCAGTTGGTTTTCAGCTAGTCGGACTTCCAGTTTTCTGTCCGTCGATATAATTCCTGGACTCGGCATCTTACACCTCTTCCTAAATTGTTCTGACGCCTCTGCGCCGGCGGGCTCGATCTTTGATTCACCGTCTTCCGGAGGATCGGTTTCGTCCCGTTGTTGACTCCGACTATGCATGCCCTCCTGTTTCGAATCAATGACAAAATCGTTACTCGAAAAGTTTAAGGATTATAACGATTGTTCAAGACGTTTGAATTCTACTGATAGCTCTGCAGGTCTTTTCGATTGCCCGGAAAGCCTCTCCGGGTGCCGCGGGTCGGTATAGTCCGTTCAAGCCCCGTGTCCTCGCCGTTTCGAAGGCCTGGCTTTTCATCTGAATTTGCACCCGGAGGTTCTGTCAGGACAGAATGATACGGACAAGGAAGTAGAGCGTTAGACCAGTAGCAAGGCCAATGAGTGACACCCCGCCTATCCAGATCTTAAGTGCGCGCCATTTTGCCGTTCCGGACAGATCTCTGAGCGGCGTCCTCTTCAGGACCCAATGGGCCAGGAGTGCCGCCGGGATCAGAACGATCAAAGCGATGGTCAGGTTAAGTGAGGCTTCGGTTGTGCCCACAGTCCCTCCACAGTTTTGGCTCCATGCCACATTCCAGCATCGCAATTCTCCGTTAACTTTTTCTGAAACCGCCCTACATTAATTGTTATTCGGATTGTCATATATCCGTAACGGGCAAAGACGACGAAAAAGGCAACTGCCGCTTATGATACTCTATGCCCACCGCGGGATGCACCGCCACCATACCGAAAACACCGAAGCCGCTTTCGATGAGGCCATCCGGCTGGGCTTTCGGGCTCTGGAATTGGACCTGGTTCGACTGAAGGACGGACACATCGTTCTGTTCCACGATGACACTCTTTTTCGAATGTTTCAGATCGATGAGCGGGTTTGCGATCTTACCCTGCCGGAGTTTCAGCGAGTCCTTCCGGGGCTTATGACGTTTGATAGGTTCCACAAGCGATATGCCGACTCCGAGCTTCAGATCAATTTTGAGATCAAGGATGATGCAGAAACACTGCACCGAGTAAGGCATAAATTGCTGGATTTCCGCCAGCCCATCGTATCCTCGTTCAACTGGAGCGTGGTAAACGAGGCTCTGAATTTGGGCTTCGAGTCCGGTTATCTCTTCAGCGAGATCCAGCAACCCGAAGCGGCCCTGTTTCCGTTCAGGAATAACCGATTGCATTTGCCGTATCGCGGGGAAGAGATTCTGGCCTTTTCAAATTCCATCCAGGCCTACTCCGAATTCGACCTCTACTTCTATACAGTGAACAAAAAGCAACATCTGAGTGCGCTACGAACGCTTTCCAATTTCAAGGGTGTTTTCACCGACGAAGCTGGACTGCGAAGAGCTCCACTGCTCGCGGGCTGAGATAGAATCGCGCGTTGATTTCTGAACGGCAATGCCCGCCCTGTAGCCGGCTGCCGACCCGTGCCAACTTCCTGAGTCCGGACAAAAAATTGTTGACACTTTGCTTGCACGGGTCGTTAGCTAACTATAGTGCGCAACCTGGTTTACAGAACCACCGGGCCCCTACTGGGTGCGGCCATTGTTTTTCGGCTGATTTTTTGCCCTGCGGATCTATGCGCGCATACCATGGCCGGTCAGGCCGAGGCCGAAACGCCGTCTGCAGCTCAGCACAGTGAGTCATCCCGGATAGATACTGGAAGGGCCACTACCACTGCTTCCGTCGTTTCTACAGACTCCCGGTCCGGCCAAAACCACGGACAACCCTGCCACGGCGAAAAATCGCAAGATCAGACCGATGCACCCGCATCAGGCGCCAGTTGCTGCAACGACGAAACGGTAACCGATGCTCCGTTTTCTCCGGCGCTTTCCATTAACGAGGTCCTTCTGGACCGACTTGCCGCCGCGGTAAGACAGCCGCTGGAGTTGGCTACCTATCGCACGGAAATCGTCGATTTTCAATCCGGCCCTCCCGACGGCCTACGGCTCCATCTGAAAAATCAGACCTTCCTGAACTAAGAACTGCTGCTCGAATCGTTGAATCAAGCAGGAGTTCTATATGTACAATTATACCTGTGCGCGCGTCCGTCCATTTCGCGCCACGCCACAATCTCTATTTCGACTACCTCGAACCAGGACGTCCGTACTGCAATACTGCGGTCTGTTTTCGGTGGCGACCTCCAGGGCGGTGCCCGAATCAAAAGATGCCAGACGGCGGAGTGGAACCGTCCGCCGTTGCATTGGCCAGGCACCTACCTTCGTGGGGCGCATAGGCGCACTGGCGCTGATATTGGGCGCATTGCTGGGCTTCCCGGATCATCTTTCATCGCAGCCTCAGAGTGATCACGAAAGCTCGGATACGAGTGCTGCCGAGACACGGAACGGACAGTCCCAGGGATTTGGTTCCGAATTCGAGCAAAGGCTATGGACCCAGCTAAAGCTGCACCCGGGCATATTAAAGGAAAGCCTGCGTCATTCAGCGGAGAAAGACCGGGCCACGTTTACAGACTTCGTGTATCCGGATCCTGAAGTTCGCATCAGCCGGGGTAGTGGAAATCAGGAGGAGCGAGCCGCCTATCCAACCAACTATAGCCGGAAGGATGCCACCAGCTATGAGTTACAAATTACCCAGCCTATACCGTTTCCGGGTAAACTGACCGCCCAGGCCAACATCCAGGAATACAAAGCGGACCAGAAGGGATTTGCCTTTCTAATGAGTCGCAACCAGGTTCTGGGAAAGCTTCTGGGACTTCTCGCACGATACCACCGCACCGCCGAGAGCTTACGGCTGACTCGCGAACTGGCAGGTGCCGCGGGTGCGCTGGAAGGTATTGCGCGGGCGCGCTACGGGGCCGGTAAAGGCAGTCTTTCGGACGTTTCGCTGGCCCGGGTTCAGGCAGATTCCTTTCGCGAGAAGGCCGAAATGCTGGAAGGAGAGCTGGAGGCAATCAAGGAAGAACTGGACTACTTTCGCATAACCGATGCCGGCGAACCGGAATCCAGGACTCAGCCTTCAGAAACAGAAAATGGAGTGCAGGCGTATCTTCTGAGCAAGCAGGCATACAGGCAATACCTGAAGGATATTCAAAACCGCCAGTACTCAGTAGAAGCGTTGCCTCTTGTGGCACGCATTCGCGCAATGCAGCGGGAAGCCGAATCCCGGGACACCCTGGCAAGACTGAACTACACTCCGGATCTTGGGGTTTTCGCGGCCTACGGAAAAGAAGACCGGAATCTCATCTATCCGTCCGGTACCGGAAAACAAACTACATACAAGCTCGGAATATCGATCCGAGTGCCTCTCTGGTCCGGACTTTCCAACCACAATCAGGTGGAAGCCACCGATAAAGAGCGAAAGGCCGCCCGTCTGGAGCAGCTGGACGTGGAGCGTCAGATCCGAGCGAAGATTTCCAGTCTGGATGAAAAGATCCAAAAGGGACGTAGCCGGGAATCAATCTTTAACAATCGGCTGGTTCCCAATGCATGGACGGCCCGACGTTCATCGGTGCTGTCTTATCAGGGCGGCTCCGCGGACTTCACAAGTGTGATACAGGCCTGGAATGCCTATTACCAGGTCAATTTGCAGAAGCTCGCTCTGGAAGAACAAATCGCTCTCTGGATAATTGAAAGAAGCGAATTAACAAACACTTTTCTGCTAAATGCAGAGGCAGGTTATCATGAGAACTAAACGGACAAATTCTAACGGAGGGGATTCACGGCAGCAGAATTCCTCCGGAATCGAAGCGAATCGCGCATCAGATTTATCTGGCCTATTTCAGCCGAGCATCAAGAACGCCGGTTCCATTCTAAATGCGAAGCTGAGAACAAGGAAAACATTCCTTTTGCTGTTGTCGCTCTTCGTCTTATCCGGGGCTATCGCTTTGCAATGCGGTAAGAGTCCGGAAGAAAAGCTCAAAGAGCAGGGAATATCGCATTATACCTGTCCCATGCATCCTCAGATCAAGGAATACGGGCCCGGGCAATGTCCCATTTGTAACATGGATCTGGTTCCTGTGATGCTGGAAGGTCACGACCACTCCGAGATGGACTCGAAAGACAAAGGCGACTCGGGATCCATGGATGGCGAGTCGGATGGCACCCAAAAGGACAACGAAAGCGCCGAGGGCGAAGGGGACGATGCGAACAAGCGCAAAGGCCCTACGATCAATGTAAGCGCAGAAAGACAGCAGCTAATCGGAGTGTCCTACAGTCCTGCGAAGCGAATCGACGCCAGCTTTCATATAGAAACTACCGGTCGGGGGGCTTTCGATCCCGAACTTGGCGTGGCTGTAAAAGAGTACCTGATGGTGTATCGGGATCCATCGCTTAGAGAAGCGGCCATTTCCAGGTTAAAGCTTTTGGGCATGGGCGGTAGAGAGATCGCAAACATTACACGATACAGAGCAGCCTACGAAAGCCTGTACAATCCCAGGGACGGAGGGCCCGTCTGGGTCTATGCTACGCTTTACGAATCCGATGTAGGGGCGGTAAAGCCCGGCTACAAGGCCAGAGTTCACATCCCCGGAACCAGGAGTGAAGGTTTTACCGGCGAAGTGATATCCCTGTCGCCTGTGGTAGGATCTACTACCAGAACCATTGATGCCCGAATTCTCGTGCGAAACGCCGGCGGCGAGATCCGACCGGATTCCTTCGTTCACGTGGATATCTCGGTGCCCCTGGGTGATTCACTCATCGTTCCCAGGTCTTCCATCGTCGATAACGGTCAGACCCGTTATGTATTCGTTCATCGCGGAGAAGGAAAACTACAGGTCCGTGAAGTGGAAATAGGACCTGAACTGGACGAAGGCGTGGTCATTCTGGAAGGCCTGGAAGAAGGGGAACTCGTAGTGGATCACGGAACATTCCTGATCGATTCCGAAGCGCAGCTAAAGTCATCGTTCCAGAGCTTCGATTCCCATGCTGGCCATTCCCAGGGCTCGAAGGACCCGGAACCGGCAGAAAAAACCGGAGAGTCCAACCATAGCAACCATGGAAGCGAAAACAACGGAGGCTCCAGGTGATATCTCGAATCATAGAGTTCTCCGCGAAACACAAGTTCGCCATGCTGGCGGCCGTGGGACTTCTCATGGGAGCCTCCTACTGGGCCATTCGCAACATCCCGGTGGATGCTTTACCGGATCTGAGCGATACCCAGGTAATCGTCTATTCCAAATGGAATCAGAGTCCCGGAATCATTGAAGACCAGGTTACGTATCCAATCGTTTCGGCCATGCTCGGCGCGCCAAAGGTAAAAACCATTCGTGGCGTTTCGGATTACGGAAATTCCTTTGTCTATGTGATCTTTGAAGATGGGACGGATCTATACTGGGCTCGTTCCCGTGTGCTGGAGTATCTTTCGCAGGTGCAGCCCAATCTTCCGGACGGCGTGCAGGTAGAACTGGGCCCGGATGCCAGTTCCCTGGGATGGGTGTATCAGTATGCACTTACGGACGAAAGCGGAAATAGCAGTCTGGCCGATCTTCGCAGCTATCAGGACTGGAATCTAAAGTACCAGATTCAGTCGGTGGATGGCGTATCGGAAGTGGCTGCCGTGGGCGGTGTAGAAAAGCAATACCAGGTGATGATTGACCCCACGAAGCTTCAATCGCTGAACATCTCCCTGGACCGAGTGGTAAACGCTATCCGGGAATCCAATATGGAGTCCGGCGGACGAATCATGGAATTTGCGGGCCGGGAATATATGGTGCGGGGTCGCGGATACATTGAAAACATCCGGGATCTGGAATCGGTAGTTCTAAAAGTCAATCCAGACACCGGCGATCCTGTGCTATTGCGAAACGTAGCGCGCGTCCAATTCGGGCCGGACATTCGCCGGGGAGTGGCGGATCTGGATGGAAAGGGCGATACCGTGGGCGCCATTGTGGTGATGCGCGACGGCGAGAATGCCCTGGATGTAATCGATCGAGTCAAAGAAAGGATTGCTTCTCTAAAAGATTCTCTTCCGGAAGGCATGAAGATCGTTACCACCTACGATCGTTCTGACTTGATTCATCGCGCCATCGATACAATCACCGGCACTCTAATAGAAGAGATGATCATAGTGAGTCTGGTGATTATCATCTTTCTGCTTCACATTCCGTCCGCGGGTTCGGCCGCAATTACCATTCCCATTTCTGTATTTCTATCGTTTCTGCCGCTGTACTTTACCGGTGTAACTACGAATCTGATGAGTCTGGGCGGTATCGCCATTTCCATTGGAGTTCTGGTGGATGGAGCCATCATCCAGGTTGAGAATATCTATACGCGAATCCAACAATGGCAGGAAGACGGTAACGCGGACCCGGAAAAATCGGGTAGAACAGAAGAGGAAATCAAACAGGATTTCTTGAGGGTGCGTCTGGAAGCGCTGAAAGAAGTGGGTCCATCCATCTTTTTTTCTCTTCTGGTAATCGCCGTTTCCTTTATGCCGATATTCGCGCTGGTTGGTCAGGAAGGGCGATTGTTCAAGCCTCTTGCCTATTCCAAGAACCTGGCCATGGCCATCGCGGCTTTGCTGGCTATTACGCTCAATCCTGCCGTGCAGATGCTAATGACCAGATACAAGCCTTTTGAGTTTCAGCCGGCCTGGCTATCCCGTCTTGCCACCACGCTTTTTGTAGGCACCTACCATCGCGAAGAGGACCACCCCATAAGCCGGTTTCTGTTTCGAATCTATGAGCCTGCCTGTGTTTTTGTTCTAAAGTTCAAGAAGCGGGTATTGCTTACTGCAGGCGCTCTGCTCCTGGGAACCATCCCCATGTTCGTAAGTCTGGGTTCGGAGTTCATGCCGCCTCTGAACGAAGGGACAATTCTTTACATGCCTACCACGGTTCCCGGTCTTTCGGCTTCGGAAGCTCAGCGGGTAATGCAGATTCAGGATCGCGTACTTAGCAAGTTTCCGGAAGTGGAACGAGTATTCGGAAAAGCCGGTCGAGCAGATACATCCACAGACCCGGCTCCTCTATCTATGGTAGAAACTACGGTGATTCTAAAGCCGGAAGATCAATGGCGAAAAGTAGATCGATGGTACAGCTTCTTGCCGGACTTTATGCACGGCCTGTTTAGCTGGATCTGGAGCGATCGAATCACCTATGATGAGCTAATCCAGAAAATGAACAAAGAGATGCAATTCCCTGGCTGGACCAACGCCTGGACCATGCCAATACGGGGTCGTATCGACATGCTGACCACAGGCATTCGCACCCCCATTGGCGTTAAGTTCTTTGGTCGCGACCTTAAAGAAATCGAAAAGCTGACAGTAGAAACAGAGCGAATCCTTCAGGATCTGGAAGGAAGTCGCAGCGTCTATGCCGAGCGCGTGCGCGGCGGAACCTACATAGATATAGTTCCGCACAGAGAAATGATGGCTCGTTACGGCCTTACTGTGGGCGATCTTCATAAAGCGATACGAATAGGCGTGGGCGGTCAGAATGTCAGCACGACAGTGGAAGGTCGGGAAAGATACAACATCCAGGTGAGGTACCAACGAAAATCCCGGGAATCCCTGCGGGACCTGGGACGAACCCTGGTTTCCACGCCTACAGGCGCTCAGATACCTATTTCGCAGGTGGCGCGAATAGAATTTGTACCAGGCCCGGGAATGATTCGAAACGAAGACGGTTTGCTCTCCGGTTACGTGTTTGTAGACATTGAAGATGTAGATATCGGCACCTACGTAATGAGAGCCAAGCAGGCCATACAGGCGAATCTGGACCTTCCGCCTGGCTATTCCTACAGGTTTAGCGGTCAGTATGAAAACATGGAAAGGGCCAGCGAGCGGTTGATGGTGATGGTGCCTTTGACCTTGATCATCATCCTAACTTTAATGTACATGAATACGCGCCACTGGTTCAAGACGGCCATCATCATGATGGGACTTCCATTCAGCATTATGGGCGCTGTGTGGCTTCTCTTCGCATTGGATTATAACATGTCTATCGCCGTCTGGGTGGGTATGATCGCTCTGATGGGTCTGGACGCAGAGACCGGCGCTTTCATGCTACTGTTTCTGGATATTTCCATAGAGGACCGCAAGAAACAGGGATTGATGCGCAACAGAGACGACCTGCTCCAGGCAGTAGTCCACGGCGCAGTGCGACGTGTCCGACCCAAAATCATGACCGTAGGCACTGGATTCGTAGCGCTACTGCCCATCCTCTGGAGCGACGGCACGGGAGCCGACCTGATGCGTAGAATCGCCGCCCCAATGATCGGCGGACTGGTCACCAGCTTCGCGCTGGAGTTATTTGTGTATCCGGTGCTCTACACTATGTGGAGAGAGAAGCACATGATCGACTCAGGAGAAATCGAAGCCTGACGCTTTCGAAGGATGCAGATTTTTTTCGGAGCAGTGTAACCCCTGCCCCGGGTCTGCGTCTTCCCCAACAGAAGGAACCGCTGGGCCCGGGAAAACCGGCCCGGCGGGCAGCTTAACAAGGAGGCTCTATATGTCTGATAAGAAAAATACAGCGCCCGAAAAGGGACAACACAGCGATCACAGCGGCCACGACCATAGCAGTCACAGCGGCCACGACCATAGCAGTCACAGCGGCCACGATCACAGCGATCACAGCGGCCACGACCATAGCAGTCACAGCGGCCACGATCACAGCAGTCACAGCGGCCACGACCATAGCAGTCACAGCGGCCACGATCACAGCAGTCACAGCGGCCACGATCACAGCAGTCACAGCGGCCACGACCATAGCGGTCACGGCGGCCACGATGACAGCGCTCATGGCGGCCACGATCATCATGAGCACCACGCGCATATGATTCAGGACTTCAAGAAGAGGTTCTGGGTATCTCTGGTTCTTACCATTCCAGTGCTTGCGCTTTCCAAAATGATCCAGGGATTCCTGGGTTTCGAATTAAGCATACCCTACCAGGGCGAAGTAGTGTTTGGTCTGGCCACAATACTGTTTTTCTACGGTGGATGGCCGTTTCTAAAAGGTCTGTATGACGAGCTAAAATCCTGGAAGCCGGGTATGATGACCCTGATCGGGCTGGCCATTACCGTGGCCTATGTATATAGTTCGGCCATTGTCTTTGGCCTTCCCGGCATGGATTTTTTCTGGGAGCTGGCTACATTGATCGTCATTATGCTTCTGGGTCACTGGATTGAGATGAAATCCGTGATGAGCGCTTCCAATGCGCTGCAGCTTCTTGTTGAGCTTTTGCCCAACGAAGCACACAAGAAGCAGGGTGATGACTGGGTAGATGTTTCGATTGACTCGTTGCAGAGCGGGGATGTAATCTTGGTCCGGGCGAACGAGAAGGTGCCCGCCGACGGCACAATCGTGGAAGGCGAATCCTACATCGATGAATCCCTGGTTACGGGCGAAAGTGTACCCGTAAAAAGAAAGAAAGAAGACTCCGTAATCGGCGGATCTTTGAATGGCAACTCATCCATCCAGCTAAAGGTAGAAAAGACAGGAAAAGACAGTTATCTGCAGCAGGTGATCAGTCTGGTAGAAGAGGCGCAGTCCGCGAAATCCAAAACTCAGAACCTGGCAAATAAAGCCGCTGCCTGGCTGGCCTTTGTTGCCATCGGCGCAGGTATTATTACCTCCGTGGGATGGGCCCTGCTCGGGCAGGATACAAGCTTCATTCTGGAGCGAACCGTAACGGTGATGGTGATTTCCTGTCCCCATGCACTGGGTCTGGCCATCCCTCTGGTTGTAGCCATCTCTACGGCCATGTCCGCAAAGAATGGATTGCTTATTCGAAATCGTACCGCTTTCGAAAATTCGCGAAATATCTCGGCTCTAGTATTCGATAAGACCGGTACACTTACGAAAGGAGTATTCCAGCTCTCCAGCGTGGAAACCTTCGCCGACGTTTCTGAGGATCAATCGATCTCCATCGCCGGCGGATTGGAGCAGCATTCCGAGCATCCCATCGCTACCGGCCTGCTGGAAGGAGCGAAGAGTCGATCGCTGAGCCTGCCGGAGGTCACCGATTTTGAAACCATTACCGGTCGTGGCATCCAGGGCAGAGTGGACGGTACAGACTACTCTGTGGTCAGTTCAAAGCATGTGGAAGAACAGGGGCTTTCCATCCCGGAAGGTGGCCTGGCCGGTTCTACAGAAGTGTATCTATTGCGAGGCAAAGGTGCTCAAAGCACAATTCTTGCCCGGCTCAGTCTGGCCGATGAAATCCGCCCGGAAAGCAAGGAAGCGGTAAAGGCACTCCGCAAGAAAGGTATCAAGCTCTTTATGGCTACCGGCGATAGCGAATCCACGGCGAAGGCGGTAAGCGATGAGCTGGAACTGGATGGATACTACAGTCGCGTAATGCCGGAAAAGAAAGTGGAGGTAATCAAAGACCTTCAGAAACAGGGCCACTTTGTGGCCATGACCGGTGATGGCGTGAACGATGCCCCGGCTCTCGCTACGGCCGATATTGGAATCGCTGTGGGTTCCGGAACGGATGTGGCAGCCAGCACAGCAGATATCGTGCTCGTGCGATCGAATCCATCGGACATTGCACGACTGATCTTGTTCGGAAGGGCTACCTACAGCAAGATGGTGCAGAATTTGATCTGGGCCACCGGCTACAATGCCATCGCTCTGCCTCTGGCAACAGGGTTCATTCCCGGAATTGTCATCAGCCCGGCTGTAGGTGCGGTGTTCATGAGCTTGAGTACGATTATCGTGGCCATCAATGCACAACTACTCAAGCGAAAGGCGAAGATTCACTGAGGGCAGGCGGCAAGAGAAGATGGGTGATCAGATGTAAACAATTATTGGACGCAATGAGAAAGACCCGGGGAAAGGCCGGCAGAAAGGAATCCTGCCACATTTCCCCGGATTATCGAACACAGAAATTAAGATTAGGAACAAAACAAATTTGGAGGAGAATATGAATATTCGCAAAAGAATTCTGAAAGGATCTACGTGGCAAAAGGGATGGATGGCATCCATGGCACTTCTGGTGTCGTTCGCTTTCGTTTTGAGCGCTGCCAATTGTGGCGACTCTCATGAACCAGGCATGGACCACAATGGCATGCATGATGGAGAAATGCATGATTCCGAACATGGAGACATGCAGGGTATGGATCATGGGGACATGATGAATCGAGAGACGAAAACATTGGAACTTGCCGGCACGAAGGTGTCCGTAGACTGGATGGACATGGGCCAACATCATCAGATGATGAAAATGGATGGCCACCATATGGACATGAAAGACACGGACCGTCACATCATGCTCACCATAGCGGATCCATCAACCAACGAACAGATTCGCGATGCGAAAGCGTCCCTGACGGTCACTGGTCCGGACGGAAAGAAGATCACTGCCCGCCAGGCTACCATGAGCAACAAAAAGATGCATCATGAAGGATTCTCCTTTGCCGAGTCCGGAAAGGGAACCTACAAAGTGAGCATAACTCTGAAAAACGGAGATAAGGAAGAAACAGGCGAGGTTAACTTCGAGCTGAAATAACGGAATGCCTCCCGGGGATTTCCGGGAGGCTCAGGCTCGCCCGGTGATTCAATAGAACGGGCCAACAGAGTGGACTGGAAAGCTTTGGTCAGGAGAACTTCAATTATATGAGTTACTTGAGCACAATGGGCTTATTCCTGATTACGGCTCTGGCAGAGATCCTGGGTTGCTACCTGGTGTATCTGGTGGCCCGGGAAGGACATTCCATTCTCTGGCTGGCTCCCGGGGCCTTGAGTCTGGGCCTCTTTGCCTATCTTCTCACAATGCATCCCACTGCGGCCGGACGAACCTATGCTGCCTACGGCGGAGTCTACGTGACTTCATCAATTATCTGGCTGTGGTTGATTGAAGGAGCAAGGCCTACGGTCTCGGACCTGGTGGGAAGCGCTGTGGCGCTTATCGGAATGTCCATTATCATGTTCGGGCAGCGCTGAGCTCCACGGTTGTCTATATCTCCGACTGATCGTAAGGTCTTCTTGCTGAGTCGCAATAGCGCTCCCATTTGGCCGGATCCATGCCCGTTCTGATGCGGTGGGGGTGGGAGTGAAAGTGCTAGGTTTGTGCCTTGTCGGATGTATCCTGCTTCCCATTGATGGCAGGATGGACTCTACGGATGCATTAACGCTGGAAGTAGATCGGAAGAAATTGCTTGGCTTTGTTCGATCTCGAGTGAACGATCCCGACACGGCCGAAGACATCCTTCAAGAGGCGTTGCTTCGCTTTATTGGAAGCGAGCCCCAATTGCCAGAGGAAGCCCTACTGCCCTGGTTTTACCGGGTTCTGCGAAACCTGATCATCGATCATTATCGCAGATCGTCCGCCTCGGCGCGAAAGCTGGATTCCATCATCCAGGATTTTGACAGGTATACAGAAAGCCCCGAAGGCGAGCAGGAAGCCTGCCAGTGTTTTAGGGATTTGCTCCCATCGTTGAAGCCAGAGTACAGACAGGTCATAGAATGGATGGAATTGGATTCGCAAAGCCCGGATGAGGTTGCAGCCCGTTTGGGTATCGAAAAGAACAATCTTAAGGTGCGAAGACACCGAGCACGACAGCAGCTAAAGGACCATCTGGAGAAAACATGTCGGCTCTGCGCGAAGCATGGCTGCCTGGATTGCACTTGCGGCGGATAGCATTTTGGCCGCCTTTGCCGGTTTTGAATCTTAGTCCGGAGTCGCTCTGAAAGGGAGATCAGGCCTTAATGCGCCAGCTCGTCTAGAATACTTTCGACTTGCTGCCGACTGAGATTCTCCGATCAATGACAAGACAGTCTATCCTGGCATATCCGCCCATCATTGCGAGAAACCCATGGACCTATCCTTTATCGAATCAATCGTACCTAAAGAGCACTTTAACACGGACGTTTCCGGAACACCCCTGGAGCGGGCCCAATCCCTAATTGATCAATGCCATCCAGGCCATACGCATATGAAATTGCTACAGCTGGACGGCCAGGAATCCAGCGCCGAGATTCCCCTGGTACAGGACACCCGGGCCCTTCACGGGCTCCTGCATGGGGGAGTCTACTACACAGTGGGCGATACAATTACCGCCCTGATGTGTACCTTTCACATCGAAAATCCAGAGCAAAGAATGGTAACTGCCAGCGGATCCATTCGCTACCTGCGGGCCGTGGAGTCCGGTAAGGTGACAGCGAAAGCTCGCCTAAAACGCAAAGAAGGCGACCGACTGCATTTCGTTTGCGATTTTCTAAACGAAGAAGGAAAGCGTGCGGCCCAGGCGAAGTTTCTTTATGCGCTGGTCACGCTTCCGGGAAGTTAGAGGATGGCAGCTTTTTTCCCGGTTGAGCTCGCCGGCAAGGATACTGCTCCGCAGCTGAGTCCTGTCCCTCTATTTTGCTTGCCTGGCTTTCGGTCCGTCCGTTCTGATTCATAATGATCGTAACGATTACCTTGAATCCCTCCATCGACAAGAGCGTGGTTGTGGATGCCGTTGTGCCGGATGCCAAGCTTCGTTGCAGTTCTGTGGTAGAAGAGGCAGGCGGAGGTGGCATCAATGTTGCTCGAGGTCTTCGCCGTCTGGGCACCCAATGTCTGGCAGTAACCACCTCAGGAGGTTTCAACGGGGCTATGCTGCAGCAAAGGCTCAGGGCACAGGACATTGCCTTTCGAAGCATTGAAGTGACTGCAGAGACTCGCGAGAATCTTACAGTCTTTGATCGCGGCGCGAATAAGCAATATCGCTTTGTTCTGCCGTATGGTAACTCGCAGCCTATTGCCCTGGAGGAAATCCGCTCGATTCTGCGTTCTGTGGAGCCCGGACCTTCCTACGTCGTAGCCAGCGGAAGTTTGCCGTCGAACATGCCGCGGGATTCCTATGCCCGGATCGCGGAAATGGTCGGCGAACTGGGTGCTCGATTCATTCTGGATACCAGCGGGGAGCCATTAATTGCTGCCATCGAGAAACCCGTGTTTCTAATGAAGCCCAATCTGGCAGAATTGGGCGCTCTGGTGGGTCGGGATGAACTTGAAGGTGAGGAGGTAACGGAAGCTATTTCCACGGTAATTCAGGAACATCCATGCGAAGTGCTGGTGGTTTCGCTGGGAGCCGCTGGAGCTTACCTGGGTACTGCCGGCGGGGTGCGGCATGTGCCTGCGCCCATAGTGAAGCCTCGTAGTACGGTAGGCGCCGGCGATAGTATGGTTGCGGGAATTGTCCACGGTCTCTATTCCGGGATGGATTTACCGGATGCAATGCGGCTGGGCGTTGCCTGCGGTTCAGCGGCCACGCTAACGCCTGGTAGCGAACTATTCGAACGGGACGTGGCGCTAAGGCTATACGAAGGTCTGAAAGGCTAGCTGCGAATCGGCGCGAAACCGTGGCTACGAAGCAATTGTGGTCTCAGCCGTTGTAAGCCTGTTCCAATTCGTTCATATCGATCTTTTTCATTGTCAGGAGCGCATTCATCGCGCGTTCCGCCGCCGCCTGATCTTCCGAACCAAAGAAACGGTCGATTCCTTCCGGCACGATCTGCCACGCAAAGCCAAATCTATCTCTGGTCCATCCGCATTGACCGCCATTCGGATTCGAAGACAGCGAATTCCAGTAATCATCGATTTCTTTCTGGTCCTTGCACTCCACGACAAAGGAAAAGGCCTCGTCAAATTGGAATCTGTGATCATGGGCGCTTTCCATGGCCACAAAGGTTTGGCCGGCAAGCTGGAAATCACTGTAAGCTACAGCCTCCTCTTTGTCCGGCGCTTTATCCGGACCATAAGGAAAAACAATGCCCACAGAAGAATCAGGAAGTAGGGAGGTATAGTGCTCAAGAGCTTCCCGGACCCGGCCATATTGCGAACCTACAAACAGCATCGCTGGAAGTATGCGCGGCGCATCCTTCCCCGCATCATGCATCAACTGCCAGGACATGCCGAACCGATCCTGAACCCACGCATACCTTTCGCTAAAATCATATGCATCCAGGGGCATGAGATCCTGTCCGCCCACTGAAAGCTGTCTGTAGGCTTCATCAACTCCCGCTTTGTCAGCAAAGTTGAGCATCAAGGACAGGGATGGGTTAAGCTTGAAGACAGGACCGCCATTTAGGGCCACAATGCGATAATCCCTGATCTCGAACTCCACTGTCATGACGGAACCCGCCGGCCTTTGATGATGCTCGAAGCCCGCTTCGGTGAACCTGGCGATGTCGAGCTTCTTCCCGCCAAATACCGAGATGTAGAAGTCCACCGCCGCTTCGGCTTCGGAATCAAACCAGAGGTGAGGCTTTATTTTTTGCATCGGCTTTCCCGGATGATGAATTAGCGCAGTGTCTGTCGGTTGGCAACGAGAAATAGCCTCAGAATCCTGAATTCAATCACAGCTCCCGAGGAAAGATGAAAGTGCGCCCATCGGCGCGATAAACCATTGGGGCCAGTGCGGCCCGGGCCAACAATTACCGGGTACGGCCTGGTGGATGTTTAGAAACCCGGAGCACCGTATTGCAAGGTGTTTACGAACCGAGTAACAATCTGCTGTGCGATTTCATCGTATTTGGTGCTGTCGATTAGAATGTCTTCCCGGTCCCAGATCATACTCATGGGAACGGCCCACATGAAACGATAGGTCCAATCCCACGCGATTCCAGGTTCTTTGCGAATGATTGCGTAATGCGAAGCGGTTTCTACGTCGATGATCTTGATTGTGCAGGTATCCACCATGTTGTCGTGGTAATTTCCGTTGACATCTTGATATCTGTGCGGGATGGCTTCGCCGGTAATGATGTACCGTGCTCCGAGAATCCGTCCAATCTTTGCTCCGGTGTCCGGATCAATCAAACCGGTTTGATGCAGGTGTTGTTCGCGGAGCACTCTTTCCAGATAGCTTCGTTCCAGAACGTCAAACTTTCCTGTCTTCATCAGATGCAGGGCAATGGCATCGGAAAACTGCCCTCCCCATCGTTCGCCTTTGACTTCGATGGGCATTACCACCACTCGAATCCTTTCCAAAGTATTTTGTTCTTCGGGCTTTTCTTCATCCAGGAATCCGGCGGGCTTCTGTTCGGGAAAGGTTCGTTCCATCGCTTCGGATTCATGCTGAACGGCGACATCGATGGTGGAGCAGGCGAGCACACTCATTAAGGTGATAGTGATGATAATTGAAAGGCGAAACATAGAACCTCTATCCTATTGTTTGCTGGACAGCATCCAGAAAGCAACCGAATTTAGACCGTATGAAGACCGCAGAGGTTCGCCTTCTTACAGCCCTGGGGGCTCTGCTGGCCGGCCTGTCCGTGGCGGCCGGTGCTTTTGGCGCCCATGCCCTCCAGAACCTCCTTTCGGAGAGGTATTTGACAATCTACGAGACCGCTTCCCGGTACATGATGTACCATGCCCTGGGAATACTGATGTGCGGACTGTCCAGCTACGCCGGAGGTCCTGATTTACGAAAGCCAGGCTGGCTTTTTGTAGCCGGTATTGCTCTCTTCTGCGGTAGCCTGTACACCCTGGTGGCTACCGGTATTTCCTGGTTGGGAGCGGTTACTCCCTTTGGTGGTGTGTTGTTTCTGGTAGGCTGGAGTTGGGCTGCCTATGCAATTTTTGTGGCCCAGAGAAGAGATCGGGATCAGAACACCGAGCAGTGATAACGGCCGGGCGCGCCATTGCAGATTCAGGATCAATGGCTGACGATTGAAATCAGTAGGATCCGTAAGGTGGGTTGCAGCAGTTTGGAAGCGGTGGAAGTTGCTCGGGGCCCGAAACTCCGCCGCTACTGCAGGGCGGCTGCGAGAGGAGCGATTACGAAAAGAAAGGTTCAGCCAATGTTAGAACAGGGATGGACTGGATTCCCCGGTTTTTTCGTCGATGGCTGTTTCTTTGTTTCCCAGGGCTTTGAGGGCGGCCAGGGATGGACCTTCTTCTTTTGTGGGAACGATGGTGTATTTCAAGGGTTGGCCAAAGCCGACTAACTCGCCGTAGCTGATTACTTCGCCGTACAGGAATGCCCGGAGAGCTGGCAGAGTCGCCACCTGACCCTCCTTTTCCATTTTCGCGTCCAGATCATCCAGACACCGGTAAAATGGCAGGATATCCCGGTAGAACCAGTGCATCGGGGAATCGGCTCCATCAAGAAGCACCGATTTCAGATCCTTACCGGCCAGGTCCTCCCGGGTTTGTCGGGCCTGGTCTCTGGCTGTTGGTCGGGTAAGAAGGAGATATTTGTACAATTCCGGAGCATTGGATGGTTTGCGGGCCAGTCCATGGACTCGGGCAATATAGGCGCCCCAGGCTTTAATTTCTTTGGAGCTCAGTCGGGAGATGAATGCGAAGAGATAGCCGTCTTTAAGGAATCGATTGTCCTTCTTGAGGGCATCCAGAGCTTCTCCAGCCACAGTGCAGCACCCGGGGTTGGGCCATACTGCAAACGGGTTCCGGGTAAGTTCTTCGCGTTCCTGTTGGCTCATTTCTTCGGCAGCGAGAACTCCGCCGGAAACTAAAAGCCGATGGAAGGAATTTTGCTCCAGTACCGGGGCATTTTGGAGGTTGTTGTACAGGGAAAGCAGGGTGTTTTTCAGTCGATCGGGCTTATGTTCATGGCGTAGGATCACCTTCAGAGACTTCTGAAGCCTGGCCACTTCTTGCGAAGAAAGTTGTCCCAGTGACTGCGAAACGTAAAAATGCATAGGAATACCTGCCCACTATATACTGTCGGCAGAGGATCTCTAAAGACAGAGAATAATCCGGACGATGTTATGTCCCCCAATGAATGTCAAGAGCTTTCGGCGCGGATTGCCCGGGCTTCCATGCATTTTTGTCCGGCCCGGTTCCAGGATTAGCCCCTTAAGGCCGACTCCTTTCCAGCGACCATGGACCTTGCCGATCGGGGCACGCCTTAATTGTGAGTATCTTCTATAAAAAAGACTGAGGTCCATTCGTGCACCGGCTCATTGAGTCATCTCGGAGACAAGTCTCGCTTCAGACGGAAGGCGGGCATTGGGCCGCCACGAGCCTGCCTGGCATCTAGAAATCACCCCACGGGGTGGCCCAAAAAGCCCCTGTCCCTCACATCCAGCAATGTCCCACCGGCATAATGACTAACCTGTATGGATGGCCCTTGTAGCTTGCTCTGGCTTGCAAAACCGATTGCCATTCTAGCCGAAGCAACTTACTTGATCCTTATACCCATATGGGGTATAAGGATGTTTTGTTTCCAGCAAAGGGAAATGGCCGACTAAAGTATTGACACCGGCTCTGCCTTCGTTCTCTAATGGCGGGCGCTGTTACTCTTTTTTGGGAAAATCCTGATGGGCTGAGGACCATTGCGATTGTTCATTGTTGGGAAGTGAAAATGAAGCAGGCGTCTCCTATCAGCTTACTGGTATCGTTTACCGCTCTTATGGGCTTCTGGCTACTTATGAGTGGTCATTATGATGTCATCCACATTGGCCTGGGCGTGCTAAGCGCAGTCATAGTACTGGCTGTAAATTACAGTTTGCGGCAGCACACTTTCTACGCTGACGAAAAAGACGACATTCTCCATCTACACTACGGGAAGTTGCTCATCTATTTGCCCTGGCTCTCCTGGCAGATCATCTACTCCGGCATTGATGTGGCCTTCATCATACTTCGAAAAAGTCTTCCGATTTCTACCTATATACTAAAGTTTCGTGTGGATATGCCCAGCGCCCATGCGCGAATGATCCTCGGAAACTCAATTACACTTACGCCCGGAACGCTTACCCTTGATATTCAAGGGAACGAATTTACTGTGCATGCTCTGACTCCGAGGTCGGTTAGTCGAGTGGTGGATGGCGATATGCCCCGAAGGGTAGCCAGGCTTTTTGAAAGGAAAGTGGATGTGATGGTCTACGATGTTCGCTTCTATTCTTCTCCAGAGGAGCTGGCATGACGGAATTCTTCGTATATTCGGCAGTGTTGTTGACTGTTATTATCTCGGTACCTTTGATTCGCGTAGTGAAAGGCCCAACAGTGTATGATCGTCTGGTAGGAGCCAATGCAATCGCCACGAAGACCATCGTTCTGATCTGCCTTATCGGTTTTCTCTATGATCGGATCGATATGTTCGTAGATATTACCCTGGCCTATGCAATCCTGGGCTTTGTGGGCTCGCTGGTCATTGCGAAGTACTTTGTTTCGGGAAAGGCGGATTCTGATGATTGATTTACCCTGGAAAGAAATTCAGTTCTTTGCGACTATCATCTTGATTTCCGGCGGAATATTCTTCATGCTCGTTGGTAGCGTAGGAATCATTCGGCTTCCAGATTTTTTTTCCAGGACCCATGCTGTGAGCAAATCCGATACCCTCGGAGTGTTTCTGGCAATCATCGGAATGATTGTCTACGAAGGATTTACTCTCAGTAGCGGCAAGCTTGCGCTAATTGTCCTGTTCATAGCTCTCGCAAATCCTATTGGCACCCATGCCCTGGGAAGAGCGGCCTTTCGAAAGGGAGTTATGCCGGTGCTTACCGGAAACAGAGGAAAGAAGGGAAAGTAGAATGCATTGGGAATTGGAGCTCATACTTTATGTTTTCATCATCCTTATGGCCATTGTGGCCCTGGAGTCCAGAAACCTCCTGGTGGCTGTCGTGATGTTGACCGTGTTTTCGTTTTCCATTGCATTGCTCTTTATCTCCATGGGCGCCGTGGATGTAGGCTTCACTGAAGCAGTGGTGGGCGCCGGCGTCACCGGCATCCTTTTTGTGGTGACTATCTATCAAACTACCAGCAGGTCCATAGATTGAAGATACTACAGGCATTTTTGATACTGGGTTTTGCGGGAATCATGCTTTATGGCTCCCTGGGATTGCCCCATCGCGGTCAGGCCGAAGCGGTACGCGATGCCAACCGTTCGGGAATGAACAAAGTGGATCCGGGTCAGTATTACATAGCCAACGCCTACAAGGATACACGCACCCCGAATATGGTTACTGTCGTTCTGGGGGATTACCGGAGCCTGGATACACTGGGCGAACAAATCGTAATTTATACTGCCGGTCTGGTGACCATCCTTATCCTGCGTAGAAGGCGGAAGAAATGAGAAATCGGATGGACAGCCCCATCATCCTGCTGGGTACACGAGTGCTCAGTCCTTATATCATGCTGTTCGGTCTATATGTCATATTCCACGGTCACTATAGTCCTGGTGGCGGATTCCAGGGTGGGGCTCTTCTGGCAGCGTCGGTGCTTCTGATTCGAATCGCCGGCGGAGCATCTGTATCGACACTGCAACTTGGCAAGATTCTCACAACACCTGTGGCTGCCGCCGGGGTGATCATCTATTTCGCCACCGGTCTGGTCGCCATGGCCATGGGCGGTAATTTCCTGGACTATAGCTTTCTTCCCAATCCCGGCCTCGAGACCGAGATGCTGCGGTACTACGGGATGCTGATTATCGAACTGGGTATCGGAGTGGCCGTTATGGCAATCTTGATCATGATCTACGACAACCTGACTTCCGGAGAGGATCATGTTTGAATTCTTCCTCGGGCATTTCTCCTACTGGCTTACGATCGTACTCCTTTGTATTGGTCTGTACGGCATGCTTTTTAAGCGAAGTATGGTGAAGAAGGTAGTCGGCCTTACGATTTTTCAATCCGCTATTATTATCTTCTGGGTATCGTTGGCCACCAAGCCTGGCGCCACAGTCCCCGTAAAAGAGGCGAGTCGCGCCATATCAGATACATCGCTTTATCTGAATCCACTTCCTCATACTTTGATGCTTACTGCTATAGTGGTAGGCGTGGCCACTCTCGGAGTCGCCTTTTCTTTGTTGATCGCCATCTGGAACCGGTATCGCACCCTGGATGAAAAGGAGCTAATCCAAAAGGTTCAATGATGGAAACTCATCTTCCCATACTCATTCCGCTCGTCTTTTTGTCCTTCGCATTGATTATTCCGCTTACGGCGCTATTCAGGGAAGAGGGAAGTCAGCCGGCTGCCGCGCTGGGCGCTTCCCTGGCCGCAGGACTCTCCATCTATTCGCTCTTTCTGGTTGGCTCTTCACAGCCCATAAGCTACGGACTGGCGGGGTGGCGACCTCCCATCGGGATCGAGTTCTTTCTGGACCCTTTGAGCGCTTTTATCCTGGCTGTTATTAACAGCATCGCCGCTCTCGTAATCATCCATTCGCGCGGAATCTACTCCTCCGAATTTCCGAACAAGCAGATGCCCTTCTATTCCGTGGCCATGCTTTTGATGCTGGGTCTGAACGGGATGGTGCTCACCGGGGACCTGTTTACGCTCTTTGTCTTTCTGGAGATCTCCAGTCTGGCAAGTTATGCTTTGATCGGCATCGGAAAGCGCCAGGCGCCTTTTGCAGCCTTGAGGTATCTGTTAATCGGTACCGCAGGCGGATCCATGTATCTTCTGGGCGTTGGATATCTCTATCATGTGACTGGCACGTTGAACATGCTAGATATCAAGGCGATTCTTCCCGGCATTGCTTCCACTCCTCCGGTGGTAACAGGATTGATACTGATGACCGTGGGTATTGGCATCAAGGCTGCCGTTTTCCCCATGCATGGTTGGTTGCCAGATTCATATTCCTACGCCTCCTCCACTTCTTCGGCTTTGATCGCTCCCATAGGAACCAAGGTGGCGCTGTATATTCTGGCACGGATTCTACTCTTCGTTTTTGGGGTGGAGAACATCAATCGAGTCATACCTCTAACTACCATCCTCGCTTTGCTAGCTGCGGCAGGCATCATCTATGGCTCTATCATGGCCATCGGTCAGAACGATATGAAACGAATGCTGGCCTATAGTTCGGTGGCGCAGGTGGGCTACATCGTGCTTGGGTTCGCTCTGGGCACAGCCCTGGGTTTTATTGGTGCGATTCTTCATATTCTGAATCATGCGATCATGAAGGCATCGCTCTTTATGGTGGCGGGCCACTTGCAGCTAAAGGAGGGCCATACGGATATTTCGCGGCTGGACCGATCTTACAGCGGGAAGTATCCCTACACCATGGTTGTGTTCACCCTGGGCGCTATCTCGATGATCGGTCTTCCTCCGCTGGCCGGTTTCTTCAGCAAGTGGTATCTGGCCCTGGGTTCCATCCAAACTGGAGGTTATCTATTTCTGGCGGTGCTGCTGATCAGTTCGCTTTTGAATGCAGTGTATTTCTTTCGAATTCTGGAAAAGGTCTACATTCGGAACCCGGATTCGGTGGATGATGGTCCTAAGCCTGTATTCAGAGAGGTGCGTCCGTCCATGATTCTGCCGGCTCTGATTCTCGGGATTTCTCTTCTGGTGATTGGACTGGGCAACGTCTGGGCGGTGGACTATATCGCAGGATTCGTTCCTGAAGGACTGGCGGGCAGGTAGAACAATGGAATCACTATTACCAGTACTTGCCGTATTTACCGCCGCTCTGGCTGTCCCTCTCATTCTGATCAGCGGATCCAGGCCCAATGTTCGTGAGTTCTGGACCATTCTGGCCGCGGCGATCAAATTCCTGCTCGTGTTATCCATTCTGCCCTACGTTTGGAGCGGAAAGATTTTACAGAGCACACTGTTCGAAATCCTGCCTGGTATTCCGATCCTGCTAAAGGCGGATACCTTTGGCGTCTACTTTGCGATTATCGCATCCGGACTCTGGATTTTCACTTCCTTCTATTCCATCGGATACGTACGTGGGGCCGGCGAAAAGCATCAGACCCGCTATTTTGCCAGTTTCGCTCTTTGTCTGACGGCTACCCTTGGCATTGCATTCTCCGGGAACCTGGTTACGTTTCTTCTGTTCTATGAGATGCTAACTCTTTCCACATATCCGCTGGTAATCCACAAAGAAACGAAGAAAGCCATCGATGCCGGACGAAAGTACCTGGCCTACACGCTTACGGCGGGTGTACTCCTGGTAGCGGCTGTGGGGCTGACCTACTACTACACTGGCTCTATTGATTTTCAGGTAGGCGGTTTGTTTCGCGATTCCGGTACTCCGCTGGTGGCCATCGTTGCCATCTTCCTTTTGTTTCTGGGTGCCGTGGGCGTAAAAGCGGGCATCATGCCGTTGCATTCCTGGCTTCCGGCTGCCATGGCGGCCCCAACACCGGTTAGTTCACTTCTGCACGCCGTGGCCGTGGTGAAATCAGGCGTCTTCGGAATCATTCGAGTAGTGGGTTTTGTTTTCGGCCCCGAGGTGATGGCGCAGTTCGGGCTAAACCAGATACTCATGATCATGGCTGGCTCCACCATTATTCTGGCATCCTTGCTGGCCTTCCAACAGGATAACCTGAAGAAGCGACTGGCTTATTCCACGGTAGGCCACCTTTCTTACATTGTTCTGGGCGCAGCTCTTCTTACCGAACTGGGGATGCAGGGAGCGATTATGCATATCGCAGCCCATGCTACGATGAAGATTACGCTCTTCTTCGCGGCCGGTGCTATCTACGTTAACCTACATCGCGAAAACATCAGTCAGCTTAACGGAATTGGAAAGGCCATGCCATGGACCATGTCGGCCTTCGCCATTGGCTCTATGGGTCTTGCCGGTATACCGCCTATCAATGGGTTTCTGAGCAAATGGTATCTTGCCCTGGGTTCGCTTCAAGGCGATATGCTCGCGCCACTGTTCATCTTTATCCTTAGCGGTCTTCTGAACCTGGGGTACTTCTTTCCGGTGGTGCGGAGGGCTTTCTTCGAGAAGCCGGAAGGTCTGGAAGGAAAAGGCGAGGCTTCGCCTCTGATGGTAGTGCCTCTAACGGTGACGGCCATCCTTTCGGTGCTTCTGGGCCTGTTTCCCAATCTGTTCTTCAAGTTTTTTGATATGGCGGTGCAGGTTTCCCAATCCCTGATCCGGGCAGGAGGAGTGTAGCATGAGATTATGGGTCTGGTTCGTTCTGGGAGCGCTGGTGGCTGGAAGCCTGGTGGCGGAGTTCACTTTGCTTGCGGGCAAGGATGCCCACTGGTGGAATCATATTCCTGGCTTTTACATCTACTGGGGTTTCCTTAGCTGTGTAGTCATCATCTACGTTTCCAAGTGGATTGGTAAGCTGATCCTATTTCGCAACGAGGACTACTATGATCGTTGATTTGATACAGGTCCCGGCGCTAATATTCCTCATTGGTTCCGCTGTTCTGGCTGTCCTGCCCGCGGTGGTGCGCAAATGGTCCTTCCTGGCCATTCCTGCCGTGGCCATGGCCGTTCTTTTTTTGCTCCCGGATGGCAAAGCAGTTACGGCAACCCTGGGCACCTATGAACTGAATTTGCTGAAGCTGGATTCGCTGAGCCGTATCTTTGGAATCATTTTTATTCTGATCACCTTCATTGGCGGAGTCTACGGACTGCACAATCGCAGTCGCCTGGAACAGCTGTCGGCTTTGATCTACGGTGCCGGGGCCCTGGGGGTTACTTTCGCGGGGGATTTGTTCACGCTGTTTATCTTCTGGGAGCTGATGGCCATCAGCTCCACCATGCTGGTGTGGGCTCGACCGGAGGAAAAATCCCAGAGGGCTGGCATGCGATACCTCATGGCCCATGTGGCCGGAGGAAGCATTCTACTAAGCGGTATTGTCGGGCACTATGTTCAGACCGGTTCCCTGGAAATCCAGGCGCTTTCGCCGGATGGGGGCTGGCCGGTGATTCTGATTCTTCTTGGAGTAGCGCTAAACACCGCTTTGCCTCCGTTGCATTCCTGGCTTCCGGATGCCTATCCACGGGCTACCATCACCGGCGCTGTATTCATGAGCGCCTTTACCACCAAGAGCGCCGTGTATGTAATGATTCGTCTGTTTCCTGGCTGGGAGATTCTGATCTTCTGGGGATTGGTTATGGCGTTGTATGGAGTGGTGTATGCGGTGCTGGCCAACGATATCCGGGAAATCCTGGCCTATCATATCATCAGCCAGGTAGGCTACATGGTTACGGGCGTAGGTATCGGCACCACCATGGCCCTGAACGGCGCCGTGGCCCATGCCTTCAGTCATATACTGTACAAGTCCCTTCTCTTTATGGGCGCTGGCGCGGCCATATTCGCAACGGGAAAAAGCAAGCTTACGGAACTGGGCGGTATCGCATCCCGAATGAAAGTAGTGGTTGCCCTGTATATGATAGGGGCCTTTTCCATATCCGGCTTCCCGCTGTTCAATGGCTTCATAAGCAAGAGCATGGTTGTAAGTGCCGCCGGCGAAGCCCACTACGAATGGGTGTTGCTACTGCTACTTCTGGCATCCGTGGGAACGTTTCTGCATACAGGACTCAAGCTTCCGTATTTCACGTGGTTTGGTCCGGAAAGGCCGGAGATCCAGGTCGGTTCCGTACCCTGGAACATGAAAGCTGCCATGGCCATGGGAGCGCTGCTCTGTACAGCCACCGGTGTCTATCCGCCTCTTCTATATAATATGCTTCCTTATCCAGTGAACTATGAGCCGTATACAGTGTATCACCTGGTGGAAACCACGCAGATTCTGATCTTCACCTTCATCGGTTTCTGGATTTTACGCGAAAAGCTTAAAGGGGAGCCGTACCTTCCCCTGGATGTGGACTGGCTATTTAGAAAGCCCGGGCTGTGGCTGGCCAACGGATTCCTGTTTGCCGTTGCCGGGATCTTTGGCTGGTTTGCAGAATCCATTGCCAATCTGTCCGGAAAGATGGCCCGGGCATTTGCCAATCCCATGCCCTGGTTGAATCCTTTTGCTTCGGATCGGCATGATTCGGCCACCTATAGCCCGACGCTGGGAACAGCCATGGGAGTGGTACTTCTGGTCTTCGTGGTACTGGGTGCATTCATGCTCTTTCAATAAAGCACCCCCCCGGTCTTACTGTGACGCCGGGAAAGATCCGCTCCCTATTTCAGACTGCCGATGTCGGTTCTAAAAAAGGTCCTTTCTATCTTTCGATCGTTTAGATACGAATAGGCCTGCTTTCGCGCGTCCTCAATGGATGAACCGGAGGCCACGACACCGGCAATCCTCCCACCCGTGCTTCGAATGGTTTCCCCTTCCATTTCGGTGCCTGCATGGAAGAGCAATGTATCGGGGCTCTCAGGCCGCGCAGCAAGAAGTGGATTCATATCAATTCCCTTTTCGTAGGAACCTGGATATCCTTCGGCGGCTATGACGACGATGATGCTGGCCAGTTCTCTGAATCGCAGGAAATCCGGCTGCAAATCGCCCCTGGCGCATTGCATCATTAGTTCGGGCAGGTCTTCGTCCAACATGGGAAGCAGGGCCTGGGTTTCCGGATCGCCGAATCGACAGTTGAACTCCACTACGTTTATCTGGTCTCCATCGATCATCAAGCCAGCATAGAGCAGGCCTTTGTAGGGGCAGCCTTCGTCGGCGAATCCCTGCATGGCGCGATCCAGAACCTCGGTCTGGATTTTATTCAGTAGTTTCGCATCAATGTATTCCACCGGAGTGACGGCGCCCATACCGCCGGTGTTGGGACCCTGGTCCTGATCCTGGGCCCTCTTGTGGTCCCGGGCCGGCTGGAAAGGGATGGCCCGTTTCCCGTCGCAAAGAGCAAAAACGGAAGCTTCGCGTCCCTTCAGGAATTGTTCGATCACAAGACTGGCTCCGGAATCGCCGAATATTTTTCGCTCCAGGCAGTCCTGTACGGCATGCCTGGCTTCCTTGATGTTTTCCGTGACCGTGACCCCTTTTCCTGCTGCGAGACCATCGGCTTTGACTACATAAGGCGAAGGCATTTGCTCCAGGGCTTCGTAGGCCTCTTCTACATTGCTGCAACTGAATGAGCGGGCCGTGGGAATACCGTATTTTTCCATGAAATCCTTGGCCCATTTCTTTGAGCCCTCGATGCGTGCGGCCGCTTTGCTCGGTCCGAAAACAGGAATCACGCTTTCAAGGGCATCTGCGATTCCGTCCACCAGGGGTTGTTCCGGCCCCACAACCAGTAGATCGTACTTGTTTGATTCCAGGTAGCTCTTGAGAGAATCGAAATCGGAGCCGGAGAAGACATCCTTGCGCCGGTCGTCAGCGGGAATACCGGCATTTCCCGGAAAAACATGAACCTGGGCGTATGGGCTTTGTTTCAGTTTCCAGTAAATGGCATGTTCTCTGCCGCCAGAGCCGATCAATGCAATCTTCATAGATTGCAGTTAACGGCTGTGAGTCGCTCCGGTCAACCCTTAGCGTCGATGGCGTTTCGAGGAAAGGCGATTCACTATCTCTTTCACGCTCGGCTTCAGCGATGTCGCAAATGTATGTTCTCCGATACTAATGCCCGGGCTCTATTTGCTCATCTGGAAAAAATGAATTGATCCCACCAACGGGGTCTTTTTGCTATTGGGCTCCCCGCAAAGTCGAGTCCATTATAGGCCATCGCTGGAGGACCACCATTCCGCAGTTCACGAAAACATCCTCTGTCACTGATCCGGGCCTGCTCATTATCGAGGCTCCTGGAGAAATCGTCCATGTAAATGCACGAGCGGCCGAGCTGCTGGGGCGTAGTCCGGGGGAATTATGCGGTCCTATTAAAAAGAACCTGGCAGGCTTTGAGATTACCGACACCAGGGGCCGGCGACTGGCTTTGAATGATTTGCCCGGACTCCGAGCACTGGAGTCCGGTAAGCCCGTGGAGGATGCCTTGCTGGGACTTCATCAGTCGGACGGCGCCGTGCTCTGGGTGTCGGCTACGGCGGAACCTCTGATTCGAAGAAAGGAAGGCTCGGACACTGTGCTGGTCACATTGCGACCCGTGAATCGAATGATGCCGGGCAAGGATCCGCTTAGCAAGTACCGGGAATGGCTTCGTTGGGCTACCCAGATCCGTCAGGTGTTCGAATTCGAAAACGACTTTGTGGCCAGCCTCAAAGCCTGCATGGAGTTGATGGCCCGCGCTTCCGAGGCGTCCTCGATTGCCTACATCACTTTCAAAGGAGGCCTTCGGTCGGGCTTTCTCCAAATTAGACAGTACTGGGCTGACGGAACCGGATTTGACGATGACATTCGCGCGGCCGGACGTCTGAACCTTGGTCGCGAGCCCTATCGGGATTGGTTGGCTGTCCTTCGCGCAGCCGAGGTGCTGGAAATCAGCGGATCAGAAGTTCCGCACAAGATGCGCCGTCGCATGGGAATGCTGGATGATGACCATCTGGTTGTGGGCTTTCTTCAATCATCACGGGCTTCGCCGGAAGGAACTCAGGCACTGATCGCTTTGATTCGTCCCAAAGATCGAGGATCGTTCAATCCATTCGAACTCGACATTTTCAGACTGATTCTCTCGTCCATGGCAAACGAACTGGGGAGGCAGATGGCCGAGCAGGCGCAGAAGCGTCAAATGAATCGCTTTCGCCGATTGTTTAGAGTCACTCCACTGGTCATTGCTGTTATGGAGCTTAAGGGCGCCCTGCTTAGCATCGTGGAAGTGAGCAATGCCGGAGGTGGTTTTGTCAGCGCGAACGAACAGGACCTGGTGGGCCGTAGCGACGCCGAACTCGGTTATAGCGAAGATATCTGCGAAATGCGACGGGCCGCGGCCCGGAGGTCTATGAAGGAGTCCCGTCCGGTTCGCATCGAATATGAAAGAGCCCAGGAAGGCGCTTCCAGCGTCTGGGAAGAAGCCACGTTTAGCTACCTGGATTCACATCAAAGATCCCATTTCTTCAGCGTTGCAGTACGTGACATTACCAGGGAGAAGCTGGAACAGAGGCAGAAAGCGCAAAAGCAAAAACTGGAAGCCATGGGACGTTTTACCAGCGCCATTGCCCATGACTTGAACAACCTGCTACAACCGCCCCTGATCTATGTGGCTGAATCCATCGACCTCATAAAGGATCTACCCGGCAGCATGAAGCCGCTGGAGAAGCTGGAGATTGCCATGAATGGTCTGGGGCGGTCCAGACAACTGGTGCGCCGGCTATTGACTTTTACCCGACAGGGAAATGCTGAGAAGGGCGCCATTGATATTTTCGTTTCGCTTCCCGCGGTGGTCGATTCCTACAGGGCCGCCCTTCCTTCCAACGTGACATTGGAACTGTCCCGGAATGGCGATAACGGATGGGTCGGTTTGAGCGATAGCGGAGTAGAGCAGATTGCGGTGAACCTGATTCGCAACTCGGCTCGGGCCATGTCTGCCGATGGAGGGAAGATCAAAGTGAACCTCAGCCGTACAGAGACCGAGTCCGGGGGGTTTGCTATCACGGTTGAAGACAATGGTCCCGGAATCCCGGCCCAGGTGGTTGAGCGAATCTTTGAGCCCTTCTTCTCGGGAAATGCGGATTCCTCGGGTACCGGTCTCGGGTTATCCATTGTTCAGAGCATTGTCACCGATGCTGGCGGTAGCATTGAAGTGGAATCCAGTCCGGGCAAGGGTACTTTGATGCGCATTCTGCTTCCGGAGGTAGAGTCCAGGCCAGAAGTTCCAAAGGAGCCCCTTGAGCTTGCTTCCGAGCTTCAGATGAACTTCTGCTTAATCGACGATGATATGTTGGTAGCTGCAGCGGTGACCAGCGGCCTGCAGCGCATGGGTCAGAACGTCCGGCATTTTCATGACCCGGATGAGGCCCTCACGGCATTCCAGCAGGGGTATAAACCGGACCTGCTGGTGCTGGACCAGGTTCTCGGAGAAAAGCGGGGCGCTGACTATTCAATGAGGTTTTCGAAGTACCTGCCCGGTCGCATCATCATGGTAAGCGGCAATCCCGACCTTACACCGGCCGAAGCGCAGGACCTGGGCATCGGTGCCATTCTGACAAAGCCGGTGTTTCCGGACGAATTGATGGCCGCTGCACTGTCTCTGACGCACAGTTCGAATTGACACGCTGCGGAGACTGGTGGCCGGATTCCTTTCGTCTGAATTCACCTATCGAGGACTCTTCCGAAGTCGCATGAAATAGCCTGGACTGTTCAACCTTATCCGAGTTCCCGGTGATTTACGGCGATCATGGAGAATAACTGGAAATGATCAAGAGTTGCCAGGAGCTATCCAGGGCTATCGCGCGCAATCAAGGAGATTTTCGCTCATTGGTGGCTGCCACAAGCGCTTTGATGATTCCTTCTTCGCTACCGGCATGCCCGGCATCGGGTACAATCTGCAGTTTGGATTCGGGCCAGGCACGATGCAGATCATAAGCGTTCTTCACCGGACAAACCATATCGTATCTGCCATGGATTAGGATCGCCGGGATGTGACGGAATCTATGCACGTTTTCCAGCAAGTAGTTATCGCTTTCGAAAAAGCAGTTATTGTGGAAGAAGTGATTTTCAATGCGCGCCAGCGCCAGAGCGATCTCGCCGAACTCTTCCATGGTTTCCGGATCCGGCACCAGGCGAAGGGCGCTTCCTTCCCATAGACTCCAGGCCCTGGCGGCCTGCATCTGAACTTCCGGGTCCGGATTGTTCAATCTCCGATGGAACGCCTCTACCATGTCCTGCCTCTCCTCTTCCGGTATCGCCCGGGCATACTCTTCGTAAGCTTCGGGAAAGATCCGATCGGCGCCCTGTTGATAGAACCATTGTATCTCTTCTCTCCGGCAGAGGAAAATGCCTCGCAGTATCATATCGGTTATGGATTCCGGGTGCCTTGTAGCGTAGGCCAGGGACAGGGTGGATCCCCATGATCCGCCAAAAAGCATCCAACGGGAAATGGCCAGGTGATTTCGTATGGCTTCCATATCGGAAACAAGGTCCCAGGTAGTGTTTTCCTCCAGGCTTGCGTAGGGCGTACTCTTACCCGCGCCTCTTTGATCGAAAAGAATAATACGATAACGGTCAGGGTCGAAGTACCGGCGATGCTTTTCGGTGATTCCGCCGCCCGGTCCGCCATGAACAAATAGAACAGGCTTGCCGTTCGGGTTACCGGCTTCCTCGACATAGATTTCATGAAGAGACGAAACCTTTAATCGGAAGGAGTTGTACGGCTCAATTTCAGGAAAGAGGTACTCAGTAGCCATAAGGCAAGCTGACCCGGGTATAATGGGCTGAAAAGAAGAATATCGAAGCTCAATGGATGCGCGAGGTTTTCCGCTGTATACGGTCCGTTTTCGATTCGTTTGCGGCGCCGGCGACGTAGAAAAACTCTGGCCTCCCCATTCCGTGGTCGCATACCGGTTCAATCATGGCTTCCGCAATCCTTCGCTTCTTTGACCTAAAGAACAAGAATACCGATTTGAAGACCGAGCTAATGTCGGGACTTACAACGTTTCTCACCATGTCCTATATCCTGGCTGTGAATCCGCTGATTCTTGCGGCGGCGGGTATGGACCGGGAGGCGGTATTCTTCGCTACAGCGGTTTCTGCCGGACTGACCACGATTCTTATGGGGCTTGCGGTGAATATTCCTGTGGCGCTGGCGCCCGGAATGGGCCTTAACGCCTACTTCGTCTCTGTAGTGCTGGGAAGCGACGGAGCTATCGATTATCGGATGGCTCTGGGAGCCGTCTTTATCTCCGGACTGATCTTTCTGCTGCTCACTCTTACCAGTATTCGTCCCCTTCTCGTAGAAGCTTTTCCTGAATCTCTCAAAATAGGAATCGGAGCGGGCATAGGTCTGTTTCTGATCTTTCTTGGATTCAAGAGTTCGGGAATCCTGTCGGTGGTTGCGCTGAGCTCAGCCGAAGCCAACCAGACTCTTTCAAACTGGTCCGTTCAGGCCGGCGCCCTGGAAAACGTATCTGTGACCCTGGGACTCCTGGGGCTTGTGTTGCTCGGCATCGGAGCAGTCCTTCGATGGAACGTTTCTATTCTTCTGACCATAATGGCTCTCACAGTCCTCTCCATTATTCTGGGCGAAACGCAATTGCCGTCGCTTTCCAGCGCCTTGCTGCCAGCTTTCGGAACCGAACATGTGGGCGCTCTGGATTTGCAGGGTATTCTGGAGCTGGGGATCCTTTCGGTGGTCTTCACCTTCACGTTCGTGGAGCTTTTCGATTCTTTCGGCACCCTCGTTGCGACTTTGCGAAAGGCGGGAATAAAGAAAGAAGACGAAAAGCGGGTTATTGGAAAGGCAATGGTCGTGGATGCGATCGGCATTGGTCTGGGAGCTTTTCTTGGAACAAGTACCGTAACGGCCTACATCGAAAGCGCATCCGGTATCGCTTCCGGGGGCCGGAGTGGATTGAGCGCAGTCTTCACCGGTATCCTTTTCTTGATTTCACTTCTGGCTTCCGGTTTAATTCTTCTTGTACCGGCCAGCGCCACTGCTCCGGTCCTTATCTTTGTCGGCATGCTTATGCTGACTTCGGTGGCCAGGCTGGATTATTCCAAACCGCAGCACTGGATTCCCGCGGTGCTTACAATCGTTACGATGCCCTTTACGTTTAATATTGCGAACGGTATTTCGCTCGGTGTGGTATCTTACGTTCTTCTCTCTATTCCAGCCGGCGAAGTGAAAAAAATTCACTGGCTACTCTGGTCCGTCTTTGCTCTTATTCTAATACGATTTTCCCTTGGAGGCTTCCATTGATGCGCTATTCTTATCAGCTGAACCGTCATTCGGCCATGCTGGAACGCCATTCGGTGATGCTAAAACGTAGTTCCGCCATACTAAAACGTTCTTCGGCTGTGCTGTTACGTTATTTCGCTCTTACTTCGCTGGTTATTGCCCCACTCCTGGGTATTTCGCAATGTAAGTCTGCCAGTCCGGAACCTTACCTTACCGAAAACAGTGTCTTTTTTATTGGCGATTTTGAAGTCAGTCGATTACCGGATGAAGCCTTTGTTGAGATTATCGCTTCCGGAGTAGGTTGGCAGGGCTTTCAGTCCAATCATTTCACTTTGCAGCTTCGTATTTCACAGGGCAGCGTTTCTATGTACAGGGAACGGGAACTAAAGCCGGTGGATCAGCCCCATGGCATGGAAAACCGTGTAATCTTTCTGGCACCAATACGCGATGTCACCTGGGGACTCCGTGGAACCCCCAGAGAGCGTATGAATCTAAGCCGTGATTACGATGTTTGTCTGGCTTTGAAGGAAAGCCGATCCGAGGCCACGCTGGCTCAGCAGTGCTATTCGGTGAGCGAACAAACCGTAAAGCCGACTGGCGGACAGAGGGTGCGCCTCGAGGCATTTTCCCCGGGGCCCGCTTCGAGGGAAGAGCCGGCTGCGAATGAACAAAAGCCCGATGGATTGCCTGCAGGTATTCCTGGAACCTACATAGCCACGGCTCCCTTGCCCGGAGTTGGTACCGGAGTGCTCATTCTCAAGCCCCGGGGAGTATCCTGGACGCCGGCTGACTCTTCTCCGGAAATCGAGGGTACCTGGGAACTTCAGGGAAAAGCGATTTTGATTCGCTGGAACGATGCTAAAGGTGGGCTGACCCTGTTGCCATCCGGTGATGGTTTCGAAGAAGTGACTTCCGGAGTAAAGCTTCGGCTCGTCGACTGACCCGGGTCCCGATAGGGTATTCTCTTGCGAGAATCTATTACTCATTGGACTGAACCTGGGACGAAAACACTTTCACGTGTTTGTAAACGCGAGAAAAAATGGTGGAACTTTGGGATGAATGAAATCTAAAAGAATACTGGGCCTGAAAACAGGCCTCCTAATATTGTTTTCTGTTTCGCTGGCGCTGGTCAGCTGCAAGGGCGAATCCAAGCCGCACGGCGGACACTGGTCCTATGAAGGTGAAACCGGTCCTGAAAAATGGGGCGAGCTTTCTACTGACTTCGAAGCCTGCAAGATCGGCGAGAATCAAAGCCCTATTGATATTACTGGAGCTTCGGCGGCAGATCTTCCGGCGCTTCAGCTCAACTACAATCCTACCAACTACGAGATCGTAAACAATGGCCACACGATTCAGGTCAACTTGAAGGATGCTGGTAAGCTTGTTATCGGCGAGGACTCCTATAGCCTGCTGCAGTTTCATTTCCACCACCCAAGCGAGGAGGCTGTGGACGGTGAGCGATTTCCGCTGGTTGCCCACTTTGTTCATAAAGCCGACGATGGTGAACTTGCTGTGATCGGTTTGCTCTTTAGTGAAGGCGACAAGAATGCACTTCTGTCTTCCGTATTCGCCAACATGCCTGGCGAAGCGAAAGCCACCGTGGACGGCGAAGGAACTCTGAACCCGTCCGAGATCCTGGGCAGCGAACTGGGTTATTATACATTCACCGGTTCACTGACTACTCCTCCCTGCAGCGAAGGAGTCCGATGGATCGTGCTAAAAAGTCCGACCACTGTGGGTGGCGAGCAGCTCGCAGCATTCAAGAAGCTGTTTCCAATGAACGCTCGACCAATTCAGCCACTGAACGATCGAGAGATCAAGGTTTCCAAATAGAAATCCTGGTCCGGGCGCCTTCGGGCGCCCGAATTTGGAAAGATGCATCCAGCGGCGATGCGGTTCAGGCTTTGTTCAGGCCTTGCATCAGAAGCGAATCCATTTGATTCCACAATAATCGTGCACGTTCCGGAGCATCCGGCTCCGTAGTCTGCTTTCCTCTGGATGTGTCCAGGAGCCAGTTGAGCTTCTGGTCTACGAGAAGGTGGGCCAGGCCATGAACGTAGGCCCAGTTCGCGGCCGCAAGTTTATGAGGGTCGCCCGATTCAAAGGTTCCATCCGCCTGACAATCCGCTACCAGCTGAACCAGCAATTGAAAGGTGGAAGTAGCAGTCGTATGTAGCTCGGGATAATCCTCCATTTCCATTTCACTCTGACCAAACATTAAACGAAAATGCGTGGGATTTTCGGAAGCGTACTCCACGTAGGCTAACCCGTAAGCTTTCAGTCTGTCAGAAGCGGTCCGGTACTTCTTGATATACCGATGGCCGCGGTCACCTAGCTCCTGAAAGCCGATTCGACAGATTTCTGCAATTAACGCTTCCTTGCTGGCAAAATGCCTGTACGGCGCACTATGACTCACTCCTGCCCGGGCAGCCGTTTTCCGGAGGGTAAGACCGTGCAATCCTTCCACCTGTAGAATGTTTACCGCGGACTGTATCAGGGCATTCCTTAGATCTCCGTGGTGATAGGGTTTATTGGATTCCTTTTCGCTTCTGTCTGGCATTGCGGGCCCGCATTTCTACTCCGGCAGGGAATTGCCGAAATCTGGTTCCATATTCAGAATTATTGCTCTCCAGGCAACAGATTTATGTTGACAACGTAAACAATGCGAAAGAGAAAGTTGTCACTGTCTACATAAGGTGCTATCTACGCAATGGGAGGAACTATGAACGCTGATATACTGTTTTCGATAGCCAATGGGGTGGCCATGGCGGGCTGGGGCATTCTGCTCCTGTACTACAGTCTGGAGCACCGATTTCCGCTTTTCCGACGACCGGTGGAGCAAGCCTGGATTCCGTTATTGTTGTCGGTGTTCTATGCCCTGGTCCTGACTCTGAGTTTCACTGGTTTGGTTCCGGGAAGTTCGGGAGATTTCTCCTCTCTGGCCGGGGTCCGGTCCCTGTTTGAATCGGATTATGCCTTATTGGCCGGCTGGGCTCATTACCTGGCTTTCGATCTGCTGGTAGGAATTCGCATAGGCCTTGAGGCAAAAAGGCACGGAGTCTCTATTTTCATCCTGATTCCGGTCTGGTTCTTTGCTTTCATGTTCGGTCCTGCCGGTTATGCGCTCTGGCGATTCATCCGCCCAATGCTCATCAAGGGGCAGCAGGAGGGAATGGTATGATTACTCCCAACGTAGAATCAGCGAGTCGAAGCGGATGGATGGAGTCTCTACGATGTAGCCCGGTGGCCTACTGGACCGGGGTTTTGCATGTCCTTCTTTTCCTGTCATTTGCTGTGCTCTCGGTTGTGGATCCTCGCACCGTTGATGGGTTGAACAACTGGTACAAGCCAATGAAGTTTGCGCTTTCGATTGCAATCTTCGCTTTCACTGTCTCTATTCTTTCGGTTCCTTTGGAGCGGATCAAATCCCGAGGGATCCGGCGGCCGGATGTGCTTGCGAGAATCATTTGCTACATGCTCTGGGGCGAAATCATTCTAATTTCGTTGCAGGCCGCGCGGGGCGAGCGTTCCCATTTCAACATTGAGTCGGCCCTGGGTGGAATCATCTACTCCGTGATGGGTTTGATGATCCTGGTATCTACGATTGCCACCGTCGCATTTCTGCTTCCTTATTTTTCGCGTAGCGCAGAAGAGTTGCAGATATCTCGGATGGTGCGCAGAGGTATTCAAGTGGGAACTATTCTTTTCGTTCTGGGTAGTGTTGCTGGAGGCATCATGTCGTCCTTGCTTACCCATAGCGTCGGAGATCCGGGGTTGCACAGGATTCCCTTTCTGGGATGGAGCACAACGGCAGGAGATATTCGAACGGTGCATTTTCTGGGTCTGCATGCAATTCAAGTTCTGCCCCTGGCTGCATGGTGGCTGAAAGATGAGGTTCGCTTCCGGTGGGTTTCCTCGGTTTTGAACTGGAGCTACGGGATCGTATTTGCGCTGGTTACTACGTTGACTGCCATGGGTCTTTCGGTGGTTTTCTGGCTTTAAATGAGTCTAAGCTATTGAGGCGAACCTTTAAGCCTGAAAGGAATTCGGGGGCACTGGAAAAGTTAGCGGAAGGCATGGCTTTATTGCAGGAATCCAGAACGAGTAACTCTATTCAGAATTTCCGGAAAAAGGTTACCTTTTAGAGTATTGGAATGGGACCTGAAGGTATGGAGAGGATCCGGGAAGACACTGACCGGGATCGTTGGATCTACGCCAGAGAAGCCGTAGAATACGGAATCGTGGATTCAGTGATGGGATCAGACGGATGATGGCCAGGCTCCCTGACAATTGCTGAAACCAGGCGAAGCGTCAATTGTTTGGCTCTGGATCGATGGTAATATAGAATACCATGAACTCTCCGGTTTCCACGATTTCGTCCAGGTCGGAATCCCGAAAGAAGAGCATGGCAAAGGTTGTTCTGGTCTTCCCCACGGGAATCAGTTCATCATCCTTGATCTGGCCGACTTCAAAGATATCCCATCGCATCTGATAAAAATCTGGTCCCAGCCGTTTTTGAATGGAAAGCCTTTGTTCTATGGGCTGACCGTCTACATCCAGCATTAGATAGTGCATTCCTTCTTTGGTCAGAAAAAGTGTATCGTATCGCATGGAAAGATCCGGGGCCATGCTCCAGCCGGATCCCAGGTAGGTGGTATCGCCGATCTGAAAAGGGGGCTCAATCAAATTCTCAATGAAGTCCGCATCCTGAGATGCCATAACCCGGGCTGCTGTGAAGCGATCGCAGAACAGATCATATTCTGCCATATTGAAAAGCAGCGCAAACCTGGGATTGTTTATGACGATTTCCTTTCCCGGAGTGACCTGAATTACACGGTTTTGATGCACCAACGTTAGGTCCAGATCCCCCTGCACGGCGGCGGCTTTGTCAGGCGAAAGACAAAAGGGCTCCTCGGCCGCGCTGGACGGATTTCTGGTTTCGCCGTTCGTCGCGGCATTGGCTGGTTGCGCCTCAGTATGGCCTATTGGTTCTGCTTTGGCAGAATCATTCTCTAAAGGGATGGGCAGGCGACACTGGGCAAGGAGAAGAAGCAAGATAGCCGGAACGAGGGTTCGAATCATGGATCCCGCGAAGGAGGAGGCGAGGGTTCCGGTCTTCGCTCCGGCAGGGATCGGGCTTCTCCGGGTTTTGTATTTCGAAGTTTTCATTCTATTTGAGCGACTCCAACCTGGTTTTCGCAGCTTCCAGGACCTTGATACGTTCGCTGGTCTCTTCCAGCTTGGCCTTTTCTTTCTCTACCACGTCCGGCGGGGCGTTGTCCAGAAAGCCGCTGGAACCCAGTTTCTTTTCGATCCCACTCGCCGCTTTGGTATGCTTCTCCAGTTCTTTGCTAATTCGACCCAGTTCTTTTTCGATATCCAGCAATCCTTCCAGCGGAACATAGACCGAGCCTTCGCTGAAGGCTTCGAATGCATCCGCTTTTCCCGCATCATAACTCTTGCTGGCTTCTACGCTTTCGGCAGAGGCCAACCGGCAGATCGAGGCCTGTTTCGCTTCAATCAGCTTTTTTAGAGGGCCGGATTCTGTAGCGATAATAATCTTCACTTTCTTGTCCGGAGCAATGCCGGTATCGGCGCGAATGGCTCGAACGGCCCCAATGATTTCCTGCACCTGAGCGAGCAGGGCAGCCTGACTTAACTCAGCCTTTTTGAGCCTGGTGGCATCGGGCCATGGTTCCCACATCAAAAATCGCGGCAGATCCGCGCTGGAGATCGTTTTTGCCGATGGTTCGTTGGATTTCTTCTTTCCGGCGCTGGACTTCTTTGCGGATTTCTTCGCTGCCGTTTTCGCAGTTTTTTTAGCCGACTTCTTCGCGCCCTTCTGCCCGCTTTCCGTCTCTTCCTGGAATTTCACAAGATAGCTAAAGATTTCCTCCGAGATAGCTGGCATGAAAGGATGAACAAGGCCCAGAATGCCTTTGAGGACATAGAAAACAGTCTGCCGGGCGGATTCGGCGGAGTCCTCGCCCAGCTTTCCGAAAATCCGCGGTTTGATGAGCTCAATGTACCAATCGCAGAAATGATTCCATACAAGGGAGTACACTTCTTCGGTGGCGATGTGGAACTTGAACTCTTCCAGGGTCCGCTTCATGGACTCCGAAGCCTGGTTCAATCGATCCAGAATCCAGAAGTCTTCAGCTTCAAGCTTCAGATTGCCTGGAAAGTCTGTGGTATCTACCGGAGCGAATCCCTCCGGCAAATTCATCAAAACGAACCGTGAGGAGTTCCATATTTTATTCGTGAAGTTCTGATAGCCTTTAAGTCGGCTTTCGGAGTACTTGGAATCCTTGCCTTCCGTGAGAGTCGCCATCAAAAAGAAGCGATAGGCATCGGCGCCGTATTGTTCAATTACTTCGGCGGGGTCTACATTGTTGCCCAGACTCTTGGAGATTTTCCGACCCTGTTCATCGCGCATGAGACCATGGATGTATACCTTTTCGAAGGGCTCGCTCTTGTTGAAATGTAGCCCCAGCATTATCATCCGTGCGACCCAGAAGAAAATGATGTCGAATCCAGTTACAAGCACGGTAGTGGGATAAAACCTTCGCAGATCCTCGGTGTTTTCCGGCCAGCCCATAGTGGAGAAAGGCCACAGACCGGAGGAAAACCAGGTATCCAGCACATCCACATCGCGGCTGATGTCTTCGCTTTCGCAGCTTTCGCATTGATCCGGATCCTCTGTGGAAACCGTAGTGTGTCCGCAGTTTGCGCAATGCCAGGCTGGAATCTGATGGCCCCACCAGAGCTGCCGCGAAATACACCAGTCTCGAATTTCGCGCATCCAGGAAAAATACAGGTTGGCCCATTGAGCGGGATAAAACTTGATCTGTCCGTCTTCCACCGCTTTGATCGCTACTTCGGCCAGGGGTTTGGTCTTAACAAACCACTGAGTGGATATCATTGGCTCGACGATGGCATTGGAGCGCTGGGATCGACCCAGGGCCATGGAGTGCTCCTGGCTGCCGCGCTCCAGACCTAGCTCCGAAAGCCTGGCTTTAATCTGCTTGCGCGCTTCGAATCGATCCAGGCCGGCGAAAGGGCCGCCCTCTTTATTCACACAGGCGGATTCGTCAAAGATCGTGATGGATTCCAGTTCATGGCGTTTACCTACTTCAAAGTCATTGAAGTCATGGGCGGGCGTGATCTTTACAGCGCCGGTGCCAAATTCCATATCCACCAGTTCCGCATCGCCCACGATGGGGATCTTACGGTCCAGGAAAGGATGATCCACGGTCTGTCCAATGAGTGCGCTATGTCTGGGGTCCTCTGGATGCACGGCAATGGCTGTATCGCCCAGCATGGTTTCAGGACGGGTGGTGGCTACCACTACTTCGCCGGAGCCGTCGCTTAACCTGTACGCGAAATGGTAAAGCTCGCCCTTTACGCCTTCTTCGTGCTCCACTTCCAGATCCGAAAGCACGGTATGGGCCACCGGATCCCAGTTAATCATTCGCGTATCTCGATAGATCAGGCCTTCTTTGTACAGATCTACGAAGACCTTTCGCACGGCTCGGGAAAGGCCATCGTCCATGGTGAATCGTTCGCGACTCCAATCCAGGGAAAAAAGCATGGTGCGCTGTTGCTTGAGAATAACTCCGCCATAGTGCTCCTTCCAGTCCCAGACCCGTTTGATGAATTCTTCTCGACCCAGGTCATGGCGGCTCAGCCCTTCTTCTTCCTGCAGGGTCTTTTCGACCCGGCTCTGGGTGGCGATGCCCGCATGGTCCATTCCGGGCAGCCAGAGAGTGGGTCTACCCAGTTTTCGCGCGGTGCGTATTAACACATCCTGAATCGTTTGATCCAGAGCATGACCCACGTGGAGGGAGCCGGTAACATTCGGAGGAGGAATTACAATAGAAAAAGGTTTTGCGTTGTGATCGGTAACGCCGGCGGATTCTCCGAATTCCGGTTGGAAGGCATTATGGGACTCATAGGCCTCGTACCATTTTGTTTCTACACCGCGGGGATTGTATTTGGGATCAAGCTCCAGAGCCATGATCCAGCGTCTCTCTTTTGGCTGTGTAGAAAACCCTATTTCAAATCGGAGTCTGGAAATTTGATTTCAGAATCCTGCTTTGCCGGCACTTTGTTTTCGTAACTGCTTGAGGGGGTCTGCTTCTTTCGAATGATTTCTTCGGGATCGGCGCAGTCGCCGTACCCGGGCCGGAGAGCCTCCAGCATCTTCTGCTGATCCAGGGTGCCATCTTCCTGGACATAATCGCGGCTAATATAATGCCGATCGCCCTCGTAGTAGTTGTGAGCAGGGTCGCAGGGATCCATACTGGGTTCCCCGAAGATTAGATGGCAGGAGGATGCGCTGGCCGCAACAACCGCCAGAGAAATCACCAGCGCCAGCCGGCGGAGGGCTGCCCCTGGCAGGAAGGGCAGACGGGTCAATGGCGGAACCCCGGTCCGCGAAATGCTGGATGCATCGAATGGGAGAGGGTTCTTCCGAAGGCCGGTCTGAAGGGAGTCCACACCCTCAGTTTCGTCGCCGGGATCAGGCCAGACGATCAAAATTCTGCCCCGCAGCCAGGGTCTTGAGCTCGTTGCGGATGCCTGAAGGGCTGTACAGGTCCAGCGCTTCTTCCGGATAGATGGAACGATACCGGGGCTCGCGGGCCGAAATGGCCTCCACGGGCTCAATGGCATCGGTACGTCCCGTGGGGCGGATGTAGGCGTACTCGCCCGGAATCCTTGAAATGTTTTCCAGTCCGGAGACCATCATATCGACTCTATTATCGGAAATGGCCGGGTGAACTATTAGGTTTCGGGGCCAAAAATTTCCCGAGCTTACCGGGGTTTTTTCGGACTACAGCGGGCACTTCCGGGTGCCGCCGGGCTATACCAGAGCTCCGCGAATAGATCTGAATAGATCTGGACCGATCTTTGCCAGTGGCCAAGCATGATCCATGCCGGAGTTGCCCGATCTGGAATACATTCGACCCATCCTGTGCGAAAGACTGCAGGGCTGTCGGATGACTGGCGTGGAAGTATTCGAGCCCGTGGTGGTGCGAAACCTGACCGGGATGGATCTGAGCGAATTCAGTGGAATTATTTCATCGGTGACACGCCTGGGGCCATTCTTGCGGTTTTCTTTGAAACCGAGAGATCGGTCCGCGCTGAATTCAGAGGACCAACTGGAGATAGTAATGCATCCCATGCTTGCCGGGCGCTTCCGGTTGAGCGGAAAGAAACAAGCCGTCACTGCATTCAGGATGAACTTCGACGACTTCCACCTGGATTTTCTCGACGATAAGAAAATGGGCAAGGTGTATCTGGGCCGAACCTCGGACCTGCATTCCATACCAGGGTTTGCCAGCCAGGGCACAGACATTCTGTCCCCTTCCTTTGATTGGCCCTATTTTCAGCGGATTGCGGCAAAGAGCCGAAAGCAAGCCCGGGTCTTCTTGATGGACCAGAAATCCATGAGCGCCATCGGTAATGCATACGCAGACGAAGTACTCTTCGAAGCGCGTATCCATCCCAAGACCCGAATGAATCAATTAGACGAAAGCCAGTTGGCCACGCTGTTCGAATCCATTCGCAGCGTAATTCAGGACGGGATACGCACTATCCAGGAAGCGAAACCTGATCTGGAGATGAAGTACAGAGATCATATGAAAGTGCGCAACAAGAAGGATCAGCCCTGCATTCGGTGCGGAAATAAAATTCGGCGGGCCAACGTAAACGGTTACGATTCCTTCTTCTGTCCAGTCTGTCAGCCCGACGGTGGCAAGGGATTCATCGACTGGACCACTGTCTCCCGTTAAAGTGCAGACGGGTTGGCTTCGCATATCCGAGCAAAGCCAGGCAAATCCGACGATGGCGCAACTGTACTCCGGCCAGCTCTCGTGCGCTTTCTTGAAGTTTCTTGCGATCGCTTTCCAGTTTCGTATCGTAACCTTCTCTGGAATACCACAAGGGGAACTCCAGACTGCTGGAAGTGCATAACCTACTTAGAGCTTTTTCGTCTCTTTCGGTGACCGCTACGAGTCATTGACCGGCAACTTGTTCCGGCGCCGACTCCCTACTCGATTGGTTGTGGCCATTCGCCGGAATAGAATCCTTTCCCCTGGGATCCACCAGCCACTGGCCATGAACCTTACGAAGTAGCATATAGTGGCTGGCTGTCTTTGGCTTGCAGAAAGCAATGGAGTATCCGATTTCGCACTCCATCGTGGCCAGATAGCCATCTACAGCGCGGTTCACATCTGGAGGGGAATCGCCGGAGCGTTCACGAAAAATACGGGTCATATCTTCGGCTCGTTCTTTTGCCTCGGGAACGGTAAGCGAAGCCACTGTTTCCGAATCCCCGTTCATCAGCGCCTTGAACCAGACTCGGCCAACTGTGGCCGGCTCGTTCTCTGTGGCGGAAAGCCCCGGTGCAAAAACCAGCAATCCGGCCAGAAGAAGCAAGCATCCCCGCTGAAAGCCTTGCAAGATTCTGGGTCTTGATTCGGACGAAAACCTGTGCCGGAATACCGTTGAACATTCCGATTCAAATTCGGCGGAAGAAGCGGCAAAAACCCTCCGTTTGCGGCTCCGAATAGGAATTAATGGCGTGGTCAGGTGGCCTGGCAAGTATGCAAAATAACAAATCCGGAACATGAATAATTCATGATTGAAGGGCCTGTACTGTCAAGAGACAGTGCGTTCGGAACGACCAGAGGCGAGGCGCATCGAAGCACCGGGCTTAACTTAGAACGGAATCGCCATCACCTTTTTGGAAGTGGCAGATTGGCAGATTGGCAGGTCGGCACATCGGCAAATCGGAACATGCGCGCATGAGAGTGATCAGAAGCAGAAGAACGACGGGAACCGGAAGGCGTACACCGGATGGCTTCGTAGCGCCAGGGAAAGCCGGCCTTTCCGAGCTCACTGGCGCTTGCAGACCGGGGTTGACACCGGGACTGGCAGTGGCGTTTTCTTTGATCTACGTCTTCCTGGTCTACTGTGAATCCAATCCAGAGGTACCGGGACCGGTGGACCGGGGGGATGTTCCGCTTCAGATTCTGGAGTTAACGGACCGGATCCGAGTCGTCACGGACGGTAACTACTGGGGTGCCAATTCGCTCTATTACGTTTCCGAGGAAGCCATCTTTTTTCTGGACGGAACCTACCTCCCGCAAACGGCGAATAGAATTATCTGGAAATCCATGACTCAAGGATATGGGGAGTTCTTGGGCGTACTGGTTTCCAGCTATCATATTCATCGCACAGGCGGGCTCAGCGCCTTCCATGCACGGGATATTCCGGTGCTGGCCTCCGTGGAAACCGAAAAGCAAATCCGCCGACGTTGGCCGCAGATGCAAAGGCAGATGGATCTCTTCGCTACGTGGCCGGATCCGCCCATGCCGCTCATTAGCCGGACTTTCCGAAAGGACGGTCTCATGTTCGATGGTCGCGTGGAAGTTATCGCCCTACCGCCCGGCTACGGTCCCGGCAATATGGCTTTCTTCTTCCCTGCGGAGAAAGTCCTGTATGCGGGCAGTCTATTATCCATTCCCCTCTATTTCGATTCGGATGTTAATGAGAAGGCCCTTCTGGAGGCTTTGTCTATACTAAAACGGAAGAATCCTGCAGTGGTGGTTGCCGGTCATGGCCCCCCTGTGCAGGGGCCCGAATTTCTGGATCGCATGGAACAGTACGTTCGAAGGCGGATGCAATAATTGCAATGGCGATGGAGCGCCAGACCCTTCGGGCTCGGGCCACAGTTACCTTTCCAGGCTTCTGTCATCCCGCAATAGCATTCACCTACCAGGCACCTACTAACCACCTGTTATCCCTGGTCGTCCATTCGCTTTAGCTGATGGCGCATTTGGCTACTTCTGCTTCAGTCTGAGATACATGGCTTTCATGGCCAATGTAGCATACGATCCGCGGCGTAGATCGAACCGCACTTGATACTTGAGCTTACCTTCGTTTAGCTCATCCTTTTCGAAAGATCCCATTTGCATGTTCTCAGCAAAACACCAGAGCGGACGATTGTAGCTCTTCAGGAATGCTCGGCTGAGATACTTTCGCTCCAATGCCTCAGGGGAGATTTCGAGAATGTCCAGTACCTGGGCCTGGGCCCGCTGGAAAAGCTCTTCCAGCAGTAAAGGCGCCTGCGACGGCGGAGCGGGGTGACTGCGGCCGATGCCGGCTTCACTCTGCGTCCTATCCGATTCATTTCGGAAAAACGAACTCAGGTCCCTGTTGCCTGGCCCGACCAGTTCCGGGCTGCAATCCTTGAGTTGCTCGATTAACGGCCCTGCTAAAGATACCGGAAAACACTGATCGCCGGTCTTGGTCTTTATCTCCACAGCTTGCAGAAAATGCCGGGAGATTTCTCTCTTGCCGATCTCGTCCCCGGCAGCGTTTTCCCCCGCGCTTCCCATGGCCGTGCCTTGATTCATCCGAGGGGCTGATCCTTCGCCCGAATGAGTTGCTCCTCCCCGCCATAAATCGGGAGTACCCCGGTCTAAATACCTGAGCAGCCGCGCAAGGGCTTCATTGAATATCCAGCTTTGAAAGGCGGAAAAAGCCATGCTCAAATCTTCACGGGGTAATCGGTCCAGAAGTTCCAGGAATGCCTCTGCAGCTTCGTGGCTACGATCGCCAGAGACGAGCTTTCTGCGTTTGAGTTCCCCCAGGATGGCCGTTTCCGGTTTTGTTACGGCCAGATCCAGGCAGCGCTTCCAATCTCCCCATACATCATGAATGGCTTTCTTTCTTTTCTTCGCATGCGGTTTTTCGCCTCCGAAAGGCGAAAGCAGCGAATAGCGCAACGCGGATTCGGGATCTCCCCGAAACAGGGAAAGAAAAGCGAATCCTACCACTGGATGGAAGGCTCCGAACCGCTGGTCGTCAAAGTAGTTCGGAAAACCGGTTCTTTGCAGCCTTTCAAATCCCGCCTCAACCTGCGGGCCTTCTCTTTCCAGTATGTTACGCACCGTAAGCGAAAATCGGTTCCCCCGGATATGCTCGGGCAGCATGGGTTCATCCGAGTACCCTATCTTTCGCAGGGAATATCCTTCGGTTTTCTGGCTCAAATCCCTGGGGCTTTCAACAGTGATCCACTGCCGGGTGTACGCATGCCGGTCCTTTTTGCCTCCGTAGTTGAACGCTTTCGCTGGCAGCTTGCTTTCTTTCGCGATCCGACTGATTACGTCGGCAGTGTTCCACCCGGTCTTTTCCAGTTCGTAAACGGAGAAGCGCCCGGCGGACTCGCTTTTCAGAGGCAACTCGGCGATTTCCTGGACCTGAAAGTCCAGGGGCTGCATTTTTAAGCGATAGGCCAGAAATCCGGCGTAGGATTTCATAAGCGCACCGGCCTTGCCTTCAATCCGTTGGCCGGTCGCAGCGTCACCAGCGCGTTGATGGAAGGCTCTTCCAGAATTTCGAATCGCCACCGACGCAGTATCTGTGCAAGGACCATCACTCCTTCCATCCAGGCGAAAGGCTCGCCGATGCAGATTCTGGGCCCGCCGCCGAACGGAAAGTAGCGAAACCGTGGCTGGCTATTGACTTCCCGTGAATCCAGCCAGCGTTCGGGGCGAAATTCCTCCGGATGCTCCCAGAAATCGGGGTGCCTGTGCGTTACATAGGGGCTTAACAGAAACGTGGTACCTTTTTCGAATTTGTGCGCGCCTATCGTCACATCCTCGATGGCTTCCCGGCCTATGGCCCATACCGGCGGATACAATCGCATGGACTCGGCGAAAAGCGCCCGGGTAAGGGGCAACTCTACGCTGGGCTCAATAATCTCTGGAAGCCCGCGCAGTTCTTCTCTGAGTTTGAGGGCGAAATCGGGATGCTCCGAAATCAGATACAACGACCAGGTCAGCGCGTTGGCGGTGGTTTCATGGCCGGCCAGAAAGATGGTCATCGCTTCGTCGCGGATTTGCTTTTCGCTCATCGATCCCATCTCATCGCTAGATGAAAAAAGGATGGAGAGAAAATCGCCCCGGTCGCCGGGGTTCTTCTTACGCTCATTGATGATTCGGTATACGATTCGATCCAGCTTTCTTCGCGCTGCGCGAAACCGAAGTCCTACCGGAGTGGGTAGTTTGACCAGAAGGCGGCCCAGGGGATTACTTACAACCTTGTTGAAATCCGCCATGGCCCGATCCAGAGCCTGGCCCACTTCGGGGGCCTCCTTCTCAACGTCGGCGTTAAACAGGGAACGCGTGGCCACGTTCAACGCCAGGCGCATCATCTCCAAATGAAGGTCCAGAGGCTGGCCATCCTTCCATCGCGAAGTAGTGTTGGATGTGCACTGTCGAATATCCGGCGCATACGCTTCAATGCGACGTTTCTGGAAGGCGGGCTGAATCAGTTTTCTATGTCGCCGATGGGTGGCGCCTTCCGCCGTGAGTAGTCCATTTCCAAGAATTAGATTTGTAAGCCGTACTCCGCGACTCTTGATGAAGGATTTGTGGTTCTCGACCAGGATCTGACGAACTTGATCCGGATGGAAAGCGAGCACAACGGGAATCCATCCCACGGAGATTCGGGCCATGTCGCCGCACTCCTGGCGAGTTCGCACGAGGAATCCTGTGGGATCTTTGCGGAGTTCCAGGGAATGCCCTACCAGAGGCAGGGAGCGCGGACCGGGCAGAGTGGCCATTAAGCTAGTTGGTTGTGCCCGGCAGTGGGGTAAAGCGTATTCGATGAATTGCTTTTATTGATCGAGATTGGCGTCACGGGAGTTTTCCGGGCCGAGTTTCTCTAGACCTCAGCCCGGCTCTGACAACTCAATCCGGAATGAACTGATCGGCAACGGCAGCCAGTCGTCGCTGACGAATTGCCTGTACTTTTTCGATTTGTTTCTCGTCCAGAAGGGCCCGCGCATGTAGGCCGTAATCTGGCAGGATAGTTGGGCTGGTTACGTTTCCCAGAAGCTGCTTTCGCGCCATGAAAATCTGAGCGCGATAATCCGGGTCCATTTCTTCTTCAAACCATTCGTGTTGATGTCTCATTCGTCGCCTCCGTGCAACTCGGTTCTGTGTAGTGCCTCTCCGGGCTCTTTGAGGGGCGGCATCCTTGCCTGTGTTCCTCCCTATTAGAATCGGTGAATTCGCAGAACGCTGAATCACTTTTTTCTCGCTGCGAAAAAAATTTCCCGCGGTCGCTGCCCCTGGACCGCAGAAAAAAGCGATCGAATGCGACATAATCTACGTCTATGAGGGCTGCCGTATTCCTGCGGGATCGAGTCTGATCGGCGCCAACGGGAGTAGCTCCTTCAGATGCAGAACGAACGTCGCCAACGCGGGGGCCGTGGTTTTTCCGGTTGGTTGGATGAAATCTGCCCATTACCCGGATTCGGGCAGGGCAACTGGTCGGAAGAAAGATATCTGCAAGCCTCGTTGCTTTCGAGGCTCCACGATATGGCTACTGAGGCTTACTTGGCATGTCTTTCCAGAAAGGCATCCACCGCTTCGGAGAAATGCTCCACCGAGCTTCTGTATCTGCGGATTAGCATGGAAGAAATGGGGATGATCACGCCGGGTACCAGAACGCCGTACATGATGAACGTATACATCAGCGCATTGTGGCCAAGGTAATCCAGCTGATAAGTGCGGTCGAAATACACAATGGCCATGGGACTAATGATAGCGGCGATGAGTCCCATTACCAGATGCCATAGCTGATAGGCCGGACGAATCACCCGCTGCAGGATCATATCGCGTAGAAAAGCGGGGGCTAATTGTGGAGGCAGGGCTGCTACGGTTCGTTCGATCTTGTGGAAGATATCGTATTCGTTTTTGCACGATGAGCAAGCTTCAATGTGCGCCAGGGCGTCTGGTCCCAGGGCCTCATGTCCTTGTCGGATCTCTTCGATGTAGTGTTTCGTTTCCATGTTTCCTCGCCCGTTTCGGCAAAACCGGTCTGAGAGTTTGAGTCTCTTGCAGGCCGACTATCCGGAACTATCCGCAAATTGCTTCAGTTTCTCCCGAAGCTGCATCTTTCCCCGGTAGACCAGAGACTTCAGAGTGCCCTCCGAAGTGTTTAGTTTTTCGCTCATTTCCTTGTAGGAGAGCTTCTCAAAATATAATAGCATAATAGGAAGTCTGTAATTCTCCGGCAAATCCTGGAGAGCCTGCTGCAGCAATCCTTCCACTTCCTCGCGCTCCAGCATCTCTGTTACAATGGACTCCGGCGTATCCGGTCCGGCTACTGTCTCGTCCAGTATACCAGGCTCTGCCGTGAAGTCCGGCATTCGCTTCTTCTTGCTCAGCCGGTTTAATCCCAGGTTCAGCGCCAGCGAATAAAGCCAGGTAGACCGCTTGGAGCGTCCTTCGAAGCTCTCCCACTTATCGTAGGCCCGCAAAAAAGCGTCCTGAACAAAGTCCATCGCATCTTCCTGGTTGTTGCGAAACAATCGCATTCCCAGGCTGTAGATCATGTCCGTGGATTCTTGAACCAGCTTCTCGAATTCTTGGTCTTTCACTTCCAGTTAGTCTCTTTTTCTGGAAACGACGTAGAATACGATCAGACCTATTCCTACAAAGCTTGGTATTAGCCCTCCAAGAAGGCTGTAAGAGATTCCCTCCACTGCAGCGAACAGCACGGTCATGGGTAGACCCACGGCAAAACTAATGATTCCAATCAACAATGTGAACATACGAACTGTCTTCAGGGACTGGTATTGATATTGGCCGGCCCGAATGAGTTCCTTTTTGAGTTTATAGTTCCACAGAAAGAAAAAGAAGAGCAACGTTGCTCCCAGAATTACTCCGAGCAAGGGCACCACGCTAATGATTACCTGGGCGGCTTCACTGCTTTCCGGGCGGGCTTTCTGAATCTCTATCAGTTGCCGCAATAGCTCCTGTGTACTCTGTTCTTCCATTGTATATCTCCTGAGACCGTGCTTGCGAGCTACGGTTGCAAAATTTTAGAAAAAATTATGATTCCTGAATCGCCTGTGGAGCGCCTCCAGACCCGTAGCCGCCTCCGGGTTTCCGGAGGTAGGTCGGAATCCTTCTAGCTGTCCAACCAGTCCCGCGGTGTCGGGCCATCCACCACTGAAGGTCATATCGTCAGCCAGTGAATCGGTCCTGCCATAAAGACAGCTTCAAATCGATTCTTCAGGTCTTTTTTCCAGCACGAGATCGATGAGGAAAACGAAATCCCATCCCATGCTTTCCAGCTTAACATAATCTCGGAATGCTTTCTCGAGCTGTTCGTCCGTGGGGGTCTGACCGGAAGGGACATATTTCTCTATATCTCGGGCCGGGATCTCCCGTTCCCATACCCATTGCGCCAGATAGGGAGGCCTTTCTCTTGGGGCGAATGCCAGGATTCTCCGCTTCAGTTCCGCTGTGGGTCCCTGGGCCAGATACTGATAGAACAGATTGTAGGGTTTTCGCCTGAAAAGGACCCGGGCCATATCGCGCCTGGACTCATCATCATACAGGGGCTTCTTAAGCTGCGAGTCCATAAGCAGGTCGATGGCGGCCAGGTGCAGGTGAAAGCTTTCGTTTTTCTCTACACGGTGTTCCATGACGGTTTCGTGCAAGGCGCTGGTCACCGGATAGGTAGGCCACATACAGGGAAAGACCGTATGCGAAAAAGATATGTCCTGGGCCTCTACGGTAGCCAGAACATGGTTGATGCGCCGGTAGCTCTGTGCGCGAATATCGCAGCTCCAATCCGTATGATCGGGGCAAAGCGCCCCGTTCTCCGATATATAGTCCGACCAACGGCTGGCAAGGTTTCGGTCTCGGGTTTGCAAGATGTAAAGCATAACTCCCCGGGCCATGTCCCGGGAAAAGGAAGCCTGGGGATAATCGTTTCCGTCGTTCTCGGTAAGCTTTCGCCGGGTGGAGCGCCAGATGCGACCGTCTTCGCTCTGGGATTTCTTAATGGCGTCGCAGGCCCAGGGGTTTCGTCCGGTAAAGCAAAGAAGTCCATTCCACAGTGCGCTGTCGCCATCGCCGGTGAACCGGTACGGGATGGAGCATCGATCCTTGATAATGTCCGGCCCTACAAGTTTGGATGCAGATCCGTAACACTTAAAGGAATAGCTATAAATAATGGATCGCAGTTTGCGCAGCTCCTGATCGAGCTTCTCATGGTTCGCTTCGGTGTCGGATGCGAGATCAGTAGATGGTTGCGGCTCGCTTCTGGCTGTATTTTTGGGACTGCCGGGCCCGGTCTCGGCCATGAGGCCCGGACCGGTTAGTAGAATAGCTGTGGCGATCAGCAGAAAGAGAGCGATAATCGGCAGAATCCGGGTTCCAGGCCGCCCGCGTCCGTTGCGATTCCATGGAGTGCGAGTGGATCGACTGGACTGTGGGCCCGCAGAAACTCTATTCCCTTCCGACCCCGTCGGGGAGTCAGGCGTCCTGCGGCCGGAGCGAACAACAGGGTGACTCGACGCCACCATACGGTCGCGGGCCCCATGGCCACCGACGGCCACAGGGTTGCTGGCGCCGGCAGTCCGGGACGACCATCCACGGCCCATCCTTAGTTTTGAAGCAATAATCACACTTGCGTTCAGGAGGCCTTCGCCAACCACTGCAAGAGATACACTATGTCTGCAATAATTTCCGCTCATCAAATTGGCCGCTCCTTTGGCGCCAGACACCTGTTCGAAGATGCTACCGTAACGATAAACGACGACCAGAAGATAGGGGTCATCGGACGCAATGGCGCGGGAAAGTCCACATTCTTTCGGATGGTTCTTGGCGAGGAGCATCCGGACGAAGGCGAGATTATTATCCGCAAAGGGGCCGTAATCGCTCATCTGGAGCAGCACGATCCCTGGTCTCTGGAGGAAGGGATTCTGGATTTTATGATGCGGCATACCGGCGCCGAGCACTGGCAATGCGCCCGAACCCTGGCTAAATTCGGATTCCGGGAAGACCAGATGGAGGAGCCTATAGAGGCCTTCTCTGGCGGCTACCGCATGCGCATTAAGCTGGCCTGTATGCTGGTTCGCGAGCCGGACTTTCTGATGCTGGATGAGCCTACCAACTACCTGGACCTCAATACGCAGCTAATCCTCGAAGACTTTCTCAATTCCTTTCGTGGCGGCTATATGGTTATTTCCCACGACCGGGAATTCATCAAGCGAACTACGGATAACACCCTGGAAGTGGCGGATGGAAGTCTGTTTCTGTTTCCTGGCCCATTGGAAGACTACTTTGAGTTCGTGGCGGAAGAAAAGGAGCGTAAAGCCAGAGAAGCAAAGAATGTGGAAGCTCGCAGAAAGCATCTTCAAGCATTTGTGGACCGCTTTGGCGCCAAGGCCTCTAAAGCTACACAGGCCCAGAGCCGCGTTAAGCAACTTGAGAAGCTAAAGCCCATCGAGATCAAAAATAAAATCAGTAACGTGCGAATGAAGATCCCTGACGTTTCGATTTCACGAGGACTCATTCTTACCACGGAAAAGCTGACTTGCGGTTACGGCGACATTTCCATTCTAAAAGACATCGAAATGAAGATTCCGGCCGGCGAGAAATTCGCAATCGTGGGCGAAAACGGACAGGGAAAGACTACGTTTCTGAAAACGCTTTCCGGGGAGATTCCGGCTCTGGACGGTTCCTATCGCTGGACTCCCGAGAAGCGCATTGGCTACTATGCGCAGCACGTAAACGAAACACTCCGCGAAAACGAAACAGTAATGGAGGCTCTAACTCGCTTTGCTCCGCCCAATACGCCCAAACAAGAGCTTCTGGCCATGGCGGGCAGCTTTCTGTTCAGAGATGAAGAACTTAAAAAAAAGGTCAAGGTGCTCAGCGGAGGCGAGCGTTCCCGCCTGATTATTGCCGGCCTATTACTGGGTAGATACGACGTACTTCTACTGGACGAACCTACAAACCACCTGGATTTCGAAACCGTGGAGGCGCTGGGCGATGGACTGGCTCGTTATCAGGGCACCGTCTTTTTCGTGAGTCACGACCGGACCTTCGTAAAGACCCTGGCTACTTCCATCCTGGAAGTGGAAGCGGGTCGCGTCCGCAACTATCCGGGCTCCTACGATGACTATGTCTACTCCCTGGAAACTGAATACCGCGAAAGTCAGTCCGGCGGAGGGAAGAAGAACAAATCGTCGGCGCAGGCCAATCCAGCCGGTAGCGCAAGCAAGCCCGCTTCCGAAAAATCCGATGCCGTTTCTGGAGGCAAACTGGACCGAAGCCTGTCAAAGGATCATTCAGACAAAGGAAGACCGGAGCCCAATGAGACAAAGAAGAACACTTCTACGGTGGATGCGCCGGCGAGTGCGTCCTCCAATGGCAAGAGTTCGGGGGCCGGGGCCAATCTAAGTAGCGGCGATCTAAAGAAAGCAATAAGAAAGCAAAGAACGGTAGTGCGGGATGCCGAGCAGGCGCTGGAAGACCTGAACAAAGAAAAGGAAGCCCTGGAGTTAAAGCTATCCCAGGAGTATAGCAAAGAAAGTAGCGATCGGTTACTGGAGCTGCAGTCGTTGTTGGCGGATGCCGAACAGAAATGGATCCAGGCTGCCGAAGAGCTGTCTTCGCTGGAGTCCTGATTGTTCGGCGCAACTCTTCCACTGTCCGTAGAGACTGTTATCCTGGTCTCCGCGGGTAATTGTTAGCTTTGCGTTTTTCTGCCGCCTTAAGCGATTTCGCAGCCAGGATACGCAAATCGTTATTGTAGAGCCGATTGGGTAATACTCGGTGAGTGCAGGTATCGATAATGAGAAAACTTCAAAGCCAGGGACGGAAAGAAGGCGAGCAAGTTGTGTGGATTCTATTTGGCAATAGGATCGAGTTTGGCCTTTCCGAGTTTCAGGAGTTGCAGCAGGGAATTCGTGACAGCGGACTGTACGCCTATATTGAGCGCGAGCGGCCATCGTTGCGAAATCATCTGGAGACCATTCTTTATCAATCGCTACCCGACTATGAAGACTGGGAAAACCCCGACCTGGAGCATGTGCTGGAGCAGTGCTTGATTGATCTCAAGGATCGCATTCGCTAGCCCCGGCGACAAACCGGGTTCTACTGGAGATCCTGTATTTCGTTCAAGGTCAGGGCGCGATCGGAGGGTATTGTTTGTGTGAGGCGGCATTCTCGCCTGCCCTGAACTTTACCCTGGACTTTGCCCAGGATGCGCCTGCCTTACAGTGTCCAGAGTCGCGCCCACCGTAGATGAATCAAGCGTCCTGGAGCTGCTTTAGCTTTTCTTCCTTTTCGGCCTGGATCAAGGCATCGAGAAGATCCTGCATATCGCCTTCCATGAGCTCGTTCAGATTGTAGGCAGTATAGCCAATTCGATGATCGGTAATTCGGCCCTGCGGAAAATTGTAGGTTCTGATTCGTTCGGAGCGGTCGCCGGATTTTACCTGTTCTTTTTTGGCCGCCGCCTCTTCGGCATGTCTTTCGCTCTCTCTGCGCTCCAACAAACGGGCGCGCATTACTTTCATTGCCTTTGCGCGGTTCTTGAGTTGAGACCTTTCATCCTGGCAAGAAACAACAATGCCGGTGGGGATATGCGTCATTCGAACGGCGGATTCCGTTTTGTTTACATGCTGACCGCCGGCCCCGCTGGCGCGAAAAACATCCACCTTTAAGTCTTTCTCGTCGATTTCCATGTCTTCTTCTTCGGCTTCGGGAAGAACCGATACCGTCACCGCGCTTGTGTGGATTCTTCCGCCGCTTTCGGTGACCGGGATTCTTTGAACCCGGTGGGCGCCCGCTTCCTTATGAAGCAATTCCCAGGCGCGTTTCCCTTCTACGGAAAAGGTGACCTCTTTGTATCCGCCTAATTCGGTTTCGGCGTAGTAGATGGGTTCCATGCGAAGTTGATTCTCTTCACAGAATCGGGTGTACATCTTGAGTAGATCGCCTACGAATAGGCCCGCTTCATCCCCGCCGGTGCCGGCGCGGATTTCCACAATTACGGATTTGCCATCGTTAGGATCCGGCGGAATAAGCATGGTCTCAACTTCGTCGCGCATGGCTTCCAGGGACTCTTCCAGTTCCTGTTTTTCCATTTCTGCCATTTCCTTGAGTTCGGGATCGGCGGATGGATCGGCCATTAATTCATTGGACTGATCCAGCTGACGGATCATGTTCAGGTATTTGCGAAGTGGCTCAATGCGAGCGCTCAGGCGGCTATGTTGACGGGAAAGATCCTTGAACGCTGCCGGATCCTGGGAAACCTCGGGAGAAGAGAGCTGTTGTTCAATCTCTTCGAAACGCTCTACTTCTCTTTGAACTCTTTCTTTAAGGTTGCGGGAATTCATATGCCCCCGACAGGAATCGAACCTGTGCACATGGTTTAGGAAACCACTGCTCTATCCGCTGAGCTACGGGGGCCTACTTCCCCGTCCTCCGGCAGTGATGTCCGGTCAACTGAAATCACAACCTGAATGCTGCATCCATTCGGGCCTTCAACTTCTTTTCGGTGGCTGTGGCCGCTGGTGAAAGGGAGTTTCACGCAATAATAAAGAGAGACCGGAAAAAAGCAAAAGACCCGGGGATTTCGCACTGAATGGCCGATCCTGGCCCATCGATCGCTTTTTGTCCGCGCTGGACTGCTTTCTGAGAAAAAAAGCATGGCAAATGAACGATGCGGAGTCAGATTCCGTCGTAAGCAAAGAGGTTATCCATGAATTCAAAAATCGTGCTGATGCTTATCGTTTTATCCGTAGCTCTATTGGCTACCATCTCGCTACAGGCGGATGAAAGGGAATGTGAGTCCAATGAAATCTTCAAGGATAACCTGTGCTGGTTCAGGGCCGATAAGAAATTGAGTCTGAAGGATGCCGAAAGTTTCTGTGCCGATGAAGACGGTCGTTTGCCCACTATGGCCGAAGCCCGATCCTTGCTGGAACAGTATAAAGGCAAGAAGGTTCGCGAGCTGGGTCAGATGTTCGATGTTAGCGGGCCCTTCTTTTTCTGGGTGCAACAGGAACCAGGATCGAATAAAACCAGCATCGTTCTACCGGGCACATCGGCCACCATGGATCTTGATCCCACCAGCAAGCTATTTGCCCAGTGTGTGCGAAAGCCCGGAAAGAAGAGTTCCTGGTTTGGATTCTGATTCCAGCCCTGGTTTCTAGCTTCTAATCCCGGTTCCATATCGAATCCAAGATCGGACGCAAGGTCGGACCCGGGAACTCGGATTTGCATGAGTGTCTCCAGGCCGATTCGCAATGGGCCAGAGCGCGCGGCCAACGGGTAAAGAGGAAAAAACTAATCAGACTTTTCGTGGCTCTCCAGGCGTTTGCGAATCCGAGCAATTGTATCCTGGCAGCTTTGTAGCGATGGTACATCAGCAGGCGGTAGATTTTTCCATGCCTCCAGATAAAACTCCAGAATGCGAAGCAATAGATCTTTTGAAGCCACGATCGGACTGCTCCCACCGGTCAGGTAACCCACAACGTAGGAGTCTTCATTCACCCGAATCCCGAAGGTGTCCAGTTCGTCTTCTTCATAGGCATCCAACGAGTCCTGCTCTGCTTTCAGGATTAGATTCAGAAGCAATTCCAGGTCTGCGGCCCAGCTTCCTACGAGCATTGAGATCACAGCACGAAAACGGTTCTTTTCCGAATACATGACAATGGGCTGTTGCGCATCCTGGTTGCGATAGGCCAGGAAGTGACTACCCCGTATAACATCCTTGTGGATTAATTCCAATTCCTTATACGGGCTTTCCTCTTCCGGAGAAAGGGAGAACTTGTTCTCCATTCTCTTTAAAGCATCGCGTTCCCATTCAGACATTTCAGAATCTAATTGGTCTTCTGGGCTGCTTTCATCCAATTGGCTCATACGCAGACCCTGGGCCAGGCGGACTTCTCAGCAACCAGTTTCCCGGGAGCAAAAAACCAGCAGATTCTGAATCACAACATCTATGAAAAGGTTGCTATCCATAATCCTCCTCTTATTCGCCAGCGCCGTGGGGGCCGAGTCGGTACCCCGGCAGCAATCCGCCGCATTGGATCTATCTTCTAGTCCAGAGCAGTCCTGGTGGGTCACGGATTCCGCGCTGGACCCGGACGGGGCCCAGACCGCCACCGATTGCAGGCGCGCTTTTCCCGATGCACACTGGAAGCGAGAGGTAGAACCCAGGCAAAATCCGGGCAAAACGGTGGCAACGGACCGAAACAATCCGTTGGTCTGGTACTGCCGCTCCTTTGATTTTGCCCATGAGCCTGAGGGAGCTTATGCGCTGAAGATGGGCCCGGTGGACGATGTGGACCGAACGTATCTGAACGGGCATTTGATCGGTTCCACCGGGGATTTTCGATCACCGCTGGCCCAGGCCTACGATCGCGTCCGACTTTATGCCTTTCAAGGCGACAAACTGAATCGTGGACCCAACCTGATTCTCGTACAAGTTAAAGGATATTCGGTGGACGTAAAATGGGGGCTTTACGTGGATCGCGTGGTTCTGGGTCCTGCCAGCGATATCATTGCCGACTTCTACGCGTCTAACTTCTTCGATCTGGGTTTTCTAATCGCATACTTCACTGTCGCTTCCTATTTCCTGTTCCTTTTCCTGCGAAGGCAAAAGGAAAGGGAGAATATGGCATTTGCCGCGTTTACTTATCTACTTGTGCTGTACCAGTTTCTTCGCACGCAGCTGAAGTACGATATATTGGATGATTTCCTGCTCTGGAAGAGAATCGAATATGTGGCGCTTTTTCTGCTGGTGCCTTCGTTTTTCTATTTCATTCGAACCTATTTTGACCTTCCGAAAAATCGATGGGTCAAGCTCCTGGACAGGTTGCTGGTCATCCCGGCTCTGGTTGCGCTTACATCTATTGGTATTGTAATCTACTCGGATGATGCCGCGCTCTGGTCGCACGTCAACGTCCAATACAATCAGTTAACGCTGGTATGGCCGCCTTTCGTACTTTCGCTTCTGGGGATTCTGGTTTATCGGATGCGTATAGGCGACCGGGATGCCTACTTCATGATAGGCGGGGTTCTGCTTCTTATGGCAGCGGCGGTAGTGGACTCCTTCACCAATGTTGGTATTCTCAATCTGCCCCGATTGGCGGGTTATGCATTTGCGTTCTATGTTCTGGGCCTGGGGCTCATCCTTGCAAACAGGTTTGTTCGGGTAAATGAACGGGTAGAGGAGTTGAACACCAGTCTGGAGAAAAAAGTAGAGCAGCGAACCAGCGAGCTACAGGACAGCCTGGAACAGATCCAGTATCTGAAAGTGCAGCAGGACGGGGACTATTTCCTTACTTCACTATTGATCCATCCTCTGGCCAGCACCGATGTGAATTCATCTAAAGTTCACGTAGAGTCATATACTCGTCAGAAAAAGCAATTCCAGTTCAAAACACGGAAGTCGGAAATTGGAGGCGATATTTCAATAGCTTACTCCATTGAACTGCGCGGACGACGATACATAGCCTTTCTGAATGCGGACGCTATGGGTAAGTCCATCCAGGGAGCGGGCGGAGCAATAGTGATTGGAACTGTATTCAAATCCCTGGTTACTCGAACGCATATTGATCCTACGGCGCAAGTTCGTAGTCCCGAGCGCTGGCTAAAGGATTGTTTCAAGGAATTGCAGGATGTGTTCTGTAGCTTTGACGGAAGCATGCTAATCTCTGCCGTAATCGGTCTTCTGGAAGAGGACTCTGGTTTTCTACTAATACTAAATGCCGAGCATCCCTGGTCGGTCTTGTTCAGAGACGGAAAGGCGAGTTTTCTGGAAGAGGAGTTGATGCTCCGAAAACTGGGAGTGGATGGATTCGATAGCGGATTTCGTCTGCGAAAGTACCAGCTTCAGCCGGGGGATGTTCTTCTTCTGGGGTCCGATGGACGCGACGATGTACTCCTGCCAGGAAAGAATGGTCCGGAGTTCAACGAGGATCATTTCCTGTTTTTGGAACATGTGAACAGGGCCCGGGGGGAACTACAAACGATTGTGGATAGTATTTCCAGCGCCGGCGAAATCACTGACGATCTATCTTTGCTCCGAATTGGCTATCTCGAGGATCCGCCCATAAATGGCATTTCCACTGTGGAAGAACGAAAGACGGAGGCATTTCAGTTAATGGATCGCGCCGAAGCTATTGCAGCCACCGAATTCCGGGAAGCGACTCGAATAGCTCTGGATGCCACGGCAAAGTATCCAGTGGATGATGAGTTATTCTTTCGGGCCGCTCAACTGCTGGCCAGCGAGCCGTCGAGCATGGATGCATCCTTGGCAGCCAGAGATCTGAGCGAACGATTGCGAATTCGCAGTCCGGACAATGTCGAAAATCTGCTGCTTCTGGCCCGTCTGGCCTCGGCGCAGGGGGATAATACTATGGCCAGAAAGGTTCTGAATGAGGCGGTTTCGCTGGATTCCGGGAATCGGGCAGCCCTGGATTTGCTGACCAGTCTGCCCGATAAGGGTTAATTGCGATCTTTTCCCCTGTAGTCAGTCTTCTTCCAGGCTTCGCGAAAGGAGCGCCTTACTTGTTAGCCCCGGTTTCGCTTCCTCTATCCCCCCGAAGCCTCTCAACGGGCAGTGGCCGTCAGGGTCTTTCCCGTTCGCCGAAGCCCCGGGTGCTCGGTAGCTATTTCTCTTGCTTCTTTTGCCAATCTTCAATGCTGACAGGGAGCTTCAGATCCGCTACCGAGGCTTTACCGTTGGAATCTATCTTGATAACAAGCTCGGCACCTTCCTCTCGGAGTATTGCATCGTAAGCACCGGCCTGGGTTTCGGGAACAAAGAACTTTTCAATGCCGGCTTCGAATCGGCGGTAATTGCATTTTCCGCGGATATATACAGGACAATTGGCTTCATTCACGTCATTGCATCGGGTCCAGTAGCCGCTGGTTGCATCCGGCGGATTGGAATAGCATACGCAAAGCTCTTCATCGTCAGAGATCTTAATCCTGGTCTCACCGGCGGATTCAGAGCCGGTATCCTTCTTGAGGTATTCGTAACAGTCTTCGAACGGCCCGTAATCCACCGTATAGACCACATAATGGCCGGAAAGAATATCCCGGGGATCGTAGCCCTGGACATCCAGAGTCATTTCATACCCGGTGTGTAGTTTGTAGGCCCTAAAGGAGGCAAGCACCGTTAGCCCAAGGATTGGAAAGAGAAGAGCGGCAATCAGGATCTTGTTTTTCATTTAAGTCTCTCCTGCAGGAACTGCTGGATTCTGCTTCGACTCTTTGCGTAGAGCACTACGCCGCCGATGATGACCAGGCCGGCGATAATCAGTCCGATGCCGGTGGTGGCCAGATCTTCGAATACTTCAAAGTAAACGATCAGAAAGCGAATACCGGCAAGCACGAGAAAGAAGTCGAAGACAAACCGGTAATCGAAGAAGCTTATGGCCGCGGACATGGCGAGCAAAACAAAAATCAGGGCCAGATACAATGTCTTGTCCCCTACCGGATATACGAAGAGGCTAAAGAAGAAAAGAAGATATAGCAGCCCGAAAGTAATGAGATGCATTATCCGCCGCGAAAGCGCCGACGGTAGCATGAAGAAGCTGTACGCAGCCGAACATACCAGGAGAATTCCGGGAATGAGAACTCCCTTTTCCACGCCACTTGACTTCACATCGACGGCTTCTAGATCCATGAATGACAGGATAAAAGCAGTGGTGGAAAGAACCAGAACGGACCAGAGGATTAATCCCCGGGAATGAGGTTCCAACGACTCTCCGGCGCTACGACTGAGCAGGGCCCCCAGAAGCAGTATGCTACCCAGGGTCAGAGGATGCACTATGTTGAGCATCTCCTCATCCTGGTAATCAAAGACATCCATGGTGAAAGCCAGAAAGGCATAGATGAAACCAATGAGCCATAGATGGAGGAGAAACCGTCCCTGTTGAATGAGCATCAAAGGGGCCGTTAGAAACAATGCCATAGACAGGCCCTGGTAGAACTTACCGGACGTATGAAACACTTGCGAAATCAACCCTATGGAGGCCAGAACGAAGATCGCAAAGAATACACTAATCGCATAATGCAGAATGGGTCTTTCACGGAATTGAAAAATGGCGAATGCGGCCCCCATGAGGATCAAGAAATCTGCTGCCAGCTTCACCGAGCCCGGAATATCTTCCCAGTTTGCAGCGATGAGAGAGATGATCCCTATAGAAATGACCGCCACTCCCAGGATGACAAAGCTATACATGGCATAGGGCCTCGAGCTTTGCTCCGATTCGAATTTCTCGATTGCTGCGGCTTGATCCGCCTGGATGATCCCGGCCGCCACCCAGGATTGAATTTTTTGTTTTAGCTTCATGAGTATTTTCGCAAATCGGTAGTGGCGCCCATCATGAGCGCCTCACAAAGAGGTGTTGCAAAGGGAGAAGAATCTGACAATCCGTTTTATTGTAGCTTTTCCAGGTTCGATACAGTTACTATTTGTGTAGCCCATTCAGGAGGTCTCCTTTGCGCGATTCTAGTGGCATCCCATCAACGGAGAAAAGGAGAGCCCCGCTCCGGGTGGGGCTTTTCTTACTGGGGCTTGTAGGTCTATTGTGGTATATGTCAGGCTGTCATTCTCTCTACTACTATCCGGATAGCAGAACCTACTACGATCCCCGTCAGTTCTCCTACGAATACGAGTCTCACTTTATTCCGGTAAATGCCGACCAGAAGATGCATTACTGGTACTTTCCGGCCGAGCAGAAGCCCCGGGCTTTAGTGCTACATTTTCACGGCAACGCTCAGAACATCTCCACTCACTTTCTGGCTTCGGCCTGGCTGAGCAACTTCGGCTATGACGTTATGATTTTCGACTACCGTGGATACGGTCAATCCGATGGAAGTCCGTCGCCGGAGAACACCTATCTGGATGGTTTGGCGGCCCTGAAGGAAGCGAATCGAATAGCATCCGAGAAGGGGATTCCGCTGGTAGTGCTGGCGCAGAGCCTGGGCGGGGCCGTAGCTCTGCGGGCGGTGGCGGACTCGGAAGCGAAACCCAACATTGCTCTTCTTGTAGCGGACAGTACCTTTCCCTCTTATCGAGGGATCGTGCGAAGAAAAGCTCGGGATTTGCTATTTTATCCATTATCCGAGCTCATCGCCCTGTTCTTCTCCAATAGCCGTAGTCCTGAAGACGCTCTGGACCGTATACCGCCGGTGCCGGTTCTGGTAATGCATTCACGTCAGGATCCGGTAGTAGAGTTCGCAAACGGCGAAGAGCTCTTTAAACGATTGGAACCTCCGAAGTTTTTCCTGGAGGTGGATGAGCCGGGCCACATGTCCTGGTCCAATCAGGGGCGGAGCGCTACCGACCGAATCTTTCTGGATTTCCTGGATCGCGCCATCAAGGCGCATGAGGAAACGGGAGTTTCCCCTTTTCCGGGGGAATAGCGCGTTCGCATAGCTGTTCACTGCGGATCAAAATGACCGCCTGCTAATGTTTGTTCTTTTCCCGATCTGTATGCGGCTCGCGGCTTGCCCTTCTGTCCTGGCTCTTCTGCATTCCTCTATGCCAATTCCATTGCCGCGTCCACGTCATGGAGACGAATGCGCTGGCCGGGGCTCTGACCGGGATCGCTATCTGAGCTCAGCTTTCTTCGCTGAAAGGCTGATCCTTTGATTTTTGGGACGGGAGCCCGTAGAATTCTTCGACGCTTCGCCGTATCCGTTTTCGCAGTTCATTCAGTCCGGTGCCCTTGGTAGACGATACGGCCACGGCTTCCGAGGCAATGCCCATTTCCTTCCACCGCTTTCGCGCCTTTGCCTTTTCTTTCTGATTCAGGCGGTCCCAGCGAGTGAATACCCACTGCACCTTTCTCCCCTTTTCCAGAAGGATTCGTTCGATGGCTGCTTCCTCTTCTCCGGGCCACCGGGCGCTATCGCACAGGATCAATGTCATGGTAAGGGCAGCGCATTCCGTGAAGAACGATTCAATCATTTTGCCCAGCCGTTCGCGCTCCTCCCGGGGCAGGTTGGCATAGCCGAATCCTGGTAAATCGCAAATGTAGAAGGGATTCCTTTCCAGGGCGCCTTCGAAGATATTCAGGTTGCGAGTCTTGCCCGGGGTGCGTGCGGCCCGCGCCAGGTTTTTCTGATTGCAGATGGCGCTGATCAACGAGGATTTTCCTGCATTCGACCGACCGGTAAATGCGATCAAGGGGGTTTCGTTCACCGCCCCCGGCTCGGCATGGGTGGTTCTATAGTACACAGATTGAAAGATGTTGGATTCCGGATTCATCGGATAACGTCGCGGCCAGGAAGTACGCTTGCCCTGGTTCAGGCACTTTCCGCCTATGGATTGTCATGTGGACATACCTGAAAGCAAAAAACTATGCAGGTTTAAGAGTGGCGCTAGCAGCGCTGGTACTCCTGCATTCCGGCGCCTCCAGGGCGTATATTCTGGGCGAAGGGGATTCCGACAGCCAGTTGTTTTTGAACTTCCTGGAACTGTATGCGGCAAATGCGTCCAGCGCTTCCGGCGAAAACGCTTCGTCTCTTGTCAACTCGGTGAGAAACAATACAAGTATTTACTCTACACAGATTGTGAAATACGACGAGCTTTCCTCTCAGGAGAAGTCACCTCTAAGTCCAGGTTTTCGATACAATCGAAAATTTGAAGACTCCGATCTATTTATTGGATTCAACTACGCAGAAACAAACGAAATTGAATACCTGCGTCAGATATATGGTAACGATAACTCCTTTTTCCGGGACAAAGCGAAAACCACCGAACGGACCACCGGAATCACTTTTGGCTGGGGACCCATTGACTACACCACTCAGGAGGGCTCCGGCGAATTCGCCTTCGCTTACACCACCATTCGAAGTAGAGGGCCCTACGAGCAATTCTTCTATAAGACGCCGTCCTTTCTGACTGCTGCACGAATAGCGGCGAACCCATCAAGTTCTGAAGCCGCGTTGGACAACTACAACCTCACCAGTTTTTCTACAGGGCAGCTTAACTTTGATATTGAAACTTACAGTTTGCGAAGCGGATACGCCTGGGTATTGAACGACTACATGAACTTCTACGGTCGTATGGACCTGGATTATGTGCAGGGAAACCTGAAACTATCCACATTTTCGATTGGGTCCGCTTCGCAGGCTCTGGCCGCAAGTACAGCCGCATCGCTACCAAATGCAAATTTTGTGTCCTTTATGGATGCCAGGTTGGCGGGGCTGCTTTTGCGAATGGAGCTGGGCCTTGTGGCCAAGTTGATGCCCGGTATCGGGATTCGATTCGGTTACTACGGACAGGTGCCCTTCCTATCTCTGGAGATCAAAGAGTCATTCGATTCCTTCCGTCTTCCTGGAAATGACCCGTACCTTACCAGCTTCCGCGAACCGGAGCCTTCTTCATTAAGCGATAGGCAGACGGTATTGCATGGAGCCTTTTTCGCTTTCGTGGCAAACTTTTAGGGTTACGACTCCCGGGGCATGGACTTCGCAGTCCCACCTGGCGCTCTGAAAAACCGGGTTCCAACGGACTACCGAAGTTCTCGCCCGGGCTGAGACCGCTAGCATCGAGACATCCGGAGGGCACCATTACCAATTTGCCAATTACCCTTCTTCGGGATTCCCTGTGGGCCGGGAATATCCCCGGCCGTCCCAACGATAGGCCCACACAATGCCTGCGCCGTTTGCCTGTAGTAGGCGTCAAGCCGGTCGCCACTAATCTCTGTTGGTGGCGTCACCGACGAGGGTCCCGAGCAGGCTCCCGGCGCGTCGCATCAGCGAGAAGCGCTCTGCGGCGCCTTCCAGCCCAGATGATTGGCGGTTTCCTGCGCTACCTTCGGAATATCCTGTTGAACAAAGTTCTGATGCAGCACCTGGATTCCTATCACATGATTCACGATGGCGTCCAGTTGTACCAGTTCATGGGCCGGCGTGGCCGAGCTTTCGTATCTTTCGAACAGGTTTCGCACGCCTTCCGGATCCAGAAAGCCGGATCGCTGAATGGCTTCGTCAGAGAGATAGTCCGCGGCCATCGTCTTTAGAGCCTGGAGCTTTTTTGGGTCGGTATGCGCCGGCGGAGCCATGAATGCAAACTTCTGGCGTTCGTAGAGAACCTTCGGGAGCACGCCTTTCATAGCTTCGCGAAGCACGTACTTTTCCGTGTCTCCTTTTATACGATGTGCCGGGGGAACCCACAGCGCGGCTTCGGCCAGGTGATGGTCCAGAAAGGCCGGTCGAGCTTCCATGGAATTGGCCATGTCTACACGGTCTCCGCCCCAGGTTAGTATCTGTCCTTCCAGCATCGTTTTGATCCAGACGTATTGGGCGATGTCCAGGGGATGTCTGTTTCGCACCATGTCTGGATTAATCTGCGCCGCGATGGCGGCTCCGGGATCATAGCTTTTTAGTTGTTCGCGCATGTCAGGGGTTAGAAGTCCCGGGATTTCCGGTGCGCAGGCCAGCCAGGGCTGAAGGCAGGACGGGGTGAATCCACAGATTCGATTTAGTTCCGGGCTCACTACTTCTTCGGCGGCAAGCATACTACCTTTGACCAGAGCATTGCTTTCATTCAGCTGAGCCTGAAGGTGCAATCGCTCCTTTTCCGGAAGATGATCCAGACCGTGCAAGAACATATCCCGACGGAAGGATGGATAGCCTGCGAATAGTTCATCCGAACCTTCGCCGGTCACAACCACGCGATAGCCCGCTTCATGAACATGCTTGCTCATCAAGTATTTCGCAACGCCCAGAGTGTTATATATGGTTCTTTCCGTATGCCAGTGGGTCTTCACGAAGTGGTCATATAGATGGTCCGCCTCCAGTTCCAGGATATCCTGATCCGCTCCTACCGAACGGGCCATTTCTACCGCAATGGCGCTTTCGTCGTAAGAGTCGTTGTCAAAACCAATGGTAAAGGCCTTTACCGCATCCTGTCGCGAAGCTGCGGCCAGTCCCAGAATGGAACAGGAATCGATTCCACCGGACAGGTAGCATCCCACCGGCACGTCCGCCTCCAGGCGATGCTGCACTGCTTCGATCAGAAGTTCCCGAACCTTTTCGATAGATTGCTCTTCCGGAACATCATCGTTTCTTTCGCCCAGTTCGGGAAATTCCATGTCCCAGTAGGCCTTTTCGTGAATATGAAAGGCGCCATCCCGACGTTCGATGACAAGATAGTGACCGGGCTTCACCTGGTTAATCCCTTTAAACGGAGTGCTCCCGGGAACGATGGTTTGCATTAGCTGATGAAAGATCCCTTCGGCGTAGAATTCGCGAGGCACGTCCGGGTTGGCCAGGATGGATTTAATCTCGGATCCGAAAACGAATGCTTTGCCGGTATTGATCCAGTACAGTGGCTTAATGCCGAATCTATCACGCACCAGATACAGCCGATCCAATTTCCTGTCATAGAGAGAGAACCCAAACTCGCCACGAAGATCCTTGAGGAGAGGCTCAAAACCCTTATCCGGATAGAGATTCATTACGATTTCAGAATCGCTCTTGGTGCGGAAGTTGTATCCACGAGCCGATAGATCGGTACGAATTCGTTTGTAGTCGTAGAACTCGCCATTATGAGCCATAAGCAGGTTTTCATCGTCGGACCAGAATGGCTGTCGACCGGATTCATGAAGGTCAATAATGGACAGTCTAGCATGGCTCATTCCCACACCGCGACCTTCAATCGTTTTCCACCCGAAGTCATCCGGGCCGCGATGATACTGGATCGCCGCCATGTTCACCAGAGTGGCCGGGCTCACCGGTCGCTGCGGGTCCAGATACATTATTCCTGATATTCCACACATAATATTCTCCTTTTTGGTCCTGGCCGGCCTTATGCAAGGACGGCGCACTGGTTGTGATCTTTGATCAAGTTCATTGGTTTTTGCAGCAGTGCAGTTAGCCAGGTATTCATCTATGACCTCCTGGCATTCGCAGATCGAACTGCTCCTGAAATCAATGCTTCGCTTTATTCGCGCCCCCGAAAATCCTGCCCTGTCTATCGAGAGGCATACTGTTCTATCTCCTGAATGGCGGTATCGGTATCAATGACCCGCGCATACCGATCTCTCAATGTGAAGATGGTGGAATCCTGCAATTCCTGGGTTACGGTAGTGCAGGCGTCTTCGATCAGAGTTACCAGATAGCCAAGGTCGCTGGCATCGCGCACAGTAGTGGAGACGCATTCATTCGTATAGACTCCAGTTATAAACAGTCCCTGGATATCCAGGTTCTTTAGCAGATAATTGATGTTTGTAGATGTAAAACAACCGCTGGCGGTCTTATTCAGTACGATCTCATCGCCTTCCGGTTTTACTTCCTCCAGAAACTCTGCTTCTTTGGAACCAGGAGCAGCGTGGAGCTTAAGGCGTTTATGCCCCGGGCTACGGTCGCGACCGTCCTTTGTAAGCGACATGATCCGTGTGTGTATGACTTCGAAACCCCGGCTACGAAAAGTCCGTAAGAGTCTTTGCACGTTAGGGACCACGATTTCATCAAGCGTTCTGAAATAGTACTCCTGGGCCTCTGGCGGCACACCGCTTTTGGATGGATCGGCAAATACACCGTAACCCGGGGCCGCGTCCAGATACTGCATATCGATTACCATTAGCGCGGTGTTGTGCTTTTCCAGCGCTTCATAGCGTTCTTCCGTCTGAATAATGGACTGAGTATAGCTCTTCTTGAGGGGATCTACATCTATGTATTCTGGATCCAGCTCCTGGATTACTTCTTCCAGGTGTTCGTTTGATGGTTCGTGAGGATGTATTGTCATAACTCTGGTTCGGTCTGAATAATCTCCTTTTATGTGTTGGCTTCGGCTTTTCCGCCGGCTCTTTCGTTAGCTCCGGTCCCCGATAGTCAATACGAGGCTCTGCTTGCTTCGTGGATGCTAGTTTCTATTCCGAGGCCCTGGTTCTATATTGCGTCCCTTTCCCGCCTGGTAGGCCGGAGGAGCAGCGCTGGTTCCCAGACCGCTGGTTGCCAGACCAGGGCAGGCTCTTCTCCTAATCCCTGGCCATCTGCACCAGCGTATGGAGCGCTACATTTGCTCCGGTTTCAATGTCTTCCCAGTCCGTCCATTCGGCGGAGGAGTGGCTACGCCCCGCCTTGCTGGGAACGAAGATCATGCCTACAGGAGCAATCCTGGCCACAATCTGCGCATCATGGGCGGCCCCGCTGGGCATAACATGTGTTTGCGCGCTCACTGCTTCCGAGGCGCTCTGGATCATTCTCTGAATGCTGTCGTCGCAAGCCACCGGATCAACCTCGCTCAAAACATCGAATTCAAACATGAGATCTCTTCTTCGAGCGATAGCGGATAGCGCCCGGCGAAAGGCATCCATAAGATCCTGTAGAATCTTTGCGTCTGTATCGCGGCAATCCAGGGAGAATTCTACCTGGCCGGGAACTGTGTTTGCCGTCCCGGGGAATAGGTCCACTTTACCAATGGTGGCTACGCTCCGGTCAGTACCGTTTTCCTCCAGTACCCGGGGAATCTCCATGGAGAATTCCGCCAGACCGGCAAGGGCATCGGCCCGCATATGCATGGGCGTGGTTCCTGCATGGTCCGGTCGACCGATGAGGCGGATGGACCATTTAAAGAGTCCGGTAATATGGCTTACCACTCCAATGGGAATGTCCAGGCTGTCCAACACCGGACCCTGCTCAATGTGCAGCTCCAGGTAGGATCTAACCGACCGAGGATTTCGGCGGGCATCCAGTGCCCGTATCGCATCATAGCCGCAGGCTTTCATTGCATCCGTGAGCGAAACGCCGTTCAGATCCCTGGATTGATGAATCCGTTGCGGGTTGATATCTCCCACGAAGGATTGCGAACCCAGCAGACCGCCAAATCGACCTTCCTCGTCACTGAAGGATACCAGCTCCAGAGGATAGTCCAGGCTTACGCCTTCTTCCTTCAGGCGTTGCAGGCATTCCAGTCCAGTTAACACTCCCAGGGTTCCGTCCAGAGGGCCGGCTGCAGGTACTGAATCAATGTGCGAGCCCACTACGACGCTGGGCTTTTCGCGATCTCCCAGATAACCGTGGATGTTAGCGGCTCCGTCCACTTCCAGTTCCAGTCCGGCGGCTTTGATCTTTTCAGAGAGCCAGTTTCGAGCCTGCAAATCATTTTCCGTAAAGGCCTGACGATAGATTCCGTGGTCCTGGGATCGCCCAATCTGCGAGATCTCGTCAATGTTGTTTCGCAGACGTTCGAAGTTGATTTTCAGTTCAGTGGCTACACTCATCTTGTTCTCCTCTTATCCGGCTCATGCCTCGGCGCTATTCGGACCTATTCATTTGCGTTTCGGATCCACTCGGCAACCGAGGCTGGGCTCCCTGCAATCCGTCCATTCGAATCCACCCGGAGCCCCGGGCTGCTTTGCATGCGATCTGTTCCTGGTTTTCGAACAGTACCTACAACCGGAAGCGCCGTCTGGAAAATCGACTAATTGCTGTCCGGTTGCTCTACCGGAGAATCCACTACCAGGTTAATTCGGTGTACCAGGCAGGTAAGCAATGCCATTCGAATGAAAACCGCTCCTCTGGCCTGGGAGAAATACCAGTTATGGCTCGTGCCATCCAGGGACTCGTCCAGTTCCTCCCCGCGCGCCAATGGATGTAGAATAATTGCGCCCTGCTTCAGCTGGGATTCGCTGGTAAGCTTAATATCGCCGGTCAGGGTTTCGTAGCTGTCGCCCACCCAGGCAATGGAGTTAATGTAGACTACGTCAATTTCCGGCAGGATGTCTCTGAGTTTGTGCACTACTTCCAACTTCAGTCCGGCCGCCCTCAGTTCTTCATCCTGCTCTTTGTCCAGAACATCGCTGGCCGGGTTGACAATGTAAACCTTCTTGATGGAATCTGAGAATAAGGAAAGCAACAGAAGCAAACTCCGGACCGTTCGCATGCGATTGGGTGTCCCAATGACTCCAATCGTGATCTTTTCTTCTTCCGAAAGGTTACCGCTACCGAAATCCGGCCTCCATTTCAACATCGCATATATGTCGGCCAGAGCTTGCGTCGGATGTTCATCGATGCCATTGCCGGCGTTTATAATCGGAATTCGCAGGGAATCCAGCATTGCATACACCGAATCTTCGCTACTATCGCGAAGAACCACAACATCCCCGTAGTTGTTGAACATCTCTCCGACATCGGCCAGGCTTTCGCCTTTGGCAATCCCTGTGGTGTTCGGATCGGTAATGGACATTATATCGCCGCCCAGTCGATGCCAGGCGCTCTCGAATGAAAGCCTGGTTCGCGTACTGGGTTCGTAGAAGGCGCTTACCAGAATCTTTCCCCGAAGCGGCGGATGGATCAGGTCTGGCTGCGTTTCGTAGGATGCCGCCAGACGTCCCAGCTGCAGTATCTTATTCCGGTCAAACTGTCGTGCAGAGACGATATGCATACCGGCCAGGGAACGCAGCGGTTCCGCATCCTCCGGAATGGATTCCAGAAGATGCCTGGGTCGTTCTATTCCGCGGATACCATCTCGGCTCACCACCGGTTGCTTCAATAGAGGATGAATTTTGCTTTGATCGAACATCTTATTCTCAATTACTGCTTTCTTGTTTCTCGTCAGAAAGTCGGTTCCTGCGCCGACCTGCGGCCTCTGAGGCAGCAATGGGACAAGGCACTTCAACACACCACGGGTCACGGTATGCAAAAGGAATCGGAAGCTACAGTAGACAGCAGCCCTCGATTCTCGCTTTAAGAAGCAAACTGCCGGTGGAGCTGCTCTTGAAGGATGCAATTACATAGAATAATTCCCGCCGAGAGATGCATCAAAAAAAGTACAAAAGTTTCTACTCTGGACTCGCCAGACCCCTCTGGGATACAGGAAGGTCCGGTAGAAAGAATTTCACCAGATTCGTTTCTTCACAAAGTCGATCGCGAGCAATATTAGCATAACTACAGGCGCCAGGGCGCAAAGAATGAGCGAGCCATAGACCAGGATTTCGAATACTGTTTGGGATAAATACATAAAGCTTTCCTATTCTGGCGGCGATTCCGCCAGTTCATCCCAGGAGAACTGCTGCGGCCAGATTAATGTAGAACCAACTGTAATAACGAAGGATACCAGGGCGCCGGTTAGAGCGGCCACATAGAATCCTACCATGAAATAGCTTATCAGGCCAACGGCGCTTCCCAGAAACATGGCCACGCTTGCTCCGATTCGATTGGTTTTTCGCCAGTACAGTCCGGCGACGATGGGCCAGATCGTGCTGGCCACCAGGGCACCGCTCCCATGAAGCATTTGGACAAGATTGGTAACCCGGGGCAGGCAAATAGCCCAGGTTACCAGTCCCAGAATCAAAGTAACGTAGGAAGCCGCTTTTCGCATCTGCGGTTTTGTGGCCTCGGGCTTCAAATGCCTCTTGTACACATCCTCGAGAAGCAAATCGCTGGTAGCGGCAAGGAGCGAATCAAGGCTTGAGGCCAGAGCCGAGAAGATAATAACGAAGATCAGTACTGCGCCAGTCTTTCCCAGAAGAGCCGCCGCTACCATGGGACCAACTTGATCCGGTTTCGGAATATTGATGTCCATGGCAACCGATGCCAGAGCGATAAACCCGGCCGCGATGGGCACCGGAGCCCAGAAGAATCCGGCCAGAAGATAGGCCTTGAATCCAACTCCCTTACCAAAAGCGAAAGCCCGGCTCCACCAGATGTTGGAATGAAAGATCTCGCCCATACCGAATAGCAGATTGTTGAACAAAAACATTATGCTGGCTGGAAGCAGAAGACTCATTAACTGAGGGCGCCGCTCCATGACTTCGGTATGAATGGTATCCAATCCCGGGCTCATTACCACCATTACGCCCACAGCTACCATTCCAGAGAGAATTACAACGGTTTGAATGAAGTCTGTGCCAATTACGGCCTTCAGCCCTCCCAGCATGGTATAGAGCACGCAAATCACCAGAATAACGCTCATGCCTATGGGGTAGGGGATGCCCGATAGCGACTCAATGAGTATTCCGCCCCCCATGCCCAGGCTAACCAGAAAGAACATGCTGTAGGCAAGGCTAATTACCAGGAATATGCGCCAGCCGGTGACTCCGAATCTGAGGCGAAAGAAATCCCCGCTGGTATAACCGGTGGGCATCAGTTGCCTGATGCGCGCGGACATGGGCGCAAATAGCAAAAGACCAATGGATCCCAGGGAATAACCGAGCATACCCCATATGCCCATTTGCAAAGCCAGTTGCGGGGCTACCATGGTAGTGTTTGTGGTGACCCAGGTGGCCATGGCGGTGCAGGCAGCCAGCGAAAGGCCTACCTTTCTACCGGCCAGCATGTGATCATCCAGTTCCTTATTGCCGCGTCCCCAGAAGTAGCCCAGGGCTACCCAGATGATGCTAAAGATAATGAGCACCACGGCAGCGGTTTGTAGATCCAGCGCCGGAGTCATTCAGCCCCCTTTTGTTCTCTGGTGTTTCTGTAAGTTCCGATGATAATTACTGCCGATGTGACCAGAAACAGAAATGCGCCTATGCCAAAATAGAGGAAGGCGGTCTGCAGCGAATAGTGCTTCACCTCAATATGGTAGACGTTGGAGTACCCCTTTACGTCGTACTGATCGTAGGCCCCCAGAATGCTGCTCACGCCGGCCGGTAAAGAATCCGTGGGCGGCCCTTCTGCAGTCAGCTTGTCCTTGCTACGAAGCAGGAATAGCCGGTAGTACAGATCGCCGTCTACTTTGCCGCTCATAGCAATGGACATTTCTTGATCGTCATGAAAGACGGTGGGCTCTGTGAACTCGCTGGATTTGGACTCGATAAGTATCAGCCGATCCGGGTAGGATGAATCCCGGGGACGGATGAGCTTCAGTTGTTCATCCAGTTCCCATTCTAAAGTGAAGTAGCCTTCGCGGCTGCTGGGCGGATCGCCGCCCAGGTTGGAGCCAAGTTCCAGGAGAGTGTACTGATCGGACTGACCTGCCGGATTGGCGTTTAGCGTCTGCAGGCCAGCAAATAATAAGATAACGGATAGGGCTGTCTTTCTACTAATAATCACACTAACTTTTTACGGCCGCTTCTCCTTTCTCTCCGGTTCGTATTCTTACGATCTGCTCAACTGCAGTAATGATGATTTTTCCATCACCGATGTTTCCGGTGCGACCCTCTTCCAGAATTACGTCCACGATTTCATCCACCAGGTTATCTTCTACAATAATGGTAAGCTGGACCTTGGGCAAGAAGTCCACGGTGTACTCGGCCCCGCGGAAGACTTCTTGATGTCCCTTTTGCCGTCCGAATCCCTTAACTTCCTGGATGGTCATTCCATGGATGCCGGCTCGCACCAACGCTTCCTTAACCGGTTCCAGTTTGAACGGTTTGATGATTGCTTCGATTTTTTTCATGCGGGCCTCCGGCGCGCGACAGATCCACGGGATGACTAGTAGCCTACATTCGGTTTTTTGCTCTGGCAAGGACTTTTTTGTTTTTACGCCATTGCTGACTACTTGTAGCGAAATAGCCAGGGCAGAACCGAGAATTCAGGGGCTGGATACAAAGATTCCAGGTGTCGGGCGAATTGTAGAAACTAGAGGCGATTTGCCCTTAAATGGACCGGACTATTCATAGCCTAACTTTCCGGAGCCCATGTATCTTCGCTGCGGCGAATGCAATCTATCAGTGATTAAGTTCGAACGCTCGCAACGCCGCTAACTGTTACTCTCGCATTCGTCATTTACGGCCGGCCCATTCAAAACATGTGGCGTGAGGATGCGTTACCGTGAACTGGCCGCCGGCGAGCTAACTATTTCCGAATGCGTCACCCGGGTTCTATTGCTGAGGGACTGTGGTTCAGGACACCTTGCTTATGAAAGCGAGCGTTCCATTTGCGCTGACATTCGTTGAAAGGAATTTTCAGCGTCCGTCTGTTGCCTGGTAGCGACATGCGATGTGTAGCTACCAGGCGGGAACGGAAAATCTCCGAGAAGCAGAATCAGTGCAGGATCAGTAGTCGATCTTCTGAAAGTATTGTTCGAGATCGGGCTCTTCCAATCGGCCGAAGTAGTCCAGAGCGATATCGATTCTATCCGTAAAGATTCCGTCTGCTCCGAACTGATTGATGAGCCACATTTGCCAGGATTGATTGATTGTATAGTAGTGCACAATCATTCCGCGCGAATGAATTTTGCTGGTATACCAGGGCCAGGCCATGTAGCCGGATGGACCTGCATGGGAATCCACAGCCAGCGCTTGCTCCAGAACGCTTTCGAAGCTACCCATTTCTTCCACGGTGTATTGTCCGAATAGAAATACCCGGGGCACTTCCGGCGCCAGCTCGCGAAAGATTTCCAGGCTATCGGCAGAGAATGATTGAACAATAACACGGCCGGGCATTTCGCGTACTCGCACTCTGTCCGGCGCATCCATTGGGGTCTCTTCGAGAGAGGACTCTTCCGCTTCGAGAGCGGTTTGTTTTCCGAGCCATCCTCGGGCAGTGAGAAGATCTACGATTTGTTTTTCAATCCCAGGGAATCGTTCCGGTGACTTGGTTTCCAGGTAGAGACCGGGTTTATGGTACCCGCCGTCAGCAATGTCGATTAGTTCGGCAAGTGTTAGGATCTTAACTCCTACGAAAGAAGGTCTGGCCCATTGCGGATGGGTTTTGTTGAACCACGAACCCGCATCCAGCTTCTGCAGCTCGGCATAGGTGAAAGTATCCACCGAATCCTTTGCCCGGTCCGGAAACACCTCGGCGATGTTTGTAGTTCTTGAAAGGTCATCGTCATGAAGGGCGATGAGCACCCCGTCTTTGGTTCGTTGGATGTCCGCTTCCAGATAATCCGCGCCCAGTTCCCGGGCCAGTAGATAAGCGGGCCGAGTTTCTTCCGGAGCAAGACCGGAGGCGCCCCGGTGGGCCATCAATGCCGGAAAAGGTACCCCTATTTCACGGCTCAGGTCCCTTCCGGAGCCCGGCGGACTCAGCAAATAGCTGTAAAGAAAAAACAATGCCAGAAGCACTACCGGCAAAGCAGCAATAATGATAAGTACTGTCTTCAAGCGCATGGCGAAGCATGCGGGCATTCCAGAAGTGGTCAATCAGAAATGGATTGCACGGTTATCAATCAGACGCACTCCGTCACAGAAGACCGCCGTAGCAATTCTCGCGGTACGATCCTGCTGCAACTCATCCAGCTTCTGCAAAGAGTCCGGATCCACTATTTCCATGTACTCCACTTTGTTCATGGTGCCGGATTCAATTACGTCCCAGGCGATTTCGCAAAGTTCCTGACAGTTCACCGAATAGCGTCCTTTACGGTCATCCAGGGTCTTCTGAACCAGATTCAGCGCCCGGGGAATCAACGCAGCATGCTCCCTGGCTTTCTCAGATAATCGCGCATTTCGGGAGCTCATGGCCAGGCCATCCGCCTCGCGGACAGTGTCGCATCCCACTACATCCACCGGAAAATCCAGGGCCCTGGCCATTGTGCGGATTACCAGGAACTGCTGATAATCTTTCAGGCCGAAGAAAGCTTGATCCGGCTGTACTATGTTAAACAGTTTGGAGACAACAAGTAGTACACCGTCGAAATGCCCCGGTCGGTGTAGACCGCAAAGATTGGCGGTTAGCTCCGGAATGGCCATTTGCACTTTGAGTCTGCCCTTTGGGTACATTTCCGCTGGATTGGGGATAAAGACCAGGTCGACGCCTTCCTTCGCCAGAGAATCCAGGTCCTTTTTTAGATCCACCGGATAGTTCTCATAATCCGACGGATCATTGAATTGAGTGGGGTTTACGAAAATGCTCACAACGGTACGCTGGCAGCTTTCCTGACTTTTTCGTATCAGGCTCAAATGCCCTTCATGCAGAAAGCCCATGGTAGGCACCAGCCCTACCGTGCCTTCTGTCGAACCAATGGCTTTGCGCATCTCTGCTATTGTTTGTATGGTCTGCATATGATTGTCTCGCTTCGTAAAGATTCCCCTGGCGAATGACGAGGCCGGGGCTGGTCCCGATTTCACTCCTGCTCGGAAATCTGGATGCTGGAAGCTTTCATGGCCTGATAGACGCGGGAAGTCGATGGGCGACCCACGGCCTGTTCTATGTGAGCAGTAGCCCTGCATAGATCCGTCAGATTCACGCCCGTTTCGAAACCGGATCGATGCAAAGCATACACCAGGTCTTCGGTGGCCACGTTACCGGCCGCACCTGGTGCATACGGGCAGCCTCCCATCCCGCCGGCGCTGGAATCAAAGGAGCGGATTCCCATATCGAGCGCGGCAAATACATTGGCGAGTGCGGTCCCACGGGTATCATGAAAATGACCGGCCAGTTTTTCCGCAGGATTGCTTCGCAATACCGAATCCAGGAGCCGCCGGATGTCTTCCGGAACCGCTGTACCGATAGTTTCTCCCAGGGATACTTCGAAGCAGCCCATCTCGAGCAGTTCCGTCACAATGGCGGCGCATTTACCTGGATCCTGTTTTCCTTCGTAGGGACAGTCCACCACAGTGCTAATGTAGCCGCGGACGCGAACCTCCGGCTGGCTCTGTAGCTCCTTCATAATGTCACGAATGCGATCCATGCTTTCTTTCAGAGTAGCGTTTGTGTTTTTCTTTGTGAAGGATTCGCTGGTGGCCGTAAACACTGCCAGGCTTTTAACTCCGCTTTGCAATGCCCTTTCCAGACCTTTCGCGTTAGGTACGAGTACAGGCAGACTGATTTCCGTTTGAAGATGCTTCACCGCGGCAAAAACTTGCTCGGCATCGGAGAGTTGTGGGATCACTCCAGGGCGCACAAATGATGTGGCTTCGATTTCTTTGAGTCCTGCCCCGGCCAGAAGCTGAATGAACTGGACTTTATCTTCCGGGGCTATGACGGCCTTTTCGTTTTGCAGGCCATCCCTGGGGCCTACTTCACAGATCGCGATCGTACTCATCGAGCGCCTCCTAACGTTTCGTCACCAGGGCCATCATCCGCTGCGGTCCCCGAGATATCTGCCAGCGGGATCTCCAGATAGAAACAGGCTCCCGTTTCGGCGGGCAGAAATCCTACGTTTCCTCGGCTCCTTTCCATGGCATCCTTCGCCATCAAGAGACTGACGCCGGCTCCCTTTTCGCCTTCGCTTCCTTCGGTCATGATTCGATGCTCCAGATGGAAAAGCTGTTGTTGAACCGACGGCGAGAGTCCGGGGCCTTGATCATGAACAAGTACCGTAGCGTGGTCTGCTTCCTTCTTTAATTCGACTCTAACGGTCGACCCCCTGGGCGAAAACTTGATGGCGTTGTTGATTAGCGCCCGGGTCGCCCGGATGAGTGCCCCGGAAAGAGCGGCAACTTGAATGGATTCATCCGTCTGCAACTCTATATGCACTTGCTTGGCATCCGCTCGGGACTTCTCTTCATGTACGGCGGCCAGGAGCTGTTCCTTCAAGTCTTGCGGTTCTGTGCTTGCTTCGTATCTTCGAGTCTGATAGTCCATCCAGGACAGCAGGCTTTCCAGCACCTCTTCCATGCCGCCCACCGATCGGTTGATTTCCACAGCCATTGTATTCAGCTCTTCCGGGCTGAAAGAGGACGGATCCTGCGCGAACATCGCTGTAAGGCTCTGGATGGCGTAGAGAGGACTCTTAATGTCGTGGTTGATCGTGCGATAAACTCGTACATTCTCCCTCTTGAGTGTTTCAAATTCTTGTTCTGGGTTGTCCGGCATAAGGCACCGGTAAGGTTGGAAGCCTTTGCTGGCAGCGCAAATGTTTTACTTGTTCTGCGCAGCGGGCTCTTTGGAGCGAATCCACTCCAGGATGCTTTCGGAAGTCCTTTCCACTATGGATTGTACTTCGCGGAATCCCGCAAAGCCACCGTAGTATGGGTCCGGAACATCCGGTATTCGCGTACCTTCTACTTCTGGATCGAACTTACGGTACATGAATACCCGGGAGCGTTCTTCTTCGCTGGACGTGGCCGCCAGTACATCTTCATAGTTATGGCGATCCATTGCCAGAATGAAATCGAATCGCTCCAGGTCAAAAGGAGTGAATTGACGGGCCCGATGCTCCAACTTGATGCCGGCTTCGGCGGCGGCCTTTCGCGTATCTGGATGCGGGATTTCTCCAATATGGTAGGCGCTGGTTCCGCAGGAGTCCACCTTGATGTGGCCGGACAAACCCTGCTTCTTGATCTGATTCCGGAGCGCGCCTTCGGCGGCCGGGGAGCGGCAAATATTGCCGTGACATACGAATAGAACGGATACTGCTTCTGGCTTAGTTTGCATTGTGCTTTCCTGGTGAGTTGATGGCCTGTGGACGAGAGTAATCTTACTCAGTGGCATATGTTAGAACAGTATTTGGGCCATCTTTTTGCGGTATTCATTAACCAGCGGATGGTTCTGTCCTAGCAAATGGAAGCTGGCAATTAGTTTCTCTTTCTCTTGCTTTCCCTTATTTCTTTCGAGAGATTCGACGAATAGGTCAAGCACATCCCTGATTTCTTTTTCCGATCCAAAGAGTTTTCCCAGCTCCTTGAGCTCGTCAGGCGAAATATCTGATTCGAGCAGGTTCAGCAGTGCCGTCTTTTCGTTTGTAAGCTCGGCAGCCGTTATGGCTTGTAGCGCTTCCCTGATGTAGTCTGTATTGGCCTTTTTGAGCATGGATTGCACGCCCCGCCAGAGAATATGGCTGTGTTGGCTGCTCACCGAGGGTAGCTCCAGGATTTCTCGAACAGCTTGTTCTGGATCGGTGTCGGCCAGGGCCTCCAGAAGGGCTATGTTTTCATCTTTAACGTGCTTTCCCAGGAATTCCCGTAGCATATGTTCCGGCAGAGCTCCCGTGAACTGATCCACGGGCTCACCGCCGCTAAACATTACACAGTGCGGTATACCGGAAACGTTGTAGTTACCCGCCAGATGGGGCTGTTCATCGGTGTTTACCTTCACCAGCTTCCAGGCGCCCTCCGATTCCTTTTCCAGCTTTTCCAGAAGGGGACCAAGCATTCTGCAGGGCCCGCACCAGGGCGCCCAGAAATCCACCAGCACCGGCACCTCTCGGGATTTTTCGATTACTTCATTCTGGAATGTATCCTGATTTGCATCTATCATACCAACTACTCTCGATTCGTTCTTTTCCTACCCCGTCTTTTTTCAACCGATTTTGGCGGCCTGTCTTTCAACAATGGCGCCCCTGAAAAAACCATACGTGGCCTTTGCAGAAACGCCAACAATAAAACCCATAGGGGGTATTGCACACCCTTCTTTATCCTGGTGCAGTAAACCAGAATTCATACCGACTATATAGCCAAGGTGGAAATTAGCTCAACCAGATTGCTATTCGGTGGTATCCTGAAAGGACGGTCCTTGCGCGTATTCAGTCTTTTGGCGCTGTCGCTGCTGGCCTGCCTGGTTCCTGTAGCCTTCTGGCTGGGCATAGACTTCTCCCGATTTTCGCAACCGGGCCCCATGACACTGGCAGGACTGGCAATTCTGCTACTCTTTCTTCTTTTTGCGGCCCTGGTCCTGGAACTATACTTTCAGCTGGTGCGTATCCCCGGCGCCATGCTGCTTCGCATCGAACATTTCTGGAACTTTGCTTCGCCGGCCATTTCCATTTTCCTACTCACTGCGGAACCCCTGATTAGCTGGTCGGGTATGCTGGGCTCAGGACCGATCTTTCCGGCTCTGGCCGGTCATCTATGGCTGGCCCTGGCGCTGCTTCTTCTTCTGTTAGCGCTTTTCTTCTTTCCTTTGTTCCGGGGAATGAACGCAACTTTTCTGCTGGCCGGGGTGGCGGGCGCGCGCTTCATTTTGCTTCCCGCCTCCATTGGCCCGGAATCCTCCATCCAGGAATACGGCCCCTTTTCCCTGTATTCGCTGGCGCTTTCTCTTCTGATCTTTCTCTTTCTTCAGAGCCGTCGTCGACTGGCCCTGTCTCCAGAATACGAAACCTTTCCGGTGCCCTATGGCCTTTCCTATTTCGCTTTCTTTTTGATTCCTCTAATGCTGGCCCTGCACTTTGGCGCCAACCAGTGGAACCCCGATTTCCCGGGTCAGGTACCCGGATTGATTTGTGTATTTCTCGCTGTCTACTGGTGGCTTTCCGGACTACTTCTGAGCAAAGACGCAAAGGCTTCCAGCCCCGGTTCGGCCCTGGGATGGTTCCAGGTTATCTACTTCGTAGTGCAGATCGCCCTCCTATCTTTTCTCATGCGAAGCGAGTCTCTGGGGCCTGCTGCCTATCGCAGCAAAGCAGTTGCTGAAGGCCTGACTTTCTTTGCCGCTTTTCTTGACCGGGACCGGGACGGTAACTCCTGGTTTCCTGGCGGCGATCCGGATGATTCAAATCCAGGTATTCGCGCAGACTTCATCTCATCGACCAGGACGGCCAGTACCGATGGCAGAACCACCGATCCGTTCACCGTTCGCGAACGATCCGGGAAAGAAGCGCTTGATGTATCATCCGAAGATGCTGGTAGAACCGCTAACTCCCTGGAAGGTCCCGGCAGGACCAATGACTCGACAGAGGAGCCGCGCAGGTTTGTGCCTCCAGAATCGAATCCCGGAACTGCCTCAGGCGAACGACTCCTAACAGTAGCGCTGCCGTTCGAGTCTTTGTCTGCCGGACTACCGGATATAGAAAGCGTCTCGGTGCTAACATCCGACGATCTGGCTTTTTCGCTCAGGGATTTGTTGCATGGGCGGGATCCAGTAGAAGGAAAAGATAGCCGTTCCATTCTTTCCGATTACGTAGACCGAGGGTATCGAACAATTTGTACCGGAAATGGCGGTTATTTCAATCATGTGCATCCGGCCCGTCTGGACGAAGGATGTCAGGTTCTGGAACCCTATTCGTTGAATCTCGAAGATGCCGGGCGTAAAAAGGACCATGCCCGAATCGTAGAAGGCGTGAAAGAATACCTGTATCGATCCAACGTTCTTTTTCGTAAGTACAGGGAGGATCGGTTCTTCTTCTGGGTTCATCTGGATCTTACGAAGACTGCCTTAAGCTGGTCCGAAATTCAGCCCGTTCTGGAAATCTGGAAAAACGATTTCGAAGGAAAGCGAAACACCGTGGTTTTAGTGCAAGGACCGGCCAGCCTGGTATTTCTGGATACGAACCTATTTTCCGTGGCAAAGAATCGTTCGCGGATAGGTTTCTATCGGAAGGATCTGCCAGCTCCCTGGGCCCGGGGAATCCATGAGCTTCTGGGGCCGGACTTTGTATATCCCATGCAATCGTTTGGGCTGGATCCGGATTCGGGCGAGCTATGGATTGGCAATCAGATGACCGGTAGCCGAGAAAGGATAGCGCTGCCTTTATCTCCGGCCGGAGAAAAAGGCAGCCCGAGAGACGAACAGCGCCGAATCAAGAACTTGCAGCCTTGATGATCCCAAAGAAAGCATCGGCTTTCAAAGAGGCGCCGCCAATCAGTCCTCCGTCGATATCTTCCATCTTCAGAAGGCCGTCTGCGTTGTCCGGCTTCATGGAGCCGCCGTACAGAATTCGAACATCGTTGGCTTTTGCGGCATACATTTGATTCAGCTTCTCTCGAATCATGGAATGCACTTCCTGCGCCATTTCAGGGGTAGCATTCTTTCCGGTACCTATGGCCCAGACTGGCTCGTAAGCGATGACCGTATCTTTCAAATCCGAAATGCCCTTCAGAGCTCCCAAAAGTTGTGTCTGCACCACTTCATTGGTTTTGCCTGCATCCCGCTCTTCCAGGGTTTCGCCCACGCAGACAATGGGCTTCAGGCCTTTCTCCAGGGCTTTAACTGTCTTCTTGTTTACGGTTTCGTCGGTTTCGTGGAAGTACTGTCGCTGTTCGCTGTGGCCCAGAATAACATAATCGCATCCCAGATCGGTTAGCATGTCGTGGGAGATTTTCCCGGTAAATGCGCCCTGGTCTTCCCAGTGCATGTCCTGCGCGCCCACAGAAATGGATGTGCCTTTTAGTTCCTGGATGACGGCCGGGATGGCAACATAGGGAGGGCATACGGCGATTTCGGCGCTTTCAGATCCGGTGAGGTTGGACTTCAAATCCCGGGCCAATTGGGCGGCGGCGCCCGGCACAAGATTCATTTTCCAGTTTCCAGCAATGAACTTCTTTCTCATTGGCTTGTTGTTTCGCCTATGGATGGGAGTTACAAGCAAAAATCAGAAACCTTTGTTTTCCGGAAAGATCCTTCTCCACCCTGTAAGTGCAGTCCGGAAACTCGTTTTCGCAGAGCATGCTCACTACCTGGTAAACGAATTGAGAAAGCTCCATAATGATCACTCCATGATCGCTCAGGAAGGGAAGGCATTCCCGGATAATCTGAATATACAGCGCAGGGGGATCGTTGTGAAACAAAGCCTCAGCGGGTTCGTGTAGATAGGTTTCTGGCGCCAGCAGCGGTATTTCATCCGGATGTACGTACGGCGGATTACAAAGAATCAGATCAAAAGGAGGCGCTTTTTCCTTTCTAAAGGGAGCCATTAGATCGCCTTCAAAGATGGAGAAATGCAACCCAGGCTCTGCGTACGCATCGGAGTTTACTCTGGCATATTCCAGCGCATAGGCGGATTCATCGGACAGTGCAATGTCCAATTCCACCTTTGGCAGCTTTCGCTGATTCATTTTCTGCTTCAGCGCATGGCCGGTGGCCACTCCTATGCATCCGCTACCGGTGCATAGATCGAGGATGCGCAGTTTCTCTGTGGATTCGGCGATCCGCTCCTCTGTCCAGGCCACGGCCCGGTCCACCAATTCTTCCGTTTCCGGTCGCGGAATCAAGACTCCGGGGCCGATAGCCAGCTCCAGGTCATAGAAATGACATCGTCCCAGTAGATACGCAAAGGGCATGCCCATGGAACGTCGTACCGCAAAGCTTTCCAGGCTGGACCACTGTTCTTCCGAGAGTTCCGGCGGATCCACCCGCAGTTTGATTGCGTTCAGCCCGGTGGTTTCCGAGATCCAGAGTAGCAGCTCCCGGCGGGCTTCTTCGTAGCTTATGTAGTTGAAGCCTTCATGGATCAGCCCGGCCAGCTCCTGAATCCTTTCGTTAAATGTGGTATTGTTTTCCAAAACTATTGATGCCCCGGAGGCCCTGAATAGACCTGTAATTATGCCCGATTACCATCCATGGCTCCACCAATTCCGGGCACTGATGGGCATTCGAAATCCCAGACGAGTCTACATGTATTCGATTCTGATTGGCCTGGCCACCGGCGCCGGCGCAGTCTTATTTCACCTGGCCCTGTCCTATGCCGAGCATTTTACATTTGATTATATCGTCGGAATGCATCGCAGCTATCCGGCCGGGGAGCATCCTATTGGCGGCACTCCCCTGGTTCCGTTCAATCCCTGGATGATGATGCTTCTGCCCGTTGTGGGCGGTTTACTTTGCGGACTCGTTGTGCACTACATATCTCCCGATGCGGCGGGTAGCGGCACGGACACCATGATCGAGGCCTTCCACCGGAAGGAAGGCAAAGTTTCCTCACGGATTCCTCTATATAAATCGGTAGCTACAATCTTTACCGTGTCTTCCGGGGGAAGCGCCGGTCCGGAAGGTCCGATTATGCAGATCGGGGGCGGGATCGGTTCGGCCATTGCCAGGGTTGTGGGGGCCGGGGCACGGGCCCGGAGGACTCTGATGCTGGCCGGAATAGCGGGGGGTCTGGGCGCCGTCTTCCGGGCCCCGCTGGGAGGAGCACTCACCGCCGTGGAAGTGGTGTACCGGGAAGACATAGAAAGCGATTCATTGATTCCCTGTATTCTGTCTTCGGTTACAGCCTATCTTGTGGCCCGTGCCGCCGGCGACCAGAGCTCCATTTTTGCGGTTCCCGAGGTCTCGCTGCAGCACTATCATGAGTTGCTTTTCTATCTGGTACTTGGTCTGGCCTGCACCGGAATAGGCTATCTGTTCACAGTATTCTTCAATTTCATTCGCGACTGTTTTGCCACTCTGCGAATTCATCCTGCCTGGAAGCCGGCCCTGGGCGGGCTCATGGTGGGGCTCATTGGAGTATTCTTCCCGGAGGTCTACGGTTCGGGACTGGGTTTTATGCAGCAGATTATCCTGGGCAAGAATCCGTTCATTTCGGCGGACCCGGACGGAACCGGCATTACCGGAAATCCAGACGACCTTCAGGGACTGGCGGCGGACCCCATGGCCATCGCAGGCTTCTTCTTGCTGATAGCTCTTCTAAAAATCGTCACTACATCTTTCACCGTGGCCAGCGGTGGCTCCGGAGGAATCTTTGCTCCTTCGCTTTTTATTGGCGGCATGCTGGGCGGGGCGGTGGGCACGCTCACCGCCTACTGGTTTCCTTCGCTGGATATTTCTGTCCCCTCGTTTATTCTGGTGGGCATGGCGGGTTTCTTTAGTGGTGTTGCCGGGGCTCCCATGGCCGGTATGATTACCGTATGCGACATCATTGGAAGTTACGCTCTGTTGCCGCCTTTGATGATCGTTTCGATTATCGCCTCGGTGCTTTCGCATAAGTGGTCGGTGTATCGCGGTCAGATGAAAAACCGTTTTGAATCGCCGGCTCACTACTACGATATGAACCTGGACATCCTGGATTCGCTAAAAATCAAAGATGTGTTCTCCGAATTCAGAACCAGAGCAGTCTGCGAAAACCATATGCTTCTGGCCGACCTGGAAGACCGGGCCCATCAAATCCAGGCCAGCGATTTTATCGTTATGGATAGCGATAGCAAGTACCGGGGTGTGTGTTCGCTTCGTCGAGTTCATCACTCTCGTGAGGACGGAGCCATTCGAATGCTGGTCACTGTCGAAGATGTTCTGGAAACGGTGCCTCCGTTGACTCCGGAGGATACCCTGGCCAGGGCCCTTCGAATCCTGATGCATTCCGAGGTTGACAAGTTTGCGATCATAGACCGGAGCGGAACTCTACTGGGGTATCTAAGGTTTAACGATGTATTCCAAGCCTATCACGATAAGGTGCGGCCGCTCCATCCATCCGCGGCGCCGACCGGGGAAGCTTAAGCGGCCCGCAGGCCTGGGATTGCGATCTTAAAACAGTTGTCAATGTGCCCATTTCCATTATCTTCGCGTACGGTAGATGGTTGTAGCGGAAGATACACTGATTAAGCAAGAGTTGCAGTCCCGAAAGCTGGCGGCTCCGGGCGACGAGATCCTGATTCGTCATCAATCCCAGGGGCTTTTTACACTCTACAGAGCGGACCTTCGCAAAGAGAAGAAGGTGTACCGGAGCTACATCGTTAAGCAGGTAGATTCGGGAGAGATGGGCCGACTGGAGGCGGACGGTCTACAGGCCATTGGAAGCACCGGATGCGCTGTCCCTTCCACCCATGGAATAATCGAGTCCCGAGGAAGAAGCTTTCTTATCATGGATTTTGTGGAGACGGGCGCTAAGAGAGCCGGCCAGGCCAGTTTCGAAGAAAACCTGCGACGACTGTACGCGGAGCGTCAGCCGTCCTATGGCTGGAAAGAGGCCAACTACATTGGCACTTTGAGTCAGCCCAACGCCTGGCATGATCGATTCGCAGATTTCTGGTGGCAGGATCGCATACTTCCCCAGGTAGAGATGGCTATTAATCGCGGTTTCTTCAAGTCAGCTGACCGAAAGTCCATGGAAAGCCTGGTGTTTCGGCTTAGCGAAGCCTGGAAACTTGACGACTTTGGTCCTCGAATGGTGCACGGAGATCTGTGGGCCGGCAATGTAATCGTATCCTCGGATGGGCAGACCTATTTCATAGACCCTTCCGTGGCCTGTTCGCATCCGGAACAGGATCTGGCCATGCTCCAGCTTTTCGGGGCCCCCTTTGATATCAATAAGGAGCTATTCGAAATGCTCGGCCTGCCGCCTGGAACCGGGGAGCGGGTGCCATTCTTTCAATTGTATCCGCTCCTTGTGCATGTGAACATCTTTGGCGCCAGCTATGTAAGTGGAGTCAAAGAAGTTTTACGGACCTACCGCTAGCCGGCTCGTAACCAGCGCAGCCAAAGTGTGTAGATCTATCCTGCCGCACGGCTCTCGAAAGAAACATCGCCTCATTCGTTGTTTGTCGGCGCCGGCCCTTCCCGAGGCAGCAGAATCTCAAACGTAGCCCCCGGGGTCGCTTCAGAAATCAGCACAATAGTTCCTCCGTGGGCGCGAACGATCCGATCTACCAGACTCAGGCCCAATCCGAATCCACGGGAAGACGCAGGCCTTCTATAGAAAGGCTCAAAGATGCGATTTCTTTCGGTTTCAGGAATGCCATGGCCATTATCGGAGACTGTGATTCGAGCATAGTCCTGGGCCGCGGTCAGCGATATTCGAATCTTGCGGTCCGAAGAGTCCGTGTGTCTGATCGCATTCTCCAATAGATTCTGGATAGCCATCGCCATCCTGGGAGGATCGTGGTTTACGATACATTGGTTCAATGCGGCCTCTATCTGTACGCCTGCATCCTGGAATCGGGAAACGATGTCTGCGACGGTATAGGACAGGTCCCGCTTTTCCAGCTTCAGTTCTCCATGAAGACTGCTTAACCTTTCATTTTCCAGTACCTCGGTAAGCATGGCATCCAGTAATTGAATTTCCTGCTGAATGGCTTCCGTGCGACTGGATTCCGGGATGAACTCCAGGGATAACTTCATTCTGGTCAGCGGCGTTCGCACTTCATGGCTTACGTCCAGAAGCAGTTGTCGTCGGGACTCCAGCATTTCTTCGATCTTTTCCTGCATCTGATTGTACAGGGAAGCCAGCCGTCCCAGCTCATCCTTTCGCTTCACCGGAATTCTATAGGACAGGTTGCCGCTGGAGGTTTGCTGTACGCCGGTCATTAATTGCTTGATGGGCGAAAGAGTTCGTCGCATGAGAAAGTATGCGAGAAACAAGACAGCGCTCAAGCTGAACAGAAATCCTGGAAAGCTCCAGCTTGCCTGTCCGGGATCCATATCATATTGAATCCAGTAGGTGCCCTCTTCGCGATGAATCCGGGCCATTAATCTGCCTTCGTGAAAATCCAGGGTGTTGCCCGGGTTTTCTTGCAGGTCTTCTGTCTCTTCGAAATCCGCTTCTGGCGCCAGCAAACTAAAGCCCGGTTGTTCTTGTTCTGACGCTTCGCCGCTTTCTGCGTTTTCCTGAATCTTTACATTACTCAGGCTTCTACTCCTGGATCCATCCGTTAGTCCGGTTTGGGACTGCATGGGCATTCGGGCCCTTCTGTCGGGCGAATAGGCCAGGGCCAGCGAGTATTTCGAAAGAAGGGTTTCGGCGGTCTTTCGGGACGGCGGAGTGCCATGACGAATAATGGTGGATTCCAGCAGATACAGTAGTGTGGTTTCAATCCTGTTTTCCTGATGGAAGCTTCGGCCCAGCCGAAAGAAAGCGAAGCCCAGAACATTGAGCAACAAACCCGCAAGAAGAAATATGCCGATTAATTTCAGGAAAATCGAATGTGGATTTCTTCTTCCATGGCCTGCTGACCTACCATGGTTTCCCGGGTTTTGCCCGGGCACTGTTGTGGATTCTGCCTTCGGTCCGTCATTCTTTTTCATTGTTTGCTCTGATTCGGTATGAACAGATAGCCCGCTCCGCGCACCGTTCGGATAAATCGCGGGTTTTCCGGAGAGTCCTGGAGTTTGTTTCGGATTCTGCTGATCAGGATATCTATTGTGCGATTGAATGGCTCGAACTCCTGACCGTGGATCATTTCCGTGAGCCGATCGCGGGAAAGTACCATGCCCTGGTTCGCCAGGAGATGATGGAGTATGTCGAATTCCATGCCAGTAAGCGTTATTTCAGCTTCATTCAGGCTTGCGGTTCGACTTCGGGTGTCCAGTGTTAGAGGTCCTGAAACGAATTGCTCGGGTTCGACGCCGTCGGTAACCAGGGGAGCTTTGTGCTGACTTCTACGCAAAAGAGCCCGTAATCTGGCAATCAACTCTCTGGGTTCGAAAGGTTTCGACATGTAATCGTCTGCTCCCAGTTCCAGTCCCACTACCCGGTCGGTGAGATCGCCTCTGGCCGTAAGCATCAGCACAGGCAGATCCGAGTACATTCGAAGTTCGCGCAGAAAGGAAAATCCATCCTGCTCGGGAAGCATAACATCCAAAATTGCAATGTCGACTCGCTCGCTCTTTAGAATGTTTTTGGCCTGTCCCGGAGAAGCGGTGGAAATTACATGCATTTCGAAGCCTGAAAGGTACTCCGTGAGCAAATCGGTTATCTTACGATCATCTTCTACAAGTAGTACGGTTGTGTCGGAACGGTTCATGTTTATGCGCCAAATCTTCTAATGAACGTCTATCAGGGGAGTGGTAATGGATTGAGTAAAGCTCGCAAGCCGTATTTCTGTGGGCAAAGGCTGCGCCCGAAGAGGGCGCAGCCGCGGGAATTCAGTGTTCAAATCGCTGCCGAAACTCGGAAAGATATTCGGCGGCCTCTTCTTTCTGTTCCGGTGTTAACAGAGCGTGAAAGCGTGCCATGTTTTGCACCAGCTTGCTCCGGAACGCTTTTAACTCTGCCTCGGATTTTTCGGACATTTCGTTCAGTTTCCCCGGATCAAAAGTCTCGCTGGAGAATTGCTTTTCCAGTTCGGCCATCATGTCCTTGCGGTGGGTCCTGAGATTCTTTCCGGATTCAATTACCTCCAACGCCAGTTTTCGTGTGTCTTCTTCTTGAGAATCGCTCAGATCCAGTTTATGGGCGATTCGGTCCGCCACTTTATCTGCCATTTCCGCAGGGTCTTTCTTCGAATGCCAGTGGCTGCGTCCGCAATGGGTGCTTACCAGGCCCAGAGTCAGCAACCCGGCCATCAGTCCCAGTATGCTTCTTTTTTTGAGAATTCTATTCATCCTTTTCTCCTTGATTGGAATTCAGGATCATATTACCATTCTAGTGTTAATAGATTGTTAATCGTTCCAAAAAGTGTGTTGTTCAATTATGAACCTTGTCTTTCTGGGCCTGGGACAATCTCTGGTTTCCTATGAGCTCTGATTTCAAACCTCTAAACTGCCAGGCCTGTCTGGAAGGCGCGGAATTGCCCTTTGAGTTCAAAATGGCCTTCCAACCTATCCTGCGAGTTAGCGACCGTTCCGTTCTGGCGCAGGAGGCGTTGTGTAGAGGACCCGCCGGCGAGGGCGCCATGCATGTGCTCAACCAGGTGAAGCCGGACAACATGTATCAATTTGATCAAGCTGCCAGGGTTAAGGCAATCGAAACCGCATCTCGCATCGGATTGGTTTCTTCGCTGAGCATTAACTTTCTACCCAATGCGGTGTATCGTCCGGAAACCTGCATTCAGGCCACCCTGGAAGCCTCCCGACGATTCAACTTCGCCAGCGAACGCCTGATCTTTGAGGTTAGCGAACAGGAAGACATTGTCGAACCCGAACATCTGCTGGGAATCCTCAAAGAGTACCGAAACCAGGGATTTAAGACGGCCCTGGACGATTTCGGCGCGGGTTACTCGGGACTCCGACTACTCACCCGATTCCAGCCCGACATTGTGAAGCTGGATCGCGCTCTGATTCAGGAGTTAGACAAGGACACCATTAAGCAGAGGATTATCCGAAATCTGATTTCCATGGCCCGGGACCTGGGACTGCAGCTTGTGGCCGAGGGTGTAGAAACAAAAGAGGAAGCCCTGTTTCTGATTGATGCGGGCGTGGATCTAATTCAGGGATTTCTGATTGCTCGGCCGGCTCTGGAGCAGGAACCCATCCTTAATCTGGATTGGCTTTAGGCAAGGAAGCGACATGTTGAATGGTCGGGCCTAAATTCGCACACGGCGCAGGACCCGGCTTTCGGGACCCTTTATTGAATGTCGGATACAAGTTCTGAGCATCCGCAAATGCGAAAAAAAGCAGCCGCCGACTTGCGGCGGCCAGTGTTCAGATGTTCTATTCTACAGGCTTAACTTCAAGGATCTCTGCCTGAAGTCCGCCTCGTAGCTCGCTGGCCCGCTTTATTTTGACCAGGTACTCTTTCCTTTCGAGGGACTCAATTTGCTCATGCATTTCTTCCGGATAGGTTCCTACCAGCGAAAACTGGTAACCGTCCGGATCGCTGAAGTAGGCGAGACGGGTTCCGTCATCTTTTTCCGTGTTGCTGCGATACTTTGCCTTCACGGTGTACTCCTTTCCGAAGCCCTCTTTGCCGTCCAGGAACGGCACTCGCATGGCTGTGTCAGGAACATCAATGCTGGTACTGATGGGGCTGCCTTCCAGGTCGGCCACTTCGATGAGGTCCGCATCCGCGTACTTCCCGCCTTTGGTAACCTTGAATTTATAGATATACTCGCTTCCTGGATCCAGATTGTAGATTTTCGGTTTCTGTTCCGGAGTGAAATAGATGCTGATTCGGTTTCTGTCATCGTCTTCGCCCCAGAGATAGATCTTATCGCCAGATGCGTAGAATACGTTTACATGCTCCAGTGTCAGCGTGTACTCTTTGCCTACAGCAGCGTCTTCGCCCTCGACGATGGGCGTTAGTTTTGTTCCTTCTGATTTCAGGCCGCAGGCAATCATTAACCCCGCCAACAGAATCGCAGCGATTCCTGATTTCTTCATTCCATTCCTCCAAAAAAATTCAATGCGCGGCCCAAAAACTGCCACGTTGGGTGTGAGGATTAGAACCGAAAAAATCCAGCTGTCAACCGGTTTCAGTACCTGATGTTGCAGTTACATGAAAAAAGGCCGAATTTCGGCGTTTCGCAAAGGGGTTTAGCTTCGAATAGTGCCGGTGAGGCCTGCGCAAAGATAAAACCAGTAATTTGCGGCATACCGGGTAGCCGTATGGGTCCGAAAAAGGAGCCGGATTCCCAGGGACTGCGATCGAATCCCCGGCTCGGCACCGACGAACCCGGATTGTAGACTTCGGCCGGATTATTGTAAACTTCGGCCCGATTCTCGATGAGCGGACGGAGTCCTTTTAATCAGTAGATTCTTCCTGAATACGGCGGATTGCGGCCTGCGATGACTGTTGACCGCCGCACGGCTTACTTCAAATTCGGATCATGCAAGTGACTCTGGACTACAAAGGCAAAATGAAAATGGTATCTACAAATGACCGGGGCCATGCCCTGGAGATGGATACCTACGAAAAATCCGGCGGCGAAGACAGCGCCCAGACTCCCAAAGAAGCGGTGCTATCCGGGCTGGCCGGCTGCACGGCCATGGATATCGTTGGAATCCTGAGAAAGATGCGCATCGATGTGGACTCCATGCGAATCGAGATCGAAGCCGATCAAACGGATGACCATCCCAAAGTCTTCAAGGATATTAAGATGAAGTACATCTTCAGCAAAGGGGCTGATCCGGAAAAGGTGGAAAGAGCCGTGAAATTGTCTCAAGATCAGTACTGTGGCGTCTCTGCCATGATCAAGAAGACGGCCAATCTGACCTACGAAATAGTTTACGAATAACAAGGGGCCATTGCTCGGCCCGCTCTGAACGCAACCGGCTTTCAGAAAGGGCATCTGGTTCACGTTGGAGTAGGGCCGTTCACAGGGCTGTGATCAGCTCCGGTGAACCGGGTCGGTTTAGCGGTTTAATGGGCTAGCGATTGCTCAGCCTTGTTTTTTGCGAAGCCTCGTCGAATCTCAGGGCAAGATCATGTCGGGGAGACCAGGCGTCTGCCCAGCGCTCGGCAAAAAGCTTGTGATGCTTTGCCGGGCGCAAAGCAGCGCTGAGGACGCTGGGTATGCCGATCACAACCAGATAGAGAGGTCCCAGTAGCCGGCTCTGAAAGGTGTGGCCATACTCATGTTTCCAGGAATAGAACCCGTCCCCGCCGACCAGAAAGGGCCCCAGCGAGATCCCCGCATTACGGGGCAGTAGCGGGCTATCCTGCACTATGCAGCAATGCCCTTTTACGGAATTCAGCCGTGCGCCCGCGATCAGCGAAGCCAAGCTCAACAGAAGCCCTAGAAGCGACTGCAACGCGCCCCAGCTGAAATCCAGCACCGTGTAACGATGCAACAGGCCTTGAATTAGATGCTTCATTTTCGAGTTCGTCGCGAAATCTTTCGAATTACTCAACGGTATCTGGACTCTTTATCGCAAAGCGGATCGTCCTGGCCCCTTACACCCGGGCCCAATACCTTCAATCGGGAACTTGCGAGCAGGACTGGCGCGCGTAGCAGGGACCGAGAGTACAAAGCCCCGGCGTTGTCTAACTACTCGGTTACGATTTCGAAGTAATTCCCTTTTTCGTATTCTTCGTACTTTTTAAAGTCCAGAGGCTTGCTTGCCGGTCTAAAGGGGCCATCGTAGGGCTTCAGCTCCAGACCGGCAAAAAGCGAATACACTCCCACGGCCAGACTCTTTGCTATTACGTCCTTGTTGTTCAGAATGAAAAGCCGGTCCTTCTTCACGTCCAGGTGACCGATTTCCAGATAGGCGACTACAGCGTTTACCAGCGTTGGCAGACTGTAGGTACTCACAAAGGGATCGACGATTTCCGGAATTGCCTTTTTGCCCTGTTCGCCAAGCTTCCTGTCAAGCTTTCGCGATCCGTACTGTACAAAGCGCATTAATTCGTCGGATGCATAATGGTTGTCGCCGCCGTAGTTAATGGAAGTGCCGGGCACCTTCGCTTCCCGTCGCCAGTGCTCCGGAGCCTCCTTCTCCCTTTCCCAGAATGGTCCCTCCGCACGAAACTCGGAATACTTCATGGAGTAGGGTCCAGGTCCGCCCTTTCGCGCCTTTTCTACCCAGTCGTCCGGGTCGCGATAAATCCACTGGATCATGTTGTGTCGCAGGCCCCGATTCTTTTCCAGCCAGGGTTCCTTCATGTTTTTTTTCACCCAGAAGCCGTGGAAATACACCCAGGTGTCGGCGATAGCGATTTCCATGCGATTCCATCCGGGCTGATTAATGAGCCAGTAGTCCGACCAGGGAAGGGCGTCGAATTCTTCTCGGGAACCTTCGTTTAGATGGATACGGCGAATCTTATCAAAAGTACTGTAGCCGGGCGCCAGTACAGCCGCCATTCCGCCATCATTTCCAGGGCCCGCCGGATTCATATGCAACGAAACAACCAGGTAGGGCTTTTCGGAGTTCATATACGTCAGGCGGCCAGGCATGAGTTCTTTCGGATTCTTGCGGTTGGGAAAGTCGTACAGGCGGAAGGGAACGTTTACATCGGGATGATCCGCGCCCAGGCCTTTTTTCTGCCATCCTTCTTCGCGGCTCATTACGGATCGAAAACGCACACGAGTAAACTCTTTCTGATCGGAAAACTGAGTCAGGATCTTTCTGAACTCTTCCCAGCCCTTGTCGGTTTCGGTGAGTTGAAGATAGTGATGCACCCGGCGCGCCAGGTCAAGCATGACCATGTGTTCTTCGTACTTTCCGTAACGCATGCCGTACAGATAGGGGCTCAGGTACTTCTTTGTCACCGGATCCCATTTATCGTCATAGCCGGGCGTCGGGGCTCCTCCATGACCGGGATCAACGATTACTGTATAGGATGGCCCTCCCCATACATCGCAGCTACTCGTTTGAACGATGGCCACTGCGAAAAGAATTATGGCGGCCCACCTTCTTCGATTTGATTTCAATACCATAACTCTTCCCTGCCTCTTAGCCGGTTTCCGGCTGCCTTTAAGATTTTCCAAATAACTACTGGCTTCGACGCTACTGCTCTCGGCGGATTACACAATCCTCACAGCGGGTTGCCGTGCTCCGTCCACCGGTCTGCATTCTCGGATGGCTTCGGTTGCACTCGGCACCACCGGGACCCCCATCGTGCCTTATTCGGCGAGGTCCACTCGGAAGGGCTCCAAGGCGCGCACCAGTTCTTCGGGTAAACGGACTGGCATCCCTTTTTCAAAATGAATCCACAGAAATTCCCCGTGGGCTGTGCAGACGCAATCGTTTTCATTCCACATAGTGCAGATCATTTCAAACTTACGGCTGCCCAGATTGTTGATTCCAATGGTGACGTCCAGGGTGGACGGGAAGCGCACCTGACTTCTGAATTGCAATGAGATCTCGTGTACCACCGGGCCTGTGGGCTCAATCTTTTCTGTGTTCCAGACCTTCCGTTCGCTGAAAAACTCGGTGCGTGCATTTTCGAAGTATACGGTATATTTCGTATGGTTAACATGGGCAAAGGCGTCCAGGTCTGACCAGGCTACCTTCTGTTGAATTGAATAGGGGAGCTTTTTTAACGGGATCCGGGGGATTCTGGACTTTTGCGTGGAGGCCATTGATCCAGATTTTTTTTTCTTTTGCACCAGGCACCCTTTTTTGAACTGGCAAGCTCCTCGCATTGGTACTACGAGCAGGCCCGTGTTGCCCCGTAGTGAAACGGTTCCCGGCCCTGAAGCCCCCTGCTGCAAACCTGGGAAAGGTAAGGAAGGCCCTCAATGACACCATTTGTTTCCGATCATCCTGATTATTATCCCCCGTCCTATCTTCTGGACTTCCTGGAGCGCTACCAGGCCAAACTTCCGTATTCGAGCGGGGACCTTTCCGGAGAGAGTCTCAAGTATTTCAGAAGTCATAACCCGGTGGCCGTTTTTCGCCTGGACCAGGACCAATGGGATGCCTTGAGTTCGGTACCCACTGGCGAGCTGGACGAATTTCTGGAAAGTAGCGAAAGCCCATCTGAGCGAAAATGGGTGGTTTCCTTTCCCGGATCGAGAGAGGATTATCACCTTCGTTTTCTTCCCAGGGACGGAGCCGATGCCGAACAACCCGAATTCACTGTGGAGACCCTGGTATACAGGGACGGCGCATGGGTGGGCTCCGAGCAGGCGCGCGCGGATTATCTGGCCGGCAATCTGCGTCCCCTGAAAGAAAGGGAGTACCTCTCCGCCGACGTATTGCGAGTACCGGGTATAGCGGCGCTTATGGATTTTGACCTGGAACCGGCATTCAAGGCAAAGCTACGTTCGGCGTGGTCCGTGGAAGGAGCGGAAGAGCTATCGCGGAAGTTTCTGCGAAAGTGTTTCCAGAAAATCGTTTGCGGGGCCCGGCCATCCACTGGCTTCATAGTCCTCGACGAGCTGGGCGCTCTGGACTGGTTTCTTCCAGATCTGGCAAAAGGCAAGGGGCTGACGCAGAACCGCTACCATAAGCACGATATCTTTCACCATTTAATTTATGCCTGTGATGCGGTGGAGGAGCCGGTGCTCAAGCTTCGCCTTGCTGCCTTGCTCCATGACATCGGAAAATCGGATACCCGCAAGGAGCAGCCGGGCGGGGAAGCTACATTTCACAATCATGAAGTTGTAGGAGCCAGGATCACAGAGCGAATCATGCGCCGGTTTGGCTTCGATTCCAATCTGGGAAAAAGAGTTCGCTTTCTGGTTCGAAATCATATGTTCCATTACACCTCAGAGTGGAGCGACCGGGCTGTCCGCAGATTCATGCAAAAAGTGAGTCCTTCCCAGCTTGAAGATTTGATCGCTTTGCGGTTGGCGGACAGGAAGGGATCTGGAAAACGCCAGGCTTTGCCCCGGGCAATCAAGGATTTGATACGTCATATTGAAGAGATCAAGCGGCAGGAGTCAGAGCTCAAAGTCAGGGATCTAAAGATTGGCGGAAATGACCTCATGGAGCTGGGTATGAAGCCGGGCCCGGAAATGGGAGATCTGCTCAAGTCCCTCCTGGATCGGGTAAAGGCTGGAGAAATGCCTAACGAACGGGAAGCGCTTCTGGAAGCGGCCCGGCAGGGCACCGAGAGCATAGCCTGAAGTACGGGAAATCACTTGCCGATCTTGTTAAGTACTCATAAGGTCAGCATAAATGCAGCCCAACGCTCAACTGGACAGGCTTTCCGAAGCTTTCTTTCGCAGGATGAAATCCTGTCTGGGAATCATAATAACCACTCACCGCGGGCCGGATCCCGATGGGCTGGGCGCCGAAATCGGCCTCAATTATCTCCTACTTAAGCTGGGCTTCGATTCGCGAATCATCAATCATGATGAAGCGCCGGAAAAGCTGAGCTTCATTCTCGAAGGTCATAAGATAGAGACTTTTGATCAGGTAGATGCCCGGGAAGGGAGAGAAAGGCTTCGAGGGCGCACCGTAATCAGCGTAGACAACTCGGACCCCGAGCGGATAGGCGATGTTGGCTTCCTGCTGAACAAGGATCATTCCAACCTGGTGATTGTAGATCACCATGACGGGGCCGCCCCGGACTACGAAAGACTGTTTCAGGATCCCGACTGCGCTTCTAGCTGCGAACTTGTTTACCGTCTTTACGAGGCTGCAGGTCAGGAAATCCCGCCGGAAATCGCGCTGGCCCTCTATGCAGGAATCGTGGCCGATACGGGCCACTTCCGATACGGAAAGACCACTCCGGAAACCCATAGGATTGCGGCCAAACTTCTAGAGACAGGTATTCGCCCGGAAAAAGTAGCGGAGGGACTTCTGAACAACCAGCCCCTGGGTCGTCTGGAAATCAAGAAGAAGCTCTATCAGAGCCTACGATTTAGCAAAGGGAAGACCATAGCATTCTTTTCCATTCGAAGGGACGATGTGCAGAAGCTGGGCCTGGAATTCGATCATCTTGACGGACTGGTCAATGAGCTTCTGGAGCCCGGATCGGTGAAAGCGGCGGTGATGTTTTCCGAAAGAGACAGGCATCGTACCCGAATCTCCGTCCGCTCCCGGTCTGATGTGGATGTTTTACCCGCCGTGCAAAAATACGGCGGCGGAGGTCATAAGAATGCATGCGGCGCCACAGTGGATTCGCCGCTTGACAGCGCTATAGCCGAGTTCATTCCTGTTCTTCAGGCTCAAGTTGGTGAGCCTACCTAGTTGTGTTCCATCTGGAGCCTGAACGGGGCTCATATGAATCGGCATGCTATTTAATTCATTCTTATTCCTATTGTTTCTGGCTACGATCTATGTAGTCTACTGGTCGGCTCCATCGCGCTACCGGCCGGGAATCTTAATCGTCGGTTCCATAGTTTTCTACGCCACCTGGGGTCTGAATCGCGAAGGCTGGTGGGGAATTCGCTGGACAGTCCATTTTATCGGACTGGTGGTCTTCAACTACTTCATGGTGGAGTGGATGCTTCGCCATCCCGCAAGGAAAAAGATGATTATGGCCACCACGGTCATTATCAATGTCATCAACCTGGCCATATTCAAGTACTTTGGATTCTTCGTCCGCGTAACTGTCGATTTCGGTATAGATCTGCCTCCCTTTGTGGAGAACATGGATCTGTTCCTTCCACTGGCCATTAGCTTCTATACCTTTCAGCTAACGGCCTATGTAGTGGATGTTTATCGCGGCGTAATAACCGAAGAAATCAAGTTTTCTCGATTCTTTCTGTTTATCCTGTTTTTTCCCCAGCTCATTGCCGGACCCATCATGCGCTCTACGGATTTCTTGCCTCAGAATCCGTATGTGAACAAGGAGCGGATCTACCGGGGAAGCTGGCTTATCATGGGCGGCCTGATCAAGAAAGTGCTCATAGCCGATCCAATGGGGACAATCATTGCTCCGGTTTACGCGGCCCCGGAATTGTACACCGGCTGGAGCTTGATGCTTTCGGCGGTTTGCTTTGCTATTCAAATCTACTGCGACTTTTCCGGTTACACCGACATTGCCCGCGGTTCGGCTCTGTTTCTGGGCTACGAAATACCTGAAAACTTTGCGGCGCCCTTTTTCTCGGCCAGCGCCCGCGAAATCTGGCAGCGCTGGCACATTACGCTGGCTACCTGGCTTCGGGACTATATCTACTTTCCACTGGGCGGTAGCAAGATCTCCGAACTGCGCACCTACATCAACCAGGTGATCACATTCACTCTGGGAGGACTCTGGCATGGCGCCGACTATACATTTGTCCTCTGGGGAGCAATGTGGGGAGTGCTTCTGGCCATGGAGAGGTTCTTTGAAGGCGTTCTGGGGTGGAAGCTAACCCCTGAAAAGAACGGAGTTCTGCGGATTCTCAAGATCATGATCATGTTTTTGATCTTTTCCTTCGGCGCTTTCATGTTCCGGGCACAACCGGTGCAGTACAAGACCGTAGAGGTTAGCTCTACCGAGATCATGATCGAGATGATCTCCGGAACATTTACACACGGTAGCCACCATCTCGAAGAGCACTACACGGAGGCCGGCGGCGACGCAGAAACCATGGAAGCGGTCTTTGGACGTCAGGTATTCCGAAGCGAAGAAATGAAGCAGCTGGAGACCATCTCCTTTATGGCTCTGGCCGTGCTTTTTTTCCACTGGCTGCAATACAAGCCGTCTCAGTTCCAATGGTTGCGCAAATACGATTTCTGGCTGATTCTGATTCTGGGCACTCTCATTGGCGGCTGGCTGCTACCAGCGCTTTCGCAATCCGGACATCAGTTCATATACTTCGTGTTCTAATACTGGATCACAAACCAGCAACCCGGGACTTAATCTTCGCGCACCAGGGGGGCGCATTTTGAGCGAATCAATGAAAAAGGTTATTCTAATTACTTTTCTCTTAATCTCTCTCCTGCTTGCGGGGATCGGAACGTTCGTTTACCTCCCCACAATCATTCAGGGCCTGGACTTCAGCTCCGCCGATTTCAGAAAGATCAGCCTGGTCGACCATGCGGAGCGGGACAAGGAAACTCTCTGGATACAGACAGCGGAGCTAATGGTTCCCGAAGATGCAAAAGGCTATGTCCTGATTGTGCCCGATCGGGACTACGATCGTGACTGGAATTCGCCGGGGAATCAAACCCGTCCAGGGCTGCGCTTTGCGCGAAGACTTGTAGAAAGAAATATGGCTGTGATTCGCTACAGTCCGCCCGGTAGCGCCGACGAAACAATCGATCTGGTGGATCCAGACAAATCGACAGAGGCTCTTCTGGCCGTAATCCAGGCTTTTGAGAACTGGCAGAAGAGCGCTTCGCAGCCCGATCTTCCGGTTACCGTTCTTACTATAGGCGAAGGGTGTATTGTTGCGGTGACGGCGCTGCAGCGAACGGAGACACTGAAATGGACGGTAGACCGACTCATGCTGGGCGGATGCGCCTATTCCAGTACGCTGCTTTCCGGCTGGGCGGGCAGGGTTTTCTACAATATGGAATTGTCTGGAGCGTCCGAGGAAACCATGAATCGGGCGCAGGAAATCTGGAAATCGCATAAGAAAGAAATCGAGTCTGGCGCGATTCCGGAGCTGGACGAAGAAGCCTGGGAAGAAAGACTGGAAGAGCTCCGAAAGGCCGGTTTGTCTGCGGACTTGCAGGCATTCGAAAAGACTCTTTCGCATTTGTATAAGCCGGAGAATCGTTCCTGGACCCGGCGGGCGGCCCATCTGGAATTTCTGCCGCTCCTGGAGTCCTTGCGGCAGGCCCGGCCGGATATGAAAATCATCCATCTGCTAGGACAATACGATGAAGAGATTCATCCAGTGGATAGGGATAACCAGGAAAACCTTGTCCGTAGCGGCCCAATCTCTAACTATCAATTCGTCTATCTGGAAAGAACGGATCATGGCTTTGTCGTTCGAGACTCGCCTCCGGCCAGCCCGGTGGAAAACATGATGCGAAGAAGGGATCCCTTTGCCGAATTCAGTCCCACACTCCTGGACCTTATCGCCGGGCAGCCCTGAGCAAAAGCCAGCAAGAAAACAGGTGGCTGCGATCGAGACCGGTCATGGCTTTACTTCTCCGCTGGCCTACCGCGCGGGCCAGTGGCCGCTCGTCCTCTCCTCGTAGTGGGGCAATGGCCTGTAAGGACGCCTTTCTTAAGCCGGCCAATGGCCGGTAAGGACGGCCTTCTTGAGCCGGGCAATGGCCTGCAAGAACCGCCTCCTTGAGCCGGTCAATGGGTTATCCCAACCCCGTCTTCAATGGGCGAACTAAATGATTCCCTGTGCCGCGTCAGTGGGTCCGGCTATGGCCCGTCGTACTTTTAGCGCATCCAGAAGCGGAGCCGGCTCATGCGTACGAATGAATTCTACGCCGTTTTCGGCCAGGTAGATTTCGGCGCCCAGGGTGGCCGCCTGTCGTTCCTCGGGCCCCCGGCGGGTTAGCGCCCCCAGAAACGATTTTCTTGATACTGATACCAAAAGCGGCAGGCTGAATTCATCCCTGATCGAATCCAGACTCCGCAGTACGGTGTAGGAGCATTCCGGGTCTGAACCCAGAAAGAATCCCATTCCCGGATCCAGGATGATTCTGGTTCTGTTTATGCCAGCCCTTGTTAAGTCCTGGATTCGCCTGTCAAAGAAACCCAGGATTTGGTCTAGAATGGAATCCGGCGAAACCCGGTCTCTGTTGGCAATCCCTTGCTGAATGGAATGCATTATTACAAGCTGGCAGTTCGATTGGGCCAGAGCGTCGTATACAGTGGGGTCGCCGAAGCCTGCAATGTCGTTCAAATAGTCTACATTCTTGTTCAGGGCAAACCTTTGCACTTCCGGTTTAAAGGAATCCACAGAAATTCGCAGATGGGATGGTATGGCGCCGCTGGCTTTGGCCGCTGCTATGATGTCGAGGGCCCGGTCCAGGCGTTCCATTTCCAATAGAGGATCTACTGGATTGGCTTCGGGATTGCTGCTGGCCGCTCCCAAATCCAGAGTATTGGCTCCGTCTCTGGTCAGCTTATTGATATGTTCGCCGAGGCTGGATTGATCCAGATATTTGCCGCCATCGGAAAACGAATCAGTGGTTATGTTTACGATACCAAATATTTCGGGCTGATTGCTCATCTATGGATTACTCTTTCCGGGAGCGCATTCGTGGAGCCGCTTTCATGGAACCACCGCTACTCCGGCTCGCAGGGAGATAGATCGATGTAGCGCCGATAAGGCAAAGTCCCGGCTCGTCGGCTGGATACGGGCAATCTCTTCCCCGCCCGGACTTCAGTTCGTATCTTCGTCGCTTGCGCCGTCTTTTTCGGAACCGCTGGAGTCCTTCGTATCCGTTGGGGGCGCTTCTACTCCAGGGCTTTCCTGTTGGGGATCATCCGGGACGTCTGTAGTCTCCGGCCGGGCCGGTTTTTCGGGAATCGTTGTATCGGTGGTGGATTGCTCGCCGGCGGGAATCTCCGTGGAGCTGTTTTCGTTGGCGCCTGGCGAAAGTCCCTCCGGGCCCGGTTCGTGAAACAGTCGGGCCCAGGAATCATTCTGTCCCGTCATCTTCTTAATCTCTCCGGATTCGGCCCCTGCTTTCTTGAACGGCTCGGATTTCTGGCTCCAGTACCGCGCGATGGCAAAGGCTCGGCTCGCATTGTTCTGGCGCAACAGTTCTTCTACCAGTTCCAGCCTTGCGATAGGCTCCAGCTCTTGAGGATAACTTCGAAGCCAACCGGCGGGACTTTCCGGTATAGTCGCAGGCCTTTGCGGATCGACGGCCGCCTCGGTCATCTGCTCTTTCAGCTTCTGGATGGCCGCATTCGCGCGGTCCGACTTGTGAAAGTTCAGTAGCATCTGAATTTCCTCTTCCAATAGAGCTGTGCGCGGGGATGGCTTTTCGCCCTGCTCCAGGCCTGTGGCCGCGAAAATGAAAGCGCGGCCGGACAGCGTGGCCACATCCTGCTTCATGGAATGAATGCGTTCAAGCTCAGACTGGTCCAGAGACTCCAGAACTGTGCGTGCCTGATCAAACCGGCTTCTGGCGACCAGGACATGAACATACTGTAGAGTTACCGCGTTGTAATAGGCCGGCTGATAGACTGTGCTTTTGTAGAGTTGATCCTGAAACTTCTCGTAAGTGGTTGGATTTGAAGTTAGAAGGGCCTGCACGGAAAGAGCGTCCAATTGCTCGGGATCTTCGTCCAGTGCAGCCCGATACCGTTCGGTGGCCAGTCCCCTCTCGCCTTTCATCAGCGCCAGTCGTGCCAGAGCCCCGTTAACCAGCGCAGATTTTTTGGTCCTGGCGGCGCCGTTTAACTGGGCTTCGGCGCTTTTAAGGTCTTCCAGTTCCAGATAGGTCAGTCCCCGGCCAACTTGAATAAAGAAGCGAAAGCTTCCGGATGGCCGCTTGTTTTGCTCGGTGGCTTCCTGAAAACTGGAAAGTGCGTTCTGATAACGTCCTAGTTGGTAATAGCATACGCCCAGCTTGTAGTTGTACTTCCACTGGGAATCCTTCCGATCCAGGTACTGTAGATGCTTCACCGCGCGGGAGTACTGGTTGACTTTCATGGCCACGTTTGCCAGGTTCCAGCGCACCGAATGCGCTTCGGGCTCTATATCCAGCGCTTCTTCGTAGTAGCCAATGGCCTCGGTTAAGCTTCCCGCCTTTTCCGCTTTTTGCCCCTTCTGAACCAGTCGCACCATTTCGGCGCTGGAAGAGCCGCCCTGATTGGCCGCCATGGACTGGAGTCGGGCCATCTCCGGATGATGCTTGTACTTGAGAAACTGAGAGCTGTATACTGAGACCGCCCCCCAATCCCCTACGTATTTGGAATACAGAACGATCTTCCACAGCGCTTTTTCTCGCAGATCTGGCTCCATTCGACGGGCCACGGCCTGCTTGTATGCCTGGATGGACTCCGGTTTACGTCCTTTTCTTTCATGGATGAGGCCAATATAGAAATGCGCATTGCCGTTGGAAGGGTCGCTTCGAGTGGACTGTTCCAGGAGCTTCATGGCGGAGTCAAAGTCCCCTCGGGCGAAGGCCAGACGTCCCTGGCTATAGGGGTTGGCCACGGCCCCGGAAGTCCAGATTGTCACACAGGCCGCAAGAACCAGTAGTAGGCCGGGTCGGTTAGGGAGGATAAATTTCATCTCGTGGTCCGGGAAGTTCAGAATGGACTGCAACCATGGCTCGCTCCAGGGAACGGTTCTGGCAGTCCCTGGCTTCTCTCACGGAAGCCTTTTGTCTACTTTGACCATTTTTTGAGAGCGTTCGTTCATTGGAAATCATTTGACATGTGGCCAGCCGGGTCGGTGTTAAAGGCAGTATGCAGCCTCCCATCAAACTGTCTCAGGTTACCAAATATTACGGGGATTTTCCGGCCCTCCAGGATGTTAGCTTCGAAATCCAATCCGGCGAAGTGGTGGGTCTTCTGGGCCTGAATGGGGCGGGCAAAACTACCTGTCTGCGTCTGCTTACCGGTTTTTTGACTCCCAGCGATGGCACCCTGGAAGTAGAGGGCCAGGATGTGACGGAGAACCCCCTGGACATTCGAAGCAAGCTGGGTTACTTGCCCGAGGTACCGCCTCTGTACCTGGAACTGACCGTGCATGATTATCTGCATTTTGTGGCGCGTTTGCGCGGAGTGCCCGAAACGGATTTTGCGTCCGAATTTGACCGAGTGGTGGAACGTACCAACTTGCAGCCGGCCAGGCGTTCGCTCATTCGTCATCTTTCCCTGGGCTACCGCAAGCGCGTGGGCATCGCTCAGGCTTTAATTGGCAATCCTTCTATATTAATCTTTGACGAGCCGGTTTCCGGCCTGGACCCGCGGCAGATTGTAGAGGTGCGGAACCTGATCCGAGAACTGGCGGGCCAGCATACAATTCTGATTTCCAGCCACATTCTCACCGAGGTGAGTCGCACATGCGATCGGGTTCTAATACTGCATCGCGGTAAGCTTGCGGCAGGCCTGGAAGGAAGCCAGCTCGAAAGCGATCTGGAAAGCGAGTTCATGAAGCATACGGCGGGCGCCGTGGAGGTGGGAGTATGAAAGGTTCCCTGCAAAGAATCTACTGGGTTTATCTCAAGGAGCTTTCCTCTTTTTTTGGTTCCAGTTTACCGCCGCTTAGTATTGGTATTCTGGCGTTTTGTTGCGGTTTCGTAAGCGTTATTCTGGCCAGCACCGATCGGGCTACTTACGAGCAAGTAACTATCGCTTTGTTCTACATCTTCTATTTGCTTACTCTGGGCGCCGGGGTCTTTCTTTCTATGTCCGCTTTCGTAAACGAGCGAAAGCAGGGCACCCTGGAACTCCTTTACAGCCTGCCGATATCGGATCTGGAGCTGGTAATTGGTAAGTTTTTGCTGAATTTCACTGTGCTGGGAATCCTTCTGTTTCTGATGCAGGGGGTCTACATTTTCTGGATCGCTGAAACGCCGCTTTATATGACCTTCACCGGTCTTCTGGGCCTGTGGCTGGTGGCTATGTACGCCACCGCCGTTGGGATCTTTGCATCCAGCTTCACGGAAAGCCACTTGATTTCACTCCTTATTGCTACGGGCATCCTGGTCTTTGTGGATATCGGCGGCTATCTGGCGGGCCTACTGCCGGCGCCGGCTCGGGAGATATTCAGCTACATGCATGCCCTGGATCAGTTTAATCCCTTCACTCGAGGAATCATTCCTTTGCAGGGCACCCTGTTCTTCGGAGGCATGGTGGTGCTATTTCTATTTTTCACCGTGCGGGTGCTGGAATCCCGTCGATGGAGAGGTAACTGATATGAGTTTGGCTTTAATGCGAGAAACTACGAAACGGATTGGGGGCTGGACCCTGCTCGCCGGCGGACTGACCACTTTTCTTGCCTCTCAGTATCTGAACTCAACCACCGGCATTTTTTTGTTCGCCATTGGAGTTTTACTGCTTCTATCGGATCCGATTCTTCTGCTACTGGACCGCAGGGACTCCACGTTGGAAGGTCGCTGGAAGACTCTCTATGCCTCCTGGGGGCTCATACTTGCTTCCATTGTTTTCTTCATACTGCGAAATCAAATCCATGGCGACGACGACAGCATCGCTGCCCGCATTCGGCTGTTTCTGCTTATACTTTTTCTCTTTAGCTTTATTGGGGCCGCGCTTCTGCGCATCTCGGCCGGTCTGGAGTACAGTTCCCGCGCCAGCCTGTCCGGTCAGCAGAGCCGCGAACGAAACGCAGTAAAGGCTTCCCTGGGGGTCCTGGCCGCCCTTGCTTTGTTTTCGGCCTTGAACTATCTGGCGGCCATGCGAAACCCAACCCTGGATCTATCCCCGGGCTACTTCTCCTATAGCGAGGAATCCAGAGGCATTATTGCCAGTCTGGACGGAAAGGTAGAAGTACATGTATTTTTGCCCGTGAAGCAGGCGATTCGCGATAAGAAGGCCAGTTCCACCATGCCGGAGCTTTATCTAATAGCCGAAGACATCAAGTCTATGCTTCAGCAACTTCCGAACATTAACTCTTCCATCGAATTAGAGTTCCACAATGCGGACCTGGCCGATTTTCAGTCCGATGAATTCGGCCGTGTATCCAACGGAACAATCATAATTCGGGCTCTGAAGAAGGGACAGGTAGAAGCTACCGACCGACCCTATGTAGATCGAAGAGTCTATGTCTATACGCGAAAAGATATGGAACGACTGGAGCGCGAGTCTGTACGGGCCATGCTTCAGGTTTCTTCGCCGCCGCGAATGGTTTACTTCCCGGCCGCAAACGGAGAGAGAATCGCTTTGCAGAAGGGAGCGGCGAATCCTCATTCCCTGGAAACATTTAGAGAACTGATTCGCTTCTACAACTATCGTCTTCGCGATCTGGGCGCCGGCGCCGATTGGCCCGGTCCTATCCCGGACGACGCGGATGCCGTGGTTCTGGCAGGCCCCACGGCGCCTTATGGCGAAGAGGCGCGAAAGGCGCTCCTGGATTATGCGAAGAGTGGCGGACGAATCATGATCCTGATGGATCCTTCGGGCCAGGAAGACTTTGAATGGCTTCTGGAAGAATTGAGCGTTCCTTACACGTACGCGGACACACTGCTCAGTCATAATCCGAGACGCCCCGGAGAGCTATTTATCCAGCAGTTCGAAAAGCATCGCATGACCGAAAACCTGAACCTGGCCGGTCGGGCAGCTATTGTGTATGCGGGTCGCGCTTTCTTTGAAGAAACGAAGAGAGAAGCGAAGGCTCCGGACGGGCAGACGGCTCCGGGGCACAGCCCCGCCAATCCGCAGCCGGGCCAGGGAACTGACTCCTCCAACGAAAAGCCAGAACCTGCACAACCGGAAGAGCAGAATAAGCCCGAAGCAAACGAGCAAGTAGCCGAAGAAAAACCGGCCGACGAGAAGAAGCCGGATGTATTTCAGACTCAGGTGTTTTTGTATTCGCCTTTCGGAACAACTCTTGATAAGAACAAGAATGGTAAACAGGATCCGGGCGAAAGCCAGGGGAGATTCCCGCTGGGAATTGCGGTGGAAAACCCGTCAAGGGATACTCGAATCGCAATCTACTCCGATATTGCCTGGGTATCGGAAATTGGTCTGCATTATGAGGCAGATCATCGAAACCCTATTCTGGCTGCCGATACCCTCTTCTGGATGACGGAAAGCGAAGTGGCGGCCGGTCTACCCGCGGAGCCCCGACAGGACCGTTCCATTCAGATAACCGAAGAACTGAAGCTGCGAAATTTGATCCTGGGCATTGTAGTGTTTCCTCTGGGGCTTTCTATTGCTCTGGGATTGGGACTCTACTTCTATAGAAAGAATCGGCGATTTGAGGGAAAAGAAGCGTGAAGCAGGTACCGGTCTCTCTATGGATTCTGATGGCCTCCTTGATTGCGCTGGGGGCTTTTCTCTTTCTTGATCTAAAAAAGAAAACGGAGCCGGTGGTCTGGGATTTGAATCTGCAGACAATTCGCTACAACGGTATTTCTTTCGAAAAGCAATCCTCTTTCAAAGGCGACACCTATTATACCTCCTTTCAGCAGGATGGTACGAGCTACCGATACAGAGCCAGCACGACGGTTCCCAATCTGTTTCAGGACTTTGAAGAACTGAAAATGCACGGGCTGTATGCCCTGGAAGGCGAATTGCGCAAGCGCTTCCCGGAGCAGCTCTTTGGCCAGAACGAAGAAACCATATGCGTGGAATTGGTCCCGAGGTCCGAATCTGCCTTTAAGCTATGCGCCCTGGAAGAGGATCGCAATGGAAAACTGTTCGCTGTTGCGGACCGCGCCCCCAATGAAGGCGAGGTGTATCTGGTGGCGAAGTACACCATGGACCGACTCAAATCCGAAAAGACCAGCTTTCTGGAAAGGAGAGCCTTTCTTTATCCTACCGCGTCCTCCACTATGGAAATGAAGGTCACCATGATTGATACCCTGGAAGGACTGGAGTCCAGCGAAGCTGGCGAAAATGGTGCGCAATCCGGATTGGATCAATCCCTGCCGTTTACCGTGCATTTGTTCCGTCGGGAGAAGCAGCAGGAGCAAACCGAGCGCACCATGATGGTCTGGAAGAACGAAGCCGGGGCGGAAGCGGCGGCGGAATTCGCCAATCCTCTGGATACCGTTATTCGGCAATTCCAGATCAAATTCTTCACTTTCGAATATGACCAGGATCCGGAGACTCTCTGGAAATCGGCCCGTCCCGTGTTCAAAGCCACCATGGTGGCCGGCGTGGACGGCAAGAAAATGGAGAACTTCGAAGTGGAAGTTCGTATTCCTGCAGAGCCCCTGTTAATTCAAGATACGCCTCTGGTATTGATAAGCTCACCATCGTTGGACGGAATACAGGTAATGGAAAGGTCCACTCTGGAGCGCGCCCTGAACTATATGCGCGGACTCCATAGCAAGCAAAACCAGCCCGGTATGGACCAGCCTGTTTCGATCTTTGAAGAGCGTAGCTTGCCCTTGCCCAGGTTGGCCGGACTCTGAAAAATGCCATTTTCTATGTCGAACATGAAAGGACCTTTATACTTCCGGTTTCTGCGTTCGGTTCACCCTCCGGCGGTCGGTCCTGTTGGCTGCGACGGTGCCGGACCTGCGGTCTGCCGGTCCGTGCGGCCTCTATTCCTTCCGGCGGTACTGGCTCTGACGGTTCTTTTTATTGTCTCTGGCGGTTGCATCTATCCCGATCTTAAAGAGTTTCCAGAGCAGGAAAGGACCCTGTTCTTATACAACTTCTCGAATAGCACCTTTGATTCGGACACCCAGGTACAGTTGAATCGCACTCTGCGGGAGGAGATACATTCCAAAAGAGACTTCGTAATAACCGACGATCCAGACCAGGCCGTTCTCGGTTTGTACGGCGAGATTACGCTCTACAGAAAGGAAGGGCGACTTTACGATAACCTCCGAAACCCTACACGGTACGAATTGATCGTTGGCGCTCGCATTCGAATGCGGGATCGAAGTTCTGGTCGGGTTCTTCTGTCAACGGAAGAGAGCGCATCGGTGCATTATTCGCCCCGAGAAGGATTTCCCGAATCGGAACTGCAGGCCCGCCACCGGCTTCTCCGGCTGTTGGCGCGAAATATACATCGATCCATGGTTTCTGCCTTTCGGGGGCAGTACGATGGAACACAGTGAATCGTTCACTACGCCGCGCAATCCCGGTTCGTTCTCCTGCTACATAAAACAACAGTAGCGATTTCGGAATTTCCTTGATGCTACACGCTCACTTCTCATGATCCACAGTAATGAAGGTGGAGATTAGCAAGGATCTCGAGGATCTAATTCCCGGTTATCTTGACGGAATAAGGAAGACCATTCAGGATTTCAAAGGCTTTCTGGAGAATCAGGACTGGGACAGCCTCCGGGTGCAGGGGCACCGGATGAAAGGCTCCGGTGGCGGCTACGGCTTCCACTTTCTCACCGAAAAGGGCAAGCAAATCGAGGATTCGGCAAAGGATCAAAACGGGGAAAGCATCAAATCAGCCATAGATGAGCTCGACCAATATATGGAATCCCTGGAAGTAGTGTTCGTGGAATCGGAAGATTGGTAAATGAAAATACTGATTGTGGATGATAACCCGGATGATCAGCTTCTGGCCAGAACCTTCCTTTCGCAGGACGGTTATCCGGGGATTGATACCGTAGATTCGGCGGAGGCGGCTTTCGCCATATTGGAGCTGGATAACGAGGGGAATCCTGCATTCGATCTCATTCTTCTGGACATTTCCCTGCCGGGGACCGACGGCATCGAAGCCACACGTACTATCAAAGCAAGCAACAAGTACGCGGAGATTCCGGTTATCATGATGACCGCTCACTCCCCGCAGGACTATCTCGCCCGTGCTTTCCGAGCGGGCGCAATGGACTTCATTAGCAAGCCTTTCAATAAGATCGAGTTTCTGGCCCGCGTAAATGCGGCCATTCGTCTGAAAAGGGAGATGGACCGTCGTCGTGCGCACGAAAAGGAGCTTGTGGAAATGACCATAAAGCTCGCTCGCGCCAATGAAGAGCTGAAAAAGATCTCAATGATCGATCCGCTCACGGACATTCCCAATCGACGCCATTTCGATGCGGTGCTTGAGATTGAGTTTAACAGGGCCGTGCGAAACGATCAGCCTTTAAGCCTGCTCATGATCGATGTGGATTTCTTCAAACCCTTCAACGATACCTATGGCCATCAAGAAGGCGATCTCTGCTTGATCGCTATCGCGCGAATTCTGCGCGAAAGCCTTACCAGGCCGGGCGACCTGGCCGCCCGATACGGCGGCGAAGAATTTGTAATCATACTTCCTGGAACGGATCTTCCCGGCGCCGAGGTTGTGGCCCGAAAGATATTGAATGGCGTTGAGAATCTGGGCATACCCCATCGCACAAGCGCGGTTAAGGATCATGTTACTGTAAGCATAGGCGTTTCCTGTCTGGACAAAGCCATGGGAAAGGGCGATGAATTGGTGCGAAGCGCAGACCGTGGGTTATACAGGGCGAAAGCAACCGGAAGAAATCGAATCGATTACGACCCCGAGCGGTCCGCCTGAATTTCGGCCACAATCAGAGTCAAATCGTCTTCGCGGGGACTCAGACAATGAGCTTCCGTGTATAGCCACTGTAGGACGGTATTTCCCCACAGGGAGGGAACGCTTCCTTTATCCGGCATCCGCGCCAACAATTTGTGAAAGGAATCCAGACTTCCATTGAAATCCGGCGGAATCGATTCGTCTTCATAAAGTCCGTCGGTGAATAAACAGATTACAAAAGGTTCGTCCAGACTTAACTCGTTGTGTCTGTACTGGTAGTCCTTCAGCATTCCAATGGGAATGCCTCCTTTCTTTAACACATGATGCTGGCCGCTGGACTGTTTGAGAAAGCCCTGGGGATGCCCGGCCGAACTGTAGCTCAAGCGTCGCGCGTTGAAATCGTAAATCCCGTACCAGATCGTAAAGAACAACCGGTTCTGCTTTTCCATGGGAAAGGCTCGGTTCAGTTCATGCAATACGTCGACGGGTTCCAGCGGATTGGCCTGGAGTCGGCCACCTACGAGCAATTGGTGGGCCGCCACCGAAAGCAACGAAGAACCAATTCCATGGCCGGATACATCCAGCACAAAAAGCCGCAGGCAATTGTCGATCCAGTCAAAGTGGAACATATCTCCGCCCAGGGTATGACTGGGTCGGTAGATGAAATCGATCCAGGCCTGGCTGTCTTTCATGGGACCAGGAATCTGACTTCGCACGTACTCCCGGGCCTGATTCAGGTCAAAATCCATGATGGACTGCCTTCTTCGGAGCGCTTCGTTTAGATGATAAATGCGCATACCGGCCTTGATCCGGGACCGCAGTTCGCGGTAGTCGAAGGGCTTGGCAATGAAGTCATCCACACCCCGGTCAAAAGCGGCTACTTTGCTATCCATATCGCCGCTGGCTGTAAGCAGAATGAAGTAGCTGGATTCCAGATCCTGTCGGTCCCTGAGCGATTCGCAAACCTGTAGCCCGTCAATGCCTGGTAGACTGTAATCGCAAAGAATGATGGCCGGGCGATACTTGATGGATGCAGAAATTCCTTCTTCCCCGGTTTCTGCGTACAGGGGCTCAAACCCTTCCTTTTTCAGAAAGCGCGCTACAAGATCTCGAATGGAGGGATCATCGTCAATGATCAGTATTTGAGCCGGCTGGGAGGACATATTCGAACAGGTTAAGATATCTGGAACTGGCCCGGAAGCGCAGTTCCTGCATCTGACAGTCATGCAGTGCTGGCGTGTCCTGGGATTCAAGAAGTATGTACTGCCTGTCGCAGCGCGCCTCAACAGGAAAGCATAACGACTGTTCGGCCAGCGGGTTTCCCGCAATGACATAGAGCGGATAGGGATGGCTATGGAGCGGAATTCGGACCGCAATGTGTTTGGAGCTTCGGATGCAACTATTCGGCGGCAGTTCCCGGATCACTGTATTCGTATCAATACTTCGCGATTCAAAAGGCGGTACCGGGGTGCTGCGGTCCATCATTCCCGCCACAGCAAGCAAAGGAAAGACCAACGGTATGAACGATAATCGAATTCGCCACATCCCCAAAAAGATAAGCGTTATCAGCGAATACACATAGTGGCTTTGAAAGCTGTTGTGCCACGGGTGTTGCGATAGGAGATGAATGGCAATAATGGCAAGCAGGGGATACCTGAGCGACGGCGCCCCCAGGGCCAGCCATCCGCCGGCCAGAAGAACAACAATGAGTCCTGTGGTCTGGGCCCCTTTCCAGTCAAAAGGCTGCAGCCAGTAATGGGACCAGTCGGTGCCAGTGCTTCCTGCCAGGGCTTCGCGAATGGTAAGGGATACAATGAGATAAGCAAACGAAACCAGCGCGGCCTGAGCCGGACGACTTTGTCGGAAAAACTGAACCAGACGACGCATCATGAAAGGAAAGCGCACCATGAAAGGGCTCAGTCCATCGCCTGCTTCTGGCGAGCGGATCGGCTGGACTGTATCGGTTTCCTGGTTTGAAGCTACCGGTTCTTGCGAATTCGTAGCGAAAAACTCATGCCAGAATCTTGCCCGACTGCGACGCTCAAATACGGTAATCGATCCAAGGAGCAGCAAGGAATAAAGAGCCATGTCCTCTTTGACAAAAAAGAGCAGTACGAGCGCGGGCCAGAGCCCTGGCTTTCTCCAGAGAAGCAGGCAGGCCGCTGAAATTGGCAGGACGAATACCTCGAAATGAAAACTAAGCGAAAGTCTCAGCGTTAACGGGTTGCACACAATGAAAACGGCCAGCGCGGGTAAGAGCCAGCGATACTCGTGCCGCAAATGCTTTTGGGCAAGCTGCAGCCACAGTATCGCGCCCCAGCCAGCCCCCAGAAAAAGCGGAAGCATGTATGCAGCGTAGTTGGCTCCCTGGAACAAGCCCGCCAGCCAGAAAAGCGGCTTGAGAAAGAGAAGGATCGGGCTGAAGTGGTGTCCCAGAAAGCTTCCGGTGGGCCCCGTGTTTACGTATGGAGTGATCAGCCAACCGGGGCGTCCTAAACCGGCAGCTATGTTCAGAAAGTCATGTTCCTGCAAATAGAAAGAGTGGTAGGCGCCCTCAAAGAATAATCCCAGGTATGCAACAAAGCAAAATACAATCAGATAACTGATTAGCTCGGGCAGGTCCGCTACGGGGCTTCGCAAAAAGTTCCCGTTCCCCGGGATAACCTCACGAGCCCATTTACTCTGCCCGGGATGCAAACCATCTTCGCGCAGACGTTTGGAGTCCGTCCCTTCCCGGCGCGCCATCGGTATGCCCGCTGATTGCCTGAATCCTTGCCAGATGCAGAATGCCAGAGCTATCGCAAGAAGGATCGCTATTCCTTCCACTGTTTGCAGTATAGATTTATCCGCGGACGGCGGGCTGGTCCAACGGTAGCTGGCGCTGGAAAGAAGTGCCGAACCGAAAAACAACGCGGCCCATGTCAGCGAAAGGTAAGGTACCAGGCGACGAAAGCTAGCATCCTTTGATTTATTGGCGCTGTCGGGCATTACGCAAAGCCGCTCACTTTTCTTCTGACTGAAACCACCGGTCTATATTGGAGGAGCGGATCATAAAAAGCGAGTCCTTTCTAAGGGCGAAAAGCGTTCTGTCTATCTCAGGCAGGAAAGACTGGAACTGGAATGCAGTAAACATCGCGCGATTCAATTGCTGTAGCCTGTATTGTTCCGGCGGGAAGGAGGCATTCATAGACGGTCTGGCATTAAGCCACGGCCGGTAGCTGATGATTCGGGAGACATCTCTTGAATAAAGTCCCAGCATGGGACAGTACACGGTTTCATGGCAAAAAAGGGCCAGCTCCGCATCAGGATTTATGGGAAGCGCGGAGAGCGAAAGCGCCCCCTGGAGCAAATCCTTTTGTATGTGATCTATGATTCTGGATTCCTGCCCTGGCACCGGGCCCAGAAATACAATCATTCCTGTAGACCGGGAAGCCAGCCGGTTTTCCCAGCTCTTGATCTCGGCAGCAGGATCGCCTACGAATGCATCCAGAGTAAACACAACTACCTGACGGAACTTCGGCAGGTTTTCCGAGTACAGAAAAGGTATATACCTGGGATGCAGTCCCGGAAAGCTGTTTTCGCCGAAGTTGCAGAGATCGGGTTCCGGCATTGTTATGCAGGCGGCCTCAATCTCTGCGAAGCCTGCCTGCAGTCCGGTGTTCCGGCCCAGCGCTTCAATGTTTCTGACCAGCTGAATCTGACGTCGGGACTGGAGCTCATCGATGCCGGTTTGCGGGTCGCTCTCCTCTTGTTCTACGAAACCGTCTTTCAGTTCCGCTCGCGTCAGGTAATTGTGCGCTTCAATCATGAAATTCGCCAGCGGATGATCCGACTCTACAATAGATTTGAGGAAGGCCGGCTTCTTTGCGAAACGGGCGAAGTACTGGTTTCGGCCAGTGATGGATGGGATTGTGGCGCTTCGGAAAGAACGAGTGGTGAAGGCCTGTATCATGCGAAATGAATCCGGATGGGTGCCCCATCGCTCGGAAGCCTGACTCAAGGCATCCCGGTAGAGCTCGTCGGTTTCTGATTCTATGTTGTTTCGGAACGCTTTCCATTTCAGTTGCCTAAAAGACCGCGGTTCCTGAAAGTCATCCGTAGCCGGTCCGCGCATCAAATACAATGCGTAGAACGTTTCGTAGTTCAATGGAGCGGAAGGTCTTACTACCAGGCCGCACCGGGACTGCTTCTCAACATACTCCACCCGAATAGGCACCAGCTCTTTTCTGCTTAAGTCCAGTAGTCGAAGGTATTCGCGGCCAGTGGTGGCCTCCCGGAGCAAAGGAGCCGGCGCAATGTTACAGCCGATTTCCAGGCTAAGGTCCCCCGGTAATTCCACTCCATCCAGAACGGCAGTGTTGGCCAGAGTAGATTCCACGGGAGGGTTATGGCAACCGGCGCTTCGAAGAGTGGATGTCGTCAGTGCTTCTTTGTACTCCAGATCGGTGGGGAAGAATTGGTTCCAACCGTCACAGGTGCGGGTAGTTGCGCAACTCGAAGCCCCTGCCACCAGAGGGAGAAGGGTCATTAGTAAGGTACAGTGCTTTCGGCAACATTTTTGGGAAAATTTCCCGAACAGAGATGAAAAAAAATTGAACTGCAGACCGGTGTCCTCTTCTAACTGATTGTAGCAAGATAGCGACTCTGCCACCCGGCAGAACACTTTTTGGGGTAAGGAGTTTCCGAAAATGAAAAAAGTTTTGATACCCGCAATTTTAGCCGTATTTGCTCTCGCATACTGTGGAGCAGGTGATTCCAGAAGAGATGCCACCACCGTTGGTAGTGACGGATGGGTCTTCGAAGGTTGGGCCTGTGCTCCGGACGCTGCGAAGGCGTTGGAAGGACTGAGCCCGGCGGAGTACTGCCAGGACGACGATAATAAAGATTATCTGTACCTGAAGTTTTCTGCACGAGCCTCTCAGCAAGCCATCCAGAACGGAAGTATTGCCATGAAGCAAACTACCTGTCGACGAGCTGCTCGTGACCTGGTAGCTGGCGATGGTCTTTCTAAAATCATCGGCGACTATCTGGAACAAGCTTCCGGTGTTGCTGATGGTCAGTCTACCGGTTACGCGATCGTGACTCAGTCCCGCGGTAAGATCAAGGGCATCGGTCTGTATGACTGCTGTTCTCTGGATGCCCGAACCGGCACCTGCGTGGAAGCCGGCGGCAACGAGACCTGGGAAGATTGCCAGTGTGTTGGTTACATGAAATTTCCTGGCGGACAGCGAGCATTCGAAGCTGCTGCCGAGGAAGCTCAAATCAGCCAGTAAGCTTCTCAGTGATTCAATGAGCGCATCCTCAGGGATGCGGCAAAGGGCGGCCTCGGGGTCGCCCTTTTTGCTTGCCGTAGATGGCAGGTTTTCCAGGAATCGAATATGATTCCTTCTCTGAGAGAAATTGTTAAGCCTTATTCTCCTTATGCCCCCACTCTACTTCGCTGGGTTACTGGTATGTTCCTGCTGGCTCACGGGATTCCCAAACTGTTCCAGATCCCTTCCTTTGCGGCCGGCGTAGAGGAGAGCATTGTAGGATTTCCCATCCATTACGTCGTAGTGGCGGGCACGCTTATTGTTGAGAACGCTCTGGCGCTATGTCTGATCTTTGGCTTCAAAGTGCGGGAAACCGCTTTGATTACCGCATGCTGGTTTTTTGGCATCGCATTCGTGGCCCATGGAACCAAAATCGGGTTGTTGTTTAACCTGGCTTCCGGCGATGATCAGGTAAAGTTTGAGTACCCATTTCTGATCGCGGTGAATTGTCTGGTGCTAAGCATTCGCGGGGCCGGCAAGTTTGCCATAGATCCGGAAGACTGATTATCGACTACTCGCATCCCTATTCCAGGCCCTGAAAGCGGGGCCCGGATTCCGGGCTGTAGCCGCCATTTCGGGGCGGTTATGCCCAGGCTGGCTACGCTCTAGAAAAGGCTGCCTTCCTGTTGTATCCATTTTCGATAGTATTGCATCCGCGCCAGACCTTTCTCCACGTAGTCCTTTCGGGCGGTGGTGCCGTCCACGCGACCGGTGTTGTGCATTCGAAAGGAAGCTTCCCAGTTTTTCTTTCGGATCTGCTTGCCGTAATGATCGCGGATGTAGGCCACAGCCCAGAGCAAGTGGAACTCCCCTTTGAGATCGCCAATGGAGCAGCCAAGCTCCAGGCAATGGTAACCCATAATCTGCGTTAGACCGTAGCTGGTGGCCAGTTCCCGGAGTTTCTGATCGTCCAGGTCCTTGATTTTGTTTCTGGGAATGTATCCGAAGGGTTCCCCGGAGTATTTCAGTTCAATCAGCCTTTCGTAGATGCCCGGTTCAAATCGCTGGCTGTCTCTATTTCCGGCCGGGTGTGATTCCAGCGAAATCAGGGCTGCCATATACTCGGGCGGTATTTCGGTTCCGTCCACCGCATCCTGAATTTCATCGTTCAGTGAATGGTAGATGTGCAGCATCAAGGCGTCGTCGTCGTTTTCCGGACACCCCGCCAGGAAAAGCAACAGGGCCGCAGGAAATGCGGCAGCTGTCCTTCGAAAACGACTCATGTTCTGTCAATCAACGCTTCTCTTCCAGGATGTCCCGGATTTTTTTTACGTAGTTCATGGTCTCTTTGAAGGGAGGGATGCCGCCGTATTTTTCCACAGCGCCGGGCCCGGCATTGTAGGCGGCCAGAGCCTCATCCAGATTGCCAAATCGCTGGTTCATGGCCTTTAGATAGCGGATCCCGCCTTCCAGGTTCTGAGCCGGATCGTCCGGATCTACACCCAGCATCCTGGCTGTTCCAGGCATTAGCTGCATCAGCCCCCGGGCTCCGGCCGGAGAAACAGCGTCCGGGTTTCCGGCGGACTCGGCCTGCATTACGGCCCTTACCAGATCCGGCGATATACCGTAGTCCTCTGATTTTTCGTTGATTAGAGCATTCAGGACGCTCTGGAATTGCGTGGATTTTGCGCCCGGGCCCGGATGAGAAGGGATGCTGGCTTTCTTACCGAAAAGCTCGGCCGTAGCATCGTTTTCTACCGCTTCTGTGACAGGTTCCGATTCCGGCTTCTTCTGAGTCTGCGGCACCTGATTCATATGATCAAAGCGCTGCATTATGTCTCTTATTCGGGTCTCAATTCGATCCATTCCTGGGGCCATATCTACTTCATCGGGCATTTTCCTATCTCGGTACACAAAAAAATTGAATACCACGGCAGAGTTCTATTAATGGGCCACCATGGCCGAGCAAGAGAATCCCTACCAGGTATCCAGAGCATCCATAGAGACCTATGGATCCGTGCAGGAGGGCATCGAGTTCTCGTTTGGAAGAATGCTAAAGCTGGGCTTCAAGGGATTCTTCTCAAATTTCTTCATGTCCGCAGCAAGCGGGCTCATCCAATACATAATGGCCAGTTGCGCTTCGGCCCTCGCCATCTGTGGCGGTTTCATTATTCTGCCCCATTTATTCGCCGGTATGGTGAGCTACGGAAGCAGCGCTGTCCGGGGAAAAGCAAAGCTGGAGGATTTGTTCAAGCCGTTCAATCAGTTCGGGGGAGTGTTCCTGGCTGGCCTTCTTTATTTTCTGTTTTTTATTGCCGGCGCCATTGTTCTTGCGGTGGCCTATTTTATTGCGGCAGCTGTGACGGCGGTTTCGATTCAAACCGCTATTGAATCCGGCAACCTTGGAAGCCTTGAATCGCAGTTCACCGAGGATTTGATTGTTAGCCTGATCATTTTTGTGAGCTTTGGCCTCATCTTCCTTACAGTGCATTACATCATGGCTCGTTTGGATCTGGTGTATCCGCTTGTCTATGAGCTTCGCATAGGCCCCTGGGATGCATTCGTGCAGTCCTGGCGATTGACCCGTGGGCATGGTATGGGCCTTTTCTTTGGTAAACTGTTCATTATTACGGTTCCCATCCTTCTGGTGGCTGCTCCCTTCATCGCTGTGATGCTCTTTGTACTTCTTTCCGGCTCCCTGGATGATCCGGACACATTCGGAGCAGGATCGGACGCGTCTGCAGGAGCCGGTCTTCTGGTGATCCTGGCCTATTTGCTTATGATCCTGCTCACCCCTCTCGCCTACGGTCTAATCATGACTCTCCAGGGAGCCATCGCCAATCTGTTTCTCACCGAGTCTGTGAAGCAGCAGTTGGTACCGGGCTACGAAGAGGATAAGCCCAAGTTCGTTTCCACTCCGCCGCAAGCGGCAGTGCCCGGGGAATCCACGCCGTCGATGGGTACTTCAGGGAGCTCCACGATTTCGCCGGAGGCTACGCCTTTCGCAGGAGAAACGGAAGTTCGGGATGAACCTGCCGAAAACCAGCCCGGCGTACCTGAAAATCAGGACGGTTCTTCGCAGTCGGATCGATTTCCCCGGTCTGATGCCAAAAAGGACGATCCGTTCAATCCTTACAACTAAAGGTCAGTTATCCGGGTCTCTTCGCGACTCAATGCGTCCGCCTGGGATGGCTGCGAGGTTTCTTGTCCGAAACAATTCTGCCGTCGGCGAACTCCAGTTCCCGGTTTGCTCGGGCGGCGTAATCCGGTTCGTGGGTGACCATCAGCACTGTCACTTTCATTTCGCGATTGATCTGTTCGATGATTCGTAGCACCGTCTCGCCGTTCACGGAGTCCAGGTTTCCGGTGGGTTCATCCGCGAAGAGAAAGGAAGGCTTCATGATCAAGGCTCGGGCAATGGCCACTCTTTGCTGTTCGCCCCCCGACATCTGGGCCGGTTTTCGGTCCCGGGCATGATCGACTTCGAATTGCTCCATGAGGCGCAACGCATCGGCCTGCATGCTATCGTGGAGTCCTACCTTGCGCGCCGGCATCAGAACATTTTCCAGGGCTGTAAGCTCGGGCAGAAGATAGTGGAACTGAAAAACAAAACCCAGTTCCTGATTTCTGAAACGATGCACTTCGGCCTGGCTCATGGTGTGGATGTTTCGACCGCCAATTGTTACGGTACCTGAGCTCACGGTATCCAATCCACTGACGCAGTAGAGAAAAGTGGACTTACCCGAGCCCGAGCGTCCGGTAATGGAAACAAACTGCCCCGGTTCAATTTCCACATCCAGGCCTTTCAATACGGGCTTGTCGGGATTATCGAATGCCTTGATCAGCCCCTGGACTCGAATCTCCATTAGCCTGCCCCCCGGATGATCTCTATGGGCTGCAGACGGGAGGCCCTTCGTGCCGGTAAGTAGCTGGAAATGGCCGATGCGGTGACGCTGATTGTGAATCCAATGACATAGATCGAAGGCTTGTAAGAAACGAGCATCTGACGTATGGTCTCTTCGCCGCCGATTTCGATGGTGGAGATATATAGACAACCTACAAAGCCAATGGCCAGGCCCACAAGCGATCCCAGGGTGCCCAGGATGAAACCCTGGATCAAGAACAGCTGAATCGTATCCTTTGCATCAAAACCGATGGATCGTAGAATAGCGATTTCCTTCTGCTTCTGAAAGACTACCATATTCAGAATATTGTATATCCCAAAGGCGATTATCAAAACGATCACAGCAGTCAGGGAAGAACGGATTACATCCTGCATCTGGAAGACCGAAAGAATGCTCTCGTTGGCCTGGTCCCAGCTTTCTACCTTGTCCCGGGTGAACTGCGACCATTGCGAGGCCACCTCCGCGGCTTCGCTTACATCATGGAGTCGTACTACTATGTCTGTTACGTGGCTGGCGCCGCCGGAAAGGGACTGGGCTGTGCGAATGTTGGTATAGATGAAGCCCTGGTCCAATTGACTGTTTCCGAACTCGTAGATGCCTACGATCTTTAGATTTGCCTGCTTTCCGTCCGGAGTAACAATCTGGATCGTTCCGTTGTGTTGTACTCCCAGCTTCTCCTGCATTTTGCTACCAATGATGGCCAGGGAGTTTCCTCTTCCCAGATCCGTCAGGGAGCCTTCTATCAGGTTGTCTTCCATGTTGCTCACCGCCCGTTGCCGGTCCGGATCAATTCCAAAGAGAAGCGATGCCATGGAGTTGGTTGTGCCTACCATGACCTGAAGATTGAGCTGTGGCGCGAATGCGGCCACCCTTTGATCCGCTTCCAGTCGCTGATACCAGCCGTACACGTTGGAAAGATCGCTGGATTTGTTCATTCCAGACGGAGGAGTGATCCAGACCACTTCGCTATCTGGAAAAAAGACTCCCTCATAGGCATTCACGGTGCGATATTCATCCCTGGGGCTGATGCGAATATGCGCGTCCGTATTCACCAGCAAGTCAATGATCTGATCCTGAAAGCCCAGCATGATGCCGGAAAACATAACATAAGCGGCGGTGCCCAGGGCAATGCCGATCAGGGTTAGCATGCTTTGCTGGAGTCGGTCCAGGAGCTGTCGTGTAGCTAAGAAGAACATTGAGTTTCCTGGATGCCGGTCTACTGACGACGTGGGATTATGATTCGGTCATCCATCTGCAGGCTGTCGTCCAGAACCTCCACCCACTCCGCATCAGCCGCTCCGATCTTAATAGGTACCCGCTTCTTAAGGCCGTTTCGAATTACCTGCACCTGTCCGCGCTGCACGGCGCGCTGTGGGATGAGCATTACGTCTTCTCGGCGCGCCACTTCAATGGCCACGTCGGCCGTCATGTCTGGCAGGACTTCTTCCGGCATTTCGTCCGATTCTACCTCTACGACGAACTCTCCGGCCGACGAATAGACCCGGGATACTACGCCCTGGATTCGCCTGGATCGCAAGCTTTCAAAGCTCAGTTCCGCTTTCAGGCCCGGCTGAATTCGTAACACTGATTCCTGATCCATGATCAGTTCTACATGATGGTCCTTCGTGGTTTTCATAATCAGAATGGGGCTACCGGGCATCACGATTTCGTTTTCTTCGAACATCAGGCTGGTAACGGTGCCTTCGAACGGCGCGCGAAACAGAATGGAGTCGGTGCGAATCAACGGAGCCCCTTTTCCGACCTGGTCGCCGGGTCGAGCGTGGATGGTTTCTATCCTGCCAGCTACGCCAGTTTTCACCGTGAAGGTTCTTCGCGGCGTTACTGTGCCCAGTCCGTACACAGCCTCCACGATGGGGCCCTTCCTGGGATTTACGGTTTCGTAGTTACGACCAAGAAGAAGAAAAGCCAGAACAAGCAGAATGGGAACCGCTACAATCGCAACCCTGACCATCGAAAGCTTCCCGGTTTCCCGTTTTTTGAACCATTGCCAGTCTATCATAAGTTTTTCCTCTTGAGTCAAAAGTGCAAGGCGGTTGCTTCTACTCCGTGGCGGACCCGCCGCCACAACGGCCCTGAACTAAAAATACCCGGTAAGCTGCCATCCTCTGACGTATTGTCCAGAGCAATGTTCTGGTCCGCGGGAAGCACTGCAAGACGACGGGTAGACTCAACAAAAGGCAAATATCAAAGCACGCCCGGTAGCGGTTCATCATAACTTTCGTCCAGTTCGATGCCTTCCGCCTCGAAGCGTTCCAGAATGCTTCGCCAGATCGCATCCACAGTCATTCGTCTGGTTCTGGGTTCCGATAGGTGCCGCAGGGTAAGCACCACCGCTCCTTTCTGATACTCCAAAAAGATGCCTGGATGGAGTCGAGAGAAATTGATGGCGTACTCGTCGGCCGAATGCTGAATTCTTGAGTCCGAATCCGATATCTTCTCGGTCGTTGTGGTGGCGATGTCCTGGAGAATCGCCTCGGCCCTTTTCCAGTCCGAGTTTATCTTCACCGGCACCCTGATTTCGTTCCAGTTAAACGAGAATTCCTTGCTGGCATTGCTCAACGGACTGGTCCAGAGCAGAGCGTTCGGCAAATGCACAATCCTTCCAGTACTCTGCCCGCCCAGGTTTCGGGGGCTCACCTCCATTACGGCGAATTCGAGCAATCTAATGTCCAGAACGTCCCCCGCTACACCGTGAACCGAGATCCGATTTCCCAGCTCAAAGGGCCGCCGAATCATGATATAGAACCAGGCCGCCAGGTTCAGAAAAATCTCCTTAAAAACGATCAGGATACCGGCCCCGAACAGACCCAGAACGGTGGCGATGGATCGAAGCGAAGGCAGCCACACGGGAAAGGCAAAGGTGAGAAAGGCAAGTACGGCAAAATAGGTGCTGTTGGTACGCCATCGCAGTCGATTGCTCTGGTTTCGCATCCGTCGGGTGGCAATCCGCAATAGCACAAACCGCAGAAATATTACCACGATCAGAATTATTAACGTAACAATGATCCTGGGCAACAACTCCTGAGCGGAAGCAGCGAAGTATTCGACTATGGCTCGTCGCAACGCAACAAAACTATCGGCGTCCAGGATCTGTCCGGTGCTGCTCGGTTGTGCTTCTTCTGGCATTTTTTTGTTGACCTTTCCCTGTCTGGAAGCTACTCTCCTAGCGATTCAGAAACCGAGTTAGAGAGATATGATAACGAATAAAAAAAGCATTCTGGCAGTTCTATTACTAACCCTGTTGTACACGGGCACCAACTGTGGCTACAACGAAATTCAGATGAAGGATGAGCAGGTCAAGGCTTCCTGGGCCGAGGTGTTGAACCAGTACAAACGAAGGCAGGACCTCATCCCTCAGCTGGTAAAGGTAGTAAAAGCCTTCGCCATTCAGGAAAAAGAGGTGCTGGTAAGCGTGATCGAAGCCCGGTCCAAAGCTACCAGTATCCAGGCCACCCCGGAACTGGTGAATGATCCTCAAGCGTTCAACAAGTTTCAGCAGGCACAGGGAGACATTACCCAGGCTCTGAGCCGTTTGATGGTGACAGTAGAGCGCTACCCGGAGCTAAAATCGGACCAGAACTTCCGGGACCTGCAGGCCCAGATTGAAGGCACGGAGAACCGCATTACAGTAGCCCGAAAAAGGTTCATTGATGCGGTAAGAGAGTACAATACCACTGTACGTCAATTCCCGGCAAATCTGACAGCCAAGATCTTTGGCTATCAAACGAAAGAAAGCTTCACGGTGGAAAACGAAGAGGAAATGACCAAACCGCCGGAAATCGATCTGTAATCCCGGTCGAATTCTTTCGAGGTTTTGTTGGCTGGGCCGTTCGCAATCACAGCGGCCAGTTTCCATCGGAAAATGCTTTTCAGGAGCCTGACGTGCGCAGTAGCATGGTCAGGCTTCTTTATTTAGATACAGGAGACAGCACAATGTCCAGATTTTTGAAACATCTGTTTACTCCACGCTGGAAAGTGTCCGGCTACTTTTCCCGAGCAGACATGGAGGATATTCAGCGAGCCATCGCCGCTTCGGAAAAGAAGCACCGAGCCGAGCTTTGTTTTGCTGTGGAAGCTTCTCTGGAACCATTGATGGTGCTCAAAAAAGTCATAGGCCGGGATCGAGCCGTCAAGGTATTCAGCGACCTGGGCGTCTGGGACACTGAAGAAAACAACGGAGTGCTACTGTATCTGCTCCTGGCTGATCGTGACATGGAGATTGTGGCTGACCGGGGCATTAACAAGCTGGAAGGAAACGCTACCTGGGAGCAGATCTGCTCTGAAATGGAAAATATGTTTCGCGAGAAAAAGTACAAAGCTGGAGTGATCCATGGAGTCGAAAGGATTACCGAGGTGCTGGCTCGACATTTTCCTTACCGTGAAGGCGACAAAAATGAACTCTCGGACAAGCCGGTCGTGCTATAAGGTATCCCTGTGCATTTGTTTGGAACTCCAGGAACACCAATGAGTAAGTTCGGACGCTTGGCAGGTACGGCAACCTTCCTTTTTGCATCGCTGCTGTCTTTTCAGGGGATGTTAGCTCAGGAAGTTCCCTTACCGGAAATGGATACCCGGGTCACGGACAAAGCCGGTTTACTCACTGCCGATCAGATTCAAACACTTACTGCCAAGCTTAAGTCTCTGGAGGACCGACAGGGTTCGCAGGTTGCGATTGTAATCATGCCAACCATCGGTGATGTTCCTATAGAGGACTTTTCTATCCGGCTGGTGGAGAAGTGGAAGCTGGGCCGAGCCGGTGTAGATGACGGACTTCTGATTCTAGTGGCCGAAAAGGAAAGGGCGGTCAGAATTGAGGTCGGCTACGGACTGGAAGGCCCTATTCCGGATGCAAAGGCAAATCGAATCATTGATACAATCATTGTTCCAGAATTCAAGCAGGGGAACTATTACCAGGGCCTGGATCAGGCCACCGATGCGATTATCTCGCTGATCGACGGTGAAGAGCTACCTTCGCTGGAAGAAGTGCCTCTGGAAAACCAGCAGAGCGATGGCGACGGCGACGCGTTCAGTACCTGGATTTTCATAGTCATTGTAGTGGGCGCGCTAATCCTAAGGGTGGTGTTCAACAGTTTTGTTGCCGCCGGCGTTATGATGCCAGTCGGCATCATACTCGGATGGATTTTCATTGGCTTTTCCGGTGGAATGATCATGTCAGTGGCGTTTGCCGCATTGATTGGAGCTTTTGGCCGGGGCGGGGGATCCAGTAGCGGTTACTCTTCATCCGGAGGCGGCGGCTTCAGCAGTGGCGGCGGTTTTAGCGGCGGAGGCGGCGGCTTCGGCGGTGGTGGAGCCTCGGGTAGCTGGTAGCAGAAAAAGTCAGTCGCCCTCTGCGCAGGCATTGCTTATCTGGTATCAGTCATTTCCTTCGAGGGAGTAGTAATCCACACCGGATGTCTTATTTATTGCTACCCGGTTTTTTGAAAGAGGGCGCCTGAATGCTCAGAGCAGGTTAGCCGTCTCAGGTGTAAGTTATGAAACATTCCAAAATACGGGGAACTTTGTATTCGGCACTAATTCCTCTATTGCTAACAATACTGTCCTGCGATCGCTCCAACGATCCTTCGGATCAGCTGGTAGCAAATCTTCGGTGCGAAATACTAACCACATGCCCTTCACCATCCAGGTTTGGGATGATAGGCGATAGCTGGACGGACTTTGCCTTTGGCCTGGAGCTGCAAAAGGACATGCTGGACTGGTTGCGGCTGGATGGTTTTCGCATAACGGCTTCGGTGGTAGCGGGACACACGCTGCGAGCAGAAATCGAAAACAAGCGAGGCTTCATTCAGGTAATCGACAATGCCGGACCGGAGCTCAAATACATGTTCGTAAGTCTGGGCGGAAATGACATGCTGGGTTCCATTGGCGAATACGAGAAGAATGGTCTGGAGCCGGTGCTTCTAGCGCGGCAGACATCGATGGAGCTAAGGTTAAAAAGACTCGTGCAGGAAGCCAACTTCTACAAGCAGCAGAAGTACGGGGGCGCTCCCCTGACATTCTTCATCCATGGATACGATTATCCCAATCCCAACCTGGAGTCCTCCTGCGTTCTCGATGCGCTTACCGAAGGTGCCAGCCAGAGCGAAGCCGCCGAGCTAATACGAAACATTGTGAATCGACACAACGATTTTCTTGCGCGAATGGATTCAGAGATTGCGGATCTCCATTATATTGATTTGCGTGCTACTCTGGGTGGACCGCCGGTGTCCAATCCGGGTTACATGTTCGATTGTATACATCCCAACGATGTAGGGTTTCGTTTCGTATCCAATCGATTTGCGCTGACTGTGGATCAATTCACCGGAGGTATCCGTGAATAGACTATCGGGCCTCGCGTTTACGGACGGGCATGTAGCGTTTTCCTCGGCGTTAATTTGTCTATTCCTGCTTCTGCCGTCTGCTCTCATGGCCAGGAAGCCCGCCACTGTGGAACCGCTCACTACCCAGGGGCTCGACGTGGCCAGCCGAGTACATCTGGGGCTACATTTCAGCGAGCTGGATCGCCACAAGTATTACGAAAGGGAACGATCCATTTACCTATCCGGGGAATGGGCGGCCACGTCTTACTTCTCCATCTATGGCACCGTGCCCTATGTAGAACGAACCGTTACCGATGCGGATCGGCGAAGATATCTGGATCATCTGGAAGCCGGTTTCCGGCTTGCCCCCAGTTTTGGTCCACTAGTTACAACCTTCGGAACCACTATTCGTTTCTCCCGGGGAACAGACCAGGGCGACGTGAAGAAAGATGTGGGCTATCTGCAGCCCTATGCAGGGGTTTTGCTGAATCTGGACTGGTTCTATATCCAGGGATCCATCATGTGGTCTACGCAAACCAATCCCCGTTTTATCGAGGATGTGGAGCAGGAGTTTGATCGTTCGGTGATCTACGATCTGGCGTTTGGATTCAGAATCGGTTCGTTAGACCTTTCCCTGGAGAACCGATACGATCACCGCTACGATCCGGATGAACGAAAGCGCGTTCACTGGCTGCTGGGTCCTACCGTGCGCTGGAATGTGACAGATCGCTTTTCTATGTCTCTTGCCGTGCCTTATGCCATCCGACAAGAAAGGGAAGAGGATTTCAGAATTCATTTCCGAGTCACTTACCGTTTCGGTTCTGTGTTTCGATAATGTAGATGACCGGACCTGTATGTAATGCGTGCAGCAACCATCCGCATTCGGACGCTGGAGCTGTCGTTGCTTTCGCCCAGAAGATGATTCCCGGGATTCGCTATGGTCGGCATAAATATCGTGTTGTTTTCTGCACATGTAAAATTTTGATTGCCAGCATACAGGTAAGGGTTTAGTACAAATATCCTCGGAGGCCTTAAACAATGCCCGTAAATATGCAAATGACTGTAATTGGACCGACACTCAACATCGTCGGAGAAATAAACGCAGATGAGAAATTGATCATCGAAGGAAAGGTAAGCACAAAGGCGATCAATCTGCCCGGCCATTCCTTCACTGTTGGACTGGATGCTGTTGTAGAGGGCGATGTGAACTGTTCCACAGCAATTGTCCTCGGACAGTTAAAAGGAAACATCAAAGCCTCCAAAGAGATCTACATTGGCGAAAAGGGAACTGTGGACGGGGATATTGAATCTCCCTACATAAAGATTGAGCCTACCGGTAACCTAACCGGGCGCATGCGTCATTAATCTGTCTTCGCTATCCACTGGCGGTTGCTTCGGCGGCCGCACGGTGCACAGAATCCTGCTTCCGCCTTCCAGTGATTATGTAGCATTCCAGGTCGCAATGGCCTGGAGTCGATGAAGGGGGAAGCTCCGAACTTACTGCCCTGAAAGCTGCCACCGCGCCATCCGTCAGGGAAGGTATCCCATTCGGGCAAGAACCTGTTTGGGGGGCTCTCTGCCCCTCCGGTTTCCCGAAGCCGCTCGGCCTTGAAATCAGGGGAGCTCAGCCAGCTCAGCCGTCGAGAGGTGCTACCATGTCCGCGCACTCCCTGGATGACATTAAAAAACTGGTCTTTTGTGTCTCGGGCTCTTCCGGAAAGGAACGGTCGGCCCAGTTGGCCCGTTTACTCGGGGAATACCAGAGCCAGGTATCCGCCGCTCCACTCCAGCCTCAATTCAACCAGGATTTCCGGCCGCCGAGCAAGGGACCGCGAGAGATCCGCTATGGTAACGGAGAAGTGGAAGTTATTGTTACCGGGCCCCGAAACAGCGCCAGCGTCGTCCAGGCCTTACAATATGCAATCAGGGAATTGGAAGAGGGAATCGTGGCCGCGGGGGGATGCATATCGGACGGCACACATGTTCAGATCATTCGCAGAGTGTAGCGCGCACCAATCTAGCGCCCATCAACGTAGTGCGCATCAATCGTTAAGGATTTCGGGTTCTTCTTCCAGAATACTTAGGCAGACATCCACAACTTTATCGTCGTAGATTGTGCCACGGCCGTTGCGTAGCTCCTCGCGGGCCTCCTCCACGCCTTTGCCCGGTCGATAGGGCCGGTGGGAAGAAATGGCTTCCGCAACATCGGCCACGGCAATGATTCGAGCTTCCAGCAGTATATCTTCGCCGCGCAAGCCGGCCGGGTAGCCCTTTCCATCCATTCGTTCATGATGCTGATGAATCATCTCTGCAAGCGGCCAGGGGAATTCTGCTTCCTTCATTATCTCGAAGCCCACTTCCGAATGAGTGCGAATCATCTGCATTTCCAGATCCGATAACTTGCGGGGCGAACTCAACAGCTCGGCGGGAATTTGTATTTTACCTATATCATGAATAAGGGCCCCGAGTCTAATACCAGTGACAGTCTCTTCCGGTAAATCCATGCGTTGGGCGATCCTGGTAGCCAGGGCCGAAACTCGTTTCTGATGACCGTCGGTATAGGGATCTCGCTTTTCGATGGCCCGCCCTAGAGAGCTAACAGTGCTGGTAAGCGCCTTATTGAGCTTGGCATTGGTAACTTCCAGACTATTGAGTAGCCGTTGTTGTTTCTTCTCGGCAAGAACCAGTTCTGTGACATTCTCATGCACAACCACCATGAAGAAGCCCTCAGCGCTGGTGAAGCAGGTGACACGCATCTGGAACCACCGCTTTTCTGTTGGACTGTGGCAGGGATAATCAATGCGAAACTCGCCGGCTCGATTCTTCATTAGCCCTTGAAAGCCTTCGGTGACTGGATCGGCGCTTCCTGGTTTCGTCGGGCATACCGATAGATAATTCATTCCCAGGTAGTAGGAATCTCCTTCGTATCCGTTTTGACGGGCGAAGTCTTTCCATGCCCCATTCACGTAGACGATGGTGCCTTCCTGATCCAGGAGAACTACATGAGCCCGTATGGAATCCAGAGCCGCGCGAAGCAGATCCATCGGTACATAGCCCTGGCCTGATTGTTGTGGAGCTTCCCCGCTTTCAGTGCTTTGCCACGTTCTCAGCATGTCGATGGGTGTCGGATCCGTTGTTTCCTCAGATCCCCTCCTCTGCCAATGCCACTATCTGTAACGCTCGTTACCATCACTATTCGATCTCTCTTGCCGGGATACGCAGAAATATCTGATAATGCGAATCGATCTCCGCATTTCCGGGTTGACTGGGATGTGGTAAGGTATAGCCTTCTTTAGACCTAACGCTCGGCAATGCATCGGGAATGCGTTCTGCAGAGTATGCGGACGTCGGGTGCTATCGAGTTCAATACATCAGTGACAGTTCGAGAGAATTCAGGATCCAAGGGTCACTAAAGGAGAAAACCATGCGAAACGAAACATTTACCGTGGGGCTTAAATGGCTACTGATACCAGCCCTTTCCATGCCGCAGTCAGCCGCGGCATCGATTCCGTCACAGGCTCGATGTGGCCGCCATTGCTCGGCGGGTACACCGGGCCTGCTTCATTTTTCGGGAATCCGGAGCTGAGCGTTCAGACCCGGTCGTGCTGGCTCGAAACTCATGTATCACTCATTGACCACTCATTCATCAAAGGTTAGCTTCAGCTTCACTCGCAGTTCGCCTTTCTTTACTCGCGCCGGCGCATAGCGATTGAAGACTATGTTGTTATACGATAGCCAGTTTTCGTCGACGTTCCAGAGTTTGAGAAATTGTTCATAGGACATCTCGATGCGGCCCTCTGCAGGATCATTCAGGAAGAGAATGCGACGTAGATCGTCATACCCGGTTACTACGCGATAATGCTGACTCCTGAAGCGCTCATCATACCATTGATGGACAATCACGGGCGATCCGGAATCCAGGTGTCCCTTCATCTCCAGAAAGAAGCGATCTCGGACCTTTGCGGCATCCGCCTCCTCTTCGGGCAGCCGCTTGATTCGCGGATTCACTGTGGGCGCGAACTGTTTCAGAAACTCTCGCATGTTGTAGGTTCCCGTTCCCGGGTACTTCTTCCAGTCCACGAAGCCATTCTGCGAATGTTCTCGTAACTCTTGGACGATGGCAGAATCCTTGAATCGTCCGGATTCGCTGTGAAACATCACGGCCATGGCCCGTGCGATGTCATACTGATCGAACCGTTTCTCACCCCAGTAGCGAAATACCATCTCAATAGCAGCGGGGCCACAGAGCTTGGCCCGTGGTTGACGAACCAGCGGAACATCCAGGAGAACTTTGCGCTGCGAAACGGGATCTGTTCCCGTGATCAAATCGCTGTAGTCGGGTCCGGTAGCAGGATCGGCCATTACTGACGTCAGACAGCTAGCCATCAGAGCCAGCGCAGAAAGGAGGGGCAGGGCGCTTCGCGGAAAGGGGGCGGGTCCCCGGAAGACAGCGGGAATAGAACCGAAGCGGGCTAATGGACTCATTCATCCATTGTCTTCGGGGATCCGAAGTTGCAACAAGAAAAGTGAAAACGTTAGAAGATCGCCTTTTCTATATTCTTTGCTCGAGCCAGGTCCTGTGCCGTTTTGCCCAATTTGTCCTTCAGATTGGCGCGGGCTCCGGATTTAACCAGAAATCTAGCAATCTCAACACGGTTTTCCTCGATGGCTTCATGCAGGACGGTCTCGCCTTCCTCGTCCTGCAGGTTCAATTTGGCTCCGAGTTTTACAAGTTGCTTCACTGCCGCAAGATTGCGGGCGGAGGAGCGCTCTCATTTTGGGCTCAAATCCAGGTAAGCCTTTGCGAATCGTTTTCCTATCCGGATGTAGGAAGCCGCTGTGAAGTGAACCGAATCCTTCAGCGAAAGATCGTCGGTTTGAATCATCGACACAGAATCCATCTGAAGGGCCTGCTGAGCCTTTTGTACAGTGGTCCAGTGCCGGTACACCTCGGGTCGTGTGTTTGTGCCAATTTGGGCGAAGATCACGGGAAGCTCTGGAATCTGCAGATCATATCGCATATTGTCCACATAGTCCGCGAAGAGATAAGCCCACAGGGCCGGCTCGGACCTGTTGTATCCCTTGCGTCCACGCAAACTCAGTATCAGGGGCGCTTCTTGGGTTGGGGCTTTCGCGCCGGGCCAGATTTGCAGTCCTCTTTCCGTAAGCTGGCCTTCGCCCATGCCGGCCGGCAAAGCAGCCTTCGAATCCGAATACTGAATCCTGTTCTGGGGCCGTTTCTCCGGTTTGTTGCTGTTTTCGGCCAGGAGCCGATCGTAACTCTTGTCCAGGGCATCCCATTCACCTTGAAAGAATAGGATTGCTTTGAGGCTTCCCATGCTTGAGGCCTGCTTCGCACGATACAGACAGGAGCCGTACAATGAGGTGCGATCCAGTCGGCGCTCCCATTCGAACATTGTGGTGGCTCCCATGGCGCAGGGAATTAGCCCGATAGCCACGTCCGGTCTGCGTTGCCTGATTTCGCGGGCGAAGGCCATTGCCGGGCTTACTCCGGCCCCTGGATCCTTTGATATAGCATCTACTTGTCCTGTGGGCGAATCCACCGGCTCGGAACCAATCCTCCATCGATAATCGTTACCGAAGACGTATATGGCCTGGTCGAGTTCCTTCCTGGGGAGGTGTTCCAGTTTACCTCGTCCTGACATGTTTGATTGCCCGGCCAGGATGAACAGAAGCAGTTTGCCTTTATGAGGTGCAGCAATGATCTGCTCTGACTGGTCTCCGGCTATTTCCGGGTCTCCAGAATCGTCGTTCGTTTCGCCGGCGATCACAGGATCGCCGGTGGATGAGTGGCCCGGCCATCGGAAACTGGATGACGACTCTGAATCCCCGGACGCTTTGCAGCAGAAAGCAGAAATTAGCACCAGGCTGGATAGCCAGCCGGCCAGGATATATCTGAACTTCTGCATCGATGGACCTTCTCCCGCACACGTAAGATCTTACTTACATTTCTGCCGGTCTCGGCTCTTATCCACGAATCGATTGCGAATGATCATCCATTCCCACAGATTCTGGCCATTCTCTACCCAGGTGAACTCGCTGGCATGAAAGAATCGGTCATGATGCGCGGAATAGGCATCCTCCGTGAACTTATCCGGATCCTGATACAGCATCTGTGCGAACGCTGGCTCCATGCTGGTCTTCTGGCCCGATGCATCATGGGTGTACGCAGTCATTACTTTACCTTCTGTGGCTTTGCCCTTTGCATCGGAGTAGGGAAACTCTCGGGCGCCGGCACGCAGTAGGGCCGCTTCCACTTTTTTCTGGTCGGCCGCTTCGAAGCCCTTGTATTCACGAATCATGTAAAGCAGCTGGTTCTTTCCGCACATATCATATATGTTGACCGGAACTCCGGACTGAATGAGAGTCAGGGCCAGATCTGGCTTTCGGCGTTGTAGCGCCCAGTGTATGGCGTTTTGGCCCGCCATGTCTACGGCTTCCTTGTTCGCGCCGGCTCCAATCAGCATTCGTGCAATCTCCGGAGTACTTGCATACATAAGGGCCGTTTCATGCGCTATCTTGTCCTTGAAGCGGATCCCTGCAATGGTGTAGTTGCGGACGCAGTCCGGCGATTTCAGGTTCGGATCTGCTCCCTGTTCCAGAAGGGCCTGAACCAGCGCCTCGTCGCCCGCTTTAGACGCCTCCATAAGAGCGCTGGAGCACTCTCCCATTTTGTTTACATCTTCTTGCTTCTGCACAAGGGCACGGGCTTCATCGAGCCGTTTATCTTTGATAGCGCGAATCAGCGCAGTGTCCGAGCTACAGTTGGCCGCCAGGAGCGCGGCAACAAAGAGGGCTAAATATTGGAGTTTCATGGTAGTCAGTAGTTTCTAACGATCAAGGAGGTTGCAAGCTTTTTTGGTGATTCCCCCCGACTTGCGAACCGTCAGCGGGGTCCTGGCGTGAACGGGGCTGGATTTATTGACAGGATGATTCGATTGATTCGAGCAAATTCGCGCACTTCTGTCGGTCGAATCTTCCTAATCCCGGTTTCATTGGCGCGAATCCTCATTACCTGATCCAGGTCCGGGCGGTCCCGCATCACCATCTGAATCGTCGGAATATTTGCGTGTCCGGTATTAATTGGAATTGCCCGATTTTTCCAGGGGCTTACAGTACGGGTCTATGAGTGAAAAAGAAAAAACCATGCGCTACAAAAAAGGGGAGACCACGGTCTTGTGGAAGCCCGATCTCTGTCAGCATTCTGCCGTTTGCGTAAAAGGCCTGCCATCCGTCTTTAATCCGAAAGCCCGACCATGGATCAACACAGAGGGAGCAGAAGAGCAGGCTATTCGCGATCAGGTGATGAAGTGCCCTTCGGGAGCTCTATCCCTGGAATAGCTGGTTACGATTCCGGTTCCGGCAGAGTTACCGCCAGTTGTCCTTTCGGCACCTGGTTTGCATCCGCCTTGTTAAAGACAATGGAGTTATAGGAAAGCCAGGGTCCTTTCACGTTCCAGAGTTCCAGGAAACGGCCTTCGCTCATCTCCAATTTTCCGGACAACGGATCATTCAAGTAGATGATACCTTTTTTGTTGTCATATCCGGTGACGACACGAAACAACTCCTGTTCTTTCGTATGATCAACGTACTGATAGACTATTACCGGTATCTCGCGATTCAGATTGTCCTTTAGCTCCTCGAATAACTTCCCCTGCATTTCTCGAGCTCGGTCCGGGTTGGCGGGTAGATTCTCGACCCTGGGGTTATCTGTAGGGGCAAGAGGTTCCAGAAATTCGCGAACGTAACCCGTACCGCTACCGGGATAACTGCTCCAGTCCATCTCCTCCGCAGTCTTCCCGGAACGGATCTGGAACAGTGTATGACTCTTCTGGAAGCGACGGTTTTCCCGGAACTTCCAGACCAGCGAGCGGGCTATCTCCAGACTTGAATATCGCTTCTCGCCCCAGTATCGGAAAACCATTTCTATGGCGGCTGAATCGGTGAGGTCCAGATCGTTCTGGGAGACCATGGGAACGTCGAGTTGCACCACATCCCTGGCCGGCGGAGGAGCCAGTGGATCTCTCTGGAAGGCAGGTTCTGGTGCGGATGCGCAGCCAGCCAGAAGGAGGCCTGTAGCAAAGAGCATCACGGCGTTGGAGATGTGTCTAAAGGGCATAGTACCATCTTGGAGATCGGACTCAGCGTTCAAGTGGTTTTGCATCTCAGAGGAACCCGCGTGGAGGACTCTACGTCCGTATCGGGAGTTACGTGGTTCATCGCCGGCGGCACACTTAGCAATCGAGGGACAGGCTCGGCCATGAGCCTGAGGCATGGGGGCATGCACTAAATCAGAATTTCGGCCAGACGAAATGTAAGAGGCAATGCAAGGGCAAGAAAACCGCCCAGCGCCAGGATCCACCGGGTCTGAACCACCATGGCATGCTGCAGTGAATCCATTCGTTCGTTGATCTGATGTCCGAGTTCGTCGATCCTGCCGTTGATCTGGTGGCCCATTTCGTCGATCCTACCGTTGATCTGATGCCCGAGCTCGTCAATCCTGCCGTTGATCTGATGCCCGAGCTCGTCAATCCTGCCGTTTAATTGATACCCCATCTCGTTAATTCTGCCATTCAATCGTTGGTCCAGCTCATCAATTCGCCCGCCCAGTTGATATCCGATGTGGTCGATCCGAGAATGCAAACCCCGCAATTCAATTTCCATCGACTCAAGGGCGTGGTTCAGTCTGTACCAGGTTTCATCCATTCTGTGTTCCAAAATAAGGACGCGCTTTTCAAGATCCTCTAGCATCACTCCTTAAGGGTCAGATAGAGCAGGATCGTTTAACGAAAAACCCGCCGAAATTCTGATTCAAGCAGATTTTTTGCGATCCGATTGGCGGAGAAGCCGTGGACAGGATCCGGTGGTTCGGCCGTACAGTGTAGCAATGCCCTCACAAATCGCCCTCGAGCGCCGAATGTCCGGGATCAACGTTTGGTCGTCCACTTTCTGTGGATTTGCTCGGAATTCGAAATTGATTGAAAAGAAGGAATACTAATAAATATTAGATATATGAGTTGTATTAGAAGGGGAGCTGTCCTATTATCCTTCCTATCCATTTCGTTTGCATTTTTCTCGGGCTGCACTGCGGGCAGGGTAAAGGTAAGCGACAGCGAATGCCGCGGGCTCACGGCTTCGGCCGATGGCTACCTGGATCAGGGGGACCGGGAATATGATCGAAGAAATATTGAAGGCGCCCTGGAATCCTACAAGAAAGCGCTTTGTAGAGAACCTGAATCCGTCAGCGTGCATTTGTCACTCAGTCTCACGCTCGGGGCCCTGGGGCGAACAGAGGAAGCGCTGGCCCACACGGACTACATTCTCACCGATCTGAAACCCGGTTCCATCGAAGCGCTTACGAACAAGGGCTTAATTCTTCAGCGGGCCGGGCGTTATGGAGAAGCGCGAAAGATCCACGAAGAGATTCTTGTCAGGCGTCCCTCCTCGGGTCCTGCACTCCTGAACCTGGGACTCGTCGAATACCAGATGGGAAATGAAGAAGAAGCTATTCGTCGGTTTGAGGCTTTCATTCAGCGGTACCCGCGAGAAGTCATGGGGCTTGCGAACCTGGCGGCCATATATTCCGGTCGAGGTGAATTTGCAAAGGCCGAAGAGCTCTTTAACAGAAGTCTGCGCGTGGACCCCGATGACTATGCTACTCATCAGAATCTCGCCAATCACTATGTTCGACGAGAGGAATTTGGACTGGCTTACAAGCACTATTCTCGAGCCTGCGACCTGGGTCTGCCCCGCGCCTGTGAAGACGCCCGGTGGGCCCGGAACCAGCAGTGAATGGCCATGAACTCGGAAAGGCTCGTAGGCCACTCGGACCCATGGCTTCTGGTTCAGGCGCCGGGTCCTGGGAAATCTCGGTGAGTTGTCACTGCGGGTTTTTCGACGCTGTGCCCTGAGCGTTTTCCCAATCCGACTTGCAGGGAAATGGGGCAATGCCACACTACTGCATGATTCGCCGATTGCCATTCTTGTTTCTTCTCTGCACTTCCGTTCTCTGGGCTAGCGGAGGGGGGCCCTGGTGGGAGTACCTCGTGCAGGCGGAGGGAGGCCTTCGACTGAGGCAGGGACCCGGGACCGGTTTTCCTGTAGTCGTTCTAATCCCGGATGGAGCTTATGTGCGCGATGTACACGGTATGGAGTACGACTCGCTGCCGGCTGCGCAACACTGGGAGGCGAACGACGGGAACTGGACCATCGTCCATGCAGGAGTCAATGGCAAGGGCTTTTCGGGCTGGGTGCATAATGACTATTTGCGAATACCGGAAACGGAGGTGCCAGGGTTTGGTTGCGCGACTCTCGTTAAGGTAGCCACTTTGCGAGCCATGAATCCGGCTCGGCTGCAGAATCTCATCGCCCGACCTATAGTATGGGAAGAGCACGATATCGACGTGTACCTTTCAGATCTGGCTGTTCAGAGTTTAATCAAGAGTCTCCGGTATAGAAAGATCGATGGATGGGAGCCCCTGGAGGATGGAAACTGCATGCTGCTTTCCGGGGAACGCGAAATTGGCATTCTGAAGAAATCCGACTACGAGGTACTGGGGCAGAAGCGGCAGCTCTGGACGGTTTCCAATACGAGCTACTGAACTCGGGCAGGCACACGCAGATATACAGGGGGCGCCCCCGTTGCCTGTATGTCCCGGACAGATACCCGGCGCGCTGGGACGTTCGCAGCCCGTTCATTGGCGAGCCGTTACATTCTGAAAACGCCGTAATTGGTTTCCTGGTTGCCTGTGCGATTACAGATGGCCAGACTCAGACCCAGCACACGCCGCGTATCGGCCGGGTCGATTATGCCATCGTCCCATAGTCGGGCGCTGGAGTACACGCTGGATGAACGTTGGTTGTAGTCGCGAAGAATAGGCTCCTTGAAGCTTTGCTCCTCTTCGGCGGACCACTCTTTACCTTCCCGGGCCAGCTGATCCTTTTTTACCGTCGCCAACACATTGGCGGCCTGCTCCGGACCCATTACCGAGATTCGCGCGTTAGGCCACATCCACAAGAACCTGGGCCCAAAAGCGCGACCGCACATACCGTAGTTACCGGCTCCGTAAGAGCCGCCGATTACCAGGCTGATCTTGGGTACATTCGCATTCGAAACGGCATGCACCATTTTCGCCCCATCTCGGGCGATGCCGGAGCTTTCGTATTTCTTGCCCACCATGAATCCGGTTATGTTCTGCAGAAAAAGAAGCGGAATCTTTCTCTGAGTACAAAGTTCGATGAAGTGCGTTGTCTTTAATGCGGACTCGCTGAAAAGAACGCCGTTGTTTCCAATGATACCGGCCTGCATTCCATAGATTCGGGCAAAGCCGGTAACGATGGTGGTTCCGTAATCCGGCTTGAACTCGTGGAATTCCGAGCCGTCCACAACGCGGGCAATTATTTCGCGAATATCAAAGGACTTGCTGCTGGATTCGGGAATGATGCCGTAGATATCTTCTGCTGGATAGAGTGGCTCCTCGAATGGCTGGTTCTTGCCAGAAAATGTCAGATTGCTATGATCGCTGTTGGTGAGACCTGCCGTGGCGCCCCCATGGTGCGGTTGGGAATGGCCGGCGGCCATCGCTCCATCCCCGCCCAATACCGGATTATCTGATCCCAGGTTTGCCACAATGCGACGAACAATGCTCAGCGCTTCTTCATCGTTTACAGCCGCATAATCGGCGACGCCGCTTTCCCGGGTATGCACGTCCGCTCCGCCCAGTTCCTCCGGCGTAACTTCCTCGCCAGTAGCCGCCTTTACCAGCGGGGGACCGCCCAGGAAGATTGTGCCGTGGCCTCGAACGATTACGGTTTCCTCGGACATGGCCGGGATATAGGCCCCGCCCGCGGTGCAAGAGCCCATTACGCATGCGATCTGCGGAATCCCTGCGGCGGATAACCTGGCCTGGTTGTAGAATATCCTACCGAAATGATCCCGGTCCGGAAAAACTTCATCCTGCATGGGCAAAAAGGCTCCACCAGAATCCACAAGATAAACGCAGGGAAGTCGATTCTCCAGGGCAATGTCCTGAGCGCGTAGGTGCTTCTTAACCGTTAGAGGCACATAGGTTCCGCCTTTTACGGTGGCGTCGTTGGCCACAATCATTACAGGTCTGCCCTCTACCAGACCCACGCCACAGACAATACCTGCGGAAGGAGCTTCGAAGTCATAGACACTGGTAGCGGCAAAGGCGCCCACTTCGAGAAAAGGGGAGCCGGAATCCAGAAGAAGTTTGATTCGGTCCCTTACAAAGAGCTTTCCGCGGCCTTCATGGAGTTGCCGGTTCTTCTCGCCACCTCCGTTGGCCAGCCGCTCCCAGAGTTCTCGGATCTCTTCGGTTTTCTGGCGCAGCGCCTTCGCATTCGAAGTAAAGTCTTCGGAGTGGGGATCAATGTTGGATTTCAGTCGACCGCTCATAATCAAGGCAATCCTGAGATCTCCCGGCCTGGAATAAAGAAATAAAAAAGCCCCGCAATACTGCGGGGCTTTTCGGCCTGACCGCTGGTTGGTCTGTCTCTGGCGCCACCGAAGCGGTGCTATAAAGACAGTGGCAACGCAGCGCCAGCGTTTAGCGTTGGCTTATTGGCCCGCTCCCTGCCGCTTTTCGCGGTAGAAGTAAAGTGCCATTAGTCCAGCCACGCCCAGAGCCAGCAGGGCCCAGAGAATGGTACCATTCTTGAATCCGGCACGGATGTAGGCAGCCAGGGCCCCTTCTGTTACATAGGGAAAGGTCAGGCTGTCATTGGATCGCTTGTACCAATCGGCCTTTTGTTGCCCCATGGACAGATACCAGGTTTCGAAATCAGGATAGGCTCCGGAAATGGTTTCTCTTTCGTAAGGCCAGTTCCACGCTTTAGGAATGGAAAGCGCCCAGGGGAATCCGTTGGAGTCCATGTAGAGATCCGATCCGTCTGCGGCAAAATACATTCCGGGGAAGTGTACTTCTTTACCGGTATTGATTACCTTGATGAACAGATCGAAAGGCGCTCTTCCCAGGTCGCTTCGAGCGATAGGCTGGTCGAAAGTGATCTCCAGTTCGGAGTACTTACCTTCTTTGAAAGACTGGCCCTTGGCAGTGTTCTTATGGCCCAGTGTTCTGTTGCTCTCCGGCATTACCTCAATGTCTTGCAGGCTTGCGCGGTGCTCGTCGATTTCTTTCTCTACGCGTCCCTGGTAGTCGTAAAGCTTGTGATTCACGTTACCGGAACCCGGAAGGTTCAGATGCAGAGTGTGCTTGTAACCGGCGCCTCGGGCAATATGCTCGTAACGCGCTCGAATGCGAACCACCTTTCCCGCGGAGTTAAGGTCCAGTTCGTGGTTCACTTTTACAACATAGTCGTTGAAGTCTGCATCACCCGGGCTCGGGTACAGGTCTTCGTAGGCAATCACCTGTCCGTCGCCGGAAGGAGCTTTAACTACTGAAGAGCGAGTCGCATCGTCCGGATAGGCGTCGTTCTCATCAGAAACGCCATCGGCATCCGCATCGGCCACCGAGTCTCCCGAGTTTACGGTCCCTTCAACAGCGACTTCGCGATTGATTTCCTGCAGGTTATCAGTGTTCACTTCCTGCTCAATGGTTTCATCGCCAACTTCGATAGTGACGGTTACGGTTTCGTTGTCCGGAGTGACCTCAATAGTTCCGTTGGCATTTCCGTTTTCGTCGGTAACGCCCTGATACAGAGTATCGTCCGAGTCAGAGTCCGTTACTGTTACGGTGGCGCCGGATACAGGTCCATTGTCATCGGTAACGTCTACGTTTATATCGATGGTCTCCGTGGTCTGGAATTCGAAATCCTCATCGCCGGTAACATCCGTGTTCGTAGTCGTTACGGTGGTTCCTGAGGACGTTTCTCCAGTAGTAGTAGTGCCGGGTGCCGATTGCTCTTCCCCGCCTAGCAAGAAGAACGGAAGCGCATCCTTGTCCTTCTTACAATCTGTCAAAATAAGCGATCCGGCGGCCATAATCGCTATCGCCAGAACTTGACTGTTTATTCTCATCTGAGATCCTCCCGCCCGGTTTCGCTCTGTCTTTGTTACATGTGCTCCAGGGAGCCTCACCGAGCTGTGTATATTAGGATGGGACGGAAGAGATGGCAGAAAACTGTACAGATGACAGGCAAAATAATCAGATTGGATGCGGTGGTACCTGGGTACTTCTGGTACAATTTGCAGGTGCGCCGCTGCTTTATGTCTCGGGGGGTAACGGAAAAAAGCCCCGCAGAAAGCGGGGCTCGTAGTTGCTTGTGCCCGAACGGGCCTATAATCAGGAGTCGTGGGCTTTTTCGCGATACACGAACATGGCAAAAAGTCCGGCTATACCGATGGCCAGAAGGGCCCAGAGTATGGATCCGTTCTTGAATCCGGCCCGGATATACGCCGCCAGAGCTCCGTCGTTTACATAAGGGAATACTTCGCCTTCCACCGATCTTTCATACCAATCTCGATTCTCCTGACCCATGGAAAGGTACCAGGATTCGAAATCCGGATAAGCGTCGGAGATGTTTGCGCTTTCGTAGGGCCAGCTCCACGATTTAGGCACGGACAGAGCCCAGGGAAACCCATTGGAGTCCATATAGCGATCCGAGCCGTCGGTTTCGAAATACATTCCAGGGAAGTGCACTTCCTTACCGGTATTGATCACCTTGACATACAGATCAAATGGAGCGCGTCCCAGTTCGTTCCGTGCCAGAGGACTATCCAGAATTATTTCTACTTCGGCGTATTTGCCGGCAGCGAAGGCCTGGGATGTTCCCGTGTTGCTTTGCGAAATGGTCGTATTGCTTCGAGGCATGATCTCTATAGCTGTCAGACTTCCCTGATTCGATGTTTCTGACTCCAGAGAACCGCTGGAAGAGTAGATGGATCTGCTCACCGTTCCGTTACCCGGTAGCGTAAGGTGCAGTGTATGGCTGTAGCCAGCGCCTCTTGCAATGTGTTGATAGCGTCCTCTAATTCGGACTACTTTTCCGGAAGAATCCAGGTCCAGCTCATTGTTCACTTTGACTACGTAGTCGTTGAAGTCGGCATCGCCGGGGCTGGGATACAAGTCTTCATAAGCCACCACCTGACCGTCAGCGGAGGGAACCAGAACCAGGGTTGAGCGGCTTGCATCCTGCGGATAATGGTCGTTTTCGTCGGAAACGCCGTCTCCATCGCTGTCGGCAACGGTACCGGTGTTGGCTGTGCCATCGATTACCACAGACCGATTGATTTCCTGCAGGTTATCGGTGTTTACTTCCTGCTCAATAGTTTCGTCCCCTACCTGGATGGTAACCCCCACGTTTTCTGTTTCCGGGGTTACTTCGATGGTACCGCTGGCATTACCATTTTCGTCGGTTACGCCCTGATACAGGGTTTCCTCGCTGTCAGTATCAGAAACTGATACATTGGCGCCGGCAACAGGACCGTTGTCGTCGGTAACATTGATATTGATGTCGATGGTTTCGGTGGTCTGAAACTCGAAATCCCCTTCACCGGTCACATCGGTGTTCGTAGTGGATACCGTGGTTCCGCTGGAGGTTTCTCCTTCGGACGTGGTTCCGGTTCCGGAGGCAGCCTCATCCCCGCCCAGCAAGAAGAAAGGCAAAGCGTCCTTGTCCTTCTTGCAATCCGTCGCTAATAATGCTGTGGCCGCCAACAAGGCGATAACCCAGACCTGTCTTTTTGTTTTCATACGTTTGATATCCTCGGGACCCCGGACCGGTCTCCGGCCCATCCCCTGAAATAAGTGGACGATGAGAAAGGCTTTTCCCAACAAAAAAAGCTCAGACTGACGCCGTGCCCGCGCCGGATCCGGGGGCCCGGGGAGTCGAACAAGAGCCCGTAGCCCGGAACCAGGGTAGGAGTCCAGGTGGTCGGCGAAGCGAAACCTATCGCCGACCCAGGGTTACCGTGAGCTGGATGGTCCGGTAATCCCGGATGATTTCAACGTCTACTTTGTCCCCGGGTTTACGCCTTGAGATTAGTCCTACCAGTTCGCCGGGTTGTAGTACTGTCTTCCCATCTACTCGAAGGATGACGTCTCCCTCTTTGATACCTGCCAGATCGGCTCCGGTACCCGATTTCACACCGGTGACCAGAACTCCGCGATTATTCGTGAACTTCCGGAGCTTGGCCGGCAAATAGTCTACCGACACCCCCAGAAGGCCTCGATCTACCCGCCCATTTCTGCGGATTTCTTCGATTACGTAGCGGACTTCATTCGTAGGAATGGCAAAGCCAATGCCAATGGAGCCGCCACTGGGGGACAGTATCATGCGATTGATACCGATGACCTGGCCGTCCAGGTTTAGCAAGGGTCCGCCCGAGTTGCCCTGGTTGATGGAAGCGTCGGTTTGAATGAAGTTCAATCCGCTGGAATCCAGACCCACACGCCCTACGGCGGAAATCACACCGATGGTAAAGGAACCGTCCAGACCAAAAGGGTTTCCCAGGGCAATGGCCCAGTCGCCTACCTTTACTTTGTCTGAATCGCCCAGCTTCAACGCATCCAGGGATCCGGCGCCCTGTACCCGAATCAAAGCGATGTCGGTGAGCGGATCCGAGCCGCGAACCTTTGCCGTAAACGTCCGGCCGTCATGTAGCTTCACTGTGACTTCGGTAGCATCGCCAATAACGTGCCTGTTTGTGACAATCCAGCCGTTGGAATCGATTATGAAGCCGCTTCCCTGGGACTGCGGCGTTGCCGGACCGCTTCCATTGGGCGCCGGGCGTTCCATCAGGCTTTCCGTGGTAATTTGTACCACGCCGGGCCTGGCATAATCGTAAACGGCGCGAAATATGGTCTGCAGATCCCGTGCGCTTTTGTAGGATTCGCGGAGCGCCGGATCATTCATTGGAGAGAATCCGTTTCGGGCCTGGACTTTGCCGGGACCGGGTAGCAGCAGCACCCCTGCCAGAGCAAGGATTAAGGAGATTCTAAAATAAATGCCGCGTTCTGGATTCATGAGTTCTGGCCTTTTACAGTATCGGTTTAGACGGACATCGGACTGAGCGAGGGCGGATTTTTAAAAACGAACCCGAGGTCGCCCGCCGGACTCTACTGTCAGAGTGGCATACTCGACTGACAAAATGGAGCCGACATCCGCCGGGATTCCCGCTATTCTGCTACTGGCAGACCCGCACGTTGGCACCAATCCTGCAATTGCGTAGATTCCTGCGGGCAAGCCGCAGCAAAAAACCGGAGCAGGAGAAAACAGGATGGAATCAGTGATTCGTTACGCAGATCAAAACATTACCGAGATAAAGACCGCGGATGTGCCTTTTGAGGCGCCCATAATTCCGCTTAGAAATGCTCTGGTTTATCCCGGGGTAGTACTGCCGATTTTCGTCGGAAGAGCCGGAACCCTGGAACTGGTGGAACAGCTGGGTAAACCCGGGGCTCTCGTGGCCCTTTTTACACAGAAATCCGCCGATGTGGAACAGATTGAACAGAAGGATCTGTACAGCACCGGAGTGCTGGCTGAAATTCACAAAGTAATGCCCATGAGCGAAGGAGGATTTCAGGTACTTCTTCAGGGGATTCAGAAAATCGAACTGAATCGAATAACCGGAAAGGATCCCTATCTTACCGGCCGCATTTCTCCCCTGGGCGAAATCAAAGACTACAGCGAAGAGCAATTCCAGGAATTCAAAGCCCATGTGCTCAGCTACGTAGAAAGTCATCCCGGGATTCCCGACGAAATCTCTTCTTTTGTGCGAAAGCTCACGAATCCCAGCGCTCTGGCCAATCAGGTGCTGTTTTTTTCCCAGAAACCGGCGGAAGAAAAGATTTCTGCGCTTCGCATCAGTTCCATTAAAGAAAAACTGGAAATGGTGCAATCCTACCTGGTCGAAGAAACCCAGCGACTGAAAATGGAAAATGAAGTTCGCAAGAAGGTGGATCAGGATACCTCAAAGATGCAGCGCGAATTCTATCTGCGCAAGCAACTGGAGACCATTCGCAAGGAACTCGGCGAGGAAGACGGCGGCGACGACGATGAGCTGGAAAAGCAGCTAAAAGAAAAGTGGCTTCCCGAAGAAGTGCGAAAGCAGGTAAACAAAGAGCTAAATCGCTATCGCAGACTTCAAGAAGGTCCTCAGTCCGGTAGCATGGAATCCGGACAGATTCGTAATTGGCTGGAACTGGTAAACGATCTTCCCTGGGAGGATCCGGAGCCGCGAAGCATCGATCTGGAGAAAGCCAGCAATGCCCTGGAAGAAGATCATGAAGGGCTGGAAGAAGTAAAGAAGCGGATCCTGGAGCACCTTGCCGTAGAGAAACAAACCGGCGGATTTCGAGCGCCCATCCTCTGTCTTGTGGGGCCTCCCGGTGTTGGCAAGACTTCGCTGGCTCGATCGGTGGCCCGTTCTATGGAGCGGCCCCTGGTTCGGTCCGCCCTGGGCGGAGTCAGAGATGAAGCCGAGATTCGCGGACACCGTAGAACCTATGTGGGCGCTCTTCCTGGTAAGATTCTTTCCGCCATGAAGAAAGCAAAGACCCGGGATCCGGTCTTCCTTCTGGATGAAATCGACAAAACCGGCGCATCGTATCATGGAGATCCGTCTGCTGCTTTGCTGGAAGTGCTGGATCCCGAACAGAACAGTCATTTTGAAGATCACTACCTGGGATTGTCCTACGATCTTTCTCGAGCGCTTTTTATCTGTACCGCAAATAGCCTGGAAACCATACCTGCGCCCCTTCTGGATCGTATGGAAGTGGTCACTCTTTCCGGCTATACTCTGGCAGAAAAGGAAGCCATTGCGCGAAAGCATCTGCTGCCAAAGATCCTCACGGACTTGAAGCTGCCGGAAGGCAAGGTTCAGTTCCAGAATGATGCCATTAAGCGCGTTATCGAGAATCATACACGGGAAGCGGGAGTGCGAACCCTGAAGCGAAAGCTGGAATCGCTGGCGCGAAAGGCAGTTCTCAAGATTCACGAAAACCCGCAGGATGAATCCTCCCTGGTGTTCGGACGGGATCAGGTGCAGGAGCACCTGGGGCGCGATCGATTCATTCGAGATACGAAGGAAGACACTCGAGCGCCTGGAGTTGCCATCGGTCTGGCCTGGACTCCTGTAGGCGGCGACATTCTCTACATTGAGGCGGCCAGCTACGAAGGTAAAGGCGAACTCCGTCTTTCCGGACAACTGGGCGATGTGATGAAAGAATCGGCGCTGGCTGCTCTTTCATTTTTAAAGGCCAATGCATCGCAGCTGGGAATTGATCTGCAGAAATTGAAGCATCGGGATCTACACGTTCATATTCCCAGTGGCGCCACTCCCAAAGATGGGCCTTCTGCGGGTGTGACTCTCCTTGCAGCGCTTACCAGCCTGTTTACCGATCGACCCCTGAAAGATGATCTGGCGATGACCGGTGAGATCTCGCTACGTGGTCGAGTGCTGCCTGTAGGCGGCATCAAAGAGAAGGTTCTGGCTGCGCGGACCGCCGGCATCAATACCGTGTTCTTGCCAGAAAAGAACCGACCGGACTTTGAAGAGTTGCCGGATCATGTGAAAGAAGGGCTAAACGCAGAGTTTTACTCCTCGATGATGGATCTGGTTCAGAACGCGCTTCAGGAACCCTCTCCCGAGTTTGTGGACCGGGAAGGCTGGTAAGATCCCGGGATCCACAGGCGGCTGCGCCGCTCCCCCATGGCGGGGATTGGTTCCCGGATCGTTTCTTTTCGTGCAGGACGGCGGGCAGTTTTCTGCCTGCCTGGATTGGCTCGAACTGTGCCGCCGTTAATCCGATTAATCTGAGATCCTGATTCTGGACGACGCCCCATGGTCGGACTCGCAGCGGCAAATCGTTGCCCGAGCCGCAGCCTGGCTATTGTTTGCATGCCTGCACATTCCTGCCCAATCTAGAATCAAACGCTAATTTCGAAAAAGAGCATGTAACGATCGATAACCGAACGCTTAGTTACCAATAGTCTTTTTGTGATGTGGCCCCGCCTTCGCCTCCAGTAGCCTCCTGGAGGGGGTCAATTGTTGGTTCGGGTTTTGTATATTTCGGCCAGTCGCAAACTTATGCGGGCTATCCTGCCCCTGAGCCAGGTTTTCGGTTGCAATTTTATATCCCTGTCTATAATGAGCCAGGTCCAGAATCCTGGAAATCGAAGAATATGAACTCTTTTACCGCTGTTTTGCGGAGAAGTTACGTTAAAAGGAGATAGGTATATGGCCGAAGAGGAAGGCGCGTTAAGTAAGTTAAAGAATTCCGTAATGGGAGTATTGATTGGACTGGTGATGATCCCTGCCAGTTTCGTAGTGGTTTATCTGGCATCCCAGAGAGAGCAGGCCTCCGAAGAATTAGTAGGGGCCTACACCGTGGAGCAAGCCGCTAAAGCACAGCAAGAGGATAAAGCGGTCTATATTACCGGTAAGATCAAGGCGCCTCTACTGGGCGAACCGGGCGTAATTAAGCCAGGTCCGTATCTGAGCCTGAGCAAGTCTCGCCAGATGTACGGTTACCACGATGTCGAAAAGACCCGCGGCTCTGGTGAGAATAAGGAAACTTATTATGAATGTGAAGTGGATTGGCTCAGTGAAGGCGACGTCAGCAAGACCGGCAAGAAATGCGCAAAGGAAGGAAAAACCAATCCAGCCTTCGCGATTCCTGAATACAGCGGGTCAGTAAAGGCAAGCATTGAGTCCGGCGGAACTACGTATAACTACGATACTGGCTCAAAGACAGAAGCCAGCATTATCGACATCGAAAAGCAAAAGACTTTTCATGGCATGCCCTCCGCGAACATCACTGAAGCAGAGATGCTGGGTGCCTATCCGATGAAGGACGGCAAATTCTACGAAAATGACGGTTGCGCAAGCTCTCCGGCCATCGGTTGCGAGCGTTTCAGCTATTCCGGAACAGCCTACGATCCCGCAGGCGATTATACCATCATCGGAACCGTTGAGGGGAATACCGTTAAGGCTTTCCGCGGTATGTTTCTGAAAATCGGTCCTGGAAGCTACGATGATGTTATGGCTCTTCTGGAAAGTGCAGATACCACCGGAACCTGGATTTATTTCGGTCTGGCCGTGATTTTTCTGGGCGGCGGATTGAGCCTGCTGGTTGGTCCTCTTCTGACTCTGATCGAGTTCATTCCTCTGATCGGGGACTTTGGAGCGGGATTAATCCGATTCATTTTCTTTGTATTCGCATTCTTTACAATGGGAATCACCTTCCTGTTGATCGAATACTGGTATCTGGTATTGATATTCTTTGTTCTGGTGGCTGTGGCTATCCTCTTCATTGCGAAGAGTCGAAAGTCTAAGTCAGCTTAAGAGCCAGAACCGGGCAAAGAAAGATAGGTACAATCAATGGAGGCGGATTCTACGGATTCCGCCCTCCACAAATCGAATTACAGACGACACTCGATCGTCTGCGAAAGGGTCGGGCAACCGGCCCTTTTTTTTTAAACAGTATTCGGATCCGTTGTCGGCGAGCGGACTTATGGCTACCTCCGTTGCTCCCGGACCACCGACCTATCCTCCAGCCCTTTGAACCTGACCTGCTCGGCCCGACTGCTAACGCAATCGCCCCTTTGCGCGTCCGGCGAAACCTGTTAGACGGAACGTTGGTGTTTAGCCAACCGTCCGGGCGCGGCTGCAGGTATCGAAAGAGCGGACATCCAAACCAGGCAGCCAAGGACGAGCGGCCGAGTCCATAAGTGGAGTAGATGATGAGCGGAGTCGCAAGCCCACCCCGTGGTCAGGCACAAAAAAGGCCGGCTGTAGAAGCCGACCTTTTCGAGCGGCGATGCTATGAGCGGTCGCCACATTCAGTTTCCGATTCCTGTATTACAGATTCGGGTCTCTACCGTCCTGCAGATTCTGGCCTTGCGGGTCTTCCAGAACCTCTACAGGCTCTTCGCCATCCTTATGATATCTAAATCGCATATGGACGTCGATTTCATCGTCGAATCGCATTTCCCGGGCATCCACCAGGTCCCGGTGCCACTTCTGCGGAACCCGGAGATCAAAGATGGGATGCAACTCTTTCGGGAATGCATATGGATTCTCCGACCAGTTCATCTTGATACCGTGAATGGTGGGCATCTCGCCGTTTTGTCCGTCCAGCTTTTCCGTTTTGCCGGTGGGGTTCAGCATATAGTAGTTCTTGTAGGGATACTTGAGCGCGAAGATAAACTCGGCGTTTAGTTTCGCCTGACGAGCCAGCTCAATGGAGTCCATATAGCCTTCGATGCGTTTCTGAAGTTGATCCGGACTCAGCACCCGGCCTTCCGGCAAACCCTGGCCGATCTTTACGGCTCGTAGACGAGCTTCCTTGGCCATTCCCAGAACTTCGTAGCCTTTTTTCATGTTGGCTTCGATGCGATACTTATTCATCGCATAGTGGTAGTTTCGCGGATCGTATCGGCGTACATCCACCGGGATTTCCCGGTCTTTATCGAAGTCCCGTCGCAGCTTGGAGTTGGGGCCGTAATCGATAGAAATGTCTACTACGGATGTATCACGAGGATCGTTCGGGTTTTGCCGTTCGATGGACTCCCGGATCATCACTTCTGTACGATCTATATATTGCTGGGACATGGCTTCAAGCAGTCGATCCAGACGCGCCTGAGCTTCCAGAAAACGGCTGTAGGAGTTAACGAAGTTCCGCTCGAACAAATAGATGAGCCCTTCCTGGTAGATGCGTTTGATTTCCCGGTAAGCGGAAACGTTGGGTCCTGGTTCTTTGCGCTGCTCGTTAATATCTTGCGGCAGGCATTCGGGCATGGGCTCGCAGGGAAAATTGTAAGCCATGGGCCGTAGCTTTCGAAGATAAACGATAAGCTCGTTTCGTTTATTGTAGGCCTTCTCGCCTACGGATTCAGCCCCGGTGTATCCTGTGCTTAGCAGGATTAGCGCCAGTCCAATTGCAATTCCTTTGCGGTTCATAGTATGCATTCCCCTGAATAGTCTCTACATGTATCGGTTTTTCGAAGGGCGAACCTGACAGTACCCCTGCGGAAAAAAACCATGCAATCAAGAATTGGAAAGGGCTAACCCGGGGTTATGTCGCCTCAACAGGGGGCGCAATGAAGGCCAGCGCTACAAGGGTTTTGCTTTCGGGCGACGGGACCAGCTTTCGGGCGATGGTACCAGACCGGATCGCTCGGTAAGACCGGCCTCTCTGGCTTCACATTTTCCGGTTCTTTTGCCGGGATGCGGCGGGAACCGGTCCTTGCCACAAAAACTTTGAGCCGGGACCGGGTTTGCGACGGTGGCCACGTCCTTTCGTCCGGGAAAGCTCGGGCAATCTGTAGAACCGTTTTTTTGTAGCCTCCAGGAATGCCGACATTATCAATAGAAGAGTATGCGCAACAAGGATCAAAGAATTAAATCCATATCCTACAAGTCGAAGGACATCACCAAATGTCCGTTGTGTCATCATGAGTTTCAAATAGAGCAGCTGCATTCTGGCGGAGGGCGATTGATCGCCGGCAAGCTTACCCCGGAACTAAGACGGCTCTACGATATTTCCAAGAAGTACGGCCGAATCTATCCGCAGGCCTATCAAATCGTGACCTGTCCTCAATGTCTTTTTTCGTCGTTTCCGAAGGACTTCAATCAGCTCCAGGCGGACGAAATCGAGAGTCTGAAAAAGGCCACTTTGCAGCGCCGTACCGGAATCGAAAAGATCGTAGGACCGGTGGACTTCAACGAAAACCGAAACCTGGTGCTGGGCGCTGCCTCCTATTTGCTTGCAGTGGACTGCTATCAGCACCGCGGTTTCAATGTGGCGCCCACGCCCAAAAAGGCCATTTGCTCTATTCGCGGGGCCTGGCTTTTCCATGATATGAACGATGAGTTTCCGAAGATGGGATTCGATAAGATCCGCGACTTCATGTATACCAAGGCAGTGCGCTACTATCAGCCTACTCTAGAAATCATGTCCACCGGTAGCGAGCCCCACGAACAGTTCATCAATTTGCTTGGCCCGGATACCGACAACAACTGGGGCTTTGACGGAGTGGTTTATCTGAACGGATATCTAACCAACAAGTACCTGGAATTCGTTACGAAGGATCCGCAGGAACAAATTAAACTTCTGGATTTATGCAAGCGCCATCTGGGTAAGCTCTACGGAATGGGCAAGGCCTCCAAAAGCAAACCATCCGTTCTCATGGATATGGCCAAAGATCTTTACGAAGAGATCTCTGAAAGATTGGATGCCCTCACCGGCGAACCGGCTGAGTCCGGCGCTTCCAGCTAGTGACCCTTTTTCCGATCCGCCATCGCTCACCGGGGAAAGAGCCTGAGGAATAGCGATCCATGAACCTGGTGGCAACAGTGGCCTACGATGGCAGGGCTTTTTCTGGATTTCAGCTCCAGAAGGATGTGGTGACGGTTCAGTCCTGTCTTGAGGATGCTCTCAAGGTTCTCTACAAACAGCGATGCACGATCCACTGCGCCGGGCGCACCGATGCCGGAGTCCATGCCACCGGTCAGGTGATTTCGTTCGAGGTCCCGGAAATTCGTCCCCGACTCATTCCTTCCTTAAATGCCCTGACACCGGAGGAGATGACCGTCCTCAAGGTGGAGCCGGCTCCGGAAGGATTCCATCCCCGGTTCAGCTGTATCGCCCGGCAATACGAGTACCTGATTTCGCGTAGCCCGGCCTGGAATCCCTTTCTGCAGGGTCGGGTATGGCATCGAAAGTCTGCCCCGGATGCCTCCGAGTTTCAGTCCATGTTACCGGTGCTTTGCGGAGAGCAGGATTTTGGCGCTTTGACGCGACCACAGTACCTGGAGGAGGGCACCCGTCGCTATCTGGATCTTGTTGAGCTGGATGAACGGAACGACTTGATCAGCGGGGAACCTGTAATCTCTTTCCGAGTGCGCGGAAATGCATTCTTGCACAATATGATTCGCATCATGATAGGTACACTGATGATGCTGGCGGAGGAAGAGGCGCCAGAAAATCGTGCCGAAAGGCTGAAGGGCATCCTTGAATCCAGGGACCGTACGGAGGCCGGTCGCACCGCGCCTCCGCAGGGCCTGTACTTCCGCCGGGCCTACTATCCGGATCAGGAAAGTTATCGGTTGGCCGGTTTGCACACGCTGTCGGATTATCCCCGGTTTCGCCAGAATCCTGTGTGAAATTCCGATGGACCGCAAATCCCGTCTCTTTGATCTGTTCTATTCACCGTGCGCCGAGTACTCTGGACCATACTACTTATGTCGCTGGCCTTTCCGGTCGGGCTTCAAGCTCGGGATTCGAACCACTTGAAGCATGAGTTGGGCATCTGGTTGGGGGGATCCTTTCCCTTTCCGTCCACCCCGTACGACGAGGTGTTGGATTCCAACGTGGGCGGCGGTATGTTCTATAGAGTGAACTGGCCCTGGATCTTCTATACCGAGTTCGGCTTCTCCTATGCCACCTACTTTTCCCAGACCAGCCAGTTGCTGGTTTCTGCTCCCGTGTACGGAGCTCTGGTCTATCCATTGCCACTGCCTTTCCGGCTTCAGGTAATGGCCAAATTGGGCGGCGGCGCGGCCTATCTGGAAGTGCGGCCACAAAACGTCCATGGATGGGATCCCATGATCTATGGCGGTCTGGAAATGTCTTTGCTTGCCAGTCGTAGGTTTCGAGTAGGTCTCCGGCTGGATGCGAACTATATTCTGGAAAGCCAACGTCAGCCACCCATTGAAGCCCGCCTGGGCTACCTCTTTCCGGGCACAACGAATGCTCGCTATCTTGAGAACCGAACCTACGAAATACGGGACGGCGGATTCTATCATTTTGGCCTGATGGTAAGCTTCATTCTATAGAAGAGGGCGCACTTATGAAACGAATCCTGAAATCTTTCGCTATACTCGTTCTGATACTTGCCGGCGCCAATTGCTCGTCCGGCGACGATCCATTGCTATCCGCTTTGATCAACAACCGGATGGTGGTGATTCTGAAAGGCACTTATGCCACCGATCGTCCTCTGGACTTTGCCCAGATAAACAACAACACGCTATTTGTAGACGACGATGCCCCCACTACCGAGGTTCTGGATACCGGGGGCGTTCCGGCTTACAATCAGCTTCCGATCTATCTCGATATTGGCGAGGTCCGCCTCAGCACAAAAGGGTACCTGAGCAATTTGTATGATATTGATTCGGACCGGGATGTAGAAGAATTCTGGGACGTGGTCTCAACGACCAGACAGGTGTACTGTAGCCAACTCTACGCAGCAGTGGCCGCCAACGATTCCTGCAGCGATACCGGCGGTCTCATAAACTATATCGAATTCTTCAACGGCGTGGGTGCCCTTTATCCCTCCAGGGATGTGGGCCCAGGCGGTTATACACATGCGGGCGTATTCATGCGAAGCTTTTTCACGGGTTTTGCCAAACGAGAGGGCGTGGTACCCATCGGCCGATTCGATAATAACGATGTGTCTGGAACAGACGTACTGCCTCTGCTGAACTACGATGCCGGCGTGGATGCAGCTGTCAAAGCGGCCCTGCCTCCCCAGTGGTTTCCATTGCACCACATAACCTATCCGGGGCAGCAGGATTCGATGCAGGTTTTCAATGGCTATGCCTCCCTTGTTCTGGAGGTCCGCACCAACATCAAAGAAAACCTCATGCTGCACAGCTTTCCGGACGCTCAGGGTGAATACTTCACGATAGTAGGCATTAGTGACTGGCGAGTGGAGCACACCGGGCAGTTTGATATGGGCGGAAACGCTCTAACCCGGGCCCGATTGTTCTATCCCGATTACACCGGAAACGTGCAAGTCACCGGCGGAACCGAAAGCACAAGACACTACTACGCCATATATTATGCGCATGAATGTATCGATCAGACTGGAGCGGTAATCTGCAACAAGGATCGGGATTTGCTTCCCCTTGCTGCCACACCTGTGCGAAACGGCGGCGACAATGTGATGACGGAGCTTGGTCCGGGGCAGTACGTGCTCCAGTGCAGGTACGATGCCGTGCATGATGGCTACCCCGAGGAAGTACTGTCTGAGATTCGCTTCGATTTGCCGCTCAACACAGACATTTCAATTGCCTGCGCCTGCGGCTCAAGTACCACCACCGGCTGTAACTGATTCCGGCGTTGCCTGGGTTGGTGGGTTGCGAATTAATATGATACCTTGTACTTCTGGAGCGCTTCGTGCAGCGTTTTTCTGTCTATGGGCTTGGCCAGGTAGCCGTCAAACCCGGCTTTCAGGATTGTAGCGACCTCAGCACTGAGCGCATGGGCCGTCATGGCTACAACAGGACAGGCGAAGTTCATTTCCTTGAGTTGAATCATCACAGTCTTTCCGTCCATTTCTGGCATCTGGATGTCCATCAGTACGCAATCGTAATCGGTTTCATCCTCCAGCAGGTGGCGCAGGGCCTCCTTTCCGTTTTCCAGTGTATGTACTTTCACTTTGCTTCTCGATAGGTACAAACTTACAATGTTTCGAATGTCCGGGTCATCTTCGACCACCAGAACTTTCATACCATCCAGTGAGGGTACCTTAACATCCGGCGGGGCTGCTTTCGCATGCGGATAACCACGACCCATGTCCATCGTCTGGGGGTCGGATGCCTCCGTAACATAGGCGTGGTCCGGAGGTTGCTCCCGGGATGCCAGTTCCGGCAGACTCAGAGGCAATTGAAGCGTGAATTTGCTGCCTTTGCCCTCCTCACTCTCGGCGAGGATCTGACCGCCCATAAGCTGAGCCAGTCGCTGTGAAATGGCCAATCCCAGACCGCTACCGCCGTATTTCCGGGTGGTCGAGCTATCGCCCTGCATGAAGGGCTGGAATAGATCATGAATGGCGCCGCGGGGTATTCCAATTCCCGTGTCCGACACCGATATATACACCTGACTGTCTGATTTTCCCGATTCAATGGTGACGCTGCCTGTTTCCGTGAACTTCACAGCATTGCCTACCAGATTGAGCAGAATCTGACGTAGTCTTCCCGGATCTGTCTGGATGTATTCCGGCGTTTCTGGTCTGAGCACTCGCTTTAGTTGCAATCCGCGTATGGTGGCCTTTCCGCGGAGCATGTTCGTAACTTCGTCAATGATTTGGACCGGTGAGACGGGCAACGCTTCTGTTTCCAATTTTCCGGATTCGATGCGGGAAATATCCAGGATATCGTTGACAATCGTCATCAAGTGCTGGCCGGCCTCATGGAGCCGCTGCAGGTATTCATCGATGTTGTCGCCCGATTTCTGAGACTCCGAGAGTAGATCCGCATACCCCAGAATGGAGGTCATGGGCGTGCGGATCTCGTGGCTCATGTTTGCTATGAAAGCGCTCTTGGCTTCATTGGCGGCTTCTGCCTGTCGGGCCAGTTCATTTGCATGCCAGATCGATAGTTCTAATTGGCGGTTTGTGTCCTCCAGTCGCCGATTGGCTGTGCGAAGGGCTTCGTCCTGCAGCTTACGATCGGTGATATCCAGGTGAGTGCCGACCATGCGTACCGGGTTGCCCTTCTTGTCCATATCGGTGACTTTACCGCGCCCGGATATCCATCGAAACGTACCATCATTATGACGTAGGCGAAACAGGAGATCCAGTTGCGAATCCGGGTCTTCCATGGTCTTTCGGACTCCATTTAGAGTCTTCTCTCTATCCGCTGGATGCAGAAGCTCCTGCCATTTTTCATAGGTTACTTCGAAGCTATCCGGCTGGTACCCCAGCATCGTGTAGCAGCGCGGGCTCCAAAACACACGGTTCGTTTTCAGATCCCAATCCCAGACCCCGTCCTGCGTGGCTTCCAGCGCCATGGTCAAACGTTCTTCCGAGTCTCTCAATCTTCGTTCGTTGTCCTTTCGCTCGGTAATGTCCGTAATGAATCCATGCCAGAGAGTGCCTCCGTTTTCGAGTCTTTCAGGATTCGCATTTCCGTAAAGCCATCGCACGGTACCGTCCGGAAATAGCGTGCGGTACTCCTGCTCCCAGGATTCCAGGTTCCGGGCGGACTCTTGTATCGCATTGGAGACCCGGTCACGGTCCTCCGGATGCAGTACAGCAAAAACAGCCGAGGCGTCTTCTTTTACCTGCCCCGGCGTCACTCTATATATCGCTTCTATTGCGCTGGATGCGTAGGGAAAACGAGATCTTCCGTCAGGTAGCAATTCATACTGGTAGATGACGCCGGGAATCAAACGGGAAAGCTTGGTCAGTCGACCCGCAAAATCCCTTAGCCTGGATTCGGCAAAGTGTAGTTCCGTTCGGTCTTTCAGAATACCCAGGTAGCCGCCGACTCTCCCTTCCAGATCTTTCAACTCGGTGAGAGCCAAATCCACAAAGATCTTCTTGCCATCCTTACGAACGTAAATCCATTCATCGAATTCGGAGCTCAAGTTCTGGGAGGCAATGACCTGGAAGACTTGCAGATTTGTCTCTACCGGTCTTCCCAGCTTCGATGAAAGGTAGGTTGCCCTTTCGCGCAATTGCTTCGGATCGTGAAAGGTTAGCGGGTCGAGTCCGCTTAGAGCTTCGGATTCGCTATAGCCCAGCAGTTGCTCGGCGCCCTGATTGAAGCTCACAATCCTTCCCTCGAGATTCAGGGTGACAATTCCATAGTGCGCGCTGTGCAAAATGGACTGCATTAGCTCCGCCTGTTTTCGACGGGCGGAAATGTCGGTCTGGAAGCCGACAAAGTGTTCCAGGTTTCCTTCTTCGTCAAAAACCGGGTCTACTTTGAGATAGAGAGTGTAGGGCTCACCGGACTTGCTGTAGTTGAGAATCTCGACTTCAAAGGACTCATGCCTTCGCAGATGCTGGCGAATGGCTTCAACGGTGGATGGATTGGTTCCCGGACCCTGGAGCAGATCGCCGGGCTTCTTCCCCATGACTTCTTCCAGCGAATAGCCCGTGAGTTTCAGGAATCCGGCATTGGCCCATTGAATCGAGCCATCCGGACCGGTAACCAGAATGCCGCCCGAAAGGTGCCTTGCGATCGCCGCAATGTCTTCTGATGAGAAGTGCGTTTCCGCGGAGCCGTTATTGGGTGCAACCCTATCTTCCATTGGGCGAGAATCCTGATACCGTCGATAGTCATTCGGGAGTATGAATATGCAAGCAAAACCGATGCAATGGGCTGTCAAAACCTACAGTGCCTGGAAGCCGGGTTATTGGGCCAAACCATTTGGGGAATCCTTCGTCCAATAGGCCGTGATAACTTCGAAACTCAACTCGCGGCTCGGCTTTCCGATTGCTCTGCTTACTCTATTTCTGGTTTCAGTGGCTGGCGCCCGTGATCTTAACGAATACTCCAATAAGGCAAATTCTCTGATTCAATCCCGGCAGTGGGGGGAACTGGAGAAGCTGATGCGTCAGGGCATTCGGGACTTTCCGGATAAGGAATGGATGCACTCCACTCTCAATTATGCTCTGCGCGAACAAAAGAAGCACAAAGAGGCTGTTGAGCAGGGCCGAGAAATGCGCCGTAATTGGCCGGACACGGAAAAGAGCGCCAACACTCTGAGCCGGGCCCTGACTTCGGCCGCTTCGGCGGCCTACTATGACGGCAACTTCGCTGGCTGTCTGGAGCTGGCCGAAGAAGCCCGTCAACTGGATCAATCAGAGAGTTCCTATGTGTGGTCCGGTAATGCCCTGCGCAAACTGGAACGATTCCAGGAATCTGCCCGGGTTCAGGAAGAAGGTCTGACAAAATACCCGACCAATCCCTGGCTAAAACCCAATCTGGCCGCAACCTATGCGGCGTGGGGCAAAGAGGCGGAGGATGCGCAAGATTATGATCCTGCTATAGAACGCTATATACGAGCTCATGAACTGGACCCAGACCAGAGTTACGTTCTATTCCGTCTGGGGCGAGCCTACCGAGCTGCGGGTAAATTCGAAGAGGCGATTAAGACGTTCAAGAAGGGCAGAGATACTTTTCCCGATGCGCAGGAGTTCACGAGAGCGATAGGATACACTCAATTGCTCAGGTTTCGCAGCGTCAAAGAGACTGCGAGCAAGAAAGAGCTGGAGAATCTGGCAGAACTTGCTCTACAGGATGCGCTAAAAGAAAAGGATTTTCAGAGCGCAGAGTACCTTGTAACGCTGATCGGCGAAGCTTACACCCAAACCCGGAACGCCGACGATCTGCGAAAAGCCATGAAATCCATGGAAAGAGTATTCAGCGATCCTGTACCCTTATGGGATTCTTACGGCCGACAGCTCTATATACTTCATCGGAGGCAAGGCCCTGTACCGGCGGCGGCTAAAGAGGAGTCGTTATCCTACCGGCGCAAAGCTATGAGCGAATACGAACGGAAGCATCCAGGTCGGCCCTTGATTACGAATCTTCCATTGCCCTTGAAAAACCGGTTTGTGGTCTGGGCCGAGTTTGACGGCGATTACATGACTCATACCGGATTCGCAAAATACTGCTATGATTTCGCGCGAGTGGATGCTTCGGGCCAGCCATTACGTCCCGGCGGAAAGCGCTTGCAGGCGGCCGACTACTGGATGTTTGGCGAGCCCGTGTACTCGATGACCGAAGGCAAAGTTGTGAGCGTGGTAACGGATCAGCCCGATAACAACGGCGGCGAATACGGCTCGCAGGGGAATTCGGTGACGGTTGAGACCGAGGATGGCTACTACGCATTCTACACTCATTTCAAGAAAGACAGCATTTCGGTGAAGGAAGGTCAGAATGTGCGAGCGGGAACGAAGCTCGGACTGGCAGGTAATAGCGGAATGTCCACCGAACCTCATCTTCACGTTTGTCTCTACGATTCAGAATGGGTTAGTCTGCCGTTTCGCTTTACTCCGATCCGAATCAAATCCCCCGAAGGTTCCAAACTAACGAGCGATCCATTAAGACAGGGCTGGATTGTGGAGGCTGGCGGTTGAGCCTCCACAACAAGTCCGTGTTTTCTCTATTTGCCTGGTTTCGATAGTTGGCCGGCCAACTTCGCCGCCATCGCCCTAGGCGTGAAGCGAATCGACCAGGCCAGAAATTTATTTCTCTTTCCCGGTACCAGCGAGGGTTTTTTGCCAAGCTTTCGTAAGGCCAGCCTGACTACTTCATCGGCCATCTTGAAGCCTCCGGGAGGATTCAGGTCAACCTCCGCGGTTTCCTGAAAGTGGGTCTTGGTATAGCCCGGAGAAAGTGAGAGCACCGAGATCCCCTTATCTTTGAGTTCGGCCCATAGAGCTTCTCCAAGCATCAAGTTAAAAGCTTTTGTCGCGCCATAGGTGGCAAAATAGGGAGTAGGCTGATAGGCCGCAATGCTTCCCAGGAATATGATGCCCCCTCTACTTTGTTGCAACAAATCCGGCAGATACTCGTGGGTTAGATCTACAGGCGCCACGCAGTTCAGCATAACCATCTTATGTTCTGCATCCCTATCCAGAGTCTCCATCCTGCCGTAGGTACCTACGCCGGCGTTGTTTACGAGAAGGCTAATTTTCAGTCCTTCGTCGTCCGTGGCTTTCTTGATTCCACGAGCAGCGTTCTCCACCGACAGATCTGCGGCCACAATGCTTACTTTGATGCCATGCTTTTCCTCGAGTTCGCTGGCCAGAGCTGTTAGTTTGTCTTTCGACCGAGCCACCAGCACCAGGTCCATGCCCTTTTGCGCCAATTGTCGTGCGAATTCCTCGCCCAGTCCGGACGATGCTCCGGTTACGAGGGCCGTTCCTTCATATTTGAATTTTGCCATTTTGTTCCTCCAAAAAAAATCTTACAGTCTCATCTCGCTCTCCGGAATGAAATTTCATTCCGCAACCAAATAAAAGAACCTCAAGGCTCCAGGATCCGCCAGGCGAGATCCCCGGATCGCTCAATTTCGCCGGCCTTAAGGGGTCTGCCCGCCTGTTCTTGCTTCACCAGACCAAGGAAGGAGCCATAAACCATTGCGATGAGCTGAAAAGGCGGGGCGTTGGTCAGAACCTTTTCCTGTTGTCCGGCTTTGATCCATTGCTGGAGATCTTCCTCAAACCGAAGAGCGAGCTCCCGGCACTCGGCTCTCAAGTAATCTCCGTGAGCGTGAACATCCAGAAACACAGTCGCATTCGGATTGGTGCGATAGAACCTCCAGAGTCTGCCCCAAAGCTCCAAGAACTGGTCTCTGAAAGACAGATTCATATCCGGCATCGGAATCATGATTTCCTTTCGGAATTTCTCCTTCCACTCCCGGTACAGAGCATTCACCAGCCCCTGTTTATCCTCGAAGTGTCTGTAAATGCTCCCGGCGCCCACCGCCGCTTCTTGAGCTACATCCGGGACATTGGTCCCATGGTAGCCCTTCTGAGAGAAGAGCTTCAGCGCAGCATCCAGAATACATTTTCTGGTAATATCCGGGTCTCTCAAACTCACTTCGGAAGGAATATTCATTCCGATCACTGGCGTCAAACTTTTTTTCCGTCATGGTGGGGTCGAAAAGGGGGATCAGGGGTTTTTCTTGTCTTCCCATCGTCTACTCTATACATAAGACCATGGCGCAAACGAAAGCAGCCAAACTAAGCATCAGCACCGCAGAAGGGCTGGTTAAACTCATCAGGCTGCTGGCTCAGTCAGGTAAGAACAATTTTCACCAGTACCTTGTTACACCGCTCCTGTATGCTTCCTGGCGGCGCGACTTCAGCGCTGAAAGCAGTCATAAGATGATGAACCGCATCGAAAAACAGGCGGACGATCATACCCATACCATCGCTCCTCATTGCAAACGCCTGGTAGGGCAGGCGCTCACGGAGAATGCCAGCGCCGTAGGGAATGCCTGCATATTCTTTCTGGAGATGAGTATCAAATACCATGATGTCTCTGTGGCCCCGGAAACCCTGGAGTTCCAGGGAATCATTGAGGCCCCCTTGCGTAAGTTTGAGTCTATCCTCTCTCGAAAATCTTCCGAGGATTTTGAGCTTAAATTGGCGGATATGACGCCGGAGGAAATCGAAGACGCTTTTGCTCCGGTTGATCTGAATCGAAAGTCCGACACCGTTCGGTTGCATCAGGAAGCTCGTATACTATTTGAAAAGATCAAGAGCGCCAATCAACGCGAGAATATGGTCGCCTGTAGAAAGCTGATTGCCTCCTACTTGATTCGATTTGCCGACCAGGAAGAAAATAACCGCGACCAGGTAGAGCAGCTCATCGATGCCTTGGAGCGACGTTCGCCATCCTTTCGCAAAGAGCTTCATGATTTCATGGCCATTGATCTGTTCTACAGAATAAGCCAGGGGATTGCCAAATCGGATCTGAAGAAGACTATCCACGGTATAAGGAAATATGCGTTCATTTTTGAGGGAGATTCGGAAGCGCTGTATCACAAAGACATTGACCGACTGGAACGCAAGTTGTACGCTATGATCCGGGAAAAAGGAATGATGAAGCAGCTCATCCGCTCTAGATGAGTGGGGCCAGGCCAGCAGGGAGTAAGTTTGTATGTCAGAGACCTTGAATCTAAAAGCCAGTCGAAAGGGAAACGTGGTCGTAGTATCTCTGGAGGGTTCCCTGGATGCCGATACGGCGCCGAGGCTGGATAAAGCCATCGGAAAGCTGATATCAGATGGCGAGTCAAAAGTTATTTGTGATTTAAAGAGCCTGAAGTTCATTTCCTCGGCGGGCCTGGGCACTCTGTCTTCTTTGCGAAAGAAGCTGAAAGGCGCGGGTGGCGACTTGCGTCTGGCCAGTCCTACCACTGAAGTGTTGGATGTCTTCGAACTACTTTCGTTCACCAGGATCTTTACTATCTGCGCCAATCTGGATGAGGCGTTGCAGGGATTCTGACCGTCTTGGATTCCCCGGCACGAAAGCTAATCATACTTCAGAAGGGAAGCTACTCCCTGGCGGAGATTCGCGATGAACTGGACGCTTTTCTGAACGGTCATGCCAGGGATCTGGACAAGAACCGCATCTTTCTGGCACTTGAAGAAGCGATAGTAAATGTCTTCGAGCATACGTACGCGAATCGTTCCGGGGAACTGCGAATGACTTTGATGCGAATGAATCGCACCATTCGCATAGAACTGGAAGATGACGGCCCGGCGTTCGACCCTACTACCATTCCCTTGCCAGATCCTGAGGATTTGGCAGAAAGCGGGAGGGACGGAGGTTACGGATTATTCTTGATGCGAAGTATCATGCAAGTGGAGCACAGGGCTCGGACGGAAGGCGGCAACCTGCTTATTCTGGAGAAGGTCCTGCCGGAAACCGCCTCTGATGCGCCAGGGAAATCCAAAGATTAGAGTTTGTATGCGAATTCCCAGACCCGGACTAACAATAAAGATCGGTTTAATTACCTCGGTCCTACTGGTGGCGCTGGGAGGGGCCGTGTTGCTTCTGGCGCTACGGCAGCAACAGGATCTAATCATGGACTATTCGCTTCGGGAAATTCAGGGAAAGCTGGATCCCGTGGAACGCAAGACAGAAGAGATCCGATTCTATGCCCGCGCCCTGGAGGAGTTGCACGCAGTCCGAAAGCACTATGTCGACAAATCAGAACTGGAGGACTCCATCCGCAAATGGGAAACCTTTGATATCGATCAATACGATACTCTGAAATCCAGGCTTCGCACCGCGCTGGGCCGGGACGGGGGTCTTTCCGATGGAGAGTTTGGACAGTTAAACTACTATGCCGCCTATACCCATGCGGCGCGTCAGAAAATCGAATCGTCGAATTCCCCGGAAGAAGTAGAAAGCCTGCTCAAAGGGTACACTCGGGTGGGCCGAGCGCTTGACTGGAAGATTCTGGAGCAGACTTCTTATCGTCAAACCTTGCGATCCGTTTTCGAAGGACTGGACTCGAATTATCGGATCCAGACCGTAGGACTCTTTTTTCAGGCATATTTCGACACCTCGCTACTTTCGCCGGCCCGAGACATTGACTTTGATATTGCCAGAATCCAGAAGCAGCTCTACGATCCGGACCTGGAAGCGGATCAAAGGGCCGCGCTTTATGAATCGCTGCAGGGATTGGTGCAACGAAGAAGCCGACTGAACCGACTGGGCAATCCGGAGATCAACTTGCTTCAGCCGGGGACGAATCAGGAAATCCGCGCTACACTGGACTCGGTGCGACAGGCTTACTATAGCAAGAAGCCGGATCAAAATGTTCACCATCATTCCTATTCCACCGAGCAAAACGACTATTTGATATCCACGCGAACTCTGTACATGAAGCCCGAGGTGTCCAAAAGGGCCGAGCTAATCCTGTCATCGCTGGATTCCGTGGAGAGCCAGATCTGGGAAAGGTACCTGGCCCGGGAGTCCAGGCTAAACGAAAAGCTCAATGCAATCATCGCTCAGCTGAAAGCCATCCGCCAGGAATCCAGAGAGCCGTACGCGCTTCTTCGCAATACAGATTATCGGACTTTGTATCGCGAATACGAAACCGTGCGAAAGGAAAAAGAATCCCTGTTGCAGGAAGCCGTGGATGGGGCGCGCGCTCTGGACCGACAATCTCTGGAAGATCTGGAGGATCGAAAGCAGGAAACCCTGGAAGCCATTGAGTCGGCGCGAGAGCGGATAAAGAAACTAAAGGGCGATCTGGCCATTGCGCAAGAAGAGTCCCGGAGCAGCTCCGGGCAACCGTCCCCCTCTGCCCAGGAGGTCGGCGAAGGGGCAGGTCCGGAATTATCTGAAGGACAACAGGCAATTGTGGATTTGAAGCAGCAGATCCAGGATGAGACAAGTTCTCTGGAGGCGCTTCAGAAGCGAATTCCTTCCATCGAAAACCAGATACAGGAGTTCTTTCCCAGGTCCCATCAGATTCGAGATGCCTATCTCTATTTGAGCGATGCCATGCTCCTGGATGCCGCCGTGATGGAGTTTTCCTACGATCCTACAGCGTACTTTAGTTATGAGGGCTCTCGGTTAAACCGAACAGCCAGGCAGAAGAAGTGGGAGGCCATGCGAATCTGGATCCGAACGGCCTGCTCGGAAGTAAGCTCCTGCGGAAATGTCTATCTCCCCTACGTGGCCGGCAACGGTCATTGGATACGACCCCGTGCCGCTCTGGAAGACCTGATGTGGCAATATGATACAACGTCTTCACAGGATTTGGCCCAGCTTGCCCTGTTTCGCAACACTGCAGCCTTCACCCGAATTTTCTCTGATCGCTCCGTCATAGACCGTTCGTTGCAGGCCGAGAAGCACCGACTCCTGGATATGACCCTGTCCATCGGGTTGCGCCTGGTGCTGGTTTCCGTTCTGATATCACTTTTCTTTGTTCGAAGGATCAAGTCCATCATCCAGGGCGTGGAGCAGGTTGGCGCGGGCAATTTAAACACTCGCTTCGCTTACAAAGGTAACGACGAACTCGGGATTCTGGCGCGCACTCTGAATCGAATGACCGGCGATTTGCGTCACCGGGAGAGCATGATTCAGGAGTTGTCGGCGGCGGAGCAGATTCAGTCCCAGTTGTTGCCGTCAGGCCTGCCGGCGGCATTCACCGATTCCTTGAGCTTCGGGTATATGTATCGTGCTTCTTCAGGTGTAGGCGGGGATTACTTTGACTTCATTGAAGCTTCCGGCGACAAACTTGTATTCTGTATTGCCGACGTTACCGGTCACGGACCCGGTCCGGCCATGATTATGGCGATGATGCGGTCTCATCTTCGATCGCTGGTGCAAATGGGCATGGATTCGCCTACGAAAATCCTGAATACCCTGAACAATCGTCTCTACAGCGAAACCCCCTCCCATGTATTCATTACCATGCTTCTGGGTGTCTACGATTCGCAAAGTCATAGCCTGCTCTATGCTTCCGCCGGTCACAATCGAGGACTGATTTATCGCTACGAAGCGGACAGTCTGGAAATACTGAAAGCCGGAGGCCTGCCCCTGGGATTGGAAGACGAAGAGACATTTGATTCCATTCTGGAGGAGCATCGAACGACCCTGGGTAAAGGGGATTTGTTTTTTCAGTATACTGATGGCATTAACGAAGCCACGAATGCTTCCGGCGCTCAATTTGGCACAAAAAGGATTGAACGAATCCTGGAAGCTACTGGAAAGAAGAAGCCTGATACAATCATGAACAGTATGGTATCCAACCTGGAATCGTTTACTGGAAAAAAGGTGATGAAAGACGGCCCCACCGAGCTTACCGATGATATTGCCATGATTGCGTTTCGACGGATTCGTTAGTGGGACCGCGGGGACCCCGGGATTCCCGGGGACGGGCCGGGGCGCAAGGGCTCCCTGGAGTCAGGCTGCTTGCGGCTGGGAGTGCAAGAGGGCCGCGTGTGGAGACCCGGAGAAAAAGGTTCTGATATGCTCCCGAGACGATGGGCAGTAAAGAGCGGAGAGAGATATGAAAGTTAACGTAAAAGCACTTGTAATAGCGACAACGGCGCCGGCCAGTCTGGTGATTCTGGTAATCAGTCTATGGTCCCGACTGTCCGTGTCGTTCGGGTCCTACTTCATGCAGGCTTATAACTCCATACATCCCCATCCCTTTACGGCGCTGAACCCCGCACTTCTTTGGTACGAACACATTTATGGAATTATTTTCGATGTGCTCTACATTTCTGTGGATGTGGCTTTCTTAAGCGGAGTAGTGGCTCTGCTCTACAACTGGCTCGCAGGCGCCGGCGAAGGGGAAAAAACCGATTCAAACGCCTGATTCCCACGCCCCATCTACGGAGCCATCGCCGCAATCAAGAAAGGCCACCGCTAGATGGGCAAAGCGAAAATCAGATGGAGCAGAGCTCCCTGGAACCGCAGGAGCAGGCCTTTGCCTCACAATATACGGAATTCTGAGGCGCCGAACAATCTCCTACAGGCTTTGATGGCCCAGGTGTATTCTCAGGCCGGGAAGCTCCTGCACAAGGCTTTGTAGTGCATCGAGACTGTGCGCGTTCCCTTCCTGATCCATTGTGAAGCTACCGGGAGGCACGTTATGTTTCCATCCCCAGGCCGTGTGGCAGGTATCGCCCACAATCAATTGTAGCCCCTCGGTGGATCGGACAATGAAAGCCATGCTGCCCGCAGTATGGCCGGGAACATGAATGGCATAGAAGCTGCCGTCGCCAAAAAAATCCAGGATTCGCATGCGTCCTTTTTGAGGATCGTCCGCCGCCGCAACCGATGGATTCGCTCCAGGCGTCGGAAAGCGAAGCTCCTGCAGTTTACGATCGGTGCCCAGAACATCGTCGGTGGTTCCCTGAACGAACATATTCATGAAAGCACCGTATGTAGATTCGTCGGGGCCAATGTAGAATGGCACTGACTTATCGATATCCCTGGAGCCCAGGATATGATCCAAATGCATGTGGGTCAGAAATACTCCGCGCGGACTTCCGTTTTGCTCCAGCCAGTTTTTCGTAGTAACGCGGACCTGAAGTTTGTCCATGTTCATGGCTGATTTCACCAGACTGGACACTGGCCAGTTGTCGGATTCCTCCGCGAAGATAGCAGCCATACCGGTATCCACGAGAAATAGGCCGTGCTGCGGATGTTCAATAGCATAGAAATATATCTGTATAGGCTCCAGGCCTTCTTCCAGACCTGCTTTTAGGGCCTCCGGATGCTCGAAGTTAATCAAGCCGTCTCGGGCCACCGCCCAGTCCGCCGCAACAATCTTACGAAACCGAATCGGTCCTTTGGGCGTAGATTCCAGGCTGGATACCATGGCAGCCAGATCTGCGGGGGCTCCGGCCTTTACAGGCTCGTATTCCATGGATGTTACGGCGCATCCGGTCAGGAGCGAAAGCAGAGCAGGGACCAGAATAATCAGATTGCGTTTGAAAGAGAAGGGCATTCCAGACAGAACCAACCGGACTTTGGCATGTCAACAGGAATCGTTCCGAGTATAGCGACTTTAGCTATGCCCGAGCGCGAATGCAAATGTTACCGGCCGTAATCCTGGCCACGCTCTGGCGCGAATCCTACAATAACCCGATGCGAGTGGAATTGCCGGTAAAGAAGCTGTCAGGCCCACTTCGCCTGTTACTCAGGGGCAGATCCTGTCAGACTTTGTATAGAACGCGAAAAGCCTGGTCGGCTCCCGGCGGGATCTCATCGATGGGTTCGTAACCGATATCCGGAAAATCATCCGAGGCTTCCTTAACCGCTTTCGTAACCAGGATTTCTTTGGCTTCGGCAATATCTTCTCCCAGTTTACTGGCTGCATTTACCTGTGCGCCGTAAACGTCCGCATCGCCTATGCGAAGCATGTGACCGTAGCCCAGGCCTACGCAGAGTAGAACCTGTTCCTCTGGAATCTTTCCCTGATTGTAGGATTCCAGAGCTCTCTGCATGGATACGGCAGCGGACAGCCCTTTAGACGGCTTGCGAAATATAGCCATGAAGCTGTCCCCCTCGACTTTCAAGAGGATGCCATCGTTTTCTTCTACGATAGGCAGAAGTACTCTTTCGGATTCGTGAATGGTTTGCAGGAAATGTATGATACCAAACTTTTCTACGCCTCGTGAGAAACCGGAAAGATCGGTAAACATTACGCACCATTCTTCGCCGAAGAGATCCCAGATTCGCTGGTCGATAGCTTCCTTGTTTGCCCCGGGCTGCACACGTTGCTCAATGAGTCCTTCCAGCCGGTCTTCAGATGCGCTGATGAAAACAGATCTTCTAAGTGCCATGGGCAGAATTAGGCTGAAACGTCATTTTGCTGCAAGCGCGTTTTGCGAGCCGACCGGCGTTTTTCCGTCGATATCAATCCAGTTTGCGGATGATGGCCTGACCGGCGCCGGTTTCTCGGCTGTATTCCAGAGTAACCAGCCACGTTCCATCCGGAGAAATCGCTGCCGGCACCGGGGATTGCACGGTGTCTGAATCCACATCGAAGGAGTACTCTTCGTCCAGATCATCATCCAGCACAAAAACTCCATCCAATGTACTTAGAACATATAGCTCTGGCGTGGGCGAGTAACCCAGATAGTTATGTCTGTAGTAGAATCGGTGTTCCGAGTCCAGGTCCGCAAAGTCGTCCGGCATGTGAGGCAGTCGGTCCAGTTCTTCATAGGTTCCGGTGGCCAGATCCACACTCAGCAGATAGCCATCCTCCTGACCCACCTGCTGGCGATCCATGTTGGTAACGATGGTTACCTTTTCCGAGCCCTGTACGCTCTGGATTCCATGCACGGCGCCCGGGGTCTGGATTCGCTTGATCAGATTCCAGGTCGTCGTCGAATAAATGAAGAATTCGCCTATTTTCCAGCTTTCGTTAAATGTTTCATACCAGTGCTGAATCTCTTCCTGAAGCTTTCTGGCGGCTTCCACAGTATGGGTTTTGTTGTAGTAGCGATTCTCCGCATCGTCTGCTTTTAGAAGGGCTTCGCTATCCCGGTACTGTCCGCCGGAAAACAGGTATTTGCCATCCCGGCTGAAATGGACCGAGCTTACATTGCCCCATTTATGGTGTTCCATTCGCGCAGCCGGTCGGCCGGTCCTGAGATCCCAAACATACACAGCAGGTTCGTCGCCCACGCTGGCCAGATACCGTCCGTCCGGCGAAAAAGAAAGCCATTCGGCGTAGCCGGCGCGATGGCGGAACTGTCGCAGCAGGCGTCCGGTCTTGACGTCTACGACTTTCACCAGGCCGTTTACGTTTCCTCCGTCGTCCGATTCGGCCGTTGCAAGCTGACTACCATCCGGCGAAATGGCCAGGCCTTTCACGTTTAAGTAACTGGCATATGTCTTGATGGGCGTGCCATCCAGCCTGTAGGTGCGAACGGACTTATCGGCAGCAATGGCAAAGGACTGCCCATCGGGGAAGAAGACTACATTGGGTCGACTGTACTGGGCCTGCATCTTTCCCAGGTCTATTGTTTGAGCAAAAAGGGAAGGGGCGAAGGCTATTGCGGCAAGATTGAACAAGGCTGCGGTCTTCAAGGCTTTCGAAACTCTCTCGCGGATGGGCATTGTAGGTTTATGTAGGGAATCGTCGTACAAGCAATTCTTTTTCGGCGGCAGAGTTTGCGGATGCCTCGTTAACCGTCTCTTGCACTCATCGTTTGCACTCATCGTTCCCGGACCCTCTGGCAAGATCTGGCGTTCCGGTCGCCTTCCATGACCCCGGGCCCTTGTTCTCGCCAGATACCCCCGGGCGGTATATGTCTTGCCGGTTTCGAATCACCCGCCAATCTGGCAAATATGTCGTCGCAAAACTCTCGATTGCTTTTCCAGACCGCGAATTGGCTTCTGGCTGCCGCATCTTTTCTTCCCCTGGCGTTTGCGGGCCCCGTCTATGCGGACAACGCTCCGGAAAAGCTGGCAAAGCGAGAACATATACAGACATTCAAAGAGGTTACCAGGCGACTGAACTGCTTCTGCGGCTGCCACGGTCTGGTGTCCGAATGCTTGCACGTAGACGAGCATTGCTTTGCGGTCCAGGCCAGGCGCTTCATTGAAAACCGGGTTCTGGAGGAAATGTCAGCGGATCAAATCGTCCATGGCTTCGTACATGGGTTTGGCGATCGAGCCGTGGACGATCCGATTCTGCAGCAATGGGCTCAAAAAGGCCGACAGGATCTGATCCAGGGAACCATCCAGGGCTTTGGTCCCTCTATCCTGCATCATGAGCCGCCGAACTGGCCGGTTTATTTGAGCCTTGTGAGCGGGCTGGCCGTATTCGCCCTGCTTCTGTGGCATCTGTGGAATACGCGCATCGATCAAATCCACCTGAGCGAAAGTCGGCAAGCTAATTCAGACAGTGCACCGAACCTTATCGCCCATCCCGAGGCTGCCCGGTCGTCGGATTCGGATCCCACATCCCGGTTTACTGCGACCGGATCGTCAGAAACTCCCCGGAGGCCGTTGGCCTCCAGTAGCCTTCCGGTGGGCACTACCTGGCCTGAAGACGTAACTAAAGCGCTGGATGATTTGGAGCGTTAGCAAGGATGTCAGGAGTCGGCTACGAAGGTCTATACATCTAGATGCGAGATGGTTGAGCTAGTAGAATAAAAGGTTGCATAATAATCTCAATTTGATCTTCTGCAACTCCGAGGTTCATATGCATCGATCCAGCCCTTCCTTCATCATACCCGCTTTCGTCACAGTGTTGATTCTGAATTTGAGTGCAGGCTGCATTGCAATACTCAATCCCGATGAAGAGGACCCCAATCTGGAAGAGATTCTCGCGGCTATAGCTGCCGGGGGCATCCCGAGCGACATAACCAGCTCGATCGTTCCTGGTTCAGATGCTGATCTGGACGGGGATGGCTCCGTGGATGGCACGGCAATTGATTTCGACGGGGACGGCCTGAGTGATGGAATCGATACCAATGGAGATGGCATTGCAGAGCTTCTTTTTTTGGATTCTAATAGCAACGGCGAGCCGGACGGGATTGATCAGAATGGAGACGGCTCTGTAGACTATTTCTTTTGTACCGATGAAGGAATTCTGAGTCTTTACACAGGCGCCGATTGTTCCGATAGCCAGGTCTGGATTGTGGATGGCGACGGTGATGGAAAGGAAGATGGGGTGGACACGAATGGAGATGGGGCCGCAGACGATACGCTGCTCGCTGATATTCAGGAAGACACGACGGATCCATCGGTGAGCCTCACGGGGCCCGGAGCCGGCGGCTACGGCCAGGCTCAGTCTGTGACACTAACGTGTAACGATGACGTTGCTCCCAGTAACATCCTGTACACTCTGGACGGCTCCGATCCTGCTTTTCAACCATTGAATGGTCAGGTCAGTGCCCCGCCATCGGTGGATGTTGAAATTGGGGCTTCTGGAGACGGTACATATAACCTGAAATATCTGTGTCGCGATGCGGCTGGTAATGAAAGCTCTCCTGCCAGCGCCACGTACGTAATCGACTCGGCTGTAGCCAATATATCTTTTACGAGCCCATGCACTCCATACGTTTCCTCGGGCAATGTCAGTTGCACCTGGGAAAGCGACAAAAGCTCTGCTAGCAGAATAGTGAAGGTGGGAGGATCCGATTCCGATTGTGCCGATGGCGCTTCTCCTTCTGGAACGGGTCTTACTGGCTCCGTCACAGCCGATGCATCCAACAGTACTACGATTCAGAATTCATCGCTATCATCCGGTAGCAACACATTGCGATTCTGTGTTCCGAATGGGGCGAGCGTATACGCGATTGCAACCCAAACCGTGATTAAGGATACCGCTTCGCCTACTGTGTCGATCGCTTCTCCTTCCGACTCTGGTCCATTTCCTTCCGGTAGCACTTTCTCTGCCAGTTGCAGCGACTCAGGCGAGTCCGGGTGCCTCACTATTGCCTATACCACAAATGGGACGAATCCTACCTTTAGTGGAACCTCCATATCAAACGGGAATGAATACACGGGCTCCACGGCTCTGCCGGATGGTCAATATCATCTGAAGGTGCGTGCCGTTGATAGGGCCGGTAACGTTTCATCGGTGATTAGCCAGTCCGTTGTGGTTGGACCTCCTTCTACGCCCACTGGTCTCAGCGCGACCTCGGGAAATGGCGAAGTGTCTCTGACCTGGAATTCAGTGTCCAATGCCAGTAGCTACACTGTATACTATCGTAGCGGAACCGGCGTCACTACTTCGGATAGCAGCAAAAGCGCTTCTACCAATTCAGTCACTGTTACTGGCCTGACGAACGATACCGCATATTCCTTTGCTGTAGTGGCGATCCATTCGGGCGGAACAAGCGTTCTCAGCGGAGAGGCTACCGCCACGCCAGTATCTGGCCCTCCGCCAGTTTTCTTCTCTGAATACATTGAGGGGTCGGGCTTAAACAAAGTCCTGGAAATCTACAATCCAGGCGCAGATTTTGACTTGTCCCAGTGTTCTGTGCGAATCTACATTAATGGGGCCACATCTCCCACTACCTCAGTGAATCTATCTGGAACTTTAAGCTCTGAAGGAACCTATGTGATATGCAACAGTAGCATTGACGGAGGAGCCACCTCTTACTGCGATCTGCTTACTAGTTCCACTGTTATGAATTTTAACGGGGACGATGCTCTGGAGCTGTACTGCGATAGCGCTACTATGGATGTCATAGGCCGGATTGGTATAGATCCGGGTACAGAGTGGTATAACAGTGGAGTGGGCACGCAGAACGAGACTTTGCGAAGAAAATGCAGTGTTACCAGCGGCGACAGCAACGGCGCCGACAGTTTCGATCCATCCATCGGCTGGGATAGCTACGCCCAGGATACCTACACCGGTCTGGGGAGTCATTCCACATGTGAATGACTCCTTGCTGCGCCACCGTCCCTGAAGCGTCTCCGCGAAAGAAACGTGGGCCTTCCGCCATTAGGTAAAGGCGGGTAGGGTCAGGTTACCGCAGTTCCTTCCATCGCGCAGTTTCCTGTACCCGACTCCATGTCTGCGCGTAGCAAGGCTATTCATCAAGAATCCTGTTCCCTCTCCTGGCGAATATGCAAGAATGACGCAAAAAAGAACCATTGGATATTTTTTTGTAATGGTTAAAGGAGTGGAACATGTACAATCGGTTAAAGAATTCCTCGATCTTTGCTTCTGCCGGTATCCTTGCTCTGCAAATGATTCTTGTGAGCGGTCTGGATGCGGAGGGCGATGCGAATCAGGGAAAGCGGGTCTTTCAGCGTTGCAAAGCCTGTCATGCTCTACGACCGGGGCAGCATAGGGTGGGCCCGTCGCTCCACGGGGTTTTTGGGCGCGAAGCCGGATCGGCAGACGGCTTTGACGGTTATTCAAGAGGCATGAGAGATCTGAATATCACCTGGACCGAGGGCAATCTACTGGAGTTCATTCAGGCTCCGGCGCTTATGGTTCAGCGAACTCGGTGCAAAGCTGGCATGGTGAATAATGAACAGGACAGAATCAATCTTGTGGAGTACTTGAAACAGGCATCAGATTAGAGCCCGGATCCGGGACGATTTCAGACGATCTCTGACGGCGGTTCGCTCAGAGATCGTTCTGCCTGAACCATAGCATTCTTGGAAGGGCGCAAATTAGGCTCGCAAGGCCGTCAGCCCTTCGAGGAGTGTATTGCTGGTTCCCTCGCCCCGCTCGTCATTGCTCACGAATAATGCTCACTCCGAGCCGGTTGACCTACCGCGACTCTCCCTTCGCATTCTTTCGTATCCGCCTTCGAATCTCCCGCGCCCTCTTTCGGTTGGCTTCCAGCAGCGCCTGGATGCGCTGGCTCTCTTCTTCGGAGAAGCCTTGAAACATGCGCCGCATGACCCGGTCCGGAAGCACGTACCAGGAGGCGCTAGAACTAACATAGATCTCTTCGTTTTCGTTATAGATCACCGCTCTGGTGTACAGCCGTCTTTTTCGCACAGCAGTGAGCCAGGCTCGGACTTTGAAGGGGGTGTGCAGCGGAGTGGCCTTGTGGTAATTCATGTGCAGCTTCTCAGTCATCACCGAATGACCTACATGAAAGCAGAGCACTCCCTGGGCTTCGTCCAGGATGGTGGCCAGCATTCCGCCGTGGGAATAACCAGGCGCTCCTTCAAAGTCTTTCGTAGGAGTGTAGTCGAATCGCACCTCTCCCTGCTCTTCATCGAAAAGAAAATCCGCCTGCAAGCCTTTCGCATTATCCAGCCCGCAACCGTAACAATTCTTATGATGCCAGTCCCGACCTGTAAGACTGGGAGACACTGGCGCCGCTGAGGAGTCGTTCTGCATTCGGTCAGTTCATAACCGGGCACTTCTAAGTCAAGAAACCGTGTATCTACACGTGTTTATGGCAAAGGGCGGTAAGAAGCCCGGATTCATGGCCGAATCTGCCGGCGGAGCCCGGTTTTTAGTCGCATTTGGAGTCGTAGAAGGCGGGGAATCTTGTTTACTTGAGGGGCCACAGGCCGAATTCTGAACCTGCTTATGGCTAAAAAGAAGTCCTCTAAATCATCCAAAAAATCCGCGCCCAAAGGCGCCAAAAAGACGGCAGCCAAGAAGTCCGCTTCCTCCGGCAAGGAGCCCACCAAGGCCGGCCCGGAGGCCACCGGAGGCAAAAAGCCCCGCTCTGCAAGCGGTACCACTACAATGACCGAAACCCCGGTTATTGAACGGATCGATATTGCGGCCGCTCTCCAGAAGGGGCTTCGCACAGTTAACGTTTCCATCGATAATCAGATGAAAGAGGCCTACCTGGATTATGCCATGAGCGTAATCGTAGGCCGTGCGCTACCGGATGTTCGTGACGGTCTGAAGCCGGTGCATCGTAGAATCTTATACGCCATGCATGAAAGGGCCTGGCGCCACGATCGTCCATTCGTGAAGTCCGCGAAGGTCGTGGGCGAGGTGATTGGTAACTATCATCCCCACGGCGACTCGGCCGCGTACGACACCATGGTGCGCATGGCCCAGGACTTTGTAATGCGTGTGCCCCTGGTGGAAGGCCAGGGGAACTTTGGTTCGGTGGACGGCGATAATCCGGCGGCCTATCGATATACTGAAGCCAGGCTTACCAGAGCGGCAGAAGAGCTGCTACGGGATATCGACAAGAACACAGTAGATTTTCTGCCCAACTTCGACGATACCAAGCAGGAGCCCAAGGTTCTACCGGCAGCTCTGCCCAACCTGCTCATTAATGGCTCCAGCGGTATTGCCGTGGGTATGGCCACAAACATTCCTCCCCACAATCCCACGGAGGTGATGGATGCCTGCCATGCATTGATTCAGAATCCGGATCTAACCGCCGGCGACTTGATGAAATACATCCCGGCCCCGGACTTCCCCACCGGAGGTATTATTATCGGCGGCGAAGGGCTGAAGTCGGCGTACACCACCGGCCGAGGCTCCTTTCGCATTCGCGCCAAAGTAGATGTAGAAGAGGGCAAAAAGGGCCGCGACACAATCGTAATTACTGAGATTCCCTACCAGGTAAACAAGAAGAACCTTCTGGAAAAGATCGGCGAACTGGTCAGCAACAAAGTCATCGAAGGTATAGCCGACATCAAAGACCTTTCTGACCGTCACGGCATTCGCGTAGAGATTGAGCTCAAGAAAGATGCTATGACCCAGATTGTGCTGAACCAGCTATTCAAGCAGACGCAGCTGCAGGTTAGCTATGGCATTATCTTTCTGGCTCTGGTAGAAGGCCAGCCGCGAATTCTCAATGTAAAGGAGATCCTGGCGCACTACATCCAGCACCGCAAGGAAGTGGTGGTTCGGCGAACCCAGTACGAACTTGATCAGGCCGAAAAACGAGCCCACATTTTGGAGGGCTTGAAAATTGCCCTGGATTTCATCGATGAGGTCATCAAGATCATTCGCGGATCCAAGACCGTAGACGAAGCCAGACAAAAGCTTATCAAACGATTTAAGCTAACGGAAATCCAGGCAAATGCAATCCTGGATATGCGATTGCAGAAACTTACCAGTCTGGAATCCGCCAAAATCATCGAAGAACTGAATCAGCTAAGAGAGAAAATCAAGGACTACAAGGACATTCTCAAAAGCGAAAAGCGTCAGTACACAATTGTATCCGATGAATTGGGCGAAATGAAGACTGCCTATGGCTCGAAGCGTGCCACCGAAGTGGATACAAGCAGTGTGGACTCGCTGAGCTTCGATGTTACGGATCTAATCCCCGACGAAGATGTGGTAATCACTCTTACCGAAGACGGTTTCATTAAGCGAATGGGCGTGGATTCTTTCCGTCGCCAGAAGCGCGGCGGACGGGGCGTTCGCGGCGGCTCCAAAAGAGAAGACATTATTCGCCTCATGCGATTGGGATCTACCCACGATACGCTACTGCTTTTTTCCAACAAAGGCAAAGTGTTCGGTATCAAGGTTCTGGAGCTTCCAGAAGCCAGTCGCGAAGCCAGGGGTAAATCAGTGAAGGCCCTGCTCAACCTGGCCCAGGAAGAGAAAATCACGGCCATGACTGCGGTGAAAGAATTTACCGAAAACCAGGCCATCGTTATGATCAGTCGCGAAGGCATTCTGAAAAAGAGTAGCCTGGATATCTTCGAGAATGCGCGAAAAGGCGGCATCATTGCCATAAATCTGCGAAAAGAGGACGAACTGATCAACGTCTGTCTGGTGAACCCTGACGACGATGTGATCATCGGAAGCCGAGAAGGCCTGGCCTTGCGAACGAATCTGGCCCGCATGCGAAGCCAGGGCAGAAGCGCGGCCGGAATCATCGGTATGCGTCTGGATAAAGATGACGCAATCGTAGGAATGGACGTGGTTAAGAAGAATTCCTCGCTCTTTGTGATCTCCGAAAAGGGATTTGGAAAGCGCATGGGATTTTCCAACTTTCCCGCCAAGGGACGGGGCGGAAAAGGGATCACCTACATGAAGGTGGCGGACAAAAACGGAAAGGCGGTGTCTTTATGCACCCTGGGCGATAAGGACGACATTCTGATTATCGCCGAAAGCGGGTATGCCATCCGTATGGCCGCCAAGGACATTTCTACAATCGGTAGAAACACTGTGGGAGTCCGTGTGGTAAATCTGTCCGAAGGCGATACTGTACGAGACGTAGCTATCCTGGCTACCGACGTCTAATTGAGGTTTAGTCCTCCCTGGTCTGCCGAGGCGACCCGATACGCGATGAGTGGCGCTCCTTTCGGAGCGCCGGGCGCCACGGATTAAAAAAAAAGAATGTAACCCTCCGGTGACCGGAAGCACTAAGGAAACGATGGGTCGCCAGGCGACAATAGTGAGCCTTTCCTGCCGGAAACAGGCCTACGAGTCTCTTCAGAAGCGGTGGGCCGATTCCGGAGGCTCTGGATTGGTCTTCGTGGTAGAAACGGGCCCGATTCGGATGGCCGGGAAGCAGGAATCGGATGCGCCGCTATATATACTCGGGGATAGCACCGGCGGACTCGTGGAGCAATTCCTGGAGTTCGCCCGCGGATTGCTTCTGTTTCCGGAACCTGTAGCGCAGGACCGTCCCGGGTTACCTCTGGACATGGATCATTTACAAATCGGATGCGGCTCTTCCAGCCTTTGCTGTTTACGGGCCGGACGAGTGCTGGCCGAATTCCTTCTCTCTCGGGGCGAGGCGGGGGAGCTTCTGATTCTGGAACCCGATGACGAAAAGCGATCCGAAAAACCCGGCTCCGTGCTTGCTCGGATTCTACGGGCCCGAAACCAACCGGCCGGAATTGAGCGATTGACCCGACTGTATCCGTCCTATTTCTTTTTGGCCGCCGGCTTTGTGAGCGGCGCTCTCAGACATTCGGTTGAGGGACAGTCCATGCAGGATTTTAGAAACCGGGCGTTGCAGCATTCCGAAAATTAGGCAGAAAAGAATCACGGCGGCTATTATACTAAATGACGGGGAGAAACTCTTATAACTGCGCCAGCGCCTGGCTCCCAACAGGAACCATAAGCGCCTCGAGTCGAAACCGAAGCCCCGAGCCTGTGGTAGCAGCCGTCTCCTGGAGAAAAAATGCGAAGTAAACCTGTACAGCGAAAACGAAAAGTGAACTCGAGTTCGGCGTCTGAAAGGGAGAGCCATCAGACTGCTCATTCGGTTGCCCCAACCACCGTGGAGGCCCCGGTCGTCTCGGATAGCCTTAAGACTTCACATACTGCCACCGTTTCGAACGTCTCACCCACTTCGCAAACCTCGAATGACCCGGACAGTAATTCCGCCGCAGGCAAAGAAATGCCGGAGAGTCGAGACCGGGAGATCCTGACTCTCTTGCAGAACGGGCAGAAAGAGCGGGCCTGGCGGCTCTTTATCCAGCAGTATCAGGAAAGGCTTTACAATCTGTGCTTTCGTATGCTGGGAAACTACGATGATGCAATCGATGCTCTTCAGGAGGCTTACGTTCAGATAGATAGATCTATTTCTCGCTTTCGCGGCGATTCAAGTTTGTATACCTGGGCCTATCGCGTCGTTTTAAACGTAATCCTTGGTTACCGAAAGAAGCGTTCCCGTATCCAATCCCACCATACCGGGCAGGAGCTGCCCGAAATCTCGCGACCGGAAGATGATCCCGACAAGATGTGCGAAGAGAAGTACAGAAAGCACCTACTCCATACAGCGCTACAGAAGCTTCCGCAGCATCAGCGTTGTCCGCTGATTATGCATGATCTGGACGGATTCAGCTTCGGAGAAATTGCCGAGTCGATAGGCTCAACCCCCGGCGCCGTAAAAGTGAAAGTGTTTCGGGCGCGTCAGACTCTGGAAAAGCTGCTTCTCCAGGGACAAACAGTCCCCGGTTTTGAAAACGTGGGTAGATTCGATGGCGCGCTCCTCAAACAATTGATCGGATAAGAACCGGTCGGAAGACGGCCTGAGACCGCCTAAGAGCGACTAAGAGCCGGTCGGGAGGGGTCAATGTAGAGTTTTTCAAAGCTCTCCGCCGGTATGGCCTTGCTGTAAAGATAACCCTGTCCCATTTCGCAATCCAGTTGCCGGAGGAATTCGGCGATCTCTTCTGTTTCTATTCCTTCGGCTACGACCTCCATATTCAGGCTATGCGCCATCTGTACCATGGCCCGGATCAATGGCTGAGCATTGTTTTCGCTGAAGCGCAAAAGAAAACTCTTATCTATCTTGAGGATTTCGAACAATCCCTTTTGAAGATATCCGAACGAAGAATAGCCAGTGCCGAAGTCATCCATCACCAGCCGAACTCCCAGGGCTCTGGCGGAATTGAGCAGGCTGATGTTCTTATCTTCCAGCAGCAAGTTCTCTGTTATCTCCAACTTCAGATTATGGGGATCGATGTTATGTTCGGAGATCAGCGACCGCAAATCCTCCAGAAGTTCGCCATGGTTTAGCTGACCCGGCGAAATGTTTACACTTATGCAGAAATCAGGCTGGAAGCGAGTCCATCGGGCCAGAGCCCGGGCGGAATCTTGCAGCACCAGCTTGCCCAGTTTCCGAATCTGGCCGGTTTCTTCGGCGATAGGGATGAAGACATCCGGCGCCACAAAACCCAGTTCTGGCTCCTCCCAGCGAAGAAGGGCTTCCGCTCCTGTGGTGCGGCCGGTCTTAAGGTCCACGATGGGCTGAAAATGTAGCGATAATTCCTGGCCCCGAATGGCCTGCTCCAACCGCTCTGACAGATCCAGCCGAATCCGGTGTTCCATGTCTCGCTCAGAGTCAAACTCCTCTTCGCGATTCTTTCCGGCCTGTTTGGCCTGCATTACTGCCGAGTCTGCGCTGCGGAACAACATAAGCGGCGTCTGGCCGTGCTCGGGAAAATGGGCTACGCCTATACTGAATGTTGTGCGAAAGGCAGACTCGCCGATCTCCATCGGACTGGCAAAAAGCCCCCGCAGTCTTGAGGCAAACTGCAGGGCTTCCCGAAGTTGGCCTGGATGCCAATGAATGATAGCAAACTCATCGCCCTCCAGTCGGAACAACTGGTCGCGGGCCGGTATCTGATACTTTAGTCTGCGTGAGATCTCGACAAGAATGGTATCGCCCACTACATGGCCGGCAGAATCGTTTACCTTGCGAAAGTCATCCAGGTTCAAAAGCAATAGAGAAAACGACGTTTCGGGCAGGTTTCGAATGTTCTGCTCCAGGGTGTCCATCAAAAGGCTTCGATTGCCCAGACCGGTAAGATCATCGTAAATAGTCCGAAGCTCCAGGCTCGATTTCTGCTGCATCAAATTGCTGTTTCTTTGTTGTATGGTGCGGTTATAGTCTTCGATGCGCTTCATGCTTCGGGAGAAGCGCAGGGCCAGCATGAAAGCCTGGGCAATTACGAATTGGATCTGGCCCAGGGCGACAACCCGCGGTCCGCTGTAGAAATGGCGCACAAGCATGGCATCATTAATTACCGTTATGGCCATAATGATGCCGGAAACCAGCAGCGTGCGAGCCCCGGATTCCTGACGCGTTGCTGCGCGAATCAACCCCACTATACCGTAGATGATAAAAGCCAGGACCACGTACTGAAAGTAGGGAACGAGCTTCGTGAAGAACAAAGGAGGGGAAACCCATACAATCAAGGAAGCCAGGAGCGATAGTCCCAGGAAAAAGTAAGAGATTTGCTTCCAGAAATAGCGTGCAAACAGAGATTGAATATAGAAAGCGAAAGCCGGCAATGCCAGGAAGAAGCAACTGTATTCGAGACGCAGATAATTGACCCAGGAAATCTCCGGCAACAACAGAGGCAATAAGCGGGGACCCAGCGTGAGCTCGCGTAGCGCCACCAGAAAGCAGCTCAATCCAAAAAAGAACAGTGATGTTTCCTGCTTGCGGATCAAAAAGAAGCCACAATGATACAGGCCCATGATAAGAAGGATGCCCACCAGTAGCGTTTGTACTGAACTGTCCTTCCAGTTCTTTCGCGTTATGGCCTGCGCCGAACCAATCGTGATGGGATTCCAGATGCCTCCTTTGCGATAACTGAAGTTGGAGACTTCCAGCCTGACCTCTATCGCCTGCGAATCCGCACGGATCAGGTAAACCTCCTGACCTACATCCGGGACATGGGTTTCCGGATTTTTGCCGGGGGCTCCCCTTTGTCCGATCAGATGTCCATCTACATAGAGTCTGTAGGCGGTTCCTATGTCGGAAAGTCGAATGCCCAGTTGTCTTAGATCGTCGGGAAGAAGTACCTTGAAGGCAAAGGTTCCAAATCCGGTTGGGCCGAAAGCGCCCTGTTCGGTCTGATACAGGTTCCAGGCGCCCGGTACCTGTACATAGGTGTAATCCTTATCGCTGGATTGGCTTTCCCCATTAAACTCGCCGGAATAGAACCTGATAGGACCGTCCAGAGTTACGATCTCGTTTTCGTTGATGGCGCGAAGGTCGAGAACTCCGGGGGAATGGAACGGATACTCAACCTTCTGACAACTGGCGAGAATTAGAAGTAGTATCGGTAACGTCCTCATGAAACAGAGTTCCAGATAGTCTGGTTCTTAGATCAGAGTGCGGAGGCCCAAAGGGCAACGAAAAAAAATCCGGTTTTGAAAATCTTACGCAGAATTTAACTTTCTTCTTCATGCTGCATTTGCATCATAAAGCGGTCCGGAACCCGGCTCGAGACCGGGAAAATCAATTTACTTTTCAATCGGAACCCTGTCCGTGGATACAACCTGGAGGTTACATGATCAGAACCCGAATCCTACTTTTATCCCTTGCTGTCCTTGCTGCCTACTGCAAGCCCCCGGAGCCAGTGAAACTGCGCGTGAACCTGGCCAAAGGCGATACGTACCGGCAAACCGTTACTACCGAGCAAAGAATAGTACAACAATTGCCCATGCCCGGAGACGGCGGAACGCGTCAGGTACAGAAAAGTACTACTTCTATCAGCTATACCATCGAGTGTCTGGAAGCGGACGAGGAAGGTACAGTCGTAAAGCTAACGTATGACAGAATCAAGGTGGAAAAAGAGCAATCCACGGAGAGCGGCGGAAGCGAATCTTCCGGACCTTCCAAAGAGTCTGTTTATGATTCCGAAAAGGACAAAGAACCGACAGATCCGGAGGCCATCGCCTATTCCGTTATGATTGGAAATGGTTTTTCCGTGAAGCTTTCTCCTCAGGCGGAGGTTCTGGATATGATCGGTGTGGAGGAATTTCTGGACCGGGTCTACTCCGGCCTGGATATTCCAGATACTGTCGAAGGGCGTCAGGTGCGAAAGATGCTCAAAGAGCAGTTTGGCGCGCAGACCATGAAGCACATGCTTGCGCGAAGTTATCTGCCATATCCGGAGAAAGAAGTCGGAGAAGGGGATAGCTGGAACAAGACCTTTGATTTGGGCGGCGCGGGTTTTCCCCTGAAGGTGGACAACACCTACACTGTGGAGGATCTCGATTCCGAAGAAGCCACTCTGAGAACAGACGGCGAGATTAGCAGTATCAAAGGCCAGACTCTGAAGATCATGACCATGGAATTTGGCTATGACATTGCCGGAAAGCAGTCCGGCGAGCAGGTAGTAGATCTGAAGCGCGGCATTGTGGTGCGATCCGAAATCACGCAAAAAATGGATGGTGAAATGAGCATCCTGGCGGCGCCACAGATGGCTCAGGAGATGAAGATCCCTCTTGAGATGGAAACGAAGGTAACCCTGGAAACCCACTGATTGTGATCCCGACCGGAGAGGTGGCCGGAAAAGGCATATGCGGATTGGCGGCTACTTCTTCGGGAGTGTGGTTGTGCGACTGCTTTCCCGGGGCTCCCCAGCCCATGGTCGTACCGTCGCCGCACAATCCGGTTTCAAATCCAATGGGTCACTTGCGGTCGTCCCGTCGGGCTTGCGCAAAGGCCTGGCAGGCCGCCTACCCGGCAAGACGGAAAGAAGACCAGGCTGTAGCCGTGTAACCATTACCGAATTACTGAAACTTCTGATTCCAGAGATGATTTAGCGGTCCCGTTCCGGCGCCTATGCCAGCGGCATTCTTGATCGCGCCATCGATGAACTTGCGGGCTTCTCGCACTGCATCCAGGAGAGTCAGTCCTTTGGCCATGCCGGCTGCGATGGCCGCGCTCAGAGTACAGCCTGTGCCGTGGGTATTCTTTTCCGGATACAGCGGGAATTCCATCAATTCGAGCTTATCTTCATAGAAAAGAACATCGGTTACTTTTTCCGCCTTCTGGCTTTCGGACAGTCGATGGCCGCCTTTCAGCAATACGGCCGCGCCGGTTTGCTCGTTTAGTTCTTTTGCTGCCTTCTTCATCGCGTCCAGGTTGTCGATGTTCTTGTTCAGTATCACTTCCGCTTCGGGCAGATTGGGAGTGATCAGCGTGGCTTCATTGAGAAATTCGATGAGGGCGTCTTCGGCATCGGGCTCCAGCAGTCGGTCTCCGGAAGAGGCCACCATCACTGGATCCACAATCAAGGCTTGCTTTTCGGCGTACTTTTTCCAGGTGTTTCGCACAGCATCCATGATGTCCCGGGAAAAAAGCATTCCGGTCTTGGCGGCCTGAACCGGCAAGTCCGTGAGTACATCTCGAATTTGGCCGGCAACGATGTCCGGATCGATGGCCTGCACCGCGCTTACGCCGGTGGTGTTCTGGCAGGTGATAGCGGTAATGGCCGTGGTTCCAAAGCAGCCCAGGGCCTGGAAAGTTTTCAGGTCGGCCTGGATGCCGGCCCCTCCACCGCTATCGGATCCGGCAATCGTTAGCACCACGGGAAGACTCATGCTGAAAGGAGGACTGCTCTACAATGTGGGTCAAGCCATTCTGAGTATTGGGAGCCTGAATCCTGGATTTACTGCTGGACCGTGGATGAAAGCTTCGGAACGTGAACCCATGTCCGAAGGCCAGAAGGTATTCCGAGTCAAGGGAGGACGACCCTTGCAGGGAGTGATCCGTCCGGAAGGAAACAAAAACGAAGCGCTGCCCCTTCTGGCTGCCGCTCTTCTAACTTCCGAACCTGTAATTCTGGAAAACGTCCCTGATATCGAAGATGTGCGTCAGATGATGGGCATCATTCAGCACCTGGGTGCAGAGGTTCAGGCCGTGGAAGGCCGGCCCGGGCATGTCAGGATTCATACCCCCGAAACCCCCAGGAGTGACATACCCTCGGATCTTTCCACGTTGCTTCGCGGTTCCGTGACCCTGGCCGGACCTCTACTCGCTCGCACAGGCCGAGTGTTTCTTCCCCGACCGGGGGGCGATCGGATTGGTCGAAGACGTCTGGATACTCACATCCTGGCCTTGCAGGCTCTGGGCGCCAAAGTTCAGATGTTTCCGGACGGCTTTGAGCTCACTGCCGAAAAGCTGGTAGGGGCCGATATCTGGTTGGATGAAGCCTCCGTAACTGGCACGGAAAACGCGGTTTGCGCTGCGGCCATGGCCGAGGGGGAAACCATCATACGCCATGCTGCCAGCGAGCCCCACGTTCAGGGCCTTTGTAAACTTCTAGTGTCCATGGGAGTGTCGATCCAGGGGATAGGCTCCAACATACTGCGAATCAAAGGCACCGGCGGAACCTCCCGCCTGAAGGGCGCCACTCACAGAGTGAGCCCGGACTATCTGGAAGTGGGTAGTTTTATATCCCTGGCTGCCGTTACCGGGGGCGAGGTTCTCATAGAAGATGCCGATCTGGAAAACCTGCGTATGATTCGCCAGGTGTTTTCGCGTCTGGGCATTGAGACAAGACCCGAAGGCATTGCGCTTCGCGTTCCCGGGGACCAGAGCCTTGAAATTGTAAGCGATATGGGCGGCGCCGTACCTCACATAGACGATGCGCCCTGGCCCGGTTTTCCTGCGGATATGACATCCGTGATTCTGGTGACGGCAACGCAATGCAACGGAACTGTTCTAATCCATGAAAAGATGTTTGAGTCCAGGCTTTTCTTTGTGGATCGACTGATTTCCATGGGCGCTAAAATCGTTCTATGCGATCCGCATCGGGCGGTGGTTATGGGACCTTCGCCGCTGTCAGGAGCCGTGGTTTCCAGCCCGGATATTCGCGCGGGCATGGCCATGCTTATCGCTGCCCTTTGCGCTCAGGGCGAATCCACTATTCAGAACATTGGCCAAATCGATCGCGGCTTTGCGCGAATCGATGAGCGACTGATTAAGCTGGGCGCACGCATTGAACGCGTGGATGCTTGAATAGTAGCGCTCTACGGTAGTATTCTTGTAGTAGCTTTCCTGTAGTAGCATTCTCCATTGCCGAAACACGGGTGGATACGCTGTAGTTCCCTGTCGGAGTTAGCTTACATTTCGCGGTCCGGTCAAAAGATCCGGGCTTCATGATCTCTGCGCACTTCGCCAGCCGGTTGTTCTAGAAGCGGAAGGTATACTCCAGCTTTCCGGTCTTTGTGGCATAGTTGATGTAGACAGCACCGGTGACAAGGCTCATCAACCTGTCCTCAAAGCTGAATCCTCCCCTGGATTCTATTTTCCCGGAAGAGTAGTATCTTTCCTGACTGAATGCCAGAGCCAGGCTATGATTTGTGGCGAGATCGTAGCTGATTCCGAGAGAAAGTTCGGCGCCCCACCCCAGGGTGCTGGAATAGGCATGAAGACTGCGATAGGGATGATAATCCGAAACTGTGGTCCAGCCGCTGAGCAGTCCTATTGAACCTGAAATACTCCAGGATTCGGTCAGTCGAAAATCGTACCGATAGGCCGCCGAGATGAGATACTGATTATTGGCAAGGCTCAGGCTACGCCCGCGGGGCACAAGAAAAGCTGCGCTGTGCTGTACGTAAAACGGAGGTCCATCCACGAAACGATCCTTCCAGTAGGCGTAATGCAGCCCGAAGACGAGAGCCGAACTCTGGAATCCATAGTGGTACTCAAAATCGATTCGATCCTCTTTGCGAGTGAGGTCGCTCCAGGACATCGACCAGTTGTAAGCACCCACAGTAACGTGGTTTGTATCTCGAAAGTCGGACAGTGGCTGACTGGCATTGTCGCGTACACTGATCCAGGGATGGCCATAGAAATCGTAGTCTCCCGAATCTCCTTTGCGAATCCGGCCTGCCGAACTGGAGACAGCGAGTACAAATCGATGATTGCTTAGCTCTGCAGCCCCCTTCAGTCCGTACATGGGTACTCTGGAATTCGTGAAAAGCCTGAACCCGTTGGACAGTCTGGCGGTGCCCGCAAACAGGTCCAGCCCCGGATCTCTGTCTGGGGGGCCCTCCAACACGTATTCAGACACCCTGTACTCGAAGAAAGGTGTCACCGACCATACAATGTTCGAAGAATCAGAAGAACCGGAAAGGGTTTCGCTGCGGAGAGAAACCGCAAGCAGCTGCACAATGAGTATAACGCCCATCGGAAAAGGTAGACTGGCACCGAGTGGCTTCATGCTCCACTAGTACCGAAGATCCCCGGACAGGGTTTCTTTTCGTTCTTCTGAGCACCGAAAATCGGATGCATCTGGGCCGGAAAGAATGCAGTCAAATTCGGTGGCCCTATCGGCGAGCGTCACAGGCGGACTGGAGTAGTATTCCGGCAGATCTTCCTCATTTGTAAAGATCGTGGAATCGATCCTGAGATACACCAGGCGTTGGCCGCTGGAAAGAAAATCCTCTGCTGGATTCACCATGACATGGTATTTTTCCGATGTTTCTCCGGCAGCGAGGCTCATTTCCATCAGATCATGAGCCCCTTCCCGGGGTGTGCCGCAATCGGAATAGGTACAAAAAGCAAGAGAGCGTGGGCTTGCCGTGGCGTTATGAACTCGGACGGCCGGCCACGGTCTGGCATCCACTCTATTTTGCAGATCGCGAGCCAGTAACAAATCCGTCAGGATATCTCGGGGCGGAGTCTGCTCCATCAAGCAGCCGCCCAGGAGGAATAGTAGACAGCCAAAAAAAGAGACTGCGACACGCACGAGGCATCAACGATTCATATCCTCTATATGTGTGTAAAGTATAAAATAAACTGCCAAGGCATTTAAAGGAACGACCATTCACGCTCAGAGCAATAGCGCATCTCCTTGATTTGGCTCAAAATCTTCCTATATATTGATCTTTTCGGCAACCCGGCCCATCGCCCCGGATCTTCGGGCGGCATTTTCGTTCAAACCGTGGCGCTCTTCCTTTCCTCACTCTTTCCAAATAAAAAAATTACGATTTGGCAAATTTCCAGTGGGCGTTTGTTTTCCGCCTGTCCATATTACACACGCTGATGAGTAATTCAGGAAAAAATATTCCGGCAAAAGTCCGGGTCCATCCTGAAGGTCTGCCAGGGCATTCATCCCTCAACGAAGTCTGGCAGGCCAGCTTACCGGCACATTGGAGGAGAAAATGAACAAAGAGTTCTGGAGTTTTCCGAAAGCTGGGGCAGCGCTGCTGGTAGCGACCGTCTTCGGAATCGGATGCAATCCCGGTCCCGTTAACGTTCATAAGAATGTGGTCACCCCCTTTCAGAAAGAAATTGAGGATCCGAAAATCCACGAAACCGCCTACATTCATCCGGGCGCCTATGTGATCGGTGATTGCCATATTGGCGAACTCACCATGATGAGCCCTACAGCGGTTTGTCGCGGGGACGAAGGTACCCCGATCAAGATCGGTAATCAGACCAATATTCAGGATGGTGTGATCCTGCATGCGCTGGCTACAGAAGTGGATGGCGAGCGAATCGAAGGCAGAATGTTCTCTGCCAACGGCGAGCGACTGGCAGTGGACAGCCCGGACTGGGACAAAGGATATCCTATCTGGGTTGGCGAGCGAGTGAGCCTGGCTCATGACTCAATGGTTCACGGACCAGCCTGGATCGGAAACGATGTGTTTCTGGGAATGGACTCCATTGTGTTCAATGCAGTGGTGCGCGACAACGTAGCCATCGGTATCGGTTCGCAGATTACCGGCGGTGTGGAAATTGCTGAAGGTCGATACGTTCCACCAGGATCTGTAATCGATACTCAGGCCAAGGCGGATGCCCTGGGACCTCGCATTGGATCTCCTTATGAGAAAATCAACGAGGCCGTGGTATTCGTAAACATCGAGCTTGCCAAAGCATACATGGATGCCTTTGGAAAGAGCGGATACTAAGACCGGATGCGGCGTCGGAATACCGGCGCCGCTTATCCATTCTCGCATACAAATAGAATTTGAAGACAATAACAGGAATCGGAAGCCCGAGGTTCCGAAATGTCCGCGAAGGGCAACTGGACCCGACCAATCGGCGGGAAAGGGTGGGATCGGATATACCGGATAGAAAGGAGTCTAAAATGAAATCATTTTACTATAGCTTATCTTCTGTACTTGCCGTGGCGCTGGCGCTTACCCTGGTAGGAAACTGCAACAAAGCGCCGGGCACCCTGGTAGAAAGGGAAGACCACGGCTTTCGTGCCGTATTTCCCGGTCCGGTGGCCGAGCGTCAGCAATCTGTGAAAACGGATTCCGGCGAAATGAATGCGGTGCATTTCCTCCACGTTCGATTTGAAGAGCAATATGAACTTTCGATCAATTCACTGCCTGATTCCCTCGCAACCAAAAATCAAAGCGACGCAGTGCAAAGCACTACCGAACACATGATTCGTCGCTACCGAGGCGCCGTGGAAAGCGACCGGGTGATTCGCAGCGGCGGCGTGGAGGGGCGGGACATTACGGTACGTACCGGCGGGGGCGGGCTGATTCGTACCAAACTCTTTCAGAAAGAAGGCAAGCTTTATATAGTTACTGCCCGTGTTCGGGGCGGCGAAGAAACGGAAGCGCGGGCGCATCGTTTCGTGAACAGTATGGAGCTACTCTGAAACCCGGGCCACACAAATAAAAGAGGCCCACCTGCGATGGCCCCCCATCGCAGGAGAGGTAGCTGCCAGCCTGACAGTCCGAAGGTCGTCTTCGGGATGCCGGGTTATTTGCTCGATTGTGCGACAGTTTCAGACAGCCTATCTGCGTTTCTTTGTCTGCAGTGCAGACATTTACCATCGCAACTTCTGGAACTGGATTTTATCATAGAGGACTTTTGCAGGGGGTAGCGGGGACTCCATCACCAGCCGCTGCGCTTCTTCGCCCTCCATTACCCTTGTTTCTCCATTGCTGTAATGTATCTTTATCTTGAAAAGTCGGGCCTGCGGATAGTAAACGCCCAGGTAATGATTCCTGTACTCCAGCACCGGGGTCCGTTCGCCCGGCTGAATGGTTTCGGCAAAATGCACCGGAGCCACAGGATACGTTTCCCTGCCTGCACTGTCCGGTTCCGAATTCGCTGCGCTGGCTCCACTGCCCCGATTCGCCCCGGGGTTTGATTCGTTATTCATTTTCCTGTCCGGGCCCAGAGTCAAGACCAGCTTCTCAATTGGGTGTTCGGAATTATTCTCAATCGAAAAATACAGATTGTTCGTGTACGCTTTGCCATGCTCAAAATAGGCAGCCCCGAGTATCAGAACGGGATGAGAGTCCGGGTTCGATTCCAGAGCCTTGATTCGATTCTGTCTTTCCATGATCTGATAATTTGCTCGATCAATGGCTTCGACCAGGTTCGTGTTATGGGCCCTGGTCGCAGGCTTCCAGATGGCGGATTCGTCCAGTTCCAGGCCCGGCTCGGCTACAATGAAGGGGAACCATATATACAGCCCCCGGTTCACCCTGGTGGCAAACTTCTCTTTGATTGATGTTCCCGGCACCTGAATGGAATACCTCACGTTCACGTCTTCTTGTGCGTAACAGGGCAGAATGGTGAAAGTGAATCCGGAGAGCATGCAGGCCGCCATGGAGTACGGGCTTGTGGGCGTCATGGAAGAGATGTTAACACTCATCCATATTGGCGATTCTTCCGAGTGATGGATCGGTTGTCCGTCGGCATGCTCCCGGACATAGAGCTGGTTCAGATAGACAGACCTCCTTTGAAGCGCCTCTGGAGGATTCGGGGTGTCGTAGGTCACAAGACATCCCGTAAGGATTAAACAGATTAGAGCGTGAAGTTTGGCCACAGGGCACTGTTGGCGCCGTGTCTGCATGGTCAATACTACTTATATATCTGAATAATGAGAAAGGGAGTGATCTAGAGAATTTACCATAGAATACTTGACGTTCCTCTGGTTTGCCGGATAGCCTGGCTAATGCGTCTGCCTGTCGTCCTGTTTCTCATTACCTTGGTATGTTCTGCAATCTCCTGCCATACTCGCTACATTGAGCCGTCGGTGGATGTGGAGAGAGTATATACTACTCGGCCCATAAGCCAGAGTGATGTGGCTTTTGCTGGATTCTATAACTACTACACTCAGCAAAGCGGTCGGATGATTCGGCTTTTTTCGGATGGAAACCATCTCTTTGTGAAGGCCTATAGCGCTGATCACATCAGCGCGTTACCCGTAACCGGACGCTCGCCGGTGGATCACCAGCGGGTGGCCAATTTGATTCTTTCGGAAGCGCTACGACCCGCTTTGAACGAAGATGCCGTGGCCGCCCAGGACCTGAAGACCGCCCGGGGCGTGTATCAAGCCATCGTCTTTCTTAAGGCCAGCGGGTATGAAGACTTTTCTGAAGTCTTTAGCTACAATGCAGACGAAGATCAGTTGTACATGAATAACTACGGAAGACCCTATATCGCTTTCGGGCGTCATGAGCCTACATTCCGGAAACCGAACTTTGGGTGGGGGCTGCTGAATAGTATGGTCAATGTACTCCATTTTCTCACAATAGGAACCATCCCAACGTTCTGGAAGGATCCGGCGGAGACGAAAATCTCAGTCTATGACCGCAACATGGAACTTGTAGCCACCGCACATTTCGATCATTCTACCATGGCAATTGCAGGGAACTGGGTTGAAGGAGGGGAATATATGATTCCGGACGGAAACCAGAATCCGCATGCTGGCGGAATTCCCAGGGTCTCGGCAAACGCTGTGTACAAATACATGAAAGAACGGGGCGACGGGTTGTTTGAGAAGAAGTGAGGCCTCCAGGTTCTTTTCTCCGACCTGGAATTGTCCTTGCGAATCTAAAGGGGCAGTCAACGCAAGAGGGAGGGAGCATTTAACTGTCTAGCGCTCTAGTCGTGGGGATCCGCTTTCTCGAGGTTGGAATGCACCTTTCGCACGTTGGCGTTCTGAAAGGCCCTGAGAAGTCTTCGCGGAGTGACGTTGGTAAATCGTTTGAACTCCCGAATGAAGTGCGACTGGTCGTAGAAACCGTGGACCCGTTCCAAATAGTCCAGGTCCGGATTCTGGTGGAACTCCTGCAGTACTCGCTCCATGCGAAGAATCCGCGAATATAGCTTGGGCGATACGCCGATCATTTGCTTGAAGATTCGACGAAAATGCCGGCTACTGAGTCCGGCGCTGTCCAGGATAGATTCGATGGATCGCTGCTTGGCTGGCTTCTGTAATACTTCCAGGGCATTCTCCAGTCCGGGATGCTGCAAGGGTTTCCGATTACCAAGCAGACCCGTGAAAAAGGAATCCAGCTCGCTACATTTTTCTGTAAAGGAACGATTCTCCATGTGGGGAATTAGCTCCTCAATGCCAGGAAAAACCTGGGCGCCATCCAGGCTTCCATCCACTGTATCCTTGATCCGCTCGCCGAGGATGGCATAAAGACCGAGCGGCTGGAACTCGACAACAATGGTTCGCATCCTTACGTATGGTTTTGTGCCGATGGCCGGTAGGGTGCGAATGCCCGCAAGAGTGGCCGGATAACCACGGATCATGTCGCCCCTGGTAGTCATCATACTGTAGATTTCCCCGTAATTTAGAAGTAGGAAACTCTGGGTCCAGGCCGGCGCCCATCGATCCATGGTATTTATATCCACTTCCTGAGAACGATAGGCCTTGATGAACGGGCGCAGGGCTTGAGGCGGGAGACGAAACGTAGGGCCCGTCTGCGATGAGTCCGGGCCCTGTGTAGTCGAGGTGTGTGCTTGTTCTGACACTAATTGCCGAATAAGGAGTGGCTAATTAGCCTCCGGAGGTCACCTTGCTGACTTCCAGCTCCACTTTCTTGCGAAGGCCTTTTCCTTTCACGAAGAAGACACATTCGCAGGTATCCCAGTCATTGTCTTCGCCGCGATCCGCGCATTCTTTCTGGACTACGTCGCCTTTGATGATCCCGTTTCTAATGGAGTTCACAGCCAGGCCGGTGGTTTGTCCGTCGATCATGCCAGACTGGGCCTCCACGGTCTCGCCTACCATTTTTCGAATGATGGCATCCATCGCCTGGAGCCGGGCGGATTCCATGCAAGTTGACTGGAGCATGGCTGTGTTTTCCATCTCCAGAGCCTTGTCGGAGGCGTGGCCGGATCTTCTTATATAGAAGACATCGAACTCCTCTTCTACTCTCCAGCCCTCGAACTCTTCTCCACCGGACACCTTGTCTGCGCTGGAGCACCCGGCCACAACGGCCATGACCAACAGGGATACCGCTACCAGTCGGTAGAACTCATCCCGGTAGCTTCTATCGATCCCATTCCATCGCTTTATTGCTTCCAATAAGGACATATCTGTCTCCTTTTTCAGGCCCTGGCGGATGCTCCGCGGGCCCTATCTTTCACTTAGACAGCATATGAATTGGACCGGTTCAAGCGTTTTCTACTGGATTTGTAGCCCGGCCTGAGAAGATTTGCGTTACAGAGCTTTCTTGGAAGGTCTCTGCAGATTAGAAAAGGGCCTGTAGCTCAGTTGGTTAGAGCAGGGGACTCATAATCCCTTGGTCGTGGGTTCAAGTCCCACTGGGCCCACATCTTGCTGCTCGCAGCTTTAGGGCGCGGCACATACCCTCGCCGTTTGGACGATCCTTCCATGGATCGACCAAACGGATTGCAACATCCTGTTGCATTCTCGGGCACGCGCCGCGCCCATCCAAATTGAGCACCTTCGACGTGGTAGTGTTGGAGGACAACCTTCGGTTGTCTTCTGTGGAGATAGCACTTGCGATGCAGGGTTATCGTGCAGTTTCAATCCCAGCAATAGGCAAATACGGGAAGCACCAAGTCATCGCAGAAGTTAATCACTCCCAGCTGAAGGGCGGAGGTGCCCGCATTGATGATGCCAATTTGCACACCTCCTCCCGAGTTTATGGGAGCAATGTTCAGAAAAGACATTCCGTGGTTCGAGAGTAACCCCAGTTGAAGCCAGCCAAGAGCACTTTCGTTCACTAGCCCAATGCTGAGCAGCGAAAACACCGACTGGTTTGCCAGTCCCGCATTGAGTCCTGAATAAAGAACCTGATTGTACACACCGAGGCTTACAATGGCACCTGCGCCCTCATTGTAACCGCCTACATTGACCCCTGCAGCTTCGTTTTCCCCGGCAACCAGGTTAAGCTGAATCGCACGCTTCCTTTCCTGGCCTTCTTGCGGAGGAACGGACAGCTCAGTTCCAGGAAGAATAGATATGGCAATACAACCGACGTGGAAACAGATCAGTGCAGAAGACACTGCCGCCAGTATGCGTCGGAAGACCAGAAGGTGGTGGAATTTGTTCTTGTTCATTATAACCATTGATTGTTCCTTCAGAGCAGTGCGCTAAGTCGGATGGTCCAACCGACAAAAAAGAGGCAGGATTTCGAAGAGCCGGTCAAGTAAAATCAGTTTTGCGCCCTATCTGCTCCCCGATCATCAGATACGCTTGCATGGCTTGTTCGCGGTCCAATTAGCGGGTGCAACACGGCCCGGGGAGGCTCAGTCCTGGGTTTGATTTTTTTCCTTGAAATCTGCTGCTCCACAATGTTGACTAAACGCATGGATAGCGCGCTTCTGATTCCCATGATCGCCGGATTTGCCACGACCATCGTCGGGATGCTGGGACTCTTCTATGCAACGTTGCGCTCCGCCGCCGTGACCCGGCGGGAGTCTCGTGCCGACTTCGAACGCCTGGACTCAAAGATGGAAGCTCAAGGGGCCCGGCTCGATTCCAAAATCGAAGAACAGGGGAACCGGTTAGATGCTAAGATCGAAGAACAGGGTGCCAGGCTTGATGCTAAGATCGAAGAGCGGGGGAACAGGCTCGACGCAAAGATCGACCAACAAGTGACCAGACTCGAAACCAAGATCGATAGCTTGCGAATGGAGCTGCGTGAAGAGATGCACGCAGGCTTTGCGCAGGTCCACTCAGACTATCGAGATGTGCGAAATCGCCTGGACCGGCTTACTGACAGTCTTGCTCTGCGTGGTCTTCAGCTAATTGAACCAGAGGAGGGTTAATACCAGGCGCTGAGGAAGAGCCTGGAGCTTGACCCTGGGGATTGAAAGCATACATTGTCTCGGGGTTCTTGGGTAGTATTCGGTTGTGGTGCTCTGGTTAGTTCAACTAAACCATTGCCTTCCAGAGTCGATCCAGCTTTTTATCCATGGTCCAGAGCCGGTAGCCATTGGCCAAACAGGCGGCCAGAATCTGACAGTCTACATATCCGATTCCCTGGCCTGCAAGGTTTCTCCTTCCAATGAACTCGCGAAGCGTTGCATCCGGTATAGATTCGCAACGGGCAAGCACCTGGAGGAGTTCTGCAATCTCCGGTTTAACTCCGCCAAGGGCCAGCTCCAGCTCAACCAGGGAGTGAAGCACTACATCATCCTGTTCGATAGAATGTTGCAAGCCCCGAACCACTGAATTGCCGCGGAAAAACTCTACAAAGGCGCTGGTATCTACCAGTATCATGCAGGTCTGCGCGGGACGGCTTTGACGTTCTTCTGGCGGCCAAACATGCCCGCCAGGGCTTTTCGCTTATGTGCTGCGATCAGCTCTCTCAGTCCAGCCTCGATAGTCTCCCGTTTGGTCCGGAACTTGTAAATTTTGCTGACTTCCTCGAGCAGATCATCGTCGATATCCACCGTTGTCTTCATATGGGGATTATAGCCATATAGACCCGTATGGTCAACCCACATCTCCATGGAGGCAGGTCGGAGTGGCGCGGGGGGCCACCGTCGTCGACCGCGCAATCCATCCGTGGATTGAGCGGTCGAAACGCAACTTCCTGTTGCTAGCTTCGATGGCTCCCGCGCCACAAGAGTCCTTCCGCCAAGTTCGAAGTGGTGGGATTGGAGGACAACCTTCGGTTGTCCTCGGTGGTAGGCCGAAGCACATCTCCATGCCAGCTTTCCTATGGGTGGCGCGGCGCCTTTCCTCGCCCGACGCGCGACCCCTCCTTGGGTCGAGCGTCGGTATTCCAAAGGAATCGGAAGACAACAGCAGGTTGCCTTTTGGAATACTCTCGCCTTTCGGTTGAGCCTGTCGTTTGCCAGGCTCCGCAGGCGTGACTGTTCCGCAGAAATCGCGCCTCCGAGACACCAATCAGGGGGGCTGGGCTGCCAAATTTATAGTGAATCCGTTCGGCAGCGCACTGGCTGCCTCTATGCTAACCACGTAGCAGCCCGGTCCGAACGCCACATTCGACAGGGCTTCGTTTCCAGAGCCCCGATACGTATCTGTATAGTCTCCTTCGCATGCTCCGATGAGCAGATCCGGGTTGCCAGTGTTCGCTGTCACATTCATTGAGAGAGAAACACTCTCTGTTATAGTCATGTAGTAATGCTTCTGCTCACCGATAGCCAGGGCAGGACCGATTTCCGGACTCATAAAGTCGCCAACTCCGTAAGTGCCGAGATCGAGCGGAACTCCGGAGCAAGTGGTTGTCCCACCGGTGTTCACACAGCTGAAGCCTATTTGGAACTGGCATTGGTCGCATCCATCCCAGATCCCAGAATCTCCATCATCGCATTTTTCGGGGAACTCAACAAGAGCATTGTTGCAGATAGTATCCGGAAGCACGACGCTCACTTCATCGCTGAGTTCGCTTTCATCGCCGGATGCAGCGGAAGTCACAGCGAAGTAGTACGTTGTATCGTCCGTGAAGTCATCGGTAAGAATTGTAATCAGATCAGATGTAGCCACCATGATATCGGATGTGCTTACCGGGGAACTGGTGCCGTAGTAAATTCTGTATTCATCCGCGCTGACTACCGGGTCCCAGGTGAGTTCAATTCCATCTTGCAGGAGGGCGACCTCGACGTTAGAGGGTGATGTAAGGTCTGTCACCTCATATGCCACGGTATCCACGTCGGTCCTGTTTCCTCCGGCGCAGCTCCCGGCATCATCAGTGAAAGAGAACTGGAGAACGTAGGTGCCACTGACATCAGGCACGAACTGGGCCTGCAGGGAGGTTCTATTGTTTAGATCTGAATCGTTCAAGGTTGACGTTGGCGGCAATGACAGGAAGGTCCAGCTGTAGGAGTAAAGACCATCCGTTGCTCCGCACAAAGCCGCATCAGGATCGCTGGAAGAGGAACCATCAAGTTGGACCAACTGGCCGGTACCGGCCAATCCATCACTGCCGGCATCGGCAATGGGGGCTTCGTTACCAGTAGGTGTTGTGGCTGTTACGCTTCCCGTCCAGGAGCTGCGGTTGTTGGCTTCGTCAAAGGCACGCACGCAGAAATAATAGACAGTGCCATCGGCCAGGTTCGAAACATCAAGCGTCATGGGGGTGCCTTGCGGTTCCGATACCAGACTGTTCGAAACGTATACGGCATTGCTACATTCGACGTCATTCGTGATGGGCGACGCGGACCTTCGGATTTCGTAAGCGCTGGCGGCACCAGTGGTTCCGTCATCGCCGACAGCCGTCCAGGTTAGCCGTATCTTGTCAGGATCAATGGCTACTGCAACAAGGTCGGAAACAGAAGATGGCGGGCTTAGGTCCGGGACGGCCTGTGTTCGTGCAGCAAGCTCTCCCTGGACCCAGTCATTGAAGTTGCCTTCCGAATCATACGCCAGGACGCAAAAGTAATACTCCTGATCGGGGCTGAGTCCGTTCACTTCGAGTCTTTCTGTGATGCCGGCTGTGGATGGAGTCACAGTATGGCTCACTGCGACCGCGGCTGTGCACTCCGCAGTATTTGTTATTGGGGTATTGGATAGGCGGACCTGATAACCTGAAGCAGTGCCATGGGGGCCATCATTTCCCGGTGCAGTCCATTGCAGCTGAATTGCTGTATGTGAGTAGCTGTTCGCGGATAAATCAGTAATATTCTGCGGACTCAAGGTATCCAGCACCCTGACAGATGCCGTGGCCGAATAGCTATTGATAATGGCCTGTACTCCTGCAACGCCCGGGTAATGCGCCTCGAATTGATTTTCCGTAAGCGCTCCTACGGGGCTACCGTTCAGCGCATTTCCAGTCAGGGTTACATTGGGATCTACGAATCGGGATTCTCCGGAATAAGAGGCCTGGATACCTAACGTAATTGCTTCGCCGATTTCGAGCGAGGCCTCCTCCGGGTATATTGTCAGAGTATCAATTTGCGGATTCGATTCTCCATTGGGAGTATGGTCCGATACGTCAGGAATACCATCTGCATCGGTGTCGGCGTTGCCTGAAGCATCGCCGGGGTTCTGGTCGTCCCGTCCCTGATCTACTTCCCAGGCACATAGCAGTCCATCGTTGTCCTGGTCTCGATCGTAGCCGGACTCGTAAACGGGGTTACCTGCATCGTCCGGGTAGAGAAATGCACCATGGTCCGGTCGGTGAGTGGCTGCCCCTTGATCATCTACGGCAACGACCTGAATGTGAATGCCGCCGGCATCCATGGACTCATAGAAGAGGTCGGCGGTATACCAGTCCGTAGAGCCCTCCCGTGTCATTGCTACCATATTGGTTCCGCCGGATGCCGGGCCATTGTTCAGATAGACGTTCATCGTATTACCATCAGGCTCTATAACCTGAGCCCGAACGCGATACGGTAGATAAGAACAACCCGGTTTGAAGTAATAAAAGGCCCCGGCTATAACCGGCGCATGGTTACCAGGTGTAGGAGAACCTGCCCCGAACAAAGAGAAGGTCCGAGTTTCAAAACGCACTTCTTGTGAAGCCACGTCCGATTCAAATGCTTCCCAGCCTGCGAGTCTGCCTGTATCTTCCGCTGTTGCGGTAGTGCTGTAGGAAAACCCTCGTGTCCCCATCAAGTCCAGATTATTGGCGGATACCTCGGATTCATCGACGCTCATGGTAATTCGAACCTTCTTCCTGAACGCGTAGGAAGGAGTGACTTGATAGACGTAGCTTACCGGAAGGAATCCATTAGGCAGCGCCTCGGAGCTCAGGTTATAACGCATGATTGAGAACTGTTCCGTATCGCCTTCTTGCATTGCGCCGGCCGGAATAGTCACCGAAAATCGACCATCCTGGGACCTCAGGACCGTTCCTTCGGCCCCGGCCTCTCCGCCACCCTGTGGAGTTCCGAATTCGGTGCCCCCATTTCCAGCCGCGAGAAGTGCAAGTAGTTCAGCGCTTAGTAGGGTTTCCCGGGCTTGCTGCGGATCTTCGAGAAATGCAATGCATCCTATCTGAGATGCAACGGCCAATACCAGAACGGAACCCAGCATGAACTTAAAAAAAGGCGAGTGTTTCTGCAGCATTTGTTAATCCCTGAAATAACAATTCTGGCTCAGTCATTTGTAGACAAGGCAAAAATACAAATATATTGTTAAAGTAGATGATAACTGGCTGTAAGGTTAAGTATGTGTTGCTTCATGGTCCTGGACATATTCCTGCAACGTCACACCCGGTGGACTCAGGGAACCGAGCGAGAGCGGCCAACTGAACCTATTTCGTGGGATTGGGGACGGTCTTCGGCTTCGAGTTTTTCCCTTGAAGTCCCTTGCTCCACAGTGTTGACTAAACGTATGGATAGCGCGCTTATGATTCCCATGATCGCCGGATTTGCCACGACCATCGTCGGGATGCTGGGACTATTCTATGCAACGTTGCGCTCCGCTGCAGTGACCCGGCGGGAGTCTCGTGCCGACTTCGAACGCCTGGACAGGTTCTAAATGTCCTGTACATTCCTGGAGCTTCCCACCTTTCGCCCGAAGAGTGGGTACCGCATATTCTAACCCAACGCCTCAGCTAGAACAGCGAAGGCCACCGTTGCGATTGCGCCAGCGGGGGTTCCTACCTGCACGCACTCCATGTCGGTCCACGTGCGAGCTCCCAGAACATTGACGGCGAATAGCAGCCCCAGGAGTATCCCGGCAGCGAGAAGGCCAATAACGATTCCGGGCAACGCGCCCAATAGCATTGCCATCGCAACGCCGTTCCCGCGGGCCATGAGTAAGCCCAGAACAGCACCCGCAATCGCACCCCCGGCGGCGCCGGCCAGGCATGCGAACAGCCAGCGTGTCTTTAGAGGCATGCGGCTTTCCACTTGAGTAATCCGTTTACAGGCTTTTTCACGGACCAACGGTAAAGGGATTCCAGGGGAGGGTCAAGCAAAACAGCCGCGGCAGGAAGCTGCACATCTACCAAAGGCTCGTCCCGCCAAAGTTCGGCCCTGACGTTGGGTGGGCAAACGGCCTCTATTCGCTTATGCGGAAGCGTTTGGACAGGTTCTAATGCACGAAATCGCCTTGGCGAACAAAAGGATAGGTAGTAATGTGCCGCAAGGCATTAACGTCCCGGGCATAGCCATGCGAAAGCCGGGGAGGGCCATCCCCAATCCAGGAGCAAAAAAGTGAAAAAACATTGATCATTCTGGGAGTCTGTCTGTTGACGATGGCCCATTGTGGTATCCTCTTTCCCGATTCAGAAGATGATGGGGAGATTGCAGAAGCGCTGGCGCTATTGGCCCTGGCCAACTCCGGGATCAACTGCACAAATGCTGCTTTATCCTTCACATCCGCCACGGCGGCAGAGGCCAATAGCTGGGTTTCCGTAACCTATGGAAATAACCTGTTTGTGGCCACTTCTACCAATGGAACCAATCGGGTCATGACTTCTCCGGATGGCCTCACCTGGACAGCCCGATCCGCCACAGAAGTGGTTCCATGGAGTGCCGTGGGGTTTGGCAATGGAACCTTTGTTGCTGTTTCCGGTACTGCAACCAATGGAGTTATGACTTCGACGGATGGAGCGACGTGGAGCCCCCACAGCGCAACCGCGGCGGCGAACTGGATTCTCGTTGGATTCGGAAACGGTACCTTCGTTTCTATGTCGCAAACAAGTACGGATGCAATGTATTCCTCAAATGGTACTAGCTGGACTGCCACAACCACGCCAGAGGGAAATGCAAAGTCCGGCATCACATATGGGAATGGCATTTTTGTGGCCGTGGCTCTGGACGGCACGAATCGAGTGTTCACTTCGCCCGATGGCATTGCGTGGACGGGGCGCACCGCGGCGGAGCCGAATCAATGGACTTCCGTCGCTTTTGGCAATGGAGTCTTTGTGGCCGTGGCCCAGAATGGTACAAACCGAGTTATGACTTCGACGGATGGCATCAACTGGACCGCCCGATCGGCGGCCGAGCCCAACGCCTGGAAGTCCGTGACCTTTGGCGGCGGGCTCTTTGTAGCTGTTTCCTCGGACGGTACAAATCGAGTGATGACGTCGGTGGACGGAAGCAGTTGGACCGCCCTTTCAGCGCCGGAAGGAAATGCCTGGCAGTCCGTAAGCTACGGAAACGGAATCTTCACAGCTGTTTCTACATCAGGTACCAACCGCGTCATGCGTGCAAGTTGCCAGTAGGATTGCAACACACAGCATACATGGATTGGGACTCCCGGTGCTATTCTATACCGGGAGTCTCCTGCTCTGAAATCTGCGCATTGGTCCCACCTGCATGAGCGATTGCCAATCGTCTCGTCGTGGGAAGACCTTTGTAGTAGGTTCGGAAGGGCGTCGGTGGTATGCATGCGGGGCTAAAGCCTGTTTCCGGTGACGACGACTCTACTTTAGTCTAGCGTTCCAGTGGTTAATCGCCTTTCTTCAAGTCGCCAGGTTCTCGTGCTCGTGCCCGGAGTGCCTGCGACGAAAATGAAATCGTCTACGATACAGGCCCCCTTGCTTCGATCAGATTGTAGATGCTCCCGGTTACAACGTCCAGGAGAGTGACGGGACTCCGATTCTTTGTATCCGACGAAGCTCTGACAAACTCTAATGTGAATCTAAAAAGCGGAACTACCGGAATGGATTGCTTATTGGCTCAGCGAATTCGAATTGATGTCCCAGGACCCAGTTATAAGCAACCCTCCAGTTTATCGAATGCCTCGGTCCATCCCCGGTGCATTTGGGGTCGCATATTGATAAAGGCCTTTATCTCCCCGGGGGACGTTTCCCCGTACGGCTGCCAGGTCATTGTAGCTCGGCTGCCCTCTGCTTCGGGTGTAAATTGCACACTGGTTTGTATCCTGTCGGGCCAGGTGGGAACGTTTGGATGTTTGGCCAGGTTGCCTTCTTCATCGCAAAACCATTGGATATACTCCAGAAAGTGCGGCGCATCGATTCTCACGTAATGAATTTTTCCAAACATAACGAGACCGCTCCCATAGGACATCCGATAGCTGGCCGTCCTTCCTTCGCCAACTTCGTTTTCCATGAAAGTCATTCTGGAACCCACAGGCCCCAGCCACCGGGAAAACTGGCTCGGATCGTGCCACATTTGAAATAATCCTTCAGCCGGAGTGCTGAAGCTGCGGTTGATTACGAAGATCTCCCTCTGGGCGCTCTGTTGTTCCAGGTATTCGGCCAATCGATCCCAGGTGGCATTGCCCCCGGCTTGCTTTATGAATTTTCGGGTTTGTTCGGCCTGTTCCGCTGTGGCCAGAGCCATTGTCATTTCCATGGCTGTCCGTCCGTCCAGATCTTCAAATGTTACCGTTACCCGGAACAGGGGGTCTTGCTCATCGCTAGCGCCATGGTCATAGACCAGTTTCTGGCACTCTACTACTTCGTGATAAAGGGTTTTGTTCGGATAATCGGTACCATCCGGTCCATGCATGGTATAATGCCAGATGCCTCCCGGGCGAAGATCTTTGCCATGAGTGGTCAGCGTAAATCCGCGGGGACCCCACCATTTCGCAGCCTGATCGGGATCCGTCCAGGCATCCCAGACAACGGAAACAGGCGCATCGTATATGCGACTTAGATGGATTTCATTGGGCTTTCTTTTGGGCGACATACTACTTCCTCTTTGTTTGCTTTCTCTTCCCCTTGTTAGCAAGGGTATCGCTGCCTTCAGCGGCAGGGAGCTCGGCTGTGGGTTCCTTTGTAGGCGGAGCTATGGATTTCAGGTAAACGTCCAGGCGATCGAGACTTTCTTCCCAATACATGCGATATTGCTCCATCCACTCGGCCACTTCCTGGAAAGCCTCCTGGTTAATATTGCAACGTCGGAATTGCGCATCTACAGACTTGGTGATGAATCCGGCCTTCTCCAACACTTTGAGATGTTTGGTAATGGCCGGTAAGCTCATTTTTCTCCGGAAAGGTTTTGCCAGGTCTCCCACGCTGGCTGTTCCTCTGGAAAGATGTTCCAGCATGGCGCGCCGAGTGGGATCGGCCAGCGCCGCAAATGTCTTACTCAGTGTGTCCTGCATCGTTCTATTAGGTTAATTAACCTGTAGGTAAAATACAGGCCGATTACTACGGTGGGCAAGGGATTTTCTTTATATGCCCTGATTTTTTTTCCGGGGTCTGACTCTCCCCCTTTCAACGGGGTCGCGCAAGTGGCTCGATCGGTGGCTTAACTGAGTGTTGTCTATCCCGCCAGCTGTGGACAGGTTCAATTCTGCTTTGATTTCCTGGTCGGATTGCCTACACTGGGCCGGGAACTGGTTCTCAGGCACGTTCCCTATCTCTATGCAATCCACGCGCCGTTCTACTACCTGGTGGGACCGCTGTTGTCCTCCTACCTGCTGGGACTGTTGAAAGAGCAAGAATCCGGGGACCCGGAAAAATTTGACCTGTCTTTTCCGGGGATGGCGGCACTCATTCCCTTCTTTCTGGCCCTTGTTGTCTACTTCCCCTTCTTCCTGATGTCTGAAGAGGAGAAGATGGCCGTGTTACATCCAGTGCAAGGAGGCTGGCAGGAGGCTTACGATCAGATCCTGCGATGGCTCGTGTATATCGGACTGAGTCATGTAGCGTACTCGATGGTTCGCACTCTGTTACGAATCAATGTATTTGCCTTGTTGCATGCCGATAGCCCGGTGCCGGCGCTCTGGCATTTGCGAGCCTTACCGATCTGGTTTGCTCTTATCAATGCTCTTGCTATTCCCATCCAGTTTCTTGACACCGAGCCTCTGAAGCGGCTCGGTGTTGCCGCTGTGGCGGTGGGTGTGCTCTGGCTCTATTTGCTGGATTTCCGCTACCCGGGCTTCTTTCGCCGCCTGGATCGGGCAATCAGACTTCGTCAAAACCTGGAAAAGTACCGGCGATCCACACTGCAAAGCCTGGATGTGGAACAACTGAAGGATCGGCTCCATCGAATGATGGAGGAGGATCAGGTATACGTGGACGAAGATCTATCCCTTGATCGCCTCGCGGATTTGCTGGAGATTTCTTCCGGGCAGCTTTCCGAACTTCTAAACAATGTGATGGGCGTGGATTTTCGGTCTTACCTCACTGGATTTCGGGTCCGGGCAGCCCATCAGATGCTGCTGGATGAGCCGGACCGAAAGGTTGATAGTATCGCCCAAGCCGTGGGGTTTAACTCCCGGGCTTCGTTCTTTCGAAATTTTCGGCATATTACAGGCAAAACCGCCGCCCAGGTCCGGGCGGAAGCGAAGGGTTCCATGGAGCCGGCGACGCAGCAAAGGCGGGCATCAGAGGCCAGATCTCTAGAAGAGCGAAAGTAGTTAGTGGGTAGGTATTTCGGGCAGGGATCCGAATTACCTGCTGCGTATGTCCATTACAATTGACGAATCTTCGCATCCATAAGGTTGCATGCATGGTATCCCTCCGAATACGGATTGTGCTTGTAGGTTCCGCGCACAGATACCTTTCGAGTGTAATTGAATGGCTGCCCCAGATAATCGTAAAAGGTAACCTGCGTCGCAGTAAAAGTGTCCGATGCCGGGATATTTACCTGATTTGGGGCTGTTCCAAAAGGTATCCATATGCGCATGTAGGGGCCGGCGATGTGCAAATTGGGAGTAGGGTACTTTCGCAAATTCACAAAGCAAGGAGTGCTCCGTTGGCTTCCGCAGCTCATATAGCCGTTTGGATGGAGGTAGCCTACGATGTCGATCGTCCGGCCTTCTAGCTGATACGCCCACTCATTGTCGCATTCGAAGTTGGAAATGTCCACTTTCACCGGAGGAAGGTCTGGCTTTTTCGCGGCAGGTTTGGGAGGCGCCTGGCAGGCCATAGCAAGAAGGATGATTAGAAAATGGATTCTTCTGAGTGGGACCATTTGTCGATTCTCCGCCTTGGAATCGCCCTTCACGGGCAAACCGTTGCCAAGAGTTTGCCTGGTCGGAATACAGGCAATCCAAGTATGATGCCGTCCGTATCTGCGACTGTCCGCCAGGCTTACTATTCCAGCCTTCCTCTTCTGCGCCCGTATACATGCAAAATCATGCTGGTTGCCTTTCTGAGAACTCATGTGCTATCACTTGCGTTATTTTTCTGCTTCCTGCTCAGGCAGAACGTAGATTCGGATGAAATGATCCCGGGATGAAACCAACCATCGAGTCCCAACGGGAACAGAAAGACTTTGCAGCTCTATTTGCAGCTCCGCTGGACTTCAAGAGTATCCGGAAGCACTTTTCCCCGGTCACTAAGCAATTTCGAATTGGAGTAGGAATGACTGCCGGGGCCTTGGGGGTGCCCGTGGCGTCGCCGAATACGCCAGCCCGACAGCTCCCCCAACAGTTGACCAGAGCAGGGTTGAATCCTTCGCGCATCTAGCTTAGCAGACTCTCTTTCAGGCATCAGCGCGATTGGACTTCTGCTGGTTTTTCTGTTGCCTGGTTCCGATACTGCACCGGAGTCATTCCGGTCTGCTTCTTAAACTCTGCGTTAAACGTGGATTTCGAATTGAAACCTGCGGACAATGCTATGGAAAGCACCGACCTTTCCGGGTCTGCCAGCAGCGATTCTCGCGCGTAGCCTATGCGATATCTGTTCAGAAATGCGTAGAAATTGGTACCGTAAACAACCCGAAGCAACTCGCTGAATTGATGACGGCTTATGCCCAATAGCTCCGCCAGTCGTTCCTGGCTCAGATCCTCATCGCAGAACAGCCTTTCTTCTTCCATCAATAAGTCCAGTTTCCTTGATAGCTGGGATATATTGAGTCGTCGCAGCCGGCTGACAGGTTTGCTATCTTTCGGGAGTGCCTTCAGTTGGATATGGCCGGACTGGTCGAGTATTCCGTTAGATGTTTGTACTGGGCTGATCGTTGCCGCTTCTTCTACCTCGACTTCGGGTACCTCCGGTGGGTTCATTGATTGCACAGGGTTTTCCATTTTTTCGGTCTTGCGTCCGGTGGTGTCCGCCAGGCTTCCCGTATTGCTGCCAGCGGTCAGGCGCTTCGCTCTTTCTCCCTCAAGGTTTTTGAGAAAGTGGATTCGCACTCCTACAGAAATCAGGAAGAAGGTGAACTCAAAGAAATAGCCCAGATAGAGCGGATTGCGCGTCAGGTCGTTTCCAGGGATGAAGCCCATGCCTGCATAAAAGAAGAAAGGAATGGTCAGCAAGAACCCGGCGAATCCAACCAGCGAAAATAGGGCCGGCCTGAAGCCCACTCGAATTACGAAAACGCCAGAATAGATCGCCAGGGGAATAAACAGGGCCGGTAGAATGTAGACTGCGATGTCCAGCACCGGGAAACTGGCATCCGGATAGAGACTGTACAGAGCCGCCATTACATAAGCTCTTCCAATCCATTTCATAGTTGTATCTACCAGAGGCGCATGAACGGACAATATGAGCAACTCTCTCCAGAGTGCGATGACGGACCAGCCTGCCAGCGCTCCAGCAAAAGTTAGTAACGACAAGCTCCATGTTCCATGATCGGGAAAGAAAACCTGTCTCGAATAGCCTTCCCAGCTTGCCAGATAAACCGTTATCAAACAAACGTAGATGCAATACAGTAGCCCGGTTCGCTCTTTAAATATGATTGCAATGAAGAGACTCAGGATGAGAGCAACAATTGCGCCTGTCAGAAAAGCGGGAAACAGGTAACCGGGCAGAGATTCTCGGGATGCGGCCTTTCCCGGTTTTTCCAACTTCAGGGAGAGCAGTTTTCCGGACCGGGCCTCCAGGCGAAGCAAGAAAGAAGTCGTCCCTGGCCGCAATTCCATTGCAAATACCGGTAATCGGTAATCCAGCGCCTTGTTTGCCCAGGATTGTGCCAGACCTTGCTCCTGCCGCTTTAGATTACCCTGATAGAGTTCGGTTAAGATCAAGGAATCGGCAAAGGCGAACTCATTGATGAGAAATCTCGGAATTACTGTCTCGCTCGCATTGCGAATGATGAAGTGGACCCACAAGACATCCGGATCCGCCGGGAAGCGCCACTGCGAGTCGCTGCGAAGCTTCCAGCCCGGCTCGTCGATAATCATTAAAAAATCTTCAGCGGTCTGTGGTGCCCCACGGGAGGCCGGAAAGAATCGAAATCGTGCACAGCGTAGAACGGCTTCACCCAGGCTTGCATCTATGGTGCAATGGCCGTCGTCCGCAAAATCGTAGGGTTCCTGGGCCCAGCCGGGAGCGGCCAGCATCATGCAGGTCAAGAAAATCCATGCCCGGGCTTCAGGTTTCATTCCGTTGATCATGGGTCGGGTCCCACCAAAATATAGGATTCGCGATGATGCACTAAGTGTGACATCGGGTCATTAACTTTGACGGTTACAGAACACCCGGTTGCCGGAATTTTATGTTTTTCGGAATGAGTCGGGTCTAAATGGGCCCAGGTGGACGACCCGCCGATGCTTCTGGTCTAGAATCTACTGCAATGCCAGCCCCCTGTGGGCGGCTCAGGAGCATAGGATGAAACTCAAATCTATAATGGCCAAAGCAGCCCTGGCCGCAGTTTTTCTGGCCTGCACAGTAATCGTTCAGGCGGAAACCCCGGCAAACGAGCGAAATTCCTGGTTTGGAATCCGGATCAGCCAGGCATTGTGGGAGCCCGCAGTTTTTAATGAACTGGACAAACTGCGTCAAATCGGTCTTCAGAACTCGGCGCTCTTTACTGGCAGTCTACTGGCCAATCCAGCCGACTACTTCGACTATGGAAATGCCAGGCAGAAAATGCCATTTGCCGAGCTATTGTTCGTTTTCGCCGGCGAGTCCAACCGGGGGACCATTAACCTTGGATTTGGCGGATCAAAACCGACCGGTCTGGACACTTCCGGATTACAGTATCTCAATTCACAGACATTTAATATTGTCTCCATCAGCAACGCGAATCAGTTCAGTATCTTCCAGAGCGCAGAGCTAAAGCACTACGAATTTGGATACGATCATGAATTCTATCCGTTTCGCGGAAGTCCGAGCCTGCTCAGTGACCTGGGATTCGTTCTGGGGCTCCAACTGGCCCGAGACGAATTCTTTGCAGATCAATACAATACCGGCACGATTCGCATCGATTCCGGCACTATGGGCTCCATAACCAGCTCCAGTACAAGCCAGATCAATTCGTTCGGCAGTACCGAGCACAACATCACAACGGGTGATATCCATCTGGGATTGGTCTATCGCAAGAAGATAGGCGAGCGATTTGAACTGGAAGCCGGCGCCTCTTTCGGGGCGGGCAAAGGGCAAAGCAATGCAATCTTCACAAATTTCTCAGTATTAACCCTGGGAACCAGTAGCTTTCCGTTCGAAACCAGTACCGAGTACTCCACGGATGGCGATATTCGTACAAGCCGGTTTCATCTTGGTATGGCCTATCTGCTAAGCGAAGGAATGGCCATCAATCTCCATTACGGCGTCACCAATCGCTTTTACACCCCTACCAGCGGAAGCGTTAAGGCCGGCGGCATCGTGACAATCGAGAACCCGGCCAGCGGTCCCTTCTATTCGCAGAAGGATAAGCTAAGCACGATTGGTCTGGAGTTTCAGGCCAGGTTTTGATCCGTAAGGGGCCTACCAGAGGCAGTAAACGACCATGGTGACGTATCCCCACTACGGCGGCGAAGGTCTGATGCGTTTCCAGATCGATTGGTTAAACAAAGGGGGTCTGGAGCGAATGCGGGTCATCAGTTTTCTTCAGGAAGCACTCGGGGCCTCAGGCCCCTTTTTTTTCAGGTCAGGCAAATATGGCGAACGGTATAAGGCCGGGAGGGAAAAAAGATATGTTTCACAGCGTTCCAGAGCGAAATAGACAGAACCTCTTGGTGATTTGTATACACTGTATTAGACTGACTTTTTTCGTGGTATTGGGGCTGGGCCAGGCCCAATGCCTGGGAAACCTTCGACCTGCTGACCCGCAGCAATCCAATCATACGACCGACGAATCGTCCAGGAGTTCAGAAAACCAGCTGAACGACTAGACTACTACACCGGAGGAACGGCCGGGTCCGGAAGACAGGGAGCGCCAGGAATCGGCAGATGTCACCGAGTCCGAGCCGGAAGCAGACCAGGCGTGGCGGTCTGATCCGGAACCGAAGTTCTTTATCGAGTTCAAAGAGAACATATCTGCCACTCGGTTCGCGCCAGGCAGTTCTTCCGGCGGCGAACGAACCAGAAGTTATTCTCGAGTCATCCGGCATGTTTCGTCTGGATATCCGCTGTGGAGACAGCCCGGTTCAGCTAAAGGACGGCAAGGCCCTTTCCCTGGAAGTAGGGGATAAGACTCGGGGAAGCGGCTCGGGGATTTATCGCTTTGGTCCGGAGGGCTGGAAGCAACACGGAAGGCCCCCGGTGGAGTCCGGCACCCTGTTTCGCATCCCGCTGATTCCGGACACGGGCGAAAAGATGCGACACCCTGTGGCCATGGTCGCAGTTCCGCCGAACACAAGGAACTTCACCATGTACAAATACAATCGCGATGCCCTGGAGTTGTACATCCCTCATGGCAAACGGTTTGCCGTAAAGGTGGGGATTGCTCGTCATGAGACCCGTATAATCGTTCTGGAAGGGGATTCGTCCAGACCAGTGGTTCGCCATGAGCCTCTTTCGTTTAAATCCATAGATCCAGGAGATTACTATAAGAAGTATCGAGTATATCGAAGATACCCGTTGAGCCAAAGCCAGTATTGGCCGGACCGAGATCCTCCGGAAGGCTGTTATTTGTCTATCGTTACCCTCAGTTATTGGAAATACGGAACAAGCACCAGTGGAGACTTGCCTCTGGCGTTGATGGATACGCCCACTGATGAGCCCGATTCGGGCATTCTGCCCTTTTATAACGATTCGCTCGATCGGGAGTGTTACAGTAAAAAACAACTCGCACGAGTACACTCTCCGCTTCGCTTTCGCGAATACCTGATAGACGAGTTCGTGGGAGCGATCAAAATGGATCCGCTGCAGCCCGTTACCGAGCCTACAGAAGTAGTCCTGCTCGCCACATATTTTCGCGAACCGGACCCGGAGTACCGGGCCTTTTTTGAGGCCGATCCAGCAAGTAAGTCGGTTGCCTATGCGGCCATCGATGATCTGGGTTTCTGGAATCTTGATGCTCCGCGAAAGGACCTTTCCTGCGTTACCGGGGAGGTGGATAGCGATGAGATCTATATGGTGTCGATCATAGCAACCGAGAAGTTCATCCAGAATTCCAGCTGGTTCGAAAAGGAACAATTCGAAAAGACGTTTCCCCGAGGCGAACGGTTTCGCGTTCTTGTTGTATCCGGCGACAAAGCCGGAGCTTCAGCGCCGGCCATCCTTCCTGTGGATAGCGGACCGAACGATTGCCTGGATGTGGGCAAGATAACGCTTCGGCGAATTTCCGAGGCAGATCGGTCTTCGCCGGAAGCTTTTCGTCGAGCAGTGGGACTTTGAGTATTAAAGTACCGGGCCGTATTCGAGAGCGTAATCTGACGGGCCACCATCAAGTTGCATTTCAGGCCCCAAAGAGCGATCTGGTTTGTTCTAGCTTATGGTATCTGCGGAAGTCCAGGCCGATTGTGGAAGAAGCGACTTCCGGTTGATCAATCGATGTAGAACAACACTCCGTATCCGAGCCCGAACAGCGCCAGCATAGTTACGCTTTCCCAACCGACTCCGCCCATACCCTCCTTCTGTCTGTGTAGAAGACCCATGAGAAGGACGCCGGTAAGAAGGATCGTTAACATCAACATCAAATAGTGGCCTGAAGTAAATGTATGAAAAAGGGAACCAGGACTGTATGCTATATCAGCAAAAACGAGAAAGAGCACATCGAACGTATTGCCCCCAATGATGTTGCTGACTGCCAGGGTGAGAGCTCGTTGACGTACCGCCGCGATCGCCACAACCAGTTCGGGTAACGAAGTGGCCAGAGAAGTAAAAGCCGCTCCCATGATGCTTTCAGACATGGGAGTCTCCTGTGCGATAACTACCGCCGACCTGGTAATCGCGTATCCGGCCAGACCAATGATTAGAGCGTTTAGCGCGAAGGCAGCAACAATCCGGCTCAGCTTGCCGTTGTTCAGTGTGTCGATATCGGGATTGTCCGGTTGGGTTTGCCCGGTCTGAACAGGATTCCACATCGGCCGTTTGCCGGCCTTGCTGATTAGTCTTTGTCCCAGAACATAGATTACTGGAAGAATGACCGTGGCCGGATGAAGGCCCGCAATGCCGTAGTCCGGGCCATAAGAGACGAAAGCAACAAAAGCGAGCATTCCGATGAGAAAGACAGCCTGCATCAGATTTGTAAACGAGGCCGAAGCATGCTCCAGGTTTCCCTTTCTATAAAAGATATCGGCTACCGCGAGAAAGCAAGTCTGCATGGCGATGCCACCAATGGCATTGCTGACGGCCAGCTCAGGATGATTCGATATGGCCGCGCTAACCGAAGCGGTAATACCGGAAAGCGACGTCACCGCTCCCAGGAATATGGCTCCCATCAACGCTTCGCCCAGGCCGGTCAAATCGGCCAACTGATCCGCCTGACGGGTGAGAAAGGTTCCGCAGACACCAATAATAACGGTGCAGACGCAAAAGAGTGCCAGGCCTTCGATTAACGTCATTTGTTTATGGTAACCTCCGGGAAGTTGCCCGGTTCGGGAAAAGGGATCAGCAGCGAATCTTTATCGGTACAAGACTGCACCCGGTAAAATTAAGAATTCTTAAGCCTTTCGACCATCGATCATCTGCTTACCAAAGCGGCTGAGACCGAGTGCTGCATAACTTGAACCTTTCTGCTACGCCAAATAACCTGCCGGCAATCTCGGCGCCACTTCAGCGGGCTGCTCAAATGCCGTATTGCGGCTAATCGAATGCAAGAATGCCCGTTTGTGACTTGCTGAACCTTAGATCCTTTCCTGTTTCGTCCCAGTGCGAAATGTAGGCAGTGCCTTCGGAGACCGCAAGCGAGGTGAAGTAACCGTCATTGTCCGGCGTTTCGATCTCGATGATCTGGAAATTCAGTCCTCCATCATAGGAAACAGCCATTCGCGCATTGGATGCGCTGAAAGCATGATAGGCAATGTACACATTGTTGCCTTCCAGTTGAATGGAGCAAGACGTACCGGTGAAGCCGGAAGAGTCCAGAGTCTGCACGCTAAATGAGGCGCAGCCATCCTGCGATAATGCGTACTTCAAGTTTCTGTTTGTAAAATCGTGGTAGCCAATGTGTATGTTACTGCCCTGCACGGCCAGACATGGCTCACGACCAACGTCCGCATCATTATCGACGGTCTGAAAGCTAAAGCTGTCTCCTCCATCCGTGGATACTCCGAACCGAAGAGAAGAGTCCACAAAATCGTAGAAAGCCAGGTGGATAGTATTTCCTGTCAGAAGCAGCGAAGGTTCCCTTCCGTTGGGATCAATGGTCGTATGAAGGAAACTCTGTCCTGAATCGAAAGAACGGGCCAGTCGCAGTTCATCGCTGGAGCTTGCGATGAATACATTGTTCCCATCTACCGTCATGGCGGGCGCCAGTCCGGCCGGAGAATCCAGGGAGCTCAGTGAGAAGCTCTGGCCACGGTCCGTGGAGCGGGCAATTTTTAGTGCTGAGTTTGTAGTGTCTCGATAGGCGATATATACATTATCGTCCTGCATGGCCAGTTCAGTGGACTGAGCCACCGTGGCCGTATTGTCCAGAGTGCTCAGGGCGAAAGTGCTGCCCCCATCGTCCGAATAGGCGAATCTCAGAGCGCTATCTGTTGTATGCTCGTAGGAGATTCCTATCCGAAAACAGTCGATTAGATCCAGAGAAGTGACTCGGCCTGTCTGATCCTGGGAATCGACGATTTTCGTGCCGTAGAATGGCCCTCGATCCGGGCACCTCCTGGAATCGGCTCCACCGATCAAAGCTCCCAGAAGGAGCAGCAATGCATCTTCATCGGAAACAGGCTGCAGATGAAACAGAGGATGAGCTGCGCAGTGCGCGAGCAGCGAAGTCGCAAGACAGACGGTAGCCCATCTACTAATGAGAGATTCAGACATGGCATGCCCACCTGGCGTTGAAATCGGGGAACATGAAACCCTGACCAGCAATCATGCATCTAAACGCAAAACGGTGGAAAAAACTGCAAGCAATTCAGTGGACGGGAGGTTATGATCCTCACTGGTTTCGGACTCGAAAGGATCCTGCAGGGATTGCGCGGACTTGCTGCCGCCAATGAGTCAGACCTTGTCCCGCTCCAGCGTGGAGTGTATCTTTTCCTGGCTTCTATGCGGAAATACTTGTGGGCGGTGGCGTGCTGGAAAGCGCTGGAGCAGAACGGTTACATCGTAGAATGCCGTGTTGGATTGGATCCAGGGCGTGCTTTTATGTTGACTGACGAAAGTACCCGGATATGATTCCGGGTATGGCCTCGGTAGCTTGTGGAACATTGGCGCGATCCGCAGATCGTTTCTGTAAGGTAGTCATGGCAATGGTTTTGTGCATGACGTCATATTGCGGCTACCCTTCCATGGAATGCCGTTCAGATGACCTTAACTGCATCGAAAGGGCTCTACCTGCCATTGTCTGGGTATCTACCTGTCAGAATCGGCCTCCTTGCCTGAATCAAGTAGTAGATGCTCCTGGTTATGAAGTGGCGGAAACATCATCCCTGTACGTGGATTGCCAGCGGATCAACATTGCCCACAGGTCAGATACAGGGAGCACCACCGCTCTGCGTTTTGCTCGCTCCAATGACGGAGGAAGCACCTGGTATCGTACGGATGTTGAAACCGGCACCGATTTGGGCTCTTACTCAACCATCGTCTCCAGAGGCGACGAGGTCTTTATTTCTCATTTCGATAGCGATGTCTCCGATATTCGATTTTCCTATTCTTCGGATTCCGGGCTCACCTGGAACACAAGCATTGCGAACGATCCAGCCCAGTTCACACTTTTAAGAAGCTCTATGGCCGTGGCGGGCGAAGTATGGATCGCGTATGATCGAGATGGGCTTCGTATTGCCCGGTCGGATGATAGGGGCAGTTCATGGACCAGGACCCTGGCTGACCCCGACACGAATCGGGGTTCCGAGCCATCAATAGCTGTAAGCGGGGACCGGCTGTTCGTGGCCCACAAAGACACAGGTGCTTCTGACCTGATATTCACCCGAAGTCTGAACGGCGGGCAAAGCTGGGAAAGCTTCATTGTTGAATCCACGGGAAACGTGGGTAGCTACCCTTCGCTGGTGTTGCTGGGGAACTCATTATTCATTTCCTATTACGATACAACGAATGCACGCTTTCGACTGGCAAGGTCCGATGATCTGGGTGATAGCTGGACATTGAGCGTAATAGATGATTCGGCCAACGTAGGAAATGAAAGCAAGATGACCACGGATGGTCACGGGCTATACGTAGCTCACAGGGATTCCACTAATTCGATTTTGAAGACTGCGAGATCCCTGGACCAGGGATTGACCTGGCAGTCCCGAATTCTGGATACCGGCCTCGGGTTGGGGCCGAATCCGGGCATAGGTGTGAGTGGTCCAGGAATGTACGTTGCCTATGAAGACGTGGCGAATTCTACCCTGAAGCTCAGCAGTGGTACTCTGGGGACCGGTTGCTTTTTTCCTTGAGACCCTTCCATTTCTGACATCGCCGTTTGCTCGGCGGTGGCGATAGCTGCACTGTTAATGGTGAATCCGCCCATGGCAATGATCAAAGCGTTCAGTAGAAATCCTGCGGCAATGCGACCCGGTTTTCCGTTGTGCATCGTATCCGGCCTGGTTGGTCCAACTGGGTCTGCATCGCAATACCGCCAATGGCATTGCGTTCCGATAGCTCTGGATGGTTCTGTGCTGTTCATACGTTCCGGATTTGTCGGGCCGCGGGCGGAACGTATAGGAAGACACAGGGTTAGGGTTTAGAAACAGGGGAACGATTGGGAAACGGTTCTTGCTTCTATTCCAGGCTTCTGGAAACCAGATCGATGACGAATGCTGCGTATTGTTCTACCGAGATTTTTTTCCCGGAGAACTTGTATCGCTTCAAATACCAGTCCTGAAGAAGCGCCTTGATTGCCCCGGAAAGTAGAGCCGGTTGCTGTATTCGAAATCGTTTTTCTTTGATTCCATCCTGCAGGATCTGTTCGAAAAAGCCTTCGGTAACCTTTTCCAGATCGATGATATTCTTCTGACTTCTACGGGGCAGGTTACGGGCCTCCATAAAGAAAAATGAAAACATCTGGGGTAAAACTTCGCTCATATACAGATGCGCACAAATGGATCGGTTTAGCCTGGTTTCCGGATCCGAATCCCTGGCATTGTTCTGCATCACTCGTTGTACCGATTGACGTCCCTGCAGATAAACCATTTCGAACAACTCTTCCTTGCTGCTGAAATAATTGTACAGTGCGCCCATGCTAAGTTCGGTCTTCTGGCTGAGATCCCGCAAACTCATACCCTGGAATCCTTTCCTCTGACTCAGAGTCATTACCGCCTTTACAATTCGAAGCATGTTCTGAGTCGCACGCTTTTCATTCTTTATCTGAATTCGCGTGCGATTGCTGCCAACCAGCTCTTCGCAGAAGGATTCAAGAGATACATGCTGCTCAGAGAGAAACTCCTGATAGGAAAGGACTGGTGCTTTGCTCTGCTTCACTTTAGATCTTTTCTGCCTCTATTTCAGGGATTCATTTGCTACCGGGCAGCCTCGTTATCCGGTGCAATGGATGGGTCTGACTTGCTGTCTTGCCATCTGCCTTTCGAGGAGAAAATCGTTCGTTCCCAATTCGAGCACCGAACACGACTTCTTCTGTCCGGAGACTGCATCCATCGGATGCCGGGCTTTTCCTGGACTCTCTGGGAATTCACCTGCATTCCTTTACTTACGTCCCTTCTGGTAATTTCGCAACACTCGCTTGCCCAGAGACGCTTTGTGGACTTCATCCGCACCGTCATAGATTCGGGCAGCCCGTTCGTGACGATAAAAGTAGGCAAGAATCGTATCGTCGCTCATACCCAGTCCACCGTGCACCTGAAGGGCTCTGTCGATGACACGCAGCATGGTATTTGCCACCACGAATTTGATCATGGATACCTTTTCTCTGGATTTCTTCATTCCAAGATTGTCGATGGACCAGGCCGCCGAAAGAGTCATGAGCCGGGCCCCTTCGATTTCTGCTGTAGATTCGGCCACCCAGTTCTGGATGATCTCTTTGTCCGCCAGTGTACGTCCGTCGGTTTCGATTACTCGATCATTCGCGCGCTGACACATCAAATCCAGCGATCTCTGACAGATTCCCAGCCATCGCATGCAATGATGGATTCGGCCTGGCCCCAGTCGCTCCTGAGCGATCAGGAATCCCTGGCCTTCTTTTCCCAGAAGATTGCTCCGCGGAACCCGGCAGGACTGGAAGATTACTTCGCCATGGCTGTTGTAGTCGCTGCCTTTTTCGCCCATGATGGAAATGTTACTAACATGGTTGAATCCAGGATTGTCGGTGGGAACAATAATCATACTGGATTTCATGGCCGGATTCGCATCTGGATTGGTTACTGCCATTACGATGGCAAATGCAGAGCCTTCCGCGCCGGTGGTGTACCATTTATGTCCGTTGATAATGTAATCGTCGCCGTCCTTTGCGGCTGTGGCTTCCATCAATAGCGGATTGGAACCCGCGGTGTTGACTTCGGTCATGGCAAAGCAGCTGCGAATTTCGCCATTTGCCAGGGGCTTCAGATACAATTCCTTTTGCTCCGGGGTTCCAAACATATGAAGAATTTCGATGTTTCCTGCATCCGGTGCCTGGGTGCCAAAAATGAAGTGGCCCAGCGGCGATCGGCCCAGGGATTCAGAAATAAGTCCGTGTTCCAGTAGGCCCAGTCCCATTCCGCCCAGTTCTTTTGGGAAGTTGGGTCCCCAGAGCCCCATTTGTTTTACTTTCCCGCGCTTTTCCTGCAGAAGCGGCAGCAGATCCTGAAAGGGTTTGTGAAAGAACTCGGGCTCTATAGGGAACACCTCTTTCTGCATGAAATCCTCTATCAGGTCCAGGGTGGCTTTCATCTTGTCCGAAATCTTAAAGTCCATGCTACTACCTTCCTTTGGTGTTGATGTAAGTGTTTCCTACGAGCCTCGTATAGCTCGCCTGCTACGCTATTCTGCGGATGCTGCGACTTTGAATTGCCCGGTGAAAAATCCGAGGGTCCCTGGCTTCAATAGCTTGAACATGTTCCAGGTCGAACAAGCTCAAGATCGAATCCCGCCATCCACGCGATACACAGAGCCAGTGATGAAGGAAGCGTCCGGGGAGGCTAGAAAGGCTATTAATGAGGCCACTTCCTCCGGAGTCCCGAATCGGCCCATGGGAACTTGCTTTCGCATCTCCTCCTGGGCGTTTTCGCCTGCGAAATCCAGGATTCTGGTATCCACCCAGCCCGGGCATACAGCATTGATGCGCACATTCTTTTGAGCCATTTCGAGAGCTGCCGTAAGTGTCAGTTCTATGACCCCGGCCTTGGCCACCGAGTAGGCGCCCAGTCCAGGGGATCCGGCCAGGCCTGCAATACTGGCCACGTTGATAATCGAACCGGGCCGGCCCTTCTTTCCCATATGCGCCACAGCGTACTTATGGCTCCAGAATACGCTGGTCAGATCCAGAAGCATCATATGGTTCCATTCTTCTGTGCTCAGTTTATGCAGCTTCTTTGGCTTTCCGCCGATTCCAGCGTTGCTCACCCATACATCGATCCCGCCATTAATTCCGGCAGATTCCCGGGCGAGGTTTTGAATATCTTCTTCTTTGCTCACGTCGGCGGAGATGAATCTTGCCTGGCCTCCTTCGGACTGAATAAGAGAAACGCACTGTTCACCGCTATCTGCGTCTATATCCGAAACAATGACTTGAGCTCCCATTCTTGCCAGTTTCAGGCAGGTCTGGCGACCTATGCCCGCTCCGCCACCGGTAACAACAGCTACTGCATCTTTGAGAGATTCCATGACATTCTCCATTCGCCCAATAAACGGATTTTAATTCATCGGCTCTGGCATAGATGTCAATAAAATAGCGAACGCTCGCTCGGTTTTTTGCTTGAAGTGTGCAGCATCTACAGAATTCTTTATAAGAATCAATTGAATACAGAGCGGGCCGATGCCTGGATGCGTTTGAAGGCCAGGATCTGAGGTCGTATGCAGGGACTAATCTGCGGTCAAATGTCCGTTCCCGGCGGTAGGTATTCTCAGATAAAGCAGCGCTGGAAAAGTGCATGAATGGAGACTATCAGGAGGAGAGTATGGATTTATTTTCTGTTAAAGACAAAGCGGTACTGATTACAGGGGCATCCCGTGGAATCGGCCGGGCCCTGGCACAAGGATTCTCCGATGCAGGGGCCATCGTATATGGGACCGGCTCCAGGCCGGAATCTGTGTCCTGGACCGAAGGTACTCCCATCAAAGGGGTGGCTGCGGATCTGCGCTCGGAGACCGATATGAAAGACTTGATCAATCAAATCGGTAAAGACCACGGACGACTGGATTGTCTGATCAATAACGGGGCCACTACACTTGACATACCGGCCTCCGCCATTAAGGAAGCGGACCTGGAAAACGTTGTAGCAACGAACTTCAAAGGCGTGTTTCGCGCCTGTCAGGCTTACTACAAAATGCAGCGAAAGAAAGGCGGAAACATAATCAACATCGCATCCATCGCAGGTCTGCACGGCGCCTTTTTGATGTCTGTATATGCAGGAACAAAAGGAGCCTTGATTCAGATGGGCAACTCTCTGGCAGTGGAATGGGCCTCCAGCGGTTTTCGTGTAAATGCGATCTGTCCCGGGTTTACAGAGACAGATATGACAGCCAGTATTCGCAAAAACGAGGATTATTCGGAAAAACTGAAGGAATCCATCCCCATGCGTCGAATTGCGAAGCCGGAAGAAATGCTGGGCGCCGCCATCTTTCTGGCTTCGGATGCTTCTTCTTACGTCACGGGATCTACGATTGTAGTGGATGGCGGTCTTGCCAGGCACTGAGAAGATCTAGCTACCCATAGCGTTGGAAGCGGGTTTCTGCGCGACCGATTATGCTTGCTCTGAGCGCGGAGTCGAAAAGGAGTAAAGCATGAAAGCCTTAACGTTTTGTTATGTTTCTGCGGGTGTATTTTTTCTGGGAGCTTTGCTCTCCGGCGTGTGGAAATACATCGGCATTCTAAATTCGGACAAAGCGGAAGCCCCGGAGTACGTTAGCGTTCTGCATCGCAGCGGATTGATGTACAGTTTCGCCGCTTTGTTGCTTGCGCAGTTCGCCCAGCTGAATCCGTACTCCGAAACAGTGAAGCTATGGTCGTGCGTGGCGGTGATCGCTTTCTTCGCATTTGCGCAGACGACGTATCTGATTCATGCACTTCTGAAGGACACCGATAACCAGTTCAGGAAACCCTACATTCTCGGGCAGTGGCAGATGCCCGGTTACATTATTCACGGTTCAATGATCCTGCTGATCCTTGCAGAAATTGGTGGCTTTGCAGTGCTTTTCTGGGGCTTTCTTGAGACTCTGTAGGCCCTGTAGGCCCTGTGGGCCCAGGCCGGGTGCTGCTTTACCGAAATGGATGGGTAACAGCGGCTGTTGCGCTCCATTCTCGGACCGGAGCGCTCATCACTCCAAACCCGCACGGTTCCACCAGAAATTCAGCAGGGCCTCTTCGATTTCGTCCTTTGCGTAGGGATCGAGCTCCAGTTGAATATTCAGATATGCGACAATGGATTTGCATTGCTTCGAAGTCAATGATTCGTGCCGGCGAGTTCCCCATTCCAGATATGTAAGATGACGGTTGACGTCCGGGGGCCAGAACTCTCTCGCAAGTCGGAGAACCGAATCTTTGATGTCTTCTTGAAAGCTGAATGTGAGATGGAAGATGGGATCTGCCACGGCGTCCGGCGATTTCAGATGACCTACCAGATAGGCTGGCAAATAGAAACAGTAGGCTACATCGCTAAGAAATGAAAGTGGTTCGCCTTTGGCCAGAACTGTTACGGGCAGTGTTTGCCAATGGGCCTGTCCTTTGAAATCGTTTTCTACTTCGAGTAACTCTTCATCCCTTATCGCATAGCTATCCACGAGGCATTCGTCTCCCGGATAGTGTCTCTCGGAAAATGCCTCGCAGATCTCATTGATGGTCCGCTGGATATCCATAACGGTTCCTCCGGGTCGCGGTTCACTATCGGGGACTGCTGAAGCGCAGCAACGTCTGTGTATATACAGAAACAGGACCGAAAACAAATCCAGGGCGATGGACTGGGAAGGCCGAATCACTGCCCGGACATCTTCGCAAACAACGCGCCAAAGTCGCCAAAGAACGTCAACGAAACGAAACCTACGAAAAGCAACAATCCAAAGCCAAGAGACAGCCACACAAAAAAACCAGGCAAGCCGGTTTCGATGACTGCATTGGAGGGCTCATCCGGATCGTAGTAGACTTTAACGGCCTGACCGGGTTCGAACTTCCTGGCCGCGGTGACGGGGTCTCCACTAATACTGAAGAAGTTCAGTCGGCTACCCGAATAGTTGTTACCATCCACCGAATAGTGGTACAGGAAATATCCTTTAACTTTGACGCTGGTGGTACCGCCGGTGGTGCGGAACTCCTCAATCCGCGCCTCGACGACGGTTCCGTCGGTGGATGGCCAGCTTCCGCTGGAAACTCCGTCTATGACGGTGAAAATCGACTGATATATAAAAAAGCCGGAGCCGGCCAGAAGAATGGCGCCACCCTGTACAAAGTTCGTTCCCATCTGCTTGAGTCCAGTCATGAGCTCAGCCTGGGCAGCTATCAGGATGCGTCAAGGGATTTGACCTGGGGATCCGTAAACTTCTTAAGGCACAGGCCAGGGGCAGCGTGAACTATCCGATAGAAGGCCCGCATGACGTTGCAGACCGGGATCCATCGGTGAACCGACGCTCAGCGAAACCGTAAATTCGCGAAGACGAAGGTTCCTTTCACGTCTCTCGGAGCTTATCGAAACGTTAGATTCTCGTCCTCTACAGGCCCTTTTCGAAGTAGTTTCACGTCCTCTGCATAATCCCAGGACATAAGCCAGGGAAACTCTGTTCCTCGTCGGGGCAATTCATCCATGGATCGTTGCACATAGCCGGCGCCAAAGTCCAAAAGTGGTCGGGTTTCCATCAAAGGATCAGCCACCGGAACGCAAGTGCGATAGCCTTTGCTGTCCATGTACGCGATAAGTCTGCAGAAGTGTTCGCAGAGCAATCCTACCTTCAGAGTCCAGGATGATGTAGTATAGCCTACGGCGAAGGCCAGATTGGGGATTCCACTCAACATCATTCCTTTGAAGGCCACATGATCGGGCAGATGTACCTTCTTTCCATCGACTTTCATCCGGATGCCTCCGAAAGGCAGCAGATTCAGGCCCGTGGCGGTGATGATGATATCGGCTTCCAGCTCTTGTCCGGATTCCAGCCGGACCCCTTTTCGCGTAAAGGATTTGATCTTATCGGTTACGATGGATGCCTTTCCTTCGCCAAGTACCTGGAATAGATCGGAATCCGGTACTGCGCACAGTCGTTGATCCCAGGGATTGTACGGAGGATTGAAGTGAACGTCGACTGGATAATCTTTTGGAAGTCGTTTCGCATTTTCTCTGTGAATGAGCTTGCGAGCTCGTTCCGGAAACTTCTGGCAGTAGAGAAAAAACCATCGCTGCCTTAGAATATTCTTCTTTCGCGTGATCCGAAAGGCCCATTTCTTTCCTACCAGCGGGCGCAATAACTTCGAAAGAATCTCCTCTTCTGGAAGGGGCATTATGTACGTAGGAGTCCTTTGCAGCATGGTAACATGCTTTGCTCGATCGGTCATGGCCGGCAGAAGGGTGACCGCTGTTGCACCGCTTCCAATGATCAAAACGCGTTTATTGTCGTAGTCCAGGTTTTCTGGCCAATGTTGCGGATGGATAACCTTCCCCTTGAAGTTCGTTCGGCCCTTGAAGTCCGGAGTGTATCCCTGGTCGTAGCGATAGTAGCCGGTGCCGGAAAAGATCCACCTGGCGGAGAACGTAACCTGTTTCTTATCTTTCTCTCTTCGCGCAACGATGCTCCATCGCCCCTTTTCAGAATTCCACTCGGTGGAAACTACCCGATGGCCATAGAGAATGTTTTGATCAATTCCATATTTGCTGGCAGTGCTTGCGATATAGGCCTTGATGGAAGGACCATCGGCAATGCCCTTGTTGCTTTCCCAGGGATTGAAATCGTATCCAAAGGTGAATAAATCGGAGTCGGAACGAATGCCCGGATATTTGAACAGGTCCCAGGTACCGCCCAGATCGTTCCGACCTTCCAGAATAACATAGGACTTATCCGGCAATTTATCCTGCAGATGATAGGCGGCTCCGATGCCAGAAATGCCTGCGCCTATGATTAGCACGTCCACGCTGGATTTGCTATTTCTTACAGTGTTACCTTTTGCCGTCTTTCTTTCTACCATCGTTTGCCGCTCCGATTCTCCATTCGTATTGAGAGGGACGTGCATGTCAATTCTGGCGCCCTGCTCAGCTTCGGTCTTCTACCCATAAATCGGCTTAGAGGCTGGTTTTGCCTTTGGTTCCGCCAGGGCTTCAGTCGTGGAACCCGGGGCTTCCCATGATTACCGTTCGAATCGGTGCGAATCTCTTCTTGCTCCTCGTAGTAATAGAATTAAGGTTCTTTCTGGGCTCCGGATCCCCGGGGGAAGGCCCTGTTCGCTCCCGTTGTCTGTGCCGCTACTTGCTCGTTACAGGGAAATCATCCTCGGGGTTGCGCCCATATCCGTGTTGACTGAATTCTCTGGAACGCTAGAAATACCCGGGTATTCGGCTGATCTCGGACTTTCCGCGTAACGATGTTACTGCAAGTTGCCGGGGAGGCAGACTGTTCAGAGATGCGCTGCCTTTCTGACGAACCTGTATGCTTGCGCGGCCCGGTTTTCGCCAATGGTTTCGGTTGTGCGAATGCCTGAAGGGTATGTCCTGAATCCGGCCAAGATTTAACCTCAGGAAGTGGATCATGGGAGCTTTGTTTGAAGGCATAAATTGGTGGGCGGTGGTTGTGGCCGTGATAGCATTTCAGGGACTGGGCGCCGCCTGGTACGGAATTCTGGCCAAACCCTGGATGGCTGCGGTGGGGCTCACAGATGAGCAAGTAAAGGGAGGCGGTCCGGCGCCCTATATCATCGCCATTGCCGGCGGTTTCCTATTCAATCTGATGCTGGCAGTGCTCATTGTTCAATTCAACATCAATTCAGCATTGAATGGAATACTACTCTCACTGGCTTTGATGTTTTCAGTGAACATCGGCCAACTGGCCAAGCACTATGCATTTGCTGGAAGCGTATTCAAAGACCAATGGAAGACGCTATTCTTTGATGCCGCGGGTGATTTGCTGGCTGCCATTGCCGGCGGATTGATCCTGGGAATCTGGCGTTAGCAATTGGAAAAACGCTCCAGGGCAGGGCGCCGGGCATCTTTCGCTGTGTCTGGCCGTTTTCTTCTTCCTGTCCTCATCGCTTACTTGCTGACCTCGCCGTTCTGCAGTACGCCGCCGGCCACCGGTTCCAGGGAGAACTACGGCATACAATGCGAAGAATTGGCGGAGCTTGTGGGGAATTGGCAAGATGACAAGGGAACCCTGTGTCTTTGCACCCACTCCACGTATCCCCTGGTAATAGAGAAAGAGGGCGATCCCCTGGCCTATTTCTGGATCGTAGATGCAGACGAAGGGTGGAGCGACTATCAACTGGAAATCTACCAGACCGGGGTTTTTGCGCTTTTTACCAACAAGAGAAGGATTACGCCAGGTCAGAACGGCGAGCTCGTTTATTCTTATACAAGCGATTACGAAGGCGCCATCAAGGTTCCGCCGCCTCGGACTTTTCAGCGGCAGGAAGCTTGGCCCCTGGAATGTCCCTTTCCGGAGCCGGAGTGGAGCCCCAACGCTGCGAAGCGGTAGAAGCACCAGGGCCCACAGGTTCGCTGGCGCTGCCCTGGATCCTGGTAATCCTTTCCGTCCGGTTCCTTGAATCCGGGGCCCTTCGGCCCCTTCTTTTCATTGATTGCAGACTATCCTTCAGAGCACGGGTATCTGAATTTCGGTGATGTATTTCTCTGGATTGCCTTTGAAAATCATACCGGGTCCCTTGTGGTAGATTTCGCGAGTCGGTATCTGCCAGTCCAGTTTATTGTCGGCCACATACCCCAGGGCTCTTTCGTAGCTCATACCAATCTCCGAATAGGGACCTTTGTGAATGACTGCAACGCAACGGATGGCCGGTAGCTTATGGCATTCCAGACCATCAATGTGAATTTCTTTCTTTAGCGCGAAAGCGGCTTCATAGTGGGCTTCTTCTTTGTATTCGCCGTCAAAGCAAAGACTGAGGGCCGGAGGCTTAATGTATCGGCCGGCTTTGCGTCCCAGGGTTTTGAATGCCCCTCCGATTTCATTCCAGGGTCCGGTGGCCCGTATGCCGGCTACAAAGAGCTCTGGCACTTCCTTTATTTGAATGGGCTCCGAGTCCTCCGGTAACCTTTGCCTTTTCTGCGCCTGCTGGATGACAAGTTGTAAACCCTTTTCCACTTCTTGAATCTGAGTGAGTTGTTGCGAAATGCGATCTCGTTGCTGGATTAGCTGATCCAGAATATCCTCGTCCTCGCTGCAGCTCTCAAGTATGGATTTGATGTCCTTCAGGGGGAACTCCAGCTCCCGCAATCCGGTGATGATTTGAGCTCGTTCGATGGAGCTTTCTTTGTAATAGCGGTATCCCGTTTCGTCATCGGTATAGTCCGGCAGTAGAAGTCCCATTTCATGGTATTTTCGTAGCGTTCGTACCGAGAGCCGTGTTATTAGTGAAAATTGTCCTATTGTGTACATGTGCTATCCAATCCCTGTTCGTAAGTCTTGTCTGTAAGAAAGGCTGCCTGGTTTGTTCTGTGAGTGCGACTTGCGCAGAAAGTCAGTGGTGTCGTGGCTGCACATTATTGCCGAGTAATGTCACCGCGCCATTCTACCTGGCAGTTCTGCCTGAGACCTCTACTTCCTTTGCGTGACTGTGCAGGGCCAGCCCCATAAAGAATCCTGCGAACGGTATATGAAGGTATCGCAATCCGGTAGCCAGAAAATACTCCTGCGGTCCGATGCCCTGCAACGGAAGCAGAATCAGAAAATCCAGAACCCAGTTGATGCCCAGCCAGATCAGCCCGATGGCCAGCCCGGTATGATGCTGCTTTGTTTGCGATTTCCCCAGGAAGCGGGCAAGAAGCCAGAGGCCAATAAGAGAGGAAACCAGAATCATCAGGGTTTTGAATGCGAAGATATCTATGAGCAGGTTTCCGCCTCTGTCAAAAAATGGCATGGAAACCAGGAAGGGAACGGCCCAGACAACCAGTCCGCTCAGAATGATGTGCGTTAATCCGAGGTGTTTCATGCACTTAGAATGGGGTCTCCCCCGGGGGGAGACTCCAGCGGAAAACTGGCGAAGCTAGAGCTTTTTCAACGCTTGTGCTTTATCTGTCGTCCGGCCCTGGCTGTCCGCATTTGTGGTCTGAGCCCCGTGTTGTCCGACTATTTCATAATTCGGTTCCGGTCTAGTTTTACTCTTTCGTAAAAAGGCGCCGAACGAGCGCCATCATCGCTATAGAAATGGGGCTCCCATTTTGCCTGTAGCATTAGCGCATCCTCATTTTCACGAAGCGAGAATTCGAACTTCATCTTTTGAGTCGGCGTGTTTCTGTGAATCTTAAACGTGTAAGTCGGTCGCTCCTTAATGAAGACTCGGAAGCGATTCGTTCCTTCGCTATCAGGAAGATTATCCAAATACTGACCGTCTCTTGTTAGCCAGAGTGCACGGTCTTTCTCGTACCATTGAATCTCGATTTCGGTAGCCGGAATCTGTCTGACTTCGGAAATCACGGTTAGCTCGTGCTCATAAAGGCCGTCGATAACCGTACCCCACAGGCCGCCCAGCCACTGTCCGAGGGCCAGAATGCCCCAGATGCCCAGCGCGACAACTGCAAGTGTAAGAACTGCATAGAGTTTTTCTTTCATCCCGGCCAGTGTCTCCCATGATCAGTAAGTGCTTTCGCATCGTTTCAGTGCAAGCGTTTTGGACAGACGCTTACGCGGAATACATTCAAGGCCGATTGTGAAGTCGACCCGGGCCCTTCATCTTTCCCGGCGCTTGCAAGGGTTGCACCGGGGAAACGCCCCATGTTGCGAGCAAATCCATCTTGACATCTTACCTGGCGAAACGGCCAATCGGCCATGGCCACTTCTTCGAAAAAGCGATCCGCGAGGACTTTATCAGCAAACGGACGAAAGAAAACATCTGCTCCGAAAAAGGCAGCGTCCAATGCCGGTAAAAAGGCAGCCAGAGCGGCCGGGCCTGGGACTGCGGCTCAGAAGTCCGCGCTGTCTATCATCGAATCAGGTCATGCTACGGGCCAGCAAGCTCTGGAAGTCTTCGACAGTCTGCCCGTTGTGGAGCTAGATTTCATGTGGGGTAAATGGAAGGGATCCGGGATCGACACGGATCATCCCATGGATGGATTGCTGGAGAACTACGCCTGGTACGGAAAGCAATTCATAGACGAAAACAACGTTCATCCCCTCATTTTCGAAACAGGTAGCGGCAAGCACTTCATTGTGAATCCAGCACTAATGCCCATGGGCCTGGCGCTCACGCAGCAATGGCTGAAGAAGCCGTTCATGCGAGGCCTGTTTCGCACGTTCCGATTTTTGCTGTCCACAAAGAAGACCAAAGCGCGCCTCCGAATGACCGAGCTCAGAGGCAAGGTCACCGCTACAATGTGCTACGACGCTCTGCCCATCCACGATGTGTTTCGTAAGGTAGACGAAAACATTGTAATGGGCTACATGGATTTCAAGCACATGGACACCCCTTTCTTTTTCGCGCTCCGGCGAGTGTAGAATCCCGATCGAAGTCTTCCGTGGGGCGGACTGGCAGTGTGCAGTATTTCCCGAAAGCTGTGTCGACGACTCAAGGTTGTATCGGATAAAGACGCATTGCAGTCCCGGGTCCTCGATGACGGGGCCGGCCTGGACCAGGATTCGCTTTCACCCTGGTAGTCGAGTCCATCGCCATTCTCGCTACTTTCTGTTTCCGGGGGCTCCTGGTCGCCCATACCATAATCCTTGACCCCCGGAATGCCACCGCTTCTCTGGTGTTGCCTGCTAACAACTTTTCGGGTGCAGGAGATCCGATTTCGAGGAGTTATTATGTCAAACGAAGCCAAGATTGTATACACAAAGATCGATGAAGCCCCGGCCCTGGCCACCTACTCATTTCTTCCAATCCTTCAGTCCTATGTTAAGGGAACCGGAATCTCATTTGAGACCCGGGATATTTCTCTTGCCGGTCGAATTCTAGCCAACTTTCCGGACAAGCTCAAGGATGATCAGAAGCAACCGGATGACCTGGCTTATCTGGGAGAACTGGTTAAGAAATCTGAAGCAAACATTATCAAGCTGCCCAATATCAGCGCCTCCATTCCGCAATTGCAGGATGCTGTTCGCGAACTTCAATCCCAGGGCTATGACCTGCCCAATTATCCGGAAGAGATCAAGACCAAAGCGGACGAAGAACTCAAGGAGCGATTCGCCAGGGTGCTGGGAAGCGCCGTAAACCCTGTGCTCCGGGAAGGTAACTCGGACCGTCGCGCCCCGGTTTCTGTAAAGAAGCACAGCCAGAAGTACCCACACAAAATGATGAAGCCCTGGCCGGATTCTTCCAAATGCCGAGTAGCCCACATGCAGGGGGATGACTTTTTCGGAACAGAGAACTCCGTGACCCTATCTGCCGCCGGCTCCGCTCGAATTGAATTTGTAGACGCATCCGGGAAAGCAGAAGTCCTGAAAAAAGGAATCAAGCTTCAGGCTGGAGAAGTCATCGATAGCTCATGCATGAAGGTGGCCAGCCTGCAAGAGTTCTTCGCGAAGGAAATTGAGGCCGCGAAGAAGGACGGCGTCTTGTTTTCGCTGCATATGAAAGCAACGATGATGAAGGTTTCCGACCCGATCATTTTTGGTCATGCGGTTAAGGTTTTTTACAGAGAAGTTTTCGAAAAACACGCAGATACATTCAAAGAGATCGGTGTGAACGCAAACAACGGCCTGGCCGACGTCTATTACCGAATCGAAAAACTGGATGCGGCCAAAAAAGCGGAAATCGAAGCGGATATCGCAGCCGTATATGAAAAAAGCGCCGATCTGGCCATGGTGGATTCGCGTAAGGGAATCACCAATCTGCATGTTCCGAACAACGTAATTATCGACGCTTCCATGCCCAACGTTGTTCGGGACGGCGGGAAAATGTGGAATAAGAGCGATGAGCTGCAGGAATGTATTGCGGTAATCCCGGATCGTTCCTACGCCACTATGTATCAGGCTGTTATTGAGGATTGTCAGAAAAGTGGACAGTTCGATCCGGCCACAATGGGCAGCGTTGCCAATGTTGGTCTCATGGCTCAGAAAGCCGAAGAATACGGATCCCACGACAAGACTTTTGAGGCCAAAGCCGAAGGAGTCATTCGCGTAGTGGATGAGTCAGGGGAAAAGGTGCTACTGGAACAGAAAGTGGCCACTGGCGATATTTTCCGTATGTGTCAGGTAAAGGACGAACCGATTAAGGACTGGGTGAAGCTGGCCGTGAATCGAGCCCGAGCTACAGGCACCGCCGCTGTGTTCTGGCTGGATGAGAAGCGAGCTCACGACGCACAGCTAATCGCCAAAGTAAACGAGTATCTGAAGGATCATGATACAAAGGGACTGGAGATATTGATCAAGAGTCCGGCCGAAGCAATGAAGTTCACCTGCGAACGGATTCGTAAAGGCGAAGACGTTATCTCGGTAACCGGCAATGTGCTCAGAGACTATCTGACTGATCTTTTTCCCATTCTGGAGCTAGGAACAAGCGCCCGAATGCTTTCCATTGTGCCTCTGCTGAATGGCGGCGGTCTTTTCGAAACAGGGGCGGGCGGATCAGCTCCCAAGCATGTGGAACAGTTCCTCAACGAAGGTCATCTGCGTTGGGACTCTCTTGGGGAGTTCTGCGCCATGTCTGCGTCTTTCGAGCACGTAGCACAGAGCTATAAGAACCCGAAAGCCCAGGTACTGGCGGATACGCTGGATCAGGCCATTGGTCAGTATCTGGAAAACGGGCGCACTCCTTCGCGCAAGGTAAACGAAATCGATAACCGGGGAAGCCATTTCTATTTGGCGCTGTACTGGGCGCAGGCGCTGGCCGCTCAGGACAAGGAGGCCGCGCTAAAGGAACGATTCGCTCCGGTTGCAAAGCAGCTTGAAGAAAACGAATCCAAAATCATGGATGAGCTGAATGGCGCCCAGGGCACGAAAGCAGATATTGGCGGATACTTTCATCCCGACGATGCGAAAGCCAATGCGGCCATGCGACCCAGCAAGACATTGAATTCGATAATCGATTCAATGTAGCTCGGATAAGCCCGGACCAGGGATCACGGTTCCGGGCTTCGCTCTTCAGGATACGGGTTTTCGGACCACGGACCGGATCCTTCAAATCGGAAAGCGCCGCTTCATTCGGAGGGGCGTTTTTTTGCGCCTCCTATAGAGCGCAGGCCGGGCAACTTAACTCGGCATTGACAGTTTAGAATTAGCTCTACGCAGGCTTCGACTCAAGGAAGTTTGAGAACTTCGCCAGGAACTAAACGGTCAGGGCTTTTCAACCTCTCCTTGTTTGCCTGGTAGATATCCTGCCATCGGCCCGGATTACCATAGATACGCTTGCTGATGTCATATAGGGTATCGCCGGCCTGCACGTGATAGGTTCCCGGACTCCCGCCATTTGCCTCATGGGTTGCGCGTGTATTCGACTGGTTAGCTGTGTCCGATTCATCCTGGTCAGGAGCTACAGTGGAAGGGGAGCCCGTGTCGGCTTGCGGACTCGGCGAACCCTCTGAATCCTTGTTATCTGTTGAATTCTGGTGAATATCTGAATCCCCTTCGTCCGACGCCTGGGAATCCGATGGCGGAGAGGACTGCTGCTCGCTGGCAGTATCAAGGATGGCCTCGTCTTTGGCCGGATAGCAAATAGGCGCAAAGTAGGCAAGTAGCAGAAGGGCAATAACCGTTAGAATTAATGCGATGAGAGGAGCCCACCAACGCTTCGTATCCTTTTGTTCGGCGCGCACTTGTTTAGATGAGTCGTTACTACGAATCGGTGCGCTCAGATCCTTGTAGGCTTCCCGGCAGATCTCCTGAGCGAATCGCGCGAACTTCAGATTGGCCAAATCCTTTACGGTGCGGATGCGAAAAGCCTCTTCCAGTCGCGTTGCATCCGCTTCGCTCAGCCCTTGAAGCACATGCACCGGAGATTTCATCAGAGTCTTAATGGAAGTCTGCTCGTAGGCTTTGTTCAGCTTATCCTGAAAGCCGTACATATCGATCTTTTCCTGGGGCACATCCCGCAGGGCGCAGATCTCCTGTGCCCAGTGTACGTATTTGAGATCTGCCAGATCGCGGATAGTCTTTACCCAGAACGAATCGTACAGTAATTCGGAATCGTGCTCGCTTAGACCTTTGATTGCATGCACCGGCGCCTCGGGAAGCTCCAGCGGAGGTATATGTCGAAACGCCTTAACAATTCTCTGGGTAAGAAATTTATCATCCATAGTAGTGCCTCAGAAGTGCCTGAGTTATGCCCGCAATTCTCTAATACTATTTTCGGCTGGATAGCTCCTTATCTCCAGGGAAAGCTTCATCTTTTATCCAGGTTCTGTAAATGCATTCTGGCAGTATCGGCGATGATCCCTTTTTCCCGGTCCGATACCATCTCAAGATAGTCCCTGGCCTGCATCAGCGCCAGCGCGCCCACCGCTACCATGCGCACAGCTCGCGAATCATCATAAAGAGCCATCTGCTGTACGGCCTTCAGTTGTTTCTGGCGGGCCAGGGCTACAGCGCTGGAGCAGCGAATCGATGGAGATTTGTCCTGGGCTAAAAAGTGTAATCTTTGAACGTCGCGTTCAATTTGAACTTCCGTAATGGGGTTGTCCAGATCCTCATAGGGTCTGAGAGTCCTGTAATCCAGAGTGGACGGAGTAAATTCATTGGTCCCCCCTTCTGTTTCGCTATCCGGAATAGGTTTCTCCGACTCCACAGTTTTCAAAGGCGATGGAAGCGGATACATCTGGAGCAAATAATGCTCGGCGCCGTCCGAATCGTCATAGGTCACGGTATCCAGATCTGCATAGAGCACGCGAAGCATATATTTGGTTGCCGGCGCTTCAAATTGAAGGCCCGGCAATCCCGCTGTGTTGTTTTCGCCCAGAATTCTTAAATGGCCGGACTCCAGGGAAAGGGGAGCTTCTGTAACCTTGCAGTATCTTGCATCGGGAAGCACAGGCGGCGCTCCGTGCATCTCCAGAAAAACCGGCGCCGGTCCGGTGGCCCGGGGGCACTGGACGCCTACGATTCCGGGGGCCAGGCCCAGCCCATCATCGGAATAGGGATCGTTCCAGTAGCTACCGTCCCACTCGTCCAGGAGGCTTTCGTCGCCTACAAAGAATTGATGCTCGGCAACGTAGACTATGGTCTCCAGCGGCTTCATAGGGTAAATTCCGGGCTGTACCTGAATAGAGATTCTGCCCGCTGTGTAGATTAGCATGCCCATACTATTCTGGCAACCTGGATATCAGACCTTAAGAGAAAGTTGCGTCCAGATTGCCCGGGACCCACCGAATCGGAAGTTTCCTTCAATCCACGGTCTGAATCGGTGTGCCCATTAAGTATAGCAGTGGCATCCTACGTCCATTGAAGACCGTCCCGGATTGCCAGCGAATGGAAGCTCCGGTTTCGCGTTGTGCTTCTCTGGCGATACGGAGCAATTCCTCTTCGTTGTAGGCTCGCAGGGAAGAGACAACGCCGTCCCAGACTATTGTAGCGGGAATGATGGGTAGTAGAAATGTGAACAGAAGTCGAGATAACTTGAAAGGACGAATGAAAGGCACGGTAAATAAAACCAACCAGGGTACCAATAGAATCATTAAAAGGATCTGGATGATTCCTCCGCCCACCGGTTCGAAAATGGCAAGGCCCGTTCGCTTGCGAGCTGCGTCGGCGATCACGGCCCGAAGCTGATCGGGTTGGAAATGATGGGCCAGAGTGAAAAGGGTGCGAAAGCCCTTGAGACGCTCGGGTACGAAACCGGCATCCACCGGTTCCTCCAGGTACTGAACCCTGCTGGATTCCGAAGGTCGTTCGTCGTAAATCGGGAATAGATCGCTTTGTTGAATGAGCAGGTCCGGATGGCGCTCGCAGAGCTCCTGCCAGAGGTCTACCAGTCCGCCCCCGGCGCCAGATCCAAGATCCAGTATCAGGGAATGCCCGGACTCGCGCAATCCCTCTTCGATTATAGGAATGGCTGGTTCGAAGATTCCAAACCTGCGGGACACAAAATCCAGATACTCTTGAATCGGTTTTTTTAGAAATCCTGGATACCATTTCAGGTCTGTGAATTCGAATAGATGAAATCTCATTGCTACCTCCTGTAAACGGGCAGGGCAGAGCCATGTCCCTGGCAGGGAAACAGGTTACCGGGAAAAACATGGTTTGTCGTCCGGATGCCGGAATCAGGACACCGAGAATCGCATTTTCCTGGGAGTTGCCGGATCTATTTTGATAGTCCTTCAAGTCGATCCATCGCCCGAGTCGATCGCCAACATTTCTGCAGTTGCCGGGGGTCAGGCTCCATCGCAAGTGCCGAGCAATAGTATCCCGGGACAGTCCGGCTACGTCCGGCTACGTCCGGCTACGGATTCTCATTCGCGGGGGAATGCAGCCTTCGGTAGTCCCCCGGACTCATCTCGTGAAATTTTTGAAAAGCCTGATAGAAGGCCGATCGGGAATTGAAACCGCAAGCATAGGTAATACTCAAGATCGAACGGTCTGGCTCATCCAGGAGCATCTTACAGGCCTCTTCAATCCTGTAGCGGTTTACGAAGTTCGTAAAGCCATCCATCTCCCGGTTCAGTAACAGAGAGAGGTCCCGTTCCCGCACATTCAGTAATTCGGCCAATCCACTACGATCCAGGTCTTCATCAAGGTAGGGCTTCTCTTCCGGCATTAGCTCCAGGAGCGCCCTTTTCATGCCTTCCAGACTATGACGTTGCCTGGCGCTCAGCGCTCTCTTCGCCCCCTGGCCCAGCAACGCTGGTTCCTTTTGTATCCAGTAACCGTACATCATCAATAAGGCCACAATACCTGCGTTCCCGGCAACGGAAAGCGACGGATAGGACAACAAGCCGGCAAGAACCAGCGTAACGCAACCGGATAGTAGATATAGAAAGGAAAAGGCCACACCCGGGACGGAAATTCCCATTCGCGCGGCTATCTTTAAATGGCCCAGGGAATAAAGAACACCCATAAGAAGTATCGCCGGAGGGAACGCGGCAACTGTATTCAATCTTCGTTCAGGGCTCGCCGAGTCAGAGAGAACGTAGAAATAGACGCTGCAGGCCAGCAATGCAACCGCAGGCAGCGAATAAAGGGACCATGTTGAGCCAAAGGCGCGAAAGACCCTGGCCGCATGCAGGATCCCGGATTTGCTCGAGTCAAGGATAGGGATTGGAGCAAGAAGCGTGAAATAGTGTGCCAGCAGAGCGCCCACGAATAACTGAGAAAAGACCACCGGCGCAAGTAAATCCAGCGCTTCCCAGAAATCCTGCGGAGACTGTAGGATCAGAAACGGAGGGATCATTCCAACGGCGGTCAACAGAAGCAGCAGGGCCATGGGTGTCTGGCAGGGGTGTTTCCGCCTTTGACCAAAGATACCAGAAGCGCCGAAAATGCAGCCCCCCATGGCTCCCAGAAATACAAAGGCAGGCCAGCTTGACGTCATTTAGATAAGGCCCTCCATCCGGGGAGGCGGCGCGAAACCAGTTCTGTGTACCGTACCCGGGCGCAAGCACTGCATCCGGGTACGCGACGGGTCCATCCCTAACTCGATTAGTCTGCTAAAAACACCAGGCCGCATTCTTGCCGGAGGTCTTATAGGAAGCTACGATTTCGTTGGCCTTTTCCAGAGCGGCCCCGGCATCGGGAGTGGGATGCTTCTTGTTTGGGGCCGCCGAAAGCATCTTTTCCAGGGATTCGTTTTTGGCGGACCGGGCTTCCACAGACTTAAAAAGCGTTTTGACCAGGGCACCATCCAGGTAGTAGTATCTGTGTTGTTCGGCTCGATCAATAGTATGACTTGTTCCGTCATCAGTGGGAGGTTGGTCGGGGTCAAAGTTCCAGGTACGCGTTTCCTTCATGATGAACACAACTTCGGCGTCGGACAGCAAGGCTTCGTATGACACCGATCCATGGTCGTAGCCGCCGGTGTGGCGAATCCACAGCAGCTTGCCGTCGCGGGACCGCACATCCACCACCACGGTAAGGGCGCCGTCATCGCAATTCTTCTCGAACGATGTGGCTTTGATTTTCATCGCTTCCGCATATAGAGTGCGAATGGATTGAATATGTTTGTCGGCGCTGTCCGCCGGTTCGCCGGACTCTGAACGGTCTGCTCTGTCCTGGCCGGCATCTTGCATCGTGTTGGGACCGTTGTCCTGCTCCGGTTTTCCGCAACAGACCAGTAATCCGGCAAGTAAAATTGCCACTGCTGATTTCATCTGAACCTCCGTTTATGCAAAGGGAGTTAAGGGCAGCAATTAAGTCGACTGCAATCTGGAAATCATTAAAGCGAAGACGCCGCCGCTATTTGGGGCTCCGACTGCGGTCTGGTTGTGCGGGGGGCAAGAAGTCATGGAGACAAGAGTCCGGCAATGTAGTCAGCGGGTAGCCAGGAGGCCAGGACGCCAGGACTGGCAGAGAAGCCGGGGGACAGTTGCGAAGGAAAAAATCCATGAAAATAGAACCCGTGGTCAATCGGGTATTAGTTTTCTTTTCCAGGATTCCATATGCTTCATGGCATGGATGTAGCCAATGTCGATCAGTTCCGGCGCATCTTCCCAGTCCAGTAGTCCAAAGTTCTGTACCGGCAGTTCGGTCCAGATGGTGGCCGCCTTCTTGCTGATTCTTTCATGATCGTCGCCGCCAAGTATTGCTGATCTTAGCAGCAGCTGACCAAACCCTGGATACTTGATTCTGTTCTTCTGCGAACGGAGCCGGTTGCGTAGAATCCTGCCCAGGGAAGGCGCTTCCCCGGTTTCGGCGATTAATTCACCCAGCGAGTCATCCCCCTGGACTTCCCCCGCCTGCCCTACGCGCACAGCCAGTGTTCTGCCGGAGAAGCGCTCTTTCATGATGTCGGCCGGTACATTGTTGACGATGCCTCCGTCCACCAGTAGATGATTGTCCACCATTATGGGAGGCGCCAGTCCGGGAATGGAACTGGAGGCCCGGGTGGCCTGCCAGAGGGGACCGCGGTCCATGACCAGGGGCGCGCCGGCGGTGAGATCAGCGGCGATGGCAAAGAAAGGAATAGAAAGGTCCTCAACAAAAGCATCGCCGCAGACGCCCTTCAGGGCCTGCGTGTACCTGCGGCCTCGAATCATAGATACGAAAGGAATGGAATACTCGCTCATGGGATCCAGATCTATCAGATAACGCTGAACCAATTCCAGGATCTCTTCCGGGGATCGTTTCAATGCGATGACAGCGGCCATGATGGCCCCAAAGCTGGTCCCTCCTACCGAGTCGATGGGAACGTTGCACTCCAATAGAGCCCGATAGAGTCCGATGTGCGCCAGACCGCGAGCGCCTCCGCCCCCGAGCACCAGGTTTATGGAACGTCCGGTCAGCGATCGGGCCAGGCGCTGGAAGTCAGCATGATTGTTTCTGGAAATGTGCTTATGGGGAACCTTGCGAATGGACAGGAATGCCTGGGTCCTGGCAGGCCGGGTGGTTTCACTTTGTAGAAATATTAGCTCTCTGGGCTCCAGCGAATGAGCGCTTCCTCCGCTCAGTCGCTTCAACTCCACCGGACTGAATTGAGTGGGTCCGGATGGATCGGCCACCAGAAGGATGTAATCGCAATGTCTGAGGCACTTTCGAGTCCAACCGTTGTCTTCGTAGGATGCGGCCAGTACAGTATGATCGTTCTTGCTCTCCATGGAAAGAAGGCGGCTTTCCAATTCCATGGTTGCCGCAGTCTCCTCTACTTCCGCGCCCACAGGTATGTCTGCGGATGTCATGACGCCAGTGCTGCCGGGTAATGCCCGGGCGAGCTTATGCGAGAAGTCGAATACGTTTATAGAAGGATGAATGGGTAAAACACAAAAAACGCGGGCTCTTACCCGGTTATCTGTGGGAGGATCCACCAGCCTACGGGCCAGGGTTCGGGACAGAGCTAGAAGCAGTCTGGGCTCGCTGTGTACCAGTCGCTCAAAGTTTTTTCCGGAAAGCTTTATTAGTTCGCAGTCCCGAATGGCGTAAACGCTGGCAGACCGAGGCTCGCCGGTAAGTATGGAAAGCTCGCCGAATACGTCGCCTGGTCGAAAAGTTCCGTCTCTTATGGTTTCTTCGTCGCTGTTTCGTATATCCCACCGAAGTCGTCCGTTGAAGACTATATACATACCATCGCCGGAGGCTCCCTGTTCTACTACAAGTTCCTGGTCCGGTACGGACTCCCACTGAATTACTGGCTCCAGCTTCTGTATTAGTGGCCGTGGAAGATCGGTAAATAGCGGGAGCCGTGCCAGGAAGTCTACAATGTCGCCCGCCGGTGGGCGGAACTTCTCGATCTTTATGGATTGCACGCGACGCGTGATAATGGCAGCCACGCCCTGCATTTGCTCTGGATGTCGTTCTAGAACTTTTTCGAATAAAGCTCTGGGAATTTGAATCAAATCGCAACTTGTAACAGTTTGTACCGTGGCCTGTCTCTTCTCATCCGTGAGCAATGCTGCTTCGCCAAAAAATTCGCCGCTGTTAATCTCTCCGACGATGTTTCCTGACTGTCGCGCACGAAGTTTTCCGGAAAGCACAACATACATGGCCGTTCCGGGCTCCCCCTGCATCATGACGATCTGGTCCGGACCGAAGCTAACTGCATCCGCCTCGCGCAGGATATCCTTTATCGTTTCTACGGAAGTGTGCTCAAAAAGCGGAGTTTGCTGTAATACCGCTACAAGGGAAATGCCCTGGCTCTTTAGTTCTCGAACGTCCATAATGGCAGAAGATACCTGAATTGCAGGAATTCAGTCGGCCCCGGCGAAAACAACAATATCTCCAGGGATTGTCTGATTTTGAAACCCGCATTGGGGCCGAACCGGAGCCCGGGGTCTTCGCGGGAGGCTGTCTGGCATCCCGGAAAGGGTCGCCAAAGAACAACAGTGGATTGCACCGGTACCCCGGTTCCGGTTTTCTGATCGGGCTTCGTGAGTCAGCTTTGTTCTCAGGGGCAGCAGGGTCTTACAGGCAAACCGTAACAGAAACATGGGATTTATGGATACAGAAAAGAAAAGTCTCCTCTATGTGCACCTGTCCGCCCTTCTACTCGGATTTCTGGCTCCCGCACTCAAGGTAATTCCATCGACAGCCGGAGGTATTGTGCTGGGCCGGTCCTTGATTCAGTCCATAGCAATAATGCTTCTGTTGATCTGGATGGGACGTCCCCTTCTACTCCGTCACGCAAGCCACTGGTGGCAGGTTCTGGCCCTCGGAATACTCCAGTCCGTTCAATGGTGGGCCTTCATCTATGCAGTGCAAACGGTATCCGTAGCTGTAGCTTTGATCACTACCTTTGCTTTTCCGCTCTGGCTGGCCTTATTGGAGCCTCTATTTTTCAGCGAGAAGTTCACCAGAAGCAACCTTGTGGCCTCACTGGCGATATTGGCCGGGTTGGTACTTATCGCTACGGAGGGGTTACCGCAAAGCAGTCTGCCCCTGGCTGACCGGAGCGGGGAAAATGTAGCCTGGACCGGTTTTGCCGCCGGCATGGCATCCGGTGTACTTGTCGCTCTGATCATGCTGCTTTCGCGCAAAGCGGTGCAGGAGCTTTCCAGTCTTTCGATCAATCTATATCAGTCACTGGTTTCTGTTTTACTGTTTGCGCTCTTCTTCAGAGAGCTGGGCGGTCTGCTGGTTTTGGACTGGTTGCGTCTGGCTTACATTGCCATAGTGTTTTCGGCGGTGCCCTACGTACTCATCACGCTAAGTGTAAGAACCTTGAGCGCTCACCGTGTGGGAGCGATAGTTAGTCTCGAGCCGTTGTACGGAGTGATTTTGGCCGCCTTCTTGCTCGACGAGATACCGTCTTTGCTTACGACGCTGGGTGGGGCTTTCATTCTGGGAGCAAGCGCCTGGGAAACCTTGCGAAAAACCTCTTGCTCTTGAGCCTTCCGAGCATATAAAGTTCGCATTCTCTTCATACAGTAGGGTTACTGCGGATTTACTGCAAACACCGGTACAGTCGGGATAGATACGATGAAAGAAGCATTGAGAAGCCTTCGCGAATTCCTGGATATTGAGTTCTTTGGTAACAATATCTGGCAGATCCTGGCATTTCTGGGAATTGTCGTGGGCGCCGTTCTTGTAGCAGTGCTGGCCAGGTGGGCTCTTAACTCGGCTGTCAGGCGACTGGCTGAAAAAACCGAATCCGACGTTGATGATATACTGGTTTCCGTGGTAGCCAAACCGGCCATTGCCGCAACATTTTTGCTCATCACCTATTTAGGGCTGGATGTGCTCACCCTTTCGGATGGAGTCCAGGCCGGCGCGAACAGTGTATTCACGGTCATTTTCACTCTGGTCATTACCATCGCGCTGGCCAATCTTTACGAAAAGCTACTGGACCACTGGCTCACGCCCATTGCGGAAAAGTCCGAAACAAAACTGGACGACCAGGTTTTTCCCATCATCATTCGCGGAGGCAAGTATACGATCATTGTTCTGGGCGCGATTATCGCACTGTCCAATGCGGGTTACAACATCTACTCCCTTCTGGCAGGTCTGGGTGTGGGCGGATTTGCTCTGGCCATGGCTGCCCGGGAGACCCTGGCTCATGCCTTCGGGGGGGTAACGATTTTTACCGATCGTCCGTTTCGTATGGGGGATTATGTGATCATCGATGCGGACAAAGAATACGAAGGGGTGGTGGATGCCATCGGTCTAAGAAGCACCCGGATTCGCACCCGGTTTGATACCCTGCTATTTCTGCCCAACGCCATTGTGACGAATCAGCCGCTGGTCAACATTAGCGCGTACGGCGAGCGTCGTCGGCATTCTACGAGCCTGCATCTTTCGCTCAAGAATTCGCCGGAGCAGGTGGCCAGGGCCATGGAGGCCATAGAGCGCCTTTGTGAGAATCATGAGGAGATAGACAAATGGAAGGTGTATCTGAAAGAGATCCGTATTTTTGGTTACAGAGTGAAATATAGATTCTGGGTCACGCATTTCAAGAATTATCACAGGGTGGTGGGCGAGATCAACCTTTCGATTCTGAGTGAATTTGCGAAACTGGGAGTGGAGTTGGCTCATTTTTCTCAAGCCCAACTGTTCGAAGGCTCCGAAGACTGATGATTCCCGTCGGTGTCCGGACCCAGGAAAGATCCCAAATGGACAGTCTCTCAAGACCGACCGTGAACGATTCTGCAGGAATCGCTTGTCAGAATTGATTGAGCCACTATCCTGAAAAGAATGAAGGCTATTGAATACAAAGAGATGGGAAGTGCCGAGGTTCTTGAGCTGGTGGATAAACCAAACCCGGAACCGGACGCAAATCAGGTGCTGATTCAAGCAAAGGCGGCCGGTGTAAATCCGGTAGACTGGAAGCTAAGAAGTGGTAGCATTCCTTTTTCCTTTTTGTTTCGACTCAAATTGCCTTTCGTGCCCGGCGCAGAGGTTGCCGGAGTAGTGGAAGCCGTGGGTAAGAATATTAGCCAGTTCAAGGTCGGGGATGAAGTAGTAGGATTTCATAGCGCTCTGGAAGGCGGCGCATATGCAGAAAAAGTTCTAATGAAAGAGTCCCAATGCCAGCTCAAGCCGGCTGGCATTGGATTCAAAGAAGGGGCCGGAGCCCCGCTGGCTGCGCTTACGGCCTACCAGTTGTTCAAGGGCCTGCCGATAGAGGGCAAAGAGGTTCTGGTAATCGGCGGTTCCGGCGGCGTGGGCCATTTTGGCGTGCAGATCGCACGAACTATGGGCGCCAGAGTGACGGCTGTGGCCAGTTCTTCCAATCAGTCCTTTTTGACCGAGTTGGGCGCCGAGCACGTAATCGCTTACGATAGTTCCGATTATCCGGACTCGCTGGGCAATTATGACATAGTCCTGGATGCGGTGGCAAGGCATTCGGCCTCTGAAATGGCCCGGCACATTAACCGTCGGGGCGCCTACTTGAATACTCTGCCGAATCCATCGCATTTCGCCGAAGCGGTGATCCGAGGGATTCATTACCGCGGCGCAATGGTAGAATCCAAACAGGAAGACATGCAAACGCTCATGGGCTGGTTGACCACAGGCCAGGTTAAAACCTTCATCGACAGTAGCTTCTCCTTATCTCAGGCAGCAGAGGCGCACAGACACTCAGAACAGGGTCATGCTCGCGGAAAGATCGTAATCACTATGGATTGATCGCTAATCGGACCGGGTTGGTTTTCGGCAACAATATCCTGAATCCCATCGATCCCATTCAATGCTGAGCCTGCTCGCGCGGGTCGCCCTCTCCCGGGTTCCTGGGCGTTGCCAGGTTCTTCTTTCCCGAAGGTATGTTTTTCCGTTCGCTGCCTGTCTTGCCGCGCAGTCTCTGGCGGGCTAACGGATCCGCACCCTTCGAAGCTTAATTGCCAACCGGCTCTCCTTGATTTCTCTGGACTCCATCCCTATGTTGAAAGGATGCAACGTTCTGTTACGAGGAAGCTAATCGAGTCCCATTTGATCGAAGGGAACCCGAAACCTGGCGAAGAAATCGGAATCAAGATTGATCAAAGCCTCACCCAGGATGCTACGGGAACCCTGGTCATGCTGGAGTTGGAAGCCATGGGGATCGAAAAGGTAGCCACCGAAGTGTCCGTACAATACGTGGATCACAACATAATTCAGACGGATTATAAGAATGCCGACGACCATGTCTTCCTGCAAAGCGCCTGCAATCGGTTTGGGATCTGGTACAGTCGAGCCGGAAACGGAGTGAGCCATCCTGTGCATCAGCAACGCTTTGGCAAGCCCGGCAAGACCCTGGTGGGTTCGGACAGTCATACGCCGGCGGCCGGGGCTCTGGGGATGCTGGCCATTGGCGCCGGCGGTCTGGACGTCGCTTTCTCCATGGCAGGCGAACCACTGCGAATTCCCATGCCGGAAGTGCTGGGCGTAAGACTCATCGGCGAATTGCCGGACTGGGTAAGCGCTAAAGATGTGGTTCTGGAAATGCTACGCCGCTACGATGTGAAAGGATGCGTGGGAAAGGTTATCGAATACTATGGTCCCGGTCTTGCATCGCTGAGCGCTATGGATCGTCACGTAATCGCAAACATGGGAACCGAAATGGGGGCTACCTCCACTGTCTTCCCCGCGGATGACGAAGTGCTTCGTTTTCTGAAATTTCAGGGCCGTGAGCAGGACTACCAGGAAATTGTGGCTGATGCCAAGGTTAGCTTTGACCAGCACGATGAGCTGAATCTAAGCGAGCTCGAGCCCATGATAGCCAGACCAGGAAGTCCTGGAAACGTAGTACTCGTTCGCGAAGTGGAGGGGGAGCCCGTGCATCAGGTTGTTGTGGGATCTTCGGCCAATCCGGGTCTTCGGGATTTCTGGACGGTAGCAAAAATCATGAAGGATCGCAGCGTCCATGATTCGGTTTCCTTTGACGTCAACCCCACTTCCAGGCAACTACTGGAGAATCTTTCATTGGATGGATCCCTGGCTGAGCTCATTCATTCAGGGGCTCGAATCCATCAGTCCGGCTGTCTGGGTTGTATTGGTATGGGTCAGGCTCCGGCTTCGGGAAAGAACAGTCTGCGCACCATGCCCCGTAACTTTCCAGGAAGATCAGGTACGCTGGACGACTCGGTGTACCTTTGCAGTCCGGAAACGGCGGCGGCCGCGGCGCTTACAGGGGAGATTACCGATCCCAGAGATTTGGAATCATTGAAGAACATTCGATTTCCTCGATTCAAGGAACAGAAACCGCAGCAAATAAACACCTCCCTTCTACAGGAACCAATGGCGGACTCCAGTGTGACCCTACAGAGAGGCCCAAACATTAAACCTCTGCCGAGTTTTGAAGCGTTGCCGGACAAAGGAACGGTAACCGTACTCATCAAGGCAGATCACAATATCAGTACTGACGAAATCCTCCGCGGCGGCACCGATGTGCTCCCTCTTCGCAGCAACATCGCGGCAATTAGCGAATGGGCTTTCTACCAGTTAGATCCGGACTTACCGGCCAATGCGCGAAAGCTGCAGGGTTCCGGCTTTGCCGTTGTGGCTGGCGAAAACTATGCCCAGGGCTCCAGCCGAGAGCACGCTTCAATAGCACCCAGGTATCTGGGACAGCGCATCACGCTGGCTCTGTCCTATGCCCGCATTGGAAGACGCAACATGATCAACTTTGGGATTCTTCCCCTAATCTTTGACTTCAGGGAAGACTACGAGTCCCTGCAAAAAGACGACGTGCTGGAGTGGACCGGCCTGCAGAAGGGAGTGGAAGAGGGCACCATGGAAGTTGTTCGAAGGAGGGACGGTCATCGCATTTCAGTACATCACGATTTAAGCGCTCGTGAAAGAAAAATCATTTCCCACGGCGGGGCCATCAACTACTACAGAGAGCAACAGGACATCCCGGGATAGCGACCCGAAAGAGAAAACAGCGGTTACCTGGTCAGCGCGCCCGGGACAGCCGTTGTTTTTCCAGCGGGTTCTGTAATAATGGCTGACCGGTCTGCGTTATGCGGCGCTCGCTCTCCGGACTCGTTCTGGATGGGAGTGCTGATCTGCTGCGTTACGGGACGTCGCTGCCCCGGCTATTTCTTGATGCGTCGACTTTTCGGGTTTCCGGATCGGCTACTTGCGAGTTCCCGCAAATCCGCAACGCGGCCCGCTTTACTTCGAATCAGATCGGTAGATCACAGTGTGTTAGTTCGTCAGGAATTCCAGGACTTCATAGCCGACTCGCGGCAGGGGACCTCCGTCCGGTCCCATGGGATAGGACATGGGAACACCCGGCTCGGGTTTTGGGGTCCGATCCACGAACTTCGCCTTGAGCCTGAGCTTCTGTCCTTTTTTGCTTAGAAGCTGTTCTCTGCTTACCGATTCTCCGGGATAGAGGGCTACGGTTGTACCGTCCGGTTTTTTCAGGAAGAACTCCTGCCCCAAATAGGATTCCACGCTTCTTCGTCCCTTTTCGTAAGGTTTGTGGATTAACGATCCTTCCAGAACCAGCGCTGCGTTTTTTTTGCTATCCGCTTTCGCAGGAAGGATTTCTACACCGGAATAGCCGACAAGTTGCTTCATAGTCTGCATCTCCGACATAGTCTTGCAGACCAATCTTCCCTTCTGACCTGTAGACAAACGCTGACGAAGATGTTTCTGGAATGAAGGATCTTCGATGGCCTCCTCGCAAGGACGATTCAACAGATACTTTGGCCCATTTGCGTAATTGTGCCACGATTCCATATGAATGGCATCCAGACTTCCGCCGGAAAAAACTAGAAAGACAAGATATATAATCTCCATGGACATACCCTGCGATCTTAGACGCTGTATTCTCCAGGTATGGCAAGAAAAATTGTCTTCTGGATCAGGGACATTTCCTGCCTATCCGGGCTTGTAGATCTTTCCTCCGGTTATGCCGGAATCCAGGGAATCCACCGCCAGCTGATATGTCTGCAGATCGATTCTCTGGCCAGTTACTTTCACTCCTTCTTTGCGTAGTCGCCTTTCCTGTTTGTTATCTCCGGCTTTCCGGTCCCGGTTCAACCATCCTCCGGCAGAAACCACACGATGCCAGGGAACGTATTTGGCTTCTTCCTTGCTCAAGCCGGCAAGAACGAAGGCTACATTACGCGGCGAAATAGTCAGGAATCGGGCAATAGCCCCATAGGTAGAAACACGCCCCTCCGGGATGGAGTTCACAATGGCAATTACATCATTTCTCATCTGGCTCATGGTGCCTCCGGGTCGATTGTGCCCCATCCAGGGCTTGCATAATCCGGGATTTCGCAGAGTATTCGTATTTGCGCTCCCGGTATCTAGAAACTATTTTTTGCTGACCTGGAAGGGCCGATGTGGAACTGTTAGTAAGGTGAGTATGGATAGACAAATCAAGATGATAGATATGGGCGCCAGGTCTATGCAGGATAAGCTTTTCATGCAGCGGGACGACGCCCTGGAAGTGATCACAAAAGCGCTGGCCTCTGAGCTCGAGGAAAGGAATACCCGGCTTGATTCCGTGCTCCGTTCCAGCAAGGCCGAACAAACCGTTTTCTTACGAGGAGTGGTAAGCAAGGTAGAGCAACTACTCCGGAAGAGAACCGAGTTTGACGAGGACATGGTGAAGAGAGGCATCCAGGATGTGATGCGAGTCTGGCACGATTCCTGGGCTCTCTAAACTAACCATTTTCAGCCTGGACTAAGAATTGGGAGCAATTCAAATCAAGCCCCTTTCGTTTTCTGGTTGCGAATTTTCACGGATACCGTCCATTACGAGTTCCATGTTTACTCGGCCGGCTTTTTCCCAGATTTCTGTTTACCTGTCGGTATTTATGCTGATTCTGCTGGCTTCCTGCCGACTACCCCTGGATCTAAAAGAAGAAAAGGGAATAACTACAGATTCAAGGCTTTATTCACTTACAGGACCCTGGAAACTTTATCCGGGCGAACTTTGCACCGGCGCGGACTGTGAAGGTCAGCCTCTGGAAGATGCTCCGTTGCTCCTTGAAATGGACAACCCTCCCCGCTCCGGCACCTACGTAATGACTCTGGTGTTGCCCGATGCCTGGAAGAATACCTCCCTCGGTATTCAGCTATTCGACGTTGGTTCCGCCTATCGACTCTTTATCGATGGTGTAGATAAAGGCGGGCGCGGAAAACCGTCAACCAGTGCAGACCAGAGCGTTCCGGACTCTTTGCCTGCGCTGTTTCAGTTTCGAGCGGACCAGAACCTCACAATTGCAGTGCAATTTTCTAACTTTGCTCACCCCAGGGGCGGACTCCGACAGGCGCCGATTCTGGGACCGGATCAGCTTGCTCTAAAGAATCGTGAACAGTCAATCCTGAGGAATGTTCTGGCCCTGGGCGTGATACTGGGCATGGCTTTCTATCATTTTGGTCTGTTCCTCAACCGAAAGGAAGACCGGGCTTCTTTGTTGTTTGGTCTGGTATGCTTTTTCTGGTCTGTGCGAATGCTCTTTACCGACGAGGTGATGATTCGCAGTTTCTTAGATCTTGGTTACGAACTGCAGACTGCAATCGAATACATTTCCTTCATCATGGCCGGTCCATTGTTTGTATCCTTCCTTGCGGCCACTTTTCCGTTTAGGGGCGCCAACTGGCTGGCGTGGACAAACGTCACTTTCGGCATCCTGGCTTCTGCCTTTGTGGCCTTTGCTCCCGCAATCCTTTATGCAGACTATTTGCCATTCTTTCAGGGAATTACCCTTATATCTGTGATAAGCAGTCTGTTGGTCTGGATAGTTGCCGTGACAATGCGAGCGCCCGGTTCTTTGACTTCTCTGCTGGGCGGCGTTCTGGCATGTCTGGCGGCCGTAAATGATGTACTGTATTATCGCCGGGAAAGCCCTGTTGGTCCCATCTTTCACTACGGCTTGCTTGTATTCATTCTTGCCCAGTCCTATCTACTGGCGCGTTTGTTTGCCCGAACCTACGAAGGTATCAAAACCCTTTCTGAGAACCTGAAGAACACAAATGCTTCTCTGGCACGCTTTGTTCCCACCGAATTTCTGCGGTTTTTGAATCGGGAAGATATTACTCAGGTTCAGCTGGGCGATCAAGTGCACGATTCTATGACCGTTATGTTCACCGACATTCGTTCTTTTACCGAATTGTCGGAAAAGATGAGCCCGGAAGAAAACTTCAATTTTCTGAACTCCTATCTGCGACGGATGACTCCCATCGTTAACAACCAGGAAGGCTTTGTAGATAAGTACATTGGCGATGCTGTTATGGCTCTGTTCCCGGGCAAATCGGATGACAGTCTACGCGCCGCCATCGAAATGCAGAGAGAGATTCGTGTTTACAATCGCCACCGTGCGCTCAAGGGATATCAACCCATCTCCATTGGCGTGGGAATCCATACCGGAGATACAATGCTGGGCGTGATTGGACACGAGAATAGAATGGAAGGCACAGTGATTTCGGACACTGTGAATACCGCATCCAGAATCGAACGTTTAACGCGTAAGTACGGAGTGATGATTCTAATCAGCGAACAGACCTTGAATTCTCTGGAGCATCCGGAGGACTTCACAGTAAGGCTTCTGGGCCGAGTAAAGGTAAAGGGCCGGACCAATCCTTTTAGAATCTATCATCTTCTGGATGGCTACTCCGAGGATATCAGATCCCTGTATCTTTCTACTTCTGACATTTTTCAGGATGCCGTGGAGCTGGCCCTGGCAGGAAAATACGAGCCGGCGGCGGACGCTTTCGAAGAAGTTCTCGCGATCAATCCCATGGATACAGCCGCGCATTTTTATCTGGAAAGAATGCGAAGGGCCGGGGTAGTGAAAACTCTGGATTAAACTCTCTGTACGGTGGAGCCTGGCGGGGAGTGGTTGGGCTTAAGTCGATCAAGGGTAACGGCGGCCGAGAGTCGTTGGACTCAAGCCTGGGAGGAGTAGCGCCGAGCGGAAGTCGTCCGAATTAATGCTTTGAATGCGGATTGCCGGCGGGATCGTTGGCCGAGTTCCGTTGAATGCGAGTGGGGAACCAAACAGGTCAAATCTGATGCTTACATTTCTTGTAGGATGGAGTATTTCCTTCATGGCCGTCTTTACGATCCTTTCGGCCTTTCGGGGATTACTGGAGCGCAGGTTGTCGCCTGTGTCTCTATGGATGGCTGTTCTTCGCTTCGCCGGGGCTACCATTTACCTCTATGTGTATCTGAACCATGAAGCCCTGTACGCTTCCGCTTCATGGCTGAACCATATCTATGTTCCCGTAAGCTGGTTTCTGGCTCCCAGCATGTACTGGCTGGCCGTCTGCTACATTGAGCCGGAGAGGGAGTTTAGCTACCGTCAACTCGTTCCCTATGCGCCAGGTATTGTGATTATGGCCGTGTACCTCTTGCTCGCCGTACTCAGACCTGCCGAATTCAGCCACCTGCCAGTGCAATACTTCAACAACGGCGGTCTCCACTGGCTGGATTCTACTATGATTGCCGGGCTCATGTACGGGCTGGTAATGTATGGCATGATCTGGCATTTCATCGGTCATAACCTGGATTTTCAGAAATTAAAGGAACAGGGAGCTTTGCGAATTCTCATTGGCATTGTTGCGGGCGGATTTCTGGGAACAGTGTTCTTTCTTGTAGCCTATCTATTTCGATATCTCGACTGGATCTACGGCGCCGCCAGCATCCTGGCTGTCTATACCATGCTAATCTGGGTAAGCTCGGCCCGACATCCACATCTGGGAGAGAAATACGAAAAGGCCATTCAGCAGGCGCGTAGCTCCAGGCTCGAAGGCGTGGATCTACAGGCGCTGGCAAAACGATTGGATACCCTGCTAAAGGAAAAGGTGTATCTGGAAGAGAACCTTTCCGTGGGCGAGTTGGCCGACCGTGCAGGTGTTAAAAGCTATCAGCTCTCCGAATATCTAAACCGGATTCAGGGCACAAACTTTGCGCGTTTCATCAACGGATATCGGGTGCGGGAGGCTGCCCGACAACTGCGCCAGGAGCAGGATGCCAGCGTTCTGTCCATTGCTTATCGCTGCGGATTCAACAGTAAGGCCAACTTCAATCTGGCCTTCAAAGCCGAGATGGGTATGTCTCCCAGGGAATACCTGAGAGAGCAGGGCAACGCTCTTCCTACCCCTGATTCCTGAATCCAAAGGGCCGGCCCTTTGCCATCCCCATAGCCGCTTTTGGCCACCGGGGTGGTGAGTTTTGCAGCCCGGTTTCCAAAAAAACGTCCAGGATCGTGATATAAGACTTTGGGATTATAATCCCGGTCGATTTCTTAGTGCTCGTGGACTACTCTTCTGGCATCAGGGCTTCCGGCCGGATTCGGCGGTGGCTCCTGAAAAACAAAAATAGAACCGGTTACCCGAAATCCGGGGCCGGATAACAGGAGAGTGTTTATGAAACCATTGATCAGGGCAGCAGTCCTGTGGGCGGGAGTTGTGTCTCTGTCCATCGGATGTGCGCCAGAAAACAACCAGGAAGATCTGTCCGCGGCAATACTGCTTACGAGCCCCGGGCAAGACCCGGTAGTGAACCGGGAATCCATTCAGGCCGCCTTTGATGCCCTGGATGATGGAAGCTTCGATTATCAGGAAGATCTATGGATTGAAAGCGCCGATGGCACAAAGCTATCCGCCAACATCTACATACCGGCCGGAATGAGCGCCGACTCAAGATACCCGGCCATTGTGTTTGTAAACAGCTGGGCCATGGACGAGTTCGAATACAAAGTTCCGGCCGCCAAAATGGCAAAGAAGGGCTACATAGTTCTTAGCTACAGCACCCGTGGATTTGGAAAGTCGGAAGGCCTGATCAATGTGGCCGGACCATCGGACATGCAGGATTTAAGCGCTGTACTGGATTGGATGGAGGCGAACACTCCGGTGGATTCGCAAAACATCGGTATGGCCGGTATCTCCTACGGAGCCGGAATCAGTATGCTTGGCCTCGCGAAAGAAGATCGAATCAAGACTGCCGTCGCTATGAGCGGCTGGACGGACCTGGAGCGATCGCTGTACGGAAACCGCACTCCCCGGATGGTATGGGGACAACTATTGTTACTTTCCGGAGCGCTAACCGGCCGGATGGACCCTATCATCCGAGAGAACTTCAATCGACTTCTGGACAATCGAGAAATTGAGTTTGTTCAGCAATGGGCGTCGGAGCGTTCGGTGAAGACCTACATCGACGGAATCAATTCAGCAAATAAGCCGCTCTATATCAGTAACAATCTTCAGGATAACCTCTTCGCGCCGAACGGTATCGTAGAGTTCTATACTGAACTCCAGGGGCCAAAACGATTGGATCTAAACCAGGGCATCCATGCTACCGCAGAAATCACTGGCCTGATCGGAATCTCCAACTATGTATGGGACAATGCCTATGACTGGTTCGATTACTGGCTAAAGGGCGAAAGCACCGGGATCATGGACAAGAATCCCGTAACTATACAAAGGAAGCTCTCCGGAGATAGGGACGAATTCACTTCCTGGCCGCCAGTGAATCAGACGGCCGAGGTTCTCTACCTGCGACCTTCCGGTTGGTTTCGCGCCCCTTCTCTGGATGATGATCCAAACTCTTCAGGGGGCAGCGAACGATTCTACAATGGAAAAGATACCTTTGCCTCGACTGGAATTCCCATCCTGTCGCCCATACTGGAATCTCACCTTTCAGCTCCGGTAACCTTGTATTTGCCTTCCGTTTCCGATTGGCATGGCGAAGTATTTAGAAGCGGAATCTACTGGGGCGGAATGAAGATACGCGGAACGCCAGAGCTGAAGCTTAGAGTAAAAAGCGATAAGCCTTCGGCGCAGTTCGTAGTATACCTCTATGAGAGGAACCTTCTGGACTGGGGTACCTTGATCACTCATGGAGTGGTAACCGTTCACGGGCTTACTCCCGGCGTAGCACAGAATATTTCTGTGGATCTAAACGCAGTGTCTTACAATCTTTCCGGCGGATCGCGACTGGCTCTGGTTGTGGATACCTTCGACGCGCAGTATGCTTCGCCGGATCAGAGTTCCTTCAAAGTTAGTTTGGAGTTGCCTTCTTCGGTGCAATCGGAGCTCAGCATCCCCGTAGTTCCCTGAGTAAAGGATCTGTCCTGGTCGTGAAGCGGCCGGGACAGACACCGTTGGAACAGTAGTTACAGTGTTTGCCGGGCGCGCCGCCATCATGGTAGGGGCCCCGGATACGAACGTCGCAGGCATGACCCTGTTCAATGGGCCCATAGCCGTCGCCCTTGTTCGGTACGCAGGACACCTGCTCCGCCGTTGTCTTTCCCGTAAGGTTTCGGAGAATTTTCTTAACGGGCCGGGCATCCCGCCCTCCCGGGGGATTTGTTGCATCGCAAAATGAGCTGCAACAAAGTCGGTTCAAAAAACTCAAAGCAAGCTTGACCTGATCTAGGCATGATCTACGTTTCTTACCTGGTATGGATTCTTTCTTCTTAACCTATTATTCCGTTAGCTCGCTCATAGGTCTCACCATGGGCCTCACCATGGGAATCTACTTTCTGTCGGTAAAGGGCGGTTCTACTGCCATGCGGTTCCTGGCAGTTCTACTCATTTGTGCGGGGATGATGAATGTCGCTTACTTCATTTCCTCTACATTCCTGGATTCGGCGGCCGCCTATCATCGATGGATTACCGTACCTTTCGGTCTGGCGATGTCAGTCATGCCCACGCATCTCTATTTGCGGTATCCTACGAACCGCTGGCCCCGGTTTTCGCGGTGGTTATTGATGGTTCAACTGGTCATTATCACGGTGGCGGCGGCCTTCTTCTTTGTCGATTCGCTTAATGCCTCGGTTGTATATCATTTCGACGGACACTATTGGGACTTCGTCGCCGAGAAGGGCACAAAGGTTGTGGCCCTCGTAATCCTTCTGAACACTGTGGCCCAATTAAGCGCGGGGGTGGCGAAGATAATCGTTACCAAAGGAAGGGAACGGTGGCCCGTCATTGGAATCGTTGTCTTTCTCTTCGCCTGCGGTTTCGCCCAGGGCCTTACCAATTCGCTCAGTCGCGACGGTGTGATCGGGAGAGATGTGTTCCAGACTACATTTTCGCTTACCGTGGTTCTGGGTCTCTTCGCCATCACCGTCATCTACATGAACAATACCAGGGATCGTACCAGCTTCCTGGCCAAAATCATTGGAATTAGCATGGTAACGCTTCTGCTGGTAATGCAAGCTTTAAGCTTTTCGGTTCTGAGCGAAAGGACCCGCGCATACGATCAGCTAAGGTCGAAGGAGGCCCGGGCCGCCTACGAACAAAGGCTCACCGATCCGCTGGTATCCCCGCTCTTTCTGCGAAAGGCGGACGGATCCGTACAGTACTACAGCGCCGGGGATGGCCTGCGCGAGGCGGTACTGCCCGAACTGGAATTTCTGAACTCCTATGAAGCTTCCGAGGATGGGCAGTCGACACCGCGACAGAGCAAATCAGATCTTCAGACCGGCAAGTTTCAGATGGCCCGGCAGGGCGATGAGCGAATCCGTTACGTTAGCTACGTGCTGCAGGATACCAGCGATCCGGGTCAGGTGGCCAAATCGTACGAAGTAGGTTTTCCGTATCTATCCTATCGCCAGTATGTGCATCAGGGAGCCTCGACACTAACCATCCTGCTCTTGATCGTAGTTCTGGTTCTGGTGGCGGGCTTTCCTCTCTTCTTTAGCGGCGCATTGATCAAGCCCTTGATGGAGCTTCTGGGTGCGGTGAAAAAGGTAGATGAAGGGGATCTGAGCGCCAATGTGAAGGTTCGCGTAGAAGACGAGATCGGAGAGCTGGGCCATTATTTCAACGGAATGGTAGTTTCTATTCGCGATGCGCAGGCCAAGTTAAAGGATTATGCGGATCGTCTGGAAGAGAAAGTGCAGGAACGGACAGCCGAGCTTCAGAAGACACTGAATCGCGTGCAGGAGTTGAAGGATCAGCAGGATGGGGACTATTTTCTTACGTCTTTGCTTTTACGACCGCTACAGTCCAACCGTGCACGAAGCGAAACGGTAAACGTGGACTTTGTTGTCCGTCAGAAAAAGAGCTTCCAGTTTAGAAAGTGGAGCGATGAAATCGGCGGCGACCTGTGTATGGCCGAATCCATCAAGCTTCTGGGCCGACCCTATACTCTTTTTATGAATGCCGATGCCATGGGAAAATCCATGCAGGGAGCCGGGGGCGCGTTGGTTCTGGGCGCCGTTCTGGAGGCTATTGTGGATCGAACCATGCTTTCGGGGGAAGCCTCCAAACATCATCCCGAGCGATGGCTGAAGAATGCCTTCATTGAATTGCACAAGGTATTTGAGACCTTCGATGGTAGCATGCTGATTTCCCTGGTTTTTGGCCTGGTAGACGATGACAGCGGTCTGGTGTATCTAATCAATGCGGAGCACCCGTGGTCCGTGCTGTACCGGCAGGGCAAGGCAGACTTCATCGAAGCGGATCTGGATTTCCGAAAACTGGGCACGCAGGGAGTGGACTCTACGATTTTCGTTAAGACGATCCAGTTGGAGCCCGGAGATGTACTGATTGCGGGATCGGATGGCCGGGACGACTTACTGCTGCATAATTCGGACGGGAGCGAATCCTTGCAGCATGACGAGAACGTGTTTCTGCGACATGTGGAAAGCAATGGCGGAGATCTGGAAAAGATAGTGGACTCGCTTCTTTCGGAAGGCGAACTCACCGACGACCTGTCTTTGCTTCGCATCGGGTATCGCGAGGATCTGATCAAGCCGCTTCCGGACGTTTCGTCCGAGTATCGCACGCTCCATGACAAAGCTCTGGAAGCCTATAAGGCCGGAGATTTCGCTCGTGTGGCCAACCTTCTGGAAGATGCCGGGATTGAAGAAACCCGGGAAACGCTGTTGATTCGTCTATTGGCCCAGTCATATCTAAGGCAGAAAGACTTCAAAAGGGCACTGTCCGTAGCTGAAGACTATGCCTTTCTCAAGCCCGCCGATACCGAGATGCTATATGCGGTGAGCTACTCGGCGGCACGAAGCGGACAGTTGAAGAAGGCCGCGGATTACGGCGAAAGAATTCGGCTTCGTGAACCGCACAATACACGGTATCTGCTCAACCTGGCCCGAATCTATGCCGCACTGGGCAATCAGGGCCGGGCCAGCAATTTCCTGGAGCAGGTACTGGAAGCGGAACCAGACAACGAAAAAGCGCTCAAGCTACAGGAACAACTCAAAACGGACCGCGTGGTTTGAGCTGTTGGAGACTGACGGGATCTCATCGATAACAGGTTATAGTCGCGTCCCGGGATAAAACCTGACTGCGCGCCGAGTCCTGGCGACATCATTAATTGGAAAGGAGCGCTGGAGAATGGCGGTTCGCTAGAACGCGAGCTCATTGCACGCGTCCCCTGCGCAGTCGCCCTACGTCGTCCTCCGCGAAGTCTCCCTACGTCGTCCCTTGCGCAATCGCCCTACGTCGTCCCCTGTGCAATCGCCCTACGTCGTCCCCTGCGCAATCATTCGGCGCCGCGAATTCAAAGCTTTGCGCTGGTCTGGTTCTTTCGCGCCTGCCATAAGACCAGGAATGCCACGGGCCATAGGATCAGAAGCAGGATTACCGAAAGTGCCATGGTCATGGCGCCGTTGCCGGGTTCGCTTTTTTCGAGTACAGCCAGTTCCGGATCTTGCGGATCGTAGTACACCGTAACCTGCGAACCCTTCGGGTATTTCTTTAAGACTTCCAGAGCCTCTGCTTTCTCGTTATACATGATGTTGGCCAGACCGATTTTGTACCCTGAATAATCTCGCTCCGCGATCGTGTATTCGTACCTTAAATCCAGGTGATAGGTGGTGGATTCGCCCTGGCCTTTGGAGTAAACTTCAGCCTTCTGAATCTGGCCGGAAGCGCTTTGCATCCGCTGCAGAATCGCTTCTTCCCGGTGATCCAGGAACACTCCCAATGCGAAAAGCAATGGCGGAATTACAATCAGTATGAACGGCCATCGCGGCCGATTTCGGTTTTCCTGCGGTTCCATATCGCCATTCTAATCAATGTCGCCGGATGACTACCAATAATGGCGATTCTATCTGGCTACGACTTCTTGCGAATGCCCCAGCGAGTAATCTGTTCTCCGTTACGGAAAATCTTCACTTTCTTGGCCGGATCAAATGCGTAGGTGTTTTCCAGTTCCCGGGCGCTTTCCAGCGGATTGGGGTAGGTCCAGGCAATGTTTTCTACGGTTTCTCCATCCAGTTTCAAGTCCAGATAGGCCGCCTTGCCCTTGATGGGGCAACTGGTCTGATGATCGTTGGACTGGAATTCGTCCTTATGCAACGCCGAGTCCGGCAGATAGTATACGGGCTGAAATTCATAGGAAGGATGATACTCCTGCAACTCCATGGCGTAATCTGATTCGGCCAGAACGTTTCCGTTGTATTCTACCCGAAAAGGACCCTCTACTTTTTGAATTTCTGCGTAATGCTCTGCCATTGCCTGCCTCCAAACGGTCCAGCCGTCTGAGACAGGATTCGACCACAGGTCTTTGCGGTTACATGCAAGGTGCGATCCTGAATTACCGGGCTGGAAAAGCCCGGCTGGATTAGAACAGTATTGCAGCAAGAAGTTGTGAAGATTACTTGAATGAGGCTACCATGCCGTTTAGTCGCTGCACGATTCAGTGATTGGTTTTTTCAGACTGCTGCGACTGCCCAGGGGGTGGTGGACCGTCGGGGACCGCCGTGGACCGCCACGCGTCGGGCTAGCGCAGGCCCAGTTCTTTCTTGAACCGCTCCGGGTTATCCTTCGCATAATCGGGCACCGGCTTCATCACTATAGGGCCGATTTCCTGGCAGGGCGAACCCGGAAGCTTGAAATGGCCGTATTTATTCCATACACGGAATTCATCGGAAATGCCGTAGAGCTTGCTATCCAGACTGAAAACCAGTATCTTGCTTCTTTCGCCTTGTAGAAAGGCTGTTTTCAGCTTTCCGTTTTCGCCTAAGAGTCTGTAGGCGGAGATGCGATCCAACGACAAAACGTGGCCGGAAAAAGCGGCATCCATTCCTTGAACGTCGACATTCAGACAGGCCAGGTCGGTTCGCGGAAAGTCAAAATTCCAGAAGCCGACGGAATCCAGCAACACATACGATCGAAAGCCTGGATCGTAGTTGTCAGAAGTAATCACGATCTCCTGCTCCGGTGACTCGCCGTAGTTATTATTAACTGCGCGATTGGTTACCAGGTCAATTGCCTTGTGTTTGTCCGACTTGTCGAGTGTGTAGAATAGCGTCTTCTGTTCTTCGTAACCGGCGCCGAAGTCGAACTCAACTGTGACTCCCCCTTCCTTTGTCAGTTCGCTTTCCGAGATACAAAAGCCTGCCGCCCTGTCTGTATCCCGGGCTTTTCCATTGATTTTCACCCGCAGTCCGAAGGAAGGCCAGCCGGTATCGTAGTGAAATAGAGTAAGGTGGGCGGAGCATTTTTCAGATTTCATTTCCTCTATCAGATCCGACCTCTGCACCTCCACGATAGTATCCGCGTCCACAGGTTCAGGGAAGGCCTTGAGCCACACAGGGGGCACCCTGTTTACTCCTGGATTTTCGGGAGCGCCATAGGAAAAATACCATGGTCTGTGGCGGGGACTAACAAACCATGCATTCTTCCGTTCGCCGGGTGTTGCGCGAATGCTGAATTCTCCCGGAGGGTAGCTTTCCAGTTCGTAATGCTGTTGGGCATCCAGAATGGTGATCCGGGGCGACTTATCTGCGCTTTCGCTTTCGGAATCATTGGTATCGTCATTAGCAACGCCATCAGGATCTTTGTTCGGAGACTCTCCGGGCGAAGAGTTTCCCGGGCCCGCCGGCACCAATTCAACTCGTCCGCGAAAAATGACGGACTGAGCCGATGGTCGGCGAAGGGGGCTTTCCTGCCAGCCATTCGAAGTCCTTTTGTACATCCCGAATTCGCTTCCTTGAATGGTATCCGGCTTTTTGACTGCGATGCGTTTGCCTTCCGCAACACTCACCGGGCTTCCGTTACAGTATAATTTTAGATCAAACATACCGGCGGATTCCAGCAATACCGGACGATCTCGGGATTCGAAGCCAACATCGGAGCTTCCTTGCCCCGAATCGTCCATTGCTGTTTGCGCATTCCTTACCCCGGAAACTGTGAGAAAGTCCACGTTGGCGGCCACTACTTCCAGCGGGCTGATATAGTCGGTAAGTCGGCCATCCACTTTGCTGCCAGGTTGCTGGCAAGCCTCTGGAAGATCCAGATCACCAGGTCTTATGCGAATGGCCAGGCCGTTTCTTCCCTCCACAACAAAAGGCTTGGCCGGATCAAAGCTGAATTCGCGTGGTTCCGGCGCAAACCTTCGCAACGCTTCCGGGGCCTGGCTGTCTGTGTTTTCGAAACCGAGGCTTCGGGTTAAGGAGTCCAGATGAGAACAGCCAGCGGTCGCAATCAGCAGAATCGAGATAGAGGCGTAACGCGCAGGATGGCCGAATGGTCTTCTACTGATTGGCGCTTTTCCTTTCCGCCAGATCTCAGCTCTGCTACTTGATTTCGGAGGCATAGTTATTGGAAGGTCTGGCGTCGGATAGTGTTCAAAATTTCCACGAAGATGCTATCTATAGGAAGGGCCCTATAACACCAATCCAGGGCTCGGGTCTGCCTGGACCCGGTCGGACAAACCGGCCCGGAGTTTTCATCCGGGCTATGAGCGAGATTAGTTTCTGTGAAACAGGACCAGGTCCAGCGGAATGGGTTGTCCGGTAATCCTGCGAACCATGCTTGAAATCTGGCCCCGGTGAAAGGTTCCATGATTAACCACATGTAGAGCGATCTGCCACAGGGGCTGACTGTACTGCTCTCCCTTTGTGTTTTCGTAGGATACGGTTTTGCCCGGGTTACCCAGAAGCTCGGATCGGATCCGGGTGAGGTGACCGTTTCTGGTGGTATCCCAGTTTTCATAGAAAGGTATCGCGGAATGGATGTCCGGAATCGGCAGTTCAGGCCCCGGATTCTCACCCTGGATTCGGCGAACCCACATTTCTTCTGCCCAGAGCAGATGCTGTAACTTGCCCCTTACGGAGCCAGTTCCATCGGCCAATTCCCGATTGAACTCTTCGTCGTTCAGTTGGGTGGCTCGATTCTTTACCTGGTCATGTGCCCAGATATCATAGTCTAGTAGTGATTCTGTCATATTTCTTCCCTGGTCCTGCCAAGTGCACAGGGCCATCTTACTACAGTAGTACATGGCAACCAGACTGTCTGTCAGAAAATGGGAACTTTTGTCCAGGGATGAAAAGACACCTCCCGGCAAATCGCGATACGGGATTCGCGAAACAATCAGGAAACAATTAAAAAACAAATCTAGTAGGGGCCGCCAAAGATGCCCATCAGGATGCGCCCGAGGGCGACGGCTCAGGTAGCGGAAGGTCGGGAAAAGGGAGCGGTATCTGGTTTTCCTGCTTGATCTTTCTCAGTGTTCGCCTGGAAAGATAAATGGAGTAAACGTCCCCGATGCAGGAGCCGCACTGGCTTCCTGCTCCGGTTCGTTTCAGAAGCGTTTCAAAAGAGGGGATGCGCGACGGACGTTCGACTTCCTCGGCTATTCGCTCCACGGTGATGCGGTAGCAGCTACATACAGGTCGCGGGCGACGATCCGCCATGTACCCAGATTACAGCTCTACAGTTCCGAAAGCAAGGAATCGGTGTAGGACTTCCGTCTTTTTTCCGCTTCTTCCGGGGTCTCGATCTTGCGCTCTTCGTCGGGTTTTACGCGAAACAACGGCTGTCCTTTCTTAACCACTACACCATCATCCGGAACCAGTCTTTCTTCGATGGTTCCCGAGAACTCCGCCATTACCTTGTTGAACATCTTCATAACTTCGATGATGTACAGGGGCTCGCCCGCGTTGAAATGGTCGCCAGGCATAACGTAAGGATCGCTGGTCGGGGTTTCCCGGCTGTAGAACATTCCGCCGCTGGCAGCAACAATCAAATCCGCGCTGGCTACTGGAGGAGGCGCAAGGTGTCGAATAGAGGTCTTCTGATAATCCGGGTCGTTGAACTTTTCCGGGAATACTACTTTCAGATCGTCGTCGTGATGGAAGTCCAGGCAGCCAACTTTCTTTCCGAGAGAGAAAGGAATTCCCAGCAAGCTCATACCGGCCTGCCAGGCAATGTGCGCCGACTTGCACTGCTCAAAAAGCTCGGCATCCATGCCTGAAATTCCCGAGCCATTTCGGATTAGCTTATCCAGTTCGGCGAAGTCAGACCGGGGTTCTTTGCCGGTGTACTTCGCCAGGTCTTCGTAGAACTCCAGGGCTGTATCCAGAAGGGTTTCGTCATGATCCCAGATCTTTTGCGACGGTGGAGCATCGCGCCCTTCCAGACGAACGTAGTTGTAGAGATCAGAAAGAACATAGATGGGATTCTGCAGCCAGGCAATCTTATCGCCTTCAAAGCGGAAAGTCACGTCTCGATTTCTGAAGATCCAACCGTTCATCACATGGGGATTCTCCAGAAGCATTTTTAGAGGTCGCAGAATCAGGGTATGCTTTTCGGCGAGAACGGTGGCTTCATCGCCATTTAATGTTCCGGACAGCTTCTTGAAGGCATATTCCAGGTCTACGCCTTCCATTTCGCCGGCCAGGGTTCCCACCAGGGAAAGGTAGGGAACAACAAAGCGCGTGTCCGGCTTAAGCATGGGATGCATCCCCAGAAGGAAGTTCAGGATTCCGTAGTGGAATTCCTTGTTCGTAGAAAGCTCGTTTCCGCGAATCTCCATCTGTCGCAGAATATCGGCCAGCCGTGCCAGCAATGCTTTGCGACTTTCGGCATAGGTAACAACCAGAGCGATGTTGGAATCATAGGCTCCGGCCAGGTGGTAATGAATGAAAGAGTTTGTATCGGGATTGCGGATGCCAATTCCCTGATCGTCTCTAATTTCGTGTTCTACGGGAGGCGTCCAGGATTCGATGAGGCTTCCTGCATGAGGTGCTAACGCATCGTTCATGGCGTTCAGGCGAATTTCGCCGCCGGCGTTGTGGCGCACGATTCTTTCCGGGCGAGGCAGCCTGTCCGGATGGGCGGCGCAAAGCACCATACCTTCCACCAGGGACTCAACGTCGAAGAAATCGTCCTTGTTGTCCGGGTTGCGAAAGCGAAGCTTGTAGGCCATCTCCGTTACCCGGTGCTCTACCTGAATCCTGGTGTTCATTTCCATGAAATAGTGGGACTCGTCGGATACGATACATTCAAACGTGGACGCAGAGTTAAGGCCTACTGCCTCGGCAAATCGTTCGGCCTGGTCTTCCATCTCTTTAAGAGTTGCCCGGTCTTTGTCCAGTCTTGCCGCGATCTTATCTTTGCCTTCCTTCTTCGCTTTTTCGATTTCTTCGGCGAAGAGCTCGTCGGTAATGGAGATCTCTACGAGCTTTTGTTCGTGCATTTGCAGGGAGCAATCCCGTCCGCCCAGCGCAATAGCCCAGGAACCATTGCCCAGGAGCTGGATCTCGTTGTGACGAGTGCTTTCGATGTTCATTTCAATGAGGAAGTTCTTATTATCCAGGGGCCCCAGGGCTTTGGATTCGGAAAGCACCTCCATCACCGCATCCGGCACCTGATCGGGATTGGACACGATTCGCTGTCCTTTTCCCCCGCCGCCACCGATGTACTTAAGTCGGATTCGCTTACCGGGGTTGTCTTTGAGAATAGAGGTTACTTCCTTCTTCGCGGCGGCTTGAAGATCCTCCACCGAAATGAGGGAAACGCCTTTCTTGTAGCTCTGATATAGAATAGACTCCGCATAGTTTTCGTCATCCAGCGACCCATCCACTTCGAAGCCATGCTCTTTGGTGAGTTTTTCCAGACCGGATCGGCCGCCCACCTTTTCGATAAGAGCTACCGAAGTGATGTTGTCCAGGCCGGGAGTTACGGTGACTCCGATCTGCCGGGATTTCTTCTTTGCCTGGTCTTTGGCGCCGGCAAACCGGTGAACACTGCTTCGCGGACCGATGAAGCCGATTCCGGCACTCTCAATGGCATCCACAAAATCGGCATCTTCGGCCATAAAGCCGTAACCGGCAAAAATGTGGCTGTAGTTGTAGGTGTTACAGATATCTATGATTTCGGAAATCCGCTCCTGTCTTTCTTCGCGGTTCGCGCCTGTGTAATCCGGGATTCGATGCACTCGATCCGGGTCCGTCAGATGCCTGAGTTCCGGCGCCAGGGTGTGCGGATAGGTAACGGAGTCCTTTTCGGAGAGAAGAATCCCGTATCCGGCGCCCAGAGACTCAAAAACCTCCATGGCTTCCATTCGGATGGGACCTCGGCACACAATCAGTATGTTTAGATGGTCACACCGGAAGGATTTTGCAAATTCGGAGGTTTCTGAGATATAGCGTTTCTGCATGATTCTTTTCCTTTTAAGCTAAAAAAAGAGGACACAAATGGATTTCTATGGGCGGCCTTACTGTCAATTAAAGTTGTCCGACTGGCATTCTATTTAACGCCCCAAAAGCGGGCCTTCGGGCCGCCAGCGAGGCTCCGGCAAACTACCCTGGACAGAAAAGCGAACAAAAAAGCCCGGAGTCGGCTCCGGGCTTATGCTTGAAGCATTCATCCCAATAAGGACCATCGAATACTTCGGTGACGAATGGGTAGTGCCAGCATTAGAGGGATGGGGCCACCTCATCGTCCACCTTGTCTGAATGCACCAGATTCGGAGAGTTACGAATCGCTCTGTAAACCATTTCGTAGGTGTTTCCGGCATTCCACATCATCCAACCGATGCCGCCGCCGGAATGATTCCCCCGGATTTGTTGAATGATATAGTCCTCGTTGTAATTGGTTACGCGCCAGGCGAAGGCTTGTAGCCAGGGTCGTACCACAGTGCCGGGAGGGGACAGGGCCAGTACTCGTTCCACGCCCTCTTTATAGAAGTGGTAGGGTTCGTCGGCGGGATTGTCAAAGCCGGCATAGCCCCGGGAGAAGTGCGAAGGATAGAGCATGGGCGACATTATGTCGACGAAAAGCGAAAGTTCGTTCAAGCGCTGGCCGGTAGTGCCAATATCCACTTCCTCGCCCCAGGCAACTACGCCAAACACGTCGATGGCAATGTGAACTCCAGTGCCCCGGCTCATGGTAAAGGCGGTAGCAAGGAATCGTTTCAGGTTGTCCGTCTTGTCATGTACGTCCTTCACCTCATGGAAATAGACCCCGGACAAATCTCCTTCGGCAGGATAACGGACGTAATCGAATTGAATTTCATCCACTCCAGTGGTAAGTAGCTCGTGCACAATCTTTAGATTGTATGCCTGCACTTCGTCTTTGCCGGGATCTACCCAGAGGTTGCGCCCTTTTACCTTAAGTATTCCGTCCGGAGAATTTCGGTCCTTGATGGCCAGGTCCGGTCTAACTTCCGAGAGGTTCTGATCCTGGAACAGGGCCATGCGGGCGATTACATAGATACCATTGTCGTGCAGATACCGGATCACTTTGGACAGGTCGCGAATGGGCGGGCGATGCCGTCTGTATTCTTCAACCTCCGGCACCCTGGACGAATAATTAACTACACCCAGTATATCCTTAACATCGAATACGATAGCGTTGGCGCCGGAGTCCTGCATGGACTTCACTTCCCGCATCAATCGACCGGGAACTGTATTATCGCCTCTTAAGTATATGGCGCGAACCGGCCTTTCCTTTTCCCAGCCCAGCGGACTATTTTCCAGGGGACGAGTAAGTGGCTCGGGAATGGCCACAGTACTGCCTTCTTTACAGTATTTCTTTCCGAAGGCATCCGGGTTTTCGTCGATGAGCGCATCCGCCAGATCACTGCGGCTAAATACGGCGCTGAAGGAGTAGTATTCCCGGGCAAGATAATCGGCGCTCAGAGGTCTATCGCATCGGTGAAGGATCTTGTCTCCTTCCACAACGGCCCCGTCGGGCAGTCCTTCCAGGAACTGCACTACCAGCGGATCCGGAGTATTCTGATGCTCCGAGGTCGGGGCCCAGAAATTGGTGAGATCTACAGGTTTCCATTCCCGGACCAGCAGGACCGAACCAGCTGCCAGGAAGAGTATGCCCAGAGTACCCAGTGTTTTTATAGGGGGCTTGAGGGAGAATAGTACCAGTTTGTCCAGAAGATAGGTCCAGACTTTAATGATGCTCTGCACAATAACCACGATGCAGGAATCAGAGAGCCCCTTTTGCTGTCAATTCCGATTCAAAGCTACTTGACCCCGTGCTCAAAACCGACAGAACGTCAGAAATGCAAATATCTGTCATCTCCGGCTCCCCCCGAAAGGACAGTAACTCTCTTCGCGTAGCCCGTGCTATTCAACGGACTCTCACGGAAAAGGGACATAACTGTTCCCGTCCTGTGGATTTCCATGAAGCCGATATTCCCCTGGTGGGAAGGGGTTCCCTGGAAGCCAACAGGCTTACTTCTTTCCAGGAAAATCTGGTGAGCGCGATTCGGAGCAGTCGTCTTGTGATATGGGTAGTTCCGGAATACAACTGGATCACCAGCGGCGAAGTGATCAATGCGATTCATCAACTGGGTAATAAAGACCTGGGCGATGTATTCCATGATCGAGTCTTCGCAATGGTTGGCGTTTCGACTGGTAGAGGAGGGCGAAGGCCTGCCATCGAATTGCAGACACTGACGAACAAAATGATCAGCTTCCTGGATAAGCGCGGTATTGTTTCTCCTCGATTGATGGAGTCTCACGAAACCGAAAAGAATCTGGGACCGGAAGGCGAATCCCTGGGCAATGCGATCTATGAAAAGACCCTGAACTCATTTCTGGACTATTCCCTTGAAATAACCGAGATCTGGTTTGCGGGACGTTAGGCCGGCTCGTTTTTCGTTCTAATCGCTTTCCAGTCGTTCCCCCGGATTTCTACTGGTTCTTTACGCCGGATACAGATCTTCTAAGTAATGACCTGTTCTCTGGAAAGCCCTGGGTCAGATTCATGCAATCGCAGATACCAGCCTCGGTGCCCCGACGAAGGCCGTGCATTCGATGGATTCTCATGGCGGCCATTCTATCCATGGGTTGCTATCTAGATCTATGCAGATGCAGAACCGGTCCGGATCCGAACGATCCAGCCGTGACCGCATAAAAAACCCGACTTATTCGAGCTGGGAGTTTTCTCACAACCCTTGAGGCACTGATAGTGAGGCAAGACTATGCACTCATTTCGCCCGAAAATATCGTTGTAATACCTTCTGACCAGTACGGAATGTATACGATTCTCATTGAAATTCAGTGGTTTGAATAGAGGCTTACTCGAATTGGCGCAGACTGTTCAAGATCAATCCGTATCCGGCGCTGGCGCATGACAAAACCTGCCTGGCATAAGAATGCGATCGCTGCTATTGCTGCGGCGGCCGCTCTCGTCTCCTGTGGACCGGAACCCTCTGTAATGGAACAGCATGGCTGGATTCACGGCACCTGGTTCAAGAGCTGCGATACAAAGGATGTGATGATCAGTTTCATCGTTTCAGCGGATGGCATTGAAGGTCTCACCGGTATGGAAGCCCAGGCCCGGAGCGATCCACCAAGAAGGGGCCGCGTGCATGCCGAAGGCGTCTCGAAGGGGTATACCCGGTTTCGTCCGCAAAGCTGGCTGAACTCCGAACTGCGTCTAAAGCAAGTCGGCGCTGGGGAAGCCGATGCGATCCTGGCAAGGCGCGATGCCACTGAAATGATCTGGGACACGAGCGAGCGTTTCGCGCTTTACAAATGCTCCGTCATTTTTCGAGAAGGCGAAGACTAAAGGCCCTTCTCAGCGCGGTTGATCCGCTACCCTACATACCATTTCGGATCCTTGCTTTCTGCAAAAGCGGTCAGGACGTCGTAGTGGTGTTTGCGTTCCATACGTGCCTTGCCTGCTGGAAAGTGGATGCAAAAACAGCCTTCAGCAATGTGATCGATTGTGTAGCGGACGCCTTCTAACTCGACATAGCCGCCCCGGCCCTCATGGACGGTTTTGATGATTTCGTCATTTGAGCGGCTCATTCTTCCAGCTTGTTCATTCATGGTGTGTGGCCTTCTTGTTTTCCAGATACCACCAGTAAATCACATCCCGGAAATCAATCTTCGCGGCCGTGACGAGATTTCTCAGTTCCTCGAAGTCGCCCTTGCTCAAACTCAGAATAGCCCCAATGGCGTTCTGCAGGTTGTAGTCTGAGTCCATGGTTTCCGCGACGGTGATCCGCCCCAGTTCTGCGATGACCCGGGGAGTGTCTTCCTCGGAGAAATCATTTCTGACGGTGTTCAGATGCTTGTCCGAAAGTGCCATGATCCCCCCCTTAAAAAAGCCATACACGCCTTCGATCAGGCCGCGCGAAAGCCGGTGCGATACGTCAATAGACGCTAGCTGCTTCGTCGATGACGAAACCCGCATTGTTCGCCTTGCACCAGGCTTCTAGCTCTTCCTTAAGGACAGGATAGAGGTCTTTCGCCCACGGAGGAGCGATTTTCGGCCAGTTCTCCTCGGTCGGCAGGTAAGCGTGCAGAACTCCCATAGTGAGATCGAGAATGAAACTGCCGGCCGATGCGGTGACAACCAGTTCTTCCTTCCATTTCGGCTGAAACTGGAATGTCGTCATAGTACGTTCACCTTTGGCCTTTTAATTGTCGACCCGGACTTGTCGAAATACTGTGGCATTGCCCGTTAAGTAGCAGAGTATGCCATACAAGAATCTCTCGAAAATTCTCCAATTTCTCAAGACTGTCTACAGTAATGACAATACCGATTATAGCAAGAAATATTCTCGTGAGATCGGTTACAAGACCGATTGCCTGAGCCCGGATGAAGCCGAGCTGCTTCGACAGCACAATCTGCAGCCGAACAATTTCCCGACATTTTCCCACGACGAATTGCTGGGCGCGTTTCTCAAACTCAGAAAGACCACCAGCCTCACCGGGAAGTCCTGTTCGCGCTTTTTCATCAAAGGTCTGTCCGGCGGGTCCACGCTACCGGCAGACGTTGGCCGTAACTGGCGTCATGCCAGGCGATCCGGACAGTGGAAACCAACCTGCAAGGTCAGACATCGTTCACCCTTTAGCGGCATGCCGGGGTAGCATGGAGTCGACTACGATACCGCGTCGAAGGTCTTCCCGGACCTCGCCAAATAGATGGCGCATTCTTATGCGAAGACTGAAATAAGAGTGAAGACTGTTTCGAACGAACAGCATTAGAGGACAGACCACAATGACGAAAAAGACATTCACCACCACTATAAATGGCGGCTACGAAATGCCCTATCTCGGCGTCTATGAGGGTGAGGTTTCAGTCAGCGATTTCGCAGATCTGGACCCGCAGGCGGAGCTGATCAGTTTCGGTGCGAAGACGAAGAATTTACATCTTTTGCCGGACTTCAAATCGGTCCGTTATGTGGGGCTGGGCAGGAACACGTTTTCGGCCGAACTGCTCGATTATCTGTCCCGGCTGCCAGAGCTGGAGGTGATGCAGATCAGCCATGACAGCCAGGAGACGTGGCCGTCGCTGGCACCGCTTTCGGCGTTGAAATACCTCATCCTGTACGATGTGAAGAAACAGGCCGACCTGTCATTCCTGAGCGGCATGGCGCAGCTTGAGAGCCTCTTCCTGTCAGAGCTCTTAAAGTTGAATGATATCAGCGCCCTCGCCACGCTGCCCAATCTCCGCGAGTTCGCGATCGAAGGCGACCTGCATGGACGCGGCAGCGTACTGCCGGACACCGCTGCACTGTTCACCCTGACAAAGCTCGAACACCTGAAATTCTTCAGCAAGAAGACAGTGTTCAACGCGGCGGACTTTCAGGCTTTCAGCAAGCTTCGCTATATCCACATCAGCCCATTTCATCACCCATTTGAGTTCTATGCGGAACTGGAACGATATCTGCCGGACGGTTGCGAAAAAGCGGTGCCACACCTCCTGGCCAATTATGCTGAGGATTCGTGCGACAAGTGCGGCGCACAGGGACTCATTAAGCCGATCGGTACAAGACAACGGGCCTTCTGCCCGGTCTGTAATCGCAAGAAACTCGACGCGCTGCTCGACACCTATGAGAGCCTGTCAGGCAAGCCTCGAAAGTCGGCCATTGAGCATATCCACTGGATGGAGGCCTTAACATGACCTGGCTCAAGCTGACCGATCTGCCGGAACAACGCGTACCCATGCACATCGACAGGGAAAAGTCATTCTGGGAAATCCAGGACGGAAAGATTGTGCATCAGACGCGGGTAAACCGCACAGCGGACGTTGAAAGCTTTGAAGTCCTGGAAGGCTCTGACTTCATCGCCCGTGACAAGACCTTTGTGTACCATGCCTGGACGACGATGAAGACCGTCGATCGCGATACTTTCACCCCGCTTGGAGATGGGTATTTTCGCGACAAGGATTGCGGCTACTGCGAATTCGAAACCAGCATTAAGCCCTTGAAAAGCGGCTCTGCCCAGGGGCTCAAGGTCATTGGTGCTGGATATGCGCGAGACGCCGTCTTTGCCTATTATTGCGGCCGACCGATCACGAGCTGTACCTTGCCAATGACCCTGAAGCTGGTGGAACAGACCGGGGAGCATCCTATTCCTGCCGCCACGACAGACACGCAGTGCTTTTATGAAGGCGCGCTCATCAAGGGCGCTGATGTGACGACCTGGAAGATGGACGCGAATGGCTTCTCGCGCGATGCGCGCAATGTTTTCTACAACGCAATGAAACTGACCGGCGCCAGGCCGGACGACTGGAAGTTTATCAAGCCGCCTTATTCGACGAGCGGCGACAAAATCTACTTTATGAGTTTTGTCCTGAAGGACGTCGACAAGGAGAGCTTTGAAATTCTTGCCGACGGCACGGCCCGCGACAAGCATTCGAGGTTTTCCGGCAAGAACCGGATCTGACCTGGGCAAATTACGTTTCTGGATACGCAAGTGGCCGCAGACGCTCGGCAGGTCGCTCGCTCAAGCGTCCAGCGATCTTTTTCTGCCCGCCGCCTCCCCTGGCGCGCAGGCGTCGAAGGGATTCTTATTGCTTCTTCATCTTGACCTTCTATGTAGAGTTTACCCAAATTGGGTGTCCACTTTTTCTGGAGCAGTCCAAACCTGGCAATCTAGAGATACGCTCGCCCAAATGTGTCCTACATTCGGTCTCCCGTGATCGCGCGGAGCTGCGATCCTGTAAATTGGTTGATCTGCTTCGCAGATCTAATAGGCAACTGCCGCCTTCTAGTTGGCACTTCGTGTCTGCAAAAAAACCCGCCTCTTCCGAGCCGGGTTTAGATAGAGTTACGCTCACCCGGGTATATCCTATACCCGGCTTCCCGTCAGGTGGTCCGGAGCTTCGCTCCTCGCGAACCTCCTGTTCGCGAAAAAAGCCGGCTACTCTCGTAGCCGGCTTTTTCGAGTTGCACTGCGCGCCTGGTGGCGCGCGAGCGTAAACTATGTTAATATGGGATTAGCCTTGAGCTACCCACAGGTTGCACCAGCCGGCCGGGTTGATGGGCCCTTTAACGGCCTGGCAGCCGCCACACTGAGATCCGCCGGTAGGCTGGGTGTACAGTGCACAGTTGCTGCAGGTTTGTCCTGGCTTGCTGCTGATGTCTACGTAGCCATTCTGAGTTCGGGTTGCGATATCCGCTTCAGAAAGACCGGAAGTGTCCTCGCAGCTCAGTGCTCCGGTGTCAGATCCTTCGTCAGCAGGTTTACGGCAATACGACAGAATGGTTCCAGCGCCTGCGAAAGCAGCGCCCGCGATCAGTCCTCTTTTAATAAAGTCCTTGCGTGAATACTTATCCATAGCACTAAGAACGTCTCTTGAAAGTTCAGTGTAAAGCCCTATCTATTAAAAAAACACTAACATTCAACTGAGACTCAGTCTCACTCTTCCTCTGCGGGCGCTCGCCGCAAAGTCATTCCAGCTTGCATTCCAACTTGCATTGCGGCTACGTCTGGCGGCGGCGCTATGCGTCGCATCTTGCGCCTGCAACTCTGTTTCCGTTTTCCGCAGCAAACACAGTCCGGTTCACGGATTTCATTTCTTCTCTGGAAGTATTAGATCCGCCTTCTTGATGGGGCCGTGAAAACTACGATACACCAGGGCCTTTCTGGATTCCGATGTCGGGGAAAAGGAGCACAAAAAGGCACCCTTTTCCGGGATGGCGATGGAATGAAACGGGTTGCCGGAATACAGGCCAATGAGCGGCTCTTGACGTCGGGTGTTCCAGCGACCCACGAGCAGGTTCCACAAAGGTAGGTCCGCTTCCTCCAGCTCTATCATCCAGGGACCTTTCCATTTCTCTTCGTAGATTCTAAATAGCCAGGTATGTCCGGTGCGGTAGAATACCAGGCGTTCCTCGGGTATTCCCAATTCCAGCCCCTGTTTTCGCGCGGCGGCCGTGCGATAGAATAGAAATGCCTGTTTTAGACTATCCTTGCCCAGGCCCTCAAAACCCTTGCGAAGGGCTACGATACCCTTGCGCGAAACAGCCTGATTCAGGTTATTACTATACTGCTTTTCTATTGCGAGCTTCTGGTTCTGGCGAAGCTTCTCTTGCTGCACCAGGTATTCTTTGATCTTTTCCTGCTGATTCACCCAGGCGAACCGTTTCGAAGGATGCTTCTTGAACGCCCCGGTTCTAAGCTTCCAGTACACCTGACGCTTGACGGAATCGTTGATTCTTTCTTCGGAGATTTCGCCGGTCTGGACAGCCTTGAGCACGGCCTCGAACATTCGACGTGTGGTCGGGCCTTCCGCGGTGAGGAGTAACACATCGACGCCCGCTTTGATGGCCAGCACGGCGGATTCGCCGGTTTCATAGCGATCGGCGATGGCCTTCATTTCCATGGCATCCGTAAAGATCAATCCTTTGAAGTTAAGCTCTTTGCGAAGCAAGTTCTGCAATATTTGCGAACTCAACGTGGCGGGGTATTTCTTATCCAGAGCCGGAAATAGAATATGGGCCGTCATCAGCGCCGGCGCATTCTCTTCAATGGCTTTCTTGAAAGGGATCAATTCCTGGTTTCGTAACTCTTCCAACGTTTTAGATATGGTGGGCAGGTCGTGGTGACTGTCCACGGTAGTATCTCCGTGACCGGGAAAATGCTTGATTACAGGGATGGATCCCGCGGTTTGCACGCCTTCCATGTAGGCCAGTCCCATTTCCGTCACGGTGGATGTGTTGCTTCCATAAGAACGGGTGTTGATCACGGGATTGCTGGGGTTGTTGTTAATGTCCAGTACGGGGGCCAGTACAAGATTAAAACCAAAGTCTTTTAGCTCGGCGGCAGTGGTAAATCCAACGGCACGGGCCAGCGCCGCCTCTCCGGCCTGACCCATGGCCATGGCACCGGGAAACTGCGTGATGTGAGTCAGGCGTACAACGCGACCGCCTTCCTGGTCTATACTGATCAGAAGCGGAATGCCGGTGTGCTCAAGCGCAGACTTCTGAAGCTGGCGGTTCAATTCTTTCACCTGGCTTTCATTGCCCAGGTTAATTCCGAATAGTATCACTCCGCCGGGGCGGTATTTCTTTATTTCGGAGTCAATACCGCTTCGCATGGTTTTGCCGCTGATCCCGATGTGAATCAATTGGCCTACTTTCTCTTCCAGAGTCATGGAGGCGACGATTCTATCGGTGGCCTGTTGCAGGGCTTCTTCCGCTTCTGCATCGGCATCTACGCAGCTTGTAATGGCAACCGTGACGGCGGCCAGGAATAGTAGTGCAGTTCTTACTTTGTTCTTATACATGTGATCTTTATCCGAATTGTCTTTTTCTTGAAGTAACTCAGAGGACCGTCCGGACGTAATCCGGTAAGGTCCAGTTGTAGAATCTGTCCTTCGCTCAGGCCGCCTTCCAGGTCCAGTCTTACAGTCCGGCTGGCTTTGTACGAGCCTTTTCCATTGCAGGCATAGCAGTCCAGGTCGGAACCCAGGCAGTCCGGGCACAGGATCCGTGCCACCACCGGAACATAGATCCGTAACGGCCCGGGCATTTCCCGTTCCAGAAGCGGCAATTCCAGATCATAATCGATACGCAGATACCTGCGCCTGTCGCGACTCCGGAACTTTTTCCGTAGCAGCCCACGCTTTGCCAGGGATGCTACGGATGTGGGATATACAAATCGCTCGGCTCCTACACGGAACACCTTTTTGGTTATCTGGTTTGTAGAGTTAAGGCCGGCCTGTTTCAGGCGGTGCCGGAAGAACACCTCATCGAAACGACGCCTGGTGGATTCCTGCGAAAGGATGCGGTACGCAGTGTAGATGGAATGAAAGCGCAGGGGATCCCCGCCTTTCTTGTCGGGATGGTGGATCTTGGCCAGTTTTCGGAAAGCCCGCTGCACCTCTTCGGCGCTGGCTACAGGACTGATGCCCAGCAGGTTATAGTGATCCACAAAAACGGTGGGCATTTCACTTGATGCTCTTGGTCCGCTCGTACCGGTGGTGGTCCGCTTCAATCTTGTTACGGATCATGTAGCGAATCATACGCTCGGTGTCGCGCATGGATTGCAGATAGCTTCTGAGAATGTCCAGGCGGTCATCTACTCTTCGCAAATAGACTATCGTGACTTCCTTCTTCCCCTGTCCGGATTCTACCAGCTCCTTGTGGTCCTGGATGGAGGATTGATCCGGCCCAGGCAGTCGGAATTGGGTAACCAGGCCTCGTCCCGAGTCGAGGATCTCTTCTACTGTAATAGAAATAGGGACATTTAGCGCGTTGCTCTCGGCGGCCTGGATCATGGAATCCGCGGACATGGTCTTCTTAATAATATAGATACCTCGAACCCTGGCCTGTCTCCTAAAAAGCTCAAAGCGGGCGGCCCGGTCTGCCTCCCATTCTATGGTAGCTCTTTCGTTCAGGAAATAACGATTCTCAATGCTTCCGGCAGTACCCATGTATGTAGCGGCGGTATAGATTACCGACTTGCCGTCCTGAATGCGGCCCAGGACTTCCAGGTCATTTTTCATTGCGGAAATGGACTTTTCCACCTCGGCGATTTGCCGTATAAGGCTTCGGATTTGTTTCTTTTCGGCTTCGTTAGGTACTTCCAGTTCGGTGAGTGAAGGGGCCCCGTTTCCTGGATTCTGCTCTGCACGATTTTCATGCTGCGGCGCAAAGAGCAGCGCCGCCAGTAGCATGACTCCTGGAAGTTTGCTGTTTCCCATCATAGTTACCATATTTGCGAAAGCCACCCTGTCTTTCAATATCGGTCTTTTTTCCAATTTTTCATTGAATTCTTTGTGGCCCCCTGTACTCTGTTGCCCTGGACTCTGTTATATGGAAATCAGTGTAAAGAAAAACGAGAATCAGATTCTGTTCGAATTGGAGGGAAGTCTGGACATCTACACTTCCCTGGATCTCAAATCTTCCCTGGAAGAGAACGTTAAGGAAAACAACCCCGACGTTGTCATTGACCTGGACAAGCTCACCTACATTGATTCCAGCGGAATCGGAATCCTGATCAAGGCTTTGAACTACATCCAGGGCCTGAACGGGAAGTTATGTGTGGCTAACCTGAAACCCGCCATCGAAAAAGTCTTCAAGGTTAGCGGACTGACTTCCTACTTTGAAATCCTTTCGGCTGACGAATTCAAATCCCGCTACTCTTTCTAAGAAAGGTCGCAATGGCCGTGGCGCGGCGCCTGTGTGCGTCCGCATCTAGTTTTGCGGCGGGACTTCGCTCAGGAAGGCATCCCAGACAGCCAGAAGCTGGTTTCCCGGCCCCGGTCTCAGTTCTACCCTGATCTTTCGGTCAGGCATGAGTTCCCGAGTTACGGGAACAATTAGCGGAGATGCGGGTTGTGAACCGGCGCCGAAGACCTGGGTGCTTACCTTTTGATCGTTAATGTATATCTCCAGAAACTGGACCGGCAGTTCCGTGTTCTCTTGCAGTCGTATCTCATGAGTGGATGGATAGCAATGCGGTTCTAGCGGCCTGTTGCGAGTGCCTTGCTTGCGAAAAGAAACAAAGTCAATGTAGAGATAAACCCGTCCTTCGCCGGCAGCAAACAGATCAAAACGGGAACCGGAGGATGAAATGACTTCGGCTTCCGAGTCGGCCAGCTCGCGTAGAGGGCAATCCGGGGCGATTTCCAGGCCCCTCTGAGATGCCCAGATTTCCAGCTCGCGGCCGGTTATGAATTTGCCCATAATCTCCTCTTGACCAAAGTCCGTTTCTACGGGAAAGGCCGACTTGCTTTCGGCCAGCGCCGAAAACCTGGGAACCGTAAGAACGGCCAGTATGGCCAGAGTTGCCAGTAATGGAAAAACAAGGCCGATTCGAATCATCCCGGATCGATTTCGGACATGGGGCAAAGGGCATTGCATGATTTGATTATCGGCACCCTTTTGCGGTTGAGGCCGGTGATTATCGCCTGGAACCGATTGCATCGGCGCGCTGCCGGAGCATTGCCAGAGCGCTGCCAGAGCAGTGGCGCCTGACCAGGCAGACCGTTTCGCGCGGTCTGGCGAGGCCGCCCTAGAAAAACGGATTTGTATGCTTTTCCTCGTAGATGCGGGTGAAGCCTCCGTGGCCCGGAATCACCGCGGTTCCATCGTCCAGCGAGAATAGCCGGCCCTTGATGCTTTTGATGATGGCATCGGAATCCCCGCCGGGTAGGTCCGTTCGGCCAATGCCCCCCGCAAAAAGTGTATCCCCGGAAAAGACCAGGCCTTCCACGCTGAAGCAACAGGAGCCCGGGGTGTGGCCGGGGGTATGTAGAACTCGCAGCTTTTGCTGGCCAAAGTCCAATTCCATGCCGTCTTCCAGATCCAGGTTGATGTCTTCTTTTGCTTCCATTGGGGGCAGGCCGAACCATCCGCATTGCATGGCCAGGTTTCGGTAAAGGAAACTATCGCCTTTGTGGAGCCCTACGTGAATCTGCTTTTCTGGATCGTTCTCCTTAAGGCCGCTGGCCACTCCATGGGTGCCCAGGCAATGGTCGAAGTGGGCATGGGTATGAATGATCTGCGAAACCTGCAGGCCCCGGTCTGTAAGCACCTTCAGGATCTTTTCCTCTTCGCCGCCCGGATCCACTACAATGGCCTCTTTACTGTGTTTGCATTCTATAATAGAGCAATTGCATCCCAGGGGCCAGACCGGGAAAGAGGTCACGGTTGCGTTTTCCAGTTCGATTACATTTGCCTGCACACTTCAAGAATTCTGTAAAAACTGCCTGCGACAAGCGTTTTAGGATTTACTAATTCTGGAGTCCCTGCACAATCCTGGTATGAAAAGCCGAACCGAATCGAGAATCTGGAAATCCAGAGTCGCGGCTGTGACCCTGCTTTGTGCCCTTGGTCTGGCGCTGGCCGGTTGCTATAACAATGTTCGCGGGCCCGGACCTACAAATGGTATAACAACCTTTCAGCTGGATTCGGACGATTATCAGATTCTGGGCACAGTGGAAGCGGAAGGCACCATCTACAGTATTCTGGGACTGTTCAACTATGGCGGTCAGGGTTTTTCTGCATTACGCGAAAAGGCCCTTAAAATGGGCGGCGATGACGTAATCAACGTCCAGACCGACCTGGAAGTATTTGGCGTACTGTTTTTCGTCTACAATGAGTTTCGCTGGAAGGCTACCGGCACCGTGATTCGCTATCGTTCGGGAGTGCGTGCCGCTGAGTAGAGGTTTGCGTGGCGGAGTAGGGGTCTTCGTCGCGGAAGAGCGCTGCTTGCCTGGTAGGATACGCAGGCTCAGAATCTGAATAAATCAGAACGCCTCGTTTTGGCCTCGCCTAGCCTAGCCTAGCCTAGTCTAGCCTAGCCTCGGTTCGGTAGGGCCCATTCATACTTTCCGGCGGGCGCCGGGCCAGCATTAGTGTTGACTGCCGCCGGTTAAAGGGCGGCGATAGGGAGTGAAATCGCTCCTTGCGCTAATCGCAATACTTCTCATCCCACTGTTCACGCCCGGCCCTGGATGTGGCGGCCGAGAAAAGGTCTCCCTTGAAGCGGGCTTATTTCTTGCGTCTCTGTATCCCCCGGCTCAGGTCCGAATCACAAATCAAAGCGGCGCCGATGCATCCTATTCCGTTTACTCCGGGGCCGGTTGCTGGCGAGAGGTACTTCAGTCCTACCAGGCGACCAATGCTCAGACTACGGAGTACAAAGAAATCAATGTGGCCGCGGCGCTTTCCATTTCCCGCAATGGTTCCGCCTGCAGTGCCGAGCTTTATCTGACTGGCGGTTCTGAGATCACGATCACGGATGATGGCGCCAATTACACTCCTGTTTATTCCTCCAATTAGGATTGGCTGTGTCGCTTACTGTATTTTTTTCTGGAGACGGCTCCGATGGTAGTCCGGAGGCCTATCGAAAGCCTATCGACAATCAAGATCCTGCTTCTACTTTCGCGGGTCGTCGACTGCCGGTCCATAGCGATTGATCCATCAATTCGTCGGTATGGATATTTCCCAGGGCTGCCAGAAGGGAATGCTTGATTTGCGGACTGGTCTTTTCCATGTCGGCCAGCATCTGCTCCATCTGCTTGCGGCGTGCGCCTTCCTGCGAACCGCAAAGGTTACAGGGAAGCACCGTCCATCCCATCTGCGACACGAACTCTTTGATATCGTCTTCGGAAACCGATGCCAGGGGACGAATAACATGAAGATCCCCTTCTTCGATTCTGTACACCGGCGGCATGCTTCCCAGCTTTCCGTTAAAGAATGCATTCATCAGAAATGTACTGAGCAGATCTTCCCGGTGATGCCCCAGCGCGATGCGATTGCAACCAAGCTCTCGAGCCAATCTGTACAGAATACCTCTTCGCATGCGGCTACAAACCGCGCAGTAGGTCTTTCCCTCCGGCGTGAGTTCCAGCACTGTGGAGTAGGTGTCCTGATACTCTATGTGCAAATCCAGGCCAAAGGACTCCACCAACTCCTTGAGTGCGGCGGGCTCATGCCCCGGTTGTCCCTGGTCCAGATGCACCGGAACCAGATCGAACTGTACCGGGGCTTTCTTCTGGAATTCCAGCAGAATATATAGAAGAAAAAGACTGTCTTTGCCGCCGCTCATAGCGACCAGGATCCGGTCTCCCGCTTCGATCAGATTGTATTGGTGGATGGCGCGTCCTACCTGCCGATTCATTCCTGCAAACAGACTGTCCGGGGTTTTCTGGCTCATGGTGTCAGACCGCTAAACACACCAATTTGAGCCATTTTTTTCTTTTCTGGACTTTAAATTCATTCGGGCCTGCGGGATTGACTTGCAGGATAGCTCCCGGCTTGTTGAAATGGGAATCATGTCTGTGCTGGACCAGCTTAAGCGGGTTACTCTGGAGAAATATCCCCAGAATCATGTGATTTTCCAGGAAGGGGAAACTGCCGGAGACAGCATGTACTTCGTTTTTGAGGGCATCATCGGTATTTTCCGCGGCGAGGGCGCTGAAGAAAGACAGATTAACTCCATTGGCCCTGGCAAGTTCTTTGGCGAAATGGCATTGATTCGATCCCAGCCCAGGATGGCCACAGCCCGTGTAGTCAGTCCGGAAGCCAAGGTTGGCGTCATCAATAAGTCGATTCTGTATAAGCTTTCCGGGTCCAGCCCACAGTTTCTGTTCTATCTGCTCAGGCATGCTGTGGATCGTCTCATCAAATCGGAAGACACCTTGCAGAAGCTCACCGAGGAATTGGACGTGGAGAAAGGGCGCAGGGGGATTAGCTAATGTCCCTGAACATCTTCGAGTACGTGAATAACCTGGCCACCGCCTGGTACAAACAGGGAGAGGCCATCTTTACTCAGGGCGAAGACTCGGACGGAAAGATGTATTTTGTATCCGAAGGCGAACTGAGCGTATCGCGACAAATCGAAGGCGCGGATTACACCATCGCCACTCTTGGTCCCGGAGCATTCTTTGGCGAAATGGCCATATTGAACCGCAACCCCCGTTCGGCCACTATTCGCGTGGTTAGCAAGCATGCGAAGCTGGGTTATATTGACGAGCCCATGTTTCTGCGAATATCCCGGAACGATCCGGTATTTCCCTTCTCGCTACTAAAGCTGATTCTGGAAAGAACTGCCGAAGTTGAAGATGCCATCGCGGATACCCGCCACAAGTTACATGAGATGAAATCCGGCGGAAGCAGCGACCCGTTCTCCATGACTTGATTGCTGCCCTGGGCTCGCCGATACCACAGGCGCATGATATTGGATACCCGAATCAATACTCCCATTGCATAGACGATTCCGCCATATTCTAACATCGGTTTCGTCGCTTGATCTTTCCTGAATGCACGGGCCGGGCCCCTCCATCTGCGATGTTCCCTTTTCGGAACCTGCATCATCTATGGATGACAGCGCCCATCCCAACAAACCACTTCGTCCTATCAAAAGGATCCCGGCCTACTTCAGGCTCAAGGGAGTGGACTCAAGCCAGACTGCGGATTACCGCCTTCGATGCTGAGTTCCGAGGCCCGCCGTGATAAACAGAACCGTGCCTGGCTCCCTAACGTTGGCAGTGTGCCACACTCCGGGTTCATTGATGGCATATTCCCCTGGACCAAGTTCGATCGTGACCATGTCTCCGTCCAATTCCTGAATCAGTTCCATTCTGCCGCTTATGCAATAGACCACCTCGCATCCTTCGGGATGCATTTCCCAGCTATCCCAATCGGCATCGAAGGAGTGTTCCGCCACAAGCCGACCTTCGATGCCATCGCTTTCGCGGCGCTGAATATAGCTTTCGTACCATTCGATGCCGGTAATGGGGCTTTCCACTTCGGCTCGGGCCCCCAGGCCCAGATGGATGGGTTTGTCTGATAGTTTAAAAGGAACTGGTTTCATGGTTTACTCCCCTGGTTTTTCGCGGTCCCGTGTCCCGGGCCGCCGGTCCTGATAGACTCTTACGGACAGGAAGGGCTGGAGGAACCACTTCCGGCCGCCTTTTCGGAGTATATTGTATTTCAATAGATACGTTGAATTACAAGCGGAATAGGCTGGTCCAAACGGCAGGAATTCACTCCAGGAATTCACTCTATGTGTAGAAGAGCATTGCAAATCACGTCGTCAATAATGCTGTAAGGAATCCTCGAACACACCGGGGATAGTGGCGAAGACAATCAAGAGAGGTGCCTGAAATTGAATCATTCGCAGAACCAGGAAAGCCCATTTTTCGATGCGGACAGGATTCTGGAAAACGATCTTGGTTTCGTAATTCGGGATCGGTTCCCGGTAAGCCCGGGTCACAGCCTGGTCGTCAGCAAACGCGTAGTGTCCCGATACGATGCTCTAAACCGCGAAGAAAAAGCCGCCCTCTGGGATCTGGTGGACCTTACCCTGGAGAACCTCAAGGCGGAGCTCGGCGCTACAGACTTTAATATCGGCATCAACATGGGGCCGGCCGCCGGGCAAACGGTATGGCATGTGCACATTCATGTGATTCCGCGAAACGTGGGCGATGCTCACGATCCCCGGGGCGGGGTGCGAGGAGTTATCGCGGAAAAACAGAAGTATTGAGGGATTGCCGCGGTTCGATTGCGGTCGGCCAACGGCGTCCTCGGTGGACTTTGCCGGTCGGATACGGATTGGGAGATCTCCTAAAACTTCTTCAGCGTTAGTACCAGATAGCATCGACCCATGTACTTTCTTCCCCGGCGGTCCTGCAGAAAGAAGATGAGTATGTACTGTCTGTACTGGCTTAGATCGATGGGGACGATCTTATGATTGAGGTTTTCTGGCGGTTCCAACGTCAGGTCATAGCCTGCATCACGCAGTTCCTGGATGATGGCGCTGGCGATCTGATTCGAGAACTCAAGCAGAACGGAATCTGCCATACCCTTTTCGCTCAGATTAACGCCAAATCGTTCAAAGATAACGGGAAGCATCTTCAGTTTGGTGTAGCCATCCATGCATAGATAGAGCTTCCCCTCGACATCGCCTCCGAAGCCAATCCCGGATACCGATTCGTAGCAAAGGCCTTCATTCCTGGATGGTCCGTACGCTTCACGGACCGCATGCAGCTGAATGCTTTGTTGAATAAACTCGGTGAATCCGCGCGCCAGTGTAATGACGATTTTTTCGTCCAGCAATGGATCCATGGGATTAAAAAGAGGAAGGAATTGCTCGAGGGGGGACTTGAACCCCCGCAGGATTGCTCCCACAAGCACCTCAAGCTTGCGTGTCTACCAATTCCACCACCCGAGCCTGAGCATAGAATTTTTGCGGGCTCCGTGCGGTCGAGTAAAAACCCCGGGAACCGCTGGACAATTCAGGGCCCGTGGCAGGGATGCAATATGGCTTCGAAAAAGGAACGCACCGCAAAGAAATCCGCAGCTGCAAGTAGGAAGAAGGTGGCTCTACCTCCCGAAGTCCAGAAGTCGGTGGACGCCGGAGACTTGATGGTTTCCGTTTCCGGGATCCGGGGTACCTTGCCCGGTGGATTCAGACCGGATCATCTCAGCGCCTTCATTCAGTCCTATGCTGCCATAACGGGAAAGACAGTGGTAATGGGCAATGATGCCCGTCCTTCCGGCGATGCATTGCGACAGCTTATTACAGGCATTCTTACTCTTTCCGGAAAACAGATACTGGATACGGGCCTGGCGCCCACGCCCACTGTGAAGGCTGTGGTAAATCAAAAGAAAGCTGATGCCGGCATTATCGTCACAGCATCGCACAACCCCATCGAATGGAATGGGCTGAAGTTTCTCAAGAAGGAAGGCTACTTCTTTGGATCCATGGAACTGGAGGCCTGGAAGGATGCGCTCCAGAAGAAACTGGATCCAACGGTTTCTCCTAAGAAGCTTGGGAGTATCTCGGCCGTGGACGGGGTATCGCTCCATATTGAAGCAATACTCAAGCGCATTCCCAACGTAGCTCAGATCAGAAAGCAAAAATACAAAGTCGCTGTGGATGCGGTAAATGGCGCGGGCCGCGAAGCCCTGCCTGCCCTTCTGGAAGCCCTGGGATGCAAGGTAATCAAACTCAATTGCGAACACCGCTACGGTTTTTCCCGCCCTCCGGAGCCCACTCCGGCGGCCCTGAAGGAATTCGGGCATCTCTGCCAGAGCGAAAAGGTCTCGGCCGGTTTCGCCCTTGATCCAGATGCCGATCGACTGGTGCCGGGAACAGCTATTGCCGGAGCCATCAACGAAGAGTTCACTTTGCCGCTGGCACTTATGGGGTATGTGCAGAGCATTCGAGGCGCTCAATCCGGCGCGGGTTCTGCGGGGATCGGGAAGAGTTCTCGTAATTCTGCGGATGATGGTGGGGCCAGGCGGGGCAGCGGGTCGGCAAAGAAGAGCGCCGGATCGGCAAAGAAAGGCGTGGTGGTGAACCTGTCTTCGTCATTACTAACCGGGCTGGTGGCTCAGGAAGCGGGGTTGCCGTTTTCCAGGTCTGCAGTGGGCGAAGCCAATGTAGTAGAAGCCATGCTGGCAAGCAAAGCGGTGTTCGGCGGCGAAGGAAACGGAGGAGTGATTGATCCGGCGCTTCCTTCTTTTGGTCGGGATTCTCTGGCCGGCGCCGCCTGGATACTCTCGGCTATGGCTCAGTTCAATATGAAGAGTCTGGATGGAATGCTGCAGCATCTTCCCATGATCCACATGCGAAAAGAGAAAATCGAAATGAAACCTCAGCGCATCCCCGAGGCTTTTCGCAAGCTAAAGAAATCCCTGGGAAACCGGGCCACTGTGGACGAAAGGGATGGGTTCTGGCTGGGCTTTTCGGAAGGTTGGCTGCATCTGAGGGCCAGCAATACCGAGCCAGTTGTGCGACTCATTGTGGAAGGCCGCAATGCCACGGATCTAGAGGTTCTGCATCAGGCGGCGCGAAAAGCCCTGGGACTGAAATCGAAATAGTCCCGGCCCCGTTTCCGGGATGACTTTTTTGGGCCCCGATATATGAATCGGCACCAGAGGGTAAGCAATTGCAGATCAATCCATATCTGAACTTTCCAGGAAACACCGATCTGAACTTTCCAGGAAACACCGAAGAGGCATTCGAATTCTACCGCACTGTTTTTGGCGGCGAATTCAGCGATGTAATGCGATTCAAAGATATGCCAGCAGATGACGAAATGTCTCTGCCTCCGGAAGATCTGAACAAGATCATGCATATCTCGTTACCAGTAGGCTCATTCATCTTGATGGGCACCGATATGCTGGAATCCATGGGACAGAAATGGCAGCCCGGCAATAATCAATACATTTGTCTGTCTCCGGATGATCCGGAGGAAGCCCGACGGATTTTTTCGACGCTATCTCGCGGCGGAGAAATTGAGATGGAGCTCCAGGAGATGTTCTGGAACAGTCTGTTTGGTAGCTTTAGAGATCGCTTCGGTATCAACTGGATGATCGACTGTGCCCTTTAACTTTCCGGGTCCAGGGCACGCAATGCTCGGAGGATTCTTCCAGAGGCAGCCCCTTACGCCAGGGCCCCGGGCCATACTGTCGGATCGCATCCAGGGAGCGGCCCATGCGCCCGGGGTCTTTTCATGCGAAAAGCGGAAATAGCCGGATCGGCGCTACGAAGTCAATTGGCTGGCGGAACCGATTGCGAAGTAACCATCGGCTGCGAAATCCATCGGCTAACAGATTGGCTGCCGGCACTGTATCCAAAAGGTCACAGTGTGGCCCCGGCCTTACACAAATAATGTATAGCGGATTCTAGAGAATTCTGGCCAGCTTTCCTACTTGCTCCAAAACCCGCCGGGCAAAATCTGCCAGGCATGTGTGGAATCGTAGCTTATGCGGGCCCAAAATCAGTGCACTCGGTGCTTCTGGTAGGTCTTACCCGACTGGAATATCGCGGGTATGATTCGGCGGGCATCGCCACTATTGATAAAGGCGAGCTGGAAGTCCGAAAAGAGAAGGGCAAGATCAAAGAACTGGAAGATCTGCTCAAACTCTATCCAATCGACGGTCCGGCCGGCATCGGGCATACTCGCTGGGCCACCCATGGACAGCCCAGCAAAGGAAATGCCCATCCGCACACAGACTGCAAGAAGAAGATGGCTCTGGTTCACAACGGAATCATCGAAAACCATCACATTCTCAGAAATGAGCTAATATCCAAAGGGCATTTGTTCCACACCGATACCGACACCGAAGTCATTCCCCATCTTATAGAAGAAGAACTGAAGCAGACCGGAGATCTAAAGGAAGCGATTCGGAAGGCAGTGGTCCGATTGGAAGGCCGCTACTCCTTTTGTCTGGTGCATGATGATTATCCGGATCAGGTATTTTTTGCGCGGGACGGTTCTCCCCTGGTCTTCGGGCAAGGTTCCGGCGAAACCTTCCTGGCCAGCGACATTCTGGCCGTCATTCCCCAGGCAAAGTATCAATACATCATCGAGAATGGCCAATGGGGCTATATCGACAAAGACGGTATGCATTTATTCGATGCGGACGGCTCCCAGGTAGAATTCGAAACAACGAAGATCACCATGCAGGTGAGCGAACTGGACAAGGGCGGCTATGAGCACTTCATGCTCAAGGAAATCTATGAGCAGCCTGACATGCTCCGTCGCATCATCGAACGGCGCATGGATGAAAAGGGAAAGATTCGATTCGATGAAATGGAAATGTCCAACGACTTTTTCGGCAGGGTCGGGCGAATACTGGTTACATCGGCCGGTACATCCTGGCATGCCGGGATGGTGGGAAAGATCTATCTGGAGCGATTCGCCCGGGTTGCTACAGAGGTGGACATCTCTTCGGAGTTTCGCTACCGAAACCCCATTGCGGAAGGGGACACCCTGGTTATGGCCATCTCCCAGAGCGGAGAAACGGCGGATACCCTGGCCGGCGTTCACGAAGCCAAAGCCAAATTCTGTAGAGTCCTTTCGCTGGTGAATCGAACAGAATCCACAATTGCCCATGAATCCGATGCTCATATAGATCTAATGGCCGGGCCAGAGATCGGCGTAGCCTCAACCAAAGCCTACACAGCGCAGATCATGCATCTGCTGTTTTTCTCGCTAATGATGTCCGGCGTTCGCTGGCTTACAGAAAAGGAAGACCGGCAGGGCATGTTTCAAGAGATTCGCATGATACCTGCGAAGATTGAGGCTATCCTGGAAAAGGCCGACGAAATCAAAGAGATGGCCAAGCAGTTTCGCACAACCAAGGACTTTGTATTTCTGGGAAGGCACTTCAATCACCCCACGGCTCTGGAAGGAGCGCTTAAGCTCAAAGAGGTTTCGTATATTCATGCTTCGGGCTATGCTGGCGGCGAGTTCAAACACGGGCCCATCGCTTTGATCACCGACGAGGTGCCAGTGGTTTGTCTGGCCCCCAAAACGGAGATCTACGAAAAAATGGTCTCCAACATCGAAGAGGTTCGTTCCAGAAAGGGCAAGATTCTCTCCATTGTTACCGAAGGCGATGAGACAGTGCCGGCCATGTCAGATTTCTGCTTTACCATCCCGGACTGTCCCGATTACCTTACTCCCATCCTATCGGTTATTCCGCTGCAGCTTCTGGCATACTACGTCGCTCTGGAACGAGGATGTGAGCCGGACCAGCCCAGAAACCTGGCCAAATCTGTCACTGTGGAGTAACCGGGATCGCAAGATTCCGTATGCCAGATAATCCGGACATTTTATTGATTGAGCGGGGGCTGCTTGAGCATCGTCCCCTTAGCCGATTCCGCAGCATTTTTCGGTATCGTACCGGCCTTTTGAGCGAATGGGAAAGGATTCGCCTGGAGTTCCCAACAAGTCGCCTGCTATACTATCATCCCGATGCGGAACTGGAGGGCCTTTTCTCAAGGACCCTGGGGGCTACACCGCTTCAAAGCCTATCTCCCGGAGATCCGTTGCACCTGGCTGCGTCTGATCGCGGTCGACCGGAGCAGGAAATACAGCAACTCTCGCAGAAATCCGGAATAGAGATCAAAACCTCGTCCAGGTTGTCCCTTTTTCGTGTACTGGATGACATTTCCGGTCTGATTCAGGAAGACCTGGATTTGATTCGCCAATCGCAGCAAGCCGACACGGATTCCAGATCTGGCAAGGTGTCCGATATTGAAAGCGCTCGCTGGCAATGGCTGTCCGGGCCCTATCATTCATTGGAAGGCGTGCAGGTGCTGGGCAATCCAGGCAACCTGATGGTGCATCCTACTTGCGAAATCGGTCCCGCCGTGGTGCTGGATGTAAGGGAAGGGCCCGTTATTCTCGACGAAGATGTAAGAATCAGTCCGTTTTCTTTCATTGAGGGGCCACTGTATGCAGGTCCCGGTTGTAGACTGGATAATCTGCGGCTTACCGGCGGAAACCTTCTGGGGGCCGGTTGCCGGCTGGGCGGCGAAATCGAAAACTGCATCATTGGCGACTTCACAAACAAGCACCACGAAGGATTTCTGGGTCATAGCATCCTTGGAAGCTGGATCAACCTGGGGGCGCTGAGTACTACCTCGGACCTGAAGAACAATTACGGTGAAATTCGCCTCAAGCTTCCGGTGGATCAGTTCCCTGACTATGACAGCGAAATCGTAGAGGTCTCCACCGGGCGAATCAAGTTCGGTTCCATACTGGGAGACTGCGTGAAGACCGCCATTGGAACCATGGTCAACACGGGAACGGTGCTGGATGCCGGCAGTAACGTTTTCGGAGGTCATCCGCCCAAGTACCTGTACCCTTTATCCTGGGGCCTCAGCGGCAGACGGTATCAGACCGATCGTTTCCTCGCGGACTGCGAAAAGATTTTTGCTCGTCGAAATCAAAGCGTAGAATCAGAGATGCCAACTCTAGTGCATCGACTGGTTTCCGGTAATAGCCCGGAGAGTATGGATTTCCTGGGCGATGGGATCTAGTTACACGAATCAAGGCCCCGTGGACGGAACTGGAGCAATGTCATGGCAAAGAAAAAAGAAAACATTTCATTCGAAGAAGCGCTACAACAACTGGAAGAGATTACCCGAAGTCTGGAAAGTGGCGAATTAACTCTGGACGACTCTATCCAGGCCTACGAAAAGGGAATGGAGCTCAAAAAGATCTGTACCTCTATCCTCGAAAGCGCCGAGAAGAAACTCGAATACATCAAAAAGCAGGAAGATGGATCGGTTTCTGTAGAACCTATTCCGGAAAAAGAGCAGGACGCACTCTTCTGATTTCCTGTATTCTTTTCGCGATCCTCTGTCCCCAACCCTATGAGCGCAGAAAACTCTGATTCCACAGATGATGACCTGTCCAATTCTGGCGAATCGACCCTATCCACAGACAAAGAACCGGTCAGCCCCGGCCATAACCCGACGTTTTCGGGCCTTCCCGGTCAGGTAGTGGAGCTTGTAGTTGAAAAATGGGTCCAGAATGGTCTTGGGATTTCGCACAAAGAAAACCATATCTTTTTTGTGCACGGGGCCTTACCCGGCGAAACGGTTCGCGCCAGGGTAGTCAAGGTTCGATCGGCGCATAGTTTTGCGGTTGTCGAAGAAGTTCTGGAAGCTTCCTCCGAAAGACAGATCAGCGAATGTCCTGTATTTCCGGCCTGCGGCGGCTGCAGCTACAGACACATCAGTTATGATAGGGAAGTGGAGCTAAAACTTTCTCTTCTGAAAGAACACAAATTCCTGTCCGAACATCTGGACCGACTCCAGGCCCATACAGGTCCGCGAAACGGTTACCGAAACCAGGTGAGGCTGCACGAAAGCTCCGGGAGCCGCGGCTTCTTCGGACTGCACACAAACGAAGTTGTGGCTTTACCCGAACAGGGGTGTCTGAACCTTTCCAGCTCGCTAAACGAACGTATTTTTTCTTCGAAGGATCTGGAGCTTCGCGATGATTCGCTTTCCAGTAATAGTATTTCTCTTCCCGGCCTGGATTTCGCCTGGCGCTTTCCGGAAAAGGGATTCGTACAGGCAAACCGCTATCTGATTGCTCCCTGGCTGGAAATCATCGGGGAACTGTGTCGGGATCTATTTAGCAAACTGGACTACGCCGACGAAAAAGCGGACTCCGCCGCCGAAAAAGTGAAGTCCAGGAACGGAGAAGCGAATTCTGCCGGCAGGTCCGGCACGGGCGTCGCAACCTATCCTTCCCGGGTATTCGAGCTTTTCGCCGGCGCCGGCCTCATCGGTGGATTCCTTTTGCTGTCTGCTACGAAGGATGGTCGAAGCAAAGAGTTGGATTACCTGGGCGCCGAAAGCCACGGACCTTCTATTGATCGCGGCAAAGCCAACTTTCGCGCTGCGGGGCTGAAAGGACGGTTCCTTTCGGCGGACCTCTACAGGGGAAATGTAGCAGAATTTCTAAAGAGCCGATTTCCGGCGCCTGATTCGAAGTCCTTGCTGGTTGTGAATCCGCCCAGGGCCGGATTGAAGCAAAACCTCTGCAAGTGGATCCACGAGTCCGGCTTCAAACGATTGATCTATTCTTCCTGTAATCCGCAAACCCTTGATCGGGATCTAGGTATGCTTCAAAGGGATGGTTTCCGTGTTCGATCCATTCACTGGTTGGACTTCTTTCCGGGCACTCCCCACAGCGAGATGGTGCTTTCGCTGGAGCGTACATAATTCGCTTGCTTCCCAGAAGGCCACCGGCAGCCTTTCCGGGTGCGCCGGAGTTTCGAACAGCAAGTGAATTTTGTCTGCGCCCGCAAAAAAGCGGTGTCTTTCCTTTGTCTGTTGCTCCTGACTTTGCTTGCACCACTATCTTTGAGTTGCCGCTTCTGGGAAGCCTCGCCAGTGGTTTACAAGCGATACGCTCTCTACAACCTGGACGAAGAGGGCTACCTCGCCCGGGATCTGGTGCAGACCAAAGCCACCGCCCAATCGACTGCGGATTCCGGAAAGCTCCAGCGGGATCGAATCTGTGCCAGCAAGGCTCTGGAAAAAGCACAGTTCAGGATGGCCCGCATCTTTCTTCATACCAGTCTGGAAATCCCTCCGGTACCGGTGACCGGAAATCGGGCCAGTTTCGATCAGGATTATCCGGTGCGGTTTTCGGACCGGGACCTGTTTCTGGCTACCATTGACTTTGCGCCCATTCTACAGAAAGGCTACATTGCTTTACAGGATACCAGCGATGGCAATGCTTGCACTGTAGTCTTTCGAATACAACAAACCGATCTAATAGACGAGGTGGAATCCATCCGGCTGAGCTTTGATCCCGAAAGCTATGAGCCTGGCTGGAAGAGACAGCCATCAACCACAGACAAATCAGACTCCGACTCGTCCACATTGCTTCCATGAAGTTCCTGAAAACATCCATCTTGATATCACTTTGCACTTTCATGGTGATGTGCTCTTCCACGGAAGACACACTGCGGGAATTGCAGGAGACTCCGCCAGAATTTAAGCGTTCGGGCATGATTTCCAGCAATACCTATCAGGTCTATATGCAGATTTTTGCCACCAGCCGTCAGGAAGCGCAGGTTAACGGATTAAAAAAGGGCAGGGTTCGCGCCATGGAACTGATTACCCGGGAACCATTTCTGCCCAGATATCCCAGCTACCAGGGTAAGGTAAGACTGGAGGCAATTATTAACAATTATGGGCGCGTGGTAAGAGTGGACCCAATAAACGATGAGTACTGGGGCGTAGTGTTTCAGGTGCACAAGATCGGTTTGCGCGAAGAATTTAGACGAATCTGGTAGGTACACATGTCCGAAGTTAGAACAAGGTTTGCTCCATCCCCCAGCGGTTTTTTGCACATTGGCGGCGCCCGAACCGCGCTCTTCAACTATCTCTATGCGAAAGCATGCGGAGGCTCATTTGTGCTTCGCGTCGAGGACACGGATCAGGAGCGGTCGACGAAGGAATCGGAAGATATTATTCTCGATTCTCTGGACTGGCTTGGGATCAAGGCTGACGAAGGAGTGCGCGAAGGCGGCCCATACGGTCCTTACCGGCAGTCAGATCGCCTGGACCGATACAGCGGCTATACGGAAGGCTTGATCGCAAAAGGGTTTGCCTATCCATGCTTTTGCACCAGCGAAGAATTAGAGCAGAAGCAAAGCCGATCCAAAATGCTGGGAGTACCTCACGTCTACGATGGCAAGTGTCGCAACCTGTCAGAAGATGAAATACAGACCAGGAAGGAGGCGGGGGAACCCTACGCAATCCGTTTCAAAGTAGATCCTTCCGAAATCGTGGTCGACGACGTAGTTCAGGGCCGTGTCAAGTTCGACGCCAGGCTAATCGGCGATTTTATCATCGTAAAGTCCGATGGATTCCCTTCATACAACTATGCAGTGGTGATCGACGATCATGAGATGAAAATCAGCCATGTGATTCGCGGCGTCGGCCATCTTTCCAACACTCCCCGTCAGATCCTGATTCATCAGGCCCTGGGATTCGAGCTGCCTGTCTATGCCCACATCTCCGAAATTGTTGGTACAGATCGTAAGAAATTATCCAAGCGACGAGGAGCCACCTCGGTGTTGCTCTTCCGCGATCTGGGCTATCTGTCCGAAGGTCTGGTAAATTATATGGCCCTTCTTGGCTGGTATCCGGAAGATGCAGTGGAGTTTTTACCGGATGGAGGACTGGCGAAAAAGTTCGACATAGCCCGTTGCTCCAAAAGTCCGGCCATGTTCGACTTCTTCGAAACAGACAAATCAGAAGCGGAGTTCGATCCTTTGTCCATGGAAAGGTCCGAGCTGAATAAATGGATCAACCAGAAGAGTAAGCTGAATTGGCTCAATCAGAAGTATATTCGTCATTACGAGCTTCCTACTTTATACGAATTGTCCCGGCCCTTTCTGGAAAAGGATTCCGAAGTAGCCAGGCTGATTCAGCAGGACGAAGAGCTTCTGATCAAAGCGTTGGGCTCCATACGCGAGTACATGACAACCCTTGACGATGCCGGGCCGTACATTCTTGAGATCTTTCGTAAGAACGTGGAGCCGGAAAGCGATGAAGCGGCGGCCGTGCTTTCGGCAGAAGGCGCCACAGATGTTGTAAACGCCTTCAAGAAGGAATTACAGTCCGGCAATCCGGAGATCCCGGATGACTATGCGGCGATGATGAAAGCGGCGGGCAAAGCGGCTGGAGCCAAGGGCCGGGGCCTCTTTATGCCTATTCGTGTGGCCACTACCGGTAAGATGCATGGACTTGAATTGCCTATTCTATTTTCGCTTCTGGGCAAACAGACTCTGCTGGAGCGGATTGAAGGGGTGATGTCCAACGTAAGCTAGACTCGGGGTTAATCCCAGCGTTAGCGCGATGGAGCCAGAATCGCATTCGTCTCTGTGGCGGCCAATGGCCAGAGGTGCGTTGCGGCTGGAAAGCAGGATTGGTAATCATGCAGGTGGAAAAAAGCGCATTCATGAAAAAGCAGGATCAGCGTACCCAACAGGATCAGTAGATTCAGGCAGGATAAGTTAAGAATCGGTCAGGGCCCGGGGGCCGTATGGCCAACAGAGGAAGAGAGAAATGAGCGGAGCAATCATCAAAGAACACGGCGACGTTGTAGAGCTATGCATGGATTTTAACGAGCAAAATGCCATGGATGGGGATAGCTTTCTGGAATTGGCAAGCGCTCTGGAAGAGATTGGCAAGAACAAGAGCTACAGCGCAATGCTTCTAACCAGCGCGGCCAAAGGATTCTTCTGCAACGGACTGGATCCCAAAATCATGGTGGATCAGCCCCATAAGAACATCCACAGAATCGTAGATATCTTGCTACGATCTACTCAAGTGCTCTTCCGCATTCCCATTCCGGTGGTTTCGGTGATTAACGGCAACTGCGTGGGCGGCGGGGCGATCTTTGCCCTTTTCTCGGATTATCGTTTCATGAACGGACAGAAAGGCAGGATTGGCTTTCCCGAAGCTAACATTGGTATGAACTTTCCGGCGGCCGGGGCCCGCATTCTCGTGGAAACGGTGGGCATGAATCAGGCCCGGGATCTGCTAATGCAGGGAAAGCTAATCAAGCCCGATCAGGCAAAGGAAATTGGTCTTATCGATGAAGTTTATGATGCTGATGAGCTGTTCGACAAGTCCCTGGCATTTGCTTCGAAGCTGGCCAAAACCCCGCGCCCCGCGCTAGTGGGCATGAAAAAGGCGCTGCGACTACCGTTTGAAGAAATGTTTTCCAAAATGGAATTGACGGACCGTGATTGGACCATACGAACAATTGAAACAAAAGAAGCGCAGGAAGGCTTCCGCTCCGTAATGGAGGGTCGGCGGCCGGATTTCCAGCAATTTAAATAGGGCTCATCCCGGCGGCCACTGCCATTGTAATGAGAGAATTGAATGCTTTTCGCCAGGCGAAACAATATCAACCTCTGATTATATGACCGTCCGCTGATTTACCGTAGCCCGGAGGTTCATGTGATCGCGGGCATACCCACTCAGGATTTACTGATCTATATTTCCATTCCTGTTACTACAGGAATCATTGGCTGGTTTACCAACTGGTTGGCCGTGAAAATGATCTTTGCTCCTCAGGAGTTCAAAGGTGTCTGGAAGTTTGGCTGGCAGGGGATCATACCGCATCACTCGGTTAAGATGAGCGGCCTTATCACGCGAATCCTCACCGAACGATTGATCAAGCCCGAAGAGCTCTATCAGCGAATTGACCCGGACAAAATCAACGAATTGATTTCCGGTCTTGTTGATTTCAAGGCCCGGGAAATTGTGGAGAAGCTAATTAAGGCTCAAAACCCGCTTCTGTGGAATGTTATTCCTGATTTCGTTAAGAGTAACATTATTGAAGAGGTGCGAAAGCAGATACCGCAGCAGATTCGAGATATCTATCATGAGTTTGGCAAGGACCTGGATACCGCTTTCGACTTCGAATCCATCGTCTCCACCTCCCTGAGCGGAAAGAATACAAGCTATCTGATTGAAATGTTTCAACGATGCGGCGGCCCGGAGTTTAGCTTTATTGTGAAGTCCGGTTTGTGGTTTGGTATTGGAATTGGCTGTCTTCAGCTCGGATTCATTCACTGGCTGAATCAGTGGTGGGTAATGCCTATCATGGGTTTAATCGTAGGCTACGTAACCAACTGGCTGGCTCTGCAGATGATTTTTCGTCCGTTGGAGCCGCGTAAGTTCGGTTTCATCTATTATCAGGGACTATTTCTCAAGCGTCAGCCCGAGGTATCCTACGAATTCGCTGATGTTCTCCAGAAGCGAGTGTTTCATTCCGAGAACCTGGTACGCATGATCTTCGAAGGCAAGGGAGGCGATCTTTTGATCCAGATGGTGCGGGACAAAGCGGCCGCGGGCGTGGAGCAGGCTGTCAAGGAAACCCCGGTGATTCCCATGATGATAAACGATGAGCAGAAAAAGCAGCTAAAGGAGCAAACCGCCAACATGCTGGTGGGCGCCGTGCCCCAGGTAGCCAACCGAGTGGAAAGTTACATTGTAGATGCTCTGGACATCAAGCAAACCGTTGCCCGGCGGCTTTCCTTTTTGCCGCCAGCGGAATTTGAAGAGCTGCTGCATTCGGTCTTTAAAGAGGACGAGCTAACCCTCATCGCCCTGGGTGCTTTTCTGGGCGGAATGGTCGGCCTGCTCCAGGCTTTTCTGGTCTTTTTCTAGCGGAATGGACGGGGGCGGAGAGGGGGCAAGTCGCCCTTTGCGCCCGGTACCGTCGATGCTCCGAGCCAGTAAACAGGTCGCGGGTTTTCACTGGACAGGCAGGACGATGTAACGGTTGTAAGACCCATGGCATTTGAAGACATCATCGAACAAATGAAGACCGCGGGTAGATTCGACCCCAAACCGGCCTATAGCTCGGAAGATCTGGATGGCTGGGAAAAGAGTCATGGCATGAAACTCTCCGACGCTTTCCGGAGCATTCTCACTGCAGGAAGCTACGAGATTGCCAATTTCTATTTCCATCCGCTGAAAGAATCGGCGGATCATCCGGGCTTTGTACTCTTTGCAAAATGGAACGATGATGAGTTTGGCTTCAAATCGGACGGAACGGACCCCGGTGTGTATACTCTCCTGAAAGGGGAAGAGCCCTTCAAGAAGCACAAGGACTTCGAAACCTGGTTTCGCAACATTGCCGAACTTACGGCCCGAACTAACAATCCGGAATAATCGTTGAATGCGCTTAAAGCTCATTCTGTCCTTGCTCATTTTCTCGCTGGGCGCCAACGTTTACCTGGGCCTTCGCGCATTTCTGCACTTTCAGACGGGTGAATCCCAGGCCAGGAATCGCATCCTTCTTGAGACCCGCGAGGCGGCGGTCATCGACAATCCTGGTTCCCGGACGGATTCTGAAGCATTGCCTTCCGCCGGTTCCGATAGCAAACCGGTCCAGAATCCGTCGCCAACGGCCGACTCGCCTGTGGTCGTTGATTCGTCTGCAGCCGCCGATTTACCCCCCGCAGGATACGCCCGGCTGTTTCTAAAGGACGTGCGATTTTACTGGAATGACCAGGTATATGCAGACGTAGAGACGGCGAATGCCTTTCTGAAGAGCTCCACACCGGATGGTCTTGTAGACTTCGATGCTCCGGAAACGTTGCAGATTCAGATGCAGGCTGCCACGGTAGCGGTGGATTTCACTGTGCTGGAAGCGTTGATGGGTCGAGTTTTTGGTCATCCTGATTCCCATGTGCGAAATATGGCCATAGACTCAGTGCGCGATGAGGAGTCCGGCGAATACTTGCTGCGAATCGTCGGCGAACTGGAGCTGATCACCTGGTTGGATTTTGAAATGCTGGCCAGGGTTCAGAAGGGGAGCCGGTCCGGAACAATACAGGTTCAGGCGCTAAAGATAACTTCCCTGGGTTTGCCCTTCGTAAAGGGATTAATGGGCTCGGTAGGAATGGAGTTGGAATCCCTCATTGTTCCGGCTCCCGATACCGGAGTCACCGTTTCTGGAAACACAATAGAAATCTATGTACCGGAATTCTTTCCGGCCCCGACGGTGCACGGCGCTATTGCCGAGTTGGCCCTTTCCGCCAGGGGGCTGGCCCTGGAAATGGAAGGCCGGCCGTTGCCGGCCGACTTAAATCGACTCTTGCCCGATCCCGGGGCGTCGCATTACCTGTTTGCGGCGGGACGATTCGTAAAGTTTGGTCCGTTACGGTTGATAGCCACATCCTTGCAGATGATCGATATCAGTCAGGAAGATCTGTTTCATTTTCATATGCAGAAGTACTTCCGTCAGCTGGACCGGAGCACTGCCCGTGTGCAACTGGACGGTCGCGTCCGCGTTTTTCTCATCGATTACGGAAAATGAAGAGGGAATAACAAGGGAATGGAAAGGGAAGGCCGAAGTCGCAACGGAGCCCGTGGCTCCAATTAGCTCCGTCTACCAGCGCGCCTTATGGTCTTCAGCCCAGCCGCTGGCCCCGGAAACTCGAATGGTTTCCCCGGCTATGCGAATGGTACCCGAAAATTTACCGATCATCTGGTGAACGCTGGAGCTAACCAGCAGCAGGTTGGATACAGCAGTCCGTTCGAACTCGGGGTTCAGAGTAAGATCCACCGTATCGCTTTCCCGCGTATAGATTCTCCAGGGGCGCTTGAAGTTTGTGGGGTCGAAATCGAAGACCACATCTTCGAAAATCTTGTGCAGGCGGCCGTCGATTAGGATACCGTTCTCTGTGGAGGGCGTTCCATCAGTCCAGCCTGCTCCCAGGTTCCAGGAAACGGATCGCTTACCTTTTCTCATTGTGCCGCAGGCCCAGTTCCAGACGCTGCTGTAAGGCCACACTCCTCGGCCGAAATCCAACACCGCTACGCTGGTTTCCGGATCAAAGGTGTGACTGCCTGCCGCGCAATGGATGGTACCCGCGGCCCTCAGTCCAATTCGTTTGGATGTAAACTGGAACTCGGAGGTATTCCACGGCACTACCACATTCAGGCTTTCGCTGGAATCAGGGTTGATCACTTTCAGATCCGTTTCCACCAGCACGGTACCTTTCTTTTTCACCGAGCCCTGAAGCTGCCAGTCCTCGGCTCCGGGCTCCTGCTGGAATATCAGCTCCATATTGCTGTTTTTGAAGCCAGCTGGATCTTCCACCCGGTCGCCCTGATGTACTCCATGACCCAGAGGAGCGATTTCGGTGTACTCTTCAAAGCGGTCCTTTGACCGTTCCAACCAGTAAACAAAGCAAACTCCGGCATAATCCAGGTTGGAAACAGTGAGGCTGACCAGAAAATCCGCATCATAGATGCACCAGTAGTTCCATCGCTTCTTCCGGGGCCAATGCCCGGGGATCTTGCAGTCTTGAAGCGGGTGTCGACTGAAGCCCACGGAATGCACATTCAGTTTGCCGTCCTTCAAGCATAGATCCACGTCTTTCTCGATTTCCCTTTCTACTCTACCTTCCTGGGTGCTCATCGGTGGCAATCACCGCCAATCGGACCCTAAGTTGCGACAAAATTCCCTAAAAATGCGGGCATTACCGTGAAAAAATGTTTGACTGGCCGGCCAGTTAGTCTATATTCAAGGACAGGATATGGATTAAAGCGGCAAAAGATGCGGATCGTCGGACTGTACTGATTGACAGAGGTGCTTTCGGAGCCGATTCTTATGCTGAAACTGTGGCTTCTGACGGACTGTTAGTCGGCCAGAAGTAAATCCGCTGCTCGGGCGCCGGGGAAACGGCTCCTGAATGGCAACAAATACAAAGAACACAGTCTCCCCCATTATGGAGTGGTTTCATGCGATATTTTCTAATAGGGCACATGCTTTTTACGTGCCTTGTGCTGACAGGTTGTAAGAAAAATACAGACGGGCAGTCCATACCCATACTGCCTGTGGCAACCGATTCATCAGCAAACAACGTACAGACCCCGGTAGTTCCCAATGAGCCGGAACCTCAGGTTAGCCTGCCAGGGAATTTCGGTTCCGATGGACCGGAAGCTTTCTTGATGACCGATCCTGCTTCGGTGAACCGGTACGCCAACCTGGTATTCAGCTTTTCCGAGAGAATGGATATCGCTGCAGTGGAGTCGTCCATGCAGATTGTGGATAGCGGCGGAAATCCCATTCCGGGCCCGGGCTCCGGCGGAACCTTTCGCTGGGTTTCGCCCAGAAAGGTAATCTTTGATCCTTACAAGGAACTGAAAGACGACGAAGGATATCAAATCTTATTCGGGACCGGTTCTACCACCGAGGACGGGGATTCGCTACTCGTGGATTCGCGGACCTTTACAATTCAAACCGAGCCTTCCTTTCAGATGACCCATACGGTGAACGGTATCGCCCTGGGGGGGAGCCGTGGGGTTTCCCTTTCCCAGGCAACCCATCCCACGGTAACGTTGACTTCGGTGCTAAGCAATCATGACCGGGTGGAAAGTCTCAAGCTTTCCAGTCTGGACGGAGATAGCGTAACTCTGTGCTCCGGAGGTTGCTCCACGGACACTTTCAGTACCAATCTATCCGCCGGCGCTCTGGCTCCTTCCAATGGAGGGAATCCCTATTATTACGAAATTGAGCTTCCTAACGGTCGTCGCTACTACAAGCAGCTAACGTTCAATTACGGAAGCTTTTCTGGAAACCCCAACGATATCCAGGCCGATATTGGCGCCGCTGTTCTGGATAACGCCCATATGATGGAGGTTCTGTCTCGAATCTTTGAACGATTTGCTCTGGCCGATTTCAAGGTCACAAACAAGACTTTCAATGACTTTGCCAGCGAAAGAACTACTACAACCCGCCGTCCCGGTTGTATCGATACCACCAACATTGACTCGGGAACCAATCCGTCTTCCTACCATGCTTTCGAATACATCAGAAGCTACGGCAACGGAACCGGTTCCTACTCCGAAGGCTACGGCTACTGTGGTTTTTTTCTGAACAATTACGGTACCGGATTGGGCTCGGCTGACTTCACAATAGACGTGTATGTAACCTCCATGACAGTGAATCCCACCGTAGGTACCGGGGTTCCCAACGTGGACGCCAATCTGGCCGCTTACGACAACGGTTCGCCAGGTCTGGGCGCGGACATTAACGGTCATCAGGTGGCGCTGGATCTGGTGCTCGTTTCCAAACTAAGCGATATGTGCGGATTCTGTTTGCTGGGACTGGTTCTCGGCAATAACGACAAGATCGTATTTACGGCTCAGGCGGTAATGGATTACGATGGCAGTCCCGGAAATCGCAAGATCTCACGGGCACGGGTGATCCCGACTACGGATACCAACGGTCAGATGGCCTTTAATATCAAAACTCCATTCCAGACCGATGATCCATACTTCAATCTAGCCGATCCCGACGAAGTTGCCGGAGACCCTCGACGCTTCCATATGTCGCCCTGGACCAACGATATCGATGTAATCAATCTGGATGCGAAAGCCAGTACGGCCGGCATTTTCAGCTGGGGATTCATTGGAGATCTGATCGCTTCCATCGCTACTGGTATTGCAAACAACATTACCCCGATTATTCAGCCCCAGATTGTGCAGTCCATTCTGCAGGATGTTATCGAACAGATCGCGCCCAACGTAATCAATGCGATTCTGGATAACCTGCAGAGTCCCGGGCTTCCCATTCCTTTGCCTTCCCACCTTCCGGCGCCGCTCAACAACACGGAATTAAGAATGAAACTGAAAGTGGAGCAGGGACTCCAGGCCAGGGTAAGCGGCTCCAACAGAGGTCTGGTGGCCCAGGCAGGGACCGGAATCACGGCATCCATGTCGCCGGCCAATCCCAATGCTCCGCAACCCATGCTGGGCGTTCATAGCTTCAATACGTATCGAAGCGCGGCCCCGTCCTGGAGTTATCCATTCTCGCAAAGCGCCGCCAAACCAGGTCTGCTTCTGGCCCTGCACAGCGATGCGATCAACCAGGCTATGTTCTCCCTGTGGCAGGTTGGCGCGCTCAGTCTGTCCATCGATGCCGGCTTTATTAATCAAATCAATACCTACGCAGGTACAGATCCATTGCGTCAGCTCACCGACGATCTACTCAAGGTAGGGACTCTGGTAACGGTGCTTGCGCCTGGAAAAGATACCATTACCGGTCTGGACGGCAGCAATAATCCGTTCGTAATCGATTCTGCCGACGACGTGATCATTCAGGTCAATCCGGTGCTTGCGCCGGTTGTGCGATTTGCTCCCCTTTCCGGTGGGGCCGGCACCGAGAAAGCCGGACTTACACTGGACTTCGGGGACCTGGAACTAATCATCAAAGGAAAGAAAAGCAATAACTCCACATATACCATTGCCAAGCTTCGCACCAGTCTTACGGCCAGCGGATCCGCCGACTTATTGGAATTCTCCAATCCTACGGGGAATCCGGCCTTTGCAAACACCACGGCGCTCCAGATACAAATCGACCCTACCAGTATGTATTACATTGTCGAGGTTCTGGAGGGTCCGTCCAACAATCCCTATGGACTGGATCCGGAGAAAATGTATCGAGTAGTGGACCCATTGGTTAAGAGCCTGGTGGTTCCGCTGCTCAACAACATTCTCTACGAGGTTCCGTTGGCGAAGCAGATCCCACTGTCCACTTCTGTCAGCAATGGATTACGAACCGGGGCGGGCGCCTGTTGGCTGAACCTGGATAGAAACGTTATCCGGGTCGAGACTCTACCCATTCCTTCCAATGAGACGAATCCTTATCTCTTCGCCCGACTGGAGGCGATGACTTCCGATAAGGGTGAAGTGATCGGCTGTCCATGAAAAAGGCAGGTCTACATAGAACGGGGGGCAAGCTCCGCCCTGATGCAGGCCGCCGCACGGCAATGCCAGGTGCCGCCCGGTCCGACCGCGTTCAGTCTGATGGATCGTTGGCAAAGGCTAAACATCACGGTGGATGGTCTACAACGGGTGTTCAGGCTGCTGGCCGGCCTGCGATCTCTCGCCGAATGCTGAGGGGCGCAATAGCTTTACTCGGCGGATTGACGCTTGCGGGCTTCCTTGCCGGATGCTCCAATACAGCCAAAGACTGGCAGGGAACCCTTTTCCAGGACGGTCTATTGCAGCCGGATGTGACTTTGTTTACCCTGTTGAACGACTACCCGGCGCTCAAGAGCGTTTTTCTCCAGGCGGATCCCGGAGAATTCAACGTTCAACTGGATGCTTCGCTTTCTTTTCATGATGACGCTGCCGTGGGCGGTCTTCGCACTCTGGAGCGCATGACTCTGGACCCGAACTCCTCCTTGCGTCCGGTCTTGTTGCGACTCTCTACTCTCATTAATCGCCTGCGAACGCAGGATGCTACAGCGTACGAGTCCTCGTTGGAGTTGATGGAACGCATTCGAGGCGGCGATGCGCCCTTCTTATCTGTTGCCATCCCGTTGAGCCATGCCGGTCTGAACAAACTGTACCGCGAAAAGTCGGCGGGCGAAATGCGCGACGAGTTCTACCAGCTTTCCGATGACCTGGAAAGCGCCGAAACCATAGATCTTCTTACTGACGTAGAAAATTTTCTGTACAAGAGCACCATACAAAACGCCAATGCCCGGGCCGGTCTCGAAAAGGTTATGGAAGCCCTGGGCGATCCCACGCTGAACGGGGATCGTTACCTGAAGCGAAAGCTGGTAGCAATGCTGGGCGGACTGGGAGACATGCTGGGACAGCGCGCGGGTTTCAGCGACTATCGTAGCCCGGACTATGCCGTTAAACAACTAATCGTTAATCTGGAAAACTACAACACCGCAGCCACCGGACCGGAATCCGCTAACGTGTACGACTCTCAATGGGCTTATTCGCAAACCACCCTGGGAGCCGGCAAAAATGCGGAACTGAAAAACGTTCTGGTGGATCTCTACCAGAGTGTGCGAAATCTGCTTCAGCCGCCTTCGTCCTACGTTGTGGATTCTTCCACGCCCATACTGGAGACGGCATCTATTCGATTGAGCGAACTGGGATTTGCCGAAGATATTGATGGCGTAGATGAATCTCTGGGCAAGATGATGGAATTGGATTTGAACGGCCTCGATCGAGACAGCGATGGATCCAGCTATTCAGTTTCGGCCCTGGAAAGCCTCCTTTTCATGCTGGTTCTCGGCGATGTCTACGGTTATCAATGGGCCAACACTCCTCCGTTTTCTTCCAGCACTCCTACTATTACGGGACACAGTAATTCCGGTCAGGGCGGAGTGATTACCCTGGGCGATAGCGTTTTCGCCTTGCAGTCCAAGATTCGCGGGGATGATACCCTCAGTCTTATTCGATTTCTCTACGACAGCCGGGCAAACAACAAAGTATACAAAAATGGCTCTGTCTTTCTATTCGATATAAACGCCCCTGCCTTGATGTTTCTCCAGGGCGCCAGCCGCGGCCCCATGAATAACGTGAATAACCAGTCCAGCGCCGATGCGATCTATTCCCAGACATTGCCGTTGGTGCTTAACTGGGTAAAGAAGGTAATCTACGAAGGATATGGTCCGTACTATTCCAGCGATATGGGTCCCGGCGCGAACTACCTCAGCGCCTGGAGCACTGACGAATACCGGATTACCGTGGACCGCCTGGGGGCAAGTGCGGGCACTTATCAGATCGGTATTGGCGGCGTGCAGGATCCCGGCGGCAACGGTACATCCTATTCCATTACCGAGATTCCCATTGCCTCCCGTCAGGTAGGAAGCCGGGAAGAGGCTTTCTATAAGAACTTCCAGTGGTTACTCTACGAGAAGCGATTCGTTCTTGTAATTCCCGTGCATGCAAAGTTGGGTGCCAGTCAGATTCAGCATGCCACTTACATCACCGTAGTGGCCAATGGCCTTATGGGCTTGATGAATGCAAAACCCTACTGCGATTACAATCTGAACACCTGCGATAGGGACGATAACGGTCGCTGGCTCAAATCCGGTACCTTTATTAAGCCAGACATCAAACAGGTAGCAGATACGAATCTGGTCCTTTCGAATACTCCCGCTGATTCGGTGGTCTACGTTGAGGCCTGGGGCTACGGACTGGACGGCCAGCAGAACTTCGATTTTGCCGATGAAGTACTCTACGGCGCTCTGTACGATTCTATTCTCTATCCGCAGCCGCCCACACTTTTCTCCGGACTCATTCCGCCGGCTTTGAGCAAGAATGCGCCGGCTCTGGAGCGCCTTGGTTTTCTTACTTCGGCCAGCGTTTCTTCTTCGCAAACCGACAATTACTGGGAACAGCGAAACAAGCTACTTCCGCTGGTAGTGGCCCTGGCCGCCGCTCTGGACGACCAGACCGATACCGGCACCGGCAAGAACGCCTACAAATTGCTAACCGAGTTGGCCCGGGTGGTTGTTCGACCTTACCTGAGCCGGGGCAATGATCCGGTATCCGGCGTTTCCAATGTTTACAATCTGCAGATCTATGGCAGTGGTGCCAGTTTTGGCATTCGCAGTCCTTCTATGGACGACTCCGATTATTATCCAGACTCGGGCCTGCGAAGTATCGTCAGCCTTTTAATCGAGAATCAGCGGAGATACCAGGACGGTCTACTTAATCTGGTAAGTAAGACCAACCTGCTTTCGGACGTCACCGGCATGCTGGCGGAGTTCGGAGGAAGCGATCGCGCCGCCGGGCGGGACAAACTTCTAAACGGTCTGCTACAGATTCTGGACGAAGTAAAAGTGACTTCCGAAGCTCCGACGCCGGCTCAGTACAACATAGAAACTGTGTTCACCGATTTGCGCGACGATATCGCCGATTACCCGGACAGCCGCCCCGCGGATCTGGAGGCCACCGAATGGGATGAGGTCACCGATGGCGTAACTTTTATCTACGATATTCTGGCAAATGAATCCGCCTACAGCGTTATCCCGAATGTGGATGGCCTTCTGGAAGTCCTGATCGTTGCGAATCCTACCCAGGCCGAGATCTCCTCCATGCTGGATCTGGTGGGAGTGATGCTCACAGAAAGCGATGGTGTGACTCAGAGTTATTTAATCACCGATATCCTGTCCACGGACATGCCCAAACTGCTTCGTTCTTCGGCGCCCGACGCGAGAGGCCTGGTGGGAATTATGGCCGGTATTGCCGCCCCAAATACATTCGGAGATTACTTCCTCCTTCGCATGCGTAGCAATCATAGCATAGACGATGTCCTGATTCAGTTAGAGCGATTCCTGGCCTCCCCGATCGTTCAGTCTACAGTTCCCGGGCCTGACAACGTGCTCTATTCCGCCGGGACCCTGGCAAAGGCTATCGCAGACATTAAAGCCCAGGGGAGAAAAACCGGAGTGGGGGGCTACTGGTTTGAAGACCACTGGAATGTCACTGAGCAGGGCAATACGGTCTTTGACTCATTAAACTATATCTTCAGCAGGAAGGTCCGATGACTTTCAGAAATACTTTTGGGCTGCCCGTTCTGGGCATGCTACTGCTATGCTCGGATGCATTTGCGGGAAACTTTGCGGACGTTTACGGCGCCCATCCCTATGCCACGGGTATGGGCAATGCGGTGTCCTCCTTCATAAATGATAGTTCCGCCACCTATTACAACCCGGCCGGGCTTGGTCTGCCTTCCAGGGGGAATCAGCTTTACCATTATATGGAAAGCCGAAATGCGGAGAGCCCGGAACCGGATGCCGGGGATTCCGGTCGGTTTTCCAACATCTGGTCGGACACTCAGCAGATATTTGCGAACAGTCTTACGAACTCGCCCAAGACACGCTCACAGGCGAATCCCCATGAGCTTGTGCTACAGTACAACTATGCGAAACCTGCAATCAAGACAAATGCTCCCAACAATTCAGATATAGAAGGTATTCAGGATCATTATGCAGGTCTGGGACTTACCCTGGACCTGAACAATATTTATGATCTGGATCGCGGCCTTAGATTTGGCCTGAACATGATTCTGCCCGGTTCGGGAAACCTGGCTACGGTAAACGATCTGAATCCCACAGTTCATAGATACCTGCAACGGGGAGTGTCCAATGATCGCCCGCTCATCTTTGGCGGTCTGGGTGTGGAGCTCTGGAAGGACCATCTGTATTTTGGCGTTGGCTTTACCGCTCTTATTAAAGGGCAGGGCGCGATTCTCCTGAAGGATGTTCCCATTTCGCCGGATCCGGTGACTCCCAATCAGCAGGTAATTCTGGAACTGAAGCCCCAGGCAAATGAAACTCTGGGTTTGATGTTTCACTGGGGAAAGTTTCGCCTGGGCGCCTCTTTTAGAAGGGAGACTTTCTTGTTCGTGGATCCTCTTACCGCAAGAGCTCAAACCACCCTACTGGGAATCCAATTCGACTTTGATCTGGCTGTCCTGGATCTCTATCATCCCAGAACCTTTACGTACGCTTTCGCCTACCAGGCCAGCGAGAATTTGTTAATTAGCGTGGATGTTTCCCGGGAACTCTGGAGCAAGTATGGGTTGAGTCGTACAAAGGAGCGCTTCTTTACCCCGTATTATCTGGAGGACATTTCGGTTCCCAAGCTGGGCGTAGAGTATCGATGGAATGAGTCCTGGTCTTTTCGCCTGGGTTACATGCGCCGTCCCAGTCCGCTACCGGTGGATCTGCCGGAAGAAGTAAACTGGATGGATTCCAGTACCGTTAGTTATATGGCCGGCGTCAGCTATGCCTTTCTACCGGCATTGGACTCTAATTTGAAATCGCCGATATTGATCGATCTTTCTCTTCAGACCCAGAGCATCAAACCCAGAACCGAGCTCAAAGCCAACCCCACCACTCAGAATCCCATCTATGACTACGGCGGCTCTGCTTTTCATGCCGGGCTCTCGATAACCCTGTACCTCTAGGGATGGGCGTTGCTTTCTTTTTGTTTAGTGGTTGGCATTCTGCGGGGATGTGGGACGCTTGCGTTGGAGCGACCCATGAGCCGTAGAATTGTTCATGCAGATATGGATGCCTTCTACGCATCGGTAGAAGAGCTGGATCATCCGGAGTGGAGCACGGCGCCTCTCGTGGTGGGGGCGGATCCGCGCAAAGGAAACGGTCGCGGAGTAGTTTCTACCTGCAATTACCACGCGCGCAAATATGGCATTCGCTCGGCCATGTCGGTGTCGAAAGCGTATTCACTGTGTCCGCATGCTATCTTTGTGCCGCCTCGGATGGAACGCTATTTGGAGTTTTCCCGAACCATCATGGACGTATTTGGTCGCTTTTCGCCCCTGGTGGAGGCGTTAAGCCTGGACGAGGCCTTTATCGATTGCTCCGGTACCGAGCGCCTGTTCGGAGATGAGAGGAGCCTGGGAAAGCAGATCAAGCAGGCGGTGAAGCAGGCTACTGGCCTTAACGTTTCCATAGGTATTTCGGCCGTCAAATTTGTGGCCAAGATCGCATCCGATCTGGAGAAGCCCGACGGTCTTGTGGTGGTACGGGCAGGGGAAGAGCGTGAATTTCTGGCTCCGCTTTCCATTCATCGTCTATGGGGGGCCGGGCCAAAAACCTGTGCAAAACTGCAATCTCTGGGCATCAATACCATCGGCGATCTGGCCAATTCCGATCCATCGCGATTGCCGGGAGCCGGTCAGGGCAAGCAATGGCGGCATTTGATCAATCTAAGCAAAGCCATAGACAGTCGAGACGTCGTACCTCAGCGCGAGCGCAAGTCTATTGGCGAGGAGCGGACCTTTTCCCGCGATCTGGCGGACAGCGCAGATCTACGTCGCGCTCTTCTGCGACTGTGCTCGGAGCTTTCTTACAGAATTCGAAGTACGGGTTTTCAAGGTCGAACGGTGACTATCAAGTTTCGCTACACGGGCTTTGAGACCCACACCAGGAGTCAGACCCTGGATTTTCCGGTGCTGACCGAAAGCATGCTACGACAGGCTGCTCTGGAAATCTGGAACCGAGTGGACTCCGAACTGCGAGAGGGGCGATCCATTCGTCTTCTGGGGGTGCAGGTCTCTCATGCCGAGTCTAACGAACAGCCAGAGCTGTTCTCTCTGTCGACTTTCGCCTCCGCATTTGCGCCGGGCGCCTCGGGCTCGGGGCTCTCCTCCGATTCGTCGATGCGCCAGTCTGAGGCCGCGGGAAGTTCGTCCGAAAGGTGGCCAAGGCCGGCTGATGCTACCGTCGACCCGCAATCTACGAAGAACCCATTGCTGAATCTGGAAAGGGATCAGAAGCTGGAATCGGCATTCGATAAGATCAACGAGCGATTTAACGGAAAGCTGAAACGGGGATTCTGATACAGCAGTCCATCGCCGGGAGTGGCCAACTAACTTCTAGACGGCAATGCTTTATTCAGTTGCGAATGTTAGACCCAGGCTCAGATAATCGTTATTCAGGGTTCTCCGGCTGAACTGGTCGGCCGAGATACTTCTTCCCAACGAAGTGTATTCCAGAGTCAGGGCCGAATTAGGATTGATGTACAGGTTAAAGCCCACTGAGGCCCCGTATATTGCACCCCGGGCATTGTTCAGATCCGGTTCGAACTCAAATGGATCCGGGCTGGTATAGCGGTGTGCGTAACCGTGGGCAAAGGTAATGCCTGCTCGCAGCTTAATGTACGGATCGAATCTACTTTCTGTAATCGGATGAAAGCTCAGAAATCCCAGTAACGCGCCTTCGGAGTAGAGTACTCTCTTATCCGGGTATAGCATCAAATAGCGGTCATTCGAATCCTTGAACGGAAAGACATCCTGACGTCGCGTGCTGGTGCTTGAGAACAGCAGGGATGCCCCTGCGCCAAAATGGTTTGAAATGGCTGCTTCCAGATCCCAGACACCCATGGCTCCGGATTCGTACACCGGGTTAAAGAACTGCGCCTGCAGGCCCAGAATATCGTTTGTGATGCTACCCGTCTGGATCTGAAAGCGAAGGTAGTCATCGTAGTTCTTTTCGTGGTCGATCAGGCTTCCCGTGGGCGCCGAAATGGGGGCTCCCACAAGGGAGGAAAAGGTGATCCGTTCTGCATGAAAGCCCAGCTTCCGGGGGGCAGGAGCCGGAAGCACGGTGTTTTCGGAACTCGACCGGGTGTTGGTGGCATTTCCGTCAGCCGTCCGTCGCTCCGGGACTTCCTGGTTTCCGTTTGTGGGCTCGGGCTCCGTTTCGGCGTGCAACCCGGGTTGGGCCAGTGCGAATCCCAGAAGGATGGCCGCCATCAAGAGAGGGAGCCGTGCAGGGGTCTGAATGGTTTTTGGGTGAGTATATGATGACATCGCTCTTTAGACGTTCAGGTGTTTTCGTTTGTTCTTGCTTGTTGCCTGTTTCACCGGAGGCGCTCCCGGAATTCAAGGAATGATCCAATCCCCGCAGGGCTGCCCTTCCAGCTGCATCAATTGCGCCGCCCCGGTCAGAGAAGAACGGGTTCTGAGGTTGTACCCCGGGTTCTACTGTTTCAAGGCCCTCGGTATTTCGGGGCTTCACGCTCAGAGTATCTCGCAGCTCACCGGTTCCGAGTCCTCCGGGGCCCCTGCATCCATAAAGGCCAGAGCGTCTCAGTATGACTCAGTATGGCTATTCCACGGGGAAATTAGATTTCAATCTTCTCCATCGCTTTTTCGATTTCTTCGGCGATTTTCTTTCCATGAACCGATCCCTGAGTTCCATAGAGTGCGCAGGCATCCTTAATCACCTTTAGATCTTTGAAGGACAGATCCGCCACTCCGAAGTTTTTGCCATCTTTCATCTTTACAACGCGCATGGTCAGAATCTGCAACGCGCCATAATTCAGTCAAGCGTCCCGTTTGGCATCGTTTTCCTGGCGGGCCCATTGCTTCACCGCCACGGACTCTTTCAGGTTTTCAATGACATCGATGGCAATTTCCCGATACAGCTCGTCCAGCTTTCGACCGGTGTCTGGATGCCGCATCTCCTCAAGGGCAAAATCCACAGCTTCGGAGATCAATTGGGCTCCGCGCTCATCTTCCCATGCTCCTACCATGCTTTCGTTGATAGCATCGAAAACAGCCAGACCAATTTCCCGGGTAAGGGTAGTCTTGATAAAGTCCGGTACCAGTCGCAGGGACGGCACGTTGCCCGCGGCTCGTTCCAGGCTGGAGGAAAGAAGATCTCTGGTATCGTCCAGCGCCGGCGTATCCGTGCTGAAGTTCTGCAGGGTTTCGATGATTATCTTCTTTATGGGCTCCCGTTTCTGACGTAATGCATTGGCTACAATGTCCAGAGACGCTCCACCGCGTATTTCGGCTTGCATTTCGGCCAGGATTCTAACAGCCACGCGATCCGAAAGCTCTTCGGTGAGTATATTCGAATACCGGCGAAATGTACGGCTGAAGATATCCTGGCCCACTGTTGTCAGTTCGCTCCGATGCAGTCGAATATAGATCGATAGGATCCTGACCAGACGAAACACTCGGAAATAGGCGAACGGAATCAGGCCCAGGATATCGTACCAATTGTAGACCGGGAACAACCACCATCGCGCCACCATTTTCCGTCGTACGCTAATAATCCAACGCCCCAGAAACTCCAGAAGAAACAGAATTAGGAAAGGAGCGTCCAGAAGGATGAAGCGATCTACGAAACTACCATCCACCTGTCGGTGCCGGTAGAAAAGGGAGTCGAAAGTGGGATCAATGCTCTCCTCATAAATTCGGCGTTGCTCATCGGAGGGAACGTCGGTCCAGAACCGTGGCCCGACATCTTGCAGCCTGAACCGGCGCGTTGCTACCAGTTCCTGTTCCGGAGGCAAGGCCTCGTGCATTCGCGCCGTCATGGTGCGAACCGAATCCAGCTGCCCGGTGGCTTCGAAGAAATCCGTATAGGTGGAGCCAATCCCTTCGGACAGTTCGGCCAGGGTGAGACGCAACTCGGCTCTTTCTGTTGTCTGCTCGTTGGCCTCTGGCGCCGAAGCTTCTGCGAGGCGAAAATACTGCGAGGCAGTTTGGCGAAACTGTTCGAATTCCGGGTTTGTCTCTACGCCTTTGTAAGGATCATAGATCTGGACCAATTCCGGGGTATGCATCCTGTAATACGGACGCATCAGGAAATAGGTCAAATCGAACAGGATCATGAGCAGGTTGATGACGGCCAGAAAGATCATGAACAGATCCCATACCAGGCGAAACGACCAGCCGCGCTCCTTGATTCTCCGGAAATCCAGTACCATTGGAACCAGTTAAGCAAATCCTGTGAATTCGTAAACAGGATTGTTTTTGTTTTGACAGTGACCCGGCCAGGTTCGCTTTGCGCGAAGAATGGAAGAATTCCCTCCCATGGATGAATTGCTTCGGCTGGAAATACAGCAGCAGCCGGATGACTATAGTTGCGGCCCCACATGTCTTCAGGCCGTGTATCGCTATCTGGGCTGGGAAAAGGATCTTCAGGAGCTCATTTCCGAAGTAGCTTACCTTCGGGAAGGAGGCACCCTGGCCGTTCAATTGGGCTGTCATGCCTTACGAAGCGGTTTTCGCGCAACAATCTATTCTTACAATCTGCAAGTATTTGATCCTACCTGGTTTGGCTTACCGCTCGAAGAGTTTCGACAGAAGCTGGTCCAACAATCAGAGGTTAAAAAAGGCTCCCGCATGGAATTTGCTACCCGGGCCTATCTGGAATTCCTGGACCGGGGCGGGCGCATACTTCTGGAGGACTTAAGCCCATCTTTGATCCGGGGCATACTAAAGCGCAAGAATCCCATCCTTACAGGATTGAGCTCTACATATTTATACCGCTCCGCTCGGGAGTTTGGCGATGAGTTTGACTACGATTATGACGATGTGCGTGGCATTCCCTCCGGGCATTTTGTGGTACTGTGCGGCTATAGCAAGGAAGACCGAAAGGTGCTTGTAGCCGATCCGTACAAAGGGTCGCCTCTTTCGCCGGGTCATCTGTACCCGGTGACCATGGACAGGCTTATCAATTCCATCCTTCTAGGTATATTGACCTACGATGCGAATCTATTAATCCTGGAACGTCGGGAGGCACGGAAATAGATGCAGGCCATTGCCGTTGTTAGCAAAAAAACCGAGTGGTTGAAAGCCATACCCGGTATCGAAGTGGTGGAAGCCCGAGCGTATCTAACAGAAGACCGTTACAGCGATCTTGCCGGAATTCGTGTTTTTAATTTGTGCCGGTCCTACAAATACCAGACATCCGGCTACTATGTATCGCTTCTGGCGCAGGCTCGGGGCGCCAAGCCGCTTCCGGCAGTGAGTACCATTCAAGATCTGAAAAACCAGGCCATCATTCGAAACTACACCGAAGAGTTAGATGAGCTGATTCAGAGTAGCCTGAAGTCGCTCCAGTCCGATGAGTTTACGTTAAGTATCTATTTCGGCCACAACATGGCCGCCAAATATGAGAAGCTGTGCGGACGCCTGTTTCGTTTGTTTCCGTCGCCCTTTTTACGGATTCAGTTCTGGAATAAGAATGATCGCTGGCTTATTCGTTCTATTAGCCCGGTACCTGCCGGCGAAGTACCGGAGGATCACCGGGACTTTGCGTTGCAGAAGACCGTAGAATTCTTTTCGAGGAAACGCTTCCAGGGCCGGCGTGCCGTGCCGCGGTATGACCTGGCCATCCTGCACAATCCGGACGAAGTCAATCCGCCTTCTGATTCAGTGGCCCTGCAAAGATTTCAGAAGGCGGCCGAAGATCTCAAGTTCTATGTAGAGATGATTACCCGGGAGGACTACGGAAGACTTTCCCAATTCGACGCTTTGTTTATCCGCGAAACAACAGCGGTGAACCATCATACCTATCGCTTCGCCCGAAGGGCTCTGGGCGAAGGCCTGGTAGTGATCGACGATCCATTAAGTATTCTACGGTGCACAAACAAAGTCTATCTGGCAGAGTTGCTGAATCGATACAAGATACTTACTCCAAGAACCGTCATTGCACATCGCGGAAATCTCAAGGATTTGCCAAAGGAGTTGGGATTTCCGGCCATTCTCAAGCAGCCTGACAGCTCATTTTCCCAGGGCGTCGTGAAGGTGACTGATCCGGATAGCCTGGCCCGGGCCGCCGATGAGATTCTGAATCGTTCCGACCTGTTCATCGCGCAGGAATTTCTTCCAACCGAGTTTGACTGGCGGGTGGGCATACTGAACCGGAAGGTTCTGTACGTTTGCAAGTATTTCATGGCCAGGGGGCACTGGCAGGTGATGAACAAGGATGAGGCCGGGACCCAGGATTATGGGGACGTGGAATGTATCCCGGTTGAGAAAGCTCCAGAGGAGGTGGTTCGCACCGCCTTGAAAGCGGCAAATCTGATAGGCGATGGATTGTACGGCGTGGACCTGAAGTTTCAGGACCGCGCCTACATCATTGAGATTAACGATAATCCTAGCATCGATGGCGATTGCGAAGACGAGATCCTGGGCGCGAAATTATACCAGATCATTATGGAAGACATATTGCGTCGCGTGCAACTACGAGCCCAGGGAAAGCATTCGTATCAGATGGAAGGATGGTAGTAGGTGCGTTCGGCCCGTCGAGCCTCTAGATCTTATCGACAGAGCGAATTCGCCGGGCAATACAACGAGCATGCCCGACGTGAGATTAAGAACGAAACTTAAACAAGACCCATCAGAGGTTTTCTACTTCTTCCAGAAGTTTTTCCGCCTCTTGCTCCGCATTGTCGGGAGTGATCTTCGTTTCTTCCGTTTTGCTTTTTTCATCCCCGGGACAATGAATCATCAGTGGGGCGATGCTAAGCAATGCCAGAAACATCCATTTCTTGTGCATGATTTTCTCCTTTTTTGAACATTCAAGCTGGTATTTTGAGCCGAGGGTCAGGGCTTGCCTTTGCCTTCCGGCTTACCTTTGCCTTCCGGCGGGCCCGCATGATCCGGCTTGCCTTTACCTTCCGGCGGGCCTGCATGATCCGGCTTGCCTTTACCTTCGGGAGGACCTGCATCATCCGGTTTACCCTTTCCTTCAGGCTTTCCTTTGCCTTCCGGTGGACCTGCATCGTCCGGTTTACCGCGCTTTTTCTCTAATTTCTCTTTGCGCTTCTCGATCCGCTCTTTTTTTGCCTGAAGCTTTTCTTCGGCTTTCTTGACTTTTTCTCGAATTCGCTGGGCCTGCTCTGTTTTACCCTTTGCTTCCAGCTGGTCGGCGATTTCGTTCAGTCGCTGGATTTTTCTTTCAAGACCGGTGACTTTCTCAAGCTTGTCTTCGGCCTCTTCCAGTTCCTCTTCGACGTTTGCTTCATCTACTTCTTCCGTCTCTTCCTCGGAATCTGCCATTAGCGGATTGGCTACGAGTATGGTTCCGAGGGACAGGAAGAAGATTAGCAGAAATTTGTTCATCTTTTTCTCCGTTGTTCTTTCAGGCTGGCTAATTTCAACATCCACCGGGGAATCAGTCAAGCACATGGAGCATAAATGTATTGGCAGCTACAGCGCCGAATCCATCAGGGCCCATGCGGCGTTATGGAATGTTTGAGGTTCTGGGAATCGAGCTGGAGTATATGCTGGTTGATTCCGTAAGTATGGAAATCAGATCCGTCGCGGATCAGATCTTGAACTTGAACGGAACCGTGGTGGACGAAGTACAGCGCGAAGGGACTTCCTGGTCCAATGAGCTGGTATCGCATGTTCTGGAAGTCAAGACCGACCCTCCCGTCCAAAGTGCCGCCCGGGCATTTCGCCTGCTCGGCAGAGACCTGGAAGAGATCCTTGCCGGACTGAACGAGAAAGGATACACGTTGCTGGGAACCGGTATGCATCCCTTCATGAATCCTGATGACATGCAATTATGGCCTGGCGAGAACGGCCCCATCTACGAAACGTTTCATCGGATATTCGACTGTAGAGGTCACGGCTGGTCCAACCTGCAGAGCATGCATTTAAACCTCCCCTTCAAAAACGATCAGGAGTTTGGGCAAATGATGGCCGCCATTCGCCTGGCTCTTCCCCTGCTTCCGGCTCTTTCCGCCAGTTCGCCCATTTGCGAAATGGTCTGGACCGGTTTTCAGGATTACCGGCTGGAGGTGTATAGAAGCAATGCTTCCAGGGTGCCTTCCGTCAGCGGCCAGGTAGTGCCCGAACCGGTTTTTGATCCAGATGAGTATCACTCGCAAATCCTTGAGCCCATTTACCGCGATCTGGAATCCCTGGATCCGGAAGGCCTCATCCAGGAGGAATGGGTAAATGCCCGGGGGGCCATAGCTCGCTTTGATCGTAGCGCGATCGAAATTCGCATACTGGATACGCAGGAAAGCCTGGAAAACGATATGGCCATTGCGCTTTTTGTGGTCGAGCTTCTGCGAAACCTGGTTGAGGAACGCTGGTCAGACTTCCCGTCGCAGAGCAAAGCGAATCAATCCACGTTAGTGGAGCTTTTTCGGCGAACCTGTAAAAACGGCAGATCCGTGGATCTGCCCGAAGAATACATACGATTGCTCGGATTGAAAGGCCAGCACACCGCTGGTTCCGCCCTCAAAACCATAGCCGAAAGACTGAATATTTCGTCCGAGGAGAATCTGGACCGGTCTCTGGAGTTTCTTTTGTCCCGTGGCAACCTGAGCCGCCGAATGCGCGAAGCGCTGGAGTCTCAAAGAAGCGCCGTGCTCACGGATACACCCGTTAAGCTGGGTGCGGAAGTGCATCGCATCTATCGGAACATGGGATCCCCGCTCAGCGCTCCTTTTTCTCCGTAGGACTTTCATTCCATGGTCCCAAAAAAAGACGGGCAAGCTGAACCGGCTGACATCGAAAAAATGACAGGATAAATCTGTGCCACCTAAAGCGAGAAAAAACAGGCAGAAACCGTCCGTCAAGACCGGACCGCTCATTGGGCCGTCCAACTTGAGTGGAGCGCTCGCCGGCGGGGCCATGGCTACCGGAATTCCGGCGGCCCCCTCCCGAGTAGTTTCGCAAGCATCAAGAACTCGCGAAACTACTCTAAAGATAATCCTCAGTTGTGAGCATGCATCCGGTAGAATTCCGAAGTCCAGCCTGGGACAGGCCAAAAGACTGTATGGCAGGGCAGCTCTGGATAGTCATATCGCTTATGATCTTTTTGCCCTGGATGCCGCGCGAAGGCTGGCCCGCCGTCTGAGAGCGCCGCTCTTCTACGGAAGTTGGAGTCGGCTCTGTATTGACCTGAACCGTTCTTTGAGTAGTCCTGCGGTGCGGTCCGCACTCTTTCGGTCCATGAATCCGCGACAGCAGGAGCGGTTTGCTGTTTACCATGCCGACTATCGCGCATCTATCAAGGAATTAATCGAGAAAGAAATCCGGGACTCTCGCATTTTGCATATTTCTGTGCATAGCTTTACTCCGGTCCTTAATGGGATGACTCGCTCCTGCGATGTGGGGCTGCTATACGACCCTTCCCGGAAGGGAGAAAAACGTACATCTAAAATACTGGCGGACAAAATAAGGGATGCCGGCTACAAGGTTCGGCGAAACTATCCGTACCGGGGAACCTCCGATGGACTGACTACAGCGCTGCGAAAAGGTTTTTCGGGGGAGCGATACGCAGGAATTGAGCTGGAACTCAATCAAGCTCTGGGGACAGGCTGCGCAAAAGTTGTGGACCTCCTGGCCGAGCACTTGAAAGATCTGTGATCGGGAGTAAATATGAAGTCCAAGTTTCTGGTTGCCATCTTATCGCTGTTTTTTCTCACTGCATGCGAATTTCAGGCATTCATTGATCTGTCTTTTTCGCATGTTATGCGAGTGGCCAATAGTAGATCCGAACAAGGAATTCCATCCAAAGGAATCATTCGTCTGGAAATGGCGGGCATGGACTCCTGTCTGGAAAAGAAAGGCAAGGTCGTGGAAATACTTTCCCGATACTATGGCGAGCCCGAGTCCCATCGATGCCAGCAGGAAGAGCTATCTACATTCCTTGAAGCCCGGGTGCCGGTGGCGGTAAAGATGAAAGGATTGGAGCGAAACAATCAGATTACATCCATGCTACTGGAAAGCGATGATCGAGGTTTGCACTTACGTGTTGCCATGGATCGCGGAAGCTTCGAAAGAATGCAGGACGAGATGATGGACGCCTTCTTTCAAAAGCCGGAGGTGAAAGATCTGGAAATGGTAATTCGCTTCAAGAATGACTCCAAAGCGACCCTGGTTGGCAAGGCCAGGTTCGTATACGTAGATGGTAAGCCGCTTCCTATGGAGAGCAAAGTGTTGCTGGATCCCGGCCGATCCATTGAAGTGCGGCTTTCCGATGTGGCCCGCGATTATATCTACAATGAGGGTTCTCTTACCGTTTTCACAATAGAGAGTACAGTAGAGGGCAAACCATTTGCTGAATTGGAATTCGCAGAAGCCAATTCCGAAGAGTCTATCGGGAAGGACCCTGAATCCTCGGAATCGGAGAGGTCTTCAGGGGACCGGAACGCAACCGATTCGCCCGGAAAAGACATCCACCCGGGATTGCAGGATAAGGATTTTCCAAAGTTAGAAAGAGCTGTGGAAGAGATGATGAAGCGAAACAATTCGGAAAAAGAGCCTTTCCGTCTGGGTGGGAGCTAAAACGTATACTTTCTCTGGCTTCCAGGCCATAAAAAATTGTCGGCACCATTTGCCTCGGCTGTTTACCTGGTGGTTGCGGGCGTGGTCTTTGCTTTTTCGGACCCACGCCTAAATCCTCTTGATGTTAACGATTCTCGTCTCAGCTCTCTCCGGGCGTACACCGCATGCTTGTAGCTTAACAAATTCTTGCATCAAACGAGGAAAGGCAACGGCTTCATTCACGTGTCGTTCAAAGTACCGGCAACATCGTGGCTTTTTCCCGCACTTTCGTTTGCCGTTGGTTGCTATACATGCGGCAAAAGCCAGGCCGTTAATCGGACTGCTCTTTTTCCTTATCCTTTCCGGAAGCTTCGTCTTTCCGGGCGAATCTGTCCAGGCCGAGGCCCCCGCTGTCTGGACCCTGAACCAGGTCTATCTGGAAGTGCTGAAGCGCAGCGAACAGGATGATATTCGGCAAGAGGATCTTGCCATCGCCGAATCCCGCTATCGTCAAAGCCTGAGTTCCTACTATCCCGAGATCTTTCTGTTCGGACGAAAGAACTGGTATGACAGGTTCGAAGAAGAGGACAATCCACAGCTTCAGGCAATTATACAGCAACAACAGAACCAGGGCAATACTTCCGGTTCGGGTAATGGCGGTAACGCTTTCCGGGAACTGAATCCCTATCAAGTGGGCGCTGGATTTCGCTGGCCTATCTTTAGCGGCTTTCAGACCTATCATGAAAGCCAGGCACGGGATGCGGAAAGAATGTCGGCCAGGTTGAATCGTCAGCGCTTCCGCGAGCTACTGTTCAGGGACGTGGGTGAAGTCTATTTCCAGATTCTGGAATACCAGAAAACCCTGGAGATCCTGCGCGAAGAGCAGCAGGCCTTACTGGCGCGAATCGGCGAACTGGCGCGCCGGGTAAACATCGGTCGCTCCTCTCAAGGGGAGTTGCTTGCAGCCCGGAGCGAATACAGCAATTCCCGGGTGGAATTGGAACGTATTCAGGGCCTGCGGCAGATATCTCTGGAATTGTTGGCGTTCCTGATGGGCCAATCCGCCGACACCATCCAGCTGGCCCCGCCTGGAAAACTTCCGGAGCAGGAGGCCCTGGCGGTTTATCTGGATCGAGTGGAGGATCGCAAAGATCTGAAAGCAGCGTTCAAAGCACTGGAAGCGCAGAAATCGCGCCTGGATGTGGAGAAGGGAGGGCACTATCCACAGGCCAGCGTCGAGGGAAATTATTACACAACTCAGAAGCCGGACTTCGGCCGGGACTGGGGCATTACGTTGAGTATTGAAGTGCCCATCTTTCAGGGCGGACAGACCTACTATGCCGTTAAGGAATCCCGCGCCCTGGTGCGAAAAAGCGAACTGGAGCTCAAATCGTTGAAGCGTTCTGCCAGCTACGAAGTGCGTTCCGCCTATGTGGATTACGTTAACTCCTTGAGTCGACTTGCCCTGCTGCGACAATCCGTGGATATCGGCCGAGCTACCTATTTTGTGCAACTCAGGGACTATCGGCTTGGCATTGTATCAAATCTTGAAGTATTGAATGCGCTTCGCGGTTATCATGCGGCCCGCCGTGAGCTAACGCGAATCGAGATGCTGGTACGCATGAATGAGATTCGCCTGCATGTGGCGGCGGGCATGGAGAGCAATATACCGGATGCCCCGCCGGAAGAAGACCAGCCCCGAGAAGATTCGATTTTCAATTTCTCCGGCGAGCCTTACGACAGCCCGGACGATTCATCCGATGGCGCGAATGAGCCTTCAGGCAGCACAGACGATTCATCCGCTGGCGCGAATGAGCCTTCGGACAGCCCCGACGATTCATCCGATGGCGCGAATGTGCCTTCAGGCAGCACGAACAACTCTTCCGATGTCGCTGCATCCCCTGCGAACAGTTCGGAGGGCATCGCTTGAAGCTTTCGGATATCTCCATAAGAAGACCGGTGCTCGCCTGGATGATCATGTTTGGCTTGATCATTTTTGGCACGGTATCTCTTGGGCGGCTTGGCATCAGCTATATGCCCGATGTGGATTTCCCGCTTCTCAGTATTCGTGTAAGCTGGGAAGGCGTGGCGCCGGAATACATGGAAACCGAGATCGTAGACCGGGTGGAAAAAGAGATCATCGCGGTCGAAGGCCTCAAAGAGGTAATTTCCTCCATTCGTCAGGGAAATGCCAATATTCAACTGGAATTCGACATTGATAGGGACATCGACGTAGCGGTCCAGGAAGTGCAGACCGCGCTCAGTCAATTGCGACTTCCTACTGGCGTTGACCCGCCTGTTCTGCGTAAAAATAATCCCGACGAAAGCCCCATTCTTTGGCTGGGTCTGAGCGGCGACCGATCGCAATTTGAGCTGTTTCGTCTGGCCTATCAACTGGTTCTGGACCGGATTCAACTGGTGGACGGAGTAGGGGAGGTTTTTGTAGGCGGATCCGCGGAAAGAAACCTGCGAGTGTATGTAGACAACCGCAAGCTGAATGAATACGAGCTGACCATTCTGGATGTGCGAAACGCTATACGGCAGGATCACTCCGAAGGCTCCAGCGGCTATTTGCAGAACCAGGAAAACAGCTACAACCTCCGAACCATGGGCGAGGCCCAATCCATTGAACAAATGGAGCGAATTCGCATCACTCGAAGAGGCGGAGGTCCCATCTACCTGTCCAACATTAGCCTGAAAGATGTGGCCCGGGTGGAAAATGGACTGAACGACGCGCAACGAATCAATCGCGTCAACGGCCGAGAGGCCATAACCATTGGCGTCAAAAAGCAAACCGGCGCCAACGAAGTGCAGGTTGCGGAAAACCTCCGCAAAGAAATTGAAGCAATTAACAAGAACCTGCCGGACGGAGTTCGCGTTAACGTAAACTTTGATGGCACGCGGTTTACCAAAGAGGCCATCGAAGAAACCCAGTTTACGCTTCTACTTTCCGCCATTCTAACTGCCCTGGTTTGCTGGCTATTTCTCGGAAACTGGAGCTCCACTCTAAACGTAATCCTTTCCATTCCTACATCCATCATAGGTACGTTCATTATCATCTACTTCATGGGTTTTACCCTGAATCTCTTTACCCTGCTGGCCCTATCCCTTGCCATCGGTATCGTAGTGGACGATAATATCATGATTCTGGAAAATATTATCCGGCACTTTGAGATGGGCAAAGACCGGGTGCGTGCGGCTCGCGACGGAGCGCGGCAGATCATTTTCGCGGCGGTGGCGGCCAGCGTGGCCATTGTGGCCATATTTTTGCCAGTAGCCTTTATGGAGGGAGTCATCGGCAAGTTTTTCTTTCAATTCGGTGTCACTCTATCCGGGGCGGTGGCCCTGTCGCTACTGGATGCCGTAACTCTAACGCCCATGCGGGCCTCGCTAACTTTACGTCATCAGGAGCGCGAGCCGCGCATAGCTCGTGCGGTTCGTCTGGGGCTCGAGTATGTGTCCGGGATCTATCGAGCCATTCTGGAGCGAACACTGGCGCATCCTTATATTACGTTTCTACTTTCAGCGGGGCTATTTGCTCTATCGCTTTCCATTCTGTTTGTCATTAATCGAGAGTTTGTTCCGCCGCAGGATCAAAGCCAGTTCGGAGTGCGTTTTGAGACTCCCATGGGATCGTCCATCTATCATACCGACGAAATGGGTCAGAAGATTGAGGAGTTTCTCAAGAGCAGACCCGAGGTGACCAGCTACCTTTCCATCGTGGGAGGATTTGGCGGCGGGGAGTCCAACACCGGGGTCTACTTTGTAAGTCTGCTGGGAAAATCTCAGCGAGACATTGGGCAATACGAATTCATGGATCTCCTTAGAGAGGAAATCAAGAAGATCGAAGGGATGCGTGGCTTCCTTTTTGACTTTTCCAGCCGGGGTCTTTCCGCGCGAAGAAGTCAGCCCGTGGAGTTCAGCATCCGGGGCGGAAACTGGGATGAACTGAAATCCACCGCCGATGCCATACTCAAGGATATGGAGGCCGAGGGCATTTATGAAGACGCCCAGATGGACTATCGCGAAGGCATGCCGGAGGTGCGAGTAGTGCCTGACCGTCAGGAAGCCGCGCTTCGCGGGGTGACCATGGAAAGCCTGGTGGAAACCGTAGGCATCGCCATGGGAGGAACGCGGGAAGGTCGATTTACAGGGGATGGCCGCCGGTACGATATCAGGATTCGCCTGTTGGAGGATCAATGGAGTCATCCTGCCGATATCAAAGAGCTGAAAATAAGAAACGGTTACGGCGAACTGGTTAGCCTTCCCGAAGTGGCCCGAGTAGAAACCGAACCCACGGTGCTCAATCTGACCAGAATTGACCGTCAGCGGGCGATTCAGCTATCCGCGAATCTGAAAGAAGGTGTGGGCCAGGCCGATGCCACAGCAAAGGCGGAAGAGATCGCCCGAAAGCATTTAAGGGACAACTATGGCTATTACCCTGGCGGAGGTAGTCGGGAATTCAATGAGGCTTTTACCAGTCTGAGTGTGGCTCTGTGGCTGGGAATCCTGGTGGCATACATGGTGCTGGGAGCCCAGTTCAATAGCTTTCTCCATCCCATATCTGTGTTGATGGCGCTTCCTTTTTCGGCCACGGGAGCCTTTCTGGCTCTTTACATTACCGGACAGAGCCTGAACCTTTACAGCATGATTGGATTGATCTTGTTGATGGGAATCTCCAAGAAGAACTCCATTCTCCTGGTCGAGTTTGCCAACGAACTAAGAAAGAAAGAGGGGCTTGGAGTGCAGGAGGCCCTGATTGAGGCCGGCATGGTAAGACTTCGTCCCATCTTGATGACCTCCCTTTCGGCTATTGCCGCGGCCATTCCGCCGGCCCTGGCCATCGGACCGGGGGCCGAGTCAAGGATTCCCATGTCCATAGCCGTAATCGGCGGCATGACCGTCTCGACGCTACTTACCCTGGTTGTTGTACCATCCGTTTATACCATACTTTCAAGATTCGAAAGAACCCGGGGATCGTAGGTCCTGCCCATCCTGCTGATTCAGGCGCGCGCGGGGATACCGGGATATCATGGCCGCAAGGATGGCCGCAGCTACGTAGATGTGAACCATCTTCCCGCCGATAAAGAAGAATACCAGGTTAATCATGGTAGTTCCTTCCGCCAGGGCATACCCCAATATATGATTCACATTCCAGGCAGCAGCGGAGTCTGCCTTTTTCTGGGTGAAGAAATAGACGCCAAAAGCGCCGGCTACGGCCGCCACGATGCCTACGATCAAGAATATCTGGTTATCTTCCACTGGCTGATTTCCGCGCACCGTCAGACTGGCGCCGGCAAACATTAAGCAACCCATAATCAATGCGAAAAAAATGATTCGCATCTTGTTAATCATAGACGGGGACACCTGGTTTTCCATGCGCAGATAGATGGCAGGTTCCGGTCCGGGGTCAATCAAAGATTCTTGTACTAATCAAGTTCCGGCTCCAGGCCAGGGATACTTGTCGTCGTGAATTTTCAGATCTTGGCCAGGGTTCCCGACAGGGGACGGGATTCTGATGATTCAAAGCGGGAAAATAATCATGCCGGTAAAGCTGAAAAGGCCCACCGAACCTTGAAACAAACCAATCAGGAGGAGAAATGACTCGGCTGGAAGTCGTCAGAGGAGATATCACCAGGCTGGAAGTAGATGCGATCGTAAACGCGGCCAATGAGGCGCTGGCCGGCGGCGGTGGCGTGGATGGAGCCATCCATTCGGCCGCCGGGCCGGAGTTGCTCCAGGCCTGTCGTCGGATTGGGGGATGCCCTACCGGGCAGGCGGTGATCACTCCGGGATTCAAGCTTAAAGCAAAATACGTTATCCATACAGTGGGTCCTATCTGGAGAGGGGGCAGTAGCGGCGAACCCGAGCTCCTGGCCAATTGCTACAAGAACAGCCTTGATGTGGCCCGGCAGAATGGCATTTCCACCATCGCATTTCCATCCATTTCCACCGGGGTTTACGGCTATCCCCTGGAGGAAGCTGCCTCCATTGCCGTTCGTACGGTAGAGGAAAAAAAACTCCCAGGATTGGATCGGGTTGTCTTTTGTTGCTTTGATCAAAGGGCCTATGACATTTATTCAGGCCTGCTGGCGCACTAGTCGATGAAAGGCTATTTCGATTACAACACTTCGGTGCCCGTTTCTGCCTCCATGCGCAAGATGCTGGCCGAATGGCTGGATTCGGATCCCGCATTCCTGGGGTCTGGAAACTCCCCGCTGCCCCCGGCGTGGCTGGAGAGGGCTCATACCACGGTTTCCGGAACGCCGGGTCTCGAGGAGTACAAGCTGGTCTTCACGTCCGGAGCGACGGAGTCCAACCGTCTTGCATTCGAATTTCTGTACCATCGCTATATGGGATCCGGACTCACCGATTCCTCCTTTCTCAGAAACAAGGTGCTGATCTCGTCGATTGAACATAGCAGTGTCTACGACCAGGCCAAGTATCTGCGCAACCTGGGTTATGATGTCCTACTGATTCCCTGCTCAAAATCGGGTGTGCTGGATATGGACTTCGTTGAAGACAATGCCGGTCCGGACACGGCGCTGATCAGCGTTATGTATGCCAGCGGCGAAACCGGAGTAGTTCAGCCGGTGCGCTCGGTGGCCGATATCTGCGAACGACATGGAATTCACTTCCATTGTGATGCCAGCCAGATACCCCTCCGTTACAGTCCCTCCTGGCACTCGCTGAGAGCTCATACCATCGCCTTTTCCGGCCACAAGCTGGGAGCTCTTTCAGGAGTGGGAATGCTTCTCTACCGACAAAAAGAGCCGGTCTCTGTTTTCTTTGGCGATTCGCATACTCCGCGGCCTGGCGCCGCCAACAGACTGGGTATTCAAAGCCTGGAGGAATCCTGGAAATGTGTGCATCAGGATGCAGGTCGGAAGCTCACTTCGCTTCAGACACTGCGCAACCTGTTCGAGAAGGAACTGTTAAGCCGAATACCGGAGATCAAGATTCTGGGTAAAGATCAGGTCAGGCTGGTAAACACGTCCTCTATTCTGCTTCCAAATACCGTGCCGCATCAAACCACAGCAGCGATTCAGAAGCATGGATTTCAGGTCAGAGCCCTGCACGGCGAAGGAGGCATGCATACTCATTCGCGCACGCTTCTGGAAATGGGCGTGGCGGACAGCCATAGCAGCGCCTTCAGTGTTTCATTTGGCGAAGCAAATTCAACTGCCGAAGTATCCGCCTTCCTGGATGTCCTGGAAGAGGCCAACAAGTCCCGAGCTCGAAACAACCTGTAATGGCGGGTTGCGGGCTGTTGTCTCACGAATTGGCTTGCGAAGCAGTGGAAGTGTAGGGTAGGTGGGAACACGTAGGGCAACCGGTCGTGAGTCCCGAACAAAGTAATCGTCCGCGCCGAATTCCACGGCGCAGACTCCTTACCGATCAATCTACAGTGAACTCTCCGTTCAGCTCAAAGGTAGCGCGAATGAAGATCTGTTGGTTCCGGGCCCTCTGGCCGGCATAGTCCTGGATGCGAAATCCACTGGAATCTGTGTAGCCCAGGCTCTGATAGAATCCCGGAATCTGAGCAAAAGTCCCCGAGTCCGCCAGCGTTTCTGAAAGCGTATCTCCGCCAGGAAGATTGTAAGCATCCAGCGGCGACACTTTGGCCGGTCCGCCTCTGGAGTCTGTGGCGCGGACTTCGGAGAAACCAAGACTGATGCGAAAGTACTCGTTCATATGCCAGGTGATTCCGGCCAGCCACTCGGTAAACGTAGCTCGTCCAAAGTCTACCGCCAGCGCTTCCGAGTAGGTCAGGTTGCCTATGGTATTGTCCGCCGCATCCAGAGCCAGGATTTGTCTCCAGTAGTCGCGATTGTCGTAGGTAGCCAGGTTATTGGAGGGGCTACCGTTTCCATTTCCCGTGGCGAATCGCAAAAAGGCGCCCAGGAATCTATACTTACCGTGCCAGAACATGTAGACCATATCGCCTCTCTGATCGGCGCCGGTGCGATAATTGTTGGCCAAATCCGTAAATGTTCCGTTTAGAGTGACGTCGGGTCGAATTCTGTAGGCGGTGCTGCGACGATCTACTTTCTGGATGTATCCCAGACCCAGCGTAGACTCCAGACCCTGACCTTTGTATTCGTAATCCAGTTCCAGGCCGGCAGCATAATCGCGTGCGGCCCGAGGGTCTCCTTTGTAGATAGCCGGACGTAAAGTGCTCACAATATTTGCGCAGGTGGTGGAAGGAGTGGGGCCCGAAGCCACCATGGTAATGGAATTATTGCAGGCGTCCAGGGCCGGCAAACTTGTGTCCTGACCGGAAAGACCCACTACGTTCTGTATGCGAAAAGGGGTATTGATATGGATTCTATGAGTGCCCTTCTTTCCCAGGGGGCTGAAGCTCAGCATACCCACGAAGTCCAGTCCATAATTGGAATTTACCCCGTTGCGCATTGCGCTGAGTACGTTGGACGGAGTAGTAAAGTTCCGCAGCCTTGCCTGTCCATTGTTGGCGTCGATTCCTTCGCCATTACCCAGTAGCAATTGCATGGAAAAGTAGTCCAGATCCACAATGGCGCTGATTCCTCGCAAGGTGGAAGGGGAAGCGCCAAAATCGTCCCAGGGCGCTTTGGCGATGTATCGGTGTCCCCACAGATCCTGCAGCGAAACATCGGACTGAGTATCCACTACCGGCGTATGCTGCTGTCCGAAGCGGATAGACATCCAGTCGGCCACGGGCACATCGACAAATACGAATTTCATCTTCGTGAAATAAGGGTTGCTGCTGGTGCAGTTGTAGCCTGAGCAGGAGTCCGGAGGGTTGTGCTCTTGTTCCACCGTGAAGCGGAAGCCAATCCCTTTCTTGTTTCCTTTGTAATAGCGGCCGCTCATATTCAGGCGAGCTCGTCCCAGAACAAAGCCGGTATCCTCGCTTTCGGCGCCTGCCTGGTCCGGACCGGTGGGCTGTCGGTCCAGAAATTCATAGTCCGGCCAGATTTCGGTACCCAGACGCATCTTGAATTTCCCATCTTCTGCCTGGGAGGCCGATGGAAGTAGAAATAGAGCCAGTGCGAGTAGCCCGGCGATGCCAGAAAATCGTGTCATAGCTTTCTCCAAAATGTAGCAAAAAAGAAATGGATACGTAATGCATCCGTATTTCATTCGCCATAAAAAGATGTTATGATCCGATTTGATCGTACTATTATTACAGAATTGTGTCGATACCATGACTCAAGGGTGTCCGGTGTGTAACAGTCTTTACTCTCCACAGAATCGAAGGCCGGAAACCTGTCCAGGTAAACCTTTAGGCGGATTCAAAATCACCGGGGTTTGATACTGCCTCTGCGGGAAGGTTCTGCGGTCGCTGAAATCTCTGGTGTTGAGACGGAATTGGAGGGCAGTGCGTAGGAGAAAGGAAGTTAGATTCCTGCCGCATATGAAAGGCGGCAATTGGGGGGCGCTTCCTGATCAGTGGCGGCCGCTATCTCACAAAAAAACGGAAGGCCCATCTGGGAGCCTTCCGTTTCCGGCAATTATTGCTGTCGACCGCGCCGTCGGCCTCCGCCGCCGGCTGCTTCCCGGTCCCGGTTTCCCCGACGACCTCCGCGATCATTTCGGTCGCCGCCGCGGTCATTGCGGTCTCCCCGATCATTTCGGTCCCCACGGTCACCGCCGCCCTGCTTGCTACGCTCATCCGGGCTCTGGGTAGGCTCGCCGCTGCCGTTGGCGCGGGTGAAGATCATCTTTCCGGCCGCTGTCTGGATAATGGAGGTTACGTTCACCTGCACCGTTTTGCCCAGCAGGTTTCGGCCGTTTTCCACGACTACCATGGTACCGTCTTCCAGGTATCCAATGCCCTGGTTTTCATCTTTTCCTTCTTTGATGACATCAATTACGATGTCCTCGCCGGGAAGCACAATCGGCTTCAAAGCGTTGGTTAGATTGTTCAGGTTCAGAACTTCTACACCCTGCAATTCGGCCACTTTGTTCAGGTTGAAGTCGTTTGTGATCAGCTTCCCGCCGGTTTCCAGGGAGAGCTTCACCAGTTTGGCATCTACTTCCCGGGTGTCGGTGTAATCAATGTAGCTGATCTTAACTTTTACGGTGCCGAGTTGCTGGAGCTTGTTTAGCATCTCCAGTCCGCGACGTCCTCGGTTTCTTTTTATGGGATCCGGGGAGTCGCTGATGAGCTGAATCTCGCGTAATACGAAGTTCGGGATGATGAACGGACCTTCAATGAAGTTGGTCTGTGCAATATCCAGGATTCGCCCGTCAATAATCACCGAGGTGTCAAGAATCTTCTCGGTGGAGGCGCCGCCCTGTTCATCCTTGCGGAAGCCGCCGCCGCCGAAGATTCGCAGTCCCGGTCTTTGTGCAAATATGTAGCCGCCATAGCCTAGAAGGACCGCCGGAAGCACATAGAGATAGGGCCCGATGGCACGTAGTATGCCAGATTCAACGCCCAGCGATGTAAGCAGCCAGCCGGCCACTCCCGACAGAAGCAACCCGGAAAGCACTCCCGTAGAAATGCAGAACAATAGTTCTCCGCTGATTCCTTTGAACAGTCGGTCGATGAAAAAGAAAGCAAGAGAAATCGCAAAAACGATTCCGCCTGATATGGCAGCAGCAGCGAATTCCATGCCTGTTGCTACCGAGAGAAAGAAGCCACAGGCTCCACCGGCCACTGCGGCCAGTATACGATAAAGGATGTTCATAACTCAAACCCTTCCAATATTTATTCGCACCCTTTCGGATGCTTGGGTGCGGCCAGGCCGCAATTCCGGCAAGAGCCGGCTGAGCTATGGACGAATCAGGAGAGTACTTCGGAGATGAGATTACTTGCTTCTTCCGTGGAAACGGATCTTGCGAGCGCAAGTTCGCTGGTGATCAGGGAATAGGCCAGTTCGTACAGCCTGCGTTCCATGAGCGATAGTTCCTTATCCCGGGCACGCTTATAGAGGTTCCTGCACACCTCGGCCACCGAGTAGATCGAGCCGGATCGTATCTTGTTCTGATTGTTTTGATACCGGATCTTCCAGTCTTCTTCGGTGTCTACTTCATCCTTCTTCAGCAGGTCCAGAACCTTCTTCACGTCCTTTTTCTGGATGATAGGCCGGATTCCGCGCTCTTTGGCGCTATCTACAGGAATCATTACCTTCATCTTGCTATTTTCGATTTCAAGGATATAGCAGAGGGTTCTCTTTCCGAGGATGTTCTGATTTTGCACGGCGGATATCTCCCCTACTCCGTGCATGGGATAAACAACATAATCTCCTACAGTAAAGTCCGTGTCCGCCTTCTTAGCGGCAGCGCTGCTCTTCTTGCTTGATTTAGGGGCCGCGGTCTTCTTCGCGCTGGCCTTCTTCTTGGCAGCAGCCTTCTTTGCTGTTTTCTTTTTGGCGGTTTTACTCTTTGCCTGGGGCATAATTCGTCCAGAATAGCTCTTAAACGGCTAGTCTAGCACACTTCCGGCGCGGGTCAAGAGAAATTCGAACCGGCTCCGTTGCGATTGCCGAAGAGCGAATACAGCATTTCGTTGAGCGCTTTTGGTCGAATGGGCTTGGACAGATAGGCGCTGAAACCCGCTTCCAGCACCTGTCTGCGGTCCTCCGGGGCGGCATAGGCCGTAATAGCGACTATGGGTTTGTTGGAGGGAAAAAGTTCCCGGGAGCGAATCAGCTTCAGAAGCTGGAATCCATCTATTTCGGGCATCTGAATGTCCAGAATGACCAGATCGAACCAGTTTTCTGTGAGCAAATGCAGGGCTTCGGTGGGATTGGGCGAACTTACCGTTTTGTGGCCCAGTCGCTGCAGCAGTCTTTCCAGGAGGTACAGGTTGTCCGGATTGTCATCCACCGCCAGGATGTTAAGCGGTTTCACGGATGCAGGCTGCAGAACTTCGGGCTGGACTTCCTGGACTCCCGCAGTGGCTTCCTGTAAGGGGATCCGCACCGTAAAGAGGCTGCCTTCGCCAGGCCGACTTTTGACATCTATGGTGCCTTTCATTCGACTGACCAGGGACTGACAAATGCTAAGCCCCAGGCCAGTTCCGGACACCATGGTTTTCTGGCCGTCTTTGATTTGATAGAATCGCTGGAATAGCCTGGGTTGCTTCTCTTCGGGAATGCCTCGTCCGGTATCTTCCACTTCGACGATCAGTTCCCCTTCCTTCCCCGATCCCCGATACTTGCTTCGGACTTCGATCCAGCCCTGGTCGGTAAATTTCAAAGCGTTGGAGACCAGGTTTCCAATAATCTGAAAAAGCCTGTGCGGATCGCCCAGGAGCCTCGGAGGTAGATCCCAGGCGCTAAATCGAAGCAGCACTGGATGGCCGGGGTTGGGCGCGTAGGTAAGTTCCAGCGTCCGCAGGAGTTCCCGTGGCGAGAAGGGTTCCGTTTCTATTTCGATCTGATCCGATTCGATCCTCGAGATATCCAGGATATCGTTCAGGATGTTCATCAGAGTTCGGCCCGCGGTCTGAAATACCTGTAAATGCTTTCGCTGTTCTTCCGAGAGTTCCGTGTAGCCCAGTAGTTCCGCCGTACCCAACAATGCATTCATGGGCGTGCGAATCTCATGGCTCATGTTCGCCAGGAATTCGGATTTGCTTCGGGAAGCTTGCTCGGCCTTTTTCTGGGCTTCGACTTTTTCTTCTACCATGCGTTGCAGGTTGGCGGTTCGCTCCTCTACAATCCGCTCCAGATTCTCTTCTCTCTTTTCATTTCTGAATCGAATCTTATCGGCGATGGCCAGAGAGAAAAAGGCCATCTGGTAGAGTATTCCCAGATCGATAAAGTGCAACACCACCAGAGCCGGAGTCTCCGCATTTTTCTGCAAAACGGTGCCGAGCAGGGCCGCCATGGGATAGCCCAGATTGGCAACGAAGAAGAACCGGGCCGGTCGAAATCCCTTTCCCAGGGCCGCAAAACTGAGTACCGTCACCATCAGTGTTGCCGGCACCACCACAGCATAGATGAGCTGATTAACCTTGAATGGAATAAACCAGGAAAGCAGCAGGATGACCAGATAGAAGCTGGCAGTGATTGGCGGAATTCGCGCCCAGAAGGTTCCGCGAAGAGTCTTTCCTGCGAAAGAATCCAACCAGAGAAAAAGAAACATATGCAGGGCGCATACGGCGGACAGCGTAAACTCCAATCTGTACTCCAGCACGGTGGCCGGCAAAAGGAAGTTCATGATACCCTGAAAGAACGACCTGTGGAGCAGGAATAGTAGTAAAAGCGCAGCATAGTACAAATAATCCTTCTCGCGCGAGAACAACCAGATGGTCAGGCTGTACAGGATCAGTATGAAGCCGGATCCCATGGTTATTCCGTCCATCAACACGACCCAGGATGTGTCGACGCGGCCGGACTGAAGAATCATGGGTAGACGGGCAGGCAGTTTCGCGTCAAAACGAATACGATACTTAACTGTGGCTCCAGGGGGCACCGAAATGGAGCTGGAAATGAATCGATTCAGATTTAGCTTTTTCTCTTCCCAGATGCCAGCGCCCGGAGCGTTCGCATCTGTGTAGAAATCCAGGGATTGCACGAAAGCATTCAGAATCACTAATTCGCCGAACCAGTAATGCGCGCTAACGTTCTTAACGCAGAATTGTATCCAGAAAGGCTCGGAGAAACCCAGGTTCAGATTTTCCAGGCGTCGTGGTTCCCCGGGGAAGTCCGGCAGATCGTTTACTGAAAGGAGCTGCTTCTCGACGAACAAAGTGCCTGTGAGGTTCTCTACTTTCGCTCCCGGCCTGGAAGGATCAGCAAGTAGATTGCAGGATTCTTCTGCCGCTACGGGGTTATTGGAAAATAGCGCCAATAGGATGAAAAGAAAAGCAGCCAGAGCAACCGGTCTTCTTATTCCAGGGGAAGGCATATCAGTCTCGGTGAAGGCCGCGGCTACGAGCAATCTCGAAAATGTTGGATGAGTGGTCCCTCCACATCTCCGAAGCTCGTTCGTCGATTATCTCTTTGACCACAGCTTCCGGCAGATCGCTCATACTTTCAAACTCTGCCTTGTACTGATCGATGGGCATCTTGCCGCAAAAAATATTGCTCTGATACTGATAGATCTGATGTTCCATCAGGAATTGGAGGGTATCATAGTCTTCCACGGCTTCCGCAGTGATCATCGCTTCCCGGTTGTCTGCCAGACGTTTGCAGTAGTCGATGAAAGCCAGGTTATCCAGAAATTTGATCTGGTCTTCGTTTGCTTTGAAACGGAAACTAATGGGATCCAGTTTGAATTCCTTTATCATGATTCCGAGTTCAAGCACAACCTGGTGGCTCTGGCTCTTAACGCCGAAGTCGTCGGCTGCAAAGCTGACGCCGCATTTCCAGAACTCTTCGCATACGTTCTTCAACGAGTAACGCACTTCCTCGTATGGCTTTTCTACGAGTTCGAACCGAATGTTTTTGGCTTCCAGGCCCATGGCATTCCAGAGCTTCTGCAATCTCTGAACCTTATCCCTTTGCGAAAATGTGTCTATGAGCGATTGGGGGGAGATGTTGAATTTAAGTAGCCCCGGGGCTCTCTCGCATGCGATAATGAGTTTTTCCAGTATCAGGAGTTCTATCCGGTTGATGTCCTGGTCGGAAGGTATGTCTTGAATCAGTTCCCGGTAATTCTCATAGAGCCCGCCGCCCACGAATACTTCCCCTCCCTTTACCGTGAAGGTTTTTCGGTGCGGATCATACGAGATAGTGGGCTGTATCATTGCCTCGTTTGCTGCGCCCGCTATGTAGGTGTTGGCCCGATTAAAATAGGTCCAGCTCCAGCGAGTAAGGTTGTCGCGAAGATTCTTTTCGGAGGCCTGGAGCAATTCGTACAGGATCTCCTCCGAGTCCGAAATGAAATTGCACTGAGTGCGGGCTACCCCGAAATCAAACAGGCAAACACGGTTGCTGGCGCATTCGTCGTGAAACCTTCCCACAGCGCTGTCTATGTTCGGGAAGTCCCGGCCTTGCCAACTTGAATAGGGAGTAATTCCCATCAGAAGCGTATTCAGATCCAGTAGGTGAAAGCAGAACTCCACATCGGTGAGATTCAAAATGCTGTGAACTTCGTTTTTTAGATAGGTCAGGAACTCCTGGATCTCCATGCCCTGCACATTTTGATACCGGATCAGAAACAACGGTTTGCCGCGGTTTGCTTCTATAAACCGGGACTCAAAGGTTTCCAGATCCAGTAATTGTTCCTCGACGCTCATGGATCAGCCAGACATCTCCTGTTTCGCGGGCCCTGTCAACAATTCCGAACTCCTAACTTCCTTTTTCCTCGTCGGGAATGTGGTTTTCCCCGGGGCCCTCTTTGTGAAGCCATTGCCCCTTATCTTCCACCTCCAGGGATCTGAGCTTCTCCAGAAAGGCCTCTTCGGAATGGATGAGTCGTTTTACCAGGGTGCGAATCAATGTAGACGCAAATTCGGGGTTTGCTTCGATCAAGGACTCGAGATGATCCGACAATGCAGACGAAAGGATGGTTTCCGTCATACAGATGGCGGTGGCGCTTCTTTCCTCGCCATGCACCAGAGCCATCTCGCCGAAGATCTCTCCTTCTTCTACGGTAGAAAGCGCCACAGGTCCGGTGCCGGTGTCTCGCAGAATCTGAACCTTACCCTTTTCGACCAGGTAGAAGCGACGAGCCGGGTCTCCTTCCAGAAAAACAACGTCCCCTGGTTGGTAGGTTCTTCGAGTCTGGGTTATGGTACGGGGTTTGATGAAAAGCTTGCGAAAGCCTTCTGATCCGGGAAAATGAAAGAAGTAGAACAGGCCCCAGAGCAGGCGACGGGCCCGATATCGGCGTTGAAATGCGCTAAACCCCGCCGCCGTTCTATCAATGCGTATCAATTGGCCGGAGTCCGAATTTCCCGCAAGCTTTACAATGCCGAAGTTAACTGCCGGACTTGCGATACGATCAAATCTAAATTGTATTGTGCGATTCTCCGATTCCTCCAGATTTCCACGAAGATAAAGCGAGGCGCCGCTAAGCTCATAGGAGATGCCCGAATTTACCGGGGCAGGAATTCCCTCCTCAAACACCTCCCAGTCCAGAACAATGGGAATGCGCAGCAATCGCCCTTTAAAGAAATTGGGATTTACGGAGCCAATGGAAAGGATGGACACGCCGATTGAAGCCGGAAGCAGAACGAACAGGGACAGATACATGGAATAGGTGATGTTCACCGTTAACGGAATCAGTTCCGGCTCTATCAGGATCAGTATAGGAAGCACCAGAATGCAAAGTGCGAAAGCATTCTTGGCCGGACCAGGGGGAAGCCTCAGGAAAGGCGCCGTGCTGCGAGTTTGATCCGTTGATCGCAAAATCCATTTTTCGTAGCCGCGTTGCCGGTCCAGAAGGGCCCATTCTTCAAACCAGATACCGTCTCTTTGAAGATCTCCTTTTCGGGGCAGGGTTTGCGACCTGGAAATGGCCGCTTCCAGAGCGAATACAGGGATCAGAATATGCGCTGGAATTGTGAAGTTCCACTTGCCTCCGGAAAGGATGCTGAAATCGAAAATGCCGTGAAGCAGAAAAGGAATGATAAAAGACAGAACTGCCAACAGCCAACGTTTTCGCTGGCGAATATAGCCAAGACCGAGCAGAAAGCCCATCAGCCCCATGCTGGTCAGATGCATGGAAACAGAACTGAACAGTCGCAGATAGACAATCTGGCTTCCGTAAATCCAGGCGTAAGCGATATTCTCCACGAAGGAGAACCCCGCTCCGATGAGGATTCCGTACCCGATGGTATTCAGAACCGACATTTCGTTTCGGTCCCTGATCATCATGTAAACCAGAGCAATTAGTCCCAGTAGCTTTTCAGGAAAAGCGGCCAGGAGAAACCCCTGGCTGGCGGGTGTCAGCAATTCCAACCGGTCCGAAGTGTAGGGAGATAGGAGTAACAGTCCAATGGCAATTACGGCGCCAGCCAGAAATGCTTCGGCTACTGCCACAAATGTACGCACCATCCCCAGTCTGCTGTAGTACACAGCATAGAATATCAGGCACGTTACAAGCGCTGCTGCTAACTCCAGAGATGGCATGGTCCTTCTGTTTAGTATCGACCCCGGTGGGGGCTTGAATTCAGCCATGCAATGCGAGAATCCCCGGGATTGGGGATTGCTTCCTAATAATTAAGGCAGATTTGAGTCCGAATCGGCTTGCCCGGGCAAGCAGGGCCCCTGGCGGGGTCAGCTCAGACTGTATTAAACTGTCAGGTCTGGCAGGGGTACGCCGGGAAATTTTATTGTTTCCGCCCCATGATCCCGGATATCTGGCAACATGAGCGACTCCAATCTGGTTATCCCTCCTCTGCCGCAGGTAGTAATGGAAATCATGAAGTATGATACGGAATCTCCGGATTCCAGCGCCGCCGAGGTGGAAGGACTCATTGCTCCGGACCGCGGAATCTGTAGCGAAATACTGCGGGTAGCCAATTCAGCCTACTATGGTCGATCGGGCCGGGTCAAAGTAATGCGGGATGCCATTACTCTGCTGGGGCTAAAAGCGCTAAAGAATCTGATCATATTCATCAGTACGCGCCAGATTGCCACAGATCTGAAGAGTCCTGTATTCAAGAAGTATCTTACCGAGTATCCGGTGTTGTCGGCGCTTCTGGCTCAGGATGTGGCCAAGAGGTTCAAGCATCCTGAGCTGGCCGAGGAAGCCTTTCTGTCCGGACTACTTTACAACATTGGAATGAGTATTCTGGCGCTAAACAAAGGCGATCATTACGCATTCTTGATCGAGCAGGCCGAGCAAAATGGCTTTGATCTCCGCGAACTGGAGAAGTCCTCCTACGGCACAGATCACGCTCAGGCCGGCCAGGAGGCCGCTCGAAAATGGAATCTTCCGGATTCCCTGCTACATAGCATGGAACTGACTGTTACCAACCTGAACGGATCCGACGATCTGGGCCGTATCACTGTACTTTCGGCAGCCCTGGGTCAGGCCGGGGCCGGCATTCCGCTGGATGCAAAAACCAGAGCGGCCGTTCAAGAAGTGTATCGCACTTCCGGAGACCAGGCCGATCCTTTTGAGAAGCTATTAAGCGAACAGCAAATTGCTCGATTGAAATCCCATCCTTACTTCCAGATGGCTGCCGGTTAATTCAGGATGGCGCAATCCAGGATTCTTATAGTCGAAGACGATCCGGATCAATCCGCACTACTGGATCGCTTCCTGAGTCAGTGGGGCTATGAAACGAAGGTCGCTCCCGACGGGCCGGAAGGCCTGGAGCTTATGGAATCCTTTGATCCGGACCTGGTACTTCTGGATATATTTTTGCCGGAGCTTCCCGGTTTGGAAGTCCTCAAGCGAATTCGCGCCCACGACAAATCTGTGTCAGTGCCGGTGTTCATCATGAGCGCCGACGACTCCGACGAAATTCGCATAGTGGGAATGTCCACCGGAGCCAGCGATTTTATTAAAAAGCCGATTCAGCTGGCGGACCTGAGTATGCGCATCCAACAGGCTCTGGAGCTCCTTAGCTATAGACGGAAAATTCATGAGTTGAATCAGCGATTGGAGCACGATAAGCAACGCCTGCTTCGCTACTTCTCCAGAGACATTGTTGAGAAAATCCTTAGCGAAGAGATATCCTCTGAACTGGGCGGAAAGACTCTGGAAGCCAGCGTTATGTTCTATGACGTTCGGGGATCCACAACTATTGCCGAGCGCATTGGGCCGCAGAAATATGCTGAATTTATCAGCGATTTGTTCGGCCGGATCATGGACCTGGTTTTTGATCATCATGGCTCCGTGAACGAACTTCTGGGAGACGGCATTCTGGCAACCTTTGGCTGTCCGGATCCGACCGGCCAGGATGCCAGCAATGCTGTGTCGGCGGCTCGTGGGATTCGCAAGCTCATGCGAAAATACAACGAAAGCTATCTGCCTCCAGAGCTTCAGGAAGAGGGCGTTCGCTACGGCATGGGCATTGCCACCGGAAAGATCTTTGCCGGAAACATTGGGTCCACGCAGAGGCTGAAATACGCCGTTATGGGCGATCCCGTAAACACAGCAGCCCGGATCCAGGATCTGACAAAAGAAAAAAACGTGGATCTTCTAATCGACGAAAACACCGCTCGCGGTCTGGAAGACTCGGATTCTGTGCGGCTTTCCGGAGACTATGTTCTTCGCGGCAAGAAGGGCGCCGTGAAGGTTTTCGAAGTGGATGAACTGACCCAGACCGTCCGGGGCTAGGGCTCGGCAAGTCCGAAAAAGAGCTTCTAATCGCCTGATCGTTGCGAATTTTGCCAGCGCCAGGATCTCTGGAATAAGTTCTCCCTGTCGTCGTTCTGATCGTTGTTTCTCCGGCATTTCGAGACATCTATTGTATATCGACATTGCGGCCTCTCTATTCTCTGCTTTTCCTGTTACGTTTGCCCTCGTGCCTTTCCCTTGCGCAGATAGCCCGTAGAACCAACTTCGTTTAAGTTTCTCCTTTTTCTAAATTACCCTGAATAACTGCTTTTCTAAAAAATCGAGATGCAGTACTCTCTTGGAGTGTAGCTTTGTTCTGTAACGTCCAATCGGCGGCGGGCCCGAAGGCTCCGTTGCTTATTCCGGGGTCGCAGGTATTCGGAGCGAGTGCCCCGGCGCACTGACACCCAGGAGGACGTCTCTGCCGTTGCTGCGTGCATTGTGCGCGCATTTTGCAGTTTTTCCTCGTCTACACTAGTTGGAGACGGTATGCCTATTCGTCGTTTGAATATACTGCTGGCAAATACAGTCAATCTGTTGAAGCGCAGCCTGATTCCGGCTGGAGCCGGTACCTACAACGATCATCTCCTGGAGGCATTCACTCTGTCCGGTGTGGATGCGCCGGATTCCGGCGATGATTCGCTCTCTGACAACAGGAAGCGCTCCTTTCGAGTACAGCCGGTGGATGCGGAGGATCCGTTAAAATCAATCCCCGCTCACGTCATCACGGAGGCTTTACCGGAACCGGGAACGTCCGGCTGGCAGGAAACAGGCCAACCACTGACCGGGCAATCGGCTCCGCTTTTTTTCTACGCCCTTGCCGAGCCCTGGGCCGGCATCCATGCAGTGGGCTTTCAGATTTCCGAAAGCCTGGAAAAACAGCTCTATGAGGAATTGGCGAATCGCCTGGAGAGTGCAATTCCAGTATTGGAAAAATCCCTTGCATTGGAGAGGGATATAGAGACTGAACCGACCTCCGAAGCCGGGCAGTTGACGCACCAGGATTTGGAGACCTTTCGGATTCGCGCTCTATACGAGATTGTAAGTCGTCCCGGACTGTCTTTTCAGGGCAGGCTGCGTGAGATGCTGCACCTTTGCTCGCAGCTCACCGGTCTGGAACTGGTATTTCTGGGGGAGCCGGTGCATGGCCAGCAAAGCATTCGCATTCTGGCATCTACGTTGGATGGCAATGCAGCGGATTCCATGAGGCAGGATCTGTCTTTTTGCAGCGAAGTAATTCGCAAAGGTTGCCCTGTAGAAAGTCAGACAGGTAGCTATTCGGATTTGCCCGGCGCCCATTACAGTCTCGGAATTCCGCTTCGAGTGCACGGCAGCGTTACCGCCGCATTCATTTTGAGCACCAGGAAGGCTGGATTGAAGCCTCTATCCGAGGACCGAGCCTTTCTGGATCTGGTAGCCCGCTGGATCAGCGCCGAGCTAGAAGGCCAGCGAATGAATAATTTCGTGGATACCTTCTTTGATGTATCTGGAGACATGCTGGCCATCCTGGATATCCGCGGAAAGGCGCTACGCGTAAATGAAGCCTGGTTGCGAACCACCGGCTATTCCGAGGAAGAGTTGATAAACCTTCCTTTGCCCGGGTTCATATCGGAGGAAGATCTGGGAGCTTTCGAAGAAGGACTGGAAGAAGCCCGTGATTTTGGAGTGGTGCGTGGCCTGGACACCAGGTTGCGTATTCGCGGAGGGTCCCACCGCTGGATATCCTGGACCATTCGCTACGATCCTGAATTGAACGTCTTTTTTACCGCCGCCCGGGATAATACAGAAGCCCACCAGAACGAACTTCGCATTATTGAGTATAACTCTCGCTTGAATGGTGTGAACCGGGTGGCCAGGTTCATGGCAGAGGACAGGTCCATCGCGGAGATTATTTCCGTAGCGGTGGATGCTCTTGCATCCATGTTTCCCGATTACCGGGTCTGTTTTTGCACCGCCGAGCCATCCGGAACGCTTCACGTCATCTCGGCGCGAACAACGGATGCGATGCCCGACATTTCTGGCATGGAAGCCGATTTGTCGGCTGCGCCGGAATACTTGAACCGACTTGCCCTGGGCGAAACAGTCCGGGTGCACGATGTTCGAACCGAGTCCCTGGTGAATGGAATACGCAAAAACTTGATAGAGGGCTCCACCGTATCGCTTCTGGATGTGCCTCTATTGAGCGGCGATGAATTGAGCGGGGTGCTCTGTCTGGACTTCAATGTTCCTCATATATGGAGCCGGCATGAGACTCTTTCCGTAGAAGAGATGGCCCGGGCCTTGAGCGCCGCCATTGCCAGCCAGAAGCATAAAGATGAATTGGTGCAGGCTCGAAATATGGCCGATGCCGCGAACCGCGCCAAAACCGAGTTTCTGGCCAACATGACCCATGAGCTGAGGACGCCTCTGCATGCCATTATTGGAGTTTCAGATCTACTGGCCACCGAGGATCTTGCGCCAGACGTCAAGGATCAAATAAAGCTCATTCGAAACAGCGGGGATTCGCTTCTGGGCATCATTTCCACTATTCTGGACCTGACTCAGATTGAATCCGATAACCTGGCTTTGACGCTTACCGACTTCAGTCTTGCCGATTTGATTGCTGAGGTTGTGGATCAGCTACGACCGGACCAGACGAACAACGATCTAACCCTGAATTTGGATCTGGATTCGCGGATGCCGCCCCGGGTCCGGGGCGATGCCGTCAGGTTGCGTCAGGTGCTCTGCAACGTCGTCGGTAATGCCGTGAAATTCACTCCTGCTGGCAAGGTTCGGATCAGGGTTGAATGCAGTTCGTATGCGGGTAGATTGGATCAGCATCCCGGTCTTGATCCAAACCTGCGTAGCCAACCGGTGTGGCAAAAAGCGATCATTCACGTGGAGGATACCGGCGTAGGTATCTCTCCTCAGAAGCATGCGGAAATCTTTGACGATTTCAATCAAGCCGACAACGCCCGTACCAGACGTTTTGGCGGCGCCGGGCTGGGGCTCTCCCTGTCCCGCCGGTTAATGCAGAAGATGGGCGGCGGTATTCATGTTTCCTACTCCGAGCCAGGGCGGGGGTCCACCTTTGTTATAGAAATGCCACTTCTCAAGCCGGAAAGTCCGACCGGTATTTGAGGCGGGCAAACTGCGGCAAATTCGGTCGAAGGCATCTGGCAGAAGTGAGTGCAGTCAAGCTTCGAAGTATTCGGCCATATTCGCGTACTGACCCTGAATCAGCCTTAGATCGCTAACTCGAATATCCCTGGGATCCAGGTGTCCGGTAATCCGGGTTATATCCATCATGTCCTGGTGAAAGCCCCGAAGAAAATGATGCACCCTGGTGGATTTCTCCGGTATGTTCAAACCCCGGACTCGCCAGGGCTGATTTGTGGCAATGCCGGTGGGGCAGTGGTTGGTGTGGCATTTTAATGACTGGATGCAGCCCAGGGCCAGCATAGGACCGCGGGCGCTGTCAATGATATCGGCGCCGGCGGCGAAGGCCAGGGCGGCATGCACGGGAGTGAATACTCTTCCTGAAACGCTAAGTACAACGTTGTCGCGTATTTTCAGTCGGACAAGTTTCTGGTGCAGCATGGCGCAGCTTTCTATGGCGCTTCCGTAACCTACGTAATTCATGAACAGGTTGGGGCCCGCTCCTGTACCGCCGTCGGATCCATCCAGTTGAATGGCATCCGGGCCTTTTCCGGTTTTTTTCATCGCCTGGCATAGAAGGTCTATTTCGTCCGGATTGCCCAGGCACATCTTCAATCCCACCGGTAGCTCGGTGGCCTGGCGGATGGACTCAATGAAGTCCATGAGCTTTGCCACGCTTTCTCGCGGACTGGCGGCTGCAATCTCCGCATGCTGCGAAGGACTTATGGATGTCTTGTGGGCCGGTATTCTTCGCACGGCGGCAATTTCCGGGGTTACTTTGCCTCCGGGGAGGTGTCCGCCCAGGCCTGGTTTGGCGCCCTGGGAGATCTTTAGCTGGATCATTCCTATGTTGGAATGGGTGCCGATCAGTTCCTTCAGGACCTGGTAGTTGAGGATTCGTGTGGTCTGGCCGTTGTTCTGCTGGATGGCATCTCCTACTCCGTATTTGGCCGTGCCAATTTGAAAAACCACGTCGTTGCCGGCAACGCCATGGGGACCGTATCCGCCTTCGCCAGTGTTCACATACGCTATGCCCTTTGCGCCGATGCTCAAAGACTCCGCCGCCTTGTAATTTATGGATCCATAGCTCATAGCCGAAACATTGATCACATTTCGAACATAGAAAGGCTTCACGCCTTTTCGCTTTTCGCCTATCACAACCTCGTAGCCAGGCTGTCCCAGGGAACCGGGAAAGTTTCTATGTAGAATCCGGCAGCCAGTGGTAATCTCTTCGTCGTAAGGGTCCAGTTCGGTTCCAAAGCTGGCCATGGGTTTCAGGTCTTTGGATTTCTGATAAATGTAATCCCTTACAATCCTGGGTATAGGGCGTCCGCTGGTATTGGTTTCGTTGAAGTACTGAAGATATTTGTCTCTGAGTTCCCGCTCAAAAAGGTAGCGAAAGCGACCCATGGGGCCGTAGATTCGCACGATTGCATGGTCGTCCTGGATGAATGTTTCGCGTATCCCGAACAGAAGCGCCGCCGCCAGAACGGCGGCCCCCGCCATCCACCATCCCTGAAAGTATCCGATGGCGGGCGAAGCAATGAGCACAGCTATCGATAACCAGCGGAAAGGGTAGTCCAGCCAGGGGGTGTACCCCGGCGGCGTAAGGGCCGCTTTCTTTCCCTTTAGATCGATGATTCCCAGTAGCTTTTTGGATGATCGAGAGGTGTTATATGCCATGATTTTATTAACCGTTCTTGCCTTTGCTAATGTCTCGGCTGTTGCCACGGACAGCCCAATAGGAAATCAGGCCATGCAGCGTTATCAAGAACAATCCGCCGCTTTCTCGAGTGACTTCATCGTTGTACCATTCCCCTTCCAGTCCATGGAAAAGGCTCAATCCGTAGATTAGAGCGGCGATGGCCAGCAGCGGCCACAGCAGGCTTCTAATTCGCACCATGGATTTCCGGGAAAGCCAGAACACTTCTCCGATAGAAAGCAAAGCTGCGATGCCATAAATCGAAATCCAGAAGGTCGGATCCGGATCATTCCATTGTACCGCCGCAGCCACAATAAACAGTATGCCCATCAATGATTGATAAAGTCGCACATTGAAAACCTGCAGCCTGGAATCTGCGGGTCCAGCGTTTATGGACGTACACAGAAAAAAGAGCGCCCTGGTATCGGCGGCCGGGGTAACGAGAGAGGCCACAAGGTCGATCAGGGGTCCATAACCAGACGAATCCCGGCCTTGGCGTCGGATGAGGGGGACGGATAACCGGCCGGTTGCCTGGCGTCTACTCGGGCCATGTCCGATGGTAGATAGTAGGCGCCGCCCCGGATTACATGAAATAGCCTACCCGAATAATCCCGGGCATGGCCCTTTCTGAATCGATGTCCCGGGTAAGGCTCGAAAAAACTGGAAGTCCATTCCGGGGCATTGCCGCACATTCCAATGAGACCGTATGGGCTTGTATCCCCCATGGCCGCTGCGGGTAGTAGCGCCGGGCTTCCATTCCATCTTTCCCGGGTATTGCACTTTTGCAGATTGAATTTCCCCATGGGATAGTCCCGGGGACGGTTGTTCAGGCTGTCCGGCCCACTTTCATCGATTAGAACGCTCAGCCCGCCCCGGGCCGCCAATTCCCATTCCAGTTCGCTGGGTAGTCTCTTTCCCGCCCACCGAGCATAGGCCCTGGCATCCGATAAACTAGCTTCGCTGAAGGCCAGTTTGCCGCTTCCCGGGGGATAGCTGCCGCGCTCTTTCCACGACTCGGGCAATGGATGACCGGCCTTCTGGCAGAATCTGAAATATTCTTCATTGGTTACTTCCGTGCGGTCCATATAAAATCCGTGGATCCTGGGCATTCGGGATTCGGAACGATGGAAGAAAAAAGGATTGTAGTTGCTGCGGGAAGAGTCGTAGCCCTGGCCATAAACCAGAAGATCTTCCGGAATGTAGAGCATGGTTTTGCCATCTACCGGGTGCACCAGCCTCGTCCTGCGTTCCGGCTCGGGCAGCCGGTAGTCCACCGGGGGCTTGTAGGGCTTATAGCTCACCTCTTCCCCCAGCTGAATTCCCATGTACAACGGGCCCGGACTCAGTTCATCGCTTCTATGAAGTCCAAATAGTCGATAGCTCTGCCCGGTGACCAGAACCCTGGTGCAAAGAAAGCGACCTATCTCGGCGCCGCTGCCATTTCGCAGCGACCACTCTTTGTTCAGGAAATACTGTTCCACCTGGCTGTCCGTTCGGCTTGCCAGGTCTTCCTTTGCCTGCCCCATAACCTCCAGCACTGCGGATTCCGGGCCCACCGAGATTACATGGGCCCGGACAACAAATGCCTTTCGGATGCCACCACTGTCCTCGCTTACAGGAGGCTCTTCCGAACCCAGCGATAGCGCTCCGGCAACGAGGATGCATGCAAAGAATAACCGCTTCATTCTAAAGTATAGATCGGCCTGATTATCTAAACCCTCCATTGCTTCCCGGGGAACAACCAACAACCCTTACAACCGGTCCCGGGCGCGGCGCCCGTGCCCGCCGGGGCCATAGCTCGCGCCATAGCCAGCGCCATAGCCAGCGCCATAGCCAGCGCCATAGCCAGCGCCATAGCCCATCCGGCCTCCGAGCGGCAAAAAAAGTTCCGATTCAGCCGTTTCGGAAGCATTTATGTCACGGTGCTGTTGTAGAGTAATCCACAGAATGAAGATCAGGCGCCGAGCAATGAGCAAAGCCGGTTACGGGAGCATAAAACTGCTTGACTTTTGTTCAGTATTGACTTATTCTCAGAGAGACAATAATATGGTATTATGACAGGGTTTTTTGTGCTATGCACCATAATGGGACATAAACTATATGCCAAAAAAACCGTCAAATATGAGGAGAGAAAAAGAGGAGGCCCAAAATGATTGTTAGAAAGCTGGAAAGCCCTTTGTATCAGAAGAAAAAACGCGAGCCCCTGGCCGGGCAGGGAGTTGATGTTCCCGCTACAGCCAACTCGGAGAAGAGCTTTGATCAGTATCTTCTAGAAGCCTTTCAAGGCGAAGTGGTAAGAGAAGATAGCAAGTTCAAAGGTCAGGTAAGCGAGCTGCAAAGAGAAAACATTATTAGACTCAGTCAACTCTGAGGCCCCTCCCGTAACCGGCTTATCAGCCCGGGGCCTCTGCATTTTTCCGGACCCACTGTCTGGCCGGACAGAGTGTTTCCTTTGACAGCGCCCCTATTTCAGGTTACCTCAGAGTCACCGTTTCCAGATATCGGATTGCTTCCCCTGTTCGAGCCCTGTTACCTTCTTTCCCACGTTTCTATTTCTGCCGAATTTGAACCTTGACATTGAAATAACCTATTATTCTAGTTAATGGGACCGGTGGGCGCAATCGCTCATCCCCTGATATTTGCCGGCTCTGCCTTATTTCCAATACAGCCACGGCAATCCATTGGCGACTCCCTACCAGAATCATTGGCAAAACCGATAAGAGCCAACATGTTCCCTATTCACAGATGCACGTCATACTTCTATGCCCGGACGGTCCCAGCTCTTGTAGAATCTCCGCGTGATTGAGACCATTATTCTAAAAGCTTGCTATGATTCTATTTGCAGCGAGTGGCGCTGATAGACGAGCTACCCAAAAAGGAATTATTGGTGAAGTTTATGTATGAGCAGAACATTCAGCTAATCCGGGAGTTGATCCAGCGGCAGCAACCGGTCTATGGGATTCTTTCTTTTCTGGAGGATACCATTGGAGCTATTCGTTCGGATATAACGCCGGATGCGAAGGTTGCATCCTACGAGCATCTTTCGGAAATGGTCACGGCCCTGGAGGCGCTATCTAAAGAGCTCTTCGACTAGTTGGAGCCTCGGGAATCCCTGGAATTCGCAGAATCCATAGATTCCGCAGCGTCTTTCGCAGCGTGCAGGAATTCCTGAACGGCATTTTTCAGCTCCGCCGGTTTGAATGGCTTGGCCAGAAAGAAATCCGCATTACTGGAGTTGTCGTCGTCTTCCAATTCCATCCTGGCCGAGAGAATGGCGCAAGGTATGGATTCCAGAGTGGGATCGGACTTCAGCTCGGCAATCATGGCCGGTCCATCCATAACGGGCATCATGACATCGGTCAAAATCAGGTCGGGTTTTTTTTCTCTGGCAAGCGTGACTCCTTCTTTTCCGTTTTTCGCCAGAACTACATTATAGTCATTTCGCAAAACATGAGCTATGAAGGCTCGCATGTCTTCGCTGTCCTCTACCACCAGGATTTCCGGTCGTCCCGGTCGATTTCCTTTCGGTTCCGCCCTTTCGCCCCGAGTCTGCTCGGAGTCTGCGCGGTACAGTGTGGTCTTCCCCCGGTAGTTCTCGGCATTGGGATCCAACAGCGATTTCAGAACTACGACGAAGGTGGCCCCTTCGCCGGATCGCGACTCCAGTTCCAGTTTTCCATCGTGTAATTCTATGAACTCTTTTACGATGGCCAATCCGATGCCTGTGCCTTCCTGATGTCCCGTACGGGCTCCATCGGCTTGAAAGAATCGATGAAAAATCCGACGCTGATCGGTTTCGGCAATGCCGGGGCCGCTGTCTTTGAAGCGGATTTTCGCTTCCCTGGTGTCCTGGGCGAGCGCGATTTCAACTCGGCCCCCTTCCGGAGTGAACTTCATTGCATTGGACATCAAGTTGTAGAACACCTTTTCCAGCTTCTCTCCGTCGCCGGATACGTACACATCGGGCTTTAGATTGACTTCCAGCCGAATCCGTTTCCTTTCGGCCAGCTCCTGGTAGGACTCTACCAGTTCGCCAAGGATCCTGGAAATATTCACAGCCTGCATATTCATTTTAACCTGGCCGGCTTCAATGCGAGAAAGATCGAGGAGCTGATTTATGAGCCGTAGAAGTTGTCGGGTATTCTTCTGCAGCGAAGCCAGAGGCCGCTGCAGGTTTTTTCCCGTTGGACCGTAATCTCCTTGATCCACGCTTTCCAGTAATCCGTAAATTAGTGTAAGCGGCGTTCGCAGTTCGTGCGAAATATTCTGAAAGAACAGCGTTCGTTGTCGGGTAATATCCTCTAGCTGTTTGTTTCTTTCCTCCAGTTGAGCCGTTTGAACGGCTACTTCTCTTGCCAGGTTCTGTGAAAGGTGCTCCGCGGTATGGAATGCATGCGAGAACCGACGGACCAGTATATAGCTTTGTGCAATGACGAAAAAGATAAAGGCGTAAGGAAGCAGATACATGCTTGCGATGACGCCCTCCGCTAGCAGAGTATCGTGGATACCGCCTACCATAAGAGCCAGCAAACCTGTGAAACTGATACCGGCTCCCAATTCTTCTTTCTTCATGGCCACGAAGACCCCGACGAGCATCCACAGACTCATTATTAGCGCCCAGATAAAATAGAAAGTGGCTATAGGTCCGTATACACGCTGAGGAAAAATAAGTGTGAGCAGAAATAGGCCGGCAATGATCCAAACAGGCCAACGTAGTTTGTGCGATGGCTTCCAGGGGAAAACGGTCTGCAAGAAGAAGAAGAATACAGGCACCGCCAGAAATACGGTGGCATAATCAAATTTCATCATCCATTCGAATGCCGTTTCGTTCGGTTCGGGCCACCAGCTCTGAATGTACTTCTCAGTGAGTAGCATTCGCAAAGCCAGAATGGCGTTAAAAACCGAAAACCACAAACTGGAGCGATCTTCCTTTCGTTGGAAGTACAGCCCCAGATGATAAAGCGACATGACCAGTAGCACTCCCAGCACCAGAAAGTCCCTGGATCGCTTATCTTCTCTTTGAAGCAAGAGCTGGCTTTCGGTGCCCAGGATAAGAGGGTAAATGGGGCCACCCACTCCGTCATGAAAATTGGATACCTGGAAAATGATCCAGCCGTTGCTCAAGTTGGCTGGTAACGGCGCTACCAGTGGAAGATGCTGGGGTACGGAGGTGGCTTCGGAGGTGCCCACCACTCCGTTGGTCATCACTGGTTCGGAAATCAGGCCCGCGGAATCGTCGGCGATGAAGATGCGATAAGCTGTAAGGGCATCCTTCATGCGAAAGGCCAGTCGATGCATGTCGTCGGCGGCCAAACCGTGGTATCGCAGGGCGAAGGTGGCGTATCCAATACCGGAAGCGGCGCTCCCATCCGTTAGCTCATGGCCGTTCCAGCGGCCCGGAAGCTTCATATAGTCCAGCGGGCTTTCCCGGCGAATTTCCTTCCCATTTATTCTCTGTAACCTGTGGAGGACTTCTTCGGGAGCGGGCATCCAGTTCCAGAATATTATCCACTGCCCTTTCAAGGAAATGGGGCCCTTTTTCACGAAGGAGTAGTCGGTTAAGTCGATGAAGCCCTTCTGGATCGTCGGGCCCGAGGTCTTGCGACTACAGGCGAATCCCATCCAGATGAGAATTGCAAAAAGCAGTAGAAGAGTATAGAGTCGGCTCCGTGGCATAACTTTACGGGAATACTTATTGAGACGGCAGAATCTTCAAGGGCACTACGGGGCCGGAAAAGAAATCAGTCTTTGCCCGTCAGTTCTCGGATCACCCGGAACAAATCCTTTTGCCAAACAGGCTTTACCAGATACAGAGTCATGCCCACTGCATGTAGCTTTTCCTCCGAGGGATCCTCGGCTGCGGCGGAAAGAGCTACTATAGGTACATCCGAGTTAGCGCTACGAATGATCCGGGCCGCCTCAAAACCATTGAGCACCGGCATATTGATGTCCAGTATAATCAGGTCGTAGGGTTCGCTGGTGGCCTGCTTGCATGCGGATTCCCCATCGCCTACAATCTTCACAGAGCAGTTCATCTCACCCAGCATTCTTTCCATCAAGATCTGATTGGATGGGTTATCTTCGGCGACCAGGATTCGGGGCTGGCTATGGAAAACCGGCTCTCGTTCCGGTAGATCGGGGCCGGACTCATCCTCATAGACGGTCTTGCGCAATTCCAATTCCAGGATGAAATCCGTTCCGACGCATTCCGGGTACTGGCTTCGCATGGCCCTGGATGGGGAAAACACCTGGATTGAGCCGCCCATCTTATCCGTGAGCTGCTTAACGATGTAAAGGCCCAGGCCCACGCCTGGAACCAGGTCGTCCCCGGGTCTTCGCACCCGGGAAAAGATGCGAAAGATATTCTCCTGCTGCTCTTCGGGAATTCCAGGACCGGTATCGGCCACAGTAATCCTGATGCGAATATGGTCTTCCTGGTGGGCTGGTACGAGATCGGCCAGAACCTGGATGTGGCCGTTCTCTGCATACTTGATGGCGTTGGAAACCAGGTTGGTCACCATCTGCTTAATTCGGCCTGCGTCGCCAATAGCTTTGGAGGGGATTGCCTCTGAAATACAGAAATCCAGGTTTCGATTGTGCCGGCTTGCATTGAATTGATAGGCCAGTAGAGTATGCTCCAGGACGTCGCGTAGTCGAACGGGCTCCATGCGCAGGTTCAGATCTTCGCTTTCCAGCTGTGTGGCCTCGAGCAGGTCATTGAGAAGCCGAAGCAGGGTGTCGCCGGACGAATGGATTACCTTGAGCAATTGTTCATGCTCTGAATCCATCCTTTCGCGCAGGAGCATGTCCGTGAGCCCCAGAATGGCGTTCAGGGGAGTGCGGATTTCATGGCTGAGCTTGGCCATAAAACGATTCTTTGCCGCCGATTCGCTTTGCAGATTGGCTACAGTGCGAAGCAGCGAAGTCTGGTAATACTCCAGTTCGGTAATATCCTTGGCATTTACTACTATGAGCGGTTCTTCGGCGATGTCCTCATCCAGTCGGAAAACGCCCTCCAGGATGCGATAAGTGCCGTCTTTGTGTCTGTAGCGGTATCTGACGTCCGCAGGCACCGGCTCTCCGTTTCGAAGTTGCTCCATCAGGTGAAGCAACCGAGCACGGTCATCCGGGTGGATCAGTTGCGAAGCGTCCAACTCGCTGAGATCTTCATGCGTATAACCCAGCAGGTTCTTCTGCGCTGGTGTGGAATAAACCAGTCGGTAATCCAGATCGAATACACCAATCAAATCCCGGGCATTCTCTACCAGCGATCGAAATCGGCGTTCCTGCTTTTCCAGTTCCCTGCGGCCTTCGATCCGCTTCGCATAATCCCGGCGCCCGGCCATGATGCCGGCCATGGCTTCGGTAAGTGGCTGCAGATCCCTTATTTGCTCCTCAGTATACGGCTCATGACTGTTGGCCGCCGCGGCCAGAGCAATGGTCTTGCCCTGGTAGATAAGCGGAATACCCAGAAAGGAATGCACCGGGGTGTGGCCTTCCGGAAGAATACCTCCGGATCGCGGGTCGCCGCTACCTTTGTTAGCGATGACCGGCTTACCGTTCTTTACGGTGAAGCCATATAGACTGTCCATCCGGGTGAAGCTGGCAGTGCCCCCATCGACACCTTGCATCCAATTACGGGACCAGTCATCCCAGGAAATGTCGGTAATGGCACGAACCGTTAGCTTTTCTTGATTGCTGTCGAGTTCGCCGATGAACCCCAGGGGACTTCCTGTATAGTCCAGAAAGGTGGAAAGCATCCGATAGTAGACTTCATTCGACGATGGATTCTCCAGATGCAGTAGCATCAGCTCCCGGATTTCATTGAGTAGCAGTCGATGACTTTCGCTCTTTTTCTCTGCCTCTACCTTCTCGGTAACATTACTTACCGAGGCGATGGCATGTAGTCCGGAAGGCATTCTTCGAAATGATAGGCCAATATTCAGATGCAGTTTGCGACCGTCTTTGCGTACGCCCGGAAGAACTCGGCCGCGATCCATAAGTTTGCTCTGCGGCTTCTTGAAAAAGCCGGCCATCATATTATCATGTACGGCTCGGACCGACTCCGGTAGCAAAATCGACAATGATTGCCCGATCAACTCTCCGGTTTCGTAGCCAAAGATTTCATTGAGATGGGTATTGGTTTCTTCAATGGTTCCGGTTTCATCGCATATAAGAACCCCGACCGGTAGTCCTTCAAAGAAGTCAGGCGCCAGGTGTGTTTTTTGTTCGATTTCCATGGGCATTCGAAGGGGGCATTAAAAGTTCCGTTCCGAAACAAAGACCATTAATTTGCCAGAGTAGGACTTCGAGTCTATGGCTCAAGAAGTTATGGATTGTTCTGGCTCCGGGGATGGGGTTGAATGCCGCTTTCAGTGGTTTTTGTTCCCCTTCGCCGCCTATGGGGCTTCGAACCGAGCCGCAATCTTTGATATGGGCGCTAAAACCCCCTGCAACGCAGTACCGCCCTGGCCCAACTGCCGAGAAGACCCCGGATTCACTAACTTTTCTCCCTGGAAATTACGTAACGTACGATACGATCTTGATCTCCCGGGCGTATGCGCACAAAGGAAAAATGCAGCCCTCTGGAAGACTCGAAAACCCGGTGTACGGTACAATCGATCCTGGGATCCAGATGAATTCTGCAGCTCAATTCCTCCAATCCTGATTCGAATACCAGGGAAGACTCTCCGGAGCAAACGAAACCGCCGCCTCCGATGTTTATGATTCGAACATTCTGATTGGCAATGGTGGCCGCAACATTGCAATCCGTACGAAGAAACTGCCTTCGGTGTATCTTGCGAATCGCGCTGGAGTGCTCCAGGGATAAGACCAGATCTCCGTTTTCTTCGCGTACGCTGGCAACACGGCAATCAGCCTCGAAGGAAACACCCTTCTTCTGCCAGCGTATTGTAAGTGCGCTCCGCACCGCCGGGGTTTCCGGGAAGCGGCTCCGAAGAAGAATCTCCAACCCCCTCCCCTGGTTCCTTACAGTGCCTTCCACCGAATTCTCCCTCAGTAGCACGGAAACCGGGGCGCCGCTATTCAACTCTTCCGTAGACTGCATGGGCTGTCCGCTAAGATCCTCACCCAGCCCCAGAATGGACTTTAATTGCCGGAGTGGCTTGCGAAGGTCGGGGCTGTCTTCAATCAGTATGTTGGCAAATTTGTCGTATAGGAAGGGATCGTGAAACAGTCGATGTAGTTCGGCTTCACGATCGGCGTTACGCATCGCCCGCGCCAGGTCTTCCAGAAGTTCAATTCCAGACGGCGGCAAAGCTCGCTGGTCCAGCTCCTCGTCGAAAAGACGCTGACTTCGCTTCTCATCGCGCTCCTGTTTTTTCCGGTGGGTTTTTCTTTGAAGCCAGACAATCAGAAGAACCGAAACCAGAACACCGGCCAGGAACCCCAAAAACTCTTCCAGGCTTGCTCCCTGAACTCCTTTTCCCAGCCCGGTTACGAACTCCTGAACCCGTTTTTCATTCCAGATAGGCATCTAGTTCCGGCGAAGCTCCCGGGCAACGTAGTCCATTGAAATTTGCAAATCTATTTCCTGATTCTTTGCGGATCGCCCTGCAACTTGCGAAAAAGGGCGATCTGGCCCAGGTGATACGCATTATGATCGATGAGCAGTACTGCCTGCCGGGCCAGATGTTGCCCTGTTCCATGCGCAAACGGATGAAAAAGCTCTATTGCGGGATCTCGGAGGAGTCGTATCATTTCTTCTCTGTCAAAGAGGAATTTCTTGAGCGATAGATCCCAGGATTCCCCGTTTGGCGGTTCCGGCGATACAGGCCAGTAATCCTGTGGCCAGCTACGCTCCTTGTAGGCTGGATTCCTGCTGAAATCCAGTATATCTTCCTGGGCTATTCGCATATGCTCCAGCAACTGATAGGGGCTGTAGCTCTGCCCGGGAATCACCTGCCCCTGCAGCTCCTTCGGATAGTCCGTCAGTACCTCTTCCGCATTAACATGGGCATCGGACCAGGCGAGAGCTCTGGTAAGGAGTTGTCGCAGTTCTTCCATGTCAGCATGGGTACAGGGCTCCGCTGACATGGCAACACAATCCTTTGTCGCATTGCCGGGGATAGCCGGGCAGGGAACTAACTTCTTTTGTTCTAAACAGGCTCAGAGCTACTGCTTTCACAGCCCGCAAATTGGCCAATGGCTACGATGCCCATATGCCAAACCATGCGGAGGAAACCGCTTCTATCATACGCTGGCAAAAGGTTGGATCAATTCCATCAGTCGATCCAGCTCGCTTTGGCTGTGACAGCTATGGATGGTAATCCGCAGCCGGCTAGATCCCTCCGGTACTGTGGGCGGGCGAATCGCTCGCACATCCATTCCATGATTCTTCAGATGCTCCGACACCTGAAGACACTTGTCCGTTTCGCCCAGAACGATGGGTACAATGGCGGAGTCGGAAGGGCTGACCAGATGTAACTCGGCAATCAGAGATTTAATGTATGATACATTCTTTCGCAGGCTGGCCATGCGATGGTCGTACTCATGGTTTCTGAATCGGCGAATTATGGCGCCGATCATCGCCGCAAGAATGGGCGGCTGAGCTGTGGAAAAAACGAAGGAACGGGCCCGATTGATCAGATAATCTTTCAGTAACTTGTCGCCGGCCACAAAGGCACCCATGACCCCTGGCGCCTTTCCCAGCGGCGCGCTAATGATTGCATGGTCGAATACATCGTCTCCCAGTTCCGCGCGCCTGGAAGCAAGTAATCCGGCCCCCGGGCTTTCCTCAGAGCCAAAAAAGCCCAGGGCATGAGCTTCGTCCAGATACAGCGTGGCCTGGTACCGCCGACAGAGATCCAGAAGACCTTTTAGATCCGGCACATCGCCATCCATGCTAAAGACCGATTCGCTCAGTATCCATTTTCTTCGCCTGGTGCTCTTCGTGGCTAAAAGGCTTTCCAGATGATTGAGATCGTTGTGCTTAAAATAGATTTTTTGGGCCCCGGATAGCCGTATTCCATCAAGCAGGCTGGCATGGCAGAGTCTGTCGCAAAAGACCAGATCTCCCGGTCCTGTTAGCGCTGACAGGGCGCCCACATTGGCGTTGTATCCGCTCTGAAAAAGAAGGGAGTCCGGCGTTCGAGCCCACCGATTAAACTCCTCTTCGGCGTTTTCAAACGATGGCCAGTGTCCTCTAATGAGCCTGGAGCCAGTGCTTCCTACTGTAACGTTGCTTTCTACGCCGGTTTCGCAGATAAGGCTATTGAGAAGCTCGGAATGGGAACCATCCCGATTTAAGCACAGATAATCGTTGGACGAGAAGTCCAGAAGTTCTGGCTCGTAGCGCAGGCTCCGCATTAACGAGCCCCTTCTCCACTGTTGGATCTCTTGTTCCAGGGAATCTAGGTAAGACACGATTCCAGAGAAATGATCCGCTTCCACTCTGCAATGGATTTTGCCTGCGCTTCGGCTTTCGTGCGAACCATTGGTTGATAGAATTCGGGGATGAGCCGCGTCCGATCTTCGCGAGCTGGCCGTAGGGGTGGGGAACGCCCGGGGGCGGGCTGACGGACTGTGCTGACCATTTAACCCGATGGGCCTGAAGTCTACTGATGGCCTGCCCTGGACCTCAGGAGAAATCAGGCGCAATCCGCGGACCCTGCCGCGGAACCAGGAAGTTGGAAGTGTGTATATTTTGGTCGACATATTTGACCAATATGCGAAACTCACAGAGTGTCACGTTGCGCCCTGTATACACACGATCTCTTTCTCAAGCATGATACCGGATTGATGCATCCCGAATCCGCCCGTCGGCTGGAGGCCATCATGAAACGGATGGAAAAGACCGGCTCTATTGGTCGCTTCGCCTCGCTGAACCCCAGGTACGCCACGAAAGAGGAGATTGCGATGGTTCATGCCAGAGACTATGTGGATGTAGTGGAGCTGTACTCCAGAAGTGAACGTTCACTGGACGGAGACACGGTGACCAGCAAAGAATCCTACCATGCCGCTACCATGGCAGCCGGCGCCGGTCTGGCCGCCGCCGATGCTGTGCATGCGGGGGACGTGGACCGAGCCCTGCTTCTGGTGCGACCGCCGGGTCATCACAGTCTGCCCCGGCGGGCCATGGGATTCTGCCTCTTCAATAACGTGGCCATTACGGCTCGTTACCTGCAGTCGCTGGGCTACAAGCGACCGGCCATTCTCGACTGGGACGTGCACCATGGCAACGGCACCCAGGACATATTCTACGCCGACCCTTCCGTGCTCTTTATTAGCCTGCATCAGTTTCCTTTCTACCCCGGCACCGGCGCCGCCGCAGAGAAAGGAACCGGGGAGGGTAAAGGGTACACCTTGAATGTACCCCTGAGCGCCGGCACCGAGGAGTCCACCTACAGGGATGCTTTCCAGGGAGCAGTGCAGCAAAAGCTGGAAGATTTTGACCCGGACATTCTGCTAATCAGCGCCGGTTTCGATGCCCACGAGAAGGATCCTCTGGCTTCCATGGAGTTGCGTACCTCCAGCTTTGAATGGATGAGCCAGTGGGCCATGGATTTTGCCGGCAAGCATTGTGACGGAAAGATCATCTCCTTTCTCGAAGGCGGCTACCATCTGGATGCCCTGGCCGAATCAGTGGAAGTGCACGGCACTACATTGCTTGGCTAGCCCTGCACGAAGACCGCTGTATTCGGCGAAACCAGGCTCACTGCAATAGCGGTACCGCCGCAATAGTGATTCTGGCCGCAATATTGATCCCCGGGGATTTGGCAAAGCCTCGCGGCGATATCGAGACAGGCCGGGATAGCGATGCCCCGCTCTCTCGCAAACCTCCGCCGCAACGGCTAGCCTCGTCGCTTTCGTTTCTGGAATAGGCTCTTGTCCGTCGCTTCTGAATCGATCAAATACGAGAGTAGAACCACATACTTCTCATCCCGCATCTCCTGGAATAAGGACCATTCCCCTGGACACAGTTCTTCCAGTCGGCTACGCACGTACCGGGTTCCTGTTCCGCGGCCAGATTCTGTGAGTCCGTTACCGGTTGACCAGCTTTCTTCACCGCCGGGGCTTTTCGGAGCATCGCCGTTGTTCTCGACCGCTATAAACACCTCTTGATTGTACTTTCGCACGTTTATCCGAAACCAACCCTCCTGGCGATTCTTGAATCCATGGGTGATTCCGTTTTCGACTATTGTGAGCAGAACCAGAGGTGGGATTTGCGTTTCCAGATTGCCTACCACTTCCAGCCGAATGTCTTTTTCCATGCGAAGGCTCATTACCTCGATGTGATTTCGGCAAAGCTGCACTTCCGTTTCCATGGGACAGAGTTTCTGCTCGGAGAGGTGGATAGTGCTGCGCAACTCTTCAACAAGCGCCAGTAGCAACTTTTCAGCCCGACTGGGATCCTCGTGGACCAGTTCCATGGCAGAGTTGAGGCTGTTCGCCAGAAAGTGGGGGTGGATGTTTTTTTTGAGCATCTCAAGGTTCAGACGGGTAGCATGCGAAAGCAGTTTTTCGCTGCGATTGGTGGCCTGTACAAGTTGATCGCCGAGAAGCACGATCAATCCCAGAACCAGAAATGCCAGGCTATAGCTGGATATACGCATGGAATGTAGAATACTCAGTGAAACAAGTATGTCGTGGATGGCGCTGGCCAATAGCAATAGGACCGCGGCGGTCATTAGCTTCGCATAGGGAAAGGGTCGCACGAGCTGGCGGTAGGCCAGATAAGCCAGATAGGGACTCAATGCCAGAAATCCAATCTGCCAGATCCATCCGCAGATCCGGACCACATGTATACTGGACGGAATGGAGACGGCTGTAAGGGTTGCGGCCACTGCCAGAGCAACGTTACTTACCCTTTCGCCCTTGCCGTGACTAAAACGCGACAAGAAGCGAAGAAAGAATGGAACAATGAAGAAAAGAAGTACATATTCGGTTTTTCGGTGCGTTAGAACATGCTCTCCGAAGAGCAGATCCCGGGTCATGGTTTCCGCGACGAACCAGTAGGCGGACACTACCAGAAGGAAACCGGAAAAGGATAAATGGTAGCGCTCCTTCTTTCTTCGCAGGCCGAGCCACAGATGCTGAAAGGCGGCCATCAGGTAGAAAGCCAGAAATGAAAAGGCCACAATCTCGCGCACGGTTCGCCGCTGCCATATCTCTTCGGCGCTTCCCAGTCGGATGGGATCCATTGCCTGGATGGGGTACCGATTTCCATAGCTGCAAAGATGGATTCGAAGACTGTTTCTTCCGGGTCGGACCACATCCTGGGGAATGACTACCGTCTGCGGTCTAAATGCTCCTGGAAAATAGTACGGGCTTAAAGAGCCGCGGGAGGAGATTAAAACATCGTTGAGATAGATGCGGGAAACATCAGAAAGCCTACCGGCATCGATGGCATAGGATTGTGGCGCGCTACGTTCGGGAAGCGTAACTTCAGTCCGTAGCTGAACGCAAACCTGCTCGCCTTCCAGGTCCAGGGCGGAACTAATGTTATTTGGGATGACCAGGTCGGGGGTGGTTCCAGCGCCAGCCGGCCCCAGATCGGAATCGGCGGTGGATGGGCCCTGGCCGTCTTCTGAATGCACTTTGATGTGATGCACCGTAATCAATGAGTCACCGCAGCCGGCGACCAGCAACAGCGCAACAGTCAGAAAGCCGCAGTTCAGTAGCTTCGACCTGGTTTTTGACACTGAACCCGATTTTATTCCGATCAGATTCTGTCCGGACTGGACCTTCTTTCGTCCGGGATCTAGTGGACTTCCGACGAATCGAGTCTTGTATATTCCCGGTTCCAGCTCACGTTGTGGGACTTCCACCGCACTTCGTCGGGTCTGTGAAAAAAAATTCAACCTTTCATCCCTGGATTCTACCATTCATCCCGCCGGAATTGACCATCCCTGTGTTTCGTGCAATGATCCTGACATCCGGTAAGACGGACGACCGCTATTGCTGAGTGCTCTCTGCGTTGCGGTCAAGCAAAGAAAGCCTTTCTGCGAGGATCTGATCGCGGGGTAGCAGCTAACCGTGCAGCGCCCTTGAATCTTCGAACTCGCATCGAGGCAAAAACAAAAAAAGGCCACAGGCCACTAGAGAATGTTCATGCGAGGTTTAAAAATGAAATCTAGAATAATCATGGCAACTGCCATAGCTCTTACGGGGACGATGCTTTATTGCGCTCCCCAGTCCAACGATAACACCGAGGCTCTCAATGCTCTGGTGCTTACAGCGCATTCCGCAAGTTCCGATCAGATCAAGGGACAGGGCACATACAATGGCGTATCCATCAGCTACGACGCTACAACCAGCGGCGAAGACTTTGAAACAACAGTGACTATCGATGGTCAGAAATTTACCGCTTCCCTGGGCGGAGATGGATCCATTACCCTGGATGGCGGAAATGCCGTCCTGACCCAGAGCCAGAAAGATGCCCTGGATGCCCTGGCCCAGGAGTTCGCCTCTCATCTGGAAGCCACCGGAAACACGTCTGGTAGCCGAATTCAGGTCGCTTTTCTGTCCGTGATTTCCTACTGGGCCGAAGCGCCGGAAGGCTATACCTACGGCTCCCGAAGCATTGATGGTCCTTCTCCGGCTGGTTACAATGCAGCTTCCAGAAACGAGGGCGTAACCTGCATCAGAAAAGGCACTTACGTGACGGCCGCATACGACGACTCCCGGGGGTCGCACTACGATTCTGTTCTGGTGGGTTCAAAGCCTCGTTCCGGTTACGGATGTATGGGACGATGCGGCGGCGACTGCGGTAGCTGGTGGCTGGCGTCTTCCTGGACCAAGGACTGCATGGACCACGATCAGTGCAGCAACGTTAACTACAGCTCCGGCGGATCCAGCGATCCTAACTGCGGCGATGAGTTCGACGAAGCGGCGGATGACTGGCTTCAAGGGGTATGGAGAGGCTGCCGAGGCTAATCTCACGATGCCCGAAGTCGAATAGCAAAAAGCCCGGGGGCCTCAACTTCAGAAAGTTCAGGCCCTGTCGGGCAGAATGCTCCGGAACCGTCCGAGGACTCTCCGAGCAATTACAGAGTCCGCAAGAGGGCGGGCCGCCCCAAAAAACGTAACACTACTCCATATGGCCGCTTCGCAGCTCCTCTCTTACAGATCTGCTTAGCGGCATTCTTTTTTTGCTCTTCAGCTCCACCTGGTATGTATTGTTCGCAGCGCTATGGACCTGCACAATGTCTTCCTTCCTGACAAGACAGGATTTATGCACTCTCAAGAAATTTGGCCCCAGGTCTTGCTCCAGGGCGCTAAGGGTCTTGCGAATCTTGCGACTGTCTCCTTCATACAGTTCCAGGACACAGTAGTTACCGTCGCTTCGCACACATTCAATGGAAGCCAAATCAATCGTTTCGCTTCCTTCTTCCCCTGGCAGACTCAGAGCTTCGCGTTCCACTCCGCGATTCTTTCGAGCGGTGTACAATCGTTCCAGGGCCCGCTGAAACCTTTCCGGTTGCACCGGCTTGGTAACAAAGTCCACCACCTCATGGTCGAATGCTTGCACGGCGCCCTCCGGATGCCCGCTTACAATGATAGTGTAGAAACTCTTATGGGCCGCCTGCTCCAGTAGTTCGAAGCCGCTGTTTTCGGCGATTTCCAGATCGAGAAAAACCAGGTCCACGGGATGTTCTTGCAGATAATATACGGCGGGCTCCACTCCGTGCAGCAATTTGATGGATTGCACAGGTTCCTGAAAGTGCTCCTTGATCAATCTTTGCACCCTGCGTGCGGCTGGCGGCTCATCGTCTACAATTAGGATATGCATGGACCCAAACAGTGGCCGTTCCGACCCGGTTGGCAAGGCAATTTGATCCTGTCCTGCACGGCTCGCATTTATTCATTGTAAAGATTTCCGTCGAATTCTGTGTGGGGTATGGCCATTGATGCCTCCCCGAGTACAAGACAAGAAAATCTGCTTTTTCCGGAACCTGAACACCTGGAAAGAAAGGGGCACTGGTGGGCGGCCAGACTGCTCTGGCTGCGGCGAATCCTAATCGGCCGCAAGATTCAATCCCTGGGAATGAGCGCCCGGACTCTAAGCTACGAAGGGCAAGATTTTCGTCTCTATACCGGCGGTAGCGGCAAAGCCCTGGTTCTATTGCACGGCTTTCTGGATACATCCCATGTTTTTCGGAGGGTATTGCCGGGACTCCTTCGCCGCTTCCGGGTATACATGCTGGACCTTCCCGGCCACGGCGAAAGCAAAATGCCATTCATTCGAAGCTTGTGGCATCTCCCGGATATATCCGCCACAGTTTTTAGATTCATTCACCATAGACTGGGACTGGAAAGACCGGAGTTATTGAGCCATAGCATGGGCGGCCTGGTGGGCCTTCATGCCAGTTTGTTCGCGCACCGCTATCATAATGTTGAGCTGTTCGAAAGGATGCATATGATCGCTCCTGGAGCGCTGCTGCTTTCTCCGGAGGAAAGGGAAGTGCTACGACGTCGCTTTTTTCCCGGCAGCCGGGAAGAGGTCCGCGAGCTATTCAGTCATTTATTCTATTCCCAGGTGCCGGAGCTTCCCAATTGGGCGCTTTCCGGTTTGCTCTATGAATGGTCGGCTCCGGGATTTCAGTATCTGGCGGCCAATACACTGGAAAGAGAAAAGGAAGTCTTCTTCGAGCCTGCCGCTTTGAAGAAAGTAAAAACGCGAGTCGATCTGTACTGGGGACAGGAGGACTCAATAACGCCGCTGGGTCTGGGAAAAAAGCTCAAGAAGAGCATCCCCCATTCCAGGTTGCATACCTTTTCGCCGGCCGGGCACGGACTGCTTCAAGAAAGGCCTGGCGAATTCCTGGACTGTTTCCTGAACAACGCTTGAACTGGCGCACCGGGCTTGTGGCCGAAGCAGCGATGCGGGCGCCAGGACGGAGAAGTGACACGTCTGCACCGCTCGATGCCAGAACGGCGTCCCGGGTAGGGCGTCTGGCGAAAGCAAACCCCCAACTACTCATTTGCTATCAGGCATGCAACTCCCCGGGCAAGAGATAATTCTGCACATAATCGCCGATGGACTCACGTAAAGCTCCAATGTGATCGGCATATCCTGCTTCGCGGATGCGGTTAATTGGCGCGCAGGTATAGTACTGGTATTTGGCTCGCATCTCTTCCGGCATATCGATGAATTCGATGTTGGGTTCTTTGTTCATGGCAGCAAAGATGCCGTGAGCCAGGTCCAGCCAGGTGTTGGCTGTTCCGCTCCCCACATTGAACAGCCCGCAGGCCTCGGGCTGTTCGAGCAAAAAGAAAACAGTAATCCGGGCTGCATCCTTTACATAGAGAAAGTCCCGCTTCTGCTCCCCATCGCCGTAATCATCTCTGTAGCTCTTAAAGAGTCCGATTTTACCGGTATCCCGTATCTGGCGAAAGCCCTTCAGAACTACCGATTGCATGTATCCCTTGTGGTATTCGTTGGGACCGTACACGTTAAAATATTTTAATCCGGCGAAGAGGGGCGAAAAACCCGGATTTGCCAGGATCCACTGATCAAAAACCTGTTTGGAGTAACCGTAAGGATTCAGCGGTCTGAGTGTTTCCAGACCTTCTACGGTGTCGTTAAAACCATTTTCGCCGTCGCCGTAGGTGGCGGCGCTGGAGGCGTATACCATGCGGATGTTTCGCTTCTTTGCGAAGCGAGCCAGGTCAATGGAATACTGATAGTTATTATCGATCAAATAGGAGGCGTCGTATTCGGTGGTGGAGCTACAGGCGCCCAGATGAATGATGCCGGATACATCTTCCAGTAGGGAACTTTCGCTGCTAGAGATCCCCTCCAGGTAACCTTCGAGTATTTCTCGAAACGGTTCCTTCTCCAGATACTGATTGAATTGCAGGGAGCGCAGATTCTTCCACTTTTCAGTTTCGCCCAGATGGTCCACCAGGATCAGATTGGTATATCCGCGATGGTTCAGTTCTCGGACCACGGCGCTTCCGATGAGACCCGCCGCCCCTGTAATCAAAATCTCGCTTTCCTGCATGTGTCTTCCTCTTTCACGACAATTCTCATTCCAATCCTGCTTGCAAGTGATTCGTTCCCTGGTCCAGTTCGAACCAGCGCACAAGCGCCGGGTCTTGAGAGAGCTTCAGAGTACCTCCTGTCTGGAAGCTTGTTTCTAATCCCCTTTCTTCTAATAATAGGCTTCATTCCGGAGAGGCTCCACTCTGGAGCCGGGCTGGGAAAACCAGGGGCGTTGCTATACTCGGCTGGCGCTGCACCGGGTGTTTGGCCTGGGAGCCCGGGCTACGGAGCTTCCATTCAGGAATCGTGCTGCAACTTCTCTGGGGATGTGCCGATAGTTGGAACAACTGGCTATTCTACATGGCAAATCAGGCAAAAGTAATCTCTGTTATCAACTACAAGGGCGGAGTGGGAAAAACCACAATCTCTTTGCAACTGGGGCTGGGGCTAAATCAACTCAAGGGTAGCAAGGTGTTATTGGTGGATCTGGACCCTCAGTGCAGCCTGTCGGTCTCTACCGTAGAGGAGCATTTCTGGATCGATTGGATCGAAAAGAAGGGATCCATCCGGTCCGTGGTGCAGAACTTCTACAAAGAGGAACCGGCCCGAATCGAACCGGACTGGATTATCGAGCAGGCCCTCAATCGGACCTGGGAAACCATGCCTGGCGAAGTGGAAGGACTGGATCTGTTACCATCGCATCTGGATCTACCGGACTACGAAATGCGCCTGGTGGCCAAGAAGCCAAAATGGGCCAAAACCATTGAAGAGTTCAACAAAGAGCGGTATTTGCTGCTGCAAAAGGCCCTGGAGCCTCTGAAGTCCCAGTACGACTACATTATCTTCGATTGCCCTCCTAACATCTATTTGATCTCCCGAAACGCCATTGTGGCCAGCGACTATTACCTTGTGCCAACGATTCCGGATTTCATCAGCTGCTATGGGATCCCGTTTATTCTCGAACACATCAAGAATATGCAGGAAGATGTAAGAGAGAAGGGGGCTCATTGCAACGCCAAACTGCTGGGGATTATCCGAAATCGGGTGCGATTCTTTGGCGGTCACATGGCTCATGAACACCAGGAACAGAGCGAAAAGCTCAAGGAGCGCTACGGCGACGCTTTGATGGATAATTGCATCAATGATCGAATGGGCGTTGCCGAATTGCTGGGCGCCCGGAAAAACATCTTCAAAGACGAAACAAAGAAGAACGAAGAAGTCCGTCGAGAATTCACGGAAATGGTGGACGCTGTCCTGCAGCGGATGGACTGAGAGTCGGCTTCCTTCGCTCCCTGCAGCCGCCACCGGCCAACCAGACCATGCGCCGCCGGCCAGGTCCAAATGGGCCCATTCGCACCTGCCTCAAGAAGCGAAAGCGGTAAACTGCTTGTCTATTCTAATCGCTTCCTAAACTACCCATCATGAAAAAGCTTATTCCTATGCTTGTCCTGGTCGGGGCCATCGGTTGTCATTCGGCCACGGCAGTAATCGAAAGCGACCTGAAGTCGCCGGTGTATCTGGGCCCTGCGCCGGAGGGCGGCAAAGAGGTCTTTCTGGAAGCTCTGTACGAAAATATCCTTGCGAGCTCCAGTTCCTCTTCACGGACCGGAAACGTTAGCGTCCAGACCAGCTCTTCCATGAGAAGCGACAAGAATACTACCCCGGAACAGTTCACCGAGATGGCCCGAGAGGCCTCAGATGGAAAACCAATCTACATCAGCGCCGTTGAAGCCAGCTCAAAAACCTTTGTCGCTGGAGGATGGATGCTTCAGTCTTATGTTAGGCTCAAAGGGAGGGTGAAAGAATGAAATCGTGCTTTCCCTTCGTGTCGGCTGTTATGGCCATACTGTTCCTTTCTTGTGCCGGCGGCGCCGGTAGCATGACATTCAATAACCTGAAGTATCCAGTGGCCCTCACTTCGTCGCTGGATATTGATGGAAAACGATATGACTCCAATAACCTGGCTCCCGGGCAGAAAGTAGTAATTGAGAAGCAACTCTGGAGTCTTGTATACACAGCCTGGGATCTTAATTCAGAATCCGACCTTTCCGATACGCTAAACCAGACTATCGATATGCACCGAGGTGTAGCCATGCGAAATGTCCGGATTACGGCAGCTCCCTGCGGGATTGCTTATGCAATGCCATTGACGTGGATCTGGTTTTTTCCCAGCTGTACGCAGGTTACTATCGAGGGCGAAGTAGTCCAGCAACCGTGATGGTTTTTGGTGCATTGCCTTTAGATGCCTCTGGAACACCCGGAGGCAATGCCCTGCTCTCCGGAGTAATCTGCTCCACAAATAGTGTGGCTTGAACCTTGAGCTCCTTTTGAATTTCCTTGTAGGGATCGTTCCGGGGCACGGAAAGGTGGCAACGTTTCCAGAGTTCTACCACTTGCTCGGTGTCTTCTACGCGAAAGGGGCGAATAAAGAACCACCTCCTGGTTTCAAATTGCATGCACTTGAGGATGGATTGAGCCGACTTTTTTCGCCGGAGTCGCGGCTCAGTTGAGCTTCCTTTCTTCTATTATTTCATCTGTTTCGTCGAATTTACGGTAAATATCCATTCTACCATCTCCGTCCAAATCCAGTTCGGCATCCACGTATCCGAAGGGATCGGCGCGAATAATCTTGAATGGTTTTTCTGTATTCTGGTTCCAGTATATAATCTCTCGATTGCCGTTGTCCAGGTACTTCTCCGTGTATTCAAAGAATCCGTTTTCATCCCTGTCCATGGAGAATAGAATGATTTGTCCGTCTTCGTAATGATACTCGGTATCGAATGTTCCGTTGAAATCCAGATCGTCCCTGGCATATTCAATCAAGCCGAGGTGGTCATATTCAGTGACGGAATCGAACACTCCGTCCTGGTTTAAGTCCATTTCTGATTTGGAGATGCGATCATCTACGTAGGTCCATTGCTCCTCGAGACGTCCATCGCCATCATAGTCGATTCCATTCTCTTCCACCGGACTGCTATAGGCCCAGAACATGGCTCCGATGCCAATAAGTATGCCGACAAAGAGCCCCATAAGGACTCCGCCCCAGTCGGTCTGCCTGGCCTGCTCATGCGAGAATGTTCCATGGTTTTCCGTAGATACATGCATGGTCTCGCTGCCAAAGCGTCCTCGATTCAAATCTGCGCCCGGTGGACCAGGCTTTCCAGGTTCAGATAGCGTTCCGTTTTCTTCGTCTGCAGCGATTTCGCGAGCGGTTCTGATTCCGAACTCCCTTTTCGAAGGCTCCGGTTTACCGGCCTCCGGATCCCCCGTCTCTATGATCCTCTGTGCTCTTTCGAAATCCTCTTCCACCACGAAGATCTGAATGGGTTGATTGGAGATACCCAGGCCCTGCAGATGCTCTCCGGAGATGTGTCCTTCAATGCCTGCCTGCTCCAGAAGATTGCAAATCATCTGGGCTTCCATTTCATTTGACGATCTATAGACCTGTTTCATTGCGCATGCTCCTTTATCAGCACGCCCCATTCCGGCAGCGACGGTCAGTGAATCATTACGTGACCGAGCATGCCAAGTAGAAAACCCAGAACGGATCCCAGGGTAGGGCTCCAGTGACGTTCCATCTTTGACTGCGGCGCAATGTCCTGGAAAATCAAATACAGTATACCCCCGGCTGCGAAGGTCATGATTGCGGCGGTAACCATGGGAAGCTCCTGAAGGAATAGATGACCGGCCAGAGCTGCAGCCGGTCCCAGCAGGCTTATAGAAGCCAGTAGTCCCAGAACCAACCAGGGTTTTGCCCCGCCCAATACCAACTCTCGGTAAGCGTTGAAACCTTCCGGCAGGTTTTGTAATGCGATAAAGACAGCCAGTAACAGACCCAGGTTATGATCATGACTGAAGACCGCCCCCAGGGATAATGCCTCCGGAACAAAGTCCATGAGCATTGCCAGCAACTGGGCTTTCGGTCCTCCGGTTCTGCTTTGCCAGGAGTCGATAACGCTGAATAGAATACCTCCTCCCAGAAAGCACAGAGCCAGCAGGGTGGGAGACAGAAGCTCCATACCCCGAGGTAGCAAAGCGAAAGCAACCGCGGCGAGAAGGATTCCGCCACCGAAGGCTACCACGCCATGAATCAGTCGATCCTTTGTTTCTGACTCGACGGTGGTTTCTCCTCGAGCTAGAAGGCCGCCCAGAAATGCGGTGAGGCCACTAATCCAGGAGAAGAGTAGAAGGCTTACGATTAAGTTCACGTTGCTCAGGTTCTCAAAGCCACTGCCTCAGGTACAGAAAAAAAGCCCTGCGCTTAGGCGAGTAGAGTTAATGCTAATTGGGTCCAGCGACGCGCAGGCTGCTTATGTTGAGGCGCAATCCAGGCAGGCATCAGCATCGAGTAAATAAAGGATTCGCGCCGCTGGTATCTTCGCTCCGCAATGAATGCATTCGTCAAACTCTGGCGACTCCAATTGCGCCAATCGCTGCTGAATTTTATTCAGGCGATCTCTTCAGTGGCCTTTGCCTTGAACTCTGCTTTTTCTTCCGGACTCATAATTGAATGACTGCAGTCCGGGTCGTAAAGGGCAACGATAAACCGGTAATTGCTTGTCCTGATTCATGGCGGATTGCATTCTGTTGCAGTGTGGCGCGGCGTTGTTTTGCTTCTAATTCTCGGATCCAACTGTAGCCAGGAGACCGCAAGATCCACAGTGGAATTTGGAGCAGGCTGGACTTATTCGCCGGCAGAGTTTTCCCATGGCCGGATTCCTCCACTTCCTACAGAAGCAGAATTTAAACCTCTGTCGGACGGGAAGCCTCTCATTTCAATTCCCAGAACCCGATTCCTATTGGGCAGAGAAAGTCGACTGGTCTGGTTTCGCTCGCCAGAGTTGCCTGAACTTTCATTCCAGGATCCGGTTCTCTATTCTCCGCTATTGAACCAGAGCGTTCGCATCTTTATTCGAACAGAGAAAGGTTTGCGAGAAATCTATCGCTTCGGTTTTCCGGAGAAGGGTCGATCCGGATATAGCGGCTGGCCCAATCATTTCGTCACGTTGCGGGAACTTGCCGGTGAGCGATTGTATGCCCTTGTATTCTCTGAGACTCTGACGGTGGCCATGGCTTCGCCTGCGGAAGCCCTGGAGCTGGGCGAACGGAGGGTGTTCATTCAGAGGATAATTGGGAAGGATCTTATCCGGATCTGTCTCGGCTTCCTATTCTGTTTTGCGGCCCTGTTTTCAATGATCCTCTTTCTCAGGAATCGATCTCAGAAACTCCTGGGGGCTTTTGCTCTTTTTGCCCTTCCATCCGGACTCTACGTTGTTAGCAATAGAACCGTAGAGCTCCAGCACCTATTCCTGGATGCTCCTATTTTCTGGATGTATCTGGAACACATTTCCCTGGCTCTTCTGCCCATAGCTTTCGGAGCATTCATGTGGCAGGCATTGCCGCCCTCCCGACTGGTTCGGTGGATAACGGTCGCTCTGGCCGTCTACGCAATGGTCGCCGCGTTGCTTACTGCCAGTGGGCTTCCTCTCTACCGTTCGCTCTATCCGTTCTTCTATTTAACACTTCTTTCATCCATTGGGATCTCCGGAGTGATCATCGCCCAGGCGCTCAGAAAGAATCGTGAAGCCAGAATCATTTTGCTGGGGCTGTCCGTCTTTATGCTCTTTTCGATCTACGATATGCTGGGCGCCCTTGGACTGGTCTATTGGCCTTTTCAGATAGTAACCTGGGGATTCCTGGGGTTTCAAGCTTCGCTGGCAAGCATACTCTACCTGCGATATACGGAAACTCACAGAAAGCTACAAATGTACTCGCATAGCTTAGAACAACAGGTAAGCGAACGGACAGCAAGCCTGGACCGCACTCTCCGAGAGGTGCGAATGCTCAAAGAGAAGCAAGACGGGGATTACTATCTAATCTCTCTACTAATGCATCCCTTAAGGCCCAGGGACCTCGAGGTCGGGCCTGTGCGCGTCGCAATGGAGCTGAGGCAGAAGAAAAGCTTCGAGTATAGAAACAGATCTGCCTCCATCGGAGGGGACGTTTGTCTGGCCCGGGAATTGACCCTGCAGGGCAAGGAATATGTTGCTTTCGTTAACGGCGATGCCATGGGCAAATCAATGCAGGGAGCAGGTGGCGCCGTGGTGCTGGGTACAACTTTTGGTTCTGCTGTGGAGCGTACCCGACTGTCTGCGTCTGAATCCAATCGAAGGCCGGAGACCTGGTTAAGGGACGCTTTCAAAGAAATGAATAGAGTCTTTCTTTCGTTTGAAGGGAGTATGCTTACTACCATGCTCCTGGGATTAATCGAACAGGAATCCGGGAAGGTGCATTTCATAAACTGCGAGCATCCCTATGTGGCCCACTTAAGCAAAGGCGAGTCTGTATTCTTGCCTCAGGAAATGACGACAAAACTCGGGCTTGCGGACTCTTCTGCCGAGCCGGCCATCAACCAGTGCCAGATGCTTCCCGGGGACGCCCTCTGTATAGGATCCGATGGAAAAGACGACCTGCTGCTAAAGGATGTATCGGGAAAGGAATTCAGGAACTCGGACGAAACTATGTTTCTGCAATTCGTTGCCGAAAACCAGGGGGATCCTTCTCGAATCTTGAAAAGTATCCTGGCTGCCGGGGAGGTGACCGACGATCTTTCGCTTCTAACGGTCTTTTATCAGCCCGAATAGGAGTCCCGAAGCCCTTGATCCTGATTCCGAGCAGGGCGCCGGCCGTCCTCTTTCCAAATTAACCCCCGCCGCCCTGGCGATGGGAGTTTTCCGACGAAGCAATGTTACTCGGACACCGGCACGACGATCTCATTTCTTCGCATGAACCACAATGTCCAGGGCGGATTATACCGGGCCCAGGTGGGCTCTCCCACAGGCTTCAAACCAGCCTCATTCAAAGCAGAGAACAGAGCCTTTTCGTTTTCCAGGTAAAGCTCGCGGGACCAGGTCCCGGAGTAGCTGCGCACCGCCATTAGTTGTGCCGGCACTTCCTTGAGCGTTATCCGCGGATCCAGCGGCTCGGGCAGGGTTTCCAGAGTATAGCGCGCGGGCATTACGAACTGCACTGCATATTTTCCCTGCCCGGCGGGTTTCTGATTCACCGGCGCTGTCATTTCAATCTTCTCGCTTTTCTCGGCCGGGGTTTGATTCACGGGTACCGTCATTTCAATGGATTGCTGCGCTTTGTTTTCGCCGCTGATGTAATCAAAAAGCGGCCGATGGGCTTCGTTTCCAGCCTCTTCAAAGTCGTCTTCGATTATGACTTCTGCCACCAGGTAGGAATCGTAGCGACGCAGTTCAAAGGCAGGATTGGATTTCTCAATTACATAGCCCGGTTCCTTGAGTTCGGTGAAAAGACTGCAGGAAGCGGCGATGGATGCCAGACCCGCAATGAGCAAGGGTCGGACTAAAGCTGGGAGCGATGATTTCATGCTTCATTCTATGCACAGAAGTGCAGATCGGCAAGCGTCAAAAGATTTCGGTAAAGCTTTGACGCAAGGTGTGGAAAGGGTTTCCGGAGGACTTTGGGTCATTTCGGAACGTCGCGAATCAGTATGTTTCGTCCATAACAGCCGGGGGCCGGGGCCATACTCCAGGCTGGATTCTACAGATTATTGCCTGGCCTTGATCTTGCTGGTGCAATGCGGGCACCGTGTGGCGCTGGCCTGTACAGGTTCCCGACATTCCGGGCAGACCACGGGAGTTTCTACCGCTTCTGGTTCGTTTTGACGGCGCATGGCATTCATGGATCTTACTACGAAAAAGAGGACCAGCGCAACCAGGAGAAAGGAGATCACCGCATTTAGAAGCATTCCGTAGTTGATGGTTACCGCGCCGGCGGCCTTTGCTTCGGCCAGAGTTGTATAAGGACCGGAGATCTCGCCGGGTTTCAGTACTACGAACAGGTTGGCGAAATCCACTCCTCCCAGCAGCAAACCCAGAGGAGGCATGAGCACATCCGCTACCAGGCTCTTGACCACCGACGTGAAGGCCGCCCCGATCATGATGCCAATCGCCATCTCCACTGCATTTCCTTTGATCGCGAATTCGCGAAACTCCTGCATCATTTTCTTCATTCCCCGGTCACTCCTATGATTTCTAATTCTTGCGAAACACAGATAACAGCTTCTCGGCAATAAGCCAGCAGATCCCGTCCGCTGCGGATACGCATACTAAGCCGATGCACAGCCGTCCTGAAGACGCATTCTAGGCCGGATTGCTGTAGCACCGCTTACTCAGCCTAACCTGGATCCCTCAATCTGTAAAGCCGCTGTTGTAGATTTCATTGCAAGCAAAAAGCTGGGGGCGAAGATTTGGCGCGGAAAGATCCCATTTCTGGACGGACATCGCAGGCAGAGACGACTCCGCGGGTTTATTGGTTTGCTCTGCCAGAGATATTGGCCTGGCGACCGGAGCGCCGCGCCTGCCTGGTGAACCGGCATTGCCGAATGAGCGGTGTGCAAGTCGAATGATTGGCACAGCAGAGCCGCCACGCTATATTGACAAAGTGCTGCGATTGTTCCAATATTTAAAGTCCTATTCCGGTCGATTGTCCTTTGCCGTAAGTTCCAGCGTTTCCAACAAGATTCTGGACTTAATGCCTCCGCTACTGGTAGGCTGGGTCATCGATTCGCTTCAGGGAAACCCGCCGGACTGGATTCCGCCCGGGGATCCCTTTGAAAGGGCATCTTTCCTGGCAATTCTCGCCGTGCTGATTTTCTTTTTCGAAAGCCTGTTTCAGTGGATGTACCAGTACGGCTTTCTCACCCTGGCGCAGAACCTGCAGCATTCCCTGCGAATCGACGCTTATGACCGGCTACAGCGACGAGAAATCGCCTTCTTTGAGAATCATCGTGTGGGCGAAACCATGGCCATCCTGAATGACGATGTAAATCAGCTGGAACGGTTTCTAAATAATGGATTCAACGAGCTCATTCAACTGGCCACGCTTTTCATTTTCGCCGGCTCGGTGCTGTTTTCCATCTCCTGGGAGTTGGCGCTGGTAGGTCTGGCTCCGCTTCCGATTATTATTGCCGGTAGCTTGATCTATCAGCGATTAATCTCGCCCAGATACAAAAAGGTACGTGAGGCAGTGGCCAGGTTAAGCAGTCGCCTGGAAAACAATTTAAGCGGAATCCTTGTAATCAAGAGTTTCACGGCCGAGAAATTCGAATCCGAACGTTTGCGTTCCGTTTCTGACGATTACCGGCAGGCGAACTTCAACGCCATCAAATTGAGCGCTCTTTACGTTCCGGTGATTCGCATGGCTGTGGCAGTAGGTTTTGGCGGAGTGCTTCTCCTTGGTAGTTACTGGATTCTGGACGGCTCCGGCATACTCACCGTTGGAGAACTGGTTCTGTTCTCTATGATGGTGCAAAGGCTTCTGTGGCCGCTTACGCAGATGGGACGAACATTCGACGAATACGAAAGAGCATCTGTTTCTGCGAACCGCGTATTCGGGCTTGTGGACTCCGAATCCAGCATCAAGAACCCGGCTCATCCCGTGCAGAAGGAGCAGGTCCAGGGCTCTATTGAGTTAAGAAACGTGGAGTTCAAGTATGACCGGGGAATGCCTGTTTTGCGGGGACTTTCCTTTGCCGTTAATCCGGGGGAAACCATCGGTATAGCCGGTCCTACAGGCTCCGGGAAGTCCACTTTGATCAAGCTTCTGCTCAGACTGTACGATCCCACGTCCGGTTCCGTAGTTCTGGATGGCGAAGATCTACGAAATTGGAACATTCAGACTTTGCGAAGGAGCATCGCTCTGGTGAGTCAGGATGTCTACCTGTTCCATGGCTCGATTCTGGAAAACATTCTGTATGGTTCGGTAACCCACGGGGATCTGGAAAGCAACCGGGACGTCTATCTGGAAAAGGTGCGCCGGGCGTCCAGTATGGCCAGTTTTCACGACTTTGTGGATACGCTGCCCGATGGCTATGACACGATTGTAGGCGAGCGCGGAATTAAACTCTCGGGAGGGCAACGTCAACGTCTGAGCATTGCCCGGGCCATTGTAAAGGATGCGCCCATACTGATTTTGGACGAGGCTACCAGCTCCGTGGACACCGAAACGGAAAGAGCCATTCAATCAAATCTGGACCGACTTACCAGCGGCAAGACCTCTTTGATTATTGCGCACCGTCTGTCCACCATCCGGGCCGCTCATCGAATCCTCCTCATAAAGAACGGCCAACTCACGGAAGAAGGCAGCCACGAGGAACTTGTGGCGCGCAATGGTGACTATGCGGATCTATGGAGCGTTCAAGCCGGGGAGGCCACCTTACATGGCTCCTGAGCCACGGATCCCAATGCATGGAAATGAACCTTCTCGAATGGATTGCGGCGCTGACCGGATTGCTTTGCGTCTGGTTCATTGTTCAGGAAAACATCGGGTGTCATCCTCTGGGATTGGAATGGCTTGAACAATCGGGCCTTTGTCTGAAACTAGCAGGGATGCACCGTCGACCAGACCAGAGAAAGCGCGGATATTCCCTTCCCGGGAGACTCAGTTGAGCTTACGACTGTTTCGCCTTTTCATTCTCCTGGTCGCTTTGCCAGCCGTCGCTCTTCGCGCAGAAGATCCAACTATACGGGTGGGCATCTACAGTAATCCTCCCAAGGTATATGTAAATGAAGCCGGTCAGGCGGCCGGTTTCTGGCCTGACCTGGTGCGCTCCATTGCCACGGAAGCCGGCTATTCGGTGGAATGGGTACACGGAACCTGGGAAGAAACCCTGCTTCGTCTGGAAAGCGGGGATATCGATCTGATGGTGGATGTAGCTGTCACTCCTGAGCGTCGCTCGCGTTTCGAGTTTGGCGAAGAGACAGTTCATGTGAGCTGGTCCAGGATCTATGCCACTCCGGGCCGAAAGATACAGTCCATCCCGGATCTGGAAGGGATGCGCATTGCCGCTCTAGCAGAAAGCATAAACCTGGAAGGACCGGAAGGCCTCAGAAATCTGCTCCGGAAGTTTGCCGTGAAGGCCACCATCGTTCCCATGGATGACTACGCTGCCGTGTTTCGCTCTCTGGAGCAGGGCGCAGTGGATGCCGCTGTGACCAATCGAGACTTCGGCAATCGCATGGAGGCCCGATTCAATATTCAGAGAACTCCTATCCTGTTTCAGCCCGCAGATCTTCGATTCGCTTTCTCTTCGAATTCCAAACGAATGGAGGAACTCAAGGAAGTCTTCGACTCCTCTTTGCGGGAACAGAAACTGGATCGATCCTCCGACTATTATTCCCTTCAGGGAAAATGGTTGGGGCAACCTCGCGAAAGCGAATCCCTGCTTCCTTCCTGGCTTAAATGGACGCTGGCCGGATTGCTTGCTTTGACGATCCTGCTGCTGGGCGGACTGATGCTGGTAGAGATGCGTGTCAGGTCTCGAACGCGACAGATTCGGGCACAACAGGAACAGCTACGCGCAAGGGATGAAAACCTTCGTCTTTCCAACGATAACCTGACCCATCTATTGGAATCGCGACGGGCTATTCTCAATTCGCTTCCTGCGCACATCGCTCTATTGGATGCGGAGGGTGTCATTCTGGAGGTCAACGAACAGTGGAAGCAAAGAACGGCCGAAGGATACTCGGGTTCCGCATTTCCCCCGGGGGGAAATTATCTTGAGCTCTGCGGCCGTCTTCGCAGCGAATCCACCGGCGAGTCCGAGAATCTGGTAGCCGGAATCCGCAAAGTCCTGGAACAAAAGGAAGCAGCCTTTTCCATGGAATACCCGGCCCATTCGCCGGACCGGTTACAGTGGTTCAAGGTTACGGCGGCAGGCCTTGCTCCCGGCCTGTCGCCCACACGCGGGGCCGGCGCGGTAGTAATGCATATCGACATAACCGAAAGGAAATTGGCCGAACTTGAATTGAATCGCCTGGCATTCCAGGATCCGGCCACCGGACTGCCATCGCGCATTGGCTTTGCCCGTAGTATGCGGCGAAGATTGGATCGCATGGGATGGAATCAGGAAGCGATTCTGATTGTCATGGATATTGTGGCAATGCGAGACATTAACGACGTTCATGGATACGACGTAGGCGATGATTTTCTCTTTTCCCTGGGGCACCGACTTCGAGAGCAGGCCGGGGATCGCGGACTGGCCGGACGCACTGGAGGCGATGAATTTGTGCTCTACATTGTGCCCGGGCCGGACGAATCGCCGGAACAATCCGTCCAGGACCTGTCCAGGATTCTTTCTGCTCCGTTTGAATTGCAGGATGTGACCATTTCTGTTACTGTGCGATTCGGATATACAATGCTGGGACACCGGGAGCGTTCGGTAGAAGAATTGATTCGAGAAGCCGAGCTGGCTCTATTTAGAAACCGGGAAGAGGTGGGGCAGACGGTGAAGGCCTATACCAGCGAATTGAGCGAGCTTACCCGGGAAAGGATCCTCCTTACCCGGGAAATGAAGAAAGCGCTGACCCTGGATGAGTTTGAAATGCATTTCCAGCCCAAGGTAGATCTTACATCGGGACAGATCCTTGGCGCGGAGGCCTTGATTCGCTGGAATCATCCGGAGCGCGGAATGCAATCCCCGGGACTGTTCATTCCTGTGGCGGAAAAAAGTCATCTGATTGCGGAACTGGGCGACTGGATCCTGAACGACGTGATTCAGCACCTGGCAGACTGGCAGCGACTGGGCTTACCGTCGGCGCCGGTGGCCATTAATATCTCCATTGTGCAGTTTCGTCAGGAGGACTTCGCAAAGAAACTCCAGGACCTCCTTATCCATCACGATGTGGGTCCGGACCGAATCGTGCTGGAGATTACGGAAAGCGTCTTTGAACAGGAATCGCCCATGCTCCGGTCGCAGCTTCGGGAACTGCAGGAGATGGGGATTCGCCTTTCTCTCGACGACTTCGGAACGGGCTATTCGTCGCTGAAATACCTCCAGGATTATCCTTTCGACGAAATAAAGATCGATCAGTCCTTTGTGCGAAACGTGCTACAGCCTTCCAGCCGAGAAATAGTCCGGACGGTCCTGGGATTGGCCCGGGCGCTGCACGCAGATGTGGTGGCCGAAGGAATTGAGACTCCAGAAATTCGTGACGCCCTCATTGACCTCGGATGTAGACTGGGGCAAGGATACCTCTACAGCCCTCCTGTGGATGCTCCCCGATTCCGAAGCTTGCTCCAAAGCCGCGCTCCCTTGCCGGAATCCTGAGAATTCCACCTGAAAAGAACCCCTGGAGTTATATAGAAAAAGGGGCAGCCCATTTTTGTCACACCCAACCGGTAGCATACGAAACTGCCTCTTTCTGGTTTCCGGGGGCTCTTCTGTGGAGGTTTCTGATGGACTTTGCAATACTCTTTTCCGGGCTCATGATCGGGACAATTCTGGGATTTCTGGTGGCCTACGTATGGCTGTTGCGCCGCCAGGGAGATCTGAAAGCCCGGCTGTATGCAAAAGACTTGGAGTTAAGCGATTATCAACGCAGGCTTCATGAAGAAGGGGAGCTGCGCGAAAAATTGGAGTCCCGCTTTGGCGATGCATTTAGAAATCTTTCTACGGAAATCCTGGCTACGCATGGTCAGCAACTTCTGAACCAGAACAAACAGAATATCGACGTTGTACTTCAACCTTTGAAAGAACGCCTCCGAGAGTTCCAGGACAGGGTAGAGCGTTCCCACCGGGAGGCCGGGGAAAGAACCGTATCGCTCACAGAACGACTAAAATCCCTGGAGAGTCTGGGCCTCCAGATGTCTTCGGAAGCCGATCGCCTTACGCGCGCTCTGAAAGGCGACAACAAGGTGCAGGGCAACTGGGGCGAAATGATACTCGAACGGATATTGGAGGATTCGGGTCTGCGAAAAGGCAAAGAGTACCATACCCAGGGCTCGGGCCCTCCCATCAAGGACGAAGATGGACGCCGACTACGACCGGATGTGCTGGTGCAACTCCCGGAGAATCGTCATCTGATTGTGGACTCAAAGGTATCCCTGCGAGCCTTCGAAGCGTACACCGCTGCGGAGGCAGAAGACGAAAAGGCGAAACACCTTAAGGAACTGATCCGGTCTCTGAAGGGACACGTGGACGGTCTAAGCGAAAGGCATTATCAGTACGGAAAGAATGTGAATAGTCCCGACTTTGTGATCATGTTCATGCCCCTGGAATCCAGCTTCTCGTTAGCGCTATCGGAAGACAGTTCTTTGTTCCAGTATGCCTGGGATCGCCGGGTAATGATGGTCACTCCAACCACGCTCATGGCTACTCTGTGGACTATCTCCTCTATGTGGAAGCAAGAGAATCAGACTCGCTTTGCTCTGGAAATCGCCTCGGAAGCAGGGCGTCTTTACGATAAGCTGGTAGGCTTTGTGAGTACATTCGAGGAAGTAGGCAAAGCCATCGGAAAATCTCGGGAAATGTATGATCGGGCCCTGAACCAGATGAAACTGGGAAAGGGCAACCTGATCCAAAGAGCGGAGAAAATTCGCCGAATGGGGGCCAGTTCTTCTCGGAAGCTATCTGAATCCATGGTACAGTCCGCAGAAGGCTCTTCCAGCCAGGTTCCTGAGAAGAAGGGCAGCTTTGACCCGGAGAGATCGGACGATCCTATGACCGATACCAGCGCCGAAGTGATCCGGGAAAAGGACCGGGAAAAAAGAACGGCCTGAAGCGACGATCGTGCCGAGGAAAGCAGCCAGGCCAAAAGGATTCATAGTCATTTGACAACTGCGTAGGCTTTAATCAATTAGGGAAACTACCAGACTCGGTGCTGGCCGGATCAATTCTAATGGTCTCTTTCCGTGGCATTTCCAATCGCTCTAAAGGTCTCTTGCGCATTTCAGCCATCTGCGCATGGCCCGGATCAATTCCATCGTTTCTCTTTCTCGTCCTTGCCGCTTGTTCAAATCCTATAGCCGCCGGGCCCGGGGAAATAAGCAACAGAGCTACAGAGATCCAGGCATTAATTGAGCACCCGGAAACCAAAAGCCTATCGCGGAGCATGGAGCATGTATCCCTATCCCGGTCCAGGCTCCAGGAGTTCTGCGAGACCGACGTTAGCGTTCAAAAAGGGCGCATTTTTCTTAGAAAGCGTGGCGGAAAGGAGGGAGAACCGTTTAATCTCTATTACTCTGAAATTGAGCCGAAGACAGTGCCGGATCTGATCGGCCTACTACCCGGAAGCGAATTGTACAGGACCGAGTCCACTGCAAGGGTTTGGGACGAGTGGGATGAAAAAGGGATGCCGGGTATCTGCAACGAAAACCGCTTTTCTTTGATCGTGTATAGCGATGGCGAGGTTTTGGAGCTTCAGATTAGCCGCCGTCTTCCAATGAACCTGGACTGGTTTGAAGGCAAACGGTCGGCGTCTGAAGATATCCAGTTCCTCGTCCACTGGCGGAAGTTGAAACCTCCGTGGCACAAACGGTTCCGCAAGTATGCTACAATCAGCAAGCGCCTGGCTCTAACGCCGCAGCAATACGGAAGCCTTTGCCGCGAAAACAGGCCGGAATCGATTGAGGTCGGCCTGATCACGGAAAGGGAGAATGTGGTTGGAATTCGCCTCAAGCAGGTGCCGCAAAGCACTGATTTCTATGGCCTGGGGCTCAGGAATGGCGATATCTTAAGGGATCTGATTTCGCTGGAGGTGAAAGGATCTGCACTGCAGCCCGACACAGACAGTGTGCCCATTCCCGAATTATGCACCCAGAAAGAGTCCACTTTCCTGGTAGAACGCGGAGGCAGGCTTTATCGCGCCACATGGAAGGTAGTCGAAAACCTCGCGGATTCCGGGTTTAACGAGAAGCAGAGTGATGATGTAGTCTCTGTTCGGCTGCTAATGAAGCCATTGTACGAGGACGTGCCGGAGCTTCTCGACCCGGTGAGTCCGGGTAACCCCATTAACCCGCAAACCGAAGAGCCATACACGGATCATCAAATGCAACGTTTCGAGGAGCTAAGGGAAAAGTTCCCTGACAATTCAGTCATTCCGGCACGGCAGGATAGCAAAACCCGAGCGAAAAGAGAAGAGGAAAGGAAGAGAATCTACAGGATACAAACTCGAATTGTAAAAAAGGAAGCCACCTGCAAAGAAGTGAATGAATACTATGATTATCAATCCAATTCCATCAGGGATCGAATTGAGCTCATAGAATATGTGCTCGAGAAACGGGAAGCTGAACCAGAGATGCTGAAGAAATTTCAGGAGGTTCTGGAAATGAATAAGCGGACTTTGAAAAGCTACGAAAAAGCGAAAGCCAGGGCTCTCAAGAATTGTCTGTCACCTTGATGCATACGTGTTAAATGGATTCAGATACAATTAACCATCCCAATATGCCATACATGTTTGGTCAAACTTACAGGGGCGGGCGGTCTTACAGGAGGCGCAGTTTGAGTTGTATAGTTACCGAAACGCCGGGGGAGGCTTGAATGGAAATAGACTCATTGGCGCATACAGTTCCGGGAAAGCGAGCGAGCGGGCGTGGAACAATGCTTCGGTTGGCGTTCATGCGAGTCACCGTTATGGGAGGCCTTTCGCTGAAGATCTTACGAACAATCGCAGCAGGAATTCTTCTGAGCGCTGGCGTCTTTGCCGAAAGCCCCGAAGCGGATACAGGCGCGAATCCTAATGCGAATCCTTCTCGTGTGGATAGCGACGTTGTTAGGGCGCAGGTTCAATTGTCTTCAAAGGAGTTGAACAATCACTGCGACGGAGAGCAGGTCTTTCGGGTCTTGAAGTTTCTTCCAGTCACTATTGATGGTCAGATTGTAGGACTGCGTCTGCTTCAAGTTAAAGAGTCTTCTCTATTTCATGACCTGGGTCTGCGAAGCGGCGATCTGATTCGCGTGCGGGATTCTGCCGGGCTATGGCCCACGCAGGAAGGGCATCGCCTGATCCCGGGAATCTGCAATGAATCCCCCCATCCGCTCTACGTTGAGCGGGGCGGCGAAGTTTATTCGGTCAAGGTAGTCATTTCGGGAGCCGCAGCGTCCTGGCCAGCTTCGCGGCCGGCGAAGAACTCGCAAGAAGCCGAGCCCACACACTCCGCGGATTCCCGAACAATCACGATCTCCCTGCAAATGGTCCCCGTTTCTGTGACCAAAACAGATCCGGATTCGACTATGGAGCCCCTGTTTTCGCCTCTGGACTCGGCGGACTCTGATAACCCGGTAAATCCGAAAACGGGACAGCCATATACAAACCGGCAGATGAAACAGTTTGATGCCCTCCGGAAAAAGTTCCCGGAAAACACTGTCATCCCCCGCCGTCTGAGCCAGGAGGAGAAAGCGGCAAAGGAGCTCCTGGAAGCCAGGATGAGCAAAATCGAGGACCAGCTACTGAACAAAACGGTCAGTTGTGAAGAGGTGAACGAATACTACGACTACAAGCAACAGTTCACAAGGGACAGAATACAGTTGATTGAGTATGTGCTGAACAAATCCGACGCCAGCATGTCAGAAAAGACCCGTCTTGAATTTGGGGAGGCCCGTGACAGGAACAGAAGAACCCTGGAATCCCTGGAGGCAGCGCGGCAGCGGTTTTTGAAGGAGTGCATTACCCCCGGCTGATAAAAAATCCTCCGGCTGAAAACGAAAAGAATCCGCGAACCTTCCGGTTTGCCAGAGTTCGCAGGCGAATTTGCAAGCCCAGAGGGAGGCAGCCTCGCCAGGGAATTTGCCAGGTCACTTCCTGAGGACTTCGAAGAGAAATCCTGACAGTCGGCGGCTTTATCGCCCGGGAAAAACGCTGGCCCCGGTCGCTCCTATTTTTCATAACGTACCCGGACGGCTGCAGCCATGCAGAGAAAAAAGCTAGAAGATCCTGTCATAGACCGGGCCATAGAAGAAATCGATCAGGCGGTGCAGTCGCATCTGGACTGGACCCGTCATCTCCTCCGATTGTATATGCTGGGCGAGCCGCCTCGTATAGACATGACTGAGCCTGGCGGGCATAGTTCCTGTCACTTTGGTAGATGGTTGCTGGCCAATGAATCCATGTTGGAGCAATATGACCGGGACAAAGTACAGCGCTTGAAGTTTGCACACGAAGAGCTTCATAGCACGGTGCGAAACCTGCTACTGGAACGGCCTTCCGAAGATCAGAAACGCGCTCTCATGGTGCGGTTCGAAAGCAGCCAGACCACGATGATAGATATGCTTTCGCATTTTCGAGGTCGATTGGCAGAAAGTCGCAGTCATTATGATCCGCTCACTGGCCTACCATTGCGACATTTCCTGGAGCATTCTTTTCTGGAGTTTCAGAGGCGAACACGTCGCAACAAAAGCCTTTTCTACCTGGCAGTTATTGATGTGGATTACTTCAAGTCTATCAATGATCGATTCGGGCATAACACCGGCGATGATGCTCTCGCCCATCTGGCCCATATCCTCTTGAAGGCCTTCAGAGAAAACGAACCCCTGTACCGTATCGGCGGCGAAGAGTTTCTACATTTTCTGGAGGTTAGCGAGCAGGCTGAGGCGCTGTCGGCGGTGCACCGAGCCATGAATTTGCTTCGAGCCACTCCGCTGCCAGTGTCCGGCTCTACGAGTCTACCGCTTACGGTAACGGTGGGAATTGCTCAGGTAGGGCCGGCCGAAGTTATGCGGGAGGCCCTGGAAAGGGCCGACTGTGCCCTCTACAAGGGGAAACGGGATGGCCGGGATCGATGCGTTGTGGGCGCACCGCCGGTAGAAATCCCTCGTTTGTAGTCACTGGATTTCGCTGGAATGAGCCAGGGCCTATGGAAGGCTGGACATTCCTATGGAAGGTTTCGAGTTCTGGACTTTGCTTGCCGGGCTGGGCATTTTTTTGTTCGGCATGTTTACGATGGAAGAGAGTATTCGTCAACTTGCCGGACCTTCCTTCAAGCATCTGATTCGACGCTATACTGGAAATCGCATTAAGGGACTCATTACCGGAATCATCAGCACCAGCGTGCTCCAGAGTAGTTCCGCCGTTTCTTTGATGGTATTGGCCTTCGTCGGCGCCGGTCTGATGTCGCTTACCAACGCTATTGCCGTCATGGTGGGCTCCAATATTGGAACTACATTCACGGCCTGGATCGTGGCCGTATTCGGATTCAAGATCAAGATCGACGCTTTTGCCTTTCCGTTGATCGGGCTTGGCGGTCTGGGTATGATCTTTCTTTCCAGATCGCCGCGATACGTAAACATCAGTCGCCTGCTTGTTGCCCTGGGGCTCCTCTTTCATGGACTGGAGATGATGAAATCCAGCGTGGCCGGCCTTTCCGAAACCATAGACCTGGCGGAACTGCCCTACACCGGATTATGGTTCTATGTACTTCTGGGCGTGGCCCTTACCGCAGCCATGCAGGCCAGCGCCGCCACCATTGCCCTGGTGCTTACCGGTCTGCATTCCGGAATGATTGGCTTTGATGATGGCGCGGCGATGGTCATCGGGGCCAACATCGGAACGACTGTCACAATCCTGCTGGGAGCTATGGGAGGTAGTACTCCCAAAAAGCAAGCCGCCTTCAGTCACGTGGCTTTCAACGCTCTCAGCGCCGGATTGGCGCTCCTTCTCTTTCCTCTGCTTATGTGGATCATTCTGGACCTTTCCGGCTTTTCGCGCAACGGGGTTCTGGGAATCGCTTTGTTTCACACCCTGTTTAATACCCTGGGCGCAGCCCTGTTCCTGCCCTTTCTGAGTTCCTTTACCAGGCTTCTGAATCGCATCTATCCCGAGCGACGCACCACGCTCAGTCGATTCATAGCCAATACCGCTCCTGACATTGTCGAGGCGGCCCAGGTGGCGTTTAGAAATGAAGTCCTGCATCAGCTTTTTCTCTCTGTCTATTACATATGCCATAAGTATTCGCTTCCTGAAGACGAGGACGATCTGGAAAAAGACTATCCGGAGGATTCGGTCACCTACGGCGGTCTTGCAGAATTGCATGCGGAGATTTTCAGGTTCTATTCGGGTATCTCGGTGGATCGAACCGAAATGCAATCGCTACATCTGGACGGTATTCTGCGCGCCAGCCGAAGCATCATGAATTCCACAAGGAACCTGCGCGAATTGCTCTCCGATGTCCAGGAGTTGGAGGCCGAGGAGGCAGGCATAATGTATACGGCGGCCACCGACTTCAAGGCCCGTCTGGCGCGGCTCAAGGCAATGACAGCCAACGTTTACATGCATCCGGACCGACAAACTTTGATCGAGGACTTGAACGACTTCTTCGCCGAAGTAGAAAGGAATGATCGCGACTTCATCGCCCAATTGTCCAGGGCGGTGCAAAAGGAAGGGCTGGCCGAGGAGGACGTTACCCGACTATTGATGACGAATCGATTGTTTACTCAGTCCTGTCGCATGCTGGTTCTGAGCATGAAAGGATTGGCCCAGTCCTATCATGACCATTATCTGGCGCATCTGGAATCCCTGGAAACTGCCTGATATCGCTCTCTCTGAAAAAAAGCCGACTCCATTGCAAATCCCTGGCCTGGTTTCAGCTACCATGCGAAGGCCCATCCGGCTAAAACGCTGTCAACGTCGTTACTCGCCGCAAACAGTTCTTATTCGAGTTCCTGATCGATGCTTATGGCCTGCTAATCCGCCCTGAAAGGAACTTCGCGTAGATGGAAAGCAGAGCCATACCCACCACGCCGATGAACAACCCATAAACAGTCCAGAAGGCCGCTTCGGGAATATTGTTATCCAGAAAAGTCTGCACCAGGAATGCGAGGACGAAAAACAACGGAAAACAAATAAGAAGTCCGCAGATGTAATACAAGGGCCCGTGCCACAGCGCTGGCGCAGAAAGCCCCTCGTAGTTTGACAGAAAAAGCAAACTTACATGAGCCACTATCAATACAACAGGGAGCGCTACCAGCGTGACTATCCAGTAATCGTTCCAGAGAGCGAATAGAGCTACAATCGAAGCGAGCGCGCAAATCCCGCCACCGAATAGTCCCAGCAGAAATCTAAACAGTAAACCTTTCATTACGGATCCTCGGTTTTCGCTTGGCCCCTGGAGCGGGCGTAATCTCTTTCCGATCGCCAGGAGCCGGTCCGGATCTCGGGCGGATTGGAATCGAACCCGATCTTATCAGAGGCCATATTCGCGGTCTTTTGTCTGTCGCTACCATTAAGTTACCAGAATCGGTAGCTATATGTAAACCCAAAAAGCAAGGCGCTCGAGACCCCCCGATGCTGGGCCCCTCCGTAAGTGAGTACCAGATCCTGGAGGATGGCTTCATTGGTCGGTGGCGTGCTATTCGCCAGAAGCGGAATCACCTCCCGGGTTGTAAGGGAGACCCGGTGTCGCCGGTAAGTGGCGAAGAAGCTCCAATCCTGGTTGATTTCATGATGAAACGTAACGTCCATTTCGATCCCGGATACAGTGGAGCTGCCTATCTCTTTGCGGAATTCGAAAGCGTTGTTTGAGCTGAAAAGTACATCCGTCTCTTCCCAGTCGCCGCCTCCTGCCTCCAGGCCCAATCGGAACTGCAAAGCCATGGGGCCCTGGAATCGATATAGAAAATCCAGGCCCAGATATAGAGTACCCGCATTTGCAAAGGTTCGATTGAGCGGCGAAGCGCCCGCCACGGTAACGCTGGAACCGGAAACCGAAAACTGAGTGATCGAGGTTTGTTCGTTCAAGTATTCCTCGGTAATGGATCTAAAGCCGAAAAGCAGGTAGAACGACATTGTTTCGTTTTCATGCAACAAATCCAGCCCGGCCAGAAGTCCGGTGCGAAACTGGGTTAGTTCTCCGGTATGGTTGCTAAACCTTGTTACCGATGCGTTGCTAAAGTTCCCCTGAATAGAAGAAGTATAGTCGGAGGCGGCGAAATCGGATTGCTGATCCAATTGAAACAGCCAGCGATTGCGAAAATAGGCGATGCGTAGTATCTGTCCGGATTCGCTGGAATAATTCCAGGGTGGCATCTGTCCGAAACCGCCGGCATACGCGCCCCCAAACGCGAATTCATTTTGTAGTCGGGGCTCTAACTGGCTTGAATAGCTTCCCGGACCCAGTCCAAAGGAAATGCGCAGATCGTTAGGGCCCACTTCCTCGGCCGCGAGCTGGCTGCCGCAGACAGTGAATGCCACGACCAGAACCCGAAACAGTGAAGCGATGGCAGATTCTCGCCCCGGCTCGGGGCCAAGAGCTTTCCCCCTGGAACTGAAACCTGTCTGCGCAGTTCTAAACGTCTGTTTGTTGCGCTGGTTTCTTTGCTGTTTTCTCGTAGGTTGGATTTGCTTTTCGATCATAGGTATCTGTCTTCCTCTACCCGGCACGGAAGCTGCTCCCGAAAAGAGCGGCTTCCCGCCCAATGAGTGGCCAACCCTACTGCAATGCGCAGGACCCAACGTCGGGTAGCTCGGGGCTTCGATTTCATCCCGGCCTCAGGCCTGGATATCCAGGCCGTCCCAGTGATTCAAGATGTGCCAGGTATTGGCGCGATCGTACTGTTCATGGTCCAGGTTGCCGTAGGCAAAATGGGGCTTCAGAGGGCCCGAATAGGCCAGAAAGCCTTCTACCTCTTTGATCAACTCTTCCAGTCCGCTGGCCACAGAGTAATCCTCCGCAATTTCGGGCGCCCCGGGTATAGGCTCCGTTAAACCATGGGACATGCTGTCGCGCAATGAGAAAACGCCAAAAGCGGCCGAGCCTATGGTGTAACGAAACAGTCCGCTCTTCAGCTCAGGAAAGCCTTCCCGTCCGAATCGAATTGACTGCGCACAGTGCGCAAAAACCTTTCCCGGCGACCAGAAGCCGGAGCGGGCTCGGACTCGATCCGGGTCCTCTTGAAGTTTCTTAAGCTGCGGAAGTAGTTCTGCCAGAGATCGACCCTGAACGGAGCCAACTACCTGCCCGGTGCTACAGACCAACGAATAGATTGCCGGATGGACAATGATCCCGGCCATAATGAATCTGCGGATGGCTTCCTTGCGGGAAAGTGCATTCATGCTCGTATCCTACCCGGAGGGCAGGATACGGCAAGATTTTTCTGCGGTGAACAGGGGTGTTAACTCGTGCCACATCCCTGTTACGAGGTCTGGGCTCGGAGTCAGGGAAGATGCACCTTGTAAAACCAGGCCATGTTGCTGGCCGGCGAAAGGCTGTGTATCACCAGACATTCGTTTCCCTTTATGGTTCCGAGCTGGATACGCTGACCATTCTTAAAGGCCGTGGGATACCCTTCCCATACATCGCGGGAGCTAACCACGCGGCCTCCCTGGTGGATCACCGCCACTGCTTTCCATTTACCGTTTCTTACCCAGTTTCCGTCTGCCATACCTTTGAAGTAAGTATCCATGGGGATATTGATGTTCTCCAGATAGGCCGGACCGGTGCTGGATGCGCACAGGTTCCCCTGGTTTGTGCCCAGAAGTACCTTCACATCACGTGCGTACAGGGCTAATGGTAGGACAAATAACGCTACAAGGGCGACCAGTCGTATTTTTTTCATCTTTTTCTCCTTTCGATAGTGCCTTACAATCTATTGGACGATACCAGGAAGGGGTATGCTGCAAAAAAGTGGTCCCGGCGTTTGAGACTGAGAAACGTTAGCAAGACTTCACATCCTCTGCGATGCCTTGCGCCTTTGTGCAAAAAGGGCACCGGGCTTCTGATACTCAGAAGCGTTGGCGAGATCTGAGCATCTATCTGCGAAATGATCCACCCGGGAAAAAATACTTGTGAATGTGTATCTAATTTGCAAAGCCCGGGGGATGGATTGTGATCAGAAAACCTTGAAACAGCCGATCAATGTGCCAGTGGACACGGATCTCTATCGTCTGGTTGAGGATTACGAGTACATTTGGAGCAGGCCCCTGGCGCCGGAAGCGACTGAAAATCTGGATCCGCTTTTTCGTTCTTCCGCAAAGCGAGCTCGTTCCACAAAGAAGTTCAAATCCGGAAAACCGCTCTGCCTCTATAACAGGATTCGAATTCCGGCCGGCTTTACGTACGATGGCGCCAGCGTTCCACGAATCGCCTGGAGCATTACCGGGATTCGGCCGGATGGACTGCTACGAGCGGCCGCGGCAGTGCATGACTGGATTTATCACTGGAGCGGGGATTTACCGGCAGGAAGTCAGACCTTTTGCGTGGATGGAATGGAGTGGAAAAACGCCATCGGAACCTGGAAACGGAAGGATTGTGATCGACTGTTCGGAAGAATGCTTCGCGAAGCGGGCGTACCTTCGCTTAAGCGAAAGATGGCATACATCGCTGTGCGATTGATGGGAGGACTGAGCTGGGACTGATACAGCCTGACCGGAGCTAGCGACTGGCCCGAACGCCCATCCTCGGGACGATGCACGACAGCGAGAAAGCCGAAACCGAGCCCCGGCACTTATGCGAGGGCTCAGGCCTCTTTAGCCGATTATCCCCGCTTCTTTCATCTGTTCTACGTGATCGCAGAGGGTATCGGAGATCGGGGTATAGGCCACGCCCAGATCCGTCTTGCTTCGTGTATTGTCCAGTTTGTAGCGTACTCCCAGGTTCTTCTTGAGAAAGCCCCAGGATAATCCGAACAGAGGGCCTATGATGTACACCATGAAGGTAGGAAGCTGGCCTCTGGGAAGGGGTAGCGTTCGGCCAAAACGCTCCTTTAGCATTTGCGCCAATTCGACGAAGGTTTTGGTGTCCGCGCAAAGAATATGCCTGCCGGATGCTTTCTTGTTTGCGGCTGCCAGCACATGGGCACGGGCCACGTCTCTGACATCCACTATGCCAAAAGTGAGGTCGGGCACGCCGGATTTCAAAGGGCCACCAACCAGGTCCCGAACAAATTGAACGCTGGTGCCGTCCATCCTGTTGGACAGCGAAGGTCCCATGACGAAGGCAGGATTGATAACTACCAGATCCCAGCGATCCTGGGCCTCGGCAATCTTCCAGGCTTCTCTCTCAGCTACAGTTTTGGAATAAGAGTAGGGTTGATGGCTCAAACTGCTGGAGCTGTTCCAGTCTGATTCGTCCATGGTATTATTGGCCTTTTCCAGGGCATCCACGTTATCGCCCATGATGGCCGCTACGCTGGAAGTGAGCACAACTCGTTGTACCGAATTTGTAGCATTTACTGAATTGAGTACATTCCGAGTTCCCTGTAGAGCGGGATCGATAAGCTGCTTCTGCGCATCCTTCAATCCTTTAATGAAGAAGGGCGATGCTGTGTGAATGACCGTGTCGCACCCTTCCATGGATTCCTGGAAGGAGCCTTCGTCGAGCAGATCGGCTTCGAAAAGCTTGAGCTTGCCCTTATACTGGTCCTGCATCGCTTTCAGATGAGAAATCTTGTCGGCGGAGCTCAAGCTCCGAACGGTGGCATGTACCGTATAGCCGTCCTCGAGAAGATATTTCACCACCCAGGAAGCGATGTAGCCGGATCCGCCGGTGACCAGTACTTGTTTCATATAGCTACGATAATCAATCCGACCTTCCTCTGGCCAATCAATTCTGGTCTACAACACGAATTTCAGGTCAATGCGAAGGAATGGGCAACACCGGACTCCGGGAAAAAGGTGCGGGATGCGATATCGGGCCTGCCTGCCAGCGCTTTTGATAGGGAATCGTTGTTTTCGCGAAAATGTGTCCAACCTCCATTGTGTATGGGGATGGCGACTTCCGGCGTAATCGAATCGATGCAGCGAATGTAGTCTCGGCTGTCCATGGTGTACTTTCCGGCTCCGGTGATGTAAGGGAAGCTGGCCTTGCCCACATGAAGGAGGGCTACTCCAATCTTGAACTGCTCGGCAATCCGGTGCAACGGAGGGAAGAAGACGGTGTCCCCCGAAATGTAAAGCGCCCTTTCAAGCGCCGGCCACTGGATAATAAATCCGGTAACCGTTCCCGAGAAGAATTCCGGCAGAAAGCGGGGATGGTGACGGCACGGGGTTCCGGTAATTGTGACTGTGCCAGTGTCCGTATGGATCGATGTGGACTCAAATGGCTTCAGCCCCTGGCAATGGGGCAATTTCTGAGCCGCCGCAGGAGTGGATACGATGGCGGGCGCCGATTCTAGAACCCTTCGGCCGATTCCATCCAGGTTGTCTTTGTGCTGATGATGACTCAGTAGCACGAGATCCAGCCTCCCAAGTTCTTCAGGTTTCAGTGCCGGTTTGGAAACCTTCCTTGAAAAGGCGCCCCAACCGTGATGATAGAGCCCACCGGGAGGGTCGAAAACCGGATCGGTGAGGATTCGGAGCCCCGGGGCTTCTATGAGGCAGCAGGCGGTGTCAATATGGGTTATGGACAGGTTCATTTCTTCCGCTGAATGCCTCCGTGGATTGGGGGAAGCCGAGCCCATAAAGCAATGCTTCAAAAGCAAAATTACTTGAACTACCGAAACCCGGAATGCATCTACTAATTACTATGATACGACTCCGTTTTGGCGCAGTACTTTCAATACTAATTCTAACTCTGGCGCAGTGCATTTCTCCCCAGCCCACTCGCTACGAGAACACTACCGAGCAGCTGGATCTTCCCCGAGCTCCGGTAGGAACCGAGAAGGTAAAGGTTGCCCTGGTGCCCTTCCGGGATTTGACCGGCAAATCCTTCCTGGTAAAGCCAGCCACGGCTCAGCTAACAACCATGCTCATCCAGACCGGTTATTTTGAGGTAATCGAGCCGGGATTTGTGGAAAACATTGTCGGAAATCAGAAGGATCTGAGTCCCGAAAAGCTGCAGGAGCTAAAGGAAAAGTTTGGGGCCGATATACTAATAACCGGAACCCTCACAGACTTTGAAGTCAGAAAGGAGCAATCCGGGTTTTGTCTGTTCTTTGGGCTGCTCGGATCCTCCAGAAAAGAAGAGTTCATAGTAGAAACGGGCATCGATTACAGAATTATAGATATCCCTGCCGGGCGTATTCTGGACGCCGGGGCCATCTCCAATCGAAGGACGGATACTTCCGAAGCCGCCGGAATACTCTTTTCCTATAGCGGGGCCGAAACCGACGTTCTGCAGTCCAGCGGCGGCAAGCTTCTTCGATACGCTATGGCCGATATGATTCTTAAAATTGTTCAGAATGGGAAGTACAGGCAGTAAGTTACTTCGCCAGTCTCTGGCTCTGCTTCTTGCGGGAAGCTACCTGAGTTGCAGCACCTTTACTTCCTTTGAGGCTCTGCAGGGGCCGGATATAAATCAGCTTCCTCCGAACACCCGGAAGCTCCGCATACTTCCGGTGGAGTTCAAAAACAGTGCCAACATGCAGAAGCTGAACTTTGTTTCGGACGGTCAGCATCAGGTACTGTTAAAATCCGCCGAACGAAGCAAGTCCAACTCTGGCGGGAGTCCCTTTTCCTGGTTTACCGAATCTGCAGAAGGAGACGACCAGTTCGCATCAGCGGAAAACCGCAAAGCCGCCGAAGGCCAGGAAGAGCCCTACGAAGACATCTCGATCGAAGGTATAATCCATAAGGGCATTCGCATCCGTAAAGAGCTCCCTTCCCGGGAAAGCGATGCCCGCAATCAGGATACAAAGCAATCCGAAAAGACTGCCCCCGGTGACGAAAGTCAGCCCGGGCAGCAGAGCACGAAAACCGTTGAAAGCGAACGGAGCGAAGAAGTCCAGGTAAAGCAAGACAGTGGCTCGGCAGAAACACTACTGGTCGGTGGCTATCTGATACCCCGGGGCGATGGTGCCAGCAAGGAAACCGGCGTAGCCATGATTGATGGCGAAAATGTTCCTACCATGGATGGTGGGGCCATACTCAAGGAAGTCCTGATCTCGAACATGGTGCAGTCCAATCGGTTTGACATTCTTACCGACGCTGCCTTCAAAACTACAGGCGATGCCGGGCTACCGCAAAAATCCGAGCTCAGGGAGAAGCAGGTAGATTATCTCCTGTTCGCCGAAATCACCGACTTCGAAGTAAAGCAGAACGTGGAGTACTGGAAAGTTCCGCTCTGGGCCCTTCTGTTGATTGCAGCGTTGCTCGTGCAGGATGACGACACACGTGCCTTCCTCTTGCATACTCTGCTCCGCCTCGTGATCTACCTGCCTTCGGACTCGAAATTCTGGGAAATGGGGCTGGGCACCGAAGATCTGGAACTGCGAGTGAGCGCTTCGGTAAATCTGCGGCTGGTGGATCCTTACTCCGGTTCCGTGGTGTATGCAGATCAGGCCTCGCTGGATCGGGTGGAAACCGTGGGAAACATGGATCTGATTCTGTGGAGGACGGAGAACTCCCTTCAGATCAAGGAATCCACGGCGGGTCGGCAACTTCGCTTTCTTACCGCTAATATGGTAAACGACCTGGTGCGGCGTATGACTCCTGCTTCCGCTTTAGAGGCTGCCCCGACTGAACAATAGCTGAACACTGATCCGTCCCGGGACTTCCTATCCTGTTTTCGCTCCGCTGCGGGTTTGTTCCGCGGGAACCAGGAATCCGTTGTTTTTCGTAATATTGCAATATTGCAATATTGCGATTTTACGATACGCCAGCCTCGTTGGATTTTGCTATTCTTGAGCCCCGAACCAGAAGGTTGCAGGGCTGCTCGAAAAACGGTAACACCAGGCCCTTTGCTTCTGCGAGGCAAAGGAGTGCCAAACGGCGCCTTTTTCCGTTACATTACACTAACCATTTTCTCTGGAGCATTCATGAACGAGTATCTGCTAATTCGGCTCTTAAAACTTCTAGCTGTGTCTTTGCTGGCTTCCGGTTTGATCGGAGCATCAATTTCTGCGATTCGCCGAAATCGAATCCTGGGCTTGCAATGGTCTTCTATCGGTTTCGCGGCAGCCTGGATTGCCGGTTATGCGATGCTGGCCAATCCTCGGGAAGATCTCAAGCAGGATTGGATTCTCTGGTCGATTGTCTGGTCACTGGTGGCAATGCTTCTGCAGGCCCTGTACGTCCACGGACAGATTGATCGATTCTGGCTGGGAGGCCTGGCTACCGGAGCCATAGGCGGCGCTTTTATTTCCATGATACTGAGGGATGCCGCGATGAGTTCCTGGCTGATGCTTCAGGGCATCCTTACGATTCTTGTTCTGGTACTATTCTATCTGACCTTTCGCTTTCGCCATCGGGCTCTGTCCACGACCGGACAGGGGTACGTCGAGCCCGGGAACGCCGGGAAACTTCAAACGGACACGTCCCTGGATGCCATTCAATCCTGGAGTTGGTTCAAGTGGATAGCTCGATTCGAAGGACTTTCCATTATCCTATTGATGCTCATCTATATGCCCCTGAAGTACGCCGCCGATATTGTTCTCGACGAAGGAAGCGGACTGGTGGGCTGGATACACGGTGTAATGTTCGTTTTGTATACCGGCGCTCTCGTGATCACCGGGCCCTTCCTGGGTTGGAGCTGGAAGCGAATTGCGATGGGCTTTCTGGCAGCTCAAATACCATTGGGAAGCTTCCTCTTTGAGTGGAACTGTCATAAGAACGCGAACATTGACTCTACAAGAAGATGAGTTGCTCGGGCAACATTTGAATGCACCGGTTTCAGGGTTTGTTCTCGCTTTCAATGGCCTGCGAAAAGAGCTTTTCGGTAATCTCATAGAATTCGGACTGTTGGGACTGGCTTAGTGCTTTTCCCACTTCGCGCTGCAAAGCGGCATAGCGCAAAGCCAGCTTTCTGGCCAGACTGGAGCCGGTGCCCGTAAGAGAAACCATTCGGGATCGGCCGTCCAGGGGATTGTCAGAGATTTCTACGAGTTTCAGCAGAGATAGCTTCTTCACCAATGTCGTTACAGTGGATTTGTCGCGGTGGATGGCCCGGGCCAGGCTCGTCTGGGTCTGTGGTCCCTTGCGCTTCAAATAAGTCAGCAGTTCACAGTGGGACAGGACCAGTTCCGGATAATTCAATGCAATGAGTTCCCTTCGAATGTAGCTCTCAATCCACTCCGATATCCGCATCGCATATTTCAGCGTGTATTCTCTTTTTTTAGTTGGACGTCCCACTAAATCGATGTCAGATTGACCACCGCAGAGAGTCAATCTATATCGGAAGGCAATTATGAGCAACGGAATTCATACCGAAGTGGCAGATAACCTGGCCGGAGTCATTGCCCTGGAAATGAACGAGACGAACGCATTCGATGCGGCCGGCCTGGAAACGCTGAACCAGATCCTTGATGAAAACTATAAGCGCGCCGTAAAAGGCGAGATAAAGAGCCTTGTCTTGCTAAGTAGGAAACCCGATTACTTTTCTGGCGGGATGAATTTATCCGCGCTGGGCAAAGGCGTGGATCTTCGCAGTGTACTATCTGTCTTCTACGACAATCTACAGAAACTCTATACCATACCAGTGCCCGTGATTTCCGGAATGCGCGGTCATGCCCTGGGCTACGGATGCATGCTGGCATTGATGGGAGACTATCGACTCCTTGTGGAGTCGGGGGCGCGAGTAGGCCTGCCGGAAGTCAAGCTGGGTCTGCGGATCCCCCGAATAGTCGTAATGGAATACCAGAAGGTCATGGGTTACGCCACAGCAAATAAGCAGGTTCTGGAAGGTACATCGATGAAGTCCGAGGAAGCGCATACTTCCGGATTCGTGGACTCTTTGCATTCGCAGGACGAGATTGAAGCAAAGGCCATGTCCATTGCAAACAAGTTCAAGAAAGTATCCTCCGGCGGGCTGGGCACCATTCGCCGGGCCAGTCGCATCTCACCGGAAGAGTACGGGCGGATTGTATCGGCGGACCTGGAAGAGAACTTGCTTTCCCTTTCGCATCCGGATGCAGTGGAAGGACTGACGGCCGCTCAGGAAGGCCGCCGGCCCGTTTTTACCGGCCCGGGCATTGTCTGACGGAGCCTTTCTGTCCGCTTCGCAAACGATCCGGGCGTCCTGAGCCAACCTGAAATCCGCGCATTCCGGGATCAGAACCAACCGGCATCGTCGCGGAGGCAGCAGAGAACGTGGTGTATCCCCATGGGACCCGCGGGTTCTGGCCCTGGCTTGCGTCGAAATGATTGGCGAACGGCAGAGAAATATTGCTTTGCATACTTCTATACTGGAAATCTGGTTGGGTATGCGACGTCTCATTTCTTTTCTCCAATCCATACCGAGTGAGCCTCTTATTTCGGTCAGCGTATTCCCGAATCCGATTTCAAAGATAGTCCCCCGGCCGACTGCGGAAGGGGCTCGAAAACCATTCCCGGGTTCGGTACTCTCTATTGCATTTTCCTTGATCTGCGGAATGAGTTCCGGGGTCAGCGCCCAGTCCGTATCGCTTCCGAATGCACTCAAGGAAGGGAAGCCCGGCTCCTACGATTTGCGCGTAAGCTACAAAGATTTCTTCGAAGCCAGGTCAGGCGTGCGAATGATGGTCTATATTCCGGCCAGCATCCCACGAAAGGAAATGAAAAACCGACCCGCTATAGTGTTCTTCCATGGTAACACAAAGCAAGCGGACTATTACCGGGATTCAGTAGGGTATATGACCGCTCGTGCGGAAACGTACGGATTTCTGCTAATCAGTGTTCAAAACTGGTGGGCTCTGGGAAGCGGAGACCTGGAAGGTGCCGATGATTCTCGAAGAGCTACAAACCTGGTCATGCATAGATTAGTGGAACTGGGACTGTGCGCCGGCCACCGAGTTTTCACCACTGGCTTTTCTGCGGGAGGCTTCAACGCCCTTTTGACTTTCTTTAATAGTGTCAACGAGTTCGATGACCAGGACTTCGCGGAGACTTATGGAGAAAACATGGATGGGGCCACCGCGGAAACAGCCGCTCAGCACTGGTACCGGGAATCCGGGGGAGTGGAGTTCAATACATTTCCCTATGCCGGGTTCGGCAGCTTCAAAGGAAACTACTACGAGAGCTACTTTCAGATGAACCCTCTGGTAGAAAACAGAAAGGAACACTGGAAGATGCTACTACGGGAAAAAGTTCTGTTTATATCGGCAGGCCAAAACGACGTGCCCCGGGTAAAAAAGCAAGCGCCAGAGGCCGCGCAGTTTTTTCGGACATACGCTGATACGGAGCCGGTTTTTAAAGTGTACCCAGGCGAAGGCCACGTATTAACCGAAGCGAACTGGAAAGACTTCTGGGCATTGGTGGAAGCTACCGAGTAGTGGGCAGGACCGTCCTGGTAGCCCCCTTCGCCCGCTGTCTACATCGCTTCCACAACCATGGCGATGCCCTGACCTCCGCCAATGCAGAGCGAGGCTACGCCAATGCTTTTCTTCCTTCGTTGTAGCTCGCGAATCAAGGTCAGCAGTACGCGATTGCCGGACGCTCCCAGGGGATGGCCCAGCGCTATTGCCCCGCCATTTACATTTGTGCGATCTGGATCCAGATCCAATTCCTGCTTAACGGCCAGGAATTGTGCTGCGAAGGCTTCATTTATTTCGTAGAGATCTACGTCTTCGGCGGCGATGCCTGCTCGCTCCAGCGCTATCGGAATCGCAAAGGCCGGACCCAGTCCCATGCGATCCGGTCGGCAGCCGGCGGTGGCCCAGCTCTTTATGCGAGCCAGAGGTTTGAGTCCATTGTCTTTCGCATAGTCTTCGGATGTAACCACCATGGCGGATGCGCCATCATTTATTCCGGAAGCGTTACCCGGAGTTACTGTTCCTTCCTTCTTGAAGGCGGGCTTAAGTCGCGGTAGCTTGTCTTTGACGGCGGCCCCTTTGATGAATTCATCGTCGGTGAAGTCCACCATCTCGCGACCGTCCGAAACCTCCAGGGGAGCGATCTCTTCGGCGAAGTAGCCGTCCTCTCGCGCCTTTTCCGCCCGGGTTTGAGATATCAAAGCCCACTCATCCTGGGCCTCGCGGCTAATCTCATAATCGACGGCCAGGTTCTCGGCAGTGCCGCCCATGGCCACGCCGGCCATGCCGTCGAACAGCCCGTTGGTAAGCATGTCTTCCAGTTCCAGGTTGCCCATCTTCACGCCGCGACGGATCGCCTGGGTTGTATGCGGTACCCGGCTCATCACTTCCACGCCGCCGGCCACTGCGGTTTTCGTATGACCCAGAAGGATGTTTGCGGCGGCGATGGCCACCGACTCCAGGCCGGATCCGCACAGTCGATTCACGGTCAGGGCCGGAACTCGCATGTCCATGCCCGCTTTCAGTCCGGTATGACGGGCCAGATAGGCGCTCTGTCCATCCGTTTGAAGAACATTGCCCATAATGATTTCTTTTATTTCTTTTGGCGGTAGTCCGGACCTTTGTATGGCGCCCTGTACTACGTGGGCGCCCAGGTCCGCAGGGGTTATGTCGCGCAAAAACCCGCCAAAATTACCGAAAGGGGATCTCATTCCGTCTATTATAACTGCCGATGTCATGAACTGTGTATGAAAACCCGGTGGCAGAAAACGATTGCTTTTTTCTTTTTTAGACCGAAAAATCCAGGGCATATGCCAGGTTTGCTTTCAATTCCACCGATAAAGGAAAGGACCAGTATTAGGAGCACTTATATGAAAACACGGATGTTTTTACTCCTCACCATTTATCTTGCCACCAATGCGATCTTCGCAGAGGATCCGGCGCCGCAGCCCTCTAACCAGAGCCCGTTGCAGTTGTTGGATCTGGAAACCTTCGAAGAAGCGGAGGATTGGATTGCGGATGCCACGTCACCGCTGGGTGAGACCAAAACATTAAAGATTGTACAACGCGGCGAAATCCGAGCTACAGACGATGAGAACGCTCGTCCTCCAGAAGGAGAGGCGCTCAGCCTGCAGCAGAATCCGGATGATCCCAACCACATTCTGGGCGTTAAGACATTCTTTCAGGACCGTGGATTTGACCGTGTGGAAGTGATGCCACCGCATGAGTATGTCATCAAAGGAAAAGCTCGACAGTTCTCCGTATGGGTTCTGGGCCGAAACTTCCGACATACCCTTAGCCTCAAGGTGCGGGACTATCGCGGTAAGATTCATAAGCTGGAAATGGGACGATTGGATTTTTTCGGATGGAGAAAGCTAACCGTAACCGTTCCCGGATGGCTTCCGCAAAGCACCAGATATTCACTACTCGATAAAAACCTGCATTTCGTGAGTCTGTTCGTAACCCACGATGTGCATGAAGTTCCTGGAACCTTTTACTTCTACGTAGATGGACTGAAGGTTCTCGTGGATCAAAGCGAACAGCAATACCCGGGATCCGAGATCAAGGACAACTGGTAAGACTGGGATCAATTTGGGGATAGATCTATGAAAGCAAACTGGAAAACTTATACTTCAATGGCAGGAGCGCTGTCTGTGGCAGCTCTCCTCGGAGGCTTCGCGGTCACCGGCCAGGCCGGCGTGGAAACCGCTGTGGGAAGCGATGTAAGCTCAGCCGAGCTACGGGCCATTACCGTAGAAAGCTGGGACCAGGACTTCTCCGGCGGCGGATATGGCTGGGAAGTGCTCACGGACAAAGATACCAAAGCTCAAGGGCCTTATCAGCCTGCAGCCTCCAATCTGCAGTCCGAAAGGGAAGTGAAGCTAATCAAGGGAACTCCCAGAGATATTAAGGAAAACGAAAACTACGATCAGGCCAGGGTTCTGGGCGTTAAGTATGCCTTTACCTTTCCCGGCTACAATACAGTGACCGTTCGACCTCCTTCCGTAGATCAGTACACTGTGGAGCGGCCGCGGCCCTATCTGAATGAACTTGCTCTGGCAGAAGGTTACGAAAAACGCAGCTGCTATGACAACCCGGCTCTCTCTACTTCTGTAACTACGCAAAGAGCGCAGATGGTGGATTGTGTTACCGGCGTGGAACTGCCCGGTCAGGTGAAGCAGGTATCTGTCTGGGTCCTGGGTCGGGGTAACGAATACAAGCTGGAAGGCTGGATCGAAGACTGGAAAGGGGATACCCATATCTACGATTTCGGTTCGGTGGACTTTGTAGGATGGAGACCGCTTTCTGTTGAGATTCCCCGTCAGGTGCCGCAGGACGTAAGTTCCTATCCGCAGACCAAGAACCTGGTGTTCCGACAGTTCAAACTGCGGGCTACACCGGAGACTTCGCTGGAAACCGTATACATCTTCTTTGATGAGCTGCGAATTCTGACCAATGTTTTCGAAGTGCATTTCGATGGCGCGGGTCTGGATTTTGACCAGGCCGATTGCGAGCGAAAGAACAAGTTGCTTCGCATGATTCGAAAGCATGCCAGAAATCCGGATACCATTGAACTAAAGGATTGCAGCCAGGCACCTGGCCCGGCCAAGCCTCTGAACGATCAGCCGAACTAATCGGCGCCAAATGAGGTGGAGCCCGTTTCCGAATGGGAGCGGGACCAATGAATGAAAAGCAGCGCCTCCGGGTGCTGCTTTTCTTGTCTGTAGCTTGCCATTGTCTCTTGTGTTTCTAAAGGGTCGCTTCTCAGTTGTGGCGAACCTGCATGGGGGGCCCCGGGGCTCCCTTTCGGCCAGAAATAAAGCGGTCCGAAAAGTGATTATCTGGCTTTGGTGCAGTGCAAAAAGGGGTTGCCTTTGAGGCCGGAGGTACCTTTAACTGACTGAGGACTTGCGCCTGCTGGAGGGTCGTTACCTTAGTGTATTTCGAAGGCGCGGGCAAGTCAGAGTAGGGCATCCGTCAGGGGCAATAAGGCCGCTTTCGGAGCCTCATAAATATTCGAATCCGAAACTGTATACAGCATACAGTGTCTGGAGGACTTCATGCTAGCACGTTATATCCCGAGACTTTTCTACAAAGGCGGTCGAACGCCCCTCTACCTTACATTCTTTGTGACCAATCGTTGTAACCTTAAATGTGAGCACTGCTTCTACTCGGCGGAATTGAACCTGCCTACCCAGGAAATGACTGTAGAAGAGATCAATCGGATGGCTTCTACAATGGATCCGTTTCCGGTGCTGAACTATAGTGGCGGGGAGCCTTTCCTTAGAGACGATCTGGACGACGTTACCCATGCCTTCTATAAGCATAATCAGACCAACTATCTGACCATTCCTACCAACGGAACCTATCTAAAAAAGACTCAGGAAATCCTGCCCCGTATGCTGGAAAAGTGTCCGGACATGCTGGTCACATTGAACTTCTCGGTAGACGGTCTGGAAGAGGAACACAACCGCATTCGCTCCGGCGGCAAAGGCGGTTCCGGACTCTTCAAGACTACTATGAAGACCTTCGAGGCATTGAAGCCAATGAAGAAGGAATATAAGAATCTACGGATGGGATTCATCACGACTTTCACGGCCACCAACCAGGATCAGATCGATGACGTTTATGACCACCTGAAATCCACGGGACCGGACAACGTTACGATTAACCTGATTCGCGGGACTCCGAAAGATCCTGCCGTCAAGAACATCGATATCTCCAAGTTCCGCAAGGTAACTCAGCGAATCAAGGATGACCTGATGGACGCGAAGCTTCCTGGCTTTGATCCGTTTCTGGCGGCCATGTCCACTCGTCGCTACGATTTGATTCTGAAGACCTACGAAGAAAAGCGATTCCAGACGCTATGTTATGCTTCGCGCATTTTCGGAGTACTGTATCCCAACGGGGATGTGTATCCCTGCGAAATGTTCGGTCCGGAAAAGAAAATCGGAAACATTCGAGACTTCGATATGGACTTCCGCAAACTGTGGTTCAGTAAAAGAAACAAAGAGATCGCTGACTGGGTTGTGGATACCAAGTGCTTCTGTACCCACGAATGCAACGCCAGCTGTAACATTAGCTTTAATGCGGGCGAGTTTACCAAAGCGGGAACCAGAGCCGCCGGCCTGGTTGCCAAAAAAATTCTCGCCTGAGGCATTGAAATCCGCAGATATGGCCCATGTCGCAGACAGTGGGCCTTTCTGTAATCATTCCTCACAGAAAAGAAGAATCTCTGGATGAAGCCGTTCGCTATCTGAAGCAGATGGACCGGGAAGGCATTGACCTGGAGCTATTCACCGTTTCGGGAAATCAGCCTTCTGTCCAGCGGAATGCCTGCATACGCGAAAGCCAGGGCCAGTTCATCTATTTTCTGGACAACGACTCCGAACCCGAGCCCCAAAACCTGAAGCGGGCCATTGAATTGTTCAAAGATGAAAAGGTGGCCGTGGTAGGAGGTCCGAACCTGGGCCGTGATGTGTTACAGGGAATCCAGAAAGAATTCTCCGCTGTACTGGCTTCACCTATGGCTGTAGGCCCCGTGGCCGACCGATACCGGGCCACAGGAACCGTCCGAGAAGCCACCGACCGCGAACTCATCCTCTGCAACCTTTTCATACGTAAATCGGTGTTGGACGAACTGGGATACTTCCGCGAGGATCTGTACCCAAACGAAGAGAACGAATTCATGAACCGCATCCAGAGCGCCGGTTTCAAATTGATGTATGATCCGGGCATTCGGGTGCATCGCAGCCCCAGGCCCAATCTTAAGGCATTTCTGCGAATGCTTATGGGGTACGGTCGAGGTCGGTTCAAACAGATGACCGTGGATTTTCGCGTTTCCAACCTGGTGTTTTTCCTGCCGGCCCTTTTCAGCCTGTTTCTGATGCTGCTGCCGGTTTGCGCAGTGGGCTTGCATTTATCCGGGGAGCTACATTCCGGCCCGGTTTCTTTGAAAAGCGTTGCGGATTTGTTGCGTTGGCCCTTCACTCTCTGGGCGGGCCTCTATGCCCTTGCCCTTCCTCCCTACATTTCGTTGATACTGTTTGCGGGCTCCCAGGCGTTTGCTCGGATGACTTCACCCCGGCCCGTAATAGCCCTGTTCCGCCTTCCTTTTCTGTTTTTTTCGGTACACTTCTTCTATGGGCTGGGCGTCTGGTGGGGCGTTCTGGGGCTCCTTTCTCGAAAGAAAAAAGTTGTGGAGTACGATTTAAGGCGAATGCAGATTTAGGCATGGACCGTCAAAAAATCTCGCGCCTAATCGGGAGAAATTGGTGGAACGGCGTCGGGGGCACCGGCATTTCCACTGGCTCCGGGCGTAGACAGCCGCCACTTTATGTCGGCCAATTTTGTCGCCTTCTATCGGCCGGTCTCTTGCTGCAAAATACACTCCTGAAGGGAAGCCTTCTACTCGTTGCATTTCTGACTTTGCTCCTGCCTTCTGCGGCCCGGGCCTACATCGAGTTTCCGTACGCAGCCACCTTTCAGACGATTCGTATGCCTCATCTGCCGCGAGGGGGCGAGCCCTGGAAAGAAAACCAGTGGGAACTCATGCTATCCGCCGGCTGGATGAACGTATGGTCCATACAGTCCGATCGCTTCATCATGGACGGCGAGGAGTTGACCTTCAATGCCGCCATCTCCTATGGCATAACGGATCGTGTTCGCATGGGTGTGGTCTTTCCCTACGTAGTGCAGGGCGGCGGGATAATGGATAGCTCTATTGAACGATTTCATTCAGTCATTGGCGTAACCCAGGGGCAACGGGATCGCTTTCCACGCAATCGACTGAACGTAAGCTACGAGCCTCTTGGCGAAATATATCCTTTCTTAATGCGTCTGGAGCGATTTCTGGAAGCGAAGTATCTGCCTCGAGCCTATCCCCGAAACCCCCTGGACCCGCCCATCGATTTACAACTGGAACCGGAATCTCTATATCTGGCTGGAATTGATCCCGCGCGCATTCCGGAAGACACCATGGGAGGATCCAATCGTTCGGGACCGGGCCAGGTGCGCTTCTACATCGACTACGGAATACCAGTTTCTTACGGTTCTGGATTCGCAAGCGTGGAAGGCGCCGTGGTTTCGCTACAGGCAGCTCGGCAGAGCTCCAGCAGCTTGATCGGAGGCGGGACGGGCAACAGCGCATCGGTTTCGCTGGCTTTCTTTTCGCCCCGGGCACCGAACAATGCGTACTGGGTAATGGGCGTTTCTTATTCGGCCTTCGAAAGAAGCGAATTTCGCCTCCTGGAGCTTCCGGCGCAGCAATGGTCCATTCGTCCGCGTATTGGCTATGACCTGGACGGAGTGGATCTGTTTATGGAATACGTGTTTTTTACCTCTCCGGTGAAAGACTTTGGAAAGCTCTCCGCCGATGCCCACCAGATAGGTTTGGGCCTGGGCACGGATGTGGGCGCCTATCGTCTGGAGGTAGCCATCATTGAAAACTTCCTTACGTATTCAACTACTCCGGATGTAGGTATGCACCTGGCATTGCGAAGGACTCTTTGAGCCCGAAAAAGGGCGACCAGGAGAGTTCGAGCTTTTCGTGCCCATGGCCGTAACTTGCCCGGAGGGTAATATCGCGCCGATCAAAATACCGCCCGAAACGCGTGGGGTTGAAATCCTGCGGCTTGCATTCATAATCTCGATGCACACAGACTGGAGTTGGAAAGGTCTTCCGGGGCGCATCAGGGATGTCCCGGAAGAACCGGTTCTGTTTCGAATCTTCGTCATTTTGCCATCCGTTCTCTTTGAGTCTCCATAGATTGATTGTATAGATATTGAGCGGCGGTACTGTGGTCACATGGAATTGATTCGCAGGACTCGCTCCGGTAACCTGGGAATACTGCTTCTCGGGCTACCGATTCTTGTTCTTCTGAATCTCAGTTCTCTTTACAATTATCTGCTATTCCATTCCCTTGCTGAGCTTTTTGCCGTGGGCATTAGCTTTGCCATTTTTCTTTTGTCCTGGAACTTTCGTGAATTTAATTCCATGGCCCCCGTGGTCCGACTTGGCATAGGATTTCTGTTCGTAGGTTTGTTCGATATAGTCCATGTGCTGGGCTATAAAGGAATGGGTGTTCTCGATTATGGATCAAATCCGCCTACGCAGACCTGGATTCTGGGGCGGTACCTTGAAGCGTTTGCCCTTTTCCTTTTTGTCGCGATTCCGGGCCTCACTGCGAAGATCCCCACTTTTGTGTTCAAAATCGGATATGGTTTACTCTTTCTGGTATCGCTTCTGACGATTTATGTGTATCCGGTTTTTCCGGACGCATTTATCGAAGGCGAGGGGCAGACTACCTTCAAGGTCGTTTCAGAATTCTTGATTTGTGCAATCCTGGTACTGGCCGCCGGCATCGCACATAGAAGGCTGCCTGCCTATAGCGTTTTGAAACCTCCATTGATTGGCTCGCTTCTTGTGGCTGCCGTCGCCGAGCTAACATTTACTCTGTATCAGGATGTCTATGGAATCGCCAATCAATTAGGTCATAACTTCAAGATTCTTTCCTACTATTTGATTTATCTTGCTATCGTAAAGACTCAAATCACGACTCCGGTGCGTTCTGCTATGTCCCGCATTCTGAATCGTGATGTTGAGGATGTGATTTCGGATCATACCCGGGATTTGCTGGGCGTTCTTGCCCATGATCTTCGCTCGCCTTTCGCTACGCTTCGATCTACCTCCGAGCTGCTTCTGAAGATGAAAGATTCGCTGAGCGAGCAGGACAGAGAAGAATTGATCGAAGCAATCTACGCTACGTCTCGCCAGGCCAGCGGATTATTTGACGATTTGTCCGAATGGGTAGCCCTGCAAATGGGGGCCAGCATAGAATCCGTGGACCCCTATTCTTTCAAGTCAGCCGTTGAGCCGGAACTGGATTTGATTCGTTACCTGGCTTCCCAAAAAAAGATTAGCTTTAAAGAGTCCGTAGATCCTGGACTGCAAACCGGCGTAGATCCGCAACTGGTGCGGACCATTGTGCGAAATCTGCTAAACAACGCCATTCGTTTCACTCCTGAAGGGAAATCGGTGGAACTCGGCGTATTTCGGCATCCGGATGGACCTGCAGGGCTGACCATCACAGTGACCGATGAAGGACAAGGCATGAGCGATGAGCGGCGAATTCAGATTCTTAACAGGCGTCGCATGCAACGAAGTACCGGAAAGGGAATAGGCCTGTTTCTCTGTCAGCAACTGCTGGATCGTATAGGCGGCCGAATGGAAATCGAAAGCCAGCCGGGCCAGGGAAGTCGCTTTATAGTGCGTATACCGGAATAAGAAGGCGAGTCCACCGGAGCAGAGCAGAAACGAACCTGCACTCTTTCGAACCCTTCGGAAACGCCGGAAGCGACAGAAGCGACAGAAGCGACGGAGTGTGCTGAGCGCTAAAATCGGCCGGAATCGCAGGAATGCTTGGCTACATAAGCGTTCGGTGGATGACTGCCAGATGTTGTAAGCTGTTCAATTGAAGGGGCTTCCATTCCGACCGACACTCAATTATGGAATGAGACGTATTGCCCAATCGGCGTAACCAGTGCAAAATGGAATCCGGGTCGGAGCTCCCCAGAGACTTTGCGATTAGAATAGCTATGGGGGTGCCCGAACTCACCATGAGTAGATCGCCCCGCTTTTGATTGTTTACTATGCGCGCCACGGAATCTATCACCGCGGCGCTAAATGAATCGAACCCGCTTCCAGGCGCGCGAATCCAGTGCTCCAGTACACGTCCGGTGATGGCGGCCAATCTTCTTTTTCGGCCCCGGCCCTGACTCTGTTTCAATTGGTCGAGCATCTGCGAAAAGGATGCTTCCTTTTCGGCCAGGCTCAATGCCAGGCTTTTCCAGAGCTCCGGGCTTATCTCGTTCAGCCCCTCCTCTTCCTGAATTGCTTCTGAAAAGAGACTGCTTTCGGTTCCGGGGAGGGCAGGACTCGCCGGGGTAGTCTGCAGGCCCTCCTGAATTCCCTGCAGCGTTTGTCTGTGTCGCAGCAAGGTTCCGCAGGCAAAGCCAGAGATCTCCACGCCACTCTGGCTCAGATGGCGGCCCAGGGTACGGGCCTGATTCCATCCCTGCGGACTCAATTCATCGTAGTTCAGTCCGGATGCGTTGGCCTGGCCATGCCTGACGATGTGTAGAAGCATCAGGAATCCGTCTGAAAACGGGGGTTAGAAATGCTCAGATTCTCGACCAGGGTCTGTCGCACATGGGCCCAAACCTGGCTATTCGTATCGGAGATCTTCTCTTTGCGGACCTTTTCCGAGAGTTTTACATTCAATTCCTGGATTCGTTTTTTCACGTCCTGCAGGGTTTCCAGTTCTTCAAGTCCTGGTTCGTCCAGAATCTGGTGCAGCCGTCCCACCTCATTGCGAAGTAGCTCTTCTTCGTCCCGCATCTCCCGAGCTACCACGCCCAGCATGTTCCAGCTAACCAGCGCTTTGTAGGCCAGCTCATCCGAATCCTTAACGGCAGGCATTACCTCCTTGAGAAGGTAGTCCGCAATCGCTTCGCACAGATCTGCAGCTTCCGGTCTATATTGCATGATTTCTCCTTTCTTCTTTCTGCGGCCTTCCGGTTCCTATTGGGTCCACAAGGCGAATCTATCAAAACGTTAATTGAATCGGGCTTCATCTATTGGCCCTGTTCGATGAGGCGCAGCATTTCAAACTCCATTTCGGCAACGCGTCTTCCAATGGAAGCCAGCTCAATTCCACGGGTTTTTCCGCTCAGATGACGTTCTGCCTGAGCGGCCGCTCCGCCGGCCCAGCGCAGATTACCCATCACTTCCCAGTAGCGCACTTTCTCTGGATCTACCCTGGCGCCGGAAAATTTCTCGTAGGCCTGGTAAAAATCCTGACGATTGGATATGCCGCCCGCTTCCAGGTTCAACTTTCCGAATCTCCAGTCCCGCATACACAGCCAGCTGATGTCTTCGTGCCGATCGCCAAAATGGGCGAACTCCCAGTCCAGAATTCCATGCAATCCTTCGGGGCTTACCATGAAGTTGCCGGTGCGAAAATCGCCGTGCACAAGTACCAGTTCGTCAGTGTTGTAGGCATTTTTTTCCAGCCAGTTCAGCGCCAATTCCATGGCAGGATGCGCTTCCTGAAGTTTGTCTATTTCCAGCCGCATTTCTTTACAGCCTTCGCTGGCAGGACTCTCCGCTGGTATATTCAGGAAGTCCAATGAGTTGTTGCCCGGCTTCACCGAGTGAATATGAGCCAGATGCTCGGCAAGGCTGGACGGCAGTTCCTTACGCACATCCTTTAGCGAGTTATCCTTTACCACGTACCGACCTGTGGCTTTTCCAGGAATCCATTGCATCAATGAGAAGGGTCTGCCGAGCACGGACTCATCCATCTCGTAGAAGTACGGTTCCGGGGTTCGGGTCCCCGCTTCGAAGGCGGCTCGAGCCACTTCAAATTCCTGCTTCCTATCCAGGCTGGAAAACAATGAGCTACCGCGATCGGATCGTAACACCAGTCGGTGGGAGCCTTTTCGTGATCCTTCATTTACTTCCAATTCCAGAAGACTGTTTTCCTGACAGGCGCCTCCGCTCAGGGGGATTACATCGTAGATTTTGACCGCCGATTGGAATCTCTTTTCCAGCCAGGGTTCCAGGGTTTTCTTTAGTTCTTCTATAGTCATAAGAATCCGCTTTTTCCGTGAGAGACTGCCGTTTCTCATTAACTCTGTCAAGTGATCCTTTCGCTTGAGTTTTGCGGGCGCCGCCCTATTGCTGGATACCGTGCGGTTTTCTTTCTTTTCCAGTGCAGCCGTAATTACCCTGGCAATCATACCTCCGGTTCTGGTCATGCTTCTGGTCGGGCTTCATGGATGCGCGCCGGCCCCGGATGGGAATGCGTCCGCTCAGGAACGGACAGATCGATGCAAGACCGTATTCGCACGTCCCTCGAACCCTCCGCTGGTTTCTGAAGGGGCATTCTACTACTGGCAGGTCGAAGGAAAACTTCCCGGACTGGATTCTCTGCGCCAGTACGGCGCAAAAAAACTATACGTGCGATACTTCGATGTGGTGGCCGGGCCGGATGGGCCCCGTCCTGTGGGTATCCGCCGTTCTGTCGAAACCGACGCTACAGTGATACCTGTAGTCTATGTGACCCTGGGCGCTCTAAAGGACCTGGATTCAGAGTCCGTGGGCGAACTGGCAGAAAACATCTGGCAACTGGTGAATCGCATCGGATACTCCGGCGGGGAAATTCAGCTGGATTGCGATTGGACGGCCGGGACCCGAACGACTTACTTCGCCCTTCTTGAGCGCTTACGTTCGCTGGGCAAAGACAGTCCTGGCTTTGAATTATCCTCCACCATCAGGCTGCATCAACTCAAGTATTACCAGTCCACGGGAGTACCGCCGGTGGATCGCGGCGCCTTGATGATATATAACATGGGCCAGCTTGCCGATCCATCGGAAAGGAACTCTATCTTTAGCGAGTCGGTGGCCCTGAGCTATCTGCGGGGAAGTCACATGCAGAAGTATCCGATCCCTCTGGATCTGGCTCTTCCGGACTTTTCCTGGGCTGTGGCTTTCGTGCACGGTTCCTTTCATTCCATTCTCCACGATGTCACAGAAAAGGATCTGTCCAGGCCGGAACTGGAGAAACGGGGCCATGAATATCGGGTGATCCAGCCGGTGATTCTGGACGGAAGAAGACTGCCTGCTGGCGCTCGTATTCGGCTGGAGTCCGTGGATGCATGCGAAAGGGCTTCGGTGTTGTATGCGCTTTCTCAAGAGTTGAACCGGGAGGACCCGGAGCGAGCCTTGATCGTTTTCGATTACGATGAAAAAAAGACATCCGCCGAAACGAAAGACCTGGTTGACCTTTTTTCCAGGGCCGGACTCTCCTGGTAATATGCGTACTGGCTTTCGGTTCTTTCTTCCTGTCCTTGCTCTAATTGTATACGTGCAGCCGGCCTCCCTGTGGCCCTGCGGTCCCGGTGAACCGGATCCTTTGCGAATCTTTCGTCCGCTGCAAATCACCGGTGCTCTTTTTCCCGATAAGTCCGCCGATCCTTATTACGTAGCTCTGGATAACCTGGCCGGCACCTGTGATCTTCCCGATCGCAAAGAGCGGGATCCAAACCTGGAGAAATGGAATGCTTACATCAAAGCGACAACCGGCATCGCTGCGGACTACGAAGCCCTGAAAGAACTGGTTTACGAAACCCGGCCTGAGATTCTTCAATCAGCCATCAATGGAACCGGTAGCGAGGCTCTGGCCAATCGTCTGGCCCGAAGCGGCGGCAAAGATGCCCTGACATACCTGGTGTATGCCAAGAATCTGGAACCTCTGGTGGCTCCGCCCATAAGCTACTGGGACACTCCGGAACCTCCCTCCGAAGAAAAGGTTAGCCCGTACATCAACCAGGCTATCCGGCAAATGTCTCTGCTAAAGGACCGGGAACTGAAAATTCGCTACTTTTTCCAGGCCGTTCGTTTATCGCATTATTCTGGCCAGCATCAGCGCGCACTGGAGCTATTCAAAAAGCCACCTACCGAACTTAAATCCACTGATCCGCTTTACTATAGATTGCAGCATCTGAAAGCGGGTGCCCTGCTGAAGAGCGGTCAGGTGTCTTCCGGTTTGCTGGAGCTGGCAAACATTGGCGCCAGGCCCGAGATGATGCCAGCGGTATTATTGGATTTCAAGAATTTCTGGCATGAAGAGGGAGCCTACGAAGCGGCTCTAAAAAAGGCTTCCGGCGATCAGAAAAAGGTTCTAATGATTCTTCGCTTCTTTGCCAGCCCCGAGCCTGGCCTGGAAACCCTGGAGAAGATGGCCGAGCTTTATCCCCGGGATCCGGCCCTGGACTATATGCTCATTCGTGAGGTAGATCGACTGGAGGATCGGCTCGAAGAGCCGCTCTATTACAGTTATACGGGCACCTCGCTCGGTGAAAACCGCGGCCGCGAAACGAAGTCCGCCGCCTATGAAGACGAAAACGGTGACTTTTCTTTCTCTGCATTGCTAAAGAGCGTCTGGAACTGGTTCGTTCCTTCCCTGGAGGCAGAACCCATCGCTGCCATCCCTGCCGAAGAGCTTCGCTATATGAATCGTCTGGCCGATTTCTTCGCCAAAACGGCGAGCGAGAAAAAAGTAACTTCTCCCGGAGCGTGGAAGCTGGGTCAGGCCTATCTGGAGATGCTGATGGGTAAACATGAGCAGGCCGCGCGTTCGCTGGAGGCCTCTGCCATTCAGCAGGGTAACTCTCCTTTTGTTAAGTTACAGAGTCGCCGCCTGGGGCTTCTGAATCTGGCAGAGTCCAGCGATCAGCCGACCCCCGAGCTAAAATCGAGGATTGTTCAGGACTACAGCTCCATTGCTCCCACCGATGACTCCCACTCCTACGGATGTCGTTGGTCCGATCATGCGGCCAGACTCAGGCTGCACCGTAACATGGTGGAGATCCACCGTAGAGCGGGCGAAGAGGGCCATGCCTTACTATGGGAGCCGGATGTAGCGCAGATCTATTCCGGAACCCCTGTCAATACATACGATTTTGCTGCCATGAAGAAGGCCGACAAAGTGCTTCGCAATTTGAACTCCCAATACGAAGAAGCGATTGTTAAGATTTCAGGCACGGATCTGTATACGGTAGTTTCGCGACTGGGCAGTCGAATGTTAAAGGCGGGACAGTATGCCGGGGCTGTGGAAGCATTCAATAGCATTCCCAAAATCAAGCACCGTCCCATCCATTATTCGGAAGACATTAAGGCCGGTCCTTTTCAGAATCCTTTTTCCGAGTCTTTCCATTCCGGCGAAAAAGCAAAAGACTATACGCCCCACACCATTGCGTCCAGGATGCTGGAGCTCAAGGGTATCGCAGAGAAATCATCCGGGGACCGGGCTGCGGAAGCCTATTATCGCATGGGACTGGCTCAGTTTAACATGAGTCATTTCGGTCACTGGTGGTCCGCAGTGGACACCGACTGGAGCATCTACTACGATTACTCGGACAAGAAGGGCGATCCTCAGCTGGCTCTGGCCACAGACTATTTTCAGAAGTCGCTAAGTAAAGGCAGCGATCGCGAACTCATAGCCGCTTCCAGGTTCATGATAGCCACCATCGCTTATCTGGATCATGCTTCCGTGGACTATTCGTCGGATGGGCTGGTTAGCCTGGCTCCCGAGCAGAAGGTGCAGTTCAGTAAGCTGGCGGAGCTGGAAGACACTCAGTTCTATCGGGAAGTGATCCGCTCCTGCACCTACTATATGAATTTCCGGAATTAGACGCCAGAGCCAGGTTTGCTCTGTATCCGCTTCGGCACTCCTTGATTATTTGGCGCTCGGATTCCGGTCCCTTTTTTCGTCGAATGTTTTAGTGGGGGTCCTGTCGGACCAGTTTCCGGAGGGATTCCAAGCCAACAGAGCGTCAGAAAAATATTGACACGGTGTCAGTTTTCTGTATTTTGTGGTTCGGGGGATGTATCTATGGATCCTAAATTTCCAGAATTTGTAACCTATGCCATACCGTTTTTTTTCCTGTTGATTGGGCTCGAGTTGCTCTATAGCAAATGGAAGGGCCGAAAGCTCTACCGATTAAACGATTCCATTGCGGATCTGGGCACCGGAGTGCTGAACAGACTATTCGGTCTTTTGAGCGCGGCCGCTTCCGTATATGTCTATTGGCTGGTCTATGACCATCTGCGGCTCTTCGATTTGCCGGCACAGCCCAGCTGGGAGTGGGGCATGGTACTCACCTTCGGCGCCTGTTTTGTTCTCTATGATCTGGCCTATTACTGGGCCCATCGAATGAGTCATGAGGTTAACTTCCTCTGGGCCACACACGTAGTTCATCATCAAAGCGAAGAATACAATCTCACCGTGGCTCTACGGCAATCTGCCTTTGGCGGCCTGGTTACCTGGCCATTCTATATTCCACTGGCTTTCCTGGGTTTTCATCCGGCCGTAATGCTGGCCAACGGCGCCCTGAGTTTAATCTATCAATTCTGGATTCATACCCGGGCCATCGGTCGTATGGGCTTTCTGGAAAGCTTCATGAACACCCCTTCGCATCACCGGGTGCATCATGGCAAGAATCCCAAATACCTGGATAAGAATCATGCGGGGACTTTTATTATCTGGGACAAAATGTTTGGGACCTTCCAGGTTGAAGAAGAAGAGCCGGTGTATGGCACCGTTAAGCCTTTCAAAAGCTTTAACCCCTTCTGGGCGAATTTGCAATACTGGAAAGAAATGTGGGATATCGCTGTGGCGGCTCCTCGCTGGAAGGACAAGATCCTGGTCTGGTTCAAGCATCCAGGCTGGATGCCAGAAGAACTGGGCGGTCCCAAGGTGGCCCCCGAGTTGGAAGCCGATAAATATCAGAAATTCGATGTTACCGTGCCGAAGACGCTTTCCGTGTATAGCCTGATCTGGTTTGCGACTATGACCGCGCTTACCTTTGCCGTGCTTCTGAAGGTGGATGCCTTCAATATGTGGCAGATCGGTGGCGTGGCCGCGCTGGCAACATTCTCGCTCATTTGTATTGGCGGAATTCTGGAAGGGAAGCGATGGGCTCGCATTCTGGAGCCCCTGCGTCTGGTTGGGATTGCCGTTCTGGCTGTGCTTTCCGTGGACAACCCACACTGGCTTCTGCATCTGACTCCGTCCCTTTATGTTGCTTATGGTGTGGTGGCTGTGTCGGCCTTGAGTCTGTTCATCGTGGCCAAATTCAGAACTACGTTCACATTAACCGAACAGGACTATGACTCGGAGCAAATGCATCTGTATCCCGGGCAATCCGAGACCCTGGAACCCACGATCGCCTCACGCGTAGCCTGAATCCTGTATGCCCGGTAACGCGACGCGCGATGCGTGTCGCGTTGCCGGACATCAGTATCTCTTCCTCCATCCGTTGCCAAAGCTCCATTGCTCCGCTGGATATCGTCGTCCGTGCGCCCCTTCTGAAATCAGCCCTTTGGGCCGCGCTGTGCCGGTGCCCTACTGTCCCTCCACCAATCGATGGATTTCCTTTTGAAAGGTCTGAAAATCTAACTCCACGCAGTCGGCATAGCCCAGAGCAAGAGCTTGCAGAAAATCCAGAAAGGGATGCTTATTGTTCTTCTTTATTTGTTTCAGATGAGCGGATAGTTCGCCCTGGCGGTGGGAGCCCAGGTCTCTGGCTCCGCGCAGATGCTCCCGGGCAAGCAGTCGACCCCATTGGCCGGCCATTTCCAGGTAATCGTCGTAGTCTTTGATTTTGTCTGTAGGAAAGTCTTCTTTGAACGGGGATCGCTCGCGGATGGAAAAATCAGCGTTATTCCATCGCATCCACCCCAGGTAAGGGTCCGGTCTGACCGAAATGGCACGAAAGGCCCGGGCATGTCGCATTCCTTCATCGGGGAAGGCCAGCTTGTAGCGGGCCAGTTCCGGTTCACTCATTTGTTTGCAGGCCTCGGGAGCGGTCTGCTCTTTAATGTCCAGGATTACATCGTCGCCCAGGTCGCTACCCTTCCCTTCGATCAGGGCATAATAACGCATGGAGCCGAGGGAGCCAGTACCTGCCTGAAGTCGTTTCGCAACGTCTTTGATTTTGAAATGTGATGGAGCGGGATCCGAAGGATGCTCCAGGGTATGCAGATGCTCATCCAGAGCCCGGGCCAGATCTTTAAAGGTGGATTCTGGAACCTTATCTAGCTTTTCTTTCTCAAGTCTAAAGACACGTTTATTGTCCTCTATCGCTGTCCATTTATCCAGCAAATCGCCGCGGTCTCGCTTCTTCGCAATCTTTTCCAGGAACTTGTTCAATGGCGGGGCCTGAAAAGAGTTCAACGATTCATAAGCAGATTCAGAAAGTCCTTTCGCTCCCTCCTTAAGGTAAGATTTTCCCAGGCGGGATAGAAACTTGCGAATTTTCTTTTCGCTGAAGTAGCCGTTCTCGCGGCAATCCAGAACCATGCTGACGGCAAGACGCCATAGATCGTATTGATAATCGGCCACGATGCTATCGTCGAAATCGTCCATGCCATAGATAATGCCCCGGCTATTACCAAAGACGCCAAAGTTGTAAACATGGGCATCTCCTTGAATCCAGGTCTGGGTCTCTGGAATACCGCCAAAGAGCGCAAACTGCCAGTCGCGAAAGAAATCATACCAGAAGAGGTTGTTGGAACCTCGGAAGAACCGATAGGGCGAAGCCGACATCTTGGCGTATTTCGCGGCACGTTGCTGGGTATTGAGTTCGCGGTCGTTAAAGAGAATCGATTCCACAACCTCCTGCGGACGGTTATGTGCGGTGAAGCTGGCCTTCATTCGCCTTAAATTGGGCCTTTCTGCTTCTGAGTCAAGTATGGGAGACCAGAAGTTCTACGGCATCCGGAAAATCCAGGGCCTGAGGAACATCTGATTCTCTGCCGTAGCTGATCCAGAGCGCCTGCATACCGGCTTCCCTGGCTGCATGTATGTCGGCTTCCAGGTTATCCCCGATCATCAAGCAATGCTCGGGCAGCAAAGCATGCTTTGCTGCTACGTACTGAAAGATCGATCTGGCGGGTTTTTGCATTCCCAGCTCCGAAGAGTAATAGGCGCCCAGAAAACAGCGGTGCAATCGGCTGATGCGAAGCACCCGATTACAGAAGTATGGAACGCCCCACAGGTTGCTAATGATGGCCAGCGGATACTCTCGAGCCAGTTTCTCGATGGCCCGTGCATGGATGGCATCTATCCATCCACATTCCTGAAAAGCAAAAGTGAGGTTGAGAGCCAGGCGATCCGTCTGGGAAAGATTCTTTCCCAGACGTGCGGCTTCGGCGCGCAGGTAGTACCGTGCATGGGGGAAGTTTTCGTACCGCTCCGGTTCCGAGTAATCGATTTCAATTCGCTCCACGGCTCGGCCGATGATCAGGTGCAGTTCCTCATCAGCCAGGTTGCTTCCGCCCAGAGCATGGTACACCGCCGGATAATTCTCCTGCGGCCCAAAGCGATCATGGTTGAACATGATGGTATTCATCAAGTCGAGAAAGATCATCCTGGGTTTTTTTATCTGGCTTTCGCGGGCCATGGGCATGGTTTCTTCTAGCGAGAATCGCCTTCCTTTCTGTTTGGAATTGCGGCCCAGTCAAGCAAACCCATGCTCTTCAGGATTCGGAAGAGCATGGCAAGGTCCCATTCGTCTTCCAGTTCGCAACTGAACCTTTTTTGGTCCTTACTATATGACGTGAATAGCCATTCAGGATTCATGCCCGGGATTCGCGAACCGCTCAAGTCCAGGGTTGGATCAAAAAGTCCGAACAGGGAGTGTACCGGACTGGCTGCTTCCACCGAAACCAGAAAAGCGTTGGGCCACCGACCGGGCTCATGGCGCACAATGACTCGGGAGGACTTTATCTGGAAAGCCAGGATTGGGAACAGAGATTCGCCCAGGGGGTATTCCGCAAGCACTCGGGGTTCGGCCAGATCGAACTTCTCTGTGAGTCTTAGTACCGTCTCTCCGTATTCGCGCAGGGCTCCATTGGAATGGTCCTTCATCCATCCGGCCAACGTTGGTTCTTTCCTGGTTTCCATTTTACCAGCCACGGTCCTCTTTCAGCAATTGAATGTGGGCCAGATGGTGCCGGCCATGCCAGGAATAGAGCGCCGGGATTTCGAACACGGGAATCTTGCGGTGCATTTCCGGATGCACGAAGGTACGCGCCCCCAATGTCGCATCCAGGGTTTGCAGCACCTGATCCATGCGCCGATGCACTCCTCGCAGGATTTCCAGGGAAGGCTGTACAATTGCATCCTTACCATCGACCAGGTTCGCCCAGAGAGACTCTGGATAGGGCTTTATTACCGGGTTGTCTTCGGTGAGCGCAAGCTTGAGTCGGATAAAAGCATTCATATGGCTGTCTGCGAGATGGTGGACTACCTGGGCCACCGTCCAGTTGCCCGGCAACGTCAGAGTGTTTAGTTGCTGTTCGCTTAATCCGGAGATCGTTTTTTCCAGGCTCTGTGGAAAATTTCGAATCTCTTCTATTTCTTCAGCCAAACGCTGGGAATCGTAGCCGGGAGGAGATTCATAGATGCCTGCAGGGTTTTTTAGATCCATCAGAAGTTCTCCTTGCCGCTCATTAGTCCGCGGCCCAGCACCATGCGATGCACTTCCGACGGACCGTCGGCCAGCCGGGCTGCCCGGGCATCCCGGTAGAACCATTCCAGAGGAAGATCTCGGCTATAGCCATGGCTTCCGCATATCTGAATAGCCCGGTCGATGACTCGAGTAAGCATTTCGCTGGTGTAAAGCTTCGCCATAGAAAGACTGTGCCTTGCATCTTTGCCTTCCACTAATTCGCTGGCCGCCTTGAGGGTCAGCATTCTTGCGGCGTCGATTTCCGTGGCCGAATCCGCAAACATCCATTGAATGCCCTGATGTTCCGATAAATGGGCGCCAAACAATTGGCGGTCCTTCGCATAGGTTCGCGCGATTTCCATGGAGCGTCGCGCCAGGCCGATCCATCGCATGCAATGAGTGAGCCGCGCGGGCCCCAATCGCTCCTGACTCAATCGAAAACCGTGGGCTACCTTGCCCAGTATCATGTCTTCGGGCACTTCTACATCCTCAAACTTTAACTCGCAGTGTCCGCCGGGTCCATGGGATCCCATGGTTTCGATTTCGCGAACCATGGTATAACCCGGGGAATCCGTAGGCACCAGAAACATTGTGGTCTTGCGAAAGCTACCGGCTACTCGGGCCATAACGATCAAAAAACGAGCTCCGTAGGCGCCGGTGCAATACCACTTATGAGCATTCAGAATGTAGCGATCCCCTTTTTTTTCTGCGTTGGCAGTTAGGCTGCTGGGATCGGAGCCAGCCCCGGGGGGCGGTTCGGTCATGGCAAATCCGGATCGAATTTCGCCGGCTATGAGCGGTTCCAGGAATTTCTTTTTCTGTTCCGGGCTGGCGGCCAGACTGAGTAGATGCATATTTCCTTCGTCCGGGGCATCACAATTGAACATGAAAGCGCCGATGGGGCTTCGACCCAGTTCGCTGAAAATTACGGCGGTTTCCATCATGTTCAAGCCCAGCCCGCCTTCCGATTCCGGCAAATGAGGCGTCCAGTATCCGGCTGATTTCACCTTGCTTCTAATCTCTACAACAATACCTTCGGGCATCCTTCCGGTGTTGTAGTCGAAGTGCCTTTCGGCCGGGATTACCATTTCATCTATGAATGCGCGAATGTCTTTTTGTAGCTTTTGGGCTCGATCAGAAAGCAGGATTTGCATAACGTATTCACGTTCATCAGGTTTCCTTTGTAAAGAAACAAATCGATCTTCATTGGATGCCCTTTCCTGGCTGAAGACCGGCCGGCAGCAAACCGCTACCATTACGCGTCCGGATTTACCGCGAATGAGCCAACAGAGGGTCCCGAAAAATTAATTAAGAACCATGGATAATGACACCGGGATGAATCGGCGGCCGGCTACCTTTCGATTCTATGGAAGGAGTGGGAAGCCATCATCCAGCATCGGGAAGCGGCTCGGAGGCACGGAGTGGCACTTTCCACTGTTCTGAGGAGACAATACCCTCTCTGAATCCGGATACCCCGGATTTAATCCCCAATCCGCGGGTCCGGAGCCAGCCCTCCGGATTTTCTTGCCAGGTCCCCTGACGAGAGCGGATGACTTTGGCCGTTCCACACTGTTCCAGCCAGATTTCCCTATAGTTCAGGGAGCGGACGATTCAATCACCCCCTGTGCGAAGCGGTTTTCCTCCGTGATGGGCCAGGGAAAAAATACAAGGAAGGTGCAAAAAAGGATACCACACAATACCAGTCCATTGTGCATTCAGTGTCTAACTTTCGATGAAGCAGGTTACCATGGATTCAATGAATAGAAAGCAATTTCTGGCTCTTGCGGCCCTGGCAGGTATGGCCGCTCCGGGTTGTCTGGAAGCTAAAGGATCATCGCGCAAGGTTATCGTAGTGGGCGCCGGAATGGCCGGCCTGGTGGCGGCAACCAGGCTGAAACAGGCGGGTATGGAGGTGGAGATTCTAGAAGCCGGCAATCGTGTAGGCGGAAGAATGTGGACCGATACTTCCCTGGGTATGGCCCTGGATCTCGGCGCCGCCTGGGTGCACGGGGCGGGCGAAAAGAATCCTCTTACATCCCTGGTAAAGAAGCTCTCCATTCCGGTACTTGAAACCGACGCTGATTCGCTGGCCCTGTACAGCGACGGCGAAGAAATCTCGGATGAGCTCTACGAAGAAATAGACGAGAATACGGAAGACTTGTATTCCTCGGGCAGAAACCTGAAACGTCGGGCCCGTTTGAATGATACCATGGAAGAAGTTCTGGAGGAAATGCCTGACGATCTTTCGAAAACCGTAAGACAGGGTGTTCGTTGGAACTTTGCATCTGATGTTGAAATCGAGCTTTCTGCCGATGCCAGGGAACTGAGCTTGAAATACTGGGATGAGGATTACGCTTTTGACGGCCCGGAATGGCTTCTGAAGACCGGTTTTGTAGCGGTGGCCAGACATCTGGCGCAGGGTCTGATGATTCGCACCAACACAACGGTTAGTCGAATTAGAAAAACGGCCAATCAAGTGGAGGTACATACGAATGCAGGCCAGCTCCAGGCAGACTTTGTTGTAGTTACCTGCTCGGTTGGAGTTCTTCAGTCCGGCGCTATTCGCTTTGAGCCGGGCCTTTCGCAGGAGCGCCAGGAAGCGCTGTCCCGCATCAAGATGGGCACCATGAAAAAGATTGCGCTCTCTTTTCCACGAGCCTTCTGGCCTTCGGTGCATCGGATGGGCGATCTGCGCGACGGTCCAACGTTGGAGTTCTGGAACCTGCAGCCCCTCACTGGCAAGCCGGCGCTGGTGGCCCTTACCCAGGGGGCGTTCGCCCGCGAACTGGAGCGGGGACACGAAAAGGGAGCAAAGGAAGTGGCCATGGAGCATCTACGCAGTATGTTTGGAAAGGTGCCCGATCCTATCGGAATGATTCGTACAAAGTGGCACTCGGACCCGTTGTTTCGTGGATCCTACTCGATCGTCGCCAGCGGAAGTTCTATCGGAGACTTTGAAACCATGGCGGAACAGGACGACGACCGCGTTTTTCTGGCCGGCGAAGCATGTAACGCTCGCTATCCGGGAACTCTGCATGGCGCGTACCTTTCCGGAGTATCTGTGGCCAAAAGCATTCTGGAGTTGGTGTAGCGTTCTTCGCAGCGTCGAAGTTGGCTCGCCAAACAAAGCGATCTGACATCGGATAAATGGCCTTCGGAACAGTAATCATGGCGGAGGCCATTGAGATAATCCGGCAGAACTACCTTTGCCAGTGCGAATCCGGAACCCTGCTTAGCTCCAGGATTCCGATGCGGTCATTGTGCAGACTTCCGGTGTAGAGATACTGCCCATCATCCACCGCGCCGGTAATCTCCTTTAGTTTTTGTCCTCCCGGGTCCTGCAGACTGCGAAGGATGTTTCCGTTGCCATCCATTTCCAGAATCATACCGTAGGGCGCCGGCTTTGGCCACAGAAACTTTGGCAGCCGGGCTACCGCTTTCTTCAGAGCGGGATGCGGATGCAGCCTGTCCATAATCGGATTTCGCACAGTAAACAGACAAACCCAGAAGGTACCTTTGCTGCTCCGGCGAATATTGTCCGGAAAGCCAGGCAGATTATTGGCTACAAGCTCCAGGGTTCCCTTTTTAGGCCCCTGCAACCAGTACTTTGATATCCGGTAACGGTAGGTTTCGTTAATCAATAGATAGCTTTCGTCCTCGGAGAGTGCGACGCCGTTGGCGAAGTACAGATCCTCTGCAAGTACCGTGGTCTCCTTGCTCTGCGGATCATACTTGATGAGTCTTCCATGGGGTCTGGCTTCCAGGAGATCGTATAGATATTCGTTCACTCCAAAGCGAAAGCTTGCATCGGAAAAGTAGACGGAACCGTCGGAGCCTACGTCAAGGTGATCCGCGAACTTGTATGCCACCCCGTTGGCTTCCGTACTCAGTACGTCCACATTGCCGTCCAGGTCCACTTGCAGAAGCCCTTTCATGGCATCGGCCACATAGAGGGATCCGTCCGGTCCGAAAGACAGGCCCAACGGTCTTCCTCCGGTATTGGCCACCAGTTCCGGCTTTGTTTCCTGGTTTTCCAGCGCTTCGCTTACAGAAAAACGAATGATTCGTCCGTCCAGGAGGCCTGTATAGACCATTCCGTCCGGGCCCAGGGTAAGATCTTCCGGGCCTTCAATCTGACCCACCAATGCCAGTTCGGATTCCCGGAGCACATCGTTGGGGGCCGTGGCGCCCTCGAGCTCAGGGATGGCTTCGGGTTCATAGATGGCGGGATCAATCGGCACCGGCCATAGAGAAAGATAGAGTAGAAGAACTCCCAGGAGGGCCCCGCATGCGATGAGAGCTTTTCTTTTTCCCGATAATGCCGACCTTTCTTTCATTGGGCAATCCTGGCCTTCTTATTGGGATCGTAAAGAAAAGAAAGGTCAGTCCAATCCAGGAAAAGCCAGAGCTTGCAAATCGAGAAAGCCAAATTCAAGAATTGGGAAACAGTTCGGGCTGTCCGCCCGGAGCTCTGCGGAAGAGATCCTTTCGCAGCCGGACATGGATGGCCGGGATACCGCTTCGTTGCGTGGCCGATCGAACGCGCATATGAATCAAATGAGCGTAGTTGCCGTGTCCGGCCATTCTGGAGCCAAACCTGGGGTCGTTTAGCTTTCCGCTTCTTGTGGAGCGTACCAGTTGTAGAATTCGGTCTTTCTTTTCTGGAAAATGGTGATCCAGCCAGTCGGCGAACAGTTCCTTTACTTCATGGGGCAGCCGAAGCAGAATATGTGTCAGCCACAGCGCTCCGCTTTCTGCGGCAGCATAGACCATTTTCTCGATCTCTGTATCGTTCAGGCCGGGAATTATCGGCGCCATCAGTACGCCGGCCGGAATTCCGTTGCTACGTAGTTCGCTCAAGGCTGCCAATCTCCGTTGCCCCGTGGAAGCCCTGGGCTCCATTCGATTGCTCAGGTCCGGATCCAGGCTGGTGAGCGAAATGTTTACCGAGGTTAGTTCCCTGCTGGCCAGCTCCTGCAACAAATCCAGATCGCGCAGGATTAGATGATTCTTGGTTGTTATAGCTACCGGATGACTGTATTCCAGACACGTTTCCAGAATGGAGCGAGTGATTCTTTCGGACTTTTCTATGGGCTGGTATGGATCTGTGTTGGCTCCCAGAACGATGGTGTCTACAGTATAGTTCTTTCGCTGGAATGCCTTTTCTAGCAGGTCGGCGGCGTTTCGCTTGGCAAATATCCGGGTTTCGAAGTCTTTTCCCGGGGAGAGATCCAGGTAGGCATGACTGGGCCTGGCATAGCAATAGATGCAGCCATGCTCGCATCCGCGATACGGATTCAGGCTTGTGCGAAACGGTACATCCGGGGAATCATTATGGCTCAATATGCTCTTTGGTTTTTCTTCAATGATTCGGGTTTCCGGGTTCTCCTGTACTTCCTCCAGCGCTTCTCTTCGAACGGAAAGGAAACGGCCCTGGGGACTACTCAGTGCTCCTCGGCCTCTGGATGGATGATGGGACACAGGGAAACAAATGTATAGTATGGGCGTTCTTGCAAGCAGTTTTTATTGGCGCAAAATGGGACGGGCTCATGCGGGTTTCGAGGAAGCTGCAGGTTCCTAAAAAGCTGAAGCCCCACAGCCGAGGCCGCGGCGAACATTGTTTTCGAACGCAATCACCCGGGTACTACAAGCGGAATGGTGGCCTCCTGGCTTTCGCATTATCCCGCGGGATTCCGTGGTCGAAGAACAGCGAGGACTTTAAGGTTAAACGGTATCGTCGCCTACATCGAAGGGCCGAACTATAGGCGGCGAAAGCTGCAGACACTCGACCATCAATCGCTCCAGGGCATCCTTCAAGTCGTTCAAAAGCGTTTCGATGCCTTGCTTGCGATTCTTCTTGTAGTCCGAGTAATACTGCGCCAGGGAAAGCGGCTCGGTGAATCTAACGTGCGCTTTACGTCCTCTTGACGACGTTTTTCCCATAACGTAGGTTTCGTATCGACCCAGCCATTCGTAGAAGCGTTCCGCGGAAGGATGGGAAATCAAATACTCGGGTCTGGTAACTATGAATAGGTAGGCCTTGTCGCATTCCTTTTGCGCCCATTGAAGAGTATCGTCGTCAATGTCCGGCAGTCTGGGGTCCGGATAGCCCACCGAAATCATCTCCAGAATACTAAGAAGGAATCGCAGTTTCTCAATGGCGTCAGCATTGCGATTGTAACCCTTTACCTGGATCCTGTCCGCCACCTGGTCGAGTACTGCATGTCGCACACGACCCACACGATAATCCCAGTCCTTCAGCGAGCCGGCGGAGATGTGGTAGGTCTGCTCTTCCTTTTCCAGAAGCACACGGCCAATGGCCAGGAAACGCCGCAGCAAATTGCGGTTCTCCGGATCAATGCCGAGCTTTCGCTCCAGCTTCTTGAGCGATGAATGCAGATCGCCTTTGATCGCGGCTTCCGTGCCGGTGTAGACATACTTTACGAAAGCCGGCAGGACCATGATGTCGGCGGTGGCATCGATCTTTCGCGCATCTTCCAGACCCCAGAATCCGATCTGTGCAATACCCGGCTGTAACGGAAGCAGGCTATCGTTTTCGCCGCTGGTGGGCTCGCCTTCCGGATACACTACCAGTTTGCCGCCGGGATGGGCAAGAATAGAGCGGGACATCTTGATGCTTTCGCGGTCGGCGGTGCCGGCAAGTACCGAATAGGCGCCTATGCCCTGAATCACTCGACCCACCACTCCATTGCCCCAGTCAAACACCTGTCTGGAGGCCATATAGTGGAATCGGGAGCCCATTGTCTTGGCCACAGCATAGGCTACCGGAGGTTCAGAAGTCGTGGGATGATTGCTACAGTACAGGATTCGCTCTTTGCGAAGATCCCTTAGCATTTTCTTGTCTTCGGGAAGGATCTCTACCCCTTCCAGGTTCTGCGCCATGCGTAGCAGCAGTGGAAGACTGAAGTCGATTCCCCATGCCAGGGGAAGAGAGAATCCGGGGGGAATAAATGGCTCCATATTTGTGCGAAACTATTTAATCCCAGTTCTCCGGGCCCCTGTAAAGAAATTTTCCTTTATTCCCGGCAGGCTAAGAGGCAAATGCACCCGGGTCAGAGTAGATCCTTCTTTTTCGGATGGCCAGCCGAAGGTTGGATCCCTCACTGTGCGGTTCTCTTCGGACGATGCCTTGCTGCACTATGCAGGGGTGGCTGGACCCCCGGGCTCTGGCTCACATTTTCAGGTATTCGGGAATGAAGCGGCGGGCATGCTTCTGGATCTCGCGGTAGACTTGTTGTTTGAATGGAATAATGTTTTGCACCAGCTCGGTAAGCTCCATCCAGCGGACTGTGTTAAACTCCCGTTCATGCCATTCCAGATCAAGTTCGGAGGGCTGTCCGTCCCATCGAAAATAGAACCATTTCTGCTTCTGGCCCCGGAACTTCTTCAGATGATCGGGAATGTCTTCTGGAAACTCGTAGGTGAGCCAACCGGGAATCTCGCCCACCGGCCTTCCGGGTTGCAGTCCTATTTCTTCGTAAAGCTCACGGATGGCTGCCGTTTCCGGATCTTCTCCGTCATCAATTCCGCCCTGGGGAAACTGAAAGTGACCCGGATACTGGATTCGATCCCCGGCCAGCACCTGTCCGGAGGAGTTGAATACAATCATTCCTGCGTTCAATCTGTAGGGCTTATCCATGAATTGCTCCGTGTCTGAAAAATAGCCTGAGGCTCTGGTGCTGGAGGGGATGCCGGGTTCAACTTCGGTAGCCGCAGAGCCTGTGCGCCGATAGTTGCCAGAAGTATGGGTCGATAGTGGCCAGATCCATGCCCCGATAGCCGCCGAAATAAGGCCAGAATTTATGTTGAGCCTTCAGGGTTCGAGATAAAACTGCCCGTTCAATATAGAAAACGCAAGGTAAAACCTCCATGGCGGAAAAGAAACATTCACATAAGAAATCTTATTACAACGACATCGCGCTCCGTCTGGGCCACAAGCTCTTCGGCGTTGAGCATCTGCATTATGGGTACTTCGAAAAGGGAAAGGCTCCCACCTTGCAGAATCTGCCAGCAGCGCAGGATGCCTACGTCAAGAATCTACTGAAATACATTCCGGCCGGCGTAAAGCGCATCTTCGACGTTGGTTGTGGCACCGGCGGCGTGGCCACCCAGCTGGTTAAGAAGAAGTTCGACGTTACATGCCTGGCCCCGGATCCTTATCTCATAGAAAAGACCCTGGAAAACACCGGCGGCAAAGTGGAAACCATTACTGATTTATACGAGAATCTCGATCCGGCCAGCGCGGGTCTGGCGCCATTTGACATGGTGCTGATGAGTGAATCCTGCCAGTACATCAAGGTCGAAGAAGGCTGGAAACAAAGCCATGCCTTTCTGAAGCCCAAAGGCTACGTGCTGGTGGCCGACTTCTTCAGAATCAAGGAATTGGACCGACCGGGCTTGAGTAAGTCCGGGCATCCGCTGGACTATTTTCTCCAGCAGGCCGAAATCTACGGCTTCAAGCTAAAGAAAAAGACTGACATCACAAAGTTCGTGGCCCCTACCATGGATCTGTATCAGGAAACGATTACCGAGAAGATTTTTCCGGTGGCCGAAGGAATCTTTGAAATGATTCAGCGAAGGTATCCATTCATATACAAGATCATGAAATGGATGTTTGGAAAGAAGATTGCCAAACTTCATTTGAAGTATTCGAATCAAGGCTCCGATATCTTCTCCGAATACAAAGCCTATATGGTGATGCTTTTTCAGAAGAATTAGGGCGTCAGGAGGTTGATTCTGATCCTGACTTATCTACACATCCACTAACGGCTGAGATGTCGTAAGCCGCTACGGCGAACCAATTGGGTAGCAAACCGGGGGAATGGTTCATGAGGAATCGAGCATCTCAAATCCACGGAGCAACGCCCAGGCATAGATCGTTTTCGTATGCGGTTGCCTTGCTCCTGGCGCTGTTTGCGGCTTCGCCGGCGCTGCTTTCTGGCTGCAAAAGCGCACAATGCAGGATTCCGCACGAGTATGATCCCAATAGATCCTGTCCGAAAGAAAGAAGGCCGCCTTTCTCTGGTTCACATGCATTCATTGGCTTTGTCCTCTGGTATACTGATTCCTGCTTCCCTCATGACAAAGTGGAGTTCAAGCCCCGGTTAGGCGACATCTATGTATCGGTGAACGGTTGCGATCTTCGCTCTTTTCCGTACCAATCTCATTATCATCCTCTGGGTCGATCCTGGCAAAAGCCAGGAACCGTGAACATCGATGAGGTTCTGTTCGTGCGACAGGGGCAGTGGTTTCGCTGGAAAAGCGGAGAATTGGAGAAAGTAGAACCCCAATCCAAGCATCACTTTTACGATTCCTATGATAATCCCACGTTCATTCAACCCATGCGAATTTATCGAAAGGGCGAGCTGGAATTCTGGTCGAACTTCCAGCACAGCCTTGCCGTGGTCAGCCTCAGTTCCGAGGACGGCTGGGATCTGGATACTCTGGTTAATATGAAATGCACCGAAGCTGTTTGCCAGGCTCTAGATTATCACGGTGCCGTATTGTTTGTCGTGAGTGCAGGGGCCCGCCCGGACAGTATTGAAATATCCCAGATAGCGGATCCCGAGTTGAAGCATTACGAGGGGACCTACATCACGGGAGCCCGGTGAAGTTCGAGCGAACAGGATTGGTCAATGGTTCGAGTACAGCAATCCTGGGAAACGCCCCCCGGCAATAGTGTAGCACAGATTATGAGCTGGCTCAGGGCCCCACCGACCAACCGCCCCGCTTCAGCGGCGGCAGGGCGTCCTCCGGGGCAAGCCAAGCCGGCACCCGGGCGTCCGCGAGGCTACGAAACCTGCACCCGGCTGCCTCGCAGCTTAATCTCCCCACGCCCATCCAATCCTCAAACAAAACTCTGAAACTGCGCTTTCATCTGCTCCAGCGGTAGCGCTCCTGAGATCCGATGCACCGGCTGGCCGTTTTTGAACATTATTAAAGTAGGGATACCGCTTATTTGATATCGGGAAGCGATGTCCGGCTTTTCGTCGGTATTGATCTTAATGATCGTGACTTTGCCTTTCCACTCCTGAGCCAATTGTTCGAGGACCGGCGCCACGATTCTGCATGGTCCACACCAGGGCGCCCAGAAGTCCACCAGGATGGGTTTATCATGACTCTTCAGTAAATCGTCAAAGGATTTGGGCATCTGATTCATAGTTTGCTCCTTCTCACTGCTATTTACTCCTTTCCGTATCGCCATGCGCGATACCTCTCCTGGGTATAACTTCGATCACATTCAGGCAATGGTTTCCTATATATGTGTTTTTCTCGCGGGGTTTTCTTCGCTGGTAGAACTGGAATCGTTTGCCTGGAGCCGCCTGGAGTTACCCGCCGCCGGGGACCCGGCCGCAGTCCGGGGCCGATGCTTGCCCACTTGCCACCGGAAGTATTTTTCAGGTTCAGCAGTACGGATTGAAAATCTGCTTGCCCACGCCTGTGGATACCTAAAATGCACTGAATGAATTCCGATTCCACACCAAAGACATTCTACGGAATCCTGGAACTTGCTGCCAGTCAGCAACCAGACAAAGAAACGTTCAAGCGAAGAATGCCGGATGGAAAGATTCGCGGTCGTACCTACCGACAACTGAAGGAGCTATGCGATCAGCTTGTGGCCGGACTGCTGCAGGTAGGACTTAAAACCGGGGACCGGGTTCTTTTCCTTTGCGATACATCCTCCTATTGGCTCGTCACCGATGCGGCCATTACCGGGGCAGGGGCGGTAAGCGTTCCCCGGGGCACCGATGTTACCGACGAAGACATCTCCTATATAGCCAATCATTCCGAAGCTAACTTTGCAATCGTTCAAAAGAAAAAGGACATGGAACGACTAAAATCCATGTCCGATAAGATCCCTACCGTAAAGACGATCTACTACATGGAAGAGGACAACCTGGAATTGGCCAGCGGGTCGCATACCCTGGGCGATCTGGCCGAGAAGGGTCGCGTAGCTTTGTCAAAGGATGCGGCCCTGGTTTCCCGAACGGTAGGGGCGACGGATCCGAAAGCCCTGGCAACCCTGATCTACACCAGCGGTACGACGGGGGAGCCCAAAGGGGTTATGCTTTCGCAGTCGGGATGGATCTATGCAATCCTCACCACGCTGAAAAGAACCGGATTCAAAAGCGACGACGTTGCAGTGAGCCTTCTTCCGCCCTGGCATGCTTTTGAGCGGGCCGCCGAATACGCCCTGGCTTACAAAGGAATGGAATTCACAGTAAGCGACATAAACGTGCTTCGCGAAGACCTGAAAGAAATCCGTCCTACTATTTTTCCTTCCGTTCCTCGAATCTGGGAATCCATATATAACGGAATCATCGGAAAAATCAAAAAGGAGTCCGCCGGTAAGCAGAAGGTATTCAATTTCTTCTTATCCGTAGGAGCTACCTGGTTCAAGTACCGCTCGATTCTGATGAATTTTGACTATCAGGTAAAGAAACGTAACTTTGTCCTTAGTTTCTTCTATCGGTTTTACGCTTTGATCGTTCTGATTCTGCTTTCTCCGCTCAAGGCGCTTTCGATGAAAATTTTTGCGCCCATCCGACAGGCTCTGGGGGGACGGCTCAGGGTCTCCGTATCCGGCGGATCAGCTCTTCCCGGCGTGGTAGACCGTTTCCTTTCAGCCATAGGCATTATGGTGCTAGAAGGGTACGGAATGACCGAAACCAGCGCCGTGATTTCTTCCCGAACCGAGCAAAAGCCCACGCCGGGAACGGTGGGGGTTCCATTGGCCGGTTACGAAATCAAGCTCAAGGACGACACCGGCAAAGAAGTCACTTCGGTCCCTGGCGCCAAAGGCACGCTGTGGGTAAAAAGCGAGCAAATTCTTATGGGCTATTACAAGCGCCCGCAGTTAAATGATGTAGTATTTGATAAGGACGGATTCTTCGATACCGGCGATTTGATGACTCTCAACTGGCGAGGGGAATTGATGTTTGCCGGCCGGGCCAAGGATACAATTGCTCTGGCTGGCGGGGAGAACATCGAACCGGTACCTATCGAAGACAAACTGTTGCAGTCCGAATTTATCGATCAGGTAATGGTTGTGGGGGACGATAAGAAGACCCTGGGAGCGATAATTGTCCCCGCCTACGAAAACGTAAGGGGAGCCCTGGGTTCAGACGCCCCGGAGAGCACCGAGTTGTGGGATGCCAGTAAGCCGGTGCGGGATCTTTTCAGGAAGGAAGTTACTCGACTGATCAGCAAAGACACTGGTTTCAAGTCTTTCGAGGTGATTCCCGGTAACTGTTTCTACGTTTCGCCCCGAGGGTTCGATCAGGATACTGAGATGACCAGGACATTGAAGATGAAAAGACCGGTCATCAAAGAGAATTTTAAGCAACAGATAGACGAGCTGTATACATAAAGTGCAGAGAAAGATAGGAGAAACTCAATGGAAGTGAAAGCCGGTACTGCGGCGGAGCTGTTTACAAAAGCAGCCCAGGTTCATGGAAAGCGCGTTGGATTCGGTACGCGACTGAAATCCCGATTGTGGAAGCCCACAACCTTTGGCGAGGTTTACGATGAGGGCGCTGCTCTGGCTACCGCCCTGATTGATATGGGACTGGAGCGAGGAGAGCACGTAGGTCTCATTGCCGACAACCGACTGGAATGGATTATCGCCAACTGCGGGATTCAGCTGGTTGGGGCGGCTGATGTTCCTCGTGGAACGGATCTAACCGATTCGGACATCACCTACATTCTGCCCCATGCCGATGTGCGAGTCTGCTTCATAGAAAACGTAGAAATCTGGAAGCGAATCCAGAATCTCAAGTCAGAATTGCCGGCCGTAGAAACATATATTCTGATGAACTTCGACCAGGAAGCTCCGGCGGGCGTCCTTCATATGAAGGATCTCATCGAGAAAGGCAAAGCTCTGCGAAACGAAGGGGATCGACGGGCAGAAGAACGTGCGAAGCAGGTTCAGCCCGAGGATCTTTCTACGATTATTTACACCTCCGGAACCACCGGCGCGCCCAAAGGCGTGATGCTGCAGCACAGCAACATCATGTACATGATTGATTGCATTCCGGTGGACCTGGGTCCCCACGACCGTGCGCTGAGTATTCTGCCTGTATGGCATATCTTTGAGCGGGCCCTGGAAATGTTTTCCATCGCAAAGGGCTGCTCCACGTATTATTCCAGTATTCGAATGCTGGGCGACGATTTGAAGAATGTTCAGCCCACTTTCATGGGATCAGCGCCCAGGCTCTGGGAAGTGCTGTACATGCGAATCCTGGACAATGCTCAGGCGGCTCATCCGGTGCGAAGATTCCTTTTTCACACAGGTTACGGTCTGGCAGAGATCTACAAGAACTCAATGTTTTATTTGCAGAACCGAAAGCTTCATCTGCATAAACCCAATCCGTTACTGTTTGCCCTTGGATGGGTTCTACACCTGGTGCGCTGGCTTCTGGTAACTCCGCTTTATGGCTTCTTCAACGTGGCCGTTCTGGAAAGGATTCGCCAGGCTGCCGGGGCCAGCTTGAAGGCTACCATTTCCGGGGGCGGCGCGCTACCGCGACACGTGGATCAGTTCTTTACCTACGTTGGCATCCCCGTTTTGGAAGGCTACGGTATGACCGAAACCGCCGGTCCTATTACGGCTCGTACGGTGAAAAAACTGGTGATTGAAACGGTAGGCCCGGTTTTGGAAGGCGTGGAGATTCGCATCGTGGATCTGAACCACGGCGAAGTCCTGTATCCAAATCCGAAGAACAAGTACAACGGTCGCGGACTGCGTGGCGAAATCCACGTAAAGGGCCCCATTGTTATGCGTGGCTACTACAAGAATCAGGAAGCAACGGACAAGGTCATGAAGGATGGCTGGATGAATACCGGCGACATTGGCATGATGACCTTTAACGATTGCGTAAAGATCCTGGGACGTTCGAAGGATACAATCGTTCTTGCCAGCGGCGAAAACGTGGAGCCGGTCCCAATTGAAAACCGACTGCTGCAGTCTCCGCTTATTGACCACGTAATGGTAGTGGGCCAGGACGAGAAGAGTCTGGGGGCTTTGATTGTTCCCTCTATCGAAGGATTCAAGTCTCTGGGCTACGAGTCTTTGAGTGTAGCCGAGTTGGCCGAACATCCCGATGTAGAGAAGGAAGTTGCCAGGGCCATCAAGCAAGAGATCTCCTCCGAGAACGGATTCAAAAGCTTTGAGCGCGTTACAGATTTCCGTCTGGTGCCCAAGACCTTTGAAGCGGCGGATGAACTCACCGCGAAGCTCTCTCTTCGTCGTCATGTGATTACCGAAAAGTATCAGCATCTGATCGATGAGATTTATGGCCGCACGCCTTCGGAGAAAAGCAAAGCGGCAAAATAGTATAGTTTAGGCGGATTCCACAGCCTGGCCTTCCCGGAACCGTTTTTTAGAACGGACGGGCAACCGGGCTGCGGCAATTCCACAAAAAAACGTGGCAGGAGGCGACATCGTTTCCTGCCTCCTGTTGAAATAGTTTAGTTCTGCGAAAGGAGATCAGTCCTATGATGGAAGCATGCAATATACCCGCGGATTACCAGATGATTAATCCGCTGCAGGAAGCTCTGCTGGGTATAATGATTCTTGTGATTATGTTCGGTATGGGCTCCGGCCTAACATTTCAAAACTTCAAATACTTCACGAAAGATCCAAAAGGAGTATTGATCGGTTTTGCCTCTCAGTTTGGCGTGATGCCTCTTGTGGCCCTGGGCCTGGCCATCTGGCTGGAACTGGACCCCATGCTGGCCATTGCGTTGATTCTTGTGGGTTCGCTACCGGCGGGTACCACATCCAACATGTTTGCCTACTTCTCCCGTGGCGATGTGGCGCTGTCCATCACCATGACCACCTTCTCTACGATTGCCGCCGTGGTTATGACACCGCTCATCCTGGACAGCTATGGCGCGCGATTTGCGAGCCAGATTGAGCTGCCCGGCGATGGCGAATTTGCTATTCCCACTGCAAAGATCATTGTGAGCCTTGTGGCCGTTCTTCTCCCTGTGGTTCTGGGTATGGTTCTTCGCAAATATTCTCCGGGCTGGGCCAAGGCGGCGGAGGATACTGCCAGCTTCATGGGAATCATTGTAATTCTTTTCCTCGTAGGAACGTTTCTGGGCGACGGCTACAAGCGATGCCTGATGGCTGAAACCACCTGGCCTACCTATATAGCGGCCATCGGCGTAGGTCTGGGAGGCATGCTATTTGGCTACTTCCTTTCCGCTGCACTGCGATTGGATAAGCGGCACCGACGCACGGTTTCGCTGGAAACGGGCATCCAGAACGGTCCTCTGGCCGTAGGTATCGTGACTTTCAGCTTTGCCGATTCGGCTCAGCTGTTAGCCGGTATGCTCTGGCTGCCTATCCTTTATTCGTTCTTCATCGTGATCACTTCGTCCTTCGTGACTATGTTCTATCGACGTATAGGCAAGCTCGATCATGAGATCTACGAAAATGGAGAGGTGCAGAAGCGGCTTTTTGGCGAGCACTGGGTGCCCCTGAAGAGCTAGCAGTTAGAGAGTTCGTACTTCTTACATCCTATTGCCGGGACAGCCCGAAAAGCGGTCCCCTACGAGGCCTTACAGAACCTCGCCCAACCTTGAAGCCCGGTGTGCGCCGGGCTTTTCTCTTTTTTCGGATTGCTTTATCTAGTTTACAGTCTATTCGGCCATTGAAACTGTTTGTAGGATTACCCGGGCCACAGGAAACACTCTATGAAGCTAGAATATACAATGGAAAAGGATGCGCTACTGACCTATCAGCTTTATGTTGCGTCCAGATCGCCGCGGATTTCCATGCAGAGAAAACGGGCTCGATGGCTTGTTGCCATTGTGGCCGTGGCTCTGAGCGGATCCTATATCTTTTTGCAGATGTATGCCGGGGCCGCAATCCTGATGTGTCTGGGCCTGGTCTGGTTTCTGGCCTATCCCATGTATTCGGCCTGGTACTATCGCAGACATTATGAGAAGCATGTTGAGGAAGCCCTGTCCGGTTTGACCAGTAAAAAGGTAAGCGTAGGTCTAAACGGAGTCCTGCTACTTCAGGACCATACTGCCGAGTCAAAAGTGAAGCTGGATCAAATAGAAACCATCGTTCAGATTCCGGGCTATACGATGATCATGCTTTCGTCCGGCCAGGCAGTTACCCTTCCTGTAAAGCACCTGGGCGATGAGCTTGATCCCTTTATTGAAGCGCTGCTGGAAAAAAGCGAAGCCAGATTCAGCCGGGAGCCAGATTGGGAATGGAAATAGTCGTTCGCGAGCATTGTAAATTCACCGTCCGGCCTGGTCGGTCTTCAGGGGGTAACTATGACTTATAAACACAGGTTCCATACCAGTCCCCGAATGTTCGATCTGGATACGCAGCGTCACGTCACCAGCAGAACTTATGAAGCTTTCGCCTGGGAGGGCCGTATGCGGACCATGGGCGAGCTTGGATACTCGCTGGAAAGCATGCTTGAGTCGCAGCAAAGCCTTGATACGGTGCTGACCCATTGTTCCTTTAGCAAAGAGCAGATGCCCGGAGCAGATCTGGAAGTAATCACTTATCTGCAGTGCGGCGATGGACGGCAGTACTGGTATCAAGAAATACTTCAGTCGGACGGCGCAGTGGCCTGCAAGATAGCTACGGAAACCCAACTCAAGGATCCCCAGGACATCTGCGCATTTTCGCTTTCCGCCGGGGCGCTCCAGGGGACCGAGTCGGGTATTAACCCGCAAACCGTCATCGAGCAATTACCCCATGATTTTCCTTCGCGCAAGAAAGCCAGCGCGGTAGAAACCGAGGTAGTGGCGCAGTATTCCGAGCGAACTCCGTTTTTCGATTACCCGCCCGCCTCTTTCTGGCGTTTCATCGAAGAAGGGCGCTGGGGCTTTTCGCATGAAATAGGACTGGATCAAAAGCGTATTCTGGAAATGGATACCGTCACTTTTTTCACATCGGGAACGTTTCGCATATACCGCCAGCCGCGTGCCGGGGAAGTTCTCAAGGTACATACCTGGGTGGATCGGATAGAGAAAATCCGTTGCTTTCTTAGAAGCGATGTCGTGGATGCAGACGGCGAATTGCTAATGAGCAACATCGAAGAACAGCTAATTGTTAGCCTCTCCAGACGCAGGCCGCGTCGGGCTGGCCCGGAATACGTGCATATGGTCGAAAAATATCTGGAAAACACTCCCTCGGATTGACCTGGCGACGCCCTTTGAGGCGCTTAATTTATGTTCTCTGATGCGAGGGCTCCCTTGAACAATAAAGGCCGACCTTTTCAGGCCGGCCCGTGTTGAGATCTCCCTGTAGCTACCGGGGTAGCCCGCGGGAAGTCTATTGGTCTCTGTGTATTAGCCTCTCCACTTGTGCTTGATTGCACAGCCGGTTCCGCCGCTATCACGGCAGGCTTCCAGAGCAGCTTTGTTAGCGGCTCCCTGGTTTCCAGCGCCACAGGAGGCTCCGATTACCTGGTTGTTGCTAGTAGCAATAGCGGCGAAGCCAGTATCGCAGCTGATCAGTTCAGCGCAGGCCGTTCCACCGTATTTCTCACACTGAGATTGTGCTACAGCATGGTTGTTTGGTTGTCCCCAGCTTGCGCCATAAGCGCCAGTTTCTTCGCAGAAATAGATTGAAGTATCCGCGAATGCCGCAACAGGCAGAAATGCGAGGCCAAACAGGACTCCCAGTAGTTTCAGTTTCATATCTCACTCCCCATGGGTAATATACGTGGGACAGGGTCCCAAACGCCCTAATTGGACGCCAGAGAGTAACATCCGGTTTACTTCTGGCCAGCTTTTTTAACTTCGATTCCCATTTTTTCGGGACTGTTCTTTGGTACTATGACTCCCTGCGGCGAATTGAGCCGTAAACTGTGCCTGCCTTCGGGGAGTCTTCATAGCTTTATCCCGGGACAATTTGTGCCCCGGTCCGCGGGTGAACTACGATCGGGGAGGCAGCCGGGCACGGAGCGGCCGCGCGGAAGCTTGGCCAGAGGCGGCGGCGCGGGCTGGCTGGATCCAGACCTGTTACATTTCCGTTTTTCTCCAGGGATATCGGTGAAAAGCTATCCGGTCTAACTGTTGTTTCAATAAAGAGAGAACCGACCCTGACGCGGCAGGTTTGTGCAGACAACCTCACGCGGAAGGATTACATTGGTGGAGAGCCCTTATGCATCTATTCCCCAGATTACTCAGCGTCGGGGCAGCTTTGCTTTCGCTGTCTCTTTCTGTCCAATGCGTGGACGACTATCCGGACCAGACCCTTTTTGGCTTACCACCTCAGGGTCCCGCCTTTCGAGTGTCGGTTACTGTGACCGGTTTGCAGGATCCGGGCCTGGTTCTGGTTAGCGGGAGCTCTACTCTGAGCATTTCTACTGCCGGAACCTATACCTTTGACAACACCTATCCGGAGGGGAGCAGCTACAGCGTTGTCATTCAGACCAGGCCGGCCGGGTACGAATGTACCATTGCAAACGGATCCGGTACTGTGAATGCCAATGTAGACAATGTTCGTGTGGACTGTCTTCGGGTGGCTACCGTTACTCCCGCTAATGACTCTGTCCTTCAGAGTACGCAGGACATTCGCCTGGTTTTTTCTCGCTCGATGACCGGTTGTACCGTGGATAATACTACGCCCCCTCTGGGGTCCAACCTCGGTACTGACGTCTCTTCTGCAACTCTGCAAACCACCAACGTTGCCAACGATACCCTGGTATTGAGCACCGCAGGTTGGGGTAGCGGATCCTTCAATTTTCTTACGCTCAACAACTGTCAGTCATCGGATGGAACGGTTTCCATGACCGTAAATCTGACCTACCTGGTGGCCACCAATGTGGCCTATGTGGCTACCACCGGCGCCGATGCCGGCACCTGTGGTACGGTGGTCGGGGCCTGCGCCACGATCAACTATGCCATCAATGAACTTGTGACCGCCGGCTGTAACGGCACTATCGATTGTGCCGTACTGGTGGCCGAAGGTCCACCCAATGCCACAGCCCCCCATTTTCGCGACGTGTACGATCTGAGCGGCAATGCGATCAACATGTCCAACCGCATATCCCTGATGGGAAGCTTCACCACCGATTTTTCCAATCGCTTTCCCGGGGCTCGCAATTCAATTATCACCGGTACTGGAAGCCTCTGCGGGGTAGGACCATGCCATATTCGGGTGCCGGGCACCGTAAACGTCTCCACCGTTATCGATGGATTTGCCATTGTAGGCGATGAAAGCACCGCGCCAAATTCCTACGGTGTTGTGGTGAACGGCGCCGTCCGGTTGACGAACAATCATATCATGGGCGGAAACGGCACAGGTCTTCGTGTAGCTCTGGACCTGTCCGGTAGCGGCATTAGCATCATCACCGGCAACCGAATCGAAATCCAGGGAAATACCGCAGGCACCGCAAGGGCTGTCGTTCTAAGCGCCGGAGGGATGGACCTGTACAGAAATCAAATCATTACAAACGGCGCAGTGAACAATGCGGAACCCATTGTGCTTCTGGGAGGGACCGGAAACATCCATACAAACGGTATTTTCACCGGCGTAGCGGACAATACCACCACCATTCTCATAGCTTCCCTTACTTCGTACAATATCATGCACAATATGATCATTGCCGGGCAGGCCAATACGGGCACGAGCGCTGGCATACACTTTCAGACTGCTCTGGCGGGGGGCGCGATTTACAACAATATCATACTGGGAAATACTATGAGCGCTCAGTCCTTCTGTATGCGAGAGAGCGTAGCACTACCCAATACCGTTCATCTGGATTCCAACAACCTGTTCGTTTGTCCGGATGGCTTGATGGAAAACAGCCTGGGGATCGCCTATAGCATTATCTGCGACGAGGGATTCTCCGTTCCGGCGAATCGCGGAACGTTCGGTACGCCCGGCTGCGCTACAATGTACACAAATGCGGGCACCAAATCCAACCTATCCATGGATCCCATCTTCGTGAATCCGGGCGCCGGAGATTTCCACTATTCGGCCAGTTCTCCCTGTCTTTTGGTTCAGGGGGGAGTGGACCCGACAACCTATAGCGGCACCATCCGTCCCGACGCCGATTTCAGAACCCGGCCGGGAGACGACGGCTTGCACAGTATTGGTCCCTACGAGCCCACCAATGGCTGTCTATGACGACGCTGTGTTGGGAATCAGTGGTAACGTTTGGCGATAGGTCTGGTCCAGTGCTCGATAGCCGCGCTCCGGGAAGCTCCATGTCTCACTGTCCTGTGGCTTTGGAACCCTCCTTGATGCGCGGCGAATTTGGTCGGCGGTGTCGCGCTTTTCTATTGTACTGCAGGCGATTCCCTGCGAAAGAATTGGCACAGGCTTTGTAGCTACGCAAGGGCTGGCTCTCCTTTACAGGATATCGGGCACGGCCTGCCACCTATGCCTTCAAGAGTGGGCTGCCGTCCTGTTTCTGGACTGGCTTCTTCCAGCTCGGACGGATCGCCTTTTTCGCGTTGGTCGGTGGTTCTTCTTGAATACCTGAAACTCTTCCAGGCCAATTAGATAGCCCTGGTCCACCGCAGCATTCAGATCCTTTGGCGAGGTTCCCGTCAATCCCACCGCAAGGCCCACCTCCGGCGCGGCGATGTGAAATTTGACTCCGGCCGGCGGGTTCGAGAGCAATTCTCTGCCCCGATTGTAGCCCACATGATGGTTCTTATGCATCAATTCGCCCATCACATGGCCCGGAAAAGCCAGGGCAGCCAACCAGCGAGGCACGGGAGGCGACAGGTTCTTAAGGGGCGAATTCAAAACAACGGTAATGTCTTTGTAGCCAGCATTGATCAAATCTTCCACGGGCAGGGGATTCATGATGGCTGCATCCGAGTATTGCTCTCCATTCATGGGGTGTTGTCCCCAGGTTGCCACCGGTAGCGATGTGGCTGCTTTGAGTAGATCGGTAAGATTGTCCGGCGTCGCTCGCACGAATTCCACTCGATGACGTTCCATACTGGTTACCGCAATGTAGAAAGGAGTGCTTCGTTTGTTCTCCAGCCACTGTCGGTTAATGGGATACTTATGACCGAATAGATAATCGATGAGATAGCCCTGGTCCAGAAAGGATCTACCAATAAGCGGATTGAGCGGAGAGATCATTTTCCAGCCGGTGAGATCTTCGCGCCATATGCGAATGTTCTTTTCCAGTTGTTCGCTATCATTGGTTGCCGTTGTAGCGTAATAGGCCGCCGAACAGGCTCCGGAGGAAACGGCAAGTATTAGATCGTATTGCTCGGAAGAACGGAACGTATGCAAAGCATGCAGAGCCCCGCCGGAGAAAGCTCCTTTCATGCCTCCGCCTTCGACTAGAAGGGCTCTTTTCTTTCCTTTTGCTCGGGGAAGTTCTATCTGGCTCATCTTAATAGATGGGACCATTTCAGGCTCCGCCGGTTGCAAAAAAGTAGAGAATTGGAATGTGGGGAAATGGAATCGCCGGTTTCCGTTTTTGCCGCCAGCAGGCCAACCCGGATAGGGCAAGGTATGCGTCCGTTTCTACTCCGGCTTTCGCCCGATAACAAAGAAGAAGGGCCAGCGAACGGTTTTTTCCTCGTCTGCATTGGGCCAGCACTGCCTTAAAGATTCCTCCAGTACCTTCACTGGATCATGGCCCATCGCATCCCTGTATCGTTGCACCGCCGACCAGGTGGAAATGTAGCCCAGTAGTTGCTTTTTGTTCCAGCTCGCGCTCATTGCCACATCCGGAGGTTCCAAAGGTATGAGCCATTCTGGACGGATGATGTCTTCGTATCTAGCTTCGATGCTTTCTCGTTCTGGAGGCCAGTAGGGACCCACCACATTGTGATAGAATTGATCCATGGTTTCCTGACAACCTTCCACAAAGTGATGGCCGTAGCCAAAAGCCGCCAGCAGGCCGCCGGGTCGCAGAATGCGATGGGCTTCCTGAAAGAAAGCTTCATGCTCGAACCAGTGCAAGGCCTGGGCTACTGTTATCAGGTCCGCGCTGGCCGCTTCGCATCCGGTGTTTTCGGCTGGCGCCACGGCATATCGCACAGAAGGGTGCTTCTGCGCTTTTGAGACCTGATTTTCGCTTGGATCCAGCGCTATGACATTTTCAAAGAAATCCGCGAGACGGACGGCGCATTGACCGCTACCGGTGCCGATGTCGGCAGCCAGACTATGATCGGCGCACAGCGAGCCAAGGGCCTGGAAAAGATGGTCCGGATAATGCGGCCTGAATCGGGCGTAGTCTTCGGACTGTCGGGAAAAATGATCTTTGAAGTTGGGCAATGCTCGCGGCTCCTAATAAAGAAAGCACCTACCGTCGATTCTTTTTTGCAAGTTTTGTCTGCGAGTTTTTTGCCTTCAACCGGAATTCTATAGATGCGCACCCCCGGGTCTGCATTAGTATTGTAATACAGACTCGAACATGCAATTCGCACTGTCGGAGCGCAATTCGGGTCAATCCAGGCGCCCGGAGCCGGGCTACCGGCGACTACGCCGTAAAAGTGAGCACGGTTGCCGGAAACCCTTGACATCAGGGGTATCCTTGCGCCTTAGGGTTTGAGGTTTTCTATGCCGGATATTTCCAATCCATTAATCGTACAATCAGATCGCACCATGCTTCTCCAGGTAGACAACGAGAAGTTTGAGGATTGCCGTAGCCAGGTAAGCCGCTTTGCCGAGCTAGAAAAGAGCCCGGAACACATACACACCTATCGCATTACTCCCCTGTCTTTATGGAATGCGGCATCCAGCAAGATGAGCGCAGACGAAATCATCGCTGCGCTGAACGAATACTCCAAGTATCCGGTGCCAAAGAACATCGAAAACGAAATCAAGGAACAGATTTCCCGCTACGGAAAAGTTCGCCTGGTTCGGGAGGACGATGGTTCGCTCTACATCGCTTCGGACGAGAAACCATTCCTGAATGAAATCGCCCATCATCGAAACGTTCAGCCCTACATCGAGGAAGTAGAAGACGGACGAATCCTGGTAAACAAGGATTACAGAGGGCACATCAAGCAGGCTTTGATTCGCATTGGATATCCTGTGCAGGATCTGGCCGGCTACGACGAAGGCGTGGCCTACAGCTTCAATCTGCGTCCTACTACGCTCTCTGGTAGAGATTTCATCATGCGCGACTATCAGCGTCAGTCCGTAGAGGTGTTTCATGCCGGCGGTTCTCGCGAAGGGGGATCCGGAGTTATTGTTCTGCCATGCGGCGCCGGAAAGACTATCGTCGGCATCGGCGTCATGCAAATCGTCGGGGCTCAGACTCTGATTCTGGTTACCAATACGCTTTCCATTCGTCAGTGGAAAAATGAGATCCTGGACAAGACTACCATCCCGGAAGAAGACATCGGCGAATACAGCGGCGAAAAGAAAGAAATCAAGCCAATCACCATAGCGACCTATAACATCATTACTCATCGCAAAAAGAAAGGCGGCGAGTTTACACACTTCAACTTGTTTAGCGCCAACAACTGGGGCCTAATCGTTTATGATGAGGTGCATTTACTTCCCGCTCCGGTGTTCAGAATGACGTCCGAGCTGCAGGCCAAGCGAAGACTGGGCCTTACCGCAACCCTGGTGCGCGAGGACGGTCTGGAAGAAGACGTATTCTCGCTTATTGGGCCGAAGAAGTACGATGTGCCCTGGAAAGAGCTTGAAAAACAGTCCTGGATTGCCAATGCGAAATGCATCGAAATTCGCGTGGATATGGATGAAGAGCTTCGCATGAAGTACTCATTGTCCGACGACAGAGAAAAGTACAGACTCGCTTCCGAGAACCCCGGAAAGCTCGATGTGATCGAAAGGGTTTTGGAGGAGCACGGTCGTCACAATGTTCTGATTATTGGACAATATCTGAATCAGCTGGAAGAGATCTCCAAGCACTTTGATTTTCCCATCATTACCGGTAAGACTCCGCTGCTGGAAAGGGAGAGGTTGTATTCCGCTTTCCGGAACGGCGAAATCACCTGCTTGATCGTATCCAGGGTAGCCAACTTCTCTATTGACCTTCCGGATGCCAGTGTGGCCATTCAGGTTAGTGGTACCTTTGGTTCCCGACAGGAAGAGGCTCAGCGATTGGGCCGGGTGCTTCGACCAAAAGAAGATCAGAATATGGCATTCTTCTATTCCGTGGTGAGCCGGGATACCACCGAAGAGCGATTTGGCCAGAACCGACAGCTCTTCCTTACTGAGCAAGGTTACGAGTATCAAATCTATACCTTTGAGCAGTTCAAGGAAATGGCAGGCCGAGCCCGGGAGACCATTCTACAGAAGTGAAAACTCCGAAACCTGAGTCCTATCACTGGTAGGGCCCGGACGGGAGCCGTCCAAAGGCTGCAAACGCCCCGAAATCTTTCGGGGCGTTTTTATTTGTTCGCGTCGCATTATCAGAATGTCTTCGTCCGACTGGCACTCCTACTGAATCGATGTTCATTACCGCGATGCAGCTCGGAGAAATGTCCAGGGCAAGCCCGGTCGAATCCCGCTAAGCCCGCCGCTCCTCCGCGAATCTGGCTGAATCGCTCCAAATCCCTCCGAACCCCGGCAAGCGCACCCAACGTCGGGCAACCCTGCTGAATCGCTCCGAATCCCGGCAACTGCGCCGAAGCTCTGTGAACCCGGTTGAATCTCTGCGAAGCCCTCCGAGCCCGGACAACCGGGCCGAAGCTCTGCGAACCCGGCTTAACCGGGTAGAATTACATCCGCCGTCAAAAAGGGCTTTTCTGTCTATGTGAGACAGAAATTATGCAAAGAATAGCACGAAAAGGATTGCGTAGGAATACAGGGTATTCAGGGACGTCCAGGGATGAGCCAGAATGCGAATCTGTGGCGCCTACCGGGCACGATTCAGAAATGGTTCTCGAATCCCTGGGTCCCAGGTCCGGGATGTGAGCTTAGAGGAAAAGGGGAAGGTCGCCAGGATGATGTATAGATGGTTCTTGCTTTCAAGCGTTTTGATACTAACGGGGCAATGCGTATCGGGGGAACTGCAAAAGCAGCCTCTGCCTGCAGAGCCTCCGGGCTTTTCTCAAGCTCAGGAGATACGCCCGGCCATTGTCTGGCAGGAAAGCGAAGATTCGGCCACCCTTACTGGTCCGGCTACCGGTTTTCTGGCCCCCTCATCCAGAGAGATCTCCCATTACAATGAATGGCTGCAGAAGGCGCCCCGGGACTGTAGCGGATACGACGCCCGGGACTACTGGGCACGAAGGAGCTATCCTGTTTTCGTGCGATGGCATAACACATATGGTAAACCTGTACATGTGGAAAAAGGCCAGTCCGACGAAGGCGATTTCGCGCGTATTTTTGTGTCCTTCCGTAACGCCGGACTATTGATTTCCGATGATGGAGGGCAGACCTTCCATCGACCGGAGAGTCAGCCCATGCGATATGTAGGAGAAAAAGAGGGCGAGTGCGACCCTCCTCTATATCGCGACGTGGTTGGAATCTGGCAGCATCCCCGGGATTCGCGAATCATTCTGGCGGTGAACATTCAGGACATTCTGCTATCCCGGGATGGAGGAAAAACGTTTACAGCGCTGGACTTCAAGGGCCTTTCCGGTCTAAAGTCCAGAAACATATTCGCCTCTGTGGCGGCCAGCGTGGACGGCAAAGGCAAGGTTAATCAAATTTTTCTGGGTACCGCCTACAATGGCGTGAAGCGTCTTTCTATTCAAGGCAATCTAGAATTGGGCCCCATTGCCGTACGAGTTTCCGATTTCAACGCAGGGCTACCAGGCCTGCTTCATGAACCCGGCGTTACCTTTTATGAGCACATTCTAGATCTTCGCTGGCTTCCAACCACAGAAACATTAATAGCCGCCACACTCTTTGATCCCGGTGTGGCTACAGCATCTACGCGACCGGGTTCTTCTGGTTTTAGCTTTCGCAGGGTTCCGGGAGCCGCCACCGATGCAGTGAACGAATCCATGGACTGCGATACCCGTGGCTGTCTGCTGATCGGAACCGAAGGAAGCTTTTTCTTTGATTTGCAAACCGGGGATCTAATGCCGGTGGATCGCTTTAGCGGAAGAGTCAGTGAAGACAGATCCAGGGTTTCGGAATCGAAATCGGCCCATCGGTCTGAAAACGGACAAAACGGGCATGAGTTGGAGACGAAACCGACGCCTTTTCAGTCCCTGGCGTTGGGCCCCTATCTTGTTCACGAAGGACCGATGGTTTCGCTGCGGCCGGCTCCCAAAACGGAAGTGAAGCGCCCGGAAGTCTTGAGCGCTTTCTATGTTTCGCCCACCTCTGCGCGTATCAAGCAACCCCTGGTATTTAGTCTGATCGAAAGATATGGCTTCAATGCCGTGGTAATCGACGTGAAAGACGATTTTGGTCGGCTGCTGTATGGTTCTGAGCTACCCATGGCCCGGGAAATGAATAATGACCGGGAAATCGCTCCCGTTCGAGCGCTGGTTAAGAAGTTCAAGGAACACGGCATCTATACCATCGCGCGGCAGGTTGTGTTTAAGGATTTGCGAATGCATAAGTACAAGGGACATCGCAACGCCATCAAGAATAGATATTCGGGCGGTCCCTGGACTGTGGAAGGCGACGAGCAATGGACGGATCCTTTCTCCCAGGAAGTGCAGGCCTACAATCTGGCAGTGGCCCGGGAAGTCCTGGAACTTGGATTTGATGAGATTCAGTTTGACTACATTCGCTTTCCTTCCGATGGCCCGATCTATCAGTGCCTCTTTTCGCATGCGCCGGAAGGGGCGTATCGCACAGAGGCTATCGAGTCGTTTCTGCGAAGAGCGCGCTTCTCCTTGAAGGCTCCCATCAGCATCGATATCTTTGGATACAATGGGATCTACAGGGCAGGCGCCGTGATCGGGCAGGATGTGCTGGAGATGGGATCGTCGGTAGATTTCGTATCTCCCATGCATTATTCGTCCCATTTCGGAACCCACTATTTGAATCACTACCCGCGAGATACGCGAGTGCATCGCTTGCTCGAACTGGGCACCGAAAGACCGCTGCGAATGTCCCGGGGGCTGTTTTCCATTCGTCCCTGGCTTCAGGCATTTCCCATGATGAACCATATCTGGGGATATGGCTACGACTACATGGCGCAACAGATGCAGGGCAGTCTTGACGGTGGAGCCACCGGTTTCCTGTTCTGGGGGCCAATTGCCGAGTTTCCCATCGCCGGCCAGGCTTACCGAGAGCGCATTCGCAGGCAGGATTGATTGGTCGGTGCCCCCGGGCCGCATCGGAGCATGGGAAGCGAAGCCGAATCATGAGAGCTTCGTAGGTAGTTCTGGTCGTTTCAAATCCCTCTGGGCGGGTTGCGCTAATGACCCGGTTGGTGGTTTGAGCGCATGATCCGGTTCTCCGGTTCCCGGCAAGAACGCTCCTGCCGGGCCAGTCCCGGACAGCATTTCTCTATTAGGTGTCTGATGTGAGGCCAGTCAGGTCTGGAGGGGCTTGAGCTGATGCCAGGGCTAGAGTCCCCACCTTAATGCAAATACATGACGCTGTGTCAGTTTTTGGCTTGCTGAGAAATCCGGCGCTCCGATACTTCCGGCATGCAGATCATAGAGGCATTAATTCCAGTATTTATTGTTCTCATCGGGATCGAACTCCTATATACCCGACTTCAACGGAAGTCCTACTATTTCATTTCCGACAGCATAACGGACATGAGTCTGGGCATGATCAGTCGTCTCTCGGATGCCTTTGTACTGCTGGCGGTCTATGCCGTCTACATTGCCGTTCAGAAGTGGTTTTCCCTGGCGGATCTCAAGGGGTATTTCCTGGATTTTTCGGCGCCCTGGACCGGTTTGCGAAGCGGAAGCTCCTGGCTTCTGGCCTTTGTGGTTCTGGATTTGCTCTTCTACTGGTCGCATCGCATTTCGCACGAAGTAAACATTCTCTGGGCTTCGCACGTAGTTCATCATTCCAGCGAAGAGTATAATCTCAGCGTCGCCCTGCGTCAGTCTGCGTTGAGAAATGCCATTACATGCGTATTCTATCTGCCGCTGGCGGTGCTAGGCCTACCGTGGATTGTGTTTCTAACTGTGGATGCTCTGAACCGACTGTATCAGTTCTGGGTCCATACAAAGTTCATTTCGGATAGCTCCATTCCGGGGTTCTTTAGTTTTGTCTTTGTTACGCCCTCGCATCATAGAGTGCACCATGCGGTGAACGACCCCTACATCGATAAGAACTACGGCGGAATGTTTATTCTCTGGGATCGCTTATTTGGTACCTTCAGACAGGAAACGGAAGAACCGGTGTATGGAACGGTTAAGCGCCTCAAGTCCTACAATCCTCTATTCGCCAACATTCACGTTTTTGCAGACATCTTCGCCAATATACGGGCCGATCTTGCCCGGGGAAGCGGCTGGCGCAGTTTTCATCACTTATGGAAGAAGCCGTCCAGCTACCGAGTGGATTCGGCGATGCGAATGGAGCAGATATATCGTCAGGAATTTCGCATGCCTCTGGAGCCACCGAAGGCCCGTCTGGGTTTCATTCAATTCGTGGCGCTGCTCGGGCTTTCGGTTTTCTTCCTCAAAACGTTTACGCACCTGGACTGGATGATTCGCACGGCATTTTTTCTTCTGCTTCTTTCCGGCTTTTATTTGAACGGTCGTTTGCTGGAAAGCAAGGTTACGGGCGTCTGGATTTTTCTACTGTTCTGGGCTTGCGCGGCGGCCGGTGTTTATCAGTTGGTGGCCGCTCGAGGCTGGCTGGTGATATAGTCGGTTTTGTCCGTGAGCGTCGGCGAAGTTCGGGTTAAACCGTCTCTGGAGTGTTTATGCGAACACCGGGGGAGCAACCGAGAACTGCGAAGTTCGGGTTAAATCGTATCTGGAGTATTTATGCGAACTCCGGGGGGTGGATGCGGTTCGCTTGCAGCCGTTCCCGGGCGGCTCATTTCTTCTTCAAATAGCTCTCCAGCAAGTGCTGAAATCGCTCCACAGCCTTTTCTTCTGACTCCGCCAGATGGTCGGCTAGATCGGTTTGCAGCGCCGAGATGTAAAAGGCCCTTCGATCCTGTAGCCCCGGAATCCTTTCGCTTACCATCGGCCTGTATTTTTTAAAGAAGTAAGCCAGTTGCGCCATTTCTTCGGTGAGTAGATCCTCTTTGATGCGTTCTTTCATGTATACCGAAAGCGAAGGACTCACACCGGAAGACGATATTGCAATCTGAAAGGGGCCCTTGGCAAGAACGGCTGGCGATATATAGTTACAGTATTTCTTTCTATCGAGCACGCAAAGCAGTGTGTTGTTCTTATTGCATGCCTCGAGAAGTTCATCGCCAGTCCAGTGCTGCTGATTCACGAGATAGCCGGGCTCCACAATGACCAGTCGCATATCGCGAATCCAATGAAGATTACGAAAGTCAGGGTTCTGATAGGCGGCTTCCGGAATGGGACCGGGATCGTGCCTTTGCATTCGAGTGGAGCCTTCCTGAGAGAGCGTCACATGATAGACCGTGGCTCCGCATTCTAGCAACCGCTGGACACGGTTTTCGATTTCATGCCCTTCGCCCAGGCAGGCAGCCCGGGTTCCCGCCAGGTCCATGAATACAGGGAAATAGCTTTTCTCCGGTTCCTTCGAATCCATCCCGACAATAAACCGCCCTGGTTCCGTCCAGGCAAGGAATTCCCACATTGGCAGTAGGAATGAATTGACCCGATCCAGGTTTTCTATAGATTCCGTTCTGTGATCCAGCTACTGGACCTGATTGTATTCTTTTCTGCCTTGCTTCTTGTATTGCTGGTTGGCTGGTGGGCGGCTCGGAAAGAGTCTTCTCCGGCATCGGGTGGCGCCGCCGACGATTATTTCCTGGCCGGTCGATCCGTACCCTGGTGGTCCATCGCCGGTTCCATATTTGGAACAAACATTAGCGCGGCCCATATGGTAGGCATGCTGGGCGTTGGCTACTCCATCGGCTTCGCCCAGGCCCATTACGAATTGGGAGCCATTCTCGCCCTATTTGCTCTGTGCTATCTCTTTCTGCCCGTTTACCGAAAGATGGGGCTTGTGACCCTCTCGCAGTTTCTGGAGCGCCGCTATGGTCCCGGGGCAGGGGTGTTGTACTCGGCCATCATGCTGATTCTAATCCTGGTTCAGCTCACCGCCGCATTCTATATAGGTTCCCGTTCCTTCGTTCATTTGCTGGGAGCGGCGGGAATCGAGCTGAACTACGCTCTGGGTGTTGCTCTGATTGCTGGCTTCAGCTCTCTATACACGATTTCCGGCGGACTCAAAGCGGTAATCTACACGGACGTGCTGCAGACGGTCCTTCTTATCATAGGCGGTTTGATACTCGCTTATTTCACTTTTTCCCACGAAGCAGTGGGCGGCTGGCAGTCCATGCTGAATCGCGATGCCAGCGCCGACACTCCAAGAATGCAGATGATGCTTCCCACGGATCATCCGGATCTGCCCTGGTCCGGCGCCCTTACCGGTCTTCTGTTCTTGCATTTCTTCTACTGGGGCACGAATCAATACGTCGTTCAGAGGGCCCTGGCGGCGAAGAGCGATCAGGAAGCTCGGATAGGCGTCCTGGCCGGCGGCTTTCTGAAGTTGCTCATCCCTTTCATGTCCATCGCCACCGGAGTTGCCGCGGCTCAGCTTTTTCTGTCCGAGGGGCTGTCCGGTGTGGCGCCGGACGATGCCTTTCCGCAGCTTCTGGCCACCGTTGTTCCGGCCGGCTGGGGGCTGATTGGAATGATCATGGCCGGGCTACTGGCTGCGATCCTTTCTACTATCGATTCTATGATGAACTCCGCTTCCACGCTGGCCACGGTGGATCTCTATAAGAAATACGTAAACCCGGAGGCCTCCGATCGCAGTCTTGTGTTTCAGGGCCGAATGGTAGTCGGCGGTTTGATGGTACTCTCCGTGCTCATGGCCATCTATAGCTACGATCCGGAAGGTACAGATAATTTCTTTCTCACCGTTTCCAATCTGAGCTCGCATTTCACCCCCGGAATCCTGGTGGCTTTCTTTGCCGGCATTCTATTCGCCGAAAAGGACATGGTCCGCGGGATCTCCGTAGTACCGGTAATTCTCGGAGCGCCGGTTTTTTCATTCGGTCTTGAATTTGTTTACAATGCTGTTTCGCCTCATCTGCCGGGTTTCATTATCGAAACCTTTGGCCCAAAGTTGAATTTTCTGCATCGTGTGATGGCAACTGTGACGTTTTCGGCGGCTACACTGGCCTTCATTTTCTGGCGATATAGAAGCCATCTGCACCTCGGATACTCCCGACTCAGCCTGGATTTTCTAAAGAGTACAACGCTTCTGCCGGCACTTTTCTTGCTTGTCGTGTATGGTGCCTCTACCCTGGCTCTGGTACTGTATGATTTCCCTCGTTTTTCGGTAGCTTTGATTGCGACGGGTCTGGTCACATTGCCATTCTTATGGCGAATGACCGTGCGCCCGCGGGACAAAACGCCCTGGAGGGATGATCGATTGTATGCGGGGCTGTTATTCTCGCTGGCGACGTTTGTGTTTTTTCGATTCTTCTAGATTTTGCGGGCATGGCAGAATTTTGCAGATGACGTTTACTTTCGTGGCAGCCGATTGCGATTTGCAGTAATCATTCCAGAGAAGAAACAGTAGGCAGAAAAACAGTCAAAAAAAAGACAACAGACAACAGACAAGAAAGGGGAGATAGTTCATGTCGGAAATCAGGATTCGCACAGAAGATCCAGGCCTGGAAGTGGCCTACTTTAGCGATCTATGCAACGGAGATTATGAGTTTTTAGGAGTGCCGGACGGAAGCCTGCGAAGCAGTTTTGATCATTGTTCGGACATCGTAAAGAGGGCCGATCAAAACGGCTTTAAGAATATACTGTTACCTTCATCGTATCAGGTAGGCCAGGATGTAATGACCTTTGCGGCCGGCGTGGCCCCGCAGACCAGTCAAATAAACCTGCTCACAGCCCTTCGCATGGGCGAAATGCATCCTCCGATGCTTGCCAGGTCTATCTCTACTCTGGATCATATCCTCAAAGGTAGACTTACCGTGAACATCATCTCCTCGGACTTGCCGGGCACGGTCATGGATGGCATGGAGCGGTATCGTCGTTCGGCGGAGGTCATTCAGATATTGAAGCAGGCCTGGACCAGAGATGAAATCGATTTTGAAGGCGAATTCTATGGCCTTAAGCTTAACACGGAGCCGGTTAAGCCCTATCAGCAGAATGGCGGACCTCTGCTGTATTTCGGCGGCATTTCGCCTCCGGCTCAGGATTTATGCGCCCAATTCTGCGATGTGTTTCTAATGTGGCCGGAAACCGAGGATCGTATCAAAGAAACCATGAAGGGTATGTCCGAAAAAGCGGCAAGCTACGGACGCAGCATAGACTTTGGCTATCGCGTCCACATGATCGTACGGGAAACCGAAAAGGAAGCCAGAGAATACGCGAAACGACTGGTTTCCCGGCTGGAAGATGATCGAGCCAATGAAATCAAGCATCGGGCTCAGGATTCGCGCTCAGCAGGAGTTCTCCGGCAGGATGAATTGCGAAATATGGCTGATTCGGACGGATATATTGAGCCCTGCCTCTGGTCAGGCATAGGCCGGGGACGTTCCGGATGCGGTTCGGCTATTGTGGGCGATCCCGGCCAGGTTCTGGAGAAGATGCAGCGCTACGTGGATATGGGAGTTCGATCGTTTGTTCTTTCCGGCTATCCATTGCTGGATGAATGCGACTACATTGCCAGGTACATCCTTCCAGAGCTCAAGCTTGTTAGCTTCCCGGAAGTGCAGCAAAGAAGGCCTTCCAGCGAACCGGTAACTCCTTTGACCACAGCGCCGCGGCACTGAGAAATGTGTATCGCCGTGTGGGTTGTCGAAATCCAGAGACCAGGTTGTCCCGACGAAAAGTAACGGAGAACACTGCGAAAAGGACGAATTCGAGCAAAGCGAAGACAGGACAGCGGATGATCGAGGCAGAATCAATCCGCAGAGTCTTGCGCAGACTCGATGAGAATTTGACTGGAAACTACAGGCGAAAGCTGGCAGAATGCATTTGAAGAGGCTACAAGCTAAGATGAAAAAGAAAGCATTATCCAAAGACGGACCTAAAGTATCGCCATTCATTTACGGGTGCTGGCGCCTGCTGGATGATCCGGAAGGTAGCGACATAAAGCGAGTTCGGGAAAAAATCGATGCCTGTCTGGAGTCCGGGATCACAACTTTTGACCATGCCGACATCTACGGCGGCTACGGATGCGAAGAGGTCTTTGGCAATGCTCTGAAGGATAGCCCGAATCTCCGAGATAAAATGGAAATCGTTACCAAATGCGGTATCATGCTGGTGGATCCGGCTCGTCCCGACAATCGAATCAAGCACTACAATCACAGCGGTAACCATGTCATAAAGAGCGCGGAGCGGTCCCTGAAGAACCTGAACGTCGATACTATCGATCTGCTCCTGATTCATCGCCCGGGGCCGCTGATGGATCCCGAAGAACTGGGCGCTGCGCTGGACCATCTGCGAAAGGCCGGAAAAATCAAATACTACGGGGTTTCGAATTTCACTACCAGTCAGTTTAAAATGCTGAATGCCTGCACGAATAAGAAGCTGGCCACCAATCAAATTGAAATGAACCCCGTGCATCAAGATCCCTTTCTGGATGGAACACTGGACTATATGGTCCAGAAGCAGATCCGCCCCATGGCCTGGTCGCCCACGGCCGGCGGGGCCATCTTCAACGATTCTTCGCCTCAGTTCGTCAGGCTGCGCGAAACGCTTCAGGAAATTGCCGGTCGCTACGGCATGGAGATGGATCAGGTACTATATAGCTGGCTTCTCATGCATCCATCGCAGCCGGCCGTTGTTCTGGGAACCAATCGACCCGAGCGGATCAAGAAATCCATCGAGGCGCGAAGCAGACAATTGGAGTATCAGGACTGGTATGCGATATGGAGTGCGGCCTCCGGCGAAGAAGTGCCCTGATTGGGGATACCAGAACCATGGGCCAGGGCCAGTGGAGTGCAGTAAAGGAGGTCGGGAGGCTAGCCGGAAGGGATGGCAGGCCGACCTTGAATTGAAATCGGCCACCGGATGAGCTAGAAGCTCAACCGGCGTATTTTACCGAGCAGCCATAGGCCCGAGTCTTGCTTTTGGGAACTGGCTTTCCGGCCATGGATGCTTCCAGCGCCTGCCGCACATAGTTCGTGGCGCCTTCCACATCTTTCAGGTTGGAAGTAGGCCGATCATCAATAGCGCCTGCATAGATCAGGCTGCCTTCTGGATCAATCACATACATATGCGGAGTAGTTTTGGCTTTGTAGGCCATGCCGGTTTGGCCGTTCGTATCCAGTAAATATGCCGAATAATTTGCTCCCAGCTTTTCGCTCCGCTGACGGATTTCTTCGGCGCTGAAGTGCCCTTGCTTGCCTTCGGCGCTGGAATTAATGGCAAGCCATACTATTCCTTTTTCCGTGAATTCCTTTTGGAGAGATTGCATATTGCCGGATTCGTAATGCTTTCGTACATAGGGGCAGTCGAAGTTGATCCATTCCAGAACTACGTAGCTACCACGGTACTGCGATAGGCTATGAGTTTTTCCGTCTATATCCGTGAGACTGAATGCCGGGGCAGGATTTCCTGGAACGGCAGCACCGTCTTTGCTTTCGGACTTCTGGCCGCCGCAGCTAGCAAGATACGTAGTGATCAAGACGGAAAGGACAATGGCTCCCATCGCTCTGGATTTGCGCTTAAATCGTATTTGCATCGTTAGTCTCCTTTGCGGTCAAATGATGAATGTTTTTGGCTAGCCTATTCTGTCGTGTTTTCGGCTGATGTTTCGGCTTCGGACTCGGCGGCATTGCGGCTCTCCAGCGGAGCAAAGGCCTCAAACATGATTCCTTTTGTAAGTATTTCCGGTAGCAGCCTGGGTTCGTCTTCTCCGGGTATGTACAGGGCATAAACAGGTACGCCGTTCCGTCCTAGTTTTTCCAGTTCCCGGGAGATGACCGGATCCTCGTTGGTCCAGTCCGCCATGAAAGTGGCCGTCCCTGTATCCTGAAAGAGCAGTTTGATTTCATCCGTGTTAAGTACCGTTCGCTTGTTGACTTTGCAGCTCAGGCACCAGTCCGCCGTAAAATCTATGAACACGGGAACGTTTGCCTCCCGAAACTTTTGCACCAGGGCCGGGCTGAACGGAATCCACTCTCCTGGTCGGTATTCCGGAAGCTCTGCGGTGGTATCCATAGGAGGTATGCGATTTCGCGAAGAGTTAGCGCCTTTTGAGTCAAAGGCCAGATAGCCCGCTCCCAGCGAAGACAGAATTAGAACAAAAGCGAATAGTGCGGCCACGTAGCTGGTCGCTTTGTGCGCGAAAGGCTGCATGAAGTTACCGTACAAATAGGCGGCCAATCCCATAAATAGCGTTGCAAATAGGGCCAGAGTCATGCTGTCGATAGAGGTTTGCTTTCCCAGAACCCAGAGTAACCAGGCTACAGTGGCCAGTAGCGGAAAAGCCAGTAGTTGCTTGAATCGAACCATCCAGGCGCCCGGTTTGGGAAAGATCTTCAAGATCGCAGGAAATATGCCGGCCAGCAGAAAAGGAAGAGCCAGCCCCAGTCCCAGAAAGAAAAATACGGTCAGGGTCACATAGGCGCTTTGCGAAAGGGCAAAGCCAATGGCGCTTCCCATAAAAGGGGCTGTGCAGGGCGATGCCACCACTGTAGCCAGAACGCCGCTCAAAAAGGCCGAGCCCAGGGCCCGTGCGCCGTGACTTTGCTTTATCTCCGGCGCGGCGATGGAGGTCAAAGAAAGCCCGATCTCAAAAACGCCGAGAAGGTTGAATGCGAATAGCGAAAGAAACAATATCATGAAGACCAGAAAGCCGCTGGATTGAAGATGAAATCCCCAGCCCAGTTGCTCGCCGGCGGAGCGAAGGGCGATTAGCAAACCGGAAAGCAGTAAGAAAGAAACGATAACACCCAGCGAATAGGTTCCCGTATATAGGAATAATCGCTTTCGGCTTTCGCCGGAGAGGCTCATTAGATGGAATATTTTTAAAGAGAGCACCGGCAAGACGCAGGGCATAAGGTTTAGAATCAGACCGCCCAGCAGCGCCAGCCCCGAATATGTGATTATGCTATCCATCAAAGTCTCCACTTCAGATTCGTCTATGGAATCCACGGCGGTTACGTTGGCCAGAAAAGAATAATGCCCTTTTCCGGTCCGGACCACTCCCTGAATTTGATCCGGAACCTGACTACCAGGCTGCAAAGGCAACAGAACCCTCGAGTCGGAAACGATTTGTTTGTCGGCATGGGCGATGAGCTCCGTGTTTTCCACAAACACATAGGCATCGCGGCCTGGCTCCCGCGTCTCAGCTCGAAATACCATACCCCTATCTTCTGAGCCGGCGAAATTGATCCTTAACCATTCTCCGTCGCTGGTTGCTTCTACCGGGCTCGCCAATGGAGTGGGCAAGTACGATTCAATTGAGGCGATAAAGGAGCGTAAGCCCCGGGATGCGGCGGGAGCTTTTTTCTGAAGCCTGGTGCGCCCCGCTCGTAGTTCGCCATGGAAATCCAGCCGCGCCGGCACGCATATATCGGCGCATTCCAGCCATTCCAGTTCTACCGAGAAGGATCCTGGCTGGCCTGCTCGAGAGAATAGGAAGGGCAACAATACGTTGCCCTCCATTCCGTAGGTCATTAGCGGTCCGCTGGAGATTCGCATGGGCGTCGGCCATAAAAGTTCGGGACCCGACCAGCCTGACGGAGTTTTCCAGGATGAAATGAGCCTGGTTCCTGAATCGCCGGGATTTTTCCAATAGGTGTGCCAGCCATCCTCCAGGTCCAGTTCCAGAACGGCCAGGTACTCACCGGACTGCAGGGGAGCACTCGGACTGGAGAGCCCTTCCAGGGCAATCAAGTGCAAATAGGCGATACTGTGAGGTGTTTTCCTGGGTCCGAGACTCTCAGCCTGGGCCGGAACGCCGCTCAGTACCAGAAGTACAATGGCGAAAGCTGGCAGTAGGGGCAATGCGGGCTTCCGCTTTGGGTGGGTTTGGGCGGATTCCCGTTGGCCCCGGAGCGATCCAGCGGACCCACCGATGCCGGGGAGTGGCAATGAAAGGGCTCCGCGGAGTTTGAATGAATTTCTTGAGGTCAGCCTTGAACGTTGCAACCATTACAGGTTATTTGCAATTTGGGATAAAGACGACCAGATTTTCTCGGCTGCAACGAATGGCGGCGGAAGCAAAAGGAGAGTCATCCTGTAATCAATACCGATCTGGAGGTCGCCGGACATTCTGCAGACAATGCGCCGACCTAATGTTATTGACTAATGCACCGCCGGAGTACAAAGTCTCCGGTATTGTAAATTTTCAGGCTCCACCCTGAAAGGAGATTCAAATGAGAAAAATCACAATTGCTATTGCGGTATTCTTCATCGCATTCATGGCTTCCTGCTCTGGCTCCGGCCCCGTAGCCGCCGTAGAGGCGCTACAAGAGGCGGCATGTAGCGGAAACGCCGAAGAAGGTATGAAATACATCGACACAGATAAATTCATCGATCGAATGTTCGACCTTATGATGGAGAATCCTTCACTGGCTAACAACCCTGCCGCACGCGAAATGCTGGAGGCACGAAAGCCTCAAATGAAGCAGCAGTTCGAGCAACAAATGAAAACCACATTTTCGAACAGCAAAGATGGACCGGATTGCAACTCCAGCGTTGAACTGGTCTCCGAAGATGGAGATGTGGCCAAGGTTAGCATCGAAACCAAGGATAACGGAAAGAAACAAACCGTTGAGCTGAACAAAGACGAAGAAGGTCAATGGAAAGTTGTATTCTTCGACGAAATCGCGGAAAAGATTCGCGGCAGATAATCGCCAGGGGCCGGAGGATTTCTTTCCGGCCCTTCATTTCCCTTCCATTCCAATTATTCCTACTTCGCTGATTTCTTTGATCCGGAATCTGATGCGCAAGGTCTCGCGCCTTGAGAAACCGCTTTGCCAGAATCTGGATCGGCTGTTTCTTTCGCCTGCTAAACCCGGACGGCATGATGTGCGCTTTTTGGTCGAGTTCGGCACCGTTCGCGAGGTTTCGCGTGTCGGTGCGGTGGTTCGAATCCCGTATCAGCCCGATTCTCTTCCATGCTGAGCCCGGTCTTCCGGAACCCTGGGCCGGTTTTTCTCGTCCAACTACCAACCAGGGTGCGCAGCTTTCTTGAATGTTTCTGATTGACGTACCCCGGGAAAGGGTCATTTTTCAGGTATCCGGAGTTCATTATGCGCCCAGTAAACCTCCTCAAGATTTGCAGCTTTTCCTTCCTGTTTTTCTTTCTGGGTAGCGGATTGCAGGCCGAGCCCGCATCCGCGCCTGGTGTTGTGAAAATGCCGGAGCAGAATGCGAAACGGGAGTCGGATTCGGCCTCGGTGCGAAAGTCTGCCTCCGATCCCACAGAAACCGTCCAGGCAATGCATAATGCCCTCTGCCGTGGCGACTTTGAAGCCTTTGATGATGTGGTAGATATGGATCGCGCTTTTGGAGAAATCGCTGCGGCCGAAATCGCCGACCAGACCCATCTTTCCACCCGGGAACGGCAAAGAAGGGTGCGTTTCATAGTAAACCAGATCAAAAAAGAGATTCGCAGTTCCCTTCAAACCGAAGACTACTCCGTGAATTGTGATGCGAAAGCCTTTCTGGATAGCCGCGACGGGGATAAGGCACGAGTAGTGAGCCGCCTGCCCACACGGGAAGATCGGGTTGTGCTTCTGGAACGTAGCAATGGGCGATGGGCCGTGGTTTCTTTGCAATTGAGCTCCGGGGCCGACGGTAATCCTTCGGCGCATCGGCCGTCCGGAGACTCCACCCGTAGCTCTCTTGCAGCCCGGGGGGCCGCTACAAAATCCAGCCACTTACCTGAAGCCCGACGTTCTACCTGGGAGGGGGATCCCACCGGACCCCTGGAAACCGCGCGAAGGATTCAGGAGGCCGCCTGTGCCGGCGACGATGACGAGTTCATGCGCTTCATGGATACCCGGGCGGTAATACGCAATAGTATGTCCCGCATCCTGGAACAAAAGGGCATTTCGCCGGATAGCGGAGCTCAGCAGATGCTCGAGGAAAAGGAAGCCGAATTGGCAGCCGGGCTGGAGCGAAAGATTCGCGCTCAGATTATTTCCGGAAAGGGCGGTCGCGATTGTCGCTACCGGGTGCGAATGATCGAGCAGAAGTCCAGAGATGCGGTGGTGGAAATCCAGCTCCAGGGCGGCGATCCAAGCCACATCTTTTTGGAGAAGCGGAAAAGCGGACTCTGGATCATTATCAATATTGTGCGACCGGGCGACGAATCCGACGACATCGAAAATAGCGAACACTACGTCTGAACCAGTCCCGCACTCTGAAGTCCCGCTTCGCGATCCTGATTTTCAGAAATGGGGTTGGTCCTTGAGCCCGGCTACCCTGACTGCCGCAGAGGCGCCGGCGAATCCACCGTACACCCGGAAAAAAGAAGTCAGGGCAGCCCGGGAAAGGAATCTACCATCTTGATCTCGAAATCAGGAAAGGAATTCACAAACTTGATCTTGAAGTCCGGAAAAGAGTCCACAAACTGCCATTCGCCGCAGTCGTCCGGGAAGTGCTCCACGGTCTTTACCTTCAAGTCCGGGAAGGAATCCACTACCTTTACTTTGAAATCCGGGAAGGAATCCACCACCTGAACCTTGCCTTTCAGCGGGACGCCCTTGAAGGTGCAATCCTTTCCGATTTTCTCCGCATGGAGTGGCTGGCATTGCAGGGAGAGCGCAGCCAGGACGCCGATGAAGCTAAGCGCCAGAGAGCGCAGTATAGGTTCGCTTTTCATGGAATTAGTGTGTCTTGCTCGGATAATCTGTCAAGCCCGCCTTCTGTCATCAATGGATAGCGCCACGCTCGCCGAACTCGGTTCTGGCGGCTTGCACTGGATCAAACAACCTGGGCGGGCTGTTTTCCGGCGCTTTTGTCCGCCATATCCAGCTCATCGTTATAGCCGAACAGGCCTGGATCTTTCAGCCGATCCACATAAAGAATGCCATCCAGATGATCGCATTCATGCTGGTACACTACGGCGTCGAAGCCCTCGATGACTTCGTCGTGAAATTCTTCTTTTTCATCGTAAAATTTCAGTCTGATTTTGCGCTGTCGCTCAACATAGCCGCGCATATCCGGCACAGACAGGCAACCTTCCCAGAAGCCCACTCGCGGGGATTCCAGCACCTCGATTTCCGGATTGATCAGTATTCGGCGCTCGATGCCGTCTTTCAGTTCGGGATAGCGGTCCGTTCTGTAGAACCCGACTACAACGACTCGTTTTAGAACGCCAATCTGCGGCGCTGCCAGGCCAATTCCATCGGCGGCTTCCATGGAATCGTACATATCGCGGATGAGCTTTTTGATTTCTGAGCTGCGGATCTCGGTAACCGGTACTTCTTCCGAACGTTGCCGTAGCAATGGATGACCGATTCTGAGGATTTTTCGAACTGCCATTTCTCTCTCCAGGCCCGACCGGGGCTCTCTATGAGCCCAATAAAGCATCGGGATCGAAAAATGTCCAGCAAGGGATGTGGAGACGAGGGGGATCGAACCCCTGACCTTTAGAATGCCATTCTAACGCTCTCCCAACTGAGCTACGCCCCCAATCGGATTTGCCACAGTTCCGGGAGCGACCTGCCATTCAAGAATTTTTCCATATCGGTGACCGGGTCGCGGAAGGCCACGGCAAATGTGGCTCAGGCACCACTTCCGCACCGATGCCCGGGATCATCGGCCTGCTAAAACTGGTTGTCAGGCCCGACAATTTTTCGTCCACTTGCCATTGCGTGACTCTGACATCCTATATAATCCTCGGGGCCCTGGCGCTTTTTATTCTGGTAGGTGCCTATTACTTTGTAATCTCCCTGGCCGGACCCAAAAAGATCGAAGAAATCGAGAACCTGATTAGCCGGGGGAAGTACAAAGATGCCGTTGTGCTGCTAAATCGCCTTCTGGAAAAGGATGACCGGAACATGAAGGCGCTTTATCTGCTCGGGCTCTGTCATCAAAAAACCGGGGACTACAGCAATGCCATTCTGAACTATCGACGTTGCGTTAAAATTGGCAAGTACTCGTCCGAAACTCCGGAACCGGAGGTACGCAAGCGATTGGCCGATTGCCAGCTCTCAATCGGCAACTACACCGAGGCGAAAAACGAGTATTTAATTCTTACCCAGGTAGAGCCGGACAACTACGAAAACTACTATGAAGTAGGTAAACTTTTCCAACGGGGAGGGCTGCAGCCCAAGGCCATCAAGTTCCTTACCCAGTCCACGCGATTGAATCCGGCCCATGCCGATTCCTGGACCGCTCTGGGGCAGGCGCACTTTCAGATGAACAACTATCACGAAGCCCGGAATGCGCTGCAAACAGCCACTCAGCTATCGCCTTCGGATGCGAATGCCCATTACTACCTGGGGCTAACACTTAGATTCCTGCAGGATGGGGAAGGCGCCCTGAAAGCGCTGGATAAGGCCATAAAGGATGATGACTTAAAACCCAGGGTCCTGCTAACCAGGGGATTGGTGATGATGGACCAGAAATCCTACATCCAGGCGGTGGCGGAATTCCAGAAGGGACTGAAACTGGTGGAAAAGAAATCCGATATGTACTTGCAGTTCCATTACATGGCCGCCGCGGCAGCCGAACTGAATCGCGATATGCATACCGCCATCGAACACTGGGAAACATTACATTCCATGCGCCCGGACTACCGAGACGTGGCCCAGAAGCTGAAGCAGTATTCGGATTTCAGAACCGACGATTCTATCAAAGACTTCATGATCGCATCTGGCGCACAGTTTGAGGCGGTGGTTCGCAAGATCATCGAAAACATGGGATTCTCCATCAATCAGTTAAACATTCAACGGGATGTGGCGATCACGGCGCTTGTGTCGGAAACCGATGCCATGAAACGCGCAAACCGACGTTTCTATGCGTTGTTTCAGTTGCAGAGAGATCTCAATACTGTGTCCGAAAACCAGATACGAGAATTTCATGAGCAGATGAAAGAGCGAGGCGCTCAACGGGGAGTATTTATGACCGTAGGCGAAATAGCGCCCGCCGCCATCGAGTTTGCGGGGAACCGTCCTATTGAGCTGTTTGATTCTGCCAGCATTGTAGAACACGTCAGGGGTGCCATGAGTTGAGTTTACCCCTTCTTCAAAGAACCGGTAGTGGCTACGTTACCATAAGCAGGAATGCAGAGGTGGACTACATCCTGGAGTTGGCCCTGGATGAGGCCTGCCGAATGGTGCGGGCTGGCGAGGGGAATCTATTTCTGTTCAATGAAGAAGGAGAATTGTTTTCTTTCCGGCCGGATCTGCACTCGGCGGACGCTCAAGAACTGGCTCGCTACAGCCTGAAATCCAGAACCAGCAAGAATATCATTCCTCGCAGCGCCCTTGGCGCCGAGGATCAACTCAAGGAAAACGAAATCCCCGGCGAAGAGGCGGCGCTTTCCATTGTTCTTTCTTCGCCGGACGGAGAAATCGGGGCCATCGTCTTGCGCCGGCCGCTTTACTTTGAAAAATTCTACGAAAACGACCTTAATCTGGTGCGCAATTTCGCGGCCACGTTTGCCATCCTTCTGAAGAGCAGCTATGTTGATACTCCCAATCTCAGGCTAAACTTCAAGAGCAGTTTGTTGCTACTTCTGGAAAACGCTCATCTGAACCAGAAAGTGAAGGAATCCAGCTACCAGCTCAAGACAGTGCTGGAGGTTTCAAACGTCATCAACTCATCCCGGGAGTTGAATGAAATGATCCAGGTGGTGCTTTTGAGCGCCCGCCGGGTTATTCATGCCGAAAGCGCCAGCGTATTTCTCAACGACGAATCCACCGGCGAAATGGTTTTCGACGTCATTTCGGGGGAACAAACACAATTACGTGGCATGCGAATTCCCCAGGGACAGGGCATTGTAGGTATCTGCGCACGCGAAAAGCGTTCCATCATAGTGAACGACGCTCAAAACGATCCTCGACTCTTCAAGAAAGTGGACGAGGTGGCTCAGAACGTTACGCGAAACCTGATGGCCTGCCCGCTGGTTGTGAGCGATAAGGTCATCGGTGTAATCGAAGTTCTGAACACCATTGACCGGGCTGACTTCACCCAGCAGGACCTGGAAATCTTCGAAAGCTTTAGCGACTCGGTGGCCATCGCCTTGCAGCGAAGAATGCTACTGGACGATTTGCAAAGTACCAACGAACAACTGGAAAAAAAACTTAGAGAGGTTACCAGCCTGCATTCCGTGGCTCGTATCCTGGTTGAAGCCCATTCTATCGAGGAGTTGTTCGCCAATGTGCTCAGGGTAATATGCGAAGATCTGAAGGCCGGTCGCGCCAGCTTCCTGTTAAAGAATAACCATGGTAACCTGGAAGTTGTGGCTCGCCAGGGGGACTACTCCGAAGACGAATCGCTGTACACTTTTGAACTATCTGAACGGGTAATGAGTCAGGGAATGCCGCTATTTGTGGAGGATTTCAGCGAGGATCCGAACCTGGCCGAGTTGGAAAGACCGGAACTTTATGACTCCAGGTCATGCATCATTATTCCCATGAAATCCTCCAGCATTGAAGAGCCCTTCGGGCTCCTTTGTGTGGCGGATCCCGAATCCGGCAGTTTCCACCGGGAAGACTTCTTGCTTCTGACTACAATCGTTTCGCAGACTATGCGAGGCTATGAGAACTTCAAGCTAAACGAAGAGCTACTGGCGAAACGCGCTATCGAAAAGGAAGTGGAGATTACTTCCAAGATTCAAAAAAACATTCTGCCTTCCAGGATACCCTTCCATCAGTATATGGAACTGGGAGCCCGGTCCATTATGGCCCGTACCACGGGCGGCGACTTCTACGATTACCACGTTCACGGCGATGACGGGGAAGTTACCATGCTGGTGGCTGATGTTTCAGGTAAGTCGCTGCCGGCCGCCCTTTTCATGGCCGTGTCCAGTTCTATTCTACGGACCATTATTCGGACCGAACGGAATCCGGCGGAGATTCTTCGTCAGGCCAACGATTTACTCTACGAAGAAAGCGAGTCCGGTATGTTTGTGACAGTGTTCCTGGCTCGGTACAATCCCGGGACCGGAATACTGAGATACGCATCCGCCGGTCACAATGAAATGCTTCTTGTGCGAAAGGGCGGCGAAACAGAAGTCTTGAATTCCAGGGGCGCTCCCCTGGGGGTAGTGCCTTCCGGCACAATGAAATTCGAGAGTCGGGAAACCAGGGTAAACAGCGGCGATCTATTGATTCTGTACACCGACGGCGTGGTGGAAGCTATCAATCAGCAGAATGAAGAATATGGTCTGGACAATTTTAAGAAGCTTCTGGAAGAAAACCGGAATCTGCCGGCCACGCAGCTAATAGATCTTGTTTACAATAACGTTACAAGCTTTGCCGAATCGGATCTTCAGTACGACGATTTTACCATGTTAGTTACTCGACTTTATCGTGATACGAAAGGGCAGCACTACGAATTCCGCTTCCCGGCCCGCGCTTCCAGCGTTCCCATGTTAAGGGATGAAATCACCCGGGTTCTCCACGATAACAACATAATGGGACAGGTTCAGGAGGACATCCTTCTGGTTTCCGATGAAGCCGCTACAAACATCATCCTGCATGCCTTTGAAGAAAGCAAAATTCTGGAGCCGGACTTCCTTTGCAAGATCCAGATCGGACAGGGACGGATATTTCGAATGGAGTTCGAGGACCGGGGTCGACCGTTCGACATAGACGAAGTGGCCCAGCCTGACGTTAATGAGAACCTGGCGGGCCGGCGGAAGGGCGGTTTCGGAGTGTTTCTCATCCGCTCTTTGATGGATCGGGTTCAATACCGCAGGGAAGGCGGGGTGAACTACCTGCGGATAGAAAAAAAAGTGTGATTTTTTTCGTCTTATCCTTGCGTAAATACATAGTGCATTACAATAGAATTACTGAAAAAGAGGGCGTATGAGTCTGAAAGTAAAAGAAAGCGGTTCCAACATGGTGGTTTATCTGCATGGCCGCATGGATGTTCATCTGGCATCTGAAATTGAAAACGAGCTGAATGATATCATCCAGAAGAATGATCAGAAAAGCATCGTACTGAATCTGGACGATGTGGAATATATGTCCTCCTCCGGTTTGCGGGTTTTCGTCTCTTTGATGAGAACGCTTAAAGAGTCTGGCCGGAATCTCAAGCTCTGCAATTTGTCGCTGGCCGTGCGGAAAGTGTTTGAGGTGGTGGAGCTCATGGACATGTTCGACATCTATGAGTCCGAAGAGGAAGCTCTGGCCGGAGAGTAAACCATGAAAAGCACCATAGTGCGACGGGGACTTACAAGCCTCGCGCGCTTCATGGGGCTTCATCCTGATGTTAGTCGCCTGATTTCCGGGGGCTTCCGTTTAACGAATCCCAGTAGCGCGTTATTTCCCGCAGAAAACCTTCCCCTGGCGTCCCGGGTTATTGCCAGCGGGATGTGGAATTATTGCTTCTTCCAGTTCTATAGAAACTTCGCCGGTCCGTACTGGGTAGAGCGTCAATACAACCCGGAGGATCCTTCTTTCATACCCCGGGCTGGCTCCATGCTCAGCCTGAATCTTACGCACCGAAACTGGCTGGGGGTTCGCGGGCCCAATACGCCGTCCTTCGCGCTCATTGATCCTGCCGGAGGACTGAGTCCGGTAATCGGCTATTATAGCATTGAAATAGCGCTCTGGAAAAACGGTCGTATCTTTCTGCCAGCCAGAGGCCAGGTAGCGGTGAGCCAGACTCTGGAAAAGGATCTTCCTCTACCCACTACCACGTACAGTCGAGATGACATTCATGTTACATGGAAGGTGTGCGGTTCGCCCCGGGACGATGGCGCTATCTTAAATCAGGTTGAGTGGGAAGCTGGTTCGCCCGGATGGGAAATCATCGTAGGCGTTCGTCCGTTCAATCCGGAAGGCGCGGCTCTCATCAATGACCTCAAGTTCAGTCCCGAACGGTCCGGCGGCACCATTGTGGTAAACGGCAAAGAAGAAATCGGCCTGCTGGATACTCCGGATCTGGTGGTCTGTTCTTCCCTGGAGCGGGGGGATGCATACTTCAATCGTACCATGGTGGGCGAAATCCATTGTCCCTACGGTATTGCCACCGGAGCATTCCATTACAGACTCAAGGGCAAGGGCAAGATTCGATTCCATGCCCGCACTTACGAACAGGTGCTTCCTCCGGAACTGGAGTTCGAAAACCGCGCGGCGCTGCGAAAGCAGAGCGAGGCCCCTCAGTTGGACGACATTCGCAAAGAAGGGGAGAAAATGCGCGAGAAGCTTATCGTGCAGGATGACTTTCCCCTTACCAGTCGGTTCCGAAGCGAAGATTTACTTGAAGCCGAGGCTCGTGAAAGCGCGGAGCAATGGAACCGCTACATTGAGCCAGGCTCCACGTTTCAGAGCGCCCGGGAGTTATGGAACCAGGCCGCACGAATCAATAAAGGTTTTGTTCTCTCTTTGCAGACCGGAACGAAGATCACCCCCGGCGTATTTACCTATCGTCAGTTCTGGTTTCGTGACGCCGCTTACATGATCAGCGCTCTGGCCGGCTGGAACTATTTGAAGCAGGCTCGCACAGTCCTGGAAACCTATCCGGATCGGCAGGAGAAAGATGGCTTTTTTCGGTCGCATGAAGGAGAGTGGGACTCCAATGGGCAGGCCATCTGGACTCTGACTCACTTTGCTCGCATGACCGGGGATGTAGAACTTCTCAAGTCATCGTATGATTCTATTCGGAAAGGAGTGGATTGGATTCGCAAGAAGCGAAAACGCGGCTACGAAAAGAGACTCATGCCTGCCGGATTCAGCGCCGAACACCTGGGCCCGGCCGATCATTATTACTGGGACAACCTTTGGAGTATCGGCGGCGTGCGCGAAGCGGCCTATGTTGCCGAGCTTCTGGGGCACAATGCGGACAAGAAGCTTTTCGAACAGGAAGAGACTTCTTACAGATCAGATTTTCTCACGCTTTCCCTGGAAGATCGCCAGAAATACGGAGTACTTACGGCCGCTCCTTCCAGGCCCGTAGATTCGGGAATGATCGGAAGTATCTGTATGCTGTATCCGTTGGATCTGGGCATCCTCCCCGAACCAGAAGAGAAAAGCACTGTAATGACCATTTATCGTGAGTTCTTTTTGCGCGGATTGTTTTTCCATCCGATCATCCATTCTGGCTTTAACATCTATCTCAGCCTGCAAATGGCGCAATGCCTGCTCAGATTAAACGAAGTGAAAGAAGCTCGGCGAGTGCTCAAGCGTGTGCTGCAAAGCCGAACTCAGCTCTGGACCTATCCTGAGGCCATCCATCCCAACACCGGCGGCGGAGTCATGGGCGACGGATTTCACGGATGGGCTGCCGCCGAATTACTGATCTTACTGCGCGAATTCGTGGTGGCCGATGGCGGGGATCATCTTCGTATCTTTTCCGGGCTCAAGCGCAAAGAGTTGCAGGGCGCTCCGCTTCGCTTTGGTCCCTTTCCAATCAGGGCAGGCCACATCACCATAAGCGGTGAGCTGGAAAAGGAATCCGGAGAACTGGTCATTGAGTTTCCCGGTTTATCGCAATCGGGCTTGAAGTGGCTCGATCTTTACCTGGGCTTCCTGAAGCTATCGAGCAAGAAGCTCGAGGTCAAGGGAGCCAGTTTCGAATTTGTGAACGATAGGCTGCGAATTTTGCCGCAGGCCGATCGCATCAGAATTCGATACTGATGCCTGCGCCCCGGGCCGGTCGCCGGTTTTCGATTTTTTTGGCGCTACTATTGTTATGGCTGCCGGTTCTCGTTCCGTATTCGTATCCCGTTGTGGGATTTCCTGGATTTCTGGACTGGCTCTTTACTATATTGCATTCCTTTGCCGGCTGGCCACTGCTTCTTCTTTCCGTCCTATTGATTTTGGTTTTGTTCCTGGCCATTCGTGTCCGCCGGGTTTCTCGCTACTGGTTCTTGCCTGTTTCTGTGCTCCTTGTTGCATCAGGGCTTGCCATTTCTGGCCCCTTCCTGAATAGCCATCGAGTGCCTGGTATTCAATCAGGGAAGGCGGACAATGTTCTGCGAATCCTTCATGTAAACCTGTATCTGTATAATCCTCCTTCGAAACTGCATCATCTGGCCTCCATTGTCGATACTTACGAACCCGATTTGATGATACTGCACGAACTGGACGAGTCGCATGCGGCCTTTCTTCGCGGCCTGGATTTTCCGTATGCAATATTCAACATCCACCGGCCCTATTTTGGTTATGGCGTGCTCTCTCGAGTTCCTGTTAAGAAGACCAAAGAGATTTCAAGTCGATTGGAGTTACTGGTGGAACTGGAAGTGCTGGCAGCGGCGCTACCGGCAGGAGTGTCAGCGGGAGAACCGGACACCCTGGAACCGCGAAGGTGCGCGCCGGAAGCGCTTAGACTGTTAGCGGCGCATCCGGTGGCTCCATTCAATCCGCGTATTCTGGCAGTGCACCGCCGGGCTTTCCTGAATATGATGGCACAGGTTCGCTTCCCGGAATGGGAATCGCTGCGTCCAGGTGCCGCTCACTCTTCCCCCAACGCCGTGTTTGAATACTGGAGCCCTGGCTCCCTGGAAAGCAAAGCCGCCCGGGGAGATGGGAGCCCGCTAATTCTGGTAGGGGATTTCAATTCCGTGGATTGGTCCAGGGATATGGAGCGGCTAAGGCAAAGCACCGGATTGAAGCAGGTTCTTCATCGAGATCCGCTCCAGGGGTTGTTTCGTGGAACTTTCTCCAGCCACTGGCCAGATTTTCTGCGAATTCCTATAGATGGGGTTCTGGTCTCAGAAAGAGTGAATCCCGTTGGATTTCTGAGGATGGAAGTGGATGGTTCGGACCATCTGGGGCTGATGTTTGATGTAGAGTTGCCGCTTCAGGAAAAGTGCGATTCGCTCAAGAATTTCCAGAGATCCAGACCGTAGTAGATTCGCTTCTTTGAGTCGCCGCCGGTGATCAGCGAAACGATTTTTGCATCCTCGTCCAGGATCGGAGAGCCCTGACAACCGGATGGTAGTTGAAACGGTTCGTCCTTTCGGGCTGCCCTGAATCGAAACAATCCATGACTTTTTCCGGTAAACTCCAGGTTGCGTTCCGTGAATGTTAGATGATCGTAGTCGTCCAGCCGCGCCAGGATATCTTTGAAGCAACTGAAGCCGTACCTATCCGCAAGATTGGGCACTCGGCCCGGATGCAGATCCCCGGTCTTGCGCGGGCGTTCTTCCAGAATCTCGCCTTCCGGACCGACCTCTTGATAACGGGCATCCAGCTCGGTATTCTCGGAGTTCGAGGTTTCGGGCAGCATCAATTCGCTGTAAACCAGGTAAGTTTTTCGATTATCCGGTCCAAGAACTTCGGGGATCTCCATAAAGAAGGGATCCAGGAGCGGATAGATAACGGGTCCTCTTAGATTGTGATGATAGCCGTAGATAACCGGCGAGCCGGGGGGCTTTCCGTATTGCACAGTCAGAGCAAACAGATTGGAGCCGCTTCGCACTACGCAGCCTGTAGAACCTGCAGCTACTTTCTTACCCACAATCCATCGAAATGGAAAGGAGCCAAGAATCAGTTCCCACAGATAGTCATTTCCATGCACAATTGGTATCCAGGCAAAAAACCCGCCCTGGAAACAGGGCGGGTTTAGATTGTAAGGCTTCTGAAGCTTTCACAATCAATCGTACATGGTATTGATCATATCTTGATACTTATCAGTTACCACGTGACGCTTGATCTTGAACAGGTTGGTAAGTTCATCTCCCACCTCGAAAGGCTTGGGAAGCAATCTTACATCTACCACTTTCTCGAAAGATTTGAAGCCCGCTTCGCTGGAGACCAGCTTCTTGACTTCATTTCTAAGCAGCTTTGCCACTTCCTCATTCTTCGCGATCTCTTCCAGGGTTTCGCCGTAGTCCTTGAATTGTTCCAGGGATGGAACAACCAGGGCAGCCAGGTACTTCTTGTCCTGACCTACAACCATCACCTGGTCAATTAGCGGAGACTCGGAAAGCTTGTTCTCTATTGGGACCGGCTCCACGTTTTCGCCGCCGAGCAGAACCACGGTTTCCTTGGATCGACCAACGATCTTCAGAGTACCGTTGAAGGTAATCATGCCCAGGTCTCCGGTATTCATCCAGCCATCCTTCAGAACCTTGTCGGTTGCTTCCGGATTCTTGTAATAGCCGCGCATTACCTGAGGACCTTTAGCATGGATTTCTCCCTTGATGCCGCGTTTGTTCGCTCCACCCTTTTCGGTGGTGTAGATAATATCTCCGTTGGAGATGTCTACAATGCGAATGTCGGTATCCGGATAAATTGGTCCTACGGAGCCAATTACCAGCTTGCCCCAGGTTCGCACCGCCAGTACCGGACAGGTTTCGGTCATACCGTAGCCTTCCAGAACGGGGATTCCAATGTTGTTAAAGAACTCATCCACATGAATGGGAAGAGCTCCACCACCGGAAACGGAACCTCGTAGTTTGCCACCGGTTGCGGCGCGAATCTTGCGCAGTACAATCAGGTCAAGCAACAGGAACGGCACCAAAAAGATGATGAACCGCAGAATGTTCCAGAGCCCAATCAACATAGAAACAACAGGATTTCGACCAGTTGTGTCCAATTGCTTGAAGCTCAGGAAGCGAGTAGCGCCCTTTACCTGACGAGAACAGAAATAGGCGGCTTTAAACAGACCTCGAGCAACGCCCGGTCCGGCCTCTACTTTCTGTTGAATGCCAGTGAAGATGCTTTCCCACAGTCTTGGCGCACTTGCCATGAACGTAGGCTTAACAATTCCCATGTCTTCGCGCAGGTTTCGCACATTCGTATAGTTTGTGCAGCAGCCTCCGCCGATGGCAATCATCTCAAATACTCGTTCGAATACGTGCCAAACGGGCAGGATGGAAAGTATTCTATCCGAAGTAGTAATATCGATGGGAATGTTCTCCACCTGCGAAACCATACTGGAATGCCGTAGCATCACTCCTTTTGGAGCGCCAGTGGTTCCGGAAGTGTAGATCAATGTAAATAAATCGTCCGGCTTGATTTGCGCCATGCGCTCTTCAGCTCTACGATCTCCGCCAGCACGTAGTTGCTTTCCTTTTTCCAGGAGGTCATACAGTCGCAGAACACCGTCCGGTACCGGAGTGTCCTTATCCATCATAATGATGTGCTGAATGTTTGGTAGTTTATCTTTGTTCTTCTGAACTCGATCCAGAACTGCTTTGTTTTCAACAAAGACTACTTTCGCATCCGAATGCGGTAGAATGTATGTGACGTCCGCATCAGTTACGTCCGTCCCCCTGGGAACATCGGCCGCGCCCGCAATCAGAATGGCGTAATCACTTACAATCCATTCCAAACGGTTATCGGCAAGGAGTCCCACGTGTTCTCTCGCCTGAACACCCAGATCAATTAGACCGGTTGCCAGGTTAAGTCCCATTTCGTACAGTTCTTTGAACGAAACGGCTTCAAAAACCTTGTCTTTATTCCTGGTTGCAAATGCAGGTTTGTCGCCGTAAGTCTCGGCGGCCCACTTGTACATTTCAGCCAGGTTCGTAGCGTTTATCTTTATAGCCACACCAGACCTCCAGAATAAGCTGGCGTAAGGATCATAGGGATAGAGCAAAATGTCAACCTTTTACATGAGATATCGCGAAAGAAGGGATTCCTTGAGCTCTGTATTATGCGTTGGTCTGGATCCGGACCCGGATCGATTGCCGGAAGGATATGCCAGAACCGCTCAGGGCATGGGTGAGCACTTGAAAGAGGTGATCGATGCCACAGCTACGTTGGCCGTGGCCTACAAACCAAATGCGGCTTTTTTCGAATCCATGGGCGCCCCTGGATGGAATTTACTATCAGAAACTCTGAATTATATAAGAAATCAGGCTCCCGGTAGTTTGATTGTTCTGGATGCCAAGCGTGGCGACCTGGGTAATACTGCATCGCACTATGCAAAGGCTGTATTCGATGAACTGGATGCGGATGCGGTGACTCTGAATCCCTACATGGGTCGAGAAAGCCTGGAGCCATTTCTGCAAAGGAAGGATCGTGCAGCATTTGTGCTCTGTCTAACTTCTAATTCGGGCGCGCGGGACTTTCAATACCACGGCCAACCCCCTCTGTATCTTGAAGTGGCTCGCTTATGTCGCCAATGGCATGAGCAAAGCGGTAACCTGGGGCTGGTGGTAGGAGCCACCCGGGAGTCCGGGGAATTGGCCAGTGTGCGAAAGCAGGCCCCCGGTTTGGTTTTTCTTGTTCCTGGCGTCGGAAGTCAGGGCGGAGACTTAAATATGGTAATGCAAACGGCCGGCAAAGAAGTCCTTATTAATTCCAGCCGTTCGATTTTGTTTGCATCGCACAAAAGAGATGGGTTGAAGCAGGCGGCTTATGAAGAGGCCCTCTCCCTGGTAAATGCGATGCGGAATCACCTTTAATGCCTTTGTCTGTTTTTGCTCCGATTTAGTCTTTGCCTGGAAACTTCGATACCCATGGGTTCTGCCTGGTAGTAGGGCTCAGCGCCTTCCCTGATTGTTTGGCCGGTATACTCGGGTTCTCCAATCACCCATTCCTGATTTTTTCTTTACGCGGCAGGTACGGAAGAAAGCCTGTTAATGTTCCCTTCCATTGTTCAGGGCCAGTTACCGATGGTTTGGCTCCTCCGTGAAAGGGCTGCCGGCAATTTGTCTTCAGGACTTGTTGCCAGCCACGGGATGTTGATTGCGCAAAGCGGGTTTCGCTCTTGGTCTTGAATCATCCCGGCAGGATTCGCAAACGCACGTTTTTTCTGTGGCTTCAGCGACTTCTGCTTTCGGCCGAATGGTCGTAGAATGAGCCTTGTGACTGTAGGAGTCCGGGGCCGGCAAATATTAGAATTGGCCTACTGGCCTTAATGCGCCCGGGATCCTTTTCGGGCGCCAGGAGAAACTGATAAATGATCCTCAAACGTCTTTTCGGTTCATCAATAGGACGCAAAATCCTGGTGGCTACCACAGGACTGTTGCTGATTGGTTTTGTCATTGGACATATGCTGGGTAACTGGAATATGTTTTTCGGTCGCGAAGAAATGAATGCTTATGCGGCCTTCTTGAAAAGCATTCCAGGCCCGCTATGGACAGCGCGAATCGGTCTGATAGTCGTGTTCGTTTTGCATATCATTCTGGCACTGAAGCTCAAGATGGAAAACAACGCGGCGCGACCGGTAAGCTACAAGAGCAAAAACACGCAACGGGCTTCGCTGGCTTCCCGGTTCATGGCGCAAACGGGTGTGCTAATCCTTGCCTTTGTGATTTATCACTTGCTGCACTTTACGTTCGGCCAGATTGAGCCCAATGGCTTCGCTTTGACGGACGATAAGGGCCGGCATGATGTATACGGAATGGTAATCCATTCATTCAAGAATCCGCTGATTGCAGCCAGCTATATCGTAGCGATGTTTTTTCTGGCCCTGCACCTGGTTCATGCGGTACAGAGTATGCTTCAGACCTTCGGCCTGACCGGCGAGCAAAGCAGGTCTACTGTAGATAAGGTTTCGGTAGGCTTTGCAGTATTTATCTTTGCAGGATATTCTGCTATTCCTGTGGCCATATTGTCTGGTTTGATCAGATAAAGAATTCATTAGATTTATTCAGAGGGAGAAATCATGTCGCTCAATTCTAACATTCCATCCGGTTCGGTGGAACAAAAGTGGGAAAAACATAAGTTTGATCTGAAGCTTGTTAACCCGGCCAACAAAAGAAAATTCGACGTTATTGTAGTGGGAACCGGTCTGGCCGGCGCCAGCGCGGCAGCAAGTCTGGCCGAGCTTGGCTATAATGTGAAGAACTTCTGCTTCCAGGATAGTCCGCGCCGGGCTCACAGTATTGCTGCCCAGGGCGGGATCAATGCCGCCAAGAACTATCAAAACGACGGGGACAGCGTTTACCGCCTTTTTTATGACACAGTAAAGGGTGGAGACTTTCGTTCCCGGGAAGCCAACGTGTATCGTCTGGCGCAGGTTAGTCTGAACATCATCGATCAATGCGTGGCTCAGGGAGTTCCCTTTGCTCGCGAATACGGTGGGTATCTGACGAACCGCTCTTTCGGGGGGGCTCAGGTAAGCCGTACCTTCTACGCCAGAGGGCAAACCGGTCAGCAGCTTCTTCTGGGAGCTTACAGCGCGCTTTCCCGTCAAATTGGACTGGGTAACGTCCAAATGTTTCCCAGAACCGAGATGCTGGACGTAGTTCTGGAAGACGGTAAGGCCAAAGGCGTTGTGATTCGCGACTTGATCACGGGTAAGATCACCGTCCACAGCGCTCATGCAGTGGTTCTGGCTACCGGCGGTTATTCCAATGTCTATTTTCTTTCTACCAATGCGATGAACTGCAACGTTACAGCAGCGTTTCGGGCATACAGAAAGGGGGCCTACTTTGCGAATCCATGCTATACGCAGATTCACCCTACCTGTATTCCTTCCAGCGGGGAATATCAGTCCAAACTGACTCTGATGTCCGAGTCTCTGCGGAACGACGGTCGAGTCTGGGTTCCCAAGAAGAAAGGCGACACTCGACATCCGAACGATATTCCTGAATCCGAAAGAGACTACTACCTGGAAACGAAGTATCCAAGCTTCGGTAACCTGGTTCCCCGGGACATTGCCAGTCGCCAGGCGAAGAATGTATGCGATGAAGGACGGGGCGTAGGCAAAGGGGAAAACCCTCGGGCCGTGTATCTGGACTTCCGCGACGCCATCAAACGTCTGGGCGCTCCGGCAGTTAAGGAGCGATACGGCAACCTGTTCGAAATGTATCAGAAGATTACCAATGAGAATCCGTACGAGGTTCCCATGCGTATCTATCCAGCCCCGCACTATACCATGGGCGGTCTCTGGGTAGACTACAACCTGATGACCAACGTTCCAGGGCTGTTTGCCATCGGAGAGGCCAACTTCTCCGATCATGGCGCCAACCGACTGGGGGCCAGCGCGCTAATGCAGGGCCTGGCGGACGGCTACTTCGTTCTTCCTTACACTATTGGCGGTTACCTGGCCGATCTGGGTTGGGATCCGGTAAAAGACGATACTGACGCTTTCAAAGAAGCCAGGCAAAAGGTTGAGGATCAAACCAGGCAATTCCTGTCCATAAATGGAAACCGAAGCCCGGACTCCTTCCACCGTGAGCTGGGCGAGGTCATGCTGGATAAATGCGGGATGTCTCGAAGCGAAGACGGATTGAAGGAAGCGCTCAAACGTATTCCAGAGATTCGGGATGAATTCTGGAAAAACCTGAAGGTTACCGGCTCCGGGGAGCAACTGAACCAGACCCTGGAGAAGGCCGGCCGAGTTGCCGACTTTCTGGATTTCGGCGAACTGATGTGCCGGGATGCGTTGATGCGCGAAGAGTCCTGTGGCGGTCACTTCAGGGAAGAGCATCAAACTCCCGAGGGAGAAGCTCTGCGGCATGACGACAAATTTGCATTCGTGGGCGCCTGGGAATACAAAGGCCAGAGCGAACCCACTCTGCATAAAGAAGAACTGAACTTCGAAAATGTGAAGCTTACCCAGAGGAGCTACAAATGAAAATCACACTGCATATATCACGTCAGAATGGACCCGGCGACAAGGCAAAAATGGTCCGTTATGAGATCAACGATGTGGACGAACATTGGTCCTTTCTGGAAATGCTGGATGTGCTCAACGAACGTCTCATTGAAAAAGGCGAAGACCCGGTCACCTTTGATCATGACTGTAGAGAGGGAATCTGCGGTTCCTGTGGATTCATGATCAATGGTCTGGCCCACGGCCGACAGTACGCTCCAGAAGGACGCACTACAGTCTGTCAGATGCACATGCACCGATTCAAAGACGGCGATGAGCTCTATCTGGAGCCCTGGCGAGCGGCCGCCTTTCCTGTAGTGAAAGATCTGATGGTAGACCGTAGCTCATTCGATCGGGTCATTCAGAAAGGTGGATTTATCTCTGTAAGCACCGGCAATGCTCCGGACGGAAATGCTATTCCGGTGCCAAAGGATATGGCCGACGAAGCGATGAACGCTGCGGAATGCATTGGTTGCGGCGCCTGTGTCGCCTCCTGCAAGAATGCCAGCGCCATGCTTTTTGTGTCCGCGAAGATTACCCACCTGGGCGTTCTGCCACAGGGGCAGCCGGAACGGGACAAACGAGCACAGGCTATGGTTACTCAAATGGATGAGGAAGGATTCGGAAACTGCACAAATCAGTACGAATGCGAAGCGGTTTGCCCCAAAGGCATTAGCGTGAACTTCATTTCCCGAATGAATTCCGATTATCGCAACAGCATAAACAAGAAGTAAGCCATGAAAAGAAGCATCCACTCGATACTGCGATATGGCTCACTGTTGTCGGTCCTGACAGGCGTTCTGCTTCTGGCAGGCGCCTGCGGAACGTATCAGCCCCCATACGGTTACATTTACCACAACACAAGAATGAACAAAGATGTATCCGAGGCCACGAATATTGGTAGTCGTTCCGGCGCTTCCTGCGTGCAGTCCTACCTGGGAATGATCAGCTTTGGCGATGCAAGCATTAAGGCTGCGGCGGCCACCGGCGGTATACAAACCGTAAAAGCTGTGGACTACAGCGAGTTAGCGGTGTTGACTTTCTTTTACAATCGCTTCTGCACCATCGCCCACGGCGATTGATGCTCTTGGATTTCCTGCGGGCTCGGGCGTTGGCGCATTTAAGCGGCGATCGCCCGCAGCCTCTGCCATCTGTTAGACCTTGCCAGAACGAATAACAGAAGCTAAAAACCGCCTATGACTGCCGAAGAACAAAAAGATCTGCTCCGTCGATTTGTAGATGCTATGAATCAACGGGACTGGCGCGGTATTCGAAACGTTCTGCATCCGGATTTTAAGCGGCATAGCAAGGCGGCCGGGGAGGCCGTGATCGAAGAAGGGGAGGATTTAATTCATTTTCTTCGCGGCCAATTTCAGGCTTTTTCCGACGGCCAGGAGGAGATCCTGGATATGATCTCGGAAGGCGATCGGGTAGCGGTGCGACATCGCTTCATAGGCACTCAGGACGGCGACCTGGGACCTTTTCCGGCCACCGGACGGTGGCTGGAGTCGGAATATATTGCTTTCTATCGGATAGCGGAGAATCGGATCGCCGAGTCCTGGGCCGAATGGGACAATCTTTCGGCTCTGGAGCAATTGGGGCATGATCAACAGCCGAGCTAACCGGTTCGATCGTCCATACGGATTCGATCATCGATACGACCTTCTGGCGGTAGCGATACGCAACCTGTCAGGATTGGCAGCGCCGAAAGTAGAATTGCCTTGCAAAAAGTGGACGCCATGACCAGAGTACATCTCGTCTGACAATAGAGGTCCAGTCTAATACCTTCACTGGTTTCAGTGGGAAGATTCGCTATGCTGTATGAGATGAAAGGAGTGCGACAGGAGCCCGGTCGTGGGTTTCGCCGCTGGTTCCATGCCGAAGATATGGATCTATCCGTGTGGCTGGATGGCGATCGACTGATTCAGTTTCAGCTAAGTTACAACCACCATCATGGCGAAAAAAGTATTCTCTGGAGCGTCGAAAAGGGGTTCAGCCATCACAAAATCGATGACGGAGAGCAGCACCCGGGGCATTACAAAGCCAGTCCTATTGTTACCGGTCACCTGCCCCTGGAATTCCAGCAGGCCATTCGTAGTTTTAAGGACCACATCGCGGATGAGTCGCACGTAATTTTTGAGGCGGTGCTGCGTAAGCTGGAAGATGGTCAGCTGGCCTGATGCCGCGGATTGATCCCGCGGATGGTTTCGAGACTGTCGGAGGAACGATTCAGAGGACGATCCACAAAACAAAGCGGAAGGCCTCGCAAATCTCTGGTTGCCCGGTCTGTTCGGGACTCAGGACTCGTCTCTTTCGGTGTCCAGGCCCCAGCGTTCCAGGGTTTCACGCAAGGTGCCGTCTTCTCTGATTTTCAAAAGGGCTGCATCGATCCGCGAAATCGCCGGATCGCCTTTCCTGAACACAAAGCAATAGTGTTCGGAGAGATCGTGTGTTCTGACCAGACGAAGCTCCGGCTCCCCGTTCAGCAGATGGTTCAGTACCGGGTAGTCGTAGACGAAAGCTTGTACCTTGCCCTGCTTCACCAGCTTCACGGCCTCCGGAACGCTTTCCACAGGACGAATATTGCGCGAAAACCGGGCCGCAAAGTCTTCCCCCGAGCTACCGGGAATAACAGCCACAGTGCGTCCGGTCAGATCTGCGGGTCCCTGGATGGATGCATGTTGTAACTGAAACAGCGTGAAAGCGCTGGCAATACCTGCCGTAAGCGATGACGCTGTGATCATAGCCGTAACCATCCAGACCCCGGCCAGAACTCTTCCGCGTTTACCCACAGGCACCAGGTCTCCGTACCCCACGGTAGTGAAAGTTACTATGGCGAACCAGATTCCCTGTCCGATTCCCTTTACGGGGTCCTGGGACCATGCGTCGTTTTCCTTATTTTCTACCGTCCAGATGATGGCGCCTACAATGCAAAGAAGCCCCAGCAGAGTTGTGACTCCGATCAGGAACGGACCGCTCAGGAATGGTTGAATCATCTTCCAGAAAGAAGTGTCCGAACGATTGGTGAGAATGGCGGGCGAGGTAACATAGAAAGGATGAGTAAACCCAAAACGTTCATGTCGCTCTTCGGTAATCGAGACCGGGCCAACCAGCACATCAATCTCGCCCTGTTCCAACAGCTTCAGCATATCTGATACGGAACCAGTGGACTGTTGCTTGAATTTAAAGTCGGTATAGCGATTCACTTCCTGCCAGATATCTACAGCCACTCCCGAAGCCGTCCGACCGGAAATATCGATGAAAGGTTCCGAGCCGCCATAGCCAACACGCAGCTCTCGTCCCATGAGGCCGGACACAGAAAGCAATCCCAGACATAATACCATCCCGAGGCGAAAGCTCCGGAAGAATACTGAAGCTTTCATTCCTGGCTCATGGGATTTCACGACGTTGGTTGCGCTCATGCGTCAGAGTAGCATGACAGTTCTGGTTTTCAAGGGACTTACAGGGCGCGAAGCCAGTTACATTTACCGGCTCAGCGAGAGGGTTGAGGATTATCCCATTGCCGGGATTGGCCGGGGAGCCACCGAATATTATCGACCCAGACCTAGCGGGGCCTGCCCTTTCTCGATACGCAAACTGTTTATGATTTCGTCCAGGGTCGGGGCATCGTCCACCGATCCTACAAAGATAAGAATTCCGATTCCAACGCGAGTGCTAAAGATATAGTAGCGACTGCTACTAATGATTCCATAGGGCCCGGGAAGCATGGCGGAAGCCTGCAACCGAATTGCGCTCAAATTCTCCAGCTCAACTGTTTCTGCCTTTTCGAATTTTTGATCACCTCGCGCAAAGAGATAACTGTAGTAACCCTTTTCAATACGCTTTATCCATTTTTCTTTGTCGGCTGCCAGAACCACGTCCCCATCTACCAGATGATAGTCCATTATTATGAAATCCCCGTCGGGAGAAGTTAGTCGAATCCCACTGGCATCGTAGGATCGAAAGAAGCTGACGGGAACCTGAAGGGAGTAACCTCCGGACCCAAAGATCTCCCGTTTCCGGGGCAATGGATTTTTGTCGTGCACCCGGTAATGCTCCAGTGCTGCCAGAAACCCCTCACGGTGCGTCTTCAGCGAAGGGCCTACGAGGAAAAGCACTCCGGCAGTGGGACCGGGTTTGTCGATCCCCATGAAACGACGATTATTTACCACCGCGGCCAGATAAGGGCGACCCGCCTTATCTTTACCTTCCAGAAGATAGTAGGGGAGGTGTTGGCCTTTCCGTTTCTCTATCTTTTGCGGCGGTTCTGCCTCCGAATAGAGGGTTAGACCGGGGTTCTTCTTGATTTCTTTGATGAGGTCATCTGGATCAGGAAAATCAAAGCCAACGTTGCGATAGATAAGGTAGGTTTCCGAATCCAATTCGAAAATTTCCGCCCTCGAATTGCTGTAAGGGGAGCGTTCCAGGTGTCCAAATTCAGGTAACTCAAGATAGTCCAGGTAGAGACTTTGACCGGATTCTGCAGTCAGTGGTCCAGATACACAGGTCAGGATCAGGGCGAACGTTAGTAGTAGTCCAGGGTGTCGGTCTTTTTTCATTCTGGTTCTCCTTTGCACATTCACTGCAGAGTATGACCTGGCCCCGGGATGCACGCAAGCGGTTTATGAAAGGTGTGTCGACTCGAGCCGGTCTCGAGAATCGCAGCCCTCAAACTCTCTGACGATACAAATCTACGGGCCGTAAGACCAGTTTAATTCCCCATGAATCAACCTCTGTCAAATCAGTCGGCACGGTAGAGGCTTGCCCGGAGCTACAATTGTGCGAAAGTATCCCTAATTGGCCTTGACGATCTCTGCTTTGTAGGGAATCGTTTTGCCCGCATACAGAGGTACCAGTTCATCCCCGGCGAACTCATAGCTTGCGGTTAATGTCCACTCCTCTTTTCGGATCTCCAGAATTTGATCCGGCGATCCCTTTTCGTTCAATGGCATCCGATAAAACCTTTCGCCGCGAACACTCATAAACAGGCGCAGAAAGTCTTGTAAAGGAGCCGGATCCTGGCTTGGATCGGGGAAGTGGGGCTCAAAAGCCATGGCATACAATTCTGGAAAAAAGGGCGCTGTATAGATTCCGGCGGCGCAATTATGAGATTCCTTCTTGCTTCTGGGATGCGGAGCGCTATCCGTACCGGCGAAGAAATTCTCCTTATCAAGCGATGCCTGAATAAGTGCCCGGCGATCGTCTTCGGTCTTTACCACCGGCAGACAATAATGATGGGGTTTTAATCCGCCTACCAGAAGATCGTTTCGAGTTAGCAGTAGATGATGCGGAGTCACTGTGGCCGCCATTCGGGAGGCGTTGGAATTTACGAAATCCACGCCCGCTCGGGAGCTAACATGTTCGAAGACAATTCGCAGTCTCTTGAAGTTTTCGCAGATCCATGCGAAATCGGTTTCTACAAAGGCTCTCTCGCGATCAAAGACATCCAGGTTTGGTTCGGTGGATTCTGCATGGACCAGTAGTGGAAAATCGCACTGCTCCATGGCCGCGAAGACCTCCCGGGCGTTTTGAACGGAAGTCAGTCCATGATCGGAATTTGTAGTGGCGCCGGCAGGATAGAGTTTCACCGCATGCACAAAGTCGGAGTCTTTAGCCTTCAGGATTTCCTCCGGGCTGGTGTTGTCCGTTAGATACAGAGTCATGAGGGGCTCGAAATGATCCCACTGGCAGACTTGCAGAATACGATCCCGATAAGCGGCGGCTTCCTCCACGGTCCTTACCGGCGGCTTCAGGTTGGGCATAATGATGGCCCTTCGACACCGTGAAGCCGCATGATTCACGGTTACCGGAAGCACATCGCCGTCGCGCAGATGCAAATGCCAGTCGTCTGGAAGAGGAATTTCAATTCTATTTCTGTCTGCCATCGTATGTCTCTCGCTTGCTTCTCTCGCTTGCTTCTCTCGGGCCGGCTACGCTTTGCAGGCCCCGGGCCAGACCGCAACCGGCCTGATCGGCAATTACAGCCTGTTCGGAAGTAGTCAGGTTTCCCACCGCCAGGTCAGATCAAGTGCGATACCCGCTTCCGAATTGGATGCTGGCCTAATAGTTGGTCCGAAGTGCGTCCGGGTCCACTCCAATACTGGCAAGGGCCTCTTTGAGCGATACGTTGAATTCATGGGAACCTATCCAGAGTAAAACGCTCTCTTTCAGGTTGTCTTCGTATTGTCGCAGCGCTTCCTGCACCTGTCCGGCGAAGAAGGGATGCTCCGTGGGCTCCGTCTGGTCATCCAGGCATAAATGCAGCTTTATGGTGCCATCTTTTTCGTATTGGGCCAGTTCGTCTAGCAGCGGGACCGCGCTTAATCGAAAGGCAGCCTGCCACAGATGGAGATTGCAATGTTCCTGTTTGGATGCCAGGATAAAGCGAATGAGCGCACGAAAAGGAGCGTAGCCGGAGCCCATGGAGAACATGTGCACGTCCGGACCGCCCTTCTGGCAATCAATCTTGAAGCCAGGCCCCTGGATGGATTCGCATTCTACGGTTTGGCCTTCCGAAAGCTCGGCCAGGTCCGCGGCGGCTCCGGGCGCCTGCTTGATCAAGAATTCCAGATAGTTGTCCGCCGGACCGGAAGCCACCGCGAAAAATGCCGGTCTTTCCTGGGCCGGATTGGTACGAATAATTGCATATTGCCCCGGCACCGAATACTGATCCATTAATTGTTCCGGCGCTTCGAAGCGCAGTAGGTACAGTCCATCGCCGGCACGGCTATGGTTTATAAGTCGAATTTCGCTCATTTCTTATTTCCTGAGGCTCTGGTTCGGGCTTTTTTCGCAGAGGTCGATTTTCGGGAGGGGTCCCTGCCGCTGGCTGCGCTACGCTTCGCAGACCCCTGGGCCTTGCTTTTTGCATTCCCGCTCTTCTTGCCGCTTCTGGTTGCGCTAACGTTTTGTTTTCTGGCGCCCGGTAAGGCAGTCCTTTTCGCTGGATTCTGGGGGCTACCGTAGAATGGCGTCTCCAGTTCGGCCAGATCTGAAGCAAGGTGTTCCAGATAGGGTTCTCGATTCTGAGTACGCTCATAGCAGGTGAAGAGCCCCCAGGCCATTCCCGGCAGCATCTTTGCCAGAGGTTTACTTACCGCCGGCGGAAAAGGATAGAAGTTGGATCCCGCACGTTTTTCGAAGCGAAAGAAGCCGCCCTTTTCGGCCAGGGTTTTCTGATCCGGTAGAGTGAAACTGCGTACATGGGCGCTGAAGCTTTGTTGAGCGGTAGGGTGTTGCCCAAATAGCAGAAGCATCCGATTATGAAAGCTTGCCAGGTTCGGAGTTCCCAGAATGAGCTTTCCGCCAGTTTTCAAAATGCGCGAAAACTCGGAAAACATCCAGAAGACTTCCTTAACATGCTCGAGCACCTGATTGCAAATGATAACATCCATACTGGCGTCGGCGAAGGGCCAGACGTCGCGTTCGATATCTACGGACTCCACGTGGATTCCGGCCTTCTGGCAGTCGGCGACGTAGGGCGGATAATTCTCCACTCCGTGCAGGTGTAGCCGGGGCGCGGCCAGAACCTCTTCTCGGTCCAGAAGATCCGCATAGGCCTGCCGGCAATTCAGAAGATCTGTTCCATGGCCGCAGCCCGGATCCAGTAAATGCAGATCCGGTGCATCCGGCGACGCATCCACCAGGGCTCGGGCGGCCCAGCCAGAGATGATAGACCGGCCATAGTTCAGTTCTTCGGTCCCTTTCTTCAGGGAGTAGGCTATCTTTCGGAGCATGTGGATGGTAGGATTGGCGTTCCCGCCGCAGTGTCAAGCCGGAGCGCTGGCGCAATCGTTCTTAAGCGGGCACTGGTTGCAGAGCGGGTTCGTTTTCTTGCAGTAATGGTTGCCCAGCCGAACGAGAAGGGCATGAAATTCATTGAAGTGGCCGGTGATTTGCTTTTCCGAGGCCCGTTTTAGGCGACTTCGGAAGTCAGACTCCACCATGTTTTGTAGCAGCTTGTAGTAGCCGCCGGAAGCCCGGGAGGCGGCCGGATCGAATCGTTCCAGCCACCTGTGCGTGTAAGCATCAACTACGAATACCGGCAGATTCAACGCGTAGCAGAGAATGGAATCTGCTGTTTCCGGCCCCACGCCCTTGATCGCCAGTAATTCCGTTCGGATGGGCTGTGGATCGGCATTATGTCTCTTCAAGATTCTGGCCGGGCTGTAGCCATAATTCGAGTACCAATCCAGCAGATTATGCAGCCACCGGGCTTTTTGATTGAAGTAACCCGCGCTGCGAATTAGCTCGGCAAGCCGACTGTGCTCCATCAAGTGCATTGTTTTTGGGCGAAGTGCCTTTGAATGCTTCAAACTATGGATGGCTTTCTCCACATTTTTCCAGGAGGTGTTCTGAGTCAGAATGGCGCCCACCATAATCTCGAAGGAGGTATCCCCGGGCCACCAGTGAGAGGGGCCCAGGGCTTTCAAAAGGGTCTGATAGGGTTCAAGAAACATGGGAAACCTGATGGAAAAAAAGGTGCAAAATGCCGATAGCTCCACTGTGGACTATGAGGACAAATTACTGAGGCTTCAGAGTTACCGAGAAAAATTGGATGAACTCTGCGATTTTGTCGATCAAGAACTTCGGTTCAATCGTCAAAAACGAGAGGAGTGGAATCGCCGTACCATTGAGTGGAAGGAATCCTACAATGCGGAGGAATCCACCGGAAACAATTGACGAAGCTTAAAGGCAGGAATTGCTGGATATGATGAGTACTGACCAAATACTGGTAGAACAGAAAGATGGAGTGCTCGTCGTTTCCCTGGCCGGCCGGCTGGACATTACGAATTCCGAGGACTTCGAAAACGCTGTTTTAAAGTCGCTGGAAAAGAAGAAAACGCCAGTCATAGTGCGCTTCCAGGACGTTTCCTACATGTCATCTTCCGGAGTCCGGGCTCTACTTTCTATTTATCATGCCCTCCGAAAGCATGGTAAGGATCTGATCATCGCCGAGCTTTCTCCGGCGGTAAAGAAAATCATTACAGTCACGGAACTGGATCGGGTCTTCCCCGTTGTCGAATCCCTGGAGAATGCGTTGCAGAAGGTGCAGGCCGGCTAAGAAACTGTTTCTGCATGATTCTGAACCAGCTCATCCGGTTTTCCCGTACAGTTCGATTTGCTCTTCCGGCCATCCTGGCCCTCATTTTACAGATTCAGTTTTTTGGCGGAGCCCAGCCCCCGCCCTGGCCGGACGAGGCTCTCTTTTCCAACCCGGCCCATGAGCTCGCCGAGGGACGAGGTTTTCGCACCATGGTTCTGGATGGTCTGGTTCCGGGAATGGAAGAAGCTACACTCTGGAATTCGCCGTTGTACATGGTAATGCTTTCCGGCGTGTACTCGATGACCGGCGAAAGCCTGGAAGCCGGTCGCGCACTGTCTCTAATAATTGCCATCCTTATTCTGCTTCTCATTACAGGGTTTCTGCAGTCCTTACAGGTAGATCCACCTGTAGCCCTCATCGCCCCATTGCTTGTGGCCCTGGATCCGGCTTTCGTCCGCGGAGCCAATGTCATTCGAATGGACGGTCTTTGCCTTCTTTTCTGTCTGCTCGCGCTTCAGTATTCCTTTCGGGCCTTTCATTTCAAGAAGGATCACTATTCCTTTTTGGCCGGCGCCTTTCTGGGGCTGGGGGCCATGTCTCATCCTGCTGCTCTCTACGGAGTGGCCCTGGTGGCCATCTTTCATCTGTTCCGATGGCGCGGGCTGGTATTCGCTTTCTGCGGAGTGCTTCTGGCCACGAGTCCCTGGCTTGCCTACATCGCAGCACATCCAGACATTTTTGAAGTGCAGTTTGTATCCCAGCTTGTGCGAAAGTCCGGTTTGCTTACCCTGTGGGGAGGTCCTACAGGCGGGATATTCGTCGTTTTCACTTCGCAGTTTGGCGGAGGAGCTCTGTCCATGTTGATGGTCTCTTTGCTGGTGGCCGTGGTGAGTGGACAGGTGCTCTGGCTATGGTTTCAGATGTGGGATGCCGGGCTGCCTCTGGAATCCGCCCTGGAGCTTCTGCGTAGCAATCGATTCTTTCTACTTTCGCTTTCCTGGCCTCTGGTTACTGCGTTTTGCATGCTCAGCGTGGAGGGGTGGTATGCCATGCACAGTTTTCCGTACCTGGTACTATCCATGACCGCATTCTTTGCGCTTCCGTTTAAGGAGACCATGCTACGTCAGCGTGCAGGATGGATCCTTCGCAGCTTTGGCCTGGGTATTCTTCTCATCGGCGCTGTGAATGCTTCCAGGCATGGATCCAGAGATAGCTCGGAAATCGTTTCCAATGCTCTGAACCGGATGGTACAGAAAACCGGTGAATGTAAGTCTATCTATGTTCGCATGATTCCGGATCCATACTTTGCCATTCGCTCCGTGCGGCCGGATACCGCCTATTATGAGTTCGTTCCGGCCAAGTTGACTTTTCCCGAAGGGGTAATAGATCCGGAGCAAAAGTACGAAACGATTGACTGTTTCCTTCTCGAGGGGAGCGGCCTGCAGAACGGCAAAGCCGATGAATACATTGCCCGAAACTCCGGCGACTTCGAAAGGATTCCCATGGCATTCTCCGGTCCGGCTGCAAGCGGTAGCTTGTATATCCGCAAACCTCCGTCGCAGTAGATTGGGTACGCATTGGCGGTGGATGTGCTGACTTCCACCAGGTAAAGCAGAAAGCCGCTGGCATGAAAGCTTCTGCCCCCGCGCGCCTGGGAAGCTGTGCGCTGTCCAAGGCAGAAATGGTTTTTTCGCTGCCCTGGGCCTGATTTCGGGGCTTCAAAGCGCCAATGCCCGGGCGATCTGCGCTGCGCGGCAAACGGGCCCGGTTTACATTTCAGAAAATTTGTGAAAAGCCTGCGGAATCGACCGATCCAGTAATATAGATGGAAACGGTGGAATCCTGCCTTTCGCTTCTGGAGCTTGATGGGCTGCCGGATGAGCAAACCTTGAAACGTAGCTTTCGCAGGGCTATGCTGGCGGCGCATCCGGACCGCAACCCGCGCAACCAGCGCTGGGCCGAAGAACGCAGTCGAGAGATTATCCAGGCTTATGAGCTCATATCGGAAGAGTTGCGTCGATCCGCAAATGGTGCACCATCACATCTTGACAGTAATCATTCTGGAAACAACTCCAGGGTACACACGGCCACCGGATACCGGCAAACTGGGCGTCCCGCCGAAGGAAGCCAGAGACCGGCAGGATTCGCCAATCCCGGCCCCTCCGCTGTGGATTTCGAAGAGGTTCAGCATTATCGCAGCAACTTCGAGAAAGCCGGCCCGGAAAAATACCAGGTGGTAGTAACGGCCGAAGCTCGGTATGCCATGCCGCTTCGCTGGATGAAATCCGTTGTGCGTTTTGAGGAAGTGATTCAGAAGCGCGGATTCCACGGAGCCATGGTCGTCTACAATAATCGAATGTATCCGGTCTTCTCTGTGCGAGGACGAAGCGCCACCGCTCGGCCAGGGCATGCTCTTGTCCTGTTTGAATGGCCGGGAGGTAGAGCGGCCATGGTCATGGCTCATTCGGTGGAGCACTTTTTCTCGCTGGAGATGGACTACCGGGAAATCTTCTGGAGCCGAAAATCGGACGGCACCGTGCGCATGCTTCGGGGCGGCCAGACCCTTTTATTTCCTGCTTTTCTTCTTCCGGTGATGGAAAGCGAAAACAAAGTAAGTGGCCAGACCGGCGAAGACAGCGGTATGCCCATTTAGCTTCTTCTTATGCCCGCATTCTGCCAGCACACTCGTAAGCCGCTGAAACCACTGGAAGATGTCTATCCCGCATTTCACGGATTGGAAAAAGCTGAGGACTTTGCCGTAAGCGAAAACGGTATCATCTATTATCTTAAAGCGCGCTCGCTGGACTATGGTCCGGATTATTTCCTTTCCGAATACGAAGCGCAGTACGGCAAATCCTATCTGGACGACGAGCCCAATCTTCGTCGACTGTCAGCTTCCAGATTGGATTGGATGGACCAGACGCTGGTAGTTTCCGGCGCGAAAGTGGACTGGCCGGAGCAGGGACCCGCATTGCTCGAAATAGGCAGCGCCGCCGGATTCTTTCTGGATGAGGCCAATGATCGGGGCTATCGCACTCTGGGTGTGGAGATCTCGGACTTCGCCTCTAACTTTGCCCGGGGGCGCGGCCATTCCATCTTTGCGGGCAGCTTTTCCTCTGCAGATCTGTCCGGGTTTCTGGCGGCGGCCCTGGGGAATGGTAAGGTCGGAAAACCGGAACCGAACCACTGGGAGACGCAAGCCCTGGAGGCGAACCGCTCAGAGACGAAAGACTCGCCGACCACCGATCGGCGGGGCAAAATGAAAGTTGAAAACGCTTCGCAGCCAGGCGAAGGCGATGCGCCGTCGCACAATGGCCAGGCGGCCCTGGATCTGATCGCCGCATTTTACACCCTGGAGCATTTTCCGGATCAACAGTTCGCCTTCAAGCGATTGGCCCGGCTGCTGAAACCTGGCGGATTGTTGCTTCTTTCCATTCCATCTTATCATGGGCCGCTGTTCCGTTGCTCGCCTCAAACGTGGCTAAGTAGCCATCCCGAGGATCATTTCGCGGACTACAGTCCGGACAGTCTTGCTCTGACCCTGGAGCTTTACGGACTGAAACAGATTGCGGTGCGGCCGGCCAGTTTCCACAGGAAGCGCGCCTGCGGATGGATTCGTTATCTGGGCGATGGCTTTTACAAGAAATGGGCCCTCAAACATGAATTTGGGGATACCATGGAAGTACTGGCCCGAAAAGAACTTCCAGGCCATTGAGGCGGTCAGCGCCCGCAGCGCCCGTTGTGGGGCACGGGTTGGCCTGAAGCCGAATGCGCCATGGGTCTGATGGTGCCCGGGCCTAAACCTAAACCTTAACCTAAACCTTAACCTAAACCTTAACCTAAACCTTAACCTTAACCTTAACCTTAACCTTAACCTTAACCTTAACCTTAACCTTAACCTTTGCGGCTCAATCGCATGGAGCCCTGCCAGTCCTCGGGGGGCGGGGTTTCCAGGAATTTCTTACAGCGTTTTAAATAGATCCGGGCCATCCGATCATTCTCATTGAGCCGGTACATCTGCGAAAATTCATTGTAGGCCTCTTGAAATTGGCCAAGCTTGTAGAGCAGAATTCCCTTGTGCAAATGGGGTCGCCCCTGTTCTTTAATTCTTATTTCGTCCTGGCTATCCGCATCGAAAATCTCATAGAGCAGGTTGGGCTTTCGCATTCCCTTGGCGATGACGGTGTCGATTTCTCGGTATCTATACTGTTCCGGATCGCTCAGGTCGGAAAAGGTATCCTCTGTAATCAGAATAGAGATCCCATAGGATGGAGTAAGGCTTTCCAGGCGGCTGGCCATATTTACGGAATGGCCGAGCACGGTTGTATCCAGCCTGGTTTGCGTACCTACCGTTCCAATTATCACGTCCCCGGTGGCAATGCCCATGCCCGTTAGTACCGGATCCGCCCCCTGATCCTTCCTGAATTCGTTGAATCCGGACAGCTGCCTTTGCATGGCGATGGCGGCGTTCACCGCTCGATTGGCCGATGAGATACCATCGCGATCGATGAACAAGGCCATGATTCCATCCCCCAGATACTTATCTATGAAGCCGCCGTGCTCATGAATGACCGGTTCCATTACTTCCAGGTAGCTGTTTACGAAATCCAGTACTTCGGAGGGAGTCATGTCTTCGCTCATGGTTGTGAATGAGCGGATATCCGAGAACAGCACCGATAATCTGAGTACGTTGGATTCGCCGGCATTAATTTCCACTGCATTGTCCTTTCCGAGAATCTGAACGAATTCGGTGGGCACGAAGCGAAAGAACGCCTGGTTTTGCTTCTGGAGGTTGCCGGAGTATTCCCTGATTTCCCGGATCATATCGTTAAACGTATCGCCGAGCACTTCCAGCTCATCGTTGGTCTTGATATTGATCTCGGTATCAAACTGACGGTTGCGCACTCGCTCGGCGCCGCTACGAAGTATGTTCACCGGCCGGGTGAGCAGTCCACCCATCAAGTAGGCCGCCGAAACAGTAAGCAGTACGCTAATCAAGACAATTCCTATGTAGAGCCAGAAGAGATCGTTTACCAGGTTGTATTCGTTGTTGGCCAGCATATCCAGGCCCAACAAGGCGATTACGTTTCCGTTCTTGTCCAGGACTGGCGCATAGGCCGAGACCATGATACCCCAGTTATCCTCCGTGAACTCGGGGTCAGCGGTAATGATCTTTTCCTTTTCGGCGCGCGCCAACTCCAGGAACTCGGAGGCGTTGTAAAGCGTGCCCGGGGAAGCGGCGGTCTCCTCGTCTCCGATCACGCCATCTTCATTGTAATCGTAGGCGTAGAAATCGGCATCGGCCACAAATTGCATGTAGCCAGGGCGGTCCGGGACCGGCGTCAAAAAATAGGCATAGCGGATCAGTCGCTTTCCATCCCTGGAGGTGCCATCCTTGATTCGATTTAGAAGATCCACCAGGGACAGAAAGTCCGGCTCGGACTCCAGGGAAACAACCTGATCCTCGCCCAGAGGCTCGGCAATGTCCCCTGCCGGAATCGCTTCCAGGGACCGGGAGCCCAGGGAATCGGCAGGCGTTATCTCCTGAACCTTGCGAGCGAATCGCGCCAGAGAGTCCTTTTCTTCCTGACTCATCAGGCTGATTCCTGTGCCGGCTACATCCATGAGGCGCAGGGTCATCTGATCCCAAACGGTGCGGTAAATGGTACGATAGAAGAAAAAGAGGGCCCCGCCGGTGATCAGAACGGAAAGCAAACCGATGGAAAGACTGAGTTTATAGCGATAGGGGATGCGCACGGATCATTGGGCACAGGGGGGCTTTTCGCACCACTCCAAAATCGGTTGCCCTGTTTTTTTATTCGTTCTGGCGTTGACCGCAATCGCACCTGTCCCGATATTGTCCTCAGTGATTCTCGCTGCAAACAGCATGCTACAGTTCGCAAACGTCACAGTAGTGATGGTGGTCGTGGTATGCTCCATGGCAGGGTGAACTAATACACATCCCCTGCCAGTCCTGGCGGGGGTCCCCAGTAAAATCTCCGTCCGGATTGTCAGGGTCAGGAAACGACCATGACAAAAGGAACTTTATCTCAAACGTCCAATGCGACCAGCGCGACAGGCCCGATTGCCGGCCAGGGGAGAACGCAAGTTGTTTCGGCCCCAGCGATGGTCGGTTCAGAGCCGGGCACCGTGGCTTCGGATCGAGAAAAGCTGGAAACAGCACCGGGCCTGCCTCGATCAGAGGTGTCTTTGACCGGCGCCGAACTGGTGATTCAGTTCCTGAAAGAAAAGGAAATCCCCTGGGTGGCAGGGATGCCAGGCGGAGCAATACTTCCCATCTACGATGCTCTTTACGGATCAGGACTGCGGCACATTTTGATTCGACATGAGCAATCCGCCGCCTTTATGGCCCAGGGACTGTATAGAAGCACGGGGAAGATCGGCGCCTGCTTTGTAACCTCCGGACCCGGCGCCACCAACATCATTACTTCCGTGGCCGATGCCATGCGCGACGGCATACCCCTGCTGGTAATTGCCGGTCAGGTTCCGCGATCTCTGAAAGGCACCGATGCCTTCCAGGAAGTTCCGATCACAGAGATGCTTTCGCCCATGGTAAAGGAAGCTTATTACGTGGATCGCGCATCCCGACTGCCGTTTGTTCTGGAGTCTGCCTATCAGAAGATGATTTCTGGCAGACCCGGGCCGGTTCTGATCGATATCCCCAAAGACATTCAGCAACAGTCCCTGGATCTGCCACCGGAAAAGTCGATGGCCATTTCCAGAGCCGTTCAATGGCTTCTGTCCAGTCAGCGTCCCTTGATATACGCTGGCGGCGGCGCAAAAGAATCCCAGGAATTAATTCGCGCTTTTGCGAATACCTATCAGATCCCGGTAGTGCAGAGTCTGATGGGTCTCGGTTGTCTTGCTCCCGGCGATCCGCTGAACCTCGGAATGATTGGAATGCATGGCCGGACCTCTACCAACCAGATCGTAGAGAAGAGCGATTTGATGATTGCTCTGGGAGTTCGTTTTGACGACCGGGCCACCGGGAAGACCGACTCCTTTGCCCCCGGCGCGAAGATCATTCATGCAGACATCCACTGGCCGGAGTTTGGAAAAAACGTGGCTGTGGATCTGCCGCTGGCTCTGGATGCAAGGGACTTCCTGGTAGAACTGTCGATGGCTCTTGAGCGCCAGGGACATGAACCATTTCATAGGCGAAAGGCTGCCAATGGACGAGCGCGGCTCGCGAATCGATGGGCCCCCTGGCATCAGCTGCAAAGCAGCCTTATTGCATCGGCAGATCCCACAAGAGACGAGCCGTCGCTTTTTGGAAGTCGAGGAGATATCCACCCCTTCTTTCAACGGATTTCGCATCTGTCTCGCTGTGGCCCGGTAACCACCGACGTGGGTCAGCATCAGATGTGGGTAGCTCAGTACTATCCGTTTCAGCGAATGGGGCAGCTTCTGACCAGCGGCGGACTGGGGACCATGGGCTTCGGGCTGCCCGCCGCTCTGGGCGCGGCCCTGGGCCGACCGAAGGATTTTATTACATGCATTAGCGGAGACGGATCCATACTGATGAACATTCAGGAGCTTGCGACGCTCAAGGATCTGGATGCCAACGTTAAGATTATCGTTCTGGACAATGGCCATCTGGGTCTGGTTCATCAGCAGCAAACGCTTTTCTTTCAGGAGCGATTCAGCCAGGAACGATTTCAGAGCGTTCCTGACTTTGCCGCTCTTGCAGAGTCTTTTGGTATTTCGGCAAGATCTGTTGGCGCTGACGAATTGGGCGACGAAACGGGTGGCTCTTCAGTCCGCCAACGATGCTATAGCCGGTTACTGCCCGTTGCGGTGGTAAAGGGCCTGGACTGGTTGTATAGTTTTTCCGGGCCCGGTTTACTACATCTGAAAATCGATCACGACCAGCAGGTAATGCCCATGGTAGGACCGGGAAAGGCGAACACGGATGCAATGCGTGGTTCTTGAGGCCCAGGCACCTGTACCTGAAAGCTTTGCAAGTCGATGAAACCTCAGGGGCATCGAAATGGCTCACCGTTCAGAAACTCGGGAGTCAGAAGTGGGTTTTGCCGCCGTAGATCCGGTGGTACGCGAAGGATCGGGGCCCGAGTGTAGATGAGAGGTATGCTCTTTCGCTCCGGCAATCATCTCGTTCCTCGGTGGGTCCGTAGGGAGATAGGCTGCCACTCCCGAAGTTTAACCGTAGCGTCTGAGAACGCGTAAGGCTCGTAACGTATTCCATCGTCCCGGCGCGCCGGCTTTTTCCATGATTACGTGCTGATTTCCGGGATGAGCGGCCTGCATATTCCACGTTCCGTCTTTATTTCTCTTCTGCAGCAGGATTTCCAGAGCATCGCTCATTCGGTCGTCCCATTTTCGCTTCGCATACTGGAAATAATCCAGAGCGCGAAGGATGTCATACTTCCAGCGACAGGGATAAGAAAACTTCAGAAAATCCTTGTGAATGATCTTTCCCGTGCGATCGGACTTGAATAGCCGGTGCATTAGAATGAACTCTTCTGCGCTCTTTATTGCTTTTTCAATCTCGGTCCCGCGATATTTGCAACCGGCTTTCTGGAACTCAAAGAATCCTTCCAGAACAGAAATCGTCGAATGCAAAGAACTATGCACGGCGCCGCTTCGGTTGCTTCGGCAATTGAACCCGCCATCGGGCATGATCTCGCCCAGAATGCTGTCTACTATTGAATGGAGTTCTTTTTCCGGCGTGGCGAAGTAGGAGGCGTAGTTCAAAAACATTGCATTGACGCAGACGTCGCTGTGGTTCGTCGTAGAAGGACCCAGGGGAATCCCCCCATCGTCGGATTTCCCGGCATCCAGAACCAGCTGAATCGTTTCTTGTGCCACGGCGTTTTTCGGGGCCAGGTTTAGATTGCGTAAGTCGAGCAATGTATAATGGGTCGATATCCACTTTGGCTGGTAGAAATCGTCGCCCCAGTGACCATTCGTCTTTCGTGCGGAAAGAATCGTTTTTCCCCATCCCGCTATGGCGATTCGCTTCTGTAGCTCCCGGTTATCGTCATCCAGCAGATCTCGGCTGGTCTGGTATTGGATGGACGGATCGCCGGACAACAGCCATTTGAGGATGTTATCCGGGGCTCGCTTCACTATCAGTTGCAGGCTTCTGCGTCCAGTATTTCCGGAAGCCGGCCCACGCTGATTTGCTGCACACGAGTTCCATCTGAAGTGAAAACCAATCGCAGATGCTTATCCGACTCCTCTGAAGGAACAAAAATTAGCTGTTTCCAGCCTTCGACGTATTTGTGGGTTTCTTCCTTGATTTTGGGACCGTAGGCCTTTCGCACGTCGGCTTCGCTGGACCCTATGGAGATGCCCGAAATGGTTCGTATTCCGGAAACATCTATGAAGATGCGGACCAGTTTTGCCTTATCTCCTTCGCCAACGAACATGAAGGCATAGGACTCCGGGGCATCAGCGGGGATCAGCACAAAGCACTCCTGGCCTGGCTCCGGGTCGGTCATGGAGTCGATGGCGAAGGGAAGGGTCTTACGAACCTGGGTCAGAGAATGACCAATTTCCACTTTGCCCCATCCTCCGAGCCAGATCTTCCAGTCGTTGTGGGCCCCCGGCAGGACCTGGTTCGGATCTGAAATCAGCGCGGTATGGGATGTTTCTTCGGCACCCGAGACGTCTTGACTCGAATCCTGCGCCGTTTCTTTCGGATCGGGCCGCTGGCAGGCCGGAACAGATAGGCTGACAGTCAAGGTTGTAAGAAAGAATGCGAAGCTAGCCCGATATTTCTTTTTCATTGCGCGCCTTCCTGTTTGTGACTTACTGCGTTCTCTATTCTGTATCCCTGGCGGAATCGTTTGAATCGGCGCCAAATCCATACAGCCCGGGCCTTGGCACCGGGATATGGCTACGAATCTGTGCTGACCTACGTCGAATGTGCCCCGCATTCAGAGCAGGGCCTCCGAAGTAACCAGGAACCGGAATCTATTTCTTCGCGTCCTTTCCGTCGATTCGCATGGGCTGCACCACACAATCACCGCTAATATAGGCCCCATCGGCGGTTCTTAGCCAGCCGTTCCTGGGATGAACATCCAGGTCCAGGAGTTCGGCGCCCAGAGGACGGTTCACCTCTACGTGACCGTCGTAAATCTTGGTGCCCGCGCTGAAGCAAATTCCACGGTACATGTAGGTCTGGCAAGAGCCCAGAAATACAAGAAGTGCAAATGAAACCAAGGCTAATCCGATTCTTCGCATAACGTTGTTCTCCCTCGTATGGATTTTCTGGCAAGCTAAACCCTTGCGGGCTTGCCGGAAGCCACTATCTAATGTTGGACGAGCGTGGATCGAAATGGGTGCGCTCAGGTTCGGCTTCCTCGGATCATACCTTTTCCGGAAGTCAGAATGGCGAGGTTTTCAGATCTCAAGCACACCATTCCGGGAGAATCAGGATTCCAGGGGCTCCTTTTTGTGAGCGGGCGCATACCGTTTCAATGTATTTGCGTCCATCGACATCAGCACGGTACAATACGGGCGTCCGGAATTGGATTGAGAGTCCAGCACCATCAGATGGCCGCCGGCGGCCTGCACCAGAGCCCGGTCGAACTCCATCAGGTGGTGGCAGGCCACTGGGTCCCCGGTGCCCTGTAGCGGACAATGGAGATGAATCTCTCCGGCGGCAACAGAGGCCTGGCCTACGTCCGGAACAAGCTCGCTGCCCGTCCCCTCCGAAGACTTCTCAAGGTAATCCAGGCCTATCGATTCGAAGCGTTCCCCGTTGACCAGGGGAAAATGACTATGGGGCTCGGGCATCAGCGTCTGCCAGATTCGAGCCAGGTCCTGCGGGTCGTTTGCCCGGGGACTGCCGGACGCCCAGTACACCAATCGGGCCAAAAGGCGCATCCAGAGCCTTACCGGCCCGCCAAAGAGCCGCACTCGGGCAAACGGAGCGGCGAGTCGTAGAGTAAGCATGAATACCGGCAGTGTGTAGGTTCTTAACAAAAGCTTTTTCATGTTACAGGATCCCCGGGGCTCGATGCTGCTCCGTAGCTTCCGGGCTGGCTATGCATGCAGGGCCAGCCACAGACCTTTGAGCCATAACCCGGGCCAGACTATCAAAGTTCCCATGGCAAGCGGTTGACGTCGCCAAAGGGTAGTCTAGATTCGATCGAATCGGTTCCCGGTTTCAGTGGAAATCTTTGAATGCGCTCTACGGATGCGACTTTCAAAACTCCAGGACCGCTAACTAGCACACCAGCGCGACAAAAATCAGGTAAGAAAAATGACACTATTCAATCCAGCTAAAGCAGACTTCTCTAACTTCGACGAAAAGACCCGCACCATCTTCGAAAAGACGATCCAATTCTTCGAAAATAAGGGCCTGGCAGAAATTAAGAAAGAGGATCATGAAGTGGTCTGGTACGAGGACTTTCTGAAGTTCCTGAAAGACAACGAGGTCTTCTACACCTTTCTGACTCCGTCGGCGTACGGAGACAAAGATTGTCGATGGGATACGGCCCGAAACACAGCCTTCAGTGAAATCCTCGGCTTCTACAATCTATCGCACTGGTACACCTGGCAGGTAAGTATCCTGGGCCTGGGGCCTATCTGGATTGGAAACAATGAGGAAGTAAAGAAACGCACCGCGGAGAAGCTAAAGAATGGCGATGTATTCGCTTTTGGGCTTTCCGAAAAAGAACACGGCGCCGATCTGATCTCCAGCGACATGGAGCTCATCCCGCAGGGCGACGGAAAATACATTGCCCGGGGCGACAAATACTACATCGGCAACGGCAATGTGGCCGGATACGTTTCCATTTTTGCGAAGCTAAAGGAAAAGAAGAAAGAATATGTATTTTTCGTGGTAGAAACGGATCATCCTAAATATGAATGCACGCAGAACGTTGTGCGTTCCCAGAAATACGTGGCCGAGCTTGAACTACACGATTACCCCATCACCGACGCCGAAATCGTCAGTCGGGGTCGGGATGCCTGGGATGCATCTCTCGCCACCGTAGCCTTTGCCAAGTTTAACCTGGGCCTGGCCAGCGTAGGCATCGCCACCCATAGCTTCTACGAAGCGCTGAATCATGCTTCTGCGCGAAAGCTCTACGGGAACTACGTAACCGATTTTCCTCACATCAAGCAGCTATTCAATGAAGCTTACGCTCGTCTGGTGGCAATGCGTATGTTTAGCTATCGCGCCAAGGACTATATGCGGATCGCTTCCAATGAAGATCGTCGTTACCTGTTATTCAATCCTCTGGAAAAGATGAAGGTTACTCTCGAAGGAGAGAAGGTAATCGAACGATTATGGGATGTCATCGCGGCCCGAGGCTTCGAAAAGGACGTCTATTTTGAAATGGCCACGCGGGATATTCGCATGCTGCCCAAATTGGAGGGTACCGTACACGTTAACATGATGCTTACCGTACGGTTCATGAATTCATTCCTGTTTGATGACCGCTCGGTGCCCGAGGCCCCGGCTTCTGAATCGCCCAACGAAGAAGGCTTTCTATTCAACCAGGGGGCCACAACCAAGGGTCTGGATCAGATTCCATTTGGTCCCTACAAGCCCAAATTTCAGACTGCGAAGGCGAAGAAATGCTCCAACGTATCTGTAATGCTGGAGCAAATCGAACATTTCCGATCCTTGCTTAAGGATACCCCTCCGTCTGCAGAGCAGGTCAAAGACATCGACTGGATGCTGGCAGTAGGAGAGATTTTCTCCATTATCGCTTACGCTTCCTTGATTCTGGAGCAGGCTGAGATCGGCGGTACTTACGCGAAAGACGTGGATGCAGACGTTTTGGATCAAATCTTCTCGGTCTTTGTTCGCGACATCAGCGGTCATGCGGTGGAGCTGTTCGAAAAGTCTTCTACTACCAATGACCAGCAGAAGCTTTGCATGCAGATGGTGAAGCGACCGGCCCACGACGCGGCGCGGGAAGGCCGGGTGTTCGAAAAGGTAATGTCGCTTAAAGAAGCGTATCGCATGAAGCCTTGAGTGACTGGCTGTACCGGATGCCCTCTTGCGGCACCCGGGCCCGGGGCTCTGCGATGTACGAAGCCCGGGCGGCACCGCATTCTCCGAGATTCTCGTTGAGTGGGCTACAGATAGCTGAATCGCCCCGATCTACCAGGGGCAGGACGACGAACCGGCCAATGCGTATTGGCTCCAGTTTCCGTGCTCGTCCAATTGTTCGTATTTCATGATCGGTCCATCCGGCCGAGCGCGCAGTTTCACTCCGGAGCCGTTATCCAGTACGATGGAATCGCCGTATTCATAGCTCCAGCTTCCCAGAAATCGAGGCTGCTCTACATACATTCCGGAAACCCAGACTCGACCGTCCGGAAACAGGGTATAGTTCTCCGCTCCGCAGTAGCCAGGTATGGTGCCCTTCTGAGTAAGCTTTCTGAGTTGTGGCGGGTAACAGACTTGTTCCTGATTATGCCAGTAACCCATAATGGTATTGCAGCTCTTGAATTTATTAACGGCTTCCTGGTCGCTAGCATCCATCAGATACGCTCCAAAAACCCAGCCTTCTTTTTCGTTTTGCTTGATTCGCTTCCACGGGGCCTGGATTCCGTCGATGGTTTCCACAGGGCCCACCTCCAGCACTTCCACCTCGGCGCTAGCAGGTATCAAGTCCAGCTGATTGCCAGTCCGCGCAGGCTGATCTCGCATATAAAGTCCAGAAGTGGCGGTAACTATGGCCGTATCTTTGCATGAAGCCACAAGTAGCAATGCCAGGGCGATAGTGAATAGAGCTATTGTCTTTGTATGGAATAATTTTTCGGTCATGGACCGTTAGACGTGCAGTTCTACGCAAATTCCAATGAATATCAAAACCCCGGGTCACCTGAGTCGATTAATAGATGATAATGAAACTCAATATGCGAAAGAGGCTAAGGCCTGGCAACTATGAATGAACCGATTCGATTTCGCGCCTTGCGGTCACCATTCAATATGCAATGGCATGCGAAATGCCTGCGGCTATACGCTCTCTTCTGATGGTCCCATGTCGCACCCGGGTACAGGCCAGCCAGCACCGGCCCCCTGAATCCTCCAGCGGCTAGAGCCCAGGTTTTGCCCCCTCGGGGGTCTTCAAGGCGTCTATTTCCACCAATTTGCCCGTCTCTTTAAGGACAGGCCGGGTTTCCAGGTAGAGGGTAGCTACTCCATCGATTTTCCATGAAGGCTTCATATAAGACGGTATCGCCATGCAACCTGGCGCGGTACTTATCGCCTCCTCCCAGGTTGAGGACTATGCTGTTTCCGTCCTCGAAGCTCCAGTGCCCTCGCATCCTGGCCCCGTCATAATAGATTCCGGTGGCGCGAATTTTTCCGTTAGGAAGCAAAGTGTAGAAGTCCAGTCCGCAGGGGCCAGTAACTCGCCCGTTTTCGCTCAGTTTTCGTAGTCTGGCGGGATAGCAGGTATCCTGTTCGCTGTGCCAGTAGCCGCCCCGGGACGTGCATTTGCGAAATCCGTCCAGGGCTTCCGAGTTGGACGAATCGATCAAATAGGCGCCAAATACCCAACCTTCGGTGCTATTGTGCTTGATGCGTTTCCAGTGGCCGGTGACGCCGTTTATGGTCTGTTCCGGTCCTTCCTCCAGAATTTCCACTTCGGCGCCGGCAGGCAGAAGGGCCACCTGACCGGCTTCCACGGAAGGAGCGTTTCGCATGTAAAGTCCAGCGGTGGCAGTTACCACGGCCTTATCTGCGCAGGCAGATAGGAGGGCGATGGTAAGCGCCAGAAGGCCTACATGCATTGATTTGAGAAGCGTTCTGGTTGCCCTGCGCGAAGATACCTGGTCTGGAATACGAATCTGGATGAATTGCATGCGCAGATTCTTCGCATAGAAGCATTCGGTGCAAGCGATTTTCGCATCAGCGCTAATTGAGAATCGGCTAATTTACGGTTTCAAGCAGCCTTGAGTGCTTTGAATCCTCTGCGAAGCACACGGGGCGCTCTCTTGCTGGTCGTCGATCAGAATGTGCTATCCAGGGGATTATTCATTTTCGAATCGCACATCCACGCTATGGCCGTGCTCGTGTTCCAGACCTTCTACCTTGCTCATGATTTGAATGGGTTTCCAGGCGTCCCGGAGGCTTTCGCGAGTAGGATGCTGAAAGGTGATCCTCTTCATGTAGGTTTCCACGCCCAGACCGGAATACATCCGGCCGGTGCCGCCGGTGGGCAAGACGTGATTGGTACCGCTGTAGTAATCGCCCAGAGCTACTGGAGCATAGTGGCCCAGAAATACGCTACCGGCGGCGGTGACCTTGCCCAAATCGCTTTGCGGATCCTTCGTGCAGATCTCCAGGTGTTCCGGCGCATATTCATTGGAAAAGCGGAAGGCTTCTTCCATATCTTCGAAAACGATTGCGTAAGAATGATCGCGAATGCTGGTCTCTTTCATGGATCGTCTTTCCGGGCGTTCTTCCAGTCCCTTCTCAATTTCCTTCGAAGTTTGCTCGGCAAGCGTACGACTGGTAGTCAAAAGAATGGCGGGACTATCTTCGCCGTGTTCGGCCTGGCTGAGAAGATCAGACGCTACGAATGCGGGATTGGCTGTTTCATCTGCGATTACGATGACCTCGGAAGGACCGGCCGGCTGATCGATTCGAATTCTGCCGGAAGCAGAAAGCAGGGTTTTGGCGGCGGTGACGTATCGATTTCCGGGACCCACAATCAGCTCGGCGGGGGGACCGTACAGACCGGCCGCCGCCGCAGCCACGCCGTGGGCGCCGCCGATTTTCAAAATACTGTTGGCGCCGGCCATTTTCGCACAGAATAGAACTACATCGCTTAGCTTGCCTTCATCGTTGGCCGGGCTTAGAAGCATGATATTGTTTACCCCCGCTGCCACGGCCGGAATCACGCCCATCAACACAGAAGAAGGATACTGTGCTTTTCCTCCGGGAACGTATACCGCCACATTTTCCACCGGCGAGTAGAAGAAACCCAGTTCGGCGCCGGCTACAGAGGTTCGAGCCGGTTGCAGCCGCTCCTTCTGAAAATCGTGGAAGGCTCGAATGTTTTCCGCCGCTTTCGAAAAGGCTTCTTTGATTTCAGCGGGAAGTCGCTTTTCGCCGGCTTCTATCTCTTCTGCTGTACAAAGGGCCGGCTCCGGATAGAATCCATCGAACTTCTCCGAGTAGTGCTTTACAGCTTCAATCCCGCGGGTTCGCACATCTTCCAGAATGGATTGAACAGAGCTCAGGGCCTGCGTATCTTCGGCGCTTTCGCGGGCCTGCAGTTTCTTCCTCAGGCTTTCGTTCAGGTCTGACTGATTGTAGATCCGCAGAATGGACATTCTTCTTTTCTGGAGAGAGCGACTCTGGGGGCAACCCTTTTCGACACCGAGCCCGAAATGCCGGCGCTCTTGTCGGTCGGGCCGGGTTTTTAGATCCCAGCGTTGTCTGGCACCCGGATACTACCTACGGGAAATTCGAGCCTGGTTGCACTACCAGCTGCCGGAAGCGCCTCCGCCGCCAAAAGAACCGCCCCCTCCGGAGAAACTTGAGCTACTGGAACTGCTCGAACTACTGGAGCTAAAACTGGAACTGCTAGAGCTGGAGAAACTGGAACTGGAAAAGCTGCTGAACGAAGGCGAATAGCTACTTGAGCTACGGGATCGTCCCGACGCGGAACGACCACTACCCGCTGGCGGTTTTCCGCCAGAAAGCCAGTAAGCAACATGGAAGACAAATAGTGAAATCAGAAACCTGGGAAAGAATGGAAAGACGATGAAGAACCCTTCCATAAAAGTCCAGAGTATGGGAGGATGCATCCCGATCAGCAAAGCCCAGGCAAGTATCCAGCCGTACTTTTTATTCTTCGCGGCATACCAGCCCATCACCGCTACCAATCCATAAGCAGCCCAGGACCAGTAGTACCATAGTTCATAGAAATAGTAGCTCCACGGTATCCCGGTATCTATTGCCTCTTCTTGCGCCGGTTGCGGCAGCGGTTCCTTCTTAATCTGTTTCTCCAGAGCCAGGATTCCGTTTCGCAGTCCGACGTAGAATTCCCCTTTCTTGAACTCGGGAATCATGATCGTATCGATTATACGATTGGCTGTAGCATCCGGAATGGCGCCTTCCAAACCGTAGCCCACCTCGATTCGTACACGACGATCATTCTTCGCTAGAAGAACGAGCACGCCATCATCCACGTCTTTTCGGCCGATTTTCTCTTGTTCTGCCAGGCGAAGGCTGTATTGCTCGATGGTTTCCGGTTTCGTGGTTGGAACCAGAACAAGAACTACCTGGCTTCCATTTTCGTTTTCAATGCGCTTGAGTATCTCGGTAGCTTCCTGCTTCTGTAGATCTGTGAGGGTGTTTGTTTTATCTATTACGTATCGATCTATGTTCGGTAGCTCCGCAAGACTCTCGGATTCCGCCAGAAGTGGATCCAGGGAGAAAGCAGCGAGAAGAATTATTGCGAGCGCGCCCAGTGCTTTTTGGCCCGCGTCCCGAGAGCTTTTCTCCAGTTTTATGAACGATCCACACAAAGCCATGCACTATCGCTAACATGCTGGCCCTCTCTGTCCATTGTCTTTGTACCTGGTTGCTTCCTCTTCAGGCTTCCGGACAGCAGGGCGCAGGAGGCAGGCCCTGGAGTTGCTCCTATTTCATTGCCCCGGATTGGTTCAGGCGCTGAGTTTTTTGCGCCCGTCTTGATGTAAATCAAGGCCAGTCAGGGCCCGGTCCCCGGTCAGGGTAAATAAATGCCTATAAAAAAGGCAGAATGATAAAAAAATTCTTGAATAAACCCTGGACCAAAGTAGACACTCGGCCCGTGCCAGCCGCCTCCAAAGCAATGCTAATTGTCGGATTCCTGGGCCTGCTTTTTGGCATGGGGATCTACACATTCGTATATGCGAAGGGACATTCCTATCTAACCGACAACAGCCAGGCATGCGTGAATTGTCACGTTATGAAGCCTCAATTCGATGCCTGGATGAAGAGTTCCCACGGACCGGTCGCTTCCTGCAATAGTTGTCATACACCTCCGGGCGCTCTGGCCAAATACATGACTAAAGCTCAGAACGGAGTGGCCCACGCCTGGGCCTTCAGTACCGGATTGTATCCGGAAAACATTCGAATCACGGAAAGAAACAAACAGGTCACCGTACAGGCCTGCATTGGATGCCACGGAAACGTCTTTTCGCATCCGGCGCCCATGAAGGATGCCGCGGAAGAAGGTTCCTGTATTAAATGCCATTCCAACGTAGGACATCCGGAAGGAAGGTTACAATGAAAGCTCTACTGGAAAAAATCCAAAACCTGGGAAACCGAGGACTATGGATCTTATTGTCTGCTGGTTTTGTTGTCGGCCTCGTGCTGGCTTTTCTCATCGCCGAGGTAGCCGGTCGACTCCAGGAGGAGCAGCAACCCTATTTTCAGGTAGTAGAACTGGATGATTCCATCAGCGATCCTTCTGTCTGGGGCGAAAACTTCCCGCTCCATTACGAAATGTACAAGAGGACCACGGATATGGAACGCACCAGGTACGGCGGTTCGGAGGCCTTGCCCCACGTTCCGGACGAAGCGGATCCGCGTAGCGTGGTGACCCAGTCCAAGATCGACGAAGATCCGCGATTAAAGAAGATGTGGGCTGGCTACGCATTCAGCATTGATTTTCGCGAAGAGCGGGGTCATGCCTATATGCTGACGGATCAACTCTACACGCTCCGCCAGAAAGTCGGGCAGCCAGGAACCTGCCTCAACTGTCATGCTTCCACCTACAACATCTATAAGGATCTTGGCGACGGCGATATAATGAAAGGCTTCCATAAGATGAATTCCATGCCGTACAAAGAAGTGGCCGAAAAGGCCGAGCATCCAGTAGCCTGCATCGACTGTCACAACCCCAAGGACATGGATCTTCGTGTTACCCGTCCGGCTTTCATGATCGGAATCAAGAAAGTCAAAGCGAAGGAAGGTATTTCTAACTATGACGTAAACGAAGACGCTACTCGAAGAGAGATGCGAACCTATGTTTGCGCTCAATGTCACGTGGAATATTATTTCGAGGGTAAAGAAAAAACGCTAACTTATCCCTGGGACAACGGCATGAAGGCCGATGAAATCCTGGCCTACTACGATAAGATCAATTTCAAAGACTGGACGCACAAAGATACCGGCGCCCCGGCTCTCAAAGCCCAGCATCCAGAGTTCGAAATGTATAGTCAGGGCATTCATGCTCGAAGCGGAGTTACCTGCGCCGATTGTCATATGCCCTACGTGAGCGAAGGCGCCTACAAGGTATCGGATCACCATGTGCGAAGTCCGTACCTGAATACGGACGCTTCCTGTGGCACCTGTCACAATATCTCGCCGGACGAACTCAGAAAGCGAATCGATACCATTCAGGACACCCACTGGCAATTGCGAAATGTGGCCATGGATGCCTTGATGGATTTGATCTCCGATATTGAGAAGGCTCAGAAGAGCGGCGTGGCCGAAAGCAAGCTCAAGGCAGCTAGAGACTATCAGCGAAAGTCTCAGTTTCTGCTTGGATTCGTGGAGGCGGAAAACAGCACCGGTTTTCATGCTCCGCAGGAATCGGCGCGCATCCTGGGAAATGCCATCGACATGGCGCGTAAAGGCCAGGCTGCGTTGCGATAGAATACGCGGGGAGAAGCGGTGTAGACCTGTAGTCGACAAACGGAAGAGGTCGGCTATTGCGTAGAAGGGCCCGGCCAGCGAGTTTGGAGCCCGGAGGCGTGCAGTAGAATTCGTGGCGCCCCCCTCCGGATTCGGGCATCATGCGCCCGGATTGCGCCCATCGGGGCCCGCGCCTGACCAAAAGCTGAAATGGGCGCCTACCAAAGCCGCAAAGGTACAATCAGTCTTTCCCATACTGGTTCAAGGTCTGCTGCAAATGCGTTGAGCTCCGTGGGTGGGCGATTCGTGGCAGATACGCGCTGCCTGGCTCTCAACGATTATCCTTGAACTTGCGGCCTACCGGCCAAATCAAAGACATGCTGCAAAAAAGCTTTACTCTTCCCTGTGGCCAGGAGCTATCCAATCGACTGGCAAAAGCGGCCATGACCGAGCGTGTGGCTGGCGCGGATCACAATCCCAATCGTTATCATCTGCAACTCTACCGAACCTGGGCATCCAACAATCCAGGCCCGGGGCTTTTGATTTCTGGCAATATCATGATAGATCGCATGTCCCTGGAGTCCGCCGGCAACCTGGTGCTGGAAGATGACCGTGCCCTGGATAGATTCAAGCAATGGACTGCCATCGCCAAATCCGGAGGCTCGCGATTCTGGGCTCAGATTAATCATTCTGGCCGCCAGACTTCCCGGCTGATCAACATGCGTCCGGTTTCGGCATCGGCGGTTCAGCTAAAGGAAAAAGGACTCTACGGTAAGCCGCGACCCCTCGACGAAAAGGAGATTCAAGAACTGATTCAGCGATTCGTCGTAACGGCCCGGCTCTGCATCGAGGCTGGCTTTGAGGGAGTCCAGGTCCATGCGGCCCACGGCTATCTGCTAAGTCAGTTTCTTTCCCCCATTACCAATCGGCGAAGCGACGATTGGGGCGGCGCCCTGGAAAACCGGGCCCGGTTTCTCCTGGAAGTGGTACGCGGCGTCCGAAGGGCCATTGGCCAGGACAAAGCCCTTTCGGTGAAGCTTAACTCGGCGGACTTTCAAAAAGGCGGTTTCAGTCAGGAGGAGTCCGAAGAAGTAGCTCGGATGCTGGAAAAGGAAGGAATCGATTTACTGGAAATATCCGGCGGCAACTATGAGAGCCCCTCTTTTCTTCAGAATGATGCAGGAAATGTGCGCGAAAGTACAAAGAAAAGAGAAGCCTTCTTTCTGGAGTTCGCCCGAAAGCTGCGAAAGAGCATCAAGCCCCCGCTAATGATCACCGGCGGTTTTCGCAGCTACGATTTTGCGGAGGAAGTCCTGCGAAACGGCGATACGGATCTTATCGGCATAGCCCGGCCTTTTCTGCTGTCCAGTAGCTTCGCATCGGATTTCTTATCCGGAAAGCTGGCGCAGGCAGAATTGCCAGAGCTAAAACCATCCCCGGCATTCAAGCTCATGAGCGAAGGAGGATGGTACGCTTATCAGATCTCCCGCCGACTGAGCAGGGGAAAGGAGCCGAACCTGAAACTGAGCTCCGCCGGCGCTGTAGCCCATATTCTATGGCATGAGACAAAGAAGTCCCTGGCGCATCGATTGTTCGGTTAAGAAGGTTGGATGGCTGTGCCCCGGCCCCGAAGCCCTGACTTCCTTTTGCCTCAAGGCTTTGGGCGGGACGCTTTCTTCTAAAGCCGATTCTGGAGCATTCGCTTTGCCAGGAATTAGTCACTGACTATTAGCGGCTTTGCGGCGCGGGTCCAGAATTGATTGCTTTGTCTAATTTGTTCCTCCGTTTGCACGGAGTCTTCGGACATTGGCGTTGATTCTATGCCGAATGAAACGGGAATAGAGCGCTTTTTTGATTCCGGACAGATTACTTCCGTGTTCGCGATAGAACTGATCCGGATGATCGTAGATTCCCAGATCCCGGTGAATTCCCTCTTTTTGAATATAGGTATCGGAGCCATTCCATTCGACGCCCGGGTTTTGCAGATTCTTTGTGGCGATTCCAAAACCGCAAAAAGTTCCATCCGAACTGGCGAATCGCTTCTGGACGGACTTTAGAAAGCGATCATCGATTATGAATCCTTCCAGATTGATCCAGCCATCCCGCCAGACTTCCACCCAGCTATGTATGATCTCCTGAGGCGCAAGACGGTACCAGAGCCCTGTAATGGCGCCTTTCTGCAGTTCTTTCGTAATTGTGAAACCGTGAAAGCGGCAACTTATACCGACGCCCCGCAACAGGGCCATCAGAAGCGTACCTTTAGTGTTGCACTGACCGTATCCTTCAGCCAGGACCTGCGAAGCGGGAATATCATCCTCCGAATTGTAGCCAAATTCGATTTCATTTCGTACAAAATCGTAGATGACGCCAATGCGGTCATACTCGGGTAACTCTTTCCAGCCCCGTTCCGAGATCAGTTCCTGCAGTGAAGGGTGGTTGTAGTTGAGTATCTCCGTTTCTTGCAGATGCAGATTGGCCGCCAGTTGTGCGGCCTTGTGCGATCCGGGAACGGACTTTGCTTCGGGCTGATTGCTGTCTGTATTCTGCGACGCGTCCCACGATTGTGCTGCGGTTCGTTTGTGCATAGGTAGCATATCTGAATCTCCTGCTGTTCTTTACTGAAATAAGCTTAGGCCGAATCCGGGCGAAAAACTTGTATGATCTGGCTTTTTTGGCAGATTATCATATGCGTCCGGATTTTGTGTGGGCTATGTGTAATGTTGGGTCACAGATTGCGGATCCTGGTTTGCGCTGTTTTGGCGGATGTAGCGTGCCAGATCGGGGCTCGACTGCGCCGTCGCTCTTGCGAGCGATTTTCGTTATCGCTCCTGACAGAGCTTTACCGAAGTGTTGCGGGCCAGCCCATCCCGGGGACTGATTCCGAAGGTCTGCTTGAAGGTTCGACTAAAATGGGCCTGGTCCGAAAAGCCTGCCGCATGGGCTGCCTCGGTAAGGGAGTGGCCCGATTGCACCGCGCGCACGGCTCGTTGGATTCGCAACCAGAGGATATGCCGGCGAATAGGTAGAAGCATTTCTTCCTTAAAAAGATGCACCAGTCGACTCTCGGAAAGACCGGCATGAAACGCTATGTCGGCCAGTTTGACGTGAAGATCTGGATGATTGCTCAGATATTCTAGAGCCCTGGAGATTCCCTCGTGACGTCTCCGGGTGCTGCTTTCTGCCGGGGAGCGTATTCCGAAATTTCGGTTCAGAATTTCATGGATAGCGGGACGGATAGTCGATAGCGGAACCATGGCAAAATCTGCTCCCGGTAAATCCGGAAAGCGAACCGGGCCTTCATGGCATAAAGGCTCTCTGGAAACATGCTCCTTTAAAGTCGGGCCCCACCGGGAATCGGGATCCAGTAGCAGCAGCCAGACTGTTCTGCCTGCCTGCAGGCTATGCGGTCTCTGTGACGGTATAATAGCGGCCTTTGTCCTCAAAGTTGGGAAATTATCGGCGGTATTAGACGGTCCAGTTCCAGGGGAATCGATCCGCAGTTGAAATGGCTCCTCTCCTAGAACAATCTGGTAAGCCGGATGGCTGTGGAAATCATTATCACGTATCGCACCAATGTATAGAGCTCCCTCTGGAAAAAGGATTAGTCTATTCTCCATCGCTTCCATTCAGGGTCACAGTAACGGTGCGAGGACCGCCATGATTCCTGTGTTCGCACAAATATACGCCCTGCCAGGTGCCCAGAACCAGCTTCCCTTTTCGCATCGGAATTGTTAGGTCCGAGCCGATGAGCACTGTTTTGATATGAGCGGGCATATCGTCCGGTCCTTCCAGTGTATGCTCGTAATGGGGAGCGTTCTCGGGGGCAAGTACCGAGAAATGCCGCTCCAGATCCCCACGAACATCCGGGTCGGCATTTTCGTTAATACTCAAAGAGGCGCTGGTGTGATGAATGAAGATATGGCAGAGACCTACTTCCAGTCTGGTCTCGGTCTGTAAGTCATTCAATGCCCGTTGAATCTCTGACGTAATGATGTGGAAGCCCCGGTTTCGCGCCTTCAGCTGGATGTCTTTCTGTAGCCACATACTGGTTTCAGTGAAAACCGCCAGTTCTGCGAGGCAGCTATTTTTTTGACTTTTTTCTCTGTTTAAAACAGTTAGGGATTGACCTAAGTGAAATTGTCAGGGTTCATCGATTATGGCGGTGTCCGCTAACCTGGATCAGATCTTTCGGTGCCTCGGGGATAACACACGACGATCCGTACTGGAGGAACTCGCCCTGGGCGAATCGTCCGTTTCGGAGTTATATGCGGCGTACGAGATGGCTTTGCCTTCCTTCATGGAGCATCTCCGAATGCTGGAAACGGCCGGCCTGGTAGAGTCGCGCAAGGAAGGTAGAGTCAGGGTTTACCGGCTGAATCGCCGAGCGTTCGCCCGGGCTACGGACTGGTTGAGCAAACAAGAAGAGCTCTGGAACAGGCGACTGGACCAGTTGGACGGGTATCTCCTGGACGAATCGTGAAGACCGGTCAGGAAATTGGCCGGGAAAGCCGGTCCGGGAAGGTAAACCAGACCTTTCCGGGAAGAGAGCGATGGTCCGAGCAGTCCGCCCCTGGAAGAGAAGAGGGCACCGAATTCAGAAGCACCTCTTCTGCGCCGGTTGATGAAAGCCAGGTAGCGATGAAAGCCAGGCAGCGATGAAAGCCAGGCAGCGATGAAAGCCAGGCAGCGATGAAAGCCGTGCATTGATCAAAGTCATGCGCGAAGGAGAAAAAGAAATGGAAGACATTGTAAAGTTTGACCCGGAGCGAGATCTGGTGTTGGAGCGACTGATTGCCGTTCCGGTTAAGAAAGTCTGGGCGGCCTGGACCGAACCCGAACATTTGAAGAAATGGTTCTGTCCGCGCCCCTGGGAACTCGCTCACTGCGAAGTAGATCTGAGACCCGGCGGTTTGTTTCGCACGGTAATGCGTTCGCCGGAAGGAGAGGAGTTTCCGTCCGATGGATGTTATCTGGAAGTGGATCCGCTAAAGCGGTTAATCTTTACCGATGCAATGGGCCCGGGGTTCAGGCCCACAGGTAACCCTTTTATGACTGGAGTGGTTACCTTTCAGGATCAGGGAGACAAGACTCTATATCGCGCCATGGCACTCCATGCCGATGCAGAAACGGCGAGGAAACATGAGGAAATGGGTTTCTCCACGGGTTGGTCCTCGGCTCTGGATCAGCTTGTGGAACTCATGGGTTGAGTCGCGCACTGCGGCTATTGCGAAAGGGAAAGGAAATACACTGGATGGCTACCGCTCAAACCTTTGAGGGAGGCCTGCCTTCTTCGTAGCTTTCGCATTCCCCTATCCAATAGCTGCTTCTTTACTCCAGGCAAAAGTAAGACTTCTTCGGAAAAGGCGATTTCATGGCTCTTCGCCAGACTCTGGATTCGCGCAGCTTTATTGATTGTGCTTCCGAAGTAGTCCAATCGTTCGTTCAGGTTTACAAGTATTGCCGGCCCTGTGTGGATACCTATTTTGAGATTCACCTGGCGGTCCTGCTCTTTACTCTCATTGTAATGCTTGAACCGATCCAGGGCCTGGAAGATAGACTGAAAGGCCGGAGACGTTTCGGTGAAAGATGCCATTACGGCATCGCCGATGGTTTTGATTACTGTTCCGCCGTTGTTCTGGATGGACTGAATTAGAATCTGAAAATGATCCTTTACGATATTGTATGCCTGTATGTCTCCCAGACGTTCATACATCCGCGTAGAACCGGTAATGTCTGTGAAAAGTATCGTCACTCCGGAAATAGTCATTTTTTCCCGTTCAGATAAAGCGTCATCGCCGAAGATTTCGCGAAATTCCGGATAATGAATAATCTCCAGCCCGCTGAGATGGAGTTCCAGATCCTCAAAAGGGATGGGGTCGGCCAGGCGATCTTCATGGATGATCAGGCCGCTTATAGGCACTGTACTGTTTTCTGCCTTCAGATGAACCTCTCCGGCTGGAATGCGAAGTTCCGGGGGATCGAATGTATTATTATCCTGTTGCCGGATGGATAGTTCGCTTTCCTGTTTCGAAGCGCTTTGCTCTACCTGTAGCTTGCCCATGGACATGGTAATAGGACAGTAGTAGCGATAGATCCCTGGCTCTACGGAAAAATCTGCTTCTTCTACTTCGCCCCGAGCCATGGATAACTGAACCAGAGGCTTCAGAGATTTGGGTGGCAGACAAAAGGGCGGGATGTCCAATTCTTCTATTGACGGATGCAGCGAAAATGTAACTTCCACTCTTTCCTTAAAGTCCACGGTAAACTCAACATCGCACATCTTGCAGAAAGATTCGCCAGTGGTTACGGACAAAGAATCAAACTCGGCGGTTATCATGTTGCAGTGCGGACAGTGTTGCTGCCAGTGAAGCTGAAAGATGGATTTCTGTGTTCCCCACAAAAAAATGCGAATAAGATTACCCACCGGAATGGCTGTGGACTGGGAAATCCGATACGCATTCATTCGATGTCGCTCCGCCGCCTGGGAATTCAGTAGCCAACCGTGTAAATCCTGGATTTCCAGTTCGTGGGACGGATGGGCCTCCGCCAGAGAATCCATCATTGGCATTAGTCTCTTTCTAGATTCTTCTTCCATTTGGCCGACTCTGATTCATTGTGAGAATATCCTCTGCGAAATTCCCGGTAGGCTAAGACTTCTATCGCTTCTGCAGAAGGCGAAAACCCTGCTACCGCCCTTATTCCTATTCGGAAATTCCGAGGCGGCCGTTACCGATGAACTGGTGTCAATGAAACGGAGCGTCTGGAAGGGTCATCCCATAATTCAGATATCGCTACGAGCCCGATCAGGGGTAGGCCTATTCAGCTCGGATGCGAGCCCGGGGATTTTCGAGTGGACAGCCTTCAGGCCCCTTAATCGGGTCATCGCTGGCCAATGCTCCCTATAGCCCGTTGCTGGCTAACCGACTCTGAAGCCATTTCTCGGCCCGCCCCGGGGACCGTGTGAACCCGAAACTACTTGCCTTTTATTGCGGCAAGGATCATAAATGGGCGATGGATTTCAGGGCTACCGCCTGGCTACTCGCTTCCGCCAGTCTATTCTTTTCTGTTCAATGCTCGGGACCTGATACCCAACAACATCTTCAGAAGTTGGAAACCTGGGAGTATTCCAGGGGTATCCATTTGCCGGACCCTACCGGAATTCATGGTCTAACGACATCACCTTCAGAAGGGCCGACGGAGTGGAAATCCCTGGAGATTCCTTCATTGCTATCCGGCAATGAGGCGGGCAAGGATTACAAAGGCTGGATTACCTTGCGCCACAAGTTACCTTCGGATTTGAACGATAAGCTAAACAACCGCGAAATTCTGGCCATCAATGCCGGTCGACTACTGGATGTTTCGGTGCTGTGTTTGAACTCGAACTGCTTTGCGCAATTGGGCCAGCAGGAGCCTTACCGGGCCGGCGCCATGCGCCCCATGCTCCGGGGAATTCCGCTCACATCCCTTGAAGAACAAAACACAATCTACATAGCGCTATTCTCGAACGGAAAGTATCCGTTTCAATTCATGGATCCGGTGGAGGTGGGACCGGTAAACGAAGTATTCGGCGCTCACCGCCAGCGTGAGATCCTGGCATTCATTTTTCTTACGATCTATGTGGCCTGGGGGTTGTATCATCTGATGCTCTTCGCCGGCCGGACCGGCGATCGGTACAATCTATACTTTGGTCTCGGCGCGGTGCTTCTGTCGTTGTACTGGTTTACGGCCAATACATTCAGCCGGGAGGCTTTGTTCGCGGATCACGTGGAAGTTCATCGTCGGGTAGAGCACATACTTCTATTTCTCATTCCCCCCTTTTTCGTGGCTTTTCTTTCCGAGTTTACTCGTCAGAAGACCAGCGCGATTGCAAAGGTCTACGGGATCTATTGCCTGCTCACTTCCATGTTGGTCGCCTTTGTGCCACTGGAAATCATGCGCATCTTGCGCGATGCCTGGTACTTAATGCTGGGCCTGGCTTTCGTTTACATGATCTACCGAATTGTTCGTGAGGTAATGAACCGGAATCGCGAAGCCTACTTCCTGGGTTTCGGGATGCTAATCGTAATCGTTTCTCTGACCCATGACATTCTGCAATCCAAAGATATTGTACATACGCCCAAGATAGCCAGCTTTACGTTCGTAGCCCTGGTCAGCGGACTGGCCGCTCTTATGGCCAGCAGGTTCATGCGAGTGACCAACGAGGTAGAAGAGCTGAACCGAGATCTGGACCAAAAGGTCAGGGACCGCACCAGCGAACTCCAGGAAACCATGGAAAGCCTGCAGGTCTTGAAGGAACAGCAGGACGGGGACTATTATCTCACTTCGTTGATCCTGGGTCCCATTGGCGGCGACCTGGCCCGGTCCAGGCACGATGTCTCTATACTGATCGAGCAGAAAAAGAAATTCGAATTCAGACACAAATCCTCGGAGATTGGCGGCGATATATGCGTTGCCGACCGTCTGATGCTGCGAGGCCTGCATTATCGAGTGCTTTTGAACGGGGATGCCATGGGTAAATCGGTGCAGGGGGCCGGAGGAGCCATGGTGCTGGGCACTGTATTCCGTAGCGCCCTGGCGCGCACCCGGCTTTTCGAAGACACCCATGAACTAACTCCAGAGCACTGGATACGTCAGGTATATCTGGAACTGGAAACGGTGTTCAGGCCTTTTGATGGCAGCATGATGGCCTCTTTCATTCTGGCGCTGGTAGAGGAAAACACCGGATTTACTTACCTGCTAAACGTAGAGCATCCCTGGGCAGTGCTTCTTCGCGAGGGCGAAGCCAGGTTTATTGAAACCGAGTGCAATCTACGAAAGATCGGCGTAACCGCCGAACACCTGGAATCGGATTTTCGCATTGATACGGTAAGGCTGCATCCCGGGGACAGGCTCATTCTGGGGTCGGATGGCCGCGACGATGTGTGGCTGAATGATCAGGACCGTACTCTGAATGCGGATGAAACCGCATTTCTGTATCATTGCGAAAAAGCGGAAGGCAATCTGGAAAGGATTCGCAAGGAGATTAAACGGATCGGCGAGCTAAGCGACGACCTTTCATTACTGGCTTACGAGTACAAAGAAGAAATGGTTCCGCCGGCTGCGGACCGCCTATACGATCTCTTGAAGCAGCTAGAGTCCCGACAGGATGCCGGAATAATGGAGCAAGCCCTGGAGAATGCCGATTTGCTTCAGAAAGTGGGAGGCGAAGGCGAAGAGTCTCTCTATAGAATTGCCGCTACCTACCACCGGGCATCCAACAGCGATCCTTTATTCGCGCAGCTGGCGTTGAAGCAGTCAGAAAGGCTGTACTACCGTAATCCCGGCCATTCCAGAAATCTTATGCTGCTTGCGCATTTGTACGAGAAAGCCGGCAAGCTGGAGGAGGCCAGGGCAACCCTGGTTACCCTGGAGAATCTGCGTCCCGGAGATCGTCGGGTCCAGTCCCTGGCGGAAAAACTGGGCTAGAATGATTCGCATTTCCTTTGCGCGGAACCGGGCCAGTTTACAACTGCCGGAGGGATTCGCGACGTATACGTTTACCCCCCCGGCGACCAAAAAACTTTGGTTGCGTTTCTTCCAGGAGCGATGCACTCTGGGACATGAACCGAAGTGTTTTCGCCATCCCTTTTATCGTGGCTCTCGCCTGGCAATGCGGGGAGCCTTCTTTCGAGTCCGCCGAGCAGCTTTCTTCCGCAGAATACGAATCATTGGCTGTAGATCCAAAATCGGCGGAGGGTTTTGCCGCGGAATCCTTGAACACCTTTATGGCTTTCAAAGGCGATCTTCAAAAGCGTCTCATTGGCGCAATCAAGGAGAAGGGGGCTCCCTATGCCATACAGGTATGCAGTGTTGCCGCTCCCGAAATGGAAGAGAAGCACAGCAATGATAAGCAAACAATCTATCGGGTCTCCGACCGCCCGCGAAATCCCGAGCACCGAGCCAATGAATTTGAAGATGCGGTGCTAAAGCTCTGGAAAAGCCGCATGGAAGCGAAAAAAGAGATCGGACCTGTGCATTTTCGCACGAAAGAAGCCGAATACGTCATGAATCCTATTCCGGTGCAGGCCGCCCTCTGCTTACAATGCCACGGCGGGGCGGAAATCAAGCCAGAAACACGCCAGGCAATCAATGAACTTTACCCCGACGACGAGGCCACCGGTTATTCCGTAGGGGATTTGAGGGGAGCCTTTGTCTCTAAACGCTCTTTATGATTGAAGGAAACTATTTTACCGAAAATGAGGATCTACTGCTTCACTTTGACAACCTGGTTCGGTGGAAAGAGATAGTAGAAGCCTACGAGGCGGACTTTTTCGATTCCCGGAGATACCAGGAAACCGGCGATGAAAGATTTGCTATAGCCCCTTCTTCCTTCGAGGAGGCCATGTCCTATTACCGCTCTGTTCTGGAAAGCGTGGGAGAGTTTGCGGGAAAGAAGATCGCTCCTCACGTTGCCAATCTGGATCAAGAGGGAGTGCATTTCGATAAAGGAAAGGTTCAGTTCCCTGCAAAGCTACTGGAGCTGGTGGAAGAAGCTCGCCAGGCCGGATTGCAGCCCACAGGTCTGTCCCGGGAATTTGGTGGTCTGGGCCTTCCCTGGACTGTGCGAGCCTTCTTTACGGAAATTATGTACCGGGTGGATGCATCCCTGACCATCGCCATCGGCTGCATTAACCTGGCCGAAATCATCGAAAGAAACGCAGACGAAGAAATGCGCGAGCGCTGGATTCCGCCTCTGGCCGATGGACAATATGCCTGCGCCATGGGACTCACGGAACCCGATCATGGTTCGGACCTTCCCAATCTTCGCACCAAAGCCCGACCGGCCACCGAAGAGGAAAAGGATCGATTCGCCGACTTTGCCGGCAACCAGCGCGATTCGCTCTATATTCTGGAAGGAGCCAAGCGATTCATTTCGCAGGGCTGCGGCACTGGCGACAAGCCCGCTATTCTTCTTTTGCTGGCACGAACCGGTAGTCCGGAAAGCGGCGCCCGGGGGTTGAGCTTTTTCCTTGTGAGCAGCGAATACGCACAGGTGGCCGGCATTGAGCGTAAGATGGGAATGCATGCATCGCCCACCTGCGAAATCGTTCTGGAGGATACCCCGGGCATTCTCATTGGTCAGCCCGGCATGGGACTGGTCCGCTATACCATGGGCATGCTGAATGGCGCTCGTATGGGCATCACTCAGCAGTCGGTGGGTCTGGCTACGGCCGCGTTCGAAGAAGCGCGGAAGTACGCTTCGGAACGTCTTCAATTTGGTCGTGCGCTCCAGGAAATTCCGGCCGTAAGGAGTATGCTGGATAATATGCAGGCCACGATTGAAGCCATGCGATGTTTGCAATTCGAAGGAGCCCGGGCCATGGACCTTTACTACTGGCGGGGCGATCACCTGCGCCGTCAGGGAGGAACGGACAAGGACATCAAGAGCGATACAATCATTAAATACTGGGAGAAATTGGCCGGAATACTGACTCCGATCTCCAAATACTATTGTTCGGAGAACTGTGTTAAGATCACGGGGCAGGCCGTGCAAATCCACGGAGGGGCAGGGTTTACCGAGGACTACGATGTGTCCCGACTCTATCGGGACGCCCGGGTAGTGACCATCTATGACGGAACATCCCAGATACAGGTCAATGCCGCCATCGGAGGCATCGTAACCGGAATGGGGGCCCGGGGCTTTCTACGAGAATATCTGGAATGCGAATGGGATCACTTTGACGGCGCTGAAACTGGCCTTCTGGACGAGCTTCGCGATACTTTCGAACAATGTATCCATCGCTACAGGGAACTGTCCGGTAACGAAAAGGAATCCATGGCGGCAAATCTGGTAGAAGGAGCGGCCAGGCTGCTATGTGCCATGCTTTACTATCGTAGCACTTTGCGCATTGAGGGCGACTCACGCATGCGACGATTGGAGCTCTGCCGCATCTATCAGTTGGATTGTATTTCATTCATGGCTGGATTGGAGAGGCGGCTGTCCATGCAGGCCGTCACGGTTTAGACGAGCCTGGCTTCCTGGCAGCTGACAGAATGCGAGCCATCCGTGGCCCGAGACTGTAAATGAACGGCCCCTGCAACGACTGCCGACGAAGCACGGTTGTTTCACATCCATCACGGGCCGTAAGAGCCACCGCCGATCAGCAATCCATGAGTAGCGAGCGAAAGCTGGCCGGCATCCTCAGGCGACCAGGGTCCGCTGAACAGTGCAACCAAAGGTAATAATAGCGCCATCCAACGTTGTATGAAGCGGCCACAATTGCCTCCTTTTTACTTCTTTTTTGCATTAATGTCCTTGAATTGGCCGCACTGGGCATTATAGTTTTTTCCGGCCCTCGTTGTCAGTTGGTGCAGGGTGGCGCCCAATCATTGTCCCATTGCCTGACTGACACTCCACGGGTCTCGATAATCCAACAGGAGAGGAATATGCTAAAAAGAAATCTGATGATACTCGCCATTCTTGCGGCCGCACTAACGTTCGGTGCGCAGTGCGACGAATCCACGGCCAAATCGGAAGGGGTGCAGGGCACATACAAAGTGGAAGGAACAAATCCTGACGGAACTCCTTATCGCGGTAACGTATCTGTAACCAGAGATGGGGACAATTACATCTTTAACTGGAATATTGCTGGCGACCAATTCTCCGGCCAGGGACAACTAAGCGGCACAAAACTCACCGTGGATTGGGGCGAGGAGCATCCGGTGATTTACGAAGTGAAAGAGGACGGAGCTCGTCTGGAAGGATCCTGGGCCGACGGTCAGGGTAGCGAGACTTTGACGAAATAGGAAAGGAATCACGCCAGAGTATTCCATGCGACTGCGACCATGGAAGTGCATCTAGAGTGCCTCTGGCGGCTGTCAGGTCGCAGGTAACAAGGCGTGCCCGGGGCAAGGCTATCCATACGCAAAAAAGGCCGCTTTCGCGGCCTTTCGATTGGAGAACTGTGGGCGATGACAGGATCGAACTGCCGACATCTTGCTTGTAAGGCAAGCGCTCTCCCAGCTGAGCTAATCGCCCGTGGAATTAAGCAGAAGCCTTCTCGGCTCCCCCTCGAATCAGGTGGGCCAGTCTGGACTTTCTACGGTCCGCCTGGCGATGGTGGATGAGGTTGCGCTTTCCGGCACGGTCAACGTAGGAAGAGAATAGCTTGTAGGCTTCTTGAGCTTCATCCATTTTTCCTTCAGCCACCAGATTTCGCACTCTCTTATCGAAGGTACGCAGTCTGGCCTTTTGCTGTGCATTGAGCGCACGACGCTTCTCTGTTCTTCGGATATCCTTTTTGGAGGATTTAATATTAGCCACGATTCACCACCTTCCAGCAAGGAATTCTGAAGTGGGCCTACAGGTCAAGTGTTTTAGCCAAAAACCTGTGGTTGGTGCGCAGGATTGCTTGACCACTTACGGAAACAGCGGCATTGTTTGGCGCGGGATTCCCAAACGGAGCGGTTTTTGCCGGGACATTATGTCTTTCTGTAACGGATTGGCCCGAAAAGAATTGGGGGGATCTGTGGAACGCTGGCAAATCACAAATGCGGAAATCTACCGGGAGGATCGTTTTCAATCCATGTCCGGGCTATGCTTTTCCGGCGACTCCATTGAAGAAATCATCTCCGATGGCGACGAGCATGATGACATCCTCAGTTTGAATCTGCACGGGCTTGCCGTCTTGCCGGCTTTGATCAATGGACATGATTCATTGCTGGCCAGTTATTTGCCCTTCAGAGGTCGTGGCTTTCCCCACATGAACTGGCTCTCCTGGGACAATGAAGTAAAAGCCTCTCAGGAGTTTCAGGATCGAATGCTTCTGGACGTTTCCGATCTTTATTCTCTGGGCGCTTACCGAAACCTTATGAATGGATGTTCCCTGGTCGTGGATCACATTCCCGATTTCGTACGAAAGCCTTTTGAAAACTCGCTGCCGGTCTCCCTTCTGCCAGAATTTGGGATCGCCCATAGCGTATCATCCTATTCGCTAAATTGGGGAGAGGGTATTTCCAGAGAGTACCAGCGAGCCAGGAAAGCCGGCATTCCCTTTATTCTACACATTGCGGAGGGTTTCGATCCCGAGAGTCGGAATTCCCTGGGAATGCTGGACGAGTTCGGGGCCCTGGGGCCGGAGACGGTCCTGGTGCATGGATTGTCCCTTTCGGAAAAGGATCTGGATCGGATTGCTGAAGCCGGGTCCACTCTGGTCTGGTGTCCCGTAAGCAATGAATTCCTGTATGACGGTACTTTGCCCATTGATGCCGTAATTGACCGCCGAATACCCCTTTGCCTGGGCACCGATACTTCCATGGCCGGCGGCAAAGGAATGATCGACAATATCCATCTGGCCCGGGAGCAGCTGGGACAGCACAGCGAGCTCTTGCCGGAGATTGTGTTCACGAATCCGGCTCGAATTTTCCGGCAAAAAGACCGTGGCGCCCTGGAGGCCGGCAAAAAGGGAGATGTACTGGTAGTGCAGAGCCGCAGCCGGGACATTCATCAGGTACTGGAAGAGCTAAGCCCGGAGAAGGTTTTTCTTGTAGTCCGGGACGGGGTGCCCATATACGGAGAGGAAACCCTGGAGCCGGTGTTCAGGCATTGTAATGTGAATTTTGATCGAATTCAGGTGGGTAGTTCCCGAAAATTGATTGTAGCGGGTATTTCCGGGGTGATTGAATCCCTTTCCGCCGTTGCCGGTAGAGACCGGGTTTCGGAAATACTGCCAGTAGCACTATAAAATGCCTGTATCAAGAGTTTACACCGGTGGTTCCATCGTCTATTTCCAGGGCGACAAAGGGGATGATGTTTACGTTCTCCAGTCTGGTCGCGTTGTGCTTATCAGCACCGCTATTGATTCAGGCGAAGAAATCCGCGAAGAGGTGCAGGTGGGCGAGTTCTTTGCCGTGAAGTCCAGCATGGGCCGGTACCCGCGCGAAGAGACAGCCCAGGTAATCGGAAAAACAACCCTGGTTGTCTTTAAACTAAACGAATTCGAGCAATTCATTCTTAAGAACACACGATTGATCCTGAAAATGCTGCGAGTTTTCTCAAAGCAGCTAAGGGATATACATCGACAGGTCCGAAACATTCTCAAAGCGGATTCCACTCGAGATCCGGCCTATGAATTGATGAACGTGGCCGAATCATTCTTCAGAACCGGCAACGTGGATCATGCAGTGTATGCATTTGAACGCTACCTGGGATACTACCCCAATGGCGAGTTCGCTTCTCGGGCCAAAGAATTACTGCAGATGGCTCGCAAAGGTCAGTCCTACCCCACCGGATATCCCGAGCTGGAATCCCAGATGGGTCCGGGTCACGACGCTCTGGATCCTTCCTTTATGGCACAGAGCATGTTGCCTGCGGACTCCGTGGACGATCCGTTCGCGATGCCCATGGACGATAGTTTTGATTCTGGCGAAGCCGGCGGAGTGGATGCTACAGATTTGCTTCAGGAAGGACAGGATTACTTTCGCAACGGGGACTTTGAAGCTGCCGCCGAGAAATATCAGCAGGCCCAGGAAGTAACCAGCCCGCATTCGGAGGCGGAAGCGGCAGCGGTAGCTCGATGCCTATACGAACTTGGTCGAACGCAAATCAAACTTAAGCAGGTAAGCGAAGCGTCGCAGACCTTTAGCGCCTACATTAAGCAGTATCCCACAGGTCCCGCCGTGAAACCCTCCATCTTTCAGCTGGGTATGATTGCTCAATCTTCCGGCAACAACGAAAGGGCGGCGACGCTATTCAAGAAAGTAGTCTCTATGAATCCGCCGGACGAAATGACTGACGAGGCGAAAAAGAGGTTGGAAGCGTTATGATGCTACTTCCGGAATCTCTTTTCGAAAAGTTCGGCAAGACCTTCGAGCCGGGTCAGATTATTTTCTGCGAATTCGAGCCGGGCAATGATTTTTATTTTATCCAGGACGGTCAGGTAAAGATTACCAAGACTTTCGGTCAGACTCAGAAAACCCTGGATGTGCTCTCTGTGGGCGATATCTTCGGCGAAATGGCGATTCTGGAAGAAGAGCCTCGGAGCGCCAGCGCCATTGCCGTGGATACTGTGAAGACGCTTCATTTTAACCGTGCCAACTTTGATACTCTGATGAACGGAAACCCTCAACTGGCGCATCGTCTACTGGTGATTTTCTCCAAGCGCATCTACGATGCGAAACGAAGACTACAAATTCTGCTTCTGGAGGATCTACAGGCCAAGGTGGCGGATGTTTTTCTCATGCTGGCAGAAAAGGATCCCAACTACGGGAAACTTAACAACATGGTATTCAACATCTCGGTTGACGACGTGGCAAACTGGTGCGGACAGCCCACGCATGAAGTTCAGCGCGTAATCAGTCAGTTTGTGAAGCAGGGAAAAGTGGAACTATTTGCGGATCGCATTGTGGTTCCGAATATCAACGATCTGGGAAGAATTGTCGCAGCAAAACGAAAAAGTAATCAGTGATTGGATTCGCGGTTGGATACCTGAATGGATGCAGTCCATTCAGTTTCTGGACATAGAGCTGTGGCAATGGATTGGTGTGCCTGCGGCCATTTTCCTGGCCCTGGGTCTGGCATTGCTTGCCGGCGGAGTGATCGTAAAAACTCTTCGTCGTTTATCAAAGAAAACCGAAATCGCCTGGGACGACCAACTGATCGACCAGATGAAGGGGCCATTCCGGTTCTTTCTATTTATACTCATCCAGTTCGTATCGTTCAGATTGCTCCTTCTCCATTCTCCTGTGCAGGAGATTGTAGACCGACTGCTTCTTATTACCCTGGTGATAGGTCTGGGCTGGGGCGCGCATCGTCTGGTGGGCTTTCTTTCCATGCTGGCTCTACTGGCCGCTTCCAGGGAAGACATCCATCGTAGCCGGGGCATTCGCACCCGTGTGGCAGTTTTTCGTCGTATCGGAGGAGTCTTCATAATCGTATTCTGCGCCGCTTTGATCCTGATGCAGTTTGATGTGGTGCGAAAGATTGGCGTGTCTCTTCTTGCATCCGCCGGTATTGCCGGTATCATGATTGGTTTTGCGGCCCAGAAATCCATTCAAAGCCTGGTGGCGGGGTTGCAGATTGCGATTACTCAGCCCATTCGACTGGGGGATGTGGTTATCGCCGATGGTCAATACGGCACTGTTGAAGAGATTCAGCTTACCTTTGTGGTTGTGCGAACCTGGGATTTGCGGCGGCTGATTCTTCCTGTGGAAAACTTCTTGCGCAGCGGTTTCGAAAACTGGACTCGCAGTTCGTCGGATTTGCTGGGTACAGTCGAAGTGCATGCGGATTATTCCACTCCGGTGCAGCAAGTGCGAGAGGCTCTACTTGAGTATATAAAGACCTGCGAAAACTGGGACGGCAAAGCTGTAGGATTGCAGGTTACCGAAGCCACGGACCGTACGATAGTACTCCGCTGCCTGGTGAGTAGCGCCGATTCCGGTAAGCTATGGGACCTGCGATGCCAGGTGCGGGAGTGGTTGGTAGATTTTCTTCAGAACCGGGATGCAGGAAAGTATTTGCCACAAATAAGACTGGAGTCTAATTTTTATACGGATGTACACTCGGCTGATCAACAGCGTCAGGGCCCCGGACCTGCCCGCTGATTATCATATTCAGCGGGATAGTTATTTAATCTGCGACCGAAACGGGCGTATTCTATATCACTCGTCCGGCATGCAGGATCTACTCCAATCGCCCGCAAAACTTCCTACCGACATCACTGAACTATTGGACCAGGAAACCCCGGAGGGACGGCAAGCTCTGCAGAGCTGGCAGTCCGGCGGTTCCTTTCCCGTGACGATAAAGAGCAAACACGAAGAGCAGAAATCCAGAATGCAGGTAACCGTTCTGGATGAGGAGCCCCCGGTGTTTCATGTTCGCTTTCGTCCCGAAGGAGTGAGCGAACTTCCCGGCAATCCCTTTCAGATCAAAGATAACGAAATCCTGGATGCCATTTCTGCTCAAATCGCCGTTCTGGATAAGGACGGTATTGTTCGCGCAGTAAACGATTCCTGGGTGAAGTTTGCGCGGGAGAACGGAGCGCCGCCGGGCGAGTCCTATGTTGGCTACAACTACCTGGACGTGTGCCGTCAGGCTTCGGGAGCCAGCGCGGAAGAGGCGGATAGCGCCGCCCAGGGTCTGCAGGCCATTCTGGAAGGTAAGAAGAATCAATTTGACCTGGAATATCCCTGTCACTCCCCGGATGAAAGACGGTGGTTTGTAATGCGCGCAAATGCCATTCCTGGCGAATCCGGGGGCGCCGTAATCGCACACATTAACATCACTTCGCAGAAGCTAATTCAGCGAATGATGCAAAGCCTGAATCGAGATCTGGAGAGCCGGGTAAGCGAAAGGACTGAAGACCTGGAAGCCGAAATAGCCGTTCGCAAGCTTGCGGAAGAAGAAGCCCAATCCGGCCGACAGAGGCTGGAGGCTTTGATAGCAACGGTTCCTGACTATGTATGGAGCTTCCGAGTTCGGCCGGATGGTATTAGCGAGATGGAACTTCAGTCCCCGGCGGTGGAGCGGATTACCGGCTATTCCGCGGGCCATTTCGCACGGGAACCTTCTAAATGGATGGAAATGATAATCCCGGACGATCGGCCGGAAGTGGAAGAAGCGCTGAATTCTATTGTTCAGGGGCTGGATGAAAGGGTGGAGCTGGACTTTCGTATACGAAATCGAAAAGGCGAAACCCGCTGGCTGAATTCTCATTTCGTGGTCATGTCCCGGGATATGGCCGGTTGCCGGATTGCCGGGGTAACCTCGGACATTACCGAAAGGCGAAGAATGGAAAATGCCCTGGCCGAAAAGAATGATTTCGTGGAGAAAGCCGCTTCCAGCTTGCCGGGCCTGTTGTTCGTTCGGGACATGCACGAGAATCATTTTTCCTATCTGAGCAAACAGCTTTTGCCTCTCTATGACGGCCTGGCGGCGTATGAACTGACTCCTTTTGGGACCAGAGTTCATCCGGAGGATGTCCCATTGGTGAAATCGCGCCGGCAGGATTTAGAAAGTCTGCCCGATGGCGAAGTGCAAGACTTTCAGTACAGAGTTCGCATCGGCGATGGAAAATGGATCTGGTTGCGTTCCAGGTGTATGGTATTTGCCAGGGCAGGCCAGTCTATCAGCCATATGCTGGGATATGTAGAGGACATTACCAGCGCAAAAGCTCATCTGGACGACATGGAAGAGGCCCGGCAGGAAGTACACCGGGCTATGATGGCGCGAGATCGCTTTCTGGCCAACATCAGTCATGAAATTCGCACACCGATATTTGCCATTCTGGGAATGTCCGAGATTCTCCTCAAGAAGGGCCTGGATCAGGAGTCTCAGAAGTATCTGAGCATTGTGAAGAATTCCGGCGACACACTTCTTCAGCTGCTCAATGATATAATCGAATTCTCACGATTGGAAAGCGGACACATTCAACTGGAATCCATTCCGGTCAGGATAAAAGAGGAGCTGCAGCAGATTCTGGAGCCATACAGGTATCGGGCCGTGGAAAAGGGGCTGGTATTCGAATTCAGGATCTCCGAAAAGGTTCCCGATGTGATAATCTCGGATCCGCTGCGGCTCAAGCAAATCGTAACCAATCTGGTTTCCAATGCGGTGAAATTCACAGAAACAGGCCGAGTGGAAGTGCATATGGATGTCCTGGAGTCGGATGCCATACCCAGCTATCCCGACAAAAGAGATCTAATGCTTTCCATAGCTGTATCGGATACCGGCATTGGCATTCCCGAAGAGCATCGCGACCACGTATTTCAGGTTTTCAAGCAAAGCGACGATAGTATCAATCGCAGGTTTGGCGGCTCCGGGTTGGGTCTTTCGATCGTACAAGAGCTGGTGGACCTGATGCGCGGCAAATTGGAAATGCGCAGCCCTTCCGAGTTGATTCGTGGCGAAAACCCGGGCACTGATTTCCAGATTCTGATCCCGGTTAAGAAGACCAGCGAGGAAGAGGATGGAAGCGCAGCAAGAGCGCCGCAAACCCTCTGGTTCGAAAGTCCGCGTCGAGTAATGGTGGTCGAGGACAATCCGATCAATCAAATGCTTCTGGAGAAATTCCTCACCGATATGAATTGTCAGGTAGTTACGTTGGAAAACGGCCTCGAAGCAGTGCGACATCTGGATGCGGATCGTGGCTTCGACGTGATTCTAATGGATGTGAACATGCCCGAAATGGATGGCTATCAGGCTACGCGCCGGATTCGCGATGCGGAGATAACAGTACCGGTAATCGGGGTTACGGCGGACGTGTTTAAGGAGGACGTGGATCGTTGCATGGAAGCCGGAATGAACGACCATCTGGGCAAACCGATCTGGCCGGAGGATCTCTATGAAAAGCTGGCGCTGTGGACAAAAGCGGGCGGCTGAGAGCGCCAGCGTTTCATTCCCGCGAAGAAAGTGAAGGGCACTACCAAACTACCAGGCAAACTCTGATAGTGAATTCCGAAATCGACCTCGTACCGGAACTCCGATAGTGAAGTGCGATGACGAACTCCTGCCTGAACTCCGATAGTGAGCTGCAACGTGAACTTCGATACCGGACTCCTACTTACTCTCCGATAAAGAGTCCCTTTACTGATTCTCTATTCTGGATCGGGTGTCATTGCGACTCCATTCTTGTGGCTTTCGCTGGCAACGTGCCCGAACCCATAGAGCGAACCAGTTGAGATTAGGAGCAATATCTGGCAGGCTAGACGCGTCCCCGGGATGGCATTCGGGAAGTGAATACCCATTTGTCCAGCATTGACTGGGATACCGCGGAATCAAGCTTCACGCCATACTGGTACACATTCTCGCTTGTGACTACCGTGCCCCGGCCGTGCTCCTTTCGGTAGAGAATCTTTCCGCTCAGCGACGAGTCTACGATCTGCAATTTAACAGTTCCGGGAGGCAGGAGTTTTTCGCTCAGAAAACCCACTCCGCTGCGGGATACGTTCATACTGACGCATTGTATTGTGGATTTCTGAGTCTTTACTGTGATGGGAAGCACTGAATTGATCCTTTTTTCTTTTCTTTTCTCAGCCATACTCTATTGGACGACCAAAAGAAAGAGAACGGCAAGTCTCCTGTCGCAAATCTCATCCTACCTGCCAATATTAGCAGGTAGGATGACACAGGGCAGGGAACCCGGATGTCCTGCTTGCCGTTGCCTCTCGGAAACCGAAAGAAGCCGGGCCGAATTACTCAGGACGGCAAGTTGGATTCGATTGTTTCCACTATTTTGGGGTCGGACGGACTTGTCTTTGGCGAGAACCGCTGGATTACCTTCCCATCTTCGCCTACAAGAAACTTCTCAAAGTTCCAGCTAATATCGCCGGGGAAGGCGGCTTCCGGGCCTGCAAGGAATTGATATAACGGATGACGGTTCGCTCCGTTTACGTCTACCTTGGAGAACAGATCAAAGCTAACATCGTAATTAGTGGAACAGAATTGCTGGATTTCTTCTTCGGTGCCCGGTTCCTGTCCCATGAACTGATTGCAGGGAAATCCCAGGATTCGGAATCCCCGGTCTTTGTATTTCTTGTACAGGTTCTCAAGGTCTTTGTACTGAGGTGTCAGGCCGCACTTGCTGGCAACATTGACCACAAGCAACAGATTTCCTTCGTAGTCTTTGAGGGATCGGGACTGTCCCTGGATGGTCTTCGCTTCTATTTCATGGATGGACATACTGGCTCCTTTTCTTGTTTGTTCTCTTTAGGCAAGTAAAAGGAGGGAACCTAAAAAAGTCCACCCGGGTTCTTGAGCCGTTGGCTTGGGGCTTCCGTATGAGCCTTGCGATAAGCTACGCTCAGGGCATGTATCCCGCACCCTGCGTCTCAGAACTTGCTTCTCCGGGCGCGCTCTTCTGGCCTGGCTTTCCGGCGCACCTCTCAGGGGAGCCCGCTTCAGCGATACTTGTCTTTCGATTCAGTCGGACCCGGAGTCTTCTCTACTCATCCGTTCAGGAGCTTCCATTCCCAGTAGCTTCAAACCGTTGCGAATGCACTGAGCCACAGCTTCCAGTATTCCCAGTAGTAACCTGGCCTCTTCGGGAGCTCGTGTCAGTACCTTGTTCTCCGGCACCCCGTAGAACCTGGACAGCGCCTGCGCCAGTTGATACAGAACCTGCACCAGGCGATGAGGTTCAAAGGCTTCCGCCGCATCCCGTATTTCTTCGGGGAAACGGGCCGTAAGCCAGAGTAACCTTCTTCTTTCCGGAGCCGCTACTGAATGTGCCAGGGAAGCCAGGCTTTCCGGTATCGCGGTCATGACATGGTCCGAGCCCGCTGCGGAGGCCGTCATACCGAGCGATTCAATGAGAGCTCTTTCGCTTTCAATGATTCCTTCCTCGATGCACCGACGAAAGATGGAGCGAACCCGGGCATGGGCATAGCCTACGTAGTAATAGGGATTCTTATCCGAGGTATCCTTCGCCTCTTCCAGGTCAAAATCCAGATGGGATTCAAAAGAGCGCATCACGAAGAAATAGCGCACCACATCCAGTGGAATTTCTTCTATCAATTCCTTCAGGGTTACGAACTGGCCGGTTCGCTTGCTCATTACTACCGGTTCGCCGTTGGAAAGCAGGTTCACCTGCTGAGCGATCAGTACCTTGAATTTGTCCTCCGGGAAACCCAGGGCTTTCATGGCCCCTTTGAGTCGGGCGATATATCCATGGTGGTCAGGTCCCCAGATGTCGATAATCTCCTGGTGGCCGCGATCGACTTTGCTTTTATGATAGGCGATATCAGCCAGGAGGTAGGTAGGCCGGCCGTCGTCTCGTACCACCACGCGATCCTTGTCGTCTTCGAAATCGGTGCTACGAAACAGTTTCTTGCCGTCCTGTTCGAATATGTAATCTCCCAGGTTATCCAGAACCTGCATAACCTCACCGGATTCATGTAGACTTCGCTCGGAAAAGAATCGATCAAAACGTACGCGAAAGCCCTGTAGATCGGATTCATGGGTGGAACGGAGATACTCGGTAACTGCCTTTCCCAGTTCATCGGCGTATTGTAGCGCGCCCGCCCGTTCCAGAAGGGATACGGAATCCGGATTCGCCGAATGGGTTTCGCCGGCCAGCGCCATGAGCTTCTGGACAATTTCATCCGAAGGCGCCAGAGCCGGGTTGGCATCCAGCAGTTTTTCCAGTAAATCGTTGAGGTACTGACCATGATAGCCCTGATCGGGAAACGGCAGACCTGGTGCATCCGCATACACAGGTCCATTTTCGCCTTTGGTGGAGAACTGAATGGTCGCTCCCCTGGACTCCATCAAACGCAGAACGCAACTGATTCCGAGCAAAAACACCTGGTTTCCGTAATCGTTTACGTAATACTCCCGAAAAACGTCATGACCGGCGGCTTCGAGCAGGTTGCAGCAACTGTCCCCCAGCGCCGCCGCCCGGGCAGACACAACATTCAATGGACCGGTGGGGTTTGCGGAAACGAATTCAAATATGATGTTTCGCTTATCCTTGCTTTCGCTTTTGCCGTAATTCGCCCCGCTCTGCAAAGTTTGACCCAGCAGGAGAAGCAAGAAATCATTGGAGAGGGTTACATTGATGAAACCCGGACCGGCGATGGAGATATCCGAGAAACATTGTTCCCCGCTCAACTTCAGTTTTTGGCTCTCGGAGTTTTTCGACTCTCCTGCTACCGTGCTCGCCACTTCTATATGGGCTTTCCTGAGATTCTGAATAACACGCTCGGCCAGTTCTCTGGGATTTTTGATTCCGCAGCTCTCGCGCACCCGCTGGTCCAGAGCCGAAGTGCAGGCATAGTCGCCAAACTTTTCTTCCCTGGCATACTCAATGCGTGCTTCCACAGCATTTCCGGCAATTTCGGATAAGGCCCGGGAGAATAGATCGCTAACCAGATCTTTCAGAAGCTTCATGGGGCCAGGATTATGAGTCGGTAGCTGGCTTCAATCGGAATCAGAAAAACAGCCCGGATGCAAAACGCTGGCCAGATACCGAGCTCAATTCGGGTCAGGAGGCCAGGCAGGGGGCCAGGCCCGGCGCCCAATGGGGGCCAAAAACTCAGTCCGAATCAATAAACTGAAGCTCCTTCAAGGGTCCCAGAAAATGCTGCACATCCTGTAGTAGTCGGGCCGGGGTTCCGGCAGGCCCGGAAATGGTGGGAAAGGTATCCAGGGATTGGCAAAATGCGGAGAACTTCATGCGGGAGGCTGCGAAGATCCAGAATGCATGGATGGTGTTGGCCCGGGCTGCCAACTGGTTGTCGCGAAGCGCACATCCTTCGCATAGAAAATCAATGTCCGGCTCGTTCCAGTAGGACGGTTTATAGCTACCGGGCGGCCAGATATCGGATTGCCAGAGGGCCTCTCCGCAGCCGGAGCAAGAGTGTACGTCCCCCAGCATCCCCTGAAGCTTCTGAATGCGGACAACAAGAAATCCAATTAGATCCAGAAACCATTTGTTATCTGCGTCTTGATTCGTCTCCAGGGCCTCCAGGGCGCCCTGGCATAAAGCATACAGTCCTCGAGGCCCCCCGCTGGCGGAGGCTCGCACCAGGGCCAGGGTCGCAGCCAGGCGCTGCAGAATTAGATATCGGCCCTGAAGCTTTATTTCCTTCGCCAGGCTCAACTCTTTGATCGAAAACAACTGATTCTCTACGTCCTTTCGGTAAAAGACTACCTGCACGGTATTTCCAGGCTGGATGGCAATTTGACTTCTTCGTTGGCTGGCGCGGATTCCATGATACTTCAGATTCAGAAACTCGTCCGAATCTGTAAGAACATCTAGAATGCGATCCGCTTCACCCGACTTGCGACTGCTGAGTATCGTTCCTGTTCTGGTTTCCAGCATCTTTGCTTTGCCTGTTGGATGGTTGCCTGCGCTCCGGCCCTCTGGTCATCGTGGACTGGCGGTCATCGGCCGTCTTTCATTGGGGACCGGCGCTCATCAGGCCTTCTGGATGCCATGGAGCCGAAAGGAATCCGCCACACCTGCTGCGAATTCTCCTCGGTTATCTACTAAAGGTTGTACTCCTTTATCTTGCGATACAGGGTTCGTTCAGAGATGCCCAGGGCTTTCGCGGTCTGCTCTCTATTGCCGCCAAAATGGGCCAGGTTTTTCCTGATGATTGCCTTTTCGTATTCATCCATGGCAATCCCGGGCTTGATTTCGTCGGTGACATCCTTTCTGCCCGGAGTGCGACTCATATCCGTGGGAAGGTCTTTCAGCTCCAGGATGTCCTCGGTGGCCATAACAACCATGCCCTCGAGTACGTTGCGAAACTGACGGATATTTCCAGGCCAACCATAGTTTTGAAAGAACTCCTTTAGTTCGGCGGACATGCCGGTAACGGACTTGATGTACTTTTCATTGAATTCAGTGACAAAGTAGTTGAACAATAACGGAATGTCTTCTTTTCGCTTTCTAAGGGGCGGAAGCTCCAGGCGAATTACTGCCAATCTATAATACAGGTCTTCTCTGAATTCCCCCGAGTCTACCCTTTCCAGTAGATCCCGGTTCGTTGCCGCGATGATTCGCACGTCGATGGGAACGGATTGAGTGGAGCCCACTCGCATCACTTCCCTTTCTTCGATAACGCGTAGCAGTCGAACCTGGCTTTCCAGGTCCATTTCCCCTATCTCGTCCAGAAAGATTGTGCCGCCCTGGGCCGCTTCGAATAATCCGGCCCGGTCTCGGTCTGCGCCGGTGAAAGCCCCTCTTACGACCCCGAACAGTTCCGATTCCAGAATGGATTTTGTGAGCGCGCCACAGTTAACCTTTACAAAGGCGCGATCCTTTCTGCGGGAATTTTCATGGATCAGATTGGCGATCTTTTCTTTGCCGGTTCCGCTTTCGCCTTCCAGAAGGACCGTGACGTCCGTAGGGGCAACCTGATTGACCCTTTCGAGGACGCTTTTCAGAGGAGGAGCATTTCCTATAACTCCGGAGGTGGAGAATGTATCCGCGAGACGAGCCTTGAGACGACGGTTCTCCTCTTTGAGGCTAACCGTTTCCAGAAGAGACTCCACCTTCTTCTTGAGAAGAGTCAGGTCCACCGGCTTCGTAAGAAAGTCGTTGGCGCCTGATTTAATCGCCTCCACTGCGGTTTCGATGGTCGGTTGACCTGTAAGAATCAGAAAAGGCGTGTCGTCCGTTTCGCGAACATGTTTCAGAAAATTCAGACCGGTGTCGTCTGGCAGAAAGAGATCGCTAATGATGAGCGAGAAGTGCTCGGATTGACGAATCTTGTGCGCATCTCCCACAGAGCCCACTGCGATCACGGAAAGATCATCGGAAAGAGAGGAAAGATACTCTTCCAGAGCGGAGCGCTGAGATGGATCATCTTCAATTAAAAGCGTGCGAATCATACCTGGATCAGGAAGCGGAACCCTGCAAGGCGGCCTTTCCTCCAAAATAAATGGTGAAAGCAGTTCCTCGCCGGGGATCGGAGGAAACATCGATCCAGCCGCCCATTTCTGTAATCATCTTTTTTACCAGGGCCAGTCCCAGCCCGCTACCGTCTTCCTTTGTAGTGAAGAAGGGTTCGAAAATCTTGTTCTGATCTTCCGTAGAGATCCCGGGGCCATTATCCTGGATTCGGATGAAGTTCTGATCATTATCCTGCCCTGTGCTTACGCGAACTTCACGCTCGCCGGAAGGCACATCCGATTTTTGTAAAGCTTGAATGGAATTCAGAATCAGATTAATGACCATTTGCTTGATGAATCCTGCGTGGATTTCCGCCCCTGCCTTGAGCTCGCCGGAGTCGAACTCGATCTGAATCCCGGCCTTACGGGCCTGGGGTTCCATAAGGCGAATCACCGCCGAAAGGATATTGTTCAGATCTTCGCTGGTTGTCCGAACGGTTCGTTCGGATCGAATCAAATGGATGAAATCCTGCAAAACATCGTTAAGTGATAGCACCTCTTTCTTTATGATGTCTACACGGCTCTTCAGTTTCTCCTGTAGATGTTCATCCGTTACTTCTTCCAGAGAGACTTCCAGCATCTGGAGATGTAGATGGATGGCCGCAAGGGGATTCTTGATTTCATGTACGATACCGGCGGCCAGAGCCGGCATTTGAAACGATGGCAGTTCCTGGGAGATCCGGGCCAGTTCCTGTGTCTTTTGCTCTGCCATATTATCTAGAGTCAACCACCTCCACCAGGAAAAACCAGATGTCTTGCTTTTTCAAGAGTTTCTCGGATTGGATGTGGTTGTACTTTTGAATGAACAAAGAAGGAACCTCTCCGGCACTTCGAATTAGTACCAGCGATGGGTTGTTTTCCGGCGCCAGTCCGCCGGGGCGTAGCTGTAGACCCAGATATACGGTCTCATTCTTGTTCTTGTAGCCGGTCAGCCGCCTGGCTACCGACGGATCATTGCTACTAATCCAGAATGCGGAGGAACCGTTCTTGACCAGGAATCTGTATTTTCCTGCTGCATCGCCCTGGTTTAGAGAGTTTAACCGGACGCTCAAGTTACTTACAAGATCCCCGGTTCCGATTAGTCGGATGTTTCGCTGCTTAGCGTAGGATCGGATTACGCTATCCAGGGTTAGCGCTTCGTCGCGTAGATTCACAGTAGCAACGGGCTCCAGCGTATCGGCAGACAATCGCCCGGTCTGTAATGCAGCCGATACGTCTTTTCGGGCAACATAGAATCGATCGGATTTCTGGACAAAGAAAAGGGAAAAGCCCTCAACAAAGCCTGCGCGCATCCCGTACATAAGCTCCGGAGATTCCAGCTTGAGAGTTCTATTCAGACGAGCGAATAACATCCGACCGGAAGCGGGTAGCGAAGGAGGATTGAAAAGTAACGGACTGGAGCCAGAGGCGGCCAGACTTCGGATCGCGCTTTCAAAGGAGGCGGAGGAACCTCCCGCGGCGTCGGTGTATATGATAACCTTGCGATTTCGGGTAGGCAGTTTTTTTAGTTCCTGGAAGGAGCGGGCGATCTGTCCCAGGTCCACTTCGCCGCCGGTGGCGCTACCCTCCAGTATGGAAATCACTTCTTTTAGATTTCGTTGCGCAGGGATCAGCCTATGGCCATTTTCACTGACAAGGAGCAGACCGAGTCCCAGACTTCCCGTTGCTTCTGCGCTCAGGGCCTTAAGCGCCTTCACCAGTTCTTTTTTTGGACCGGCCATGGAGCCCGACTGATCCATGACAACGATCCATTCGCTTTCCTGATCCGGCCAGGAAGGAAGGGTTTGATCTCGAAAGCTAACGGTGCTTCCCTTAATCGCACTCGCAAGAAGCGATTGAAATTCATTGAGCGGCCCCGAGGAGCTACCCTGGTTTACAACCCGTCCGGTATTACATGAGATGAGCTTAATGGCGAACCGCACGCCCGATGTTCCGGCGAAGGAGGCCTCGCCTTTTAGTATATGACTTCCGCGTATGTAGCTGCAGTAGTCGACCCCGGCCGATGGGCCATTTTGCAGTGTGGTTGCCGGGAGCTGCCTGTTTAGATCGGCAGTGGATTGGAGCGGGTAATTCTTGTGGAGCTCAAACAAAAAAGCCGCCGCCTTCTGAATATCAGTGGGTAGGGAAGACGTAGAAAAATAGGCCTCGGGAACCGAACCACTGACCTGGAAGGGAAGTACCGATACCTCAAAATCTCGGGCCCAGGGACTTGCCGGCCATAGGAGCATCAGAATGAGCATATATCGGGCCGTACCGCCAAACGGTCGGTGCGGTTTCGCCCTGAGCGACAGGATGGCCCTGAGCCGCCTTAACGTCATCAGCGGTGTCAACGCAACCTGCTGGTTCAATGCCATCATTGACCTCCGGTCTACATCCACGGTTTTGCGGGCAACAGCGCAACTAAAAGGATTGGATTGCACAGACTGAGCTGCTGATATGGACATAATTCTAAGCTTTCTGAGAAGATTCATGGGCCTTAAAAGCTTTATCGGTAGGATTCTGGCATTGCCTGGTGTGTTTCTTATGGTGTCCTGTCTGGGCATGCCGGACATACCGGAGAAGCATTACCTGAAAGATTATTACTTCACAGGATTTTCTGTACAGATCCTGGGAAAAGCAAGCATTCCTCCGTCCATCATGACCCGTGAGTACGACGGCGAGTCTCGCCGGGAGTTCGTCAATTTCGACGAAAGACTGGAAATCTGCCGGGAAAAAGCCGTCCTTCAGGCCGATTCAAAATGGCTGAGCATCACCGAGGACGATCCCAATACCCAGTTTGAATGGATCCGAAGATTGGATCTGGGCGCCAAAGGATCCTGGACCAGCTGCCTGGAAGATGCGGAAACCCGGTATATGCTCTTTGACTACCCTTCCAGTTGCATTGTGGTTCGGCAATATCCCTGCGATCCCGCTTACTACTGACATCTGCCGGGCCAAATCTGCCCCTTGAGGCTTGCAAATCTTGCCTTTCCGATTGATCTCCCTGTCGCGGAAAATCTTTGCGCCCAATACGGCCCGGTCGTTTTCCTGCCATCTTTTGATTTCCGTTGCTTCGATTTTATCCTTGCCTCTTTTCGGTCAGGGGGTCATAGTCTGGCATACCCCGTCCAGGAGTTCGCCCCATGCTTCGATTACCCCGACTGGCCCCTGTTCTAACTCTAATCTCCTATATGTCTGTCGTTCCTGCTCTGAGCGCCGGACCGGTGATGAACGTTGGTCCGTCCGACATGGTTTTTCAGCCCACCGACGAAGAGGGCTATATGCAGGCCTGGAATGTGAATTTCCGGGGCAACGGAATGTTGATTTATATAACGTTTGTGATCAGCAACCTGGGGCCCAAGAGTTTGAATAATGGAGTTTCCATCCTAATCGTGCAGAAAGGCCAGGTTCGGGTATGGACAAAAGAATACGATTACCAGAGCCTGGAGGCGAAGAAGGGAACTTTTGGGCACAAGTCCTACATGAACTGGTTAAGATACGAAAACGGGAAATACTTTATCGAAATCGACCAGGGCGACAAATCCACCCCGGTAATCAAGCTGGAGGTTTCGCCTTACGGACCAGGTCTGGGGCTTTCTGATGGAAAGATCAATGTATCTGGCGGAGGTTTTATTCGCTTTGATGTACCGGTAGTGAGTTCGAAGGCCACCGGTCATATGATTCTGGATGGCAAATGGATTGATCTGCAGGGGATTGGAGGAATGGAGTATCTCCATGGCAATAAGCCCGTGCATCAATTCGCAAAGAGGTTTCATCTGATTCGTTCCTACCATCAAGGAAGCGGCTTCTTCGTGGGCGGCTTCTATGGCACCGACGATAGCGGTCACAGTTCCTTGATTCACGGAAAAGTGCTCCAGGGCGGAAAGCTACTGGATCATGGAGTGGTGAAAGAGGTAAAGCATCTGAAAGAGAGCAAAAATGCATACTCTGGCTATATAATACCCGAAAAGACTCTATACAGAATGAATCGCTGTGTCTTAATCGAAAGCCGAAACTATTATAGCGGCGGTTACTACGTTCTGGGAAATATCTCCATGCTACTTCGCGCCGTTCTGCGCGTTTTCTTCGCCAAACCCTATGTGCTGCACTACAATACGACAGTGAAGGCCTGGTGCGACCCCGGAGACGTTTCGCTTTCGGCGGATGCTCTGGAAAAGAAAAAACCTACGACCCAGTTTCCCTCGGAGAGTACCTTTTATTTGATCAATCCCTGACCTGTTGCCGCATGAATCCAGGTTCGGCCTGCCTGTCGGCCGCTTCTTGCTGGAAGCTCATCTCCGTTCTTCGCAAACCTTTGCTTGCCGCGGAATGATTTGACCGGCCAGTCCTTCCCGGTCGGATTTCCCTGGCCTAATGCCGTATTGTAGCTGCAGACTGGCTAACACAGAGAGCTCGGCGCCCGGGCATCATGGGTAAATCGGGATACGCAACAATCAAGAGAAGGCCGGCCCTGGCCTTGATGACCCTGGCCGGCGATGGATGATCTGTGTTATCTGGATCCAGGCTTAAAACACGTATTCAAAGCCAGACCTGCTGCCTGATCCCGATCCTCTGTCGAATCCAGGTCTGTTGCCTGATCCCGATCCTCTGTCGAATCCAGGTCTGTTGCCTAATCCCGGTCTGAAGTCGAATCCTGGCTTGAAGCTTGTTTGCTCACGTAGATTTCCCCGCCCATTTCTAGAAATTCCCTGGACTTCTGTTCCATCCCTTGAATGGGATCTGTCGATGAATCTGTCCCGGCTGTAGATCCGGAATGGACGGCATCGGGGGCGGCCTGACTTCCGTTGTTGCTCTTTGCCCGTGTCTGACCGGTGTCTTCGCTTTGTTTACCCGCCCCATGGGAGTTCATCTTGCGGATCTGATGGGTAATCTCCATCGAACAGAATTTGGGACCACACATACTGCAGAAATGAGCTACATCTGCGCCTTCCCCTGGCAGGGTTTCATCGTGGAATCCTTTGGCACGGTCCGGGTCCAGCGAAAGATTGTACTGATCCTTCCATCGAAACTCAAACCTGGCTTTTGATAGCGCATCGTCTCTGAGCTGCGCCCCGGGATGCCCTTTGGCCAGATCCGCCGCATGCGCCGCAATCTTATAGGTTACGACTCCCTGACGAACGTCTTCTTTGTCCGGAAGGCCCAGGTGTTCTTTGGGCGTTACATAGCAAAGCATGGATGTGCCGAACCAACCGATCATAGCCGCTCCTATGGCCGAAGTAATATGATCATAACCGGGAGCTATGTCTGTGGTAAGAGGACCCAGCGTGTAAAAAGGCGCTTCGTCACACCACTCCAGCTGCCGGTCCATGTTTTCCTTGATTTTATTCATAGGCACATGTCCGGGGCCTTCATTCATTACCTGCACGTCAAATTCCCAGGCTCGTCTCGTAAGATCTCCCTGAACCTTTAGTTCGCCGAATTGAGCTTCATCGTTTGCATCGGCTATAGAGCCTGGCCGCAGTCCATCGCCGATGGAAAAAGAAATATCGTAGGCGGCCATGATTTCGCAAATCTCGTCCCAGTGCGTATACAGAAAGTTTTCCTGGTGATGTGCAAGCATCCAGCGAGCCATTATGGATCCCCCGCGGCTAACGATGCCGGTTACTCGATTGGCCGTGGAGGGCACAAATCTTAGCAGTACCCCGGCATGGATCGTGAAGTAATCCACTCCCTGTTGAGCCTGTTCGATCAAAGTGTTGCGAAAGATTTCCCAGGTAAGTTCTTCCGGTTTGCCATTTACTTTTTCCAGGGCCTGGTAAATGGGCACAGTGCCCACCGGTACCGGGCAGTTACGAATGATCCATTCGCGGGTTTCGTGGATGGCTGCGCCAGTGCTCAGATCCATGATCGTGTCGGCCCCCCAGCGCGTGGCCCAGACCATCTTTTCGACTTCGTCTTCTATAGAACTCTTAACTGCAGAGTTGCCAATGTTTGCATTGATTTTCACCAGGAAGTTTCGCCCGATGGCCATGGGCTCCAGTTCGCTATGATTGACGTTGGCCGGTATAATGGCCCGGCCCCGAGCCACTTCATCCATTACGAACTCCGGATTCAGGTTCTCGCGCAGCGCCACAAATTCCATTTCCGGAGTAATCTCGCCCTTTCGCGCATAATGCATTTGAGTGCAACGACTTCCGGGGCGGGCTACCCGGTTCGTGCGCTCAAAAGAACCCGGCGCCTGGATGATTCGGCTTTCGGGCTGTAGTTCCTTCCGAGACTGCAGGAAGGGCTCTCGCAGTTGCTGTATGCCTTCATGCAGGTCTATAGCGGTCTGCGGGTCCGTGAAAGGACCGGAACAGTCATAGAGCGGAAAACAGGTGCCATCGGTGAGTCGGACCTGTCGAAAGGGAACTCGTAGCTCGATCCCGTCGCTTCGCGTTCTTCGGAGGAAGTTTTTCTCCGAACCGGGCAGGGGGCCCAGGGTTATTTGCTCTGTTGTAGCTTGCATTGGTTGTGCCTCCAAATGGCCAACCGTGCAGGAAAGATGCGATGTAATTTAGATGTGCTAACGTTCATTTCGCTTCCCTACGACGGTATGAGCCGTGTCAGGTTCCAGGGCTCCCCTGTGTAGTCCCGGCAACATTCGGCGTTCCGAATGTTTGCCCGGGCAACAGAGTCTCAGATCGTAGTTGCGACCACACCCAGCGGTGACCTGAGAATGGTCGGCTCGGAATCAATGGCAAGCAATTTGTGGGCGCCGCGGTTTTGGCCGAAGCGCATAGGATGCTCTATGGAGATGGGACGAAGGATGGAGGGGCGGAGAACATGTTACCTGTGGGGCCACGCTACGAGCCCGAAGGGCAGACCGGCCCGGAACGGCCCGGACGGGCCCGGGGAGGCAATTTCGTAGCGAAGCTTCAGGGCGGCCTCCTGGCAGGCGCTTGGAAGCACAGGCTCTTTGGAGCAGCGGATAAGTCGCCTCCTACTAGAGCTGCGGCGTCAGCGGCCACCAGATCCATTCCAGCATGCGAACCCAGAGGGACCGAGATTTCATCTCGGCATGTCCGATTTCGCGGGAGCCACTGAAATAGCGCCGGAACACAGTTTCCAGGGAGTCGTTTACCCTGGGGTCATAAGAGACTATATCTATTTCATGGTTGTAATCGAAGCTTCGGCGATCCAGGTTAGACGTTCCCAGAACCGATAGCCCTTCGTCGAAAATGGCTGCTTTGCTGTGTAGAAAACCGTTTTCGTAGACGTACACCTTTACGCCAGACTCAAGCAGTTTTTCCAGGTAGGGGTTTCGCACATAGGTGACCGGGAATTCCTGGATGGACTCGCCGGAAGCCACGATCAGTCGAACGTCCACATTCCTTTGCACTGCATTGGTCAGTGTGGACATGAATTGCGAATCCGGAATGAAATAGGGGGTTACCAGCCACACCCTGCGCTGGCTCTGACTGACTGCACGGACATAGAATTCGTAGTTCGCCGCCCGGTTCTCGGCATCGCTGGTAAACACAACGCTGGCCAGGCCGCTACATCCGTTGCCCAGGGGATTGCAGGGCAGGGAAGGCTGGACGGTGGATGGTCCGGCAATCGAGGGGGCCGGTATGGATTGCACGGCCAGTTCGGAATCCGAGTTGGACTCGCAGATTGGATCCTCTGGATTGAACTGGATCGCACACCAGTCCCGGGCGAAGATGCTTTTCATCTCAATTACCAGGGGACCGCGAACCCAGGCCTGTAGATCCTGGATTCGCGTGACGGGTAGATCCGCCCATATGTCCTGCACGGCGAATCCTCCGGTCAATGCCAGTTCGTCATCGATTAGAACCAGTCGCCGATGATTTCGCAACAAATGTCTGTAGGGTCGCAAGATTTCGAATTCTCGAAAGAATAATACCTGCACACCGGCATCCTCGAGATCCTTTTGCATTTCGGCTTTGAAATACAGGGAGCCCCAGGCGTCCAATAGGAGCCGAACATCCAGTCCTTGCCGGGCTTTATACATTAACGTCTTTGCCAGACGGGCTCCGGTAAAATCCGAATGATAGATGTAGGCGCTTACGTATATGGATCTTTTTGCGTTGAATAATCGGTAGTTCAGGGATTGGAAGGTTTCGCTACCGCTGGTGAGAATTTGTATATGGTTGATGGATGCCGGTCCGGTAACGCCGGAAGATTGAAGCGACTGCTGAAGGGATAGCTCCGTTGACCCGGGAAAATGGCGGAGAGGTATGCTGCAGTTGTTCGCCAGTAAGGAAAACAGTATCGCAATTAGAAGGCATCGGATCTTTTTCATTCGAAACAGCTGTCGAAAGATTTAGACTCGATAAACTGCTACCATTCACTGAAATAACCGCAGGTATGGTCAAAAAAAGCCGACGCGGGCTTGCGGTGGAGTCCGGGCTGCTTGCAGTACATCCATACAGGGGGCTCTATTGCATGCAATTGCGTTCCAATGGATGCATAGACTTTCAATCGAATGCGATAGTGCTGGATAGTGTGCAATCCAGGGCGATACGGTGCGAATCCATCCCAATCCGGCAAATCTTGCGTGTCGGCAGACCTTTAGACCCTGTGCGAGAATCAGGAAGTACAATAGCCAGGAGCAAGATTGGTGCGGGATCTATGCTCGATAGAGTCGGATAGGTTTTGCTTCGCCCCGGGACGAATTTGAAATACGGCCATCTTGCGACCACTGCGAGATACCGGCCCATCACCGCGCATACTGAAATTGACGTTTGCACCCAGACCAGCCTGTTCACTGTAGCATGGCACGCCTGGCACAGCACCGTGGGATCATCCGAAACAATCCGGCGGCCCGATTCTACAGCTGATATTCGTTACGCAGGTTCTGAATCTGCTTTTCGAAGCCTTTCCAGATTTTGGAGGGTTCGTTGTGGAAGGTGGAATACACTCCCTGTCGCACAAGGTCCACCAGTTCCGGTATACTAAAGCCCAGGTGCTTGTAGAACTTGAAGTATTCTTCTGAAAGATCTACATTAAAGATTTCCGGATCGTCTGTGTTAACGGTGCAAACCAGGCCATCGTCATAGTATCTACGCACTGGATGGTCCTTTTCCTGACGGACGTATTTTCCCGTAAAGATGTTGGAGGTCAGACAGATCTCTATGGGGATTTGCTTTTCTTTCAGAAGTTCCATGAGGGAGGGATCCTGAATTACGCTGGTGCCGTGGCCCACTCTTTGAGCCTTGAGAATCTCTACTGCGTCGCGGACAGACCAGGGTCCGTCGTCTTCGCCAGCGTGGGCGACCCGAAACAATCCTTCGGCCTGGGCCTGAGCGAAGACATCCTTGAAGTCTCGGGCCGGGCCCATCAGCTCCGCGCCACCCAGACCAATGCCAATATGGCTGTTGCACTTCGCTTTTAGCACCCGCTGAAGGTTCTTACTGGCGTTCTCCGCGCCAAAGGTTCGGGAAACATCAACCAGGTAGCGAATGTCCGGACCGCCTTCCAATCGGCAGTCCCTGGAAAGCTTATCCAGTGTTTGAGCCACCTCATTGAAATCCAGCCCGTTCTGCACCAGCCGGGACGGCGCATAGAACACCTCCGCATAGGTCACAGAGTTCTTTTCCATGTAGGTGCGAAGGTTATGGAAGATTAATTCGAAGTCGTCCGGCTGTTTGATCGAGTCGATGATGAACAGAAATAGCTTAATGAACTCCTGCAGGTTGGAGAACTTGTATAGCTTTTCCACTTCTTCCGGATCGTAATCCTCTTTGTTGTGGTCCAACACCCCCATCAGGGTTTCCCGGCTAATGCAGGCTTCCATGTGCAGATGAATCTCGGTCTTTGGAATCTTACGTAGAAACTCTTTTACTTTCTCTTCTTTGGCCGTTAGCTCCGCTTCGGGTTTCTCCCGATCCACGCGAATGCGCGAAGCGGTGGCCATATCCACGGAAAGAACTTCATTCACCAGTTCTTCTGAAGGAGAGTCTACTTCCAGTTGTTCCAGGCCAAGCTTTTCGTTTAGAAGGTCGTTAATGGATTTATCGAAGGCTACCTGTAGAGTTCCCGAATACGGCCGCTCCAGCGGAAGCTTGTCTTTTAACCTTTTCAGTTCATCTACTTCGCGTTCAATCCCGCGAATCCTCTGTATTACTGAATCCAGTCGAATAGACATGCTTTCTCCTCTAATTTCTTTCTTGTCCTGTGCGATGCCCGGATGTTGTCTTCATCGGGTTTCCCTGGCGCTTCCCGGGCCTGACAAACGGTTCCGGTTGTAGCCAATCCGGCTGTACGCAGGAGCTGACAATCCCGGCAAGTACCCGGGTCCATGGGAACCTCTTAGAACCTAAGAACGCGCGGACAAACTCTCCATCATCTGCTGGGCCTGTCGGTTTTCGGGTTCCAGTTCCAGGGCCTTCTCGGCAAAGATTCGGGCCCTGCCTGAATTGCCCAGCTTTGCATGTAAATCGCTCAGCTGAATCAGGTTGGGAACTCTGTCCGGGTTGAGCTCAAACACTTTGTCGGCCGCTTCCAGCGCTTTGTCGTAGTTGCCGGTTCGCTTGTGGGCAATGCTCAGATAAAGCCAGAAATCCTCGATGTTGGGATCATGTTCCAGGTACTTCTCCAGAACGTCCACCGCTGTCTGGTATTCCTTGCCTTTGAATGTCAGAACAGCCAGAATCTTGTTCAGCGCGGGTTCATTCTTTTTCAGATCATAGGCCTGCTTCAGGATCTTGAGCGCGTCTTCAGATTTCCCTTCTCGGGCCAGCGACCGGCCTTTGTGGAATAAATCCTCGAATTCATTTTCCGCAAGTTCCGTATCGTAGGCGTCTATTTCGATAACCTGACGATCCGGATCTTCCAGTAGCGAACCGGATGAACGGCTCACGCTGGATTCCAGGAATCCCAGGCGGAGCAGGGAAAGGTCGTCGGTGAGTTCGCCGTTCTTTTCGGTTTCGGCCTTGATTCTTTCCAGGTCTGCGTCGGCGGATTCAACGGTTCGCAGGATTAGATACTCGTCTTCGTTGATGTCCCGTATCTCGGAGCCCGGCGAAAGATCGATGTCGTCTCTACCGTCCGAGCCCATGATTACGATATCCCCTGGCTCCAGCTGGAACTTCTGCACGGCAAACGGAATGTCCGATTCCAGGCCTATCTTGCGTAATAGCAGTTCTTCCTCGATGAAGCTGGCCTGGCCATTTCTGTATAGAATGGTGTAAGGGTGCTCCGCATTGAAATACCACATTTCGCCGGAGTCTTCGTCGATGACGCTTACCACCGCCGAAATAGCCATGGAGCCGTTGAATGCCAGGAAAACACCCTGAAGTTCCTCATAGAACTCGGTCAGCCATTGTTCTGGCGTATAGTCCAGGATACGGTCATGGCGGGCGGATCGGGCCATAATGGAGTTAACGACAACGCCCATCACGATGGCTCCTCCGGCGCCCTGCATGGATTTACCCATGGCATCGCCGTTCACAGCCACTACATATCGTCTGAAGTTCTCTTGCGAACCCAGTCGAAGATTACCGGTAACGCAAATGTCGCCGCCCAGATCCGCCGATTTGTTGCGGAATTCGAATTTCTTTTTCTGTTCCAACAGAAATCGGGTGTTCACCGCATCCGATTTGTTTGCGTTGAAGTTAAGCGGTTTCGCCAGTAATGATGTCAGGAAGTAGTCCCCATCCTGCTGGGACTTTAGTTTTTGCACCTGCTCCAGAGTCTGGTTTAGCTCAGCGGTACGTTCTTTAACCTTGTCTTCCAGGTTATTCGCATAGTCCTGTAGTTTGTCCCGGGCTTCCCGAATAGAGCTCACCATGTTGTTGAAGGAGTCGGCCAGAAAGCCAATCTCATCCTGAACATGGATGGGCACTTTCACATCCAGATCGCCGCTGTTTACTTTTCGCACACCATCCAGCAGATTGTTGAGCGGGCTTACCAGGCTGCCCCGGAAGAACAGCGGGAATAGACCCAGAACAATGATAAGAAGGCCAAAAAGAATCAGACTTTGCTTATAAGAAGACGGGTGCATGAAAGCTCGATAGGCGGTGTAGGAATAGCCGGCTTCGTAGGCTACATGGTTGGCTTCATCGTAAAGTATAAAGGCAACGAAATGCTTGTTACCGTCACGGCTCTTTCGGTAGTGCCTGGTTTCTTCTGGTTTGAAAGGACTCAGAAAAACCAGGACCTTTTCTTTTAATTCATCACCCTTGAGCTCCGGATTGCCTTTTAGAAAGGAATCGATCTCTTGTTTGAATGGCTGAAAAGCGTCATCTGTCTTTTCAAGATATTTGATCAATTCTTCGCGGAAATGATCTCGGTGAATGTAACTGATCCGATTGGAATTCACAAAGGCCAGTTGGTTCAGATCGTTGATATGCTTTATCAGGGACTGCTTCTTCTCGGGACCGGTTCCCTCATAATTCTTCAGGAAGCTTTTGATCGAGGTTCGGTAGCCATTGAAGCTGGCCGGCATTAATTCCAGTTCGCGATTCAGCGGCTTTTCGAATCCAGTATCTGGCATTCGCAGGATTTCCTGATAAAGCGCCGTATTCAAGAAGTCGCTCTTTGCCAGTTCGAAGTTAATTCGTTTCTCGGGAGCGGTATTGAAGTATTCGTCGGAGGTATAGTACAGATCCAGACGAGTTCGGACGTTTTCCTGTCCGACATCGTCGTCCTTCAGGTGCATGGGTATTCGCGCAATGTATTGGACACTTTCGTTGATGGCCCCTCCTTCCAGCGCGCGTTTCGCATACTCCAGCCGCAGTTCGTTATACTGATTCTCCTTGTCCTCCACGAAGAAGTAGCTCAGGCCTTGCAGTACGAGCAGGAAGGTTACCAGAGTTACTCCCACGATCTTTGCCATGAAGGTGGTGCGGTCTTTTGTAGTGTTTGTATAGACGATGACGATCAAGAAGAAGGCCAGAACCGTACAGAATACCAGTGTGATCAGAAATACGCCCCGATCCACCACACCGTCCCGGCTAAGAGTATTCAGGGCGGAGGGAGGAATGGCCCCGGCCAGTACGGAGAACAGAATAGCGGCAATGGCCCATTTGGTCTTGGCTCCCTGAACCCTAATGATCCGCGTAATAGCCACGCCCACAAAGATGGCCAGATACAGAAGAATGCAATAGGCGCCAATCTTACTGGCGAATTCGGCGTCGAAGTCCCAGTAGTGCCCGGTGAAGTGGTATTTGTAGTCCGACTGCTGGGTCATATAGATGAAGTAGCTCATCAATACAATCCAGCCGGCCCACTGAGCCATCCATAGAATCCTGGAAGCCCTGGGATGATGGTCTCTGGGGAATTTTCTTACCCATTGCGCCAGGTGGATGAAAGCGGGTCCTACCCAGCCCAGAGTAAAGTATCGGTGCCACGCAGCCTCCTGCGCGTAATACATGGCCGCCAGGAAATAGCCCATGCTAAACAGCGCGAAAAAGAAGAAGGCCAGCCCGAGATGTAGCGTTCCGGTGGACTTATTTGGCAGCGTTAGAAGGAATACGGAAAGAAAGCCAGTAAACACCACTGCCAGCAATGTTCCAAAGCTGAAGAAGTTAAAATAGATGTTGAAATCGAAAAAAAAATCGCCAGTGGCCACTGTCGCTCTCCCCCGGGGACTCCCTTGGGAATCCCTCTAAGCGTCTGTATGTATTGCGGGCCGGCCCATGCCGCCGCTTGTCAAAGGACGCTGCATTTATTGTCGGCCTTTTCAGGGAGTGTCAATACAAAATGACACTTCATTATTGTAGTCGGGATGCCGGATATGTCTGGATGGCGACTACGGCAGCGCACAGCAATCCTTCCATGTCCTGGTGATTGGGAGGCATACGCCCCGGGGAAAAAGAGCATCTAGCTGAACAGTGCCAGGTGGCAACCGGTTTCGGATGCCACTGGCAGAAGAATGAGGCCCGGCATGCGGGTCTGCTCTGTGTTAATGATTGCTATACCGGGGATGCAGAGACCTTTTCGGCGCTCTGGATACGGTCCTTTCGGGAAGCCAGTTCATCCATGGCAATCCGGGTCTGAATCTTTTTGCCCAGGGAAATATCCAGGCTGTGGCCGGCGCGGAAGGCTACAATATGGGCCTTCAGAGGTCGTCCCAGTAGGTAAAGATCTCCTACCAGGTCCAGAATCTTGTGCCGGATGCACTCGTCTTCGAATCTTAGATCGTCGTTGAGGTAGCCGTCTTCGGTGAGTACCACTGCATTGTCCAGTGAACCGCCCTGAATCAGGCCTCGTTTTCTGAGCTCTTCTACATCCTTCAGGAATCCGAAAGTCCGGGCCGGCAGGATGTCATCTATCAGGTTGTCGGCGTTCAAGCCCATGGTCAGGGTTTGTCCGCGTAGCATCGGGTGGGGATAATCTATCGTGTAAGTAACTTTGAATTCGTCGGAAGGGAGAGCCACAACATAACGGTCATTTTCGATGACCCAGACAGGATTGGATAGCTTGAGCGGCTCCATGGGCTCATCCAGTTCCTGAATACCGCCTTCCATGAGCTTTTCGTAGAATGGCAGCGAGGAACCGTCCAGAATGGGCACTTCGGACATTGTGGTTTCCATGATACAGTCGGAAACCCCGGCGGCGGCCATTGCGCAGAGCAAATGCTCAACGGTTTTGATCTGCCAGTGTCGATTTCCCAGGGTTACCGCTTGAACCCCGTCCTGGGCGTAAAAAGGACTTACCGGAATGTCGCCTATGCGGCTGCCTGTACCCTTGAAAATCAGGCCTGTACCGGCCTCTGCGGGCTTCAGCACAATCTGTCCCTTTTCGCCGGTATGAATCCCTGTTCCTTCTATGGTTACAGTCTTGGCAAGGGTGGCCCGATTCAATCGGCCGATTCGATCCGTAGGTCTCAATGTTTCTGCAGGACGTGTCATCATGTATATCTCCTGATGACTATACAGAGCAAGTTCTGTACCAATGGCTGTTTGAGCCGCAAGAACAGACAAAAATAAGTCATAATACGGCTCATCCCCAAATTTGGGCATCAAACCGGGGTTTGAAGGCCTTTGAGATTGATTCGCATTGCCTTTAAGAGGGTCTCCTTTCCGGAGAGGTTGCCCGAGGGCCGTGGAAAAGGCCCCCTGGCTGTGGCTTTTTGGATACAGTGTGCATTCCTGGCAACGTCTTGCCGGATTCGCATGAGCAGGAAGTTGCTATCACTGGATCCGGGACAACCTCTCAGAGCGAGTTATGCGAACCATCGCAGAAAGGAGGGTTTTTTGTTCTTTTGCATCCGCACCAGGCGAACTTGCCAGATTTTTCGCATACTACGATCTTTGGGCTCATCCCGGTCCCCTGGCGGCTATGAGATCCGTCGCAGAAGGGTTGCTTCTCGGAAAGACCACAACTGCACCAGGCCTTTTTTTCTCCTTCCTCGCCTTCCAGGACATAGGGTTTTTTTTGCGGAATCGCGGGTTCAAATGACATAGAAACTCCTTTGTTTTTCTCCTGGCTCCGGGCATGAAGTCAGAAGGTCCGGAACGGGAAGTACACCTTCTGAAGTACACACACCTATTATAGATGCTTCTTTTCCGGTCCGCCTGTTGCGCGCCCTGCTGAACTCTTCCGGAGCCGTTTTGCCAATTTAGTATATGGCCGAGTGCTCGCCTGCAAAAAGAGCCACACTGGCCATCGCTGGCGATCTGAACCGCAGTCTAAACCATCATTGTGGCCTTGGCCCTCGACAATGGCGGGAACGGTTTCTGTTCCTTTTTGCGGCGATCGGAGGGCGAAAACCTCAATAGAATGTAGCTTTTCGGGCGAACTCCAGGAATCGATCCGGTTCCGGAAGCTCAAACTCCATTTTTTTTTCCAGTGCAGGATGGGTGAATCCCAGGCGGGCGGCCAGCAGAAGTAGTCCAAATCTGGAGAATTCCTTTGCGCTACGGGAGTAGAGATCGTCGCCAACCACCGGGCAGCCAATGTGTGCGAAATGGGCCCGAATTTGATGCGTTCTTCCGGTGATCAGCTCTATCTCTACGCGACATAGCTTGCGACCCTTTCGGGTTTTGTAAACATCGGTGACCTGATAGATTGTTGTGGCGTCCCGGCCCGCCGGATGTACCGTCCTTTTTCTTCGATCTACCCGGTCTCGCATGAGCGGAAACTCCAGTCTGCCTTCCATTTCGGATGGAGTGCTGAGCAGATAGGCCACATAACGCTTATCTACTTCGCGATTCTGGAACTGTCGGGATAGCTTCCACTGAACGTCCGGGTTCAAACCGATGAGTAGCAGTCCTTCAGTGGGCTTGTCCAGCCTGTGTACAATACCTGGTCGACTTCCCTGACCCCTAAGATGGGGCCATCGATGTAGAATACCATGCAGCATGGTAATGGAAGAGTCTCCCGGTCCAGGATGAACGGCGATGCCGGCCGGTTTATGAATTACCGCCAGATGTTTGTCTTCATAAACTACCGGGAATTCCATGGCCACCGGTTCCTGGGTGTTTTCCGGAATGATTCTTTTGGCTGCGCCAATCACCTGGCCCGCCATGAGCTTCCGGGAGCGCTCTTTCACCGGATCTCCGTCCACGGTGACAAGTCCTTCCTTGATCCATTTCTGGATTTCGCTTCGGCTATACCGGTCTTCCAGCGAGATTGTTAGGAATTGATCGATCCGGGTTCCTTCCTGGTCGGCATCAACCTTGAATTGGTATGTTTCTTGCTCCATCAGCAGTGATCGGGGAAAAAATTGTAGTTTACAAGCACGGGCGATACCCCCATCTTTCGTCAAAAAATTAGGAGTATTGCCATGAGCAAACAAATGAAATCTGTGCTCAAGCTTGCTTCCGTGTCTCTGTTTGTTGTAAGCCTGGCAGCTTGTGGTTCTTCTCAAGACTCCGGTACTGATCGCAGCACTGGACTGGGAAGCCCACTGGACATCGTTAACAAAGGACTATCCCAGCTTGGATATTCTCCAGATAACGACGGTTATGCTTACAAAGCAGTTGCATTCCCTGCAGCTGACCAGAAGTACATCGAAGACGAGCTGAAGAAGCCACTGGAAGATGCTCTGAGCAAAGTAGGTGACGGTTACGTACTACAAGTTACTGGCCACACTTGCTCTATCGGGCCTCGAAACGCCATGGGCGGTAAGAAAGGAAACGTATGGTATTCCACTCAGCGAGCGAAAGGCGTATATGATGCGCTGATCAAAGCTGGTTTCCCGAAAGACCAACTGACCTACAAAGGCGTGGCAGACGACGAACTGCTACTTGACGCTGATCCTCGCGATGCCGAGAACCGTCGAGTAACCTTCAAAATCGTACCTAAGCAATAAGGAATTCTTCCTTATTTGCTGATAAAGCGGTCCTTCGGGGCCGCTTTTTTTCTGTACAAACGCCGCCGGACTGCTTTTTTTTATCTCTAGAATGTCGAGGTATACCCTATGCAGGTTCGTACTAACTATGGCGATGATCTGAAACGCACCGGTAGCCGCAAAGGTCATAAATCCACTGCAACCGGATCGTCCACCGAGTCAAAAAGCAGTCCTTTCCTGGACATCCTGAATGAGGTATTGCCAGCGGAGACGGCGGATGCTGCAGACCTAAACCGGCTGTGGTCCGAACTGCCCGACGCCGAGCAGGGACTACTGAATCATCCATCACAGGAAAACCTTCTATATTATAAGGAGTTGGTGCGGAAGATTCTGAGCGCCACACTCAAACTGAATACCCGCGTGGAAATAGTGAACCGAAAGGGGAAGGGTACCGGAGAAAAGGTCGAACTGCGGTACGTAAAAATCATCGATGAAAGAATCGATCAAATGGCGGGGCTGATCCGCTCCAAGAGAAATGCGGCTTTCGGGTTGCTCAAAGCGCTGGAGGGGGTGCGGGGCATTCTTCTGGATCTCCGTCGCTAGCTTTAATCCGCGCGCATACTTTGAGACGGTCGGAAAGCTGGCAACCAGGCCGTGCGGCCACGATGAGCCGGATGCCTGCTGTTGCGCAGTCGAGAAACCGGCCCATTGCTATACGTTTCGGGACATACCTCCAGGTCCGCTCAAAATAGGCTTCACCGGAATAAGCAACGATTCAGAATAGGTGCAATGACTTCCTGGTTTCGCTGCGGTCATAGCTCTATACTCCTGCTGATCATCCTGATTTCTATGGCCTCCGCATTTCAGGGGCCGGCCCATTCAGAAGAGCCCATTCCTTCTTATTTTTCCTTACCTCAGGGCGCCTGGGAAGAACAGAACGGCACGGCCATCTTGAAGATATCTGCGGGTAACGTTGTGGATCTGTCCTTTACCGGAGTTCCGGGACGGACATGCAAACTGGAAGTCTACGGAAGGCTGCGAAGCGAGTACACCGCACGGCCGGGGCAGTGCGTTCATATTAGCTACCAGATGCTTCGCTTTGCTTTTCAGGGAAAGGAGCTGATTTTGACTCTGGTTAATCCTGGAGAGAACTTCCGGGAATTAATCTTTGTTCCGGAAGGAAGCCAGAAGGATGCCCCCGATATTTGATGGCACTGTGATCATCGTGGAAGATGAGCCCGCTATTGCGGATGCGCTTTCCATTTCTCTGGATATGGAAGGTTTTCGCACCAGGGTAGCTTCTACTGGAGCCGATTGCCTGAAGATTCTGGAAAGTCAGGCATCCGCTTTTGTGGTACTGGATGTGGGACTTCCCGACCAGACAGGTTTCGACGTCTTGAAGACAATTCGAACCAGGTATACGGTACCGGTGTTGATGCTCACCGCGCGTACCGAAGAAATAGATCGAATTCTGGGTCTGGAGCTTGGCGCAGACGATTATGTGACCAAGCCTTTTTCGCCCCGAGAGGTGGTCTCGAGAATCAAAGCCATCTTGAGGCGGTGGTCCCCGGAGGCGAATCCGGCTGTTCAAGATTCCCGGGGGACTCAGAAAGAGAAAGCTGCTACTTCGATTGAATCCAGTGAAAACAATACGGCGGGCCCGGAAAGGGATAATACTTCCGATCCCGACAGCGCTGACCGTAACTCTGCTATCGCAATTCCGGCAGATCAGACCCGGCAGTATGGCCCATTCAGTTGGAGCGATGAGGAGAAGCTCATCTACTATCGCGGTAGCCGGCTTGCCCTGAGTCCTTACGAGTTCGGAACCTTACGTTTACTACTTCAAAGGCCCGGAATGGTCTTCTCCAGAGAGCAGATTATGGATCATGTTTGGACCGAACCCGAAGACAGCTTCGACCGGGCCGTGGACACGGTAATCAAGAATATTCGAAATGCCATTCGAAAAGTGGATGCGAAGCAAGAAGCGATTGAAACCCGGCGGGGGATGGGCTATTGTTTACGCAGAGATCTATGACGGATCGGGAGTTTGCATGAGTCTCTTTTTCAGGTTGCTTGCCGGTTTTTTTTTATCCTGGCGGGGACGTTCTATTACTTCATTCAATCCACGCTTTCCGAAATTCGGCCCAGGTATCTGGAGTCGGTTGAGGAGTCTTTGAACGATACGGCCCATCTGCTGGCCGCATTTCTGGAATCCAGCCTCTATCATCCTTCCGAGGCTGACGAATCCAATCGTTCGTTAAACCAGGCCGATCTGCGCAACATTTCCACCCGACTGGAAGACGCTTCCCTTTCCCTGGAAAGAATGATGGAACGGGCCCGTTCCCGTAGATTCGAAGCAAAAATCTACGACATCGTAAAAGAGCGGATGAATCTTTATGTCTACGTCACGAACCACAAGGGCATAGTTCTCTATGATTCTAGCGGCCTCCGCACGGGCGAGGATCTGTCGCGCATGAATGACGTTTATCTTACCCTCCGCGGAAAGTACGGGGCCCGAAGCTCTCGTATGGTGGAGGAGGATCCGCAAACCGGGGCTTTGTATGTGGCGGCTCCTATACGTTATGGTCAAAACATCGTCGGTGTGCTCACCGTGGTGAAGCCGAAGGATAGCGTAACGCCATTTATCGAGTTGGCTCGCCAGCGTTCGCTCATGGCGGGATTACTCACCGCATGCGCGATATTTCTTTTTGCCGGTTTGATTTTTCTCTGGGTGAGCCTGCCCGTGCGTAAGTTGTCCCAGTATGTCTCCGACCTGCGAAAAGGCAAAAGGGTAGAGCTCCCTGCGCTGGGAAAAACCGAGATCGGCGAATTGGGTCGGGCCCTGGAGGATTTGCGTAAGGAGCTGGAAGGCAAAGACTACGTGGAAAAATACATTCAGACATTAAATCACGAAATCAAGAGTCCGCTTACCGCTCTAAAAAGTTCAGTTGAACTTCTGGAGGAAGACCTGCCTCCGGCCCGCCGCAAGCGGCTCGTGGGCAACATCCAACGAGAGACTCAACGAATTCAGAGCATGATCGAACGAATGCTCGACCTGTCCATTGTGGAGAATCAGAACCGGATTTCCAGGCAGGATATAGATCTGAAATTGCTATTGGAAGATCAGATAGAATCCTTACAGACTTCGGGAATACGAGTGGTAAGGGACAGTTCTACGAAGCCGACCACAGAGCTTCCGCAAAACGAAAACCCGCAAGCAGGGGACGATGGTATGGCTCATTCCGGAAGGAGCTCTGAGCTTTCAGGGGATTCGGCAGAGAAGGGCCCGGTGTTCAGAATCAGAGGCGATAGTTTTCTTCTGGGTCGGGCTATATCCAATCTCCTGAGAAATGCCCTGGAATTTCGCGAACCCGGTAGCGCCGTCGAATGCGAGATTTACCCTTCGGACGGCGCCCTGGAGTTGGCCGTAAAAAATCGGGGGCCCTTGATTCCAGATTACGCAAGAGAGAAGATCTTTCAGCGATTCTATTCCTTGCCAAGGCCCGAAACCGGGAGCAAGAGCACAGGTCTGGGCCTGCCCTTTGTGCGCGAGGTGATGGAGCTGCATGGCGGAGAAGTGTCCATTGAGAATCTTTCCGATGGAACCGGAGTTCGGGCTGTGCTGCGTATTCCGACCTTAGAAAGGATCTAACTAGCAGATGCGATAAAATCTGCCGACATCGGGCACTGGCCTGCTCACAAATCGCTCACAAACCGGGCGTAAGCCTCAACTTTCGCTCACCATTTTTTTCGAATCCATCATTCTTCGCTCAAATCAAACCCACCTTCATACAGGATATTTCCCTATGTCGGGAAGCCGCTGAGCTACCCGCAGGAGGAAATATGAATCTCTCAAACATTGGTCGATCCGCCATGGTGCGGATTCTGATAATTGGATTTCTGATACTACTGCTTCTGATTCCGGTGCAATTTGTTCGCGGACTGATTGAAGAGCGTATGTATCGCTACAACGATGCCGTCACCGAAATAGCATCCCGATGGGGCGGATCCCAGACCATACAGGGCCCGGTGATTATGGTTCCTTTTCAGCGTGTTACGGCGCGGACCAAAGACCAGGTGGAAGTGGCCATGGATCAGGCTTATTTCCTGCCCGAGGAATTGGACTACAACGGCGACTTACAGGCACAAACCAGGAAAAGAGGAATCTACGAGGCGGTGCTGTATACTCTTTCGCTGGACGTAAAGGGCTCTTTTCGCCTGCCGCAGAGCATCCCTTATCGCGGCGAAATCCGTCGTATCTTCTGGGACCAGGCCGTGCTTATCGTTTCGATTCCGGATACTCGCGGCATCAAAGAACAGCTCACTCTGAACTGGAACGGCGTGGAGCGCAGTTTTCTGCCCGGGACAGCGGGCTCGGAACTATTTGCCCAGGGATTGCATATTCCGTTGCAGATTAATCCCTTGGCCGGGGGCACAGCAAATTTCGCATTCTCCGTAAACCTGCAGGGAAGCAGCGATTTCTTTGTGACTCCAATGGGAAAATCCACTACGCTGAACCTGAAATCGAACTGGGCCAACCCCGGCTTCACGGGATCCCTTCTTCCCGATTCGCATAACATAACGGATGGAGGATTCACGGCTAACTGGAATACCTCGTTTTTTGGTCGAGGATATGCCCAGGAGTTTGTCGCTTCCGAAACCGCCAGTCATGCTTCCTTATTTCCGTCCCGGTTTGGTCTGGAGCTTATAATGCCGGTGGACCATTACCAGAAATCGGAGCGGGCGGTGAAGTATGCCATACTATTTCTTACGGTTACTTTTGCGGGATATTTCCTGTTTGAGATTTTCGGGGCGCGAAGAATCCATCCCGTGCAGTACCTGATGGTAGGAAGCGCCATGGTAATCTTCTATGTGCTCTTTACCTCTTTCTCGGAGCACATGCCCTTCGCTGTGTCCTATCTGATTGCTGCGGTGGCTGTGGTTCTGCTCATATCGCTCTATACCCTGGCCATTCTACGGGATAAGAGCCGAGCGCTGGTGGCCGGAGGTCTTATGACGGGCCTTTACAGCTATCTGTATGTGGTTCTTACCCGGGAGGATACGGCGCTACTGCTGGGATCGGTAGCTCTCTTTATACTTCTGGCCGTTGTTATGTATCTGACCCGGAACGTGGATTGGTATAGCCTGTCCGAACGAAATGGCGAAAATTCGGCGGCTTCCTCTACCTGATTCGGCAGAATTGCCGGCAGCAACTTCACTCTGAATTGCCGCCTGAACTCGGCAGACTTTCTCCTGGTCGATCCGATACGACCAGAGCCGGTCTCACCGAAAATACCGGGATGCCCATGGGCGTCCCGGTTTTCTATTGATGCAACTGTCCGGCCTTACCGATTCAATAAAGGATGAAATCGCTGTACCGATTCCCTTCCATCCGTCGCACCCATTCAATAAGCCAGAAGGCTGATGCCCGGGCCGGAGCTGGCGGCCTATCCGGTCCCCGAGGCGGCAACAGAATCCGGGTCATTCCCGAAACGGTACTCTTCGTTTTCTTTCTACTTCTTGCTGTATTCTCCTTTGTCGCCCTGCCTTATTGTAGTGGCGCAGGTCAGAAGCCCGGGGATACACCGGAAGGCTACAATGAAGAGCTTCCTCTTTCTGAATCCGTTCTGACGGAGCTGGATGAGGATCCCATCTGGAACCGGACAGCTCGATTGATTGCCGGTCTGGAAGGCGGCGACGCGGCCCACAGAAATACAATGGATCGGCTGTGGTCCAGAATCGAAACCCAGAACATAAATCCGATTCAGAGCTGGATTGCGGACAAGGACTATCTGCGAAAGAGCGATCGACCGGTTTTCTATCCTCTGAGCGGCGCAGATTTCATCAACGCGCACACATTTTTTCCGGAGGCGCCCTTCTATGTTCTGGTAGCCACCGAGCCTCCGGGCAGACCATCGGAAGTCCGCTCCATGGAGAATCGCTCTACGGCCCGCGGACTCGCCTCGGTTCGTGCGGTGATTACTAACATTTCTGGCGAGAACTACTTCCAGAGCCGCAAGATGTCGCAGACTATGAATAATCCAGAATTGTCCGGCGTCCTGCCGGTGCTTCTGGTCTGGCTGGCTCGAAAGGATCAGCAGGTCTTATCGGTGCAGGCGGTTTCTATAGCAGCGGACGGAATGATTGGCACCGGATCCGGCGTTCATCCCGGGCTGCGGATTCGGTTTCGCAGAAACACCGACGGTAAGGCGAATCCGGAAGCTCCGGTTCAGACCCTCTACTATTTTAAGATATTTTTGGGCCCTGGAAGCGTTAATCCTGCCGGCGGGAAGCCCGAGTCCAGAGCCCTGGGAAATCTGGAGAACGTAAACACCATTATGAAGGCTGCCGTGTATCTGTTACACAATCAAAAGTATGCGCCTCTGGCCAAAAGCATTTTGGAGCGCAGCCAGTTGATTTTGCAGGATGACTCCGGCGTTCCCTTTCGCATGTTCGATGATTCCTGGGCCGTGGATCTATACGGGAACTACACTCGTCCTGTGGCGCTCAAAGGTATGCTGGACCCTTACGATCATCTGCGACAACCTGCCCTGGCGCAAGAATACAGCAAGAGAAGCAAAGGGGAGTTGCCCTTTCCCTATAGCTACGGGATTCTGCGAAGCGGTATGGAGGAATCCATGCTCATGCTTGCGCGAAAGAAGTAGGGTAGCTTCGTGAATTAAGCGAAGGCGTGGGACATATCCTGATAAATTCGGAGTGGCTGGCATAGTTCGAAACCCGGATTGAATGCTTTTTGCAGTTTGGTCAGATGAAACGCCTGCCGGGAATTCGCTCGGGTTTTCAACCGCCGATCCGGGTTCGATGAGCCTTCCACCGGCGACACAACTTTGCTCAGGCTCTCAGCCGCCGATCCCGGCCAGGCGCCAGCCGGCGACGCAACTTCGCTCAGGCTTTCAGCCGCCCTGGATTTCAGCTCGGTCGGCTCCCACCAGGGATTCAGGAAAGCAGATCGCGAGTCATTACTTCCAGCGCCCGTATCGCATCCCCTTCTATCAGTTTTCCGCCGGACTGTTCAATGGAATACTCGAGCATCAAGTTTATGCTATTTCCGAAGTCTTCGTTCACCAGAAAGCCATCCTCATCGATCGGGTAACCGGAGGAATGATCCGTGACCGGAATCCGCGAAGCGACGATTTCGGGCAAAGGCTTCCGGGCATCGATGTATCCGTAGATTGTTTTTCCCAGAGCGGCCGCGAAGCCGATTTCGTAGGATGTGCCGTCGTCGACCAGAGCTCCACGGAATGCGTTGCAGTTTGCCAGCACCAGATCGCATCTCTGAATCAGTTTTTCGTTTTCCTGGAAGATGTGCCTGGCAAGATCCAGCCCGGAAAGATTCTCCGGGCGAACTTCCGAATCAAAAGGGCTGAAGGCTTCAAATCCCATTGAATGCGCTTTTTCTTTTATCCTCTGGAAATGCGCGTTGGCATCAGGCCGAAACACGTCCGGTCCGGCCAGATAGATAGTTTCCTTCCGGGGCATAGCGCACAATGAAAAGCGGCGGTCACGGAGTCCAGAAAAGAGGGCCGGGACTTCGTTACAATGTTGTAAACGCCGCCACCCTGGCCCGGGGAGCCCGGCTTCGGCCGTTTCTTGTATCCTTAGCCGGCTGAGCCCCGGGCTCGGCTTTTTGAGGCTTCGCCTGCAGCGGCGCGCGTGCGAGCTTTATTGCCGGTCCAGCGGCTTTCGTCCGAACTATTTCGGCGGCCCGGCTTTTGGAAGCTTCGCAGTAGTGCGTCTGAACTTTTTCACCGGTCCAGCCGCAATCGTCTGAAATATTTAACCGGTGCGCGTCCGAACTATTTTGCCAGCGAAGCGGCCCTCGGCAAACCTACTGTACCGGCCCGGCCGTCGTCAGGGTTTTTTCTACGCCCCACTGTTTCTCAAAGTCGAAAGTGCGATGGGAGTCTTTAGGAGGCACCAGACTCATGGCTCGTTCGCTCAGGGCCGTGATCGTAAGACTCGGGTTCACGCCCAGGTTGGCCGGAATCATAGATCCGTCGCAAACGATGAAGTTCTGATAGCCATGAACGCGATTCTGGAGATCCAGAACGCCTTCCTCTTTGGACTGCGAAATGCACGCTCCACCGAGCACGTGAGCCGTGGATGGTATATCCAGAAGCACTTCGTTAATGCTGGAGCGAGCGACGCCCCCCATCCGTTTTGCCATTCGCCGAGCGAATTCATTGGCAATGGGAATAAAAGTAGGGATCTTGCTGTGTTTGTTCTGGCGACTGGTGAGCGATTTCGTAAACGGCCAGAACCATCGTCGTTTTCGCAGAATCTGGATGTAATTGTCCGTGGACTGCATTACCAGAAGGATGATACTCTTCTGAGCGAATCCAAACGGGATAAGCATGCGAATGGCCCGTATTGGATGTCGCATCAGCCCCAGCAGGAAGCGAATCTGTCGGGGCACTTTTCCGCCGCCATCTACCAGAACCGGCGCCGCCAGTGCATTCATGGCATCCGATCCTTTTGGGTAGCGAACCGGCTCGATATGCGTGTCGGCGTCCGGATAAACGCTGGAAGTGATGGCAATTCCCCTGGAAAAATCGTGGGACTTATTGAGCGAAGAGACTCCAATTAAAGCTTCACTGTTTGTGCGAACTACATCGCCCAGGCGCGGCGAAAGCCCCGGAAGCCAGCCTTTCTGATGATGCTTCAAGAGCAGCTTGAGCGTACCCAGCACACCGGCAGACAGTACAATGCCTTTGGCCCGGAACTTCTTGTGAGGAGCGCCGAACAGGCCTGTGGTAGAGCGAGTCTGAATTTCGTAACCTTCGGATCCGTCCTCGGAAAGAGGAACAATGCGAGTGACCGTGGTTTCTGGAATGATTTGAGCGCCCAGTTTTTCGGCGAAGTAGAGATAGTTCTTATCCAGGGTATTCTTTGCGTTGAATCGGCAACCCACCATACAGCCACCGCAGAAGTTACAGCCCGTACGATCGGGCCCTTCGCCGCCGAAGTACGGGTCCGGCACTGTCTTGCCCTGCTCGCCAAAGAAAACACCGGCCGGAGTGGGCTTGAACGTGTCTCCGAATCCCATGTCGCTGGCCGTGTCTTTGAGAAGCTCATCCGCTTCCCAGAGCTTCGGGTTGGTTTCAACACCCAGCATGCGCCTGGCCACCTCATAGTAGGGAGTAAGACCTTTTTCGCCGCCCATATGTTCCACGGTAGGATGTTTGAAGAACTGGGGTAGGGGCACATAGAGCGTGTTTGCATACACCAGGCTTCCGCCGCCTACGCCGGCCCCGGAAAGGACCAGAACATCGCGGAGTAGCGTGATTCGCTGAATGCCGTAGCAGAACAGCTTTGGCAACCAGAGGAACTTGTTTACCCTCCAGTTTGTCTTTGCATAATCCTTCTCATGGAACCGCTTGCCGGCTTCCAGAACCGCCACCTTGTAGCCTTTCTGGGCGAGACGCATGGCCGAAACGCTGCCTCCAAAACCGGAACCGATCACAATGTAATCATAATCAAATGAGTTCTCGTTCATAATTCCCCCGACCTTACATTGCACAGGCCGGCCACGGATGCCAGCAATTTTCCTGACGCCGGCGTCATCTCTTGCTATACTGATTCCATGTCTTCATTTCTGGACCGAACGCTGGACTGGCTGGTTTTCCCGGGCTACGATGCCACAGGATATCATCTAAGAAAACTCTCCTGGGACAAATCGGAAACCGATGTAGATCTCAAAGGTCGCCAGGCCCTGGTGACCGGGGCCAATCAGGGGATTGGGCGAGCCACAACCGAAGGCCTGGTTCAGCGCGGAGCTCACGTTCATATGGTCTGTCGCAATCGAGAAAAAGGGACTCAGGCTTTAAAGGAGATCCTTTCCAGGGATTGGCCGGGCACAGCTGAACTGCATGTTGTGGATGTTTCGAATGGTTCGGCTCTGATGGACTTTCTCAGGAGATTTCAGGCCGAGCACGAAGCGCTGGACATCCTGGTAAACAATGCCGGCGTTTTACTGGATAAGCGGCAGCAAAGCGCCGACGGCCTGGAAATGACCTTTGCCGTGAATATCCGGGCGCCGTTTCTGATTACCGAGACCCTTTTTCCTCTATTAATTAGGTCTCCGGATGCGCGAGTGATTCAAGTCTCTTCCGGCGGGATGTATCTGGCTCCCATCAACTTTGAGGATCTTCTCTGGGAAAAGCGGCCGTTTGACGGGGTGATGGCCTACGCCGAGACCAAGCGCGGCGAAAATCTACTGACCCGAGTATGGGCGGAAAAATGGAAGGATACAAACATCAAGATCAATAGCATGCATCCGGGATGGGCCGATACCCAATCGGTGAAGGATTCACTTCCGATTTTTCGAGCAATTACCGCTCCCTTTTTGCGCAACCCGGAGCAGGGAGCGGATACCATCGTTTATCTTGCCTGTAAACCGGACTTGAAGGCTTCAGGGAAGTTCTTTTCCGATCGTAGGGAACGTCCGATGGATCGTATTCGAAAGACGGTGTTGAGCGATGAACAAATAGAACAGTACTATAATACTATTAAAGAAATTTCGTTCGACGGGCTGATTCAACCTGTTTAGTCTGCAAGCATGTCGGATTATCCAGATAGACTGATTCAGCAACTCAGCTTTGCCATCCGTAATCCTATCAACGTAATCCTGGGGACCGTAGACCTCCACAGCACCACCGAGACCACGCCCGAGCAGGAGCACTACATTCAAATGGTTCGGCGGTCGGCCATGCAACTCATGGAGGCCAGCGACTCCCTTCTGGATCTCTTTGAATTACGATCCGGAGCCGTGCGCGCAGAATACCAGGAGTTTGATATTTCGGAACTCATTCTAGAAGCCATTAAATTCAGAAAGCCTGCCGCCAATCAGAAGAATCTGGACCTGGACGTGTATATGGAGTCGGATCTGGTGAATCCATGTCTTACCGATCCCTTTCTATTAAAGAAAATCCTTTCGCAGCTCCTGGATAATGCAATCAAGTTTACGGAGCGTGGCTCCGTATCCGTTCACGTATCCCGCACCGAAGTTCCTCCCACGGGTCAGGTGGATCAACCGCATATAAGCATCGAAGTCAGAGATACCGGCGTTGGAATCGCCCCGGGCCGACTGGACACGTTGTTCGACGGGCCCTCGGAAGAAAGAAACTACCGCTCGTCCTTCGACGGCGCGGGTCTGGGACTTCTACTGGTTGCCAAGATGACGGAAATGATTCAGGGAACTGTATCGGCGGAAAGCGAAGTAGGAAAAGGAAGTACATTCAGGCTGGTCTTTCCGGTGCAATCCGTAGAGAAGCGCATGAGCGGCAATATCCAGCTCAGCGGCGCCGAAACTGGATATCATACAGAAGGTGTGCGCATCCTTTGCGCTGAAGACGATCCGGACAGCCGCTATCTTGTGGAGCATCATCTGCGGGCCATGGGCTGGATTGTGCAAATGGCAGCCAATGGCAAGGAAGCGGTGGAATATTGTAGGAAGCAAACCTTCGATGTGATTTTGATGGATGTTCAGATGCCGGAGATGGACGGCTTTGAAGCCACAGCCGAAATTCGCAGAATCATGGGCGGCGGCACCGGTACCAATGGATCCGTAGTGCCCATTATTGCGCTTACCGCCCATGCACTGAAGCAGGACCGGGACATCTGCCTGCAATCGGGTATGGATGATTATCTATCCAAACCCGTACACCGCGAGGAACTATATTCGACTATCGAATACCATATCCGAGCAGCACGGCAGCGGGACTTGATGGAGTAGGGCTTTTTCGCTAACCCATCAAGTTGCGCCAGGATTTGTCTTCTTTCCCTAACCGCTCTGGCCCGGACTCTGGCTGCATGGCGCCAGAGGACCTGACTTCTACCTCGCTTTCGCGGCGACGGTTGCTTTCACGGCGGTTGCTTTCGCTGCGGCGGTTGCGGTATCCGCCAACTCTCGTGTGGAGGCTCATCGCGGATCCGCTGGATCCACGGATCAAGGTTCTTCCAGAAGCTGAATGTCGCCGCCACCGTCCACAGGCTCCGGTTCCGAAGGCAGGGGCCTGGTCGGCGCTGTTTCTACGGTCATACGAATCCCGGCATAGATGAATCGCGGCCTTCGGGGGTCTAACACCGCATCGTACTGATCAAACACATTGTCCACCCCGGCGAAAGCTTCATAATGCTCCCAGAATTTGTATCGCATTCGAACATCCAGGGTATGATTTGCATTGGCGAGATAATACCCGTAATCCGGAGTATCCGGATCCAGGTCTACCAGGGTGAATTCGCGATTCTGGTACAGAGCGGGCAGCACCACGCTGGTATCGATCTCAAACCGTCGATTCTGAAAGGTGAAGAGCGCGTCCTTTTCGTAATAAAACGGTTGGTGCCCTTCGATGTGGCCGCGAATAGAAAAACCGAATCCGGAAGGTGGCGCATAGCTCAATGAGTAGAAGCCCCGATGCCGAGCACGCCCCTCCAATGGCACCTCCTGGACTTTGTCATACGTATCTGTGAACGTGTAGCCCAGTCCGGCCACCCAGTTCTTTGCAAAGCGAAATTCGGCCATACTTTCCAATCCCCGGGTGAAGGCTTTGGAAATGTTTACCGTCTGAAAAGTGGTGAGATCATCGCTACGACCTGGAAGGCGACGAAAATCGATTAGATTCGTGATGGAGTTGTAGAAACCGCTTACAGAGAGCCAGAGCCACTCGGTGGCTGCATAGTCCACAGACGCATTGTATCCGTTGGATTTTTCCGGTTTTAGATCCGGGTTACCCACCACCTGATATCCTACCCCCGGATTCTGAAAGGCAAAGTACAGATCCTTGAAGGAAGGGGCGCGGTAGCCCTGGCCTGCTCCGAATCGCAAAGTCCATTTCCGGGCCGGATCCCAGCGCGCCGAAAGTCGGGGCAGCGCTTGAGAGCCAAACTGGGAATCGTGTTCGAAGCGAACCCCTGGTGTGAAATAGAAAAGAGCGTCGAAGGGCTGCCATTCATCTTGAAGAAATCCGGCAGTTCTCTGTCTGTAGCCATAGCCACTTCCTTCGATTCGCGGGGAAACATACTCTTCGATCAAGCCCTCCAGTCCGCCGGTGAGCACATGATTGCCCAGTCCGTAGTCCAGCTGCGCGCGAAATTCATGGGTTCGATCTTCCTGAGTCTCTTCAGAGTCAAGATCGTCAGATCTCCGTTGGTCAATATTCAAGGTATCCACAAAACGAGCATGAGAATAATGGAGACTCAATGCCGTTGGATAGTTCCATTCGTATCTCGTAGAGACGGAGGCCTGAGCGTCATGGGTTTCGTTTCTTCGATCAAGCACCGCCCGGGGCGGGGAGAAGTCCACAATCTCCTGGTCCAGGTATCGGTAGGACAAACTGCCATCCACTGTCCAGTTTTCCTGGATCGAATAGCGAAAGCGATCCGAAACATTCAGGTCACGAAAGGCGCTACCTGTCTGGTCTTCGGTGGACGGAATATCGTCATCTTCGAATCCGGGAAGGAGTCGCCCCAGAATTCTCGCCTGTTTCTTTTGCTCTGTTTCGGGGTTCAGATCATAACCATCGCTTCTATGCCAGCCGGCAATGAACATGTTGGAAAAGCTTTCGCGATTGATGCCCAGCGCCACGCTGGCATGACTTTCGTTTCCTGTTCCAAAGTGAATGTCTCGACCGCTGCCGTACTGCATTTCCGCCTGAGCAAAGAACGGACTATCGGTCCGTCGTGTGATGATGTTGATTACGCCGGCCATCGCTTCGGAGCCGTACAATGCCGAAGCCGGACCTTTGATGATCTCTATTCTTTCGATCTCTTCTGCTTTGATGCGACTCAGATCAATAGCGCCGTCGATTCGGCCGGTAACCCGGTTCCCATCGATCAATATGAGTACATACTCGGGATCCAACCCCTGCATGCGAATTTCCTGTCCGCGGATGCCTTCCCGAACCTCGATGCCCGGCTGACTGCGAAGAACGTCGGAAAGATTTCTTGATCCCTGCTCTTCAATCTGTTTGCGGTTCACAACCTCTGTACGGGTTATGGATTCGCTTACCGGCCTGGGTCGTTTATCTCCGGTAACAACAATCGTTGCATCTTCTGATTCTTCGGCCAGCGTCGGACCAGCCAGGAGGCTGACCAGAAAAGTCAAGGATATAGCCTGGCGCCAGGCCATGCGAATGAAAGCCGATGCAACTGCTGCCCACCGGAGAAACACGGATACAGTTGCATTTCCCGGAGCCGAACCGGAAAGACCTGCCTTTGCTGGAAGCAGAGTCCTGGAAGCGGCCATCCCACCATGAAGCGCTGACGGCTCTGGCTTTGCGGGAAAAAGAGCTGATAAGGCGGGCTTTCTGCGATAACAAATGCGAAAATCGGTCATGGATTAATCCCTTTCCAATCAATGGTTGGATAGCCGGAGCTTCCCGCCTCCGAGTAGTAATCGTGGAATTGCACAGCGTAGTAGCTGCTACCATCCGATGAACGGACGATATAGACCTCGCCTTTCGTGCTCAATACATGGGTTTCGCTGTTGTAGTTATACCATTCCAGCATCACCGGCGAGCCGCTGAAGCTGGTGCTACCGCTACCGCCCGCGCCACCGCCGGCCGTGGAAAGGTTGGTATCGTTTACCAGATTGGGACAGAACCCCGAAGTGCCGGACGAGAACTGCGACAGCGATGTTACCGCCGCCAGGTCCGTCAGACCTGTATTGCAACTTGAGCCACTACCCGAACCGGAGGTGCCTCCATTGGTGCCCGCCGCGAAGCGACGAAAGCGCATATCCCAGGGACCGCCGGCCTGGGTGGTGGCTCCGATGTTTAAATCGCAATGCGTCCACTCCAGTTGAGAAGTGGCCTGAACCACCGTCCGGTTGAAAGCTCCCTGTACGGTGGTCGTGCATGAACCGGTGCCAGCCTCCTCGTCGGTGACAAGCACCGAATCCAGAATTCCCTGAAGCTGGTTGTCATGGGCCGGGTGTCTGCATTGTAGTCCGCCAAAGGACAGCGCCAGCATCAGAAAAACCAGAAGCGCCAGATTTGCTTTGTTGCGTTTCGCCCCACAGGAAGCGCAGCAGGGGCTGCCTTTTTTCTGGCAGCCATCCCGCTTTTCGACTTTCCTCGACGCTCCAGCAATGGATGGAATCGCTCCTTCCTGTTTCCGCTGCGAGGGTGCGTGACTATGAGACTCAATCTCAGGATTGGATTGTGCAGAGGGACTCAGGGAATCCATTTGACTACACCCCCACTGCTTTTAGCGAGTGAGCGAGCTCTGTCCAGGTGCTCTGCTCTTTCTGGCCGGGCTTCCTTTTTCCAAAGAACTGTACAATCATCTCGCCGTTCGCATCGAAGCATTCCACGGACGTTACTGTACCGTCTTCGGTGGGCTTTTCTACAAGATACACTCGATTAATCAGGTCGGTGCGAAGGTGGAGATTGAAATCCGGGTCCATTACGTTGATCCATTCGTTCATGGGCTTGATGTTTTCCACCGGTCCGGTGTGAATCTGGATGAGGCCGGGGCTGCCAACGAATACCATGATTTCCTGTTTTTTCTCGGCGGCCAGTTCAAGCATGCGGGTAGGGGCCTGATTGTTTAGCAAGGTTGTGAATCTTCCCTCGGCCAGTTCCATGGCCTGAAGTCTGTGGCATTTATGGTTTCTCAGCATGGTGAAAAAGTCATGAGTGTCCTTCAGGGCTTCCCAATCAGCAATCAGGGCCGCCTTATCCACGTCGCCGTACTGTTCGCTCAGAGGCCGGGGCGCCGGGGCCGGGGATACTTGAAATTGCATACTCTGGTCGTCACTTCTGAATCTTTTGACCAGCTTTGCCAGAGCGCCCTGATTGGAAGCTTCGGTCTCATAGATTTTGTGCAATGCAGTGCCATGGCCATCAAAGAACTGAAGGCTGGAGCGGGCTTCGCCGCGAATCACATCATTTACCGCAAAGGCATGTTTCCATCCGGAATAGAATATCCGAAGATCAATACCCGGTCCCACTACCAGGCCCATGGGTCCATTGGCAGAGATGTCTTGATATACGCCTTTTCGTTCGTGCACGCAGGCTTCATTTCGAGTCAGGGCCATGACCTTGCCCAGCGAACCCATTTCTGCCATGATCTCTGCAAAATCCGGACGAAGATAGGTGACTTCGTTTTCTCTCGTAGCCAGAAGCTCCATTTCGCTTACACCTAATTGTGCGGCCGCATCGCGTATGCGCATGCGAGGATTTTCCTCCTTCAACGCATCCCATCTTTGCTTTAATTCGTTCATCTCAGTCTCCTTTTTTTTAGCTGCTATTTCTGTCGTTCTGTCCTGCCCGACGACCGGGCTTTCCTTGTTTTTTGGCGCCAGACTCCCTGATGGAATAATGGCCTGAATACCTTCCTTGTCCCGAAAAACCTGAATGCGAACATCGTAGAGTTCGCTCAGTCTTTCCTCTGTGAGAATGGAAGGCGGACCGGAGGCCAGGATCCTCCCAGACTTCAAAAGAGTGATTCGATGAGCATAGCGCGCGGCCAGACCGGGATCATGCAGGATTAGAAAGACTCCGGCCCCTTCCGCCGCTTTTGCCTGCGCGATTTCCAGCATCTGTAACTGATGCTTTATGTCCAGGCCGGTTACCGGTTCGTCCAGAAGCATATAGGACGAACCGTTCAATCCTTCCAGCTGGCATAGTATGCGCGAAAGCTGAATGCGTTGTTTTTCGCCGCCAGATAAGGTCAGGTACGACTGCTGGCTAAACGGAACGGATTCTGTTCTTTCTAAAGACCGGAGGACGGCCCGGTCATCCCTGGAAGGATCGGTATGCGGTAGCCGGCCCAGCCGGACAATTTCTTCGGCTTTGTATGCGAAAGGAACAATGCTGCCCTGCAGCAATACGGCGCGCCGCCTGGCCAATTCCTTTGAACGGTAATCCTTCAAGGATACATCATCCAGAAGCACCCTGCCGCTAGAGGGACGCAGATCGCCAGTCAATAGACCCAGTAATGTGGACTTGCCCGCGCCGTTGGGCCCGAGCAGCACATGCATTTCCCCCGGACGAATCTCAAGACTTGCATTTTGCAAAATGCTTCGGTTTCCTACGCTGTAGCTTACCTCGCTGACGATCAGGCCCATGACATTTCTCCTTTCTTTCGCTGGATCAGATAGAGAAAAAACGGCGCGCCCAAAAAGGCTGTAATGATACCAATGGGCAACTCTGCGGGAGCTACCACAGTTCGCGCCAGCAGATCTGCAAGTGTTAGAACAATGGCGCCCAGAAGAAAACTGTACGGAAGCAAAGTGCGATGATCCGGTCCTGTAGCCAGGCGAACCAGGTGCGGTATTACCAGACCCACAAAGACTATGATTCCCGCAACAGCTACCCCGGCCCCGACGCACAGCCCTGATATGATTACCAGTCCCTGTTTGAACCGCTCCACGGGTAAACCCAGGTGAGCAGCCTCCCGTTCGCCCAGCGAAAGAGCATTTAACCCTTTTCCCAGAAATGGAAACGTAAAAATCGGAAGGGCCAGAACCGGCAAAATGTAAGGAAGCTTCTGCCAGGTGGCGCCGCTAAGACTTCCCATCCGCCAGAACGTCAGGTCTCGCAGTTCATCGTCGTCGGCCAGGAAAGTTAGAAAGCCAATGAATGCCTCGGCCAGGGCCATAATCGCTACTCCAGAAAGCAGAAGAGTTGCGATGTTCGTGCGCCCTGAGCGAGTGGAAATAATGTAGACCAGAAAGCACGTCCCAATGCCCCCGAGAAATGCGGCGATGGAAAGAGCGGCATTCCCCTGCAGCATCGGGATCTGAGTTCCCAGTACGATGGAAATAGCGGCAAGGAGGGCGGCCCCGGAGGAAATACCGATCAGCCCCGGGTCCACAATAGGATTGCGAAAGAGCCCCTGCATGATCGCTCCTGAAAAACCCAGCGCTCCGCCCAGGAAAACGCCGAATAGGATTCGGGGGAGCCGAATGGCCCATAGAACCTGGGAAGCCATGGCCTGTTCTTCCGAGGCCTGGCCGAAAAGTAGTCCGGGTATCCATTCAACCGGAATGGCGAAGGCTCCCAGACACATAGATGTCACAGCGGCTGCAAGCAGCGCTACGGCGCCAGAAACACCAATCAGTATGTGGGCGGGGAACTTCATTTTTGTTCTTTGAGGTGCGAAACAAGTTCTTTCAGAGCAATATGAAGTCTGGACGAGAAGCCGAGCAGCAACAGATCATCCATCGCAACAATCCGTCGTTTCTTCCCCGCTTCCGTTAGCGCGACACCGGGTATGCGAAGCAGTCCATTCTCGCCGCCAAGACTTTCCAGGGCCCGCGTAGGTATGAGGATCACTTCCGGATTGGCTGCCACCAGAGCCTCAGATGTGAGCGGACGGAATCCTTCAAAGCTGGTAACGGCATTCTTCGCGCCGGCCAGTGCAATCATGCTGTGCGCCTGCGTCCCTTTACCGGAAACCTGAACCATTCCAGGGCCTCGAGCGTAAATGAAGAGCACTCTCCATTCGCGAGCAGGCTTTGTCAGTGTGGCAATAGACTCTCTCATCTGCGCAACCAGCGCTCGGGCCTCTTTCTCATGGCCCGAATGCTTCCCGGCGAAGAGGATTTTCGCATAGGTAGAATCGGGACTCCACCTGTCTTCGAACAGGACCAGCTCTACTCCACTGGACCGCAGCTGTTGTAATACAGGAGGGGGACCCGCTTCGCCAGTGCCAATGATCAGGTCGGGTTTTAGCGACAATACGCCTTCCGCCGATAGCGATCTTTGATAACCAACTTTCGGAAGTTGCCGAGCCGGGGCGGGGTGCACCGACGATGTGTCCACCCCCACCACCTGATCTCCTGCTCCAATAGCGAAAAGGATCTCGGTCATGCTCCCATTAAGGGATACAATGCGTTTGGGAGATTCGCCGCGGGCTGCTCCGGAAGCGAGAAATAGGGAAACGAGTGCCACCGCAAGGGATGGATGCCATGATTTCTGTAACATGAGGCCCACAACGGGACGGGCCCTTCTTGTTGTCAAACGAGATTGAGACTGAGTCTCAGAAAAAAGAGTGACAGCGGGGCAGTCGTACGATAATGAGACCCAATCTCAATAAATCAGGAGAGTCAAAATGACTACAAGAAAGATTATTCAGCTAACGCCCGTGGCGCTGATCGCCCTGTACAGTGCCGTGAGCTGCGACCTGCTGGGTCAGGTGGAAGAGGAAGGAAACGATGAGGTGTTGGCTCTGGTGGCCCTGGCCACGGCGGTGGTGCCTCCGCAAAATTGCGAAGTTACCTATACCCAGGGCGGAGGCGGCGGCGACCGCACAGATACGCGGGTGATGTACACCGCCAGCGTTACGGAGCAATCCATGTTTACGAGTCATTCGGATTCAGTGGATTCGACCAACGACTACACCGTGTATGCTCAGATCAATGCAGGCGTTGGTACACAACTGGAGATCAAAAACTTTCCCAATGCAACTTCGCCCAGCGATGCGTACGTGGTAACAGTCTACAAAGACTCATACGGATGTCCCACCGATATCAGAGGAAGTTCGAAAGAAACCACGGCAGGGACAGAATACCGGGAAATTGATTCCGGAAGCTCACCGCGCTACATCGAGTTTCTGCAGGCCGGTAATTACCAGATTCAGCTGTATACCGGAGATACTGGCAGGGACGGTGGCTTTGCTCCCGAGACCATACCCGCTTCCAATGCACGTCCTACGATAAGAATTCAGTAACGGATCGTTGGCGTTGGAAAACGCCAGATTTAAGATATCGAACCCGGCCCTCTATTTGCGGCCGGGCTCTAAATCCCAATGGATGCGAGAGGCCCGGTTTCCCGGCCCGGGAAACGCCAATGGAGATACTGTTTCCTACGTGATAGCGGAGCCCCGTCCGGTTCAGTTTCGCCGCCCGGGGGCAAAGGTTGTATTGGTTCCGCCAGGCTCCCGGCGCATCTCTGAAGAGAAGATTACGTCGTACCTTTTCGGCGGCGACCAGCTCCTAATCGATCTGCCCGGAATCCCTATCGCAAGCGAAAGTCAATCTTAAGATTTAGAGTAATGGAGCCCTGTTCCATTTCGGACGGAAACGGAGGAAATGGGGCGCTTCGACGAATACAATTCACCGCCTCCGCATTGAAGGCCGAATATTTGCTGGGTGTAGTGATGCTTGCATGGGACAATTCCCCGGTGGCCGAAATGCTCAGTCGCACTCGCACAGAGTCCTGAATTCTATCATTTAGCTCTCGCAGAGGGTATCGTTTATTTCTTTCGATCTTGCGGAGAACCTGGGATAGATAGAGGTTCTTTCCGTCCCGAGATGATGTCGAGGATGGTTCTGATGGGGATTGCTCATTGGCCGATGGCGGCTCGCTTCCGTTGTCGGCCGGTCTGGCAAAATGAAAGGATACCTGCGAAACCGGCGCCCGGGTTTGCGCGGGGCCGGGTTGTGGTTGCCGCGCCATGAGAATCAAAGTGGCTGGAAGCGATAATGCGCAAAAAGTCCAGAACAAGGTGCCGTTCCGAAGTGTGCGATCTATTCTATTTCGGTTCATACTCCAGCCTCAGATTTTCCACCCCGGCTCTACGGGTGCGATCCATTATCTGAACGAACAGATCATAGGTGATCTTCCCATCAGCGCGTAGCAAAACTTGAGTTCCGGGACTCTCCCGTATCATCTCTGAAAGACGTTCGCTTAGCGACGACGGATCCACCCGCCTTCCCGCCAGATAGATTCTTTCCTGTCGATCCACAGATATTACTATGTTTTCGCTCTGGCTGTTGCTGCCTGAAGTGGCGGAGGGCAACTCCATCTCCAGGGAGGGGCTTGCGAATTTCGAGCCGACCATGAAGAAAACCAGCAGTAGAAATACCAGATCCACCATAGGAGCGATGTCCATGACATTGCTCTTTCGGGTTAAAGCCGGGAACTTCATGCTGCCTCCCGATTTGAGTGCCCTCCCTGTTCCTCCAGGTAATGGGCCGTGCGATTCATTAAAGATAGGCGGCGGTTGACAACGCTAAGGAAGAGCCCATGAAACAGGTAGGCAGGGATGCCGGTCATCAGGCCGAAAGCGGTGGTAGTCATGGCCACCCATATTCCATCGGCAAGTTCGCCCATGTTGGCCTGACCGCCGCTGGCTGCGATTGCCTGAAAGGACTCCATCATTCCTGCAACCGTTCCCAGAAGTCCGATCATGGGCGCCACGGAACTCACCAGCGGAAACAAAGATAGCCTGCGACTCATCTCTTCGCTGATTTCATTGCCGGCTCTCTGTAGAGCGGCATCGAAAGACTGCCCGGAGCCTCCATGGCGGGCCCGGACGTTGATGACCAGGCGTACCGGCGCAAATCGTTCAAACCGGCCGCGGGAATCCGGAAGTATTCGGTCCAACAGGCTACGGGATTGCGGAGGGGTGAGATCTCCACGGCGGACAAAGTCGTCGGGCTCGCCGGGGGCGCTATAGGTCCAGGCATAGTAGATGAGCCTTTCCAGAGCCAGGCTGATTGTGAGGACCAGAAGTATTAGAATGGGCCACATGAATGGTCCACCCATCTCGAATAATTCGATAAGACTCATTTTCGCCTCCCAGGACCCCGTAAGAATATTGAGACTCAGTCTCGATTTGGGCAGATATGGGCAGGCCGGAAAAAATGGCAAGCGAAACCCGGGGCGTGGATCTCGGGACCGCCTTAAGCCCGAGGCGCTTCAGCATCGGCTGCGTACCTCGGACCGTGCCATTGGCAGGATACGGTGGATTTCGGTGGCTCCGGGAAAACCGGGCAGCATCGCTGGAAAGATAGCTGTTTGGGGGGCATGAAGAGCACAGTTGCGAGGCGTAAGGTATCTTTTGATCTCCTGTTTCTATTGCTTCGGCACGCCATGTCACGGCTTCTATCTGGTAGCACTTGCCGCGGTGAACCCCTCGAAAAACTGTGCATCATGATCTATTATCCCGTGGAAGTTCGATTTCAAGATCTGGATGCCTTTGGCCACGTGAACAATGCAATATTTCTGAGTTACTGCGAGCAGTCCAGGGTGCGATTCTACGACGCCCTTTTTCCGCTAAAGAGCGCTCTGGACTTTCCCTTCTTAATCGTCCATGCGGAACTGGATTACAAAAGACCCGTTACTATCCTGGATGAAGTGGAAGTGGGCATAACCGTTTCTCGCATCGGGGGCGGCTCCTGGGACTTCCGCTATGAAGTACGAAACAGGAAGGACGGCTCCATCCATTGCATCGCCCGAACCGTGCAGGCCTACTGGGATCATGAAAAGAAATCTACAGGGCCCATAAATCCGGAGTTGCGTAAAGGTCTGGAGAATGCGTTGGAGGCAGCCGAGTAATAGGTGCGGTTGCGAAGAAAGGCGGGTCTTGCCTGGCGGCTCTGGAGTCCGGTGACCGGCCCGATTAGGAAGCGTGCCAGAGCCATCCAGGGGGAGAGTCGCAGGCCTCTGCATCTAGCCTCTAGAGGCCTCACACTTCCACATCGTACTGCTCGACGGTCGTTCCGCTTTTCTTGAATTTCCAGACCGCGAGAATCCCCTCCAGAATAAGCCAGACTGCGAGAACCAATAGCAGGCTTCCGATTATGACCAGCGGCCACTCGGTGCCCTGCGGATGATTATAGAATTCCAGTATCTTGATCACCATGGCATCGATGGTAACAATCAGAAGGGCCACCATGGGAATCCCGGAAACATACCAGGGCCATTTCCGCTTAAGCAAATAAACGGTAATCACCAGTAGCGCCAGTCCTGCAAGGATCTGATTGGTGGTGCCAAATAGTTGCCACAGCGCCAGGCCGGCGGGCTTGCCGCCAATCTCGTAGTAGGCGAAAAAGGCGATGGTGGCGATGGCCAGCAGGCTGGCGATATACCGGTCCTGCAGGAATTTCACGTTAATAAACGCGCCGATTTCTTCAATATTGTAGCGAAGTAATCTTGTAGCGCTATCCAGGGATGTTAGTGCGTAGCTCACTACGATTACGCTAATGAAGGATGCTCCTACGGTGGCGGGTATGCCAATCCCTTCCAGAAACCGGGTGCATCCGCGAATGAAGACTCCCACTTGCGGTCCCAGGCTCTGGATGGCTCCCCAGTTCGCGTAGCGGGCTTCCCATTCCACATGACTGGTCATGCCAGCCGTGGTGGCGAGAACTGCCACAAAGCCCAGCATGGATTCGCCGATCATGCCTCCGTAGCCAATGAACCTGGCGTCCGTTTCTTTGTTGAGCTGTCGGGCCGTTGTGCCGCTGGCCACCAGGCTGTGGAATCCGCTGGCTGCTCCGCAGGCAATAATGATAAAAACAAAAGGAAACAGTCCCGGGGATCCTTCCACATCCGCTCGCACCGCCGGCGCCACAAAGTCCGGGCGTATGGCAAAGAACCCTGCGAAGATTCCGATCATACCGGCATAAAGAAGCAAGCTGTTCAAAAAGTCCCGTGGCTGGAGTAGAGACCATACCGGCAATATGGAAGCCATTAGAGCATAGACCAATAGAATGGCGCTCCAGATTCGCACCGACTGGTCCATGCCTTCTTTACCAACATATCCCAGGTCCAGCCAGTCGCCGTAATGCGAATAGCTGGAGATTCCAATCAGAGCGATGGTAATCAGCAGACCCAGAGGAGTGAGTATCTTTAGCGAAGTATTCTTCTTGTAGATCAAATACCCCATAATCGCCGCCACCACTATCAGTCCAAAGGAAGGAGTCACAGCCTGCGGGAAGTGAATATCGGCGTTTTCTGCATTCGGCGCCGGACTGAACAAAAGAGCGATTACGTATACGAATACGCCCATGGCCAGAGCCACCAGAAATACAATAATGATATGAAATAGCAGCCGCGCCCGGGGATGAATGATCCCTTTTGCCACAGCCCCAATGGATTGTCCTTTTGCGCGGGCGCTTACAACCAGCGATCCAAAATCATGCACGCAGCCGATGAAAATGGCGCCCAGGGTAACCCAGAGTAAAGCCGGTAGCCAGCCCCAGACCACAGCCACTGCCGGACCAAGCATAGGGGCCAGCCCTGCAATCGAAGCATAGTGATGCCCAAAAAGCACATAGCGATTTGTGGGAACAAAATCGATACCGTCATTTTCGCTATGGGCCGGGGTGATCGCATCCTCTCTAAGTTTGAATACCTTCTGAGCCAGGAATCGGCTATAGAAGAAGTATCCGGCCACGTAGGCGAGAATCACAGCTATGGCGGGTAAAGTAGCGTTCACAAAAACTCCAGGCGTGGACAGGTTCCAGGGTTAAATCAGCAATCTCCAGGTTATTACAACGAGGACGTTTCTGATGCAATCGTTCATAACCCACGAATGGCGGATTTAGTCCAGGCTAAGAACTGACTCGCTGGCAATGTATGTCAAGCAATCGAGACTTGACACTGCCCGGTCCGGAAATGAGCTGGAAGTATGTCCGTTTTCGACACCCACTGCCATCTGGATATTGTAGCTTCCCAGGGTATTCCGGTGGAGCAAAGCCTGTCCAATGCCATGGAAGCCGGTCTTGCCGGGCTGGTGCAAATTTCCACCGATATTAAATCCGCTACCTTTAACTCCCGGCTCGAGGCGAAATACTCGAACCTGCTTCAAACGGCGCCAGATTTCTCCTTTCGCTGGACTGCCGGTTTGCATCCGGAAGCGGCCAACGAGCTGGATACTCTGGATGATATCTTTGCAATCGTTCGCGAAAACAGGGATTCGCCTTCCTTTCTGGGAATAGGAGAAACCGGACTGGACTATTTCCACACCACTGAGTTCGTCGATGAACAAAAGGAATCGTTGAAACGTCACCTGGAGCTGGCGAAGGAACTGGATTTGCCGGTGGTCATACATACCCGGGATACTCGTCAATATGAGCCGGGCAAAACTCAATCGGTGCAAGATACTCTGGAGGCCGTAAGGAAGATTGGCGGGGTAAAAGGAGTGCTTCATTGCTTTACCTACAGTTACGAAGAAGCCATGCCCTTTGTGGACCTTGGCTGGAAAGTAAGCTTTAGCGGTATTCTAACGTTCAAGAATTCGCATACCTTGCATGAGGCCGCCGCCACCCTTCCTCTGGAGTGCCTGATGGTAGAAACCGATGCGCCCTTTCTTGCCCCTGTGCCCAATCGTGGCAAGACCAACCAGCCGGCTTATGTGGTCCACACCCTGGAATTCTTGAAAAAGCTTCGCGCCGAGCGATTGGGCGAGGATCCACAGAAGATTCAAGAGCAGATCGAGATCAATACGCAGGAGTTCCTGGATTTCAAAGCAAGCTAGCGGATCCTTGATCAGAAGAGCTTGTTGAGCGCTTGCAATGATTGCGGGACGTCTGGATCCTTAAGCGCTGCAATCCTCTGAGCGGCCGCTTCATTCGACGGATCCATAGATCCAGAGCGGAACCGGCGTCGTTTCGCTTCCCGCCGGTTCTTCGCCCCCCGCGTGGCTTTTCCCGTCCACAGCTTCCGGGTTCTGTGCATCGGGCCCGGTCTTGCACTTCAGCGTTTTGGTCGGAGTCCCCAGGGCCTTTGTGATTACTTCGGGCGATAGATTGGCCATATACACAGCCTCCGGGGGCCAGCCATCCCTCCACCAGTTTGTATTGGCGATGGTTCGGGAAGGCAGGCCGGTTACGTAGTCTGCATGATAGGAAATGAGTGAAGCCCTGCTAAACAAATAAATGGATTTTGCATGCCAGTAATCGGCCATCACCGTGGCGCCGTCTTCCAGGTGCGAATCCAGACAGGCTACGTGATTCGGGTAGTATAGTGGCCAGTCTTCGCCATGCTTTCCGTACTCCAGCAGCGAAGGTCGCAGGAGGAATCGGTCGCCCAGGGCCAATGCAAGAAGCATCAGGCTTGCAGCCACTGGGCCGGATCGGCGAAAGGCCATGGAGAGCGGACCGGTAAACCGGGATAAATGCGCCGTGGGCTTGTTGCGAATGTTGCACAGTATGGACAGGGCTCCGGCGTTGGAAACAATGAGCGAGCCGGCAAAATAGCGAATCGAGTACGGGTCCACATAGGCTCCGGTTGCAATCGCAGCCAGAGGAGCCAGCCACAGAAAGAGGAGTAGATTGGATGAACTGATCCTTCCATAGAAAATGAGCGACGGGCGATCGGCCCGGCGAATCTCTTTCTCGGTGGCCAGCAGTACTCTGTGAAGTAGAAGCGCGCTGAAGACGGCGAAGACTGCCAGTTGGATGTAAAAAAGATTCGGCGTGCCAAAGCCCTGGTTGAAGTCCCGTATCAGGGCCAGTAGAGACTGCAGAGCCGGTATGCCGGCGGGCTTGCCTTTGCTAAGGAGCGCCCCCATCGCCACCTGGAGTAGCAGACCAAAAGCGGCCGAGGCGAATAGGACTTTCAGCCAGTATTGGATTCTGGGCGAAGGAACGCGCTTTGCGTAGTCCGGATTCTTTTTCCGTAATCGTCGCGCGAAGAGTAATGAGATAAGGGCAGGAACAATGGCGTACAAAAGAAAAATCCGGTCGGAAGCGATCACAAGGCCAAGCAATATAATGTAGATTCCTTTCCAGGGCAGCAATGTCTCCTTGCGAATCCGATGAAATAGCGCCAGCGTAACCAGGAAGGCCGAGCAATGCATCCCTGGCAGGTAAAGAAAGGCGTAAAAGTCCTGTAGATAGATCAGCGAAAGGAACTGCAGCGAAAACAATAGTCGAAAAATGCCGTAACGCTTCCCCGGAGGCGAAAAGAGCCGCATCAGAAGGAAAGCTATAAAGGAAGCCTGCAAGATTCCGTACAATCGCAGCGCCAGACTATGATTCAGGACAGAAAACAGAATACCGTACAGTGTAATGTCGGGAAAGAAGTATACGGCCGGCGTAAAGGACCAGCCCTGCAGGCCCATTCCGCCGAACAGATCTTGAATCACTGCCGGAACGTAGAGTACATCGGACTGAAAGATCTCCTGATCGTCCAGGAACAGACTGCCCGTTAAGCCCAGAACAAGAGACAGTATCGTATCCCTGGTGCGCTCCGGGCCCTTTTCCGGAAACAGCCTTTGTTGCTGTACATCCTGCATTGGTATCCTGATTGACTCCAGGCCGGCCGACGCCCATTGAGTAGAACACCTGACCGTTTCCGACCCTGGATGCGGAAACTGAAAGTTATCCTCAGGAGGTCAATAGTTTGCCATGCTGGAACTGAAAAGAATACAGGAAAACCCGGATGCTCTGGAGAAGATGCTGAAGGATAGGATGTACGACCGCGTATCGGTATCCGAAATAAGGGAACTCATCGAGAAGTCCAAAGAAAAGAAGATGGAAGTCGATGAGCTCAGAAATGAAAGGAATCGCTCCAGCAAAGAGATTGGCAAACTGATTGGTTCCGGAGAAAAAGAGGAAGCCGAAAAGCGAAAGGAAGAAGTTAGAAAAATCGGCGAGCAGATTGCGACACTGGAAGAAAATCTTAATCAGATTGAGCAATCCCTGGAACAGCATATACTGGATCTGCCCAACTGGCTCGATCCCGAGGTGCCCATCGGTCCGGAGACGGAGAATCGCGAACTAAGAAAAGAAGGGACCATCCCGTCCTTCGATTTCCAGCCAAAACCGCATTACGAATTGGGCGAAGCCCTGGGTATTCTGGACTTTGAAAGCGGCGTTAAGTTGTCCGGTTCCAGGTTCTACACCTACCGCGGTATGGGCGCTACACTGGAACGCGCTCTAATCAATTTCATGTTGGATCGCCAGCGGGAGAATGGCTACGAAGAGACCTGGGTGCCATCGACGGTAGTCGATGATTGTATGGTTACCACCGGGCAGTACCCCAAGTTCAAAGGGGAGTACTATCGCATGGATGCGGACGAGCTTTCCTTGATTCCCACTGCGGAGGTGCCTCTGGTGAATCTTTATCGGGATGCCATTCTGGATGAGCTTCCCGTGGCCGTTACCGCCGCTACCAGTTGCTTTCGGCGCGAAGCCGGCGCCGCGGGCAAGGATACCCGGGGCCTGGTTCGAGTTCATCAGTTTCAGAAAGTCGAGCTTGTTCAGATATGCGCACCCGAGGATTCGGCCCGAATTCATGAAGAAATGCTTTCCCATGCGGAGGGAATCCTACAGGCTCTGGAGCTTCCCTATCGCGTTTTGCTTCTTTCCAGCGGCGACATGGGGGCCACGGCTATGCGAACCTATGACCTGGAGGTCTGGATGCCAGGACTGGATCGCTGGCTGGAGATTTCTTCCATAAGTAACTGCGGCGAATTTCAGGCCCGCCGCGGAATGATTCGATATCGTGCCGAGAAGGGCAACAGGTATGTACATACCTTGAATGGTAGCGGCCTTGCTGCGGGCAGAACTATGATCGCAATCATGGAAAACTTTCAGCAACCCGATGGGTCTTTTCGGTTGCCAGCGGCGCTACAGCCCTATCTGAAGATGGACAGAGTTGTAAGCCGGTAAGCTATCAGATATTGGTCTCATGACCGCAAAAGCCGAATAAGTTTCTAGAGGTTCCATGCCCGAACCCGCTGTCGAGAAAGGATTGAAAGCTGAACCGTAGTCACATTATCTGAGTCTAAACTGTGGGGCATTTGGATACGCCGACGGAAGCCAGACAGGAGCGATCCGCTGTGCCCTTCCGTTATTCGGCGCATCCCCGGGGAACCGGGTCCGGCTAAAAGATAGAAGCCGTTACAGAAGGAGATACTATGAAGATTAGAGGAATTATTGCGGCGCTTGTGATTTTTATCAGCGCTCCGGTGTTTGCCGGAGAGTTTGGGCTGAGGTTTGGCTACTGGGATATTCAAGAAGCGGGATTCAACCTGGACTTGCAGCAACGCATCCAGACCGACGATGCATTGATCGGTTCCGGAAGTAGCAGCTTCACTCCGGGAACAGCCTATGGCGATTTCCGTTCAGATGCCAGCTTTGCCTACCCTTTCATGTTGTACTATGGTCCCGCTGGTTGGCCCGCAGGTATTCGATTTGAAACCGAATACTACGGCGTGAAGCGAAGCCACTGGCGTGGCGAGGGCTTTTCTTTGAACTCTCTGAGTCAGGCCGATATCGAAGGGTTCCGGGAAAGGGCCGCCTTCAGGCTGGCTATCTTCTTTCTGGATACGCGACAGAAAGCCCCCATCGATTTAATACTTAGAGGTGGCGTGCTGTACAATCATCAGTTCGCCAGTGAAGAGATCTTTACCTATACAACTGCCGGGCTTTCCTCCGCTACGAACTACATTGGCAATCGCGACATCAAAATGTTCATGCCCACCGTTGGTCTGGAGGTAAAGGTTCCTTTTGGTAGGAGCGGTCTTTCTCTTGTGAGCGCCGTGGACTTTTCGCAGAAGGGATCCGAAAGCCTGGACTACATCCGCACCACGTACGCGCCTTCCGGGACAACTTTGACCACCACGGCCGAAAACATGAAAGCCGATGTCAATGTCATCAGAAACATGTACGAGGCGGGCATCGTTTACAACGTAACCAAAGACTTCATGCTCCGTCTGACCTACCGTTCCGAAGTAGACCTGGTTTCTTATTCCGGTTACCGGGGGCTGAACGGTACTTTCGTTACGACGCCCACGTCGCAGAACTTCACCGTTAACATGTCAGAGAGCCTGCTTGATGCGGTATCCGCCTATAACGGAAGAAAGAAGGAAAGAGTAGAAGGAATCTATTTCGGAATCGAAAAATACTTTGAGTTCAGGTAGATAACTTCATCTGCATCGAAGGATTCAGATCCCCCGGGTGGGGCGTAAAATGGAAAGGTCGGTGGTTCGCTACCGGCCTTTCTTTTTGTTGCAACCAGGCGCGCCACGCGGCAAGAGGAAGCATGCGTTCTGTCACCTGGCTCACTATTCTTTTCCTTGGCTTTTGTACCCCCGAATCGTCCAGCGTTCAGGCGGACAGTCCGGTCTTTCCCGAGATCTATAAGGGGCGATGCCTGAACAACGCGGGCGGTTGCCCCTGTTACAGCGAGCCAGATGCCAGCGCTTCGATACGGCGCACTTATCCACATGCCCAGTCTCTGCGCAAGGCCGGAGCCGAAAAAGAAAAGGATGGCAAGGTCTATGTGCCCGTTGTGCGAAATGCAGTAATCGCTCAACCTGGAGACGTTTGCTATGTGGAAAAGGACCATTTGATTTCCATGAAATACAGTCCGGTGCTGGAATCCAAACTACAGCAACTGGACCATACACCGCTAACCCTTGATCAACTGGTGGATCTTCCTGGAAAGGTGGACTCCCTTTCGGGCGAAGGTTTTCAGCATATCCAGGTACGGAAGGTATGGCCCACGTACTACCATCTGGCCATGGAAGAATTTCATCCAGGTCAGAAGGTTCCGGTCAGGAATCCAGCCGGCAAAACCATAGGGTATGCTTCGCAGGATTTTCAGGAGCAAGTACGATGGGAAGGCAGCGGCGTTGCTCTGGACGGGAAGAAGTATCATTATGCCGGACGTCCCGGGCAGTATAACAATTATAATCTGCGCTGGGGCCATGGCGCGGGCTACAATTATCAGGTGTTTCCTTACCGTACCATTGCTGTGAGTTTTCCCGGTCTTTGTAAGAGTCTACGCTCGAGAATCAAGAATTGCGCGAAACGAACGTTGATTGGACTTATGGTCTACATTCCGGAGGTGGCGGAAAAAAACATTCAGATGCCCGGCGGCAAAACCCATGACGGCTATTTCTGCATTACAGACACCGGATCGCCCTATTATATTCGCGAGGATCGCATCGATATGTTCGTGGGCACTCATGGAGGAGGCAATCCCTATCTGCCCGAGAAGCGACAACGAAATCATCTCATAGACGGCGGAATTGCGAACCTGGTGCCTTCGGACTGGAAAATCTGGACCACCGATACAAAGCGAGTCTGGTGCGATGTAGAGGCGGCCATGCGTGGCGATTGCACCCACGACTACCGAAATACGGCGAAAGAAAAGGCGCTAACCTTAAAAGCAGTGTTCACGAAGGATGGACGCCCGGTGCGATGCAGAAAGAATCCCTGATAGCCGCACAGACTTATTTTCCACCGTTAAGAGCAGGAAACGCCGCCATTGTCCGCCATTGTCCGCCATTGTCCGCCATTGTCCGCCATTGTCCGCCATTGTCCGCCATTGTCCGCCATTGTC
>PCBI01000004.1 GCA_002730875.1 Spirochaetaceae bacterium | reverse complement strand
CGAGGCCTCTTTTCATCCAAGCAGACTGTTTACCCTTAGAAGCCGCCTAAGTGCTGCGTACAAAGGATTAAACACGCTGGTTCTCAGAGAAGGTGCAAAGGACTTCTTTCACAAGGCAACAGTTCAGGAGCTAATCGATGATGATATATCCCTGGATATTCATCACATTTTTCCCAGAGCCTGGTGCGATAACAATGGAATTCAGGCCAATCGTTACAATTCCATAATCAATAAAACTCCTATCTCCGCGAAAACGAATCGAATGATTGGCGGACATGCGCCTTCGAAGTATCTGAGTAGCATCCAAAACCACAAGCAAGTGGGCTCTGACGACTCTGCAATGGATGCAATTCTGGAGACGCATTTGATAACGCCATCCACCTTGCGAAGCGATGACTTTGAGGCGTTTTATGCCGCCAGGGAAGCAAGCCTTCTGGAAATCGTTGAGCGGGCCATGGGCAAAAGCCTGCCCGGAAAAGATGCTCAGTCGGATGCGCCCGACGCTGACGATGTAGTCGAAGAAGAAATGGAGCAATCTGCATGAACGCAGCACCAATCATATCCAGAGTCTGGAGTTTTTGCACCACCCTACGCGATGACGGAGTAAGCTACGGCGATTACCTGGAGCAGTTAACGTATCTGATCTTTCTCAAGATGGCGGATGAATACGCCAAACCGCCGTACAATCGCAAGGTGGGCATACCCGACCAGTACACCTGGGAAAATCTAAAGAAGCGCAGCGGCGCCGATCTGGAGGCCCATTACATCGAGCTTCTGCGGGCCCTGGGCACCCAGAAAGGAGTGCTGGGACAGATCTTTACCAAGTCGCAGAATAAGATCCAGGATCCGGCCAAGCTGTACCGGCTCATTGAAATGATCGATAGCACTCAGTGGGTGGTGATGGGAGCCGATGTAAAAGGCGAAATCTACGAAGGACTGCTGGAAAAGAATGCTGAAGACACCAAATCCGGCGCCGGGCAGTATTTTACGCCACGATCTTTGATTCGCGCCATGGTAGAATGCATTCGCCCGGAGCCCGGCAAGACCATCGCCGATCCGGCCTGCGGCACCGGCGGATTCTTTCTGGCAAGCTACGATTACCTGACCAATCCGGACAACTACCAGCTGGATAAATCCCAGAAGGCTTTTCTAAAACACGATACATTCCATGGAAATGAGATCGTGGCCAATACCCGTCGCATGTGCCTCATGAACATGTTTCTGCACAACATCGGCGAAATCGATGGCGATAGCTCCGTGGCCCCCACCGATGCCCTGGTGGCGCCGCCCACCACTACCTACGATTACGTTCTGGCCAATCCGCCGTTTGGAAAAAAGAGCTCCATGAGCTTCACCAATGAAGAAGGGGAACAGGACACGGATGATCTCACCTACAACAGGCAGGATTTCTGGGCCACAACATCCAACAAGCAGCTGAACTTTGTGCAGCATATCCGAAGCATGCTCAAGACCACAGGCAAGGCTGCCGTGGTAGTGCCGGACAATGTGCTCTTCGAAGGCGGTGCTGGAGAAACGGTACGCCGCAAGCTTCTTGATAACACGGAATTACATACCATCCTTCGGCTACCCACGGGAATCTTCTATGCCCAGGGCGTAAAAGCCAATGTGTTATTCTTCGATAACCAGGCAGCCAGTCCGGACCCCTGGACCAAAGAGGTCTGGTACTACGATTATCGCACAAACGTGCATCATACACTCAAGAAGAAGCCCATGCGATTCGAAGATCTGCAGGACTTCATCCAGTGCTACAATCCGGAAAACCGGCATAAACGCAAAGAGACGTATCATCCAGAAAAGAATCCGGACGGGCGCTGGCGCAAATACAAAGTGGATGAGCTTCTGGCCCGGGATAAGGCCAGCCTGGATGTGTTCTGGCTAAAAGATAAAAGCCTCACGGATCTGGACAATCTGCCGGAGCCGGATGACATTGCTGCAGAAATCATCGAGAATTTGGAGGCCGGGCTGAATAGCTTTCGCGAGGTGCTGGCCGGACTGGGTAAGGAGTGAGGGCGGGTTGCTATAACCCTGCTTGTACCCCCTCGGGCATCTGCACCGGCGACCTTCCACCTGTGCAAATGCTTGCAGCGCTCATTGGGAAACGAATCGGAAACGAATCTGGTCCTACAGACCTTTCACAGCTGTAGCTACAGCAAGAATCACGAATCCTGCCATAACCAGATAACCAGCATAAGCAGAAACCGTAGGAATCATTACGAAACTCGCCAGGATTCCAAGCGCTCCCAGAACAACGGCAATAATCCAGGTAATACTTTTAGGTGCGTTTGTTTTCATACAAACCTCCAATAATCAATTTGCTGTCAGTATTGGTATTGGCTATTCACGGGCGATTCAATTTAATGCAGTTTCGCGGAGTGCGGGGCCCTACAAAGTGCTCAATCATGGCGTAGCAGTGTTTGTTGCCTCGAAGAAGAAGATTTCTACAGGCGCGGTTCTTTCTGTGGCTCTTCGGTTAGGCCCACCGCTCGGACAATCCATCATTGCTTAACCAGAGAGTGGCTCATTCTACGTAAGCTGTGTCACAGGTCACTGACCGCGGCCAGCAGATTTACCCGGCTGGAATCAATCAGATGCGGAAGATTCAATCCGGCTTTTCCTTTTGCCAGCCAACCCCGCTTAAACGCGCTTCAGCTACTCATCGCTCTTTCTCAAATACAATCAATGTTCAAATGGTAAAGAACTAGAAGGACTCGCGCACTATTCCAGGTTGATTTCGGGATTCCGGAAAAAGCTCTGTAGATCGTCCGGCAATGCCGGAGTGGAAAAAGAAAGCTCCGGAGCGGGCCTATCAAGTGGATGGTCGCTTGCAGGACGCAAATACTGAACCGAAAGTATACCGAATTCCACGGGCCTCTCCCAGTAATGAGAATGCATCCCATAGAGTAGGCTGGACTTATCCCGGTACTGTGTGGTTGCGACTATATGATCCTGCTTTCGCTCCACCCGGCTGACGAACGCTGGCATTCCCGGTTGCTTTTCGTTTCTATAGTAATCCTGCTGCGCTTTCATTTCCTGCTCTTTCTCCAGAACATATCGCTTCCAGTCTACCTCACGCCAATTGCTATCCAGAAACAGAAAGATCGAAAACCGACCTTCCAGTATTATCTTGATCTTGCATTGAAACTCCTCGCTCTCTAAATATTGCTGTTCAAAAGATTTTGCTGCGAAAGTACCGCCGGGGCTCACCGTTGTACAGGAGATTACTTTTCCATCCTTTTCACCCCGGGGAAGCAATCCGCCTGCCAGAATAAGACAGAGTATTCCTGTCAGGACCACCCATGGCCGTAAGCGCTTTGTTGGAGCGAATTCGTGCATTTAGCTTGCCTCCACATCCTCGTCTTTAGTCGAGTTGTTCGATTTCTCTTTAGCCCGTCCAATCAACTCCCGGTCTGGCTTCTTACCCCAGATCTCCCGGTCGGCGGTCAGTTTTCCGAGTTTCACTTTTCCGATGTTGGGGCTGCGATCCATAATCGTTTCCAGTAGCCATCCCAGCTTGCTGGAGTCTGGATGAACGAACACCGCCCCATCTGCGTGCTCCACTCGAACCATATCTTCCTCAGCGACTACTTGGACTGCTCCATTTTTTTCGGACACCTTTCAGGCAACCTTTTGCATTTCAAACTGCTCCGGGGATAGATTTCCCAGGTAGCTATGCTTTCTTCTACGATTGTAGAACAACTCGATATAGTTAAATATCCGATTTCGAGCATCCTTGACGCTCCCGAACGAACGACAGTTCAACTCTTTCTTCATGCTGGCGAAGAAGGACTCCGCACAGGCGTTATCCCAGCAGTTTCCTCTTCGACTCATGCTCGATAGGAAACCATAGCGTCCCAGTACCTGCCTGAACTCATGGCTAGCATACTGCGAACCACGATCTGAATGAAAGATCAAACCAGCATGAATGCCTCTTTGTAAAGTGGCCATTTCCAGCGCATTAGTCACAAGCGAAGTCTCCATGTGCGCCTTCATCGACCATCCCACGATTCGCCTGGAGAACAGATCCTCAATCGTACACAAATAGAGCCATCGAGAACCTGCACGAACCTGAGTAATATCAGATACCCAGACTTTATTCGGCGCAGCAGCATGGAAATTGCGCTTCAGAAGGTTAGGACTGATTGGAAATGAGTGGTTCGAATCCGTCGTACAAACCCGGAACTTCTTTCGCTTTTTCCCTGATATTCCGGCCTTTTTCATGGCACGGGCCACCGTTAATCGACTAAAGGCATACCCTTCATCCTTCAAGGCATCCCACAACCTGCGGAGGCCGTAGCAGCGCTCATGCAGATCATACAGGCGTTTCAGCTCGATAATCAGCCAGGATTCTACAGGATCCGGACCTTTGTTTTCGGACTTCAAATGACTATAGAATCCAGATCTCGAGACTTCAAGGAGTCGGGCCATGCGCATCACTGAAAAAGTATCCTTGAGAATCTTCATGATCTCAAAGCGCTTCAGTCGTCCCGGGAGAGCATGGCCGCATACTTTTTTAAGATCGCATTATCCAGCTTAAGGTTTGCGATCTCTTCCTTCAGCCGTTTGATCTCCTCGGCATCATTACCGCGCCTGCGAGGTTCCGGTTGATTCTTTTGGTTCTTGATGTACTCCTTGCGCCATTGACGGAGCGTCCAGTAGCTGATACCCAGACCCTCTGCAATTTCCCGGATTGATTCATCTCCCGTTAGAGTCTTACGAACGGCCTGTTCCTGGAACTCCACGGAGTATTTTGGCTTCTTCATCTTAGCCTCCTATTCAGAGGTTACCCAAATCGGGTGTCCACTATTTCTGGAGCAGTCCAAGTTCGCATAATCGCGCCCAACCTGCTTTAACCCGAATCTCAGGTTGAGCCCAAGCCGGGTGCGGATAACACTCCCCGAGATGCAATAACCCGAACCTCGAGTGCATCACTGCTTGCACCTGCAATCACTCTTTATATAACATATCTTTTAATCTTCCATCTCTTCTACCTTAATTTTTACCATACATCGTTGACCCCTCATCGCATACCCTAGTACTGGACCAATAATAAGGAGGAACAGACAAATATGAAGAAACCATGGATTTCACTACTGGTTTTACCACTCCTGGCTGCCTGTCCAGGGGATGACGGAGGAGATGATTCACTGACCGGCCTGCTTTTGCTCCAGGCTCTTCCCGGAGAATGTGAGCAAGGTCAACCTCCCGCACTAGGAGAAACTGTGGATATCTCTAATAGCCGAGCCGCCCTGGACCAGGTCGTTCCGGCGGGAGCAACTTCCATTCACCTGAACAATATTTCGAATAGCGACAATGAGGGTATGTATCCGAACTATTTGGACGGAGACTGTAATAGCATCGGCGATGCTTCAAATGATGTAACAGCCGCCACTAATGATAAGCCCTACACTCTGCCCAGCGGTGTCAAGACGGTGCGTATTGAACTAACAGGCTCCGTCACCACCTATTCCGCAGAAGCAACGTTCAACTAAGAATCGACCTTGAAGGGCCCATACCGGGCCCTTTGTTCTCTGTTACACCCGGCTCAGAGACCGATTCCCGCCTTGATAGAATAGATCCGTTCATGCGCCATAACAAACGATGCCGACAGGCGTTCTCTCCTACAAAAAAACTGGTAAGATTTGCCCTGCTTTCCGAGGTATGAAATCAGGTGAGGAGAAAGCTGAATAGGTCAGCGGGGCCCCTTAATCGATCTGAACTGCTCCAATGAAGACGGGACTCAATAGAATCCTAGACACCCCGAATTCACATAAACACGCCCGCTCCCTCATAACCCGAACTCCGCCCCGAGTTCGCATAAAAACGCTCTCGCAGTCTTAACCCGAACTTCGCCCACTCCCGGTTCGCATAACAACGCCCGCTCCGTCTTAGCCCGAACTTCGCGCCAGATTCGCATAGCAAGGTTCGGCCCGTCTTACCCCGAACTTCGCCAAAAACACTTTCCCCCTGCCGGGACTCGGACAACAGACCGACTTTCCTCCCAATCATGTCCTTCTTTCTCTTCTTGCTTGTCGGCGTCCTTTTATTCTTCAACCGCCACCTGTATCTCCAAAACCTCTTTCTTCAGGCCCAGCTATCGGTATATCGTAAGCGGTACAGGAAGAAGCGCCGGTCGCCTCCCATACCCGAGTGGTTCCGCAGAATCGCGGTCTGGATGGCTCCTATCTCAAACTGCTGGAAGGAAGTCTGCATGATAGTCCAACCTGCCACCATCTTGGACTGGCGCCCGAGGAGATACAAAGACTTCTGGACTCTCAAAGTGGCAGCCGGAACCAGAAAAACGGGCCGGCCTCCTATAGACGAAGATACCATTTCTCTCATTCAGCGCATCAACCGGGAAAATCCGCTCTGGACTGCCCGCAGAATCCAGGGCGAACTCTACCGCAGTGCGGGAATGCGGCTCCATCTGGATACCATACGAAATACATGGTTCGCAAACGACCAGATCCATTACGCGCCCTGACACGGAAGAAGTTCCTGAACCTCCACCTGCCCCAAATCGCGGCGATGGACTTTTTCGTCATTCCCAGAGTTGGGCGGGACCCGCTGATCGGATTCTTCGTCATAGCTCATGAACGAAGAAAGCTTCTCCACATTAATGTCACCTCATCGCCCACCGAAGACTGGCTGAAAGATCAACTGATGCTGGCTCTCGGGACTTCGGCAAATCTTAAATATCTACTATCCGACAACGATCAGCTCTACCGGCCGGTTCGGCAATTCATTGGCCGGATTCTGGACCTGAATAGCGTAACAACCCAACTGGCCAGTCCTTGGCAAAACGGCGTGGCTGAAAGATTCGTTCGGACTCTCCGAGGAGATCTCTTGAACTGCATCATCCCCTATAGCGAATCCCTCGTTCGCGCCCGACTCCAAGAATACCTCCGGTACTACAACCAGGACCGGACTCATTCTTCCATAGATTTAGACTCGCCGGATGGCCGCGAACCGCCGAAATCCGCTGATCTTCGGGAAATCCGATCCGCATCCAGGGGGGGCGGACTGCACCGAAGATACTTTCTGGAGGATATAGCATGAGCCGATGACTTTTTCGGGGGTACTAGATACTACAAGAAGGCTGCTGCATGACCAGATGACTTTTTCGAGGGTACACCTCTTTGCTATTGATGATGGTCGTCGGCCAGTACCCAAATACCTGCGTCCCGTAGCCGAGACAGGACTTCTTTAGAAATGCCAGTGCCGATTACGGTGACGCCCCGCAGGTTTGGAATACCTAGTAGAGCGTCAATGGCCGCATCGTCTATTTGATCGTTCCCCCCTATATCGAGATCGTTCAAGGCCTGGTGACCGGCCAGAGCGGCTAAACCGGTGTATGATACCTCGGTGTCAGCAATCTCCAGGATCTCCAATGCTCGGGCCTCTGCTGCACATTGCAGGACCTTATCCGTAACCAAGGTATTTGACAAGGCAAGCTTTCGCAACTCGCCTTCGGGGACTGTCCGGATCAAATTGCAGACCTCTCGATCAGTGGCCGCGCTGCGGGAACAGGAGATAGTCTTCCTGTCCTCCATTCCCTTCGTCGCCAAGAGCTTGCAATTCTGACTTTGCTCAGCCCCACCGCTTTGGGAGGAGTCCCTCTCACATCCTTGCAAGGTTGCAAGTGCCACTGTCAAAGCAATGATTTGAACGACCAGGGATTTAAACGATGTAGCCTGCATGTTTTATCGACCTATCTATCGAGGGTAATTGGTCTTCAACTCTTCAGCCCGTATTCCCAGAGCCCGACGCATCCAATCTGGGAGTCGTTGCTGCCCAGGGCTGCTCTGTTGCCTTAATCTTGCCATTTCTTCCATGTATCCTTCGTGTATCCAAGCCATGTGGGGATGTGCTCCCGGTGGGACCCCTACAGAGCGTCCTGTCGTGCCCACGAAAAAGATCGGCTGTTTCGGCTGGACCGTGACCTCTCCATCCTCCTGGATAGCGGTTTTCAGGTAGTCCGGAAAAACGTCCAAACCGTGCAGAAATAGACCCACTTTAGGTCTCCCGTCAATCTCAAAACTGATACGGAGCGCATTACCTTCTGTCACCCCAGTCCGATATCGATCAATCAAAATCGGTCCATCTGCTTCCATGATCGCAAACGGGGTCCCGCGCTCCGCCATCATGTCCATCTCATAGGGTTGGTCTTTGGCATGAAAATATGATCTATTCTCATCCCATTCGTTATAGAGAATCCGAGCGTCTGGTCCCAGGTTTAGGAATGGCATCTTGTCCCTTTTCTGCGGCGCAGTTTGGTAGACATTTCTGCCCCAACTTCTGTCTTCATTCGGTGGCTGGTAAAAGAGCCGGCCTCTACCCAGATTGTGCAAATCCTCTACCTCCGACAGGGTTAGTCCGCCAGGTGAACGCCAGGATTGTGTAATCTCTGTTCCGTATGTGCCTGCGACGTTACTGCGGTCCATATTAGGACTGACACCCGCCAGTGCCATCTGTCTGTAATAGTCGTGCAATTCTGTCGCGGCAGCTCGGACTCTTTTCTCGTACCAAGCTTCCTGCTCGGTCAATGTGGCAGTCTTCTTGCTCAGAGTCTTCTTCGAAACCGGCCTTTTCACAGCCCGTATCGCATCCTGCCCCTGCTTAAAAACCCGGTTCGCAATTGCTTTATCCTGCGCGGGCGGCTCGGGCGGCAATAGATCCAGTCCAATTTGGCCTACATGCGGAAAAGCAACAGCGAATCCCGCATCAGTGAGACCTGATAACACTGTCGAGCGTGGAGCCCAATTAAAAACCTATTCGACCGAAGCATAGAAGGCCTTAAGCCCGTTTGGAATACCAAGCAACTCGGGGTCTCGCCGAATGGCTTCTATGTCTATAGGAGGACCGAAATAGGTCAATGATAGAAGCCCAATATCTGTTTTTCTCACTATTGTTACAGTCATTGGTTCAACATGAACTATATGGACCACCGATGGTACACCATCTATATGCACCCAAAAGGTCGGGTTCTCGGAGCGATCTGAATCAAATCGGAAATGCCGCATTTCTTCCCGATATAATACACCTGATTCCTTTATTTGGTGGACACTCCATCCTAGCATCCAGTGGTCGTCCCATTTTAATGTGAAATCGCATTGCCATTGGCTGTTCCGCCGCACAACATCAGTCAGTCGAACCAGGTCTATATCGTGCGTCACGCTTATGCGTTTTAGCTTCGAGCGAATTGTATCGCAATTCTGTTGTGGACTTCTTTGGCAGCCGAGAAAGAAGAGCACAGAAGAAAACACTACGAGGGCCATTCTCAAGTCTCTTGCAAGAAAAGTATATGGATATGCTACAAACTGCTGATTTTTCACGTGCGTCCTCCTCAATCTGTGGTATTTTCAATTAGCATCAATAATTGGATTTTTCCCATCTGCAAACAAGCTCCAAGAGAAGGACTGCGGATCCACCCGGGTCCAATCTTCCGAGCCGGGCGGACTATACCAGACCATAAAATGAATGTGTGGATTCCAATGACTATTTCCGGAACGTCCGATCACTGCGATCGGTTGCCCAAAGCTAACTTCGTCTCCCTCATCCACGAGGTGCATAGAATTATGCATATATGCTGTCCTCGCCCGACCGCCGCCCGGGGCATCATGAATAATGTAGATACTCGCTCCCTCATTACTGGTAATCTTTTCCTGCGGATGCCGATTGAAGTCTGCCTTTCGATCCCTGGTGAAAGATACCCTTCCGGGAGCCACAGTCGGTACCAATAAATTATAAACACCTAATTCCAGATCCAGTCCATCGTGAAATGCACCTGGGCCGATATCGGCACCTGTATCCCGGTCATACTTTCTCCTAGGACCGTAATCCGCACCCGGATGCTGCCGATAGGCCCCCGGATACCGGACTCCATCGGGCCTCTCGAATACTCCGCGGTAATGCAGTTGTTCGAAACTAACGTCTCGAATTGTCTCCTGTGGACCACCTAGCCGATTCATAAACTTGCTAAAAAACCCCCAGTCTACATCGTATACATGGAGCGAATTCTCAGCCGCCGGATTTGCGTTCCTCCAATGGCGGGACTTCGTGAGATCTGGAAGTGAATTACTCTTTTTCGAAACCGGCCTTTTCACAGCGCGAATCGCCTCGACCCCCTGCTGAAAAACCTCATTCGCAATTGCTTTATCCTGCGCTGTGGGAGCCGGCGGCAACAGATCCAGTCCCATCTGACGCTTCTGGCTCGATGTCAATCCGCGAATCTGGCTTTGTAGTTCTTTGATCTCCTGCTGAACTTTCCATTTCCTTTGCGCTATTTGATTCTTATCAAGATCGTGAAAGCGAGCATTCTCTGTTGACCGATTTACATCCTTCATGAATTCCTCCGCGGCTTGGAGCTGTACGTACTCCTCTTTCAGCTTTTCGATCTTGTATGCCGTTACAGCTGCTTTCTCGGCATTGCGCTTATTCATGCCATACTTGTTCATGAATTCAACCTTGTAGGCTTCACGCTTGCCGTGAGAAATTGCGAATTCAGAAAGCTCTGAAAACCCATTCCTGGCTACTTGAAACGGACTCTTAAACCCTGCGCCACGGGATTTCGCGTCAGAGCCATACACCGAATTGTAGGCGGTGACAAACGGACTTTTGAGAATGTCAAGCAACCCGGTGCCGCTGTCTGCTATGCCAGAAGATCCAGGCATGTTGGCGTCCCCGCCGAATCCACCAGCCATCTCCTCCTCATCCTTCCAGAACTGCCAGCCCTGGAAGAACTCCGCAGTCCGCCGCTCGTGGTCCCGCTGATTCGCCTGATCAGCTTCCTTCACCTCTTTCATCCAGCTTTCTTTGCCTGTATACGGCTGCACTTTCTCGGCCTTGTACCGCTCTATCGCAGCCGAGCTGAATAGATTGGCGAGGTTACTGAACCGCGGAGTGATCGCCGCCCGGTAACGGTCGCTACTGAGACCGTATCTCTGCATGGCAGCATACTCCCCGAATATGTTGCCCCCCTGGC
>PCBI01000003.1 GCA_002730875.1 Spirochaetaceae bacterium | reverse complement strand
GGGCGTAATGGTCGCATATACGATGGTCCCATCCAAGAAGGCCAGGTTTCCGTAACTATGCCGAATATTGACGTGGATATGCAGATTATTCAGAGCAACTACGATGCACCCTGGTTTACCTGGATGCCTCCATTTCTGGACTCGCGACACCCCTGGGAAAGTGCCTACGGAAATGGTATGGAGTATGTAGGAAGAAAATATAAGGATAAGCTCTTTCGCTGAGGTGAAGAATGAAACGGAATAATCTTCAGACTGTGGCGCTGGCCTGCATGATCTCCTTTTCAGCAAGCTGTTGCACGGTTCCAAAGTGTATTTCTGATTTCGATCACTGGCGTTACCAGATGCGCACAGGAGATGGCTTCAGCTCTGCCGGCCAACATGCCCCCATTACCGGAACTAATCTTGATCGCCTTGTTCCCGGGCAGACTACAGAGCGGGAATTCCGTGCGATTTTTGGGCAGGTTCCGGTGAATCAGTGGAGCTATCCATTGCCGCCTACTCGAATACGAAATGGAAAAGTGTACAGATTTGATCGGAAGCTGCAATACACTCGCGTGGACTTTCCGGAAGAGAAGCCGCAAGAGCCGGTGCAACTATTCTGGAGCGATCGGCTTGCTATCAACGGTTACTTTCTGAATGGAATCCTCCAGTTTTACGAAGTCTCTCACGATAGTAGGCCATCCGGAAAGCTCGTGAAATCTGGTATTGGACCTCTGGACAATGTGGAACACTCGGATGATTATCATAGGCAGGGTGACTGCGACACTAAAATGTATGAAATCCAGCATTTCGATGCAAGGCCACCTCATTCACTCATTGCCGAATGTGCATGGTACGAGGATTACGAAGCCGGGCATTACACGAGTGGTGGCCCGAAAATTGAGCACAACAAATACTGCGAGCGGTTTCACGAGGATGACTTTCCGTAGCGGTTTCTGGGTCAGAAATANCAATTGTACNCTCGAAAAAGTCATGTTTTCATGCGGCNGCCTTCTTGTAGTATCTTCGGTGCCGTCTGCTCTCGCCTCGTCGGCTTTGGTCATCCTGTCTCCGCCGATATTCGGACATCCTGTCCGGCGCCTTCGTTGAGAGCCGGTCCCCATCCGCACGCGAAAGAATACCATAAACCTGATCTATTGAGGAAATCGCTGCGCGATTTCTTTTTTGGGAGAGCCGGGTTCGTGTTATAACGTGATCCGGGTTTTAGGTGGAACCCGGGCCGGATGGAGCGCCGGGTTCGTGTTATAGCGTGCTGCCGGTTTTAAGTGGAACCCGTGCCGGAAGGGTCGCGGGGTTCGTGTTATAGCGTGCTGCCGGTTTTAAGTGGAACCCGTGCCGGATGGGTCGCGGGATTCGTGTTATAACGTGATCCGGGTTTTAAGTGGAACCCGGGCGGAAGGAGCGCCGGGTTCGTGTTATAGCGCGCTCCCGGTTTTAAGTGGAACCCGCGCGTTGCTGGCAGGCCGCTGGATGCAAAAGATTTACGAGCTGGCTGTCATTGCAACCCGTGCCTTGCCGGCAGGCCGACGGATGCAATAAATGGACGGGCTCGTTGTCATTGAGACCCGGGCGGAAGTGCCGGGAGGTCTGGAAGGCCGGGTTGGATTAATGCCAGTGAAGAGGTCATGAAAGAATGTCGCTGGCGCTGCCTGGTTTCAGGACTTCCGAGGTGAGGGTATCAGAAGAATCTTTCGGGAGGCGGGGAATTGTATTTGTGCGGTTTGCCGAGTCGGACGACTATCGGGTCATCTGAATGTTTGACTGCATTTCACCTTACCGCATTATGTAACCTGCCCGCTCGGGCAACCCCGCCTCCGATTTTCTGCTGACATAGAGGCTTAATTCTGGAATCTGGAGTCATGAGTGTTAAGCTGGACCCGGAATTGTTTCCAGAACCGGAACTGAAATTATTCGAAGATTTTTCACCCCTGGACCGCAAGTCCTGGGAAGAGCGTATTCTAAAGGATCTGAAGAACCCGGAGGATCCTCAAAAAGCCCTGGGCAAGCTGGACTGGAAGACAGCGGAAGGCTTCAACCTGAAACCCTTCTACCTTGCCGACGAAAAGCCTGCCGGATTGGAAAACCACCTTCCTGGAAAGTATCCATATCTACGAAGCATTCAAGAAAGGGCCAACGTCTGGCTCACCGAACAGACCCTGGATTTTTCTCTGCACCATAAAGACCAGGAGCTGGAAGACCTGCTCCAGGAGTTCTATCGTCATGAACTGGGCAGCATTCGCATCTTGCTGAATGATGCCGCTTATGTGTCGCATGCAGTACAGTTTTGCAAGAGGATCGATTTAGACCGGATCAAGTTGAACCTGGATCTGGAGATTCATCTTAAAGATGCCACAGAGCTTCTGGACTGGGCATTCGCACAACCGGCGGATCAAGTCTTCATCTCGGCCGATCCTGTAGCCAGGTATTTGCGTATAGGGGCGGTGGATGTTTCTGCCATGGAAACGGAGATCCGGGAGGATCTGGATGCGGCCGCGAACTATCTGAAAAAAGGAGCCCGGCCGCTTCTGAATGCCAGCGCTCATCTATTCCGTTATGCCGGGGCCAACATTCGCACGGAACTGGCTTTTGGTCTGTCCCTGGCCGCCTATTATTTGAGCGAATTGACCGAGCGCGGATTAAATCTGGCTGACGCTCTGAAGTCCATCCATCTTCGCAGCGCCATATCATCTAGCTTTTTCCCCGAAATGGCAAAGCTAAGGTCGGCTCGCTTCCTGTGGTCCCAGATCGCTGCGGCCTATGCGGAAGTCTGCGAAAAAGAAGGAAAGGAGACCGGCGATTGGAAAGCGGCCTGCGCCCTGCAGCAATCCACGGAAACGTCGGTGTTTGAACTTTCGGCACTGGACCCCTACACAAACATGCTGCGTGCCACTACGCAGAGCATTAGCGCCGTTCTGGGCGGAACGCAACGCCATACCGTACATCCATTTCATCTGATAACGGACCGGGAAGATGCCTTCTCCCGGCGAATGGCTCGCAATATCCAGAACTTGATTCGACACGAAAGCTATTTGCAGCAGGTGGCCGACCCGGGCGGTGGATCCTATTATCTGGAAACGCTAACCGATGATCTTGCTTCGGCTTCATTTCAGGACTTCCAGTCCCTGGAGACCGACGGAGGCTTTCTGGAAAACCTTAAGTCGGGAACCATCCAGAAGGAACTCTCAAAGCAGTTGGAGGAGTCCCTGGCCCGAGTAGGGTCCAGGCGTTCTACGTACGTAGGAGCCAACCAATATCCTTCCTTAAAAGAAGATGTGCGCGAGCTACGGTTTGATCCTTACAGCGGTCACTGGATCAATGGCGTCCACCTGGAAAGCGATGAATCCACCGGAAAAACCGTGGTCCCTGTGCGATTTGGACGAGCCACCGCGGGTTTTGAGGATCTTAGAATACACTTCAAATCTTACGAAGAACAGAAGGGTTTTCGTCCCGAAATACTTCTGGTCCCTGCCGGTAAGTTGGCCATGCAACGGGCAAGAGCGGCATTTTCGCAGAACTTCCTGGGCTGTGCAGGTTTCGCTGTGGAAGATCCCGGATCTCTGGGCGACAGCGCTTCGGCGGCCAGCTTTCTCAAAGATAAGCTTTCGAAGAATAGCAACGTTGTGGCGCTGACGCTTTGCTCCAGTGATGAAGAATACGAGCAGCTTGCCGATGCAATAATGCCAATAGCTAAAGAAAAAGGCCTTCCGGTCATAGTGGCCGGGTTGCCCGAAAGCAAGGATGCATTGAGTCAGAAGGGTATCGTGGAGTTCATCCATCTAAAGTCCAGTGTATTGGATACCCTGGTGGAACTACAGAAACGGATCCTGGGTTCCAGCGTCGGATCCTATGAGAAGAAGGCTTGAGGAGATCCCGCGCACGAGAATGGAGCAGACTTCGCGCACGAGAACAGAGCGAACTCCGCGCACGAGGGCGAAAGAAACTCGGTGCACCAGGCGTTGACCAGACTGGAACAAACCTTGCGTAAGAAGAAATAGAAAGCAGGATTAGATTATGAAACCGGATTTTAGCAAACTGAAATATCAACCTATTGCCGCATCTCAGCGCGCCGGAGAAGTTTCCGCGTCTGAGCTGGCTATGAATACACCGGAAGGCATTCCCGTGGAAAGCGCCTACGGAGCCGAGGCCCTGGACGGGCTGGAACATCTGGGCTTTGGCGCCGGCGTGGCGCCCTATCTGCGGGGGCCTTACTCCACAATGTATGTTACCAGGCCCTGGACCATTCGCCAGTATGCCGGTTTCTCCACCGCCGAAGAGTCCAATGCATTCTATCGCAGGAACCTGGCAGCGGGTCAAAAGGGACTCAGCGTTGCTTTTGATCTGGCCACCCACCGGGGCTACGACTCCGATCATCCCCGGGTTGTAGGCGATGTGGGCAAAGCCGGTGTGGCCATCGACTCCATTCTGGATATGGAAGTCCTGTTTAATCAGATCCCTCTGGAAAACGTTTCGGTTTCTATGACCATGAACGGCGCCGTAATACCGGTGCTGGCTTTCTTTATTGTGGCCGGCGAAGAGCAGGGTGTGCCTCCAGAGAAGCTGACCGGAACCATACAAAACGACATTCTAAAAGAATTCATGGTGCGAAACACCTATATCTATCCGCCATTGCCCTCCATGAAGATCATTGCGGACATTTTCGCATACACATCTTCGAAGATGCCAAAGTTTAACTCTATCAGCGTATCCGGCTATCATATGCAGGAAGCCGGCGCCACCGCGGATCTGGAACTGGCCTACACTCTGGCGGATGGCCTCGAGTATCTTCGCACCGGAATTGCTTCCGGACTTAGCGTGGACGAATTTGCTCCCAGGATTTCCTTTTTCTGGGCCATTGGCATGAACCATTTCATGGAAGTGGCCAAGATGCGGGCGGCCCGAATGCTTTGGGCCAAACTGGTAAAGCAATTCAATCCCCAGAATCCCAAATCCATGGCTTTGCGTACCCACTCCCAGACATCTGGATGGAGTCTTACCGAGCAGGATCCCTACAACAACGTGGCGCGAACCTGCGTAGAGGCTCTTTCGGCCGCTCTGGGTCATACTCAATCATTGCATACCAATGCTCTGGATGAAGCGATTGCGCTACCTACAGACTTTTCGGCGCGAATCGCTCGAAACACTCAGCTATTCTTACAGGATGAGACAAACATCACTCGTGCCGTAGATCCCTGGGCAGGTAGCTATTACGTTGAAGCTCTTACGAATCTCCTGGCGCGCCGTGCCTGGAAACTGATCCAGGAAGTGGAAGATCTGGGCGGAATCGCCAAAGCGATTGAGACCGGTCTTCCGAAGATGCGAATTGAAGAAGCGGCGGCGCGAAAGCAAGCCCGCATCGATTCCGGCAGAGATGTGATTGTGGGCATCAACCGATTCAGAAGCGAAACCGAAGATCCGCTGGATATTCTCGACATCGACAACACCGCCGTCCGAAAGTCGCAGCTGGAAAGGCTGGATAAGCTCCGCAAGGAACGCAATTCTGAAGAGTGCCAGGCGGCCCTGGATGCGATCACAAAATGCGCAGAAAGTGGGGAGGGGAACCTTCTGGAACTGGCTGTAGACGCCGCTCGAAAACGAGCCAGCCTGGGCGAGATTTCGCAGGCCATGGAAAAAGTCTTTGGACGATATAAGGCCGTCATACGTAGTATATCCGGAGTGTACTCCTCAGAGATCGAAAACAACGAAGACTTTAAACGAGCCACCGCCCTGGCCGACGAATTCGCCGAGAAAGAGGGTCGGCGACCGCGGATTCTGGTGGCCAAAATGGGTCAGGACGGTCATGATCGCGGCGCCAAGGTAATCTCCACCAGCTTTGCCGATCTGGGTTTCGACGTGGACATTGGGCCGCTGTTTCAGACCCCGGAAGAAGTGGCTCGCCAGGCCGTAGAGAACGATGTGCATATCCTGGGCGTATCTTCACTTGCGGCCGGCCACAAGACCCTGGTGCCGCAGGTTGTGGAAGAGCTCAAGAAGCTGGACCGCTCCGACATCATGGTCGTGGTAGGAGGCGTGATTCCGCAGCAGGATTACGAATTTCTGTACGATGCGGGGGCCGCGGCCATTTTCGGCCCTGGAACGGTGATCGCGCAGGCCGCCGCTTCCATTCTGGAAATTTTACTGGGTAAAGAACCCACAGCGCAGGCGGGCTAATGCCTCCGCTGAATCCACGCCTGCTCAGTGGAGGCCTGGACCGGGGACCTCGTCGGAAATCAGCGGCGGAATATATCGAAGGTGTACTGGCTGGAAACCGGGTAATCCTCAGCCAGGCCATAACTCTTACGGAAAGCACTCGCCCCGAAGATCAGAAGCTGGCCTCCGAAGTAATCCATTCCTGTCTGCCCCATGCCGGAAAGTCTCTTCGAATCGGAATCACCGGCATTCCCGGTGTAGGCAAGAGCACCTTTATCGAGTCCTTTGGACAATTGCTTCTGGAAAAGGGACATCGTCTATCCGTTCTGGCCATTGATCCATCCTCCGAGCGCAGCAAAGGCTCCATTCTGGGGGATAAGACTCGGATGGAGTCCCTTACTCGCGAAGAAAATGCCTACATTCGTCCCAGTCCTTCTGGAGGTTCCCCTGGCGGTGTGGCGCGAAAAACCCGGGAATCCATCATTCTGTGCGAGGCCGCGGGCTTTGATCGGATTCTGGTAGAAACGGTAGGAGTAGGCCAGGGCGAAACCATCGTGCATTCGATGGTGGATTTCTTCCTGCTTTTGATGCTTCCGGGAGCCGGGGATGAGCTTCAGGGCATGAAGCGCGGAATCATGGAAATGGCGGATGGTATTGCTATTACTAAGTCCGATTTCGGAAATGAAAAAAGGGCCAAGATTGCCGCCGCCGACTATCGTCGGGCCCTGGAATTGTTCCCGCCTGCAGATCATAAATGGAAAGCTCAGGTGCTCCTTACCAGCGCCATGACATCCATGGGCCTGGAAGATGTTTACAGTCTTCTGGAGAACTTCTACGAGTTCATGCAGGGAAATGGTCATTTCGAAAAGCGTCGAAAGGGGCAGGCGGTGTACTGGATGAACGAATATCTGGGCGAACTTGTCCGCCAGAAGATCCTGGAGAATCCCGAATCCCGCAAATACCGAAACGAACTCAGGGAGCAGGTCACAGAAGGCAGTCTCAGTCCGTTTGAAGCGGCGGATATGCTTCTACGGCATGCTCTGGAAGGTCCAGAGGACTGAGATAACTCAGGCTGCCTACCGGCTCGGTCCACTCTGAGCCGGCGCCGTGTCGATTTTATCGCTGGACAGGCTTCGAACCTCAACTAGTATTCTATCGTCAAAACCATGGTTTGCCAGCTACTGGTTTAGCGTTCACACTGGTTCATAAAAAGGAGTAGATCTATGCGAAAGTCTCTATCCGGGATCTTAATAGGTACAGTATTGTTCCTGTCATTTACGGCGTCCACGCGGGCCGAAGAGGTTACCATTTCTTCGATTCCCAATTCGGCAGAAGAGTTCATTCAAATGCGGGACCGAATTGCTACAACCCCCGAAGGCGGGGCGGCCATGCTTATTGTGGCTTTAATGGGATTTTCGAAATCCGAAAGCCTGGGGATGCAGTTTCTGACTCTTGTTCTGGATCAGCGGAACGTGGGATCCGGAAACGCTTACAAAGGTTTCGCTCCTTCTTCCAGCATCATGTATCATGTGAATCGCCTGAATCGTCAGAAGGTCTGGTCCTACACTCCCTTTGCTTACGTGTCCGGAGCAACCGCGGACAATAACTATCAGGTTTCAGCGCCATACAAGATCATCACGTCTCGAAACAAATACAGTGGCGACGAATCCTCGGGCAAGGTGAAAGTATTCGTAAACGTGCATGGCTTTAGTCCGCGGCCGGTTACTCTACAGAAGAACGACAAGGGAATCTGGAAGGCCTACGAATGCTCCTCCATGTTCGTAAATGTGCCCGCGCCGGCCAGCGCCAGTTCGTCAGATCCGCTTTAGAGCCCCGGTGTAGCCCTAAAGCCGGATTAACCGGGTTGCCCAATTATGCGCAGAGAGCCCGCAACGATACGAAGGGCTGCGCAGTGGCTAGCCGGCGCTTAACTGCCCAGAACCGGCAGGGCTCCATCCCAGCGCTCGGGTACCTTGCCCTCGCTGAGTAATCCCTTGATCCGCTCAACATAAAGGGTGGGCAAGGGATCCAGGGGCGCTTTGCGCTTTAGATCCTCGAAAATATTAAGCGCGCTCTGGAATTGGCCGGTGCGATAGAATTCCAGAGCCTGGTTGTATCGTTCCAGGGTGCGGTTCTTCTGAAGTAGCTGTTCCGGCGGGTCTGCATCGAAGACCTCATAGATCGTGGTCTTCTGTTTCTTTCCTCTTAGATAAACCTGATCAACCTGCCTGATATGGAACATGTTTCCATGCCCGAGCTTCGCCCTGGTTTCGCCGGAGATAAGAATTGGGCAACTGTAATGAGTGGTGAGGCTTTCCAATCGGGAGCAGGTGTTCACCGTATCTCCGATTACGGTGGTATCGATGCGGCTGGGGCTGCCTACGGTGCCCAGGACCAGGTTCCCGGAGTTAATGCCGATTCCAAAACCCGGCAGGTAATCGCTACTTCCTTCCTTTAGCGCCTGAGCGGAGCGGGCCAGCCTTGCCATTTCTACCGCCGCCGAAACGGCCCGCTGGGCGGAGTTGAGCGTCGCGGTTGACTTGTTTTCAGAATTGGTTTGTTCGGTGGTGGCGGATTCGTCCGAAAACAGCGAAAGGATGGCATCTCCCACGTATTTGTCCACGAAACCGCCCTGTCTATATATGCAGGGTTCCATTTGCTGCAGATGTTCATTCAATAACGAAAAGGTCTCTTCGGGACCGCTGCCTTCGGAAAGAGACGTAAAGGAACGGATATCGCAGAAGAGTACAGTCATATCTCTCAAGACCGAATCCCCGGCCCGCACTTCCACGGCGGAGCGCCGGCCCAGATGGCTCAGAAACTGTGTGGGGACGAAACGATGAAAAGCATTCTTCTGTTCGGTGAGTTCCAGATTCAATCGCTCCGATTCATTATGCACGGAAAGGAATCGGTTCGCCAGAATGAAGATCAAGCTAAGAATGCAGAACAGAAAACCGTAGGGCACCAGATGGACTCCGGTATGGAACAGCTCGCTGTCCAGGATACCCCACAGGCCGGAAGCGATTAGAATCAGTATGCTCAGGCCGAAAAGCAGGGAATCCCTTTTGCCGGAAACAATCACGCGACCAATATAGTATATGGCGTAGATCAGCGAAGGGGCGGCCACATAGTGGAATAGATTCAGAAAGGACTCCGTGTAGTTGAACGGAATAAGTAGAAACAGAATTCCCAGAGCCGAAAGGGAGTAGGCGAAAAGCCTCACAGCAAAGGGGCTCTTTTTGTCTGCGAAGAAGTAGAAATGAATGAAATAGAAAAACAGCGGGATTTCCAGACTCTGACTGAAGTATTTGATTCGATTGATCCAGGCCGTATCCAGAACGGCATGGTGCAGCTGGGATGTGCCGGTGACGGAATCCAGAGCCAGAGCAAAGCAGAACAAGCCGAAGAAGAGGTTGTACCGATCCAGGTTTCTGCGCGAAAAGATTACCAGGTGATAAAGCCCGAAAAAGAGATAAACGGTGCTGACCACAATACGTAGAGTATCCGTGTGCTTTTGTTTCAGATAGTGAAGCGGAGCGATTTCGTAGCCTTCGGAAAAGACAAGGCCATGATTCTCGTTCGCTTCAATCGTAGTGGGGTGTTGATATCCTGCGAAATGAATGACCAGAGTATTGGACCCTTCTCTCAGGTTTGCATTGTTCAATGGTACGGTAATATGCCGGAAGATTCGTCTGTATTTCAGATCCAGCCCGCCCGGTTCCAGAATCATCTGATCCTCCACCAGCTGACCGTTCACATAGAGTCTCCAGGATTCGCCGATCCAGCGAAAGTGTATTCCCAGAGGCCGTTCCAGTTGTTCCCTGGTGAGTTCAAAACGCGTCTGCAGTACGCTATGCACCAATTCGCTTCCTGTGTCCAGGTTCAGCGCCCGGTTGATGTAGATGGGAAACTCGGAGACCTCCACTGCTCTTTGGATTTCGGTGGACGGTATACCGCTTCGATAATTGTCCTCAAAGCCACGGAGAACCTGCCATCGTAGATTTTCCAGTGCGATGGAATCCGTACTTTCTTCCTGGCCGGCACAGCCGCCCAGGGCGGGAATTAGTAATACAACTATTAGAACCGATCGTAGAGATATCTGCGACATTAAAGTAATAATGGGGGACGGAGGCGCCACGAATCAACTGTAAATTCATTCCATGGCCTTGCGCTGCCCCATATTTGCTTGACCCGAAAGAAATTCCGGTGGTAACAAGTCTATGTCCTTGAGCTTTCAGGCCAAATTGATCCTAGCGATTAGCCTGCTGGCAGCCGGTATTTCTTCCGTTTCGTCTTACATTTTCTATCAAACCATACAGTCCCATGTCTGGACTCAGACCGCCGCCCGGCTCAAGGACATTGGCCGGGCCGGCCAGTACATGCTCAATCTTGAAGACCGACGTGGCATTCAGGAACTGGATCGACTTTCCGAGCAAATGGCCCGTCCTCGAAATCCGAATATCCTGGAGTCCATCCGCCCGGGAGAGAATCTTCCCAATCTTTCGGATGGCGACCGCCAGAAGCTGGAGTCCAGAAAGGACTATCGGCGGCTTGTACAGATTATGCGGCGAATCAAGCATTCTACCCGGCAAAGCCTGGCCACCCCGGACGAAGAAATTCCGCAGCAGATAGACATTGCCGATCCGCCGCTGTTACGATACGCTTACATCCTGGTACCGATCCCCGAATCTCCGGACCGGAGAATTCTCAAATTTATTGTGGATGGCGATGACCGTAGACTGGACACCGACGGAGATGGCGCCATTGAATCCGACGAGGAAGCCACCCAGATCGGGATGCTCTATAACGTTACCGGTCAGCCGCAGATGCTCAAAGCTCTGGATGGGCAGGTAACTGCCAGCAAGGAATACTATCGGGACGAATGGGGAGTCTGGCTTTCGGCATACATTCCCATTCAAGACTCCGAGGGGCAGACATTTGCCGTTATGGGAATAGATCTGTCAGCAGAAAGCGAATTCAGTCTGATCAACAGGGTGCAACGGATTCTGGCTGCTGTGGTGGTGACCAGCGTATTTCTGGCCACCATTCTGGGCCTGGTTATCTCCCGGATCCTGGCAAGGCCGCTTACGGAACTCACGGCGGCGGTAACCCGGGTTCAGAATCGAGACTTCAACGTTCGTTTGAAAACGAATTCCCGGGACGAATTTGGGCGACTGGCGCAAGCATTCAACGAAATGGTCCGCGACATCGAAAGCTACGCTCTTTATATGGAGGACATCGTAACCCGGAAGAGTCAGGAGCTGCAGACCACATTGCGTAAGGTTCGGGATTTAAAGAATCAGCAGGATGCGGACTACTATCTCACCACGATGCTGGCCAATCCGCTGCTCAAAAACGGTAACGTCAGCAATGTAGTTCATACCGACTTCCTGATCGAATACAAGAAGAAGTTCCAATACGAGAAATGGGAAGCCGAACTGGGCGGAGATCTATGCGTTACCGCCAATCCGAAAATCGAAGGCGAAGGTTATACCTTTTTCTTTAACGGCGATGCCGCCGGTCATGCCATGAAAGGGGCGGGAGGAGCATTGATCACAGGCTCCCTTTTGAGTTCCCTGGTGGCCAGAGAAGGCGTTGGCCTGGATCCTTCGGAATGGCTCCAGGGAATGGTCCTGGAATTGCAGAAGGTTTTTCGTGGCTTTGACGGTCGGGTGAAGCTGAGTTGCGTGATGGGCTTGATCCATGATCGGTCTGGCGCATTGTATTCCATCAATGCCGGGCATCCCAAAACCGTGCTATTTCGAAATGGGCGGGCCCGTTTTCTCGAAGAGAGCCCTGTCTCGAGTCGGATTGGAGAAGAGATGGGAACATGGCCAACAACCAGAGTCCAGCTGGAAACCGGCGACGTACTTGTTGCCGGATCGGATGGGCGGGATAGCATGCGAGTTGGCGGGTCGCCGATCAAACAATCCGGCCCTGACAACGATACATTCCTGGGAGTAGTTGAGAAGGGACAGGCCGAATTGCATAGGATGCGGGAAATACTGTATTCCCTGGGCGAGCCGGCAGACGACATCTCTTTGATGCGAATCGCCTATCGGGAAAGCGTTCATCCGCCGGGGGCAACGCCTGGATCGGAGGCGGTAGTGGAAGAGGTGGAGAAGCTGATCCGGCTGGAAGAATACAACACAGCGCTGTCTTTGCTTTCCAGAATCGAAGACGAAAACTTCTTTAGACATTATTACTCCGGACTCTGTTATTCCAGGATTGGCGATAACGCGCGCGCCCTCGAAAGCCTGCAGGAAGCCCGGAACCTGGTAGGCGAGCGAGCCAACGTTCTGTATTTGCTGGGCCAAACCTATGCAAATTCCGGCCGCCGGTTTGCCGCAATCGAAGTTCTGCAAAAGGCTGCCTTTCTCCAGCCGGAGGACGATCGAATCAGCACTTTGCTGGAGAGCCTGCAAAGCGAGCCCGCGGAATAGAGTGACCGAAACGTTTAAATCGACGCCAGGGAAAGCATTTGACCGTAGGCCGGACTACCAATTCTCGTAGATTGTGAGACAACCGGATGCAAACAAAGAATCCAAACACCTGGCCGCTCTTGAAGCGATCAAGCATGTTAAGGATGGTATGTCTGTGGGATTGGGGACCGGCTCCACGGCCGCCCTGGCCATCGAAGAGCTCGGGCGGCTGCAGAATACCGAATCGCTCAATTGCGACTATTGCGTTACTTCCTACCAATCCATGCAGTTGGCCCGGGAGGCTGGTCTACGGGTTTTTCCGGTAGAATCATTCGATACCCTGGATATTTCCATTGATGGGGCGGATGAAGTGGATCCGGCTCTGAATCTCATAAAGGGGGGCGGCGCGGCCCATACCCTGGAGAAGATTGTGCATACCCTGTCCGCATGCTTCATATGCGTAGTGGACGGCTCCAAACTGGTTTCCCGTCTGGGGGAACGAACTCCGGTCCCTCTTGAAGTGCTACCTCAGGCCATTAATGTGGTCCGTCATGAACTGGAACGTCTGGGTGCGCGAGAGGTGAGTCTTAGAATGGCTCTGAGAAAGGACGGACCAGTGATTACCGATCACGGAAACTTTGTTCTTGATGTGCGATTTGATTCCTTTCATGCGGAAGCCATGGAAAAGGAACTGAATTCTATCTCGGGAGTGGTAGAAAACGGGATTTTCGCAAAGTGCAGACCCGCTTTTGTGATCGTAGGCGAATCCTCGGGAGTGAAGATTCTAGAGCCTTGATGCCCGCTTCAAGAACACTGCCGGAAGTTCCGGAGGTGGGAGGCCGCATTCCTCCCGATACAGTGCATGCCGTTTCGGTGAGCCTACCCAGAGTTCAGGACGTCATTGGCTACGAAGAGAAGCGGTCCGAAACAATGAGCCGCATTAAGTCTGGTTATCCCAGGTTTGTGGCCCACCCTTACGTTTCTGAACTTCTGGCCTATTTCCAATCTAGATTACCGGCATCCGACGCTCCCTGTGTGGTGGTGTCCTCTCCGGCGGCGGCCCGGGCTTTGTTTTCCTGGGCTGGTTATAAAGACGTGCCACTCCTGGAAGAAGACGGAGTGGCGGCCTTTCCGCTCCCCTCGGATCAAAAGTTGGCCGCGCATCTACTCAGCTATATACAGCATACCGGTTGCCTTGTTAGCTCCCGTCGCGCGGAAGATTTTCTTCTGGAGCGGGGGTTGCTGGGGCAGGCGCAGAATGAAGATCGCGTCGAGTCTGGCCAGGGCGCTTCGCAGGTGCGTGCTGAAATGGCCCGCCTGAACGGACTGCCCCGGGACGAAGTTTACCTCTCTGTCAGTGGAATGAATGGTATCTATGGCGCATTCAAGACCATTCAAGAGGTCCAGGCAAGAGCGGGCCGGGAAATATGGATTCAACTTGGATGGCTCTACGTAGACAATATTCGTATTATCGAGAAGTTTGCCGGCGGTTCCGAACAAATCTACAATCTGGAAACTCTGGACGAACTCAAGGATTGTATCTCCCGAAATACCGGGAAAGTGGCGGGCATTATTGCCGAGATCCCTACAAATCCATTGCTGCAAACTCCGGATATGGAATCGCTCTATGAGCTGTGCCAGAAAGAGGGATGCGCTCTTCTGGCCGACATTTCGGTAGGAAGTTCAGTTTGTGTGGATGTCATGTCTCTGTGCGATGTGGCCGTGGAAAGCCTTACCAAGTTCGCCACCGGCTCCTGCGATGTGATGATGGGAGCCGTGATGCTCAATCCTTCATCCAGGTTTCATGACGCCATGAAGGAGAACCTGGACCGTAATCTTGAACCTCCATACGATGCCGATGCGGATCGAGTGGCTTTTCGCATCCGGGGTTACGAAAAGCGCATGGAGCAGATTGCCGAAAACGTGAATGCACTCTGCGCAACCTGGAATCAGAATCCGGCGGTGAAAAGGATCTTCACCGCCGATGTGGGGCCCTGCGCCGAGAATTACCGTCGGATTGCTCGAAATCAAAACGGAGCAATCCTGCCGGGCGGATTGATCACCATGGAGTTAAGCGGAGCAATGGAGCCGGTCTACGATGGATTGCAGGTCTTGAAAGGACCGTCCTTTGGAACTGATTTTACCCTGGTGATGCTCTACCTTTATCTGGCGCACTATGAGCTGGTCTCCACACCGGAGGGCCGGCAGCAATTGAAGTCCCTGGACATGGATCCGGGGCTATTTCGTATTTCGGTGGGCCTGGAAGATCCGGAGCGGATTGAGCAAGCTTTTCAGCTGGCTTTTAATCGGTAACGTAGAGCCGATTCTCCGGTTCCAGGCCCAGGAGCTTACCTGGCCCGAACCGGAAGCTTCACCTGGCCCGAACCGGTGCGTCTCAGCGTTACCTGGTGGTATGCAGGTCCGGGGACAAACGTTCCTTCTTATCGTAGAATTGCTTACTTCTTTCGATCTTCTCTTGCAGTTCCGGGTCCGGCTTCAGAGAACGAGTGCGAATCTTCAGCGACTCCAGAGCCCGGGGTTCCGGCGGAGCAGAAGGATCAAAGTCCGGATTGTCGGGGATCAAGATACTGGGAATAGGGATTACAGGTTTCTGCTCGTGCTTCTTAACCAGCGCAATGATCTGTGGAGCGTATTCGTAATTGTACTCCGTGTGCCATTTTTCCAGAAGCGAAATGTAATCTTCGGGAGGTTTCGCGCCCCTGATCAGAACCATTTCCGCTATGCGCACCGTCTCTTCATTGGCGCCGTCAATCTCGCGAAAAACGCCCCAGCCCCCTTGAAGATCGACTGCATTCTTCTCAATGAGAAGCTTCGCAACATCGAATAAACCATAGCTCAGCGCCCATCCAAATTCTGTGAGTCCGCCGCCGCAACCCTGCAATTGTTCGGAACTGCCGGTAGCTCCCGCATTGATCAAGGCCATAGCCATCTCTTTGCGATATTTTACAATGGCATCCCGCAACGGAGTAATACCAACATAGTCCTGTGGAGAGGGTTTTGCCCCTGCGGCCAGGAGCGCCTTCACAACCGCCAGGTGATTGCCTCGGACAGCATAGTGAAGGGGAGTGAGTTGGGACATATCTTCTGCTGCATTTACGTCCGCGCCGGACTGTATCAGGGCCTGCACGCGGGCCAGGTCCCCCTGCCTGGCGGCATAATGCAGCGATTGCTTGTATGTTGCTGGATTCTTGCCTTCCAGAAACAACGCGATTTCAACATTACCGTCCAGCCTGGCATAGTCCATGGCCGTGCACTGTAGATCGTAGTTTCCTGAAACGCACCAATCGCTTTTGGTTTTCCGATTCCGATCGGCGCCTCTTCGAATGAGTTCTTGCACTATCTTCAGATCTCCATTGCTGGAGGCCAGCATTAGAGCCGTTCGACCATGAGTGCTATCATGATAATCAACGTTCGCCCCTTTTCGAATCATGTCCCAGGCTACTTTGTGCATTGCATCGCCTTCGGCATCAACGCTTCTCAGGGCCCACATTAGATTCGAGTAGTGGTCCCGGGCATGTTTGTTTACGTCCGCTCCGCGTTGGAGCAGCCAGGCCGCGATCTCCGGTTGGCCGCCGTAGCAGTAAGAGGCCAGCGTAAGGGCTGTATTCTCGCCTTCTGCGTCCAGAGGGTCATTGATCCCCCAGCCCTGGGCAACATAGCGCTGTACCGCATTCAAATCGCCATCGCAGATCGCTTCATTGACCTGGTCTCCTGTAGGTTTAGCTAGCAGGGGACCGGCGCACAGAAGACCAACCAGCGCCAGTAGATTGCGGATTCTTTTTGCCTGATTCATGTACTTTTCTCCGGGGTTGCCTCGTGGGCTGGGCCGTATCATGCCGGCTAGCCCCTGGAATTCAACTCTCATTTAGACGACGGAGACTAAAACTGGTTCGAAATGGGATTGGATGAATCTCAAAAGCTAGCCGCTCCGGCCGGATACTGCGGACAGGAATCTGTCCGTTGCCGCCGCCGATTCTCGGTAATGGTGAAGGAGTTGTGTTAGAAAGAAACCAGCGGCCGAGGCGCGGGCGGGAGTCTTGCAGTCTAGAACGCGAATCGGACTCCAAACTGGAGCGATTCGCTGGACGCTCGCGTATCGCCAGAATCCATAGCGGCCAGACTGGAGAAAAGGAAGGTCTGGAACTCCGTAGTGGCGCTGGTGCCCGTATTGTTGGTGCCGCTGGAATAGAAGTTACCGTTGTAATCGGTCATGTTGGATCTCTGGTGGGCAAGGGTCAGAAAAAGGCCGATTTGTCCGATCCAGTAGGTTGCCGAAAGGTCGCCATAAACCCCCTCGCGAATGTGTTCCATCCGGGCCTCCTGAAAGGCCAATCCTGCATTGCCGCCCGAGGCCAGCCTGGTACTGGTCAGTCTAAAAAATCCTTCTCGGTGGAAGACGTAAATCAGACTGGAGATCTCAATGGGGCCGCGAAAGTAGGTCAGCCTGAGTCCGGCCAGAGGACCTTCATCTACAGAATCCATTTGCATCTGTTCCAGAGCGGTGTACCGTCCGAACGGAAGTAAGATACCGGTGAACAATGTTTGTGTCCTGGAATCCTGTCGCTGCCCTGCATAGCCCAGTAAAGGGGCAAACTGAAACGCACCGTTAAGCAGCGAGCCGCTAAACGGGTATTCAATGTGCGCCGAAGCATATTTACGTTCATTTTGATAAAGCTCTTCCAGACCCACTCCGGATTTTTCCTGGGCGGCGGTCGGGTTCACCAGATCCCTTCCGCGTTCGACCAGTTCCCGGTTCGCCGACAGCCCTTCCACGCTTACCCGGGCGCCGAATCGAAAGTTAAACAACAACGGAGCCTGGAACCCTGCCGTGGTTTCTATCCCTGCCGGCCTTTTCGCATACCTCGGCAGGAGAAAGCTGCTGGGCAGGAGCTGACGCGTGCGAAACTCATCCAGCAACTGCTGGGACTCTACTCGCCCATAAGCCGGACCCGCGCCGGCCCAGATCACTATCCTGTCGTTGTTCAATTGTGCCAGGTTCCCGGGTAAATCCTGACTCTGGTTTTCGGTAGCCTCGGCGTCTTCTGTGCGATCCTGCTCCGGGTCCGGGGATTGGGTTTGCTTTTCTTCTTCCGCCTCTACCATCTGCCGTTGTCTTTCTGGAGAGGCATTCCTGTATTCGTCGCCTACGAATACTTGTAGAATCTGTTCCTTTCTGATGCGCAGGGGGCCACCGGCTGTATCGAGAATAATTGCTTCTTCTTCCGCCGCGATGACCGTTCCGTCCAGTTCCTGCCCATTCTTGAGGATTACGGTGTCCGCCAGCGCCGAACTCTGCCAGATCATTGCGATCAATACAAGAGGTATTAGAATTGTTCCGGATTTCAAGATGTCACTCCGTTGGACTGGTCTAAGACTACGAAAGGTAAAGTCTATAGACTGATAGCTCCGGTCAAACTATTAACCAGGGTGCAATCGGTTGCGGGCGTATTCTCAAGGGCCCGGCAGGTGGCCCCCGGCAGGCGCGGCCCCCAATTCATGACCCTTCGTTGTTTCATTCGGCCAGGATTTTGACAGAATGTTACGAACTCGTGACGAGGCCATTCAGCCCCGGTAGAATTCCAGGTGTTCCGGTGTCAGGGGAGTGTTTCCCAGAATGGCATCCGAAGCTTTTTCGGCCATCATCACTACCGGGGCATAGATGTTTCCGTTGGTAATAATCGGCATAATGGATGCATCCACTACGCGAAGACCTTCCATGCCATGCACCTTGAAATCATTGGGATCTACTACGGCCATACTGTCCGTACCCATCTTGCAGGTTCCCGAAGGATGCAACGCTGTTTCCGCATCTTCGGCCACCCATTTGAGTATCTTCTCTGGAGTGTCTACTTCCGGACCCGGCGATATTTCGCCGCCATTGTATTCCTTCATGGCTGGCTGATTGAGGATCTCCCTGGCGCTCTGAATCGCTTCCACCCATTCACGGCGGTCCTGTTCGGTGCTAAGATAGTTAAACAGCACCGCCGGATGTTCGGTAGGATCCGTTGACTTGATTCGCACATGGCCCCGGGCATCGGAAAACATGGGACCTACATGCACCTGGTAACCATGGCCGCCTTCCGGACTGGAACCGTCATAGCGAATGGCCAGAGGCAAAAAGTGAAACATCAGATTCGGATACTGTTCGGACCGGTTGCTTTTAATGAAGCCGCCCGCTTCGAAATGATTGGTGGCGGCCGGACCTTTTCGAAACAGCCATTGGAAGCCAATGAAGGGTTTTCTCCATAGTTTGGTGGCCGGATTCATGGACACAGGCTTGAGGCATTTGTATTGCACATAGACCTCAAGATGATCCATGAGGTTCTCGCCCACGCCTTTAAGATCGTTTACCACCGGTATGTCCAGTCCCTGTAGATGATTCGCATCGCCTACTCCAGATAATTGGAGCAACTGTGGACTATTGAATGCTCCCGCACACAGAATGATTTCTGCGCCGCGAACCTGATGTGTAGTCTTTCCTTTCCTGTATTCGATGCCCACTGCACGTTTTCCCTCGAATAGGATTCTCGTGGTCAGCACCCGACTTCGAAGCTCCAGGTTTTTTCGATGCTTCACCGGATGGTAGTAGGCGCGAGCCGCGCTCCAACGTCGTCCCTGTTTAACATTTCTATCGAATAGAGCAAAGCCCTCCTGACGATAGCCGTTTACGTCATCTGTTCGTGGATGGCCTGCCTGTTCGGCAGCCTCCAGAAAGGCCGAGAAGAGGGGATTAACGCCAGGCCCCCGTTCCAGCCATAGAGGACCTTCGATACCGCGGAACTGTCGGCTACGACTGGGTGTTGCCGTGTTAAACTTATTCTGAGCGGCCGGCTTTTCCGCCATGCAGGATTCCATTCGCTTGAAATAGGGCAGGCAGTGGGCATAGTCCCAGTGCTGCATTCCGGGTAGCTGACCCCATTTTTCGTAGTCCATGGGATTGCCCCGCTGAAATATCATCCCATTGATAGAGCTGGACCCGCCAAGGACCTTGCCTCTGGCATGATAGACCTTGCGTCCATCCATATAGGGTTCCGGTTCCGATTCATACATCCAATCGTAGTATTTGCTGCCAATGGGAATGGTGAGCGCCGCTGGCATATGGATGAACAAATCCCAGATATAGTCCGGTCTGCCGGCTTCCAGCATCAGTACTCGATTTTGCGGATCTTTACTCAGCCGATTGGCTAACACGCATCCGGCGGATCCACCGCCCACAATTATGTAATCGTATTGCTTTTCCATTCTTCAGTACCTTGTTTCTATTCTTTATCCGAGCCTTGCTCACACAGGCTTCATGCCGCAGGCAATCCTCCGGTTACTATCCATCAGAAAACGGCGTCTTCGCTGGACTACCGGAAAGACAAATGGCCGATGGCTTGCCCTTCTGTCCTGGCCTTCCGTGCGAAAAGGGTGCCCCATCTGTGCGTTTCCTCTCTTATCGCAGAGTCCGATCGTTAGCGCGGACGCTAAACTCTATACGGTGAATCCACATCTCCGCTTTCTACATACACCGTCTTTATTTGAGTATAATGCTTCAAAGCCTCCAGCGAGTTTTCGCGACCCATACCTGATTGTTTGTAGCCGCCGAAGGGAATCTCAATAGGCGTAAGGTTGTAATTGTTTACCCAGATGATACCAGCCTGCAACTGACGGCTTACGCGATGGGCTCGGTTTACATCGCGGGTGAATAGCCCGGCGGCCAGGCCAAACGGAGTGTTGTTGGCCCTTTGCACCGCTTCTACTTCCGTTTCGAACGTCAGTACGCTCATTACCGGTCCGAAAATCTCTTCGCATACAATCCGCATATCGTCCCTGCAGTCCGTGAAGACAGTCGGAGCTACAAAGTTCCCTTTCTTGAGTTCGTCCACGCTCAGCTGGCTGGAAGGTTTGAGCTCTGGCTCCGAGGCGCCCAGAAATGCAGTGGCGCCTTGCTCTTTGCCCAGTTGCAGGTAACCGTTAACTTTTTCGTAATGTTGCCGGCTGATAAGGGCTCCTACCTGGGTGGCCGGATCCATGGGATCGCCGACAATCAGCTTTTCGGTGCATCTTTTGAGTTCCTGTAAGAAACCGTCTTTGACCGACGAGTGAACAAATACACGAGTTCCGTTCGAGCATATTTCGCCCTGGGTGTAGAAGTTTGCCATCATGGCCGCCTGTACTGCGTTGCCAATGTCTGCATCGTCGAAGACGATCAGGGGCGATTTGCCGCCCAGTTCCAGGGTAACATGCTTCAGTGTTGCGGCGGCGCTGGCCATGATCTTCTTTCCCGTGCCCACTTCGCCGGTGAGCGATATCTTATGGATGTCCGGATGAGCTACTATGGCTTTGCCCAGTTCCGCATCGCCCAGAAGCACCTGAAAAAGGCCGTCGGGCAGCCCGGCTTCTTTATAGATTTCGGCCAGCTTCAGAGCCGTCATCATGGTGAGCTCGCTGGGCTTGTATATCATGGCATTTCCGCCGGCCAGGGCAGGCGCCGATTTCCAGCAGGCAATCTGAAAGGGGTAATTCCAGGCACCGATTCCGCCTACCACACCTAACGGTTCCGGGATGGAATAGGCATGGCTTTCGCCCAGAGGATAGTAGTCCCCTTTAAGCAACGCCGCCGCATGGGCAAAGTACTCCACGGCATCGGCTCCGGATACAATATCTACGCTCAGCGCTTCCTGGATGGGTTTGCCGGTATCCCATACTTCCAGAGTGGCGAGCTCATCGTTTCTTTCGCGAATCAGTACCGAGGCTTTATGCAGGATTCGAGACCTTTCGGCGGGAAGCATGGAAGCCCATTGTTTCTGCGCCTTCCGGGCGATTTTCACTGCAGCGTTCAGCTCGGCTTCATTGGCGACGTCGGCCCTGCCTATCTCTTCGTTTGTGGCCGGGTATTGTATACTGATCTGGCGCGACGCGTTCGCATCGCTGTACTTCCCGTCTATATAGCTTCTGATTGTTCCAAACTTCATTCGCTTTACCTTACTGTCTTACCTGTTCTGTCGCTGTCTGAAGACCGTTGCTATCTTTCTTTGTGGCTGTCTTCTAATAACACTCGATTCACTCTGTTTCTGGTTGCTTGGCTTCTGGTATCCAACCGGTTTGGCTTACACAGCTTGTTCATGCACTTGTTTATCCCGCTTGCCGCCTTATTCTTTTTGTCTGCCGGATACCATACGCAGGCCTGTGTCTATTTCTGCACGTCGCGCACTACCAGCGGTCTTGGAGGAGAGTAGCTGGCGGTCAACCGGGAAACGATCATAATGGTTAGCATGGATCCCAGCATTGCCGTTGTGCGAAAGGGGAAGTTAACCACTCCGTCCGCATCGATCATGGGGTAGGGCAGAAACGTAGGTATTCCCAGTACCGTCTCGCCGCCACCCAGACGAAGAAAAAGCGCAACCAGGAATCCCGCAAGACTGCCCACGGTATTGGTTTTCTTATCGAACAGGGCCAGTATTAGCTGCGGGAAGAGAATACAATAGACGAAATCGCTACATAGAAACCAGAGTTCGTAGACGCTTTGAACTTGCAGCGCAATCAACGTGGCGGCTATTCCTACAATCCAGATGAGTCTCTTGATTACCTTTGGTATGCCGGCCTGGCTCTTTTTCGCAAAGAAAGGGCGATAGACGTTCCAGGCGCCCAGGGATGATGCCGACAGTATTGACGAGTCGGCGCTGCTCATCACAGCGGAAGCCAGGGCGCCCAATCCGATGATGGCGATCACCGCCGGGGCCAGGTTCTGTAAAACGTAGGGTAGTACTACCGCTGACACCTCCGGTCCTTCCAATCCCATGGCATTCCAATCCGTGGTCGCTTCTATCATTCCGATGATCATGGCAGGCATCGCAGCCACTATACAAAGCACACCTGCGCCAATAGAAAGCCAGCGAGCCACATTGCCATTCTGGCTCGATAGCACCCGCTGAAAATAGACATGCCACGGGATGCCGCCAAAGATGAGCAGCAATGCCGAATCCCACCAGAGAAAATAGGAATCGCCCCAGTTGGGATCTTTCCAGCCATCCAGGGGTGGGAAAAGATTTGCCATGGGACCCATTTCGCCTTTGTAGCTGCCGTATAGCGCCGCAAGCCCCATCCCTTCCGGTAGAAGAAAGGGTATGGTGAGCCACAAACCTACAATGAGTATTCCCAGTTGCAGCACATCGGTGTTCGCCACAGCGCGCATGCCGCCTATGGCCGTATAGGTAATAGCAATTAAGGCAGAGAGTATAATTGCCAGGTTAAAGTCGATTCCGAGAATGCTTCCAAAGGTAGTTCCCAGAGCTGTGAGCACTGCGCCGGTCCAGAATACCTCTCCGAGCAATGCGGGAATGTAGAGCAGGGCCGTCATCTTATCTCCAAAGCGATCGGAGATGGGATCCAGAAGGGTGGAGAAGTTATACGAGCGCATCTTTTTTGCCAGAAAGATGCCGCCAAACATCAAACTGAGTGCGTATCCCCAGGGAGCCTGAGCCCAGGCCAGGCCGTGCACTGCAACCGACTCTGCGGTTCCGTTGATGAAGCCTCCGCCTACCCATGTGGCGGTCATAGTGAACAAAGCAAGGCCCAGCGGCAAAGACCGGCCCGCCAGAATCATTTCTTCTACTTCTTTTTCGTCGGAGAGTGTTTCTCGCTTCTTTCCACTGCGCGAACCCACATAGAACATGGCCGAATAGAACAGACACATGACTGCATAGCTGGGCCACTGAAAGTCGCCGCTAAGGTTTTGCAGAAGCAGACCAATAAGGAGTAGCGCCGAAAAAACAAGCGTGGCGGAAACCAGCGGGTGGTGGACCACATAAAGATAGAATCGATGCAGTGAGCTGCCGGTCCGAATCATAAAAACTCCCCATTGCTATTTTGCGGTAAATGGCCGCATGAACTCATCTCTGCGAAAGCAAAGACAGAAATCTATGTATTCTCTCCGCAAAAGCTTGCGCGGAAGGTCCGGTTCGGCGGGGCTTGCCCGAAAGATTCAGATGCCAGTTAGAAAAAACGGCCAGACCATTGCAGACCTGCGGTCTTCTGAATCGGAGCCGGATTAGAAGCTCCAATACAGTGATCCATGTTGATAGACGGTCAAGGGTTTTTATCGGAAATCCGTGGTAAAACCGGACTTTCGTCGAAATAGTATTCGATTCCGGATCCGCTTTCAGTTGACATGCCAGGGATATTGCCACTCCATTTGCTCGATGTACGCTCGCTGGTTCTTGAAAATATCTCGATTCTCGCTTCTCTTATTGTCTTTGTTGCTGGCCGCTAGCTCTTCCGCCGAGAGACCCGAAGAGAAAGCGCGCATGAATACTATCTGCGAAGCAGACGATCGAAATCCAGACGAAGGATATCCTGTAGGTCGCGTCTACTACAACGACCGAAAAGAAGCGATTTGTACAGCCTGGATTGCTCCGAACGGATGGCTGGTGACCGCCGGCCACTGTAACTCCGGGTACTATAAGTTTGACGAAATCCAGTTTCAAGTGCCTGAATCCAACTGTAGCGGAGAAGTCCAGGTACCCGAGGACAGGCATCGTTACAGGGTTGATCTTTCTTCTATCAAGAGTCGTGTGGATCTCGGCGCTACGCAGGATTGGGCATTGTTTCAAATCACGCCGCATCCGACGTTCGGAATGCCAGGGCCATTTGGCGAAGGGAGTTTTTTTCGAATTAGCAACCGTAAGCTGGACAGGCAGGCAGAATCTGTGATACGCAACACCGGCTTTGGAGTGGAGCTACGCGTCTTCGAAGGATGTAAGAAGCGAAACCGAACCATGCAAAGTAGCCTGGGAAAAGCTTATAACAGTCCGGGTTATCTGATCCATTTTCTGGATACGCATATGGGTAGTTCCGGCTCACCGCTCTATGAAGAAGCAAGCAACGCTCTGTACGTCATGGGAACTCATCGCGGCGGCGGATGTCCAAACATTGCCACTTCTGTGCTTAATCCCGGATTCCTAAAGGCCCTAAACGACGTTACCGGTCGGCCTACTGTCTATGTGGACTGGATGGGCCCCCGGACCGGGCCGTCCAACGGCGGGATCGAAGCTCCTTTTCGCAATCTGAATAAGGCCCTGGAAAAGGTAAAAAGCGGCGGTGACATCAACATCGTTCCGGGCAATTACCGAACCGCGAATCTCAAGATACCCAACAGGCCGCTACGAATACGAGCGCCTTTTGGCTCCGTGTCTATAGGACAACAGGACGCGAATTCGGCAGGCGATAATTAGGATTCCTGGCTTCGGAATAATCTGAACTTTTTATGCACTGGCCCGAAAAAGTCCGGGTCGTTGATACGGGCAGGCTTTACCGGTTGATCGCCGAGTGTCGGAGCACCGTCAGTCCGTTCCCTATGATTTCGCTTTACTTTTTCGTTTGAAACGGCTTTCTTGAGCGAATCTGAATCTTCAGGAGACTACATGAAATCACTTTCCGTAACGCTGATGGCTGTATCGTTGCTACTTCTATCTGCCTGCCATGACATGACTCAGAACACTCGCAATTTGTCGTCGGAACGGATGACGGATGGCACGGTGCTGGAAGTCACTCCTTCCGGGGATGTGAAAATCGGCGCCCAGGCCAGTCTGATTGTTACAGCCAACGACGGTATGGTCTATATAAAGGGGCCCTTTGCCGTAGGGGATGATCTCGTAGTCCGCGATGGCAAAGTTCATATCAAGAATCTCAAAGAACTGAATGCCTCGGCGGAGAAAATTCAGAAACTGGAGAATCGCATCAGGGAGCTTGAGTCCCGGTTGATCGCTCTAGAAGGTCGTGCGAAAATGCCGCAGCGTTTGGCTCTGGAGAACGGTGAGGACAAGGCCGAATAGTAATCCGGGCCGGGACGCCGGCGAACTGACGATCGCTGATGTATACAGTCGCCGTCGGCCCTATTTCGCAAATGCTACCATGAGACCGGATGCTCTTGCCGCCGTCTTCGGACCGTAGCCATAAGCGAAAGGCAGATGCTCGGATCCGCCGGCATAGGCACGAATCAGATCCTGTTGCGGATACACTCCCATTCCAGGCAATGGATAACGATAGGTTCCGAAGAGCGAAATGTCCCAGCGCGATTTGTCGAACAACCGGTAAGGAATGCCCGAATCGTCCTGGACAATGACCTCGGAGTGCTCCAGCAAGTAGCGGGCTCCTTCGGTATATGCGGGCCGATGGAACAAATATACAGCCGCCTTCATCATCAAGGCCACATCGCCCAGACTGCGAATATACTTACCCCGCGCGGATTCATGAGAAAACAGATCGTTGTCGATCCTGGTTGAATGGTAGTAGAGCTCCTTGTCTCTTCCGGAAATGGCATCCTGGAATCGAATTCGGTAGCCTGGCAAATAACAGGGATTTACCCTTTTATAGACCAGGTTTCCTTGCGCATCTACGCAGGTCATTTCCACGTCCTGAATCCTGTGGCCCAGACGGACCAGAAAAACGGAAACCGTTGGAAGCGTTCCATAAAAACCGTACTTCTCCGGATTCATGTATTGATTCATCCACCGGGAAAAAAAGTAGCCTGTGAGCGCAATGTTCCCCAGCATCTTTCGCACCGAGTAAAGACCCTCCTGTAGCTGTGGGTCGCTCATACTATTGGGCGCCGGCATGACCCCGGGCTTCTCCATGGCGATCATCACATAGCGGTTGGCATGGGGATAGACCAGTTTGAAGTTGAGCAGATCGCCGCCGGAAAGCGGATACAGAGCGGTTTTTGTCTTCACATTGTCCATTCGCGGCGAAAGTCGCGACCTCCACCAGGCGGTCATAGGGGCAACCCGCTGTCGTTCCACGCTGGACCAGAAGGCATTCATTTGCCGCTGATGTTCTCTGTAGTGCGGCCGATTCAGAATTTGAGCAATTTCCGGCCGTTCGCTGTACTCTTTCGAGGTAGGCAATCCGGCCAGAAACAATGCCCGGTCCTGCCACTGAGAATTGACTTCTGTTACCGGTTGTTCGACCTGGCTGGTGTTCTGCTGACAGAAGCCTGCCACAAAAAGGATAAGTATGGCGCTGATTCGATTCATTTAGAATTCCTGAAAGACTGTGCCGGGATGGCTGGGTATTATTATCGGAAACAGCTTTGCCGGTTCTATACCGGTGGCGGGCAAATAGCGGGAAATTGGCGCTAATCTCTTTCAACCGAAGCAGACTTCTGCTAACCTGTCGTAAGGCAGCTGCCGGTAGCGTTTCAATCTGCTGCTCGGCGCTTCAAGGCCAGATAAATAACGTATGCGGCCCAGGCCGTTATGGGGACTCCATGCATGAGAAGGTCAAACCAGTCCACAGGTTTCTGCAACCAGCCATGCCAGAGTAGCTTCAGTTTTTGCCATAGATGAGGCTCCTGACCAATGGGCGAAAGGGCAAGAAACAGGGCCGCCACAAACCAGATGGCCAGAGTGCCCTTTGTGCTTCCGCTTTTTTCTTTATCGCTCATGACTTTCCTCCCTGAATATCCCGTATCGGGGAATCCAGATATTGCTGCATGGCTTTATTTAGAGTCAGCAGTTCCTCAATGTTTTCTTTGTCCAGGATGCCCACAATCTTTTCTCCACGATAGACCGGACCAATGGGGCAATCCTTTTCCTGCAGGAGTTGCAACGCTTCGTCCAGATGACTGTCCAGCCGCAGGTGAGGGAAGTGCGAAATCATGATCTTTCGCACCGATGCCTGATTGCCATGGGCGGCCAGACCGTTGAAGATTTCCTTCTTTGTGAGCACGCCTACAACCTTGCCCTGATCCATCACCAGAAACTCTCTCTCCTGGCCGGCCAGTAGAAGCTCCACCGCGTCCATGATCCCCTGATCCGGTCGCAGCGACGTATAATGCTTGATCAGGATGTTCGAAACTTTGTAAGAGCGAAGCGAACTTTGCATGCTTTCCCGGGAAGACTCTGCAGAAGCTCCCAGGAAGACGAAGATTCCAATGAAAAGCAGGCCCAGACTGTACATGAATCCCAGTATAACGAAAACAATACCTAGAGCCTGACCAACCTCCGCCGTTATGGTTGTGGCCTTTTCATGGTTCATACGAAAGCCCAGAAGGCCGCGAAGAACCCTTCCTCCATCCATGGGGAAGGCAGGGACCAGGTTAAATGCGGCCAGTAAAGCGTTGGCCCAGAAAAGATTTTGTAGCAGGGCAAATTCGCCGGAGACCAGACTCAACTTCTCCGGAAATTGCGGAGGATGTCCCAGACCGGCAAGCAACCCGAACAATAGAAGAGCCAGGATTGCGTTTACTGCCGGACCGGCCAGTGCGATGAAAAACTCGGCTGCCGGCTCTTCCGGGATTTTCTTGAATCGGGCCATCCCTCCTATAGGCAACAGAATAATATCCTTCGTCTTAACTTTGAAGCGACGGGCCATCAATGCATGACCCATCTCATGCAGGAAAACCGAGAAAAACAAAAGGAACAGAAACAGAAGCAGGCTCATTACATCCGCAAGCGGATTTCCCAGGCGCGCGAAGAGGATCCAGCCAATCAGAATTAGAAAGGTCCAGTGAACATACACTCGAATGCCAAACGGGCGTCCAACGAACAAAGACCATTTCATGTGGATCACTCTCCAATGTCCCCCTTCCACCGTCCAGCAAAGGAAGGCGCAGTCCCCGCCATTTCCTACCGCCGAACTAACTGAAATGCGAATTGCCGGCCCATGCCCTGGCGGGACAGGCGAATCCAGAGTCCGGCAAACTGTTCTAACATGGGTGCGGCCTCCGGACCACCCAGGTCATAACTTTCGGAAAATCCCAGGTCTTCGCACAACTGTCTCGTTAGCGCTTTGTCCGTTTCGCTCCCGCCGCAGAAAAACATGGGAATGGCGCCGCTTTCGTACCGGGGATTGGCCATGTTCTCCGCGCCGGTGGAATTGAAGCATTTAACTACGGACCGACCGGTAATCTGCTCCAGAGCCTGGTAGGCGCTCGCGTACATTTCCGGTTTCTGAAATAGACTGTTTGTTGTGTCGATCAGTGTCTTTTCCGAACTTTCCGCTAGACCCTGAAACAAACCGGCCACCGCCGGGGCCGCTGTCGGCGGAGTGGCCAGAATGATGATACGCGCTTCTTTCATTGCATCCAGAAGGCCCATGTACTCCGCTCCTTGCAGCGGCGTGCCGTTCGGCTTGTCCGGATTTCTGACTCCGAAGATTACTCGATGACCGGCTGCTATCAGTCCGGCGGCAAGTGCGGTGCCCACGTTTCCTTTTCCGATGATTGCTATGTTCATTCTCGATTCTCCTGAGCTGATTTGGTCTAATTTAGGGTCTGAGAAAAAAATGGACAGTATGCACTATTTCGGTATATACGAACGAAAAAGTACGTGCCCTGGTGGGAGAAGTGCCCATGCCTCGATTCAAATGGGACAATAAGAGCTATAATAACCCTGTAGAATTGGCCCTGGATCTCATTGGCGGTAAATGGAAAATGCCTATTCTCTGGCGTCTGAAGGACCGTCCCTGGCGCTACAATGAATTGCGTCGGGAGTTAGACCGGATCACGCATAAGATGCTTACCGAGCAGCTGCGAGAACTGGAATATCATGGATTGGTCCATCGCGACGTTAAGCAGGCGGTGCCTCCCCATGTGGAGTACTCCCTCACCGTCGAGGGAGAGCGGACGATTTCGGTGATTGAAACTCTCCGGGATTTCGGGAAGTCCTATCTGGATAGAAATCAAAAGGGCCCGCCGGGGTTGAATCATGGCCGCACCGGGACGGCATCTGCCGCCGAACCCTGAAGGTTGGCTCCGGGATTAATTGCCGCTTCAATGTAAGCCCGAAGTAAGCCACAAGCCGGAAGGATTGCTTGCTTTTTTACTGCCTTACCGGGCAGGATTGAATCGCGCCAACCGGCATGGCCAGAGTATCAATATGCGACCAGTGTTTCAGACCGAGTTTGAGGAGGGAAGGGGCAATGCCTTGCAGGCCTGTGTATCTTCTTTACTGGAGCTAAGCCTGGAAGACGTTCCCAACTTCATTGAGTTTGCGGATTATCGTCAGACCATGAATGAATGGTTGGCGAAACGGGGGCTGGCATTTCTTAGAGTGGATCTAGTGGACGGGGAGTTGCCCTATAGCACGGCCCCTGGCCTGGGCCTGCTTCTGGCCGGAAAGAGTCCCCGGGGCGACCACCGGCATGTAATCCTTGCCGCCACGTCCGCCGAAGGCTTCCAGATGTTGCACGATCCCCATCCTTCCGGGGCAGGTATCCACGGTAACGCCCTGTGGGCCGGATTCCTGATTCCTCTGGCTATTGCCGGCGATGGGCCCGCATCTTGAAGGGATTGTGACCGCGAAACAGTTGCCTCCCGGCTTCCATGTTTGTCTTTACAGGATTGTACCATGGGATATGCTTTGCAATGTGGTCTGGCGCTCTGGTTCTCACCTTCCGAAGCATTGGCTATGGCCGTCTGGCTTAACATACCGAATCACCGGCCCGGGCTCCGAGGATCTTGAGGATTTGAGAGCTCAAAATCTTATGGTGCCGGCGCCAGGTTACGGTAATAGAAAAAGAAAACAAATAGATAGAAGCATACAAAAATGAAACAACCATCCACAGATTGGAAAGAAGACATCCAGGAAGGCGAAGAAGAAAAGTTTCAGAAATTCGCCCGCCAGTTTGGCATTCTACAGAAAATGAAATCGAAGCAGTTCGGAGCGGGACGAGCCTTGCATAGAAAACAGATCCTGGGACTCAAAGCGGATCTGGAAGTGCTGGGCGATATTCCGGAGCATGCCCGCCACGGACTATTTGCCTTTCCCGGTCATCATGAAGCCTACATCAGACTGTCCAACGGCAGCCTGAACATTCAGCCGGATAGCACCGGAGACATTCGCGGATTTGCCATTAAAGTTCGCGGCATTGATGGCCCGGGCGCGCTGACCGAGAATACCGATTGCCAGGACTTTCTATTGATCAATCTGCCTGCCTTCTCCTCGCCAAAGAGCGAGCAATTCGTGCAGATGGTGCAGGCGGCCGCCCAGGGCAATGCCCCTTTATTTCGCTTCATGGTCGGTACCTACGGATTTCTGGGCGGTATACTGCGAATGAAAAAACTGGCAGCTTCCGTGAATCGCAGGTTTAGCGGATTTGCTACAGAAAAATTCTACTCCGCCGCGCCCATTGCCTGCGGGCCTTATGCCGCCCGGGTTCGCCTTCTACCGGACACCAGGCTGAGGAAAGGCAGCGGCGCCATCGCCGATCTGGCCGAAGACATGAAAAGCCGACTTCAAAACGCTCCCCTTCAAATGGACTTTCAGCTCCAATTCTTTACCGATGAAAAACATACGCCCATCGAAGACGCATCGGTGGATTGGAAAGAAAAGCATTCGCCGTATGTGACCGTGGCCCGGCTATCCATCCCGGCACACGGCGAACAGGAGTTAGCCGATCTTGGAGAAGCTATCGAAAAGGACATCTTTGATCCCTGGCAAGCTCTGAAGGATCATCGTCCCCTGGGAGATGTTATGCGTGCGCGAAAGCACGTGTATTTTGCCAGTCAGAAAGGGAGAGGAGCTCGCTAGTTCCAGGATTGTTTGCAGAAGGTATTTCTGAAACAGGGGAATTCAGCGCTCGTTATCGCATGGAATGGGACCGGTATTAGTGCAGGAGTAGGTCCTTGTCGGAGAGGTAGGAATCGTTCCGGGGACTAATGGGATGTATTCCGGGTAAGCGGCAGGTCAATGTGGAAAGTGGTACCTTTATCGTTGCTTTCAAAGGTAATGTGACCGTTCAGTCGGTGCAGGTTCTTTTTGACGAGATATAACCCAAGTCCCACTCCGGGCTCCTTCTGATCGGGCAGCCTTTCGAAAAGCTGGAATACGCTTTTTTGAAAACTGGATGGGATTCCCCGTCCGTTGTCGCTTACTTCCACCAGGAATCGCTGGTCTTCATCTCTGAAAACAATTCGAATCTCGGGCGTCCGATCTGGATGGCTGTATTTGAGGGCGTTGGAGATTAGATTACCCAGGATCTCTTCCATTACTCCGGGCGGCAGAACCGGCAATTGCTCGTACTCCTGGGACCAGAGGATGGAACCCCGACATTCAATGAGCGGATACTGAAAACGATTTTCGATTCTTCGCTTTAGTTTATCAACATTCAGGGTTTCCTGATCGGCGCTTTCCGGGGATTCCCCTGTGACTCCAATCAGGTCTTCCGTGAATTGCAAAAGATCTGCCGTTATGTTGGACATCATTTCTCTTGATTCCTGTAAGGAAATCCCCGCGCCGGGACCCTCGCTGAGCGACAGCAGGCTTCTCAAGTTGGCCAGCGGACTTCGTATATCGTGGCCAATACGATAGGCAAAATCCTTGAGCTCCTGTTTCTTTTTTGCCTCAAGCTCGGCTTTTCTGGATCTTTCGCTGATGTCTACCACCGAGCAGATTATGAAGAGCTCTTTGCCCCGGTGGATGGGATGCAGGCCAACCTCCACCGGTAATTCAGAGCCGTCTTTTCTTCGTCCTGCCAGATCCCGCCCTACGCCCATGCCTCTGGGCACGGGATCATCCATGTAGTCCCGGGCAAGGTTTGGATGCTCACTCCGGTAGCGCTCGGGAAGAAGTACCTCAATTTTCTGTCCGGCCAGTTCCTGGGCCGAATACTGAAAGATTCGTTCTATTTCTTTGTTTAACAGGACGATTTCCCTTCGATGATTGACCAGGATCATACCGCTGGGAGCAGCGCGAAAGACATCATGAAGCTGGCTCTCTTCTGTAATATCACGTTTGAAACCCAACAATCGGATGGCCTTTCCATTCTGATCCCTTTCGATTCTTGTTCGGGTTTCAATAAATCGTTCCCGGCCATTGATTATGCAACGATAGGTGGTATCGAATTGCGATTCCGACTCCAGACAGCGCTCGAAGTAGGCCATCACCCGAGGGAAGTCCTCTGGATGCACAAGGGCTTTGAATTCCTGTAATGAGTATTCCGGCCTCTCCGGCAGGTGAAACAATTGAATAAAGCCTGCCGAGCCCTTCCAGGTGCCCTGAACCAGTTCCACTTCGTAGGCGCCCATTTTGGCGCTGGATTCCATTTCGGGAATCAGGGATGAGTACTCGTTCCACTGGAGCATAGGCATGGAGCCTAAAAATCCTGGGACAAATGCGCCGATACGTCAAGCTACAACCCGCCTCTCGGCCCAAAATCTGGCTAAATATCACTGTTGGTCCTGGAGCGAATACCAGGTTGAATGAAAAAGATTCTTTTCATGATATAGTAATCCAGTAACAGTACGCCGGGGGGACACTATGGGGGAAATAAGCTGGCAGGACGTGGTGATCAAGCTTCTGGACCGGGCCGAGCTCACGGCAGAGGAGCAGGACTACGTACAAAAAAACCTGGAAACGCTGATCGAGCACTTTTCGGAGAACCCGGATGATAAGGAGTTCTGCGATTATCTGAAGAGCCTGCGAAAATAGAAAGCGTGACGGTCATGAAATCTAATCGTCAGAGTAATGCAATTAGATAGTCGCAGTAGGGCAGCGAGGGATTTCAACCGGCGGCATGGTTGGGCGTGATTCAATGCATGATTTTCTTTGCTGCAAAGCTGGCAAAGGATTTCTGGCTATATGAACGAGAATGATGCACCCATGACCGAACCGCGGGCCCAGGCGTTGCTGGAGCAGTATCGTAAAGCTATCGATGTTGGCACCATCGTCTCGAAGACCGATCCATACGGAAAGATCACCTATGCGAACGATGAATTCTGTCGTGTGGCCGAATACCGCCGCGATGAGTTGATCGGCAAACCTCATAACATTGTAAGGCATCCCGATATGCCCCGGGAAGCTTTCAAAGATTTCTGGCACACGATCAAAAAGGAAAAAAAGCCCTGGCGAGGCATCATTAAGAACAGGAAGAAAAGTGGCGGATATTACTGGGTGAATACCACCGCCATCCCGATTCTGGACGGCGAAGGAAACATTATCGAACATATCGCCATGCGATCGGAAATCACCGAGGTAATCGAAAACAAACAAAAAGTTGAGAAGCTACTGGATTCCAGCAAGCTCTTTGTTCCCCAGGCCTTTCTTCGTAACCTGGACATTGCCGATATAAGCGACATTCAGATTGGCGTGGCCCGTCAATTGCAGCTCACCGTGCTTTTTGCGGATCTGCGTTCTTTTACTACTATCACGGAAAATATGCAACCCAGAGAGATCCTACACGATCTCAATGAATTTGTTGCCTACATGGAGCCGGCCATTCGTAACAATGAAGGGTTCATAGATAAGTTCATCGGGGATGCCATCATGGCGTTGTTTCATTCTCCAGAGCAGGCAGTGCAGGCCTGCCTGGATATGTCGGAGGCTCTGGAGCGGCTGAACCTTTCCCGTAGTGGTACCGGTAAGCTTCCTTTGCGAATGGGTATGGGAGTACATACGGGAAACCTGGTGCTCGGAACAATGGGGACGGAAAACCGGCTCACTACAACCGTGCTTGGCGACACTGTGAACGTTGCTTCCCGACTGGAAGGACTTACCAAGCGACTGAATGTTCCGGTGGCTATAAGCGATCAGGTGGTTCAGGAGTGTACCCATATGCAAGGTAGATTTCGGAGGCTGGCCAGAGTGAGACTAAAGGGAAGAGCCACGCCCGTGGTGGTGCATACGATCTCCGCCTTGAATAAGTGAGGAAGCGCCTCCACTAATGCGATTCTGGTCAGAATGGCGACCAGAACCTCGGCTGCCTTGACGCCAAAGGAAAAGGGTCAACATCAAGCTTATCTTCGCACCCGGCTGCCTGCATTCTCTCTGGTCTCCGAGTTTGCTAGCTTTATTCCACAGGACTTTGCTGATAGCTCGAATAATGCGTTGACCGGCGGGGGTACTGTCGGACCGTTCTTTCGATGGACCGGGATAAGGGATACACACTCAGGCGGTTAGAACGGACGAACGCCCTCAGGCTGCGGTTCTATCTACCGATTTTGGCGCTGGTTCACATTATTCACGTTATGATTTTTTATTTGCTCCACGGTCTTCCGGAAGACTATGAACGCTGGCACTCGCAGATCATTATTTCGCATCTGGTAGCCTCTGTAGTAACGGCTGGACTGTATGTCTGGATTCGCAAACGACGATTGGTAAACGTTGAGTTTGGGGCGCGAGCTCTGGCTGTTTTCTATTTTCTGTTTGCCGTTCTGATTACTCTCATCGATCAGAAGATCACCCAGGCAATTACTCCCTACCTGGTAGCCTGCATGGGCCTGTCTGTGGGTCTGTTCTTACCCTATCGCTTCACTCTTCCTTTGTATCTTGCTGGACTGATTCTCTTTGTCGTCGGTTTGCATTGGGTAGGCGCCGAACCGGAGGTGGCCTTATCGAATTCGGTGAATGCGCTGACAGTAACTGCAGTGGGCTGGACTCTGGGAGTTATTTTTTGGCGTTTTCGCTACCGCGCACTTGAACAGACGCGATTCATCGCATTGCAGACATTCCGACTAAGAAAAAGCAATCAAAAACTCACGGAGACCATGGCTTCCAGGCAACGGATTTTTTCCATTCTGGCTCATGATCTCCGGGGCCCCATTTCCGCTTCTTCAACGGCATTGAAACACCTGGGCCAGGACTGGTCCGGTATCGCTGACGATGAAAAGAGAGATCTAATCATCCGACAATCCGCATCCCTGGCTCACTCCCACGAACTACTGGATGACCTGCTCAACTGGGCCTCCCGGGCCGAGGGCGGTTTGCCGTACAAGCCTCGAACCATCGATTTGCTTTCTATTTATCTGGAGACAGAAAAGGGATTTCGGGAAATGGCACGTCAGGCGAGCGTTACACTGAGCGCCGCGGTGGATAGCAATCTGCAAGTTCATGCGGATTATTCCATGTTACAGTCCGTGCTCAGGAATCTGCTCTCCAATGCCATCAAGTTCAGTCCGGGAGGCGAAATGGTGGAGTTCTACGGAACACGGACCGAAGCTGGCCAGGCGAGAATCTCGGTTCGGGACCGGGGCCCGGGTCTCTCAGTGGAACAAATGGAGGCCATCTATCGCGGCGATACATTTGCGGCTACCCCGATCGCCGGCTTCACAGGCTCCGGAGTAGGCCTGTATTTGATCCGGGACTTCCTGCGGGCGCACGATTCCATGCTGGAAGTTTCGCGGCGGCCGGAAGGAGGAACGGATTTCTCTTTCCAATTACCTCTGGCCTCGTTGCGCCAATAGTCCGGAGGAGCACAAAGGTCAAGCGTTCGGAGCAAGACTGAATGCAAATGGAATGGCGATTTTGATCCTCCAGCCCCCGTGCTTCATTGGCGAGTCGTCCCTATTGAAATGTAAGCTATCAACGCGAACGCAAGCAACGCGAGCGCAAAGAACCTCTGCGTAATTAACCCGAATGGCTTCAGGGGAACCAGGGAATGACTTTCTATAGGGCCCGCGGTAAAGGGAACGGCCCTGAAATGCATTAATGGGGATATGCGCGGGCAGGAAACTCTTAATCAGGAATCCGCCAGGCGCATGTTTAACTCTTTCAGTAATTGGTCCACTGGTTTACGGGTATAGTCCTTCTGGCGGTAATCGTCATGTACCACCTGGCCGTTCCAGATTACCAGATCCAGATCAATCGTACGAGGGCCGGCCTTAATTGGGCCTTTTACCCTGCCCAGTTTAATCTCTGTGTCCTTTAAATAAAGCTCTAGCTGGCTTCGGTCAAAGTTAGTCCTCAAGCAAATGGCTCCGTTTAGAAAATCCGGTTGATCTTTGTAACCATCCGGTTCTGTGCGAATGAAATCCGAGGCGTAAACGAAAGGAAAGTCCCTCTTCAACAGTTCGATGGTTTTCTCAACGTTTTCTTCCGGATCAATATTCGAACCCACCGCAACTATCGCTGTAATCATTTATCTCAATCTCCCTCGTAGGACTCCGCATTCCGGCCCACTGCGGTTCGGCCTTCGGCGCCATCCACCGTCAGTATCTGGCCGGACACAAAATCGTTGTCCAGCAAGTAATGCAATGCCTTCACAATGTGCTCCGTCTCTCCTTTGCGCTTCAAAGGGATCGCTTCCAGACGCCAGGCTAGATACTGCTCGCTCCTTATTGAGGCCGGGAGGATAACGCCCGGAGAGATCGCGTTTACGCGCAGGTCCGGAGCAAATTCCAGCGCGGCAAGTTGAGTGAATTCAGCCAGCATCTTTTTGGACAACAAATAGGCGGCGTACTGGTACTGATTGAAGGATATTTTATTGTCCAATATATTGATAACAGATCCGGCTTTTACCTTTAGAGCGAATTCCCTGGTCAAGAAGAAGGGCGCTTTAAGGTTTACCTGTATGCTCCGGTCAAATATCTCCTCTGTGGTATCCGCAATGGTAGCCCCATCATACACCGAAGCGCTGTTCACAAGAAGCTCCAGGTGTTTATAGTGCTCCAGGCTTTGATCCAATAGCGACGGCGCATCCAGGGCGCCATTCAAATCCATCTGCATCAATCGGCAAGAAACGCCCAGGCTTTCCACCTCGCGGGCCGTTTCTCTGGCCGCCGCTTCGCTAGAGTTATAGTGCAGGAGAACATCGTAGCCTTTTCGGGCCAGGCCCAGGGAGAGGGCACGGCCCAATCGGACGGCCCCGCCGGTAACAAGCGCCGCACGGGGGCGGGTGGACTGTGGTTCCATGGGTTCTGATTCAACGGCAGGCAGGTCCGCCGTCAACGCAAAGGAATTCGTTGGGGCCCTGCGAATCCGATTTCTGGTCAAAACCGTACCGGGGAAAACGGGACCAAACAGGATATCCGAGGCCGGGATGGCCGGATACTAGATGCTGTAGTCCGGCGGTTGCTTTACTTCCAGTCCCACTTTCAATTTGGACCACACTCTTTCATGCAGATAGTACAACACCATCTTTGTGAACACTTCAAAGACGCCGATGGACGCTGCCATGGCAAAGCTACCCGTTATAATGTAGGAAACGGCCATGGTATCCAGAGTGCCTGTGACTCGCCAGGAGACGGCCTTGAGCATGCTCCGGTAATGCTTTTCCACCACCGGAGAACCATCCAGGGTTCCTATTTGTTTATCCGAATTGCTGCTTTCTTTTCTTTTTATCATGTAGGGCGTCCCACTGCACAGGCCAGGCTGAAATCCTATAATTCCGATAGGAAAGCTTTCGAATGGGCCCCGGGGGATTCAAGCACTTTTCCATCGCAATATTGCTTGCCGGTAAGTGAGTCCTGATCTAGTAGAGATGACTGTGAAGAACCCGGAACTGGAAAAGACCGACCGGGTGGCCCTGCTTTTCCGGGCTGCCCAGGATCAACAGAAGGGAGTGATGCTAATCCTGGAAGGTACCGGTCTCTGCGGTCTGGTTCATACCCGGGATGAGCTAACATCCTTTTTGGATCCCAGACATTTTGAAGTGCATCATTTTCCGGGTTATGAAACCGCGCCGGAAAGGAAGGACCCTTTTCTTCATCACTATTGGATGCATCTGCCCCGATACGGAGACCTTGCTATATTCGATGGTTCCTACTACCACGAGTGGGTCCGGCGCACGCTCAAAGGTAAGCTGAAGAAAAAAGAGCAAGAGCTATGGATTGACGATATTCGGAATTTTGAAAAGAGCCTCAGCGCCAATGGCTACATTGTTCTAAAGGTGCGATTTCGGCGGCACCTGGACGATCTAAAGAAAGAGTTGAAGGCGGATCGAAAACTAAAAAGTCGTTCGACTCTTCTGAGAAAGCGGGCAAAGTTCTTAATCGAAGAGCACTCCAAATATGAATCTCACCTGGATGGACTTACCCAGCATACGGGGTCCCCGGAGGCGCCCTGGTTTACCCCGACGGAAGGCGGCGGAAAGGAGATCCGCTCCCATGTCCTGGATTACATTATCGCAAGGCTCGAAGAGCATTTGAACGTGGATTCCCGCCAGGCTGTAGCCGATTACGATCAGGCCATGAAACTAATGCGCGAACTGGAGAGGTCTCAGGGCTGAATGGCGCCCAATGGTCGGTCAATAGTCGGTGAGATCCCGCAACGCTGCGCTGATGTTGTCCTGGTTTAATAGGAGCTAGAATGGATAGTATGACTTCCCACCCAAACCGAGTGCACGGAGCACAGCATGAGTTAAAGAACCTGGACCTTTCGCGTACCATGACAGCCGAGCGATACAAAAAGGAACTGAAACAACTCCAGAAGTCCTTGATGAAGTCCGCATTAAAAATGTACCGCAAAAAGGCTTCTGTAGTGCTGGTCTTTGAGGGTAAGGATGCGGCCGGTAAAGGCGGCGCCATTCGAAGGCTCACTTCGCCCATGCCTCCGGTCTTGTATCGAGTCATTCCTGTGGCCGCCCCGGAGCCTTTCGAAAAGAAACGGCACTATTTATGGAGGTTCTGGCGCCAGATGCCCCCTCCCGGCCGGCTGGCCATCTTTGACCGAAGCTGGTACGGAAGGGTACTGGTTGAGCGCGTGGAGGGCTTTGCTACCGAAGAGGAGTGGAGCCGGGCTTATGACGAAATCAACTCAATGGAATTAAGCCTGCATCGGGCGGGGACTCACATTGCTAAATTCTGGCTACAGATTGATCAGAAGGAGCAGGCGAATCGATTCGAAGCCCGGGCCCTCAGTCCTCTGAAACAATGGAAGTTCACCCAGGAAGACGTGCGAAATCGAGACAAGTGGCCCCAGTATGAGCAAGCGGTTTCCGACATGCTGGGGTTTACCGATACCGACTATGCGCCCTGGCACCTGATTGAGGCAAACGATAAGAGGTTTGCCCGGATCAAGGTGCTCAGAACGGTTCAGTCTCTCTTTGATAAACTTTGATACTTTTTGATCCGCGGATCCGAGCCGGGATACATCGGGGCGATTGGAATCAGTGGACTCGGCCGCTTTTCCGGCGCCCTGCCGAGTCCGTAGTTTCAATCATTCAATTCTTGAGCGGAAGAGGCTTTCTCTGCTCGGGAAATCATTTAACGGCAGTGATAGTCTCAATCATGTCGACTTCTTTGGTGTCCTGGCATTCCGGATCGCCTTCGCAGGAATCGGCCAGAACATTGCCTTTGCCTCTGGTGAATTTAACTTTCTTATTCAGCACAGGCTCATCGCAGACATCGAAGTTCGCATACCAGGTTTCGGTTTTGCCGTCCGGGTATTTCAAGTCTACGTAACATCCTACGTCGCCGGCCTGCAACGAGGTAACTGTGGGATGATTGCCCTGATCTTTTTCGTCTTTCTTCGCTTCCTGGGCCGGCGGATTGGCCAGCAGGAAACCGCCAAATACCCAGCCCTGAACATTTCCGTAGCCAATGCGCGTCCACTTTCCCTTTTTGTCCTGGATTGTGAGGATCTCTTCCTTTTGTTCCAGGACAGTTACCGGGTCTCCATACTTGATTAGCCCCAGCTTTTCGCCCGAAGTGGACGGTTCGCTACGAATAATGAGTCCGGAAGGAGCGCCGCCGTACAGAGTGATGGTGGTTTCTTTCTCTTCTGTGCAGTGCAAAGAAAGCGACAGGAGAAGAACCAGATTGAGTAGAATTACTTTTCGAAGCATGGTAAAAAAATCCAGAAAGGGTTTCACAGGCCAAGCACAAACATGGAGGGAAGCGTTCGTTTTTCGATTTCCTGGTTCGGGAAAAGACGCCTCCGGAGTCATGAACGACTCAAGAAAAGCACTGACAAAACCTGCGGGCGATGCACCATGTCCGCAATTCCATGCAGGTAACGGAGCGAAAAAGCGAGATCAGGGAGCTTACCCGTGGCCGGAGCGAAGTGATTCCGGTGCCGGAGCACTTTCGAGCTCCGGTGGACTGGAATCCAGACCATATCTGGACCGTGCGAAAACCGCTTCTTATAGAAGGTACATCCACGTTTGAGAACCAGCCCAGCCGAATCACATTCTATCCCCAGAAGGGTAGCCGTCCCATGTTCTATCTGGAAGACGGTAAGAGCCGAGGACGGGCCCTTCGGGCGCGTAACCTGGTCCATGGAGCCAACAATATTCAGCTCGGGCCCATCAAGATCATTGAGCATCCCATAGCGCTTATGTTGGCCCTGAACCTTGATGTAGACATAGGTATTAATACGAGCAGCTTTCCTACCTTTGACGAATGCAATGGACCTTTTCTGGATGCGCTGTATCACCATGTTCGCAAAACGCGAAGAAGGGCCAGTCATTTTACGGTTTCGAAGACCGTTGCGCTCCGGTTTGACGCCGGGTATTGCATTCTGGAGCCGGAACAGAAAAGCCTGTGGATGGATCATGAGATAGACTATCCCGGTGTGCTGGGCAGGCAGCGAGTTGTGGTAGAGATTACGCCTCAGTTCTTCTTTTTTCTGGCCCGTGCGCGAACTCCTTCCTTCCGCTCTGTCCAGGAAACGGATGAAATAATTGCGAAGTCCCGGGCCGGGGCTCTGCCATTTCCGGTAAGCGAATCCAACGTCCTATTTGCGGATGTAAACGGTCTGCGGAACCCTCGAGAAGTATTCGATTGGAACGATCATAACTACGAATTCATCTTTCATGAGCTGATCGACGTTATGGCTTTTCTGAAAATTCTGGAATCTGAACTCGGAGGTCGTTTCCGGGGCCGGCTCACAACTTTGAGGTTTGGTCATGAACAGCAGATTCAAGCCGCCAAATATCTGGTGAGCCAGGAATTCCAGAAATCGGCGGGGTTTCGCTGGCTTGACTAAAGACTTACGAGGGACGGCAAGCGCCTGGCCGTTCTCCGGCGCTGTCCAGTCTGTTCAGATACTGAACCTTCCGCTCCCGGCAGTTATTGCCTTTATGGCAATTCCTCCGCAATCCACGCGGTCGTGTAAATCATCCCCCGAAAAAAATGCTCGGGCTGATTCTCAGGAATTGCTTGAATCGAATCGGCGCTGTTTTCTTCGACAGGGTTTCCGGTTAACGGATTGTCTGTGCGATAGGCGATCAATTGCATCTGCTCCACCGTAGCCAGGTGCCATACCTTCTGGCCGGCAGGAAGGAAGATGGTCTTCTTTTTGTACTGACTGAAATGATCGAAGAGTTGCATTCTTCTTTCCAGAACATGCTCTCTTCGCATCATGGGGAGTTTCAGTTTTTCTTCCTGGCCGGCGTTAAACGTTCCTTCCGAGCCGAAGACCGCCAGAACGGGTTCGAAGCGCTTTTCCTTTTCGAAGTAGTCTACAATGGCCAGATCTGATCCGGTAGGATTCCAGAAATAGAGACGATGGCTCTTTCGGTTCCACCGGGGAGGGTCCACCGCTAGAAGATCTCCGTGCACGCTAAAGCGAAAATCAGCGTCTTCGCTCCATATAGCGGATGTTCGAGTAACGGGACTTGTGCTATAGAGAGTGATTAGAAAACGGGATTGGCCTACGGTTAGTCGCTGGAATTCCACCGTAGTCTGGTTTCGCCGATATGGTTGCTCCAGCCATTCCTGGGCGGATTTAATCTTTTCCGAGAAGAGTCGAAACGGATTGTTGGGACGCATGAAGAGGATTTCTTTGCCTTCCCAGTACCTGATCGCGGATTCATCCAATTGTTCGATTTGGCCGGTTTCGAAGGTGAACTTGACTCCGTCGGACTTGAGCTCTTCCAGAAAGCAGCAGAGGGACCTGTAGCTAACGTGGTCCGGTAGGCTTTCGGCGGCCAGGGAAGGGGCCCCTGCCAGAAACAGGGTTCCCGATATCAGTACCTTTGCGGACTGTTTACGTATTCTTCCAAAAACCTGCAAGTGCATCCCCATGGCCATTACCAGCATTTCTTCGCGGAAGGCCGAACTGTCAATCGCTTAGACAGCCCCCGGCAGAATCAGGTTCCAGGCTTTTTTGGGCCCTGCCCGAGTATTCATGGAATCTCCCGGAATTTCCCGGCCTGGTCTTCCTTCAGCGCTCGGGAGGTGCATTCCTTGCCAATTCACCTCGCGAATCGGTTGGACCGTGAGAGCGCAACCCAGGGAAAAATCTGGCGCTGTAGCCCATACAGAGTTTAACTGATCTATGACCCTGACACAACTGCGCTATGTATTGTCCCTGGCCCGGCATGGAAGTTTCGGAAAGGCGGCGGAGCATAGCCTGGTAGCGCAGCCCACATTGAGTATCCAGATTCAGAAGCTGGAACAAGAACTCGGAGTAGAGATTTTTGACCGGAAGAGAAGTCCCATTGCACTTACCGAGCCCGGAAAGAAGGTAGAAGCGTACGCCCGCCGAATCCTGGACGAAGCGGATGCGCTGCTCGAGGAATTTCAGGATAACTCCGAGGAATTGCGAGGGCGTATCCGACTCGGCATTATTCCGACTGTCTCCTCCTACTTGCTTCCAAAGATATTCAGGAAGCTAAAACAGAAGTATCCGGAAGCCGAGTTCTACATTCATGAACTTCCTACCAGCGAGATACTTCGTAAGGTGCAAAACGAGCAACTGGACATTGGTATTCTGGCCACTCCTTTGAATGAACGAATGATAGAAGAGATTCCACTGTACTACGAGCCCTTTGTAGTCTACTTTCCCCCGGATGCGAAGGTTCCTACCGGGCGGCTTTCTCTGGACGATTTGCAGGGTACCGACATGTTGCTTCTGGGCGAAGAGCACTGCTTTCGTCACCAATCTCTAAAGTTGTGCGGACAGGGGAATGCAGGAAAAATCGAGTGCGGTAGCCTGGATACAATCAAGAAGATGGTAGATCAGGGTATGGGCGCGACGCTACTACCTTTGCTTTCGGCCAATCTCAAATCGGAAAGGGTGGTAAGGTTCAAGAACCCGGAGCCTGTGCGCGAAATCGGGATGATCCATGGACGTTCGTTTTACAAGAGTCGCATGCTCAAAGCTTTAAAGGATACCATACTCGCCAATATTCCGGAAGATCTGCACCAGCAGAAAAACCGGAAGCTCATTGGCGCCGAAGACGTGCTGGGGTAGGTAGGGCTTTTTGCTGGACCCTACTAACTTGACCTATCTCTGGTTCTATGCTTCGTCTTTGTAAGCCCCATTTTCGAGAATCCCCTGGAGTATCCGGGTCAACCGGGAAAGCTGGTTTTCTTCCTTTCGGGAAGAGTGCAGGTTCCCTGTGGACCATTGCTGTTCTGATATTACTGTTTCAAACAGGATGTGTAGCTGTGGCCGTGTTGCCGGACAGCGAGCTTTCGTTGCCGCCCCAGGTGGACGGAGAGAGAAACAGGATCCTGCAGTTGAACCTTCTGCACGGGCGCAACGACTTCGGCCTCATAAATGTGGGCGCACAGAATGAAAGCTATGGTTCTATCCTCAGCCTGGGTGGTAGAAATCTTTCCGCATTGTCCGTTCTCAACATCGGGGTAGTGAATCAGGCTCTCATGGCCGGTCTGAACCTGGGCCTGTATAACGAAAGTGCCGCTTCCGGCACCCAGATCGCTCTTTTTATGAATCAGGGATTTTCTTATCTAAATGTGGCCCCCATTAATCGGGGGGCCGGGGTTCAGCTGGGACTGGCAAACTTCTCAGACAGTGCCATTCAAATCGGTCTCATAAACTTCTGTGGTCCGTACATACTTCCTCTGCTGGCCTATTGCGACTCCTACTCCGGGGACAGTGGCGAACCCCCGGATTGAGTGGGTTTTCCACATACTGCCTGCTTCTCCATTTCAGCTTTTGATATCCGGTATAGATAAATCCTATACCGGTATAGATACAATATATTTTGTAAATACGCCTCCATGGGTTATACTGATCACAGTTAGGAGGTAGCCAAATGGCAAAAATTAATCAAGCTATACCACATTTCAAAATGGAAGCTTTCCACCAGGGAGAGTTCAAAACCATCTCATCCGAGGACGTAAAGGGCAAATGGGCCGTGTTTATGTTCTATCCGGCTGACTTTACCTTCGTATGTCCCACCGAGCTCGGCGACGTGGCAGATCACTACGAAGATCTGAAGAACGCTGGAGTAGAAGTGTACTCAGTGTCCACAGATACTCACTTCGTGCACAAAGCATGGCATGAAGCTTCCGATACCATCAAAAAGATTCAGTTCCCCATGTTGGGCGATCCCAAAGGCGAACTCACTCGCGGTTTTGATGTAATGGACGAAGAAGTGGGACTGGCCTTCCGCGGAACATTCGTTGTGGATCCGGAAGGAATCATCCGAGCCTACGAAGTTCATAGCGACGGAATCGGTCGTTCGGCGGACGAACTGGTCCGCAAAGTAAAAGCGGCTCAGTATGTAGCAGCCAACGACGGAGAGGTTTGCCCCGCAAGCTGGCAGCCCGGTAAAGCGACCCTGAAGCCAGGTCTGGATCTGGTAGGTAAAATCTAAGAGAGTTAGAGACACGGGGTGGAACGCAGGCGGAGCGAATCCGCAAGCGTCCCTCCGGATGCCGTCGCCCGGGCGGCTAATCCCGGGCAAGCACTCATATATAGAATACAGAAGAGAAAAACGCCGGTTTCAGACATTCCCGGCAAAGGCAGCTAGAATAAAACGATACCGAAGAGTACCACAGGGCGCCATGTAGCGGCAGAAAATACGCCGGACCGATGGCGCACAAAGACCGAGTGGAGTCCGGACCGGACAAGGAGAATGAAATGTTAGATAAGCAATTGATAGAGCAGTTGAAGCAGTACTTCGAAAGGCTGGAAAAGGATGTGGAGCTGGTTCTGCATCCCGGAGATAACGAAAAACGTCAAGAGCTCAAGATCATGCTGCAGGATGTCGCTTCCGCCTCCGATCGAGTAACAATGATAGAAGCAGGAACTGATGCGGTAAGCTCCGGCTCCGATAGTCGTAACAGCGATGGATTAACATTCGCAGTGCATACCGCAGGTCAGGACACCGGTATTCGCTTTCGCGGAATCCCGGGGGGGCATGAGTTCAACTCTTTGATTCTGGCCATCCTGCAGGCCGGTGGCGTTCCAGTGCGATTGGATGAAGACGTAATCGATATGATGGCAGGGCTATCCGGCGAACTGCATTTCGAAACTATAGTCTCGCTGGATTGTCACAACTGTCCCGACGTAGTCCAAACCTTGAACTCACTGAGTCTGGTAAGCGCAGCGATAAGTCATGACATGGTGGATGGCGCCCTTTACCCGGAAGTCGTGAAGAAATATAACGTGCAGGGCGTGCCTGCGGTATTTCTTAATGGCGAGCCCTTTAGCTCCGGAAAGGTGGATGCCTCTACGATCATATCCCGACTGATGGAGCGCGCCGCCAATCAGACCGGCCAAGAAGTCGACTCCGTTAACGGTCAGTCTGCGGGCAATGGTACAGGGCCTGAGACTTTTGTAGCCTCCGGAGCCGACGGAAAGGAGCAATCCGAATCCGGGAGTTCGACCTCCGGCCAAATGTTTGACGTGGCCATCATAGGCGGCGGTCCCGGCGGCGTGGCTGCGGCGATCTATAGCGCCCGAAAAGGGCTCAACGTGACGCTCATTGCGGATAGGCTCGGCGGCCAGGTAAAAGATACCATGGATATTGAAAACCTGATCGCCATCCCTGCCACCACCGGACCCAAACTTTCCGGAACACTGGCGGAGCAACTGAAGCACAACGGAGTGGTTGTGCGCGAACACCTGCGTGTGGATTCGATTCAAGACCGGGGCAGCTATAAGTCGCTCAAGCTAAACACCGGTCGGGAGGTGCAGTCTCGCACGGTGATTGTGGCGACTGGCGCGCGTTGGAGAGAAATGAAAGTACCCGGCGAAATGGAAAACCTGGGGCGGGGAGTGGCCTTCTGTCCTCACTGCGACGGTCCTTTCTTCAAGGGTAAAGATGTAGCCGTGATCGGCGGCGGGAATTCCGGAGTGGAAGCCGCCCTGGATCTGGCCGGAATCACAAAAAGCGTTACAGTTCTTGAGTTTGCCCCGGAGCTGAAAGCGGATAGCGTTCTTCAGGATCGCATGGCTGACCGGGAGAACATTTCGGTAATTAAATCGGCCCAGACGACGGAAGTGATGGCGGACTCGAACGGCGTAACCGGTCTGCGATACACCGACCGGGAATCCGGCGAATCCAGAGAACTAAACGTCGATGGTATATTTGTCCAGATTGGCCTGCTTCCCAACAGCGGATTCGTGGAAGGCTTCCTGGATCGCAACCATATGGGCGAGATCCTGGTGGACGAAAAGTGTCAGACCAACGTGCCCGGAGTATTTGCCTGCGGCGATGTGACCAGCGTGCCTTACAAGCAAATCGTGGTAGCTCTGGGGCATGGCGCCACGGCATCATTGAGCGCCTTCGACTACCTCATTCGACATGCCGCGCCCGCCAAAGAAAAGGCCGGAGCGGCAGCCTGACAGTTCTACTCCGGGCCCTCGGGCCCGGAGCCTGAAGGGAACGCTCGTAACATCGAATCAAACCACAGTCCCGTTTTTATTGTAAATAGATCGTTCCAATAAACGGCATAGCTTCCTCTATTCATTTGATGTGGCCCCCTCCGATTTCGTTTTCGCTACTGCCTTTTGCTCAGCGCCGCAACAACCTGCTCGGCTACCTCGGTGGTGGAAAATGGATTCTGGCCCGTGATCAAACGACCGTCGGTTATCGCATACGAGGTAAAAGGAAGAAAAGCGCTGGAGTAGTCGCCGCCTCTTTCTTTCAGTTTGTCTTCTAGCAGATACGGTACCATATCGGTTTTGCCAATCAAGGTTTCTTCGAAATTGGCAAAGCCAGTGACCTTCCGTCCTTTTAGAAGATAGCTTCCGTCCGAAAGCTTCACATTAATCAGTCCGGCCGGGCCATGGCATACCGCCGATACAATTCCGTTGTTTTCATATATCCGCGCCGCAAGCCGGGCCAGAACATCCGAATCGGTGAAGTCCCACATGGTTCCGTGCCCGCCGGCGAAATAGATCACCGCATAGTCTTCCGGATCAAGCGTGGCCGGGTCCAGGGGTTGATCCAACTGTTTGCGAAGGTCGGCATTATTCCAGAAGCTTGCATTGATGGAATCGTCCATGTCATTGCTGCGAGGATCCATGACGCCAGGCCGACCGCCAGGAGATGCGATATCCATGGCTATTCCATGCCTTGCCAGAACATGGTAAAAATGAGTGACTTCCGAAAGCCAGTAACCGGTGGCTTCATTGTGGTTTTCGTACTTCGGATGCGCGGAAATAACAATCAGCACCTTCTTATTGCCGATGGCTTCCTTTGCGGGACTCGAGGTAATGGGAGGCTGACCCACCGTCGGATTACTGCAGCCCGCGAAGAGAACCAGCGCCAGAGCTGCCAATATAATGCTACTCTGCGCCAGGCCGCTACGCCCGGCTTGCGCTCCTGACTCTTTCGAGTCAATGTTCAAGGCTCTGGATTTGCTACCGTTGTCCCGGCGAAGGGACATATAGATGCCAAATACAAAGACGCTAATGGCAGAATGTGACATGATAAATCTCCTTTGCCGGCCATTGACGTTACTGCGAGCTCGGGTTTGCGCTTGCCATCGTTTGAACCGGCGATTGGATGGTATTGTATACGTTAGAGTATACTCTAATGTCAAGCCGCCGGCGGAAAAAAATGCAGAAAAAAGAGAAGGATCAGTCAGTTCTATGTTAATTCTAGAGTTATCCAGAAAAAGCGGCGTATCCCGCCATACAATCCGGTATTATGAAAAACTGGGGATGATCAAGGCCCGGGATCGGCGGGAGAACAGCTACAAGGAATACGGCGAAGAAGCCCTCTACTCGCTACTTTTTGTGGATCGAGTAAAGCGATTGGGCTTCAGTCTTGCTGAAATCAAAGATTTTCTGCAGACACTTGGGCGATCACGGAAAACTGCATCCGAAATAATCGAAATCAAACTGGAGTCCCGAATTCAAGATCTGGACAATCGAATAGCCGAGCTGAGTCTGATCCGATCGGACGTAGCGGCGTTGCTGCATCGTTGTCGAACAAATCCCTACAAAGGCCAGGAAGGCCTGAAGGAGTTGGTGGAATCCCTGGAAAAGAAGTCTGCATCGATAAAGGCGTCCACGAAAACCCACGCGACCGAAGCGAGCTCGCTTGCTGCTTCCAAAAAATGAGCCTTTAGGTCGGATGGTCCCCGCGAGAGAGAAGAAAAAAAGCGAAACGAAGCGGCTTTTGCTGACAACAGGGAGTGATGAGACTTCAGAATGCAGCAACGATCCATATCGCAAGAGTCCTCCTTTGCCTCATCCCATTCTCAGCGGGTTTGAGCGCCGAGGACTTCATCACCGAAAAGCGCAGCACTGCGGAGATCCTGCAGGAAATGCGCACGGAACTTGAAATCGAACCACTGGGTACTCGAAAGCGGCAGCTGGCGGGCCGGGCCATCAGTCCTTCGCAAAAACGGCGAGCCATCTTAAAATTCAGGGACCTGGAGGTTCGAGGTCTTCTGGCATTGCCGGATAAAACCTTGCGCATAATTGGCAAACAGGGCGCCAGAGCGTTCCCGTTGATGAGTATAAACAGCATTCGCTTCTTCCGCGCGTCTGAAGCCAATGTAGTCCCGGATGCCACCGGTTTCGAAAGCGCCGTCGGTTGTGAGGTGCAGATCTCGAAGAATTCCTATCGCGGCATTTGCGATGCCAGCCTGTGGAGTCCTTTGTTCTATCGTCCATCGGGACACAGATACCGTGGTCTTATTCAACACAGTCTGGCCCACGGTCCCGATTCCAGCCGCATATTGGAGGAGATTCGTTTTCAATCGAAGAAGTCAGGTCGATTGGGAGGCAAATCATGACAGTTTTCGCAAAGCAAGCAGGCGTCCTTCTTGTCATGACTCTCGCAGCCCTGAGTAGCGGTTGCAGTACTTCCACGACTGCGCGGCATGATAATACTTCGAAAGAAAAGGACGGAGCGGGGAGCAATGTCACATTCTTTCAGCTATTCGGAAAAAGCTACGGAATCGACAATTTCGAACGCTGGAGTGACGGATCGCGAACTCTTAGCAGGCAGGGTCTGATGCCTACTGGCCGGCTCAATTTCAGTGAAGCCAAGAAGGTCTGCGCCCGGGCTGGCGGACGGATCTGCACACTTCCGGAATGGCGATGGGCCTGCCGAACCGTCAGCGCCAGAGAAACCCGGTGCGAAAAAAGCCAGGAGCTCTTGCCCTCGGGAATGCATTGCCCTGGGAACGGGCCGGGGCCCAGGGACATGGAATCCAATCTCCTGGAGTGGGCCGTTTATCCACGCACAGGAGCCCCTGTAATCGCCGGAGTGCACAGCGATTGTCTTCGCTTTCGCCAGACCTCTCGGAAAAAAAGGGCCCAGAACCTGGGAGTGCGTTGTTGCTACTGAATCGGATTGGCGCGGTACCGTTGCTGGTTATTCTTCTGGGCTGCCTGTGCGGCTGCCAGAACTGGCAATCCTATCATTGGTCTTCCAGGGAGCTTCGAATCCAGAGGGTAGCCGCCGGCGAAGTAATCCTAAAAGGACTGAGCTCCCGATTTCTGGATGCCCAATCCCTGGACTCCATGCTTGGGCTGTCAATTCGGGGCGCCGGCGTTGATCTGGCCCGGCCAACTCCGGGGAGCAGCAAGGGAGTTGCGGAGTCCGGGAGCTATCGTAGCCGAAAGGAGACTCTGGAACTGAATTCCGTCTTGCGAGCTCGGTACCTTCTCCGGGGCGAGATGGATGTACGCGCCGAAGAGACTCTGGTTCAGCGTCAGTATTCGCTGAGTCTGTTCTTTCAGATCCTGGATCTGCGAACGGGCGCTATTGTAAGGGAAGCTACGGTCATGCATGGAGGATTGACCAACGTGTCCCGGCCGCGCGTCTATGATGGGCTGAAGCGAATTCTTCGGCTGCTCTTGCCGAATGCTTCGTTAGCCAATTAGACTCCGCTGCGAGTCCGCGGATCATCCTCGGATGTGAATGATTTGAGGCACCGGAGCCGGCTATCGCAAGTTCGGGGTATCCGAGTTTCGGAAGTCCGGTGCCGTCGGAACCTGTATCGCAAGATCCCAACGAGAAAGGGGCCAACAGTTTTTCGCCTCGATTCTGATGTTTTCGCTCTTTTGCCTGTGTTCCCCGGGGCTCAGGCTCACCTTTCGCATGCTTTGCGACGCTCGCACACTTAACAGGAGAGCGTTCTATGAATTCAAGCAGGCAGCAAGGCATTATCTGCGGGTTGCGCAAATCGGTCAGTATCTGGCTCGTCGTGAACTTTCTGGTCATTTTCGTTTTTCCCCCATCTCTGGTGGCTCGTCCCTTTCGGGACTTTCAGGCTCAGGATGAAAGGGAGCTCAAGAGCTATCTGGATCGGGCGGCCCACATGCCGGATCTGGATCAGTGGCGAAGCTATGTGCAGGCAGGCCTGGTTTCGCTGCAGGCGGACTGGGAAGAGGATGCAGCCCGGGCTCTGGAGGAAAGAGAGGATAGGATTCGGGAAGACGACCTTACTGCTGACAAGCGGCAGGCGAAGCTCGATGCTCTGGAGACTGCGTACGAAACCGCGCGCCTGGACTGGGAAACCGAGGCTTCGCAATTGATCCTGGAGCGTGAAGCGGGATTTCGCCTTATACAGGAGAAGATCCAGGGCCTGCAGATCTCCGAACAGGAATATGAGGAGATCATAGCCACCGCCGAGGCTACGTTTGAGAACAAACCGCAACTGGACCTGGATGGCTGGGAAAGCCTTGTGGCAGGTTTGAATGCCAGTCTGGTGGAAAGCTTCGAAGAAGACCTGGAAGCAAAGATTGCCAAAGCGCGGGAAAACATTGGGCCTCTGGAAGATAGTCAGATCCAGGCTCTGGATCGTGCTATTGAAGAAAAAGAAGAAGAGATTCGCAGCGAATTCGAAATGCGGGAGCATTTCTATCTGCTCCGAGCCCGCAACCGATACATCGCCCTCAAGCGAACGGACGATCTGAGCGCAAAGGTTCAGGCCGATTCTGGCTCTGCCGAAGAGATTGGGAATCAGGCTATCCAGGAGGCCGAGGACCTGGTGGAAGAGCAGACCTCCGATCTACTGAAGCGGAGCGAAGAAGCTCTGCACTCGGAAGATACCAGTCCGGACCCGCTGGAATACCAGAAGCAGGTTGAGGCTATTATCAGCGAGGGACTGCGGGTGTTTCAACAGGCCGAAGAAGACCTGTACCGGGATCGGCTTGTATGGATGGAGGCCACGAAGACCGCTCGTGGCGAAGCCGAAGAGATCTGGCAGGACGAACACGCTAAACTAAAGACGGCCCGGGACAACTGGCTTCGTGAAGTCCAGACCAAAATCGAGGAAGGCAGGGCCAAATACGCCGAAAAGCACCGGGAATTCGAAGAAAACCGTGCCCAGGCCGAAGCGGATCTACAGGATTATGTGCAGCAAGAAAGGGATGGCTGGGACCGTCAATCCGAGCAGTTGGCCAGCATGGTCCGCGGAGGCGGCGCTGCCCTCCTCGAAGCCAGGGAAGCAAGGGACTACTACCAGGAGCTTCTGGTCCTTATGGGCAACCAGGACGATGAAGATCTGTACGACTTCTATCAGAAGGAAGCCGGCGAGATGGAGAAATCCATCAACAGGTTTGAAGCCATCCTGCTCCGCGCCCAGCGAGAACTGAATGGAACACTGTATTCCGATGAGCCTTCTTCGGGCCTGCTAATCGATCGGAGAGAGTTTGGCGAAGAGCTCCGACAGGAATTCGAAGAGCTGGATGAAGACGATTTCCGAAACGAATTGACAGACTGGCTTTCGGACGATGGGAATCGTACTGAATATGCTCTGTACGTTCGCGACATAGAAAGCGACATCCGTTCGAATCGCCTTTTCGTAAACCGTGCGCGGAAGCTTAAAGCCAGTACGGACTTCAACTACCGGGCCATGGATAGCATCGAAGAGATGCGCGAACTGGTAGCCGGCCTGGACCAGGAGTACCTGGAACATGGTATCGAGATTTCGGAGCTCATCAACGAAATCATCGATAGAAATGGCGGAGCGGAGGAGCTCTGGCCGGAAGACGCAGATGAAGGTTCCCCACAGGCTCAGCAGGCCGCAGATCTGCGCCAGCAGGTTCTGTCCGAAATCAAGGAAGCCATGGGAAACGAGTTCTTCGCCGAGTCCAGCAATGAGGGTGCCCGACTGCGCGACCTTATTCTGGGAAAGCTGGAGGATGGACTGTATCGCCAGCACATCACTGGAAATGCCAATGATCCGTATCTGATGACCGATGCCGAATACGAATGGGAAGTCCTTCGCAGAGAGCGAGACCGTCAGGCTCAGAGACTGCAGCGAGCGCGTAGAGTAAAGCATTACGCCGACGTCGCCGAGAAGCACGGCGCCGGCCTTGAAATGGCCGCAGTTACAGATTGGAGAGTGGAGGCCACCAGGCTAAAGACCGATCTCTTACAGCTAGCATACGATGTAGCGGCGGGCAAGGCCGGCGATCTGGCTCATCAGCTTCAGAGTATGCACCTGGAAATGGATACGAATCCGAACCCGGACGTAGATCGAAACCTGGACCCCGACTCGGAACAATACCAGTCATTGTTTGACGAACTGATTCAAAAGCAAACCGACTTTGATCGTTATTCGGCCAGGGGAAAAAACCTTGAGGCGAGCTCGGATTTCATTTCGGATGTTGCCGGCCTGGATTCTGAGACGGGGCCGGGAGTAGATGACCTAAACGAAATGCTCGGCGAATTAGATTCGCTTTTGAACGAGTATTCCGGGGATGACGCTTCCGCTCATCCGTTGATTCCGTTTCGCAATCGATTGCAATCGTTTCGTGATGAAAATCTTTCCGGACAGGCAAGTGCATCCACTCTGGCCAATCGATGGAAGGCATTGCATGGAACGGCCTGGGCCCTGTCCCTGGAGATGGAGAAGCTGGCCGGGGAATTCAACTACACCGAAGAGCGGGAACTCATTCAAACTGCGCTGTCGCAGCCCAATCTAAAGCAGAGGGAGGATGCTCTGGGTGATCTGAAGGACGATCTTGAATCCAGAACAGAAGCTCTGCGTCTGGCCGAAGAGCGCTTAAATGAATCCCGGGAAGCGTACAAGCAGGCAAGGATTGATCTGGAGATTCAGAACTCTGGCGAAACACGGGAACTGATTCAAATCGAGCTTCGCAACGCCGCCAGCGCTCTGGGCAATGTAATGACTCAGATGAAAACCGTGGAGGATGCGGCCGATGTGCCGCTGCAAACCAGGGTTGAGTCTGCGAAAGACGCATATTTTGATACCATTCGTCAGAAAAGAGAAAGCGACTACCAAAGAAAGCAAACCAGACAGGCTCTGGGACTGGTCGAAGCTTTGAACAATACCATGCAAGCAGGGGCGGCCCTGCGCGGGCTGCAAGACTCTGAAGACTATCCACAGGGAGCCGGTACTCCGGAAAATGCGGAGGCCCGCGCCCGGGCCATACTGGAAATCCGGGAGGACATCGCAAAAGCAGCAAGTCCAGGGGTGTCCGGGGCGCTCAGTTCTCTTCAGGGGCGTCTGGATCTTCTGGAATCGCTCCAGGAAACCATCGAGGATGCAGATACTCAGCCTCAGGAGAAAGCCCATGCCGCGGACAAAAAGGAGCGGGCTCTTACAGATCTCGAAGATGATATCACTGCCCTTCAAGACAGCCTGAAATCTACAGAGGAAACCGTGCGGCTGGCGCTACTGAAGAAACTGGACCGGGAGCCAGACGAAAGCGACGTCCCCACAAAGGATGATCTGAAAGAGCGCAGCGAAGAGCTTCGAGACGAAATGCTGGAATTTGCCGAACTGGCTTCGACAGATCTGGAACTTTTCCTGACCGAACATCGTGGGGAGTCTTATAGCGCCATGATTGCGGCGCTGGATTCCGCCATTGCTACTGCGGCGGATGCGACTACGCCCACCGGCAAGAAATCCCAGGCGAACGATGCTGCAGGAAATCGGGACGGCGAAAACACCGGCGATGATGCGATTTACCAGCTGCAATCCCTTCAGATCATCAAAGATTGGATTATCGATAACCGGAAGTTGATTCAGCGAGCCAACGCCGAGCCGGGTCCGGATGAACCCACAGCCACCGAAAAACGATGGGATGATATTCTGGATCGGGCATCGCGACTGAAAGAAAGCTCTACCTACTGGCTGGAGTTTGAAAACACCAGGCCAGAATCCAGCGGCGACGACTGGGTGACGGAGTTTCGTAGCGAACGAAAAGCTCTACGCGATACGCTGGAATCCGTCTTAAGTGCCGGAGATGGCGCAGTGGAAAATGCATTCTACGGTCTTTCCATGGAGGAGCGCCAGCTGCTTCTGGGCTACAAAGCGATTCGCACCGACAATGCCACTTACCTCCGCAGGGATTTGATTCAGATTCGAGATCTGATTCAAAGAGATCTGGATCAACTGGATACAGATTTTGAGACAATATTCGAACGAGAGGAAGCCAAAAGTCTGGCCCGGCAGATTCAACGGGCTCGTAAGGAACTGGCTGAAACGCATCCAGAGTACGGGGAAACTCGGGCCAGAATTAATCTTCTTCGCACTCAAATTCTGGAAATGCAGGAGGAAATCGAGGCTGCTGATGCCTCCGAGCGCGCTACTCTGGATGCGAAGTACGCTTCCGATATAGAGGTTCTGGAAAAGCGCATCGGCGAGCTTCAGGACATAGTAGAGGCAGCGAAGCCGGATGTGGAATCCCGTCAGTCTGAGATTCGCAGACTCAGCGCTTATCTACAGGAACTCGAGGGGGGTAAGGGCAGTAGCTCCCGGTTTATGAATTCCGTTAGGAGCGTCTTTACGCAGCAGTTGCAGGAGTTGAAAGAGGAACAGCAACGAAGAGCGCTTCTGAATCGAGGGAGCCCGAACTCCGGCGCAGATCGCCCTTCAAGGCCGGTAGTGGAAAGCCTGGGCCTGGCCCTGGGAGTGTTCGTTTCCGACGCTGACGGCGATGCCCGTAAAAGTGGCGATACCTATCTAATTTCCGATGAATTCTCTTCGCTGGGGCTCGCCGATGTTGAGTCTTTAGATGATATCGCAGGCACATTGAATGAGAGTCTACCCGGGCCCGTACTGGAAGCGCTGTCCGAGAACCTACTGGATTATGCTTCAGATCCAGAAAACAGCGGACGCCTGTCGGAAGAGATGCGGACGGCCATGATGATGCTGCAGGGCCATCTCATTGATGTGGCTGCGGCTCGGGAAATCATCGATATGCGAGATTCTTCGCTGGAAGAGATCAGGGACCGTGCGGATCGCATGAAGCAAAATTCCGCTCACCTTCAGGAAGCGCTTCCGGGCTGGAAAAACTTTGACGATGAAATTATGCAGGCCCTTCAGAAGGGAGCTTCCGCTTCTGCGGTTCTGGCCATTCTCGACAGTCAGGAAAACTTTGAGCTACTGGAGGAGGAAGCTCGCAGAAATGTGGATGGCGATGAGACCACCGATGTACCGGAAGCCATTCAGCAGAGGCTTTCTCTTTATAAGGATGCCCATGCGCGACTGAGAAATTATCGAACAGACCAGGTATTGGCTTCGGCGCTCTCCCATTTTCAATCGCAACTTCAATCAGAGCTGAACCCCAACAACGACTTCGAAGCTCGGAAAGACCCGGAGTACTACCTATCTTCGCTTCAGATTCTGGACTTCGATGATGCCATTTCTGTAATCAACAGCCTGAGTCCGTCTGTAGACCCGGACAGCGATGAGACCCTGCGAAGCCGGCTGACAGCCCGGCTCCCGGAGCTGGCCTCTGGCTCAATATCCAGAAGTATAATCATGGAAATTATGGTAAATGAGCCGGAACTCACCGGCGATGCTCTCAAGGCTGCGCTGATTCAGGACCTGAACGATGCGCAAAGCGAGCTCATCGGATCGCTCGATGAGATGATGCAGGCGGCACGAACGGCCGAGACTCTCTTTTCCTATCTCAAGGGCGCGGATGGAAAGAACGGCGCCTGGGATGGGGAACTGGCTTCGCTTACCGACACCCAAAAAGAAAAGGCATTTATCATCGCTCTGCAGAAGTTTGAGGCCGAGTCCAGCAAACGGGCCTTCAATCCGGAGAGCTATCCGGAGGAATTCCTCGATCTACTCATGGTTCGGGGAAGCGAACTTGCCGAAGAGCGCTATGAGGATTTTCTGAAGGGGCAGGATCTACCCGGTAGCGTTTCCGAAGAAGGGCGTCCCGGGCTCAACCTCAGCGGAATTCCTGTATTCTTTCAAAAGCAGATTCTTGCCAGGGATTTTCATGCCTTTCTCGATGGCTTCGCTTCACTATCGGAATTCGACAGCTTTAGCAGTCTTTCCGGGATCTCCAACAGCGAAATCCTGGATACCTATTTTGAATCCAGAAAGATGGAACCCCATCAAACGGCATTGCTTTCTGAAATTCTTTCCGTGCGTCAATGGAATGATATGAAGGAGGATGCATCGGAAGGCTCTGGCTCCACCGGCGACCTGTCCAAAGAGGAGCTTCGGGCTTTCCTGATCTCAGCAGACGAAAGCGAATACAGCGCCGACTTTCAGGAGTATATCTTTGCCCTTCGACTACAAGATTTTCTCTCCAATAAGACCGTAATCGGCTCCACCGCTGCCGAACAGAAGGAGTCATTTTCAGTACTATTTAACCAGTTTCTGGATGACCCTGCCTATGCTGTGCACGGACAGAGTATGCGAGAGCGGATTGCATCGATAGAGCGAACCCGGTACCTGAAAGGTCTGGGATTTGAGATTCACAGACAGGATCTGAACCCAGAGTCTCGTCTTCCCGGCGCGCTGTACCAGAGGTTTTTGGACGGAGAATTAAGCGAACCGGCTCCGGATGAAAACAGTGTCTTGCCCGATGAATTCGCAGGTATTGTGGCGAATCATTCGGATTACCTGAGTATGGCCGAAGCGCTTACGGATTCCTCGCAGGCGGATTCTGGAGGCGAAGAGAACTTTGTGCAGATTCTGGCTCTGCTGGAAACCGGAGGACAGGGAACTCTCTATCACGATCCAGGCCAGGCCGATCGCATTCTCGTCGATACCGGATATGATAACCTGAGTGAACCGGCGCTGAGCTTTGTGCGTTCTTACATCAATCGAGACAGTGTCTATTTGAGCGTCGGCGGGGCCGACCTGCAGACGGCCATTGTCGAAACAGAAACCGCGGCCATTACCAGAGATTTCTTCCCTACAGAAGGGGAGCTTCTCATTCACCAGGCCTTTCTGGAAGACCATGGCGCGGATCTGAGCGCTCTGAGCGCCGCTTTATCGGAGACTCTGGAAGCGAATCCCGATTTCAATAATAGTCCCCTGTTTGCATATTACCTGAATCAGCGGGGCGATCTAGTGCAGAGTTTACTGGAAACATCGCCCGATGACCAGAATCTATCCGATAACGATTTCTATGATTCCCTGGGCGCGTCCGCGAAAGCGGATTTCGTCGAGCTTCAGACATCGCTCATGGAAAACGATCTGCTCACCGAAGAGTTGCAGCGCAGAAGCGACAAAGTGGCTCTCTCCGTGAATCATTCGGCGATGCAAAATCTTGCCAATTCCGGGACTATCCCGGCGCTCGTTTCCATGGCCCTGGGATATTTTTCCCAGAGATTGAGCGATGCTGATTTTGCAATTCTGAAAGAGAATCGTCACAGCCTGGGACGGGCATTGATGTCTGCCATCTTCGAAAACGGCGATGAGGTGGGGCTGTCCGGAGCATTGCCCGGGATATTCACCAATTCAGAAGTAACCGATGGCATGCAGGAACTGGTTTTGCAGATGGGGCCGCAGTTCAAGGCAGGGATCCTGGACCAGGCCGAGCTCTGGCGAGTCTATCTGAAAGAGTATGCCATGGACGACGGGAAGCGTTCCGAGCTGGAGGCTCTCATCGAAGAAAGCCAGCGGCGACAGAAGCGCCTTGAGGTGGATCTGTTCTCTGGAAGTGCAGACGGCGTAGATTCTATGCAGGAGCGGCTGGAGAATTCTGGCGAAGGCTCAGCATTCATTCTAGAGATGATAAGCGGATTTCTTCAGAGCGATACCGAGTCCCTCGAAAGTCTGGCCAACCAGGCGGACCGAGATTTCAAGATAGCCACACGGCTCGGCAAATTTGCAGACCTGCGGGGTACCCGGATAGATTCCAATGGCAAGGAGAATCTAACCGTCAATCGATTCGTTAACTATCGCACGTACGCAGGAGCGGAGCGTGATTCTCAGCTCAATTCCTATAAGGATTATCTCCGAGGATACAATCCGGGTTTGTTTGTGGATCCGGACGGCAGGGATCGACCTATCCTGGATGCCATTATGGAAAAGGTGGCATCCGGCGAAACCGTATGGGTGAGCGAGGATGGAATCGCTGCGCACGAAGTAAGGGCCGAATCGGACTGGGATATGGATTCAGAGGACGCTCTGGCCGGGGCGCCGGTGGGACTTACCCTGGCGGTCGGCGACCCCAGGGAGGACACCGGGTTTCAGCAGTTCGCAGAGCTGACCGGTACAGCGGTGATTGAAGTAGAAGAAGTGGATCTGCAAGACCGTAACCTGGACAACCTCTTCGATTCGGACGATTGGGAGGAAATCCTTGCAAGCGATCCGCCTTCGCAAGGTCAGAATCCCGGAACCGCAGACAATAGCAGGATCCTGGAGAACGGGGAGGGCATAAACCTGGAAGTCCGCTCTCCCGTGGTACGTGCGGTGATGCCGTACAGAGGCCGGGCAGTGGAAAGTCTGGAGGGCATGAGGCGCGTCTATTATGCGAATCTAGCCAATAATTATCTGGATTCTGTTACCAGGCTGCACAATGCGCTTCGCACAGTAATGAACGAGTCGCAGGCCACAAGCGCTCAGCAGGCTACTCTTCTGAAAACGGAGATGAGCGATGCCATAGTCTCCGCTCTTACTACAGCCGAGGAGAACCGCGAAAATGGCCATGCCGCTCCGGCCATCAATTCGGAAAACTTCGAGGATCTGGACTACGAAGAGCTGAAGACTTTGCTAGAGCATGAAGAAAACGTAGCTGCTTTCAACGAAACCCTGCAAACGAAGGAAGCGGCCCTCACCGGCGAAATCGATGGTCTCAACCAGGACCGGGCCAGCTCCCAGCAGGCGTATCAGAGCGCTCTGGCTGCGAGAAACCTGGCCCAGAAAGAATTTGCTCAGGCAGGAAGAAGGCAGGAATCCCAGAACCGGGCGGTGAGGGATTACTTTAACACCGTAATGGTGGCTGTGGAGCAGGACTACGAAGGCGCCCGTGAGGACTACCAGCAGGCAAAAGACCAGGCCAATGAACTGCGCCACGAATACCAGAAAGTCTTTAGCAATTACACCCGCACAATGGATCAAATGTCTGCAATCTTTGAAAAAGTGAACGCATCGCAACAGGAACTGGATACTCGAAGCCGGGTCCAGGAATATGCCAATACTCCCTATCTCTATGCTTCCGCGGACTCTGGCGAACACGGCTTCGGAGATTCGCAAGAAGGAGATTCCAGCGAGTCGGAAAAGGGCCACAATGGCGAAGATCCAGCCACAGCTTCCGTAGATGCCTATGCATTGCATTCGGAAGACGCAGACGTTGCCTTTGAACGGGCCCTGGCAGCTTACAATTCCATTCAGAGGCAGTTCAAACAGGCAGGATTCGATGTTCTTGTACAGGATGATCTGGAGGATTTCGCAAGAGTTGCACAGCTTCGAAAAGAGGGAAACGATCTTCTGGACGAGGAGTTGGAAGAAGATGATTACGAGAGGCTGGCGGAGCTTCAGGAGTCCAGGCATTCCGACTTTGAAGGGCATCAGCCTTACGAAACCGTTCGGAATCTCTTCAGACAATTGGGCATCGAGCAATTGCAGGTGATTGCCGAATTGGGGGCCGATCCCGATGACTGGGAGCTTTCGGACGGATTGGAGCAGTACCGGGAAGAACTGAAAGAAATTCATGGATATGATCCGGCATGGCTCGATTCCGAAGACGAAGCTCCGAAGTGGCAGATTGCTGATGAGGCCGAACTCTACCTTCTAACTCTGCGGGATGTGAACCAACGCAACGGCGAACTCATAGATGCAAGAGCCGATTACATTTTCCATACTCAGCGAACCGTTCGCCTGGAAAAGGCAGCCAGGTTGGTCCAGGCCGAGATCGATAAGCGAAAAGCCGCCGTGGAAAAAGCCAGAGCGGAATTTGACCAGATCTACAAGCAAAACTTCGGCGATATGAGCGGCGGCGAAAACGAAGCCGAAAAGATCAAAGCCAGGGAATTCGTTTATCGCAAGATGGCAGCCATGCTTCCGCCGCTGGACGCCGGCTCGGAGAACAAGGTGGCAATAAATCTGGGGGCCGAATATGCCTCCTGGTTCTATGGAGCCGGGACTGTTGCCGATGAAATAAATCGTTCAATCTGGGGCGGAAATCTGGACCCCAACCTGTATCAATGGAGCCCTATGCAGAACGCTGCGGCCGCTCTCGGGCTGACTCATTGGAACGCAAAAAGCGAAAAGGAAAAACAGGCCATCCGGACCTGGATGGAAGCCGGAGGCGGAACAGCCCTTGGATACAATCAGTATGTTCCCGTGCATATGACCTGGATGCAGAGCCTTGGTCAATTGGACCGAGCTATTCTGGAGAACCATATTACTCGATCCATCTGGCTACCGGTTCTATACGATGGCGCCGCCACGGCTGCTCTGGATTACGGGGCAAGGTACAGGCAGGCCGCGAAGATGCTGGCACAGGGGGAAGCGAAGCTGGTCTTGCAGCAGACTCTGTCTTTCGCGGCCAGCCTTAACGTCGGTCAGGCCGGCGACAATTCAAAGGTGGCTGATGTTCGCCGGGCCGAGATGCGATACGAGCGTGCGCAGTCGGAACTGGACTATCTGACCAAAGCCCCGGATTTGCATACGCTGAAGAGCCGCCTCCGAGAGTTTGGCGCCGTAGAACGCTATGAACTCACCGAAGACGAGCTCAAGTATCTTTACGATGCGCATCCGGATCAGACAGGCGTGGACGAAGACAGGCAGGGAGATGCGCTGAATGTTTCCGGGCTGGCAACAAAAGCGAAATGTTTTAGCAGCACCGGGGGCCGATACTCCTGCAATCCGGACAGTACGGAATCCGGAGGACTACATGAAGACAACGTTACGGGGGAAATGGTTACCATAGTAAGTCCTTCCGGAGATACCGATCTTGCGGATTCCGGCGAAAAGCGGCAAAGAATCTCTGATGATGCAGAAATCGAAGAAATCTATGATCTCGGTAGAGTGCTCAAGGCCATGGTAAGTCATGGAAATACATTGAGAGAGCAGGCCAGGGAGAGTTACATTAATGCCGGCACCAAGACCGAAGGCACCTTTGCTCTGGCGGAGCGATCGGCCACCATCAAAGAGCTCGTTCAATGGGCCTCCGGGGATGATCCAGAAACCGATGCGATCGAAACGTCTTTGCATGGAGGCCGCGAATTCAAAGGGTATCAGACCACCTATTTGGATCAGTTGGAGATTGCACGACGCATCCAGGGGAAGCAATTGGAACAGCAGAAGGATCTCCAAAAACGGATATGGGATGCACGCAAGAAAGAGCTGGAATACAAGGAAGGCCAGTGGGAAGCGAAGATGGCGACCATCATGCAGCGCGGAAAGGACCAATGGTCTGCTGCAGAGAACGCTTTTCTGAATCGCTGGCATGCGGCGAAAAGCGAAGACGAAGCTGAAACCGCCGCTGCCGAGGCAACATGGAAACAACGAATCGCGGATCATCAAGATCGGAAGGCGGCCTGGGAAGAAGATATGCGGCGTCGCCTGGCAGAGAAGACCCTGGAAGAAGATCTGGGCAATGCCATCGACGATTTAAATGCAGAGATCCGAAGAAACCGAGACTCCCTGAATGCGGATCTACCTATTATAGACCGCGGGGCGGCCATTAATGAGGCTCTGGACCGGCTGGAGCAACAATCGCTGAGTCGGGAATCGCTGGAAGGAGTGAATCAAAGTATTGAGGATTTCGACGCAAAAGTGGAGCTACAGCTGCGTTCCCGAGAGCTGGGCGCAGAAAAGATCTTTGACATCACAAAGGATTTCCAAAAGGGTCTGGACCGTCATCAGGACAACATGCGGGTCATGGCCAAAGTGCAAATTCTTGAAGAATACAGAAACCTGATCGATGAATTCGTGGAGTCCATAGAACGCCAGAATGAGGCGTATAAAGAGCAGACCCGCGCTGCGGCGCTGGCCGCCGGCTACGTGGATGCGGGAAACATATTCATCAAGAAGGGGCTTGGCGGAAAGAACGTCGGCGTTGTGAATCCAATCACACCTTACGACATTCGTGCGCGCGCCGAAGAATTCAAGCAGAGCAGTCAGATATATGCCTCGGAACGCGAATTCCAGCGACTGATGGAATCGGCATCCATGCCGGAATTCGAATCCATTCTGCATGTGGAAAAGCTCAAGGCTCAGAAGTGGATGCAGGATATTTCGGGCACGGCAAAGGATGCGGCCACCCGGGGAAGCAGCACAGATTGTGACGAGCTGGGAGACTTTGGTTGCTGGATTGGCCGCGCGCCGAATGGCGATGCGCCTCGAATGGCGGATGCCATGGCCGGAAAAGATGTAAGTTCTTTCGGGGCGGCCGGCAAGCATGCCGGTGTGGCGGCGGTGATTAACGAGTTCGCGGGCGGTCTGGGCGAAATGGGAGGCGAAAGCCGTCCGGGAATGCCGGGAATGCCGGGATTCTATCTACAGATGCGGTTTATGAATGAGCAGGTATCGAAGAAGAGCCAGGCAAACATTGAGCAACGTGGTCCGTTCATAGATCCGGCGAGTGGCGCCTACAACAAAGTGGCCCTAGGATTGCACCAGGCGTATCACAATACAGAGGTAGCTACAAGAGTCCATGGCCTGGATCGAGGAAAGCTTACCAGGGCAAATCTGGGGCAAGTAGGCAAGAATGCGGCCCAGGTAGGTGCGATGGCGCTGGATTGTGCCACTATGGCCTGCACGCCCGTGACGAGCTCGATAGTGGGTGGTATCAACGCACAGATTCGAATCGATACGCAACGCGGTGGCTCGGAGTTCCGGGTAACGCAAGAGTCTGCCATTGCGGCCACCGCGGCGCTGGCCACGGCAGCGATTGGGGGGGCGCACTACAGCGGAATGATTACCGAAAAGGCCACCCGGGCGGCCACCACGGCGGTGAATCTGGGGAGTACTGGATTGCAGGCCGGAGTCCGCGAATACCGCCGGGAAGGGAATGACGCTCTGGCTATAGCCCGGGCCGGAGGTACCGCTCTGCTTTCTTATTATTCCGGGAAGTTCCTGTCATCCGGTTCCGGCGCTCCGGGATTCTGGCCTGGAGCCGGTCAATCGGTTGCGCAGTCCATGATCATGGATACAGCCAGCTCCGCCTGGGAGCTGGGACGTAGAAGGGCCGGAATGGACAATTATTACAGTCAATCGGTGACTCCCGGCATACAAGGCTTTAGCAGCGTCATAGGCGGGGCAATGAGCGCCGGAATGAAGGCGGATTATCAAGCAGGGCAGTCGAGAAGTGCCCAGGAACGACTTCAGAATGCCTATGAGGCGGCCCGTAAGGCCGCAGATCAAGGCCACGAGGAAAACCAGATACTGAGCATCTTCATTGGAGCCGTGCGCGACGAAAAGCTGGCTCGGAAACTTGCGGCCCAATTCAGCAAGCGATACGGCGAAGCCTCCGTGGCGAAATTGTTGGACTTTCGCAACCGCATCAAAGGACGCAGGAGTCGGGAAGGTAAGCTAAGCTCCGGCGCCGACATCGCAGCCGCCATCCTGCCTGGAGACAGAGGAGTCGGCATGCAGAAGCGCCTTTATCAGGAAATTGATGAGCTTAGTGCGACCACCGGAATGTCGGTGGAGCAGGCCACCGAACAGGTAATTCGGGCTCATGGCGGAGATCCAGGTAACGCTCTGAGCGCTGCAACCATGCAATCCCTGGCAATGATGGATGCGGATTGGCAGAGTCACCAGGCGGAAATGCAATCGGGATTTCCCGAGTCTTCCCCGGACTTATGGGAAACTATCTCGGCGGTGCAACAAGGCGTGCAGCACGGCGGCGATTCGGCTGGCGTGGACCGGTCCCACCCAATAGCCCGGTATGTCCGCGCAGAGCAGATGCACAAACGTTATGGGGATCTTAGACAGAAGCAGTTTGATAGCAACTACTCGATTTTCGCTTCTCCCCTGGTTAGCGCGGATGATGCCGCAAATGTGGCGGCAGCAAATAAGCGCATGCTTCGTGAATCCTTGAACGCACAGTTTGGTGAGGGAAGCTACTCCGAGTATATGGGCTACCGAAAACAGATGCAGGCCCGTTTGGCGCAGCTGGGCTATGGCGATGGCTTCGAAGCCGAAGGCAGCGACGATGGATTTGACAGTCGGATGCGAACGCTGAAGAGCGTAGGTGATCTTACACTGAGATCAGCCGGCTATCTCTTCAATAGCAAGTCCTGGGAACAGGTGCGAGCAGAGCATAACGCTTATAACATGGGCCTGCGAAGGGATGCCCGTCGCGAAGAACTGCGCCTACAACACAAAGTGGACCGAGTAATGGCGAATCAAAGTATTGAGACCCGGGCTATCCTGGGGCTTGAAATAGGTCGCCAGTATGCTCTGGGGCAGAGAAATTATGCAATTGCCGAAATGGCGACTCTTGACCTGGCTACATTGGGAACCATGAAGGCCTTCTCGGCCGGCAAATGGGCGTTTCGCGGCATGACCGCCGCCCGGACCGGAAGCAATGCGCATAAGTTGCGGATTGGCATCGGGGCTTTCAATCGATTCCGGAAGTCACGGATGGCCTCTAAAATCAAGAGCGTGGCGCCAGGTCGTGCTGCCCTCAGCTTCGCGTATCGCAACAAGTACACCCTGAACTCCATGGCGATCAATGGAACAACGTCCGGACTGACCAAGATTCCTCTGGATATGAGCATGGCCCACCTCCAGGGCAATCAGTACGGATTGTCAGACGCCTACAATTCCTTTGGACAGGGATTCTTTATGGGGGCCGGTTCGTCAGCTATCAGTGGCACCCGATTGTTGAACAACAAAGGTAAGATTCTCGGGAACGGACTTTTCTTCGCCGGGAATGAATTCTATCAGACGATGCCTCAACATGGCTGGGATTTTTCAAGCGCGGAGAGGATGGCCCGCATATCCATTCAAGCCGGTTTTGGGATGGGCAGCCAGGCTTTAGGAATCTACGGAACGCGGGGTTCGGCACCTCTGACCCGATTCGAAAACTCTTATAAAGGAAGACAGGCAAACGATTTGCTACAGGGCACATTTACTCCCATGCCCTTTGATTACGCAAACGATGCCTTCTGGAAAATCGTATGGCCAAAAATGCAATGAGACCGGTAAGACATCGAAACGTGGGCGGAAATGCTATTTCGCTGATTGTAGGTACGGGAGTCTCATTGTGGTTCTTTGGACTGGGATGGCTGATGCTGTATCACGCGACATTGCAATACCTTGCGGACCCCACAAAATGGCATATTCTCGTCGGTGTCATGATTGGAGGCGGCCTCGTAGTCTACACCGGCGATTTTCTGATGGGTCTATTTACTACTTCGAACATCATCATGCGCGATGCCGAAGGCATTGAGGGCAAACGGATTTTTCGAGACTGGGTACGCATTAACTATGAGGAGATAGTAGCTGTCCACAAGGCTTTGGCGCTGGGAGGGATCGTTAAAGTTCGCAGCAAAGATCCGAAACGTAGCCTGGAGTTCGGTGTGGGTGTGGTCAGTGGCGGCGATTTGATGGAGGCGATCCTTGCGAACAGTCCCAATCTGGAAAAGGTGGATCTTAAGGATTGGCCGAATAACCGTAAGTGGTGGCAAAAAGAACCGGACTGGGACATTATCAACGCCGCCATGGCACGTGCAGAACAGAATCGCAGAAAGAAGAAAGCACAGGAGGAGTAACGATCATGAGAAAGAACAAGTCAAATCAATGGAAATATCCCAAAGATGCAAGCGGCAATGAAATGCAGCCCGGCGAATTCTATTCGAACACGGTACAGGTGCGGGCTACCAATTTCGAAGTGGAGATACGGCATTTGCTTGTGGACTCGGATGGAATGGTCAAGAGCGGCATGAACGTGCGGATGAGTCCGGAGGCAGCTGCGGGTCTCGCGGCGATATTGCATGGTCAGATAAACGGGACGCCAGAGCAGGCTGCCTGAGACGGCGAAGGCTCTAGGCCAGGCGAAGTTCGGGTTAAGGCGGAGACACGGCGTTTATGCGAACCCGGAGGTCTGCCACAGGCAAAGTTCGGGTTAAGGCGGAGAGGCGGCGTTTATGCGAAGGCGGCGGTCTGCCGCGGGAAAAGCTCGGGTTAAGACGGGGCGGGCGCTTTTATGCGAAGGCGGCGGTCTGCCACAGGCGAAGTTCGGGTTAAGACGGGGCGGGCGCTTTTATGCGAAGGCGGCGGTCTGCCACGGGCAAAGTTCGGGTTAAGGCGGAGACACGGCCTTTATGCGAACCCGGCGGTCTGCCACAGGCAAAGTTCGGGTTAAGACGGGGCGGGCGCTTTTATGCGAACCCGGGCCGAGACGTCCGGATTATTCTCCGTTCGTAGTTTGCGGAACCGAGTTTCCGTGTTCCAGGAGGGTGGCCTCTACATTCATGTAGCGGCCCTCCAGGTGCTTCGTGATCAGCCCCACGGCTAATCCGGCACCCCCCTGGGCAAGGAAGTCGGTGAGGTCCACTAGGGTCAGTGAACCGGAATCATAGCCGGCAATCTTCACAACGCCAAAGGGAACCTCGGGGTTGCCATAATGAACCACAGTCACCTTTCCCGGTAATAGCCCCTTCATAGTCCACATTTCAAAGGCGCGCACTTCAGTGACCGCGAAGTATCCTGCTTCCACGTGGAGGAGTCCGGAGCTCTTGAACCGGGAAATCTGACCTATGTGACCGTTCTGTCCCGGGCCGGCGACCGGCAACCGAGTCTTTCGGCCATCGTCCTGTAGCAAGTACGCTTCTTGAACGAATCCCTGACGATCCAATAGAGCTCGGACCTCGAATTCATCCAATCCGCTACCCAGCAGGAAGCCTGTGTCTATGAATCGCTGACTTACCTCTATGGAGTCCTCCGAGACCGCATGAACTTCGTACCGGATATCCGCTTCCTGAGCCGTCCCATGGACCGCATAGTCGCCCACCTGCGGATTCTCGTGTATATAAATCCAGTTGGGGATGTGCGTTGAGCGCACGGCGGATTTCACCAGGGGAGAAAGGCAGGAAAGAAAAAACAATAGGGGTAATAAATACAGTAAGCGTCGCATGAAGAACAAAAGAAAGGACTGATACCTTCTATATCAAGCCGGATTGGGAGTTCCATGGTACCGCGTTTCTTGTGAAGACACATTGCCTATCCCTGATCCAATCAGGTTCTTCACGCACTGCGCGGCAGAGGCCGGACCTACGACGGGGTTCGCGGATGACAACCCGGAAGCTCCCTTATTCCAGTAATGCAATGACTTCGGAAAAACCGGGTTGCAAGGGCCGTTTTCTAGGAGTCTTCCTTTTGAAGTCGGATTCGCGGCAGGGCTTCCGGAAAATTATTCAGGAGATACTCCAACAGTTTTTCACGAATGTAGCACCTTAAATCATAGGTTTCCGGGCTGCTATTGGCTGTGGCTAGAATCCGGAGTTGCATTTGGTCTTTCATGAACTCGGTTACCTGCACCGCGCACACATCGCCGTTCCAGAGCTCTGTAGATTCTACGATCTGTCTGGCCGCCATTCGTATTTCTTCCACCGGCATTCTGTAGTCCAGGTATACATACACTGTGCCCAGAAGGTCTGCAGATTGCCGGGTCCAGTTCTGAAACGGCTTTTCCGTGAAGTAGTTGATGGGAACGATCAAGCGTCTTCTGTCCCAGAGACGTACCACTACGTAAGTCAGAGTGATCTCTTCAATCCATCCCCACTCGTTCTCCACGATTACGGCATCGTCTATGCGAATAGGCTGAGTGATTGCAATCTGGATGCCGGCGAAAATCAAAGCTATACTTTTCTGAGCCGCGAAGCCCAGGATGATGCCCAGGACTCCGGCGCTGGCTAACAGGCTTACGCCGAATTCCCTTACCTCTTCAAAGGATAGCGCTGCGGTGACCCCGGCCATTAGCACAATAAAAACTATGGCAATTCGTTCAATGATCCTTACCTGAGTATGCACCTTTCGGGCATTCAGATTGTCTGCCGCATTAATGTTGAATCTTCTCAGATAGAGCTTTGAGAAACCGAGCATCATACGAATGGCAATCAAAGCGGCCAGCGCGATGGCGGAAAGATTCAGGGTCTTCTGAAAAGCAAAATGTAAATTTTCGGGTATCGTGGCGTAGGCTAGTAGGGAGCGACCGGTGACCACCGCCAGAAACAGGGAAAGGGCCCCGGAGTTTTTTACCAGCAATTCCCAGAGTAGTTTATGGCGGGAGCGATCCAGCATCAAAACGCCGGCAAAGCGGATCCCGTAGCGAAGTCCAACTATAATTAAGAGAAGACTCAGGGCCGCCAGTATCAATCGCTCGACACCCATGCCGGTTCCGGCCACGGCCATTACACCCAAACATACCATGTTACAAACTAAGCAAATCTGAAGCCAAAGTCCAGGCCCTGAAGCACCGCCATTTTTCCGCCTTCGCTCCAGGGGGGGCTGCAATCAGGTCATCGAACCTGCGTCAATCGTTGCAATAGCTACTTCTGGGATCTGGATTCTTTTACAAGGGCGGCAAGTCCTGGATGAAGTTCTTTGAGCGAATCCAGCAGTTCCTTTGCATATTCCACGTCCTGATAAACAAAGACTGCTGCCTGATGCAGGGCCAGGTAATAAAAGCAAAGCCTGGCCTGAACCTTCTCTTTGAATTTGTCCATCACGGTGGTTAGGTCCTTTTCCAGTCGATGGGTTTCGCGCTGGAGCTGGCTGATTTCGTCTCGATTCAGTCTGCGAAGACCGGGATACTGAGAGTGGGCCATCAAGTAGGCCGGTAACCATAGCAGGATTCGATCCAGGTCATTGTCCTTTTCCTCTGCCAGTTGCTGCAAAGTCTCTTGAAGCAAAGAGGAGTGAGCATAGTTCGGATCAAATTGTGCGGGTTGAATAATAAATCCATCCCGGTAAAAGCCCAGACCTCTTTCGGCGCTTTCGGATTCGCCTTCGTTTAGAAAGCATTCGGCCAGTAGAAAATGCACCGCCGATCGCGTGGGTTGGATGCGCTTTGCATATTGCAGGATTTCTCGGGCATTGCCGTAGTCCTGAATACGAATCAGACACTTACCCAGTTCTTCCAGATCGGAAAAGTCCGGGTGCGCCATTCCTCCCTTCTGGAACTTTTGCCGGTATTGCTCCGCCGCCCGGCCGAGAACAGCCTTCATCACACCGCGAAGACTTCGCGTGTTTGCGAAGCCTTTGTCTTCGGCCAGCTCCTGGAAGCTATCCCAGGCCTCCATAAGCCCGGTACCAGGTCGCATGGGCTCCGGATTGCTCAGCTGATCTTTTCGGTTGGCCCAGTATCCGGCGGCGTAGAAGCCGGCTTTGTATTCGGGATTCTCTGGATCATTTTCCAGCAGGGTTCCGAATTCGGATTTGGCCTCCTCAAAGTGAGCGGCCTGTAAGCTGAATAGAGCTTCTTCGAAGGAGGCCATGCATTTCTAACGGTAGTTATCGAAAGTTACGGCGTAGGGTAGGTCGCTTTCTTTTAGATGCTTCATCACCGCTTGCAGATCGTCTTTACTTTTTCCGGTAACCCGCACTGCATCGCCCTGAACTCGGCTCTGAACTTTTAGCTTTGTGTCTTTGATCAGTTTGTTTACCTGCTTGGCCTGTTCCTGGGTGAGTCCATTCTGCACTTCGACCTTGCATTTAACCTGGCCGGACACATTGGTGTCCAGTTCGCCAAAGTTAAAGGCTTTAAGGTTAAGGTCCCGCTTTACCATCTTACTCTGCAGTACATCGATCAACTGCTTCATGTGTAGCTCACTCGAGCTTTCCATGGCGATGGTATCCTTTTCCTTTTTGATGCTTAGGTCCACTCCCTTGAAATCGAACCGGTTGTTCACTTCTTTGAGGGTTTGATCGATTGCATTCGCAAGTTCCTGTTCATCTACCTTACATGCTACATCAAATGAATATTCTGCCATTTCTACTCCTTCGCGCGTTCATTTTTTCCGCGATTTATGCGAACTGTTGTATCCGATCCGGCCCTGTGACGGAGCGGTCGGTCTAAAAAATGCATTGGCTTTAAGCCTGGTTTGTCCTATACCACTTTGTTGGGAGGACTGCATTTCTGCCCCTGATCGTCAGCCCCGGGACTTGCCCTTCCTGGCTCCGAGGCATTTCAGCGCCAACGGAATCGAAGCGTTTTTGCGCCACCGGAACCGCTACGGCTGTCTTAATTTCTGCCTACTTCCCTTTGCCGGCGCTTAGCATAGACTCTATTTCTGAATCTGCCGTTTTCAACGCCTGGGCCAGGGACGAGGCGTCCGGACCGCCGGCCTGTGCCATGTCCTTTTTGCCGCCGCCTTTACCGCCAATCAGCGGAGCGGCAGCCCGAATCAATGCTCCACAGTCGATACCGGCATCCACAGCCGCCTTTGTTGCCATGAATACCAGCATGGCTCCTTTCTCCGTTCTGGCGCCGATCAAAACCACGCAATCCCTTTCGCTTTCTTTTAGTTTGTCGCCGGCCTGTCTAAGGATTTGTGCATCCAGACCGTCTTCCTGCAAGGAAAACACTTTGATACTTCCTCTTTTTTGTTCATTGCTGCGAGCTTTTTCTACGATAGCATCCAGATCCACGGCTTCGGCATTAATCCGCTTTTCCAGTTTGAGTCGAGCTTTCTGCTTTTCTTTGAGTTCTTCCTCGGCGGCCTTCAGCTGGTTTTGAAGCTTGAGTACGCCGGCCGGGCTTTCCAGAGTAGAGTCGATTTCAGCAGGGCCCGGTATTTCCTTTTTGGGCTTCAGCGAATCGAGTTCCTTTTTAAGTTCTTTTAGACCTTTCTTGTCTTCTGCGTCTTCGTCGGACTCTGCCAGGTGATTGGCCAATCCCTGTAGCGCGCCTTCCAGATTGGCTTTCTCTAGCTGAAGCCTGTGAAACTCCTGCTTGAAGTAATTCGGAACGCCGGGGCCGGCCACCGCTTCGATTCGGCGATTTCCAGCGCCGGGGCTGCTTTCTTTCAAGATGTGAAAATACTGTATTTGTCCGGTTCGATCTACATGGCAGCCGCCGCAGAATTCGATACTCAGGTCGCCTCCGCCCATGGAAACGACCCGGACTTCTTCGCCATACTTTTCGCCAAAGGTGGCAAGGGCGCCGGACTCTTTGGCTTTTTCGATAGGAAGAACTTGAGTTGTAACTTCGGCATCCTTTGCAATGGCTTCGTTTACCTGCTTTTCAATCTCTTCCAGATCCTCAGGCGAAATTCGCTCAGGATGGGAAAAGTCAAATCTAAGGTAGTTGTCAGCTACCAACGAACCGGTTTGTAGAATGTGATCGCCCAGGGTGTCCCGGAGGCTCTTGTTCAGCAAATGGGTGGCGCTATGATGTCGAGTAAGGGATAGTCTTCGCTCTTCATCGATTTCCATTTCGATGGACTGGCCTTCCTTCAGTTCGCCGGTTTCCATTCGGCCCAGGTGCAATATTAGATCGCCTTTCTTTTTTGTATCTTCCACCCGAAAGACGCCGGTTTCGGATCGAATCCAACCGGAATCGCCGAGCTGGCCACCGCCTTCCGGATAAAAGCAGGTCTCCTTTGCGATTACCATGGATCTTTCTTCGCCGGGGGCTTTAAGGGTAGTCCTTGTATGAGCGCCCTGCGCAAGAGCTTCTATGACGCTACCTCGCTTAAAATCATGGTAACCTTCGAAGTCGGTACGATGGCCGGTGGGTAACTTCAGGTCGGATGGCAGTTGAACGTCGGACCATTTGGAGGCGGATTGAGCCATCTCGCGCTGATGCTCCATCTCCTTTTCGAATTCTTTGAGATCTACTTTCATTCCGGCTTTCTCCGCCAGTTCCACGGTCATCTCCAGCGGGAATCCGTAGGTGTCGTAGAGGCGAAATGCCTGGGATCCGGAAAAGGTTTTGGCTTTCTTTGCCTGGTGCTCCTCAAGATACTGTTGCCAGATCTTCATTCCCGTATCCAGGGTTCGCAGGAATCGTTTTTCCTCTTCCTCAATGGTGCGCTGGATCTTTTCGGCCGCTTGCTTTAGCTCGGGATAGAATTCTTCATAGATTTCTACAATGGTAGGCACCAGCGAATAGAGAAGCGGGGAGGTAACTCCCAGTTCCCGGGCAAACAGAGACGCTCGCCGAAGCATCCTGCGAATCACATAGCCTCTTCCGTGATTATCTGGAAGTATACCATCGCCGATGGCGAAGGTGGCCGAACGAGCATGGTCGGCGATCACCCGATAGGCAGAAAGAATATGATAGGAGGATTCCTCGGAAGGAGCTTCTTGCCCCAGATCTGCAATAGCCGCTTTTGTCTTTTCGCGCAGTTGGATAAGTTCGGAAGTCTCGTAAACGCTTTCCGTATTGTTGAGTAACGCCACAATTCGTTCGAGTCCGGCGCCGGTGTCGATTCCTTTGGATCTCAGCGGGCTTAGGTTGCCTTCCGTGTCCTGGTTGTACTGATTGAACACCAGATTCCAGTATTCCATGTAGCGATCGCAATCGTTCCCCGGAGTACAGGTCTTGGGATCGCCGCAACCGCCTTCATCTTTGCAGATTTCTGGACCTCGGTCCAGGTAAAGCTCGGTGCAGGGGCCGCAGGGACCGGAATCGCCGGCGGGGCCCCACCAGTTGTCGTCCTTTCCCAGGCGCGTGATGCGATCTTCCGGTATGCCGATGTCCATCCACATAGCTTTGGTTTCATCGTCATCGGTATAGATAGTAATATGGATCTTTTCTGGATCCAGCTTAAGAACGTCGGTGCTGAATTCGTAGGCCATCGCCACGGCTTCTTTCTTGAAGTAGTCCCCGAAGCTGAAGTTTCCGAGCATTTCGAAGAACGTCAGATGCCGGGCCGTTTTTCCCACGCTTTCCAGGTCTGTTGTACGAAGACATTTCTGGATGGTTACCACTCGGCCCGAGGGAGGATCCTCCGAACCTTCAAAATAGGGCTTAAAAGGCACCATGCCGGCGCTGGTAAAGAGCAGAGTGGGGTCGCCGGCCGGTAGCAAACTTGCCGAAGGAAGCTTCAGATGCTTCTTTCCTTCAAAGAATTTATACCATTCGCGGCGCAATCTAGCGGGCGTCCAATCCATACCAGGACGGTGCCTTGTAGTGCTTTTTCCAGTCAATCCAATCGGATGGCTATTGTTTTGCATGACGTGCTGACTCCCGGTTCCAATTTGACCAACGACTCCATGAACGGATTGCGAAAAGCATTCATTATGGTCCTTCTGGCTCTGGTAGGACTGGCAACACCCCATTGCGGCTGGATGGGCGAGGAGCCACTCACCTTTCTGGAAGGCGAGCAGGTCATCTCCCGCACCGATGCCGTGGAGCAATTAAAGCTAGGAGTACTGGTCCACTCCCAGAGCTGTCCCATACTGGAATCCGCGGCCCTGTACAGTCTCAACGGAGAGTTTCAGGACATTCTGAGTCGTACTCACTATTATAAGAGTAAAGTGGACCAGTGTTTCGTACTTTTGGTGGCTACTCCCTGTCCTGCGGTCACAAATGCTACCATCTCATCCGGCTTCTATGAGGCCATAGTTCGGTCCTGTAATCCTGGACCGGCCACCTGAAAAATGGCTTGATATCGAGATTTGGGGCCCCGTGGCCCTCTTCACAGGGCCCGCTATGAGACGTAAGCGGTCGGCACTTTTTCCGATAAATTTAGCATTTTTTCTGGATTTCCCGCGCTGATCCGTTTATTCTCAGTCCTGCGGAACCGAAGCTACCATTGGGAGAACTCGAATGAAACGCATCCTGGTATTTTCTATTAGTCTGGCGCTGCTATTTTCCGGCGCCATCATCTTTCCGGTGGCTGCTGAAGATCCGCCGGCCGAGGAAGAAGAGAAAAAAATCGATCCGATGAGAACCTGCGGCGATCGGGCCCAGCAGGAAGCCATCAACAATGTTCAAAAAGAGAACGGGTTGATTATGGAAGAACAGTCCTGGGGAAATAATCCGCAGGAATCGCAATATCGATCCGAAGTCACGCGCTTGCTGAAGCTGGAAATCGAAAATGTTCGCAAAGCCGTGAAAGACATTGAAGCCAAGCACAAAGAATTGATCAACCTGGATCGATTCAGCGGTTTGAAGAATTACCAGGAGATTGTACTGGAGGATAACCCCGGTTCCTGGCGCAACGGAATATTCGTAAACTCCAAGAAAGTTCTGGCAATGCACTATGGTCCCAACGGCGAGCTGGAATGTCTGGTTCTGGATTCCATGGAACGAGGCGTGTACAATACCAGTTTGTGGACCCGCAAAGTGTTGAAGATGTATTATCCCTACATCCAGACCATGGAGCTTGTGACCCGAAAGCAGCACTACAATCCGGATCCGGAAACCCTGGAAAAGACGGCGCCCGAGGTGCAGCTACAGGCATTTCGGCTGGTGTTTTCCAACCTGCGAACCGCGCTGTACTCAATGGACATGATGATTGCAGCCTACTACGATAAGCGAAATAAGAGAAACGAATGGCAGATCGATCTTTAGATCTACCTGTGGTGACCGGAATTATTGCGCGCAAGGCCACTCCCGGCCTTGCCCCCGGCTGGCCTTTTTTTGTCTGAACTGTTTGACATCTTTTCAGGGTTTCTACAAACTCTGACTACTGCATACTCCGGTACCGTAATCCGCGGAATCATAATAAATGCAATTCTGAACACTTCTCCCGCTCGGGCCCTTCGGGGCCCTTTTTTCTAATTCCTCGAAGTCCGGTATTCCGCACCTCCGCCTGTTTGAGCCGTGAAACGCTTTCCATTGGTCGCCATGAACCAGGAAATGCCTTCTATATATTTATCATTTTCGAGCCAGGAAATGCCATCCCTCTCTTGTTCGGGCGGCGGTCGCCCCGAGAGGGAATGTCCTAAAAACGGTTTTACGTGCCCGGTTCTGGAGCAAATCTGGTTTCAATGGCTCGCATTCGTTCTACTACCATATTATGCGTTCGTCGAAACGGTCAAACTGCCATCGGCGGCGATGGCCAGGTGAGCATGGGTAACACCGTGATGAAGGCCGGCGCGCGAAAGATCCGTCGTCTGGAAGGAAAGGATATAATTGCCGGTTTTGCCGGTTCGGCGGCGGACGGACTTACACTGTTCGACCTTTTCGAAAAGAAAGTGGAGCAGTATGCCGGTCAATTGCGGCGGGCTGCCGTGGAACTGGCCCGGGATTGGCGAACGGATCGCATGCTCCGGCGATTGGAAGCTCTGCTTATTGTGGCGGATCCCTCGGAATCTTACTTAATTTCAGGGACCGGAGACGTTATCAGTTCCGATGACGGCATCCTGGCCATTGGTTCGGGCGGTAACTACGCGCTGGCTGCGGCCCGGGCGCTGCTGGAAAACACGGATATGAGCGCCCGGGAGATCGTCGAAAAGTCCATGAATCTGGCCGGCGATATTTGCGTTTTTACGAATAAGAACATTAGCATCGAGGTGTTAGAGCAGGGCTAATCGGTTAGCCGAAAAACCTGGCTTCTCTATGGCTCAGGACAGACTGATTTCCTGAGCGTAACCGAGCGCTAATTCCGAGACGAACTGGAATCGTCTCCAGCCATGACTGAAGAAACCCACGGGCTTCAGCAAAGTGATGAGAGGAATTCATGTCAAATCAAGCGGAAGAACGAATTAGCGTGGAGACAATGACTCCCACGCAGATAGTTAGTGAACTGGATAAATATATAGTAGGACAGCGGGATGCCAAGAAGGCGGTGGCCATAGCGATACGAAATCGGGTCCGACGTCAAAGGGTGGAAGACTCCTTCCTGCAGGAAGAAATCTATCCCAAGAATATCGTAATGATTGGACCCACCGGATGCGGAAAGACCGAGATCGCGCGAAGACTGGCACGTCTGAGCGGCGCTCCTTTCGTCAAGGTAGAGGCGACGAAATACACCGAAGTAGGATATGTGGGTCGCGACGTGGAATCCATGATCCGGGATCTGGTATCCAGCGCCGTCAACCTGGTGAAGAAGGAATTCCAGGCAACCGTAGAGGAACAGGCCCGAAGAAATACCGAAGAGCGTATCCTGGATGCGCTTCTGCCCGGCTCCGGCAGTAGCCAGAACAACTCTTCTTCGTCGTCCGGCGCCATGGCCGGAATGGGCGATCTGAGCGAATTCGCGCGCAATTTGCAGCGCTCCTTTGAACAAATGACCGGACAGAGTAGCTCTTCGTCCGATGCTACTACAACACAAAGTTCCGGAGAATCCCATTCCAGTTCGTCAACTTCAAGCGCCTCCAGTCAGCCTTCTTCGCAAACCAGTCACGAAGACCTGGAAAAGAAAGCTCGTGTTCGCGAATTAATGCGCCAGAAGCTAAAGGCCGGCGAATTTGACGACAAGGAAATCGAAATCGAGGTCTCCAGTCAGTCTTCGCCCATGGTGCAGGTGCTATCCGGCCCCAACATGGAAGAGATGGATATGCAACTGCAGAACATGCTCGGGGATATAATGCCCAAAAAGACCAAACGTCGCAAGGTTTCTGTTGAGGATGCCCGAAAGATCCTGATGAACGAAGAGCTGGAGAAGCTCGTGGATCCGGAAAAGGTTCAGTCCGAGGCGATTCGCCGTACCGAACAACTGGGTATCGTATTTCTGGACGAAATTGACAAGGTTTGCGGCAAGAATGCTGGCGGCAGCCCGGATGTTTCTCGGGAAGGCGTGCAGCGAGACCTGCTGCCCATCGTCGAAGGGGCCACCGTGAATACCCGAAACGGTCCCGTAAAGACCGATCATATTCTATTCATCGCTGCCGGCGCCTTCCATGCTACCAGACCTTCCGATTTGATCCCGGAATTGCAGGGCCGATTTCCGATTCGCGTGGAACTGGAAAAGCTCACAGAAAAGGACTTTCTACAGATACTGACCGGTCCGGAGAACTCGCTGACCCGACAGGCGCAGGCCTTACTGGCCACCGAAGGCGTGGACCTGCATTTCTCCGAAGACGGTCTGGAAGAGATCGCATCCGTGGCTTTTCGCGTAAATGATCAGACCGAAAACATTGGAGCGCGCCGGTTGCATACAATCATGGAGCACCTGCTGGAAGAGGTTTCTTTCCAGGCCCCCGACATTGAATCCAAAAAAGTGGTTGTGGATCGAGCCTTTGTACAGGACCGATTGCAATCAATCGTGGAGAACAGGGATCTGAGTCAGTACATTCTCTGATATCGGCTCTTTCTTACCATGGAAGAAGATACTCGTACTAACGATTCGGCCAAAAACCAGGATGGCCAGGGTAGCCGGGAACCGGGCAGCGGAAACGCTTCCTCGGCGGGCGGAGCCCGGGGCACTGGAACTTCGGCCAGCGGAATGGGCGCCAGCGGCTCCCCGAGCCCTGGCGGAGGCGTCGCTAACGGAGCCGCGAGCCCGGGCGGAGGGCCAAATGTGGCCGGTCAGAATCAATCGGAGGGCTCTGGCGACGCGCAATCCCAATCTCGACATCAAGATAGCCTGGACTCCTCGGGTCTGGATCTTTCTCGACTGAGCAATTTCTTGCAGAAGTGGGCTACCCGTGTTCTGCCCGAACAGAAGCCCAGAGAAGAAATGCCGTCGGTTCCTGATTCCGGTTTTTCTCTTTCGCTGCTTTTGCTCAAGCTTCTGCCCTGGCTTACCGGCGCAGGATTTCTGCTTTCGCTCTTCTGGGATTTTCAGGGTACGGTTCCCCTGCCTTTTCGCGACACTTCGCTGGAGCTCAAGGGGCTTCTGCGAATGCTTACGGTTTCGGGCTTAATCGGGTTCGGCACGAACTGGGTGGCCATCAAAATGCTTTTTCATCCACGCCATAAACGACCCATCCTGGGACAGGGCCTCATTCCTTCGCGCAAAGAGCGCATTGCCCTCAAACTGGGAGAGTCCATCAGTCGAGAAATCATTAATCCCGAGTTGATTCTCGAACAGATTCGGGATTCCGGGCTGGTTACCCATCATCGAGAAAATCTGACTCGCACAATACGCGAAGTGATCAATCAGCCCGAATTCGTAAACGATGTCATCGACATGGCCGAGCACTATATTCAGGGCTTCATTCGCTCGGACGAGTTCAAGAAGAATATCAAACAATTCGTAAAAGGGATCGACTTTGACGATGTAGGCGGCCTGGAGAGCGGCGTACTCAAGCTGTATCGAATGTTTTCCGGCGATAAGGACATCAGCGAAAGGCTGGAAGAGCTGGTGGATTCCATGACATTCTCTATGGATCACTATGAAGACCAGCTTGTGGACTATCTACATCACCTTCCGGACATGATGGAAAAGCGGGGCGATGTGCTGGAAGAGGCGGTGCTAAACGGCGTACTGTTTCTCGTAGAGCAGATCAACGTGCAGGAAATCATCACAGACAACCTGCGCAAGCTGGATGAGATTCGACTGGAGAAACTACTTCTTAACTCCACATCCGATCAGCTACAATACATTCAGTATCTTGGATGTTTCCTGGGAATCCTGGGCGGTTTTTTGATCTGGGAGCCATTCGTAACGTTCCTGGTACTGGGCTCTTTTGTCGGCCTCATCTTTGGCCTGGATTATCTACTACACCAAATGTCGAAGAAGTAAGGCGCGTCTGCTCTTGATGGCTCAAGGCGCCGTCCTGCGCTGACCTGCAGGCATAATCCAGCAATGGCGCCCAGGCAATCCAGAATCCGGGGCCCCTCCTGCACGGCGGGCCATTCCACGCTTGAGGCCTATGCCGCGTATGCTCTGGTCAGGAAGCCAGAGATCAGGCTAACCTGTCAGATTTCTTATGCGAATATTCGCCAAAGGACTGAATCTTTTCTGTTAGATAGTCGGCATAGCGAATCCTTCCAGGTTTCCCCGTCTTGACCTCTTTAGATTCATTATCCCCGGGGGCCACCGGGTAGGGAATCAACGTGTCCGGCGACGGTTCATAGAAGAAAGGCATACTTATTCGAGATCGGGAAGGAGATCTCACACGGTGTCGCGTTGCTTTCAGTGTATTCCCGCTGATAAATGAAAGCAAATCGCCCAGGTTCATTACAATGGTTCCGGGGCCTGGTTCAATGGTTTTCCAGTGTCCGTCCGGCCAAAGGGCTTCCAGACCTCCGGTATCGTCCTGGATCAGCAGGGTAATGAAGCCCGAGTCCGTGTGATCCGGTGTGGAGAATCCCTGGTGAGAGGTTATTTCGCCTGTTGCTTTTTCCGGGTAGTGGATGATGCGAAAGGTAGACATTCCATCCTGAAAGTCTTCTTGCATGAAACTCGGATCTTTATCCAGATAGATGGAAAGTAGCTTCAGAAGGTAACCCGCCAGAGCGCTCAGTTCAAGATGAATTTCTTGCATGGTCTCCTTGAAGCCTACAATGGCAGGCCAGAGAGTTGTTTCTGGAAATGATCGGTCCGGATAACTGCATCTACCAAATTCAAAGCCTTCTTTAAATGAGGGATCATCCTGCAATAGCGGAAAATACCCCCTGTAAGAATTGGGGTTTTCCGGACGAAACCGGGTGGTGGCCAAAAGGTTCTTGGCCTCGGAATCCATAGCAAAGAATTGACGAGCAACCAGGAAACAACGTCCAATAAGCTCTTCCGCAATACCGTGTCCTTCCAGCAGGAGAAATCCTGTATCGCTGGCCATCCTTCCCACTTTTTGGGCAAGTCTTTTCATTCCGGGAGTATCTGCCGGTCTGTTTTCCAGATTCACCGATTCCATCGTCTACTCGTTTTGTTCTTTTAATCTTGCGGTGCCCGCGAGTATTGCCGCAATCCGGCGGTGGCTTCCGGGCCCCAATAAGGATACGAGGTCCGCTATTGGACAGAATATTTGCGATCAGTATGATTGGATGCCAGAAATACGGTCAAAGGTATTTCTACTTGTCACTTTTTTGAGAGATTCGATTCTGAGTAACGGGACCTTTGAATGGAGTTTCTAAATTACTATCACGATAAGATTGTCCTGGAAACTGTTCAACACTGCCTGATTCTCGTCTATAGTCTTCCCTTCGCATTGATAATCGGGGTGGGCGCCGGTTTTCTTGTGGCGGATCGCCCGTTAGCGCGGTCCATTGTATTGATTCTATCCAGCGCTATTATGACCGTTCCGGGTCTGGCCCTCTTTGGCATCATGGTTGTTGTTCTTGCGCCTCTACAGATGGGAATCGGTGTGGCGCCGGCGGTGGTGGCCATTACATTATACTCGCTTCTTCCTGTTGTAAGAAACACTACTACTGCGCTAAACTCTGTGGATCCTTCGGTGATTACAGCCGCTCGTTCCATGGGGATGACCGGTACACAAATCCTATTTCGCATCAAAGCGCCTTTGAGTATGCCCACAATAATGGCCGGTATTCGCAATGCTATTGTAATGGGCGTGGGCGTGGCCGCTTTTGGTTTCATGGTGGCGGCCGGGGGACTTGGATATTTCATTTTTTCTGGAATTGCAAGAAGTAACGTTCAAATGGTGCTTACGGGCGCAATCCTGATTTCCGTTCTGGGCGTGGGATTGAACTATCTCTTCCTGTCTTTCGAGAAAAGGATGCAAAAGCGTGATTGAATTCAATAATGTTTACAAGCGTTTCGGAGAAACCATGGCTGCGGACGGGATCACGATAGGTTTCCCGGCCGGTCAAATCTCCGTGCTTATTGGGCCGTCCGGATGCGGCAAGACCACTTTGATGAAGATGATCAACCGCCTGGAAGATCCGGACTCCGGGACGGTTTCGATCAATGGCAGCCCCGTTTCGGATCGCGATCCCGTGGAGCTGCGACGCAGCATTGGTTATGCCATCCAGGAAGTAGGACTTTTTCCTCATTACAGTATTTTCGAAAACATTGCTCTGGTACCCCGGCTTCTAAAATGGCCGGAACATAGAATCAAAGACAGGGTTATGGAGCTTTTAGACCTTGTCACCCTTGATGAAAGCTACGTGCAAAGATATCCGGCGGAGCTTTCTGGCGGCGAAAGACAAAGGGTAGGCCTGGCACGGGCCCTGGCCGCGGATCCCGATATTCTGCTCATGGACGAACCATTCGGCGCCATCGATCCCATCAATCGAAGTACAATTCATAATACTTTCCTGGGTATACAGGAGGAGTTGCGAAAGACCATCGTGTTTGTGACCCACGACATGCAGGAAGCTGTAAAACTGGGCGATGCGGTGGCCATTCTGAATGCGGGACAGATTCTGCAATTCGATACCCCGGAACAGATACTGTCCAATCCTGAGTCTGATTTCGTGGCTGAGCTCCTGGGAAAGGATCGTCGAATTCAAATCCTCTCGCTGAAAAAAAACAGCGAATACGCGAGTATGGATGGCGTCGTGACGCTGCCGGAATCTCAATCGTCGCCTGAGAATGCGAAGATTGCTCTGAATAGCGCGGGCGAAACCATTGCTTTTCTTGTGTCTGAAACAGGGGCTCTAACGGGGCGGTACTATCTGGACGGCGATAGAGTGGTACGCGATGCAAAGCCTTTGCACCTGGACCGAAAGATGGATTTAAGGGAGACTCTTTCGATGATGCTGGAAACCGGCGAGCGGTTGCTACCGGTTACTGGAAAGTCCCGGACCCTTATCGGAGTAATTCGACTGGAAAAGCTGGTGGAGGAGGTTGCCTCATTGTGATTCTCAGCTACGGAATCGAAAATATTGACCGTGTAGCCTATTTGCTCTTTCAGCATATTGGTTTGTTTGGCTTTTCTCTCGGACTGGCCGTGATTACGGGTCTGGTTCTGGGCTCCATCGTTGCATCCCCGGCTCTGGAGCGATACTCCAGTTCCGTGCTTTCCTTTTCGGCAGCTACGCAGGCGATACCTCCCGTGGCCGTAATCGCTCTTGCATTTCTGTTTGCCGGTATAGGAGCGGTGCCGGTAATCCTGGCTCTCTATCTCTATAGCATCGTTCCCATTCTTTTTAATACTGTATCCGGCCTGACCTCGGTGCCGGATTCCGTTATTCAAGCCGGTCGGGGGATGGGCTTTACCCAGCTTCAGATTCTGGGCAAAGTGCGTATGCCCCTGGCCGCGCCTATCATAATGGCCGGGATTCGAAGCGCCGCCACCATTAACATTGGAGCGGCCACCATCGCTTCTATTATTGGAGGCGGCGGGCTCGGGGATCTCATCTTCATGGGATTGAAGCTGTATAGAATCGACATGATTTTTGCAGGGGCGGTACTTTGCGCCCTGCTGGCTCTGACTGTGGATGGAGCCCTGGCCTTGCTACAGCGATCGTTCCATAAATATGCATGAAATACCGGCGTAACATCTTTTTTGGCTCAACGGGCTTCGCTTTCGTCAGGCGCAGGGCTTCCGGATTTCCTGGCCTCTGGCGGATTGGGAATGGGCCGGTCTTTGCGGCTCTGGATCGATCGCGGAAGTTCATTGTACTTGCATGCTGGATTTTGATCTCGGTGTCCTGTATGCGAAGTCCGAACACTATCGTAATCGGATCCAAGCCGTTTACTGAATCGTTCATTATGAGCAGTATGGCCAGTCTATTGCTACAGGACAGGGGATACACTGTCCTGGAACGATTCGGCGTTGGCAGTATGATTGCCCGTCAGGCGTTGCTGGCTCATCAGATTGATATGTACCCTGAATACACAGGCACCGCCTACACTCTATATCTGAAGCAACAAGGACAAATGCTTTCTGGCCAGGAGCTCTATGAAACCGTGCGGAAACTGGACCGGAAGAACAATATTGCATGGCTGGAAAAATCCAGCGTGAACAATACCTACGCCATGGCGGTGCGAAAGGCGGACCAGCGCCAGATTGGAACAACGCTGAGCGCTCTGGCTCGCTACAACAGAAAGCATCCGGGTGAGCTGATTTTCGGAGTGGACCATGAGTTCTATGAAAGGCCGGACGGATTCAAGGAAATGGCCAGAGCCTATGGCCTGAAACTGACGCCAGAGCAAGTTCGCACCATGGAGATAGGGCTTAGCTTTGAATCTATTGCCAGAGAGCAAATCGATGTGGCGATGATCTATTCTACCGATGGCAAGCTAAAGAAATACGACCTGTACGTCCTGGACGACGACCTGGACTTCTTTCCGGTGTACAATGCCTGCTTTAATGTTCATGCTACTACTCTGAAGAATCATCCGGAGATTCAGCCCATTCTTGCCCCGATAGCGGAACTTCTGGATAACGAATCCATGCAGGAATTGAACTACCGGGTGGATGGCCTTTCCAGGCCAGCTTTTCTTGTGGCCCGCAACTACTTGCGCGAGAAAGGGCTGCTACCGAATGGAGATCCAGGTTTGTAGCCGGCTCCCTCTGGTAGCCAGTGAGCGGCACAAAGAAGGAAAAATGGTTGTGTGTTAATGCGTATCATTCCTCAATCTAGAAAATCCAGAAAGTGCCGCTTTTGTTCTGGGCATTGACGTATCCTTGAACTGATGGTTTGAGCCTTGTTGAAAGTGCACATCTACCGGCGGCGGCCAATTGACCAAACAGATCTGTAGGGGACCTTGTTATGAAGTTTAAAGATAAAGCGGACTTTTTGAACACAGTAGATCTGGAATGGAATAAATTCCTGGAATTGCTCAAGAGTCTGGATGCGGCAGACCGCGAAAAGCCTGGAGTCTGGGGCGATGGCTGGACCGTTAAAGACATGATGGCGCATATCCATGAATGGCATAATATGGTGCTTCTCTGGCATAAGCAGGGACAGAAGGGACCGGTAGAGATGCCGGCCCCGGGTTACAAATGGTCGGAAACCCCGGCCCTGAATCATGCGATTTACGAGCGCTACCATAGCACGAGCGCCGCGGAAGCGGAAAAGAAGATGAAAGCCACGCACAAGAAGCTTTATGATCTGGCCGTAAGCCTGAGCGAAAAACAGCTACTGGAGCCGGCACAGTTTGCCTGGTGCGGAAAGAATGCTATCACCACATATATGGCGGCCGCCATCATCAGCCATTACCGCTGGGGTCAAAAAAAGATCAAGGACTGGAAGAAGTCACAGAAGTAGTGCGCTGGCTGCTAAGAAGTAGTCCTGTCCGAGCGAACTTATTCTAGCGCGTGGGCATGCCCAGTTTCTGCAGCTTGGGCTGAATCACAAAGGTACAGTACGGGTTTCCCGGATTCTGATTAAAGTAGTCCTGATGATAATCTTCCGCCGGGTAGAACTTCTCCAACGGCTCCACCTGAGTCACAATCGGACTGTCAAACTGAGGTTGCCAGGTTTCGATGGATTTCCGGGCCAGTTCTTCCTGTTTTGCATCGTGGGTTAGAATGATGGATCGGTACTGTGTGCCTACGTCGTTTCCCTGCCTGTTTAGCGTAGTGGGATCGTGCGACGCCCAGAACACTTCCAGAATCTGTTCAAAGCTCACCTGCTCCGGGTCAAAAGCAATCTGGACTACTTCTGCATGTCCCGTCTTTCCAGAGCAGACGGATCGATAATCCGGATTGGGAACATTGCCGGCCGCATATCCCGACACTACCGATTCCACGCCTTTGATTCTTTGAAATACCGCTTCCAGACACCAGAAACAGCCTCCGCCCAGGGTTGCCCGTTCACTCATGTTTCTATAAATAACGATTCATCCCGCATTTGGAAAGCGATTTAGGGGCCACGCCACAAAACAGGGGGCGGAGGTCCTCTCAACGCTTCTGTGGGAATTCCTTCCTCGGACTCCCCGGACTAAATCAGTTTCACTCCGCTGCCCCTGAAAGGAGTCCTCTTACCCGGTTTTCAGATTCTTTCTTCAGATTCCGTCGGCCATGTGGTCCTTTCCGAAGGCCAGGTGGGACCGGATCTTCTCCAACATGGAATCCGGGATACGAACTCCCAGATCCTCCAGCCGACTCTTGTATTTACTGAAGGAAATACTGTGGGGGGACCATCGGTTCAAACCATCGAATACTGCTCCCAGTTCGGAACGGAGACCATTTACCAGCGCCGGATTGGACATGAGCCTGTTCTGATAGGGCTTGAGCACCCGGGCATTCACCGCCCGGCAAATGGAACGGTAAAAAGCAAATCGGAACAAAGCGGGCGACATGGGATCGCCTCTTTCCAGCTCTGCATGTAGTAGATTCAGGTTCATACAGTCCACTACCTGAATTTCGTACGGCCGGACCACGTACTCTCGAATGAGGGTGCGAATGAGCAGGTTTTCTATCTGATGTCTGGTACGACAATGGACATCGTCGCATTCACCGGCATAGTTCTTTTCGCAGGCCAGATACAATACAAAGTCCACATCGGAATTTGTATCAGCCTGGCCAAAATTCACCGACCCTACAAAGTCGAAGGCCACCTGGTATCCCGCTTCCTGGATCATGCGGGCAAATTTCCGAAAGTCTCTCATACGGTTCTTGCTATGAGAGGTTTCGTACTCCCGGAAGTATCGCTTGATTAGATTGTAATCTTCGATAACCGGATGCTGAGCGAAAGGGTTCACGAAAAAAGCTCCACGGGTTGTCCCGCATGATCGCGGAGAAAACCGCTTAAATCCAGATGGGATTTCTCCAGGTCCTTGAGCGCCCGGGCCTTTAATTCTTCTCCTTCCAGCGTAACCAGAAGCAGATCCTGGACTTCCTTTCCCTCCAGTCTGCGTAGCTTGAGCTCGCGGAAGTTACGGCCCTCCATTGTTATTTCCGCAAAGACGCCCCCCGGTTGCCATCCGTACGGGGAATCCACTCCGCCGAAGTTGGATGGATTCAGAAATATGGTTCCGTCTTTTTTTCGCGCGATTCCGTAGTCTTCATGTACATGGCCGGATACCACCAGCGAGGCGGAATGACGATCCAGATAATTTCGGATTCCCGGGGAGCCTACATGACCGATGGTGGGTACCCGGTCGAAGAAACCATAGGCCGGATTGTGTAGCACCATAATGTCCGGCTGACTTTGCTCGAAGAACTCCTCGGGTTCAGAATACAGGTCTCCGTTTTCTCTGGACTCATGATAGGTAATGGCCAGCTTTTCCGGAATGCCGGAGGTGGCGATGGGGGCTCCGCCATATCCGGCGAACTTGAGTCCGTTCAGGTCTACTTCCTTGTGATGTAAATCTCTGTGAGCGAGACGGGTGTAGCGAAGGTCTATGTCATAGTTACCAGGAAGCATGAGGCAGGATGCGTTTCCGTATTTCTCTATGATCTCTTCAATCAGTTCATATTTCTCTTTCATGGTTTTCCCCGCCTTATGAAAGAGCATTCGATATTCCGCTGCCTTTAGGTTCCAGTCTTCCGCTTCCTTGCCTTTTCGGTTGGGGTATCGTAACATTTCTGTGGCAAGGTCGTAGGGAAGAATGCGACGTCCCTGCTGCTTGGCCTCGGAATAAAACTCCTCCTGCAGACAGACGAAATCATAGATCTTATCTTCGTCGTAGAAGGCATGGTAAAGAATATCGCCGCAAAGGAGGTACAGATCCGCCTCTGTGCTCGATAGTAGAACCCTGAGTTCTTTCAATGCATCATGTATATCTGTTACAAATAGAATTTTCACGTCTTACTCCGGGATGACATTTTCCGGTTGCCTTAAACCTTGAGTCCCACCGACTTCTGGGCTCGCTCCACACTCAGGAGCATCCCCCGATGAAAAGCGTCTTTGCTAAAGCGGGAAGCATTGCGTGCGAAGTCCGCCGCCTTGAATCTCAAAGCCTCTCTTTGTTCTATCGCCGAATTCAATGATTTCGCCGATTCATCTTCAAAGAATACTCCGGTCTTTCCGTTGATGACGGTTTCCAGGGCGCCGCCTTTTCCCAGGGCAATTACCGGACAGCCAGCAGCCTGAGCTTCCACCGGTACAATACCAAAGTCTTCTACCCCCGGAAAGAGAAGTCCACGGCTGGTTTCGTAGAGACTTCGAATCCCGGCCTTATCCACATGACCCAGAAACTCCACATTCTGTTTTGCCATGGCCTTCAGTTTCTTCTCCTCCGGGCCTTTCCCGGCAATGATGAGCTTTCGGCCCGAAGCATTGAATGCCTCCACCGCCAGATCGATTCGTTTATAGGGGACCAGGGCGCTGAGCACCAGATAGAAGTCCTGTCGTTGCGGTCCTTCCGGATCGGGAACGTCCCGTGCAGTGGGGCCCACCTCCAGGCAGGGAGGGTGTACTACAGTGGCCTGGCGGCCATAGAAGCGGCGGATTCGTCGTCCCACGAATGCGCTATTGGAAACATAGTCGTCCACTCGGGGGGCGCTGGCGGCATCCCAGGTGCGCAAATAGTTGGCAAAGAAAGGGATGATGAACCTTTGAAGCAGTCCCTTACCCGGAAAGTACTGTCTGTACATGTCCCAGACATAGCGCATGGGACTGTGTACAAAGGAAACATGTGGCACATCCGGAGGAACGATTACTCCTTTGGCCACGCAATGGGAACTGGAAATGACCAGGTCGAATCCGTGGAAATCAAACTCTTCAATGGCCGTAGGAAAGAAGGGCAGATAGTGCCGGTAGAGCTTGCTCTTGAGGGGAAACTTCTGAATAAACGATGTGTGGATGGGCCGCTTTTCGATTAGATCCGAGCAACTTCCCGGTATGTGAAGAAGGGTAAACAGTTCGGCCTGCGGGAATAGTTCCAGCAGCGCTTCCAGGACTACCTCGCCGCCACGCATTCCGGTGAGCCAGTCGTGGATTATGGCTACCCGCTGGTACTTGTTTAGAACGGTTTTTTTCCGGGATTCTTTCATGAAAGTTGCTTCATGCTCGGTTTTGCGGATCAGCGGTCAACCATTCGAATTTTGGGTTTTCTTCTTCGAAGCCTGTGACAAATAAGGATCATGCCCCAATACATAGAACTTAAAACCGCAGACCAGAAAAACCTGAAAGCCATGTACGTGCCTGCAGAGAAACCGGAAGCGTTTCTTGTATGGATTCCAGGCTTTGCCGAGCACAAGGATCGTTATACTCATTTTGCCGGATGGATGGCCGAACAGAAGGTCTCATTCGTTTCCGTGGATCTGAGAGGGCACGGTCAGTCCGATGGGAAGCGTGGCTTCGTTAAGAAATTCGAAGATTACTTCCTGGATGTGGATTCGCTGCTCCAATGGAGTCGCGATGTGGCCGGAGATCTTCCATTCTTTTTCGGTAGCCATTCCATGGGCGGTCTGGTGGCGGCCCGGTATCTGGAGCGTGGCCAGTTGAGTCGGCCCATCCATGGCGCTGTCATGACCAGTCCCTTTCTGGGTCTGGGAGTTCCGGTGCCCGGCTGGAAAAAGGCCCTGGCAAAGACCGTTTCCGGCATTATTCCGGGCGCTGCAGTGCCCGCCGGACTGGATCCGGCCTTGCTTTCCCACGACCCGGACATTGTAGACGCCTACAAGAATGATCCGCTGGTATTTACAAAGGCTACAGCCCGCTGGTTCATGGAAGTGGTAAAGCACCAGGCCGATGTGATTTCCGATGCCTCCAGGATCAAGCTTCCCATCTTTGTTGGACAGGGCGGGGGCGATCAAATCGTAGATGTGAAAGCCAGCCGCAGTTTCTTCGACAACCTTGGATCAGAAGACAAGAAATACGTGGAATACGAAGATTATTATCACGAAGTACTGAACGAGGTCAAAAAGGAAAGGGTTTATCAGGACATCGCAGAGTTCATTCGAACTCGCATTTAGATTCGCGCCTGAGAGCTTTTGTTCGAATCTCGGGTGTCGGACGAGATCCAGGCTCCGATAGGCGGCGGCGTTTTCCGTGAGTGTGCCCCGCTGCCTGCAGTAGCGTAAACATGGATGCAATACCTGCGAAGAATCCACCGGACATCAATGTACCGAAGCCGTCCCCTTCGCGAACTCGGGAGCAGGTCGGCGGATTGCAGGCTTAAAAAGAGACTGGCCGATTTGAGGCGCTTCTATCGTTTCTGTCAGTATGGCGCAATTAGTTCAGGAAGCGGCGGCGAGAGCCCGAAGGTTTCGTCAGGATATCCATGCTCATCCAGAGCTGGCCTTCCAGGAGCATCGAACGTCCCAAATTGTGGCCAGTCGTTTAGAAGAACTTGGATACGAAGTGCATTCAGGCCTGGCCCGTACCGGCGTGGTGGGAGTCCTTCGTGGCAAGGAGGGGGGCCCGGGAATTGGCCTTCGCGCAGACATGGACGCTTTACCCATTCTCGAGCAGCCTACTCCCGGCAAAGACAAGCCCTACATCTCCAGGAATGAAGGCACCATGCATGCCTGTGGCCACGACGGTCATACGTCTATGCTTCTGGGGGCGGCGGAGGTTCTGGCCAACCGAAAGACCCGCGAACCGTTTGCCGGAGATGTGGTTCTTATTTTTCAGCCGGCAGAAGAGAATGAAGGCGGCGGCAAGGAAATGGTGGAGCAGGGCCTGTTTACGAAATTTCCGGTGAGTCAGATATTCGCCCTGCACAATTGGCCCGGTATGCCGGCAGGAAGTATAGGTCTGTGCGAAGGCCCGATAATGGCTGCCTATGATCGTTTTGACCTGACAGTGGAAGGCGAAGGCTGTCATGCGGCTATGCCTCAGTTCGGCGATGACGTTATACTCATTGCTTCGGAGATTGTGCAGTCGCTGCAGAAGTTAACCAGTAGAAACCATCCGTTCGAGCCTTCGGTTCTCTCTATTACAAAGTTTCATGCAGGAGATGCCTACAATGTCCTGCCGGCTCGGGCCAATCTTGCGGGCACACTGCGCACATTCGATCCCGGGAATAGAGATCGATTGATCGGCGAAATTGAACGAACAGCGCTGGGTCTGGCCAGCGCCAACGGCGTGCGTGCCAAACTGGAATGGAAAGAGGGGTATCCGGCCACGATAAACGAAAGGAATGCCACCGAACTGGCCCGAAAGACGGCCATGCAAGTTGTAGGCGCCGAAAGCGTGGTGGATCCGGTACAGCCCAGCACAGGTTCCGAGGACTTTGGATACATGCTACAGAGCGTTGATGGCTGCTACGCCTGGATTGGCAATGGCCCTGGCGAGGGAGGCTGTTTGCTTCACAATCCGGCGTACGATTTCAACGATGAAATCCTGGAAACCGGCATCCGATACTGGGTACAACTGGTAGAAAACTTCTTTCAGTCCTGAGCCGTTGCGCCACCATAGAAACAGGAGCCCCGCATGATCATCAAATCCCATTCCATTCGATACGGCTACAAGGAGCTTCAGGGTAGGCTGGAAAAGCATAGCGGTCAGGCAGTGCTTGTGGTGGATGAGATAGGGATGGTGACTCCGCTGGAGTTCATAAAACAGGGGCTGTCAGTGAAACTGGCCAGTCCGCAGGAAATGGCCATGCTGAAGCAGGCAGGCTACAACGTAAAGATACGAGAGCTCTGATTAAGCTAGAAATCCTCCAGACCCTTCGGGGTGTAGATGATGTAATGGGAATCGTCTTCGAGCTTCTGACCGGTCTTCAGATCATAACCCGTGAGCGCCTGAAGCTCCCCCCGGTCCAGAAAGACGCCTTTGCATGAGGGGCAGACATCGATTTCCACCGGACCCATCTGGCGGATTTCCATAATCTCCTCGCAAACCGGACAATGCAGATAACGCTTCTTTTCCGGTCTGCTTTTGCCGGTGGAGGAAAGAGTGCTTCCTGGAATTTCAGTGTCCGAGTGTAATTCCACTGGATTTTCTGAATGTGATGGTCTCACTGGTGCAGAGGCATGAAAATCGGTGCCTTCTTTTTGAGGCCTGGAAGGTCGGACCTTCTTTACAAGATATTCCCACATGGCATCCCCATTCTACAATATCTGTTCGGAGAATTCCTCTGTTTTTATGCGGATTTCAAAAAAAGCGAAGAGCCCGAAGTTTCCTCTGAATGCTGCTCATTCTTGTGTTGTAACTCCTCCTCATTTTGCTGCCAATCTCGCCAATGAGGCTTCGGAGCCCGGCCCGGGGACGACGTTTCCTCCAGGGAGAGGGAGCCGGGCATGGCCACGGACTCCGGTTATAAGCGCGGCGGCTCCGGACTACAGGAGGAGCCGACCATGAAGTTTTGCTCGCATTGCGGTTCAGAGCTGGACTTCAGAGTCCCGGAGGGGGACAATCTGCCCCGTTTTTTGTGTAACAAATGCGGCACCATCCACTATCAGAATCCCAGGCTCATTGTTGGCTGTCTGCCCTTCTGGGAAGACCAGGTGCTACTTTGCAAGCGGGCCATTGAACCCAGACACGGTTTCTGGACCATCCCGGCCGGCTTTATGGAAAACGGCGAACTTGTGGAAGAGGGCGCCATGCGCGAAACCAGGGAAGAAGCCAACGCCGAGGTAGAAATCGAATCCGTTCACACCGTATACAGCATCCCGCACATCAATCAGGTATATATGTTCTTTCTGGCCCGGCTAAAGAATCTGGAATTCTCTCCCGGTGTTGAGTCCCTGGAGACCCGGTTGTTTCGCGAGGAAGAAATCCCCTGGGCCGATATTGCCTTCAGCTCCGTAAAGTTCTGCTTACAGTCCTATTTTGATAATCGATCCACGGCATCGGATCCGGCGCACCTGGGACACTTCGTTCGCAGCGCTCAGAAAAACCATTAACCGTCATCTTCGGCAAGAACGATCAGACTGTCTTTGCCGGTGAAATCGAATACTTCATCCATCTGCGGAATCAGAAGCACCCCGTGATTCCGGTCCGGATCCCCTTCGAAGCGCGCGATTCTGATTCCCAGGCAAACTTCTTTTCTTTCCAGAGCGGCGGATACGCATTCGGCATAACTATGGGGCTTCAGCGGATCTTTGAAATACGCCGACACAGGTTTCAGATAGATTTCGCTTCCTTCCGGTGAAAACAAATCTTCATACACGTAGTGCACATCCGGTTCCATGGCTACCTGGGCCAGAATACGCGAGATAAATTGATTCGATATCAAGAAATCCTTAACCCCGGTCTCCAGAACAAGATCTACGTTCTCCGAATCCATGATCTCCGAAATCACCCTGGTTTGCGGCGGATGCCCCAGTTTGCGTTCAATATGTTTTAGATGCTGCCTGACCTGTAGCAGCCCGGCAATGCTGGCCGCATCCACGCTTTCGGGATTGCTTCCGTCCCTGGCCAGCAGGATTACCGTGCCGTAGTCTTCCGGAGCCAGGCCGGCCAGCTCCCCGGGTTCGCTCCAGTCGGACTCTTTCCAATCGATTTCCAGATGGGGATAGGATGCGCCAAGTTCGCGGATCAGGTCCGAAACCAGATGTTCATGATCCGTGTCCGGTCCGGTGATGACAGTCATTCGCGAACCGGGAGGAATGTAATCGGCATACTCTTTCAGGATGACCGGCGCTTTATTGTTCCAGCCGATGATCAGGTATGACTCCCGGGCCCTGTGGATATCGAAGTCCGGCAGCCCTTCCATCTCCGGACGTTCCAGCTTATCCTCCAGATACTCTATGGTGGAGTCATCTTCAGCCAGTATGATTGCCTGGTCGTTGGCAGCTGGACGAAAATCTGCCGGCGGATTGAGTAAGATATCGCCGTTTTCGTGTCTAAAACCGAGAACGCCGCTGCCGGAGAACCGAAACAGGATGTCGGCGAAGCTTTCGTTTTGCCAGCCAGCATCCGGGCGAAAGAAATACACTTCCTGACCGTCAAAACCTACCAGTGAAGAGTACACCGAAAACAGTCCTGGAACCCTGGAGGTTTGCACCAGCATCCTGGCCAGAAGACCATCCCGGTCCACCGGAATAACGCTTCCCTCGGACAGGGTTGCGGCAACGTGGCGCAATCGGGCAGAATGGATCTCGGCTACAATCGGTGGATGATTCTTTTTACTGGTGGCCGCTATCACCGCGATGATGGACTTAAGAACCCTGGAATCCGCATCGGCCCGGTCCTCTTCCGAATCGGCCGAGCCTGCTTCATTCAGGATTAGCACCGAGTTGCAATGTTCTACGCCCATTTTGCGAAGGGATAGTAAACTGCTCGTGGAGCCGCTGCGGGTAACAATCCGTGTCGTCTTTCTTTCAGGCAGGCGATCGTTGAAGAAGTCGTCCATCTCTTCCTTGTCGGTTTCGGAAAGAATGGCCACGGCAGCGTCCGATTCGGATTCGTTGGCAATGATTAGCTCGTGTAATATGTCCAGGAGACGATCCTGGAATCCAAGAATGATTGTATGATCATGCTCAATAACTGCGGACTTTCCTTTGCGCAACTCGGCAAGTCTGGCCTCAAACTGGCTTGTAATGAAGGCTACGAGGCTGGAAAACAGGATCAATCCAACAAATACGGTTATGATGCCCGCAATTCGATTGAGCCAGTTGGCATCGGTGTCTTCGGCAATGGCGCCTCCATCCAGAATCTGAAGGAAGACCCTCCACATCTGAGCAAAAAGGTCAGAAGCGGTTTCATCCGGCAGCAGCAGGCCAAAGACAATCCGCAATCCGGAAAGCAGAATAAAGGATAGGGCAAACAGGGTGAGTAGAGCCAGGAAGACGGCCAGTCCTCCTCGACTCATGAAATTATCGAAGGAGTACTTGATTCCGGCAAGTCTGGATCGGCGCATGAGAGCGAGTCCAGGCCAGGCCGGCCGCTATAGCAACTACTTTCGAGGGGGTTTGGAATCCTTTTTGTCCGGATCCAATGAGTCCAAAAACCCCAGGTCTCCGGCCTGCAATCTACGAATGGAGTCCCTTATGGACTTCTCCACAAACTGACTGACCGAGGGACGGAAGCCCAGACGCTGCTCCATAACCGAGGTCGCTTCCCGGGCTTCTTCAAACAGCGCCCTGGGTATTCTAACGTTAGTGGTTTCCTTTGGCATTTTCTCTCTCTGGGGTTGCTTGCAATTAGTAAGAACATGATGCGATCGCGAGAATTCTACTTGCTATCGTATGCATAAAGTATGTTCCTGCTGATTGTTTATTTTTTTCTCGTCTAAAGATCATTCAGCCGACTGGCGTGGAAGTATTTTTTCGTTCAGCCCCTGCTTGCCATTTAGACCATACCCGGGTAGGGATGGGTTGCTAAAAAAAAGAAAAATATCGATTCCTCAGGCTGTCATTGCGATACATGATTCTACTGAGTTGCCATGTCTAATGTTAATTGCTGAATCATTAGGCGTTAGCTTCCTTTCCAGACGGTTTGGTGGGGGCTTTTAATCCCATTGTTACAGTTGGGTACTCGCGGACCCTAGGAAGAACTCCCTGAAGTACCCGGTTCGAGGGGGCGTTGGATTTTGCAGGCTATTACCTGGCGCCCGAATGAGTTAGCCGACCCTGCATTACTCGGCTTTACTCTGCATTACTACTCTCGATTTCTAACGCCTTTAGATACAGCAGAGTAGTAATGGCTTTCTGGAACTGCCTGACCCCACAGGGGGCTTCTTGAAGTTCTCCGCGGTCCGGACTAAACGGAAAAGGGGAATCTGACCTTGATTTGCGAACCTTCGGCCAACAATGAGTATGCAGGGGCAGCCTGATTCAGGAAAGACCATTTCTCACCATAAAGACCGCTAAAGTCCACGTTCATATGCACACGCTTTAATGGAAAAACATACCAGACGGGATGTTCTACCCGGTAACATAGCGTTCTGCCTCCATGATCGACTCCAAAGCCCAGATCATGCTCCTTGAAATGATGTTCCGCGGTATTGGGTTCCGGGATGTATTTTTCCGCTGTCGCTTCCACTGCCAGGCTCTGACCGCCAAATTGGTGATTCACTCGGATCGCACCTGCTCCTGTATCCGCGGTTACGCTGGATGTCATGGGAATTCTTTTATAGGGCTCATTGTATAGTACGTTGGCTGCCAGCGATATGGCTCGTTTGGGAACAAACTCTCGGATGAAAACTACCGCCGGTTTGTTTTTCCAGCGCACATAGAATCTAAGGTTAACTTCCGGGAAGTTTCTGTACGTAGGAATGGACAGACCAAGCACTTTAGTTTTTAGAAAGTCAAAGGCCACCAGGCTTACATGCGCGGAACCCTGCCAGATGTCCAGTTCCAGTCCGGCGGGCAAATGGGGCTTCAGTATTTCTGGATCCACTGCATAGGTAAGATTAATCAAGTGCTTCCATTCGGCGGTGAGAAATACCTTCTTATGCGAGCCCGGTTCGTCAGGCTTCAAGTCCAATGTTTCCTTGTCTTCTGCTATGGAATTCATGATATGGGAACCCGTTTTTCCTCAATAGTGCTCCGGTCTAGGAATTCGCAGGAATCGTATAGGAACCGCGAATGCACTGAACCTGTCAAATACCGCGAATGTAGCCAGTGCTCCTTTTCATGCGCTGCAATGCCGGCCTCTGATCATTACACATTTACCCTTTGTAGAGCATCCGCTGCAAAAACCAGAACTACATATTCCGCCGATAGGAGCCCCCGGCCTCATAGAGCGCCTGGCTGATTTGACCCAGGGAGCATACCTTCACCGACTCCAAAAGCTCTTCGAAGAGATTCGCTCCGGAACTGGCCCTTTCTTTCAATCGCACCAGCGCTTGCGTGGACTCGTTGGCGTGAAATTTATGGAATCGCTCCAGGCTCTGAATACAATCGTCCTTTTCCTGGTCCGAGGAGCGGATAAGATCCGTGACATTTTCCGGATCTTCGTCTGTGGTAAAGGTGTTTACGCCTACCACGGGAATCTCACCAGAATGCTTTTTTCTTTCGTAGTTCATAGATTCATCCTGTATTCGCGACCGCTGGTACATTGTCTCCATGGCGCCGATCACCCCGCCGCGTTCCGAAAGGCGATGGAACTCTTCCAGTACAGCCGCTTCCACCATATCTGTAAGTTTCTCAATGATATACGAGCCCTGCCAGGGATTCTGGTTCTGATTGAGACCCAATTCCTTCTGGATGATCAGCTGGATAGCCACCGCTCGTCGCACCGAGGCTTCCGTGGGTGTCGTAATGGCCTCGTCGTAGGCGTTGGTATGCAGGCTATTCGTGTTGTCGAACAGAGCGTAGAGAGCCTGCAATGTAGTGCGAATATCGTTGAAGTGAATCTCCCGGGCATGCAGGGATCTGCCGGAGGTCTGAATATGGTATTTCAACTTCTGCGCACGTTCCGACGCTCCATATTTTTCTTTTAACGCAATAGCCCATATTCGACGAGCCACGCGACCTATCACCGAGTATTCCGGATCCAGGCCATTTGAGAAGAAGTAGCTGAAGTTGGCCGCAAAGGCGTCAATGTCCAGGCCCCGGGCCAGATAGTATTCCAGGTAAGTGAAGCCGTTGGCCAGGGTGAAAGCCAGCTGGGTTACCGGGTTTGCGCCCGCCTCCGCCATATGGTAGCCGGAGATGGAAACCGAATAGAAGTTTCGCACGCCGTTCTCTGTGAAGTATTCCTGTACATCGCCCATCATTTTGAGGGCAAAGCCGGTGGAGAAGATGCATGTATTCTGGGCCTGGTCTTCTTTTAGAATGTCGGCCTGGACGGTGCCTCGTACGCTTTGCAGGGTTTCCTGTTTGATCCTTTCGTAGACTTCCCTTTCCACTAGCTGATCGCCGGTGACTCCAAGAAGCAGGCCGGTGCCGTCATGGCCGGCAGGAAGGTCCGATTCGTAGGCCGGAGCGGCAATACCGCGATCCTCCCATTTACTGCGAATGGTTTCCAGCGCATCGTTAAGCCTGCCCTGACTTCGCAGATACTTCTCCACGTTTTGATCGATGGCAGTATCGAAAAACATGGCCAGTATGGCAGGAGCCGGTCCATTGATGGTCATGCTAACGCTGGTAAGGGGACTGGATAGATCAAAGCCCGAATACAGTCTTTTACAGTCGTCCAGCGTAGGCACACTTACCCCCGAGTTGCCGATCTTTCCGTAGATGTCCGGCCGGCGATCCGGGTTCTCGCCATACAATGTGACCGAGTCGAAAGCGGTACTCAAGCGAGCCACTGGATGGCTGGCATCGCCGGAGTTCTCCCGGTTGCAAAGATAATGGAATCGCTGATTGGTACGCTCCGGACCTCCTTCGCCGGCAAACATACGCGTGGGATCCTCGTCCTGCTTTCGAAAGGGAAACACGCCGGCGGTGAAAGGAAAATTGCCCGGCAGGTTTTCCAGATAGTAGTATCGCGATAGCTCTGACCAGCTTTCGGTGGAGGGCAGCGACACGCGAGGGATTTGAAGGCCGCTTAAAGAAGTGTACTGAATCTTTTGCGTAATCTCCTTATTTCGGACCTTGTAGGTGAAGCTTTCCGCTTCGTATTGCTGTTTCAGTTCCGGAAACCCTTCCAGAAATTCCATCAAATGACGGTCCAGGGCTTCCTTTAGTTCTCTGGCCCGATTATCCAGGCCTTCCGCCAATTCCCCCGAGCGTACATCCAGGGATCGTTTGGCTTTTTCCAGGGACTGAATTTGATCCGCCAGTTCCGCTTGTTTGAAAGCCTTCTTACGATAGGACTCCACGGTATGGGCAATCTCGGACAGATAGTTGGCCCGGTCTCGGGGAATAATGCTAACGGAAATATCGCTGGACTGCAGAGCGTCCAGACTGGCCAGTCCGGATCTGGTAAACAATTCGATGATAGCATTGTACAGTCGATGGACGCCGGCATCGTTGAATCTTCCGGCCACAGTGGCATACACCGGCAGGTTGGAAGGATCTTCTTCGAACAGGTTTCGGTTGCGCGCGAATTGCTTCTGGATGTAACGCAAAGCGTCGTCTGCGCCGGTCTTTTCCGCCTTGTTCAAAGCTACCAGGTCGGCAAAGTCCAGCATGGCAATTTTTTCCAGTTGCGACGGCGCTCCGTATTCGGACGTCATTACATAGAGGGACTTATCGCAAAGTTCGGTAATAAAGCTATCTTCCTGGCCGGTACCCGGGGTTTCAAGGATGACCATATCGTAGCCGGCATCCTGAATCAGAAGTTGCACTCCATGCAGTCTGGCTTTGAGATCTGGCTGGGACTGACCGCGAGTAGCCAGGGATCTAAAATACAGTCGCTCCGGAAAGGCGCTCAGGCTGTTCATGCGAATGCGATCCCCCAGCAGCGCGCCGCCGGTTTTCTTTCGCGTAGGGTCTACGGCCAGAACGGCCAGTTTCAGTTCCGGATTCTGATTCAGGAACCTGAGCGCCAGTTCATCGGTGAGTGAGGATTTGCCGCTTCCGCCAGGGCCGGTAATTCCCAGGACAGGAATACTTCGCATGCTCTTCTGCGGCGGCTCCTGGTCCGTTTCCAGTAGTGAGATTCGTCGTGAAAGGGCCAGAAGAGGAAAGGCGTTTGGATGCGATGTTTCCCGGGCATTGATGGCTTCATCCATCATATAATCGATGATCCCTTCCAGACCCATTCGCCGGCCATCTTCGGGCGAAAAGATCCGGGTAATGCCGCTCGAATGTAGCTTTTGAATCTCCTCTTCGACGATAACGCCTCCGCCGCCGCCAAAAATACGGATATGGTCGCCGCCCATTTCATTCAGTCGTTGTCGCAGGTACTGAAAGTATTCCATATGGCCGCCCTGATAGGAGCTCAGGGCTACCCCCTGTACGTCTTCCTGGATGGCGGCCAGAGCCACATCTTCCACGCTTCGATTATGGCCCAGGTGAATGACCTCGGCCCCGGCCGCCTGGAGCATCCTTCGGAACATGTTTATGGAGGCATCGTGCCCGTCGAACAGGGAGGCGGCGGTTACAAAGCGTACCGGATAGTCGAGCTCCAGAGCCGGCGAGGATTCTCTAGCAGATTGTTGCGAAGACATGACTCGAATTTCTATGCCAAAGCTTTGCAGGTAAACCGCTTTTTTGACACCGAGTCAGGCCGTAATCGGCCCGGAACCGCCCTCAGCAGGCGGATACAATAGGACGCAAATAGATCATCGTTCCCCGGGGTAGCCAATTACCGCCGGAGTACATGCACCACTTCCGAGGAATTCTCGGATGGCGCATCCGGATGCACATAGGCCGATACGGAAAAAAAGTAGGCCTTTCCGGATTCCAGATAGGGGTACGCCTCCCGGCGTCCCAGCCAGGTTCTGTTTCGCTCGATGAGGGCCCTGTCCACCATGAAGCGAATTTTCAGGCGTTTCAGCTTCTTTATCGCCTCGGGCCTGGCTTTGAGTTCCAGTTTCTCGCGTTCGGTAAGCGGAAAGTCCAGGTTGGAACCGCGAATGGGTTTCCTGGATCGGTTGAGCTCCAGCAGAGCCACGTAGCGACGGGAATGAGCCCCCAGGTGCACCCGGTAGCCGCCTTCTTTTTCCACGGCGGATTCCGGGTTGCGGTTCCATTCCAGGCAAAGCTGCGAATCGCTAGAAAGCTCCTGTACTACCCGCAGTCCGGTGGGTCGAGAGGGAACCATGATCGGGTTGGCGCGCATATTCAGCCGAGAGAGAATCGGGCTCTGTTGCCCTGCCGGCGACGGTTGCATGCGGATCCTCCACTGCACATAGGCGGGCCCATTCCAGGGAATGCGCGCGTTTTGTTTCAGTGGCTGGAAGGGTAGTTCGTGATCGGACAGTTCCTTTGCGAAAGGGGTCTTCTGCATTCTGAATTCCACCGATAACATGCTGCCCGGAGGTTCCTGTCCCGAAAAAGAAAGCTCCAGGGATTTCAGCGGTTCCTTATAGGAATAAACCGGGGACAAAGCCTGCGAGCGGTTCTGATAGATTCTTCCACTCAGCGGATCGTATTCGGCGCGATCATAGGGCGCCATGGAAGGCATTCTACCGTTCAACGGCGCGATACGTAGTTCATCCATCCAGCCCGAGTATTGTCCGGCAATCTTGATGGGAGATCGGTCCATGGGAGGATTCACCGCTCGCAATACCTGCCCATTTTCTCGAGCGAAATCCACCTGTTGTTCCTGGCCGTTCAGATGGAGTACGATTTGTCCGCTGGAAGCGTCGTAACCAAAATGCAGCAGGTACCATCGATCCAGTACAATGCGTTCGGTGGAGCGCAGTTCGTAGCTGTGAGCTTTTCGTTCCAGATCCTCAAACAGGTTTTCCAGCTGTACTTCCAGGAATCCATCTTCGATGACGATTTCCATACCGCGCTTCCGTCCGTCCTGGAAGCCGGTACGCGAAAAAAGCTCATTTCGGCGGTACAAATGAGCTACCTTAAAATAGAACGAAATCTGAAAAGACTCTATGGGCCCGGATCCTGGCCACAACTCCGGCGGTGATTCCAGAACCACTCCGCTTATTCTGCGGTTGAACAGCGCCGAACCGGAACCACCCCGGGCTTCCGGAACTCTAACGTACTCGGACTGCTGTACCCGGAAGTTTCCGGAAAGATCTCTGAGAAAGTTGGGCGTTTCTTGATCGAACCCCAGAAATAGAAAGTCTTCTCCGGCGCTGGATCGGGTTCCGGAAATCTTGAGCACATCGGTACTGCCGCTACGCAGGATTTCCAGTCCCTGCAGACTCCAGTCCTGGAAGGCTCTCCGTTCCAGGCTCTGGAGCGGCCAGGCCAGAACCAGCAGAAGAATGGCCAGGTTCTTTCCGTTAATCTTGGGTCGCCAGGATCCAATTCCCATGTTTCGATTATCGGACGGCCCCGGTCTTTGCCTTTCAAAAGATATGGAAGTGAGGACGCGCTCAGAGCCTGGAGCAAATAGGGGCCAGGCTCAGGGAAGTAGAATGGCCTTTCTTTGTTCCAGGTCCAGTCGGCTTAGAAATCGGAAAAGAGCCAGTCGCAGGGCCAGGGTACGATTTCGGAGTCCGTTCAGGGATTGGTCCAGAGCTTCCCTTTTCCGCTGTATGGGATCGGAAAAGAGGGAGGTCTCATTGGTGCATTTGGACTGCTGCCAGTGGATGAAGCCCTCCCAGGCTATCTGCAATTGCTGGTCTCTTTCCTGTCTTAGCTGAAAGTAAAGCTGACGTTCATCGCTGAATTCCCCTACCACAGTCTCAAAGTTGCTCTTTCGGTGCTCATTGGCTTTTCTGAGTAGCTGAAATCGGTTTTGAAGCTCTTCTTGCAGAGCAGGGATCCGCTGACACACTTTGCCGTCCATAGAATCCATCCTGCTTTTTGTGAACTCCAGAATGCTCTTTTCATCGCGAACGGCGGCCCGGGCCACGTCCTCCGGATTCATGGCCGGCGCCAAAAACAGGTTGCGATTATTTTTAATTTCTGTTGATACCCCTGGGGGGTATGGAAAAGTGGCCCACAAGAGGGTAGCATCGGAACCTGTGTTTGCAGATACTGTGTTGACGCATACGGTGAGCAACCAACCAGAGAGTATACGTCGAAACCATGCTCGGCGACGGCGCAGGCCAGGAGCCCGCGGTTTTTTGGATAGACAGTGCAGACGAAACCAGCAGCCCAGTAAGTGTAACGGATAGTATATTATGAAACGATTCTTCATCATTCTCCTACTGGTGTTTTCAGTCCTGCTTTCTGGTTGTAAGACCACCGAAAGCACCGTTGAAAACCCGGAAATTACAGATCCTGACACCGGGGCTGAATCATCCAGTGAAAATCCGGACCGTAGCGACAACGACCACCAATCCACCCGGAACGACGAGCAAACCTCGGAGAACACAGAAGAAGCCGAGCTTTCCGGTCCGGAAGAAGCCGAAACCCAGCGTCGCTATGCAGAGATTCCTGTGGGGCCCAACGGTCAGCCCAGGCCTCTGAGCATGAAGCAGACGATCCAACTGGTTCTGAATAACAATACTTCGGTTAGAATTCAGCAACTGGAAATACTGAAATCAGATACGGAACTTTTGAAGGATGAATCCAAGTATGCTCCCAAAGTCGACTTTAGCTTTCAGAGTTACGTGAACAAGCAGAAGCAGACTCCTTCCACAATCTTCCAGGGAACACAAACCAATCAGGATACCTATACAGCGGGAATCGAAAAGCTCTTCAAAAGCGGCACTTATTTCCGTCTGGAAGGATCGGATACCCGATTTGATACGAATGCCGGGGAGGGCTCAGCCGCCCTTACGAACTCCTTTCTTTCACAGTTGGCTCAGCCGCCGCTTCACACAGGGGCGGTAAAGGTACTTCTTCAACAGGAACTGCTGAAGAATGCCTTTGGCTACAATCAAAGTCGACTAAATGATATACGGCGAAAGCAGGCTCTAATCGAAAGAGAGCGACTGGAATTCGAGCTCGCTCAGCTAACCGTGGGAGCCATGGTGGATTATTGGAACCTGGCCATTGCCGAAAAGGAAGTGGAAACATCCAGAGACTTGCTGCAGAATGCAAATTACATCCGCGGAATTACCGCTCAAAAGACCGGGCTGGGGCTGGCGGAGCCTTTTGAAGTCAATCAGTGGAATGCCGTCGTCGCGCAAGCGCGGTCGCGACTTCAGCAAGCGGAACTGGACCGCGACTCAAAAAGACGAGATCTTCTTCGAGTACTCAACTTGAATCCTGATCTTGAACTCACCGGGGCCACCGAGCTTATCGAATCTGCGCCCCCGCAGGTGGATGTGGATTCGGATATTGCGAATGCCCTGGCTACTCGACCGGACATTCGTATACTACGAAAGCAACTGGAAATCGCGCGATTATCCGAAGACATCGCCGAAAACAATCTATTGCCTTCGGTGACTCTGGGCGGTAGCTATGCCAGTCGCGACGTGGCCCGCTACTCCGGTAGCGCTTTCGATGCAGTGCCCAGAGGTAAGTACCCGGAATATTCCGTTCAGTTCAAAGTGGAATACCCGCTCTGGGATGAAGGCGCTCAAGTAGAAGCCAGAAATGCAAAAATCAATCGAAGACAACTAAGACTTCAGGAAGAACAGATTAGTCGCCAGGTGGCGGACGATATTCGTCAGAGCCGAGAGCAAATCCAGGTGGCCTATCAGTCCGTGCAGCAGGCGAGGGTTGCCCTGGCCAATACCCAGGCTTTCTACTATGGGCTGGTGCGAAGATATCGCCAGGGACGATTCTCGGCCGATGCGGTAAAGAATGCGCTGGATGCGCTGGTTCAGTCCCGCCAGGCGCTTACCCGGGCATTGATCAACTATAACATTGCCTTGATTCGATACGACCTGGCTAGAAATGCCGTGTTCACCAAATACGAAATCGATATTGATTCCGTCATTGACCGATTGCGAGAATCCTGATTTCATCGGAAGGGCGGGGGCTAAAAAGCGATCCTGCGCCTGAATTACCTGGACGGAGGATGGTGGTGGGAGCCATTGCGCTAATGGCTCTGCTTCTGTGTGGAGGCGTCCAGCGTTCTTGCCAGTTTTCGCAGTAAGCGCTTCGCTTGCCGTGCCGGCGCATCTTCCTTTTGCATGAGAATCCCGGCTTTTTTGCGCGCAGTGGTCAGTAGAGACTCCGGAAGGCCTTGATCGCGAAGGGAACGAGCATTCTTAACAAGAGCCCGCAGTCGCTGCAAATCCAGAAGGCCGGAAGAGGACACCTGGTTCCACGAACCGGATCGCTTCGTAATCAAAGGCTCCTCCAGACAACCCATGCTTCCGGCCAAAAAATAACGAATCCAGAATTCATAATCTTCACAGGATGGAAACCGTTCGTCGAAGCCCTGCATTTGCAGAAAGCCAGACCGCTCAATCAGAAGCGAACTGGCCGAGATAAGACAAACATCCAGGCTTTCTTTCAGGGGACGTCCGGTGACGGGCAGAAGCCTGCGCGGAACGCTGAGCTCTTTTTGATCTTTGAGCCATCGTTCCTGGCTGTGACAGGCCTTCAGATGAGGCCTCTTTTGTAAGAATCGAAGCTGTCGATCCAGTTTATCCGCATGCCATAGATCGTCGGAGTCCAAAAAGGCAAGGTAGCTTTGATTCGCTTTCTGTGCGCCCAGATTTCGCGCCGCGGCCGGACCTACCTTATGGCGAAGCTCCAGAAAGATCGGAGCGCTGTGGCGTAGTAGTGGCGAATCCATCTGCGTTTTCCAGGACTCGAAGCCTTCCCGATCCCGGCTTCGCTCCTCCGGTTTTCCATTGGATACCACGATGATTTCTGCCGGCAGGACTGTGCCCTGAATCACCGACTCCAGGGCTTCGCGAAGCAGTTCTGGGCGATTTCTTACCGGAATGATTACGGAGACAGGAACTGTGGGCCGTAAGATGTTCATGGGAGCATTACACTTGCCTCAGAAGCGATGCCTCAGGTCAAAGCACTTCGAACGGATTCCAGGAGTTTGCAGGTACGTGGGAGATACAATCATTGTAGATATTCACGGCAACGAGAGGAAATCCGCTGATTGATTCAAGCCGTCGTTCCCTTTCTGATTCGGTGAAGTCCGGATTGGTCTGTATGGACTCTGTCGCCAGAGTCTGAAAGGCTAGCAACCCGAGGAGAATCTCTTCGCACTCGTTTCTGGTTCTTACTTCTCGATAGCAAGCCCCGGAAAAAAGAAAAAGGGCCAGGACCACCAATCCCTGAAAGCAAGCATTCCTGCGGAGTCGAGCGAGCCCCTGCCTGCAAACCGGCGGACTGCCTCCTTTCCCGATCTTTTCGGAGACTGCTTCGACTAAGCCCATCTCAGTAGAATGCTTTCTGGAGCAACGCGCTGCAAGAAAAAACTCGCTCGTCTTCCGCCCTCTCGCTCGATCCAGGACGGATCGTCCTTTCCCCAGGATGCGGTGTGGTAGATTGATCGGTGGAACGGGGTCCGCTCGAGCTTCGCAGGAAGGGCTCTTGGGCATGCTCAAAGAGAACCTTCGGTTCTCGACCAAACACCCAGGATCCGGGGGTGCTCTGTTTTAGGGTCAACGGGCGTCCATCTGAGCGGGGCGACAGGAAGTCGCTATCAGCTGACTCGATTCAGCAGGGATCGCTCTTTTTTCCCAGGATGGGAGTGGTTTACTCCCCGGAGACGGTGGGCTTGCGGAGCCCGGCTACACGACGTAGCCATCCGCTCGCTCGATCCAGGAGGGATCGCGCGAGCGGCGTAGCAAGCCCCGCCGTCGCCCGGGAGGGGGTGCCACCCCCATCCGCTAAGTTTGTTGACCCCAGCATTACACGCTGCATTTTGCAGACGTGAAAAAGCTGAAAGCCCTGATCAAGTTGATTCGAGTGTACCAGTGGACCAAGTCAGGATTCGTACTGCTTCCTTTCGTGTTCTCCAGCCATCTTCATCTGGTGGTGGCCGCCCCCCTGTCACAGGAATCGCTGGACATTCTGCTTCGCCTGCTTCTGGCTTTCATGGGCTTTTCCTTCCTTGCCAGCTCCATCTACGTAATCAATGATTTCAAGGACCGGAAGTTGGACCGGGAGGATCCCCGGAAACAGCATCGCCCGCTGGCCAGCGGCGCCATTCCGTCGGGGCTGGCCTTCCTGGTGGCCGCAATTCTTCTCACTCTGGCGCTATGTATGGGCTTCTATCTAAATGAAGCCACAGGCATGACTTTTCTTGCCTACTTTCTGATGAACTTGATCTACAGCGCCGGGGCCAAAAGAATCGTTCTGCTGGATGTGTTTATCATCTCTGCTGGCTTCGTGCTTCGCGTTTTGGCGGGGGCCTTTGCCCTGGATGTGGAGGCCAGCCCCTGGCTACTTAGTTCGGCCTTTTTCCTTTCCCTTTTCCTGGGATTCTTCAAACGCTACTACGAGGTGCGGATGTCCCCGGCAGAAGCCATGATTGGCGGAAGCTATCATTCCGAGTCCCTGAAGAGTTTTATTAATATCACGGCTTCTATCTCCATAATCAACTATTCGATCTATACCCTGCAGGGCACCCATGCGGCGGCCAACTTGTTCTGGACGATTCCCCTTGTTGTGCTGGGTATCTTTCGCTATTATACATTGCTGCAAAGTCCGGAGTCCGTGAAAGACGGAAACCCCTCGGATATTCTCCTGGCCGATGCCTTCCTGATTGTTACAATCCTTCTCTGGCTGGTACTTTGCGCCTTTCTGATCCTTCACAACGAACCGTTGATTTCACCGGGGCTGCAACCCTGATCTTCCGGCTGAGACTTCTCTCTTCCTGATGGCCTGCGGTGACGCCCGGTGCGTGGGCCAATTCGTTGGATTTTGAATTGAATGAGGGGGGGCACTTTAGAGTATTGGACCATGCCAACCTATTCCTACAGATGTACAGCATGCGGTCATGAGTACGATGCGTTTCAATCCATGAAAGATGACCCACATAGCGAATGCCCCGAATGTGGCGGCAAGGTGGAGCGTCTGATTGGCGGCGGAGCAGGTATTGTGTTCAAAGGCAGCGGGTTCTACGTGACGGATTACAAGAAGACTTCGGGCGGCAGTTCCAGCGGTTCAGGCTCCAGTGGTTCAGGCAACTCTGGCAGCGGAGGAAGCTCCAGTAGCGGGTCATCGTCCGGATCAAACGCTTCCTGAAGGATTGACGAGCCAGGTATGATGCCCGGAAGGAAAAGCCCGTTTTGAACCCCGGACCGCTGGGCATACTGGCCGGTCGAGGCGAACTTCCCTGGATTGTAGCTGATAATGCCATTCAGGCCGGGGAAGAAGTGCACATCTTTCCTTTCACGGACGACGAAGTCCCCTCGCACCTGACCTCGAGGTGTACTCCTGTAGTGCTTACCAGGATGTACTCTTCGGTTTTCGCATCCCTGAAGAAGAATGGAATCAAGCGGCTGATTTCCATCGGCAAAGCAAGCAAAGACATACTCTATAAGAATCCACGGTTCGACGCGCGCACTCTGCTACTTCTTGCGCGCATGGAGAATCTGAACGATTATACCATCTTCAAACATATTGCCAGGGAACTGGGAAAGATTGGCATTACGGTGATCGAGCAGACAACGTACCTCGGTGATTGTTTCCTGGATGCCGGTCGGTACGGCCGAAAGCTGAAGGATCAGGAACTGGAAGACGTTTCCTACGGGATGATGTATGCCCGGGAAATGAATCGTCTGGACATCGGGCAAACCGTGGTTGTGGGACAGCGATCGGTTATCGCCGTGGAATGTGTGGAAGGCACCGATCAATGCATCCGCCGGGGCGGCAGCCTCTATGCGAAGGGTGGCGCCATCGTCTGCAAGGTTGCCAAGAAAAATCATGACCGTCGGTTTGATATACCGGTCACCGGCGAAAGCACACTGCAAAGCATGTTTGATTCCGGCTGTAAGGTGCTGGCCATCGAGGCCGGGGCCACTATAGTTGTGAATAAAGCGGAGTTCCTGAAGAGCGCAAAGAAAAAGGGCATATCGGTTATCTCTATCGCAGAATCCGGGGAAGGCTTTGCGGATGCAAAGGAGCTTCGCAAGCTTAACCGGAGAGGATCATGAAAAAGCGATTAGCACAAAGCGAAATAGAGACCCAATCCGTGGGAGGTGACGCCCCCATTAGCAAATCCGTAAAGAATACCCGGGCGAAATCCTCCATTTCGTTGTCGAAGAAAGGGGCCGGTAAACCTTCATCAAAAAAGAAGGTTTCGCAATCCTCCGGCAGGAGCCAGGCCCATGCTGACTCGTCAAAGCCATCATCGAAAAATCCTGAAGCGGCTACATCTTCGGATTCGCGATTTTCTGGCGGCGTACTCATAATTACCGGGGAGCATTCCGGAGATTTGCTCGGGGCGGACGTGGCCCGGGAACTGAAGAAGAAAGGCATCCATAAGCTCTTCGGCACCGGAGGCCAGGAAATGCGGGCGGCCGGGGTGGAGCTCCTGGAAAACATTGAGACCATGAACGTTGTAGGCTTCGTGGAAGCGCTAAAGGCCTACAGACGTCTGAAGGCCCTGGCGCGCAGCATCGTGGCCTTTGCGCGAAAGAACGGAATAAACCATGCAATCCTGGTGGATTATCCGGGGTTTAATCTAAGGCTTGCGGAAATGCTCAAGCAGGACTCGGGCTTTTTCATCACCTATCTGGTAAGTCCCCAACTCTGGGCCTGGCACTACAGCCGAATCAAGACAATCAAGAAATACGTGGATTTGATGCTTCCTCTCTTTCCGTTCGAAGAGAAGATGTACATCGATGAAGGAGTCCCCGCCCATTGCGTGGGGCATCCGCTGGTCCATCGAGTGGGCCATAGCCTGAAAAAGCAGGATCCCATACCTCCCTACGAAGGAAAGACCATAGGTCTGCTGCCAGGAAGCCGCAATTCAGAGATTCGCCGATTGTTGCCGGATATGCTGGAAGCGGCCAGTAAACTAAAGGAGAAATATGGCAAGATCCGATTCCTCCTGCCGGGAGTGAACGAAGATGCTCAGGGCTATGTCCAGCAACAGATCGATTCCTATCCGGATCTAAAGATCGAATCCACGCCGGGCCGTTCTTTGCGAGTGATGGAAGCAAGCGACCTGCTCATACTGTCTTCCGGTACCGCCACCATGGAGGCGGCCTACTTTGGAACGCCCATGGTCATTCTATACAAAGTGGGCTGGATCAATCTATTGATCATTTCGCTGGTAATTCGCACCCGGGTCATTGGTATGGTGAATCTACTGGCCCGCAAGCAGGTGGCCGTAGAACTCTTGCAAACCGAGGTTCGACCCGATACTATTTTTAAGCATGCTACTCAGATCCTGGACGATCCGAACCTGCAGTCGGAGATACGCAAGGAACTGGAATTTGTGAAGCATAGTCTGGGCAAGGGAAGGCCGGCTTCGGAGGCCGTTTCTCATTTTCTGCAGTATGCCCGGGAGAGAAAAGGATAGCCGTGAGACATCTACTGAGCCTGCTGGATTTACAGAAAGACGACTTCTTCAAGATTCTGGAACGAGGCATTGAGCACTCGAAGAATCGCAAGCTGGCGCCGACGGCATTGGCAGACAAGACGGTAACCCTGCTCTTCGAAAAAACCAGCACTCGAACCAGGCTCTCCTTCAGCGTGGCGGTCATGGAAATGGGCGGCCATTTGATCGCACTGGAGTCTCAGATGCTACAGGTGGGAAGAGGCGAAAGCATCGAGGATACCACCGAAGTTCTGGCCCGGTACGTGGATTGCGTTATGGTGCGCACCCACAGTCATCGCAAACTGGAAGTGATGAGCGGACTGGATCGCCTGCCTGTAATCAATGGGCTTTCCGATAGACATCATCCCTGTCAGGGACTGGCCGACTACATGACTCTACTGGAGTCTGGCAAAGATCTCAGCAAGACTACCCTGGCCTTTATTGGCGAACCCAACAACGTATTTAATTCGTTGGCCCTGGGCGCTCTACATTCTGGCGCCCGGATTCACCTTGCTGCGCCGGAGGGTTATCCCATTCGTCCCGGCATTCGCGATCATCTAAAGAAGAGAAATGTGGGTCTGGAGGTGTTTCAGGACCCGGCGGCGGCCGTAAAGGATGCCGATGTGATCTACACCGACACCTGGGTTTCCATGGGCCAGGAAGAAGAAGCAGAAGAGCGAAAAGCTGTATTCAAGCCCTATCAGCTGGACGATGGTCTTCTGGAAAAGGCCCGCCCCGACGTTCTGGTGATGCATTGCCTGCCCGCTCATCGTGGCGAAGAGATTACGGATTCGGTAATGGATAAGCACGGCCCCACAATCTTTCGTCAGGCCGAGAACCGACTGCATATACAGAAGGCCATCCTGGAATGGATCTTCGAAGGGATATGAGCCCGGAAACCATATTCGATTGAGTTGCTTTCTTAATCTTCGCAGTGAATACCTGTAATCCAATTCTGTCTTCTTCTTGCGTTGAAACAATTCCTACGGCGCCTTCCGTGGTTTCCATTGATCCAGAGCCTCTTGAAATGCCCGGGTGCGTAGCATACTCTTTCGTTTTCGTAGCTCCATCAGTCTTTCCTTGATATCTGCATCGCCATACTTCAGTAGAACGATGCCCAGGTCCCTCTGGCTCCATTGCTCCGGACTCTCTTCAATATACTCCAGCGCGGGCTCTACGTAGTCGGGGTCCCTGGTTTCCTGAATGACCTTCAGATAAGGCCTCGGTATATGCATTCGTTCCAAATCCAGTTGTTCTATGATTACTTCTTTCAGCAGCGCCGCGTCACTCTGTTTAAGATAATCCGTATAGATGCCAACCAGATCCGAGGAATAACCCAGGTTCAATTCCTCGAGACGAGTGAGAGTCCTGTGAACATACTCCGTGCATTGACTGGAGGGAGAATCGCACAGCCTTCTAAAAGCTCCGCCAGTCATGGGTTCGGAATCCGAAAACTCCCAGATTAGATCCCGGTAGTACGGAATTTGCTTTTCTACGGATATGGCATACATCACCGAAGATCGAGCCGCTGCCGGATCCTGAAAGAAATGAATTCGGTAAGGACGGCGGAGCATGGACCGGGCCCAGTCATCTCTGTAGGCAGCGATGGCGGCAAAGTACTCTGAGCGATAGTAGAGATACTTCGGGGCCATAATGGATTTATACCTTTCTTCAAGGATCTCCTTGAATGCTTCATGGGGAAATATCTGAACGGCCGCATAGAACTCCGTTGCTCGGTCCGGCAGGGTACTCCGAATTATGGCAACATCGGAATCCCTTTTATAATGGGCCAGCGCCAGCACAGCCCCCCGCACCCTTTGTTTGGCCAGTTCCCGTACTCGCTGTTCATGTCTTTCCGCTATAGGAAGAGTCTGGAAGGCCATGTATCGGGCATCCGTGGAATCCTCAAAGTAGAGTAATGCTTCTTGGAGCTTCCGAAAGTCGCCTTCGCGCATGTTCCGCCACGCCTGCGACAAAACGATCTCTGCAAGGCCCACGGACCTCAGGTCACTGCCAGAATGCCAGGTAACCCTGGTGGAGTCGTGAAAATGGTCGGGAATTAGCTCCAGGAATAGGTCGTCGCGTTCAGCATAAAGTAGCGCAATCAAAGCGTTGGCTCGGACGCCTGGAGCCGGATGCCCGGTGAGCATCCGAATTTCTTCGGCGGTGGCCTGTTTCGCCAATCTATGGACTATCAGGTAACATTCAGGCGTTGTTGCCTCCACGCCTACTTCGCTGTCGCAGACCAGGGGCTCGGCTACGAAGTTCTGGATAAGCTTCATAGTTTCCGGACGAACTGCCGAAGCGTCGAAAGGAGGAGCAGCGGAAACCGAGTTTGGCAGGAATATCGATCCCAGCAGCATCAGGGAAGGCAGAAGCGAAGGTAAAAGCGAAGGGTCCAGATCACCAAAGCGCATTTCTGTTGGACGAGGAATAGGCTCTCAGGTTCTATGCGCCCGGCAATCGGGCGCCGTCACTACGGGGAAACTGACAAGGTTCCTATCTGCAGGACTATTCTTCAGGCCCCTTTAACGAACCACTTCTACTTCCCGGTTGATGTTTCTGAATCTTAAAACCAGGATAGCTCCCGGATCGTTGTCCAATAGCCTGGTCCAGAGAATCTCTTTGTCCTCCGGGGCCACCAGTCTGAATTCAACGATACGCCCCACTTCCCAGGATGACGGAAGCGGGGACTCGATTTCCAGCTCAAGCTGATCCTCCATGGAGTAGTCAGCGCTGTGGATAGGACCGGGGCGTAGCGCCGCAGATAGCAACGCAAAGGAGCTGTTTTCTTCCCCCGGGTTAACCATTCGGTCGGCGTCGTTTCGCATCATTACCTTGATTACCGGAGTCGATTCATCGGATTCCATTACATCGGCACGAATGGTAATATCTGTGGGCGAGGGGAAGAAGGAATCCAGGCTTCCCGTCTTGTACATGATTCCAAAGATTAGAAGTAGAAGGGTACAATCGGCCAAAATCATCCAGAATGTACGATTTCGAAAAGGATTGGGGGCTTTCACCGGAGTTCCGGGATACTGCTCTTTGACTTCCTGAGGATTCTTGTAGTGAAACTTCATAGCAGTCCCCGACGCGCTTCGCCCGACCTTTTTCTACTGTGCCCTGGCGTGGCGAATATTTCCATGCCAGCGTCCGTGCCGGGCTGTTCGCTGTCGTCTTCGTACTCCACGATTGCATCGGGCGCATCTTTGTTCTTGCCCTGGTTATTCCCGGAAACGTATGCCAGGGTGCGACGGATGAGTTCCGGGAACCGGGAACTGGTAGGGTGGATAGCGCGTTCAGTCGCGCTGTGCAACAATTCCATGGAAGCTTCCACTGCCTCTTGCATCTCGGCCCCTCTGCACAGGGCCGTCATCAGTATTCCGGTCAAACAGTCGCCGGTGCCGGCCACCGCAAGACCGGGGTTTGGCCAGGGAAAAAGCAAAGCTTTCCGAGCGAATGGATCCAGAAGCACGGAGCATTGACCTTTATATAGAACAAAAGAGCCCACTTTTTCTATCGCAAACTCCAGGGAATCCTGCAGGCTCTTCACATCTTGAATGGGTGGCCCTCCCATAGATTTCCATTCTCCCGGATGAGGCGTTAGCAAGGTTTTCGTTCCATGTAGAGCCGGAAATTCCAGACTTCGAACCGCTACCCCCGCATCCAGAATGAGCGCCATGTCCGGCTTGCCGTGCTCCGAAACACTGGACCCTGTTGTTGATTTCGGAGCGTCCGAAGATTCCACCTGGCTCGAAAGGGTCTTGAGATACCTGAGCGCATCCTCTTGCGAACAGCCCGGTCCGGCAACGATGGCGCCGGTTCGTGCGTCCGGTGCAAATTCTGTTTTCTGCATTAGCGAAGCCTCGGATAGATAAAGGGGGGATTCGGAAGTGCTCATGCACGATAGAATTCCGCCGCCACTGGCAAAGAAACACCCCGCAGATAGCAGAAGCGCGCCTTCCATCTGCGAAGAGCCTCCCAAAATCCACCCGGCTCCGTTCGAGTACTTGTGTGAGTCCACGCTGCGCCGAAACAGTTTCAGTCGGGCAGGATCTCTCCGTGCCCTGGTCCAGACGCTTTCCATTTCCGGGAAAAAGCCAATGGGATTGCTGTAGATTTCGGCGCCCGAAAGTAAATCCACATTGAGAGCACAGGGCAGACGGTGCGGACCATAGGTGTGCACCTCGTTTGGAACAAATAATGCGGTATCGGAAAAGGGTTGGTTTTCCAGTAGTCCGGCGGGCACATCCAGGCTCAGAACCCGGGCGCCTTCTTTCTGTTTATCCGAGATCCATTCACAGAGCGAGCGAAACATTCCTTCCAGCGGTCGATCCTGTCCGCTGCCAAGCAACGCTTCGACGATAAGAAGATTACCTCTACGGTCTTGCGACCACCCTGGCGACGGGGTTTCGTTTAACAACTCGTCGGGGGAAAGGACGGGGAGGCGGTCCTGGAGCAAAGACTGGTAAAACTGACTGGCCTCCGATTTCGCCCGCGTGGTCTGCACTACCGTGAGTCTACAATTCGCGGCGAAGCCTCCCTGAGCGGCGCTGGACAGAATGTGATAGGCCAGAGCCAGTCCATCGCCACCGTTGTTGCCAGGGCCGCAAAGGATGACAATCTCTTCGGGAGCCGGTTTTTGCATGAGCCGGTAAAGGCTGGAAAGGGCAGCCTGACCCATGAGCTGCGCAGAGCTCCAGCCCGCCGCCATGGTTTTTCGGTCCAGTTCTCTGGATTGCTCGTAGGTCAGAAGGGGCTCATTGCCATTCATTGAGCTGATAGTTACCCTCGTTAATTCTAACGCTAAAGATACGATTATTCAAGTTTCGATAGGTTTCGCGCCAGGACTCGCGGACGCCCGGGAATCGCAGCAACTGGTTGTTTAAATACTCGCCCTGGGCGCTAAAGATCTTGTATAGGATCCCTCCGCTATCATCCAGCGTTTCCAGGATAAAGCCTCCTTCGGCGGCCGACCAGCTCAATGCATCCTGGTCTTCATCCGTAGAATAGATTTCCGCTGCATCGCCGCCGCGGGACTGGCGGTAGATTTTTCGCTGCTCCGGCGCAAACGTGGAGGGGTTGCGAAAGACAACGCTTATCAAGAATTGTTCTCCTCCCGGATAGGGAATCATGGACTCGATTTCCATACGGTGCTTTTTCAATTCCTCTGGCGGCTCAATGCCGGAGGGCGACTCGGTGCCGATGAGTACGCCGGCTCTATATATACTGATTGCCGGCCCGCTGTTCTTGCGGTGAAATACATACATGGTATCGTCTTCACCTATTACCATTCGCTGGATTTGATCGAACCCGGCGTTTTGCGAATCGGCATCCTTCAAGGTGGTTACGGTTCTTTCGTCCAGGTCTACTCTGATTATGCGGGCCGGGGCTGCGGTGGAAAACTCCGGTCTGAGGATGGCCGGTAAGCGGTTTTCGGCGGGCAGGTCCGGATTGCTATCCAGGGGGGAGTAGGTCTTTTTCTTTTCCTCTACAGTCTGATGGATCTCAATGTAGAGGGCATCGTCGTTGCTGGCAAGAGCACCCGGAATTCCGGCCGGAATGGACGTTGTTTCGATTTCTGTTTTCAGCGGATTTCCCGAGGCATTCAAAATCCAGGATGGTTTGGCCTGGCTACCAGGAAAATAACGGACTACCCGGTAGGAGACGTCGCTCAGAAACATTCCATCGTCGTTAATGGCGGGCATATACGGAAAGTTTCCATAGATTCGTTCCGTGCGGAGAATGGGTAATCCTTCCGGGAACTCCTCCTCGGTGACGTTCATCTGCAGCGGAATGGAGTAGATGGGAGAAGGCGCCAGTTCATCGATTCTAAACCGGGCACACTGGCTCAAGAGGGAAAGAATTAGCGCTGCAGATAGCAGCCATAACGGAACCGAATTTCCTCTGGTTGCAGGGCCGGGGTTGCGGACAGCTCGCGGCGGGGTTTCGGTTTCGGCAGGTATCTCCGTCCGGCAGTTCATTGAGAGCCGTGGTTTTTGCCGCGGGTTTCGTAGTATGTAGCTATTATATTCGCTGTGCTGGTTCACCGGGAACCATCTGGATTGAATTAGATTGACAGTAAAGCGACAAAACGATTCCTTGTTGTAGAAGTGGGTTGCACCCGCTTTTTTTTTGCCGGATGGCCGCAAAATGGATGTTCTGGATGAAATTGCGGCGGAGGCGCTTCTGCCGGGGACCGAGATCTACTCTATTCGTCTCCGTAAGGCAGGGGGTGGCTACCACATTGAGGTCGAACTGGATGATCTGAACCACCCCACAGGTTCGGTGAATCTGGAGCAGTGTGAAGCCTTCAGTCGTACTCTCATCGAGGGACTGGATGCTGCGCTGGAGTCGGACCGGGAGGGCCTACCTGCCGATTTGAATGCCGAAAACTATTCCCTGGAGGTTGCTTCGGCCGGCGCGGAACGCCAGCTAAGGCTACCCGGCGACCTGGAGCGATTCATGGCCAGTCCCATGAAGCTGCAGTTTGAGCAGGAGGGAACCGTCCACACAGAAATCGTGGAATTCACTGGCAAAGAGGAACGGGAAGGCCAGGAGTTATTATTGTTTCGATCCTATAAAGCAGGAGGGTCCAGGAAGAAGGCAGCCAGAGGTAAAGAAAAGACCTACGCGCTGGGTTTACAGCAGATTCGTAAGGCAAACCTTTATCTGGACATGTAGCGATGGCAAAATCAAAGAAAAAGCAACAGGCCGGACCTGACATTCGAGCCTTCTTCGACTCCATGGATGCTCTGGCAGCCGAAAAGGGTCTGGGTAAAGACGAAATTATGGAAATCTTTCGCGGGAGTTTGATTACTTCCTACCAGCGAAAGTATGGTCCCGATGCGCGCATCGAAGTAACCCTGGATTCGGAAACCCCGGCCATGGGCGTAAGCATTCACAAGCAGATAGTGGAGACGGTAGAAGATCCATCTCTTGAGATCTCGGTAGAAGAGGCAAAGAAGCATAAGGCGGATGCCCAGGCCGGAGAAGAACTAATCATCGAAGAGGAGCCCTTTGCCTTCTCGCGCATTGGCGCAACAAACGTCCGCCATATCTTCTTTCAGCGACTGAAAGAGCAGGAAAGAGAAATCATCTACAACGAATTCAGTCATAAAGAAGGCGAGTTGATCACCGGTCAGTTCCTTCGCTGGCGCGATCGGGAAGTGGTGTATGTGGACCTGGGCCGTGCCGAAGGGGTTCTGCCGCGAAGAGAACAGATCCCGCGGGAGAGGTTCCATCCGGGGGATCGAATCAAGGCAGTTGTGAAGTCTGTAGAACTCCGTCGAGAAAAGTCCAGAGATCCAGGACCCTACATTCTGCTTTCTCGGGCCGCGCCGGAATTTGTGCGAAGGCTCTTCGAGCAGGAAATCCCGGAAATCTACGATGGCGTCGTTGAAATCATGGATATCGTCCGGGATGCCGGCTTCCGAAGCAAGTTGCTGGTCCGGTCTAACCGCTCCGATGTGGACCCGGTGGGCGCCTGCGTGGGTATCAAAGGCGTTCGTATCCAGTCCATAGTCCGAGAACTGGGAAATGAACGCATCGACATAGTGAATTACTCGCCGGAAGCGGCAGAATTGATTGCCAACGCCATTTCGCCGGCCAGAGTAGCCGAAGTAAGGGCAGACTCGGGCACAAAAGAGGCGCTGGTGCTTGTACCCGACGATCAGCTTAGACTGGCGCAGGGACCGGATAACAAAAACGTTAAGCTGGCGGCTCGACTGACCGGATTCCGATTGATCGTAAAGTCTTTGACTCAGTTCGGGGAAGAAATGTCCTCTCCGGAAGCCCGTGCACAGCTGGAGCAATTGTTCAGTCCCAAAAGCGATGATGGGGCGGAAGAAGAGGGAGATTACACTCCGTTAAGCGAATTGCCCGGTCTTTCCAGTCGAATCATTGGATTGCTGGAAGATGCTGGCGTGAAAAGCGTGGAAGACCTGGTGGAGTTGGAGCCAGAAGAACTGGAAGCCCTGGAGGGCATTGGAAAAACAACAGCAACTCAGATATTGAAGATTCTGGAGGATGTGGTCTCCTTCGAAGAGGTCTAAGCAGGGCTTGAGTGCACCGGCCACGCTGGCAGGAATATTTATGGCGGATAAAAACGAAAATCAGGGCAGCATCAAAAAGCAGCTATCAGGCTCCGGTGCCCCCAAAGGCAAGAAGAAGCTGGTCATTAAGAAGAAGGTGGACCAGAAGAAGGATATCTCCGAGCACTTTGACGCTTCGAAGAAAACAAAACCTTCCGGTCCCAAGACGGCTGCGCCTGCTCAAAAAACCACTCCGCCAACAGGCGCTCCCCAGCCTTCGCAATCACCCCAAAGACCCACCGGTAGCCGGCCTCCGGGCGCCGAGAACCGGGGTCCACAGCCGCAAAACCGTGGCGGCGGCGACCGTCGCGGCGGACCTCCCCCGGGTCCGCAGGGTAGAGGCGGTCAGCCAGGACGTCCGCAAGGAGACCGTAGACCACAGCAGGGCGGTCAGGGAAGCCGCGGCGGGCAGGGCGTAAGCCGCGTCAGCTTTGCCGGAGCCGGAACACCATTTGACGCATTACTGGAAAGTACTCGAAAGGCAGCCAGCGCCAATCAGGCTCAGGGCCGGGGCGCCAAAGGAGCCGGCGGACCCAGGGACGGACGCCCAGGGGGAGGGCCGGATCGACCCGATACCGGCGGCGGCGGTCGTCGAGGCGGTGGACGCCGTGGCGGACACGACAACGAAAATATCAATAAATTTCAGCGTGCGGTTAAGCGAAAGCCGCAGCCCAGTGGAACTACAGTACCTTCTTCTATAGATATTATGGAGAGCGTCCAGGTCGGGGAACTGGCCAAGAAGCTCAATCTCAAGCCTGGCGATGTGATCGGGCGTCTCATGAAAATGGGCGAGATGGTAACCATCAATAAGATCATTGACTCGGACACGGCGGCTCTGGTAGCCCAGGAATTCGGTTGTAAGGTTAACGTGGTCAGCCTCTTCGACGAAACCGTGATCGCAGAGGAAGAGGACAAGGTAGAGGATCAAATCATTCGTCCGCCGGTGGTAACCATTATGGGCCACGTAGACCACGGTAAGACGAAACTACTGGATACCATTCGAAAATCCAGTGTCATCGATACCGAGGCCGGCGCCATTACCCAGCACATTGGGGCCTACCAGGTCGAAACGCCCAACGGTACCATCACATTCCTGGATACTCCGGGCCACGAGGCATTTACTGCCATGCGTTCCCGAGGAGCGGCCATCACCGACATTGTGATTCTTGTCGTGGCCGCCGATGACGGGGTTAAAGAGCAAACCAAAGAAGCCATTACCCACGCAAAAGAAGCCGGAGTCCCTATAATCGTCGCGGTGAACAAGATCGACCTGCCCAATGCAAATATGGACAAGGTCTTGCAAGAACTGGCCACGAATGGACTCCAGCCCGAATCCTGGGGTGGCGACATCGTAGTCTGCGAAATATCCGCGAAGAACAACATTGGTATCGAGCATTTGCTGGAAATGGTTCTTCTGCAGGCTGAAATACTAAATCTCAAAGCCAATCCCAAGGTTCGTCCTGTGGGTCATGTAATCGAAGCCCGGGTGGATGCAGGTAAAGGTCCTGTAGCCACACTGCTCATCGACAAAGGAACCCTGCGCGAAGGGGATCCCTTCGTGGTTGGCGTTTACTCCGGTAAGATTCGTGCCATGTTCGATGACCTGGGCCGAAGACGAACCGAGGCTCCGCCGGCCACTCCGGTGGAAATCATTGGTCTGGACGGAGTGCCCCAGGCCGGGGATCCCTTCCAGGTTGTGGAATCCGAAAAGTATGCCCGGGAAATGGCCTCTACGCGCCAGCACTACGAGCAGATCAGCCGCGCCGCAGAACGCGCGCAGCCCAGTATGGATGCTCTGGCCGAATGGATGCAGGAGCACAAAGAACTCAAGATTATCGTCAAGGCGGATGTGCAGGGCTCCGTGGAAGCCATCAAGGATGGTCTGCTGAAGCTATCCCACGACGATGTGAAGGTTCGCGTAATCATGGGCTCCACCGGAGCCATTTCCGAATCCGACGTAAGTCTGGCTTCCGCATCCAATGCCATGATCGTGGGCTTTCATGTAAGAGCCACTCCGCAGGCAACGGAACTGGCGGAAAGAGACGGAGTGGATATCCGCTACTACAGCATTATCTACAATGTAATCGAGGATATGACCAAGGCCATGGAAGGTCTGCTGGAGCCGGATTACGTAGAAGAAGTGAAAGGAAGAGCCGAGGTTCGAAAGGTATTCCGTATTTCTCGCGTTGGAAACGTGGCCGGTTGTATGGTTATTTCCGGGAAGATCCACAGAAACAACAAGATTCGCATCCTGCGGGACAACGTCGTTATCTATGAAGACGGTGAGCTGGACAGTCTTAAGCGGCATAAAGATGACAGCGCCGAAGTTGCCGAAGGCTTTGAATGCGGTCTATCATTGAAGAACTACAACGACCTTAAAGAAGGCGATATTGTAGAGGCCTACGTAATCAATGAGGTAGCCCGTACACTCTAAACCGCAGGTTTTGGAGTATTACGCATATGAATCCGGTTCGTCAAAAGCGTCTGGAATCTACCATGGTTCGGGAATTGTCCGAACTCATCATTAAGCGTAGAATCAAAGATGAACGGATTGGCTTCGTTTCCGTGACCCGTGTGAGCCTGGCCCCGGATCTGTCCGAGGCCACGGTATTCATATCTCTTTTTGGCCCGGAGCAGGAGCATCCTGACACCTGGAAAGGGCTTACAGCAGCCGTGAAATTCTTTCAGAGCGAAATGGGTCGTTCCCTGCGACTCAGACAAACCCCCCGCATCACCTTCGAACTGGACAACAGCATTCGGGAAGGGGATGCCATCCTGGATAAAATCGAAAAAGGGCAGTAGGATAGGTTCTCCCGGCGTAACATCGGTGGCCGACGGGCTTCTTCTTGTAGACAAACCGGTGGGACCCGGTTCGGCCGAGATGGTAACCAGAGCTCGTAGAGCTACCGGCATCCGTCGAATTGGACATACCGGCACTCTGGATCGCTTTGCCAGCGGGCTTCTTGTCCTTGTCGTGGGTCGCGCCACCGTTCTGGCGGATTCCATCCTCCGCTATGACAAGACCTACGAAGCCGTATTCCGCGCCGGCAAATTCACCGACACCCACGATCCTTCCGGGCAGATCCTGGAAGAAGCTTCGCTGGAGCAGTGTAACGATTTCCTTGCAAGTCGACGGAACGACATGGTTTCCTGGATCGAAAACTACCAGGGCCGCCATGAGCAGATGCCTCCGGACTATTCGGCGCTTAAACAGCAGGGACAGCGAGTTTCGGACCGTGTCCGCAAAGGGCAGAAGGTGGAGTTGAAGCCTCGGCCCGTGCGAATCTATGAATCCATTCCAGGAGCCTTTGAGCAGGATTCCGAAGGTTTCCGATTCCATTGCCGCTTCACTGTCAGCTCCGGCACCTACATTCGTGCCATCGTAAGAGACTTTTCCAGGGATCTGGGGTTTCCGTTCTTTCTGGAATCGCTGCGTAGGATCTCTGTGGGCCCCTTTGGCCTGGCCAACGCCTGGATTCCGGACTTCGAGGATGGCAAACCGTTGCATTCTCCGGAAATTATACCGCTACCGGAGGCCTTTCCCGATTGGCATCAGGCCCGGGTGGATGTAAATCGAGCGGCGCAGCTGGAGCAGGGACGAAAAATCCCGGTACCGCTACCCGAAAACGACGGGGAAAGCTTTCTTATTCTGCGGCCGGATGGTTCCACGCTGGCCATTGCTTGCCGGCAGGGGGCTGAATACTCCCTGAAAAAGGTATTTGTGGGCTAATGGTTGGCGCCGGTCTGTGCTCAAAAACCCGAAGGGAGTCCGAGAATGGCTCGAGTGGGCTTTCCGGGCTTTTTTGTCCCCATAATGAAATTTGCTTTTCGGCACAGACGTTTAGCGAATTGTGGAAGATTAAGTAAAGTAAGGTAAAAAAGAAGAGAGATGATCACAGCCGAACGCAAAAGAGAAATCCTGAAGCAATACGGAAAGGGCGAAAAAGATACCGGATCCTCCGAGATCCAGATTGCTCTTCTCACAGAACGCATTCGGGAACTGACCGAGCACTTCAAAACCCACAAAACCGACCACCATTCCCGTCGCGGACTGCTAAAGCTGGTTGGTCGCCGACGCAAGTTGCTGGACTATCTGAAAAAGAAGAACGTAGAATCCTACAAGAAGCTGATTGGCGAGCTCGGAATCCGCAAGTAATGTTTTCCTCTCTCGGTTCGGAAGGAATTAATGGACTATCACAAGTCGGAAACGGACTGGAATGGAACCGGTCTGTCCATAGAAACTGGTAACTGGGCCAAGCAGGCCCACGGGTCCGTAGTCTATCGCTACGGAAATCTTGTAATGCTGGCCACTGTATGCGCTGAAAAAGAAGCGCGGGAAGGTCAGGATTTCTTTCCTCTCACAGTAGATTACCGAGAAAAGATCTACTCTGTAGGTCGAGTGCCCGGCGGTTACTTCAAGCGTGAAGCCCGTCCACTGGAGCACGAAACACTAACATCAAGACTTATTGACCGGCCTATTCGGCCACTGTTTCCGGAAGGATATTTCTGCGAAGTGCAGCTTCTGGTAACCGTACTCTCGGCCGATCCCAGCGTATCTATTGAAGGCCATGCCATTGCGGCCGCATCGGCAGCTCTTGGCGTATCGGACATTCCTTTTCATGGCCCGGTAGCCGGCGTTCTCGTAGGACGCAAAGACGGAAAGCTACTGGCTGATCCCACCAAAGAAGAGATTCAGGAAGGCGATCTGGAACTGCTGGTTGCGGGTTCTAAAGATGCCGTAATGATGATCGAGGGTGGAGCCCAGGAAATCTCCTCTGAAGAGATGATCGAGGCCCTGGATTTCGCGCACAAGAAGATCAAAGAGAAGATCGAAATCCAGGAAGATCTGATCAAGAAGGTCAGCCCTTCCAAGCGCGAAGTAGCCCTGCGAAAGCCGGATGAAACTATCCGCGAAAAAGTAAAGTCGAGGTTCTTTGATAAACTCGAAGAGGCGAACTCGACAAAAGGCAAAGAGGGCCGCGGTGAGGCTGTGAAGGCAGTCTATAACGAGGCGCTTGAATTCGTAAAAAGCGAGCTTGTAGCCGACCGCGACGAAAAAGAACAGGAAACGGTTCTTCGCGACATCAAAGGCTACATGCATGAACTGGAATATCTGGTTGTGCGCAAATCCTGTTTTGATCAGGGAATCCGGGCCGATGGACGGAAGCTGGACGAAATCCGGGATATTTCCATTGAACTGGATGTTCTGCCTGGCGTGCATGGTTCGGCCGTCTTTACTCGCGGTCAGACTCAATCTCTGGGCGTAGTCACTCTGGGAACCGGGGATGACTTTCAGAAGATCGAAACACTGTCTGGCGAACGCCAGAAGCATTTCATGCTGCACTACAACTTCCCTCCGTATTCTACCGGGGAAGTGAAGCGTATGATGGGACCCGGTCGCCGGGAAGTAGGTCATGGAAACCTGGCCGAGCGAGCGCTTAAGCGTGTTGTTCCTGAGAAATCCGAGTTCCCTTACGTCATTCGAATTGTTTCTGAAATCCTGGAGTCCAACGGTTCTTCTTCCATGGCCTCTGTGTGTTCCGGTTCTCTGGCCATGATGGCTGCCGGCGTACCGGTTCCTCGAAGCGTTTCCGGCATTGCCATGGGTTTGATAATGGGCGATAACAACGATTATTGCATCCTGTCAGACATTGCCGGTATCGAAGACCACTTCGGCGATATGGACTTTAAGGTAGCCGGAACCCGAAAAGGGATTACGGCCTTTCAGCTGGACATCAAAGTTAAAGGACTGTCCGTTGAGATCCTTCGCGCCGCTCTGGCGCAGGCCGAAAAAGGGCGACTGCACATTCTGGATAAGATGGATGATGCCATCAAAGAAGCTCGTGCCGACGTATCTCCCAACGCCCCGAGAATTACGACAATTCAAATCGATCAGGATCGCATCGGCGAACTGATCGGTCCGGGGGGAAAGGTAATCCGAAGCATCATCGAAAAGTCCGGCGCAGACCTGAATGTAGAGGACGATGGAACTGTAACCATTGCGGCCACCAATACACAGGCTGCGGAACTGGCGCAGAAGCTCATCGAAGACATCTTCCGCGAGGTGGAAGTAGGGGAATCCTACGACGGCACTGTGAAGCGCATCGTGGATTTTGGCGCATTCATCGAGCTTTTCCCTGGAAAAGAAGGACTGCTCCATATCTCCAAGCTCTCCAAAGAAAGAGTAAACTCCGTAAAGGATGTGGTAGATCTGGGAGATTCCATCAAGGTTCGCGTTCTGGGCGTAGATCAGTTCGGACGAGTGGATCTTATCCGGGAAGAACTGGCGGATGAATACGCAGCATCCGGCGCAGGATCCAATGGCGGTGGCGGAGGCCATCGTGGTGGAGATCGCGGAGGACGTCCTGGTGGCGGCGGAGGCCGTAGACCGGGAGGCCGACCAGGTGGCGGCGGCGGAAGAGGCGGCCCCAGAAGATAGGTCGCTGGCTGTGCCATTTGATGCGGCTGCGGGTCGATGCATATGCGATGCACCGCAAGCCGCGCATTCTCAACTAAAAAAGGCAGGGGGTTCCCCTGCCTTTTTCGTTAATGGGACGTTACTGAAAACCAAACATGGTATTGTCATTGGCCAGGTTTTCGGATGGGATATCCTGGATTACATCCCAGTGCTCGGCGATGGTGCCATTTTCGAATCTCAGAAGATCATAGAATACGGCCGGTTTTCCCCGGTGGGTGCCTTCCGATATAGATAATACGAAATTACCCTGGCCCAGTACTTTGTGCTGCTTCTTGAATTCAAATACCAGATCTCCGTTCTTCTGCGCAGACATAAAGCCCTGAATACCATCCCCGGCGTTCGGATTGTGCTGATGGTAATCCTTCTGGAAGCTTTCCTGGAACGCTTTACCGGCTTCTTCCGGGTTGCCACTGATAAGTGAATCGAATAGAGACGCTACTTTTGCCTTGTATTCGTCTGTGGGATGACCTTCCAGAATCTCCGTCGGACCATCAGTGAGGCTTCGGCCGGCGGGATTCGGCGGGGTATTGATCATCATTGCATCCCAGTGCTCGGCGATGAGTCCATCCTCGTCGAAGCGAATCACATCGAAAGCGACCATGATCGGGGCGCCAAAGGGTTCCGCGTTTTTCCAGATGTTGTGAAGGACTACATAATTTCCATCCTGAAACATTCGGACGGTCTCGGCCCTGGTGTTGTATTTCTTCAGAATGGGAAATAGCTTCACAAATCCATCCCTTCCTGTAGGAACAAATGGATTGTGTTGAATATAATCCGGGTGCACCAGTTTCTCCACTGTCTCCACATCCTGATTATTCACAGCCTTTATAAACTCCGCGGTCCTTGCTTTTAGATCCGGTTTCTGCTGGCAGGCCGAAATCAGTAGAACCAGCCACAGGGCCGTCCCCGCCAGTATTCTTTGCACATTTTTGCTCATCTTGAACTCCTTTATTGTTGCGCCGCACTTCGGTGCGTGAATCGTAAGTAACAGATCAGTTACTAATCCTTCGGCAAGGTAATCGATTGGTTACTTTTGTCAAGCAGAGTTGGAAAAAGTCCATGGGAAGAGACAAGAAATACCACCGGGAGGAATTACTGGGACGCGCCCTTCAGCTATTCTGGCAACGGGGCTACAATGCCACAAGCACAGCGGAACTTGTGGAAGAACTGGGCGTAAACCGAAAGACCATGTACAGCGAATTCGGGTCCAAGGAGGCTCTCTTCACGGCCGTTCTCGACCACTACAACCAGAGCATCCTGGGGCACATTCTTGCGCCCATAGAAGCTGAGGACGCATCCATCGAAGGTATCAAGGAGTTGTTTCTCAACCTTGCAGTGATCATTGAAAAGAATCCGAATGGACCTGGCTGCCTGATGTGTCAGGCGGCCTCAGAAAGGGCCGCCGTGGATTGCGACATTGCGCCGTACATAGACCGATATTTTGAGCGAATCGAGGAAGGATTTCGGCATGCGCTGCAGAATGCGCAAGCGGATCGGCATCTGAATAGTCCAATGGATGTTTCCAGAACAGCCGCCTTCCTCACCACTTGTTTTATTGGCGCGGTCACCGGGATCCGGGCGGGGGCCCCATCGGGCCAAATAAGGTCTACCTATGAGACGATACGCCTGCTTCTGGACAGCAATGCCGGCAAGCTTGATCTGTGAAATCATCGCTTACCTAATCACCTCGCGCGGCACGTGTAGCAATTGGGCTTTGAATCCAATGCGTTCTCAGTCAGCGCTGCTTCAGCTGAGGGACGGCTCAAGGCCAACCAGCATTGCTTCGGCTCAAGGACAGCAAGCACAACTCAAGCACAGGTAGCGCGGCTTCATTTCAGGGACAGCTAAGCGTGGAAGGCGAAGACTGGGCGGTTACGGGCGGCGAGCAAGAGGTGCAATTCTTGCTGGTCCAGGAACCGCTACCGCTAATCATTAAATTGATCCAATCCGAAAGAACGACAGAGTCGGATCCAGTGGTTTCGAAGAAGCGTGATCCAATGGTCAACACATGCAGATCCCCGGGCGCAGTGAACGATCGATAGTTAGCGGCCCCGGCGGCGGTACTTCGATAGGACTCCATGGTACTTTTCCAGGCACAACTGTTGGAGTCCGCCACATCGTATCCGTTGGAATTGCCCCACATGCTGCTACTGGCAACGTAGGACTTGTTGGAATCAATTAGCAGCCCCACGTTATAGAAGTATCGCTGAGCTCCATCGTAAGCGGTAGTCAATTGTGCCACCTTTGTGCTGGAGTAATGATCGGCCACAGCACGAATGAAGGCGCCGGCCGTAATACTGGAAAGGCCGCCCGAAGAAATCCCTGTAATCCAGTCCGGGGCATTGGGTCCTGCGCCCCAGTTGGCGATGGATTGGCTCTGCGAGGAGGAGCTCTGCACTCCGGCTGCAGCATCCACAATCAGGTAGGTGCTATTGCTTCGATAGGTCTCTTTGATATACGGAAAGTTAAACACGGCTCCGTAACCGCCGGCGCTTTGACCGGTAACCACTACCTTTCCTAATTGAGATGAGGGATAGTTAGATTGAAGATATTTCAGCACGGCGAGGAAGTTGTGAAAACCACGATGCTGAATGGTGGTGGGATTTCCGGTTACCGGATCGGTATAGGTTGTGTCTTTTGCGCCCCAGTGGATGTCTCCGGTGCAATAGGGGATATAGACTTTGGTGTAAGTCGAAACCGGGTTCGCTGTGTTCGTGCTGGATAGAATCCCGGTGGCTACCCTGGACGCGACGATCTCCCGATCCAACGAAGCGATGACACTCAGTTCAGGAATATACGTACCTGTCTCAGTGGAGCCGGTGCAGTTGTCTGCATCCCAGCAAGCGCCGCCGCCCATAAAATGGATGAGTAGATTCGAATCACCGGGCTTGACGAAGAATGCGTACTGCGACGTTGTACCGGGCCGGGCCGAACATCCGGGCGTATAGCTAAAGGTTCTGGTCGTCGATCCCTGCACCGGGATGCTTATTGAATCCGCGCCTGGTTCGATCTTCTGCCATCCGCTGGGCTGGGTGAGGATCGCCACAGTGGCTGCCCCGAGCAACTCCTCATCGCTTAACCCCTTGTCATCGGCGCATCCGGTGAAACCCACGGTAGCGCCGAGCAGCAAGGCAATGCCGGCCAGAGTCCGGTTGATTCGACGCGACCCCTTCCTGGTCATAGTTGCGTCCCGGGAGGTGCTTCTTACTGCGTTCATGATTTCGATCCTGTATTTCCTGGAATCCGGAAGCGGGCTCTATTTCCGGTTGATTCGTCTGCCATATAAAAGCCATTTTTCGGCAATCCGTCATGTCTATTAGGGCCGGCGAACCCTGCATCCAGTATATCCTGTGTCCCCATCGTTTTGTCTGATTATGGCCTTTTGTGTCTGGCCTGCGTTGCCGGGGTCCGGTCCTTTCCGTTTTTCTGGAAGGGTAAAAAAACCGGGACCAGCCGGTCAGATCCGGCGAGACGCAAAGGATGTCAGCTACCCCGGGCGGATTTTTGGCTTTGATTTATAGCGCGAACCCTTTCACTGGTACTGTATGGCACAACTGGTGAAATATTACGCCGCTCCCGGGGCTCGTCCCCCGGAGAAGAAGTCCAAAGGGGCTGCGGCATTCGACGTATGCGCTCACCTTCCGCCGGATACCAACCTGAAGATTGCTCCAGGCCAGAGATTTCCGGTGCCTACCGGTCTGCATTTTGCCATTCCAGAAGGGTTCTTCCTTTCGGTGCGGCCCCGTAGCGGCCTGGCCTTAAACCATGGCATAACCTGCCTGAATACGCCGGGTACCATAGACTCCGATTACCGTGGCGAGCTTAAGATCATCCTTGTGAATCATTCCAATCAGGATTTTGTCATAGAGAACGGTGACCGGGTTGCGCAGATTCTCCTGGAAGAGGAGGTCATTGCGGACTGGGAACCCGCCAGATCCCCGGAGGAGCTGGGAATAACCGATCGCGGGGCGGGTGGCTTCGGCAGTACCGGACTGGCCTGAATCGTTCCCGGGTTTGTTCCCTTTCCGTAGTCGCCATTCCTCCTCTTTTCTGGATTTCATCTTTTGTCCCGTCCTTGCGCGGGCCGATCTGCCCGGGGCGCGGTTTCGATGAGTTCGAGTGGGCAAGCCTCCAGGGGATCGACTCCATTCTAACAGCGCCGATGATGCAGGTGTAGCTTTCACCGCGCTTTCTTTCAATCGATGATTCCAGACAGTGCCGGTCGCATTCCCATTGAATACTATTTCCGCTTCTCCATTTTTTCGATCCCATTTTTGGAAACATAATCCTGGCGAATTGGCCGATAATTGCTCTGAATGGCCGAACCAGACACAAATCATCCCCCGGCAGCGGGAAATCCAGGTTTTAACGAGATCCTGGGCTCAATCTTAATCCTATTCGGGCTTCTGCTCAGCCTGGCTGTGATTTCCTACGACAATCAGGCGGCTATGGGTCTGAAGCCAGGAACGGTGGAGAACTGGACCGGAACAGTGGGGCACTACGGCGCCATGCTTCTGTTTATCCTGTTTGGCAAGGCTTCCTATATTCTAGGCCCGCTGATGGTCTACATGGGCGTGCGCGGTCTGGTACTTTCGAAAAGCGAGGACTACGTTCCCGGCTTGCTGGGCTCGCTTACCATGGTGACCGCGCTTTCGCTATTCTTTCACTTCTATACGCCCATGACCTATTCCGACGTGCAGGGCACCGATCCGATTAGCGGCGGCGGAGCCCTGGGCTATCGAGTGGGGGAGTTGCTAAAGTTTCTCTTTGGAAGTTATGGGGCATTCCTCGTGGCCCTGGGAATTCTCGTTCCTGGCTTTCTCTATACTTTTAGATTGCCTTTCCCTGAATTTCTCAATCTTACGCGAAGCCGCCTGGATAAGATGAAGCGCGGAGGCCAGACCGGTTTTCATCGGTTGCTCTATGTACTGTTTCCGCCCATCCAGCAGCCGGTTCAGGATCCACCGCCGGCGAAAGAGTCGGTGAGCTTTTCCGGCGAAGCTTCCTTAAAGGAATGGGAGCGAGAAGAGGGAGCTGCCAGCAAAAAGGCCATTACGATTCAGGATTACTCCAATCAGGATGATACAATGAAAGAACCTTTATGGGAGAAAAAACAGGAAAGCGGAAAGAAGCCCTGGTTTGAGAAACGAGTTGTGGAGGAAGAGGACCCCATTTCCCAACGACCGGCCGCCTGGAAACCCCATATGTCGCGAAAAGGTCACTCGGGCATGGATCCTGTGAAACAGTCCCTGCTGGAAATGGAACATCAATCCGAGGTGTTCGGGCCCCATGGAGAGCCCGCCACGCATTATCCGGAAGGCTGGCCCGGTTACGAAGAGGATTCCCATCTGCGCGTCGCGCGCAGTCTCGATACTGCGACTGAAAACGATCTAGATAGACTGGAAGAACTCCATGACCTGGACGAGAATTCCGGCGATTCCGGGTTGCCCCCGGGCCGTTTTTCCGGCGATCCCATACCCGGCTATTTTGATCGATCCGGGAAGGCCTTTCATTTTCAGCGAAAGCGAAGCGCACCCTTTCGCAAGGACTCGGACGGATTTCTGGGAGTGCTGGAGCTGGAACCCAGGCTACGTAAGAGCGATTCTTCCAACGGCGATTCGAGAATGCAGGCACGATCCGATCTGAACCGGGAAGGTCGCTTTGGCGATTCCGGTAGAGAGACTCAGGCCGGACCTACAAATGAAACTACATTGCATTCGGATGTGCGGGGAGCCTACGTTTCTCCGGCCAGCGTATTGGATCTGGAAGAGCCCTGGGCCGACCCTTCGCAGTCCACAAACGAAGGATTGACCGGGGAATTTGATCGCTATGCCGATTCCGAAGAAGGTAAGTTTGCGGACCATTCTCTGAATCGAATGGATCTGGAAGATCCGGACTACGGCGACTCCGACGCCGAATTAGAGGCCCCGGATATGGCCGGGGATTTGCCCCCGAGTCAAATGAGTTCGGTCCAGGATGCCAACGGAAGCTTCCGGAGCGCGAACCCGGTACAGGAGCGCCCTCTGGATACAGACCCGGATGCGGACGATATCATGGAAAGTCCCGTGGCCGCAGGGCTGGCCGACGAAAACCCGGAAGCCGAAGACATGGCTCGCGGGTCCGGACCCCAGGTGCCCAGGCCGCCGGTTGCGAAAAAGCCATCCTCGGATTCCCTCTCTACAAGCATGTACGAACCGGAAACCGAAACCCTGGTGCCGCCCATTACCGGCCTGAAAGGCTACAAACTGCCGCTCAGTATACTGGAGTTTTCCAGACGACCGGAGCGAAATGACGTGGCCCGGGAAATCGAAGGGGTCAAGGAACAATTGGAAGCGGTGATGCGGGACTACGGCATCCAGGCCTCGGTGGTGCATGCAACCCGTGGGCCCATGATTACTCAGTACGAAGTCCGTCCGGAGCCCGGAGTTCGCGTGAATCGCCTGCTGCGAATCCAGGACGAAATTCGGATGCATCTTGCCGCGCATAGCGTTCGAATTGTGGCGCCCATTCCAGGAAAGAGTACCATTGGAATCGAACTCCCTAACAATGTTCGCGAAGGGGTCACTCTGGGCGATCTGGCTCGGAAAGACGAAAACTTCTTTGCCCGGCACCGAGAGCTGGGAATTGCCCTGGGCAAAGACATTGCCGGTTCTAACCTTTATGTGGACCTGGCCCGGTTGCCGCACTTGCTGATAGCCGGGGCCACCGGTTCCGGAAAGTCGGTGTACATGAACTCGGTTATCGCCTCTATTCTTTACAACCGTTCGCCCGAGGAAGTTCGCTTCTTGATGGTGGATCCGAAGATGGTAGAACTGAAACTCTACGAAGGGATTCCCCATCTACTCTATCCCGTGATTACCGATGTGCGAAAGGCCAGCCGTGCGCTGCAATGGGCGGTGCAGGAAATGGAGCGTCGTTACCAGATACTCTCAAAACGAAAGGTGCGGGATATTCGCAGCTTTAACCAGAAAGTAAAGGAAGGGAGAATCGAGCACGATACCATGCCCTATGTAGTGGTGCTCATAGATGAGCTCTCCGATCTAATGATGGTTTCTGCCAAAGACGTAGAAGACTCCATCATTCGACTAACCCAGAAAGCCCGGGCCGTGGGAATCCATCTGATCATGGCTACCCAAAGGCCATCGGTGGATGTGATTACGGCGCTTATTAAAGCCAACTGTCCGGCGCGAATCGCCTTTCAGGTAGCTCAGAAAACCGACTCCCGGGTGATCCTGGACTCCAATGGCGCCGAAAGCCTTCTGGGTCGAGGCGATATGCTCTACAAGAGTCCAACGGCCGCGGCTCCGGTGCGTATCCAGTCTCCCATGGTTTCCGAAGAGGAGATCGAGGATATTGTTAAGGAAGCTCGCAAACACGGATCTCCCAACTTTGTGGAACTGCCCGGGGAGGATATGGAATCCGAAGGCGCCGCCGAGGATGTGGATTCCGAACTACTTTCCGAGGCCTGGAAGATCATTCTGGAAAGCGGCAAGACCTCCACTTCCTACGTGCAACGGAGGCTTCGAATCGGGTACAACCGGGCGGCCAATTTGATCGAAAATCTAGAGCATATGGGCTACCTGGGACCGGCCATCGGGAATCGTCCCCGGGAGATCCTGAAACGGGACTGAAAAGACCTTGACCCTCCACTGTAACTGGAGGAACGGGATAGTGTGAGACGATTTACTAAACTGGCCGGATTGTATCTAATTCTGAGCCTATCTTTGATGGCCGAACCCTATGATCGGCTGTCCCATGCCGAGGTGGCCCGGAAGGTTCAGGACAAATACGAAAAGATCGAAAACTACCAGGCCAGCTTCACCATAAACGGAAAAGGCGGAAAGACCATGACCGGTACTGCCTATTACAAGGCCCCGGCCAATCTGAGTTTTGATTTCAACAACCCGGCCGGAAACCGAATCGTCTCCGACGGAAAGACTCTCTGGATCAAGATTGCCCGGCTGAATGCAGTGGGTAAGCAGGATCTCACCCTGAAACCGAAAGAAGGCGAAAGGGACATTTTTTCTGTAGCTCCGGGTCCGGGTTTGAAGCGTCTGTTTAATCGATATCATTATAAATTTGATAAAAAAGAGCAACCAAGAGAGATAGACGGAAAGCCCTGCTACGTTCTGGAAATGGAGCAGAAGGAAAAGGTAGGCGGATTCGAGAATATTCTTCTCTACATTGATTCGGAGAAGTTCCTGGTATACAAAGCCGAGGCCACCGATGGCACCGGCGAGACCACGACCATTACTCTGAAAAATATCCGCACCGATATCCAGCTGGAAGGGAAAGTGTTTCAATTTCAACCGGACGATAACGATCAGGTGGTAGCCAATCCCCTGGTTGAGTAAGCCCTTAACCACAGTCCGACCTTTTATAGAATTAGCCCTTTCGGGAGTAGGAAAACATGGTATTAGCGAAAAGAGTGGGAGCCATTTTGAAGGAATCCCGGGAAAGCCGTAAGCTTTCTGTGCGCGACGTGGCGCGGGAAACCAACATGACCCCCAAATACATTGAGGCGCTGGAAGCGGAAGACTATTCCCAGTTTCCAGGGGAGACCTACACCACCGGATTTCTGCGTAGCTATGCAGAGTATCTTAATCTGGATAGCGATCATATCCTGAATCTTTACAGAGGAATTCAGATCGATCAGAGCCAGTCACCGGTAGAAGAGCTTACCCGCTCCACCAGTTCGATTTCCTTTAGCATGCCGGACAGGCAATACATTGTCGGCGGAATCGCTATTGCCGTGATTGTCGGGGTTATCGCATTGTTTGCCACAGGCACCGTATCGTTGCCCGAATTTGGCGGCGGTGGCGGCGACGATGTGGCCTGCTCCAATCGTACCCTGCAAGAGGTTCTGCTTCCCGCGGAGGGCGTTACTCCGGGTCTGGAAACAATGAGCAAAGAGAACGCGCTCACTTTTCGCCAGGATAGTACAAACGTGAAGATGTGTCTGGATGGCATCGATCGCACCCGGCCCGAGCGAACCGTGGCTGTTATGCGAATCATCGTCGATGGCGCGGAAGCCTATAGCTTCGAAGCGGCAGAAGGCGAATCGGTTATTCTGGATCCTACGATTGAATCTCTGTCCGGGCTCACCAAACCATTGATCGTAACTCCCCGAGTGCTGGGCGAAAGCACGGCCCGGGTGCAAATCGAACCGGGCGCCGCCGATAGCCAGGTAGATTCCAACATGATTCGAGTTACCCTGGAGTTTGTGCAGGATTCCTACATCGAGTGGGTGAATGATGGCGTCATCCATAACGGCGTCTATATGAAAGCGGGGCAGCGAAGAACCCTGGAAGCGGTGAATCGTCTGGAAATCAAAGTAGGTAACGGCGCCGGCGTAAGGATTATTCGCGCGGGCATGCCCCCGCGGTTGGCGGGCCCTCCGGGCAAGATCGTAAAAATGAGCTACCGAAAGATTCCGGACCCTCTGGATCCTGCTCGAACGAAAATCGAAGAGCAGATTCAGGTCGCTCCATAAATGGGCCGAACGTTTTTTATAACTACCCTGGGCTGTCCCAAAAACGTGGCGGACAGCCGCCAAATGCACCGATCCCTCCTTCGGGAGGGGTACGAACCGGCAGATAGTCCTTACACAGCGGACTATCATCTCATTAATTCCTGTTCTTTTATTGAGTCAGCCCGGGAAGAAACCATCCAGACCGTTCTGGAAGGCGCAGATATTAAGAAAGAACATACCGGACAGAAGCTCGTACTTGTGGGTTGCTTTGCGCAACGCTACGAAACCGCTGTTCGCGAAGAACTCCCCGAAGTGGATCTTTCTTTCGGGACCGGGTTGTATCATCGCACCGGCGAAATACTTACCGAGAAATTCGGGGCTCCGGCTCTACACAATCCGCTGGAGCCATCTGTGTTCTCCGGTATGGAATACGGCGGCGAGCCCTACGCGCCGGTGAAACTCAGCGAAGGCTGCGATCGAAAATGCGCCTTCTGTGCCATTCCCTCCTTTCGAGGTAGCTTCCGTAGTCGCGACGAAAATGAAATCCTGGAAGAAATCCGTGAACTCACCGCCTCCGGCGTTCGCGAAGCCTATCTCGTAAGCCAGGATACCAACGCATTTGGCGGCAATCCGCAGAAAATCCTGGATCTAATCGCCAGGATGCATGAAATTCCCGACTTGCACTGGATCCGAATCCTGTACATGTACCCGGATGCCCGAACCCGGCGATTCCTGGAAGGCTGGGATCCGCAGGCTCTTCCCAAACTGGTTCCCTATCTGGAAAGCCCGGTGCAGCACGCTTCGGCCCGGGTGCTAAAGGCCATGAATCGCGCCGGTAATCGTGAGCAGTTCGCCGAGTTATTCGCTCTGGCCAGGGAAAAGGTTCCTGGCCTGGAGATTCGCACATCGCTACTACTGGGATTTCCTGGAGAAACGGCGGCGGACATTGACGAGGTGCATGCCTTTCTGGATGAGTGCAAGCCGGAGAAGCTGGCTCTTTTCGCTTACAGCCCTGAAGAGGGCACATCTGGATTCAGTCTCAGCGGAATGCCGGACGAAAACAGCACCGCCGACATGATAAATGAAGTCCGTGATCATCATCTCAGTCTTCTCAAGGATATTCACCTGGCCCGTGAGAATCAGGTATATGAATGTATGGTGGACGAGATTTCGCCGGATGGCATGGTGGTGCGCAGAAAGCAGGATGCGCCGGAAGTGGATGAAGTAATACATATTGATGCCGCAGAGGCAGGAGTCCTGCCCAACTGGTCGGAGCTTGTTCCCGGAGATCTCGTATCGGCGCGGGTTACTGGTTTCTTTGAATATGATATGTCCGGCGAGTTGCTGGGACTTGCTACGCCTACAGGCAGGGGTGGCTCAGTCGGTGACGCCGCCACTGTTACCGGCGGTTCCCATTCTGGATCGGAGGAGGCGTCGCGGTGAAAGGACAATGGAACATACCGAACATCCTCACCGGACTGCGGGTGGTTTCCGTTCCTTTCTTTATTTATTTCATCCTATCGCCCAATGCTACATTTCGCCTCATCGCATTTGCCTTGTTTGCGCTGGCATCCATTACCGATCTGATCGACGGTTATCTGGCCCGTAAATGGAATCAGGAAACCGAATTTGGCAAGTTCATGGACCCCCTTGCCGACAAAGCCCTGGTGCTGGGCGCTTTCATTACGTTCTTATTTCTATCTGACCAGGTGCAGGTCTGGATGGTGCTCTGTATCGTAGGTCGGGATATGCTAATTACGGCTTTACGATATCTGGCAATTCATCGCGGAAAGAGTCTTCGCACCAGCATGTTTGGAAAGATCAAGACCACTTTCCAGATGTTTTCCATTGCTGTGATCCTGGCGAGCTTTCTGATGGTATCGTACAAAGAGCGCGGAGCCATCAACGATATGTACAGTCAGGCGCGAGAAGAAGGTATTGGTCCGCTACATGTGGCGCAGGCCAACCTGCAGGATTTTCTGGCTGGCAACGTGGATTCGGTGCTGTACGGACTTTCCAGCTTTCTGCCTTACTATTTGATGCTTTTTACGACAATTCTAACAATCATCTCGGGCCTGCGCTATTTTGTTACAAACTTTCGCTTGTTTTTGCCGGACCGAAAGAAGAGAAGGGGACAGGCCGACGCCGAGGCCAATACCAGCGAGTAGGCTGCGGTCGGCACAGGCGGCTTACCGGACTGGAATTGGGAAAGGCGCCTCGCCGGCAGAAATCACCGTTGCATAGCCACCTTATTAGATAGGACAAACCAGGGAGAAGTGAAACCATGAAGGAGCTACTGAAAAGAATTATCGCCGGGGAAGATCTCACCGCAGAGGAAGCCACAAAGGCCATGACAGCCATCATGAGCGGACAGGCAGGGGAGATTCAAACTGCGGGTTTTTTAACAGCTCTGGCTCTGAAAGGCGAAACCGGCACCGAAATCGAAGCATTCTCCCGATCCATGCGGAAAGCGGCCGTAACCTGGCCCAGCCGATCCAACCCTGTAATTCTGGATACCTGTGGCACCGGCGGCGATAGTTCGGGGATCATTAACGTAAGTACGGTAGCTGCCCTGGTCCTTGCCTCTCTGGGAATCTCTGTGGCGAAGCATGGCAACCGGGCCGTTTCCAGCCCCACGGGCTCGGCGGATGTCCTGGAAGAGCTGGGCATATCCATGACATTGAAGCCGGAAGAAGTGGCCGAGTGCCTTGAAAAAGTAGGCATGTGCTTTCTGTTCGCTCCTACCTGGCATCCAGCCATGAAATTCGCCGCCCCGGTACGAAAAGCCCTGGGCGTTCGCACTGTCTTTAATCTTCTGGGGCCCATCACCAACCCGGCGCCGGTATCGCATCAAATCATCGGCGTGTTCGACGGTCGATTCCTGGAGCCGCTGGGGGATGCCCTGGCCGGACTCGGGCGCAAGGGAGCCTGCGTAATCCACTCCCGGGACGGCCTGGACGAGCTCTCCATCGCCGCGCCCACGGATTACATCATGATTCGTGACGGAAGAATCGAAAAGAAAGGTCAGTTCAAACCCGAAGACTTCGGCATCCAGCCCATGGATATTTCCAGCCTGAAGGTGGCCGACCGTCGGGAATCCGCCCGCCGGGTGCAGCTTATCCTGGAAGGGAAGGGCTCGGACACCGAAAATGCCATGATGGCAGCCAATGCGGCCCTGGCATACCACCTGGTGCATCCTGACACAGATTTGAAATCCGCGTACGGTCTATGTCTGGATGCGTTGAAGCAGGGTAAGCCCATGGAGGTTCTGGAGAAATGGAGGTCTTTCCATAACAACTCGGCCAGTGTTACCTCTGTTGGCGGCTGAATCTACTTGCCACCAGAGCAGATAACCGGACTTTAGCCTCATGAACCCTCAGGCCTTTATCGCACAGCAAACAGCCACTCCCTCTCCGGCGCCGGAAGCTTCCGGTCCTCAGGCAGACCAGCCCGCAGGTCCTTTTGGAGGTATGTCCTCTACATTGATTATGATTGTGGCTGTTTTTGCCTTCATGTATTTCTTCGCCATTCGGCCGCAGAGAAAAGAAGAAAAAAGAAAGAAAGAGATGCTCGCTGCCCTCAAGAAAGGGGATACAGTGATTACCACAGGCGGCATTGTCGGAAGTGTACACAGCATCAAGCAGGATGCAGATTCGGTAATCCTCAAGGTTGGGGACAACACTCGCATTGAGGTGCTCCGCAGCGCCATCGGCTCCGTTCGTGAGCAGGGGGCCGCAACGGCGGACTCGGGCGCAGATAAGTCCGAAAAAGTAGAGAAGACCGAACGCTTTCCGAAGGCCAGCAAGAAATCCGCAAACAAATAGCCCCGGAAAGACATGCAAAGAATCGTTACTTCCTTATTCACCCTGGCCATTTCCGTGGCCGCAATTCAGAGCCTGGTCGCTGAAGAACCGGCGGCCCAGCCTGCTCCGGAACCTGCGGAAACCTGGAAGGAAGGAATCGTTCAGGAATTTCCCATTCAGTATGATGAGTATATTCCTGGTTTCGAATCCGGTCCCAGTCAGTCCCTGGAAGTGGAAGCAGGCCCGGTGGATACGGGGGAGGTAGAACCTCCCGAAACGACAGACGGAAGCGACGATTCGGATTTTTCTATCAGCCAGTGGTTCGCGGACCGCAACGTAATCAACGGTCTGCTACTTCTTGGAATTATAATTCTGTTTATCATTTATCAGATGCGCTCCGGTGGAAAGCGACGAGGATAAAACCCAGTCATGAATCGAATCCCTAAACGAACTATTGTTACCCTGTTAACGGCCGGCTTTTTCTTTCTGGCCTTCTTTCCGAACCTGGCAGTGAGAGACGTCTCTCTGGTCTTTCTGGAGTATTATCGCACCGACGATGGAACCCGCGTCGACGTAGAAAAAAGCCAGATCGACGAATTCGTAAACAACCCTGAGACCGGATTGCATCGGTATTTCCCTAATGCTCAGTGCAATTTCCAGCCTCGGGAAGGCGTGGCCGAGGGGCGTCATTGCGTTCTTCAAGAAAGATTTGTTACCAGCGCCGAATTCAACGAACTGATGCAGGCCTACCCCAAACTGCTCGACGATCGACGAAGCGAAATCAAGCCCCATGGTTTAGAGAAGTGGTTCTCTTTTCTGACTGAAAAGGACATTAAACCTCTTACTGTAAAGCTTGGTCTGGACCTTCAGGGCGGTATGCGCGCCATCTTTGTGGCGGATTACGATACCTACATTGCCAAGCTGGAAGAAAAATACGAACCGGTGGTGGCGGATCTGGAAACAAAGATTCGCACCGGTCAACTCCAGGGCGAAGAAAAGGCCAATGCGGAAGCTCGTCTGGAACAAATCAAAGAGATCCTGTCTCCCAGCGAAGAACGAAAGCTGGAACTGTTGCGACAGGCGCGCGATATTATTGATAAACGACTGGTTGCCCAGGGACTGACAGAGTCCGAGATTCGCATTCAACCCGCATCTTTCAGTATTGCCGTGGACATGCCGGGGGCGGCCAACAGTTCCGAGGTTCTGGAAAGGGTGCGCGATACGGTGACGGTGGAATACCGAATCGTAAACGACGAGGCTACTAACCGAGTCAACCAGATGGATTTTCTGGAAGAAAAGAAGAGGATCATCAAGATCTATCAGAGCCCCCGACCGGATGAGGTTCTGGTAAAAAAAATCCTTAACGAAGTGGCCGAAAAAGCCAACCTCCGACCCGAAGAAGGAAGGCTGTTCCAGTACTGGAGTCGAGGGGCTAACGGCACCGGCGCCATGCTACCCCGGGACTTCTATGTGCTGGGTCCTGTAGTGATGGATGGCGGCGATATGGCCGATGCCCGGGCCTCGGTAGCGCCACAAAGCGCCTTCTATCAGATCAACTTTCAGCTAACAGCAACGGGCGCTGAGAAATTTACCGAGATTACCAGCAATAACATCAGCAAACGACTGGCCGTATTGTGGGGCGATCGGGTCGTGTCCGCGCCCACGATCAACGAAGTAATCCCCACCGGGCAGGGCGTAATCAACGGTCAGTTCGGCGAAAGGGAAGCCAAGGAAGTGGCGAATGTGATCCGGGAAGGCGCCTTGCCACTGCCGCTGGATGTCATCAGTGTATCCTATGTAGGGCCCACTCTGGGGCAGGAGTCCATCCAGAAAGGGATCTACTCGGTGGTGCTGGGCTTTGTTTTGATCATCGCCTTTATGTTGCTCTACTACAGACTTACCGGAATTGTCGCTCTGGTAGCATTGTTTCTGAACCTGGTTTTGATGGCCGGTATCTTGAGTTTGATGGAGTTTACGTTAACTCTACCTGGTTTTGCCGGAGCCATTCTCACGGTGGGTATGGCCGTGGATGCCAACGTTCTTATCTTCGAAAGGATTAAAGAGGACCTGAAGGCCGGTAAATCCGCCTCGGTGGCCATAGATTCCGGTTTTGACGCCTCCTTCTGGACCATTCTGGATGCCAACGTCACCACGTTGATCGCTTCCATTATTCTCTATTATGAAGGGGACGGAGCCATCAAAGGATTCGCTATCGTGCTGTTCTTTGGAATCGTAAGCTCCATGTTTACGGCGCTGTATGTGTCCCGACTACTCTTCGACGTGGCTCTGAAATACTTCAAAGTCCAGAACCTTTCCATTGGATTCTACAGGAAGACAACAGCATGAGATTTTCCCGTTTTAAATATCAGTTCTTCATTCTGTCCCTTATCGGGATGGTGGCTATGTTCGCTTTTACCTACGGCTATCACGGCGGCTTCGAACGCTCCATCTCCTTCAATGGCGGCGTTCGCCTGACCATCCAGCTTCCCGACGGCATGGATCGCGATGATCTTCTCGCTGCTGCGGAAAAAGCAGGATTGCCAGGCGCCTCGGCCAGGGTGGTGGATTTCAAACGAAATCAGTATGACCTGGAATTTGGTCCGGACGTACGGGATCGAATCAAGGCCGAAATCAAAGAATTCGAAAAGCAGCAAGACGCTCAGGCCGAGAAGGATGTTGCAGAAGGCCGGGAGCCCGGGAAAAAAGAGACGCGCACAGTGGCAGGTGAGATTGAGAAACTGATCCTCCCTCAGCTGAGCATTACAGCAGAGAACGTAATATCCAAAGCGGCCATTTCCCCCAGTTATGGCCAGGAGCTCTTTGAAACGGCGCTCTGGAGTCTTGGCTGGGCCATCGGACTCATCGGGGTCTATCTGACTTTCCGTTTTGACTTCCCCTTTGCTCTGGGGGCTTCTGCGGCCCTGGTGCATGACCTTATTTTTACCCTGGGCTTTATTGGAGTCATGCAGATTGAACCTTCGGTACCTGTGGTGGCTGCGGTGCTTACCGTGCTGGGCTATTCCATCAATGACACCATCGTAATCTTTGACCGAATTCGCGCCAACATTGACGACATTAACCAGGCCGCTCAACCGGCCATAATGGATGAAGCCATTACCCAGACTCTGTCCAGAACCGTGCTTACTTCGGTGCTGACCTTGATTGCTGTGATTGCTTTGATCGTTGGCGGGGCCACCAGTCTGGTAGATTTTGCCTACATCATTCTGTTTGGAATTCTCATCGGAACTTACTCTTCCATTTTCATTGCCTCGCACCTTGTGCAAGTGTACACCGCAATTCGCAAGAAAGCCAGGAAGGGAAATGCATGAGAACTGGCTGGAAAGCGAGTTCGCATCGCTCTATTTAGAGCAGTTACTGAAAGAGTCGGTGCTGGCCAGCGGCCGCACCGCGCCCAATCCCACTGTTGCCGCCCTGGCATTTGATAGTAATACTCCCGCTCGATACGCGGCCGGGGCTACCGAACCAGCCGGTAAGCGGCACGCAGAAATCGTTGCACTGGATGGATTTCGCCAACGCTATGGGGTGAACCCGGACAGCATAGCGGTGACCCTGGAACCATGTAGCAAAACCGGTCGCACTCCTCCCTGCGTAGATCGCATTCTGTCCATTCCCGAATTGCAGTACATCTATATTGGCGGACTGGATCCGGCGCTTTCCGGCGAAGGAGTGGAACGGCTGCGCGTTTTCGGGCGCAAGGTGTATCTTCCGGAGACAGCGTTCCGGCAGGGTCCGGGGAATCCTTTCCATTCCGGGAGTGCTCCCCACCTCTATTCATTTCTTAGCGGTCTGCAGCGGTTGTATGGCCTGTTTCCGGGATCCTTTGCCCACCGTTTACTCTACGGCCGACCCAGACTGTACCTCAAGGCCGCCAGCGATCCAACCGGTTGCATGGGGGACAGAAAAAGGCGGGTTTCCGTTTCCGGACCGGAGGGGCTGCTTTTTGGGCAGCTACTGCGCCGGGCTTGCGATGCGGTTCTGGTAGGCCCCAAGACGGTACTTGTGGATGAACCATCCCTGGACTGGCGACCCGCGGAACGGATGGAGAGGTCTGCGATTGATTCCCGGTCCGACTCCGGTAAGCCGGAAAAGCTATTGCGGGCGGCGGATCCCTTTATGCGCGCTCTACTCCGTTACACACTGGAAGACGAGATGCAGAGTCCCGAGTTTCCTCATCAACCGGTGCGCATCTTTCTACTGCCGGAGGCGAAAGAGGGGCACGAAAAGGCGCTGCATCGTTTCAAAGAGAAGCAGCAAGCCATCTTCGAAAAAGGCGGGCCGGAGCCGGTGTTCTGGACTTTGAGCAAGAAGCATACGGCCGGGGATCTTCCCGCGCTGAAGGATCCGGTGTTTGGCTCTACATTGCTTCAGAGTCTTACGGACCTGGGCCTGAATACGGTCCTTGTGGAAGGGGGAGCCGGATTACATCGGGCTCTGGGAAGTAGCCTCCAGCCCGACGATCGTTTCTACTGGATACAAAGTCAGAACGCTCTGGATTTGAGTAGCCTGCACCATCCGGTGATGATGCCCGATTTTCTCCGAAGCTTACCGCGTCTTGAGTCTGTGAAACTGGGCCAGGACGAGTTGGTTGCCTTTGCGGGACGGCCCTGAGACAGTGTCCGGGGCGCCACAGGTCTTGATTTAGTCCAACGGGCCTCGCTATTCGAGGAGTATTTTTTGTCAGATTTTCAGCAAACATTGGAGCGGGAATTCCTGGATGGCCTGAACGAGGTTCAGAGAGAAGCCGTGCGCCATGAGTCCGGACCACTTCTGATTCTGGCCGGCGCCGGTTCGGGAAAAACCCGGGTCATCACCCATCGAATCGCCTATCTATGCCGGGTCAAGGGAGTGGCTCCCTATCGTATCGCGGCCGTAACCTTTACCAACAAAGCGGCGCAGGAAATGCGAAGCCGACTGGAAGCGCTCATCGGTCCCATGGCCGAAAAGGTCCATATTCGCACTTTCCACTCCATGGGACTGTATATCATCCGAAACCACTACAGCCTGCTGGATCTAAAGAGTGGTTTCTCTATCTATGATTCGGCTGCGCAGAAGAGCCTGGTCAAAACCATCCTCAAAGAGCAAAAGATTTCAAAGGACTTCATGCGTCCGGAGGCGGTGCTTTCGCGAATGGAAGGGTACAGAGATCGTCTTCTGGGTCCGGATGAACTGCCCAAGGCAACAGACCCCTACGAAGAGGCGGCCCAGCAGGTATACCGGGAATACAAAAAGCGACTGCGACAGAACCATGCCGTGGATTTTTCCGATCTACTGTTTGAGTCGGTTCGTCTTCTCCAGCAAAACGACGAAATCCGCGAACACTATCAGCAGTTCTGGCAGCACTTCCTGATCGATGAATACCAGGATACCAACCACGGTCAGTATGTTCTGGGCAAAATCATTGCGGAAAAGCACCGAAACATTGTGGTAGTGGGCGATGACGATCAGTCCATCTATTCCTGGCGGGGCGCCGACATCACAAACATCCTTAGTTTTGAGTCCGACTACCCCGAAGCAAAGATTCTGAAGCTGGAAGAGAACTATCGCAGCACGCCAATCATTCTGAAAGCCGCCTCCAGGGTGATTGCCAACAACAAGCAAAGGCGGGATAAGACTCTTTTTACATCCAGGGATTCCGGCGAGGATTTACGATATCATATCTACGATTCCGAATACGAAGAGGCCGAGTCCGTAATCAGTCGAATCCAGACTCTGCGAAGTCAGGGGCGAAAACTCTCCGATTTTTCCATCTTCTATCGCACCAATGCTCAGTCCCGCGTATTCGAGCAAGTTTTGAATCAGCAAAGCCTCCCCTATGTTCTTTACGGCGGGTTTCGCTTCTTTGATCGCAAGGAAGTTAAGGATATTCTGGCCTATTTGAATGTGATTGTGAACCCGGAGGACGCTATCTCTCTGGAGCGGATCATAAATGTACCGGCCCGCTCGGTAGGGGATCGAAGCGTAGAGAAGCTACAATCGTTTGCCTATCAACACGGAATCAGCCTTTACGAAGCCATGGAACGGGCCGACGAATTGCCGCGATTCCGGCCAGCTTCCATTCTGCAGGAGTTGCACGCTGGCTTTGAAAACTGGAGGGAAATGGCTAGGTCGCAGCAGCCTTCGCTGGTGGCGCAGGCGGTCTATGAGCAATCAGGACTCAAGGAATTCTTCTCTACAGACAACGATCCGGAATCCGTGTCGCGTCTGGAAAACGTGGCTGAATTGATTTCCTCGGTGCAGGATTACGAAAACAGAGAAGAGAATCCCGATCTGTCTGGCTTCTTGCAAAACGTTACCTTGCTTACTTCCGAAACCAATCCGGATACGCCGCAGGACTTAAACAACTGCATCCATTTGATGACTCTGCATAATGCAAAGGGCCTGGAGTTTCCCGTAGTGTTTCTAACCGGCATGGAGGAAGGTCTCCTTCCCCATCAACTATCCCTGGATGAAGGAAACATAGAAGAAGAAAGGCGTCTGGTCTATGTGGGCATCACCCGGGCCCGAGAGGAGCTCTATGTAAGCCACAGCCGCTTTCGACGGATGGGCGGCTCCATGCAGCCCAGGATGCCGTCGCGATTCATTGAAGAAATTGGTCTGGAATCCGCTTCGCGAGTGTCCGCTTCGGTGGGGCCCGGAGGCACACGAGTCGGGGCCGCCCGGAACAAACCGCCCGAGCGCGGACTGCGCAACGCGGTTTATGAGGCCGGGCAACGGATCAAGCATAGCAAGTACGGTGAAGGGGAGATTGTGGCTGCCGAGAATACTGTGGCCGGTCAGAAAATCCAGATCCGATTCTCCGACGGAAGCACCAAATTCTTCCTTTCGAATTATACGCCGCTGGAAGTGCTCTAAACGAGGTTGCCGGTATCGGCGGCCTACACCGGCAACCGCCGCTGTGGATCGGGGACGGCGACTTTTCACCGATAACGGCTCCACTTGCCAGCAGGAACTACCCTGGCAGCGCCGTTTTAACCGCCGTTGCCTCGTAACCGTGCAGATTGAATTTTCATTCTCAGGGCAGTGCATATTCTCCGGCGGCCAGAATTCAAGATTTCACTGGAAAAATGACGGGCAGCGCATTAATTTGGGACCACAGAAACCCGATGTACCTACCAGGCCGGAGTATTTTCTGCCAATTGCTCGATTTATGGCAAAGGGGCAGAGAAAGGCAGAACCGGGCCAACGGAGAATATCATGCGTCGCCTATTGATTTTATTCACAACCTTCATGCTGATTTCCACCCCTTCTTTTGCAGAAGAACAGGAAGGAATTGTAAGCGAGTTCCGTGCTGTGGAAGAGGCTATTCGAACCCAAAAGGAAGATCCCGAGAAGCTGAAGGCTCAACTTCAGGCAAATCTGTTGCGCGCCATGAGAGTATCGCTTACTCGCAGATTCTTCCACTCAAGAGACAAATATCTTACCGATCTAAAAATCGAGAACCTGTCCTACGAGAAATTCGAAACCACCAATACCTACTATGTGAAGTACAAATCGTTCATCGTTCGTTACGATTTCGTGCGGGATCCGGAAAGGTTTGTTCTGGCCCCGGCTTTCGAAAAGTTCCTGATCATGGATGATAAGTTCGACGCAGATCATCAGGATCAGCCCGCGAATCCTTAGGAAAGCGTTTCTGCTTCCACGCCTCAGGATGGGCCTTTGAACTTCAAACACACGGATGACTTTCAATCCGTTGCCCTGGATGCCATGCGAGAGGCTACCAGGGCTGTTCTGGATGTCTATCAGAGCTCGGACCTGGGTATTTCCTATAAAGCCGAAAAAGAGCCAGTAACGGAAGCCGACCTTCGGGCCAATTCTATTCTGGAAAAGGCCCTGGGCGAATTGCTGCCTGAAGCGGGCTGGCTCTCCGAGGAGTCGGACCGGGATCTTCATGAGCTGGCCAGCCGTGAGTATCTATGGGTAGTAGATCCCATAGATGGTACTCGGGAGTTCATTGATCGAAACGGCGAGTTTGCCATCTCGGTGGGGCTGCTGCAACACGGAGAACCGGTCTGGGGGGCGATCTCACTGCCCGCAGAGCCCAGAATCGTCATCACCGCCGAATCAGGCGTTGAGGTCTTTGATCTGGAAACTCGACTGGAGCCGCCCAAAAGACTCCTGGATAAATCCGCGGTAGATCTTCGACAATCATCCATTTGTGTAAGTAGAACGGAGTGGGATCGAGGGCTCTACAGAGATCAGATGCAGGACTTGAAGATCAAGCCGGAAGGCTCGGTGGCGCGCAAGCTGGCTCTGGTTTCTCTGGGCGAATACGATCTTACTGTAAGTCTGTATCCCAAAAACGACTGGGACATTGCCGGAGGGTTGGCGTTGATCAAGGCCGCCGGCGGATTGATCATTCGGCCGGATATGGGAACCGGAATCGAATTGAAGCCTCCCGGCGCTCGCCGTCCGGGACTGTGCTGCGGTCGACCGGATCCAGTGATGCAGTACCATCAGTATTTTCAGCACAAGGGCCTGAAACTCCGGGACAAATACGGGGCCGATTGAATCCTGAACGGGCAATCGATGCCGAAAAACTGATTGCACCCTGTGCGGTAGAATCGATCCTGAGTGCCATGTCCACCCGGCAACATCGTTCTGATCAGGATCAGATCATTGAGAAAGCCCGCAAGAAGGCTTCCAGGTTAACCCTGTATCTCAAGAATGGCGTTCCGGTGCGTGGAAAGGTGATTGCCCATGACAGCCACACCGTTTATGTAATTACCGACAAGAGCCCCACGTTGGTATTCAAGCATTCCATCTCTTCTGTTTTTCCGGTGCGCCACCCGGTGCCCGGTAAATCCTGATTGCCGGGGGCCTGATTGGAACGGCTGAGAATCGGAGTTGATGCCCGCCCGCTATGTTTGCCCGTTTCCGGCGTTTCCAGAATTATCCAGAAAGTCATCCAGAACGTAGATCAGAATCGCTTCTGGTTTGAGCTACATGCTCAGAATCCCCATCACTCAGATTACGACGACTTGTTGATGCGCTCCGACGTGGAGTGGATTCAGGGAAAGGGTCCGCTCAGTCGCACCGGGGCCACCGACTTCAACCTGCGATTGCCGGTGCAATTGCGGAAGGATCCGCCGGACGTATTCTGGGGCACGCAGCAGGTTCTCCCCCCTGGCCTCCCGTCGAGGGTAGGGGCCGTGCTCACGTTCCATGATTTCGTAGCTTACAAGTTCCCGGATTCCATGCGAAAACTGGCGCGAATGCAGCAGAAGTCAGTGCAAAAATACAGTGTGTCCCGGGCCGATCTAATACTTGCGAACTCGCGCCAGACCAGACATGAGATCCTGGAAAGATACTCTTATCCCGCGGACCGCATTTTGATCGCCTATCCCGGGCTGGAAAAGCCTTCCCGAAAAAAGCCTGAAGTTACCGAAGAGTTTCTGGAGATGGTTTCCGAGCCGGACGCTCGCATGGTAGCATCGCACCGTCGAAGCAAGAATGCAAAGTCCAGGGTTGTGCCCCCCTTTATGCTGGCCTGTTCCACGGTGGAGCCGCGAAAGAACTATGGCGTTCTTCTAGACGCCTATGAGAAATACTGCGAACTGAGCGCGCAGGAGGGTCGCACCGCTCTGGGCCTGGTTATCGCCGGTCGCAAGGGCTGGGAGAAACCGGAGCTCTATGAGCGACTGGGGGAAATGGAACGTAGGCTACCCGGTTTACACTGGCCTTACCAGGGCGCCGGCGTAAGCGATGAGGAACTGGACTGGCTCTATCGAAATTGCGCCTTTTTCGTTATGCCTTCGCTATACGAAGGGTTCGGCATCCCGCTTCTGGAAGCCATGGGCCATGGCAAGCATGCACTGGTTTCAAATCTTTCCTGCTTTCATGAAATCGCCGATCATCGCGCCGAGTATCTACCCCCCAATGATGTGCAGGCCTGGGCGTATGGAATGCTGGAAATGCAGGTCCGTATGGGAAAACAGCGGTTAAAAAGCTTTCGCATTGGAAACGATTGGAGCTGGCAAAACACCGCTTCCATTCACGAACAGGCTTTCGAGAAAGCCGCGGAGATGCGAAAGTCCACACCGTGACTCCGTTCTACTGCCTGCCAGGGCGCAGCAGAAAAACCACATTCTATTAATATTTGATACCGGCGGCATCGTCCCGAGTGATTTCCAGACTTTGATAGCGCTTCCGGAGCCGGCGGGCTTTGGGTTTGTGGAATCCTGTGATCGGTAAGCTGTTGGTAACTGCGGCTATCCTGTAGGTGCTGGAAAGGGCGGTTCCTGCGCCGCTTCTCACCCTAGCCTTCTTCGATCATTTCGCAGTTGCCGTCGAAAACCACTCCGTCGGCAATCTGTAGTTTGGCGGTACGGATGTTTCCGTACACCTTTCCAGTGGTGAGCATTTCCAGCCTGGTTTTGGCTTCTATGTTTCCGGTGATTTCGCCGCCTACAATTACGGTACCGGCTTTGATGTTAGCTCGAACCACAGCTCCTTCGCCGATTACCAGCACACCGTCGGTGATAATTTCTCCTTCAAAGCGGCCGTTGATCTGTAGCGGTTTTTCGAATTCCAGGATGCCATGAAAGCTGGTGGTCCGGCCGAACACCGTGGCTATGTCGCCGATATCCGGGCTGTAAGTTTGAGTTTGAGGTTTTCTTGCCATGATATGATATCTATTCCCGTTTTCTATCCCGAGGCGGAATTGTCCCGTGATCTTGAGTGCTAAAATCCCGGGAGCTGAATCGCTGTAAACCCGGAACCAGGCTCAATCGGTGCCGCTCAGGGAGCTTGCCGGGGACCGTACCCGGGCAGGGCTACTTGGTTTTCATGACAAAAACGCCGTCCCAGTCATCTTCAGGCGGGTGGAGCTTGTATTCTTCCGAGCGCTCAATGTAGAGTCTGGACGGGCCGTCGTGGGGATCGATCTCCAGGGCCTTTTTGAAGCCATCGATGGCTTCCTGCCACTGTCTGTTCTTGTACAGCTGCAAAGCCTCGTTATAGCGCTTCAGTAGTTCCAACTGCTGCTCGGTCATACCATCAGACTATCCGGACAGCCAGAATTAGACAACTAAAAACCAAATTCCTTGCTCCAGAGATCCACCGCCCGTTGCTCCAGACCGGGAATACCATCCCGGAATCGGGAAGGGGCCGGCTCATGGTAGAGAGCGTGCAGTTGGCGCACATAAGGGAGTCGGCGCATGCCACAGAGCACTGTGGACGGGCAGGAGCTGGCCAGGAGGTATTTCAGAGCGATTCCGGACAAATCGGAACTTCCCAGATCCGGGATCTTTTCTGAAATGGCCGTCGCCAGGGACTGGCAAAATCGATTGTGACGGGCGCGAACATTCCTTTCCAGGGAAGCCAGGGCCGTATTGATTCTGCGTACATAGGATTCCAGCAATCGGTGCAGGGACTCCTTTTTATCGTCTGACAGCACTTCGGCCCTTCCGTAAAGATGGGTCACCGTTTTCTGCAGTACCGGCGAAAGCGCTGTGGTGGCCGCATGGGCCTGTTCCGGATTGCGTAGTCGATCCAGGTAGTAGCGGATGACGGCGCCGGCGGCCGGAAACCTGGAGTCGAAATGAAACTTTTCCTCCGAAAGCTCGCCCTGAATGCGAAACTCCAGTTCCTGCATCTCCTCTTCCAATTGTATCATGGATTGTATGGCTTCGTCTGAATCTTCCCTGGCAGCGGAGCCGGCCAGACGCAGCAACCCAATCTTCGATTGGAAAGCGTTAAACGGTCGATTGGCCAGGGTCCAGAGTTCCTTTTCCCGCGCCAGCCTGCACAAAGCTCCATCCCGGAACCCACGCTCGAGCATATTGGCCGGGAACTGAATCACTTTGAAGCCGGGGTACTTTTCGCAATGGATTCTGTTCAGGTCCGTGGATTCATACTGTCCGTATATGGGAAAAGTATTCGAGCTGATACCGTAATACTGGATCTTACCATCCGTACGCGCCTGCTCGAGATAATCGAAGGCAGCATGGATTCTACGGTAATACTCTTCCTGGGCTTCTTTCTGAGAAACGCCTTCTTGCTTCTGTTTCTTCAGGAAGTATTCGGGATTGTGCAGTAGAATCACATCTACGGTTTCCAGACCCATGCGAAGTAGGCTGAGTTCCAGCTGGTTCTCAAGAAACTCGGGATGAATGCAATGGGAAAGGGAGCGATCGAAAACCGTCTGTTCGGGAAAGTCAATTTCTGCAGACATCAGGGAATTCTTACCCTGGATATAGCCTGCCTTGGTTACTATCAATGCATCGGAACGCCGAAGACGTCCCGCCGAGATTAGATCGCGCAGAACATCGCCTATCAGGCTTTCGGCGGAACCATCCATGTAGTTGGCGGATGTATCTATAACATTTGTACCGGAAATCAAAGCTTCGCGCAAGGCATCGTAATGCTCTTTGCTATCGCGATGCATGCGATAGGTGCCCATGCCCAGTCTGGACGCGGTCCATCCGGTAGAGCCGGCCTTGATTTGCCAGGCCTTTTCGTCATAGCCGGCGTAAGTATTGGCGAGGCTTTCGAAGTAGGGCCCGGATTCATACTTGCCGGGAAGTCGATCCGGCTGGATCAGGCTTCCAAAGATTCGCTTTCCAATTCTAATATGGTCCGGTTCGCTCATGAACGGGCAGATTCCATCTGCATGATTCTTGCCTGAAAAAGGGCCGCCGCTTCGTACCTCTCTTCGTGGATGGCAAAAAACTTCTTAATATACAGCGATGCGATTTCGGTCTGATCCTGATGGATGCTCTTTTCGAAGTTCTGAATATCGTACTGCGGGTAGTTCTTCTCAATGTGGCGGATTACCGGCGAGAAATCTCCAGGACCGGCGCCGGTCTTCAGGAGTTCCTGTAGCTTTTCCAGCGTGGCCTGTTCGCCTCCGGAAGGGCTGGAAACTCTTTTTTCGCCTTCGGCGGGCCCGGTGAGTAGCTTCATCTCTTCACTCAGTTTGGGCGCAATTTTTTCGTGATACCGCTGATACAGATCCACGTAATCCCGGACCAGGTCATTGAACTGTTCCAACCGGTCGTTCATGTATTCCTGCTCCTGCGAATCGGAAGGGATCTGAAAATCATCCAGGCGAATTACATCACACTTGCCCTGAAAGGAGATAACCCTGGATAGCTCCGGCTCATTCTTGAGCGAAACCGGCGGAAAGACTACCACCGGGAAGCTGTTTTCCCGGGCGGAGATGTTGCTCACCACCACATGGATGGCGATAATGGAGCCATCGCTTTCGAAAGGATTTTTGCCGATTACCTTGCAAAATGCGATCAAATTGCCCGTAGGGGCCTGTGAATCTCCCTTCACGAAGTTCAGCATGGTTACAGGATAAGGCTTACCCGGGATGGGTCAAGTTTTCTTCAGCACCCCGGAGGAGGGCACATCCCGGGTAGTGCGGCCTGGTTTGGCCGCCGCTTCCTCGTCGTCGGCGTTCTGACGGTTTTCTTCTTCCACTTCACGAACCCTGTACTCTGATAGAGGAAGCGGCTCCGGCGGATCTACCCGACGGTTGCCCCGTTTCACGATCTTGCCCGGAGTTCCTACCACGGTGCAGTCGGCAGGGACATCCCGATTGATGATGACGCTTTCGGCGCCGATTTTGGCCCGATCGCCCACATAAATGGGGCCCAGAAGGGTGCTATGCGTGCCTATGAACACATCGTCGCCCACAGTGGGGTGCCGTTTACGCTGATGCTTTCCGGTGCCTCCCAGGGTCACTCCATGATACATTACACAGTTCTTGCCTATTACAGCGGTTTCTCCAATAACCACCGCCATTCCGTGATCGCAGAAGAATCCGCCCTGGATCTGGGCCCCTGGATGAACCTCCATTCCGGTCAGAATCCTGGAAAACTGGGAGAAGAATCGCGCAAAGAAGTAGAGATGCATCCGGTATAGCGGATGGCACAGAAAGCGGTGGAAAAGCATCGAATGAAAGCAAGGATATAGCAGAAACTGCAATCCCCGGCAGGCCGGATCATTGCGAACAATGGCCCGTACATCTTCAATGATCCGTAACTTCATGCAATGGATTCCTATTCTCTAACAAGAAGGTTTCTTGTAGAAAAGGTAAGTAGAAAAAAACCAGCAACAAGAAGGTAGGCTGTACCCACCCAGACCCAGTAGCTCGTGGCAAACCAGAACGGGCTTACCCCGGAAAAACCGGCCAGGGCCAGACAGAGAACTCCCTGCCAGAAGGCCAGATCAATCAAGCGGGTCGGTTCCTTGCGCATTACAAACATGGTGATTCCGCAGAAGAGCAGAGTCACTCCCAGCACGCGTACTGCAAGGTAGAAAACCGGCGTCAATTCTTCCAGAGGCACATCCAGCACGTAGGGCATCACCGGAGTGGGATAGGCGGCCAGAACCCCTCCGGCCACAATGAAAGGCAGAGCTATCCAGAATATATAGATATTGAATGTGCGTCGAAACATTCTACGAGGCATGGGAATACTCCTTTTCCTATCCGCTCAGTGTCAAGAGACCTATTTCTGGAACTCTCGATAAAGAAGGCTGGGCTGGATGCCGGTATTCTTCTGATACTTACCGGAATCGTACTCCTTGACGTCGCCTTCGATGGTATGATAGAATATCTGGCAGATACCTATGTTGGGATAAATTCGGATCGGGTGAATGGTGCTAATCTCCAGGGTCCAGAATCCGCAAAATCCTACATCGCCGAATCCGGCGGTAACGTGTACAAACATTCCCAGCCGCCCGATGCTGGATCTTCCTTCCAGCATCGGCACCAGGTTATGGGTTTCGGTGTACTCCAGCGTTCTTCCGAGATACAATCGACCCGGCTGCAGCAGATAACCGTCATCATCCATAATGATCTTCTCTGTAGGGTTGGCCTTTTTCATATCCAGAGGAGGATCGGTATAGATCATTAACTCATGATGCAGGGTCAGATTATAGGAATTCGGATTCAGCGAGTTCTCGTTGTAGGGATCGATCTTGATGTCTGTTCCCAGTCGTTTCTTGATTTCAGGTCCGGTTAGTATCATTTTTATTCTCCGATGTCAGTGCGATGTCAATGGCGGATGCGTAGATGTTTTGGAGCGGCCGGCGGCAAAGTGCCTGACCTGGCACCGTATTCGCCGCTCTCCGAATTTGCTCGGTCCAAATGCATAGGATTTCGAGTTTTCGGCGGCCCTCACTCTGGTTCCCATTTATCGCCCTTTGAACTGCGGCTTTCGTTTTTCCTTGAATGCATTCAACGCTTCCACTCGGTCTTCTGTTTCCAGCGTTTTCTCGTAGAGCTCCCTTTCCAGTTTGAGCCCATCCTCCAGCGACATTTCCATTCCCTTTTCGATGGCCTGCCTGGCAAGAACCAGACTGAGGGGGGCGTTTTCGCATACTTTCTGCATCCACTGGATAGCGGCCCTTCTTAAATCATCTGCGTCTGCGCAAACTTCGCGGATCAGTCCACGGTCCAGAGCCGTACTCGCTGAAATCTTTTCCGCCGAAAGAATCATCTCGGTGGCCCGGGCTCGACCAATAATGCGGGGCAGCCGTTGAGTGCCACCCGCGCCGGGAATGATTCCCAGGGAGGTCTCAGTAAGTCCCAGCTTTGCATCTTCGGTAGCCATACGAAAATCCGCACATAGAGCCATCTCCAGACCTCCGCCAAAGCAAAAACCGTTAATGGCCGCAAGGGTAGGCACGCTCAGAGTTTCGATTTGTCGGAAAAGTCGGCCCATTCGGTTCAGGAAGGATTCCACGTCCTCGCGACTCATGGTAGCTCGCTCTTTGAGATCGGCGCCGGCGCAGAAAGCCGGCCCGCTTCCCAGGATAATGAGTCCTCGAACGCCTTTTTCCGGGTTCAGACCGGTGAGGGCTCCCTCCATGGCTGCCAGCAGATTCTGGCTGATGGCATTTCTCTGATCCGGCCGGTTCAAAGTCCAAATCCGAATGGTTTCCCCGGAGGGCAGGGGCAGGTCTTCCTGGAGTAGCTCTTCGGCCATAGGACATTTCGACAGCCGGCCCTGCACTGCCAATCAACATTGGAATCCGGGGATGGCGGCCAGCCCTGTCCGCTATAGGAACCTGGCCTTCCGTTTCCGGGCTATCCGGGTATCGATTTGCCGGATTTCCTGGACTGGTCGTATCCCTCAGAAAAATCAGGCCGCAAAACCAGGAAATTCCGTTTTTTTCTGTACTTCAGAACTTGCCGATATAGAAAGCAGACGACTATGGCCTCAAACAAGCTTGTATTCAAACCCGAGCAAATCGCTCTACTGCAGGAATCCGTATCCATTGAACTACCGGACCGGTATAAGAAATTTCAGGGCATCGAAGATGTGGATGAATACGAGGTAGATGCGGAAGGTAATGTAATCGAGCAATACCACGGCCCCACCATCGAAGAAATCGAGGCGGAGCTGGAGAGGTACCGAAAGGAAACCGAAGAGGAAATCCGCCAGAGCCTGGAGGACGCCCACGATAAGGCCAAAAACATCGAGGAAGAAGGCAAGGCCGTAGCCTTTAATCTGATCCAGGAATCCAAGGAAAAGGCCAAGCGGGAAGAAGAGGCGGCCCGGGTAAATGCCGAGCAGATTGTCGAACGAGCCAAGATCGAAGTAGAGCGCATGATCAAAGAGGCCGAGATGCGCGTGGCCGAAATCGAACACGAGGCCTACCAGAAAGGATACGATGCCGGCCGAGAAGTGGGATTTAAGAAGGGGCAGAGCGAGGTGCGCCGATTGATCGACCGACTGGGTACCATCGTGGGTCAGGCCATCGACGTTCGCGAAGATATCATTGCCGCTTCCGAAAAACAGATGGTGGATATGATTCTGATGATTGCCCGAAAGGTAATCAAGGATGAAGTGGTAGAACGTAAAGAAGTTGTGCTGAATAACATCCGGGAAGCCCTGCGGCGAATCAAGGACCGGGACCGCGTCAACATCCGCGTAAACTTTGCCGACCTCGAACTAACCACAGCCCACAAAGACGAACTCATCAAGATGATGGAATCGCTAAGAAAGGTGAACATCTACGAAGACTCGCGAGTGGACCGGGGCGGATGTATCATCGAAACCGACGTTGGTTCCATCGATGCGCGTATCTCCACGCAGCTCAAGGAAATCGAAGAAGCCATTCGAAACGCGGAACCTCTTTAAGCAGAGCATCCTCGCCGGTGTGTCTTTCCCTGCCCACCTGTAGCGGCTAGCCGCAGAGCCCGCAGGTTCATTGGCCTTCCGTCTTGTAATCTCGTCCCGGAGCCTTCTAATGCGGGAGCAGGATCCGCCGGATTCCTGCGGCTGCAATCCATCAAAAAAATCGCATGACCAGGTTGCCGGGTGGCTTAAGATCCGCTCATGTCTGAAGCAAAAAGCATTACCGAATGGCCATTTCAGGACCACCTGGAAAGAACGGCCTGGCATTTAATCGATATTGGACCTCTGGAAGGCTTCTGGAGCTTTGTTGAGATTCCCAAGGGCTCAAAATACAAATACGAAATGCATAAAGAAAGCGGATTCATCATGGTGGATCGGGTCCTCCATTCCGCTGTTCACTATCCTGCCAACTATGGTTTCATCCCCCGAACCTATTGCGATGACAATGACCCCCTTGACGTATTGATACTGGGTCAGGAAAGCGTATTTCCCAGAACTATTATGAAATGCCGGGCCATTGGCGTTATGACCATGGTAGACAACCAGGAACGGGACGATAAGATCATAGCGGTCCACTTGAATGACCCGGAATACAATCATTACAGCGAACTGGAAGAGCTTCCGCCCCATCGACTAAAAGAGCTGGAACGATTCTTTCTGGATTACAAGAAGCTGGAAAAAGAGAATCGCAAGGTTACCATCGAGAAGTTCTCCGGTCGTGCGGATGCCGAGCGCGTTATCATGGAATCCATCGATCTCTATAAAGAGACGTTTCTGAAATAACCGGGACGAATCCAGTCACTGCGGGCGCAATGCGGCGCCAGGGCGCGAGGCTACGTCAAAGCTGCGATAGAAGCTGCGCAAGAGCCGCGAATGAGGCTATGCCAAAGCCGCGACGGAAGCTACGCTGGAATTAGATTTCAATGGTAGCGAGAAGATCGAGCGTGAACTTTCGATTCCTGCATGGACGAATTGTGTTCTGGAATGGCAAGAATTCAGCCCGGCGCCATAGCGACCTGTTTATTCTATAGGCATTCGCGGGAAACGGCTGCGTCATCTTTGGCAGGCAAACCCATCGGCTTGAGCGCCGTGACAGACAGGTTTTTTGGCCAATGGATACCGGAAATGGTCGAAAATAATCACAATAGTGAGATAAGGAAAGAACCGTGCATCATTTAATCCCGGAAATTGGACTTGCCATCATCTTTGCCGCCGTTCTGGCCCATGTGGCTCGATTGGTCAGGCAGCCGCTCCTCTTAGGTTATATAGCCGGAGGTATTCTGCTGGGACCCAACATTGGTTTTGGTTTCGTAGAAAGCGAAGAGAGTATCCAGATCATTTCGGAAATGGGACTGGTGATGCTGCTCTTTATTATTGGCCTGGAAATTCGGCTGCCGGAATTGGCCGGCCTGGGTCCGAAGCTCTTTATCCTGGGCGTGATTCAGTTCGGCGGATGTCTGGGCATCGGCATGGCGGCCTTCCATTACATGGGCCTGGCCGGAGACGGCGCTTTTGATCTATTGTATCTGGCCATCGCAGGTTCCCTTTCTTCTACTTTGATCGTTGTTAAGCTACTCTACGACAAGCTGGAAATCGAAACCGCTGCCGGTAAACTCACCATCGGTATTCTAATTTTGCAGGATCTGTGGGCCATTCTGTTTATGGGGCTGCAGCCTTCCTTGAGCAATCCGGAAGCCACGGTAATCCTGAAAAGCCTGGGCGGAGCCGTACTGCTGGTTGTTGTCGCAGCTCTCCTTTCGCGATTCGTATTGAAGCATATCTTTCATCTGGCCAGTCGCAATCCAGAACTGGTGTTGATTACTGCCATGGCCTGGTGCTTTATCGTCTGTGCTCTGGCCCACACTGCGGGACTGTCCATTGAAATGGGCTCTTTGATTGCCGGAGTTACCATCGCCGCCTATCCCTATGCAAACGATGTAATCACCAAACTGGCGGGCATTCGGGACTTTTTCGTAACTTTGTTTTTTGTGGCTCTGGGCATGAAGGTGCCTATTCCCGAGCTTGGCACCGTCGGTATGGCCCTGGCTTTCATCGGAATCGTATTCTTTAGCCGAATCCTTACTATCGCTCCCACAGCATTCTTTGCCGGACTGGGTCTGCGAAACGGACTGGTTACAGCCATAAACCTTTCGCAGGTGAGCGAATTCTCCCTGGTGATCTTTTCTCTGGGTATGGGATTCGCTCATATAAGCGACGATGTGCAAGCCTTTGTGCTTACGGCCATGCTACTGGCCTCTTTGATTTCCACTTACGCGATTCGGTTTAACGACAACATAGCGCGTGGAGTGGGCAAGGGCTTTGGCTTACTGGGCATGAAAGAGAAGTCCGCCCCGGCATCAGAGTCCGGCGGCGGCCACGGCCATGGCTCAGGTCGCGATATCGTAGTTCTGGGATACTATCGCATTGGTCGGGCCTTTCTAGAGCGATTGGAAAGCTACTGTCCTGAACTGATATCCAGGGTAATGGTGGTGGACTTTAATCCGGCGTTTCAGAAAGAACTGGAAGGTCGTGGATTCAAGTGGGTGTACGGTGACCTGGCCAATCCCGACAGTCTGACGCACCTGGGAATACACGAAGCAAGGTTAATGCTGGTTACGGTATCGGACGTTTTCCTCAAGGGAACTACCACGCGAAGGCTATTGTCCCGACTACGCGAAATCAATCCAGGCGCCAACCACGTAATGGTGGCGGATGAGCCTTCCGACTTTCAGAATCTAAAAGAGATGGGAGCAGCCCATGTGCTCATTCCGGGCCAGATCACCGGCCAGGAATTGTTTCAGTGGGTAACCCATCAACTGGAGATTCATGAGATTGGCTATCGCGAAGATAAGCATGCGGAACCGGTGGCGTAGTAGGGGAGACGATACTCAAAGGAAACAGCGGGCTATGGTGATATGTTGAGGTCTTTATCTTCTGATGCGCTTCGCGTTTCCTTTGAGCTATGTCGAGTAGCAGCCGGATGCGCTACTTTGATTATTGCGGAGTAGCGGCCGGAAGATTCGGGCCGCTACTGCACAACCATTGTCAGGCCTATTAATTTCATTTCCCGGAGCCGGGCACCATGGACGACTCTTTTTTTAGTATTGAAACCGTTTATGATCCTTCTGTGAAATTACAGGACGAATTATGGAAGCGTCTTCATGAAGCCAGCGTTGCCCGACTCAGTCCTTCTGATCCCCAAGAAACCCGCTCCGTCGCCATCACGGTCAGGAAAAACCAGGAATTGCGAGCCGGCCTGCTTGCGATTAGCTACTTCGGCGGAATGAATCTGCAGTGTCTCTGGGTTCATGCAGAGGAAAGAGGGCAGGGCCTGGGCGAAAAGCTCCTGGCCAGGATTGAAGATCTGGCAAAGGAACTCCATTGTAACATCATCTGGGGCCACACCTTTGGATTCCAGGCCCGGGATTTCTACTTGAAAAACGGATACTCGCCGTTTGGCGAATTGCCGGACTTTCCTCCGGGCCATGGATGCACTTTCCTGAAAAAGAATCTCTGATTCCGATCTCTGACCGAGCATCGCATTGCCCGGCGCGTCCAAAAAGGGGCTCTACTCGAACGATTATCGTTTGAAAGCTTCACAATGTCATGATTCGCTCAGAAAACAAGTATCCTTTGGCATTACGGATTTTCATCACCGTAATATTGTTATTCTTAGGCCTGGGCGTAGGCATCGTGTTAAGCGACCTGATTCTTGAACTCCGATCTTTTATTTCGATCCGCAATCCCGGCTATCCAGGGCTTATCGTTTACATCGCTTTCTGTTTAGCGCCCCTCGCTTACTGGTTTTGGCGCCGAGACTCCATTCGGTGGTTTTCTCCGGGACTTTATGCTACGCTTTTCGTTCTCATGCATCTGAATCCATTTTATTATGTTTTTCTGGCATGCGCATTCTTTCGGGAATGTCCATAGACGGGATCGGACCCGGGATCTTATCTGTTACGGCGCGCATTGTTCTGTGGCGTCGAGTTTCCTTTGGCGCCTTATTGCCGAAAAAAGAAGTAGATGCAAATGATAAAGTTCCGATTTTCCAAAGTTAAACCAGCTCAGGCCAGTGTGGTCCTCGGGGCTTTTCTGGTCGTAGCCCAGTTTGCCTGTTCGCTCTTGATACTGCCTTTGATGCCTGGAGGGTACGGATTTCCCGGGTGGTACGCTAACTTTGTTCTGATGATTGTCACGGGAATAATCGGGGCATTAATTGTGGCTCCTTTCGTATTGCACAGCAAAATGGCAGCAGTGGGATCTGCATTTTTGATGCTCGCAATTCTATTGAGTTACTTCGGCCTGGGAAACCTTGCGATTCAGATCCTATTGCTTGTTTCGCTTGGCCTGGGAGGAGCCTCTTTTTCTAGCGCTTTGCTTGGAAGGTCCTTTCGTTGTCGCAATTTCTACATAGTTTCCATATGGACTACCGTTGTTCTGGTCGGACTTGGATCGATTTCGGTAATATTTCGGCTGGCCCTGGCCGCCTGGCCGAATATCCCGGATCAGGTTGGCTTCGAATTCTTCTTCTATAGCATGATAGGCGGGTGGGTTTTTCTGACGATAGTGGCTCTGTACTCCATCGCCTTCTGGTATTTTGAGATGCGCGGTTCGGGTTAAGACGGGATCGAGGCTGTTATGCGAACCCGGCGGGCTCAGGCGCGGGGTTCGCGTAAAGACGGGATCGCGGATGCTATGCGAACTCGGGGGCAGGCCGGCGCGCGGTTCGGGTTAAGGCGGGATGCGGGATGTTATGCGAACTCGGCGGGGTCAGGCGCGCGGTTCGGGTTAAGACGGGATGCTGGATGTTATGCGAACTCGGCGGGGGCCGGCGCGGGGTTCGCGTAAAGACGGGATCGCGGATGCTATGCGAACTCGGGGGCTTCAGGCGCGGGGTTCGTGTTAAGGCGGGATGCGGGATGTTATGCGAACTCGGCGGGGTCAGGCGCGGGGTTCGCGTAAAGACGGGATGCGGGCTGTTATGCGAACTCGGGGGCAGGCCGGCGCGCGGTTCGTGTTAAGGCGGGATGCGGGCTGTGATGCGAACTCGGGGGCAGGCCGGCGCGCGGTTCGTGTTAAGGCGGGATGCGGGCTGTTATGCGAACTTGTGGGGACCTGGGCGGACGTGCCGGGGATAAGGAACGCATCAGCAGGCTGGCTCCGGGGAGCTTCCGGGTTCATGAGCACCGCCTGCGCGCAATCGCGAAGGCCCAGGGCCCTGGTGAAGGTCCGGGACTCGATGCGTAAAGGCCATCTTGGCGAAGAGCCCTAGAATCATGGACTCAAGTCTTTCATGAACCAAACGATGGGATTCTGCGCAAGGTCTCCTCTCGAACCCCGAAAACGCATTGGTATTCCGTCCCGGATAGGGGTCATCCTCTAGCTCAGAAGATTCAGTTGTCGGCGCCCATTAGTAAGCCGCAAATGACCCATGAGAATTGCTGTATCGGGAACTCATTTTGTGGGAAAGAGCACTTTCGTCGATTTGCTTACAGAAGCTCTTCAGCATTATAAGAAGCTAAAGGAGCCATATTGGCAACTCGTAGAAGAGGGAGTCAGGTTTCCCGAAGTGCTCCGCGCTAAAGATTTTCTCATACAGCTTGAACGTTCACTCGAAAACATTCAAAACTCTGGGCCGGATTCAATCCTGGACCGTTCGCCTCTGGATTTCCTGGCGTACATTAGGTGCTGTGACGATGCCCGAACTTTCGAATATGAATCGTGGAAAGAAGAAATCTTCCGACAGCTATATCGCTTGAATGCGATTTTCTACATTCCTGTGGAAAGCCCGGACCGCATTTTCTGTCCCGTCGAAGCAGACCCGGACCTTCGAATCAGGATGGGCAACGAATTGGCTTCGCTGTTGTTCGAAGGAAAATGGCCCGTTCCCATCTATTCGTTGACCGGAACCCCTGAACAGAGAGTATCTCGAGCGCTGCAATACATGAACAAGTAAATCCCCGGATTGCTCGCCCATAATTGATCAGTCTTTCCGGATTACAGGGATCATGATAATAAAAAGAAGCAAGGGCACTGCTTCCAAGCTCAGATTTCATCCGAAGAAGAAAGCTTTCGGAAAAAAAGAAGTGTCTTTGCATACCTTTGAACTCCACAACGGGGGGCGATAGATCGAAGAGCCGCGATTGAAAAACCAGGCGTTCAATTCTGCCTATCCACGCTCTTTTGGTCCCGTGTTGCCATTCGACGACGGACCGGTCCAGGTCAATGCCATCAAAAGGTTACGTATGTTGCATAACAAAATATGGCTTATCTACGGTTCTCCTGCCGTTGCTCGAACTAATAGTAACTGGATAAGCATGAAATGGAAGGGACGATTCTGAATCCAATAGCTCCACCATCCTCCAGGAAAACAGATATAGATTAAGGCAATTGGGCTGCACGGGTGCATACAGCAGTCGTCGCGGAATATGAATGCGAAGCTTATCGGAAATCGCGACCCGTTCATTCCGGGGTAGTCGGAATATGTCATGGAGATCGAAGTCAATATTTCCGGGCTCCGCTGGCGGATGCTCGGGAAAAAGAAGCCATGTTTCGTAGTTACCCGGGTCGCCAGCCTTTGACGAAATGATAACTGGAAGGTCGCTTCTCTAAAAGCCTGCTTGATTTCAGCTTAAAACGCTTGCAACTGCTGCTCGCAGATAACACCGTACACGGGTATGCAACATTACGGAATCATCTTTAGAATCTCCTTTTCCCTGGTTTTCCTGGCAATGGGCCTTCTAGCTTCTTGCGGTAAGTACGACCCTCCGGCCGAGCTTGACCCCAACGCTCGGCGAACCGTAGAGCAGGGAACTCTCATTGGAGGCACGCATCTCTACAACAGCCATGTCTGGTATGGGATTCCTTACGCGATGCCCCCGGTGGGCGCGATGCGATGGAAAGCCCCGTCTCCGGCGAAGCCCTGGACCGGCGAGCGCCATGCAGTCGAAAAACCATCGGAATGCCTTCAGCTGGCCGGTAGTTATTCGACCTCGGAAAAGGAATCCGGAGAGTTTTTCGGGAGCGAAGATTGTCTCTATCTAAATGTTCATGCTCCCAGGTTTGAGCCCGGCTCCGTTCCTAAAGGTAAAGATCGATTGCCGGTGATGGTGTGGATACATGGCGGGGCCAATCACCAGGGGGCGGGGGCCGAGTATCATGGCGGAAATCTTGCCAGTACGCACAATGTCATTGTAGTAACTGTGAACTATCGCCTGGGGCCCATGGGCTGGTTCTACCATCCTGCATTGAAGGGCTCGGGGACGGCGGAAGAAGCTTCGGGTAACTTTGCTATCCTCGATCTAATCGCCGCCTTGAAGTGGATTCGCGCCAACATATCAGCCTTTGGCGGCGACCCGACCCGGATTACAATCTTCGGCGAATCCGCGGGGGGCAATAATGTGCTTTCTTTGCTGCTTTCGCCCAAAGCCAAGGGATTATTCCAGGGGGCCATCATGCAAAGCGCCTATCCCCGTCCCAAAACAAAGGAGGAGGCATCGCTATCTGTAGACGACGGTGGATACGAAAACAGTTCCGGAGAAAATCTTTTGCGCCTGTTGGTGGCTGAAGGTAAGGCGCCTTCCGAGCAAGAGGCAGGCAAGATGGTCGGCTCAATGTCCGATGACGAGATCCTGTCTTTTCTTCGTTCTCTAAGTGCTACTCGCGTTATCGATGCATATCGACAAAACCTGGACGGGGAAAATCCTGAAGCTTCCGGCTACTCCTTTCCTAACCTGATCCAGGACGGTGTTGTCATTCCCCGCGGAGATTGGAAATCGATGGTTCGCGCCGGGGGACCGGCCAATTCCGTTCCCGTGATCGCTGGCGGTAACCGCGATGAACAGAAACTGTATCTGGCCCTGGACGATCGTTTTACCAGTCGAAGTTTCTTCAATCTAAACATTACCATATTTGAACCGGAACTCTACGATGCCACATCCCGTCATTCCAGCGATGCCTGGCGTGTGATTGGCGTGCATGAACCTTTAAGCGCAATCCAGACCGCCAACAGGGATTTCTACGCCTATCGATTCGAATGGGATGAAGAACCCGTGGTCCTGGGAAACGATCTGGGACAATTCCTGGGAGCGGCGCATGCCTTCGAAATTCCATTCGTTTTTGGGCACTTCAGTCTGGGACCGGCGGATCGTTATATGTTTTCCGATGAGAACCTGGAAGGTCGATTACAGGTATCCGATGCGATGATGTCCTACTGGGCCGGATTTGCGCATCGCGGGGCGCCGGGAAAGGGTCTGGCGGAGAAGCATCCAGAGTGGCAGCCCTATGGTAACAGTGGTAGATTGATGATATTTGATACACAGGCGGATGGGGGCATTCGCATGGTGGATCAGCCACTGGATGCAAAGAAAGTGGTGCAAAACATCGCCAGCGATCCAGTCCTTGTAAAAGCTGATTGGCGTTGTAAAGTGTATCGCTACATGGAAGAGAAAGGTCGATTCGTGACGGGAGAGGATTTAAAGCGCCTGGGTTGTGCGAACTAAGAGAAACAAGTCGTCCTGGTAAGCCCATCAGAACGGCCATTGGTTCCGGGCCGTCCTTGTGCCGGTTCGGGTTAAAGCACCGTGGGGCCGTTATGCGAACCCGGGCTCTGTAGGTCGGGTCGGCCTAAAGGGTGCGAGTTATGGTAATCACGAGAGGATTTCGCGGACCGGAGTTATCTAAAGCGCGGGCAGTGTGATCCAAACCCGGTGGATCAGTAACCGGGAAGCAGGAACAAGAATGAAAATGCTATGGTTCAGCCGTTTTTCTCTTTGGAGTTCAGAGATTCCTGAGGCCGCAATCGGGCGGCTGAAAGACAATATGGGCCCCCGGCATCCGTTTGCACTTATTCCTACAGAGAAACCGCTGGAAGGCACAATTCATGATTTGAACTTCCGGGCCATACGAACCAGACTTCTAAACAACTTCTTGAGACCTCAAATAATTGGCGAGTTGACCCAGGTTGGCTCGCGCACCCGCATCGACGTGCTGATTCGTCTGCCCTGGATATTGCTTCTAATTCAGCTTGCGCTCTTGGCCTGGGGAGTGGTAAGAATCATTACTTCGCTTTTGAAAGGCGGACCGATGGCTTTCACAGAACCATCAACCTATGTGTTTATCTTTCCGGCCGCTGTCTTCTATGCCATGATGTCTTTGTATTTCTGGCCGGATGCATTGGCCACCCGGAAGATTCTGGCTTCACTCCTGGAGATCGAACCCGGGGATACAGAGCTAAAATGAGAAGCTCGGCTCTAGTTAGTGATTGAGCCAGCAGTCCTCTTATGGTATGGTCTGGAGTTTGGCGTTGATTATGTTCGGATTGAGCAGAAGAACGTGTAGATACCTATGACAGAAGAGACGAATAAGAAGCGAAATCCTGGTTGGGTTGTGATAATTCGTATCGTCTGCATCAACCGGATTACTGCACCTTTCCTGTTTCCGTTCTTAATCCTGACTCTTTCAATGCTTCTACTTCGGTGCAATAAGGCCGAACCTATCATCAGGGAATGCGAAGTACCGATGGTTCCGTTTCGGGTAACCGCCACGAACCAGTATGATCCATTCCAGTATTCGCATATAGTTCTATGGTCTGGCTATCCGCTCATTACATCTGTATTTGATACCGATCCTCGGGACGGCGAGGAACTGCCCGACAGCACAATATTACAGGCCGGCGATATCCTGATATCAGTGGACGGCTGCGATGCCAGGGAAGGCCGTTCGTTGGATATGGACAACGGCCGCAAGCAGCAAAAGGTTGCCCTGGTTTTGTGGTCTCCGGCCGATACCCGCAGGAAGGGAATCAAGGAAATCGTAATACAAAGGCAGGGGAAAATGTATTCGCTGACTGGTCCCGCGTTCGATAAGGCGGAACCAATGGATAGAGCGCCTGTGGTGAACTTTCAACCCGCAACGGAGATTCCGGACCTGGCCGGAGCATGGGTTAGCGAACGGCGAGACAATAAGGTGATACTAATCGAGCGCATTTTTGAAATCTATACGATGACTGTCAGGGACATTCCGTTGGGACGGGCTCTCCTTTTTGGCGAAGTGCGGGCGCAGTGCTCGGAAGACGGTTTTTGCCGCATCCGGTTCCATGATGACCAGGACGCCGAATTCAGTTTCCATATTCGCAATAACGAGATGCAGATTATCAGGCCACTGGATTTTGGCGATTGGACCGAGTGGGATGAGCTGAGTCTGCGGCGAGGAGAATTATTCCAATCGCCTGGCGAGTAAACATCGCAATCTGGCCAATGGATTTTCTTCTCATCCCCCGGTAGCCTTACTCCCCGGAAGACCCGGCAGGAGATCCGTTGCGACTGGTCTTGCCGTTCGCGGACAAGGGTTTCGGTAAAGGAGCAGCACTGCTGTTGTCGAAACGGGCTTTCCCTGGATCGAGGCGCTTACTCTTATTTTTCGCCTCGAGCTTAGTTTTCTTTATTGGCTCCCGGTTACTCGCCACTTTTGCTGTCTGGCCCTTTCTTATCGCTTCCTTTCTTATCTGGGCTTTTCTTATCGCTATCCAGGTTCAAGTCCAGGTCAAGATCCATCTTGTCCGAAGCGCTGCCTTCGCCCTGGGGCTTTTTCACCAGGTCGAAGACGCCCCGCGAACCCAGGATCAGTCCTCTTTCCATCAGTCCGGGTCGTGCGCTCTTCAGGACGTTTTCGATCAGCTTTTGAATACCCAGGTCCATGGTAAGGTTGTAGTCGGTCCATTTGATCAAGAAGCCGTAGGGAATACCCTGATCTTCGCCCCCCGTACCGCTGGAGTCCAGAATGCGAAGTCGTCCTTCTACTTCCCGGCTATCTGATCCGCCGCGATGGTAGGCTGTAAGCGAAAATCCGTAACCCATCAGAGGGACTCGTTCAAGGCTGGTGATCTCGCCGTAGGTAATACCGCGAATCTTAATAAATCCTGTTTCTCTGCTCTTACCGGCTTCAATGCTTCCGGAGCCAATTAAAGCCTGGCCTCTTTCCATGCGAAAGAACAGGTCCACCGGCGTTGACAAATCCATGTCTGCGCTTTCCAGGTGAATCTTTGAAATAGTCAGTCTGTATGGGCCGGGCAGGGTTTCGTCGATTACCGTAACGGTGCCGTCCTGGACATCCATATCTTTTAGTTCAAAGCGATGTCGCCGCGGAAGTAATCGATTCTTTTTGTGCGAATCGATTCGATTGATGTACTCGAAGTATGCGGTACCCAGAGAGACCTTGAGGAGCAATATCCGGCCAAAGAGCAAATGCAGAGGGGAAACCGCAAAATGGACCCGGTCGGATTCGAAATAGAAGCGGTCAGTGGAATGGTCCGGCGCGAAAGCCAGTTTCAAGTTTCTGGCCTGAAACCAGAGGCCGAGAATCATCCCGGTGCCTTCATAATCCAGATGGACTTTGAATAGCTTTCGCAGTCCCCAGCGTATGAAGGTCCGGGTGCAGGTTACTTGAATTAGGATGAGCAGTGCAAAGGTTATTATTGAAGCAGTTAGCACAGGCTCATGGTTAATGGTAGCGAAGCAGGGACTCGAACCCCGGACACGTGGATTATGATTCCACTGCTCTAACCACCTGAGCTACTTCGCCACAGGGTCTCCGGCTCCCGAAGGAGCCCCCGACCGATTAGCGCGGACAGGATTTGAACCTGTGACCTTTGGGTTATGAGCCCAACGAGCTACCAACTGCTCTACCGCGCGGTGTAATGCTACATTTGTGGGGCACCGCTCCCTGTCAACACAGTTTTTGTCTACGGCTCAGGTTGATTGGTTTGATTTCCGCTGTTGGTAGGCCACCTACGAATCTGACTCTTCGGGTATACTGTTCTGTATAGCGGTACGCCTTGCCGGAACACGGGCATTTCGCCGCTTTTGTCCCGGGTTGCCTAACCGGGGTAGGGCTCCTCGGATACCTCTAGATACTCGCATATTCCGAGAAAATGGTTTGAACTTTTCGATACAAAGGGCATCCATTGCCTCTATGTCCATGTCCATCCCCGAGGAAATTCAGCATTACGAGAAGAAGATCTATGATCAAAAGCAGCTGATCGAAATCTCCCGGGCGCTGAACTCCACCCTGGATTACAAGTATCTGATTAATGCGATTCTGGATATTTGTCTGGCCCAGGTGCAAACCCTGCAGGCAGCCCTTTTTCTCACCCCGGAAATGGATGCGGAAGTTCTGACCATGGTGGAGGGCTACAAGGGCTTCGATCTGAACATGCCGCCGGAGACCTATGAGATCTCTGTGGAGTCGCCCATCGCCATCTATTTTGAGAATCACAATAAATCACTCACCCTGGAAGAATTCGAGAAGAATCTGCCCGGGGATGCTACCCTGGGTATGCTGCGCGGCCTCGGTGCGGAACTGATTGTGCCTTTAAGGGCCAAGAACCGGGTAATTGGACTGATCGTTCTCGGCGAAAAGGCCGTGGGCGGCGATTATCCGGAATCCGAACGAAGCTTCCTGGTGGATCTGGCCAGTCTGGGCGGGATTGCCGTGGAGAATGCTCGCCTCTACGAGCGGGCCACAGTGGATTTGATGACGGGCCTGAAGAACCATGCTTATTTCCAGTCTCGCATGAAAGAGGAACGGGACAAGGCCACGAAGCGAAAAACCCCTCTGGCATTGCTCCTGACAGATGTAGACAAGTTTAAGAACTTCAATGATACCTACGGCCATCAGGCCGGGGATGAGGTGCTCAAGGCTGTGGCACGGGTGCTTATCGAAAGCGCTCGAAACACCGACTTTGCCGCTCGCTACGGCGGGGAGGAGTTCTGTCTGGTAATGCCGGGAGCCGACAAGGAGACCGCTGTAGCCAAAGCCGAAGAGATTCGCAAAAAGATCGAAGAGATGGTGGTTCATTCCGATGAAAATGAGCTCAAGGTGACCATGTCCGTGGGAATTTCCTCCTTTGATCCAGAAATTGACGTCCGGACCAACAAAGGGCTCATCAATCGGGCCGACAAGGCCCTCTATGTCTGCAAACGGGCGGGCAGAAATCGAGTCATGTATTACAGTCCAGACATGGGCTGATCCGATAATTCCTCAGAAAGGCTCTATTGGTTCCCGATAGCGGAACCAGCAAAAAAAGATCGGGCCCAATGCACGAATGGCAGTTGCCGCGAGGCCACAGGGAGGTGAGCCATGGCTGTTGCCACGATCATAAAAGAGAAAAGAACCGAAGAGAATCTACGCAAGGTATTACTTCGAAACCGCCGGGATCTACATCCGGTGGATGAGAGGACCGGAATACGATTCGACTGTAATTGTAAGAACGGAAATTGCGGAAACCCCAGGTGCATCCGCGGGCTGGTGTAGCCCCTCGGGTTTGGCATGTGCTCAGGACTGGAATAGAGAATAAGGACTGCTTACCGAAGGTCGGACTTGAACCGACAAGGGATTGCTCCCGGTGGATTTTGAATCCACTGTGTCTACCAATTCCACCACTTCGGCAAGTAATTCCAGAAGCTCCGGACAGTCCTACCTGTAAACAAAAAAGATGTTTCTAGTGTTTCGCACGGAATCCTGGCCGGACAAGTTGGAACAGCGTTCTGTGGAGTTGGAGCCACCGGAAATATCGCATGCCCGGGCCCGCCGGCTTCCGGAAGGAGCGGGGATCTACGTAGGAGATGGTCAGGGCCGCCGGTGGCCTGGGCGTCTCCATTGGGCAGGAAAAAAGCAGGCCTTCGTAACCCTGGAAGGCATGTGCGAAAACCGGGCCAGAAGCGCTACATTAGACCTGATGGTTGCCGTGCCCCGGGGAAGCCGAAACGACTGGCTCATCGAAAAGTCTACTGAGCTGGGTCTGCGAAGGCTAATCCCCGCCGAATTCGAACGGTCTGTTCGAGAAAAGATTTCTGCGGACCGATTTTATCGTCTTGGCCAGGAAGCCGCCGCGCAGAGCGAAGCCTGGTATCTGCCCTCTTTGGAAAACCCTGTATCATTCGCAGATCTGGAATCCTACCTGGACCGAGAACTTTCTCGCGGTATGTATGTCCATATTCTGGATTTACCGGATGAGAATGTGCGAAACTCGGATCCCCGCAAGCGCGGCGACGAAAATAACCAGAAGGCGGACGACAACGAATCAAAAACCAGGGCCGGGCCCGGTGTGGCGAGATCGAAGTCTGGATCTGATTCGTCGAGCTCTCCGTTCGGGGCTGAACAGTGGAGTCCACCGTCCGATTCCAATCAGTGGAGTCCTGCCACCGAAGTTACCGGTTCTAACGCGGAATCCGAACTTCTCATTGTAATAGGCCCGGAAGGCGGCTTTGGCCCGAAGGATCAGCGTATCTGGGATTCTCTTTGCCGAAAATGGCCGGATCGGTGCAGGCGAGTCTATCTTGGTCCTATGGTGCTACGGGTAGAGACGGCGGCCATCGCCTATCTGTCCTATCAACGAATTTCCCGTGTGTCAAAAGAGAGTATGTAGGCTCCCACAAGGATTCCGGTAAGGGCCATCATAGCATGGGCTGGCACGAAGGTCACAAAGAAAACGTTGCTTGTGACGATTGCGATAGTGAGAAGCGATATGGCCAGGAACTTGGTTCTGAGAGTCAGGCTACGATCTTGAACCCATTGCCTTACATAAGGTCCGAGATGGCGGTGGTTCATGAGCCAGTTGTAGAATCGCTCGGATGAACGGGCGTAGAGATAGGCCGAAAGCAAAAGAAAGGGCGTTGTGGGTAGCACTGGCAGGAAAACTCCCAGAACTCCCAGAAACAGCGAAACGGTTCCCGCGATCCAGAATACAATTCGCAAGATCGGCGAGTTGTGCAGCTTCATTTCATGACTGTAGTCAATGCGACCTTTTATATCCGATGCCATCGAGTGTCTTCCTGTAAAATCGACAATGGAATGGACCTGGATTCGCCGCAGCGTTCGGCCCGGGCACATTGTATGCGCCAGGCCGGCAAGGATGCTGCGGAGATTCCAGAATGGAAATGGGTACACCCTGGCGGACACCTGGTCTTCCTCGGCGCCTGGCTCGATTTCCTTTGAGGCTTCTGCAGACCGAAGACAGAGTCCGATGACTGCTGCAGACAGGATCGCGCCGGATCAGGAATGGATGGATCGTTTGTCCACGTCCATGGCCGCTTCTTTCATCACCTCGGAAAGAGTGGGGTGCGCATGAAAGGATCTGGCGATGTCCTCGGCAGAACCGCCAAATTCCATGGCCACCACAGCCTCGGCCAGTAGCTCCGAGCCGTTCGGGCCAACAATGGCCACGCCGAGAATTGTATCGGTGCGCTTGTCTGCGATGATCTTGACCTGACCGTCGATCTGACCCATGGCTTTGGCCCGTCCGTTGGGACGGAACATGTATTTTCCAGTGCGATACTCCACGCCTTCTTTTTTGAGCTCTTCTTCGCTCTTGCCTACCCAGGCGATTTCCGGCCAGGTGTAGACAATCCAGGGAACGGTGTTGTAGTTTACATGACCGCTTTTTCCTGCCAGGTTTTCGGCCACCATTACGCCTTCCTCTTCGGCCTTGTGAGCCAGCATGGGGCCTTCGATCACATCGCCTATAGCATAGATATTGGGAACCGAAGTCTGCAGCGTATGCGGATCTACTTCAACCCGGCCGCGATCGTTGATCTTTACTCCGACGTTTTCTGCCCCCAGGCCTTCGGTAAAGGGCTTTCGGCCCACGGAGACCAGAAGTATTTCGGAGTTCAGGCTTTTCTCTTCGCCGTTTTTGTCCTGTACTTTGATATCAACGCCCTTTTTTCCGGCTTTCGCTTCAGTAACTTTGTGCTCGAAAAGAAAATCCAGGCCCTGTTTTTGCAATGTGCGACGGGCCATCTGACGCATTTGACCGTCCAGGCCCATCAGGATGTCCGGAAGCATCTCAACGATTGTAACTTTGGTGCCTAACCGATTCCAGACCGAGCCCATCTCCAGGCCGATTACGCCGCCGCCGATAATGGTCATGGATTCGGGCACTTTTTCCAGAGCGATGGCCGTGTCAGAAGTTATGATCTGCTTTTCGTCGATTTCCATACCGGGAATGGCGATGGGTACAGAGCCGGTAGCAATGATGCAGTATTTCGTTTCGATTGTGTCTTCGGTTTCGCCGGACACTTTGATCTCTACTTTGTCCTGGCTGGCCTTTTGCATTTGGCCCGTGCCGCGAATCACAGTGATCTTGTTTTTCTTCATCAAGAAATCCAGGCCATCGGTGAGCTCTTTGACTACCTTTACCTTTCTTTCCATCATCTTTTTCACGTCGATCTTCACCGAGCCCACATTGATGCCGTGGTCCGCGAATTCATGGCTGGCTGCATGAAACTTCTCAGAAGAATCCAGAAGAGCCTTGGAAGGAATACAGCCCACGTTTACGCAGGTTCCGCCCAGGGTGGGACGTTTTTCGATCACCGCTACCTTGAAGCCGAGCTGCGCTGCTCTAATGGCGCTTACGTATCCGCCGGGGCCTCCGCCGATTACTGTGTAGTCAAATTGTTGCATGTTCCTGTCCTGGTTTTTCGTGATTCGAGGTTGTTTCGCTTTGTTGTTTTACTTAATAGTTTTGCTTTATCGGTTCGCTTTGTCGCCAAAGAGAACCTTCCTTCGGGATGCGCAAAGCCTGGAACTGGCCTGGCCTGCCCCGGTTCGCGAAACGGCTGTTTCACCAGAGGGTTTATCCAGCCCACACGGTAATTCCCAAATGCTTTGCGCGGCGATCCCGGCCTTTTCCCGAAACGGTTCGGGAAGCAGCCCGAGCGCTACCGGAAAGAGGCCAGGGCCGAACCGGCGCCTGACCCCGGAAATGCTATTAGATCTCCAGCAGGATTCGCTCCGGATTCTCGATGCATTCCTTTATTTTTACAAGGAAGCTCACCGCCTCTTTGCCATCCACGATTCGGTGATCGTAGGAAAGCGCCAGATACATCATCGGGCGAATTACAATTTCATCGTTCACGACCACCGGCTTCTTCGTAATGTTATGCATGCCCAGAATTCCGCTTTGCGGCGGATTCAAAATGGGGGTAGAGAGCATGGAACCGTAAATCCCTCCATTGGAAATCGTAAACGTTCCTCCGCTCATTTCATCCAACGAAATGCTTCCTTCCTGGACACGGCTGGCCAGGCGGGAGATTTCCATTTCGATTTCGGCAAAGGTAAGTAGATCTGAATCCCTGACAATGGGAACTACCAGTCCGCGGGGACCGCCAACGGCGACTCCGATGTCGTAGTAGTTCTTATAGACAATATCTGTACCGCGAATCTCGGCATTAATGGCCGGATATGCTTTCAGCGCTTCTACGGCCGCTTTGACGAAGAAGGACATGAAACCCAGCTTGATGCCGTATTTTTTCGCATACAGGTCTTTGTACTGATTTCGAATATCCATCACACGGCTCATATCCACTTCGTTGAAAGTGGTAAGGATGGCTGCGGTTTGTTGGGCAGAAACCAGTCGCTCCGCAATCTTTTGCCGGAGCCTGCTCATGGGCTCTACTTTTTCTCTTTCGCCGGTCTTTTGACGGCCGGGTTTGATGGCTTCGGCGCTGGCGGCAGGCTTCGCAGCCGACTGGGACTGTCCGGTGGATCCGCCTGATGCGCTGGAGGACTGGCCACCGGAGCCGCCTTTTTCCAGATGGTTTACTACATCTTCTTTGCGTACCTGACCCCCTCGTCCGGTACCCTGTACTTTTGAGGTATCCACGCCTTCTTCGTCGGCCAGACGTCGCGCGCCGGGAGGAACGGTGTCATTTTGACGCCCATCCGCCGAACTCGTTGAACTCTGGCTGGAGCCCGCTCCACTGGAGCTACTTTCGCTCTTACCGGAAGAAGAATCTCCGGAACTGGAGGACTGGCCGGAGGAGCCAGAATCCCCGGAGCCCGCTCCCTCTTCGATGATGGCAAGGACTTCATCCAGCTGTACTGTTTCGCCGGATTGCTTCTTGATACTTGTGAGTTTGCCCGCGGTTGGAGCGGGAACTTCCATGGTGACCTTATCGGTTTCCAGCTCAACCAGTATGTCGCCGCTATTGAAACTCTGTCCTTCGGAGAAGTGCCAGTCAGCTACTGTGGCCTCCGTTATGGACTCCCCCATGGGTGGTACTTTGATTTCCTGGGACATACTCAGTCTTCCTCCGATTTAATTTGTAGAGCTTCTTCTACGATGCTGGTTTGTTCTTTAACGTGAACCTTGAAGTATCCGGTGGCCGGGCTGGGGGATGGCGCACGACCGCAATAATTCAGTCGCTGCCTGCATAGATGCCCCAGGAGATTTTCCATATAGATCCAGGCTCCCTGGTTTCTGGGTTCTTCCTGAACCCAGGTGATATCTTTGGCCTGCTTGTATTGCTTCAAGATAGTCTGGATCTGCTCATTCGGAAAAGGATACAGCTGTTCTACGCGAATGATGGCAATGTCTTTGATTTCTTCTTTCTCGCGCTGATCCAGAAGATCGTAGTAGATCTTGCCGCTACAAAATAATAGCGCCTTCACCTTTCCTTTATCGATGGATGGATCGTTTTCATCCAGAACTTCCTGGAAGGACTCTTCGGTAAAGTCGGCAAGATGGCTCTTTGCCCTGGGATGTCGAAGCAGAGACTTGGGGCTCATTACAACCAGTGGTTTGCGGTAGTTTCTGTGCATTTGTCGGCGGAGCAGGTGAAAGTACTGCGCCGGGGTTGTGCAGTTGGCGACCTGGATATTAAACTGACTGCAAAGTTGCAGGAATCGCTCCAGACGCGCGCTGGAGTGTTCCGGACCCTGGCCTTCGTAGCCGTGGGGTAATAGCATCACAATACCCGAGTAGCGGTTCCATTTCGTTTCGCTACTGGCAATGAACTGATCAATCACTACCTGGGCGCCGTTTACAAAGTCGCCGAACTGCGCTTCCCAGATTACCAGGGACTTGGGGTCTGCCAGGGAATAACCGAACTCGAATCCCAGAGCCGCCACTTCGGAGAGCAGGCTGTTTGCGATTTCGAGGTTTCCCTGATCCTCGGCCAGGTGCTGTAGCGGAGCATATTCGGCATCGGTTTCGGAATCGAACACCACCGCATGTCGATGACTGAAGGTTCCTCGTTTGGTATCCTGTCCGGTGATTCGAATCGGGATACCTTCTTTTAGCAGGGTTCCCATGGCCAGAGCCTCGGCCATTCCCCAGTCTACGCCCTTGTCTTCCATTATCATGGAGCGACGGTCCTGGAACAGTCGCTGCAGTTTCTTGTTGAGCTGGAAGTCCCCGGGCACGCTGGTGATTTGCTCGGTGATCTGTTCCAGGGTTTCCTTCGGAACGCTGGTATCCGGCCTGGAGTAGGGATCCATTTTCAGAAATCCCCTCCAGTTTCCAGTGAGAGTCTGAATATAGCTTTGCAGTTCGTCCGTATCTACACGTTTGAATGCATCGTCCAAACTTTGCTGGTACTTTTGCTTGATTCCATCCAGGGTGTTGGAATCCAGACCATCTTCTTTCAGTCGCTTTTCGTATTGCTGAAAGGTGGAAGGATGGGATTTGATCTTCTTGTACATGACCGGCTGAGTGAATGCCGGTTCGTCGGTTTCGTTGTGACCCAGCCGTCGGTAGCAGATCAGATCTATGAATACATCGGTCTGGTATTTGCGTCGCCATTCCATGGCCAGACGAACCGCGCGAAAGCATGCTTCCGGATCGTCGCCGTTTACGTGAAAGATGGGCACGTGCAGCATACGCGCCAGGTCCGTAGCATAGGTGGTGGAACGAGCATCGGATGGATTGGTGGTGAAGCCTATCTGGTTATTGCATACGATGTGTAGAGCGCCGCCCACTTTGTAGGCGGGCAGATCCGACATGTTCAGACATTCGTAGTTAATGCCCTGGCCTGCGAAAGCGGCGTCGCCGTGAATGATCAAAGGCAGGTGGTTTCGCCGTTCCACATCGCCAGCCTTCTCCTGGCGGGCGCGAATGGAACCCAGAACAACGGGATTGATCACTTCCAGATGCGATGGGTTAAAGGCAAGGCTCAAGTGAACGGACTTGCCGCTCAATGTTTCATAATCGCTGGAGTAGCCCAGATGATACTTCACATCTCCGGAATCGATGTCTTCGGTGATGTTTTCGTTAAATTCTGCAAATATTAGAGCGGGGTCTTTGCCCAGGATGTTGGCCAGAACGTTTAATCGGCCCCGGTGCGCCATGCCGATTACGATTTGCTCAATGCCGTCTTCGCCGGCCATCTCGACAGCTGCGGCCAGCGTGGGAATCAGGCTTTCGCCGCCTTCCAGCGAAAATCGCTTCTTTCCTGGATAATGGGTGGCGATGTACTTTTCGAAGTTCTCGGCGGCAAAGAGCTTCTCGTATATCATCTCCCTTACCGAATTTTCCAGAGGATTCTGAAAGCGGTTGGACTCCAATCGCTCGATGAGCCAACGACGGCGTTCTTCGCTTCGAATATAAAAGTATTCCGAGCCGATGCTGCTGCAATAAATGCGTTCCAGCTTTTCTACCAGATTGCCCAGAGTATCCGTGATCGTTTCGCCGCCAAAGGTAACGGTAACCTCTTTGGCCAGTTCTTCGCTGGTGATGTTATGATCTTCCAGTCGCAGATGCTCGCGAGACGTTTCGCGCAATCCCAGAGGGTCAATGTTGGCGGAATAGTGACCGTGACGTCGATAGGCCTGAATAAGCAGCAACGCCTTTAGCTGAGTATCGGGTATCCGTAGGATGTCCGATTTCAGGAGCTTGGGGATGGAGCTGGACTCCAGAGGTATTCCCTGGCTATGGCCGTTGCCGTCCTGGCTTTCCATTTGCTGGAAGAAGTCTCTCCATTCGGCAGCTACCGAGCCCGGATCCTTTCTGTAGGTTTCGTAAAGGTCTTCTAGAAAGTACTGATGTTCCGGGTTTAGGATGGATGCAATTGAAGAAACTGCCATTTTATGGATCCTGCATGTGGAAGCCTGGCTTCCCTGTATTGGAAAAGATATGATTCCTGTCGGTCTGAGTCAGCCGAAAAAACAGAATATGGACTGCGTTATGGGCCGATGCCCTGGTATCTCTGTTACGACTGGTTTCTGGTCCTACCGGGAAGGTTTGAAGGGCTGGCATAAGGCTTTCAGGCAGAGACCGCGAGGCGCTCATAGACTAAAAAAAGCATCCCACAGGTGGGATGCTTCTTGCAAGGCTTTTCGTAAATCTGGAAAGCCAAATGGACATTAATGTTAGCGTTTGGAGAAAGGTAGCAGGTTAATCATTCGAGCACGTTTGATCTCTCGAGCGATTTTTCTTTGCACTCTTGCCGTGGCGCCAGTCATTCTGCGGGGCAGAATTTTTCCGGTTTTGGAAATGAATCTTTCCAGGGTTTCCGGATTCTTGTAATCAATAGTAATATTTCTGGTATCCAGAACTCGCTTGCGGTACCTTCCGCCGCCGCCGCCCTGTCGGCCACCGGGGCCGCCGCCTCTTCGCTTATCGTCTGAATCAGAGTTGCGGTCACCACCCTGATAGCCGCTGTTTTGTCGTTCTTCCATAATTCAGGGTCAATCTCGGAGCGTGTCCGTGGGTGTAAAGCAAATTAGGCCGGCACAGCGCAAATCTCGCTGTATATCCGGCTACCACCAGCAATGCGATAGCAGGTTGCCGGTCCCCCGGGTTCCTCTACGAAGGTTGTCTGCCATCCGCGGGTTTTAGCCCCGACACGGACGCAAAGAATGACTACTGTAGCTGTTCCAGCAGAAAATCCAGGGAGGTGAGCCTTTCCTTTTTCCCGGTGGGGTCCTGCTCCTCATCGGTAAAAAACTGCATGGCCTTTTCGGTCTGTAGATGGTTGAAAAATCCGAAAATGGACATGGGAGGATGCACCCGATCCTCCAGGCCCGCCGAAAACAGAACCGGCACTTGAATGGACTGGGCCCAGTTCATTGGGTCCAGCACTTCCAGACTCTTTTTCCACTTTGCCCGGGAACCGGATTTCTGCTTCATCAGTTCCCGGATTTGCTCGGCCATAGAACCAGTGGAATCGTCCAGCCATCGGGAAATCCAGGCAGGGGAGGGTCTTTCCAGGCTCAAGGCCACAACCGACTCCTTTCGCATGTGGGCCACAAAGGAGGCCATGGCGGCGCCCAGACCGCGACCAAGAAGGGCAATTCGCGCGCTATCGATGCCTTTCTGTAGTCGGAGGAAGTCCACCGCGCGCAATGCATCCAGATAGCAGTGAGCCAGATAGCTTTTTTCGATGGGATCCAGTCCCATGGCCATAAGCGGCGGTAGCGGGGCTTCTACAGCGCTGGTTCCGGATCTTGTTGCGGTATTTCTGGCTGAACCAGCGCCAATGGTCGCTCGGGAGGGAGCAGCGGCTCCCCGGAGCGCGGTTGCCGCGGCTGCCGTGGCGCCCTGGGGAAGCTGACGGAGGTTTACGGATAGCAATGCAATGCCCTTTTCGGTTAATGAGCGGCTGTAGTCTTTGACAGCGCCGGGAAAACTGGCCTTTTCATCGTAGTCGGGAAAATGGATCACCACCGGCGCCTTGCCCCGTCGTCGAGGAAGAAAAAGCTGCCCTTTGATGGTGGTAGGCCCGAGACTCTGAAAAGAGATATCGCTCAGGCTTTCCTTTCCGAAGGACTTTTTTAGCACCAGCTTCTGCTGAGGATCCACCGGAAGTCTTTTCAGGCTCATTATGGCATCCTGCCAGAACTTGTCCAGGTTACGGGGAGGCTTGATTTCAGGCAGGGCCTGGTAGCAATCATCGAAAGTAGGCTTGCGGGAGGCCATTGCGGAATGAATTATTTTCCACCATGGCAGGTAAAGCAAAGATTTTAGACCATCCGATACTGTAAGAAGGCCTGTAGTTTCTTTGGATTACTTTTCATATTCCTGTTGTCATATCTGCCTGAATCTGGCAGGAGAGTAAGTGTTTGGGGCCGCGAAACTTCGGGAGAAACGGAATCGGCAGAGATCTGCGGCCCGGGGCCGCAACAACTACAGGACGGGGAAGAAATAATGGATTTTGATACAATCGCAGAATTGAGTCAACCGGTGGAATTTCGGTCGGGAGATAAGATCTATGAAACGGATTACACTATAGGCGATCCCTGCACATACCTGATTCTTGAAGGCGAAGTGCGCGTGATGAGAAAATACACGCCGCTGAAGATGGAAAACTTTGATCTAACGAAAGGGGATCTGTTCGGCATGCTGGAAGTGTATCTTGGTACTGCCCGGATCACCGATGCCGTGGCCCGCACGGGAGTTCGAGCCCTGGGATTCAGTAAGGTGCAGTTCGAGCGAGCCATGGTTTCGGACATTTCCTTTGCACTGCAGTCTATTCGAGTCCTGAGCAAGATGCTTCGGCAGATAAACGGCCACATCAAGGAATTGCCCTATCAAGGAGCCGGCGCATGAACATTAACAACCATGATTACGATCTTATCAAACTGGGCTTCGAAGGGGAGCAGGCCATCACGGCCGATCTATTCTTTAAGTATGGCCGCACCTTCCAGGCACGACAGATCATCCTGCGGGAAGGCGATAAAGGAAACGAAGTCTACTTGATCATTGCCGGAAAGGTGGTGGTAACCGAGCGCGTGAATCAGGGCAAATACCGGGTGTTGAACAGCCTGGGTCCAGGCGAGATTTTTGGCGAGATGGCTATGCTGGAGAATGCTCCCCGGTCCGCCACATTGATCGCCGCCAGCCCTACGAAACTGCTTTCGCTCACGCAGGAAAACTTTGAGAAAATCTTTCAAAGCCATCCGCGCTGGGCCTTCAAGATTCTCGTGGCTCTGGGGCGTCGTATCCAGAGCGCCTTTCGTCAGGTGGAAGGCTACTACCGAGGAAGCGCCAACCAATGATTCCTGAAGGGGCCCATACATCTACTCTGCAACGGTTTTTGCTTAAGAGTCTGCCGGTAACGCAGATTCTGCGACAATGGGCCTCTGTACGAAGTCTGGACTGGAAAGAGGAGCAATCGCTACCGCCCAGGATTCTTCATCGCTTAAATGAACTGGGCTGGTTGAGCCGGGAAGGAGGCCTGTTACTGGGGGATCGGAAGAAATGCCGGGCCGGTCTTGTTTACAGAAAGCGCTCCAACGGCAGCGTTTCCACGCAGGAATACATTAGAGATTTGAAGGAGCACTTGCGCGCCTGCGGTCGTCAACCCGACGATTTTGCCATCTTCCGTCCTGGGCAGCTGAATTTAAGCTACAATGTGGAGCCGGACAGCCAACCCCTGTTCTTTCTCTTCTGGGCTCCGGAACGTCCTCCCCTGGAGCGATTACTGGGCGGGAAAGAAAAGCTCCCCTTTACCCTGTTGGCCGAAGGCGGGCCTCATTCCGCCAGCCGCGAAGAAACTGCTGCCGCTGCGGCTGCCCAGGCATCCCAGGCTTCCATGGCCCATCAGAACGGCCGAAGCCCTACCGAGGATCCGTTTGGGCCCACCGAAGAGCATGCAGGTTCCTATGAACCCGACGTGGCGGATATCCCCTGGAAAGACCAGGGTTATTGCCGGTATGCGCTCCTGGGATCAACCCGGGGGAATCGATCCTTCAAGTTCTTCATAAAATACGGTTCCGATCATCTGCGAGTATTTCTGTTCTCCAGCCAGGAAGAGATCTCCCAGGACTTTCTGGGATCCATGTTCGATGCCCTGGGGCATCATGACGATCCGGTGCAGGGTTATCTGGAACAGATCCGTGTGGCTGTGCCCCGGGACATTCATGGACTCAGTTTGAATCTGGGCGCGGACGGGTTGCTTCAGTATTGCGGTTTTGGACTCTCTCCGGTACTGATCCGAAAAGGCAAAAAGCCCCGTAAGCTGCCCGATATGAAAGACTATTATCAGAGTTTCCCTGCGCATCGCTGGCGGTTCTCCAGCGGTCATTTACAGGCAGGGGATCAGGTTTTACTTTGCCCGGCCAGCATACTGGATTCCGAGATCCATGAGCTCCATGGGCGACTGGAAGAATCCGGCCAGCGCGCCTCCAGCTGGCTACGCTACCGCAGACTGGGAAAGGCGCTTCTGCTGGAGTCCCGGCCATTCGGCGCATGATATTGAATGACATCAAAGGGTAGTAGCTCAGTTTTGCACCATGCCCGGTGGCAAAACACTGATCTGGACTCTAGTTTTCCTTACCTCCACGGTTGCTCTGGACCGGCTGATATTCGATTATCTCATCTTTCAGCCCGCCAATCATAGCGGCTGGGATTCCTATCGATGGTACAACTTTGAGTGGATCCTTCGTGATGCGGAACGTTCCTTTTCCAGGCTCGATGATCCCGATTCGGATACAGATGGAACCATCCAATCGCAGGAGGCACACATTTCGGAGGGGCAATCCGGCCCCGCCCGGGCTGAAACAGATCCGCTGGCTTCGCCGGGCAAACCGCTGCGCATCATAGTTCTGGGTTCCAGCATTGCCCGCTATTCCATCCAGAAAGAGATAATGCAGCAGCTTCTGGAGCAAAGACTGCAGCGCCGGGTGGTGGTGCAGATCATATCTCACGCGGCCATGATGCCGGAAGATGCCTACCATTACGTGGATCGGATCAACGAAATGGAGCCAGACCTGGTGGTGTATCCGGTGGCCATGGTGGATTTCGAGCTGGAACACTTGATGCCGCCTCACATCCCCGGGCCATTCTACGATGAAAGAGCCCATTTCGAATTTCTCAAGAAACGGGTGCCGGCCCAGAGGTTCTATCCTGCTTCTTTTGCCCTGGATCACAGCGACAGGCTCACCCTTACGGAGATCGCATCGGGTTTCATGAGCGGCATGCTGGCCGGGATTCGCTATTCCGATCAATGGTGGGATCCGCTGGAGTTCAATCGTCGGGCAAGCAAGGATAAGCCGCTCAGAAGCTACATCTATTATCAAGGAAATCCGCTGGCCGGCGGAGTATACAGAGACGGGAAAACCTCAGGATGTGTGGCTTTCCCGGCCAGCTACGCCGGAGACGTTCTAACTTTCGAGGTCCCTCCGGAACTGTACAACCCGGATTTTTCTGTAGAAATAGAATGGCTCAGCGACGGCTCTTCGCCGCTTAGAATCGATTCCGAGTTGGCCAGGATGTGGGAGCCCCACTGGGAAGACCGCTTTCGCTATCCTCCATCGCTTCTGGAAGACGAGAATGTTCAGCGACAGATGTTTTTTCAGGATCCCTGCGAACTGAATGCGGACGTAGTGGCGCGCAAAACCCATAAACCCGACGGTTCGGGCTGGCAAAAGATATCGCTTTCGCCCGAGCAACAAAAAGGGTGGATCCGACTGCGACTGAGTCATGTTATCTGGAACTATAGATTGCAGCCTTTGGATAAATCCAACCGTCGTTATGGCGAGGGGCTGCGAATGCCCGGCCAGTTTGGACTGAAGGAAGCGCCGGTAAACCAGGTGCAGCACCGAAGATGGTTTCTGGAAGATCAACGCCTGATGGAGCTATCCGATCAGCAGTATCTTCAAGATTACATGGATCGAATTCAACCGCCGGACTGGCGGAATCGACCGCCGGTCATTCCCTTCAATAATTTACGCATCGTTAAGAGTTTTCTTCCCGCTTTACCTTTTAAGCCGGTACCGCAAATGGCCCGACTGTTCAACGTACGGGAAAGGCTGGATGCGCCCATGCTGTTGATCATGAATCCAGAAAATCCGGTGGAAAGCGCCGTTTTCTCGGGCAGCCAGTACTTTCAGGACTTCGTCACTTATCTACGAAAGCAACACAGCTCCGGGTTTGCGGAGATCCATGACGAATTGCCCATGCAGTACTTTGCCGATCCGCATCACTTTACCTATTTTGGAATGCTTCGTATGGCGCCCCGTTATGCCGATCTAATTGAAGCGGCCCTGGCCCACCGCTCGGCGATCCGTTCGGGAGTGCAATAGGGCTTCGCAGCTTCCGGAGCGTGTTGGAAAAAAAACGTCCATAACGGCGCCGGATTGCTCTGGCAAAACCGTCGATACCAGCGTAGACCGGAAGCCGCTGGCAACCACGGCAGTCTTCGAAGCAGGAGAAAAGGATGTCTGAAAGTGTACTGGTGCTTGGATCGGGGAACGCCTTCTTTACCGACGGTCGGGCCCATGCCTGTTATTTGAGCCGTTGGCCGGACCCGTCCGGCGCCGGGGAGATTCGCATGCTGATAGATTACGGGGCCAGCTCCCTGATGCGGATGAACCAGGAAAGCATCCCTCCATCCACGGTGCAGGGCCTGTTTCTGACTCACTTTCATGGCGACCATATTGGCGGGCTTCCTTTTCTCTTAATCCACTTCAAGTACATAGATAAGAGAAAAGAGCCCTTCTGGATTCTGGGGCCGGCAGGAGTTCAGGAGGCGGTGCTGGGACTTCTGGAACAGATGTATCCGGGTATGGAATTGGATTTTCCCCTGCATTTCAAAGAAATAAAGCCGGAGAAGAGGATTCCTTTCATGGGCGCCGAGATTGAGGTGCGGCCGGTAACCCACAGACCGGAAAGCGTGGCTTTGCGACTATCCTATCCCTCCGGCAAGGTCTTTGCCTTTAGCGGTGATGCCGCTTTCGATGAGAATCTACTTCAGGCCCTGGAAGGGTCGGATCTGGCCATAGTGGAGCTCAGCATCGAGTCGCAGCCAGACCCGGACGATCCTACCGTGGCGCATGTTTCGCTGCAAGAATTGCAGGAAAACCGGAGCAAAATACGCACCGGGCGGCTGGTGCTCAGTCACATCTACAATGCCCTGGCCGAACGGGTGAAGCGGTTGAATGATAGCCAGCCAGGCTTTGCGGAGCCTGCTTTTGACGGTTTAGTCCTCTCGCTTTAGAAAACTAATCCCTTTACATTGCAAAAATATTCCCGGAGTACTATTGCAGGTTGCCGGTAGTACAGTGTATACTGCCAGTATTATGAAACCGGTAATGGGCAAATATAACATGCGAAAGGCAGTACGTAAAGCGGGGCAATTTACGTTGGCACTGTTGGTTTTAACAGGTCTGACAAACTGCTCGGACTCCAAAGATCCCAATCTCACCTGGCTACTGGGACTGGCGGATGGAAGTTCTCAAACGACTACCGGCGAGGGAACCAGTAGCGAGATTCCCTTTTCCTACGAGATTACTGACATCCAACAGGGAACCGGGGACTTTGTTTTTGAAACAAACAAGTCTATACCGGTGGACGTGCTGGTGGAAGATCCTGCCGGCGGCGTGGCCGGAACCCGGGTTCTCATTCGCAATAATGAAGGGGACCGCGTATTGTTCCGGGCAAAGACCGATGAAGAAGGAAATGCATCGGGTGTAATCACCGTAAACCAGGACGAGAAGACGGCCGTGATCGAAGTGGTCTACAATGGACAGCCCATCCGTGTGGAACTGGATATCACCGAGGTTAAGCAATCATCCATTACCATCCTTGTTGGCATCCGGGCCGATAGCGAAGTCATTCAAGACGCGGACGGCGATGGCATCCCGGACTCCGAAGATCATTATCCCAACGATCCAGAGCGCGCCACCGTTGTGCGAGTGCCCGCGGAAGGGTTCTATCGTGTGGCCTACGAAGACCTTTATCCCAAACGAGGGGATGCGGACTTTAACGACTATGTAGTGGAAGTCTTTCATGAGCAGGATCTGAATGCGGCTGGCGATCTGGTAGAGCTACGCTCCTACTACACACACATTGCCAAAGGCGCCGGCTACAATCATACGCTGCATCTGGCATTTCCTGCGGCGATCTCCGGCCAGGCCACTGTTGTGCGTAAAGATGCGGCTGGCGCGGAACTGGAGACCGTTTCCGAGGCTCTCTCTTCCGGAAATGCGCTGCAGCTTCTGGGACGAAGCGATGGCACCCTGGCATCCTCCAACACCGCACGAAATCAGGATTATGCTCCCGGCCATTCGGCGGAACTGACTTTTCTACCGGACTCTCCGGTGGCTCTGGCTACGCTGGGCAAAGCTCCTTACGATCTGTTCATAAAAGTGCTGAACACCGGCCATGAGATTCATTTCGCGGGCAAATACTTCAACGAAGACGGATCGGATCGATACATCGACAGCGCCGGTTTCCCCTGGGCATTGATGGTACCTGATTACTGGCAATGGCCCTACGAGCGAGCAAACATACATGATGGCTATCCCGACTTTGATGACTGGTATCTTTCTGCAGGAGCCGATTTCCAGAACTGGTACGATACTCCAGTAAGCGAGTTTGTGTTCCCGGCGCAATGAACTTCAGAAGAGGCGGTCTGTGCTGGCTCCTGCGGGAGCCGGCTCTTTTTTCTTTACCCTGTGCAGGACAGAAATAAAAATCAAACGGTGGATACAGAGTTCATATCCCCTTCAGACCTGCTGGCCTTCATTTCACCCCTTGTGGCCCTGGATCGCAAACAGGTTATACGCTACGTTAGCCCTACGTTTCTTACCGAGTTTCGCCTGGAGCGGGATCAGGCTCTGGGGCAGGAGTTGCGGCATGCCCTTCCCTGGAAGGAATCCTCGGTAGAAGAGCTACTGGCGGATGTGCGGCGGTTTCAAAGTGTGGGAACCTCCCGGTTGGATAACCGCGAAATAGAGACAGAAAATCGAATCTATGGCTACTCGCTCTTTGCATTGAAAAACGGTCTTGCATTGATGATAAAGGATATTTCGGAAATCCGTAGACTGGAAGCCGAAGTTGATCTGCTTCACTCTAGGCTCCTCCGCGTGCAGGAAGAAGAAAGACAGCGGATCGCAGCCGAATTACACGACGGAGTGGGCCAGACAATTTTGGCGGCCAAGATTAACCTGGTTTCGGCCAAGAAACATCCGGAAAGGGCCAGCTTTGATCAGGGGGTGGAGTTGATCGATCAGGCCAGCCAGGAACTGCGCGAGATCTACTCCAATCTGTTTCCCAACTCCTTGCGTGAGATTGGATTGCAGGCGGCCATTAATCGACTTGTACGAAGCTTTCTGGAGCCGCGGGGCTGTCAGGTAAGTCAGTCAATAGAACTACAACGAGAAATCCCCGATCATATTGCCGTGCCGCTTTTTCGCATGTGTCAGGAGATTTTCTCCAATATAGTGCGTCATTCCGGCGCCAAGAATGTTGAAGTATTATTAGAAGATACCGGGGATGCGCTGGTCTTGCAGGTAAAGGACGATGGCAGGGGTTTTTCCGCCACAGATCTGAAGAAACGAAGCCTCGAGAAAGGAGGCTTTGGACTCATGAACTTGAAACGAAGAGCGGAAGACCTGGATGGTATTTTTGGATTTCTTTCTACGCCGGGGGAGGGGACAGAGGTTTCTGTAGTCCTGCCCTGGTCCAGTGAAGAATTAAAATCAGGAAACAATAGATGAGCGATAAACAACTAAAAGTATACCTTGCCGACGACCACAGAATTCTTAGAGAAGGACTCAAGTTAATTCTGGCGGAAAGCGAAGGCTTCTGCGTGGCCGGCGAGGCCGGGGATGGTCGCGCTGCCTGGGAAGAGTTGGATCAGAACCCGCCGGATGTGGCTGTGCTGGATATTTCCATTCCTGGATTGTCCGGAATCGAAATCGCAAGAAGACTAAAGAAATATCATCCCGGCGTCAAAGTGGTCTTTCTGAGCCGTCATGACGACGAAGAATACATTGATCAGATGCTGGACATGGGCGTAGAAGGCTACGTGCTCAAAGACGATGCGGGGGAAGATCTCCTGCGTTCCCTGGAAGCCGTCGTAGCCGGTCAGCATTTCCTCAGTCCCAGGATCAACAGCCGGCTGATTCATCGAGTGAAGACGCTGGCTGGCGGCGGCAAGGTAGTGTCCGAACCTTCCGGGGAAAAGACCTCCGGCGAAAACGAAGGGGACAAGCATTCGCTGTATCAGGTGCTTTCGCCCCGGGAGCGCGAGATTCTAAAGCTTATCGCCGAAGGCACATCCAGAGATGAGATCGCGCGAAAACTCCATATTGCTCCTACTACTGTCAAAGTACATCGCCAGAACATTATGCGAAAACTCGAAATGCATTCGGGAACAGAGCTGGTGAAGTTTGCCATTCGTTCCGGACTGGTGGAGCCCTGAATTCGGAGCAGACAGCTACCACTCGGGTCGAAAGGGATTGGAAGTCAAATTCCGTGAAGCGCATTTCTGGCAATGATCGTCCCGGATGAAACGACAGGTGGCTTCCCATTCAATTTCTTCTCTACGGTTTGTCTCTCAATCGAATGTTTGCGCCCCAGGCTCGGTAAAAATCCAGCGCAGCCGGCCAGCGCAACCGGATTACTGTCGCACACACAAGAAGCGGTAAGGAGTATCGCAGGAGTCGAGCTTAGCAAAGTCGCCCAGAGCGGTAGTGTTCGTTGCGCCCTGGGTTCCCCGCATTCCGTCTGAGCCGGCAGTGGGATCGGTCCAATTCGAGCAGGTGTCGAATCCGGTAGTCCAATCCCCGGCCGTGGCCACTCCGGTCCAATAATCGGAGCTCACCGGAAAGCTTCGGGTTAGTGGCGTAGTTCCCAGGTTGATTACTCCGTTACTGTTAGTCGTAAAGATGGTCTGGCTATCTGGATTTAAGTATTCGGTATTTGCCGCCAGCACCCAGTCCAGGTGCTCGGCGGCGCCGCTGGTGGTGCAATTGGCGCTACTGCAAGCGCGGCGATCGGCGCTCACAAGCAACGCTTTGTATTCGCTTCCAGCGCCCGGCAGTGACGAAAAATTCGCATTCTTTTCGGTTACGCAGATGGCATCGGCGCCGGCCACTCCGGTGGCTTGTGTACCTCTAAGGTCTCCGTTGTATGTGGACTGAGTGGCAAATATGAACTTTCGGTTATCTCCGTTCACCAGCGAATAGATGATCAAATCCCCGCCGTCCAATTCAGGAAATGCTTCCGAACAATGCGAGGCCGATCCCAGAGCTAGTAGGACAGAAATCAGAAGCGAAGCGATTGGCCGACGCGGCCTCTGAGTCAGGATTGATGCATTCTCAAAGCGTTGTTGGTTCAGGGCTTTCATCAAAAATCCACCTTCCAGGAAAAACGGGCCTGAATCAGCTGATTATCGACCGTACGGAGAGCCGGGTGGAGACCCGATCGTCCTTCCTGGCCCGGACTTCTTCCGTCGCTTAAGCGACGATCCGCTACCGAAGCGAGAGGCGATCCATTGAAGGCAACGGAGCCTGCCCCTGGAATTGCTTGAAGGCCTTGTTGATTGAGCTTTCGACTTCCCATCCCGAATCCCGACACGGTCAATTGCCAATGGAAACGGGATTCTGCGTTGTCGGTCCGGTTGGCGTTGTCCGGGTTTAGAAAGTATAGATCTACAAAATGCCAGCCATAGACCAGCAGCGCCGAAAGGGCAATGTAGCTTTGATTGGCCTGGGCCTGGTTGTACTTCGCCTTTTCTTCACTACGACGAAGCCAGAGTAATCCCAGGGATGCAGGGCTCCCGCCGGTGGCCAGAATAACGTTGGTGGGATCGTTCCAGGCCTCCCGTGAAAGCAGGTTTCCTCGCTGTCTTTCCGCATTACCGGCGATGGCATGCCCCAGAAGCAGCCCATTATAGAGATAGAGCTTGTAGGTCTCTCCTCTTTCATACTGAAGCAGTCCGGGAACCAGGGCTTTGGGCTCCCAGTCCGGCAACTGGAATAGATTAAATCCATCTGCTTCGGAGTCGGCTGAATCTTCCTGCTCTTCTTCTATATTGTCTGGTTCTGTTGTTTGTTCGCTGGCCGTAAGTTCGGCCGCTTCTTCCATCTGAATGGTTCTTGTTTCGGAGGATTGTTCGATGGTCACCCGGGCCGGGTCGGAGAAGGGTCCCGGCTTGCCAAATTTGTTCAGGCCTGCGATTCGGATGACGTAATTGCCTGGCTCCAGGTCCAGCTGAACACGATTGTTTCCGATGCGGTTCTCGATGACGCTTCCGTCGTCCTTTTCTACGCGAACCAGATAGCCGGAGCTGCCGCTTACTTCCTTCCAGCGAAGCTCCACCGGCTCGGCAAGCAGAGGTGCGCCCGCTACCAGTAGAAACGAAAAAAGCCCCGCCAGAAAAGGAGTTCTATGTATACTATTTTTTTGCATCCGTCCATTGCACTGCTTGAACCCGGCGGCACTGTAGCGCTCCACTTTTGCCGGTAACCGGCAAGGCCCCGGATGAAACCGGGCAAACCCTGGTTTCATGTCCGGCTTCTGTTGTCAGGCAACCGGCTCTATTTTTCCGCGTATTGCAAGGTTGCTTACGCTGTGACGTTAGCTTTCGAAATGACTATTCCAGTTCCGGCTTTTCCAGCTGTTCGCTCAGCGTGACCTGAAAGCGATGCTCAAAACCGGTTCCAGACCGGGCATCTCCAAAGATAGGCTCCACCGACCATTTGAACCAGGCTGTATCCAGCAGTGTTAACTCCGTAAAGTTAAGATATGGAGTCTGGACAAATCTTTCAATTAGAATTGAGTCATCTCTGTATAAACGAAACAAATATTTCTCCGCGCCAGTCACCGGCGTCCATCGAAAGGGGAGGGAGTCGCGGGCGCTCATATCAACGGAAGCATTGGGCGCGGGGAACACCGGAAAAGTGTTCCATTGTCGCGGCGCTCGACGGTATGTGGGCTGTGCAGTTTCCTTAACTTTCGTTTGTTCAGGTTTATCAGCGTTTCTCTCTATCTCTAGCTTTACTGCCAGTTCCTTATCGCCTTCTTCCCGAGGCTTAACTTCGAACGATAAGACGTCGCTGGATAATGCGGCGGAACTATCCGTTTCGTCGGGAATGCCTGCCAGGGATGTAATCCGCCAGTAGTAGGTACCTTTGCTCAGCGATAAAACGGCGGTCTTCTTCTGCGTGCTTCGGGAATGAATAACTGCGCTCATATCCGGATTTTTTGATACTTGCAGGAGGAAGTCTTTACTGAAGCCGGGAGCGTCCCAGCCAAACTGTACCAGACCGGACTGCCCGGCCAGGGTGAACTGGGCCCCGTTAACGGGCTGTAGGGCTTGAATAGGCTTTTCTTCTAGCAGTCGGAAGCTTCTCCGGGGCGAAGCGCCGTTTTCGTTTTGTACATACCAGCTATAGATGCCCGGTCCCAGACTGAGTTCATATTCATTGCCCAGATCTTTTATTACCCTGGCTCCTTCGCCTGAATCTGGCGAGATCAAATGCAGACTACAGGGGCAGGAACCGGACCAGCGAAATTTTACCTGGATTTTCGCCGTTTTCATTACCGTGCGGTTGTCCACCGGCGCAAGAGGCACCAGCTCGCTCTGCTTTGCTACCACCTGGCCGTCGCTCAGCTTGCTCCAGACAGGAAGAGCCTGTCCGTTGAATGTGGCTCCTGGTTGTTTCTGCTCTATCTCAAGGGAATCGGCATTCTTCGAGATTCGGGATTCTCCCCGCAATCCTACAATGCGCCGATCTTCGGAGATAAGATCGAAACCCTGTTTGAGGTTCAGTTCCAGCGAACCTTTTTCCAGTCGGATTTCGCGCCTGCCTTCATCCACGATCAAAACAAGCATGGTTTCCGGCGCCATTTCCACAGTAGAGCCGTCTTCCAGTTCCAGGACCGCCTCCGAGTAAGAGTCTGTGCGAATCCAATCCTGGTTGTGTAGCTCATCCCCCGGGTTAATGCGATCCCAGAGTACCGAGTCTGCAAATTTTCGCTCGGCGATGCGATAGCGGAAGTTCAGCTCGCCGATGACATCGCCGGAGCCCTGACCGCTGCTGCGATTCTGCTCGAAAACAAAGGCAGCGGAGAAAAGCAGAATAGACAGAAGCAGCAAAACTACAATGAGCCATTCGCCGGGTCGTAGTCCTTTCACTTTTTCTCTCTCGACTCTCCGGAGACCATCTGGTCGCTGGATCGCTTTAGTTCTTCGGCCGCCCTGGTTTTGTCAAATTCGATGCCCACCAGGTTTCGGAGTTCTTCCAGGGAACGGGGCCTTTCGGGATCGTCCATGGAACCCAGAATGGCGTATACCACTTCGGGCTGCCTCTTACCTTTAATCCGCAGGGGAGGCATCTCTACCGCCTCAAACTGTCCCTGGATACGCTCCATACTGTAGGAAGAAATCAGAATATCGGTTCCAAAAAGCTTGTTCAGATACTCGATTCGGGAAGCCAGATTCACAGTGTCCCCGATCACCGTGTACTCCAGTCGTTTTTCGGAGCCAATCTGCCCGGCAATGACCGGCCCGGTATTGATGCCGCATCCGGAGCGAAGAGGAGGGGCGCCTTCCCGGGCAAAGGCCTGATTGAGCTCAATCAATGACTTTCGCATCATCAAAGCGGCGCGCACCGCATCCGCGGTATCCGTTTCGGAAGGGACGAGAGTGCCCCAGTGCGCCATAATGGCGTCGCCGATGAATTTATCCACCATCCCGCCGGTGGCTTGAATACAGTCCACCATGGCGGTGAAGTATCGGTTCAGGAAATCTACCACTTCTTCGGGCTGATTCTTTTCGGATAGCTCCGTGAAATCGCGCAAATCAGAAAAGAATACGGTACCCCAGCGTCTTTCGCCACCCAGTTTGATTTCGCCGCGAAGCGCCTTTTCGGCGATGCCGGGGTTAACAAACTTTCCAAAGGCTTCCTTGATGTGTTCCCTTTCCTGAAGTCCGCGGGTCATCTGTAGAAAGGAATAGGTCAGCTGCCCGATTTCGTCGCGGGTTGTGGGATGAATTTTTACATCGTATTCGCCTTTTCGCACAGCTCCCGTGGCCTGCACCAGACGAATGATGGGAACGCTCAGGGTTCGGGCGAATAGAAATACCAGCAAGAATGCGGCTGCCAGAACAGCGCCCATCAAATACAGATTCTGCCTCTCAATGCGGGCTACCGCTTCGAACACTTTGTCGGCCTCCGCATGGGATAATACCGTCAATCCCTGCTCCAGTGTCTGAAAGGATGCCAGATACTCTTTTTCGCCGTTTACATACTTCCTGGATCCATTGTCCACGGGGCTTTCCAGGATTTCTTCGATAATCGTATGCTTCTCCAGCGGAGTGACGCCTTCGGTTTCCGAACTGATCAGAATGGTGCCGTCCCCGGAGATCAGATGTATTTCGAACAGTCCGGCCTGACGGGCCTTTCGAAAGGATTGAAAAAAGTCATCGGCCGCCAGATAGAGTATGATTCGGCCATCGTCGCCGCTAAACGAAAGTCCCAGAAGCGGTACATCCTCCATCTGGAATCGCCGAAACTCCAGGGGGCCTTCCTGCAGAGCCTGTGGGGGCCATTGCTTCAGGTATTCCCGAAAACGTTTCGCATCCAGTTCATACTCCTTCAGGAAGGGGCCGTTGAAGAATTCCTCGGTCAGGCTAATCGAATCCTGGTTGTATTTCACTACGGAAAGATACAGATAGCGATCGTTCTCTTCGAAAAAACGTCGGGCGGATACGTAGCCTCCGTGTCCGGGTCGAGGGTCTTTCGTAGATTCGGTTTCGCTTTCGCCTTTATCCTGTGCGGGCCTCTGTTCCTTCGCGTCAGTTGCCGGCTTCTGTTGCTCTGCGTCGGCTACAGACTCTGGTTCTTTCGCTTCCGTTGCGGACTCTTTCTCCGTTGCGGGTTTCGGTTCCAATGTCTGCTTTTCGGGTTCTTTCGATGCCGGCGTCGAGGAACGGTCCTTCTGGGCCTGCTCTTCTCCGGTATCGGCAGACTCCTCGGTGGGTTCCGGTTTCGGCCAGGGCTCTTCAAGGGACAGCGTGGGGCTTTCCGATTTCAGGCGGTCCAGGAGAGAGCGACTTCTATACTGAATGTCCAGAATATCCTTTTCCAGAGATTCGGAGACCAGGCGGGCCAGGGACAGGTTGTAACCCTGTATCAAGGTTTCGCTGTGCACTCTAAACAGGTAAGAGGCCATGCCAATCATTGCGGCCAGAGCCAGCGAAACAATGGATCCCGTAATCAAAAGAAGCTTAAGTCTAATGCTGAATCTTGAAGGTTTAAAGGAATCCGGCCCCTCCGGCCTTCCCATCCGCAGACCTTCTACAATCGATTGAATGTCGGTTCGCTGCCAGGATTCAGGAGCGATGAGTATGATTTCTTTGGCCTGAGCATATTCCGGGCTTTCCTGGATTGCTTTCACCAGCCCGGCGCTGGAGGCCCCTATGTCTTTATTCCATAGAATCCTGAGAGCAGCCCCACTCTGTTGCGTTCTTTCTTTTAGACCGCTCAAGTAATGCGGAAGGTTCTGCGGGTCGGGCAGGGCGGCCAGTACCAATAATCTGGATTTGCGGCGCTTGATTCGTTTGTATAGCGAGGCAAGCTGCCCTGAAGGCAGTTCCAGAGGAGCAAGTATACTCAGCTGCGGCTTATTTCTTTTTGAGGTTTTCAATGCCTTCCCAGTTCTCCGGAACTCCCTGGGCTTGAATTCGATTCAGCCTTTCCAGATAGAATTCTATAACTGGATCATCGGGCCTTTCCGCCTTTAGTTTTAGAAAGAGTTCTCGAGAGCGGTCAAAAGCTGCGGTCTGATAGCTATCAATGGCTGCATCATAGGCAGAAAGGACGGATTCTGCAGGCGGATTTAGCATTAATTCATGGATCCATAGCTCCCGATTCTTGCCCTTGACCCGGACGCGATCCAGAGCCCTAAAATGGAAAAGCGTGGACCCCTGCAGAAAATCCCGGGTGGCCTGACTTACAATCACCGATGTTCCGTAGGTTGTGTTCAGGCTTTCCAGTCGACTGGCCAGGTTCACCGTATCTCCGATTACTGTGCCTTCGATCCGGCCTTCCTCGCCGATGATTCCCAGCCGTAGGACTCCGGTATGCAGACCAATGCCTATCCGAATGGGATCGTATCCGCTATGTTTGCGATCCTGGTTGTAACGATCCAGTTGAAGCATCATGGCCCGGGCCGCCCGCACTCCCTGGTCAGGCTTTTCGAACAGCGCCATGACTGCATCGCCGATGTACTTATCGATAAAGCCGCCGCTTTCGCGCACAAGCGGGCCAACCCGGGACAGATAACTGTTTATGAACTTGAAGTTTTCTTCCGGCGACATGGACTCGGAAAGGCTGGTGAATCCCCGGATGTCGGAGAAAAGAACGGTCATTTCCTTTTCTATGTTTTCGCCCAGTTTGATCTCGGAGAAGCTGCCCACTCCCAGGATTTGCAGGAACTCATCGGGTACAAAACGGCGAATGGCGCGATTGATGCTGGCTTCTGATTTCCTGGCTTCCTGCTCCTGCTGTAGCGCATTCTTGACGTCTTCATAAAGTCGCGCATTTTCCAGGGATGTGGCAATCTGAGCTCCCAGCAGGTTCAGTACACGGACCCGATGCGCCGAGAAAGCGCCCCTGGATGTGGCATGTTCCAGGTACAGAAGACTATAGATCTCGCCCTTCAGAAAGATAGGAATGCAAAGTATGGAAGATATCTGCCCTGACTGGATATATGGATCGTGGGTAAAGGAACCGTCGTTGCTTGCATCGTCCAGTACAGCGGGTTTTCGTGTTCGGTCCGTATAGTTGATCACCGATATAGGCACATCGGCTTCGGCTGGAGATCGTAGCGGACTGATTTCCGGCTCCTGCTCTACATTCTGTATCGCGCGGACCAAATAGCCTTCGCCGGCCTTTTCCAGAAGTACAATCTTTCGTGCCCCCGCGCTTTCCAGAAGCGACCTTAGTAGCTTTCGCAGGAGCTGATCCAGTTCAATTTCCGAAGACACTATGGCGGCGGTTCGCATCACAGATTCCAGGTCCAATTCTGATCCGGAATCCGAAAGGGTTTCGCCGCCCTGCACGGACAGGCCGGCGGATGGTTCATTCAGCGCCGTGTTCCGTTCGGCGACGGCGGGTAGGCGCGTCTCTTTTGAGGCCTTTTCCGAATCCTGCTCAAAAAGCGCCAGATGCTGATGGCGGATTTCGTCCAGCAGTCGGTCCGTGTGTTCGATCTGGGCGTGGGATTTAAGCGTTTCGTAAATTGATCTGGCCTGATCGGCATATATTCGGGCAAATACCGGCTTTTCCATGGCCAGATACAGGCCGGCGGTGCGTTGTCGAATGAATCCGGAAAGTATGGCGGGACCGTACCTTTCGCTACTGCGGCAGGCCTGGTCGAATGCTGTCATGGCGGCGGTCAGTTCGTTCTTCTTCCAGAGCAGTTCTGCTTCCAGGTGGGTTTTTAGCGGAGCAAAGTTTGCCGGACAGTTTTTCTCCAGTCCTTTTAGAACCTCCAGAGTCTCTTCGCACTGCTGCATCCATGCCTTGCGCGCATCGGCGCTTTTTGCATTTGCGATCTGCTCTATGGCTGCAACATAACGAGCAAAAACGCTGTCATAGTGCGACAGCGGTCCCCTATATTTGCTGTTTTTTACCGTGGTCTGATTGCCGAACAGAACGGCCAGGAAGCTTTTGTAGAGGTTTAGATAAAAGAGGCTTCGGTGCGCCTCCGCGTTCTTCCATCGTTTCTCCATAGCTGTGTCGTCGAAGAAATCGCCTTTCAGGCTGGTCTTTTGTCGGGAGGCTCCCTGCAGATTGTGTAGCGATTGGCGAAGCATCCCGAACATCTCCAGCGCCCAGTCCTGACCGATTCGACCTATGGGGATCTGGTAACTCTGGAATAAGCTTTCGAGGTCCGGTAGCGAGTCGTTGCAGTAGATCAACTTCTGGGAGAGCATTTCAAAAATACAGAGTCCGGCAAAAGGTAGATCCCCGGTCTCCAGGCACTGATCCATGGCTCGCTGATACAGGGGCAGTCGACCGGCCAGAGGTTCGGTCCAGCAATGGATTGAGGAAAGGTAGTAGTAGTTGATTCGGCCGCGAAGATCCCGCGCATTGAAGCGCTCTACCAGTTCTTGCGCCAGTTTGCCGGCCTGGCTACCTTCCTGATAGTCGGAGAGGTGTTCGCAAGCCAGGGCTCCCAGCACCACCAGACCCACCGAAGTCTCCGGAAACGGGCCCTTTTTTTCGCTCATTTCCAGTAGCGAATGCACAAGAAACGGGAGCCGCTCTGACTTTGTTAGAAATGCAGGGGTTATGGTCTGGGCAAATATCCGGGCCAGCAGGCGATCCTCTTCGGAAGGCTTCTGGTCTCTCCGTTTCTTGTAAAGTTTTAGTAATCGCTCTTTATTGTCCAGGGAGTTGCGCAGTACCTTGTTTATGCTGGTTGATCTACCGGACAGAGAATAGCCGGCCCGTTTCAAGGCTTGCAGTCCAAGTCCAACAGCTTCCGAGTACTGGCCATTGCTGGAAAGCAGGGCAATCTTGAACTCGAATACCCGGAGTCGGTCCAGGAGACTTCCCGATTCTTTAAGCACTTTGTCAAAGTATTGCTGGGCCGCCAGTTTTCTGCCGTTCAGATATTCGCATTCGCCCAGGTTTCGCAGGATTTCAATGCGAAGATCCCGAGGCGCTCCCGCGGACCTCTGATACAGAGTGTCCAGGGCAATTCCAAAATGTATTATCGCTTCATCGTAGGCGCTGGCTTTCCTTTCTCGCATTCCGGCCTGCAGGTTGAGCCTGGAAATGCGCAGTTTTTCTTCGTCATCGGTTACCAGGTTTCGGCCCTGGTTGTAATAGGAGACAATCGTTCCCACTTTTTCTTCGATTTCGCCAAAGCTGGACTCGGAAAGAATGAGCCGGGCGGTCTTTAGATTCAATTCTTCGGCCCTGGAAGCCTTGAGTTGGTTCAGCGCCGCCTCATGGATTCGATCATGGGAGAAGGCGTATTCCACCTTTTGAATGGCCTCGGCGCTGCTTTCCTCGCCCACATATTTGTAATGCTCGCCGAGAGGAAAAATTAGATCGTGTTCGGACAATTGCTGTAGCTGCGAAAGCGTATACAGAACATCCTGCTCCAATAGTCCGGAAAGCAAACGCAGGTCAAAGCGGCTGCCCAGACAGGCTGCGGCTTCCAGAGTCGTCTTAAGCTCGTCCAGACCATCGATGCGTCGCGCCAGAAGCTCGGCGGCAGACGGACTCAATCCATCGGTACGAATCCGAGCCAGATCAAAAGTCCACTCGCCGGTAGCTCGGTTCTGGTGGATCCAGCCCTGGCTATAGCAGGACTCCAGATACTGTCTGGCGATAAACGGATTGCCCTCGCTTTTTCTATACAGCGCTTCGGCCAGCTGGTTCACTGCTTCGCTTTCCGAATCGGGATCGATGAGAAACGTGTCCATCAGAAGCATTCTCAATTCCCGGGGGCCCAGAGGCTGCAATTGGATCGTACTCACACTGATGGCGCTGGAGCGATAGCTTTCCAGTGCACGCCGAAGCGGGTGTAGTTCGTTCACTTCGTTGTCGCGGTAGGTCCCCAGGATTGTAACGTTGGGCCCTGATTCGATGAGTAAATCCTGTATAAGGTCCAGGGAGGAGAGATCGGCCCATTGCAGGTCATCCAGTACAAATACCAGCGGGACGTCCTTAAAGGCGGCCAGGAAGCCAAGCACGGTGAGCCGGAAGCGAACTCGCTGCTCTTCCGGCGGCAAATCCATGAGTTCCGGTTGCGGACCGAGTAGCGCTCCCAGAGCAGGCACCAGATCAACCAGGGCCTGTCCGTTCCCCTTCAAATTCTGCAGGATTCCTTCCTTCCATTTTGCAAGGTTATCCGGCGGCATGGATAGTAGACTATCGGCGATGAGCGAAAGCCCGCGGGCGATGGCATGATAGGGAATGTCTTTCTTGTCCGGCTCAAACTTGCCAGGTAAAAAGAAACCGTTTCTTTCGGCTACCGTCCTTCGCAGTTCCCGAATCAGCGAAGACTTGCCGGACCCGGAAGGGCCGGTGACCAGCACCAGCGATGACCTTTCCTTTTGGTCCAGGATGCTTTGAATCTCTTGCAGGTCTTTTTGTCTTCCGTAGAGTTTCTGCGGCAGCGACAGTCCACGGGGAAAGTCTTTCTTTCCTGGCTCGAAGAACTGAACCTGTCCGGTGCTGCGCAGGGATTCCAGGCAGCGCTTCAAGTCGTGAGCCAGCCCCATAGCCGAACGGTATCTTTCGTCCGGATCCCTTCGCATGAGCTTTTGTAGAATGCCGTTGATTGTATCCGGTACAAAGTTCCCCTGACGATCCTGCTTTATGGCCGCCGGCTGGCTGGCCAGGTGGGCATGGATTAGTTGCAGCGGATCGTCGTATGTGTAGGGAGGCTGGCCGGCCAACAATTCATACAACGTGACTCCCAGGGAATATAGATCGCTTCTATGATCTACACGACGATTGGTGCGACCGGTCTGTTCCGGCGCCATATAAAGCAGGGTGCCTTCCAGTTTCTCCAGCCGCAAGGTGGATTCGCTTCGGGATGGAACTACCGAGGCAATTCCATAATCTATGATATACGGATGGAAGTTCTCCGGGTTCAGAACAAGGTTGGCCGGTTTAATGTCGCGGTGGACTATGCCGGCATCGTGCACAGTGTCCAGAGCCAGGGCGATGCGCAGCGCGGCTTCCAGATAGCTTTCCAGGGACTCCGGCTTCCACTGATTCAAAGGTTTGCCGCCAGTGTCCTCAAGGATCACCGCCGGCCCTTCCGGTGTTTCCAGTAGATCCAGATAGGGAGCAATGTCCCGGGGCAACGACGCCGCGATCCTGTACTCCCTGCGGAGACGGGCCCTGGACTCGGAACTCACATGGCGGCCCTGCACAGTCTTGACGAATACTCTGCGTGGTTCGGAAGACCGCAGGGCCCTGTAGGTCACAGAATCTCCGCTTTCATGGACCGTTTCCACATACTCGAAGCCGGCAAGATTGGAAGGGAGCATTACCGGGAGGCTGCATGAAAGCAGCGCATAGTCCATCTAAAAATACGTGATCACCGAAAGATAGTGGAGCCAGGAGCAGAACCGTACACGTTATTACGGGGACCCCGGAGAGGCGAAAAACTGTCCACGAAAACACCGTTCAAGCCGGTAACAAATGTTTGCACTCTGCCGCCCCTGGCAGAGATTAGACTTATGTCCCCCGCTTCTGCCTCCGTAGATACCGGACCCGTGGTGCAGCTCCTGGATTCCACCAGCAGCCCGTTCGATGTGTCCATTGCTTCTGCCAGAACCTGCTATTCCTCGAAGGGGCTCGTATACCCGGACCAGGTATCTGCCACAGAAAAATCCAGGGCTTTGAGGGATCGGATTGCCAGCAGTACTCTAAAGGCGGGCCATCTTACCACCCGGCAGCATCCGCAGTTCATCTTTGCCATCGACAAAGTAAGTCGCCAGCTGATCTGGAGCTTTTTGCATTCGCATCCGTACTATAACTCGGAGCAGGTTTCCCAGCGTTACGTAGAAGTTAAGCCGGATCAGTTCTATTACCCTCCAGAGCTGTACAACAGACCGGAGGCCTACAGAATCTACGACGAATTGATCCGTAAATCCTGCGATGCGTACTTTCATCTAATGGATCTTCTGGAAGAGCCAGCCACTAACATCTACTTTCAGGTATTTCGAGCCCGGGCCAACAAGCCGGAGAAGTGGAAGAATGCCATTCATAAGAAAACCATGGAGGTGGCTCGGTACGTTCTTCCTACCGCTACCCATGCCTATCTATACCATAGCATAAACGGACTCACTTTGCATCGTTACCGAAGACTCTGTCAGGCATGCGACGTACCGGCAGAAGCGCGCCTTCTGGTCGAGCGGATGTGGGAGCAGGTGCAACAATCGGACCCTCTGTACGCCGGCGAAATGGCGGATCCCATGCCTCTGGAAGAGACCACCGAGTTTCAGTTCTTCTCTTCTTTTTTTCTGGAGCGCGATGAGCGCCAGGTCACGGAAGCATTCCTGAATGGGTTCGATGCGAAGATGGACGGACGTTTCTCCAGGCTGGCCGGCTATACAAGCGATGGCCCCGCCGTACTGGCGGATGCTGTGCGAGCCGTTCTGGGCATTCCGGAGTCGGAGCTCTCGAATCAGGAAGCCATCGAACTGGTACTGAGGCCCTCCAGGAATCATCATCTGGGCTCCACGCTGAACGAAAGCACGCTTTCGCGCATCAGCCGTGCGTTGTTCAACGTCTCCTATACATTTCAGAAGAAGATCTCGCACACTGCCGACTCCCAGGATCAGCGTCATCGTATGGTTCCCGGTTCCCGTCCCATACTCATGCGTCACTTCACTGGAAAGCCGGACTACATTGTTCCCGAGTTAATCCAAAAATCCGATGTGGCTCTGGACTACTACAATCGAATCATGGAGGAGATCTTCGCCGGCATTACGGATTTCCTGGATGCTGGCGGCACAGAAGAAGAAGCTTCCTATCTGCTACCCAACGCCTTTCCCATTCGCTTCTACGAATCAGGCGATCTGCTGAACCTGCATCATAAATGGAAAGCGCGCACCTGTTACAACGCTCAGGAAGAGATCTTTCGCGCATCGGTGCAGGAATTGCAGCAGATCCGTCCCATCCATCCCGAACTGGTGCAATGGATTCTGGCTCCCTGCGCGTTGCGAAAGGATGCGGGCACCACCCCTTATTGTCCGGAGGGCGACCGTTTCTGTGGAATACCCGTTTGGAACCAGGGTATTGAACAGTACGATCGAATCATATAGGAGTTCTATGGAAGCCACCCATGAACCGGTGATGCTTCAGGAGGTGCTGGAACTCGCTTCCAATGCCTTTAAGAACTATTCTATTCACGGATCCCACCGGGTGTTCACTGTGCTGGACGGCACTCTGGGAGCCGGCGGCCATTCCCTGGAACTGGCCCGAGCCTATCTGCAGGCCAGTTTCTTTCTTTGCGATCGGGACGAGCAGATGGTGGCCCGCGCTCGCGCCAACTTCAAAGCCAGCGGATTCAACCCCGACGATGCTAGATTTCGCTGGATCTGTAGTCGAAGCTCGCAACTGGGACAACGATTGGACTCGGAGTTCGACAATCAAGAAGGCGGCCTGGACTTTGCTTTGCTGGATCTGGGGATTTCTATGCTGCATTTGAAGGAGTTTGATCGGGGCTTTTCCTACGACGATGAATCCCTGGATATGCGCCTGGACACAGCCACAGAAAAGGGAGCTTCGCATCTGCTCAATGAGTTACCGGAAAAGGAACTGGCGGATTTGATCTACAGATATGGCGAAGAACGCGCTTCGCGCAAGATTGCTCATCGAGTGGTTCAGTCCAGGCCCATTGAAAGCGCAAGGCAGTTGGCAGAGATTATCGCAAAGGCGATTCCAGGTCCTCGGAATCGTCCCCATCCGGCACGAAAGACCTTTCAAGCCCTTCGCATTGCCGTTAACGGCGAACTGGAGGAGGCGGAGGCCGCCGCCCGAATGCTGGCGCAGCGTTTGAATCCCGGTGGCATCCTGGCAATCATTACGTTTCATTCGCTGGAGGATCGACTGATCAAACGATGCTTTGCCGAACTCTGTGGCGCCGGCGGTCTTCATTCCCGATACGATGCCCCGGTGGAAATCCCCCCGGACCCGGAATTCGAAAAGGCCTTGCGAAAATCCCTGGCGCCTACGCCGGAGGAGCAGGAACGCAACCCGGCTTCGCGATCGGCCCGGCTACGAGCCATTCGCAGGAAGCCGAGCGGAGAGGCCGGCGATGAGTAGGATGAAAATCAAGTTGCGTTATCCTGTGATGGCTCTGGCCATTCTGGCGGTCTTTGCCGGTCTGTACGCATATATCTCTATGAACATAGAGGCTTCCCTTCTTGAGCGCGAAATTCGTCTGGCAAGATACGAAAAGCGGGACTGGGAAAGAAAGAATTCGGCCATTCGCGCCGAGATAGCCCGGCTTGAAGGCGAAGGATACGAAACCATCTACTGGAAGCTCTACGGCGCCCTGCCTTTCTACGAGGATAACACCATCATCTACGTGGATCTGGACGATCTGAAGCCCGGGCCGAACTTCTACGAAAATCGCACCGCTGACGACCGGCAGAAGGATATCAATACGTCCGGCGATGACGAATCACGGGAAGCAGGCAGCCAGGATTCCGACGGTGAACGCGATGCATCGAATGAACCACAGGATCCCTCCAGCGACCCGAATGCCCGCCGAGAACTTCAAGAATCAGAAAAGCAATCCATACGGGAATCGCTTCAGGACTGGCTACCATGAATCTGCAGGAGTTGCTTTCTAGATTTCTGTCGGAGGAGACGGAACCAACGTCCGCCAGGAACGGAAGGACCCGGGCAGAGCTTCGTAACAACGATTCGGCCGGCAACGAGTCGCAGCATAGCGCCACAAGTACGACCGGGGCTGGAGGGCCCCGGAACAACCCGGCCGGCATGAGTGCTAAGCTTCCGGCGCCTGGAGTGGCCGACAACGCAGTATTCGAAGTCCAGGGGCATATCCGGCCTGTGGAAGTGGATCTCATCACCGACGACAGTCGGCAGCTAACGGAAAGAAGCATCTTTGCTATAACCGAGCTTTCGTACCAGCACCTGGAATCGGCCCTTCAGCGAAACCCGGCGCTGATTATCGCTCCGCGAAATCTGATGGCTGATTCGCGATTGCAAGACTTCAAAGCGAGAGGAGCCGTATTGCGGGGGCTACCACCGGCGCGAAGTCGACCGGAATGGATACTCTCCCGATTGGCGGGCATATTACACGATCATCCCGATCGCAAGCTAACGCTGGTGGCGGTAACCGGAACCAACGGAAAGACCAGCATTACTAGAATGATCTATCATGCCTGGAAGAAGGCCGGAAAGAGTTGCGCGGTCATCGGCACTCTGGGGGCCACCTATTACAAGGATGGCGAAGAGGTAAACATCCAGACCGGCTATACCACGCCGCGAAGCTATCAATTATTGGAACTGCTTTCGCAAATGCATTCCAGCGGAGTGGAGCTGGTAGCGCTGGAAGCAAGCTCGGAAGCGCTGGCCCTGGGACGACTGGAGGCCATCCATCTGAGCAAGGCGGTGTTCTGCGGACTTTCGGTGGATCATCTGGACTATCATAAGACGATGAATCGTTACTTCATGGCAAAGGCCCATCTATTTACAATTCTGGCACGTTCCGGCGGCAAGGCCATCATTCAGGACCTTTCGCAGATCGCAGAGGACCGCTATTCAAAACGATTGCAGACTTATGCGCAGCGGCTGGGTCTGCAGAAAAGAGTTCTGAGTTCTTTCAGGGATTTCGAATTACACGTTCCTGTAGAATTCAATGTGCGAAACGCCAACCTGGCCTGGTATGCCAGCGGGCTGGACTATGACCCGGGCCTATTTAAAGACATGCCGGATGTCCCCGGGCGAATGAAACGTATAGAGGTTTCTCCCGGCCTGGATGCCATTGTAGATTATGCCCATACGCCGGATGCCCTGGAGCGGATTCTTTCCCAACTAAAAGCCAGCGGATACGATGCTCTATTCTGTGTATTTGGCTGCGGCGGCAATCGGGACCCCTCCAAGCGGCCGCTCATGGGAAGGGCTGCCATGGAACTGGCGGACTTCGTAATCATAACCGACGATAATCCGCGCAAAGAGGATCCGGCCTCGATTCGTAGCGCCATTCTGAATGCCCGGGAATTGCCTGATCTTAGACCCGCTTTCGCCGATTTGCGCGAAGTGGCGGATAGACGCGATGCCATAATTGGGGCTCTTGAGCGCGCCAATGAGCTGGCCGGTGTGGGAAAGAAATGCTGCGTATTGATTGCCGGAAAAGGACACGAGGACTATCAAATCTACGGTACACAGAAGAAACACTTCTCCGATCAGGAAGTCGTCATGGAGTTCCTGGAAGCATTACCTGAGACGAAGCAGGCCGGCTCGCAAAAGACCAGCGCGAAGCAGGCCGGCTCGCAAAAGACCAGCGCGAAGCAGAGCGAACTGGAAGGAGCCGGGCAGAGAAAGACCAGTGCCGATGCCGAGCGTACCGGCGGTGAGCATGAGGTTCAACCATGATTTCTGGCGAACTACTCAAAGAGGCCGGCCTCGAGTCCCTGGATGTCCCGTCGGAGCGGGTGTTTCCAGGAGTGAGCACCGATACGCGAAAGATTGAGCGCGGACAGTTGTTTTTTTGCCTGGAAGGACCTAACTTTGACGCCCATGCCTTTGTGTTCGAGGCATTCCAGAAAGGGGCCGCCGCTGTGGTCATCGCCCGGGATAAAAAAGAAGCCGTGGCGCAATCCATACGAAAGAAGTTGAGCGAGCCAGGCTCGGTGGCGCTCTCGGAGGGTCTTTCGCTCCAGGATTACCTGGGCCGCATTCTAATGTGTCAGGATCCTCTTGCTAGCCTGCAGAAGCTGGCGCATTTGCATCGAAAGCGCCAGGGCTATACTGTGTTCGGGATTACCGGCTCCAACGGCAAAACATCGGCCAAGGAAATGCTACTGGGAATGCTCTCGCATTTGTTGGGAGAGCCGGCGGTGGATGCCACCAGGGGAAACCTTAATAATCACATTGGGTTGCCTCTGACTCTACTTAACTTTAAGGCCGGGATCAGTCATGCCATTGTAGAAATGGGAATGAATCATGCTGGCGAAATCGATGCGTTGAGCAAGATATCAGAACCGGACCATGGACTGATCACTTCTATCGGAAGGGCGCATATCGAGTTCTTCTATAGCAAGCGCGGGATTGCGCGAGCGAAGCAGGAAATGACGCTCCACTGCAGGCGCTGGCTTTCTTATCCCGTGGCCGGTATTGGCAAGAGCAGTCTGCTCAGAAAAAGTCTACAAGATGGTAGTCCCGGGATCGCTCTTTTTGGATTCGAAGAGGACGCCTCCTGGAAAGCGGTGCCGGCGCGAATCATTCAGAACAATCTGTGGACGTTTTTCAAAGCAAAGAATCTGGAATTCGGACCGGCGGGAATTGGCTTTGAGATAGAGATCGAAGGAAAGTTCCATCGAATCGAAAACGGTCATTATTTTTCCCGGGTGCAGGCGGAGAATCTCCTGGGCTGCATCGCTACACTACTAAAGGCCGGGTTTTCTACTGAGGATGTTCTGGAGGCGGCCCGGTTTGCCGCTCCCGTGTCCGGAGGGCGATTCCACATCATCAAGAAAGATGAGCGGGTTCTTGTGGACGATACCTACAATGCCAATCCCGATTCCTTTCTGGCCGCCATCGATTCATTGCGAAAAATGCTCCCGGAAGGCAAATTACTCTGTCTTGCCGGTTCCATGGCGGAGCTCGGACAAAACAGCGATTCAGCGCATCAGGAAGTGGGCCGGGCCCTCAAACAATCCAGTTACGAAATCCAGGCAACCGGGCCGGCGGGTGGTCATTATCTGGAAGGCTTTGGTCTGGATTCCGGGGCGTTCTCTTCGGATGCCACCGCAGACGGCTTGGCCAGGTTTTTCTTTCCGAACAGTGAAGACCTTGCCGATCATATAGAAAGGTATCCGCAGTATTATCTGTCCTTTGATGGAATTCTGGCCAAGGGCTCCAGAAGCGCCCGCATGGAAAGGGCCTGCGATGCTTTGAAGCGAATCGGTTATGTTTGAGTATCTGTACAGCAACTATGATATGCCGGGCTTTTTTCGGTTGTTCGGATTCGTAAGCTTTCGAGCCCTGCTGGCCGGGCTGTTTTCCATGACACTGTCTTTTGTGGTCGGCGACAGGATTATTCGCTGGCTTACCGGCCTGAAGTTTCGCGAGACCATCCGCGACGATGGACCATCGTCCCATGCATCCAAAGCCGGCACCCCCACCATGGGCGGTATCCTGATTCTTCTGAGTCTGAGCGCCTCCTGCATTTTGTTTGGTAACTTCTCCAACCTGCACTTTAATCTGATCCTTTATTGTACGCTGCTTCTGGGCGGCATTGGCTTCTGGGATGACTATTCCAAGGTTGTTCTAAAAAAGAAGGGAGGAATGAGCGCAAAGACCAAGATGGCTCTTTCCATACTGGTGGCAGCCTTCTTCCTGTTCATGTACATTCGCTTCACGCCTGCCGAAGTGGCCCGGGCGGACGGTATCAACTACGGCACCACGGATCTATTTGTTCCGTTCATCAAGGGACCGGTATGGACCATGCCCTTGATCCTGGGAGTGGTTTTCTGGCTATGCGTTATTCTGGGCACCGTTCACGGGGTAAACCTCACCGACGGCCTGGACGGACTTGCCATAGGAAACGTATCGATTGTGACGGTAACCTTTGGCGTACTGGCCTATCTTACCGGTTCTCCACGGATGGCGGACTACCTGAACATTCCTACAGTTACCGGAGCGGTAGAAATTAGCGTTTTTCTGGCTGCCCTTGCCGGCGCCGGAATCGGCTTTCTATGGTTCAACGCCGCGCCGGCGCGAATCTTCATGGGCGATACAGGTTCCCTTTCCCTGGGCGGCGCTCTGGGAATGACAGCCATCGTCTTAAAGAAAGAGATCCTTCTATTCATCGCAGGCGGAATCTTCGTAATGGAGGCCCTGTCCGTAATCCTGCAGGTGGGCAGCTACAAACTGCGCAAGAAACGGATCTTCAAAATGGCTCCGCTACACCATCACTTCGAAGAAACCGGCTGGCCGGAAACCAGGATTGTAGTCCGTTTCTGGCTCATTGGTCTGATCCTTAGCCTGGTTTCGTTATCTACGCTTCGCATTCAATGAGTATGGCTTCTTTTCTGGAAAGAAAAAGGGTCCTGGTTCTGGGCGCCATGGGACGCTCCGGTAAGAGCTTGCAGGAGTTGCTCTTTGAACTGGGAGCTCACGTAGGTATTGCCGATCTTAGCGAAGAAGGACAGCCGGCGGTGCCTGTGGAGATGGATCTGCGCCCTTCGCAGGATCCAGCCGTATTGGACAAATTCAAACCCGACTATGTAGTTACCGCCCCGGGCGTTCCGCTTTCCCTTCCCATCTTCGAAGCTGCGCGAAGTAAAGGCATCCCCGTATATGGCGAACTGGATCTTGCCTTTCACGTTATGGAAGAGCAGGGCAAGAAGCCCTATGTATTCGCCGTTACCGGAACGGACGGAAAATCTACCACGGTAAGTATGACCGAACATATCTTGCGCAACCTGCCTTTTGCGCCTTCGGTCATTGCCTGCGGAAACATCGGGCTACCTCTTTCGCAAGTGGTTCTGGACGGGGTACCGGATCTACTGGTAGTGGAATGTTCCAGTTTTCAGCTGGAATCGGTGGAACACTTCCATCCCGATACGGCCTGCATACTGAATCTGGCGGCGGCGCATATGGATCGCTACGATTCCCTGGACGACTACGCCATCGCCAAGTCCAACATCGGAAAGATGCAGGGCACCGCAGACCTGCTAATTATTGCCGACGATTTTCCCTACCTGACCGAACTGGAGCAACTCAACGGGCGACTGGAGCGGCTGGATGTGAGTAGTTTCGGCGAAGGCTATGTTCCGTATCTGGATGAGTTGAAAGTTCCGGGTCAGCACAATCGATGGAACCTGCTTTTTTCGCTCCGAATGATTCAGGATTATTTCATTCGCACCGGAATTAAATGGGACGATTATGCCGCCGATTTGAAAAAAGCGATTTCTACTTTCACGGGGCTACCCCATCGCATGGAGATCGTAACCGAAAAGGCCGGGGTTTTATTCGTAAACGATAGCAAAGCTACCACGGTGCAATCCGCTCGCATGGCGCTGGAGTCTTTTTCCGGTCGCCCCATCCATTTGCTTCTGGGCGGACTGGATAAGAAAGGCGATTTTCAGAGCCTCCATGGAGACGGCGGACACCGTGTGTATCCGTTTGGTCAGGCCGGCCCGAGCATCCAGCAGCAAACCGGCGCCCGCGAATGCTTTGCGGGTCTGGAAGCCGCCTTCAATGCGGCCAGCGCTGCTGCCGCCAGGCAAAGTCCGGCTCTGGGCGCCGGCTCGGAAGAGGAGTTTCCGGTGGTGCTTCTGAGCCCGGGCTGCCCTTCGCAGGATCAATACAAGAACTACGCCGAAAGGGGCGATCATTTCAAGAAACTGGCTATGGAGTGGAATCCATGACAGCCGTGGGTTCCCCAATGGCTGGAACGGCTGCGGGTCCTTCCGGCGGCCAAGTTATGTCCGGCGAAGCCAGAAAGCCGGATCTCTGGATATTTCTGTTCACGCTCATTCTGGGCGGCACAGGTCTAATGATTTTGCTTTCCGCTTCTGCACTGCAGGCGAACCTGGATCTGGACGATCCCTATTTCTACGCGAAACGTCAGGCTGTCTTTTCGGTGGCCGGGGTAATCGGCCTTTTTGTTATTGCTTCCTTTTCTCCAAAGATGCTGCGAAAGCTGGCTTTGCCGTCGATGCTGTTTTCGCTTCTTTTATTGCTTCTTGTATTTGTTCCGGGGGTAGGTCGTTCGGTAGCTTCTTCCAGGGATAGTTTTCATCGCTGGATTGATCTGGGTTTCTTTTCCTTTCAGCCTTCGGAGTTCGCAAAAGTCGCTCTGGTGCTGTACCTGGCTTCCATGCTTCTGGATCGAAAAGGGCAGTTCGAACAGTTCAGCCTGAAGGAATTGCTTCGGTCCATGATCCTGGTAGGTTCCGTGCTGGCCGCGATTCTTCTGGAGCCTCAATACGGAACTACCCTGACTTTGATTTCTGTGATTTCGGTTCTGATTTTTGTGGCCGGATTTCCAGTCCTGCGACTGGTGCTTCTGGGGCTTTCGCTTCTGCCCCTTCTGGCCATGCTTCTGGTTCTATGGGAATACCGGTTTGAGCGCTTCCAGGTCTGGCTGGATCCCTATGCTTACCGTTATGCCGGCGGATATCAGTTGGTAACCGCCTTCCGGGCATTCGGCGAAGGAGGCTGGATTGGCCAGGAACTGGCTTCCGGCTTCGGGCATCGTTATCTTACCTTTGGTCATACAGACTTTGTGCTGGCTTTGTTTTCCGAAGATTACGGATTCGCCGGCGTGGCCGTACTTCTTTGTCTGTACGGAGCATTGCTCTGGCGCTCCATAATACTGTTGCGACGACAGAAAGATGAGTATCTCTTTCTTCTGGGTTGCGGCGCCGTGACCATTCTGTTTCTGCAGGTAATCGTAAACCTGTTTGTAGTGACCGGAATCATACCCACCACTGGAATAAGTTTACCGTTTGTAAGCTACGGCGGTTCTTCGCTCATCGTATCCTATGCGCTTTGTGGTCTACTATGGCAGGCCACTGCGTTGCCCGCTTCGCAAGCGCCCCGGCGGACTCCCAGGGTCAAACCCGCATCCGTTCCGGTCGCCAATCCGGCCATGGCGGAGACGGCCAGCACAGCAGCGCCTGCGGCAAACCCTTCGAGCTCATTGGCGCCGGGCTCCCAGACCGCTCCGTCGGCTACATCCAATGCCTCTTCTGCTGCGGCTGCCGGTAAGCCATCAGCTTTCCGTTCCGGAAGCAGCGCCTTTCCGAGGCCGGCATCAAAGGCGGCTTCAAACTATAGTGGATCATCCAGGAAGATTTCTGACCGTGATCCGTCCGTCCGGGCGCTATCTCTGGACTGAGTGCCGCGACGCAGTGCGCTAATGAGAATCCGCCATGCGTTCGGCCAGTGGCAAACCGTCTGTCTCGCCAGCCAGTCGGCGGATACCTGTCCACCATAGCGGGTGAAGATCCCACGATTTGATAAGACCTTGCCCGCTGAAAGGGGTGGTTGAATCTGCTACTCGATGAAGCCCATTCTAATCGTTGCCGGCGGTACCGGTGGTCATCTTTCGCCCGGGACAGCCCTTGCCTCCCATCTGAATAGATCCAGCGTTCCGGTGGAATTTCTAAGTTTGTATAAAAACGAAAACTATCCCGATCTGAAGAATGCCGACTATCCGGTGCATTTTTATGGAGCGCCTACCCTGGGCGGGAAACGAGCGCTGCTTTTTCCGTTTCTATTGATCCGGGCTATGTTTCGAGCCTGGCCCGTTGTGCGGAAGAGTCGAGCCCTCGTATTAATGGGCGGATTCCCTTGTCTACCTGCAGGATTGCTGGGCCTCCTTCTGCGAAAGCCGATATATTTATGCGAACAGAACGCTGTTATGGGTCGCGCGAACCGATTTTTTGCTCGGTTTGCGAGAAACGTATTTCTGAACTTTCCTCTCACAGGCAGAAATCATTCCCCGGAATGGAAGGTCGTAGGCAATCCGCTGCGCGCTTCCTTTTTGAACCAGCAATTGAGCGCCACGGATGAAAAGGGCCGTTCTTCTAAGACCGGATCGTCCGCGAAGAAGGCTGCGAAAAAATCTAATCAAAAATTAGTCGCTGCGAAATCCCAAACCGGGAAGGAGTCTACGACATCGTTTCCTGCAGGGATGGGAAAGAAGATTCTGGTTGCCGGCGGTAGTCAGGGAGCCGTTCAGATTAACAAGATGGTTCTGGATCTATATAATCGCGATCCGGTCACTTTTGGTAAGTTTAGCTGGGTGCTCCAGGCAGGCCTAAAAAACGAAACCGAAATGAAAGAGCTTTTTCGCGATGCGAAGAATGTGAGAGTAATTGGCTTTGATCCAGATATACATCGCTTTTACAGGGAAGCAGATCTGATCATATGTCGCAGTGGGGCCGGCGTTCTTACGGAAGCCTTTCTGTTTGGACTGCCCATGGTTCTGATACCATATCCCTATGCGACGGATTCGCACCAACGGGAGAATGCTTTTTACGCAAAGCTTGCCGGCGCGGCAAAGGTGATCGATACCAGAGACTCCGACTGCGAACAACTTCGGCAATCCCTGCTAGAGATGAAGGCTACGGACCTCAAATCCATGGCTCGATCCAGCGCCGGACTTGCGAAACCCGAGGCGTCGGAAACGATTCTGAATGCGATAGAGAAAGAACTGAACTGAGGCAACTTGCTTCTGGGCGAGGTTCGGTTTAAGGCAGCTCGGGGGCTGTTATGCGAACTCGATTGCGGGTCGGGGCCACGTTCGGGTTATGGCACTGGGGGCGCGTTTATGCGAACTCGGTCACTGCACGGTGTGAGGTTTGGGTTAAAACAGCTCGGGGAGTGTTATGCGAACGTCGGCTTGCGTGGTTCGGGTTAAATCTGCGAAGGTGTGATTATGCGAACTCGGGTGGTGCTAAATTCGGGTAAAGACGGTCGTTGAGTGATTGAGGGAACATGGGCCGCGGCCGCTGTGGGTGGAGACCTTTTAGGCCGGGGAGAACAACTTTCTAAAGGCATTAAATGCGAAATTCGAGGCGGTTTTTGGCCCGGGGTGCCATGGAGACTATGCGGCTTGATTGCAACCGTCCGCTTTTTCTGTAGAATTCAGTCCAATGGGCGGCATTCAGAATCCGCACGATGCCTTCGTTCGGAGCGTTTTCCAGGAAAAGGAGAATGCAATAGATCTAATTCGCAGTGCGTTGCCGCAGGAGATCGTGAGTCGGCTGGATCTGGCAAGTCTTGACGTAATCGATGCATCCTTCGTGGATGAAGAGCAGAAGCAGAGTCAGGGCGATCTACTGTTTTCGATTAGCCTGAATCCGCCGGCTGGCAAACCTTCCGCAGAAAAGGAAAACAAAGGCGATTTGCAGATCTACTGTTTGTTCGAGCATAAGTCCTACCTGGATCCTGGAATCTATGTTCAATTGATTGAGTATCTGGCTCGAATCTATCGAAGACAGTGGACTACAGTTCGCTGGTTCTCTCCCGTTATTCCTCTGGTTTTCTACCACGGTGAGAAAGAATGGAATCTGGGGAATCGGCTTCTGGATCAAATGGTAAGGAACTCGGGCCTGGGTCGACAAGATCTGGATCTACTCAGGCGCTACATTCCAGATTTCGGCATAGAATTATTCAATGTTCCGAAGATCGACCCGGCGACCTTGCCGGTTTCTGAGCCAGTCCAGCTATATCTGGCTTCTGTGGCCTTCATCCGAGATCCGGGAGTATTTGAGCATCTGATACCTTATCTCGAGCGCCAGGGTAACATAGAGGATCCAGGAAAAAAGGTTGAAGTAGTGGCGAGAGTACTTCAGTATATTTTCAATGTGCAGGATGTGGAATCCGGGGCCGTGCGGCACTGGATCGAAGACGGAGAGCAAAACACAGAGTGTTTTGCATAAACAGGATGTTTATCAGGCGCGAAGCGCCGGAATCCGGATCACGGGAGCAGCGGTCCAGGAGGGAGCCGTTGCGAGCGTACCTCCACCGAAGAAAGCGAGGGTGTTATGGCAACGACAGCAGACAAGCTGAGAGAGGAGGGCAAGGCCGCAGGCAAGCTGGAAGGCAAGCTGGAGGCTGCACGGCGGATGAAGGCCGAGGGCCTGAACCTGGATCAGATTGCCCGGATTACAGGCCTTTCCGTAGAAGAACTCAAGAAGCATCAGATCGTGGATTGACTGATTAAAAATCTGCTGCACCCAGGGCGCCGGCGTCGCGAGGCTGTCGTTTCCCGGCAACTGTGACTTCGATGGTACTTGTCCACCTATCGATATCTACCCTACCAAGAAAGAGCCCTGCCTATGGTTGCGGATACAATGGCAATCGGGGCGGAGCAATATCTGGAAGCGTCAAATGGCCGCGTTGATATTAGTCAGGATGTTTACATGCTTGCTTTCGCGTATAACAATGGGGTGTATTCTAAGACGATAGATAACTCGAATGAGAGAATGCAAAGATCGCTGAAGGATGGAAGGACTCCGGCCTTTCGAATGGTTCTTCGCGACAGCCAACCGGCTCTGACCTGGCGTTATTTAGAGAATGCAATGAGTTCACAATACAGTTCCACGGAAGGGAATTACGAGGTCCAGGTTATTCATGATTAGGCGGACTGAACTGTTGCGAGCGCTGAAGAAGGTGGTGTCAGACAAAGCACCGATTGCCGGAAGCACTCTATTACTGCTTATTTTGGGAACCATAAGCTGCTCCGATTCGGGAAAATGCGAAGATTACCTGAGGAATCGGGGGTTAGATGACTCCTGGAAGGGACTGGAATTGGCTGTTGAGCGGAACGATCGCCTCGGAGTTGATTGCTTGATGGATTCCGGTCACCATCCTTGGAATCCTATCTGGTATATTCGCGGCCGTAGGATATTGGTCAGCGCTGTTTCTAGGGGGCATTCTGAAATCGTCAGGTTGTTTGTGAATGCGGGAGCATCCGTTGATTTTGAAATCGAAAGGGGAGGCTATCAGCCAATACATTACGCAACCTCAAATGGCAATGCGGAAACTCTGAAAGTTCTTCTGGCAGCCGGTGCGGACCCAGATGCTTCTGGGTACCCGCCGTATGGCGAAGGCGATGCTCCGAGACCTCTTTATGATGCGATAATCAGTCGCCATACTTTTGAAGGAAAGGGTGACCGTCTGGAGGTGGTCCGGGCTCTTGTTGAAGCAGGCGCAGAGATTGATTTTGTAGATCCAGGGACCGGCGAATCTCCGCTTGCGGCCGCCTTACTGGATGGGGACATCGCTATTGCGGCTTATCTGCTAACGAAAGGGGCTGATCCCAATTTGCGGATTTGGGATAACCGCCGAGCCATTCATTCGGCTATCCGTGGAAACAACCAGCGATGCGTAAAATTGCTGCTGTCCAGTGACGCTGATCCGAATGTCCAGGCAGACGATGGAATTACTCCTCTGGTACAGGCTATCAAGGCAAACAACTTCGAGATCGTGCGAATCCTATTGGAGCATGGAGCCGACCCGAAGATGCCTGGGCCCGAGGGGCATTTGCCCATAGATTTTGCGCGCACTGGTGGGATGCGGAAATTGCTCCGTGAGGCAATGGAGGGTCGCTAAAGCGTTCCGGTTACCGGACTCTTATACCGCAGCTGCAGCCTCTCAATTCACGGTTTCTGAAAAGCAAATGCATTATGGTTCGGATTTCAGTACCGTTCTGGGACAAGAGTATGGTCGGGAGGCGCGCAATGCGATAGTTAATGCGGCTGCCGGCTGGGCGAACCAGCAAATCGGCTCGAAGAACAGGTTGGTCCAGCAGTTCGGCGTGAGCGCCGGGATGATGGCTTTCAGCTCAGCAGAAGCCCTCTGGGATTCCTTTGCGGATAGCGATGGCCCGGACACTCGTGCAAGCACGGAGCAGAGCCAATCCAACCAGGCGAATCAGAATGATCAGAATCGCNGGGCGGCGAGCATGTTCCAGGGCTGGCAGTTNTCCAGGGGCNGCGATGGGGCCGATGCGAGCTTTGACTTTGATCTGGATCTGGTCCGTCTGCCGGAGCGANTGGATATTCCAGATTGGATACCGGATCTGTTTAACGGGCTGGGAGAGAAGGTCCCGCTCTCGGATTATTTGAAGGGACTCATTCCGGAGATCCTGCGTAAGAATGATTCGCAAGGCTCCAGAATTCTGGAATGGGTAATGGATCGTCTACGGGATGGCTCGCGTGCAATCAAGGACGTGATTGATAGTCTGGGTAAGATTGCTCGGTACCTACCTTCGCAGGGTGGGATCAGAGCCGGAGGGCCCGGCTCCTCGGATAAGAAGACCGCCTGGCAGGAACGTCAAGAAACCCTGAGAAACCTTCTTGAAAGGATCCAAGAGAGCGAGAGAATTCGCAAAGCAAAGAGCGTTCGTGCCGACGAACATCCAGATCTCCCCGATGACCAGAGAAGACCCACACCTCAGGAAAAAGCTTTGCGGGAAAGAAGCTGGGCAGGGGCTCGGGGATTGTTCTACGATGATGGTGGCGACGCCGCCAATAGTGGCGAATTGGTTTCAAGGTTACTAGTTTGGGCGCAGGAAAACGAAACTGTACGACGTTTGCTGGGCAATGGGAAATTGGCGAAGTTGCTTAAGGCAATAGCCCCAACTTTGAAGGGATTTGCGAAGATCCTACCAGGGGTTGGCACGGTGCTTTCCATTGCTGCGGCAATTGACTATATCGAATTCGAATACGATGCAGAAGGAGATATTGAAGAGGGCTATTTCAGGCATGCGGCGAGGCAAGAACAGGAGCGACTGAACGAGGCTTTCGCGTTGCTCGAACGAGAACAAAATGAGGTACGAAGACAGAAGAATAGAGCTGACAGCCGGGGCGACCGTGAGGCATTAAGGGTTCTTGAAGCTCAGGAGGCCGCTTACAAACAGCTGGAGAGAAAAATGCAAAAAACCCAGGATTACTTAAAGCAATTGGAAGCGCTTACTCAGCGGCAGAGGTCTGGCTTAGACAAAGACCACTTGGCACTACAAAGAGAAGCGTTCGTCAAAGTTGTCCTAAGTATATACGGTGATGGGCTAATGACCGACCATGACCCCGCTTCAAAAGAAAAGAAGCAGTATATAATGGGGCTTTATGCACTAGAATACGGTGCAGCAAAGCAATACGATCTCGCGGTCCACGATCATTTCATGCAGCAGGTCAGATTCAATTACTATGACGCCATTGTGCCGATACCGTTTCTGGCCCCCACAGCCAATATGGCCGATTTCTGGCTGGATGAAGGTAACGACGAGGTCCAAAATGCACACTACGCATATTCAGTTGTGCATCTGGCCCAAATGGAAGCGCAGGAGTTCAATCCCTACCTCCGGGAGATCCAATTGATAAGATACATGAACCAAGGGGAATACTAAAGTGCGAATACCAAGAATCATCGGGACTTTTGCGGCGACGCTTTGGGTAACTAGCCTGCAAGTAGGCTGCTACGGTAGCTCTGGACCTGATGAGCGCTTTCCGTTCGAATACCGCTCCTGGTCCGCTATACAAATCTCTCCGAATGAGCAATTCATTGCGGCGTTTATTGGTAAGGATCGTATTTTCGCTGAGAATTGGATTTCTATGTTCGATTCTAATGGTAACAAGCTTGACTCAGCCGCTTGCGGTAGTGAAATCCCAAAGGCGATAGTATGGGACGCTTCTAGCAAGTACTTCCTCGCCCTAAACGATAAAAGAATAGCCTGTCTTTTTGAAATTCAAGGGGAGAAGCTGGAGAAGATCCGGGTGATTGATTATCCTAAAGAGATTATTGTCAGCGCCGGTGTTTTTCACAATCGTAAGTTCTTACTTTTCGGTCAAACCAAGGCTCATGCTCTTTTTGACCAAACTAATGGGAGAATACTTCGATTCGATCTGGCGACGGGTTCACGATTAGAGGAGCGAGAGGCACTTAACGATCCGCGCGGAGGTTCTGTTCGATTAGTCTTTCCTGATGCGACAGCTCACGGAGGGCTCTTGATTTGGCGCTTAGATTGCATTGAAATTTGGGACCTTAACGATGTAGCCCTTGTTCAGAGCGCTTGCGGAGGGTCCGATGTTTCTGATTATCCGGTCGTCAGCATGATCGCGGCCGCGCAGAATGAGACTTGGGGGATTGATATTAGAAACAATGTGTTCCGTTGGAACTGGAAGGAGGCTAAATCAGAAAGAGAGTTCACAATGGACCTTCCCGTTGCACAGTTTTTAGCTCATGAATCTGGTCTTTATGCTCTACGTTCCATGGACGGCAAAGATGGCCACATTCGACATTACAGTCGAAATGGAAAGGTGATTCGGACTATCAAGACGCCATGGGATAATGTCTTCTGCATGGACCTATCAAGGAATAAAGTAGCGGTGCTTTCCAATACTGGCGAAATTTTTGTCGCGGATCTTTAGTTCCCATGGGCCATTGAAACCAAGGACTCATCCGTCCAAATGAAGCTTTTTCCGCCGACAGATGTTCCAGGCTGGGCTGTACCCCCGAAAAAGTCATCGGCTCATGCTATATCCTCCAGAAAGTATCTTCGGTGCAGTCCGCCCACCCTGGATGCGGATCGGATTTCCCGAAGATCAGCGGATTTCGGCGGTTCGCGGCCATCCGGCGAGTCTAAATCTATGGAAGAGTGAGTCCGGTCCTGGTTGTAGTACCGGAGGTATTCTTGGAGTCGGGCGCGAACGAGGGATTCGCTATAGGGGATGATGCAGTTCAAGAGATCTCCTCGGAGAGTCCGAACGAATCTTTCAGCCACGCCGTTTTGCCAAGGACTGGCCAGTTGGGTTGTTACGCTATTCAGGTCCAGAATCCGGCCAATGAATTGCCGAACCGGCCGGTAGAGCTGATCGTTGTCGGATAGTAGATATTTAAGATTTGCCGAAGTCCCGAGAGCCAGCATCAGTTGATCTTTCAGCCAGTCTCCGGTGGGCGATGAGGTGACATTAATGTGGAGAAGCTTTCTTCGTTCATGAGCTATGACGAAGAATCCGATCAGCGGGTCCCGCCCAACTCTGGGAATGACGAAAAAGTCCATCGCCGCGATTTGGGGCAGGTGGAGGTTCAGGAACTTCTTCCGTGTCAGGGCGCGTAATGGATCTGGTCGTTTGCGAACCATGTATTTCGTATGGTATCCAGATGGAGCCGCATTCCCGCACTGCGGTAGAGTTCGCCCTGGATTCTGCGGGCAGTCCAGAGCGGATTTTCCCGGTTGATGCGCTGAATGAGAGAAATGGTATCTTCGTCTATAGGAGGCCGGCCCGTTTTTCTGGTTCCGGCTGCCACTTTGAGAGTCCAGAAGTCTTTGTATCTCCTCGGGCGCCAGTCCAAGATGGTGGCAGGTTGGACTATCATGCAGACTTCCTTCCAGCAGTTTGAGATAGGAGCCATCCAGACCGCGATTCTGCGGAACCACTCGGGTATGGGAGGCGACCGGCGCTTCTTCCTGTACCGCTTACGATATACCGATAGCTGGGCCTGAAGAAAGAGGTTTTGGAGATACAGGTGGCGGTTGAAGAATAAAAGGACGCCGACAAGCAAGAAGAGAAAGAAGGACATGATTGGGAGGAAAGTCGGTCTGTTGTCCGAGTCCCGGCAGGGGGAAAGTGTTTTTGGCGAAGTTCGGGGTAAGACGGGCCGAACCTTGCTATGCGAATCTGGCGCGAAGTTCGGGCTAAGACGGAGCGGGCGTTGTTATGCGAACCGGGAGTGGGCGAAGTTCGGGTTAAGACTGCGAGAGCGTTTTTATGCGAACTCGGGGCGGAGTTCGGGTTATGAGGGAGCGGGCGTGTTTATGTGAATTCGGGGTGTCTAGGATTCTATTGAGTCCCGTCTTCATTGGAGCAGTTCAGATCGATTAAGGGGCCCCGCTGACCTATTCAGCTTTCTCCTCACCTGATTTCATACCTCGGAAAGCAGGGCAAATCTTACCAGTTTTTTTGTAGGAGAGAACGCCTGTCGGCATCGTTTGTTATGGCGCATGAACGGATCTATTCTATCAAGGCGGGAATCGGTCTCTGAGCCGGGTGTAACAGAGAACAAAGGGCCCGGTATGGGCCCTTCAAGGTCGATTCTTAGTTGAACGTTGCTTCTGCGGAATAGGTGGTGACGGAGCCTGTTAGTTCAATACGCACCGTCTTGACACCGCTGGGCAGAGTGTAGGGCTTATCATTAGTGGCGGCTGTTACATCATTTGAAGCAT
>PCBI01000002.1 GCA_002730875.1 Spirochaetaceae bacterium | reverse complement strand
GAAAGATCGGCAACAGGACCATTAAGATCCTCGGTAGTGGTCCTTCTTTCCATGGCTGATTCCACGGGTTTCCCGGAGCGGCGGGGATGCCATACGGTATTTCCCTCATTTGTAAAATTTACTTCACGGAACGGCGGTAGCATTCAGTGTGTTTCCAGGAAGATTCTAGTGCGAAATGAATATACAAAAACTGGCTTTATTGCTACTGACCGTTGCTTCGGTGTCCTCTCTGAATGCAGAATCCGTATATCTGGATGGAACCTGGTATATTCGAGAAGGGTTTGATCCATCCTACACCGGCATAGAAAACGCGCCGCATCGCGTGGGCCCGGAAGGAAATAGAATACCGCACTATTTCCTGGATCGGCCGTTCGGTCCCGTCCAGAATGTGTGGCAAGAGACTCAATACCCCATCGACTTCAGTTATTGGAATCAATCCGACTACAAAGGCTGGATCACGCTTCACTATTCCTTTCCCGCCAGCGCCATCCAGCCGGATTCGGCGGGGCTGGAGGTTGTCGGCGACCAGGGGACCGAAGACCTGGCCATATTTACCGGTTTCATTTCGGATGTTTCCAGAATCTATGTAAACGGTAAGTTGATCGGAGGTCTGGGTTCCGCCGATCCCTACGCGAATGGAAGTTACATGACCTATCTGGAGACTTTTCCGGAAGCCCTGGTGGCCGGATCGGACACAGTACACATTACCATCGCTCTTTATCGAGGAGCCGATTATAGTCTGGCTTTGCGAGACTCCCGCTTACAGATGGGCCGGGCTGCGGAGGTCATAACCTGGTACTACCTGCAAGAGATACTGTCATTCTCCCTGTTAAGCCTGTACGGCGCGGTCGGGCTGTACCATTTACTGCTTTATGCACGACGCCGAAACGAGATCCACAATCTCTTCTTTGGCCTTTTCTGCGTAGGACTTACGGTTTACTGGTTCATGCGGACCGGCTCCCGGGACCTGGTTTTCTCCAACCACATTCTGGTTCGGACCTCCCTGGAGTATTCCATACTTTGTATGCTCGGCCCTTTGCTGGTTCTATTCTTTTTCCATTTCCTCTACGGTAAGTATTCCCGGGTGGGCCTGGGCTATAGCGCTTTCGCGGGGATTCTGGCTCTGGGAATTCTGGTTTCGCCCTACCCCACCAAGAACCTGCTTCTGAACATCAACAATCTTACTTCCGTGTTCATGCTCTTTTTCCTGCTGTATTACATCATTCGCGCAGCACTAATGAAGAATAAGGATGCCTACTACCTGCTGGCCGGGTTCATACTGTTTTTTCTGGGGGCTACGCACGATATTCTGGCAACCTTTGGAGTGCTGAACACTCCCCATGTAACAAGGTACGCCTTCGTAGTATTCATCCTGGGAATTGCGGGAACTCTGGCCAACCGCTTTGTTCGAGTGCACAATCAAGTAGAAGAATTAAATCAGAACCTGGAAAAAAAAGTAGAGAAGCGGACCGAGGAACTGCAACAATCCCTGCAAGAAATCCGGGCACTGAAAGTGCAACAGGACGGGGATTACTATCTTACTTCGCTTTTGATCAAGCCACTGGGCGGCAACTTCGTAGAGCCCGGCAATGTGGACATTGATATTCTCATGCGTCAGAAGAAGCAATTCCAGTTTCGTCGTTGGGAAGCAGATATTGGCGGGGATCTGATCGCATCCCACTCGATAGAATTGCAGGGCAAGAAATACGCAGCCTTTGTAAACGGCGATGCCATGGGAAAATCCATTCAGGGAGCCGGCGGAGCCCTGGTACTGGGCGTAGTGTTTAAGGCGGTCATCTCCAGAACGCAGCAGTCGTCTGAAATTCAACGACTGAGCCCGGAAAAATGGCTGCGGATCTGTTTCGAAGAATTGCAAAATGTGTTCGTATCCTTCGATGGTACCATGATGATTTCCGCGGTCCTCGGCCTGGTGGATGAGCATACGGGAATGCTTTATTTCATTAACGCCGAACACCCCTGGACCGTGCTCTACCGAAATCAACAAGCGACGTTTCTGGAAGATGGACTGCAATTGCGAAAAATCGGCATTGAGGCCCTGACCGGGAAACTTTCGGTACAGACATTTGCCATGCAGCCCCATGATGTGATCATCGTAGGCTCAGACGGAAGGGACGATATTCAGCTGGGCGTGGACCTGGCCGGGAATCGCATCATTAACGAAGACGAGAATGAGTTCCTGCGAAGGGTGGAAGAAGGGGAAGGCCATCTGGATAGAATTGAAGAAACCATTCTATCCACCGGAGCTCTCACAGACGACTTCACTCTAATACGCATTGCTTACAAAGAAGATGCGCCAATCCAGGAGGATCCGGACCCGAACCTGAATCAGAAATGGAGTGAAATAAAAACCTCTGTTACGAACACCGGCGAAGACGAAAGGAATATCCTTATTCGCAAAATCGTGGATCTTCTGAATCACGTGGCTGGTCTGCAGCGGTTTCCATCGCAGGCAGACGTACTCCGGGACCTGGCGCACACGGCTGTCCGCCTGAAAGACCATACTTTGGCAGTCAAAGCCTATCAACTGCTTCTGGACCGTTTTCCAGAAGACACGGATAGCCTTTTCCGACTGTCCTATCAACTCAAGCTCACCGGCGACTACCTTCGGGCCGCGGAGGCGGGCGAACAGGTTCGCCTACGAAATAGAAGCATGGTGAAGAACCTGATCAATCTATCCGATTGCCATCGCCTCACCGGTAATCTGGACAGGGCAAAAAAAATACTCAATGAGGCCCGTGTGCTGGAGCCTGAAAACGAAAATGTAGCCCTGCTGGGAGAAAAGCTGAGCGATGCCACGGGCCCTGCGGGCAACTCAACTTCGTAAGCTAGCTGACCGGAAGATGGCACAAAACCGGGGCAATACCTGAGCCCTCAGTTCATTACTTCCGAAATCAGGGTGTCGTCGTACTTGCTCCCTTTGTACACCGAAAGAATTTCGATAGCTATGAAGTTAACGCTTTCTTTTGCCGGGCTATGGGCGGGCAACTGAATGGTCTGCCAGGCGTTGGAATCCTTTAGTTCAAATTCCTTGCTGGTCAGTACAGTCCAATCCCAGAATAATAGTCCTACCTGTGTGGTGTCCCGACCCGTGGAATTCAGCGCATAGACCTTGATCCGTCTGGGACGATTGTTTGCCTTGAAAAGCGCATCGCTCAATGCAAAGCCCGGTCGAATACGAATGGGCTCCTTACTGCTTTTTAGCGGTACTACTAGAACCTCGCCGACTCCCGGACCTTTTACTCCTTCAGACCAGGCGGTCTCCTGATTTTGGTCAAATGCGCGAAAGGCCGCAAACATGCAGGTCCAGTCATGGATATCCATGTCTCGATCCAATTCATAGTCGTAATCCGGCATACTTTCCGGGGGCTTCCCTTCAGCCTTTAGAAACGATGTGGCCCAACGATCCGCATCGCCAGTGATTCCCATGTGGAGAGTCATGCCTTCCACTTTTCCCGTTTTTATGAGAGTCTTGATGGTCGAGTTGCCCTCTTCGCAGGCCCGCCCATCGTAGACCTGCGCCTGCAGAGCGCCGCCAAATGGCGCCGAAAGGAAGAATAGCATTAGCAGAAGTTTTCCCCGTTGCTGCCCGACCCGGTGGCGCCGACCCTGGATACCATGGGGGGAACGCAACATTTGATCTGAATGGGAATCTGTTATCACCGGAGGGTGTTGCTTGTTTCGATCCATCATGCAGGATAGACGTTTTCGGACCCAATCGGTGCAATCATTTTTCGTTGTGTCCTGCCCCGGGTTTGACTGGATGATACCGTGAAAAGTGTCTTGGATTGGACCTACTGTCAGTACGCGAACCGGGATCCCTTCTTTCCCGAAGGCTGGGGCGATCCTGAACTAATGCGGTATTTATTGAAACGAGGTCCGTCGGTGGCGGCGAATCGTAAAGTGTCGGCCATCAAGGTGGAACTGGACTCTGGTCGGCAGGACAAAGCGCCCGAACACAGCGAGGGAAAGTATCGCCAGACGCAGGGCCATTTCATGAGCCCCTATCAGTTCAGCTGGAAGAGAAAAGAAACCCTTCCTGAATTCGCTCGCACCGCCCGGTTTCTGCTTCTGGAACCGCCCACAAAAACGCACAAACTGGCCATTCATTTTGCCGCAACCGGCGACGAAGGTTACAGTCGACGAAGGCGCATCGCCGCTCCGCTCCTCAAGCATGGCATTTCGCAGCTAATCCTGGAAAATCCCTACTACGGAAGCCGGCGAAATCCGGAGCAGGCCCGGGCAGTAATGCCCACGGTCTTGAGTCTATTGCAGATGTCTCGTGCCGCGCAGGACGAAGGCATTGCCCTGGCCAGGTACTTTCGTAATCGCGGGTATTCGGACATCATGTTTACCGGAATCAGTATGGGCGGCTATGTAGCGGCCGCTGCCGGAAGAGAGATTAACTTCCCGGTAAAGGTTTGCAGCCTGGTTCCTTCCCATAGCGCCGCGCCGGTGTACACCGAAGGGGCTCTGATGACTGCCTGCGACTGGGAAACGCTGCGAAAGACCAACCCCCTACCCGAAGAGCACCCGCTAATGGTAATGCGAAGGCTGTATAGCATTTCCGATATGCATCTACATAAAGCCAGGCGAAAGTCCTTTCGCGCCGCCATTATTGGAGCCCGGAAGGATGCTTATATCCCGGAGTATTCGGTAGAGATCGTACATAGATCGCTACCCGGAGCCAGTCTTGAATGGATTCGCACCGGCCACGTAGGCGCCTTTATTCTGGGCGCGGGATTGTATCGACGAAAGATCCTGGAATTGATGCAGTAGATCGAACAAAACGATTGGAGCCCGGTTGCCTGCTGCCAGCCAGGCTGTAATCACTGATTCAGGGATCAAGCCTTTCCATGGCAAACTCAAGCCACTAGGCGTCCGGAATCGCGATACGTTCGATGGAATCCCGGTGGATGCTAATGCGTTTGGTTTCTCTTTTCGCTGCCTCGTCGGCCGGCACTCCGAACTGCACCTGGGCAATGTCGGACTTGGAGATGGTCTTGCGCGGGGCTCCCTCTGGATCCTTGAGCAAAATGGTCATGGAGGTTCGGTCCTGGTCTACTACCCGGCCGTCGATTATATCGCCGCTCTTTAGTCGAATTCGGTCCACCGTACCCGCCGAATCGCCGTCTTCCGATTCCGAACCTTCGGGCCTGACTTCAACTTCTATTTCAATAGAGTCTTCGCGTACCTCGGTAACTCTACCCTGATGGGAGTTGCCGTCCTTTAGAATGAATATCGGTTGCTGTTTGTTCCTGCGGGTGGTGCCGATGTCTTGCAAATGCCTGGCAATGGTATCATCCACCTGTTTCTGGATCTGTTCCGGAGTGCGAATCACCACTTCCTGCTGGCATTCCTGAAGGAGCACTGTGTGCCGGGTCACAGTAGTCAGGAATCCCACGGTTCCGTTGATCAGCCAGTCCATCCAGCGATCTTCCATCTGGTAATTATAGGTTTTGTTAGCTTGAAACGAATGGGCGCTGAAGTCGGCATCGTAGATACGGTACATGTCCCATAGAGCCTGCCATTGTGTGGATTCGGCCACCACCTGACAGCTGGTTTCCGAAGAGCTGATCGCCACGGGCGCGTCCCCTCGATGCACCACCGACCTGGTGGTACAGCTGGCAAATGACCCAACGGATGCTATGAATATAAAAACAGTGATTAACCTAAACATAGATCTCTATTCCTTCGTTACCATTCACCTGCAACATTGAGTCGCCAGAATCGATGTTCTAACCTGTAGATGCTACGCGGCCAACAGAGTGCTCCGAACCCGGCTTATCAAAACCCTGCAATTTGTCGACTCAGGACACCAATCGTCCGGGAGAGAATCAGCCACTGCCATCAGACGCTCAACAAAAATAATTATCATAAAGTCGAAGTCTTTTTTGGCCCGTGCGGCCGTTTCCCGGAACCTCCCTTCTTTGCCAAAAACGAAAATGCTGAGCCTTCAAGAATACGATGGCGAGCCCAGTCCACTCAGGACTCCAGCGCCACTGAGCCTCGAAAGCTTACTCCCTTCAGGCCGTAGCTCATCCGAACCGGCATGGCGACCAGTCCCCGGTCTCTTGCACCGCGGAGGGCCGCGCTGAATTCGGGATCGATTTCGTCAGCCGCTCGAAAGGAATTCCCTTCCGGCCTCGACAAAACAAAGATAACGGCGCAGCCATACCCCTGGCCGCTTAGTTCACCCAGGTGGCGCATATGAGCGGCCCCCCGCACTGACACGGCATCCGGAAACTGAATGTAGCCTCCCGAGATTTGAGTGACGTTTTTCACTTCGAGCAACCAGCCCTCCCAGTAGAAATCGGGTCGAAAACTTTGCCCGCGGAGCGAGGGCTCCGACACCACGCGATGGGTTGGCGACTTCGGCAGGCGTGCCCGGGCGGAATCAGAGATTAATTCCACGGCATCACGGAAAGTCTTTCTCCGCGGCAAGACCAGGGCCCCTTTTTCCAGAGCGGCCCGTACGATTCCGTTGGTACGCATGGTGTTCACTCCAATCCAGCCTCTGCCCGAATGTAGCAATTCCAGGGTGGCCGGCAGCTTTGCTTTGGATTTCTGCAACTGTGCCGGCGTTTTCCATGAGATAACCGCCCGGCAGCCCTCGGAAAGACAGCTTTTCATGGAGCCTGTGTTGGGGTTGTGGACCGTAATCACTTCCCCGCTTTGTCTTTCCACATCCACCAGGAACCGTTTATAACGCCTCAGAAAGCGCACTTCTTCCAATTTCTGGCCCGGCGCCAGCTCATTCAAAATTTTCATTCGCAGTCCAGAACGACCAAAAAATCGTGGCCACAGGCACCGGGGAACGGTTTTCCTTTTCTATAAGGCAGAACTTTTCCCACTATTCCTATCGGGATGCATTTACACCTGGAATGAGGGGCCTGTCGCACTTACAAAACTCTACACTCACAGATTCAGGAAATTCCATGTCCACCTTACAGTCGGAAACCAAGACCAACCGGGTCACCACGGCCATAGTTCGATTTGCCGGAGATTCGGGCGACGGTATGCAGCTAGCCGGAATGCAATTCACCAAAGCCACCGGGATCGCCGGAAACGATCTAATGACCTTTCCGGACTTTCCGGCCGAGATTCGCGCTCCGCAGGGCACCATTCCGGGAGTATCCGGTTTTCAAATCCATTTTGGTAGTGATCACGTGCACACACCCGGGGATCGGGTAGACGTACTGGTCGCCATGAACCCGGCCGCTTTGAAGGCCAACCTGAAGGATTTGCGACATGGCGGAACCCTGATCGTAAACACCAACGCCTTCGATGAACGATCCCTGGCCAAGGTTCAGTATGAATCGAACCCCCTGGAAGATCCGCAGCTCAAGAGCGATTACAACGTTGTAGAAGCCCCCATCAGCGAACTGAACAAGACAGCTCTGGAAGATCTAAAACTAACGGCCAAGGAAGTGGATCGCTCCAAGAACTTCTTTGCTCTGGGAATCACCTTCTGGCTGTTTCAGCGGGACATGCAGCCCACCATGGACTGGATTGCATCCAAATTCCGCAACCATCCAAAGATCAAGGAAGCGAATGAACGAGTTCTGAAAGCCGGGTTCAATTTCGCCGAGACCTGCGAACTGTTTCATAATCGCTACGAAATCACCCGCGCCGAATTCGAGCCCGGGATGTACAGAAACATCACCGGTAACACTTCCATGGCTATCGGCCTGGCCGCAGCCGCTCACCTGGCCGAGCTTCCGATGCTCTATGCCGGATATCCCATCACCCCGGCTTCCGACATTCTACACGAATTGTCGCGATACAAAAACTTCGGAGTGAAGACCTTTCAGGCAGAAGACGAAATTGCGGCGGTTTGCGCAGCGATTGGGGCTTCCTACGGTGGGACAATCGGCGTTACCGCATCCTCGGGGCCTGGAATCGCGCTCAAGTCCGAGGCCATTAACCTGGCAGTGATGACCGAGCTTCCCCTGGTGGTCATCGACGTGCAAAGAGCCGGCCCTTCTACGGGTATGCCTACAAAGACCGAACAGGCAGACCTGCTGCAGGTGATGTTTGGAAGAAACGGAGAGAGCCCGGTGGCCATTCTTGCTCCCAGCAGACCGTCGGATTGCTTTTATGTTGCTATTGAAGCTGTGCGATTGGCCCTGCTATACATGACCCCGGTTTTTATTCTCAGTGATGGGTATCTGGCCAACGGCTCCGAGCCCTGGAAGCTGCCCCACGTAGACGATCTGCCAACGATCAAGAAGCATTTTGTACCGGAGAATGCCGATCCGGCAACATTTCATGCCTACGATCGGGATCCCGAGACGTTGTCCCGTTACTGGCCCATTCCAGGCCGACCGGGCTTCGAACATAGAATCGGAGGAATTGAAAAGGATAGCATTACCGGCAACATCAGCTATGACCCGGACAACCATCATCGCATGGTAGAGATTCGTCAGAAAAGAATTGATGGAATCGCAAACAGCATACCGGACCAGGAAGTGTTCGGCGACGAATCCGGCGACCTGTTGGTGCTGGGATGGGGATCCACCTACGGATCCATTCGTACTGCCGTGGAGCACATGCGCGACAAGGGCTATTCGGTTTCGCATGCCCATCTCCGGTACGTAAATCCGGTTCCAAAAAACCTGGAACAGGTATTGCGAAAGTTCAAGAAAGTAATTCTGCCCGAAATCAACACCGGACAGCTGGCCATGATCCTGAGATCAAAGTACTTGATGGACATCGAGCCATTTAGTAAGGTTAGAGGAAGACCCATCAGCGTGGCAGACCTGGAAGACAAAATAGAGAGCAGTATTAAGGAGTTAGGCTAGGCGCTTCATAAGAGGAGCGTACCTCTGCAGACTCGATGACGGACTGGATGTCCTAATGCCGCGGAGAACAGGATGTTCGAGAGCGGCGAGTCTGCAAGGGCCGAAGGCCCGCAACATTGGCACGGGAGGCGATTTGCCAGGATGGCAAACGCCGAGCGTACCTCGCTTTCACAGAAAGCGACCAAAACAGGAAGTTTTGCCGCTTCGGAGAAGCGGAACAAGAGCTACGGGAGGCAAAGTGCAGGAGGCACCGGGTCGAGCGTACCTCGCTTTCGAAGAAAGCGTAGCGATCAGGAGGATCGCAAGGCGCGGAGCGCCGCAACACTGGTCACGGGAGACACAGTGCAGGAGGCACTGGGTCGAGCGTACCTCTAAAGGAATTACAATGAGCAATCCAACAACCTTAACAAAGAAAGACTTTGCATCCGATCAGGAAGTGCGCTGGTGCCCGGGCTGCGGCGACTACGCCATTCTATCCGCCATTCAGAAAACCATGCCCGAACTGGGTCTGCCCAAAGAGGACATTGTATTTGTTTCCGGAATTGGATGCTCGTCGCGCTTTCCCTACTATATGAACACCTATGGCTTTCATACAATCCATGGTAGGGCGCCGGCCGTAGCCAGCGGACTCAAGCTCATGCGACCGGAATTGAGCGTATGGATGATTACCGGCGATGGGGATGCGCTCTCCATTGGCGGAAATCACTTGATCCACATCCTGCGAAGGAATCTGGATATCAATATACTTCTGTTTAACAACCAGATCTACGGGCTTACAAAGGGGCAGTACTCTCCTACAAGCAAAGAAGGAACCGTAGCCAAGTCTACTCCGGAGGGTAGCCTGGACCATCCGTTCTCGGCCCTGTCTCTGGCCATTGGGGCTGGCGCCACATTTGCAGCCCGCGTCCACGACAAAGACATGAAAATGATGACCGATGTCTTCAAAGCCGCCTACGAGCACAAAGGTACGTCCTTCATCGAAATCTACCAGAACTGTGTCATTTTCAATGATGGAGTTTTTGACGAATCGGTCTCAAAAGATACCCGGGATGAACACACTGTCTACCTCCAGGACCGGCAACCCATGCTTTTTGGCAAAGAGAAGGACAAGGGACTGCTTCTGGAAGGTTACCAGGCCAGGGTAGTTCCCGCCGAAGACGCCACCGACGCTGTGACCATCCATGATGCGACCCGAGAAGATCCTTCCTTCGCTTTCGCTCTCGCCCAACTGGACCGCCCGCATTTTCCAGTGCCCATGGGAATCCTACGTCAGGTTGAAAGACCCGTCTACGAAGAGCTGGTGCAACACCAGGTTGATTCCGTGGTACAGAAAAAAGGTAAGGGAGACCTGGAAGCGCTCATTCATTCCGGCGATACCTGGATGATTGAAAACTAGGCAAAACAGCCCCTACGGGGGCCTTGCCAGCCCGCTTTCCCACTTTTTTTTCTTCGGGAAGGTCCTAATTCATATTTTTTACTATGCAAGTAAAAGTTGCTTGCTTACTTGCACTGAAATTCGCGCATGCGAAACTCCATTTGGAGGGAGGTGAAATGGAAGATCCGCTCGGTGAACACTACATCATTGAACTGTACGAGTGCAGTCATGAGATACTGGACAATCTCGAACAGGTTCAAACAACCCTGCTGGATGCAGCAGACATTTCGGGAGCTACGATCATAGATCAGAGGTTCCATAAATTCAGTCCACAGGGAGTATCAGGAGTGGTGGTTATCGCCGAATCCCACCTGAGCATCCACACCTGGCCAGAGCTCGGCTATGCCGCACTGGACCTTTTTACTTGCAGCAAGGATATGGATATCCAGAAGGCATTGGACCTGCTGAAGCGGGTTTTCAAGCCCGGAGATGTCGTGGTTGAATACATTCAACGCGGCCTCATGGATCCGGCCTATCGCAAGAACCAAAGACTTCACCAATTCAGACAGGCCACCGTTACGGCCGGTCACCAGTAAGGAGGACACCCATGCTCGTTGCTACAAAAAGAGTACAGTCCTATCTGTCTGATTCCGCAGAAATGAGGCAATCCCCCGTTTCTGGAAGCGGTGTGTTTGCTACCAGACCCATCAAAAAAGATGAGCTTGTAGCGTTGTGGGGCGGAACCATTTACCGTGAGGATCAACTGGCTTCCCTTCCTTCCGAGCTACGTCATTACCTGCTTCAGGTAGACGAAAGCCTGTATATAGGTCCGGCAGACCTGGAAAACGTCGACGACTCGGAGTACTTCAATCATTCCTGCGAACCCAACCTGGGCTTCAAAGGACAGGTGGCCCTGGTTGCCATGCGCGATATTGAAGCCGGCGAAGAGCTAACGTTTGACTACGCCATGGCGGAAACCTATGACCAGGAGTTCTACTGCGGTTGCGGTTCTGCACATTGTCGCGGCAACATTCGCGGCACGGATCCGGAACTCCCGGAACTGCAGAAACGATACCAGGGGTACTTCAGTTCCTGGCTGGAAAAGAAACTGGATGTTAAGCCGGAAGACCTGGCGGGCAAACTTCAGTTCGAAGAAACCGGCGCCTGGGGACTGGTTACAGCTCTGGACCTTCACGATTGCGACGGAGATACCATCCGAAGTCGACAGAAGATCTACGATTTTACTCTGGAGCTCTGCGATCGCATAGAGGTCAAAAGGTTTGGAGAACCTACCATTGTTCATTTCGGCGAAGATGAACGAGTGGCCGGTTACTCTCTGGTCCAACTTATTGAAACATCTCTTGTTAGCGGACACTTTGCCAATGCTACCAATCGGGTTTATCTGGATGTATTCAGCTGTGCCTGGTATAATCCTACCGAGATCGTGAAGTTTGCGGCAGAGTTCTTCGGAGCCAGGGATTACAACGTAAACATATATCTAAGACATTAATGCCGGCTACGGCGTAATACTTCGGGGGTCCAATGGACCCCTGGAACTTCCCACCCATCAAAAAAACGCCGTTTACCATCCCGCTACAGGGATTGTATCAAAGAGTGCGCAAGAATCGGCCCAATACCAATGCGGAGAGCCACCTCCCGGCCATTGCTTTGTTGCCAGGAGTGCGCAAGATGCGCAACCCCCGGGGGAAAATATCCACTACCGATGCGGGGCATTAGTCGTGCGACGCTCTCCTTTTAGAAGTCAGCGAGAATCGCTCGAGCCAGAATAGAAGAAGTCTTTGTGAACTGTGATTTTGGGTTCGGCTTGGCTCCTATCGCCTTCAATAGGCTCCTATCGCCTCAAATAGGCTCCTTCCACTTGCTGGACTTTCATGGGCCGACCAAAGAGAAAGCCCTGGCCTTCATGACAGCCGGATTCAAGGAGGTGCAAACGCTGCGCTTCGGTTTCTACTCCTTCGGCGATTACGGTAAAGTTCAAGTTCTGTCCCATGGCAATAATGGCCCGCGAAATAGCCACCAGCCCCTGGTCTTGCGGTAAGCCGTCTATGAATGATCGATCGATCTTCAAGCGATCCACCGGCAGATCTTTGAGATAACTCAATGACGAATAGCCTACGCCGAAGTCATCGATGGCGATGCGCACCCCCTGCTCGCGCAATAAATGCAGTTGCTCGAGGATGGAAGCGTCCAGGCCAATCAGGGAATTCTCGGTGATTTCGATCTCCAGCCGCTCCGGCAACAGTCCGGTTCTCGCCAGTATGTTTAAGACTCTGGAAGAGAAATCGCCGTTTTGAATCTGTACAGGCGAAACGTTCACTGCTATCCGATTCATCTCCAGGCCCTGATCCAACCAGGTCCGGGCCTGCTCGCAGGCCTGTTCCATAACCCATTCGCCTATGGGCAGTATCAAACCCAGCTGCTCGGCCACAGGCACAAATTCATCCGGGGCGATGAGGCCATCTCGGCTATTCCAACGAATCAGCGCTTCCAGACCGTTCAGCTTACCTGTATCCAGATCAATCTGTGGCTGATATTCCAGAAAGAATTCGCCCTGTTCGAGGCCCCTTCGCAGATCGGATGCCAGACGAATGCGCTTCATGGCCTCGTCCGTAAGATCCTGGCTGTAGAAACGGTAACGCACTCCTTCTTTCTTGGCTCGATACATGGCCGTGTCGGCCTGCTGGATCAACTCTTCCACGGTGGAGGCATGATCCGGATAAAGGCTCATGCCCAGACTGGCCGAGATGGCAATCTTACGCTCATCTACGTTGAACGCCGCTTCCATGGTTTGTACCAGAGCATCCGCTACCACGGCTACCTCGCCCGCGGACTCCAGGCCCGGCACCAGCACCAGAAACTCGTCGCCTCCGAATCTGGCCAGGGTCTGGTCGGATCGGATGGCTTCGCTTAACCGAACTGCCACATCCTTCAGGAGTCGATCGCCCACCGTATGACCAAGGCTGTCGTTAACGTCCTTGAAGTTATTCAGATCAAGAAATACAATGCCTACTTTTTCTTTTGTTCGATCGGCCAGCGACATGGCCTGTCCCAGGCGCTCTTCAAAAAGTAGTCTGTTCGAAAGCCCGGTGAGCGGATCCGAATGCGCCATCTTCTCCAGCTTGTGTTGATAATCCTTGATGCTGGAAATGTCCGAGAATATTGCCAGATATTGGACGATTTCATTCTGGCGATTCCTTACCTCGGTAATCGTAACAAGTTCCGGATAGACGCTTCCATCCTTTCGACGATTCCACAATTCGCCGGTCCAGTATCCCTGGCTTTCCAGCGAAGCCCACATGGAATCGTAGAACGCCTTTCCATGAAATCCGCTGGCCAGCATCCTGGGGTTGCGGCCCAGGACTTCCCGCTCTTCGTAGCCTGTAATGCGGGTAAAGGCCTGGTTTACAGCAGTGATTCTGACGTTGGAATCTGTAATGACAATTCCTTCCTGGGTATGCTCAAACACTGCGGCAGCTTCCCTGAGCTGGCTTTCGCTTCGCTTACGCTCGGTGATATCTTCCACGATTCCATCGAAGACCGTGGCTCCATCGGAGGTGGTTCGCATGGCAGCGGTAATGGAAACCCAGATGCTTCGTCCTCGAAGGGTTTTCAAAGACAGTTCGGCGCCATCGATGGTTCCGGTCTTCATTAACTGATCCGAAAACTCGGCGCGTTGCCCTGGGTCTTCGTAGAGATCGCAGGCATGATGTTTGAGTAATTCCTCTACGGAGTCAGCATCAAAAATTCGGGCCATGGCCGGGTTGGCTTCCAGAAAAACCCCACGGACCCCTGGTTCATTTCTGTAAACGCCCACCGGCAGCGCATCGAATAACTCCTTGTATTCTTCCAGATGGTGCTGCAATAGCTGAGGTTCGGTGTAATCGTGGACTATGGAATGCAGATACCTTTTTCCCAGGATCTCCATGGGGCCCGAGTACACCTTGACAAACTTGATTTCGCCGCTGGAAGTTTTATGCTTGAACTCAAAGTACCGGCGCTGTTCCGTCTGGGCCCGTTGCATCTCCAGTTCCACCTCTTCGGGTGGGAGCTGATTGATGTCTTGAATGCGAAGCTCACGCATTTGTGAAAGCGTATAGCCGTAGAAATCAAGGGCGGCTGGATTGGCATCCACCACGAACCCGGACCGCGGATCAATGAGAAGCTTGGGCGCCGTGTTTGCGGTGAACATCTCATGGTAGATGGCTACAATGTCTTCGCAAACATCGGCCTCCCCCCTGAGAAATTCGGGTATTTGCCGGGAATCCATTTCAGTATAATCCTGTCACGTGGTACGATGCAGCGCTCTAAAGCAGTTCGAGCAAAATCCGGTGCCCTACACCATAGAAGGATACGCCAAATCGGTGTCCAGAGGAAGATTTGCGCATAATTAGACTCCCCGCTCAAAAAGAGGGTTTTTTTGTTCGCGTAAACCCGCAGGTCTGAAAGCGGAAGTAGGGCGCAGCTGCGTGAATCGGATGATTTCAGTGCAGCTCCATGATGATTCGGTCTCGCAACTGAATCCCATTCTCATACAGAGGTTCAGAATAATTCCGTGTAAAGAAATCCGAGTCCACTCCCACAATGCGAAAGCCCAGCTTCTGATAGAGCGCCAGCGCGTCGAAGCTTACGCTACCAGTGCATACGCGAAACGGACGCAGAGATCGGTCTTCGAGAATGTTCCCGAGCAGGGCGGTGGCCAATCCGCGCCGTCGGAAATCCTGGTGCACGGAAACGTTAAATAGCTCGGTGCAATTTCCATCCTCTGAAGGACCAAAAAGGCAAATGGCCGCCGGTCGGCCGCGCTCCTCGAAAAAAACTGCCTGGCTTCGCGCCGCATACTGAAGGATAGCCTCGCTGGACGGATCAGCCTCCAGAAGCAAGTCCATCCAACGGGAGTTGAGCATTTGCCCGGCAGCGCATCTATTGGGTAGGCCGTTCAATCCTACGCTCTCCCGAATGTAGCAAAGAGTTTTTCCAGTTTTGCCGGATCCTTTCGTCCAGGATGTCCCGTTTCCAGTCCCGAGCTGATATCAACGCCCCGGGCCCCGGTCTGTTCAAACCTTTCCCGGGCATTTTCATGGTTCAATCCACCGGCCAGAAGATACGGCATTGTAACCCGGGAAATCCACGGTAGCTCAATTTGTCGGCCGGTACCTCCCAGCGCATGGGATACCTTCCGATCCAGAACATACATATCCGAATGATAGAGAGAAATCAGGTCTTCATCGCTCACGGGCTCTCCTACTCGGAGCACTGGCCACAGAGAAGTATTCAGGCCTTTTCTTCGTAGAATCTGGGAGGTGTGCTCCATGTGCAAAGAGGTTCCGATTAGCTGCAGTGCATCCAGAACGAATCCATCAGCCGGAGAAGCGGACTGAAGCAAAGCGATGAGTCTAACTATCTCGTCCTGCCCCATGCCTCCCATTACGCCGACATGTCCTATTGCCGGGTGCTGGATTCGTATCTGGCCGATCAATCGAGCGGCCTCAACGGCAGGAATACACCGCGGACTGGCCGGAACAAAGATCCAGCCCATGTAATCCGGCTCAAAACCGGCTACCATGTGGGCATCCAGCGCAAAACGGTTTCCACAGACCTTGATCAGAGCCATTGTCAAAGCTCGGCGCCGATGCAAAAAAGGGGAATCACTTTCCTTCTTGCAATTGTATCGCCGGAAAAAATCCTGCAAGTATGTACTCCGGGGGAGAGGAAGAACACATAGATGCGCTGGAAGATGAGATTCTGGAGAAGATGGAGTGGCTCAGCGCCCCTTCCCGAACGCATCTAGCCGAAAGTCAAATTCTTCGGGCCGGCCCTTTTCGTAAGTCGCCCATCTGGATCCACTCTCCTGTAAGAACCCAGGATCCCGGCATATACCTTTTTCGCCCCGCCGGTCTCTGTAACTATCTCACGGTTCGCCGATTGGTACCCGAATTTGATCTGAAGTCTATCTGGTTGCTTCCCGAATTCGTGGGAGGCGCCGGTCATAGCCTGACCCATCTCTGGATCCCGGAACGCAAGATGCTGGTCTTCTATCTATGCCCTCTACGAATCTATGGAGCGCACACAGCCGAGGAACTGGAAAAACCTGCCGGTAGTTTTTCGGCCGGCAACATACCCATCCAAAAAATGGGAAGCCCGCTCCTGTCGGGTCCGGCTCCTGCAGGGCGAATGAAGCGCGCCCGGCCACTGCTGGATTCTGTAATGGAAAGCATTGCCGAAGAGCCCATGCACAGCAATCTGGGCAAATTCCTGATTCCGGAAGGCATCCTGGCCGATCGAGAGATTTCCGACATGGAGCGAATCAGCGATAGCTGGAAGAAAGCACTGATAGAAAGAAGGAACCGTTATTGATGCAGACCCAGAGCTCCCATACCTACACCACTGGAAAGATTGAAGCCCGGGTATTCGGCATGGACGCTTTAAGGCACCTGGAGGATAAGTTTCCCTCCGGAATTCCGGAAGACTCGGAGCACCGAAACCTGCGACCCGACGCCAGCGGCCATGGAATCCAGGACGCGGCCCTGGCAAGAAAGGGCATCGAAAGGGAATTCCTCTCTAGCGAGCTGAATCTGCCAGAAGAAAAGATATTCTTTCTGAAACAGATTCATGGCCCTGACGTTATTCGAATCACCGAGCATGATTTCATATCCGCCAACCTGCCTATTGCGGTGGCGGATGGCATGATTACCCGCGAGCCCGATGTAGCCCTGGTAATTCGCACCGCAGATTGCCTGCCATTATTCTTCCATTCGGGAACGGAAGGCGAGCATTCGCTTGTAGGAGTGATCCACTGTGGATGGCGCGGTCTTTCCCGGGGCATACTTCCAAGAGCCATTGACCTGATCTCTTTTCTTGTAGAACAGATGAAGCGAGAGAAGCAGGACGTGGACCCAAACATTACGGTCTTTCCTGGACCTTACATCTGTCCTTCCACCTATGAAGTAGGCCATGAGGTGGCCGCCCAGTTCCCTATTATCGAACAGAAGCGATCGGCACGGGGCCGGCCACTTCTGGATCTGTACAAGAATGCGGCGCTTCAACTGGAAAAGGGAGCCGGTTCCGCAAAAGCAACATTTCAACTGAAGGATCCTTTGCAGGCTCTGGACGAAAGCCGCTTCAAGCATTTCTATTCCCATCGCAGAGGCGACCGATCCAGGAATCTGAATGTAATTCGAATCAAGGGGTCCGAATGAGCTTCACCACTGAAGAAATGCGAAATCTTCGCAAGTTCAAGAAGGCCATTCTGGATGTGTTGTTCATCCACTGCGAAACCTTCTATATCCATTGTATGCCCCATGAACAGCTGGTTCTGGGCAAGCGTGGCCTCCTCAAAAAAGAACAAACAGAAGGACTGATCCTGGTCTTCGGCCCTTACAGCACACGGAAGCTTACCTGGGATGACGATTACCTGGAATGCGAAATGCAATTCTCTCGCTGGGAATATGTACGCATTCCCTTTGATTGTATTGTAAGAATGTTCGATAAATCGGGTCAGGTAATCATGCAATGGGCCATGCCGGAGATCGAAGAAGTGACCGGACCCGATCTAAAGCTTCATGTAAGCGATTCAGACGCAGGCTCTGATGGAGCGGATGGCACAAATCCGGAGCCGGGATCAACCGGCGAAGAGAATGCGATCGCTACCGGAAAGAAGACTACATCGGCCAGGACCGCAGCAAAAAAGTCTTCCAAAAAGACCGCAAAGAAAGGCAAGTCTTCCGATGACAATGTGATAGAAGTAGACTTCACGCGAAAGAACAAGCCCTGAGCAGGTATTGCTGCTTACCGATTTCCCGTTGCTATTTGCTGATTCCCTGTTGCTCGCTCCCTGTTGCTCGCTCCAAATTCCCCGCTGCTGGTTGCGGATTAAGGCTGACTATCCATGGCAAATGGATCGCTTCCGTTGAGTGGCCGGCGGCCAGTTTCGGACCGCTGACGGCAGACGGACCGTTGGCGACGTTCTCTGATAGGCGCGAACTCTGATCCAGAAGGATGACAGCCAGCCGGACAGCTGCCAGTTAGCCGACAGCCAGTCGCAGGTTATTGGGCAATCATTAATCGTAGAAAGCGAAAGCCGGTCCCGGGAACTTCCGTTCGCCCCTTAATTCGACTTCCACATTTGAAGGCACTCCTACTATTGCGAAGAAGCGATAGAACAAGATCAAAAGAAGAAGATCATGAGGATGGTGATGATGACGGACCGAATAGATGCTTCCAGGCTTCCTCAATGGAAGGCGAACGCATAAGCGACGTTCCAATGAGAAATCCATCCGCATAGTCGCTCATCTCTTTCAACGTTTCCGGATTCTCAATACCGGACTCGGCAATAAATACTGCCTCCGGATTCTTTTTTCGCAGCACAGGAGCCAGCCGGGACGAAAGCGAAAGATCCATTTCCAGAGTATCCAGGTCCCTGTGATTCACTCCGATGATACGAGCTCCACAGTCGCAGGCCCTGATCAATTCTGCCTCCGAGTGTACTTCTACCAGAGGCTCCATATTCATGGACCGCGAATAGGTAAGAAGGTCGCTCAGAGTGGCGTCGTCCAGAAGGCGGACAATTAATAGAAGGGAATCCGCCTGGATAGCCCGTGACTGTTCGATTTGAAGACGATGGATCAAAAAGTCCTTTCGCAGAACCGGGATGCCGGCCTGACGCGCCAGCTTTAGATGCTCGATACTGCCCTGAAAGAAGGGCTCATCGGTGAGTACCGAAAGACAACTGGCGCCCAGAGTGGCGTAGGTCTCGGCAATAGTAATCGGATCGTAGTCCGGCCGGATGAGTCCCATGGAGGGACTCGCTTTCTTGGATTCGGAAATGATGGCTCGATTCAGCGGAAGGTAATCTGAATTCGCATCCCCCGGCTTCCGGGCGGATTCAACATCCATGCCCGCCTCCCGGGAGGTAGCGGTAGCCGAGCGCAATCGTCCCCCCGGCCTCTTAAGCGCCGAGTAAAAATCCAGGGGAGCAGACTGGCTTTGCCAATCCCCCGGCCCGGATTTTTCCAGGATGTCGATTTCCTGCCTTTTTCGGGCTACAATACGATCCAGCAGCGAAGAGCCGGTTCCTTCAGCCATATCAAGCTTTCAGGGCTTCTTCTTCGGATTCGTAGATATCGAACAGTGAAGTGAGTTCGATCACATCGAAAATTCTTTTGACAGAAGGACGGATATTGGTGAGCTTCAAGCTTCCATCCCTGGCATTCAACTTACGCAGGGTGGCAATGCAGGCCCGAAATCCGGAGGAGCTCATATACTCCACTTTATCCATGTTCAGAATGATATGCTTCTGATTCTCCTGATCGATTAATCGACTCAGTTCCTCTTCCACCTCATTGGCCACAGAGACATCCAGTCTGCCTTCAAGGTATACTATTAACTTGTCTTCTACCTGTTTGGTCTGGAGCAAAACGCACCCCCTGCTTCTCAACAACAATCTGAACCGATCCGGCCCGGTGTCAATGAAATCTATGACTGAGGCCAAATTTTACTGACAGGGTCGGGGCTGCGAGCATTTCTACAGCATGGCCAATCGTCCCACCCTGCTAGTCGTAGATGCCCATGCCATGGCGTACCGGGCGTACTTTGCATTGCAGAACCAGAATCTAACGAATGACTCCGGACAGGTCACCACGGCCATCTTCGGCTTCTTTCGTATGCTCTTTAAGGTGCTCAAGGATCTGGGCCCGGAAATGACGGCGGTCACCTGGGATGCTTCCGGAGGCTCATTTCGAAACCGGATGTACGATCAGTACAAGGCACAGCGAAAGCCGATGCCGGACGATCTGAGATATCAGATAGATGAGATCAAGGAATTGCTGGAGAAAGCAGGATTCCAGAATCTTCTTGTTCAGGATTTCGAAGCGGACGACTTGATGGGTAGCCTTGCGAAACGCTACGGCGCCAAACAGACCGTAGTTTTGCTAACTGGAGACAAAGACTGCTACCAGTTGCTAAACAAGAACGTGAAGATGCTCCGAGGCTCCAGGGGCGTCACCGAATTCATCGAGATCGATCCGGACTGGGTGAAACGTGAACTGGGCGTTTCCGTGCAGCAGATTCCCGATTACATGGCGCTCATCGGGGACAGCTCGGATAACATACCTGGCGCGAAAGGAATTGGACCCAAATCCGCAGAAAAGCTGATCCAGGATTACGGCGATATTGAGACCATCTATAAGAAGCTGGATGAGATTAAGCCCGATGGCGTCCGCAAGAAACTGGAAGCATCCCGGGATGATGTATTTCTGTCTAAAGAACTGGCCACGATCAAGCTGGACGTAGACGAAATCCAGAAATTGAAAGACGATACCATCGCCACTCCCGATTACCTGAACGAAAGTGTACTCAAGCTCTTTCTAAACCAGGGCTACAATGCCATATATAAGGACTTACAACGAGCCAGAGCGAATGCCGGCACGGATGCGGTATCCGGCGGCGGCGAAAAAGCCGAATCCAGCGACCCGGAATCGGAGGGCAAGTCCGGTTCCGGGAAAAAGGGGTCAGGAGAAACGAAAGCGACGAAGTCTGGCGGAGGAAACAAAGATTCGGGAGCATCGGGTAGAAACTACACTCTTATCAATTCCGAAGCGGATCTAAAGAAGCTCGCCAGCAGGCTGAAAAAAATCAAGACTCTGGCGGTGGATACAGAAACCACAAGCCTGTCGCCCATGTTTGCCGCCCTTGTGGGAGTCTCCGTTTGCGCGAAAAAAGAAGAGGCTTATTATATCGCCATCAAGGCCGGCGACGATCTATTCTCCGCCCAGGGAGAGCCGGCTCTGGATCTTTCCGTGGCGTTGCCCTATCTCAAAGAGTTCCTGGAAAACCCGGATTGTCGATACATTGGCCAGAACATCAAGTATGATTATTTGATTCTCAAACGACATGGAATCACTCTTCCATCCATATACTTTGACACCATGATTGCCTCCTATCTGGCCAATCCCAATGTTCGCCGCCATAACCTGGATGACCTGGCCTTTGACCATCTGGGAATAGAAACGATCAAATATGCAGAGATTGCCGGTAGCGGAAAGAAGCAGGTTACCCTGGATCAGGTGGATCCGGCCAGCATCCGCGACTATGCCTGCGAAGACGCCGACGTTACCTATCAGCTTTATCAAATCCTGGAGAAGGATCTCAAGAAAGCCAACCTGCGAAAGATCCACGATGAAATTGAATGCCGATTAATTCCGGTGCTGGCGGGCATGGAGGAAGTGGGCGTGGCCATCGATGAGAAGTATTTTGCCAAACTGAGCAAGGATTATGCGAAGAAACTTGAGGGCTTCGAAAAGAGCATCCACGAAGAGGCTGGCTACGAGTTCAATATCAACTCAACGAAAGAGCTCCAGACACTTCTATTCGAGAAACTGAACCTACCAAAGGGAAAAAAAACCAAAACCGGATACAGTACCGATCAGTCTGTCCTGGAAGAACTTAGAGGGCATCATCCCATCATCGATGCACTGCTGGAGCACCGAAAGTACTCGAAGCTAAAGTCCACCTATGTGGACACCCTTCCCCGTCTGATTCATCCGGAAACCGGGCGTATTCATACAAGCTTTCAGCAAACCATTGCGGCCACCGGGCGACTATCCAGCACAGATCCTAACTTACAAAACATTCCCATTCGGGAGCAAACCGGACGCGCGATTCGCCGAGGATTTGTGCCAGCCAAAGGAAACATACTTCTGGCTCTCGACTACTCGCAAATTGAACTGCGAATCCTGGCTCATTATGCAAAAGATGAGGCGCTTCTGGATGCCTTCAAGAACGACAAAGACATTCATGCGATGACGGCCGCCTCGCTGTTTGGCGTTCAACAGAAGGATGTGAGCCCGGATCAACGTTCCCAGGCCAAGACCGTGAATTTCTCAATAGTTTACGGAGTGACGGATTTCGGTCTCAGCCGAAACCTGGGGATAGGAAGGAAAGAAGCCCAGGAACTGATCGATCTTTTCTTCGAAACCTACCCGGGCGTCCGTCGATATATGGACGATACCATCGCTTTCGCCGAAAAGCACGGCTACGTAGAAACCCTTTCGGGGCGCAAGCGACAGATTCCGGAAATCAACGCATCCAATCGATTTCGTAAAGAAGGCGCCCGACGTACGGCAATCAACACTCCCATCCAGGGAACGTCCGCGGACATTATCAAGATGGCTATGATCTCCATTCAGGAGAAGATGCAGAAAAAGAAATTCAAGTCGGCCATGATCCTGCAGGTGCACGATGAGTTACTCTTCGATGCGCGTCCCGAAGAGAAGGACGACCTGGTCAAGCTGGCAACCAGGGAAATGGAATCGGCCATCAAGCTCGATGTACCTTTGCGCGTGGATGCCGGCGAAGGCAAGAACTGGGACGAAGCGCATTAAACCAGGCCCTGGGCTAACCTTCTAAACCGGGCAACGGGTCAATATCTGTAGTAGCGGTTCTCCCGGGCGTCGGAGGTATTTCTTTCTCGGTGCAGTCCATCACCCGCTCTGGCAGGGGATGGTAGGAAAAAGGCCCATCAGGGGTCACAGAATTGATTCACCGCCGGCCACGACAAACAATCATGGAAAAGACTGACAGAAGCGGACTAAACCAGAAGTCGACCGGCGTCACCGAAAACTTCAACGAAGAATGATGTCGCCGGCATCGTAGATCTGACCCACGCCCGAGTTCAGAGTGAATGTCTGTGCCGAACCCGTGTTCCGATTTACCGTGGCGGAAGGACCTGTGTAGTAACCGGCGCTGAAGTTACGGGGGTTCTGAAAGCAGTCTATATGGGTGTCGATTCGCTGACTATAGGTGGAATCGATGGGCTCTACCGAGATGCGGTATTGATCCGTAACGTTGGGTAGACCGGCCATGTAGAAACTTCCATCTCCGTCGAGACCGGTAAATGTGCTAACGAATCTACGTCCAGGACCATCGGTAGCTCCATCGGAATCGATATCTTCGGCGATAACCAGGGCTGCAATGGCCGGATTGCCGTCCGCCTGAAGAACCCGCCCTCGTATGTTGGGCCAGTTATTGCTAACCGTGGGGCTTACCGCGGACAGCTGTGGACGGGCCTGAAAGTTACAGGGATTGGAAGCGTACAAAATCACAAAAGCGCTCAAGAGCAAATCGTCGTTTCCTTCCTGTTTCTGGCAACCGGCGAACAAGATTGAAAGCGTTAGGAGCACAATCAGTGCTCTTGCGGCGCCTGGAAAATGTCGGCGCATCGATCCACTTGCGAATCGCGAGTCGAGATTTTCATTTTCGAGATAGAATGGAACTCGCAGGATTCCAATCCTTTCCCATTTGAAGCCGCGACTTGTAGTTTGATTATTGCCCATATACAGTTATTAGTCCCGCTTTTTCATCGTCCGTAAGAGTTTTGGTCAGGGATGGAGGCGAGGGAGCGAATGGATGCATCACCGGAATGTAATCCTGCGTGGACGCCTGCACCAGGCCGGAAGATGAGTTGCTACCCGCTACCGAGTGCGCAAAGCCCAGAACGTGGCCGAGTTCGTGCATCAATGTATAGCGGTAGTATTGTTGTCTGGAGGTAGGAGACGCCAGACTACCAATCAGCTGACCATTCAAGATCATTAGTCCGGAACAGATTTCGTTGGGCCGATTGTTATCGATAGCCAGCGGAACTCCAATTCCCAGGACGTTTTCCGGATCCACACCCAGGTTCTGCAACACCGCGCCATCCGCATCCCAGACCACACGAATGACTCCTGGTTGTGGATTCTGCAGATAAGCATTCACAGCATTCACGTCCATTTGATAGTAGGTTATATTTGCCCCGGCTGTAGTGATGTCGGTCATTATGTTGATGTTTAGCCCGCCATCCTGATTCCATTCATCGTGTACCTGTTTCACCAGGGCGCCGTAGGTTGCGCTTCCGTTGGAGGGGTCATCGGTGTCGTAGGTTACGGTAATGGGACGGCTGTTGGGATTGCAGCCGCTGTTGAACACCCATTGCTGCCGCATCCCATTCTTTGCTATAAAGAAAAACCAGGCCTGGCCGTTCAGGGGGCCAAAGAGAATCAGAGTTGCCGCTATGGTCGTAAGGGCAACGACTACCAGAGCTAACCATCGATGCGTTGCGCTGGAAGAAAAAAGAACCAACGGCCCGCGCAGGAAGGCCGACACGGAGCGCTCCCCGCGAAGGAAGCCCGGGTCGGAATGTGCGCCGCTGTCTGAAGGGGCTTCCCGGCCCTGCCGCTCCGCGTTCCACCGCCGGTCGGGTTTTTGGCCAAAAACCATTTTATCGTGCCCCCTTGACCAGGTTCTTAAACGTTTCTAAAGATAACCGGCGTCCTTCGTAGTCCTTGCCAAATCCGGTCACCGGTCGAGCCAGCCAGTACCGGCCGGAGGAGTCCTCCATGAGTTCGATCTTTCCCCAGTGCAGCGATTTCAAAGGATAGAATCCTTCGTTGGTCCTGTTACCCAGAAATACCACCCAGCGGGAGCCCGGCTGATCGGAAACCGGCGAAGGCTGTATGACGCGGGAGGCAGAGAAAATGCGAATGTCAATGACGGAAGGCAAATTGCCTTTCCATTCTTCCAGCACCTGAACCCGGTACTGTAACAGGTTCGCCCCTCCAGGCGCCGCTACAACATTTTCTACTTCTACCACGGCAACAAAGGAAGCGCGACCCACATAGTCCCGAGTGGTACGGGGAAATTCAATTGAGTGGACGCCCACCGGAAGAAGTAACATCAGCGAGAAGGTAAAGACGATATATTTGAACATGTAAGAAAGCACTCTACTTGGACAACATTTCCGGCCCCGGGGTTTGCAGGATTACGCTTGACCGGTGGCCCGAATCAATGCTTTTTCAAGCTCTCAGGGAGACTGCCCTTTGGCCACAAAAAAAGCTGCACAGAAGAACTCTTCCCTACCTCCGGACCCGGAAAAACGGGATCTGTCCCAGGAATTGGAACGCGCCTCCGGCCGGCTACACAGCCTTTTTGTTCAACTACCACATTTGCTCGGCGTGAGCCGTTCGGATGTGCTTCTAATGCATTCCCAGATTGACGACGGTTCGCGCATCAAATCACTGCCCTACTGGATGTTCGTGATTTCGTCCTGCGGTATAGCCACCCTGGGATTGATCATTAATAGCCCGGCAGTCATAATCGGCGCCATGCTGGTTTCCCCGCTGATGGCGCCCATTATCGGTCTGGGAATGAGCGTGGCGATTAGCGACGTTTACCTTGGACTTAAATCTATCGTAAACATTGTCTTGAGCTCTATAGTGGCGGTACTAACTGCAGCCGCCATAACCTACATGGTGCCCATCAACGAGCTCACTCCGGAGATACTTTCGCGTACCAGCCCCACTTTTTTGGATCTATTCATCGCTTTATTTTGCGGTCTGGTAGCCGCCTTGAGTTCCGTGCGAAGCGATGGCGAAGCCATAATGAGTTCGGTAGCGCCGGGGGCCGCTATAGGCGTAGCTCTCATGCCTCCTATCTGCGTTGTGGGCTACGGCCTGGGAACTGGATTTAGCGCCGCCATCATGTGGGGCGCCTTTCTTCTGTTTGTTACGAACCTGTCCGCCATTGTAATGGTCTCATCGGTTTTTTATTACTTCGTCTACGAAGGGTATAACATCCAGAGACTCATTCGCCTGCTTGTAAATCGCCGGGAGAAAACAGAGCCGTTGTTCCGCTTACTGGGCCGTCAGGGGTGGTGGGTGCAGGTCAATGAATGGATTACTTCCAGTAAACGATTCCTTTTTCCAGTGATACTTCTGGCTCTGATTAGTTATCCACTCATCAGCTCCCTAGCCTATCTAAAGGAGAAAATCGACATTCGCAATCATGTTTCCGAACAGTTGAGCAATGTCCAGGGGATGAGCCTGATCAGAGGAATCGATGGACTGGTTTTCAATAGAAACGATATCAAAGGAACAATAGTCTACTCGTCCGCCGAACTTCCTGGCGCCGATTTTCAAGAAAAGCTGAACCAGACTGTAGAGAAACGGTTTCCGGAGTACAATTCAAGAATCACACTGGTGCGGATAGCCCGGGAATCGGACCTGTCCACTCTGCGAAAGACGCAGGAACTAACGCTGGATACTTCTCCCGAAACCTTTCACGATGCCATTCGCAATCGCCATGCTACCGAACTTGTAGAAAGGGCCCAGTCCCTCGTACAGGCCCGTTTTCCCAAAAAGGCCGGAGTCATTCTCGAAACACGGGTCATCTATAGCGCCGAAGGGATGGATCGCGTTGTTGTGGACTATGCCGGAGAGCCTATGCCGCGGGAGACCAGAGAATTACTGGAAGAGACTCTAACTCGAGCCCTGCAGGCTCTGAAAGGCGACCTGCGAACCCTGGAACTGAATCGAGTGTCGCGAAGCAAAAGAACCTTTCGATGCGATAGCGAGGCACAGCGTCAGGTATGGCGGCAGGAATTGCGGGATGATCTGCGGCGCCTGAGAAACAATCCGTATCTCAGGATAAGAATCTACTCTTCAGGTCTGCAAACCGAAATCAAGGAATCCATCTCGCAATTGCCCCAGTCGGATGCAAAACGCATCGAGGCATCCTCCCTGCCCGAGCAAAGGGGTTGCCGAGTGGACCTGGAGTATCTGTCCGCATAAGGATTCGCCCCGCCGAGTTATGGTCCGTCCAAAACGATGCGAAACGATGCGAAACAATGGAAGAATCTGCCGATAGAATCAAAGAGCAGTCCGAGCCCCCGGCAGGCAATAGTTCTATGGCGGCACATAAATGGATTTCCGTCCGGCTCACTGCATTCATCGCTCACCGATATTGAACGAATCCGTCTCAGGAGCGATTCGTCTCGGTAGCAATTCGTCTTTGCAGCTGTTTAAAGCTGGTCTTCTGGCAGAATCGCTGAAACAACTGGGCCCAGATGAAAGCGTCGCCGGTTTTGTTTCCGTATTCGCTCTTGCCCAGAGCAATAAACAGGTTCTTCGCCCGGGTAAGCGCCACATAGGCGATTCGTATTTCCTCGTTCCGGGAGTCCGGATCACTGGCCCCGCTCCAACCACCCAGGACATCCAGAAGGACCATGGAAAACTCCAGCCCCTTGGCCCGGTGCACGGTGAGACAATTTGCCTCCGCGACCCCGGCCTCCAGCCATTGGTTTCGACGGTGGTTACTTCGGCATAGAACAACCCGGTCCGATTTGTAGAGGGCCAGCTTCTCCAGAACTTCCCTTTCGGTCTCTTTGCCCGCCACAACACAAAATGCGGCGGCGCTGCGGTCCTGACGTCTGGCTCGCACCTTCTTACGGATCTGCCCGCTACTTTGTTTGATGAGCCGATTCCCGGCTTCGACTATAGACGGTAGACTCCTGTAATTGACCGAGAGAAAGAATTTTCGGGTCTCCGGGAAATGGGACCTGAAATCCAGGAAGGGGCGTACGTCGGCTCCGCGAAAGGAGTAGATGGATTGCCAGTCATCGCCTACAACAACCAGTTTCTGCGGCTTCATGAGTTTAAGAAACTCCAGCTGCGCCGGATCGGTATCCTGAAACTCGTCTACGATGATCGTATGATAGGAACCCGCAAGCCCCGCAGCCCAGCTGCTGGCCCCACCTTCTGTTGCGGCCGACGACCAGGCCTTTCGCAGTCCGGATAATGTCATCCGAATCAGGTCCTGGTATTCCAGGCATTTATGCTTTTGTTTGTATTGTTCCCAGTACCGGAAAATCCGGAAGGCTGCCTCCGGAAACTCCTGGCGGAAGTAGCCGGGATTGGCCAGTAATAAGGCATACGGTATGCCGCCGATTTCATATCTGTACCGGCGAAAAAGAGGCTTCAGTATTTCGATTTTCTCTTCTTCGTCCACGATTTTGTAATGGGCTCCCCCTGGATAATGGAGGCGAATCGTACGAAAGCAAAAGCCGTGGAATGTATTGACATCGGCCCGGTCTTTTGCGGCATCCGGCAACCGCTCCCGCATCTCCGAGCAGGCCTTGCGACTGAACGTGAGCAGCAACAGTGGTCTCCGAGCCGAGTCTTCCAGGCGGGCGTTCTGTGCTTCCCATCTGGCCGATGGCCCGGACAGGACCTGTGAGGCCAACTGAATGACGGTTCGCGTCTTGCCGCTACCGGCTGCCGCGATTACCTGCTTGACCGGGGCCGAGGAAAGGAGCACGGCGGACTGCTCCTTTGAAAGCCCGTGAACGGCGGCGGCCGATGGCTCCTTGCCGTCTTCATTTTGGCTGAAACGATTGAATTTTGAGAGTCTGGTCACACCTCAAGGTGTCTTATAGAAGGAGATCGTTTCGGGTTTTCGTAGATTTTTTCGCGGTCCTCGATCTTCAGAAATGCCTCCTGCCTCGAAGAGGGTCGTTTCCACAGCCTCTGGCGCCTTTCCGTACTCGTGCACTCTATTCGGGAGATTCCATCAGCTCAAGCTGCAGCGGATGCCGAAGGGCCTTCTGCTCCGGCGTCCTGTCGATGATGACTCGCCAATGGCCGTTTTCTTTTCTCAGGATAAGGGGACTATAATCCGGATTGTCCAGTTCGACCAGGAAGGATGGTACCACACAGATGGCCAGGGAGTCGATGGCCAGCGGCTTTTGAACGTGACAGTCATGGACCTGGGCTTCCGTGCGTTTCATCTGATCCTGGTTGCATTTCTCCGAAAAGCCCACCAGCATGGTGGCATAGAATTGCGAGCGACCCTGCTGCGATGTGCGCGCCTGCAAAGCTTCGATGTCATGACGGCACAAGGCAAGCTTCCATTCTTTAAGGACGGCCGATGGACTATTTGCCTGAAAATGGCCATCTAATGTCGACGATGACTTTTCCGCGAAAAGAGTACTGGTGAGAAAGGTCGTGGCGAAAACCGCAGTCGCCAGAAGCGTAGCGGCGAATAATACGCATGGGACCGGGCGAGAAAAGCGGAGCATAGCATAAGGAATCCCCGTGCATAGAAATCGGCAACCCTGAATCCGACGGCTTCAAAGCCCCCGCCAAAATAACCAGGGGATGGAGCCCTTCTTCGAGCGGCTCCAAGCGGGCCGAGGAACTAATCAGGAATCGTCCAGAAGATTGCGTCCAACTCATGCTGGATGACACGATCCCTTGCTTCCAGGTCGAGGATGAGCACAATTCCTTCGTCGGCCCTTACTCGGTATCTACCATCATCGAATAGCCAGACTTCCGTGCCGTAGCGCGATTCATTCGGCGCTCCGTATTGTTCTCTTAGCTGGACTCGTGGATCAAAACTATTGTCGAGAAAGGAGATGAAGATTTCGTAAAGCTTGTTTTCGTAGAAACTCAGACCTATCACCGCAGAAGGCGATTCAATATGGACAGCCAGGTCCTCGGATTGAAATCGCGGCAGAAATACATCTTTTACTCTGTGGCGTTCCCTTAGAAGCTCTCGAACCTGATCCTTTGTCATCCCGGGCTCAAAGCCGAGGTACTGTCGACTATAAGCGGTGGAAAGGGCGCAAAACGGAAGGAAAAGGATGGCGAGCAGAATTAGTGAATTGCAAATCCGGGCTATCCATCTGACTCCCGTTGCGAAGCCCGGAAACATAGATTCACCTCGCATCGCGAATCTCCTGAAACTGCAATTCCGATTCCGTATCCGTGCCGTCTAGCAATACCCTTGTATTGCCGGCCCTTTCCCAGGACAGCACCCTGGCTTGATACAACTCGGCCGGGCCGAACTTTTTCTCCAGTCGTTTCCTGATCTCGTCTTTGCCCACGTTAAAGCTCAGGTGGATGAGAAATACCTTTTCGTTCTGAAACCCTATCACGCAGTTGGAAAGCGCCTCGCGATACAGTTCAAAGAATTCATAGAACTCCCCTGTCCAGAAACGAAAGCTCTCTATGCGCTGTGATCGGCCTTCCGGAAAGCGGCTTTTCATATTCTGTAATGCCGCTTGCCTGGACTGGCCCAGGTATATACCGAAAACACCCGGTCTCTGTGAACCGCCTGGACTTTCTGTTTTGCCCGGATTCTCCCCTCGCAGGCCGGCCCCCGGGGGCAAGAGCCACAACGCCAGGCAGAAGAACACAACCATGGATCGCGGGGCCTTTTTCATTACCAGACGGTATGAACGGAAAAGGGTCGGTCAAAGATTATTTCTCCCGCGATGCGCCAAAAAATGTTAACGATCCCGTCTTTTCCGACACCCATCAGTACAGTCAGGGCTCAACCGCCCGCAGGAGGAAGTATGAATAATCTATCGTTTGTAATTCTGGATGGAAACCTGGTGCAGGATCCGGAATTGAAGGACCTGGGCAACGATCGCAAAGTGGTAAAGCTTCGTGTGGCCGCCAATCATGGCTTTCGCTCCAAAGAAGATAATTCGAAGGAGTTCGTGAGCTACTTTGACGTTGAGGCCTGGGATCGTCAGGCCGATCCCATCGCCGAGTATCTAAAGAAAGGTTCCCGGGTTACGGTAGAGGGAAATTTACGGCAGGATCGCTGGAAAGACGATGGGGGAAATCCTCGCAGCCGAGTAAAGATCGTTGCCCGAAACGTTCGCTTCGATTGGATCCAGAAGAAGGAAACCGAACGGGCGGCCTGATGGCTAATCCTCAGGGCGGGCTGCAGTTCGGACGGCTGTTCAGACTGCAGGTGAGGGTCAGGTGACCGTCGCAGCGTTTCCTTTGACCCTTTGTAGCTTCCGGGGCCACACGGCAGTCCTTTCTTCGCAGGTCGGACCGCCCCGGTTCGCTACAGCCCTGCCCGGTGGAAGCCCTGCCCGCCTCATGCGCAATTCCAACCGGCTATAATCCCTTCCAGACTTCCAGGCGAACATTCCAATCCTCGCGGGGGATCTCCAGATAACGGTCCAGGAGATCTACAATAGATAATCCGCCCGATCCGGGAAGTACCAGGTTGAAGCTCAAGGTATTGCCTTCTCTACTCAGCGCTTTCAGGTTTTCTTTGAGGCTCTTTTCATGCTTTCGCATGGCAGACTTATGCCTGGGAAGATTGCGGACGCGTTTTCGCTTCCGGTCACGCTTTTCAAATACCACGGTTTCCGGCGGATTGACCAGCATGTCGTAGACTCGATTCGCATAATCTTCGTCAAAGAAGCGCAAGGTGTAGTTCTGGTCTTCTTTCCGGTCTTTCTGCCGGTTCTCTGAGAACTCCAGTCCCTTTAATTGCAGACCGGATGGCAGTTGCGCCGCGATGGCATCAAACCAGCCGTCCGCATCCACGGGCTCGTACAGCGAAATATCCGCCACTTCCTGCTCGCTATGCATGTAAATGGGTAGCGAATCCCCGAAATGGAATTTCTCATGCTTGTTGTAGCCCCGGGAGAAGGTCATGGGCAATCCGGCCCGGCGAAGCGCTTTTCGCAGGGCATCCATCATGTCCAGATGGCTGACGTAGACAAAATTTCCGGTCTTGCTGAACTTGAGGCGCAGAAAGCCGGCCCGCTGTTGCTTGACTGCCGGGATTTCCACCGGCTTTAGAAGTTCAGGCGGGAAGTCCGACTCCTTGAGCGCCTGCTTGTGAGGCGGATTCATATTCTCTTCGGTTACCGCCTCAAATTTTTCGAAATCTTTGATCAACCGATCCCTGGGGAATCCTTCGACAATTTCCTCGAAGGCCAGGGGAGTGCCTCCGGCTTTCTGACCCATCCAGAGTTGTTTTAGCTCCGGCGATACCTCATCCATTACCGGTTCCCAGACATCCTGGCGAAATCCGTCGTCCCAGGAGTCGAAACTGGCGCCGTTTTCAAAGGCTTTTTCCAGATAGTAACCAACGCGATGATCGGATCGACTGAGCAGACCCTCCACCCAGCTCATCCAGGGAGTGGGATGCCTTACATGCACGCGATTGGTACGCATTCCCGCTTTAATCTTCTCTATGCTTTCGTTGAAGAACGCGGGTCCCTTCTGCTCTTCCCATTGAAACGTGGTAAAAGGCTTGGGAACAAAGAGCGATACAGTAACGTTTACTTTCTTTCTGGGACCGCACTCCTTTGCCAGCTCACCCAGAGCGTTTAGCGAGTTAATCAGGTCCTCCACTTCACGGCCGTCACGATCCGGCAGTCCAAGCATGAAATACACCTTCACCAGGTCCCAGCCACGGCCGTAAATCTCGCGAATCAAGTAATGAAGATTGTCTTCGGAGGATTTTTTGCGGATCCTTTCGCGCATGAGCTCGGAACCGGCTTCCAGGGCAAAGGTGACGTTCGATTTGCGAATCCCGGATGTCATCTCCAGCACGGGAATGGTTTTCACCTGCACCCGTAAACTGGGAAGCGAGAGGGAAACCCCTTCCGGGCCGTAAGCCTGCGCCATTTCCACTACCAGCTCTTCCAGCCAGGGATAATCCGCGATGGAAAGACTGTGCAGAGTGATGGTGTCGTTGCCGGACCGCTTCAGCAGGTCCCCGGCGATGCGCACCAGGTTACTAACTTCAGCGTTGCGAACCGGTCGTTTCCAGAAGCCAGCATGGCAGAAACGACAGCCCTGACCGCAACCCCGATTCACTTCCACCACCACCCGGTCCTGGGTTATGGCGATGCTGGGAACGATTACATTTTCCAGAGCCGCGAATTCCTTCGCCCGATAGGTTCTTTTGCCTTCCACCGGACCGTAATAATGGGCCTGTCCATCTTCATGGATCGTGGCTTTGTAGTGCTGCGGCAGAATCAGGCCCTCCACCGACTGCAGGCTGTCCAGAATCTGCTTTCGGCTCAGACCCTGCTCCTTTCCGGCGGCAATAATGTCCATAATCTCGACGATGGCATCTTCGCCATCGCCCATGAAAATTCCGTCCAGAAAATCAAACAAGGGTAACGGATTGGAGACCGCTGTGCCACCGGTTATAATGATTGGATCTTCCGCGGTTCGGTCCTTTCGCTTAATGGGTATGCCAGCCAGATCCAGCGCATACAACAGATTGGTGTAATGTAATTCGTGGGCCGCGTTAAAAGCCCATACATCAAAAGAGCGAACAGCGAGGGTTTGATCCAGACTATAAAGCGAAACGCCCTCCTCTTTCATGAGCTGGCGAAAATCCGGCCAGGGTAGAAAGGTTCGGTCCGCATAGAGATCGCTTCTTCGCTGAATGCAGTCGTAAAGAATCTTCAACCCTTCGTTGGACATTCCGAGTTCATAGGTATCCGGATACGAAAAGACGATGCGGGCACGGGCCGAATCGGCATCCTTGAAAGGAACCCCGAATTCGCCGCCCGTGTATCGGCCCGGTTTCTCTACCTTCTGCAATAACGGAAGTATTCGATTACGATCGATGCGCTCCACGGGGCTTCCAAAGGGAACGTCACCGTCGTAATCAGAGGCAAAATCAATCTCTTCCAGGACAGGAGAATCTGTATATTTTGATGGATCTAACTCAGCAACGCTCAGTGGCTCGAGGGCCCCATCAGCGGCGACCTGAAGCTGGCCGGTGGCCGGGTCCAGAGTGGATTGATCTGGTGACATGTATTCTCCCGAGAAAAATGGTCCGGGGTCTGCGCCCCCGGGTAAATTAACTAAAATGAAACAGGTTGTCCAGTGAAAGGTTTTGGCCCGGGCCTCTTCGCTTACAGACGGCTGAGAGCCTTGAGAACCCGTTCGGCCAGAGCGTCACGCTTGATGGGACGCGTTATGAAATCAAGAGCCCCCATAGACAAAACCGTTTTGATCAATGGAGCGCTGTTTTCTACGGAGATAAAAATTACCTTTAGCTCAGGCGCCAGGCGACGCAGTTCATGAAAGGCTGCATAGCCGTCTACCACCGGCATAATGATGTCCAGAAGCACAACGTCCGCTTCCTTTGGATGCTTGCGTACCCAGTCCAGAAGGTCATGACCGTTCGAGAATACCTGCAGAACCTTGATCTTTCTGGACTCCAGGATTTGCCTGTACTCCAGAGCCTCAAAGTTCTTATCATCGCAAATCAGTACTCTTGGATTCATGACTGGGCATCTTCTGACAGATTAGAGAAAGCTGATGATGGCATCGGTCATTTCTTTTGTGTTTACCACCTTCTCCCCTGGCCCGGCCAGGTCTCCGGTGCGGGCGCCGGCTTCAATGGCTTTCTTGACCGCGGAATCGATCCGGTCCGCCACGTCGGTTTCTTCAAACGTGTACCGAAGCATCAAGGCCGCCGAAAGAATCTGCGCAATAGGATTGGCCACGCCTTTTCCCGCAATGTCGGGAGCGGTGCCTCCGCTGGGCTCATACAGTCCAAAGCCCCGCTCCGTGGAAAGGGATGCGCTGGCCAGCATTCCCAGGCTTCCGCCCAGGACCGAGGCCTCATCGCTAAGGATATCGCCAAACATGTTACCACAAAGCAATACGTCAAAACTGGTGGGACGTAGAATGAGCTGCATGGCGCCGTTATCCACGTACATGTGCTCCAGCTGGATTTTAGGATTTAGATTTTCGTTGTATTTGGCGGCGAACTCGGTCACTACTTCCCGCCAGAGGACCATGCTACTCAGAACGTTCGCCTTGTCTATGCTCGTAACCTTCAGTTTGCGCTGCCTGGCCGAATCGAAGGCCACTTTCGCAATCCGCTCGATCTCATAACGATGATATACCATCGTATCGAAGGCTTTTTCTTCATCCCCCTGACCTTCGCGGCCTTTGGGCTGACCGAAATAAACATCCCCGGTCAGTTCGCGTACGATGAGCATATCCACTCCATCGCCAATGCGCTCCTGCTTTAGCGGAGAGGAACCCGAAAGCTCAGGAAAAAGACGAACAGGCCGAAGATTGGCGAACAGCGAAAAGTGTTTTCTAAGAGGAAGAAGAGCGCCTCTTTCCGGCTGCTTCTCCGGGGGAAGGTTTTCCCATTTAGGGCCGCCCACAGAGCCAAACAAAATGGCGTCGGACTGCTCGCAAAGTTTCAATGTTTCATCCGGTAAGGGTGAACCGGTCAGATCGATAGCCGCACCGCCCACTGGAGCTTCGGCCAGGGAATACTGAGACCAACTGTCTCCCAGAGCTTTTTCCAGTACCTGAATGGCGGAGTTCATTACCTCCGGACCGATTCCATCTCCGGGCAAAACAGCGATCTTTCGAGCCATGCCGCAATAAATTCGCAGGCTACAGTAGTGTCAAGATTGTCCTGAGCGAACCGCTGCAGGAGTGCCCTGAAGGGCTATGGGGCTGTACCGGCACCGGGCGCTACAGGTCCGCCGCCAGCTGCTTAGCGGCGGTATTCCAGGTAAGCTTTCAGGGGACCGAGGAAATACTCTCCCCATCCTTCTCTATGAGCTTCTCTTACTTTTCGTCCCGGCAGGCCAGAATGGCTCAGTATAAGCTCGGTGCCGCGGTCCAATTCCCGGAAGGTCCAGGTCACCATGGAGTCTTTCCAATCGGGATCCCACCACTGCTCCCGCAAGGTGTACATCATACGCACCGGGGCCTGGATTTCGCAAATCATGCCGGACATTTCTCCATCCCAGAAGAAATACTTTCCCCCTGGACGGGCCTGGAAACGCGAAGGACCGGCTCCCCATTCATCGATGATCCGGGCATTGGTCATGGCATCGAATACTTCCCGTATGGGAGCCCGTATTACCTCGATCTCATAGATTTCCGCTTTTACTTCTTCTTTTGTTCGATCGAGCAATGCCATAGTCTTTCCCCTCTTTATATACACTCGGTCGCTTTCTGAAATCTCTTAGCAATTTTCCGACCAGGAAGCGGGCCCGTGTATGTAGTCCACAGCACTATCTCAAAGCGACGAGCGTCGGCCAGCCTGCAAGAGTATGTACCACGGTGCGGTCCGGCTCCAGGCTTCCGGCAAGCCTGGTCTCGAAAGGTTCTCGGTTCACGGAATCTCACTTTTCGAGAACGGTGTTAAGCGGTCTTGGGCGGTCTTCAGTGGTCCTCACAGAAGCGTAAACCCGGAACATAAAACTTCTTTTCTAAGAGTCAACAGGACGTTTAACTGGCCCTGCATGCAGGGGCGGATTCTAATTCAGACAGGGGAATCATCCTTCGAATCTGCAATCGCCGAGATGCTGCGACGGCAGGGCTTACGACCCGAGATCTGTGCCGAGCTTGACCAGGCCCAGGAACTACTCGACCACAATCCGGATATTTCGCTGGCGCTTCTTTCCCTTCCGTCAAACCCGAACAGCGCCAGGTCTGATATGATCGCGCGTCTTGTCGAATCGCACCAACTTCCTGTGGTACTCCTGGTGGATTCGCCGGAGGTTGCGATTTCCGAGGAAAGCCCAATCGCTCAGGCAGCCGGAGTACTGCCGCGATCCATGTCTCCGCAAGGGATCGCCACTTCGCTCAGACTTACGCTGAACTTCTGGCAGCAAACGCAGGCCAGGCTCAGGCAACAAATCAACCGGGAAGAAAGCCTCTATAGCTCGCTGGTAAACGCATTGCCCGTTCTTCTCTATAGAACCGATCTGCAAGGAAAGATCACCTACGCCAATGAGACCCTGCTCCAGGAAATGAATCTCAAACTAAAAGATCTGCTGGGAAAAACCGCACATGACTTCTATCCACCGGAACTGGCAGAGAAATACAGAAGAGACGATCAGCAGGTAATCCGATCGGGGGTGCCGTTGCGCACTATCGAAGAAAATGTAAACCCGGCCGATGGCATTAGTCGATTCGTTGAAGTGATCAAAGTACCTGTATTCGAAACCAACAATGTGACGGGCGTCCAGGGCGTGTTCTGGGATGTAACCTCACAAATACGAGCGCGCAATACGCTGGAATCTGCCCTGGACGAAAAGCAGACGCTGTTGCGCGAGTTGCACCATAGAATTCGCAACAATATTGCCTCGCTGGCTTCGCTAATCACATTACAGATCCAATCCGCCAAAAACCAGGAAGCGAAAGACCTCCTGGAGGAAGTGGTTCATCTACTGAGCACCATGGGAGTCATGTATGACCATCTATTGCCGGGAAGCGAAAAAGACTCCTTATCTCTAAATCAATATCTCCAGGAACTGCTGCACGCGCTGGGTAAGATCCTTTCGCAGAATATCGAAATTTCGCTCATACCCCTTCGCGATGACATGGAGCTACCGGCCAACAGCATAATTTCGCTGGGAATAATGGTCAATGAGCTTGTTACCAATTCTGTTAAACACGGTTACTCCGCCGAGCAAAACGGCGAAGTAACCGTTGCCCTGGGAATCGAGGGGCCTTTGCTGTCTATGGAGGTTTCCGATAGGGGAAAAGGAATGCCCTCCAGTTTTCGCCTTGAAGATAGCAAGGGCTTTGGCCTGGAACTGGTAGACATGCTGGTAAGGCAATGGGACGGGCACATGAGCATCAATGGGCACCGGGGCACCAGCATTAAACTCGGGATTCCCCTGGAGTCGGTACGCGCGGGCCAGAGTTGAGCCGGGGAGCCCTCCGTTGTCAGGAGCCTCCGGATAAATAGACGTATTCCTTCTCGGCAAATCGATCGGTCATTCCGGAAATGTAATCGGCAATTACACGTTCCAGGCCTACCGAAGTAACCCTTTCCTGAACATGCGAAGGCATTAGATCGGGCCTTTCCATGTAAGTATGGAAGAGGTATTCGATCATTTTCTCGCCCCTGAAAGACATCCGCTTAACAGCCGGATCCATATATAGACTCCGCTTTAAGAAAGAATGCATGGTCTGAAGTCGCATCCGCATGTCCGGGCTATTTCCCACGGGAAGCTCCGCCGGTTGCACGGAAAAAACGTCCTGCAGGGTTGCGAAACCGGATCTGGAAATGCCCTCCAATGAATTTTGAATTAGATCGTTCAGACAGTCGTTCAGGAGAGCTCGAACCACAGTGCGAATCTTCAATGGAAGTCGAGCCAGCGCGAAGTCCTGGCCATAGTTCTTTTCGCAGGAAGCGAAGGCCTCCTGCCAGAAATCTTGAGTGTTCAGCTCTTCCATGGTCAAATAACCGCTGTCCAGACCGTCCTCCAGGTCGTGATGAAGGTAGGCGATGCGATCGCAAAGGTCCACAAGGCGTGCTTCCAGCGAAACGCCGGTCCGCATATTTCGGATGCTTTCCAGCTGGGTGTCGCAGCTATAGATCTTGCCATGCTTCATGATCCCGGCAAGAGTGATCCGCGTAAGATTTAACCCGGGCCAGGAAGGGTATCTGGCCTCCAGAGCGCTCACAATACGCAGACTCTGGCAATTGTGCTCAAAACCCCCATGTCCCTGCATTAAACGGTGAAGGGCATCCTGGCCTGCATGACCAAAGGGAGTATGGCCCAGGTCATGGGACAGAGACAGGGTCTCCGCATAATCGGAATTCAGCGAAAGCGATCGGCACACGGAACGCGATATCTGAGCCACTTCCAGGCTATGCGTCAGGCGGGTGCGATAGTTATCTCCTTCGGAGTTCACGAATACCTGTGTTTTGTAGCCCAGCCGACGAAAGGCCTTGGAATGAAGCACCCGGTCCCGATCTCGTTGTAACGCTGTTCTAAAGGGATGTTCGGGCTCATCGTAGAGTCTGCCTGCATGCTCGCCGTGAAGCACCGCGTACGCGGCCAGGGAGCGATCTTCAATTCTTTCCAGGTTTTCCAGGGTATTCATTGCACTTTGTCTGATATTGTATCGGAGGACTGCGACATCTTTTTTTGCTTTTCTTCCTGCCTGCGCCCAGGATCTTTCTGATTATGCGCCAATGTAAATCACTTCTAATTCTTGCTCTGATGGCAGCGTTTTCTTTTTGCTGCAAGTCTTCCAGTCGCCCTGGTTTTACAGAACCGGACGACGTCTATGGCGCTGTAAGCTACTATGACTCCATTCCCGAGCAATGCAATGAAGTACAGGGGCTGAAACAGAAAGTCGTGAAAGCCGGGGACTCTGAAAAGGAGCTAATCGATCATTACGGCATTACCTTCCTGGTACGTTTCCAGGATAAAGAAAGCCCGGCTCTATACGGCACTCTTTATTATCAGAATCCGCGAAAAAACCTGTATTGTATGGCGCTTACCGATGGCAGGTTCGCCAGCTTTAGCGACAGTCAGATCGATGCAACCCGCAGGAACTTTGTTCAGGAAGTGTGTTATCCGCTGAAGAAATGCGAACGCATTAAGCTGGATTGATTGCGCATTCGGACTTCGGATTCGCGCGAAATACGCGGTGAGCCAAACGCTGGGAGCCGTAAACAACCCTGGCCAGACCGACAAGACCACAGACCACAGACCAGAGAGCGGATCGGGACTCGTCCCGGTGGCGTATACCGACGTTAAATGCAGTCCGCATCAGCGCAGCCTGGCGTGAGCCGGTAGCGAGCCCATGGCGAGGCCTACCGGAAGCGCCTGGTCTTCAGAAAAAGAATCAGCGAATCAGCGAGTAAGCGAAGCTCCCGGATCCCGGGATCTTGCCGTAGAATAAAAACCAGAAGTCTCAGTAGCCTTCTTTGGCCATGCGTTCTTTTTCTTTCTGAAAGAGTGTCCAGACGTAGCGTTTATCGTCCATCCAGCCTGGTTCGGCGACTCGCATTGCCCGGTCGAAGTAATCCTGAGCCATGTCCATGTCTCCGCTGTACCAGTAGTAGGCCCCGAGATTCCAGAGCGCTGCCGATGAGGTACCGCCGGATTCGTCCAGAGCGCGTTCCCATTGCCGGGCAGCCATATCGAAGTTTCCTTCCTCGGCCCATTTGATGCCCTCTACCAGAAAGGCTTCGACGCGAGACGGTTCGCCTCCGCGAAGACCGTCGGTATCGTCAGATAGCGGGATATAGAACGTTACTACTTCCGGGGATAGGTTACTTGCTATTTCCTTTCCCACCATTTGCATGGCTTCATCGAAAGCCTTGAGCTGGGAGGGGCATCGGGTATTCCCGACATCATTCTCCAGGCGATGGGGTTTTGTATTGGAAAAGCTAATGGAACGCCCCGTTTCCACATTCACGAGGGTAGCTTCCACAAAGACGGTGAGATAGGTAACACCGGTGGGTTTTTTGTACTGAGCATCGCCGCTGGACTGCCCCTTGGAGGCGGCCGCCATTGCTAACTGCAGGGCTGCCGTGGACAGGTCCGTCACTTCTTCGATCTTGCATTCTACTCGAGGCAGGGCCGTCATTCGAACAAATAGTATGCTTTCTACTGCGAGCTCACGGCCGATCTGTAGCTGATTGCGAGTCATACCGCTCTGAGCATGCGCCAATTCCTGATATCTTCGATCCCGACTGTCAAGATCCACTATGGAATAGAAGCCGCGGCTCTGCATGGCCGATTGCACGGATCCCCGAATGGTATCCTGCCATTCAGTGGCCAGACCCAGTCGGTTCAGGTCAGTACTGTAGCCGGGAGGCAATTCCCGGGCAACAACGGCAAGCTTACGCTTTCCATCCAGTACTCGTTGCAATTGCTGGCCCTGGTGCCCCGCAGGATACTGGGGGAACTTCACCGGTATTCCGGAAGCACAGCCCATGAGTAAGAGTAGCGCTGAAGAATGTAATATGCGGGCCAACATGGAGTTTGACGGTCTTTAGACGAACCTTCCCCGATTTGGTTTACCGGAAAGAAAATTTCAAGCGATTTTGTGAGTGGTTTCGATTTCCCGAAAATCCGTAATCGGTTTTCCAAAAAAGGCCATGGGGTAGAATTCCAGATCGCCAGAGATCACCGTGGTCTTGGGTACCAGGTAATCGATTCCCATGCCGCCAAAGAACATTCTTGTCAATGGTTTCGCCAGCGGGACGTCAAAGCCGGTGCTGGCCACAACAACGGTACCACGGTATCCGTCCTTGTACAGTTTTTTGAGCATTGTGATGCCGGCCATCTGGGTTTCCATGGTGATATCCGTTACAATCACATGATAGTACTCCAGTCCCTTGTCCTTCACAGCCTGATAGCCACTGGCGCCATCTACAGCCCGGTCTATGGAATAGCCCAGCTTGGCGTAGTATTCGTCCAGAATACGCGCGTACTTATCGTTATCATCTACAATCAGAAGTTGTTTCATCTATTTCCCTTGAGTTCAGGTCGTCGCTCAACCTTCGTCTGAAGCCTGATCCCGGACCTGCTTATTCTGGTCCAATCTGGCTTACTTTCCGGAGTCGTCGGCTTCCTCTGGCTGGGTGGCTTCACGGCTGATTTGCTGAAGCCTGGCATAGAGCCCCGATCTTTGCATTAGATCATGGTGGGATCCCATGTCCTCAATGGTTCCGCCAGAGATCACAACGATGATATCAGCCTTTTCTATTGTAGAAAGTCGGTGGGCAATCACAAAAGTAGTCCGATTCTTGAAAAGACGCTCCAGAGCATCCTGCACCAATCGCTCGCTTTCCGTATCCAGCGCTGACGTTGCTTCATCCAGGATCATGATCTCGGGATCATGAAGTAGCGCTCGCGCGATAGAAATCCTCTGTCGTTGCCCGCCGGACAGCGTGACTCCGCGTTCGCCCACCATAGTATCGTAGCCTTCAGGAAGTTCGCTGATGAAGTCATGAGCGTGGGCAAGGCGGGCCGCCTTTTCTACCTCGGCCGGGTCATGTTCCGGACTGCCGTAGGCGATGTTTTCGCGAATGGTGCCGTAGAACAAGAAGGTGTCCTGCTGAACAATTCCGATATGGCTTCTATATTCTGCCAGCGAGAACTCCCGAATATCCACGCCATCAACAGTAATGCTTCCCTCATCCGGATCAAAGAAGCGCGCCAGCAAATCCATCATGGTGGATTTACCGCCGCCGCTCTGACCCACCAGCGCCACGGTGCTACCCGCCGGCACTTCCATGGAGAGTCCCTTGATTACCTTTGCTTCCGACTCTGGATAAGTAAAATGGATGTTATCGAACTTGATGGACTTTTTTACTTCCGGCACCGGTCGGGGGTTGGGCGGATCGCTGATGTCCGGTCTTCTATCGGCGATGGAAAAGATTCTTTCGGCCGCCGCCGAGGCCTGGGATACCTTTCCGATCATTGACGAAAGCTGAATAATGGGCCGGATAATAAACATCAGAGCCATCAGAAATGTGATAAACTCTCCGATGGTGAAGTTTGTTCCGTCCAGGTAGGCGGCGCCAAGCGCTATGATAGCCAGAGTCATCAGGGCCGAGCTTAACTCTACCAGATTTGGCCCCATCTTGAGGTAGAACTGCTCCTTGAAGCTTCGCCAGCTCAGGCGCTGGTTAACTCGCTCGAAACGCTCCGCCTGCTGATCTTCCATAACGAAGGAACGAATCACCCGCACTCCCTGGATGTCCTCCTGCAGACTTGCGTTCAGATCCGCCAGAAGCTCCTGGCTTTTGCGAGTGGACCTGGAGATCTTTTTTGTAAACAGAGCCACCGGCGCAAGAATCAAGGGCAGAGTAAGGGCCGAAACAATCAAAAGCTCCAGATTTAGATAGGCCAGCAAGAACAGGTGCGTAATCAGATAGAAGAAATTCGTGATGGAATCTCGCATATTGGAGGAGATCACAGCGGCCACGATTTCCACATCGTTGATCAGCCGGCTCATCAAAAGCCCGGTTTTTTCCCGGTAGAAGTAGGTAAGCGGTAAATTCTGCGCGGCTTCGTAGAGGTCCGAACGTAAATCCCGCACCGCTTTGTAGCCGGTCTTCGCGATTAGCTGAACCGATATCAAATGAAAGACCAGCTTCAGAAAATAGAGAGGAAAAACTACCATTAGAGCCGTATAGATCACCTTCAGGGGATCAAAAGCGGCCTGATTGATTTTCAGTTTCCAGCGAATCATTGTGCGAAGATTTAACTGCTCGGCACGATTCAGGCCGTAGTCCTTTTCGAATCGCGTATAGTGCAGCAGGCGCTCCGCCAGATCCTTGCGAATCTTCTCCGGCGCATCTGGAGCTGCAGGCAACTCTGTCTCTCCGGTCAACAGCCGTGCTTTCTCCGCCGCTTCCATGTAGTGGATGGCGCTGTATCGAACGGATTCATTCAATAGCTCGCGCTCGGTTTCAGAAAACTGAATAACGAATGGTTCCCCTCCCCCTTTATCGCCCAGAGCGTCGAAGAGGGGATAGAATGTGGTTAGACTGACGCCATTGAGTATGGCGACAAAGAACGAGACCAGCACCCCCAGCAGGAAGGGGGTGCGGTAGTTAAAGGAGTATCCGAGTAGACGGAGAAAGTGCCGCACAGGCGATCACTTCGCTCCCAGTCCTTCTTTCTCGGCACCTACCAGAATGGACATGTTTCCAGCAGGATGCTTGTTATCCTTCATGAGCTGATGACAGTCGCCCGTTTCTTCGAACTTAAACGTCCGGGAAAGAACTGGATCCACTTTCTTCGCGATAACAAGATCATTCAGACCTTTGGCGTTATCGTCATTGGCGAAATGCGAACCCTGCAGTCGTTTCTGCCGCATCCATAGATAGCGCAAGTCTACGGTGGCATTAAAACCGGTGGTTCCGGCACAGATCACAATCATACCGCCGGTTTCGCAAACGAAGGCGGACGTGGGTATTGTGCTTTCGCCGGGATGCTCAAAGACAATGCCCGGGTTCTTTTTGCCGGTTATTTCCCAGATGGCTTTTCCGAATTCTCGAGCTTTTTTGGTCCACTCGACGAAATGCTTCGGATCGTTGATGTCAGAAGTAAGGGCTCCCCAGTGATCAAAATCCTTTCGATTGATTACTCCATCGGCGCCCAGCTTCTTACAGAAATCGAATTTATCCTCGCTACTAACCACGGCCACGGCAATACCGCCGGCAGCTTTTACGATCTGAATGGCCATGGCGCCCAGACCGCCGGAACCGCCCCAGATGAGCACCGGCATGCCGGGCTTCACGGTATTGGGCTCCCAGTGATGCAGCATTCGATAGGCGGTAGCTCCCACCAGCATATAGGCTGCGGCGCCCTCCCAGGTCAAATGCGGAGGCTTGGGCAAGCACTGGTGATCCTGTACTTTCGTGAATTGAGCAAAGGAGCCCCAGTTGGATTCGTAGCCCCAGATGATCTGAGACGGAGCAAACATGGGGTCTCCGCCATCTTTGATGAACGGATCGTCATGGTCCCACATTCCGCAATGGACCACCACTTCATCGCCTACTTTTACATTGGTAACATCGGAACCCACGGCATATACGATTCCGGAGGCATCGGAACCGCCGATGTGGAAGTTTTCCTGTTCGCCCTTTTTCTGACGGGCCTTGATTACATCTACCGGGTAGCCCAGGGCGGCCCAGACGTTATTATAGTTCACTCCGGCGGCCATTACAGCTACCAGCACTTCACGGGGACCTACTTCGGGCACCGGGATCTGCTCTACCTGGAAGGCATCCCTGGGATCACCGAACCGCTCGGGTCGGATGAGTTGTGCATGCATTTTTTCTGGAACTACGCCTACCGGAGGCAGGGTTCCTATGGGTACAATTTCGGGGCGATCTGACATGGCGGACACAATCGAGAAACCTGTTAATATTTCCAGTCAAATTCTCCTTTTCATCCATGCGCTTTCGTCGAATATTGGGAAAGGGAGACCATTGTGAGCAAGTTCGAGCTGTTCGACTTCACCCCTGAAATCGTTGAATCGTTTCGTGAAAACCACGAAATACCTGTGCATTTTTACAATAAGGACGGACAGGTTCTCATCCATAAGAAAGAGGATGCCTCGGATGCCGAGATCGACCGCCTCTTACGATTCATCAAGCAGGGCATCTACTACGACATCGAAGACTCGGAGAAACTGGGTATTCAGGACAAAGGTCGGGACATTCCCGAGGGCCTTACCGATACCAAGCTCATTTCTGAAGGGATCACCAGCGAACTAAATGACGGCGCGAAAGAGCTATTCAACAGCCTGAAGCGCACATCCATCACCTCTGTGCAAGCTCGAAAGACCTCCGAACGTCTGGCCAATGCATTTGACGCTTTCGAGAACCAGCCAGACATGAACGTGGGCCTTGTAAACATCCTGGAGCTGATGGGCGGCCGCGAAAATACCCATGATGTAGAACTGGCCGTAAAACGAACGGTAGTAGCCATGGCCCTGAAGACTCGGGGGGCCACGGCCACAGGAGCCAGGGACCGTGCCCGATTACAGGAAGCGGCCAACGTAACCATGATGTCCGCGTTGATGTGCGACATCGGCTACAGCCGTATGACCATGCCCGAGCATGATGGGCTGTCCGAGCAGCAGATGAACTACATCAAGAACCATCCCATCATGAGCTATTTGATGATTGCCCACGAAAGATCCATTGATCCCCGGGTGAAGCGAAACATACTCTCCCATCATCGTCCGATGAAAGCGGGTACTCCCGGAAATAACTATCCTTCGATCCGTAACATCACGACTCGTCTTACGGCGCTAAAAGAAAAGTACAGTCAGGATCCGGCCCGCAGACACATCGCGGAGGATATTGACATGCAGCTCAAGCTGCTGATGCGCGATATTCCTTACGATGAAGATGCGGCGATTCTTGCCGTAGCTTCGGAGTTTGCTTCCCTGACTTCTGACGTCCCCTGGCGAAAGGCCTATACGGCGCGAAGGGCGGTGCAGATGCTGGTAAACAACTCCTACTTCACCTATCCGGACCGTATTGTTCGCGAGTTTCTCGATTATGTGAGTATAAGCCTCTGCAACAACGAAAAGATACTCAAAGAAGGGGACTTCATCATCGTGGCGGCCCGTTCCGGTAGCGGAAAGACCTTCTTCGAAGTAGGACAGATTACCAATTCCACAAGATTTCAGAGTAAACCTGGAATGGATCGCTTCGCGACCATTTTCCCGGAAATTGGCAAGTCTCCCAAATTTCGCTTTCTGAAATTTCCCCTGGATAAACTCAAGGCAGACCCCAGGAAAGCCCACTACGAGCTCAGCAAAGACGATAGCCGACATATCATCTATGCTGTGGACCCAACCTACGATCCGGACCTTTACGAAGAGCTGTTCAAGCTAACCCGAAGCTCCAGGGCCCCGGCCGGCGCAAATGCGGAAACTGGTCAACCGGCTACTTGACGATGCACGGTCCGGCGTGCAAAAGGATGCATCCGGAAGACAATTCTTTAGACAAAGAAAGGTTCGCTTTACCACTGTCTATTTTGATGCAGCCGAAATGCTGGAATCCGGCTGGCTGGAATTCGACGAGCAGCTGGAAAGCCCCTATAGGCGCTCCCGGGATCCGACGCCCGCCAACGTGCGAAGTTTCGCACAATTAAGCTCCGAAAGGTTTCTGCACTTCTATTATCGTGTCTTTGACGTTGCCGTAGCTCGAGCGCTGTCCACTCTGGATACAAACCTATTCCGCGTTCCTTTTGTAGAATCCTCCGAGTACCTGGACCTGGGTATACCGGAAAAACCGGAAATGGGCTCCATTCCGCCGGCATTGCACAAAGCCATCATGGAACAATACCGGGCACAGCCCGGCTTTCTGTCGCTAAACCCGGGCGCCGAAGAAGGCGCCGGACCCACAGTGTCCTTTCTTTCCGCTTATCTGGACGGTCTCACCGATGATGCCATCGAACTACTGAAGCCCTATCGAGATCTCTGGGAACTGGAAGACCGGCTCCGCGAAATCCAGAACAGCGCGCGAAGCATCCAGTTCGATTTCGAAGCAGTGCTACTTTCTCCAAACAAAGCCGCCTACCTGGAAAGGCTTTCCCGGTCCATTGCCGATTCATTTCGAAAACCCGGGCTACAAACTGTGCTTCAATCTATAGCGAACCCGGAATTGAGAAAGAGCGTCCGAGCCTTCCTGCTGGACGATGGGTCCGAAGGCCGCAAACCGGCCCTGCTACATATCCTGCGAAATATACAGCGATTCAAGAGGTTTCTGGATGAAGGACTAATGGCAGGCGCCGGGCTCGCCATACTTCCCGAGAAACTGGAAATCCGAATCCGTGGCGCATTTCTGCAAGAGGCCCGCCTACATGCCCGAATCATGCGGTACAATTTTCTGCGATACCGAGCGGCGCCCGTGGGCAAGACCACCGATCTGCGGTTACTGCATAATCAGCGAAACGCAGCCAGGCGCGAAGCGTTAAACCTGCTGGATTCCATTAGCAAACTGCATCCGCTGGCGCTGCAGTGGCAAAAGCTGATCCACGAGCACGAAACCATAAGGCAGTCCATTCGACGGAAATACGAAAACTATCTGGAAGGCAAAACGGAGAGCGACAGGCAGGCTTTCGAACCCGCCCATCCATCGATCTTCGGGAAAGCGGCGCAGCGTTACGGCCATGCCGTTACCTGGCCCGAGCATATTCGCTACGGCGATCCGTTCTGTCGGCGGGAAGTGCTCCTGCATATAAAGCAGCAACTGCTGAACCGACTCAGGGCCGTGCGAAGCACAACGACGGGCTATTCGCTTATTCCCGGCAGTCGACATGGAATCCTTCCGCTGAATCCGGTAATGAAGCTCTGGAAAGAAAAACCTGGCTTCGAACCTTCGCTACCGGAACTGGCGAAGCTGGAAATCAACACTCCGGGCACCGTAGCCTGTCTGATTTCTCTGGCCCATCTGGTAGACAGGGAACTCTATGCGCGGGAACTACGACTGGGTAGAATCCTTAAAGAGAAGCTGGGGAATCGAACTCTACGAAACATGCAGATCTTTCTGATGCCCGGATCCTGCGGCGCCGCCCGGGAAATCGAAAGGCCGGACTTCCCGGAATTCAGAAATTCCGTAATAGGCGAAAGCAGAAAGCCGGAAGAACTGGGCGTGGCCGGAGAAAATGCCGTGCTCACCGGCGCCTGGTATAAAAAAAGAAACCATGCTCTGTACTACCCGATTGGCGGCGATAACGGGCAATTGATTCGAAGCATCTATCTGGCCTTGCGGCTACCCGGACCGGCCGCATTTTTCTTTGCTCTGGGACAGTTCGTGCACGATTGCCTGCCGGATAACCTGGTCTATTATGCCGGCTCAGAGATACCGTTTCGTCAGATTACCGAAGATTACTACCGACAGGAGGACCGGGTGCGGAAAAACCGCGGCGAAAAAACCGGCCGTCGACGAGTGGACAATTCCCGAGCCGCGGTGCGATTCATGTTTGCGGTATCCTATTCGCGAATCATGATGGAGGCCCTTACCGGAAGCTCGCAGAGCAGCTTCCGGCATGTTCCCACGGAGAAATGGATGAGCCGCTACCTAAACCTGCCGGCGCTTTCCGTAAGCGATAGAAGCCGGTTTCGCAATCTTCGAGCCCGGGCCAGGGAAGTCATCGAGTCTTTTCCGGGCCCTGGAAGTCATTGAATCCTTTCGAATCCGCTTACTTCTGCGCTCCGAGGCGATGGCTGATTACTTTCGCGTGAGCCAGTAGCTTTCCCTTTCCAGCTCTTCACGGAAATCCGGATGAGCAATGGAAATCAGAAGCCTGGATCTTTCCCGCACATTCTTTCCGAACAGATTCACAACGCCAAATTCAGTAGCTACGTAGTGCACGTCGCCGCGGCTGGTTACTACGCCGGCGCCTGGCGCCAGAACCGGGCAGATCCTGGAAACCTTGCCGCCTTTTGCGGTACTGGGAAGCGCTATGATGGGCTTACCACCTGGACAGCGGGCCGCGCCGCGAATAAAATCCACCTGGCCGCCAATACCGCTGAAGATGCTATGCCCCATGGAATCGCTATTCACCTGGCCGGTAAGGTCAATGGAAATGGCGGAGTTAATGGCTACCATATTCTGATTCTGAGCGATTACAAATGGATCGTTCACATAATGACTGGGGCGGAACTCGAAGATAGGATTGTTGTCGATAGCATCGTATAGCTCCCGACTACCCATGGCAAAGCTGGTCATTATCTTGCCGCGATGGAGTCCCTTCTTCTGGTTATTCAAGACCCCGGCAGAAAGCAAAGGCAGGATTCCATCGCTAAACATTTCTGTATGAATGCCCAGATTCTTATGGTTCCGGAGCTTATCGAGAACCGCATTGGGAATTCCGCCAATCCCCAGCTGCAGAGTGGCGCCGTCGTCGATCATTTCGGCGATATTTTGCCCGATTTTATCTTCTACTGCGCTAGCCTCTTTGAACGGAAGCTCGAATAACTCCTCTTCCTGCTCCACGAAATAGTCAACGTCAGTAACATGGATGAAACAATCCCCCAGGGCCCGGGGCATCCGCGAGTTCACCTGCGCGATGACGATTTCTGCGGCCTCGGCGCAGGGCTTGGTGATGCTACACTCTACGCCATAGCTCATATAGCCGAATTGATCCGGCGGAGAAACGTGAATCAAGGCAACATGCACGGGCCAGTCGCCGCCCCGCACCAGTTTGGCGATTTCGCTGAGAAAGATGGGGATATAGTCGGATTTGCCTTCGTTAACCGCTTCGCGTATGGCAGGCCCAAGAAACCAGGCATTGTCGCGCACGCCTTCAAATTCCTTAAAGGGGTCTTCGCCGAAGGTGAGCAGATGGTTTAATTCCACATCCTTGAGCTCGGGAGCGCGTTTGGCCAGAGCAGCTATTAGCGCTCGGGGCATGGAGGCATTTCCAGATATGAAAACTTTCTGGCCGTTCTTTATATGGGCAACGGCCTGTTCAGGAGAGATCTTGCGGGAGTCGTAGTGCGGTTTCCATTGCATGACAGAAACACAGCACCCCGCCCCGGAAAGTCTATTAGAAATTCAAAACTCGGGCGCGGAGGCTTCGCTACCATCGTCCAGTATCTTGAATTCAGTTCGGCGGTTCTGCTGGTCGTAGGGCTCGCCTTTCTTGTTCACCACCGGCTCACTGAAACCAGCCCCATGCACTTCAAGGCGCTTTTCGTCGATACCGTGATAGACCAGATAATTCTTAACGCTCAGAGCCCGGCGATAACTCAGGGTTTCGTTGTATTCCCGGGTCCCGTGGAGGTCGGTGTGGCCAATAATGCGTAATCTGGTTTTGGGGTTTTGCTTTAGATAGCTCACCAGGGATTCCAGGTAGAACTCGGATTCGTCACGCAACACCGCAGAATTGGCGTCGAAACGGATCTCATTGACCTGAAAGGACTGGCCTTTTTTCGCTTTTTCCAGATAGACGATTCGCTTTCCGGCAAAAACGGCACGGTAATCGATAATGCGATGATAGGTGGCATACCCGGGTACAGAAATGGTCACTTCCAGACCTTCGCTGTCAAAATCTGGAAGCTTCAGCTCGCCGGTTTGGGTACTGCGAGAACGTGTGGGGTTCGGCCGGGGCTTGTTTTCATTCTGATAATAAGGCTGCAGCTTAACCGGCACCGACAGGGGTCGGCCTGTGTCCTTATCCATGATTACCAGGCTTTCCCGGTCCGGGCGAAAACGATTCGGGCGTTCCGCGCCTTCGAAAGCCAGTTCCAGACCCCGGTCGATGCGGTCCCGGTAATCCGCTGGAGTTTCGTTTTCGAAGGAGCGATCCATGGCCGCATCGTAGTTGCGAAGTATGCCTTCCAGATCCTCTTCCCGGCCCCGATTGGCGGTGGGGTTGCTGTAGGATTCGGGATCCCCTTCCCGAACGCTGCGATTTTCCGCGCCCCGGTCCCTTTCTACGGTTGGTGGCTGCTCCGCCGGTTCTTCGGCGGCCGGCTGCTCAGCAATTGGTTCGCGCATCGCCACTTCGGTATCCAGGCCTATATTCGTCGATGTAGAGTAGAGATCGTAGTGCCCCTTGCCGCCGGAGCGATCGGAGGCGAAGAAGAACTGACCGTTATGGACGCTCAGATGCATCTCGTTTTCCGGCGAACTAATCTCCGGTACCAGCACCGGATCGGTCCATCCGCCATCGTCTTTCCGGGTCATGTAGAAATCCCAGCCGCCGATACCGCCGGGGCGACGGGATGAAAAAACGTACATGTTCTCCTTGATAGGTAGCATGGCCGCTTCCTGGTTTCCGGAATTAATCTTTTCTGGCAAAGCCTCCGGATTACTGAACCCGGAACCGTTCCATCGAGCCACCATGATTTTGGAGCCGGTGATATCGCCAAACTCCCAGGTAGTGTAATAGATTTCGCGGGAGTCAAAGCTAAGCGCCGGGGCCCGTTCATGGTCCGAAGTCTGAAACGTTCCCGGTATTCGCCTGGGCTCCGAGAATCGACCGTCTTCGCCGGCCCGGGCCCAGTAGAGATCATAGGATACCCGAACGCGACCTTGAAGATCTGCCGGCATCTCCAGGCTTCCGTCCCGGTCCGATGCAAAAAGAACAACCTTGCCGTCTTCGCTCCAGAAAGGGGTTTCGTCATTATAGGGAGAATTCAGTTCCCGGACATTTCGCACCAGCGTCCAGGAGCCGTTTTTCTTTTCGGCCAGGTAGATATCCTGATACTGTCCATTGGGAGTATTAAAGAGCATCCGGTTGCCATCCGGCGAGAGCGTAGGCGAAAAGTCTGCCGAGCCGGTATTTAAAGCCTCCAGCGGAGCGATTTCCACAGGATGATCCGGTTTCTGGACTCCCTGACCGTGAGCGAATGCAGGCAGCAGAATACTACCCATCAATATCAGAACCAGAGCAAGCGCTCCTGCCCTGCGAATGAATTGGGTCCAGACTGCAGATCTTTCCATAATACTGCTATCGGCATCCTGAAAAAAAGGTTCAGGGTACAGGAGCATTTTGGTCGATTTTTCCTGGCAGCAATCCATCGGCAAGGCTGCATTATGTCGCTTTTAGGATACGTTGAATGGCGGCCCGTCCGACTCGGCAGGTGCGGGTTAAAGGAGCAGGCCGGGTGTTATACGAACCCGCCCGGTACAACGCAGCGAGTTCGGATAAACGGCATTTTCATGCTATTACACGAACCGCCAAGGATGCCCCGTTCCGCAGGTTCGTCTAGTCATCTGATTTCGGATGTTACACGAACCTCGCCGGGAGCGGTGCGGCGGGTTCGGATAAACAACGCTCCAGCGGCATTATGCGAACCTCGCCAAAGCGGCGCGCGGGTGCGGGTAAACAACGCTCCGGCGGGATTACACGAACCTACCCGGGCGTGGTGCCGCGGGTGCGGGTAAACAACGCTCCGGCGAGATTACACGAACCTCGCCAAAGCGACGCGCAAGTTCGGATAAACAACGCTCCGGCGGCGTTAAACGAACCTCGCCAAAGCGGCCCGCAAGTTCGGGTAAACAACGCTCCGGCGGCGTTAAATGAACTTCGCCAAAGCGACGCGCGGGTGCGGGTAAACAACGCTCCGGCGGCGTTAAACGAACCTCGCCAAAGCGACGCGCGGGTTCGGGTAAACAACGCTCCGGCGGGATTACACGAACCGGCCTGACAGCCCCTTTTATGATTTCCGGCAGGGACCAGTAGCCCCTTTCTGGTTTTGGGGATGCACCGCATCGTCGCGCGGCCTCGAAAGAGGAGTGAGGAAAGTCCGGACACCGCAGGGCAGAAGACCGGGTAATTCCCGGGGGATGGACTGGGGACGGTTCATCTACGGAAAGTGCAGCAGAAAGTATACCGCCGGGCTTCGGTCCGGTAAGGGTGAAATGGTGAGGTAAGAGCTCACCGCATCGACCGCAAGGAAGATGGCTTGGTAAACCCTCTTCGGTGCAATCTCAAGTAAGCAGCCGCCAAGGTTGGCCCGACCGTGGCTGTGGGTAGAGAGCAAAGACCTGAGGGGCAACCCGAAGGCAAGATAAATGACGGTGCTCGACAGAATCCGGCTTACAGGTGCATCCCCACCTTTTTCGTCGGTTGAACCGGGCCAGCGTCGCCAGGCATTGCGGAGGCCAGCCCGGCGACTACCATGCCAGGAGACCACCTGGTGCAACGAACTCGGTGGCAGGCCTCAGCTACAACAACCCACGTAGCATGCCTGAAGCTGAACTCCATCGGGATCCAAAATCTTTTTTCCCCCGGGATGGATGGTAAGCTCGTTCACAGCCTTCCCGTCCTCCGGAGACATCATGGATTCGCTAATGCAACTTCGAAGTCCGTTTCCGGCATGGAATCGAACCTTGATAGTATCCGTTAGCACGGACCACTCGCCTACATTCGACTGCAACGCCGGCTCAAAGTATTTATCGTGGATGGGGCCGCATACATTTCGAGTAAAATAGTCCACGTTGCCGTCGGGCTTCAATCGGTAATGCGAGTGGCAGGTGTGACGGAACTCAAATCCGGCGCCCTTAACTCGTGCGATCCAGGGATGCATGCATTCGGTTCCGAACAATGCCCTTCCCGCTTCTTTGCACTCCTTGCCTTTTTCCACCATAGATTCGTCTTCGGTGAGAAATCCGGAAAATACCCATCCTTCGGTTTGTTCGAACTTAATGCGTACAAATGGCGCCGTAATCCCCTCTACTGTGGCTGTGGATTCGCTTTCTTCCAGAATCTCAACCGAGCTTCCCACAGGCACTATTCCGATGGACTGACCGGCGGCGGACGGCGCATTTCGCAGGGTCAGACCGGAAGGCGCGAAAACGTATCGCTGATCTTTGCATCCGAAGACGAGCGCCAGGGCAAGCAGGACCGGAAATACTATTGGGGACGGTTTTCTTGGCATTCCGGGATTGAGAGCCGGCGCCATTTGCCGGTCAACTCGCTTTCAAAGGCAACCGAATCATATATTTGGCAATGATTCTATTTAAGTCATTGTGACAGCCAGAGGTTTCCCGGGGCTCACTGCTCCGGTATGAAAAGGGAAATCGGTGAAAGGCCGATGCTGTACCCGCCCCTGTAATTTCGGGCCCTGTGAATATCCTACGAATCCACAGGAATGCTTTCGCGTTAGCCGCTGCCAGAGCGGGGAGGCCGCGATGGCTGTTTGAAAGAGCCAGAAGACCTGCCTAAAACACATCCATGACTTTCGGGAACTAGAGTCAGACAGAACTCTCATTTCGGAATCCTTCCGTCTTTATCCCCGCTTTGTCCGCATCCGGTGAGGGCAAACAGGAAGCGTAGCAGCCCAGGAAGGTAAATCTCTCCGAAGCTATTCGCCGACTAACCGTTGTAGCTCATCGCTTAACGATTCGCTGTCGTAGAACGAATCCAGCCGGCTTCTAACAGATTTTTCGAGAAGGCCCTGGCTATCCATCCAGCCCTCCATACCGTGAATTGTCTGTGCCAGAAGCGATGCGATATCTGCCGCCGAATCCGCCAGACCGTGCTCCTTCAAAATGGAGTTCATAGATTGATCTTTTCTACTTTCGTAAAAGGACAGGGAGGCGCCGCGCACAAGGGCTTCCAATTCGGCCGATTCCGCCAGGAAATCCGGCCAGTCCTGCAGGCATTCTACGGCCGCCGCATATTCTTCCGGCGAAACCAGTTCCAGCATGCTGCCCAGTTCGCGACTGGCCCAGTCCTGATAGATCTGATAGGCGGTTTCTGTAAACTCTTCGCCTTCAAAAGCGGAATAGAGCATCTTTTCTGTATGATGCATTGTGGAATCTATGTTCTTTCGAATAAACTCCTTGATGGGCTTTTCTATGTTTCCCTGCAATCCTTCCATGGCTTTGCCCAGCAGAGCCTGCCCGGCGCGCATGAAGTTCCCGGCCAACGGTATATCTTTGCCAATGCCGCCTTCCACCAGAAACCCCTTGATGCCATTGTAAAGAACGTCCGAAAGGAACTGGGCGAAGAAAGGATTGTACACCGCGGTGCGAATCAACTCCTTTCGCAGATTCTCGAGTTTTAGAGAAGCTTGAATGGCCTGCTTTGCTCTTTCGCCGGAAACGATTTTGTCCAGACTGAATCTGAAAACATCAGGCTTCTGTTCCAGGATCTCGACAAACAATCGTTTCTTCACCATATCGGAGCCGGCGCTTTTTAGACCCAGCGAAGCGAGCATCCAATTCAGCTCTTGAAATTGATCGGCGCGCAGCGCTTCGCTCAGAGTAAAATCCGATTTCCGGGTTAAGAGATCCAGGTAGCGACTCTGCAATTCTGTCGTTCGAGCGCTCGATCTAAGCAGGCTCAACTCATGCTGTAGCTGCCGCTCTCGCAGGAGGTTAATGATTTCGGAAGTTTTACTCATTATAGTTTTTCCAGTTCGCGGTTGGCCACATCCACAAGAATCTCAATCCCTTTTTCGATTGTATCCAGGTCCTGCGAAAAACTCAGGCGAATGCAACGGTCCCGATGATCGAAATCTTCGGCCAGGCCGGGAAAATAGTATTTCCCGGGAACCACGATTACGCCGGATTCCTTCAGCTTGCGATAAAGCTCCGTAGTCGAAAGCGGGGCATCGAACCACAGCCATAGAAAGAATGCTCCGCCGGACTCATGAATTCGCAGGCCTTTATCTGCCAGTCCTGAAATCAGCATATTCACAGCCAGATCTCGCCTTTTCTCATAATGCGGTAAAAGCAAATCGCGACATTTCTGCAATAGCTCACCGCTTTCCATGCTTCTTCGCGTAAGAGCCGGTCCCATTCCGCCGCAGCTAAGATTGAATATGGAATTTAGCTTTTCGATTTTTTCTACAATGTCGGGCGGGGCTACGACTATCCCTGTTCGAAGGCCGGGCAGTCCCAGTTTGGAAAGACTGAGTATAACTATGCATTCGGGCTTGTAGAACGGCTTGCTATCGTCGAAAACAATGCCTGGAAAGGGAAGACCGTAGGCCGCATCGATGATCAAAGGCACATTCTGGTCAGAGCAGATATCGTAGAGCTTTTGAATCTGCTCGTCCGAGATGTTGTTCCCAGTAGGATTACAGGGCCTGGAAACGCACACAGCGCCGGTGGATTCATCGATTCGCAATCCCTGGAAATCGATCTCGTATTTGAAGCGAGCGTCATCCAGCAGGGTTACCCTGGGAAGAAAGGACTTCAGGGTGCCGGCCTGGATTCCCACATCTTCGTAGCCAATGTATTCCGGACTCATGGGAAATACTATGTTTGCCTGAGCACCGTCTTCGGTCTTGCCGCCGAGCAGATTCATCAGAAGAAAGAATGCATTTTGACTTCCTTGTGTGAGCGCGATATTTTCCGGCCCAATATCCCATCCGCAGTCCGATCGCAATAGGCTGGCCACCGCGGACCGAAAGGGAACATTACCGCCAGGATGGTCATAGATGCCCAGGGCTCTTTCGAAACGGTCAGAATCCGCCATCAGGGTTTCCATCTCTGCTCGAAAGAAGTCTTCCATCTGAGGAATGCGACCGGGGTTGCCCCCCCCGAGCATATACATCTTCTTTCCGCCGCTTAGCGCCAGATCCAGATCCACCATGAGCTCCTGAATGCCAGAAGAGCTATCATATCTTCGGAAGAATTCGGTGCGCCGGGCCATAGTCTGACATTGCGAAGCAGGCCTGAGATGCAAAGTGTTTTCCCCCTTTTTCACTGGATGCCAGACCCGAGCCTGAGCTATTTGCAAATATGGATCCTCAGTCCATGGACCAGAACATCCAACAATCCATTCAACAGTCTATCCTGGAAAAGGTAGCCCGAGCTCCCCAGGATCCTGGTTGCTATCTCTGGAAAGACGAACAGGGAGAGATCCTCTATGTGGGCAAAGCCGATCGACTCAGGACCCGACTACGAAACTACTTGAAGCCCGAAACTATCAAGACTGCCTTCTTGATGGAACGGGTCTTTGATCTGGACTGGATTACTACGGACACATCCAGCGATGCGCTGATCCTGGAAGATACGCTGGTAAAGAAGCACAAGCCCAGGTTCAATGTCCGGCTAAAAGACGATAAGCGATTTCCGTATCTCTGCGTCTCTACTTCCGAGCCCTATCCGCGAATTTACCTTACACGAACCGTACGAAAGGACGGGAATCGGTATTTTGGCCCTTATACAGACGTTCGGGCCGCCCGCCACATACTGGACTTGATTCATAAGACTTTTCCCATTCGCAAAGTCCGCCAGAAGCTTCCATTGAGTCGCCCTCGCCGGCCCTGCATGAACTTTCATATAAACCGTTGTCTGGCCCCCTGCCAGGGCAATGTACCGGAGGAGGAATATGCGAAAATCGTCGATGAGCTAATCCTTTTTCTGGAAGGTAAACATGAGCTACTGGAAGAATTGGTAAAGAAGCGTATGGATCAGTTCAGCGTAAAAATGGACTTCGAAAGGGCCGCCATTTACCGAGATATTCTGAGCTCATTGCGAAGATTCCAGGAAAGGCAAAGCGTGGCCCGACCGGGAGCGGGAGACGAGGATGTGATCGCCGTGAGCCGGGACGATTCTTATGGTCAGGCTGTTGTTTTCGAATACCGCCAGGGAACGCTGACCGGAAGAAAGGCCTTTCCTCTCACAGGTCTGGAGGCGGCGGATGAATCCGATCTACTACAATCATTCATCCGAGAATACTATCTATCCAGTCAGTCTATTCCGCCACGAATTCTCATGTCGCATCAGTTGCCATCCGACGATCGCACGATCCTGGAGAAGTACTTGAGCAAAACTACCGACCGAAAGGTGCGATTACGGCATCCCATGCGCGGACCCGCGGTCACCGTTCTGGAAATGGCCCGCAAGAATGCGGAGCTCTTACTCAAGGAACAGGTAATTAAAGTCAGAAGCAAGGATCGGCGTAGCGGTCTGGAAGAAATCAAACAGTTCCTGGATCTGGAAAAGCTACCGGAAATCATTGAATGCTATGATATTTCGCATTTCCAGGGACGCCAGACCGTGGCTGCCGGAGTTCAATTCGAAAACGGACAGCCCAAAAAATCCTCCTACCGAAGATACATCATCCGCTCGGTGCCTGGAATAGACGACCCGGCCTCCATGCGCGAAGTGATCGCGCGCAGAATACAGCGGCTACAAAATGAAGACCAGCCCATGCCGGATTTAATCGTCATCGATGGCGGCTCCACACAGTTGCAGGCCGCCTGTGAAGCCGCCGCATCTCTGGGCCAGGAAAATCTGTCCATGATTGGTCTGGCAAAGAAACGGGAGGAAATCTATCTGCCGGGCCGGGCTGTGCCTCTTTCCCTGGACAAAAATTCGGCGGGAATGCGCATTCTGCGTCATCTCCGCGATGAGGCTCACCGATTCGGCATTAGCCATCAACGGATTCGTAGCAACAAAGCCCAGCTGAAGATCCTGGAGGATTCCATACCCGACATTGGAAAACAGCGAATCCAGAGCATGCTGAAACACTTCAACGATCAAAAAATCGCCGAGGCCAGTCTGGAAGAGCTCATGGAGGTTCCCGGAATTGGCGAGAAGCTGGCGCGAAAAATCTATGATTCGTTTCGCGCCAACGCTACGGCAGAAACTCGCCCCAATGCGAAAACCGGTTTGGCAATCGGTGAAGCGGAGTCCGTAGATGCGCTCCGGCAATCGAAACCACCGGCCGCAGCGAAGAGAAATCCGGAGGATGCCCAGGTAGCCGGGGATCAGACTTAAGGTATTCTCTTCTGTAATACGCCGCTGGATAAACGGAAACTTGATATACGGAAACTGGATGGAAATCCAGCATGTTCGGCCTACTCCCTACTCCAAGAATAGATGGATCGAGCCGGTGGGATTCAAAAACTGACTGATAAAGCGGATCGCGCGGACCGGAAAAACCAGGTCAAGCAAGGCCATGTCAAGATATCTAGCACAGGGCTTTTCAGGTCAATTGGCAAGAGATTACCCATCGCGCACCCGACCCGGTTACGAAACGCTGCCTACGGGGCCGATTCGCCCGGCGAGAAAAGGAGCGAGGGATACATGACAAACGAACAGACAGAGAAGGAACTCAAGGACTTTCATATTGTTACCCGCCATCTGGTGATGGAGAAGGATCTAAACTATCACGGTAATCTGTACGGGGGCACCATGCTTGCCTGGTTGGACGAGTCTTCTGCTCTTTATGTCATGGAAAGCATCGGCTATACGAACTTTGTTACCGCGGGCATGGAAAACGTGCGATTCAAGAGTCCTGCACGTAGCGGCGAAGCGGTTGTGTTCTACTGCCGTACAGCCGAAATCGGTCGCAGTTCTATCACAGTGCAGACCCGGGCCTTTGTTCACGATCCGCTTACCGACCGCAAAGATGAAATCATTAACTGCTCGATTACTTTCGTTTGCTTAAAAGACGGAAAACCTTTCGCTTACTTTGAAAGCGAAGATTACAAATCGCGCAGGGGCCGGAAGCTGTTATAGTTACGGAGTGCGAAACCGCCGGTGGGAAAATCGATGTGGTAAGCCGGAACTGCCAGAATGCTGGTCGGAAAAAGCGCCCCATGAATCGTCCATAATCAACGATGAGCGCCGGATACGAGGCTAATGTCATTATCGGCTACGGCATCTGAAAGTCCATGGGCTCTTCGGCTCGTTCCATTAACTGCTCGGGCTGAAAAAGCTTCTCCAAATAAAGACTGCTGCCTTCGAACAGAATACCGTCTTCCGTGCGAAATAGATAGGTATCGTAGCTTTTTTTACCTAGAATCTCCAATCTGAGGGTCTGCGGATTGCCTATCGTTGTGCGATACACCATCTCCAGTTCCAGAGCCTGACTTCGATCCAGTCGCGGCGGTAGCTCTCCCAGGAATTCCTGGGCGCGAATTTCCAGAAGATCGTCCAGGAGTAAGTTCATTTCCATTTCCCGCACCGGAGAAACTGTAGGAGATAGCATTTTCCAGTCTCCGGCGGCCTTTGCCAGTTCGACGGCTTCCATTTGTAGCGCCGCCGGGTTCTTGAATCTGGCGCTTAAACGAGTAATGGAGTCCCGGGATACCAGAGGCATGATCTGGCGATTTCGGAAGTATTCCCACCGCCCGGCTCCCAGGTCCCGCCGCAGATTTTCCTGCACCAGGTATATGGAATCGTCCACCAGCACATAGGATTCGTTGCCGCGAACGCTGGATCTCCCAATGCGAATAGGCTTTTTGGAGCCGTCATCCAGGACAACAGTCAGCAGAATTCCTTCGTCCAGATTGAAGTCTTTGCGGTTTTCCTCAGAATTGTCCAGTTCGTAGTATTTCCGGCTTTGCTGCAAAGAATACAAAAGCCTGGAAATTCTTCTGGCATCCGCCTGACGCGGGTCAGAGGCCTGTCCCTGGTTATGGGAGGCAGGGGGGCCTTCGCTGTCAGATCTGTCACGCCGCTGGCCTTCACCGTTTTCGACAGCGGATCTCTGGTTGCCGGACGGATCGGCAGTCAGCAACTCCCAGCGAAATCCCTGCACCTTTTGCAGAAGCTCCTGTTCCCGGGACGGCTCGGGACCGTTCCGGTCATCGTCGGTTTCGGTTTCCGGTAAAGCCAGGGCATTTCCGCGTCGAAGCGAAAAGTCTCCGTCCGATCCCTGTACCTGAATCAAATCAATGCGCGCGGGCGAAACATCAAGAAGCGAATCCGCATCCTGATAGGAAGTACGAATCCAGCCAAATGGATCGAAGAGCAGAAAGGCGAAAAGGACCAGCGTTACATTTAATCCAGCAAGCGAAAACCCGGGATTCTGTAGCAAGGTCTGCAGGCTTCTGGAATACCAGGGAAGGTCCTGGGAGCGAGTATGGTTGGATCGAATCTCAGTCATTTTGCAGCCCCCTTTTCTGGTTTCTGCGACTGATGCGAATTAAACCGTAGATCGCTAGAATGAGCGGCACCAGGAGTATGTGGAACCACTGAAATACTACTTGGAACCCTTTCTCGGAGGGGATGAGATAAGAAAACCATCCCGGCGGGCCCTCGATGTAATCCACACCTCTGGTTTTGAGCCTGGCCGCGACGAGATCGGTATCTCCCTGCAAGGATTCCAAGACGGAACTTAGAAAGGCCATGTTCACCTGAAAAATTCGGGCATTGGATTCGTTAGTAAGAAATACGTCTGAAACCATGTAAGCGGTAGGAATGATTACTATGCTGGATTCGGTGCCGTCCATCTGTACTTCCAGTCTTTGATTACGCAAGGATTGTAGAAGCGCCGTTTTTTGAACGGCTGAAAGTCCCTGCATCCCCTTTGCGATTTCTTCCATAGCCTTATCGTCGAAGGCGCTGAAGAAGGAACCTTTTGCCAGAACGAGCATGGGCCGCGACGTCTGCACGTACTGATCCTCGGTGGAGCGACCTATTTCCTGCATATCCCTGAGGCTCAATGAAGCGCTCTCGGAAACAATGGCGTCTTCGCTACTTTCCACAAGTGTAGTGTATTCGACTTGAGGTTGCTTATTGGGTATGACCTCCAGCGATCCGGTCCACGGAAAGATTGTCTGCACCGCATCTTTCGTGAGTATGTGGCTTTGATTCAAGTTGCCGGATTGCTGCGAATACACGGCCCACGCCGGATTTCGGTATTCGACCATGTACTGGCCCTGCAAGTCCATCTCCGGGGCGGCCAGGGTGGGCTCGAAAAGGATTTCGCTGCGGATGCGGAGTCCGTAGGATTCCAGCCATTGATTGAACTGTTCCAACTTATCTGAAATATGCGCCTTTCCTGCGTTGCTACGTCCCAGTCCCATCTGCGCCATCGGTCCCGGAGGTTGAAGCGAAAACTCAAAGGGAGTAGTCATAATGATCAGATTGCCGCCACGCAACAGGAACTGATCTAGAAAGAAGCGGTCCGCTGGCGAAAGATCCGGCAGACCGGATACGATGAGCGTTTCCACATCCGCTGGCACCGGATTGCCCACGGCCACGTCCATCCATGGTCCCATGTCGTTTTCCGAGAGCATGCGAAACCAGTATAGATTATCCGGCGTGTATTCGTCTAGATTACGAGGGCGGTAGGTACCGGACGTACCCGGAGCATTCAGGAAACCAATACCGCTGGGTCCCGGTTCCTCGGTAAGCTCCTTCAGTCTGCGCAGAAAGGAGTATTCGAAGTTTTCGATTAAGGCGCCGCCCCGAGCCAGTTCCAGCAAAGCAGACTTTTCTCCGGATTGAAGATAGATACCAAAGTAGCCCTGACGCACGCTGGTTTCTTCCATTGTGCTCTGCCCTACTGGCTGCCCGGTAATGCCCCGGGACACGGCCCGATCCTTGAGATCTTCGGTGGTCGGATCGTAGATGCGTACTTCCAGACGGTCTCCACCCACTCGATCCATCTGCTGCAACTGTGCTATAATCGGGTCCAGTACTGCCTGGATCTCGCCAGGTACGTCCCGGCTAATATAGGCTTCCACGATTACGTTTTGCTTGAGCTCGGAAAACACCTGATGGGAGCTTTCGCTTAATGAGTTCACCTGGTCCCGGGTAAGGTCCAGACGAACGTAAGCCTGCGAAGCCACCAGATTCAGCAGCACGAATGCCAGAACCACGTTAATCAGAATGAATCGGGAATCATGGTTCCAGCGCCTCAACGATTTTACCAGTTGCGATTGTCCCAGCTTTTCTTGCCACTTCATGTGCGGCTCCTCAGAACCCGAACGTTAGCATACAACATGAGCGCCGTAAACGAAAGAAAGTAAACCGTATCGCCCAGGTCGATTACACCCCTGGCAAAGCTGTTCAAATGACCGCTAAGGCTTAAGAAACTGGCGGCGCTGGCCAGGGTCGGACTCAGGTGCCTGGAAATTACGTAGAAATTGGCAAGATACATCAACAGGCTAATAAAGAAAATGAGGATAAAGGCCACGATTTGCTCTCGGGTAAATGCGCTTAGTAGCATTCCCAGAGAAACGTAGGCCGCCGCCATAAGCAAGGATCCCGCATACAAGGCCAGAGTGCTTCCCCAATCCAGATGCCCGATCCACCAGATTCCAATGGTAAGCGGAAGGGAAGCCAGCACCAGACCGCTCACAAAGGTCCAGGCCGCCAGAAATTTTCCCAGAACAATGGACTCGGTGCGAATGGGCAAGGTAGAAAGAATCTCGATGGTGCCGGTCTTGTATTCCTCGGCCCAGATTCGCATACTCACAGCGGGCACCATGAGAATAAAGGTTAAGGGCAGCAGATCTACGTAGGAGCGAATACTGGCTACCCGGGCTTCCCAGAAAGCGGGTATATGGAAAAAGCCGGTAAAGAAAAAAAGGAAATTAAAGAACAATGCGGTAACGGCAAATACGTAGCCAATGGGCGTATTGAAGTAGTTCTGCATTTCGCGCAGGTATATAAACTTCATCTTCGGTGGGTTAGCTCCTGGAATATCTCCTGTAGACTGCGCCGGCCGGGGGTAAAGAATCGCACCGAATAACCCCTGGATATCAGGCTGGAAAGTAGCTTTTCCGGAGCGTCGTTCCATTGGACCTCTGCTGTGAGGAATCCATCGTCCGGCTCCGCCCCCGCTCCGACGGAATGCTCGGAAGAGTCCCCCCCGGCAACAGCCGAAAAAAGAACGGATTGTACTCCGTTCATTTCCATTAATTCCTTTTGAATGGAGCTGGCATTCATTCCTTCTTTGCGGAAGCCAATCTGAATGGTTTCAGTGCGTTTGAGCTCCTGGGTAGGCTGATCGGCCACTACCTCACCCGCATGGATGATAATCACTCTTTCGCAGATGTCTTCAACTTCCTGGAGAATGTGCGTAGAAAGCAGCACCGTTCGATCCTGGGCTAACTTTCGGATCAGATTTCTAATATGTTCGATTTGATTCGGATCCAGGCCGCCGGTGGGTTCGTCCAGGATGATTACCGAAGGATCATGAATCAGAGCGCCGGCCAAACCCACTCTCTGTCGGAAACCGCGAGAAAGAAGTCCAATGGGGGTATAGAAGTGAGATTCGAGCTCCAGCTCTTCGATCATCCGTCTGCCGGCGCTTTGCAGAGCGGTTCCTTCCATTCCCCGGGCCCGGCCCATGAATTCCAGGTACTCAGAAACAAGCATTTCCGGATACAGCGGATTGTTTTCGGGCAGATAGCCGATGGTTCTTTTTATCTCCAGCCTGCCCGCTTCGGTGGAGCCATCCAGTCCGGCAACGGTGATTCTACCTTCATCCGGCTTTAGATAACCGGTAAGCATACGCATGGTGGTGGTTTTTCCGGCGCCGTTAGGTCCCAGCAAACCGACCACACCTCTTGCGGGTTCGATCCCGAAGGAAACGTTCCGCACTGCAACAAAGCTTCCGAAGGAACGCTTTAGACCGGTTACCTGAATCATTTGAGAAGCAGAATCGAAGGGGCGGCGCGAATTTCAATCAAAAATGGAGGGATTACTTGACCGACAGACAAACGAATGGAATTATCCGTTCCCATGGAACCGGTTACAAATAGCAACCCTCTGGAACGCCTGGAAGCCCCACCCATGCTCTACAAGCCTTCATCGCCTGTAGAAGTGACCGTGGTAGAAAACGTCAGACTCACTCCGGAAGACTACTCCGAAGAAATTCGACACATCGTTCTGGATCTGAAGGGAACCGATTATCGCTACCTGGAAGGCCAATCCATGGGAGTCATCGCTCCGGGAGAGGACGAACGAGGAAAGCCCCATCGCGTAAGGTTGTATTCCATCGCCAGTCCGGCCATGGGCGAACCGGACAATCCATCCCATGTGGCTCTATGCGTAAAACGAGTTGTATTTGAAGAAGGGCAGGAAACGTTCTACGGCCTTTGCTCCAATTATCTCTGTGATGTAAAACCAGGCGACAAAGTGACCATTTCCGGACCTAACGGAAAGCGATTCGTAATGCCCCGGGATCCGGACGTGGACTTGCTTCTCTTCGCGGCCGGCACCGGCATCGCGCCTTTCCGGGGATTCTTTATGCGCCTGGCCGGGCTTCCGGTGGAAGAACGCTCTAACATTGTACTGTATTACGGCAGCCGACGCATGGAAGATCATGTGTACTATAATGACATCAACAATGATCTGGGTAATCTGCTGGACTCAAAAAATGTAATCCATTCGGCCCTTTCGCGACAGGATCCGGGGGTGAAGATGCATGTACAGGACCGGTTTCGCCTGGAGCCGGGACCTGTGGAAGAGGCCCTAAAAAGAGGTAACTTCCTGGTATACATTTGCGGAATCAAGGGCATGGAAAAAGGCATCGAAGACGTATTCCGGCAAATCATTGGCGAAGATAGCTGGGATGCGACCAAGCAGGAATGGAGAGAGAAAACCATCTGGAACCAGGAAGTGTATTGATTTCGGTCCCCCCGCTCCGCCGACGGGCAACAGGGGCTCCGCTAATAATAGGGGCTAAACGGACTCCCACTCTATCGGCCTCCCTTGCAACACCGGCATCGCTTGCTGCACCGGCCATCCCGAATCTGCGCGCAAAACTACCTATTCAAGTATTCTCCGCTCTACTAATACTCGCAATCCTGAACGGTTGCACAATTGATTTCAAGCGAAGCTCCGAACAGATTGAGGCAACTCTAAAGGATCGCACGGTCCGTTATAAGACAATCCACTTTCAGGACTATGCTATCGACGCTCTGTCCGTGGGTCCGGCCGATAGCCAACCGGTGCTGTTCATACATGGATCCCCAGGGACCTGGGATAACTATCTGGAAGTAATCCCTCACCTATCGGAACCGCTGATGATATTCTATGATCGTCCCGGCTTCGGAAAGACGACACCGGCCGTCTCCCTGCCAGATTTGAAAGCGCAAAGCGAAGCTGCTCTGGCGGTGCTGGATCAGTTTAGCTCGCAGAAGGCGCTGGTTGTGGGCCACTCCTACGGCGGTCCCATTGCGCTGCAGATCGCTCTGGATTATCCGGAAAGGACGGCGGCCGTTCTGCTTTTGGCCGCCAGCGTAGATCCGGAACTGGAAGAGCTCCGATGGTATAATCATCTCACTTCGGCGCTGGCATTCATCATTCCGGGGGAACTGGTGCGGTCCAACGACGAAATGATTCCTCTAAAGAAACAGCTGGTAGATCAGCGGAGGAGCCTACAGGAAAAGCAAAGCTTTCCGCCGGTATATGTGATGCATGGTACCGACGACAGCCTGGTACCCGTGGAGAACGTAAACTACGTATATGACCAGATTTCCCCGAAGGCGAATCTCCGTTGTTTGAAGGTTATCGAGTCCGAAGACCATTTCATTCCCTGGACCAATCCAGAGCTGCTTTCTGATTTCATTCGGCAGGCTCTGCAGGGCCGCTGCTCCGTATCCCCCGCCGACAGCCGACCGCGATAAACCTTGAAATCCCCGCCATCGCTCCCGGGTATACCCTCATGGCCTGCCTGGCCTGCCTGGTCCAAGTCATCTGGTCTCCGTCGCCTGGCCCTCGCGCGAGCCCGGGGCCTCCACTTTGAATTTAGAGTTCATGCCTACCCGAACGTGATGACGGTGCGCTGCGGTTGGCTGCACCATCAAAACAATGGCTCAGGCATATTGTCTTGAGTGACGCCAGGAGAAGGATCAGAAAGCCGGGAGTACACGAGCAGAAGTCGGACTTGCGTTTTTCGCCGGTTGCTTCAGTCTGTGGCATGGACGAACAAATCCAGGCAATGAATCAAATAACCGCCATGATCGACGAAAAGGCCGCACTCTATAAAGAAGAAAGCCCGGACATGCCGGCGGCCCGAGCCGCAGCCGAGAAGAAACTACTTCTGGATCTGATCCAGGATGGAATTGATCTGGCTCAGAAGATTCAACCTGTGCCCACCGGTTTATTGCATGACTTTCAGCGACTGCAGAAGCAAATCCAGGATTCTCCGTGAGCCGCACGTCTTAACGGCCACCCCTGCCTGAAGCCGCCCTGGATCTAACCAACCGACCTGTCGTGGGCTTCATCTTGAATTGAATGTCCGCGCAGGCATCCGCGCTGAAACTACGGTGTTTCCGGCGATATCAAAGATCGCTCGCAGATCGCTCACAGATCGCTATCGTGATAGGGCTTCAGACCCTTCCGCATCGTAACCGGACGCCGGTGCTTCAGGAGACCGGGCAGTTCATGGTAGAAGCCGTACTTCTGTTGTAGCTGAGTAGCCCTTTCCATGAGCTCTTTCTGCGATGGCTCCGGCCCGTCAAAAGCAACAACTATGCGGCTGGCATTGCTGGGACTGAAATAGGTGTGTGTATGATCGAATACTCGATGCAAAGTCACCAGAGTTCGTTCATGAACTTCGTCATCATACAGGTTAAGAAACAGTACGCCGCCAGAATTCAATATGGCTTTGACTTCTCTATAGAACTCTACTGTTATTAGATGCTCCGGAATATAGCCGCCGCCGTACGCATCGCCCATTACCAGATCATATTTGTGGCCGGTATCTTGAACGAATCTTCGCGCATCCTCCACATGCACATCATAGTTAACTCCCGGGTTGGTAAGGAAATAGCGCACCGCCATGGCCGCCACGCCCCCATCGATCTCCACGCCGTCGATGTACATATCTGGAATAAACCGATGAAAATAGTTGCTTATGGCCCCGCCGCCCAATCCCAGCAGAAGAAAGCGACGATGATGCGGAGTATACATTAATGCAGCCGGAGCCAGTTCGCCGTAGGCAAGCACGAGACGCTCAGGATTGGAAAGATCAATTTCCGTTTCCTTGTACAAAAACCCACCCTTTTTGAAATACAGAGCCAGGTTGGTGCTCTCCTTTCGCACCACAATATGACTGAAACTGGACTGGAAATTCTCGATTTCTCCCTGAGGAAGATCGCGCAACTGCTGCAACGTAAGAGGTCGTATTCGGTGGACATCGGCTTCCGTGTAGGGAGCGCCGTAGAGTACACCGACAATAGCGATTAGTCCAAGAGCAACACCGAAAAGGGCCCATCGAGCCAGGCGTGGCCGGTTCTCTGCCTCAACCCTGTTCATATCTCCACGCCCGGCTGGCGGAACATGCTTTCGATCTGATGATGATATTTCTCGTTTACCACGTTGCGCTTTATTTTGAGAGTCTGGGTCAATTCTTCTCCCGCTTTGAAGGACTCCGGCAGAAGGTGAAACGCTCCAATACGTTCGAAGCTTTTGAAGCCGCTTTCGGCGCCCACGCACCGACGGATCTCTTTTTTGTAGAGCCTTATTATATCTTCGTTCAAGTTATAGTATTGGGGATCAATAGCGCCCCCCAGGTTCATTTCTTTTAGACGTTTTTCCAGTTCGTCATGCGCCGGAACAATCAACGCTCCCAGATATTTCTTGTCCTGCCCGACTACCATGACCTGCTGTATGAGCGGGCTTTGCGAAAGCGCGAATTCCAGAGGCTCCGGCTCAATGTTTTCTCCTCCCAGAAGGACAATTGTATCCTTGGCTCGACCGGCGAATTTCAGCTGACCTTCCCGGGTCCAGACCAGGAGATCTCCGGAATCCAGCCAGCCATCCTTAAGAGTGGCCGCTGTCTTCTCCTCATCTTTGTAGTAGCCCTGCATGATATGCGGACCCTTGTGATAGCAGACCCCCTTTTTTCCGGGAGTCCGAACCTCCTGGCCATTGCTATCCAGAAGTTTGATCTGAATCCCTTCCACCGGCTTGCCCACCGTTCCTATCACGAAGTTCTTGCCCAATCGAGCCACGGAAACGGCCGAGGTTTCGGTCATTCCGTAGACTTCAAAAATGGGAATACCTATTGCAGCGAACAGTCGATCGATGTGTTCGGGTAACGCTCCGGCGCCGGAAACTGCGTAGCGAATCTCTCCGCCCAGAACGCCTCGAATCTTCTTAAACACCAGTCTGGAGATAAGAAACAATGGCCAGAGAAAAAGTACAACCAGAAGCGAGTACAGTCGCTCCAGAAACACAATCACGGCAGCGACGGGCTTAATGTGATAGGTCTTTCCCCTGGTTCGGTCCAAATGAAAGCGAAAAGCGAGCGCCACCTTTTTGAAGAAAAAGAATATCTTCTGCCGGGCCGCCGGCGCCTGTTTCACTGTTTCCAGGATGCGGTTGTACATCGCTTCCCAGACCCGGGGAACAGAAAACAGTACGGTAGGCTTAACTTCTTGAAGGTCCCTGGAAAGACTGGCAATGGAAGTAAAGGCGATGCTGGAACCGCAATGAAAAAGCACTGTTTCCCACATCCTTTCGCCAATGTGCCAGGGCGGCAAGAATCCCAGAGATCGGTCTTCGCTGGTATACGGAGTGCCCTGCTCCGTTAAAATATGTAGAATGGTCCGCGCTTCCCAGGCTAGATTGGAGTGGTTTAACATTACTCCTTTCGGAATTCCGGTGGTACCGGAGGTATAGATGATGGTGGCCAGGTCCCCCGGAACAACGCCGGCCCCGACCTTGTCCACGGCGCCCGGGTTGCCGTCCAGATACGACAATCCTTCCTGATGCAGATCCTTCAGCGAAAGGACAGCCACATTCCCCGAAACATCCAGACCCGATTCCGCCTCGAAAAAGAAAATGTATTTCAAAGTGGAGAGGCTTTCCAGCGTGGGCTTGAGCTTGTCAAAGGCCGCCCGATTCTGCAAAAATACGGCCCGTGCTTCCGAATGGCTCAATATGTATTTCAAGTCTTCGGCAGTGGCATCGGTGCCACGAGGAACATCCACAAGCCCAATAGAGTTCAAAGCGCCGCTGATTCGCAGCCACTCAGGTCCTACGTCGGCGATAAGCGCAACCCGGTCGCCCTTTTCCATCCCCAGCTTTAACAATCCGGCGGCCAGGCTCGTCAATTCTTCGTAGAACTGATGGTAGGTGATTGTCTGCAGACTACCTTCCGAGTCTCTAAATCGCTGACAGATCAGGTTCGCATGGCGGCTCGCGGATTCCCTGAAAATATGATACAAGGTTGCATCAGGGCTCAAGGGGTTGAACTTCATGACCGGAGCCTGATCCGTCCGGCCGCGAACGCAAGGCTTTTACAAACTTCCGCTGCAGGCAGAAAGTATCCGGATGACCCAGATCAATCTATGCTGGCGGCCTCAGACCTTTTGCTAGAATTCCGCAAAGCAGTAGAAGTATCACAAGAAAGGCTATCTGTCCGGACTGGCCCAGGAAGAATGCGACACCGCCAAACGCCGAGGCGGCCAATGTAAAGAAACCCATGAAGGTATTGGCCAGCGAAACGTAGGTGGCGCGATCCTCGGCGGGGGCATAGTCTACGAGATAGGTCTTTCGCGCCAAACGGGCGCCGCTATAAGCGATGCTATGTACGAAGATCAAGACCAGGGATGCATAGAAAAGCAAGGAATCGGAAAGCAACCACTGGCCCAGCAATGCCAGCGCGCCAATGACGCCGCCCATCAGGCTTACCGTCATCATTAGCCCCTGCGAAGCACGATCCGAGAACCGTCCCCAGAACGGGCTGCTTACCAGCTCCGCCACTCCGCCCACAAGTATCAGCAGTCCAATGCCATGGGAACTGCTGCCCGACCTGGCCATAAGCGAAAGATAGGGAAGCATAAGCGGAAGAGCAAATAGCAGAGCTCTTACGGCCATGAATCTCCGAAAATTAGAGTCCTCTTTGAGTATAGCCAGCCCTGCGCGAATCTCTTTTGCCGGGCTACGACCTCCGGATGTGGCGCCGGCCATTTCGCGAATGGAAGCAAACACCAGGGCAGCCAGAAACCAAAGGCCTGCGGTTCCAAACAGCAAGTAAGCATAGCTAACAGTACTGGCCTGAGTGCCGAGATAGAAAATCAAGCCAAGACCGGCCGGGACCGCCAGCAATCCGCCCAACAATGCGCGATAGGATAGCATGGCCCCCCGCTGCCCGGATGGCACGGTTTTGGCGGTAACGTCTTTGTAGGCCAGGGAGCCCACGCCGCTGGAAATGGAGAACAGGCCAAAGAGCGTCAGGAAACAAGCGGTGGAGAGCGGATGCGAAAGATAGAGCAAGACTAAACCGGCCAGCGCCAGGCAAAGACTCTGGACTACGGCCGCCGCGACCCACAACCATTTTCGCTTGCTCAGAGCACGCACAGTACCAGCCACAAAGATCTGCGGCAGCAAAGATCCGCCGTCTTTGATGGGTACCAGAAAGCCAATCCATACCGACGATGCTCCCATGGCCCCCAGAACCCAGGGGAGGGTAAGCCCCGGATGGATGAGCCTTTCGGCCAGTTTGCTCAGGGTCCCGTTGGCCACATTCTTGAAGAAGTTTCCTGGTAGAACCTTGCATTGATTATCCGGAATATCCTCACAGGAACGAAGTTCGTCATCGGTCAGAAATTCATGTAGCTTGCGGGGAAGGTCGGACACATGGTCACTTTGTGTTCCGGACACACGAAAACAACGGAATTAGGGACTGCCGGGCCGTTTCGCCGCCGAGTTAATGCTTCGGCGCAATCGGAAGGCGTAAGCCGCCCGCGACGATCTAATCCAGAGAAAGTGTGGTGGCCAGGAGGCGGTCGCTCAGATCCAGCCTATCAAGAAATCGCACGGCCACTGTGTAGAAATACTGACCCCGGATTTGCAATCCCTCTTTTCTCTCTACCGCGCCGTGGAACTCAAGCTCCGGGCCGTGCTTCGAGTCCACACTGCCACGAATAGACTTTTCGGGATCTACCTGCAAATACTCCTGGCTGTTCAGTGCGAACAAAGCCTGGCTTTCATTCAATGAAAGGAGGTAGGCCCGAAACATCCGTCCGCGATGATAGAGTCGGACTCTAAAATGGAAAAAGGCAAGTGGTTGTGCCTGCATGGGTCGAAGTAAGCCAGGGAAGGATTACCGGAGGGTTACAATGGAGCAACGTAATCCGAAAACCAGCCCGGGCCTCCCGGAAGCGAGCCTCCCCGGGGAGTGCCGGGAGAAAGAAAGCCCCAGGCAGGGCCCGGCCATTAGAACGGCCGCCGAACACAGGACACCGGCGGCCTGCTCCACCGAAACCTCATGGCCCGGATTTTCGTTCTTTCATCACAGCTTCCGTAATGGCCCGGTAATAATCTCCCTGCCTGAGGTCTTCCACAGAAAGTGGGCTCAGGATCTTCCAATTAGGGTATTCATCCACGGTTCCGGGCATGTTGGGCTGATGGAAGTCCCCGGTGAGATCGTTAAGCGACACCAATGCCAAACGGGATGAAGTACGCGCCAGCGCCCGATGAATGGCCACAGTAAGGTCCAGCAGATCCTCTTTGTTCGGGCTCTTACCATCGCCGGAAGCATACCGCGCAGCCTGGTCAGCCAGATCCTGTAGCGAATTTTTGCGCACAGGATCAATCAACCCGTGTTCCAGCAGATAGCGCAAGATCATCTGCCGGTCCTGCTTGCGCTCCTCCAGCGCCTCGTCGGCGTCTTCGTCGCGGCGAAAGCGATGGCATTGCTTCCGATCAAGGATATCGATACCCATCCAATATCCGTTCCAGGTCGGCAAATCATGGGTATTCAAAGTGGCCACGGAAAGACCGGGATAGTCCCTGGTATCGCACAGGGAGCCATCCTGGTTTCGCTCGAAAAACACCACCTTCCAGGAAAGCATATGTCGCTTGCGCAGAATGTCTTCGATTTCTTGCGGTACGGTGCCCAGGTCTTCGCCGATTACGGTGCAGCGATTCAAGTGACTCTCCAGACAAAGAAGAGCCGTTAGCTCGCGATACGGATAGTATACGTAGGTTCCGGCATCCGGATGCACCCAGAACAATCGGAAGAGCCACATTACATGATCCAGCCGCACAAAACCATCCCGGATCATGTTGGCCCGAAGCAAATCCCGGAAAGGGCGAAAGGCTTTTCTTTTTAAAACAAGCGGATTCCAGACTCCAATGCCCCAGTCCTGACCGGTGGGCGCAAATAAGTCTGGCGGCGCGCCGGCACGGGCCTTCTTTGCGTAAAGTTCCGGTATGCTGCGGTGATCGGCTCCGTCGGTGGCCACGCCCACAGCCACATCGGTGTACAGACGGAGTCCTTTTTCGGCAAGCAGGCGACAGACGGTGTCGAACTGGTCCCGGGCGGCCCAGAACAGATACTCATAGAAACCCAGTCTGCCGGCATACCGCTGACGGATTTCCGCATCGGTTTTTCCTGCCTTCCAGACTCTCTCCTCTTCGCTTCCGTTCACGTCGATTTCCAGGAGCAACTCGAACATGGCATGATCTCGTAGCTCCGGGTTCCGACGGATATAGGATTGCATTTGATCCTTGCGATGCAGCACTTCGGGATCGCCGGTGGTTTGAAATGCATGATGGGCTTTTTCCAGAAGCTCCAGCTTCTTTTTCATGGAAAGGCCGTAGTCTATGCGAAGATCCTCCGGAATAAAAGCGGCTTCCTTTAGCAGTCGCTCGCCGTCTGAAACCGAACGCCACTCGGGCAGCAGGGCCGGACCAATGTAGAAAGGATGCAGTTGCTTTCGCGTGGAAGGATAGTACGGGCTTCGCAGCTCCGGTCGGTTCAGAAAGAGCGCATGGAGCGGCGAAAGCCCCAGCACTTCATAACCGTCCTCCGCCAGCTGGAGACCCAGATCAAGAAGATCATGGAAGTCTCCGGCGCCCACACTTCGGGAGGAATGGATGGAATAGAGTTGCAGAGTTACTCCCGTGCGACGCACACCATCGTCCCATTGTCGGCCCAGGATTTGATCGGAAGGGCCGTTTACTTCCCGCTGATGGCCGGCCGAGTTTTCGGACTGGCTCTTCCCGGTTGGCCCGTTCTCATTCGAACCCAACTCTGCATCCGAGTGGGAATCCGCGGGCGAATCCGGTCTGGCGCCCGCCTCCGGCTGCCCGGAGGGTTCTACGAAGCAATGGTCGGGGCTGATTACCAGCAAACCCTTATCCATTGTAATGCCCTCTTTCAATAGTTCCAGAATATAATAGCCGGGCTTCAAGTCGCCGGGTAGCGGAACATGGTAGGCGAAGTAACGAATGTCGTCCAGGACAGTGGAGCCCCTTTTCCAGTCCTCCTGGATGGGTATATGCTTGAAACTTTCGCCGCTCTCAAACATTATCGTAAGCGAATTGCCGTCCCTTTCTTCTTGAGGCATTCGTATCTGGACGTATCCTTCTTCCGTATCCAGTTCGCTCTGAAAGCATACGACAGAGGAATCCAGAGCATCGTTCCAGTTCTGCCGCTTCAATTCCAATCGCACTTCGTCCGGCTTGAAGCCTTCTTCCAGATCCGGCAGCATTTCACGGATGATCTTTTCCAGCCGAAGACCTTCCAGGTTATGGGTTCGTCCGGTAAGATCGGTAAAGGTTCGGAGAATTCCCAGTTCGTCGGCCAATCGCTGAAGTTCCGGTTCCCTGGACTGACGATCCAGTTCCCGATCCAACCAGCCTTTCTCGGCTTCGAATACGCACACTCCTTCCGCGCCCAGGGTAAACCAGGCGCCCGGGGGAAGTTCGCGATGCTGGATGTGGGGATCACCGTTGTCCGAGTAGGTGCCTTCCGAACAGAGCACGCAGGTCCAATTGGCGTGGAAGAGCGTGGGCATTCGGAAACGTAACGCCCTGTCTTCCGGATTGAAACAGATAAACAGTGAATGCCCTTGTAGCACTCGCTTGAGATCCGCCCGGCGGCCGAACTCGGAGGGCAAGACAACGGAAAAAGCAGTCCCTCTTTCATGCCATTGGCTTTCGTCCAATTCATCGCCCTGAGGGTTCAGCCAGTAGACATCCTTGATTTCGGATCCGCCGGGGTCATAGCCGAAGAGGAAGTTCTTACGGCGAAGCACTTCATTTCTCTTGCGAAGCTCAATAAGTTGCCGCACCCAGTCCAGGAGATCCGAGGCCTCTTCAGTGACCTTCCAGTCCACATGGCTAATGGAATTGTCCTGGCAGTAGGCATTATTGTTTCCTCTTTGCGTGCGCCCGCGCTCGTCGCCCGCCAGAAGCATGGGCACTCCCTGGGAAGTAAGCAAAGTGGCTAACAGAGCCTTCTTTCGACGCATTCGGCGGGCTTTCACTTCTGCGTCGTCTGTCTCCCCCTCTACGCCGCAATTGTGACTCAGATTGTCCTCATGACCGTCTGTATTGTCCCAGAGGTTGCTCTCATTATGCCTTTCATTGTAGGTTACCAGATCGTGCAGGGTAAAGCCGTCGTGGGCCGTAATGTAGTTGATGCTGGCCGATGTCTTTCTACCCGCCGAGGCATAGAGATCGGACGAACCGGCAAACCTGGTAACCGTGGTGGCCACTCGTGATTGCCTCAGGTTCCAGAACCGGCGTATGCTGTCCCGGTACTGTCCATTCCACTCGGCCCATTGGCCAGGGAAATTGCCTACCTGATAACCGCCCTCGCCCAGATCCCAGGGCTCGGCAATCAGCTTCACTCGGGAAAGCACCGGATCCTGACTGATAATGTCAAAGAAGGAGGCCAGTCGATCCACCTCGAACAGTTCCCGGGCCAGAGCGCTGGCCAGGTCGAATCGAAACCCGTCCACATGCATTTCGGTTACCCAGTACCGCAGAGAATCCATAATGATCTGAAGGACCCGGGGGTTGTTCATGTTCAGGGTGTTTCCGCAGCCGGTGAAGTCCTGATAAAGATGCGGCGCCCCGGGCTGCAGGCGATAGTAAGCCTGGTTATCGATCCCCCGGAAACTCAGCGTTGGTCCCGTATGATCGGTCTCAGCCGTATGATTGTAGACCACATCCAGGATTACCTCCAGTCCGGCCTGATGCAGAGTACGAACCATGGTCTTGAATTCATAGAGAGCATCTGTTTCGCGGCGGCCCACCGCGTAACGACTGCAGGGGGCAAAGTAGGCCAGCGTGTTGTACCCCCAGTAGTTACTGAGACTCTTTCTCACCAGGGCATGCTCCGAGATGCTATGATGAACCGGAAGCAGCTCCACAGACGTTACTCCCAGCGATTTGAGGTAGTCCAGAACCGGTTCGCTGCAGAATCCCAGGTAGGTACCGCGCAACTCGGGCGACACTTCGGGGTGCCGCATGGTAAAACCCTTAACGTGGGCTTCATAGATAACCGTATCCTCCCAGGGAATCCGCGGAGGTCGATCGTCACCCCAGGTGAAGGAAGCATCCACAACAGCGCCCAGAGCTACATAGGGGGCAGAATCGGTGTAGTCCGGTGTATCCAGCTTATCCGGATACTTCCAGCCGTAGAGAGACGGATGCCAGGTTAAATCCCGGCCAATGGCTCGGGCATAAGGGTCGAGAAGCACTTTGGACGGATTAAATCGGTGCCCCTCATGGGGAGCATAAGGCCCGGTTACCCTGTACCCGTATAATTGCCCGGGCCGGATCCCGGAAACGTAGCAATGCCAGACATAATCCGTTCGCTCATGCATGGGTATGCAGTAGCTCTCGGTCGTATCCGATGAGTGACCGAACAGACACAGTGTAATACTTCTGGCATTTTCGGAATAGAGAGCGAAATTAACGCCGGCGCCATCCCAGGTGGCCCCCAGAGGATAGGGCTTTCCCGGTAATACTTTCATTCTGGATCTCCTGTTACTAACTGCTGAGGGTACATCCTTTGACTTTCAGCCAACGCCTCGTATAACGAATCGTTCTACTATATGATACACGGTTGAACACAGCCGTTCATGAGCGCAATTCTCTTTAGAAAACCATAATTCATTTGACAAAATGTGAGCGCAAGCCTGACTCAGGTTAATCGTGAATCCTCTTTCGCATATCAAAAAACCGCCTCGAACAAAAAGAAAGATGCGGATCAGGGTATCTACCGGTCCATTGTGACACCGGATTGACGATTGCGAAGATCCCTGAATGGTGTTTTCGTCGTGTTCATGTAATGCTCATTTGATGTTTTTGATTTGGAATTGAATTTGAATTTGGACTGAAGAAACCTTTTCATGAAACGCTTGAAAATACTTATGATCGGGTGGGAGTACCCACCGGCCATCACTGGCGGACTGGGTATAGCTTGTCGCGGCCTGGCCCGGGAGGTGGCGGCCCGCGGGCATACCGTGTATTTCGTACTTCCCCGGGTACACGGAAATGAGCCGCAGGATCCGGGAGTGCATCTCATCGGTCTGAATACCAGGGATTTGCCCATCAGCGATGCAGAACTTCAGGATATGTTGCTGCATTTCGCCGAAAAGCACGGTGATGAAATCCGACGGTTTCTGCCTGTGGGAGCCTACCAGGGCCCGGAACTGACCGCCGAAGAGATCTCGCGGAACCTGGATCTAATCCGCCGCCAACTGGCAAAGCAGATTGAGGACAACGAAGCCGCGGCCGAAAGAATGCTTAGCGGCGGTTACGGTTCGGACCTGATCCATCAAATTCATTTATATGCGGACTTCTGTTCGTTGCTGGGCAAGAGATTGAAAGTCGATCTCGTCCACGGTCACGACTGGATGACATTTCCCGCTTCCCTGGGCGCCATGGTGCAATCCGATAGGCCTCTGGTAGCCCACGTCCATGCCACGGAATTCGATCGTAGCGGAATCCACGGAAACCGGTATGTGGAGGATCTGGAAAGACATACCTTTCACCGCGCTCAAGCCGTTGTAACAGTGAGCAATTACACACGAAGTATTATTATTAATCGCTACGGCGTTTCGCCGGAAAGGGTTTTCGCCGTTCACAATGCGGTGGAGATCGAAGAACAGCAGGTACCCTCCACCAGACCGTTCGAAGACAAGATGGTTACATTTCTGGGGCGAATCACTTTTCAAAAGGGACCGGACTATTTTGTTCGTGCCGCCCGAAAAGTAATCGATCAGAACAAGAAGGTTCGCTTTGTTATGGTGGGGACCGGGGATATGTATCCGCGCATGATCGAACTGGCAGCGGATCTGGGTATCGGAAAATACTTCCACTACACGGGTTTTCTGAAACGAGATCAAATTAAACAGATTTATGGAATGAGCGATCTTTACGTCATTCCTTCTGTATCGGAGCCATTCGGCCTCACCGCTCTGGAGGCGATGGCGCAGGGAGTGCCGGTAATTGTCTCGAAGCAATCCGGCGTAAGCGAAGTTATCGAGAACGCAATCAAGTTGGATTTCTGGGATGTGGATGCCATTGCAAAGGCCATTCTGGACGTAATCGGAAACGATGAACTACATACGCAGATGAAGCATGGCGGGCTGGAAGAGGTTCGGCGCATCTCCTGGGCAAACAGCGCCGAGAAGTTGGAAGAAGTCTACCGGCAGGTGCTTTCATGATCTCCATATGCTTTTATTTTGAGGTTCATCAGCCGTTCCGGCTGCGCAAATATGGCTTCTTCGACCTGGGAAGCCCGCACTATTTCGACGATGAAGCCAACGCACGAATCGCCGAAAAAGTTGCGAATAAGTGCTATCGCCCCACCACAGCCCTGCTCTATGATCTGGTCAAAAAGCATGGCGACGATTTCCGCATTACTTTTTCAGTAACCGGCACTGCTATTGAACAGTTCAAGCGATGGACGCCTGATGTAATGGACCTGTTCCGCGCTCTGGCCGAAAGCGGCAAAGTAGAGTTCCTGGCCGAAACCTATTATCACAGCCTGGCCTCTCTTTTCAGCGAAGATGAATTTCGTCATCAGGTCCGCATGCATTCGGATCTGATGTACAATGAATTTGGAGTGCGCCCTACTTCCTTCCGTAACACCGAGCTCATCTATAACAACCACATCGCCTATCTGGCCGAAGATATGGGCTTTAGCGCCATACTCTGCGAAGGCGCCGAACGACTCCTTGGATGGCGTAGCCCCAACTTTCTGTATCGTCCCCGCTATAGCCCGCGCATAAAGGCATTTCTGAAGAACTACCGACTGAGCGATGATATCGCATTCAGGTTCTCGGATCGGGGATGGCTCGAATTTCCGCTCACTACGGAAAAATTTGCCACCTGGCTCCACAACGTGGCCGGGAACGGGAACGTGGTAAATCTGTTCATGGACTACGAAACCTTTGGCGAACACCAGTGGGAGGATACCGGCATCTTCAAGTTCCTGGATGCGCTGCCCACCGCCCTGCTGAGGCATCAGGACTTCAGTTTCTCCACCATCACCGAGGCCGCACGAAGGCGCGAGGCTGTAGGGGAAATCGACACGGACCAGGCCGTTTCCTGGGCCGATATGGAACGCGATCTATCCGCCTGGCTGGGTAACAGCATGCAGCGCGAAGCGGCTGCCTCCATCTACGAATTGGAAAAGGACGTTAAGGAAATAAACGACCCGGCCCTGCTGGATGATTGGCGTAAGTTGCAGACTTCTGACCACTTCTACTACATGAGTACCAAGTTCTGGAATGACGGCGATGTCCATAAATACTTCAGTCCCTATGGCACTCCCCATGAAGCTTACGTGTACTTCATGAACGTACTCCAGGATATGCGAAACCGAATCAAGCTTCACAAGAATTCCCGGGCTCATGCCTAGAAGAGACAACCGCACACCCAGACTCCCTCTCATCCTATCTATTGTACTGGGAGTACTAATTCTAGGAATCAAGTTCCTCGCTTACTTTCTCACAGGGTCCATGGCGCTAAAATCGGATGCCCTGGAGGGCATTGTTAACGTTCTGGCCGCCACCTTTGCCCTGGGGTCGCTCATCTATGCGGAGAAACCCGCCGACGACGATCATCCGTACGGACACGGAAAGATTGAACTATTCTCGGCGGCTTTCGAAGGAGGCTTGATCTTACTGGCAGCCGTACTGATCGCCTACGAATCCGTGGAAACCTTGATTCGCGGCGCCGAGCTTCAGGCTCTGGGAGTAGGTCTGGCGTTGAACTTCGTCGCGGGCGTGGCCAACGGGTTGCTGGGCTTCTATCTGGTGCGAAGCGGACGGAAACACCGATCCCGTTCCATCGAAGCGGATGGAAAACATCTGATGAGCGATTTCGTAACCACGTTGGGGGTGATGGGCGGTCTGGCCGTAGTGTACGTCACCGGGCTAAACTGGATGGACCCGGCGGTGGCGCTGCTGTTTTCTGCCTGGCTATTCTACACAGGTTTTGGACTGGTGAAAGAGTCTGTGGGTGGACTCATGGACAACGAAGACCCGGAACTATTGGACAAGATTGTAGGCGCCATGAATCAGCATCGGGTTCCGGAAATCATTTCGGTACATGAGATGCGAACCCTGCGAAGCGGCAAGTACACACATATCGATTTGCATGCCGCGGTGCCCGAGCATTTTTCCATCAAGAAGATCCATGAGGTGGTGGAGCTTTTCGAAAGACAGGTGCTGGCCGTAACCGGAATCAACGGCGAATTCCACACGCATATGGATCCCTGCGGAAAGCATTATTGTTCTACCTGCTCCGTGGCCGACTGCCCCATCCGATTGGCCGCCTTCGAAAGCAGCACGGACTTCACGATAGATTCCGTTACCGCCCAGGGCCCGGACCGGGAGCACTCCACCGCAGGATACGGAATCGAACACAAGTAGCCGCTATTTTTCGGGCCCGCCATTACTACCGGCAGCAGGCCGCCAGGCATTCGGACACAGCCTCCGACTGAACCTTGATGCTCGATATTAAGCTTGCACGTACGGCAAAAAAATGGCGGCGCCGGGGCTCCGATTGCCTATCTCGGTTCGATTCACGTGGCTTTGCATTCACCTGGCTCCGAATTCATCTAGCTTTCCATTCATCTGGTTTCGTCTTCATTCAGCATAGAAAGGATTCGCGCAAAAAGCTCCGTCCCCTTCCGGGAAAGAACCGCTTTTCGGCGCGAGTCGGATTCCGTGGAATGAATGATCAGGGCATTTTTCGTTTTTCGTGCGCCCCAGTAAGCAAAGGCATCCTCATTTTCATGTTCTACGAGCCATTGTAGAGACTGAGGATCTTCCGGATGCCCACGATAGCGTACATTCACGATGGATTGATCCTCGAGAAGGGCCCATTCGGACTGTAGCAGTTTACGATCCGAAATAACGCGCAGTTGCAGAGTCTCGAATACATAGGCTTCGCTGGATCCAATGCGCTTCTGAATGGTAATGTTCATGATACAGCCAAACGGCCCGGCGCTGTTTTGTTCCATTGAGCTATCGGGAATTTCAAGATCTGTCAGAATGGGCTCAATCCCTGCGGCGAGTTGGCGGCAGCGCTCGTCCGAAGATCCAGGAGCCCCGCATGCAGGGAGCCCGACGGTAAGAAGCGCTAAAAATACGCCGAGTATTCCGGGAGCAATGTAGCTCCGGCCCGCATCGGCTCGAACCCGCACGGGAGCCTGCCCTGTCCTTCCCCTTGAATGCGCCATGGATAGTCTCAGCCAAACGGTTGCCAGAGTGCAGGCAAAGCATTTTCAGAGCTCGGCCTGGAAAGCTGGCAACCCGTCATTCTGGTACACAATGTGCATCTAGAAGGGCATATTTTTGGATTGGCGGAACCTGTTGTACAAACAACTGGCAGCTGGCTGAAACCAGCAGCACAACACCGGAAATAGAAGCATCCCGCTGGAGGAATCCATGAATCCTGTCTCTGCCTCGCTGGACTCATTATTGGTGCTGATCTCGGCTGCCCTGGTGCTGTTCATGCAGGCCGGTTTTCTGTGCCTGGAATCCGGACTCACACGCAGCAAGAACTCCATAAATGTTGCGATAAAGAACATCACGGACTTTGGCCTGGCTACCATGACCTTCTGGCTTCTGGGTTTCGGATTCATGTTCGGCCCCAGCCTGGCCGGCGTCCTGGGAACCGGAGAGTTTGCCCCGGAGTTTACCGGCGACGCTGATGGCGCCAGTCCAGGTTTCTTCGTGTTCCAGTTGGCGTTTTGCGGAACGGCCGCTACTATCGTTTCGGGGGCCGTAGCGGAACGATTAAAGTTCCAGGGGTATCTGGTCGTGACTGCGCTGGTTTCCCTGATCATTTATCCGGTGCTGGGTCACTGGGCCTGGCACGGCTTGTTTGCCGACAACGCGGCGGGCTGGTTGGAGTCCAAAGGGTTCGTGGACTATGCGGGGTCCACCGTAGTGCACAGCGTAGGCGGATGGGTGGCGCTGGCCGCGCTGCTGGTAATCGGTCCTCGAGCCGGCCGCTTTGTAAACGGCCAGGTTCAGAAGATCAATCCCGGCAACCTGCCCATGGCTATGCTCGGAGGAATCATACTCTGGTTCGGGTGGATTGGTTTCAATGGCGGAAGCTCCATGGCCATGAATGCTTCCGTGGCTCCGATTGTAATGAAAACGCTTCTCGCTGCGGGAGCAGGACTTTTGGTTTCCCTGATCGTAGGTTGGGCTTTGCATCGATATCCGGAGGCCACCGCCCCTTTGAATGGATCCCTGGCCGGCCTGGTTTCCATTACTGCGGGTTGTCATGCAGTAACGGCCACGGAAGCCGTCTTGATCGGCGCCGTGGGCGGCGCGCTGGTAAGACCCTGCGAAATGCTTTTGGAAAAACTGCAGATCGACGACGCCGTGGGCGCCATTCCAGTCCACCTGATGGCCGGTATCTGGGGAACGCTGGCCGTGGCTCTGTTCGGCGATAAAACCATCCTGGGTACGGATTTAGATTTCTGGGATCAGCTGGGAGTCCAGGCCCTGGGCATTGTGTCCATTGGAAGTAGCGCCTTCTTGATTACCTTTCTACTTCTATGGACGTTAAACCGAATCTTTCCATTGCGGGTTAGCGTGGACGAGGAACGGGAAGGACTGAATATCTCAGAACACAAGGCTCGCACAGATCTGGTAGATCTATTTCTGGTTATGGATCATCAGAAGAAAACCGGCGATCTTAGCTTCGATGTGCCGGTAGAGCCCTTCACCGAGGTAGGACAAATCGCCGAGCGTTACAATGAAGTTCTGGGAAGGGTTCGCGCCATCATGCGCGAGAACGAGGAAACCCGCCGATCCATCGAGGAAGCGTTCGAGACCATCGCCCTGGAACAGAACCGAGCGGAAAAACTGCTCCTGAATATCCTGCCAGAACCGGTAGCACAGGAACTGAAATCTCAGAAGAAGGTCATCGCACAAAGCTCCCGAGAAGTGACCATACTATTCGCCGATATCGTCGGCTTCACAAATCTGGCCGAATCCAGACAGCCACATCAGATTATCGAGATTCTAAATCGAGTGTTCTCGGTCTTCGACCGCTTAACGGATACGCATAGACTGGAGAAGATCAAGACCATAGGCGATGCCTATATGGTAGTGGGCGGGCTTCCCAACTTCATGCCCGAGCATGCATCGTCGGTGGCGCGGTTCGCCCTGGATATAATGAAAGAAATCGGCAAGTTTCGATTCAAGGATGGAACCCGGTTACAGCTCCGCGTTGGCATGCACACCGGTCCGGTGGTGGCCGGAGTCATTGGCGAAAAGAAGTTCATCTACGATGTGTGGGGCGATTCGGTAAACGTGGCCAGTCGCCTGGAATCCCACAGTCTTCCCGGCAGAATTCATATTTCAGAGCAGACGGCCGATTTCTTGCGCGATGAGTTTATCCTGGAGAAGCGGGGAACGGTGGAACTCAAAGGAAAGGGAAACGTATTCACCTACTTTCTGGAGGGAATGCGACAGCCTTCAGCGGCCGCCATCTAAACCGCCAAGCCTCTCAGAAAAGAGGCTTCGGTGGGCATGGTTCCTGTAGCGGTTTTTTGCTTTCTCTGAGGCGGCTCAATCAGCCTGCGACCCGTCCGCTTCCATATCTCGGAGCGCCGCTGCAATGTTGTTAAAGCTGTCCGTTCCGTTTTGCGAAGACTCGCCCTGGAATCCAAACTGGCCATTCAACAGATTAATCTATAAGATGCAATTTGATAGCATCCAGAATCGCATCCGGGCTAATGCCCGAAGGGGTTGTAGCCACCAGCCGGTTCTCTTCGTCAATGAAATAGAAGAGCAACGAATGATTCACCCCGTATTCGCCCATACTGGTTCCAGGTGTTGCCTGAGCCTTTTCGTAACGAGCGCCCAGATCGGTGGCCAGAAGCTGAACCTGTTCTTCGGTTCCGGTGAGCGCGGCCAGTCGCAAAGGCGCAAACTGCTTTTCATACCGTCCGAGTTGATCCGGACTATCTCTTTCCGGATCCACGCTTACGAAAATCGTCTGAATTCTGGTTTGTAGTTCGGGCTCCTGCTTTAACGCCCGACTGAGATTCGATAGGGCCATGGGGCACATATCCGGACAGTGGCTGTACCCCAGATAGAGTATTTTGGGCTGGCCTGTGTAGCGTTGCAGCGGCACTGTCCGGCTTTTGCTGTCCATCAACTCTACCTGCTGAAAACTCTGTAACTGCCGCGCCGGTCGCTGGAGCGATCGCGCATCCTGCAAGTAAGATCGCGTAATCCAGAATCCCGCCAGAGCAAAGATTAGCAGAAGCGCCGACGGCCATACCCATTTCTTTTGATCAGTCATTGTTTCCCTCATTCATTCTGCTCTGCTTTCTCTTTATCGCCGGTTCTTGCGCTGCCCGGGCCCCTGATCTGGCCAAATAGTTTTTCATATCTAGCTCCGGCCACGGGCTATGACCGCTGCCCGACTTCTACCGCGACAACTCGATTCCCCGGGAGAAACGCTGCAGATGCGCATGGGTCAGATGCGCATGGTTCGGATCGTAGAATTCGTCTTCCCTTCGTTACACGGCCACAATCCAGCCCATGGCTCCCTTCTCGGCCATATAGGACTGATGCGGATGAAACATATAGCGCCCCTTTCGCGGAAACCGCATTTCCAGAACTACTCTTTCGGTCTGGCCGAGAGTAACAACATCCGTGTGCTCGTCCGGAGTCATTCTTGTTCCGGTGCGATAAACGTCGAACGTCTGCGCATGAAGATGAAATGAGGCGATGGGATCGTATTCCACCATATTGACGACATACAGCCTTACCAGTTCGTTCACTTTGACCTTGATCGGATAGCGACTGTAATACCCGGCAATACCGTTCCAGCAGAAAAGATCGTTTCGGCCGCGCCCGCTCAGATCGTAGCCATGCAAAATCAAAACGACTTCTCGTGCGGGCGGTCGTCCCGGGGCCGGATCAACAATCAATGCGCCAAACAGTCCTTTGGCGATATGCGCAGCAATGGGCGCTGTGTGGCAGTGATACGGGTGCACACCAGCCGGCCCCGCTTTGATAATGTATTCGGTGGACTTCCCGGCCGGTATGGGTTCCCACCCGTCAAAGTTCACGTCATGGGTTCCATGAAAGTGAAGAGAGTGCGGCTCAGATGTAAGGTTTCGAAAATTAATCTTTAGAGTTTCGCCTTCCGTGGCCCGCACCACCGGGCCCGGAACCGTTCCATTGAAGGTCCAGGCGTTGAAGATGGTTCCATGAGCAACGTTCAAGGGCCTTTCGATAGTGTCGACGGTGAACTCCCGGATACCGGTAGGCGCGCGAAGAGGCGGCAACAAACCCGATTCTCGGGTAGACAGGGCTGTGTATTGTATCCCGTTTTCTTTCTTTCGGTTCCAAACCGCCGGTTTCTTCCGGCCATTGGAGCCGACCTCCGCCCCATTCGGGCCCGCATCGGTCCGGGCCATGCCCGAGTCGTTTGAACCGGTTGCCCTTGAGTTGTAGCTGATGGCTGCCAGGCTGGCAAGGACTGGCTTTCTTTCGAAGGCGGCAAGGTAGCTTCCTCCCAGAGCGGCGGGCGGATGAACCATACTTCCGTAGGAGTTTCCGATAACGTCCAGTCCCCGGGAAGGATCCGGTTGCGCCGGTCCCAGGCTGGATTGATAGGTGGGCTGAAAGGAAGTGCCCGGCTGAGCCACGGGATCCGATTGCCCGGGCAGACATGTGGGATCGTTGCTGGCCGGCGAAGAGCCATATCCGGTGGGAAATGTGCTTCCGCCGCGTCTAAATACGCTTAGCAGTCCGCCACCGGCAACAGCGCCGGCGCTTCCTACCCCCAACCACTTTAGGAAGTCCTTACGGTTCAAGTTCCGGAAACGCTGGAGATTAGAATCAAAAGAAACAGTACGCCGGCTCCGCCCAGAACCAGATAATTCCTTACCCAGGTAGGAAGCTGACTCTTTCCAATCAAATGATAGGCGCCCGCTCCCACCAGAGGCAGGGCAACAATGGCGCCCACCCAGATCGCGCCGGTCTTCCCTTCCACATCCTGACGACGAGCCAGGTCGTAAAGCGCCAGGGGCGCCCATACCGCCAGAAGGATAAACGGAACATAGTATCCGTAGAAGTTTAGTAGTAACTGGATAAATCCAGGATTATCAAATGCCTTTTCCATAATTCCCCCGAAATCGTTCTAAGATTTATTGCTCTGTGATTTCCTTTCTCCCAATAGTTTTCTGCTGATATTCCCCGAAAAGTCTGCTGGCTCCGGGCCACCGATCTGTCATCGGCTTCAGGCCTTTCCTCGGAGTATGTTTTGGCCAAAGTCCATCATAGCACCAGCGCTACTGCCACCATCAATACGAGCAGAAACACCCCTCCGCCAGAAATCAGCATGGACCTTCGCAACCAATCCGGCAACGTGCTACCGCCCTTCAGATGATAGGCCAGGGAACCCAGAAAGGGAACCAGGATCAATCCGGCAGTCCAGCCCAGACTACTCTCCTTCCTCTGATGCATGTCCAGAAATGCAGTAAAGGTCCAGCTTGCATAGATTACAAACGGCAGCATAAATCCAAATACATGGTAGATGAAGGACAGCACACTGCCTGGAATCACGGTTTGCATGGACCCGACGTAGGATCCGCTTTCAACAGACTCATTCAGATATTTCTCGGCGTCTGGATGGAAGGACACGTTCTCCAGAAGATAACTGTGGCTCTCGAAAGGTGACACGGCCGGTTCGATTTTCTTTTTCATTTCCTCGGGCATTTCCGGCTGAGGGCCCGGGATGGGCTGGGTCTTGTAGTCGCCGGCCTCAAAATTACCGAGCTTGGCATCCATCATCATGGCCAATGCGCCCATCATCATGGAAAGATCGCCGCCCATCATGGCCCGAATCTTTGAATCGCATCCAGCGAATTGTTCCAGCCCAAAGGGAATGGTGGTACTGTAAGAATTGCCGGAGAAGCAGTTACCCATACTTATGGGACCGGACAAAGAGATATCTGTGCGACCGGATCCAAGAATCACATTATCTTTAACCGTTGTACCGTGGCTAAGCCAGAGGTTCTCCTGCAGGTTCGGAAGCATCACAATTCCGTTATTCGGATGATTGATGATGAGGTTCTTTTCTATATGATTGCGCAGCCCGCCGGCCACCAGGATGCCGTTGCCAAAGGAAGGCCAGGTGAGTGCCAGAAAAGGAGCCTCGATGTTATTGTTATTAAGGACAACGTTTCCCCAGATGGTCGCTTCTCGCTGAGGAGGCAGTAGTTCGCTATCCAGGGTATTGGGCGCAAGACCCACAATATTGTTCTTCCAGATAGAGTTTATGAGATAGAGTTCGCCGCCGGCATTGGTACCGCTGTAACCAAGAGCGCTATACTCGGCTACGATATCATGTATGATAGCTTTGCACGGAAAACACTGGCCAATGTAAAATGAAGAATCGGGACTTCCCGACGCATAGGAATGCTTAATGACGCCGTTCACCGAATCAAAAGCATACACGCCATAATCCCCGTTGTTGTATGCCGTAAGATACGAACCCCGGTAGCCTTCTACGCTGGTCCAGAAAAAGCCATTCAGAACGGCATTTCGCGCGGTCATGTTTTCTATAGCCACGCCATCGGCGCCTACCACGGTGATTGCATTTCCTCTTACGTGCTCGCCGTCGATAATGACTTTGTTACGGTCTTCGCCGCGAATAATCAAAGATGGCGTGGTAACAACTACTTCTTCTTTATAAACCCCGGGAGCGATCAGAACCATATCTCCCGGATCTGCCGCATCCACAGCGGTCTGAATGGTGGGATACTGGGAAGGCACCCGACGGGTCACTCCGGTCCATTCGCTTACAGGCTCCACTTTCCTATGAGTCTGGGGCTGATAGTCCACATCGCCCACGACAATGGTACCTACCATACCCACACGCTGATCCGGTGTCGCATGAAATGTACAATAGTAAGGGAAAACGCCTTCTTCTGGATAGGTTACGCTGGCTTTGTCGCCGCCCATCATGTTGAGGCTGCCAAAATCATCTTCTGTAGTCCAGGAATTGTCCACTGCTACGGCGTTATGCGGATTTCTACCAATGTTCTTGAAAACGATGGTACCTCCTTTGTGGATTCGCTGTAACTGCGGCGAAAAGGAGTTATCGATCATATCCACATGGACATAGCCCAGATTGGAACTATCGCCGCAAAGGGCGGCCGCGCCGCCAATCAACAGGCCGGCCAGGGATAAAGCCGCCAAACGCAAAAACACGCCTGTCCTGCTTCGCGGACCATTTTCATATATGTGACCGGGAACGTCCTTCTTGCTTTCGCCCGGCAATGATTCGTGGATATTCTTTTTGTTTCGCATAACACTCATTACAGACCCTTACAGGGTTTAAATAAAGATCAACAAAAAATGTCGCAGGTGCGCAAAAAGATTACAGAATTGTACAGAACCGACCCGGGGATTAATCCGGAATACGTATATCCGGTCAGGTCTGTTCACCGGGTTAGTTCCGTGTTTTCATGCTATTATATAGATGAGAGCGGTCAAAGAACCGAAATACCAGACCACAGCCTGGCCTGCCTGTGCAAGGCAATGATGAAACCTCAGGTTGCTACCGAAGAAATCGGTCCTGATAGTGACACCTGGTTGTCCTGGCACGTCCCGGTTTTCCTTATTCCTGATGTAAAGGCAATCAAAGAGAAATACACTGGGCCGCGATCATCAGAAGTGCTCGCAATCTACTCTCAAGTTCGGAAGGATCCACTCTGCCTGCACGAACATCGGGCAGTACATAACTCAGAGACTGCAGAGCTCGCTCCACCAGAAAGATGTCGAGCAACTCCTGCACCTGATGCCTTTCTGTAGGCAGTAGATCCCAGGAACCGGTGCGCGCCATATGCTCCAGGTACCCGGCCAGAAACATAGTGGAAGACGCATTGTACCAGATTGTAGTCCATCGCCGGGCCTGGCTATCGGTTAATCCGGGAAAGCCTCGACCATGCAAGATATGCATAGCTTCTTTCGCAAAAGACCAGGACATACCGGCCACATCCCTTAACGGACTACCCTTGATTCTTCTTTCAGAAAAGCTTCTATGCACCGATCCTTCGTAATCCAGAACCACAAAGCCCTTTCCGGTGTAGAGCAATTGCCCAAGGTGAAGATCGCCATGGAGGCGAATTCGTCCGGAAGCTATGCCCCGGTCTTTTACGGTTTGAAACATCTTATCCATGGGCTTTTCATATTCCATTAGAGCCCCGATGAGACTGATAATTCCGGAATCCAGTTCGGGCATGGCCTTTCGCAGTTCCGAAATACTATAATCCAGGATGTTGCGCAAGCCCTGGTAAAGCGCCCTTCGATAGTGCGATGTAAAGGGCTCTACAGCGAAGTCCGCTCGACCACCATCCTGATCCACAGTACGCAGTCGTGAATGGAGGTCGGCCACCGTTTCGCCCATGCCCTGGGCAGAAATCAGGAAGTTTCCGGTGGATTCCTGTAATACCTCCGGCATTTCCGGTCGCTGGCCGCGAGTCCACTCATCCACATCTACGTAGGGATGGTTGTAACTCAAAGCAGGAACTATTCGAAGGAAGCTCTCCAGGTTGTCCCTGGTAAACATGAGCGCAGTGCCCTGGTTGGGAACGTACTCCCAGAAGCTACCCGCGCTCATTTGCATTCCGGCATGATCGTAGGTAAGCGAGCCAAAGGCCCGTGGGATACCGGTCCCTCCCTGCTCTGTCAGAGCTTGTCCGGTTTCCAACTCCGGATGGACTCCCTCTTCCATCCGACGATATAACTTGAATACAATTCGGTCCGCAAAGTTGAAGACGATGTTGTTGTACTTGCTGCTGAACGGAATGGGCGAAAGCGAAAGGTCGACGTTCTTGAGTACCACCTTGCACTCCTTGCTCAGTTCCGGAAGAATTCTTGTACCGTCCGATCGGATCTGTTTGTTACGAAACGCCGAATCGATCAATCGCTGAGCCGGCTCCCAGCGACCCAGGCATTCGCGGAGCAGATATCTTTTCTTCTTGTCCCCGTCACTTACAGAAAGCCTGGCCACAATGGGCACTCTCTCGGCAATGTCTTCCAGAGTCAGTCCGTACCACAGTTCTTCCGGTTGATCTTCTTCCTCCAATTGGAAGCAGGTCTGGTAGTATTCCAGCTCTCCGGAGCTGAAAACAACTTCGATAATGGCCAGCCCCATTTCATCGGACCAGGGGTGCACGGAATGGATGATTTGTGCGGATTTGATATTCCTGGTGCGATGAGGAAACCAATCCTGTTGCCGCAAAAAATCCGGCAAGATGGGCGACAACAAATCTCTTCCCTTGCTATCCAGGAGCGAAGCAAGGGAAGGCAGATTGTTCAGTCGGACCTCGGGCACCTCATCCGGGCCACGATAATGCTGCGTTTCGCTTTCCAGGGAAAACCAGTAAAAGGAGAAAGGCGCAAATGAAAAAAAGTAGGGCTGCTGCGTGACCCGGGGAAAAGCATGTCGAGAAAACATCTCCACCGGAACTTTGCCGGCATGGTCCCCCAGATCCAGGGCTGCATACTGTACCTGAGCGGAAAGATTGGCCAGCACCAGAACGGTTTCATCCCCCAGTTCACGAAAAAAGGCAAGGATCTTGCGGTTTTCGCAGCGTAGAAACTCAAGGCTTCCTCGGCTGAAAGCGGGGATCTGCTTTCGTAACGAAATGATTCGCTTCATCCACCACAGAAGCGAATTGGGGCTGTTTTGTTGAGCCTCAACGTTCAGGGATTCGTAATGATAGTCCGGGTCGATATTTACCGGCAAGAAGAGGCGCTGCGGATTGGTCCGGGAAAAACCGGCATTACGGTCCGGACTCCATTGCATGGGAGTGCGAACGCTATCCCGGTCCCCCAGAAATATGTTATCGCCCATGCCTATTTCGTCGCCGTAGTAGATTACCGGGGTTCCCGGCATCGAAAAAAGCAGCGCATGCATGAGTTCGATTTTGCGACGATCATTTTCCAGTAGAGGCGCCAATCGACGACGAATCCCCAGATTAATGCGGCTCCGAGGATCCCGTGCATACATTCGCACCATGTAGTCCCGCTCTTCGTCGGTCACCATTTCCAGCGTTAGCTCGTCGTGATTCCGAAGAAAGACCGCCCACTGGCAGCCTTCCGGTAATTCCGGCGTTTGCTCTACGATGTCTACAATGGGAAAGCTGTCTTCCATCCGCACGGACATGAACATCCGGGGCATGAGAGGAAAATGGAAGGCCATGTTGCACTCGTCGCCATCGCCAAAAAAAGTAACGCTATCTTCGGGCCATTGATTGGCTTCGGCCAGAAGCATTCGGCCCTTATACTTACCGTCCACATGGGCCCGCAGCTTTTTCAGAAATGCATGGGTTTCCGGTAGATTTTCGCAGGTAGTGCCTTCCCTTTCGTAAAGGTAGGGGATGGCGTCCAGTCGCATACCGTCCACTCCCATATCCAACCAGAAATCCAGAACATCGAACACTTCCTGCTGCACCCGGGGGTTATCAAAGTTCACGTCCGGTTGATGGGAATAGAACCTGTGCCAGTAATACTGTCCGGCCAACTCATCCCAGGTCCAGTTTGAGTCCTCGAAGTCTTGAAAAATAATGCGGACATCCCGGTATTTGTCCGGGGAGTCGCTCCAGACGTAATAATCCCGGTCCGGATGGCCCCGGGGCGCTCGTCGAGCACGTTGAAACCACGGATGCTGATCCGAGGTATGATTGATTACAAGCTCGGTTATCACGCGCATCCCCATGTCATGGGCCATGGCAAGGAAATCCTTGAAGTCCTTCAGGTTTCCGTAAATGGGGTTAACGCTTTTATAGTCGGCAATGTCATAGCCGTCGTCGCGCAGAGGGGATGGATAGAATGGCAGTAGCCACAAAGCGGTCACGCCCAGATCCTTCAGATACTCGAGACGGCTCATCAATCCGGGAAAATCGCCTATTCCATCGCCGTTCGCATCGCAGAATGCACGCACGTGCAATTCATAGATGACGGCATCCATGTACCAGCGATCCGAACTATCCAGCAGGTTTAGCCCGCCTTTTTTTCGACCGTTTTTGATTTTAGAGGCTGATTCTCCAGGCACCTTTCACCCCTGCTCTGGGATACGGGGTTCGCAGGTCTTCCCCTGCCTTCAAGGAGCCTTTTTGCCAGCGGTCTGGTCAAGAGAATTCATGGAATTGTGTTGACGGTATGCGGTTTTGGCCAGAGCTAAAGCAATGCTGCAGCGTCAATCACCGGTCTCAAGCGCAAAACTGAGAGAACTTCTAGGTCTGGAACAGAAACTGGACCCGGAATCATTAAAAAGGCACTTTGCCCACCATCTGGAATACACGGTGGGAAAATACAAAGAGAACACCCATGCTATCGATATTTACCAGGCCCTGGCCTACACCATCCGGGACAGCCTGATTGACCGCTACAACGAAACCCAGGAAGAATTACAAAAGCGCAAGACCCGACGTGTGTATTATCTTTCCATGGAGTTTCTCCTGGGCCGGCTTCTTCGCAACAACCTGATCAACCTGGAAGCCCTGGACTATGCGCGATCGCTCTTAAAAGAAATTGGCGTAGACCTGGAAGACATTGAGGAATGCGAAATCGATGCAGGTCTGGGAAACGGCGGTCTGGGACGACTGGCTGCCTGCTTTATGGAAAGCGCCTCTTCCATGGATCTGGCCTGTCAGGGCGCCGGATTGTACTACAATTACGGAATCTTCAATCAGCGAATCGAGCACGGACATCAGCGCGAGCTGCCGGACGACTGGCTCAAGGAGGGCAATCCCTGGACCATTGAACGTCTGGAAAGAACCTATGCGGTACACTTCTATGGACGCACGGAGAGTTATCGCAAAGAGGACCGCCACCTGGTGCGCTGGATGCCCGGCGAAACGGTACTGGCCACTGCAAACGACATATTGATGCCTGGCTACAAAACGCACACCGTAAACCCGCTGCGACTGTGGAAAGCCAGAGCCAACAACGAGTTCGATTTTACCTATTTCAATCACGGAGATTACGTTCGCGCCGTTGAGGACAAGATCCACTCGGAAAACATCACCCACGTGTTGTATCCGAACGAGAACAACCTCCAGGGAAAAGAACTTCGATTGAAGCAGGAATACTTCCTTGTAAGCGCCACCATCCAGGATGCCATGAGCGACTTCTTCGACATCGCCGATGGCATTGAGCAGCTACCCGAAAAGGTCTTCTTTCAGTTAAATGACACCCATCCGGCCGTGGGAATCGCAGAGCTAATGCGAATTCTTATGGATGGCTACGAACTGGAATTCCACCGGGCCTGGGAGCTGGCTTCAAAGTGCTTTGGCTACACCAACCACACAGTGATGCCGGAAGCCCTGGAAAAATGGGACCTGGAACTCTTCGGCCGCATGTTGCCGCGACACCTGGAGATCATCTACCTGATCAACCATGAATTTATGCAATGGGCCCGCAACCAGGGCCTGAGCGACCAGGATCTATCGGAGCTTTCTATTATAGATGAAAGACATCCCAGAAAGGTGCGGATGGCCAACCTGGCCATTGTAGGCTCGGTGGCTGTAAACGGTGTGGCCGCCATCCACTCCGAAATCATCAAGAAGGATGTGTTCCCGGTTTTCGCGCGCATTTATCCGGAAAAGTTTCAGAACAAGACCAACGGAATTACGTTCCGACGGTGGCTAATCGGTTCCAACCCGGAGTTGAACGGACTGATTACTACTCGGCTGGGACAGTCCTGGAAACAGGACTTGAGCCAACTTTCGCAACTGGCTCCTCTGGCCGAAGACTCGGACTTTCAGGAAGCGTTCTACAAGGTCAAACTTCAGAACAAAATCAGACTTTCAGAGATTATTCGCCATGAATGCGGCGTGGAAGTGGATCCCGAAAGCATTTTCGACGCTCAAATTAAACGAATCCATGAATACAAACGCCAGCTTCTGAACGTTCTTCGCATTATTGCGGATTATCAGATGCTCAAAGACAGCCCGGGCAAGGATTACTTTCCCCGCACTTTCATCTTTGGCGGCAAAGCGGCTCCCGGTTATCATCGCGCCAAGCTCATTGTAAGACTCATCCATGCGGTGGGAGAAAAGGTGAATGCCGATCCCGATATTCGCGGAAGAATCAAAGTAGTGTTTCTTCCTAATTACCGTGTGAGCCTGGCCGAACGAATCTTTCCGGCCACCGATCTATCCGAGCAAATTTCCACGGCGGGAACGGAAGCATCCGGTACCGGAAACATGAAGTTCATGCTCAACGGAGCGCTGACCGTGGGAACTCTGGATGGAGCCAACATCGAAATCAAAGATGAAGTTGGGGACGAAAACATCTATATCTTTGGTCGCACCGTAGACGAAATCAACAACCTTCGCGCCCACGGATATGATCCGGTGCATATATATCAGAATGATCCGCAGCTAAACAGGGTCCTCGAATCCATTCATCGAAATGAGTTCGCGCCGAACGAACCAGGGATTTTTCAAGAACTGTTTCATACGATGACCTACGGCGGGGATTATTACTTCCTTCTCGAGGATTTCAGATCTTATCTGGATGTCCAAAAGCATATCGAAAACGAGTACAGAAATCAACAACTCTGGAGAAAGAAAGCCATCCTGAACACTGCACGAAGCTCCTTCTTTTCTTCGGATCGGACTATAGATCAGTATGCAAAGGAGATCTGGAAGCTGGAACGACTGAAACACTATGTGTAACCCCCGGCCTCGGCCCATCGCATAGACAGTATTTGGGAAAAACCATAAGCAAAGCGAGGCAAAGCATAAGAACCCTGCGGAACGATCGAGAGGCAAGGGGCTATGCATCCATCGCAGATCTGGAAGTGAGCAATACGCAGATGGAAATGTCCATTCGCATTCCGGACTCGCCGGAAGGCGGAAGCTTTCGTTTTGATCTGCATTGCTCCCGAAATGCAATCCATGTTATCTGCCTGGGCACCAAATTTCCTGAAGGCACCGAAGGCTCCACCGAGATGGAATCTTCGGCTTTCGCCCGGTTTCCCGCCTGGGAAGAGTATTATTTTTCATTTAATGAATCGACGTTCATTTCCGAAGATCCCGTAGAAACATCGGACTGAAAAGAGCTCCGTCCTTTCATTGAACCGCATCGTGACCAGCCTCTAATATTGAACGCTCTCCAACTGACGGCCGCCGCATTGGTCAATCCCGGGCGGAATCGGCGAAAACAAAATCCGTTGCATACCACAGCCCATCGCTAACAATCGTTACTCATGTCTACCGAACCTGTGCATCGAATTGGCATCGATCTGGGCGGAACCAAAACGGAAGTGGTTCTTCTGGACGAAAAAGGCAATACCCGATTACGAAATAGAAAACCCACCCCGGCGGACCAGGGTTACGAAGCCATTCTCGATGTGGTGGTTGAGCTGGTAGAACAGGCTCGGCTGGAGACCGGTCAGATATACTCGGTGGGAATCGGAATACCCGGAATTCTGGATCTGGAAACAGACCTGGTTTTGAATGCGAACACAACGATTATGATTGGTCATCCTTTGCGAAAGGATCTGGAGAGCAGACTTGGCTGTCCGGTAAAAATCGAAAACGATGCGAACTGCTTTGCTCTGGCCGAGGCCACCATGGGCGCCGGACGCAACTTTGACACAGTTTTCGGAGTTATTATGGGCACCGGCTGCGGCGGCGGAATCGTTATGAATGGTAAGCTCCATTCTGGCCACCATGGTATTGCCGGCGAATGGGGTCACTTTAGCATAGATCCGGCAGGCCCCCAATGCTGGTGCGGAAACAAAGGATGCATTGAAACTCTAATTTCCGGCGGCGGACTCAAAAAGAAGTTCCAGGCCGAGCACGGTCAGGAAAGAACTTTTCCAGATATTGTGGAGGCTGCGCGAAAGGGTACCGAACCGGAAAAGGGCTTTTTTAGACAATTCCTGGATGATTATGGACGAGCTCTGGGCGGCCTAATCTCTGTCCTTGATCCCGATGCGGTGGTTCTCGGAGGCGGGCTCTCCAATCTACCGGAATTGTATGCAGAAGGGCGGCAAAAAGTCCTGCAGTACACTTTCCATAAGAAGGCTAAAACCCCTATACTACAGAATGAGCTGGGGGATTCCGCCGGAGTTTTCGGAGCGGCCTATCTCTAACTCCATTCTTCCGAGTTAGCATATGCAGCACATTTCCGCACTAATTAACCAACCAGATCTGCTGGACGAAAAGCGTTTCGAACTTAAGGAAACCCATATATCCAGAGTGCTTGTGGGCAGGCGCCGGGTATTCAAGTTCAAGAAACCTGTAAAGCTGGACTTCGTTGATCAGTCCGATTTAAGCAAACGCACTGCGCTGTGTCTGTGGGAATTTGCCCTGAATCGTCGACTGTCGCCGGAAGTCTATCTTGACGTTGAGTTTGTTATCCCTCCGGAGAATTCCCGTTCCGGCAACTGGGCATTCTTCTCCGTCCAGAAGTCTGCGCTGAGAATTCCCTCTTCGCCAAACCAGAGCGATGTGGAGCAAATCGTTGCCAGTGCCATAAGCCTGTGCGAAGATGATGTCGGCTCTCCCGTGGATGTCTGTGTCGTAATGGCTCATCTACCGGATGAGAATCGACTGGAAGAATGCCTGGAAAGTCTGGATCATAAGGACATGCAAAGACTGGCCTCCCGCCTGGCGGAGTTTCATCGCAGTCTGAGCCCCCGACCACCCTCAGGTGGATTCCGAAACAGACTGGGAAATGTAATCAGCACGCTTGCCGGCCTGCAGAACCTGGATTTCAAGGAGTTGCTTGAGCAATCCCTGAAATCGCAATCCAACCTCTTGAAGAAACGCTCAATCAGGGAAGTGGACGGCCACGGAGATCTGCGTCCGGATCATATCTACATCACGGAAGACCGGGTATCCATAATCGACTGCGTCGAGTTCAGCCCCGAAATTCGTCAGGTAGATCCTTTCGAAGACCTCGCCTTTACGACCATGGGACTCCGGCTGGACGGCAAAGCGCAACTTTCGCGGCAACTGGCCATCGAATACCTGCACCTGAATCCAGATGTGCGAGGCTATTTGCTTCTGGACGTTTATGAAGTCTATCGCGCCTGTGTACGATTAATGGTGGATCAATTGCAGCTACAGGAAAGGCCGCCGGAAAGCTCGCAAAATCCAGAGGACGACGAGCAATCCGCCATGGATGCGAAGCGAAAGCACCTCGAAGAACGCTCCCGGCAATACCAGTCTCTAATCCATAACCTGCTTTCCGAAAAAGAAAGCAATTTCGATACGTCGCTATGGCCCGGCCCCATGATCATTGTTCTTACAGGCCTTCCTGCCACCGGCAAGTCGCTGATCGGCCGATTGATTCGGCAGGACGGGGTGCCGGTTCTTTCCAGCGATATACTACGCAAGTCCGGCCAAAAAGACATCAATGTGCGCAGGCCCACAGATTACGGTACCGGCTCCTATACCGAACACAAAAAGCTACGTAATTATCAACGGTTGATCCAGAGCGTGGGACTGCTTCTCGAAAAAGAGAAGGTTATCTGTATGGATGCCAGCTTTTCGCGACAGGAGTACCGAAAGGAATTATTTCGCTACCTGGAAGCCAGGGACTACCGAGGCCGAGTACTCTTCTTAGAAACCCGTTGCAGCGAAAATGTAGTCCAGGCACGACTGGAAAAACGTCGAGCCCGTGGCGGCGTTTCGGATCTTACTGATTTTGATACCTGGAAGAGGATCCGCGATCATTTCGATCCCATCGCCCCCTGGATAACCAGACGCGAATTTGTGGTTTCACCTCGCTACCATCCCTCGCCTTCCAGGGAGTCTGGCCGACGTGACCAGCCTGCCGCCCGGATGGGCTCACCCGATTATGGGGACAACGCTTCATCGTATCCAATTTCCGTTCATCATGCGGTGCTGGATACATCCGGCGAAAAAAGAACGGGAAGTATTCTGACCGAAATCATCGAGCAGGTCCCCGAGCTCCAAAACAGATAGGACGTTTCGAAAGGGCGGCAGCGGGGGAGCCGGGACTCAAGAGCTACCGAGGGTCCGTGACGACAGCTACAGGTGGCGGCAGGACTGCAGCAACGGTCGGCTATCCGGGGAATGGTTGCTTATCGCTCTGGTTCTTGCCGCTCTACTTCCCGCGACAGTCCGCTCTGCTTTCCGCAACAGTCTGCCCCGCAGGGCAGACCAAAAACGCCTGTAGACCTGTGTCAGGGCATTTCTTTTCTAGCTTCGGGAATGAACTTTCGCAAGTTCTCAATTCTTGTACCGTGCGAAGGGTGCGTAGAAGCAAACTCTGGCGCGCTACCGCCGCCCTGCTCGGCCATGCGCTGCCAGAACTCAACACTGGCTTCTGGGTCGTAACCTGCCCGGGCCATGTACAGAAGTCCTATCTTATCCGCTTCCGTTTCATGGTCCCGACTGAAAGGAAGCAGAATACCAAACTTCGCGCCGGCTCCCAGCAACCCCAGGACCTGCTGACGGGCAGCCGGTTCCATCTCCGCCATGGAAGCGTTCGCCCCCTGCATTACAGTATTGTAGATATCGTTTTTGAACAATCGCTGAGCGCCGTGTCGCATGGTGGCATGGGCCATCTCATGGCCGATTACAGTAGCCAGGCCCGCTTCGTCTCTGGCCACAGCCAGTATCCCGGTATAGACTACGATCTTGCCGCCCGGCAGGCAGAATGCATTTATCTGATTGTTTCGAACAACGTTTACTTCCCATTCGAAATCGTCGCCGCCATCGCCGGTGGCGGGAATCAGCCGTTGAACCACACGACGGACCATTTCAACTTCGGGTCCGCTGGTCAGTACATCGCTTTCTGCCAGTACCTGACGGTAGCTCTGCATTCCCAGACTCTCTTCCTGGTCTTCAGAAAGACCGATCTTAATCTCTTCTCCGGTTTCTGGATTTGTCCAGGTATCCGCCGAGAAGTATTTCCAGCCCGCTATTGCTAGAAACATAAGCAGCGGCAGTATTGCGAACTTCTTCTTTCCCTTCATTCCACCTCTCCCCTGACTCGCATTGCGGATACAAATTCCGCTAGCACATATCTGAAAAGTAGTTGCCTTCCCTGCAAGCGATTATACGAACCTGCATGGTCCAAATTTCCCGAAAAGTCAGCGAGTCTGGAGTCTTCCAGAACTTCATTACCATCGTCATCCTGCTCACTGCGGTACTGGTTGGAGTGGAAACCTATCCGGTGATGATTCAGAAGTATGGCGATCTATTACACGCTCTGGACAAGATCATCCTTGCCATATTCGTATTGGAAATTGTAATCAAGCTTATCGCAAAATGGCCTAAACCGCAGTTATTCTTTAATGATGCCTGGAACATCTTTGACTTTGCCATTGTGGCCGCTGCTTTCCTGCCCATCGACGCTCAATACGTAACAGTACTCAGGCTACTGCGATTGCTACGGGTTCTTCGTCTGGTGCGAGCCTTACCGCAGCTAAGGATTCTGGTAACCGCCCTTCTAAAGAGTATTCCGTCCATGTTCTACGTGGGAATCTTTCTTTTCCTGCTCTTCTATATCTATGCCGTGGCGGCGGTTTTCCTCTTTTCGCACAATGATCCCATCCATTTCCGGGATTTGCCGCAGGCCCTGATTTCGCTGTTCCGGGCCGTGACTCTGGAAGACTGGACCGACTTGATGTACATCCAAACCTACGGTTGTGACGGTTACGGCTATGACGGAAAGGAGCACCTGTGCACTCAGCCTCAGGCATTCCCGGTGCTCAGCCCGCTGTTTTTCATAAGCTTTGTAATGATGGGCACAATGATTGTATTAAACCTGTTCATTGGCGTTATCATGAATGGTATGGATGAGGCCAAAGAAGAAATGGAAGCGGAAGGTATGGCCAGCGACGATACTCCTACGCCTCAGGATGAATGGAAGAAGCTGGAAAAGGAAATGAAAGACCTGGAACACCGTATCGGCTCGATTCGCAAAGCCATGGCCATCCAGAATGCCAGAGAGGAAGAGAGGAAGGCCCTGGGCAGATAGCCCGGCGGCTAGAACTCGGACCGGATATTGGGACTCGGTTTTGCGAACGGATTTTGCGATAAGCTTCTGCCCGTATTCCCGAGTCTGCCCGGGCAGGGCCCCACGCCAGCCCGGGCAGCCGCTTTGCTTTGTGCCCAAAAAGCTTTGATTATAAGACTTCTAGAAACCCTGGAGGATACTGAACGAATCCGGGGCATATGAAACGTTACAATTCGATTCCCGGCGCTGTAATTCCGGGATACATTCTGTTTATTCTCCTGGTTGTTTCCCTTTTTCCAGGCTGCTCCGAAGCTCCTGTTCATCAAAGCCTACCGGCAACCCACAAACAGGCCAGCTGGAATTCCTACGAAATCATCGGCTTTGATCTGGTGTTATGGTCTGCTGGCAATCCACGGCTGGAGGCATCCTTCTGGTTGGATCCTGCCCTGTCCAGGGCCCGAATGGAGACCCCCGACGGCAGCGTTATCGTTTTTGATGGCAGTGAATTCTATGCCTCCGGCCCGGAACTGAATCGGGCCCGTTTTCATGTGCTTACCTGGCCGTATTTTCTGGCTGCTCCCTATAAGCTGAATGATCCTGGTACAGTCCGGGAGGATCTGGGCCCCACTACCATGGACGGAAAAGATTACCCTACCATGCGATTGAGCTTTAGGCCCGGGGTCGGAGATACGCCGGACGACTGGTACATCGTGTATCAAGATCCGGACACAAAGCGATTACATGGAATGGCCTACATTGTCACCTATGCGAAGGACACCGCCAGAGCAGAAAAAGATCCGCATGCGATCAGATACAATGATTATGAAACATTCGAAGGCATTCCCATTGCCACCCGGTGGACCTTTCATCCCTGGAACCGGCCCGACTCCTCTGATGAAGCATCGGACGATCAGAAGTCAGCAGACAAAGAGGTCATCTCAAGGGATACACTCATGGAAGCCCGACTGACGAACTTTTCCTTCTATGTGGATAGAAACTCTGCAGGCAGAAACGAACCCTCCCTGCCTGCGCCGCCAGAGAAGATTTTCGAGGCCCCGGACGGAGCACGGAAGCTGACGAAACCGTAAAAAAAGCCGACCCCTTTTGAAGTCGGCTTTTTTCCGATCGGAAATAGCTGGATGGCAGGTATGGCAATCCAGCCATTCGCTTACGGCATGGAGCTTAGAGCTTAGAGCTTAATGAAACTCAGGCTCTTTCGATCATCAGCGCGCCGGCGATACCGCCATGAGCACAGGCAGTGCAGAGAACACGATTTACGGAATCGTCGTTTTTCATGTCCATTACTGCATTTGCGATAAGTCGAATACCGGTGGCGCCGAAAGGGTGTCCGATGGCAATGGAACCGCCATAACGGTTTACCTTTTTCTCGTCGAATTTCTTCTCCCAGTCATACCCGGTGCGATTCTTGATCTCTTCCAGAGCGCCTACAGCGGTGGCGGAGAACGCTTCGTGGATCTCGACGATATCGATGTCGTCCATTTTAAGACCCATCTCATCGATCAGCGCCAGAGAAGCTTCTGCCTGACCCAGACCCATTACGTTGGGATGAACGCCTTTCATGTTCCAGCCAGTCAGATAGGCCGCAACTTCCAGACCCAGTTCTTTGGCTTTTTCCTCGGTAGTAAGGATTACGCCGGCTGCTCCGTCGGAACGAGGCGAGGCATTGAAGATAGTTACGGTGGGCCCGATCGTATTTTTCAGATCGCCTTTGTACTTCTCTTTGAACTGGTCGAACTTCATTCCAGGGTTATCGAAGAGAAGCATGGCTCGTTCCATCCGGGTAGGATTCTCTACCAGACCTTTTCGGAGCATTACAGCTTCATCCACTTTCAGAGGTTCGCCATCTTCATCGTCTACTGCGATAATGTAAGGCTCATACAGGCCTGCTTCTGCCGCTTCCAGAGATCGCTTGAAGCTTTCGTAGGCTACTTTATCCTGGGTTTCTCGCTTCAGGCTGTAGTTCTGAGCTACAATCTCGGCTGTAACCTGCATACCGTAGCTGGTTTCGCCGTCGCCGAGACCATCTTCAAGGGTATCCCGTACTTCCACGCCTTCAGGAAGATCATCCGGCAGAGCTTTCTTCAGCTTGTCTACGGTTCCTGTTTTCTTGTGCAGTCGCGCGTTACGCACTACGAAGGGCATGGAGGTCTGAGACTCTTCTCCGATGGCCAGGAAAACCTCGCCTTCACCCAGAAGGATTCTTCGGCCGGCTTCGGCCACAGCTTCCATGGCGGATACACAGTTCTGATTCACAGTGATAGCCGGGATTTCATCGCGCAGTTCCAGTAGATTGGAAATCACACGAGCAGAGTTGGGAGCAAAGGGAAAGCCTTCTCCCACAACCACGCCATCGATCTTGTTCTTATCGATGCCGCTCTTTTCCAGGATATCCTTTGCCACGATCTGGCCCAGATGGTGGGCAGAAAAACGGCCCAGGGCTTTTCCGATTTGCGCAAATGGAGTCCTTCTAGGATAACAAATTGCAAGACGCTGGTTCAATTTCATAGTGATAAGACAGAAATCGCAAAAGGCATCGCGGGTCAATGAAATCTGTTCTAAATCAGGGCCCGCTCTCTGAGCTTAAAGGCAGTGCGACGCGACATAACTGCACTTCTTATGAAGAAGAATGGCCCCGCAGGCCGAGGTAGCCAGGGCCTACGGAAGCGCCCGGGTCTGCTGCGATCTATAATGACCGTTCGACTTTGAGGTTGCCAGACTCTGCCAGAGTCTCCCGGACTCGCAACGCCCCGAACCTTCCTCAGTAACGGTATTGAAGCTCCAGGGAAACGCCGCGACTAAACCGCGCCGAAATCCAGGAGTGGCTGGTAGGGTCTGCAGATACCGTCCTCATAGAGCTTACAAGAGGGGTGCCTTTGCGGGTCGGCAGATTAGACCACCGAGGAACAAATTTCGGCCGGGATGATGGACGGATCTATTGAAAACTTGAGCCAACGCCGTAACTCTTGCGAATCCTTTCCAGTATGTCGCCATCATGTGCAATTACGACCTGTAATTCCGGATGGCTCTGCTTGAGCTCCAGCAAAGCCCGTAGCTGATGCGCCACCTGCTCCCGGTCCTCCTGCAGAAAAATCCAGGAAACCAGTAGCGGTCGACCGGTCTGCTCCTCTATGTTTCTTAGATTCCAGGCGATGTCTCCAATGAACAGGAACTCCTGACCGTCATTTCTACGAACGTAGATGAGCTGACTACCGACGCTGTGTCCCGGAGCTTTCTGAAGCACCACCCCGGGTGCGATGAGATGGAGTCCGTCATAATTAAGCGGCTTCAATTGCTCCAGGTTTCCTGCCGGAAATCGGGCTGCTTCAATGGTAGGTCCGTTTAACTGCTCTTTCGTCAAAAAGACCTGATCTTTGATGGCGGCGAAATTCTCGGATTGGGCGATTCCTCCCACATGGTCCACGTGTTCGTGAGTGGCCACGATCCAACTGGCCTGGTTCATGCTGCTTTGCAACGAGGCATAATTATCCGCATAGAAGGGCTCCCCTTGGTAGAACTCCTCATGCAATGATTTATCCTGGGCTGTATCCAGAATGAGCTGTTTTCCATCGGGATACAACACTTGAAATGCAGTGAATACCAGACGGGTTTTGGAAATCAGACTATCTCCGGCCAGGATGGCCCCGGAAGGGAAAGCCCCTTCTCCGATCAACAGGCTGTTAAGCGCACCGGGTCCCGACTTTTTCTCGAAGTCGGCTTGAGTCAGGGAGCGCATGCCTGCAAGGTCGATTTCGAATTGGCTTTTTTCTGCGGAGGAGCTCTGTACAAATAGGAGATAATAGAAGGAAAGAAGCAGAATGACCGCCAGGCCAATCCATGTCCACATGCTGGTTTTTTTCATAACGCAAATCTGATAAGGTCAAGAAGGGTCTGTCAACCCAAGAAGATGAAAACAGTTCGCTACCCGGGCGCCGAAACTCTAGACACCCGGGGTGATTCTCTTATACAGGTGAACCTGCCAGGCAATGGTACGCTTTAGACCGGTCAGAGCAAAGCCGCGGCTTTCCATCAAAGAGGTAACATCTCCTGTGGCATGGATGTACATTTTATAGTCTGGATCAAAGAACCGCACAAAGAAGTTACCTATCTTTTCTGCAAGTTTGAATAGCCGGCCATCTCTGGGAAATACCAGAGCCACGGATTGATGGGCTCTGGAAGCTGCCGATCCCAGCAGCTTTTGCATATCCGGATAGCAGCAGATTACGCGATCCAGACTTACGATATCGGCCCGCAGTTCTTCATCCCCGGCCGCCAGATCCACGAAATCGCCGTGGTGATACTCTACACGCTCATTGTTGCCTCGTCGCTCCGCTTCCTTTCTGGAAACCTCTATGTAGGCAGAGGCCCCATCCACCTGTATGGCTTTGCTCAGGCCTGCGTCGAACAACTCGTGCTGCACAACCCCCACCCCTCCGCCGATATCCAGAAGAGTACGGTTTTCGCATTTATCTCGTAGAAAGGAAAGTAGATGAGAGGTCGAGCGCCTTGGACCAAACCAGCGATACATTCGCAGTTCTCGCTTCGCAAGCTTCGTGTCGAACAGCCTTTCTATCCCCTGACACTGGCAACAACTCATAAAGGATGATTGTGCACGAGCCGGCCAGGGTAAAGACAAAAATCCCCATTCATAGGCCCCGACGACCTGGCAAGAGGCACATTCGGCTATCGGGCCGTGGACTGCAGTTTCCATGAATCCTCAATACGAGGGCCATTGCCTACCAGCACGGTACGCGCCGGGGAAGACTACAAGATCAATCAGACGGTTTGAAATCGCCTTGCTCCGTTTCTTGCCTGTCTTTCAGAAATACCCTCACGGCAAAGCCCGGTTCCGTTTTCAGGATCTCCAGGCCACCGCCTGCCAGAAGCAGCATGGCCGAATGTATGGCCAGCCCCTGACCGGTTCCTGCGGAATCCGGCGAAGGATGGGTCGCAGGAGTTTTCGGAATCTTCGGCGGGGATTCCCTCTGTCTGGCAGGATTTTCATTTCTGTCCATTTCCTTGAGCATCCAGTTTAGAGGATCGTCGGATGGAATTTCTACAAGTTCCACTACCCCGCTTCCATGGGATACAGCATTTCGCAGCAGCTCTCGCACAGCAAAGAATACTACTTCCTTCTGGGCTGGATCTATGTCCGGTTCCCGGTGAATCTGCAAATGACCGCTGGCATAGCCGGGTTTGTTCATTGTTTCGCGAATAGCCTCTAGAAGCCCCTGACGCAACAGCGTATTGTCGTAGCCGGGCATTTCCTGAAGTAAATTCGAAACCTTCTTATGGATTGCCGCCAGTCTCCCGGATTGGGATGCAGGCGACTGTCCTTCCAGTATTAAACTATGGATCTCAGGAAGTACTTCATCGTGCAGTATTCTGCGCGCCGAGGTCTCGGAAAGCTTTCTGGCATTCATGTAGTCCTGCTGAAGCAAAACCAATGTGCGAGAGAAACGAAACAGAGCCATATAGTCCAGCAGCCTCTCGGCGGTGGACCTGGCGAATTCCTGCTCTTCCTTTGTGATTTTTTGACCGTAGAGTTGTAACTCCCCCAGGACTCCTCTGGGGCCCTTGAGCTGAATCCTTGCGGATGGTTCTGCATTCGGTGGAATATCTCCGGAACTTCGCATCCCCCGATCTCCCAGAATGGAGCCGTAGGTACCGGTAGCCTGGATGCGAATTCCCTGTAAACCCAGCTCTTCGCGCAGCTGAAACAACAGAGGATCCACCCGGTCCAGATCTCGGAACAGTGGTTCCTGTACATCCATCCGGGCAAAGGGTTGCATTCGCATTAGCAACCTTTCTCTATCCTTCATCAGACGGTATTCTACATAGCCTGCCTGCAGACTGATCAAAGACAGTGTAACCATGGGCCACAAGACATCTGAATAAATCATGTACAGAGTTGCATTCAACACAGAAACGACAAACAGGCCGATCAAAGTCTTGCGAAAGTAGAGCAGCATCCCCAGGCGAGGCATATGACCGCTAAATACTTCGTATCGCACGGAAGCCTGGCTGACCTGAATCAAAGCTATCAATATACTCAGCTGTGCCAGAAGATCCAGAACCAAAGCGCCGGTAACCTGTTGCCATCCCACAAACCAGGAAATCACTGCAAGAACCAGAAGCGCAAACAACCAGTAGGAACTGCGAGCCAGGAGTTTCTTTCCCTGTTCATCCACTCCGGGACGCTTTCTTCCAAGAACCAGAACGGCAAACACCACCGGGATCCCACATGCCAGACCCAGTAGAATCAAACCTGGATTTATGGATCTCGTGGCAAAAGCTCTGGAAATGGAATGATCTGTAAACGAAGCTTCATTGGCGGTAAACAAAGTCAGGGCAAGAACGGAAAGATATAAACCCGAACGATCCGGAAACAGCGGAATGCCAGAAAATACCGGAGATCTGGTCTGCCTTTCCCTTTCGCTCAGAATTACATTTAGCAGAAATAGAGAGGCCAGTGATGCGGCCATAAACAGACAACCGGGAAGTAACTGCTTGACCATTTCCCAGTCCCCGGACCGGGCCAGATGCAACGCTGTGGAATGAAAAACAAAGAAAGCGCCGGCGAGCATCAGGGATAGCCCGGCCACCAGCGCCGGCGAGCTACTTCGCCTTCCATTCCAGCCGAGCACGGCCCCCTGGTATATCAGGATGGTAAGGTTCCAGAAGGACAACAACAGGCAGACATAGAATAGAACGGAATGCAAATCGGGCACCCTATTCCTCGGAAACCTGGCCGTCCCGGTCCCACACCAGGAATCGATTCTCTCGCACGATGATGGCAACCCGGGTGCGAGCCACTTTTTCGTCGGAGGCGGTATCGTTCAGTCCCCACAGAGAGTAGATCTGACCGTTAATTCTGCTGATGGTTCTTTTGTCCTTGAAGCCCATCCGCCTGGCAATCTGTTCGTTGCTCATTCCCCGGGCCAGCATATCTGCCACTTGCTTTTCGTTGGGTTCCAGAATATCCATGGGGCCATCACTCCGGAACCTCAGTTCGCTTACCCGGTCTTCGATTTCAGGATCTATGAAGCTTTTTCCGGCCACCGCATCTTTCAATAAAGGAGTAATCATCTCCGGCAACAGATAGTTGGATTTTCGCACGTACGCGAAATGGGTTAGAATCCCGGATGCCAGAAAGTCCTGGAAATAGGTAGCATCATCCTGGATAGAGTAGAATACAACGGGCAACCTGGGCCATTCGCGACGTAGATCCACAGTACATTGTATTCCGTTTCGACCTTCCAGTTGTACGTCCATCAGCAGCGCCGCCGGCGGCTCCTGAAGACAATACTGGAAGGCCTCCTCTCCGCTACCGCATTGAAACAATATCTGAAAGCCTTCATTGGCCAGTCCCCTGGCCAGCCCCTCTCGAAGTCGCTTATTGTCCTCTATGATTCCAAGCTTCATATTTCATTCATTAACAGAATGGATGGATACGGACATTGCCAAACTCGGATTTCTCGAGTATTGCCCCGGTCCTCCACAGCTCCAGGATGCTCCGGTGCACCGTGGAGCATCCGACCTTCCGCTGCTTCGTAGAGCATCCGGCCTTCCACTTCTCCCCGGGGCATCGTACTGCCTGTCGTTTCCCGGCTCTGATTCCTGCTTTCCGCAATTCTCCCATGCAGACCAGGAAAAGTAAAGCACCTGAGTGCCTGGATCGAAGCACCCGGAGGGTTTTTTCCGGGGCTGGTTTAGTGTATAAATAGCCAAATTGCAGCGGAGGCATACAATGCGAATTAAACCAGCCACAGCAAGGCGGATCATAAAGACCCGTCCATTCTACCTGGACCTGAAGCCCGAATCCCCCTGGGACGGATTTCTGGGACATTTCGAAAGGAATGCAGAACGTAACGATTGGGCCGAGTACCGGTTTAACTCTGCGCCGGTGTTGGATAGAAAACAGCGACAGGAATTACTTCGCTCCCTGGCCATTTTTCAAAGAGGAGAAACCGGCGAAGGTAGAATTCTAAAAGAAATAGAAAGCGTCACTTATTTTCCCGTAGATCAGAGCTACCGAAATGCTCTGCGACTCTTTGTGGCCGAAGAAGGCAGGCATGCAGGTCTTCTGTTTCAAATGATTCGTTCCATGGGAGGACAGCTAACGAATTCCAGCGGAAGCTTCCGGCTGTTCTACGGATTCAGAGGTCTTCTGGGAGTCAGATTCAAATTAATGGTTCTTCTGGCAGCAGAGATCATCGGATGCGAATGCTATGATATACTGGGCCGATATCTAAAATCCTGCCCGGCGGGCAAGGGGCTAAACAGAATTCAGAAGGATGAACTGGCCCATCTAGGATTTCACTGTCAGTTCTTTCATCTACTCGGGAGATCCTGGCTTAAGCGAAAGCTCTATCTTTCGCTGTATCGCTTCATAGCGGTTTGCGCAAGCATCACCGTAATGGTAGAACATAGAAGAACCTTTCGGCTATGCGGCCTCACCACATTGGATGTGGCGAAACGATTTCGCAACCGAATAAGGACCGGGGCTCAGTGGATTCGCAACGGAGTACGTCTGCAGGAGTGTCTATGAAAACCAGGAACCTCGTATCCAAAGGCCAGAGTAACAATCCGGGACCGCGTCATCTGGCATTCATAATGGACGGAAACGGTCGATGGGCCGAAAGTCGGGGAATGAACCGCAGTCAGGGACACAAGGCAGGACTGAAAGCCCTGGAAAGAATCGTACTGGCATGCAGCGAAAGAAATATTCCCTACGTGTCGTTCTATGCTTTTTCCACCGAGAACTGGAAAAGACCGGCACGGGAGATTCGCACCATCTTTCTACTAATGGATCTATTCTTTAGAAGAAGGATGCAGGACCTAAAAAAAAGGAACATTAGAATCCTTGTGTCGGGCGACTGGGAAGCGTTGCCGGCCCGTAGCCGAGAGATAGCCGAAACCTGCATTCGCGAAACAGCCACGGCCACCGGGATCACGGTGAATCTTTGCATGAACTATGGCGGACAGATGGAAATGCGCCGGGCCTGCGCACTGTGGGCCGCTCGAAGCCACGAAACCGGGGACTATTCCCTGCCCGACGAAACCGAAATGCGGGAGCTTCTGTACTCTGGTCTTCCTGATGTAGACTTAATGGTTCGCACCGGAGGAGATCATCGCATATCCAACTTTCTGCTCTATCAGATGGCCTACGCAGAGCTTTTCTTTTTGGAGCAACCCTGGCCGGATTTTGAAGAGGGACTTCTACAGCGCGTGTTAAACAGCTTCCAGAATCGGGAGCGAAGGATGGGAGGACTGGGAGGCGCTGCGCCGGCCCGTGGAACGAAACAGGGCGCCCGGTTAGGATCCCCTGGTTAGGATCACGAAAGCCGGGGCAATTCCCGAAAGACTCGATGACGAGAACAGATGAGATCACTCGAAGGGAGGCCAGGGAGTCTACCCCCGGGCTCCACGATATTCTCGCATCCATGGGATATTTCTTCTTTTTCTTGCCAGACCCTCTACCCAGGTGCAGACTGCCCCGGGTTTCGCAAAAACTGGTTCTCCGGGGGTTAGAGTATGAAGGCCATCAAAGGAAGAGTTGCTGTAGTTACCGGAGCTTCGCAGGGTATTGGGCGTGCCATCGCTCTGGCTCTGGCCCGGGAGGGGGCCTCGGTTGGTTTGCTAGCGCGGAGCAAAGAGAAGCTTCTGGCTGTTTGCGCCGAAATTGAAGCCCTGGGCGGTCGAGCCGGAGTTTATCCTTGCGATGCCACCGATTACCCGGCGCTACGAAGAGCACTGGATCAGGCCAACCAGGACCTGGGCTCGATTGATATTCTGGTAAACAACGCCGGAGTGGGAACATTCAAACCTCTGGAAAAGATGAGCGCCAATGAAAGCGAAGCCCCCATCGCTCTGCCTTTTGGCGCAGCAGTGGTTGCCAGTCATCATGTGATTCCCGGAATGTTGCAAAAGGGCGAAGGACATATTCTAAACCTCACCAGTCCGGCCGGCTATTTTCCGTTTCCTTACATGGTACCTTACACGGCCGGAAGGTTTGCTGTAACCGGTCTTTCTTACAGTTTGCATGAAGAGTACTCCAGACGCGGCATCGGAATCACGTTGCTCTGCCCGGCACAGGTAGATACAGGCTATTTCGAGCGAAACGATGCGGATATGGGCTGGTATCCCAGGCTGGCCCAGATGTTTCCGGTACTGAAGCCAGAAGAAGTAGGGCAACAGGCAGTGAAGGCAATCAAGAAGAACAAAAGAGAGAAGATATTTCCGTTCCTGCTCTGGTTTTCTGTTAAGTTTTATCTGAAGTTTCCCCGGTTCACTTTCGCTCTGCTCCGGATACTTGGATTGCTGCAACCAGTGAACAAGCCTCCGCACCGCTAAAGGGGTAGCGCTGGAAATGAAACAGCGACCGTCCGTTCGGCTTCAAGCTTCTGCGATCAAAATGCCAGTTTCAGGCAGTGAGAGTCATACTGCTACGGTCAAAGTACCGGACTCAAGCAGTGAGTATGAGCGGCTCCTGATTGCGCACGATTAAAGTGTGTTCGAACTGAGCCACGTAACTTCCATCATGGGTGGTCAGAGTCCAGCCGTCATCGCTTTCCAGCGCAAACTGGGCGCCAGTGGAGATAAAGGTTTCAATGGCGATTACGGAGCCCGCTTCCAGTGTTCTATTGTCCCGGGGATCCTCGTAATTCAAAATATCATAGGGTTCTTCGTGCAGGGCGCTACCGGTACCATGCCCGGCCAGGTTCAGAATTACATTGTAGCCGGCTTCGGTGGCCATGGTCTGAATTTTCTTGCCAATGCTTCGAATGTGCATTCCGCTACGCACCGAAGCTACGGTCTTTTCCAGTATGTTAAGCGATGTTTCGCACAACCTCTGCTTCTCGGCGGTGGATTGACCAAGACAGAAAGAAGCACCCGAATCGGCAAAGTATCCGTCATACTCCAGAGATACATCAACGTTGATTAGATCCCCTTCCTGGAGCACTCGAGAACCCGGTACGCCATGGGCAATCTCCTCGTTTACGCTGATGCAGGTACTGCCCGGGAATCCGTAGGTGAGCTGAGGAGCCGATCTGGCTCCCTGTTGACTGAAATAAGCCAACCCAATTTCATCCAATTCGGCAGTCGTCATCCCGGGACGGGCCGCTTTCCGCATGGCGCGGATGGTGCTTGCCACAATAAGTCCCACCTTTTGCAGGGAACGAATTTGAACCGGACTACTTATGGACATTCCTGCACTTAACTATGGCCCCGGGCAACGTCCAGCCATTTATAGCCCACCGGAGCTCCGTACCGACCGAACGCCGACGGGCAAATCTAACTTCACACTTTTCACCGCTATGACCATGGTCTTACACGGAAAAACGGTCTATTGTTCCTGTTGGCTCTGTTCCATTTGCATCATATAGGACAAAGCCTGAGCCACAAGCTCTCTGGATTCCGGAGAGAAGCGATTCTGATAGGAGGTGAAATCCTGCTCAAATATGAAGCTAACGTAGGCCTGGGCAAAACAACACTCTTCCAGGCTGAGCCCGCTATCAAACGCCAGTGTAGTGCTATCTTCCGACTGCTCGGTATCTTCCGGCTGCTGCTTCCGTCGCAGTTCAGCCTCACAGATATAAGGCCCAAAGCCGAGTAGAATCGCAACCAGGGTATGGATGGGCATCTCCTCTTCCTGGCTCCAGCCCTGGCCTTCTTCGGGCCGCTTCATGGAAATAAAGAGGGCGGCCACGGCCAGAGCAATCACAGCCGGCATGTACTCGCTCTTTAGATCTTGTTCATTTAGATCCAGATGCAAGATGTCCTTTTCGATATCGAAATAGATCCCGGGTTCTTCCATTGAAGCCACGGTGGCTCCCTGATAGGGTAATCCCAGTTCTTCCAGCCAACCTTCCACCACGGCCTGTGCGGCCGCTTCCGGATCGGCGCTTTGCAGCGACCGGTAATCGCCCTTAATAGGTACCGGATCATCGGCCCAGAAAGGTTCTTCGCCGTAGAAGGCCAGAAGCTCTTCGCTATGCTCAATGATCCAGTCCCGATTTTCCAGCTCTTCGATCCACTGCATAAGCCAGACTGAGCAAACTTCCATGGACGTCAATACAGCTACTGGAAAGTGGGCGATTCCAGGTTGCGTCGAAAAAAGTCCACGGTGAGCCGAAGGCTTTCTTCGTGCACGCCCAGGGTGGTGGCCATGTGCCCATCGGGTAGTTCCTCTAACTCAACAGGCGCTCCTTTTTCGCGTAGCGCTCGAAACATCTTTCGTGCATGGCTTACCGGAACAATCCAGTCATAGGTGCCATGAATCAAAAGAGCCGGAGGCGACTGTCCGTTAGCCACAAAATAAGGAGAAGCCTGTTCATATTTCTTTGGTTCTTTGCTGTATTCCGCCTGGAGAAGACGATGCATTGTGACGATGTCCCCGTACGCCGTGAGGTCGGTGGGCGCTCCGGCTGTTACCACGGCCTGCACACGCGAATCTTCATGACCCGGCAGGAGAGCCAGCAGAAGCGCAATGTGACCTCCGGCGGAGTATCCGAGCACTCCGATCTTCTCTGCGTCCAGATGCAGGCGATTCGCATTCTTTCGCAAAAAGGAAACGGCCTTGCGAACATCCTCAATTTGAGCCGGGTAAGGATGGTCCGGCGCCAGACGATAATTGGCATTCATCACCACGAAGCCCTGGCCGGCCAGATTCTGGGCCACATCGCTCATCCGCTCTTTGTTTCCTCTTTGCCAGCTACCTCCGTGTAGAATGAGTATGGCCGGTCTTTTCCTGGAATCTGATGCCGGCGTGTAGATATCTGCCAGCAATTTGTAGCCGCTACCGCTGGAATACAATACGTCTTTGCTTATTTCGAACTCGGTGCGGGGCTGAATCGCATACGGCGAGCAGCCCGCAAGAACCATGGCTGCGGAGAGAAGTCCGAGCATCAAAATGCGAGATAACCGGATCATTCCGGGAACCACCAACTCCTCCGATGCCCTGGGCGCCAGGGCTGAGACTCCGGCGAACTGGCCGCCGGAATGCTTACGGCCGGACTGCGCGGATCCCCGGAAAAGGAAGGCGGAAAATCGACGAAAGAATGGGCCTGGGACCCGGAGCTGTGTTGTTGAGTATTCTGTCATAAATTCCCTTTTACCGCGCTTTTGCAGCCTGATTTTCGGACTCAAGTCAAGCCCCGTCTCTGCCCCCGCTTTTGCCTTCGTCCGACCTCGGTGGCCGTGGCTTCCCGAAAGACATACCCATAGTTCGCTCGCAGAGTTGGTCCTGTTACATCGGAGACGCAGGGGGATCCAGGGCCGAATTCGTCCTCTCAGGGTACCTTGACGTTTTTTCAGCCCGAAGCCATTTTGGTCTGTTCGCGCCTTACAATGCTCGCCTGGAGATAGCGTAGCGACAGAATCAGAAGAAATACACTGTAGAAGAAGAATAATGATTAAAAGTAACTATTTTCAAGACAATCCGGACTTACAGCTGAACTATAACAGCCTCATCGACTGGAAAGAAATCGTAGAAGCCTACGAACAGGGCTTCGGAGATGCGAAGAAATACAAAGAAACCGGGGCCGAAAACCTGGCCATGGCTCCCTCTTCTACGGAAGAAGCGAAGGATTATTATACATCGGTACTGGACTCCCTCGGGGAATTGATGGGCACCCTGGTGGCACAAAAAAGCCAGGAAATGGATCATGAAGGTCTGAAGTACTCCGACGGTAAAGTCACGTTTCCCAAAGCGCAAGAAGAATGCTACACCGCTCTTCGCGATGCCGGATTGATGCCCATGGCCATCAGCCGAAAATACCATGGCCTTGGATTACCCGTGGTTGTTCAGGCTCTGGCCTGCGACATTGCGGCTCGAGCCGATGCGGCCTTTTGCCTGGCTTTTGGCAACATCAACATTGTAGAGATCATGGAACGGTACGCAAGCCCGGAGATGTGCGAAAAGTGGCTACCCGCAATCGCGGACGGAAACTACAGCGCAGCCATGGCTCTTACCGAACCGAATTACGGCTCCGATCTGCCCAGCGTACAAACGAAGGCAGTGCTCGGGGAAGACGGAACATACAGGCTGACCGGTACAAAGCGATTTATTACGCATGCCTGCGGTTATATTGATGCACCCAGCGTCATTCTCACACTGGCTCGCACTGGATCCCCCACCAGCGGCGCTCGAGGACTTTCTTTCTTCCTGGTAAAGGGCGAAGATGTCCATGTTGCCAACATTGAACACAAGATGGGCCTTCATTGCTCGCCTACCTGCGAAGTAGTGTTCGAAGACGCCCCGGGCGAGCTCATCGGAAAGACCGGGTATGGACTGGTGAAATACAGCATGGGAATGATGAATGCCGCACGATTAACCATCGCCGCTCAATCCCTGGGAATTGCCAACGGCGCCTACTTCGAAGCCAAAAAGTATGCCTCCGAGAGAATTCAATTCGGCAAACCCATTGAGCAGATTCCTGCGGTAAGAAAGATGCTGGATAAGATGGAACGAGAAATCGTAGCTTCCAGGGCGCTGGTAATCGAAGCAGCTCGCTCCATTGATCTGTATCACTGGAGAAAGGAGCATCTGCTTAAGGAAGAAGGTAAATCCGAGAAAGATGTCAACAAAGACGAGACGCTCAGATTCTGGGAAAAAATGGCCGATCTACTAACTCCTTTGAGCAAGTACTACGCTTCCGAAGGCTGTATCGATGTGGCCGACGACGCAATACAAATCCACGGAGGAGCCGGCTACACCGAAGAGTATGACGTTGCCCGTATCTATCGGGATAGCCGAATCACAACCATCTACGAAGGCACAACGCAACTCCAGACCGTGGCCGCCATCGGCGGCGTGGTTGCCGGCATGTCCCCCACCGGCGTTCTAAGGAATTACATCGATCAACAGATGAATGGTCTGGATGCCAGCCAGGATCTGGTTTCCCTGCGAGAAAGCCTGGAGGAGTGCGTTCAGAACTATCGCTCCATCAGTTCCGGCGCAAAGAAAGACGAGCTTGCCTTCGAAGTAGTTGAAACTGCCGCTCGTTTTCTCTGCGGCCTGCTTCTGGAAAAATCCATGCAAAGGCTAACCGGTGACGACCTGGACAAACGATCCGCGCTCACCGAACAGTATCATCTGGATTCCCTGGCAATGGTTGCGGGAAACAAGATGAAGCTCCAGAGAGCGGCGGCCGCCTTCGCAAAGGCTACCGCATAATTGCGATACAAACCTTTGCAGCTATGTAATTGCCATCCCGGGCAACGTCTTTGCCCGGGGCGGTATCTGCTTTCTCGTGGTGCCTACCGCACAGGCATTCAGAGTAGCCGAAGAGAATTAAGCTAATCCCGGAGGCGAGCGCCGAATCCCGACCTATCCCGGAGATCAGAAACTATAGACTACATTCTATACTGCATTTTCGCTTCTTGCAGACCAGGCGCCCCTCCGGCGAGCAGGGAAATTCACCGGTGGCGATCCGAAAGGATCAGTCGGGCAGACCGCATCCGTACGGCGCCGGTTCAGGCGGGCGAGGTAGCTCTACAACGACCGCCTTTCCATTGCGCATTTCCACACGCCAGGGACCGCTCAGATAGGAATACATGTATCGAAACTCCAGCGCAAAAACCGACGAATTCTGATCCTTTACGGTGAACGTGCACAGCGGCGAATTCTTCTTTAGCTTTGTCCAGTCTGCCACAGCTCGCTTAAATGCATTGATCTTGCTTTGGCATTCAGAATCCGAATAGCTTTCATTTCGGAACCAGAAATCCCGAATTCGGGAATAATCGAAATGACTGTGGATGCCTTCAACGGAGCCCGTGCATGCACTTTGTCTGAATCCTTCCAGGCCTTTGAGAAACTCCGCAGAATCGGCCTGAATCGACGCGGGCCGGCTCGCAGAAACTATAAGGAGCAACGCAAGAAATGTCGGAAGTATGGACCGTAGATTCATATTTATAAGACGACTTCGCTTCATTCATATTCGACGATTCCGTTCTTGCCTTGGGGGCCAGATTTCTTAGAAAACCAGCGGCCAAGAACCTGCCTCAAATCCTCCTCCAGAAGTGGCTTGCTCAGAAAGTCCTCCATTCCTGCCTCCAAACACTTCCTTCTTTCTTCATCCATGAGCCCGGCAGACAAGGCCACGATGGGCACCGTTCGATTTCGCTCATCGGGATGAACCCGGATTAAGCGTGCGCATTCAATTCCATCCATCACAGGCATCCTACAATCCATAAAGATTCCATCAAAGCGATGACGCTCTATGATCTCCAGGGCCTCTCGTCCATTGGAGACGACCTCGGTTTCGCAGCCGTAGCTCTCCAGCATCCGTCCGGTAACCAGCTGACTCACTGGATCGTCTTCTACAATTAGCATACGCAATCCGTCGAGAAGCTCCAGGGTCTCACCCGAGGGTCCCTCCAGGGCAATAGCCTTTTCGAAAGGAAACCTAAACCAGAAGCATACAGCCGGATTTGCATTCAATGTATCATTCTTCACCCCAATGGTCCCGTGCATTCTGCTAACCAGCTCTTTGCATATGGCCAGACCAAGACCGGATCCTCTGTACTCAGCCCCCAAGTCTGCCTGATAAAATGCAGAGAAGACGTGATCCAGATCCTGCTCGCTCAGATGGGTGGCTTCATTGCAGATTTCGCAGTAGATCTGTCCATCCGGCTCTGTTCTGGTCAGCAAACGAACGACAGGTCCGGTGGAGAACTTGATGGCATTATCCAGCAGATTCATTAGCAACTGAGTGATTCGTCCGGAGTCTCCCAGGATCAATCCGGGCAATCCATGGGTCTCCAACTGGATGCTTACCTGGGATTCGGATGCCTTGAATGACATTACATCCACAGTATTACGAATCACCTGGATGAAATCCAGGGGCATCCGCTGCAGCGTTAGATATCCGGCCTCCATTCTTGAGAATTCCAGAATACTGTTGAGTAAACCCAGTACATGCTTTCCGGACTGAATTACAATGTCCAGATACCCTCGCCCTTCCGAATCCAGTTTCTGATCCCGTAGGAGGGTGGCCATTCCAATAACCCCATTCAAAGGTGTGCGAATTTCATGACTCATGTTGGCCAGAAAACGACTCTTGGCTGCGCTGGCCTCGTTTGCTTTTTTCTGAGCGCTGAGTATTTGATTCTGATACTTTTGCAACTCTGTGCGATCCAGGATAATGGCAATAAAGCAAGGAGGGCTTTCGGGCAATAGCTGCAGCCGCACCTCCACCGGATACAGGCTACCATCTCTTCTACGATGAACTGTTGTAAAAACCCGGATTTCCATTTCTCCGGTAAGTAGAGGCTGCACCAGATCCTGAAATTGATCCTCTGTGAACTCTGGCTTAATATCCAGAGGGGTAAGTGATTTGAGTTCATCCATGGAATAGCCCAGATTCCTTCGAGCCCCGGGGCTCACTTCCTGAAATAGAAAGGTGTCTGCAGCAAAAATGAAGATCTCATCGAAGGAACGATCCAGAAGAAGCCCCAATCTATCCTTGAGTTTCCTTTCGTTGTAGAGTCGACTTAGATCCTTCGCTACTACTAGAATAGCAATCACCGTTCCTGACTCGGACTTGATGGGGGACACGGTGATTTCCAGGCGTATGGATTGGCCGGCCCGATTCAGTCTCAGAACCTCTTCCTTCACCGTGGCGCCGGATTGAACCCGCCTTACAATTTCTCGCTTCTGCTCTCTGGATTGTTCTGGCATTAGATCGAAAATGGAGGTGCCCCGTATCTCTTCCGAGCTGTAGCCGAAGATAGCTTCAGCCGCAGGGTTCCAGCCATAGATTCTCCCGTCCAGACTCTCCGCAATGATTGCATCTGCGGAGGACTGAAAGATCGCAGACAGAGTCCTCTGAAGCGTTAATGGATCTGCATTGTCCAGGCTCCATAAGTCCATCAAAGGCTCCTCCCGCCTGAGAAAGCGGCGGGTCGAACAGCATACAGAGACCTGGCTTCTACATAAAGCTTGGCCAGGGAAGGACAAGAAACGTTAGCGCAAACCTTAAAGTAGAATGGCTGGAATCCATCTGCTTCGACTTCGCACAGCAACGTCCCGGAGTGGAATTGGAAATACAGCGTATTCAATTGCTTTCATTGGAACCTGACTGCAACATAAGTAAAGCAGAAATATGAAATTGCGTGCAAAATGCCAACCCCTTGACATCATGCACAAGGATGTAATGCTAGAGTATGCGATTGGGAACGGGCAAAGATTTCAGGCTAACAATGGCTGGCTATCTTTTCCAGTTCATTGGCGTCGTAATGGGAATCGGATTTATCGGCCGGGCTGTAATGGGCTTCATGGATGGAAATCCCGATTTACATCCATCCGGTTATCTTGCCCTGGCATGGCTAATGGTAGTCTTCACAATCATTGGCCGCATTATCCTGAACATGCGATCGGATGTGTCCGAGAAGGATACCTACGTAGCGCTGAATGCTCCCCGCACGGCACAACAAACCAGGGTTCCCCGACAATGGACGGGGCGATTTGTTGGCTGGATCTTCTTCGGCGTGGGATCCACCTTCGCATGGCTGGCTCTGAGCTGGCTTCCAGGTAAGCCTATCTATGGAAGGACGCTGGTTCTGGGTGTCATCTTCACAGTGCTGGGGGGTATAATCCTTATCCTGACTTACCGGGCCCTCTACAAAGCAAAAGGCGATACAAAAGAACAGACCCGACTGGAAGCGAAGCCCATGGCCATGCTGGGACTGATCATCGCCGGGTTGGTACTATTTGCATTCTTTGCTCTGGGCGTACTTGTAATTATTGCGAATCCAGACAATTGGGCCGCAGCGCTCATTTTCTTCGCCATACCGGCGATCGGAATCGCTATTTTCCTTTTGGTCCGCAGGAACCAGAAACGCAATTACGAAACCGACCCATAGCCAGAATTCAGGATTCCTCCCTGTATATTGAGAAACTGGAAGGATGAGGATTGAATCGACTTGACGTTAGCATACTATGAGCCGTCTTGAGCGACAGATGAGAGTCTACAGCACCATTCTTTTTTTGGCCTGGATGCTTTCCTGGTCGCCTGGATGCGCGATGAAGCAGCATCACCTACCCGTCTCCAAAATGGACCACCGCAATGACACAGTCCGAGAATTCCGGCTTGAAGAACAGCCCACCGCTAACCGCTCTATGCAAACCTCGACCATCAAACCGGAGATTTCAACCGGGGCTGCCCCGAAGCCTCGAGCCAAGGAAATTGGATGCAACTTTCCGGTGGATTTTCGGTTCCTGCGCGCGGCGCTAAATGCCCTGCCCTAATCGGCCTTCCCACGGTTGCGCACCTGCCATTCATGCCAGAAACCCAGTAGCAGTTTATTCGCGCTGAGGGTATAAAAGATGCAAGCATTCATTGCTCGCCACCACTCCCACTCCAGATAAAGGCGCAGAAACAGTGCCAGAACCGTAACCAGAACAATGGAAACCGTAGCTTCCATTAGATGGGCCTCCCGATCGCTCAAGAATTCCCGGGCAATCTCCAGACCGTCCATCAGTCCCATGAACCACAATATTAGAAGATTGTAAAAGAACGAATAAGCGGCGAAGATATATCCAAGCCAGTCCCCGCCCGAAACCCGATTCCAGCTGACGAAAGCCAGGGAAACAGCGAGCCATCCCCCGCCTCCGACCATAAAGAACACTTCTCGCGTGCTCTTTTCTCGCACGAGCCAGATGTGTTTGATCGACAAATACATACTAATGACAGTGCTCATTCCATATACGAAGAACAGTGGATTCAAAGACACTACCAGGGACATCACCAGCAGTTCCCAATCCATAAGCACCATCAGCAAGAATGCATAATTCAGACAGAACAAAGACACTTCATCGTAACCGAGAAAGTCGACTACGCGCTGAACCGCATTCCGGTTTTTTCGATCCGCCACGAACCAAACCTCGCCCGCCCCCCAAAAAAACTCCATAGAAAATGAGCGTCCCCAGGCTCCGCCGGCCCATCGATTTCCATGCCGGAATCTCGCAGGAATGACCCATCTCCGTTTTAGCTTTCGGCACTGAGCACCGGCCTTCGCAGCTCAGAACTGGGGGCCGTTGCGCGCCACGTGCGACTCCCGGAGGAATTCGGATGCCGGTCCGGATTTTTTTGTTGACCCGCACAATTCCCACTATTTTTGTAGGAATTAAGAAAAGATCGGAGGGGCAAGACCCCGGGAGTGGCGCTACGGATATCTGCCGCAGGCGGCTCGAAACCGAACAGGAGATTGAATTATGAGAGTCTATGAAGATAATTCGCTGGCCATTGGAAGAACCCCCCTGGTAAAGCTAAATCGAGTAACGGAAGGGGCCTATGCCAATGTGTACGCCAAGGTTGAAGGAAGAAACCCGGCATATTCGGTAAAATGCCGCATTGGCGCCAACATGATCTGGGAAGCAGAGAAAAGCGGCAAACTCAAGAAAGGCATGGAAATTGTTGAGCCCACCTCCGGAAATACCGGTATTGCCCTGGCCTTCGTTGCCGCAGCCCGTGGGTACAAGCTTACCCTGACCATGCCCGAATCTATGTCCCTGGAGCGCAGAAAGGTTCTGAAGGCATTCGGGGCAAATCTGGTGCTAACCGAAGCGGCCAAAGGAATGAAAGGAGCCATTCAGAAGGCCGCAGAAATCGCAGAAAGCGACCCGGCAAAATACTTCCTGCCCCAGCAATTCGATAACCCGGCCAACCCTGCCATCCATGAGCAAACCACCGGACCTGAGATCTGGGAAGATACAGACGGAAACATCGACATCCTGGTAGCGGGCGTAGGAACCGGTGGCACCATTACTGGCGTTAGCCGCTATATCAAAAACGGAAAGAAAAAAGCGATTACATCAGTAGCTGTTGAGCCCGTGCATTCTCCGGTGATTGCCCAGACCATCAAGGGCGAAGAACCTACTCCTGGGCCCCACAAGATCCAGGGAATAGGGGCTGGTTTTGTCCCCAAAAACCTGGATCTGAGCATCGTGGATGAGGTGGAGCAGGTCAGTAACGACGAATCCGTGGAAATGGCTCGTCGATTGGCTAAAGAGGAAGGAATCCTTTGCGGTATTTCCTGCGGCGCTGCGGCGGTGGCTGCCATTCGCCAGGCAAAGAAGCCTGAAAACGACGGCAAAAACATTGTGGTAATTCTGCCAGATGCAGGAGAGCGTTATCTTTCCAGCGTGCTGTTCGAAGGCATGTTTGCGGGAGTGGAAGGCGCTACAGCGTCAGAAAGCGTGATCTAAGATATAATCCGCATTGTGGCCCTCCGAGATAATCGCCGGACGGCCGAAAGAGGGGTCTTCAGAGGCCCCTTTTTTTTGTACAGTCTCAATTCAGTGCCGCTGGGCTCTTTTCGCAATAACGCAATATTGCAATATTGCGTTATTGCAATATGACAACCCGTCGAGAAACCGTACCTCAGCGAGCCCTAGCCGAAACCCGGAACACACATTCATTTACAGTTGCCGTCAAGAATGGATAGTTCATCCTGGAACTGATGAGCCAACCGGGCACAGAACTGGTATTTCCGGAGCCCACCTCCATCCTGGCCGAGCGTCAGAGCCAGCTGGAGCAAGCGTGGAAAGAGGCCCTGAATTCTATTCCGGAAAACCACCGCCGGGATTACCTTGAGCTGGTCCATGCTACCACCCGAAGGCTTTCTGATGGGAACGATCCGGGCGAATGGTTGTATTATCAGAATTTCCTGCGTAGCGGTTGCCTGCAGGCCATGATTCTACATCACCGCAAGCCGGTGTACTATTTTGGTATCCCTTTGAAGGAATGGAAGTACTGGGACGAACCCGGGCCCGCGCCCTTCGAAGGACTGGAATCCATTCGAATCAACCGCAAGGAAGCCAGCATTCAGGCCGTGGTGCCCTCCAAAAGCTCTCATCTGATTCGTCATCTACTTGCCGGCGAGTTGATGCCAGTGATAATCAGGATATTACGCGCCGATGCCGGACGAAATCCTGAAAACTGGATCGATTCGGTACAGGATCTTTCCGCTTACCTTGGCAGTCGAATCAAGCGCGCGCTGGAAAAAGCGCAGCCCGTTACAATATCTCATTTTCTTTTTCAAGACCTGACTAGATACATTGAGGAAGTAGGCGAATTCTGGACTCTGGAAATCATTGAAGAAATCCGCAAGACAATCAAATCGAACCTGAAAAAGCGCGACACGCTAGTATCGCTTACCCCTGTGTCCCATCTGGTTCTGTCCAGCGGTCCCAGAGAAGAGCAGATCCAGGAACGCTTTCACCATATCTACTTCGAGATTCGCAGCCTCATTCTGGATTATTCCATTCATACAACGACAGTGGACAGTCCGGATTACCGAATCGCAGACATTCTGGAGAAACTGAAACTTTGAAACATACATCCAACGACAAGCTATGGCAGGGTCGTAGCTCGGGCCACGTGGCCGACATCACAGTGGAGATCGGTCAATCCATCGATCTGGATATCCAGCTGTATCGCGAGGATATTCAGGGCTCCAGAGCCCACGCTCGCATGCTACAGAGGATTGGCGTACTCGATCAAACCGAACTGGATCAGATCCTGGAAGGTCTTACGACTGTGGAAGCAGAAATCGCCGCGCGACAAATGCCGCTTCGCTGGGAACTGGAAGATATTCATACGCACGTCGAAAACCGTCTGATGGAGCTTATTGGAGATCCAGCGCGAAAGCTCCATACGGCGCGGTCCCGAAATGACCAGATCGCAGTAGACACTCATCTGTACGTAAAAAGAAAATCCGCTGAGCTGCGCTTCATGATCCTGGATCTCTGCCGAGACCTGCTGGCCCAGGCAGAGAAGAACATAGACATTACCATTCCGGCCTATACTCATCTGCAAGTTGCTCAGCCAGCCCGATTGGCCCATCCGCTAATGGCCCATTTCTGGAGCTTCTTTCGCGACGCGGAAAGACTCCAATTCGCAGAACAGCAGGCGGACCGATTACCTCTGGGAAGCGGGGCCTGCCTCGGAGTTAACTACGACACGGACCGTGAATTCCTTCGCCAGGAACTGAAATTTGAGTCCATCTATGAAAACTCCATGGATGCAGTAGCGAGCCGCGACCACATCCTGAATTTCCTGTACGCCACCAGTGTATTCGCCACTCATGCTTCGCGAATTGCAGAAGAAATAGTACTCTGGTGTAGCGTGGAATTTTCCTTTCTCAAGTTGCCGGATTCGGTGACCACAGGATCCAGCATCATGCCGCAGAAAAAGAACCCGGACCTCGCCGAGCTCATCCGCGGTAAAGCGGGACGTCTAAACGGCAATCTGATTGCTCTAATGACCGCTGTGAAGGGACTGCCCCTGGCCTATAACCGGGATCTCCAGGAGGACCGACACCCCTTGCTGGATTCTGCTTACCAGGCAGAACTCATCGTTCGCGCATTGCGCGCAATGGTGCAGGGGATGGAATTCCAGGACAAGAACATGCAGAGTTCGCTGGAGAAAGGTTATGCCACTGCCACCGATCTGGCGGATGCCCTGGTCTGGGAAAAGCAGGTTCCCTTTCGTGAAGCCCATCATGCAGTGGGCAAACTTGTTGCGCTTTGCGAGCAAAGTGGGGTCTCTCTGCTGAATGCCGCTCCGGAGATCAGACGGCAAGCTCATCCTGCCTTTGAAGATCCCGACTTTTACAATCCGGCCGTAGATCCCACTACCAGCGCCGATCGAAAACGATCCCAGGGCGGCACCGCACGATTCAGGATTGAAGAACAACTGGAACTGGCGCGTCGCAATCTCGAAGAGGCGGGATAGCAACAGTAACCACCGAAAACCCGGAGGCAGATTCTATCCTCCCTGGAGCGATCTGTCTACATCCTCGGTGGACTTCTGTAAACGTTCGTCCTGCGCACATTCTCTCGATCATTCACTGCGGAACACAGTCCCCGTCCGCTCGGCGCCTGGCTGCGTACCGGCACAGTGGAATACCGGCGAAAAAGTGCTCTAAAGTCCTTTGATGGAGAAACACGGGGCGAAAACTTGACCGATGGCATCATCCAGGTCCGCCGCCGCACTCCTAGAAGGCGGCGCTACGGGAAATATCTATTTCGAAACGGTCCAATCCGGGCTTCTGGCGGGGTTTACATTCCAGGAAATAATCTTCGAACAATCCACCGAGTTCCAGCAGGCCACGCTGGTGCAAACAGAGGCCTTCGGAAAGACACTTTTCCTGGATGGCATCCTGAATTCGGCCCAGTCCGACGAGTTCATCTACCATGAAGCTCTGGTCCACCCCGCAATGATGCGGGCTCGCCAGAAGAAACGCGTGCTCATCATTGGCGGCGCCGAAGGCGGCGTTCTAAGGGAAGTTTTCAAGTACCCCGAGGTGGAGCAATGCGTGATGGTGGACATTGACGGAGAACTGGTGAAGCTCTGCCAGCAGCATTTGAGCGATGTCTACGGGAACCCATGGCTGGATCCGCGTCTCACTCTGCTACACCAGGATGGACGGACTTATCTGGAAACGGCGGAGCCCTTCGATGTAATCATCCTGGATTTGAATGAAGCCACCGAAGAAGGTCCTGCACGACTGCTCTTTACGCGGGAGTTCTATTTGTTGATTAAGAACAAACTCACCGAAGGCGGAATGGTTTCCATGCAAAGCGAATGGATCAACACCGGCTTCCATTTCGATCTGTTCCGGACGCAGAAGGCTTCCCTGGGAGAGATCGTCGTACTGGAAGTGTCGGTTCCCAGCTTCCTTCTCCCCGAAGCGTTGAATCTGGCCTGTCAGGAAGGTAGAGTACCCAATCCCTCCCCGGAAGAAATCGATGAGAGTCTGAACCGATTCGGTATCAGCACACGCTTCTATAATGGGCCCATGGATCTGAAGCTCAGGACTCTATCTCCATTTCAAAAAGAAGGTTACAAAAGGCCAGCCCGGGTGTTTTCGGATAACGAGCCGCCTCGTTTTGAGGACTCGGAGGTTCAAAGTGGATGAAAACCTGATCGCGGCCTATAAGACCATTGCCGGTGAACTCGCCACTTCGCTGACGGAAGATCAGCACAAATATGTGCTGCGACAGCTGGAGAAGTTGCAGGACGATACTCGGGAAATCGATCTGGAGTTCCAGAGACACAAGGACACCAATCCGGCGCCTCCGCGATACTGGCTGGCGATGCTTCGAACCTTGAAATACCAGCTAAACCTGCGAGGCAACCTGCTCTACAGATACGATACTTTCGTGCAGGCTTACGAAAGCCTGTCCAGAATGCCAGAGCCCACCGAGGATCATCGGCAACTCTTAAAAGAAGTAGGCGATTACCTCTATCAGGTGGACGACCTGGCCGGAATCATCGAACGATTGCATGGTAGATTGGTCCCCGCCCTCAGAGCAGCCATGGTAGAAACCCACGGTATGATGGTAGAACCCGGGGAAAAGCTTTACCACGGAAAAGCGAGCGACGAAGCGTTCGCGAAAATCAAAGAAGATCTCGAAGAAATGATTCGTACATGCTATCAGCTAAAGGAGCAAAGCAGAATTGAATCCGGCCTGCTCAGGATGATACGATTGATCCTGAGTAGCGCGGACAAAGAGAAATAGTATCTCCAAAAGACGGAAAGCGGGACAGGCGGGAGGCCCGTAGCCCCCGCCTCTCTTGATTGCAGCCGATCAGAAATCAGATGTCCCGGGACGCTTCGCCCGGCATCACCCCGTCCGTTAGCTGTTGTCCGCCGTTTCCTGAGTTCGCTTTTCCTCGAAGTCCCTTCGCCTGGGCTTTCGCCCCGTGAACGTTGTTACGATCTTGTTGGGCTCCGGCGGCCGAGCCCTGGGGCCGATCTCCCAGAACATGGCTTTCTGAATCGCTTCATCATCCTGCTGCGAAATGGCATAGATCTTGAATACAGAGAATGCTTCAAAGAAGAACACCTTCTTCTTGAATACCTCTGGACGATCCTTGCCTTTTCGGCCTTTGCGGTGAAACCTTGGCTGAGCAATGAAGATCTGAATCAAGCGATCCCGGTCTTTACCAGAAATCTGAGCGCTCTTGCAGAACTCGTGGATTCCGCTTCTTACGTATTCGGCCAGGTGTATGTCCCTTTTCCAGGGGCCCGAAAGAAATACATCTGGCACCATATCGCACATAAAAAGAGCCAGATAGACATTGATCGTAAGCTCCTCTCTTTCCGAAAGCATACGATCTGCCACACTGAGTCTTTGCCCCACCGGCAACTCTTTGAACTCGGATTCGCCTGTTTTGCCTTTCTTTCGAGTGGCTTCCATAGCGTCCGGAAAAAGAGCGTCCAGCAGTCCCGTATCGTATAGCGAGGTAAAGATTTCCAGGGCTCTGCCTGTGCGAAAGATCTTGGAGTATTCTTCCAGCAGACGGTTCTGATTTGCCTTTAATATTTCTTCGCGGTTTTTCCTGATTGCCTTGAAGCAGGTGGAGTCCATCTTCATATCCAGAAGCGCAGCAAATTTCGCGGCACGAAGCATTCGCACCGGATCTTCCTGGAAGCTTACATCTGGATCTCCGATCACACTCAAAGTCTTGCTCTGAATGTCTTCGAATCCACCCACATAGTCTATGATGCTTTCATTTCTTGGATCAAAGAAGAGAGCGTTCATTGTGAAGTCGCGCCTGGCAGCATCTTCCGGAGGCGTTCCGAATTCATTGTCTCTTTTGATCAGATAGTCCTTCCCCTTTTCCGGAGACTTGAATCTATGCTCGGGTACGCTGCGAAATGTAGAGACTTCGATTACTTTTCCGCCACGAAACATTATGTGCACGATCTTAAATCGTCTTCCAATGCTGCGCGAATTGCTGAATAGTTTTCTAATTTGTGCGGGCGTGGCCGTAGTTACCACATCAAAGTCTTTGGGTTTCTTTCCCAGCAGTACATCCCGGACACAGCCGCCTACCAGGTAGGAGCGGTGACCGTATCGGTTCAAACGATTGATGACTTTTAGAGCATCTTGATCCATGTTCTCCCGGCGGAGAGGATGGAATTCCTTATAGATGCGCTTCCCATCCGGGTACCTAAGCACCCGGGCCAGCCCACGGCGAGGCCTGAAAAAGCGCAGAATCTTATGGATCATTTCAGATGAACCATCATGGAAAGACCCGATAGAATCAAGTAAATTCCATTATGGTTTTTTGCTCGCAGTCCAGAGTCAGAAATTGAGAAACGTGTGTATGCGGGATAAATTCCGGAAATTTCTGCAGAATCACCTGCATCTGTGGAATCGACGCCGGGAGAAAGCCTGGGCCGGCCTTTCCATACTTGTATTTCCGGAAATGTCCAGCGCCCCTCCTCGCAGAATCCGGATCAACTACTACATTCTGTTCTTTGTCGTAGCGCTCGTGGTTTCGGTCATCCTTTCCGGCGCATTTCTGTGGGTAGGACGACAATTTCAGACCGTACAATCGGTATCCAGCATAGAGCGAAGAAAGGTTCTGCTTTCCAACTTTCACATGCTACTCACCGAGAAAAGGGAGCTTCTAAACCGGAGTAGAGAGCAGATCGAAGAATTCAGAGATCTGTCCTGGAAAGATGCCCGGGATCTGGAGGCCTATATTGAAAGCCAGATTGAGCCGCAGCAGGTGCAAAATGTCACCCCGGCCAGTCGATTGGAACAGGATCTGATCACACTCAAGAGTCTGAGCCAGGAATCGGACGTGGTGCTGGGTACGGCGGCGCACCATGGACTGCATATGATCTGGAACCGGGCCTATCTGAACTGGATTATTCCCCGGGGCCGTCCCATGATGCCCGGGGTCGGTTCGATTTCATCGGGCTATGGCGGCCGTAAGGATCCGTTTGGTCGAAGCAATGAAGGAGATTTCCACACGGGCGTGGACTTTGCGGCGGCGCCCGGAACTCCGATCATCGCCACCGCCCCGGGTATGGTGATGCAAACCGTGGGGGAAAGCCGTTCCGGCTATGGAATCTATGTGCGAGTACACCATGGATTTGGTATTTCAACTTTGTATGCACACTGCTCAGAACTTGCTGTAGAAGAAGGTCAGCGAGTGGATCGGGGGGATGTAATCGCATACGTAGGCGCTACCGGATCTGCCACAGGCCATCACCTGCACTACGAGGTACGCTTTGGTTCTCAGCCCGGCCGAAATCCCTCGCCCTATATCCGGCTGAAATAATAAGCAAACAATAGCGATCGTTCAGACATCAGGGCAGCGTTCCTGGATACCAGGCTGAAACCCTTGAAACATCAACCGCGGGACCCGAGTCGAAATCCTGGGGCCCCGCTTCGTCATGGTTCTTTTTCAGGCTGCCTCCGCCTGGTTCTGTTCGCAGAATAACCTGTTTGCTACGCCGTTTGCTATGCTGTTTGCTCTGCTGCGCTTTCTTCGAAATCACAGCTACTGCAAGCCACATACTTGCCCTTTTCGCGGCTGGATTTCTCCAGGAGTAGTTTGCCGCAACTCGGGCAGAGTCTTCCTTCCACCGGACGATCCCAGGAACTGAATTCGCAGTCCGGATAATTGGTGCATCCGTAGAAGGCCCGCCCTCGTTTGGTAGCTCGCTGGATCACTTCGCCATTTTCGCAGGACGGACAGGGCCCCAGCGGGATGGCGCGCGCATTCTTGCACTCGGGAAATCCCGGGCAGGCCAGGAAATAGCCGTTCCGCCCAATTTTTTTAACCATGTTTCGACCGCACTTTTCACAGATCAAATCAGTGGGCTCATCCAGGACATTACGCATCTCTTCGATGTTCTCCTGGGCGTCCTGAATGGTCTTCGCAAAGGGCTGATAGAACTCATCCAGCATGGAAGTCCACTGTAGATCTGAATTGGCCACCTTATCCAGGTCGTCTTCCATCTTGGCGGTAAACTCGGTATTGACCATTCGCGGAAAATGATTTACCATTAGATCGTTTACGAGCTTACCCAGGTCCGTAGGCTTCAGCGCTTTCTGAATACGTGTAACGTAGAAGCGTTTCAACAGAGTCTGGATCGTGGGCGCATAAGTGGAGGGTCGCCCCACTCCGCTCTCTTCCAGGGTTTTTACCATGGATGCATCGTTGAATCTGGGGGGCGGCTGCGTGAAGTGCTGTTCAGGAAGCACTTTCATCAACTTTAGCTCGTCCCCTTCTTCGAGTTCTGGAAGCTTGTTATCCTTATCTTTTTTCTTTTTGGCCTCTTCCATGGAAAACACTGCGGAGAACCCGGGGAACTTGACGATTCGTCCGTTAGCGCGAAAACCGTACTTGCCGGCCTGGATATCCACGGATGTGTGATCCGCAATCTCATCGGCCATTTGCGAAGACACGAACTTCTGCCAGATGAGCTGATAAAGGCGAAATTGATCCCTTGAAAGAATGCTCTGTATGGAATCCGGAGTGCGAGTGGGATCCGTGGGTCGGATAGCTTCGTGGGCATCCTGAGCGGATTTGTTGGATTTGTACTGCCGCACTTCAGCGGATAAGTACTCGGCGCCATGTTTTTCTTTGATGTATCCTCGCACCTGTTCGGCCGCGGCCGGGTTGATACGCGTGGAGTCGGTACGCATATAGGTGATCAGTCCTGTAACAACTCCATTGGCCAGCTCCAGTCCTTCGTATAGTTGCTGCGCCACCATCATGGTCTTCTGCGAGGTGAAGCCCAGTTTATTAGCGGCGTCCTGCTGAAGTCTGGACGTTGTGTATGGCGCCGTAGGCTGCCGCTTTCTTTCTCTGCGAGTAATGCTCTTTACCTGGAAGTCCAGAGACTTCATCTCTTCTTCCATGCCCGCCACATCGTCTTCGGTCTTTAAATCAACCTTCTGGCCATCGATTGTATTCAAAGAGGCAGGAAACGTAGTTTTATTTTTTTGAAGCTTCGCATCCACTGTCCAGTATTCCCGGGGAACAAAAGCATCGATTTCCTTTTCCCGGTCGCAGATCAATCGCAGTGCAATGGACTGTACGCGACCGGCGGAAAGGCCCCGTTTAATCTTTTTCCAGAGAATAGGGGACAGACTGTAGCCGACCAGCCGATCCAGAATTCGCCTGGCCTGTTGCGCATTCACCAGGTTTTCGTCGATTTCCCGCGGGCTGGCAATGGCATCCTTCACCGCCTGCGGAGTAATCTCATTAAACTCCACCCGACGAATGTTAGAGTTACGGGGACTCAGAGCCCGCTTCAAATGCCAGGAAATAGCTTCGCCTTCCCGGTCCGGGTCAGGCGCCAGTAGCACTTCTTTAGATGCCTCGGCCAGTTTCTTTAGCCGATTCAGAATCGGAGCGCGGCCACGAACAGTGATGTACTCCGGTTCGAACTTGTTCTGAATATCCACCGCCATGCGCGATTTGGGCAGGTCAATGATATGACCCATTGAGGCTTCGATTACGTAATCGTTACCCAGATATTTATGAATGGTGCGAGCCTTCGCCGGTGACTCCACAATAACCAGGGTTTTTCCCCTGGCGCTTCTTGCAGTGCTTTTCTTTGCAGCGGTCTTTTTGCTTGCAGCGCTACCCTTCTTGGATGTTTTCTTGGATGCCTTTTTTGCTGTTGCCATAAAATTTCAGTTTCTTCTATATAATACGAGAATCGGCGCATGCCTTCAGGAAAAAAGCAAAATTTGAAAATCTGGTGTATCCATCCAGACGGCGAGCAGCTCATGGATGGCGGCGATACTGCTGAACTGCCAGGGAAGTTCAGCAGCAATCCAGCCGCGAACCAGTCGCGAACCGGTCCCCGAGAAATTCAAATCCAGATGCCAGTCTGCTAATCGTCGGGCGGCCTTTCAAAAAGTAGTCCCTGGCCCAGAGGTCTCAATCGGCCGCTCCTCAACCCTTCCCGGAATGCAATCTCTTCGCCTACATCCACTTCTCCGTCTGGAATACGATGGATTCGTTCGGGCGGTATTAATTCGGATAGGGGTAACGCGCCCTGATCCAGCAATTCCCGGCCCCCCTCGTTTTTTCCAGCGGCGCTCAGCAACGGATGATCAAATACCATAAGGTCGCGTCCTTCGTCGAGACAGAAAGAAGCGCTGATGAGCGCACCGCTACCGTAAGGAGCTTGCATTAGCACGGTAGTATCGCTCAAACCTGCAATGATTCGGTTCCGTCGCGGAAAATGGTAGCTTCTTGCTTCTGTATAGGGCAGAAATTCGCTCAGCAGATACAGTTTGCCGGGGTACTTACCGCTCCACAGATTCCGATTTTCGGCCGGACCCGGTTTCATGATGCCGGCTCCCAGGACGGCCAGGGTATCCATGCCTCGTTTCAGAGCGGCTTCATGAGCTACCGAATCAATGCCCCGGGCCAGACCAGATACGATGACGGTACTTTCGGGCAGAGCATTTACGAATTGAACGGTCGCTTCGCAAGAAACCGGATCCGGGTTTCGCGTTCCTACAATCGATACAAAGCGTTTGTTGGATTGGAACGGATTTATCGACTCATTTGACGTTGCGCTGACCCCGGCCCCTTCTCCAGAATCGTCGTCATTGTCCGCGAAACCGGTCGTTGTTCCAGGTTTGCTCACCGAGCTCGTTCTTTGAGCACTTCCTGGCATGGTTCGCAGCCAGACAACTCCAGGAGCGTCAAAGATATGTCGTAACCCGGATGGATAATCGGGATCCGGATAGAAAACTGGTACTACCTCTGGATTCCCCGCGAATCGATGGTTGCTGACCAGGTTTCGGAAAATCTGCATTCCCCTGGCAGTGTAGATTTCGCCGAACTCTCTAACAATAAAGGGAAACCATGCCCGAAGCTCCCTGCCCCAATTGCTGAAACCGCCCGTCTGGAAGAATCGCCTCCGGTAGGGCAATCCTGAAACCATGCAGGCAAGCTTAAGCCGTTCTGTTGGTGAGAGTGGCAATCAGGGTTGGATGGTTTCTTCCGTGATGATTTCGCAGCCGGGCTTTCCCTGCAGGCAGGTCTCCAGCTTCTCCAGGTTTTCCCGGGCCGATCTGTACTGTACGTTACGTTTCTTGTTTCCGCGCAGCACTCCGCGTTCATAGAGATCGTCCATGATTTCGATAATACGACGGTACTCATCGGCGCCGGTGCGCAGATTGCCGTTCTCGACCAGTATATTGGCTTTGGCAAAGCGTACCGGTATGTTTTGCTCCTCTTTGCGCAGTAGCTCGTCCAGAATCTCCAGGGCTTTTTCCGGATCGCGACCGTAACCTTCGGACTTTCCATAGAGGAGCGCCAGCTGGTATCGCGGGCGATGATCCCCCGGTTCCAGTCGTGCCACCGCTTCAAATAAGAATTCGGCGGACTCAAACCTGGATCGCTCCCAACCCAGAGCCCGGCTGGCATTGGCATAGCAGAGACCGGCTTCGAACAACAGCTCGGGATTGGCTTTGTTGTACGTGAGGGCCTTTCTATAATAAGGCAAAGCTTCTTCGAAGTAGTTGTTGTTCTGGGCCGCAAGCACCGGTCCGGAATCCTCATCTATGGATTGCCGGAAATAGGGGTCCGCCGCTTCGTAGCGGCCCTGTTGCATAATGGCTTTTCCGATTTTCCAGGCCAGGTCCCCCTGAATGGACTGCTCTTGCAAAAGCCCACGAAGGTTCTTTTCGAATTCCACAGCCCGGTCCTCGCTGAGCTTTAGATCCCTTTTGAGTCGGGCAATATCTTCGTCGGAGAGATCCAGAATGCGCTCCCCCCTCTCGCGCATGCCCCAGTTGCGTATGGAGTCGGATGCGTCTTCGCAACTACTGGATACCAACGCCAGCACCAACAGGGACACAATAACGGAAACAGTAAGGTTTGCCTGGTCGGGAGCCCTCATATAGGTGGAGTGTTCTGGATAGCGTTTTCGTTTGCATTTATTTTTTGTTTTTTTGATCGAGCCCGGAGCCCAGGAACCCCAAATGGATGAGCCTGAACCCTTTCAGTTTTGATTTGATCCTTAAGCATTCCGCCATTTCATGTACAGTCTGAAACCCGATCATCCATCCTACCCTGCCTCTTATTTTGCGGACCTGGTAAACCTTCTGGTTGAGCTGGAGCAGCTTTGCATGGCCGAAAACTGGAACAGCCGGATGATAGAAGGGCAATTATCCAGAAAGGGCCAGCTGATCCTGGGAATTGATCCTGATGCCCGAGTCGTCCCACTTTATGATACTATGCACCGCAGCGGCGGTGTCGTGTTCACTGGCGCCAGGCACCTCACTACCTCGTTCCTGTCCGATGCCCCATCCACGGACTCGGCCGGCTCTTCCCATCGGCCCGACGCCTCCTATTGCGGATATATCTGGCTTGAGGACCGATCGACCCCGGAAGAGGATGAGTCAAGCTGGGAGCTACTACGGATAGGTGTGCTACCCGATTATCGAAGCCGCTCCCTGGGCCGTGCCCTGCTGAGCAGCGGTCAGAAGTTCATCGGCAGTGGGCAGGCCCCGGTGGCCGAACAGGATCAGCACGGCGAGGAAGCAAGAGGAGACGACGAAATCAGAAATTCGGATAGGGATGATTCCCATATCGGGAAGACTGAATGGATTACAGAGTGCCGGATCCTCCTGGAAGTAGCCGAGAACAACCTTCCGGCCCGCAAACTATATGAGTCCTGCGGATTTAAAGAGATCCACCGACGCAAGAACTACTACGCGGATTCCGATGCTTTAATCATGGAATACAAGGAGAGCCATCATGAGACCTGAGCCCATCGGACCTTACGATGAACTTTTTTTATTTTTACTGCAGTTCTTAATCCTTACGTTCATCTACTATACGATGATTTCCAGCGTACTCTATCTGCCGTTTGTGGGAAAATGGGTTCGAAAGCCCGTGGGACGACTGATTCATGGAATCGTATTCATAGTGGCTGCCGTATTTCTGATCTACTGGTTGGTGCCCATGCGACTCATCCACGCACTGTTTCTGGACAAGGTCAATGAAACCCTGCTATGGCCCGATGTAATCTTTTCAGGGCTGGCTCTCTTTCGCGGCGCCATGCTCTGGGATCACCTCTTTGGCTGGCTTTCGCAGCGCTTCCCTACCGGCGCCTAAAGCCGGGGAGTTTCGCATAAGCAATCCTGCCGATTTTCCATAGCCCTCTTCAAGAGGACAGAAAACGGCAGAAGGCGGCAGAGAAACGACGAGGAACAAGTGGACGAGGCCCAAAAAAACGACGAGTAGCGGACGGCGCAGAGCAGGAAAGGAACGGAAAGATGGCGTGAGGGAAGAAAAGGCCCAGCCAGCCTGTTTCCAGGGTAACCTTTCAAGCGATTCCGACAAAAACGGCGGCGACCTCACCGCCATTCTGGCGGCCCTGGCAGTCCCTGCAGAGGCAACAAATGGCGCTTCGCCGGCAAACGACGCTCCAAAACGAATGTTTGTTACTATGTCCACTTCCACGGGAGCAATAAGCATTTCGGGAAATACGGGCATTCAGGGAGCGGATTATTACTGCAATAACGATTCCAACACGGGTCTTCCTTGGCATGAATGCGGATTGGACTACCCGGGCGGGCTCTACATGCGGCAACTGGGACACGGGTTCCGGCACCTTTGCCATGGGAGACGCTTCCCGAACCAACCAGCCGTTCCTGTTTCTTGTAGATGCAAGTCCCTGTAGCGGCTTCAACTATTCCTTTGTCTGCGTGGAACAGTGAGCTGAATTGCGTCGAACTCTCTTCGTCAGCTGACTTGCCTGGATAACCCTGGTCCGATCATTAAAGCCCCTCGGTTACCGAGGTGGATGTTAGACCGAATCAAGTCCCATAAACTCGAGTACATCAACGTGCTTGCTCTTCCCTTTAACCTGTACAGCTTCTATGAATCGAAATCGATACCGATTGCCGTCCTCCAGGAAATCGCGGCATTCCTTGCTAACAATGACGGTCACATTGTAGCTTCGCGTTAAACCTTCCAGCCTGGACGCGGTGTTCACTGTATCGCCGATTACCGTACCCTCCATTCGTTCATTTTCGCCTATGGTTCCCAGCATCACCATACCGGTATGTACGCCCACGCCAATTTGAATACGGTCAAGCCCTTTCTCTATACGTGCACGATTATAGTCTTCCAACAGCCCTTGCATTTCCATAATAGCTTCAAGAGCGTCATCCGGTCGCTTCGGAAAAAGCGCCATTATAGCATCCCCGATATACTTATCGATGAATCCATCATGCTTGCGGATGACGGGCCCAATCCGTTTAAGTAATGCATTGATGAAGCGAAAGTTTTCTTCCGCCGTCATGGATTCCGATAGTGTAGTAAAGGATTGGATATCGGCAAAAAGGACCGTCATCCGAGCCTCCACCGAATCCCCTAGATGGACGTCCTTAATGCTTCGTCGCTTGAGGAAAGAAAGAAACTCCCTGGGAACAAATCTTGAGTAGGAATCCGTGAGCTCCAGCCGGTCCTTTACGGCCAATTCCTGTTGATGCTTGAAACGGTCTCCCAGAGCCAGAGAAAGCAAAGTCAGTTCCAGAGCAGAGCCGAGGAAGGGCAGCGGCAACACCCCGGAAACATCGGGAAAGAGTCCCAGAAAAGCCACCGAGCCGATGATTTGTCCGGAAAGAAAGAAGAACCAGGCCACCAGAAAAGGCCGGGCCGGACGAAATCCATCCATTGTTCGTACAATTGCCGTCACAAATATCAGTAGACTACTCACAATGTTCAAAGAAGACCCCAGGCGGGTGGCCAGTTGGTAGTCGCCCAGAATGGCGATAAGAATGACCGGCAAAAACAGAATCTGCAAGAATCGCATGCTGCGCCCGAGCCAGGGATGATTCAAGAAAACGGCAAGGTACCTTACGGCGAACTGCAGCGATGCGATCACGTAAAGCATCGCTGATACTACGAAAGATCGATTATTCCAAAAATCGGAACCGGGCCATAGATACTGATGTCCGTATCCCAGAAAGGACAGAAACGAAACGAACACGAATCCGACGTAGATTGAATAGTAGAGGTAGGTTCTATCCCGGATCGAGAAGAAGAGAAAGAGATTATACAATCCAATGAAGACCAGACCGCCGAAATACAGACCGTAGAGAGCCGTGCGTATCTGTATGGCCCGGTTCCATTCGCTATCCGAGAAAAGGCCCAGAGGGGCCATCAGAGTTCCCTGTGTTCGGATACGAACATAGATCGGCCCCCTGGATCCCGAGACGGAAAAGGCAAAGCTATTGGCCGGCACATCGCGACTGTAGAACGTAAGCGTATCGCCGGTATGTTTTTCAACAAGTCCGCCGCTGGCATCGAGGTAAAACACCTGAACCGAATCCAGCTGGCTGTAGGAAATATCCAGAATATCGGCCGAAACAGTAGCTGTGGGTGCGCCTTCGCTGCCTTCCACTTTAAGCCACAGTACCACGTCCTGAAAACCGAATCCTGGGGCCTTCGCCGGGGTGGGAGTCCACCGGTCAGCGTTCAATTCAAGGATTTGCTCGAATGGTAGACTCTTGCCTGTATCCAGGTAGTAGAAAAGCCGATAGGGATGACCCTTATCGGAGTGGCCGGTATCTTCGCAGGAGGATAGCAGCAATGGCGCAAGCAAAGCGACCGCGACGGCAAGAATAAAACCTGGCGCCCGGCCATGACGTCCCCCGCACCTTTTCATGCAAGAATAACAGTCTATCCAGAATGTTTGTAAAGGATATTATCGGTCTGCAGATAAGAGCATGCGCCAGGAGGACTCGGGTTCGTCAGAGCCTGGCTTTGGGCCCCCCAGTTCATCTACCTTGTTTCCGAGAGCCTGGTAATTCATACTTATGCGCTACTTTCGCGTAGCTTTCTTTGAAGTCTTTTTCGCAGCCTTCTTCGAGGTCTTCTTCTTATTTCGATCCAGATAAGCATGCATCTCAGCAGGAGTCTGAAACAGGTGCATATGGTCTTTACCCACCCGGGAGCAACTGTCCGGCGAATAATCTCGGCATAGTTGCGGCCTGGTTTCGTAAATACCGCACATACCATTGGCCAGGAGCTTGTCGCAGGGGGTCTTGAAGATGATGGCCCAGGTTTTATCGTGATCGATATAGATCTCCACATTTCTGTGCAGCAGATACCAGGTATAGAGATCCTTTTGTTCATTGGAACGAGGATAATCAAGAGGTACGGTAATGTACATGCAGCAGCCATGGCACTTCAGACAGATCTCTGTCTGATCCATCTGCTTTTCATGGGGAAATCTCGGGAAGGTGAGATCAATTTCGCCGGAGGTTTTTAGCTGATCCACCTGGTTTGTATCAAATCTTGCAGTGAAGTTTAACTCCCCTTTTCGCGGCGGAGCGGGATTGGGATCTGAACCGGAGGCTGCGGGTTTTGCTGTAGCCTTGCGCTTCGCGGTTGTCTTCGCCGATTTCTTTGGGCTTGAATTCGCGCCTTTCTTTGTTGCTGTGTCGGTGGATTTTTTTGCCATTCTATTGCTCTACGCTCTCTTCCGGTCCTGCCAGTACCGGTTCTCTTTCCAGCCATACTCCGCTAAATTCAAACACACGCTTTTGAATCTTACGCGCAAGCTCCATCAATGCCTTCGCCGAACCGCCACGATTCACCAGGGCCAGACTGTGATTTTCAGAAAGACCAACGCCATTCTCGGTGAATCCCTTCTGGAAGCCGGAATTCTCAACCAACCAGGCTGCGCTGAGCTTGAATCCATCGGGAACCTCAAAGCAGGGATAATCGGTTAAGCCCGCGCGTTCCATTCTATCCCTAAAGTCCTGGATCTGGCCGGCCGGAATAACCGGATTAAGGAAGAAGCTTCCTGCAGAGATGGAATTCGGGTCCGCCCGGTCAACGACCATTGATTTCTTTTTCCGTAGCGCCAGTACGGCCTCGCGCAGGCGCTGCAAGGCCTCCGCCCGCTCCTCCGCACGGGCCAGGGTCTTATCAGGGGCCCCCGGTATCCCCGATGCATGGCTGAAATCCACGGGCCCCAGAGCCCTTTTTAGCTCTTCATACCGGGGTTCCTGGATGTTAACAGTGGACAGTCGGAATGCTACGCCGAGTACAATGTAGCGATCGCGATCATAGGATTTGAACCTGCTTTGTCTGTAGGCGAACTCGCATTGCTGATTTGTGAAAACCACCTGCTCAAAGGTGATGCGGTCCAGACACCGCACCGACTCGATGGTCTGGGCCACTTCCTGGCCATAGGCGCCCACGTTTTGAATGGGCACGGCTCCTACCTGTCCGGGAATCCCGGACAGGCATTCCACACCGGCCAGACCATGGGCGATGCAATGCTGCACAAATTCATCCCAGTTCTCGCCGGCCTGAACATCCAGAAGCGCCGATCTTTCATCCTGATCGATGGTCTCGATTCCCCTGGTGGCAATGTGCATGACCAGGCCAGGAAAGCCCTGATCCGAGAAAATGGTATTCGAACCGCCTCCCAGAGTATAGAGAGGTATCTTTTTCTCTCGCGCAAAAGATAGACCATGCAAGATGTCTTCGACACTGCTGGCTTTAAGAAAGTAGCGGGCATCCCCCCCGAGTCGGAGCGTGGTAAGCGGGGCCAGCTCCCTCTGGCTTTCGATAGCGGAATTCATGAAGCGTGGATCTTGGCCTTCGCCGCCTGATAGAGGTCTTCCAGTTTTTCTAGACTCAGGCCTTCCAACGGAACGGAACTCATATCTTCCATGGCTCGAAATCGAGCGATGAACTTCTCACAGCTACCATGCAGGGATAGCTCCGCGGGAACGTCTAAATGCCTGGCGAGATTCACCACACAGAAAAGCACATCTCCCAGTTCATCGGATAACCGGCTCTTAACCGATGCATCGACTTCATTTTTCTGAAGACTCTCTATGAGCTCATCCAGTTCTCCAAGCTCCTCATCCAGTTTCTTGCGAACGTCTACAATGTTGTCCCAATCAAAGCCTTTAAGGGCGGCTTTCTTCTGCAGCTTTTCGGCGCGATGCAGCGCCGGTAGATAAGCGGTTTTCTTGCCAAACTCTGACGGTTCTTTCGATGGATCGCCGTCTGTTGCGCCGCTGGTTGCGGCTTCGGTTTCGCCGCCAAGTGTGGTGTGCGGGCCATCTTGATCTTCTGGTCTATCAGGACTCCGGCCCTGCTTCTGAATCTCCTTTTCTTGTTCCTTCAGCTTTTCCCAGTTCTTCAGCACTTCGCCGGCTCCACTAACTTTCAGATCCCCGAATACATGGGGATGCCGAAAAACCAGCTTATCTACACTGGCCCGGGCCGCATCGTATAGATCGAACCAACCCTTCTCTTGCGCCAGCCGGGCAAAGAATACCACCAGAAACAGCAGATCCCCAAGTTCCTCTTTGAAGTTTTCTACGTCCAGTGTCTGAATCGCATGGATGAGTTCATGGGCCTCCTCCAGAAGATGGGGCTGCATGGAGTTCAGATCCTGTTTTCTATCCCAGTCGCAACCGCCCGGTTCTCTTAGAACTGCGGCTAGCTCGATCATGGATTGTACAGAATGAGAGGCGTTCTGGACTCGCTCCAGCTTTTGCGAAGACCCGATTGTGGAAGGATTCATTTTTCCGGAAACCACCTATAATTTATTGGACACAATGGCCGGAACCGATGCTCTACGTTGCATGAAAAAGACCTTCCGACATGAAGGCAATTCCTTTATTCTCGATGTACAAACCAGAGCCGGCGAATACAAGATATCGCTACTGGACATGGAAACCGAAGAGGCGAAGTCGCTTCGATCCGCCCATCAATTCCGTTTTTTGGACGGGGAACGATTCGAACTTCATACGCCGGATCGAATCATCGAAGGAAGCTACCATTTCACGGAAACAGACTTCTTCCTTCATCTGGATGGCAAGAACCTGCATTTCCAACCCATCTCTTCCGACGCTGCACTTTCCGATTCCGATCTCACCTACACCAGTCCTATGCCTGGAAAACTAATACACCTTCCCGTGAGCGCCGGGGATTCGGTGGAGGAAGGCCAGACCCTGTTTGTTGTGGAAGCAATGAAAATGGAAAACCAGGTAAAGGCCCGTCGAGCGGGGATAGTGGAGTCGGTTAACGGCAAAGAAGGGGATCTCGTCAATCCCGAGGACATCATCATCACCCTGGAATCCTGAGCTTTACGGGCTCGCGCCGTATATAGTCATCGAAAGAAACGGTCCAGGTCTTCGCGCCCGGGATTCCGTGGACGCCATGGACGCCGTCCCCCGTTCATCCGAGGTGGGACGGGGGATTTATTCCGGAAACCGAAGACAATATATGTGAAATCCCGGAACGCCTGTACACAGCGAATTCCGGTGTCCGGGATAGTATTCCGAGATGAGAAATGGAAGAAAACCGAAATAGGGAATGGTCAGGGATTGGACGGGAAGGGCTACAGAAGCCCTCCGCTGCGGATCATTTGCCTTTTAATTCCTGCAAATATACCTGTCTTTTTTGAAATCTCTCTTTGGAATTCAATCCCTGCCATGCCTTTTTCAGATCCCGTACGTTGGATCCGGTCTTGTCGGCATAGCGCTTGAGAAGTTTGGCCGTTTTCTCGTTCATCGCGTCCAGAAATGGTAGGCCAACTCTGGAGTCAAGCGGGTACACATGAAATCGATCGTTCAGCATTTTTCACGGCCGGAAAGAGCATTTTGCTGGCCTGAGGGCCTGAATCCGCTGGAATCCACTCGAACTGCGCAGAGTCTCTGCAACCGATGAAATTTTCTCCCACTGCTGGAGTCCTGGCAGATTATTCGGACGAACTGGGAATCAGAAGGTTAATGATGCTCTGCATGGCTCAGATTCATGGTAAGCCACATTTTCCGGTCCAGGTAGCGCTTTGCGTCGTCAAAGCTTTGGAATCGACGATCCCGGGGTTGCCTGATTAGAGGTATTCGATGCCTGGATCAGGACGTCCGCCACTTCTCCGTGTAAGTGTTGCTGGGATCCCGGTTCTCTGGAAAATCCGTGTTGAAGTGCAGACCGCGGCTTTCCTGGCGTTCCAGGGCCGACTCAATAATGAGTTTCGCAATGAGCACCAGGTTTCTGAGCTCCAGGATCTTGTTCTGCAGCACGGTTCGCTTGTAGAAATCCATGATCTCGTCGTACAGCAGGTTAATCCTTCGCAAAGCCCGGTTCAGCCTGAGTGTGGAACGTACAATACCCACATAGTTCCACATAATGTGTCTGATTTCGCCGAAGTTATGCTGCACAAGAATCCATTCTTCCGGATTCAAAAGCCCCTCTTTCTGCCACGCCCGCACCGGCGGCAATGCATCGGCTGCGGGCAAAGCGTCCGAAGGCACAACCTCGGCAATGCGATAAGCAAACACCAGGCCCTCCAGGAGACTATTGGAAGCCAGTCGATTTCCGCCGTGCACGCCAGTGCAGGCAACTTCCCCCACTGCATACAGTCCGTTCAACCGCGTACGTCCGTGTAGATCCGTGCGAATGCCTCCGCACATATAATGAGCCGCCGGCACCACCGGAATGGGCTGGCGTCCGATATCGATGCCCCGTTTCAAGCAGGTGGCATAGATATTCGGGAAGCGAACCATAAGCTCTTCTTGATCCGTTCCGGTGCAGTCCAGCCACACATGCGGTGCGCCGCTTCGCTTCATTTCTGCGTCGATGGCCCGGGCCACAATGTCTCGGGGCGCCAACTCCAATCGTTCATCGTAGCGATGCATGAACGGTTGCTTCTCATAGTCGAGAAGCCTGGCCCCGAAACCGCGAAGCGCCTCTGTTATCAGAAAAGAGTTCTCCCCGGGCATATAGAGCGATGTGGGATGGAATTGGTAAAACTCCATATTTGCGATCACTGCCCCGGCGCGATAGGCCAGAGCCACGCCATCGCCGGTGGCCACATCCGGGTTGGTATTGTGCAGATAAACCCGGCCTGCGCCGCCGGAGGCCAGAATGGTGGCCCGGGCGCGAATGGCGCTGATCTCCCAGGTGTTTCTATCGTAGACATAGGCGCCATAACAGGCCGGGGGCTTTTCCCCCGGGGAGCTTTCGCCTTCCACATGATAGTTTGTAATCAACTCCACACCGCAGGTGTATTCCAGTAACTCCACGCCCTTCTTCTTCACGGCATCTACCAGAACATCTTCCACTTCTTTGCCGGTTAGATCGCCGGAATGAACGATTCGATTGGCGCTGTGACCTCCTTCCCTTCCCAGATGGAGATCGCCTTTGGCATTGCGATCGAACTCGGCGCCCATTTCCATTAGCTTGTGGATGTGTCGCGGACCTTCCGTAACCAGAATACGCACCGCTTCCGGATCGCACAGGCCGGCGCCGGCATCCAGGGTATCCTGGATGTGGCTTTCAAAGCTGTCAGTGGAAGCCAGAACCGAAGCAATACCGCCCTGGGCATAGCTGGTATTGGCTTCTACGACGTTGGATTTTGTTATAAGCAGAACCTGTCCATGATCCGCCAGCAAGTAAGCGGCGTAGAGGCCGGACACCCCGCTACCGATTACCAGATAATCTACTGTACGATCTGCCATTTCAGGGCCTTGGATTTTTTGCCAGAGCGTCAAAGTAGGCGATGGCGCGAATCAGGGCTGCATCGGGCTTGATGGCATCCGCCTTGTGATCCCGGAGGAATTGCTCCGCAGCATCGTTTTCGCCTACAGACTCCTGCAGTTTTTTAATCCAGGCCTGGCGGACCGGCTTTTTCTTTCTTTCCTGTAGTTCGGGCAAGTGCTGCCACATATCCTCTTCCCGGAATCGCGGAGGAAAGCTCCCATCCGGCTCCGGCGATATGGCCACGTCAGGATGGACGCCGTACACCTGGATGGTATAGCCGTCCGGGGCATAATACCTGGCCGTAGTGAGCTTAATGATTACATCGCCCAGGCTTTCCAGGCTTTGCACCGTGGCCTTGCCGAAGCTTCTTTCGCCCAGAATCAGGGCAGCGTCATGGTCTTTCAGCGCAGAAGCCACAATTTCGCTGGCGGAGGCGGAACCGGCGTCGATCATTACAATCAACGGCGCTTCGGCGCTATGGAGATAAATGGGACGGAGATTGTTCTTCTCTTCTTTGGAGTCCCTACGACCTTTGATTTCCACAACTTCCAGGCCTTTGGGCAGAAAAAGACCGGCCACTTTGATGGCTTCGCGCAGATCGCCGCCAGGATTGCCGCGGAGATCCAGCACTAGTCCATCCAGCTTTCCGTCCGCCTTGTTTACCAGGGATTCGTATTCTTCTCTGATAAGGTCTGAAGGATAGGTGCGATCAAACAAAAACGAAGAAAGCTTAATCACTCCGATTTTCTTGTCGGTGTAATCCTTCAGCGGTGATTCCGGCAGATACGTTGAGGATACTGCCTTTTGTTCGATGACACCCCGGCGAATAGGGATATCCAGGGTTTCGAGGGTGGTGGGCCGTTCCACGGTCAGAGTTACTGTAGTGTCTCGGGGACCGCGAATTTGTTTTACGACATCGGAAAGCGGTAATCCTTCGATGCTGTTTCCGTCCACCTTCTTAATGATATCCCCGGCGCGCAAACCGGCTTTCAGGGCAGGCGAACCGGGCAATGGAGTTTCTACAATGACGTCCGCCGAGCCGCCTCCCCGGAGCATGGCGCCAATACCTTCGAAAGTGGAGTCCTCGGATTCTTTGCGAATCTTATCCCAGGTCTCCATGTCCAGAATGGCGCTATGGGGATCCAGACTCTTGAGAAAGCCATTGGCCGCCGCAAAGTATACATGATTCAGGCCAAAGTTGGCGGGATCGAAATCGGGAGCTTCGGACTGGGATTCCGTATCCGGCGGGGTCATGTAGCTGTCGCGGTTATCCTCAATCCAGTTTACAATATCCAGGAAATCTCCTCTGGAGAAATCGATGCTCTGCCAGGCTTCTTCCAGGGCCCGCTGCTCGGACTGAATCTGATCCCGCACGGTCTGAGCTTTCTGCGATCTTTCGGCATTGCTCAGTCCTTCCCGCTCTTTCTGCTCCCTTTCCTCTATAGTATTCCGTTTCTTTTCATAGGCCTGCCAATCCGGTTCCAGAACCACGAATGGTTTTCCCTTGAAGCCCTGGATTTCTTTTCCTGGAATGATTCGCACCGGTCGAAGGAGCTGATTTTGCTTCTGATAGAAGCTTCGGGGATACAGGATCAGCGGATATGGTAGCGCGCGCAGGGCCGACTCTGCGGCGCCCACGTAGCCACGACCGGTGTCAACTCCGGGATCAATATAGTTGTCCAGGGCGTATTTTACTATGTCGTCGAAATTATCCTGACCGAATTGGCCTGGAATATTCTTGCTCTGCGCCGGATCGCAGCCACAAAATGAAAAAAGAGCCAATGAAAGAGAAAGAAGAAGAGTACCTGAAAGCTTCACAGAGTGTAATGGGAACCATATCCTGTGTTTTGTCGACATTTTTAGATTTCCTTTTCCATCGAAGATACCCGGATTCCATCCGGAAATTCGGCCCATGGCGCTCCCATAGGAAGGCGTTTAACGAAAAACCGAGACCTGCTGGTTTGCGGCTTTATCCGGGCTTCGCGCTGGCCCTGGCGACCATGGTAGTACTGGCCGGTTGTCAGCGGACTGTTTCTCAGCCCTATTACCTGATCCTGGATCGTGCAGTCAAAGAATACTTTTTGCCTGATGGAGACAAATCAACGGCCATCCAGATATTGCAGGAAGCCTGTGCAGATAACTCGGATAATCCAGATCTTCTTTGCTACAATGCCGGCGTGCTCCTTCTTCGCGAGGGCCGCCCCGAACAGGCCCTGGACTATTTTGAAAGGGCCCTGGATTACAAAGACATTCCGCTGTATCGAAGCGCCGTTGCCAGCGCCAGACTGCAGGCAGGATCGGCTCCCGGTTCCGATTTCCAGAAACAGGCCGCGCAGATTATCCAGGGCTGCCGTAACCAGGAGTCTGCCGTGGTGGCGGATATACTGTCTGCTCTGGAAAGCGATGCGGATTCTCGATTTGCCCGCTTCGTATCCCAGCCGCTAATCGAACAATGCCTGGAAAACCTGGCGAAGGCGGATGAAATGGCCCAGGCTCGAAATCGTATACAGAGCATCCGCGATCAAATGCCCGATTATCAAGGAGAGTGGAAGGCCATTCAATTAAGTATGCATCCGCTGAACCGGCTGTGGAACCCATTCTGGAAATACGGCCAGAATCCCGGTAATGTGCCGGCTGTGCAGGCCTGGGCGGCTACTCTGGATGCGGCTCGATCAGGCTCGGCCGGGGCCACCGAGCAGGCAGCCCGCCGCTTCTTTGGATTACCGGAGCTGACCGGAAGCGACCAGGGAGTGGCATTACGTCGCGCCGGAGCGCTACTCATTTTGCAGGACCCCTTCTTTGACGGCGTGCGTAGCGGCGGATTAAAAGCGCTGGCTCAATCAAATCTGTAGTTAGCAAATCCGATAATCTTTCCATGGAAGGAAAGACCGGCGAAGATCTAAATTCTGAAGAGCAAAACACCATTCAGAAGGCGCTTGCACTGTCGCAAACCGATCCCGGCGGGCCTCGCGCTCCGGGCGAAAAGGTAGTTAACCTGAATGTTTATCGCATTCAACGAGCCCTGCGACAGGAAGGATTTGATCTCATTCGAGATGACAGCGGAAAGCTTACCCTGGTTCTAAGGGTGAATAAGGACAACGCAACGCGATGAATGCTAGGTATTTCTGGCGCAAATGTGGTGGAATTCCTCATCACTTCTAATCGTAACATAGCTCCATGAAATCGGTGCGAATACGATCCAGGCAGCCTATTCCGAAGCCAGCCTATTCCGTAGCCAGCTTCGAAACAAGAATCAGGGAAAAACAAACTCCCCTTTCACAAGTTCATAGCCTCTTTGCAAAGAGGGCGGCGCTTTAGCAATGACGCACTCCTCCTCGGAAGTTCCCATGGATTTCCATTTCAGCTGCAGGCGGGACATGAACCCGGTTTGATTCCAGAAACAGGTGCCTGCATTTCCGGAAATCACAAACTTGCTTCCAGTGACAGAATACATCTCTCTGAAGTCTTTTCGGTTCTGTTCGTATCTCGCCATTGCATCAGGATCCCGGCCCAGGGGCTGCGAAATGAAAAACTGGAATACCCCGGCCTTTTCCATATAGATACTGCACTTAACAAACCCGGAATCCGGCTGCACATCAAAACGCACCTGTGCCAGAGGATAGGATTCGGACAGCTGGGCGGCAAGGCTCTTACACCGCTTACTGGTATCGGAGTCCTCGAGAGCAATGGCCTTTTCGTTATGGCCGTCTTTGCTCCCGGATGCGCAACTCTGAATGCAAAGAGCAAAGATGATGATCAAATACAGGCCAGGTTTAGATTTCATTTTTTCTCCAGAAATGCTTCCAATGCAGCATCGTGCGAACCAGGCAGAATAGTTTTCGCATCAAACAGAGTTCAACAAAAAAACCAGGAAATACCCGCACGAGGTGTATCCTGAACCATTTTGATTACCCGGATTATGCTTTTCCGCAGCGCTCAAAATCCCTAGTCTATTCCAATGGTGCCAGACTCCAGCGGAATCTCTCAAGGACAGAGCAAAGAAGATGCGAATCGCTATCAGGGACATGGCTCGGTCCGACTGGCTGCAGGTATTCTGTTTCTGGAACTTTGCATCCATTTTTTTAAAGAAGCTGGCACCCTTCCCGGTTTCATCCAGGGCGTGCAGCCACGCACTGCTCAGGGCCTGGCAGGCATCGTCTTTGCTCCTTTCTTACATGGAGACTGGATGCATCTGTTTTCCAACTCGGCGCCGCTATTTCTTTCGGTCTGGGGCGTAAGCTATTTGTATAGAGAAGCTCGTTTCGCCGTACTGCTTCTCTGTATGTTACTTCCCGGCGCGGCGGTATGGCTCTGGGACGATCCTCACATCCATATTGGGGCCAGCGGTTGGATTTATGCCCTGCTTGCCTTTCTATTCTGGTCCGGTTTACTCCGTCGGCACCCGCGATCCATTGCTCTTTCGCTTATCATCGTTTTTCTCTACGGCGGCATGATCTGGAGGATGTTCCCTCTAGAGGCGGGGATCAGCTGGCAGTCACATCTGTCCGGGGCCGTAGCAGGCTTCCTGTTGGCCATTCTCTATAGAAAGTCACCCATCACTCCCGATCCTGCAGACTCCTCAGAAGATCTGGATGATTCGGATGAAGAACTGATTACCGATTCATTCGATCCCTACAGCCACAGCGACGAACGATAATCTGGAATCGCGCGAGGAAATGTTTCTTCGCCCCCGGGGCTGCCAGGCTATGCGATGAAAGGGAAGAACGCTACTCTGCGAAGTAAGTATCCAGAGACTTTCTCAGGGAGGATAGGTCTTCTTGCACCGACTCGCCAGATTTACTCTTGCGCTGCATACTACCAAGAATCTGGCCGGTTTCTTCCAGATAGAGCCCCAGGGCTGTGCCCCGCATATGATGCATGATTCGACGCGCGGTCTCATCCTGGCCGTGACCCAGGCTGGTTTCCAGAGCCAACAGATCGTTTCGCAGGGCCCGGGCCGCCTCCGCCAAAAGCGAGCGAGCCGCTTCTTCGTCCAGGCCAGTATTCGACATGACCTTCTGACAAAGATCTGAACTCTGCTCTGCTGGCTTTAGCCATTTCTTTACCGTCCGCTCAAAGTCCGCCCTGGCTACGGGCTTGGCCAGAAAATCGGACATCCCGGCTTCAAAGGCTTTTTCCCTCTCCCCATCCATTGTCGCTGCTGTAAGCGCGATTATGGGGAGCTTCGCGCCGGGCTGCCACCGTCGCAGATGTCGGGCGGTTTCAAGGCCATCCATATCGGGCATCTGTAGATCCAGAAAGATCAGATCTGGCTCGTTTTCCGTGGCCAATCGTAGCGCCTCTTTACCGTCCTTCGCTTCCAGAATATGAACACCGGGAACAATGCTTTGAAGCATATGCCGCGTCAAACTTCGGTTAACCAGATTGTCTTCGGCCACCAGAACCGTACCCTTCCAGCCTCGGCTCGGCTCCGGCCTCAAGAATTCCCTATCATGGGAAGCCTTTAATAGAGTCCGTGAAAGAAACGACAGATCCAGGGGCAGCGGTACCCTTAGAAGTTCGGTTCTGGCCAGATCCGGCAAGGGCATCGTCTCCTCCGAGACCCGCTGGAGCAAAACCACCGGAGGACGCTTATCCGCTTGAATGGAAAGAACCGCCTCCAGTCCCGCGCCATAAAGACGCTCATCCACGAGAATCAGATCAAAACTATTCCCTTCCAACCGGCTTCGCAGGTTCTGCAGATTGTCCGCAGTGATTACCTGAATACCCTGTCCTTCAAGTATTCGACGGATGAGCCGAGCCCCGGTGCTACCTGGAACAGCCACGGCAGCTCGCTTGATATGATCCGGAAGACGGGCATCCGCGGGACTGCGGTCCAGCGGAGTCACCGGTATATCAAAGAAAAACGTAGTGCCGGTCATTTCCCCTTCGCGAATCTTTAGTTCGCCGCCGAGCAATTCCACCAGCTGCGATGCAATGGTCAGCCCCAGCCCTGTACCTGTTTCTGCGCCAGCTTTTTCGCCCCGTTGAAAAGCTTCGAAAAGACTATCCCGGGTAGAGGCCTCAATGCCCGGACCGGTATCCGTGACGTAGAACCGGATCCTCTCGGCGGTATCCAGATATTCCAGCTTGAGTTCTATCTCGCCGACTTCGCAGAATTTTACCGAGTTACCCAGCAGATTTACGAGAATCTGCTGCAAATGAACTGCATCCAACCTCACCAGCGAAGGCAATCCCGGATCGAGATCCAGATGCAACTCCAGCCCCTTTTTGTGCGCCTGAAATACCACCGAGTCCACCGCCCTGCGCGCTACACGGGAAGGATCCTCATCGCTCAGTATTGTTTCCGTTTTTCCGGCATCCAGGCGGGAAAAGTCCAATACGTTGTTTACAATTCCCAGGAGCAATTGTGCGGACTGATGCGCGAGTTCGGCGTACTGCCGCGCCGAACCACTGAGCGGAGACCGGGTAAGTAAATCTGAAAAACCAATAATGCCGTTCAGTGGCGTTCGCAGCTCATGACTCATATGCGCCAGAAATTCGCCTCGAAGGCGAACAGCCATTTCCGCCTTTTCCCGGGCCATCTCCAGTTCCTGTTCTGCTTGCTTTCGCCTGGTGATGTCCCTTTGTACTCCAAAGTGTCCCACGATCCGGCCCTGATCGTCGTACATGCAAATGTAATCCCCCTCGATCCAGATTGGCGTACCGTCCATTTTGCGCTCATCCGTTTGCAATAGAGCGCGACCTGTATCGAAGAATTCTCTCCATACCTGCTTACCATGGAGGAGGTCATGAGCAAAAAAATCTGCCGGAGTAAGACCAATGAAGCTGTCTTCGGTAGCGCCGTATTGGTCCAACATGGCCTGGTTTACTTTGGTAATCCTTTGATGCGAAAATACATATTCCAGCGCTGCATCCTTGTTGGTGGTTTCATTCCATTCGATCGGTTCATCCAGCATCATGAAAAAGAAACCGGCCAGGGAGTTCTTGAAGAACAGTTCGAATCGTTTCGCATTCTCCTTCAGCTTGAAATCCGCCTGCACCTTTTCGGTTACATTTCGCACCATGCAAATGATTTGCACTCCGTCCTCGGCGGAATCGTGGCGACTTGCCACCATGCTGTACCATTCTGTTCCGGCTGGCATGTTCAAGGAGTATTCGGCATAACTTCTTTTGCCCGTGTCCGCAGTTCTACGAAGCGTTTTTGCAATAATGCCAAGAGCATCATCGGGAAAGCCAATTTCAAAAATGGTGCGTCCCAGGAAATCGGAAGGCGTTACAAGCTGCTCGACATCGTCCGGCCTGTGGAAGTATTGCACAAAGTGAAAATCTAGATCCAGGACGAATAGCAGATCCCCGGAAGACGATAGTAGTTGCCTGAAATAGGTTTCATTTCTTTCCAGTGCCTGTTCGACATGGATATGGTCGGTAATGTCCACGAAGCCCACCACACAGTATTCGTCTTGTAGCTCGCCGGTTACCCGGAAGTGTCGCACTTCGCCGCTCCAGGTCAAAAACCGCAGCGAAATAGCTGCTCCAGGACTGCTGAAGAATTGCCGGGCCCTGTGCATATCTTCCGGAAAAATCAGGTCATCCAGAGCCGAGTGGTTCTCCCGGCTCTCGGAGCGCCCCAGACAGTTCCAGAAGGATCGGTTGAACTGAAAATCAGAGAAATCCTTCGGGTTGATTATTCCTGCGCCATCCAGGAGCCCATCGGTCCTGAAATCGTTGATAGTTTTTTTCTTCTGGTTCACTGAATTCATCTCGCTGGCTTACTTCCTGAAATAGAGGACGGAAGATTCCTGGTAAAAATCTATTTCAGCGATGTTTTCGCGTCGGTAACGTCGGATTTCCTACTGGCGATATTGACAGTTGTCGCCAGAACCGAATCATCCGGCGCCAAAAAGCCCGGCGCATGCTTCTATCAATTCCCATGCCTATGGCAAATGGATAATATTACCAGAAGCCGGGGTATATAGTAAAAGGGCTGTATAGTCCGAAAGGTCCAGCAATCATTCGAGAAGAAATTCGGCGATCAGAGGCCAATGATCCGAAGCCGAACCATGGACAGTTCGCACGTCGCGCAATTCCAGCCCTCTGTAAAAGATGTAGTCCAGGGTAATGGCCTCTGGAATGAGTATGTCTGGAAAGGATTTCTTTAGTGCGGTCCGGGTCTCTTCGGGGATGGGGAATGTGTCGTGATTGTTGGGAAAGATTCCGCCGTCTGCATCTGTGTAGTCCCCCATCAGCTTGTATTCATCCAACCAGAAGCCCGGCAGCCCCCTTAGAAAGTTGAAATCGCCGAGGATAACCCTGGGACGATCTTCAGAAAGCCAAGCCAGGAGATCGTGAATCTCCCTTTTTCGGCTCTGGCTACGGGCTTCAATGTCCGTCCGCGAGGACGAAGGCCCGGCCAGAGGGGTTAGATGCAACGTGATGAACTCCACCGGCCTTCCATGCACATCGAGTACCACTCGCAAAGCTCGGCGGGAATTGCCCAGGCGAATCTCCGACCTTTCGAGTATTGCAAATCTGGTCATTATGGCCAGAACCCAGTAAGTACTTCCGTAACGAACGTAGGGAGCGCTGGAAACGTACCGATAGCCCAGTCTGTGAGCCAACGCGGGCAAAGTCGAACCGCCGGAAACCTCCTGCAGAGCGACCACATCGGCGTCGATTTCTGCAAGTGTGCTTTCAATGCCGGCGACGCCAGCCCGGAAGTAATGAACGTTGTAGGTAACGGCCCTGAAGCCGCTGTGGCCAGATCTTGGGGGAAAGAGGATACAGACAGCGGCCCCAAGGGCCACCGCCAGAATAATTAGCTTTGCAGCCTTTTGAGATCTATTCCCCATGGAGATGGGCTTGCATCCATGCCAGGCCCGAGACTGTATTCTATTTAAATCCTATATCGCACTCGCACTGCTCGTAGTTGTTTTTGGTACTACGGCAAGCCACTACGACTGCTGTTTCCTTTTTGCCTCCGCTTCCGCTCAAAGACATACCGCTAACTTGCGCCAGTCCCATGGCCGAGGACTCGCAGGAAGACCTTTTTTTTGCATCGTCCCCGGTGGCTATTGCGCTGGACTGCGCCTTTGCCTGGAAAGACTCAATGCGCTTCAATCCGTATTCTTTCATAGCAGCCTGGCGATCCGCCCGGTCAAATTTGTAATCGTTTGCAGGCGCGGGCGTATCCCCACTGGCGCAGTATCCGCCCAGAAGAGCCAGAAGAGTAATCAAGATCCAGGTTTGTTTCATGCACGTATTGGATGCCAGTCCGGAACTGTGTCCAGCGAATTACACGGCTGGACGCCCGCGCACCGCGGCCTACCACCGGGGCCAAGAAGCGTTGAAGCGAGAATCTGGCCGGCATTATTATGCCCGTGCCTGGAGGCGAATCGAGCCATGCCTTCCGCCAAATTTACTTGCAATGAGCCCGGGAAGCTCTGTCCGTGTAAGTATGGAGCGCACATGGACATGGCCCAACGTTCTCACTATCAGTCGGATTCTTCTAATCGCGCCGGTCCTATGGTCCTGGAGCGAAGGGCATTACCTGCTGTCCATCGCTCTGGCCGCCATTATGTTTCTCACTGACTTTCTGGACGGCAAACTTGCTCGCGCGTTGAACCAGCAGAGCGCCACGGGAGCCATTCTAGATCCAGTGGCCGACAAACTGGTGGTCCTTTCAATGTTCGGCTATCTGCTCTATCTGGAGCGGGTTCCGTTCTGGTATGTAGCGCTCATCTATGTGCGCGATATTGCCCAGCTACTCAGTATTCCGATTCTGATGTGGTGGATGAAGATCCAGTTCAAAGTTAAGCCTTCCCTGATTGCAAAATGGGGAACGGCACTAAACTTCATTTTACTTTTCTGGATTTTTGGCCATATATTGGTTACCGAGCAACTACCGGATCCTTATTCGCAGACCTGGGAGCCCATAATCCGATGGAGTCTGCTGGCGGTGAGCTCATTGATCGAGATCTATGTTCTGGTCACCTACATTCCCCGTTTTTTTCAAATCATGACCGGCAGGCACGACACCTTTGAGTAACCGAATATCCGCCAATTCGAACAAGAATCGGCATTGGAAGTATTGGTTCTTTAGAGTCAGTGTCTCAAGAATCGGTATCTATTCAGTAGCTATGTAGCATCTACATTTAAGGAGACAACACTCTGATCTATCTGGACCTTATTCTGTTCTTACTCTTTCTGGGGGCGCTGGTGTACTCGGGTTGGCGTGGCGCATCGCGAGTACAGCGCGAAGAGGACTATCTCCTGGCATCGCGCAACACCGGCCTGTTCGCGCTCACCGCAACGCTGGTCATGACCGAATTCAATACCACTACCCTGGTAGCCTTCTCCTCGGTGGGTTACTTTGCCGGATGGTGGGGGCTTTCTTTGCCCTTTGTTTTCCTGGTAGGACTGGCCTTCTATTCGGTAACCGTAGCCCGGCAATGGAAGCGGTTGGATGCCTACTCCACGGCCCAGCTCTTCAAAGCGAAATATGGCAATGTCATCGGAAAGCTCGCTGCGGCATCCCTGCTTCTGGCCATGATAGGCTTCAGCGCCACCTACGTTAAATCCATGTATCTGGTATTCGGGCCCATTCTGGAAGGCTGGAATGAGTGGTCCGTTACAGCGCTTTCGGTGGCGATTGTTTTGCTGATCACGTTGCGCGGCGGCCTGAAATCTGTAATTGGCGCCGATGTTGTTTCTTTCGTGGCCGTGTTGATTCTCCTGCCAACGATTATGGTCTATAGCTTTCTGCAAGCGGGGCCCGACGCGATAACTAAAATCGCAGAAGCCATCCCACTGGACCGGGCCATGAAAGCGCTGCCTCCCGAATATGTGGCCTCGCTAATCGCCCTTACCTGTTTCACCTACATTGCCGCGCCCTGGTATGGTCAGAAGATCTTTGCGGCCAGAAACGAAAGCACGGCCTTTTTGGCCGTGGCGATTTCGGCTGTGCTCGTGTTTGCCCTCTATGGTATGGCCGTGCTCTCGGTAGCCGCCTTACAGATTATGGACGTGGACCTTGCCGCTGCGCAAGAAGGACTTCCCTATCTGGTAACCATTCTGCCTGCGGGATTGCGTGGCCTGACCTACGGACTCTTCTTCGCCGCCGCAGCCACAACCCTGGCCGGAGTCTGGAGCGCCATGAGCAGTATGGCCGTGGGCGATTTTCTGGCCAAAGGTAGCGATTCGCCCCGACGAGGGATCCTGCTTACTGCCGGCTTTGCTGCTACATCGTATCTACTGGCCAACGTTCTCGTAGATAACGTTTTGCAGAAACTCATTCTGGCCAATATACCGGTGGCGGCGCTGTCCTTTGCGCTCCTGGCCGGGTTTCACTGGAAGAAGGTTTCCCGTGCCGGCGCCTCTGTCTCGATTCTGGCCGGACTCGGCTGGGGGGTCTTCTGCTATCTATATTTTGGCGAAGGGGGGATGTACACCGTATACTGGGCCGCCGGCATTCCGGGATTCTTTATTCTGGGAATCCTGGGTTCGCTAACCTGGCCGGACCGAGCAACGTCCCCGCACGGGAAATGAGCGCCGAACGCTCCGGTTTTCATTAATCGGGACAAATGCCCCATTGCAATTCCTCGCTTCATAGGCTACTGTATTCGCACAGAGCGCTTCCTGCCCAAAGCGGATCATCAGGAAATCGTGAGGAGGAATAATGAACGAAGCTCATCTACATCTACTAGTGAACCATGTTCCCGTAATCGGAGCCCTGGTATCGCTATTCGCATTGGCCGTGGCCCTTTTCTGGAAGTCCGCGGATTTTCAAAAATCAGCATTAATCATGGCTCTGATTTTTGGACTAACAGCCATTCCCGCATATTTTTCTGGAGAAGCGGCAGAAGAGTTGATAGAAGATCAGAAGAATGTAAGCCATGAACTGGTGGAAAACCATGAGGAAGCCGCCAAATTGGCTACTATCGCAGCCATTGTTTCCGGGCTTGTGGCCGGCGGCGCGCTGATTCTGAAGAATGCTCGAGGTGCAGGTATGGCGGCAGCTACAGTGCTCTTTTTAGTTACTGTCATTCTTATGGCGCGAGCCGCCAACAGCGGAGGTCAGATAATGCATCCGGAAATAAGAGGCGATACGGCCCGGTACGGAGCCGAGCAAGACATCAGCACAGATGATACAAAAAGCGAAGAGGAACCGGATCATCACGATTAGGTCCGGTGGATTCATGAGACCGAGGGCTACTGACCGTAGCCCTCGGTATGCGGATTCGGTCTTTCCAGACTTCTTTTTTTCAGTCCGTCATTCCGATTGCCTCGCACTACTCTTCGAAATAGGGAACCAGTCCGCCTTCGAAAGCAGCAGCCGCTGCATCCAGTGGTATCTGAAAATCATTAAGATCCATCGTCTGGTCGTCGGTCAGCTCACCAATCCACGAGAGGCCCAGATCATACTTCTTCGCCAGACTTTCCACAGCTTCGCGCTTCGCGGTGTCTACATTCAGCAGAACGGCGCCGCAGGTCTCCGAAAACCAGAATAGATCCGGTCGGCTCCGGTAGGACTCCCCTGCGCTGGCTTTCAATTGCGCCATAGATTCCCCGTTTGCGCGAAAGCCCACCGATTTTGAGTTGTACGGATCATAAACGCTTCGGAAAAGACCGACGGATAGCCCGCCGAGGGAAAGATCGCGCGCGGCCAGAAAAGCGGATTCGCCGGCGCCTTGAAACAGCGCTTCGCAAAGTCTTTTTTCCAGGTCCAGATCCAGTTCCGGCGGAGTTCCCTGGATAGCGCCCAGAGCCATATTCTGATATTCCGACCCGCCCGCCGAAGGTCGAAAGCTTCCCAGAAGAGCGACCAGGCTTCCGGACTTGCTGAATACCGGCGACACCACTCGATTCAGATCGGGTACCAGACCGACCATTCCGATGGTGGGCGTGGGCAACACCGGACCATCCTGACTTTCATTGTAGAAACTTACATTTCCGCCAGTTACAGGGATATTAAAGGCGCGACAGGCATCGGACATACCGCCAATCGCTTCGGAAAACATGTAGTAGTTCTCCGGGATGTAGGGGTTTCCAAAGTTCAGGCAATTGGTTATCCCCAGGGGCCGCGCTCCGGTCACCGCTACATTTCGCGCGGACTCGCATACCGCAATCCGTGCCCCCTGGCGAGGCTCCAGGTACACAAACCGGGAATTACAGTCTGTGCTTACCGAAAGAGCTCGCGTAGTCCCCGGAATGCGAACAACGCCGCCGTCGCCGCCAGGACCGTGTACGCGAACCAGCCCCACTTCGGTATCATACTGTTCGAACACAGGCCGCTTGCTGGCCAGATTGGGTCGCTTCACTAGATCCAGGAAAGTCTTCTGCAGCCCGGAGGCGTCGGTCAACGCAGGTATGGATTCGTCGGGTTTCGCGGCCAGTTCGTCAATATAGGCGGGCTTTCGCGTTTCTCGTTTGTATTGCGGGGCCCCACCGCCGAGGACCAGAGAATCTGCGGGTATCTCGGCGCAGAGCTTACCTTCCCGTCGAACCCGCAGCTTTCCGTCCTCGTTCACCGAGCCGATCTGCACAGCATGCAAATCCCACTTGTTGAAGATGTCGATAATCTCCTGCTCACGACCTGGCTTTCCCACCACCAGCATGCGCTCCTGGCTTTCCGAAAGCATGATCTCGTAGGCATTCATTCCGTCCTCGCGCAAGGGAACCTTGTCCAGATCAATGTCCATTCCGGTTTCGCTTTTTGCGCTCATTTCCGAGGTACTACAGGATAGCCCCGCCGCGCCCATATCCTGGATGCCTATAATGGCGCCAGTAGCGATTAATTCCAGACTGGCTTCCAGTAGAAGTTTTTCCATAAAGGGGTCACCCACCTGCACGGCGCTTCGCTTTTCTTCCGATTCCTGACTCAGGTCCCTGGAAGCGAAACTGGCGCCATGAATTCCATCTCGTCCGGTGGTAGCTCCTACATAGAACACCGGATTGCCAGGGCCATCGGCCCGGGCGCGGGCGATTCCTTCATGGGTTACAATACCAACGGTCATGGCATTCACCAGGCAATTGCGGGAAAAGGATGGATCAAAGAATAATTCGCCGCCGGACACGGCAATGCCCAGAGAGTTTCCGTAATCTCCGATACCGGCCACCGCTCGCTTTAGCAGATATTGATTCCTGGATTCGTCGGGCGGACCGAATCGCAATGAGTTCAAAGAGCAAATGGGCCTCGCGCCCATGGTAAATATATCGCGCATAATACCGCCGACGCCGGTGGCTGCGCCCTGATACGGCTCAATGGCAGAGGGATGATTGTGCGATTCGATCTTGAAAACCACGGCGAGACCTTCGCCTATATCCAGAGCGCCAGCATTCTCTTCTCCGGCCCGCGCCAGCGAATCCGGAGACTCGGAAGGGAGGGTCTTTAGTAGTAGTATAGAGTTCTTGTAACTGCAGTGTTCCGACCACATCCCTGAATAGATCCCGAGCTCGGTTACGGTAGGTACCCGTCCCAAATACTGCTGTATCTTCTGGAACTCCTCTTCGGTTAAGCCGTGCTCCAGAGCATCGTCCAGGGTAATCTCTTTTTCGGAGTATAGCATACGACAAAGCTGCGAGAGGCCCATGCACGGGCAACTGTTTCAGAAAAATAGGAAAACCGGTTGAAAGCCTCTCCCTTGCTCACATTGTAACGGAATGAAAATCTTCAACAAGTATGGGCTTCATTTGAACCCGTACGTGTCCGTTTTTTCCGCAATCCTCATTTTCCTTTTTGTTTTTCTGGGCGTAACCTTCACCGACGCAACCAAAGAATACTTTGGCAATGCACTCGACTTCCTTGGAACCTATGTAGGCTGGTTCTACATCCTTTGCGTAGGTTTTTATGTAATCTTTGTAATCTGGCTTTATTTTAGCCCCTTTGGCCGCATTCGCCTTGGGCCCGATGACGAAAAACCTCAGTTCAGCTATATGTCCTGGTTTGCCATGCTGTTTAGTGCCGGTATGGGAATTGGCCTGGTGTTCTATTCGGTGGCCGAACCCATGACCCATTATTTGAAACCGCCCATCGGCGAGCCGCGCACGGTGGATGCGGCGCAGCGGTCGATGATCACAACCTTCTTCCATTGGGGATTACACGCCTGGGCCATCTATATTGTTATGGGATTGGCGCTGGCTTACTTTACGCATCGAATGAAGATGCCCCTGTCTCTTCGAAGCGCTTTCTACCCGCTCATTGGAAAGCATGTAGAAGGAACGGCAGGAAACATCATCGACACCTTTGCAGTTCTGGGAACGCTGTTTGGCCTGGCTACATCCCTGGGGCTTGGAGTGATGCAGGTAAATGCAGGATTGGAATTCACCGGCCTGATGGAATTTTCGACAGAGAATCAGATCATACTCATAGCATTGATAACGTTGGCCGCCACGATCTCGGTGGTTACCGGCCTCGAGAAAGGCATCCTCTATTTGAGTAATTTCAACATCATTCTGGGATTCATTCTCCTTTTATTCGTGTTCTTCACCGGCCCCACCCTGTTCATTTTAAAATCCTGGGTGCAGAGCATGGGTGATTATTTGCAGCAATTCATTCATCTTACCTACTGGACGGCCGCCTACAAAGGCGAAACCGACGCATGGCGGGATTGGCAAAAGAATTGGACCCTGTTTTATTGGGCGTGGTGGATTGCCTGGTCGCCATTCGTAGGGATGTTCATCGCTCGAATCTCCAAAGGACGGACAATCCGAGAGTTCATCCTGGGCGTTTCCCTCGTCCCCACGGTCGTTACTTTTTTCTGGCTCACTGTCTTTGGAAACACGGCCATCTGGTTTGATCTGTTCGGCGGCGGAGCCGAAAACATTGCCGCGGCCGTAAGCGATTCAAAGACCATGCCCACGGCGCTGTTTATGCTTCTGGACAAACTTCCTTTTGCCAACATTACGGCTCTTATCGCTACAATTGTCATTACCGGATACTTCGTGACATCCTCGGACTCGGGTTCCCTGGTTATCGACATGATCACCGCGGGCGGCCACCATGAACCGCCGGTGAAGCAGCGCATCTTCTGGGCCATGATGGAAGGACTGGTTGCAGCTGTGCTTCTACTGGCCGGTGGCCTTGTTGCTTTACAGACAGCGGCCCTCACCACAGCTTTGCCTCTCTCTATCGTGCTAATTCTGATTTGCTGGGGACTTGTCCGACAGCTTAAGAAGGACCCCGCCCGGGCCACTCGCTATGGGGTGAATCCCATGGAAATTCGAAAAGAAGAAGTCGAGCGCGCACGAAAGGCTAATCTGGCCGTTCAGAAGGAGTCTACTGATCTGGGCCGTTAACAGAACTGGTAGGGACCTGGTATGCGGCCCCCGGTTTCCAGGTTTCCGGTGGCTTCAAGGTTGCCGGCGGTTACTAACGTTCCGGTTTGTTTACCAGGGGTTGGCCAGCCCTGCTACGCTGGCGGCGCCGAAGTAGCCAGGCAGCTGGTGCCGAATGTCCGTGGAGTTGGTCCCGGGCGGCCGATACCGAGGCAATCCCACGCGGAGCATCATTGCTGGCTCCACGCTGGCTCCACGGCTCTTCCCTGACGATTGGAGTCTGGCCTGATGTGCCTGGTGTATCCACATGAACCGGGCACAAATAAAAAAGCCGCCTCAAGGGGCGGCTTTTTGGCTCAAGTCCGAGTATGCTTGTAAGCAGGACTCACTTCTTTTTGAAGTGCAGAATACCCCAGTTCAGGGCTCCTTTTCGACCAGCCTCAACCCAGTGAGACAATCCCTTTAGCATGCGATCAACATATTCCTGACTGATGTGATTCATCTTCGCCGTCTTCTCTTTGAGCTCCGCTGCTACCCTGGAATAGTGCTCCGGAAGCTGGTGCGAAAGATCGATTATCTGAACCGTTTCCATCCCAAGCTTTTTAGCCTGCTCTTCGTAGAATTTGAAGGAACCCATGGTTTCCAGATGGATTCGATCCAGTACCGGTTGCAGGTCTTCCTGCTTTGCGTCGGGACTCTGCATTGGATCCGTAAAGATTAGCTCCCCGCCCTTTTTCAAGACCCGGTGCAGTTCCTGCATAACCTTTTCTCGATTACCGCTGTGCAGGAAGCTATCTTCTGACCAGACGACATCAAAGGTTTCGTCATCGTAGGACAGGTTTTCGAAATCGCCGTCCACAACATCGATCAAATGATCCAGCCCCTGCTCTTTGTTCATCTGACGATCGCGTTCATTCTGCTTCTCGCTCAAATTCAGCGCCACTACCTGGCAGCCATACTTCTTGGCCAGGTACCGGGCAGCTCCGCCAAATCCAGCGCCGGCATCCAGAACCTTGCTGTCTTTGCCAATATTCTGGATGCAGCTGTCCATCTTCTCCACGGTCTTTTGACTGGCATCTCGAATCGGATGATCCGGTCCTTCGTAGAGTCCGATGTGGATATCTTCACCGCCCCAGACATCGTAGTAAAACTTGTCTGCGTCATCGCTGTTGTAGTATTCTCGTGCTTTCTCTACAACCCCTGAATAGTTCTTTTTACTCATTGATTACCTCCGATATCGTAGCTCTTTTCGGCTACGTGAATCCAGAAGTCCGGCTCGTCTTCATGGTAGGTTTCTTTAAAATCGCCGAAGGTTTCCACCTTCTGGAACCCCACTTCTTCCATAAGTTTGTGCACGTAGGACTTACGAAGGGGAAACATGTTTAGATGAAACACTGATTTGTCCGGAAATGTGTACCGAAAGCGGGCAAGACCTTCGTCTACGTGCTCGGGCACCGCCTCTACGTCTTCGCCTGCATAGTAGTAAGTGTGCTTCGAGGAAAATCCGCGATCTAGAATGGTATCGTAGTTTCGCTGATCAAGAATCAGGACCCCATCATGCCGCAAGGCCGCGTAGAATTCAGCCAGAGTTTTGCGACGATCTCGCTCTTCAAATAAGTGCGTAAACGAGTTTCCGAGACAAATGATTGCGTCGTACTTTCCGTGCACATCCCGGTTTAGCCAGCGCCAATCCGCATGTATTGTGCGAAGTACATGGCCTCGCTTTCGCGCATTTTCGAAGGCTTTCGCCAACATAACCGGACTACCGTCCGCGCTAAAGACTTCAAAGCCTTCCTCAATCAGGCGAATCGAATGAAAACCGGTCCCTGTGGCCACATCCAACACTTTCTTACATCCTCGCTCTTTGAGCGCACGAATGAAAAAATCGCCTTCGCTCTTGGCGCGAGCATCCCAATCAATCAAATCATCCCATTTGTCGACGAAGCCGCCTACATATTCTTCAACATAATGATCCGTATCGCGGACCGATGTGGGATCCTTTCCAAAATCCTGCGTTTTTGCTTCTGCAACTGTATCCTTTGAACTCATATATATACACCTCGACTGTTAACCCTCAATGTGAGGATTCCTATTATCACACGAACCGCTATGGGCTCAATTTGGCTTTACTAACCGGCAAGCAAATAAGACGCGTACGCGCAACTGGATGCCTTTAGGAGGCTTATTTTCGACCATAGTGTCAAGGAAAAAACCCCACAAAAGCGGTAGATGCATTCCGCCATTTATGTCGTGAACCAGGAAAATAAGCGCTGTAACGTCATGGAAGCATGCTCATTTGCGCCATCAGGGCCCCTGGTTGCCATTCAGGCCCAATTATTTTAACAGGTAAACTCTCCAATGATTGATTTTCCGGCCTATTGATATACCGGACAATCTCAGAAACCGTCCCGGAGGCGATGCATGGAAACTCGATGAATGGACAGCTCCGATCTACAAACTCGCAATGGTTCCGTCGCTCCATTTACAGGTAACTCTGCAGAAAATTAAATTATGTCAGGTAGTCCAGGGCATTCGATCCCCGGCCAGGTTTTCCAGGAAGCAGCTCCGATGAGATAGCCGGGGGAGAGTGGCAGGTTCCGGTTTAAGCGCGTGCGGCACCTGCACAAGCGCCGGGAAGGCACGAAACAGCCGTATCGTGAGGTTCGCATAAGCTATGTGGCCTGGAGAAATCCACTGGCGTTCCGGACGGGGCAAAGCCCGAGTTTTGACAGAAATGGCCAGGCCCGAGTGATCCCAAAGAAAATGGAAATCCCGGGAGAATTCCCGGGATCCGATCGTTACATTTGCATGGTCATTTCTTGCCAGTCGCCGCCTTTTTCGGCGCACTCTTCTTTGGTCATCTGCAGCCAGCCCTTCCCTTTGCAGGAATTCTGCCCGGCGCAGCTTGTTTCTTTGGTGTGGCAGGCGCTCTGCCCTTTGCAGGAGTTTACTCCATGGCATTCCCCGAGATCGGTCTGTAGCGGGGTATCGGCAGAATCGGAACCGCCGCACGATGCAGCCATAAGCATTCCGCCTAACGCTGCCCCCATAAGTAGCTTGCTTTTTGATTTCATGGGCCCAGAGGGGCTGCAGATCGAAAAAAATCAACCTTTCTTTGCCGTTTAACGGCGCATATGCTCGCTTTGCGGCTTTACTTTTTCGTCATATTTAGCGATTTTGTAAAAGGCGTCGGTGTAACACACAAACAGAAGAATCACCGCTTAAAAATTCAAATCGAGGTCCTTGATGCTCAAGTTCTCACTAACATACGATGTAGTCCGAAAGACTAAAATGGTAGATTTGGCCCGAATACTACGGGAGACCAAAAAAGCCAGATTAAAGGATATTAAAATCTATGATATTTTGACCGAAATCCAGCATGGAAATGGAAATGGACAGGGTCTGTATCTACTATTTGGTCCCAAAGGGGATCTTTATTACGTGGGCAAGTGCGTGGGCAGCTCCTTTGTTGAGAAGCTCCCCGAACAGTTCAAATTTCAGGATTCGGGACGACAGGCCACTCTGCTCTATTCCATCCAGAAGAAGGACGGTTTTGGCAAACCAAAGAATCGGGACGAATACATCAAAGGCGCTCTGCGAGTGATGGAGAACTTTGATGTAATGCTGGTCCACTTTGGGCCGGAGGATTCTTCCGAGATCGCGCCCGTGGAGTCCCTGATGCGACGGACTCTGCAGCCCTTGCTGAACGAAATCTACGGTCGAACAGACGTTCGAGGAAATACTGTCCAGGAATGGGTAAAGGCTTTCAGAGTGCGAGCCGCCAAACTCAGCGCCAGTACGAGGCGCTAGCCCACCGTCGTAGAGGAAAGCAATTTGAATGCAATTCGGTTTGCAATTTGAGTTCTCCGAGACGGGCTCTGCCTGGCTATTGCAACGGAATTGGACTCCGTCAGGTGAGCAGATAAGAAAAGCCCGTAACTCAGAAGAGTTACGGGCTTTTGCAATAACATACGCTGCATAGCAGCCCGGTTAATATCAGCTCACCGGATCGGAAGGACCGATCATTTGCTCCGGTCTTACCATTTCATCAAATTGCTTTTCATTCAGAATTCCCAGCTCTATGGCCGACTCCTTCAGGCTGGTTCCTTTCTTGTGGGCATTTTTCGCAATTTTCGCAGCATTATCATAACCTATATGCGGATTCAAAGCAGTGACAAGCATTAGCGAGTTGTTCAAGTGCTTATCAATGTTTTCCTGCCAGGGCTCAATACCCACGGCACAGTTATCATTGAAACTCAGCGCTGCATCGCCCAGCAATCGAATGGAGTTCAGCGCATTAAAGACGATAACCGGCTTGAATACATTCAGCTCAAAATTTCCGGAGGCGCCGCCCACATTCATGGCCACATCGTTTCCGAGCACCTGGGCGCATACCATTGTCATCGCTTCGCTTTGAGTGGGATTCACCTTGCCGGGCATAATGGAACTACCAGGCTCGTTTTCCGGGATGCGAATTTCGGCAAGACCGGAACGGGGCCCGCTGGCCATCCATCGAATGTCGTTGGCGATCTTCATCAAGTCCGCCGCCAGTGTCTTCAACGCGCCGTGCAATTCCAGAATCGCCCCATGGGAGCTTAGCGCTTCAAACTTGTTGGGCGCCGTAACAAAAGGCAATCCAGTCATTTGAGCAATCTCTTTCGCGGCTTTCTCCGCGAATCCCTTTAATGTGTTCAGTCCGGTACCCACTGCGGTTCCGCCGAGGGCCAGTTCAAAGATGCCTCCCAGCGCATGATCGATTCTTTCCATATCATGATCCAGCATGGTCACATATGCCGAGAATTCTTGCCCCAAGGTCAGGGGAGTTGCATCCATTAAATGGGTTCTTCCGATCTTGATTACATTTTCGAATTCCCGGGATTTTTTATCCAGGGTATCCCGCAGCGTCTTTAGACGGGGCTGCAGATGATGAACCGTTTGCTCCGCGATGGCTATGTGCATGGCGGTGGGGAATGTGTCGTTTGAGCTCTGGGCCCGGTTCACATGATCGTTCGGATGCACCGGGTCTTTGGAACCCATCTCCCCGCCCGCGATTTCAATGGCACGGTTGGAGATCACTTCATTGGAGTTCATGTTGGTCTGGGTGCCGCTACCGGTCTGCCAGACAACCAGAGGAAAGTGGTCATCCAGCTTGCCTTCGATCACTTCATCCGCCGCTTTTATTATTAGTTCTGCAATGTTATCGGGCAGATTCTTCAAGGACTGGTTCGCCAGGGCCGCCGACTTCTTTAGAATACCCAGTGCTCGAATCATTTCCCTGGGAAATCGATCCTGTCCAATTTTAAAGTTTGTAAGAGACCTTTGCGTTTGAGCTCCCCAGTACCGATCCGACGGAACCTCAATTTCTCCCATGGTATCTTTTTCAATACGAACGCTCATTCTTTCCTCCTGGGGGCAGGAATTAGCCGCTGCGACGAATGGTCAACAAAGTCAGATCATCCGTGGGCTCCCTGTCGCCGGTAAATGCGCGAAATTCCTTGAGCACCGCAGCCTGGAGCGCTTCCAGATTCTCTTCGTTGCTCTTTAGGCCCACTTCAATAGCCCTGAACAGCCCTTCCAGCCCAAAATGCCTTCCTTCTTTGTTCTCCGCTTCGGTGAAGCCGTCTGTATAAAGAATAACCAGATCGCCGGTCTCCAGCTTGAACTGGCTTTCCAGGTTTCGTTCCCGATTCTGTTCCAGTCGATTCACTCCGAGCCAGAACCCCTGGGTGCTGTAAGATTCCAGTTTACCCGTTTTTTTTCTGTATACAATGATGCGAAGATGACTGCCCGCATATAGAACGTTACCCCGGTTGTCCATCCGAAGAAGCACAAAGGTCATAAAGGACTTCTGGTACAATCGCATGATACTGTCAAAGAAGGAGTTGTTGATCTGGATGAGCACGCTGGCCGGCCGGTCCATTCCCTGAACGTTCAAACAGTATTGCAGCAGGCTGCGAACCTGCATCGCCAGCAAGCCAGCCTGCACCCCATGACCGGTAACATCCCCCACCGCAAACCAGGTGTACTTTCGGGTTGGTATCACGTCAAAGTAATCCCCGCCTACCTGAACAGCGGGTCGCATCATTCCCAGGTATCGATACGGACCGACTCCATTATCGGAGGGAAGGAGTTCCTGCTGCAAGGTTCGCGCGAAATCCAGCTCCTGCTGATGCATTGCCTGGAGCCGTTGTAGTTTGGATTCCGATTCATTGCGAAATCGATCGTAGGCTTCGCTTATAAGCCAGACGATGATTCCGGCCACCAGCACGTTCACATAATGACGGATGCGCCAGAAAGGCACAGACTCGGCGCGATCCGGACTGTATAATCCGCCAATCTCATCTTCGAAAACAAAAGGAAAATGCACCACCCACTGAATCACCAGAACAAGAAGCGCAATCCAACGGCCATACAAGAAGTGCAGCAGTATGACCATCACAACCGCGTAAGGAAGATTAACCGGCGGATAGGTACCAATATGATAGGAGTTGAAGATTATGACGCCGGTGGCCATCAGGACCATGAAGAATCCGATTTCCAGATAGTAGCGGGCCCGGTTCCAGATAATGAAACCCAGAGCCAGCACAAAAACGGAAACCATAACGGCCACTACGTGGGCCACGAGCGGAGTGTGGCCGTAGATTACCGGTATTCGAGTCGCGAAGATCAAAACCACGACGGCGCCAACGCCCATGATGATCCTCAGCTTTCGCCTGGCTGCCAGATCCTCAAGGATGGGATGGCCTTCCGGAAGAAAAGCGTCCAGGTACCGACCAAAGATACGTTGTAAATCAAATCCTTTCATTACGGGCCGACCAATTCGGGGCGAATGTCATCCAGGATTCTCAAGGCTTCCGCTAGATCCAAAGACTCCAGGGGATCTTTGAATTCTGCCCCTTCCAGTTCAAGAGCATTTTCCATGGATCTTTCCAGGGGACTGAACAGACCTACAATGATTTGAATATGCAAGCATAGGGTACCATTGGCTCGGTAGAGCTCCAGCCATCCGCCCCGGGGATGGGCTCTCGAGACCAGGATCTCAGAGTCCGAGGAAGAAAGGATTTCCTCGGCGAAAGCCGGCGTATTTTGCCGGGCCGGGCTGATTCCCAGTCGCTCCCTCCATACAGCCTTGCAAGCATTAGCCGAGAGCTCTCTGCGGAATGAGTCCGACGACACAAGAATTGTAACCTCTTTGCGGTATTCGGCTCCCATGGTGGAGCGACGCAACGCCACGGTATTCTCCTGGCCCGGAAGCTGATCCCTGGGAACTCCGCCGTTTTTCAGTCGGAAATAGGCGGCCGCATATTCGGAAGCCACCGAGAAACGAAAACCGTGCTCGGGATGGGAAACCAGAGTTCTGTCAGATTCACTTAGATAGAGAACCACCGGCCCCGTGAAATCCGATTTGGTCTGGAGGTTGTTCGCGGCCTGGACGCTGGCTTTCGTCTGATAGGCAGGGCGGTCCGGAAGCGCGCGAAGCGCCAGAAAGCTTTTCCAGATGCGGGCAGCCTCTTCCGGATAACCGTCCTCATACAGCGCCAGGGCTTCGGCCATATGCAGAGGAGCCTCTTCGCTGGAGGGCACTGGAAAGGAGTAGGCCTCCAGCGGATAGAATTCGATATCTCCAACGCTCAGTTCGAATGAACGATTCTTTCGATCTTGCAACCACCAGTGCCCCTGCACTGCCCCTCTTTTTTTCTGTAATCCGGACAACCAATCCAGCATTCGATTCTGTTCCGCCTGCACCCAGGGACGGCGAAGCGCCGGATCCAACGGTTCTTCGGCGAACAGAGTTGTGCTGGTGCAGAGCAAAAAGAACGAAACTACCCATCCGGGCATTCCATCTAGGCAACGGCCAATCATATTACTCTTTTTTCGGTTTTTGGCGGAACTGCTTGACTGCGACTCAGGAAAGAAGATCGTAAAGTTCATGGCGGATCAGAAACAGGTATTCCAGAACATCAAGATGATTGTGAAGCCTTTTCTGAATCTGATGGTGTCCATCGAAAAGAAAGGGTTACAGCATATCCCGGATAGCGGAGGAACCATTCTGGTGGGCAATCACAGATCCGATATGGATCCGTTTATCGTGGCCTCGGTGGTACCTCGCTATATTTCCTGGATCGCTGCGGAGTACACCCAACGCATTCCTATTTTCAAGAACCTGATCCGCGAAACCGGCGTAATCCCCATGGACATTAGCGGTAATGTTTCCGTGTCCTCCATCAAAAAGCTAATGAGCGTCTTACGGTCCGGCGAAATCCTGGGCATCTTTCCAGAAGGCCACGACTACATGGTACAGAATGATTTTTCTGCGCCCATGGTCTCTTTCCATTCAGGATTTGCCATTTTTGCCTATCGTGCCAGGGTGCCCGTTGTTCCGTTTAGCATCATACCCATAGAAGAAGAAATTGAAGCAATGCCAGTGCCGCAACAGCTAAGGCAGCTAATGGGCCTACCGGAAGAGGTATCCGCCATACCGCAAAGGGCGAATTACAAGAAAGTGAAGGTAGTGTTTGGTCCCGGACTGCAGCCCGAAGAATTCAAAGAAATGAAAGAAAAGGAAGCGCTGCAGCATATCCAACAGAAGATCCGCAACTCGATGCTGAGCATTCAGATGCAAGAAGGGCTATTGACCGCAAATGAAGATCTCCTCCAGACCACTTCGTAGAATTCTTCCTGCGCGAATCGTCCGACTTCTACCCTACGTATTGGCCGCCGGATTGGCGTTGTTGCACCTCCTCGTCTGGTTTCGGTTCAAGGGTCTGGAGGAAGCCAAACGTCAGAAGGAATTACAGGAAGCCGCTACAGACATATCCCGACAGATTCAGAAAAGGATCGACTTTTACGGAAGCGAACTTCTGGCCCTGCGATCCCTGTTCGAGGCCTCGGACCAGGTAACGCCAGCAGACTGGAAAGCCTTTCTTCGCACAATGGGAGCGGACAGAGATCCGGTAATTCTGGATTTCGCCGTTGGAACCATCTCTCCGCAGGGCGCCTTCCGTCCCTACTACAGCAAAACCGGCAATCCGGGCTGGCTGGCCGAAGGAACGAAAGCGCGCAAACGGTTGGTTCAACAGGAAGAGATATCCCCGGAAGTGTTTCCGGACCCGGTATTGATAAAAGAGAACGGCAGCGGTCATCAGTTCCAGCTCTTCCGACTGATTCGGGAACGGGGCTTTCTGGTCGCGGCCATACGGTTGGACGGTGATCGTTTGTTTCATGAGATGCGAGCGGAGTACCCCACGGGCCTTGCCGTAGAAATATTCTTGCCATCCCCGGAACAAGAAGCTCTGAACCGACCGCAGAGCGCCTCGCTGCCGGTTTGGAGCCCCATATCGCCTCCCGCGAAGGAGCAAGGCCAGGGCATTCTTTTCCATGGCCCGTATTTTCGCTATTCCATCCAGGCCAGCGAAGAGTTCTTCAGACTATACTCGGGAGCGGACCAGGGCTTGTTTAGATCGTTCTTTCTGGTGGGCGGGTTGATGCTTTCGTTTCTGCTGGGATTGCTATTCTATGTCCAGGGCAGAACTCGCACGCGAGCTGTGGACCTGGCGCGAAAGATGGCGCGGGCATTTCGCATGTCCCGGAGCCGGCAGGCTCAGGTTTTTCGTAAGAACCGCGCGGTACAGTTGCTTTTGGAGCCAGGCACCGCTCGCATCGTGGATGCAAACGAAGCGGCCATTCAATACTATGGCTACGACAAAGAAGAGTTGCTCAACAAATCCGTCTTCGATATAAACACCGCCACCAAGGAAGAGATTCTGGCAGCCATGGAGCGGGCTCGCACGCTGGGGCAGAGTCACTTCGAATTCAAACATCAGCTAAAGAATGGAGAGATTCGCGATGTGGAGGTGTATTCCGGTCCTCTACACTTTCGCGGGAAAATGTATCTCTATTCGATCGTACATGATGTTACTGCACGAAAGCAGCTGGAGAAGGAACTTGTCCAGGCCAAGGAATCCGCTCAGGCGGCTTCGCGAGCCAAGTCCGTGTTTCTTGCGAACATGAGTCATGAGCTTCGCACACCGATGTATTCGCTGGCGGGCATGGCCGAACTTCTCTCGGAGACCAATCTAAGCGAAGACCAGAAAGAGTATCTGGCGGTGTTGCAGAAAAGTTCCCGGGCCCTTCTGGATGTAGTGAACAATATCCTGGATGTTTCCAGGATAGAATCCGGCAAGATGACCCTGGATAGCAGCCCGTTTAGTCCGCAGTCGGTGTTTGACCGGGTAAGAGACATTATGGCGCCCGTGGCCCGGCAGAAAGGCCTGCTGCTACGAGTGGAATCCCGGCTCGACCCGGCTCTGGTAGTAATGGGGGACGCTTTTAGAATTCAACAGGTGCTTCTAAACCTGGTGGGCAATAGTATCAAGTTCACCCGCGCCGGCGAAGTAGTCATTCAAGCGGATCCTCTGGCCAGTCATCCTTTAACGGGAAGCGAGGATTCCCCGCCCACTCTGGAAGTAGTGCGCATAGGAGTCCGAGATACAGGTCCGGGAATATCGAAAGAAGACATGGGTCAAATATTCGATGCATTCTATCAGACCGAGTCCACCATAAAACAGAAGAAGGGAGGTAGCGGCCTTGGTCTCAATATCTGTAAAAAGATAGTGGAGCTCATGGGTTCATCCCTGCGAGTCATCAGTCATCCGGGAGAAGGGAGTCACTTTTTCTTTACCGTGCAACTGCCTTCAGCCACCGCTCCCGAGGATACAGAAGCCATCGATGCTGAACCAGTGAATGACGAGCCCGGAAAAGCGCGCATCCTCATTGTAGAGGACAACAAAGACAACCAGATGCTGGTGCTGAAGCTACTTTCCAGGGGTCCCTACGAACTGGATACAGCCTGGAATGGAAAAGAAGCCCTGAAAAAAACCGCCGACCGCGACTATGATCTCATACTCATGGACCTACAGATGCCGGAGCTCGACGGCTTGAATGCCTGTAAACTGATCAAAAGAAGGTATGCTCGAAGGGCTTCTTACCAACGCCGAAACTGTCCCAGGGTGGTGGCCCTCACTGCCTCGAGCATGGAAGAGGACAAGAATGAAGCGCTGGCCGCCGGTATGCTGCACTTTATTAGCAAGCCCGTTAGCCCATCTACACTTCGATCGATTGTAGCCCGGACACTGAGTTCGGCGCCAAAACCGGATTAGATCCGTCAGACTGGCCGGCAAACGATGCCGCCTGGGCGCTCCGTCAGGGCTTCCCGGCAGGGGCGACATTTTCCTTTGACACATAAGCAAAAGCTCACGAATCTAACTCAGTGCGATTGCAAATACTACAGCACGCTCCCTTTGAAGGCCCCGGACATCTAACCGAGTGGGCCGCCTCTCGCTCTTTTTCCCTGGAAGTGGTTCACACCTACAAAGGCATAGAACCGGCAAAGCCCGATGAATACGACTGGCTTGTCATCCTCGGCGGACCCATGAGCGCCAACGATGACAAGGGCTGGATTAGAGCGGAAAAACGGGCCATCGCAGAAGCGCTGAATGCAGCGGCGGCCGGAAAGGTTCATGTCATTGGCATTTGCCTGGGAGCACAGCTCATTGCCCAGGCCATGGGCGCCACCATAACGGCCAGCGAGGAAAAGGAAATTGGCTGGTTCGACGTAGATTTCACCGAAGACGCAAGGAACTCCCATTTCTTCGCGGACTTCCCGCAACGCTCCACTGTATTTCACTGGCACGGAGAAACCTTTAACCTTCCGGATTCCTGCACCAATATTGCCAGCACGGCGGTCACGGAAAGCCAGGGCTTCTTTCATGGTTCACACATTTTTGGTTTTCAGTTTCATCTAGAAATGCTTTCCAACGGGGTCAAAAACCTGATGAAGCATTGCAAGAAGGATCTCAAAGGCCACGAAAAAGCGCCCTACATTCAGTCTCCCAAAGAGATCGAAGCCGGGCTATCGAAACATCTGGCGGAGAATCGCAGGCTACTGGATCTTTTTCTCGACGAGCTGGTAGACCGAACCTGAAATCCTTACCTGCAGGGCATTCCCCGTTTACGAATTTATCTCCGCAAGCGAAGTGGCGCACTCCCCTTACCAGAGGGAGTTGATTTTCGCCCGAAGTAGCGGTCGGGTATCATCCGAGGCCCAGTTGATCTGGAAGTGCTCGTAGCGGCCCAGATCCGTCTTGCTATTCGGATTTGTGACGCCGGTATACTGCGAACTGCTATTCGGGACAATACAATCGCCTGGAAAACCGTCCGGGTGCAGAATCAGGCAGGCCGATCTCAAGGCTGGCGAAGCGGTAGCATTGTCGTCGAAGCTACTTCCGTCGTCAATATCGCCGTATGTAAGGTGAATTAGATCATCCCTTCCCGACTTCGCGGCCAGTTCGCTCAGAAATGGATTGGAGGCCCCTGGAATGCTGCCGTCAAAGTTGTCCCAGCGAAGGTCGGAACCTCCTTCGGTTCGAGTAAGGAAGGATGCAAGAGTGCCCAGAACGGTCTTGCTTTCCTGATACTCGGGCGAGGCCCAGGGCGAACCATGCAAAGGCGAGCCGTTTATCACTGCCGCCTTGAGATATAGAGGTTTCTGCCCCTGATAAATGGCAGTGCGAGTAACAATGCCGCCCATACTGTGAGCGTAGATGATCACCTCGGCTGTGGGAAGGGAACCAAATGTTCCGTCCAGCCAGTTTCGGAATCGAATGCCGTTCAAAGAGATCGGATCCGACGTCAGATAGTCGAAAATGAAGATCCTGGTATTATCCAGAACGATCATTTCGTCGAACGTAGTAGTCTTGATCAAATGATTCCATTTTGTTTCCAGGGCTCGCACCTGTAGTTCGCCTGGAGATGGATACGGAACATCGCTACGGTCCTCCGTATCCCATCCAGAGACAAGAATCAGCTTGCGCTCGCCGGAAAAGGTATCGGAAGGCGTAGCCTCGCGAATAAAGTTTATGTTTGTATGATCCCCGGCTACAAGAGGATCAACGTAGTATAGACGTGCCCAATAGTCGCCCAGAGGCAAAAGTAGTCCCAGCAAATACAGGGCTTCATTTTCGTCGTCCTGAAAGCAGGGCTGTCCCTGGCAGGCGCCAAACAGGAACATGGAGGCAATAATAAGGGCTTTTCTGAGTTTTCGTTTCATGGGACTGGAACAGGTTCGCGCCACCGGCGCACTCAATGCGCATCCTGACCGCGGTCGGCCTCTACAATCTAGTAGATTCTCTTCTAACGGAAGTCGTTTCGAATCAGGTGGTCGCTACAGGAAATCCAAGGCGCCCACCTCATTAGCCCGGATAATCCGGTCGTTCTGATAACCCCTGACTACCTCGGTATTATGCCGAAGCAATGTCATCAGTGTTACTGTCTATCCCGGGTTAGCTGACCTTGACCTGCAGTTCTCTGTGCACTATGTCGGCGCACTTTCGACCTTCTGAAATGGCCCATACAATAATGGACTGCCCCCGACGAACGTCACCACAGGCATAGATTCCGGGTGCGCTGGTCTTGAAGTGGTCGCCGCCGATGCCAAAGCTGGCTTTAACATTGCCTCGTTCGTCAAATTCCACGCCCGCATCGCGCAACTGATTCAGCAAAGGAGTATCTCTGGGACCGGTAAAACCGATAGCGATCAAGACCAGATCTGCTGGAATCTCAAAGTCCGAGTCGGGAATGTCCGTAATATTTCTTCCTTCTTTCTGTACTTTGTTTCCGCGAACGGCCACCACGCGACCGTCTTTGCCCACAAATTCCTTTGAATGGAGACTCCACTCCCGGTTCACCCCTTCCTCCTGCGAGGTGGAAGTGCGATACACCCTGGGATACAAAGGCCAGGGATCGTTTGGTGCTCGGTCTTTTGGAGGAACCGGATTATAGTCCATCTGCGTGATGGATTTGGCGCCCTGACGATTGGCCGTTCCAATACAGTCAGAGCCGGTGTCGCCGCCACCGATTACAATTACGTGTTTGTCTTTTGCGTCTATCTGGTCTTCGATCTTATCTCCGGCTACTACGCGGTTCTGTTGTACCAAATAGTCCATGGCGAAGTGGACGCCTTTCAGATCACGACCGGGGATATCCACTTTCCTGGGTTCTTCCGCTCCCATGGCCAGAATCAATGCATCGTGCTTTTGCTGGAGTTCTTCTATCGTTATATCGATTCCCACATTAATGCCAGTCTTGCATTTTACGCCTTCGATCTTAAGTTGCTCGAACCTGCGATCGATTCTCCATTTCTCCATTTTGAAATCAGGGATACCGTACCGTAGCAGGCCACCAATCCGGTCTTCCCGCTCATAGATGGTAACGTCATGACCGGCCCGGGCCAGCTGCTGGGCGGCCGCCAATCCCGCGGGTCCGGAGCCTACAATGCCGATGGTTCTACCGGTAAGCACCCGAGGAGGTCGGGGCTCCACCCAGCCTTCTTCGAAACCACGGTCGATAATAGTGCGTTCCATGGCCTTGATTGCCACCGGAGGTTCGTTAATACCCAGAACACAGGCGGTTTCGCAGGGAGCCGGGCACAACATCCCGGTAAATTCCGGGAAGTTGTTCGTGCTGTGCAGATTCTCCAGAGCCTCTTTCCAGCGACCACGGTACACCAGATCGTTCCATTCCGGAATCAGATTATCCACCGGGCAGCCAGTATCGCCCTGACAGAAAGGTACGCCACAATCCATGCAGCGTGCGCCCTGGATTCGCGCCGTTTCGTTGTCGAAGGACTTTTCAAATTCCTTGTAATGCTTAACGCGGGACTCCACCGGATCCTTTGGCAATGAAGCCCTGCGATATTCTTTAAACCCTGTTATCTTTCCCATTCCAAAATCCTGTATTCTCTACATAAAAGCTTTCGGGACCTCTATCTTTCGATTAGATCCGCGCCTGGGCCTTGTTCTGCTGCATCTTCATGGCATTCTCTTCTTCCATTTTCTGCAGCGCCATTTTGTAATCGCCAGGAATCACTTTTACAAAATCTCGAATTCGTTCCGGCCAATCCTTTAGAATCTCGGCGGCCCGTGAAGAACCGGTGTATTCCTGATGCCGGGTGATCATGTGCAGCACTTCATCGATGTCCTGCGGCTCCACCAGAGGCTCCAGATCCACCATGGCCGCGTTGACCTGGTCCCTGAAACGATTCTCCGGATCCCAGATGTAGGCAATACCGCCGGACATACCTGCGGCAAAGTTTCTTCCGGTAGTGCCCAGAATTACCACGCGACCGCCGGTCATATACTCGCAGCCGTGATCGCCGACGCCCTCGACAACGGCCCGGGCTCCAGAGTTACGCACAGCGAACCTTTCGCCGGCCATTCCGTTGAAGTAAGCTTCGCCGGAAGTGGCGCCATACAGACATGTATTTCCGATTACTATGTTGCTGGATGGGTCGAATTCCGCATGCACCGGAGTAATCACGGCCAGTCGTCCGCCGGACAGTCCTTTGCCGACGTAGTCGTTAGCCTGACCGGTCAAAGTGAGAGTTACACCGCGGGTCAAAAATGCGCCGAAGCTCTGACCGGCATAACCGTTCATCTTGATCTGCAGCGTATGGTCCGGGAGCCCCTCTTCGCCGTAGCGTTTTGCAATTTCGCCGGAAAGCATAGCTCCCACCGTTCGGTCCGTGTTCTGCACCGGAATCTCGATAGTAGTAGGCTCTTTTCTTTCCAGAGCCGGGGCCGCTTTTTCGATCAGAACATGATCGATTTGCTTATCCAGGCCATGATCCTGCTCTCGGGCAGCATAGAGCCCGGTGCCAAAGGCCGGCTTTGGCTTGTTTAGAATCTTGCTCAGCTCCAGTCCGCGAGCTTTCCAGTGGTCTTTCAGTCGAACCGGGCGAATGCGATCCACCTGTCCGATCATTTCATTCATTGTTCTGAATCCCATTTCCGCCATCAGCTCGCGTACTTCCTGGGCCACGAAGGTCAGATAACGGACCAGATACTCGGGCTGACCGCTGAACTTCTTGCGGAGATCCGGATCCTGGGTAGCAATTCCCACCGGGCAGGTATTCAGATGGCATTTTCGCATCATTATGCAGCCCTGGGTAACCAGAGCGGCGGTGGAGAAACCGTATTCTTCGGCGCCCAGTAGTGCGGCCACTACAACGTCGCGCCCGGTCATCATTTTGCCGTCGCTTCCTACGACTACGCGATCGCGAAGACCTTCCGCCACAAGCGTCTGATGGGTTTCGGAAAGACCGATTTCCCAGGGAGTTCCGGCATAGTGAATGGAGGAAATGGGGCTTGCGCCAGTTCCGCCGTCATGACCGGAAATCAGGATGTGATCCGCATGGGCTTTGGCCACCCCGGCAGCCACAGTTCCCACACCCACGGAACTCACCAGCTTAACGCTCACGCGCGCCTTCGGGTTTACGTTCTTAAGGTCGAAGATGAGCTGCGCCAGGTCTTCGATGGAATAAATGTCGTGGTGCGGAGGAGGCGAAATCAAAGTCACTCCGGGAGTGGAGAACCGCAGTTTTGCGATGTAGTTGTCCACCTTGTGTCCCGGAAGCTGGCCGCCTTCGCCTGGCTTGGCGCCCTGGGCCATCTTGATCTGAATATCATCCGCGTTCACCAGATAGTGAGTGGTGACGCCAAACCTACCGGAAGCCACCTGCTTGATGGAGCTTCGCATGGAATCCCCGTTTTCCATGGGCTTGTAACGAATTCCATCCTCGCCGCCTTCGCCGGTATTGGACTTTCCGCCAATTCGGTTCATGGCGATAGCCAGATTGGTATGACTTTCCCAGGAGATGGAGCCAAAGCTCATGGCCCCGGTCTGGAATCGCTTCAATATGTTTTCGATGGGCTCGACTTCTTCCAGAGGAATGGCATTTCTACGATCCAGATCGAACAAGCTTCGCAGAGTGATTCGATCCTTGCCGGTTTCGTATACTTCCTGGCTGAATTCTTTATACAGATCATAGTTATCTGTGTGCGTAGAATGCTGCAGCTTGAAGATAGTCATGGGGTTCCACAGGTGCTTCTCCCCGTATTTTCTATAGTAATGATGGCTTCCTGGCTCCAACACTCCCGGATAGTAGGTGGCATCATACGCCTGTCGATGCCTCCGGATGGTCTCCTCCTCCAGCATTTCCATGCTCATGCCTTCCACCAGAGTATAGGTTCCAGTGAAATAGGTGTTTACCAGTTCGGAATCCAGTCCCACCGCTTCATAGATCTGAGCGCCGGTGTAGGATTGCAGAGTAGAAATACCCATCTTGGAGAATATCTTGAACAGTCCTTTTCCAATGCCTTTGATGTAGTTCTTTCGCGCATCCTTGATGTCCTGCACCTCTGGAAGAGCGCCTTCTTTGTGTAGATCCACCAGGGTTTCGAATGCCAGGTAAGGATTGATTCCGTTGGCGCCGTATCCCAGAAGCATGGCAAAGTGAGCCACTTCTCGCGGTTCGCCGGATTCGATGATGAGCCCGGTTTTGGTTCGCAGACCTGCACGAATCAGAAAGTGATGCACCCCGGCCATGGCCAGCAAACTGGGAATGGCCGCCATATTCTGCGCCACGCCGCGGTCGCTCAGGATGATCAGGTTGTATCCGTTTCGCACGGCCTGGGCCGCTTCATCGCAGATCTGGTCCAGGCGGTTTCGCATACCATGCTTGGCATCCGGATCGAACAGGATGTTTATAGTGATGGTTTTGAACTTACCCTGCTTTATGCTTCGGATCTTTTCCAACTCATTGTTCGTCAGAACAGGGTGCTCCAGCTCAATGCGGTGCGCATGCTCTGGGGTTTCATCCAGGATGTTTCCTTCCGGACCCACCCAGGTAGTGAGATCCATAACCAGGTCCTCACGAATAGGATCGATGGGCGGGTTGGTCACCTGAGCAAACAATTGCTTGAAATATCTAAATAGCGGCTGCGGCTTTTCGCTGAGGACCGCCAGAGAAACGTCATCGCCCATGGAACCGATGGGCTCTTCGCCGCTTATGGCCATGGGACGCATGAGAGTCATCACTTCTTCGGACGTGTAGCCAAAGGCGCGCTGACGTTCCCGAATGCTTTCGTGGTCCGGTTGATAGACAAAGGGAGGATCCGGCAACTGACTCAGGCGAATCATCTGTGTATCCACCCACTCCAGGTAGGGCTTCTGGTTTACGATCTGGCTTTTGATTTCTTCGTCGTCTACGATACGACCTTCTTCCAGATCGATAAGAAACATTCGGCCCGGCTGCAGGCGACCACTACGAGCGACGTTAGAAGACTCCACAGGCAGGGTTCCCACTTCGGATGACATGATAATCAAGCCGTCCCTGGTTTCCAGGTAACGAGCGGGACGAAGACCGTTTCGATCCAGAGTAGCGCCGATCACTCGACCGTCGGTGAAAGCCACCGCCGCGGGACCATCCCAGGGCTCCATCATCGTGGCATGGTATTCGTAGAAAGCACGCTTTTCGGCGCTCATGCCTTTCTTCTTACCCCAGGCCTCGGGAATCATCATCATCATGGCATGGGGCAAAGTTCTACCGGCCATGTACAGAAGCTCAAGAACCGTATCAAAGGTGGCCGAATCGCTCTGACCTTCCATGATGATAGGAAGCATTCTGCGAAGATCTTTGCCGTAGTAGGGGCTTTCCATGATCATCTGGCGAGCAGCCATCCAGTTGATGTTGCCGCGCAGGGTGTTAATCTCCCCATTATGGGCAATCATTCTAAACGGATGAGCCAGATCCCAGGTCGGGAAGGTATTGGTAGAAAAGCGCATGTGGATCATGGCCAGGGCGGATTCCATATCCTGGGCTTTCAGATCCAAATAGAACTCGGGAAGCTGCTCGGAAAGTAGCATGCCCTTGTAGTTGATAGTGCGACTGGAAAATGACGGAACGTAGTACTGGCTTCGGTCCAGCTTGTGTTCGGCGCGCACCCGACGATCGATTACCCGACGAATCAGATAGAGCCTTCTTTCGAAGTCGCTGTTGGTGGTCATGTCGTCTGATGCCTGGATAAAGCACTGCTTGAACACAGGCATGGTGGCCCGAGCGCCTTCGCCGCAGTATTCGGCGTTTATGGGAACGTCGCGCCAGGCCAGAAAGGTCTGACCTTCGTCCATCACCACCTTCTCGATGATGTTTTCTACGGCTTTTCGGATGGTACGGTTCTGTGGAAGGTACACAAAGCCAATGGCATAACGACCTTTCGGAGGAAGAATAATATCGCAGTCTTCTTTGGCTACTCGACGGAAGAATTTGTCCGGAATCTGAATTAGTAATCCGGCCCCGTCCCCGGTCTGCGGATCCGCGCCCACGGCCCCCCGGTGTGCCAGGTTACATACAACCTGCAGGCCCATATCCACTACCTTCCGGGATTTGGTGCCTTTGATATCCGCTACAAATCCTACGCCACAGGCATCGCGTGCCATATCCGGGTCGTAGAGTCCGCTTTTCTGCGGTATAAAATTCCGGTTGCCTGCATTTTCCATATTCATACTATCCTACAAACAGGGAGCTTTCCCATCCTGACCAGAGTCCGAAATGGTCCGTTTCCTGTAAATGTACTAAATGAGAGCCCTATCGTCCTTGCTTTCGTACAGCCGATTCAGAGCAAAATCTGGCGTTCTAGCGCCTACCATGCCATTGCTCAGCGCGGGATTTGCGCAGCGGATGGTCATGATGCTTATAGTGTTGCTGGGATTCCGGGCACCTCTGTGGGCCAATCCTTCCTCGGAGCTAGACCAGGATGATTGGGAAGTCTCCGCCACCGGCCAGGCACTTGAGATGCCTGGTTACGATCTGTTCCAGGTTAACGTGTACAATTCCGCCGATGGCGATCGAAGCATCCTGGGCTTGATCCATCTGGCCAGCAAGACAGATTCCGGAAACCCGGGAAAGACCAGCAAATGCCAGTTTTTTGCATCGGTGCCTGCGGGCAAGTCTGTTGAAATCCAGGTTCCCTGTAAATGGGATTCAACAAGTAGTCAGAAAGCGCAATCCATTCGATTGGAAATAGAAAAGACTTACCCCTTTCTGCTGGAATCCGAAGAGCCCTCCGGCTAAGAATCGCCCGGTCAGAGGCATCTCTTTAGTGCGCCACCCGAAGAGCTCGCGGAACCTGACGCCCGAATGAGTCGGCAAAGGCCGGTAGTAATAAGGACACACCGTTGGCGCCTGTTCCGATCCTTTAATGCGGGGCTTCGGCCAATTCTATCAGGTCAAAGTCAGTATGGTCAGGGCCAGGTTCCTGAGACCAACCTTGGCATCCTCAAGGCCAGCTTCCGTATGACGCCGACCTTGAAGCGGTTTGCTGCTTTATTTTTGGATACGATCCGGACTCACCCATTCATCCCAGGAATCACTCCAATCGATATAGTGAATGTAATACTGGCTACAGTCGGGCTTTACCTTCAGAATTTCAGAGGGATACCATTTACCCTGCCATTTTACCTTTACCCGGTCTCCTACATCATAGTCGCACTCGGCGGTGTTCATCGGTCTGGTTTCCGTATTTGCCGGCGAGATTACTGGCAGGGCGAATCCAGCCACGGGAACGGCCAGAGCGCTGAAAAAGATGATAAGAGTAGTCTTTCGCATGATTTGTTTCATGCCCCGAATACTGACAGTCTTTCATTTGAATTGCAAATGATTTTTATCATGCCCCGGCCTTCCCCCCTTCTGCCCGCTCTGAATCATTTTACCCTTTCAAAGTATAAGCCCCCCTCCGGGCATTCGGGAATATTCTGCTCCGGCGCTGTATCGCGCGCAGGATTATAGAACCTCAGGGTCTTGCTTTCCTCTTCGTGGTCGCAATGACGTCCCGGCAATAGAACCAGCCTGTAGTTGATCATCTTTGCTTTTCCCTGGGCCCTCCAGTTCCTGCCTTGCATTTTATGGCTCATTTCGCATAAATCGGGAAGCTCTTTTTCCCGTCAGACGCCGGTTTGAATGTGAACTACCAGGATTCGTATCCCTATTCCCAGAAGTATCAGACCGCCCAGTACGGCCGCGTACCTGTCCAGGCGACTTCTGGTAATCCGACCCAGAAATATTCCCAGAAATGTCATCAATGCGGCCACGATTCCAATAGATATTACAGGGGTAACAATACCAGTATCCAGCACGGAAAAACTGAGTCCGGCAGCCAGGGCATCTACGCTTGTAGCCAGCGAAAGCAGTAACAGCCCCTGCCAGCTCAAGGCCCGGCTTTCCGCCGGAAGATCATCACCCTGCCATGCTTCATAGAAAAGATGCAGGGCGATGAAAGCCAGCAAGCCAAAGGCCAACCAGTGATCAAACGGCGCCAGATAACTCTGAAAAGCAGAACCGCCCAGCCATCCAAGAAAAGGCATTCCTCCCTGAAACAGGCCAAAGAAAAACGCCAGGCGAAGAGTCTCCATAGGATGATTTACCTTCCCGGCCAGACTGGTGGCGTAGGAAACCGCGAAACAGTCCATGGCCAGAGCAAAGGAAATCAGTAGTATCTCGGTAAAGCTCAAACCAGACCAGCGAGGCAGTCCGTGTATTTGCCGCAAGCAAAACCTATGGCGAAACCGAGCTGCATAACAGCAGGGTCATCAGATTTCGGCAACTCGCAGGCCGGTACAGAACGAGCCCGAAAGAGTCATCCACGGCAATTCCTCTCGGGAGGTTTGAAATCCTGGGTCCGCATACGGCCCGGGATGGCATTATATCTGTGGATCATGGAATTATTCCCCTTGACTCAGACACTTACATCGTAAGGCTTTAGAATAAAATCAGGGAGGATATCATGTCCCAAACATGGCCCGAAGATCTCGCACAATTAAAGAAAATCGCCCGAATCACCGGCCTTTTTTATCTGATCATTATCGTATGCGGTATGTTTGCCGAAGGGGCCGTGCGAGCCGAACTGATTGTGCTCGGCAATCCGGAGTCCACGTCGCAGAATATTCATAATAATCAGGGCCTTTTTCGGGCTGGAATCCTGGCGGATCTGGTGATGGTAGTGGCCGATGTTGTGGTAGCTCTGGGTTTCTTTGTTCTGCTACGAGCTGTAAGCGCTTCCCTTTCGCTGCTGGCGGCATTTTTTCGCCTGGTGCAGGCCTCGGCCCTGGGACTGAATCTTATCTTTCTATGGATGGCGCTTCAGGTTACTATAGGAGCAGATCTAACGCCCACGCTGCCGGGCCAGGAGGCTTCAGTCGGAACAGCTACGCCAGCCGCAAACACTTCCTACCTGTTACTAAATGCCCACGCCACCGGATACAAATTGGCCCTGATATTTTTCGCAGGCAGTTTGATTGTTCAGTCCTATCTAATCTACAGATCCGAACTATTTCCTTCCTGGCTGGCCATCCTGATTCTTCTGGCAGCCTTCGGATACATTACCGATACAGTTGGCACTCTTGGCATGAGCAACTATGCCGAGCACTCGGATATTTTCGAAGGGATTGTAGTTGTTGCCGCCCTGGCCGGCGAAATCCCGCTTTGTCTGTGGTTACTGATCAAGGGCGTTCGAAGCCGACATTTAGCTGCCTAGATTATTCAGCTCTTTCCAGCACCACTATATCTTCCGGGCATTCAGCGATGGGAGCCCTATCGGTGCCTTCTGACTGGTTTCGCAAAACCAGTACAGGCACGGATGCATCGTAATTCGCCGAAGTGACATCGCCCAGATAGATCCAGAAATCCGTGGCTTCCGCCAGCCCCTGATAGGAGGTTTCCTTTCCCTTTAGTTCGTAGATCAACTTACTATCATGTCCCTGTTCTACGCGTAGCGAAATAGAACACTGGCTGTCCGATCCCTGCTGCCAGGATCCAATGTATTGCTCCTGCACCGATTCGGGCGCCGGCGGCAATGCCGTTTCCCGGTCGGATTCCGGACCGCCTCCGAAAATGGATGCACAAAAGGCCAGTACGCAGGCGAAAGGTTTCAGGGGAGCGACAACGTCCATGGAACACAGTTAGCGAGCACCTGCGCGAAAGTCAAAAAATAATGCAAGTTAATTCAGAGCTTCTATGGCTCTTAGCGAACAAGCACCCGCAAAGCCGGAAGCTCGTCTCGCGCTCCAGCAGTGCCCGCCGGCCCCTCAAAACTCAGTTCGTAAGAGAAAAAATCCACGGTGCGGTATACCGCAGCATTTCCGGAACCATTCTGGCCCGTAATGTAGAAATAGCCATCGGCAAAGGACAGGCTACTGATAGTGGAAAGCACAGAACCCGGGTTTACCCCGGTGGCAGCCCAGCTCTGGCCATCCTGAGAAACGTAAATAGAAGGGCCAGTGGCGCAATAGGTAGCGTACCGACCATTACCATAAGCAGCTTCGCGGCAGCTTAGACTGGCACCCAGGGAAAACGTGTTCCAGGTGACCCCTCCATTGGTGGTCAGGAAAGCTCGATCATTGGGAGTATCTATGAGCACTGCACTGGCCCCGTTTATAGCCACACCGTCAATAGTAGTAACGCTGCCATCGGACAAGACCGGAGCAAAACTTCCGTCTGACTGACGGATGTGCAGAAAATTTGTGTTGGAGATGGTGGCATAGAATGCACCATTGAAGTAGAAGCAGGAGCCGGGGGTTCCTACCGGAGGTTGCACCGTACTCCATATGCCCGGCTCATTACTGTAGTAGAATTCCGCCTGTGTGACGTTAGATCCACATGCACCATAGGCGCCATCGTCCGACACATCCAGCCCAGCGAGCGAGGGGGAGTCCGGGGTATTGAACGCTGAATTCCAATTAGTATCGAGCCTTTCCGAATCGATGATATAAGGTCCGGTGGAGTTTGTGCCACCCACAACAATCTGGCGCTCATCGGCAATCTTGATATGCGAATAGGATGCGGCCGGATCCCCGGGAATGATTTCCTGGTAGGTGGCACCCCCATCTCTCGATACCCAGATCTGGCCTCCGCTACCGGCAATGGCGATGACCCTGGTGGTTTGAAACAGTGCTGCAGCAATGGAACTGTTGCAAGAGCCGTCGCCAGAAGCGCAGTCAATCCGCGCCACTTCACATGCAGGTAGAAAACCAATACCCGCCAATAGAACGCCGGTGGCCATTTGTCTGCCCAGGAGTCTGACAGTCGAATGGCAAAGCTGTCGGAATCCGAAAATGGAAAATCTCACAGCGAATGATACACCAGGGTAAGGAAATGGCCAGCAAAAAAGTGAGCTATCTCGCGCCCAATTTCGGTACAAATGGCCGCATCAAGCCGGCCTTTCAGAACCGCCGGAAGTCGCCATAGAACCCTGGGACTCGAAAGCGCTCATGCACGGTACACTTACTGAAAAATCGAAAGCTCCAGCTCTTCGGACAACAACTGAAGCATTCGCATGCCTGCTTCGCTGTTACCGTGCGTTCCCAGTCGAGGAGAAAAAGCAGCAATGCTCATCTTACCAGGCACAATGGCAAGTATTCCTCCGCTCACTCCGCTTTTGCAAGGAAGTCCAATTTCAATCGCCACCCGGCCGGCATAATCATAGGTGCCGCAGGTAGTCATCAGAGTGACGATGGCGCGGCAGCTGGATTCATCCAGGATACGATTCCCGGTGATTGGATCAACGCCGCGATTCGCAAGAAATAGTCCCAGCCGGGCCAATTGATCGGTATTTATCAATGTGGAGCAATGCATGAAATAGGTTTCTACGGCCAGATCCACGTCCTCGATCCAGCCATATTGCTTCAGAAAGTTGGCCATGGCGCGATTGCGAAAGCCGGTTTCTGATTCGGAAGTATATGTTGGCTCATCCAGCCTGAATTGCTGCCCGTCGCTTAGCTTTGTGAGGAATTTCAGGAATTTCTCGTAGCTTTCCTGCCTGGTGTCTCCTGGAATCATTCCGCTTACGGCAATGGCTCCGGAGTTCACGAACGGATTTCGGGGTTTTCCCTGTTCCGATTCCAGAGGAAGCATGGAGAAAAACGGATTTCCTGTGGGCTCATAACCTACTTTGTTAAAAACTAGCGGACCGTGTATCTCCAGGGCCAACGCCAGCGAGAAGGCCTTGCTTACGCTCTGCAATGTGAAGCTGTGCTCAACATCGCCGGCGCTAAACTGTTTTCCCGACAGATCAATGGCAGAAATCGCAAGTAGATTCGGATCGGCATGGGCCAGTTCCGGAATGTAACTGGCCACTTCTCCGGTAGCTGGCTCACTTCGAATGGTTGCGACTATTTCATCCAATTGGCTCTGCATTTATATAGTATACGGTTTTTTCACGCAGTGGAAACCCTGCAGAAACTAAAACCACGACCCGGCCAAGTAAACCTGGAGATCACGATGCACATTGGATTGATTTGCCGCGTAAGAGTGGAAAGTCAAAGTTTGGGAACACCCGGATTCTGACGAGTTCCATGCGAACCTGCGGGTAACTTGTGATCCCAACGAGTTCCCTGCGAGCCTGCCGGTAGCCAAAGCAATCGCTTGCATGCTTTGCACAGAGTGTAGTTTATACTCATCCCAGAAAAATCGGCAATAGGATATCCGGGGGCGGCCGCCTTACAGCCCTGCCCGTACCAGATCGTGGATCCGCAGAAGCCCCACCGGATGATTCTTTTCGTCGACGACTGGCAAAACGCTGATCTGCGAAGGCCGGTCTTCCATAATACGGAGCGCATCCAGAGCCATGGTATCCCGGGTAATCGTGATTGGATTGGCGGTCATGATTTCCTTGAGTTCGCGTTCCAATACGTTGCCGTATTTTAGAATAGCGCGACGGAGATCGCCGTCGGTAACAAGCCCGATCACTTCGTTATTGGCATTTACGATCATGGCTCCGCCCTGGTTCGGTCGGGTCACCGCTTCCAGAAGCTCGGTCATGGACGCTTGCTCGCTGCAGACAGGCATTATATCGGGAGTATCGATCAAATCCTCCACTTTGAGCAGTAGCCGCTTTCCCAGTTGTCCCGCAGGATGATAGAGTGCGAAGTTTTCGGGTTGAAAGCCTCTTTTTTCAGAGACGGCCGTGGCCAACGCATCGCCCACAACCAGCGAAACGGTAGTGGACGCTGTGGGAGCCAGGTCCAACGAGTCGGCCTCGCGACTTACACTGGCGCGTACAATCACAGTAGACATTCTTCCGGCCGAAGAATTGGGATTTCCCAGAATCGAAATCACCGGATTGCCCATCTTTCGAATTACCTGGAGCATCTGCACCACTTCGTCGGATTCGCCGCTTTTGGCCAGAAGCAACACAACGTCATTTGGTTGGACTACACCCAGATCGCCATGTAACGACTCTCCGGGGTGGAGAAAGAAGGCGGGAGTCCCTGTCGAAGAGAAGGTGGCCGCCAGCTTTTGCGCAATCAGGCCGGACTTGCCCATACCCGAGCAAACAAGCTTTCCCTGGCAGTTCAAGATCAATTCGCATGCTTTCTCTACGGAGTCCGATTCTATAAGGTCTCCGTTCGACTGCAGTTCTGCAATCTGCATGTCATAACTGTTTTTGAAAAGTTCAAAGAGACTCATAGATCTTCCAGTTCCAGATCCATGGGATCCAGGGTGGCCGTCATCACCCTTCCAATGCTCTTTAGCACCACATAGACCGTATTTCTGCTATTTACCTTGTTTACAATGCCGGTCAATCCTTTCAACACTCCGCTTCGCACACGCACGGGAGTTCCTTGAATGAAACCTTTGTAAGGATCCACACGAATTGATTCGGCATGCTGCACCAGCAGGCGAATGTTATGGATGATTTCAGGAAGTAGCACCACCGGTTGCCCTTCCGAGCGCACCATGTGCACGGTACCGGCGGCCTGGAGGGCCCGTACCTTTTCCCTTATGTAATTTATACGAACAAATATGTAGCTTTTGAATAGAGGGCTTTCGATCACCTTCACCCGGTCTGACCACTGCCGCTTTTCGCTAATCAATGGAAGGTAGTTCTCAATACCCAGACGATCCAGCGCCAGACCCAGCTTCTTTTCCGCACGAGCCTTTGTGTAGAGAGCAAACCAGTCCTTCACTTCAGGATCGTTGTGCTCCTGGAGTCTTTCCCTGGCCTGATCCGGGTCCAGGTGATCACGAATCAGTTCCAGACCTGTTCGTTGCATACCGTCAGCTAAATAAGCGCTCCAATCAGGCCAAGTCAGAAAATCTACGTAGATCTGCTCAACCCTTGAAATGAGCCGATTCTACCGGGCTGCCTGCCTCCACGGCCACAACCAGCGATTTTCCGATTAGCTCGGCCTGGATTTCCGAAGCCATACCGCCTCCGGGGCGCTGGGGCAGAATGTCTTCTTCTTGAAGGACGTGCCCGGTCTTCAGATCCGCGCGGAAATAGAGACTCCGTCGGCCGCCGGCGCGGACGCCCTCCTCGGAGGGCATGGACCGTTTTACTCCATTGCCCATGGCCTTCTGCAGCAGGGCGAGCTGGCGGCGCAGACTACCGAAGTCTTCGGGAGTGGAACTGATACTATGGTCTGGACCTTCCATATTTCTATCCAGTGTGAAATGACGTTCGATGGCCACTCCTCCCAGCGCGGGCATCTGCAGGCTCAAAGTAAGCTCCATGCAATGATCACTGATGCCGGTAAGGCAACCGTACTTCTGCTGCCAGAAAGTTAGCGTGCGCAGATTGTAGTCTTCCGGATTGGCCGGATACGAAGAAACACATTGAAACAAGAGTTCCGGATTGCCAATCCAGGAAACAGTTCGTTCTATTTCATCTGCGTTGGAAGCCCCGGTGGAAAGATAGATGCCCAGCTTTCGTTTTCTTACGGATTCCAGAAGGGGCCGGCAGGTAAGATCCGTGGATGCGATCTTGACACTGGTCCCGCCCAGCTTTTCGTATAGATCCAGCGAAGGCTCATCGAATACGGAACAGAGAAAGTCTATGCGGTTTTCCTTGCAGGCATGCGTTACCCGCTGCCACTCATCTGCGGACAGTTCAAAGCTCTGGAAGAATGACTGAAGGGATCCCGGTTCGCCGTCTCCCAGCCGAGCCCCGGAGTTAATGAAATGCGTTGAGTCAAACAACTGAAACTTCGCGCAGTGCGCTCCGGACCGTGCCGCTGCTTCGATCATCTTCAAAGCCAGATCCACATCTCCATTATGGTTCAGCCCGATCTCCGCAATCAAATATACCGGCTGCTCCGGTCCAATTTCATAGAACTGTGTTTTCATTTCTGGGTACCCGAAACAGGGCTTCTCGCAAGCATACTGACTAGGGATAGAGAAAATTGGCAATCATCTGCATGCCGGCTTCCGTGGCAAAGGACTCGGGATGGAACTGAATCCCTTCCATGGGGAATTCTTTGTGGCGAATGCCCATTAGCTCCGGCTCGGAATCCAGGGTTCGAGAAGTAATCTCGAAGCAATCCGGTAATGTTTCCAGTTCCACGATCAGTGAATGATAACGCATAACGGAAAGCTCATCGGGCAGGTTACGAAACACTCCCTTTCCGTCCGTGGATACCGGCGAAGTCTTACCATGCATGGGTAGCCGGGCGCGCTTAACCACTCCGCCGTAAGCATGGGCCATACCCTGCATTCCCAGGCACACCCCGAGCACCGGCGTTTTGTGGGCCGGGCCTTTCAGAATATCCATACAGACCCCAAAATAGGCCGGATCTGCGGGATCTCCGGGGCCCGGCGAAAGTATGATTCGATCATAGGCGCCGGATTCAACACCCTGCAGATTGATTTCGTCGTTTCGAAAAACATCCAGCCGAAAGTTTCCGGTACGATCCTCCAGGAGCTCGCCGGCATACTGGTATAGATTATAGGTGAAGCTGTCGTAGTTATCTACAATCAAAACGTTCATGGCTCACCTCCTGAGGACTTACTGTGGGGACCAGAAACCGAGTCCTGGGATCCGGAAGCAGAATCCTGCGAATCGGCCCCTGAACCGTGATCACCGCCGGAGGAATGCTTTCCTGTCCCGCCGGTTTCGAATCGCTCCAATGTTCGCACAATGGCCGCCAGCTTGTTTTCAATTTCACGAAACTCGTAGTCCGGATCCGAATCATAGACAATCCCGCCGGATGCCCGAGCGAAAGCGTGGTTACCGTTTACAAAAAGCGTACGAATGGGAATGGCAAAGGTACAATCCCCGTTCCAGCCAAAGTGACCCACGGCGCCACCGTAAGGGCCGCGGGGCGATTTTTCAATCCGCTCGATGATCTTCATACTTTCTACTTTGGGAGCGCCGGAAAGCGTTCCTGCGGGAAAAGTGGCTTTGAGACCATCGAACATGTTTTTGTCTTTTCGAATGATTCCCACTACTTCGCTGGAGATATGCTGCACATGGGAAAACTTTCGAATGTCCATCAATCGCCGCACCTTGACGGTTCCAAAACGAGCCACCCGTCCCAGGTCATTTCGGTGCAGATCCACCAGCATGTTGTGCTCGGCGATTTCTTTTGGATCGTTCAACAGCGAACGAGCGTTGGTAATATCTTCCTGTTTATCCTGGGCCCGTCGCGTGGTACCGGCCAGCGGATAGGTTTCCATTTCGCCCTGCCTTAACCTGAAGACAAGCTCGGGGCTGGCCCCGATGATCTGGCGCTGGCCAAATTTAACAAAGTACATATAGGGCGAAGGATTCACTTCGCGCAACGCTTCGTAGAAGGCCATGGTGGATCCTTCCAGTTTGTAGTTCACCTGAAAGCCGATCTGACATTGGAATGTATTGCCTGCCTTGATCTCTTCCAGGGTTTGCTGTACCATTACCCGGTGCTGCTCGGCGCTGCGTGTCTTTTCCAGCAAAGTTGCTTTTAGCGGCTCCGTGGCCGGCGGCTTTTCTTCCATCCAGGATTGTATCTGAGCCGAGCGGTCTTTGTCGTAATAGAAGTAGAATACTTCCCCGGTCATCTTATCGTAAACGAGACCGTCGGTATAGATTCCGAATACGAATGGGTCGAATTCCGGATGAAACCGCAGCCCCAGGCCAGGCTCAAAGAAATTCGTAGCATCGTAACCCAGATAACCCACCAGACCGCCGCAGTAGTTTCGGGAGATGCTGTTATCCGGCATCCAGTTTGCCACCAGTTCGTAAGGGTTGGCGGATTCATAGAAATCGGACTCCAGAACCGAGTAATCGCTGTCCGGAGCGGTATTGAGCTTCTCGTAATGCAAACCATGGGACTGAGCACGGAGAACGACTTCCGGAAGAAAACCGATCACCGAATACCGGCTGTCCGAAGAGCCCTCCTCCAGAGATTCCAGAAAAAAACAGGTATGGCTGTGCCTTTCAACAATGCGAAACAATCCAAAGAAATCCAGCGTATGATGGATCTTCTTGTAGACTGGCTTTAACGGCAAATCCCATCGAGGTAGACCACCGGCTGCAGGTCTTTCCGTTCGATTTGCTGATTGGCTCATTCCTTGTTTCCTGGTGTCTGCGCGAGATTTAATCGCTGTAGCGGTCCGGCCGCAACGATTTCAGTTTCTGAGCAATCCGTTCTTCCTGACCTACCGGATCCGGCGTATAGAACGCGGTTTCCTCCAGGTCTTCCGGGAAGTATCTCTGTTCCACGAAATGACCGGGATAATCGTGGGGATACCTGTACCGAACCGAACTGCCAGGTTGAGTTCGATTTTTCAAGTGTGGCGGGACTGTAACCCTTTTTTTTGAGGCCACTTCCATGGCACGGTCGATGGCCAGATACGTTGCATTGCTCTTGGGACTGGAGGCCAGAAAAGTCACCGCCTGGGCCAGAAGGATTCGCGCCTCCGGCATGCCGATCTTACTGACGCCTTCGAGAACAGAAACACAGAGAGTGAGCGCGGTGGGACTGGCATTGCCCACATCCTCGGAGGCCAGGATCACCAGTCGACGAGCGATGTACACCGGATCCTCGCCGGCTTGCAGCATGCTGGCCAGATACAGCAGAGCCGCATCGGGATCGGAACCGCGAATGCTTTTGATGAATGCCGAAATGGAATCAAAGTGATCGTCCACACCGTAGGAGAAACTGAGTTCCGGCAAATCCCCATCGAATGCGATCTGTTTGCGATCGGCGAAAACGGCATCGGTGGCCAGATTCTCCAGAATGCGAATCAATCTACGACCATCGCCATCCGCCGCTTCCAGAATCTTTTCCAGAGCTCCTTCGCCGAATTCCAGACCATGCTGGCCAAAGCCCTTTTCCAGAACCCGGCCGGCAATAACCGTAAGGTCCTCTTTGCGTAGCTTTTCCAGGTAATACACAGTACACCGCGAAAGCAAAGGCCCAATTACCTGGAATCTCGGATTCTCGGTTGTTGCGCCAATGAGCAGGATTCTACCATTCTCGGCGCTTTCCAGCAGCGAGTCCTGTTGAGCGCGATTGAATCTGTGAATTTCGTCCAGAAAGAGCAAGGCCCCCTCGGGATGGTTTCTGGACGACTCCAGAACCTGGCGGACTTCTTTAACGCCGCAGCTAACAGCGCTCAAGAAGAAAGATGGTCGATTCCAGTGCGAGGCAAGTACGCCGGCAATGGTAGTTTTTCCGGTGCCGGGCGGTCCGGACAATATGAGCGAATGGGGAGGAAGTCGCTTGAGACGGGCCAGTAGATTTTCGTGGCCCACCAGTTCATCCCAGTCGGCGGGACGGAGCTTCTGTGCCAGGGGACCGTCCGAAGGAAGTTCGAACAGATCCCCCTCGCCGGAAGATCTATTTTGAGGCATTTCGGTTGGCTACGCTTTCGCGTACATCTTCCTGTACCCGGTCCAGCACTCGAATCACGTCGGCGATTAGAGCTTCCTGGGTTTCGGGATCGCCCATATCTTCCATAATATTGGCCACAGACTCTTGTAGGATTCGGCTCAGCCGCTCAGTCCCTTCCGGACCGGACAGGGCCGCTTCCAGCCCGTCGTTTACCGTAGCATGAACGGACATGAGAATGAGTCGAACAATGGGGCCTATGGGCGAAAGCAGATATGGCTCCATTGCCCGGTTGATGGAGTAGCTCACCATCTCCGAAATCCTGGGCTGCAATTCCGGCATTACCTTCTTGGCAACGCTGGCCATCTGATTGTTCAGAAGATTTTCTACCGCATCCCGGGTTTCGCCTTCCATACGAATGCCAGTCTTCTTGAGCGAAGCCTTGGTTTGATCCAGGACGTTCAGCACTACCAGACCGCTAATCTCTTCGGCGATGATGGATGCGTTACTCTTTATGATGTCAGGAGCCAGACCGTCGTCCGGGAGCCAGCCATTCTGACGGATTCGCATGTAGAATGGGATTACACGTAAGAGTCTAAACCAGGCAGCATGATGCGGCGGGAATAGATTAAACACTTCGTAGGATTGACGGACCGGGAACAAATACCAGCGACGATAGCGCTTCTGTACAATTGCCATCACCCAACGTCCCAGGAAATCCACAAGAAAGAACAGAACAAACCAGAGGTCGATCGTATGGAAATAGTCCTTCTTTTCGCCATCTTCGCCAATCCAGCGAAAATAGTTCTGGTTCATCAGGTACATTACTTCTGAATCAAAGAATTGGAACTTCTCTTTGTAGTTCTCTGGCGTCAGGTTCTCGGCGCTGAAGAACTCCCGGAAGGCATCCTTGGCCGAATCGTCCTCGTTGGGATACTCTTCGCGCATGATATTTTTCATGCGCTCCAGCACTCCGTCCTTTTCGGCCAGGTAGAAGTGGCTATCCACTCCCCGACGGTTGATCATATCCACCGTCATTTCCACCAGTTCCTCGCGGCTGGTCAGCGAAGCCTGACGGGCCTCAAAGTCATTGGGATTCTCGGCCAGAGTAGACAGAGCATTCTTTAGTTTTTTTAATTCTTCGTTATAGGAATCTACGAATCTGTGCGATTCAATTCCTTTTACGGGATCATAACGTTTTACCAGCCCGGGGGCATAGTCCAGGTATACATCCCTAAAGGTCATTCGGACATAGGGAATTTTCCAGAGATAGGATGCGTCGAATACTACCAGGCACAGGTTGGTAAATGCCACCAAAGCAAAAAGAATTTCGTAGATTGTACCTACTAACTTCTTCTTTTTTCCGGCAGATTCTTTCTGATCCCAGAGCTGCTCCAGAGCCCTTTTTTCCATGGGAGGAGAGTTTACAGTAGCGCGCCCTGCGGTAAAGTGGAAACCGATGGCCGCTATCAAAAAAGAAGAAACTTCGGAATCGGCTTCGGAAGGCCTTTTTGTGGTTCTGGAAGGCATCGATGGCTCGGGCAAGACCACCCTTTGGCAGAATCTCAGAAACGAATTGGGCCCGGATCCACGGGTGCGTTTTCTTCGCGAACCCACGGAATTACCCAGCGGATTGAAAATAAGGGCCTGTTTGCAGGGAAAAGCGCCGGCCCCGGCCACGGACGAAGAATGGATGGAGCTGTTCTTGACCGATCGGGCAGCAAATGTTCAGGATAATATTCAGCCTGCATTGAATGAAGGCAGAACGGTAATTCAGGATCGCTACATCTATAGCACGGCCGCTTACCAGGCACGAGACGCCGGGCAGGCACAGGAGATCCTGAACCGACAAAAACATTTTCCGGAACCGGATATTGTGATTTATCTGGAACTTGCTCCGGACCGGGCGCTGCAACGAATCGAGAAACGGCTGCCGGAAAAGGAAAAAGAGCATTTCGAGAGCCGGGAACGGTTACAGCGAATCTATGAGAATTACCGGAGCATCCTGCCGGCCAGCTGTAAGCGCATTGATGCCAGTTTGTCCGAAAGCGCCGTATTGGAGCTGGCCGTCTCAGCCATTCGCAAAGCGACGGGCCTGCCATGAATTTGTCAGTATCGGAAGACCGTTTGCGGCAAGATCCGAAAGACCGGTCATCAAATACCGGAATCTGGCTAGAGCTGAACCGCTATGCACAAACTCGCGATACTAGAAATTAAAGAACAGGTGAGATTTCCATGAAGATCTATACAAAAACCGGAGACCAGGGCCAGACCGGATTGGCAAACGGAACCCGAGTTTACAAAGACCACCTCCGAGTAGAATTGTACGGCACTTCCGATGAATTGAACTCGGTGATTGGCCTGGCCCTTTCCTTCATGCAGCAGGAAGCGCAAACCGAAAGAATTGCCGGCCCGGACTTCGAAAAGATCGAAGCGCAGATCCACGGCATCCAGAGTCTCCTTTTTGAGCTTGGCGCAGAGCTGGCCGGCTTTCCCACCGAGGAGGGCTCTATCCTGGCTTCGGATGTGGACAGCATCGAAGGATGGATCGACGAAATGAACGAAAGCTTACCCGAGATGAAGCAATTCATACTTCCCGGAGGGGACCCCGCATCTGCCCAATTCCACATTGGCCGTACAGTATGTCGGCGACTGGAACGAAAGCTGGTGGCGGCGAACCGCCAAATGGAGCAAACCGGAGAATCGATTATTCTGGGGACTATTGGAATGATCTGGGTGAATCGGCTTTCGGACTATCTGTTTGTTCTGGCCCGCTACTGCCACAAGCTGACCGGCGGTCATGACATTCCCTGGAAAAGCAGGATGCAGCGTCCTTCCAGAAAAAGAAGTTGAATCGGCAAAGAGAATCTGTAGCTACATCCATAGCTTAAGTGCGGACCCTTGTTCCGACCGCCGGCAAACGTTTCTGCCGCCCCGGTTCCAGGTCCCAAATCCAACGGGTTTCAGAGGCGAAAAGTGCAAAGTTCGGCAGAAACGGTCAGCGAATATCTAAAGGAGCTTCCGCCGGAACGAAAGAAGCAACTGCAAAAAATCCGCCAATCCATCAAAGCAGCCCTGCCTGCTGGCTACAAAGAGACGATGCAATACGGAATGATCTCCTACGTTGTGCCGTTGAAGCTTTATCCCGAGGGATATCTGGGAAAACCCGACACCCCCGTTCCCTTTCTCAGCCTGGCATCGCAGAAAAACTACATGGCCATCTACATGATGTGCGTTTACGGCAAAGAGGAAGAGCTGTTTCGCAAGAAATACTCAGAGTCCGGAAAGAAACTGGATATGGGAAAATGCTGTGTTCGATTTCGCAACGCAGAGGACCTGGCCCTGGATGTAGTTTGCGATGAAATACGGCGCTGGCCTGTGGATGCTTTCCTGGAAAGGTACGCGAAGGCAAGATCCGGCGCGCAACGCTCGGCAAAAACTAAGGCGCCTTCCAAGAAGAGGCCAGTGAATGCCAAAAGGCCCGCTAAAAAGGCGGTCGGCAAGAAGACGGCTGCGAAAAATCGCGGCGAAAGCTAGTTTTCGCTGGAAAGGTTGCGAATCTGATCTCTAAGCCGGGCGGCCTCTTCGAAGTTTTCCGCCTCTACCGCTCGCTGGAGCATGGCCTTCAGTCGGTCCAGTTCCGATACCGGCTCGGCGGGGCTTTCCTCTTCTTCCACCAGCGACTCTTCGGCCGTTTCAGTTTTACCTTCGTCGCCGATGGTGACCGCCGCTTCTTTGTACACCTTCTCGTGCATATAGATGGGACATCGGGCTCGGATGGCCAGAGCCACGGAATCCGAAGGTCGTGCATCCAATTCCACGATTCCATCCTCGGACTGAATCACAATGCGCGCATAGAATACATTACCGATAATGTCGTTGATAACAACGTGTAGTATGCGAGCTTCCAATTCGCGCACCATTTGAATCATCAGATCATGGGTGTTGGGCCTGGGCGGGGTAACGCCGTCCAGAGCGCTGGATATGGAATAAGTCTCCAGAGGCCCAATAAAGATAGGAACCACCCGGGCCGAGCTATCGCTGGTAGGCTTCAAAAAGATGGCAAACCCCACATTGGTTATGGAAACGTCTGAAATAGTGACCTCAAATGCATTCTCTGGCAACATACTATCTCCAGTAAACGAGGATGCGGCGGGTCACCTCTCTCCGCAAATGTTTTTTGGAGCTTTCTACCTCAAGCTTCAAATCCACCGGAAAATAATTCGGATCGGGAATCCGCTTGAGTACGCCTTCCTGCTTTTGCAGCTCGCCCAGTAGTGTTCCCAGATAGTCAAAGCACCACAGGCCACCGCTTTCCAATCGTTTGCCCTCCAATTCTCCCCGAATGGACACCTGGGTCTCGGGATGACTGATTGTGTAAACGCAACGAAGGTCATTTCTAAGCGAGCTACGCTCTTCAAGACCGGCCGGCCTATTCCACCGTAACAGGAAGCCCACGGTAATGGGCTCTTCAAAGTAGATGTAATGATTCCATTCCTTCCAGGTTTTGATGCCGGCAAATCGGCTTTCGGAGAATCGGGCCATGATGGTATTATCCGAGTCCTCCACATCCTCAAAATGTAGATTCTGGCAAGCATCGTCCTGGGCGCTGTAGTCGGGACAGAATAGCGACGCCTGCACTTCCAGAGGACCATTATTGCAGTATGATAAGACGGTCATCGACATCAGAGCCATGATTGCCGGTAGAAATCGGAGCCTGGTAAGAAATCCGTATTCGATCCGGCCAGCGCAGGAAGAACATGTCTTCCCATCGCCAGGCAAACCAGGTGACATTCGATCGCCAGACAATCCAGGTAACATTCGATCTACAGACAATCCAGGCAGAGGCCGGTGGGCGCAACTCTGGTCTTTCTCTAACGTAAGGAAGTGCTTATTCATAGTGGCTTTATGTCCTCGCTGCACTGATTTCTTCGTTTCGCATTGCAGGTGGCTATCAGGAACTGATGTAGATCAGTCGCATATCGTTGAAAAGCGCCAGCACTTCCGTATTTCGATAGAACTCCGGGCTATGTAAAAAGGGACGAAAGGAATACCTTTCAAAGTAGAGCAATGGCTCCGCGTAGACGCCGCCATAAAGATACACCCGGTGGATCTCGTCTTCAAGGCAGGTTCGCACGGCGGCAAACTCGGTAATATAGCCCGGATCCAGTTCAACCTTTGGCAGTCCATACTCTTGATACTTGTATTCCAGGGCCATGCACCTTTTTCGAATATCCACCATTTCTTCGCGGCCAATGGGCCGGGCCAGGGAGAAGATATGCATATGTTGCCGATCAGGAAATGAATAGAGCGAAGGTACCGGATCCAGGGCATCGGTCTTTGCCTCAAAATCGATGGTGCCAAACTCGGCTGTCACCTTTTTGCGCATTTCGTCCAGGGCACCCTCGTCGTCATAACCACAGGATATGTACAACCTGGCGCTTGCGGGTTCTTCCAACTCCGGCTTCCATTTACCGCTACTTGACATAGACCGGCCCAGTATGCAGGGGCCATAGAACGGGCCAAATAGAATTTGACCGGAGAAGGGAAAAATGGAAGCTACAGTGCATGACTCAAGATACCCGGGCCGGGGATCTGGCCTACTCGGACGCCAGAGATCGGCTGGAAGCAGAAATTGAACGATTTGCCAGCCGTAGCGGACAGGCAGGCCTGGAGATTCCAAAGCTAACCTTCGAAAAAGGCGAAACCCGGTTTGAATTCATGCCCGAGGATATGCCGGAAGAAATGGTTCTGGAAGGTCTGAAGGTGATAAAGAACCACCTGGAGCACATTCGCGTGCATACCCTGGATCCGGGCTATGCGGTGTTTCAATCCCTGGGCACAAACCTGTATGAAACAAAGAACTTCCTGTCCGGCATCAAATTTAAGTTCGTAAGCATCACCAACAACTTTCGCGTGGAAGCTTCGCGATCCGGTAACTTCAATGAATCGGAGCTACAGATCTGTATTGAGCTTTTTCAGTTATTTCATCCGGCCAATCAGCAGCTGGATCCCACGAAGAAACTCGAACAACTCGGCGTTACCGTCTTTGCGCCCGAGTCTTCGGCTTCCGGGGAATCGGATCCCTGGGGACCTATTGCCGGCTACAGCGCAATCAAACAGGAAGTAGAAGAATGCCTGCTACTACCCGCCCGGCATATGTCCGTATTTGAAGGAGTGGCCCGATTAACCCGGGGCGAAGGAGCGGCCAACCTCCCCGGCGCCATTCTCTTTGAAGGGCCGCCAGGGGTTGGCAAGACCACCATGGCCCGTCTGGCCGCCGGCGCCGCTGGTTTACCTCTCATTTACGTTCCAGTAGAAAACATCCTCTCCAAGTTCTACGGACAAAGCGCTCAGAACCTGGCCATGATCTTTGACACCGCCGCCCTCTTCGAAAGGGGCATACTGTTTCTGGATGAAATCGATGCGCTGGCCACTTCCCGGGAAAGCGGATTGTTCGAAGCCACCCGACGAGTACTGTCTGTTTTGCTGCGCAAAATAGATGGCCTGGACCGCACCGGCGGGTTGCTCACCGTGGGGGCCACAAACCGGGCCGAGGACCTGGACCATGCGCTGCTCAGTCGGTTTGACCAGATTCTAAAATTTCCGCTACCTGACGAACAAGAGCGATCGTCTATATTTCGGTCCTATGCCGCTCATTTGCCCTCTGAGGCCCTCCTGACCCTGGGAAAGGAGTCCTATGGGCTGTCCGGCAGAACCATTCAGGATGTCTGCGAAAGCGCCGAGCGCAGGTGGGCCAGGCAGCTCATCGAAAAAAAGCAGGCTCTGAGCGCACCGGAGGCGGAAGTATATATTAGAGTACTCCGGGAAAAAAGAGCCGGAATGAACGGATCCTCCTGATTTTTTTGTGCAGTGCAATAAAATTGGATTTGACCGCAGCAGAGCAGTCGTTACATTGATTCCAGCGTGCAGCGCTAACGCGCCAATCGCTTTTCGCATGAACACTCTTCCTGCCCCCGGATTCCCCCCCGGGGGTTTTTTTTTGCCCCTGGATGAAATGTGACATAATCCCGGCCCGTAGCCCATGAGAGATTCCTGAAAGAATCCAGGGCGTGGTAGCTGTTGCTGGTAACTGGCAGCTGGAAAGAAACGGCCGTCACCGGCGCCGCAAAAACAGGGCGATGAGGCGGCAAACTCCCTGCCGGTCATTCGCGGGTATGGTCCGGCTAAATAATGCCGGCTTGCCTGAGCGGCTGGACGACTTCATCCTGGATGGCGGCAGAATCCCGGGGATCGGAACTTCGAATCCCCACTAAATGGGCCCGCCAGCCCCTTTCGCGGGCCGGCTCCAGGTTGGCCGGACGATCGTCAAAGAACCAGATGGAATCCAGCGTTACATCCGGGCTCAGTGAATCGAGCACGGAACGCTCAATGATATCGAAGAAATCCGCATCGGGCTTCCGCACGCCCATTTCGCAGGAAAAGAAAAGATAGGAAAACCGGTTCAGCTCGGGCCGGCGCCTGAAAACCTCATGATACCAGGCCGAGTAATTGGAGGCTATAGCCAGAATCAGATCGTGCCTTTGCAGTAGATCGTCCAGTAGCTCCTTCATGCCGGGTCGGAATCGCACGGAGCCAAACATACGCTTTTTGATTTTGGCCACCGAAGGCATATGATCCGGAAGATCACCATCCCGATAGAAATCGCGGAAGTACTGACTCTCGGAGATTTCGCCTTTTTCGAAGGCCTCAAAAATACCGGGGCGGCGCAGCGATGCCCATTGTTTGATTCCTTCTTCGTCCAGCAAGCTTCGTATAGCCGGGAAGAAGGGATCAATGACTACCGTATCCATTAAATCAAAGAGTAGTAGATGGGCCATATCAATCCGAAACGCCGTAGTCGTCGGCCAGCCGAAGATAGGAACGCAGCTCCTGAAGCAGTTTCCATCCTGCCGGCGGTTTAAGCTCCGCGCTTCGATTAAAGTTAGCTATGGCGAATAGCAGGTTCCAGTGATAAAAAAGACTTCGATAGGATGATATGAGCCGGGCCCCCGGATCCCAGATATGAGTGGCCTCGGCTCCGGCTCCGTTGATTTCTACAAATTGCAGGTTGCGCCCCTGCCGGAAGTGTTCTATATCCGGAAACCGAACGTCCAGACGGCCAAAATAAAAGTCTGGCAGATCGCGGCAAATATGGTCCACGGCTTCTTGCAGCTGACGAGTGCGCAATCGAGTTCCGTCGAGAAAAATGCACCCCTGTTTGTGGTTGCCGGATTTCACAAGATAGACGTATTCGCCGGCGGCGGGCACCGAGCTCAGATCCAGACGTCGCGCATAGATTTTCTCACGACTGGCCAAAACCGGCACCGAGTCAATCAGTTGCTCCAGGCTACGAATACCGTCCCCCTGCACCACAGGAAAGGCCTTGAGCGTGATCGAAGTAATTCGCGCCGAACCGTCCGGATGACGAACATAGAACACGCCGGCTTCGCAGGCATGATCGGATAGTTTCTGAAACAGATACAATACTTCGGCGCCGGATTTCAAAGCTACAGCAATGGATTGTAGCCGGGCCTCCAATTGTCGTCGGTCCTGAATAAAGAAAACGCCATCCCCCCGCTGACCACGATCCGGCTTGCAAACCACCGGAAGAGCCATGCCGTTCCGCGACAGTAGCTCCAGAGCCGCATCGGCCAGGGTATGCAACCCTACTTCGCGTACAATACCGCCGCTGCTTAGCAGAAAATGCTGAGACCTGGTTCGGCGAATGGAAAAGGAAAATGACTTAAGCAGGCTTTTCCGCGCATATTTGCCCGCCGAATTATAGATCTCCTGCTTGGATTCGCCGATGAGTCCACCCATACGAATTCCAGGATTACCCAGCACCGGTAGTCCAATAGACCTGTAACGGGCGGATAAATAAGCGTAGTGAAAAATGATCGGTATATAGAAAATTCCGGGATGCCAGAACTCGAATGCAGAACTTGCCGGCAGCCCCTGTAAGCGAGAGGCCTCCACCGGACCGCAGGCCAGGGTTTTCACACCGGAAGATTTGTCTTCCAGACGTTCTACTGTGGTTCGCACTCGTTTGCTGATAAATCGGTACAAAAATGCAAGAAGCAGGATGAACACTATTGCCAGAATGATTCCATAGACAGAGTCCATACGATCCAGGATGAAACGAAGGGGTCCCAGGGAAAGAAAGAAAACAAGGCTGGTCCATCCGGCGCTGGCAACAAGCACCGCCAGTCCGAATATGCGACCGTCCATTCGCGCCAGACCGGCCGCGGTAAATACGGGCAATCGCATCCCGGGCACAAATCGACTTAGAAGAACCGCAAAAAGACCGTACTGCTGAACAAAGGACTGCATCCGCCTAAGGTAGGGGTGATTCTTAGCTTTGTTTGGTAGAAGCTTGTAGCCGCCCCGACCGGCGAGGTAGAGCAGCAAATCCCCCACGGCAATTCCGAGAAGTATGCCCGTAAATGCATGGGGAGTGGAGACCAGTCCGGCGGCCGAAAGACTGGAAGCCAGCAGGATCGCCGGATCCTCGGCAACAAAAGTGGCCAGACCCAGAAGCAAGGCCTGCAGATAGGGATTCCGGGCCTGCTCGATGAGCCCGGACAAAGCGTCGAGCATTAGTTGCTACTGCCGGCCTGGTAGGCCAGCGTAGAAGGGGCCACTCCAAACTTCTCCATGTCCCTTATCTGAGGCGCTGTGGGATTTTCCAGCCCGTGCAGCAAACCTACTTTGATAAGCGCACTATGATGCAGCAAATGGTCTTGAACGTAATGGAGCTCACGACTCAAGGTCGAAGGTATAGAGTCATCCGAATCCAGCCAGTCCACGTCAACGTTTACGGATTCAGCGGCCCGTTCCGGTGCGATGGTCTTCAAATCCTCACGAATAGAAAGCACGGTATCCAGGGCAAATGCAGGATCGGTCTGGATTCTTTCATCGCGATCCCTGCGATCGTAGCATACAGTCCCCAGACGCGTGGCCTTGAGATAGGCAAAGAAAAATTCAAGACTGTGTCGCACGTGCTCGCCCAGCGAAGCCCCGTTCAGAATTGCCAGAGGCTTTCTATAGGATTCCTGATCCAGGGATGAAATCAGGTCCTCCAGTTGCGAGAGCATGTCGTCCGTCGATTCCAGTAATTCCTTGAATATGTTGCTTTTCATTCAATCCTCAAATTCACAGCGCCGTTTTCTGTTCCTGCCTTCCTGCCACGATCCCCGACTCCAACGGGCTGTTTTCTAAACCGGCCTTCCCGGCACAATGGCATAAGAAGAAACCGAGCCTGTGCCGAATAGGCTTTCTCGCTAGTTCCGCGTTACGTCCAGGGGTTTGCGGCTCAGGCGAAGTCTGACATAGAATGACGGTTTAGTCAAGAACTCCAGCCTGTCAGTCCGGCCTGGTTACTCCGAGTGAGTGACACGGTCGAAGTACTGCTCGAATTCCCTGCGGTTTCTCTTGTCCAGAATGCTGCCTACGAAGGCTGCCAGAATCATCCCCACAGCCACGGGCAACAGATGGCTGATAAGAACATGGATGGCATGGTCATCCGGACATACAAAGGCCACACCGGAGCCGGCCAGAAATGCGGCCGCCAAAAACGTCACCGATAGACTGGCCTTAAAGGAAAGACACACGCTCTTTCGCAAAAAACGATACAACAGTGCGGCCGGCGCCAGGGCAAAAACGCCCATCAAGCCGGTGCAGCCCATGGAAGTTGCATGCGGATCATGAACGCCCTGGGACCATTGCCAGTAAGAAATGCCGGATAGCGCCGCTATGGCGATTACCACCAGACCAAAAAGAACCCGGCGCATCACCGGACGATCCTCTCCAGGAAAGATGGTTCCCCGGGCCAAAAAGAAAGCCCATAACCCCAGAAAAAGGAAAAGCGCCCATTCCAGGAGCGCAAAAATACCGGCCCCTTTCAGCCAGGTCTGTCGCAATGACGGAAAAAAGATGGCAAGTATCCCTACTCCAAGAAGCATCCAGAGTAAGCTCAAAAACAGGGCAAAAAAGAATTGCTTACCCGTAATCCGCACCGGTTCCACCGGTGTGCAGTCCGAGGAAAGGGTTTCTATGAGTTCATTGGTTTTCATAGTCCTCTTGTTGCTCCAGAATCTTTCGTAGCGCTTTGTAGGCTCGGTGGGCGGTGACCTTCACCGCGGTTTCGGTCATATCCATCCTGGCGGCGGCTTCTCGCACCGAGAGTCCATCATACTTCAGAAGTCGTACAGCCTGCTTCTGTTTGGGGCCCAGTTTTTCGATGGCCTTTTCCAGCACTTCCTGCAGCAGATAGGGATGCTCCTTATCTTCTTTCGCCTGCAGATCCAGCAGAGTTTCACCCTGAACTTCCTTTTCTGAAATTCGGGACCATTTACGCATATGATCTACAAAGCGACGGTGCGCAATGGCATGTATCCAGGGAAAAATGGGACGCTCCGGATCATAACTGGCCCGGGCACGATGGATGGAGACCAGAACCTCCTGGGCAATATCTTCGGCCCAGTCGGCATCCCGGATCTTATTACCGATAAAGCGCCGAACCACCGGCAGCGCGGTTTCCAGAAACTCCCGGTATGCTGCGGAATCGCCAGTTTGGGCCCGCGCCATCAACCCGGAGAGCCGGCTTTCCGCCTGCTGCCTGGGGTCCAGTTCCTCTTCTATGACGTTGCTATCCTGATCCATACGATTCGATCTGCCGAAAATCGGCAAGATGCGGGGCCTGAATTCCCGGCGATCCGATTACGAATCCCCCGGGGACGGAAGAAACCCATTCAGGCGCACCCGATACCCGTAACACCGACCCAAACACAGAGCATGAAGCCCCGCTGGAAGCGCAAGCTTTCCGCAAAAATCGATTGAATTTTACAGATTATGTCGCATTGCTGCTTGTGTGAGCTTTTTTTCCAGTAGCGGTGCCGGTGGCGGGATTCCGGAAATGCACCGAAAGAAGTCGGCCAAAAAGAAGGCTCCTGCCGGTTCTTCGATAGATTTTACCGTGGGAGACGATAGCGTCAATGCGTCCGCAGGACCGGCCGCCTCCGCCGCACGGAAAAGAAAACCGGAACCTCCGGAGAATTCGGGTCCCCCCACCGGAAGTAAAGAAGCCGGTATCCGGAAGGCAGCTCGATTGATTCTGGCGCTGGGCCCGGATCAGGCCGCCGATGTTCTGCGAGAACTTTCCGAAGATGAAGTCCAGCGCATTGCTCTGGAGATTACCCGAATTCCCGCGCTCACATCCGAGGAACGCAGACATATCCTGGAAAGCTTTCACCAGGAGCTGGAAGAACCTGCCCTGTCCGGGCGGGAAAGTCTAAAAGAAATACTGCACCGAAGTCTGGGAGAAGACCGGGCTCGAGAATTCCTGGACAAGCTGGAAGAACGAGATGCGAGAAAAGACTTCGAGTTTTTGGAACAAATCGAAGCGCCGCTTCTGGCCAGCGTTCTGCAACAGGAGCATCCGCAAATCGCAGCGGTGACGCTAAGTCAGATCAAGCCGCAAGTGGCCGCCAGCGTATTTAAGAATCTGGAAGACGATTTTCGATTGGATGTAGCCCTGCGCATCGCCCAGACTACCCGCATCCATCCGGATGCCATTACCCGTGTAGGCAAAGTGCTACGCGAGAAATTCGAAAAAAGGAAAGAGGAGTTTTACGCCGTTACCGGCGGCGCCGAAACCCTGGCCGGCATCCTGAACCATATGGATCGGGGACTGGAAGAAACCCTCCTTACGGATCTGCACGACAAGGATCCGGACCTTATGCAGAACGTTCGAGAACGATTGTACACATTTGAAGAACTACTTAATCTTCATCCGAAAGAGATGCGACTACTGCTTTCTCGCATCGACGATGATTTGATGCTGGCGGCAGCCCTTCGGGGCGCCGGCGATGAGATGCGACGCCAGTTCTTCAACGCGCTTTCCCAGAACCGGGCTGCCGATGTAATGGATGAAATCGATAATCGAGGACCCATTTCCGTACGCGAAATCAATGAGGCCAGAACCTATATCCTTACCGTAGCCCGCCGCATGGACGAAGAAGGCCGAATCATTATCAAAAAAGAAAAAGATGAGTACGTGTAGCGCAAATACCGGCGAGCACAGTGGGATGCAGGCCCATAATTCCAGGTAAACAGACCGGCCTTACTGCTCATCCACGCTGAGCTTACGGAGTTTCTGAATATGGCGTTCAATCTCCTGCAATTGCTCGGACATACTCTGGCCACGAGTGGTCATTTCCATGGAGTTCTTTTCCAGTCCGGAAAGGTTTCCAATGACCTCTTCGTGAGCCGAAGACTGCTCTCTGGCGGAGTTAGCAATCTCGGTTGAGAGATCCTTGAGTTTGCGGAGGTCGGAAAGGAAGTGCTGATTCATCCTTTCCTGCTGTTTGTACTGTTGATCCAGAAACTGAATCTTTTCTGCCATGGAGTTTAATCGCTGATCCTGGTTGCGAGCCTGTTCGTCCGCATCGCCGGAGGCTTTGCGTCCTTCGTCGATTACACCCCGGCTACTTTCCAGGATGCTCTGGATGTTCTTGGCGTTCTCGGCGCTAAAGTCAGCCAGTTTGCTAACTTCGGATGCCACCACGGCAAAGCCTCTTCCATGTTCGCCGGCCCTCGCCGCTTCAATGGCCGCATTAAGAGCCAGAAGGTTGGTCTTATCCGAGATTTCTACGATAACGCTATTGAATTCCGAAAGCTTCTGAAACGACTCCTGGATACCCTGAAACACTTCATTGTTTCGCGTTACCGAAGCTGTGACTTCCCAGCTAAGGTCGCGCACTTCGGAGCTAAGCCGCTCCAGTTCATTGCTGGACTGCAAAATCCGGGAAATCATCTCCTTTAGCTTTTCGCTTTCTTCGTTTAAACGATTGATGTTCTTTTCCTGCTCTTCGGCGGACTTAAGCGTTCGGCCCGCGCTGGCTGAGAGCTCCTCGGTGACGGCGCTGATTTCCTCCACCGCCGAAGACTGGTCCTGCATCATGTCGGCGCTTTGATCCAGGTAGCTGCGAAACTCCATAAGAGTATATTGCAGGCCTTCGGTGCTGTTTGCGATTTGCTTTCGGTTATTTTCCTTGAAGCGATTGGACTCCCGGATGTCTTTCATGGTACGATTCACTCGTTCCAGAAGTTCTTCAATCACTCCCATCACCAGATAGGAAATGAATCCTACGGCCAGGATGACCGCGGACTGCATGATATGATTTACAATCTGGATCTCGGTGGAGCCAGGCTCATCGATGAGCATGATTTCCAGTCCGGAGAATGTGCCAAAATAGATGAGGCTACCGTACAGCCCGGTGGCAAGCAAGGAGATGGTCAGAGTTAGATTCTTCGAGTTCAAAAAGGAACTATAGGTTATGGGAACGATAAAGAGCCCCAGCGCCACGCCGGAACGAAGAATCAAGGCTGCCGCGATTTCATCCATCACCACATCGCCCAGAAACGATGCGAATAGCATCAATACATCCAGGAAAATGAAGAAGCGTGCGTTCTTTATGGTCAATTTTCCCCTGGCAAACAGAATCCAGAATACCAGCACCGTAATTAAATAAACGCCAATGGCTACAGCCTGAACCATTAACATGCGATCCGTAAATGTGGGCGCCAGGGTAGCCACCATACCAATGTATACCAGCCCCATGGCGATGCGGATCCGATTTACTATCTGCAACGAACGATTTTGGGAATTCTGTTTTGCCATCGATTCTACCAGCTAGAAGAAAGACCAGAGTCTGTCTACAGCATAAGCCTGTCTATATGAGTATCGGATGGACCGCTATTCCAGGCAAGCCATGCCCGCTGTAGCAGTGGCCTGCCCGAGCGCCGAATAACGATGATGCCTTAAAGTGGCTCAATATAGAGCAAATCAATGGGTCTCAGGCCTCCCTGAATGGGCACCAGTCCGATCTGAAGATCCCCGGCATTGGTATCGAAGATCCGAACCCCCGGGGTTGTGAATCCTACATCGCCAGCATAAAGCCTGCCATCGGGACTCAGTTCCAGACCGGAAAAAAATCCAAAGCTGGCCGGATAATAGGCTAATTGCCCTATGAAGGCCCCGGTGAGTGGATTAAATCTCTGCAATGATATACTGAAATCTGCGTATTCCACCACAGCATATCCGGTAGTATCGTTCTTGATTACTACGTCCAGGATATCGCCGCCGGCGGTGGCTTCCGAATACAGAAATCCGCTGCGAAAGCTTCGAGTCTGTAGATTAAAGGCCTCCACACCGCCATCGATAGCAAAGTTGAAGCCCAGTCGAGCCGGCGTAGAAATGACCAGGTGATCCACTCCCTGGAAGTTCACCAGCTTGAGCTTTCCGAAAGGATTCGTAGATTGAAAGGTAAAAACGCCGGTAACAGTCAGACTGGCCGCATCGATCTCCACCAGATAGGATGCATCGGATGGCGCATATGCTAGCAGCGGATGATTCCGATCCAGCCTTTGCACAGTGACATACACCCTGCCATTGTAGGCATATACCGACGAAAGCTCGGGCAATCCATCCGGCGCCCCCCCGGCAGAGGTAGTTTCTGCCAGATAACCGAGATCCACACCGCCCAGGGGAACCAGAGTATCCGTAAAAACCCGAACATCGGTGCTCTGGTATCGAGTTACGAAAGCCCGACCGCCGCTAAAAGCTATGTCGTGGGGATTGCTGCCCGATCCCATGCTTACTTCGGCTTCTGTGAAATAACCGGCCAGCGGATTGAGCACCTGAACGTTATCCCGCCCCAGACGATTCACTACAAATACGCGGCTGCGATAGTTGCGAGCGATGGCATCGCTGTGCACATTTACGTAGAAGCTCGTTTGAAAACCGTCAAGACTCATTACTGAAAAACGACCGGTGCTGGAAAGATCCGAAGAAACGATGCCGATCTTGTCTCCGCCGCTAACAGAGCTAAAAAGAAGCGAAGTAATGTCCGGCCTGGCAATGTCCTGGCAGCCCGTCAGAAAGCAGGACAATGCCAGAAACAACAGAGACCGAAAAATCCCACCGGATTGTGCGCTTAACCGGCGCCTCCTTTCTCGAAGATCGTCAGGTCTACGAATATGCGCCGGAGACTGCATCCGTCCTCGAAGATCGCCAGGTCTAATTCGCGCCGGAGACTGCATCCGTCCTCGAAGATCGCCAGGTCTAATTCGCGCCGGAGACTGCATCCGTCCTCGAAGATCGCCAGGCCTAATTCGCGCACCAGTTCCCATCTCCTTGCCTTGCCTAGAATCTATATTCAAGACTTCCATATACACTCCTTCCGGGTAGCGGATAGCCCACCAGGTCCTCGGTGCGATCGTTCAAAATGTTTTGCACGTCCAGACGAAAGCTCAGGCTGTGCTTTGCTTCATCTATGATCAGGTATTCCAGAAACAGATTGTGAACCCAGCGCGGCTCCTGATAGAAAAAGAAATCGTTTGAGCGATCCTGGAAAGCGGCCCCGGTATAGCGCGATTCAAAGCCTGTCCGCACCGGCTGAAAACGAATGGCGGCTCCGCCCGCGAAATCATGAAGCGGACGCAACGGCAAATAGTTGCCCCGGGCAAAGTCCTGCTTACCTTCGTTGATTGCTTCCTGGTAGGTGTAGCGAACAAAGACGTCCAACCATTTCCAGCGGAGATTCGCGCTGTTTTCTAATCCCTTTATGCTGGCTGCATCCACATTCTCGGCCCGGAGAGTAAACCTGGAGTTGGGCACAAAGAGTATCATATCCCGTATGTTTCGCTGGTAGGCTGTGGTAGAAAAATCCAACTGCACCGGTCCGGAATAGCGAAGGTCCAATCCAGCTTCAAAAGTCTCCGCATCCTCTTCCTTTAGATCGGCGTTGGATACGATAGTGCCGGATTGGCCAAACAACTCCACAAATAGAGGAACCCGCCTGGATCGATAGGCCCCGGCCCGAAGGTACACCTGCCAGGAATCGCTGGAATACGCCAGCCCCTTGATGCGAATGCCCGGGTCGAGAAACTCGCGCACCACTTTGTTTTCTTTCAGAGGATCCTGCACGGTGGCCGGCTCGTTGAATCGATCTACGTACCTTTCGTAGCGCAAGAATGGATGGATTTGCAGGCGATCCTTGAAAAGGGAGATCTCGTCTACGAGATGGAGGCTGGACTGGTTTCTAAACTTTGTTGGAACCTTGTCCACTTTCTTATCCAGAGCATTCCTTTCATCTTCGTGGTAGACTTCCCTTTGATTTCCCAGCAAGAATTTGAAGGTCTGGAAGTACTCCGGCACATGGATTTCCGGCATCAAATGTAGTCCCAGCTGTTGCAGTCTGCTTTTGCTTCCAGGAAATTGAAAACTGAACTCCTGCCGCGGATCAAAGAAGTGCTCTCTAACTTCCGTATAGTAGAGTCTGGATTTGAACCTGAGCCTGTCCCAACCGGCGGCCCGTGTATCGGTACTGAGGCCCGTAGTGTTTCGCAGATGCTTTCGCTTGGTCTTTTCCGTCTGGTTGCTTCCCGGCCCCGGTATGCCATGCTCTCTGTAAAAAAAGTCGTTTAGTATTTCCCATCGAGTCTTGAGCGCAAAAAGACCGGCGGTGGCGGTGGATGACGCTTTTCTGTACTGCGCATTCTTCCGCCGGTCGTCGAAGTCATCGAAAGTATTGATTACCGGCGTGCCATTTTCGTTTCTAAACAAATAATTCTGATCGGAAATCTCGCCGCCAGCGCCCAGGGAGTACCAGTAATCTCCGGGCTTCAGCGGACTGTCCGGCGCGGTGGTCCGGTATTGCGGATCCCAGTAGGAATCGTTCTCATCTTCTTGCGAATCTGGTTCAGGCTCTGACGAATCGCAAGCGCTTCCGGAATCAAAATTACCTGTATCTGAAATAAAAACCCCGGCGCCGAAAGTGCGAAAGGAGCCTCCGCGAATGTATGCGCTATCCTGGCAGCTACGACCCCATGTCTTAAGGTTGACTGCGCCGCCCACCGTAGGATTGGAAAGCATCATGGCCGTTCCCCGGTGGATTTCCATGGACTGTAGAAAACTGCTGTCTAGATCGGACAGGTTGACTTCGCCAGTGACTGCGTTGTTCAAAGGAATTCCGTTGATGTATACGTTCACCTGATTCGCATTGGAACCGCGGATGGAAAGCGAACTATAGGCGCCGTCGCCTCCGGATCGTTCTACCCGCACCGAAGCTTCCCGCTCCAGAATCTCGCTCAGGTTTCGGTTTCTGTTTTCCAGGTCATCCAGGGAAATCCGGGTGGATGTTCCTCCTTCGGTATCGTCTCGGTCCATGGAACGAGACGGCGCAATGACCTTTATGGTTTCTGTATCGGCCTGCTGGCTTGCTTCTTCTGCCTGTAGAGTTCCGAAAGCGGCTACCAGACCGAAAGCCAGTCTTGCCGGAATACTGCACAGGAATATGCGGGTGGCCACGGGCCCGGGATGGGCTCGAAGCCGGCGGAATCGATCCACTGAAGAAGGGCCTGGAAAAACGGAAATAACCCTCCGGAGCCGCACTGCAATCCGAGGAGCATTGCTATGGGTGCGAAACCGAATATTGCAGCAGCGAGCCCAATAATGGAAGATTTCGTAGAAATAAGCAGGCATGGCACTCCTATTCTTTCCGAAGGCCCCTGCCCAATGGCATTGCCGAACCGAAACGCGCGGCTCTTACGGCGGGGAAGATCTGGCTAATGGGAAAACCCAATCACAGTTGCGCGACAGCAGAGGATTTGCACCTCTTTCCACCCGGAAGATAGGGACAGCCTTGGACGTTTAGCCTGGGAGGCAAGGGAAATCATGGATGAGCCCCACTCCCTGAGACTGAATCTCATTTAATACTGGTATCCGCCGGCCCTGACATTTCTCTGACAACTTTGAATCGCAGCATGATACAGTATTCTGGATTCGCTGTGCCCCGGGCAGAGTGACTTCAGGCAATAGCGCAGAATTATTGTGCAGATGGAATTAGAAGGAATTATTTTCGTATGAGACACCTGGGTGCCATCATTTTGAGCCATGAGCAGGGAGAAGACCTGAGCCATCTACTTTCCTGGAAAGGACTGACCCTGGAACATCTAGAAACCCGCATTCAGCAGAGCGGATTTTCTGTTTCTGGCTTCCTATTGCTCTCTACCTGCAATCGCGTAGAAATCATCTATACGATTGAGAATCCCTCCGAGCATACTTCCTTTTACGAAGCGTTACTGGAATCTTTGCCGCCGGTTCAAGGACCTGCGCCGGTCTTCAAAACCGGACGTCCGGTGGCCAGGCATCTGCTCCGACTCTCTGCGGGCCTGGAGTCCATGGTACTGGGCGAAACAGATATTCGTCACCAGATGAAAGAAGCGAAAGCGGCGGCCATTCGTGGCGGTCATCTGGACTACCGCCTTCGCACCGTATTGCAGGGAGTTTTTCGCCATTCCCGTTATATTCGAAGCTTTATTCCGGCCAATCTTCCGCTTTCAGTATCGTCGCTGGCGGTGCGCTTTCTGGAAGACTCCCTGGGCGGTCTGGATAGCTCGGACTCCGCCATTGCAATCATTGGCTCCGGGCCCATGAGCCGGCATACGGCCGAGTATCTTTCCAAATGGGGCGGCCGCAATCTGGTCTGGATCAATCGCACTCTTGAAAAAATTGAAGGCCCCGCCCAGAATGTAGGGGCACGGACGCTGTCGCTTCAGGATTTTCTGCAGGCACCGGAAAGCGTCGGCAAACTCAGGGCCATTGTAAGCGCCACCTCCAGCGAAAAACCCATCATTGACGCACAACTGGTTAGCCGAATGGATCGGGATGGGCAGCTGGTGTTGGTGGATCTGGCTTTGCCGTCGGATGTGTCTCCGGAACTGGCAAGCGTATCCGGCATAGAGCTAATCAGTCTTGATAGAATTCGACAAAGGCTTGAGGCGAACAAGAAGCAGCGCGAAGAAGCGGCCTCCCGGGCCGAATCGGCGGTGGAAGAGATTCTTTTTCGCCTGGAGTCCGAGCTTATTCACTCCCTTTCCGGTCCCATACTTCGAGACCTTCAGAAGGACATTCGCAAAGAAGCCCAGAAACGTCTACAGGGTCTACTCCAGGGACGACTGGCGCATCTGAATGCCCGGGACCGACGAATCCTCTACGATTGGGCCATAAAGTCCCACAGAGAGATGAATCGAATTCATCGTAGCGGCGTGGAGCAAATCTTGAAGAACTATTTTGTAGATGAGACTCCTGAACTGAACGAAACCGCCGACGAGACCGTAGGCGGCGGTCTGGCTCTGTGATTCGCATAGCCACCCGAGGTTCCCATCTGGCGCTGGCCCAGGCCCGGGCCGTACAAAGCCTGCTAAAACAAAAGGCCGGTCTGGAATCCGAGCTAAAGATAATCAAAACCAGGGGCGATCAAATCGAAACCCCTTTGCACCTGTCATCCAACGAAGCTAAAGGCTTCTTCACCAAAGAAATAGAGGAAGCATTGATCGCCGGCGAAGCGGATGTGGCCGTGCATTCCTATAAGGATCTCCCCACATCGGACGTTCCAGGTCTTATTATCGCCGCCCTGCCCGAACGGATATCTCCTCTGGATACCATGGTCTTTCTAAAGAAGCATCAGGTGAAGGATTCCTTTCCCTGGATAGGCGAGGACGGCTTTGTGGCTACCTCGTCATTGCGACGGGTGTCCCAGTTACGGTTTCGGGCCCACTATCTGAAGACCTGCGACATTCGCGGTAACGTGCCCACCCGAATCCGCAAAATGGTTACCAGCGAAGGCGAAAACGCCATAAACGGCATCCTGCTTTCCGGCGCCGGCATTGAACGATTGTCCGCCACCGGCGAGTTGATTGAAGACAGTATCAGGGACCAACTGGAAAGCGAACAACTGGTATTTGAGTCTGTGCAACCGTATCATATGGTTCCGGCCCCCGCCCAGGGCACTCTGGCTCTTCAGTGCAGGAAGGACGATGAGCCCACCATAGATACGTTGAAAAAGCTAAACGATCCCGAAGTGAGCCTGCTATCCAATATCGAACGCACGGTGCTGGCCGGACTGGAAGGCGGATGCAATCTTCCGCTGGGAGTTTTTGCGCAACGAGTTTCTGGCCTGGATGCCTACGGGGCCCATGTTTATCTGGGCGAGGAATTCCAATCCAATCGGCGGCAGCGGTCCCATTACGCCTACCGGGAAGACTCCGATCCCGAAAGACTGGCCGGGCGCATTCTGGAAGAACTTCTGAGCCCGCCCAGGCTATATATTTTTGGCAAGCAGCAGCGAATGGAAGAACTGGAAGAGCGGCTTCCGGAAATCCTACCAGACAATGAAAGCGTGAAGCCTTTCCCTGCCATCCGGGTTGTTCCGGAAGATATCTCTCCAGGTCAGTGGAAAGAAGTGTCCGAAAACCTGGCCCCGATGAAGCGCGTGGTGATCTGTGTTTTCAGTACATCCACTGTGGACATACTGCGAAGCAAGTTCAGCGACGGAGATACACTCAAACAACGACTGGGGCTGACCGGAAAGCACATGGACGTTCGCTGGGCCACTACCGGGGAAACTACGGCCAACGAAATCCAGCGGCTGGACCAGGGCGAAGATATTCTAATCAGCGAGGACGGCACGTCAGCCGGCCTGGAATTGGAACTACAATCGTTGAACAACAAGGATACCGGATTTCTGTTTCTGGTAGCGCGGGACGGACGCAAGGAACTGATCCAGGCCCTTCGCAGTGGCCCGGGTACAATCCTGGAAATACCAGTGTACAGGACCGAGGTCATGCCTCTGCCCCGGGATCTCATCAATGAAATCCTGCAAAACGAGGAGTCCGCCTACTTGCTGGCCGGAAGCCCGCTTTGTCTCAAGAATCTGAAGGACTCCGGGCTTCTGGAGGATCCGCAGGGGATCAGACTACTATGTCTGGGTAGGACCACATGCGAAACGGCCCGGCAAATGGGACTGCACCCCTACGCTGTGGCTCCGGATCCCGATTACGAAAGGTTCATCCGCGAATTCTACTGAAAGCGACCGAGAATTTCCGAAAACACAGTCTGATTCTGTCTCTTCACTAAAGCCGATAACACCGGCGCTACTGGTATTCTTCCAATTCGGAAGCCCGGCAGCCTGGATCGGTGGAGCCGCAACCTGGCCCAGGCACGGTCGGATTCGCCTTCGTTTTGTCCTTTGCACCTTTCCAGCATTCAGGATTCTGGCCACACTCAGAGTCTGAGCGGCCACGGAATATTGGGGCATTGCCCATGGTATTCGGGCAGGAGATGGTATGAACAGGTGGGAGAAATTTCAGCGGATTAGCCTGGAGGTAGCGCGGATCGGAGCTCCGATTATGCTGGCCCTGGGAACGGTCTTTAGCGGTTTGCTCATCGGCTATCTGATATCTGAGGTACACAGCCAGAAGCAACTGAAGTTTCTCGTGGGCTACGAACCAACGCCCCCTACCCGGCTTTACGATCGGGAAGGCCGGGTATTCGCGGAACTCTACCGTCAAAAACAGGAACTCATCCCGTTCCATACTATCCCGCCCCATGTTGTACATGCCTTTCTAAGTACGGAAGACGATAACTTCTTCAATCATTTTGGAATAGACATACCGGGTATCTTTCGAGCGGCCATGAAGAACCTGCTGGCCGGTCGGGTCGTACAGGGAGGTTCCACCCTTACCCAGCAGTTGGCCAAGCAGTTGATCCTGGACGAGGAAGGCAGCCGGAATCGTACCTTCAACCAGAAGATTCGGGAAACGGTGCTCGCTCTGCAGCTAGAAGAGGAGCTGAGTAAAGAAGAGATCCTGGAAGTCTATTTTAATATCATCTATCTGGGTCATGGTTGCCAGGGCCTGGCCTGCGCCAGTCAGATCTTTTTTAAGGAGAAAGTTCCGGATCTGACTCTGCCCCAGGGGGCTGTGCTGGCCCGTATGCCCAAAGCCCCGGTGGACTACTCTCCGTTTAGAAATCCCCGAAAGGCCATGGAACAACACAAGGTGATTTTGAACCTGATGGCCAATGACGGTATCATAGAAAGAGACAACATCGAAAGCATTCATAAGAACTTCTGGAGAGATTACTGGGTACAGGTAGTGGTGGAATACCCCGGTCAGACCACCTGGGGACAGAAGCTATACAAAGCCCCTTACTTCACCGAACACGTGCGACAAATCCTGGAAGCCAACCCTTCCATCGGCGAAGAAAAGCTCTACGGCGAAGGACTGCGCGTGTACACTACACTGGATCTCATCCAACAGGAAGTGGCCGAAGAAGAAATACGAAAATCCCTGCGAAAGGTTAACGTGGGCAGCCCCATTCTCCGGCAGGATGTTTACGGCTACACCGCGAAGGATCCCCGCAGCCTGTTTCGCAAAGGTCTGGAAGACAGCGCCGATCTGGATGCGCTACAACTTCTTGGATATGTTACCCCTAACTGGAACCCGACGGCAGCCGTGGATCAGTTCCGGGCTGAAAGCGTGAATTATAGAACCAATACTCAGGTTCAGGCGGCCTATATTAGCATTCATCCATCAACGGGCTACATTACCGCCATGATAGGCGGCGCGGACTTCTCTCCGCGAAACCAGTTCAACCGCGCCATACTGGCCAAAAGGCAACCGGGTAGTTCATTCAAGATCTATGTATACGGCGCCGGCATCGAACAGCGAGCCATTAACACAAGCACAGGTTTGAACGACCTCCCGTTTGCGCTGATTTCGCGTACGGGACGCGTATGGGATCCAAGCAACTATTCCGAAGGATTTAGCGGAGTGGTTCCGGCCAAAACAGCTCTGGCGCTGTCGCTGAACACATGCGCCGTGCAGACCTTTTTCCGCGTGGGCGCCGAGCCGGTAATTGATCTGTCTTCGCGACTGATGAAGATTCAGGACCGATCCAGATTCAATCCGGATCCGGCCATGGCCCTGGGAGCAAGCGAAGTAACTCCCATGGAAATGGCGCAGGCCCTGGCTATCATTGCGAACAAGGGCAAGGATGTGATTCCTTTTGCCATTCGATACGTAACCGACTCCGACGGAAATGTGCTCTACAACAAAGAGGCTGCCATCCGCAAGATTATTGCGATCAAAACTCAAACGGGTCAAATCCAGGTAATCGAGCCCGCTCTTGCTTATATCATGCGCGATATGATGGAAGAAGTGGCCAATGCGGGAACGGCGCAGGCGGGACTGCGAAGCTATCAGCATGACGGCGGGTTGTTCCAGGGCGACTTCGCCGCTAAAACGGGAACTACACAGCAATGGTCCGACGCCTGGCTTGTAGGCTTTAATCCGGATTTTGCCCAGGCAATCTGGTTTGGCTACGACCAGGGGAAGTTCTCTATGGGTGGGCAATGGGCCGGTGGCTCGCTGGCGGCTCCTACCGTGGGAAGGATCATGTCTTCCTATTATAAGCGAGCTCGGCGGGATGCCCCCCGATTTGACCGCGACCGACCGGACGGCATCGCCGGAGCAGACTGCAACGGTTTGGCTCTGGCCCCGATAGAGGAAAACGGAGAAAGAATCGAAGCTCCCACCGACGGAGTCTGCGCCAATGATCCAAACCTGAAAATCTACGATCAGCGAGAACTGATCATGAAAGAATTCGGGATTACCAAAGAGGATCTGGGTCTGGAAGAGTGGGAAAGGTTGATGTTCAAGTACGAAAACCTGGAACAGAAGCGAAAAGAGCGCGAACAAAAGATCAAAGAAGAGAAATTCGGCACGAAGCCAGAAGCCGAGCCCGAGCCAGAAACCGAGTAGATTACCTGAACTGGCTTTGGGCCCGATACAGCGCACGAAATAGCTGTACGCAGCATCCGAGCTTGCGACCGATAGAACCAATTCACTCCTGGAGCAATGGGGTAATGAGCTCGGTAGCCGATTGGAAATTGGTTTCAGAGCTGTAAATGAAGCAATGGCGCTACAGATTCAGGGTTAGTTATTCAGGGTTAGTGCGGCGTACATAGTGTATGGACGGCATACTGAATAGCAGCGCCGGGCAGTCCGTGTTCGCTACAGAGCAATCCTGGCCGCTACCTTAGCGATTCATCACCGCCGGGAATATGAAGCTGATCCCGAAGATGTTTCCGTGTTTGAAGATTTCCGGCGGAGGCGGTCCGAAGTTGTGCCCCTCCAGAGAACGGACGCAGGCCTGATCTACCGGCTGTTGACCCATACTGGAAACCACACGGGTATCGCGCACCGTACCTTCTTTATCGATCAAGAAAAGGACTCGCACTACCTGGGGCTTGATTGGCTGTGAAATCACAGTGCCCGCAGAATCGCGATACGCCACATTTAATCCCGGCGGAGCAAAGTTACTTCTAACCTGCCTCAGCAAGTCCCGGAAATACTTGTAGCCTTCCAGTTCCCGTCGAGGTATGGAAAGGCTGGGCGATTGATCGTACCGCATGGAAAAATCATTCTGAAAACGATAGTTGGCCGGTATTCGCATGGGCAGCGATTCGGTCACCTGGTCCGACTGACCCTGCTGCGCCGTGGTGGCCTGCCTGGATTGTCCGTTGTTATTCTGGTTTGTATTCTGGTTCTGGTTCTGATTTTGCCGTCGAGCCTGCTCCGGTGCAGCGCCAGGACCTTCGCCGCTTTGAAATCCCTCAAAGGCCGCCTGGGTATCGTTGTTGGCAGGCTGGCCCCCGCCGCCCGGCGCTCCGCCGGAAGCCGGACTGGGCTGACCGGTATTTGCGCTTCCGTAGGAGACCTGAAGAACGTCATCACTGGACAGTGTATGAAAACCGTAGCTCTTTGTGAGTCCGCCGGAACCTCCGGCATTTACATCGGAAAGCGCCGCAGTCTCCTGACGAGTAACGGGGGCCGCATAATCCTGCTCCAGTAGCACGGGATAAACCTGGCTATTGGATAGATTCATGGTAGGTCGGATCAATTGTCTCTCAAGGAAGTCCAGAACTCTGGAATCCCTTTCCTCGGTGATCATAAAAGAAACCAGCGATGAAAATAGAAAGAATACGCAAGCCCCGGACAATAGAATTCGATCCTCCCAGCTACTCGTGGTAATTCGGGTAAAGGATGCAGTGAGTCGACCGTACAGGCCGGTAGGTTTCCGGGATGCCATTATCATGAAAATAAATCAGAGGAGGAGGAATACTCCAGTCCAAAATGTTCGTAGGCGGCTTGCGTCACTCGTCTTCCCTGCGGACTTTTTTCTATCAGGCCCAGCCGTAGCATAAAGGGCTCATGGTCTTCTTCCAGGGTGCGATCCTCTTCATCCACCAGGGCCGACAGGGTCTTCAATCCTACCGGCCCCCCGCCATAGCGATCAATCATCAGACGCAAAATCTTTCGGTCCAGTTCATTCAGGCCCTTTTCGTCGATACCCATCCTTTCCAGGCAATCTCTGACGAAATCGGCCTGAATCAAGGAAACCTTTTCAACAGTAGCATAGTCCCGAATTCTACGCAACAATCGATTGGCCTCCCGGGGAGTCATTCGCGCTCGATGGGCGATTTCCATGGTAGCATCCCCGTCCAGTCGCAAGGAAAGCACTTCGGCTGTGCGCTTCAGAATTGTAGAAAGATCGTCAGCGCTGTAGAAGTCCAGCTTGAGATCCAGGCCAAACCGGTTTTTGAGAGGAGCGGAAAGCATGCCGGACCGAGTCGTAGCCCCTACCAGGGTAAACGGTTTCAGATGAATCTTAACGCTGCGAACGGCCACTCCTTCACCAAGAACGAGATCGATCACTCCATCTTCCATGGCCGGGTACAGAATCTCTTCGCACTGACGATTCAATCGATGGATTTCATCTATGAACAGTACGTCCCCTTTTTCCAGGAGCGTAAGCATGCGCGCCAGGTCCCCGGGACGAGTAATGGCCGGAGCGCTGGTGGAATGGAGGCTACTGCCCATCTCCCGGGCAATGATGGCGGCCAGAGTCGTTTTTCCGAGGCCGGGCGGTCCGGAAAACAACACATGATCCAGAACATCCCCTCTGTGTAGCGCTGCTTCCACAGACACTCGCAATCGCTCCTTTAGAACGGTTTGGCCAATGAATTGCTCCAGGTTGTCCGGCCGAAGATTCAGATCGTCGGTGGTTTCGGTCATCCGCAGGGACCGTTCGGGGATCATCTCTACAAGCTACAGGGAAAGCGGCAGGCAATCCAGCGGTTTTTGCCGGACTCTGGCCTTATTGCCAGGGAGGCGCCCGTGCGCGAAATCAGTACACGAGAAATACGACGGGCTTTTTGGGAAGCCTCAATCGTTTGAGTTCACTGGCTTTTAGCCGATGAAAGGCTTCGGATTCTCCGCCCATGTCCACCGCCACAAAGACCCTGGATCGGGCCGGCAGGGCCGCCTGCAATTCCGCCGGAACGTCCGGCCCGCGATGGGGAGCTTCGTAAAAACCGAATGTATGCTTGTAACCGGCAATAGCCGCAAAGAAGGAAGCCCGGGCTTTCTTGTCCCTGGGCGGAAATCCGCCAAATGTAAAAGGTCCGTTGAGTCCGGCACGGGCGATAGCGGATGTGATGGCAGTGGCGCCGCCAATCACATGTATTTGAAATCCGTTTTCTTCGGCCAGTTCAACCCACTTCGCGCCTGGATCCTCAATTATGGGCATGCCGGCATCGGAAACCAGTAGCAGATGCACAGGCTGCTTGAGGCTGAGATTGATTAACTCGTCCAGAAACTGCTGATACTGCACGGAGTCCGTTTTTTTGTCGAAGACCAGGAAGCGCTCATCCGGTAGTTCCAGACCGGCCCGCTTGAAGTGGCTTTGCGCTCCTCGTTTGCTTTCGCAGAGAATAAAACTACAATGGGCCGCCAATTCCAGAGCGGCTATTGGCATCTCCCCGGGATGTCCCAGGGGCATTCCGGCTATAGTTAGTGTGATTCGATGCACTAATGACCAACCGGACGATAATCCTTGTTGCCTTCCGAATCCTGAACCTCAAAGGCCTGAATGAGAAAGCCTTCCTGTTCGGCGAGCGCCTTGAGATCCTGCTTATCCCGGTCCACCAGCAAAGCCATTCCGGCGGCGCGTAGCATATCCAGATCGGTAAAGGAATCTCCGGCCGCGAAATCGATGGGCCTTTCATCCAGTTCGCGGATGGCCTGGACCTTTCCGGGGCCATAGGTCATGGGCTCTTCGATTTGCGGCAGTAAGAGATCGCCTTCTTTCTTCAGTCGCATTCCGCGCACAGCCGCCTCTTCCAGATTCCAGTGCTGAATTACGGATTGAATGGTGGGTTCCGGAGAAGCCGTGATGATTCGCACAGTCCAGCCACCGGCCAACATGGATTGAATCAAAGCGTGGATTTCGGGAATGATTCGAATGCCCCGGGGGATTCGTCTTCCGGAGGGTAGCTCTTCGAAGTCCATGGGCAATCGAGACTCATCCTGAAAAACGTAGGTAGCTATGCTTCTGAGTTCCTTTTCCGGAAGATGGGCAAACAGACTTTTGGTCCATCGATACGCCGCTTCCAGACCGGCGGACTTCAGGATGGTCTCATACAATCCTACAAGTTCATCCACCCACTCCAGGTGAGCCTGCAAGTCTTCGAAGGCCTGATTCCTGTCCCAGGATGCGCGGATGCGCTCCAGCTCTCTGGCTGAAAGGGATGGATGCGATAACTCCTGCCAGAACTCGTCCAGGTCGGCGCGCACAAGCCCCTGGAAAGCGATGTAGTACATACATGCTTCCCCGAGGTCGCCGTGAATTAGAGTATTGTCGAAATCGAAAACCGCATGGCCCGGAGGCCCCTCAAGCAAGGATTCTATGCGCTTTCGATTTTCCGGTGTCCACTGGTCGGCACCGGGCTTTGTCATTTGTCCTGCAGGTTTAGAGCTGACGCTTCGCCTGGCTGATCTTCCAGTCTTTCGCGTACAACGGTCTCCGGTCGAGCAAGGCCGTATTGCAGAAAGTCTTCCGGATCCAGAGGAATGTTTTCGAATCTAACTTCCAGATGGACGTGAGGTCCGGTGGAACGGCCGGTGTTTCCGGAAAGGGCGATGGCCTGGCCGCGTTTCACATCGTCACCGATACGCACCAGGACTTTCGTATTGTGAGCATATGTGGTTTCTGTCCCGTCCGAGTGACGAATCACCACTGCATTACCAAATCCGCCCATCCACTGCGAGCGAATCACGGTTCCGTCCATGGCCGCCACTACGATGGTCTTGGAAGGACATGCGAAATCCAGTCCGTTGTGGTGTCCGCCAAAGCGGTTACCAAAACCCGAAGAGCGATTGGGAGTCTCCACGGGCCAGATCAACTTGCGAGGATCTACCTGCAGGATGCGTCGCCCATATCCGCTGCGCAGAAGCTCGGCGTAGTAATCCTTGCTCATGGGAACGAATACGTAGTCGTCGCTTACATGGCCCCGATTTACACGATAGATATCTTTTACTGTGGTGCCAAACCGGTGCGCCAGACTATTCAGCGACTGACCGGCTGTTTCTTCCCAGCGGCCGATCTCTCCGTTGTAAACCTGGATTACTTTGTTGTCTATGGTTACTGTTTCCAGCCCGGTATCCGCTTCCGGCTGTACGGCCAGAAGGGCTCCACTTAGAAAAAGTGAAATGAGTAGAATTGCTTTTTTCATCGAATTGTCCAGGATATAATGATTCCTTTATACTTTGTCCGTTCCAAATTGTTCAGTCGACCATGGGACACGACCAGGATTCGAAAAAAGGCGCCTGGCATGATTTTTTGTCATCCACTCGCCTTGTACCCCCGTCTATTCTTCAGAGAGAGCCCTGAAGAAACCGCTATGGTCGCTTTCTGATTCCCGTCCAGGGATCAGAATTAACATCGGCCATGGAACAGTCGTTCTATACCCAGACCTGTAAGGGCCGGGGCAGAGATTGCTGGCAATTTCCGCCGTTGTTATGGCCGTGGCAATCATTTTTGCCTCCCAGGCAGGCACTTTAAGCCTTTGGGATTACGGATTCTTCCATATTTTTTCCGATTTGTGCCTCCTCCCGGGGTATTTGCGGCTCCCGGCCTCCCATGAGAACCAGTGGTCTCACCGTTGGTTTTCTTGAATTTTCTTTCTAGTCTGCCTGCCCGGTTAGAATGGGGTCATGCACAGCTCCGAACAGTTTCCCATCCGCAAGAACTGGACCTATCTGAACAACTCCGGTATTGCACCGATGTATGCTCCGGGCTGGCAGGCCGGCTCCGCTTTTGAATGGGCCCGTGCCGAAAAGGGACAGATGGCCTTTCTGGACTTCGGTTCCGTGCCCGGCGGGCTGCGCGAAGCGGCGGGGGAGCTTCTACAAACATCCGCCGAAAACCTTTCCTTTATGAAGAATACCGCCGAAGGGCTCTCTATCATCGCCGGCGGCTACCCTTTCGAACCGGGGGACGAAATCGTAAGCTATGTTCATGAGTATCCCTCCAATCATTACCCTTACGTGCTCCAGAAAGACCGAGGCGTGGTCCTGAAGCTTATACCGGATCGCAAGATGCATGATTCCCAGCGCGACGGCATGCCCGGGGGCTTTTCGCTCCAGGATGTGGAATCATTGATCACCGAGAAAACGCGGATGATTGCCCTGAGCCATGTTCAGTTTACCAGCGGATTCGCCTGCGATGTGCAAGAGCTGGGAGAACTTTGCGCCGATCGAGGAATTGATCTTGTAATCGACGGCGCCCAGAGCCTGGGTTGTTTGCCTATGTATCCCGAAAAGTGGAACGTTTCGGCCATCGCAGCGTCGGGCTGGAAATGGATGATGGGACCGGTGGGAACCGGCCTGCTGTACACTTCGCCGGCGTTCAGAAAGAAGATTCGTCAGACCATGGCCGGGGCCGATCTGATGAAGCAGGGGCAGGATTACTTGAACCATAGTTGGCAACCCTATGACGACGGCAGACGATTCGAATACTCCACCGTGCCGGTTTCGCTGGCCATCGCTCTGGAAAAATGCATTCGTGACGTGCACCTGGGTATGGGCATAGAAAAGGTCCGGGAGCATAACTGGAAGTTGCAGGATGCCTTTCTGGCCAGGCTGGAGAATCCGGAAATTAAACCCGTGCAGTTCGAATCAAAACATCGTAGCGGTATCCTTTCGCTGATCTATTCGGATCCGGAAAAGCTTTGCGCCTACCTGCGAAATAATGGCGTGGTTGTAACCCACAGAGGCGGCTACTGTCGAATCGCTCCCCATGTGTATAACACGGTGGAAGATGTAGAACGAACCGCAGATCTTTTGAACCGTCTTTGACTGACTCGAATTAGAACTGGTTTCAAACCTCAGGGATGAAAGAACCTGGCGGGCGACGTATGTTTGCCGTCTTTGCGTATTTCGAAATGAAGATGGGGACCGGTAACGCGACCGGTTTTTCCCACTTCGCCGATCTTTTGTCCCTGGATTATCGTATCCCCTTTCTTCACATTGATCTTCGATAGATGCCCGTAGTAGGTGGTGTAATCGTATCTGTGCTCCAGGATTACCAGATTGCCGTAGCCTCCTGCAGGACCGGCATGGATCACTTTTCCTGGAGCGCTGGCCAGTACGGGAGTGCCTACTTTCGCGGCCAGATCGATGCCTCCATGAAAAGACTTACGATTGCTTATTGGATCTTTGCGGTTTCCGTAGCCGCTGGAAAGCACGGCACCGGGCAACGGATGGGCAAAAACCTGACCTCTGAAATAGAACCTTTCTTCCGGCTCGAATCGTTTTCCGGGATAGAAACGAAAGCCCTTCAAGATATCGAAGTCGCTGTGCTTTCCATCGCTGGCGGATTGTCGCAGTTGCGCCACTTCCTGGATGGAACCATTTCGGCGAAACACTCCCCGGGCGTTGGGAACCAGAAGCACATCCCCCGGCCCCACGGAGTTGGGATGGGCCAGTCCGTTCAACGAAGCCAGGGTATCCGGATCCTGGCCTGTGCGGGTCACCACGGTAAAGAAGTTCTCGTTCGCTTTAAGGCGGTACAGATAGATCTTAAGGGGAACCTGTAATCGCTCCTCCCGAAAAGAGGATCTGAGGTTGTCCCGGATCTGCTGTCGAAGGCCTTGAAGCTGATCATTTCCGTTATCCAGGGAAGAGATCCATCGCTTCTCCGGCTGCTTTCTTGCATCAACAGTGGACACAGAAAAGGCCAGTAGGAAACAGAGAAATGCCGTTTTTCCATTCATGGTCCAGTAGGTATCCGAAGCCGCTCATGGCCTTTTTGATGGCCGGAACAGCTCACCTTCTGTATCGGCTGCTATTCGAAGAGGTTAATTCCTTTCTTTCCGGCATCGGAGTCTCGCCGCACTGGAGCAGCCCTGTTTCCGGTCTTTTGCTATTGCCGCTGTTCTACGTGCTCTATTGCTCCATTCTGGGTGATGACTGGAAACGTCCGGGAAGGTTTCTGCTACCGGCCGCCGGAAGGGGATCAGAGGGCCGCAGCGCAGGGCCCGTGTCCGGCAGCCTCGGTCGGGCGCGAGCGCTCATGATGGGGGCACTGGTGGGATTGGCATGCAGCCTGTGGGTGATTCTAATCTCCAGGTTCTGGCCCGATTCATCCAATCCAGGTTTGCCCGGGTTATCGGAAATTCTGGCCATAACCCTGGTCACCCCGACGGTGGAAGAAGCCTACTACCGGCTCCTCCTACAGGGCTATCTGACCCTGTCTCTTGCGCACTCCGGCGCCGGCCCGCGTAGCCAGCTTCTTGCTCTGCTCTTTAGCGCCGCATGCTTCCTGCTTTCCCATGATTATTTCATTGCTCCTGTTCTACTAATCCCTGCACTGGCATTTGGACTGGTATTTATCAGATGGAATGCCCTGGCAGCCATTCTGAGCCATGCCGTTTACAATGCTGCACTGATCGGCGGAGCCTATGCAATTTCAATCCATGGAAGCCCCTTTTAATACTACTACCAGGCGCCTGATTTCTGGAATGAAGATCCTGGTTTTTTTGCTGCTTATGGCGCCGGCAGCCCTGATGGCGGATTCCTTTGGAGTGTACGAAACCCCGTTGGAGCTGGAACAGGCCGAAGCCAGGCTACCGGGAATCATAGACGAATTCCAGAAAGATGGCTACGAAGAAGAAGAGGAAACCCTGGGCTTCAGCAAAGCCTGGTCATCCAACTTTCTCTCTCCGTTCAACTATAGCATCTATACCGGGACCGTATCCCTGGAAAATCGAAACGCCATGATTCGCATTGAAGGGGATTCAGGCGACGTGAAAAGCATCACGCGAATCCTTGAGCTCAAAGGCTTTATCGAAGTTCCTCGACCGGAGTTTCAGCCGGAAGCCATTCAGCTCACGGAGAAATCGCATTTTTACGCCCAGGGGCTGAACCTCCTGGCGCCCTGGGCCGGCGTCATGTATGCCTCCTGGGACTCGCCCCGGCTGACCACCGGTCAAACGTACTTTAGAGGCATCATGTACTTCCTGGTGGATTCGCTGCTGATCTGGGCCGCAGGTCGTGATTGGTTTCAGGAGCCCTTTGATCTATCCAAAAATGGCGGTCAGGTGGCCGCGGTTATGGTACTGACTCGATCGATCGGGGCCTTTCAATCGGCCAATCTGATTCGCGGGCATAATCGATTCGCGAGGCTGGGATACACGTTTTATCTGGATTAGAGCACGTTGCTCAGGCCTGGGCAGGCCTATAGCCAAGGCTCTCCGAGGCTCCACAGGATCTCGCCCTGCCCGCATGGGCCACCAGGGAGTAGTGAGACACAAGTAGTGCAAGCGTTCAGACTCTCAGACAGCTATTTTCCCTACTTGATTCTAAGCGTGTTTCTTCATGCTCTGGCCTTCGCTGTCCTGTTCTTTACTTCGCAACCGCTTTCCACCACCGCTCCGTTGATACATGCCAGCAAAGGGTTTTCCGTTTCGTTTGAATCCAGCGCTACGGGAAACGACCGGCAGTCCAGAGCCCAGGAGAATAGACAGGGATCTTCCCGGAATGCGAACGACGGCGGCGGTAGTAACCCGGGCCTGCTTACGAAGAGCCTGGGCCAGCTCAAACAGACTATCCCTTATCCGGCTCTGGCTGCCAGCCAGGGCATCCAGGGCACGGTTATCGTTTTCATTGCACTGCAAGAGGGGAAGCTAGCAAAGCTGGATTTGCTAAGTAGCTCGGGCTATGATATCCTGGACAATCAGGTGTTGCAGAGCATTCGCGCCTGGCAATGGCCTGAAGTTACGGCCGAAAGACAGTTTCGCGTGGATTTTGCAATCGACAGGTAAGATGGTACGGACCTCTCACAGGAAACCCGAAGGCCTGGAAATACTCTATGAGGATAACCATCTTCTGGTTGTCGTTAAACCGCCGGGAATATTGAGCCAGGAAGATGCCTCCGGCGATCCGGATGTTCTATCGATATTGAAGCGCTACATCAAGGAGAGTCGGAACAAACCCAGGAACGTTTTTGTTGGTCTTGTACATCGATTGGATCGAGCCACCGGAGGAATTATGGTCCTGGCCCTGACCTCCAAGGCGGCGGCCCGCCTATCCGAGGATTTTCAGAAATCAAGGGTAACCAAGAAGTATATTGCCGTTGTGAACCGCTCTCTGGATGAAACGCTTGCTATTCTGCCGGGCAAAAGCGGCGAACTCAGCGACAGGTACCGAAAGGATGAACGTTCCCGAATGGCTGTTGCCTGCGAAGCCGACCATCCGGATGCGAAAGAGGCGCGATTACTATTTTCTGTTCTTGGAGACTTGAGCGGAAGCAAGCATACCGCTCTGGAAGTAGAACTCCTTACGGGGCGTTTTCATCAGATTCGGTATCAACTGGCCAGTCGCGGCCTCCCTCTGGCAGGCGAGGCCAAATACGCAGACCAGGGACTTGCGGACTTCCGACTGGGACTCTGGTCCTACCGGCTTGAAATTCGCCATCCGGTGGGACAGCGGGAGTTGAAAGTATTCGAAAAGCTCCCCTCCTCCCGGTGGTGGCGCGATATACTACAAGGCTGATCCGGCCATACCCGGCTGCCTTCGTCCAATCTAAACTTGCGATCCCTGCCATTCCAGCGTCCAGGGAACTGCCGAATTATTAACACTTACAAATAAAAGTTAGCGGCAGGATTCGGAGTTGAGTTCTTTTTAGACTGGCCGGCAAAGCAAGCCAAAGAGCGTCCGGGCCTGCTAAAATAGAGCCTGGTTCGACGCAGTGCGTTGCCACGCGTAGCCAGCCGTAGCCCTGCGTGGCCATCACCGCGCAGCGAAGGCTTTATTAAAGACTTAAACGCTGTGGAAATGCACTCGACGCGTCGCCAGACCACAGCGGGCATCGGACTATCGCAGAGACGAAAAAAAGCCCGCCAGGCGGCGGGCTTCGGATCATCCTAAAGATGATTATCGAATGGAACCTGATTGCGATTCCAGACGATATATTTATCGGCGAGAGGCAGCTTCTTTTACGAGACCGGCTGCGATTTCGTTTTTCTGGATCTGGCTGGTTCCTTCATAGATCTGAAGAATCTTTGCATCCCGGAAAAACTTCTCTGCGGGGTATTCTTTAACGTAACCGTAACCGCCGTGGATCTGAACGCCATCGGTGGCCACTCGCATGGCAGTGTCAGCCGCGTAGCATTTTGCCATGGCCGAGAACTTCGCCGTATCCTTGTGACCCATCTGAGCCAGTTGCGCGGCTTTGTAGGTCAGCAGGCGGGAAGCCTCAATGTTCATGGCCATCTCAGCCAGCATATGCTGGATCGCCTGAAAAGTGGCAATCTTTACTCCAAACTGTTCCCTTTCGCGAGCGTACTGAATGGCGGCTTCGTAAGCGCCCTGCGCGCATCCTACGGCACTGGCCGCCACAGCGGGTCGTGACAGGTTCAAGGTCTTGAGCGCATGCAAAAAGCCGTTGTTTTCGCGACCGCCGACAATGTTCTCTGCAGGAACTTCGCAGTCTTCGAAGATCAGCTGACGGGTTTCAGAACATCGAATACCGAGCTTGTCTTCCTTCTTTCCGAAGGAGAATCCCGGAGTGTCCTTTTCTACGATAAAGCAGCTGATTCCACGAGGGCCGCGGTTCTTATCGGTAAGTGCAAATACGGTGTAAACATCCGCCTGTCCGGCGCCGGAAATCCATTGCTTGGTTCCGTTCAGAATGAACTTGTCGCCTTTTTTAACGGCAGTAGTGCTCAAGGCAGGAACATCGGAACCCGCGCCCGGCTCGGTTAGACCAAAGGCCGCGATGAGCTCGCCGGAGGCCAGCTTGGGCAGATACTTTTGCTTCTGCTCGTCGGTAGCGCCTACTTCAATTGGCAGGGATCCCAGTTTGGTAGCCAGGAAAGCTGTGCCTACGCCCAGACATCCTCGAGCCACTTCTTCGGCCAGGATGATGTTTCCCATCATTCCCATTCCCATACCGCCGAATTCTTCTTCATACATGGCCTGGAACAGACCAGCTTCCTTGAACTTTTCCAGTACCTTATGGGGATACTCGTTCTTCTCATCCAGTTCCATACGAACGGGAACTACTTCATTCTTAACAACATCGCGCACCAGGTCGCGTAGCATGGCCTGGTCTTCTGTCAGGCCAATGGTGATTTGAGGTTCAGACATGGATCACACCTTCATTCAGAGTTACGAACCAGATTTCGGCGAGGCAGGTTGGGGACAAGAAAAAACGGCGACCATGGAAGCGATCCGCTTCCCGGTGACCCGGATCCCCCCGGGCATGGACGTCTGGCCAGCGTCATCAGCAGAAACCCGCCCGGCGATGCCGGGACAAAGGGAAAGGAAATCGAAGGGAGATCGTTATCCTTCTGGCCTTCCGGTTTATTCTTCCGGCAGTGGCTCCAGCCTACGAACCCGAAACTGCACCATCTTCTGTCGTACTCTTTTAACCAGCTCAAAGGAAAGGTTCCCGGAAACGATTTTTTCGCCCACCTCCGGAAATCGGCCAATCTGTTCGATCACAAACCCCGCTACGCTGGTATAGGAGTCCGCTTCCGGGAGGCCTTCCTGCATAAATTCGTTGAAGTCGGAAATCCCGCAGGAGCCACTCACCAGATAACTTCCGTCGGGAAGTGGCATAAACTCGTCTTCATCGGGAATCTCCGTCACATCCTGGATCTCTCCCACAATCTCTTCCAGAATGTCCTCCATTGTCAGCAGGCCGGCGGTACCGCCGTATTCATCCACAACAATGGCCATATGGGTCTTTCGTTTTTGCATTTCCTGGAGAATCTTTCCAATCTTCATACTCTCCGGAACAAAGTAGGCCGGCCGCGCCAGCCTGGACAGCTGGTAGGCTTCCTGACGCGCCAGGCAGCGCATCAGATCTTTCATGTGCAGGATTCCGATGATATTGTCCAGACCTTCGCCAAAAACCGGTAGCCGACTATAGAGGGAATCCACCGCTTTGCGCACTTCGTCTTCCGCCGCATCCACGCTTATGGCCTTTATGTCTACTCGGGGAACCATCACTTCCCGGGCGGCTGTGTCGTTGATTTCCAGAACGTTTTCGATGATTTCGTGTTCGGAGTGAGCAATCGTTCCGTGCCTAACCCCTTCTTCCAGCAAATGCTTGATCTCTTCCGCCAGAAGCCGCGTTTCAGAGAAGCTTGTTCGATCCTTAAAGGGACGCAGAAGCAAGTTACTGGAAAAGGTTAGAAAACGAGTGAACCAGTACACCACACGGTTGAATGCTTGCAGCGGATATGCTACCAGCATGGCCACGCGCTCGGAATAGTTCAGAGCCAGGGATTTGGGAACCAGTTCGCCAACCACCAGGCTCAAATAGGTGATGGCCATCACCACGATTACAAAAGAGATCTGTTCCGAAAAATTCTGTACGAATTCGTAAGGGATTCGATTGATTAGCGGCTCCAGCTTTTCCTTAAAACTGGAACCGCCAAATACACCGACAATGGCCCCTACCAGTGTCACACCCACCTGAACAGTGGCAAATAGCCGATCCGGATCGCCCTGGAGCCGGGAAATGATCTTCGCCCTGACGTTGCCCTCTTCGATCAGGGCTTTCACTCGGCCTTTGCGAATTGAGATTAAGGCGATCTCTGCGGCGGCAAAGAATCCGTTGATAAGAATCAAAACTAGAATGATGAGAAAATCTAGGGTAGTATTGCCCATGGGCTGATGTTTTAGAAAACCTCCTGGCCGGCTAACCGAACCGAGAAATGCATGCGTGCCTGTTTGGCGTTGGGGTGGCGACGCGGAAGCGCGTCAGGATTGTGTAATAGGACAGTACGACGAAGGCCCGCCGATAAAGGGTCGGCGGTATCCGAGGAATCACTGCGGTCTATTTCGCTATGTGAATGGTCGTTCATTCCAGAAAAATGCTCGCAGAATGAAATTATGCGAGACGTCTGATGCCCGGATGAAAAATGCAACTTGAAAGCCTACCGGACTTCGTGTTAAATAAAAAGCGTAGCTGGCCCTCGCTGTATATCTTTTTTTTCGAGGAACAGTCTGAAATTTTTCCCGAAGCAAGTGATGATTCATATTAAGAACAGTAAAGAAATCCAGAAAATGCGCGATGCCGGCAAGCTGGCAGCCGAAGTGCTCCATGAAACAGGTCTGCGCGTGAAGCCAGGGGTATCCACCCTGGAGCTAAATGACTTCGCCGAGTCTTACACGCGCAAAAAAGGGGCCATTAGCGCGCCGCTCAATTACAAGGGTTTTCCGAAGAGTATTTGCACTTCGGTAAATGATGTTGTATGTCATGGCATTCCCAGCGCAAAGGATGTCCTGAAAGATGGCGACATAATGAACATCGATGTCACTGTGATCTACCATGACTTCCATGGCGACACATCCCGTATGTTCGCCGTCGGAGCTATCTCGGAAGATGCGGAAAAGCTAATCCAGGATACAGAGGAGGCTATGTGGGTAGGCATTCGCACTGTGAAGCCCGATAATCGCATCTGCGACATAGGGGAAGCCATCGACGCATTCCTGACCCCCCGGGGCTACGGAATAGTAAGAGATCTTACCGGACACGGAATTGGCCGCAACTTCCATGAGGACCCTCCGGTGCCGCATTACAAACAAAACCAGGTGCGTCAGCGAATGCAGCCGGGCATGACCTTCACCGTGGAGCCCATGGTAAACCAGGGCACCTGGAAAGTGAATTTCAGCAAAGAGGATGGCTGGACCGTCACAACCGTAGACGGCCGTCTTTCCGCTCAGTTCGAACACACCGTGCTGGTAACCGATGATGGCTACGAAGTGCTCACCCGGATGGAGAACTGAGATTGCAATCGGTCCGGCTACATCTTCAGAAGCTGGCAATTCTACTTCTGTTGCCTCTGACTGGTATTTCCTGCCGGTCCGGCTCCCTTTTTGACTATAATGACGAACTACGCTCGGTAGCGCTCACCGACTACGGAATAACCTTTCGCATTCCGGGACGATGGGATGTAAGCCTCAGTCGGGATAGATATTTTCAGTTTGTAGCCGTGTACAGGGAGGGTTCAGAGCCCCTGGCCGTTCTGGAATACCGGGGTCTGGATACGGAGCCCAGAGATCAACGCTCCAGGGATCTCTACGCCAGCGGCTGGTATGATGCCATGCGATTGAATTACCCCGGATGGAAGTATGCTAATCGGGATAAGGATGCGGACTCCCGCTCCTTCACTTTTGAAGGTAGCTACATTGAAGGTACGGTGCGCTATATCAAGATCGGCCAACTCAGGTTCCGGGACCGAAGAATCCATGCCATCTACTACACCGCCCCCGAAGAAGAAATGGATCAATACCGGGAAGTATTTCAAACTATCGACGGTTTGATTCAGTACACCAACGGCCAGCCGCGATAGCGTCGGGGTCAAGTTGGTGGAATGACTGCGGATTTGGCCCTTTCGGCCGCGCCGATGCGCTTTTTGCTTTCCCAACAGAGCCGGTGGTCGTTTGATTGTCTTGGAGTTCGGATTTCTGGAAACCTCGGTTCCGGTCACGCGGCGCGCCGACACTCATTGTCGGATGCACTGTTCCGGACTTCCAACCCCGATGTACGTCGATTAGAGAAATGCTTACAGTACTGAACTACATGGTAATCGGCAGCGGAATTCTGCTGGCCTGTTGGGGACTCTTTCATCAGCTGATTGTCGGTGGAGCCGTGGCGATGCTGGGCAACCCGGATGAAAAGGAAGCCCGGGTGGTCATCATGGCCTGGGTAGCCCAGGGAGCCTTCATGACATTCTGCGGGCTTCTTCCCTTCATCTTCTTTGTTCTCTACGGTTTCGACCACCCGGCTTATCTCACGGCTTCGTTGCTGGCAGGTCTTGCCATGAGTGTGCTGGCTGTCCATGTTGCAGTGGTGGGTTTCGCTACGCTGGTCCGGCCTGTACAAATCGGCGCGGTGCTGGAAGCTGTATTCGGCATTCTGGTAATCGTAAAAAGCCTGGTAGCCACCTTTGTCCTGAGTTAATCCTCGGCCGGAGTGGGCCGGAGCAGCCCCACTTACTCTCGTCCACTTCGCAACCCGCACGGTTTTTGACAGGCAGCCACTGGATAGCGATTCCGAGCAGCTCCAATTCCGGATGGGAGCTCAAAGCTCTACTTTACCAGCCTGATTCATAGCCGCCCCACCGCCGGGCAGTTGCCCCGGTTCCAAACGGCGAGCAGATCGCCACTGAGCCAGGGAAGCAGGATCGTACCTGCGAATCCCGGAATACCACTTCGAAGGATTGATGTCTTACACATTCCGGAAATCCCTTGAAGTTCAAACTCCATTGTGCTAGAATCCTGGGACCCTGAGAGTCCATGGGAGGTTTATTATGGAAAAAGGTCCCCGAATTATTGCTGTTGTGTTTGCTTCGCTGGGTGTTCTAGGATTTGCTTTGTCCACCGGCTTCTTCACCAATTTCTCTGAATCAGCCCTGGTGGCGGGCGCCTTTGGATTGATTTCCGGTGCTGCGGGAGCTCTGGGAGCGAAAACAGGTAGTCCCTCCACCGGAAAAGCCCTGGGCCTTGCCTTTCTATTTTCTATTCTCGTCACCGTAATACTGATCGTCTTCTTCCAGGTAATCTGGCCCATGCTCTGAGCCGGCTCGACGGTCCATTGAAATGCGGGGATTTTTTCTCTGCATTGAGATTCCGGTCAGTTGCGCTGCCCTTTTCGGATGCGATGGCGGAAGTAACCCGAGTATTGCCGGGAGCGAATAGAGGTTGGTACTTCTAAAGCTACCGAAATCGCTGGCATAAAGGTCGGGCAGTCAATGGTCCCTATTCACAAGTTTTCCCGGTATGGCGCCCTTCTGGCGCTGGCAGGCTTCCTGACTTTGCCGGGCCTTCGCCTGGACGCCTTTGCTGGCGCCGGTCCGGAGACTCATTTTTCCATCACACGCAAGGCTCTTAAGGATTTTGCAGCCGATAGGAATATTTCCATAAACCCTTTCTGCGGCGATATGATTCGCCAATTTTCCGTAATAAGCGATTCCGGGGGCTACGCGAAGGACTATACACTGCACTGCGACAACGATCGCCTGGCGGATTGCTCCTTTCGCCTGGCGGAACTGAAGTTTCAGGCGGTACATGCCGTGGAACTTACCAGCAGTATGCGAAACATGGGAATGGCATTGCATCTGATTCAAGACTTCTATGCGCATTCAAACTGGGTAGAAAATGCGCAGTTCTCAATGTTTTTGGCTCCGGTGGAGGCATTTACCTNGTTACCCGCTCCGGCAAACCTTCAGACCGGTCTATACCCGGAGTTTGTCAGCCCGCCTGCAGTGCAAAGGGACTGCTATCTCTTTCCGGTCGAGGATTGGGGACTCCGAATCCACGGCGCCACCCACGGTTGCATGAACAAAGACAGCGAACAGCAATTCAGAGGCATCACCGTCGTTCCGGGAAGCCCCGGAATCACGTATCATCGCCTGGCGGCCGAATACGCTAAGCTACACAGTGTAGAGTTTCTCAATGAAATGGCTCGAGTGAATCCGTGGTTTAAAATGTGCTTTCTGGGCCCTTATCCCGGCGGAGTGGACTGCTCCGGTGGAATCCTCAATATGTGAAGCTATATCTGAAACTGATCCCTCATACCGGGGATGATGGCCGCTCCGTGTCCGTGATCCAGAGTTGATGCGCAAGGAAGACTGACAGACGAATCAGGGATCCGCCAGCATGGACCGATAGTAGTCGGCTTTTTCTTTGGGCATTCGCTTTATCAGAACCCGCATTGTGCGATTCCCGTAAATGTATCCGTTTTTGCGATACATCCAATCGGAGATGTCCGCTGGATCCGGTTCAATCAACTGCCCGAACTCAACCGATTCTACGGTCTGGGGCTCGTTGGCGATAGTGCATTGAATCGACTCCCCTTCCTTTTTGAGGCGGCCGCACCAGAAGTGTTCAATTCCCTTCGAATCGGAAATCATGACCTTTATCATGAAAGAGTCTTCGCCTGGTTCCGGGTTGGCAAACTTCGTCCAGAACTCGGGAAGGGTATCCCGGGCCTCCTGGATGGCGGCGTTCATCTCCGGATCGTCCCCCGGCACCATAATTACCTCATCGGAGCCTTCGCCAGAGTCGGACGGATTCTGGGATTTCGGGCCTTCCCGGTTTGGGTCCTCGTTTTCCGATGATTGTTGTTCTTCGCGGGAAGGGTCTTCTTGCGAATTCGCCGACTCATCTGTTCCGGAACTGGATGGAGGCTCGGCGGAGATTCCCCCTGTGAACACAAGAATCAATAAGACCAGCGGGATACAGAACGCTCCCCAAACGCGGGAACCTGGCTTCTGTCCGAAATTCGGCAGGTACATGGACATAGATTATCCAGGCCTTCCAAAAGATGCAATGAATTTCGAGGCGGACCCGATGGAGAAAAATGGCCGCAGAAGGCCCCCGGGGCCTTCCTTTAAGGAAAATCGAGCTGGCCTGAAAATTTTGCGTGAAATTCGGCGGCCACTCTATTGAATTAATATTTAATGGATATTCTATCTAATTTTTTGAAGTATAATCGTTTTCGCAGAACCGCCCGATTGCATCGCAGTGCAAACCGAAAGCCTTGCCCCGGGCGCCAGCTCGGTCAATACATACGATTCTTTATTGGTCCGGCTCTGTCCTTATCCATGGCCCTGGCCTTCGGCTCGCATTGTATTGGCGTTACCGCGCAACCGGGAAATCATGAGCCATCGCCGGTGCAGTGCTCCCTGTCTTCGCGCGTTCCGGCCAGGATAGATGTGCAGATGGACGAATCGCCAAACTTCCAGATCATGCATCGAGGCACTTTTGACAATTCCGATATTGAAGTGAAAACCATGGATGCCATCGCGGCCATGTTGCAGTCACATATCAAGACTCATCCATATTTGGAGAGCCAGCAGGATGCCCCTAACACGGTTCGCATTACGCTAAAACGAATTGATTCCGGGGCGGATAGATTCCGGTCGCAGGGTTCGGAGCTTTCCGCCTTTCTCGGCTGCCTCACCCTTTATGTTTTTCCCTACTCTTCGGAGACGGAGGAATTCTTCGAAATCGACGTTCTACAGGACGGAAACAAAATTGGCGGCCACCGATACCGCTTCCATCGAGTGAAGTACCTGAGCTGGCTCATGATTCCCTTCCAGATTTTCTACGGCTTTCACAATCCCCGCTGGGGCATGGTGTCCTATGAAATAGACTACGACGTTGCCCTGGCCGACCTTCAGCCGGTGATTGAGCAAGACCTGACATCCCTGTTGTGCCGCCTGCAATCGGGCCAAACGGCCGGAAAGGCGGAATAACCAGGGCCTTTCCTCTCCTCGAAGATCAAGCGCCGGAGGACTGAAGGTAGAGATCTTCCTTCTTGCGAAAGTTGCGGCCATAGATCTTGTCGCGAAAGAAAGTGCCTTTACGGTCCAACACTGCCGAAAACAGATTCGCCTTCCAGCCGCTTCCCAGCGCCGAATACCTGCCGATATCGGATAAGTCCACCTGGCCTCCGTTCACGATAGTCCGGGCCGTGCGAATACCGCTTTCGATGGCCGGTCCGATTCCTTCGGCCAGGTCGCAGGTGGCCAATCCCGCCGCATCCCCGACTATAAATGCGTTATCCTTCTGAGTCACCCTGGCCCGTTGCCGAACAAAATAGGTGTGCCCTTTGGGCTTCCAGCTATGTCCGTTCACGAGCCCGAGATCCTCTAGCTTTCTGGTGAGCAAATCCCAGTGCTGTCGAAGCGTAACCCTGGAATGCTTCATATGCTCCGAAAAGCCGCCAATGCCCACATTCAGATAGCCGCCTTGTTTGGGAACGTACCAGGAATAGCCAGGCAGACCGTGCTCGCCAAACCAGAGTATGCAGCGATCGTCCTGCCACTGATAGGGAAACTCCTGCTCCAGGGCGCCCACCTGGTAGGAAGCGCTCCTTGGATTCAAATCGGCAAAGATGTGTCGAAAAACCGGACAGTGAGTTCCACCGGCCCCGACCAGGTAGCGGGCGCTGAACGTTTCGTCCACGATATACCGATTCCCCTCTTTTCGAATGGCTTTCGCAGGATGCACCTGAAACTCCGCCCCCGAACGCTTCAGTAACCAATTATCCAACTCGTAGCGACGGATGGAATACTGGGTGGTCCGGAACGTAAGCGGTCGCTTCCCTTTCAAAGTGAAATACTCAGCGTATATTTCATTGAAAGTGACCATTCCTTCCGGGTAATCATCCGGTTGGATTTTCAGGCTTTCCAGAACCCCCGGCGTGATCCAGCCAGCGCATAGCTTGGTTCGGGGAAAGCTTTCCTTGTCGAGGATTATGACCTCCATACCGTGCTTTCGCAGCTCATGAGCGCAGCTGGACCCGCCCGGACCTGCCCCCACTATCAGGACATCTGTTTCAATCATTTTGCTACCTCCTGCCCTTGCTGGTTGTCTTGCTTTTGGCCCTTACCTTTTCTCCGCGGTTTCCGGACACTTTGCTCGATCGCGATTTCCGCACCGTGGCCAGAGGCTGACCGGACCAGGGAGATTCCAGGCCCAGGTAATGATGCCGTGTCAGGGGAGCGTCGTTGATGTAGCCTTTGTGAAGAAGTATTTGGATCAACGTAATACCACCATATCGAAAGGCGGCCGCCGATCCTCTGAGGTACAACTTGAACATACGCACAAATGACTCGCCGTATTGATTTCGAATCCAGTCTTCATGTTTCTGGAAGCGCCGGTACCAGTGGTCCAGCGTCAGGGCATAGTGATACCGGAGGTTTTCCATATCGGCCACAAAGAATGGTCGGTCTTTCTTTTCCACCGGACCGATCATCTCTGCATGGGAAGGGATTCTTCCTCCGGGGAAAATGTAATTCTCCAGCCAGGGATCGGTTGCCTGACTCCACACTCTTCCAATGCTGTGAACCAGCGCCATCCCCTTGTCCGGAAGTGCGCGATAGATCATGTCGTAGAATCGACGGTAATTCTTAAGCCCTACATGCTCCAGCATCCCGATGGATACAAACTTGTCGTACCGGCGCTTTTCATCTCCGATGGCCCGGTAATCTTCTTCGACATACTCAAGCTGACTTTCGGGAATTGCGGCCTCCCGGGCTCTTGCGCGGGCATATTGCACTTGCTCTTTCGAAATATTGAAGGAACGAACGCGAGCGCCGTAATACCGCGCCATGTGTAGCCCCAGACCGCCCCAGCCGCAGCCGGCCTCCACTACCGTATCGCCTGGCTGCAGCCGAAGCTTACGGCACACCAGGTCCAGCTTCGCCTTCTGAGCCTTCTCCAAACTGTCCGATGGATGCTGAAAATAGGCGCAGGTGTACTGCATTTGCTCGTCCAACCAGAGACTGTAGAAATCGTTTCCCAGGTCATAATGATGCGAGATATTCTTTCGAGCGCGCTTTCGTGTCGGATGGGTCTGGATTAGCCGCCAGAAGAATTTGATTACTTCCAGAGGGCTGGGCTGGAGGCCGCCAACTCCCAGGTAAGTACTCAAATGCTGTAACTCTTGCAGGTCCCCATGCACGTCTATGTCGCCATCCATGTAGGATTCGCCGAATCCCATACTTCCTCGGCGCAATACGTCTTCTAGCGCCCCCGGGGCCTTGAAGTGCAGCGTGAAAACCGGTCCGCTGTGCCTTGTGTTCCTGTGAAAATTGCTGGGGCCGTCCAGGACCGTGTTCTTGACATTGTTTTCATATGTGGACCCGTCCTCAAAGATTACTCGATACGGAAGGGAAAACTCCGTTCGCTCCAATAGATCAATGAATGCTTTTTTCATAGAGGTACTCCTTTAGCGACGGATAGCGCTGTTGCCAGCTGCTTTGGCCTGAGTGTAGACAACCTTTAGCTTCCCGTGGTAAATGCGCCAGAAGACCTTACCATCCTGGATTTACAACGTTAGCCCACCCTGCGCTCGGCCGGAGGGATTTATAACGTCGCATCCCTGGGCAGACGCAACGCACTGTTCCTTTTTGATTTGAACAGATTCTGGCAGGAGATTCAAGAGGATTTTTTAAATTTAACGATTGTTACGATTTTGAAGCGAGCGACTAGAGGGGAGCCGAACCTGACGGAGTGTCCAATCTAACGGCGTTTGTTCTCGGCGGTTTTACGAAATGAGCAAAGGCCATTACATATACGTTCCTGGGTTTTGCTCCATACAGCGTTGTACTGTACTTCCAATGATATCGCCGCTTTTGAAGCGAAAGGAATACTGACAGCCACAGGCTTTGCCTTTTTGCTCACAATACATTAATGAAGACTCGCTCTCGGCCAGAACGCATTCGGCGGCATCATAGAAGGTGTAATGATCCAGACCCGGATTGATAAAAGTATCCATTGCCATTTGCATACCAAAATCCGCGCGATCCAGCATTCCGCACATACCGTCATGGTTTTCCTGACTGTGGATGATCCAACCGCTATATACGATGTTATCCGGTTTCCCTTCAGGACAAATCGCATACGAATCCTCATACATGCTCGGCTGACAGGACAGCCCTACAAAGAGATACGGGAAATCGCCTCTATATTCATAGCGATTCGGGGGGCCGGAACAGAAAACGAAGCAGCACAGGAGAATCAGCAACAGAAGGAATCCCTGCCGGATTCGGCGAACTTTGACCGTTGGATCGAAGCGCTTCATTCTTTTACCATCCTGGCATGGACCGGGGCTCCAGAGTCAGCTTTGAAGGACTCCAGGTAAGAAGTGTGACCGGAGATGCGATAAGGTGTTTCTGACTCTCGGCCACAGTCGCTGGATTCCTGTAATAGGGAACTGCAGCTTCCGTGAGCGATATTGGATTTCGGGTCCGGGAGTTGAGCTCTTTGAACGAGAACAATGCGGTCCGGAATATTGCCCCTACGAGCAGCTTGCGAAATAGTTGTGGTCTCCAATTCCCGGAGCATTTCGCGCAACGGCGCGCCATACTCATATACGGACTTCTTGCCTGTGGGCCATTTATCGCACAGAGCAGCCAGACGGGACTCCAGCGAACTCCGCAGAGACTCATCTTCCAGAAAGTAAATCGATGCTCTTGCCATAGCACAGAACCTGGTGCGACTATGCGGATGCAGGTCGTAAGTTCTGCTCCGCTCCAGATGTTGCAGGCCTTGCAAGAGGGTTTCCTTCAACTCCTGACGAATCGCCGGCTGTCGGTCCAGGGCGATGTCCACCAACCAACCCGCTTCCGGTCGGCTACGCGGATCGGTTTCCGATAGATCCCAGAAATACTCCTGGTCCATCCCGGGCAAGGTACAGATGCGAAAAGACTTCCAGGGGGCATTCCTTTGAGCCGCTATGGCCGCCTTACCATGGTTTTTCACAATTTCAATGTCCAGCCCATCGCAATCCAGGGTACCGGTCACCTGCACGGGTTTTCTAATGTAGCGCTGCCAGACCTTTTCTTCGGTGACGTCGCGGTATTCGTAATCCAGGGTCCGGAAAGGCAAAGTGCCTAAATCCAGAGTCATGGCTACCAATGACAGGCCCAGGGAAGGAATTGCGAACAAGGTATTCAGTAAAAGGTATTGTTCTACACTTTCTACTCGGCTTCGATTCCAGGAGAAAAAGAAATGAGAGTGAACCTGATAGGAGCCGTCCCGGTCTTGACTCAGATCTCGGCTGGCAGTGCCGCGCTTCTCCACCAATTGAGTTTTGATCTTACGAGTGATTCGCCAGGCTTCTATATCAAACTGGAACCCATGGGAAAGCTGATGCCGGACCTTGTAGCTGTTTCGAAAGAAATGCTCGTCATAGCGGTCTTCCAGGACGCGCTCTTTTCCAGGTTTGAATTTCGTTTCCGTTCGGAGAGTATAGCAATTGGCAGCAAAGATCAGAGCACAGAAGCTCAGCGAAACAAACCTGAAGTGACGGGAGGAAACGAAAGCAAGCGCCCCAGGCCCGGGCTTCAGCGTATTCGAGATCCAGACGACCGGTGGACCGGCCCACAATTGACGCATTGTTGACAAACACAGCATAGATCATTCATAGGACGTCCAGGGGCTTATCGGAGTTCAGCTTTGCCGGAAAATAGCCCGTCTGACTATCACGGATTGGCCAGATCTATTACAAAATGCACAGGAAGCAAAACCGTATCCACTGCACAACTCAGCGAAAGATTTACGAGGCATAAGAAACGAAAGGCCAGGCCCATAGCAGCATGACCCACGGACCATCACCAATGAATGCAAGGTCCAGCGCCGTCCCGGAATAGTGCATTTTCCCGTGCCGGTAATCTGACAGCGAAGCCAGTGAAGCACAGCCCGGTCCATTGAGTAGGAGCGCCAGGAATGCCAGGAGCGCGAGGAGTGCCACAGAAGCTATGACGGAGAGCCGCTTTCTAACTTTCATAAGTTACATTTAACAGGCACATTATAGGTGTTCGAAGACCCTTTTTTCGATCACGTGCGCATTTCTCGCGCGCCCACACCGGGATCTGGGTCGGGTCCTCCAGGATTCAACGCACACTGCGGAAAGACTGTAGAGGTGGAAAAGACGGGAAATCCAGACTGGACAGCATAGAGCCGGATCAATAAAAAAAGGCCCTCCAGATAGAGGGCCTCTTGAAGCAGCTCACGCTGCAGGGGTTCTGATTGAATCTATTCTACGTTTTCGCGATCCATATCGCTGGAGTCGTCAGAATCCATATCTTCTACGCCATCATCCTTTGCAGGTTTTGTGACAGGACCTGTCTTCGGAGGGATGTCGAAGATCTGACCGGGATAGATCAGGTTAGGATTCTTGATCTTATCCTTATTGGCGTCATAGATTCGCTTCCACAGGAATGGGTTTCCGTAGTTTTCGCGCAAGCCGGAGATTCTCCATAGAGTATCTGCCGGACGTCGCTTCTTAACGGTGTAGGTCTTCCAGCCTTCAGAGCTCTGCGCGCTGGAGTCGTTATCTGTAGAGCGTTCCGCCAGGGCCGTTCCGGTCTTTTCCGCTACCACGGAGGCCAGTCTCAGAGCCTCTTTTGACTCGGCGATGGACTCTTCATAGTTCTCTTCTTCCAGATTGGTTCCGGCTTCAGTGAGAGCCTCTTTGGCCGCGCGTAGAAACTCGCCAATGCTCTGTACTTCCGCCTGGTTGCCTTTTCGTTTGAAAGAGGCGAATTCTTTGTCGGCGCTGCCAACAGCCAGGTCGGCCTCTGCTTTTAGCTTCTTCGCATAGGCAGGCAGGGCGGCTTCCAGGGCTGCCCGGGCCAGTTCCTCGGATTTCTCGATGGACATGGCGCCATCTTTTAACTTGTCGTCATTGATTAGATCGCGAGCGTTTTGAATTTCTTCCTGAGCAGCCGCGTATTCTTCCGGAGCGGTTTTTTCCGCTTCGTAGGAGCGAGCCTTTTCCAGGATGGATTCGGCGCCGGACAGGCTGGAAAGCAACTGGTCTTTTTGAGCCAGAGCGGTTGCGCGCGCTTTGGCGGCCGCATCCTGCGATTGTTGGTAGTTCAAGTACGCTGATCGGTATTGATCGAGAATGTTTCCGGATTCCAGTGCGGTCATTCCGTCGCCCTGATCGGCGGCGCTGGAGCTTGCATCTTTAGCTTTTGCATGCTCGTCGTCGCCTTTTTCTTTTAGCAGTTTAGCTGACTCGAAATCATCAGTGGCCAGCTTCTCGGCATAGGCCTCATCGGCGCTTGCAATCAGCTCTTCCGCTTTTTCCTGCATGTCTGCAGTAAAGGGGCCTACAGAGTCCAGTCGCGCTTTAGTAGCTGTGGCATCCGCAGCCAGGGCTGTTGCTTTGGCGGTATCATTCTCGCCAGCGGCCAGTTGATCGTGGGCTTCTTTCAGGCTGCTAACCGCAGCATCCAGTTCATCAGAAGCATGCTTCTTCGCATCTTCTTGCTCCGCCAGAGCAATCTCCTGGCGGGCATCGCTCAGCTCTTTTACAGGAGCTGTGCTGGCGCATTGCATTACAAAGAGCGCCATTGAACCCAGCAATGCGGGTTTCAGAAAAATTCGTATGTTTCCCATTTGTTCCTCCAGATAGTTGCAGGTCCCGTCTTAAAGAAAATGGCCGACTTTCGGGGAGCCGGCCATCTCTAAATCACGGGATCCATCTTCCCGAACGGGATATCAAGACTTGAATGCAGCCAGGGCATCCGCCTCAGAGTCGTAGATTTCAAAGAAGGAGGTGAGCTTGGTTAGCTCGAATACCTTCCTCACCGACCCGGATACGTTAGTAATCTTCAGTCCGCCCTGATATATCTTCAGGTTGGATAGACTGGAGATTAACGCACCAATTCCGGACGAGTCAATGTAGGATACGCGATCCAAATTGATTACAACATTGTATTTTTTCTCTTCTATGAGCTTGTTAATCAGCTCTTTAATCTCTGGTGCATTGTAGAGATCGATCTCCCCGTTTACATCCAGAATGACTATATCGCCGCTTTCTCTTCTGGAAATTTCCATAACTGACTGTCCTGAAAAACCCCGTTAATTTTTGTTTTCCTGAGATGATAACCAGGATAGGTGGCTGTCAACATAAAAAATGAAAGTCAAAATCCTATTTTTTTCCAGCCCTCGTAAAAGGCCATATATTGGCCGTTCTGGATAGCCTGGCGCGCCATCACAAAGAAGTCAAAGAAGAATTGTAAATTATGAAGGGTGAGTAGACGCAATGCTGTGATTTCTCCCGCCCTGAGTAGATGCCGGATGTAGCCCCGACTATAACGACTGCAAGCACGGCATTGGCATTCGGCATCCAACGGGATCTGACTTTCCGCATGGATAGCATTTCTCAGATTAAGTTTACCCTCTCGTGTATAAGCAATTCCGTGCCGGGCATTCCTGGTGGGTAACACGCAGTCGAATAGATCTACTCCGCAGCGGATCGCTTCCAGAAAGTCCGGAACTGTGCCCACGCCCATCAGGTAACGGGGCCGCTTATCATCCAGCGCCGGTCCCAGATGATGAAGTATTCTATAGAAGTCTTCCCGGCTTTCCCCTACAGAAAGTCCGCCCAGGGCCACGCCTGCGAATGGCAGCCCCTGAATCAGATCCAGGGATGCGGATCGAAGAGACTCATGGATTCCGCCCTGGACTATGCCGAAAAGATTCTGACCCGCAAACCGACCCTGTGCTTTCCCATTCTCCAGATAATCCAATGATTGCCTGGCCCAGCTATGGGTGCGTTCAAGGGATTCCTGTAGACGCTTTTCTTCTGCATCCCCTGGCGGACAATCGTCCAGAACCATCATGATGTCCGAGCCCAGCATCTCCTGGATATCCAGCACCTTCTCCGGAGTGAATAGATGTTTGCTACCGTCGATATGACTCTGGAATTCCACGCCGCCGGGCACAAAGCGACGCATGGCGGCCAGACTGAACACCTGGAAGCCGCCGGAATCGGTAAGTAATGCGCCTTTCCAGTCCATGAAAGGCTTAACGCCGCCAAAGGAACGAATGATCTCCCCGGGTCGGAGATAGAGATGATAGGTGTTGGCCAGGATCAGTCCATAGCCCATCTCTTCCAGGTCCTGGGAGTCCAGAGTCTTCACCGTCGCCTGGGTTCCTACGGGCATAAACATGGGGGTGGACACCTCTACGCCGGCCAGCTTCAAAGTGCCGGTACGCGCAAGGCTTCCCGGATCTCTATTCTGTTGTTTGAAGTCCAGACTCATGTAATCCTATTTCCCGGACCGGGACTCCCTGGAAAGTAAATCCTGGAATATCCCCGCCGAAAGAAAACCCGCTTTACTCAAGGTTACCTTCAAGGCTTGAAGTAGATGTGTCCGATCTATTTCATCCCGACAGCTTCCAGGGCACTAATGTGCTTCGAAAAGGTAAGAGTGGTCGAGCCTATTTCGAAGGCTGGTATCTCAAGCACGTATCAAAAGATCGAAAGCACAGGCTGGCGCTCATCCCTGGCGTCTTCATCGGGCCGGAAAAGGCCTCTTCGCATGCATTCATTCAGATTCTGGACGGAATGAATGCGCGTTATGAGTACATTCGCTTTCCCCTTGAGCAGTTCAATGCAGCCCGGAAGATATTTAAAGCAAGCGTCTCGCATAATCAATTCGGTTTGCATGGACTGAGTCTGGATCTAAAGGGAAAGGATTTCCAGATACAGGGCGAATTGAACTATATCGATCCGGTTCGCTTTCCTGTGACATTGAGCAGTCCGGGCATCATGGGGCCCTTTGCCTATACGCCCTTTATGGAGTGTTATCATGGCCTGGTAAGTCTGGATCATAAGCTGGAAGGGGCGCTGTCCATTAACGGCAAGAATGTGGATCTGACCGGAGGCCGGGGCTACATTGAAAAGGACTGGGGCCGTAACTTCCCTTCCGCCTATGTCTGGATGCAGTCCAACCATTTTGAAACGGAAGGATCGCTCTTTGCAAGCGCGGCAAAGATACCATACATCACCGGAAGCTTCACCGGATTCATTATGGCGCTCTTTTTTCATGGGAAGCTGATCCGCTTTGCTACTTATACCGGAGCGAAACTCCGCGAAGTAAAGGTATCGCCCAAACAGGTATGGATGACGGTAGAAGATAAGAAATACAGACTGGAAATAGAAAGCCACCGTTCCCACGGCGCGGTACTGATGGCGCCCTACGAAAAAGCGATGATTGAGCGTGTAAGCGAAACCATGACGGCACGCATCAGCTTTCAACTACGGGATAGAAAAACAAACAAGCTGCTTCTGGAAGGTCACTCGGACATAGGGGCCCTGGAAGTACAGGGCGATCTTCCGCAGATTGCTACGATAGTGGACTGACAGGCGAAATCCTGAAACTGACTGAAGCGGCCATGCTCGATTGATAGAGACCCAGGTGGCCGGGCAGCATTTTGCCGGGCTCAACTTACTACTATCGTAACCGAGCGCTCAGGCCAATAAAGGCCGGCCCAGGCCCGACAACACTATCGCGATACCAGGCTGTCCGCTTTTTCCAGGATCGATTTCAAATTCTGCAGGTCGGGGTTCTGCGAACCTTCTTCCAGCGCCCGGCTATAATGATGCTGAATGGTGCGAATTAGGTCCGATTTTTCCTTTAGTTTCACCGAGCCTGTGGGCAAATCGTTGAAGACCCGCGCATAATACAGGGCCGCCATCGTATGATAGTCGGCGGGATCGAATCTGGTCTCCGGATGTCTGGTCTGACCCGACTGATAGTTCTGAAACCTGGCTCCGTATTCGCTGTATCCGTACAGGGACTCTTCCAGAGATTTGAACAGCTGACCTGCCTGCGAACGGTAGGCATCGTATTTGGCCCGCTCCTCCGCGCTTCCCTGGTTACTGTAATACTCCATTAGATAGTAGTTCGCCCGGGCGCGGTGCAAATTGCAGTCCGGATGATCGGTAATGGTACTGCAGGTGGCGCCAACTTCATCAATTCGGGTAAGATGCCGGATGGAATTGCCGGAAGCGGAAGTATAGCGATCCTGACCGTAGGCCAGGTAAAGGGCTTCCATGTAATCCAGATAGAAAGAGAATGCTTCGGATGCGTAGTAGAAGTGCTCTCGGTTCTGCCAGGCTTTTTCCAGAGCGGACAGCGCTCGTACCGGGTATTCGTCGGTCTTATGCGCTTCTTTGAGAAATAGCCGACCCAGGGCCGCGTGCGCCTCGGGTAAATTTTTATCGGCTTTTAGCGCATCCTGGTAGGCGGCGATGGCTTTTTCGAACTCGCCGCGATCCATAAACATATCTCCGCGCTTTTTGATCACGCGGGCTTGCTCCAGGTTTTCCGAATCCAGTGTCCGAGCCACGAATTGGCCTTCCCGCACACGAAGCAAATTTCCCTGCCCGGTAAGTACCCAGCCGTAGAAAGGGTTATTGAGTATGGATTCCACGGTGATCTCGGCCACAATCATGCCATTCCGGTACTGCTTGTGGTGGGGATTCTTCTCGATTACAAATAGCTTCTGCCCTACTCGAAGTCCTTCTCGGTTCATGACTCGAACGGTAACCTGATCCTTTCGCACATCGTAGTTCTGGTAGGGGGATTCCCGGTCGAAACTCTGTGCTGCCTTTATCTTGCTTTTGATTTCGCCCACCAGAATCATCTTCATGGGGCGAGCCCGTTCGTAGTTTCTGAATGCGTATACAATCTCCCGTCTTTCCCTGGATTCCAGATCACCGGGGCGGGAAAGAAGGAGTGATACTCCAATCATGAGAAGGAGGGCTGATACAGGTTTCCGAAGCATACTAAAGAAAATATCGGGCCCGGCGCCTATCCCATGAAGCTGAAAACGGTGGTCAGTGCAGGTCATTTCTCACGAATGGGACTATGAGTTATCCCTTTCAAGAGCTGGAAGCACGATGGCAGAGTTACTGGGAGGAGAAGAATACCTTCCGGACCCCGGAAAAAGGCGATGGGCCCACCTACTACGTTCTGGATATGTTTCCCTACCCTTCGGGCCAGGGATTGCATGTAGGTCATCCGGAAGGCTACACCGCCACCGACATTATGGCCCGGTTCAAGCGCATGAAGGGATACCGGGTACTCCATCCCATGGGCTGGGATGCCTTTGGACTGCCGGCAGAACGGTACGCCATGCAAACCGGTATCCATCCGGCCGAGACAACAAAAAAGAACATTGATAACTTCCGACGTCAACTGAAGAGCCTGGGATTCTCCTACGACTGGGACCGGGAAGTAAACACCACGGATCCCAAATACTACCGATGGACTCAATGGATTTTTCTGAAGATCTACAACTCCTTCTACGACGAAGAAGCAAAGAAGGCCAGACCCATCGACGAGCTCAAGATACCGGCCGAGCTACAAAAGAAAGGAAAAGAAAAAGAGAAACGCGAATTCATCGAAAGCAAACGACTGGCCTATGTGGATGAAGCGCCGGTGAACTTCTGTCCGGAACTGGGCACCGTTCTGGCCAATGAAGAAGTGGATGAATGGACTTCCAAAGGCTACAAAGTTGTGCGAAAGCCCATGCGACAATGGATGCTTCGCATCACAGCCTATGCCGAAAGACTCCTGGAGGATCTTAAACTGGTAGACTGGCCCACCGGCACCCTGGAACTACAGAAGAACTGGATCGGTCGCTCCGAGGGAGCGCTGGTACGATTCGAAATTGCCAGTGCTGAAAGCGAAAAGGCCTCCAAAAAGAGCGCGAAGAAATCCGCAAAGAAGACGGCGAAGAAGGCAGCAAAGAAATCGTCAAAAGACACGGCTGCAAAAAAGAAAGCTTCAGTCAGTTCACTGTCCGATCCTGCACACATCGAGGTATTTACCACCCGGCCGGATACCCTGTTCGGCGCCTCTTACATGGTTCTGGCCCCGGAACATCCACTGGTACAGTCGATTACGACCAAATCGCAGAGCAAAGCAGTCGAGGAATACGTAGAAAATGCGTCGCTGAAATCCGAGCGAGACCGTCAGATCCAGGGCGAAAAAGCGGAGAAAACCGGGGTCTTTACCGGCGCCTACGCCATTAATCCGGTAAGCGGCGAAACACTGCCCATCTGGATTGCCGATTACGTGCTCATGGGTTACGGCACCGGCGCCATCATGGCCGTTCCTGCCCATGACGAAAGAGACTTCGCATTCGCGCGCCGGTTTGATCTTCCCGTCAAGACTGTGGTGGCCCCGAAAAAGGCCGGCGAAGACTTCTCGGTAGAAGAGGAAGCTTTTAGCGGAGAAGGCATTTCGGTAAACTCGGACTTCATCTCCGGCCTTCCCACGAATGAGGCAAAAGCGAAGATCATTGAGCATCTGGAGAAGAAAGGTCTGGGCCAAAGGCAGATCAACTTTCGCCTGCGGGACTGGTTATTTTCCAGACAACGTTACTGGGGCGAACCCATTCCCATTTCTTTTGACGATGAGGGTAACCAGTACGCTTTATCGGAAGAAGAACTGCCGCTCATGCTACCCCCGTCCGATGACTTTAAGCCCGCCGAAACCGGCGAAAGTCCTCTGGCTCGACTGAAGGACTGGGTGAGCCACACCATCGAAGTGGACGGAAAGCAGATCAAAGTCCATAGAGAAACCAATACCATGCCTCAATGGGCCGGCAGTTGCTGGTATTATCTTCGCTTTCTGGATCCAGACAACGAAGAACAAATCTTTGATCCGAAAAGGGAGAAATCCTGGATGGGCAAAGACGGCGTCAATCTTTACGTCGGCGGCGCCGAGCATGCGGTCTTGCACCTGCTTTACGCCCGCTTCTGGCATAAAGTCTTGTTCGACTACGGGGTTGTGAAAAGCCCGGAGCCGTTTCATAGATTGGTACACCAGGGGCTGATCCTGGGCGAGGACGGACAGAAGATGTCCAAGTCCAGAGGAAACGTGGTCAACCCGGACGAAGTAATCGCCAGTTGGGGGGCGGATTCCTTTCGACTCTACGAAATGTTTATGGGCCCGCTGGAGGCAATGAAGCCCTGGTCCCCGCGCGGAATCGAAGGCGTGTTTCGCTTTCTTTCTCGCGCATGGCGCATGTTCATCGATGAATCCGGCCAGCTTAATCCCGGACTGCTGACGGAACCTTCCGAGGATGCGAAACGCAAAGTGGAACAGGTCACTCATAGCACGATCAAGAAGGTCTCCGAAGACATAGAAAGGCTGGGATTTAATACCGCAATCAGCCAGCTGATGATCTATGTGAATGAGCTAAATAAAGAAAGCGTGGGGCGATTCTCCGCGGAATCCTTTGTGAAGCTTCTGTCTCCCTTTGCGCCCCACTTTGCCGAGGAATTGTGGAACAAAATGGGTCATGATGAAAGCATTGCCCTGGAGCCCTGGCCGCAGCACGACGAGTCCCTGGCCAAAGCCGATGAGATCGAAGTAGTGTTTCAGGTAAACGGAAAGATTCGTGCCCGGGCTCATGTGGCCCCCGATCTATCAAAAGAAGAACTGGAAAACCTGGCCCGGGAAAACGAATCGGTAAAGGCTTATACGGAAGGCAAAGAAGAAGTCAAATTGATTGTAGTACCGGGCAAACTGGTGAACATTGTGGTTAAAGGATAAGGCCAATGGCTTCGCAGAATCTGAGAACAAAGCAGCAATTTCTCTATGAACTTGAGAGATTTCATAATGAGACCTACGCGAAAGCCCTCCTGGTAGATCCGGAAGCGTTTTTCCAGCCGGCGCAACAGGGCTGGTCAGTGGCCGAAAACTTCACACACATCACAAAGGTAGCCAGAACCATGGCGTTGATCTTTGCTCCGATAAGCGCGCCGGTTATCGGGATGATGGGTCATCATACCGGCGAATTGTCGCAGCTCAAGCAGATGATGCTTGATTACCACGCCGGATTGAAGAAAGGCTTCAACGCCGGGCCCTTTCGTCCGGCCACCGAATCTCCGTCGGCCGCGAACCAGAAGGAACGAAAAGACCGAATACTCGAGGAATGGAAGCAGTCCTGGAAACCTATAGCCGAACGCCTGCAAAAGTTTGACGATGAAAAACTGATGCGAAGGCAGTTCTATCATCCTCTACTGGGCAAGGTAATTCTCATGGATATGGCTTACATGGCCATCTTCCATAGTATGCATCATTTAATGAATGCGGAACGAAAATCAGGTCTGGACCTGCTGCCGCCATCGTTTCTGGATTAGGGTGGGACTGCCCCGCATTACAGCGAGACTGGATCTTCCTTGAGTTCCTCGCCCTGCATGGATTCCAACTCCGCGAATGTCATGGGACGAGCCATGAGAAATCCCTGGATCTGATCGCAACCCATATCCAGCAGAATCTTCTTCTGAGCCTCATTTTCCACGCCCTCGGCCACAATATTCAATCCCAGGGTATGCGCTAGAAAAACGGTCATCTCCACAATGGAACGATCCTGGAAACTTCGATCCATATCGCGCACGAACGAACTATCCACCTTTAAACGGTGGACTGGAAGAGCTTTCAGAATACTGAGCGACGAATAACCGGTTCCAAAATCATCGATAGCAAATTGGATTCCGGTTTGTCCCAGATCTCGAAGGATTCGGTCCACAAAAGCTACATCGTGAAAGATGGCGCTTTCAGTAATCTCCAACTCCAGTCTATCCGGCGAAACCCGGTATTCGTCAAGTAGCTGACCAAGATGCGACACCAGGTTCTCCTGCGCAAACTGCATGGGGGACAGATTCACGCCAATGCGAAAGTCCGTCGGCAGAGAGGATCCGGCAATATCTTTGAGCACCGTATTGAGCACAAATTCGCCCAGGCCACTGATAGCGCCGCTGGATTCAGCAATGGGAATAAATGTGGCAGGGGAAATGTTTCCAAACCGGGGGTGATTCCATCGAAGTAAAGCCTCGGCGCCTGTCATTCGACCGGTTCGCAGGTCATACTGAGGTTGATACAGACAGTAGAGTTCTTCTCGCTCCCATGCGTCGAATAGATCTCTCTTTAGTTCCAGCCTTCGCAGGACTTCCGTACTCTTCAATTCTCCAAAGGTGCGATGCTCCACGCCGGCATTCTTGGCATCGGTGAGCGCAAGGGAAGCATGCCTGTAGAGTTCATCCGCGGAGGATCCTTCTTCGGGGAAAGTGCAGGCTCCCATACGAATCTCAAGATTGATCCGATGACCTTCCAGTACCAGCGGAGCTTTCCAGGCCTGCTGCACAAGTTGCATAAGGTGCTCCAGGGAATGGGCTTCGCTTATGATCGCGAATTGTTTGCCGCCCACCCGCGAAAGCAGGCCTTTTTCCGGAACGATCTGCTCCAGTCTTCGCGCCGCATTGACAAGCACCTTGTCCGCCACTTCCCTGCCCCAGGAATCGTTGAGTTGACCCAGGTTTCGTAGATCTACCAGAAGCAGGTGAAACTCCGTCTGAGCATAGGTGCGCCGGTTCATGCTACTCATCATGAAGCGACGATTGGGCAATTCGGTAAGCAGATCGTGATTCGCATTGAAAGCCGCGGCTCTGGCCAGGCTATCCAGGAGATTTCTTCGTCGGTTCTGACCGATCACCAGCAGGCTTATACTCAGATAGGTTATCAATGCGATGGCTGCCATGAAGCCAAATGGCGCCACCTCGGGAATGGGCCGCAGAAAGGGATAGTTCAGCTTATGCAGTCCCCATAGTATGGATGCGGTGCAGGCAAAACCATATCCGGTATTGGGATGCTTCTTCATTAAGATGTAAAAGAGTCGTGCGCTAAAGAATAAGGCGCTGCCGGCGAAGAGATACACCGGAACTGTGCGAAGCAGAAAGTCATGCTGAATATAGGTGGTGAAATAGAGCCACATCCCGGAAACAAGTAGCACAATAGCGATGGTGTATCGGGATAGCTTGACTCCGGTGAGCCGGGTAGCGCCGAAGAAGATGAGATACATGGCCAGGGTATGGGCCATCTCCCCCAGCAGCTGGGACAAATCCTTTCCCAGTAGCGGCTGAAGCATCCACAGGAGATATCGCAGGGATACCAGCGCGATTCCAGCGGACCAGTATCGAACAAAAGAGATGCGGCTTGCCCGCAGCGAGGCCTGCCATAGCCCAATGGAAAGAATCAGAGAGACTACAAATGCGCCCTGAATAGCTGTCTGTATCGAAAACCCCACTGGCTCCCGATCAAACCCACATTTCCAGGGCCAGTCAAGGGATTTACCTTCGAAGGCAATGGCAGCCTGGAAAAAACCTTAACTTTCTTCTGTAAAACTTAAGAAGTGTAAACTTTAGAATTCCTCGGCTGCCGCTGAGGCCTGAGCCAGGCTGAACCCTAGTCTATTTTGATACAGATTTTGCCAAAATGGGAGCCGCTTTTCAGGTATTCAAATGCCTTTGCGGACTCATCAAACGAAAAAACCCGATCCACCACTGGCTCCATCTTGTGAACGTCCACAGCCCGGTTCATATTCTCGAAGGCCCGGCGGCTACCTACCACCACCCCCTGAATCCGGATATCCTGCATCAGCACCGGAGTCAGATCCAACGGAGCTTCTTTTCCCGCAAGAACGCCAATCAAATAGATTGAGCCGCCAGGTTTTACGCTTCGGATGGACTTTTCCAGGGTGCCCACTCCGCCTACTTCCACAATATGATCCACCCCCTGGCCGCCGGTGAGCTTGTACACGTCCCTTTCCCAGTTGGGGCTGGACCGGTAATTGATCAGATGGTGGGCTCCCATGTCCCGGGCTCGCTGTAGTTTGTCATCGCTCCCCGAAGTAACAATCAGTTCGGCGCCCAGAGCCTTTCCAAACTGCAACGCGAAAATGCTAACTCCACCGGTGCCCAGGATCAGAAGCTTTTCTCCAGGACGTACAGGGCCGCGTTCCACCAGTGCGCTCCAGGCCGTTAGTCCGGCGCAGGGCAGGGCCGCTGCCGCCTCGTCGCTCAGATGATCGGGCACCTGCACTACGTCAGCCTCCGGCACCACCATATACTGCTGCAGGGTTCCGTCCAGTGGACCTCCATGGGTTCGCTTTAGCATTTCTCGAAAAGGGGGACCATCGTGCCACGTGCGGGCAAAAATGGGACTCACGCGAACGCCCTCCTTCATCGAGCAACCCTGACCCACCGATTCAATCACCCCCACTCCGTCGGAGCAGGGTACCATGGGCATCTTTAACTTCGGATTGTAATTACCGGTGACCATCAACAGGTCTCGATAATTCAGGGAGGCGGCCTTCATCCGGATGAGTAGCTCCCCGGATCCCGGAGTAGGCACCGGTCGCTCCTCGATCTTTAATTCATTCAGGCCAAAGGAATGGAATACCTGCGCTTTCTGTGTTGCACTCATTGAACTGTCCTGCCGTTTGGTGATGTGGATTCCGAAAGTCTATTTCCAGAACCAGAAAGATACCTGTACTGTGATGGTGCAAGTAAAGGAAATCCAGGGCCTGCCTCAATAGGAGCGGTGGTGTATGACCGAGATCCGGACAGGAGTGCGGACAGCTCCGAGCTAATCCAGATTAGCCGGGCCATCGGAAAGGCCACCAATAACATAGCGGAATACCGCTCCTTGCTCGAAGGACTGAAAGCGATCCAGAGTAGCCTGGGAGCCGAGTACGCCAATCATCGGATCAACATTCGGATGGATTCGCAGCTTGTGATTCGCCAGATAGAAGGAAAATACAAGGTCAAGAATGCCAATCTGAAGCCTGTATACGAAGAAGTAATGTCGGTACTGAAGCAGGCCGGCTCCTTTTCGGTGCAACACATCCCCCGCGAGCTCAACAAAAGGGCCGATGCCCTGGCCAATGAGGCGCTAAAATAGAGTGCTTGTCAGTGTCGGTAGGGAACCCTGCGCCGAGGACGAGATACCATCCCCTCAGTTTCCATTGAACCAACCGGAAGTATGCAGGTGAATCCATTGGAAGTCGCCAGGGGTGTCTCCTAGCAGGGAACAGCATATAAGGGCCAATCAGCCGCATTGATATCAAGTTCCCGAAATCCATTCCCCCTTAATGTGCCGATCAAAGCCCGGTTTATCTCGAGAGTTGTAATGCTTTGCACAATTGGACCGGCGAAACCACGCTGGTGCAGCGCATCATTTTGCAAATATAGACCGGATGACGAATAAAACCGTTTTTTATTTGACGACTATATATATGGAGTCGCATACTCGCGCTCAAATTCGGCTTCTCGCTGAAAATATCGGAGGATTGCAACTTCATGAAGTATCGCAATAAATTACTTGCTGTAGCGTTCACTACCGTGTTCGCCAGCAGTGTTCATGCTGAAAGCTACCTGGGGCTGGGAGCAGGTCTACAATTTGACCTGGGTCAGCTCACAAATACTATCGTTCTGGATGGTCTGGAAAGTTCCGTAGGGAATGCCAGCCTGAATGGCGTTACCCGACTGCAAGGGTGCGGAACCAACACCGCATGCCAGACCGAAGTTCGCGGAAACAACCAGGATCTGATTATCTCAGAAAGAAACCTGGATGCTCTGGACAAATCGACAACAGGCTTCCTGTTCGACAACGATCTGCGCGGTGGTATGACTGGTCTGCAGCTAACGGCTTTCTATGAGTCAGAAGGAGATAACACCTTCTGGAGACTTGGCGTAATGTACACCAAAAAGATCATGGGTGGTCACACTGAATCCCGTCTGATGGGCTTCAAGTGGCTGGATCAAAAATGGGACTACTATGCCTGGCAAGTTCCTTTCTACTATGGTTTCAAAACCGGAATTGGCGAGTCCGCTTCAGTATATGCTGGCGCTGGCCTTCACTACTTCAACGGTGGATGGAACGTAGGCGGATACGTCCTGGGTGATGTTCCTACCTATCTGCTGGGAACAGCTACCGGTCCTCACACTGTTCTGGACGCAAACACCGGCGCGCCTAAAGGCGGTAACGTAATCGGTGAAGCCGTTCGTTTCCGTGTAAACGGACTGGGTTTCAACTTCCTGATTGGAGTTGAAAAGAAAATGTCCAACGGGGACAAACTGTACTTCGAAATCGACCGAGCTTATTCCGGTGGAATGGGCAATGCCCGCGCTGAAAGCCAGGCAGGTCAGCAAGGTCTTGCTCCTTTCCCTTCCTATCCAATTGCGATTGGCGGCTGGAGCTACCGTTTCGGATACAAAATGAAACTATAATCGGTTTTCCGTCCAACCAGGCTCATAAGAGCCCGAACGGAAGAACTGAGAAGAAGGCCGCCATCCAGGCGGCCTTTTTTGTGTCCGGTGTCTACTGAGATTCTACGAACAGGACTCCCTGCAGGCCCTACATCGGGCCGCGCGCCGATTGGGTCAGAGATCTTCGCCGGAATTCTGCCTGGCTCTAGCCTGATTTTCCCTTTTTTCTTTTTGCTCCCTTTGCTTTTTTCGCAGGGCGCTTTCTTTTCTTTGTTTTTCCTTGCGCTCTTCCACCAGTTCCTCGGCAGAACTATCCGCCCGGCCCATGTATTCCTGCATCAAGGGTCCCAGAGCCTGCCTGTCCTCGGCGCCAATCTCGGCATTTTGTTCGAATAGATCGGACATGCATAAAACCCCGTGTACCGGGTGGTCGGGTTCATCCTGACGGTCCTTGCGTTCGGCTTTCACTCCGTCTTCATGGACCCAACATGTAGTCACATGACCCTGGTCATTGGATAGCTCGGCGGCTACGTAGTAGAGGAAAGCCGGATAGGAGCAGGCCAGGATGCGAATATGGGAAGGCTCTCCTACAGCTATTGCCTTGCGCATATAATGGCACTCCTTGAGCGGCGCGTAGCCGTGACGCCCGGTGCGTTCGTCAAAATCCACAAGCATTTTGATGATTTCTTGAAACTTTTCTTTCCCTTCTTTGATCTCTTTCCAGGCTTTCTTTCCGGTTGGCAGAGTTTCGGTCATTTTGATTCTATCCTCCTGTATCTGATCCAGGGGAAAGCCTGACGCCCTCCCCTTACTCTAAGGGTTTGCAGTTTCGATTTCGTTTACACTTTTATGGACCTTGAATGGACAGAACTGGAATATGAGGTAACCCCGGATCAGGCCCGGGTTCGCCTGGATCTTTTCTTGAGTCATCGATTCCCGGTGGTGAATCGCACGGGCTGGCAGGAAAGGATCCATGAAGGTCATGTTCTGGTGAACGGAGAGACGGCCCGCCCCTCGAGAAAGTTGCACGTCGGCGATAAAATCCGAATCGAGTATCAGCGGAAAAAAGAGCCCGAGGTAAACACCGATGTTGGCATAATCTACCGGGACTCATGCCTTCTTGTAATCGATAAGCCGCCCAATCTGCCGGTGCATCCTTCCGGAGCCTACCACAAGAATACCCTGCAACACATCCTGATTGAAAAATTGTCCGCTGACGATGAGGCCTATCATCCCCGACCCGTGCACCGGCTGGACCGGGAAACCTCCGGAATTATGCTCCTTGCCGAAAGCCGAGCTTGCGCCAGTAGCCTGGCCCGCATGGTGCGTACCGGAAACCTGGAAAAAGAGTATCTGGTGATTGTTGAAGGCGATTTTCCGGCGGAGGGCGATTGGTTACAGGCAGCAGGATGGATTGGTCCGGACCCCGAAAGCGAAGTCCGAAAGAAGCAACGATTCTGGCCCGCAGTTTCCAGAAACAATACAGCGGTACTGGAAGTTCTGGCCTCCCATCCGGAGGCTCTGGGCGCGCATCCAGAATCCCATCGACAACATAGCCATCGGCCCTCGGAAAAAGGATCAAGAAAGCCCTATTCCGGCGTGAGCGCTACATCGGTCCGTGAGATTGCCATTCCTGTTTCTACCGATCCGCATCCGCAGGATGCCCGCGCTACTGGGAGCGGCCACCGCGAGCAGGCCCGAGACCAGGACTCTCGGGATCAGAGTCACCGGGATGCCGGACGCAAAGCCTGCCATACGGATTTCAAATGCCTGAAACAAATCCATGGGCTCAGTCTGATCCTATGCCGATTACATACCGGACGCATGCATCAGATACGGGCTACTTTACAGAGCCTGGGATTTCCAGTGGTGGGCGATCGTATGTATGGCGTGGATCCGGCTCAGTATTTACGGTTTATTCATGACCGGGAAACTCCGGAGCAACTGGCAAAGCTGAGAATGGAGCGGGTGGCCTTGCACAGCCATGTACTGCGCATCATGCATCCCGAAAGCGGCAAGCCTATGGAGTTTCGCTCCGATCTACCGGCCGATATGCAAGTAATTATAAATCAGTGAATCCACATCGTCCCGCGTAGCCGCCTGACATATCTGATCGGCCAGGTCCTGCATACTTTTGAGGCTGTGCGATTCAAGCTCCATGGCAATTCGATAGGTTTGCTTGAAGGAGCCGCTCAACTCCCGCGCCCCCAGCCCAACCAGAGCGGAAGCAAAACCTTCCCGCATACCCAGTTGTCCGCAAACGCTGACCGGCCGATCGGTGGATTCGAATACGTTGCGAAGCATGCGAAACAGTCCGGGTTCACGATAGTATTCGGCCAGAAAGGAGCGACTGGTAGCAAAGCTGTAACGCACCAGATCGTTGGTGCCAATGCTGAAAAAATCTACGTAACGTCCCAGGTCGCGAACGCTCATACAGGCCGCCGGAGTCTCCAGCATGGCGCCCAGAAGGGGTCTTCGCTTTTCGAATAAATTGTGGATCTGCGGCTTCCAGATATCGAGCACATCCTGCAAATCGGTAACCGAAGAAACCAGCGGAATGAGGATTCCCAATTGCTCCGGCTGCATACCCACTTCCTGGGAGGCCAGAAAGATGCACCGGAGCTGGCTTTCGATGATTCGGCGCTCCGCCATCAGATAAGCCGGGCCCCGAAGTCCCCGACTGCTGGCCGATCGATGCAAAGCCGGATGATCTTTGTCTTCGTCCGGATCCACGAGCCGGAGCACTACCTTTCGGTCCTTGAAAGGCGCAAGGATCTGGCCATACATTCGAATTTGACCGGGCTCATCCAGGATCAGATCGGGACGTTTCATATACAGAAACTCTGTGCGAAATAAACCAATGGCACCCGCGCCCAGTTCGGCGGTCCGCTGCACTCCTTCGAGATCATCCACGTTCACCGAAATCTGAATGGAATGAAATGCCCCGGACGGTCTTACCTTTCGTGGCAGATGGCTGAGAGTTCTATTCTGAGCTTTGTTGGCTTCTTTTTCGGCCGGATGTTCGACGATAATCCCTTCATGGGCAAGCAGCAGAGCGGCGCTACCATCCTGAAGTTTGCAGGCCTCTTCGCAACGAACCAGGGTAGGAATCCCTCGATTGCTGGCCAGCACCGAAAGGTGCCCCATGGGCCCTCCCCCTTCCAGAACGATGCCACCCACCTTGCGAATATGCAACAGCGCCGAAGGATCCAGATCCTGGGCCACTAAAATGTCATCGCCACCCAGACCTTCCAGAAATGTCTGATACGGAAAAACTTCATCCTGATGCTGCCGCAGGCGCTTGAGCAAACGATGAACTACGTCCTCCAGGTCCGACACCCGCTCTTTGAAGACGCCTTCTGGCAAAGCTTCGAAACCTTTTTTCAGATCCAGATAAGTGTCTTCCAGGGCGCCTTCCGCATTCATTCCCAGGCTGATGTTCTTTTCGATGGGATCCACAAACATGGGATCTTCGTACATTAGATCCTGGGCGTCAAAGATTCCCTTTAACTCCGGAGCGAGATCCCTGGAGATATCCCTGGTTTCGCGCCTGGCCTCTTCCAGGGCGCGGCGAAATCGCTCCAGCTCGTCCGGTACATCGTCCCGGGAGATTTCCCCGGCATGAAAATCCACGGGATGTTCCGGGAATTTTCGAATGCGCCCCAGGGCATAGCCTTCCACCGAGCAAAGACCGTAGTATTCCTTTCGCAGGGATTCCACGGTTACCTCTTTCTGTGCCGAACAATGGCTACATAGCTGGTATCGTCCGCCAGTCCGCGAAAAAAGGAGAACCTTCGCATGTCTCCCTTGAGTCCAGAAAGCAATCGGCTCAGTTTTCGATCTTTGAATCGCATCAATGCATGTTTTAGTCGGGGCACTCCGTACATATCGCCGCTTATTCCGCGAGCCTCGAAAGCGCCGTCCGTGTAGGCCAGAAGCATATCGCCCTTTTCCAGGTTCAGTCGGTTCCCTTTGAACTGAAAATCGTCGTAGATACCTACCGGAATATTTCGCTGATCCACCTCTTCCACGTACTGATCTCTGTGACGGTATACAAGTAGCGGAGGGCTACCGGCAGCACAGTATTCCACCGTACCGGAATAAAGATCCAGCACCATTACAACAAAAGTGGCGAATTGATCGGCGCCAAAGAAGTTCCAGCTGGCCAGGTTGATCCGCTTCATGATGGCATTGGGCACAATGTTTTGCATCTGAATCCCCTCGCGAAGCAGGTTCGCCAGCAGGATCGCCAGTATACCGGCTTCCAGTCCCTTGCCGCTTACGTCACTCAGGGTAACCGCAATGCGACCGTGGGCCATGGGAAAAATGCCGTAGAAATCCCCGCTGGTTTTGAACCTGGAAATCGTCAGTCCGGCGATGGTAAAGGATCGGGTGCCGTAGGGCTTGTCCGGATTCATTCCCAGATCCTTGCAGATGAACTTGTAGAGAGCCTTTTCGTTCAGGATCCTTTTTCGGATCAATATCTGACCCGGAGGGGTGCCGGTTTCGTTGTGCAGGTCAATGACTTCCTGCTTCTGTGCGGGGGTTATGAGCTTATGGTCCGAAAGAACACCCAGAATGGCTACCTCATCCAGGTTTGCCGCACCGGGTAGCCCGGGACTGGTGCCGTCACTGGTCTGCATAATATTTATCCGAAATTCAAGCCCCGGGTTTGTCCTGGATTGCTGGTTTGGCTCCAGTATCCTGAAACAGTAGAGCTGTCCGCTACGTTAGCAGACTACAAAAATACCGCTATAATGGCTTATAAAGAAGAAAATTTTGTGTACAAATCACGGGCTCGAAGGCCAGACTCGCAATAATGTCGGAAGATTCAAGAAAAGATCATCTGCTGGTGCTGAACAAATACAATACGATCTTGAATCAGATGGATCCCATGCGTCCCCTGGGCAAGGTGATTCAGGTGAGCGGCCAGACCATTCTCTCTTCGGGCCCGCCAGACACATCCATAGGACAGATCTGCAAGGTAGAGTCTTCCGACGGCACATCCATCATGACCGAGGTTACCGGCTTCCGCGGGCATGATCTGGTTCTGGTGGCTCTGGGTCCCACAACGGGCATTTTTCCGGATTCCATGGTACATGCCACCGGCCAGCGAATGACCATCCATGTGGGCAACGAAATGCTGGGTCGGGTACTGGATGGTCTCGGTCGGCCTCTGGACGATGGACCGCCGGTGCTTACGGGAAACATCTTCCATGCGGATCGCAATCCGCCAGGTCCTACAGAGCGCCTTCCCATCCATGAGCCCCTGCCCACCGGTGTTCGGGCCATTGATTCTGTACTCACCGTAGGACGCGGGCAGAGGATTGGTATATTCGCGGGTACCGGGGTGGGTAAATCCACGCTCCTGGGTATGCTGGCCCGATACACCAGGGCCGACATCAACATTGTATGTCTTGTGGGAGAAAGGGGTCGAGAAGTCAGGGAATTCATCGAACGTGATCTGGGCAAAGAAGGTCTGGCCCGAAGCGTGGTTTTTGTGGCCACCAGCGATCGCAGCGCCATGGAAAAGGTGTACGCGGCCAGTTTTGCCACGGCAGCCGCCGAATATTTCCGAGATCAGGGCCTGACAGTGAACCTTTTGATGGATTCGGTCACCAGATACTGTATGGCCTTGCGCGAAATCGGCATCACCACCGGCGAACAGCTCGGGCCAGGAGGGTATCCGCCCGGCGTCTGGTTCAAACTCAGCCGCCTGGTGGAACGTTCCGGAGCCCTGCCAACAGGTAGTATAACCGGATTCTATACAGTTCTGGTAGAAGCCGACGATATGAACGATCCGGTGGCGGACAATACCCGGGGTATGCTGGATGGTCACATTGTGCTGTCGCGAAGGCTGGCCAGTAGAAACCATTATCCATCCGTAGAAGTCACCGAGTCGGTTTCCCGGGTTATGGACAATGTAGTGGAACCGGATCATCGGGAGAACGCCCGGCGTCTCCGAGCATTGCTGGCCGCCTATAGAGAAAATGAAGACATTATCAATCTGGGGGCTTATGCCAGGGGCTCCAATGCCGACGTAGATCGAGCCATAGATCTGATGCCTGCCATCAATGCCTTCTTGCGACAGAGAGTGGAAGAAGGAATTCCTTTCGAAGAAACCATCGCCGGACTCAAACGTCTGGTAACGGCAGGCGAAGAGGAGGATCTCTATTAAACGGTTTCGCTTTTCCCTGGAGTCGCTTCTTCGCATTCGCAACCATGAAGAGAAAATGGCTATGGCGGATCTGGCAAAGGTGCTGGAAAAAGCAAATGCCAGCGAAGAGAAGAAGAAGCGCGCCGCCGAGCATTACCGCTCGGAGGTGGAGCATTTTAGCCGGGAACAAAGAGAGTCCTTCCGATTAGAGTTGTTCCAGATGTATGACCGCTACCTGGAGCGACTGGAAGCCGAACAGGTTCAGGCAAACGAAGAGCTGGAAGCGATTCGGCCGGCCCTGGAAGCGGAACAGGAAAAGGTTCGCGAAGCGCGAAGAAGGAAACGGGCCCTGGAGATTCTCAAGGAACGGAAAAAAGCGGACTACGATCTTCAACTACGAAAACAGGAAAGGAAGGAACTGGAAGAAATAAATGCAAAAGCCTTTCAAAGCTCCCTGTTTAGCGAAGCAGTATCCGCAAAGAGAACCTTTGAAGACCAGGAGCAAATGGAAGACACCGGCGAAGATTTAAAGGATCGTCGCGCACAGGAATTGAAGGAATACTACAGACAGATGGGCATGCCAGTGGACGGCGAGGATCCGCTCGGCTACTGACCTGCATAGATTATGAAGCCCTGCAAAAGCGAAAGAGACGCAGTACGGGGAGCGGCCGGAAGAAACTAAAATATGGAGACCGTGGCAACAAACCTTCGAAGCTGCCTTTCACGCAAGGGCCGACCAGTGCATTTTGAGGTATTAATATGAGTCGATTTTCAGCCAAGGTACGTATTGTGTATCTGACTCTGGTGATTCTATTCACTGGAGGCGTATTTGTATATTTACTGGATACCTGGGGAGTGATTCGCCTGGAAGAAAAATTGCCGTTCCTGGCATCCGATCCTCCTAAAGCGCCGCTCTCCGAAGACAGCCAGACTCTGCTGGACAGGGAAGCGCTGGAAAAGCAAGAAGAGCGACTGAAAGAAAAGGAACTGGAACTTCAGGAGATGGAACAGAACCTGAAGGACAGGCAGGAAGCGCTACAGCAGGAACAGCAAAAACTGGAAGAAGCCAGGAACGGACTGAAGGAAGCCCGAAAGCAACTTAAAGAAGAAACCGAGGCCACTCGCACACGAAAGCAAAAGATAGAACAAATGGCCGAAAGACTGGGAGCCATGCCCCCGGACGATGCGGTGGCCATTGTTCGCGGTTGGAGTAATGTGGATGTTGTAGATGTCTTTGTTCAAATGGAGCGAAATGCCGAAGAGGCGGGCGAGCAGTCCATTGTACCGTTCTTAATTACCAAACTCCCTCGAGAACGGGCCTCACTGATTACCACGCTGATGATGGATGCCGTTGCCGAGAGGATGCCGCGAAATAACCCGGACAATCCGGCTCCTGAAGAGCAGCAGCCCCAGTAAATCGAATACATGAGAAACCGGGAAATTCTATGGTTCCGGGGCCATGACCACTTCGGATTAACGTAGCCTGTTTCTGACCAGAGGCTTGCTGGCCGGCCTGAACCAGGGCCCAAAATAATTGGCGCATGTTTCTGGTCCTGGCTTGAAACATTGTAAGGACTTGCCACTGCAGCGGCCTGCTACAATTTGTTTTTTGTGTCTTCTACCACCGGTACTCTCTACAAGATAACTACCTTCGGAGAATCCCACGGTCCAGGGGTGGGCGCCGTGGTGGACGGATGCCCGGCAGGAATCAAAATAGATACCCACCGGATCCAGCGACAGCTTACCCGACGCAGGCCTGGACAGGGAAAGCTTTCCACTCCCCGTAATGAAGCGGATGAGTTCGAGATTCTCTCCGGAGTCTATGAAGGCATCAGCCTGGGAACTCCCATAGCATTCTTCGTTCGAAACACAAACGCCAAAGGGAACGATTACATGCGCTGGGCCGACATCTATCGCCCCAGCCATGCGGACTATACGTACCATATTAAATACGGATACCGAACTCCCCTGGGAGGGGGCCGCGCTTCCGTAAGGGAAACTATCGGACGCGTAGCCGCCGGCGAACTGGCGGCGCAGATTCTCGAGCAGGAATTGGGAATTCGGACTGTGGCCTGGGTGAACTCTATCGGCAAGGTAGATTCGCCGGTAATGGACAATCCTCCTCAGTCCATCGATGAGGTGGACCAGGTCGAGGTACGCTGCCCGCACCTACCTTCGGCGGAAGCCATGGTCAAGGAGATCGAAGCGGCCAAACTGGATGGCAATTCCGTAGGGGGCACCATCGGAGTAATAGTATACAACGTGCCTCCCGGACTGGGAGATCCGGTTTTCGACAAACTGGAAGCGGATCTGTCCAGGGCCTGCCTGAGCATTCCAGCCTGCAAAGGATTCGAATCAGGTAGCGGTTTCTCCGGAACCCGATTGCGAGGCAGCGAGCATAATGACATTTTTGAACCCGATAGCCCGGCGCCCGAGCCCGGTCACCGGCCCGGCATCGAGGGAGTGCCGCAAATTCACACTACAACGAACCGATCCGGAGGCATTCAGGGCGGTATTTCAAATGGCATGCCGATAACGCTGCGGCTTGCCTTCAAACCCACCGCCACAATCAAGAAACGCCAGGACTCGGTGAACGAAGCCGGAGAGGCCACCACTCTACGGGCCGGAGGAAGACATGATCCCTGCGTGCTGCCCAGAGCCGTGCCGATTGTGGAGTCCGTGGTTAATCTAACACTTATGGATGCCTATCTAAGGCAGCGGGCGGCCCGACCGGAATGGTGGCAAAGGTTCAAAAAGCATTGACCGGTACAGGGAAACGGCCACAGTCCTTTCGTGACTCGCAGCATTTCTCTTCTATTTCTTTCATTTCTACTTCTTTCAGGCTGTAAAGACCGGGCGGCGCTGGTTGATCCGGAGCAGCTTCTTCCGGAATTCCAAAAAGCTCTGGAAGACCATTATTATTTCTATCCGGATGCGGACTTCAAGTACTCCCTGAACGAAGTCTATGCCGAAGCGTTGAAATCTGTCACCGGCTACGAAAATAGCGCCGCCGACCTGGACACTGTGATCAAAAACCTCCAGGCATCCGGAGGCGATCCCGAAATTGTATCCAAAAAGACCGTAGATTTTCTTCATGCAACCTTGCTGCGATTACCCGATCAATCCAGCTATTTCATAGATTCCCGTTCCTACAAACTCCTGGAGGACTCCTCCAGAAAAGCTGGCACCGGTATTGTAATCAGAAAGGACGACGACGGCCGATTTCGAATCGTAGATGTTCTGGATGGCTCTCCGGCCCAGCGAAGGGGACTTCCAACTGGCAGCATTATTCAATCGGTGGACGGAGAGAACGTGCAGGGCCTTAGCGTAGAAGGCGTGGCGGCCAGAATTCGAGGCCCCCTGGATTCCGAAGTCGAGATGACCCTGGATGGAAAGAGCTACACCCTGGTCCGATCTCAATTTCCGGGGCCCACGCCAGGAAGAAACACCTGGAAAGTGGGCGAAAAGAAAGTACTGGTAATTCAGCTACGCTCTGCATTGTCCGGGGCTTCCGATGATCTGAAAGCCATGCTCCGGGGTAGCGAAACAATGGATGCTCTCGTGCTGGACCTTCGCAAGCTTAACTTCGGGGAGTTCGATGAGGTATTTCGCATGGCCGACCTGCTGGTTTCCGGCGGCGCCCTGGGAACCAGCGAAACGAGACCGGACCAGAAAAGAACCTACCAGGCTGGCGAAGAGGTAAGCTACGAAGGACCTGTATTTGTCCTGGTAGGCAACAGCGCCTCCCCTTTCTCCGAAGTGCTCGCAGCCGCCCTTTCCGCGTCTCCCCGGGTATCGCTGGTAGGTCCCCGGCTCAAAGGCAATGCCTTCACGGCCGATTCCTTTCCGCTGGGCCAGGGGATGCTCAAACTCACTACCGGAATCATTCGCGGACCGGACGGCAACGCCCTTCACCTGAACGGAGTGCCCACCGACATCGTCACCGAGGACTATCTGCCGCTCACTGCGCCCATGTCTTCCCCGGGAATCAATGACCCGGCCCACCAGGCTGTAGCAGAAGCGCTGAAATAGACTTCCGTTTCCAGGTCCGTTTCCATATCATCGAATCGCCCCGGGAAAAACGGACACAGCTCCACAGGTTCCGCCGGTAGCGCCGCCTCGGCCTCTGAATACCATTTCCAGAGCGTCAATCTTCAGTTTCGCAGGATTAGTTTTTAAGCTGCCGGATCGTCAATCGTCGGTTTCACAGAATCAGTTCGTAGCCTGCGGGAACGGAATCAGTCGGTAGCCGGCCGGCACCGGAGCGTTTTCAAGATCCGCTTCGGGATGATAGCCGTCCAGATAGATGCGAAACGCATCCGGCCGTTCTTCCAGAATGACCTCCAATTCGGAACCTGGATGGGGCGGCGAGATCAAATAGACATCCAGCCAGTGGTTGTCGTAGCCAGGCACGGTTTTTTCGAACCGGAACTCCACCGCCTCGGGCCCGGCATGGAGCGCTCTTAAATAGTCCAGCTGTCCCTGGAATCCGTTGAGCTGGATCGGATTGCGAACGCTTCCCGGTTCATAGGGTTCCGGGGACTGAACGGTGGCGCAGGCAGGCAGAAGCCCGCCTGCCAAAACCAGAAGCAAAGCGCGGGCTTGAAACCCGAACCGCCGCATAATCTTGCCACACACCACGGTAACTCTCCTCTCTACTGCCCTTTTTCGCATCCGCCGCTTTCGCACTATCCCGGGCCATTACTGGCCGCTACTCTCCGCGGGCCTCCGGAAGGGGGCCCCGTCTAGGTGCCGGAAATGGCGCTCAGTGCCGGAAATGGCGCATTCCAGTAAACACCATGGCCACTCCCTGCTCATCGGCAGCGGCGATCACTTCTTCATCCCGCACCGAGCCCCCGGGCTGAATGACTGCGGTAGCGCCGGCGCGGGCCAGAATGTCCAATCCGTCCCGGAACGGGAAAAATGCATCCGAGGCGGCCACCGAACCGTGGAGATCAATCTCCAGCTTCCTGGCTTTGGACATGGCGATTTCGGCCGCATCCACTCGACTCATTTGCCCGGCGCCAATGGCCAGACTTTCCGAAGGACCGGTAAATACGATTGCATTGGATTTAACATGTTTCACCAATCGCCAGGCGAATTGCATGGCCTGCCATTCGCGGCTGTCCGGCTCCCTTTTGCTCACTACTTTCCATTGATCGCGATCATTATAGCTGATATCCATGTCCTGCAGCAAGATGCCATCGTGAACCTGACGAATCTCCTTTTGCGCTTCCAGAAACCGCTCCGGACGATCCACTCGCAGCAATCTTAGATTCTTTTTGGCCGAGAACACCTCCAACGCCTCCGGCGAAAAATGCGGGGCCACGATCACTTCGGCAAACTGTTCGGCGATTGTTTCGGCCAGGGTTTTGTCCACTTCGCCGTTAATGGAAATCACTCCCCCGAAGGCGCTAATTGGATCGCAGGCGCGAGCTTTAAGAAATGCCTGGTTAATGTCATCCTGACTGGAAGCGCTGGCTACGCCGCAGGGATTCAAATGCTTCACAATAGCCACGCCGAAATCGGGAAGGGAAAGCGAGCACATCAGGGCCGAACTCGTATCCAGCAAATTATTGAAGGACAGTTCTTTTCCCTGAAGTTGCTCGGTGCCGGCGATACCCTGCTGCTTTTCCTGCTCCAGAGAAAGAGCCGGTCTATAGAATGCGGCCTGCTGATGCGGATTTTCGCCATATCTCAAGTCGGTTTGCTTTCGATAGCTAAGCGTAATCGTTGGAGGGAATTCCGCTACCCGGTTATGAGTCGCGCGCTCTTCGCTCTTATCCTGCTTGAGCAGAGTCTTGTGAAAATAATCCGAGATCAAGGCGTCATAGGATGCGGTGTGCGCGTAGGCGGCTCCGGCCAGCCGCTTCGCGGTGTCTTCCGAAATCGCTCCCAGGGAAGTAATCTCGGTTTCTACCGCGCCGTATTCGGAAGGATCGCAGACTACAGCGCAATATCCATGGTTTTTGGCGCCGGCGCGAATCATGGCCGGACCGCCAATGTCGATGTTTTCAATGCAGGTGGCGAAATCCTTTCCAGAAGCTACTGTGGCCGCGAAGGGGTATAGATTAACAACAAGTAAATCGATGCCATGGATATCGTGCTCTTTCATGGAAGCTGCATGCTCCGGATTATCTCGAAGCGCCAGAAGGCCGCCATGCACCTTCGGATGCAGCGTCTTTAGTCGACCGTCCATCATCTCGGGAAACCCGGTGACCTGATCCACAGGCTTCACGGGAATACCGGCATCGGAAATGGCTTTCAAGGTTCCGCCGGTGGAGATGATTTCCACTCCCTGCTTGTGCAGAAAGCTGGCGAAATCCGTCAGACCGGATTTATCGCTCACCGAGATTAAGGCTCTTTTTACTTTGATCATTCGTTTCTCCTGGTGCCCCCTTCCTTACCGTTTCCGGACAGCAATTCGAACCAGCTGTCCCCACCGGGCACACATAATGTATTCAATTCTGTATTCCTACCTGGGCTTCAGGCTTCTGATCCATTCGCCCCTCGCATTGCTTGCGCTATAGAATTGCATTTGCGAAAAATGAAAAACTCCATACCTGCTCTTTGTCCGAAAAGCGGCATTGCGATTTCAATCGCCAATCACCCGAACGATTCCGTTCTCCACTTTGAGCCGGTTTTCGCAAAACAGCCGTACCGCTCGAGGTAGCGCTTCATGCTCCTCTACCCGTATAAGCTCTATCAATGTCGCTTCGCTGCAACCTTCCGGAATGGAAACCGCCGCCTGCAGTATGATGGGTCCGGTATCCACTCCACTGTCCATGAAATGTACGGTGCAGCCGCTTACCTTCACTCCTCGTTCCAGGGCCTGTCTTTGCGGATGCAGTCCAGGAAAGGCCGGCAAAAGGGAAGGATGCAGGTTCATAATTCTGTTTTCAAATCTTTGAATAATCGCTTCCGGCAATATTCGCATGAAACCGGCGCCTACGATTAGATCGGGCTGAAACCTTTCCATTTCATACAGAAGGCTCCGTTCGAATTCGGCCCGGGTCTGAAAGCCATTATAGTTCAACTCCCTTACAGGTATGCCCTCTTCCCCCGCGATGGAGGCGGCGCCGGTGCCGGAACGGTCCACGATTAAACCAACAAATTCGCCATTAAAGGGGCGGGAGGCATGCTCATCCAACAGCCGCCGAAAATTCGAACCGGCTCCGGAAGCAAGTGTTAGAATCCGCTGCACCGGCTACTGCCCCTCCAGACGGATAGTCTGGATCAGACCGGAGATTTTTTGCACGGTCTCCTGATCCGGTATTTCATCTGAATTGAAGAGCACCAGGATCATCCGAGAACCCTGAACGATCATGTTCACGAGCCAGAATCGATCCTCCAGAACGAACTCACAGGCCCGACACGGAAGACCGGAGGCCAGGGCGAACTCGGCAATCCTGGATTTGTCCATGCGGATCCCATGACCGTTCAGATAGCGCTCCATTTCGCCATCGAAGTCGAAATCCTGTCCTTCCGGCTGCCGAAAGGCCGCTACCTGCACAGCTCCGCCCCCCTCCGGATCAAAAAAACAGGGAATATTTTCTATTATTTCCAGTTCCCAGTCCCGGGGGTAGAGAAGTTCAAAAAAAGTACCGCGGAATTGTGTCCAGGCCACTAACTGTCAGAGGCTTGAGCTGCAGAGCAGTGTCAATCCTGCTTTAAAGGAGATTGACCGTATCCGGCCGGGTTCCACCCTTTCCCTGCTTTGGAAAATATCCGACCCTTACATCTTGTTTTGTCTGCTATGGGGCTGGTGATTATTTCCTTTCTAGTGGGGGGAGCGGCCATCGCCCTGGCCTTTGGTCTTCTGGCCTTAATTCTGGTATATCCTCTATTCAGGATTATCTGGAACCGTCTCTACGGCGCCGAAGACATAGCCGATGCTTTGTTTTTTGCCCGCACGGAAGACGGCTGGAATATTCCCCTGCACTTCCACCGCCCGGATTATCCCCGGCCGGGAGCGTTTCCAGTAATCTTCTGCCACGGAATCGCAGTAAACAAGTTCGGCGTGGATATGGACCGCCGACATAGCCTGGCCTTTTATCTGAAGCAAAGAGGTTATCCGGTCTTTGTGATGGGAATGCGGGGCACCGGTAAGTCCCATCGTCCGGGGGCCCAAAAACCGCCCCGGTTCAGCTTCGACGACATTGTAGAATACGACATACCCGCCGCCATTCGCCGGGTCAAAGAGCTTACCGGCGCGCCCAAAGTTAGCTGGGTGGGACACAGCATGGGGGCCATGGTAGCCAGCGGCTTTCTGGGACGAAAACTACCGGAAAGCGAAAATGTGGCCTGCCTGGTTTCTATTGGCAGTCCGGGTCGATTGGATCATGTAAACGGTCGCTTCTGGAGCACACTGGCAAAGTATCCCTGGCTTCAAGGCGCGCTGGATTTGAAGCTGGGCGCCAATGTAATCGCCCCTGTGAGCGGGCGCGTTACGACTCCGGTGGAACGCTTCATCTATTCTCCGGAAAATGTATCCAGTCAGACTATACGAAAGCTCCTGAACAATGCCATCGAAAACATAAATCCGGGGGTTTCGGCCCAGATGCTGGAATGGATTCAGAAAGGGACGGAAACCACGGAGGATGGATCTTACAGTTACCGTACCGGGTTCTCCAATATCAAGATTCCTACGCTGTACATTGCCGGCGAAGGCGATCTTGTGGCGCCGCCACGAACGGTTATCCACTCCTACCGATTAAATTCCTCGAAGCACAAGGATATCATTATCCTCAGTCGCGAGGATTACTCCTCCGATTACTGCCACATTGGACTGGTACTCGGCGAAGAAGCTCCCGAAGAGATATTTCCTGAAGTCCACGAATGGCTCAATCGCTACGGAAACAAGCGCCGCAAGGGTCGAGTCTCCGGCACAATCAAAAAAGTCCGCGAGTTTCTCAAATCTTCGCCCAAGCAGAAGCAGGCCGCTTTGCATTTGCGACGATCCGAACGCGAGAAGCGTCGCAAACAGAAGCGCAAAAAGATTTTCCGGGACCAGGACAGCCAGGAATCGGTAATCCAGAGCTAGCCCGGCAAAGACCGGGACCCGGCCTTCATTTACCGGCCACCCCCTTCCGGGTAGGCCCGGTTGTCCTGTAGCGTTCGGTGGTTTCTGGTATTGGCCTGGTTTGCCGTGTCTTGAGAGGCCACAGAGACAGCCATAAAGTTCGCAATCAGAATACCGCGCTAATTATGCGCAGGTGTTCAAGAATTCGTCCATAAAAGGTTGCCTTTCTACAGGTAGTCATCGCTATAGAACCATGAAGCGACTGGGATTACTGATTCCTTTTTCCCTCATTCTACTGGCGCAGTGCGCTTCCGGCACCGTAATGGAGCCGGCTTACGGCACAAACTACTTCGACGATGAATTCGAATGCACTCATGGGCCCGTAGAGCAGGAGAAGAACGAAAAGTACCATGCCCGTCGACTTCTCTGGATCAACGAACTAAACAACCGCGGTGCCTCCTCCCCGATCATTCTGGCCGGCGAGTCCACCGCAGCGCTCTTCACGCCGGAGCTTCTAAATGAGTATTTGCCCGATCACAAAATAACCAATCGTGCCATTCCTGGAGAGACCACCGTGGTGTTTATGGCCGCTCTGGATGAGCTTGTAATCAAGCATCGCCCGAAGGTTGTGATTCTGGCCATCGGCGGAAACGATCTGTTGGGAGGGCGGTGCATTACCACAATCCTTCGAAACACCGAAATGATTCTGGACCGAATCCACAAGAAGTTGCCGGGAACGAAGGTACTGCTCGTCAGTATTCCGCCAGTGGTTAGCTGGAAAGTCTCCAGCATAGCGGGCCATTTGAACCTGGGCTTCCAGCAACTTGTGCAGCGAAAGCGATTCGTAGAGTACATTGATCTATGGCCGCACCTGGCCGACGAAAAGAAGCCGGTGCTGGACAAGAAGTATCAACTCTTTCTGGAAGACAAAGGAAAGGTGGATCAGGTGCACTTCAACAAAGAAGGTTATCGCAAGTTCGCCGAAGCCCTGGAGCCCTATCTTTAGCCTCAAGTATTTTCCCGATCCTGGTCCCTATGGCTTCTATGGCCCGCCTGGCTCTAAATCGGAAATTGAGGCGGCGACCTGTTGCCGCCTTCACACAGAGAACGGACGATCTGGTAGCCGAACGAGCCGTCCAACCCGGCGGGATTTCCCGAACCACCGGGACTCTATTTCGTCAGGCCGGGGGCCAGTAAATCCGGCCTTTCCTCGTGCAGCCAGGAACGGATTTCCTCCAGGCCTTCCGTTAGCGAAACCTTTGGTCGGTAGCCCAGAAGTTCCGTGGCCTTGCGGGAACTCACCGGATGCGGACGCATTACAAATTTCAGAGCCTCGCGGTTCAGTTGAGCTTCTCGCCCGATAAGGGCGCTACCGCCTTCCATAATCAACGCGCCCATGCGAGCGGCCCAGGAAGGAATGGAAGGCGGCGGCGCGTACCCGGCCATGGCCGCGAGAGCCCCGAAGTATTCGCCGCATGTACTGCTTATTCCGTCAGTCACATTGAATATCTGACCGCCGGAACTCTTCAACGCAAGCTCTATCGCCTGGACAATATGGCTGATGTGCACATGGTTAATCGTATATCTTCCTCCGTCCAGCAGGAGGAATTGCTTCTTTCGCATCATCTCCAGCGGCCGCACTACCCAGGGGACACTGGCCGGCCCGTAAACGTCTCCAGGTCGTAATATCACGACATCCATGGAGCGGACATCGCTCAGCCCGAGAAGAGCATGCTCGCTTTCGATCTTTGTAATACAATAGGGATTGTCATCCCCTCGCAAGGGGCCTTCCTCGCTGACGTGAGGAGGATAGTTAAAACCATACACCATAACGCTGGAAAGCTGCACCCATCGCTTTACGCCTTGATTTCTGGCCGTTTGGGCAAGTCGCAAGGTGGCCTCCACATTTACGGCCCGAAATTGCTCCAGGGGTCCCTTCTCTTTTACCGGCGCCGCTGTATGGACAAGGGCATGGCAGTTCGCCAACACGCTTTCCAATCGTTGGGGCAGGCCAGAATCGGTAAGCTCGCCCTGGATGTATTCTATTCCGGCGCGTTTGAGCTGATTAAACCTCTTCTGTAAAGGATGGTCCGGCCCAAGTTCGTTCGGGTTTATCATATCCAGACCGATAACTCGACCTTTTTTTGCCAGCGCCAGAGCCACGTTGGAACCTATGAAGCCCAGCGCTCCGGTAACCAGAATGCCCTTCCCGGTTTTTGTTCCGGAACGTCCGCCTCCGGCGGAAGACTTACCAGGATTTCTAGCGGACCTGGATTTCTTTGCTACAGACTTCTTTTTCATTCAGTTTTTCCGTGAGGGCCCTCGGCGAATTGGTAATGAACATAAGCTACGGTCATTCGATCGGGAGATACCACTTTCCACTGTCGGCGCCTATCACGAAACGAATAACACCAGGCATAGAGACCGTCCGGTGGATGGCTCCGGCATGAAATACTCCAGCGCAAAACACTCGGGTTCGAATACTCATGCGTTGGATAGAACGACGTTAAAGAAGCTAAAAAACGGCGCGCAAACCTACGTTGGCCGAATAAACGTTTTCGTTCCCCCGGGCTTCCACATAAAGCTTCCAGAAATAGAAGTTAAGCTCCACGCCTACAAGACCATAGGAGAACCGAGCGGGGGGCGCGCCGCTTCCGGTAACATTGAGTATCAGACTGGAGGGCGGAATGGTGATCCCGAGCAGAGCGGCAATGTCCGATTCTAGATAGGCCGGGCCAGCCCTGGAGGCTGTGAAGTCCGCATGACCTTTGGTCCAGGCCGAACCGGCCCCTACGGTAAGATTCAAGAAATGAAAGAACTGCACGCCGGTGCGAATATCCAGAGGATAGGATTCGATAAAAGAGCGATACTGAATGGTATCGTTGGCATCCCATCGCACGGCTTCGCCGCTGGCCAGGGAAATGCGCGTGCCCGTATTCTGTTTGGAGTATCGAATATCCTGTTCAAAGCGGTTGTAACCCAGCCCCAGCGAAACGCCCAGGAATTGCATCATGGGACCGGTAAGCTCACGGCGATCGGCCAGGTGGTATCGCAACTCGAGGCCTTTACTTCGGGCATTCACGTTCCAGTCTTCAGAATCGGACCGGGCCGTGCCGGAAGGCTGGTCCATGTCGAAGGTTACATAGCTTATGTAAAGATCAAACCTGGACAAAGAATACCAGGGCGGCGTTTTTGTGACGAGATGGGTTCCTCCCATCACCTCCCCCAGGTTCATCCCCAGATAGACCCTGGGCTGGGCCGCCACTCCGGTGGATGGCAAATTCTCTACCGTCCCCACTTCCGCAACGCGGACATCCACTTCTTCCAGGGCCCGATAACTAACGGCGGCGCTCAGTCCAAAAGTAAAGCTGTCCAGATTGATATCGCCCATGGGAGCGCCGCTTAGACTGGCCAGAGCGGCGGCCTCCGCCATATCTTCAAAAACCTGGTCGAAGTACTGAAATTGAATGTCGTTGTAGATTCTATCCAGCTGAGCCTGATTCAGCGGTAGAGCGGCACAGGCCGTGCCTTCGCATACGAACTGCGCTTCCAGAGAAACCGGAATCGAAACGACCAGCGCCAGAATTATTGAAGTAAGCCATTTCATCCATGTACTCCGAAAGCGGGCCCGGCCCCAGGACAGATACATAGGTACTGTCTCGACTCAGAGCGCTCCTAACAGAACAACAACGGCCCGGACCACTATTGCAGACCATAAAATGGTTACTGTCCAGTCTTTTGTCGCGCTTCGGACCTACCCGTGGCCGCCTACCGTCGGCGTTCGACCACGAGCTGCATACTACCGCAACCCTGCAGCTCATCGGTAAGGCTAACAAAGCTTTGCAACGGCAAGTCCGCGGAGGCCCTGACTTTGAAGATCGGATTGGCTTCACACTGTTCTTTAAGGGACTCCCGAAGCATTGAAATCTCGGTCTCGATTTCCAGATCGGGAATTTGAACGGAACTCTCCTTTAGATAGATATCCAGGGTCAGATCTGTTGAGGATACGCCGGTAGAGGAGGAGTCCGGCAAATCCACCGGCAAGACGTACTCGGTGACCATACTTGTGGAAACCAGAACGAAAATCAATAGAATGAATATTATGTCCAGAAACGGCGCCAGGGGTAGCTCGCTGGATTCTTCCTTTCGAGTATTGGAAAACGGGTTCATTTCTTTTGCTGTAACCCCATGAGAAGGTCCAGTTGCCGCACCGCCAGAGAATCCTTCAGGAGATGATGGGCCAGAAGGAACGGAAGCGCCAGAATCAAACCGGCGATGGTAGTATGAAGGGCCTGATAAATACCCGCCGCGAAAACTTCCGGTCCGGCCTGCCCCTGCCTCTGCATATCGGCAAAGGCCTCGCTAATTCCCAGCACGGTTCCCAGAAGGCCGAGCAAGGTAGCCATCCCCGCCAGCCGGGACAGCCACAGGATGGCGCTATGGACTCTGAAGCAGGCTCTTTCAATGGCCTGGATAGCCAATGCGGAGGAATCCTGCTCCTCCATTTGCTTTAACCTTTCCAGAAATCCGAAAGCGTCATCCAGCCACATACCCGGTTCGGTACGCATGGTTCGCAATGCGCGGACGGCATACAGTATCAAAGAAACGGCCACAACAGAAAGGACCAGAAGTACATACATCACCGGACCGCCGGACAGGAAGGCTTGCATGTCACTGAGTGCAAAGCACCCGTGGCTATCGTAAACGACAATTCGTGGACAGCCAACCCCGCCAGGGCAATCTACGTCGGTGCGGTCAGTAGCCTTTACAGCTGTATTCGTTTTCTTTAGCGCTGTCGCCTTCCTGTTTTTCGGTTCCCTGCTGGAAAGCGTACGTCCGGGTCTGGTCTTTCTTACAGGTCAGCCGGGGCCAGGGGAGATGAGCCGATTAACCGTTTTCTGCATGTTTGTCCTGATGCTTTCCTATGTCTGTGCAGAAGCGATTGTTTCGCCATTCTTTGGCCCGCCGCCGGTTCGCGAAAGCCGACGTCAGAAAAGGAAACGGCGCCGACGGGAAGAGGAAATCTACCAGGAAGAGTCCGGCAGCCAGCCAAACCGCCCCCGAAGCCGACCACAACCGAGGAGAAATGATCGAAAAACTTTCAGACGGGCCCGTCGAAGAGACTAATCTTTCGCTGGAGGATGTGCAGAACCGGTGCACCGCTCTTGTGGAGTATTGCCTGGCGAATTGCAGCCGTGGCGCGGTCTGGCTTATGGAGGGCGATCTGGGGGCGGGAAAGACTACTTTCGTGGCCGCAGCCGCCCATGCTCTGGGCATTGAAGACGTGGTGAACAGCCCCACCTTCAATCTACACAACCATTACACGGGACTCCGCGGCGAACTAAATCACTTTGATCTGTACAGACTGGGAAGTAGCGCGATGATGGAACTGGAGTTTTCAGAGATATGGGAATCCCCCGGGGAGCATTTTGCGCTACATGCCATCGAGTGGTGGACCAACCTGGGAACCATTCACTCGGCTCTTCCCTTTTTTCGCATTACCCTGGAGATCGTCGATGAGCGACGGCGAAACCTGCGAGTGCAGGAAATTCGCCAGTTCGAGGTGCATGCATGAGCGATAGCATTCATCGGGCATCCTTTGCGGACCAGACTGTTTCTGTGCCAAACGTAGCGGATCTGTGCTGGCTCTGTATAGACACCTGCAGCGCCTACCTGTGCGTTGCTCTGGGCTCTGGCGCCGATTTTGACTCGCGCGTACAACCGGGGAAGAATCGATCATCCATTGACCTGGTTCCGGTGATAAAGGAATTGCTCAGAAAACGTGGAGTAAAAAAACCCGATGCAATTCTGGTTACCGTGGGCCCCGGCTCCTTTACGGGGACCCGGATCGGAGTATCCACCGCCCGCAACCTGGCCATGCTGTGGAAAATCCCGGTGGCATCGATCTATTCGCTACAGCTTTATGCCGAACCTTTGCTGTCCCCGGGCCCCGAACCGTTGAAAGCGCCTGCCCGCGATTCGGAATTCAGTCCGTTCATGGTAAGCCTGGATGGGAAACAGAATCGTTTTTATTCCCTGGCAGTGGGCGGCCCCGAATCGGTGTACCATACCCGACAGCAACAGCTGCAGGACTTAAGACCAGAAGAAGTGTTAGCCGCCGTAGCGCCCGGCGACCGCATCTATTGCGATGAATGGGCCCTGCTGAAAGAAAGGTTGCCAGAACCGCGGGAGGTGCTACCTTTGCCCCAACCGGAGCCCCATTCCTTTTTCCGATTACTGGAAAGGGCTCAGCCTGGACCAGGACACTACGAATCGCTGATTCCGGTGTACGTTCGTAGCGATCCGGCCACAGCAAAATATCCGGAAGGGTTTCACCACAAACCCGGAAACTGATTCGCCTTGCGCCGGCTTTTTTCCCGCCAAACCGCTATTTCCCAACTAAACCCTGGCAATAGCACGGAAAGACCGGTCCAATGAAGCACATTCCAAAACGTAACCTAGCCGTAGCATTGGAAAGTCTAACCCTAGCATTTGAGAATTTATATGAGAAATACCGAAACATCCACAGCCAGGATTCTGGACTTCTTGAAGAAGCGACCTGGACAAAAAATTAATTTGAAGCAGCTGCTCAAGGAACTGAACTCCGCGGCAGAGAAGAACAAAAAACAAAAATCCCGGGACAAGGGAAAGCGAAAGTCTCACCGAACAACCGGGATGCACTTCGAAGAGGATCCGGCCATTGTACTGGCGGATCTTGAACTACTGGGACTGTTGCGAAAGGCCGGCTCATCGTACATTGTAAAGAAGCCCTTTGGCCTGGAGGCGAAGATATCTTTCAGCCCCAGCGGATTGTACTTTGGAATGCCTTACGGCGCCGAGCCGGAAGCGCGGGATCTGTTCATTCCTCCCGCGCTCAGCGGTCATGCCTTGCCAGGGGATCGAGTTAAGCTCAACCTGCTGGATCGCAAACGCGCCCGATTCGAGGCAGAAGTGACCCAGGTCGTGCACCGGGATCGTAAGTTCTACCGAATGAAGATCCTTTCGAAACCGGTAAAAGACATAGTTCCGGGAGTGCTACTGGACACCCAGGGACAACCCGGCGCCTGCTTCCCGGTTCGCGGAATCGCCAACGATACAAAAGTACGCTTCAAGCCCGACCGTGTAGTGGTAGTCGAGCTATCCGGAAAAAGCGTAAAGCATCAGAATGCGTATTTTTTTGACGCCCGATTTGTTCGCTTCGAAGATGATACCGACTTTGACATCGATTTTCAGCGAATCCTTCTAAAATATGATCTGGATCCGGTGTATCCGGAATTGCCGGTACCCATGGAAGGCCAGGAACTGGAGCCATCCACGGTAGGCGACTGGAACCAACGAAAGGACCTCAGGGATCTCTATACAATCACCATTGATGGCGCAGACTCCAAGGATTTCGATGACGCGCTCAGCCTGGAGGCGCCCAAAGGCAGAGGAAAACCCTACAAACTTTATGTCCACATCGCCGACGTTTCTCACTTCGTGGAAAAAGGTTCGCCCCTGGATGAGGAAGCGCAGGCGCGGGCCACATCCTATTACCTGGCGAATCGAGTAGTGCCCATGTTGCCTCCTTCGCTGTCCGAAGAACTTTGTTCCCTGGTGGCAGGCAAGAACCGACTGGCCTTTACGGCGGCAATGGAAATCGATCCTTCCAGGGGTACCATTCTAAAATCCGAATTCTTTACTTCCATTATCAAGGTAGACAGGCGATATACCTACACTCAGGCTGAAGAGCTCCTGGAGGGAAAAAAAGATCCAATCCTTCCGGATCTATGGAAGCTTACCGAACACCAGCGAAAGCAGCGAATGAAGAGCGGCCGCATCGATCTTACCATTCCGGAACCCAAGTTTGTATTCGGCGAAGACGATCAGGTTACCGAGATTCAGATGAAACCCAGGCTAAGATCCAGCATGCTCATCGAGGAATGCATGCTGTCGGCTAATATTGCCGTAGCCTCCTTTCTACGTAAGAAGAAGGCCAACACTCTGTACCGGGTACATGAACCCATGAATGAAGAGAAGCTGGAAACGCTGAACGCTTTCTTCGATATCTACAAGATTCCGTACAAGCTGAAGACCACCGATCAAAAGGACGTGCAGAAAGCGCTGCAGGCGGTGGACAAGAAGGGCCCTCTGGAATCCAGGATCTTCAACATGCTATTGTTACGTTCTTTCATGCAGGCCGCCTATCGACCGGAACCGGCGGGTCACTGGGGTCTTGGCTTCGACGACTATGCACATTTCACTTCGCCCATCCGTAGGTATCCGGACCTGGTGGTACACCGCTCGTTGAAAGCGGCGCTCAAACGAAAGAAACAGCCCTACTCGGAAGAGGAAGTGGAGCTTATGGGAACCCATACCAGCGACCAGGAACGCAGAGCAATGGATGCTGAGCGCGATGTCTGGAAGCTGAAACTGGTGCGGTACATCGAAAGCACGGGCAAAGAAGACTTCACCGGTTTTCTCACCGGCTTCAGACCGGACCGTGTGTTTCTGGAAATCGAAGAGTGTCCGGTAGAAGGAATCGTAGAGGCCCGGCATCTTACGAACGATACCGAACTTGTGCTTCCCGATCCGTTCTCCGTCTACATCAAGAAGCTATCGCGGCCGGCCTTTCTGGGCGAACGATGGCATCTAAAGCTGGAGCGGGTGGATATAGAGCAACTCAGGCTACTTTTCGTGCCTGTTTGGGGCAAAGAGAAACGGGCCTTCGGCGATTCCTGATCTCCTGGCGCGGTTCCTGATCTCCTGGCGGGATTTCTGATCTCTTGGCGCGGTTCCATGACTGCGCTACGGGGGCAGAACCCGGGGAATCAGGAAGCCATCATCGAGTACGATATTACCATCACCAGACCGTTGGTAACCATATGCGCGAAAATGGCCGGCACCAGGCTTCGGTTATATTCCCGCAGAAGGCAAAGCCCGGTTCCCAGCATGAACAGGTAGGGCATGGCCGCCACTCCCTGCGGATGCAGGATGGCAAAAACCAGCCCGGTAAGCGGCGCCGCCGCCAGTATGGAAAACCGGCTGCGAAGATAACCGTAAAGGAAGCCGCGAAACACTATCTCCTCCATAAGCGGAGCCAGTACAACCGCGAGAATAAAGGCCGCCAGGAAGTGATCCTGCAGTACAAATGCGATCGGATGGGCCTGCTCCACGGGATCGGAGGCCGCCTGTTGAATCAGTACCATGGCCGACATGAGTCCCACCGGCACAATGGCGCACCAGCCCAGAAAGCCGATTAACAACTGGTGGCCGGGTCTATAGTGCCAGTCGCCAAAGACCTTCTGCAAGGTTTCCACGGAACTCTGCCGAGCCACGTAAACAAGTACTCCGACCAGAAGAAGAAAATGCAGACCTACAATACCGTACATTCGCATGGATTCGGGAATCAAACCGCCTAGAAGAGGTAGCAGAGCAGCAATGCCAAAAAAGGTCAGTATGGTTGCTTCCAGAAAAACGCGAAAATGCCCGGCGGGCACGCTCAATAAAGCGATACCGAATTGCTGCACCGGCTTCTTACGAATTGCGGCCACAGCGAAAGAGAAGCCAATGACCAGTACAGCCAGAAATGTGATAACGAAAAATACCTGCAGACCGTAAGAGCGGGACGCCTGCTCTTTGAGTTTTTGATGGAGTTCGCTGGCCCGTTCTTCTTTGCCCAGAAGTCGGTACTGCTTCAGCCGTACCAGATCGCCCACCGGGGTTTTGAAAAGACCGGCTTCTGCTTGCAGGGGCTTCCCATTAATATACAGAGTTTCAAATTCGTCCTGAAGCGGCCCGGTGCGAGTGGTATACTTTTCAAAATCCGCCTGCAGATACGCAAGGAGCACCGCGCATTGCACCTGATCGGATGCAGAAGCGGCCATGCTGGAATCGCAAACCTGCTGTATGGACTCTACTGCGCTATTGCGGGCCTCGGTAGGATCCTGGCCGTAATCGCTGGCCAGCTCGGGCAGCACTGCATAACTCACCTGCAGCTTCATGAAAAAGCTCATCTGATTGCTACGAAATCGCTCCACTTCCTCTTCCGGAGGTCTGTGGTCGGCTCGTTGCCACAAGGAGAGCAATCCGGCGAGGAAGAGTACGCCGAAGGATAGAGTCCGGAGTAATGGGCTTTCCGTTTTTTCGTGCTGATCCATCTACGGAAGTCACATTGCCACCGGGCCCTATTTTGACAATACGAACCCTGGCAGGCTCAGTGGTTCATTGTCCTGGCTTTCGAGCTGGCAAGGCCCGTTTCAGAGCCCGCAGAGCGGCGCGAAAGGCAAAGGCGCCGTCGAATGCAGAATCGCCGGTCTCTTTCCAGCCCGATCCGAGCTGCTTCAGCGCTTTGATCTCGCTTTCGGTGGCCCGAAGGATATTGGTCGTACTGGCTCCTTCCGGGGAGGCCCCCCTCGGTGCTGCCCCCCGAGACAGACTGGTCCTGCCGGGGTTCAGCGGCAAATCCAGTTCGGGGCCTGCATGCAAGACCGGTCCGCCTCCCTGGATGGACCACTTACAGATCAGATCATCGTGATAAGCATGCCCGGGCATCAAACCCCAGACGGCGCATCCGGCGGCCGCCGCCTGATAGAGACTCAGGCCATAGTAACCCAGGAAGAATTCGGCCTCTTCCAGGAGGGCTCCGTAGGCGGCCCCATCCAGTCGGGCCCGATGGTGGATGGCGACGGACGGTTCACTTCCGCCAATACGCATATAGGAATCTCCGAACACCTGGTAAAATACCCGATCCAGCGTATTTAGTCTCGAATCGGCAATGAATCCGGCGCTTCCCGCATAGAAGACAAGCCCCTTCTTCCGCGGAGGGCTATTGCGCATAGGGCTCTTGCCGGCGCTACTTCTTTGGAGACCGGGCTGCGTCGGAGGGCCCAGATACCTGCGAACAGAGGTTTTCAGATTGCATCCGGGAAGCAAGGTATCGTAGTAAATGATGGGAAAACCGTCATTGGCAAGGTAGAGTGATTTCTTTCTAAGCGAACCGCCGCCGAAGATTTCCGGCCAGCCCGTTGCGGAGGAATAGGCATCCGCTCCCGATGAATGGGCAGGGGATGAGCTAGAATCTGATGAACGCAAGGCCAGTTTCTTTCTGTGCCGGCTCTGATTGTCCACAGCAAGAACAGAGCAATACTGCAACAGCGGGGATGGATCCAGGTCCCGGGCATCCAGAACTACTAAAGCGGGCGATACAGAATGAGCGATTTCCGACAGGAAGGACTTTCCCTGGCCGTTCCAGAACTGGTCCGGAGGATCAGTGATGGGTACAAGACGCAAATCGCAATGCGATAGTATCTCGCGGATTATGGGCGCTCGGCGCGCATGCCCCGTGCCATAGATTTCAGGCGCTATGCCGCTTAGCAAATAAATGCGCCGGAAATTTTCTCTGTTGTACACTGGCATTGATTTGGAATAGTTCCGGTTTCTGGCCCTGCAACTCCAGGAGATCATCCATGGTGAAATCCGGGCCCAGGAGTTCAAAAACCTGCTGGACCACAGTGTAATCCGAATCTTCGTCCACTGTAAGTCGCATGGCCGCGGCCCTATCCGGCAGACCGGCATTCTCTACGATAACACGATAGTGCTCGGGATGATGCTTGATATGTAGACTAACATGCTCCCGATATTCCGGAGGGTCTTCTTTTTCCGGACCATGTCGGCATTCAAGACTCCGGGCGGTAAACACTTCAACAGCACATCCCAGCGGCAAGCCGCCAAAGGCAAACAGATCGGCGCCCGTTTGCTTGATTCTTTCCACGCTTCTACGGACAAAGTCCGGGTCCACGCAGGGATTATCCGCAGTGGCGCGAACCAGATATCGGGCCCCGGTTACCCGACCGGCCAGATCAAAGCGAGCACGAACATCGTCCAGCGGTCCGGCAATGAAAGAAATGGAATGTTTTTCCAGAAATTCCTGCATGGGTTCATCATTGTGGGGAATCAAGGCATAAACGGGCCCGACGTCCGCCTTTTCCAGACGACGGATGCAATGCTCCAGAATCGACAGTCCAGGTCCAGTGGCCGGCAATGTTCTGAACACCTTGCCAGGCAACCGAAACGAACCCGAACGGGCCTGCACCAGACAAACTGTTTCATGCGCATTCATTATCGATAGCTTCCTGTCAGAACCGGATCATACATCCGGGATGTTGCAGACTTACTTACCTGTCTTGCATCATCCACCGTCGCAACACCGGCGCGAAGAGCCATAGCCTGAAGGCTCAGGAATGTACCGCACCTCGGGTCTTCCTGAGGCCGCCCACGAATCTTCTGTGAAGAAGCGGATCTGACTTAATAGTTTATATCGACAGATAGGGCGATTCAATAAGGCTCAGCCCTGAAATAAATACCACTCATCACATTTCAAACAGGGAGCATTCACGGAATCATGACGGCCCTGCATAGACTTTGTGTAGTCTGCCGATAAACCCTGGAAGGCCGATTTCAAATCCTGGATTTCCATGGACTGGTTTCGAGCATTGGGATCCTGCCGGCATACGGGAACCTTCCCTTCAGCATTTATGTATAGATCCCTGGCCAGATGCCAGCAGAAGCCGCGAACCGGCGGACTCAGATCGGCGATTTTTCGGTCTTCCAGAACGCCGGCATAGGTGTTTTGCTTTCTGAGAATGGGTTTCACCGGAGTGGGATCGTACTTCTGGAAAAAGTCATGGATTTCGTCCTCCACTTCCCGAATCTTCTGCATCTCTACGTAAACCGCAAGCATGGGCTCTTCGGAACCGCTGAGATGTTGAATACACTGATCCAGTCCGGCAATTACGGACTTCAAATCCCCGCCTGAATAGAAATGCTCATAGCGATCCGCCCTCAAGCTGCAAAGCCGTACAATCAAAACCAGTCTACTGGACGTATTTAGCGAACCCGCCCTTTTTGCATTGGACTTCAAATACTCAATCCAGTCCGCAAGATTGTACCCGTAGGTTTCTACATAGACCTGCTTTACGGCTTCCTTTTCTAGAAGCTGCAGACTGAACTCCGGAGCCCCGGGATCCGCCCCGGAATCGCCCAGGCCGCCCAGACAAACAGTAACGTCTCCTGGCAAGAAACGGTCCAACTGAGAAAGGAAACTTGCTCTATTTGTATTAGAAAGCGTCTGGCCTGTTGATTCCAGAAGTAATCGGTCTTTTACCGGCGATTGCCCGTTGAGCTCCAGTTCAATGTAGGACGGCGCGATACGAATCGATTCAGGGCGTCTTTGAATCAGTTCATAAATGGCATCCAGGCTTACCTGGTTCGCTTCGGAGGATTCGCTTTCCAACGCCTCGCCTACGGAACGACAGAGCTCTATGGAACGATAATCCCTTGCCGAGAAGTCCAGTCGGTAGAGGCGAAGATCCGGCTGGTAGAAGGCAACTTCCCCATCAAGTTCATGGAAGTTCTTGAATGCAAAGCTGCGAAGGTCCGTGTCCGGCTGCTTGTCCAGTTCAAAGAATTCCGCTGAAACGAAATCCGCTGCCATTCCGATGGGAACGTTTTCGCCATAGGTATAGCTGCTCAGGAATTCAATGTGACGCTCAAGCAGATCCTTACTAACGTTAAGATCCAGAAGGGGAAAAAGCCCGTCAAAGAAAGCAAAGGTTTCCATCCGGGCTTCCACATCTTCCGGGGAAAGATTCGGTCTATGGAGTAGCGACCGCAGAGCGTAATAGGGATGCTCCGGCATCTCCTGAAAGCGGATCGTAAGCCCTACAGTGGCCGCATCGGCTCTGGACGAATTGCTCGGCGCCGGTTCTGAGCTGGCTTCGGAGGAATATCGTTGGATAACCTCCGAAGAAATGGAAGCGGTCTGTCGAACGATTATCGTGGGGTTGTTCAGAATCAAGGCAGACCCTGATTCGGCGGACATTCGATGAAGTAAGTCCAGAAATGATGACAAATTCTCCATGCTTCTTTCGAATGCATGCTCCGCAGTCTCCGGGAGGTTCTCTGGCAGATGAATATAAAAGCCGCTCAGGCGAACAGTCATGTTACAGTCTCTGGATAGTGAGATCTTCTTTTTGCTTTTTCATCCATTCGTCGAAGGCCTTATCCGCCTGGTCCATGTAGAGTCGGCGCTCAATCAATGCCCGAACTTCGTCCAGGGGAATGGGTCTTTTGGCCTGAAGATACACAATTCTATAGCGACCGGCCTGATCCCTGAATATTTGCGACAACTGTCCTGGTTGCATATTGTACAGCACACCGGCCAGAATACGGTCTTCCTCGGCAATAGCCTGGATCTCTTCCCAGTTCCGTAAACCGCCGGCGAACTTATACGGAGAAACATTCTCCGGCAGGGTGCGCGCCACGTTGGGAAAACTGGACGGATTACCGGACAACTGTTGATGAATTTGCTTCGCCTTTTGCGAAATCACCCGTTCCTGAGCAATGTTCGGCGTAAATGGAAATACGATTTCGCGGTACAAAAACTCCATGCCTATCCGTCTTTGATTCTTTCGATAGAAGTCTTCCACTTCTTTGGCGGAAGGCTGAGGCACCGATACCATGATCTGAAGTATTTGCTGACGGATGAGACTAATGCGCATTGTATCCTTCCAGACCTCAAAAGGCATACCCGTTTCTTTCTTGATGATCTCTTGAAATTCGGCTTCGGTTTCGATGGAACGGGCTCGCATCTGATTGTTGATTTCCGTCTGAATCCTGGCATCGCTTACAATGATGGATTCCCGGCGCGCTACGCGTTCGATGATGGCTCGCTCGATAAGCTCCTCAACGGCAGCTTCCCTTTTTGAAATGCGCAGATTCTGCCTCAGATACTGGATGTTCTTTTCCATCTGAGCAATGTCCAGATCTGTAATGGGTTCATCGCCCACAATGAGCCTTATGCCGTTTATCGTCTCTCCCGGAGCCCGTTCCCGACTGGCGGGGCCTTCGGCCCCCAGCGGGACCGAAATGGCGCAAAGCAGTATTGTCAGTTCTACTATTCTGGATTTCATAATCGCATTCTCACTTTAATAATTGCTTTCTCGCTTTGACTTCATTCTACTGCGGAAGCGCCGCCGCTCGCGCCGGCAGTCAAACTCCAATCGTCGGCCCAGAGCCGATCCTGGCAAGTATCCCGATGAACCTCTGAGATTACCTGGCCTTCCTCTGGAGCTAACTCTAAATCCAGGCCCGGCATGGATTCAGCTATTGGCGGCTGCCCCGAATCAATGCCCGGCGGTAGCAATGCCAGCTCTTCCAGGGCCCGATGCAGTTTTTCCGGATCCCGTTCGGTAAGGTAGAAACGCCTGGTTTCCGGGGCAAGAAAATCAAGATAGCGGCTCAGATGTTTTCTGAATATGAACAGACCCTGGATGCCATGAAAGCTCAGGCTCAATTCAAGGTGAGTTCGGGCCGCCTCAATCTTGTGGCGGATGCCTGCGGGGCCGACGCTGGAAAACACAAAAGGGTTACCAATACTGGCCCGACCAATGAGTACTCCGGCCAGATTCCATTCCTTTCTGAATGCCCGTGCCTGTTCGTAGCTCTGAATATCTCCGTTGCCAAAGACCGGAATGGATAACTCCGCCGCCAGAAGCCCGGCGGGCTCATGGTTGGCTGTACCCTTGTAGCCCTGCGAAGCCGTTCGACCGTGAACGGATACAGCACAGGCGCCGCTTTCCTCCAGGACCCGGCCCACTTCTAGGAAGTTCAGACTGGATTCATCCCATCCGATACGAATCTTGGCGCTCACCGGCAGCTGGCTTTCCTGACGCATAATATGGATCAATTCGCCGGCCCGCTCCGGGTTCCGAAGAAGCCCTGCCCCGGCTCCTTTCATGGCCACACGGTTTACCGAGCAACCCATATTGAGATCAAAACGGTCAGGCTCCAGAGGCCGGAGGGTTCGCACCGCCTGGCGAATGCTTTCCGGATTGCTTCCAAATATCTGAAATACAATGGGCCTTTCTTCTTCGGTGAAGTGATAGAGCTTGAGCGTATCGGGATGCTTTTGCGCTATGAAATCCGCGCTACCAAACTCGGTGAAACTGAAATGAGCCCCGTAGCGACGACTCATGATTCGTCCGGGGCTGTCAGAAACGCCGGCCATGGGCGACATGGCCAACCAGGAGCTCTTAGCTGGCTCGCTCATGGGTCTGGTAGTATTTGTCCACCAGTGCAAAGAAATCCGAGAACATATGCGCCGAGTCATTGGGACCGGGGCTTGCTTCCGGGTGGTGCTGCACGGTGATCAAATGGGAGTCATCGTTGTAGAAACCTTCGATGGTCTTATCGTTCAAGTTCAGATGCGAAATGTTCAGATTCTTTTCGCTTTCGTTGGCTTCTACGGCAAAGCCATGATTCTGCGCGGTGATCTCTACTTTGCCACTCTTCATTTCCTTTACCGGCTGATTACCGCCGCGATGACCAAACTTAAGCTTGTAGGTTTTCCATCCTCGGGCCAATCCTATGATCTGATGGCCCAGGCAAATGCCAAAGACCGGTTTGCCGGTGCCCAGGATTTCCCGAGCCGTTTCGATGCCATAGGAAACCGGCTCCGGATCGCCAGGGCCGTTGGACAGGAAATAAGCGTCGAACCCTTTGAGATCATCGATTTTCGCGCTGGCCGGAAATACATGTACCTCAAAGCCGCTCTGGTTCAAGTAGCGCAGTATGTTGGTCTTAACGCCGAAGTCCATAACCGCGATCTTGTATTTACCCCCCTCTTCGCCGTACACATAGGGCTTTTCGGTAGTGACCCGGGATACCAGGTCCAGACCCAGCATTGAAGGAATGGACTTAACTTTCTCCAGTAATTCCGGGGAGTATTTCTTTCCGGGAAACAGGCCGCCGCGCATGGCCCCCTGGTTTCGCAAGGTTAAGACCAGTTTTCGAGTATCGATTCGTTCAATGGCCGGAGTGTCCTGCTCGATTAAGTACTCCTGTAGAGTTTTTTCCGACATATGGTTGGACGGATGCTTAACGTATCTTTTGACAATCAGAGCCTCAGCCTGAATCTTTTTGGACTGACTGTATTCCGGATGCACGCCGTAGTTTCCAATCATGGGATAGGTGAGTGTTACGAGTTGACCAGAGTACGATGGGTCGGTAAGGATTTCTTGATAACCGGCCATGGAGGTGTTAAAACAAACTTCGCCCAGGGATTCCCGGGAAGCGCCGAAGGAATAACCTTCGAAATAATCTCCGTTTTCCAGAACCAGAACAGCGGGGGTCTTTTCACTCATGGTGCCAGAGTACCGTTTTTTCGCCTACTGTCAAGGTTCGTTTCCGCGCCCTATTGGCGGCATTTCAGCCCTGAACTCAGGAAATGGACATTTAGCCGGGTCTTTTCAACGCCGCAGGGCCATTGACCAGGGAGATTTGGCGGCCCGGGGCCGTTAACCGGCCAAATCCGCCCCCCGACGCACTTTGACGAACCATTCCGGCCCGCACTACACGAAGCCGCGGATCACCGCTTATTGCAGGTCGTCCAACGGCATATCCTGGTTAGGTTCGCCGGGATAGTAATACTCGGGTAGCGGAGTGTATTCCGGATAGAACTGCGAGTCATCGAACAATTTGTCCGGAAAGTGAAAGAATTCCGATTCGTTTAATTTGGGTGGCTTCTCGCGCAACAGAATGAGCGAGCCGGTGTATTTCTGACTGCATTTAGCCCTATCTACGTCTAGGAATTTCGGCGGTATGGAGTAGATCTTCGCCAGTTCGCAACGGGTCAACTCTCCGCGACCCAGCAGCTTCTTCCAGGACTGCTGCCCGGCTTCGAAAGCCTGCCCCTGCTCTTCTTCCAGAAGAAAGTACAACGCGGGATCATAGTCTGCGTCTGCCGGGTTGCCGCGTCCGCGATACAGGCGATAGGGATAATAGCTTTCTATGGATGCGATCAGGCGGGCCACATCGCATCGGGCAGCATAGGACCTTTTTCGATCCGCATAGAGGGCATCTTCAATTTCCACTCCGCGAATATCGTCCCCGGAGAGATTTCGGGTACCGCTCAGGCATTGCAGGGTCTTTCGCAGGATTTCTACTTCTGGCTGAAAATAGCGATCTTCACCAATCCGGGTAACTGCAATGGATTCGCTGGCTCGACCGGAAAGGCCCATATCAAGATAGAGAGTAAACAATCGCCCAAGAACCTTGAAATCGAACTTACGACTCAGGGATTTTTCCATCATTGTTAGACCGGTAACCGACGTCAGTCTTCGCAGACTCAGAACCACGCCAATCCCGGCCTGGCTTTCTGGCGAATCCGAAATCCTGGAGGCCAGTTCAAATCGTTCCATGGCCCGGTCCACGTCGCCCACGGCCAGGAAGTCTTCCCCTTCTTGAACCAGATCCTGCTGCCTGGAACAGTGGAGGAGCCCGATCAGCAAAACCCAAACGCTTATGATCGTTCGTATTTGCCGAGTCGAAAAAAAGCGCATTCCTGTGCGCGCCTTCCTGCAGGAAGCTCCGGGGAAAGGGCGTTGAACCATGTTCGAATCGACGGGTTGTTCTATGGATGGAGACACAGTCTATAACCTGAGAATCATTGATTTTCCGAAAAGCCTGAAGCTTCTTTGCTCGAGGCCGTAGCTACTGCATCGCCCCTTTGTACACCGACCACATGCTCTCTACCAAAGTGGTAGCGTCGGAATGTTTTGCCCGCCACCCCAGGACTTCCCGAGCCCTGGTCGCGCTGGCAATCAAGCTGGCGGGATCCCCGGGTCGGCGCGGAGCGTCTTCTACAGGTATGGGGTGTCCGGTAACCTTTCGCGCTTCATCCACAATTTCCTGCACCGTCAACCCCTGCTCGGACCCAAGGTTCACCGTGAGGCTTTGCTTCTCTTTGCGCAGGTAATCCATGGCAAGGATATGCGCCGTGGATAGATCGTTCGTATGAATGTAGTCCCGGATGCACGTTCCGTCCCTGGTGTCGTAATCCCGTCCGAATAGCTGCATATTACTTCGCATTCCGGCGGCTACTTCCATCACGATGGGAAGCAAGTTCTGCGGCTGATTTTCCAGGCCGCGCACCCGCCCATGAATGTCATAGCCAGCCGCGTTAAAGTACCTGAGCGATGCATACCTTAAATCGGTGCGCTGTGACATCCACTCCAGGTTTTGTTCCATAATCAGCTTCGTAAAACCGTAGTAGTTGATGGGACTCTTCGGATGGTCTTCATCGATGGGTACGTATTGCGGGGCGCCATAAACGGCGGCGCTGGAACTGAACACCAGGTTGTTTACACCGGCGCGGACCATCCGTTCCACGAGGTAAAAGGTGCCCCGGACGTTGTTTGCGCTGTATTTTACGGGATCGGTCATGGACTCGCCGGCCGCCTTCAGGGCAGCGAAATGGAATACCGTATCCATTTCATGGGCCAGGAACTGATCCAGGGCCGGCTCGGAACCTACATCCCCCTGGACAAGGATTACCGAATCCGAATCGGGCACATTTTGCGGATTTCCGGTAACGAAATTGTCCAGAAGTACCAGTTCATGGCCGGATTCCAGGAGGTCCCGAACAATGTGGGAGGCAATGTATCCGGCGCCGCCGGTAATTCCGATTTTCATCCTCTTAATATGACCTCGAATTTCTCTTGAAATCGGCCCGACTGCAGGAAACCCTGTTCGCAGGGAGCTACGGCACTGGATGCCGGCAGTGGTCTCCCCTGTAAACGAAAAAGGAGAACCTCATGTCTGAAGAAAAAGAACAATTGGTAGTGGCGAGCAAAACCCGCGCCTACATTAAATCTCAGGGATGCATGGTGTCTGCGGATGCTGTGGAAGAACTGAACAAGAAAGTGTACGAAATCATCGACGCTGCTATTCAAAGAACAAAGGACAACAAAAGGTCCACTCTCCGTCCCCACGATTTCTAAGAGTTTCTAACAGCGAGATATATATGCCTGCTGGAGTAAAAGTTATCAAATGGCCCCACAAAGAGGCTCCCACCGAGGAATCGGTTTCCCGGGAGCTGGAAGGCTTCGGGTTTGAAGTATATGATCTGCAAACCTGTGACCCCTGGTTCGAAAGAAGCATGCACAGCCATGATTACGATGAAATTCGTGGCGCTGTGGACGGGGTTATCACCTTTCACTTTGAGGACGGCCCGGTAACCATTGAGGCCGGGGATATTCTTATAGTCCCGGCCGGAATTCCCCATGAAGTGCGCTCCCATAATCCTCGTCCCTTCACAGCCTTCAAAGGCTCCAGGGACGGAAAAAGAAGCGTTACCGAGCACGGAGACGGCCAGGGCAGCGTAGAACAGCTAAAGACTGCCGGAGGCTATAAAGGGAATGCCTGAAAGTCCGAAAGAGAAAGGCTTTCTTGGTCTTATCTTTCTGGATCTGGATGGTACGATTGAAGACAGTCGGTTGGATATGGCCGGTTCCGCAAATGCAGTGCGAAGCCGGCTAGATCTTTCCATTCAAAAAGAACAATCCATGTTTCCCCACGTAATGCGGGGTATGGAACATCTTTATCGGCAGTGCTTCCCGGAGGTTTTCGAGAACCCGGAACTTCTGTCCAAATCAGCCAGGGATGAATCCCAGATCCTGGATTCGCTGGCCGAGCTCTACCAGCTGGAATACAGCCAGAGGATTGTGGCCCATACAAAGTGCTATCCGGGCATGGAAGAAGCTCTGAAGACTCTATCTGAAAAATACATCCTCGCCCTCTACACCAATAAACCCGAATCCCTGTCACGACTGCTTCTGGAGAAGCTGAACATATTCGATTTCTTTTCGCTTATCTATGGCGGCGATACGCTGCCGGAAAGCAAGCCTTCCGCGCTGCCCATTGAAACAGGGATGCAGACCATCGCAGAGCGACTGGCCCTTCCCCTGGATACGGTGAAGCAACGAACGGTGATGGTAGGCGATTCTGCCGGAGACATCAAGGCCGCAAAAGCGGCCGGCGTGGCTTCCGTCTGGGCAGCCTATGGATACTATGATCAGAAGCCGGACACCGATCCGGAATTCATTGTAGGCCGGCCCGAAGAGATCCCGGACCTGATCCAGCGGATTTTGCCGGACTAAACCGCGGCCAGAAACCGGGCTCCACAATGAACCCGGGTCTGCACACAAATATGAATTGAAATCACTACACTCCAGGTTAGATTCGTACTGTGGATGCTGCCGACCGCCGAAGTGAACGCCGAGCGCCGAAAGATCTGGGCCAGTTTGAGGTGAAACTGGACGAGGCCAACGGCTATCTTTTCAATATTTCGGAGCATGGGTTGTGTGTGGTGCTGCCAGTGGACCAGCCGGCCATGCAGGCCAAACAGTCGGTAACAGGCATAGTGATTGGCCAGGGGATTCGCCTGGAGTTTCCATTCAAAGGCAAAACAGTCTGGTTTTCAGTCCGCAAGATAGAACAGACACCCTATGTGTTCGCCGGAATCGAATTCGAATCGCCCATGGAGATCCCGGAAAGCTTGATATCCCTGAGCCTGGCCCGAGAATCCGGCGATTAGCAAGGGCTCGCCGCCGCTCGACAACACAGACGAGCCAGCATTCGCAGCCTGCTTCTGGCCTTCCAATCCCCTGAAACCGTCGGTTTCAGAACCGACTCCGGGTGCAACGCCTAGCCGGCGGCGATTTCGTAACCCTGGTCCACGATGGCATCCTGGATAGCCGGACGCTGTTCTTCGCTGGCGCCGTCAATTCGCACGACCCCCGAGTCCAGACTTACATCCACGGAGGCCTCTGAGGCCACGGATTTCACCGCTTCGGTGACGCTCTTTACGCAATGCTGACAGCTCATACCTTCTACTTGAATATCCATACTGTTAAGTTGCGAAGTACCGGCCCCGGCGTCAATCCCGGAACCCCGGGCGGGTATGGAGCCGAACGCAGCGATTCCATTGCTGGCCCCGGTCAGGAGATAAAGACTTACAGACTGGAGTAGATGTAGGCCAGTTCGGTGAGAATAAGCAGGTTCTTGGCCAGATGCATTCCTTCCGATAGTCGGGAATCCCGATCCTCCTCCTCCCAGAACCGATGGACCAGAACGCAGGCAAGCACCAGGAATACGGCCAGTGCGGCAATGCCCCATTGCATCCATTCTCTGAGGATTAAACTAGCGCCCCCCAGGATCAATACGATGGCGCTGGCGCGAACCATAAAGGCAGGGTGGATGAGCCCGCGCTTCGCGGCGTATTTCTTGTACACATGAGTGTTGATCAAGTGGTTGATTCCGTTCAGAACAAAGAAAACTCCCAGTACCAGAAGTAATATGTCTTTCATTGTAATGTCTGGCATCTGGAATTTCCGAACCAAAGCAAACCCGGGGGATTCAGGAAGGGCTTTGCGAAGCCGGCCCCGTTATCAGGGGCCGACCCAATACAAAGATATGAATGTTTACCGGGGCCGATTGGTGCGCCGGAAACACAGAAGGAGTTGGCAAACGATCTATCGCGTCTGTCGCGTCTATCGCTTTGCCAGCGCTTCTGACTTAGCCAGCAGCTGCGCGCTTCGCAGCCACCTCTGTAACCAGGCGGGCGCCCAGAAAAGTCCAGACAGGTAGAAGATCCGCTCCGGTAGCAACAGCGCCGGTGGCCGAGTCGGCAACATTGGCCGCAGCCGGCAGATAGGACTTCACTTTGTCTGCGATGGTACCCGCATGGTCCTTGGCGACTCCAATGTAGGAATCCAGGGGACCGGAAAGCGAGTTCAGCATTTCGGTAGCCTGCGCAGCCCCGCCGCCAGCGAGACTTCCGAACTTGTCTGTAATTCCGCTATTCGACTTCATTAGCTTCTGAATCAGACCGGCGCCGCCTTCTACAGCGTTATCCAGGAAGGGAAGAGCCACTTCAATAGAAGCAAAATAGATGGCCATTTCTTTGCCCGTATCCAGACTCTTGAATTCGTTTACTTTCTCCGAGACTCCGCCAGGAATGAGTTTGTACACCGCGTAGGCGATGGCCAGAGCCTTCACACCGGCATCCAGCGCTTGCTGCGGATCGGATTCGAAAGTGCGCTTCTTCGCGCCTCCGCCGCCGCCGAAAAGGCTGAGTACGTTCTTGATGCCTGCATAACCGGCGATCACTTTGTCGCTGGTATCAATGTAGCCCATGACTTTGAGGGCATCCATCATCTCTTCGGACTCGGCGATCTGACGGGCTTTTTCGATTACTTCTGGAGTTGCATCCGGAACATAGGCTTTGACGCCGTCTTCAAAGCTGTTGTAGAACTTGAAGCCGGGCGAGCCCGGAACGATGGAATCCAGACTGGATAGCAGCTTTACGGTAAAGTCGTCCTGTTGATAATCGGAAAGCATTTCGTTGGCTTTTTGTGACATTTGATCCTCCTGTCGCAGACCTGGTCTGCCGTGAAACCGATAGTATCAGACTGCCAGGCGCAGAATTTCAATCCTTTTTCCGCTCATGGCTCCACGAAATCGACGCCGGATAAATGGCATGAGCTCCCATGGGGCTACCAGGGAGTTTCTTTCGAATCCATACCTGCGTACCGCCTGCCCCGAAAAAGACCGCCGGCCCAGCTGAAACAACTGCCGTTCAGAGGAATTTGCTTGCTACCTTCGGCCCGACGTTGCTAAACTTGCGACCGTTATGGATCAGGACAAGCGAATGGATGCCAGTTTCGAAGGTTTCACGAACGAGCAGATCGAAGAATACAAAAGATGTGCCCGGCTTGTCCATGCTGCCTTTTCGTCCGTAGAACCGGTTAGCGGCGGCTACAGATTGATTCTAGATTCTTCTGAAGAGCTACAGATGGAAGATCTGGAAAGCTTTGCCATTCTGGAACAAAAGGCCTGTCCCTTTCTTACCATAAAAGCAAGTAGAATCTCGCGGCCGGGCTCCCATCCGGCATTCCATTTGGACATGATTGAAAGTCCGGAGGCCAGCGGTTTTCTCAAGGAAAAGCTGCACTCCTATGGCTACGTTTAACAAGCCGTAAAAGGGCCCGCGCCCGGGCGTTACGCCGGATGGCAGGCCCGGTCCACCGCCTATTGATGAAACATGGGCTATGCTTCATTATACCGGAGGTCCAGTGCCGATAACGGGGCGCCCTTCAAAGGCATCGCCGAAACCGACGTATCCCACCGGGAGGCTAGGCCCTTCGTTGACGATGCCAGTACTGCCAGAGCGCGTAAATGATCGCTCCGACCACGATTCCCCCCACGGCTTTCAAGGAGTTCCAGGGATCATGATACGCGCTGGTGGCCATAATTACCACGCTTATTGCCAGAAAGAATAATGGCGTTCCCGGAAAGAAGGGAACCTTGTAGGGCGCCTCGGGAGCGTTCTTGCGCAGTTTCCATAGCCCAATCACTGTCAGGAATGGAAAAATGGAGAGCGAAAAGCCCATAAAGGTCATCACATCATAGTAGCTGTTGGTAAGAATGTAGATCACCGAAAGGACTCCCTGTATTATGATTGAATACAGAGGTGTTTCGAACTTGGGGTGTACTTCGCTGGCAAATTTAAAGAATAGACCATCCTTCGCCATGGCGTAGTACACGCGGGGACCGATCATTATCTGTGCCGACAGAGTTGATAGGAGTATCAAACAGAAACAAACGTTGAAAAAGACCGATATCTCCGGCCCAAATAGTTTCGTGGAAATGATCGAAGCTACTGTGAATTTTCCTTCGAAGTCATCCGATGGAACCGCCAGATAGTACATCAGATTCAGAGCCACATACAGTATGGCCGTTAGTAGCGTGCCCCACATCATCGCTCGGGGAACATTGCGTTCCGGGTTTTCGATCTCTCCTGCCAGGTATGATGCGCCGTTCCAGCCGCTGTATGCAAATAGCACCCACAGAAGTCCGATCCCAACGCCGCCCCATTGGATACCGTCCGAACGGAACGGATCATGCACAGGTCCTTCCGCAAAGAAGATGGCAAACATACCGGCGATCAGAAACAGGAGGACAATGGCCAGCTTGATCACGGTAAGCGCATTCTGAATCCAACCGCCTTTCTTAACGCCGACTCCATGAAACACGCTAAAAAGTAGGATAAGTCCGATCGCATAGATCTGCTTTGCTGTAATGGAAAGCTCCCATCCAATGAGCATCACAGACCATTTTCCGTTTACGAAGAGATCGGTGATTGCATAGCCAGGAAAAGCCCCCTTGAGCAGCGCCGTAAGGTAATCGGCGGACAGGAAGGCAGCAATGGCCGCGGGCGCCGAGAATCCAGCTATAAGGGAAACCCAGCCCGACAGGAACCCCCATAGCGGTCCAAACGTTTTTCGGAGATAGACGTATTCGCCCCCTGCTTCCGGCATTCGGGCGGCCAATTCTGAATAGGTTAGCGCTCCCGCTATGGCGACCAGGCCGTAGAAGAACCACAGGAACATGACCATCAATGGGTCGCCCACGAACTGCTGAACCATTCCGGTGTTTCCGAAGATGCCGGAACCAATCATGCTGGCAAATACAGCAAAAGTTGCGGTCCAGATGCCAAGTTTTCGTTTTAGGGAGTCGGACATTCTTCTGGATGTAAGGGAGCCCTGCCCGGGGCAACCTATTTTTGAAACAGCAAAGGAGTTGCGGTCACCGACTCAATTGTATGTCCAGGTTTGTAGCAGATCCCCGCTTCTTTGTAGCAGATTCCCGGGTCGAAGTAGAGTTCGTTCGCGCCGAAATCGGCGCTATATCTTGAGCGCTGCCTGCAGCATCTCATCTACGATAGCCTCAAGATCGTAGTTGGAGGACCAGCCCAGGTCGGCACGAATTCTGGAGGCATCCCCTACTCGCGGAAATGGCTCCGCCGGCCGCACAAACTCGGGGTCCACTACCAGCCAGTCATCCAGATTAAGGCCCAGCTTCTGAAAGACAAGTTCTGCAAAATCTCTCACTGTATGACCATGACCTGTAGCGATTACGTAATCGGCGGCCGTATCGTTTTGAAGCATCATCCACATAGCCAGCATGTAGTCCCCGGCAAAACCCCAGTCGCGAACGGCATCCATACTGCCCAGCCGAAGCTCATTGGCCTGACCACGCTGAATCTGAATGGCCGTCTTTACGATTTTCTGCGTTACGAATTGGTCCCCGCGTCGGGAGGACTCATGATTAAACAGTATTGCGCTACAGGCAAAGTAACCCAGGGAGCGATACATGCCCACCAGATGATGACAGGCAGCTTTGCTCACCCCGTAGATGTTGCAGGGTTGCACGGGGCTTTGTTCGGATTGGGGACTGTGATCGGGAGTTCCAAAAATCTCTGCAGATGCCGCAAGGCAGAACCGACTGCCGGGCAGTTCCGACTTACAAAGAGAGATCAGATTATGGGTGGCCTCCAGATTGTTTTTCAGTACCTCACGCTCTTGCTCGGGACTGGTGTTAACGAAACTAAAGGCGGCCAGGTGATAAATTTCGGAGGGCTGAATCTTACGCAACAAATCCCGCAACGCTTCTTCGTCGAACAAAGAAACGTTCCAGCGACAGGCTGGATCCACAGCTTCCATCCTGTTTTCAGAACCAGGCTTATCGAGACCATGGACTTCATAGCCTTTCTGCGAAAGCAGTGCCCCCAGGAAGTAGCCATCCTGTCCGCCGGCTCCGGTGACGAGCGCTGAACCCATCCGCCCAGGAAATCAGAACCGGGCTACAAACACAACCGAAGATTCCTGGCCGGCCAGTTCGTTTACGAAACAGCGGAGGATCGAGCTCATCACCCCATCAGAGCGACTACAATCACGCTCCGGGAGGCTACAGACAACCGTAGAGCTCCAGGAATCGGTGTGTGGGCGCAGGAAGTCCCCATTTCTTGCCAGTCGAGGCAGAATCCAGTCCATTCGAAACCAGGCAGAACGAAGGGCTTTCAGCATCTGATCTCAAGAATCTCTTGTAGGATAGCATTAGAGGAATCCGGTTGCAGCGACAAAGAGCCGTCCAACTCTGGAAGTGTGCCGGAATCCGAGAATTCGAACCCCTATCTTGTGCTTCTGGCCGTCGCCTCCGGCCTTTTCATGGTGGTAATCGATGTTACCATCCTGAACATCGCCCTTCCCAGTATCAGCCGCGATATGCAGGCCACCATGGCTCAGGTCGAATGGGCCATCATCGCCTACACGTTAACCCTCACAGGCCTGGTGCCGATCTTTGGCCGAATCTCCGACATCATCGGCCGTAAGAAGCTCTTTCTTTCGGGAGTTTCGGTGTTTGCCCTGGCAAGTTTGTTCTGCGCCTACTCCGTTTCCATGGAAGGACTGATCCTGGGACGAGTGCTTCAGGCGCTGGGTGGCGCCATGATAACCTCCAACACCCTGGCCATTATCGCCGATACGTTTCCGGAAGGCAAACGTGGCCTGGCCATGGGACTCCAGGCCATTCTTGTTAGCGGCGGCGCCGCCATTGGTCCCAGCCTCGGTGGATTTCTGGTAACGAACTACGAATGGCATTCGGTTTTTCTGATAAACGTTCCCATCGGTTTTCTTTCGGTAATCTTCGCCGCATTTGTACTGCCGCCACTAAAGACCCATCGGCGACTGGAGCCCCTGGACTGGGCCGGCGCGGCCACGGTGCTGGCGGGTTCAGGATCGTTGCTTCTGGGACTTACCCTGGGGCCGCAAAAAGACTGGAACGACACAGTGATCGTCTGTCTTGTATGCGGCGCGTTATTGTACGTTGTTCTGTTTTTGATGGAAAAGCGACATCCCCATCCTCTAATCGATATGAACCTGTTTCGCATTCGAGGATTCGTATTCGGTCAATTGGCCGGAGTATGCGCCACCATTTCGCTGGCGGCTATGACTTTCGTCTTTCCCTGGTACTGGCAGGGTCTAAGGGGCCTCAGCGCACAGGAAGCCGGGATTCTCATCCTTCCGCTACCCCTCACTCTAATGATACTTTCGCCCCTTTCCGGAAAGCTCTCGGATCGCTTCGGAACGCGGGGCGTGGCCAGCGTCGGCTTGATTATTCTTATGCTCGGCGAATGGGCCATCGCCGGTATCCATCTGGAAATGGGTTATCTGGACGTAATCTGGCGAATCGTTCTGTTTGGTGCGGGTCTGGGTTTCTTTCTGGCGCCAAACAACAACGCCATCATGTCCAGCGTCTCGGCGCACCGACGGGGGGTAGCCGCCGGTATCCTGGGATTGTTCCGCTACACCGGCCAGAGCCTGGGGGTAGCCCTTTCGGGCGTTCTGTTTCACTTTTTTTCCGGGCACAGTCATTTGCCCGATGGGTCCGAGCTTTCGCAACAGCAGGCCGAACTCTTTATGCGGGGAATGCAGGGGGTTGCCCTCAGCATCCTACCGCTGGGAGCGCTGGGCCTGTATTTTAGCTGGAGAAGGGTTCATAATCCGCATCATCCCGGGGGATAGAAACCGCTCCCGGGTACCGGACCCGATCGTCCGGTATCCAGACCGCCCTGACCGGGCTCCATGAGTTCCGGAAAAATCCCCCGGGCAAGGCAAAGCGACTTGACACAAGAAGTACAATTGATGTATTTTACTTCACATGGAAAACAGGGCGAAAAAGATTGTAATCATCACCGAAAAGGTAATCGCAGAAAAAGTCACCCGAATCATTGAGAACGCCGGGGGCACAGGATATACAATCACTGCGGCGGACGGTAAAGGAAGCCGCGGTGTTCGCACATCGGATCATTTGTCCAACGATAGCACCAGTAACGTCAAAATTGAAGCTATCGTGGCCAACACCGAACAGGCGGACCGGATAGCCAATGAAGTAGCTTCCAAATTTTTCGAGGATTACTCGGGGATCATGTATGCGTTGGATGTGGAGATCCTGAGGCCGCAGAAATTCCAGAAGCCTTGATCAGGGCTCTATAACCGGCCGCCGACAAATACACGCAATTATTTTCGTTGATCTCCAGAGTCCGAAGAAGACCCTGGGCGCACTTATCTGCAACACCAGCTTCGATGCTTGCATGCCCATGAGAGGGGAAAACCAGAGGAGATCGACGAATGCAATACCTGAAAGAAAAAACTATCCTGATTACCGGAATCACCGATGAAGGCTCGCTGGCCATGTCCATTGCCCGGCAGGTGCGCGAGGAAGGCGGCACTGTAATCTGTTCGGGACTCGGGCGCACGGCCCACCACTCTGGCCTATCGGATCGTGCCAGGGACTTCCTGGACAAGACCTACGAGGCCTTTGAAACCACAGTTAAGAAGGAATTGGGGGACGACACCCTCACATTCCCCCTGGACGTAACCCTGGACGGAAGCATTCAGGATTTCTGCGATGCCCTGAAAGCGAAGGGCATTTCGCTGAACGGTTTTCTTCATTCTATTGCCATGGACAAAACCATAAAGGCAGGAGTCGTAATTAAGTCCATTCTGGACGTTACTAAAGATGAATTCTTCGGAGCGATGGATGTATCGGCCTATTCGCTGGTATCGCTGACCAGAGGACTCATCCATTCGGACTTACTCAAGAAAAACAGCTCGATTCTGGCTCTCAGTTACCTGGGAGCAGAAAAAGTGGCCTACCATCCGTACAAGAACATCGGAGTGGCCAAGGCCGCGCTGGAAAGGATAGTAGTGGAACTGGCCCACGAACTGGGCACTTCGCACCAAATAAAGGTAAATGCCATTCGCTTCTCGCCTTATACAGGAAGTAAGGCTGGAAGCGCCATCCAGGGATTGGCGGAAGCCGTGGAGTTCTGCGATAAGCACAGCCCACTGGGTAACGCACAGCCGGAAGATCTGGCTTACGAATCCGCCTATCTACTGCGTTCGGAAGGGCGAGTAACCGGCGAAATCAGAAACGTGGACGGCGGCTACCACATTCGCGGCTGACCTGTCCTCCGGGACTCGTGTTCAAGCCGGGCCCCGGGATCATACTGGATACCTACAATTGCCCCTGGTTTCCTTTCGAATCCCACTTGCCTCCTTCGCCTCGTACAATCGTCATTTGCCCTTTCGGGGGGCATTGGCAGGCACGGTGCTCTGCTTCAGGTACCGACGCGCCCGATTCCGGAAGGCGCAAAAAAGGGAAGGATCCGCAGGGAAGGTCGCGGATCCTTTTAGAGTGTTCAGTGAGCTATAAGTATTCGTTGAGCTAACTTAGAATACAGCCTCTGCCAGACCAATAAACAGAGGAATACAGATAGCGATGGCCACGGGGGTTCCCACGCTTGTGGAAGCTCCAATGTAAGCCGAGGGGTTAGCCGAAGGGATCCCCGCTCTCAGTGTAGGAGGACCGGAAACATCCGAGTTAGATGCGGCCAGAATTGAAAGTATCACTACACCGCCGGGACTGAAACCAAAGGCAACATGGGCAAGATACCCTACGCCGAATGCGATAAAACCATGGAGTATGGGAGCAATCGCAGCATAAAGAGCAAACCAGTGGGCCACCTTCTTTAGTTCATCCAGACGCTGATAGGCCTCGATACCCATCACCAGCATGAGGACCGAAAGCAGACCTTTGAATAGTGGCTGATAGAAACTATCGTAAACTGATTCGGGTTCGGATAGTAGCCCCAGGGCCATGCCCAGCAGCAAAGCCGAGAGAGCCGATCCCTGCAGGCTCTGCTTGATGATGGACCATATGCTCGGTTCGTCCGATTCGTTGCCCGATGCCCGGCTCCTGGCCAGACTGGCCAGAACGATGGCCGTAACCAGAGCCGGAATGTCCATGAAAGGGTACAGCGCCGGAGCCCAGGCTTCGTAGGAGATGTTGCTATCTTCCAGGGCCACTGTCGCTGCGGCCAGAGTGGAAGCGCTGACAGCGCCGAAGAGCCCGGCCGTCGCCAGGCCATCCACCTTTTTGACGCCTGGTAAATAGGCGAGTAACAGGCGCCCCAGAAAAACGATAAGTATCCCCAACACAATGGCTGCCACAATGAGAGGAATCATCTCCAGAAAGTTGGTCTCTTTGATTTCCATGCCTCCATGCAGGCCGATGCTCATTAGCAGCATGAAGGTGACGAACTGATAGATGGGTTGCGGGATTTGTAGTCGGCTCTTAAAGGCGCCTATAGCAATGCCGCCAAGCAAGAATGCAAGCGTAGGCGAACGAAGCTGCGACAGAAATTTGGAGGCAAAATCGATAATTAGTTCCACAAGTTACTCCTGGTTCATGGGAGTCCCGGTTCTCACGGACCCTTTGATTCCAGGAAAAGGAATTCGTGCATCGTAGCAACCCTTTTTCCGGCATTTTTTTTCCGTAATTCTGATTGATATATCGTTCAGAAGTCAGAGAGGCTCGGCCTGCGCCCTGGATCCTAACAAGGCTCTTCCAGGGCTATGGCATCAGGACATGGATTGGATGTAGTTTTGAATTCCGATTTTTTCGATGAGCTTGAGTTGAGTTTGCAACCAGAGTATATGGTCTTCTTCTGTATCCACGAGAAGCTTTGACAGAATTTCTCGGGTTACGTAATCCCCTTCGCTTTCGCATAGCGCCATTACTTCCTTGAGATTGCGGGCCACATCGTACTCCAGCGCCAGATCTTTCTCCAGAATATCTTTAACGTCCGCTCCTACCTGAAAGGATTCCCGTGCCACCAGATTGGGCTGGCCTTCCAGAAATAAGATCCGTTCGATCAAAGCCGCCGCATGTTGAGTTTCATCCTGTTGCTCATGGGCAAACTGTTCGTAGAGTTTTGTGATCCCCCAGTCCTGACACATGCGAGAATGCAGGAAATAAACGTCCATGGCCGTAAGTTCGCCGGCCAGGAGTTTGTTCAGACCTTCAATGATTTTAGAATTACCTTTCATGTATGCCTCCGATAGCTATAGCCTGTATCCCGTTTCGCCCAATAAGAAAAACCAGGCTTAAAAAGAAAGCAAGCAAACTTACGCTGCGACGGCCCCGGGCGGGCTATCCCGGGCCACACTGAGACTCAGTCTCTCGGGATGCGTTCCGACGTGCGATCAGGAGTCCCCGCGAATAGTCGACGCTGTTCAGTCTGCGGGAGCCACCAGAAAAAGTTCCTGCTGTATTCGACTTCCCATCGTCAGCCCCCTGCGATACCGAATCGCGCAAGCAAATGCGCTGGCTGCCGCTCCCTACAGCCAGCGCGATTCAGTGGTCGCAGTTAGCGATCTTTGTAAAGGTTGAAAGTAGCATGAGCCTGACCCTGGTGGTGGGGCTCATGAAAAGAGATAATCTTGATAACGGTACCGTAATCGAAGGGCGCATCTGCAGAAGGCTTCTCTCCACTTTTTGACAGATCAAACCGTTCCAGTGCATCGATGAGAGAAGCCCTGGATTCATCCAGATACTTTCGCATTGCACTGATGGAAGGGACATCCCGGGGAGCATCCTTACCGCTGCTAAATCTGGTAGAATAATCCTCTGAAACCAGCTTCGGAGCGCCCAGCATAACTGCGAAGCGATCCTCGGAGGCCGCCAGATGCATGAAATGCCAGCCTATGGGGGCATGGTCTCCCACCGACCAACCTAGTATCTGGTTCGCCTTTCCGGTTTTTTCAATTTCGTCCAGAAGACGAAACGTTACGGAGCGGTTCAGCTCCATCTGAGAAAGGACTGTAGATATCTGAGGCGGCCGCTCCGGAGCGAGCATCTGGCAATTGAGCAAGAGAACCAAAACTGGTGTCAGTGCCACAAAGAGAATAGGCTTAAGTTTTCGCATGCCGCCCATTACCGGCACATACTGTATTCTGTCCAGTGGAAGATAGATTACACGGGAAGCATCCGAAGAAAGTCCGCGAGCGTCAGGACACAAAAAAACCCGCACGAAGCGGGTTAGTTTGGATGGGATAATTGCATCGCTGATGATTTGTTACCTGGCTGCATTTAGCAGCCAGGTGTAATATGGTCAAGCCTCACGACATATTAGTACCACTCGGCTACAGACATTACTGCCCTTATACCTGTGGCCTATCAACCTCATGGTCTTTGAGGTGTCTTCAGGGGCCTAAGCCCAGGGAGATCTCATCTTGAGAAAGGCTTCCCGCTTAGATGCTTTCAGCGGTTATCCCTTCCGAACATAGCTACCCTGCGATGCCGCTGGCGCGACAACAGGTGCACTAGAGGTTCGTCCATCCCGGTCCTCTCGTACTAGGGACAGGGTCTCTCAAATCTCCAACGCCAACACCGGATAGGGACCGAACTGTCTCACGACGTTCTGAACCCAGCTCGCGT
>PCBI01000001.1 GCA_002730875.1 Spirochaetaceae bacterium | reverse complement strand
CTGCGGCAGAGAATGCCTTTCTAACCAAATGGAATGACACTAAATCTGCCGAAGAAGCGGCCATCGCCGATGCCGAAGCAAAATGGCAGAAGCGAATCGATGATCACTACGCAGAAAAGAAGGCATGGGAACAGCAGATGCGCCTTCGCCTGGCGGAGAAGACCCTGGATGAAGATCTGGGTAGCGCCATCGATGATCTGAACGCCCAGATTCGCACCAACCGCGAAGCGCTCAATGCAGACTTACCGGTGATCGACCGGCAAGCAGCCCTGAATGAAGCGAAAGACCGTCTTGCCAGACAGAGTCTGGATAAAAGCGCACTGGAAAACGCAAACAAAAGAATTGAAGATTTCGACACAAACGTTCAGCTGCAATTGAAGTCCCGGGAACTGGGAGCAGAAAACATCTACAATGTGATGCAGGACTTCCAGGACGATCTGGAAGATCACAAAGACAACATGCAGGTCATGGCCAAGGTCCAGATCCTGGAAGAGTATCGCAACCTGATAGATAAGTTTGTGGAGTCTATCAAGCGGCAGAATGAAGCAAAGGAGCAGCAAACCCACACGGCAGCACTATCCGCCGGCTATATTGAACACGGAAGCCAATACATCAAGAAGGGGCAGGGCTCCACAAATCTGGGATTTGTAGATGCCATCCGTCACTATGACATAGAATCCGAAGCGGACAACTTCAAGCAGACCAGCCAGATCTTTGCCTCTGAAGAACAGTTCAACCGGCTGATGGAGCAATCCTCCATGCCCGAGTTCCAGGCCATTCTCCACGTAGAAAAGCTGAAAGTACAGAAATGGATGGAGTCTGTTTCCGGCACGTCGCAGGACCCGGCCACTCGCGGAAAAACGAATGATTCGGATAAGCTGGGCAAGTTCGGGATGTGGATTGGCCGAGGTCCGAATGGCCATGAAACCTGGCTAAGAGAGCAAGGAGCGGGCAAGAGTCTGTATGAGGATTACGGTTCTGGAATGGTGACCCTGGCTGCTCAAGGTATGTCAGATGGTCTGGGACAGATGGGTGCGGCTCAATCCAGGCCGGGGATGCCGGGAACTCCGGGATTTTATCTGCAACTGAGCTTCTGGAATCAATCTGTTGCGGAACGCAATGCACAGTACGTAGCCAATGCGGGGGATATGGATCCGATCAGCGGAGCCCTGAACATGTTCAACCCGGTCTCGGCTCTGGCCACGGCCGTTCATAATGTCGAAGTGGGTAGCCGGGTGCACGGCCATGATCGGGGGAACCTCATCGAAGCGCAGGGCGTTAGCTGGACCAGTAAAGTGTTGCCTGTGATCGGAAAAGCTATAGATAAAAGCATTGGCAAACTCTGGGCGGATGCTCCTCTGGCACAGACACTGGGACACGTGCTTTCTGCCGGCATCCAGGTAAATGAAAGGACCGGGGACTACACCCTGGCCTACAACGATGAGGCCTGGATCGCTGCCAGTGCTGCTATCGCCGCCACCTGGGCGACCTGGGGTTATGACGATGGCGGCACCATCGGAGGAAAGGCCGGGGAAGCGGCCATTGTGGATCAACACACTCTGGATCCCTGGAAGACGGCCGTCATAGATGCCGGTGCCCAAATCGGTGCAGCTGGAGTGCAATATGATTCATCCGGCAATGCCACCGGCTGGAGCGTTGGCGAAATGACAACCGCAGATATTGCTGGCGCCGGCGTTAGCTTTGGAGCAGCCTATATGTCCTCCGAGGTCAGTCAGAATATGAGCTCCATGGAATACAAAGGCGACATTTGGGACAATCTGGGCATTGGCCTGAGAAATCAGATGGTTTCCTCCGCCATCAATGGCGCAGCCAGTGGGATTAATCAGATGATAGGGTCAAGAAACAGAATGGCGCATACACTCGGTGGTATTGCGGGTAGTCAGCTTCATGCTTATCAGCTGAGACAGGAGCGCGAGGCCCTGATGAACCAGCAGCGTTCCGAGGCCATTCTGCTGGAGCAGGCGCGCAAGGCCGCTGAAAACGGTCGGACTCAAGAAGCGGCCGGCATATTGATGGGCCTCGGGTATCGTGAGCAGGCGAAGAAGCTGCTGGATGGAACCTACGGAAAAGCTATCCGGCAATTTACGAATAAGGGCAATGATGCGCCGATGGCCATCGCCACCTTGCTTGCGAAGGAAGGAAAAGGCAATTGGCCTGCGATTGAGGCGCGGGCCAGAGAGCTAATACGAGCCGGGAAATCTGAAGTAGAAGCCCTCCAGCAGGTGGCGGCTGAGAATGGTATAGATCTGCGTAACTTTGGTTCTTCAGCCCATATGAGTCGGATCATGGGCCGGGACGCTACGCACCGGGCGAATTTGGCGAAGAACACGGCGGACCAGGCGTATGAGCAGATGTCTGCGGTCTTCGATGAGGTGTTCAGTAGTCAGAATCAGAGTGCTGGCCAACCACGATTTATTCGGGATGAGGTGATCGGGAATTGGCTACATTCCGTGAGTCCAGAGTGGGCTGAGAAAGCGCGGGGACTTTATGGCAGATCGGAATCAGTCCAGGGCTTTGATAAACGATATAGTGGCAAAATGTATGGCGCGCAGGATAGGCTGCTGCAACTTCCGCAGGATGCAGGGCTGCCAGGCTGGCCCGGCATGCGCGGGCGGGTTCATAGCGATCCGGAAAACCTTCTATGGGAGGACATTTCTGGAGGGTTGAATAATGGCCAGTATCATGGAGATTTCGACCACAATCTCTATTTATCAAAGCTTCGAGATTACGGTGCGGAGACCGTCATGCCGGCCATTGGACTTGCGCCATCGGACATCGGGACATTCCTGAACGATAGAACAATGGAGATCGTAGAGGCGGCTGGCGATCTTTCCGAGAACCCCAATGCACGAAAAGAATTGATGCGAAGGCTGATGAAGCAAGGTCTTTCGGCGAGAAAAGCATCTAGTGTTCTAGATGCCGCGGGGCAACTGGGCAAATTTACAGGGTTTCTGAACATAGCCAAGACGTCGGCAGAATTTGGCTGGACTATGGGAGAGATCAATGGGATTCAAAATGATGCCGATCGGTTTCGTGACGAAGCCTACAATATGATTGTCAAAAGAGAGATGAATAATCTTCATCGTGCATTCAAGCAAGCAAGGAGCAATGTGCATTCAGCGAATAGTCGATTGGGCTGGTACAGTCAGGATCTTTTAAAGTTGGAGTCTCGTGTGAATGCTCTCACCAGTACGTCCGCTACTGGTGAATCAGCATCTGTCGATGTATTGCGAAGCTTAGACCTTGACCGAAAATATATACTGGATGATATTGAAAATGCTGGCCATACAATTCAAACTGAACGGGCTAGATTGGTTCGGATCAATAGAGCCATTAAGTTACTCCAAAATGTAAGGCAGGCCCCACCGGGACAAAAATTCGATCAGCTTCAGCGCTATAGCGCGCACCTGGCTTCCAATGGGTACGATGGTGCTTCACACGGGTATGAAGTCGTTTCCGTTGCGATGGAGGCGGAGCTGTTGCGGGCCAATACATACGGTTGGAACGTTCAACGGATGAAGGGCTTCGGAATATCGGCTGTACCTTTTCCTGGTGCGTCTGCTATGGGGAGCCTGTATCTATGGCGCAATTCTGCGGGAATAGATTTTCTAAAGTCAATCGCGAACTATGCTGAACAGAAACAGAAGCATCAAGAGTATGAATACGCCTACTGAATGGGACTTAAGCTGTGTTGTATGAACTGTTTTGCGAATAGCAGAGCCGTTCTTGGCAATTGTTATTGCTGCATATTCAGGATCGTGCTCGACGGACCGACGCTTTTTTGCCAGAGAAGAGCGCATAGGAAAGGGGAAAGTGGCGTGGCCGCGATTGTCTGCATCAAAATTCAATAAGGCACTTAGTGGAATGCACAAAAATACGAAGAACAAAATAAGCCATATACTAGGGGCAATGCTCATCGTGCTGAGCTCAACACTGTATAAGAGTTGTGGCCGAGAGTTGAGCTCCAGTCAAATCTGCGAGGACTTGCGACGGGAAATGGAGGCCCGCGCCGCGCCGCGGTCCATTTCTGATATAGACTCTGTTTCTGGGACGTCCGAGGGGAATGCATATATTGAGTGCCAGTATGCAGTCGATTTCCGGAGGGAAGGCCGCTATGACAGCCGCGAGCGTATTCACGAAGGTGTCGCTGCATATATATATAAGGACCCGGCTGATTTTACATCATATTGGATGGGAGCGCTGAAGAGCCCGGATGTTCAGAGTAAGGAGCCGGGATTGGCTCAGATGCCCTTGAAGATAACGTTAGATTCCGGGCCGGCCAAGCGTGAGTATTTTATGTACCGGGAGCAGCAAATTAGGTATCGAATCCAGAATGGCTATATTCTGTTATTCTTAAAAAGAGGGGACTATAAGAAGGGGGAATTTTCAAAGGAGGCAATTAGACTGGCCGAATCATTGCAAAATGAATTTTCTTCTTCTGAAGGGGCGGAGAATCTTACGCCGACCTATGGCCGGAAGCCTTGATTACCTTCTTGGCGATTTAATCTGAGCTTATCCTTGTGAGGTAATCTTGAAGAAGTCATCGACTCAAGCAGCATCCTCCACGAATTATCTGTGGTGCAGCCCTGTTCCCTCGAGAAAGTCATCGGCTCATGCTGGATTCTCCAAATAGTGAGTTTTGCGCAGTCCGCCCACTGTACCCTCGAAAAAGTCATCGGGTCATGCAGCATCCTCCAGGTGGTATCTTCGGTGCAGGCCGCCCACCCTGGGTTCGGAGCGGATTTTCCGAAGAGCGGCCATTTTCGGTGGCTCACGGCCAGCCGGTGAGTCCAGATCAATTGAAGAATGTGTTCTATCTTCGTTGTAGTAATGCAGATACTCTTGAAGGCGGGCCCGGACCATGGCCTCGCTGTACGGAATGATACAGTGCAGCAGATCCTCCCGGAGCGTGCGTATAAACCTTTCAGCCACGCCGTTTTGCCATGGTGAAGCAATCTGGGTTGTGACAGAGTTCAGGTCGAGCACCTGGGCAATGAATTGTCGAACAGGTCGATACAGCTGGTCGTTGTCAGACAGGAGATATCTGAGATTGGCCGAAGTGCCAAGAGCCAGCATCAGTTGATCTTTGAGCCATTCTCCGGTCGGCGACGACGTGACATTAATGTGGAGAAGCTGTCTTCGNTCATGAGCTATGACGAAGAATCCGATCAACGGATTCCTTCCAACTCTGGGAATCACAAAAAAGTCCATGGCACCGATTTCAGGAAGGTGGAGCTCCAGAAACTTTTTCCATGTCAGGGCGCGTAACGGATCTGGTCGTCTGCGAACCATGTATTTCCGGATCGTATCCAGATGTAGGCGCACTCCTGCACTGCGGTAGAGTTCGCCCTGGATTCTGCGGGCAGTCCAGAGCGGATTTTCCCGGTTGATTCGCTGAATGAGAGAGATGGTATCTTCGTTTATAGGAGGCCGCCCCATTTTTCTGGTTCCGGCTGCCACTTTGAGAGTCCAGAAGTCTTTGTATCTCCTCCGGCGCCAGTCCAGAACGGTGGCGGGTTGGACTATCATGCAGACTTCCTTCCAGCAGTTTGAGATGCGAGCTATCCAGACCGCGACTCTACGGAACCACTCGGGGATGGGAGGCGACCGGCGGTTCCGTACGTATCGCCTACGATATACCGATAGCTGGGCCTGAAGAAAGAGATTCTGGAGATACAGGTGGCGGTTCAAGAATAGAAGGCCGCCGACAAGCAGGAAGAGAAAGAAAGACATGGGTTGTGAGGAAAGTCGGTCTGTTATTCCCGTCGCGGCAGGAAAAAAGGGAGTCTGATTGGCGGAGTTCGGGTTAAGATGGAGCGGGCGTGTTTATGCGAACCCCGGGCGTAGTGGAGTTCGGGTTAAAGCGGGTCGGGCGTGTTTATGCGAACCTGGCGGGGCCGAGTTCGTGTAACATCGGGCGAGAGGTCTTTAGCCGAACTCGTTCCTTGGTTCGAGTTGTATTACCAGAAGGCATATAAATCGCACCCCGCGGCATCCCGGTATGACCAATAGCTTCAACTCATAGAAAGACTTGTCTGCTGGCATTGATTAATCAGCTTCGCCTTGATGGGCGATATCCAGAATCCGCACGATGCTTTTGTTCGCAGCGTTTTCCAGGAAAAGGAGAATGCGATAGATCTAATTCGCAGTGCTTTACCCCAGGAGATCGTAAGTCGGCTGGATCTGGCGAGTCTTGACGTAATCGATGTATCCTTCGTAGATGAAGAGCAGAAGCAGAGTCAGGGCGACCTGCTATTTTCGATAGGGCTGAGAGAGCCGGATGGGTCGATCCATTCCGGAAGGGAGAGCAATCGCGAGATGCAAATCTACTGTTTGTTCGAGCATAAGTCCTACCTGGATCCCGGAATCTATGTTCAATTAATCGAGTATCTTGCTCGAATCTATCGAAGACAATGGACTACAGCCCGCTGGTTCTCTCCGGTGATACCTCTTGTATTCTATCATGGGGAGAAAGAATGGAATCTGGGTAATCGGCTTCTGGATCAGATGGTAAGGAACTCGGGCCTGGGTGGAGAGGATCTGGAACTACTCAGGCGCTACATTCCAGATTTCGGTATTGAATTATTCAATGTTCCCAGGATCGACCCTTCCACCTTGCCGGTTTCTGAGCCAGTCCAGCTATATCTGGCTTCTGTGGCCTTCATCCGAGATCCGGGGGTCTTCGAGCATTTAATCCCCTATCTGGAACGCCAGGGTAACATAGAGGATATCGGAAAAAAGGTTGAAGTAGTGGCGAGAGTACTTCAGTATATTTTCAATGTGCAGGATGTGGAATCCGGGGCCGTTTCGGAAGCTCTGAAAATGGCAGGATTCTCCACCGAGGAAAGCGAGGGTGTTATGGCAACGACAGCAGACAAGCTGAGAGCAGAAGGCAAGCTTGAAGGTATCCAGCAGGGAATGCAGCAGGGCAAGCTGGAAGGCAAGCTCGAGGGTAAGCTGGAGGATGCGAGACGGATGAAGGAGCGCGGCATTGATTTGCAGACCATCTCCGAAGTTACCGGCCTTTCCGTAGACGAACTCAAGAAGCATCAGATCATCGATTGACTTCGACGTTCCGATGAAGCCTCTCATTTCCCACGGCGGATGCTGCCTTCCAATGCGACTCGCATTCGCAGAAGGGCATGGAGCCAGATCAAGTCTCGGGCCTTTCCCCGGAATTGCGGACGTCTTGTATTCCAATGGAAGCACAGGCCCCATCGAATTTCAGAGCTTTCGGAGTAATCCCAGATGGGAACGGCCGTTTGACCCTGGCCAATCCTGTGTGCAGGCCCGGCAGAGTGCATGGGGAGCTTGTTCAGTGCTGTTGTCGCCAGAGCACAGCGAACGGTCCACAGTCTACTCCGGGTCACTGAGTTCCCGTTGCTTATTTCTCGCATCAGCTTTGTGTTTCGTGTGACCGCATTTTTCCAGGGATACACTTTCTCTCGGGTAGCGATATGGCGGAGTCTGTCTGTCTCCGTTCGCATCGCATTGAACCAGATACCCTTTCGTGCAGCGTTGGTCTGTCTGCGATGCAGTAACCAGAGCTTCTTTACAACGCGTTCGGAGGCCTGTCCCCAGCTGTACCAGATGTGCTCAGGCCTATGTCTATAAAATCGCCTCCAGGAGTAGACCTGAAAAGAATCTGCGCGGTCTCGAACAATGGAGTAGGCGAAGCGCTCTCTTAACGGTTTCATGGCTTTGATTGATCATCCATCCGGTCGCGATATTGCAACAAGTCTTCGCAGAGCGAATATAGCTCATCGTCCAGCAAAGACCGCTTTAGCTGGGCAATCTCTTCCACAACGAGGCAGATATTGTTCAAATCATGAGTTCCACCCCTACGAAGCGGGATCCGGTGAATCGCCGTGCAGTTTTCGGGAGTGAGTTGTCTGCCCGTCAGTGCACATCGCTCCTGCTGCCCGTCCAGGAGCTCATAGAAATCTTTGGCCTTGAAAGTGTAATCGTGATTCTCCTTTATCGATCGTTTTGCCATTTTTCAGTTTCCTCCAGAAATTCTTTTCGGTTTTGTCTGTATAAGATCTCGGGGAGCGGAACAGCTCCCGGCAGCAATCGCCGAAAACCGTATTCTATAGCATGCTTTTTGGAAGGGCCCGGAGTAAGGTCTCGCAGCTCGATGATTCCGGTATCAGCCCAGCGTCGGAGCACGCGCATGAGCGGTCGGTTGTCAATGCGGGTCTCTGCGATCAAATCTGAAAGATAATGCCAGTCCCGGCTCTGAATCCTGTCCCAGAGGTGATTTGCCAGGCGGGCGTATTTCCTCTGTTTGGCTCGCTGGTACGGTAGGCTCGATGCGGCCCAGAAGGCTCTACAGGATTGAATGGCTTCTCGAAGTGAAGCGAATGGAGCAAGTTTCAGGATCCGTTCGAGCTCCGGTGATGCGCTGCCGCTTCTGGCGTGGGGGCGCTGAGATGCTCCGGGAATCCTCTCTGCTCGATAAAAATAGGGTTCTAGAAGCCGGGTAAATGGCAATTTTTGCCGGAATATTGAATCTGCACTGGCCCCACAGGGGCCGTTTCCGCCTTCGGCGGAATCCCGTGCAGATTCAATTAAACAACCAGTACGACTTCTTCTTACAACCGGGTTTTCTGCCGCTAAACTATTTTCTGCCAGCCTTTCCAGCCCGAAATAGCGCAGGTTCTTGAAGAAAGCCCACTCATTGAGATAGAGCGTCGAGTATTGCGGCCTGAAATAACTGTAGGCGCGCATAGCTTTTTTGAGCGATCCGTTCAGGCCCTCAGATACCTGGTTGTGGACACCGTTCTGGCACCAGCGGTCCCGTGCGTATTTGAAGCGGCGGTCAGCGCTCTTCTTCGAATGATTTACCATGCGGTGGTTGGGGTAAATGCGGTAGAGCCAGGTGTAGGCTTCGTCAGTGAATATAGCGGTGTTTCTGGGCAGTCTGTCCCGGATGATAGGGCCCACAGTATTGGCGCGCAGGTCAGGCACACTGTCTATGAGCACCCAGCCCTGTTTGGTCCCCATGACGTGGCAGAGCGTTCCAATCTGGTGTCCTCCAAGGCGCTCGGACAGGTATATGGATGAGGTCAAACCCCTGTTTCTATGGCGTTTACGGCCTTTATTTGCCCTTTGAGAGGCTGAGAATAATACCATTGTGTCTGCATGGACTACAGGCCGATCTATAGTTTCAGGCCTCACATCATTGCCTTCTGCGGGCAGTTTGTAAGGGCGTGGAAAGGCTGTTTCGAGTTCCTGCCGGATGAGCGGATAAATCCGTTTCAGCTGCTCAGATGCCAGTAGTTGGATACGGCGTTTGAGAAGCAGGGCAGTGCGATAATTGATTTCAAGCCTTCGGGATAGCTCTGATGCTGTAATTACCTGTGGATGGCGATGATAACTCTCTTCAACGGCGTATCCAGCCATCCATTGTGGAATGCGAAGGTTTCTAAAGGGCGTATGAGCGAGCTTGCTTTTCTGTCTCAGACAGGAAGGGCATCTAACGGAGTAAGGGCGTGAAGGCATGGGGCGGTCGCATCTTGTGCCGCACTCGCATTGTGTTGGATAAAGGCGGGAAAGGATGTCATCGAAGACTGCCTGATAGTATTGTGTGTTGATAGCCTGAGATGTGGTGCCGCCAAGCATGATAGCCTCTCGGCGAGGTTCAGCATGAGGCGAATTGGCTCTATTGTGTTGATACTACACAGGAAAGATGCAATTTTATAGCCGTTTCGCCCCGAAGCCTTCTTTTCATGGCTCCTTCCTCGCGGATCCAGATTTGGACCATTCAGATATTTTAGGCAACAAAAAAAGCCATGGTGCACCCGTTACTTGGCTCACTGAAAAGGACCTGATCTAGTGCTAGCCAGCGTACGCTCGAAAGGGAAGAATCACGGCTCGGCAATGTGAATCCTGGTCGTCGGTGACCGACTTCTTACAGTCTTCTGTAGCCGAATCGCTTCTTGAGGCCAGCGAGAAAGCTGTACAGCGAATAGGCTCCGAGGCCTTCGAGGACCAATATGAAGATCCTGAGAGGGAGTCGAGCCCAGTAGGCGGGTTCGTAAAGGTAGGACCACTGTTCCGGTGGGAAACCACGGAGCAAAACGTCCGATAGGAGCCGGGGGATATTGGCCACGTACGAAAGTGGTGGGAGCAAAGCATCCTGGGTGATCCCGTCCAATCCAAGCTTCATATCGCACCAAATGAGATAAGCTGAAGCACATACAAAGACGCAAAGGCCAAAAAGAGGCTTCCATACGGCATGGTGAGCTTCGTTGTAAAGGAAAAGGATGTGCCTGATCAGATCGGACCGCGATCGATAGTACTGGTAGTATCGATCGATTACATCACCGTTCGACTCAAGTGACTTCAATTGGGACAGAGCTTTCCAGGTTGCTAATGCCGTCTCCGGGCCAAGTTCTTCGTTTTCGCACTCGAAAGGTCTCTCGTAGACTATCCTTACTCTCCCGTTTGTCCGTTCTATGTTATCGGGATCCAGATGGAATAGATGATAGTATGTCGCGGAATTCCCGGGCACAGGTCCCTTTCGAATCAAAGCCTTGCGTATCGTCGTGTTGGAGATTAATGGGCTTTGGCTGTCGAAAGAATCTTCTACCTCAAGGTAATCGATATCGCAGTCTTCAATTATGACTCGTGGCCCGACTGGACAGGTTAGACTCAAAGGTTGCCGGCCGGAGGCAGTACCGCTGCAATCACGAAACAGGGCTGATACTTGCGAGTTGGACGGCCACTCGATGGTCCCCGAGGTCCTAACAAATCGGAAATCTTTGATCGATTTATTCAAGTAGCGTCCCGTCTCGGATGGTTGAATTGCCTCATCAATGAAAAGAGCTGTAGAAGCCTCAAGGATCGTACGAGAGTGGTCCGCCTTGTTTCGAGATGCGAGCCTCTGGCGGGCCATCTCATTTTCTAAACTCCGTATTGTTTTGTCCGAAAGTCGGCCTTCGGGTTTCCCCATTGCCCCATTACCATCAATACAATCACCAATATAGAACAAATCGCTTTCTTCCGGGTGATTCTGACGTTTTGCGAGCCAGCCATGATACTCTTTCGGTGTCCTTTCCTTTCTGAGAAAAACTCGGTCTGTGTAGGATAATGGCATTTATGAATCGCGTTGGGTCCCCCGGTCGGTCCAGCACACAAGCACAGCATTTGCTGAGTGATCAGGTTGACTAGGGGTATCTCTTATTTGAACCGTATCCACTTATCCATATCAGTCCTTAGCAGTCTAGAAAATTGAATCTTGGACGCCCGCTCGCCGACTCCGGGGGCTGAAGGTGAATGATCCGGCCCCTTGCCCTGCGAAGACCGGTTACGCTGGACCGTCTCTCTCAGTCTTCTCTCTCCAAAAGCTGGATCCCTTCGAAAAGCCGGGCTGGCTGAACTCCAAGGCCTCTGGCTATGTGGTAGACGCTCCGGAGAGTTGGTGCTACTTCACCTTTTTCAATCCTTACAAATGTGCGGACACTCATGGATAAGCCCGCGACCTCCTCTTGGCTTAAGCCCTTTTCCTTCCGGATATTACGAATGATCGCGGCCACCTCGCGAATCAAATCCTCAGGGGAGGTAACGGGAATCTGCCCTTTCTTCACCAGAGAATAATACTCCGGTGTGGCAGAAAACACCATGGCATGAAAGTCTTGACATAAAAGTCATGTGAAATGCTATTGAAACAATAGCAATCGGGAGGAGATAGTATTATGGCAGAGAACGAGCAACAACAGTCGCAAGGACCCAAAAAATCGGTATCATACGAATCACGTAGCTTTCTGGACCATCTACTGATAATCTGTTTCACATGGGGATTCGGATATCTTTGCTACGGTTGCAAGAAGAAGAAGGTCACACGTAACTATTAAGAGCGGAAAGTCTGTGAGGATCGCGTTCGTAGCTCCCCTGATAATGGTGGTTAACCTGATCGGCGGCTCAATCGCAGTAGCCTTGAGGCTATTAACGGGAAAATCGGGCCTAGCATATGCATGGATTAAGACCTGTCTTGGAATTTTCTTATGGCTGACCGGTGCTCGGGTCCGGGTCGCAAGAAATGGCGGAGAGAGCATAGAGCCTGGGACGATTCTCGTCAGCAATTTCATCGGGATGGATACGCTCCCGGCGTACCTTGTGGCTTTGCCTGGGCATATTTGCCTTCCGATTCGCTGGTTCAATTTCCTAACACCGATCATAGGGTGGGCGATGTGGTCGATCGATCAGGTGGCAGTGCCGAAGGGTCGCCCAAGGCTATTTCAACGGAGAATAGAGAGGGTTCTGTCTAACGGTGGGGTCTACGTGCATTTCCCTTCATCGGGAAACGGAGACCTGAACGGTACATCGAGATTGCTGCGGCGCTGGTCCGCATATGGGTACAAGATTCGGGAACTTACGGTAAGCCGAATACCATTGGCGGACACACTAATTCACGAAGAACTCCAGTTCAAATTGTCGGAAACAATCAGCCGAGACCCAGGGGAACCATTCTTGGACAAAAAGCGAACGATCTTGAATCCTATTGATTTACCGCAAGGATCTGAGATCAATGTATAGACTCCGCAACCAAATCGGTCCTTCCGAAAATTCGCAGTCTATTATATTCTGCAAACGGACACTGTGGTATGCTCAACGATGTCCGCGGGCAATTCGTCGAGAGTCTCCGTTTTGCAACGAACACCTTGTAACAAAAAAGGATCCTTTTCGACTTCTAAAGCGGGTGGGACTTTACATACTCCTAGCGCTTCTGTTTCTGATTCATTCGACAAGCTGCATTAGCTATCAGGTCCCCTCTGATCATTCTAACCTCAAGGTCGGGCCGAGCTCCGCGAGTGACCTCAAGCTGTATTGCGACGATGGAGCTCGTTACCTGACAACGGAGAATGGTGAAACATGGTGCAAGTCAACTGTCGATGAGAAGCGGTACGCAGAAGCTGTGATTCATGCGCGAACAACGAAACAAAAAGGTGATGCTCCTTCGGCTTGGAATGTACTTGGTCTGATTACACTCGGTTTGTGGCCGATTATCAACGATGATGTGGTTCAGACAGAAATCAAGGTGCTGGACCGAAACGGTAAGATAAGAGACGAAGGAGTGTATCGAAGTAGCTCAACAGAGATCCTAAGCTGGTTCGTCATCCCGGTTTGGTTTGTGGTCCCATTTTCTGATGGTCTGCGTGCCGGAACGAATAATCCAAAGGCACGGGGCATATGGGGGGCTCACAGAATGTTGATTCAGCCCGCATTACCCGAGGTCGCTAGGTTAGAGGCGCTACAAACTGTCCAGGACGAATTGGCAGAGCGACTATCAGCTGATCGTGACAGGTGGAGATTACTGAAGAATAGTTCTGTAACTTTGGCGGATTTGTACGCGGCCCAGGAGCAATTCGAAATAGAATTGTTCCAAAAGAGGGTGCAATTCGTTATTCGCCTGGTAATAGACAAATATGCCGGAATATATGCTGAAAGGAACATGCGTTTGAATCCTGATTGGCCCGTCGTGTTTTCTGGCAATCGTGAGTGGGGGGAATTGAAATACCTTTTCACGGGTTTCGCTCTCAAGGAGTCATCTCCCGCCACCAGAAGCTGGGAGGTGATAGAAGGGCGCCAGTGCTTTCGCCGGCGTTTGTATACCGGAAGTCACTGCCTTCGTTGGGTGGAGCCAGATGGAAAGACCTTTTTCCTTGTGCTTGTCCCGGATGGTGAGCGCTATTTGATCCCGGCGGCAGGTGTAAACGGGGTGCCATACCGCAGACAGATGCGCATCAATATTTCTACCTTGCTGGCGTACCTCAATAGCTACCCGGAGCCGGACAAGCAAAGCAACCCGGAAGTTCTCAAATTGCCTGTCCCGGGCCATTTCTTCGAGCTTGCGGAGCAAAAGATCTCGGAAAACTAATGGCTCGTGCCGACCTCCTGGCCGGGACAGCAGTCCAGACCGGGTACAAAAATGTGCTGCATTCTTTGATATTATGTAGTATTATCGAATGAAGTTCTGCCCGCTTGTTCGGGCAGGCCTTTGAGTCGGGGCTGCACCTGCCAGGCCTTCTTTGAGTAACTGAAATGCGTATTACTTCCTCTCACATCTCGACATGGGCAACTGAGAATCAGAAGGAAGCCCAGCAATCCTTGCCCGCTTTGATTCGGCGACTCTGCGCCGCAGCGTCCGGAGTCCACAGCATTCGGTTTCCGTCTGGCGATGCCACGATCCTGGCCGGCTGGGATGGAGTAATCGAGAACGGTAGCAGTCACCGTTTCATTCCGTCAGGACAATCGCGCTGGGAGATTGGTTGCAGCAAAGACTTCAAGGCCAAGGCGACCCAGGATTATGATAAGAGAACGGGAAAAATCGATGAGGTAATAGCTTCGAAGGCATCTTTTGTCTTTGTTACTCCATTTTGTTGGCCTTCGGACACCAAAGAGAAATGGGAGCAGGAGCGCACAGAAAAGGGCCCCTGGCGGGAGGTCCGGATTATCGACGGTGTTGACCTTGAGAATTGGTTGGAGGATGTCCCACATGTCGCCCTTGAATTTGGCGAACAAATAGGGGTAATGGGACCGGGAGTCCAGAGTATCAGTGCCTTCTGGAAAGACTGGGCCGGTCAGCTTGAACCTGAACCTACACTGCACTCATTCTTGCGTGGCCGAGAAAAAGCCGCAGAGGCGCTGCGAAACCGCGCACTGGATCTGCAATCTCCGCCGACTATCGAGTTTCTCCAGGTCAGGGCGGATACTACTCTAGAATCTGTCCTGTTTTCTGTAGCAGCCTTCATCGAATCTGATTTCGCTGACCGGGCGCTGGTCGTAACGGACAATGCCGGGTGGTCTTTCGTTGAAAAAAATGAGCATGTTGAACTGGCTATCGCAAAAACACAAGATGTAGCAAGACAAGCACCCTACAGATCCGGTATTTGTGTGATCGAACCGGAAAACCGCGCTGATCAAGCCCCCAAATCAGAGAATCGAGTCAGTGTACTGCGCCAGGAGGAGAGGGAGTTTGAAGCAGCGCTCGGTGAAATGGGTATCGATGAAGTGGAAGCCGAGCAGCTCTCGCTTCAGTCCGGTCGGTCCTGGTCTGTGATTTCCAGGCTCTTATCCAAAAACGCTGCGAGACGAAGGCCGGAATGGTTACTCAGCGAAGATCCTGTCATCCTATCGTTACTGGCACTGATCGATCAATGGGATGGTAACAATGAAAGCGATTGCAGGTGCATCGCCAGTTTGACGGGCAGGGATTATCTCAGTGTAGAGACAGAGCTTGAAAAGCTTTCACTAATTGAAGACAGTCCAGTATTTCGAGTTGGTTCCATATGGAAGACCAGGGCACCCCTCGAGTTGCTTTCGTTATGCGCGCCCAAGATTTCGGACAGGATGCTCGGTCGTTTCTTTGAGGAGGCGACGAAGGTACTGAATGAGTTACGGAATGTCGGGGAGGAAGACTGCCTCTGGACCGATCTGGCGGCATATTCTGATGAAGGCTACTCAGTCAGTCTGCGGCGATCGGTGGCGGACGCAATGGTCCGGCTCAGTGCCCGGTTTGATGATGCGAACGGCCGTTCAACGAAAGCTGTAGAAAGAACAGTGGATAGCATCGTCTCCCACCTACTGTCCGGCATGGATCGCAAGACCTGGTTTTCGCTGTCCCATGTTCTTCCGGCCCTTGCGGAGGCCTCTCCAAAATCATTTCTGAATTGCCTGGAACGGAGTCTCGGTAATGAAGCCGAATCTCCGCAATGTCTATTTGACGCAACGAACTGGGGGCGATGCTGGCATGCCGATCTACTCCGAGCTATGGAGATCCTGGCCTGGAGTCCGGACAATTTGCCTCGTGTTGTCCGACTACTGGCCCGAATGGCTGACTGGCGCATTGGAGGCAATTGGGTCCATTCTCCCCAGAATTCGCTGAATGAAATACTACGGTGCTGGGCTCCACAGACGAGCGCTGATCTAACAGAGCGCCAGCAAATGCTTGAGCTTCTTTCTCGCGAATACCCGGAAGTTGCAATTGGTTTGGTCTGTTCCATTCTGTTTATCGGCGGACAATCCGGTATCCCGGGGGCCCGACCCAAGTGGCGAGAGGATGCCTACGGAGGTCGTATATTCGCATCGGAAGGGGAGATCAATGCTATGCGACAGGTTGCTGAAGATATAGCGCTTCGGCTCGCTGCCACACGACCATCCATGATCGGTCGTTTGCTGCAAGAAACAGTCTTTCGTTTTCCCTTATATGCTCGAAAGTTACTACCCATTGTTCAAGGGTATGCGGAGGACAGTGTTCCGGATGAGCAGCGGGAGCAGGTTCGCGAAGCTATCCGCAAATGGATACATTTCCAGCGAAACTTCTACCCTGACGATAGTCCTGAGCAGGCGGAGGTAATAGAGCAGATGACTGTGGCATCTGAAGAACTGGAACCCGCAGATCTGATCATTCGCTTTCGTTGGCTCTTTTCTGATAGTCCACCAATTCTGATAAAGGATGGATCCGGCCCTTCATTCTGGATTTCGCGGCTGATTGTGCCCCGCTTGCAGGCATTACACAGGATCCATGAACAGCTTGGTTTCGCTGGTATAGAGCGGTTTTTGGATCACCCTGATGTTTCGGCTGCCAAAGTGGGGGACACTCTGGCAATTCTGCTTCGGACGATACCGGATAAAATTGGAGATTGGATCATCGAGTCCTCGGACCATTATTCTCGCAAAACAAAGATTGGACAGGCTATTTCAGGCCTGTTCGGCGGGTATCGGTCGTCCAGAATAGATCGGTTGAGGGAATATGTGCTTCAGTATGGCCGTCAGAGTGAATGGGCCGATGCAACCACTGTCAAGTTCCTGACACTTCTGCCTCTCAGGCCTGAGACCTGGAGAATGCTCTCTGGTCTGGAGGAAGAGGTCGAACTGGAATACTGGAGGCGACTGGACCAAATCTATTGCGACAGTGAAGAGGAATTGCATCTTGCTACTGAAAAGCTTCTCGCGGTCGCTCGCCCTTACGTTGCTCTCAAGACGAACTACTACAGCGACTTGAGGCACTCCAGGGCCAGTCAGCTCGTAGAGGCACTGGTAGCTATACTCCATACGGAAGAGCCGGAGAAGGACTCGTTTCCCGATACTTACCTGTTGATTGAGGTTTTCATTCGGATTGCTGAGTCCGGCGAAGTTCCGGAGAGCAAATTGGTGAGCCTTCAGTTTGTTTATTATTCTGTTCTCGCCAACGGGCCCAGAGCCGCGACGGCAGCACTGATGAAGCGTGCGGCTGCTGATCCTGAATTCTTTGTCCAGCTCGTAAGCAATATGGGCCCAAAAGACCCTGATTGGCGATCTGAACTACCGCTGGAGCAGGAACAAGTATTTGCGAATTCCCGGCGTATCCTACGAAGGCTGGAAACTATTGGAATCGATGCCAGCAGCAAACGACCTGAGGAAGAGCAGCTCAAATCATTCCTGAGCGAGGTGATGCGCCTGGCGAAGGAGAGAGGCTGCCTGGACAGGGCCGAAAGAGAGGTCGGAGCGATCCTTGGACGGCAGTATCGCCGGCACACAGGGCATTGGCCTATGCCAATTCTTGCAGATTTCCTGGAGACCGCTGTTTCAGAGGACCTACGCCATGGGTTCTTCGGAGGCATCCTCGAAAGCCTGGGTGTCTCAATGCGGTCTCCTACGGCCGGCGGGGCCCAGGAGCGCGGCATTGAGGAAGACTTCCGCAGGTTGAGCGCACATTACAGGATCTCTCATCCGCGCTTTTGCAGGCTCCTGGATTCTGTCGCCGATATATATGCCCGGCAGGCGGAGCATGAGGATCTATCGGCCAAAATGCTTATTGAAGGGGTTTACTGATCCGAGAGGGCTCTAGCAGAAGTCAAAGAGGATAGAATCTTGAGAACTGGATAATGCTCTATGCCTTGGTCATCATTACTCTCGCCGCCTCGTGCGTCGATCCTTGGACCGATTCATCAATGTCAGATATGCCATTCAGAATTCGGTCCCGGATCGATTGTTGCCCCGAATTCCAGTCTCCCTAGCTAACGCCTACTTGAAATCGGACAATCCAGAAAAAAAACAACATTGATCCGTTCACCTCGAGCCACCGGTTAACGCGAAATACTCTCTACGGAGCTCGAGCCCACATTGGAGCCTTCATTTCTTCATTGGAGAACTGGGGCCAATACAACGATTGGCCTTCCCTTTTGCCAAAAAACCTGTCTTGGTGCCACCTTTGTGTCCGGCTGGCGAGCAATCGATAGAACCTCCGACCTGCGCGTATCGCTCGGGGAATACTAAACGAGACCCAGTGAAAGAACGATATGCTCCCCTGTGTAGAGGGCGTGTCTGCGAATGGAAAGGTCGGAGTTCGAGGGTATAGAGGCCAGCGGGATTTGGTCGTCATCATTTGACGCTGAATTCAGGGACGCTGCATTTCTAGCGGACACATTTAAGTTCGATTGACTTCGCCGTTGGCAGGCCGGGCCGATTGCTATGGCCCAAGTAGGGGCAAATCAAAGCAAACTACTAGAGCGACTTCAAGTTAGGACCGGCCGGGGACTAAGAAACATACTCCACGACGAATACCGTGCGGAGAATGCTGGGAAACCTATTCTCAGGGCTAGTCTACAGACGCAGATCTGTCGCATGACTCAGCGCCGATGCGCAAGATCTGCTGTAAAGCGCCTACAATCCCCCTTGCGGCTCCGAAGTAACAGTGTAACGGTTCATTCTATATAATCTCCCATTATTTCAGAATAGTAAAAAGAGTTTTTAGCACTGCGCAAATTATTATGAGCCTCGTACTATTTTGCCCAACTACGAGTCTTCCGTCGCATGGTAGGAGCCCTCTGAGACCCCGTGCACTCGCCAATCATCTGGAATTAACCAGGAAAGATGTTCTCGATCGTATCCCGGAGTTGCTTATAGTCCTCAAGAAGCTTGTCCATTTTATCAAAGAGTCGAGACCCTAGCTGTCGACTCTCATCTGAAACTGCTGGAATGGGCATTGCGCCCAGGTCGGCGACTCGGGCCATGCGGCCCCGGTTCGGTAATTGCTCCCTTAAGCCAGCAAAGTATTGGGTAATGGCCCGAGTTTGTAGTAACAAGTAGAGGGTTTTTGCATTTTGGGCTTTTCGGTCCTTAAAGCGCAGTATCGCCTGAGTATGGCCACAGATTGCGCCTTCTATCTCAGCCGAGACAATTCCGGCTTTCCCTACGTGCCCATATAAGGAAACAATAACATCATTTCTGCGCAACAGGGACTTCTCCGTGATTTTTGTTTTTGGCACTCCTCGCACATCATAGGTTCGAATGTAGCCAAAGTCCGGGAGATCTCTGATTAGGACTACCCGGTACTTTTCGGCTGAATCTGGGATATTGCCCCCGATAAGGGCCGGCGGTCTAATAATTTCGTGTACAAACTCATCGAATCTGATCATTTTGCAGCAGACATCTCCCTCCCGAGAAAGTCAAAAAAAATCTTTTTGTACTATTTTTTGGTACTGCTCTATTAAATATGGCTAATGCGGCATTAGTTTTCGGCGCACGACAAAGGGTTCGGCCGCAGCCGCGCCAAACGTATCACCAGCTCATGGGAACGGTGTAGCTTAATCATTTGGAGCAAATATGAAGCAGCAAACGATCGAGAGTCGCACCCTCGAATTTCGGAGGTCCGATATCAGCATAGAGAACGAATGTCAATTCTGTGGGGCGGTTTTGGAAACACCATACGATCCCTTTGGCCCGGATGGTATGCATTGTGAGCGTTGTTCCCGGGCTATTCAGGGGCGTTTGATTGATCCGGAAGTTATCCGATTGTGCGGAATGTATCACTCAGCTGGGGGCAAAGAGCATAGACTCAGCAGTCGGATTTGTGCCGCTTTCCAGCTCGAGGCGATTTCCGAAAGGGGCCCAGGTTCTGGAGGTCCCGAGCGGAAATCTCTGGCAATCTTGAACTCAGAGGGAATACCTCTGAAGAGACTGGCTCTCGTCAAGAACAAGTGGCGATGGCTATCGATGCGCAAGGAGGAGCTGCCCGACCCCGTGCCATGGATCAACGACCAAAACATCCCAAGAACGGGCGCAGTCATGATTGTAGCCGGGGAGTGGGATGTTTTCGCGATGTTCGATTACTGCGGGATTCATGCTATATCGCACCCGTTCGGAGAAGGAGCATTACCTTCGCAAGCTATGTTGGCGCCTCTGATGGGGCGAGACATAGTGGTTGCGTACGACAATGATGACGCAGGTGCAAAGGGGGCGTCGCGTATGGCTGCGGCCTTGAGCAGAGTAGCTAACTCCGTTCGGATCCTTGACCTCTCTCTGCTAGGAGTGGGTGAAAAGGGGGACCTGGATGACTTTTTTGCGGCGGGAGGAACCATCGAGCAGCTGCTGAGTGCAATCAATGCAACCGAGGAGTGGGTTGCATCCGAGATTGAAATTAAGTTGCCGAATCGATGCGTGCGAACCTTCCCTTACGCGCGGATCGATTATGGTCTCCCCGAAAATGTCGCCCGCGCCCTATGGGATGCGGATGGGCTTCCTTACCTGAAGCGTCGGGAAATGATCGATTTGATAGTCGACCACTGGGTGATGGTAGAAGGCGGTTCGCGTTCTGCCAAGAGACAGGATTTGGAGAAAGCGGTCCGCGAGATGGTCGTGATGACGCAGCGGGAACAGGCGCGCGCTGTTGTACAGGAGCACCATGTAGTGACCGACGCTGAGAGCGGTCGGGTATTCTACTACTCCGGAGGCGTGTATCAGGAACTAACCGATCGTGAGATCAATGCGTGGGCGGCTCACATTCAAGCGGAGACCACGGCCTTCTTGGATGTAGGGAAGGCGAGTCGGCAGTTCAGAGCCTTGAATGAATTTCTCCGGACCGAAATTGCGCAAACTAAGAGGGTCATCCTTAACAAAGGTCTCAATCGTCTGGTCATGGCTAACGGAGTTTTTGATTTTACAAGTGGGCAGTTGAGTAGCCATTCCCCCGAGGAGTTGTCAACGATAAAATCACCCATCGCGTACGATCCGTCCGCGATAGCGCCCAATTTCGAGCGGGCCCTTGATGCCTGGATGGGCCCAGACGAGCAGCGGGAATTTAAGAAATTAATGTACATTATCCTGTCTTTGCGCACAGATATCCACAAAGCGGCGATCTTCTTTGGAGACGGCCGTGACGGAAAGAGCGATGCCATCAAAGTCATAGTGCACCTGCTTGGAGTGGCGAACGTCAACAGCCTTTCGCTTTCAGAGCTTACAGGAGGACAATTCAACAGATCTAGGCTTTTCGGCAGGGCACTGAATGTGATGCCGGAGACTGACTACAAGGAAAGGATTAATGACGGTGTCTGGAAGACACTCACGGGAGGGGATCGCATCAGTTCGGATGTCAAGTTCGGGCGCGATATACAATTCAGGAATATCACCAGGTTTATCGTCGCCACGAACAATCATCTTCAGGCACCGGATACTTCGCGCGGGTTCTATGCGAGATTGAAATACTTCCCCTTCAAAGGGCTGAGTAAGGATGAACGCATTCCCTCCTTTTTCGAGAACCACCTGGAAGCCGAGCTTCCAGGGATCTTCAATCATGCTGTGCAAGGCTATTCATACTGGGTGACTGACGGAGGTTATATCGAGACTCAGGCGGAGGAAAAGGTCCGTCGCGAGGCGCGGATAACAGCTGATTCTGTTTCGTCCTTTTGGGAGGAGCAGTCGCACGGTCCGCTAACGGATCACGACCAGGCGAAGGACTCGGATGATCAGATTCTGGCAGGGTTCACGCGGGAATTAAATGGGGAATTCTTACTCAATACAGGGCAATCCTATACTGAGTATTTCAAATGGGCGGGTGACGCAGGACACCAACCTGTCTCCAGCAATGAATTTGGAAGGAGAACCAAGCGATATCTGGAAGGAGTCTTCGACGGACGCTTCAGAATCAATTCCGAGGTGAGGCGGGTGAAATCATCGATGGAGTGGAATGGACAAGCGCGCCCGAAGCGGGTTCTGGTCATTAGCCCGCTCGACTAGTTGTCCCTGGCTCGGAGTTCAGTCTGCGAAAAATCCATCGTGAGTACTGACGCAGCAAAGTCTTGAGATATCCGTCTAGACGGAGAATCGAGGGGCGCATCAGTGTTGGAGTCCAGGCGACCAACGGATATCCGAGGTGCACCTCAAGCAGGGTTTGGAAAGAAACCCTTGCGACACTGGAATAGAGTTGGTGGGCGGTGGCAAAATGCTCATGATCCAGTCCGTTTAGGGCCACCGGGAGACATTCTAGTCCGCCCCTGAAGGTGTTTGCACTGGCGAAATCTGACGGAGGATATTGGCACATAAGCCGTAGTACCATTTGCACTAATAGAGTGGGTCCCCTGTTTCTCAAAATGAGGAAAGAACAATGAAAGAGGGCAGAAAGGCAAGCGCGGGCCCTGGCGAGGGCTCAACTTCTTGTAGGAGGAAACCAATCATGCTGGCCAGGAGCTAGAACGGTAGGAGGGTCCAGAATTGATTTGATATCCGGCTGAGCGAGGCTTAAGCGCGCATTTGTAAAGATGTAGCCAGGTGAGGAGACCCGCTTGAGTCAACCGATAGGCCATGCTCGGACGGCCCATTCGGCCAAACGGGCTTGGCGTTTCTGAATAGACTCCTTTGTCCATTTCTCATAATTTCCGATCATTTGAGTTGAGGCTAGATTAGATGCGGTCAGCACAGCTTTTTTGTCTTCAAAAGGGACATTGCCGAGGTGGCTATTTTGATTCCCTTCCAGAAGGCAGAGGTTGCCGAGTCTTCGGTGGAAGGCATGGTGCTCATCGGGGCTGAAGTCAGGCCAGTCTTTGGGATCCGGATTTTTTGGCAATACGTGTTCTAGGGTGAGAATATTGGGAGAATCGTTGGGAGTCAATTCTCCATGATTCTTCGCAACGCCTTCCAGAGTTCGGAGAACGTAGCGAGCAAAATCCGCGCGCGCAATTGTCCATGACAGAGCAGAGTGCTGAAAGTCCTCATCACTGGGAATGGTCCTTTTCATAGAGCCAAACAGAGTCTTATAGTCCTTTATTTCTTTTTGCCAAACTTTGTTGGCATTCGAGGCAAAGTTGTCCTCAAGCGCAGAGCTACCAAGCTTCCCATTTACAATGAACCTGATTGCCCACGGCACGAGATTCTGAATGGTCCGTTCGACATCCTCCTTGGCGAATTTGCTCAATGCTGCAAGAATTAGCGGCCGATTCTGTTGCATGTTAAGTAGGTTCAGGGTACGGATAGCCTCTCTCGTATCATGGTTGTAGGACTTCCAAACGTCGCTTTCTGAATTCAGGAGTGCGACATATGTTAGGCTGGCGAAGGATAGCTCTTCCGAAAGATTTACCGCTTCCTCCCTGGAGCGCACCTTCGCCCGAATGCTGGAGTAAAGCTGTCGCTTTCTTGTCAGCCCATTGAGGCAAGACCAGAAATGTCTCAGAAAATCGAGAGACATTCGTTCTTTGTTGAGGGAGTCTAATTGGACAAGCATTTCATTCCAATTGCTGCGAACCGCCGCAATAGAAATCCCCGAAAGCGAAAAAAGCAGGTTCTTAACCAGGTCCAATTCACTCAACTCTAGGCCCCGATCATTCAAGGTCTCGAATATTGTGTAAGCATACGATTCATCATCAACCTGAATATGAATTACCTTTGCCCGGGATTCGATAAAATCGAGAAATTCAAGGAGCTCAGTCGGATCCTTTGACGGAAACTCCTTAGCAGTGAAGTTTCTGGCTAGGATTAGGGCTTCACTGAGCCTCTTGTGCGAAGAGCGCTGTGCGAGAGTGTTATCAGTGCTATTCGTGAGAATCGTGGACGAAAAAAACGGATCATCCACTTCGTTAAGCTGAAGGTTCTGAATTTTCTCCAGGGTCCTTTTGTCCCGTTTGAATAAAAAGTCGGACTCGATGATCCGGGCCCGCTCAAGGGAGTCGGAGTCCTGCATGGATTGGATAAAATCACGAATAGAACAGATTAAAATGGCTGAGGTTGCTAATCGTTGCTGACCATCCACTATTTCCCTTGTCCCATTGTCTTTTCGAACGACCACGATCGTCCCCAGGAAATAGTCTTCGCTTTGGCTTTCGAAGCTTGATTTGAAATCAGCTAAGAGCTCGGAAACATGAATTTCCTCCCAGGAATAGCTTCTTTGGTAAGGAGGGACGGTGAGTTTTCCTTCTGAAAGGAGCTTCCCGATGCCTGAGATATAGATTTGGCTCTGATCGATTTTTTCCATAGTCCTTTGTTCTGACACTTCTATAGCTACCTTTGCCCCAAGCAAATAGTCCAGCGCAGCTGCACGAATACACTTGCATACCGCTAGATTGAACCGAAAGGTGTTACCGTGCAATCAAACTTCATATTCTGAGCAGCTCAAATGGGACCGGGCCGAACAATAATTGCGGAGAGCTGGAGTTACAGCTCCTGGCGACAGTCATACGAGAGTGCAAAAGTCCTCTGAGCAAGCCAAAGCGATCCCACAGCGACCTGAGTGCATTTAGACGAAGCACAGTCCTTAGTCAAAGGCAATTCGGACGGTAACAACTTCAATAGTTCCGTTCTCAAGATCGTAAGAGCGTTCGAGATTTCGTCCTCTCTGGGTTCGTCTGCCGTCAAATACCAGGAGGTAGGCCCTATGCTTCCCTGAGGTGGTCATGTACTCATCCAGCTGATCGAGGCCACTTTCTGCCCATCCAATGGAGTGGTTTCCACCGACGATTTTTATTTCGACCAGGTGTTCCGTGCCTAAAAATGATACCAAGACATCTACGAACCCCGGACCAGATCTCACTTCACGGCCTACAAATGCAATCTGGCCCACGCGACCTTCAATAAATATGGAAAGAATGGTTTGAGCGAAGCGCTCCGGGGATGGAATCATCTGCGATTTATCGGGTATCCAAAACGTTTCCCAATGGTTCCTGGTGACGGATTGAGCAAATTGTTGCAGGAGGTCCAGGAAACGTGGAGGGCTTAATAGAGTTTGGATTCTCTCAAAAAGTGGTTGGATTCTACTCTCAACCTCCCTTTCCACCAATTCTGAGACCTCTGCAACGGTAGCGTTAACATACAGGATCGAAGAGGTGGCGCTTTCGTGGAGGATGGCTTCACTTGCAGCTTTAGTCTCATCCTCTATGGATTCGGTATCGTCCGCCCTTGAGGTCGGGCGAAAGTATAAACCTGTATTGAGGCTCAGTTCAGCTGACCATGCAACGGCTTGGCTCAGGGACTCCAAAACTGGGCGGTCAGTCTCATGCGGGAGCCTCAGACCGCGCGTTATCGAGGGCAAAACTTGAGAAATCTCAGAGATTCTGGAGGAAGCAATCTGTAGGCTCGTATATTGGGCGGCGCCCAGTCTAAAGTCACTGAATTCGGGAAGGAGATTCCTTGGGAACAGGGTTTGCTCTTCCAGCATCTTTCTATGCCATGCGAATGCACTTGTTGGTTCAGACAGTTGCCTCAAGAAAGAAGACTCCATTATCGGAAATAGGTGCAGCGCTTCAAAATTACGAAGAGATGGTTGGACAAGCTCTTGTATGGACTTGATTGCGCCCAATGGTGGTTCCAATTGCTTTCTGATTGCGCGCATAGCAGCTGAGGAAAAGAAAAATGAATCACGAAATCTCTGGGTGTGCTCAAAAAAGTCACTCTTTTTGAACGCCTGAGCAAAGGCCTGATGTGGAGGGGCACCCGACTGAAAACTCTCTTTGTAGTTCTCTGCAATTTCCAGCTCTTCTGCCAAGAGTAGGCCTAAAAAATTGATATCCTCGATGCTAAAGGAGTCTATAGAGTCTGAAAGGAGATTTGATCTGAGTAACCGGAAAAATGCGCGATGAGGAGATCTTTCGAAATTGGATTCATATTCGAATAAGAGGCCGACTGTAGTGGAGCTCCTTATCTCTACTTCACCGAAATCTGGCAAAGAAATCACTTTGAATTCTTCCATGAAATTTCGCCCCGCTTTCTCTCAATTACAATAGGGGTTGATTTATATTAATACTCAGGGGGATCAGCGGGGGGAACCCAGGGTCTCGTTTGTAGCGGTGTAGCGTAGGATGCACAAAGGCTTGGTTCAACTGGCCCATTCTTTTTTGATGTCTTTGGCCTCCTGTTCCCACCATTTTGCTGCCTTTTCGGCCAACTCCGGATCATCTTGATCGATAACGTCTTGTGCTTGATTGGGCCATAGGTAATCCTTTCCCAGAACATCGTTCCAAGCTTTGGCATATTCCTGATGCGCCTTCCTTACTCTATCTTCCAAGTCTTTATCGATCTTGCGCATTGATCCTTCTCCTCTAGCTATCGTACAATTCTCGTATACGAGTGGCACAAGCTAATTGTTCCGGCAGACGATGTCCACTATAGCATTGCGGAAGAGGTCCCCATTTCCGGCTTGAAATAGATCGAGTATTCCTTGGGATTCATCTCTACTGGATTTTTTGTGCGCCGAGTAATAATAAGAATATATAAATAATCTGTAGGTCAATCAAAAAAATGTAAAAACTGGATGGTAACTTCTAGGTGTCTTCAGATGCCTGGTTGTAAGAGAAATACCGTTGTTTTTCATAGAACCTTCTCTTGAGAGCCGAGACTAACCCAAAAGAGCATGGTATGTATATTGCCAGGAAATGACGCATCGTATCAGGGAGTAAGAGTGGCCGCTTGGCCTCCTCCCTTTGGCAGATCCAATGTAGTAAAAAGTCTGCTTACTGGCCGTCTGGTGGAGACATCTTGACTGCCAAGGGAAAGTTCTTAGATACCGCTGTATTATTAAAATCGGTCTTGGTAAGCCCATTGAAGCAAATTGAGATTGGCGCCGTCCCCGAAAAGCAGGTTGAAGTTTGGTGTTTGGCTCGTGCTCTGGAGTGGGCGCCAGTTTTCAACCTGCCTTGAAGTCCTTCCATTCAAAATTCGATACTTCGGATGAGAAGAAATCCTCCTTCGGGGGCCCGCTTCGGGATGCAGCGGGGAATCCGGGTTTCTGGGCCGGAGCGCCACGCGGTCTCGGCATTCGGAACATGCCTTTTCTCGTTTTTTTCATATTTCCTTACTGTCACAGATCCCGGCTATCATTCAGACTTGACCATTCGGGGCCGGATTGGACCGTTTGAAGGAACCCTATGACAAAGATCTCTCAAGACGAAATCAATGGAATCCTCTGGAAGGCCTGTGATACCTTCCGTGGGGTTGTAGACCCCTCAGAATACAAGAACTACATCCTTGTAATGCTCTTCGTGAAGTATCTTTCCGATGTCTGGAAGGATCACTACCAGCAGTTCGAGAAGCAGTATGCCGGAGACAAAGAACGGATCCAGCGACGGCTGGCTAAAGAACGATTCGTTCTACCCGATGGCTGTGATTTCGACAGCCTCTACGATCAGAGAAACGAAGCCAACATTGGTGAGATCATTAACGTCTCCCTTGAAAAGATCGAAGAAGCCAATAAGACAAAGCTGGAAGGAGTCTTCCGAAACATTGACTTCAACTCCGAGAGCAACCTTGGAAAGACGAAAGATCGCAATGCTCGTCTAAAGAATCTACTCACGGATTTCCATGATCCCCGTCTGGACCTTCGTCCTTCCCGAATCGGAAACCTTGATATCATTGGCAATGCATACGAATACCTGATTGCCCGATTTGCTGCCAATGCCGGAAAGAAAGGTGGTGAGTTCTATACTCCTGCTGAAGTTGCCGAACTCCTGGCAAGACTCGTTGAACCGAAGTCCGGAGATACAATCTGTGATCCTACCTGTGGTTCCGGTTCTCTCTTGATCAAGGCAGCCAACCTCGTCGAAGATGGAAACCGGGCCCTGTACGGCCAGGAGTCGAACGGTTCCACCTGGGCTCTGGGTATGATGAACATGTTCCTGCATGGAATGGATTCGGCCCGAATGGAGTGGGGAGATACGTTAAACAACCCCCAGCTTCTTGAGAAAGACAAGCTCATGAAGTTCAACGTCGTCGTTGCAAATCCTCCTTTCTCTCTCGATAAATGGGGAGCCGATACTGCCGAGGCTGATACCTTTAATCGATTCTGGAGAGGAGTTCCTCCGAAGTCGAAGGGGGACTATGCATTCATAACTCACATGGTCGAAACGGCTCACGAGACTGATGGACGAGTGGCTGTTATTGCTCCTCATGGAGTTCTCTTTCGTGGATCCTCTGAAGGAAAGATTCGTCAGGCATTCATCGAAGAGAACCTCCTGGATACCGTTATCGGTCTTCCTCCCAATCTCTTTTATGGAACCGGCATTCCTGCCTGCATTCTCGTGTTCAAGAAAGGACGAAAGAAGAAGGACGTTCTCTTTATCGATGCCAGCCGGGAGTTTGAGCAGGGAAAGAATCAGAACCGACTTCGAGAGAAAGATCTGAAGAAGATCCTCGATACTTATACGAAACGTAAGTCAGTCGATAAGTATGCTTACGTTGCTTCTATCTCTGAGATCGAAGAGAATGAATACAATCTAAATATCCCACGATACGTGGATACCTTCGAAGAGGAAGAGGAGATCGACATCAAGGCTGTTCAGAAAGAGATCGAATCCATCGACAAAGAGCTGGCTACGGTTGAGCAGGAGATGTCCGGGTATTTGAAGGAGTTGAATCTTTGAGCTCACCGACCTACCAAAAAATACCCATCAAGGAACTTATAGATCCGAAACGCGGTCTGACATACGGCATTGTTCAGCCGGGAGATTATCATCCCAACGGAGCAATAATGATAAGGAGCCAAGATTATGTTAAGGGATGGAACTCACTTACTGATCTTTTTCGTGTCTCCCCTGACGTTGAAGCTCCTTACATGAGATCTCGAGTCCAAGCGGGGGATATCTTGATAACTGTAGTCGGGGCTAATTTAGGCAGGGTGGCTATGGTGCCGAATGTCCTCGATGGGGCCAACATATCTCGATCTGTTGCTCGACTAAGCTTTAGAACTGATCTTACCGTCTCCCCTTTCATGTTTCAGATGCTACAATCAGGTGTTTTGGAACGGATCTATTATTTCAGCAAAGTCGGTGGGGCTCAGCCAGTCATAAATCTGAAGGATATCCTACAGTACATTATCCCCCTCCCACCCCTTCCCGAACAGAAGAAGATAGCCCGTATCCTCTCTACCTGGGATAAAGCTATCGAGCTTCTGGAAAAGAAGATAGCAGCCAAAGAAAAGCTGAAGAAAGGCCTGATGCAGCAGCTACTGACCGGCAAGAAACGATTCAAGGAGTTCGGTAAGCCGGCAAAGGATGGAGAGCTGCCGGAAGGATGGACGAGTGGGGTCGTTGGAGATCATGCGTACGTCAAGGCCAGGATAGGATGGAGAGGGTTGAAGGCCGACGAATATACAGATTCTGGCCCGTATCTGATAGCAGGTAAGCACATAGCTTTCGGAAGAGTAGCCTGGCCAGAATGTGACCACTTGAGCAAAGAGAGGTACAATGAGTCTCCAGAGATAATGCTTCGAACTGGAGATATTATCCTGTCAAAGGACGGTACGTTAGGTAGGGTGGCATTGATTGACGACTTACCTGGACCTGCTACGATCAATGGAACCATGATGCTCATTCGACCAAATGAGGAAATGGATTCGAGGTTTCTTTACTGCTATTTGCAAGGGTTTCAGTTCCAGAATCTCATCAAAGAGAAAGTCTCCGGCAGCAGTGTTCCTCATTTGTTTCAGAGGGATATAGTTACCCTTTGGATTCCCTGTCCTTCCTTAGCTGAACAGAAGAAAGTGGCCGAAGCAATCTTCGGTATCGAGCGAGCATTGGAGCTCTTGACCCGTCGCATAGAACACCTACAGCAAACCAAGAAGGGCCTGATGCAACAACTCCTCACCGGCAAGAAAAGGGTAAAGGTGTAAATGCATTCCAGAAGCTGGAGAGAAGAATACGTTTCCCAGATTCCTGCATTGCAGGTTCTCATGCAACTGGGATACGAGTACCTTCCTCCCGAGGAAGCTCTTTCCCTTCGAGGGGGCAAGACCAATCGGGTTCTACTGGAATCTGTTCTCGAAAGCCAGCTTCGTAAGCTGAACTCCATTCAGTTCAAAGGGAAAGAATACGAATTCTCCGATTCCAATATCCAGGATGCCATCCGGGACCTCAGAGATATCCCCCTCACCGGTGGCCTTGTATCGGCCAGTGAAGTGGCCTATGACCTGTTGACTCTGGGAGTCAGCAAAGAGCAGACCATAGCCGGAGACCGGAAGTCTTTCTCTATGAGATACATAGACTGGGACAATCCGGAAAACAACGTATTCCACGTTACGGATGAATTCGAAGTAGAGAAGGTTAAGAGCCATGAACTGAGACGACCGGATATCGTCGTCTTCGTAAATGGGATTCCCCTGGTGGTCATCGAGTGCAAGAAGCCAACGTCAGGTCTTGAAGGAGAAAGCTCGGTCTGGGAAGCCGTGAGTCAACATTTGCGTAATCAGAGGGCAGACGAAATCCCCAACCTTTTCATCTATTCTCAGGTCCTTCTTTCGATCAACAAGAATGAAGCGTTGTATGCAACCACAGACACTCCCAAGAAGTTCTGGGCAGTCTGGCAAGAAGAGAGCCTGAAGCAAACCGATGTCAGTCAAGTCATCAACACCCCGGAGACAAACGATCAGGCTTCACGACTTTTTGGCCACCGGGAACCAGCCGTCCGAAAGCACTTTGAAGAACTGCGGGCTTCCGGGGAAAGGCTCCCCACCGAACAGGACAAGACTCTCTACTCGTTATTGAGACCCGGAAGACTCTTGGAACTGATCTTTCAATACATCGTCTACGATGCAGGGGTCAAAAAGATAGCCAGATACCAGCAGTACTTTGCCATCCAGGCTACGCTTGATCGAGTAAGAAATCTTGGCTCGGATAAGAGAAGAAGAGGGGGAGTCATCTGGCACACTACGGGCAGCGGTAAGTCCCTGACGATGGTAATGCTTGCCAAGTCTCTGGCTCTCGAGCCGGCCATAAAGAACCCCAAAGTCATTCTTGTTACCGACAGAGTAGATCTCGACACTCAGATCTGGAGGACCTTCAAGGCATGTGGCAAGACTCCAGTCCAGGCCGATTCCGGCAGGCATCTCGTTGAACTGCTTAAGAAATCAGACGATGCAATCATTACCACTGTGATCGACAAATTCGAGCAGGCAGCTTCAACCAGAGGACATGTAGACGAGGATGCCAATATCTTCGTGCTGGTGGACGAAAGCCATCGAAGCCAGTACGGATCCATGAATGCGAAGATGGAGAAGGTGTTTCCCAATGCCTGCTATATTGGCTTTACGGGGACTCCACTTCTGAAGAAAGAGAAAAGCACGTCGGCCAAATTCGGAGGAATCATACACAAATACTCCATCAATCAGGCCGTGAAAGACGGTGCCGTAGTGCCGTTGCTCTATGAAGGCCGTCTTGCTGTAACGGACGTCAACAAAAAGGCCATCGATCAGTGGTTCGAACGAGTTACCCTAGACCTTACAGATGATCAAAAGGGGGACCTAAAGAAGAAGTTCAGTCGTGCGGAGGCTGTAAACCAGGCCGAACAACGAATTCAGCAGATAGCCTACGATATCTCAGAGCATTTCACTCGAATCTTTAAGCCCAACGGATTGAAAGCTCAGCTGGCCTGTTCGAGCAAAGAGACGGCCATTCGTTACAAGAAGTTCCTGGATGAGGTTGGGCTCGTCGAAGCTGAAGTCGTTATCTCTGGCCCGGACACCCGGGAAGGCAACGAGGATACAGACGAAGAAAGCATTCCTCTCGTGCAGCAGTTCTGGAAGAAGATGATGGAACGATTCAAATCGGAGAAGAGCTACAATACCGAGATCGTTGAGTCCTTCAAGAAGGAAGGCCCTCCGGACATGCTTATCGTTGTAGATAAGCTTCTCACCGGTTTCGATGCCCCTCGCAATACAGTTCTATATGTGGACAAAGCTCTGAAAGAGCACTCTCTGCTCCAGGCTATTGCAAGGGTGAATCGACTGCATGACGATAAAGACTTCGGGTATATCATCGATTACCGGGGTATCCTCGGAGAGCTTGACTCGGCCCTCAATACTTACGGGGCCCTGGAAGGTTACGAAGAGGAGGACCTGGACGGAACAGTTACGGCTATCCAGGAGGAAATCGGTAAACTACCCCAGAAGCATTCTGATCTCGTTTCCCTTTTCAAGGAGGTCAAGAACCAGGCAGATACAGAAGCCCTCGAACAATACCTCGAAGACGAACTCAATAGAAAGGAATTCTACGAGCTCCTATCAGGATTTGCGGCATCCCTCAAGGTGGCCCTGAGCAGCTCCAGCTTCATCACAGATTCTCCGGAAGAGAAGATCAAACGGTACAAGGACGATCTCAAGTTCTACCATAACCTCCGGGCATCAGTAATGAGACGCTACTCCGAGATTGTCGATTACTCCGAATATGAGAATCGAATCAAAGCCCTCGTAAATCGTCATATCAGTTCCACTGAGATCGAAGAGTTGAACGATCCCATAAGCATCTTTGATACAGAGGCTTTCGAGAAGGAACTCCAGAGGCTAAAAGGTGACAAAGCCCGAGCAGATACCATTGCCACTCGAACAAAGAAGACGATCACAGAGAACTGGGATAAGGATCCGGCATTCTACAAAAGGTTCTCAGAGCTTATCGAGGAGGCATTCCGGGCTTATCGGGACAAGAGGTATACGGAAGCTCAGCTTCTCGAGGAGATGAGAAAAGTCCAGAAGGCAATCGTAGATAAAGACCATTCCGACCTTCCCGAGAAGCTTCACGGGAAAGAGCAGGCATCGGCTTTCTTTGGCATTGTCCGGGATATCTTTCAGAACTCCAGTATCGAAGCCGGAGAAGATATCCTTGCAGACGTAGGGCTGAAAGTCGATGAAATCATCGAGTCTCACAAGATCGTTCACTGGACCCAGAATCAGGATATTCAGAACAAGATGCTCATTGAGATAGAAGACTACCTTTTCAGTATCAAAGGTCGACATGACATCAACCTGACGTCCGAGGCCATCGATGAGATTATGGAACAGGTTCTCGACACAGCCAGAAAAAGGGATACTTGAAGGTGTCCATAGCATTGAAGAACAAGAATAGCCAATCTCGTAAGCTCTCCGTGGACTACGGAGAAGCTCGGATCTCATTTACTCTGCAACAAGGCAAACGAAAGACCCTTTCGATCTCAGTCCTCCCAGATATGACCGTTGAGGTCAAAGCTCCCGAGGAAGCCAATTTACACCAGGTCAAGGATAGAGTTCGGAAGCGGGCCCCCTGGATCTTGAAACAGCAAAAGCAGTTTGAAACCTACCTCCCGGCCCAACCCACTCGAAAGTATGTCTCAGGAGAAACCTTCCGATATCTGGGAAAGCAATACCGTCTGAAGATATCCAAAGGCACGGCCACACGAGAGGTTAAGCTCAAGAAGGGATACATCGAGGTCTATCTCCCTGGAAAGCCCGACCAGAAGGATACCATGAAAGCCGTGGAAGATTGGTTTCGGAGCAGAGCCCGTGAGGTTCTGTCCAAACGATTTCACGATTATCTGAAGGTTACAAAGCTGAAGCTACCGAAACCACCTCCGATGGAAATTCGAAAGATGAAGACTCGCTGGGGATCCTGCACGAAAGAAGGAAAGATCATCCTCAATCCTGAACTGATTCATGTTCCGTCCCGCTGTATTGATTACGTGATAGCCCATGAGCTCTGCCATGTGATTGAACACAATCATAGCAAACGATTCTATGCTCTACTGGAAAGAGAGATGTCCGACTGGAAAGCAGTGCAGAGGCGGCTGAATGGCTCCGGTAAATAGCTCAAGCATTCCATTGCGGAGCCACCGCGTTTACTTCACTCTTCTTGATTCTGCTTCGCGTCCGGTTTCATTGGTGTCGGGAGCCCGGGATTCTGCGTCAGTCTCAAGCTTAGAATTGTGAAGACCGCTGTTATCCCGGCGAAACCGAGGGCGCCAAGGAAAAGCGCTAGCCATTCCGATGGCGCCACTCCCGTTTTGGAAATGTAGGCCGCAGGGATCTCGGTACATGTTCTAAGGGATCGAGGGTTTGCGCAAGCACAGCCGTGCCATTCCGCCATCTGGAGCTCCGTGGGCAGTGCCTGACCGCTCCTGGGGGCTACCAGGTCGATCGTGAGCCCGCCTTCACAACCGAACCAGATTCCGGTTCTTTTTCCATCTTCTAGGACATAGCTCGCATAGGAAACAGGTACAATTTCATTTCGCAGATAGATAGACCCTGAAATGCCACCTACTGCCAAAATCATACTCAGAGTAATCGCAAAAGCGCTCCAGCGTGAGGTGATGGAATCTCTGGCCAGCAAGAGGCAAACCAATACCGTTAGCGCCGATAAAAGGGTGGCGAACGTTGCATACAGGGGCGCTATCTCTGATCCTCGCGCGAGCCCGTCCTGCCAGAAAAAAGTAGCTCCTGGAAGCACCAAGACCAGGGAAGCTAAGGCCGCCCACGTCGCTTGTAGGGAACGAATCCGGTCAATTAATCTCATTCTTTTCTCCTGAGTACCCCCTCAACTGGGAGAGGTTTCTGTGAAAATGTGCTATCGAACTCCTCATGATCAATATTTGCTCCTTGGTCGGTCCGAGCCTATTGAAAGGGTTTTCCTTACCAGCGACCATTTGAGAGCTTCTCTAATCTTTGCGCTCCTGCCCTGGCAGCAGCTGGATTGATTTTCGGCATCAAAGGGGCACCCTTTTCGGTGGACGAAACGCGAAACGATTTCTCGTCGTAGGATGACGAAGAGCTCCGTGCCTCGCCATCGTCTATGAAGCTGTTAAATACTTCGAAGATTTCTTTTTTTTCTTCAAGGCTTGGTTGCAGATTCTTCTGAGTGTCACGTTGCGCAGATTCTATCGACTTTTCCTGAATGCGGGATTTCGAATCGATGTATTCTTGTGGAGGGATTCTTAGGAGACCGGGCACATTAAGGATCCCGGCGCCAAATTTGTGGACGTCCCATTTATTGGGCACAAACGCGCCCTTCTTGAGAGCGTATCGGAATGCCTCCACGATATTGGGCGGATCTTCTCTAAAATCGTCAGCGTTCAACTCCTCCCTATAGTATTCGAGATATAGCGCTGCTGCGGCCGCGACATGCGGAGTAGCAAAAGAAGTTCCGGAGCCATGTCTGTGAAGGTAGACTTGTTCCCTAGTTTCTTTCGCCTGTTCTACGGAGGCGACATAGACATTTTCCCCTGGGGCAGAAATGTCGACTTTGGGGCCGGAACAACTCCCCTCCCATTCAAGACCATGGGTATTAACGGCAGCTACGGCAATTACCTTCGGATAGCGAGCCGGCCACACTACGAAGTTAACGAGGTTTCCGGCAGCTGCCACGAAAATCACACCTTTGGAATATGCATTGTCAATGGCTTTTTCCCAGGAACACAGACCAGGGGCTCCGCCCATGCTCATGGTAATCACCGAGCAACCCGAATCCACCGCATGTTGAATTGCTTCCGGCATCGGGCTATCAAAGATATGCACTACAGATTCTGAGATTCTATAGGGTATCAGGTCCACATACGGGTATACACCCGCGCTCCTGTCCTTTTCATCTTCGCGCTCTCCGATGATTACGCTCGCTGTGGATGTTCCGTGACCTGGTTGCTCCAGAAAATCTCTGCCCAAGCGGTCTAAGGCGCTCCCAGCATCTTCCCCCCGGATAAAATTTCGCCCCCTCGCGCTCTGTATCCCCAGAATTTCCGGATGTAGGGTGTAGCCAGTGTCTAAATGGGCAACTTGAATTCTATTGCCGGGATTAGCGGACAGCTTTCCCTTTTTCTTGGCAAGTTGCACTGCTTCAGGAAAGCCAGTCATCGTATGATGCCAGAATGTATCTAAGTTAATATCATCATTGTCGCGCCACTCGTCGATGATCCCCAGTAGCTTTAGAATGGGATCAACTTCTATGACTCCATCGATCGCCATAAGATCTCGCGCCGTAACCCATATGTCACTGATTCCGCTGATAGTGACATCATAGAAATGCCTCAGAGCACCGTCATTGTGGGGATAGGTTCGTTTCGGTTCACTTCCGAACTTCTTACGAACCGTATCTAGAGCAGCTTCATTGCTGATTAGTAACTCATATTTCTGCTTCATTGGGGAAACCTCCACCTCTTGATGGTCATGCAGATCAATGATTGGCGTTTGTTGCAACTAAATTATTATATTCGATAAATTATGGTATCAAATTATACCTTATTTGAGGTATTGGCCTGAGCGAATTTAGCGACATATCGAACATGGCGGCCCTCCGGGGTCTTAGACTTAAGATTGTCATTATTCCGAATTTTTCTGGGCAGAATTTAGCGCCTGGCTTCTTCGAGCATCCCGATGTCCGATTTCATCGGTTCTCGGACACTGCAAGACCAATAAGTTTTAATAAACACCAAAAAAACACTTTTCAGGAGCCTCGCATCGGGCAAGAATAGCCCATGAGTCACGCTGCAAGAGTCATCCACCTGGAGGCAATACGGGAGGCAAAGAAAGCTCGGAAGAAATCAGGGGATGGCGGTGGGCCCAGGAAACCCAGGTCCGCCCGGGCGAAGGCCCCGGAGCTAAAGGCCATTCTAGATTTCAAAGAACGGCTGGAACTGGCAACGGAAGAACCGGAGCTCCGGGACCGTTGCATCTTGCATATCCTGACCGCAACGGGGATGCGTGCTTCTGAACTGTGCGAATTGAAGCTAAGCAATTTTGAAAAGGACATAGATGGATCCCCGGCTGTCACCTTCTATCGAAGGAAGCGGAAAGACTGGCATACTGTAAAGCTAACCAAAACACACTTCCGAAAATTGATGGCTGTGATCGATGACTACCACACATCAGCCGGGATCGAAGATGACCACATTCTATGGTCGCGCCGAAATCCAATTACAGGGAAACGGTCCCAGCTGGTAACGCGAAGCTTGCAAAGAATTGTAAATGCATGGCATCTTCGGGATGGACAGGGCCGGATCCTGGCACCCCACAGTCTAAGGCATCTTGTAGGAATACTGGCAACCCGCACCCGGGACCATATCTTCGCCCAAAAGCTTCTGGGACACAGCGACCCGAAAACTACATCAGCTTTTTACACTGACAAATACGTGCAAGGAATCGAAATTTAATGGCAAGACCGAAGAAAGGGGAAATCGGAAAAAGCCCGACCGTATCTTTTAACATTACGCTGGATCGGGAACTGGCGGAAGCACTGGACGAAATCGCAAGGGAAGAAATGCGAAGCAGAACGAACCAGATTATCTGGATGCTACAGAACGAAGTGAAGCGAAGGGGGGCCAAAGATGAATAGGATTACAATAGCGATTCTGACATCTTTGTTTGCTACCGCCCTTTCAGCAGAAGCACCAATGACTGAGGGACTTATCATATCTGAGGTGAAGGCTCAAAAGGGACAAACGATTCTACGGGAAAAAGGGGCATGTGTGGGCATGACGATCAAAAATGAATCGGAACACACATACATTAAGGTGCGAGTTAGAATCACTTTTCTCGATATCGACGATGAGGCTTTCTTTGAAGATACTCGGTTTCTGCTGATCTGGACTGGTCCAGACGATAGAGATACACCTCTTCGCCCGAATTACTCCATCAAATCGAAAAGGATATGCTCGACCGAAGGCATTGATTTGGACCGGTGGAAAGAAGGCAATGTTAAGATTGAGATAATCGAAACGGATACACTGGCTCAATACAACGATAGAGAACAAAAACGAAAAGAGGATCTTAAAAGGTTAGAAGAGATAATGCAGAATGATTGAATATCAGAAATAACGAGACGGAGGGAGAATAAATTATGAGAGCATATTCTATAGTGATGCTTTTTCTTGCCGTCGCTTCGCCGATCCATCCTGAACAACCAATGATCACGGAAGGATTGGAAATATCCCAGGTAAAAGCTTTGATTGGAAAACGCCGGGACGGCAAGGACGGCGCCTGTGTGGGAATGACTGTTCAGAACAATTCAGCACATACCTACCTAATGGTCAAAGTCCGAGTGACCTTTCTGGATAAGCTTGGTAAGCCATTCTTTGAAGATACTCAAATTCCATTCTTATCATCTATTTTCAACACTGTGCCTCCGTTGAAGCCCAATTACTCATTTAGAGCCACGCCACGCTGCACGGTAGAAGGAATTGATCTACAGCGATGGGATGAGGGAAAAGTCCGTATCGAGATTATTGAGACAGACACTCTTCACCAACGTGACGAAAGATTTAGCGGGTCAGATGATATAGAATAAAGATTGACCGAAGGCAATGGGCTGCGCGCAACACAGAGCGTTTCCTTGTTCGCTGCAACGAACGGGACAGCACCAGCTGGGCCACTCTTTTTTGAGTAGCCCTTGATGCCAAAGAGACGGCAAAGAATCCGGCGCTTGACGAGATCAGGGCCTCTGAAGCCCGGCGCAAGTACCGGCTTCCTACCCGAATCGAAAAAGAGCTGAATCCGGACGGTGAAATCTTGTGATTGCTTTCAGAGCCCCATTCCAGCTATGTGTCCGCACATTGGGACGGTAAACCGCCTGTGAGCCTAACTGCTCAGTCCCTTATGGGGCGGTCGCCCTGTCGCGCTTCCTGTACCAGCAGCCGTCTCTGAAGAAGAATCGTTTCCTGGATTTTCTGCATCTGGGCCTGCTCATAGCCCCGTCTAAGATCCTCATTGGAGAGGTTCTTCCATTCCTCCTCGCTGAGTTGTCCTTTTAGCTCCTTCTTGAACCGCTCCAGGTTCTGAGGACTGCTACCCTTGATCATTTCTGCCCTGGCGGGAAGCCGGTCTTTTAGCATATACAAGACATAGGCTCGGGCTACAGATTCTCGCATTGAATTTTCGAGAAAGATCCTAAAATCCGCATTATCCAGCAAACCCCTGTCCAACGCGGCTTTTGCCAGAAGATCAATCTCGTATTGACTCTCTGCGAAACTAGTATACTCTTCTGTATCTGCTCGAAGGTCCGGGGCTTGATCGCCGAAAGTAAACTTTCGTATTGTGTTAGCAGTCCGTAAGAGGTTATCGCTGCTTCTGTGAAATTGTCCGACCGTGTAAACCGGACTCCCTTCGCTGGACGAAGCCTTCCCGCTATTGAAATAGTATTCCAGAAGCTCCTCATGGCTCGGAGACCGCAATGTGCCCAGCATATAGAAAAGAGGCCCTGCAATGGCGATTAGCAGGAGTCCGTACAGCCAGCCCTTGGCCGAGTGCATCCATACTCGAAACTCCTCGAAGAATGTATTGCTCCTCTTTGGAACTGGATCGCTATAGGGGCCAAATGGGTCCCTTGGATCTAATTCCTGTTCCTCTTCTCCTTCAGCGTAGTCCAGGTTCTCATCTGCCGATTTCTGCGATCGCGAAGAACCCCTGACACCTTTCTTCTTTGCTGTGGATTTGGCTGCTTTCTTCTTTGCTGGCATGCTTTGCTCCTTTTTTTTCTGATCGCGTCCCAAATGTGGCATCCGATGGGACCCAGGGAATAATTACAACTGCTTGAGGCCTCTCAAACTGAGAAGGTAGAATATCATAGGTGTTAGTAACAACACTGTAGGAATGGATATGAGAGTACCTACAATGGTGATTAGCGCTACAGGCTGCCACAAAGCCGAGCCAGAGCCCCCTGCAAACATCAAAGGCACCATCCCTAGAATGGTTGTGGTGCATGTGATCAGAATAGGGCGGACTCTGGATAAAGCGGATTCATAGATTGTGCTAATCAATGCCATGGCGTCGGGGAAGGTTTGCTGCCCGGAAACAGAGTCCTGAAGCTCCTGGGAGATGGTGGATACCATGATGATGGCACCGTTTGCAGTGAGGCCGCCCAGCATCATCAACGCGAATAGAGCTACCTGGGATAGAGTCCCGTCTACCAGCAACTGGGCGCCCAGACCCGCAGCCATAGGCACCGGAATGGTAAGCATCACAATTAAGGGTCGCAGCAGGCTTTCCAGCAGGGCACCCAGAACGAAGTAAATCAGGACCAGAGCGACGACAACCGCAAGAATGAGTTCCTGAATCTGCCCCTGGCCTTCCCGATATTCGCGGCTCACCGAGAAGGTTAGGTCCGGGTTATCTACACTTTCGTTAAAGAATTCGTGTATCGCTTCTATGACCTTTTCATGAGCCGGGTCTTTCATTTCTACTGAGATAGAGAGAGCCCTACGTTTGTTATCGCGCCAGATCGTTGGCTCGCCTTTGGTCTCCTTGAATTCTCCCAGGGAACGCAGTTCGGTGGAGCCCTCCTGGTAGGCTACAGGGAAAGACATTAGAGCTTGCTCACCCATGGAAGGTTTCCAGTCTCCCTTGAGGCGAAGATCCAATTCCCGGGAAGTCCAGTGCAACTTGGAAATTACAGAACCTGTCATGTAGTACCGCATACTGCGCGCCAGTTCGGCTGGCCGGGGACCGCCCCGTGGCCAGACATCCTGGTCAGGCTGGAAATCCAGGTAAATTCTGGGCTCTCTGAAGTGATAGATTACGCGACTTACCCCGGGAACGCTTTCGACCTGCTTCGAAAAGCCATCTATAGCGGGCTTGATCTCTGCATAATTGCTGCCCAGAAAGCTCAGTCTCAGAGAGTAAGTCTTGTCTTCATTACCGCCTTCATCGAAGTGCACAAATGCCGGGCGAACAACCGAAAGTTCTTTGTTCAGGCTTTCCCGGGCCCTTTCTCGCCCGCTGCCTTCGCGCACATCGTCAACCAGGGTAATATAGAGATCACCCTGATTCTTTTCGATTTTTGCATCCACCTTCTTCACAAAGTGATTCTTTGTCGCGATGGATTCCAGCCTGTCAAAGATTTGAGCCGTTCGTTCCAGATGAATGCCCGTTGGGAGACTCACGCGTGCGTGTAACGTGCGATCCAGGTTGGTTGAGCCAGAGACAGCTGGTGCCATCCAGAACAGCACGGGCAGGGAAAGGATAACAATGCCGTTTGCTATTGCCAGCTTTCTCCAATGGTTGATGCAGAACTCGAATCCCTTGCTGAATATGGCTTTAGTTGCTGGCGCTCCCACTCCGAAACCCGAATGCGAGACAGAGGGTGCATTTCGTTGCTCTACAGGTCCCAAAGCCCCTGCGGCCCGACTCGAAGGCCTTCCAGGTCGGAGGAAACCGGAGCCGAATATCGAACGGACCTGGGAAATAAATCCGTCGACAATACTGCGAATTCTTGCGGTAAGGCTATGGGGCCTTTCTATTAGCCAGCTCTGGCGAAGCGTGTTTGGGAGCACGAAAAGCGCAAAGAACAAGGAAAGAATCAGCGCAGCGCTTATCGTTATAACGAAGTCCATGTAGCGGTCCTTTGTTGGACCGGAGAGGAAGGCAATGGGTATGAAGGTGATCAAGGTAGTGGCAGTACCGGCCATCAGTTCTACCGTGGACCTACTCAGAACTTCTGCCCGGTTCTCCAAACTGGCCGTTCCTGATTCGTATAATCGATAGGTGCGCTCCGAGACCACAATGGCATTGTCGATCAGGATGCCGGCGCTCAATGCCAGAGCGCTTAATGTCATGGCATGTAGTCCCACATCGGCCAGCATCAGAAAAAAGAAGACACCCAGCACAGAGAAGGGGATGCTGAGAGCAGTAAACACGGTTAAGCGACCGTTTCTCAGAAAGACAAACATCACAAGAATCGATATGACCGTTCCCTGGATACAGGCATTAACGAGGGACTGAAGACTCTCAGCTACGCTTTCGCCCTGGTTCAGTGTGACTGTATGTTTGATGTCCGGAGGTAGCTTTAGTCCATTCAGAGTCTCTGCTGCCTGCTCTGTGACGGACAGGATACTGGCGGAGGCAGCCCTCTTAATGTATACCGTAACCCGACGCTCCCCATCTGTTCTAGAAATGCTTTCGGGCTCACGATGCGCATCCTCTACGCTGGTCCAATGGCTTACCGAAGTTGACCCAATGTAGTCCGGAAGAGTCTGTAATTCTTCCATGTCCTCAATGGCCGAATCAATGTTTACAGATCGTACCTGTCCGTGATCAATCGATCCGGCCGATGTGACAGTATTGGCCGGGGAAATAGAGCGTGCCAGGGCCCCAGGGTCGAGAGAACGGCTGGCCAGGAGCCGGGGATCCATGACTACCTGGATCTCTCTTGGATTGCCCCCTGTGATGAGTACCTCGGTGACTCCATTGATCTTACTGAAGTGGGTCTTCAGATGTTCATCGGCATAAGCGCGAAGCGAATCCAGGTTTCGCTGATCGCTACTTAGAGAGAAGGCAAAGATGGGTTGATCGTTGGAGCTGTATTCCACTATGTAAGGGCGATTTACTTCCCGGGGAAACATGCCAGCAACAGGTTGGATTAGCTCGCTTGCCTGATTGATCCTTATCTGAATTGGCTCATCCGCCTCGAAGATGGCATGGATTCGTGACTCTCCCTCGCGTGACTCTGACATCAGGTGTTTGAGGCCTGCCAGATCGCTGAGACTTCGTTCGAGTGGAATAGTTAGAAGCCTTTCGACGGTTTCAGGATCCGTGCCCGGGTATCGAGTGACGACAGTGATTCCGGAGGTGCCAGCTTTCGGCAATAGCGAGATTGGCAGCTGAACCAGGGCCACAACTCCCAGCTGAACAATGACGGCAGCCAGCATGAAGATGGCCATCGGTCGGCCCAGGATTTGACGATAGATGTTGCCGGATGGTCTTTGTGCACTCTCGCCGGGACCGGTATTCCTTGAAAGCGTGGGGACGGATCCTTGCTCAAAATCATCAGGGTTCTCTGACGTGGGCGAGGTCGGGGATTCTGAGGATCTCCGATCGCCGCCCCGATTGTTCCTTTTCTTGCTCATTGGAGCTTACGCCTCTCAATGAGATAGTAGAACGTTGGAAATGCAATCAGCGCGACGGCCGTCCCCACAAGAAGGCCACCCACCATGGCTATCCCCATTGGCTGTTGATTTTCTGAACCACTGCCAATTCCTATCGCCAGAGGAAGAATTCCTCCGATCGTCGTAAACGTAGTGAGAAGAATTGGGCGAATGCGACTCTGTCCGGCTTCGATGATACACCTGATGAGATCCGAAGTGGTCTGGACCTCCATTTCGGATTTTCTGATTTCAATGCCTTCGAACAGGGCAATGGAAGCGTTTATGACAATGCCGCTCAGCATAATGATTCCTATGCCCGAGCTGATGTTTAGCCCTGATTGCGATATGAACAGAGCAACACCAGCGCCCACCATTAGACTCGGGATAGAGAGTAGCAGAGCAAGCGGATGGAGCAGAGACTCAAACTGACCGGCCAGAAGCTGGTAAATTAATACACAGGAAAAGGCAAAAGCAAAGAGCAAACTCTTGAGAGAATCGATGGTCTTTGCATTTACGGGCTGGATAGTGAACCGATTCTTTGACGGGTCTCTAGCCTCTGTTGAGTCCTTTGGGTCCGTTGAGCCGGACGGAACCTCAGCCTTCATTAGCTGCTCCATTCTTTCGTAAGCTCTGGTTACTGCCCTGTCCGCAGAGTCTTCCGTGGTCCGGAACCGCAGTCGATGCACTCGCCGTTGATTCGAACGAAGCAGAGCCGGGTCATCCTTCTGAATCTGAGTTCGGATCAATCCCGTGAGAGCAATTTGTTTCCCATCTTGAGTGGAAAGTCGGACCGCCTGGAGATCATCCGAGGTTTTTCTATACGGATGCTCGAGCCTCACGCGAATATCAATGCTTCGGTCGCCTTCACGGAACACAGAAGCTGCCATGCCGTCAACGGAGCTGCGAAGATGGGAGGCCAACTGGGAAGGGGAAATACCGCTCTGGGAAAGCAATTCTCGATCCAGGTCGACGTCGAGCAAAGGCTGTCGATGAAGGTTTTTCTTCTCTACAGAGAGCACACCCGGGATAGCCGGCAAAGCGTTTGCTACCTTTCGCAGCAGGCTTGCGCCCGGCGAATCGGAGATATCCTTTAGTTCTATCTCGAACTCATTTTGTCCCTCCCCAATGATACGCTGGATCGGGCCGGGTCTTCGAATCGCTTCAATGGGAATCGGGTGTGACTCGGGTAACAATGCTTTGATTCTCTCTACTGCCTCATCCGGTTGTATACCGGGACTGAGAAAGAGAGTGAGGGTGGCAAAGTTCTGCGGATTCTTTCCGAGCACCTGCTCGGAGGGATCATCGTTTTCGTGGCCAACGCTGATTACACTTTGCTCGACAAGACCCGCGGTTCTTGCCTCTCGTTCAATGGTTGCGGCAAATTCTGCGGTTCTTTTGTATGGAGTCCCTTCGGGTAGCGTAATCTGAGCATTTATTATATTCGTACCGGTGGCAGGCATAATACCGCGTGGAAGCAGAAGGAGCGAAGCAATACCGGCTATCGAGCTCAGAGCCACGAGTATAACCACAACTCGCGGCGATTCTAAGGCCCAGTTCATACTGCCAGCATAGCGGCTCTCTACCTTCTCAAGAAAACCCTGGAATCGCCCTGTCATGTTCTGTAAGCGATCGGTCAGAGATTTACCTCCCCGAATCTTTGAATCTGTCCGGGATCCTTTGTGCAGACTAAGAAGAGTAAGCACGGGAATGAGTATTGCGGAGCAGAATAACCCGGCCAGAAGGGAAGTGATTACTGCGATGGCCAGATCCTGGAAAAGGGCCGCTGCAATGCCCGATACAAAAATGATAGGAAAGAAGACCACTACCGTGGTGAGCGTAGATGCAAAAAGGGATCCGATCACTCTTTTTGTGCCGGCGAGTACTCTCTCCAGATTTTCGGTCCTTCCGGACTCCGGATCACCGGAGATTAATCGGTCAATGGATTCGCTCACCATAATGGAGCCATCGATGAGCATTCCAATACCCAGGGCGATGCCGCTCAGGCTCATTACGTTTAATGATACATCCAGAAGGTAAAGAACCCCAAAGGAGATCAGTATCGCTACCGGCATTGTCAAAGCCACTATTCCGGCGGTCCGGATATTGGACAGAAAGACAAGGAGTAGCAAGAATGCGATAGCGCCTCCCAGAATCGCTGCGTTTCGCACCGATGAAATTGAGTCTCTCACGAACCTGGACTGGTCTTCAATGATTCTTAATTCAACATGTTGTCCATGCTTCCTGTTGATGCTTTCTATCTCTTTTTGGATGGCTTCTGATGTATCCAGGGTATTGGCCCCGGGTTCTTTTCGCAGACCCAGAATAATCCCGGGTTCTCCGTTAATAAGAGTCTCGCCATACCGGTCGGCGTAGCCATTTTCAATGGATGCTACCTCCGATAGCAGCACAGCAGCGCCATTTTCGCCTTTGCCGATAGGGATCTGTTTCAGGTCTGAAAGAGTATGCGCTCGCGCATCGATGCGCACCGTTTTTTCAAAGTGTCCGGACTGCACTGCTCCTATGGGTTCGGATATGTTATGGCCTCGCACAGATTCGACCACGGATTGAATATCGAGTCCGTATCCATAGAGCCGAGGCCGGTCGATGTTTATACTAATTTCCCGCTGATAGCCCCCATTGATTTCAAGGGCAGCCACTCCATCAATCTGCTCAAGGTCCGGTCGAAGCACTGTGTCCAGAAAGAAGCGTAGACGTTTGCCCAGACCTTTATCCTGAACATGAAGAACCATAATCGGATCCCGGGAGGGATCATAGGGCACCATGATCGTACGCGATGCGCTTTCTGGCATGGCAGTATAGATCTGGTCCAGTTTCTGGCGAAGCTCGATCATCGCCAGGTCCCGATCTGTATCCCAGTCAAAGGTGGTTTCTATAACAGATAGGCCGCGCTCGCTTCGGGATTCCATGGATTCCAGACCGGTAACGCTACCTATGGTTTCTTCCAGGGGAACGGTCACCATCTGCTCGACCTGGGCCGGCGCCATTCCAGGGAATCTGGTTAGCAGATAGATTCGCGGGACCTCAAGGTCCGGAAAAAGGGAAATGCGAAGCCGACTCAGTCCCAGCAATCCAATGAGCAGAAGGAAGCCTGTGACCATCAGGCTTGCTATGGGTCTGGACAAGAAGAAGCGAAACATCAGAAGGAAAGATATCTACGAAACTGCTCTTCCAGGGTGTTGTCATCGGTGTCGCTTGCTTGCGTGGAGAATTGTAGAGCATAGACCGGGGAGCTGGAGGCTCCTGCCGGAGTCCAGGATGCATAAATGAATACTTCATTCTGGGCGCTTCCGAACTGTATACTGTGAACTGATAGACTGGATCCCCCGGTATCGATTACGGGAACAAAGCTCAATGCCTCATAAAGGCTGGTTAGTTGCATATCCTTGTCAAAAAGGACTCTGAAAACGAGGGCCTCCTCGATAGAAGCGGGAGCAGGATCCATGTCCGCAGTTTGGGAGATATCAACAATTGAATAGTCGATATTCAGGGCATTATAGACCGTAGTGGCGCTTGCCCCATCCGCCCCATTGGGCACATCCACTTCTACCTGTTCCACGGATACCACTGTAGGTCGCGTCGAATTGGCAGCGTCTGTGAAGAAAGGATAATCCCCTGGATTGCTCAGCTGATTTCCGGCCAGGTCTTCGGCGCCCGAGGTTACGGAAATCTCATAGTTCGCTTCTGACTCCAATCCGTCGAGATCCAGGGTCAGAGTGTCGCCCGCCAGGTTCCATGAGATGCTATAGCTGGCAGAAGGAGAGAGATCGACATTGTCTTCCGTGAGCAGAGCTGCCATGGGCTCGCTGAATTGAATTACGATTGGTCCATTCTTGTCGATTCCGTTTGTAGTGATCCCGGCCGTCAGGGCCTGCCCCCCGACGGTAACAGCGAGTATCTCCGGTGCTTCAAAATCTGTTCCGGTAAAAAATGATATCACGTCCGGGTTCGAAAGTGGATTTCCCTCCAGATCCTGAACATCCTCGGTTATTGAGAGCGAATAGCGCAGTCCCACCACCAGATTGGAGCTGGGCTGGATGGTCACCGTGCGTCCATCTCCGCTCAGAGAAGTAACGAACGAAACCGAAGGGGAAAGGCTAATGCCGTTCTGTAAGCTGGCAAAGTCCACGGCTTCGGAAAAAGTAACCTGGATGTCGGAATCTACGGCCACTCCCTGCTCGGCGTCTGCTGGTGTAGTGCTTACGATCGAGGGACCTTCAGTGTCCGCTGAGAGCGAAAAGCGAGCCCTGTAATCTGATTCCAGATCGATTCCGGCAATGGACTCGGCGGAGGCTGCTACTCGAATAAAATACTGGCCGGCATCATCCAGTTGTTGTGACGGCTTGAATTCCAATCGAGTGCCATTTTGCCAGGTAAAAGCCCCCTGGATACGTCCGGAAGGACCCGTCAATGTAAAGGCCCGTTCTGATTGGCGCTCGTCCATGGGCTGGTCGAATACCACCCAGATTCCTTCGGATCTGTCGAGCCCCTGGGTGCCATCAGGGGGATAGGCGGCCAGAATTCTCGGTGGGCTGGTCACTCCAGGTAGGAGCATCTCTGTCAGATCATCCTCTTTGCAGGAGCTCTGAAGCACCGCAAGGCCAAGGATGGCGAATGCCAGGAACCTGTAGAGCATAGCCCTGATGATACGGGCACTCCGGGTCTGATGCAATCTTGAGGTTTTCCAACGTCGGTCTCGGGCGGGACTTGCCTTTGAGGGAGCTTTTTGCCGGCGAGGAATCATCAGTTAACCTCCGGTTGGAAATAGATTACTGTATTTTCTTCCATCCAGGTTGAGGACTCACCCGGAGCCGTTTCCGATTCAATGCCGGACCTGGCTCCATAGAGCCGCAGGCGATACAAATTCGGATGCAATCCGGAAATCTCAAGGCGTACCACATTATTCGTCAAGGCACCTGTGCCCAGAAACTGTATGGATTCAATATAGACAGAACTCGGGTAGGGTCCCGCTACCTTGGAAATGGTGAGATTCTCCGGAAGAACAGTACCTGCGTCCAGGTCATGACTGAATTCGAATTCGAACTCCGCGGTCCAGCCAGCCCCGACTGGTCCGGGTAGAGTGACCGGCGAGATGTCGGCCGGATCTGTACTGATTAATTCTGTAGTTAGCGGATGAACCTTGCGGACTTCCACAAGTCTTAGATGTGTTGAATTGATAGCCCCGGCGGAGTCGTCTACTGTGAAGTCCAACGTATAGATGTTTTGAATCGCATTGCCAGCTTCATCGGTGGCTCCGGTGCCTACACGGAACCTGTATTCAGTGTCCGGCTCCAGCGGCTCCGAAGGTGTGAAGGTCAATTCTGTGAAATCACCGTTCCAGGAGTAGGTTCCATTGATGGCGGCACCCGAGTCCCGTTCTCGAAGCGAGGTTGCATTCCGAGCATTGCTGTAATGCATGGTTTCATCAAATACAACGCGAAACCCTGAGTCCTTCGAAATGCCGGTTTGCGAAGCGCTCAATGCCGTGGGGTTACCGGACTCAAAGAGGTTTACGATTGATGGTGGCTGGAAATCATCGCCCACCTGGAAGGTTGCCGAAAACTGGTTGGAGAGTAGAATACCTTCGTCGTCCGTTGCCTGCGTTGTTACGGTAACGCTGTAGGACTGACCAACGGCCAGCGGTGCATAAGGCAGAAATACAAGTTTCGTATTGCTGTCTTCCCATGTTGTGGTACCGTCAACCGAGGGGGCAATGCGAAATGCTTCTTCTGTAGTGGTCGGGTCCATGGAACGCGAGAATACGAGCTCAATCGCCGTATCGGGTGCTGCGTTCTGCGCATTTGGCGCAGGGGTCATTGTCAATAACTCCGGGGCATCTATCCTTGATCCCGCAAAGAAGGAAAGATAATAAGGAATTTCAAGCCTTGCTCCTTCCTCATCAGTGGCTGTTCCGCGCACCGTTAGTTCGTAGTTGGCCCCTGGAGACAGGGGTTCATCTGTGACGAAGTATACCCGATTGCCGACCCACTGATATTCTCCCGGGGCCGACGCACTACCTGTCAGGGAAAAGGAATCCTCCACGGATCGCTCATCCATCTTTCGGTCAAATTCGACAAATATTGGGATGTTTAGCTCTACAGCATTCTGGCCAGGCAGGGGACTGGAATTGACCACCCTTGGGCGATCTGCCGCCGGGTCGGACAACAGTATTCCAGGAATATCGCCGGCCTTTTCACAGCTGGAAAGAGTGATAAGAGCCAGAAGCATGGCGATCATGGCTTCCGGTACTGTTCTTTCCCGCTTATGCTGCAATGTCAGTATCATTCTTCGGAACTCCGTTCTTCGGATTGCTGATTATCGGGAGAGCTAATCCGTACCATCATGCTGTCCTTCAGGAGAGAGGGGTCGGAAGTGACGACCATATCGCCTTGCTCAAGTCCCTTTAGAACCTGAATTCTTTCTCCGAATACCTCTCCCACCTCCAGTTCACGCAGGAAGGCATGGCCGTTGCGCACAACGAAAACTGAGACACTCTGACCTGGAATGATGCGATTGTCCGATGCTTCATCGGTTAGGATTGCCCCTCGCGGAATAGAAATAGCCCTGTCAATGGAGCGTGTCTTGATCTTTACCCTGGCGAACATGCCAGGAGCCAGGGGGTGCTCTTCATCATTCTTTACGATTACGCTGACCTGAAACGTCCTGGTCTTCGGGTCTATAACAGGGGAAATCCGATGCACTTCGCCTTCAAACTCAATGTTGGGATAAACATCCGCTCTTACCACTGCCAGCTGCTGCATAGATATATGCGGCAACTCTGTCTCAGGTACTGACGTGGTAATGAGCAGTTCATCCGTACGCACCACTGTTAGAAAGGGCTCGCCCGGCTTTACCTCTTCGCCGGGTTCTTTTCCGCGCGTTGCCACTACACCGGTTAGCGGGGCGCGAATTGTCGCCTCGGCTAGCATCTGCTCCGCTGCCTGCCTTTGAATCACGGCACTTTCGTAGGCGGATTTTGCAGCTTCTGCTCGCCGAGCATCTGTGCGGGTGTTTAGCTCCATCAGGGCTTTTTTCTGGTTCTGGCTTTCCTTCGGGATCTCGTAACCGGCTTCCTGCAAATCCTGCTTTCGATATCCGATGGTCTGATTCTCCAGGTTCTTTTTCGCCTGGTAATACCGCGTCATCGCAGAAACATAGCTTGAGTAGACCTGCTTCATTTCCATCTCAGAGACGCCGCCAAGTAAAAATATCTGCTTCTTGTTTTGTAGATTGTTCTTGGCATTCATGAACTGCGTGCGAGCTTCCACAACATTGGCCCGGGCTGTGTCCAGGGACTTGATATATCTCTCGGATTCGCGCTTTGCTTCATGAAATTGCGTATCGGAGAGCCTCCACTGGGATCGAGCGCTCGCTTCGCTGGCCCGGGCTCGTTTCAATGCGAGTTCCAACTCCAGCGTTTTGAGCTGTGCCATAGGTTGACCTTCTTCTACCCGATGACCTTCATGAACAAAAATATCCTCAAGCGTTCCTTCCATGGGGGCTGACACCGCAGCTTTCTCGAGATAAGAAACCGTAGCCCCTTTTTCCACAGTACGTTCCAGCAATGCAGTCTCAATTTTCACGGTCTCTACTTCGGGAACGAGGGGCGCCTCATCCGAGTTCTGGCTCTCGCAGAATTGGGTGAGCAGTGGGAGCAATGAAACTATTGCCAGGCGGTGGAAGATGTCGCTGATTCGTGCATTCATGGTTACATCTCCAGATACTGGTCGAACAATTGTTCGCTGTGGCGTGCACTGAGGTAATTCAACTCGAGCAGGTTTAACCGGTCCACGTTTAGGCCGAGCTCGAGCTCCATATTTGCAATGAAAAGAACAAGTCCGGACTGCTGCTCCGCCAGGGATTGCATGCTTTGTTTGAATCGTAGTTCTTCTTCATTGTATTCTTCGAGGGAGATTTCTCCTCTTTCGTAGCGCAATAGATCAATGAAGAAGCGTTTCTTACTGATCTCGGCACCCCGGCGGGCGAGCTCCAGGCCGCGGAGCTTTTCAGAATACTCCCTTTTCAGGATTCGAGCTCTGAGCGGCAGAGTCTTTCTTAAGTCCTCGATGGTTCTCTGGGCCTGTAAGAGGGCTTTGGTGTTGGCCAGATGCGACGACTCTCGTTCCATATCGTTGAGAAGATCTAGCTGGCCTCCGGACGTGATCCCTTCGCTGGTTCCTCCTCTGGATCGGTTGATCCCGACGTCATTGGAAAGTGTGCTGTCGAATCCACGAAAAGTGAAGTTAATGCCGAAGCCCCATTCGGAGGTGGTGGGCGGCCAGGTCTCTCCTGTTTTACCGTATCGCGCTGTCAGTGAGACGGTAGGCAGGTAGTATTGCTTTGTGATGAGATACTCTTTTCGGGCACGGTACAAACTCAGTCGTGCTTTCACAACTTCTGGATGATTGTCAATGGCGAGCGCTGCCAATTCGTCAGCAGTCATCTCGAGTTGTCGAAATGTGGTGTGCTCCAGGTCGAGCAATCGAATTCCTCGAAAGCTGGCTGGAGCGAGGCCCGTGGCAAGGTATAGACTCTCCGCTGCCACAGATAGACGTCTTTTCTGCGCATCAACTTCCAGCAGGTTCCTGTCATGCTGATTTTGAATCTCCAGGTAATCCAGTTCAGTGATCATACCCCGCTCATATTCCATGCTGGATTTTTCCAGCAGTCGCGAACTGCGGGTTACTGAAGCTTTCGCAATGGACAGGGAAGCCACCGCTTGCTGTAATCCGATGTAGGCCTCCCTTGCTTTGTAGCGAATCTGGTCACGGAGTAGCTCTGACCGATCCCGAGCCAGTTTCTGGTCAATCTTCGACATCTCGTATCGGAGTGAAGAACGGCCACCATCGTAAATCGGCTGGCTGGCACTTACCTGAACCGAGTACAAACCGTTGTCAAAGTCGCGCTGGGCTACGGTGCGATTCTGTCGGTAGGAAACGGACAGGGAAGGGAAGTATTCTCTGAATCGGGCTTCGGCCCTTTCTTTGGCAATAGCTCGATCAATTCTTGCATTTCTCATCTCAAGACTGTGCTCTGCCGCAAGCCGTTCTACACCGGGAAGGTCCAGCAGGTCTTGAGACTCATGGCTGCCTGGCTTCCCCATCAGCAACTGCGGTAGAGCCAGCAAGGATAGGCAGGCCAGCGCGAGAAAAGGGCTCTGAAAACTGAAAGAAATCCTATTTTTCACTGGAGGCCTCCTCCGTTGCCAGTAGTTGCCGGGCTTTTCGAGCATCTTCTTTGTTAATGCTGAGCTGTTCCACTCTTCGGAAATGCTTCGCCGCCCGGCCCTCCAGCTTATGAGCCTTGAGGAGAGTCCCCAGGTGTAGATGGGCTTTGCTCAGATGATATTCAGCGCCGAGAGCATGTTGATAATGAACGATAGCCCTGCCGTACTCGCCGGTTTGTTCCAGGCATCGCGCGAGATAGTAATGGGCCACGACGTCATCCGGGTTTCGGTCGGTAAGTTCTGTTAGTAGCGCTGCCGCTTCCTTTAGACGCTTCTCGTCCGTTGCGATTACTTTGGCGAGCCACAGCTTTGCGTAGGGGTGTGAGGAGTCCTCCTCCAGGATCTTCTGAAGATCCTGCTCTGCGGCTCCAAATTTGCGCGTAAAGAAGTAGATTTTTCCCCGGAGTAGTCGGGGTTCTGTCCAGGAGCTTCGAGAAGAATTTGAAAAAATGGACGAAGACGAATTTAGGAGCGATCTGGAAGACTGGCTCTCCGAAGATATCAATCGCACAGACTACGCTCTATACGTCCGAGACATCGAGAGTGATATCCGGTCAAATAGCCTTTTTGTAAGCCGCGCCGAAAAGCTTCAGGGAAGCGAGGACTTCAACTACCAGGCCATGGATAGCATCGAGGAAATGCGTGAGCTGGTGGCCGGCCTGGACAAAGAATATCTGGAGCATGGCATTGAGATCTCCAGGCTAATAAAGGATATCATCAAGCGGAAGGGCGGCGCTGAAGAACTCTGGCCCGAAGACGTAGAGGAAGGGTCCCAGCAAGATCTGGATGCGAAAGCGCTTCGTGACCAGGCTCTGGTCGAAATCAAAGAGGCGATTGAAAATAAGTTCTTCGCAGAGTCGACCAATGAAGACAGCCGATTGCGCGATCTTATTCTGGGCAAACTGGAAGACGGGCTGTATCGCCAGCACATTACCGGAAATGCAAACGATCCCTATTTGATGACCGATGCTGAATACGAATGGGAAGTGCTTCGCAGGGAACGGGATCGTCAGGCTCAACGGCTGGAGCGGGCCCGTAGAGTAAAACATTATGCAGACATAGCAGAAAAGCATGGGGCCGGTCTGGAGATGGCTGCGGTTACAGACTGGAGAGTGCAGGCGAGCAAGCTTAAGACTGATCTCTTACAACTGGCATACGATGTAACGGCCGGCGAAGCGGGGGACCTGGCGCTTCAGCTACAGGGCATGGATCCGGATGCAGATCCAGCGGCCTACGAATCGTTGCTGGATCAACTGATTCAGCAACAAACTGACTTCGAGTTGTATTCTGCGAGAGGGGAAAATCTTCAGTCCAGCTCGGACTTCATTTCGGATGTGGCGGACCTTGATTCTGAGACTTCGCCGGACGCGGATGATCTGAACGATATGCTGGGAGAGCTAAATGCGCTTCTTACCGGGTTCACCGGCGAAGATGCCTCGGCTCATCCTTTAATCCCGTTTCGAGATCGACTGCAATCCTTTCGAGATGATGTTCTTTCGGGCAACGCCACCGCATCCACTCTTGCCAACCGATGGAAGGCCCTGCACGGAACCGCACAGGCTCTCTCTTTGGAAATGGAAAAGCTGGCCGGGGAGTTTAATTACTCGGAAGAGCGGGAGTTAATTCAAACAGCACTAAACCAGCCCAATCTGAAACAAAGAAAGGATGCACTGGGAGATCTGAAAGACGATCTGGAAGCTACGACTGAAACCCTGCGACTGGCCGAAGAGCGTTTAAATGAATCCCGCGAAGCGTATAAACAGGCCAGAATTGATCTGGAAATCCAGAAGTCTGGGAATGCGGAAGAACTGATTCAAATCGAGCTGCGCAACGCTGCCAGTGCCCTGGGCAGTGTGATGAGCCAGATGAAGAGTGTAGAAGATGCGGCGGATGTGCCGTTGGCGACCGGCTCGGAGAACGCGTCAAAGGAATACTATGATACCATAGGACAACGCAACCAGGTAACGCACCAGCAGAGTGAGACCGAAGAGGCCCTGGCTCTGGTCACAGCCCTGAACAATGCGACGAATGCCCGACAGGCTTTGCAAAACTTGAAAGGGGGTACGGACTACCCGGCGGAGGTAGATGCCAGGGCGCAGGCCATTCTGGCGATCAAGGAAGACCTCACTGTGTCTCCTGGACCTGCCGTAGCGCAGGCAATGCAGTCCATACAGGCTAGACTTGATTTGCTTGAGGATATTCAAGAGATCATCGACGACGAGGATACCAGCGAAGACGATCGCCAATACCAGAAAGATCGAAAAGCACAGGAGCTTAGAAGGCTGGAGAAAGACCTGGAAGAGCTGGAGACCGGTCTGATTTCCACCGAGGAGTCGGTTCGGCTGGCCCTTCTGAATCGGCTGGGCCGCAAACCAGCTGAGAGCGAAATTCCCGATGCAGCGGAGCTCGAGGATCGGGCAGACGAGATTCGTGAGGATATGCTGGGTATGTCCGCTCAGGTAACGTTTGATCTTAAGCAGATCCTTGAGTCCAATGAAGGGAATAGCTATGCAGAAATCATTGCAGACGTGGAAGATCGACTCGCCACCGTGGAAACGAATGGCGATGAAGAACGCGCATTTGGTCTGAGAATAGTAAGGGACTGGATCATTGACAATCGTGGCACTATAGAAGCGGCCTCCGAAGTGCCGGACGCGCAGGATCCCACTCCGGTGGCTGAACGATGGCAGGCCTTGATCGAGCAGGCGGAGCGACTGGATGATAGTTCATATTATTGGACAGAGTTTGCAAACGAACGGCCTACCGCTGCGACGGATTCCTGGGTTGTCGAATTTCGCGAAGAGCGGACATCTTTGAAAGACGCTCTGGATGCTGTCCTCTCTGCGGATGAAAGCAGTCTTGAGGCCTCTTTCTACGAATTATCCGTTGAACAGAGAAAGGTGCTGCTCGGGTATTCCGGTATCCGTTCGAGAAACGCAACGTACCTTCGAAGGGACCTGGATCAAATTCGAACTCTGATAACGCGGGATCTGGATCAACTGGATACAGGGTATGAAAGGATCTTTGAGCGTGAAGAGGCGAAGTCCCTGGCGCGACGGCTTCAAGCGAAGCAACAGGAGTTTCTGGAAGCTCATCCCGAATACTCGGAATACCGGGATCGCGTCGCCATCCTGCGCTCGCAACTTCTCGAAATGCAGGAAGAGATCAATGAGGCAACGGATCCGGAGAAGGCGGAGCTGGAAGCGAAGTACGCCTCAGATATTTCTGTGCTGGAAGGTCGCATACAGGAGCTTCAGGATGTCATTGATGCGGCCAAACCGGACGTTCAATCTCGACAGGAAGAGATCCGCCGTCTGACTGCTTTTCTCCAGGAATTGCAGCAGGGCAAAGGAAGTAGCTCCCATTTTGTTTCCCAAGTGAGAGATTTCTTCTCCGAGGAATTGCGGGAGCTTCAAAGAGACAGGCAGAAGCGCCAGATATTTTCCACCGACCAGACGAACACTTCCGGTGAGCTCCCTGTTGTGGAGGTGCTGGGGCTTGCTCTGGGCATCTTCGAGCCGGATGCGAGAGGAGAAGCGCGTCGGGATGGCGATGTCTTCGTGATTTCAGATGACTTCGAGTCCCTGGGAATAACAGATATTTCGGAAATCGACGATATCGCTGTCGCTTTGAATGACAGTCTGCCGGGATCCGTTCTTGAAGCTCTATCGGAGAACCTGGTGGATTATGCTCAGAATCCACAAACAGCAGGGACGCTTTCCGAGGAAATGCAAACAGCGATCATGATGCTGCAAGGGCACCTTGTTGAAGTTGCTGCGGCCCGGGAAATCATAGAAATGCGGGATTCCTCCGTAGAGGATATCAGAGATCGTGCGGATCGAATGAAGGAGAACTCCGCTCACCTTCAGCAAGTCCTGCCTGCGTGGAAGGGCTTCGAGGATCAAATCATGGAGGCGCTCCAGAATGGTGCCTCGCCTTCGGCTATACTTGCCATCCTGGACAGTCAGGCGAATTTCGAGCTCCTGGAAGAAGAAGCTCGTAGAAACGTAGACGGCGATGAGTCCACAGATGTGCCCGAAGCCATTCAACAGAGGCTTTCGCTGTATGAGGACGCTCATGCATTGCTGAGAGAGTATCGCACCGACCAGGTGCTGGCATCAGCACTGTCGAGCTTTCAATCGGCGCTTCAGTCAGAGCTTAATCCAAACAACGACTTCATAGCGGAAAAGGATCCGGAGTATTATCTGTCTTCATTTCAGGTTCTGGATTTCGACTCAGCGATTGGCGTAATCAACAGTTTAAGCCCGTCCACGGACCCGGACAGTGATGAGACTCTTCGCAGCCTGATTACTGCCGAGCTTCCCGAACTGGCATCCGGATCTCTTTCCAGAAGCATTATCATGGAAATCATGGTAAATGAGCCGGAGCTTACCGGCGACGCACTCAAGGCTGCCCTCGTTCAGGAGCTGAGCGATGCGAAGACCGGTTTGACCTCCTCTCTTGATGCAATGATTGAGGCCGCGCTCACCGCTGAAATGCTGTTCTCCTACCTAAAAGGCGAAGATGGAAAGAACGGTGCCTGGGATGGAGAACTGTCTTTGCTCACCGAAACCCAGAAAGAGAAGGCATTCATTATTGCCCTACAGAGCTTCAATTCAGAGTCCAGTAAAGAGACCTTCAATGCTGAAAGCTATCCGGAGGAGTTTCTCAATTTGCTGGTGGTGCGTGGAAGCGAACTGGCAGAAGAGCGATACCGGGAATTTCTGGATGGCCAGGATTTGCCGGAAAGTGTTTCCATGGAAGAACGCCCCGGGCTGAACCTGAGCGGAATCCCGGAATTCTTTCAGAAGCAGATTCTTGCCCGGGATTTTCATGCATTTCTAGATGAGTTCTCATCGCTTTCTGAATTCGAGGCTTTCAGCAGTCTTTCGGGTATCTCGAATAGCGAGGTCCTGAGTGCCTATTTTGAATCCAGAAAAATGCAGCCCCGTCAAGCGGCCTTGCTAAACGAGATTCTTTCTGTTCGTCAATGGAATGATATGAAGGCCGAGGCAGATGCCATGGCCGGTATAGACTTTCCGGACAAGTTGCTCAGCGCAGATGAAAGCGAATACAGCGCTGACTTTCAGGATTACATATTTGCTCTGCGAATTAAGGACTTCCTGGCCGATAAGACCGTAACCGGAGCCACAACCGCAGAACAGAGAGAGTCATTTGCTGCCTTATTTCAACAGTTTCTGGATGATCCTGCCTACGCTGTGGCTGGAAAGAGTCTTCGAGAACGCATTGCATCTACTGACGAAACAGCCTATCTGGAAACCCTGGGCTTTGAGATTCACAGGCAGGACCTGGATCCCATGTCTCGTCTACCCGGTGCGCTGTACCAGCGATTTCTGGACGGAGAATTAAATGAGCCGGTGCCGGATGAAAGCAATGTGCTTCCCGATCAATTTGCAGACATTCTGGCCAATCATTCAGATTACCTGGCCATGGCCGAATCCCTTACAAACTCTTCGCAGGCGGATTCGGGCGGCGAAGAGAACTTTGTGGAGATCCTGGCTCTGCTGGAAACGGGAGGACAAGGGACTCTTTATGATGATCCAGATCTTGCAGATCGCATTCTTCTGGAAACTGGATACGATGACCTGAGCGAACCGGCCCTGAGTTTCGTTAGATCTTACATTAATCAGGACAGCGCCTATCAGAGCGTGGGCGGGGCTGACCTACAAACCGCCATTTTAGAAACAGAGAGCGCTGCCATTACAGAGGAATTCTTTCCCACGGAAGGGAATCTTCTAATTCACCAGGCTTTCTTGGAAGACCACGGTGCGGATCTGACCACTTTGAGTCAGGCCGTGTCCCAGGCTCTGGAGTCCGACCCGGATTTAAAGGACAGTCCTCTCTTTACTCTTTACCTGAACCAGAAAGGTGACCTCATGAAGAGCCTTCTGGACCGAGCCTCCGGCACAAACAGCGAGTTCTACAACGGCCTGAGTGTAGGCCAGAAATCTGATTTCGATGCGCTGAAAGCGCTTCTAGAAGAAGATGAGCTGCTCACCGAAGAGTTACAGCTGAGAAGCGATAAAGTGGCGGATTCCGTGGATCATTCTGCGATGCAAAATCTGGCGCAGTCCGGGACCATTCCGGCGCTCAGTTCCATGGCTCTGGGGTATTTTTCGCAAAGATTGAGCGAAGCAGACTTTGCCGTTCTAAAGGAGAATCGTCATAGCCTGGGACGGGCATTGATTTCCGCCATTTTCGAAAACGGTGATGAGTTGGCCCTTTCCGGCGCATTGCCTGCTATCTTTTCCGGCGCAGATGTGACAGAGGGCATCCAGAAGCTCGTATCCCAGATGGGGCCTCAATTCAAGGCAGGGATTCTGGACCAGGCCGAGCTCTGGCGAACCTACCTGAACGAATATGCAATCAACGATGCAAAGCGTGCTGAGCTGGAGTCTCTTGTGGAGCAAGGTCAGGGGCGACAGCAGCGACTTCAGGTGGATCTTTCCTCGGGTAGTGCTGATGGCGTGGACCTGATGCAGGAGCGGTTGGACGAATCTGGTAAAGGTTCGGCTTTCATCCTGGAACTGATGGGCGGATTTCTACAGAGCGATAGCAAAGCTCTGGAAAGCCTTGCCAGGCAGGCCGACCGGGATTTCAGAATTGCAACCAGGCTTTCCGAGTTTGCGGACCTGCGCGGACCGCTTACCGATAGCAACGGCCAGGAGAATTTAACGCTCAACCGTTTCGTAAACTACAGGACATACGTAGGTGCGGAGAGAGCCGGGCAGCTGCATGCGTATCGACAGTACCTCAAGAGCTATAATCCGTCTCTTTTCGTGGATGCTGAGGGAGAGGAAACAGATGCACTGAATGAAATTATGGAACAGGTGGCTGCCGGTGAATCCATTTCTGTGGAACCGGATCCAGACGCTACCGATCCTGACCCGCTTCAATCTTTTCGGCAGTTTTCTGGCGCGGCTTATCTTGAGGTGGAACAAATCGATACCGGCTACACGACGGCCGAAGATCTATTAAACGGAGGCTGGGAAGAAGCCCTACTGAGTGATCCCGAGAACACAAACGGGGAATCCGCGATCCTGGATGGCGGGGCCGACCCTGATACAGAAATTGCGGGGCCCGTAGTAAGAACCGTGAATGCGTATAATGATCGGGAAGTTACAACCCTGGCAGATATGCGAGAGGTCTATTACGCGAATCTCGCAAATAGTTACCTGGAGAGCATTTCGGGGCTGCACAATGCTCTCCGAACCGTCATGGAACAGGCCGGGCAAACCGAACAGCGACTGGAAGAGCAAGAGGAGTTCAACGCTCTGGAGGAGGCTGTGTCCGAAACGTTGTTTGGAAGCCCTGAAGAGTTGGAGAATGCAAGCTACGAGGAAGTTTTGTCCAGAATCTCTTCGGAGCAATCGGAGAATATTTCGAATTTGCATGCGCATTTGAGCGGCAAGAATAGTGCTCTCGCCGGCGAAAAGACCGGATTGGACCAGGACGTAACCGCCACTCAACAGGCTTTCGAAGATCGCCTGTCAGCAGAGCAAAAAGCAATGAAGGAGTTTGCGCAGGCGGGTCGTCGGCAGGAGTCGCAAAATCAGGCTGTGCGGGATTATTTCAACACAGTGATGGTGGCAGTGGAGCAGGATTACGAAGCGGCCCGTGCCGACTATGACCAGGCAGAGCAACAGGCAAACGCGCAGCGGCAGGAATACTTCGCGGCCATGCAGGGCTATACAGAGACAATGGACCGCATGTCACAGATCTTCGCACTGGTAGACGCGTCTCAACAGGAGCTGGATACCCGGACCACCGTGCAGGAATATGCGAATACGCCATATCTGTACGCCAGCAGTGGCGGAACCCAGAAAGCTCTTCTCGATGAGGACGGAAATCCCATCGAGTCCACTGTAACAGAGGACCCCTGGGCCCAACATGCCGAGGATGCAGCGGAAGCCTTTGAAGCTGCCTTCATCGCCTACAACTCCATTGAGCGACAGTTCAAGAATGCGGGCTACGAGATCCTGATCCAGGACAATCTGGATGATTTTTACCGAGTAGCAGAGCTCAGAAAACAGGGCCATGAACTTCTGGATAATGAGCTGGATGAAGAGGAGATCGAGCGTCTTACAGAACTGCAAGAGCGCAAGAATTATGATTTTGAGGATAGTGACCTCTCTCAGGAGGATCTGGACTCCCTTGGAACAATGTCCGTGGAGGAACTCCTGGAACTCGCGGCCGAGGATGACGGAGACTCGGAAGATACCTGGGATCTATCCACCGAAGCGGAACTCATCCTATTGACCTTGCGGGATCTGAACGAACGTCACGGAGAGCTGATCGATGCCCGGGCTGATTACATATTTCACACCAGACGAATGGTGCGTCTGGAAAAGGCGGCAACCATCGTTCAGGCAGAAATTGAAAAGCGAGAGATAGCGGTCAAAAAGAAGAAGGAAGCCTTCGATGACAAGTTTGATGAACACTTTGGGGAGATGATCGCTGCCGAGGAGCAGGAAGCCCGAGCCATTGTCTACCGTCGCCTGGCGGAGATGTGGGATTCGGGGCGCCGCGATTTTGGCGGGGAGTTCATGGCCTGGTTCTACGGGACTCATCAGATTCTGGATAATGTACATCAGCAGTACACGGGTGCAGCTCTGGATCCGGCGGTAGTCAATTTTACTCCTTCACAGATAGCTCTTTCTGTGGCCGGGGTGGCCACATGGGCGCAACTCGGGGAGGACTTGCAGGAAACTCAGAAAATTCAGAATGCGGTGCAGACCTGGATGGCGGCCGGCGGGGCCAGCAGTATGGAGTACAAGGACTATACACCGGTATTCTTTTCTTTCCTGTCCAGTCTTGCTGTCAGGGACAAGGCCATCCTGGAAAACAATATCACCCGGGGTATTTGGACCCCTGTTATGAATGAGGCCATCGTGAAAA
>PCBI01000007.1 GCA_002730875.1 Spirochaetaceae bacterium | reverse complement strand
TCAGCATGGACGGGAGCGTTTGCGGGAATACAGGGTCGGGAGAGAGCTTATTCTGGAGAGTTCCGAGCGGGTCCGGTGGCTGATCCCGAAGCCCCGAACCGGATACACGATCATGTATGGATATCACCCCAGCTTCCGAATACAGTCTGACACAGCGGTTTCTGGCACTATGGACCGCACTCTGCCGAGAGTCTACAAAGCGAAAGCGGCGAGCTCATATAATCCGCGATAGCTGACAATCTGCTTGCCAGCTTTTCTCGCTCATAACGTCATCCCGCTCTATCCAGGATTGAGATCTCGGAAACCGGTTATTTGGCCAGCTTGAGAATTCTAATTGCACCGAATACTACAATCACGAATACACCGGTACTGACAATAAGGTCCGGAAAGCGGGAAGCACACCAAAGGGGCAGGAAATTCTCGATTCTCAACTGTGCCTGGAAAGATGGCTTTCTGCGAATTTACTTCGGGCTCGTTAAGGGGGAAAATCATTTCCAGTGCCCCGCTCAACAACTGGGCCACGCCCTGACCGGTGGGGTTAGAGGACATAGCCAACTCGATTGTAGCTTCAGCGGTTTCGGGATAACACTCCAGCAGGCGGCCAAGGAGAAGGCCGCTCAAACCAGGGTAGGCGCCGGCCCCCGGTAGAACACTCAACCCGGCCTTACGGGCCGGTCCATCCAGATCAACAATACGCCGCAAATGCTCCTGCTCCGAAGCTATGTCCAGGTAATGGGCTCCCGCATCGATGGCTATTTGTGCCATCCGGCTACCATGGAGGATGAACGGTCCCACGCAGTTTATGACTGCATCTGCCTCGTTCATAGCTTGCTTCAGAGCAGTAATGCCCGCCTCAGAGTTGTCCGAAACATCCAGCACGCAGGTTTTCAGCGACGTAGGCCGGGCCTCCGGAGTAGGCGTAGATCCCAGGCTTCTTTCCAGTTCCAGGAGTTTGTTCCTGTTTCTACCGGCGGCCACCACCCCAGGCCCTGCATCCAGGAGGCTTTCCACAATGCTACGGCCAGCCAGGCCGTAGCCGCCCAGTACGAGAACATTCTTTTTCATTGAAAGTCATCCCCCTGGATTTTGCCTGCTTCGCCGCGGTTCAGGACTCCCTCCAGGAATGTGTGAATGACCGGAAAGAAAAATAGAATCACAAACGAAGAGGTGAGCACTCCTCCGACTACAACGGTGGCCAGAGGCCGCTGAACTTCAGCGCCCAGTCCTGTGGCCAGCATCATGGGCATGAAGCCAAAAATATCTGTTAGTGCCGTCATGGCCACGGCTCTAAGTCTGCTTCGCGCGCCCTGCAAGGCCAATTCCTCTCCTTCGATACCTTCCTGTGATAGATCCCGGTAGCGACTCATGAGTACGACTCCGTTCAAGACGGAGATACCGAAAAGTGCAATAAAGCCCACGGAAGCGGAAATGCTGAGGGACTGGCCGGAAATGGCAAGTGCCAGTACGCCGCCCACCAGAGCGAAAGGTACTCCGGCCAGCACCATGAGGGTCCGAATCCAGTTCCGAAATGCAGAATAGATCATCAACGAAACAATAAGAAAGGCCAGCGGAGCAACGATCAGGAGCCGGCTCCTGGCCTTCTGCAGGTTTTCGAAGCTGCCACCCCATTCGGTGTAATAGCCTGGCGGCAATTCCAGATCTTTCAGTGCCCGGTTCGCGGCTTCCACAAAGCCCGCCGTATCTCCGCCGGTGGGGTTGATTAGAATGGCACCCCGTCGTTGCATGGAATCCCGTTTGATCATTTCGAAGGTGCGCGTCTCATAGATCCGGGCAAGCTTGTCCAGAGGCTCCGTGGAGCTATCGGTTACTCCTACCGGCAATTCGGACAGCCCGGACAGACTGCGATCTTCCTCCTTCAGCCGAATTCGGATAGGGAATCGACGCACTCCTCGATAGAGAAAGCCGGTATCATGGCCGCCCAGGCCCATCTGCACCGTGTCCAGTATTTCCTTGCGCGATAGTCCCAGTCGCTGCAGTACTTCGGTTCGGGGTTCGACCTTTATGATGGGTATCTGTCCTCGAATCTCCGATTCAGGGTTCCCGGAGCCGGGAACCGAAGACAGCAAGGCTGCAGCTTTTTCGCTTAGATGCTGCAGCTTCTCCAGATCGTCTCCATAGATCTTGAGCGTTAAATCGGACCGAGAACCTTCCAGAAGCTCATTGAATCGTAGCTGAATAGGCTGACTCATCAGGATTCTCTGGCCGGGAACGGCCTTCTGCACAGCAGACCTTAACGCATCCCTGAGCTGATTCGGGGTACGAACTTCACCGTCTACTTCCGGCCACTTCTGCCTTGGTTTTAACATGATGTAGCTATCCCCGATATTAACCCCCATGGGGTCGGTGGCAATTTCGGCCGCTCCAATTCGAGTAAATACCTGATCTACTTCCGGAAAGGATTGTATGACTTTATGGGACAAACGCTCCAGCTTTACCGAGGAATCGACCGAAATGGATGGAGGCCGGACGAATTGCATGGCAATGGCCCTTTCGTACAGTGTAGGAATGAACTCTCCTCCAAGGCTCTTGCCTACCCATCCGCCTAAAACGAGCAGCAAAAGGGAAAGCCCCACGATCAGGGTTCTTTTTTGTAGAGCCCGCGAAAGCAGGTAACTGTATCCCCGGTCCAGAAAACCAAAAAGGGACATACCTTCCCTGGGCGCATGCCCGCGCAAAAAAGTACCGGCCAGTGCAGGGACCACGGTAAAAGCAAGAATGAACGCTGCAAATAGAGCAAAGCAAAACGCGGCGGCCATCGGGCGAAACATTTTACCTTCAATACCAGTAAGCGCAAAAATAGGCAGAAAAACAACCAGGATTATAATCTGACCGAATCCGGCAGCCCGGCGAATCTGGATAGAAGCCTCTGCAACGGCAGATTTGATTTCGGATCGACTTAGAGTCCTGCCTTCGGTGGAGGCACGTGATTGCACACTGTGCACGCATTGATCGATTACGATAACTGCGCCGTCGATTATAATACCGAAGTCCAGGGCCCCCAGGCTCATGAGATTCGCTGAAACGCCGGTGACATACATAGAAATCAATGTAGCCGCCATAGACAGCGGTATTACGGCCGAAGCGATGATCGCAGCCCGAAAATTCCCGGTAAGAAGTAGCAGAACCACCACCACCAGCAGCGCGCCGAAGACCAGGTTCTCCTGCACCGTCTCAATGGTGCCATCCACAAGATAGGATCGGTTGTAGAGTGTTTTGATCTCCACGTCCTCTGGAAGGGTCTTACGAATTTCGTTGACTCGTTCGTCTACCCGGGAAGAGACAGTGCGGCTGTTTTCTCCCAGAAGCATAAATACCGTCCCCAGCACCCTCTCTTGTCCGTTAACCACGGCAGCTCCGGTGCGGATTTCCTTATCTTTGTCCACCGAGGCCACGTCGCCCACGCGAAGTGTTGTCAGATCCGGAAGTTGCTTCAACGGCAAAGACTCGATTTCTTCTGGATTGCGGATGAGTCCGTCTCCCTGAAGAATGAGCTGGTTCGCCGTTTGCTGAATGTATCCACCTCCGGCGATGCGATTGCTGCGCTGCAGAGCAAGCTTCAGATCATCGAAGTGAATCCCGTATCGAGACATTTTCACGGGATCCGGTTGTACAAAGTATATCTCTTCATACCCTCCGATTGTATTTACCTCGGCCACGCCCTGAACCGCAAGCAATCTGCGTTTAACCTCCCATTCCTGGATGGTCCTCAGTCGCATTAATTGTTCCAGCCTCTTCTTCGGATCGGTGGCGGGCTCCTTTACTTCGATGGAGTAATGATAGATTTCCCCCAGGCCGGTAGCGATGGGCCCGAGGCGAGGCTGGGCATCCTGTAGATCCAGTGTGGCCAGCTGCTCGCCCACAAGTTGTCTTGCCAGATAGATGTCCGTGCCTTCTTCGAAGATCACCGTGACTACAGAGAGCCCGAAGCGGGTAACCGAACGTATCTCCTGTACATTGGGCACAGCGCCCATAGCGCTTTCAATTGGATACGTAATATTCGCTTCAATGGTTTCCCCGTCGAGGCTTTCGGCTCGAGTCATCACCTGCACCTGTACATTGGTGATATCAGGCACAGCATCGATTGGAATAACCTGATAAGAGTAGAATGCGCCACCAAGGAGCAATAGGGCCAGCCCGAAGGCAGCGCCGGGGTTGTAAACGGAGTACCTTAGTATTTTATCAAACATAGAATTTCCTGCTGAATCGTCCGTCTGGATGGATAGGATCAGTGTCCATGACCGGATCCCGAAGCGCCAAAAGCTTCCAGAAGGGCCAGATGGATTATATCCACATTTTCTACAGCAAGTTCGGACTGAACCCAGTCCACAGCTGCCGCTTGTCGCAACGAAGGGATCTCCTCTGCGCTCGGCGAATGAGTGGAGTTACCCAGATTGACCGGAAAGATCCAATCTCCCTTTCTTACATATACCAGCTGCAGCCCAGACACATGAACCAGGCTCGAAGCAGGGAAATTACCCTTATACTTCCCGGGGGCTGCAAAACGAATCCCACAAATCTTCAGGGATTGCTCTGATAGCTGGATACCTTTTTCCTGATTCGCCTTCAAGACGGCGTACTGCGGCCCTGCATTCTGGTTTGAACCGGAGGAATCCGTTTCATTGTGTGAATGGTTTGAACTACTTTCCTCTGAATGTTGCGAGCCGGATTCCTCCTGCGCTCTATGATCGTGAGTGCCTTCCTCGGCATGGCTCTCCGAATGACCGGACTGAGAATTCGCATTAGCGTGTTCCGGCGACTCGCCACAAAAGGAGACAACGGTGAGCATGCAGCCCGCCAGGCAGAATCCTATTTTTGAGCTTTCCATGCCCGGTAGGGCCCTTCTTCCCCCGGATAAGTCAAATGCTATGGATAACGTCATCGTCTAAAATCCTCCCTGATAGAGCGTACCCTCTCCAGAGCAAGCGCAATGCCTGAAGCTGGGTTGTATGATATTGATGCAGATAGTCCGCATACGTTCGATGGTACTCAATAAGCATGGGCGGACTCACCAGCCCTCGACTCAAATACCCGAGTATGGCATACCTCTGTCCGGCCATTGATTCCGGCGATGCAGTACGATTGAAGCCATTGACGAGAACAGCATAGGATCGTGCCATGGAACGGTATTCGCTTTCCAGGGAAAGCTCGGTTGTCTGTCGCTGAATCTCTTCGGATTGTTTCCGGGCTCGAGCTTCTTTCTCCTGTCCTTCATATTGATTGTAGAGTGGAAGCGTGACAGAAAAAGAAACACCCGCATTCCATCGTCCTTCAGATGAACCAAAATCCAGAGGGCCCGATTCATTTGGGCTGTAGGAAAAGCGTGGGCCAATACCCAGGTCCGGCCACTTCCTGCTTTCCTGGAGCCTGAGATTGGCAGCAGAACGTGCGACGCCTTCTTTAGCCAGAGCCAGTTCCACCGATTTTGAATATTCATCGGGCATTTCCGGCCAGTTTTTTGGATGCTCGGCTGCAATGGCCGTGAGTGCAGCATCCGAAATGCGCTGACCGGTCCATCGTTCTAGATCTGCGCGAATGGACTCTCGCTCCGTATCCATTCGAACCCGCTGCTGTTCAATGCTATTTCTTGCCAGAACGTAACTAAACAAACTTGCCTGCTGATTTGCGCTTCTGGAAGGTAATCGGTAAAGCCGCCCGATGGCTGTATTGAAGGCATTTCGGGCTTCACGAAGAAAGACCTCTTCCTCCCGCAGTTGTTTGAGGCGGTATAGAGCGATGGCTGTTCGCATCACTGCATTTTGCAGCGATAGTTCCACTTGAAGCGCTGCTTCTCGCTGTCGGCCCTGAGCCACATTCGTGCGGAGTTCTCGCCGATTGCCCAGCTCTATTATGTGTCTGTATTCCAGGCTGTAGGACCTGGGCGAACTGAGGTCTGCCTCGGCTTCCAGCTCAGGGTTGGGCCGTTGCTCCGCAGTTTCTAGGGCCGAGATTCTTTGTTGCAATTGGGACCGTGCTTTTCGCACGTCAGGGTCATTCTTCTTTACGCATCGTAGAACATCGGCAGGGCCGTTCAAGCTGCATTCCTGTAGCTCCAGGGAGTTTGTAGCCTCCACAGAAGCGGTTTCGGGCTCCTCTGCATCGATGGAATGCATGGCTGGAACCAGCAGCAAGGCCAGCCAGCCAGCATACAAGTAGTACTGTTTCATTGTTTCCTCCTTTAAAGATTGACTATCTTCAGGAGGCGGGGGGGGCGTTGGACAAAGGAAGAGCTATATCACGGATGATGGCCACCTGGCGATCATCCGAATGCGACACCAGGTAGTATCGACTCGAAGGAAGCAAGATTTCTGGCACCGCCGGGCAGGACAAAAAGTCCGGAAAAGGCGCGAAAAACAGGGAGCCCCCTTCTGCGAAATGGCTCAATGCTGATTCAGGAGGCCCGCATTCGGACCGACAGTGCGAGAATGCTGTATGCCAGTGCTGCTGTGTTTCAGATCTGGATGCCTCGGTGGCAAAAGAGCCAGCAGCCAAAGTTGTTGCCTGCAGTTCGGAGCCGCTCCATCCTTGATGACAGAAGATCGGAGGCCCAATTACTATTCCCAGAAATACAAGCAATGAAAGCACTGCTGTCCTGTGGGTTAGTCCGCGCACATATCAATCGCAACGTTTTGCCAGGGGCTGTCAACATTATTTTGTAAACCGTTGAATGTGGAGTCCCCGGATCGAATTAAGGCTTAGAACCGTGCCGAGCGCCTGCACCCGACAGGCAGAACTAACATATCGCCTTCGTTTCGAGGCGAAAACGGTAATTTTCGGATTGCAGACGGGCGCATTTTGAAGATAGATTTTAGTATTTAGGAGATTCGACTTTTTATAGATATGACTCGGTCGCTTCTATCTTTATAATGGTTGTCACCACTATTCAGACTCATTTGTATTTACCAAGAGTATCCATGGAAGATATCTTTACTGTAATCCTGCTATCCTTGTTGCCCGGTGCCGGCAACTTTCTCGGAGCCCTCGCCGCAGAAGCAAGGGCTCCCTCAGCTCGGTCTCTGAATTGGGCTCTTCACGCGGCGTCGGGTATCGTTATCGCAATCGTAGCCGTGGAACTCATACCAGGTGCTCTTGAGCAAATCGCGGGCTGGTGGGTTGCGCTTGCCTTTGCCATAGGTGGCTTAAGCTACATAGCACTGGATTCCATAGTCAAACGCCTACAAGGCACAAGTGATGGTGCAGGGAACAGACGCATGTGGATGATTTATGCCGCCGTAGCCATCGACCTTATGAGCGACGGGCTGATGACGGGCACGGGTGCCTCCGTTTCTTTGAAGTGGGCCCTAGTTCTATCTGCCGGCCAGGTGCTCGCAGACGTGCCGGAAGGGTACGCAGCGGCTGCAAACTTCCGCAGTAAAGGTATTGCCAGGGCTCGCCGAATATCTCTTTCCGTTTTATTCTTCGTCTACGTTGTTGGGGCCGCTGTGGCTGCATACTTTCTTCTTCGCGGTGCCCCGGGGCAAATAAAGGCGGGCGGCCTGGCAGTCGTATCCGGCCTACTGGCCGTGGGCGCCATCGAAGACATGCTTCAGGAGGCCCATGATGTTCACGTGGATAGCCAACCGTCCGTAATTGCTTTCATCGGCGGGTTTAGCCTCTTCACCTTGGTATCTGCTGGGCTTGGTGCATTCGTCGGAAGATAGTCGCCTGCATCCGCCCTAAATAAATTCAGCATCGAAAAATGACCGGAGGATCTCTTCAAGGTAATTTGGGAGATGCAGAAAGATCACTTTTCCATCAGAGGCGGCGACATAGGCCTCGGAAGCCTTCCGATAGGAGCTGGGGCTGAGCTTTTTCTGGAGCGTTGCCAGTACGTACTCGGTACAGAGATCGGTACTATGTACGGGGACCGAATGTCCGCCTCCAGGGCCTGCCTGTCCGCCGGACACGGACTCAATGTCCGTCTCTCCGGACAACTGAGCGGACTTCTTGGGGGCGTCCGGGGTCAATTTGTCCGCCTCTCCCTCGTCTGCCAGGGCTCCGAGGCCACGCTTTGTCGCCCGGCTCAGGCGGATGTTGCCAACGATTTTTGTCTCAATGAGCTTCTCATTTTCGAGTTGGCGGAACCAGCGGCGAATAGTCCTGGGTTCTACGTCATAGTCCGCTGCCAGGGTATCGTTTCCCGCAAAACACCATCCAGAGAATCGCTGAACGTTATGATGGCTAAGTCTTTCAATTCGGCGAAGCAGGCTCATTCGGGGGCCTTTCTTCCCTCGCGGTTTCTTTTGTGGCTTTTGGCCAGGCTCTGCGGGCACAAGCTGCCCCGGCCCGACTATCTTCTGTCGTGCAAGCATACCTTCCCCCTCCCCTGTTATCGCAGGGTCCGGATAATCAATGTTGAGGGCTTCGTGCCCGGGTGGCTAAACCATCCGCAAAGCGGGTCAGAGAGGTGTAGCCAGTACGCACCCTAATGAGACATAATAGTCCGTCAAGTTTAAATGCGACATAAAATCGGGGCGGGCGTATTGGGGAGAGGAAGGGAATGCGGAGAGGGGCTCTGACCCCCCTGCCCCGCCTGGTAACCCGGGCAACACAGGTTAGCGTTGCTCTGGGTAAACGTGTACTGGCTAAGTACATGGCGGTCAAGAAAAAAACTGCCTGGTCCCAGGTAGTCGAAGTCAGAGGACCTCGAAGGCAATTCATGGGTGCCTGGCTCCAGGCAGTTAGTTATGCCCGGTCCAGTGGTCAGGTAAGAGCCATTGGTGAGCCATGATAAGCGTATGGTCTGGCAATTCGTCGAGGTTGCTGAGTAACCTCTCTTTTTCTTTCGCTATCCATCTTTCCGTGTAGAATGAATTGACCGGTGAGTTTGCGTCGAGGACGTTCCGCCTGTGAAAATCATTATTCTGTCATCCCTGAAAGGCGGCGTGGGAAAGACGGCCATCAGTATCCACCTGGCACTCGAATTGAGAAAACGACACAATGTCGTTTTCCTGGATCTGGATCCCCAGGCCAGCGCCACCGATTTCCTTCTGCGGGATACGGATATTGACCAGCTCGACCGGCGGGGAGCTCTGCAGCTATTGACGGAGGCTGCGGACCCACGCGAGCTCATCTGGGAGACAGGTTTCGGGATCGACTGTATCCCATCTACCCTGCATCTGCATCGGGCCGGGATTGAAATGGCAGGGGACCCGGGAGCAATGCTGCGGATTGCTAAAGAAGTGCGGTGCCTGGAATACGATTATGCGATTGTGGATTCTCCTCCAGGGCTATCCTATGAATTCCGCCAGGCAATCAACATGGCAGATATTGTCCTCTCTCCAATGACCTATGATCGATGGGCGGTCCAGGGAGTTGGGATGCTTATTGATGAGGTGGCGAAAGCCCGGAAGAGCGGGGGATCCCAGAGGCTGCTTGTGGTGCCTTCTATCGTCTCAGGGTCTGAGGATGAAAAACTGCGCCAGGATATGGACGGGGAAGTGGAGTTCTCAAGGGCATCGATTCTCCGTAAAGGGGTGGTGAAAACAGCCCTGGGTCGGGGCCGTCCCCTGCCCTCTGGATCCGATTCGGAAGAGCAGTTTCACAGGCTGAGTAAGGAGTTGTCGTGAGCAAGAAGACTCTCAGAGGCAATATCTCGGGCGGACTAAAGCGCCGGGGGCTCCAGGAAAACGACACAATGTCGTTTTCTATCGAGGAGAAATTTCTGTCTCCGGTCCGGGAGCTCTCTCCTAATCTGCTCCGGGATCATGAAGACAACTACCGGTACTTCTCCAACGATCCCAAGAAAAAAGCCGAGGTAAAGGCCTCCATCGATCTGTCCGGGATCCTGGAGCCGATCATTTTTCTCCCAGACGATCCAAATAACTGGCAGGCCGGGGGCAAGATTCTCGGTGGCCACGTTCGGAAAGAAATCGCTATAGAGCGCGGAGATGAAAAAGTCCCGGTCCGTTACGTTACCAGAAAGCTCTCAAAGGAGGAAGAGCTGCTGGCCCTGGGTGGCGACAACATCACCGCAAAGAAGAATGATGTGGAAGGCAAAGTGCTCCTGCTGGCCGACACATACCCCGATTACTTCAGCCGAAAGCGGGGTCAGAACTATCACCTCGATGAACTCGTAGAAAAGACCGGGATTCAGCCCAGGATGCTTCAGCGCTATAAGAACCTCTACGATGAAGCAGCAAAACTGGCAAAGGGCAGGGTGGAGCGGAAGGATATCCAGGCGGCAAAGAAGGTTCTGGCCCAGGACCGGAAAAAGAGTCAGAGCGCATTCAGTACATTGTCCAAGTTCGAGAAAGAGCTGGAAAAGCTTTCAAAGGCGGATCGCCAGGTAGCTGTGGAAGAGTTGGATCGAATCATTCGTAAACTGCGAAGCAGCTAACACTGTAATTGTGTCGCCGTTCGGTGGCCGTTCTTTTGCATTCTATTTGCATTCCGTTGCCCAGGAAGTCGAATTGGTTCCATGTATCTTGTATACTACGATGAGTCGGGTGACGATGGCTATCCGCAATTTTCATCTCCATTGTTCGTCCTATCCGGAATCATGGTGCATATGGCCATGTGGCAGCAAGAATATGAGCGACTGCGCAGTTTCCGGCAAAGGCTGACGAAAAAATACAAGTTTCCCTTGAAATGGGAGATTCACACGAAAGAGCTTCTCCTTAATAAGGGGGATTACAGGAGCCTGAGTCTATCGGGCCGCCAGCGCGTCGCCATTATTGAAGCTTTTGTTAATGAAATATCCCGATTGGACGTACGGATAGTGAACGTGGTGATAAACAAGCACGCTATCCAGAGGGGCGATTATGGTGTCTTAGACAGCGCACTCAGCTATTCAATTCAGAGGATGGAAAATGACCTCAGCAATAGGGACCCAACGGCGAAGTTCTTGGTCATAACCGATGAAGGTCGAGTCGGAAAAATGAGGTCAACGAGCCGCCGGATTCAGAGAGTAAATTTCGTGCCGTCGCATTTCGGTGGAGCAGTCAACAGAAAGATTACAAGGCTCCTCGAAGATCCCCTGCCGAAGGACTCCGGGGAAAGCTACTTTCTACAAGCGTGCGATTGCGCGGCCTACATTGTTTATATGCATAAGCTTTTGCAATTGGGAGTTGGTAATTTGGCTGGAAGAATCCCTCCTTTGGTCAACTCTGCACGATTGGATCGGTGGTTGAGGAGGCTCGAGCCGGTATTGAACCTAAAGGCATCGAAAACGGATCGGTTTGGAATTGTAGTCTACCCCAAATAAAGAAACACCACCTACAGCGCATTCGCGCTTTCAGTGGTTCACCACTATTATATTGTCCAGGGCGGAAAATGTCAATCCGTTTCTCGGGATCGGATCGCCTCAGGGTGGTGCAAGGCTAAACGGATGTGGGGTATTGTTTAGATCCTCACTCGTTGCAGCTTCAGTGCCCTGCATATTCGATCCATATGCGGCCGAAGGGCAATGCTCACATCATATTTGGCGTAGCGTTTCGGAATGTATCCGACCGTGAATGTGTGAGCCAGAATCCCCTTGAAGCGGGCGAGCTGGGTGCGGGTGAGGGGAACTTCCGGAAAGAAGTTCTGCGGGATTCTTCGGGGGATCCCTGGATGCCGCCGCAAGATATCATCTATCAAGAGAATCAGGCTGTCCACCTGGGCATCCGTGTAGGCTTCATAGAAGCGGCTTCCTCTCCAGGGTTCTGGATGCTCATGGATGGGATACTGTTCCTCTGCGATCTCTTCCCCGTATCGATTGTAGAAGTTACCTCCGCGCTCATTGATGAAGCCCAGATTCTCCAGCTCGATGGCAATGGACCTTCGGGCTCCTCTGCGCCCCGTGCCGTTGTGGTGTGCCCAGCATCGGTCATCGAATGTCCTGATTGTCGTGCCATCCCGGTCCACCCACCATGGTACCCCGACGGAATAGTGCTGCCCCCGGCTATCCCCGCTTACCCGGGTCTTGATAGAGGATCCTTCCAGGTAGCGGGCACTGGCGGCGGCCGAAGTTCGACCATCCGTGTGATGGAGGAATAGCTGGTCCTTAGGATATTGTTCCTGGTAGTAGGCCCGCTCATCCCAGGGCATCTCCACGATGGATTCTTTCCATTGCTTGTGGAGCGTTTCCGTGATTGTCTCCACGGCGACCTCTGCCGCTCTGCTCAGTACCGACTGGCTCATACTTCTGGTCCCTGGAAATTGGCTTTGATTCGCTTGATGATGGCTTCGTAGAAGCTCGTAGCCAGGAAGTAGGCCATAACATTGGCCTCCGGGCGGGAAGGATCGATCCAGTAGGAAGCCACGGACACAATGACCGCTACAATCATGGTACCGTAGGTCTTCGCACCGGGATAACGGAAGTTCTTCCGGATGATCTTCGGGGAGTGGTCAAATAGCCAGTAGCAGATCAGGACTATACCGATCACTGCTTTCAGGTCGATCAGGTTCAGGATTTGTTGTATCAGGGTTTGTTCTACCATCAGTCTTCCTCCAGTCCGCAGAGCGGTTTTGGGATCCCGCACTTAAAGCGGGGGGTGAAGGCTCCGGGGAGCCATTGGTCTTCCAGGGCGCGGACTCTTTCGGTCTGGCAGTCGCGCTCCCATTCAGTGATCTTTCTTACGCATTGCTCGTACCGGAGGCACCGGGCCAGATCGGCGCAGTGATCTACCAGGGCATTGTAATGGGAGTTCTGCAGCCGTTGCCCTGGCCGGACCCTGGCTGCATCGGGGATCTGAATGTCCGAGCAATAGGAGTCCCTGGTTTCCCGAATCTGATTTTCACTGCTCTGGCAGTTTAAGACGATCATAGTCGCCAGGAGCAGGGATGATAGCATCCTGAACTTCATTTGGTTCCTCCGGAGAATTGATTGCTTGAGACGCGCAGGCGTATCCGCACCAGCCGCCCACTATGAGAAGAAGTAGTGCGAAGATGATGATATAGGGGCCAAACCGGCTTGCGACCAGGTCTGCCAGTAGTTTCATTCCGATGCTCATTGGTTCCTCCAGGATCTGATCTCTTTCTTTAGCTCCGAAAGGCCGTCGTGGAAATGCTTCTGGTCATCTTCCAGTTTCTGGAGTATGGCCTTTTCAGAACGACCGACCCGGTCCTCCATACGGCGCTCGACTTCATCGATGCGGCCCATGATTTGATTGGAATAGCTTTGAAGGCCCTCCATCTGCTGACGGAGTTTTGCGTTGTCGATTTCCAGGGAATGGTGGAGGTTCAGGGAGTGTTCGCGCATGCTATCGAGGCGCGTTTCCAGTTCACGCTCAAGGCGTTCACGTTTATCGTTCAGTTCCTTTACGGACGCTGAGCTATGCTCTTCGAGGTTGTTGATGCGCTTTTCCGTCCGGTCTTCGGACTCCGTGATCTTGTCTGCAAGGTCGGTCCTGACCTTCTCTACTTTCGGAAGGATTTCTTTTTCAGTCTTTCGGAGGGCTCCCCAGATGGATAATCTCCAGAAGCCTGTTGCAAAGGCTGTAATCAGCGTAGTCCAGAAAATCCAGGAGGCTTCCGGGAGCAATCCGGCGAAGTTTAATGGGAGGCCTGCTGCGGGCATGCTTCACCATTGCAGGGAACGGTGTATCGGGCAACGTCAGAGGACTTTGAAACCGACTCCAGAGTAGGCGTGGGCGCGAGTCTTGAACCAGTTTTCCTCCCACTTCTGCTTTTCGGCAATCCGGGCACCATAGTAGGCGCTGGTTGCGGACATGGTGGTACCGATGGATTCAGATAGCGAGCCGACAGAAACACTGGAATTGGCCAGGCCACCGACGATCCCATCCCCGTAGGCGCTCATTACATCGATGGTCATGCGGTTGATCAGTACCTCTTTGAGTTCTCGGGGAACCCGATCCGCGTGATCATAGCCCGTTGTGTAATCGATGAAATGCGCGGCTGCATGCCGTCCGGTTCCGAACCGCCATTGGGCAATGGGCATCCCGCTGTATCCGGCATAGGATCCGGTGTTAAAGAGAGCGGCTCTCATGGTTCCCCGGCGGTAATTGATGAGGGCATAGTCTGTCAGATTGATCAGCGTTTCTCCGGTGAAAGGACTCTTCACTTCCCAGTTGTGAAGCCTGGCCAGAGGACGGCGCCGGAGCTTCACAAAGAAGTTCTTATCGTGCTGATTGCCGTCGAACATATAGAAATCGTCCCATTCGGCATAGGGCTCGATCTCCCGATGATTGATGTTGCGAACCGGCCTGGATCTCCAGAGGCGGGGGTAGATATCGAACTGGAGTCTTTCCTGGAGAACCCGAACATTATGGTCCAGCCAGTTCTTCAGCTGGTAGTTGGTGAGCTGTTCCCCGTTTACCGTTACGAGCAGGCTGTTTCCAACGAAAATGACCCTTCGGAGTTCGTCGGGATGCAGGAGGCAGCCCCAGCGGGGAGGGGGATACTCTCCCGGTGACAGGCGCATCCCCAGATCCCGGTACTCATAGTCCTGGGACTGATCGTTGAATTCTCCCTGCCAGTTAGCCATATCCAATCCTATCGAGCGCTATGATTTCGGGCAATGCGGGGATTCAACCCAGGTAGAATCCTACAATCCGGTCCACGCCGGTTGTGTCTGTGAAGTGCGCGGCGGTGACCGGGTGGTGGAACTCCCTGTTCCCGCTCCCGGATCGAGTTGCACTTTTTCCGCTGATGCAGTCATAGGTAAGCGTCCACCCGGCCCCTGCTTCGATTGCGGTGACAATAAATACCTTTTTCGGATCCTGAAACAGGGCGTCCCCAGGGGGCAGGGAGAAGTGGTTCTCCAATGATTTCCGTTCGATGTCTGCGATATTGGGTAGGGTCTTGCGCATGTCCGGACCATAGCAGTCCACGGGCAATCGGTCAGATTTTTCAGATATTTTTCCCCGGAAAAAACCTGGAAAAACCCGGTAAAAACCCTCCGTCGCTTCTCCGATGCCCTGCATTCTGCTACTGTTCGAGCCATGGCAAACGGAAAGCCCGGTCGACCCAGAGGCCCGAACTACGAAAAGAACCTCCAGAAGAGACTCCGGGCTGCCCGGAATCGACAGTCGCAGGCTCAGCGCGCCCGGGAGGATATCCGGGAATTCAAGGACTCCAGAATGTACGCCCTGGCCAAGTCCATGTTCCACGGTGTCCAATCCAGGGAGCAGGAAGAGAAAAAGCCGGTCTTTACATCCGAAGAGCAAAGCCTGATCAACCAGGGAATCCGGCTCCGCAATCCTGACCGCCCCTCTTTCAATGACCTCCGGAAACTATCCTATTCCAATACTCTGGTCGGCGCCATCCACAAGGTTCGAATCGATGACCTGGGCCAATTCGGTCGGCCCTTCCGAGAGAAGGAGGGATTCGATTTCGACCTGGAAGATCCGGACAAATCACCGGGGGATGGGGACAAGGAGCTAATCCGGGATGCCAGGAAATTCTTTGAGTTCATGGGCGACAAGGTGGAGGGCTGGCAGAACCGGGATCGCTTTCATGCAGTCTTCCAGTTCATGATCCGGGACACTTTAGCCATTGACAGTGTGGCTTTCTATCTGGTCCGGAATCGGAGGGGTCAGGTTGTCGAAGTCAAATATCTGGATCCCGCAACTATCTACCCCACAATTGAGTCCGGATACAAGAATGACCCACGGACCCGGTGGGTGCAGATCGTGAACAATACAGTGGTCGAAACCTTCACAGATGAAGAGATCATTGTGCGGCACCAAAATGAGTTGAGCGATGTCCGGTACCGAAACTCGGGGCTCTCTCCTGCAGAGGTTTCCGTAATGGAAATCATCGCCACAATGAATGCCCTGAAGTTTAATCGGGATCGGTTCTCCAATAATCCGCCTCCAGGGTTTCTCTACCTTCCTGGGAATATGCCTCAGGAAGTCCTCGATGATCTCCAGGTGCAATGGGAGAACATGTTCTCGGGGAACAATAACAATCACCGGATCCCCTTGATTACGTCCGAGGCCCAGGATCTCAAGTTCACCAACCTCAATACCCTGAGCGACATGGCCTTCGAAAAGCTGATGCAATGGGTCACCACCTTTACTCTGGCCGCCCATGGAATGGATCAGGCTGAGCTTGGCCTGCGCTTGATGGGAAGCCAGGGACTGTCTGAAGGATCCATGGATGGGCGGATAGATGCCGCAATGACCAGGGCAAAGAAATCGATGCTATCCTATTTTGCAGACGTATGCAACGATATCAAGGAGACCGTCGACAAGTATGAACCACTGGTTTTCGTTTTCAATGGAGTTGAGAAGGAAGATGAAGATAAGCGCCTGGAAAGGGACGAAAAGCTGGTCAAGTCCATCGAGCTGATGGATGAAGTTCGGACCCGACGGGATATGCCGACAGTGGGAGAGGCGCTCCGGAAGATTTACGGGCTACCAGACGATAAATTCGAACAGGTCAAGTACGCCGGGGCCGTCGTCATGGATACAAACTGGATTCAATCTGGAGCTCAGCTTGTGCAGAATCTTGCCGGTGGCGCAGAGGGCGACATGGGGATGCCGCCAGAAGCCTCGGAGCAACAGGAATTCGATTTCGAGGACTATGACCCTTCCAAGGAAGAGAATGCCCCGGAAGGGGACTGGGGCTGACGCAGCTTACCAGGGCCATCCGGATTCCGCGTTGTAGTTCTTCACGCCTTCCGGTCCCAGCGAGTTGACTTCATCTCGCTTTGTCCATTTCACACTGTATAGAGTCTGTCCGGCCTGAAAGGTATCGAGGTCGACTGCATCCCGGATTGCCTCGAGGTAGGCTACGCCCGGCACCGGGTGCGGGTTGTTGCTACTATCCAACCAAGCGGAAACCGGGTGGGTGGAGTACAATGAGATGGCCCTTTCAAGGTTTCGAAGGTATTTCTCTCCGGAATCCCAGTCTATCGAGTGGACAGCGACCGTGGAGCGGTAAGTGAATTCCTTGAATTGCCGAATAGCTTCAAGCTTCGAGATCAAGTTGGACTTTGCTTCCGCCAGCTTGTTGGAGTCGACGGTCCACCTGGATTCTTCTTCGATCCAGGGGCCTGTTTCGAATTCCCCGGGGACCACGCTGGTCATTGTAGAATCCGGGCTCTGTCCCAGTTCCAGTTCTACTTTTGCGCCCGTTGATTTATTGTAATAATCCAGACCTCTGAAATCAGGGACAGCCAGAACGGATCCACTCTGAAGAATTAAGGTTTCGTTTGGGCCGCTTTCCGGTATTGATAGGCCGGACTCCAGGACGCTATGCGGTGGAAGTAGAAACTCACCCGGATTCTTTTGATCCGGTATTGCCGTTTCATAACGAAGGAACTCTCCTGTGTCGGGGTCGAAAACCAGTGCTCTATTCATAACGAATCCCCCAGTGGATCGCGACCGTGACTCCACGGTTCTCGTCGGTGGACCGCGGATCGCCTGAACTGTTGCTCGCAGGCCCGGCAGTGTAGGTCTGTGTTACTGCCTCATTTGGGTGGCCGGTGCCTGAATAATAGATCCAGAAAGTGGAGTTTCCATAGTAAACGTATCCACTCACATAGTGCCTGTGGTCCTTCAGGCCATCGAGGAGTACGTCGAGCAGATTGCCTCCATCGTAGTAGTTGCCGTTTGCCTTTTGAAAAGCGGACGAAGTACCCGCTCCACGGACTCCGATCCCTTTCCAGTCCGGTAAATCGAATGTAGTGCTGTCATCACCGGGTCCGAACTTCTGTTTGTCGGATCCCGTATCATCATATAGTTCCGGATGGTTCTGGACCCAGGCCCAGAGGTCTGAATAGGAGGTCCGGGATAAGCTCGCCCGGTTGAAGTAGACCACTCCCTGTGGCGGCGTCGATGTCATGAATATCCCAATTTCCCCGACACGGCTGTTGGTGGCTGCCGCCGGGAGCTGCGCTAACGGAACGGTCCCAGAGCTGTCCAGGGAAGCATACCCATTGGCAGTCCCCTTTTCTGAAATGTCCTGCTTGGCAGCCAGGGAAGTAGCCAGGGCGTTTTGGGCACGGGCATCGGTGAAATAGCGATTGGTGGACCCTTCCGCCAGGGCATCCGTCGTTTTTCCGGAAAGGGAAAGCTGAGAGTCCGGGAGTTTTCCGGACGCATTCAGCGTGGCAACGCCGTTTGCCTGGCCAAAGTTAGCCCGGAGAGCATTGAACTCATCGCGTATCCGACCTGCTATTCGTTTTAGCTCATTCATCGTATAGCTTCACTTTCCTATGCCAGTTTGATGGCCGTCAGCATCATGTTGCGATTTGCAGAATTGATATAGAGCGCGTTGGTGGCGTCGGATATAGCCTGGACCGTTGTAAATGCGAAGGGCATGGGGCCAGAACCAGTGCCATTGCTCTTTGAGAATACGGGGGTCGTGTTATTGTTTATAGAGAGCTCGTGCGTGGCCCCTGCCGCAATTTCGGCGAACAGGAAGATCAAATAGGTCCCGGGGGAGGGAACGGAATACCAGGTCTGATCGCTGGCCGGGTCCTGGTGGAAATGATCAGTTGTCTCGGCCGGGAGCTGGGCGGATGGGACTTGCCCCGATCCGTCCAATGAAGCATATCCGTTTGGCTGGCCTTTCTCGGAAGTGTCCTGTTTTGCCGATAGCGCTCCGGAAACGGCGTCAGTTGCCCGGGCGTCGGTGAAGTATAGATTGCTTCCTTCGGCAAGATCATCCGTAGACTTGCCAGCCAGTGAAAGCTGGGTATCCGGGAGATGTCCCGAGCCATCCAGGGTGGCCAGACCATTGGAACTCCCGAACAGAGCGCGGATTGAATTGAACTCCGCACGGAGACGTGCTGCGATTTTCTGGAATTCCTTCATCAGTTCAGCCCGTTCTCGAATTCAGTTATGAAGCCATTGGCCGTACCGTAGTCTATCCGGGGCCGGAACAGGAAGACACCGTTGGAATCAATCTGGCCGAGGATTACACTGGTTTCCGTCGCCGGTTCCGTGTCGGAAATGGCGCCGGGAGTGCTCCCATCAAGATAGGCCCGTCCGGTAAAGGAGTAGTCGCCGGGATCTCCCTGGAGCCAGCCATAAGTTAGCATAACGAATTGGTCTGGGGTAACGACGGCCGCAACTATTCCGGCCGGTAGAGTCCGCAGAGGATCCGTGCAGTCCGCCAGAACAAAGGCCTCCGTGACCGGGTCTTTTGCCAGGATATCATTCGTGGAAAAACCGTGCCCGACACTGTCTACCACCAGAAACATGCCATTGACCCGGTATTTATTGAAGTAGAGATTGATCGATCCTTCGGCCAGTTCGTCCGTTGTACGCGCCGCAAACCAGTTGGCTGCGTTGGTATCTGTGAAGAATAGATTGGTCGATCCTTCGGGGATATCGTCGGAGCTCCGGTTGTTCAGCCAGGTGTCGGCAATGCCGTCAGTGAAATACTTGTTTGTCGATCCTTCCTGGAGATCGTCAGTGGACCTGGTAGCAAAGAGTTCTACTCCATCGATTCGAAACTCTTTTCCAGATTCCAGGTCGATGTTTTCCGAGAAAACCCAGGCATCTCTGGACAGCATCCACCGGATCCATTTCTTTACGTTGCCGATTAGATCAATGCCACCGCCGTCCGCCTCGGCATCCGTGGTGGCGTTCTTAGCCAGTTCGATGTTCTTATCTTCTACCTGGAGAGTGCTGGTATCGATCTGGGTCTGAGTGCCTTCCACAAACAGATTGCCGGGGATCGTTACATTGCCGTCATCATCGACGGCTATACCGGTCTCTTCGATGGAAGAGCCCGCCTGGTTCGTCCGAATGAGCTTTGCGCCGGTTGCCGGGTTTACTCTGTTCGCGTATCGATTATCTGCATAGCCCAGGGGGACGAGATCCTGGGGTAGTGCCGGGTCAGCCCCACGGAACCGTTCCAGCGCAGAATCGTCATTGGTCCGAGCCTCCAACCCTTCCGAGGTGGAGCGGATAGCCTTCCCGCCTTTCCCGAAGCGGACCAGGGAAGCAAGCCCGGAAAGTGTGAATCGACTCTCCCGAAGCATCTACAGTTAGCCCATCAGTACTTTGAGTTCAACTTTGCCGTTGGTTACAGGGGTGCCGACTTCCAGACTCGTCACATCTCCAGTCAGAACATACAGGCCTTTGCGCGCCCGATCCTGGGTGTCGCCATCCACCCGGACGTGGAAAGGCGCAAGGTCACCGGCCTGGACTCCAGCTTGCGTATCATCCTGGGTATAGGTGGCTCGGATAATCAGGTAGTTTAGCGTGGAAGGAATGATCGGGATGTTTACCAGGTTATCCTGGTCATTGATCCAGTAGGTAAGGTGCTGTGGTTCCTGAGTCTGGGCCTCCAGCTCGATCTTCGGGAGAATAGAACGTTCTTTCTGCGATTCGCTGCGGGCCAGAGTCTCCACAATAATGCGGTGTGTTTCCATGGCTGGAGTATCCCTGGAAGAGGGCTATCGGACAAGGCTGGACCGAAGTTTGATCCATCAATAGGATCAGGTATGCCTATCAATGTAAAACTCGACCTGGACGATAGACAGGCCAGGCAGCAGGTCAAGAAGTTCCGAAAGCAGGCCGGTCAGCCCATTAGGACGGCAGTCGATGCTGGCCAGGCAGGACCCCAATCTTATGCCGCTGTGCAACGCCGCCGCATGGAGGAGAAGCGTCAGGAGCAGAAAAAGCGGGAAGTCTATCAGAATGCACAGCAAGCCGCCCAGCAGGCACAGTCCGGCGAAGAAGAGTTTCTTCGAGGCGGATTCTACAATGCCGCCAAAGACAAGATCGATGCCCTGAAACGCACCCGGGACATGTTCCGCCGGGACAAAGACAAGGACAACAGGGCAGGGGAATCGGAAGGCGCCGGTGGTGGGCCCGATGCCTTGCAGAGTGCAGCGAACGCCGGAGGCGGAATGTTCGGCCGTCTCTTTGGCGAGAAAAACGCCAAGAAGAACAAGCCCATCCAGCGGCTCTATGTTCAGAACGCCGTCTTTCGAAATGCCAGAGGGCTTGGCGGAAGCGGGTCTGGTAGTGGCTCCGGGACGGGTTCCGGGGGACCGGGCAATCCCGGCGGAACCATGTCCGGGATGGGGAAAGCCGCTCCTTACATAGGCATTGTGTTTGCGATAGCGGGTGCCTTGATGAAGGCCATTTCGGCCATGGGCGAGAAATACTCCAATGTATTGATGTCCCAGCAGCAGTCTTATCGTGCGATAGGATTTACCCATTATAGCGGAGGCCTTTTTAACCATCCGGAAGTAGGTATGGCCAACCTTGAATTTCTGAAACAATCGGGAATGCGAAGAGGATACAAGGTTTCCAATAAGGGTACCGGTGATGATGACATACTGAAATTCGCAGCGTCCCAGGGGATGGGAGCCTCGGAGGCAGCCAGCGCTTTGGGAAAGATTCGCTATGGTGGCATGGACATGAAGACCATGGAGTTTGTGAGGTACATGAAGGCCGCGAATGTACAAAACCTTCGCCAGGGAGAATACCTCCAGGAGATTGCCGGTCATACCAAAGGGATGCGCGATCAGGGATACGGCACCATGGATAAGACCGAGATGAAGAATTTCCTCGGTCTGGCTGCCCAGATGTCCTCCACCCAGTCGAGGAATGGAAGCACAGCAAGTAGAGGATTGGAAATTGCTAAGGCGGTCGACAAGTCCGTTCGAGCTGCAGATAAGGGTGGACCCTTGGGCTCCCTCGTTCTCTCGAGGCTTCTGGCATCCGGAATGGACCCCCTTGAAGCATACCGGCAGGCTGAGCAGGGGATCGGTAATGACCAAAACCGGAAGATTCTTCAGAATTTCAAGCGGCGTAACTTCGCAGCAAATGATTTTTCCTGGGGCATGTTGATGCGGAACTCCCAGATCACGACCTCTGTAGGGGAGGGTGCGAACGTCGATTTTTCAAAGAGGCGGCCCGCAGGGAGCGCTTCCATTAAAACCCATAGTTTAAGTCCTTTGAAGCTGAAAAATGAAACTGATATGGCCTATGAGAGGAGTGATACGGCCAAAAGAGCAATGCAGATCGCCCATGACTCTCAAAAGCAACTTCTGAAAATCATGGAGTCGATGGACGGCAATTTGGAGCCCATTGCTAAGGGGATTCAGGAAATTCAAGGAACACTGTTTAAGAGCATAGATGGTGCCATTAAAGGAATGGATAAGCTGACGGAAACTATCAAGGACGTGGGTGATGGTCTGGCAGATTTTCTGGGATAGTTGTCTGGCGCATAACAAAATGGTTGAAATACAAAGGATTCCGGAGAGTATCAACGCATGCGAGTTGTAGCAAATGTCTTTCTGGCACTCTGTGTATCGGGATCCTCGATTCTGGCCCAGCCACCAGAAGTGCTGACTACAGACCGAATTTGTTCGGTCCTTGCCCCGATCATGGAAGAGAAGCGCGATCTATCCGGCGAAGGGCTCAAATTACGGGCAGCAGAGGTCGCGAAGCAAGCCAATAAAGCCTTTTCTGAATTGCTCCGGCCGGGGATTCAAATCAAATCAACTAAGGCAAATCCTTTCCATTATTCCGGTAGCGGCGGGTTGGTTTTGAGGTGCGATGATGCCTTCGGCTGGTATGTGGAAGCAGAAACAAGCTATAGTACTTTCTTCCCAGATCGTTTTTCTGCATCTGAACGCACACCTCGGTCTGTTCAGATGAGATTAGAGGAATGGGCCGCAAGGGATGACGACTCGGTCCTGCAAGCTACGATAGAAGTCTTTGAAGTAGACCTGGACAAGATAGAGGTAATCAACAAGGAAGATGCCCATATACTGAAAGCCAAAATTTTGTCCCTTGAAAGTGTGCCGTCTGGCAAGGCGAGTGATCCCGAGAATGAGAAGGAAAGAAACGAGCCTGCGACTGTTACGGATGTAATCGATCGAATCCGCGCAGACAAATACTCCACTCAGCAGGAAATCGCGAAGGATCTGGAGAGGATTTCTAATCCCTAATCAATCTCGGCATTCATCCATGCGCTTGTCTGGATTGATGAAACAGCATTACCGGCTCTTGAAATCAAGTCGCTGAAACTAATCATCGCCCCTGAGTTGTTTCTCCAGGGCTTTCTTCTGCAATTCTATCTTATTCAGGCCTTCCTGGACGGGATCAATTCCCGCCCGGGAGATACTGCTGGCCATTCCCTTCGGCAGGATTTCCAGGGGATCCTTGAGGGACTCTAACATTTGGAGACGCAGGGAAGCCTGGGCTCGNTTGGTTATGCTGGACATGTCCCCCAGCAGGGACTCCGCCGCGATCAGGAACCACTTCTGTTCCGGATACAGGTTGTCCAGTCCCTGGCTGGACGGGAGAGTTTTGTACCGGTTGAGGATGAACAGGTCCATCATTACGTNCGGGTTGTACAGGTGTTTCTGTAGATCCTCCCCCACTATTTTTTTTTAACCCCGCATAGAACTCGGACTGCTTCTTGATGTATTGCTCATAGGCCTCTGTCACGAATTCCGGGTCTGGAAAGTCCATCCAGTCGGNNAGATTGGCCAGNGCNTCNGGNTTTTCNCGGATNGCAANGTTNAGGGTTTCTGCCATCANNACGTATTGATANGTCTGNTTCGGNATNCTCTGNAGNGGNTGNCCNTCNAGTCTNCGGGATACATTNAGATCGATNGCCAACTCTTCTTTGGGCAGCGGNATNAGNCCGAACAGAGTGNAGCCCTGGACNNTGATNGTNAAGTCACGCTTTGGGTTCAGAATGTTCTGATGCATTAGTTATANCCTTCCTTGTAGTCGATATCTCGGAGGACGAACTGGCANCGTTGGCCAGACAGNTCATTGTTGGAGATNTTGAATCCCCTGGTGTTAATGTGCCCGATTGCAGTTGCCACGCGCTTTCCAGTGGACTTTTCGTTGAACTCCATGAAGAAGCCAGCAGAAGCGGCCGTCGGGGAACTGGTGTCGATCGGTATTACGCCCTCGGTTCCCCTTTTAGTAAGGATGTGAAACTCCATGGAGAGGGTCCCATCCCAGCGGGTCGATTTGAACCCCCGTGGCTTCCAGTAGCCGATGGCCTCCACTGGTTGTTGGTTTACATTCTCTTCGATGTCGACGTTCTTCCCGAAGCCGACCGGGGATCCGTTCATCTTGATGGTTACATCACAGCCAGTGAGGACCTCTGGATTTTCAAGTTTGGGTGCTGGCATTTATTATTCCTCCAGTGGCTACAGGGCCTTATGATTGCGCGCTCCCCCGGACAACGTCCAGATTGAGCAGACTGAAAATGTAATCGAGCGACGTGACGAGCTTCCCGTCCGGGAACTCGAAGTAGATTGCGTTGCCGTCGCGCCTGATAAGGAAGTCGCGTCTCCAGGCTGGCTGGCCGGTATAAACGTTACGGGTTAGCCAGCCGAAGTTCCGGACGTAGTCCTGGTCGAATTTCAGCTCGATGAAAGTGCGAATGTCTGAATCCGTGAGAGTTGTTCCGAAGGCATCTGGATCGGTTGGTACTTCACCGAGAAATGCATCCTGAAGAGATTCTCTCAGGTCTTTGTTCAGTGCGAGGGCCGTGCAGGTAGTTGAAGCCTTGTTGAGAATCTGATTTGTTGCCTGATAGGTGGTGACATCCGAGGTGATCTTGAATGGGCCATTGTTCGGTTTGCGATCCACAACAAGGCCCCCGGACCGGATGGCTCTGCGGATGTCGCCGGTTCCAGGGATCTCCGGCGCATCTTCAATGTTCAGATCCTTGTAGAGGGCGGATTCCCGCATGTTTGAGGACGCTTTGATTGCATTGTGGATTACCGCCAGAAGCCATCCATCATAGGTCTTTGTGGCAATACCGTCTGCCCCTCGAACAGTTACCGGGGAAAGGCCGTAGACCATATACTCACTGTTGATCTGCTTTGCGTTGTCGCACCGGGTAGTGAAATCGTCGGTACGGTCAGCACCGAATCCTCCGAATCGTTCATCGGCTCCTTCCGGTCCGTTGGACTTGATGATGAAATCCGTGAGATACGCCCCGGCACCTTGATTGGTGGAACAGAGATTGATGAAGAAGCCTCGCACCTTCTCCAGCATATCGATTGCATCTGTGTAGTCCGTGGGCTGGGCTGCAGTCGATGCGCCACCCGAGAGGTATACGAATCCCACGGTGTCAGCCAGGGGCTTCCTTGCTCCGGTAATCTCCAATTCGACGTTTCCGAGATTGAATAATGCCTGTTCCTGGCGATAAAGGAGAGCCTTGACCACGGCCCCTGCCTTGGCATCGACTCCACTTACATGGTCCAGGTTTCTGGTAAGAATATCCGGTGAGCTGTCGACAACGGCATTGTAACCGGCCATCGAATTGATGCGGACGGCCAGGTCGGCCAGGGTTGGAACGCTATCGACCGGAATATCAAGGTTTTCGGTCCCATCGGTCTGGCCGGTGAGAGTTGTTGTAAGGTTGGATCCATCAAAGGAAAGCTCTGCTGTGGTAGCATCTCCGCTGTATGTGATTGTAATATCCTGGGCATCGAGGCCGGTTGCGGATTGGATGCCGTTGGAGTCGCCGACCTCTACTGAATCGCCCGCAGCCGAGATCCTGATTCGCGATTCATTGCCCCGGGGACCGGGAGTAACATACTTAGCGGAGTATTGGGACGCAGCGGTGTTGTCCAGACTTGCGGAGGCCCTTGTATTGACCGCCAGATTCAGTGCTCGAATAAGCAATGGACCACCGGCGAACCTGCTATCCCTGGAAGGGGAGAAGGCAGCTTTGATGGCATCGAGTAGCGGACCGGAAACCAGAACTTGCTTGGCTTCCTCAAAGGAAGTGAATTCCATCACTCGCTTGAGCATGGGAAGGCTGGTATCCAGAGCATTCCAGCCGTTGTTCGCTTCGCCGATTAGTATTTGCGTATTGAAGTCCGGAGAGATCCCGCCGGACTGTGGTTTGGCGCGGAATGCGGAGTAAGATCCTGGAACAATGAATCCGCGTCCCAAAAATTCTACTGTTCTTGTTGGCATTACTTACCTCTCCAGAGTTCGGCCCATACGGCTTCGAAGTCCTTGCGGGATCCGCAACGGGCGCGGAATACTTCCTTTACTTTGGCCGGGATCGGACCTTTTTTCTTTTCAAGGTCCGTCAGGAATTGCTCCATGGGCGGGTATTTGCGCCGCTTCGCTGTTTGCTTCGCAGGTTCCCTGGGTTTGTCCTGCGCCTGCTCCGCCTTCTGCTCACTGGCCATTGGATTCTCCTTGAACGACGCTGTACCCAGCATCGAAGTCGAATAGCCCTCGGGTCTTGAAAACCGTGCGGCTATCTTCCATGTGTATATCAAAGCCCGTAATATCGGGGAAGAGGTGGGCTGGCTTTTTGCGGAAGACTCTGCGCGGTTGGCGTAGTTTGACCGGAATCTCGAATCCCCAGACGGGGCTTGCGAATTGGTTCGAGGCAATGTTCACCTCATGGGTTTCATCGATATCAACCTTGACTCCGGGGAATGTCTCCATGATATCCTGGGCCATCGGAGCCATCAGCGATTCCACCGTTTCATAGAGTATGCGGAGAGTAGGACGCCCTGCACCTCCGGATGTGAAGCCAGCAATGATGACTTCAGATTGAACCATGTGCAGCCAGGTTTCGACGATGTCGGCTTCACCGAGTTCCTCTGCCGCAGCCTCCGGAGCTGCACGGGATTCACGTGGAAGGGAGGAAGTGTAGTTATGAAGGGCGGCCCGAAAACGATCGGTAGGCTTAAAACGGCGGAAATTGTGCCCTATATAGTCTTCTCGAATATCTCTGGTCCACTCCACCCCAACTCGGGGAAAATTGCGGTCGAATCCAGACTCAGAGATCCCTTCGACAAACAGTGGGTGGCCATTGATTACAGGCGCATCTACGTTGCGTGTTTTGAGTCCGGTCAGAGGGAGATTGCCCTGGAGCCAGAGCTTCACCGTATTCTCCGGCGGAGCAATATGAACGGTCAGAATTGTCGGGCGGGGATCAGCCACGCTCTGATTGTGGGCCGTTCCTGATTATCGGTCACGAACGAGTTTCAGTTGCTTGATTTCAGCCTTCCTTTGTCTCTGGATCCGGCAGCGTTTCATGACCGAAAGCCATTTCCCCGCCCGAGCGGGGGTGAACCGGAGGGTTTCCGGAAACGCGAGCATGGCCAAGACTTTTCCCCGCAGAAGCGCGGATCATTTCATTGAATAGGTTCGTTCTTTGCCAGTTTTCAGTTCAACTCGATACGGGCTTTCAGGATTTGAACTCCATCCGGTCGAAACCCGAGCGGCCGGGACTTCGCGAAGGACAGTTCATCGAAAGTGAAATCCTGGAAAATCCCGTTGGCCATCATGACCTTCAATCCGTCCTCCAGTTTCTGAACCACTTTTCCTATTTGGTTGCGGACTCTCGATTTCGGGTTGGTGATTTGCACTATATCGCCAGCTTCGGCGGCATCAATGCTTGCATTAGGTCCTTTTCGTTTTCGCTGCTCCTGGGCGCGCTTTTCAAAATCCTCATGCCGCTGCTGGACAACAGCATGATCTTCGGCGGGTTTTGCGGCCATGGGCTTCTTGGACGGCATTCCGCCGCGCTGGGGCGCCATTGTGCGCTTTACTGAGCCTGCACCGGGTTTTTTGGAGGATGGGCCACTATCCTTTTTTACGGGGCGAGGGCCGGGGCTTTCGTCCGGCCGAATCCAGACCGTCTGCCGGTGCCCAGCCTGATTTGTGATGACCTTCTTAACAAGACCCTGCCGGTTTCCGGCTTTGAATACTGCGAGCATCCGGCCCAGGTTGGATTTCAGATTCAATCGGTCGGCCAACCGCTTGCGAAAACCGAGGTTCTTCCTGATTCTCTCCCTTACCTTGCTTATCGGAGTAACTGGGTCCCGGTCTATGCTGGTTGGGTAGCGGGTCTTGATGTCCTCGAAGTCATCGAGACGAGTTTCAAATGCTTCGCGGGTATCCTCTTCACTGTCTTCCAGCAATTTGTCTAAACGTTCATCGATCTGATCATGACGGTTCCCAACTTTCTCCCAGATCAGGTCGTGCAGGTCCGTTTGCTTATCCTCGATAATCTCTTTTTCGATCTCTATCTCATCTTCTGCTGCTGACTCAGCATCGTCCTCATCCTCGTATTCAGAGCCTACCAGCTTTCGATGGTTCTCCATTATTTGATTGTAACGGTCCCCACCTTCTTCAAGTGCAGCCATCCGCTCATCGAGCTTCTTCAGTGCGTCAGCATATTTGGCGTTTATTTGGGTTTCGTGATGGTCCTTTAGATACTGGCGGACCTGATCCAAATAATCCTCGGCACGGCGTCGGGCACGTCCTCCAACTTGTTCGGCCTTTACGCTATGGAATATCAGGCGCTTCTCCGCCTCTTTGAGCTCATTTTTGTAGTAATCTGAATCGGGGTGCTCGCTGAGTTTGCTCTTGATCCCGTCAATCCTGGACTTAAGGTCCTCCATGGCGAAGCGGTGTTCGCGGGCCTTCTCGTCTGCGGGAGCCATACGTTTTGTGAGCTTGTCCAGATGCTTCCGGACGTCTTTCTTGACTTCCTTCCAGCCCTGCGGAGTTTTCATATAATCGCCATTGGCCCAATGGTGGATCTCACCAAGAGCTGCGCCGCGAGCTTTCAGTATGTCAATAAGGCTTTCAAGACCAAACATGCCGGATAACCTATTCCATCATTCAAGCGGATAAATCCATTGCAGTGGGTTCAGTCATCCACTACCATTTCCACTCCTTCCCCTTCGTCCGCCACGTCTTCCATGGCCTCAATTCGTTTCATTTCTTCTTCGGTGAAGTCCCATTCGTCGCGGGCCATTGCCTGTAGTAGCTCGTCATCGGTTCGCTTTTGCTTCTTCTCCTGCATATCTTCTCCTCCTTTCGTTACAGCAATTCGTTGTTCACGGGAGAGTCTGGACTTGATGATCTGAAACAGCCAGGACTTTCCGATCCTACTCTGGAACTTCGAATAATGCTCGGAGTCATGGATGGTTTCAGCGGCATTCGTCTTTGTATAGACAAGCCGTGAAGGCTCTCCCAGCTTCACGTTTGTATCATAGATGGCTGCAGAATCAACCATCTCTGCGATCTTCTGGAACCCGCTCGGGATACCGGCATAAGCACCTTTCAGAACACCGTCTGGGACGTAGCGGCCGGTTTTTCTCGCTCGCTGTTTGGCGCGATTCAGAGCAACATCCATCGGGGTGTCAGCCATCATAAGCTTGATTTCGTATCCCTGGTCCCGGAGCTTCTGGATGTTCTTTTCGTAGGATGCTGTCTTTGAACCTGTCCCATCGATAACCAGGTTCTTCCGGGTATTGATGGCTTCTTCTCTGATCTGCTTCACCAGATAGCTGGACTCCTCATGTGCCATATATGCGGCCTGTTTCAGGCGATTGTTGACCCCGACTCGATATTCCGGAATCATGTTCTTCACTATATCAGCATCAGCGACGACGAAATCCTCCATACTCTCCAGGCCAGCGGACTTAACCATGGTCGACTTCCCGGATGCCGGGCCGCCCATCATCAATATGGCAACGGGTTTTTCGCCGGACGGCACCGATGGTTTCCCTTCGAGGAATCTCTGTTTGATCAAGTTGTGGAGAAACTCCCGGCCCTCCTTTGGCTTTCCGCCTTCATCTGGATGGCCGGTGAAGTGCTCTTCCCAGGTTTCGGAGGGCATCCCCTCGGGAATCCCCTCATTCCAGCGACCCGGGCGAGGTATCGGATCACCGATGTCTGGGTCGGTTACAATGTTGTAGAATGCTTGGGCCTTGGCTGCCTCAACATCGGCAGGAGCCCAAATCTGATTAACCCCTGGGTCTTTGTACTTACGTTCTTTCGGTTTCTTCCCGGTGCCCTCTTTTTTCTGTCCGCTCTTCTCGGGCGCGTTGTTCCTCGGTTGAGATTCTTTGTTATGGGCGGACTGGTCGGGGCGGGAGGATCCGGCTTCCTTGTCCTCGGCCTTTTTTTCGGATGCCTTACCAGACTGGCCTCGACCTTTTTCTTTCGACTTTTCCTGTTCCGGGTTTACGTAAACGGTCTGGCGGCGGCCTTTCTTATTCGTAATGACTTTGCGGACCAGATGCGCTCTGTTGGCCGCCTTGAGAATATGAATGCCATTCATGGACCCGTTATAGCCGGAAAACGGCTATCGGGCATCTGTCGATTCAGTCGCCGGTCTGTAGATCGTCCATCTCCAGGTCGTTGTCCAGAATCACCGCGTATTGGAGCATTTGTTCAACCGTTACTGGCTTCCCCTCCTGCATACAAATTGAGGATAGGGAATCGTAGACCCTGTCCGGCCCCAGACTTGCCAGGTGCGGGAAGTCTGCCTCCACGGCTTCAAAGAGCTGCTGCTTTACGTCTGCGTTCATGCATTCTCCCTCCCCGTATTATTTCGTAGATTCGACTCTTATATACCGACTTGCCGAGGGAAGAGTCAACCAGCTTTGAGACATGCTCATCCACCATCTGGTCGATCGACTTGTTGGGACGGCTCTTCTCATATTCTTCCTTTTCTCGTCGGTAGCGCTCTACCAGTTCTGATTCAAGCTCTTCCTTCTTTTTGGTTGAATCTGCTTTCATTTGAGCGATCTCGTTTTCCAGAGCCTCCGCCTGAGAACGGAGCTTCTCCACGGTCATGCCCTTCTGCTGCATCATTGTCTCATGCTCTTCTTTGTCGCGCTTCAATCGACTGAGTCTTGATTTGATGCGGTTTACATCCTCCGCATGGAATCGACCAAGTGTTGAGTTCTTGCCGTACATTTCGGCCCAGCGCTGTGACCGCTTCAGTGACTCTTCCGCATCCCTAATGCGTCGGTCCAGATTTTCTGCTCGATTCAGGGTTGATAGGAGAATGTTCCGGTCGGTGGTCTTATCCTTGATGGCGGCCAGACGCTGCGTCTCATCTTCCGATGCAACCAGCCTGGCCTTTTTCTCCGGGTCGGTCACGATCTCGTATTTCAGCTCATCAGGATTGATGTCCGTGGTTTCGATGAAAGGGGATCCAGTTGCCTTAAAGATATCGTTGATTCGGGAAACCTTTTCGGCATGCTTCTGGTACAGTTTTGTGTCGACGGAGTTCTCCATGACCGGGTAAAACATGTGGCAACGCTCCTGGGTGTTCCCCTGGCGCCATCCACGGCCCTTTTTTTGTTCGTTCGATGTCGGATTCCATGCCAGGCTGCAGTTATACATGACCCCCGTATTTTTCTGGAGGGATACTCCTTCCTGGATCGTATCGGAGCCAATTATGATTTTCGTTTTGCCATTCGGATCATTGAAGTCGAACTTGATTTCTTCGAATCGACTTTGCCCCTTCGCCTTTGCTTCCTTGCTCCTGGCCTTTTTCCCTTTCTCCTTGGGAGTCATGATCTCGATGGCATCCTCCGGGATTCCCTGGGAAACCATGTAAGCCTTCACTTCATTGAAATACTCAACCCCTCGGGGTAGAAAGATGATCTGGCCCGGAGCATTCCCCTGGGCTTCCTTCATCCGTTTGTAGTATTCTGCAGCGGATTTGGCCACAAATTTCATTTTGGGACTGCGTTCGACGAAATCCTGTCGGTTATCGTTGAATTGATAGTCGTTTACGAGGGCCGGACTGATATTCAGGTTTTGCTGCATGGTCATGGACCTTAGTGCAGCGGAGGGATCTCGCTCATCAGGATCGGGGTGGAAAGCCATATCGTAATAGTTCTCCAGGCTCTGGCGGATCTGATCCATTTCCTTGTTAGAAGGAAGAACGATCTCCTTCTCTACCAGGTCCGGCCGTTTGATATGCGCATCCTCTCCGGTTTTTCGGTCGAAGAATTCATTGATTAGCGAGGCAAAGGCATGGGCATTCTTGAAACGGCGGACCGTCTGTTTCTCTTTGATTTTTCCGTTGGGCTCCAGAACCTTTTCGGTCTGAGTCTCTACAAAGGCCGCCACGAAATCCTTTACGTTGTAGATCCCCATCTTCTGGAGGCGTTCCCTGGCCATCGTGGAGAGTAGGGAGTAGACCTGAAGCGGATTGTTCGTAAAGGGAGTGGCTGTGAGCATCATCACATTGCGGTTGTCGTTGGACTTGAGCACGTGCTGGGCTGCCAGCCACATTTTTAGCCCACGGTCGCTCGTCGCCCCTCCAATGATACCGGAGAATTCATTTGCCTGGGTCTTGACCTTCCCGGTGTCTTGATCCTTCTCCTGTTTTACGTCAGCAAAGATATTGTTGAAGTTGTGCGCTTCGTCCACGGTCAGAGAGTCAAAGCCCGCTTCGTCGAATAGTATTTCATTATACGTACCCGTTCTCGCTCTCGATACCAGGGCTTCATATTCCTCCTCTTTCTTTGCCTTCCCTCGCTTGGTGGCCGGTTCTTCTGCATAGGGCTTGTGAGCATCCTGGAGGTCTTTTGTGAGTTCATTGAATCGCTCTTCGCTGAAGCCCATCCTCTGGAACGCATCGTAAGACATTACAGTCACCGACCCTTCTTCGATCTCGAGTTTCTTGCCGCCTTCGGTCATTTGATTCAGTTCGGGGGTGCCGATTGTATTCACCGTGAGATTTGGATAAAGCGATTTAACGGAGGCCTCCCAATTCGGTAATACCGAGGTTGGGACCACGAACAGAGGCCTCTTCGACCGTCCCATTTGCATATTGGAGACTGTGGCAATAATGCCGGTCATGGTTTTTCCCAGCCCCACCTCGTGGGCTGCGCAACCGATGCCTTTTGAAAGGAAATTTGCAATGAATCGATGCTGGACATCCCTCAATTCATAGTCTTTACCCTTGAACTTTTCGTTCAATCCCTCAATCGGAATCGGCACCTTCGCCGGATCCACCTGAACGTAGGCGTTGAAGCGTTCATTCCAGGACTGCTGGATCTGACTCTGCTCGGCCTCACCCAGGGATTCCTTGACGAACCTGTCTGCCAGCTTCATTGCCAATTCCCGGCGTTCTCGCCGGATTCTCTCATTCAGGCTCTTGTTGTTGCCCCGGACAGGTATGGCATCACAGTAAGCCCGAACGTCGCTGGCTGAGGCCGCGTAGTCCATAAAGGTCTCGTAGTCCAGATCACCGACCCATTCCTTGAACCGGTCGAGAAGGGAACTTCCGTCTTCCAGGGTGACTGTCTTGAAGAAAGGGTCGATTGGATCCAGAACGACGTCCTTCAGCGGGGTTTGCTCCGGAATGGCATCTTCCAGCATCTGGCGCTGCTTCTGGTATAGCTGCAGGCCACCTTTCTCGATGATCTCTTCCCTGTCCGATTCCAGTTGCTTCAGCTTTTCATAAATATCGCCCGTGGCATACAGGTAGTCGGGCATTGCACCGCCATTGTGGAATGACATCGACTTCGGATCGAATGGCGTCTGGGGATCAATGTATCCGAGAGCATTGGTACTTTTCAGCAATTCTACATCCGATTCGCTGAAGTTCAGCCCGTATTTCCTATTGAACTCCGCCTGATTCAGGAGCTTCGGGGGAGGACTCTGCTTTTCTCTCGCCGTATTCTTCGTTTTCCTCGTCGCATTTCGGACGGCTTTCTTCTTAACCGTCTTCCGATTTGAACTGGCTACCTTGTGCTTCCCCTTTGCGTTCTGGTTCCCGATCAATCCCCTGGAGATTGCATCCTTGTGGGCTTTTGACATTTCCTTGGGGGCCGCCGGTCTATGATTGAGAAAGGTATCAATATTGCCCTTTGTCCGCAGGTCTGGCTTGCCCCAGCGATCTGTCGTCTCGTGCTCCTCTCCGTGAAGATGATTCGGGTTCCGCTTGAAGTATTCATCCTCGAAGGCAATCGCATTGTCTTTGTGCTCCGTAGTATTCTTTCTAAGGATGATCAGATCCGTGCCGATGTCCGTATGAGCAAAAGCGCCATTCGGCAATCGGTGGGCTTCCAGGAGTTCTGCTTTGTTGAATATCTTCTCCTTTGCTTTGGTTTTCCCCTTTCGGAGAAAATTGGAAGGAACGACCATTGCAACTATGCCGCCTTCCTTCACGGTGTCGAGGGAGCGATGGAGGAAGTATTCCTCATAGCGCTGCCAGCCTCGACCTTCGGATGCCTTGTATTTTCCTCCCATTTCGCCGTAGGGCGGGTTCGTTACCACGGCATCGTACAGAGGACCATCGTATTGCTTCTTGGATCGGTTCCGATTATCCAGGAACAGCTCTTCGAATTGACCCTTCCGGACATTTGCATCCGGGTGCAGAATACCGGCAATCTGGCTTGATGTGCCGTCTACCTCCAGCATGTCGAAACTGTAGTCTGATCGTCCCTCCGCGAATCGTCCGGTCCCGGCAGCGGGTTCGAGAATCTTGCTCCCTTTGGGGATATATCTCTCCAATAGCTCCCAGGACTTGTTTACGACCTTCTCAGGAGTATAGAACTCATAAAGAAGTCCCTTGCCGGAGTAATCCGTTTTATCATTTCGGGTCTGCCCGCCCCAGCCTTCGTACTGACGAAGGAGTTCCTTCTGCTCCTCGGTCATCTTTTCCGATGGCACAGATTTCAGGATCTGTCGGACCTCTTCATTGATTGCATGCTGAGTCTTAACGCCGACCCGTGCTTTACCTGTTTCGACGCTTGCCCTTATGCGGGATTCTCGAATCTGAGACTCCTTCCTTGTTTCCAGGAGAGAAACCCGAGCTTCGTTGCGTTGATCCAGGTCTTCCTGAACTTCTGGAGGATGCACCCTGGAGTTTGCGTATTCCAGCATGTCGCTGGAACGATTCCCGTAGGCTTCCCGGGCGGACTCTTCAAGGTCTCGTTCTGCTGCATTATACCTTTCTTCAGCCTTCTCTATTGAACGAGGATCGCTCTGGATCGATTCGGACCATTGCTCATGGATGAAGCGAAGCAAGTCTTTCCGGAACGGTGCTGGGTTCGGAGTGCTAACCGTTCCTTTCGAGCCCGAGTCCTTTGCAGAGTTCGCCGGAGTTTCCGATGGCTCCTGGAAGAGGCTCTGTTGCGAAAAAAGGTCTTCGTATTTGTCACGGTGGAGCAAATACTCAACCAGATGATCCACAAAAGTTCCGGCATCCAGGTTCGGGAATCGCTCGGACGCTCGCTTCCAGAGGGATCGTGCCTTATCTCCCTTGACTTCCGACTCTATCTCATCCGGTATATTCCTGACATCCGCAGGGCTCAAATCCTGCTCTCGGTTGTCGGCAGGCCCCCGGGAAACTCCCAGCAACTGCTCCCGGATCTTTTTATAGTTGGCGACTGAGTAAGGGTAAGTAGCACCAATGCTACCCTGATCGTTTTCTCCTTCGATAGGCTTCCCCTTCTTGCCGGTTAGAGAATTCAAGGCCATGTACAGGCCGGATTCTTTGAACAGATTCCCGAGGACATCGATGAATTTCCCTCTGCGTTTCAGAGTGAACTCCCCGATTTGTTCCGCCTGAGCCTGGTTGGTTTCATTGGGGTTCACGTAAACTGTCTGTTTGTGCCCCTTCTTGTTGGTTATTACCTTGCGCACGAGGTGAGCCCGATTCCTCGCCGATTTGCCTTTGGCCTTGAGGACTTCCAGAAATCTGCTTTTTTCGATTACCCGTGTCTCTCTATGGGCCGACTTTAGAACATGAATGGCGTCCTGGCTGGCTTCAATCACTGCCATTGATCGGGCGAATGCGAGACTATGGTTCGATGATTCCTCTTTGATCTTATTGAAATTCTGCTCGAGAGTACGCTTGACTGTCTCCAGGTCGTTCATCAGTGTCGATAGCTGATCCATTTTTGAGCGAAACCCGGACTCGCCTTCCGTGGCCAGGAGGCTGTTAGAGAGTTCTTTGAGAGTAGATTCGTTTAGAGAGCTAATAGAGTCCCCGAGAAGGCGCTGAAACGAATTCTGTACGCTACCCAGGAATTTGTCTATTTGCGCTGTGTTCCGCTTTGCCTTTTCTTCTGAACCGAGGCTCTGGACGGCTTGCTTCTCGGCTTCCGTACGGGTTTCATCTACGGACCACATTTGATCGGAGTTCTGCGACTTGAGCTCCTGCATGTAGCTAATCACTTCAGCAGCTCCGAATCCACGATGTCGGTTGGCATTGTAGAATCGGTGGGCCTTGTTCTGGATGGTTGCGTTTTTAGACCCGTCTGGATTCAGGCCATGAGTTCCGATCGCTTCCGCGATACCTACGGGCAGACTTCGGTCCTTTTTCTAGAACAGCTTTTGAAGGTCACTGTGCAGCCCGGTCAATGCTTTGCGTCGCCGGACAGTTCCCGGATTCATTCCGGTCTTTTCTGCGATTTCTGAAACACTGTGGCCCATCTCGGTTAACTCTCCGATGGCCCGGGCCTCGTCCAATGGGTTGACAGTGCGGCGAACATTCTCCGACATTTGCGCCATAAGTCGGTCGCCTTTGCTTCCATACTGCTTTACGATGACGGGAATCTGAAAGTTGTCCGGTAGTTTCCCTTCGCTGACCAGTTCCTTTACCGCTGTGAATCGGTGGTGCCCCGAAACGATATTGTAGGTTCCGTTGTCTGTATCGACCTGGAGAGGGAAGGCCGGATTGTAACCATTCCGCAAGATGCTGGCCTTGATGCCATCGATAGTCTTTCTATCGTAGTTGCGCTTGTCTGTGTACTGAGACAGCTCCCGGATCTGATCATGACCAACGAAGGAGAGGGCGGTTGCCGGGGAATCGGATGCTGTCTTGTCCTCCCCATCACTCGGCTCCGGCTTCTCTTTGTTTGAGGCTTCTGACTGCTCGGATTCAACAGGTGCCCCGGATAGAGGATCCTTTCCTGAAGCCCGAGTCTGGTCTTGTGCCGCATGCCACTTCTTCTGGGCCTCCATCCGTTTCTTCTTTGCAGCCTCTACTGCAGGTGGATGGGGACCAGGAGAATACCGCTTGTCTCCCGCTTGCTTGCCATAGGCCTCTTCCAGCGCTGCACTGAATTCGGCATCGGCTCTTTGAAACTCCTTTCGAGCCTCCGCGACAGAGGATGAAGACTGTGATGGTTTTTGAGGGGCAGAAGGTGGGCTTCCGGCCTTGTCTGGCCTGACGTATACTGTTTGCTTGTGGCCCCGCCGGTTTGTGATGACCTTGCGAATGAGGTGCGCTCTGGAGCGGGGGCCTGCCATGGCAGCCCCCATCCGTTCTTTCAACACTTGCAGGAATTTCCGACGCATGGCCGGATACTACGTTCAATCGACTTATCGGTCCACTTCGGCCAGGGCAGTAAGCTCGATTACAGTCTGAATCTCAAAGACAAGCCGGTCTGCATAATGTACCGCATCCTTCAGTGAACCTGGATCCGGTTCGCCGTTCTCGTCTTTGTCCACCAGGGGCTCTGGATCGATAACTCGAGGTTTGTACTCTTTGCGTAGTTCCTTGTTGATTTTTTCGATATCCTTTCTGAGTTGTTTCGGTTGAACCAGAAAGGAAAAGAAATCGAAGTGAATAGGCGGTATCAAGATGATCCAGGCATCCGGGCGAATCGCATGAAGTTCACGGGCAGATTCCGGAACCGTTTTCATCTTTCGATGGAGAGCATTGTTGCCGCCAAGATTGCAGACCGTTTCAGCATCGCCAACAAGCCATAGGACGAGTTTCCCGATCCATGTTTCAAAGAAATCGACCCATTGGTCCAACCTCGATCCACCGATACCGCCAGAAATGGCAACCACGTCAAAACCGATCATCACTTTCAAGCGGGACATTACCTCACTGTTCGAATCTCCGAACAGGAAGAGACGTGGACCGCCTACGAGATAGGACAGTAATAACTGAACGACGAGTCTGGGGGCATAATGAATGATCTTATCTCCGGCGCCGATCTTTCTGGGAATCAATCCCTTGATGGCAAACCAGAGACACTGGAAAATGAAATTCAGAGTCTTTTGGAGGGTTTTCATGCACCCGAGTAGGCCATAGAAAAGGCTATCGGGGAACTGAGTGCCGCACAGAGGGTTACTGGAAATACCTGGTCAGGAATTTTTCGACGTCCCTGGAGATCGCCTCCTGGAGTCGCGGATCCCTCCGGACTGTCTTATCCACCTCTTTCTGGATTTCTGGTTCTATGCGCGCCCCCTGGATAGGTTTTTGAATCCACCCGGAGGAATTCTCCGAGACGGTCAGGAACTTGGCATAGCTGTACTGCATCTCTCCGGATTTCACCGGCCCTTGCTCGAATGCATATACATTGCCCCGGCCAGAGCGGTCTTCAACCTTCCCGTATTTGATCCGCTTCTTTCCTTCTCGATCCATATAGTGGCCGGTCCTTCGGACGACACTATGGATCGTATTATTCTCCTCATTGACTTCGGAGCCGTCTTTGTTTCGGGTCATGGGGATAATAATATAGCGACCATTCTTCCCCGTCCTTGCCCGGGGCGATCTAAGGAGGGCTGGTTTCATATCATAGGTTCCTCGACCCTTTTCTACCACTTCGAGGTAGTTGTATTTTCCGGCATTCGCATAGTAAATCTCCAGGCCACCGGGTACCTTGCGAATCAATAGGCCTCCACCGCCACCCGGCCCGGTCGACAGTGCCATTCGGCCCCACCAGGAAGGTGTGAAGTTCCTGATGTAGCTTTCATACTTGGCCTTAGCAGCCCTGGTAAGGCTGTGCAGGTATTTTGCGGTCTGTGGGAATTCGCCGCGATCCAGTAGCCTTTGTAGGTTGATTGGTTGCATGGCTCAAAAAAAGCCCCGGCAAACTGCCGGGGCCGGGGGTATCTTGTTGGGAGTGATATGCCGGGAAGATTAGATAACTGGCATGTTCTTGAATACGACGAACTTCTCTTCGGCGAAGAGTTGGATGGTTGTGAAATACTCCACCATGCCAACGTTCAGTCGCAGGCCGCCAACTCCCGGAGGGAATGTGGTTTTGAGCGGGCTCATAAGCTCACTCAGAACCATGGTTCTGGTTTCGTCGGAAGTGGACCGGCTATTGAAGTCGCCCAGGACACCGACGCTGGTTCCGGGGATTGTCTCATTTACGTCCACAAAGGTAGTGTCACCGCTGGTTGCACGCTTTACACGGGCAATCTTGCGGAAATCTCCGTTGCCAGGAGCTGTCTCACGGAAGATCAGGAATGCCTCTGCGAAGTTGCCTCCTGCAGCCGGAGTGATGGTCAGTTCCACGGCTCCATTTGCGGCTACTGTGGCGGATTGTGAGGTTGTGGCCTGAGAAGCACCTTTAGGGCCTACAGCGGCCACACGGTATGCTACGGTGCCAACGTCTCCAGCCTCCCATTTGGAGCCGGGTACGGACGGAGCCTGAGCAGCGACCGCCAGAGCAGGGGTATCCGGAGGAGCTTCACCTACGGCCTTTTCGACCACGGAGTCGGTGGACCGGTCATAGTCCATTGGAACGCCGAAATTGCTTTCATCGATCCACAGATCCGGTACATACTGAATCTTGTTGTTCAGTGCGAAGGAAGCCTTCTGGCCCTCCACAACTCGGCTGGCATACAGACCTGCACCGGCATTCTGGCCATCCAGGAAAATATACTGCTTATCACCGAGGTCTGCCTGATCAAACAGGTTCTTGGAACCGACGGCCATGTGGAATTCGTTGGCCAGTCCGAAATATCTACTTCGGATCTGAGCTGCAAAATGCTGGATTACGTCGGCACCGGGTAGCTGGCCACGACAATCGTAAACGAAGTCCGAGCCCAGTGAAGAGACCTTCTTAACGATTCCGTCCATTTCAACGGATAGAGCGTCACGGTCACCATTCCAGAGGCCCCGGGACAGGGAAGTGAGCATCCGGCGCATGGCGGACGTGGACGATACCATTTCCGGGTCGTTTGTGTTCCTGGTTCGGGCAATTACGCGGTTATATGTGAACCCTTCAGAAAGGTACGCCATTTCATCGAACTTTCTTTTCAGGTATGCGTCAGCGAAGTGGGGATCCTCTGATTGCCCAACGAAAGAAGTGCGATACGGAGAGTCTCCGTGGCTCTTCATTTTGTTGTATTCGGCAATGGTCTGGTCCACCGATCGTTTCGGCAGCTTATTCAGGAAAGCGAAGTCAACATCGCTTGCAACGATGGAAGACATGGTTCCATCGATGTATTGCATACTGAGCGCCGGGCCGTCAAAGAGCTCGGCCACATCAGTAATCCCCGGATTGGCCTCAAAGGCCTTCTTAATCTCCAGTAGTTCGTTAAGTTCTCTCATTTCTATCCTCTCTGTTGTCGCGCTTTCAGGGATCAGGCTCCTGCCTTATTGATGTAATGCTTTGCTTTGTCGGTGAGCACTCGACCCACTTCGAAGGCAGTCATGTCTTCAGTGGTAAGCTCACCGGCCTGGACTCCTTTCAGAATCAGGGTCTTTGTTTCGGAGGTGGATCTGCCGCTCTCCTGGCCAGCACCGGGGGCCACTTGCTCAACCGTACTCTTGCGAACTGGCTTGCCGAGGTATTCATCCACCTGGCTTTTCAGGACAGCATTCTCCTTGCGGGTTGCCTGCAGCTCGTCCAGGATATGAGTAAGGCCATAACCGAGAACACTCAGGGCCTCTTCGATTCGCTCCATGGACTTCTGAATGGGGATCTGGTCCGAATTGGCTTCATCCTGGGTCGGATCCTTTGACTTGTTGACGTCTCCTTTGTCCCCGGACCCGTCGCCTTCTCCGGATTTTGGATCATCCTCGGAGAAATAGGCATCTATGATATCTCTGGCAAAATCTCCGGCCTCAGATTCGTCGACACCGTTAGATACCAGGAAGTCCTTAGCGGAATCTGCATCCGGTTCAATTTCGCCGTTCTCCATTTTGTTCGCGGCCTCCATTGCCAGATCCTCGATGGATCCGCCGCCTTTATCGCCGGAGGTCGGATCGTCCGCTTTGCGAACGCTTAAAGATTGAATCTTTCCAATTAATTCTTCTGCCCATTTCATAAGTTCAGTGTCTCCTCTTCTCTGGACTCTCAGGAGCTATGCCGCTCCGAAGTTACCTGTTAGCAGTACGCCGTTGGCGACTTGCTTGGCTAAATCCGTATCAAAGCCAAAGCTATCGGTCAAAAAGCTGACTATGGGATCGTGTTGCAGGGGCAGGGTGCCGCATTTGATCGCATCCACCACTTCACGAGCGATAGCTTCCTGCATGGAAGGTTGCGAAAGGACCAATCGCGTGAGCCGACCGACCTGCATCTGTAGATCCTGAATTATCTGGTCACGGATTTCTGTATCGGGCAAGGTGTCGGTTGCGCCCGTCTGCTCTTCGGTGTAGTAGTCCTCACCGGCCTTNATCANCTGAANGAGNTTNGACTTGGCCAGTTGAACNCTTGTATCCGGATTGATGACTTCCTGGAGCGGGGCGATTGCGATCTTNTTCAGGANCAATCTTCTTGAAAGTGTTGCCTTCCAGGTCCNNNGGGCTCGCAAAACCNGAGATCGAAGCNCCCCAGCCNGACCAGCCGGATTCAAGACCCTTGCGGATTTCCTGGACGTATTCATTNTCTGCGAATAGATACCCCTGNGAATANACGCCATCATCCCCGACNAACAACGACTTGTCGGGATCNGGATATCCAATGATNGCNCTTGCTTTGGCCTTCTGCAGNTCCACAAGTTCGGTGCCGGAGACACCTTTCATCTGTTTGTCCAGAATATCTGTTATGTGGTTNTAGTCGTAGTAGCCTTCCCTGGAAAANGACCGTTGCATNTCCGGGTCTGCAAACGCGCTCTTTAGGACACGCTCGCCGTGCCGGTCTTCTCCTTCAGTGGAGGCTCGAATCAGAACTTTNAGCCGTCCGGAATTCTCTTCGGCTTTGATAATATGNCAGGGATGGGTAAATTCCATGCCTGCATTTGGGCTGGTTTTTTACTATCGGGCAAGATCCCGGATTATCCGACGCGTACCACGGCAAAGACGGTAGCCTTACCGATTACTGCACCAGGAGCGTTTATGTAAGCGTTGATTGTTGATGTGCCAAGGGTAATCCCGTAAACATCGATCATGTAGAGCCCCTCTTGATTCAGGTCGATTGAATCCGCGTCCGCATAGAGGTCTGAATCGCTGTTATTGCCGATTGTCATGCTGGCGGGCACGTCCCAGGGCGTTTCTACGCGGACACATAAGGCAACAATAACCGAATCATTAGGCAGGGCGTCTCCAACGGCAACGTTNGTNGCATTGTATGAGACTTCCCCTCTGGCAAGGGTAAGCTGAGCAAACATTTCTTCTATCTCGTAGTCCTCCGGGATATATGGCCCGATGTATGGCATCCGTTAGAGTGCCCTCCAACTCTGGAATCGGTCAAGGCTCGGAAGGAATTCCGGATAGGCGATCAATCCATTTCAGGGATACGCTGCTGGAGGCTTCGGCTTCCTGAATGCTGAATGTGTCCTTGACCTGGGTTACATAACCATAGGAGCCGTAATCCTTTTTTGCGGATTTCGGAGTTTCTATTTTGTAGGATTGTCCCACCCGGAAGAAATCGAAAGTACAGTTCGCCGAGACGCTGGCATTGCGGCGTGGCACTTCACTGTCGCAGAATATCGCAAATAGCCTGTCCTGGATCTTCGAGAGTGCGTCTGTNATTTGATCCGGTTCCATATCGCCCGGTTTGATGCCATCCATCTTTATCTGGAGTGGACGATGGCCATGGGTAGCCCCCAGGAGCCCGGACCATTTCGGTTTGAAAACGATTGCATTGGCCCCGAGATCAAAGGCCGTCAGCCCAACATGCACACCGGTGTATATGTCCGAGTCTTTGTGGCCGTAATTCAACTGGTGGATGTCCGTAATTGTTTCCGCCGGCTCGATCCATTTGCCGGACTGGTCGAACATATCGAAAAAGGGGGTCTTGCGGAAGATAAATAGTCCCTGCGAATTCTTGACCGTGTATTTTGATTCTTCGTCGAGCACCCCGCTTCCCTGGAGTGGATCGAAAAACCACTCATACAGCGGGGCGGTGGCCAGACTTGAAATGATCTGGTAGAAATTGGGGCTATTCCCAATGGATATCTGATTCAGGAAGCTAAAGAATGAGATGAACTGCTCGGTGTAGGAGGGAGTAGAAAACACTTTCAAAGTCGACAGCGCATCGTCGGAACCGACCGGACCTGCAAGCCGTTTCCCTCCGAAAACCACGGTCCGTGTGCCATACTGCTCCGGGTTCATGAGCGTTACTATAATCTCATCCCAGAAGTTTTCAATCAGGCGCTTCAGCGACTTTACTCCACCCTTGAAGGACTCTCCGAACTGCATTAAAGCCCTGGGGAATGACCCCTCCGGCAAGCCCGCAGCCTCCTCCGGAGTGAGCTTCTTTGCTCCGTTGGGTAACGAAATGAAATAGACCTGGTTCTGGAGCTTTCCGTCCAGTGTAACCAGTTCCGGACTCCAGGATTCTTCACCCTTCGCATGAATGGTTGTCGACGCGGANCTGACATGGCAGAGNTTTAATTGTCTCCATTCATCCCCCGGCTTGCGCTTNACCTGGAGTTGGACCACGGTCTGATCCGTCAGGAGATCCATGACCTTCCGGATTTCTCCCGGGGCCACGCCACGAGTAAAGGTCAGACTGATTGATCCCGGACCGAAGCCTCGACTGGAGCTGATCTTTGTAATCGGATCCAGAGGCACCTCCACTGGCTCTCTATCAAAGGGGCGGTAAGCGATAAGTCGAACTCTGGGTGATATAAACGCCATCAGCTACTTCCAGAAGCCCGCCGGGCACCTCTCCCATGGAACCGCAGTCTTGGCCCGAACGAAACAAGCGCAGAGTCCGCATTGTTCCATCTTCGAGATTTTGACGTATCGCTTCAATGCCGGGCACTCCAGGCAGATTGCAAGACGTTCATTCCGCCTATCTCTGAACCCTTCTGGGATGGGTGCCGTTGTGTTCTTTCGACAATCTCCGGATTCGGCTGCAATCACAGGTGGAGAACTGCCGCACTTGCCGCAGGCCATGATTATTCTTTCGGCTGTGCTTTGGCCGCCAGGGCTTTCGTCTTCGTTGCAATCGCCTTCACTGTTTTGGCTGCATCCTTCAGGGCCGTTTCTCTGTCCTTACCCTTCATCACATCATTAAAGACCAGTTGGCTCATGTACTGGAAGATCTGGCTTTCGCCAAGCTCCTCTGAATCAAGCTCTGAGGCCAGCTTCTTCGATGTGTCGACTATGCCGGAAACGGTTTCCTCGGCCTGCTCCAGAGCCTTTTCGCGGGTCTGGCCCTTGGCCGTGGCATTGAAAACCATCTGGCTCATATATTGAAATATCTGTGATTCGTTCATTTTTCTCTCCTTTTCCCGGCATCACCGGATTCCAAAATCAAGTATTTGAAATACGCCTATGAATAAACAAGGCCATCCACCACGGACTGGTACCGAAAGACCCATCCGTGCATTGGGTTCGTGGGGTCGAACTCGATCCCGTTCAATTCCTGCCATTCGGCAGGACGATATTCGTATACATTATAGCGCGTTTTCCAATCCGGGTTGTAGCAGAGCTTATAGAAATTGCTTTCGCATCCGAGGCCACATGCTCTCGACTCAAAGTACCATCCCTTAAAAGGCTGAAGACCTTGAACATTGCAGTATTCTACGCCATCCGGAAGGGTTACACTACAACGGAAGCACCCCAAAAAAGGATCGCCCCCACCGGGGCAGCAGCCGAGAAGACACCCTCCGTATCCAAACCCGGTTTCCTGGCAACGAACAGAGGAGCCTCCGGCATCGAACTGACTGTCCACCGCGAACCATTGATCGCCGACGCTATAGGCTCCCTGCGGAAACACATCGTATCTGGCTGTNCTGACATTGCCCTCCCAATGCCCGTTGAAGCCCCCGCCCGCCACCGGGCCAGACGAGGGCGTTATGCGAAAGGGCGCCAGGTACTCCCATCGTTAGACCAGTAGAGATAATTTCCATCCTGCCGGAANAATACCTGGTTTCCTGGAGGACCNGGAANNCTNGTTCNGATAAAGTTTTTCAGATCATCCGCNGACTGCCGTTCTGCTATTTCCGTTGATAGTTCGCTGAAAAGCTGGGAAATATTGTCGGTCACGGTAATCAGATCAAAGTCCGTCTGGATCTGGAGCTGGACATCGTCAATCGCCTGAAATGCGGCCAGCTTTTGATATCTTAAAAGCTCAAACCGGCCCGGGGTGACAGCCGGGTAGCTGGCCGACGTATTGTATTTCTCGTAGACTTTGATCCCGAATCTTTTTCGGGTCGGGCTCATGGCAGGATCCGCTTCCTCTGTGGCAGCGTTCCAGAAGTCNCGGGCCTCCTCGTCCACAATCTCTTCCACAAATTCGCATTCATAGATGCCATAGTGGGCTTCCGGAGTAGGCGTCAAAGTGGTCGGGGCTATTTGAAAGACTGCCTCTTCCGTGATAATGACACCACGCTGAACGGTTATTTCCGTAGATGTAAATGAAGGTGGCTTGAATCCCAGATAGCAAGTGTCCGTTAGATCCTTGCCAATGATCGCTCTTGCAACCAGGGTTGCGATTTTAAGCTGAGAACCCTCGAAGTTCACTCCGGTCGCCGTGTTAATGTCCTCAGACTCAATCCTTCTGAGCGGTTCCACATAGAGGATCTTAACTTCATTATCTTGAGAGGGGATTTCCACCGTTGTCATCAATAGACTCCTGCGTAGACCGCGAAACCGGCGGCCAGGGTATCATATAACTTCTTCTTAATCTCGGAGCCGATATGGTCCGGATCCTTTACGTAGACATAGATCGAATTGGTGCCGAACGTAAGAACTGAGCTCGCCATGCGAACTTTCGTCTTCTTGGGGTCTTGAACACCCACATTGTAGTAACAAACATCCAGGAATGCCCCGACCTGTGCGCAGCCGAAGACCTGATACTTTGGCTCCGGAAAGATGCTCACCAGTGCCGGTCGGGCTGAGCTTACGGAGAGGATGCGGCCAATCATGTATCCGATGAAGTCTTCATCGGACATCGATGAAGGTCGCGGTATCCCATAGATATCCGCCCACTTTCGTAGAAATATTCCCCGCGCATTCCGAAGATCCACTTCATGCACGGCCCGCCGTTGGAAGCGGAGGTGCCATTCGATACTGTTTTCAATGGCTCCCTTGTTGATATCATTGATTGCCTGGACCGGATCCAGTTCATTCCTGTTCGGATCGCCGACCAGATCCCGAAACACGGGACCGGTTTGATTAAAGAAGGGCAGTAGCTGGAAGATTTCGCTCACTCGGGGACCTCCCGGGGCAGCGCCGTTCCCGATATGGTTCCCCCGGATGCACCTCCTATTCGGGGGAGGTCTTGATCTTGAATCACGACATCTGATCCTGGAGACAGTAGATTCAATCTCAGGATATCTGGATGAGCCGTGAGCATCCGGGCCTGAAGAGTTTCGAAGAGCACGTCCTGGCCGATGGGAAGGGAGTTGATGTATCCGATGGCCGCCTGCTCAATTTTCTCTTCCGCTTCCTGGTCTGTCAGGGAGCTTCCTTCTACAAGGACGTATTCATAGGATACATTAACGGCCGTCACCTCAACCGAGCCAACGTAGACTCTGGCCCCACCCGCCGCATACCCCAGGTAGTCTGGATGGTTCAGTTCGCCGACGACTACCTTCTTCACTTCATCAAGCAACGATTGTGGAGGGCTCGAGGTTCCATCCGACACATAGACATTGACCCATCCGGTCTGAGGCAGAAGAGAAATAGGGTTGATGTTGTCGTTTACTACGGCGCCGGCCACACCGGGGATAGAAATGACCGCATTGTATATACCCCGCAGGGTGCTACGGCCCAGGTTGTTGATGAAATCCCTGAATCGACCAGCTCGCGATTCCTCCGTCTCAAGCTGGGTGCCTCCCTCAAAAGGGGCCGGATTCCAGACCCGAGTTCCGGGTTCGATCTGAGGGGATATCGTTCCACGACCATCCAGGGTATCGATCTCCCCGGCGCGAATATTTCCGGAAACGCCGGGCTCTATGGCCCGGGCTTCTACCAGAACCACATTCTGGCCGACGGGAAGCGTAATAGGTTCCACGGTCTCAAACCGCAGACCGAAAAGATCGATCGTAAAGATCGGATAATTGATTGCCTGGGTATGTCCGGATTTCTCCAGGCGGAGCAGTCCGGTTGCCTTTAGCCCCGGGAGGAGGGGAAAGCCAAACACTTCATAGACGGCATTTACCGCTTCAGCCTCAAAGCCCTGGAGTGTTTCCCGGTCACCTCGGGCCAGGACGATGGCTATACCTTCCAGCAATGAGCCAATGCGGGATCCGGGACCGAAATTGCTCAGGCGCGAAGCTCTGGAGATCAGGTAGTTGACGAGTGCCTGGCGGTATTCTACGTCCGCACGCGGGATATATCTGCTCAGCGCCATTGCGCCCGATAATAATACGCTATATTCTCATCGGGCAAACGGCTCGCTGCGTGGACCGATGGAGCCTGCAACTATAGACTCAATCCGTGGCCGAGAATCTGTTCTCATTCGAACTCAGATCCCGAAAGGACAACGGACAGCCTTCCAGTGAAACCCTGGGAGAATATTTCCTATTGAACGGGCCAGTCCGCTACTCCGAGCAATACAAGTTTCGAGTCCGCACAATGCCCACCTTCGGTCATCGCGGGTCCTCCACGGTGGATTACGGCCCGGACAATAACATACTTTCCCTGGAAGGCGAGTTTCACATTCACTTTCTGGCTCGACCGCCCCAGGGCTCCGAAGGNGGATCCTTCCTGGATCGTTTCGATGATGGAGAGGAAGGCCTGGGATTCGGCGATGTTACTGAAGGTGCCAAGTCAATCTATGACGATGCAAAGGGGCTCGTNACNGATTACTCGGGNACNGCNAANANNCTATANGATCGCTCNGTNGGNTACATGGAAAGNGTCATTCCGGTNCCNGGGATGGGGGGNCTCCGGTCCGGNGANATGGAGTTCTTTGATTTCCTGGCAATCATGTCCGGGGTATGGGATGAGAAGATTCTCTATGAACCGGAAGATAAGCAGGCAGCCGCAATTCTCACAAAATTCAAGGAGAAGAAAGACCCGTTCAGCTATTCCAACTTTGCGTTAATGTTCCACGATTACGCAAGGCGGCGCCATGTAGAAGTGGTAGTGCAGCCCGATGGCTTCAAGATTTCCCGAAGCACTCAGGATACGAACACATACAAGTGGGAAATCGGATTGGTCGTCATACAGGACGAAAAGGACACTGCTTTCGAGCTGCCCAACAAGCTCGAAAGGTACTTCAATGCAAATTTTGAAGCTGGAATCGGCGGGGTCATGCAGGACTTGAAGGACATCGTCAACTTCCCNACAGAGCTATCAGGCCGGTTCCTCNGAATGTCGGGTGCCTTCAAGAACCTTTCCCGGATAGGAACCGAGCTCCAGAATTCCTGGGATACGATGCGGGGAGTCTTTTCAAGCGATGGCCGTCTGGCTTCCAACAACTTCACCGAAGCGTTTGCCAACGTGGGTCGGGGCTTTCGGGAAGAGCCAGAAGAACAAAATGCAATTCAGAAGGCCAATTCTGCGAGAGCCGAGTTCCAGCGCCGTCTCCGGGAAATGGCCCAGGAAATTCAGGCCGCCATGGATGAACTCGGACTGATTACCGTCTCTCCCAACCAGCCACTGGAATCCTATGCGGCAACCCCGGAATCGAACTTCGAATCGTTGATAGAAATACCGTACTATGAGCAACTGCTGGAGGCGCAAACAGCGGTCATTGATCTGGAAGCCTACATAAAGAAGGCGGCGACAGACAATCAGTACATCATCCACAAAGCCATAGGCGGAGATACCTGGGAATCGCTCGCAGAGAAGTACATGCAAGACCCTGATCTGGGTTCCGCTCTGGCCGCATACAATCGGAAGAGAAGAGGGCAGGGCATCGTAAGCGAATCTATCAAGATCCCCTACGAGCATAACCTCCAGGTGTGGGCCTCCCAACCGGCCAGCCCGACGAATGCCGATATTGAACGGGGAGTGCTCGGGGAAGACCTGGCACTTACGGACCAGAGGGATTTTGCCGTGGCTGCGAACGGAGATCTGGATGTGGTCGAGGGCGAGCCAGCACTGATGAACAATGTGATCGACCAGATCGATACGCCGGAGGGCGGGCTCCCCATGTATCCTGATTTTGGCAACCCCGCAAAGATAGGGGAAGTCCAGGAGAACTTCTTCAAAGACCGTTACATAGACCGACTCCTGGCAAAGATAGAGGCGGACCCCCGGATCCGGTCTACGCGAATAACGGGAATCCGCCAGGATGGGAATTCTCTGGTCTATCTTGTCGGGGTGACCTCCATAAACGGCAATCGAACTTTCTTCCTGGAGGTCTTCTGATGGGCATGATTGACGAACGACCCATTGGTATCGGCCTCAAGGCGCTGGCTGGTCCACTTACCCGCCGGGGAGCACCGGCGCTCTGGGGGTACATCGATGAAGTGAAGAGTCGATTCCGGTGCAATGTCCAGACGCTGACAGGAGATTATCTGGAGAACGTGCTGCTCCCGGGGGGATCGGTCATAGACGCAGAGGCAAAGGGCCGACTTGCAGAGTTCCGGGAGGGCCAGAGAGTCCTTATAGATTTCATCGGGGGCTCACCGGAGAACCCGGTGGTCGTGAACTGGTATCCTACTCCTGGACAGGAGAAGCATTCTAAGGATCTGGAGCAATTCGAGAAATCCCCCGACTCTGGGAGCTTCGTCGGAGCCGGAGATAGTGAAGACTTTGCCGACTTTCATCCTTCCGGCTGGAGCATCCGCTACCAGGATGATGAGTACGTAATCAAGAAGGGCACGGAAACGGTCTTCAAGATCGATTTCTCCAGCGATGAAATTACGATCAAGACGGACAAGGTGCGCATAGAGGGGGATCTGGATGTGACCGGCGAAGTGACCTGGAAGAAAGGCACTCCGGAAGAAATGCCAGCTTCCAAGCATGGACACCTGAAGGCATCGTTCCCTGGTCCAGCTTCGAAGCCCATGCAGGTAGGACCGTAGCAAAAGGAGGATCCCATGGCGGACAAAGCAACCTTCGAATCTGAACTGAATGCTCTAATGAAACGGGATGATATCGAGACGGTGGAGCAATTCAATGCTGAATATGCAGCAATAGTAGAGCGGTTCATCAAGTCGGGAACCGTCAATGTAACGGTGAACGGCCAGACGGATGCACATGCTGCCGGGGCTCCGGCGACCATCACCGATCAACCAGGGGAAGGGAGCTGGAGCTAGTCGGTATTGCCGGTCCTAAATTCGCGATCCAAGAGTAAAGCGGGCTCCTACAGTTCATGAGGGTCCACCGATATTCAATCCTTTTGCCCGCACCAATCGGAATGCGGAATCTGGATACTGAGTGGTAATCTTGGGCTAGGCGGTCGGATTCAATTGCACCCCGGCACATCTCGGCTGTTAGCCGCGTGACAGGGGAGGGGGGATGCCATGGTGACTCCGAAATCCTCCACGACACCCCCGCGAGCGTATCTATTTCTCCGGTGTTCCTGAGGTTGGATTGCAACGCTCTTTGATCACCCCGAGAAGCTTCTCGTTAAAATCCACGATCTCTATATGGAGTGGGATGAATACGGGATTCTGAGTTGTGTAGGCAGATCCCACAACATCCTTTACGGTTTTTCTGACATACTTGATGTCAAATTGCCCCTTCAGTCCTTTTAAGGCGTTGCCCACTTCGGGACCTAATTCAAGTTCCTTGATACTAGCTTCTATAGCAGAGCCAATGGCTGCCTCAATCTCTTGTTTGCTCGTCTCGGAGTCGATAGAGCTTGATCCCTGAACAAACCATCCATTCACAGACTTGATGTATGGTGCCCCTTCAAGGTAGGAGGAATACAGTCTGCAAGCTGCCCAACTTTCCTTTATACTATATTCGCTATTACCTTTGGTTGCGATCCTAACGTACTCGATCTGAAGCGTGCCGAAGCTGCTTGCGTTTAGTTCATCGTCCAAATTTGCTTTGAGGCTGACCTCTAAGTTCTCCAGCGTTACGCCGCCCGCCAACTGCCCTTCATCTATGCTACTCATGATCTCTGAAACAATCTTATTAATGATTTGTATTTTCACAAAGACATCAATTTCGACGTAATCCGGGGTTCCTCCCAAATCGACGGCCTCCATTAGTTCCGACAGATTTGTCCCCGCTTTAGTGGGCTCGCCCGGCCCGTCCTCATCGGTGGATAATTCCCTCAGCAATGCTGGCGAAACGGTCATCATTTCTGGGCGGCCCCTGACCACCCAAGAATACCAGGGGTAATTCACCGGGTAGTATAGGTAGAGGCTGGCGATGTAGGAAGTGTAAGCTTTTTCCCTGAGCTCATTATTGTCCAGGCCCAGGTTTTCTGTCTTGTTCAACTTCGACCATTCCGTTAGTATCGGTCGCCATTTGTCGTCCTTCAGAGATCTTTCATTCGTCCCCCCTGCGGCCCAATGCCATGTCTCTTTGTTTGGCTGGCATTTCCTCTCGAGTAGAGCCGATTCGGACGGACAAACGTTCAAAGTGCGCATTTCGCTAATAGGGGCATTTGTGCGAGAGCCAAGCTCTGCTTTAGCGGTCCGAAAAACGGTGCACCCTGAAAACAAAAGTATTACCAATATACCTAAATATGTTAATTTCATAGCTGATCTCCATTAATGAGGTGGAGTTATTACCCGCCAAAACAGGCATGAGTCAAGCGGTAAATGTTTGGAGGTATTGTTGCGGGTGGGCTTCGCATCAAAACTGCGAGGAAGGTTCAAATACAACAACTTCCGATAATGTAGGTTATGTCTCGTTCCAGTCAGCGACAATGCTAGGTGTACGGGTAAACTAAGGCTCCAAACCTTCCGCTTGTGAAAGGATGAGCTGATCAGGATCCCCGGGGCTTACGAGTGCAGCCAGTGGTGGGATGTCTAGCACTGCCAACGTGTCTCCCAAGTTTTTTACCCATTTCCTAAAGTCCTTGGTGTTGTGGGAATAAATTCTGCTTGCACCGCTGGCGAGTGCCGTGGCGGCAATAAGCGCATCGTTGCCTAGAATCGCTCGAGTGGAAGGAGAAGCCGACTTCCGCTCTGCTAGCGCTGCTTTGTATAGTCTGCCATAATGCATGGCAGCCGGAGTATCAAATGACCGTATTTCCAATCCTAGACGCGTATATGCTTCCAGCGCTTTGCTTCGATTGCGCTGATTATGCGCCAAGAGCTCTGCCAGACAAATAGTAGGCAGCAACACTCGAGATTCTTTCTCTAATTCTTTCTCAACCAGGAGTTCTGCGCGCTGCTTCAGATCTGTGTCCTGGTTTGGCTCCGATGGACCTTCAATGGCAAAAACGAGAATATTCGTATCCAGAACAACCGGGTCCACAATTAGGCTTCCTTTTCATCAATCGGCAGCCCAGAACGAATCCGACTTGTAGTTTCGAGCAGGGTAAGCCCGTTAGTGTTTGCCATTCTTTTCATTTCTTTAGTATGTATCGAACGCAAGGTCTTGAGCGCCTTGTGAAAATCGCTATCGGGAACTTGCGAAAAGGCATCGGGAACAAAGCTCACCAATTCGATAGTGTCAGTTGTCCATTCTCCTATACCCTGAACATCTACTGTCCTGTAGAGGTTCTGGCCAAACTCCTCGGCAAGCTCACGAGTAATTTGGCAAGTTAGTGGTCTGGAATGTCCCGGGATCGAAATAGAAACTGTGGATCTCACTCCGCCAGCCTTTATTACCTTGCATCGGATGGTGGTATGCCCCCGGACTCGACCAGATTCCGGAAAGGCGACCATGTCTGTTGGGTCTAGGCTAACTTCCGGGCTTTTTTGGCCAGCCATGTACCATTCTACTCTGTAGCCCAAATCCTTCTGCACCGTACGAAAAAAGGTCTTTGCTGGTTTGATTAATTCCGGAGGAAGCGCGGTCGCATCCTTCTCGCGAATCGCAGTCGTCAGGAGGGCGGTCCGCCTTTTCCCAAGGTCTGGATCGTGGAACGCAAATCCGTAGCCAGAACTGCCGCTCTTGATTTCAACCAAGCTAACGTAGAAAGGGTCGCCCGTCTGTGGATCAGCAGGGAGTCCACGATAAAGGCTCCGAAAGGCCTCGAGGAGCTTTGTTAATACATCCAGAGGTACGCTCTCAGGAGAGAGGCCGTCCCCTTTGAGGAGAAGAAATGTGTCTGGCTTGAGATCTCCCACGATAACCTTCCTATAGATGCGCTTCACCCTCTATTTCGGTACGAAACCAAGAATTCCCCAGGATTTCAAGCTCATATTCTGGCCTGGAGACCGCCCAGAAAGAAGGCTTAATCCTCACCGGCCAGCCCGAGGAGGCCCCTGGCCATATCCAAGACCCCCTTGCTCCTCTCCGCTTGCCGTCCGTTTTCCGCTTCCCTGGCGGTTTCCGCCTCCAATTCTTCCAGTAATGCTATAAGTTGTTCCATTTTCTCTGCGTAGTCTTCCAAGTCCATGGAGCGCCCTCTCTTTATCTGATCGGCACATCGTAGGATCCGAGAGAGACACTACACAAACGTTTACACACGTTTTCCACAACTTTTCAAATTCTTCTATAACCGACCCGTAGGACAATCCTGCCACGGGTTTCTTCTTCCGCTTACCCCTCTCCCAGATTGAACAAGTCCCGGGCCATATTGAGCCATCGCTCCTGTTTTTCCGGAGGCAGCCGCGCCACACGCTTTAGAGCCTCCATGAAATCAGGCTTCATCTGGGCAAGAACCTGGAATTCCGGATCGAATTGGTTCAGCCAGTAGTCCTCCGGCACCCAGAACGGGTGCTTCTCAGGATCCTCAAACCAGAAAATATTGAAACGGTATCCTGGTCGGCGGAGTCGCTCTACGCAGCGCATCTTGTATTCGGCCAGAATCGCCTTTTTCCCAGACTTCACATGAGATATATGCGCTCGATTGAAACTCAGTGCATCAGCCAGCTCGGCGTATTTCATCCCTGTTTCTGTCAAAATCCGTTCTTGTAACTCAGAATCTGTCAAAAAGTTGTCCTCCGACAATTTTTAGCTTGAAATTGTGCCCTCTGACACCATCTGTTGTCTACAGACAACATCGACCGAATCAGGGCAATACCATGAGCAAAAATAAAACACAAGCAGAAATCATTTCGGGAAATGAAGTCAAGGCCCGAATAATCCGGGAACATGGGACCATTCGGCCATGGTGCCGCAAGCACAACCTGCGCAATCCAATCCTGACAAGGCTTTTCTATCGGCGCCCAAAATACGCATTCAAAGGTACCGAAACCTACCGCGCGATCCGAGCCCTCGAAGCTGACTTCGGCGTCACTCCGTCCGACCTCGGAATCCAGGTTCTGGAGGTGGAGCGGTGACACTGGCAGAAGAGTTCTACCTGGCCAATGCGGTCCTGAGCCGGGATCCAGAAGCGATCCGAGATCACATCGAGCATCACTACCCGACCCGGTCATGGATTGAATATATACCAGAAAAGCCGAGCACCTCTATCGTCGGCATAGATTCACCTTCAGTCTGGGAAGATGAGCAATTCCAGGAGCTGGTAGACTGTGTTCAGGGGCATGGGCGGGCGAAAGGAGTCGATATCGCAGTCTGCCTTATTCAACCACAGGAGGTAGCGCGATGAGCAGTCAGACAACCCTGACCCCGGTTCAGCCAGAGCAAAAACCGCATGTTTTCGAGTTCGGCAAAAACCCGGTTCGAGTGGTGATTCGAAACGGTGAGCCATGGTGGATCGCCACCGATGTTTGCCAGGCATTAAAACATACAAACAGCCGCATGGCTTTGCAGCGTCTGGACGCTGACGAAAAGGGTGTCACTAAAGTTTACACCCGCGGCGGACTTCAAAACATCCAGGTCATAAACGAGCCAGGACTGTATTCATTGATCTTGAGGAGCAATCTGGCAGAGGCGCGCGCTTTCAAACGCTGGGTGACTCACGAAGTTCTTCCTCAGATCCGTAAAACGGGTGGGTATCAGGTTCCTCAATCGTTCGCCGATGCCCTGCAGTTGGCCGCCGATTTCCAGCGCAAGATCGAGCAGCAGCAACCGAAGGTTGAGTTTTACGATGCCATCATAGATTCCAAAGACACCCTTCTCATCGGCGACGTGGCCAAAAACCTTCAGGTGCCGGGCCTGGGGCCAAACAAGCTCTTCCAGTTCCTGCGAAGACAAAAGGTCCTGAAATCCGACAACCTCCCCTGCCAGCAGTATATCGAACTCGGATGGTTCCGAGTCGTGGAGCAGCAATACCCGAAGAAGGACGGTGAAACCGGGGTCACGTATAGAACCCGAGTCTACCAGCGGGGCGTCGACGGAATACGGAAACTCCTAAAACGGGAGGGCCTGTTATGAGTGCACGGACCCTGCTTGGACTTGAAGGAAACCTGGAAGCGGAAGAAGAGAACATGGCTTCGTCGGCCCTGTATCTGGAATACCAGGAAGGCCTCCAGCTATCCCCTGCTCTGGCAGAACGCATGCGCCCGGAGATCAAGCGATATGGGCAGGTCGTAAGACCGGAGCACACAACACTCTGGCTGGAATACCTGGCCATGATCGGCATTTTCGCCCCGGACTACATCCTGCAGGTTCTTGATAACAGCAGGGAACGGCTGGAGTCCAAGCACCCGGGCCTATTCTACATCGTGACCGCATCACTGGTTTCGATCCACCACCGTCGTTACGGCGACGATGAACCGGAGGCCTGCAATGCATAAAGCACTGGCCACCCAGCACGATCGGGCACATGAGAAGGCCCTTGGTGCCCTGGACAAATGGACTCGCGCCTATCTTGCCCGAGAGGACTGCAGCCATTGCTACCACTGCCCGCATGTCCGGCTGGAGCATCACATCCACGATGCCTATATCTCGATCCAGTGTCACCACCCAACGGTCCTCGCACAGGTCCGATTCGGAGTGATCGATTCGGTGCTGGAGCATGACCCGGCAAGCGAATGCCCTATTCTACCGCTACAAGATCAGGAGAGCTACAGAAGCAAAACGCTCAATGCCATCGAGTCAAAGGAGGGAAACCATGATCGTAACGAGCACTGAAAGAATGACCGCACCACCTGCAATCGCACCGGCCCCTTCGGCGGGCGGAGGAACGGGCTTCCAGGATATGCTGGAGTCCGCCATTGCAGAACCGCATTGCGCCGGGTGCGGGGCGAAGGGAGTAAAGCTCTACCAGTACGACAAGTGCCGGAAGTGCCTGGAGCCGGATCTTCGAGAATCACAGCAGTTGATCGATACATACAGACCGTAGCGTTTCCGCTGCGTGACTTTAGAATTTGGAGGGAGTGTATGTCCGAGAAAGACATAGCAATGCGACAGGACCAGTCGCCCGAGCTTCCGGCGCAGTATTCGCTGCCGGAGCTCGAAAAGATGGCCCACACAATAGTGAAATCCGGCCTGTTTGGGATGAAAGACCAGTCTCAGGCCATGGCGTTGATGCTTCTTTGCCAGGCATCGGGCATGCACCCGATGAAGGCAGTGCAGCGTTATGACATCATCCAGGGGCGACCGGCATTAAAGAGCCAGACAATGCTGGCAGACTTCAAGAAGGCCGGAAACCAGGTGCGATGGATCCGGAGAGACGATCGCGTATGCGAGGCCGAGTTCGCAGACCGCCAGGGGAATGTCATCACAATCAAATGGACGATGGAGATGGCACAAAAGGCGGGTCTTACGGACAAGCAGAACTGGAAGATGTATCCGAGGCAAATGCTTTCCGCCCGGGTAATTTCCGAAGGTGTAAAGGCACTCGCACCGGAGGTCGCCGAAGGCCTCTATGTTCCCGAAGAAGTAATGGATTTCGGCGAAGGATTTGGCTCTGGCCGTACGGAAAAGACCATTAATGAGGCGCCGGAAGCACCTCAATCCGAGCCTTCCGAAACGTTCATCAGGGCAAACAATGGTATCGAAGAGGCCATGGGCGAACTTGATCTGGAACGCCTACAACGAATCCGAAGCTACATCGAGCAGAAACTGGAAGGCATCGTTACGGAAAACGAAAAGGAGAGCCTGCTAAATGCCGCAGACTCGGCCATCCAACAGGTGACCCAGGCCCTGGAGAACGTGCAACGCCCGGGTGACTCCGAGGAACAGGAAGAGCAGTCCCATGCAGTAGAACCCTCTGAAGAACCTGGTCTGGGGCTATTCGCGCCTGCTGGAGGTGCCAAATGAGTCTGATCCAGAGGAAAAGCGATGCCCACTGGTATACGCGGGACGGCGAGCCGATGCATACCGTTCCCTATGCCGACAAAAAGCGGAAGGACCGAAAGCCAACCACTTTGGCTGACGCTCGAAAACTTGGCCTTCTGCCATCGGTTACCACGGTACTGAAGGTTGTGGCCAAGCCGGGGCTGGAGTCCTGGAAGCTGGAGCAGGCTATCATGGCTTCCCTTACCCTCCCCCGTAAGAAGGATGAACCGACGGAAGACTTCGCAAAGCGAGTGGTTGAGGATATGGAATCCGAGGCCAGCAGCGCAGCGGACACCGGAAAGCAGATTCATGCGGCCATTGAACACTTCGCAAAAACCGGAGAGCTCTCACCGGAATTCCGAACCGTGGCTCGCCACGTAGTCGCTTTCAGGCGATGGCTCCGGGAGACGGACGCCCGGATACTGGCATCTGAAAAGGTCGTGGTCGCCGAAGGATACGCGGGCACTGCGGACCTTCTTCTTGAGATTCCGGGCATAGGAACCGTCCTGGCAGATATAAAGAGCCAGTATGTGAAAGACGACAAGAAAGGCCAGCCCAAGCCCAACTTCTACGAAGAATGGTGCTATCAGATGTCTGCATACGCAGAGGCCATGGAGCATCAGGAAATGATGACCATTGACGCCGTCGCCAGCCTGGTCATGGACAAGAACCAACCTGGACGCTACTTCAGCAAGATCTGGTCCGACCAGGATCGCTCCAGGGCTCTGGCCGCATTCTCCTCTGCCTTCCGAATCTGGACAATCCAGAAGAATTACGACCCCAGCGATTCCGCCGACGCGGCCGCATAGGCCGCTTTCGGCAATCATCCGTTTGGAGGGAGAACGCAGCAATGGAGTCATTGAATATCAATCGAACAGACAATGGGCCCTCTGTAGCACCAAAGCCGCCCGATTATGGTCGAAAGGTCTTCGAAGGACGGATCCAGTACGCGGACTTCCAGCTACTTCTGGACGGTCATCCAATCGAGGACAGAGAAACGGCCCTTCAGCTACAGAAAGACCTGGCCTTTGCCATAACGCGCCTGCAGCGCTATTCGGGGAAGGTCATAGAGATTCCGGACTATACAATCCGGATAGAAAACAGAGAGCGGCCTTCAGGTCGCCGCCACGATTACACGGGAGACTAAAATGGAAGCAACGATAAGATCCAGCTTCTTCGCATCGGATATGCGGTATCTCAGCAGAAGGCGGAGAGCGGACCGACACCGAAACCGTCGGTTCCTGGTCATATCCTATGGAATCAGCATCTTGCTGATCTTCTCCGTTTATTACGCAATACATCTCTGGTGAGGTAATGATGAGTCACAATCCAAACATTAGCATAATATGGGCAAAGGTTCCTCTTGCTGCGATTGCCCAAATGACCCGGCAGGAACTGCAGGTATATGCGGCATTGGCCTCTTTTCAGGGAAAAGACAAAGTCTGCTTCCCTACTCTGGAGGCGATAGCCGAACGAATTGAAGATCATGGTCAGTCGCAAATCAAAACCCGCAGAATAAGCCAGGTGATCCAGCAGCTCAAGCAAGCTGGTTGGATTACAGTACAGAGACGCGGATATGGGAGGAGCAACTTGTACCAAGTTCACACTGATTCGCAGAGAAGTGAGAATCTCACCGCCCGTGAGAATCCAGAATCGCGGCTCAGAGCAGCGAGACATGATTCGCGGTCCAGAGGTGCGGAACATAAAAGATCACTCCAAAACGGCACAGGGAAAACAACACCCAGCCCCAGGCTGGAGGCATTAGGAGCCCGCCATGCAGGCAACGAAAACCAGACCTACCCAGACCCACAACGGGCCGTCGGAAACTCAACGCATCCGAAAAGCGTATGCCATGGAGATTTCCAGAAACAGCGACCTGGAATTAAATCAGATCCAGAGAATCGTATCAGCCATTCCAGAGAAAGACAGAACGGGGATCCTCCGATGGATGGCATGGTTCGGTGGGAAGGATCCGGAACAGATTATCCGCCTGTACCAGGATACCCCCCGGAAGATCAGCGAACACTTCGAATCCTTCGAAACCTTCACAAATCGGCGAGGGAAATGAGCGACGAAGAGGCCGGAGAAGTCTGGGATTATCTGGAGGCGAGAGCAGCCGTCGCGGGGTGAGTCCATGGACACATCGGCCAGCAACATACTGAACGGCCCTGGCAGGATCGACCTCGACGGTCGCCTTGCTCATTGCTACATCCTGGGCTTCGAGTGGGCCATTGTAGTGGGGAAGCAAATCGAGGCGGCTACGCGACAGCGTCCGCAGAACGTTCCCGAAGATGGACAACTGATCCATCTTGCAACCTATCAAGGAGTGCGAAATGAACAGAGATAGAATTCGATTCAGAAAGATCAAATACACCGGGGATCCACTTCGGGTTTCCCTGGTATGGGAGAAGTCAAACGGGGATGCCTGGGACGAATACTCCATGAGCAGCCTGGATGAACCACATCCAGACTTTGTGGAGGCCCTCCAGGGATTGATCCCTTCCGTTATCGAAATCTGCGAACTGCATCCGGAGGACATGGAAGCCGAATTCTATCGCCACTCCATCCGTGGAGTCACCTTCGGCTACGCAGGTGAGGACGAGATCCTGGGAGCCAGCATCACATCGATGCGAGGNCTGAACGACTCCAACAGNCCACTGGTCCTGAATACTCCGTACCTCCCCGAAGAGGACCTAAACGACATGGATGGTCCGGTTCTNCCCCAGAAGTGCATCCGGGCTCTTGAGGTCCTTATGGATGANGCAGAGGCCTACCTGAATCGATCAAANCGATCNCAACCGGAGCTCTTNGCCGTGGAGGCCGCAAAATGANNGNCNTAAAGGTCCAGGAAAAGCCAATGATCTTNAGCGGAGACATGGTCCGGAGGATTCTGGANGGGNACTACTCGCCCGGCAACGGAAAGACCATTACCCGCCGGATCATCAANCGNCTTTCCGGNTGGGGACANATCAAGAGCATNCGAGAAAGCGANTTCAAGCANTTNGACTGGCTGATTCAGGATAAACAGGGCCGGTANCACAACCTNACNAACGCNGANCTNNTNGAGCGATGNCCNTATGGNCAAGTTGGAACGCGCTTGTGGGTTCGTGAGAATTGCCGCGCNAGGGAGTTGGAGTCTGGATTGGACGGTGTCCAATATGAGGCTGATGGTTCCTTCATCCCTATTGAGAATTCCGAGGAAGCCAGCGAAGCCTGGGGCAGGCTGGCCAGTCACAACGGTGCCATTTTTGGCGGCCAGGTTCCCTCCATTCACATGCCGCGATGGGCTTCCAGGATCTTGCTGGAGGTCACAGCCTTAAGAGCCGAACGACTCTGCTCGATTACCGAAGCCGATGCGATTGCCGAAGGCGTTTCCACTTGTGGACCGGTTCCCATCACCGGTGAGTACAAGACTTTTTCAGCAGTCGAAAGGTTCCGAATCCTCTGGGATTTTCTTAACAACGGGCGTGGCCCGAAGGAGCGGCGACGATACGGTTGGGCACAGAATCCTCCGGTATGGGTGCTATCGTTCAAAGTTCTGGAGGTACGAAAATGAAGCTCCCCAACAAATCCCAGTTCCGGAAGGAGCTAAGAAGAATCACCGATGCAATTCGCTTGTCGGCACTATTCAAATTTGTCGATCAGCCACCAGCGATCACGTCAGCAGGCTCCCTTCATCTAAAGGGCGACGGTTATACAGTGGTCGACCGCGACTATGTAATCCTTGTGGTAGAAGGAGACCACGTTCTTTCCTTTCGCCGAGATGAACTGGTCCAGGCGTTGGCCAGGGCGTCGGCCGGCCAGGAAATCGGGCCGCTTTCTATCCATACACAAAAACAGAGAGGCCGGGAGGTGCGCAATTGAAGTGCAATGCGAGCGAAATCCTCCGGCTCCTCCGCTCCCGCCACAAGGATGATGTCTTTGTCGATGAGGTAAAGACCGGACCCACCGGTAACGGCTTGCTTATCCTGGATGCTTGGGCCATGAAAAAGTCCNGGAGCAGGCCGAGTACTATCGGCTACGAAATCAAGGTATCCCGCTCTGATTTCACCAGGGACTCAAAGTGGCATGGGTATCTGGACTATTGCAATGAATTCTATTTTGTAGCCCCTCCTGGAATCATCCGTCCGGACGAACTGCCTCCGGAAGCCGGGCTGCTTACCGTAGCCAGCACGAAAACCAAAGTCTTCACGAAAAAGAAGGCGGTCTACCGAAAGGGACCGATCCCGAACAGCCTGTATCGCTATCTCTTGATGTGTCGCTGTGAGATAACCAGAGACATATCTGGCCGTGACGCACGAAGGGACTACTTCCAGGATCTCAAAGATGGAAAGCGGAGCGACCGAGAACTCGGCCACTTCATCGCCTATAAAACGGCAGAGAAGATTCTAAACCTTGGAAGAGACAAAGCCCGCCTTGAGCGCCGAAACCAGGAGCTTGAGATGCTCTGGAATCTTCTAAGAGAAGCCGGATTCGATCCGGGACAACCAGACCGCATTTATGCGGCCCGGGAATTCATCAAGCTGGCAACCGGCGGCCTGAAGCAGGAGGACATTCAAAAACTGGAGTCCGCCAGGAAAGCCATAAACGAGGTAATTGTTTCTAAACGCTGAGAGGATCCATGGAAAGACCCGTTCTGAAATACAACGGCTCAAAATGGCTACTAACGGATTGGATCCTCGAGCACTTCCCGGCGCACAAGGTGTATGTTGACCTTTTTGGCGGAGGCGGATCCGTGCTGCTGCGAAAGGACCGCGCCCGATTTGAATACTACAACGACGTGGACGGAGAGCTCTGCACTTTCTTTCGAGTGCTCCGGGATCGACCCCGGGAGCTGATCCGCTCTATCCGATTCACCGCTTACTCCCGGGACGAATTCGAGATAACCCGGACTTCGACGGAATCCGAACTGGAAACNGCCCGTCGATTCTATNCCCGNTGCTGGATGAACATGAGCAANAACCGGGCNGGNGGCTCCTTCCGGTCCTATGGAAATGTCTTCTCCAGCGGTGGTTACCGACCGGCCTCCATGTTTGCAGACCTTCGGCCCTTGTACCGGGCTGCAATGCGATTTCGGGGAGTGGTAATCGAGAGCAAGGACTATGGCAAGCTCCTCAAGGAGTGCTCCAGCCCTGAGACTCTCTTTTTCGTCGACCCACCCTATCTCGGAATCTGCCGCAAAGCCGGGCGAGCCTACCAGCATGAAATGATGAGCATCTGGGAGCACTTCATTCTATTTCTCAGGCTCCGAAAAAGCCTCTCCATGATCGTCCTCTGCGGCTATCCATCGAAGCTCTACGAGATCACTTTTGAGCGAGCGGGATGGAAGCGAGTCGAGAAGCGAACCAGGGACAACAAGCGGAATGAGAGAATCGAATGCCTGTGGCTGAACCCGGCCTGCCAGAAGGCCCTCGGCCAGCAGGATCTTTTCCCGGATTTCGCGCATACGAGATAACAATGACGGCATACTACAATGAAATAGACCCTTTCGCCGCACAATGGCTCCGGAATCTCATAGATGAAGGACTCATAGCCGATGGCGACGTGGACACCAGGAGCATCGCAGATGTCAGAGCAGACGACCTTGCCGGGTATCGGCAGCACCACTTCTTCGCGGGAATCGGAGGCTGGAGCATCGCCCTCCGACAGGCAGGATGGCCGGATGATCGGCCCGTCTTTACAGGATCACCACCATGTCAGCCGTTCTCTCTCGCAGGAAGGCAGGCGGGAATCAGAGACGAAAGGCACCTTGCTCCCGAATGGATCCGTCTGGTCAGAGCCCTCCGGCCTCCTTTCATCTTTGGTGAACAGGTTGCCGCTGCAGTCGCCCAGGACTCCTGGCTCGATGATCTACTCGATGCACTGGAAGACGAAGGTTACTCCACGGGGGCGGCAGTACTACCAGCTTGTAGCGTCGGCGCACCGCACATCCGACAGCGACTCTGGTTCGTTGGGTGGCTGGGGAACACCGGCAGCACGGGACTGGAAAGACTCCCCGGGGCAGAGCATTGCCGGAGTCAACCCGGACGGATCCCCCCGGGTCCGCCTGGACCAGCTCCCACGACAGGCTGCGATAGCGGGTCTGGCCCCTGGGACGGATTTGACCGCATCCCCTTCCCCATTGGCAGGCCGAGGCCAATACAATCCGGGCTTAGCCCGATGGCTCATGGGATACCCGCAAGAATGGGACGATTGCGCGCCTACGGGAATGCGATAGTCCCTCCCCTCGCTGCCGAAGTAATCAAGACTCTAATGGAGCGCATGGAGGTGCCGGTATGCTCCTGACGCACTCCCAGCGCCTTGCCGAGATTTACCCGGACTTCCCGGAGTTCGCAAAGCTCTCCGTGAAGATCGAATGGGCAATGCGGAAACGGAAGAAGCTGAACGGGGGCCGCTGCAGAAAGACCGGCGGAAAGCCCTGCGATTCAGCGCATCTCCTCCCCCGGAGGTTTCCGCATCGGGATTATTGCGCCTATGATCCCGCGTGGATAACAACGCTCCATCGGTTCTGGCACTCATGGCCAGGCAACCCGGAATGCTATGATAAACAGATTACGGTTCGAGATAAGTGGCTCTGGCTTCTGGATAATGGCCTCGATAGAGAGGCCGCCATGCTGGAGCCTTTAGTAATGAAAGGATGGTGAAAAGACATGAATGAAGAATCTTTAAGTGTGACGGATTGGAGAAGAGACCTTTCAAGGATCGTCAGTGAAATGCTCGATACGCCTTCGCCGGAAGGAATCTACCCGACGACGGAGTGCCTGGATAGGCTGGAACAGCAGGTAGCCAAAGCAGTCATTTACGGAGTTGGCTGGGCTCACGCGGATGCCTGCGCGGACATAGAAAATAAGCGCGATCCCCGGGCGAAGGACCTGGGCGATATGTTGCGCCGGGCAAAGATAGACCTCGGACTCTCACCCAGGGAAGACGCGGAGGCAGTCAATGCCAGTTGACCAGCTTTTACCCTTCGCCCTCGGCCTGCTATCCGCCTCTGCGCTCTATACCATAGCAGCCCTGGCCGGGAGGGTTGTTCGGTGCAGACAAGAACGACAACGTCTCAATGCATACGCCCGGCTATACGGGGTCCCTCCTTATTTTCTGGATGAGAGCATCTGCATAAGAAAGCGGATCCTGGATGCGGGCAAAGCAGTGATGAATAAAGCATTTAAGTGGGTCCGCCTATACCTCGGGATCGCCCGGGTTCCCGAGATTTGCGAAGCGTCAACCGGCAAGAGAGACTTCCATGATTACTCGGTCCATAAAGGTGGCACCGGATGGCCTGCGCACTTCTATACCTACCGGTGCTGGAACTGCGGCAAGGAATTTGAGATTTAGGAAGGAGTGAAGAACATTGCCAGTCGAGACATTGCCCGATAAACGAAAAAATCAGAAGAATACCGGGTATGGGAGGCAGAACACATTGAAAAGCCACCATGCCGAAAAGGTCATAGATCTGGATATATCCGACCTCAAAGAACATCCAGACAATTACATATTCAAGGCCAGTTCACAATTCATCAAGAACCTGGCCGCTTCCATTGCCCGGGATGGCTTAGAAGAGCCGATTCTCGTAAACCGTGAAGGATATATAATCTCCGGACACAAAAGGGTCAAGGCCTGCAAACTGCTCGGATGGACCGCGATCCCGGGGAAGATCCGGGATATCCCCCTGAAAGGCAGCATAGGAAAGCTCATTCGATCCAATACCGGGCGGCAGTCCGTTACTCGCCGGATCCGCAACCGCATTTATGAGAGAATCGCGCCGGAGTTCTGGGACCTGGAGGCCCGAATCACGCGAAAGAGAGTGAGAGAGATTGCACCGGAAATCGGGATCTCCGAAAACACTGTCCTTAAAGACCTCTCATACATCCGTGGCGAAACGAGCGAAAAGGTCACTCAGGAAATGGTCGCCCAGGAGTGGCGTTCAAAGTATCGCAAGGCGAAGGTGAACCTGATCGATGCCGGAGACGGACTCTACATCTGCCAGGTATCCCTGCACAGCCAGCAGATCAATTCAGGTCCGGATAAGATGCAGGCAGTCCTCTCTGACAGCCTGAAGAAAGCGCGCTCACGGTACTGGGAACGAGACTCACGCTACAGCGCAACCGGCCTGGAGATCCGAACCATCCGCAAGCAGCTCGGGCTTACCCAGTCCGGCCTTGCCCACGCTCTCGGGATCTCGCAATCCTACCTTGCGGAGGTGGAAGCCGGAATGTATGAAGCTGCGAACTCGATCCTACAACAGGTGCAGGATTACCGCGAAGAAGTTCGGGAATTACGATAACACAACGAAGGGAGGAAACTTGAGATGATCTGGGAGACAATAGCATACGCGGCCCTGGGAGGGGCCATTGGCGGCGGCATAACGACTCTGGTAATTATTGGCATCCGGTGCGTTCTGGAAGGATGGGAATAAACCGTAAACGAGAACCGGGCCGCAGGCACTCCAAGCTTGCCAAGCTCTCCTTGTCGGGTCAATTCTTATCATCCGGAGATACGCTGGCCAATGAAATGGGCTACTTGTGGGAGCGGAGATAAATCTTGTGCTCTGGATCCCACCAAAGAACAACAAGTTTAGCCCCTTGCTTAACCCCCCACATTCGGGGGATACCGCCAACAGTGAATGAGTAGAAGGTCTGCTGGTCCTCAAAACCGAGATGCTTCAATCGTTTCCGAGCTTTCTTGTGGATTTTCTCAATGGGGATAGGATGATTCTTAGAGTGGTTGACCCCGGTTTGCCTTAAGAGATCATCCCAAGAAGTCTTTTCAAAATGTTTCAATTGCTTTAATAGCTCTTCTAAATGGTTTCCGGGTTTAAAGGCCTGCCACCCAAATGGACCGTCCCAATCTATGTTCCCAAGAACCCAAGAGATCGGGTTTTTATTGTCTCGATCCGGATCCGATTCAAAATGGTGGTTCGCTGTCTTGGTCTCTTTCGGATGGACTCCCGGCCCAATAGCAGGGTTTTTCGACTTTCCTTTTCGTTTTGCCATTAAGCGAGAGAATCGTAATACTCATACATCGAATCTTTAGTAATTACCTCATTGGATCTCTCCAGAGGTCCACAATCTCGACGAGCCTCAATCCAAGGCTGCTCCTTATGCGTAAGGTCAGAAAGCCACTGAGCAGATCTCGGCCCGTAGAATTCAATAACGGAATCCAGAGTTTCACCCTGCTCGGTTGAGGGTATAAACGGTGGAAAACCACTGGCCTCTCTATGAGCGGCCGCCCACTGGTCATCAACTTTGTAGCGGCCTCGATGCATTTGATAGAGCTCCGGCAAGACTGGGCCATTTGCCCATGCCTGAAAATCTTCTTCAAAAAGCTCAGTTGAATCCCATACCAAGCTCCACGCTTGGGCGTAGTACAAGAGCTTTTGCAGCTTCATTGTACTCACCGCTTGCTCCGGCCACCTTTTCTTGCATTCGGACAATATGTACTCTGCAATCTGAATTGGTCTGGCGGTCATATTTCCACCTTCTGCTGACATACTAACAATTTCGGGAGAAGCTGACAGAAGGACAATACTCGTAAAGCATTAATGTGGCCAGAAAGCTCAATAAACATCCCAGTAGTGGACCGAACTGATCGGCCAAACCTACCACTACCCACTACTCCAAAGCCACCATCCTAAAACCAGAACGGGATCGATTGATGCATACCACCCGATAACCACCAAGGGCTTTATCATATTGCATTATGGCACCAAGAAAGAAAGCCACTTCCAAACAGCACCCACCCCTACCCAAGAATGCCCCAGGTGCCCCAGAAAGTGCCCGTTCTAAGGCTGCAAAAAAGAAAGGCACTAAGGCGACTAACGGGCAAAGCCAGAAGAAGCCAAAGCGAGCCACCAAGAAGGAGCAGCAGACCGCAAAGAAAGAAGAGCCCCTTAGTTTTCCCGGGCTAAAGGAGACTGAAGCAAAGGCTGCGGAACTCGTTGCCTCTGGGATCAATTTCAAGAAAATCGCCAAGTCCCTGCAGATAGATCGGAAGACCCTGTACCGCTGGAGAAAGAAAACCGCTTTCATCGAGGCTGTGAAGTTTCTTCTGGATGAAGAAGACGGGGACCTTCTTGCCGAGGCGAGAATCACCGCACGGATGGCCAGGGCCGCACTCCGGAAGTCCTTTGAACGACAGAGCCCCCAGGATAATGCCATTGCCCTCCGCTACCTGGAGCGCACCGGCCTGCTCTATGTGACGGACGAACAGGCGGACAGAGAAAAAGCCATCCAGGAGGCCGCTGGAATCATGGCCAACATCCTATCCAAGCATGGCATCGAATCAGTCAATTAGACAGAGGATCCTTTCGGAGCTGGGCTCCTCCGGACTGAATCGCTTTCCTCCGCAGGTTCTTGAGCTGGCTTTCCGGAGAGTGGAACGGGAGTATGCTGGCCAGATTACCGAGTCTACGAACCGGGAGAAGTCCGTCTGCAGGCGCCGGGCAACAGGCAAGCGCGGGCAGTTCCATTTCTTTCTCCGGCACTACTTCGGGCACTACTTTGGAAGCCCATTCGGCCCCCAGCAGAAAGCACTGATCGAAGACATCCAGGCCCTACGCGGACGGCAAAGGGATCCGGTGAAGATGACCCGAGCCCTCTCCCGTGGATTCGGTAAATCCACGGTACTGACGCTTTGCGGCACGCTCTGGCTCATTCTCACGCGGACGTGGAATTTCCCCATCATAATCTCCAGCAGCCTCGAATCTGCAAAAGGATTTCTCCAGGCGATCATCGACGAATGCGAGGACAATGCAGTGCTCCTGGAGCATTACCCGGAGCTGCGACCGAAGAAGGATCAGAAGGGCCAGACCGTTTCCTGGAAAGACGGGGACATCGTATTCCAGGGCGGAGCCCGGATCCTGGCGAAAGGATTCCTGAACAGTATCCGTGGTAAGCGGCGCAAAGAGTCCAGGCCGGATGCATTGCTTATCGATGATCCGGATGAAGAGAAGGACGTGGCCAGCGAATCGACCATGGTCCGCAAGATGCGGTGGCTCGACCGCGCAGCCCTACGTCTGGGTGGAGCCTGGGGCCTGGATGTAATCGTGGCCTATACCACCATCGCCCCGAATTGCGTCGGTGAGCAGATATTCACGGATAACCAGAAGTACGGGCACTGGGACCGGAAGAAGTTCAAGGCCATCGAGGTGGACGAAGAGGGAAACGAGTTCTCTACCTGGCCGCAAACCTGGCCATTGAAGGCACTCCAGGAAGAACGGGCGCAGGATCCGATCGGATTCGCCCAGGAACGACAGAATGAACCCCTGGCCGAAGTAGATCAGCGATTCAAAGGCCTGATCCAGAGGTACCGTTTCCCACCGGCACCGAGCTGGAGCGACTGGACCCTTGCGCTGGCCGTTGACCTATCCCTCGGCAAGTCCGAGAAATCAGACTACAGCGCCATAATAGGCGTGGGTCTCGGTCCGGATGGGAAATTCTACGAGGCTTACTCCGACATCCAGAGGCGGCGACCGGATGCTATCGAACGGGATCTAATGCTGGCACTCCAGACGCTTCCCTGGAATATCTGCGGTATCGAAAGCAATGCCAACCAGGAATACTTCCTCCTGAACTTCCGGCGATTGGTTTCGGAGTTCAATAAGACCAGTGCCAACAAGATAACCATTCCGATTGTAGAGCTGTCCAACACCTCCGACAAAGAAGCCAGGATCATGGGCGCACTGCAGCCGTTGGTAGCCTCCGGCCTTCTATTGCTTCGGGACGATTCTGAAACGCTCTTTCAGCAGCTAAACGAATTCCCCTACCGGCACAAGGACGGGCCGGATGCCCTGGAAATGGGAGTCCGGCTCATTCGGGAGATGCCGGGAATACGGGCATCAAAGCCCAAAGAGCAGCCGAACCAGAACACGGCAAGGCAGGTGCAGGAAAGACGAAAGAATACGATTCAGAGCAGGCAGTATGATAGCCTGTTACGGAAACTGGGCTACGATGGGCCGAATGATCCGAGACTAAGGCGGGATTAGCATTTCAGACTACTTCATCTTCGCTTCGATTTCATGTTTGATCTTGTCGACATTGGTTCGAAAATCAGGGTGGCTGACATCCTCCAACTGCCTCTCATCCCATTTCTTCTCGAAGAGGGTGGCAAAGCCTTCTGTAATGCCGAAATTGTTGTTTGCAAAACATAGCCAAGCGTTCAAACGAGCGGCATAATTTGGGGAAACCGGCTGCACGAAAGTGATTATGTTATTCCTGACTACATTCCAGACTGGTTTTTGACTGTAGAAACCGAAATCAAGATGGAGGTTTTCATTCCTCTCCTTTGCCAGCTCCAGGAACGCTATCGTTCGATAGATGAGTTGCCGATACAGATCACCATCGTTGATAATTTCCCTTCCTCGATCGAAAGCCGTTTGCGACAACGGGTTGAGCAGGAGAACTCGAACCGGACCTTTTAGATTCTGAATAAGCTCGTGCAGGACCGCCTTTCTTGGTTGGCCATCCGGTTTCTCTGAAAACCGGTTCTTAAACTGGATAGTCTCATGCTCTGCATCCATACTCATGGCTTCGTAGCCCGTTGTAAATAGCAGCTCCAGCTTTCGGTCGGCAGACTCTTCAATCGCGTCCTTCATTTCTTGATAATTTATATCGATGTGCTCGGCGTTGTGGCTGGCCCAAATGTATACCAGCCCAAGCTCATTGTGTTTGCCGAGCTGGCGCTGAGCTGCTTGCAGATCCAAGCGCATGGACTTCTTGTCCATTGCGGCAGCAATGTAGTAGACGCTGAACCCAATGACTATAAAGGAAGAAATAGCACAAGCGGCTAATCCGAACTGCCACTCAAAGCTATTCCGGATCTTCTCTTCGAAAACCTTTCCGGAAGGCGCAAAGAAAAAAGCACCCAAGGCCCACAACGCCGAAGATAGGAAGCTACTCAGAACCCCATGACTGTTTACGAACCGGTACGCCTTGGTAATTATAGACTCAACTCCGTACCAAGAGCTTTGCTTCGGAGGCTTGGTGTTTTCGAATTGCCGTGCGGAGGAGTTCCTTGTTTTCATATACCACCCTAGACTCCTCCTTTTTTGCATCTTCGATAGACTGGTCAGCTTCCTTTTTGGCGACTCTGCCTGCCATAAGCCCAGTAGAGAGTAAAAAGCCAAACAATGCACCAAGTATCAGTGATCCAACTATCTCCATAGCCTACCCCCTTCCTCTAATTGACCCTTTATGTCGCTACTATCGGTCCAGTCGCAAGCGTTTTTTCACGTTTTTTCCTGCAACCACTATGGTTAGACAAAGCACCCACCAAGGCTTCGTACCTCGTCAATTGAGAACCTGGCTAACCCAGTGCACGGCGAGAGTCAGAGCGTCGTCGAAATCACTTCGGCAGTAGGCACAATGTCAAGTTGGCAGATCGACCAACTGAATCCGCACTGCCCGATAAAGCGAAACTCTGTATGCTCCGGCCATGGAAAACGAAACACAAGCCGAAGACATTCAGCAATCGGAGCCAGGGAATCCGGAACTCCCTGCTGAGGATACCGAACAGGAAACCGAAAGCACTGAAGGAGTGCCGCCGGATCCAGAGCCCGAGCCTGAGAAGGAATCCGAGCAAGCGGCCAGCTATGCGAGCGTCCTGGCAGACCACATTTCCAGCCTGGACGATTTCATTCAGCAGCGGCTCTGGAGTAAGATCCAGTCCTATGCCACCCAGAAATTGCCGCCCGCCACGGCATTGAATCTGGCTGTGAGAGCAATCGAGGCCGAACTGCGCAACTGAGGCGTTGGCAGAGAAGCGCGAACAGTTCGAGGGTCCGTTCCTGCCTTTCAGGTTTCTCCGGGAATGGCAGTACGCCTGGCTGGAGTACTATGCCTGGATGCAGGCGACCCTTGTAGGCGGGACCGTCTCCCGAATACAGATCAACAAATCCATGCTCGGCGATGTCTGGAAGCGGGCCAACGGCTTCCTGGGGCGCCTCATGGAGCGCAATCCCTTCCCTGCCCCATCAATCCAGGTTGGCACCGAGCTGGATGAAGATTCCCTGAATGAATACGAATCGGAGGCCTTCGACTGGCTCCGGGTGAACTACAACGAAGTCTACCGGGGCGAGAACTACAAGGGTACCGTGCTCGGAATGATCGCCCAGCACTTCCAGCGCAAGGGATTCGACCTGAACCGACTGAAGGAATTGAGCCTCCAGGACCTGGACTCGGAGATGCAATCCGAAGGATACGCAGGTCTGGGAAACCTGGACGACTTCCTGGAAAAGACCGGCGTCCGGAAATCCTCAATCTACGCCTCCATCTTCAATGAGTCCGAGGGAGCCCGCTGGCTTGCCATCTACGACGAAAACGGCCAGAGGGCAGGCCGCAGCTACGAGGTTACCAGGGACATGGTGCGCGACATCGTGCAGATCGCTATAGACAATGATCTGTCCCTGGATGAGATCCGCCAGGAACTGATCTACGCCAGTACGGAAGCACAGTCCGGAAGGTATATCAATCCTGACGGATCCATCGATGAGAAGGGATTCCAGGAGCTCATGCTTAAGCACCTGAACCGTGACATGGTCCGCGTGGCTGTTACCGAGGCAGCAATATCATTCAACAACGGCCTACTACTGCAGCAAGTCCATGAGGGCGGGAAGTATGTTATATTCACGTGAATCCGGACACCACAGAGACCGTGAAAGAGAAAAGGAGGCCCTGAAGAGCAGGATTGGCATTCTTCAGAGTTACCCGGAAGCACTGTATGCTGCCTCTGACCTTCCTGATTCTATGGATGTACCATTTTCCGTCAAGGGTCAATGGGAAATTGATAAAGGAGGTGAGGCTGACGGCAAGATGGGCCCCGATGCCGATGACGGTGAATCAGCGGGATTCTCTGATTCCAGCCTCAGTATCGAGAGTGGCAAGAATTTCAGCGAAAGTCAACAGAAATCAGGCCTGCCCCGTGTTATCTTCGATATTACGAAATCCGAGGAAAGCGGCCCCGGATCGCGCGGCGGAATTGTGGTCGGTTACTGGCCGTCGGGGAAACCTAAGTATCTTTCGGAGCTGCAAGGTTACGATGCCACCTCTGGCAACATTAGCATTTCCACGGACGAATGGAGGCATTTAAGTCATAAAGCAGCACGGGAAAGGGCCAGCAAGGCAGCGCAAAGATTCACCGAGAGTAAGGTCCTGAATCTTTCCACGGGGTCTGAAATCACTTTTCCTTCAAACAGAGGATTCAAGAAGGCACTCAGCGAGCAAAGGACTACATCTGACTTTGCCGTCGTCCCGTCGTTGCCTGCATTAGTTGCAACGGCCAAAAAAACAGGAGCGGCCCCAGATTCAAGGGGACGCACTAACGTCTACGGAATAGATTACTTTTCTGCAGAAGCTATAATCGATGGAAAAAAGCGAAAGGTGGACATTGTCTGCCGAACGGTGGATCGTAACCGGCAAGAAGTACTCATGTTTTATACTCACAAAGTAGAGGAAAAGCCTGGACTACAGCCCGCGAATCAGGCGTCGACCCACGCCTCTAATTCCCCCGGGAGCCCAGGCGATTCCAGTTTGGCCGATCAAAATAATGATCGCAAAAAACCCGGAAACAGTCAACAGAAATCATCACTACCCCGAGTGATCTATGAAGCCAGTCCCACCACCAAGGAGCGGGATGAGCCTGGATCGCCGAACCGGCATCTACCACCGACCCCGGGCACTATAACCAGTAGTTCACCAGGCTCCCACTTGGCCGGTATCGAAAATAATACGGCAGGATTCAACAAAATCAAACAGAAAACCCCGCCGCCCTACCAGGTCCAGAAAGCAGGCCTCGTTCCAAAGATGTGCGAGTATTGCCGAGAGTGGGAAGCCTCCCAACCCATCCTGCGAGTCTTTGCCAGCTACGCGGAGTTTGCACGGTCGGAATTCTATGCTGGCGGCGATCTGATGCAGAATGATCCCTACGCAGAGTATGCGGTCTGGCCCGGCAAGACGAACGCCAACCGGCATTATTCAGACTGGTGGATCTGCACACCGGTCCACCCTAACTGCAATCACAGCTACCAATCCTGGGAGCCCCCGGATGAAGAAGACTACGACTTCAGCGAGCACTTTGCGGACCTGGACAGGCGCATGGCCGAACGCCAACAGAAGGCCGAAGAAGAATACTACGGGAAATCTCGGATCGCTCCTATGGAAGTGCGCGGTGTCTGGCATGAGCGGACCTGCGCTTGCGAGGATCCGGCCCATGATGACCGACCGTCCTGGGTGCGGGAGTATATTGCCCGAAGATTTCCGGTTGTTGTAGGGTAAGCCATCCACGTTCGGAAATTCCGAACGGCAACCGGAGGTGCCCTATGAATCGCACTATTCTCACGACTTTGCTGGCAACCCTGCTTATCGGCATTTGCCTGCATCCCCTCCCCGCAGCGGACACCGAACCACAAAGAGATTTATACCTGGAAGCGGCCTTCTTGAATGGACTGGATCCGGACATTGTCCGTGCTGTCGCAGAAATCGAGTCTTCTCATCGGCCCTATGCAATCTCCCATGCTGGAGCCCTTGGACTCATGCAGATCATGCCAGCGACGGGAGCATGGTTCTGCGGCCTCCGGGGCCGGGCGCTTTTCGTGCCCAGAAATAACGTTCATTGCGGCACTGCCTATCTGCGATACCTCCTGGACAAGTTCAACGGCTCATTACCGTTGGCCCTGGCAGGCTATTACACAGGCCCGGGAACCGTGAAACGGAATGGATACCGGATCCCGAAGCGGGCCTATTCCTACATCCGGAAATTCCGTGCAGCGTACTACCGCCTGAAGCAGAGGACTCCTGAGCAGAAACTGGAAGAGACAATGAGCCTACTTGAGGAGGCCCGGCGATATACTCCCCTTCTGAGGCTTTCCGGCGGAGGGTTTCTGATATGAAACGAATCCGCTGCTTTGCCCTGGCCCTCTGGCGCGGCGCCTTCGGGTCACGCTGGCGCACGGCGGGCCTTATCAAGGTCACAACACTGAAACAACGAGTTCACAGGGAGTATCTGGACCTGGTCGATCCCTGGAGCAATGCAGAGCAGGACGTATACATGCGCCATCCGCTGATCCCCCGAAAGAACAAGCGCATAGTCCGCAGGATTGGAACTCGGACCATCCGGCACCGCCGGTCCTTCATCGACCGGCTCGCAAGAAAAGGAATCGCCCGGCCGGTAGAGGACTGATTCATGAGAAGGGTACGCAGGGGCGGATTTACAGCCTTTAACCCGACCATCCGGCCCAACATCTTCAGCCCGGTCGGAGTCGAGGATTTAATCGAGCGCAAGGGAGAATCCGCGCTCTGGTTCCGGTTGCAGCCGTGCCCCTGCCCTCCCGAGGAACGTACACCGGATTGCCGTGCCTGCATAGACGGCTACGTGAAGTCTTTCCAGGACTCCATAACCATCGAGAATGAAAAGGTCTACTGTGATGGGAACTATATCTATCCCCGTTTTGCACCGGTGTCCGGAGTGCAGTCTACGGAATGGCTGGGCGAAGGAGAAGGCAGACCGCTCTCAATCAAGCGTATAGAGTCCGAGCGGATCCAGGTGGAGGAGTATCTGGAGGACTGGCATGCAGTTGTCGCCGCCTATGACGTGGACCTGGTCGAAAGAATGACTCTCCAAGAATTGCCCATCGAAAACTCGGAACGCCTGGATCTACCGATTGACGGGGTTCTGATTGGCGTAGATGAACTCTACATCGATGGCGCACCCCTGAACTGGACCGGCTTTGGATTTCAGCATATAACCCTGGCGGAGCGGAAAACCGGTTTGGTCAACGCAGCCATCAGGGTGTTCAATCCCATCAAGGTCGCCTACAGGACAATGGATATGAAGAGCGAGGGAACCGAGCGAACAATGATGCCCCTGGAGACTGGAGAAGTGGAGTTCACAGTGCCAGGCCGGATCCTGATGGGAGAAGGAGACATCCTCACCCTTCTAACGACGACCGTCCGGAACGGCCAGTATGTCCCCTTTCGTGAAGGGCCATCGGACCGGCTATCCTATGCGCCCGTATCCAAGATTTTGAATTGCTTTTCGAAGGAAACCGATCAGCATGGACGGGAGCGTTTGCGGGAATACAGGGTCGGGAGAGAGCTTATTCTGGAGAGTTCCGAGCGGGTCCGGTGGCTGATCCCGAAGCCCCGAAC